>NZ_JABXOF010000001.1 GCF_013375155.1 Serratia ureilytica
TGGGTCGTTAGCTCAGTTGGTAGAGCAGTTGACTTTTAATCAATTGGTCGCAGGTTCGAATCCTGCACGACCCACCATTCTTTAAGAATGGCTGCGATAGAGAATCGTAAAGGATGAGAACCGTAAAGGTTCGAGTCTCGCGAAGCGAGACAACATCACTCCGGTGATGGCCCGCAAGGGCGAGGCCAAAGGCCGAGTTATCCTGCACGACCCACCATTCTTTAAGAATGGCAGCTTCAGAATCGGTTTGATGTGGCAAAGTAAAGGTCCGAGTCGAGTACCCGTCGAGTTGTCCTGAACATCCCCATCCTTGTTTTCCGCGAGTCGGTTTTTGTAACCTATTCGCCATCAGCAGTAAACCACATCAGTGGGTCGTTAGCTCAGTTGGTAGAGCAGTTGACTTTTAATCAATTGGTCGCAGGTTCGAATCCTGCACGACCCACCACTCTTTGATAGAGCAAGGTGTTAAATCGTCAGGATGAGAACCGTAAAGGTTCGAGTCTCGCGAAGCGAGACAACATCACCCCGGTGATGGCTCGCAAGGGCGAGGCCAAAGGCCGAGTTATCCTGCACGACCCACCACTCTTTGATAGAGCAGAATGTGAAAAATAGCAGTACCACAGCAGTGGGTGATTAGCTCAGTTGGTAGAGCATCTCCTTTACACGGAGGGGGTCGGCGGTTCGAGCCCGTCATCACCCACCACACTGCGGGTCGTTAGCTCAGTTGGTAGAGCAGTTGACTTTTAATCAATTGGTCGCAGGTTCGAATCCTGCACGACCCACCAATTCAGAAAAAAGCGCCTTTTGGCGCTTTTTTCGTTTCTGTAACATCCAAACCTGACCTCATCTTCTCGCCAACATGGTCACCGAGTCGTGCGGGTGAGATCCTGCGTTCAGGTTCGAGCATCGCGCAGCGATACGACAACGCGCAGCGTTGCCCGCAGGGTGAGGCCACAGGCCGAATCAATCCTGCACGACCCACCCATTCAGAGAAAAGCGCCTTTTGGCGCTTTTTTCGCATCTGCAGCACCCCAACCTGAATCCCTGCTTTCTCGTTTCAACTCTGCGCCAATCGGCATCCGGGTCTTCCCTGGGCGTTATGCGTCTTCGCCAGGTCATTATCCGCTGTGTTCTGCGCGACTCATTCCAGTGTTTTTAATCTATTAAACACTAAGTGCGCAAATTTGAAAATATCAGCGGACTTTTCGCGCAATTTTAGGTATTTTGTTTAGTATATAAAACTAAGGGCGTTGCGGCAGGCGATATTCAAATGGCAGGCGCCCAGCCTAGCATGAGATTGCAGCGATGAGTGAAATGTTTGATGTCAACGCGGCGGTGTATCCTTTCCCGCCCAAACCGGTACCGCTGAACGTAGCGGAAAAAGCCTTTTATCGCGAAAAGATCAAAACCTTGCTCAAGCAGCGCAATGCGGTGATGGTCGCCCACTACTATACCGATCCGGAAATCCAGGCGCTGGCGGAAGAAACCGGTGGCTGCGTGGCGGATTCGCTGGAAATGGCGCGCTTCGGCAGCGCCCATCCGGCTTCCACGTTGTTGGTGGCCGGCGTGCGCTTCATGGGGGAGACCGCCAAGATCCTCAGCCCGGAAAAACAGGTGCTGATGCCGACCCTGTTTGCCGAATGTTCGCTTGACCTGGGTTGCCCGGAAGAGGAGTTCCATGCGTTTTGCGACAGCCATCCCGATCGCACCGTGGTGGTCTATGCGAACACCTCGGCGGCGGTCAAAGCGCGCGCCGACTGGGTGGTGACCTCCAGCATCGCCGTCGAACTGATCGAGCATCTGGATAGCCTGGGCGAGAAAATTATCTGGGCGCCGGATCGCCATCTCGGCAGCTACGTGCAGAAGCAGACCGGCGCCGACGTGCTGTGCTGGCAAGGCGCCTGCATTGTCCATGACGAGTTCAAGACCCAGGCGCTGCGGCGCATGAAGGCGCTCTATCCGCAGGCGGCTATCCTGGTGCATCCCGAATCGCCTCAGGCGGTGGTCGAGCTGGCGGATGCGGTGGGGTCTACCAGCCAGTTGATTCAGGCGGCGAAAACATTGCCGCATCAACAGCTGATCGTTGCCACCGATCGCGGTATCTTTTACAAGATGCAGCAGGCCTGTCCGGACAAGGAGCTGTTCGAAGCGCCGACCGCCGGAGAAGGCGCAACCTGCCGCAGCTGCGCGCATTGCCCGTGGATGGCGATGAATGGCCTGAAGGCGATTGCCGAAGGCCTGGAGCAGGGGGGCGCACAGCATGAGATCCACGTGGATGCTGCGTTGCGTGAAAAGGCGCTGGTGCCGCTGAACCGCATGCTGGATTTCGCCGCTCAGCTTAAGATGCAGGTTAAAGGCAACGCTTAACCGTTTAAAAGGATGACTTCATGAGCTTCTTCAGTACCAGCAATATTCTGGTGCACATTCCGCTTGGCGCGGGCGGTTACGATCTGTCGTGGATCGAAGCCATCGGCACGCTGTTCGGATTGCTGTGCATCTGGTACGCCAGCAAGGAAAAAATCGTCAACTACCTGTTCGGCCTGATCAACGTCACGCTGTTCGCGGTGATTTTCTTCCAGATCCAGCTGTACGCCAGCCTGCTGCTGCAGCTGTTCTTCTTCGGCGCCAATATTTACGGTTGGTATGCCTGGAGCCGCCAGACGCAGGATAATCAGGCTGAGCTGCAGATCCGCTGGCTGCCGCTGCCGAAAGCGTTGGCCTGGGCGGCGGTCTGCGTCATCGGCATCGGCCTGATGACCTTCAACATCGACCGCGTGTTCGCCTGGCTGACGCAGATTGCGGTGGCGGTGATGCAAGGGCTGGGGCTGAACGTGCAGATGCCGACGCTGCAGCCGGACGCGTTCCCGTTCTGGGATTCGGCGATGATGGTGCTGTCCATCGTGGCGATGATCCTGATGACGCGCAAGTACGTGGAAAACTGGCTGCTGTGGGTGGTTATCGATGTCATCAGCGTGGCGATCTTCGCCTACCAGGGCGTGTACGCGATGGCGCTGGAGTATGTCATTCTGACGCTGATCGCCCTGAACGGCTCCTGGCTGTGGATCAAGAGCGCCGGGCGCAACCGTTCCAATCCGCTCTCTTCCGCACCGTAACAACGCAGAGGGCGCCGTGATGGCGCCCTCGTGGCTTAGTGGCGATGCCCCAGGTGCGAATGCGCTTCGGCATGTGAGTGTTCACTCGGCTCCGGCGCCCGGTTGATACCGCAGTCCGGCGTCTCGCAGTGCCGGTACTCCATCTGGATGGTCACGTGGCCGATCTTGTAGTGTTCCAACAGATAAGCCTGGATGCGTTGCAACAGCCCATCGTGGTCATGCGGCGGGATCACCTGCGCATGCAGCGTCATCAGCTTCTGTTCGCCGATCTGCCAGACGTGTACGTGGTGGATATTGCGCACTTCCGGGATGTTCAGGCACAGGTCTTTTTGCAGCTTGGCGATATCGACCTCCTGCGGCGTGCCTTCCAGCAGCTCGTGGAAGCTCTCCTTCAGCAGCCGCCAGGCGCTGCGCAGCACCAGACAGGAGACCAACACCGACAGGATCGGGTCAATCGGCGTCCAGCCGGTGGCGAGAATAACGATGGCCGCGACGATAGCGCCCACCGAGCCGAGCAGGTCGCCCAGCACATGCAGCGCGGCGGCGCGCACGTTGATATTTTTCTCTTCGCTGCCGCGATGCAGCAGCCAGAAGGCGAACAGGTTCGCCAGCAGCCCCGCTATGGCGATGATCAGCATCGGGGTACCCATCACCGGCTGCGGTTCGAAGAAACGCCGTATCGCCTCCCACAGGATGAATACCACGATCACCAGCAGCGCCGCGGCGTTGAGGAAGGCCGCCAGCGTGGTCAGGCGCAGGTAGCCGAAGGTGTGGCGCGCGTTGGGTTTGCGCTGGGAGAAGTGCACCGCCATCAGCGCCACCAGCAGCGCGGCGGCGTCGGTCAACATATGGCCGGCGTCGGCCAACAGCGCCAGCGAGCCGGACAACAGGCCGCCGACCACCTCGGCCACCATAAAGACGGCGGTGACTAAAAAAGCGGTCAGTAGGCGTTTACTATTACTGTTACTGTCTTTCGGCAGGTGTACGTGTGGAGTGTCCGACATTATTCATCCTTATGCATAGCGAAAGAGGGGGCGGCGGCGAGCAGAGCGTCCAGCTCCGGTTCTATCTGCGCCACTAACGCCTTTAATTTAGTATAAGCGGCGGCGGCAAGCTCGCCCCGACGTGCGGTATCCACCAGCTGTTGGCACAGCTGCGCGGCTTCCGGCAGCTGCAGCATCAGCAGGCTGCCCTTGATGCGGTGTGCCGCCTGCTCCAGGCGAGGCCAGTCGTTCGCGGCGACGGCATCCGCGAGCCGCTGCCGGTCTTGCCGCAGCGTATCGCCTAGCGTCTGCGCCAGCCGCTGCAGCATGGCGCGATCGCCGCCCGCCATTTCGGCCAGCGTTTGCCGTAGGTCAGTAAGGACTGACTTTTCTTCCTGAGCCTGCGGTTGCTGAGCCAATACCTGGCCGATCGCCGTCAGCGAAATCGGCTTGGTCAGGAAGTGATCGATCGCCACCAGCCCCGGCGGGATGCGGGTAAACTCCTGCACGTCCGCCGAACAGAGCACGATGCGGCAAGGCGGGCGCTGCAGCCGCTGTTCGTCGCGCCGGATCAGCCTGGCCAGCGTCAGGCCGTCCGGGCGCGGCATGTTATAGTCGATAAACAGCAGGTCAAACGGCTGCCGTCGCTGGGCCTTCAGCAGCGCATAGCCTTGTTCGAAGCGGGCGGGTTGCTGCCCGAAGTGGCGCAGTTGGCGTTCCAGCAGCAACAAATTGGTGGGATGATCGTCGATCAGCGCGGTACGCAAGGCGGAAGACGGCAGAGCAAAGGTGTGTTCCTCCTGCGCGCCAGCCGGCGCGTCGCCGCTCAGCTCGACCGGTATCACTACCTCGACGCGGGTGCCGACGCCCGGCTGCGAGTGCAGCTCTATGCGGCCGCCCATCTGTTCGACGATTTCTTTGCAGATAGAGAGGCCCAAACCGGTACCTTGCACCGAGATGCGTTGCGCGCCGCGCGCGCGGTAAAACGGTTGAAACAGCTTGCCTACTTCATCGGCGGCGATGCCGCAGCCGCTGTCGTTCACCGTTAACTGCAACTCTCCCCGTCGTTCATCCTGCGCGCGCCAGCCGACCTCGACCTGAATGGTTCCGCGCGTCGTGAACTTTATCGCATTGTTTATCAGGTTGTTAGCCACCTGAAGTAAACGCTCACCATCAATGACCACCGCCTCCGGCAGCGCCGGATCTGCCGTCACCTTCAACGTCAACGGCCGTTCGCCGATAAGCGGCCGGTAAAGGGCGTCAATGCGCGCGACCCAGGGGCGCAGCGCCACCGGTTTTGGCGCCAACGTCAACGACCCGGTTTCCAGTCGGGCGTGATCCTGCAGGTCGTTGAGCAGGTTGAGCAGCGATGAGGCCGAACTGTAAATCACCGGCAGGCCTTCCGGCGCCGGTTGGCGTTTGAGCTCCAGTTCCAGCAGGCCAAGGATGGCGTGCATCGGCGTGCGCAGTTCATGGCTGACGGTGGCGAGGAATTTGCTCTTCATGCGGTTTTCCGCTTCGGCGCGGCGGCGCGCCTGCTCGAGCTCTTCGCGTTCGCGTTTTTCACGGCGCTGCAGCATGAAACGGCGCAGCGTCAGCGCCAACAGCAGCACGGTGGCGGCGGCCAATAGCGCCAGCAGCCAGGTGGTCTGCGGCGGCATGCGGTTGTCGTTCACCGCGTCGATAAGGTTGCTGCGGTCGACGATCCACTCGTCGCGCAGCGATTGCAGGGTATCCGCCGGGATCTGCATCAGGTTCTTATCGAGGATCGCCAGCAGCAGCGGCTGATCGCGGCGTACGCCGAAGGCTACCGGATAGGGGATGTTGTTGGCGGCGAAGGCCAGTTTGATGGCGCCGGAATAGCGCGACAGCGCCAAAAAGTTGGCGGAAATGACGTTATCCACCAGCGCATCCAACTGGCCGTTGGCCAGCGCGTCGTACATCGACTTGCTGTCGGCGAAGCTGACGGTCTGTTCCTGCTCCGGCACCAGCCCCTGAGCCAAATCGCCCTGCAGCACGCCGATGCGCTTGCCGGCCAGATCGCTCCAGGTCGAGACACCGTTGGCATACTGGCCGACGTAAACGCCCCACAGCGAACGGTGGATCGGCATGCTGGCGCCATAGCGCGCCTTGACGCCGCGCGCCAGCGGCAGGGCGGCGCGGAAGCTGGCCTGGCCGGATTGCACCAGCTGATCGGCCTGCTCGGCGTTGCGCGCCCACAGCGGCGCGAAACGCAGCCCGGTGTTTTGCGCGATGATGTTGAGAATATCGATGGCGTAGCCGCGCGGCTGGCCGTCGGAACCGCGGTAGGCGAACGGGAAGTTGTTCTCGATGGCGGCATAGTAAACCACGCGGTGGCTCGCCACCCAGTTTTTCTCCATCGTCGTCAGATCGGCATTGCCGGTGTCGAGGTAGCTGGGGATCTTTTTGCTCCAGCGGCTCTGCAGGGCATTCATCAGTTCCATCGGCGCGTCGGCGATGGCGGTGTCCAGTGTGTCTATCAGGCGCGGGTCGGCGGCGGCGAACACGAAGGAGAGGTTGCCCAGGTTCTCGTTGCTTTCAATTTGATAGAGCTGGCCGAGCTGCAGTTGGTCGATGATAAAGCTGGCGCTGGCCTCGTCGGCGATAAAGTAGTCGCTGCTGCCGTTGAGCAGCGAATAGACCGCCTGCAGGTTGTTGTCGTAGCGCTGGATCTGCGACGCCACCGCCTGCAGGGCGCCGCCGGACTGCATGTCGGTCAGCGCGCCGATCGCGACGCGGGCGTTGGCGGAATTGAGCATCACCGGCCTATCGTTGCTGCGATCGCGCAATACGCGCAGGTTGCTGATGTAGTAAGGCTGGGAGATCTCCAGCCCGTGCAGCGCTTCGCTCTGCGGGATGCCGTACAGCAGGTCGACCTTGCCGTCGTGCAGCGCCTGTTCCAGCTGGGTCAGATCGGCGAAGCCGTAAATGGCGAAGCGGATGCCGGTCACCTGCTGGATATAGCCGAGGTAGTCGGCGTTCAGCCCATACAGATCGTCGTCCACGATGATGTTGTACGGGCTGGTGTTCTCACTGATGATACCGACGCGCAGCGTGCGATCGCGCCAGGGATTTTTCTCGCCGACGATCAGCATATTCTCGGGGGTATTCAGGTTGCTGACCAGCTGATAGCGCACCGGCTCCGCCGCCTGCGCCAGGCCGCACCACAGGATCAGCAGCAGCAGGGCGCGGCGCATCATGGCGCCAGCTCTTTAAACACCGCCACCAGTTCCAGCAGGTTGCCGGCGCCGGTTTTGCGCTGGATGTTTTTTTTGTGCGTGCTGACAGTCTTGTTGCTGATGTGCAGCCGGTCGGCGATCTGCAGGTTGGACAGCCCCTGGCTCAGCAAGCCCAGCACCTCGAGCTCCTTAGGGGTGAGCAGCCCGCCGTCCGCCGTCGGCGCCTCTTCGGCCAGCGCGGCGGCGGGGAAGCTGATTTCACCGTCCAGCACCTGTTCGATCGCCTGCACCAACTCCGCCAGCGAGCTGCCTTTATTGACGAAACCGTCGGCGCCGGCGGCATGCGCCATGCGCGCATAGACATCGGCTTCCTGCGCGGTATAGATCAGGATCTTTTGTTGCGGATAGCGGCGGCGGATTTTTTTCAACAGCTGCAGCCCATCGACCTGCGGCAGGCCGATATCCAGGATCACCAGGCCGAAAGCGGCCTCGGCCAGCAGAGCCAACGCCTGGACGTCGTCCTGCGCCGCCTGCAGGCGGTAGGGGCGGGATGATTTCATTAGCGCCGCTTCCAGTGCGACATGAACCACCGGGTGGTCATCAACTAATAACAGAGAAGGCATGTTCAACTCGGGTCGCTGTATATTCCGATCGCTAGCATAGCGAAAAAGGAGGCTCTGCGCTCCCCTGATGAAACAGCACAATCTGCTGTTAATTTGGCGGTTCCAGCGGCGGGGGGCAAAGGTGATTTACAGCGCCATTCTCACAGGCTAGATTGTTGGGATCTACACCGTTACGCACTGCGAAATACCCCACGATACCGAATGGAAAAGCTATGAATTACCAAAACGACGATTTACGCATTAATGATATTAAGGAACTCCTGCCGCCGGTGGCTTTGCTGGAGAAATTCCCGGCCACTGAACGCGCGGCAAAGACGGTGTCCCAGGCCCGCAGCGCAATTCACAATATCCTCCGCGGCAGCGACGATCGCCTGCTGGTGGTGATTGGCCCTTGCTCCATCCATGATACCCAAGCCGCCAAAGAGTACGCGGGGCGCCTGCTGGCGCTGCGTGAAGAACTGAGCGGCGAGCTGGAAGTGGTGATGCGCGTGTACTTCGAAAAACCGCGCACCACCGTGGGCTGGAAAGGCCTGATCAACGATCCGCAAATGGACAACAGCTTCAACATCAACGACGGCCTGCGCCTGGCGCGCAAACTGCTGGTGGAGATCAACGACAGCGGGTTGCCGGCCGCCGGCGAATTCCTCGACATGATCACGCCGCAGTACCTGGCGGATTTGATGAGCTGGGGCGCCATCGGCGCGCGCACCACGGAATCGCAGGTGCACCGTGAACTGGCCTCTGGTCTCTCTTGCCCGGTCGGCTTCAAGAACGGCACCGACGGCACCATCAAGGTGGCGATCGACGCCATCAACGCCGCCGGCGCGCCGCACTGCTTCCTGTCGGTGACCAAATGGGGCCACTCGGCGATCGTTAACACCAGCGGTAACGGTGACTGCCACATTATTCTGCGCGGCGGCAAAGAGCCGAACTACAGCGCGGCGCACGTGAAGGACGTCAAAGCTGGTCTGAGCAAAGCGGGGCTGCCGGCGCAGGTGATGATCGACTTCAGCCATGCCAACAGCAGCAAACAGTTCAAAAAACAGATGGACGTGAGCGCCGATGTTTGCGGGCAAATTGGCGGCGGTGAAAAAGCGATTATCGGTGTAATGATCGAAAGCCACCTGGTGGAAGGCAACCAGAGCCTCGAAAGCGGCGAGCCGCTGGTTTACGGCAAGAGCGTCACCGACGGTTGCATCGGCTGGCAGGATACCGAAACCGTGCTGCGCGATCTGGCGGCGGCGGTGAAAGCGCGCCGCGGTTAATCGCGTAAAGAAGGGGCTCGTCAGCGGGCCCTTTTTCTATTTACCTTAAAATTTTATATCTCCTATCAATTTAAGGCCTACAGTCAATAGGCTTATTAAATCTTTAAGCGGCCGTATTCGCATTATTCCTATTTAATAAAAGAATAATTGTCACCGCTCTCGGCATTGTGCTTATATAAGACGCTTTTTTATTCCACAAACTCCGCATGACGAATAAGCGGGGAGTGGTATGACCTATTCCTTTCAGGACGAAAGAATTATGACAAACAATACCTCGCAGCCGCTGGGGCTGCACCGGATTAAATTCCATGGGAAAGGTGGTGAGTACTTCGCTATTTGGTTAGTCAACGCGTTATTGACCGCTCTGACCCTGGGCATCTATTCCGCCTGGGCGACGGTGCGTCGTCGTCGCTATTTTTACGGCAACACGGAATTGGACGGCGATCGTTTCGATTATCATGCGCAGCCGCTGCAAATTCTGAAAGGACGGCTGTTGGTGATCGGCGGCATCATTGTATTTTATTTCCTGCTGGCGGTGACGCCATTGCTGGGGCTGTTGGCGCTGCTGGTATTGCTTGCCCTGTTGCCGTGGATTGTTATCCGCAGCTGGCGCTACAATGCGATTATGTCGAGCTATCGCGGCGTGCGCTTTAATTATGTCTGCCGCACCGGGCGCGCCTATTGGGCTTTGCTATTCTGCCCGTTATTGCTGATTATCGGACTGTATGTCGGTCTGATCGTCTTGCTCGGCATTGGCAGCGGTCTTGGCAGCATCAACGCCATCGCATTTATGCTGGTGCTGACGCTGATTTTGGCTGTGCCGGCATTTGCGGCGGTAAACGGCATTATTAGCGCACTGCAGCATGATTTGTACGTTAATAACCTGTTTTTCGGGAACACGCCGTTTATTGCCGAACTGAAGAAATCGGCCTTTATCAAATTTGCCTTGATCGGCCTGCTCATATTCCTGCCGTTCATGTTGGTCGCGCTGGTGTGCATCGGTTCGTTCTTCTTTACCCTCTATCAGATGGTGTTGATGGGCCTGTTGACCAACGAAGCCATCGATGTGCTGGTGCTGGACAATATCAGCAGCCTTCTGCTGATGATGGTGGTGCTGCTGATCGGTGCCCTGGTGGCCAGCAGCTACCAGGTTGTCGCCCAACGCAACTACCTGTTTAACCAGGCAAGGCTGAACGGCGACATCAAGCTGCATTCCTCAATGAAAACGCTGCCGTACATGGGATTGTTGATCACCAATACCCTGATTACCCTGTTCTCGCTCGGTTTGGCGGCGCCGGTGGCGGAAGTGCGTCATGCCCGTTATCTGGCGGCGTGCACGGCGGTTGAAGGCGATCTGGCGCTGCTGGACATTACGGCGCATCAGGAAACCGCCAACAGCGCGGTGGCCGAAGAAGCGGTGCAGGCGCTGGATCTGGGCGGCAGCTTCTGAGGCGCCGATGATCCTTGAAGGCGCTTATCAGTTGCCGGGGCGGGCCGCACGTGAGGCGGCTCGTCTGCTGGTGAACGAAAGCGGCGAAGGCGTGACGTTGCAGCGGCAGGATGAACAGCGTTACATCCCGCTGACGGACATCACCGTTTCTGCCGCGCTGGGCAATATTCCGCTGACGCTTACCTTCAAGGGCGGCGGGCGTTTTGTGCCCGATGACGACGCGGCCTTTCGCCGCTGGTTCTATCAGCGCCGTTCGCCGGGTTGGGTGCATCGCCTGGAACGCCATAAACGCGGCGTCGCCCTGGCGCTGCTGATGACGCTGCTGGCGGTAGTGACTTACGTTTACGTGGTGCTGCCGTGGGCGAGCAGCGAGATCGCCATGCGCATCCCCACCTCGGTGGAACAGAAGCTGGGCGAACATACGCAGACGTTCTTGGAGCAGAGTGGCTTCGCGCCCTCGGCACTGCCGGCCGAACGGCAACGGGCGCTGCAGCAGCTGTTCCGGCAGGTGATGCCGGCCGACATGCGCCAAGAGCGCACGCCGCTCTCGCTGAAGTTGATGGCGGCGCCCGGCGCGCCGAACGCCTTTATGTTGCCGGATGGCACGCTGGTGCTCAGCGATAGCCTGGTCACCTTGTCGAAAAACGACGATGGCTTGGCGGCGGTGATGCTGCACGAAATGGGGCATCACGCTTATCGCCATCCGATGCGCATGTTGGTGCGCTCGTCACTGGTGGCATTGACGCTGATGTGGATGACGGGTGACGTCAGCGGCATCGGCGACACGTTGCTGCAGTCCGCATCCTTCGTAAATGAGATGCAGTTTTCTCGCGGGATGGAGCGTGAGGCGGATGCGTTTGCGATAGCGGAAATGCAGCGCCAGGGGCGTTCGCTGGCGGAAATGGCGGCGATCTACCGCGCGTTGGCGCAGGCGCCTGAACGAGAAAAGACCGATGACTGGGCGCTGCCTGCCTGGCTCAGCACTCATCCGGCGATGCAGGAACGGCTGGATGCGGTAAATGAGGCGATGGCGCAGCAGAAATAAAAAAGCCCCCGGTGAAAACCGGGGGCTTTTTCGTGAACCGGCGAAATTACTTCGCTTTACCCTGGTTCGCCACGGCCGCCGCTTTTGCAGCGATCTCATCGGCGTTACCCAGGTAGTAACGTTTGGTTGGCTTGAAGTTCTCGTCGAACTCATACACCAACGGCACGCCGGTTGGGATGTTCAGCTCGAGGATTTCGTCTTCGCTCAGGTTATCCAGGTATTTCACCAGCGCGCGCAGCGAGTTGCCGTGCGCCGCAACGATCACGCGTTCGCCGCTCTTGATGCGTGGCAGGATCTCTTCGTCCCAGTAAGGGATAACGCGATCGATGGTCAGCGCCAGGCTTTCGGTCAGCGGCAGCTCTTGCTCGCTCAGCGAGGCGTAGCGCGGATCGTGGCCAGGGTAACGTTCGTCTTCTTTGGTCAGCTCCGGCGGGGTCACCGCGAAGCCGCGACGCCATTGTTTCACTTGCTCGTCGCCGTATTTTTCAGCGGTTTCGGCTTTGTTCAGACCCTGCAGCGCGCCGTAGTGACGTTCGTTCAGCTTCCAGGATTTTTCGGTTGGCAACCAGGCCTGATCCAGCTCGTCGAGGATGTTCCACAGGGTGTGGATCGCGCGCTTCAGTACGGAGGTGTAAGCGAAGTCGAAAGTGAAACCTTCTTCTTTCAACAGCTTGCCTGCTGCTTTCGCTTCGGTGCGGCCCTTGTCGGACAGATCAACATCATACCAACCGGTGAAGCGGTTTTCTTGGTTCCACTGGCTTTCGCCGTGACGCACCAGAACCAGCTTAGTTACAGCCATAGCTTAACTCCTTAATAATCTGACATTTCAATGATAACGAAAATCATTATATTGCCGCGGGCCGGGGCTCGGCAATCGATAGTGTCTAACCATAGCCAATTTCTTGCCGCAAAGTAAGGGCTGGAGAAAGGAAAAAGCTGAATCGTTCAGGCTGGGGCGGAAGGGGGAGAAACGGCGCGTCGGAATCGCTTCGGACGCGCCGTGGCAGAGGGAAAATCAGGCCGATTTTTTCAGGCAGTTGCTCATGAAGGTTTTACGCGCGTCGCCCTTCAGATCCTTGGTCTTGGCGTCGGCGTTGCAGCTTTTCATCTTCTGCTGCTGCGGCGTCAGGGTTTTGCCCGTTGCAGCGGCGCCTTCGGATTTCAGACAGGTGCTCATAAAGGTGGAGCGGTCCGCGCCTTTCAGCGACTTGGTGGATGCCTGCTGGTTGCAATCGGTCATGCGTTTCTGTTGGGCCGCCTGCGCCGGCGAAGGCGTTTTCGTCGCCGTCGTCGCGTCGGCCGCCATCAGATTGGTGCTCAGCATTAAGCCCGCCAGCAATGGAAGTGCAGTAATCAGACGCATAGGTGTTCCTTCAGCTATTGATTGGCCGCCATCGGCCGAAAATTGTGACGTTGCACAAGGCGTTGTGCTTATCACGGTAGCCTGAGTGTAGTGCGCGCTTTGGAATAAGGGAAGGTGGGCGCCGGCGGGGGGATAGGGCTAAAAGGTAAGCATTTATAACAAATCGCCCCCGGCCGTACGGCGAGGGGCATGGCGGGTTAGATAGGATAAAACTGATAATGCGTGGCGCTGCGGTAGCGGCTCCCCGGCTGCAGCCAGCAATCCGGCTGCGGCCACTCGGGATGGTGCGGGCTGTCCGGCAAAAACTCGCTTTCCAGCGCCACGCCGGCATGGTTGGCATAGCTGCCGCCGTCGCGCGCCGGCGTGCCGGCCAGAAAATTGCCGCTGTAGAGTTGCAGCGCAGGTGCGTCGGTGAACACGCTCATTTGCACCTGCCCGTCGGCGGACCATAAATGGGCCGCCGGGCTTTCCAGCGCGCCGCAGATGCGGTGCAACAGAAAGGCGTGATCGTAGCCGTTGACCCGCTGTTGGTCGCGATCGCGCAGGAAATCCTGCAGCAGCGTTTTCGGTTGACGAAAATCCATGCCGCTGCCGTCCACCGGCGTCAACTCGGCGCAGGGAATGCCCTCGGCGTCGACGGGCAGATAGCGATCGGCGAACAGCTGCAGCCGTTGGGCGCGGGCGTCGGTGCCGGGGCCGTCCAGATTGAAATAGGCGTGGTTGGTCAGGTTGACCGGGCAGGGGCGATCGGCCTGCGCCAGATAGCTGATTTCCAGACGATTATCGGGGGTCAGGCGGTAGCAAACCTGCACGTCGAGATTGCCGGGGAAGCCCTGATCGCCATCCGCTGAATGCAGCGCATAGCAGACCTGGTGCGCATCCTGCTGTACCCGGCGCCAGCGGCGGGCATGAAAACCGTCGGGGCCGCCGTGCAACTGGTGCGCGCCCTGATTGGCGAGCAGCGCATGGGATTTACCGTCGATGGGCAGGCTGGCATTGGCGATGCGGTTGGCGTAACGGCCAACGGTGGCGCCCAGATAGGCGCCCTGACGTTGATAGTCCGCGGCGCTGCGGCAGCCGAGCAGCAGCTCGCGTTTTTCGCCGGATGTGAGCGGTAATACCGCGGACAACCAGGTGGCGCCCCAGTCCATCAGGGTGACGGTCATGCCGCCGGCGTTTTGCAGCCGCGTCAGCTGGTAAGGCTGCCCATCGGGCGCCGCTTCCGTGCTCACCGTCAGCATGTGCCGGCCCCCTGCGAAGCCTGGCAGACGTAAAACGTTTCCCGCAATCCGCCGGTTTGCAGCGGATACTCGTGCGCCACGGCGGCGCGCACCGTTTCCACGAGGTCCTGTGGCATCAGCGCGACGATGCAGCCGCCAAAGCCGCCTCCGGTCATGCGCACGCCGCCGCGCGGGCCGAGGGTCGCTTTGACAATCTCGACCAACCGATCGATTGGCGGCACGGTGATTTCAAAGTCGTCACGCATCGAGGCGTGAGACTCCGCCATCAGCCGGCCCATGCGTTGCAGATCGCCGGCCGCCAGCGCATCGGCCGCCGCCAGCGTGCGGGCATTCTCGCTGATGACATGGCGCGCGCGTTTGGCCACCAACGGATCCAACTCATGTTGACGCGCTGCAAACTGTTCGGGGCTGACGTCGCGCAGCGCCTTGACGCCGAAGAAACGCGCCGCTTCTTCGCACTGTTTGCGGCGGGTGTTGTATTCGCTGTCCACCAGCCCGCGTTGCACATTGGAGTTGATGATCACCACCGCCACGCTGTCCGGCATCGGCACCGCGCGGGTCTCCAGCGAGCGGCAGTCGATCAGCAGAGCGCTGTCGCGCCGGCCGAGCGCGGAGATCAGCTGGTCCATGATGCCGCAGTTGCAACCGACGAATTGGTTCTCCGCCTCCTGGCCGTTCAGCGCCAGCGCCACGCCGTCCAGCGGCAGCTGATAGAGCGCCTGCAGCGCCTGGCCCACCGCCACTTCCAGCGCGGCGGAGGAGCTGAGCCCCGCGCCCTGCGGCACATTGCCGGCGATCACCAGATCCGCGCCGCCGAAATCGGCGTTACGGCGCTGAAGGTGCTTCACCACGCCGCGGACATAGTCGGACCAGCGCTGGTCGGGATGGCTGACGATCGGATCGTCGAGCGAGAATTGATCCTGCTGATTCTGATAATCGGCGGCCAGCACGCGGATCTGACGGTCGTCGCGCTTGGCGCAGGCGATAACGGTTTGGTAATCAATGGCGCAGGGCAGCACGAAGCCGTCGTTGTAATCGGTATGCTCGCCGATCAGGTTCACCCGCCCCGGCGCCTGGATGGTCAACGCCGGCGCGTAGCCGAAGTGTTCGGTAAACAGGGAATGGGTAAGCGGTTTCAGGCTCATGCTTGGGCTCCGGCTTCACGGTAATGAATATCGCTGACGGCGCGCAGACGCTCTGCGGCCTGTTCGGCGGTCAGGTCACGCTGGGTTTCCGCCAGCATCTCGTAACCGACCATAAATTTGCGCACGCTGGCTGAACGCAGCAGCGGCGGATAGAAATGGGCGTGCAGCTGCCAGTGCCGGTTGTCGGCGCCATTGAACGGCGCGCCGTGCCATCCCATCGAATAGGGGAACGAGCACTGGAACAGGTTGTCGTAGCGGCTGGTCAGCTTCTTCAGCGCCAGCGCCAGATCGCGGCTTTGCGCCGCGCTGAGATCGGTGATGCGCTGCACCGCCGTTTTCGGCAGCAGCAGCGTTTCAAACGGCCAGGCGGCCCAGTAGGGCACCACCGCCAGCCAGTGTTCGGTGTTCACCACGATGCGTTCGCCTGCGGCCAGCTCGCGCTGCGCATAGTCCAGCAGCAGCGGGGAGGCATGTTCCCGGAAATAGTCGTGTTGCAGGCGATCTTCGCGTTCGGCCTCGTTCGGCAGAAAACTGTTGGCCCAGACCTGCCCGTGCGGGTGCGGGTTGGAGCAGCCCATCGCCGCGCCTTTGTTTTCGAACAGTTGCACCCAGGGGTAGTGCTTGCCCAGCTCCTCGGTTTGCGCCTGCCAGGCGGTGACCACCTGCTCCAGCGCCGGCAGCGTCAGTTCGGGCAGGGTCTTGCTGTGATCGGGAGAGAAACAGATAACCCGGCTGACGCCGCGCGCGCTCTGGCTGCGCATCAACGGATCGTGGCTGTCGGGCGCCGGCGGCGTATCGCTCATCAGCGCGGCGAAATCGTTGGTAAAGACATAGGTGCCGCGATATTCCGGATTGCGATCGCCGGTGACGCGCGCGTTGCCCGGGCACAGGAAACAGTCGGGATCGTGCGCCGGCAGCGTTGCCGTGGGGACGCTCTCCTGTTGGCCCTGCCAGGGGCGCTTGGCGCGGTGCGGTGAGACCAGCACCCACTGGCCGCTCAGCGGGTTAAAGCGGCGGTGCGGATGGTCGATAGGGTTAAATTCCGTCATACGGTTCCTTTCTTGGCGTCGACGAGGGTGTAATCGCTTCCAATTACCGTCTTGATACGCCCATTGCTGAACAGGGAGTGGTCAATGCGCAAAAAGATAGCATGGCTACAGCGATAAAAAGGTGATCCAACGCGAAAAATGGAATCGTTTACACTTCGGTGAAAAGCGCCGGACAGGCGGCGTAAAGCAGCATGCAAAGCGGTTGATGGCGGGGCGGTGAGGCGCTTGTGATAGCGTTTTCATCCAGCCACCGGCAGAGAAGCGCTCTCTGCCGGCGTCAGACGTTAGGGATGCTGATACAGCGGGTAGGTGAAGAACAGCAGATGGGTCAGGTTCAGTCCGAAATGGAACAGAATCGGCACCCACAGACGGCCGCTCCACATCCACGCCAGGCCGTAGATCACCCCGGCGAGGGTCGCGAAGATCACCATCAGCGTACCGCCCGCCAGATGCGCGGCGCCGAACACCAGGGAGGCGACAATCAGCGCCGGCCAGGCCCCCAGCCACTGGCTGAGGCGCTGCTGCAGGTAGCCGCGAAACAGCGCTTCTTCGGCCATGCAGACGAAGAACAGGTTCGCCATGACGAAGGGCAGGATCCAGGCAGGCGCATGCAGCTCGATTTTTAAGCCGCCCAGCGCCACCGCCAGCAGCAACAGCGCCGGCACGGCCAGCAGCAGCGCAATCCAGCCCGCCTTGCCGCCGTTGCCGCCGCGTTCGGCGGAAAACAATGTGGGCAAGCAGGCGAACAGCAGGAACGGCACCATCGCCTTGTCGAAGTTGTAATACATGGTGAACGGTGCGCTGAGCGGGCCGGCTTTTTCGCCGTCGATCATCAGCTGGTTGTGGATGCCAGGCACCAGATGCAAGAACAGCGCCACGCAGCCGGCGATCACCAACCCTTCGAGCGCGATCGCCAGATTACGCTGCGCGCGAAAATAATGACGTAGACCCGCCAGCGCCACGATGGCCAACAGGCAACCCAGGCTGAGTGGCGTCAGCACCCCATGATAAAGCCCCATGCCCGCCGAGGCGGCCAGGATCACCCAGGCTATCAGCCGGTTAAACGGCAAGAAAAATAACGAAGCAGCCAGTACGCCCCACATAATATGTCCCTTTAAAATATGTACACGGCGCTCAGCGCCTTTGCGGCGTGCGATGATGGCGAAATTGAGCGCTAAAGCGGATAGTAGCACACCAGAATGACGCTAAAGGTCGGGGCAGTGATGCATTCGTGCATTATGCCGGCCGACACAACCGGCGGCGATGCAGGTTAACCTCTCATCCAGGCCTGCGAACGGGTGATTTCGGCCAGATTTTGCAGGGTATCCAGACTCTGCTGGTGGATCTCCTGCGTAGGGGCTGCGCACAGATCGTGCAATACGGTCACCTGAAAGCCGGCGTCGTGCGCCTGACGCGCGGTGCTTTCGATGGCGAGCGGCGTGCTGATGCCCGCCAGCAGCAAATGGTGGCACCGATGTTGCCGCAGCCAGGCTAACAAATTGTTACCGGAGAAGGCGCTAACCGCCGTTTTTTCAAACTGCAGATCGGTCTCTTCCCGGTGCAGTTCGGGCACCCAGCGGCATCCCGGGCCGTTTAGCCGCAGCGCGCCGATCTGCTTGAGATGGTTGAACAGCGGCGAGTGAGGCGGGATGTCATGATAATCGTCGGCGAATCCCACCCGCACCCAAATTACCGGGATTTTTCGCACCCGCGCATAGGCCGCGGCGGCATTGACGTTGGCGAGCAGGTGGGTCGCCGCCACCTGTTCACGGCAGTGGTTGGCGCGGCCTTTGGGCCCGATAAGATCCTCGATCAGGTCGATGATAATCAACGCAGCGGACATGGCGTCTCCAGAAAATGGCCTTCTTTCTTTCTATGATAAAAGGCCAAATGTGATGTGCTGCGGTGAAGTGTTGCCGGATATGTTTACGCCGCGTTTCAGACGGAGGCTGCCTCCAGCCGCTGGTGTTGATAGCCGTAGCCGCCCTCGCCGTCGGGCACGAAGCTGAGGCGATGGGTGATGCACTGCGGCGCATCTTCGGCATGGTGCGAAACGAACAGCAACTGCGTGGCGCCCTGGCCGATCAGCACGTCGATGAAGCGGCGCACCAGCTGGCGATTGAGCGGATCCAGCCCTTGCAGCGGTTCGTCGAGGATCAGCAGCGCCGGGTGTTTCACCAGCGCACGGGCGATCAGCGCCAGCCGCTGTTGGCCCCAGGAAAGGCTGTGGAACGGGGCGTCACCGCGCGCGCCGTTGAGCCCGAGCAGCGCCAGCCATTGCTCTGTCAGCTGCCGCTGGCGATCCGAGACCGCCTGATAAATGCCGATCGAATCGAAGAACCCCGACAGCACCACGTTGCGCACGCTGGTGTTGACGCGATAATCCAGATGCAGGCTGCTGCTGACGTAGCCGATATGGCGTTTGATTTCCCAGATGGTTTCCCCGCTGCCGCGGCGGCGGCCGAACAGCGTCAGATCGTTGCTGTAGCCCTGCGGGTGATCGCCGGTGATCAAACTGAGCAGGGTGGATTTGCCGGCGCCGTTTGGGCCGACGATCTGCCAGTGTTCACCAGGGTTAACCTGCCAGTCGAGATGATTGAGGATCGTCCGATCGTTATAGCTGACCACGCCGTCACGCAGGACGATCAGCGGACGATCCGCCGGCAGGGCCACTTTATGCGCCGGATCCTCCGTTTCCGGCAGCGCCAGCCCGCTGAGGTTTTCGCTGTGCGCAAGCTGCGCCACCAGCGCGTCCGCCATCACCTGGCTGCGCGGCCCGCGGTTGGTCAGGGTGCAGTCCGCCAGCACGCCCACCTGCCGGACAAAATCCGGTATTTCGTCGAACCGGTTGAGCACCAGCACCACGGTTTGGCCCTGGGCGGAAAGCTCGCTCAGCAACGCGGCGAGCTGCGCGCGCGAGTGCACGTCCAGCCCGTCGAAGGGTTCATCGAGGATCAGCAGGTCGGGCTGCGGCATCAGCGCGCGGCACAGCAGGGTTTTGCGCGTTTCGCCGGTGGAGAGGTATTTGAAGCGGCGCGTCAGCAGGGCGGTAATGCCGAACTGCGCGGCCAGTCGCTCACAGCGCGCGGCGTCTTTCACCTCTTCCTGAATGATCTCCGCCGCGGTACGGCCGGTGTCGTCTTCGTCCGCGCTGAGCAGATCGGTATTGTTGCGTTGCCACTCGTCGCTGACCATCTTTTGCAACTGTTCGAAGGAGATGCGCACCGCATGCTGAAAGTCGCTGCGGCGTTCGCCGCGCAGCAGAACCAGTTCGTCGGCCAGCGCGCGCGCCAGGGCGGATTTGCCGCTGCCGTTGGCGCCGACGAAGGCCCAGCTTTCACCGGCCTGGATCGCCAGCGCTTCCAGCGTCAGGGTGCGGGTATCGCTCAAGCGGAATGAACCTTGCGAAATGTGCAACGACGACATCACCTGTTCCTTTTTTTGCAATTATTTTCCTTAGAAATAGGCGCATTGCAGGGTGATGTCAATCAACAAAAACGCAACATCACGTTGCGCTTAACACAACGTGGCGACAATCACCCGATCGGCGTTGAACAGGGCGTATACGGCGTCGCCGACGCTCAGCTGCAGGCGCTGCAGCTCCGCCGTCGTCAGGGTGGCGCACAGGGTTTCGCCGCCCGCCAGCGTCACCAGCACCTCGCTGTGTTCGGCGCCCGGCTGAATGCCGGCCACCACGCCCGCCAGCGCATTCTCCGCGTCGGCGTTATCGGCCGCATCGACGCTCAGACGCACCCAGGGCGCCTTGATCAGCGCCAGCACCTCTTTGCCGGGCGTCAGCTGCAGCCGATCGGCGCTTTGCTGGGTAATGGCCGCCGTCAGGCGAGTGCTGCCGTCGTTCAGCAGGATCGCCAGATGCTGCTGTACCTGCTGGTGGTCGCGTTCGATCACGGTGCCGAAAAACTGATTGCGCGCGCTGGTTTGCAGCGAGAAGCGCGAGATGGCCGCCAGCAGGCTGTCGAGCGGCAGATCGTCCTGCTGCAGCACGTCGAAGGCTTTTTGCTGCACCTGGCCCAGCAGATCGTACAGCTGGATCAGCCGTTGGCCGTAGTGCGTCAAATGCGCGCCCCCGCCGCCTTTGCCGCCGGTGGCGCGTTCCACCACCGTTTGTTCCGCCAGTTGGTTCATCTCATTGATGGCGTCCCAGGCGCTTTTGTAGCTGATGCCCGCCAGTTTGGCGCCCTGGCTGATGGAGCCGGTGTGCTGCACCTGTTTCAGCAGCGCGATGCGGCGCGGATCGGCGAACAGCTTTTGCTGGAGTTTGAGAGTCAGAAGAATTTCGGCCTGCATAGCGCATCCTGTCGGCGGCAAAAATCGTATTGTCGCCGATTTGGCGGCAAAGCGCCAAACGCAGTGCGGTGGAGCGCGGGGCAATAAAGACTGGCATTGCAATATTGTAATAATATAACATAACAAAAAACGATAAAGCTTTATTCCGGCTGCGGCCGATTTTTATTTCACCACAGGGATGCTCCACATGAGTACGACACGCCAGCGCCTTCGCGCGCCCAGGAAATATTTATGCCTCGCCGCCGCTTGGGTCGGCGGCGCACTGGCGCCGCTGGCTTTCGCCGCCGACTGCGATAAAGCCCGCAATGCCACGGGATGTGAAGAACAGCTCACCGTGGAAGCGGCGGCCTCCGCCGGGCGCTACGATGCGTTGAGCGCCGTGAGCCGCAGCGCTTCGCAGCTCGGGCTGAGCGCTCGGGAGACGCCGCGCAGCGTCGATATCATCAGCGCGCGGGCGATCCAACAGCGGGGCGATCGCTCGCTGGCCGCCGCCGTCGAGCATGCCACCGGTCTGTCTGGCGTCGCTTCGCCAACGTTGTCCAACAACTTTTCCGCGCGCGGTTTTCGGCCGATCGCCTGGCTGTATAACGGCGTAGAGATGCCCGGCAGCACGCTGCAACTGGGCGATCCGGCGCATTACGACAGCATCGAGGTACTGCGCGGGCCGGGATCGGCCTTGAACGGGCTGAGCGCCGCAGGCGGCAGCGTCAACCTGATCTCGCGGCGGCCGACCTTCAGCCGCCAGCCGCTCGAGCTTGATTATGGCTTCGGCAGCTACCGCAGCCAGCGTCTGCATCTGGGGGCCGGCGGCGCGCTGGTGGACGATGCGGTGGCGTACCGGTTGGACGTCAGCGGCAACGACAGCGGCAGCAACGTGCAGTATGAACGCGATCGGCAGAAGCGGGTTTCCGGCTCGCTGCTGTTTAAATTGACGGACGAAGCGTTGCTGACGCTGAGCCTGGACCGCATGCTCAACCGCACCAACAACCCTTACTACGGCACGCCGCTGCTGGACGGGCGCATTGCCGGCGAGCTGCGCGACATCAATTACAACAACCTGACCGACAGCCGCATCCAGAGCAACGCCACCGCATTTCAGGCCAGTCTGGACTGGTTTATGACGCCCGAAGTGGAATGGCATAACCAATTCTATTACTACAGCGGCTTTCGCGAATGGCGCAACGTCGAGCGTTTCCGCGTCGCGGCGGCGGCCCGGCCCGGCGACGTCAACCGCGACTCCTTCGGCGCCCTGGCGCACGACGACGATCTGATCGGCAACCGCAGTTCGCTGGTGTTCGATCGCGCCATCGCCGGTTTCGATAACCGGTTGCTGGTCGGCTTCGATCTGAGCAAGCGGCATTTTCAGTACTACTCGAACGGTTTCCCTGGCTCCGAAGACGTACCGCTCGGCGCGCCGCCCAGAGAGCCGTTCGCCCAGGGTACCGACCGCCAACGCGCGCCGGTGCGCCACGTTACCCAGAACCAGTATGCCGCCTTTCTCGAGGATCGCTTCAGCCTGACCGAGCGTTTAGCGTTGCTGGGCCAGCTGCGCTACAACCATATGAACATGGACTGGCGCTTCCAGGGGCCGCAGGAAGAGAGCCGCGCGCACACCTATGTTTTCAGCACCTGGAGCCTGGGCCCCAGCTATGCATTGACCGATAACCTCACGCTCTACGCCAACTACACCACCGGCCAGGAGCCGGGCAACGATTTGTTCTTCCTCAGCCCGGCGCAGACCGATCTGCCGCTGACGCGAGCGCGTCAGTGGGAGGCCGGTGCCAAAGGGGGGTTTTGGGATAACAAGGGCGAGGCGACGCTGGCGCTGTACGAACTGCGCAAGGACAACCTGTTTGTGCCCGACGTGCAGCGGCCGGATGCGTTGAACGCGGTAGGCAGGCAGACGTCGCGTGGCATCGAGCTTGGCGTGGTGCTGCGTCCCGACGATCGTTGGGAGCTGGCCGGCAATGCCACCTACACGCACGCCCGCTACGACGACTATCGCGGCGGTAGCCCGCTGCGCAGCTACAACGGCAATCGCCCGGCCTATATCCCGGACTGGACCGCCAACCTCAGCGTGCATTATCAGGCGACGGCGCGCCTGGGGCTGGCTTCTTCGCTGCGCTACGTCGGCAGCAGTTATAACGACGACGCCAACCAGCGCAAGATGCGCGCGTACACCACGCTCGATCTGGCGGCGGACTATCAGCTGACGCCGATCATCGATGTTGGTTTCCGCATTCGCAACGCCACCAACCAGCTGTACGCCTATCAGCGCACCTACCCGGATCAGGCGCTGATCGCGCCGCCGCGCAGCTATGAAACCTTCGTGTCGGTCAGGTTCTGACGGCGTGAAACGATCGCTCTATCCGTTGTTGTGCGCCCTGGGATTGGGCGGGGGCGTGCCGCTGCACGCTGAGGCCGTCGGCCTGCAAAATTGCGGGGTCATGCGCGATTACCCGCAGCCGCCGCAGCGGGTGCTGGTTTATGCCAATCCGGCGCTGGAAAACCTGCTGGCGCTAGGACTGGCTGGCCGCGCAATCGGCGTGGTCGGGTATGACCGCGCGCGCGATCCCGCGCCGACGGCGTCGGTCGATGCGCTGCGGGTGCCCGTCAGCCCGGCGCCGCCCACGGCGGAAGCGTTGCTGCTGATGCGGCCGGATTTTGTCTATTCGGCCAGCTATTACTGGCTGCACAGCCCGGAAACGCCCGATCGGGCGCGGCTGGCGGAATGGGGCATCGGCACTTATCTCTCTCCCGGCGCCTGCAGCGGCCAGCAAAGCGCGATCGCCGCCGCGCTGACGTTTGAAGACATCTTCACCGAGCTGCGGGAGCTGGCGCGCATTTTCAACGTCAGCCGCGCCGGTGAAGCGCCGATCGCGCGGCTGCGTGGGCAACTGCAGGCGTTTGAGGCGCGCCGCGCGCCGCTGCCGCATTTACGTCTGCTGTGGTGGTATGCCGGCACGCAGACGCCCTACGTGGCGGGCTGCTGCGGCGCACCAGGTTTGCTGAGCCGCAGCGTCGGCAGCGAGAACCTGTTCGGCGATCGGCCCGAGCTGTGGCCGACGGTGTCCTGGGAAGTTATCGCCGCCCGCGATCCGGATGCGATCGTGCTTGGCGATCTGCCGCGCGGCGGCCTCGGCGACAGCGCGGCCGACAAAATCGCCTTTCTGGAACATCACCCGCTGACCGCGACGCTGCGCGCCGTGCGTCAGCGGCGCTACGTGATCCTCCCCGGTTACGACATGGACCCTTCCGCCCGCACCGTGGCGGCGCTGGGCCGTTTGATTCGGGGCCTGGCGGCCTTGCCGCCGCAGGCGCCGACTTTTTCCAACAAGGAACCTTGATATGACTGCCGTTTCATTCTCTTCGCTGCTGGACTCCTGGGATCGCCAGCAGGCGGCCTACATCGCCGAACGGGAAGCGCGTTTTAACGCCCAGCTGGAGGTGCTGGCGCTGGCCGCCGGCCAGGATTTTCACGTGGTGGATCTGGCCTGCGGCCCGGGATCGCTGAGCCTGCGCATTTTGCAGCGCTTTCCGCAGGCCAGGGTGACCGCCATCGATCTCGATCCGCTGTTGCTGGCGGTGGCGCGCGGTGCGCTGGCGGAGTACGGCGATCGGATCCGCATTCTGCAGGCCGATCTGGCGGATCCGGCCTGTTTTGCCGCGCTGTCCGGCCCCGCGCCGCAGGCGGCGGTGTCCAGCACGGCGCTGCACTGGCTGATGCCCGAGCAGCAGCTGGCGCTGTACCGCAACGTTGCCGGGCTGCTGGCCGACGGCGGCGTGTTCCTGAACGCCGATCATCAGCGCTATGACCAGCGTCAGCCGCGGCTGAAAGCGTTGGCGGAGCGGCACGACGAGCAGACCCAACAGCGCGCCTGGGACAACGGCGTCGAGGATTGGGATCGCTGGTTTGCGGGCGCGCTGCAATCGCCGGCGCTGGCCGCTTATCAGGCCGAGCGTGAAGCGCTGTTCGCCGGCCGCCCGGTGCCGCCGCCGACGCCGGTGGATTTCCAGCTCGCGGCGCTTAGACAAGCCGGTTTCAGCGAGGCGGGGACGGTGTGGCAGCTGTTGGACGACTATGTGATCGCAGGCTGGAAATAGCATGATCCGGGGGTTACTGCCCGGCCGTAAGGCCGGTTGGCTGCTGTTGCTGGCGGCGGCGCTGCCGCTGGCCCTGCTGGGCGCCACCCTGTCGGGACCTGCGCCGATCGCGTGGCACGACGCCTGGCGCATCGTGTTCGGCGTCAGCGGCAGTGCGGCGACCGACGCCGAGGTGTATCAGCGCATCATCTGGTCGCTGCGGATGCCGCGCGCGCTGTTGGCGGCGCTAGCCGGCGCCGGGCTGGCGTTGGCGGGCACCGTGCTGCAGTCGCTGACCCGCAACCCGCTGGCCGATCCCTGGGTGCTGGGCATCTCCTCCGGCGCCGGCGTGGGGGCGGTAACGGTATTGGTATTGGGGCTGGGGGGCGGCCTGCTGTCGGTGTCCGGCGGCGCGTTTATCGGCGCGCTGGGAGCATTTGCGTTGGTGATGCTGCTGGCCGGGCGTTCGCTGCAGGGGGAGTCCACGCTGTTTATTCTGGCCGGGGTGGCGGTGACGCAGCTGCTTTCTGCGTTAACTTCGCTGATCACCCTCTGGCAGGCGGACGCCAACGTCACGCGCGGCGTGATGTTCTGGCTGCTGGGATCGTTCAGCGACGCGCGCTGGCCGCAGGTCGGGCTGTGCGGGCTGGCGCTGGCGGCGGCGCTGCTGCTTTGTTGGCTGCGGGCGGGTGAGCTGGACGCGCTGGCGTTCGGCGGCGTGACCGCCGCTTCGTTGGGGGTGGCGGTGGCTCCGCTGAAGCTGCTGCTGTATGTGGTGACTACCGCGCTGACGGCGGCGATCGTCGCGTTCAGCGGCGCGGTGGGATTTATCGGGCTGACGGTGCCGCATGTCGCCCGGCGGCTGGTCGGCTCGCGGCATCGGCTGCTGTTGCCGGCCAGCGCGCTGTGCGGCGCGCTGTTCGCCGTGGCGGCGGACACGCTGGCCAGAACGCTGTTTGCCCCGCGCGAGCTGCCGGTCGGCGTGCTGACGGCGCTGTTGGGGGTGCCGGTATTCCTGCTGTTGTTGTATCGGAAGGTCAATGCATGACGATTGAAAAAGCGCGATCCGGCCTGCGCGCCGAAGCGGTGAGCTGGCGAGCGGGCGAACGCACGGTGCTGGAAAATCTGGATTTCTGCGCCTTGCCCGGTGAGGTCACCGGCGTGCTCGGCGTCAACGGCAGCGGTAAATCCACGTTGCTCAAGCTGCTGGCCGGGTTGCAGCCTGCCGCCGGGGGCCACGTTTGGCTGGAAGGGCGCGAAATTACTGCGTTTTCCGGGCGGGAGCGCGCCAGGCGCATCGCCTTTCTCGAGCAATCCGCCCCCGGCGCCTTCGCGCTGCCGGTGAAGGAGGCGGTGCTGCTGGGGCGCCTGGCCCATATCGGCCGCTGGCGCGGTTTCGGCCCCGAAGATCGCCGTCTCGCCGGGCAGGCGATGGAGCAAGTGGGCATCAGCCACCTGGCCGATCGCGATTGGCAGCGGCTGTCCGGCGGCGAACGGCAGCGGGTGCACCTGGCGCGCGCGTTGGCGCAGCAAACGCCGTGGCTGCTGCTGGATGAGCCCGCCAACCATCTGGATATCGCCCATCAGCAGCAGTTTATGACCTTGCTGCGGCGGCTGAAGCTCAGCGTGGTGGTAACGCTGCACGATCTGAATCTGGCCGCCTGCTATTGCGATCGGGTGGCGCTGCTGCAGCGGGGCAGGGTCTGTGCGGCAGGTGCGCCGCGGCAGGCGCTGACGCCGGAGAACATTCGCGCGGTGTACGGGGTGGAGGCCCGGCTGGCGGCGCCCGCCGGCTATGCGCCGCCGCTGATCTATTACCCCGCACCGGCATGAGCCCGGTGGAAAGGGCACGTTTAGCCGATCACAATTTCGCCCCGCTGGCTAAAATAACTCCGGTTTTACCGATTTTTTTGGGTTAGAATAACCCGATATGCGGTGAAAGGCATTTGCCGCTCAATGGGCAGTTAAGCGAGGCTATCATGTTGGAATTATTGAAAAGTCTGTTGTTTGCCGTGGTCATGGTGCCGGTGGTCATGGCGCTGATCCTCGGCCTGATCTACGGTTTTGGCGAAGTGTTCAACGTCTTCTCCAAAGTGGGCCGTTCGAAAGAAAATCGCACCCAGCACTGACCGTTCCCCATCCTGATACCCGCCGGCATCGCCCGGCGGGCATTCCTCAAGTTATCTCACGCTTTGCCGATAAACCGCATGACAAGCTTTCGCGCAACGTTATATTATTTTTTATATAACGAAGAGTGATAATGCACGTTAACTTGCGGAGAAAAACAATGAAACAGCAATGGACCAAATGGGTTGGCGGGATCGTGTTGGCATCGGGCCTGGTGGCACAGGCTTCGGCGGCGGAAAAGATCACCGTGTTCGCCGCCGCGTCGCTGACCAACGCGCTGCAGGACATCGCCACCCAGTATCAAAAAGGCAAGGATGTGCAGGTGGTTTCCTCCTTTGCGTCCTCTTCGACGCTGGCGCGCCAAATTGAGCAGGGCGCCCCGGCCGATCTGTTCATCTCCGCCGATCAACAGTGGATGGATTACGCCATCGACAAGCAGCAGATGGTGAAAGACACCCGCTATACGCTGCTGGGCAACGAACTGGTGCTGATCGCCGCCAAGAGCGATAAGCAAGATAAGATCGCCATCGACAAGCAGACCGACTGGACCAAGCTGCTCAACGGCGGCCGTCTGGCGGTGGGCGATCCGGATCACGTGCCGGCCGGTATCTACGCCAAAGAGGCGCTGGAACACCTGGGCGCCTGGAGTGCGCTGGAGCCGAAACTGGCGCGCGCCAACAACGTGCGCAGCGCGATGGCGCTGGTGGAGCGCGGTGAAGCGCCGCTCGGCATCGTTTACGGTTCCGACGCGGTCGCCAGCGACAAGGTGAAAGTGGTGGGCGTGTTCCCGGAAGACAGCCACAAACCGGTTGAATATCCGATGGCGATTGTGAAAGATCGTCAAAATCCGACGGTCAGCGCTTTCTATACCTATCTGAAGGGCCCGGAAGCGGCCGCTATTTTCGAACATTATGGATTCACCCCGCGTAAATGATTCTGAGCGAGTACGAGTGGCAGGCGGTTGAGCTGAGCCTGAAAGTTTCCGGTTTGGCGGTAGTCTGCAGCCTGCCGTTCGGCATTCTGATGGCCTGGGTGCTGGTGCGTTGCCGTTTTCCCGGCAAGGCGCTGCTGGATGGCGTCATTCACCTGCCGCTGGTGCTGCCGCCGGTGGTGGTGGGTTATTTGCTGCTGATCGCCATGGGGCGGCGCGGCGTCATCGGCGAGTGGCTGTACGACTGGTTCGGCTTCAGCTTCAGCTTTAGCTGGCGCGGCGCCGCGCTGGCGTCGGCGGTGGTGGCGTTTCCGCTGATGGTGCGCGCTATCCGGCTGGCGCTGGAGGCGGTGGATACCCGGCTGGAACAGGCGGCGCGCACGCTGGGCGCCAACCCGTGGCGGGTGTTTTTCACTATCACGCTGCCGCTGTCACTGCCCGGCGTCATTGTCGGCGTGGTGCTGGCCTTCGCCCGTTCGCTGGGGGAGTTTGGCGCCACCATCACCTTCGTCTCCAACATTCCCGGTGAAACCCGCACCATTCCGCTGGCGATGTATACGCTGATTGAAACACCGGGGGCGGAGGCCGCCGCCGCGCGTCTGTGCGTGATCGCCATCGTGCTGTCGCTGGCTTCGCTGATGGTGTCCGAATGGCTGGCCCGCTGGGGCCGCAAACGGATGGGGGTGTAAATGCTGGAGCTGGATTTCTCGCAGCAGCTGGGCGACCTCAATCTCAACGTCCGCGCCGATTTGCCGGCGCAGGGCATCACCGCGATTTTCGGCCTGTCCGGCGCGGGTAAAACTTCATTGATCAACGCCATCGGCGGCCTGACCCGTTTGCAGCAGGGGCGCATCGCGCTCAATGGCCGCACGCTGGTGGATACCGCCGCGGGCCTCTGCCTGCCGCCGGAAAAGCGCCGTATCGGCTATGTGTTTCAGGATGCGCGCCTGTTCCCGCACTATCGGGTGCGCGGCAACCTGCAGTACGGCATGGCGGCCGGCATGCGCGCGCAGTTCAACACCATCGTCGAGCTGTTGGGCATCGGGCCGCTGCTCAATCGGCTGCCGCTGACGCTCTCCGGCGGTGAAAAACAGCGGGTGGCGATCGGCCGCGCGCTGCTGACCGCGCCGGAACTGCTGCTGATGGACGAACCGCTGGCCTCGCTCGATCTGCCGCGCAAACGCGAGCTGCTGCCGTATCTGGAGCGGCTGGCGCAGGACGTCAACATCCCTATCCTCTACGTCAGCCACAGCCTGGACGAGATCCTGCGCCTGGCCGAGCAGGTGTTGGTGCTGGATCGCGGCGAGGTGCGCGCGTTCGGCGGGCTGGAAGCCGTCTGGGCCAGCAGCGCGCTGCGGCCGTGGCTGCAACGTGAAGATCAGAGCAGCGTGCTGCGCGTCAGCGTGATTGAGCATCATCAACGCTATGCCATGACCGCGCTGGCGCTCGGCGATCAAAGGCTGTGGGTCAGCGGCATCGATGCCGAATTGGGCACTCAGCTGCGCATTCGCATCAATGCCGCCGACGTCTCGCTGGTGCTGCAGCCGCCGGTCAACAGCAGCATTCGCAACGTCTTGCCGGCCAAGGTCAGCGAGTGTCTGGACGTGGACGGGCAGGTGGAGGTGAAGCTGGCGGTCGGGGAACACGTGCTGTGGGCGCGCATCACGCCTTGGGCGCGAGACGAACTGGCGATCCGCCCCGGGCAGTGGCTGTACGCGCAGGTGAAAAGCGTGTCGATCAGCCGCGAGAGCCGTTAAGGCGAGCCCTCCCGGCGGGAGGGCGAAAAGACTACAGCACGCGGGTGCGGATCACCTCGGCGATGCCCGGCTGCAGGTTATCGGCGATCACCAGATCGGCGCGTTCCTTGATCGCGTCATCGGCGTTGCCCATCGCCACGCCCAAACCGACCGCTTCCAGCATGCTGATGTCGTTGTAGTTGTCGCCGAACGCCACCACCTGATCCATGCTCAGCCCCTGCGACTCCACCCATTGGCGCAGGCGTTTGCCTTTGCTGTTGCCGCCTTTGGCGATATCCACCTGATCGTGCCAGGACCATTCGCACGCCAACCCCAGCTCTTTTTCCACCGTGTCGGCAAACTCGCGCAGCGCCGGAATATCGGCGTGCGAGGTGGCGAATTTCCAGATCGCCTGCGCGTCGTCGGCCGCCTGCGCCAGGCTGCCGACCTGCAGCAGCGTCGGGCGCTGCGCCGCAGGCAGGGTTTCGGCCCAGGCCAGCGAGCGAGTCACGTGGCCGCTCGGTTCCTGATACAGCATGGCGTCGTCAACGTACATCAGCCCGTGAATGTCGGTCTGTTTGAGCATCTGCAGCACCTGTTTGGCCTGCTCCTTCGCCAAGGGATCGGCGGCCAGCACTTTTTTCTGCTGAAAATCATATAGGTAAGTGCCGTTGCAGCAGATGGCCGGCGTGTCAATCTGCAGCGCCTGGTAGAACGGATGGATGGCGACGTGATGGCGGCCGGTGACCACCACCACCTGGACGCCGGCGGCGCGCGCCTGCGCCAGCGCTTCCAGCGACTGCGGTAAGATGCGTTTTTGATTGTCCAGCAGGGTGCCGTCAAGATCGAGGGCGATGACGCGGTAGCTCATAGGATTCTCGTTATCGTTAGCCATAAAATTAATCCGATGGTACACCGGATAGCCAATGGAGAAAACCGCGTGAGCTTCCGGTGCTAAGCAGGGTTGCCATGCGACGGATGTGCGGTAAGCTAGGGACAAGCGAACGGCCTGAAACCGGTTCCTCTTTTACCCTTTGCAAGGAGAACACATGAAGCAAATCGTTTATGTCGCCAGCCCGGAGAGCCAGCAGATCCACGTCTGGCAGTTGGACGACGCTGGCGCGCTGACGCTGCTGCAAACCGTTGACGTGCCGGGCCAGGTGCAGCCGATGACCCTTCATCCGGACAAGACTCACCTGTACGTCGGCGTGCGTCCGGCGTTCGGCATCGTCAGCTACCGCATCGAGGCGGACGGCACGCTGCAGCAGGCCGGCATGGCGCCGCTGCCGGGCAGCCCGACCCATATCTCCACCGATTTGCAGGGGCGTTACCTGTTCTCCGCTTCCTACAGCGGCAACTGCGCCAGCATCAGCCCGATCGGCCACGACGGCGTGGTCACGGCGCCGATCCAACAGATCGACGGCCTGAGCGCGCCGCACTCCGCCAACATCGATCCGACCAACCAGCTGGTGCTGGTGCCGTGTCTGAAAGAAGACCGCATCCGTCTGTTCAACCTGAGCCTGGCGGGCCAGCTGACGCCGCACGCGCAGGACGCGGTGGATATCGCCGCCGGCGCCGGTCCGCGCCATATGGCGTTCCACCACAACGACAAGTTCGCTTACTGCGTCAATGAGCTGAACGGCACGGTGGACGTGCTGGCCATTTCGGAAAACGGCGGCAAATACACCGTGACGCAAACGCTGGATATCATGCCGGACGATTTCGACGGCACCCGCTGGGCGGCGGACATTCATATCACGCCGAACGGCCGCTTCCTGTACACCAGCGATCGCACCGCCAGCATTCTGACCCTCTTCAGCGTCTCCGAAGACGGCGGCACGTTGAGCGTGGCCGGCTATTATCCGACCGAAGCGCAACCGCGCGGTTTCAATATCGATCACAGCGGCCGCTTCGTGATTTCGTCCGGCCAGAAGTCCGATCACATCGCGGTGCATGAAATTGATCAGGCCAGCGGTCAGCTGACTATGTTGGCGCGTTATCCGGTGGGCAAAGGCCCGATGTGGGTAAGCGTGCTGGCGAAGTAATTCGGCGGGCAGAGCAGAAAAGCGCGGTTCGGTTGAGCCGCGCTTTTTTATGGGCGGAGATCAATCAGTTGAACATCACCGTCAGCGTGGCGCTGCCGAGGCTGTGGAAATGCACGTTAAAGCCCACCAACGCGCCGCTGGAACCTTCATCCACCTCAATGCTTTCCACGTCCAGCGCATGCACGGTGAACTGATAGCGGTGGCGTTCGCCATTCGGCGGCGCGGCGCCGCCGTAACCGGCCGAGCCGAAGTCGGTGCGGGTTTGCAGCGCGGCGCTCGGCAGCGGCGCTTTGCCGGAGCCTGCGCCCTGCGACAGCTCGCGCACGTCGGCCGGAATATTGGCCACCACCCAGTGCCACCAGCCGGAGCCGGTCGGGGCATCGGGATCGTACAGGGTGACGACGAAGCTTTTGGTGCCGGCGGGCACGCCGTCCCAAGCCAGGTGCGGCGACAGGTTATCGCCGCGGTAGCCCATGCCGTTGAAGACCTGCGTCTGCGGCATTGTGCCGCCGTCCTGCAGATCGTTGCTGTACAAACGAAAAGCCATAATGACTCCCAGTTGTCGATAAACACGGACCCTTAAGCTAGATCTTTTCGGTGGAACAATACAACCCCTTGCGCCAGCGGCGGACGGTTGATCTCGACGGTGACATGCACCAGTTCGGGATGCGCGGCCAACAGTTGGCGCACCCGATCGGCGGTGAGGGTACGATCGGCGCTGCTCAGGGCGAGGACGCAATGATATTTTCCTTTGCCGATGCGGCCTACATGCAAATCGGTCAGCGTGAGCGCGTGGCCGGAAGCGGCCAGGGCCTGGCGGATCTCTTGCGCCACCGGGGCGTCCATTTCGGCATCCAGCAAAATCTTTCCGCTATCGCGCATCAGGCTATAGGCCCAGGCGGCCACCATCGCCGCGCCGACGATGCCCATCAGCGGATCGAGCCAGGCGGCGCCCCAAAGCTTGCCGCCGAACAGCGCGACGAGCGCCAGCACCGAGGTGGCGGCGTCGGCGAGCACGTGAACATAGGCGGAACGCAGGTTGAGGTCATGATGAGTGTCGTCGTGGTCATCCCCGTGATGATGATGGTGGCCGCCGCCGCGCAACAGCCAGGCGCAGAACAGGTTGACGGCCAGCCCGATCGCGCCGATGGCGATGGCTTCGTTGTAATGAATCGGGCTGGGATTCAGCAGCCGCTGCCCAGACTGAAACAGCATCAGCGCCGCCACCAGCACCAACAACACCGCGCTGGTGTAACCGGCCAGCACTTCGATCTTCCAGGTGCCGAGGCTAAAGCGGCGATCCTTGGCCAGCCGGCGTGCGGCGCCGTAAGCCAGCACCGACAGGCCCAGGGCCAGCGCGTGCGAACTCATGTGCCAGCCGTCGGCCAGCAATGCCATCGAGTTAAACAGCCAGCCGCCGGCGATCTCGATAGCCATCATACTGGCGGTGAGTATCACCGCCCATCTGGTGTTTCTTTCGGCCAATGGGTTACCATCGTCAAAAACGTGGCTGTGCTCGCGGTGCAAAACGGGCGCGTGAGACGTCATGGTGAAGTTCCTCAGCAAAAGATAGTGTGCTGAAATATACTATACCCCAGTATAGTAAATAACAATCAGGCGGAAATGATGAGCCATACCCACAGAGATCAAAAGAAGCTGTTGGCGCGGGTACGCCGCATTAAAGGGCAGGCCGAAGCGCTGGAACGCGCGCTGGAGAGCGGCGGCGAATGTTCGGCTGTTCTGCAGCAGATCGCGGCGGTGCGCGGCGCGGTCAACGGTCTGATGGCGCAGGTGCTGGAAGGGCATGTGCGCGAACATCTGGCTGCCGCGGACGCTACGCCGCAGCAGCGCGAGCAGGACATCGAGCAATTGATGACCGTTTTACGTTCTTATATGAAGTAATCATGATTTCACTGAAAAAACGCACGCCGTGGTTCGGCTGGCTGCGCCGTTGGGCCAAAGGCATCAAGCGCGATATCTACGCGCTGTGGCTGGCCGCCCGTGATAAGCGCACCCCGTGGTACGCCAAGCTGATCGCGCTGCTGGTCGCCGGCTATGCGATCTCACCGATCGATCTGATCCCGGATTTTATTCCGGTGCTGGGCTATCTGGACGATGTGATCATCGTGCCGTTGGGCATCATGTTGGCGGTGCGGCTGATCCCCAAACCGCTGATGGCCGAGCTGCGCGAGAAGGCGCAAAAGCGCGTCGATAATCCCACCGGCCGCATGGCGGCGGCGATGATCATTTTACTGTGGCTGCTGTGTTTGGGATTGCTGGCCCGCTATCTGGACCAGCATTGGTAAGGCATTAACGCGCGGCGTCGGCCACGGCGGCGGTCAGGCGGCTGAGCTGTTCCGCTTCGATGATGTAAGGCGGCATCAGGTAAATCAGCTTGCCGAACGGCCGGATCCATACCCCGCGCTCGACGAACCCGCGCTGCAGCTCGGCGACATCCACCGGTTCGCGCATCTCCACCACCCCAATCGCGCCCAGCACCCGCACGTCGGCCACCTTCGGCAGCGCCGCCAACGGCAACAGTTCCCGCTTCAACTGGGTTTCGATGGCGCTCACCTGCGCCTGCCAGCGATTTTCCGCCAGCAGCGCCAGACTGGCGTCCGCCACGGCGCAGGCCAGCGGATTGCCCATAAAGGTCGGCCCGTGCATAAAGCAGCCGGCCGCGCCGTTGCTGATGGTCTCCGCCACGTGGCGGGTGGTCAGGGTGGCGGAAAGGGTCATATAGCCGCCGGTCAGCGCCTTGCCCAGACAGAGAATGTCCGGCACCACCTGCGCGTGCTCGCAGGCGAACAGCTTGCCGGTGCGGCCGAAACCGGTGGCGATCTCGTCGGCGATCAGCAGCACCTGATGGCGATCGCACAGCTCGCGCACCCGCTTGAGGTAGGTCGGATGGTAGATGCGCATGCCGCCGGCGCCTTGCACCACCGGTTCCAGGATCACCGCCGCCACTTCACCGGCGTGCTGCTCCAGCAGCGCGGCGAACGGCGCGATATCCTCTTCACGCCATTCCTCGTCGAAGCGGCACTGCGGCGCGGTGGCGAACAGGTGCGGCGCCAGATACCCCTGATAGAGGCTGTGCATCGAGTTGTCCGGATCGCAGACCGACATCGCGCCGAAGGTATCGCCGTGATAGCCGTGGCGCAGCGTCAGGATGCGCTGCCGGCGCTCGCCGCGCGCCTGCCAGTACTGCAGCGCCATTTTCAGCGACACTTCTACCGCCACCGAACCAGAGTCCGCCAGGAACACGCACTGCAGCGCTTCCGGCGTCATTTCCACCAGCCGACGGCACAACGAGATGGCGGCCGGATGGGTAATGCCGCCGAACATCACGTGCGACATCTTCTCCAACTGCTGGCTGGCGGCCTGATTCAGGCGCGGATGGTTGTAACCGTGGATCGCCGCCCACCAGGAGGACATGCCGTCCACCAGACTCCGGCCGTCCGCCAGCTGCAGTTCGACGCCGCTGGCCGATTCGATCGGGTAACAGGGTAACGGGCGGCTCATGGAGGTGTAGGGGTGCCAGATATGGCGTTGGTCAAACGCCAGGTCGGAAGCGGTGACAGACATTGTTGTAAACCAAATTGGATTAAGATTGGTTGACAGTATATCCACAATATTTAAACTGGCGACACTTTTTCGTTTTGGAGACGCCATGATGGCCGACCGCATTCACTGGACAGTAGGGCAAGCCCAGGCCCTGTTTGATAAACCGCTGCTGGAACTGCTGTTCGAAGCGCAAACCGTACACCGCCAGCACTTCGACCCGCGTCAGGTGCAGGTCAGCACGCTGCTGTCGATCAAGACCGGCGCTTGCCCGGAAGACTGCAAATACTGCCCGCAGAGCTCACGCTACAAGACCGGCCTGGAGTCGGAGCGGCTGATGCAGGTCGAGCAGGTGCTGGAATCGGCACGCAAGGCCAAGGCGAACGGTTCGACCCGTTTTTGCATGGGCGCGGCGTGGAAGAACCCGCACGAGCGCGATATGCCTTATCTGCAGCAAATGGTGCAGGGCGTGAAAGCGATGGGCATGGAAACCTGCATGACGCTGGGCACATTGGATGGCACCCAGGCCGAGCGGCTGGCGGAGGCCGGGCTGGATTACTACAACCATAACCTCGACACCTCGCCGGAGTTCTACGGCAGCATCATCACCACCCGCAGCTACCAGGAGCGCCTGGATACGCTCGACAAGGTGCGCGACGCCGGCATCAAAGTGTGCTCCGGCGGCATCGTCGGGCTGGGTGAAACGGTGCGCGATCGCGCCGGGCTGCTGGTGCAGCTGGCCAACCTGCCAAAGCCGCCGGAGAGCGTGCCGATCAACATGTTGGTGAAGGTGAAAGGCACGCCGCTGGCGGATAACGATGACGTCGATCCGTTTGATTTCATCCGCACCATCGCGGTGGCGCGCATCATGATGCCATCTTCTTATGTCCGTCTCTCCGCAGGCCGCGAACAGATGAACGAACAGACGCAGGCGATGTGCTTCATGGCCGGCGCCAACTCGATCTTCTACGGTTGCAAGCTGCTGACCACGCCGAATCCGGAAGAAGACAAAGACCTGCAGCTGTTCCGCAAGCTGGGGCTCAACCCGCAGCAGACCGCAACCGAACACGGCGACAACCAGCAACAGCAGGTGCTGGCCAAGCAACTGCTGAACGCCGATACCGCCGAGTTTTACAACGCGGCGCCGTGATGAGCTGGCAGCAACGCATCGAGCAGGCGCTGGCTGAGCGGCGCCTGAACGCCGCCTACCGCCGGCGACAGACCACCGAGGGCGGCAACGGCCGCCAGATCCGGCTCGGCGATCGTCTCTATCTGAACTTCTCGGGCAACGACTACCTGGGCTTGAGCCAGGATGCGCGGGTGATCGCCGCCTGGCAGCAGGGCGCGCAGCGTTACGGCGTCGGCAGCGGCGGTTCGGGCCACGTGACCGGTTTTAGCGCAGCGCATCAGGTGCTGGAAGAGCAACTGGCGGCGTGGCTCGGCTATCCGCGCGCGCTGCTGTTCATCTCCGGCTACGCCGCCAACCAGGCGGTGCTGGCGGCGTTGATGCAAAAGGGCGATCGCATTTTGGCCGATCGTCTCAGCCATGCCTCGCTGCTGGAGGCGGCGGCGCAGTCGCCGGCCGAGCTGCGCCGGTTCCAGCACAATCAACCGCAGGCCTTGGCGGCTCTGCTGGCCAAACCTTGCGACGGGCAGCGGCTGGCGGTGACCGAAGGGGTGTTCAGCATGGATGGCGACGGCGCGCCGTTGGCGGAGCTGCATCGCTTAACCCGTGCGGCGGGCGCCTGGCTGATGGTGGACGACGCCCACGGCATCGGCGTGCGCGGTGAGCAAGGCCGCGGCAGCTGCTGGCAGCAGGGCGTGCGGCCTGAACTGCTGGTGGCGACCTTCGGCAAGGCGTTCGGCGTCAGCGGCGCGGCGGTGCTGTGCGATGAGGCGACCGCCGAGTATCTGCTGCAGTTCGCCCGCCATCTGATCTACAGCACCGCGATGCCGCCGGCGCAGGCCTGCGCGCTGCAGGCGGCGCTGGCCCGTATTCGAGAGGGTGATGACCTGCGCGCCCGGCTGCAGGACAACATTCGGCGTTTCCGTCAGGGCGCGGCGCCGCTGGCGCTGACCCTGACGGATTCCGACACCGCCATCCAGCCGCTGCTGGTGGGGGACAATCAGCGCGCGCTCGATCTGGCGACCCGCCTGCGCGAGTGCGGCCTGTGGGTGAGCGCCATCCGCCCACCGACTGTGCCGCCGGGCGGCGCGCGGCTGCGCATTACCCTGACGGCGGCGCATCAGCCGCAGGACATCGATCGCCTGCTGGAGGTGCTGAATGACGTCAGCCAATGACACAGTGAACAAACAGGCGGTCGCCTCGGCCTTCAGCCGCGCGGCCGGCAGCTACGATGCCGCCGCCGCGCTGCAGCGTGACGTTGGCGAGCGCTTACTGGGGATGGGGAGTTCCCACCCGGGCGAACAGCTGCTGGACGCCGGCTGCGGCACCGGCTATTTCAGCCGTATGTGGCGTGAGCGCGGCAAACGGGTGACCGCGCTCGATTTGGCGCCGGGCATGCTGGACGTCGCCCGCCAACGGCAGGCGGCGCATCATTATCTGCTGGGCGATATCGAACAGGTGCCGCTGCCCGATGCGGCGATGGACATCTGTTTCAGCAGCCTGGTGGTGCAGTGGTGCAGCGATCTGCCCGCCGCGCTGGCAGAGCTGTATCGCGTGACCCGTCCCGGCGGCGTGATCCTGTTTTCCACGCTGGCGGCGGGCTCGCTGCAGGAATTGGGGGACGCCTGGCAACAGGTGGACGGCGAACGTCACGTGAACGCCTTTTTGCCGTTGACGCAGATCCGCACCGCCTGCGCCGCCTATCGACACGAGCTGGTGACGGAGTTGCGCACCCTGAACTACCCGGACGTGATGACGCTGATGCGTTCGCTCAAGGGCATCGGGGCGACGCATTTGCATCAGGGGCGTGAGGGCGGCCTGATGTCGCGTGGCCGCCTCGCCGCGCTGCAGGCGGCTTACCCGTGCCGGCAGGGGCAGTTCCCGCTCAGCTATCATCTGGCTTATGGAGTGATTTATCGTGAGTAAACGTTGGTTCGTGACCGGCACCGACACCGAAGTGGGGAAAACCGTCGCCAGCAGCGCCTTGCTGCAGGCCGCCAACCGGGCGGGCTACCGCAGCGCCGGCTATAAGCCGGTGGCCTCCGGCAGCGAGATGACCGCCGAGGGGCTGCGCAACGGCGACGCGCTGGCGCTGCAGGCCAACAGCGGTGTGGCGCTGGATTACGACGAAGTGAACCCTTACGTATTTGCCGAACCGACCTCGCCGCATATCGTCAGCGCCGATGAAGGCCGGCCGATCGACGCGGCGCGGCTGTCCGACGGCCTGCGCCGGCTGGAGCAGCGCGCCGACTGGGTGCTGGTCGAGGGGGCCGGCGGGTGGTTTACCCCGTTGTCGGCGGAGTACACCTTCGCCGACTGGGTGCGGCAAGAGCAACTGCCGGTGATCCTGGTGGTGGGCATCAAGCTGGGCTGCATCAACCACGCGGTGCTGACGGCCCAGGCGGTGCAACAGGCCGGGCTGACGCTGGCCGGTTGGATCGCCAACGACGTGGCGCCGCCGGGGCGGCGGCATCAGGAATACCTGGCTACGCTGCGCCGTATGCTGCCCGCGCCGCTGCTGGGCGAAATCCCGCACCTGCCGCAGGCCGAACGGGCGCCGCTGGGGCAGTATCTGGATATCAGCTTGCTGGCGCAGTGAGAGGTTCTGGCTGATGAATCACAACGCCGGGCCTTATGACCCGGCGTTGGCTTTTACATAGCGGTAATACAGGCGTTATCGAGATAAAGCACGCCATTTTTCGCCAGGGCAAACAGGTTGAACGTCAGGATGACATGGGTCGCCCAGACCGGGACTTTTCGTCGATTGGCGTTGAAACGATATTCGGTGTACTCGGCGTAAGCATCGGCTTTCAAGGCGGCGTCCCAGGCTGCCGGCGCGGCTTTGGCGACGAGCGAGACGCCGTTGTCCGCATGGTCCTGGATACAGGCATATTGCAGCGTCGCGAACAGATTGCCGGTACCGCCGTTGACCGTTTTCAGGGTAAAACAGGCGCCCAGCTGCTCATATTGTGCGGCGGGCACGATCACTCTCACTCCGGCGTTGGTATTGGCGTTGCCCAACTTGGTCACTTTCAGGGCATTGCTGCCGTTGACGCCCGCGCCGGCTTCGATACTGATAGTCACTGCGTCTGAGGTAAAGGGCTCGCTGATCGTGCCGCCTGTCACTTCCCAGCCAAACGGCTTAGCGGAAAAGGCGAACTCACCGTCTTTTAACTTGTTATTCACGGCGCCGACCAGCGTCTGGATCCCGGCGCCACCCCCACCGCCATCCAGTCGGCTATTGACGATGACAAAGTCGCCGGTACCGCTGAAATAGCGGCCGCTGGCGGTTCGTACGCCATAGAACTTCACGCTGTCGACGATAATCCCGCTACTGCCGGCCTCGGCGTAAAACAGCGACGCTTGCGCCAGTCGGCCGCCGGCGACGATGATTTCGCCGCCGTGAATCAACAGCGATGCATTTTGATTGGCGCTGCAACGGAAGGGAATTTCCGTGAGCGGACTATTACCGTTGTTGAATTCCATATGGCAGCCATGCAATTCAATGCTACCGGCCTCAACGTCGGCAATCGAGCCGGCATAGTCGATCGAAGTGCCGAACAGGCGGAAGGCGCCGTTGGGGTTAGCGTTGCGAACGGCCAGCCCCTGGGAATTGCCGAGGGTGCCACCGAAGAAGTTGATGCCTTCGCCGAAGTTTTGGGCGCCGCTGTTCGTTGAAGGCATATGCAGGCACTCAAAACAGCGAATGACTTCACAGGCGTAGTGGTGGGCGATATAGGCATTGGTACCGTAGTACAGGCCGTAGTAGAAGCCGGAAATATAGACGTTATTGACGGAAAAGTTGCCCTGCGGGCCTTCAGGCGAATCGAAACGGACGCCGTCGATATAGGTGTATTCGATCGTCGTTTCATCTTTGCTGTTGTTAATCCTGGCGCCGATGCCCTTTACGGTGAAATCTTTCATGATAGGCGCCGGGCGAATAGGAACGTTGTTATCCAGCGCGCCGTTGCTGGTATAGCAGCGCAGGAAATAGTTATGGTCGCTTTCCGTGCCGTTGGGGATCTCGGTAGTGACGTTGACGCCGTTGCCGTCGATATAGACGAATCCGACATTGATATCGGTTTTAGGCGCCGTCCAAAGGGCAAAAGGCGCGGCGAATCTGACAATCGCAGGGCGTTTTAACGTTTTGATGATAAAGTCTTGTGCGCCGACCAGTTCGTCGCGCGAACTGACGTAAATGCCTTCAATATTAAGACGTTCCTGCAGGCTCCAGTTTTTGTTGTGCAAATCCGCGTATTGAATAAATGCCGCGTTGTTGTCTGTCATGCTTACATCCCTCGATATTATGGTGTCGGTGTGACCCCTATCGAGTATGAAAAGATGGCCGGCCCATGCCTATTGGGCGCAGACCGGCCGTGACTGATACAACAGCAACCTAATCGCTAACCCGAGCACTCACTCCGCCAGCCCGGCGCCGATCAGCGCCTCATCCAGCTGCGCCAGCGCGCCGTGCGCCACGGTGCGCCCGCTATCGAGCAGACAAAAACGATCCGCCACCCGGCGCACGAACGGCAGCTGATGCTCTACCAGCAAAATGGTCATGCCCAACTCATCGTTGAGCCTGCGGATCACGTTGCCGATGTCGGCGGCGATCGAGGGCGGTACGCCCGTTGTCGGTTCGTCGAGGATCAGCAGCGCCGGCTCCTGCGCCAGCGCACGACCAATCGCCAACTGGCGCTGAGCGCCTTCGCACAGATCGCCGGCGCGGCGGGTGCGCATCTGGCGCAAATTGGGAAACAGGCTGTAGATCAGCGGCGGAATGCGGTAAGGGGCGCCGCGCACGGCCATCTGCGCCACTTGCAGATTCTCTTCCACGCTCAGCTGCGAGAAGAGTTGCCGCCCTTGCGGGACGTGGCTGATGCCGAGTGCGGCGCGGCGCTCCATCGGTTGCAGCAGCAGGTTTTGCGGCGGCTGATCCGCCGGCTGCCAGGTCATGCTGCCGCTCACCACCGGCAAATGCCCCATGATGCAGTTGACCAGCGTGGTCTTGCCCACGCCGTTGCGCCCGAGCAGCACGGTGCACTGGCCGCGCGGCAGCTCCAGGTTGATGTCCCACAGGGTATGATTTTGCCCGTAAAATTGATTGACCGATCTCAGACTCAGCATGTGGCATTCTCCTCATAGACATAGGCGCCCGTTCCACTCGTTGGTGGGGTGCTGCAAAGGCCGCATTGGCGGTTGATTTCCCGAGTGTGGCAATGTCCGGAACAAAATGCCGTCCCTCCGATTCACCTGAGCAATGTCTGCGGTGGACGGAAAGACAGTCAATATGTCGTGAAAAACGACGTTTATGACGACTTGGTGTCGTTCTCGCGCTTTTACGAGGCATAGCCAGGCGGCGGTTGCACGCCGCATTCGGCAGCGCATTATGCTGTCGCGCCTCGTTCGCACGCGGGAAGATAAAGCAACTCCCAGGCCAGTTTTGCCACTGGCCGAAAAGGGGGAGTGTTATCGCTTTGTTAACCGCCTGTCAGGCCCGACGCGCTCTGCCGCGGCGGCCTGAAAATACGCCGGGAAGTTAACCCGGACGTTTTTTGCACTCTTGTGGTGCTCTCCGGTGTGGGCGTGGTGCAAGGCGTTGCGCCGCCGTCAAGCGCGATCGGCGTGAAAGGGGGCAATGCGATTTTGGCAATGGGGATTTTTAGTATTAATCGGCATAAACAAAGCGATATTTTTATGAAAAAATAACTAAAAAAGCCATTTTGGCGAGTGTAAAGGGCGAAAAGCTTTCTTTCTGTAACTCCCGCCACGGGCGGGGCGGTGAGAGTTATCCACTATTCCTGTGGATAACCTTGTGCATTAGATTTAGAAAAACGCTGTAAAGCGAGAGCCGACGCGGGTTCTGTTCGCTTTGTCCGCAATCTCGTCTTTTTATTAAAACTATTAATTATCAATAAATTAACTAAAATCAAGACGCCAGGGCATTGATCGGGTTTCTATGTGTGATTTTTCGCCGCGGTGCTATCAATAAGTTAATTTTCGGCAAGTTCTGGGGATAAATCTGTTATTGACAATAAAAATGTCACCCCGCTGTAACCTCACGGTGCAACGGCGTTGCCGCGCTGCCGGGCGCAGCGACGAATCCGCTTGAAGCTGGTTTTATATCCAGTATCATGGGCACTGGCGCAAATCGCCGACACTTTCCATAATTAGGGGCCACGTCCGGCGCAGAGCCGGCTGGCCGCCTGAGCGCGCGCATCTCCACAGGGTAGCCGAGCAATGAGTAAACTTTTCAAACTGCATTCTGATTTCAAACCGGCCGGCGATCAGCCGGAAGCCATCCGCAAACTGGAAGAGGGGTTGGAAGACGGCCTGGCGCACCAGACGCTGCTGGGGGTAACCGGCTCGGGCAAAACGTTCACCATCGCCAACGTGATAGCCGATCTGAATCGGCCGACCATGGTGCTGGCGCCGAACAAGACGTTGGCGGCGCAGCTGTACGGCGAGATGAAAGAGTTTTTCCCGGAGAATGCGGTGGAGTACTTCGTCTCTTACTACGACTACTACCAGCCGGAAGCCTACGTGCCCAGCTCCGACACCTTCATTGAAAAAGACGCTTCGGTGAATGAGCACATCGAGCAGATGCGCCTTTCCGCCACCAAGGCGCTGCTGGAGCGGCGCGACGTGGTGGTGGTGGCGTCGGTGTCGGCGATCTACGGCCTGGGCGATCCGGATCTTTACCTGAAGATGATGCTGCATCTGACCAAGGGCATGATCATCGATCAGCGCTCCATTTTGCGCCGGCTGGCGGAGCTGCAGTATTCCCGCAACGATCAGGCTTTCCAGCGCGCCACCTTCCGCGTGCGCGGTGAGGTGATCGACATCTTCCCGGCGGAATCGGACGAGCTGGCGCTGCGCGTTGAGCTGTTCGACGACGAAGTGGAGCGGCTGTCGCTGTTCGATCCGCTGACCGGGCAGATTGAGCAGGTGGTGCCGCGTTTTACCATCTACCCGAAGTCGCACTACGTGACGCCGCGCGAGCGGATCATTCAGGCGATGGAAGAGATCAAGGTCGATCTGGCGGACCGCCGCAAGGTGCTGTTGGCCAACAACAAGCTGCTGGAAGAGCAGCGCCTGACGCAGCGCACCCAGTTCGATCTGGAGATGATGAACGAGCTGGGTTACTGCTCGGGCATCGAAAACTACTCGCGCTACCTTTCCGGGCGCGCCGAGGGCGAGCCGCCGCCGACGCTGTTCGATTACCTGCCGGCGGACGGCCTGCTGGTGGTCGACGAATCCCACGTCACCATTCCGCAAATCGGCGCGATGTTCAAGGGCGACCGCGCGCGCAAGGAAACGCTGGTGGAGTACGGTTTCCGCCTGCCATCGGCGCTGGACAACCGCCCGCTGCGCTTCGAGGAGTTCGAGGCGCTGGCGCCGCAGACCATCTATGTTTCCGCCACGCCGGGCAAATATGAGCTGGAGAAATCCGGCGGCGATCTGATCGACCAGGTGGTGCGCCCGACCGGGCTGCTGGATCCGATCGTGGAAGTGCGGCCAGTCGCTACTCAGGTGGACGATCTGCTCTCCGAGATCCGCAAGCGCGCGGCGATCAACGAGCGCGTGCTGGTGACCACCCTGACCAAACGCATGGCGGAAGACCTGACCGAATACCTGGAAGAGCATGGCGAGCGCGTGCGCTACCTGCACTCGGATATCGACACCGTGGAACGCGTCGAAATCATTCGTGACCTGCGTCTGGGCGAGTTTGACGTGCTGGTGGGCATCAACCTGCTGCGTGAGGGGCTCGACATGCCTGAGGTGTCGCTGGTGGCGATTCTGGACGCCGACAAGGAAGGCTTCCTGCGTTCCGAACGTTCGCTGATCCAGACCATCGGCCGCGCGGCGCGTAATCTGAACGGCAAGGCGATCCTGTATGGCGATCGCATCACCGATTCGATGGCCAAAGCGATCGGTGAAACCGAGCGGCGGCGTGCCAAGCAGCAGGCTTACAACGAAGCCAACGGCATCGTGCCGCAGGGGCTGAACAAGAAGATCGGCGACATTCTGCAGATTGGCCAGCCGGTCAACCGCGCCAAGGGTAAAGGCAGGGGCAAGGCGGCGGACAGCGGCGCTCAGCTGCAGAACCTCACGCCGAAAGCGCTGGATCAGAAAATCCGCGATCTGGAAGCGCAGATGTATACCCATGCGCAAAATCTGGAGTTCGAGCAGGCGGCTGCGCTGCGCGACGAGATCCACCAGCTGCGCGAGCAGTTCATCGCGATTTCCTGACCGTTGGACGGCGCCCGCGCTGTGGGCGTCAAAATTCCTTGTCGGCCGTGTCAAAGCTGTTATGGTGTGCGGCCCGATTTGACCACGAAGAGTACCGAACATGAGCCAACACCAGTCTAAAGACCCGCTGCACAGCGTGACGTTGGAGCAACTGCTGAATAAACTGGTGGATCACTACGGTTGGTCCGAGCTGGGCGCGCGCATTCGCATCAACTGCTTCCGCAGCGATCCGAGCATCAAGTCCAGTCTGAAATTTTTGCGTCGCACGCCCTGGGCGCGTAAAGAGGTGGAAGATCTGTATATCGATATGGTCAGCCATCCCGCCCCAGCCAGCGATAATCCCTGGCTGCGCGGGCGAGACGGTTAAATTCGGTTAGCGGCGGTCGGCCAGCTCTACCAGCGCTTGATCCAGCGCCTGGCGCAGCAGCTGGCGATCGTGGCGATAAGGGATGTCGCTCGCTTCCAGCGGTTGCTGAATTACCACCCGATCCTGCACTTCACTGGCGTCCACCGCCGGGCCGACGATCAGCGCATCGATCATCCGGCGGCCGATCTTCTCTTCCATCAGCGTCAGCTTGTCCTTTAACGACAGCGCCGCGGCGGCCACGCTCAGCTCGCGGCCGAGGTTGCCGATATAGATCATGCTGGCGCTGCTGCGGCGCAGCGCCTGGGTGAGATCGTCGAGCAGCAGCAGCGGCATCAGGCTGGTGAGAAAACTGCCCGGCCCAATCAGGATCACGTCGGCCTGCGCGATGGCGTCCAGCGCTTCGCGCGTGGCGTTGACCGGGGGAGACAGCATCAGCTCCTGCGGCATATGAGTCAGTTGGTCAACATTCACTTCACCGTAAACATGGTTGCCTTCGTGATCGTGCGCCATCAAATCCACCGGCTGTTCCGACATCGGGATCAACGCCGCGTCCACCTTCAACAGGCTGCGCACCAGGTTGATCGCTTCCAGCGGGCGCACGCTCAGGTGATCCAGCGCTTTCAACATCAGGTTGCCGAGGTTATGGCCGGCCAGTTCGCCGTTGCCGCTGAAGCGGTATTCGAACATCGCCGAGGCGACGCTCGGCTCGGTGATCAGCTGGTTGAGACAGTTGCGGGTATCGCCCCAGGCAATGCCGCCTTCCGAACGGCGGATGCGGCCGGTGGAACCGCCGTTGTCGGTGGTGGTAACGATGCCGGTCAGGCGGGAGCCTAAGGACGACAGGGCCGACATCACACGGCCCAGGCCGTGTCCGCCGCCCAACGCCACCACGCGGTCGAGATCGGCCAGGGTACGATTACGCATAAATTTCCTTACAAAGGGGCTGAACTGCCCGCATAAGGTAGCGGATCCGGCGTAAAAACGCGATATACCCGTTATCCTTGACGTTGCCTCTGGGGGGAGCGGGCTTGCCGTCGGGAGGCGACGCCCATTATTTAGGGGATAAAGAGTGCCATTTGCGTGATTCTGGTCAATTCGCCCGCGTAAGCGATGTTTATCATGGTTTACCCGATTACGCGGCGTCTAAAAACGCTGTATAGACAGTTATATAGCGAATTAACGCGTTGGCTATCGTTGCCGATTAGCGCTAGAATTCTGCTGAAAACCACGGTTTCATTCCGGCTACTCAAGGTAGCGGGAAGAGAAATCAAACTCCTAGCCCCTGCGCCTACGTTGTTCATCCGGAACGATATGGCGCTTGGGCCGTGGCGAAGTCAGCCACCAGGGTGCAGAGGGGAAACGCTCGCATCTCCCGACTTTGGAAAGGTGTTATGGTACCGCAACTCATTGATGCTTATGAGCGCAAGTTCTATTACCTGCGCTTGTCGATCACCGACGTGTGCAACTTTCGTTGCACCTACTGTCTGCCCGACGGCTACAAGCCGAGCGGCAGCCCGAAAAGCTTCCTGTCGCTGGATGAAATCCGCCGCGTCAGCCGCGCGTTCGCCGAACTGGGCACCGAAAAGGTGCGCCTGACCGGCGGCGAGCCTTCGCTGCGCCGCGACTTTACCGAGATCATCGCCGCCGTGCGGGAAAACCCGGCCATCCGTACCCTGGCTGTCACCACCAACGGCTACCGTCTGGCGCGCGACGTCGCCGCCTGGCGTGACGCCGGTCTGACGGCGATTAACGTCAGCGTCGACAGTCTGGATCCCCGCCAGTTTCACGCCATTACCGGTCAGGACAAGTTCCGCCAGGTGATGGACGGCATCGACGCCGCCTTCAGCGCCGGTTTCAGCAAGGTCAAGGTCAACGCCGTGCTGATGCGCGACGTCAATCACCAGCAACTCGGCGCGTTTCTCGCCTGGATCAAGGATCGGCCGATCCAGCTGCGCTTTATCGAACTGATGGAAACCGGCGAGGGGGGCGAACTGTTTCGCAAACACCACGTTTCCGGCGAAGTGATTCGCCTGCAGCTGGAGCAGCAGGGTTGGCAGCGCCAGGCGCGTGGCCGCAGCGACGGCCCGGCGCAGGTGTTCAGCCACCCGGACTACCAGGGTGAGGTGGGTCTTATCATGCCGTATGAAAAAGACTTCTGCGCCAGCTGCAACCGGCTGCGCGTTTCTTCCATCGGCAATCTGCATCTGTGCCTGTTCGGCGAGCAGGGGGTGCCCCTGCGCGATCTGCTGGCGGACGACGGCCAGCTCGACGCGCTGAAGGCGCGCATTCAGAGCGGGCTGCTGAGCAAGAAGCAGACCCATTTCCTGCATCAGGGCAACAGCGGGATCACCCAGAACCTGTCGTTTATCGGCGGCTGACAGCCAATAGGAGCTTATTGAACCATGAGCCATGCGAGCAGCGAGTTTATTCCGGCGCATATCGCCATCCTGACCGTGTCCGACAGCCGCGGCGCGGCGGAAGACACCTCCGGCCAATATCTGCAGGAAGCGGCGCAGGAAGCCGGCCATCAGGTGGTGGATCGCGCCATCGTCAAAGATGACATTTACCAGATCCGCGCACGGGTTTCCGCGTGGATCGCCGATGACAACGTGCAGGCGGTGCTGATCACCGGCGGCACCGGTTTTACCGCGCGCGACAACACGCCGGAAGCGCTGTTGCCACTGTTCGACAGAGAGGTGGAAGGGTTCGGCGAACTGTTCCGCATGGTGTCGTACGAAGAGATCGGCACCGCGACGATCCAGTCGCGCGCGCTGGCCGGCCTGGCCAACCGCACGGTGATTTTCGCCATGCCGGGCTCCACCCGCGCCTGCCGCACCGCCTGGGAGCGGATTATCGAAGAGCAGTTGGACGCGCGCCATCGCCCGTGCAACTTCCAGCCCCATTTGAAGAAGCCCTGAGTCATGACACAGCTAACCCACATTAACGCCGCCGGCGAAGCCCATATGGTCGACGTTTCCGCCAAGGCCGAAACGGTGCGTGAGGCGCGCGCCGAAGCCTTCGTCGACATGCTGCCCGCCACGCTGGCGATGATCGTCGACGGCAGCCATCACAAGGGCGACGTGTTCGCCACGGCGCGCATCGCCGGCATTCAGGCGGCCAAACGCACCTGGGAACTGATCCCGCTGTGCCACCCGCTGATGTTGAGCAAGGTCGAAGTGCAGCTGGAGGCGCAAACGGAGCACAGCCGGGTGCGCATTGAAACCTGCTGCCGGCTGACCGGCAAAACCGGCGTCGAGATGGAAGCGCTGACCGCCGCCTCGGTGGCGGCATTGACCATCTATGACATGTGCAAAGCGGTACAGAAAGACATGGTGATCGGCCCGGTGCGCCTGCTGGCGAAAAGCGGCGGCAAATCCGGTGATTTTAAGGTGAACGCATGATCGATATTCTTTTCTTCGCGCAGGTGCGCGAACTGGTGGGCACCGGCGCGCTGTCGATGCCGGCGGATTACCCGACCGTCGAGGCGCTGCGTCAGGCGCTGTGCGCGCGCGGCGATCGCTGGGCGCTGGCGCTGGAGTCCGGCAAACTGCTGGCGGCGGTCAATCAGTCGCTGGTGGCGGCGGATCACCCGCTGCGCGCCGGCGATGAAGTGGCCTTCTTCCCGCCGGTTACCGGGGGGTAAGCATGGAAAACACCCGCATTCGCGTGGGCGAAGCGCCGTTCAACGTCGGCGACGAGTATCAGTGGCTGGCGCAGTGCGACGCCGACGGCGCGGTGGTGACCTTCACCGGCAAGGTGCGCAACCATAACCTCGGGGACGACGTCAGCGCGCTGACGCTGGAACACTACCCCGGCATGACCGAGAAGGCGCTGGCGGAGATCGTGGCCGAGGCGCGCAGCCGTTGGCCGCTGCAGCGCGTGACGGTGATCCACCGCGTCGGCGCGCTGTATCCCGGCGACGAGATCGTGTTCGTCGGCGTGACCGGCGCGCACCGCGGCATGGCGTTCGCCGCCAGCGAGTTCATCATGGACTACCTGAAGACCCGCGCGCCGTTCTGGAAGCGCGAAGCGACCGGCCAGGGCGATCGTTGGGTGGACGCTCGCGACAGCGATCGTCAGGCCGCGCAGCGCTGGCACGACGCGGCTAAATAACGCCTCAACAGCGGAAACAAATCAAGACCTTTGCCGCTTTCGCGCGGCCTATTCTGTGGTACGCTTATAGCAGGCGAAGCCCCGTTTACGGGGCTTCGGAATCTTGTTTACAACGCAAAAGGTAACCGTCATGGACCGATATCCACGCTCTAATGGTTCAATCGTCGAACGTGCCAACAGCGGCATTCAGGCCTACATGGCGCAGGTTTACGGCTGGATGACCTGCGGTCTGCTGCTGACGGCGTTCGTTGCTTGGTATGTCGCACAAAATCAACAGCTACAAGCAGTTATATTCTCTAGCCAGCTTATTTTCATCGGTCTGATCATTGCTCAGCTGGCGCTGGTGTTCGTGATTTCGGGCATGGTCAACCGCCTGAGCGGCACGGTGGCCACTTCGCTGTTCATGCTGTACTCGGCGCTGACCGGGCTAACGCTGTCGAGTATTTTCTTGATGTATACAGGTGTCTCAATAATGAGCACCTTCGTGGTCACCGCCGGCATGTTCGGCGCCATGAGCCTGTACGGTTACACCACCAAGCGCGATCTGAGCGGCTTCGGCAGCATGCTGTTCATGGCGCTGATCGGCATCGTGCTGGCCTCGCTGGTGAACATCTGGCTGAAAAGCACCGCGCTGATGTGGGCGATTACCTACATCGGGGTGGTGGTGTTCGTCGGCCTGACCGCGTACGACACGCAAAAACTCAAGGCGATGGGCGAGCAGCTGAACGCCGATGATAAAGACAGCTTCCGCAAGTACGCCATCGTCGGCGCGCTGACGCTGTATCTTGACTTCATCAACCTGTTCCTGATGTTGCTGCGTATCTTCGGCAACCGTCGCTAAATCCATGGCCTTTCAAGCAGTAGCTTGAAATCCACAGGACTTACCGGGCTCTGCATGTGACATGCAGAGCTTTTTTTATGCGATCTTGCGGCGGAACAGCGCGTAGGCGGCGCTGCCGGTGGTGGCAGTGATCACCAGCAGCGGCCACAGGCTGCGCCAGATAATGCTGAAGCTGGCGTCCTTCAGGTAGATCTGCTTGGTGATGTCGGTGAAGTGGCGTATCGGATTCACCCAGGTCAGATCCTGCAGCCACACCGGCATATTCTCCACCGGCGAGACGTAACCCGAGAGCAGGATCGCCGGCATCATGAACACGAACACGCCGATGAACGCCTGCTGCTGAGTGGCGCACAGCGACGAGATCAGCAGGCCGAAACCGACCAGCGACAGCCCGTAGATCAGCATGGTGGCGTAGAACAGCAGCAGCGATCCGGCGAACGGGATCTGGTACAGGAAGATGCCGATCAACAGCACGATGCTGGCCTGGAAGCTGGCGACGATCAGCGCCGGCACCGCCTTGCCGATAAAGATTTGCCAGGTGGTGAGCGGCGAGACCAGCAGCTGTTCCAGCGTGCCCTGTTCGCGCTCGCGCGCCACCGACAGCGAGGTGACGATCAGCACGCCGATGGTGGTGATCATGGCGATCAGCGACGGCACCACGAACCATTTGTAGTCCAGATTCGGGTTATACCAGTTGCGTACCACCAGTTCGCTGTTGTTGGGTTTCGCGCGGTTGCCGAGCAGCTCGTTCTGATATTCCTGCACGATCTGCTGCACGTAGTTGGCGGCGATCTGCGCGCTGTTGGAGTTGCGCCCGTCGAGCAGCAGCTGCAGCGGCGCGGTGTTGCCGGTGGCGATATCGCGCGAGAACTGCGCCGGGAAGCGGATCAGCAGCAGCGCCCGCTGGTTGTCGATGGTGGTCTTTATCTCCTGCGGATTGCGCAGCAGCAGGACATGGGAGAAGGCTTTGGCCTTGGCGAAGCGCTGGGTCAGCTCCACCGAGGCCTGGCCGCTGTCCTCGCTGTAGACCGCGATGGTGGCGTTGGTGACTTCCAGCGTCGCGGCGAACGGGAACAGCAGCACCTGCAGGATCACCGGCATGATCAGGATGGCGCGGGTTTGCGGATCGCGCAGCAGCGCCTGCATTTCCTTGATGATGAGCGTCAACAGACGATGAAACATCGCTCTTTCTCCTCAATCCAGCCGGCGCTGGGTTTTCCAGGCCGTCAGGCCGATGAACACCACGGCGGAAGCGATCAGGAACAGCAGATTGATCGCCAGCACGGTGCCGACGTTGCCCGCCAGGAACAGCGTTTGCAGCGTGCTGACGAAGTAACGCGCGGGAATGATGTAGGTCACCGCGCGTACGATGGCCGGCATGCTGTCGATCTGGAAGATGAAGCCGGACAGCATGATCGACGGCAGGAAGGCGGCGTTCAGCGCCACCATCGCCGCATTGAACTGGTTGCGGGTGAGGGTGGAGATCAGCAGGCCCATGCCGAGGGTGCTGGCGAGGAACAGGCTGCTGATCAGCAGCAGGATCGGCAGCGAACCGCGATAGGGCACGCCGAGCACCCAGACCGCCACCGCCATGCACAGCGCCATGGCGATCATGCCGAGGAAGTAATACGGGATCAGCTTGGAGAGCAGCAGCTCGCTGCGCGTCACCTGGGTGGAGAGCAGGGCTTCCATGGTGCCGCGCTCCCATTCGCGGGCGATCACCAGCGAGGTGAGAATGGCGCCGATCACCGTCATGATGATGGTGATGGCGCCGGGAATGATGTAGTGCCGGCTGATGGCCGCCGGGTTGAACCAGTAGCGCATCTGCACGTCAATCAGCGGCTTGTCGTTGCTCCCTCGATCGGCGGCGCGCTGCTGCTGCCAAACTTGCCATACGCCCTGGGCATAGCCCTGCACGAAGTTGGCGGTGTTCGGCTCGCTGCCGTCGGTGATCACCTGGATGGGGGCGCTGTCGTGCGGGCGCGCCATGCGCTGGTCGAAATCCACCGGGATCACCACCAGGCCGCGGATCGTGCCGGCCTGCATCTGCTGGATCAACTGCCGGCGGTTGTCGCTGATGGTCGGTTCGATATAGGGCGAACCGGCGAACGCCTGGGCCAGATCGCGCGCGTCTTCGCTCTGTTGCTCCATCAGAATGCCCAGATGCAGCTTGCTGGAGTCCAGGTTGATGCCGTAGCCGAAGATAAACAGCAGCATCAGCGGGATAACGAAGGCGATCAGGCCGCTGCTGGGATCGCGCAGTATTTGCCGCGTCTCCTTCAGGCACAGCGCGCGCAGTCGGCGCCAGGAGAAGCCGCCGTCGTCGATTGGGGCTCGGTTGTTGCTCACCGCGGTTCCTCCTCGTCGTAGCCCTGCACCAGTTCGATAAACGCCTGTTCCATCGAGGGGTTGGGGTTGTCGTCGCGCGCTACCTGTTGTTTGAGATCGTCCGGCGTGCCGGCGGCGATGATCTTGCCGCGATACACCAGGCCGATGCGGTCGCAGTATTCCGCCTCGTCCATAAAGTGGGTGGTCACCATCACCGTGACGCCCTTGTCGACCATGCCGTTGATGTGCAGCCAGAACTCGCGCCGCGTCAGCGGATCGACACCGGAGGTCGGTTCGTCGAGGAACAGAATATCCGGTTCGTGCATCAGCGCGCAGGCCAGCGCCAGACGTTGCTTGAAGCCGAGCGGCAGGGCATCCGGCGTCTGATCGAGGATCGGCGCGAAGTTGAAGGCGCGGGACATCTCGTCGATTTTGTCGCGCTGCGCCTTGCCGCTCAGGCCGTAGACCCCGGAGAAGAACTTCAGGTTCTGCGCCACCGTCAGGTTGCCATACAGCGAGAATTTTTGCGCCATGTAGCCGAGGCGTTGGCGCGCCTTGCCGGAACTGGTCTTCAGATCCATCCCCAGCACCAGCGCCTTGCCGCCGGACGGCACCAGCAGGCCGCACATCATTTTGAAGGTGGTGGACTTGCCGGCGCCGTTCGGGCCGAGCAGGCCGAAGATTTCGCCGCGCCGTACCTGAAAATCGACGTGATCGGTGGCGGCGAAATCGCCGAATTTCTTGGTCAACTGCACCGCTTCGATCACCGTTTCACCGCCTTTGCCGTCAACGGTCGGCATGATCTCCGCCAGCGCCGAGCGATGGTTGGGGCCGCCGCCGAGCAGATCGATAAACGCATCCTCGAAGCGCGGATCCGCTTCGTCCAGTTCGGCGTCCGGCAGATCCAGCGTCTGCAGCAGCTGCCGATGATCTTCGCCTTCTTTCAGGATCAGGCGCAGGTACTTGCCCTGGATCACGCCGTCGGTGACCGCCGGCAGGCAGATCGCCCGCTGCAGCAACGATCGATGGCTGCCGGGCGGCGCGGCGATCAATACCGTGCGTCCGGCCATGCGCTGGGTCAGATCCTGCGGCGCGCCGCTGAACAGCAGCTCGCCCTCGTTGAGCAGCAGCACTTCGCGACACTGCTCGGCCTCGTCGAGATAAGAGGTGCTCCACAGGATCAACATGCCGTCATTGGCCAGCTCGTGCACCATGCGCCACAGCTCGCGGCGCGAGATCGGATCGACGCCGACGCCCGGTTCGTCCAGCAGCAGCACCTGGGGTTCGCCCACCAGCGTGCAGGCCAGTCCCAGTTTTTGCTTCATGCCGCCGGACAGCTTGCCCGCCAGACGCCCGGTGAAGCGGGTCAGATCGGTGAATTTCAGCAGCCGTTCGAAGGTCTGGCGGCGAAGATCGCCGGTGACGCCGCGCAGATCGGCGTACAGCGTCAGGTTCTCTATCACCGTCAGATCCTCATACAGCCCGAATTTCTGCGGCATGTAGCCGAGGATCGCATGCAGTTGGCGATCCTGGCCGATCGGATCCAGCCCGGCGACCCGCAGTTTGCCGCTGCTTGGCTTCAGCAGCCCGGCCAGCATGCGCAGCAGGGTGGTTTTGCCGGCGCCGTCCGGGCCGACCAGCCCGATGACCGCGCCGCTGCGCAGGGTGGTGGTCAGGCTGGCGACCGCCGGTTTCTCAAGCGACGGGAAGCGCTTTTCCAGCCCTACCAACTCGATGGTGTGCGCCTGTTCCATGGCCGGCCTCAGGGTTTGGCGAAGCGCAGGGTGACCGGCATGCCCTGACGCAGCGCATCGTCGGCGTCGGTGACGATCACCCGCAGGCGGTACACCAGATCGGTGCGCAGATCCGGCGTTTCAACGCTTTTCGGCGTGAATTCCGCGGTCGGCGAGACGAAACCGATCTTGCCGTGGTAAGGCTTGCCGGGGCGGCCGTCGGTGTAGATCTCCAGCTCGGTGCCGGGCACCGCCTGGTTCAGGCTGGTTTCGTTGACGTAGGCGCGCACCCACACCGGCCGGGTCAACGACAGGGTGAACACCGTGCCGCCGGCGCCGAGCATGGTGCCCGGCTCTACCGCACGGGTCAGCACCGTGCCGGCGGAAGGGGAGAGCAGCGTGGCGTCTTGCAGGTTCAATTGCGCCTGCGCCAACGCCGCTTCGCTTTGCGCCACCTCGGCCTTGGCCTGTTCAATCTCTTGCGGGCGATTGCCGCTGCGGTATTGCGACAGTTTGTCTTTCGCCGCTTGCAGGTTGGCCTGCGCCTGGTTGCGGGCGGTGCGCGCATCCTCCAGCGCGTCGGCGGAGGTGGCGTTTTTCGCCCACAGCCCTTGCTGGCGCTTCAGGAAACTGTCGGCGTAGGCGAAAGCGGACTGGCGCTGCGCCATTTCTGACTGCACCTGGGCTATCTCTTCGCTGCGATAGCCGGCCTGCAGCAGCGACAGTTTGGCGCGCGCGCTGCCGACGTTGGCTTCGGCCTGTTGCAGCGCGTTGCGGTAGGGAGCATCGTCCAGTTTGCCGAGCAGCTGGCCCGGCTGAACGGTATCGCCTTCATCCACCGTCAGCGACGCCAGGCGGCCGTCGACGCGAAAGCCGAGGTTGACCGTGCGGATATCGACGTTGCCGTACAGCGTCAGCGGCCGCTCTTGCTGCTGTTGGTAATGCCATACCCCGTAAGCGACGGCCGCGATCAGCAGAATCAACAACACGATCAAGGCACTGCGTTTTTTGTTCATAACACTCCCTGCCTGAATTTACGCGCCGTGACGTTGGCGCAGCCCAATAACTAAAATCTCGATATGCTCGCTCAGCACCGCCGCGATTTGCGCCGCTTCGCCCTCACCAATCTCTTGCCAGCCGGCCTGACGGCGGATGGTCTCCCGCGCTACGCGGAACGACAGCACCTCGCCAATCAGCGCATGGGTATGCAACACGAGGCGGGCGGCGCGTTCGTCGATGCCGGTGGCGGCCGACAGCAGGCGGCACAGCCGTTCGTGCATCGGCGCGATCACCTGGCGGTGGATCAGCGGGTAGGCGTCGGTTGGGGCGAGCTGTTCGCGCGACATGATTTTGCTCAGATTCAGCGTGTGCGGCTGGGTCATCAGCTCGCTGAAGGCCAGTAGGCCACGCTGCAGCAAACGCAGCGCCGCGTCGGGCGATCGCTGTGCGGCAGGCTGCTGCCCAAAGCGATCGACCTCTTCGGCCAGCGGGGCGAACGCCTGCTGGATGAAATCGGCGAGCGACTGCGCCACGGCCAGATACAGCCCCTCTTTGGAGCTGAAGTAGTAGGTGATGGCGGCGATATTCTGGCCGGCGCGCTGGGCGATATCGCGGGTGGTGGCGCCCTGCAGGCCATATTCACCGAACAGGTCGGTCGCCGCGGCGAGCAGTTGCCGGCGCGTTTGCTCGCCGCGCGCCCGGCTGGCGGCCTGATGAGGGACGGAAGCTGGCATAGGTCACGCTCAAAGTTAATCAATCATATGATTAACTTTATGCCAGATTGTTTAAAACGCAACCGCTAACCACAATGAGTTATGTGACCGACTTCAGATAATGCTGAATTTACGGCAGATTGTGCTCTCTGCACGTAAAAGTGCTTTTTATTGCGCGACTTCTGTTACAATCGCCGCCTGGTGCACTGCAGTTTGTGCCAATCCCTCGTGGTCATGCTTAATGCCCCGTCTGATCATCCTCCCAGGAAACTGCACCGAACACTGTTAGGTTAGGGGGGATCTGGAGTTTTTCTCTTTATGTCATTTGAAACCCTCGGCTTAAGTGCTGAAATTGTGCGCGCTGTTGAAGAACAGGGCTATCGCGAACCGACGCCAATTCAGCGTCAGGCTATCCCTGTCGTGCTGGAAGGTCGTGACCTGATGGCCAGCGCCCAGACCGGCACCGGTAAAACCGCCGGTTTTACCCTGCCGCTGTTGCAGCTGCTGAGCAAGCATGACCATCCGGTCAAAGGCCGTCGCCCGGTGCGCGCGCTGATCCTGACGCCAACCCGTGAGCTGGCGGCGCAGATCGGCGAAAACGTCGATGCCTACAGCAAACACCTGCGCCTGCGTTCGCTGGTGGTGTTTGGCGGCGTGAGCATCAACCCGCAGATGATGAAGCTGCGCGGCGGCGTCGATATCCTGGTGGCGACGCCGGGGCGTCTGCTGGATCTGGAACATCAGAACGCGGTTGACCTGTCCAAAATCGAGATTCTGGTGCTGGACGAAGCGGACCGCATGTTGGACATGGGCTTTATCCATGACATCCGTCGCGTGCTGGCCAAGCTGCCGGCCAAGCGCCAGAACCTGCTGTTCTCCGCCACCTTCTCCGACGACATCAAGGCGCTGGCCAACAAACTGCTGCATAACCCGGCCTCGGTGGAAGTGGCTCGCCGCAATACCGCGTCCGAGCAGATCGAGCAGAGCGTGCACTTCGTCGACAAGAAGCGTAAGCGGGAACTGCTGTCGCAGATGATCGGCGAAGGCGACTGGAAACAGGTGCTGGTCTTTACCCGCACCAAGCACGGTGCCAACCACCTGGCGGAACAGCTGAACAAAGACGGCATCACCGCTGCGGCGATCCACGGCAACAAGAGCCAGGGCGCCCGTACCCGTGCGCTGGCCGATTTTAAAGACGGCCGCATCCGCGTGCTGGTGGCGACCGACATTGCGGCGCGCGGTCTGGATATCGACCAGTTGCCGCACGTGGTGAACTACGAGCTGCCTAACGTGCCGGAAGACTACGTGCACCGCATCGGCCGCACCGGCCGCGCGGAGCGTACCGGCGAAGCCATCTCGCTGGTGTGCGTGGATGAACACAAGCTGCTGCGCGACATCGAGCGTCTGCTGAAGCGTGAAATTCCGCGCATTGCGTTGCCGGGCTACGAGCCGGATCCGACCATCAAGGCCGAGCCGATCATCAACGGCCGCCAGGGTGGCGGACGCGGCGCGCCGCGCGGCAACGGCGGTGGCCAGCGTTCCGGTAACGGCGGCGGTCAGCGCAGCAGTAACGCCAACGGCGGCCAGCGTGAAAACCGTGGCAACGGTAACGGCAACGCTCGCCCGCAGGGTGACGGCCAGCGCCGTTCCGGCGCGCCGGCCTCGCGTCGCCCGCGCAACCGCAAACCGGCCGAATAAGCCCGATTGCGCAAAAGCAAGCCGCCTGTATGGGCGGCTTTTTTTTTTGCCTGGCGGAACGGCATTTTCGTACTAGGCTGGACGGTGGCTACCCCTACATTCCAGGAGACGGAGATGAAATTGAAGTGCGCAATTCTTGATGATTACCAGCAGGTGGCGCTCAACATGGCGGATTGGTCAGCGCTGGCCGATCGGGTGGAGGTGTCCGCCATCAGCGCGCACTTTACCGATGAGGCGGAGCTGGCGGTGCATCTGCAGGAATGCAACATTCTGGTCATCATGCGCGAGCGCACGCCGATAACCGCCTCGCTGCTGGCGCGGTTGCCGCAGCTGAAGCTGCTGATCACCTCCGGCATGCGCAATGCCGCTATCGATTTGGCCGCCGCCGCCGAGCGCGGCGTGGTGGTGTGCGGCACCCGCAGCGGGTCGGCGGCGCCGATGGAGTTGACCTGGGCGCTGCTGCTCGGGCTGGCCAAGCATATCGTGCCGGAAAGCGCCGGGCTGCGGAACAACGGCCCGTGGCAGCTGGGCTTGGGCGTCACGCTGCAGGGGAAGACGCTGGGGCTGCTGGGGCTGGGCAAGATCGGCGGCCAAATGGCCAGGGTGGCACAGGCGTTCGGCATGCGGGTGTTGGCCTGGAGCCAGAACCTGACGGCGGAACGGGCAGCGCAGGAGGGCGCACTGCTGGCACCGTCCAAACGGGCGCTGTTCGAGCAGAGCGATTTTGTCTCCATTCACCTGGTGCTGAGCGATCGCAGCCGCGGGCTGGTAGGGCGGGACGAATTGACGGCGATGAAACCCACCGCTTACCTGATCAACACCTCGCGCGCGGGGATCGTCGATCGGGCGGCGCTGGTGGACGTGCTGCAACAGCGGAAGATTGCCGGCGCCGGGCTGGACGTGTTCGAGACGGAGCCGCTGCCGGCCGACGATGTGTTTCGTCAACTGCCCAACGTGCTGGCGACGCCGCATGTGGGTTACGTGGCGGACGATAACTACCGCGCCTACTTCACCGAGGCGGTCGAGGACATTGCGGCGTTTCTCGCCGGTCAACCGATCCGTCGGCTGGGCTGATGGCGTTTTTAATGCCCGCAGAGGCTTGTCTGGCGCGGGCATTCACCCGTATTATTGCGGGTCTTTTTTTAGCTGGGATTGGTCATGCGCGTATTATTGGCTCCGATGGAGGGCGTTCTCGACTCTTTGGTGCGTGAGTTACTCACCGAAGTGAACGACTACGATCTGTGCATCACCGAATTTTTGCGCGTGGTCGATCAGCTGCTGCCGGCCAAGTCGTTCTATCGGCTGTGCCCGGAGCTGCGTCACGCCAGCCGCACGCCGTCGGGCACGCTGGTGCGGGTACAGCTGCTGGGGCAGTACCCGCAGTGGCTGGCGGAGAACGCCGCGCGCGCGGTGGAATTGGGCTCTTACGGCGTCGATCTCAACTGCGGCTGCCCGTCCAAGCTGGTGAACGGCAGCGGTGGCGGGGCGACGCTGCTCAAAGATCCGGAATTGATCTACCAGGGCGCCAAAGCGATGCGCGCGGCGGTGCCGGCCCATCTGCCGGTCACGGTGAAGGTGCGCCTGGGCTGGGACTCTTCCAATCGCAGCTTTGAAATCGCCGATGCGGTGCAGCAGGCGGGCGCCAGCGAACTGACGGTGCACGGCCGCACCAAAGAGGACGGCTATAAGGCGGATCGCATCAACTGGGCGGCGATCGGCGAGATCCGTCAGCGGCTGAGCATCCCGGTTGTCGCCAACGGCGAGATCTGGGATTACCAGAGCGCGCAGGATTGCCTGCAGACGACCGGCTGCGACGCCATCATGCTGGGGCGCGGCGCGCTCAACGTGCCGAACCTGAGCCGGGTGGTGAAATATAACGAACCGCGCATGCCCTGGCCGCAGGTGGTTGAGCTGCTGCAAAAATACGTCCATCTGGAAAAGCAGGGCGACACCGGCCTGTATCACGTGGCGCGCATTAAACAGTGGCTGGGTTATTTGCGTAAAGAATATGATGAAGCAACTGAACTGTTCAGCGAAATACGCGCGTTGACGACGTCCGGGGATATTGCGCGCGTCATCTGCCGCAGCTGAAAATAAACCCGCGCGTGGCGGGTTTATTTAAATCGGCATTATCAGGCGGCTTTATCAAGACGGTTTAATTCTATCTCGATATCCTGAATGGTTTTTTCCAGTCCTTCCAGACAGGCGCCCTGTTTATTCAATAGGTCGTTAATGGCTTCGGCGAATGCCTTATTTTTGCATTCCCCCTGATCGAAGGCCAGCCAGTGTGCGGAGAGCGTCTCGATATTCGACTGCGCGTAGTGGCGCATTTCCTTCAGCTGGGAAGCGACATTGCGTAAATTATCCAGCTGCGCCTGTGCATTTGCATTGTTGCTCATGAATTTCTCCTTGAGTTGGCCGTTAAATAATTTCGACTGCGGGATCAAGCTTACCCTATTTAAATAAAAATATCACCCTGAGTGGTCTGGGTGGTTATTTTTGAGTGGGTGTGGCTATATTTATTTTTCGGCTGAACAAGGACTTGGGTGGAATTGTAAAAATAGATAAATACGGTGTTTTTGGCGATTATTTTCGGCCATCCCGTTCGGGATGGCCGTTATTCTACCCCTTAAGCGTGAGGCCGACTATGCCGCGTCCGCCAGCATAAACATGCCGTAGGGGTGAATTTCCAGATAATACTGCTCGCCGACGTTCGGTTGCAGGCGGGTGGCGTTAACCTGCAGCAAAATCTGTTGCCCGTGCCACGCCACCGTCACCTCATACTGCGGCCCCATGTAGGCGACATGCTGGATCTCGCAGCGCTGGCTTTCATCGCCATGCTCGCTCAGCGTGATCGCTTCCGGCCGCACGCCCACCGTGCCGGCGCCCTGGGCGGCAAAGTGCGCCGGGCTCGGCAGGCGATAGCCGCTGATATCGACATGATCGGCGCTGAAGCTGGCCGGGAACAGGTTGGCGTCCCCCATAAAGCTCGCCATAAAGCGCGAGGCGGGCTGCCGATAGAGATCCTGCGGCGAGCCCATCTGCATGATATGCCCCTTGTTCATCACCAGTACGGTGTCGGAGACTGCAAAAGCCTCGCTCTGATCGTGGGTGACGTACAGCGACGTGATATCAAACTGCTTTTGCAGCTCGCGGATCTTTTCGCGCATGCTGCGGCGCAGGTTGGCGTCGAGGTTGCTCAACGGCTCGTCGAACAGCAGCACTTTCGGCTTGAGGATCAGCGCGCGCGCTAGCGCCACGCGCTGCTGTTGGCCGCCGGAGATCTGATCGACATAGCGATCGTCGAACCCCGCCAAGTCCACCATCGCCAGCGCTTCCTGCACGCGCGCTTTCACTTCGGCGCGCGGAATGCCGAGCATCTTCAGGCCATAGCCGACGTTCTCCCCCAGCGACATGTGCGGGAACAGGGCATAAGACTGGAATACCATGCAGATGTCACGCTGCTGGATGGAACGATGGGTGACGTCTTCACCATCAATGAATATCTGCCCGTCGCTCGGTTTTTCCAGCCCGGCGACCAGGCGCAAAATGGTGGTCTTGCCGCAGCCGGAAGGGCCGAGCAGCGTCACCATTTGCCCCCGTGGGATGGTGAGCGTGATGTTATCGATTACTGTGTTGCTGCCGAACCGTTTGGAGACGTTACGCAGTTCAACGAAATTTTTCTGGCTCATCATGGGCTCCATTACGCCTGGTTTTTGGCTTTTGAACGGGAGATGCGTGCCTCGCCGATCAGCCAGTCAAAGAGGAAAATAATCGCCAGCATCACCACGATCAGAATTGAACCGTAGGCGATCGCCACGCCGTATTCGCCGTCTTCCACGCGGTTGAGGATGTAGGCGGTGGCCACGCGGGTATCGGGGGTGACCAGGAAGACGATGGCGCTGACGGTGGTGATGGCGCGCACGAAGCTGTAGATCAGCGCCGACAGGATCGCCGGGCGCAGCAGCGGCAGCAGGATGTGCGTGATGGTGCGCAGCGAGCCGGCGCGCAGGCTGAGCGAGGCTTCGTCCAGCGATTTGTCTATCTGGCCCAGCCCGGCGATCCCGGCGCGAATGCCCACCGGCACGTTGCGCATCACCATCGAAATAATCACGATGGCGGCCGTCCCGGTGAGGTACACCGGCGCGCCGTTAAAGGCGAGAATGTAAGAGACGCCGGCCACGGTACCCGGCACCGCAAAGCACAGCATGGTGGTGAACTCGATGGTCTTTTTGCCCTTGAACTGTTGGCGCACCACGATCCAGGCGATCAGCAGGCCGAACGCGGCGGTGATCGGCGCGGCGATCCCGGCGTACAGCAGCGTGTCGAGCAGTGAAGGCCACGCGCCGTCGCTCATGCCCTGGCCGAACAGTTTGATGAAGTTATCCAGCGTCAGCGTGTAATCCACTCCCCAGTTGACGGTGAAGCTGCCGTAGAAAATGCTGCCGTAAAGCAGGGCGTTAAAGGCTACCCACACCGCCAGCAGCGCGATCACGCCCCACACCAGCGTGACCGGCAGCGGCTGCACGTCGCCGCGATACGATTTGCCGGACACGGTGACGTAGGAACGTTTGCCGATCCACATATACTGGATGCAGAACACCAGCAGTGAGAACAGCAGCAGGAAGGCGCCGAGGGTGCTGGCGGCCTGATAATCGAGCTGCGAACCGGTGATGTAAAAATAGATTTGCGTCGCCAGCACGTCGAAGTTGCCGCCGAGCACCAGCGGGTTGCTGAAATCAGCCAGCGATTGCACCACCACGATCAAAAACGCGTTGGCCAGCGCCGGTTTCAGCAGCGGCACGAACACGCCGTTAAAGGTTTGCCAGCGGCTGGCGCGCAGGGTGTAGGAGGCCTCTTCCAGCGAAGGATGAATGGTCTTGATCGCGCCGTCGAGGATCATGAACGCCATCGGGGTGAACGCCAGCACCTGCGCCAGCCAGATGCCGGTAAAGCCGTACAGCCAGTTGGTGTTGGTCAAACCGAACCAGGCCACCATCCACTCGGTGACATAGCCGGAGCGCCCCATCATCAGCGTGACCCCCAGGCCGACGACGAACGGCGGCGTGACGATGGGCAAGATGGAGAAGATGCGGCCGATAATGGCGCTGCGCTTGGCGATGCGGGTAGTGTAAATTGCCAGCACCAGGCCGAAAAAGGTGCAGCCGGCGCCCACCGCGATCGACAGGGCGATGGAGTTGAGGATCACCTGAATGATATGCGCCTGCGACAGCACGTTCATAAAGGCCAGCGGCGCGAAAGCGCCCGTCTGGTCGGTGAACATCGGAATGAAAATCGCGATGCTCGGCCAGACGATGAAGACGCCGATCAGCGCCACGATGGTGACCAGCGCGCCGATAACGAAACGGTCGCCGCCCAGCCAGTCGAGGCGGGTCAGCGCCAGCGTCATGATGGCGCCCAGCGCGGTCAACTGCACCAGGGTGGCGTAGCCTAAACCGCGTCCCGCCACCGTGGCGCTGACAACGATAAAGGCCATGCACAGCAGCGCCCAGCCGGCATCGAACGCGTGGCGGCGCCGCTGCTCACGGCCCGCCGCAGCGTAAGGGCGCAACAGCAGCAGGCTCGGCAGCAGGCACCAAAGCCAGCTGATATTGCGGTGTGACCAGCCGTAGGCCGCGAGGATCTCTTCGCCGGTGGACTCCAGCAGGCCGTAATCCAGGCTCCAGCTCGGCAGCAGGGCGAACGCCAGCCAGCCAAGCAAAACCCAAAGGGATATCGCATCTCGTTTTTTCACGAGATGGAGTGCATGTGTATGTGACATAAGTTTCCCGGATGTTCAGGCCGGGCAAGCCGTGAGGCTTACCCGGCAACAGGCGCAGAATGTGGGCTTATTTACCCATCTTGACTTCGCTGACCCATTTATTGATCAGCGCCTTGCGGACGTCGGTCGAACCGTACTTGTCCATGTCGTAGTTGATCAGCTTCAGGTCGTCGAGCTTCAGCGAGTTCGGCGAGGTATCGGCGGTGGTGTTGGTCAGGATCTGATAGGACTTGCCTTGCTTCCACGCCAGCTCCTGCGCCTCTTTCGACAACACCCAATCCACGAACAGCTTGGCGTTGTCGAGGTTGCGCGCGCCTTTGAGGATGCTGACGCCGCCGATTTCGTAGCCGGTGCCTTCACACGGCGAGATAAGCTCAAGCGGCGCGCCCTGTTCCTTTTCGAGCGAGTAATCATGCAGGAAACCGATGCCGATCGCCGTTTCGCCGCGGGCGGCGTTGCGCGCCGGGGCAATGCCGGACTTGGTGTACTGCGAGACGTTGGCGTTCAGCTGTTTGAGGTAAGCGAACGCCTGATCGTCTCCCCACAGCTGGGCAAAGGTCGCCAGCGCGGTGTAGGCGGTGCCGGAGCTTTGCGGATCGGCGATTTGAATTTCGCCTTTGTATTCCGGCTTGGTCAGGTCTTTCCAGCACTTGGGCACCGGCAGGTTTTTCTCTTTCAGGCGCTGGGTATTGACGCCAAAGCCGAGAATGCCGACGTAGACCGCCGAGGAGTAGTTGCCTTTCAGCTTGGCCGGATCGCGGAATTGCGTCATCACCTGGTCGAGATTCGGCGATTTGTACGGCTGCAGCAGCCCCATTTCACCGGCCTGGGATTGCGGATCGAGCGTACCGCCGTACCAGACGTCCGCCTGCGGGTTCTTCTTCTCGGCGTCCACTTTCGCCAGCGTACTGCCGGATCCGTTGCGGATGAACGCGGTTTTCACGTCATATTTCTCGCCGAAGGCTTTGGTTTCCGCTTCGCACATTTCATTGGTGGCGCTGCAGTAGACCACCAGGCGGCCCTTGGCGTGCGCGGCGCCGCTCAGGGTCGCCAGCGCTATGCCGGACGCTATCAGGGTAGTGACCCACGTTTTTTTCATTGTTTTATCCTTCTCTCGGTAGAGGTGGTAACGCTCGCCATCAGCAGCGGCATCAGCAATAAACCCATAAGAACGGCGGCGATCGACAGCAAACTGAACATGCCTGACCAGCCGTAGCCTTCGATGACCCGCGACAGCGGCCAGCCCGCCAGCGCCGCCCCCAGATAGGCGAACAGGCCGAGAAAGCCGGTGATGGAGCCCGCGGCGCCTTTGTGCCCGCATTCCACGGCGGCGAGGCCAATCAGCATCTGTGGGCCGAAGACAAAAAAGCCCACCGTAAAGAAACAGCCCGCCAGCAGCGCGTAGTGGTGCACCGGCGCCAGCCACAGCGCGGCGACGGACACCATCAGCCCGAGCGTGAACAGCAGAATCATCGGCGCGCGCTGCCCGCCGAACAGCACATCCGAGCCCCAGCCGGCGAACAGCGCGCCGAGCAGGCCGCCTATCTCGAACAGCATCACTGTCGCATTGGCGCTGAGCAGGTTGACGCCGTGGCTTTCCGTCAGCCACAGGTTGCCCCAGTCGTTCAACGCAATGCGGATCAGGTAGACCAGCACGTAAGAGACGCCGAGCAACCAGATCATCGGGTTCTTCAGCATCGTGGTGCGCAACATTCGCCACAGCCCCATCGGCGGGCTTTGCTGTTCCTGGCGCAGCTCCAGCGGATCGTGGCGCCACTGGCCGACCGACGGCAGGCCTTCTTCCTGTGGCGTGCCTGTCAGCTGCCGCGTGAGCCAGATGCCCAGCACCATGCTGACGGCCCCCGGGATCAACATCGCCGCCTGCCAGCCCCAGCGCTGGGCGGCGAAGGCGCTGATCAGCGGCACAATCGCGCCACCGAGGTTGATCGACATATTCCAGCAGCCCCACCAGAAGCCGCGCTCGTTGCGCGAATACCAGTGGGTCAGCAGCCGCGCGCAGGGCGGCCAGCCCCAGCCCTGAAAGAAGCCGTTCAGCGCCCAGACCGCCAGCAGCAGCGTCAGCGATTCGCCGAAGGCGAACGCCACGTTCAGCAAACCGGTGGCGAACAGGCCGATCCCCATAAACCCGCGCTGCCCATGGCCGTCGTGCCACAACCCGGCGACGAATTTCGACAGGCCGTAGCTCAGATAAAACAGCGAGCCGAGCAGGCCGATGTCTCCTTTATCCAGCCCCAAATCCGTTTGCAGCGCCGGCAGCACGTAATTCACGCTTTTGCGCGTCAGGTAAAAGGCGGCGTACCCGATGACCATGTACAGCAGCAGCCGCGGGCGCAGCGCGCGGTAACGATGATCGATTTCAGATGCTGAGCGTGCTTGCATAGCCGCCTCCCTGGTGCTGACTATAAGAAGGTGAAAAGGAAAGGGGATGAGATAAAGTCCGGAGTGGCTAAGACTTTTTCCTAGTTAGTCGGCGGTTTGTTGCAAATTTGTGGGCAGGTTAACAATTACCCGGGTGCCGCGCTGCGTTTCCAGCGTCAGTTCGCCGCCGAGCGCGCTGACCCGTTCGCGCATTCCCTGAATGCCGAAGCCCGGCGCGTTGCCCGCATGGATGCCGACGCCGTTGTCCCGTACCTCGAGGTGCAAAATGGCGCCTTGCTGATACAAAACGATGGCGACTTCGCTGGCCTCGGCGTGTTTGCACACGTTGTTGAGCAGCTCTTGCAGCAGCCGGTAGAGGGTGAAGCGCACCGTCTCGCCGGCGGGCGTGTCGGTCAGGCGGTAGTCGAAACGGCAACGGATGCCCCGTTCGCTAAAGGCGAATTCGCTCAGCAGGTGGTGAAGCGCGTCTTTGAACGCCAGCTCGTCCAGCGCGGGCGGGCGAAGTTGGCGCAGCAGCTGGCGCGTGGAGTGATGAATGCGCCGGGCGAGATCGCCTATCTGGTTCGCGGCGGCCTGGGTTTGCGCCGGATCGCGCGCCCGCTTGACCAGCTGCGACTGAATTTGAATGGCGGTGATGTTCTGGCCGATTTCATCGTGCAGCTCGCGCGCCAGGTTCTTTCGCGTGTCTTCTTCGGTGTGGATCAGTTTTTCGGTCAATGCCCGCCGCGCCGCCAACTCTTCTTCCAGGCGTCGGCGATAGTGGTGCAGGTTTTGCGCCAGGTGCTGCTGACGGCTGATGGCAATGCCCAGACCGATGCCGAGCAGCGCCTGGGTCGCCAGAAAGATTTCCAGCTCGACCAGATTGCCGAACCCCACGCCGACCTGCCGCGCGAGGGTGATCATCATGCTGCCGAGCAGGCCGGACAGCACGCCGCCCTGCCAACCGAACTTCCACGCCATCACCACGTTCGGCAAAAACACCACGATCAGCAGCAGGCGCTCGATTTCCGGCGACAGCACCATCTGCGTACCGATGCCGATAACGAAAAACAGGCTGCACCAGATGATTAAGGACGCGCGCAGCGGCGGGTTGGCGGTGTCCAGCCCCAGCAGATGGTAGCGGTGCTGCTGGCGCAGAAATTCAAAGATCAGGTAGACGAACGGGGTCAACAAAACACCGCCGGTAAACGACGCCAGGCCGAGCAGCATCGCCGGGCTCTGCGCGAAAGGCGACAGCAGGGCGGTATTGAGCAGCGAGGCGGCGGTCACTGCGGCCAGCAGCAGCGTCAGCCGTTGCCAGTAGAGCGGAAAACGGCGCCAGACCCGTTGCGCGAGCGCGGCCGGGATCAGGGTGATGAACGGGGCGGCCAGCAGGCCGTAGCCGCTCAGCAGGCGTTCGCCGTGCAGCCAGAACAGCAGCAGCACCGGCGGCGCTATCAGGGCGGGCCAATAGCGCCGCCCCAGCAAGATCAGCAGCGCGAGATAGACGCCGTGGGGCAGAAACAGCGCCGCCTGATTGCCGTTGTGGGTCAGATAGAAACCGAGCGTCCACAGCATCAGCCAGCCGCTGCCCCAGGCCAACAGGATAAACAGCGAGATAACCCAGCGCCGTGAGCGGAGTGACATCAATGCCCCGCCAGCAGCTGATGATCGAGGGCGAAATGCACCAGCTCGATGGTGCTGTTGCACTGCAGCTTGCCCAGGACGTTGGCGCGATGTACGTGTACCGTTTTATGGCTGAGATCGAGCTTGAAAGCGATCTCCTTTACGCTGTCGCCTTTGACCAGCAGCTCGAAGATTTCACGCTCGCGCGGGGTCAGCACTTCCAGCGCCGTGGCCGGCTGCTCGCCGCCGCGCAGCGCCCGCAGCGCGTCGGCGCACAGGTAATGGCCGCCCATATCGACGGAGCGCACCGCCTGCACCAGCTCTTCCGGCCCGCAGCGTTTGGTCAGATAACCGCTGGCGCCAGCATCCAGCGCGCTCTGCACGAAGGTGGGGGAGTCATAAATGCTGAGTATGATCGCGCGAAACTGCGGCTTCTGCGCCCGCAGGCGTTTCAACAGGCTCAGGCCGTTTTCATCCGGCATGGCGATGTCCATCACCGCGACGCTGACGTCGTCGCGCAGCAGCGCCGGCCAGGCCGCCGCCGCGCTGCTGTATTGCCCCGCCACGTCGATGTCTGCTTCGAGGCTGAGCAATTGCGCAAAGCCGGAGCGCACCACCACATGGTCATCGACCAGTATCACACGGATCATTTTTCGCACTCTGTTGCCGAATCATGATCCTATGATGCCTGCCGCCGCGATGCTGGCAATCAGCCAAGCGCGGTTATGCAATCGATGTAACAGAATCGTAATAAAAGGACGCCGCCCGCGCCGTCAACGATCCACATCGATGGCGAAATGCCGCCACAGCGCGGCTCGCCGTTCCTCTTCCGAATGCAGCGTCGTTTCGTGGCGTTGATGATCTTCGGTCACGATCAGCTTCATGTCGCTGAGGGTCACTCGGCCCAGTTCGGTCGGCCGTGAACACACCAGGCGCTGGGTGAAGTGCGACTGCGGCGAGGTGCTGTGGAAGTGGCACATCTCATCGAATTCATGCGGTTCGCGCGGCTGAACGGTAAAGCGATACAGGGTTTTGGCATGCGAGCGCTGGTCGCCGTTGCGGCGTTCCAGCAGGTAATATTCGCCTTCCCGCTCCAGGTGGAAGGTGCCGCTGGCCTGCGGTTGCGGCTCGGCAACGACGATTTTGAGCGGCGTCAGGAAGGAATCGCCGAAACCGACGTCCACCAGCCAGGCCTGGCCCGCCAGATCCACCCGCAGCGCCAGATGGTCGTAGGGTGGGCCGAAATGGCCGTCGCGCGCGCGGATCTCGCCGGAGATAAAGCTCACCCTGAAACCGATCTCCCGCAGCAGCAGGGCGAACAGCGTATTCAGCTCATAACAGAAACCGCCGCGGTTACGCTCGACCACTTTGCTGAACAGCGCTTCGGGCGCCAGCTGAATACCCTGATGATAAATAATGCTCAGGTTCTCGAACGGCACGCTCAGCATGTGGCGATGATGCAGCTGTTGCAACGTGGGGAGATCGGGGCGGGCGACGCCGGTAAAGCCGATATGCTGCAGGTAGCGTTGGGTGTCCACAGGGTGTCTCGCATGAGAAAAAGTAGGCTTAAAATAGCGGGCTTTGTGGCGTTTGTGAGCGCATTACGTGCTGCGCCTCGGCAGCCGGATTACTTTCCCGACGGGCGTCTTAGGTAAAGCGCCGGGTTCAGTGAGCGCAGATGCATTTTCAGTACGGTACCCCGTTGAAAGAGATAGTTGAGTACGGTCAATGACAGCAGTTCGGTCAGCAAGGTGCTGTAAGCGGCGCCCATCATGCCGTATTGCCGAATCAGGCCGTATGACAGAGGAATGTTAATGATAAACACCAACAACATTTTGCGGGAAAGGAAGCCGTAACCGGAAAACAGCACGATGTATTTATAGGCCACGGTCCCCAGGGCGGAGAGCAGGGTGGCGACGGCCAACACCCCCATGGCGGCATAGGCCGCCAGGTATTGCTCGCCGTACAACAGTGCGATGACCGGTTTGCCCAGCCAAACGATCCCGGCGACGATGGCTAAGGCGATGGCCAGCACCAACCCATTCAGTTTGGCCGCGGCGCGCATCGCGTCTTCGCGCCGATAGGCGAATATTTTCGCGAAGAACGAGGTGATGACGGCATCGGTAACGAACATCCAGGCGGTCGCCAGGGTAATGGCGACCGAGTAAATGCCCAGCACCGCGGCGGAAACGAACCACATCAAAAACAGCTGCGCCAGCCGGGTATAGATGGCGATGGAAACATTGGATACCGCCAACGGCAGGCCGCTGGCGAGCAGATAGCGCACATATTTGCGCCGAATACGGCCGGGGGCCGAAAAGCCCGGATGGCGGCGATGATAAAGGTGATGACGGATCAGATAGGGGATGAGGTACACCATCACGATAGGGATGGCCAGAAAGTACAGGTGCAGATCAAAAAACACGATCAGCCAGCGAGCCAACAATGCGCTGGCTAAGCCGGCCACGTTGGCCAGGGTATTGAAACGCGATTCCAGCCGGGCGTCATGGTAAATGGCGAAGACGTCTTTGAGTGAAAAAAACGAGGCCAGGAATGTGGCGGCGCAAAAGTAAAAGGTCGTGAAGTCTTCCCGCAGCCCGGTATAAAGCAAGATGATCGCAGAAAAGGCCAGGAAACAGGCTTGCCTCAGCCGGTTGGTGGAGAACATCAGCGCTGCGCCGGAGCGCGGATTACGGCTAATGCGTTTGAAGAGGATGGTGTCCGACCCCAGCAGCGCCAACGTTTGGGTAATGGCGAAAATCGCCGTGGCAAAGGTAATCTTTCCGAAGCTTTCCGGCCCAATATATTTGGCCATGTAGGCGGTGATGAATATAACGCCGAGGATTGATACCGTCTTTTCCGCTATCATCCAGGAAGCGTTTCTTATTATGCTGAAGTCTATGATCTTTAGTTTCACTGACGCTTCCCTGAATACCTTATGATATAGGATTATTCCGTTTTTTATCCTTTAATAATCACCAAGGCTTTTTTTATATTTTACAATTGAAGTCAATTGCATTTAAACTTTAGCTGGGTCTTTTGTTATGTTGGATTAATGGATGAATCAACGGAATGAGAAAATTCGTAAAATACTTCTATAAGGTTTCGCCTGACTTTATTTATTATCAGCTGTCGCATTATTTTGCTCACGGAAGCTTTGTCAACTTTTTGAATCCTAAAAGTTTTTCCGAAAGGATTTACCACAGAATGCGCTACCCGCGCGAAGAGTTCAGCCTGTTGGCGGACAAGGTGGCGGTGAGGGATTATATATCCAGTCGCGTTTCGGAAAAATACCTAACGCCGGTCATCATGATAACGGAGAACTTCACTGAGCAAGACTATTTGTCGTTGCCTCAATCTTTTGTTATCAAAACAAATAATGCCTCGCAGCAAGTTAAGATTGTCAGAGATAAAGCGCGAGTGAGTTATGATGAGATTGCAAGCACTCTCAAGAAATGGTCAAAAATAACGTATTGGAAGCGCTTTCGTGAGAAGCACTATGCGAAGATCCCACTGCAAATTGTGGTTGAAAACCTGTTGGACATCGAACGCGACGGTGAATTGATCGACTATAAAGTGCATGTTTTTAACGGCAGCCAGCCTTATCTGTTCGTGGAGTTGCTGCGGGGCGGCCCGGAGCCGACGTCGCTGGAGTTTTTGGACCGCCATGCGCATCACTGCTTTTTTACCCAGAAAGATATTCCCCAGATCAACACGTTGCACGCGAAGCCTGACTTTTGGGATGAGATGATTGAAGTCGCCCAAGCCGTTGCCGCCGATCTGGACTACTGCCGGGTCGATTTCTACCTGACGCAAGACAGGCTCTATATCGGCGAGCTGACGCTCACCCCCGGTGCAGGCAATGAAGTGTACCAACCGCGCGCCACGAACCTGCTGCTGGGCGAGCTGATGGCCAAAACCTGAACGCTATGCCGAGCGTTGGGCCAGTTCCCGCAGCCAGCCCAAAAACGCCGCGGCGTTCCTCTTCGAATGCAGTGTCGTTTCGTGGCGCAGGCGATCTTCAGTCATGAAGCGCATCCCAAGTTGGATGCGTTGAAAACAGGACAGGAAAGAAATAGCGGGAAAGCCACCGGCGCGTTCTACTGCATCGACGGCGGTTATTCCACGCATTAACAAAAACAGGCCCCTGATGGGGCCTGTGCAGTTACCAGGATTTATGCGGGTTGCGGGAGACGATGTCGATCTTTTGACACAGCAGTTTGGTAATGTCCACCGAGGTTGGCTGAGCGGCGCTGCCGACAAAGTTTTTCAGCACGATGGCGATGCGGGCGTAATTAACGTAGCCCTCAGGCAGCGGCAAATACTCGGCAACGTCGAGCGCGGTAATGCGATCCGAGGTCATCGTTGCTGAAGTGGTCGGGGTGACTGTGCCGGTGCGGCCCCACTGACAGACTTTTTCCAGCAAGGTGGTGACGCCGGCATCGCCGTTCAGCACATACTTTCCTTGGTAGGTGCCGATTGTGACATCAAGGCTGTTCTGGCCTTTTAGGTTTGCCAACGTGGCGCGCCACAGCACCAGATCATTTTTCGCGATCGGGAAGTAGATCTCGATGCGCTTGTCGGCCGTTGTCGCCGTTTTGGTGGTGGCGGTGAGCACGCCGTTTTGCAGCGTTACTGCCAAATCGGCGGTTTCCGTTTGCGAAACGCGTGCGCCGCCGAAGGCGTAGACATTATTCAGCGCCAGCGCACTGCTCTCTTTCCAGGTGGGTTCCGGCAGATGGTTGACGCCATCGCCCAGATAGAGCAGACGCCACATGTTGACATAGCCAGGCGCGACGATCTTTTTCATTTCGATGTGGTTGTTGGACCAGCCTTTTTTAATGTCGGCGTTCACCAGATCGAACCCATCGATATAACATTTTCCGCTCAGATCGCTGGATTTATCGAAGTAGAAATATTCAACGTATTGATAAGGCACCTTGCTGCCGGTATCGGTGTTGTTAGTCATCACGCTGTGCCATTGGCTGTCTTTGATTTTTACCGTGCCGCCGTTGTCGCTGGTAAATACCGGTCGATAGTTGCGGCAGTTGGCGTTGCCCCATTCGAAGTGGCAGTTTTTAAAGTCAAGCGTGCCGCCTTTGAGATCAAACAAGCCGTAATCGGTATTGGCCAACTGTTCGGTTTCATTGTTAAAGCCGCTGTAATCGAAAGAGCAATCTCGGAAGGCCAAAGTATGCACGCCCTGATAGTAGTTTCGGCTGTCGCCGAACAGGCATTTGTAGAAGACGATTTTTTCGCCGGCGTTGGCGGTGGTTTCCGACCAAATTGGCCACACACAACCGCGCACCATGATGCTGTGCCAGCTCTGAATATAGGCGTTGTTGCCGAAGACGATGCCCTTGTGCAGGTTAGTCAGCCAGACGTTTTGCACCAGCAGTTGGCAGGCCGGCAGGCCGTGCATGTTCGAGGCATCGCTGTAGACGCACAGGCCGCGCAGATTGGCCGCCGCGCCGGGCGCTCCGACGATGCGCAGGTTGTAAATCGCCGGCGCACCCAAAGAGTATTGCACGCGTACGCACTCGATATTGGCCGCGCTGCTGAAATCAAGAATGGTGCCCTTAAAATCGACGGCGTTTTTCCATAGCTTCAGGTTGGCGGTGGTTTTACAAGGGCGTACGCCGCCGGGGCCGACCAGAGTAATCCCCGCAGGGGTCGTCGGGATCGGCAGTTGCCACCACTCTTCGCCTTTGACCTGCAAGAAGTTGCAAGCGCGGGTGATGGTCAGAGAGTAATCCAGCTCATCGCCCGGCAGGTGCCACCAATCGATGCTGTAATCGCCGTCATTGATGATGCGCTTCCAGCGGCGGTTTTGCGCGTCGACGAGCAGGGTAACACCGTTATCCTGACTGGTGGAATCCGCGTCGTCTCGGGTAAATACGCCATGGTGGTAGCGGTTTTCGAGCATCACTGCGGTTTCGCTGCCGGCATAGTTGCGCAGATTGGCATAATCATTTAATGAAATCATGGAATAACCCTCATTTGGTACGATAAGAGGCCGATGCAATATGTGGCAGTTGCAGAGGCGGAGGCTTAAGTAAGTGGCATTGTGACCGAAGAGGGAGCCCGTTCATGATCCCGGTCGGCAGGAATAAATTAACAGGCTAAGGCGAGGGCATTAAGCGTCCAGGGTTGTGTCTGACGCCAGCAAACATCACGTTGCGGATTTTAGGTGCTGGCGGCGAGGGCGAGTGCTTGCAGCCAGCCCAAAAACGCTGCGGCGCCGGGTTTTTCCAGCGTGCGCGGCGGGTAAACCACGTAGTAGGGTTTGCTGAGCGGCAGCGCCGGTTCGGCCAGGGTGACCAGCCGGCCTTCCGCCAGTTCACGGGCGATCAGCCGCCGCTGGCCGAGCAGCACCCCGCGCCCTTGCACGGCGGCGTCGATAGCCAGCGAAGTCAGGTTATAGGTCAGCCCGCGCCGCGCCGGCGGCATTCGATCGGCGGCGGTGAACCACTCGTGCCAGCCCGGCAGAAACTGGCTCTCCTTGCCCCAGTCGACGTGGATCAGCGGTAGCTGCGTCCAGTCGCCGCGATCGCGCAGCGCCGGGCTGCACACCGGCTGCACCCGATCCTGAAACAGCCGCACCTTTTCCAGCAGCGGATAGTCCTGATCGCCGAAGCACAGGGCGAAGTCCGCCGCCGAATGGGCGAAATCGACCGCCGCATGGGTCGCGTGCAGCCGCAGATCGCCGTCGGGGCACTGCGCCAGCCAGTCGCCCAGCGCCGGGTTCAGCCACTTGGAGGCCAACGCCGGCAGGGCGAATACCGTCAGCGCCTGTTTGCCGCGCTGGCGCTCGACGTGCTGCTGCGCCACGCGCAGCGTTTCGAACGCCTCCTGCACGTAGGCCAGGTAGTCCGCGCCCTGTTCGGTCAGCGTGACGCCGCTTTTGGCGCGGATGAACAGCGTGATCCCCAGATGTTGCTCCAGCTGGCGGATCTGCTGGCTGACGGCGGCGGCGGTCAGCGCCAGCGTATCCGCCGCGCGGGCCAGGCTGCCGGTGCGGGCGGCGGTTTCGAACGCCAGAATGGCGCTCAGCTTGGGCAAGCGCGCACGGGACGGTGAGTGCATGAGCAGGGCTTATCGCTAAGAATTCGTTAGCTTATCCATAACGTATTTTTGTTATGGCGGCAATGCGGCATTCGCTACAGTGGGAGGCATCCGGCTTTCGCACACGAGGGGAACGTCATGCCGCAACTTGCCGATATTATCGATCTGTCAGCCCACCCCATCGACGACGCCGCGTTCCGCGTCCGCTGCCGGCAAACGCTGGCGCGCGCCGGCGCGCTGGTGCTGCCGGGATTTCTGCGCGAAGCCGCGCTGGCGACGGTGCGGCTGGAAGGCGCCGAACAGCACCATGCGGCGTTTTACGCCACCAGCAAACACAACGTGTATCTACGGCCACAGGACGACGCGCTGCCGGCCGACCATGCGCGCAACCGGCTGGTGGTGTCGTCCAAGGGCTGTATTACCGACGAGGATATTCCGCCGCAGTCGCCGCTGCGCGCGTTGTACGACGCTCCGGCGTTTCGCGCGTTCCTGTGCGCGGTGCTGGATGAGGCGCAGCTGTATCCCTACGCCGATCGGCTGTCGTCGATCAACCTGCATTACGCCCACACCGGCCAGGAGCTGGGCTGGCATTTTGACAACTCCTCGTTCGCCATCACGCTCCTGATCCAGAAACCGCAGGCGGGTGGGCGCTTCGAATACGTGGAGAACCTGCGCGACGCCGATCGCGGCGAGATGAACTATGCCGGGGTCACGCAGGTGCTGGACGGCGAGCGGGCGGTCAAACAGCTGGCGATGGAGGAGGGGGATTTGGTGCTGTTTCGCGGGCGCAACGCCATGCACCGGGTGACGCCGACCGAAGGCGACACCACGCGCATGCTGGTGGTGCTGGCCTACAATGCGCAGCCGGACGTGATGCTGTCGGAAAGCGCCAGAATGACGTTCTACGGGCGGTTATAGCGGATAAAAAAACCGCCCCGGAGGGCGGTTTGTCGATTCAGTGCGGGTTCTGCTCTTCGTGAGCCTGCTGTTCCAGCTTCACTTCCTGCGCGCGTTTGCGCAGGCCGAACCAGCCCAGCGTCAGCAGCACCGCCAACACAGGAATGGTGGCGATGGTCCAGGTGCCGTTCGGGTAGTCGAAGGCCATCATTACCACCACGATCAGCAGGAACGCCAGCGTTAGCCACGAAGTGAACGGCGCGCCCGGCATTCTGAACGACACCGGCTGAGCGCGGCCTTCGCGCACGGCTTTGCGCAGGCGCATCTGGCAAACGATGATAAACGCCCAGGAGGCGATGATGCCCAGCGAGGCGATGTTCAGCACGATCTCGAACACCTGCGACGGCACCAGGTAGTTGAGCACCACGCCGATCACGTAGATGCCGCAGGTGACCAGGATGCCGGCGTAAGGCACCTGCTGGCTGCTCATTTTGGCCATCAGCTTCGGCGCGGAGCCGCCCATCGCCAGCGAACGCAGGATGCGGCCGGTGGAGTAGAGGCCGGAGTTGAGGCTGGACAGCGCGGCGGTCAACACCACGATGTTCATGATGGTGCCGATGTAAGGCACGCCCAGCTTGCTGAAGAAGGTGACGAACGGGCTTTGGCCGGCCTGATAGGCGTTCCACGGCAGCAGCAGCACCAGCAGCACCACGGAGCCGACGTAGAACAGACCGATACGCCAGATCACGCTATTGATCGCTTTAGGCATCATTTTGGCCGGATCTTTACACTCGCCGGCGGCGGTGCCGATAAGCTCGATGCCGGCGAAAGCGAAGATCACCCCTTGCACCAGCACCAGCGCAGGCAGCAGGCCGTGCGGGAACATGCCGCCGTTTTCGGTGATCAGGTGCATGCCGGTGGTGTGGCCGGCCACCGGCGTGCCGGTACCGAGGAAGACGACGCCGACAATCAGGAACAGCGCGATGGCGGCGACCTTGATCAGCGCGAACCAGAACTCCATCTCGGCGAACCACTTCACGCCGATCATGTTCATGGTGGCGACGATGCCGAGCGCGCCGAGGGCGAACAGCCACTGCGGCACGTCGGCGAAGGTGCCCCAATAGTGCATGTACAGCGCCACGGCGGTGATGTCGACGATGCCGGTCATCGCCCAGTTGAGGAAATACATCCAACCGGCGACGTAAGAGGCTTTTTCACCGAGGAACTCGCGAGCGTAAGAAACGAAGCTGCCGCTGGAAGGGCGATGCAGCACCAGTTCGCCCAGTGCGCGCAGGATGAAGAAAGAGAAGATCCCGCACACCAGATAGACCAGCGCCAGCGCCGGCCCGGCCAGTTCGAGACGGCCGCCGGTACCGAGGAACAAGCCGGTGCCGATGGAGCCGCCGATGGCGATCATTTGGATTTGCCGGTTGCCCATGCTTTTGTGATAACCGGATTCATGAGAGTCTAGCCAGCGTCTTCTGGCGGCGTGTTTTTCATCCGCAGACTGTTTTTGTGAGTGCATTATCCGTCCTGTTTACCTGTCTATGTTAACCCTGCTCTTAGCGAGAGCAAACGATTGCTATGACCAATCGTCATGAGAATGAGGTCGTGGCATCATTCCGCTGTTTATTGTGTATACAGCCATCATTAAAATAACGGCGAAGCATGCTACCTTTTCTCCGTAATGGTGGCAAAAAATACTGCGCATAAAACGTGAACAAGTGTGTTTATTTTTTAATCCAAATATAAAAGGATATATTATTCAAAAAGATGTGATGTTTTATCAAGACGGAAATATCGAGGAATAAAAAGTGATTAAAATCACAAAATAATAATTACCGTGCAAATTACAGGGTGTTGTTCTTATATTTCGCGGTGAGAAATAAGGGGAAAGGAAATGGCGACCCGCGCAGAAAATGGCATCAGCAGCGGGTCGGTGGGCGCGTAACGAGTCTTAGGCCGATTCGCTGGCCGGCAGAGCCGATGCGGGCAGGCCGAACAGCTTGTCGAATGCCCAATTGAACACGAAGGTATAACAGGGAATGATGACGATCAACGCCATATCCAGCAGCAGCGCCTGCCACAGCGTGATGCCCATCCACCAGGCGATCAGCGGGATCAGATACACTACCAGCGTCAACTGAAAGCCGACGGCGTGCAAAATGCGGCGTTTGAGCGTGCGGGCGCGCGACACCTGGCGGCTTTCCCACCACTCGAATACATAGTTGTAAATAAAGTTCCAGCTTACCGCGATGGTGGTGATCACCACTGCCAGCGGCCCGGTGCTGCTTGGCGCATGGCCCGACAGCAGCGCCAGCCCCAACGCCGAGATCGCCATGCCGATGATTTCATAAGCGGTGACATACACCAGTTTGCGTTTGACGCCTTGCATCGTTTTCTCCCGATCTGTTTTTAGTTGCCTCTGTGGCGACGGCGGCTAAGATAACGTCAATCACATTGATAGAAAAAGTCAGGAGTTGTCAGTTAATCTGACAGGTTGAACAATGAATTTTTCCAGCGACAACATCGAACTGTTTTTGGCGGTGCTCGATCGCGGCTCGTTTTCCGCCGCCGCCCGCGCGCTGAGGCGCGTGCCCTCCGCCGTCAGCATGGCCATCGCCAACATGGAGGCGGAACTCGGTTTCGCCTTGTTCGACCGTTCTCACCGTGAACCGACGCCGACCGCGCTGGCGTTGGCCCTGGCGCCGCACGCCCGCCTGATCGCCGGGCAGCTCAAGCAGCTGCAGGTGCATGCCATCGAACTGTCCCAGGGGCTGGAGAGCCGGCTTTCGATCGGCGTGGCGTCGGATATCAACGGCGCCGGCCTGCTGGCAGCGGTGAAAACGCTGTCGCAACGTTATCCGCTGCTGAACATCGAAGTGCTCAGCGCGCCGCAGGACGACGTGTTGCACATGCTGCACGAGGGGCGCATCGGCGTTTGTCTGGCGTTCGGCGGGCTGAACGTCAACAGCGCGGAACAGTTCCACTTCGTGGGCGCGGAATCGCTGGTGGCGATGCTGTCGCCGCAGCACCCGGCGCTGGACGGCGCGGCGGGCGAGCTGTTTCTCGAAGATCTGGTCAACGTGCGGCAGATCATGGTGGCCAGTCGCGATCTGCCGATCGGCGATCTGCGTCCCCAGGTGGCGGAGGCTTACTGGCGCACCGACAGCCTGCCGATGGCGCTGAACATGGTGGAAGCGGGTCTGGGGTGGGGCAATTTTCCGCTGTCGTTGGCCGAGCCGCTGCTGGCGCAGGGGCGGTTGGTGCGGCTGAAGTTCAAAAACACCAAGAACGAGCTGCGCTTGCCGATGCATTTGATCTGGCTTAAGAATCGTCCGTTGGACAAAGCGGCGCGCGAACTGGTCGCGCTGATGCGCGAGGCGCCGCAGGAAAGCTGACGCCCGCTGTGTTTGCTTACTCCGGGTGGCGTTTACGCCACCAGAAACGCACCAGCAGGATGGCGGCGATCGCCAGCGCGACAAACAGCAGGCTGGAGAGCTTTTTGTCGAAGCCGGTAACGAAGCGTTCGAGCGCCTGGCCGCCAAAATAACCGAGCATGACGAAGATCGTCGCCCATAAAATGGCGCCGAGGATGTTCAACGGCACGAAGCGCGACGGCGGCAGACGGCTGGCGCCGATCAACACCGGGCCGATGATGCGGAAACCGTACATGAAACGCACCCCGATAACGAACAGCATCGGGTGGCGGGCGATCAGCCTTCTGGCGCGCGCGATGCGCTTTTCCTGTCCCTTGAGCCGCGAGATGACGCGGCCTTCAAACCGGCGGCCGGCGAAGTACAGCAACTGGTCTCCCATCATGCCGCCCAGCGCCACCACTGCGATCACCCACGGCCAGTGCAACAGCCCTTCATGAGCGGCGATGCCGCCCAGCAGCGTGATGGTTTCCCCTTCCGCCAGGCAGCCGATAAACAACGCCCAGTAACCGTAGTCCGTAATATAGTGGGCTAAATCGGTCATTCCTTACTCCTTATGTGGCTGACGCATAAGGGCAAGTATACGCCCGATTGCTAACCTTGGGCGATCTGGGCCACCAACGCTCTGCGCCGCTGAAGGCTCTCCGCCATCTGCGCCTGTACCCTGGCGTAAATGTGCGGCGGGGCCAGTTCCGGCGTGCCGCCCTCGAACGGCGGCGCCGGGGCGTATTCCAGATAGAGCTGGATCATTTGGGCGGTCTCTTCGCCGTGCAGTTCGGCGATCAGCGCCAGCGCGAAATCGATGCCGGCGGTGACGCCGCCGCCGCTGATCACATTGCCGTCGCGCTCCACGCGCGCTGAGCTCGGCACGGCGCCGAACAGCTTCAGGCTGTCGCGCATCGACCAGTGGCAGGCGGCGCGTTTGCCTTGCAGCAGACCGGCGGCGGCCAGGATCAGCGAACCGGTGCACACCGAGGTCAGGTAGCGGGCATCGGCGCCCAGCCGACGGATCTGCTGCATGAAGGCCTCATCTTGCAGCGCCTGGGTGCAGCCGCTGCCGCCCGGCACGCACAGCACGTCGCAGCGCGCGATCTCCGGCAGCGGGCGCAGCTGGGTGAAGTGCAAGCCTTCCGACTCGACATCCGCGCCGTCTACCGAGGCGACGATGATTTCCGCGCCCGGCATGCGGCGCAGGAACTGCAAGGGGCCCGTGAAGTCGAGCTGGGTGACGCCTTGATAGATGGGAAATACAATCACGAGTGATTCAGACATGATATTCGCCTCATTTTTATCGTTGGACCTGGGTCATAATAGCCGCCCTATTTTTGGCTGATATGACAGATAACCCTCAAAAAGCGCCATCATGAAAACGATCGGTTTTGTGGTTTTTCCCGGTTTTAACCTGCTGGACTTTGCCGGGCCGCTGGCGGCGTTCGATAACGTCAGCCAGTTCACCGACCCGCCGGCCTACCGCTGTGTGGCGATCTCGCCGCAGGGCGGCATGGTCGCCAGCTCGGCCGGGGTGGAAATCGCCACGCAGCCGTGCGGCGACGAGCGTTTCGATACGTTGGTGGTGGCCGGCGGCAGCGGCAACGTGATGGCGGCGCAATCACCGGCGCTGGCGGCGTTCCTGGCCAACCAAAGCCGACGAGCGCGGCGCATCGCCAGCGTATGTACCGGCGCGTTTATTCTGGCGGCCTGCGGGCTGCTGGACGGCAAGCGCGCCACCACTCACTGGTATCACGCGGCGCGGCTGCAGCAGAACTACCCGCGCATTCGCGTCGACAGCAACCGTATCTTCATTCGCGACGGGGATATCTGGACCTCGGCCGGCATCAGCGCCGGCATCGATCTGGCGTTGGCGCTGATCGAAGACGATCTGGGCGCCACCCTGGCGGCGGCCGTGGCGCGGCAGCTGGTGGTCTATCACCGCCGCCCCGGCGGGCAGTCGCAGTACTCACTGCTGCTGGCGCTGAATCCGTCGTCGGATCGCATGCGCACCGCGCTGTCGTACGCGCGCGAGCATTTGCATCTGCCGCTGTCGGTGGCGGATCTGGCCGACGCCGCCTGCCTGAGCGAGCGGCAATTCGGCCGGCTGTTCCGCGCCGAAACCGGGCAGACGCCGGCCAAGGTGATCGAGCAACTGAGGGTAGAGGCGGCCAGAGGGCGTATTGAAGAGAGCGCCGAACCGCTGGAGGCGATCGCCCGCTCGGTGGGGTTCAGCGATCCGGAGCGTATGAGGCGGGCGTTTATCCGCGTATTTGGCCTGTCGCCGCAGGCGATCCGCCGGCTTGGCCGCGCGGGATAACTTTTTTGCCACGCCTGGCGGCGGGGCGCATCAGAGGAGCAACGGATGTATCAGGATTTTGAGAGCGAATTGAGCTGGGCGATGCGCCATATGCCGCGCACCCGGGCGGCGGTAGCGGCGTTGCCGGACCTGCACGGGGTGCGGTTGGCGTGCAATATGCACCTGGATCTGAAAATGGCGCCGCTGGTGGCCGGCCTGCTGGACAAGGGCGCGGCGATCTTTCTGACCACCTGCAACCCCACCACGGTACAGAACGACGTGGTGGCCTGGCTGGAACGGCGGGGCGCGCAGGCTTACGCCTGGCGCGATATGAGCGCCGGCGAATGGTCGGAATCTTTCGATCGCGCGCTGGCCTGGCGGCCGACTCACCTGTGCGAAATGGGAGCGGATCTGACCACCCGTCTGCACCAGTCGCCGAACGGCCCGCAGATCGTCGCCGGGCTGGAGGCCACCGGTTCAGGCATCAGCCGGTTGAACGGCGTGGCGCCGCGCTACCCGATCTTCAATTGGGACGATCTGCCGGTGAAAGAAGGGTTGCATAACCGGCACATGGTTGGGCTGACCGCCTGGCATACCTTCTTCCAGACCACCCATTTGACGCTGCACGAGAAGCGCGTGCTGGTGATCGGTTACGGCCTGGTCGGGCAGGGCACGGCGGCCGCGGCCAGAGCCTACGGCGGCCAGGTGATGGTGGCGGAAATCGATCCGGCGCGTGCGCTGCAGGCGCGTTATGACGGCTGGCAGGTGGTGGATCTGGCGAGCGCGGTCGCGCAGGCGGACGTTATCGCCACCGCGACCGGCGCGAAAAACGTGCTCTCGGCGCAGCATCTGCAACAGGCGCAGGACGGCGTATTTATCCTCAACGTCGGCCACGTGGCCGAAGAGATCGATGTCGGCTTCCTCAAGAGCCTGCCGCACCACGAGCCGATGCCTTATGTGAATGCTTACCAACTGAATGAAAAGACGGTCTATTTGCTGGCCAATGGCTCGATGTTCAACCTGACCGCCGGCTATGGCGACAGCCTTAACGCTTTCGACGTCACGCTGGCGGTGATGGCGGCCGGCATCGGCCATATCGTCGGCGCGGGAGCGCGGCAAACGCCGGGGCTGTACCTGTTGCCGCAGTCGGCGTGGCAGCCGGCACTGTAACTTTTTCCCCGCGGGCGTTCATCCCAGAGCGCCCGCGGGCTGTACCGATTTTCGGCCGACAGAATTTGTCACAAATCCGCCATACAATCCCAGTGCCAAGCGCTGAACCCTCACATATAATTCGCTGAATTCAAGCCCCCATTTCAGAGTAATGCCTGTGAAAATACGTGTTTTGGTTCTGACTCTGCTCGCTTTGCAGGCGGGCGCAGGCTTTGCGCCGCGCGCGCTGGCCAGCGACAACGCCGCCGCCGTGCACGCCACCCAGCCGGAGCTGGCTTCCGGCAGCGCGATGGTCGTCGATATGCAAACCCATAAGGTGATGTACGCGCGCAACCCGGATGAGGTGGTGCCGATCGCCTCGATCACCAAGCTGATGACCGCTATGGTCACGCTGGACGCGCACCTGCCGCTCGACGAGATGCTGTCGGTGGACATCCACCAGACGCCGGAGATGAAAGGGGTGTATTCGCGGGTGCGGCTGAACAGCGAAATCAGCCGCAAGGATATGCTGCTGCTGGCGCTGATGTCGTCGGAAAACCGCGCGGCCGCCAGCCTGGCGCACCACTATCCGGGCGGCTACAACGCCTTCATCAAAGCGATGAACGCCAAGGCCAGGGCGCTCGGCATGACCAATACCCATTATGTGGAACCGACTGGGCTCTCTATTCATAACGTGTCGACGGCGCGCGATTTGACCAAACTGCTGATCGCCACCAAGCAATATCCGTTGATCGGCCAGCTCAGCACCACCACCGAACGCATGGCCAGCTTCAAGGATCCCAACTACACGCTGCCGTTCCGCAACACCAACCACCTGGTGTACAACCCGAAATGGAACATTCAACTGACCAAGACCGGCTTCACCAACCAGGCGGGGCACTGCCTGGCGATGCGTACCGTGATCGGCAACCGCTCGGTGTCGCTGGTGGTGCTGGACGCCTTCGGCAAATACACCCACTTCGCCGACGCCAACCGTCTGCGCAGCTGGATTGAAACCGGCAAGGTGACGCCGATCCCGGCCGCCGCCCGTGACTATCGCCGCCAAAAAGACGCCCGTCTGGCGAAGAACGACAGCGAATAACCCGCCTGGCGGTCCGCCCGTTTGCGGCGGGCCGCTATCGGCCCTCGGGCCGTCTGATGACAAATCCCCGCTCGCGATCGCCGTCGAAGCCCGCTTTCAGGTAGAGCTGGTGCGCGCCGGTGCGTTGCTGCCCCGACAACAGCATCACCTTGTAACAGCCTTTGCGCCAGGCCAGCTGCAGCGCGTATTCGATCATGGCGAGCGCTACGCCGTGGCCGCGGTAGGGCTCCGCCGTCACCACGTGTTCGATGACGCCGAACGGCTGCGCCTGATGCGCCAGCCCTGGGATCAGCGCCAGCATGCAGGTGGCGATCGGGTGTTCTTCTTTCGCCGCCACCACCAGACGGATCGCCGGATCGTCCAACAGGCGTTGCAGGGTACGGCGCGCATCGTCGGCGCGCAGCGGCGCGTCCTGCGGGCGCAGCTCGCGATACAAGGCTAACAGGCCGTTGAGATCGTCCGGCTGCGCCAGGCGATGAATGATGCTCATGGTTGCTCCTTTCCGCCGCTTCAACGGTAATCCGCTATCCTCCATTAATACCACAACGTTTGCCGGAGGGGATGTTATGAGTCAGGTTTCGACCTTTGTCATGTTCCAGGGAGAGGCGCAGCGGGCGATCGATCTCTACAGCCAGGTGTTCGAGCGTTTTCGGCTCATGCAGGTGCAGCATTACGATCCGACGCCGGACGGCCGGCGGTTGATCAAGCATGCGTCCATCGATTTTGATCGGCAGAACCTGGTGTTTACCGATAGCCCGATCAGCCATGACTTCAGCTTTACCCCGGCGGTGTCGCTGTTCATCAACCTGCCTAACGAAGAAGCGTTGGAGCGGGCGTTCCACCGGCTGGCGGAGGGCGGCAAGGTGCTGATGCCGCTTGATGACTATGGCTTCAGCGCCCGTTTCGGCTGGCTCAACGATCGTTTCGGCCTTTCCTGGCAGCTCAATGTGCCGGCGGGCGATCTGCCCTGAGCTCAGCGCGCGGCGTGCAAAAGGGATGGTAGCGCCTACTGTTGTTTCATATGCTTATCGGCATGGCGGCAGGGCTCTCTGCCGTGGGCAATACCGATAACATCATGGAAAGGTGCGCTTTGATTGATTTTGACCGCTATGTTGAGCAAGCGAAGTCTTACGGCGAGTGGCCGGGCGGGCATGTGGACATGTCGTCCGGTTGCGTCGAGGGGTTGAGCTATCGCCTGTATCGGCACACTGCCGAGAGTGAAGACGCGATCGTGATTTATCACGGCGGCGGGGTGAACAGCGCCGCCGGGTATGACGTTCTTGCGCGCCAGCTGGCCGCCGAGCCGACGCTCGCGGTGTGTCTGGTGGATATCCGCGGACATGGCGATTCCACGGGAGAGCGGGGGACGGTTGAGCGGCCTGAGCGTATTTGGCGCGATGTCGATGTCATCCTGGCGGAAATGCGCCGCCGGTTTCCGTTGGCGCGCAGGCACCTGCTGGGCCATTCGAGCGGCGCCGGCATGTTGCTCAACTACCTGACCCGTTACCCTGGCGAACAGCAGGCGGACAGTCTGATCATGCTGGCGCCCGAGCTGGGGCCATTTTCCGGGATGGCCCGCGATCTGGCGGCGACGGCCCGTTTTGCGCAGGTGCGACAATGGCCGTTTGTCGCCAATGCGCTCAGCGGCGGGCGCTGGTTTGGGCACGTTCGGGCGGTCAGCCTGAATTTTCCCCCGGCTGTGCTGGCCGCCGCCCCCGATTTTGTCTGCCAATACAGCGTCAATATGGCTAACGCGTTGACGCCTCGCGCCCCGGCCAGGCAACTGGCGGCGCTGCGATTACCGACCTTGCTGCTGGCGGCAGCGCAGGATGAGTTGTTCAATGCGCAAGCGATGCAGCGCTTCGTCGAACAGCATGGCAACGCCCAAACCGCCTTTGGTTTGCTTGAAGGCAGCACGCATTTATCGTGCGTATTTGATGCCCATCGCCTTGTCCTTCAACATATCTCGCGTGCGGCCGCTACCGGATCCGATGAGGGGCCGGCGGGGGAGGGGGCTTAACGTCGGCGCGGGGCGGCCATTGCTGGCCTGGCGTTTTCCTCTCTCATCCTATATCCCTGCATGGCGCTTAACCGCTATGCTAAACAAATAATAAATGTGAATGTAAAAGGATGAATCATTTTGGCAGGAAGTAGCTTACTCACTCTCATCGACGACATCGCCTCATTGCTGGACGATGTCTCTTTAATGAGCAAGATGGCGGCGAAAAAAACCGCCGGGGTGCTGGGGGACGATCTGGCGCTCAACGCGCAGCAGGTCACCGGCGTTAAAGCCGACCGCGAGCTGCCGGTGGTGTGGAGCGTCGCCAAAGGCTCGCTGATCAACAAGGCGATCCTGGTGCCGTTGGCGCTGCTGATCAGCGCCTTCGCGCCCTGGGCGATTACGCCGCTGCTGATGGTGGGCGGCGCCTACCTGTGTTACGAAGGGTTCGAAAAGGTGTTCCACAGCCTGAGCCCCGGCAAGGCGGCGCAGGAGGAGGCATCGGACGGGCCCGGCGCCAATGAGGACGCCGCGGCCTATGAAAAACGCAAGGTGAAGGGGGCGATACGCACCGATTTTGTGCTGTCCGCCGAGATTATCGCCATCACCTTGGGCACGGTCGCCGGCGCCACCTTCAGCCAGCAGGTGATCGTCTTGTGCGGCATCGCCGTCGTGATGACGCTCGGTGTGTACGGCATTGTCGCCGGCATCGTCCGCCTGGACGATCTGGGGCTGTATCTGAGCCGCAAACGCAGCGCGGTGGCGCGCTCCCTCGGCGGCGGCATCGTGCGCGCCGCGCCTTATTTGATGAAAACGCTGTCGATCGTCGGCACTGTCGCCATGTTTATGGTCGGTGGCGGTATTCTGACCCACGGTTTGCCGCCGGTGCATCATCTGTTCGAAGACTGGGCCTCGTACACCACTGTGGTGCCGACGTTTGGCCATCTTTTGCAGGGGGTGATCCCGGCGCTGTTGAACGTGGCGTTCGGGCTGGTGGCCGGCGGTGTCGTGCTGGCGGTGGTGTCGGCGCTGGGCGCCGTGCGCGCGCGTTTCAAGGCTTGATGAAAAGTCTCGCCCCGGGAGGGGCGGGACGTATCAGACGAATTAAAAGATCAGTTTGAGAACGCCGGTAATCGTCAACAAACCCACGATGAAGATGATGGCGACAATCCACAGAATAATTTTCATTGGCTTCTTCCTTACCGGTTAAAGGTGGGGCGCGATTGGCGCTAACTTAATGAAATCATTCTTCACTATAGACGCTATCTCTCTATCGTGCGTCGTCATGCCTTCACGGGCGGCGCTTGTCGCCCGCGCCCAGCGCGCGCTGCATAATCTGCGTGTCGCGCCATTCCCCCAGCTTGAACCCCACCGCTTTTAACGTCCCTGCACTGGTGAAGCCGAGTGACTGATGCAAGGCCAATGAGCTGCGGTTGGCGGCGGAATCGCCGACGATCGCCAGCATCTGGCGCCAGGGGCCTTGTTCGCAGCGGACGATCAAGGCGCTCAGAAGCGCGCTGCCGATGCCTTTACCCTGTTGCCCTTCGGCGATGTACACCGAGTCTTCCACGGTAAAGCGGTAAGCCGGCCGGGGGCGATAAGGCGTGGCATAACAGTAACCCACAATGACGCCTGCGCTTTTCGCCACCAGCCAGGGCAGGCCGGCCTCCCGCACCTTGCTCAGGCGCAGCTGCATTTCCGCCAGCGTCGGCGGCTGCTCTTCAAATGAGGCCGCGCCGTACAGCACGTGCTGGGTGTAAATACGCAGCACGGCGGCCATATCGTCCGGTGTGGCGTCAAGAAGGCTGAGTGCGGGGGCGGAGAGCGTTGTCACGTGTCTGTTTACCTTGAAAATCAGCGGATAAACGCCATTATGCGCGCCGCTTGCCGCCGGGATAAATCGGGTTTTCTTATGGTGGGATAAGAAAAGGCGATGATGAGCGGGAAGGGGCTCTTTGGGGAGAGCCCCTGTGGCGCTGCGCCTGGTATTACCAGCCTTTCACCGCGCCGCCGTTGAAGATTTTCTCGGCGGCCTTGGCGACTTCGTCCGACTCATAGGCCTTGATGAAGTTCTGCACGTTCGGCGCGTCCTTGTTGTCTTCGCGCGTGACGATGATGTTGGTGTACGGCGAGTCTTTATCTTCGATGAAGATGCCGTCTTTGGTCGGCGACAGGCCGGTTTGGTTGATGTAGGTGGTGCTGATGACGGCGACGGTGACCTTCGGATCGTCCAGCACATGCGGCAACTGCGCGCCTTCCAGCTCCATGATCTGGTAATGATGCGGGTTGGCGCTGATGTCCAGCGCGGTAGGCAGCAATCCTTTGCCAGGCTTCAGGCTAATCAGCCCGGTTTTTTCCAGCAGCAGCAGGGCGCGTCCCAGGTTGGTCGGATCGAGCGGAATGGCGATCACCGCCCCGTCCGGCAACTCTTTCAGCGATTTTATCTTTTTGGAGTAGCCGGCCATCGGGAAGACGAAGGTATTGCCGACCGCCACCAGCTTATAGCCGTGATCTTTGTTTTGCTGTTCGAGGAACGGGCGGTGCTGGAACACATTGGCGTCCAGTTCGCCTTTGTCGGTGGCGTCGTTCGGCAGCAGCGAGCCGCTGAAACCGACCAGTTCGACGTCCAGCCCGTATTTCTCTTTCGCCACCTGCCTGGCGACTTCTGCCACGTCTTGTTCCGCGCCGTTGATGACGCCGACTTTGATATGGTTTTGGTCGGTTTTTTGATCGCAGCCCTGAAGCGCCAAGACGGCGGCGAAGGCCGCCGCCAGAGGGGTGATACGCCAGCGTAAGGTCATCGAACTCTCCCTGAAAAGAACAATAAAATCAGTTGGTTTTTGTTCTTACAGCTAAGCCTGAACCGCCGATGAAGTCAAACGCTCGTTCAGCATAAACGGCTATAGCTTATAGCCGTTATGCGATGGGGGATTATCGGCTGAGCGAACGCAGCACCACGATGCCCGGCGTGGCCATCACATAATCCATAAAGGGTGAATCGACGACCTGCATGTTGGCCTTGCGCGATGAGGCGTTGCGCAGCACCGGGCCGTTGTCGGTCATGACGAAGATGCCGGTATGGGTCACGTCCAGCCCGGCGAGGTTGGTGTAAATGCCGATGTAGTCGCCGGTGCGCAGCTGAGCCAGCACCTTGTCGTCGACGCGGTCGCTGGGAATGTAGGTCACGCTGCGCTGCACGACGGGCAAGCCGGGCAGGTAGCTGCCGCCGTCGGCTTTCTGATTGAGGTTTTTCACGAGGCTGACGGCGTGCGGGCTGAGCTGGGCGGTGATGTCTTCGGCCACTTTTTTCGGCCGCTGCGCCCAGTCGGTGAAGAAGTGTTTGCGCTGCGGGAAGGCGATTTTGCCGTCGACATAGCGGATGTCCACCAGGCGCTGAACGAACTCGGCTTCGCTGCGGGCGGTGCTGAGCGCTTCGACATAATCGATGTAGGTGAAGCAATCCAGCCCGCGGAAGTCGATCACCAACTGCTCGGGCGTGCTCTGCGAACCGATCAGGCGGTTGGCGAGATAGGGCGTGCCGAGGAATTCACGCGAAATCAAATCGACGGTGCGGCCATGCGGCTGCGCGGCGGGCCAACCGGCGCGCAGTGCGAGGATCTCACGCAGCTTGCTGCGGGTGCTGTCATCCATCTGCGGTTGCAGGTTCGGCGGCGAAACGGCGGCGTCGGTCGGCGGCGTTGCGGGGGTGACGGCGGTGGGGCGATCGGCGCATCCGCTCATGGCGATAGCTAACATCAGTAAAACAGCCTTGTTCTTGTTCATACGGCCCTCCATGGGTGTCGCTGGTTTATCAGAGTAAGTGATAACAGTTCTCATCCGATGGTAGGGGTTAAAAAGTAAACATAACCTCAATGGCAATCGATAAATCAGTAACCGATTTCGCTATTGAACGGCAAATACCAGAACAGCGCGATTTCGTGATCGGCGATCTCCGGTTCGGCGCGGTACAGCAAGCGATCGATGCCGCCGAGGATAAACCCATAGTGCTGGTAGCAGCGGCAGGCCGCCAGGTTGTTGTTCTGCGTTTCGAGCATCATACCTGAGGTTTCCTGCTGCCGCGCCCACTGTTTGGCGCAGTCCAGCAGCGCCCCGGCGATGCCTTGGCGGCGCGCGTCAGCGCTGACGGCGATCTCGTCGATCAGGGTGTAGCCGTTCCAGTTTTTGCTCAGCGTGATGTGGCCAACGGCGTCGTTCTGGCGATAAGCCAGGAAGGTCACGCTGTCTTCGTTGGCGAACGGCGCCAGGGGATAGCGTTTGCGAAACGGCGCCACCGGGCGGGTTGGCCAGCTGTCCACCGGGCTGTCGAACTGCGGCAGGGCGTAACAGGCGATGGTGAAGCTGAAATCGCCGCGGGCCAGATAATCGTCGGGCAACGTCTCAATGGCCGCGATGCGGATGGCCGGGTTCATTACGGCAGCTCCCGCAGCAGACGCGCCGGGTTGCCGGCGTAGATCCCCTTGCGGGTGATGTCGCGGGTCACGACCGCCCCGGCGCCGATCACCGCGTCGCTACAGATCGTCACCGCCAGGATCGTGGCGCCGGAACCGATGGACACCCGATCGCCGATGCAGGTGCGCCCCCAGCTGGCCGGATCGGCGTTGGGCGCGCCGTCTTTGAACAGATCGTTGGCGAAGGTGACGCCGTGGCCGACAAAGCACGCTTCGCCGAGGGTAACGTATTCGCAGATAAAGCTGTGCGACTGAATTTTACTGCGCGCGCCGATGCTGACGTGGCGCTGGATCTCGACGAACGGGCCGACGAAGACATCGTCGCCGAGCCGGCAGCCGTAAAGATTGCAGGGTTCTACCACGGTGACATTGCGCCCGGCGTCGACGTCGACGATCCCCGCCTGGCGGGTGATGATAGCGGATGACATAACCTTCCTCACAGCCTGGGTTTAATGGGGGGAGTATAAGACAAAGCGCCGCGCCTTTCGCTTTCCGCACGTTTTTTCGCCAAAAGACTATAATTAGTACAGGGGAGAGAGCCCCGTGGCCGCAATCCTCGCACGGGTAGCTGTCCGTCAGAGGTGTGAAATTCGTTCGCCGATCGCGGCCTACGGCGAGATAGGAGGTGTCTCATGGTCAGTCATGTTTGGGGACTTCTGGCGCATCCCAGCGCCGAGTTCGAACAGATCAAAAGCGAGAATGAAAGCGTCTCGCACCTATACACCCATCACGTGTTGCTCTTGGCAGCAATCCCGGTGGTCTGCGCCTTTATCGGCACCACCCAGTTGGGCTGGCTCTCCGGCGAGGGACATGCCATCAGGCTCGACATGTTTACCGCGTTTTATACCGCCGTGGCGTTCTACCTGCTGATGCTGGCAGGCGTAGCGGCCATGGGGAAAGTCATTCACTGGATGGCGCGGCGTTATGAATCGCGCCCAAGCCTGCACCGCTGCATGGTGTTCGCCGGCTACGTGGCGACCCCGATGTTCCTCAGCGGGGTAGTGGCGCTTTATCCGGTCGTCTGGCTGTGTCTGTTTGTCGGCATTATCGGCCTGTGCTATTCGGGCTATCTGCTGAATCTGGGGATCCCGCACTTCCTGAATATCGACAGTAAGGAAGGGTTCATCTTCTCCAGCTCGACCTTCGCCATCGGCATTCTGTTGCTCGAGCTGCTGCTTGGGGTGACGGTGCTGCTGTGGGGGTACGGTTCCTGGTTGTTCTGAGTTAACGGTTGTTGTTATCGCCCCCGCGCCGGTGGAACGGCGCGGGGGCTTTTGTTTTTAGGCTATGCGCGGCGGAAAACCAGCATCACGCCGAGCACGATGCCCGCCATGCCCAGCAGGCTCAGCGCGGCCAGCGCGTGGCCGAGCAGCAGATAATCCAGCAGAGCGGTGACCGCCGGGATCAGGTAGAACAGGCTGGTCACCTGCACCAGGTTGCCGCGCTGGATCAGCCGATACAGCAAGAACGTCGCCAGCACCGAGATCACCACCGCCATCCACAGCAGCGGCAGCACGAACTCAGGCCGCCATTCGACCCGCAGCGGCTCAAACGGCAGCGCCAACGCACACATCAACAGCCCGACGGCATACTGCAGCGGCAACACCGCCAGCGGCGGCTGCGTCATGCCCTTTTGCAGCAGAGTGCCGGCGGTCATGCAGCCCAAGGCGATAAAGGCGAACAGCATGCCGCTCAGCGAGAAATGGGCCACCATCAGGCTTTGGTACACCACCAGCGTCAGCCCCGCCAACGCCAGCGCCAACCCGAGCGCGCGCAGCCCGGCGCAGCGCCGTTCGGTAATGAACTGGGTCAGGATCGGCTGTACGCCAAGCAGCGTGGCCAGCACGCCGGGGGTAATGCCCCGTTCGAGGGCCAGCAGATAGCAGATCTGATAGCTGCCGATCATCAGCACGCCGATCAACGCGACGCGCCGACGGGTGCCGGCGGCGGGCAGGCACTGGCGCTGCCACAGGCCGATGGCCAACAGCACCGCCAGCGCGATGGCGCAGCGGAAGAACAGAAAAGCGAAGGCGGAGGCGTGCTCCAACCCCCAACGGGAGAAGATCGCGCCGCTGCTCCAAAGCAGGACGAACAGCGTAGCCAGGCCGGCATTGGCCCAGAGAGAAGGTAATCGCATATCAATTTCACCTGTCGTGAAAATTACAGGCTCCGGCGCGCGCGGCGGTCTACGCCTGAACGCAATAAATCAACATAAGCCGGAGGTAAAAGTCGGTGTGGCTTAGCGCACGACCACAAGGCGTGGCGGGTAAGCGGCAACCGCGGAAACGACAGAGAAAACGGCGGGTGGAGCGGAGGAAGCACACAGCAAAACGACGGCCGGAACGGTCGCGTTTGTCGGATCTGTGCTGTGCGCCAGGTAGGTCATGTGAGTTCCTGAAAACCGTGAATGAAACCAATCGCTTCAAACATAGCCAAGTTCAGCGGGGCGCGCAACCGAAAATCACAGAGGCTTAAACGATAATGAAAATCATTATCATTAAATTGAAGGTGTGCTATGTTGCTGCAAAAACGCAGTTTTAACGCCAGCGCGAGGCGCAAGGGGGTAGGCTCCCCGCCGCCGTTTCCCGTCATGCGTGCGGCGAGAGACTTTACGATTCGTTTTTGCAGAGGGCGCGCATTCGTGATAAAAATATTGATATGTTATAATATAACAATTAACGCATGATGAATTCAGCTCACGACATCCTCCATGTTGATGGGGTTAGCCTGACCGGCCACGGCGGGGCCTCGATACTCTACAACATCCATTTCACGCTGCGCGCCGGTGAGAAGCTGGCGGTGATCGGCCCTAACGGCAGCGGCAAATCCAGCCTGTTGCGCACGCTGATCGGCGAAACGCGGCCGGACAGCGGCGAGATTTACTGGCGAGGGCGCGCTTTGTCCGGCTTGTCGGCGGCGGAACGCGCCAGAAGCATCGCCTTTCTGGCGCAAAACGATCTGCCGGATTTGCGGCTGTCGCTGGAGGACTATGTGGCGTTAGGGCGTTTGCCGCATGGCGAACGGCCCGCGGCGGGAAAACGCATCGTTGACGAGATCATCGGGGAAACCGGCCTGGCGCCGCTCAGGCACCATCCGTTGGGGCGGCTCTCGGGCGGCCAGCGTCAGCGCGCTGCGTTGGCCCGGGCGTTGGCGCAGACTCCCGACCTGTTGTTGTTGGATGAGCCGACCAATCACCTCGATCCTCCCGGGCGTTCGGCGCTGCTGTCGTTAGTAAAACATAAAGCCATCGCCGTGATTGCGGTGCTGCATGACCTGCCCGTGGCGGAGGCGTTCGCCGATCGGATCCTGGTGCTCAACGAAAGCCGCCAGGTGGCCTGCGGCTCGCCCGCGGCGGTGTTGCAAACCTCGGTAATTCTGCCGGTGTTCGGCATGCACAGTTTCAGCGTGGCGCATCCCGTCAGCGGGAAAACGCTGCGTATTTTTGAAGTTCCCCATTGCGCTTGATAAACCAGAGAGAAACATGAACATACGCGTATTCCCCTTGCTCCTGCTGTTGGCCGGCGGAGCGGCAGCGGCTGAAAAATTTCCCGTCACCGTAGAAAGCTGCGGGAAGCCGATCACCTTCAATCAGGCGCCGCAGCGCGCCGTCATCAACGACATCAATATGGCCGAGATGGCCTTTGCGCTTCATCTGCAGGATCGGATCGTCGGGCTGACCGGCATCACCGGCTGGTACAAATTGACGCCTGATTTCAAGGCGGCGATGGGCGCCATTCCCGAACTGGCGCCGAAGTATCCCGCTCTGGAAACGTTGCTGGCGGCGCAGCCGGACTTTTTCTTCGCCGGCTGGAATTACGGCATGAAGATCGGCGGCGACGTCACGCCGGAGACGCTCGCGCCGTTCGGCATCAAAACGCTGGTGCTGAGCGAGAGCTGCGTACAGGCCGGCGGTCGGCCGCAGAAGGCCGATATGAACCTGCTGTATGACGATGAGCTGAAGCTCGGCAAGATTTTCGGCAAGCAGCGAGAGGCCGCCGAGCTGGTTGAGGGCTGGCGCCGCCGGTTAGCCGCGCTGCCCGCCAGACCGGCGGGGCAGGCGCCGCTCAAGGTGTTCGTGTATGACTCGGGAGAAGAGAAGCCTTTTACCAGCGGTAAATACGCCATGCCGACGGCGATTGTCGAAGCGGCGGGCGGCCGCAACGTGATGGACGGTTTGGCGGCGAGCTGGACGACGGCATCTTGGGAGGCGGTGGCGGCGGCGGAACCCGACTTCATCATTCTGCTGGATTATCAGACCGGGTCAGGCGCCGAGGCGCTGCGGCGTTTCCTCGAGTCTCATCCGTTGATGAAGTTGACGCCTGCGGTACGGCACCATCGTTATCTGAAACTGCAGTATGCGGAGCTGACGCCGGGGCCAGCCAACATCGGCGCGGTGGAAAAGCTGGCGCGGGCGCTGTACGCGCCGGAGGCTGAATGAACTCGCCGACACGGCGGTTTATGCTGCTCGCGCCGCTGGCGCTGTTGACGTTGTGCGGATTAATGGTCTGGAGCCTGCAATTGGGCAGCGTCGCGCTGTCATGGCGGCAGGCGTTGGCGGCGTTAGGGATAGATTCGGCGCCGCTTTCCGGCATGCTGGACACTATCGTCGTGCAACTGCGCGTGCCTCGGGCCTTGTTGGCGGCGTTGACCGGCGCCGGGCTGGCGATGACCGGCGCGCTGCTGCAGACCACCACCCGCAATGAGCTGGCCGATCCTTTTTTGTTTGGGCTCTCCTCCGGCGCCGCCGCCGGCGCGGTGCTGGTCATCACGCGATTCGGCGATGCGCTGGGCGCGCTGACGTTGCCGCTGTCCGCTTTCGTCGGCGGCATTCTGTCCGCGTTGGCGGTGATGATCCTGTTTCGCGTCAGCCGGGTCAGGCGCGCCGAGCAGCTTATCGTCTGCGGCCTGGCGGTCTCATTTTTGTTCAGCGCGCTCACCAGCTATCTGGTTTTTTCCGGCGATCAGCGGGCGGCCGGTTCAGTGTTGTTCTGGTCGCTGGGCGGCTTGGGGTTGGCGCGTTGGGATAATTTGTTCATTCCGCTGGTGAGTTTCGCGCTGCTGGCCGGGTTTACGGCGCTGCGTTGGCGGGCGCTGGACGCGCTGCTGGCGGGTGAGCAAACCGCCCATTCGATGGGAGTCAACGTGGCGCGCCTGCGCACCGAGACCTTTTTGTGCTGCGCATTGTCTACAGCGTTTCTCGTTTCGCTGACGGGCGTGATCGGTTTTGTCGGGCTGATGGTGCCTTATCTGGCCCGGCGCCTGGTAGGTGTGCGCCACCGCTTGTCCGTGCCGATGTGCGGCCTGCTGGGGGCGATGCTGCTGACCGGCGGCGACATGCTCAGCCGCAGCCTGATCCCCAATCAGGAGCTGCCCATCGGCATCATTACGGCGGGGCTGGGGGGCGCGTTCATCGTCTCCTTGCTGCTGCGCGCGGAGCGGTGAACGCCGCCCTGTCTCAATAGAGCTCCAGGTGCAGCCGCTGCTGCTCAATCAGCGTCTGCCACAGGTTTTCCGTCCCGCAGGCGTGCTCCAGCGCCGTCGCCACGGCATGTTCCAGATACTGGCGATTGCCGCACAGGTAGACATGCGCGCCCCGTTGCAGCAGGCCGCTGACGGCATCGGCGTGATCGTCGATGGCGTGTTGCACGTAATACTTGTCGGCGGCGTCGCGCGAGAATGCCGTGATGAGCCGTGTGAGTACGCCCGTCGCGTTCAGCGTGACCAACTCCTCGCCATACAGGAAGTCTTCATCGCGCCTTTTCTCACCGAAGATCAGGACGGTTTCACGCCGTTCGCCCTGGGCGGCCATTTCGCGCAGTAAGCCAATCAACGGTGCGATGCCGGTACCGGTACCGATAAGCAGCACCGGCAAGGCGGTGTCGCGCGGCAGGTAAAAGCCGGGGTTGGCGCGGCAGAAGAGGCGGAAAGGACCGGGGTGCTTGAGCAGCCAGCCGGTCGCCGTGCCGCGCCGGGTGCGGCCGCCGCGTTCATAATGTACGTCGCGCACGCACAGATCGAGGCTCTCTTCCCGCGTTGCCGAAGCGATGGAGTAGGCGCGCGGCAGGCAAATGGGCAGCAGCGCCAACAGGTTCTCCAGCGTGATCGCGTGCGGCGGGCAAAAATCGTGCAGCACGTCCAGCAGATCGGCGCCGTATAGATAACTCTCCAGGGATTTGCGCTGACGGATCTTGAGCAGGCTTTTGAGCTCTTCGCTGTCGGCCAACTGCGCCAGTTCGCGCAGCGTCGTTTTGCTGATCTGGCGCAGCTCCCGGCGCCGCAGTGCGTCGATGGCCTCCGGCCTGCCGAGCCACTCTGCCAGCCGGATCAATAATCCTTCGTCGTTCTCCGGCAACAGATAGACGGTATCCCCTGCCCGGTAAACGATGCCGCTGCCGGCGATATTCAGCCGCAGATGCCAGGCTTGCGGCGTGCGTGCGCTAAGCGGCCGCCGTTCGAGGAGGGCGGCGTTGAACGCATGGTCTTCACCGTAGGCGGTCACGCGCAGATGCAAATCGCGGCCCGCCTGGGCATCGCCGGCCAGCACCTTATCCAGCGTCGTTAGCCAGGTGGTGAAGAACCGTTCGACGTTAACGTCGGCGTCAACGCGATTGATGATGGCACGGGAGCCGTATTGCGTCAGGCGCGCATCCAGCGCCTGGGTAAACCCGCAGAAATGCGGGTAAGCGGTGTCGCCGAGACCGAAGATGGCGTAGCGCAACCGGTGGCGATCCGGCCATTGCGCCAGCGCGTCGGGGAAACGTTCGGCGTTGGCGGGCGGTTCGCCGTCGCCAAATGAGCTCGAGACGATCAGCAGGGCATCACGCTCGCCCACATCGGCGGGCTGGATGGCGTTGAGTTCTTTCACGACGGGGCGGTAGGGTTGCAGGCTGCTTTGTTCACCCAGGCGCATCGCCAGCGCCCGGGCGTTGCCCGACTCCGAACCGTAACCAATCAGGATGCGTTCGATAAAGTCGGCCATGGCGGTTACTTGTCGTAGTGGTTGTCGAACTGTTCTTTGGCGAATTCCACCGATTCGAAGTCGGTCATCAGATCGTTGATCACGCGGCGGATGCTGATATAGGCCTCGATATTGCCCTGGGCGTCATACAGCGGCTGCACCGTGGTGTCGACCACGTACAAGACGCCGCCCTTGCCGACGTTCGGGATGATGCCGGTCCAGATGCCGCCCGCCTTGATGGTGTCCCACATCGCTTTATAAACCGCTTTCGGCACGGAAGGGTGACGCACGATGCTGTGGGGCTGGCCCACCAGCTCTTCCCGGGAAAAACCGGTCAGCTGGCAAAACAGATCGTTGACGTAGGTGATGGTGCCCTGCAGATCGGTGGTGGAGATCACCATCACTTTATCCAGAGCGGCCAACAGCTGGGCGGAATCGAGGGTCTGACTCATGGTAGGTTCCTTCTCATTAACTTCGCGGTGAATGCCACGGCGGACGTCATGTATCCGTCATGACAGTTTTGTAATTGATTCTCATTTGCGATGAATGGTAATCGGGAATTTTATAAGTTGCAATAAAAATGCATCTTTAAGGGCGCAGAAAGATCGCGATGAGGCAGGCTGGGGGGAGGAAGCCCGCGCCGGGTGCGGCGGCGGGCCTATCGGGCGGTCTTAGCGGGGGTCTTCGGCCCAGCCTTTGCGTTTGCTGGTTTTGCCGATGCCGGGGTTGAAGCTGTTGGTCGGATCGGCGGTGCGGTAGAACGCCTGCAGATCCGCCTTGGCGTGGTACAGGTGGCCGACGTTATGCTCCGCCGGGTACTCGGCGCCGCGCCGGTTGAGGATCTCGAGCATCTTTTCTTTCAGTGCATGGCTGTCCACGCCTTTTTTCACCACGTAGTCCTGGTGGAAGACGTGGCACATAAAGTGGCCGTAATACAGCTTATGCACCAACTGACTGTCGATTTCCGGCGGCAGCGTTTCGAACCAGTCGGTGTCGTTGCGGCGCAGGGCGATGTCCAGCGCCAGAATATCCTCCACCTTGTCGGCGTGCACCGCGTGGTAGCGCACGGCGGCGCCGGCGGCGGCGAAGCGGTGCAGGAAAGCCTTTTTGCCCTCGTCAGGCGTGCAGGCGAAGAAGGCACCTTCGGCCTGGGCGAAATAGTCGGTCAGGTAGCGCTGGGCCTCTTCCACGCCGGGGCCGGCCATCTTCAGCAGCAGATGGTGTTCGAAACGTTCGCGGTATTCCTTCATGCGTTTCGGCAGGTGGCTCGGCGCCAGATGGCTCAGGCCCTGCATCAGCCGATCGGTCAGGTTGTGCGGCAGCAGCGGCAGCTTGTTGAGGCTGGCGTCCATTCTGCCCTTCAGGGTGAAGAAGCGCGGCATCTGATCGGTGCCGAGCTTGTCGATCATCATGAAGGTGTCTTTGCCGTACACCTCGGCGATGTCGAAGATATCGCGGTGCATGTATTCACCGGCCACCGGCAGGTTTTCGAATTTGCTCAGCATGTGGCGGCGCAGTTCGGTCAGCACCGCGGTGTCGTTGGTGCCGATATAGAACACCTGCTCTTTGCCCTCTTTCTCGAAGGTGTCGAGCCGCACCGCGAACACCGCCAGTTTGCCGGCGCAGCCGGAGGCTTCGTACAGGCGGCGTTTGTCGGCGTTGAAGCGGGAAGGGGTGTTGGCGTCGACGTCGCGCACCCGGCTGGCGTACTCGTTATCCGAGGCGCGCAGCTCGCCGTATTCGACGTCGCTCGGGCGATAGTCGCCTTTTTCCAGCCGGGTGAGGATCTCTTCCGGCGTGTCGCCAAGCCGGATGCCCAGATGGTTGACCAGGCGCAGCTGGCCGTCTTCCCCTAACTGGGCGTACAGCGCCATTTCGGTATAGGCCGGGCCGCGTTTCACCAGCGAGCCGCCGGAGTTGTTGCACACGCCGCCGATAACCGAGGCGCCGATGCAGGAAGAGCCGATCACCGAATGCGGTTCACGGCCGTAGGGCTTGAGCAATTTCTCGAGGTGGTGCAGGGTGCTGCCGGGGAAGCCGACCACCTGCTTGCCGTTGTCCAGCACCTGAATATGGTCGAGGCGCAGGGTGCTGACGATGACGATATCGCGATCATAGTCGTTGCCGCTGGGGGTTGAGCCCTCGGTCAGGCCGGTGTTGGCGGCCTGCATGATGACGATTTTATCGGCGGCCACGCAGGCCTGCAGAATGCGCCACAGCTGCAGCAGGCTAGTGGGAAACACCACCGCCAGCGCCTGGCCTTCGCCGGAGCGGAACCCTTTGCGATACCGTTCGGTGTTGCGATCGCCGGTCAACAACTGCGGGCCGCCGACGATGTCCTTAAGCTGGTTGAGAAACGCCTGATTGCCTGACTGCATGCTGCCTGTCTCCCTGTCATCCCCGTCGCTTTAACCGCGGCGCCGGAGTGCCGCGCAGTCAGCTAAGAGGCTATCAATTAAATAACTTATCAAGCAATTAGCTTATTAAGCTAATGGCTTGCGGATTTAGTAGCGTTCGGCGTAACCGGCCCGACGCTCTTCGTCGCGCAGCGTCAGGATTTCCACGCCGTCGGCGGTGACCGCTACGGTGTGTTCCCACTGCGCCGACAGTTTTCTGTCGCGCGTCACCACCGTCCAGCCGTCTTTCTTCTGCTTGATGCGGCGGTCACCCTGATTGATCATCGGCTCGATGGTGAACACCATGCCTTCCTGCAGCGCCATGCCGCTGCCGGGTTGGCCGTAGTGCAGCACCGCCGGCTCTTCGTGCATGTCGCGGCCGATGCCGTGGCCGCAATACTCCCGCACGATGCTGTAGCCGGCCTGCTCGGCGTGGCGCTGGATGGCGTGGCCGATATCCCCCAGGGTCGCGCCCGGTTTCACCGCGCGAATGCCCTGCCACATCGATTCATAGACGTTGTTCACCAGCCGTTTAGCCAGCGGCGTCACCTGGCCGATGCAGTACATCTTGCTGGAGTCGGCGATGTAGCCGCCGTTTTCCAGCGTGATGTCCACGTTGACAATCATGCCGGAACGCAGGATTTTGCTGGCCGACGGCACCCCGTGGCACACCACGTCGTCTACGGAGGTGTTGAGCACATAGGGGAAATCATACTGCCCCTTGCTGGCCGGGCGCGACTTCAGTTCTTCGACGATAAACGCCTCGGCGCGGTCGTTAATCTCCATGGTGGAGATACCTTCGACGATGACCTCATCGAGCATAGCAAACACTTTAGCCAGCAGAGCGCCGGAATGGCGCATTTTGGCAATCTCTTCCGGCGTTTTAATCACAATCTGTTTCACCCGACAATCTCCTTCAGCGTCAGCGCATTATCTTTCATCATTTTTTTTACCAGTTGCGGGTAGGTCAGTTCCGGATGGAACTCCGCCAGCATGCCGATCTTGATCCAGTACTCGGCCTGCGCGTTGATCGAACGCGTCATGGTCAGGCTGGCGAGGCGCAGATCGTCATGCAGCGCGTCCGAAATTTTTACGATGCCCATCGGTGTCTCCATAAATGAACGATATACGAAGTGTATACGCTTTGGATGGTCGCGATGTGGCATTCTGTGGCGTAAGAAGATTCTGGCAACAACGATTGCCGCCGCCAGGCAATGCGTTTATTGTGATGAACGACTTTTTTGCCATGATTTTTCAGAAGGATTTAAGGCGTGACTAAACTACGTGTTGGGGTGATTTTTGGCGGTAAATCGGCGGAGCATGAGGTGTCGCTGCAGTCGGCCAAAAACATTGTGGATGCAATCGACAAAGAGAAGTTTGACGTCACGCTGCTGGGGATCGACAAACAGGGGCAGTGGCACATCAACGACGCCTCCAACTACCTGCTCAACGCCGAGAACCCGGCGCTGATCGCGCTGAACCGCTCGAACAAGAACGTGGCGCTGATCCCGGGCCAGGAAAAACAGCAACTGATCGAAGCGGGCAGCGCCGGCGCGCTGGGCCAGCTCGACGTCATCTTCCCGATCGTGCACGGCACGCTGGGGGAAGACGGCTCGCTGCAGGGGCTGCTGCGCATGGCCAATATGCCGTTCGTCGGCGCCGGCGTGCTCGGCTCGGCGGTCAGCATGGATAAAGACGTGACCAAGCGCCTGCTGCGCGACGCCGGGCTGGCGGTGGCGCCGTTCGTCACCCTGACGCGCGCCAACCGCGCCGGGTTCACGTTTGAGCAACTGAGCGAGCGCCTCGGCCTGCCGCTGTTCGTCAAGCCGGCCAACCAGGGCTCGTCGGTCGGGGTCAGCAAGGTGGAGAACCGCGCCGAGTTTGACGCGGCGGTGGCACTGGCCTTCAGTTTCGATCATAAAGTACTGGTGGAGTCGGCGATCGTCGGCCGCGAGATCGAGTGCGCGGTGCTGGGGAACGACGATCCGCAGGCCAGCGTGTGCGGCGAGATCGTGCTGAGCGACGCTTTCTACTCCTACGACACCAAATACATCAATGAGCAGGGCGCTCAGGTGGTGGTGCCGGCGGCGATCGCGCCGGAAGTGAGCGACCACATCCGTGAGGTGGCGCTGAAGGCGTTCCGCGCGCTGGAGTGCTTCGGGTTGGCGCGGGTGGATGTGTTCCTGACGCCGGATAACCAGGTGGTGATCAACGAGATCAACACGCTGCCGGGCTTCACCAACATCAGCATGTATCCCAAGCTGTGGGCCGCCAGCGGCGTCAGCTACCAGGCGCTGATCACGCGCCTGATCGAATTGGCGCTGGAGCGCCACCAGCAGGATCGCGCGCTGAACAGTTCGGTGTTCGATCGCTAAACGCGGCAGGGGGCGGCGGTGCCGCCCCCGTCCATCACTTCACCGTCACGTCGATATCGCCGAAATACTTCTTCGACAGCGCCGTCACCGTGCCTTGTTGTTTCACTTTGGCGATGGCGGCATCCAGTTTCTTCTTCAGCGCCTCATCCCCTTTACGCAGGCCGAAGGCGATGCCTTCACCGAGGATCTTGTCGTCGCGCACCGCCTCGCCGACGAAGGCGAAGCCTTTGCCGTCCGGCTGTGACAGGAAGCCGCTTTGCCCCGAGGGCGCCATCACCAGCGTGGCGTCGAGCCGACCGGCCGCCAGATCGAGATACACCTGATTCTGATCCTGGTAAGACACCACATCCACGCCCGCCGGCGCCCAATGGGTTTTGGCGTAAATCTCCTGAATTGAGCCTTGCAGCACGCCCACGTGTTTGCCCGCCAGCGCTTTGGCGTCCGGCAGCAGGCCGCTGTCGGCCTTGGCGATCAGGCGGTTCGGCACCTGATAGATGGCGTCGGTAAAGGCGATCGCCTGGCGCCGCTGTTCGGTCACGTTCATCGCCGAGTTGATGGCGTCGAACTTGCGCGCCTGCAGCGCCGGGATCAGGCTGTCGAACGAGGTTTCCACCCAGCTGCATTGCAACTGCGCGGCGGCGCACACCGCGTCGCCCAGTTCAATGTCGAACCCTTCCAGTTTGCCGCTGGCGGATTTGGATTCGAACGGCGGATACAGCGCTTCCAGACCGAAGCGCAGGCTGTTTTCCGCCGCCAGAGAAGAGCCGGCGGCCAGCAGGCATCCGGCGGCGAACAGCGTTTTCAAAGCTTTCATAGGCAGTACCCCTTTCCCATGGTCGGACAAAAAATTACGCCTGGCTCAGGCGGCGCGCGCCTTCCAGCAGGGTCTCGTTATCTTTGGAAAAACTCAGCCGAATAAGGCCGGTATCGGTGCCGTCGCTGTAGAACGCCGAAAGCGGGATCGTCGCCACCTTCGCTTCGCGGATCAAGCGCACGGCGAAATCATTGTCGCTTTCGTGACTGAAGCCGCTAAAGCGGGCCAGCATGAAGAAGCTGCCGCGGCTGGGCAGCAGCTCAAAGCGCGAATCCTGCAGGGCGCTGGCCAGCAGATCGCGCTTTTGCTGGTAAAACGCCGCCAGCCCCAGGTAGCTCTGCGGGTTGGCGAGCGCGGCGGCGAAGGCGTGTTGCATCGGCGTATCGGCGGAGAACACCATAAACTGGTGCACCTTGCGGATCTCGTCCATCAGCGCCGCCGGCGCCAGGCAGTAGCCGACGCGCCAGCCGGTGACGTGGTAGGTTTTACCGAACGACGACACGATCACGCTGCGTTCCGCCAACTGCGGGTAGCGCGCCATGCTGTGGTGAATATCGCCGTCGAACACCACATGCTCGTAGACCTCGTCGGACAGGATCACGATGTCGGTGTTGCGGGTCAGGGCGGTCAGGCGGTCGATATCCTGCGCGTCGAACACTGCGCCGGTCGGGTTGTGCGGCGTGTTGACGATGATCATGCGCGTTTTGCCGTTGATGGCGGCGGCCACTTCATCCCAGTCGACGCGAAAGTCCTGCAGCGACAGTTTGATCGCCACCGGCGTGGCGCCCTGCAGGCGTACGATCGGCGCATAGCTGTCGAACGCCGGTTCGAAATAGATCACCTCGTCGCCGGGATGCACCAGCGCGCTGATCGCCGAGTACAGCCCTTCGCTGGCGCTGGCGATCACCGTGATTTCTTCGTCGGCGTCATAGCGCGCGCCATACAATCGTTCAGCTTTTTCCGCCAGAGCAGCACGTAACGCCGCCACGCCGCTCATCGGCGCGTATTGGTTATGACCTGCGCGCATGGCTTGTGCCGTTGCCTCGATCAGCTGCGGGTCACCGGCGAAGTTGGGCGCGCCCTGAGACAGGTTGAGGGCCTGATGTTCGGCGCTGAGTTGGCCAATGACGGTGAAGATGGTGGTGCCGACGTCCGGCAGCTTCGAGCGGGATGAGCAGGCGCTCTGCATGATGGGCTCCAGGCAAACAGGGAAGTGTTGAGCGATTAAGCATCAGGCGGCGTAGGCGGACAAGGGAAAGTTTGTCATACTTGCCATGCACTACGATCATACCTAATCGAGGCACGCTATGCCGATATCCCTGCCGTCGCTCGACGTATTGAAAACCTTTGTGGTGGTGGCGCAACGCCTCAACTTTACCCATGCCGCCCGGCAGCTGCACCTGACGCAGGGGGCGGTCAGCCGGCAAATTCTCGGGCTGGAACAGCGTCTGGGCTATCCGCTGTTCAGCCGTCAGGCGCGCGGTTTGGCGCTGACGCCGCAGGGCGCGCAGCTGCTGGCGCCGGTACAGCAGGCGCTGGGGCAGTTGGATGAAGCCCTGACGCGGGCCGCCGCTCCGCCGGGGGCGCTGCGCATCAAATGCCCGACCTGCGCCATGCGCTGGGTGCTGCCGCGCATCATTCGCCTGCAAAATGAACGGCCGGACATGCATATCGAGCTGACCGCCTCGGTGTCGCACGGCCTGGATTTCAGTACCGAGCAGTTTGACGCCGCGGTGGTATTCGGCCGGCCGCCGGGTAAAAAGCTGACCGCGCACTTGCTGTTCGACGAAATCCTCACGCCGGTCTGCACGCCGACGTTCCTGCCGCCGGCAGCCCGGTTGACGGACTTGACGGACAAAACCCTGCTGCACCCGACGCGCGATCGGCGCGACTGGCTGCGCTGGCTGAAGGCGGCGGGCGCCGATGCGTTGCCGTCCGGCAAGGCCCAGCATTTCGATACCCTCGATCTGGCGATGAGCGCCGCGCTGCAGGGATTCGGCATCGCCATCGGCGATCTGTGCCTGCTGGAGGAGGATATTCAGGCGCAGCGCATCGTAACGCCGTTCCCGCTCTGCGTCAGCAGCGGCGCGGCCTATTATTTGGTCTATCCTGAACGCACGGTGGCGCCGCCGACGTTAACCGCGCTGATCGATTTTCTGGCGACGGAGGCCGCCGACAGCCGCGCCCGGCTGCAGAATTACCTGCCGATAACCTGTAATGCTTTGTAAACATTACCGATGCGAATTCCCTTGGCGATGAAACAGAGTGTGGCAAACTGTTTCTTCACTCCGATTAAACTCCGCGGCGTTGGCGGCGGAAACACGCCTGAGATAAAACAAGATGAAATGGCTTTGTGTGGTGAGTATGTTGTCCGGTCTGGCCCTCAGCCCGGTTTTTGCGCAGGAAACGCCGATAACGCAGGGCATTCACGCCCAGCAGCGCGACGCCTTCGTGTCCAATTTGATGAAGCAGATGACGCTGGAAGAGAAGATTGGCCAGCTGCGGCTGATCAGCGTCGGGCCGGATAACCCGAAAGAAGCGATCCGCGAGGGGATCCGCAAAGGGCAGATCGGCGCCATCTTCAATACCGTCACCCGGCCGGATATCCGGGTGATGCAGGATCAGGCGATGCAGCTCAGCCGCCTGAAAATCCCGTTGTTCTTTGCCTATGACGTGGTGCACGGCCAGCGCACCGTGTTCCCGATCAGCCTGGGGCTGGCGGCCAGCTTCGATCTGGAAGCCATCGCGCTCAGCGCCCGCGTGGCGGCGCAGGAGGCCAGCGACGACGGCCTGAACATGACCTTCGCGCCGATGGTCGATATCACCCGCGATCCGCGCTGGGGCCGGGTCTCCGAAGGCTTCGGCGAAGACACCTGGCTGGTCTCGAAAATCGCCAAGGTGATGGTCGATGGTTTCCAGAACGGCGATCCGGCCAAACCCGGTTCGGTGATGGCCAGCGTCAAGCACTTTGCATTGTACGGCGCCGTCGAAGGCGGCCGCGATTACAACACCGTCGACATGAGCCCGCTGCGCATGCATCAGGACTATCTGCCGCCTTACAAAGCGGCGGTGGACGCCGGCAGCGGCGGAGTGATGGTGTCGCTCAACTCGGTGAACGGCGTGCCGGCCACCGCCAACCCGTGGCTGCTGAAAGATCTGCTGCGCGAGCAGTGGGGCTTTAAAGGCATCACCATCAGCGACCACGGCGCGATTAAGGAACTGATTAAGCACGGCGTGGCCGCCGACGCGCGCGACGCGGTGCGCCTGGCGATCACCTCCGGCGTCGACATGAGCATGAGCGACGAGTTCTACGACAAATACCTGCCGGGTCTGGTGAAAGACGGGCTGGTGCCTGAAAGCGATATCGACCGCGCCTGCCGCGACGTGCTGAACACCAAGTATGACATGGGGTTGTTCACCAATCCTTACGTGCATTTGGGCCCGGCGGGTTCCGATCCGCAGGACACCAACGCCGAAAGCCGTCTGCATCGCGCCGAAGCGCGGGTGGTGGCACGTAAAACAATGGTGCTGCTGAAGAACGATAAGCAGACGCTGCCGCTGAGCAAACAGGCGACCATTGCGCTGGTCGGGCCGATGGCCGACAGCCAGCGCGACGTGATGGGCAGTTGGTCCGCCGCCGGGGTGGTCAAGCAGTCGGTCACCCTGCGCGAGGGGCTGGAGCGGGCGGTGGGCGATAAGGCGCGCATTCTGTACGCCAAGGGCGCCAACGTCACGCAGGATAAAGGCATCATCGACTACCTGAACGAGTATGAGCCAGCGGTGGCGTTCGATACCCGTTCGCCGCAGCAGATGATCGACGAAGCGGTGCAGGCGGCGAACAAGGCCGACGTGGTGGTGGCGGTGGTGGGCGAATCGCAGGGCATGGCGCACGAGGCCTCCAGCCGCGCCGACATCACGATCCCGCAGAGCCAGCGCGATCTGATCGCCGCGTTGAAAGCCACCGGCAAGCCGCTGGTGCTGGTGCTGATGAACGGCCGCCCGCTGGCGCTGAGCTGGGAGAGCGAGCAGGCGGACGCGATGCTGGAAACCTGGTACAGCGGCACCGAGGGCGGCAACGCGGTGGCGGACGTGCTGTTCGGCGACTACAACCCGTCGGGCAAGCTGCCGATGACCTTCCCGCGCTCGGTCGGCCAGATCCCGATGTACTACAACCACCTGAACACCGGCCGCCCGTTCGGCAAGGAGAATCCGGGCAAGTACACCTCGCGCTACTTCGATTCGCCGAACGGCCCGCTGTATCCGTTCGGTTACGGCCTGAGCTACACCACCTTCAGCCTGTCGGATCTGAAACTGTCCAGCCCGACGATGGCGCGCAACGGCAAGCTAACCGCCAGCGTCACGCTGAAAAATACCGGCAAGTACGACGGCGCCACGGTGGTGCAGCTGTATCTGCAGGACGTGACCGCGTCGGTCAGCCGGCCGGTAAAAGAGCTGCGCAACTTCAAGAAAGTGACGCTGAAGGCCGGTCAGTCGCAGCAGGTTGAGCTGCCGATTAGCGAAGACGATCTGAAGTTCTACAACGCCAGCTTGAAATGGGGGGCGGAGCCGGGCAAATTCAACGTGTTCGTCGGCCTGGACTCCGACAACGTGCAGGCGCAAAGTTTTACGCTGAAGTAACCCTGTCCCCCTCGTTCGCCGCGCTGAGCGAGGGGGCATCCATTCCCGCTAACGTCATCGGAGCTTGCCTCATGAAACGCTATCTGGACTGCAGCGCCAGCGATCTGGCCGATATCGGCAAAGCCGACCTGCTCTACGCCATCCGCGCCAGCGAAGGGCGCATTTTGGTCAGCGAAACCATCGCGGTCACTCAGCCGCTGCTCAATAACGTCACCAATGCCGAGCTGGCGGCCAGCCAGGGCGCCGACCTGCTGCTGCTGAACCTGTTCGACGTCGACCAGCCGCACATCGCGGGCCTGCCTGCCGACGTGCCGCCGCAGGAGGCGCTGCGCACGCTGCAGCGCCTGACCGGGCGGGTGATCGGGGTGAACCTGGAGGCCGTCGATCCGGCTTTCGCCAGCGAACATAACGACTTTTGGCAGATGACGGCGGGCCGCGCCGCCACCGCCGAGAATGCGCGCAAGCTGTATCAGCTCGGCGCGCGCATGCTGGTGCTGACCGGCAATCCGAACAACGGCGTCAGCAATCAGGCGATCGCCGCCGCGCTGAAAGCGATCCGCGATGAAGTGGGCGACGAGATGGTGCTGGTGACCGGCAAAATGCACGGCGCCGGCATTGTGCGCGAAAGCGGCAGCCAACTGATCGGCGAGCAGGACATCGCGCTGTTCGTGGAGAACGGTGCGGACATCGTGCTGTTGCCGGCGCCGGGCACCATTCCCGGCATGTCGCAGGAGAAAGTGGCGGCGCTGATCGCCTTTGCCCAGCGGCAGGGGGCGCTGGCGATGACGGCCATCGGCACCTCGCAAGAGGGGGCCGACGTGCAGACCGTGCGGCAGATTGCGCTGATGAGCAAAATGGCCGGCGCGGATCTGCACCATATCGGCGATACCGGCTATTTGGGGCTGGCGCTGCCGGAAAACATCTTCGCCTACAGCGTAGCGATTCGCGGCGTGCGCCACACCTACAGCCGCATGGCGCGTTCAATTAACCGCTGAAATGGCTGCCGCTTGCGGGCTTTTCTTCCGATAGGCAACACTCGCAACGCATAGCCTAATAACGCCGGCAGACAAAGGTCGGGCTTTGAAGCGTACTGACCACATACAGATTGCCGAGTACGTGTTCGACGGCGACATGGTAGGAGATTCGGGGATCTTCCGACTGCAAAAAGGTCGCCCAAAGGGGGGCGGGAACCGTATCTCCGGCATGTTTACGGTCGGCGGCGAATCGCAGCGTGTACCCATCGCCGCCGCCAACCTCTTCAGCCGCCTCGTCGCCGGGGGTGTCATACACATAGTGAAGTTCGCGGTTCAGCACATAGGTTTTTTCTTGCCGCTCGATAAAACCATTGAGCCTGATAAAGCCAGTGCCGTTGTGGTAGAGGAAAAAATACATCTTTGCTTTTAAAACCGCGGCGGGCTCCATGGCTGGGCCATAGCGGTTGCGCGCGGTGATCTCCGCTTCGCAACGCAGTAAGGTTTTAGGATGGTGCGACAGCTGGGCGACCTGGCTTGCCAGGGGCGCCATCAGCAATAACAAGCCGACGATAAAGCGTGTTTTTTTGTTCATGGCGTCATACCGTCGGTGTTTTTGATCGTGCGGCACCGGCCATATTGACCGGGTTGCGCCAGATTGCAGATGGCGATGAAGGTGACCTGAAAAGGAAGATTGGGGTTGGCGATTTTGGTGTAGAACAGATCGGCGGGCGTTGTGCCGCAGTCGGTCGCTTCAGCTTTCAATGCAGCGGCAATTTGCGCTTGCGTTTCACGCCGGTCGTTCAGCGCGGCGGTTTCCAACGTAAAAACGTTGCACTGCTCATGGCGATAAAAAAAATCGACCTGGGCGTTTTTGAACGCGTGAACCGGCCGGTTGAACCACAATAAAGCGCAGACGAGGCTAAAGCACGCAATCATCATCAATGCTGCGGCAAGGGGCGCTTTATTTGCCTGGCAGATATTCCCACGCCGTTTTAACAGTGCGCCGGCCCGGGTCAACAGGGTGGGAATAACCGCTTTTTGGTTTTCCGGTGAGCGCATGTTTTCGCATGAGGTAATTTCCGCTTCAAGAATGAACCCCAGTTTGGGGATGGTAATAATGATTTGCGGATCCAGCGCCAGCGATTCAAACGCTTTTCTTATCTCACTGATGCAACCATTCAGATTATTGTTTGAACCCACAAAACCATTATCTTCCCAGACCCGCTGCATCAAATGCCTGCGGGTGAGCATCTCTTTATGATGGGTAACCAACTCTAACAACAAGCGGGTGGCAGGGTTAGATAACGGCATAAAAGATTCCCGTTCATTGATGATGAACAATGCGCGTTCGGCAGGTGAGAAAATAATCATCTGATTAATGACGTATTCCATAATGTGCTGCTTGCCCTTATAGCGACGGCGAAATTTAGCGAGGACAGAGTTATCTATTATTTTTCACCCGTCAAGATGATGGCGATTTTTTCATGTTGTGAAATTTTTGGCGAAAGTTCAAACGTACGGGGGGCGCCAGTTTTATAATATTAGGTTTTCTTTGTTTTGGTTTTTAATTCCTTATTTTTATTATCTTTAGGAATTAAAAACTGTTTTTATGGTTAAATTTAATACATATATCTTGATTTTGGCTGCGGCGATACTATGGAACTCGCTGGGAAATGCGACAGGATTTTGCCGGTAATCCACGTTTAAATTGCGGGCTTTCTTTGCTTGAAGCCTGAATGGCCAAGAGGAAAAGGTATGTTTAAAAGAAACTGGACGCTTTTACGCTACAGGCGAAAGCTTTTTGAAACTATTCAATCTGTCGGGATTGTGATGGCGATAATTACCGGGCTGGTGTTGCTGACAGGCATTTCTTTTATTGCAATTGAAAAATGGCTTAGCCTTTTCTGATGATTTTTCAGATAGATATTTTGGGATGAAATTATTATGTCTATTCCATGTTTAAAGTTCATGGTGATGGTCTATGTCAGCGTATTGCTTTTGTTGGGTGGCTATATTTATCACTATGATATGAACTATTTCTCGCTGACGTTTCCATATTCTCTTGTGATTGGGATTGTGCTGTTTGCTTTATTGGGCGTCGGCGGCGCGCTCCTTTTTTTGCGAAAAGCGTGGGGGATGACCCCCGCGTGTTTTTTCTTTGCGCTGGGCGCGGTGATATTGCTGCTGCCCCTTTTTTATTCTCGTGCCGAGTGGGGCGTGCTTACCGTCGGGCGAATGGCCTGCCTGTTTGGCAGTTGGATTATTTACTTTATCCTATTGCAATATCGGGTCATGCAGCACGTGCGTATTGCGTTTATCTATACGCTGGTATTAGCCGCAGCCGTGGGAGGCATTTGGCTTTTTTCCTTCCCGGCCGAGGCGGCGGCAGGCTATGCCGGCAGCGGGGGGCGTTGGCCGGATGCCGCGAGCAGTTTATTGGCGAGCGGATTATTGGCGGGATGGGGGCTGACGGTGTTGCCTCGGTTCCGCATGTTGCGCCGAGATAGCGAGCGATGGCGTATTTTACTCTTGCTGCCGCTCTTGATCGGTTTATCCGCCGCGCTGGGCTGGGGGGCATCGCAGACCGTTTGTCTCAGCGTGGTATTGGGTGCCGCGCTGTTGACCCTGATGTTTGTGCGCAGATACCCGCTGCATTGCGTGCTCGCGCTGCTGATGACGGCATTGGGATTCTGCCTGGCGATATTGGCGGATGAATTGAACGCCGGCGTTCGTTTGTCGAACGCCGCGCCGTGCTGCGATACGCTGCTTGATTCGCTGGCGCTGGTGGTAGAGCGGCCCTGGTTAGGATGGGGCTATGGCCGATTCGAGCATGGCTTTGAGCATTTACAGGCCCATGCGCTGCCCGCGGTGGCGCGGGCAGGCGCAGCGCGGCAACCCTATAATGAGCTCCTGCTGTGGTGGATAGAAGGCGGCGTCGTTGCGTTGGCGGGCATGCTGTGCCTGCTGGCGGGCGTGGCGGCGCTGGTGCACCAAACATGGCGACGGGAGCGCATCGCCGCCCGCTTGCACAGCCCGGCCGCCGGGGAAGAGGCCGCGTTGGCGACGAGCGGCATTCCCTTGCTGCTGTGCGCGCAGTTTTCCTACCCGTTCGGGCTGTCGCTCATCCAATGGGCGGTTTTGACGCTGCTGCTCGTTACGTTGGATGGGCGCAGCAGGCTCAATGCCGGCCGGTTTTGCCGGTTTGTTTTCGCGCGGAGGGAAACGGCGTGAACACGGTCATCAATATCGCCTTCCTGGATATCGACTGCTTTTTTGTCGCCGGGGCGTATCGGGCGTTGAGCGACTATTTTAGTGAACGTGGCATCGAGGCGCGCTGCAGCGAGCCGATGAATGCCGACCTTGTGTTCCAGGCGATCGCCAAAGGCGACATGGCGCGTTTTTGCCATCCTCCCCATGCTCCTCACGCCCTTTATCTCGCCGTTTACGATCTCAGAGAAGCTCGCATTCGCGCCATTTCGGGGTGCCTGAGGGAAGCGGGGAGGGTGTACCGCAATGAAGGCGTCGCAAAGCTGTTGCACACGGTAGCGCGGGTGATAAAAGGCCGAACCGGCGGCGCCTGCGGTTTTTCTTGTTGCGCCTGGTGCCAGCCGTTGCCATTGACGCCGCAGGAAAAACAAGTGATGCGTTACCTGAGTTGGGAAATGACGCCGACCGCCATTGCCCGTCGGCTTCGGGTCAGCATCAAGACGGTGAGCACGCATAAACGGGCGGTGATGAGAAAGATGCATTTTCAGCGCGATGCGGAGCTTTACCGCTGGTTGCGTCTGGGGGAGTTCGGTCAGGGAAATGGCGATAGCCACGTCGTCTGAGCGATGGTATAGCAGGTCCGGGCCTGGCGGCCCGGAGCGACTTACCAAAACAGCGGCGTGGTGCTTTCGGCCAGAAACGCCAGCAGCGTTTCATTGACCGCCGCCGGATTTTCCTTGTTGCTGATATGCCCGGCGTTGGGGATCAGCACATGTCGGCAGCCGAGAAGATCCGCCATGCGCTGGCCTTCCGCCGGCGGGCGCGGCTTATCCTGCGCGCCGGTGATGACGATGCTGGCGGCGGTGATGTGTTCCAGCAGCGCCAGCTTGTCGGGGCGGCCGAAGATCATCCGGCCCAGCGGCACGATGCTTTCGCGCAGGCGCTCGGCGGGCAGGCTTTGCAGATGGGCCAGCAACGGCTGCGACAGCGCAGCGGGCACTTCGTCGGAATAGAACTGCGCGGCGATATATTCCAGCAGCGGCGGCGTGATGGCGCCGGCCTGTTCCACGGCGGCCAGCATGCCCATATAGCGCTGCCGCGCCTCTGGAGTTTCGTCGCCCAGGTAGCTGTCCAGCAGCGCCAGCACTTTCACCCGCTCCGGCGCCAGCGCCGCCAGTTCGGCGCCCCACATGCCGCCGACGGACAGGCCGACGATGCCGAACTCTTCAATATCCAAATGATCCATCAGCGCCAAATGATCGGCGGCGATATCCGACAGGCTGTTTCGCCCGGGTGGCAGCGCCGGTGAATCGCCGTGGCCCCAGAGATCCGGTACGATCAGGCGGTAGCGTTTAGCCAGCGCTTCGAACTGCGGCGCCCACATATTCAGATCGAACAGATAGCTGTGGCCCAGCAGCAATGGAAAGCCTGAACCTACGTCGAGATAATGCAGGGATTTGCCCATCGTTGGCATCTTATCGGTTCCTTATATAAAAAGAGTCCCGGCTGCTTATATCACACTCATATTCAACCCACGGTATTAATTTACCTTAAATTACTCAGGTGGAGGCTTATTTTTAATTATCCATTGCTAACAAGACGTCAATAAAAGGTGACATTAAGGATAATATTCTGGTCGATGCCGGAGCCTTGGTTTATGCTGGCGCTCCTTTCGGTATGGAATAGATAAACAGGGAGTCGCGATGAAAAGACTTTTCAGACTATTAATTATTTTGCTTGTCATTTTGCTGCTGGCGGCGGTGCTGTGGTGGTTCTTCGGGCGCGGCAATCCGAATGCGCTGTGGCAGATAGTCAGCCAACAGTGCGTGCCCAATCAGCAGCAGAACCACGATCCTGCACCCTGCTTAAAGGTGGATTTAACCGAAGGATATGTGCTGTTTAAGGACAGCAAGGGCCCTTACCACGATCTGGTGATGCCGACCGAAAAGGTCAGCGGCATCGAGAGCCCGATATTGCAAGCGGATCGAACGCCGCCTTATTTCGCCCAGGCCTGGAATAACCGCGAACATATATCCAGCGAGCTGGGTAAACCGTTAAAAGACGCATGGGTTTCTCTGGCGGTCAATTCGAAATATGGCCGCTCTCAAAATCAGTTGCATATTCACGTTGCCTGCTTGCGCCAGGATGTCTATAACGCGCTGGAGGAACAGGCTGAGCAATTAGATCAACAGTGGCGGCCGCTGGCGGTGAAATTGGTCGGCCATCAATATCTGGCCAGAAAATTGGCGGGCACCGATTTAACCCAGGAAGATCCTTTCCGCTTGTTGCAAAACTACGTGGTCGAGCAGGGCGACAGCATCGGCAATTACGGCCTGGCGCTGGCGGTCAGCCCGCAGGGCGAGATGCTGCTGTTGGCAAACCGTTTGAAGTTGACCGATCTCAACCTGGGGTCGGCCGGTGAAATTCAGGACTACCGGTGCGAGGTCGCGGGGAACTGAGTTTTTCTTATCGCTCCCCGTCGTTGGGGAGCGTACGCCGTGCGATACAAACTAACCAAATGTATTAAATCGCTTTTATTTTATTCTCCCTCCTCTGCTTGATCCTGTTCTCATGTTCGATCTACTATTTGTTTGCACAAGCAAATAAATAATCGAGAGTAACCCGACATGTCACAACCACGTAAACTTCCTGCTGCACTGGGCATCCATCTGGATGTGACCAATCGCCTGTGGCGCACGGCGATGGACCAGTCGGTGAAAATGACCAATCTGACGCGCCCGCATTGGCTGGCGCTGAGTGCGATTGCCGATCTGGGGGATGGCTGCACGTTGAAAGACGTTTCGCAGCATTTGAACGCCGAAGTCTCGACGATGTCGCGCGCGCTGCTGTTTCTGGAAAAAAATCGGCTTATCGCTCGCGATGCTCTGTCCGAAGATAAGCGCGCCAAAGGGGTGAGAATGACCGAGTCCGGGCAGGAGATGCTGGCGCAGTTGGATCATTCCAGCCAGCAAGCGCGGGAAAAACTGCTCAACGGCATTTCGGCCAACGATCTGGAGGCTTTTTACCGCGTATTGTTTGGCATCAAGCATAACGCGATAGCGATGCTCGAACAGGAAAATCTGTTGCCGGACGAGTTTGCTCTTCTGGCGGAGGAGCGAGCGGGTGCGATGAAGCCGGAAGGTGAAGCGTGAACGGCCGCTGGCGGAGAGCACAACAGCTGTGCGTTATCGCGTTGGGGATCTTCTCCTGCTCGGTCTTCGCCAGCCAGAATGACCAACAGGTCATCGCACGGGGAAAATATCTGGCTACCGCCGCAGATTGCGCGGCTTGTCACCGCGGCAGCAGTCAACAGGACGCCCCCTATGTCGGCGGTTATGCCATCGCGTCGCCGATGGGCGACATCATCGCCAGCAATATCACGCCCGCCAAAGGAACCGGCATTGGCGACTACAGTGAACAAGAGTTTCGCCGCGCGTTAACGCAGGGCATTCGGCGGGACGGCCAACCCTTGTATCCCGCCATGCCTTATACCGCTTATCGGGGGCTGAGTGATGACGATCTGCACGCGCTGTATCGCTATTTTATGGCCGGTGTCGCACCGGTCGATCGTGCGGTGCCTGAGACCCAACTGACGTTCCCTTTTTCCTGGCGTTATGCGATCCACGGCTGGAACTGGCTGTTTCTGAAAAAGACGCCCGTCGATGCAGACGAGAGGAAGGCGCGTGGCCGCTATCTGGTGGATGTGTTGGGGCATTGCTCGGCGTGTCACAGCCCACGTAACGGGATGATGGCGGAACGCGGCGATCGCTATCTGGCAGGAGGAGAAGCCGGCGGTTGGATCGCACCGAATATCACCTCGGATCCCGTGAGCGGCATCGGCGGCTGGAGCCAGAAAGAATTGGTGCAGTATCTGCGTACCGGCCGCAATGACAAAGCTCAGGCTGCCGGCGGCATGGCGGAGGCGGTGGAGCATAGCCTGCGTTTCCTGAGTGACGACGACCTCGGCGCCATCGCCGATTGGCTTAAACAAACGCCGCCGATCGTCACCGTACAAGGAACGAAAGCGGCCTATCAATATCAGGGGGGCGGTAAAGGCCGTGCCGCCGGACAGGCGCTGTATGCCGTTTCCTGCGCCAGCTGCCATCGTCTGGGCGGCGAGGGGGCTTATGACGGCCATTTCCCTTCTTTGACGCACAACACCACCGTAGGCAGCGAACGGGCCAATAACCTGATCATGGTGATGCTGTATGGCGTGCAGCGTCAGGGGGAGACGCTGCAGACCTGGATGCCGGGGTTCGCCGATAGTCTGGATGACCGGCAACTGGCTGAATTGGGCAATTACGTATTGCAGCAATTCGGCAATCCGGCGGTCAGGATAACGCCGGAGCAAGTGGCTCTGCAGCGGGCGGGCGGTGAAAAACCGCTGTTGATTACGTCATTGCCTTATGTGTTCTGGGGCGGCGTATTGCTGGTATTGATCGTCATTGGGGCGTGGGTGAAACGTCGGGTGAAGCACTGATCCAAGAGAGGATGGCATGAAGTTCAATCTGAACGGCCAGGCGGTCGAATTTAACGGCGAGCCGGATACGCCGCTGCTGTGGGTGATCCGAGAACATTTTAAATTAACCGGCACCAAGTTCGGCTGCGGTATCGGCGCCTGTGGCGCTTGTACGGTACATGTCGACGGTAAGGCTGTGCGTTCATGCTGTTATCCGCTGCAATTGGTGCGCGATCGGCAGGTGACCACCATCGAAGGGCTGTCCATCGATCGCCGTCATCCGGTGCAGCAGGCCTGGATTGCGGAGGACGTGCCGCAGTGCGGCTACTGCCAATCAGGCATGATCATGGCGGTCAGCGCGCTGCTGGCGGAACACCCGAGTCCGGACGATCGGCAGATAGATACGGGCCTGACCAATCTGTGCCGCTGCGCCACTTACCACCGGATCCGTGCGGCGGTGCACCGCGCCGCCGACAAGGGAGAACCCTGAGTATGGCGATCACCCGCAGAACCTTGATAAAAGGCAGCGCGTTGGCAGTGGCCGCCATGCTGCTGCCGATATCGACGCGCAGCCTGGCGGCCGTGGTTTCACAGGACGTGGCGCCACCGGACTGTCAGTACGAATTGAACGATTGGATCTGGATCGACCGCGACGGCCGCATCGTTATCGGCGTGTCGCAATGTGAAGTCGGGCAGGGGATTTATACCGGCCTGGCCGAAGTGGTGGCGGCGGAGATGGATGCCGATTGGGCGCAGGTGACGGTGAAATTCGTCACCGGCCGTGACGCTTACCGTCAGGTTGCCGGGGGCGAGGCTTTCGCGCAGTTTGTCGCCGCCTCAACCTCCATGACCAAATTTTATCAGCGTGCCCGGCTGGCCGGCGCGCAGGCGAGAGATTTCTTTCTGCGGGCCGGCGCAAAACATTTCGCGCTTTCACCGTCGCAGTGCCTTACGGAGAAAGGCTGGGTGCTTGAGAAAGGCGGGAAGCGCAAGGTCGCCTACGGCGATCTGGTGCGCTATGCCGCTGAGCTGCCGTTGGATCCGCAGCCTGCTTTAAAGAGTGAGGCGCAAGAGCGAGAGAGTGTCATTGGCAAGCCGCTGTTGCGGGTCGATACGCCGGAGAAAGTAGATGGCAGTGCGATTTACGGTATTGATATCGACTTGCCGGAGATGCTGATCGGCGTCCCCTGGATGGTGCCCGACCTTAGCGGAAAGCTGGTCGCCGTGCGTAATGAACGACAGATTCGGGCCATGCCGGGCGTGGTGGATCTGGTGCTGACCCGGCAGTGGTCGATGAACAACATGGTCGGATTGGATCATGATATGTCGCTCAATACGGTGATCGTGGTGGCGGCGAGCTACTGGCAGGCCAAAAAGGCGGCTGATTTGCTGGAGGTCGACTGGCTGCCGGGCGCAGGAAAAGCGCTGACCGATAGCGCGATTGCGGCAGAGAATCTGGCGATGCTGGATGGCGATACACTGGTGCCGGCGGTCGATCGCGGCGAGGCGTCGGCGTTGATTCGTGGCGTTGAACAAGGTTCGCGCTTGCATGAGGCGCGTTACAGCGCACCTTATGTGGCGCACGCCACCCTGGAGCCTTGCAATGCCACCAGCCATTACGGCGAGGGCCGTATCGAAACCTGGGGCCCCTTCCAGGGGCAGGACATGGTACGCAACGTTCTGGCGAAAATGTTCGGGCTGAAGCCGACGGATGTGGTGGTGAATACGACCTATCTGGGGGGCAGCTTTGGGCGCAAATATCTGCCGGATGCCGTGATGCATGCTACCGCCGCCTCCCGGGCGGTGGGGAAACCGGTCAAAGTGATCTATCCGCGCGAGATCGACATGCGGCATGAATACTATCGTCCGGCCTGCATCAGCCATTATCGGGCGCTGTTGGATGAAAACGGCTACCCGCAGGCGCTGTGGGCGCGCTATGCCGGGCAGTCGCTCTTCTGGCAAATGCGGCGCGAAACGGTCAACGAGGCCGGGGGATGGGATGAAAGTATGGTGGAGTGCGTTTACAGCACGCCGTATCGCATCCCTCATCTGAAGGTGGAGGCCGGCATCGTCGAACAGCCGATCTCCCTGAGCTATCTTCGCGGTGTCGGCAGTGTCGCCAGTCTGTTCTTTTTGGAAAGCTTTATCAGCGAACTCAGCCATAAGGCCAACCGGGACGAGTATTCGTATCGGCGGCATCTGTTGCAGGACAGCCCGGAAGCGTTGCGCGTCCTGGACGCCACCGCCACGGCGGCCGGTTGGCAGCATGAACCGCCGTCGGGCGTTTCTCGCGGTATGGCGTGCAATATTTGGGTCGGCCGCAATAATGCTTTCACCACCTACGTCGGTTTGGTGGTTGAAATCGCCATTCAGGAGGGGCGACTACGGGTGCTGCGCGCGGTATGTGCGATTGACTGTGGCAAGGTGATAAACCCGAACCTGGTGCGCGCCAACGTAGAGGGCGGCATCGGCTTTGCGCTGACCACCTGTCTGCACAGCGAGCTGCATTTTGAACGGGGCGGCGTGGTGGAAGGGAATTTCGATCGCTATCCGCTGCTCGCGATCGCCGAAATGCCCAAGGTGGAGGTCGTGATACTCGACAGCGCGCGTGCGCCGCAGGGATGCGGGGAAGTGTCGACTGCGGTGGTCGCCCCGGCGATGGCCAGCGCGCTGCATAAGGCCACCGGCAAAACCTATCGTACTATGCCGTTCCCACGCGAGTTCTCGTCGGTGTAACGGCCCGCCGGCTCGATCAGCCGGCGGCTGCCGTGCGGTCAGAGCTTTTTCAGCAGCGCTAGCAGTTGCGCTTCGCTTTTCTCCGCCAATCCGTCGATCGCCAGTTTGATGATGTCGGAGCGGGTGATACGCACGATGCCGTTGCGCGCCGCCTGCACGATCACTTCATCGATAGCCTCAATGTGGTTGTCCGTCAGGCTGACGGAAATCGCCTTATAAGTACGCTTGCGGCCGGCCGGCTTGGCTTCCGGCGCGGGAGCCGCAACCGGCAACGTATGCGAGGTGGCGCTGTTGATGAATTCGTCTTCCGACATGCGGTGGGTGGGGGTGCGTTTCTTCACAGGATCACCTCTTTCACCAGGCATTCAATTTCGGTCTGCGCCTTTTCATTGTTCGCTTCGTGCACGGTGATGGCTTCACCCCAGGCGTCGCGGTAAATCTTGCGGTCGCACAGGCGATTGCTCACCAGGGTGAACTCCGGGTATTCACTCAGCACCTGCGCCGCTTCGTTGGCTTCATTAATGAAGATATTGGTCGGGCACATGTTCAATACGATGTAGCCTTTGACCTTCTCGTTGTATTCCTGCGCGGTGGAGAACATCTCCGACAGATAGCCGATGGTGTCGAGATCCATCTGCGAAGGGCGCAGCGGCGATAGGAACAGATCGGCGGCCAGCAGGCCGGAGCGCAGTTCGGCGCTGTCGCGGCCGGCGGTATCGACGATCACGTAGTCGTAATGGCGATCGAGCTCCAGCAGCGTTTCCTTGATTTTACCCGACGCGGCCACCACCGGAATGTGCGGCAGCCCCTCGACGTTCTGACGGTCGTTGTACCAGGTCATGATCGATTTCTGGTCGTCGGCATCGACGATGATCGCCGTCTTGCCTTGCTTAAGAATCAGATACCCGGCGATATTCACTGCTTTCGTCGATTTGCCGACGCCGCCTTTTTGCGAGCCAATCAGAACAATCATGCTGCCATCTCTCAAGTTATTAAGCGGGTAACTTATTAAGTTAATGTGCTTATTAGGTTGATAATCAAACAGGTTAACAAGAACAACTCGCGAACAATATGCACCAACTGCGGCGGCTTGCCAAGCCAGTATGTTGTTAACTGCGCAGCTTATTTTGCGGTGAATGGACCGGATGGGTAAGTAGGAATTCTCTGGGAAGTGGCGGAACGGAAGCGTCTTTTGTTAGTTTAACAGCTTAATAAGTTAGTGGCTCATTAAGCTGTCGATGGCGTTACTTCTTCATCATCGCCTTCAGGTTGGCGAACGGGTTGTGGGTGGCGACGCCGATATCTTTTTGCGCATCTTCACCGGCCACCACCGTCGAACCGTATTGATCGGCCTCGGTGTATTTCGAGTGTTCGTGGTCGTGGCAATACAGACACAACATTTCCCAGTTGCTGCCGTCTTCCGGGTTGTTGCTGTGATCGTGATCGATGTGGTGCACCGTCAGCTCGCGCAGGTTGGAATAAACGAATTCGCGCGAGCAGCGCCCGCATACCCAGGGGAACAGTTTCAGCGCTTTTTCGCGGTAGCCGGTTTCCAGCTTCGCATAGTTTTTGGGGATATAGGCCATGGTGGTCGTTCGTCGGAAATCAATATGCGGCCAATAATACCACAGTGCGTGCGGCTACAACGTGCGGCTCATCACCGTGACGGTTTCACCGGCGACCTGGCGTTGCTCCAGAGGGCGCCAGCCGAGTTTCTGATACAGCGTCTGCTGGTCGGGCGTATACAGATACAGTTCGCTGATGCCCTGGATTCGGCCGTGCTCGATGCAGCGCGCGATCAGGTTGCGGGCAATGCCTTGGCCGCGGTGCTGCGGGTGGGTAAAGACTTCGCTCAGCCAGTATTGGCGCTCCGGTTTATCTGTCAATTCATATAGCGTCAAACTGGCGGTGCCGACGATCTGTTGCTGTGGCGACAGCGCCAGCAACACGACGCCTTGGCTCTCGGGTGCGCAGCGTTCAGCCAGCCGCCGGCTGATGGTATCGCGGCTGCTCCACTGCGCAAAGGCGCCCCATTCCTGGTGCAGCAACGCGGCCAGTTCCTCAATGCGCCGGCGATGGGCGAGCAGCGGTTCGATATGCATGATTTGCCTATTTTTTTAAAGTCGGGAAAAAAGCCGCTCCTGCCTAAGCGGCCGGTTAATGAAACGTCTCCACCGCCCAGTCGATGAACGCCCGCAGCTTGCCGCTGAGGTGGCGATTGGACGGGTAGACCACGTACATCTGCTCCGGCGGCGGCTGCCAGTCGTGCAGCAGGCTGACCAGTTCGCCGCGCTCGAGGTGCGGCTGCGCCATAAACCGATAGATCTGGATGATGCCCAAGCCGGCCAGGCTCGCCGCCAGCAGCGCGTTGCCTTCATTGATGCTGACCGGGTAGCGCTGTTGGATGGCGATCTCTTTGCCGCGCTCGACATAGCGTTGCGGATGGATGCGGTCGTTGACCGGATGGCGGTAGTGCACCATCGGAAAACCCTGTTCCAGATCGCACGGATGGCGCGGGGTGCCGTGGCGCGCCAGATAGGCCGGGGTGGCGCAGCTGACCCAGTCCAGATCGAACAGACGCCGGGCGATCAGGCTGGAATCGGCCAACGGACCGCTGCGGATCACGCAGTCAGCGCTGTCGCTGATCAAATCGATAACGCGATCGCCGATGCTGAGATCGATCTGGATTTGCGGGTAGCGTTCCAAAAAGCCGGGCAGCGCCGGCAACAGCAGTTGGCGGGCGGTGCCGCTGCCGGTATCGATGCGCAGCACGCCCTGCGGAGAATTCTGCGACTCGGTCAGACAGCCCTCCATCTGCTCCAAATCCGCCAGCCATTTCACCGTATTCTGGTAATAGCATTCGCCTTCGCGGGTGACCGACACGCTGCGGGTGGTGCGCTGGAACAGTTTGGTCTGCAGGTGATCCTCCAGATTTTGGATCAGCTTGGTGACCGTCGCTTTCGGCATGCCCAGCGAATCGGCGGCGCGGGTAAAGCCGCCGGTTTCCACGACGCGGTTAAAGACCCGGATAGCGAGCAAATGATGGTCCATAGGTTCTCAACGCCATGCCCCGGCGGTGGCCGGGGCATGTTTCTGCAGATAGATAATGATTAACACTGTTTAGCGCCAATCGCGCCGGAGCGCAAGCTGAGGCCAAATACCAGCGTGGCGGAGAGGATCAGCGCGCCGCCAAACAGCATGGCGCTGCTGACGCCCTGCCAGTCCACCACCTCGCCGCCCAGCAGTGCGCCGGAGGCCAGCGCGATCTGGATGACGCACACCAACAGCGCCTGACCGGCTTCCGGCGCCTGCGGCACGGCGGCGAACATCCAGTTGGTGGCGCAGACCGGCACGGCGCCAAAGGCCAGCCCCCATACCAGCACCATCAAAGTGGCGCCGGCGAGGCCGCTGAGCAGCGGCGAAACGATCAAAATGCCCGCCAGCATGGCGGCGATCAGTATGAAGGTGGCGCGCAGGCTGTGTTCCGCCAGACGCTCGCCGAGAAAGGTGCCCAGCAGGCCGATGGCGCCATAGGCCAACAGCTGCAGCGAGATCGCCGATGGGCTGAGCACGAACACCTGCTGCAGCAGGGGCCGCAGATAGGTATAGGCGGCGAAGTGGCCGATGAACAACAGCACGATGGCGATCAGGCCGATGCGCGCCATCGGCAGGCGCAGCGGCAGCACCAGATCGCGCGGCGTGACCGGTCGGGAAGGCGGTACCGACGTGAGCAAACGCAGCTGCGCCAACAGTACGCCGACTGCCAGCGCCGCACCGCCGAAGAAGGCGGCGCGCCAGCCGAACAGATCGCCGATCAGCGCCCCGGCCGGCACGCCGCATACCGCGCCGACCGAGATGCCGCTGAGGATCAGCGCAGTGGCGCGGCCCTGGCTGGCTTCCGGCACCAGATGGCGGCCGTAGTTGGCGGCGAACGACCAGAAGCCGCCGACGCAGATGCCCAGCAGCACGCGGCCCAGCAGCATCATCGGGAAGTTGATGGCCAGCGCCGCCACCAGGTTGGACACCATCAGCAGCAACGACAGCCCCAGCATCAGCAGGCGTCTGTCCAGCCGGCCGGAAGCCAGACTCAATACCGGCGCGGCCACCGCCGCCACGATGCCGGGCATGGTCACCATCAGCCCGGCGGTGCCGGTGCTGACGCCGAGCGAAGGGGCGATGTTGGTCAGCAGGCCGATCGGCAAAAACTCGGTGGTGACCATGACAAAACAGGCGACCGTCAGCGAGAAGATCGCCGGCCACGGGGATGATGCAGGGTTATCTTTATTATTCAGCATAATGCCGCTCTTCTCAGGTGAATGCGCAGGCCGCGCTCGGGGCGCGGCGTGATCAAAGTCACAATCTACGGCAGGCTGAAGGCGCAGATAAATCCATCTGCGGTGGTTACACTGTTTCTGAGGGGGAACAATGACGGCAGCGAGTTAAAACGCGGCTTGCGCCGCGCCGAGGGGAAAGGAATAAAACGGTATAAGGTTATGACCGGGCCGCGCGCGGCGCTAGAGCCCAGGCGCTTTCCACAATGAGGTGGTCAGGCCGCTATCCACCAGCGTCAGCTGATCGGCGTAAATCCGCCGCCAGTTTTCTTTCTGTTCCTGATACCGCGCATGGTTGGTGAGATCCGGCTGATGCTCGCGCTCCCAGCGCACCAGCTGCTCGCCGGTTTCGGCCAGCGACGCGTAAAGCCCGGCGCCGACCCCGGCGGCGATCGCGCAGCCCAGCGCGGTGGCTTCTTTCACCACCGGCACCCGCACCGTCAGGCCGGTGACGTCGCTGAGGATCTGGCTCCACAGTTTGCCCTTCGCACCGCCGCCGGCGAACACCAGCGAGCGGGCCTGCACGCCGGAGAAGGCGGCGATCTGCTCCAGATTACAGGCTGAGACGATGGCGGCATTCTCCTCCAGCGCGCGGAACAACGTCTGTTTGTTGCAGCGTTCAGGATCGATAGACATGTTGATGAATGACGGCGCCGCGTGATACCAGGTTTTGAAATGCATGGCGTCGGAAAAGATCGGCATCACGCCGTAGGCGCCCGGCGGCACCCTGGCCGCCATCTCTTCCAGCAGGCTGTAAGCGTCGATCCCCAGTCGCTCCGCCAGCAGTTTCTCTTCGGCGCAGAAAGCGTCGCGGAACCAGCGCATGGTCAGGCCGGTAAAGAAGCTGATGGATTCCGCCTGCGCCATGCCGGGAATGACATGAGGGTTAATGCGGATGTTCATTTCCGGATCGATGGCCGGTTCCGGCAGGTTGACGATTTGCTGCCAGAAGGTGCCGCCGAGCACCGCCGTCTGCCCGGCGCGCACGATGCCGAGGCCCAGGCTGCCGAGCTGCACGTCGCCGCCGCCCATCACCACCGGGGTGCCGCGCAGCAGCCCGCTCTCCTGGGCCGCCTGCTCGGTGACGCGCCCCAGCACGACGCCGGTCTCTTTCACCGGCGACAGAATATCGGCGCGCAGCCCGGCCATATCGAGCAGCGCCGGCCGCCAGTCGCGGCTGGTCAGATCCAGCATGCCGGTAGTGCCGGCGTTGGAAGGATCGACCGCCAGCTCGCCGCTCAGCATGTAGGCCAGCCAGTCGCTGATCATGGTCAGCGTCGCCGCCTGGCGATAGATGTCCGGCCGGTGGTGCGCCAGCCACAGCAGGCGCGGCATGGCGCTCAGCGCCAGCGTCTGGCCGGAGTACTGGTAGACCTCACGTTCGAAGCCGTGGTTGTGCAACTCTTTCAGTTCGCTGACTTCATGGCTGGCGCGCGCATCGACATTGGCGCAGGCCCAGATCGGCACGCCGTTGCGATCGTACAGAACGATGCCTTCACGCATCGAGCAGCAGGCTACCGCACGGATCGCCTGCGCGCTCAGCCCCGCGCGCTGCAACGCCTGGCGGATGCACTGGCAGGCCAACTGCCAGTTGCGGTTGAGATCGAATTCCATCGAGCCGGGCACGCCCGGCACCGCGAGGTGTTGCCACTCGGCCTGGCCGTGCGCGATCTGATTGCCCGCCAGATCGAAGATCACCGCGCGAATGCTGCCTGTTCCTGCGTCCAGCGCCATCAAGTAGTTATCCATAGCCTATGCTCTCAGGGGGAGGAATAGTAACTATAGATGCCGCCGTCTTCCCTCGCCGGGGGCGGGGTGGGCATCGCCGGTGCGATTTGTGAGCCAGGCGGCAAAATTGCCGTTGCGGCAGGGCAATCGACGGGAATAAACCTATGGTTGGAAAGCGCCATGCTGCGGCGCGCCGTTTAAACAAGGAGCTGTCATGCACGTCACATTGGTAGAGATCAACGTTAAACAGGACAAGATCGACGAATTTATCGACGTTTTCCGCGCCAATCATCTGGGGGCGATCGAAGAGCCGGGCAACCTGCGTTTCGACGTGCTGCAGGATGAGCATATTCCGACGCGGTTTTACATCTACGAAGCCTATCGCGACGAGCAGGCGGTAGCGGCGCACAAGCAGACCCCACACTATCTGCAGTGCGTGGAGAAGCTGGAAGCGCTGATGACCGGCCCGCGCAAGAAAACCACCTTCATCGGCCTGATGCCGGAATAAACGCCGGCGTTTGCCGGTGTCCATGCGCCCGGTTTGGTTGTAACCTGCAAGGCAAAGCGAATTTTCAATGGGATAAGCGGGGCGAGGATGACATTGCGCGATCGGCTGTTGGCGCTGTTGGTGGTGGTGATCTGGGGCGTGAATTTCGTGGTAATCAAGTTCGGCCTGCAGGGGATGCCGCCGTTCCTGTTGGCCGGGATGCGTTTTTTACTGGTGGCGTTGCCGGCGATCTTCTTTATCCCGCGCCCGACCATCCCGTGGAAATGGCTGTTGCTCTACGGCATGACCATGAGTTTCGCGCAGTTTGCCTTTCTGTTTGTCGCCATCAAGGTGGGCATGCCGGCGGGGCTGGCCTCGCTGGTGTTGCAGGCGCAGGTGTTCTTCACCCTGCTGTTGGGTGTCGTGCTGATGGGCGAAAAGCTGCGCGTCAATCATTTCGTCGGCATCGCCATCGCCAGCGGCGGCATGCTGGCGCTGGCGCAGGCCAGCCTGCATAAGCCGGGCAGCGGCGCGGTCCCCCTGGCGGGCCTGTTGCTGACCCTGGCGGCGGCGTTCTCCTGGGCGCTGGGCAACCTGACAAACAAGAAGATCCTGGCCGGTTTCCCGCAGCGCAATATTTTGTCGCTGGTGGTGTGGAGCGCGCCGATCCCTGTACTGCCGTTCCTGATTTGCAGCTGGCTGTTCGACGGCCCGCAGGCGGTGCTGGCCAGCCTGAGCCATGTGCAGGTCGGCACCTGGCTGGCGGTTGCCTATCTGGCGTTCGCCGCCACGCTGTTCGGTTATTCGGTGTGGGGCAGCCTGCTGGGGCGCTACGAAACCTGGCGCGTCGCGCCGCTGACGCTGCTGGTGCCGCTGGTCGGGCTGTTCGCCGCCTGGCTGCTGCTGGACGAAGCGCTGTCGCCGGCGCAGTTCGGCGGCGCGTTGCTGGTGCTGGCCGGCATGGCGGTCAATACCTTCGGGTTGCCGCGCCGACGGGCCGTCGCGGTGCGCTAAACCTAACAGGGCAATTCTGTTCAATACGTTGTCGGCGCGGCCCGGCATTCTGGCGCCTGTGAATTTTTCCTCAGGTGCCCTCATGAATAATATCTACCTTTCCATGGCCGCATTTGCGCTGGCGGCCTCCATCACGCCCGGCCCGGTCAACATCGTCGCATTGAGCGCCGGGGCGCAGTTCGGCTTTGGCGCGACCCAGCGTCACGTGTTCGGCGCCACGCTGGGGTTTACCCTGTTGCTGGTGCTGCTGGGTTTGGGCATGCACCAACTGCTGATCCTGTGGCCGGCGTTGACCCGCTTGATCCAATGGGCCGGCGTGGCCTTCCTGCTGTTTATGGCCTACCGGCTGGCGTTTGACGACGGTAGGCTGGGCAACGGCGAGGCGCAGGCGCCTTCCTGTTGGTACGGCGCGCTGATGCAATGGCTGAACCCCAAGGCGTGGCTGGCGTCGGTGGCCAGTCTCGGGGCGTTTGTCGGCGACGGTGACATCCGGTTGCTGTGGCAGTTCGCCGGGCTCTACTTCGTGATTTGCTATGCTTCGGTGGCCTGCTGGGCTTACGTTGGCGCGATGTTGCGCGGCCTGCTCAGGCAGGCGCGCAACGTACAGCGTTTCAATCGCGCGATGGCGGCGTTGCTGGCGGCCAGCGCCTGCTATCTGTTGGCGGAGGGTTTTTGATACTGGCCGGGTGTCGCGGCCAGCAGCTGTTTGAAGGTGCGCTGGAAGTGCGCCTGATCGGCAAAGCCGCTTTCGCTGGCGGCTGCGGCGATCGGCAGGCCGCTTTTCAATAGCCGATGGCCGTGCTGCACGCGGCGATTGACCAGATAGGCGTGCGGCGTCATGCCGTAGCGCTGGCGGAAGGCGCGGATCAGGTAGGAGGGCGAGAGCGCGGCGGCGTGGCAAATGTCTTCCAGCGTCAGCGACTGAGTGCAGTGCGCGTCGATAAACGCCGCCGCCGCTTCCAGTCGGGGGTGCGGCGGCGTCTCCGGCTGGCGGCCGCTGCCCAGCGCGAGCTGCAGGGCGCTGAAATACTCCACCAGGGCGATCTGTTTTTCCAGCGCGCCGCACTGCGCGTTCGTCAGCAGCGCGTACAGTTGGTTCAGCCCGTTGAACAGCGCCGGATCGCGGCTGAGCGGCCGGCTGAAGGGGACAAAGCGGTCGCCGTCGCCGCCCATCATTTCCTGCTGCAGCGCGCCGAGCCAGGCGAGATCGAGATAGAACATGATGTATGACCAACGGCGGTCGGCGATCGGGTTGCAGGCATGCGCCTGCTGCGGATTGATGATCACCACATCGCCTGCGCCGACCTGCATGCGCCGCTCGCCGTTGACATAGGTGCTGACGCCGCCGGTGATGGCGCCGATGGAAAAGAATTCGTGGCTGTGCAGGCTGTAGCACACTTTGCGGCCATCATTGATGGCGCGCGCTTCGACAAAAGGCAACTGCGGGTCGCGCCAGAACTGGGGCGTTTTTTCACTCATGCGCTTTCCTTTTCACTGCGGCGGCATCACAGTGTTATAGCCTGAAAGCGACGAAAAGGGGAATGGCGGATGATGATTTTTAACGTGTTCGGCCGCCTGGTAGGCGTGAAGCGTATCGGGGACGAATGGCGGCTGTTCCGCGTGACGCTGCCGGAGCGCAAATATGCCCCCAGCTACGATATCGTGTTGCCGGCGGATCTGCGCGAAGAGGAGATCGCCGGCTATCTGGGGGATATCTATCACGAAGCCGCGACCCCGCAGCGGCCGGACGTGTTTCGCGTCGAGTAGCGCGGGCGTTACTCTTCCGCGTTGCGCGCCATGAGGCGGCGCTGATGTTCCTCGCTGGCGGCCTGGATCTCTTCCAGCACCGAGCCGACGTCGGCGCGCTTCTGAATTTCGCTGAATCGGCCGCTGAGGACGCTGTCCGGCGTCAGCGTGCCTTCCTGATACAGCGCCCAGATCTCTTTGGCATATTGGCTGTCGCGCAGCTCCGGCGCAAATTGGCCGTAATATTCCGCCAGATTGTCGATATCGCGCTCGAACATGCTTTTGGCGTGGTTGTTGGCGGCGGCGTCCACCACCTGCGGCAGATCGATGATCACCGGCCCGTCTTTATCCATCAGCACGTTGAATTCCGACAGATCGCCGTGCACCAAGCCGGCGCACAGCATGCGCACCGCGTAGTTCATCATCAGAGCATGATCGGCGCGCGCCTGTTCCGGCGTCAGGATGACATCGCTCAGACGCGGCGCCACCAGGCCTTCCTCGTCGGTGATCAGCTCCATCAGCAGCACGCCGTCCAGGCAGATGCCCGGCTGCGGCACCCGCACCCCGGCCCTGGCCAGCAGATACAGCGCGTCCACTTCGGTGTTCTGCCAGGCTTCTTCCTGTTGCTGACGGCCGAATTTGGAGCCTTTGCTCATGGCGCGCGCGTCGCGGCTGTTGCGCACCTTGCGCCCTTCCTGGTAGTGCACGGCCTGCTTGAAGTTGCGCTTCTCGGCTTCTTTGTACACTTTGGCGCAGCGGATCTCATCGCCGCAGCGCACGATAAACACGTCGGCTTCTTTGCCGCTTTTCAAACGGCGGATGACTTCGTCGATTAATCCGTCATCCACCAGCGGCTGGAGTCGTTTTGGAATTTTCATGCAGCCTTGTACCCTATTTAGGCTCCGGTGTGAATGGCTTGCGCAGTTGATAGCGTAAGTTAGACCCGAAAGGCAAACATTAGTTTTGCCGCCGCGGCATCATTGCGCGGCGGCGGGCGTTCACAGGCTGCCTGTCGGCACCCAGACGCTGACGCTGCCGGCGTTGACCGGGAAATGGGCGCTGCCCTGGTCGTCGGTGGTGATTTCCTCCTGGCGGTTACCGAGGAAATCGCGCCAGGCGGTGCGCGCCAGATCGGCGCCGAGCGCGACCGTCTTGCCGCTTTCGCCGCCGTTGGTCAACACCACCACGCAGCCGGGGGCGTCGGCGGTGCCGGCGCGGCTGAAGGCCACGCAGTGGCTGTCGTCGAAGTAGTCGGTTTGCGGGCCGTTGGCGAAGCGCTGGCGGGCGGCAATCAGCTTCTCCAGCTCTGGGATCGCCGGCATGTCAATCTGGTACTCGCCGCCGTCACGCCCTTTATCGCGGTAACTGGCGCCATAAAGGTCGGGGTAAAACACGCAGGGCACGCCCTGTTCGCGCAGCAGGATCAGCGCGTAGGCCAGCGGTTTGAACCAGGGTTCCACCGGCGCCTCCAGCGATTGCAGCGGCTGGGTATCGTGGTTGGCGACCAGCGTCACCGCGTGGGCCGGATCGGCGGCGGTCAGGGTATCGGTGAAGATCTGCGCCATGTCGAAGCCGTCGCCCTGTTTTGACGCCTGATGAAACTTCAGGTGCAGCGCCACGTCGAACAGCATCACTTTGCCGTCCACCAACTCGATGTATTGTTGCAGCGCGCTGAGATCGTGCGACCAGTATTCGGCGACGATAAACAGATCGCGCTGCGCGCTGTCGCGCACGTGATCCGCCCACTCTTTGAAGAACCAGGCGGGAATGTGTTTGGCGGCGTCGAGGCGGAAGCCGTCGCACGGCAGCGTGTCCAGCAGCCAGCGCGCCCAGTATTTGAGCTCCTCCGTCACGGCGGTATTGCGGAACTCCACGTCGGCGCCCATCAGGTAGTCGTAGTTGCCTTTCTCGTCGTCGACCTGATCGTTCCAGCCGTCGTCGCCGTAGTCGTTGGCGATTTTAAACACCCCTTTATCGTCCGGCTGCTCAACGTAATCGACGCCGCTGAAGCATTTGTAATCCCAGATAAACTCGGAATGCGCGCCCTGGCGGCCGGGGAAGGTAAAGCGGGTATAGGCCAGCGCGTCGAAGCCCTGGTCGTCAATGTCGTTGCGGTTGTTGGCGTCCACCTTGAACACGTGCACCCGTTCTTTCTCGTCCGCGCCGAGCTTGTGGTTGAACACCACGTCGTAGAGCACCCCCACGCCGTGTTCGCGCAGCGCAGTGGCGGCGTGTTCGAGCGCCGCCTTGTCGCCGTATTTGGTGGCCACGCTGCCTTTCTGGTCAAACTCGCCCAGATCGAACAGATCGTAGGTGTCGTAACCGACGGAGTAACCGCCGGAAGCGCCTTTGTAGGCGGGCGGCAGCCACAGATCGGTAATGCCCAGTTCGGCGAGGTGCGGGGCGCGTTCGGCGGCCTCCTGCCACAGTTTGCCGCCGTCGGGGTAGTACCAGTGGAAGAATTGCAGCAGGGTGGTTTTTTTCGTCATGAGCCAGCGTCCCGGTTAGCCAGAAGGAAAGGAGCAGTTAAAGCATGGGCTACTTTTGGCAAAAGGGACAAGTTTGGCATAGGCGGCCCGAGAAGGCCGCCCGAGAGACTGCTTAACGCTGGCTGGCGTAATGAGGCGAGCGCGGGCCATAAAGAATGGCGCCGTTCTGACCTGTTGCCGACAGGAGGCGAGTGTTGGCGATGGCACCAATGTCGAACCCTTTGTCGCTGATGGTATCCGCGATTTGTGAAATCGCGGCGCTGATCACCATGCCCAGCAGGCCACCGGAATTGTTGTTGCCTTCGTTGCTGGATGCGGTGGCGGTGCCGGCCCACAGCTGTTTGCCGTTGCGCAGGTCAACCAGGCGAGCGGCTACGGTAACGCGAGTTTCGCTGCTGATCACCATGTAGCTGGTACCGTATTGCGTGACATCCAGGTACAGCACGGTGTCGGCGCCGAAAATCTGGTGCAGTTTTTTCGGACTGACGGCGCGGATGTCGTTGGCGTTGGTTAGACCGTTTTGCAGGAAGGTTTCCTCCACTACAGCGACCGGCAGCACATAGTAACCGGCCTCGGCCAGCGGTAAGGTTGCACTGGCGAGCACGCTGTGGCTGGCTTTGACATCCGGCGACTGATTAACCGGCGGCAAGACCAGGATCGACTTCGGCTTGCTCTCATGGAATGCCGCATAGTCATAAGGCGTTTGCTTGGCACAGCCGCTCAGCAACAGGATGGCGGTAACGCTGAGGAAAGTGAGTACACGCTTCATTTAAAGCTCCCCTTATCCTTGGCCATCAGGAAATTCATAAACGGTGCCGATTCCGGGAACAGCGCTTTTTCCGTGTTGAATTCACTCATGGCTTGTCCGTCGTTGCCGGTTTTGCTGTACAGCAGCCCCAGTTGCGCATGCAGCCCCGGCGGTACGGCTTTATCCTTGGCGCGGGATTTCTCGACGATCTCTTTCAGCGTAGCGATCTGCTGCTCAGGGCTTTGCCCATCCTGCTGGTAGTATTGATAAAGAGAAGTTTGGTAGCCATCCCAATTGTAAAGCGTTTTCGGCGCGGCGCAGCCGGCCAACAGGGTCGCTGCAAACAGCGCCCCGCCCATTTTTTTAGTTATCATCTTTCTGCTTCTAGTCCGTTAGTTAGCAGGGCGCCATGCGCCGTTTTCGAGACCGGTAACCAGGTTATTGACGGCTTCACGCACGGCCAGATCCAGCACCTTGCCGTTAAGGGTGGAGTCGTAGCTGGCGGTGCCCCCGAAACCGATGATTTCGCGATTGGACAGTTCGTATTCACCGGCGCCCTGAGAGGAATAGACGACTTCTGAGGTCTGTACGTTCACGACGTTCAGATTAACTTTGGCGTAAGCGACCTGTGATTTACCCCGGCCCAAAATGCCCCACAGCTGATGATCGCCGACTTCTTTGCGGCCGAATTCAGTGACATCGCCGGTAATCACATAGTTGGCGCCTTTCAGCGTTTGTGCTTTCCCTTTAATGCCGGCTTCAGTTTTCAACTCTTCCATGTTGGCGCGATCCAGCACGTTGAAACGGCCAGTCTGCTGCAAATGCGTGATCAGGATAGTCTTGGACTGATTGCCCAGCCGATCGACGCCATCGGAGAAGATGCCATTCATGTAGCTGGAGCGGTTGTCGAATTTACCGACGGCGATAGGGCTGCGTGGGCCCTGATAAGTGGTGTTGTAGGAAGCCACTTTCGGCACTTCCAAAGAGCGGGAGGATTCGGTCGCGCAGCCCGCCAGCAAAGTGACGGAAAGGGCGACGGAACAGACGGCGAGTGATTTTTTCATTGGCATGCGATCTCTCCATGAGCATAAAACGGCGCGGGAGCAACCCGCGCCCGATGTTTCCATAACGAGCATTGTCGCCGTTATGGAAGCGCCGCGATCCTGCCATGAATATGTAACAAATTACAACAAGATATCGGCATTAATGCCGCTATTAACATTGTTGTAACCTATTGTAATGCAATGAATTGATATCGATTTCTTCTCTCATTCGCAGATTTTTTCACGATTGTATGTTTTTTAACTGGTTTATTGTTTTATAAACATTAAATTAATGAATTTTTATTCTGATTTTTTTGAATTAATCAGTTTACTGTATTGGGTAATGTAACGTTTTGCATCAGCTCCTCTGTTATACCGGGGTTCATGGCGGTTTGATGATCCGTTAAGGTAGTGAGAATTAGGTAACACTATCAACTAAATCTCATTTTTTATCGGTAGCTAATTGGGGATATCAATTGTGAACATCAGGGATTTCAGAGCATTGGCGCGCAATTTGGTCAGAGAATTCGGCATGTTGAACAAGCAGAGCAACGGCTCGCGCTTTTCGCCGCTGCAGATCCATCTGATGATCGAAGTCAGCGAGCAGCCGCTGGGCGTCACCGAGCTGGCGGCCCGGCTGTGCATCGACAAGGCCAGCGTCAGCCGGGCGCTGCGCAGCCTGGTGGCCGCCGGCGTGATAGAAACGGTGGATCATCCGGATGACAGGCGGCACAACCTGCATCGGCTGAGTAAACAGGGCGGCAAGACACTGGCCGGCATCGAGAACGACGCCGACGGCTTTATGCAGGCGGCGCTGGCGCAGTTGGACGACGATGAGCTGGCGAGCACCACTGCGGCGATGAAAAAGATGACCGCGGCGCTGCGCAGCGCGCGCAAACAGCGCGACGCCAATCTGCGGGTGCGGCCGATCGCCGAGCGCGATGATGCGGTGATGGCGGCGATCATTCGCGAGGTGTTTCGCGAGTACGGCATGGACAAGATGGAAGGCGTCAGCCTGCACGATCCCGATCTCGATCGGCTGACTGGCCTGTATCGCGACAACGGCGGCCGCTACTGGGTGCTGGAGCGGGACGGGCTGGTGGTGGGGGGCGTCGGCATGGCGCCGCTGGCCGGCGAAGAGCCCGGCTATTGCGAGCTGCAGAAACTGTTCTTCAAACCCGGCGCGCGTGGGTTGGGCATGGCGCGCTATATGGTGGTGCAGGCGCTGAAGGCGGCCCGGGCGGCAGGGTATCGCTATTGCTATCTGGAAACCACCGAACAATTGAAAGAGGCGATCGGGTTGTATTACGCGTTGGGTTTCACGCTGCTGACGGAACGGCGTGGCAATACCGGCCACCACGGCTGCAATGTGTGCATGCTGAAAAATCTGCAGAACGACGATATGTGAGCGGTTTCAAGGTTAACGCCCGCGCCTTGTGTCACCCTGTTAACCGTTTGATAACAATCACAACGTTTTATCAGGGAGGAGAATTATGTTGGGGGATCCCATGGCGCTGTCTGCGCTGGTCACGCTGGTGGTCATCGCGCTATGGGCCAGCGCCCGTTTGCCGGAGTATTTGGTCGCGCTGCTGTTCTTTGCGGCGGTGATGGTATTGCAGCTGGCACCCGCCGCGGTGACCTTTTCCGGTTTCGCGTCTTCCGCATTCTGGCTGGTGCTCAGCGGTTTCGTGTTGGGCACCGCCATCCGCAGCACCGGCTTGGCGGATCGCCTGGCCAACCGGCTCTTGCCGCATCTGGCCGGTTCCTGGCCGCGCCTGGTGGGCGGCGTGGTGGCGATAAGCTACGCGTTGGCGTTTGTCATGCCCTCCAATATGGGGCGCATTACGCTGCTGATGCCGATCGTCATGGCGTTGGCCGAGCGCGCCGGCCTGGCGGAAGGATCGCGCGGCCGCATCGGTTTGGCGCTGGCGGTAGGGTTCGGCACCTTCCAGCTTTCCGCCAGCATCCTGCCGGCCAACGTGCCTAACCTGGTGATGAGCGGTGCGGCGGAAAGCGCCTACGGCAGCCACTTCGCTTATCTCTCTTATCTGCTGTTGCACGCTCCGGTGCTCGGGTTGGCCAAAGGCGCGCTGCTGACGCTGTGCATCTGCGGCCTGTTCCGTGCCCGGCCGCAGCCGGTGGCGACCGAGGCGGGGCAAACGCCGCTCAGTGCCGCCGAGTGGCGGCTGATCGCGCTGTTGGGCATTACGGTACTGCTGTGGATGACCGACAGCTGGCACGGCATCGCCCCGGCCTGGATAGGGTTGGCGGCGGCCTGCTTCTGCCTGTTGCCGCGCATCGGTTTTCTCAACGGCGAGCAGTTCGCCGCCGGGGTCAACGTGCGCACCTGTATTTACGTGGCGGGGATCCTGGGGCTGACCGCATTGGTCAGCCACTCGGGGCTCGGCGATCGGTTGGGCGGCGCGCTGCTGGCGATGATGCCGGATCTGCACGGCAAGCCGTTTACCGCATTCGGTTCGCTGGTGGGGATCACCGCGCTGTTGAATTTCGTGGTGACCGCCAACGGCGTGCCGGCGCTGTTTACCCCGCTGGCGCAGGCGTTGTCCGCAGGCAGCGGCTTGCCGCTGCTGACGGTGCTGATGACCCAGGTGATCGGTTACGCCACGCCGCTGTTGCCGTATCAGGCCTCGCCGATCGTGGTGGCGATGGGGATGGGCAAAGTGCCGGCGCGCGAAGGGCTAAAGCTGTGCCTGCTGTTGGCCGCGCTCAGCTTCGCACTGCTGGTGCCGTTGGACTATCTGTGGTTCAGGCTGCTGGGGTGGATCCCGTAAACAGCCCCGCGCCGCCGGCAAAGCAGTCTTCGTCCAGCGTCAGGGTGGCGATTTTATGCACCGGTCCGCGCATGCTGACCTGAAAATCGCCGCTGAAGGCGATCTGCAGTTCGCCGCCCGGCATCCGCACACTAACCCGCTCGCCGACTCGTCCCAACTTGCGCATCACGCTGGCGGCGGCGCAGCTGCTGCTGCCGGAGGCGAGGGTAAAGCCGGCGCCGCGCTCCCAGATGCCGATGCGCAGCGTCTGGCGATCGACCACTTCCACCAGTTGTACATTGGTGCGTTTCGGGAACAGCGGATGGCGCTCAATCTGCGGTCCGAGCCGATGCACCTGCGCCAGATCCAGTTTTTCCACCGGCACCACGCAGTGCGGGTTGCCCATCGACACCAGCGAAACGCTTAACGTCTCCTCCTTCAGGGGCAGCGGATAGTTCAGCGCCTCCGGCAGATCGATCAAGGCCGGCAGCGCCGCCGGGCTGAAATTGGCGCGCCCCATCTCCACGGTTATCTGATGCGCGTCTTCCGCCACCTGGCAACGCACGTCGCCGCCGGCGGTGTGCACCAGAAACGGCTGATGCGCCACGCGCTTGCTGTCGAACAGATACCGCGCGTAGATACGCAAGCCGTTGCCGCTTTTCTCCGCTTCGGAGCCGTCCGGGTTGATGATGCGCAGGGTGGGATTGACGGCGTCGCCGCTGTCGATCAGCAGGCCGTCGGAACCGATGCCGTAATGCGGGTGGCACAGCAGGCGGATTTGTTCCTGGCTCAGGCGATCGGCGACCGAACGGTGGCATACCAGGTAGTCGTTGCCCAGACCGTGATATTTGTGAAACAGCAGGGGAGTCATGGCGTTGCTCGGCTCAGCGGGAAGAGGTCGCTACAGCTTACAACAGAACGTTGGCGTTAAAGCAAACAAAAGGCGGCCTGAGCCGCCCTTTTGCACGATTGCCGATCCGGCCATTAATTGTAGATGATCGCGGTGCCGTGCAGTTTGTTGTCACCGGTAGTGGCGATGATCTGGAAGGATTTGGCACCCGCCGCGTCGGCTTTGGCCGCCAGTTTGTTTTCCAGGCTGCTCAGGTCGGACGCGCCGCTGACGGTAACGACGCCGGCTTTTTGCAGGTCGGCGGGTTGCGTGTTAACCAGTTCGGCGGCGAAGCTGCCGAAGGAGGCGGAAGCCAGTGCGATGGCTGCGATGGTCATTTTCAGGTTTTTCATGGTCTTATTTCCTATCAGTGTTCTTTACGATGTTTGTTTTGTAAGGTCGTTAAATTAATTAACGATCGATAATTTAATCTTAGATGCCGGTTTGACGGATTGCAAGTATTTTTTTAATGCTCGTTAATTAATTTTTTTTACGCCCTGGCGTTGTGAGCAATAAGGATATGCAGTCCACAGGCTTAATGCTTTGTTATTGATAGATTTCTGCAGTGCCATGCAGCTGGTTGTTGCCGCCGGCGCTGGTGATGCGGAAGGATTTGGCGCCGGCCTGATCGGCTTTGGCGGCCAGGCTGTTTTCCAGCGAGGTCAAATCGGATGCGCCGCTGACGGTGATGACGCCCACTTTTTGCTGGTCGGCCGGTTGGCTAGTGACCAAATCGGCGGCGAAGCTGCCGAAGGAAACGCTGGCCAGAGTGAGGGCGGCTAAGGTTAGTTTTAAGCTTTTCATGATGTTAATTCCTTTTCGATAACGGTCAATAGAGGGTTTTAATCCGGTTCGCTAATTTTTATTAACGATCGATAACTAAATGCTAATCGGTTCTCGACGAGGGCGCAATATTTTTTTATAATGATCGTTAAGTTATTTGTGCTAAGCCTGCTGTGGAGCGGGATAGGAGAGGAACGATGAGCATCAATGAAGCGGTCTGCGGCAAGAAAAGCCGTGGCAGACCCAAACAATTTGATCGCGACCGGGCGTTGGAAAGCGCACTCGATCTGTTCTGGCGGCACGGGTATGAAGCCACCTCGCTGGCCGATCTGGTGGAAGTGACCGGCGCCAAGGCGCCGACGCTATATGCCGAGTTCGGCAACAAAGAAGGGATGTTCCGCGCGGCGGTGGAGCGCTATCTGCAAAAATACACCACCTGCACCAACCAGCTGTTGGAACAGGATGTGCCGGTGGCCGAGATCGTCGAGGCTTACGTGCGTTCTTCGGTTCAGGTCTTCACCGATCCCGATACCCCCTCCGGCTGCTTTATGGTGTGCGCCTCCGCTGCGCTGTCGTCCGCTTCCGACGACGTCGCCCAGATGCTGCGCAAAAAGCATCATGCGCAGGAAGCGGCGCTGAAGGCCTGCTTCGATCGCAAGGTGCAACAGGGCGAGCTGCTGGCGAAAACCGATACCGCGCTGCTGGCGAAATACGTGATTTGCACCATTGAAGGCATGTCGGTGCAGGCGCGAGAAGGGGCAAGCCGGGACGATCTGTTGCGGTTGCTGGAGGCGCTGATGCTGGTGTGGCCGCGGCTCAGCCAGATTGGCAATAAGGTGTAGAAACAGGCCCGGTTTTTACCGCAATGCTGATCAGTTAATCCTGAGTGGCATTTTTTTATCCAGCTTCTGGGCGTTCTGTGCAGGGGAATTGCCGTAAATGTCCTGCATTTCTCTATGGCCAACATGAACGGCAATTGGAGGGGCCGATGGCGCGGCCCCTCCACCCGCGCCTTTGCTTAACACCGTCTGTCCGCTATGCGGATACCCTCGCCGCGCCTGCATTGTCGGGCGGGTCGGCTGCGACAAACGTCCCTGTTAGTCTCGCCTCAACCGGCCTTCCCTGGCCGGTTGCCCCTGACAACGCCGTCTTGCTCGGCAGCCGGTGATGCGCGCCCAAGGTCAACACCTGAGCTGGCAGCTACCGGGAAATCTGTCGCTTATGAGGTTGTGGTAGAGAAGTTGGAGATGAGCGCGGTGTTGGGCGCCCTTGAAGACGCCGAACGCAGACGTAGCGCATTAGGCGAAACCGCCATGGACGGCGGTTTCAGGTGAGACAGGCAGGGACGCCTGTCGCAACCGGCCTCAATGCGGTATGGCGGAGGGAGGGGAGTTGGCAAAGCCAACCGTCTGACAGGGCAAAGGCGCGGGTTGCCAGGGGCCGCGCCTTCGGCCCCTGGCTCGGTCGAGGTGTGGGAGCCACATGGGGCATCTCACTTTTATCGACCGAAAATTTCACGAACGCCTGCATAAAAACGCTAACTGACCAGCATTACGGTTTTTACCGGGCCGTATACAGCGTCACTGGTTGACCGGGATCACCGCGCCCTGGTATTTCTCGCGGATAAAGTCTTGAATCGGCTTGGAGTGCAGCACTTTCACCAGCGCCACGATCTCCGGCTTGTTCACGTCGGCTTTGTGCACGGTGATGATGTTGGCGTACGGGTTGTTTTCGCCGCTTTCGACCGCGATCGGATCCTTGGTCGGATTCAGCCCGGCGTCGATGGCGTAGTTGGCGTTGATCACCACGGCGTCACCTTCGTTGTTGTTGTACATCTGCGGCAGCAGCGCGCCTTCAACGTTAGCCTGGAACTTCAGGTGTTTCGGGTTTTCCACCACGTCGGCGATGCGTGCATCCACCTTGCTCACCCCTGGCTTCAGCTTGATCACGCCTTCCCGTTCAAAGATTGACAGAATGCGGCCTTCTTCCGCCACCGCGTCGCGCATGATGATTTTGCCGTTTTCCGGCAGATCTTTCAGGCTCTTGTACTTCTTCGAGTAGATGCCGATAGGCTCAATATGGATCGCGCCGGCGCTGACGAAGTCGTAGCTCTTGTCGTCGGCGTGGTCTTTCAGCACCGAGTTCAGGTAAGGCACGTGCTGGAAGTAGTTGGCGTCGATGTCGTGGCTGGCCAGCGCGGTGTTCGGCAGGATGTAGTCCTGGAAGCGCTTGATCTGCAGATCGATGCCTTCCTTCGCCAGTATCGGTTTGGCCTGTTCGAGGATCTCGGCGTGCGGCACGTTGGAGGCGCCAACCACCAGCTTGGTCGCCGCGGCGGCGCCGTAAGAGGCGAGGGTGGCGACAGAGGCGAAAGCCAACATCAGTAGGTGCTTTTTCATCATCGTTTTCCTTGGTTAATTAACGTTTATCGAGCGTTCTTGTCAGGGTGTCGCCAATGAACTGAATGACGAAAACGATCAGCAGGATCGTCAGCGTCGCCACCAGCGTCACGTCACTGTGGTTGCGTTGGAAGCCTTCCAGATAGGCCAGGTTGCCCAGGCCGCCGGCGCCGATCACCCCGGCCATCGCGGTGTAGCTCACCAGCGCGATCAGGGTAACGGTGATGCCGGAAACCAGCGCCGGCGAGCTCTCCGGCAGCAAGACGCGGAAAATCAGGGTGCGGTTTTTGGCGCCCATCGAGCGCGCCGCTTCGATTACCCCTTTGTCGACCTCGCGCAGCGCGATCTCCACCAGCCGGGCGTAGAACGGCGCAGCGCCGACGATCAGCGCCGGCAGGGCGGCGTCCGCGCCGAGAATGGTGCCGATCAGCGACTTGGTGAACGGGATCAGCAGCACGATCAGAATGATGAACGGAATGGAGCGGAAGACGTTGACCAGCACGGAGATCAGGGTGTAGACCGTGCGGTTTTGCAGCAACTGCCCCTTCGAGGTTAAAAACAGCAGCACGCCGAGCACGATGCCCAGCACCAGCGTGGCCAAACCGGCGATGCCGGTCATGTACAGCGTTTCCCAGGTGGCGTCCCACAGTTGGTCCAGACGCAGGTGGGGGAACAGGGATTCAATCATGTTGGATAACCTCGACGGCGATGTCTCTTTCGTTCAGCAGGCTGAGCATGTCGGCGACGTGTTGTTCGTTGCCTTCGGCGTGGATGTACAGTTCGCCGAACGAACCGTTGAGGGTGTGGCTGATCTTGCCGTGCAGAATGTTGACGGTGAGTGGGTAGCGCCGAATCACCTCGGCGATCACCGCCTGATGAGTTTGTTCGCCGACGAAGGTCAGCTTGAAGATCGCCCCCGGCAGGTGGGCGGTGAGCTGCGGGTTGAAGCTCTCAGCCGTGTCCGCATACTGCGACACCTGTTTGACGAACTGCCGAGTGATCGGCTGCTGTGGCCGGGTGAACACCTCGAGCACCGGCCCCTCTTCGACGATGCGGCCGTTTTCCATTACCGCCACGCGGTGGCAGATTTTGCGCACCACGTGCATTTCGTGGGTGATCAGCACGATGGTCAATTTCAGCTGGCGATTGATGGCCAGCAGCAGGTCGAGAATGGCGTCGGTGGTTTGCGGATCGAGCGCCGAGGTGGCCTCGTCGCACAGCAGCACGCTCGGGTTATTGGCCAGCGCGCGGGCGATACCGACGCGCTGTTTCTGGCCGCCGCTGAGCTGCGACGGGTAGGCGTTTTCGCGCCCCTGCAGGCCAACCAGCGCGATCAGTTCCGCCACGCGCGGGGCAATCTGCGCCTTGGGGACGCCGGCTATCTGCATGGAAAAAGCGATGTTTTGGCTGACGGTGCGCGACCACAGCAGGTTGAAGTGTTGGAACACCATGCTGATTTTCAGCCGCGCCTGGCGCAGGTGGCTGCCTTTGGCGCGGGCGATATCGAATCCGCCCACGTCAATGCGGCCGCTGGTGGGCTTTTCCAGGCCATTGAGCAGGCGGATCAGCGTGCTTTTGCCGGCGCCGCTGTAGCCGATGATGCCGTAAATTTGCCCGGCTTCTATCGCCAGGCTGACGTCGTCAACCGCCACGACGCGGCCCTGTGCGCTGTCAAAAGTTTTGCAAACGTTCGAAAGAACGATCATAGCGAAGCGGATCCTTGTTGATACATCACAGCATTCCGTCCGGGGCGCGTCGCGCCGGACAAGGATCGTTCGGCTTTTCGGCGGGGCACAACCCGGCGGGAAGTGACGGACGGAACCTCTGTTGCGGGTGAATACCGGGCAATCCTACCGAGGGTTGATAGTGACAGGAAGAATGTAAAATCTATTACTTATTCTGATTTGATATATTAGATAGCGGGCGAGAGAAGGGGGAGAAAACCGGCCGCAGGGCGGCCGGCGGGGGCGGACTAGCGTTTTTCCAGCTTCATGTGCAGCAGCGGGAACGGGTTGCCCTGGCCGTCGAGCGGTGAGCGGCCGGTGATGACAAAACCGTAGTGGCGGTAGAAGCCGCTGGCCTGCGGATTTTGCTCGTTCACGTCCAGCTGCAGCTCATCGTGCAGCGTTTCCGCGTGGGTGAGCAGCGCTTTGCCCACGCCTTTGCCGCGCTGATCGGCATCGATAAACAGCATCTCCACCTTGTTGCCGTTCAGACCGATAAAGCCGCAGGGATGCCCCGGCTGCTCTTCGGCCACCCAAACGTTGACCGCCGGCAGATAGTCGTTCAGCACCAGCGGGAACAGCTGTGCGATGTTGTCTTCGGTTAAAAAGTGGTGAGTGGCGCGCACCGAACGCAGCCAGATATCTGCCAATTGCGCGTTGTCTTCCGCCGCGCGTGCTCTGATGGTAATCATCGAACTCTCTGCTATCTAAGTTGAAGGAAAAGAAACTAGATAGAGGTTTTGTGGGGTTAGTGCCGAATTAACGTGGGTTAACGCCCTGCAAAGCGCCTCTGCAGTGGATCGAATAGGCCCGCCTGGTTGCAAGCGGTATAACAACTGTAATTCAGTAAGTTAAAGCTTTCAACCGCCGCAGGGCGCAATGAGGCGCTCGCCGCGTGATACACTGGCCGCTGAATGAGCAAGAGGGCGGCAGGATGGAAGCGGTACGCGCAGCGATAGAAAAACAGGTGCTCAGCCTGACCGGGTTGGCGCTCGGCGGCGTCGATTTTGAGAATCCGCCCGGCGATCCGGGGCTGTTCGGCCCGCAGTCTGTCATCTGGCAGGTACACCGCGATTTCACCCCGATGCTGTGCGGCGGCGTCAGCGCCTTGCTGTTGCAAATGCTGCACCCGTTGGCGCTGGCCGGCGTATGGGATCACTCCAACTTCCGCGACGATATGATTGGCCGCCTGCGCCGCACCAGCCAGTTCGTGTCGGTCACCACCTTCGGCCCGACCGCCGAGGCGGAGCGGCTGATCGCCAAAGTCAAAGCCATCCACCTGCGGGTGACCGGCGTCGGCAGCGACGGCACGCCCTATGCCGCCAGCGATCCGGCGCTGCTGACCTGGGTGCACGTGGCGGAGAGCAGCCGTTTTCTGGCCAGCCACCTGCGCTACCGCAACCCGCATCTTTCCCGCGATTTGCAGGATCAATACTATCGCGAAGCGGCGCGCGTGGCCGCCGCGCTGGGGGCGACCGCTATCCCTCAGTCCTGCGCGGAGGTAGACGACTATCTGCAGGCGATGCGGCCGCAGCTGGTCTGTGACGAACGCACCCAAGAGGTGGCGCGCATTCTGCTGAAGGCGCCGGCGCCGAGCGCGTTGGCGCGCCCGCTCGGCGGGGTGGTGATGCAGGCGGGCATCGATCTGTTGCCCGATTGGGCGCAGCGGCAGTTCGGCTTTCATCCGGGCGCATTGCGGCGGCGGCTGGTGCGAACGGGGGCTGCAGGCCTCGGCAAAGTGCTGGGCGCGTCGATGCGCAACGGTTCCTATCAGCGCGCGGTGCGGCGCATCACTCAGGCGTCATGAGCCGCAGCCGCTATAATTAACCTTTGTTTATCTTCGTTTACGGCCGTTTTTGAGACTTTTACGGGTGATCCGGCCAGTAATGCGTTTTACACTTGAGGGCAAAGCCACATTCCATTTTTTGCGCGCAGCCGATTCTGCCGCGCCCTGACCCTATTGAGGTGATATGAACGAGTCATACGTACTTGCTGAAGTCAGCAATGAGAACCAGACGCTGGTCGCGGTGGTTCAGCAAGGGAGCAGGGCAGCCTATTTTTACATCTATCCCGCCGAAGCCTACAGCGATCGCTATCAGGTGCGCGCCTGCTGGCTGCGCAATCTGGCCGCCGCGCCGTTGCAGGAAGATCGCGCCGCGCTGGAGCAGGGGCAACCGCCGATGCTGGCGGCGGAATTTTGCCGCAACCTGGAAGGGGAAGCGCCGCTGAACCCGGAAGGGCTGATGGTGGTGTGGAGCGAAAGCGACGACGGCGCGGCCCTGTGGTATTACGGCCAACTGCTGGCGGTGATCCCCGGCTGGAGCCTGTATATCGACCATTCGGTGTGCTATTCGGCCAGCTGCATCAAGGAGAGCCCGTTGGCCTATCCGCTCGGTTCGGCCTCGACCAACACGCAATATGCGCAGGCGGAAAGCACCCGCCAGTTTTGGCGCAGCTGGCAGCGTGAAGAGGGCAATCCGTGGCCGAAGATGCAGCGCGATTTTCAGGCGCGCTATGAGCCGCATTTCGGCCCTTCGGTAAAATACTACGCCATCGATCAGGGCAAGTGGCCGCCGATGGCCATCACTCAGCACGAGCGCGACGGCATCTATTACTTCCTCACCATGGGCGTCAGCATTCGGCCGATGCCGTGGGTGGAGATCCTGTTCAACGATGAGGCTTCGCGCTATCGCCGCATGGAGATGGCGATCGCCATCGACAGCCAATACATGACCGAAGACAACGCGGTGCAGATGGCCAGCGCGCTGGCCGGTTTCGCTCACGCCCCTTGGGCGCGGCTGACCTGGATCGGCGAAGGGCATACGCTGGAGTCCGACGTGGCGCCGTTGGGCTATGAAGGCTATATTTTATCGTCGTCCTTCTACCCGCATCACGCGCACCTGACGTTGCCTCAGCAGTATGGCGACCCGGTGAACCTGTTCTGGGCCAGCCCGGTGTTTACCGCCGAGCGCCAGCTGGCGCACACCACGCCGAACGGCGGGCACGATCTGGTGCACAGGCTGCGCGAGCAGGGCGTCGACCATATTTTCCGCCCGCGCCAGCCGGTGTGCTGACGCGACTTGTCTTGTCTTCTCTTCGGGAGCCGCCATGACCAGCGCGCTGTTGATTATCGATGTGCAGGAAGGGTTGTTTACGCCGCCGCCGGCGGATGCCGCGGGCACCGTTGCGCGCATCAACCAACTGAGCGAGCGCGCCCGCCGGGCGGGCGTGCCGGTGATCGTAATTCAGCACCATACGCCGGACGACGAACTGCCGCACGGCAGCGCCGCCTGGCAAGTGCTTGCGGCGCTGAAGGTGGCGCCGGGCGACCATCGGGTGGATAAAACCACGCCGGACTCGTTCCTGCGCACTTCGCTCGGCGCGTTACTGATCGCCAACGGCGTATCGCAGTTGGTGGTTTGCGGCTACTCCACGCCGTTTTGCATCGATACCACGGTGCGCAGCGCGGCGGCGCACGGTTATCCGGTGACGTTGGCGGCGGATGCGCATACCTGCCACGACAAATCCTATGCCGACGGTTTGCTGATCCGTACCCACCATAACGAGACGTTGTCGAATATCGACAGCTTCGGCGTGCCGATCCGCGCCGTGCCCGCGGCGGACATCGTGTTCTGAGTACGGAAAACGGGGGCCAACGCCCCCGTTCGTTATTTCAGGCCCGCTCGTCGCGCCGCTACCTTGGCCAGCGCCGCCCAGTCCAGATCCGCATCCCCCTGCGCCATCGCGTCGAGGAAATTGTCTTTCAGCACCCCGGCGAACGGCATCGGCGTATGGCTGTCGGCGCCGGCGGCCAGCGCCAGCCCGACGTCCTTCAGCCCCAGCGCCAAGCGGAATCCGGCGGGTGAATACTTCTCGGCGGCGATCAGCGCGCCATAGCCCTGATAGGCCGGGGCGGCGAAGACGGTACCGCTCAGCATCTGCAGGTAGTCGGCGCCGGAAACGCCGTAGTTGCGCACCAGCGCGCTGCCTTCCGCCATCGCTTCAATGGCGCTGGCCAGGGTAAAGTTGGTGGCGATTTTGACCACGTTGGCCTGCGCCGGGTCGGCGCCGAAGTGCCAGGTTTTCTGGCCGAGGGCATCGAACAGCGGCTGCGCTTGCTTCAGTAGCTCGCTATCGCCGGCCGCCAGAATATTCAGCTTGCCGGCGGCGGCCACGTCGACCCGTCCCAGCACCGGCGCGGCGAGATAGCCGATGCCGTGTTCCGCATGCAGCGCCGTCAAACGCTGGGCGAGTTCGACCGAGATGGTCGCCATATTGATATGCAGCGCGCCCGGTTTCATCCGCTGCAGCAACCCGCTGTCCACCACCACCTGTTGCGTGGCGGCATCGTCGGCCAGCATGGTGATCAGCACGTCGGCATCGGCCAACTGCTCCGGCCGTTCGGCCTGCCGCGCGCCGGCACTCACCAGCGGCTGTGCCGCCTGCGGCGAGCGGTTCCATACCGTTAAGGTGAAGCCCGCCTGCAACAGGTTGGCCGCCATGGCGCTGCCCATCCTACCCAGTCCGGCAAATCCGATCTTCATCATGCGCTCCTTTTTCAGGTTGAAGGTTTTACCCTAGCGCGCCGGGCCAGGAACGCAAATGCCGGAGTGTAACGCCGTCTTACGCGCCGGCGGCGGGCTATTGACGCGCTGCCGCTGCGGGTATACCTTGATGGCATGAATATATCGATGCACTCCACCCACAATCAGTCATGGTGGCGCCTCTTCTGAGGCGGCACGAGTATTCACATCTCTTTTTAATGCCGCCGGTTTGGCGGCATTATTTTTTGTGGCGTTGATCCGGCGGTCTACAGACCTTCAGGAGCACTGTCATGAGCTACACCATTCTTACCGGCGATCGCGCCACCGGCCCACTGCATTTAGGTCACTTCGTCGGCTCGCTGCGCCAACGCGTCGAACTGCAGCACCAGCATAACCAAACGGTGATGGTGGCGGATCTGCAGGGCCTGACCGACAACGGCAACAACCCGCAAAAAATCAGCGCCAACGTGCTCAACGTCGTGGCCGACTATCTGGCGGTCGGCATCGATCCGCACAAGACTACGATCTGCCTGCAGTCGGCGCTGCCGGCGTTGGCCGAGTTGACGATGTACTACCTTAATCTGGTCAGCGTGGCGCGGCTGGAACGCAACCCGACGGTGAAAAGCGAAATCGCCGAGAAGGATTTCGCCCGCAGCCTGCCGGCCGGTTTTTTGATCTATCCGGTCAGCCAGGCGGCGGACATCACCGCCTTCGGCGCCACCCACGTGCCGGTCGGCGAGGATCAGCTGCCGATGCTGGAGCAAACCAATGAGATCGTGCGGCGTTTCAACCACATCGTCGGCCAACCGATATTAACGGAGTGCCAGCCGCTGTTGAGCAACGTCGGGCGTCTGCCGGGGCTGGACGGGCAGGGCAAGATGTCGAAATCGCGCGGCAACGCCATCCAGCTTGGCGCCGGCGCCGACGAGGTGCATAAGGCGGTGATGAGTATGTTCACCGACCCCGGCCATCTCAACGTCAGCGATCCCGGCCGGGTGGAGGGCAACATGGTGTTCACCTACCTGGACGCCTTCTGCGAAGACGCCGCGCTGGTGGCGGATCTGAAGGCGCACTATCGGCGCGGCGGGTTGGGGGACGTGAAAATCAAACGGCTGCTGGAGGATTGCCTGCAGAGCCTGCTTGAGCCGATCCGCACCCGCCGCGCCGAGTTCATCGCCGATAAAGGCGAGCTGACGCGCATCCTGCAGCACGGCACCCGCCGCGCGCATCAGGTCAGCCAGCAGACGCTGCAGCAGGTCAAGGCGGCGCTGGGGCTGGACTTCTTTAGCCTGGAATGATGCGTACGCCGGGGCGGCACGCGTCACGCCCCGGCCATAAAACCATCATCCCACTGTCATAAACTTATCCGTTAATAGGTGCCCATAATGATTAGCCACTGAAACCAGAGAAATCATATGGCTCAGGCACTGTTAAAATTGGCGCAGCACGACTTTCCAGGGCAGCACGTCGCCGCATCCCGCAAAGTGTTATCGGTCAAGGGGCTCGGCAAAGCTTACAAAGCGCAGCAGCGCGTGCTGGATGACATCAATTTCGATCTGCACGCCGGTGAATTCGTGGCGGTGATCGGCCGCTCCGGCGCAGGCAAGTCCACGCTGCTGCATACCCTCAACGGCACCATTCCTTCCAGCTGCGGCGAGATGCTGCACTTCGAAGACGATGGCGTGGCGCAGGATATCGCCCAGCTTGCCGGCCGCCAGATGCGCCAATGGCGCGCGCGCTGCGGCATGATCTTCCAGGACTTCTGCCTGGTGCCGCGGCTGGACGTGATGACCAACGTGCTGCTGGGCCGTCTGAGCCACACGTCTACCCTGAAATCCTTCTTCAAACTGTTCGATGACGCCGACCGCGCTCGCGCCATCGAGCTGTTGCAGTGGCTCAACATGCTGCCGCACGCGCTGCAGCGCGCCGAGCACCTCTCCGGCGGCCAGATGCAGCGCGTCGCCATCTGCCGCGCGCTGATGCAAAACCCGCAAATCCTGCTGGCTGATGAGCCGGTGGCGTCGCTCGATCCGAAAAACACCCGCCGCATCATGGACGCGCTGCAGAAAATCAGCGAAGACGGCATCGCGGTGATGGTGAACCTGCACTCGGTCGAACTGGTGAAAGAGTATTGCTCGCGGGTGATCGGCATCGCCCACGGGAAGATCGTGTTTGACGGGCATCCTTCGCAACTGAACGAACGGATCCTGCACCAGCTGTATGGCGAGGAAGCCAATCAGATCCATTGAAGCACTTTTGACCTTTACCCTTTACACACAAGGCACACCTAATGAAAAAAGTATTGAGTCTGACCACCCTGATGGCCGGCGCGATGATGGTATTTAATGCTGCCGCAGCGGATGCGCCGAAAGAGCTGAACCTGGGCATTCTCGGCGGCCAGAACGCCACCCAGCAGATCGGCGATAACCAGTGCGTGAAGCAGTTTCTGGATAAAGAGCTGAACGTCGATACCAAGCTGCGCAACTCGTCCGACTATTCCGGCGTGATCCAGGGCCTGCTGGGCGGCAAGATTGACCTAGTGCTGAGCATGTCGCCGTCGTCGTTCGCTTCGGTTTACATCAAGGATCCGAAAGCGGTGGACATCGTCGGCATCGCGGTTGACGACGTCGACCAGTCGCGCGGCTACCACTCGGTGGTGGTAGTGAAGGCCGGCAGCCCGTACCAGAAACTGGAAGACCTGAAGGGCAAGGCCATCGGCTTCGCCGATCCGGATTCCACCTCCGGCTTCCTGATCCCGAACCAGGCGTTTAAAAAACTGTTCGGCGGCACGGTCGACAATAAATACAACAACACCTTCTCCAGCGTCACCTTCTCCGGCGGCCACGAGCAGGACATCCTCGGCGTGCTGAACGGCCAGTTCGAAGGCGCGGTGACCTGGGCGTCGATGATCGGCGACTACAACACCGGCTACACCAGCGGCGCGTTCACCCGCATGATCCGCATGGATCACCCTGACCTGATGAAACAGATCCGCATCATCTGGCAGTCGCCGCTGATCCCGAACGGCCCGATCCTGGTGAGCAACTCGCTGCCGGCCGACTTCAAGGCCAAAGTGGTCACCGCGATCAAGAAGCTGGATAAAGACGATCACCAGTGCTTTATCAAAGCGATGGGCGGCAAACAGCACATCGGCGACACCACCCTGGCGGAATACCAGAACATCATCGATATGAAGCGCGAGCTGACTAAAGGCGACCGTTAATTCCCGGCTGCCTCGGCCGTCCGAATGAAGGGGTTCAGCGTGCTGAACCCCTTGTTCCATAAAGATGGAAGACCTCTTTTGAATACCGATTTCGCACACTATTACCAACGGATCCGCAGCAAGCAAAAGCGCGAAGCGCTGCTGTGGTCGCTCGGACTGGTGGTGCTGTACCTGGGCGCCGGCAACCTCGCCGAGTTCAACCTGCACACCGTCTGGGTGTCTATTCCGCACTTCTTCGACTACCTGGCCGAAACCATTCCGACGCTGCATTGGCATTTACTGTTCGCCGACGGGCGCACCGAGGGCTCGCTGGCCTACTGGGGTTACCGCCTGAATATCCAGCTGCCGCTGATCTGGGAGACCCTGCAGCTGGCGCTGGCGGCGACCATTTTCTCGGTGCTGGTGGCGACCGTGCTGGCGTTTCTGGCGGCCGGCAATACCTATACTCCGGCCTCGGTGCGGCTCGCGATCCGCACGCTGGTGGCGTTCTTGCGCACCATGCCGGAGCTGGCGTGGGCGGTGATGTTCGTGATGGCGTTCGGCATCGGCGCCATTCCCGGCTTCCTGGCGCTGGCGCTGCACACCATCGGTAGCCTGACCAAGCTGTTCTACGAATCGATCGAAACCGCCTCCAACAAACCGGTGCGCGGGCTGGCGGCCTGCGGCGCCACGCCGCTGCAGCGCATGCGCTTCGGCCTGTGGCCGCAGGTGAAGCCGGTGTTTCTCTCCTACAGCTTCATGCGGCTGGAGATCAACTTCCGTCAGTCGACCATTTTGGGGCTGGTGGGGGCGGGCGGCATCGGCCAGGAGCTGATGACCAACATTAAACTCGACCGTTACGATCAGGTCAGCATGACGCTGCTGCTGATCATCGTGGTGGTTTCCGTGCTCGACTACGTGTCGGGCGAGCTGCGCAAGCGCGTGGTGGAGGGGGCAAAATGACAGCGGGCACTCCGGCATCGGCGGAAACGCTGCGCCAGTTGAAACAGCAGCATCCGGCGATCTTCGCGCAGCAGGGGCGCTACCTGCGCACCGTCGGCCTGATCGCCTTGGCGATCGTGCTGTACTACGTGTTCTTCTTCCTGGTCTTCGGCATTAGCTGGCCGCAGTTTATCAACGGCTGCCAGCAGCTGGGGCGCTATTTCCTGCGCATGTTCGTCTGGCATGACTTCGCCAACTGGCCGTTCATGTACTACTTCCAGCAGATCGGCATCACCATCGCCATCGTGTTCGCCGGCACCATCACCGCGTCGCTGATCGCGCTGCCGCTGTCGTTCTTCGCCGCGCGCAACGTGATGTCGACGCCGCTGCTGCGGCCAATTTCGGTGCTGGTGCGCCGCTTACTGGACGTGCTGCGCGGCATCGACATGGCGATCTGGGGGCTGATCTTCGTGCGCGCCGTCGGCATGGGGCCGCTCGCCGGGGTGTTGGCTATCGTGATGCAGGACGTCGGGCTGCTGGGTAAACTGTACGCCGAAGGCCATGAGGCGGTGGACAAGTCCCCCAGCCGCGGCCTGACGGCGGTGGGCGCCAACGGGTTGCAGAAGCACCGTTACGGCATTTTCACCCAGTCGTTCCCCACCTTCCTGGCGCTCAGCCTGTACCAGATCGAGTCCAACACCCGCTCAGCGGCGGTGCTGGGCTTCGTCGGTGCCGGCGGCATCGGCCTGGTGTATGCGGAGAATATGCGGCTGTGGAACTGGGACGTAGTGATGTTCATCACCCTGATCCTGGTGGTGGTGGTGATGATCATGGACAAGGTCTCGTCGATGCTGCGCAACAAGTACATCATCGGCGAAGATATCCCGCTGTATCAGCAAAAAAGCCAAATCGATTGAGAAACCCCTTGCCGATCCCTATACTGCCGCACATTCAAGGTGTGCGGCCATACCCGTCATACTTGGAGCTGCCTCTTTGTTGGCTGCATTTGCGCGCCCCGGTCACATAGTTAACTATGCTCCGGGGGCTTACAAATTTGCCGCCGCGATGCAACTCCAATTATTTTGGGTATGGGGCATTTTTTTACAATGCGCACGTCCCCGTTAGACAAGTAAAGGCAATGCAATCCCATGATGAACAACGACGTGCTGCGCAGCGTGCGCTATATGCTGAGCATTAACAACGCCAAAATGGTCGAGATTATCAAACTGGACGATTTCGAGGTGGCGGTGTCGGCGATGGACGCTTACGTGATCAAAGAAGGCGAGCCGGGCTACGAGAAGTGCCCTGACGAAGTGATGGCGCACTTCCTCAACGGCCTGGTGTTCTTCAAGCGCGGCAAGGACGACAAGTTCCCGGCGCCGGCGGTTGAACTGCCGATCACCAATAACCTGGTGCTGAAAAAGCTGCGCGTGGCGTTCGAGCTGAAAGACACCGACATGCACCAGATTTTCACCGCGGTGGACTTCCGCATCTCCAAGCCGGAGCTGAGCGCGCTGTTCCGCAAAGAGGGCACCAAGAATTACCGCCCGTGCGGCGATCAGATGCTGCGCTACTTCCTCAAAGGGTTGGCGCAGCGCGTTCGCGGCGAGTAACGCGCAGCGTTCACCGAACATCAGGCGCAATCGCAAGGTTGCGCCTTTTTTATTGTCTCCTCCCTCCTACCTTTGTTGTACTGGCCCTCAGCCACCCGCCATCGATGGAGGGCGTGCCGCCCATCCGGTTACTTTTTCATGGTCAATTCAATCACCCAAACCATGAGGAAAGCAGGATGCCAACCATCACGAAAACCCAATCACTTTACACGTTGACCCGGCCGGTCTGGCTGGATGCGGCAGGCATGAGCAAAGGCATCGATCACGATCGCCAGCACCTGGGCGTCATTCTCGCCGCCGGGCAGGTGCTGCGAGTGCGCCAGACCAACGCGGCGTTTACCGGCAAGCTCACGCTGCGTTTGCTGAATGACGACCGCAAAACGGAGGCGGAATTCAGCGTCGGCGCGAGCTGGGTCGAGGCCCAGGTCAATGCCGTCTCGGTGCCGTTCATCGATACGCCGTATGGGCAGGGCGAGCCGGCGCTGGAGTTCGAGTACCCGGACACGGCGAAAGCGCTGCCGGTTTATCGCCGTGGCGAAAACGAAGCCGCATTCTTTGCCCGCTGGGACGATCGGGACGCCGAGTTTGCCCTGGTCGATGCGGAATACGCAGTGTTGCTGGTGCCGAAAATCAGTAAACCGACGCTGAAGTCGCTGGGCGACGCGAAAAACATCGACGGGCTGATCGCCTACTACGATCGCATTTTCACTTTCTACAATGCGCTGACCGGTGTCTCGTTCGAGGCTGAACACGAATCCGATCGCAATATTCGCAACCGCTACTTTATGAAGGCCGATAAGCACGGCGCCGGCGCCGCGTATTACGGCGGCCGCTGGACGGCGGAAACCAGCAACTCGGTCAGCAGCTTCTGGCTGACGCCGAAAGACAGCAACTGGGGCAGCCTGCATGAGATCGCGCACGGCTATCAGGGGCACTTTATGGGCGACAAATATTTCTCCACCGGTGAGATGTGGAACAATATTTATGCCGCTTGCTATCAGGACGTGATGCTAGGGGAACGCAAATACCAGGAGGGGTGGCTGTATAACTACGGCAACGCGGCCGGCGTCGAGAAGAAAATCATCGATTTGATCGCTCAGGGCACGCCGCTCAACCAGTGGGATCTGCGCTCCAAGCTGTTCTTCGCGATGCTGATGGTCGACAAGGCAGGCAAGAACGCCTTCACGCACTTTAATCAGCAATATCGTCAAAGCTGCAACACGCCGGGCTTCGTGCCGTCGGAACATGCCTTGCTGGATCTGCTGTCGGCAAGCTTCGCCGCGGCCGGTGAGCAGATCGACGTGACGCCGTTCGTCGAGCTGACCGGCGGCGTGATCACCCAAGCGCAGCGCGATCGCAACGCGTTCAGCCACGCCAAGGCGGTGTATCCGCTGTATCAACTGGTGGACGCGCAGAGTCTGCCGGCGGTGCAGGCGCAGCTGAAACTGGATTCCTCGCTGCGGCTGGTCGATTCCTGCCAGCTCAAGGCCAGCGGGCTGAAAGGCGACGTCACCCTGAGTCTGGATATCGATGACTTTGCGCAGATCTACGGTGAAGACCTGATCCTGATGGAAGGGGCGCGCTATGCCCACAAAGTCCGTATCGACACGCCGACCCTGGCGCTGACTGCGCTGCCGATCGGCGTGTATACCTTGCGGTTGCCGACCGGCAAAGATCGTAAATATCGGCCGACGGCGGGTTACCTGACGGTGAAGCAGGGGAAAAACGCGGTGACGCTTCGCTTCGAGCGCAAAGCCGCTTCGCCGATCGTTTCGCAGGAGATCAACCTGTTGGGCCTGAGCGATGCGGTCTTCGCCACCGTGGTCGTCGATCGCGCCAAAGGGGCGGTGGTGGTTGACGTGACCAGCACCACGCCGCACGCCTACTTCCCCGGTGAAACCTATGCCCGGGTGACGTTGCGCGATCGGCAGGGCGCGGTGCGCTTCAGCAAGGAGATTCAGGGCACTCAGGCTACGTTAAGTCATGACGAGCTGCCGTTTGCCGAGGGCGATGACATCGAGATTTACCATGTGGAGCCGAGCCGGGTGCGTTTGAATCCGGCGGCGGCCGACGTCATCGATAACAAAAACAAAACCAACGTACTGCGCATCGAAACCAGCGGGCTGAAAAACCCGGCGTTGCCCGGCGATCCCGAGCAGGCGCTGCTGGCGCGCCTGGAACAGGCGGCGCAGCGTTTGCGTCGCCTGTTGCCGGCTTACTATGCGCCATCGTCGTCGTTCAAGGACGATATTTATCTGGCGATCGGCGCCTTTGCCGAGCCGCAGCGCGAGTCACTGTTGGCGACCTATCGGGATTGCCTGCCGGCCGACAATACGCCGCCGGGCGCTAACGTCGGCAATGCGTTTACCGTGGCGTGCAAAGGGATCGGCGATCGCCAGTTTCTGACCTGCGCCGTCGATCTGGTGAAGAAAACCGTGACCGTGACACTGGCGGCGGGGATTGCTCACCACTACTTTGCCGACAGCTACGCTTTCCTCAGCGTGACGGATGCGGACGGTAATACCTTGCTCAGCTACGACGTCATCGGCAGCCAAAATCAACAGGCTAAAACCTGGGTGCTGCCGCTGTCGGGTTACGGCGGTGAGGTGATCCATCTGCGGCATGAAGAGCCGGACAACCGTCTGACGATCGTCAACGAGATGCAGCACTTGCGGCTGGCGGAGAAGGGCAAGCAACAGACCTACTGCATTACGCCGGTCGGTTTGAAACGCATCAACGACTGATCCCCATCGGCCTGCGGGGCGGCGAGTGTCGTCGCCCCGATTTTTCCTCTGCGTCATCCCGCCATTGCACTCTTTTTGTTCTCCCGCTGCGCGCTGCTGGTGCAGCCCGCTTGCCGCCGCTGTCATAAGTTTTAATTATAATTTATTGAAATCATGAGATTAAAAATTGGCACGCCGGTTGCTCTGTTGAATCCCATCTTGTGTACCAGATGGAATTCAGTCGATGAGCGAACCTGTTGTAGCGTGCGGTTTTACCCTCAGTGAATGGCAACACCATTACCAAACCCGCCCGGCGGGCGAGCGCCTTGCCTGCGTCAGTGCGACGATCGAAACGCTGGTCGCCGGGCTGAACCCAGACGATAACGCCTGGCTGTATCTCGCCACGCCGGCGCAGCGCGAACAGCAGTACCGGCAGCTGGCACAGAGGCTCGAGGCGGTCGCCGGCGATCTCAGCCGCCTGCCGCTGTTCGGCGTGCCCTTCGCCATCAAAGACAATATCGACGTTGGCGGCTGGCCGACCAGCGCCGCCTGCCCGGCGTTCACCTATCAGGCCGCGGCGGACGCCACCGTGGTTGCCCACCTGCGCGCCGCCGGGGCGATCGCCCTTGGTAAAACCAACCTCGACCAGTTCGCTACCGGGTTGGTGGGCACTCGCTCACCGTATGGCGCGGTGGTCAACAGCTTCGACAGCCGCTACGTCAGCGGCGGTTCCAGCTCCGGCTCCGCCTCGGTGGTGGCGCGCGGCCTGGTGCCGTTCGCGCTCGGCACCGACACCGCCGGTTCGGGGCGCGTGCCCGCCGGGTTCAACAACATCGTCGGGCTGAAGCCGACCAAGGGGCGGTTGTCCAACCGCGGCGTGGTGCCGGCCTGCCGGTTGAACGATACGGTGTCGGTCTTCGCGCTGACGGTGGCCGATGCCGCGCTGGTGGCGGAACTGGCGAGCGGCTTTGACGCGGCAGACCCGTATTCCCGCCCCGATCCGCATACCGCGCCGGCGGATATCCCCGCCGCGCCGCGTTTCGCCGTTCCCGCCCAGCTGGAGTTTTTCGGCGATGTTCAGGCCGAGCGGGCGTTTCACCGAGCGCTGGCGCAGCTGCAGGCGGGCGGCGCCACGCTGGAACCCCTCGATTTCGCGCCGTTTCACACTCTGGCGGAACAGCTGTATTACGGCCCCTGGGTGGCGGAGCGCACGGTGGCCATTGAGCAGGTGCTGGAAGCGAGCCCGCAGGCCATCGATCCGGTGGTGCGCGGCATCGTCGGCAACGGCCTCGGCTACAGCGCCTGCGACGCCTACAAGGCGGAATACCTGCGCGCCGAGCTGGCGCGGCAAATCGCCCAGCGGCTGGCGCCGTTCGACGCGCTGGTGGTGCCGACCGCGCCCACTATCCGCACCCTGGCGGAGATGGCGCAGGAGCCGGTGCTGTTCAATTCGCAATTCGGCACTTACACCAATTTCACCAACCTGGCCGATCTGAGCGCGCTGGCGCTGCCGGGGCCGCTGCGTGAAGACGGTCTGCCGGCGGGCATCACCCTGATTGCGCCCGCCTGGCATGACCGGGCGCTGGCGGCGTTTGGCGTGCGCTGGCAACGGCAAAGCGCCTTGCCGCTCGGCGCTATCGGTCGGGCATTGCCGCCGCAGCCTGTGCCTGCGCCGTCCACAGGGCACGTGCGTCTGGCGGTAGTGGGCGCTCACCTTAGCGGCATGCCGCTCAACGTCCAGCTGACACAGCGCGACGCGGTGCAGGTGGAGCAAACCGCTACCGCCCCCTGCTATCGCCTGTATGCGCTGGCCGATACCGAGCCGCCGAAGCCGGGGCTGGCGCGCGCGGCGCAGGGGGCGGCGATCCGCGTTGAGCTGTGGGACATTCCGCTGGCCCGTTTCGGCGAGTTTGTGGCGGAAATCCCGGCGCCATTGGGCATCGGCACTCTGCTGCTGGCGGACGGCCGGCGGGTGAAGGGGTTTATCTGCGAAGCCTGGGCGCTGGAAGACGCCACGGATATCACTGAGTTTGGCGGCTGGCGCGACTATCTCGCCAGCGTTAAGGGGGCATGAACATGTTTACTACCGTACTGATCGCTAACCGCGGCGAAATCGCCTGCCGCGCCATTCGCACCCTGAAACGCCTGGGTGTCACCAGCGTGGCGGTCCACTCCGACGCCGATCGCAATGCGCCGCACGTCACCGAGGCCGACAGGGCGGTGGCGCTCGGCGGCGACAAGGCCGCCGACAGCTACCTGCGCATCGACAAGATCCTCGCCGCCGCCGCCGCCACCGGCGCGCAGGCGATCTACCCCGGCTACGGATTTTTGTCCGAGAGCGCCGAGTTTGCCGACGCCTGCGAGGCGGCGGGCATCGCCTTTATCGGCCCGACGGCGGCGCAGATGCGCGAGTTCGGCCTCAAGCACCGGGCGCGCGAGTTGGCGGCGTTGGCCGGGGTGCCGATGACGCCGGGCACCGGCTTGCTGGAGAGCGTTGAGCAGGCGGTCGCCGCCGCCGCGCGCATCGGCTACCCGGTGATGCTGAAAAGCACCGCCGGCGGCGGCGGCATCGGCCTGACGCGCTGTGACGACGAGGCGGCGCTGCGCGACGCGTACGACAGCGTCAAACGGCTGGGAGAACAGTTCTTCCGCGACGCCGGCGCCTTTATCGAACGCTTCGTCGATCGCGCGCGCCACGTCGAGGTACAGATTTTCGGCGACGGCCAGGGGCGGGTGGTAGCGCTCGGCGAGCGCGATTGCTCGCTGCAGCGCCGCAACCAAAAGGTGGTGGAAGAAACCCCGGCGCCACACTTGCCGGCGGCGACCCGCCAGGCGCTGCATCGGGCGGCGGTGGCGCTGGGCGAGTCGGTGAATTACCGCAGCGCTGGCACCGTGGAATTCATTTACGACGCCGCGCGCGACGAGTTTTACTTCCTGGAAGTGAACACCCGCTTACAGGTCGAGCACCCGATCACCGAGATGGTCACCGGCCTGGATCTGATCGAAGGCATGCTGCAGGTGGCGGCGGGCGACGCGCTGGATTGGGCGGCGCTGCAACGCACGCCGCAGGGTGTGGCGATCGAAGTGCGCCTCTACGCCGAAGATCCGCTGAAAAACTTCCAGCCCAGCCCCGGTGTGCTGACCGAGGTGCATTTCCCCACCGACGTGCGCCTCGACGGTTGGGTGGCGACCGGCAGCGAAGTCTCGGCGTTTTACGACCCGATGATCGCCAAGCTGATCGTGCACGGCGCGGATCGGGCGCAGGCGCTGGAAAAACTGCGCGTGGCGCTGGCGGCGACCCGTTTGCACGGCATCGCCACCAACCTCGATTATCTGCGGCAGGTGATCGCCACGCCGCAATTTCAGCGCGGCGACGTTTGGACGCGTCTGCTGGACGATGTGCGTTTCCAGCCGCACTGCCTCGAAGTGCTGCAACCCGGCACCTACAGCAGCGTGCAGGATTATCCCGGCCGCCTCGGCTATTGGGACATCGGCGTGCCGCCGTCCGGCCCGATGGACGACTTCGCGTTCCGGCTGGCCAACCGCATCGTCGGCAACCACCCGGCGGCCGCCGGGCTCGAGTTTACCCTGCAGGGGCCGACGTTGCGCTTTCACTGCGACGCCACCATCGCGCTGACGGGTGCCAGCTGCCCGGCCGATTTGGACGGCGAAGCGGTCGCTTACTGGCGGCCGATCGCGGTGCGGGCCGGGCAGGTGCTGACGCTGGGGCGCGCCACGCACGGCTGCCGCACCTATCTGGCGGTACGCAACGGCTTTGACGTGCCGGTGTATCTCGGCAGCCGCTCCACCTTCGCGCTGGGCCAGTTCGGCGGCCACGCCGGGCGCACCTTGCGCGTGGCGGACATGTTGGCGATCGCCCAACCGGCGCTGGCGGCCAGCACCACGCCGGCGCCGATCGCCGCGCCGCAGGCGATGGACGACAGCCTGATCCCGCACTACGGCGACCAGTGGCACATCGGCGTGCTGTACGGGCCGCACGGCGCGCCGGACTTTTTCACCGCTGAATCGATAGAGGCCTTTTTCGCCACCGACTGGCAGGTGCATTACAACTCCAACCGCCTCGGGGTGCGCCTGTCGGGGCCGAAGCCCGAGTGGGCGCGGGAGGACGGCGGCGAGGCCGGTTTGCATCCTTCCAACGTGCACGACTGCGAGTACGCCATCGGCGCCATCAACTTCACCGGCGACTTCCCGGTGATCCTGACCCGCGACGGGCCCAGCCTCGGCGGCTTCGTTTGCCCGGTGACCATCGCCAAGGCTGAACTGTGGAAAGTGGGGCAGGTGAAGCCGGGCGACCGCATCCGTTTCCATCCGATCGGCTTCCGGCAGGCGCAGTCGCTGGAGCAGGCGCAGCTCGGCAGCATCGAAGCGCTGGCGGCGGTGAAGGCCATCACCCTGCCGCCGCCGGATCTGGCCCCGGCGGAGACCGTTTCCGCCGCGGTGCTGGCGGCGCTGCCGGCGGCGGAAGGGCGCCCGGCGGTGGCGTATCGCCAGGCGGGGGACGGCTACATCCTGATGGAGTACGGCGACAATGTGCTCGATCTGGCGCTGCGGCTGCGCATTCATCTGCTGATGCAGTCGCTGCGTGAGGGGGCGATACCGGGCGTGGCGGAGCTGGCGCCGGGCGTGCGTTCGCTGCAGATCCGCTACGACAGCCGGCAGATTAGCCAGGCCGACCTGCTGCAGCGCCTGCTGGCGCGCGAACGGGCGCTGGGGGACGTCAGCCGCCTGAAGGTGCCGACGCGCACCGTGTGGCTGCCGATGGCGTTTGAGGATTCGGCCACGCTGGGGGCGGTGGATCGCTATCAACAGACGGTGCGCGCCTCGGCGCCCTGGCTGCCGAACAACGTCGATTTCATTCAGCGCATCAATGGCCTGAGCCGACGCGAGCAGGTGCGCGACATTCTGTTCGACGCCAGCTACCTGATCCTCGGGCTGGGCGACGTCTACCTCGGCGCGCCCTGCGCGGTGCCGCTCGATCCGCGCCATCGCCTGCTGAGCTCCAAATACAACCCGGCGCGCACCCACACCGCCGAAGGGACGGTCGGCATCGGCGGCATGTACATGTGCATCTACGGCATGGATTCGCCGGGCGGTTACCAGCTGGTGGGACGCACGCTGCCGATCTGGAACAAGTTTCTCAAAAACCCGCAGTTCACCGCCGGTGAGCCCTGGCTGCTGCGCTTCTTCGATCAGGTGCGCTTCTACCCGGTCAGCGAGCAAGAGCTGGACGAGCAGCGCGAAGCGTTCCGTGAAGGGCGCATGCAGGTGCGCATCGAAGAGAGCGAGTTCGACTTCGCCGCCTACACCCGCTTCCTGGCCGACAACGCCGAGGCGATCGCCGACTTCCAGCATCGCCAGCAGCAGGCGTTCAGCGCCGAAGTGGCGCGCTGGCGCAGCGATGACGACGAGGCCGAGGCGCAGCTGTTGCCGCCGGAGGAAGAAGACGCCATCGACGGCGATTTGGTCAGCGCCGATCTGAACGGCAGCGTGTGGAAGATCCTGGTGGAACCGGGGCAGGCGGTGGCGGCCGGGCAGCCGCTGATCGTGGTCGAGGCGATGAAAATGGAGCTGGCGGTCACCGCGCCGCGCGCCGGGATCGTTAAACGCATCAGCTGCCGGCAGGGGCGGCCGGTCGGGCCGGGCGACGCCCTGCTGTGGCTGGAAAAGGCGGTCTGAACGGAGGAGCGATGATGCAAATCACCAACGGAGAGCACAAGGCGCGCCCGGAGGGGCTGGCGGAGCGCATTTATCTGCAGCTCAAGGCCGACATCTTCGAGTTTCGCCTGCTGCCGGGCGATCGCTTCAGCGAAAGCGACGTGGCGCAGCGCATGGCGGCCAGCCGCACGCCGGTGCGTCAGGCGCTGTTTCGGCTGGAGCGCGAAGGCTATGTCGAGGTGTTGTTTCGCAGCGGTTGGCAGGTGCGGCCGTTCGATTTCGCCTACTTCGAAGAGCTGTACGACCTGCGCATCGTGCTGGAGCAAGAGGCGGTGAAACGGCTGTGCGAACGCCCGGCCGGGGAAACGCCGGACGCGCTGTCGGCGCTGAGCCGTTTTTGGACCGAAGCGCCGCGCCTGGCGGACGGCAAGGCGGTGTCGCAGCACGATGAGCAGTTTCATCAGGCGTTGGTGGCCGCGGCGGGCAACGGCGAAATGGCGCGCATTCACCGCGAACTGACCGAAAAGATCCGCATCATTCGCCGGCTGGATTTCACCCAGCAGGCGCGGGTGGACGCCACCTACCGCGAGCACGCCGCCATTTTGCAGGCGATCCTGCAGCGGCAAAGCGGGGCGGCGCAAACGCTGCTCGGCGAGCACATCGCCGTCAGCAAGGCAGAAGTGCGAAAAATAACGCTGCACATGTTGCACCAGGCGCGGGCTCAGCAGCCTGCGCGCTCGGCGTAACGATTTTGATTTCATACACATCAGGAGTTTGAACTATGCAACGTCGTCGTTTTATCAAAGCTTTTGCGCTGTCCGCCGCCGCTGTCGGCCTGGGCCTGGCCTGGAGCGCGCAGGCCGCCGACACCATCAAGGTCGGCATTCTGAGTTCGCTCTCCGGCACCATGGCGATTTCCGAGACGCCGCTGAAGGATGTGGCGCTGATGACCATCGACGAGATCAACGCCAAAGGTGGGGTGCTCGGCAAAAAGCTGGAGCCGGTGGTGGTGGATCCGGCCTCCAACTGGCCGCTGTTCGCCGAAAAGGCGCGCCAGCTGCTGAGCCAGGACAAGGTGGCGGCGGTGTTTGGCTGCTGGACTTCGGTGTCGCGCAAGTCGGTGCTGCCGGTGTTTGAGGAGCTGAACGGCCTGCTGTTCTATCCGGTGCAATACGAAGGCGAAGAGATGTCGCCGAACGTGTTCTACACCGGCGCGGCGCCGAACCAGCAGGCGATCCCGGCGGTGGAATACCTGCTGAGCGAGGACGGCGGCGGCGCCAAGCGCTTCTTCCTGTTGGGCACCGATTACGTCTATCCGCGCACCACCAACAAGATCCTGCGCGCCTTCCTGCACAGCAAAGGCGTGCAGGACAAGGATATCGAAGAGGTCTATACGCCGTTCGGCTACAGCGATTACCAGACCATCGTCGCCAACATCAAGAAGTTCGCCGCCGGCGGCAACACCGCGGTGATTTCCACCATTAACGGCGATTCCAACGTGCCGTTCTACAAAGAACTCGCCAACCAGGGCGTCAAGGCCACCGACGTGCCGGTGATCGCCTTCTCGGTCGGCGAGGAAGAGCTGCGCGGCATCGACACCAAGCCGCTGGTGGGCAACCTGGCGGCCTGGAACTACTTCGAATCGCTGGATAACCCGACCAACAAACAGTTTGTCAGCCAGTGGAAAGCCTACGCCAAGGCGCACAATCTGCCGAATTACGCCACTGCGGTCACCAACGATCCGATGGAGGCCACCTACGTCGGCCTCCACATGTGGGCGCAGGCGGTGGAAAAGGCCGGCACCACCGACGTCGATAAGGTGCGCGCGGCGATGGCCGGGCAAACCTTCGCCGCGCCGTCGGGCTTCACGCTGACTATGGACAAGACCAATCACCACCTGCACAAGCCGGTGATGATCGGCGAGATCGAGGGCAACGGCCAGTTCAACGTGGTGTGGCAGACCGAAGCGCCGGTGCGCGCGCAGCCGTGGAGTCCCTATATCGCCGGCAACGACAAAAAACCGGATTACCCGGTGAAAGGCGGCAAGTAACGTCACTCAGCGCCGGCGCGGCTCGACGCGCGCCGGCCCAACAGAAGAGGCAGCTGATGCAATCTCCGTTTTTATCCTCTCTGCGCGCCGGGCTGTGGCTGTTGTGCGCCTGGCCCCTGCTGGCGCAGGCCGGGCCGGCCGATGAGTTCGCGGCGGCCACTCGCGCGCAGCAGGCTAAACTGCTGCAGGCGTGGGCGGCCGAGCCGGACGCCGCGCGCCTGCCGTTGCTGCAGGGGCTGCAGCAGGAAACCGTGGTGATCGACGGGGCGAAACGCGCCTTTATCCGCCAGGGCGACCGCTATCTGCCGCTTGAAGGTGAGGCGGCCCCGGTTGGCGAGCCGAAGAAGGTGTGGCTGAACAACCGGCTGCGCATTCTGATCGCCAACGCGTTGTCGGTGCAGCGGTTGGTTAGCGCGGACGCGGCGGTGCGGCTGCAGGCGGCGACCGCGCTGCAGCGCGAGGCGCAGGGCGAGCAGTTGCCGCTGTTGACCCGGCGGCTGGCGCAGGAGAAAGACCCGCAGGTACGCGACGCGCTGAGCATTGCGCTGGCGAACCTGCAATTGGCCGACGCCAGCCCGCAGGTGCGCTTCAATGCGGTGCGGCTGCTGGGGGAATCGGGCGAGCCGGAAACCCGCGCGCGGCTGCAAGCCTTGACCGACGCGGCCAATGAGCCGGACGCCGCGGTGCGCGCCGAGGCGCAGCGCAGCCTGCAGCGCGTGCAGCACCGCCTGATGATCGGCGATCTGCTCGGCCAGGCGTTCAGCGGCCTGTCGCTCGGTTCGATCCTGCTGCTGGCGGCGCTTGGCCTGGCGATCACCTACGGCCTGCTCGGCGTCATCAATATGGCGCACGGCGAAATGCTGATGCTCGGCGCCTATTCCGCCTATCTGGTGCAGGGGTTGTTTCAGCAATTTGCGCCGCAGTGGCTGGCGCTCTACCCGCTGGCGGCGCTGCCGGTGGCGTTCGCCATCACCGCCGGGATCGGTATGCTGCTGGAGCGCACGGTGATCCGCCACCTGTACGGCCGACCGCTGGAAACCCTGCTGGCCACCTGGGGCATCAGCCTGGTGCTGATCCAACTGGTGCGGGTGCTGTTCGGCGCGCAGAACGTCGAGGTCGCCAACCCGGCGTGGCTGTCGGGCGGCGTGCAGCTGTTGCCGAACCTGGTGTTGCCGTGGAACCGCATCGCGGTGATCGCGTTCGTGCTGCTGGTGCTGGCGTTGACCTGGCTGCTGCTGAACAAAACCCGGCTCGGCATGAACGTGCGCGCGGTGACGCAAAACCGCGCGATGGCGGCCTGCTGCGGCGTGCCCACCGGGCGGGTGGACATGCTGGCCTTCGGGTTGGGATCCGGCATCGCCGGGCTTGGCGGGGTGGCGCTGTCGCAGTTGGGCAACGTCGGGCCGGAGCTGGGGCAAGGTTACATCATCGATTCGTTCCTGGTGGTGGTGCTCGGCGGCGTCGGCCAGCTGGCGGGGACGGTGGCGGCGGCCTTCGGCCTCGGCATCGTCAACAAGATCCTCGAGCCGCAGATCGGCGCCGTGTTGGGCAAGATCCTGATCCTGGTGCTGATCGTTCTGTTTATTCAAAAGCGTCCGCAGGGGCTGTTCGCCCTTAAGGGCAGGGTGATTGACTGATGAGCCAACCATTGACCGTAACCGGCGTGCAGAAAGCGCCCCGGCTGGCGTTGAGCATCGGCGGGCTGGCGTTGCTGGCGCTGCTGGTCATGCCGTTCATGACGTTGTTGCCGGCGGGTCATCCGCTGGCGGTGTCCACCTATACCCTGACGCTGGCGGGCAAGATCCTGTGCTACGCGGTGGTGGCGGTGGCGCTCGATCTGGTGTGGGGCTATGCCGGGCTGCTGTCGCTCGGCCACGGGCTGTTCTTCGCGCTCGGCGGCTACGCCATGGGCATGTACCTGATGCGGCAGGCGGCGGGAGACGGGCTGCCGGCGTTTATGGCGTTCCTCTCCTGGAACGAGCTGCCGTGGTTCTGGAGCGGCACCCAGCATTTCGCCTGGGCGCTGTGCCTGATCGTGCTGGTGCCGGGCCTGTTGGCTTTCCTGTTCGGCTACTTCGCCTTTCGCTCGAAAATCAAAGGGGTGTACTTCTCGATCATGACCCAGGCGCTGACCTATGCCGGCATGCTGCTGTTCTTTCGCAACGAGACCGGTTTCGGCGGCAATAACGGCTTTACCGGTTTCACCACGCTGCTCGGCTTTCCCATCACCGCCGCCGGCACGCGGGTGGCGCTGTTCCTGGCGACGGTGCTGCTGCTGGCCGCCAGCCTGGCCATCGGCTTTGCGCTGGCGCGCAGCAAGTTCGGCCGGGTGCTGACCGCGGTGCGCGATGCGGAAAACCGCCTGACCTTCTGCGGCTACGATCCGAAGGGCTTCAAGCTGTTCGTCTGGACGCTGTCGGCGGTGCTGTGCGGGCTGGCCGGCGCGCTCTATGTGCCGCAGGTCGGCATCATCAACCCCGGCGAAATGTCGCCGACCAACTCGATCGAGGCCGCCATTTGGGTCGCCCTCGGCGGGCGCGGCACCCTGGTGGGGCCGCTGCTCGGCGCCGGCATCGTCAACGGCGCCAAGAGCTGGTTCACCATGGCCATTCCCGAATACTGGCAGTTTTTCCTCGGCCTGATGTTTATCGTCGTCACGTTGTTTCTGCCCAAAGGGGTGATTGGCCTGCTGCGTCGGAGGAAATCCTCATGAAGGCGATGCAAGTGACCGACGAACTGTTTACCCATCCGCTGCCGGCGGACAAATACCGGCAGCAAACCGATCCGGTGTTGCAGCTCGACAACGTCAACGTCAGCTTCGACGGTTTTCGCGCGCTGACCGATCTGTCGCTGCGCATTGGCGTCGGCGAACTGCGCTGCGTGATCGGCCCCAACGGCGCCGGCAAGACCACGCTGATGGATGTGATCACCGGCAAAACCCGGCCGGACAGCGGCAGGGTGTTTTACGACCAGACCGTCGATCTGACCCGGCTGGCGCCGATGCAGATCGCCCATGCCGGCATCGGCCGCAAGTTTCAAAAACCGACGGTGTTCGAGGCGCTGACGGTGTTCGAAAATCTGGAGATCGCCCAGAAAACCCGCAAGTCGGTATGGGCCTGCCTGCGCGCCCGTTTAAGCAGCGAACAGCGAGACCGCATCGACGAGATGCTGAAGACCCTGCGGCTGGGGCACGAGCGCCACCGGCCCGCCGGGCTGCTGTCCCACGGGCAGAAACAGTTTCTCGAGATCGGCATGCTGCTGGTGCAGGAACCGCACCTGCTGTTGCTCGACGAGCCGGCGGCCGGCATGACCGACGCTGAAACCGACTACACCGCCGAACTGTTCCGCGAGCTGGCGGGCAAGCATTCGCTGATGGTGGTGGAGCACGACATGGGGTTTGTGGAAACCATTGCCGATCGCGTGACGGTGCTGCATCAGGGACAGGTGCTGGCGGAAGGATCGCTGGCGCAGGTGCAGGCCGATGAACGGGTGATTGAGGTATATCTGGGGCGCTGAGGAGGCGTAATCATGCTGCAGGTAGAGGAATTGAATCAGTATTACGGCGGCAGCCACATTCTGCGCGGCCTGTCGTTCGAGGCGCGCATCGGCGAGGTGACCTGCCTGCTGGGGCGCAATGGCGTGGGCAAGACCACGCTGCTGAAATGCCTGATGGGGCTGATCCCGGCGCGCAGCGGCAGCGTCCGTTGGCGGGGCGAAACCATCACCGGTAAAAAGCCGCATCAGCGGGTGCAGGCGGGCATCGCCTATGTGCCGCAGGGGCGGGAGATTTTTCCGCGCCTGACGGTGGAGGAAAATCTGCTGATGGGGCTGGCGCGTTTTTCCGGCGCCGACGCGCGCGCGGTGCCGGATCCGATCTATGAACTGTTTCCGGTGCTGCGGCAAATGAAGGATCGGCGCGGCGGCGATCTTTCCGGCGGGCAGCAACAACAGCTGGCGATCGGCCGGGCGCTGGCCTGCCGGCCGCAGCTGTTGATCCTCGACGAACCGACGGAAGGGATCCAACCTTCGGTGATCAAGGAGATCGGCGCGGTGATCAAACAGCTGGCGGCGCGGGGCGATATGGCGATCCTGCTGGTGGAGCAGTTCTATGACTTCGCCGCCGACCTGGCGGACAGCTATCTGGTGATGTCGCGCGGCAGCATCGTGCAGCGCGGCGCCGGCAGCGCTATGGAACAGGACGGCGTACGCGGGCTGGTGGCGATTTAACGTTGGGTCAGCTGAAAAAGGATTGGCTGAGCGGATCGCGGGAATGATGCAGCACTCTGATGATATTCACCTCCCGCCTGTGCTGTCGAGAATAAATCAGGTGGTTGGCGACGGGCAATACCCATAGGCCGGGGCCGATTGCATCGATGTTTTTGCCGAGTTGGTGGTGGCTAAGGTTATCGAAAGCCTGATGCAGGCGGCGCAGATAATCTTCGGCCACCTGCAAGCCAAAGTGCGCCAACCCGTAAAAATAGATCTCTTCCATATCGTCCAACGCTTTTGGACGAACGGTTACTCTCCTGCGCATCCTTTTGCTTTGCTCCGTATTCTTTCCATGAACACATCACGATCCCATTCGACGGCTTCGCCGCTGTTCTCTCCTTCGGCGATCAAGCGCCTAAGCTCTTCCAGTTTTGAGGCGGCGGTACGTTCGCGCAAAGTGCGCACGGATTCGCGGATGACTTCGCTGGGCGTTCGGTAATCGCCGCTGGCCACCAGGTCTTCGACGAAGCTACGCAGTTCGTCACCCAGATCTACCGTTAGTGTTCTGCCCATTGTTCCTCCTCACTTTCGGCTATGCTGCGTCATTGTAAGATTAGTTCTTACATTGTGCACGTCAAACTATCAGGATCTCAATAGCGGTCCCGTCATGAGGACGGGAGCCACCCGTTTATTCATTAAGGATAACCATGAACGAAATCACTGTGTCACGCCTCGGTTGCATCGTCCTGTCCCTGTTTCCGGCCCTGTGGGGGCTGTTCAGTCTGTTGAACAATACGGCGGATTTCGCCGGCACCGCGCGCAATGCGGTGGGGCCGCTGCTCGCCATGCAGGATACTTATCAAACGCCGGGGCTGATGTGGCGCGCGATCAGCGCCGACTGGGCCTGCATGTTGGGGTTGGCGGTCATCACCGCGCTGGAAACGCTGGCCGGCCTATTCGCGACGGCGGGCGTGGCGCTGATGATCGGGCGATTGAAAGGCCCTTACGCCGCTTTCGCCAAGGGCAAAGCCTGGGCGATGCTGGGGGCGCTTTGCGCGATAACGGTGTGGGGCGTCGGCTTTATGGTGGTCGCCGGCGACTGGTTTATGGCCTGGCAGGCCAAGAAGGATCCGCTGGCGGTGCAGCTGGGGGCGCTGATCTACCTGGCGCCCAATGCGTTTGCCTTGCTGTTCCTGATGCTGCAGCGGGAGCCGCGCTAAACGACGGCGGAGCGGGGCGCGGTTACAGCGCCTTGCTCATATACCAAATGCCTATCGAGCCCTGGGCGCTGGTGTAGCAGGTCTCGCCACAAATGCTCAATCCTTGACGCTGATAAAAACGTTGGGCGCGGGTGTTGCGTTGCAGCACTTCCAGCCACAGCGTTTTTTGCCGACGGTCGATAGCCCGCTGCTGCACCTGTTCGTACAGGCGCTGGCCATAGCCGTTGCCGGCATGGCCCGGCAGAAAATAGATTTTCTGCAGCTCTGCGCCGATGTGCTCGGTTGGTGCCAGCAGGCTGTCGAAGTTCACCCGCGCATAGCCGACGAGGGCGTCATCCTCATGGGCCAACAGCCAGCACACGTCGGGATCGCGCAGCGTCCGTTCCAGCGCGGAGACGGAAAAATCCTCCGCCAGAAAGGCCTCCAGCTCGTGCGGGTAGCGCCACAGCTCACCGAAGTGGGCGCGGTAGGTGCGGATGCCGATATCGCGCACTTGCGTTAAATCTTCCAGCAATGCCTGACGAACGGTGAACATCAGTGCCCCTTTGAGTAAGAAAAATTACAGCCGTTGTTCCAGATGGCGGTGAGGCACCATCGCCTGATGCAGAATGGCGAGAACGGTGATGCCGGCAGGGCGGTTGCGGTAGTAGATCCTATGGCTGGCGTAAGGAAAACTGCGTATCTCTTCGCCCAGATCGTGGAAGTGAGCTTTACCCGCTTCCGGCATATCTGCCAAATGATGCATGACCTCTCTCAACTGCTCAAGATAGCGGCGAGATTGCGCTTGGCCCCAGTGCTCGATGGTGAAATGACGAATAGCCAGCAGATCTTGTTGGGCCTGCGGGGTGAGGCGAAACGCGGGTATCTCAGTCTGTTTCATCGGTGAGCAGACGGTTGAAGAAGGCATCGCCGTCTACCGCCTTACCGGCGTCTTCCTCGGCGGTAGCCTGCGCGATTTTTTGCTGCAGTGCGCTTAATTTGAGATCTTCCAGCGCCTGGTAATCTTCTACAGACATGACGACGGCGACCGGTTTGCCGTTGCGATTGATTTGCACCGGTTCACGCTGCGCCTTGAGCAGCAAATCGCCGAATTGGGTTTTGGCCTCGTTCGCGGTGAGTGCGTACATTTAATCGCTCCAGTTAATTAAATCGTTCGATTTAACCATTATACGGCGCGATGAAAAAATCACCAATGCTATTCCGGCGGGCAGGTTTCGTTGGACAGATGCCGCGGTGTTTCACGGCGAAAACCCAGGCCGATGATGCGGCCGAACAGGCGCGGCAGCCAGCGGCTGTTGCCGACGCGGGCGATCAAGCGCGAGCCGCCCGCCGCGCGGCGTTCGCCCGGCTTGCGCTGGCTCATTTTGATCTGCAAAAACTGGATGGCGCGAGTGGGGAATTCGCGCCGGCGCTGCACGCTCAGCAGATGCTTCAGCTGCAGCCGATGCTGGCGCAGCGGCGGGATCAGGGCGTTGGCGGCGGCCACCGCGTCCTGAATCGCCAGGTTGACGCCCACGCCGCCGATCGGCGACATGGCGTGCGCGGCGTCGCCGATGCACAGCACTCCCGGTTTGGCCCAGCGATCCAGACGATCGATGCGAATGCTCAGCAGTTTGACCTGATCCCACTCGACGATCTCCTGCAGGCGATCGTCCTGGAACGGCGCCACCTCGGCGAGGTGCAGCAAAAATTTCTCCAGCCCGCTGCGGCGGATCGCATCGAAGCTGCCTTTGTCGATCGAGTAACCGCACTGCCAGTAGTCGCCGCGATCGATCATGATGAAGTTCTGTTTCGGCCCGGTGTGGCCCATCGACCAGGCCGGATCGCCCGGCTGCTTGCTGAGCTTCATCCACAATACGTCGCGCGGCGCGCCGAAGGATCGGCTGCTGAGCGCCGCCTGTTCGCGCACCACCGAGTTGCGGCCGTCGGTGCCGACCACCAACTGGCTGCGCACGCGGATCGGGCCTTCTGGCGTGTCGGCCAGCACGCCGCACACCTGGCCGCGGTCGTACAGCAGTTGGTGAACCTGCGTTGAGGTCAGCAGCCTGAAGTTGGGGAAGGCGGCGGCCTGCTGGGCCAAAAAGTTGAGGAACTCCCACTGCGGCATAAAGGCGATAAATTTGCAGCGCGTCGGCAGGCGGGTGAAATCCGCCAGCTTGATGTCGCGTCCGGCGACTTCGGCGTGCAGAGATTCCGCGCGCTGATGCGGCAGCGTCAGCAGCTCGTCGAGCAGGCCCAGTTGATGCATGACTTCCAGCGTCGACGGGTGAATGGTGTCACCGCGAAAATCGCGCAGGAAATCGGCGTGCTTCTCCAGCACCGTCACGTCGATCCCCGCCCGCGCCAGCAGATAGCCGAGCATCAGCCCGGCGGGGCCGCCTCCCACGATGCAGCAGGTGGTGGCGTAAGGTGTGATTGGTGATGACGACATGGCGGTTGACCCCGGAGAGCGGCCCGCATCCCGCGAGCCGCAAATGAATATGCAATATTGATAATGATTATCAATATCACATTGAGCTGTCAACCCGCGGCGCAGTGTGGTCAAAGGGAGCGGACAGAGGGGCGGAACCGGCGGGCAGGGTAAAACGGTATTGCATCGCGAGTATAAGGATTCTCCGGAAAGACATTGACCCGGAGAGCGTGACACGCCATCTTTATCAGTAAAATCGGTATTATTTTGATTGATGGTTCAGAAAATCAGGATGGTCAGCATGGGGCGGATAACGTTCGATCTCGAGGATTTGCGCAGCTTCGTCACCGGCGTCGAGCTGGGCAGCTTCGCCAAGGCGGCTGAACGGCTGGGGCGTTCGACGTCGGCGGTCAGCGCCCACCTGAAAAAACTGGAACAGCAGGTTGGCGCGCCGATCCTGCGCAAGGCCGGGCGCGGCATGGTGATGACCGAGACGGGGGAAACTCTGCTTGGCTACGCGCGCCGCCTGCTGGAGCTTAATGACGAAGCCGCCGCCGCGGTGCGCGGGCTGGATCTGCAGGGCACGGTGCGGCTGGGGCTGCAGGAGGATTTCGGCGAGACGTTTCTGCCGCAGGTGTTGGGCAGCTTCGCGCGCGCCAATCCAAAGGTGAGGATCGAGGCGCGCATCGCGCGTAATGCCGAGCTGATCGACTGGGTGCTGAAAGGCCAGCTGGATCTGTCGCTGGCGTGGGATGGCGGTCTGAGCACGCCGTTTCATCAGGCGCTGGGGCAGCGGCAGTTGCACTGGATCGCGTCGTCCGGCTTCGCGCTGGCGCCCTGGCGAGAAGGGGATGAGCCGCTGCCGTTGGTGATGTTCGACGCACCCTGTCTGATGCGCAGCGCGGCGACGCAGGCGCTGGATCGCGCCGGCATACCCTGGCGCATCGCCTTTAGCAGCCGCAGCCTGAACGGCGTGTGGGCGGCGGTGAGCGCCGGGTTGGGCGTTACGGTGCGCACGGCGGCGGGCTTGCCGCCCGGCCTGTCGCCGCTGGCCCCCGATCTGCTGCCCGCTCTCGGCCAACTCGGCGTGGTGTTGCACCGCGCCGAGGATCAGCCTTCGGCCGCCGTGCAGCGGCTGGCGCAGATCGTGGTCGAGCGGATCGAAACTTAATCTTGGGCGATAGGCTGCTTGCCGCTCAGCTGGCCCCATTCGCTCCAGGCGCCGTCATACAACTTGACCTGCGGCGCGCCGAGCGACAGCAGGCCAAACGCCAGCACCGCCGCCGTCACGCCGGAGCCGCAGCTGGTGATGATTGGGCCGTTGATGTCCACCCCCTTGTCGCTGAAGGTTTGGCGCAGCGCTTCCAACGATTTGAAGCGGCCGTTTTCCAGCAGCTCGCCGTACGGAATGTTGATGCTGCCGGGAATATGGCCGCGGTGCAGGCCGGGGCGCGGCTCTGGCGCTTCGGCATAAAAGCGCGGCGCGGCGCGCGCGTCGAGAATTTGCACCGGTGTGCCTAACGCTTGCTCCACTTGCCGCATATCCACCACCGCGTCGGCGTTGAACCGGGCGTTGAACGTCTGCGGGGCAGGCTGCGCCGGGCCGGTTTCCAGCGCTTGCCCCAGCGCGGTCCAGCCGTTCAGCCCTTCATCCAGCACATAAACGCGCTCGGCGCCGAAATTGCGGAAAGTCCACCAGCCGCGCGGTGCGGAGAACTGGTTGCCCTCGTCGTAAATCACCAGGGTATCGCGCTCGCTGATGCCCAATTGGCCCGCCGCCGCGGCGAATTCCGCCGCCGTCGGCAACATGTGCGGCAGCGCGGTGTTTTTGTCCGCCACGTCGTCGATATCAAAATAGACCGCGCCGGGGATATGGCCGCGTTCGAACTCGGCAAGCATGTCTTTTTTCGGCGTCAGCCCGACCGGCGACATCCGAACGTCGATCACCACCAGATTTTCATCGTTGATATGTTGCGCAAGCCATTGGGGAGTCACCAGAAACGGAGAGTTCATCGTCATTGTTCGCCTGTTGTGAAAACGGATTTTCACTATACACCAGGCCGCGCGGGGATGAAGTATGATGTTCAGTCAAAGGCGATGGGGCGGGAGCGGAGAAATCATGACGGACGAGGCGTTTGGCGGGGCCAAGATCGCGCTGCTGTGCGACGGTCTCTTGCTGGTTTACCAACGGGACGACAAGCCGGGCATTCCGTGGCCCGGTCAGTGGGATCTGCCCGGCGGCGGGCGGGAAAACGGCGAAACGCCGCTGCAGTGTGTGCAGCGGGAAACGCGGGAAGAGTTCGGCGTGGCGATCGCCGAACACCAGGTTGTCTGGCGGCGACGCTACGCCGGCATTTTGCCCGGCTCCCCGCCGACCTGGTTTATGGCCGGCGAGATCGCCCCGGCGCAGATCGCCGCCATTCGCTTCGGCGACGAAGGCCAACGCTGGCGGATGATGCCGGTGGCGCAGTTTATTGAGCATCCGCAGGGCATCGAGCATCTGCGCCGCCGGGTGGCGGAGTATTGGCGGCGGCGCGGTTGATGACGGTATTTCAGCGCGTCGCAAGTTGATTGATCTGCGGCGGCTCCAGGATGCGCAAGGCCGTTTCCCGGCGCGCCACCGCCAGCATCGCCAGCCCGATTCGTTCTGTGCTGCTCACCTGCGCGGGAAACAGTCGCAATGCGCCGAGCCACAGCGGCTTGAACAGCCGATAAATCAGATCGTATGCGCGGACTTTGGAGCGAATGCCGTGCAGCGGCACAATGGCGCCGGGGCGGAACATCACCGCGTGGAACGGCAGCGCCAGCAGCGCGTTTTCGGTGGCGCCCTTGACCCTGGCCCACATGCTGCGGCCGCGTTCGCTGCTGTCGGTGCCGACGCCGGAAACGTAGAGGAAGACCATCGTCGGATTCAGCCTCGCCAGCGGGCGGGCGGCGGCCAGCGTCAGATCGTAAGTCACCGCGCGATACTCGGCTTCGCTCAGGCCGGCGGACGAAATCCCCAGGCAGAAGAAACAGGTGTCATAGCCGGCGAGCTGCGGCTCCAGCGCCGACAGATCACGCAGATCGGGCACAGAAAGCTGGCGCAGTTTGGCGTGGCTTTGCGCCACCGGGCGACGGCCGATGCTGAGTACTTCGCTGACCCGCGGATCGCGCAGGCATTCCCGCAGCGCGCCCTGGCCCACCATGCCGCTGGCGCCGAAGATAATCACTTTCATGCTCTGTTCTCCCACTGGCCGGCGGTGCGCTGCATGCGCCAGCGGCTGGGCGTCAGCGCTTCCCACTGAATAAAGGCGCGGCTGAACGAATTCAGCTCTTCGAATCCCAGCACAAAGGCGATTTCCCCTGGCTCAAGATCGGTCTCCGCCAACAAGCGGCAGGCGGTGCGGTGGCGGGTTTTGTCCAACAACTGCTGGTAGCTGTAGCCGTGCCGTTGCAGACGGCGCTGCAGCGTGCGCGGGCTGAGATAGAGCTCCGCGGCCACGCTGTTGACGCTGGGGCGCTGGCCGCGCATGCTGCGGCCGAGGATCGTCATCACCTGTGTGGGCAAATCTTGCTCGGCGCGCGCTTCGGCCAACTCGGCCTCCAGCTCCGGCAGCAGCAGCGCCAGCATGTCCTGGTCGTGGGTGATGAGCGGCTGCTGCATCAGCGCGCGGTCAAATACCAGCACGTCCAGCGGCGCGTCGAATCGCACCGGGCAGCCGAAGTGGCGCAGCAGCGGTGAGTGGGGATCGCGACGGCGGGTCACTTCAAGCGCCTTGGGCTGCAGCGGTAAACCGGTGCCACGGCGGCACAGGGTGGTGATAGAGGCGAACATGGTGTCTATCAGCAATTCCGGCGTATGGTCCTCGATCATCGTCCAACGCGTATGCAGCCGAACGCTGTCGCCATCTTCCTCCAGCATCAGTTCTTCCGGGCACACCAACCGTTTGTAGCGCGCGACTTTACGCAGGGCCTCGCCCATCGTGGCGGAGTGCAGTGCGGCGACCGACGCGATATCGTAATGTTCCGGCGCGACGTCGCCGCCCAACCGCAGACCAAAGGCGGGATCGTCGCTCAGTTGGGCGAGGGCGCGCCAGACGGCGAAGAACTGGTGGGTGGTCAACCGCACTTTTACGCGCCGCTCGCTGAGCAGCCCGGCGGGCAAGCCGGCTAACTGACCGACCCGTTCGAGATCGACGCCTTGCGCCGCGAGGCGCACCGCCAACGCGTTGGAAACCGGAATTTGATCGCTGCTCATGGTTGTTGCCTGCCAGTGGTAAGAGAAGGCATTACTCTAAAACAGCCTGTCCGTGCGCCGATAATCCGATCGCGTCAAGATTTAATCCGATTGCGCCAAACTGTCGCTCGGCATCAGCGCCTGGATGGTGGCGCCGACCCGTTGTACCGCCTGTTCGATCTCCGTCGTCAGCGTCGGCGCATAGTTGATGCGCAGACAGTTGCGGTACTTGCCGGCGGCGGAAAAAATGCTGCCGACGGCGATTTGCACGCCTTGCTGTTCAAGATGGCGGTTCAGCCGCAGGGTGTCGAACGCCTCGTCCAGTTCGATCCACAGCATAAAACCGCCGCGCGGCCGGCTGACGCGGGTGCCGGCCGGGAAGTATTTCAGGATCAGATCGGTCATGCGGTCGCGGTTTTGCTGGTAGCGGGCGCGCATGCGCCGCAGGTGCTTCAGATAGTGCCCGCCGCGGATGAAGTCGGCGATCGCCAGCTGCGGCTGCGTGGCGGTGGCGCCGGAGCCGATGAACTTCATGTGCAGCACCCGCTCCAGATAACGGCCGGGCGCGATCCAGCCCACGCGCAGCCCCGGCGCCAGCGTTTTGGAAAACGAGCTGCACAGCAGCACGCGGCCATCTTCGTCGAACGATTTGATGGTGCGCGGCCGCGGGTAGTGATAGGCGATGTCGCCGTAAACGTCATCCTCGATGATCGCCGCGTCGTGGCGCTGCGCCAGCGTCAGCAGCCGCTGTTTATGGGCGTCGGGCATGATGTAGCCCAGTGGGTTGTTGCAGTTGGGCGTCAGCAGGACGGCCTTGACCGGCCACTGTTCCAGCGCCATCTCCAGTGCCGCCAGGCTCACGCCGGTCAGCGGATCGGTGGGGATTTCCAGCGCTTTGATGCCCAATCCCTTCAGCGTTTGCATGGTGCCGTGGAAACAGGGGGAATCGACCGCCACGATGTCGCCGGGTTGGCAAACGGCGCGCAGCCCGGCGGAGATCGCTTCCTGACAGCCGGTGGTGATCAGCAACTGATCGGCGCCGATTTGGCAGCCGGAATCCAGCAGCAGGCGAGCGATCTGTTCGCGCAGCGCGGTCACGCCCTGGATGCTGTCGTAATACAGGCTGCGCAAGTCGCCGTGACGGGCGGCGTTGCGCAGGGCGACGATCAGCGGTTTCATCGTCGGCTCGGCGATGTCCGGCATGCCGCGCCCCAGTTGGATCAGGCCCTCGCGCGGCCGGGTGCGCACCAGTTCCAGCACCTGTTCCCATTGCGAAATGTCCACCGGCCGCTGCGTCGGCGCCGTCATGGCGGGCAGCTCGGCCTGCGTGCGCTGCGCATGCACGAAGTAGCCCGATTTCGGTCGCGCTTCCACCAGGCGCCGTTCTTCCAGCAGGCGGTAGGCTTGTTGCACCGTGCTGATGCTGACGCCGTGTTCCAGGCTCAGCGCGCGCACCGAAGGCAAGCGGTGGCCGACCGGATACAGCCCTTGCTGAATGCGTTGGCTGAGAATGGCGGCCAGCGTGGCGTAGCGTGTCATACAGATATCCCTCATCAGGAAAAGTAACCGAAAAACCGGTACAGATGCCTCAAAAGTAAACCATTCAGCGCATTTTGGTATGCAGCTGTATGAAAAAAATAACGCTAACGTGCATCTGTATTGTTTTTTGCCCGGCGCGCATCATCACAACAAGGCGAAAACATCAGGGGGAATAATAAGATGGCTCTGTTTGATGGCATGACGACGTGGCGACGGGGAGGCTGGTCACGCTGGCGTTGGTATTTGTTGCGTCGCAGAACGCGCAGAGAGTTACTGCTGCTGAACGACAGGCAACTGGCGGATATCGGCCTGACGCGGGCGGATGCCTGGCGGGAAGGGTATAAACCGTTCTGGAGAGAATAAGGAAAGCGGATGCTGAAATTATTGGGCAAAGCCTCATCGATCAACGTGCGCAAGGTGCTGTGGACCAGCCATGAGCTGGGGCTGACGCTGGAACGGGAAGACTGGGGCAGCGGCTTTCGCTCCACGCAGGAACCCGAGTTTTTGGCGCTCAATCCCAACGGCCTGGTGCCGGTGCTGATCGACGGCGCACGGGTGCTGTGGGAATCGAACACCATTTGCCGCTATCTGGCGGGGCGGGAAGGGCGCCGCGATCTGCTGCCGCAGGAACCCGGCGCGCGCGCGGCGGTGGAGATGTGGATGGACTGGCAGGCCACCGATCTGAACGGCGCCTGGCGCTATGTGTTCATGTCGCGCGTGCGCGGGCATGCGGATTACCAGGATGCCGCCAGCCTGGCCGCCGCCGAGCGCGAGTGGAATCGGCTGATGGGCTTGCTGGATGCGCATTTGGCGCAGCACGGCCCTTACGCTGCCGGCGCTGCCTTCACGCTGGCGGACGTAGTGCTAGGGCTGTCGCTCAACCGCTGGCTGATGACGTCGTTCGAGCGGCCGGAGTATGCGGCGCTGGCGGCCTATCAGCAGCGCCTGCTGCAACGCCCTGGCTACGTTCAGCACGGTGCCAACGGTTTACCGTAATATGAAATAAATGGTTCATTTTACCTTATCCGAATACGGCAACGCCGCGTTCGGATTTTCCTTTTTGCATCATCCTGTCAACGTTTCATGAACGACATCACGAATCCGAACTTTCTTTTTCCGTGCGCTTGTTATTGAAATTTATATTCCATATAAAACCGTTATCAGCTGGCGCGTTTCACTCAGGGCGCCGGGTTTCAGGCAAGATTTCGGTCACGGGAGAGGATGATGAAACAGGTACGCGTTGGGTTAATCGGCACCGGCTATATCGGGCGTTGTCACGCTATCGCTTATGCGCAGGCCCCCACGGTATTTCCCCTTAAAGGGGATCTGGTGCTGGAGATGCTGGCGGAGGTGACGCCCGAGCTGGCGGCGCAGCGCGCGGCCGAGTTCGGCTTTGCGCGTTCGACCGGCGACTGGCGGCAGCTGGTGGCCGATCCGGCGATCGACGTGGTGGACATCTGCGCCCCCAACTTCTTGCACAAAGAGATGGCGCTGGCGGCGATCCGCCACGGCAAGCACGTGTATTCGGAAAAACCGCTGGCGCTGGATGCCGCCGACGCGGCGGAGATGGTGCAGGCCGCCCGCGCCAAGGGGGTGAAAACGCTGGTCGGTTTCAACTACATGAAAAACCCCACCAGCCAGCTGGCGCGCGAGATCATCGCCAACGGCGAAATCGGCGAGGTGGTGCATTTTTACGGCACCCACAATGAGGATTACCTGGCCGACCCGCGCACGCCGATCGACTGGCACTGCCGCCGCGCCAGCGCCGGGCTGGGCGCGTTGGGGGATCTGGCGGCGCACATCGTCAATATGGCGCACTACCTGGTGGGCGATATCGTGGCGGTCTCTGGCGATATGCAGACCGTGATCAAACAGCGGCCGGATCCGCAAGACCCGTCGCGTATGCATCCGGTGGAAAACGAAGATCAGGCCAGTGCGCTGCTGCGTTTCGCCGGCGGGGCGATGGGCACTATCGAAACGTCGCGCATCGCCTGCGGGCGCAAGATGGGGCTGACCTATGTGGTTACCGGCACCAAAGGCACGCTGAGTTATACCCAGGAACGGATGGCCGAACTGAAGCTGTATCGACACGATGAACCGGCGGAGCGGCAGGGGTTCAAGACGTTGCTGGTGGGACCGAAGCACCCGGACTATGCGGCGTTTTGCATCAGCGCCGGGCACGGCATTGGTTTTAACGATCAGAAGACGGTGGAGATCCGCGATCTGGTCAACGGCATCGCCGCGGGCGATCGCATGTGGCCGGACTTTGAAGAGGGCTGGAAGGTGTCGTGCGTGCTGGACGCGATAGCCGCCTCCGCCGAGCAGCGGCGCTGGCTGGAGATCAACCGCGATTGAAAAGGAAATGGCGCTCTCCGCGGACAGCGCCATTAATTTATTATGTTGCCAGCTTAATAGCTTATTAAATTAATTTTATAACAAGTTATTGGCTTGATAACTTAGAACGAGAAACACGAACAGCCGAACGCGCCCCAGAAGGCATTCTCGTCCGACACCGGGATGCTGGAGCGGCGCGCGATGTCATGCTGGTGCGCGTGCACGCCGCACGGGCCGCAGCATTGGTGCGCCTGGCTCACTACCCCGACGCGGGCCGCCGCCGACGGCGGCGCGGAGCGGTAATGGCCCGGCACCTGGGTGACCGGCGACCACTCCGGCAGCACCGGCAGCGGCGGCGGCGCCAGCGGCGAGAAGCTGCCGGCGGCGTAGACCACCTTGCCGTCCACCACCGTCATTACCGACTCGATGCCTTTGATCTGCTCTTCCGGCACGCTGAAGTAGTCCTGCGACAGCACCGCCAAATCCGCCAGTTGGCCGACCTTGATCTGGCCTTTCTTGCCCTGTTCGGTGGAGAACCAGGCGCTGCCCTGGGTCCACAGCATCAGCGCCGTTTCGCGATCCAGCCGGGCGCTGTCGTCGTACATCGCCATGCCGCCGACGGTGCGGCCGGAGACCAGCCAGTACAGCGCCGTCCACGGGTTGTAGCTGGCGACGCGGGTGGCGTCGGTGCCCAGCCCGACCGGCAGCTCGGCCGCCAACATTTTCGCTACCGGCGGCGTATGTTTGGTGGCTTCGATGCCGTAGCGGTCGGCGAAATATTCCCCCTGGAACGCCATGCGGTGCTGGACCGCAATGCCGCCGCCCAGCGCCTTGACGCGCTCGATATTGCGTTCGGTAATGGTTTCGGCGTGGTCGAACAGCCAGTGCAGGCCGTTGAACGGAATATCGCGGTTCACCTTCTCGAACACGTCCAGCATGCGGCTGATGGATTCGTCATAGGTGGCGTGCAGGCGGAACGGCCAGCGGTGCTCGACCAGATGGCGCACCACCCGCTCCAGCTCGTCTTCGGTGCCCGGCGGCAGATCCGGGCGCGGCTGCAGGAAGTCTTCGAAGTCGGCGGCGGAAAACACCAGCATCTCGCCGGCGCCGTTGTGGCGATAGAAGTCGGTGCCCTGGCCCGGCTTGAGCATGTCGGTCCACAGCTCGAAGTCTTCCAGTTCCTGCTTCGGCCGCTGGGTGAACAGGTTATAGGCGATGCGGATGGTCAGCTGCTTTTTCTCGTGCAGCTCGGCGATCACCTGATAATCCTCCGGGTAGTTCTGGAAACCGCCGCCGGCGTCGATGGCGCTGGTGAGGCCGAGGCGGTTCAGCTCACGCATAAACTGGCGGGTGGAGTTGACCTGCTGTTCCAGCGGCAGCTTCGGCCCTTTCGCCAGCGTGGCGTACAGGATCATGGCGTTGGGTTTGGCGATCAGCATGCCGGTCGGGTTGCCGTTGGCGTCGCGCTGGATCTCGCCGCCCGGCGGGTTCGGCGTGTCTTTGGTGTAGCCGACTACCTTCAGCGCCGCGCGGTTGAGCAGCGCGCGATCGTATAAATGCAGAATAAATACCGGCGTGTCCGGCGCCGCCTGGTTGATTTCGTCCAGCGTCGGCATGCGGCGTTCGGCAAACTGGAACTCGGTCCAGCCGCCGACCACCCGCACCCATTGCGGGCTCGGCGTGCGCAGCGCCTGCTCTTTCAACATGCGCAGCGCGTCGGCCAGCGAAGGCACGCCTTCCCAGCGCAGCTCCAGGTTGTAGTTCAGGCCGCCGCGGATCAGGTGCAGGTGCGAGTCGTTCAGGCCCGGAATGGCGGTGTGGCCGTGCAGATCGATCACCTGGGTTTCCGGCCCGGCGTGTTGCATGACTTCGGCTTCGCTGCCGACCGCCAGAAACTTGCCGTCGCGAATGGCGACCGCCTGCGCAGTGAGGTTTTGGCGGTCAACGGTGTGAAATTTGCCGTTGGTGAGGATCAATGAAGCGTGGTGGTTCATAACATTCTCCCGGCGAACCGCCTAGCGGCGGATCAGCCATTGATGAAAAACGCGAGTCACGATGGGCATCCACAGGTACACCACCAGGGCGACCACGGTGGCGTCATTGAGAAAATGGCCGAGCAGCGTGCCGTTCAACTGCGGCAGCGCCAGCCCCCAAAACCAGGGCACCAGATTGGTGGAAGGGAAGATCACCAGCAGGGTGATGATGAACTGCTTCCACTGGGGCGGTTGGCGCACGCCGGGGTTGGGCGGGGTAAACCAGAACTCCGCGCCGGGGCGGATCTCGATATGGTCATTCTCCAGCAACAGCGGAGTGACTTCTTCGATGTATTGCTTGCGCAGCGGCGAGTTGAGCCAGCGGTAGAGATTATCGACATTGTCGAAGCGGACCAGCACCGTATAGGCCTGTTCGCTGTCGGATGGGCGGATGACGTTGACGCCCAGATGGCCGGTGAAGCCCGCGGCGTCCGGCATGATGCGGTTCAGCCAGGCCTCATAGGCCTGCTCGTTCCCCGGCGCCAAACGGTGGGTGATCACCAGCGTGACATGCTGCGGATGGGCCATAAAACCGACTCCTGAAAATACCCCGGCGCGGGGCCGGGGCAGGGGGAATTATTTCACCGTGCGGGCCGGTGCGTGGTGCACCATGGTGTAAGCGTAGTCGACGCCCATGCCGTACGCGCCGCTGTGTTCGCGCACCAGCGCCATCACCGCGTCGTAGGTGTCTTTGCGCGCCCAGTCGCGTTGGTACTCCAGCAGCACCTGCTGCCAGGTCACCGGTACGGCGCCGGCCTGCACCATGCGTTCGATCGAGCGCTCGTGCGCATCGACGGAGGTACCGCCGGAGGTGTCGGTCACCACATACACTTCATAGCCGGCCTCCAGCGCCATCAGCGCCGGGAAGGTCAGGCACACTTCGGTCCACAGCGCGGAGATCACCAGCTTTTTGCGGCCGGTGGCTTCCACGGCTTTGACGAAGGCCGCGTCTTCCCAGGAGTTCATCGAGGTGCGTTCAATCGGGGTGATTTCAGGGTGTACCGCCAGCAGTTCCGGCCAGATATAGCCGCTGAAGCTTTCGGTTTCGACCGAGGTGAAAAGGGTAGGGACGTTGAAAATCTTGCCTGCCTTCGCCAAACCAACAACGTTGTTTTTCAGTTGCTGACGATCAATATTAGCCACGCCGAAGGCCATTTGTGGTTGATGATCGATAAAAATCAGTGCGGAATTGTCTTTATCAAGCAGTTGAAACTTGGACATAATTTACCTTCCCAGTGATATTTCGGTTGAACATCTGATGAGTGTAACGCCGATAAAACCCATGGTAGGCAGAGGGCGATTTCAAAGATACCGCAGAATTTTTGCCGACTTGTTGAGTTTTTTTATACACGGGAGAAAACATGAGATTAAACCTGGAAGCGCTGCTGATTTTGGATGCGCTGGACCGGCACGGATCTTTCGCCGCCGCGGCCGCCGCACTGTTTAAAACCCCTTCGGCACTGAGCTATATGGTGCAAAAGCTCGAGAACGATCTCGACATCACCCTGCTCGATCGCTCCGGCCATCGGGCGAAGTTCACCGATACCGGCAAGCTGATGCTGGAAAAAGGGCGGGTGCTGCTGCGCGCGGCGCAGGATCTGGAACAGCAGGCGCGCTATGTCGAAAACGGCTGGGAAAGCGAGATCACGCTCGGGATCGACGCCTCCTTCCCGTTTGCCCGTTTGTTGCCGCTGATAGAAGAGTTCTACCGGCAGCATCACCATACCCGGCTGCGCTTCAGCCACGAGGTGCTGGCCGGCTCCTGGGAGTCGCTGGTTTACGGCTGCGCTGACATTATCATCGGCGCCATCTGCGAGCCGCCGTCGCGGGTGGGCTATGCGTTCAGCCGCCTGGGGCAGCTGGATTACGTGTTCGCCGTCGCGCCGCAGCATCCGCTGGCCGCGCTGCCGGAACCGTTGCCGAAGGATGAGATCCGTCAGCACCGGGCGGTGGTGGTGCGCGATACCTCGCGCGTCAACGCGCCGCAGAGCCTGAACCTGCTGGAAGAGCAAGACACGCTGACGGTCTTCGGCTTCGACGCCAAACTGCAGGCGCAGTTGGCCGGGCTGGGCTGCGGCTATCTGCCGCGCGCCTTGGCGGAACCTTACCTGAACAGCGGCGAACTGGTGGCGAAACGCGTCGAATCGGAACGTTGCAACGACATCGCCTACTTCGGCTGGCGGGAAAGCGCCAGCGGCCTGGCGGCCAAGTGGTGGCGCGAGCGGCTGCAGCGTTACGCGGATGACGGTGAGGCTTACCCAGCGGCGCAGTAAGGGCGCTCGATAAAGATTAATCCCCAATAAGGACATAGGGAATGAAAAAGACACTAAGCCTGTTGGCGCTGTTACTGTTGAGCGGCTGCGGCGCGGGCGCCGGGCGTCAGGCCGGCACCCCCTTGCCGTCGCCGCAGACCGAGGCGCCGGTTGCGGCGCCGCTCAGCTATCCGGTGCGGGTGCATAACGCGGTGAGCCGCGAGCTGCGTTTGCCGGAGCATGCGCGCGGCCAACGCTGCACCATCAGCATCCGTTTGCGGCCGGACGGGAAACTGGCGAGCAGCAAGATCGTAAGAGGCGATGCGCCGCTGTGCGCGGCGGCCAACGAGGCGGTGCAGCGCGCGCAGTTTCCGCCGATGGCCAGCGCTACCGAATACGCGCTGTTCAACGCCGTGGTGCTCGATTTCGTTCCCTGAAGGGATGTGACCGACGGGCTGCCTGCGCGGCTAATGCTTGTCAGTTAGCGTTTTTTGAAGTACTCGTGACGTTTTCGGTCGATAAATGAGAGGTGCATCATGAGGCTCCTGCGCCTCGACCGAGCCAGGGGCCGAAGGCGCGGCCCCTGGCAACCCGCGCCTTTGCCCTGTCAGACGGTTGGCTTTGCCAACGTTACTCAGCCCATCCCTGGGCCTCGCCCCTTCGGGGCCGCTGCAAGCAGCGTTCAAATCTGCTCCAGGCAGATTTGTCCTCTCTCCGCCATAGCGCATTGAGGCCGGTTGCGACAGGCGTCCCTGCCTGTCTCACCTGAAACCGCCGTCCATGGCGGTTTCTCCTAATGCACTATGCCTGCGTTCGGCGTCTTCAAGGGCGTCCAATACCGTGCTCATCTCCGATTTCTCTTCTCTGTCATAACCTCATAAGGGACAGGTTGCCCGGTAGCTGCCAGCTCGGGTGTTGACCTTAGGCGCGCATCACCGGCTGCCGAGCAAGACGGCATAGTCAGGGGCAACCGGCCAGGGAAGGCCGGTTGAGGCGAGACTAACAGGGACGTTTGTCGCAGCCGACCCGCCCGACAATGCAGACGCGGCGAGGGCATCCGCACAGCGGACAGACGGTGTTAAGCAAGGGCGCGGGTGGAGGGGCCGCGCCTTCGGCCCCTCCAATTGCCGTTCATATTGGCCGCAAATAAATGCGGGACATTTACGGCAATTCAGGCTACACAAAACACACAAAGATGGGATAAAAAATGCCAGTCAGGTTTAACTGACTGATATCACCGCCTGCGCGGCCCGTTTTTTCGCTTTGACGCGTACGCAACCCGCTGAATTTTCACTTAGCTTTGCCATTTTCGTTATTTTGAACGTCACTGCGGCTCACGGATACTGGGGGAAAATCCCCAACCGCGAGCCGCAGCATGTCCCACGCCCACTATTTGCACCCCGAACAACGCGACCGGATCCGGCGGCTTTATCAGCGTTGGCACTGGCGGCTGGAACTGCCCACCTGGGGGATCATAGCGGCAGTGTACGGCGGCTGGTTTGGCGTGGCGCATTATTGGCAGGCGCTGGGCCCGTGGCTTGGCACGCCGCTGCTGATCCTGCTGACCACCGGGTATATGTCGCTGCAGCATGAGCTGATCCACGGCCATCCGACGCGCCGGCCGCGCGTCAATCAGCTGTTCGGCCTGTTGCCGCTGGCGGTGTGGTATCCCTATGGGCTGTATCGCGATTCGCATCTGCGCCACCATCGCAATGAACACTTGACCGATCCGCACGAAGATCCCGAAAGCTACTACTTCAGCGCCGCGCAGTGGCGGCGTTATCCCCGCCTGTTGCCGCTGCTGGCTGCGGTGCGCAATACGCTGATCGGCCGGGTGCTCCTCGGCCCGGCGCTGGATATCGCCGCGACCCTGGCCGCGACGGTGAAGGCGCTTGCCGGTGGCGCATGGCGCGCCTGGGCGATGTGGCTGGTGCACCTGTCGTTGTTGGCGGCGCTGCTGCACTGGCTGCAGACGCAGGGTATCGGTACGGCGTTTTACCTGTTGGCCATCAGCTATCCGGCGCTGGCGCTGACCAAGGTAAGATCGTTTTTTGAGCATCGCGCCGTGGACGCACCGCAGGCACGTTCTATTATTAATGAGGCGGGCTGGCCGTGGCGGCTGTTGTTTCTCAATCTGAACTACCATTTAGTGCATCACGATCTGCCCGGCCTGCCCTGGTATGGCCTGCGTGAAGTCTATCTGGCGGAACGCGAAGCGTATCAGCGCCGCAGCCAGGGATTTGTCGCGCAAGGCTACGGCGAGTGGCTGCGCGATTACGCGCTGACGCCGATCGACGTCGGCGTGCATCCGCTGAGCGCCGGCGAACGGCGGGAGGAACGCGGTGCCCGGCCGAAGAAAAACTTTATTGCGCGCTGGAAGCGCGTTTCTCAGGATTTTCCAACCGAACTGGCCCATGAGCCGGAAAACATATAACCAGAGGAAAAGTATGGCAATCACCTTATCACGTGGACGTTCCTTTGCCATCGCGCTGGCTCTGCTGGCCACCGGCGGCCTGGCGCAGGCGGCCGACTCGGTACGCGTCGGCTCCAAGATCGATACCGAAGGTTCGCTGCTCGGCAACATCATCGTGCAGGTGCTGGAAGCCAACGGCATCAAAACCACCAATAAACTGCAGCTCGGCACTACCAAGGTGCTGCGCGGCGCCATTACCTCCGGCGAGATCGACATTTACCCGGAGTACACCGGCAACGGCGCGTTTTTCTTCTCCGATGAGAAAGATCCGGCATGGAAGAACGCCCAGGCTGGCTTCGAGAAGGTGAAGCAGCTCGACTACGACAAAAACAAAATCGTCTGGTTGGACGCGGCGCCGGCCAACAATACCTGGACTATCGCCATTCGGCAGGACGTGGCGGACGCCAACCATCTCAAAACGCTGGCGGATCTCGGCAAGTGGATTAACGGCGGGGGCAAGTTCAAGCTGGCGGCCTCGGCGGAGTTTATCGAGCGGCCGGATGCGCTGCCGGCGTTCCAGAACGCCTACGGTTTCAAGCTGAATCAGGATCAGCTGCTGTCATTGGCCGGCGGCGACACGGCGGTGACCATCAAGGCGGCGGCGGAGCAGACCTCCGGCGTCAACGCGGCGATGGCCTACGGCACCGATGGCCCGGTGGCGGCGCTGGGGTTGCAAACGCTGGCGGACCCGAAAGGCGTACAACCCATCTACGCGCCGGCGCCGATCGTGCGCGAAGCGGCGCTGAAAGCGCACGCCAATCTGCCTGAACTGCTGAAACCGGTGTTCGCCTCGCTGGACGGGCCGACGCTGCAAAAGCTCAACGCGCAGATCGCAGTGGAAGGCCAGGACGCCAAACAGGTGGCGGCCGCTTACCTGAAAGAGAAAGGATTTGTTAAGGGATAACGCCGAGGTGCCCCCTCTTGCTACGGGAGAGGGGGAAAACCGATGGCGCCGGAGAGTTTCTTTGACTATTGCCGTAAAACATCGCGTGTTGTTAACGCTGTTCGTGCTGTTGCTGCTGGCCGCCTTCGGCCTGCCGTTCCTCAGTTATGCCCCCAATCGTCTGCTGTCGGGTAAAAGCCTGTCCTTATTCTCCCTGTTGCACGGCCCGGCGCTGTGGCTGCTGTTGCCGCTGGCGGCGTTGGCGATCCTCAGCCTGTTGCCGCCGACGCGGGGGCGTGCGCTGTTGACGGCGCTGGCCGCCTGCGGGGTGCTGACGCTGGTCTTTTGGATCGGCGGACAGGCCGCCGAACGCCTGGCGCAGGAGGGATCGCGCCTGGCGCGCACCTCTTGGGGCAGCGGTGCCTGGCTGACGATGGCGCTGAGCCTGCTGATCGCCGCCGACGCCATGACGCGCCTCACCGCGTCGCATCTGCGGCGAATGCTCGGCAACGCGCTGGTGCTGGTGCCGCCGGCGCTGCTGCTGTTCGGCCATCAGCTCGATCAGCTGTCGCTGCTGAAGGAGTACCACAATCGCCAGGAGGTGTTTGACGCCGCGCTGCTGCAGCACCTGACCATTCTGCTGGCGACGATGGCGCCGGCGCTGGCGATCGGCGTGCCGCTCGGGGTGCTGTGTTTTCGCTCCGAGCGCTGGCAGAGGCCGATCTTTTCCGCGCTGAACATTATCCAGACCGTGCCTTCCATCGCGCTGTTCGGCCTGCTGATCGCGCCGCTGGCGGGGCTGGCGGCGGCGGTGCCCTGGCTGGCGGAACACGGCGTCAGCGGCATCGGCATGGCGCCGGCGATCGTGGCGCTGGTGCTGTACGCGCTGTTGCCGCTGGTGCGCAGCGTGGTGGCGGGGCTGCAGAGCGTGCCGGCCGGGGTGATTGAATCCGCCACCGGCATGGGGCTGACGCGCGGGCAGATCTTCCTGCGCGTGCAACTGCCGTTGGCGTTGCCGCTGTTCCTGACCGGCGTGCGCATCCTGGCGGTGCAAACCGTCGGCATGGCGGTGGTGGCGGCGCTGATCGGCGCCGGCGGCTTTGGCGCCATCGTGTTTCAGGGGCTGCTCAGCAGCGCGCTGGATCTGGTTCTGCTGGGGGTGATCCCGGTGGTCATGATGGCGGTCATCGTCGATTCGCTGTTTAAATTTTGGGTTTCAATCCTGGACGTATCGCGCCGATGATTCACTTTGAGCAAGTCAGCAAAATTTTTCAGGGCAAGCCGGCGGTGGACGATCTCACGCTGCACATCGCCGAGGGCGAATTCACCGTGTTGATCGGCACCTCGGGTTCCGGCAAGTCCACGACGTTAAAAATGATCAACCGCCTGATCGAACACGATCGGGGCAAGATTCTCTTTGCCGGCGAAGAGATCCAGTCGTTTAAACCGCAGGATCTGCGGCGGCGCATGGGCTATGCGATCCAATCGATCGGCCTGTTTCCACATTGGACGGTGGAGGAGAACATCGGCACCGTGCCGCAGCTGCTAAAATGGCCGCGCGCGCGCATTCGCGATCGGGTTACCGAGTTGCTGGAGCTGCTGCACCTGGAACCGGATCTGTTTCGCCGTCGCTACCCGCACCAGCTTTCCGGCGGGCAGCAGCAGCGGGTCGGAGTGGCGCGCGCGCTCGCCGCCGATCCCGAGGTGTTGTTGATGGACGAACCGTTCGGCGCGTTGGATCCGGTCACCCGCGCGGCGCTGCAGGCGGAGATCGCCCGCATTCATCAGATCTCGGGCCGCACCATTGTGCTGGTGACGCACGACATCGACGAGGCGTTGAGCCTGGCGGATCGCCTGGTGCTGCTCGATCAGGGGCGGGTGGTGCAACAGGGCACGCCGCTGGCGCTGCTGACCGCGCCGGCCAACGACTTCGTGCGGGATTTCTTCGGGCGCAGCGATCGCGGCATCAAGCTGCTGTCGCTGGGGACGGTGGCGGAGCGGGTGCAGCCCGGTGTCGCCGGGGGCGAACCGATCGCCGCCGCCATGAGCCTGCGCGAGGCGCTGTCGGTGTTCGTGGCGCGCGGCAGCGACTGCCTGCCGGTGGTGGATGAACGGGGCGAAGCGTTGGGGGTTCTGCACTTCCACGATCTGATCGCCGGGCAGGCGCTGTCATGAGCGGGCGTCTCTGGCGCCTGCTGCGCGATCCGCTGCCCTGGACGCTGGCGCTGCTGTTGGCGCTGGTGTTCGGCATGGATCATCTGCGCGGTCTGTTTGCCGCCTGGTTCCCCGATCTGGACCGGCCCATTTATCAGCAGGACAGCTTTATCGCGCTGGTGGGGGCGCACCTGTCGCTGGTGGCGATCTCCAGCCTGATTGCGGTGGCTCTCGGCGTGGCGGCGGGCGTCGCCGTGACCCGACGCGGCGGCCGGGAGTTTCGTTCGCTGCTGGAAACGGTGGTGGCGGTGGGGCAGACCTTCCCGCCGGTGGCGGTGTTGGCGGTGGCGGTGCCGGTGATGGGCTTCAGCGAGCAGCCGGCGATCATCGCGCTGGTGCTGTACGGCTTGCTGCCGATCCTGCAGGGCACGCTGGCGGGCATCGAATCGGTGCCGCCCGCCACGCGCGAGATCGCCCGCGGCGTGGGGATGAGCGCCTGGCAAATACTGTGGCGGGTTGAACTGCCGCTGGCGGCGCCGGTGATTGTCGCCGGGATCCGCACGTCGGTGATCATCAACATCGGCACGGCGGCCATCGCTTCCACCGTCGGTACCAAAACGCTCGGTTCGCCGATCATCATCGGCCTGACCGGGTTTAACACCGCCTATGTGATCCAGGGCGCGGCGGTTGTGGCGTTGTTGGCTATTATCACCGATATGCTGTTCGAACGTTGGGTGCGTTATCTCACCGCCTGGCGTCAGCAGACGCTGGCGGCCACTCCGGCGGGGTAAGGGGGAAATGATGCAGGTGTCTCTACCGATGTACGGCGTTGGCCGGGAGCAGGCCGACGCTTTCTGGCAGGTCTTGCGCGGCAAGCTGCTGCGGCTGGGGCTGCCGGCGGCGCCGGAACGGCTCAGTTGGCCGGACGATTTGGCGCAGCATTGGCGGCGCGAGGATCTCTTGCTCAGCCAAACCTGTGGTTATCCGTTGGTCAGCAGCCTGCCGCAGGTGCAGCTGATCGGAACCTATCATTATCGGGTGGAAGGGTGCGACGGGCCTAATTACCGCAGCTGGCTGGTGGTGCGCGCGGGCGACTCCGGCGAACGGCTGGCGGATTTTCGCGGCCGGACGGTGGCGTATAACAGCACCGATTCCCAGTCCGGCTACAACGGCTTGCGCGCGCTAATCGCGCCGCTGGCGCAGGACGGGAAATTCTTCGGTGCGGCTATCGCCTCCGGGGCGCATTATCAGTCGCTGAAACTGATCCGCAGCGGGCAGGCGGATATCGCCGCCATCGATTCCATCAGCATGGAACTGCTGCGCCGCGCGCAGCCGCAGGCGCTGGAGGGGCTGAAAATCATTGGCCGCACGGCGGCGGTGCCGGGTTTGCCGCTGATCACCGCAGCCGGCACGCCGCCGGAACAGGTGGACATCCTGCGCGCCGGCGCCCGAGCGATGCTGGATGAGGCGGTCAGCGACCGCCTGCTGATCGGCGATTTCAGCCTGGTGCCGCGCTCGGCTTACCAGATTATCACCGTGCTGGAGCAGCAGGCAGCCGCACAGGGCGTAACGGCGCTCTAGCCGTCGTTACAGCAGGCCGCCGCCGTCGATGTCGATCACGCTGCCGGTGACGAAACCGTTCTCCATCGCCAGCAGGTAACCCGCCGCGACGTCGGCCGCCTGGCCGATCCGGCCGACAGGCAGACTGACGCTCACGCGCTCGAACAGCGCCTGACGCTGCGCGGCGCCCATGCCGCCGTAGGCTTCGGTGGCGGTGATGCCGGGGCTGACCACGTTCACCCGCCGCGGCGCCAGTTCCTTCGCCAGCTGTTTACCGACCGCTTCCAGCGCGGCGTTGATGCCGGTTTTGATCAACTGACCGCCGAGGTATTTGCGCGACAGCTGGCCGGAGGTCAGGGTGATGGAGCCCTGCGGCGCCAGCGTCGGTAGCGCGGCCTGCACCGCGCGCAAGCTGCCCCAGAATTTGACGTTGAAGTCGGCCTGCGCCTGCTCAAAAGCAGTCTCCGCCAGCGGTTTCGCCTGCACCAGCGGCCCGGCGGTGATCACCAGATGGTCGAAAGCGCCGACGGCGGCAAACAGCGCATGCAGCGACGCTTCATCGGTCAGATCGGCCTGCATCAGATGCAGCGCGTCGTTTTTCTCCCCGGCGTGGGGAAGGCGGCGCGAAGCCAGCACCACTTCAGCGCCGCGCGCCGCCGCTGCGTAGGCCACCGCGGCGCCAATGCCGCTGGTGCCGCCCAGGATCACCAGCTTTTGTCGTTTCAGGGGGGAGTCAGGAATTGTCATGTTAAGGCCTCTTTTTAGGTAAGTTTCAACGGGATCTATCTTTCCTGATTGAAAATCACCTAACAATCGGCCTTGCTGACAAACTCTTATTAATATTTTTTAAAGATCATGCGGCGCTAAAGCGGGCGTTTAGCTTCTGATCCACGATGATTTCGAAATCGGTAAACAGCGCTCGGGGTTTCACTGAACGCCCCTGTTTTTCCAGTGCCACCAGGCCGTGCCCGCTCAGCGTTTTCAGCGTGGTGGACAGATTGCTGACCTGGCGCCCCGACAGTTCGGCCAACTGGCTGATGGTCTCGGGGCGGGCAGTGTCGATCAGACGCAGCAGGGCAATATTCTCGTTGCTGAGCACCTGGGCCAGCGCAATCATTGACGTAAACCACACTTTGGGCTCACGTTCCTGTGGCTGATATTCCCCTTTTGCGATCGCCAGTGTGCGCTTGCGAATCAGTTCTTCAGGCATCACGCCAATCAGTGCTTTCATCATCAACCTCGGTTTTCTCTCTTGCGTATGACTTCGTCTATCCGGGTAAAAAATCTTCCACCAACTGATAGGCGGAATGAAACTCGTAGGGTGAGCCTTTGTCCGTCGGGGAGTCATGTTGGTGATCGTAAACGACGCGGCCCGAAAATTTACCTTTGCGGGGTGTTTTAATGGTATGCGCGTTGTCTATGCCAAAAACCCGGGTATTGTGGTTATCATGCAAGGTCAAATTGTAACGGATGCCGTGAGGGATAAAGGCCGTTTGGGTCACGGTCCAAGCCTCGATTTTCCACCAATAGCCATCCTCACGATTGACCCGCGTGCCATGCAGGCTAAGGATGTAGTCCAGTCCGTTGTGTTCATCCATTGATCAAAGCTCCATTTATTATGATCTAATCATAACAATTGGGCGTTTTATCGTCAATCCGATACGCCGTGAATCCGGCTCTCTAAGAAGGGAAATACATGACCTCATTTGTCGATCTCGAGGTGTTTGTCCGCACGGTGGACGGCGGTAGTTTTTCCGCCGCGGCGCGCGCGCTGGATATGACGCCGGCGGCGGCCAGCATTGCGGTGAAAAGGCTGGAGCAGCAGTTGGGCGCGCGGCTGCTGGTGCGCTCCACCCGCAGCCTGAGGTTAACGGAGGAGGGGGCTCGCTATCTCGACAGCGCGCGCCTGGCGCTGGGCGCGTTAGCCGAAGGAGAGCAGGCGATCCGCGAGAAGCATCAGGGGCTGTCCGGGGTGCTGCAGATTTCCGCGCCGTCGGATTTTGGCCGCAATTTGCTGCTCTGCTGGCTGGATGAGTTCCGCCTGCAGCATCCGCATATTCAGCTGCAGCTTCTGATCAACGATCGGCAGGCCGACCTGTTCCGCGAACCGGTGGACGTGGCATTGCGCTTCGGGCCGCTGGCCGACTCTTCGCTGGTGGCGCTGCCGATCTTGCCGCAGCATCGGCGGTTGATCTGCGCCAGCCCGGATTACCTGCGGCGTCACGGCGCGCCGCAAACGCCGGCCGATCTGGTTCGGCACAGCATTCTGGTGTATCAGCCCAGCGGCAAACGGCAGGTAGAATGGCGGCTGTGGCGCGGTGAGGAGGGGGTCGAAGTGCCACTGAACGGCAGCTATTTTACCGATGACGGCGAGGTGGCGCGGCGCTGGGCGCTGGCGGGGCACGGCGTGGTGCGCAAGTCGGCGATCGACGTGGCGGCCGACATTCACGCCGGGCGGCTGGTGCAACTGTTGCCGGAATGGCGCAGCGACGCGGTGCCGATCAATCTGGTCTGCCCGCATCGTTCGCAGGTGTCGGAACGCGTCAGGCAGCTGCAGCGCTTTTTACAGCAGCGCTGCCAGCGTTGGATGGACGATCACTTGGCCTGAAGGGTTTCGGTTTGCGCCGGCGTGGCGGCGGTATCCCCGGAAGGCGCGCTTTCTTCGTGCGGGGTGGTGGAACGGGTGTAGATGTTCAGCCCGGCGAGGAATACGCCGCCCAGAGAACCGAAGGCGCACAGGGCGATGACGATGACGAACGCTTTTTTCAGCATAGGAATAATTTCGCAGGTTGCTTGGAACAGCGGGAATTATAGCCCCTTCGCCGGGTGAAACAAGAATCGTTTTTAACGGCGGCCCGCAGACCGCCCTTTGTGATCACCGCCGTTCGCAGTCGATGGCCTGTACGTTGGCCGGGCGGGCGAACAGGTATTTTCCCAGCGTCACCAGCACCACCGCCGCCACGATGATCACCAGCGCCAGCCACTCGCGCGGCGCCAGCGATTCGCCGGCAAAACCGATGCCGAGCAGCACCGCCACCACCGGGTTGACGTAGGCGTAGCTGGTGGCGACCGCCGGGCGCACGTTCTTCAACAAGAACATATAGGCGCTGATCGCCAGCATCGAACCGAAGACGATCAGATAGCCCAGCGCCAGAAAGCCGCCGGTGCTCGGCATCTGAACGAGGCGCTCGCCGCTCAGCTGGCTGGCTGCCAATAACACCACGCCGGCGACCAGCATCTCCGCCGCGCCGGCCATCGGCCCGGCCGGCAGCGAGATGCGCGATCCCAACACCGATCCGAAGGCCCAGCTGGCCGACGCCAGCAAAATCAGCAGCGCGCCGGTCGGATTGCCCACCAGGTTGTTGCCGGTATTAAGCAGCACGATGCCCACCAACCCGAGCGCGATGCCGGCCCATTCCAGCTTGGTGTTGCGCATGCCCCACAGCAGGCTGAAGCAGAGGGTGAACAGCGGCACCGTCGCTACCATCACCGCCGCGATGCCGGACGGCACGTGTTGGTGTTCCGCCACCGTCACCAGGCCGTTGCCCACCGCCAGCAGCAGAATGCCGATGGCGCCGGCGGCCAGCCATTGCTTCGGCGTCGGCAGCGCGTGGCCGCGCCAGGCCAGGAAACTGAACAGTACGATGCCGGCTATCAGAAAGCGAATCCCGGCCATCATCAGCGGCGGCCACTGTTCGACGCCCAGACGAATGACGAAATAGGTGGAACCCCAAACGATATATAACGTGAACAACGCCCCGATCAACGGCAGGACGCTACGGCTTTGTTGGCTAAGCATAGGATTGTATTTTGCGGGAATGATTATTATTAGAACGCTCAGTAAACCCGATCGGGCAACCGATAAGCAATGGCCTGCGGCATTATTTTTCCGGCGGCCGAAAGCCGTTCAATGGCCTTGCTGTTTCCACTGCCGCCAACTGACGGCCGGCAGATAAATCGACCAGCCGATGGCCAGCAGCAGCAGCATGAACTCCGGCGGCACGCCGGGCAGCAGGGCGTCCAGTTTCCAGGACACGGCGTAGGCGAAGGGGCCGAGGGCGGCGCCCAATACCGCCAGCGGCCAGGGCGCCGCTCTGACCACGTCCAACAGCCAATACCACCAGCAGCCGAAGCCGATCCACAGCGCGATGGTCCAGAGCGGCAGGCCGTGTTGCCCGCTGTAATGCAGCACGCCGCTGTAGCTCCACAGACCATCCATGCCGATGCCGCCCAAGGCGGCCAGGGCGGCGCCCTTGCGGCGGGCGGCGGGGGTAAAGATCAGCGCCAGCGCCGCACCGGCCAGCAGTATGCCGTTGAGCCGATCGCGAGTCAGCAGCGCCAGCAGCCAGCAGACGCCCAGCCCCAGCGTCGCCAGCCAGAATCCGGCATGCGGCTTCTTCATCGTTCAACTCCCGTGGGGTTACTCTGCCGCCGCGCGCGCAGCGCGCCGACGGAGGTGTCAGAACGGGCGTGGGGCCCGTTGTTTGCCTGAATATTCGATAATTCAACCTTAGAAGGGAAGGTGCGGGGTGCACAAGCAGAATAATCTGTACCGGTTGAAAACGCGGGCAAAAACCGGTGTTACAAGAGAGAAATCCGGTAGGCGCAGCGGCGAGAGCCGGCCAGAATGTGTTCGGCGCGCTCCACCTGCGCCTGCAGCACTTCGGTGAAGATGCTCAGCTCAGCGCGGCAGAAGCCCTGGCAGACGGTGGCGGCGGCGCAGATCGGGCAGTGGTTTTCCACCAGCAGATAGGCGCCGTCTTCCTCCTGACGCCATTCGGCCATATACCCTTCGCGGCAGCGGATCTCGGTGAGACGCGCCACGCGTTCGCGCAGATCGGTGGCGCCGATCATCGCCTGCTTGTAGTTGATGCGGTTTTCCTGCTCACGGGTCTCGATCAGCAGGTCGATCGCCTGTTCACCCAGCTTGTCACGCACGGTGCGCAGCAGCTGCACCGTCAGATCCGCATGGGTGTCCGGAAAGCGTGCGTTACCGGCGGCAGTCAAATGCCACAGCTGCACCGGGCGGCCCACGCCGCGCGTTTCCGCGATCGCTTCGACCAGCCCCTCTTTCGCCAGCTTGACGAACTGCTGGCGGGCCGCTTCACCGGTGGTGCCGAGCACTTTTCCTGCGTCTGAGGCTTGCTGCGGGCCGCGGGTCTTCAATAGCGTCAGCAAACGGTCACTGACCGATTGTGCGGTGCTGCCGCCATTTTCCAAGTTTATTCTTGACATATTTCTCCGCCTCGCCCTAACTTATTCCAAGATAACTCTTGTTAAATTTAACGCAATCTCATGACCAACTCAATGCCATTCCTCTGAAAACAGGACAACAACCGTGATAACCCATGATGATAGCCGCTGGAGCGACCTTTTCTCCGGCAAAAATGCGGCCAGTGCGATCGCGCTCTCGCTTGGCGTGGCGCTGCATGCCATCAATATTCTGGTCGCCACCACCATTCTGCCCTCGGTGGTGCAGGATATCGGCGGTCTGGATCTCTATGCCTGGAACACCACGCTGTTCGTGGTGGCGTCGATCCTCGGCTCCGCGCTGTCGGCCCGCTTGCTCAGCGGCTACGGCGCGCGCAACGCCTATCTGGTCGCTTCGCTGTTTTTCATCGCCGGAGCGGGGCTGTGCGCGCTGGCGCCGAGCATGCCGGTGATGCTGATCGGCCGCACGGTGCAGGGATTCGGCGGCGGGCTGATCTTTGCGCTCTCCTACGCGATGATCAATCTGGTGTTCGAGCAGCGATTGTGGCCGCGCGCCATGGCGCTTATCTCGGCGATGTGGGGCATCGCCACGCTGGTCGGCCCGGCGGTAGGCGGCATTTTCGCCGAGTTGCACGCCTGGCGTTGGGCCTTCGGCATTCTGCTGCCGATCATGGCGCTGTACGCCGCGTTTACCTTCCTGATCCTGCCCAAGGGCCAGGCGCAGCAGGCGGCCGCGCCGCTGCCGACCGCGCAGCTGCTGTTGCTGACCGTGGCGGTGCTGGTGGTGTCCGCCGGCAGCCTGGCGCACAGCGTCTGGATCAACCTGGCGGGCATCGCGCTTTCGCTGGCGCTGATGGCCTGGCTGATGAAGCGCGAGGCGCGCTCGCTCGCGCGCCTGTTGCCGCACGGTGCGCTGCGGCGCGGCTCATCGTTGGCGGCGCTCTATATTACGGTGTCGTTGCTGGTGATCGGCATGACCAGCGAAATCTTCGTGCCCTATTTCCTGCAGTTGCTGCACGGCCAGTCGCCGCTGATCTCCGGCTATATCGCCGCGACCATGGCCGCCGGCTGGACGTTGTCCGAAATCCTCAGCTCCGGCTGGCGCGGGGCGGGCATTCGCCGGGCGATCGTCAGCGGGCCGCTGTTCGTGCTGGTGGGCCTGCTGGCGCTGGCGATCCTGATGCCGACGCCCTCCGACGGTCACTGGCAGGCGCTGACCCCGATCGTCATCGCGTTGTCGCTGGTGGGATTCGGCATCGGCTTCGGCTGGCCGCATCTGCTGACGCGCATTTTGCAGGTGGCGCCTGAAGCGGACAAAGACATCGCCGGCGCCTCGATCACCACGGTGCAGCTGTTCGCCACCGCATTCGGCGCGGCGCTGGCGGGGATGATCGCCAACCTGGCGGGGCTGAACGATCCGGGCGGCGCGGCGGGCGCGGCATCGGCGGCGCGTTGGCTGTTCCTGGCGTTCGCGCTGGCGCCGCTGCTGGCGGTATTCAGCGCCTGGCGCTGCGCCGCGATCGCGCCGCCGGGCGCCGAGACGGGCAATTTTGTACAAACCCCGCCCTCGCGCGAATGCTAGAATGGCGCTCATTCAGCGGAGGTAGGCAAGATGAAGGTGGAAGGCGCAGCGCGCAAAGCATCCCGGGAACAGGCCCATTTCATGCACGTCGACGATCTCGGCGGGCTGGAAGTGCTGCAGGCCACCTACCGCCGCCAAACCTTCTCGCGCCACAGCCATGAAGGCTTCTGCGTGGGCGTCATCGACGACGGCGCCCAGCGTTTCTACCGCACCGGTGGCGAACACGTGGCGCCGCTGGGCAGCATCATTCTGGTCAACGCCGACGACATCCACACCGGCAGCTCCGCCACCGAAGAGGGATGGTCGTATCAGGCGATGTACCCGACGCCGGAGCTGCTGGCGTTTTTGTCGCGCGATCTGAAAACCGGCGCCGGCGCGACGCCTTATTTCCCCAACCCGGTGGTGCACGACGTCGGCCTGGCCGGCCAGCTGCGGATGGCGTTCAGCCTGCTGCGCAGCGATGAGAACCGGCTGATGAAAGAGACCATGGTGTTCTCGGCGCTGACCTGGCTGATGCTGCGGCACGGCAAAAGCCGCATCGATCCCACGCCGCAGAGCCGGGCGCAAAGCCAGGTGGCGCGGGTGAAAGCCTTTCTCGACGATTTCCCCGAGGCGGACATTTCGCTGCTGGAGCTGGCGGAGCGAGTGGCGCTCAGCCCTTATTACCTGCTGCGGCAGTTTCAGCAGGCCACCGGTCTGCCGCCGCACGCCTATCAAATTCAGGCGCGGCTGCGTAAAGCGCGCGGCATGCTGAAGGCCGGCAGCAGCGTGCTGGACAGCGCGCTGAGCTGCGGTTTTCACGATCAAAGCCATTTCCACCGCCATTTTCGCAAGTCGATGGGCATCACGCCGGGCGACTACGTCAAATCGCTGAAATAACCGGGCAATCGGGTGCAATACCCGTGTGCGCCTGCGCCGTAAGCTGGCTTCTTCAACCGAAGGAGAAGCCCATGACTGATTCAATCCCCCTCATCACGCCGCCGTCTGCCCGCCTGCGCCCCGCGCTGCAGGGTGGGGTGGCGATCTTGCCGCTGTGCCTGGCGGTGGTACCGTGGGGCGTACTGGCGGGCTCGATGGCCCTGCAAAGCGGCCTGACGCCGGCGCAAGGGCTGGGCATGTCGGCTATCGTGTTCGCCGGGGCGGCGCAGCTGGTGGCGATGGGCATGATCAAGGGCGGCGCCGGGCTGCTGGCGATCCTGCTGTCGACCTTTTTCGTCACCGCCCAGCATTTTCTCTATGCGCTGCGGCTGCGGGAGCGCATTGCGCCGCTGCCGTTACGCTGGCGGCTGGCCCTGGGATTCTTGCTCACCGATGAACTGTTTGCGCTGACCGGCGAACAGGCGCCGGCGCGTTTCGACCGCTGGTATGCGCTGGGCGCCGGGCTGACCTTTTACCTGTGCTGGTTTCTCTCCACGCTGCTCGGCATCGTAGCCGCCGGCAGCGCCGGGGATCTGGACGGTTATGGGCTGGATTTTTCCATCGCCGCCACCTTTATCGCCATCGTGGTGCCGCTGGTGCGCAGCCTGCCGGTGTTGGCCTGCGTGCTGACCGCGCTGCTGCTTTCCATTGTGTTGCACTATTTCCAGACGCCGGGCGCACTGGTGATCGCCACCGTGGCGGCGATGCTGGTCGGGCTGCTGTGCAGCGGGGGGCGCCGATGATCTGGCTGACGATAGTCTTGATGGGGCTGGTGGTGTTCTTCAACCGCTACGGCTTTTTGGCGCCGGGATTGCCACTGCGGTTATCGCCGCGCGTCAAAACCCTGCTGAGCTTTTCCGTGCCGGCGGTGCTGACGGCCATTTGCGGGCCGATTATCGCCTTCAGCGGCGACCAGCTGCGCGCCGCGCCGGATAACCCTTACCTGTGGGGGGCGGTGTTTGCGGTGATATTGGCGTTCTTTCTGCGCAACATGCTGGCGGTGGTGTTGCTGAGCCTGCTGATATTTATCGCGCTGCGCGGCATTTTTTAAAATTCGCTTGCTATATCTCTAATTTGAGATTATTTCTCTTATATGGGATTTTTAAGCGGAGTGTGAACGATGGATAACGGTCTGGACAATGCCGACCTGAGGTTGGCGCAGCGGCTGGCGGATTTGCGCCAGCAACGGGCGTGGTCGCTGGAGGAGCTGGCGCAGCGCACTGGCCTCAGCCGGGCGACGCTCTCGCGGGTGGAGCGCGCCGAGACCAGCCCGACGGCGTCGTTGCTGAACCGGCTGTGCGCCGCCTATGGGTTGACCATGTCGCGCCTGCTGAGCGAGATCGAAGACGAGCCGCCGGAGCTGTTGCGGCCGCAGCAGCAACCGGTGTGGGTCGATCGCGCCAGCGGTTTTCACCGTCGCTCTGTTTCTCCCCCCGCTGCGTTGTATAAGGCTGAATTTATCGAAGCCCGGCTTGATGCCGGCGCGCAGATCGATTACGACCTGCCGTCGATTCCGGCGCTGGAGCACCATCTCTGGCTGCTGTCCGGGCAGCTGGAGTTGACGCTGGAAGGGCGCGTTTTCCGGTTATCATCCGGCGACTGCCTGCGCTACCGCCTGTTCGGCGCCTCCCGTTTCCATGTCCCCGGCGATGAGCCGGCCCATTACACCCTCGTTATTTGCAGGCCATAGCCATGATTGAATTGCAACAGTGGGACGCCGGCGCGGCGCAAAGCGCCATTGCCGAATTGGCCGAAATGCTGCACGCCAGCGTGGCGCACGGCGCCAGCATCGGTTTTGTCATGCCCTTTACGCTGACGCAGGCGCAGGCGTTTTGGCAGGGGTTGCTGACGGCCATCGCGCGGGGAGAGCGTGCGATGCTGGTGGCGCTCGCGAACGGCCGGCCGGTCGGCACCGTGCAGCTGTTACTGGCGATGCCGGACAACGGCCGCCACCGGGCGGAAGTGGTCAAGCTGATGGTGCACCCGCAGGCGCGGCGGCAGGGCGTCGCCCGGCTGTTGATGCAGGAAGTGCAGGCGCTGGCGGCGCGTCATCGCCGCAGCCTGTTGGTGCTGGATACCCTGAGCGGCAGCGCGGCGCAGGGGCTGTACCGTCAATTGGGGTTCGAGGCGGCGGGCGACATCCCGCAATACGCCCGCGCCAGCGACGGCGGGGCGTTGGAGGCCACCTGCTATATGTACAAACTGCTGTGAGGGTTAGCGCCCGCGCCAGGCTTTGATCGCCTGCTGGCGCACCTGCAGCTTTTGCTGCGGCGTCAGCTTGTTGTAGTCGCGAGCCAGGCCGCTTTCCCAGTCGCCGTACATCGGGTTGGGCAGCACGATGAATTCGGTGCCGAACTTGGCCTGGTTCTCGCTGACGAACGCCCGGCGCTGCGCATTGTCCTGGTGGTAAGTCGCGGCGCCGAAGTCGTTCAGGTTGTCGCCCGCGTACACCACGATGTCATAGCCGGCTTGTTTGATGGCGTCGAAGCGCGCCTGTTTATTGGCGGTGTCGGTGCTGAGCAGCACGGTTTTTTCCGACAGGCCGGTGAAACCGAGCTTCTGCATGTTGGCCACCGTGGCGGCGTAGTCGCTCTGTTTACGGTTCGACACGTAGAACATGGTCCCCTGATGGGCGTTAACATAGCGGGCGAACGCCACTGCGCCCGGCACCGCGGCGGCCTGTTCGGCCTGCGTCCATTTGGCCCAAGTCGCGCCGTCGTACGGTCGGCCCTGCTGCGCCTGCCAGCCGGAGTAGGCGCTGTTATCCAGCATGGTTTCATCCAGATCGACCACCACCGCCTTTTTACGGCCTGGCGCGGCCCTGGCCTGATCGAAGGCGCGTTGCGCGCTGTTGAACGCCTGATGTGCCAGCGCCTGGTATTCGCCGGACTGTTGGAACCAGTTGACCGCCAGCACCGATTGATCCGCCAACCGCTGCTGGGCCTGGGCCTGGGCGTCGGTGTGCGGCGGCTGCGCGCAACCGGTCAAGGCCAGCAGCGCGACGCCCATCGCCGCGCCGAGGGTGAGTGTGCGTACCTGTTTTCCTGCCATTGTTATCTCTCTTTTTTATTGTGGACTGTCCAGCAGCATATCCATCTCGAACTGACGCAGGGGATCCTGCCGCCAGCCAAGATGCGTAAAGAAGGGGGCGGCCACCTCGGGCACAAAAACGTTGGCGGTCAGCGGCAAAGGGGCGAACTGCGCTTGCAGAGCGGCCAGCAAGGCGCGGGCATGCCCCTGGCCGCGATGCTGCGGCGGCACGTAGATCAGGCGCAGCCAGCAGTGCTCGGCGCCGGGCATCACCACGGCGTAGGCTTGGCGTTCGAGGGTATAAGCGCGCGGTTTGCCCGGCAGTTTGAACAGCGATTCGGGGGCGATCAGCCAGGGCAGGTCGGTGGCGCCTTCCGCCGTCAGGCGATGGCTGACGGTAAGCGGATCGACCGCCTGCAGCACCGCATTGCCTGGCGGCACGGCCGCCGGCGCCTGATGGCCGGTCAGGGTGCGCACGATGCGCAGCCCGGCGCGGTGGTACAGCGCCAGCGCGGCTTCGTTGCCTTCGATCACTTCCAGCGACAGCCGATGATCGCCGCGCTGACGGGCATCCGCTACTACCCGCTGCATCAGCGCCTTACCCAGCCCCTGACCGCGCATCTCGGGGCGTACGGAAAAGGCCGCGATCCGGCTGTGCCGGCCGCGGCGGGCGATCAGCGCCACCGCCACCGGTTCATTGCGATGGGTGACGATCAGGCTGTCGTTCAGGCTGAGATCTTCGGCGCCGAAGCGGGCGGCGAAGGTCGGCCCGTCGAGGACGAAACGCACGATGTAGTTTTCAAAACAGTGGTTGAGGATGTTCGCCAGTTCGTCGCTGCTGTAGCGCACGGCGTTGTGATAGTTAAACCGACCGTCGTTATGCATGGCTGATTCCGCTCGGGGGAAAGCTATACATGTAGACCCGTTTGTTTGGCAAGGCAAGCGGGGGCATTCGCCGGCGGGGAAAATAAAAACAAAAAAGCCGGACGCAGCCGCCCGGCGAAATAAAACTCTGGGTATCAAGTGACGCTAAAGTTTGCAGTGGTGGTTATTCATTCATCACATCAGAACTGATAGGTCAGGGCGACGGCAATCACGTTGTCGTCTTTCAGACCCAGCTTATTATTGCTGTCGAGCTGGTTGATTTTATAATCCACATAGGTCGACATGTTCTTGTTGAAATAGTAGTACGCGCCGACGTCGATATATTTCACCAGGTCGGTATCGCCGATGCCTTCAATATCTTTGCCCTTCTGCTGAACGTAGCCCAGCGATGGACGCAGACCGAAGTCGAACTGATATTGCGCAACCAGTTCCAGGCCTTCGGCTTTATTGGCGAAGCCGCTGACGGAAGTGGAGCGGTTATTGATGGTGGCGGTGCCGGAAATTGGCGCGATGTTGCGGCTTTCCGAGTAGGTCGCGGCCAGGTAGACATCGTTGTTGTCATACTTCAGACCGGCGGCCCAGATATCGGCCTTGTCGCCTTTACCGAAGGTGCCCGCTTTCTGACTGGCGGTGCGGTTGGAAGAGGCATAGGCGGCGCCCACGCTCAGGCCGTCGATGATTTCATAGCTGGAGGAAAGACCCCAGCCGTCGCCGTTAGCCTTGCTGGCGGAGCGGCCGTCGTTTTCGTTCTTGCCCTGATACTGGACGGCGAATTTCAGGCCGTCGACCAGACCGAAGAAGTTGTTATTGCGGTAGGTGGCGACGCCGTTGGTGCGGCCGTTCATGAAGTTGTCGGTTTTGACGTACGCGTCGTCGCCGAATTCAGGCAGCATATCCGTCCAGGCGCCGACGTCGTAAATAATGCCGTAGTTGCGACCGTAGTCGAAAGAACCAAGGTCTTTATATTTCAGACCGGCGAAGCCCAGACGCGTTTTAGTGTCTTTGGTGCCGTCGGATTCAGAATGGTTAGCGGCGATCTGATATTCCCACTGGCCGTAACCGGTCAGCATGTCATTAATCTGGGTGGCGCCTTTAAAGCCGATACGGACGTAGGTTTTATCGCCATCGTTGCCGGCATCATCGGAGAAATAATGCAGGGCTTTCACACGACCGTAAAAATCGAGTTTGTTGCCGTCTTTATTGTAGATTTCTGCTGCCTGTGCCGCTTGCGCAAGTAAAAGTGCCGGAATAATAACGGCCAGAAGATTACGTTTCATGGGTTACCCTGCTTTATTCGATTAAAAGACGCTATCATCAGTTGCATTGCTGCTTTACTGTGCCGTCCGGTTGTTGGCGGCGGAGAATTTTTACCGTAGTAATGTGATCTATTTATGACAAAAAATTCATTTTCATGTCGAACGATTAAAAAAGTCGCGCAAAGGGTGAATTTTTTCTGCAACCGACGGTCGGCGGCTGGTCTACAGTTACCGATAGCCTGATCGGTTTCCGGAGGAATCATGCACGATACTTATACATTGTTCGGTACGCAGGGGTGTGGCTCGACCATCGTGGCCGCCGCGTTGGTGCTGACCGCGTTCCCCTGGGGCTACGAGGAAGTGGATTACACCCAGGAGGGCCCGGAGCGGGATCGCCTGTTGGCGTTGAACCCGCTGGGTCAGGTGCCCACCTTAGTGCTGCCTGATGACGAAGTGATGACGGAGAGCGCGGCGATTATCCTGCTGCTGCACGATCGCGCACCGCATGCCGAATTGGCGCCGCCCGGCGGCTCGCCGCTGTTGCCGCGCTTTTTGCGCTGGCTGTTGTTCATCAACGCGGAGATTTATCCCACTTTCACCTATGCCGATCATCCGCAGCGCTGGCAGCCGAAAACGGAAGGGGCGGAACAGCTGAAAAACGCAGTGATGAGCTATCGCGAGCGTTTATTGCGGCAGTTGAACGCCGCCGCCGGCGCCGCCGGACCGTGGTTTCTCGGCAAGAGCTTCAGCGCGCTGGATCTGTACGTGGCGGTGATGTGCAACTGGCGGCCGGGGCGCGCGTGGTTCCGGCAACACTGCCCGCGGCTTTACGCCATCGCCGAACGGGTGGAGCAGCGGCCGGAGCTGAATGCGCTGCTGAGCGCCCATTTCGACGGCGTTGCGCCGCTGGAATCGTAATATCTCCCCGCCGTCGGCGGGGAACCCTCCCGTTTTTCTGAACCGAGACTGCCGAAAATCCCGATTTTCACTCGCCTCGCTGGCGGGTAGCGTAAGGCTATCCGCAACTGACAGGAGAGTGTGATGCAATCAGAATCCCGGGCCGGACAACAGGCGTTCGGCGATATCGCCCCCAAGCTGGCGCAGCTCAGCGACAGCGTCTTGTTTGACGATGTCTGGCAGCGGCCAGAGCTGAGCCCGCGCGAGCGCAGCTTGATCACCGTCGCCGCGCTGGTGGCGCTCAACCGCCTGGAGCAACTGCCGTTTCATCTGCAGCTGGCGCAGCGCAACGGCGTCGATCGCCCGCAATTGGCGGAGCTCATCACCCACCTGGCGTTTTACGCCGGCTGGCCCGCGGCGGCGTCGGCCGTGGCGCGCTTGCGCGAGCTGGAACCGGAGGCGCCCCATGCCGTTTAGCCGCATCGCCCTGCACCAGGGCAAATCCGCCGACTACCTGCAAACCTTGTCCGACAGCCTGCATCAGGCGCTGGTGGAGGCCTTCGAGGTGCCGCCGACGGACAGGTTTCAGGCGATCGATCAATACCGCCCCGGCGAGCTTATCTACGATCGCGACTATCTCGGCGGGCCGCGCAGCGCGGATTTCGTGCTGTTTTACATCACCGCCGGGCGGCCGCGCGACAGCGACACCAAGCGGCGTTTCTACCGACGGCTGGCGGCGCTGCTGGCGGAAAAGCTGCGGCTGAACCCCGAGGATGTGATGGTGGTGATCGCCACCACCCAGTTGGACGAGTGGTCGTTCGGCGGCGGGCGCGCCTCAATGATCGATCCGCAGGCGTAACTCGGGCTGACGTCGCCGGCGGTCTGTGGGACAATAGCGCCATCATTTCGTTTAGATAAGAGTTGAATGGCGCTCTCCTCCGCAGTTAAAGATCAGATTGGCCAGTGGTACAAAGCCCTGCAGCAGCAAATACCGGATTTTATTTCCCGCGCGCCCCAGCGCCAGATGATCGCCGAAGTGGCGAAGACGCTGGCCGGCGACTACCCGCGCCATCTGGCGATCGAGGCGCCGACCGGCGTCGGCAAAACGCTGTCTTACCTGATCCCGGGCATCGCCGTCGGGCGGGCGGAGAGCAAGCCGCTGGTGGTGAGCACCGCCAACGTGGCGCTGCAGGACCAGATCTACAGCAAAGATTTGCCGCTGCTGAAGAAGATTATCCCCGATCTGAAATTTACCGGCGCCTTTGGCCGCGGGCGTTACGTCTGCCCGCGCAATCTGGCGGCGATGAGCACCGACGTTAGCCAACAGGGCGATCTGACGCTGTTTCTCGACGACGAGCTGGCGCCGTCCAGCGGTGAAGAGCAGGCGCTGTGTCAGAAACTGACCAAGGCGCTGGCCCGCTTTGAGTGGGACGGGCTGCGCGATCACTATCAGCAGAGCATCGACGATCCGCTGTGGGCCAAGCTGAGCACCGACAAGGCCAACTGCCTGGGGCGCAACTGTCACTACATTCGCGAATGCCCGTTCTATATCGCCCGCAAAGAGATCGAGAGCGCCGACGTGGTGGTGGCCAACCACGCGCTGGTGATGGCGGCGCTGGAGACGGAATCGGTGCTGCCGAACCCGAAAGAGCTGCTGCTGGTGCTGGACGAAGGCCACCATTTGCCGGAGGTGGCGCGCGACGCGCTGGAGATCGACGGGGAAATCACCGCGCTGTCGACCAACCTGCAGTTGGACATGATCGTGCGCCAGGTCGAACAGTGCATGACGCAGTACCGGCCGAAGAATCCGCCGGGGCTGGCCAACAGCGAACGGCTGAAAAACCATTGCGAGGAGCTGCGCGAGCTGGTGCAGATCTTCGAGCATCAGGTCAGCGCCTATCTGCCCGGCGACAGCGTGGCGGCCGAGCACCGTTTTGAAATGGGCGAGCTGCCCGCGGAGATGGTGGAGAGCTGCGCGCGGCTGTTCAAACTGACCGATGCGCTGCGCGGGCTGGCGGAGTTCGTGCTTAACGATCTTACCGAACAGACCGGCAAGCACGACATCATGCGTCTGCACCGCTCGATCATTCAGATGAGCCGCACGCTGGGCTATCTGGAGGCGATGAGCAAGCTGTGGCGGCTGGCGGCGCTCGACAAGTCGTCCAACGCGCCGATCTCCAAATGGGTCACGCGCGAACTGCGCGATAACGTCACCCATCTGTATTTGCACTGCGTCGGCATTCGCGTCAGCGATCAGCTGGAAAAGCTGCTGTGGCGCAAGGTGCCGCACGTGGTGGTCACCTCGGCCACGCTGCGTTCACTGAACAGCTTCGCGCGTTTGCAAGAGATGAGCGGGTTGAGCGAGAAGGCCGGCGATCGCTTCGAAACGCTCTCATCGCCGTTCAATCATGTCGAACAGGGCAAGATTGTCATTCCGCAGATGCGCTACGAACCGGCGCTCGCCAATGAGGCGGAGCACCTTGAGGAAATGGCGCGGTTTTTCCGCGCCGAGCAGGCGAGCGGCAAGCACAAAGGCATGCTGATCCTGTTCAGCAGCCACCGGGCGATGCAGACTTTCCTCAGCTACGTGACCGATCTGCGGCTGATGCTGCTGGTGCAGGGCGACCAGCCGCGCTACCGGCTGGTGGAAGAGCACCGCAAGCGGGTGGAGAAGGGCGTCGCCAGCGTGCTGGTGGGGCTGCAATCGTTCGCCGAAGGGCTGGATCTGAAAGGCGAACTGCTGACCCAGGTGCATATTCACAAAATCGCGTTCCCGCCGATCGACAGCCCGGTGATCATCACCGAAGGCGAGTGGCTGAAATCGCTGAAGCGTTATCCGTTCGAAGTGCAGAGCCTGCCGAGCGCCTCGTTCAACCTGATCCAGCAGGTCGGCCGCCTGATCCGCAGCAACCAATGTTACGGCGAGATCGTGATCTACGATCGCCGGTTGCTGACCAAAAATTACGGTTCGCGGCTGTTGGCGTCGTTGCCGGTGTTCCCGATTGAGCAGCGCGCGGTGCCGGAGGCCGACAAGGCGCATCTGGCGGCGCTGAAATCCGCCGCCGACGCGGCTAAAAAAGAGAAGAAGCGCGGCAACCCGTTCGCCCGCAAACGGCGGCGTTGATCAGAGCAGCGGCGGCAGGCGGCGCTTGACCGGCGTGGTTTTCACGATCGAGGTGTTGCTCTGCGCATGCTCGGCCAGCCGATCGAGGGTGTGGTCGAGCTGTTCCATCGAGTGCGCCACCAGCCGCACGATAAAGCAGTCTTCGCCGGTCACCTTATCGCATTCGACCACTTCCGGGATCGCCTGAATCAGCTGTTCGACCTTCTTCAGCATGCCCGGCAGCGGCTTGATGCGCACCAGCGACTGAAAGGCGTAACCCACCGCCTGCAGATTGACGTTCAGGGTATAGCCCTGGATCACGCCGCTTTCCTCCAGCCGCCGCAGTCTTTCCGACGTGCTCGGCGACGACAGGCCCACCTGCGCGCTCAGCGTCTTCAACGATGCGCGCGCATCTTCCGCCAGAATGGTCAGGATTTGGCGATCGATATCATCCATAACGCCTCCGTTAGGTATTTTCTTTATTGTAGCTGCGAGAAAAAGGCAGTTAAGCATATCTGCCTTTTTTATGCTATGGAAAGCCGCCCTGCGAAGCCGCAAGCTATGTCTCTGGGCAAGCTTTGAGGAACGCAGAATGAATGCAGAGATAAAACGCGGCTCGCTGGAGATGGCGGCGGCGATGCTGATTTCCGGCTCCATCGGCTGGTTTGTGCTGATGTCCGGCCAGCCGGTTATCAACGTGGTGTTTTGGCGCTGCGCGGTGGGGGCGCTGGTGCTGCTGGCAGTATGCGGCGCGCTGGGCCAGCTGCGCCGCGATGCGCTGACGCGCGCCACGCTGCTGCTGGCGATCGCCGGCGGCGTCGCGCTGGTGATCAACTGGCTGCTGCTGTTCGCCGCCTATTCCTATGCCTCTATCTCCATCGCCACCGCGGTGTACAACACCCAGCCGTTTATGCTGGTGGGGCTGGGGGCGCTGTTTCTGGGGGAACGGCTGACCGCCCGCAAGCTGCTGTGGCTGGGCTTGGCGTTCGGCGGCATGATGCTGGTGGTGCTGGCGCAGCCGCGGCAGGCGGGGGAGCAGAGCCATTATCTGGCGGGCATCGCGCTGGCGCTCGGCGCGGCGTTTTTCTACGCCCTGATGGCGCTGGCGGCCAAGCGGCTGAAGGGCACGCCGCCCCATCTTATTGCGCTGATCCAGGTAACGGTGGGGGCGGTGATGCTGCTGCCGCTGGTGGATTTTCATGCGTCGGCCAGCGTGGGGCAGTGGGGGATGCTGGCGACGCTCGGCGTGTTGCATACCGGCCTGATGTACGTGCTGATGTACGGCGCGTTGCAGAAGCTGCCGACCCACCTGATTGGTTCGCTGTCGTTCATCTACCCGATCGCCGCCATGCTGGTGGATCGCCTGGCGTTTGGCCACCGACTGTCTGCATGGCAGCTGCTGGGCGCGGCGATCATCCTGCTGGCGGCGGCGGGCATGAACCTGCTGGGCGAGCGGCGAGCGCGACTGCTGCCGGTCTCGGACGGCCGGCGAGCGGGTTGATGCTCAGTTCGGTTTTTTCAGCCGGCGCCATAAGGTGGTGCGGCTGATCCCGAGCAACCGGGCGGCGGCGGCGTGGTCGCCCCCGCACCGCGCCAGGGCTTCGTGGGCGGGGATGGGCGCCGTCTGTGTCTCGGGCGGCGTGGCCGTCGCCAGCTCCGGCAGCAGCCACTGCAGCGTCTCGCCGCTCGGCGCGGCGCCGGTGCTCAGCATCAGCGCCATCCGCTCCATCATGTTGCGCAGTTCGCGCAGGTTGCCGGGCCAGGCGTAATGGCTTAGCGCGGCGTAACACCCGGCCAGGGTGGCGCGCAGCGGCTCCGTCAGCGGCACGTCGAGCGCCGCCAGCGACTGTTTCAGAAAGTGTTCCGCCAGCATTGCGATATCGTCGCCGCGCGCCCGCAGTGGCGGCAGCTGCAGCCGCAGGGCGCTCAGGCGGTAAAACAGATCGGCGCGAAAATCGCCCTGTTGAATCGCCTGCTCCAGGCGGGTGTGGGTGGCGCTGATGACGCGAAAGTCGACCTTTACCGGCTGTTGCCCACCGACCCGAGTGATGGTTTTTTCTTCCAGCGCCCGCAGCAGCCGGGTTTGCAGGTGCAGCGGCATTTCGCCGATCTCATCCAGAAACAGGGTGCCGCCGTTGGCGGTTTCCAGCAGCCCGCGTCGGCCGCCGCGCCGTGAACCGGTGAAGGCGCCTTCTTCATAGCCGAACAGCTCCGCCTCCAGCAGCGATTCGGCGATGGCGCCGCAGTTGATGGCGACGAACGGCGGTGTCGCGCCCCTGGACGGCGCGCCGCGCCGGGAAAAGTATTCGCGGTGGATCGCCTGCGCCGCCAGCTCTTTGCCGGTGCCGGTTTCGCCTTCGATCAACACCGCCGCCGGCGAGCGGGCGTACAGCATGATGGTGCGCCGGGTCTGTTCCATCTGCGGGGAATTGCCCTGCAAATCGCCCAGCCCATAGCGCGGCTGCAGGGTATCGCGCGCGGCGTAGTCGCCGCCGCGTTTGGCGCCGCCCAGCATCAGGCGCGTCACGTCCAGCGCATCGCTGAAGGCGGCGCGCAGGGTGGCGGCGGAATAGAGAAAAATGGCGGTGAGCCCGGCTTCTTCCGCCAGATCGCTGATGAGGCCGGCGCCGACCACGGCCTGAATACCGGCGGCTTTCAGCTCGGCGATCTGGCCGCGCGCGTCCTCTTCGGTGACGTAACTGCGCTGCTCCAGCGGCAGATCGAAGGTTTGCTGGAACTCCATCAGCGCGGGCAGGGGCGTTTTATAGGTGATGACACCGATCCGATCGGCGGTTCTGCGCGCCTGGCTCAGCGCCTGCAGCAGGTCGAAGCCGCCAGGCTTGACCAAAATGACCGGCACCGACAGGCGGCTTTTCAGGTAGGCGCCGTTGGAGCCGGCGGCGATGATGGCGTCGCAAGGCTCGCTAGCCAGGCGAGAGCGGATATGCTGCACCGCCTCCTCGAAGCCGAGACGGATCGGGGTGATGGTCGCCAGGTGGTCGAACTCGAGGCTGATATCCCGGAACAGATCGAACAGGCGGGTGATGGAGACGGTCCAGATCACCGGTTTGTCCGGCGTGCGGGGCGGCGTGATGTGATCGCTCATGGTGGGTTACCGAATGAAAGTGGCTGCATTAGGTGTAGCCTTGTTTCAGTCATGTTTCAAATATGCCGACTGAAACCGAGATTGAAACGTTAACTGAAACGTTTTTTATCGCTTGGTCTGCCCAATGGCGATGCGAATTTTATAACTCACTTATTTTTATCGCTTTTAATTTTTTCCTCGCCAAAGTGCAACCTGGCCCGCCTCTTGCTCTGTCTGTTCCATCTAGCTAATCGGAGAGAACGTCATGACGCTGCGCTCACCCGGGCTCGCCTTTCGTCAGGCCCTGAGTAAAGAAAAACCCCTGCAAATCGCCGGCGCGATCAACGCCAACCATGCCCTGCTGGCCCAGCGGGCGGGGTTCCAGGCCATCTATCTTTCCGGCGGCGGCGTGGCGGCCGGTTCGCTGGGGCTGCCGGACCTGGGTATTTCGACGCTGGACGATGTGTTGACCGATATTCGCCGCATCACCGATGTCTGCCCGCTGCCGCTGCTGGTGGATGTCGACAGCGGTTTCGGCGCATCGGCGTTCAACGTCGCCCGCACGGTGCGCTCGGTGAGCAAGGCCGGGGCGGCGGCGCTGCATATCGAAGATCAGGTCGGCGCTAAGCGCTGCGGCCATCGGCCCAATAAGGCCATCGTCTCCACCGAAGAGATGGTGGATCGCATCAAGGCGGCGGTAGATGCGCGCAGCGATCCGGACTTCGTGATCATGGCGCGCACCGATGCGCTGGCGGTGGAGGGGCTGGAGGCGGCCATCGAGCGCGCTCAGGCTTACGTGGCGGCCGGGGCCGACATGCTGTTCCCGGAAGCGATTACCGAGCTGGGCATGTACCGACGCTTCGCCGAAGCGACGCAGGTGCCGATCCTCGCCAACATCACCGAATTCGGCGCGACGCCGCTGTTCACTACCGAGGAGCTGCGCAGCGCCCAGGTGGATATGGCGCTGTATCCGCTGTCGGCCTTCCGAGCGATGAATCGGGCGGCGGAGCGGGTGTACCGCGCCCTGCGCGAGGAGGGCACGCAGAAAAACGTCATCGACACCATGCAGACCCGCAACGAGCTGTATGAAAGCATCAACTACTATTTGTTCGAAGAGAAACTCGACGCTCTGTTCGCTCGCCAACGCGACGAATAAGCGCCATTCACGCAGAAGCCAAATGAGGACAGTATGAGCCAAGCGATCCCCCCGCAAAGCCCGACTGGCGTTAAGCCGAAAAAATCCGTGGCGTTATCCGGCGTGCCCGCCGGGAATACCGCGCTGTGTTCCGTAGGGCGCAGCGGCAACGATCTGCACTACCGCGGTTACGACATTCTCGACCTCGCGCGCCACTGCGAGTTTGAAGAAGTCGCCCATCTGCTGATCCACGGCAAGTTGCCCAACCGCGACGAACTACATGCCTACAAGCAGCGGCTCAAGGCGCTGCGCGGCCTGCCCGCCAGCGTGCGCACGGTGCTGGAGGCGCTGCCGGCGGCATCTCACCCGATGGACGTGATGCGCACCGGCGTTTCGGCCCTCGGCTGCACGCTGCCGGAAAAAGAGCAGCACGGCGCGGCCGGCGCGCGCGACATCGCCGACCGCCTGCTGGCGTCGTTGGGATCGATGCTGCTCTACTGGTATCACTACAGCCACAACGGCGAGCGCATTCAGCCGGAGACCGACGACGATTCCATCGGCGGCCACTTCCTGCACCTGCTGCACGGCGCAGCGCCTTCCGCCAGCTGGGAGCAGGCGATGCACGCGTCATTGATCCTGTACGCCGAGCATGAGTTCAACGCCTCGACCTTCGCCGGCCGGGTGATCGCCGGCACCGGATCCGATGTCTATTCGGCGATCGTCGGCGCCATTGGCGCGCTGCGCGGGCCGAAGCACGGCGGCGCCAACGAGGTGTCGCTGGAGATCCAGCAACGCTATGAAACGCCGGACGAAGCGGAAGCCGACATTCGCCGCCGCATCGACAACAAAGAGGTGGTGATCGGCTTCGGGCACCCGGTGTATACCGTCTCCGATCCGCGCCATCAGGTGATCAAAGAGATCGCGCTGCGCCTGTCGCAGGAAGCGGGTGCGATGAAGCTGTATGACATCGCCGACCGGCTGGAAAGCGTAATGCGCGACACCAAAAACATGTTCCCCAACCTCGACTGGTTCTCGGCGGTGTCTTATCACCAGCTGGGGGTGCCCACCGAAATGTTCACGCCGCTGTTCGTCATGGCGCGCGTCAGCGGCTGGTCGGCGCACATCATCGAGCAACGGCAGGACAACAAAATCATTCGCCCGTCCGCCAACTATACCGGGCCGGAAGCGCGAGCCTTCGTACCGCTGGATCAGCGCTGAGCGCCGGTCGTTATCGTGTCGTTTTCACTCTGGAGCCTTTGGGAATCATGATGCTTGAGTCTGCCAATACCCGCCGTCCGCCATTCGATCGCGAAATGGTCGATATCGTCGATTATGTGATGAAAGAGGCCGTCGATACCCCGGCGGCGTACCGCACCGCCCATTATTGCCTGCTCGATACCCTCGGCTGCGGGCTGGAGGCGCTGAGCTACCCGGCCTGCAAGAAACTGATGGGGCCGGTGGTGCCGGGCGCCGAGGTGCTGAACGGCAGCCGGGTGCCCGGCACCCGTTTCCAGCTGGATCCGGTGCAGGCGGCGTTCAATATCGGCACCATGATCCGCTGGCTCGACTTTAACGACACCTGGCTGGCGGCGGAGTGGGGCCACCCGTCGGACAACCTGGGCGGGATCCTGGCGGTGGCCGATTGGCTCTCTCGCCAGGCGGTGGCGGCGGGCAAAGCGCCGCTGACCATGCGGCAGGTGCTGATCGCCATGATCAAGGCGCATGAGATCCAGGGCTGCCTGGCGCTGGAAAACGCCTTCAACCGGGTAGGGTTGGATCACGTGCTGCTGGTGAAGGTGGCGTCCACCGCGGTGGTGGCGCAGCTGCTCGGCCTGAGCCGCGAGGCGATCCTGAACGCGGTGTCGCTGGCGTGGGTGGACGGGCAGTCGCTGCGCACCTACCGCCACGCGCCGAACGCCGGCACCCGCAAATCCTGGGCGGCTGGGGATGCGACCGCCCGCGCGGTGCGGCTGGCGCTGATGGCCGCCACCGGTGAGATGGGCTATCCCTCGGCGCTCACGGCGCCGACCTGGGGATTCTACGACGTCTCGTTCAACGGCAAACCTTTCCGCTTCCAGCGGCCGTACGGCGCGTATGTGATGGAGAACGTGCTGTTTAAAATTTCGTTCCCGGCGGAGTTCCATGCCCAGACCGCCGTGGAGGCGGCCATGACGCTGCACCGCCAGATGCAGGCCGCCGGCAAAACCGCCGCCGACATCGCCGCAGTGAGCATCCGCACTCACGAGGCCTGCCTGCGCATTATCGACAAGCAGGGGCCGCTGGATAATCCGGCGGATCGCGATCACTGCATTCAGTATATGGTGGCGATCCCGCTGCTGTTCGGCCGGCTGACGGCGGCGGATTACGAGGACCGGGTGGCCGAAGATCCGCGCATCGACGCATTGCGTAGCAAGATACATTGCCATGAAGATCCCGCCTTCACGCGCGATTATCACGATCCGGAAAAACGCTCGATAGCCAATGCGCTGACGGTGGAGTTCGCCGACGGCAGCCGTCTGGATGAGGTGGCGGTGGAGTATCCTATCGGCCATGCGCGGCGGCGCGAAGAGGGCATCCCGCTGCTGATCGAGAAGTTCAAAACCAACCTGGCGCGCCAGTTCCCGGCCCTGCAGCAGCAGCGCATTCTTGAGGTGTCGCTGGACCGGCAGCGGCTGGCGCAGATGCCGGTCAACGAGTATCTCGATTTGTGGGTGATCTGACGCGAGCGGCGCTGACAAGCCACGTCGGCGTCGCTATGATGGACGCTCCATCCCCGTCCGTCTTCTTATCAGGTGATTCATGATTGATGCCGCAACGCTGTTGTTGTTTTCCGGTGCCTGCGTGGCGCTGGCGCTGACCCCCGGCCCGGATATGCTGCTGATCGCTTCGCGCAGCGTCAGCCAGGGGCGGCGGGCCGGTTTCGCTTCGCTGGCGGGCATTCAACTCGGCACTTACTGCCACGCGCTGGCGGCGGCGCTGGGGTTGTCGCAACTGTTCGTCGCGGTGCCGCTGGCTTACGACGCGGTGAGAATGTTGGGCGCGGCTTATCTGCTCTATCTGGCGTGGAAAACGCTGCGATCCGGCAGCAGTCTGCAGGCTTCCGCCGGGTTGCAGGCGGTGCCGACGGCGCGCATTTTCCGACAGGGGCTGCTGACCAACATCCTCAACCCGAAGATGGCGCTGTTCGTGCTGGCGCTGTTCCCGCAGTTTATCGATCCGCGCGCCGGCTCGGTGGTGGTGCAGATGCTGGCGCTGGCGACGGTGCTGAATCTGGTCGGCTTGCTGATTAACGGCGGGGTGATCCTGGCGGTCAGCGGCATGAAAAGCCGTTTCGCCAGTCGCCGCTTCAGCGCCCGCTGGCCGAACTACCTGCTGAGCGGCGTGTTCGCCGGGCTGGCCTGCAAACTCATTTTCGACAGCCGTCGTTAATCCTCGCGCAGCAGCGCTTCAAACGCCGCGCTGGCCGGTTCGTCCGGCAGCGCGCTGTACATCACCAGCCGCAGATGGTTCTCTTCGTCGACGATGAAAGAGGCATGGTCAAAGGTGACCGGGCCGATCTCCGGGACGACGAAGCTGCGCCGCCCCTGACAGCGTCCGTGAATGTCATGCTGCCGCCAGAGCCGGCGGAACGGCGGCGACACCCGCTCCAGCGCCTGCACCCGTTGGCGCATTACCTCATCCTCCGGCGCGCGGGCGTAGTCGCGGCGGAAGCTGGCCAGGATTTGCGGCGCCTGCGCCTGCCACTCCAGCAGGCGCTCATTGAGCTGCGGATCGGCAAACAGCATCCACAACATGTTGCGCTCTTGCGCCGGGCGATCGCCGATGGCGAACAGCCGCTGTGCCGCCGGATTCCAGGCGATGATGTCCCAACTCAGGTTCATGACGTAGGCCGGACGCAGCGCCAAATCGTCCAGCAGACGCCGCACCAACGGCGAAACCTGGCACCACTGATGCCCAACCGGCACCGGCGGGCGCTGATGCGCCAATAAGAACAGGTGGTAGCGGCCGGCGGCGTCGAGCTGCAGCACCCGCGCCAGATTTTCCAAAAACGTCACCGACGCATTGATTTCCCTGCCTTGCTCCAGCCAGGTGTACCAGGTGAGGCCGACGCCGGCCAGCGCCGCCACTTCCTCGCGCCGCAATCCCGGCGTGCGGCGGCGGCTGCCGCTCGGCAAGCCGACCGCCTCTGGCGACAGCTGTTCTCGCTTTTGCCGCAGAAAATCCCCCAGTTCGTGGCGGGTGCGTTCGAGGGTGCGTGGGGGCATATCGGCCGTCCTGTTGCTGTTAGTAATAGTATAAGTGGCTATATAGTAACAGTTTAAACCTTGTTCCATACTGCGGCCATCATAATCTCTGGAGGTGGTATGGAACATTCATTATCTGGTGAGCGGCGAGGGCTGCCCGGCCTGCCGGTGCTGCTGTTGGGCGGTTTCGTCACGGTGTTCGATCTGTTCGTGGTCAACGTGGCAGCGCCGGTGATCCAGCGGCAGTTCGCCGCCGATTTCGCCGGGGTCGGTTTGATCGTCGCCGGTTACGAGCTGGCGTTTGGGGTGCTGTTGATCGCCGGTGGGCGCCTGGGCGATCGCTTCGGGCGTCGGCGCTTGTTCAGCCTCGGCATGCTGGGATTCACGTTGAGCTCCCTGCTGTGCGGGCTGGCGGGATCGCTCGGCCTGCTGATCGCCGCGCGTATTCTGCAGGGGGCGACGGCGGCGCTGTTGTTCCCGCAAATTTACGCCTTGATGCGGGTGCTGTACGCGCCGCAACAGCGACGGCGCGCCTTCGCCTGGCTGGGCATGACGTTGGGATTGGCGGCGATCTTCGGCCAGATCCTCGGCGGATTTATCATCGAGGCCAACCTGTTCGGCAGCGGCTGGCGCATGATCTTTTTGATCAATTTGCCGATCGGCGCACTGGCGCTGTGGGCGGTGCGGTGCATTCCCGAATCGCGGGTGGCGCAGGCGCAGCGGCTGGACGGCGTTGGCCTGTGGCTGGCGGCGACCGGCCTGTCGCTGTTGCTGCTGCCGCTGCTGGAGGGGCCGGCGCGCGGCTGGCCGTGGTGGATAGCGCCGATGTTGGCGTTGGCGATGCTGACGCTGTGGGGCTTCCTGCGTTGGGAGCGGCGTCTGGCGCAGCGCGGTGACGATGCGGTGCTCGATCCGGCGCTGTTCCGCCAGGCGGGTTTCGCGCCGGGCATGGCGGTGGTGCTGGCGATTTATGCCACCGCCTCCTCGTTTTTCTTGTGTTTCGCGCTGCTGCTGCAGGCGGGGGCGGGGCTGACGCCTTTTCAGGCGGGCAGCCTGTTCGCCCCGGCCAGCGCGGCCTTTATGTTGGCCTCGATGCTGGCGCCCCGGTTGGCGCAGCGGTGGGGCAACGGCGTGCTGAGCGTGGGCGTGGCGATTTACGCCGCCGGGTTGGCGCTATTGATGGCGCAGGCGCTGTGGGGTGAGGCGCTGACGCATCCGCTGCGGCTGCTGCCGGGGTTGGTGGTGCTGGGGTTCGGTCAGGCGCTGAGCATGACGCCGCTGCTGAATCTGGTGCTGGGTTTGGCGCAGGAGCGGCAGGCGGGGATGGCGGCGGGTCTGGTCGCCACCGTGCAGCAGGTGGGAGGCGCGTTGGGCATCGTGGTCAGCGGCGTCGGTTTTGTGCCGCTGTTGGCGAGCGGCGGCGCGGCGGAGCGCTATGCCCAAGCCTTTGCCGGCGCCATGGTATTTAATCTGTTGGCGATGGGCGTGGCCCTGCTGTTGTTAAAGCGGATCACTCGAAATAGCCAGAAAGCGGATCTTAAGTAGGCCGCCGGCGGGTGCTTTACTGTTGTCATCATGAGAGCGCGATAAGGAGCCCCACTGATGTTTCAACCCGCCGCATTTCGCGAAGACGATCTGGATGCCCAACTGGCGTTGATCCGCGCCCACCCGCTGGGGCTGTTGGTCAGCCACGGCGAGCACGGATTGACGGCCGACCCGCTGCCGTTTGTGGCTGATGTCGAGCAGGGGCAGCTGCGGCTGCGGGCGCACCTGTCGCGCGCCAACGAGCACTGGCGGCGGTTGCGGCACGTCGCGGAATGCCTGGTGATCTTTCAAGGCCTGGAAGGTTATGTGTCGCCAGGCTGGTACCCGAGAAAACGCCAGACCGGCAAGGTGGTGCCGACCTGGAATTACAGCGTGGTGCAACTGTATGGCGTGCCGACGGTGACGGACGATCCGGCCTGGCTGCGCCGCCAACTGATCGACCTGACGGCGCAACAGGAAGGGCGCCGCCCGGCGCCCTGGCGGCTCGACGACGCGCCGGCCAACTACATCGCCGCGCAGCTTAAAGGCATTGTCGGTATCGAGATCGCCGTCACCCGGCGCGAAGGCAAATGGAAGATGAGCCAAAACCGCAGCGCCGACGATGCCGGCGGGGTGATCGCCGGGCTGCGCGAGGGCGATGACGCGCAGCGGCGACTGGCGCAGGAGGTTGAGCGGCGGCGCGGATAGGGTATGCTAACTGAAGGGCAGCCAGGGGAACCTTCGGATGGATTACACCAAAATTATCAAAGAAATAGGCCGCGGCAAAAATCATGCGCGCGACCTGGATCAACAGACCGCTTTTCAACTGTATCAGGCGATGCTGGCCGGGGAGGTCCCCGAACTTGAGCTTGGCGGCATTCTGATCGCGCTGCGCATCAAGGGCGAAGCCGAAGAGGAGATGCTGGGGTTCTACCAGGCGATGCAGCAGCAGGTATTGTCGCTGCAGGCGCCGCAAGGGCGCCCGATGCCGGTAGTGCTGCCGAGCTACAACGGCGCGCGCAAGCAGGCCAACCTGACGCCGCTGCTGGCGCTGCTGCTGGCGAAAGTGGGCCTGCCGGTGGTGGTGCACGGCGTCCTGGACGACAGCACCCGCGTGACCAGCGCCGAGATTTTCCGCGCTCTGGGGCTGCCGTGGTCGGAACAGGCCGCTCACGCCCAGCGGCGTCTCGATAACGGCGAGGCGGTATTCATGCCGGTTTCCACGCTGTCGGCGCCGTTGGCGCGGCAGCTCGGGCTGCGTTGGCGCATGGGGGTGCGCAACAGCGCCCATACGCTGGCCAAGCTGGCGACGCCGTTTGGCGAACAGGATGCGTTGCGCCTCGCCAGCGTCTCACATCCGGAGTATGTTGGCCGGGTGGCGTCGTTTTTCCGCCAGATCGGCGCCCGCGGGTTGCTGATGCACGGCACGGAAGGCGAGGCCTACGCCAACCCGCTGCGCTGCCCGCAAATTCACCACATCGTCGGCGGCGAACAGCAGGTGCTGCTGGAGCGCACCTTGCCGGATGAAACACCGGCATTGCCGGCGGCGAAAGACGCTGAAACCACCGCGCGCTGGACTGAACGCTGTCTGGCGGGCGAGGTGGCGATCCCGCAGGCCATCCAGCGGCAGGTCGCCTGTTGCCTGGTGGCTGCCGGCGAGAGCGAGACGCTGGAGCAGGGGCTGCAGCGCCTGCGTCAGGCCTAAGCGCGACTATACTGGGATATTTCCTCATCGGCTGAGAAGGACGGTTATGCAACAGGCTCTCGATTACTTCAATCAATTGAACCAGGATTACCTCGACGTTCACCGCGCCAAAGAAGAGCTGTTCTGGCAAAACTACATGGGCACCGGCGATGAAGACGTCTCGGCGCGCTTTTCCGCCGCGGAAAGCGCCTATAAGCGCTTCGTCGCCGAACCGCGCCGGCTGGCCGAGATCCGCAGTCTGCTTGCCGGGCTGGAAGCGTTGCCGCAGGAGGCGCAGCGCGATGCGCTGATCCATGGCCTGCAAGGTTGGCTGCGTTTCTTCGACTGCAACGCCATTGAAGACTCGCAGGCGCAGGCGCTGTTGGATCAAATCATCCACGCCGAGTCCGATCTCTACTCGCGCCGCAAGGGCTATCAGGTCACGCACCTGAACGCCGACGGGCGGCGGGTGGCGGCCTCGCTCGGCGAGCTGCTGACCAACCAGGCGACCAACCCGAACGAAGACTCTCGCCGCAGCTCGCAGCAGGCGCTGCGCGATCTGGAGCAATGGCTGCTGCATAACGGCCTGCCGGAGCTGATCGGCCTGCGCAACCGCTTTGCGCGCCAGATGGGCTATCGCAACTACTTCGATTACAAGGTGAACAAAACCGAGCACATGACGCCGGAGCAGCTGTTCGCCATTCTGGATCGCTTCGAGCGGGAAACCCGCGAGGCCAACGCGCGCAGCCTGCAACAGCTGGCGGCTGACAAGGGCAGCCAGGCGCTGGAGCCGTGGAATGTGCGCTTTGCCAGCGCCGGCGACGTCACCCGTCAACTGGATCCTTACTTCCCGTTTTCTCGTTCGCTGGAACGCTGGGTCGACAGCTTCAAACGTCTGCACATCGGTTTTGGCGGCGCCGAGATGAATCTCGATCTGCTGGTGCGCAAAGGCAAGTTTGAGAACGGCTTCATGCACGGCCCGGTGCCGCCGTTTGTGCGCCAGGGGGAATGGGTGCCGGCGCGCATCAACTTCACCAGCCTGGCGCAGCCGGGGCAGGTGGGCAGCGGCGCTTATGGGCTCAACACCCTGTTCCACGAGGGCGGCCACGCGGCGCACTTCGCCAACATCCGCCAGAATGCACCGTGCTTCTCGCAGGAGTTCCCGCCGACCTCGATGGCCTATGCCGAAACCCAGTCGATGTTCTGCGACAGCCTGCTGGACGACGCCGACTGGCTGAAACGCTATGCGAAAAACGCCGCCGGCGAAGCGGTGCCCGATGCGCTGATTGAGGCCGGCATCGCGGCGCGCCAGCCGATGCGCGCGTTCAACGAACGCCATATCCTGCTGGTGCCGTACTTCGAGTGGGCGTTGTATCAGTGGGATGACGAGCAGCGCACGCCGGAAGCCATCACCGCGCTGGCGCGCGAGGTCGAGCAAAAGATCCTCGGCATCAGCGGCAGCCCGCGCCCGACGTTGGCGATCCCGCACCTGCTGTCGCTGGAGTCCGCCTGTTCCTATCAGGGTTATCTGCTGGCGATGATGGCGGTGGAGCAAACCCGTCACTTCTTCCTGCAGCGCGACGGTTACCTGACGGACAACCCGGCCATCGGCCCGGATCTGGCGCAACACTACTGGTTGCCGGGCAACAGCGTCAGCCATGACGACACGCTGCGCAGCCTGACCGGCGAAGGGTTTAATCCGGACTCTCTGGCGCAGGCCTGCAACCAGACGGTGGCACAGGCGTGGCATGAGGCGCAGCAGACGATGGCCGCCGCGGCCAAGCGCCCGCAGCCGCCAGCAGATTTCGATTTGCAGGCGCACATCCGGGTGGTGGATGGCGAGACGGTATTGGCGGACAACGCTGAGGGTGACGACCGGATGTGCCGCGACTTCGCTGCGGCGATAGAGGCGCGCTTGGCTTAAGGCGGATAATAAAATCCACGCCGCAGCGTGGATTTTATTTAATGGCTAAACCGGACGCTATTTTATTCGAAATAGACGTCGGGATTATCGGCCAAAGACACGAAGCTCTTGGTGTTTCTATCCAGCGTGCGAATTTCGCCGCTTTCGATGTCGTACACCCAGCCGTGCAGGCGCAGCCCGCTGTTGCGCAGACCCACCGCCACAGAAGGGTGGGTTTTGATATTATTTAGCTGAGCAATAACGTTCTCTTCGACCATAGCGTTAACTTTGTCTGTTTCGCTATTCCACGTTTTCTTCTCGACCACCGCTTTGGCCGCATCCGCGTAGTGCAGCCAGTGAGCTACCGCAGGCATGGGGTCGAGGCACTGGCAGGACGCGATAGCCTTCATGGCGCCACAGTTCGAGTGGCCACAAATCACGATATCGGTAACCCCCAACGCCACCACTGCATACTCGATGGTGGCAGAGACGCCGCCCGGCTCCGGGCCGAAGGAAGGGACGATGTTGCCGGCGTTACGGATAACGAAAAGCTGCCCAGGTTCTTGCTGTGTGACCAGCTCGGGCACTAAACGGCTGTCAGAGCATGAGATAAACAGCGCTTTGGGATTTTGGCTGGAGGCAAGGCTGCGGAACAGTTCCTTGCGCTGCGGGAAAATCTCTTTCTGGAAACTGAGGAAACCTTCAATGATATGTTGCATACAACGCTCTCTGCATCTGTAGTCTGCGTAACATGATAATCATCCTCTCCCGTTAGTCCAGCTATGGGCAGGTAAAAAAATGTGTGTGCAAACCCCATTGAATACAGGGTTTCTGCCTGTTGGCGACAGAATTTTCCGGCTCGTTTACGCGTGGGGGCTGACGAAGCGGACGATAGGAAAATAGCTGTCGTATCTATTTAAAACTCGCTATGAAACCGTGTTACGGTTGTTCATCCAAGAGCCGCGTAACCCAAAGGCAATGAAATGAAAAAACTGACTTTTTTATTGGTGCTGGCATTGCTGAGCGGCTGTGTGCAGGAACGTCCCTGGTTCTATCCGGCAAACGTTAGCGTTAAAAACAATCGCGTATGCATTAGTGTGCCGGACGATATTGACGGAAAACGCGAGCTGGTGGGCATCGGAATTTATCAACCGGGGGCCGGAGGGAAGGCGGAATGGTCCACGTCGGTTGCGCCGGGCCAGCAGCCGATAGCGGTCATGCCTGGCGAATGCCTGACGGAGGCTTTCGACGGGTTCAAGATTGGGCATAGCTATTCGGTTGAGATTGCGACGGTCGGCAACGCGTCAAATGAGGCACCGCGCAAATATTGGACTGAATTTACATTGGTTGCTGACAAAGCGGACGGCAAAAAACTCGCTGTCTTACCCATTCAGCGCTAATGCACTTGAACATAAAAAAAGCCCGCCGGGGTGATAGCCGGCGGGCTTTTTGACGTCTGGGGCGGCGATTATTTGTAGATAACCGCGGTGGCGTGCATCAGGTTATTGCCGCTGGTGGAGGTGATGGTGAAAGCTTTGGCGCCCGCCGCATCGGCTTTGGCGGCCAACTGGGATTTCAGGCTGCTCAGGTCGGTCGCGCCGCTGGCGACGATCACGCCGGCTTTTTCGAATTGGGCGGCATCCTGCGCGCTGACGTGTTCAGCGGCGAAAGTGGTGAAAGAAACGGTAGCCAGAGCGATAGCAGCAGCAAAAGTTTTGATGGTTTTCATGTTCGTCATTCCTGTCAAAGCGGATTAGGGAGAAAGGGAGTGCCTTTCGATGGGAAGATTATTGCGCAGGAGAAGACGTGATGAAATCGGAGAGTGTTGATGGTTTTATTCAGATTTTTTGATTATTAATTCCCCCGTTCATCTTCTGCATAAACGGGGGAGACGATCAGCGCGTCGGGCGCGTCAGATCGAAACGGTGCTGCTCGGAAATGCCGTAGTAGGCGCTCGGGCCGCCGGCGCGCAGGATCGGTTCGGCGGCGGCGGTCTGGTAAACGCCGTGTTCATCCAGCAGCGCCGGATCGAGATGCACCGCCACCACTTCGCCCAACACCAGCCAGGTCTCCACCTGTTCCCCGGCGGCGGTTTGCAACTGAATGCATTGGGTCAGGCGGCATTCGAAGTTCACCGGGCTTTCGGCCACGCGCTCGGCTTTGACCCGACGCCCGGGCAGCGGCGTGACGCCGGCGAAGGCGAATTCGTCCTCACCGCGCGGCAGGGTGATGGAACTGTTGTTCATCGCTTCCGCCAACGGTCGCGTCGCCAGGTTCCAGACGAACTCGCCGGTTTCCACGATATTCGCCACGCTGTCTTTCCAGCCGGTGCTGGCGAAACCGATGATGGGCGGGCGGTAGTTGAAGCAGTTGAAAAAGCTGTAGGGCGCCAGATTACGCAAGCCGGCGGCGCTGCGGGAAGAGATCCAGCCGATGGGGCGCGGGCCGACGATGGCGTTCAGCGGATCGTGCGGCAGGCCGTGGCCGGCGGCGGGTTCATAATAATAACGAGATTCACGGCTCATGGGGGCCCCTGTGGCAATCGATGAAGCTTTCATTGTGCCGGGTTTCCCGCCGCTGCGCCATTCCGGGCCGGATGTGTTATCTTACGCGCCGGAAATACCTTCAAGAGAGCCCGTCACGGTGGAAAAAAAGAAAACCTTCCCGCAGCAGAAAAGCGGCCTGCATCCGCGCAACCGTCATCGTTCGCGCTACGACTTCCCGGCGCTGATCGCCAGCTGCCCGGCGCTGGCGCCGTTCGTAAAACCGAACGCCTGGGGCGATGTCTCGGTGGATTTCGCCGATCCGGCGGCGGTGAAAATGCTCAACCGTGCGTTGCTGCAACACTTTTACGGCATCGAACACTGGGATATTCCGGCTGATTACCTGTGCCCGCCGATCCCCGGCCGCGCCGACTATCTGCACCACCTGGCGGATCTGCTGGCGACCAGCAACGGCGGCGAGGTCCCGCGCGGCAAGGGCGTGGCGATCCTCGACGTCGGCGTCGGCGCCAACTGCATTTACCCGATCGTCGGCCTGCGCGAATACGGCTGGCGTTTCACCGGCTCCGAAATCGATCCGGTGTCGCTGAACGCAGCCAAAATGATCGTCGAAATGAACCCGACGCTGCGCAACAGCGTGCGTCTGCGGCTGCAAAAACAGCCTGAGCTGATTTTTAGCGGCATCATCGGCGCGGCCGAGAAATTCGACGCGACCCTGTGCAACCCGCCGTTCCACGCGTCCGAGCAGGAAGCGCGCGCCAGCACCCGCCGCAAGCTGCATAAATTGGGCAAAGGGGAAGTGGCCGACAAGCCGGTGCAAAACTTCGGCGGCAAGAACAACGAGCTGTGGTGCGAAGGCGGCGAAGAAGCCTTTGTGCGCAAGATGGTGGAAGAGAGCGTCAGCAAGGCCAATAACTGCCTGTGGTTCACCTCGCTTATCTCGAAAAACACCACGTTGCCGGCCATCTACCATGCGCTGAAAGTGGCGGGGGCGGCCGAGGTGCGCACCATCGAGATGGCGCAAGGGCAGAAGATCAGCCGCTTCGTCGCCTGGACCTTCCATGACGCCGAGCAACAGGCCGCCTGGGTAGCTGAACGCTGGCGTTAATCTTCCCGGCGCCGGTTATCCTGCCGGCGCCGACAAAAATCCGCATTTTACCTTTCAATTTTCATCACTTACGTTATTCTCAATACAGTTATTCATAATAAAAATCTTAGGTTGTTGGTTTATTTAAATTCGAATAATTACTTTACTGAATAAATAAATTTAATCCGGTTAAGAGCAATAACCAGAAGGATCGGCGCTGCCCGCTCCTTCCGCGATGGCACGTCTGCGTGTGGGCGCGGCATGTGGCCAGACAAAATAAGAAAAGCGCGATCATCTGCCACAAGGACTACACCCTATGCTGTTACAATTCAGTCAGTTAACTACCCACAAAGGCGCCGAGCTGAGCGCGATAGAACACGCCGTTCCCATGATTGTATTCTCGCCCGACGGCACGGTATTGCGCGCCAACGATCTCTTTCTCAGCACGCTCGGATTTCAACGCGATGATGTGATAGGCCGGCATCACCGTATTTTCTGCGATCCGAACTATGTCGCCAGCCCGTTATATCGCGAACATTGGGAGACGCTGAATAAAGGGCAACCCATCACGGACACGATAAAGCGCATCGCGAAAAACGGCGAGGCGGTGTGGCTGCAGGGCACCTATGCGCCGGTGCTGAATAAACAGGGTAAGGTGGTGGAAATCGTCAAGATTGCCAGCGAAGTGACCGAGCGAGTGACCCAGGCGCAGGAACACCGCAGCCTGCTGGCGGCGCTGAATCGCTCGATGGCGATGATTTCTTTCACGCCGCAGGGCGACATTGTCAGCGCCAACGACAATATGCTGGCGCTGATGGGCTATCGGCTGGATGAGGCGTGCGGGCAGTCGCATGCGGTGCTGTGCCCACCGGCGTTCGCCGCTTCCGACGACTATCGGCGGCATTGGCAGCGCCTGGCGCGCGGCGAGTTCATCACCGGGCGTTTTGAGCGCGTCAACCGGCGCGGCGAACGGGTCTGGCTGGAGGCCAGCTATAACCCGATCCTCGACAACGACGGCCAGGTGGTGAAAGTGGTGAAGATCGCCCAGGACATCACCCGGCTGATACAACAGCAGCAGCATGAAGAAGAGATGGTGCGCAACGCGCATCATCTGTCGCTCGATACCGACCGGCAGGCGGCGCAGGGCGCGGTCATCGTGCAGCAGGCGGTGAAGGGCATGCAGCAGGTCGAAGCGGCGGCGCGCGAAACGTCGGACGTGGTCACCGAGCTTGGCAAGTGCTCTCAGCAGATCGGCACCATCGTCGAAGCCATTCGTAAAATTGCCTCGCAAACCAATCTGCTGGCGATTAACGCCTCCATCGAAGCCGCCCACGCCGGTGAGCACGGGCGCGGTTTTGCGGTGGTGGCCAACGAGGTGCGCACGCTGGCGGAACAGTCGCGCAAGGCGGCGACCGAGATCGAACGCATGACCAAGTCTATCCAGCAAGGCGTGGCGGCGGCGATCGCCGGCATGGCGACCTGCGTGGAACAGGCCGGCGGCGGTGTGGCATTGACCCATGACGCCGGAGAAGTGATCAACCAGGTCAACATCGGCATGCATGACGTCGTGAAACTGATGCAGGCGTTTACGTCGGTGAAGCAGGGCGACGCGCTGCACTGAGTTTGCCGGGCGCCGCCCCTGAAAGCGGGGCGGCGTTTGTCTCTTCCCACCGATCTCTGCGCCGTTGAGCCGCGGTTCAATTTTACCGGTCTATGCTAGACTTGAAAGTGAACGAACGTTCGTTCATTTTTTTGTATCAATTTACGGCGCCCAGCGCCCTCATTGCTTCGGGAGCTGCCGATGGGAAACCGAGAAAAGATTGTCGACGCTGCGCTGCACAGCTTTACCCATAAGGGATTTCACCAGACCAGCATGCGGGATATCGCCCAGGCGGCGGGCGTCAGCGTGGGCAACCTCTATAACCATTTTTCCGGCAAGGAGGCGCTGATCGGCGAGATCGCGCTGCTGGAAAACGGCGTATTCGCCGAGTTCGCCGCCGCATTGCGGGCCGAGAAAAAGCGGCCGAAACAGGCGCTGTCGGCCTTTTTCACCGCCTATCACGCTTTTGTCGCCGAACCGGACAATGTGCAACTGTCGGCGGAGATTGTGGCTGAAGTGGCGCGTAACCCGGCATTGGCCGAGCCGTTCAGCGCCAACCAGCGGCAGTTGATTGAGGCGCTGGCGACGACGATCGCTGAGGCTCAGCAAATCGGCGAGATCGCGCCGGCGATAGCGCCCTTGCCGCTCGCGCAGCTGGTGCTGGACGTGATCGAAAGCCAGGCTTGGCGGCAGGCGATCTTCGCGTCGCCTTCGCCGGAGGCGATCACGCCGGTGCGGCTGTTGGAACAGCTGCTCTACCGCCAACCCTAGTCGAGGTTGATATGTTGCACATTGAGCCTTATCGCGACGCTGACCGCCTGCAAACGGCGGCGTTGATCTACGCCGCGTTCTGCGACAAATTCCAGCGCGCGCGCAGTCTGAGCGCCCGCCTTCAGTGGCGTCTGTTCTATCGGCTGTGGCGTTGGCGGCAAAGCGGCAGCCGGGAGCGCAGCTTCGTGGTGAAACAGGATGAACAGGTGGTGGCGGTCTTTGCCCTGAATGCCATCGATGGCGAGAACCGCGCTGGGCCACGTCCGCGCGCCTTGCCGATTTGGCGGCTGTGTCGCCGCTATGGCTGGCTGAACGTTTGGCGTATGTATCTGCAAATTGCGGTGTTGCAGCACACCCCGGCGGCCGATGAGCTGTATCTTTCCTACCTGGCGGTGGCCGAGAGTCAGCGCGGCAAAGGGGTGGGCAGGCGACTGCTGCAGTGGATGAACGACTACGCCGCCGAACAAGGCGCAGGCCGGCGCCTGAGCCTGCACGTCAGCCGGCGCAACGTGGATGCGCAGCGCCTGTATCGGCGCTGCGGTTTTCAGGTGCGGCGCGAAGAACATTACGCCTCGCTGGGCTTGTTGTTCGGCCAGGCCGATTGGGTGTTGATGGAGAAACGCAGCGGGGAGGCGACGTGCGCAGAATAGGGCTGTGTCTCGTGGCGCTGCTCTTGCCGGTGCTCGGCTGGGTGATTTACGTCAACGACTTTCGCTTTGTCACCGAACCGGTCGTGGTGACCGCCGGTGGCAATCGGCTGACCGGCACGCTGGTGCTGCCGGAGCATGCGCCGGTGAAGCCCGGCGTCGTGGTGTTCGTGCACGGCGATGGGCCGGCCAACGCCAGCCGCGACGAAGGCTATTACGGCATTTGGGAGACGATGGCGCAGCAGGGCTATACGGTTTTATCCTTCGATAAGCCGGGCGTGGGCGGCTCCGGCGGCAACTGGCTGCATCAGACCATGGCGGATCGCGCGCGGGAAACCGTCGATATCATCGACTGGGCCCGGCGGGACGGGCGCTTCGATGCGCGCTGCGTGGGGCTGTGGGGCACCAGTCAGGCGGGGTGGGTGATGCCGGAGGTGGCGCGTTTGCGCCCCGACATCGCGTTTACGCTCGCGGTGGCGCCGGCGATCAACTGGCTGCGGCAGGGGCGCTACAACACCCGGGCGGCGATGGCGGCGGCAGGGGACGATGAAGCGTCGATCGCCGCGCGCGAGGCGCACTGGCGCCACATCCAAACGCTGCTCGAACAGCCGGACGGCTACGAACAGTACCGCCGTGAGTCTGGCGCTGCCGCTGCATTGAGCGCCGGCCGCTGGCGCTTTATTCGCGCCAACATGGCCAGCGACGCGACGGCGGGATTGCGGCATTTCGCCACGCCGGTGCACCTGATCCTGGGCGGGCGCGACGTCAACGTGGACGCGGACGAAACCGAGCGCGTGTATCGGCAAACGATCCCGGCCTCGCTGCTGACGGTGACGCGCATCGACGAGGCCGATCATGTGATGGTCAAGCCGCTGTTCGCGCGCCATCCGTGGCTGATCAACGTGGTGGGCCTGTTTGCCCCGCGCTCGGTGCAATACGACGCCTACCGGCAGGACGTGGCGGCCTTCCTGGCCGCTCAGCCCTGCGGGCGCGGGCGCTAACCTCAGATCGCCGCGGGCGGCGCCTGCTCGTCATGCGGCTGCGGCGCGCGGGAAATCTGCATCGCCTGCTGCGGCATGCCGATGCCGGCCCGATCGAAATGGATTTTCACCAGCCGGTCGAGGGCGTATTGCACCACCCACTGTTTCAGCGCCTGCGTGCGCACCGTCACGCGGGTGGTGAACGAGCGATCGCCCAGCGCCACCACGCCGTTGAAGACCGGCTCGCCAATCAGGAAATGCTTCACCTGTTCATCCTGCTTCAGCGCCTCGATGGCCTGATGCAGCACCGCATTGACCCGATCGATGTCCTCGTCGCGGCTGACGGTGTAATTGGCGCGGTATACCCCGAACTCACGCGCATAGTTGGCCAGCGTGGTGATCGAAGAGTACGGCACGATGTGATAGACGCCGTAGTCGTCGCGCAGGCCGATCGAGCGGATGGTCATGCGCTCCACGGTGCCGGTGATGCCGCTGACGGTCACGTATTCGCCGGTGTTCATGCCGTTTTCAAACTGGATGAACACGCCGGTGATCACGTCTTTCACCAGCGTCTGGGCGCCGAAGCTGATGGCCAGCCCCAGCGCGCCGGCGCCCGCCAGCAGCGGCGCGATGTTCAGTCCGACCTGCGACAGCACGATCATCACGGTGATGGTGCTGATAACGATAGCCAACACGTTGCGAAACAGCGTCAGCAGCGTGCGTTCGCGCGCGCTCGGCCGCACGCCGTTGCTCAGCTCCAGCGCCAGGCGGTGCTCGATGATGCTGGCCATCAGCGTCCAGCTAAACACGGCGATCAACAGGATCAGCAGAATATGCACCAGCCCGCCGAGCGTCCGCTGGCCATTTTCGCTGCCCGCCCATTGATACAGGTTGATCAGATGCCACGCATCAAGCAGAAACAGCGTCACTGCCAGCACCACCATCACCCGCAGTATCTTCAACCCGTTGGGGATGTAAGAGTTGATGCGCCGCTCGAGCATCGGATAGCGTAAATTGACGTCGCTCGGCAGCGAAATGCGGCGGAAAATCCAGCGGGTCAGCATGCCGGACAGCAGGGCGCCGACGCCGACCACCAGCAGGCTTTTTACCGTGGCGTTCATCATAAAGCGCAGGCTGTTGCCGATGTCGAACTGGGACAGCACGAACAGCACCAGAAAATAGGCGATCGCCAGCAGGTGCCAGACATGCCCCAGCCCGCGCAGGATCACGCTGAAAAATGCCATCGACCGTTCGGCCAGCAGGTTGATCTGTTGCTGTATCGGTTTGCGGTTGTGCAGGATCAGCCAAATGGCGTACAGCGTCAGCGCCAGCATCACCACCAGATTGACGGCGGCGGCGGCCGAATAGCTGATCTGCACCGCCACCACCGGCACCACCACCATCAGGCCATAGCCGATCAGGCCGCTGAGCCAGGCGAGGCGGGTGTTCCAATAGCGTGCGCTCCGATCGCTGAAGGGGAACGGGCGCAGATAGTCGAAGCTGGGGGCGAAAATCAGCCGCAGCACCGCCTTGAAAAATTCAATTACCGCGAAGGCGCTGAGAAACAGGGTCTGCAGCCGCAGAATGGTGGCGCTGTCGGCGTGGACGTGGCGGGCAAACAGGTTGCCTGCCGCCAGCGCCAGCAGCAGCACCAGCAGATCGATGGCGAAAGCGCCGAGAATGGCGGCGGGGCGCTTATACCACGGGCCGCGCTGCAGCCTGGCGTTGTGCCCCCAACTGCCCATGCGCTTGTACAGCGGCGCGATCAGCCGGCGGATCAGGTGGAACAGCGCAAAGGTGACCGCCACCGTCAGCAGAAAGTAGCCCAGCGCGCGGAAAAAGCCGGCGGGATTGAAAACGCGCTTCGGGCCGGAATCGATCAGCTTTTGCAGCGCGCCGAGCTTCTGGTTAAAGGTGCCGATGCCTTCCTGCGCCAGCGAGTTCAGGCTGTCGCTCAGCGTAACGGGCGTCGATTCCTCCGGCGTTGCCGGCGCGGCGGCCGCAGCGTCGCCGGCGGTCTGTTTCAGGTGGTCGATGAGTTCCGCGCGCGCTTGGTCGTCTTGCAGTAGATCGGCCAGCGCGGCGTAGGCGGCTTTCTGCTGCTCGCTCTTGTCGGCGGGCGCAGGCGGCGCGTTTTGCGCCAGCGCCGGTGGTGCGAAGACGCTCAGGGTCAACAGCAGCAGCAGGAAAAGCAGGTGTTCTCGCAGATGAGAACCTCGTCGGGAGTCTGCGTTTGGCGGCATGGTTCCTCTCTTTGGCGTTCTGTGATCGGCGGATGTCAGAGCAATACGATGAAAAACAATCAATATAGTAGGAAAGGAAGCGCGATGGGGCGTGGGAGAGCGTGCGGAATGAAAGCGGCGGGCGCGTGGCGCGCCCGCCGTTAAACCGCCAGGATCAGGAAACGTGCTGCAGGAATTCCTGCAGACGCGGGCTCGGCGGATGGTTGATCAGATCGTGCGGGTTGCCGTCTTCGGCAATCCGGCCCTTGTCGATAAAGATCAGGCGCGACGCCACTTTTTCGGCAAAGCCGACTTCGTGGGTGACGATGACCATCGTCATGCCTTCCTCGGCCAGGTCTTGCATCACCTTAAGCACTTCGTGGCGCAGCTCCGGATCGAGCGCGGAGGTCGGCTCGTCGAACAGCATCATTTTCGGCTTCACCGCCAGCGCGCGCGCGATCGCCACGCGCTGCTGCTGGCCGCCCGACAGTTCGGACGGGTAGTGGTGGGCGCGCTCAGCCAGACCGACCTTGGCCAGCAGCTCGCGCGCCAGCTTTTCCGCATCGGACTTCTTCGCGCCGCGCACGCGGATCGGGCCGAAGGCGACGTTTTCCAGCGCCGTCAGGTGCGGGAACAGGTAGAACTGCTGGAATACCATGCCGGCTTCCTGGCGGATCAACCGATCGTCTACTTTCGGATCGTTGGCTTTCAGGCCATCGACGATCAGATCGCCGCTGGTCACTTCTTCCAGCTTGTTGATGCAGCGCAGCAGGGTGGATTTGCCGGAGCCGGACGGCCCGATGATCACCACCACTTCGCCTTTGTCGATCTTCAAATCGATGTTGTGCAGCACCTGGGTTTGGCCAAAATGCTTGGAGACGTTTTTAAATTCAATCACAGGATTTTCATCCTTCTTTCCAGACGACGCAGCACGAAGCTCAGCACCAGAGTAATAATCAGGTAGATAACCGCCACGGCGCTCCAGATTTCCAGCGCGCGGAAGTTACCGGCAATAATTTCCTGACCCTGACGGGTCAGCTCCGCCACGCCGATCACGATGAACAGCGAGGTGTCTTTGATGCTGATGATCCACTGGTTGCCCAGCGGCGGCAGCATGCGGCGCAGCGCCAGCGGCATAATGACGTAGCGGATGGTTTCGCGGCGCGACAGGCCGAGCGCCAGCCCGGCTTCGCGGAAACCGTTATGGATAGACAGCACCGCGCCGCGGGTGATTTCCGCGATGTAGGCGCCGGAGTTGATCATGATGGTCACCACCGCCGCGGTGAACGGATCGATGCGCAAATCGGTGAACGCCATCGGCAGGGCGAAGTAGATGAACATCACCTGCACCACGATCGGCGTGCCGCGGATCACTTCGATAAACACCAACGCGATGTGGTTGGCGATCCATCCGCCGTAGGTGCGGGCAAAGCCGGCGACGAGGCCGATGATCAGGCCGCCAATCAGACCGAGGACCGAAATCCACAGGGTCATTTTGGCGCCCTCTAACAAGATAGGAATGGCGGGCCAGATGGCGCTCCAGTCGAACTGCATGATATTTCTCCCGGTGATCCCAAACGTGGGTATCAGATACAACGAAGCGCAGGGGGTTAAGCGACCCCCTGTGCTTAAGTTAATAGCGTGCCAAGTTCACCGCTTACTTAGGTTCGGTGCCGAACCACTTCTTGTAGATTTCGTTATAGGTGCCGTTCTCGCGCAGGGTTTTCAGCGCGCCGTTCACCTTCTCGCGCAGCTCGTCGCTGCCTTTAGGGAAGGCGATGCCATACTGCTGCGCTTCCAGCGAATCGCCGACGGTTTTGAACTTGCCGGCGCCGGCCGTCTTGATGAAGTATAAGATGTTTGGCGTGTCGTGCAGCACCGCGTCGGCGCGCTTGGTGCCCAGTTCCATATAGGCGTTGTCAATGTTCGGGAACTGACGCAGATCCTTGGTTTTGATGTGCTGCTTGGCGTAATCCACCGAGCCGGTGCCGCTTTTGACCGCCACCACTTTACCGTTCAGATCGTCGATGCCTTTCACGCTGTTGTTGTCGGCATTGACCATGACCAGCAGGCCGCTTTTGTAGTAACCGTCTGAGAAGTCGATGGCTTTCTTGCGCTCATCGGTGATGGTGATGCCGGCCAGCGCCAGATCGACGTTTTTGGTCTGCAGCGCCGGAATGATGCCGCCGAAGTCCATCGGTTTCAGGGTGTAGTCCAGCTTCAGCTCTTTGGCGACGGCGGCCCACAGGTCGATGTCGAAGCCGACGTATTTGTCGCCTTGCTTGAACTCAAAAGGAACGAAAGCGGTGTCGGTGGCGACCACCAGTTTGTCTGCTGCGTGGGAACTTACGGCAAAGGCCAGGGAGAGTGCGGCCAGGGAGACTTTAAAAATCGACTTCATGAGAGGAATTCCTGTACAGGTTGCGGATTACCCATTTTTTATATTGCAGTTGGTGCCATGAAAAAATCGTGCCATGTTTTCAACTAATATAAAAACAAAGAGTTACTGCGTGATGTTGTGCCGTGACGGCGAATAGTTATGGTTATGCACCACAATGAGGCACCGAAATGGTGCGTAAGAATTATCTTGGTGCACGGGGCTATCATTAACCAAATTTTGGCTGTGAAACAACCGTTCTTTAACGTTTTTGCTTCAATATTGATAACTAACTCTAACTTTCATGATCCATTGACGGTGCAAGCGTGGCCGCGAGAGGGGAAAAAGGGGAGCAGATAATGCTAGCGCAACTGGCTGTCTTTGCTGCCGCGCCGGTTGTACAGGCTGCTGGCCGCGTGTTTTTTGTCTTGTTCGGCCTGGCAGGCGACACAAAAACGCACCCCCTTCAGCGCCTTGCGGCGCGCCTCGGGGATCGGTTCTCCACATTCCTGGCAATAGCGCTCGCTCTCGCCATGCCCGAGCGCATCACGCGCACGCTGCACCGCATCGTCGACGGTAGAATCAATCTGATCTTGTACGGCGCCGTCCGCCGCCCAGCCGCTGGCCATCATGACCTCCTGACAAGGGAAACCTACCGTTTAATATGGGCCGTTTTTTGCACAATTCAACGGCCGCGCAAAAGAAAACAGGCCGGGCGAAGCCCAGCCTGTTCTGCCCGGCACGACGGGCGGTCTGCAACGCGCTGCGGCGTTATTCGATGTTGGATTCGATGAACCACAGGAACTTGTCCAGATCGCGCGAGGCGGCGGTGAACATGTCGGCGGTGTCTTCGTCTTCCACTTCGGTAATGGCCTTACGGATGTCATTCGCCACCGCGCCGTAGCGATCGGCCAGCGCTTTCAGGTGTTCTTGCACGCTGTGGATATTGGTCGGATAGCTTTTCAGCGGCGTGCGATCGTTCACCACCTGTACGGTGCCCAGCGCCACGCCGCCCAGCTGCACCACGCGCTCGGCGAAGGTGTCCTGGTGCTCGATGATGGCGGTGCGGAAGCCGTCCAGCATTTCATGAACCGCGATAAAGTTCGCGCCACGCATGTTCCAGTGCGCCTGTTTGGTGATCAACGAAAGATCGATGAATTGCACGACCTGATGGTTCAGCGCCTTGATGGCGGCCAGTTTGATTTTTTCGTCCAGATCGTTACGGGTATACAGCAGATCAGAAGATTTCGTTTTCACCAGTTTAGCGGTACTCATATCAGATATCCTCTTGATTAGTCGTTGTCCTATTTCATTACGGGATCAATTATAGCAGGGCTGTTTATTTTTGCCGGACGAAAATGGCTATTGCACAAATAGGGTTAGCCTACGAATAATGGATCTGGTTGAATTTTTAATTAATGCAACACCATGAAAAATATAATTATTTATCATTCGCTGATTTATTGTTTATGGCTGTGAAAATTTACCCTGGTTATTTTATTTTTTCGCCTGCGGGCTTCGGCTAAATATCCGCTTTGTTATCGTAGTGTTAATTTCTCATCCATTCATATTGATAGCGGTAATTGATGCCGCTACAGTAGGGCAATTATCCTCTCTCTTTATAGGCGAATAATGAAAATTAACGTCGTCGGCACCAGCGGCAGCGGTAAAAGCACCCTGGCACGTCAACTGGCGGAACGGCTTGGCGTGCCCTATATCGAGATGGACAGGCTGTATTGGCGGCCCGAATGGCAGGGAACGCCTGATGACGCGTTCCTGGCGCGGCTTGAACAGACGCTGGCCGAAGCGGGGGATGGCTGGGTGCTGGACGGCAATTACAGCCGCACGCAGCCGATCAAGTGGCGCGAGGTCGATTATATTCTGTGGCTGGACTACGGTTTCGGCCGCACGCTGTGGCAGGCCGTGCGCCGCGCGTGCCGACGCGCGGCCGGCAAAAGCGAGCTGTGGCCGGGCACCGGCAATCGGGAAAGCTTCCGCCGTTCTTTCTTCAGCCGCGAGTCGATCGTGCTCTGGACGATCCGCACTTACTCGAAGAACCGGCGAAAATACCTGGCGGAGATGGCTCGTCCCGACGCCGGACGCCGTTTCGTGCGCCTGCGTTCTCCCCGCCAGGCCGCCGATTTTCTACGGGCGCTGCCGCAGGTTCACAGCAGCAGACGGTGATGGATCCTCACCACCGCTTTCTTGATTTGCTGTGGCCGCTGCCACACGCAGCCGGTCTTGTGCGGCTCCATCTGGAAAAAGAGGGCGAACATGCCGTGCGTCATGTGCAGCGTTTGCGGGTGGCGTTTGATGTCCAGCAGCAGCAGATCGCTATTTTCCGCGTGGGGTTGTTCGCGATGTCCGTTGCCCGCCAGACCGTATTCGATGCGCTCTTCACCGCTGATCAGCAGATGCAGCGCAATGTATTCCTGATGCATTTCGGCGCGCTTTTCCGCCGCCGGCGCGGTGGTCAGCGTCATCACGTCCATAAAGATGTTGTCGCCGTCGATCGGGTGATGCCCCAGCGCCAGTTCTGGCAGGTCGCATCGGCGCAATTCGGTCAGGGTTGAAACCAGCGCCGGCGCGAGTCCGCGGCCGAAGCGTGGGTTGAACAGGCTGTTGTGAATCACTGTTATTCTCCATGTGAGCGAAAGTCCAAAGAGCCTGCGATACAGGCTAAGGGGAAGTATGCCGACTTGTCACGAGGAAAACAGTTAACCCGCCTGCATTCCGACGTTGCGGTCTGCAGGCGAGTCGGGTCATCAGGAAAGGCTTTCGAGGCGAGGTTTGGGGCGAATGGTGAGGGCGGAGCCCATGGAGGCGGCGATGATCGCCGCCAGCGCCAGCCATTGCACGCCGCTCAGGTGTTCGCCGAGGAACAGCATGCCGGATAACGCCGCCATCGCCGGTTCCAGGCTCATCAAGGTGCCGAAGGTGCGCGCCGGAATTTTGGGCAGCGCGATGATCTCCAGCGAATAAGGCAGCGCGGTGGAGAGGATCGCCACCGCCAGCGCTATCGGCAGAATCTCAACGTTGAACAGCACGCTGCCGGTTTGCCAGGCGCCGATCGGGCAGAACACCAACGCGGCGATCAGCGAGCCGAGCGCCACCGTGCCGGGGCCGTGATCGCCGCCGGCCTTCTGGCCGAAGATGATATAGACCGCCCAGCAGGCGCCGGCGCCGAGCGCGCAGGCGGCACCGAACGGGTCGATTCCGCCTACGCCGTGACCAAGCGGCAGCAGGAACCACAGCCCGGCGATCGCCAACGCCACCCAAAGGAAGTCAATCGGCCGCCGCGACGAGAACATGGCCACCGCCAGCGGGCCGGTAAACTCCAGCGCCACGGCGATGCCGAGCGGCACGGTGCGCAACGACAGGTAGAACAGGTAGTTCATCGCGCCGAGCGACAGGCCGTAAATCAACAGCGGCAAGCGGCTGCCGGCGGCGATGCGCATGCGCCACGGGCGGAAGATGATGAACAGAATCAGGGTGCCGATGAAAAGACGCAGCGTCGTGATGCCTTCCGCGCCCACGATCGGGAACAGGCTTTTGGCCAACGAAGCGCCGCTCTGGATCGACACCATGGCGATGATTAACAGACAAATGGGCAGCAGCGCGGAGGGCGCTCTGCCGGCAGTAGATAACGACATCCTTAACGGGCCTTTTATGCGCCGTTCCTCAGCCTTGAGAAAACGGTCGAAACGGGGATGCGAGCAGTGTAAATGAAATGGCGAAAATCTGTCTGAGAAAAGCGCGCATCGCGGTGAAATCCGCCGATCCTCGGATGAGATGTGGCGGATTTGGTCAAAAAGTGCGCTTTTTCTTAAGAATTATCTGGATATTAAATAGGTGATTTTTGTCACAGAAAGTCGTAGAATACGGCCGAAAATAGAGCGAAAAGAAGAAGATACACTGTTCTTGAAATCTTCTGTTACACGATATAAAGCATTAGACACTCATTTCAAGGCAGAGTTTCACGCTAATTTTTGTTATATTTTCAAAGCATGAACAAATGGATGTACTTAATAATAAAACGCGTTTGAGGTGGTTATGAAAAAAATTGCATGTCTTTCCGCAGTAGCAGCTTGCGTATTAGCAGTTAGCGCAGGTACCGCATTCGCTGGTCAGAGCACCGTATCCGCTGGCTATGCGCAGGGTGATTTCCAAGGCGTTGCTAACAAAGCCGACGGTTTCAACCTGAAATACCGTTACGAGTTCGACAACAACCCACTGGGCGTAATCGGTTCCTTTACCCACCTGGAAAAGGACGGTTCTCAGGACGGTTTCTATAACAAAGCTCAGTACAACTCTATCTCTGCCGGTCCAGCATACCGCATCAATGACTGGGCGAGCATCTACGGTCTGGTTGGCCTGGGTTACGGTAAATTCACTACCAACGCTCAGAACGGCACTTCTCGTCACGACACCGCTGACTACGGCTTCACCTACGGCGCCGGTCTGCAGTTCAACCCAATCGAGAACGTTGCCCTGGATGTCGGTTACGAGCAGAACCGCATTCGCAGCGTTGACGTTGGCACCTGGAACGTTGGCGTAGGCTACCGCTTCTAAGTGTGTTCGTGCCTGCGGGCATGAACCTGCGGCCTTGTTTGCCGCACCCATAAAAAATCCGCCTCCGGGCGGATTTTTTTTATCTGTCATTCACCGCCGCGCCCCGTCGGCTGCGTCGAAAAGCGCGCGCTGCGGGCATCGCGCTCGTAGCCTTGCGGCTCGGTCAACAACCCGTACAGCTCGGGGCGCCGCCCGTAGATCCAGCGGCGACCGGTGCTGAGCGGGATTAGCGTCAGATCGAGCTCGGCGCTGACCATCCGGTCTTCCGCCGCCCAGGTCTCCGCCACGATCCGGCCGTAAGGATCGAGGATCATCGCGTTGCCGGTGCGTATTTCATCGTCATCTCGGCCCACGCCGTTGCTGAACAGCAAGAACAGCCCGTTGTCGTGAGCGCGCGACGGCAGCCAGCGCATCAGCCAGCCGCGGCCGTGTTCGCCGCGAAAGGCGGCTTCTATCGCCTGCGGATCTTCCACGCGCCGCTGCCACAGCGCCTGCGGGATCGGCTTCATGCCGTGCGGGCTGCGCGAATGGGTGCCGCCGGTCTGGTGCGGGGCGATCAGCACCTCCGCGCCCAGCAGCGCCGTTGCGCGCACATTCTCCACCAGATTATTGTCCCAGCAGATCAATACGCCCACGCGTACGCCCCAGGGGGTATCGAACACCGTATAGCGGTCGCCGCTGGCGATAGCCGGGTGCTCGAAGGCGTGCAGTTTGCGGTGCACATGCAGTTCGCCGTCCGGCAGACAAACGGCATAGGCGTTGTAACACCGGCCGTCATCGCCCAGCTCGATCAGCCCGACGCCAATCGCCATGTTGTAACGCTCAGCCAGCGGGCGAATGCGCGCCAGCGAAGGGCTGCTCACGATCGGCTCCGCCAGCGCCCGCACTTCGGCGTCGGACAGATGGCGCACGTGCCAATAGCCGGTGACGCACATTTCCGGGAAGGCCAACAGCTGTATCTGTTGTTCGGCCGCTTCCGCGATAAAGCGTTCCATGGTCGACAGGTTGTAATTCTTGTCATTGGCGCGATGCTGGAATTGCACCGTGGCGGCGCGTAATGAGGTGGTCATGGGATCTCTCCGGTTGGGGTATGCATTGATTACAGCAGGCGAATTGATTACTGTATAATCAATTAAATTCCTTATTTGATAACCTAATGGAATGGATATAAAACAACTGCGCGCCCTGGTGGCGCTGGCGGAGCAGGGTAACTATCGGCAGGCGGCGAGCCTGCTGTGCATCAGCCAACCGGCGCTGAGCAAGCAAATTCAGGCGCTGGAAGCCCAGCTTGACGTTCGGCTGTTCGAGCGCGGCCGACAAGGGGCGGTGCTCACTGCCGGCGGGCGGCGGCTTTACCCGGAGGCGCAGGCGCTGGTGGAGCAGTATCAGCAGTTTCAGCGGCGCGCGCGGCGGGTGGCGCTCGGGGAAGCGGGGCGGCTGGCGCTGGGGTTTGGCCTGTCCAGTTTTCATCTGGCGCCGCAGCTGGTGGCCGCCTTTCGCCAACGGTTTCCCGAGGTGGCGATTGGCCTCGAAGATCTGCCGTCGGAGCGGCAGTATCAGCTGTTGCTGCAGGGAGAGTTGCAGGCGGGGTTCGTGCGCTTGCCGGTCAATACGCCGCTGTGCGGTGTGGCATTGCTGAGCGATAGGTTGGTGCTGGCCGCGCCGGGCGCACTGGCGCTGCGCGCCGACGATCTGATGGCGCGTTTCAATCAGCTGCCGCTGTTGCAATTGACCCCTAAACGCGGGCGCGGGCTGAGCGATCAGTCGCTGCGGTTTATCGCCGCTCACCGGTTGACGCCGAACGTGGTGCAGCAGGCCGGCGACATCCAGACGCTATTGGCGTTGGTTGCCGCCGGCGTCGGCGTCGCGCTGCTGCCGCACAGCATCACGCATATCGCGCCGGCCGGCATCGACATTTTACCTCTGAGCGGCGAGGAGACGGAGTGGCAGGTCGGTATCGCCTGGGATCCGCAGCGCACCGACGCGCTGCGGGACAACTTCATTCAGACGGCGTTGGCGGTGCAACGCGCTTAGGCATTCAAAGCGGGCAGTGCATCACCACGATCGGGTTTTGATGGTACTCGCTGCGGTGGCTTTCGCTGAAGCCGACCTTTTTCGCCAACGCCAGCGAAGCCTGGTTTTCAGGTGAGATGATGCAGACGGTTTTTTCCCCCGGCAGGTGCGTTTTCCCCCAGGCCAGCGCCGCCCGCAGCGCCTCGGTGGCATAGCCTTTGCCGTGCGCCGAACTCACCAGCGTCCAGCCCATCTCCGGCGCATCGAGCGCCGGGGTGATGTCGCGCAGGAAGTTAGAGAAGCCGATGCTGCCGAGGTACTCGCCGCTCTGCTTGTCACGCACCGCCCAATACCCGTATCCCAACAGCGCCCAGTGGCCAACGTAGCGCATCAGGCGCCCCCAGGAGTCTTCCCGGTCGCGTGGGGTGCCGCCGATATAGCGCACCACCAGCGGGTCGGCCCACAGCGCGGCCAGCGAGTCGAAGTCGTCCAGCGTGTGCGCGTCCAGCCGCAGGCGTTCGGTGATAAGCGTGGGCGCGGTGTTGATTACGGTCATGTTGCTGCTCCTGCACAGGATGAAAGGCGATGAAAAACAACGGCGTTCAGTATGCCAGAGAAATCACGCCGCCAGCCACAACAGCCAGGTGAACAGGAAGCCGCTCAGGCCGAGCAGGGTGGTCAACACCGTCCAGGTCTTCAGGCCATCGGCCACCGACAGCCCCAGATAGCGCGTGACGATCCAAAAACCGGAGTCGTTGACGTGCGAAAGCCCGAGCCCGCCGAAACAGGTCGCCAGGGTTACCAGCACCAGCTGCAGCTGATTCAAGCCGCTGACCGCTTCCGACAACAGGCCGCCGGTGGTCAGGATCGCCACGGTGGCGGAACCCTGCGAGGCGCGCAGCGCCAGCGAAATGATAAACGCGGCGGGCACCAGCGGCAGGCCGATGGCCGTCAGCACTTCCGCCAGCGCCTTGCCGACGCCGGACTCCACCAGCACCTTGCCGAACACGCCGCCCGCGCCGGTTACCAGGATCACCACCGCGGCGGTCGGCAGCGCGGCCCCCATCACGTCGCCGGCGTGTTGCAGGCTCCAGCCGCGGCGCAGCGCCAGGAAATAGAAGGCCAACAGCAGGGCGATCATCAGCGCCACCGCCGGCGAGCCCAGCAGCGACAGCGCGTCGCGCAGCGCCGAGCCGGCCGGCAGCAGGGTGGCGGAGACGGTGCCGAGCATGATGATGGCGATCGGGATGACGATCAGCGCCGCCACCAGGCCGGCGCCGGGCGGGTTGATGCGATCGCTGAGCGGCGCGTGATCTTCCGGACGCGGCTCCGGCGCCGCCAGCTGCAGCTGTTCCAGCACCTCTATCGATAACGGATAGGTTTTGCGGTTGAGGTAGTTGGCGGCGAAATAGCCGATAACGCCGACCGGAATACAGATCGCGAGGCCGATAATGGTCAGCCAGCCGATGTCGGCGTTGAGCAAGCCGGCGGCGGCGACCGGGCCGGGGTGCGGCGGCAGCGCGACGTGTACCGTCAACATCACGCCGGCCATCGGCAGGCCGAACTTGAGCGGCGACACTTTGGCGACCTTGGCGAAGCCATAGATAATCGGCGCCAGAATGATAAAACCGACGTCGAAGAACACCGGAATGCCGAGAATAAACGCGGCGAGGGTCAGCGCCGCGACGGTATGTTTCGGCCCCAGACCCTGGCTGAAACGCTGCGCCAGCGACTCGGCGCCGCCCGATTGTTCGATCATGCGGCCGAGCATCGCCCCCAGACCGATGATGATGGTCACCGAGCCGAGCACGCCGCCCATTCCGGCGGTCATCACTTTCATCACTTCGCCGGTCGGAATGCCGCTGGCCAGCGCCACCAGCAAACTGACCACCAACAGCGCGACAAAGGGCTGCACCTTCGCCTTAATCACCATCAATAACAGCAGCACCACGCCGAGTACGGCAATCAGCAACAGCAGAGAGGTAGACATGAAAAAAGCCTTTCGTTGGGTAAGCGTTGGGCACCGCGATCGCCGCGTGGCGATACGGGTGCGTTTCATTGTTATAAAATCGATTTCCTGGTGTCGGCGTGCGGCTTTAGCGGTAAGGCTTCAGCCAGCCGAGCCCGGCGGCGGTGTCGCCGCGCGGGCGGTATTCGCAACCGATCCAGCCCTGATAGCCGAGCGCATCCAGTTTGTCGAACAGCCACGGGTAATTCAGTTCGCCCTCGTCGGGCTCATGACGATCCGGCACCGAGGCTATCTGGATATGCGCGTAGCGCCCGGCCAGCGTCTCCAGCAGCCCGCTGATATTGCCGTCCACCAACTGCGCGTGGAAAAAATCGAACTGGATGAACACGTTCGGTCTTTCGATCGCCGCCACCGCTTCCGCCGCCTGATGCTGACTGGCGAACAGGTAGTCGGGCTTGACCGGCGGGCTGAGCGCCTCGATCAGCACCTTGACGCCGTGCGGCGCAAAAGCGTCTGCGGCATAGCGCGCATTGGCGATAAAGGTGTCGAGATGACGCCGCCGATCCGCGCTCGCGGGCACCACGCCGGCCATCAGGTGCACGCAGGGGCAGGAAAGGGCGATGGCGTAGGCCAGCGCGCGATCGATATCGGCGCGCGCATCCCGTTCGCGGCCCGGCAGCGCCGCCAGCCCCCATTCGCCGGCGGCGGCATCGCCGGGCGCGGTGTTGAACAGCACCTGTTGCAGGCCGTGTTCGCGCAGTTTCTCGGCCAACAGATCGGCGGGATGCTCGTAAGGGAACAGGAATTCCACCGCGCTGAAGCCCTGTGCGGCAGCGGCGGCAAAGCGATCGAGGAACGGCACCTCGGTAAACATCATCGACAAATTGGCGGCAAATTTAGGCATGGTTCAGCTCCGTAATTCGGCAATTTCATCAGCGGTCAAATAGCGGATCGGACGATCGCCGAGGGTGAAGATCAGCCGCGCCGCATCTTCCATCTCTTCGGTATTGTCCGCCGCCGCTCGCAGGTCTTTACCCGTCACCACCGGCCCGTGGTTGGCCAGCAAAAAGGCGCGGTGGGTCGGCGCCAGGCGGGCCAGATCCTGCGCCAGCCTTTCGTCGCCGGGCCGGTAGTAAGGCACCACCGGCACCTTGCCGACGCGCATCACCACATAGGGGGTGAACGGTTTGATGGCGTTGTCGGCGTCCAGCCCCTGCAGGCAAGAGAGCGCCGTGAGGTAGGTGCAATGCAAGTGCACGACCGCTTTGCATTCCGGGTTGTTCAGATAGAGCGCCCGATGAAAGCTGATCTCTTTCGACGGTTTGTCGCCGGAGAGCCAGTCGCCGTTCAGGCTCACTTTAGACAGGCGATCGGCCTGCAACTCGCCGAGACAGGAGCCGGTCGGCGTCGCCAGCAGCGCGCCGTCCGGCAGCATCAGCGAGAGGTTGCCGGCGGAGCCGGTGGCGTAGCCGCGTTGGAAAAACGAGGCACCCAGGCGCACCATCTCTTCACGCGCCTGCTGTTCAATCGTCATGCTCATACCGGGAACTCCGTTTGCGCGCGCGCGAAGAAGGCTTCATCGCCAAAATTACCCGATTTCAGCGCCAGGGAAATGGCCCGATCGCTGGCGCGCACCCAGGGAACGCCGGGGGAAATGCTGGGGCCGATATGGAAGCCGCGAATGCCCAGCGCCTGCGTCACCACGCCGGAGGTTTCGCCGCCGGCGACGATAAAGCGGCTGAATCCCAACTGGCGCAGTTGCACCACCAGCTCGGCGAACAAGGCTTCCACCGCCTCGCTGGCGGCGGCGCCATGCCGTTGTTGCGTTTGCTGCAGCGACTCCGGCGATGCAGTGGCGTAGATCAGCGGGGCAAGCGTTTCTCCGGCATGGCGCTGCGCCCAGTGCGCCAACTCGACGGCGTAGGCGGCGCGCGTCTGGGGATCGAAGCAACGGTCGATATCGATGGCCTGCGCCGCCGCGCGTTCGCGATAGTGCGCCACCTGCCGGTTAGTCATGACGGAGCAGGAGCCAGACAGCACCGCCGCCTTTTCCCCCTGCGGCGCGCCGGCCGCCTCTGCCGAACGTTCGCCGTTCTGCGCCCATTGCCGCGCCAGGCCGATCGCCAGGCCCGAACCGCCGGTCACCAGCTTCATCGTTTTCAACGCTTCGCCCTGGGTAAGCAGATGCCGTTCGTTGAGCGTGTCCAGCACCGCGTAGCGCACGCCTTCCTGCGCCAATTGCTGCAGCTTCTCGCTGACTGCCTCGGTGCCGCGATCCATTTCCGCCGCCATCACCAGCCCACAGCGTCCGGCGGCCTGGGATTCCATCAGGCGAAGCAGGTTGCTGTCGGTCATCGGCGTGACTGGGTGATGACGCATGCCGGACTCAGACAGCAGCTGTTCCCCGACGAACAGGTAGCCCTGATAGACCGTGCGGCCGTTTACCGGCAGCGCCGGGGAAACAACCGTGAAATTTTCCCCCAGCGCGGCGAGCAGGGCGTCGGTCACCGGGCCGATATTGCCCTGTGCGGTGCTGTCGAAGGTGGAGCAGTATTTGAAGTAGAACTGGCGGCAGCCCTGTTTTTGCAGCCAGGCCAGCGCTTGCAATGCCTGTTCGATCGCCTGCTCTGCCGGGCAGGAGCGCGATTTCAGGCTGATGACGACCGCCTGAGCGTCGACCGGCGTTTCGTCCTGCGGCACGCCGTTCAACTGCACCGTCGGCAGGCCGTTTTGCACCAGAAAGCTGGCGATGTCGGTCGCGCCGGTAAAATCATCCGCGATTACGCCGAGCTGCATCAGAGCGTCTCCTTTTTCTGCGGCAGATCGATGCCGGCAAAGATTTTGATTACCGCGCTGTCATCTTCTTTACCGTAGCCGGCGTTGCTGGCGGCGGTAAACATGGTGAAGGCGGTGGAGGCCAGCGGCAGCGGGAAATGCAGCGCCTTGGCGGTATCCGCCACCAGCCCCAGATCCTTGACGAAGATATCCACCGCCGATTTGGGCGTATAGTCGCCGTCGACCACGTGGCGCATGCGATTTTCGAACATCCAGGAGTTGCCGGCGGCGTGGGTGACGACGTCATACATGACGTCCAGCGGGATGTTGGCGCGGGCGGCCAGCGCCATGGCTTCCGCCCCGGCGGCGATGTGCACCCCGGCCAACAGCTGGTGGATGATTTTTACCGTCGCGCCCAGGCCGATGGTTTCGCCGATGCGGTAAACCTTGCCGGCGATGGCGTCCAGCACGGGTTGCAGGCGCGCGAAGGTGGCGTCGGCGCCGGCGGCCATCACCGTCATCTGGCCTTCTTCCGCCTTGGCCGCCCCGCCGGAAACCGGCGCGTCCAGCATCGCCAGGCCGTAGTCCAGCAGCCGTTGCTCGATCTGTTTGGCGTCATCGGCGGAAATGGTCGAAGACACCATCACCGCCGTGCCCGGCTTGAGCTGCGGCGCCAGGCCTTGCTCGCCGAACAGGATTTGCTTCACCTGCGCGGCGTTTACCACCAGCAGCAACACGGCGTCCAGCTCGGCGGCGAAGTCGCGCGCGCTGGGGGCCGTTTGTTTCGCGCCGGCCTGTTGCAGCGCCGCCAGCGCCTGCGGATTGAGATCGGCGCCGTAGGTGGTCAATCCGGCGCGGAGGCATGAACGCGCGGCGCCCATGCCCATCGCCCCCAGCCCGATGACGCAAACGGCATAATTCCCTGGGTGTGTCATACTGCACTCCTGTTAATTTTAGTGATAATTTGTTTTGTTGTGTTAAATGTAAGCGCTTGTCGGTCGATTATCCGCGATCGTTATCACAATAATTAACAATGCGTGAAACGGATTTTTCGTGCGATTTCTGGCCTAAATCAACATTACTATTATGTTTTTAAATAAGTTTATGTTTGGCTGGCCTAACTGCGCTGGCCGTCACGCTGCGAGAAATAAGGGCTATCGGCGAACGAAAATTGACGTAAAATCACAATTATTATCACCGCAGCAACGAGAGGGAACCGTGATACCTGTAGAACGCCATCAACAAATTCTTGCGCTGGTATCCGAACGCGGCGTCGTCAGTATCGCCGAGCTGACCGAACGGCTGGGGGTGTCGCATATGACGATCCGCCGTGACGTGCAAAAGCTGGAAGAGCAGGGGGCGGTGCAGTCGGTCTCGGGCGGTGTGCAGGCGCCGGAACGGGTGGCGAGCGAACCTTCTCACCAGACCAAAGAGGGGATGTTCGGCCGGCAGAAAATCGCCATCGGTCGGCTGGCGGCGCGGCAAATTCCCGCCAATAGCTGTATCTATCTGGATGCTGGCACCACCACGCTGGCGCTGGCGAAACAGATCGGAGAACGTGACGATTTGACGGTGGTGACCAACGACTTTGTCATCGCCGGGTTTCTGATAGAGCATAGCCAGTGCCGAATCATCCACACCGGCGGCACCGTGTGCCGGGAAAACCGCTCCTGCGTCGGCGAGGCGGCGGCGCAGGCGCTGCGCGGTCTGTTTATCGATCTGGCGTTCATCTCCGCCTCTTCGTGGAGCATGCGCGGCCTGTCGACGCCGAACGAAGATAAGGTGATGGTGAAGAAGGCCATCGTCGAGGCCAGCCGCCGCCGCATTCTGCTCAGCGATACGTCCAAATACGGCAAAGTCGCCACCTATCTGGCGCTGCCGATCGCAGCCTTTGACGCCATCATTACCGATGAGGGGTTGCCCGCCGCCGCGCGGGAGGCCATTGAGCAAGCGGGGATTGCATTGCTGACGGCGGAAAAAGAAGAAGAAGAATAAGAACGAACCGGAATCAGGATGAAAGTTCGGTATCGATGCTACGTGCGGGCGGTTCACTGGCTTCAACGCCGCCGCGTTCACGCCATTCGCGGCGCCTTTGTTCAGCCCATTCTTCGTGGAAGGCTTGCATCTCTTTTTGGTGCCGTTCCTTCATGCTCATAGGGGTTGGGTGGGATTCTGCCGTTAACAGGCGGGATTTCGATGACATATAATCCGTCCTCAATAAGCGCTTGGTTGTGCAAATAATGTACGCGATGCGCGTGTTTTTTCAAGAGCGAGTCATAAATTCTGGCTAACGCTGGCCTGAGCGGTACGCTGAAAACTAATCTTGCTTGGTATTGCGTCACAAAAGTGACGATCGCCAGGCCGATGCCATTAATGAAGAGTTGTTCTCGTTCATACCGGGTGTAAGCCATCCTGGTATAGGTATCAAATAAGGATCTCGTTACTTCGGCGCGATTTTCCAATGCTCTTACATCGTACAGTTCCATGACGTAAGCATTGTCCAATACTTCCGAGGCAGGATAAGCCCCAATAAGCCATTGACGCATCCTTAACGTCGCTTTTTTAAAATCAAGGTAATACGCAGCAACGCTGCTGGCTTTTTTATAAACCGTTATTCGATACCTATACTCCGTGACAGGCCGTGCATTGATCTCCCTCACATCAATATCCATGATAAAATCCTTTTTACTATTATTTTTCCTATAGTTATCCCCTTTGTGACGAACAGATTATTAACCGCGGCGGAGACGATCCTCCAGCCGCCGATGAAGGTTGTGCGCAGCGCCGCGCAAAACTAAATGCCGCTGAACCAGTTGTAGCCCTGATCCTCCCAATAGCCGCCCGGATTGACGTCGCTAACGAAGATCGCGGCGATATGTTTGGCGTTTTTGAACCCCAGCTTGGTCGGCACGCGCAGCCGCAGCGGGTAGCCATAGTCCGCCGGCAGCGCCTTGCCGCCGAAATCCAACGCCAGGATGGTCTGCGGGTGCAGCGCGGTGGCCATGTCGAGGCTGGCGTAGTAACGGTCGGCGCATTTGAAGCCGACGTAACCGGCATTCAGATCCGCGCCGACGTGCTGCAGAAAGGTGCGCAGCGGCACGCCGCCCCATTGACCAATGGCGCTCCAGCCCTCAATGCAGATCAGACGCGTGATCTGACTTTGCTGCGGCAGCCGCTGCAGCTGTTCCAGCGTCCAGGGCGCTTTTTTCTCCACTTTCCCCGCGACCTCAAGCCGGTAGCCGGCGAGATCGATCTCGGGGACGTTGTATTCCGGGTAAAATGCGTTAAAGGGGAAAGGGTGAGTGATCTGGTCCGGCCGGTAAGTTTGCGCCAACCGCTGGCCGCTGAACAGCCAGGCCTGCACCCGGTCGTTCCAGCGCGACATGGCCCACAGCACCTTATCCACCCGATCGCCGTCTTGCAGATTACACCCGGTCAGCATGGCGATGCCGCCCAGCGTCAGCCCGGAGCGCAACATCAGCCGGCGCTGCAGATTGACCAGCTGCTTTTTTTGGTCCGGTTCCAGCGTCGGCGCGGTTGCCCGCTGTTTTTTCTCATTCATGTTTGCCACCCGTTATCATCGCCCACAGGGTTTTAGGCACGACAGCCACCATAAAGACGTGGATCACCACAAACAGGCCGATGCCGGCCATGGCGAAGAAATGCACGTAGCGCGCGAAGTCGAAGCCGCCAAACAGCGCGACCAATCCCTGCAGCTGAACCGGTTTCCAAATCGCCAGGCCGGACAGCACCAGTAATAGGCCGAGCGCCAGTACGCCGAGGTACATCAGTTTCTGAATGGCGTTGTAGCGGCCATGCCGGTGGTGCAGGCGCAGCGTCATCGCCAGCCAGATATCCTGCCGCAGCGCGTCGGCGCGAAGCGGCAACAGATCGCGGCGAAAATGGCCGCTGAACAGGCTCCACAGCAGATAGCAGACGGCGTTGAGCGCCAATAGCCACATCACCGCCAAATGCCAACCAATCGCGCCGCCCAGCCAACCGCCCAGCGTCATCTGCGGCGGAAAGCGGAAATCGAACAGCGGCGAGGCGTTGTAGATTTCCCAACCGCTCATGAACATGCACACCATGGCGAACAGGTTGATCCAATGAGTGATTCGAACCGGCCAGCGATGCACCGGCCGCGACGCGTTGGTTTTCATGGCTTTCCTCCGGTTACATCGGCGGCACGGTGCCGTCTTTGCCGGCGGAAATGCGGGTGGCGATGCGTTCGCCCTTATCGTTGACGGCGGAGAACAGCACAATGTGCACGCCCGGTTTCAGCAGGCTCAGATCGCCCGGATCCAGCGTCACGATCGGCACGTCTTCCGGCACGACGACGGTTTTCTGCTGGTTACCGTAAGTGACGGTCAGGGTGCGGCCGTTGGATTTCACCAGTTTACCGACGGTGCCGTTAGTCATGGTATCCACTTTGCCGTCGGCGGATTCCCAGGCCGAATGCCCTTCGCCGGTGCCGCGCAGGCTGGCGGCGAACACGTGCACTTCCAGTGCCTTGAGCGTGCCGTCCGGCTGCGGCACGGCGGCGGTGCCGATAAAGCTGTCCGGTTTGATATCGTCCAGCGTGGCTTTGGAAACGCTGAGCACTTTAGTTTGATCGTTCAGCTTGACGCTGAGTGTCTCGCCCTTGCGGTCGGTCAGCTGCAGATTGCCGTCGGCAACTTGCGTGATGGTGCCGCGCAGCGGCGCAATCACCTTGCCCGGCGTTTGGGCGGCGGCGGCCAATCCGCTGGAAAGCAGTAACGTGGACAACAGTAAACCGGCTATACGATGACGGGTAATCATAACGTTCTCCTGAAATGAGTTTGCCGGTTAAGCATGGTTGACCTACTGGGTCAGCGCCATGGCCGTTTGATGACATTAATGTCATCAAGTTTGTCCGCCGAAGCTGCTAGTATTTTTGCAGACGTAACGAGGTGGCGAGCATGCGAATACTGGTAGTTGAAGACGATATCGGCACAGGGGATTACCTGAAGAAAGGGCTGGGGGAAGCGGGCTACAGCGTCGATTTGGCGCGCAACGGCACCGACGGGCTGTTTCGCGCGTTGGAGCAGGACTACGATGCGATCGTGCTCGATGTCATGCTGCCGGGGCTGGATGGCTGGCAGATCATCGAGGTATTGCGTAAGAAAAGCGACGTGCCGATCCTGTTTCTCACCGCCCGCGATGGCGTGCAGGATCGCATCCACGGTCTGGAGCTGGGCGCGGACGACTATCTTATCAAACCGTTTTCCTTTACCGAGCTGGTGCTGCGTTTGCGCACCTTGCTGCGCCGCGGGCCGGCGCGCGAAGCCGATCATTACGCCATCGCCGATCTGCAGTTGGACGTATTGCGCCGCCGGGCGGTGCGCCAGGATCAGGTGATCCCGTTGACCAATAAAGAATTCATGCTGCTGCATCTGCTGGTGCGGCGCGAAGGCGAAGTGCTGTCGCGCACGCAGATCGCCTCTCAGGTGTGGGACATGAATTTCGACAGCGACACCAATGTGGTTGACGTGGCCATCAAACGCCTGCGCGCCAAAATCGACCGGCCGTTCGACGTCAAGCTGATCCACAGCGTGCGCGGCATCGGCTATGTTTGCGAGCCGCGCTCGTGAACGTCCGCGCTTCACGTCGGCCGGTGTCGCTGACGCTGCGTACCGCCATGCTGTTCGCGCTGGTGGCCGCCTGCGTGGTGAGCGGGGCGGGCTGGTATCTGTTCGGCGCGATGCGCCAGGAAATGACGCTCCGCAGCGATCTGCAGGTGACCGGGCGCGTAGAGTATTTCCGCCATTTACTGGGGCAGCGCTTTCCTTTGGCGCGCCTGACCGCCAATAACGGCCTGTTCGAAAATATGCTGGGCAATGAACAGGACGTGTTGATTTTCCAAATTCCGGGGCAAAAACCGCTCATCAATGTGAATCCGGCCAGGGTGGCCCTGCCGCCGATCGCGCCGACGCCGCCCGAACAGGCGCAGACGCTGGCCGCCGTGCGCGGCGGGGAGACGGCGCAGGGGGTGCCGCTGCGCGCGGCATCGGCGATGGTGCGTCTGGAAGACGGCAGTTTGCTGCAGATCTCCGCTGCGCACGTCATGGTCAACGAGCAGAAGATGCTGGCGCGTTACCTGTGGCGCATTGTCGCGGCGGTCATTGTGGCTTTCCTGCTGATTGCGCTGCTGGGCTATGGGGTCATGCGCCGGGGATTGAAGCCGCTATGGCGCATGGCGGCGCAGGCGTCCGAGATCGCGCCCAATACATTGTCCACTCGCCTCAGCGAACAGGGGGCGCCGAAGGAGTTGCAGCAGCTGACCCGGTCGTTCAATGCGATGCTCGATCGGTTGAATGAAGGCTATCAGCGGCTGACGCAGTTTTCCGCCGATCTGGCCCATGAGATCCGCACGCCGGTGGGCGCGTTGATGGGCCAGTGTCAGGTGGCGCTGTATCAACCCCGCAGCGTGGAGGAGTACGAAACCCTATTGTCGAACAATATGGACGAGCTGGAGCGTATTTCGCGCATGGTGGAAAACATCCTGTTTCTGGCGCGCGCCGGTGAGGCGCAGTCCGCGCTGAACTACAGTCGTCTGGAGGTGGCGACCGAGCTGCGGCGGGTGGCGGATTACTTCGAAGGGCTGGCGGAAGAACGCGGCATCGCGCTGAGCTGCGAAGGGGAAGGCGCGCTGAAGGCGGACGCGATGTTGTTCCAGCGGGCGCTGAGCAACCTGGTGGCCAACGCGGTACGTTATGCTGATGAAAACAGCCTGATCGTGTTGCGGGCTGAACGGCGTGCCGATGCCTGGTGGGTGCAGGTCATCAATCAGGGGCCGCCGATCGCGCCGGCGCATCTGGAAAAGCTGTTCGATCGTTTCTACCGCGCCGATCCCGCGCGCAGCGCCGGCAGCCACGCCAGCGGCCTCGGGCTGTCCATCGTGCGCGCCATCATGACGCTGCACGGCGGTGAGGTGCGCGCCGAATGTATCGAGCGCGCGCCTGTCGCCAGCCTCATTTTCAGCCTGCGGTTCCCGCTAGCGCAATAACCGATATGCCGGATTAACGCGGCGGAATGGCAAAGCGGAAGCAGGCGCCGCTTTGTGGTTGTTCTATCAGCTGAATGTCGCTGTCGTGCAGTTGCAGAATGCGCCGCACGATCATTAACCCCAGCCCGCCGGCGGGGCGTCGGGCGCCGCTCAGGACAGACGGCCGCACGAACAGATCGGCGCGCAGCGTCTGCGGAATGCCGGGGCCGCTGTCGCTGACCTGCACCATCACCTGGTCTTCCTGCCGCCACAGCCGCACGCCGATGTCGCCGCCGGGCGGCGTATGGCGAATGGCGTTGTCCAACAGGTTGGTCAGCACCCGCTCAATCATGCTGAGATCGGCGAACACCGGCGGCACGCCGGGGGCGATGTCGGCGTGCAGCCGCTGGTTGCGCGCCTCCGCCGCCAGCTCGAACTTCTGGAACACGTCCTGCAACAGCTCGCTGAGGGAGAAGGGCTCTTTCTGCGGCTTCACCACGCCATACTCTAATCGAGCCAGCTCGAACAGCTCCTGCGCCAGCTTGCCCACCTTGCGGCTTTGCGCCAGCGCGATCTCCAGATAGCGCCGCCGATCGGCGTCGCTCAGGGTGGCGGCCTTGACCGACAGCGTTTCCAGATAGCCGTGCAGCGAGGTGAGCGGGGTGCGCAGATCGTGCGAGACGTTGGCGATGAATTCGCGCCGCAGCCGATCCTGCTGCGCCAGCGTTTGCCACTGTTCGGCGAGGCGCTGCGCCATGCGGTGGAAGGCCTGTTGCAGCTGGCTCACCTCGTCGCGCCCGGCCGGCACCGCCGGCAGCGCCGCGTAGGCCTGCACCGCCTCAATGCCGCCGCTGTCCAGCGCATTGACCTGACGGGTCAGGCGCCGGATGGGGCGAGTGACCCAGTAGAACGCGAAACCGCCGGCCAGCAGGCTGAACAGCACCATCACCCCGGAGGTCCACAGCGCCATCCTGGCCGCCGAGTTGAATTGGGCATTGCTGGCCAGCGCCGTGTACTCTTCACCGAGCAAGACCACATACAGATAGCCCTCGACCCGGCCGTCGACCTTCAGCGGCGCAACGCTGAACACCTTGCGCCCGTCCGCGCTGCGCGGATCGTCGCCGTACACCGGCATCTGCGCGCCATCGAGCAGCGCCTGCAGCGGCGCCAGCGCGACCCGCTGCCGCTTCAGATGTCCGGCCGGCGCGGCGTTGCCGATGATTGCGCCCTGATTGTCGAGCAGATAAACCTCAACGCTGGGGTTCACCGCCATCAGCTGATCGAACAGGGTATGCACCGCCTGTGGATCCGGCCCGTTCACCCCCAGCAGCGGATTGCTGTCGGCGATATGCTGCGCCAGGTTGCCGGACAGGCGCTGGATCACCGCCTGGCTGTACTGGGTATTGCTGCGCACCTGCATCCAGCCGGAAAAGGCGCAGCCGATGACGATCAGCAGCGCGAAGATAATCGTGAGGCGTTGCGCTAACGTAAGGTTTTTCATGGCTCACTCTTGCGGCGCGGCCGCGAATTTATAGCCCATGCCCCACACCGTGAGGATGCGCTCGGGTTCTGCCGGGTTGCGCTCGATCTTGATGCGCAGCCGGTTGATATGGGTGTTGACGGTGTGCTCATACCCCTCGTGCTGATAGCCCCAGACCTGATTCAACAGGCTGAGGCGCGAGAACACCTGGCCCGGGTGGCGGGCGAAAAAGTACAGCAGGTCGAATTCGCGCGGCGTCAGCTCGATCGGCTGTTGGTGCAGGCGCACTTCGCGGGCGATGGGATCGATGGTCAGATCGTTGAAGCTGAGCGCGCCGGCGTCCATGCGCAGGTTGCGGCTCATCGCCTCCTGGCGGCGAAACAGCGCCTTGACCCGCGCCACCAGCTCCAGCATGGAAAAGGGTTTGGCCAGATAGTCGTCGGCGCCCAGCTCCAGCCCCAGCACGCGGTGCACCTCGCTGGAGCGCGCGCTGGTGATGATGATCGGCGTGTAGCGCGTCATGGTGCGCGCCCGGCGGCAAATCTCCAATCCGTCTACGCCCGGCAGCATCAGATCGAGGATCAAGGCGTCCCAGCCGCCCTGTTCCAGCATCGCCATGCCCTGATTGCCGTCGGCGGCGTGGCTGATGGCGTAACCCTCGTCACGCAGATGCAGCTGCAGCAGCTCGGCGATGTCGCCGTCGTCCTCGACGATCAAAATTCGTTTTGGCTTGTCCATTCTCATTACCGCTGATTAGCCTGATTCTCTCTGAAGTCTACACAACCGCCACCGGCGGAGTTATCACATTTTATTTAACTTTGCGTGAGGTCTTGGGGAACAAATCCGGGGAATACTCGGTGCATCGCATCGTTAGCTGGCAGGAATCGTTATGAGCCTCACCCTCACCCCGGAACAACGACAGACCGTACATCCGCTGTGGCTGCGGTTAACGCATTGGCTGAATGCGCTGGCGATGCTGATCATGGTGACCAGCGGTTGGCGCATCTACAACGCTTCGCCGCTGTTCAACTTCAGCTTTTTCAACGAGCTGACGCTCGGCGGCTGGCTGGGCGGCGCGCTGCAGTGGCACTTCGCCGGCATGTGGCTGTTTGGCGTCAACGGGCTGTGTTACCTGCTGCTGAACCTCGCCAGAGGGCGCTTCAAACGCAAATATTGGCCGCTCAGCCCGAAGCAGTTTCTCGCCGATGTCGGCGCGGCTCTGCGCGGCAGGCTGCAGCACGCCGACCTGCGCCACTACAACATGGTGCAGCGCGTGGCCTATCTGTCGGTGATGCTCCTCGGCGTGCTGAGCGCGCTGTCCGGGCTAGTGCTGTGGAAATCGGTGCAGTTTCCGCTGCTGCGCACGCTGCTCGGCGGCTATGAGGCGGCGCGCTATATCCACTTTTTCGCCATGTCGGCGCTGGTGGCCTTCGTCGCGATCCATTTGGTGATGGTGGCGCTGGTGCCCCGCACGCTGCTGGCCATGCTGCGCGGACGTTAAGGAGTTCACGATGAAAAAGGATAAACAGATCATGACGATCGTTGAAGGGCAGGCGATCGTCAAAGAAGCGCAGCGCTTGTTGACCGCGTCGTCCCGCCGCCGCTTTCTGCGCAACGGCCTGACGCTGGGCGGTATCGCTATGCTTACCGGCTGCGATCTCAGCGGCAACGCCAACGTCGAGCAGGCGCTGAGCCGTATTTCGCGCCTCAACGATCGGGTGCAGGGCTGGCTGTTCAACGGCGATCGCCTGGCGCCGGTCTACCCGGAGTCGATGATCACCCGGCCATTCCCGTTCAACGCCTTTTACGCCGAGGAGGACGCGCCCGACATCAACGGCGACGACTATCGGCTGGAAGTGGCGGGGTTGGTGCAGGACAAGCGCGCCTGGAGCCTGCCGCAGCTGCATCGGATGGCGCAGGTTAGCCAGGTGACGCGTCATATTTGCGTCGAGGGTTGGAGCGCCATCGGCAAGTGGGGCGGCGTGCCGTTCGCCAACTTTCTTAAGGTAATCGGCGCGGATCTGAGCGCCCGCTACGTCAGCTTTAAATGCGCCGACGACTACTACACCAGTATCGACATGGCCACCGCGCTGCATCCGCAGACGATTATCGCGCTGACCTACGACGGCCAGACCTTGCCGCGCAAGTACGGCTATCCGATGAAGCTGCGCATGCCGACCAAGCTGGGCTACAAGAATCCGAAGCACATTCAGGTGATCGAGGTCACCAACCGCTTCCCGGGCGGTTACTGGGAAGACCAGGGTTACAACTGGTTTGGCGGCAGCTGAGGCGGCCGCCGGCCATTCTCCGGCACTCCGGTGCCTTTGACATGACGGAAGGAAATACCATGAAAAAGTTATTCGCAATGATGATGTGCAGCGCGCTGATGCTGGGCGTGGCCGGCGCCAACGCCGCGGACGGCATGAGTAAAGACGCGATGAAAAAGGACGGCATGAGCCAGATGTCGCACGACGGCATGGCGAAAGATGGGATGAAGAAAGAGTGCATGGGCAAGGACTGCATGAAGAAAGACAAAATGGGCAAAGACGCCATGAAAAAGGATGGCATGGCGAAAGACAGTATGGCCAAAGACGGCATGAAGAAAGACGAGATGAAAAAGGATGCGATGGGGCACTAAGCCGCCTCACCCCGCGGCCGCAAGCGGCAAACCGCGGCGGCTGCGGGCAACATAAGGAGAGAGGACGATGCTGGCGACATGGCTGCGGCGCTTTCGGCGCTCGAACGGGGACGTTATTTTTATGCGCGCGGCGCTGGTGGTGATCTTCGCCGCCTTCGGCTACGCCAAATGGTTTGATTATGAGGCGCAGGGGCTGGTGCCGCTGATCGGCAACAGCCCGCTGCTGAGCTGGATGCATCAGGCGTTCGGCATTCGCGGCGCCAGTTATGCATTGGGCGTCGCCGAATGGAGCTTCGGTTTACTGCTGCTGGCGGGATTCTGGTCGCGGCGTCTGGGTTTGCTGGGGGCGATCGGATCGACGGTGACCTACCTGACCACGCTGACGCTGATCTTTTCCACGCCGGGCGCCTGGGAGCCCTCCGCCGGCGGTTTTCCCGCCATGGCCGGGGCCACCAGCTTTTTAATCAAGGATCTGGTGTTGCTGGCCGGCTCCCTGGTGCTGCTGAAGGCCGATTTGCCGGCCGAGCAGGCATAAAAAAGGGCGTAGCCTGGCTACGCCCTCTGGATATTTCTCGGCCGTCACATATCCGGGAAGGTCAGGGTGCCCCCCGGCGCTTCGCGATGAATGTGCAGGAAGTTCAGGTGCTTCTCGTACTGGTCGAGAATATCGCCAATCACCTGTTCCTTGCTGTAGTCCATCAGGTCGTTGCCCTGGGTGCCTTCCATCAGGAAGGTTTCCAGCCGGTAGTAGTGCGACTTGCCGGAGCGGGCACGGTAGGTGAAGCCCGGCACCGAGTAGCGCATCGGCCAGATCTGATAGATAAAGTTCTGTTCCTCGCCCAGGTGCACCAGCAGCTCCAGGTGGTTCAGGCGTTCGTCTTCGGTCGGCGGCACTTCGCTGAACTCCACTTTCGCGCCGCGCAACTCCAGCTCGCGCGCCACGTCCTGCATCGCCGGACGGCAAACCTTATCCAACATTTTCTGCGTGTACTGCGTGCCCGGGTAGTTCATCACCCGCGACAGACGCTGTTTCCAGTTGAGCACGTCGTGGCTGGAGACCGGCACCGGCGCCAGGGTGCTGAGCGCGCTGGCCTTGCGGTAGTCCTCCACCCGCAGCGATTTGTACAGCCCGGCCATCACGAAGAAGATCACGAAGCTGAACGGCAGGCCCATGATCACCGTGGTTTTCTGCAGCGCCGGCACGCCGTCGGTCATCAGCATGCCGATGGTCAGCAGGCCGATGGCCACCGACCAGAAAATCCGTAGCCAGTTCGGCGCATCATTATTGATGTCGGCCAGGCGCGAGGTGAAGTTACCCAGCACCAGCGAGCCGGAGTCCGCCGAGGTGACGTAGAACAACAGGCCGGTGATGGTGGCCACCGAGGCGCTGAAGGTGAAGCCGGGGTATTGCGCCAGTAGGCTGTAGAAGCCGCGCTCCGGGAACTGCATCACTTCCTGAGCAAACTCGGCGTTGCCGTGGATGATCTGGTACAGCGCGCTGTTGCCGAAGATAGACAGCCACAGCAGGGTAAACACGAACGGTATGATCAGCGTGCCGACCACGAACTGGCGAATGGTGCGCCCGCGCGAGATGCGCGCCAGGAACAGGCCGACGAACGGCGACCACGCCACCCACCAGGCCCAGAAGAACAGCGTCCAGTTGTTCATCCACTCCACCGGCCGATCGAAGGCGAAGCTGTTGAGCGTCATGCCCATAAAGCGGTTGACGTAATCGCCGACGTTAAGCACCAGCGCGTTGAGCAGGAACTCGGTGTCGCCGAAGAACAGCACGAACAGGATCAGGCCCAGTGCCAGCAGCACGTTCAGCTCGGACAGGATGCGAATGCCCTTGTTGACTCCCGAGGTGACCGAGATGGTGGCCATGATCACCGACAGCAGGATCAGCGAGCCCTGCACCGTCAGGTTTTCCGGGATCTCGAACAGCACCTTGAGGCCGTAGTTGAGCTGCACCACGCCAATGCCCAGCGTGGTGGCGATGCCGAAGATGGTGCCGAGCACCGCGGCGATGTCCACGCTATGGCCGATCGGGCCGTTGATGCGTTTACCGAAGATCGGGTACAGCGCCGAGCGAATGGTCAGCGGCAGATTGTAGCGATAGCTGAAGTAGCCGAGGGCGATGCCCATCAGCGCATACATCGACCAGCCGGTCAGGCCGTAGTGGAACAGCGTCCAGACCATCGCCTGGCGGGCGGCCTCCAGCGTTTGCGCGTCGCCTTCCGGCGGCATCATGTACTGGGTCACCGGCTCGGCGACCGAGAAGAACATCAAATCGATGCCGATGCCGGCGGCGAACAGCATCGCCGCCCAACTCATCAGGCTGAACTCCGGTTTGGACTGTTCCGGCCCGAGCTTGATGGAACCGAAGCGCGAGGCGGCGATAAATACCACGAACACGATGTACAGCGTCGCCGCCAGCAGGTAGTACCAACCGAAGGTGGTCGACACCCAATTCAGCGTGCGGGTGATCCACTGCCCGGAGAAGTCGGTGAAAAAGATGGTCATCAGCGAGAAGGCCAGGATCAGCCCCGCCGAGGTGAAGAAAACCACAGGGTTGAGGCGGTCCTGCTGCGGTTTGGAGGAGGTTTCGCGTGTTGTCATCGTCATCCTCTGAACTGAGTAAAATCGTGCCGCTCCGCATTCTGGGGCGCGTTGGCGCATCCGGAAAACGGGCGAATGAAGGCGGCGGCCATCCCCATGGGAATGGCCTGAACGATGCCGCTTTCGCCTGCTTATGAAGCACCGGAGCGCTTCGCGGCGGGAACCGCTTACAGCCACTGATTTTGGTCAGATTCGTTAATTACCTCACAAAAATCAGCCAGTTCCACAACCAGAAAATACATTTTTTTAACCAGGCGGCAATAAAATATATGCAATTTTTATTGAACGTTCAATCAAAAAAAAGTTTAATAGTCCTCATGATGACCTGAATCACGGGCGAAACGGCAGTGAAATTTGCCCGCTGAGATAAGGCCGAAGTCGGTTTTGTGAGAGTCGAAATATGCCAAAGGTAGGAATGCAGCCAATCAGAAGGCAGCAGTTGATTGATGCCACGCTCGCCGCGGTAAACGAAGTGGGAATGCATGACGCCACCATCGCGCAGATCGCGCGGCGGGCCGGCGTTTCCAACGGCATCATCAGCCATTATTTCAAGGATAAGAACGGCCTGCTGGAAGCCACGATGCGCTATCTGATCAGCCATCTGGGCGAGGCGGTGAAGCTGCGGCTGCAGGCGCTGACCGACAACAGCCCGGCGGCGCGGCTGCAGGCGATCGTCGCCGGCAACTTCGACGACAGCCAGATCAACAGCGCGGCGATGAAGACCTGGCTGGCCTTTTGGGCCAGCAGTCTGTACCAGCCGCAGCTCAACCGCTTGCAACAGGTGAACGGCCGTCGGCTCTATTCCAACCTGTGCGCCGAGTTTCGCCGCGTTATGCCGCAGCCGCAGGCGCGGTTGGCGGCCAAGGGGCTGGCGGCGCTGATCGATGGGCTGTGGCTGCGCAGCGCGCTGCGCGGCTCCGCGTTCAATCAGGCGCAGGCGCTGGCGCTCACGACCGAATACATCACGTTCCAACTCCGGGGGCAAACGCCGCCCGGAGGATAACTCAAGGAGATCCTATGTCCCGTTTTGGCTTGCAGAAGCTCTATATTCATGGCGCCTATGTAGACAGCACCGCTGGAAAAACCTTCAACGCCATTAACCCGGCGAACGGCGAAGTTCTGGCTGAAGTCCAGTCCGCCGGCGCTGAAGACGTCGATCGTGCGGTGGCCAGCGCGGCCAGCGGGCAGAAGGTGTGGGCGGCGATGACGGCGATGGCGCGTTCGCGCATCCTGCGTCGCGCGGTGGATATTCTGCGCGAGCGCAACGATGAACTGGCGGCGCTGGAAACGCTGGATACCGGCAAAGCGATGTCGGAAACCACCGCGGTGGATATCGTCACCGGCGCTGACGTGCTGGAGTACTACGCCGGCCTGATCCCGGCCATTGAAGGCGAGCAGATCCCGCTGCGCGATACCTCGTTCGTCTACACCCGCCGCGAGCCGCTGGGCGTGGTGGCCGGCATCGGCGCCTGGAACTACCCGATTCAAATCGCGCTGTGGAAGTCCGCGCCGGCGCTGGCGGCGGGCAACGCGATGATCTTCAAGCCGAGTGAAGTCACGTCATTGACGGCGCTGAAGTTGGCGGAAATCTACACCGAAGCCGGCCTGCCGGACGGCGTGTTCAACGTGGTGACCGGCAGCGGGGCGGAAGTGGGGCAGTATCTGACCGACCATCCGGGCATCGCCAAAGTCTCTTTCACCGGCGGGGTGAAAACCGGCAAGAAGGTGATGGCCAACGCGTCGGGTTCGACGCTGAAGGAAGTCACCATGGAGTTGGGCGGCAAATCGCCGCTGATTATCTTCGACGACGCCGATCTGGATCGCGCCGCCGATATCGCCATGATGGCCAACTTCTACAGTTCCGGCCAGGTGTGCACCAACGGCACCCGCGTCTTCGTGCCGGCGGCGCTGCAGGCGCAGTTTGAGACGAAAATCCTCGAGCGCGTGAAGCGCATTCGCCTCGGTGACCCGACCGATCCGCAGACCAACTTCGGGCCGCTGGTCAGCTTTGCGCACATGGAATCGGTGCTGCGCTTTATCGAGAGCGGCAAAAACAGCGGCGCGCGCCTGCTGTGCGGCGGCGAACGCGTCACCCACGGCGAATTCGGCAAGGGCGCTTATGTGGCGCCGACGGTGTTCAGCGACTGCCGCGACGATATGGAAATCGTGCGCGAGGAGATCTTCGGGCCGGTGATGAGCATCCTCAGCTACCAGAACGAAGAGGAAGTGGTGCGCCGCGCCAACGACACCACCTTCGGCCTGGCCGCGGGTGTGGTGACCCACGATCTGGCCCGCGCGCACCGCGTGATCCACCAGCTGGAAGCCGGCATTTGCTGGATCAACACCTGGGGCGAGTCGGCGGCGGAAATGCCGGTCGGCGGCTACAAGCAGTCCGGCGTCGGCCGTGAAAACGGCCTGACCACGCTGGAGCACTACACCCAGATCAAATCGGTGCAGGTCGAGCTGGGCGAATACGCCTCGGTATTCTGATCTTCCCGTCGTCTTTCGAGCCGCAGCCGCGTTGGCTGCGGCCGACAATCTCTAGAGCGCCCAAATACACAGCCTGTTGCCGAGCCGCGCTTCGCGTCTTTGCCTGACCAGGCCTCTATAAAGTAAGGAGATAATGAATGGAATTTGACTACATCATTATCGGTGCCGGTTCAGCCGGCAACGTGTTAGCCACCCGATTGACCGAGGACGCCGACGTCAGCGTCCTGCTGCTGGAAGCCGGCGGCCCGGATTACCGGATGGATTTCCGTACCCAGATGCCGGCCGCGCTGGCGTTTCCGCTGCAGGGCCGCCGCTATAACTGGGCGTATGAAACCGATCCTGAGCCGCACATGAATAACCGCCGAATGGAATGCGGCCGCGGCAAAGGGCTGGGCGGTTCATCCCTGATCAACGGCATGTGTTACATTCGCGGCAACGCGATGGACTTCGACAACTGGGCCAAGGCGCCGGGTCTGGAAGACTGGACCTATCTGGACTGCCTGCCGTATTTCCGCAAGGCGGAAACGCGCGATATCGGCCCGAACGATTACCACGGCGGCGATGGCCCGGTGAGCGTCACCACGCCGAAGGCCGGTAACAACGAACTGTTCCACGCCATGGTGGAAGCCGGCGTGCAGGCGGGCTATCCGCGCACCGACGATCTGAACGGCTATCAGCAGGAAGGGTTCGGCCCGATGGACCGCACCGTGACGCCGAAAGGGCGCCGCGCCAGCACCGCCCGCGGTTATCTGGATCAGGCCCGTTCACGGCCGAACCTGAAGATCGTTACCCATGCGCTGACCGACCACATCGTGTTCGAGGGCAAGCGCGCAGTGGGCGTCAACTATCTGCAGGGCGACAGCAATCAGCTGACCCATGCCAAAGCGCGCCGCGAAGTGCTGCTGTGCGCCGGCGCCATCGCCTCGCCGCAAATTCTGCAGCGTTCGGGCGTCGGCCCGGCGGCGCTGCTGAAAAGTCTGGACATCAACGTGGTGCACGATCTGCCGGGCGTCGGAGAGAACCTGCAGGACCACCTGGAGATGTATCTGCAGTACGCCTGTAAGAAACCGGTGTCGCTGTACCCGGCGTTGCAATGGTTCAATCAGCCGAAAATCGGCGCGGAATGGCTGTTCAACGGCACCGGCGTCGGCGCTAGCAACCAGTTCGAGGCCGGCGGTTTCATCCGCAGCCGTGCAGAGTTTGCCTGGCCGAACATTCAGTATCACTTCCTGCCGGTGGCGATTAACTATAACGGCAGCAACGCGGTGAAAGAGCATGGCTTCCAGGCCCACGTCGGTTCGATGCGTTCGCCGAGCCGCGGCCGGGTGCAGGTGAAGTCGAAGGATCCGCGCCAGCACCCGAGCATTCTGTTCAACTACATGTCGACCGAACAGGATTGGCAGGAGTTCCGCGATGCTATCCGCATCACGCGCGAAATCATGGCGCAGCCTGCCCTGGACGAATACCGTGGCCGCGAGATCAGCCCAGGGCCGGAGGTGCAGACCGACGAGCAGCTGGACGCCTTCGTGCGCGAGCACGCCGAAACCGCCTTCCACCCGTCCTGCTCGTGCAAGATGGGCGAAGACGAGATGGCGGTGGTCGACGGCCAGGGCCGGGTGCACGGCATGGAAGGATTGCGGGTGGTGGATGCGTCGATTATGCCGCTGATCATTACCGGCAACCTGAACGCCACCACCATCATGATCGCCGAAAAGATCGCCGACCGCATTCGCCAGCGCACGCCGTTGCCGCGCAGCACCGCCGACTACTACGTCGCCGGCGATGCGCCGGTGCGCAAGCAGTAACCGACACGCCCTCTCGCCGTTGAGGGGGAGGGCCGCCGTAGCAAGCAACCCCTCTCCATATGCTCTTCCCCAAGGCGAGGGGGCAACTCTCTTTTTATTCCTTATCCCATCATGCCGCCGGCAGCGAGATTGCCTGATCGAAACTGTTGGGCGTCGCCATGCGCCACATGCGAGCGTAGAACTCGCTTTTGATCTCCGGCTGCAGCAGCGCGCCCGGCTCCAGGTAGTAATAGATATCGGCGTACACCTTGATCTCGGTCGGCGTGATGCGGCGCAGCATATGGTGTGAGGTCAACTGCTCCGGGCGGCTGACGCCGGCCGCCGCCAGCATGTCCGCCAGCGCTTTCACCGTATTTTGATGGAAGTGATAGACGCGTTCCGCCTTGTTCGGCACCACCAACGCCTTCTGACGCAGCGGATCTTGCGTCGCGACGCCGGTCGGGCAGTGGTTGGTGTGGCAGCTTTGCGACTGGATGCAGCCGACGGCGAACATAAAGCCGCGCGCCGAATTCACCCAGTCGGCGCCGAGCACCAGCACGCTGGCGATGTCAAAGGCGCTGATGATCTTGCCGCTGGCGCCAATCTTGATTTGGTCGCGCAGGCCGCAGCCCACCAGCGTGTTATGCACGAACAGCAGCCCTTCGCGCAGCGGCATGCCCATATAGTTGGAGAGTTCGAGCGGGGCGGCGCCGGTGCCGCCTTCCTTGCCGTCCACCACGATGAAGTCCGGCAGAATGCGGGTGTGCAGCATCGCCTTGACGATGGCGACGAACTCCCACGGGTGGCCGATGCACAGCTTGAAACCGACCGGTTTGCCGCCTGACAGCTCGCGCAGCTGCTGGATGAACTGCATCATTTCCAGCGGGGTGGTGAAGGCGCTGTGCGAGGCCGGCGAGATGCAATCCACGCCTTCCGGCACACCGCGGGTGGCGGCGATTTCCGCATCCACCTTCTTCGCCGGCAGAATGCCGCCGTGGCCCGGTTTGGCGCCCTGGCTGAGCTTGATTTCAATCATTTTCACCTGCGGGCTTTGCGCCTGTTCGGCAAAGCGGCGCGGATCGAAATGGCCGTCGGCGGTACGGCAGCCGAAATAGCCGCTGCCCAGCTCCCACACCAGATCGCCGTTGTTTTCGCGGTGATAGCGGCTGATGCTGCCCTCACCGGTGTCGTGGTAGAAATTGCCTTTGGCCGCGCCGAGGTTGAGTGCGCGAATGGCGTTGGCGGAGAGCGCGCCGAAGCTCATCGCCGAAATGTTGAAGATTGACGCGGAGTAGGGCTGGCGGCAGTCGGCGCCGCCGATGGTGATGCGAAAACTGGTGGGATCGGCGGCTTCCACCGGCCGCATCGAGTGGCCGATGCATTCATAACCGGTTTGGTACACGTCCAGCAGGGTGCCGAACGGCTTGTCGCCCATCTCGTTTTTCGCCCGGCGATACACCAGCGTGCGCTGGGTGCGGGAGAACGGGATCTCTTCATTATCCTGCTCGAGGAAATACTGGCGCAGTTCCGGGCGGATGAACTCGAAGAAGAAGCGCAGGCGGCCGATGATCGGGTAGTTGCGGCAAATGGCGTGGCGCTGCTGCGTGAGATCGTAGATACCCAGCACCATCAGGCAACCGCAGGCCAGGGCCGGCAGCCAGAACCACGGATGGTTGTGCATCATGATCAAGAAAACCAGGGTGAGCAAGATGCTCAGCACAAAGCAGGTATAGCGGCTGAATAAGGACGACTTCATAACATCTCCTGATGTTTATTTTTAATCCACACGACATGACTCACGGATAATCCGTGTGCAAATCGTAGCCAACAGGAGAGGATGTTGTGTGTCTGTTGCTGCTTTGTCGCCGGTTGTTACATTAATTTAACTCGGCGAGGGGGCGGGTTGCCGCGCGGCGTACCGCGCAACAAACCAGGGCGTGTTATTTGCCGGCGACGAAGATGGTGCTCATGCTGCGCAGCCGCAGCTTTTTCATCGCGCTGTATTTCTGCGAGAAGATGGTTTTCGGGTGCGTGCCGCGTTTTTCCGCGATATGCAGCAGGCTGTCGCCGCGCAGCAGATTGAAGATCACGTCGCTTTCCGCCGGGCTTAGCTCGCGGGTTTTCTGCACCCGGATACCGCCCGGCTCTTTGCTTTCCAGCAGCCGCTGGATTTTTTCCTGCAGCGAATAAAGCGGAATGCGGGTGGAGACCAACTCGACGGAAATCCCCAGGATCGACAGCAGTTTCACCACGCGCTCGTCGTCATAGAACACCAACAGGCGCGTTTTGCTGTTGTACTGCTGGTGCAGGGACACCAGGCTTTCGATCACGTTGACGCTCTGCTCCAGGTTTTGCGAGGTGAAAATCAGCGCGATATCGTGCTTGGTGATCTTTTCCGCTTTGGCGCCGCCGTGCATGAAATCGGAAAACAGGCGGATATCGTACGCGCCGTAGTGTTTCTTCAACAGCACCGACAGGCCAACATAGCTGTACTTACACTCACTAATCACAAGAACGTTGTTTTTAGACATAGGGCAAACACCAATACCGAGTTAAAAGTATTCAGCTGTAAGAAGCGAGTTCAAATCCTTGATGCTGGATTCCTTCCACAGCTTTCCCTGCAGTGCGTAATATGGCATTTCATCCAGCCATTTCTTGTGTTCGGGAGTTTCAACTCCTTCGATAATTACCTTGTAATGATTAAGGTAAAAGAAGCGCAGTAACGCGCGCATCAAGCCCTCGCCGCCGGACTTTTTCATAAAGTCCCAAAGCAGAAAACGATCGAGCTTAACGAAGCGGAACTGGCTGTTGTACAACGCGGAAAAACCCGCATAGCCAGAACCAAAATCATCGAGCCAAAATGAATAACTATTCAATGACGGATCGCCGTGCACGCGATCTTTCACCAGCCGGGTTGAATTCTCGCTGATCTCAAAATGAATACAGCGCAGGGCATTAATTCTTTCGGCAAAGTGAGTATTCGCCAGCGATTGCAGGGAATAATCGTCAACATTCAAAGTGGCTATCACTTGGTTTTCATGAAACCAGTGTTTGTATTTATCGATCAGATTTATCTGATCCATCAAAATCTCAATCCGGGTAGCGCTGTCGGCATGGCGAAAGAACTGTTCAGGAGAAAAATGGGCATATTCGCTATTAAACGTAAAGCGAGACAGGCATTCAACGGCCAGCAATTGTCCCGATTTCGCGAACATTGGCTGGAAAACATAATTAATGCCGTTATTTTTCTCTCTGAAAGAACCGCTCATTTCCCAATCCTTGGATTGATATTTAACTTGTTGATTTTAAATGATTAAAAAGAAAGTTACTCCGTATTTTTTGGTAAATTTCTTATTTAAAGCGTCAGGATGGCCGAAACGTGTCGACAGACCATTTAACGCGGAATTCGTGCCAAAGTCCAAACGTCGCAATCTGTTACTAAATGTAAATATTCGGGATAATATTCTGATTTTCAGGCCTTAACGCAAAATGTTGAACTCTGCAGCTTTCCCAAACACAGATTATTCCTATTCATATGAATCGTCAACATCGATCGATAGGTATCCGCCGATAGTTTATTCCTATCAAGAGGGGGCTTATGAATGTTTTAAACGATTTAACATTAAGAATATGCTTAGTCTATATTTCGTCCGGCAATGAGTTCATCGAGGCAACGCTCCTTTTCAGCAAGGGAGTGCTATCGCTGAGTGTATGCTCAGTGGCGGCAATATATATATAAGCCCGCCACTGAATCGATTATTTTATTGTTCTATGGAGCTGGAAATGAAAAAAGTATTATTGCCTTTGGCTGCCCTGGTATTGTCTGCAACTGCTTCCAACGCAATGGCAGCAAACGGCAACGTTAAATTCACCGGTGAAATTGTACAGTCCACCTGTAAAGTTGTTGATAAAGACCAGAATAAAGAAGTTTACCTGGGTAAATATCCTACCACCGCTTTCCCAACTGCCGGTTCTACCAGCGGTGCTAAAGCTTTCGATATTAGCCTGGAGAAATGTGAAGCGGGTAACTACACCCTGCGTTTCGACGGTAACACTCCAGCTGGCCACCCAGAGCTGTTGGCTGTAACTGGCGGCGCAACTGGCGTTGGCGTTGAAATTCTGGATAACAACGGTTCTACTCTGCCAATCTCTCAGGAAGTGGCTACCCCAGCTACCGTAACTGTTGCTGCTGATGGCGATAACCCAGGCGCTGCGACTTTCAACCTGCGCGCTCGTTACAAATCCTTCCAGGATCTGGTAACTGCCGGTCAGGCAAACTCTAACGCTACCTTCACCATCGAATACAAATAATTCGCTGGCAGGATAGATAGAGTTATTGGCCAAGGATGGCTAAATTTTGAGAGTTGAGACATTCCGATGAAAAAAATTCTGACTGGTATTTTATTCGCATTCTCTGTTAATGCCTTTGCCGGCATTCAGGTTGATGCGACGCGTGTCATCTATAACAGTGCAAGTAAATCCGCATCGCTCTCAATCAGCAATGACAGCGACGATACCTACATGGTGCAAACCTGGCTGGATACTGGCGACGCAAGCCAGATGCCTAAGAATTTGCCGATCGTGGTGACACCACCCATTTTGAAGCTGGCTGCCAAGAAAGACGCCATTTTGCGTTTTATTTATTCCGGCAGCGGTTTGCCGCAGGACAGAGAATCTCTGCTCTGGGTTAACGTACAGGAAATTCCGCCAACGCCTAAGCAAGATAACGTGCTGCAGGTGGCGATCCGTACCCGTATCAAGCTGTTCTACCGCCCGGATTCGTTGAAAACCAACCTGCAGCAGCAGGCAGAAGCGCTGAAATGGACGCGCCAGGGCGGCAACTTGGTCGTGACCAACGATGGCCCGCTGTTCGTCACGCTGGGCGTATTGAACCTCAAGAGCGGCGGTAAAAGCTGGAAAGTGAACGCCGACATGGTCAAGCCACACGACAGTCTGCGTATTTCCCTGCCTCAGGGGGCGCAATCAGCCAGCAATATGTCGTTTACCTATATCAACGACTATGGCGGTCACACCGAGATTAAAAACGTCGCACTGAATTGATTTGAAGCACTTCAAGGAATGAAAGAAATGGCACACAAAAGAATAACAACCCTCGCGCCAAAACGTTTGGTGAAGCTGATTAATGGTGTAATTTATTTTTCTGCTGTGCCTTTTTCATTCTCACATATGGCCATGGCGGAGGAGCAGTTCAACACTTCCTTCATCCATGGCGATGACAATATCGCCCAGGTGGCGTCGTTGGCCAGCGGGGATGATATTCTGCCGGGTAAATATCCGTTTGATATCTATCTCAACGGGCAGCGTATCGATCACCGTGAAATCGAGTTCAAGAAAGAATCCAAGGACTCTCCTGTCGCCCCGTGCCTGACGGCGGCGGACTATCAGGATTACGGCGTAAAGCTGCCTGGCGATCTGACCACCGCAGGTGCCGAGCAATGCTACGCATTGCCGCAGCAGATCTCCGGCGCCAAGCTGAACTATGACGCCGCCGTACAGCGTATGGATCTGGAAGTGCCGCAGGTGTTTCTGATCCCGCGTCCGCAAGGCGCCATTTCACCGAAAGTTTACGATCGTGGCATCAACGCCGGCTTTGTAAACTATAACTTTAGCGGTACCCATAACCGCTACGGTAATAATCAGAACGACAAGACCTCAGACTATTACTTTTTGAGTCTCAACAACGGCCTCAATATCGGCGATTGGCGCCTGCGCAACAACTCGACGTTGAACCAACAGTCGGGCGCCGGTACGCATTGGAAGAACATTTCCAGCTGGGCGGAAACGGACATCGTTTCTCTGCGCAGCCGTCTGGTGATCGGCCAGACCAACACCAATAACAATGTTTTCGACAGCATTCAGTTCCGCGGTGTGCAGATGTCCAGCGCCGACGACATGCTGCCGGAAAGCCAGCGCGGCTATGCGCCGGTGGTGCGCGGTGTGGCGACGACCAACGCGCGCGTTGAAGTGCGTCAGAACGGCTATACCATTTACAGTACCAACGTGCCGCCAGGGCCGTTTGCGCTGACGGACATTTTCCCAAGCACCTTGAGCGGTAACCTGGATGTGACGGTCATCGAAGCCAACGGTTCGAGAACCTCATTCGTCGTGCCATTCTCCTCGGTGCCGAACATGCTGCGCGAAGGGATTTGGAACTATCAGCTGACCGCCGGTAAATACCACGACGGCACCAGCCGCTATCAGCCCAAGTTTGTACAAGGTACCTTGTCGCACGGCATGTCGTATGACATCACGCCTTACGGCGGCGTGCTGGTGGCGGAAAACTACCGTTCAGCGGTTGTGGGCCTGGGTAAAAACCTGGGGAACTGGGGGGCCGTTTCCTTTGATATGTCCTATTCCGACACCAACCTGGTGAACGGCGATGACAAGCAAGGGGAAAGTTTCCGTTTCCTGTATTCCAAGTCGCTCAACGATTGGGGGACGGAATTCCGCATTGCCGGTTACCGTTACTCGACCTCCGGCTATTATGATTTCTCCGATGCGGTTGCCGAGCGCGAACGCTATGAGAACGGCTATTACCGTAACGATTACTACGATCAAAACGATCGCAACCTGGGCGTGCCGGACTGGGCGGAGTCGCGCCGTCGCAGTTATTATACCAGCCGGTTCAACAACAAACGCCAGCGCGTTGAGCTGTCTGTCAACCAGCGCATCGCCGGTAATTCGACGCTGTACGCCAACCTCAGCAACCAGTCTTACTGGGGCGGGTCCGGCGAAGATCGCACCGTTCAGACCGGTTTCAACAGCAGCTATAAAAATATCAGCTATGGCGTCTTCTATCAGGACAGCCGCAGCAACTACGGCTATAAAGATCGCAGCGTCAACCTGACCGTATCGATTCCGTTCAGCTTCTTCAGCAAGGATTCGTCGGATATGACCGCCAGCTTCAACGCCGGCCACAGCAAGCAGAGCGGCAATACCTACAGCGCCGGCCTGAGCGGTACCGCGCTGGATGACAACCGCTTGAACTATGCGGTGCAAAGCGGCCATGATCGTTATTCGGGCCAAACCAGCTCGGCCAACGTCGGTTACCAGGGCAGCATGGGGAACATCAATGCCGGTTACAGCTACAGCAAAGATTATCAACAATCTTCGTTGGGCGTGGCGGGCGGCATCGTCGCACACTCCGGCGGCGTGACGTTGACCCAGCCGCTGCAGAACACCTTTGTGCTGGTGGAAGCCAAAGACGCCAAAGGCGTTCGCATCGAAAACCAACCGGGCGTCGCCATCGACCGCTTCGGTTACGCGGTAATGACCTCGGCGTCGCCATACCGTCATAACCGCGTGGCGCTGCGCACCGAAGATATCGGCAACGGCCTGGATATCCCGATGGCGGCGCGAGACGTGGTGCCGACTTACGGCGCAATCACCCGCGTGAAGTTTGAAACGCACACGGGCCAAAGCCTGTTGGTGCACAGCAAGATGGCCGACGGCAGCGTACCGCCGATTGGCGCCAACGTCTTCAGTGCGGACGGCAAGAACAACGGTACTGTCGGTACCAACGGCGATATTTATATTTCAGGGGCTTCCGCAGGGGATCGCCTGCTGGTGAAATGGGGCAACGACGCGGGCGAAAGCTGCTCACTGGTGGTGCCGGAATTGAAAGCGGCGACCGAACAGCTGATGGGTTATCAGGAACTTTCGCTGACCTGCGGAAAACCGTAAAAGGAAAGGATATGTCTTCTTTGTTAAAGCACAAGAATCTCGGGTTGGCGGCTGGGCTGCTGGTCACGCTGGGCGCGTTTTCTCAGAGCAGCTATGCGCTGTCTTGTAAGCAGAACGGCAGCATTCGCCAGGATATCGTGCTGGATAAAGCCATCAAGGTGTCGACCGCCAACACCGCGCCGGGCGCGTTGCTGTGGCGTTCGCAGACTTTTACTTCGACCTTCCAATGTACGGATGACTGGAACAACCCGAAAGGGGAGAACGCCTACCTGTACTGGGATCCGCAGTCCCGGATGAGTCAGATCCATAATTCGATCGAAGTGGGTGTCACTTATCAGGGGATTGATGTCAAACCGACTAAAGGCGCACGTCAGGACGTCGGTCCCGGCACGGAATGTCGCCGTTCGGGCAGCCGTTGTTTGTCTCCGGCCAGATCGCTGACGGTAACCGTGTCTTACGCCATCTACATTAAAGCAACCGGCAAGGCGCCGCCGGCCGGCGGCAAGATCAACGACAACAACTCGTACTCGGTATTTCAGGTTGATGGCGTCGGCGGCTTGAACGGCACGCCGAACAGTAACTTTAACGCCTACATTTCCGGGCTGGGCAACATTCAGTTTATTTCCTGCAACCCAAAAATTACTGTGGTGGCCAACAACGGTTCGACGGTGAATTTCGGTACTATCCCGCGTCAGAATGCGGTGGTGGGTAAAATCGAGAAACAGGTACCGTTCTCGGTGGCCGCCAATATGTCCGATCCGACGACCGGACAGGACTGCCAGGGGGAGACGCTGCAGGCCAGCTTCAGCACCACCTATCCACTGCAGGATAACAGCGTGATCCTGCCGACCAGCGACAGCGGTTTCGGGATTTTGATCTCGCAGGCGGCGACGCCGAATACGCCGATCATGATGAACAGTCCGGTCGATCTGGGCCTGGTCAACGGCACCATCGTTGAAAAGAACTTTATGGCCAGCCTGAAATGGTTGAGCACCAACCCGAAAGTGGGGCCGTTCAGCGCATCGGCGAATATTGACGTCACCTTCAAATAATTCGGTGTCTCGTCAATAAAGAAAGGGTTCAGTTCTCGCGAACTGAACCCTTTTTTGTGCCTTTACCATGAGGATTAACGCAGCCCCATCCAGCTGGTGCATACGCCTTCCGGCAGTTTGCCAGCAAACCAGTGCGGTAAGGCGGGGGCGTCGCGGTGTTGCTCAGTCTGCGTCTGCGCCGGCTGCGCCGGCCATTCTGCGACGTCCCAGCGGGTGGTGCGGCGATACACCGCCGGGGTCTTGCCGAACTGTTTCTTGAAGGCGCGCGAGAACGACGGCTGAGAATCGAAGTGGTATTGCAGGGCGATATCCAGGATCGGTCGTGGGGTGGAGCGCAGTGCCTGCGCCGCCTGCGACAGGCGCCGCTCGCGGATATAGCTGCCGAGCGCGTGGCCGGTGGTGCTGCGGAACATGCGCTGCAGGTGCCATTTGGAGTAGCCTGACTTGGCGGCGACGTTATCCAGCAGCAGCGGTTGGTCCAGATGAGTTTCAATCCAGTCTAGTAAATCGTGAATGATATTGACGCGATCCATGGTTTTAGTTCTCCCGCAAAAACGACATTCAGGTCACAGTGACTTAGCTTAATTATCCAAGAATATACTTTGATAATAGGCGTGACTACGCCGTTACGCAAGGGTAAACCGGGGGTAAATAGGTGGCCAAAAATGCTCTTTGAGCGGCAGGGGTATAGAAAAAAGGCCGCATAAAGCGGCCTTGTCAGCAGGAAACCACGGGGAATCAGTTAGTTTCCGGTTTCACTTCAATGTAGTTCAGACCCAGCACGCTGCTGGTGTAACCGCGGATCTTGTTGGTCATCTCGATATCGCCGTTCAGCTTGTGGCCGTAAGACGGGATGATCTCTTTCAGCTTGCTCTGCCATTCCGGCGTCGCCACTTTGTCTTTGAACACGGTTTCCATCAGATGCAGCATGATCGGCGCAGCGGTAGAAGCACCCGGCGAAGCGCCCAGCAGAGCGGCGATGCTGCCGTCTTCAGAACTGACGACTTCGGTGCCGAACTGCAGCACGCCGCCTTTATCCGCATCTTTCTTGATGATCTGCACGCGTTGGCCCGCGGTCCACAGCTTCCAGTCTTCCTGCTTGGCGTCCGGGAAGTACTCTTTCAGCGCGGCGAAGCGGTCGTCGTCGTTCATCATCAGCTGGCCGACCAGGTATTTCACCAGATCGAAGTTATCCAGACCGACGTGGGTCATCGGCATCAGGTTCGAGGTGCTCAGCGAGTGCATCAGATCGAACAGTGAACCGTTCTTCAGGAACTTGCTGGAGAAGGTGGCGAACGGCCCGAACAACAGCACGCGCTTGCCGTCCAGCATGCGGGTATCCAGGTGAGGCACGGACATCGGCGGTGAACCTACGCTGGCCAGGCCATACACTTTGGCCAGGTGCTGGTTGGCGATCTCCGGGTTGGTGGTGACCAGGAACTGGCCGCCGACCGGGAAGCCGCCGTAGCCGTCGGCTTCTGGGATGCCGGACTTCTGCAGCAGGGTCAGGGACGCGCCGCCTGCGCCGATGAACACGAACTTGGCGTTAACGGTGGTTTCTTTGCCGTCGCGGTTCAGATCGGCAACGGTCACGCTCCAGGTCTGGTCGGCGTTGCGCTTGATGTCGCGCACTTCGTGGCTCAGGTTCAGCTTGAACTTGTCGCTGGCGCTAAGCGCGTCAACCAGCTGGTGGGTGATCACGCCGAAGTTGACGTCGGTACCCAGCGGCATGCGGGTCGCGGCGATTTTCTGCGCCGGATCGCGGCCGTTCATCACCAGTGGCGCCCACTGCTTGATCTGCGCAGGATCTTCGGAGTATTCCATGCCGCGGAACAGGGTGCTGTGCTGCAGCGCCGCATAGCGTTTACGCAGGAAGTTGACGTTGTCGTCGCCCCACACGAAGCTCATGTGCGGCACGCTGTTAATGAAAGATTTCGGATCTTTCAGGACATTGTTTTTCACCTGATAAGACCAGAACTGGCGAGAGATTTCGAAAGACTCGTTGACCTTCACCGCCTTGCTGATGTCGATGGTGCCATCGGCTTTTTCCGGCGTGTAGTTCATTTCGCTGAAGGCGGAGTGCCCGGTACCGGCGTTGTTCCAGCCGTTGGAACTCTCTTCCGCTACGCCGTTCATGCGCTCGTACATGTCGATGGTCCAGGTCGGCTCCAGCTCATGCAGATAGGTACCCAAGGTGGCGCTCATGATGCCGCCGCCGATCAGAACCACGTCGACGGTTTTATTCTTCTCTTCAGCCGCCGCCTGTTGCGTAACGCCAAACAGGCTGAGACTGAAAATCAGGACGAGTAATTTTCTCATTGAATTAAATCTCTTGTGTGTAAATTCTACTCATTGCAGGTGAAAGAATTTAGCGGGAGTTACCCTGGAAATAATGAAGCCGACCGCCCGACGAAAGCCGATAGGCAGCAATAATGCCTTTTTGTTAATAGGGTTTTTAACGAAAAGTGAACTATTGCAGGCCGTCCGGATGCAAATTGATCGGTTCACGTTACTGGCGGGGTATTATTGTTTGCGAGAATGTTAAAAACTACTTTTGTAACTAAAAAAAATGAATATAAGCAAAAAACGGCCGGTTGCTGTCGCAGGAATAAACAGAGAGGGAAGAAAGGCCGTATAACCGCGTTATTTTCATGGGTTAATTGCCGCGTAATTAGACGTTATTTCGTTATCACACAATAATTGCGGTTAAATTGCAAATACCTAGCGGTAACCAATAATAAATGGCCGCCGTGGCGGGCGGCCATCGTTCAGGGGTCGGTTACTTGATACCCATCGCATCGCGCATGGTGAAGAACAGATCGGTCTGATCGGTCAGGCCCACTACGTTGGCGGCGTGCGGGCCGTAGGCCGCGACGCGCAGCTGGGTGCCGGTGTGTCCCTGAGATTCCTCTTCAGAGTTGCCGTAGCTGAGGGTCATCGGCGCGCCGTCCTTGGTGGTCAGCTTTTGGGTCAGGCCCGGCGCTTTGGCGTCGGCGGAGACGATCTGGCTGGCGTGCGCGTGGTCGGCGGTGACGATCACCAGCGTGTTGCCGTCGGCGCGGGCGAAGGCCAGCGCTTTTTGTACCGCTTCGTCCAGATCGACGGTTTCGCCAATCTGCCCGCACGGGTTGGCGGCGTGATCCTGCTTATCGATCGACGCGCCCTCTACCTGCAGGAAGAAGCCGTTCGGGTTGTCTTTCAACAGCGCGATCGCTTTTTCGGTCATCGCCGCCAGCGTTGGCGTGGCGGCGGTGCGCGCCGGGTTGTTTTCGCAGGTCACTGCCGGTTTGTCGAGGTTGCCATGGTAGCTGGCTTTCGGCCCCAGCCAACGCACCGGCATATTGCCGTCGGCGAACAGCCCCAGCAGCGGTTTTTGCTGGTTGGCGAGGGTAACGGCCTGCAGTTCGTCGGCGTTGCTTACCCACTGATAACCCTGCGCCGCCGCCTGGTCCTTCAGCGATTTTCCTTGCCATTCGCCGCTTTTCGCCAGCTGGTTGAACGATTTCGCGCCGCCGCCCAGCGTGACGTCGGCGCGGGTTTTCAGCAGTTGTTCGGTGATGGAGCCACGGCCGCCATTTTCCAGCGCGTTAGCGGCGCATTTCTCGCTGGTTTCCTCCGGGCCATAGCACTTGCGTGAGATGACGTGCGAGACCAGCGCCGCCGGCGTGGCGTCTTGCAACTCGGCGGTGGAGACGTTGCCGGTGGCCTTGCCGGCCGCCTTGGCGATCTCCAGCAGCGTCGGTTGATCCTTGCCGTTCACGTCCACGCCGAGCGCGCCGTTATAGGTTTTCACCCCGGTGGCCCAGGCGGTGGCGGAGGCGGCGGAGTCGGTCACGTAGTCCGGCTTGTGGGTTTTCCTGTCCAGCGAGTAATGGGTGTATTGTCCTGTCAGCGGCAGGGCGTCGATGCCCTTGAAGTAACCGCCTGCGCCTTCGGCGTAGTTGCGCGCGGCGGTGATCTCGGAATCCCCCATGCCGTCGCCGATCAGCAGGATCACGTTTTTCGCCGTTTTGTCCGACAGCGATGCCTTCAGCGCGGTGGTCTGATCGCCGGCCAGACGGCGGGCGCCGCCCGGTTCGACGAGGTTGCCGCGCGCGGCGCGATCGGTCAGGCCATCGGCATTGGCCGAGGTTTCCGCCGCGATGGCGGAGGAACAGAGCAGGGCGGACAGTACGGCGCCGGCGATCAGGGATACAGCAGGTTGCATGGGGTAAGCTCCTTGTCGTAATACAACAATGTAAATAACATCAAATTGTTACGAAAGGAGAGTAGAGCAGAGGGATGACAATTTTATGACAGCGGAAGGCGGGACGGCCCGGCGGCCATCCCGTTTGACGATCAGGCCGCGCGCGCCGGGATAGCGAGCCCACGCTGCACCGCCGGGCGCGCCAGACCGCGCTCCAGCCACTGCGCGACGCGAGGGAAACTGTCGAACTCCACCAGTTCGCGCGCCTCATAGAAGCCGATCAGGTTGCGCACCCAACCCAGCAGCGAGATATCGGCGATGGTGTACTCCGCGCCCATGATCCAGTCGCGGCCTTCAAGTCGCGTTTCCAGCACGCCGAGCAGGCGTTTCGATTCGTTTTTGTAGCGCTCCAGCGGCCGCTTGTCTTCATATTCGCGCCCGGCGAATTTATGGAAGAAACCGAGCTGGCCGAACATCGGGCCGACGGCGGCCATCTGGAAGAACACCCATTGAATGGTTTCGTAACGCTGCGCCGGGTCCTGCGGCAGGAAACGGCCGCTCTTTTCCGCCAGGTAGAGCAGAATGGCGCCGGATTCGAACAGCGGCAGCGGCCGGCCGCCGGGGCCATCGGGATCGATGATCGCCGGGATCTTGCCGTTCGGGTTCAGCGCCAGGAATTCCGGCGTCCAGGTTTCGTTGTTGCCGATGTCGATCAGGTGCGCTTCATAAGGCAGGCCGATCTCCTCCAGCATGATGGAGACTTTGACGCCGTTCGGCGTCGGCAGAGAGTAGAGCTGCAGCCGTTCTGGATGCTGAGCCGGCCAGCGTTTGACGATCGGGAATTGGGTGGAATCGAGCATGGAAACTCCTCGGGTTGGCGGGGTCGCTTAAGCGTACCCCTAGAGTATTGCAGTAAAACTACCCTGTCGCCGGGTTACACCGTGAGGTCAAAATGTGCGGCCAGCGCTTTTTTACCGGCGGGGGTCAGCTGCAGCTCGCGGCTGTCGAGCCGGCGAAGGATCCAGCCGCGTTGGATAAAGGCGGCTAACAGCGCGGCGCCCAGCGCGCCGCCGAGGTGAGATCGGCGTTCGCTCCAATCCAGGCAGCCGCAGGCGAAGCGGCGGCGGGTGGGCGCGGGGGAGCAATCGACGCCCAGCCGCGCCAGCGCGGCCTGACCGATGTCGCTTAACCGGTAGTCTGCCTCGCCGGTCAGCCAGTTCAGCGCATGCAGCCGATCGTGCAGCTTCACCGCCACCTCGCCCGCCATATGGTCGTAGCAGGTGCGAGCATATTGCAGCGAGGTGGGCGTGCGGCTTTTCACCGACGGGCGCGGCACGCCCGCCAGCGCCATCAGGCCTTCCAGCGCTGCGGCCACCGGTTGCCCGGCCAGTCGGAAATAGCGATAGCGCCCCTGTTTGACACAGGCAATCAACTGCTGCTCCAGCAGCTTCGCCAGATGTGCGCTGGCGGTAGACGGAGCGACCTCGACCGCCGCGCTGAGCTCGGTGGCGGTGTAGGCGCGCCCGTCCATCAACAGGCACAGCATGCGCGCCCGGGTGCGGTCGGCGATGGCGGCGCTCAGCGCCGCTAAACGATCTTCTATCTCGATGTTATACATACTTCGAGGTTAGACGAAGTATGGCTGTGCGTCCATTGCTAGCCTGTGGTCATCGCACTTTGGTGCTGTGCGGCCGTATTCGCTGGATATTGATGAGCGGGCGTTGAAACCGGTGCAGTGGCGCCATTCTTACCCTGCGCGCGTACCGTAATTTTACCGTTGAGAGGAGAAGATAATGATCGCCGTGATTTTTGAACTGCAGGCCGCCGATGGGCAGCGCGATACCTACCTGGAGTTGGCGGCGGCGCTGAAGCCGCTGCTGGCGCAGATCGACGGATTCATTTCCATCGAGCGCTTTCAAAGCCTGGCCGATCCTGCGCGCTTGTTGTCGCTCTCCTTCTGGCGCGACGAAGCGGCGGTGCAGCAGTGGCGCAATCTCGAACAGCACCGGGCGGCGCAGGCGCGCGGCCGTGGCGAGGTGTTGGCGCAGTATCGGCTGCGGGTGGCGGAAGTGGTGCGGGACTACGGGCTGGAGAGCCGCGACCAGGCGCCACAGGATAGCCGTTGTTATCACCGTACCTGAGAAAAAGTCCGCCGCCGGCGGGCTTTCACCCGCTTATTTCGCCTCGCTGCCCACCTTCATCGCCCCGGCGTAACGGGCGCCCATCCCCCAGGCGGCGCCGTGGTCGCGGGCGATCTGCAATACGCCTCCCGCCGTGGCTTTGCGGCTCCAGTCCTGCTGCCATTCCAGCATCAACGCCACCCAGTTGATGGGCGTGGCGCCCGCCTGTATCAGGCGCTGCATGGCGTTGTTTTGGCTGTCTGGCGTAATGTCGCCGGTGACGTCCGACAGGATATAAACCTCATACCCCTCGCCCAGAGCGGACAGTGCCGGCAGCATCACGCAGCTGGCGGTCCACAATCCGCCGATGATGATTTTCTTGCGGCCGGATTGTTTAATCAGATCCACTACGCGCCGATCCTGCCAGACGTTGATGGCGGTGCGATCGTACACCTGCAGATCCGGACGTGCCTGCGTCACCTGCTGGAATACCGGCCCGGCGAAGCTTTTGGCGTTGGCCGAGGCCAGAATGGTCGGCACGTTGAACACCTTGGCGGCCTTGGCGATGCCGGCGGCGTTATTCACCAGATTGGTTTGATCGATAGAGGAAATGGTCATGCCGAACATGTCCTGCAGATCGACCAGCAGCAACAGGCTGTTGTCGGCGGTCAGCGGTTGCACATAACCCGTCTGGCGGCTATCGGCGGCGGGGGATTGCGCCAGCGCGGCGACGGGGGCGGTGGCGGCGCTCAGGCCGAGCATCAAGGCGAACAGGGTCTTTTTCATTATTAACTCCATGATTATCAGTAGATTAAATTCACTTCCCACTCAGGGAAGCGGTTGAATAAAGTCTACTGAGGTTGTTGAGGTTAATAATCTGTGTTTTATTGAATTTATAATTAACCAATAGGACATAATGTGGACGTGCTACTGACGATGCGCGCCTTTCGCCGCGTGGTTGAGCGCAACAGTTTTTATAAGGCGGCGGAGGATCTGGCGATCACGCCGGCGGCGTTGAGCAAGCAGATTAAGCAGTTGGAGAACCGGTTGGGGACATTGTTGCTGGTGCGCACCACCCGCAGCATGAGCCTGACCGAAGCCGGGCAGCTCTATTACCAGGAAGCCTGTCGGTTGCTTGGCGAGTTTGACGCGCTGGAGCAGACGGTTGCAGCCAGTGCGCAGCAGGTCTCCGGCACGCTGCGGGTCAATGCGCCGCTCTCGTTCGGCCTGACGGTGCTGTCGCCGCTGCTGCCGCCGTTTATGCAACGCTACCCGCAGCTGCAGGTGGAACTGACGCTGGACGACAGGGTATTGGACGTGGTGGCGGCCGGTTTCGACATTTCCTTGCGCATTCGCCGACGGCTGCCGGATTCTTCCCTCAGTGCCCGGGCACTGGGTGAAGTGCACCAGCGAATTTGCGCCGCACCCGGCTATTTGGCGCAGCACGGCGTGCCGCAAACGCCGAATGACTTGCCGCGTCACAGCTGTCTGGCCTATTCCCTGGCGGAAAGGCCGGGGCAGTGGCAGTTCACCGCCGGCGAGGAGAGCCTGAGAGTGACGTTCACTCCCCGGCTGATCGCCAACAACAGCCTGATGCTGCGGGATATGCTGGTGGCGGGACTGGGCATCGGTTCGCTGCCGTCGTTTGTGGCGGATCCCGAGATCGCTGCCGGCAGACTGGTGCGGCTGTTCCCTGAACAGATTGCCGACGTGCATCAGGTCTTCGCGGTTTACCCGACGCGCCGGCATGTGCAGCAGAAAGTGAGTTTATTCACCGAGTTTGTGCGAGAACAGGGATTGATGACGGCGAATTGACAACGCTGCACGGGTTGTCATATTCATTAGCTATGAAAAAATCCTACCGCCCATTCGCGAAAATTATTATCACCCTTCTCCAGAGGGTGGGATAGCGCGTGTGTCGCCAATAAAAACCCGCCGGCAGGCGGGTTTTTTTATCCCCTTCCGGCAACGACCGGAGAACGTCATGAAAACCTACCCTGCAGTTTTACACCTGATGTGCGGCAAGGCCGGCGCAGGCAAATCGACGTTGGCGCAGCGTTTGGCCCAGCAGCCGCAAACGCTGTTGCTGAGTGAAGATGCGTGGCTGGCGACGCTGTATGAACAGGAGATGGCCAGCCTGCAAGACTACGCGCGCTGTTCCGATCGGTTGCGGCGGGCGCTGGGCGGGCACCTCGTTCAGCTGCTGCGCGGCGGTTGGTCCGTGGCGCTCGATTTCCCGATGAATACGCCGGACAGGCGGCGCTGGGCCAAAGCCTTGGCGGAGGAGGCCGGCGTCGTGCACTGCCTGCACTTTCTCGACGTCAGCCATGCGCAGTGCCTGAACCGGATAACGCTGAGAAATGCGCGCGGCGAGCACCCGTTTACACTGAGTGAGGCGGAGTTTGAGCATCTGGCGCAGTATTTTGTTCCCCCGGCGGAAGAGGAAGGGATGACCGTCTTGCGTTATGGCGAACGGGACTGAAAACCGGCGCCATGACGGCGCCGGCAACAGGGTTAGGCTTCGGCGTTAAACGCGTTGTGGAAGGTGACCTCCGCGCACGGCAGCGCGCCCTGGAAGGCGACGGCGCGGAAGTAGTCTTGCGGCACGCCCGGCAGGGTCAGCGCGCACTGCGCCTGGAAGCCGAAGCGGCCGTAATAGTTCGGATCGCCCAGCACCACGCAGCCTGCGGCGCCGCGTTCCTGCAGCTCGGCCAGCAACTGGCGGATCAGCCGGCTGCCGATCCCCTGGCTCTGACAGGCCGGCAGCACCGACACCGGCGCCAGCCCGTACCACCCGGCGGCGCCGTTGCTGAGTGCGACCGGCGAGACGGACGCGTGCCCGATCGGTGTGCCATTTTGCTCGGCGAGCAGCGACAGGGTGAGGGCTCCCGCCGCGCGCAGCGCATTAACGATAAACTGCTCGGTGTGGCTGCTGTGTTCGGCATGCAAGAATGCGGCGGCGGTCAGGGTGGCGATGGCGCCGACGTCGGCCGGCGTTTCGTGGCGTAAAGTAATGTCCATGGTTGTATCCTGATTAAATAAGGCTGAACCGACCGGGCTGCCTGCCCGGCCGGTATCGATGATTAGCGGTTATCCAGCTGCGCACGCACGGCCTTGAGCCCGGCGAAGGTGACGCGATAAGGGCGCCCCTGGCGAGAGAGGATCAGGCGTTTGGTTTTGAGCTTGGTGAAGACGGCCAGCGAGCAGTCGGCCAGGCCGAGCCCTTCGCGGGTGTAGCATTCGACGTGGGTGACGCGACCGGCGTCGTTGCGGGTGAAGGCGATATAGCCGCCTTTGGCCAACACGTGCAGCACGCGTTGTTCCGCTTTGGAAATGTTCATGTTGGGAGATCCTGTAATAACCCCAGATACGCGCATCCCCGCGCAAACGCGCGTCGGATACGTCAGAGTCCCTCGCCATACGGCAAGGAAGCGACTATCGGGTGGTTACAATCTCCAACATACAGGCCTCGGGCAGTGAAAAACGCCAGGGTGGCGTTTCAGCGCAGATAATGTAGCCAATGGCCGGTTGGCTGTCAATTTGCCGGCGACGCAGGCCGCCGGCGAAAGGCCAATCAGAAAGGCTTGGTCGGCAGGTATTTGCCGTCCAGGGTGATCACCGCGCGTTCGCCGCCTTCCGGATCGGCGACCTTTTTGATATCCAGCTTGAAGTTGATGGCGCTGATGATGCCGTCGCCGAACTGCTCGTGCACCAGCGCTTTCAGCGTGGAACCGTAAACCTGCAGCATTTCATAGAAGCGATAAATGGTCGGATCGGTCGGCACGCCGCCGGGAATGCTGCCGCGCAGCGGGATGGTTTGCAGCAGCAGCACCGCCTCTTCGTCCAGCCCCAGCTTGGTCGCTACCGTGCGCGCCGCCGGTTCCGGCAGCGCATGCTGCCCGAGCAGCGCGGCGGTGACGAACGCCAGGCTGAGACCGGTGCCCTCGGCCAGCGCTTCGAACGTCAGGTTATGGCGAATTTTGGCGGCCATGATGGTGTCGGTGAGCGCTTCGCGCGGGGCGGCGTTATGCAGAGAGTGTGTCATGTTAGCTCCTTATTGTCGGCTTAAAAACGGGCGATCGCCGGGGTGGCGGTCACCTCGGGATGGGTGGCGAGTGGTACGAAGCGGCGGGTTTCGCCGTCCAGCGCCTCGATAGCGCCGCTGGCGATGTCATAGACCCAGCCGTGCAGCGCCAGGCGGCCCTGATCCAGTGCCAGCGCGACGGAAGGGTGCGTTTTGATGTTGTTGAGTTGGGCGATGACGTTCTCGCGCACCATCGACGCGACCCGGGCTTCGTCAGAGGCGTGCGGATAAGCCTGATTGACCGCCTTGGCGGAATCGGCGTAACGCAGCCAGCCGGCGACCGTCGGCAGGTGATCCAGACACTGGCAGGTGGCGATGGCGGTCATCGCGCCGCAGTCGGAATGGCCACAGATCACGATATCTTCCACGCCCAGCACAGCGACGGCGTACTCGACCGAGGCGGTAACCCCGCCGGGTTCGGGGCCGAAAGACGGCACGATGTTACCGGCGTTGCGGATAACGAACAGATCGCCCGGCTCGCGCTGGGTGACCAGCTCCGGCACCAGGCGGCTGTCGGAACACGAGATAAACAGGGTGCGCGGGTTTTGGCGGGTCGCCAGCCGCTGAAACAGCGCCGTGCGTTCAACAAAGGCTTCGCGCTGAAACTTCAGGAAGCCTTCAATCACCTCTTTCATTGTCTTTCTCCCTGGGGGGTAAGCGATGACGGCATGATGAACGCTTCTGGCTATAGGGTCTAAGACCCATTTATAATGCTGGCTATAGGTTTTACTAATAGCTGGGGCGCTATGCTGCTGCGACATATCCGATATTTTCTGGCCGTTGCCGAACAGGGCAATTTCACCCGCGCCGCCGAAGCGCTGCACGTCTCGCAACCGACGCTCTCCCAACAGATCAAACAGTTGGAGGATGCGCTGGGAGCGCCGCTGTTCGATCGCAGCGGCAGAAGGGTGCAGCTGACCGACGCCGGTGAGGCCTGGATGCGCTATGCTCGCCTGGCGCTGCAGGATCTGGACGCCGGCGCGCGGGCGATCCATGACGTGGCGACGCTGGCGCGCGGCCATTTGCGGCTGGCGATGACCCCGACGTTCACCGCCTATCTGGTGGGGCCGACGATCGATGCGTTCTATCGCCGCTACCCGGGGATTACGCTGAGCATTGAGGAGATGGCGCAAGAACGAATCGAGGCGCTGCTGGCGCAGGATCGGCTGGATCTGGGGATTGCCTTTGAGATGGCGCAGTCGGTGGAGGTGGAAGCCTCGGTGTTGTTCAGCGAGACGCTGGAGCTGATGGTCGGCGCCGATCATCCCCTGGCGGCGCGGCGTCGGCCGCTGACGCTGGCGGAGTGGCGACATCTGCCGCTGGCCTTGCTGAGCGGCGACTTCGCCACGCGTCAGTTTATCGATCGCTACTGCACGCAGTTGGGGTTTCGGCCGCAGGTGGCGGTAGAGGCCAATGCGCTGGGCGCCATCGTCGAGATCGTGCGGCGCGGGCAGCTCGCCACGCTGTTGCCGGCCGCGATTGCGCGCGAGAACCGGCAGTTGAAAAAGGTGGCGCTGGCCAACGCCATGCCGGCCCGTCAGGCGGTATTGCTGCAGCGCCAAGGCGCTTACCGCAGCGCCGCCGCGCAGGCGTTTATCGCCGTCTTGCAGCAACAGGGCGTTACGCCAACGCACTCCAGCGCTGCGTCATCCCCAGCAGATGCACCAGCCCGAAGCCGAGGCAAATCAGCGAGCTGACGACGATGAAGCGTTGGCTGCGGCCGGTATCGCGCAGGGCGAAAGGGCCGGCGACACCGCGCAGCAGGTAGATAAAGGTGATAATAAACAGCGCGGGCCGCAGCAGCGGCAGCGGCGCGATCAGGCCCGCGCCGGACAGCGCGTACAGCGCCCAAATAAACAGCACCAGCGCGATGCCGGCGGTGACGACGGCCGGGAACTTTTTACCCGCTTCCGCCGCCTTAATGAAGCGATCGCCGGCGCCGTATAGCCGATAGCCGCGCGGCCCGGCGGCGATCACCCAAATATGCAGCAGGGCGGCGATGGCGCTCAGCGCGGCGCCGATCAGCAGCGCGGTGTTATAGAGGTGTGGCATGGTTCAGCATCCTTGTCCTAAATCAGTCTGGTATCAAGCGTAGACCAGAATGGGTAAGTCAGGCCGGGGGGAGCTCAACGGCCGACATTTGCAGCGCGTCTTCAGGCACTACGTGCGCCTGCGCATCGATAAATGCCAGCTGCACCGGCAGCCCGCTGCGTTTATCCACCAGTTGAACGTGGGGGCTGTCATGCAGAATATGCCGGTGGCCCCATGCCATCAGCGCAACCAGGATAGGCCCCAGGCTGCGCCCCTTGTCCGTCAAGACATATTCATGTCGTTCGCGCTCGCCCGGCTCCCGGTAAGCGCGTTTGGCCAACAGTTCTTGTTCTACCATGGCATTCAGACGGTTGCTCAACGCCTGGCGTGAAGCGCCGATATTCTCGCGCAGCTCTTCAAAACGGCGGACGCCGTAGAATGACTCGCGCAGGATCAGTAACGTCCAGCGATCGCCAAGCAGATCCGCGGCCTGCGCCAGCCCGCACAGGGCAAGAGAAACGGTAGGGAGATCGGGAGATTTTGACATGGGCATTTTCCTTCGCTAATCTAAGTCTTGTTTTTAGACTTATCTATATTCAAGGAGAGTATAATGCCATTTGTTAATGTGCAAACGGTGAAAGGCATGCTGGATGAACGGCAAAAAAGCGAGTTGCTGTCCCGCATTACCGAACTGCTGGTAGAGATAGAAGGGCGAGGCGATCCGGCGTTCAGGCAGTCGGTTTGGGTCCGAATCGATGAACATGCGCCCGAACAATGGAGCCTGGGCGGCGTACAGCCGACGGCGGCGATGATTGCCGCGAAGTTCCCGCCGCGTTAATTCAGCTATGCCGCCTGCGAAAAGGATCGGATGCCGCAGGCGCTCAAAATGTCACCGAAACTTCCCGCGATCTCTGCACCCCGTTGTGGCATAATGCGCGCCAAATCACATTCCCTATGTATAAAGAGCGAGCGCTGTGTTAAGCACTAACAACATCACCATGCAGTTCGGCAGTAAGCCGTTGTTTGAAAACATCTCTGTCAAATTCGGCGGCGGCAACCGTTACGGCCTGATCGGCGCCAACGGCTGCGGCAAGTCCACCTTTATGAAAATCCTCGGCGGCGATCTGGCGCCGAGCGGCGGCAACGTGTTCCTCGATCCGAACGAGCGCCTGGGTAAACTGCGTCAGGATCAGTTCGCCTTTGAGCAGTACAGCGTGCTGGATACCGTGATCATGGGCCACACCGAACTGTGGGCGGTGAAGGAAGAGCGCGACCGCATCTACGCATTGGCGGAGATGAGCGAAGAAGACGGCTATAAAGTGGCCGATCTGGAAGTGGCCTACGGCGAAATGGACGGCTACAGCGCCGAAGCGCGCGCCGGCGAACTGCTGCTTGGCGTGGGTATTCCGGTTGAGCAGCACTATGGCCCGATGAGCGAAATCGCGCCGGGCTGGAAGCTGCGCGTGTTGCTGGCGCAGGCGCTGTTCTCCGATCCGGAAATCCTGCTGCTCGACGAACCGACCAACAACCTGGACATCGATACCATTCGCTGGCTGGAAAACGTGCTCAACGAGCGCAACAGCACCATGATCATCATCTCGCACGACCGTCACTTCCTGAACATGGTCTGCACCCACATGGCGGATCTGGACTACGGCGAACTGCGCGTTTACCCGGGCAACTACGACGAATACATGACCGCCGCCACCCAGGCGCGCGAGCGTCTGCTGGCGGACAACGCCAAGAAGAAGGCGCAGATCAATGAGCTGCAATCGTTCGTCAGCCGCTTCAGCGCCAACGCCTCCAAATCCAAGCAGGCCACCTCGCGCGCTCGCCAGATCGACAAGATCCAGCTGGAAGAGGTGAAAGCCTCCAGCCGCCAGAACCCGTTCATCCGCTTCGAGCAGGACAAGAAGCTGTTCCGTAATGCGCTGGAAGTGGAAGCGCTCACCAAGGGCTTCGATGAAGGCCCGTTGTTCAGCAAGCTGAACCTGATGGTGGAAGTGGGCGAGAAGGTCGCGGTGCTGGGCGCCAACGGCATCGGTAAAACCACCCTGCTGAAAACGCTGGTGGGCGACGCACAGCCGGACAGCGGCACCGTCAAGTGGTCGGAAAACGCCCGTATCGGTTACTACGCGCAGGATCACGAATACGAGTTCGACGACACCCTGACCGTGTTCGACTGGATGAGCCAGTGGAAGCAGGAAAAAGACGACGAGCAGGCGGTGCGCAGCGTGCTGGGCCGTCTGCTGTTCAGCCAGGACGACATCAAGAAGAAAGTGAAGGTGCTGTCCGGTGGTGAGAAGGGGCGCATGCTGTTCGGCAAGCTGATGATGCAGCGCCCAAATATTCTGGTGATGGACGAACCGACCAACCACCTGGATATGGAATCCATCGAATCGCTGAACATGGCGCTGGAGATGTACGAAGGCACGCTGATCTTCGTCTCCCACGACCGTGAGTTCGTCAGCTCGCTGGCGACGCGTATTCTGGAAATCACCCCGAACAAGGTGATCGACTTTACCGGCAACTACGAAGACTATCTGCGCAGCCAGGGCATCGTATAACCCTCGCGGCAACGCATCAGGGCGGGAATTACCCCGCCCTTTTTTTATCCGTCATTCTCCGCCGCACACCTCGCAGTGCGGATCCTTCGGCAGTTTCATCTCGCGGAACTGCATGCTCATCGCATCGAACATCAACAGCTTGCCGCGCAGCGGTTGACCATAGTCGGCCAACAGCTTGATGGCTTCCATCGCCTGCAGGGTGCCGATAGTGCCGACCAGCGGCGCCATCACGCCCGCTTCGACGCAGGTGAGGGCGCTGTCGCCGAACAACCGGCTCAGGCAGCGGTAGCAGGGCTCGCCCGGCTGATAGGTGAACACGCTGAGCTGGCCCTCCATGCGGATCGCCGCGCCGGAAACCAGCGGCCTCTGCTGCGCGTGGCACAGGCGGTTCAGCGCGTCGCGCGCCGCCACATTATCGGTGCAGTCCAGCACCAGATCGCAGGCGGCGATCTCTGCTGCAACCGCATCGTCTTCCAGACGACCGTCGATGGCGTCGATGCGGATATGCGGATTGATGGCGCTCAGTTCCTGCCTGGCGGAGGCGACTTTGCTCTGGCCGATGCGATCGTCGCGGTGCAGGATCTGGCGCTGCAGATTGGAGAGCGAGACGGTGTCGAAATCCACCAGCACCAGATGGCCGACCCCGGCTGCCGCCAGATAAGGCGCGGCGGCGCAGCCCAGCCCGCCCAGCCCGGCGATCAGCACGCGGGCGGCCTTCAGCTTCTCCTGGCCGTCGAAGTCAAAGCCGCGCAGCACGATCTGGCGGTTGTAGCGCAGCGCTTCGGCGTCGGTCAATTCCGGCAACATGTTCAGCTCCTCAGCAGGGCGTTGAACGGCTCGATCTCCACCGTTTCACCCGCCGCCACCGAACCGCGTTCGCGCTCCAGCACGATGAAACAGTTGCCCTGGCTGTAGGAGCTGAAGACGTGCGAGCCCTGGTGGCCGGTGGTGCTCACCTCCAGTTCGCCCGTGGCGTTGCTGCTGAACACGCCGCGCTGAAAATCGAGGCGGCCCGGCGATTTCTTCAGCGGCGTCAGCGCCCGCGCGCGCAGGCGCGGCGGCAGGCGCCAGTCGCTGTGGCCGGCCAGCTTCGCCAGCAGCGGTTGCACCAGTTGGTAGAAGGTCAGGGCGGCGGAAACCGGGTTGCCCGGCAGGCCGCAGAACCAGGCGTGGCCCAGTTTGCCGAAGGCGAACGGTTTGCCGGGTTTGATCGCCAGCTTCCAGAAGCTGACCTGGCCCAGCTCGTCGAGCATCTGTTTGGTGTAGTCGGCTTCGCCGACCGAGACGCCGCCGCTGCTGATCACCACGTCGGCCTGGCTGTCCGCTTGTTCGAAGGCGGCGCGCAGCGCATCGCGATCGTCGCGGATAATGCCGAGATCGAGCACGTCGCAGCCCAGCTGCTCCAGCATCAGGCGCACCGCGAAGCGGTTGGTGTCATAGATTTGGCCCGCCTGCAGCGGCTGGCCGACCGGCTGCAGTTCGTCGCCGGTGGAGAACACCGCCACTTTCAGCTTACGCATCACCTGCACTTCGGCGACCCCGAGCGAGGCCAGCAGTGGCAGCTGCGCGGCGCCCAGCTTCACGCCGGCCGGCAACACGCTGGCGCCTTGGCGAATGTCTTCACCCGCCAAACGGATATTCTGGCCGGCTTCTACCGGGGCGGTAAAACGCACGCCCTGGTCGCTCACTTCGGCCTGTTCCTGCATGACCACGGCGTCCGCCCCGGCCGGGATCGGCGCGCCGGTCATGATGCGCACGCAGCTGTTGGCCGGCCATTGGCCGTCGAACGGCGCGCCGGCGAAGGCTTTCCCGGCGACCGGCAGCGGCGCATTGGCCGCCAGATCGGCGAGGCGCACCGCATAGCCATCCATCGCCGAGTTGGCGAACGGCGGCACGTCGAGGGGCGAGACCACCGGCGCGGCGGTGATGCGGCCGGCGGCGGCGGTCAGCGCGACGGATTCGGTCTGTTGCAGCGGGGCGATCTGCCCGAGCATTTTTTCCAGCGCTTGCTCCAGGGAGATGAGATCGGAAGTATGGCAATGATCCATAAAGGGAACTCCGTAATCAGGGTGCGCATTGATAGCGACAAAGTGCGGGTATTATGGCAGAGAACGCCGGGGGGGAGAACGGGTTATGCCCGCCATCTTTCGCACTGCGGCGCTGGGGCGATCGGGTATAAACTGCGTAAAACAGAGGAGAATCATGATGCATAAACAGGTTATCGAGTTCTGGTTCGACGAGATCGAACCGGTGATGTGGTTCAAAAAGGACGATGATTTCGATCGTCTGCTGCACAGCCGCTTCGGCGAAATCTGGCGGGCGGCGGCGGCGGGAGAGCTGGCGCACTGGCGCGACACCATCGAAGGGCGCCTGGCGGAGGTGATCGTGCTCGATCAGTTCAGCCGCAACCTGTTCCGCGGCACGCCGCAGTCGTTCGCCTGCGACGGCATGGCGTTGATTCTGGCGCAGGAGGCGATCCGCAGCGGCGAGTGCGAACGGCTGAGCCGCGAGCAGCGCGGCTTCCTTTATCTGCCGTTCATGCATTCGGAATCGCCGCTGATTCACCAACAGGCGCTGGTGTTGTATACCGAGCTCAATAACGGCGATCAGCTGGAATTCGAACTGCGTCATAAGGCGATCATCGATCGTTTCGGCCGTTACCCGCATCGCAATGCGATATTAGGGCGCATCAGCACGCCGGAAGAAGAGGCCTTTTTACAGCAACCCGGTTCCGGTTTTTAATCGCGGAGTATCTTCGCCCGGCCGGGAAAAAAACGGCAGGCCGGGCGTCGAAATAATGATTATTCAGCGTGAACGTTTATTTCATGACCCCATGTCGCTATTTCCTCTCGCGAAATTACCAATAATCCCAGCCGCACTCTCAGCGGTTTGCTGCTTTTTATAACCTGCTGTTTTTATTCCAATAAGCTATTTCAAGGTGCGAAACGGTCTAAGCGGACTACGCTAAAAGTGGGGCGTGGACGTTATGCTGTACTTCCACAGTCGGGCTAAATAGCATCGAAAAAAGACTGAATAATAATGATACCGCGCTCAGCTTATTCGCTGTGCTACGGCGGGATTAACACAGGGTGTCAGGCAAATGAGCAAACCAGTGATTGCCATTCATGGCGGCGCGGGCGCAATTACCCGGGCGGCGCTGAGTGCGGAAAAGGAACGGCAGTACATTCAGGCGCTGTCCGAGATCGTGGCCGCCGGTCAGGCGATATTGGCACAGGGTGGCAGCGCGCTGGACGCGGTGACCGAAGCGGTGCGGCTGCTCGAAGAGTGCCCGTTGTTCAACGCCGGCAAAGGCTCGGTGTTTACCCATCAGGGCACCCACGAACTGGACGCCTGTGTGATGGACGGCCGCACCTGCGACGCCGGCGCTGTCGCCGGCGTCAGCCGTGTCCGCAACCCGGTGCTGGCGGCGCGCGCGGTGCTGGAAAACAGCGAACACGTGCTGTTTGCCGCCGAAGGCGCCGAGAAGTTTGCCGCCGCCCACGGCCTGGAAATGGTCGCCCCCGACTTCTTCTTTACCCAAGAACGTTTTGATCAGCTGCACCGCGCCCAGGCGGAGCAGGGGCGGGTATTGCTCGATCACGACGGCGCGGTGCAGGCCGGCGAGCCGCTCGATCCCGATCGCAAATTCGGCACCGTCGGTGCGGTGGCGCTGGATGCGCTGGGCAACCTCGCCGCCGCCACTTCCACCGGCGGCATGACCAACAAGCAGGCCGGGCGGGTAGGCGACACGCCGATCATCGGCGCCGGTTGCTATGCCAACAACGCCACCGTGGCGGTCTCCAGCACCGGCACCGGCGAAATCTTCATGCGCGGCGTGGCGGCCTATGACGTCTCCGCCCTGATCGAATACGGCGGGCTCAGCCTGCAAGAGGCCAGCGATCGGGTGGTGATGGAGAAGCTGCCGGCGCTGGGCGGCAGCGGCGGCAGCGGCGGCATGATCGCCGTCGATCGCCACGGCAATATCGCGCTGCCGTTCAACAGCGAGGGGATGTACCGCGGTTTTGGCTATGTCGGCGATGCGCCGTCCGTCGGGATTTATCGCTAAGCGTTCACCGGGAGGGTGTATGACCGACGTTTCATTCCGGCCCGCCGGCGACGGGCTGTCATTGCCGCCGCAGCGGGTGCTGACGGTGCGCGATCTGAGCATCAGCTTTCCTCAAGCGGACGGCACCGTAGACGCGGTGCGCAACCTGTCGTTCGATCTCGATCGCGGCGAGACGCTGGCGATCGTCGGCGAGTCCGGCTCCGGCAAATCGGTCACTTCGCTGGGGCTGATGCGGCTGGTGGAGCAGGGCGGCGGGCGTATCGTCAGCGGCGCCATGACGCTGCGCCGGCGCGACGGCGCGCTGCTCGATTTGGCGCGCGCCTCGCAGCACACGCTGCGCACGGTGCGCGGCGCCGACATGGCGATGATCTTCCAGGAGCCGATGACCTCGCTCAACCCGGTATTTCCGGTCGGCGAGCAGATCGCCGAATCGCTGCGTTTGCATCAGGGCATGGACCACCGCAGCGCGCGCCAGGAGGCGCTGCGCATGCTCGATCTGGTGCGTATTCCGGAGGCTAAAGAGGTGTTGGGGCGCTACCCGCATCAGCTTTCCGGCGGCATGCGCCAGCGGGTGATGATCGCCATGGCGCTCTCCTGCAAGCCGGCGCTGTTGATTGCCGATGAGCCCACCACCGCCCTCGACGTCACCATTCAGGCGCAGATCCTGCAGCTGATCCGCGTGCTGCAACAGGAGATGCAGATGGGGGTGATCTTCATCACTCACGACATGGGCGTGGTGGCGGAGATCGCCGATCGGGTGTTGGTGATGCGCCGTGGTGAACAGGTGGAACAGAATCGGGTGCGTGAGCTGTTCGCCGCGCCGCAACAGGCCTATACCCGGGCGCTGCTGGCGGCAGTGCCGAAGCTGGGGGCGATGGCCGATCGGCCGCTGCCGGCGAAGTTTCCGCTGCCGGACGGCGGGGGCGATGAAGCGCCGCAGGATACCGTACCGCCAGACGCTGCGCCGATCCTGCGGGTAGAGCATCTGGTCACGCGTTTTGATCTGCGCGGCGGATTGTTTAATCGGGTCACTCGCCGGGTGCACGCGGTAGAAAACGTCAGCTTCGATCTTTACCCCGGCGAGACGCTGGGGTTGGTGGGCGAGTCCGGCTGCGGCAAGTCCACCACCGGGCGCGCTTTGCTGAAGCTGGTGGACAGCCAGAGCGGCACCATCACCTTCGCCGGGCGGCGGATAGACCAATTGAAAGGGCCGGCGCTGCAGCACCTGCGGCGCGATATTCAGTTCATCTTTCAAGATCCTTACGCCTCGCTCGATCCGCGCCTGACGGTCGGTTTCTCCATCATGGAGCCGCTGCTGGTGCACAACGTGATGCGCGGCCGTGAGGCGGAAAGGCGGGTGGCCTGGCTACTGGAACGCGTCGGTCTGCAGCCGGAGCATGCGCGCCGCTACCCGCACGAATTTTCCGGCGGCCAGCGCCAGCGTATCTGCATCGCGCGCGCGCTGGCGCTGAACCCGAAAGTGGTGATCGCCGACGAGGCGGTCTCGGCGCTGGACGTGTCGATTCAGGCGCAGATCGTCAATCTGCTGCTCGATCTGCAGCGCGAGTTCGGCATCGCTTTTCTGTTTATTTCACACGACATGGCGGTGGTGGAGCGCATCAGCCACCGGGTGGCGGTGATGTACCTCGGGCAAATTGTCGAGATCGGCCCGCGGCAGGCGGTGTTCGACAACCCGCAGCACCCCTATACCCGCAAGCTGATGGCGGCGGTGCCGGTGGCCGATCCCGCTCACGCCCACAAACGGCAGCCGCTGCCGGCTGATGAGATCCCCAGCCCAGTGCGCGCGCTGGGCGATGAACCCGTTACCGCACCGCTGGTGCAGGTTGGCGCCGGGCACTTTGTCGCCCGCCACCCGATCGCCGGTGCTTTTTAAAGACCTCAGGAGAGACAAGCGACATGAAGCACACATTCAAACGCAATGCGCTGTTGGCCGCCGTACTGCTGGCGGCGGGAACCGGCCCGGTCTGGGCGGCGAAGGACGCGGTGATCGCCGTGGCCTCCAACTTCACCACCCTCGATCCTTATGACGCCAACGACACGCTGTCGCAGGCGGTGGCCAAGTCTTTCTATCAGGGGCTGTTCGGCTTCGACAAGGACATGAAGCTGGTAAACGTGCTGGCGGACAGCTATGAGGTCAGCAAAGACGGCTTGAGCTATACCGTCAAACTGCGCCAGGGCATCAAATTCCACGACGGCACCGCGTTCAACGCCGAAGCGGTGAAGATCAACCTCGATCGCGCCAGCAACCCGGACAGCCACCTCAAGCGCTATAACCTGTTCAAGATGATCGACAAAACCGAGGCGGTGGACGCCAATACGGTGAAGATCGTGCTGAAGGCGCCGTTCTCGGCGTTCGTCAACAATCTGGCGCACCCGGCGGCGGCGATCATCTCCCCGGCGGCGCTGAAGCAATACGGCAAGGAGATCGGTTTCCATCCGGTCGGCACCGGGCCGTATCAGTTCGTGACCTGGAACCAGACCGATTTCGTCAAGGTGAAGAAGTTCGACGGCTACTGGCAGCCGGGGCTGCCGAAGCTCGACAGCATCACCTGGCGCCCGGTGGTGGATAACAACACCCGCGCGGCGATGCTGCAGACCGGCGAGGCGACCTTCGCCTTCCCGATCCCTTACGAGCAGGCCAAGGTGTTGGAGGGCAACGCCAAGCTGGACGTGGTGGCTGCCCCGTCGATCCTGCAGCGTTACATCAGCATGAACGTCACTCAAAAGCCGTTCGACAACCCGAAGGTGCGCCAGGCGCTGAACTACGCGATTAACAAGGACGCGCTGATCAAGGTGGCGTTCGCCGGTTATGCGGTGCCGGCGGAAGGGCCGGTGCCGCCGGCGATCGACTTCGCCGCCCGCTACAAGCCGTGGCCGTACGATCCGGCCAAGGCGCGTGAGCTGCTGAAAGAGGCCGGTTACCCGAACGGTTTTACTACCACGCTGTGGTCGTCCCACAACCACAGCACCGCGCAGAAAGTGCTGCAGTTCACCCAGCAGCAGCTGGCGCAGGTGGGGGTGAAAGTGACGGTGACGGCGATGGACGCCGGGCAGCGCGCGGCGCAGGTGGAGAGCGTCGGGGTGAAAGACACCGGCGTGCGGCTGTTCTACACCGGCTGGTCGGCCTCGACCGGGGAAGCGGACTGGGCGCTGTCGCCGCTGTTCTCCACCCAGGCGGCGCCGCCGAAGCAGTTCAACACCGCGTTCTACAGCAACCCGCGGGTGGACAAGGATCTGACCGACGCGCTGGCGACCACCGATCGCGCCGAGAAGCAGAAATTGTATCAGGACGCGCAGGATCGCATCTGGGCCGACGCGCCCTGGATCTTCCTGGCGACCGAACGTCTGTTGTCGGCCAACAGCAAACAGCTGAGCGGTTTCTACGTGATGCCGGATACCTCGTTCAACTTTGATAACGCCGATCTGAAATAAGGCGCCCATCCCCGCCTGCGGCCCGACGGCGGCGGGCGGGGGAAGGAATGAGATGCTCAATTATTTTCTGAAACGACTGCTGGGCCTGATCCCGACGCTGCTGATCGTGGCGGTGCTGGTGTTCCTGTTCGTCCACCTGCTGCCGGGCGATCCGGCGCGGCTGGCGGCGGGGCCGGAGGCCGACGAGGCGGTGGTGCAGCTGGTGCGCAAGGATCTGGGGCTGGATAAGCCGCTGCCTCAGCAGTTCGCGCACTTTTTCGTCAACGCGCTGCGGGGCGACTTCGGCATCTCGATGGTGTCCAAGCGCCCGGTGAGCGAAGAGATCGCCTCGCGCTTTATGCCGACCTTCTGGCTGACCGTGGCCAGCATGCTGTGGGCGGTGGCGTTCGGTCTGGCGATCGGCGTGGTGTCGGCGGTGTGGCGTAACCGTTGGCCGGATCGTCTCGGCATGACGCTGGCGGTATCGGGGATCTCGTTCCCGGCCTTTGCGCTCGGCATGCTGCTGATGCAGGTGTTCTCGGTCGAGCTGGGGTGGCTGCCGACGGTGGGCGCCGACAGCTGGCGGCACTACATTCTGCCTTCTATCACCCTGGGGGCGGCGGTGGCGGCGGTGATGGCGCGTTTCACCCGCGCTTCGTTCGTCGAGGTGTTGCAGGAGGACTACATGCGCACCGCGCGCGCCAAGGGCGTACGGGAAAGCGTGGTGGTGATGAAACACGGCCTGCGCAACGCGATGATCCCGGTGGTGACCATGATGGGGCTGCAGTTCGGCTTCCTGCTCGGCGGTTCGATCGTGGTGGAGAAGGTGTTCAACTGGCCGGGGCTGGGGCGGTTGCTGGTGGACTCGGTGGAAATGCGCGATTACCCGGTGATCCAGGCCGAGGTGCTGCTGTTCTCGCTGGAGTTCATCCTGATCAACCTGCTGGTGGATATGCTGTACGCGGCGATCAACCCGGCGATTCGTTACCAATGAGGACGCGGCATGATTAAGCATTGGCGGCGCAGCGCCGCATTGAAGGCGATGCCGCTTATCGACCCTAACGCGGTACGCACGCCGTGGGGCGAATTTTGGCGGCGTTTTCGCCGCCAGCGGGCGGCGCTGGTCGCCGGCCTGTTGGTGCTGCTGCTGATTGCGGCGGCGCTGCTGGCGCCTTATCTGGCGCCGTTCGATGCGGAAAATTACTTCGATTACGACCGGCTGAATGAGGGGCCTTCGCTGATGCATTGGCTGGGCGTAGATTCCCTCGGGCGCGATATCTTCAGCCGCATCCTGATGGGCACGCGTATTTCGCTGGCGGCCGGGGTGTTCTCGGTGCTGGCGGGCGGGGCGATCGGCACCCTGCTGGGGCTGCTGGCCGGTTACTATGAGGGCTGGTGGGATCGCCTCACCATGCGCGTCTGCGACGTGCTGTTCGCGTTTCCCGGCATTCTGCTGGCGATCGGCGTGGTGGCGATCATGGGCAGCGGCATGGCCAACGTGATCGTCGCGGTGGCGATCTTCAGCATTCCGGCCTTCGCCCGCCTGGTGCGCGGCAATACGCTGGTGCTGAAGCACCTGACCTATATCGAATCGGCGCGCAGCATCGGCGCCTCGGACTGGACCATCATCCTGCGGCACATTCTGCCGGGCACCCTGTCTTCGATCGTGGTCTATTTCACCCTGCGCATCGGCACCTCGATCATCACCGCCGCCAGCCTGTCGTTTCTGGGCCTGGGCGCCCAGCCGCCGACGCCGGAGTGGGGGGCGATGCTCAACGAGGCGCGCGCCGATATGGTGATCGCGCCGCACGTGGCGATCTTCCCCAGCCTGGCGATATTCATCACCGTGCTGGCCTTCAACCTGTTGGGCGACGGATTGCGCGACGCGTTGGATCCGAAACTGAAGGGGTGAGGGTATCGCTGAATTGGCATACCCCTGTTTACGAGTATAATTGATGAAAATTTGACCCGCGTATATTACAGGGATGAGGTATGGATATGGCAAATAACAATGTGACGAAAAAGACAGTCAACGTAACCATCGATCGCGATCTTTTCCAGCGCGCAAAATCCCTGGGCGTCAATGTGTCATCCGTATTGACAGACGCATTGAGCGTCCGTGTCAGGGATATTGAGATTCAACAGTGGCGCGAGCAAAATCGCGCGGCGTTAGAAGAACTTAATCGTATCACTGAAGAAAATGGTTTGTTGTCTGATGAATATCGGACATTTTGAATATGCAGTTTACCGTATATGACAATACGTATCCGGCATCAGCCTATCCCTACTTACTGGACGTTCAAAGCGATCTTATTGATGCCTTCTCGACCCGGTTAATGATCCCTCTTTATGCATTGGATAACGTCAGGGTTAAAATTTCTGCACGCCTGTGCCCGGAGATTGAGGTCAACGGCGAAAAGTTTCTCGTTATGACCCATGAGATGGCTGCCGTACGTATTTCACAGCTCGGCAAGGCCGTTGGTAATGCCAATGAGCACAGGAATCAAATAAAGCTGCCATCGATTTTCTGATTGATGGTTTTTAAATAAATCCGGGCGTTTTATTAACCGCCCGGATTTTTTTATTAACGGAACAGGTGCTCGGCGTGGAAGCGCAGGTGATCTTCCACGAAGGTGGCGATGGTGAAGTAGCTGTGATCGTACCCCGGCTGAATGCGCAGCGTCAGCGGCCAGTCGCGCTGGCGCGCCAGCTCCGCCAACCGTGCCGGCTGCAGCTGGTCGGCCAGGAACTGGTCGTCGTCGCCCTGATCGATCAGCACCGGCATTTTCTCCGCGCCGCTGGCCAGCAGATGGCAGCTGTCGTACTGCAGCCACTGGCTTTCGTCGCTGCCCAGATAGGCGGTGAACGCCTTGCGGCCCCACGGCACCTGGCACGGGTTAACGATCGGTGCGAACGCCGATACCGAGCGGAAGCGCTGCGGATTGCGAAACGCCATCATCAGCGCGCCGTGGCCGCCCATCGAGTGGCCGAAGATCGACTGACGATCGCTGACGCTGAAGTGCTGTTCGATCAGCGCCGGCAGTTCGGCGCTGATGTAGTCGTACATGCGGAAATGGCGATCCCACGGCGCCTGGGTGGCGTTCAGGTAGAACCCGGCGCCCTGGCCCAGATCGTAGCCTTCGTCGTTCGGCACCTCGTCGCCGCGTGGGCTGGTGTCCGGCATCACCAGCACCAGGCCCAGCTCGGCGGCGATGCGCTGCGCGCCGGCTTTCAACGTGAAGTTCTCGTCGTTGCAGGTCAACCCCGACAGCCAGTACAGCACCGGCGGCGGGTTGTCATCGCGCGGCGGCGGCAGGTAGATGCTGAATGTCATGTTGCAATTCAGGCTCTGCGCCGCGTGGCGATAGCGCTGCTGCCAGCCGCCGAACATGCGGTGCTCTTCGAGAAGTTCCAATGACAACGTCATCTCTGCCTCCTGGCTTATTGGTCGAAGTGGATGACGGAACGGATCGATTTGCCTTCGTGCATCAAATCGAACGCTTCGTTGATCTGCTCCAGCCCCATGGTGTGGGTGATAAAGTCGTTCAGCGCGAATTCGCCGTCCAGATAGCGCTCGACGATGCCCGGCAGCTGCGAACGGCCCTTGACGCCGCCGAACGCCGAACCGCGCCAGACGCGGCCGGTGACCAGTTGGAACGGACGGGTCGAGATCTCTTCGCCGGCGCCTGCGACGCCGATGATCACCGATTCGCCCCAGCCCTTGTGGCAGCACTCCAGCGCGGAACGCATCACGTTGACGTTGCCGATGCACTCGAAGGAGAAATCGACGCCGCCGTCGGTCAGCTCGACGATCACTTCCTGAATCGGCTTGTCATAGTCTTTCGGGTTGATCAGATCGGTGGCGCCCAGCTTGCGGGCCAGATCGAACTTGCTGGTGTTGATGTCGATGCCGATGATGCGGCCCGCGCCGGCCATCTGCGCGCCGATGATCGCCGACAGGCCGATGCCGCCCAGGCCGAAGATCGCCACGGTGTCGCCCGGTTGCACTTTGGCGGTGTTCATCACCGCGCCCATGCCGGTAGTGACGCCGCAGCCCAGCAGGCACACTTCCTCCAGCGGCGCTTCCTTGTTGATTTTCGCCAGTGAAATTTCCGGCACCACGGTGTATTCGGAGAAGGTGGAGGTGCCCATGTAGTGGAAGATCGGCTTGCCGTCCTTGAAGAAGCGGGTGGTGCCGTCCGGCATCAGGCCTTTGCCCTGAGTGGAGCGGATCGCCTGGCACAGGTTGGTCTTGCCGGATTTACAGAATTTGCACTCGCCGCACTCCGGGGTGTAGAGCGGGATCACGTGATCGCCGACCGCCACGCTGGTGACGCCTTCACCGACCGCTTCCACCACGCCGCCGCCCTCGTGGCCGAGGATCGCCGGGAACACGCCTTCCGGATCTTTGCCGGACAGGGTGTAGGCGTCGGTGTGACAAACGCCGGTGGCGACGATCCGCACCAGCACTTCGCCTTTTTGCGGTGGCATCAGCTCGACTTCTTCGATCTTCAGCGGCTGGTTCGGGCCCCAGGCAACGGCGGCGCGGGTTTTGATCATCTCCATCATAGTCTCCTCAGTGGTTTTCTTTTTAAATCAGGCGATATCGACAACGTCTGATAAATCGTTGGGGGTGCTTTCATCAACAGCGGCGGTTTCCGTCTGTTCAATAATCAATTCTTTCAGCGCGCGCACGTTCGGCCCGAACGCGTCGCGGCGCCACAGCAGCCAGGTGGCGGTGTCGGCCACGTCCGGCGGCAGGGTGTGAACCCGAACCCGCTCATGGCCCGGCAGCAGGCTGAGCACCGAATGCGGGATCATCGCCAGCCCGGCGCCGCTGGCGACGCAGGCCAGCATGGCGTGATAGGACTGGATCTCCATGATCTGCCCCGGCCGCGCGCCTTCGCGCTTGAACCAGGCCTCCAGCCGCAGGCGGTAGGAACAGCTGGCGCGAAAGGCGAACAGCGTTTCGCCGTTGGCGTCTTTGGCGCTGTGGATCGGCGCGTGATCGAGACAGGAGATCACCACCATATGTTCAGGATAGGCGATGCAGCCGTTTAGCTCGTCATAGGGCACCGGGCCGTCGACCAGCGCTGCCGCCAGCGTGCCGGCGCGCACCCGATCGGCGATTTCGCCGGAGGTGCCGGTAGTCAGCGACAGAGACACCTGCGAGAAACGCTGGTGGTAAGCTGCCAGCAGCGAGGGCAGGCGGGTGGCGGCGGTGCTCTCCATCGAGCCGAGAGCAAAGTTGCCCGCCGGTTCGCCGGCATGGGTGATGCTCATCGCCTCGTCGCTCAGCGCCAGGATGCGATTGGCGTAGCACAGAAAGTTATGGCCCATCGGCGACAGGCGCAGGCGCTGTTTTTCGCGGATAAACAGATCGGCGCCCAGCTCCTGCTCGAGCTGGCGCAGCCGGGTGGTCAGATTCGACGGCACGCGGTGCAGCTGCTCGGCGGCGCGGGCGACCGAGCCGGTTTCCGCTACGCAGCAGAACATGCGAAGCTGAGTCAGATCCATAATATTCTCGTTTCGTGATGAACTTGATAACTATTATTCAGTTTTTGTGAGTTTAATACTGCGGCATGATACTGGCAACTTTCTTTTAACCTTTTGGATACCGGTATGGCTTTACGTATTGCCTTGAGCGGGTTTGCCGCGCTGATCGTGGCGATGGGCATTGGCCGCTTCGCTTTCACCCCTCAGGTGCCGCTGATGATCGCTGACCACCAGTTCAGCCTGACCGGCGCTGGGCTGGTGGCGGCGATCAACTATTTGGGATACCTGTGCGGCGCCTACGACGCGATGCGCGCCACGCGCCACGTCGAGCGGCGCCTGTGGCTGGGCGTATGGGGTGCGATGGCGCTGACGCTGCTGTCGGCGTTGGCGCAGGATGAATGGATCCACGGCGCGCTGCGCTTCGTCATCGGCTGGGCCAGCGGCTGGGCGATGGTGCTGGTGGCGGCCTGGACCAACGAGCGGTTGGCGCACTACGGCCGGCCGGCGCTGAGCGCGGCGGTGTTCGCCGGGCCGGGCGCCGGCATCTTCCTCAGCGGCATGCTGGCGGTGGGCATCAACGCGCTGGGGCTGACGGCGGCGCAGGCCTGGCTGGTGTATGGCGGGCTGGCGCTGGTGCTGGTCGGGGGGATTAGCGCCTTTCTGCCGCGCAGCGGCGAGCTGCATCGCCCGGACGTGGCCCCGGAGCCGCTGCTGCTGACGCCGGCGCTCAAGCGTCTGGTGTGGAGCTACAGCCTGGCCGGCTTCGGCTATATCCTGCCGGCGACCTTCTTGTCGCAGATGGCGGCGGCGCGTTTTCCCGACAGCCTGTTCGCACAGTTCGTCTGGCCGGTGTTCGGCGGCGCGGCGGTGCTGGGGATCGTTATCGGCATTGTGACCCGCCATCGGCTGACTACCCAAACCCGGTTGGCGATCACGCTGTGGGTACAGGCGCTCGGCGTACTGAGCGCCGAAGTGGTGCCGGGCGTGGCCGGCCTGGCGCTCGGGGCGTTGCTGACCGGCGGCGGTTTCCTCTGTGTGGTGCAGCTCGCCCTTCAGCACGGCCGTGAACTGGCGCCGCGCCATGCGCGTTACATGGCCGGATTGCTGACCACCGGTTATGCGATCGGCCAGCTGGTTGGGCCGATGCTGTCGGCGCTGTCGACCGCCTTGACCCATCGGTTGGAACCGGCGCTGTATGTGGCGGTGATAGCGCTGTTGGTGGCTGGAGGGCTGGCGGTAAATACCCCGGCGCGGCGGTTGGCGCAAAAAACGGCGACTCGGTGATTAAAATCCATACAAAAAGCGTGGAGACCCGCAGCCGGCCTGATTGTGCTAAATGCGAAGATTTCACCTCTGGATGAAGCACTATCACTGGATAATCGCCGCGCTCTCATCTACAGTGGGGGCAAAATCTTGACCGGGTTCACGTTATCCACCACGAAAACTCTGCCGTCACGAGAGCAAGCAATTCGCCGGCCGCACGCCCTATCAGGCCGCCGGCGGGTTCCGTCCGCAGGAGAACAAATACATGACATCATTAAGTAAAGAAGCCGCGCTGGTGCATGCGGCACTGGAAGAGCGTGGTCTGGAGACACCGCTGCGCGGGGAAGTGCTGGATCGCGAAACGCGCAAGCGTCGCATCAAAGAGCACATGACCGAAATCATGCAGCTGCTGAATCTCGATCTGTCTGACGACAGCCTGGCGGAAACGCCGCATCGCATCGCCAAAATGTATGTCGACGAGATCTTCTCCGGTCTGGACTACGCCAACTTCCCGAAAATCACCGTCATTGAGAACAAAATGAAGGTGGATGAGATGGTGACGGTGCGCGATATCACGCTGACCAGCACCTGTGAACACCACTTCGTCACCATCGACGGCAAGGCCACCGTGGCCTATATCCCGAAAGACTCGGTGATCGGTCTGTCGAAGATCAACCGCATTGTGCAGTTCTTCTCCCAGCGTCCGCAGGTGCAAGAGCGCCTGACCCAGCAGATCCTGGTTGCGCTGCAGACCCTGCTCGGCACCAATAACGTGGCGGTATCGATCGATGCAGTCCATTATTGTGTCAAAGCGCGCGGCATTCGCGACGCGACCAGCGCCACCACCACCACCTCGTTGGGGGGGCTGTTCAAGTCCAGCCAAAATACCCGCCAGGAGTTCCTGCGCGCGGTGCGCCATCACCAGGGGTGATGGCGTTGCGGGGCGACTCGCAAAACGACAACAGGCGCCTGCGGGCGCCTTTTTCATGAGCGGAAGACAGCGATAAAAAATGAACAGTCATCCTCTGCCGCGCATCGCCACGCTGGACTGCGTGCGCGGCATCGCCATCCTCGGCATCTTATTGCTGAACATCAGCGCCTTCGGCTTGCCGAAGGCCGCCTACCTCAATCCGGCCTATCTGGGGATGCCGTCATCGCGCGACGCCTGGACCTGGGCGCTGCTGGATCTCTTCGCCCAGGCCAAGTTCCTGGCGATGTTCGCGCTGCTGTTCGGCGCCGGGCTGCAAATGCTGCTGCGGCGCGGCAAAAGCTGGATCCGCGCGCGGCTGTCGTGGCTGGTGCTGTTCGGCCTCGCGCACGCCATCTTCCTGTGGGACGGCGACATTCTGCTGGCCTACGGGCTGATCGGCCTGGTGTGCTGGCGCATGATCCGCGAAGCCAAAGACACATTCCAACTGCTGAAAACCGGCGTGGTGCTCTACCTGATCGGCGTGGCGGTGCTGCTGCTGCTCGGTTTTGTCTCGCACGGTGAACCGGGCAGCTTCTGGCAGCCGGGCGTGGCGGAATTGCAGTACGAGAAGTTCTGGAAGCTGCAGGGCGGTTTCGAAGCCTGGCGCAGTCGCGCCGATCTGCTCTCGTCCAGCCTGCTGGCCATCGGCGCGCAGTATGGCTGGGAGCTGGCGGGGCTGATGCTGTTCGGCGCCGGGCTAATGCGCAGCGGCTGGCTGCGCGGCAGCTATTCCTCCGGCTATTACCTGCGGCAGGCGGCGTGGCTGTTGCCGCTGTCCATGCTGATCCAACTGCCGGCGGTGGCGCTGCAATGGCAGGTGCATTGGGAGTATCGCTGGAGCGGTTTCCTGCTGCAGGTGCCGCGCGAGCTGGGCGCGCCGCTGCAGGCGCTGGGTTACCTGGCGCTGTGTTACGGTTTCTGGCCCGCGCTGTCGCGTCTGCGCATCGCCCACTGGCTGAGCCAGGTGGGGCGCATGGCGCTGAGCAACTACCTGTTGCAAACGCTGATCTGCACTACGCTGTTTTATCGCTTTGGCCTCTATGAGCAGTTCGACCGGCTGCAGCTGTTGGCGTTTGTGCCGCTGGTCTGGTGGGTCAACCTGGTCTTTTCCGCACTGTGGCTGCGTTACTTCGAACAGGGGCCGATGGAATGGCTGTGGCGCAAATTGACGCAGATGGCCGCCGGTGAAACGGAATCCAAAGCGCTGAAGTGAGCGCCCATCGGCAGGTTAAAAAAATGTATGTAAACGTTTTCTTTCCTGTGACGTAATTCACGCAGCGCTGCGGGTCAATCGGGGTAGGATAGCGCCACCGGCCACTACCCCGATTTCAGGATCCCGCATGCCTCCAGTTCATCCGATCACTATTCGCGACGTGGCGAAACGCGCCGGCGTCTCCGTGGCGACCGTGTCTCGCGTGCTCAATCACAGCGCGCTGACCAGCAAAGAGACGCGCGAACAGGTGCTGCAGGCGGTGGCGGAACTGGGCTACCGCCCCAACGCCAATGCACAGGCGCTGGCGACCCAAAGCAGCGATACGCTGGGCGTGGTGGTGATGGACGTGTCCGATCCGTTCTTCGGCGCGCTGGTGAAAGCGGTAGACACGGTGGCGCAGAAACACCACAAGTATCTGCTGATCGGCAACAGTTATCATCAGGCGGACAAAGAGCGCCATGCGATCGAAGTGCTGATCCGTCAGCGCTGTAACGCCCTGATTGTTCACGCCAAAGCCTTGAGCGACGCCGAACTGATCGGCTTTCTGGAGCAGGTGCCGGGCATGGTGCTGATCAATCGGATTATCCCCGGCTATGAGCCGCGCTGCGTTGGGCTGGACAACGTCTGCGGCGCTGACATGGCGATGCGTCTTCTGCTCTCGCAGGGCCATCGGCGCATCGGTTATCTGGGCTCCAATCACCCGATCGAAGACGGGCCGCTGCGTCAGCAAGGCTATGCGCAGGCGATGGCCGCCGCCGGGCTGGCGACGCCCGACAGCTGGCGCGCGTACGGTTCGCCGGATCTGCAGGGCGGCGAGGCGGCGATGGTCGAGCTGCTGGGGCGCAACTTACAGCTGAGCGCGGTGTTTGCCTACAACGACGCCATGGCCGCCGGCGCCATGGCGGTGCTGAAAGAAAACGGTATCACGGTGCCGCAGCATTTTTCGCTGATCGGCTTCGACGACATTCCCATCGCGCGCTACACCAGCCCTAAACTTACCACGGTGCGTTACCCGATCGTTTCGATGGCCACGTTGGCGACCGAGCTGGCATTACAGGGCGCAGCAGGCCTGGCGGAGCCGCAGGCGAGCCATCTGTTCATGCCGACGCTGGTGCGGCGCCATTCTGTCGCCCCCTGGCAAAGTGAGGCGACGGTCACTCTCTGACGATTTAATCTTGTGTAACCGTTTTCAATCTGTGAGAAAATTCACAGAATATTAACATCACGCCGTCTATGCTCTAGGCGTTTTCAGGCGCAAAGGCCCTTGCCGCTGTAACCGTTTATCTCGCGCTGACACAGCATTTCTCGGAAATAACAAGATCCACGGACGACAGGTGTTGAGTGGAAATCGCCTGGCCTGGGGTGCGCGCACTGCCGGTGACCATTGGCTCAAAGACGAGTAATACCCTACACAGAACCGGAGATTGACAATGAATAAGAAGGTTTTCACCCTGGCCGCCATGGCCGCTGCCATGATGTTTGGCGCCGCAGCCCATGCTGATACCCGTATTGGCGTCACGATTTACAAATACGACGACAACTTCATGTCGGTGGTGCGCAAAGCGATCGAGAAAGACGCCAAGGCTTCACCGGACGTTACCCTGTTGATGAATGACTCGCAGAACGATCAGTCCAAACAGAACGATCAGATCGACGTGCTGCTGGCCAAGGGCGTGAAAGCGCTGGCGATCAACCTGGTCGACCCGGCCGCGGCGCCGGTGGTTATCGATAAGGCGCGCGCAAACGATATCCCAGTGGTGTTCTACAACAAAGAACCTTCCCGCAAAGCGCTGGACAGCTATGACAAGGCGTATTACGTCGGCACCGATTCCAAAGAGTCCGGCGTGATCCAGGGCGAACTGATCGCCAAACACTGGAAAGCCAATCCGGCCTGGGATCTGAACAAAGACGGCCAGATCCAATTCGTGCTGCTGAAGGGCGAGCCGGGCCACCCGGATGCCGAAGCGCGCACCACCTACGTGGTGAAAACGCTGAACGAGAAAGGCATCAAGACCCAACAGCTGCAGTTGGATACCGCGATGTGGGATACCGCGCAGGCGAAAGACAAGATGGACGCCTGGCTCTCCGGCCCGAACGCCAACAAGATCGAAGTGGTGATCGCCAACAACGACGCCATGGCGATGGGCGCGGTGGAAGCGCTGAAAGCGCACAACAAGACCAGTATTCCGGTGTTCGGCGTGGATGCGCTGCCTGAAGCGCTGGCGCTGGTGAAATCCGGCGCGATGGCGGGCACGGTGCTGAATGACGCCGACAATCAGGCGAAGGCCACCTTCGAGCTGGCGAAAAACCTGGCGGCGGGCAAACCGGCCACCGAAGGCACCCAATATAAAATCGAAAATAAAGTCGTGCGTATCCCTTACGTCGGCGTAGATAAAGACAACCTGTCTCAGTTCATTAAATAAGAATTGAGATCCCGCTAAGACCCCGCCTGCGGCGCCAACACCAGGGATACCGCCGGCGGGGATGTTTACGACTGCAAGATCGTTAAGCCAGGTGTATTTATGGCCGATAGCTCACGCGAATTTTTGCTGGAAATGACGGATATTTGTAAGTCATTTCCCGGCGTCAAAGCCTTGGACAATGTCAATTTACGCGTCCGTCCGCACTCCATTCACGCCCTGATGGGGGAGAACGGCGCGGGGAAATCGACGTTGTTGAAATGCCTGTTCGGCATTTACAAAAAAGACAGCGGCAGCATTGTATTTCAGGGCCGGGAAATCGACTTCAAGAGCTCGAAGGAAGCGCTGGAGCACGGCGTTTCCATGGTGCATCAGGAGCTGAACCTGGTGCTGCAGCGCACCGTGATGGACAACATGTGGCTGGGACGCTACCCGACCAAAGGCCTGTTCGTCGATCAGGACAAGATGTTCAAAGACACTCAGGCGATCTTCGACGAGCTGGATATCGACATCAACCCGCGCGAAAAGGTGGGCAACCTGTCGGTGTCGCAGATGCAGATGATCGAGATCGCCAAAGCGTTTTCCTATGACGCCAAGATCGTCATCATGGACGAACCGACCTCTTCGTTGACGGAGAAAGAGGTCAATCACCTGTTCACCATCATCCGCAAGCTGAAAGAGCGCGGCTGCGGCATCGTCTATATCTCGCACAAGATGGAAGAGATCTTCCAGCTGTGCGACGAGATAACGGTGCTGCGCGACGGCCAGTGGATCGCCACCCAGCCGCTGGAAGGGCTGGATATGGACAAGATCATCGCCATGATGGTCGGCCGCTCGCTGAGCCAGCGTTTCCCCGACAGGCAGAACACGCCGGGTGAGGTGATCCTCGAGGTGAAGAACCTGACGTCGCTGCGCCAGCCTTCGATCCGCGATGTGTCCTTCGATCTGCACCAGGGCGAGATCCTCGGCATCGCCGGGCTGGTGGGCGCCAAGCGCACCGACATCGTCGAGACGCTGTTCGGCATTCGCGAGAAGGTGGCGGGCACTATCAAGCTGCACGGCAAGGCGATCGACAACCACAGCGCCAACGAAGCGATTAACCACGGTTTCGCGCTGGTGACCGAAGAGCGCCGATCCACCGGGATTTACGCCTACCTCGACGTGGGTTTCAACTCGCTGATCTCCAACATCCGCAATTATAAAAACAAGCTCGGCCTGCTGGACAACGCGCGGATGAAGAGCGACACCCAGTGGGTGATCGACGCCATGCGGGTGAAAACGCCGGGGCATCACACCCATATCGGCTCGCTGTCCGGCGGCAATCAGCAAAAGGTGATCATCGGCCGTTGGCTGCTGACGCAGCCGGAGATCCTGATGCTGGATGAACCGACGCGCGGCATCGACGTGGGCGCCAAGTTCGAGATCTATCAGCTGATGACCGAGCTGGCGAAGAAGGGCAAGGGGATCATTATCGTCTCGTCCGAAATGCCGGAGCTTTTGGGGATCACCGACCGCATTTTGGTGATGAGCAACGGCCAGGTTGCGGGCATCGTTAACACCAAACAGACCTCGCAAAATGAAATCTTACGTCTTGCCTCCCTGCACCTTTAAGGATTCGAATTATGAACGCGCTAAATAAAAAAACCTTATTTACCTATTTCAAGGAAGGCGGCATTTACGTGGTGTTGCTGGTGCTGTTGGGCATCATCATCATTCAGGACCCCACTTTCCTCAGCCTGATGAACCTGAGCAATATCCTGACGCAGTCTTCGGTGCGCATCATCATCGCGCTGGGCGTGGCGGGGCTGATCGTGACCCAGGGCACCGACCTGTCCGCCGGGCGGCAGGTGGGGCTGGCGGCGGTGGTGGCGGCCACGCTGCTGCAGTCGATGGATAACGTCAACAAAGTGTTCCCGCACATGGAAACCTGGTCGATTCCCGTGGTCATCCTGCTGGTGTGTGCGGTCGGCGCGGTGATCGGTCTGGTTAACGGCCTGATTATCGCCTACCTCAACGTGACGCCGTTCATCACCACGTTGGGCACCATGATCATCGTCTACGGCATCAACTCGCTGTATTACGATTCGGTCGGCGCGTCGCCGGTCGCGGGCTTCGATCCGAAGTTCTCCACCTTTGCCCAAGGCTTTTTGCGCTTCGGCGACTTCAAGCTGTCGTACATCACCTTCTATGCGCTGATCGCCATCATTTTCGTCTGGATCCTGTGGACCAAGACCCGCTTCGGCAAGAACATCTTCGCCATCGGCGGCAACCCGGAAGCGGCCAAGGTCTCCGGCGTCAACGTGCCGCTGAACCTGATCATGATCTATGCGCTGTCCGGCGTGTTCTATGCCTTCGGCGGCTTGCTGGAAGCGGGGCGCATCGGCAGCGCCACCAACAACCTCGGTTTTATGTATGAGCTGGACGCCATCGCCGCCTGCGTGGTGGGGGGCGTCTCGTTTGCCGGCGGGGTGGGGACGGTGTGGGGCGTGGTGACCGGGGTGATCATCTTTACCGTCATCAACTACGGCCTGACCTATATCGGCATCAACCCGTACTGGCAGTACATCATCAAGGGCAGCATCATCATCTTCGCTGTGGCGCTGGACTCGTTGAAATACGCCAAGAAGAAGTAGATTTACCGCAGCACAGACGACAAGGCCGGCCTATTGCCTAATGCTGGTCAGTTAGCGTTTTTTTGAAGTACTCGAGTCGTTTTCGGTCGATAAATGAGAGGTGCATCATGAGGCTCCAGCACCTCGACCGAGCCAGGGGCCGAAGGCGCGGCCCCTGGCAACCCGCGCCTTTGCCCTATCAGACGGTTGGCTTTGCCAACGTTACTCAGCCCATCCCTGGGCCTCGCCCCTTCGGGGCCGCTGCAAGCAGCGTTCAAATCTGCTCCAGGCAGATTTGTCCTCTCTCCGCCATACCGCATTGAGGCCGGTTGCGACAGGCGTCCCTGCCTGTCTCACCTGGAACCGCCGTCCATGGCGGTTTCTCCTAATGCGCTATGCCTGCGTTCGGCGTCTTCAAGGGCGTCCAATACCGTGCTCATCTCCGATTTCTCTTCTCTGTCATAACCTCATAAGGGACAGGTTGCCCGGTAGCTGCCAGCTCGGGTGTTGACCTTAGGCGCGCATCACCGGCTGCCGAGCAAGACGGCATTGTCAGGGGCAACCGGCCAGGGAAGGCCGGTTGAGGCGAGACTAACAGGGACGTTTGTCGCAGCCGACCCGCCCGACAATGCAGACGCGGCGAGGACAAATCTGCCGGGAGCAGATTTGAACGCTGCTTGCAGCGGCCCCGAAGGGGCGAGGCCCAGGGTGGGCCGAGTAATTTCCGCACAGCGGACAGACGGTGTTAAGCAAGGGCGCGGGTGGAGGGGCCGCGCCTTCGGCCCCTCCAATTGCCGTTCATTGTAGTAACAGAGAAATTCGGGGGATTTACGGCAATTCATCCTGCACGTCACGTAAAGAGACTGGATAAAAAATACCAGTCAGGCTTAAGTGACCGGCATTAGGCCTATTTTTCCGGCTTTTTTTTGGGCGTTTGCCGCGTCAGGGCTGTTTGGCTTTCTGCTTCTCTTCTTTCAGCTTGTGCTCCAACTCAACCAGCTGTTCCGGTGACACGGCGGGATAACCCTGGGCGTCTTCCGGCACAGTGTGCATGGCGGAGATCGGGATCAGCGGGCCGAGGAAGCGCGGTTCGCGCTTGAGGATGTACAGATCGGTCAGCGCGCCCAGACGGGCGAAGATCTCGCGGGCGCGCACCGTCATCATGTCCTTTGGCGACGGCACCGCGTAACACTGCGCCTGAATGCCCATGTGCAGGGCGATAAACAGCGCGCGCTCGCAGTGGAAGCGCTGGGTGATGATGATGAAATCGTTGGTGTCGAACACCTTGCGGGTGCGCACGATGGAATCCAGGGTGCGGAAGCCGGCGTAATCCAGCACGATATCGCTCGGCGCCACGCCGGCGGCGATCAGATCGCGGCGCATGGTCATCGGTTCGTTATAGCTTTGCTGGGCATTGTCGCCGCTCAGCAGCAGGTATTTCACCTTGCCGCTGTTATAGGCGTTGATCGCTCCCTGAATGCGGTAACGGTAGTACTGGTTGATCACGCCGGTGCGATAATACTTGGCGGTGCCGAGCACTACGCCGACCTGGCGATGCGGTAATTCCTGCAGTTCGTCGTAGACGTAAGGCGCGGTTTTCCAGCTGATCCAGCGATCGAGCGCAATAGCCGAGCCCATCAACACCGCAATGATGATGAACAGGCTGATTATCAGGCGTTTCCACATGTTGTTGCCTTACGCGCGCCGGGCTGAAAAAGATGGATCAAGGCTACTTTACCTGACCGACCGACGCAAGACGCGAACCGCCTGAAGCACGCGCGTCGCCGCATTTTTCGGCGGTTTTGCCGCACAAAAAAGCCCGGCGAAGCCGGGCTGGGTCATTTCAGCGCGTCAATCAGAACGAGGTGCGCTTATAGCTGCGGTACTGCGGCCGCCAGAAGTTGTGCTCGATGGCTTTCGACAGTGCGTCTTCGGAGGTGACGATCGCCACACCCTGCAGCTGCGCCGCTTTGCCCACTTCCATGGCGATGCACTTCGATACGCCCTGAATATCGTCGATATTCGGCAGCAGCGCGCCGTGGCCGTCGGTCGCCAGCGGCGAACAATCCGCCAGCGCGCGGCTGGCGGCCATCAGCATGGCGTCGGTGACGCGGGTGGCGCCGGAGGCCAGCACGCCCAAACCGATGCCCGGGAAGATGTAGGAGTTGTTGCACTGAGCGATCGGGTACAGCTGCTCTTTGTAGCTTACCGGCGCGAACGGGCTGCCGGTCGCGACCAGGGCGGCGCCGTCGGTCCAGTTAATGATGTCTTCCGGACGGGCTTCCACGCGCGAGGTTGGGTTGGACAGCGGCATCACGATAGGGCGTTCGCAGTGCTTGTGCATCTCGCGGATCAGCTCTTCGGTAAACAGCCCTGGCTGGCCGGAAACGCCGATCAGAATGGTCGGCTTGGCGTTGCGCACCACGTCCAGCAGCGAGATGGCGTCGCTGGCGGTTTCCCAACCGGCCAGGTTGTCGCTCTTCTGCACCAGCTTGCTCTGGAAGTCGAGCAGGTTCGGCAGTTTGTCGGTCAGCAGGCCGAAACGGTCAACCATGAATACGCGGGCGCGCGCTTCGTCTTCGCTCAACCCCTCGGACTTCATCTGCGCGATGATCTGTTCGGCGATGCCGCAGCCGGCGGAACCGGCGCCGAGGAAGGTGACGGTCTGATCGCGCAGCTGGCTGCCGGCGGCGCGGCTGGCGGCGATCAGGCTGCCGAGGGTGACCGCGGCGGTGCCCTGGATGTCGTCGTTAAAGCAGCAGATCTCGTCGCGGTAGCGGTTCAGCAGCGGGGTGGCGTTGTTCTGCGCGAAGTCTTCGAACTGCAGCAGCACGTTCGGCCAGCGGCGTTTGACCGCCTGAATAAACTCTTCGACGAAGGCGTGGTATTCCTCGCCGGAGATGCGCGGATGGCGCCAGCCCATGTACAGCGGATCGTTGAGGCGCTGCGGGTTGTTGGTGCCGACGTCCAACACTACCGGCAGGGTATAGGCCGGACTGATGCCGCCGCAGGCGGTATACAGCGACAGCTTGCCGATGGGAATGCCCATGCCGCCGATGCCCTGGTCGCCCAGGCCGAGAATGCGTTCGCCGTCGGTCACCACGATCACCTTGACGTTCTGCTTGGTGGCGTTTTGCAGCATGTCATCGATGCGATCGCGGTTCGGGTAGGAGATGAACAGCCCGCGCGCGCGGCGGTAGATATCGGAGAAGTGCTCACAGGCCTCGCCGACGGTCGGGGTGTAGATGATTGGCATCATCTCGCTCAGGTGCGAGTCCAGCAGGCGATAGAACAGGGTTTCGTTGGTGTCCTGGATGTTGCGCAGGTAGATGTGCTTATCGTTATCGTTCTTGAAATCCTGATACTGACGGTAGGCGCGTTCCACCTGTTCTTCGATGGTCTCCACCGCTTCCGGCAGCAGGCCGTGCAGGTTGAAGTGGCTACGTTCTTCCTCGGTGAAAGCGCTGCCTTTGTTCAGCAGCGGAAATTCCAGCAGAATCGGGCCGGCGTAAGGGATGTAGAGCGGGCGTTTGCTTTCGTATTCTAGTTCCATCAGTTTTACTCTTCACGTATCAGATAACTGTATTGCCGACGATCCTAAAAGATAAAGAGAAGATGTACAGCATTTGTTGCCCGATGATGAACCAGGTTGGCGTAATTATCGACAATCAAATGATTTTTTAACTAAAGAAAGTGTCTCTGGCGGCGTCGGGGCATTGTATTTGGCGGGCGGTGCTGTTAACGGCGGAACCGGATGGCCCCGCCGTCGTGCGCTTAGAAGGCGGCGCGGCTGACGTTTTGGCAACCCAGCGCCGCCAGGGTGACGCGGGTGGCGTCCCATTGGCTGATGCTCGCGTCCTGCGGCTCGGCCAGGACGGCGCGACGGATAGCTCGGCAGTCGCCGCCGGAGAGGTTCAGCAGGATCAGCGCGGCCTGCAGCGGCGGCAGGCTCGGGTTAAAAGCGGCGTTTTCCGCATAGCGGCCGGCGTAGATATTGCCGTCTGCCGTTTCCAGCGCCACGCCGCTGTGGGCGTTGCTGTACGGCGCGTGGCTCCGGTTGGCCGCCGCCAGCGCCGCTTGCGTCAGCGCATCGTTCAGCGGCAGTTGATGCCCGTGATTGACCTCGTCCATCAGCAGTGAAGCGACATCCAGATCTTTCGGGCCGAAGGCGTCCGGCAGATAGTCCGCCAGCGTGGCCGGCGCGCGGCCAGGTAAACGGATTTGCAGCGCGCCGCCGCTGTTCAGCTCATTCATAAACTGGCGGCAGTGGCCGCACGGCGTATAGTTGACGGTGATCGAGGCCAGCGCTTTTTCGCCGCGCAGCCAGGCGTGAGTCACTGCGCTTTGTTCCGCATGTACGGATTGCTGCAGCGGCGCGCCGCTGAATTCCATATTGGCGCCGAAATAGAGATTGCCGCTTTGCCCGCGCGCGATGGCGCCGACGTGGAAATGCGATATCGGGGTTAACGAGCAGGCCGCCGCCAGCGGCAGCAGCGCGAATGCCAGCGCGTCATCGTCCAACCCGCAACCTGAGCGGATCGCCGCCGCTTGCTCGGCCGTGAACATCGCCGGAAAGTCGGACGCGTCCAGATAGGGCTGCAGGGCGGATTGCAGTGTCGCGGGCAGTGCGCTGAAAGCGGTGTGAAAACGCGGATGCATGGAAGGTCTCTCTACAGGTTAACGGGATCACATTCTAGGCAGGCCAGAGACATTAAAGTGTGATCAATATCTCTTAAATGATGAAATCAATGTAATAAAAGGCGTAAATGCGAGATGTATCGCAAGTTTCATCCTGATCAACCGAACAGATGCAACAGCACCGGAAACACAAACGGCGCCAGCAGCGAGGTGATGATGCCGCAGATCACCAGCGCCAGCGAGCCGAAGGCGCCCTCCTGATAGTCCATCTCCGCGCAGCGCGCGGTGCCCAGCGCGTGGGAAGCCGTGCCCATCGCCAGGCCACGCGCCGAGGGGGTCGTGATTTTCAACAGGTTGAACAGCGTGTGGCCGAACACGGCGCCGAGGATGCCGACGAAAATAACGCAAACCGCGCTGATCGCCGGAATGCCGCCGAGCGAGTCCGCGACGGCCATCGCGATCGGTGTAGTGACCGATTTCGGCAAGATAGAGGCGGCGATTTCCGGCGTGGCGCCCAACCACAGGGCGATGGCGCCGCCGCTGATCATGGCGGTCAGGCTGCCGATGAAGCACACCGTGATAATCGACTTCCAGCGCGCGCGGATTTGGTGCAACTGCTCATACAGCGGGAAGGCCAGCGCGACGACCGCCGGCTGCAGCAGATCGTTGAGGATCCTGCTGCCCTGGAAGTAGCGCTCATAGGAAATGCCGCTGAGCAGCAGCAGCGGGATGATCACCGCCATGGACACTAGCAGCGGATTGAGCAGCGGCATGTTCAACTTGCGCGCCAGCCAGCGCGCGGCGAAATAGACCGCCAGCGTCAGCGGCAGCGACCACCAGATTTCGTGGATCATGAGTTGCCCTCCGTGTCGTCGGGCTTGCCGGCAATGCGGCGCTCGCGGTGAAAATAGTGTGAGGTATAGCCGACCACCACCAGCACCATCAGCGTGCTGATCAGGCAAGAAATGACCAGCGGGCCCAGATGCGCGACGATCTGGTCGTAATATTTCATCACGCCGACGCCGATCGGCACGAACAGCAGCACCATGTAGCGGATCAGCAAATGACAGCCGGGTTTAACCCATTTGGCCGGCAGGATCTGGGTGGAGAGCAGCGCGAACAGCAAGAGCATGCCGATGATGCTGCCGGGAATGGCGAAAGGCAGCAGCGCCGCCACTGCGTTGCCGACGAACAGACACAGGTAGATGAGGAGCAGGGCCCTGAGGTATTTCCAGCACAGTGTGAGCACGTTGGCCATTGTCTTTTCCCGTTTAACTGACGCATTCATCATACAATTAAACTGTGAGCCACGCCACAGATCGCACTATGAATTCTCGCTATGCCTGCCATGCGCGATCGGCGGGTTGACATCCTGCTTTGAGAGTTGCAGGCAGGGTCAGCGCGCGTCTTCGGCCGTTGCCGCAGAACGTTCAGCCAAACGATGGCCGAGGAAGAAAAACAGCAGGCTGAGCAGCGCGGCGACGATCAGCATCACGAACATCAGCGGCGGCGCGGCGTAGCTGAGCATGACCCCGCACAGCACCGGGTTGATGGCGCCGCCCAATGCGCTGAGGTTCTGTACGCCATAGTAGCTGCCTTTCAGGTGCGGCGGCGCGATAAAGTCGATGAACATGTATTCCACCGGGATAACGATGATCTCGCCTAAGGTAAACACCGCCATCGCCGCCAGCCATAGCCAGACCGCCTGGCCGGCCACCATAAAACCGAGCAGCCCGACGATGAAAAACAGCGTGCCCAGCGCCAACCAGCGCAGCATATTCTCCTGGCGCATGCCGCGGCTGAGCAGGTATTGCAGGGCGATGACGATACCGGCGTTGACGATCATCACCAACCCGATGATTTTGTAGGCGAACTCGGCGCTGGAGACGGTGATCAGGTACTGCGACAGATAGCCCGTGAACTGACCGAACACCACCGCGCCCAGCGTGCTGCCGAGGGTGAAGTAGATCAGCCGTCGATCGCTTCGCAAGATGGCCAGCGTTTGACGGAAGTTGGCCAGCGCGGCCGGTGCGGCGGCGCTGGGTGCCGGGCGCTGTTCACCACCGCGCAAGCGCAGGCTCAGCGCCGTCACCGTCGCCAGCGCCAGGCCGCCTGACAGGTAGAACGGCAGCAGCGAACTCAGCCCGGCCACCAGAACGCCGAGCGCAGAGCCGATCGCCCAGCCGACGTTGACCAGCGTGTAGTTGATTGAGAAAGCCTTGATGCGCTGCTCGACCGGCAGCCAATCGGCGAAACAGGCCTTAATGGTGATGCTCAGCACCGAATAACAGGTATGCAGGATCGCCAGCACCACGATCACGCCGCCGGGACGCGGGATCCAGGGAATGGCGAAGAAACTCAGCGCGAACAATAAAATCGACAGCAGGATCAGGCGGTTTTTGCTGAATTTGTCCACCAGATAGCCGCCGTACAGGCTGGCGATGATGCCGAGGGTGAGGCTGACGCCCAGGATCACGCCCACGCTTTTCGGCAACAGCTGGAAGTGCTCGGTGAGGTAGATGGTGATGAACGGCAGCGTGACGCCGCGGCCGATGGTCAACACCAGCGAACTGGCCAGCAGTACGTTGATCAGCGAGGGGAATCCCTTCATTTGAAACCTGTTTATGCATACAGTTATTGGGCGATGCAGATAACATAGCGCATTTTGGCGGGGACGGAAGGGGGCTGCCGATATTTATCTGAAAAACAGAGGCTGCGTCGGCAGCCTCGTGAAAAACAGCATTATTTACCGTGTTCGGCCTGCAGCGTGGCGAACCACGGCTGAACGAAATCGCTGCTGCTGCCCCAGCCGGGGATGATCTTCGCCAGGCCGGCGACGTTGACCGGCCCCGGCTGCGCCAGCAGCAGCGCCTGCGGAATGACCGCCGCTTTGAACTGATAGTTGTCCGGCGTGCTTTCCCCGGCGATCTTGTTGGCCACCAGGCGCAGGTTGACCGCGCCGATCAGCTTCGGATCCACCGCCACGCTGACCTGCCACGGGCTGCCGGCCTCGCGCATCAGCTGTAAATCCTGATTGGAGATATCGATGCTGTACAGCTTGATTTCGGTGCGGCCGTTCTCTTTCAACGCCTTGTAAGCCCCTTGGGTAAAGGCGTCCCAGGTGCCCCAGATGGCGTCGATCTTGCCTTTCGGGTATTTCGCCAGCACCGCGCCCACCTTGTTGGCGGTATCGCCCTGCACGTCGGATGAGACCGCGCCGATCGATTCCAGCTCATGAATGCCCGGATGCTGTTTCAGCAACTGCTGATAAGCGGCCTGACGGCGCTCCATCGGCGGGAAGCCGGCCACCCACAGCTTGACAATATTGGCCTGGCCGTTGAAATCCTTCACCAGTTGGCCGAAGGAGGCATTGGCCAGTGAAGCGTCGTCCTGCTGCGAGACGGTGACGCCGGGAACGCTGCCGCTGACGTCGGTATCGAAAGCCGCGACGGCGATGCCGGCCGCCGCGATGCGCTTGACCAGGTCGGTGGAATAGGGGGCTCGCCCCTGCGAGAGAATGATGCCGTCATATTTCTGGCTGATAGCCTGATTGACGAAGTCCTGGAAGCGCGCGTCGTCGCCATTGCTGAGGAAGGTATCCACCTTAAAGCCCAGCTTGCGCCCTTCCTGAATGGCGCCCGCCAAAAATTGCGTGGTGTTGTCGTCGGATCCGAGGTTGCGGATCACCGCGATGCGCACCGGCCCCTGATGCTGAGCGATGGCGGCGGGTACGGTGGCGTTTTCCGCCGCCTGCAGCGGCAGGGCGGACAACAGACTGAGGGCGAGCAGCGAAGTCTTGAGGTTTTTCATTATTATAGGCTCCAAAAAAGCAGGGAAACGATCCCGGTGAAGGTCTGTTATAGCAGTCTTTCTGTCTGGACGTCTATTTTGGGTTTCGGAGCATCATAGCCGGATGCGGCGGGCAGGGGAATCAGGGCGGTTATGACTTTTTCTTCATGCTTATAACGTGGGGGTTGGGGCAATAAAAAAAAAGGGCCGAGCAAGCTCGACCCTCCCTACGCCGCGCATCTGCGCGATTACTTGACCTGCATGCCAGGCTGCGCGCCGCTGTCCGGGCTCAGCAGGAAGATCTCTTTCCCGCCAGGGCCTGCCGCCATCACCATGCCTTCTGACACGCCGAAGCGCATTTTACGCGGCGCCAGGTTGGCGACCATGATGGTCAGACGGCCTTCCAGCGCTTTCGGGTCCGGGTAAGCGGAGCGAATGCCGGAGAAGATTTGGCGCGATTCGCCGCCCAGATCCAGCTGCAGCTTCAGCAGCTTGTCGGAGCCCTCGACAAAGTCGGCACTCTTGATCAGGGCGATACGCATGTCGACCTTGGCGAAGTCGTCGAAGGTGATGGTTTCCTGGATTGGATCGTCAGCCAGCGGACCGGTCACCGGCTTGGCGGCGGCCATGTCTTCTTTCGAGGCGCTGACCATCGCGTTGACCTTGTCCAGATCGATGCGGTTGAACAGCGCTTTGAATGCGTTCACCTGATGGCCCAGCAGCGGCTGCGGGATCGCGTCCCAGCTCAGCTCGGCGTTGAGGAACGCTTCGGCGCGTTCGGTCAGCGAAGGCAACACCGGCTTAAGGTAAGTCATCAGCACGCGGAACAGGTTGATGCCCATCGAGCAGATGGCCTGCAGATCGGCGTCGCGGCCTTCTTCCTTCGCCACCACCCACGGCGCCTGCTCATCCACATAGCGGTTGGCCAGATCGGCCAGCGCCATGATTTCGCGGATGGCGCGGCTGAACTCGCGGGCGGCGTAGGTTTCGGCGATGCTCTGGGCCGCGTCGACGAAGGTCTGGTACAGCGCCGGATCGGCCAGGGTGTCGGCCAGCTTGCCGCCGAAGCGCTTGTTGATAAAGCCGGCGTTGCGCGAAGCCAGGTTCACCACCTTGTTGACGATGTCGGCGTTGACGCGCTGCACGAAGTCTTCCAGATTGAGATCGATGTCGTCAATGCGTGAAGAGAGCTTGGCGGCGTAGTAATAGCGCAGGCAGTCGGCGTCGAGGTGCTGCAGGTAGGTGCCGGCCTTGATGAAGGTGCCGCGCGACTTGGACATCTTGGCGCCGTTCACCGTCACGTAACCGTGCACGAACAGGTTGCTCGGTTTGCGGAACTGGCTGCCTTCCAGCATCGCCGGCCAGAACAGGCTGTGGAAGTAGACGATGTCCTTGCCGATAAAGTGGTACAGCTCGGTGGTGGAGTCTTTGCGCCAGAACTCGTCGAAGTCCAGATCGCCGCGCTTGTCGCACAGGTTCTTGAAGGAGCCCATGTAGCCGATCGGCGCGTCCAGCCAGACGTAGAAGTATTTGCCAGGCGCATCCGGGATTTCGAAGCCGAAGTAAGGCGCATCGCGGGAGATGTCCCACTGCTGCAGGCCGGATTCGAACCACTCCTGCATCTTGTTCGCTACCTGCTCCTGCAGCGCGCCGGAGCGCGTCCACGCCTGCAGCATTTCGCTGAAGGCCGGCAGGTCGAAGAAGAAGTGCTCGGAGTCGCGCATCACCGGCGTCGCGCCGGAAACTACGGACTTCGGATCGATCAGTTCCGTCGGGCTGTAGGTGGCGCCGCACACTTCGCAGTTGTCGCCGTACTGATCCGGCGATTTGCATTTCGGGCAGGTGCCTTTCACGAAACGATCCGGCAGGAACATGCCTTTCTCCGGATCGTACAGCTGAGAAATGGTGCGGTTCTTGATAAACCCGTTTTCTTTCAAGCGGCTGTAAATCAGGGTGGACAGCTCACGGTTTTCATCGCTATGGGTCGAATGATAGTTGTCATAGCTGATGCCAAAGCCGGCGAAATCCTGTTGGTGCTCCTGGCTCATCTCCGCGATCATTTCTTCCGGTTTAACGCCCAGTTGCTGCGCTTTCAGCATGATCGGCGTGCCGTGCGCGTCGTCCGCGCAGATGAAATGCACTTCGTGGCCGCGCATTCGTTGGTAACGCACCCAGATATCCGCCTGGATGTGCTCGAGCATGTGGCCGAGATGGATGGAACCATTTGCGTACGGTAGCGCGCACGTCACCAATAATTTTTTCGCGACTTGAGCCATAGTGAGAACTTGCTTTCTGTAATGAATAAAAGGGCCTTCGATGTTAACCGATCGCGCCCTTCGCTGCTAGGGCGGTTTCTTACAGGTTATACGCGCCAGCCGCCGCGCAGTTCTGGTATGCTTAGCCGGAAGCTACCCATTCAAAATCAAGGAGCCGGGATGAACGCAAAATCCCCTGAGCAGACCAACCCCGAAGTTCTGCGCGCCCTGGTGACCGGTGTACTGGCCGCCTTTGAACACCCGACGTTGAAAAACAACCTGACCGCATTGAAGGCTATCCATCACTGCGCGTTGCTGGACGATGTACTGCATATCGAACTGACGATGCCCTTTGCCTGGCAGAGCGGCTTTGAAGCGCTGCAGGCGAGCGTCGGCCCTGAACTGCTGCGCGTGACCGGCGCCGGCGCCATCGATTGGAAGCTGAAACACGATATCACGACGCTGAAGCGCGCCAACGCGCAGGCCGGGATCAAAGGCGTGCGCAACATCATCGCCGTCAGCTCCGGCAAAGGCGGAGTGGGGAAATCCAGCACCGCCGTCAACCTGGCGCTGGCGCTGGCCGCCGAAGGGGCCAAGGTCGGCATTCTGGACGCCGACATTTACGGCCCGTCGATCCCCAACATGCTGGGCACCGAACACGAGCGGCCGACCTCGCCGGACGGTCAGCATATGGCGCCGATCATGGCGCACGGGCTGGCGACCAACTCCATCGGTTATCTGGTGACCGACGACAACGCCATGGTGTGGCGCGGCCCGATGGCCAGCAAGGCGCTGATGCAGCTGCTGCAGGATACGCTGTGGCCGGATCTGGATTACCTGGTGCTGGACATGCCGCCGGGCACCGGTGACATCCAACTGACGCTGTCGCAGAACATTCCGGTTACCGGCGCGCTGGTGGTCACCACGCCGCAGGATATCGCCTTGCTGGATGCCGCCAAAGGCATCGTAATGTTCGAGAAAGTGCATGTGCCGGTATTGGGCATTGTCGAGAACATGAGCGTGCATATCTGCAGCAACTGCGGCCACCATGAGCCGATCTTCGGTACCGGCGGCGCCGAGAAGCTGGTGCAGAAATATAACAGCCGTCTGCTGGGGCAGATGCCGCTGCATATCTCGCTGCGTGAAGATCTGGATCGCGGTACGCCGACGGTGATCAGCCGCCCGGAGAGCGAATTCGCCGAGAGGTATCGCCAGCTCGCCGGCCGCGTGGCCGCGCAGATGTATTGGCAGGGTGAAGCGATCCCGACGGAGATTGCGTTCCGCGCGCTGTAATCTGTTTGCGGCAGTGAAAGAACCCGGCTTAACGCCGGGTTTTTTTATGGGGTACGGGTAGGCTTGTGCAGGTCGGCACGGATATAAGGGCGTTCGATCTGCGCCAGCGTTTTGGCGATATGTTCCAGCAATCCCTGGGTGGGGGCCGGCTGCCGCTGCCCCATCAGCGCCAACGGCAAGGCCAGCGCAATGGCCAAATGCGACCAGGCAAGCTGTGGTCGCGCTTTCCCTCGCTGCAACCATAAAAACAGTGCGCTGGCCAGGTAGCCTAAAATCAGCCCGCTGATCACCTCGGATACCGAATGCACGCGGATTTCCAGGCGCGACACGCCGATGGTGAAAGGCAATATCCACCCGGTCAACAACGCGATGCTGCGCACTGGATGGGAAAATCGACCGGTTAAAGCCCAAAGCAGCGGCGGCCAGATGCTCGCGGCGAGGGCCGAATGGCCGCTGAATCCGGTGAAGTCATAACTTGCGCTACCAATGCCCCAGCCCATAAAGGCCAACTTGGACAGGCAGACCAGCCCGCCGGTGAAACCGAAGATCAGCGCCCATTGCCAGCCTGCCGCGCGAGTGGCGGGAAACACGATCAGCAACAAAAACAGAATCAGCGCGCAGGGCAGCAGCAGCATACTGTCGCCGAAAAAAGTCAAAAAATACCAATCCAGCACATCACTCTCCGATGAAAGACTACGGGGTCCCTAAGTCAGCGCAGGAGTGTAACCTGTTGCGGGGCATTGCCCTAGCCGTGAGATTCTTAAAATGTCATATCGCCGGTACGGCGCGATAGCCTGAATTCGCCCGCCGTCGCGCAATATACAGTGGCGCAAACCCCGACGACTCCCTATAATTGTCGCGTTTTAGTTCCCTCCCTTCACATTACGAAATCAGGTCTTTAATTTTATGACTGACAATCCGCATCAGTGCGTCATTATTGGTATAGCTGGCGCATCTGCCTCCGGAAAAAGCCTTATTGCCAGCACGTTGTACCGCGAACTCCGCGAGCAGGTCGGCGATGAGCACATCGGCGTTATTCCAGAAGACAGTTACTATAAAGACCAGAGTCACCTGACCATGGAAGAACGGGTCAAAACCAACTATGACCACCCGAGCGCCATGGATCACAACCTGCTGTTCCAGCATTTGCAGATGCTGAAGGCCGGCAAAGCGATCGAACTGCCGCTGTACAGCTACACCGAGCACACGCGCAAGAAAGAAACCGTCCACCTGAAACCTAAAAAAGTCATTATTCTGGAAGGGATCTTGCTGCTGACGGATATCCGCTTGCGCCAGGAGATGAATTTCTCGATCTTCGTCGACACGCCGCTGGATATCTGCTTGATGCGCCGCATGAAGCGCGATGTCAACGAGCGCGGCCGCTCGATGGATTCGGTGATGGCGCAATACCAGAAGACCGTGCGCCCGATGTTCCTGCAGTTTATCGAACCTTCCAAACAATACGCCGATATCATCGTCCCGCGCGGCGGCAAAAACCGCATCGCGATCGATATTCTGAAAGCCAAAATCAGCCAATTCTTTGAATAATGCCGTTTAATGGCCGGGAATGTGTATTTCCGGCCGGCGGCCAACTATTTGCACCCCGGCGTAGACCTTTCGCCCGTTGTGTGGCAATTTTTGTTTAGTTACGCGTTTTGATGGAGAAGAGAGACATGAGACTGTGCGACCGCGATATAGAAGCCTGGCTGGATAGCGAGAAACTGGTGATTTCCCCGCGTCCGCCGCTCGAACGCATCAACGGGGCCACAGTAGATGTCCGTTTGGGCAACCAGTTCCGCGTATTCAGCGGCCATACCGCGCCTTTTATCGATCTGAGCGGGCCGAAAGACGAAGTCAGCGCTGCGTTGGATCGCGTGATGAGCGACGAGATTGTCCTGCCGGAAGGCGAGGCGTTTTTCCTTCATCCCGGCGAGCTGGCCCTGGCGGTGACGTTCGAATCCGTGACGCTGCCGGACGATCTGGTGGGTTGGCTCGATGGCCGTTCTTCTCTGGCGCGCCTCGGGTTGATGGTGCACGTCACTGCGCACCGTATCGATCCGGGCTGGCACGGACGCATCGTGCTGGAATTTTACAACTCCGGCAAGCTGCCGCTGGCGCTGCGGCCGGGCATGCTGATCGGGGCCTTGAGCTTTGAACCGTTGTCCGGCCCGGCGGCCCGGCCATACAACAGCCGGCAGGACGCAAAATATCGCGATCAGCAGGGCGCAGTAGCCAGTCGAATCGACAAGGACTAACGGCGCGGGATGCACCGTCGGTGTGGCGCTGACAAGAGGGTGGCATGAGAAGATTACTGACGACATTGGCGATTTTACTGGTGGTTGTGGTGGCGGGGATGTCCGCGCTGGTACTGCTGGTCAATCCGAATGATTTTCGCGGTTACATGGTCAAAAAGGTCGAGCAGAAGAGCGGCTATCAGCTGACGCTCGAAGGCGACCTGCGCTGGCATATCTGGCCGCAGCTCAGCATTTTGGCCGGGCGCATGACGCTGACCGCGCCGGGCGCGAAAGCGCCGGTAGTGAGCGCGGAAAATATGCGCCTCGATGTCAAACTGTTGCCTCTGCTGTCGCATCAGCTGTTTGTGAAACAGGTGATGCTGAAAAACGCCGTCATTCTCCTCACGCCCGATAGCGAAGAGCATTCGCAGATGGATGCCCCGATCGCGCCGGCCGGCACTGGCACAGACGCGGCAGATGCAGCCTGGAAGTTCGATATCGATAATCTGCGGGTCGTGGACAGTCTGCTGATTTGGCAGCGCGCCGACAATGAGCAAATTAATGTCCGGGATATCAATCTCACCCTGCAACAAACGCAGACGCGACAGGCGCAGCTGGAACTTTCCAGCCGGGTCAATCGCGATCAGCGCGACCTGACTTTCAGCATGGCGGCCGATGTCGACTTGCAGCAGTTCCCTCGCCAGATTGGCGCCAAAGTCACCCAGTTCAATTATCAACTGGCGGGTGCTGATATTCCGAACGGCGGTATTCAGGGAGAGGGCAATGCGCAGGTGGTCTATCAGCAGACGCCGGCGCAGATTGCCGTCAGCCAGCTGAGCGTCAGTGCCAATAACAGCCAATTGACCGGCGATATCAGCGCCACGCTGGGGGCGGTGCCCGGCTATGTGGTGAACCTCAATTCGGCTAACCTCGATCTCGATGCGCTCTCCGGCTGGCAATCCAGCACCAATACCGCCGAACAACCCGCTGTGACTTCCGCGCCGGTGATCGCCAGCCAGGTTGACGATCGGCAGCAGAATTTAGAGGCGCTGCGCGATTTCAATGCGCAGTTGAATCTGCAGGCCGCGCAGTTGACCTATCGCGGTATGAACGTCACTCAGTTGGCCGTCGTGGCGGACAACCAACGCGGACTGCTGACGCTGCATAAACTCGCCGGACAATTGGCCGGCGGTGATTTCTCCTTGCCGGGCTCGCTGGACGCGCGCGGCAATAAACCGGTGATCAGCGTGCAGCCGGCGCTGAACCAGGTTGAACTGGGCACGGTGCTCAAAGCCTTCGACATGCCGCAGATGTTGACCGGCAAATTCAGCATGAAAGGGGATTTGACCGGCGATCGCCTCTCTTCACAGTCATTTGAGCGCCGCTGGCGCGGTACGGCGCAGCTGGCGATGCAGGATGCGCAGCTGCATGGCCTGAACATTCAGCAGCTGATCCAGCAGGCTGTGGCGCGCAACGATAACAGCGTGCGCGGGCAAGACAGCTATCAGCGTTATACCGAGGTCAAAAACGTCTCGGCGCAGGCCAGTCTGAATCAGGGCACGATCAAGCTCAGCGGTCTGACGGCGGATTCTCCTTTGCTGGCGCTGACCGGCGCCGGCAGCATCGATATGCCGGGCAAACAGTGCGATATGGCGCTTAACGTGCGCGTCACCGGCGGATGGCAAGGGCGCGGCGAGCTGATCGAGCAACTGCAAAAAACGCCGATCCCGCTGCGGGTCTATGGGCCGTGGCAACAGCTCAACTATCAACTGCAGGTCGATCAGGTGTTGCGTAAAACGCTGCAGGATCGGGCTAAAGATGCGCTGAACAAATGGGCTGAAAAGAACAAAGATTCGCGCGAAGGTCAGGATCTGAAGAAGCTGCTCGACAAGCTGTAATATAACCGATAATGGGCTTTTATCTTCTTTATTGTAAGCCTAAATTATTTTTCGGGGTGGTGGTAAGGGTCCTTGAGGTTATAACCGTAAGGGCCCTGTCCACTGAATACCTCAGTTTGCTTACCAGCAGTAGGCATCAAAGCCTAGCGATATTTTTAATCTATTAGGCTGTTTGATGTCAAACCTTAATAATGATGCAGTAGATTTCCATTGCTACTGGCTGGCGACGATTCCTCAGGGGAAGTTTCTCTTGATGAATGGGTGCTGGTAACTAGGCTAATTCTTATTTTTAATGGTGTTATTGTTAATTTATTTATGTCGATATAATATTGAATATTATCAACTCTCATTTGTGTAGGTTATATGCGCTATATTAAAGAACTGGAGGGGTTGCGAGGCTGCATGGCCTTGTGGGTTGTATTGGGGCATGCGTTGGCTGCCTTGCCTCTCATTTCACGCAAAATGCCTCCGGCCATACTAAATTCATACGCCGTGGATGTTTTTATTATTCTAAGTGGCTTTGTTATCTTTTTTATGATTAATAATAAAAGGCAAAGCTACGGCGTTTATTTAGCTCAGCGCTTCTTTAGAATATTCCCCGTATATATTTTTGCGTTGACGGCCTCTATCTTATTAATCAATTTTTCCCAAAGCGTCCTAATCAGCTCTCCTGTATCCCCTTCAACGGCGCATCGCCTTGAACTCATTGATGCGTTTCTGCAGCAACCCGTATGGCATAGCCTTGCCCACTACTCGCTGCTTCAGGGGCTGATTCCCGGTTCTGTCTTACAGGATGCGCCATACACTATCATCGGGCAAGCCTGGAGCGTCTCGGTTGAGTGGCAATTTTACCTTATCGCACCATTGCTTTTTATTTTGATAAATGGCATGCAAGAGAAGAAGAATCTGGTTGCATTGGTCGCTATATTTGTCATCTTGATTGCCGGTGGCTTTATATTGTCTGGTGGCTATTTGGGTAATAACTTGTTGGCCTTCTGCATCGGTTTTATCTCATTCTTTTATTATCGGGATATCCAACCCGGTTTATCTAAAGGGAAAAGCCGTGCCATTTTTGTCACTGCATCGATTATCGCGATGTTGATGTTAAAAAAAGATGCGATTCCAGTCGTTATTTGGCTTGTTGCCTTTAACGTGGCGATTTCTAAACAGCAGTATTTCTCTGCCTCCATATTTACTCGAGTTCTTGATAGTAAACCCATTCTGTTCTTGGGCCGGATCTCTTACTCTGTATATATGATTCATATGATTGTTTTGTATTTAGTCCTTTATGAGGCAAAGCAACTCGGGATCGAAGGTTGGCTGAGCTACGTCGTTGTTCCAGGTGCAACCGTAATCATTTCAGTCGTTCTGTCATACATGACATATACAATCATTGAAAAACCTTTTATTGCTTTAGGTAAACGCCTGACAGCAAGCAAAGAGCGTCAGATCTCCTCCGCGCTGACATAACATCGCATTTCTGGATAAGGTTGTCTGCGTGCAGAAAAAAACTATCTTGCCCATCGGGCAAGATAGTGAACGCTACAATTTTTTGTCCCCTTGAGTCATTTCCTACCGTAGCTTGATGAATGTCATGTCCTTTCGTGCGATGTTTAGGCAGAGTCAATCACAAATTCTGCGTTCATGGCAGACTTCTACAACATGATGAAAAAACAGATTGAGGAAACATGATAGAGCTCCTTATTGGCGCCGCAGTCGCGGCGGGCGTGGGCCGTTATATTATCAAGGGATATTCCGCTACCGGCGTCTTGTTGGTGGGAGGGCTGCTGCTGCTCGGCATCAGCGCCCTGATGGGGAAAACGCTGTTGCCGTCCGGCGCCGCCTCAACCGGCTGGCGCGCGACCGACATGATCGAATACGTCAAGATTTTGCTGATGAGCCGCGGCGGCGATCTCGGCATGATGATCATGATGCTGTGCGGCTTTGCCGCCTACATGACGCATATCGGCGCCAACGACGTGGTGGTCAAGCTGGCCTCACGCCCGTTGCAGATGATCAATTCGCCTTATCTGCTGATGGTGGCGGCGTATTTTGTCGCTTGCCTGATGTCGCTGGCGGTCTCTTCCGCCACTGGCCTCGGCGTGCTGCTGATGGCGACGCTGTTCCCGTTGATGGTGAACGTGGGCATCAGCCGCGGCGCGGCGGCTGCCATTTGCGCTTCGCCGGCGGCGATTATTCTGGCACCGACCTCCGGCGACGTGGTGCTGGCGGCCAAAGCGGCGGAGATGCCGCTGGTGGACTTCGCGTTCAAAACCACGCTGCCTATCTCGATTGCCGCCATTGTCTGCATGGCTGTGGCGCATTTTTTCTGGCAGCGTTATCTCGACAGAAAGAGCAATGAACAGCATCACATCATGGACGTCAGCGAAATCAAAACCCATGCGCCGGGATTTTACGCGATATTGCCGTTTACACCGATCCTCGGCGTGCTGATTTTCGACGGCAAATGGGGACCGGAGCTGCACATCATTACCGTGTTGGTGGGTTGCATACTGTTGGCGGCATTGATTGAGTTCGTGCGCAGTTTCAGCGCGAAACAGGTATTCAGCGGCCTGGAAGTGGCTTATCGCGGCATGGCGGACGCATTCGCCAGCGTGGTCATGCTGTTGGTGGCCGCCGGGGTCTTCGCGCAAGGGTTGAGCACCGTCGGCTTTATCAGCGGGTTGATCGGGCTGGCGCAGTCGTTCGGCACCGGCGGTTTGATCATGATGTTGGTGCTGGTGGTGATCACCATGCTGGCGGCCATGACCACCGGCTCCGGCAATGCGCCGTTCTATGCGTTTGTCGAACTGATCCCGAAACTGGCGGCGCAAATGGGCGTTAACCCGGCTTATCTGGTGATCCCGATGCTGCAGGCGTCTAACCTCGGCCGCACGCTGTCGCCGGTCTCCGGCGTGGTGGTGGCGGTCTCCGGCATGGCGAAAATCTCACCGTTCGACGTGGTGAAGCGCACTTCGGTGCCGGTGATTGTCGGGCTGGTGGTGGTGATCGTGGCGACGGAGTTGCTGGTTCCCCAGTAAAACCAAGGCCGGGCAATGCCCGGCCTCAATGTTAAACCTCGTAGTCCTCCGGTGGGGGAGGCGGGGTGATTTTCACTTTCAGGATACGGTGGCTGTTGACCTCCAACGGCTCGAACAGGTAGTCACCGATCGTGATTTGTTCGCCTTCTTGCGGCACGCGCTGGCTGTGTTCCATCAGCAGCCCCGCCAGCGTGTGGTATTCGCGCTTTTCTTCCAGCGGCATCGGCAGGTACAACACCAGATCTTCCAGCGGCATATAGCCGTTGGCGATCCAGCTGCCGTCCTCGTTTTGCTGAATGTCGTGGCGTGCATCCACCTCTTCGCCGGCCTCCGGTAAGTTGCCGGCGATGGTTTCCATCACGTCCGTCAGGGTGACGATGCCTTCGACGGAACCGAACTCATCGACCACAAAGGCAAAGTGCGTCTGTGCCTGGCGGAATTGCTCAAGGGCGCTCAACAGCGTGAGCTGTTCCGGGAAGATCAACGGTTGGCGTATCAGCGCGCGCAGATCCAGCGGCGCCTGCGCCAGCTGCTGTTTGAGGACGTCGATAGTGTGGATAACGCCCAACGGCTCATCGCTGGCGCTGCTTTCTACCACCACGATGCGCGTGTGTTGATTGCGCTCCAGCAATTGCGTCAGCTTCTCCTGCGGATCGTTCAGCTCAAGGTATTCGACGTCGTGACGCGAGGTCATGATGCTGCTGACCGTGCGCTGCGCCATACCCAGCACGCGTTCGATCATGCGCCGCTCTTGCTGATTGAAGATCTCGCCGTTTTCGCTGTCGCTGTCGGCCAGCAGATTGGCGGAATGACTGTCGACCTCGGCTTCTTCATGTTTGCCGCTCAGCATGCGCAGCACCGCCTCGGCGGTACGCTCGCGCAGCGGCCGCACCTTCGACAGGAAACGACGGCGGTTGAACTGCGCCAGTTGGTTCAATGCTTCGATCATCACCGAGAAGCCGATCGCCGCGTAGAGATAGCCTTTCGGAATGTGGTAGCCGAAGCCTTCCGCCACCAGGCTGAAACCGATCATCAGCAGGAAGCTCAGGCACAGAATGACGATAGTCGGGTGAGCGTTGACGAAGCGCGTCAGCGGTTTGCTGGCCAGCAGCATCAGGCCGATGGCGATACAGACCGCGATCATCATCACCGCCAGGTGGTCGACCATGCCGACCGCGGTGATCACCGAGTCGAGCGAGAAGACGGCATCCAGCACCACGATCTGCGCCACCACCGGCCAGAAGCGCGCGCCTTTGCGTGTGCCATGCTGTTCTTCATCCTTGCCCTCCAGCCGCTCGTTCAGCTCCATGGTGGCTTTGAACAGCAGGAATATCCCGCCTACCAGCATGATCAGATCGCGGCCGCTGAAGGGGTGTTCTGCGACGATGAACATCGGTTTGGTCAGCGTCGCCAGCCACGAGATGGAGGCGAGCAACGCCAGACGCATCACCAGCGCCAGCAACAGACCGACGACACGAGCCTTATCTCTTTGTTGTTTTGGTAGTTTATCCGCCAGAATGGCGATGAAGACAAGGTTGTCTATACCCAGAACGATTTCCAGCACGACCAATGTGGCCAGGCCGGCCCAAATTGTTGGATCAGCGATCCATTCCATACGCCCAATTTCACCTGTAAGTTCTACGGCTTATGCCGTACGGGAATGATGGGCGCTGAGGCGGCAAAATTCAACTCTAATCGAGAGGACGTGGATGAGAGCAGGGGAATGGCTACAAACATCGGCCATCACCTCGTGGCCAAAGGAGGTAAGGGCGGGGAGTAAATATTTACCGTGATGACGTGTGCTCATAAAAGAAACGCCTTATTAAATTTATTTAAATCAAAACATTAAAAAAATTTTCTTAAGCTATGATTCTTATCGGGATGTGGCATGAGTAGTCTTATTCTGAAAACGGCTGACTGGGGGAATCTAAGGCTTGTATCACTTAGACATTAGTATAAGAATCTTAGTCATATAACGGCAGTAACTAGTATTTTTTGGTTATAAAGGCATCGATTTTTTTATTTTTTTGTGAACAGCATTGCAGTTCAAACGAAGAATGAGTGCCGTGTTGCATAAAAATTACTTGTCTCATGCGATGACGTGGGTGGACACGTCGTTAACAGTACTTTGGTAGCTGCAAGCCAAGGGCGGTAGCGTGCCTGATTAAATCCCCTTATTCACGCTGCGCAGATGAATGCAGCGCTACGATGGATTGGAATGAAAATGCAAACAAGACTCAAGGCAGTGATCCCGGTAGCGGGCTTGGGGACCCGTATGTTGCCCGCCACCAAGGCTATCCCTAAAGAAATGTTGCCCGTGGTCGATAAGCCCCTAATCCAGTACATTGTTGCTGAATGTGTAGCGGCGGGGATTAAAGATATCGTATTGGTCACGCATTCATCGAAAAACGCGATTGAAAATCATTTTGACACTTCTTTCGAGCTGGAAGCAGTGCTCGAAGCTCGCGTGAAACGTCAGCTTCTAAGCGAAATACAAAGCATCTGTCCGCCCGATGTCACTGTGATGCAGGTACGTCAGGGGCAGGCGAAAGGCTTAGGTCATGCGATACTATGCGCCAAGCCAATCGTGGGGGATTCTCCTTTCGTTGTGCTGTTGCCGGATGTTTTACTGGATGATTCTACAGCGAATTTACGTAAAGAAAATCTAGCTAAAATGATCCAACGTTTTGATGATACGGGCTACAGCCAAATCATGGTTGAACCGGTGCCGGAACAAGATGTGTCCAAATACGGTGTAGTAGATTGCTCCGGCGCGATGATTGCTGCGGGTGAAAGCGCGCCGATGACGGCGGTGGTAGAGAAGCCGGCTTGTGAGGATGCGCCTTCCAATCTGGCTGTCGTCGGGCGATATGTGCTTGCCGCCGCTATCTGGCCATTGTTGGAGAAAACCCCTCCTGGCGCAGGGAATGAGATTCAACTGACCGATGCAATCGCGATGTTGATGAATGAGCAAACGGTGGAAGCGTTCCATATGAGCGGCAAGTCTCATGATTGCGGTGACAAGCTTGGCTATATGAAGGCGTTTGTGCAGTATGGTCTGCGTCACAGTTCAGAAGGTGAAAATTTCAGCCGCTGGTTGAAGCAGACGTTGGAAAAGTAACAGGCTGTCGCCACTGCGGCTGAAAGCGATCACTAGATTGAATGGGAGGGCTACTATGACGAAGCTGAAAGCGGTTATTCCTGTTGCCGGATTGGGTATGCGCATGCTGCCGGCGACCAAAGCTATTCCGAAAGAGATGTTGCCTATCGTTGATAAGCCTTTGATTCAATACATTGTCAATGAATGCGTAGCGGCTGGGATTAAAGAGATCATCCTGGTGACGCATTCTTCCAAGAACGCGATTGAAAACCATTTCGATACCTCATTCGAGTTGGAGGCGATGCTGGAGGCTCGCGTGAAGCGGCAACTGCTGGATGAGGTGCAGTCGATAACGCCGAAAGGTGTAACGTTGATGCATATTCGGCAAGGGCAGCCTAAAGGACTGGGGCACGCGGTGCTTTGTGCTAAGCCGTTAATCGGTGACTCACCTTTCGTCGTGCTGCTGCCGGATGTGCTGCTGGATGATGCGAAAGCCGATCTGAAAAAAGAGAATCTGCCGCATCTCATCTCTCGTTTTGAGAAGACGGGGTTGAGTCAGGTTCTGATACAACCCGTGGATGAGCATGTTCTGCGTGATTACTCCGTAGTTGAGTGCCAGAACAATAAGTTGCGGCCTGGCGAATCCTCGCGCATCACTGCCATCATTGAAAAGCCAGGCAGCGATGTGCAATTGAAATCAAACCACTCAGCTGTTGGGCGCTATGTGCTTTCCGCCGATATTTGGCCGATTCTGGAAAAAATCGAACCTGGAGCTTGGGGGCGCATCCAGTTGACTGATGCGATCGCGGAATTGCTTAAGCACCAGGCGGTAGAGGCGTCAGTCTTAGTGGGAGAGTCGTTCAACTGCGGCGAGAAAATGGGCTATTTACGCGCTTTCGTTACGCATGGTCTGCGTCACCCAACGCAGGGTGAGGCATTTCGCGAGTGGGCGAAGAGGTTGGCATTTTAAATTTATCGAACGTTTGGATTTTGGGAAAAGATGAAAATGAGGGGGCATGTGGCATGTATCTTGGCCGTGCTCTCTTTTTTGCCGCACAGTTGTGCAATAATGTCTGCAGGGCATTTTATCTTAGCAGATCCCGTTTCAATGTTAGCTCAATGGGCTCATCTTTTTCATTCGTTTGAGTTATTGGTCGATACATCTCTGCTGAGTGCCATATGGAGCGATTCGTTGGCTAAGACTTAGCATGGCAACCGTTTTACTTTGAAAGTGATGATAATTCGATGGCAAAAAGAAACTTAAAAATGATATCCGCGTTGATATCGATAAGCTTGGTCAGTGGCTGCACAGTTTTTCCTGGTCAGCATCTGAGTACGATGGGAAAAGAGACGGTAAAACAAGAAGATAGTGATTTTAATATCAATGAGATGGTTAATATCTATCCGGTTACTCCCAAGTTGCTGCAAAAGTTGCGTCCTGTCAGTGCTGTAGCACAGTCCAATGCATTACTTGATTCATCGCTGAGATCCTACGAGTATCGGATTGGTGTTGGCGATGTACTGAATGTAACCGTATGGGATCACCCTGAACTGACAACACCTGCTGGCCAATATCGCAGCGCAAGTGATACGGGTAACTGGGTCCAATCGGATGGCACCATTTTCTACCCATACATTGGTAAAGTGCGGGTTGTCGGCAAGACGGCCAGTCAAGTTCGTTCCGAAATTGCAAATCGACTCGCACAGTACATCGAAAGTCCTCAAGTTGACGTAAATATAGCCGCTTTTCGTTCCCAAAAGGCTTATGTAACAGGTGAAGTATCAAAATCGGGTCAGCAAGCGATAACTAACGTGCCTCTGACCGTTCTAGATGCTATCAATGCTGCTGGTGGGCTTACGGAAAATGCTGATTGGCGAAATGTTGTTCTGACCCATAACAACAAAGAACATCGAATCTCACTGCAGAGACTCATGCAAAATGGAGATCTGACGCAAAACCATCTCTTATATCCTGGTGATATTCTCTACATTCCGCGCAATGATAATCTCAAAGTATTTGTCATGGGGGAAGTGAGAGAACCAGCCACGCTTAAGATGGATCGCAGTGGGATGACTTTGACCGAGGCATTAGGCAACGCAGCAGGGCTAAATCCTACAGGATCCGACGCGACTGGCGTATTTGTCATACGTCCACTACATGGTACGGAAGGCAACAAATTAGCGAATATTTATCAATTAAATATGGCGGACGCGACAGCAATGGTTATGGGATCTGAATTCCCCCTTCAGCCATATGATATTGTTTATGTGACAGTTGCTCCAATCGCACGCTGGAACCGCCTCATTGGTCAGTTGGCTCCAACCATTTCGAGCTTCAATGATCTTACTGAAGGTGCTTTGCGAGTCCGTAATTGGCCGTAGGGAACAGATAATGTTTGATTCGATACTAGTCATATGCGTTGGGAATATATGCCGCTCACCCACAGGTGAGCGTCTATTGAAACAATATTTGCCAGAAAAGAAAATCAGTTCTGCGGGTCTAGGTGCTATGGTAGGCAAAGCAGCAGATAGCTCGGCTATCCATATTGCAGAATTGAATGGCCTTTCGCTCGATGGGCATATCGCTCAGCAAATTACTAAAGAGATGTGCCGAGAATATTCTCTGTTATTAGTGATGGAGAAAAAACACATTGATGCTGTTTGCCGAATATCGCCAGAGGTCAGAGGAAAGACCATGTTGTTTGGTCATTGGGCTGGGCAAAGAGAAGTGCCAGACCCTTACGGTAAAAGCAATGAAGCTTTTGAATTCGTTTATAGCCTACTCAATGAGTCTGCCCAAAAATGGGCACAGGCATTAAATCGTTAATTAGAGATTAAAATGACTGAAAAAACAAACAACACGAACAGTAGCAGCGAAGAAATCGACTTGGGGCGATTGTTTGGTACGTTACTAGATCATAGATGGTTAATTATCGGTGTAACCACACTGTTTGCTGTTATAGGAATAGTATATTCCTTATTTGCGACACCGAACTATCAATCTGATGCTTTAGTACAGGTTGAACAAAATGCGGGTAATTCGTTACTCAACGATTTATCACAAATGATTCCCAATAGTCAGCCTGGTTCGTCAACTGAAATAGAACTTATCCAATCGCGAATGGTTCTAGGCAAAACGGTTTCCGATCTTGGTCTGGAAACTGTTGTAGAACAACAGTATTTTCCAATCTTTGGCCGCGGATGGGCAAGATTAATGGGACACGCACCTGCTCAAATTGCTTTGTCTCGTTTTAATATATCAGAAGACATGTTGAGTGTGCCGTTTGAACTGGAAGTAATTGATGATAAGCACTATTCACTCAGCCTTGACGGAACCGAAGTTCTTAAAGGAACAGTTGGGCAGCAAGCAAGCAGAGGCTCAGTATCGCTTCTTGTCAGTGACTTGATCGCTGCTCCGGGCACTAAATTCAAAATCGTCAAGCAACCAATTTTAGTGGCAATAAATAGCTTATTGGATTCTTTTTCTGTTGCAGATAAAGGAAAAGATACAGGCGTCTTGGAGTTGAGCTTGATTGGTGAGGATCCGGTCGCTGTAAGAAAAACGCTTGATAGTATTGCCCGAAACTACCTACTTCAGAATGTGGAACGAAAATCTGAAGAAGCCGCGAAAAGCTTGGATTTCTTAAAAGAGCAATTGCCTGATGTGCGAGGTGCTCTTGATACAGCTGAGGATAAATTAAATCAATATCGTCAGATGAATGACTCTGTAGATTTATCTCTAGAGGCAAAATCTGTATTGGACACGATAGTTTCTGTTGAGTCTCAATTGAATGAGTTGACGTTCAAAGAGGCGGAAATATCCAAGTTGTATACAAAGGAACACCCTGCGTATAAAGCATTAATGGAGAAGAGAGCGACTCTTCAAAAAGAGCGTGATAAGTTAAATAAACGTGTCAGTGCAATGCCAAAAACACAGCAAGATATTCTTCGCCTGACCCGGGATGTCCAGGCTGGCCAAGAGATATTCATGCAGTTGCTTAATAAGCAGCAGGAGCTAAGCATTACTAAGGCTAGTACTGTAGGCAATGTACGAATTGTAGACCCCGCAGTAACTCAACCGAAGCCGGTTAAACCGAAAAAAACACTTATAGTGATTTTGGCCACCTTTATTGGCGGTTTGTTGTCTGTTGGTATCGTGTTAATGAAGGCGATGCTGCACAGAGGCATTGAAACTCCAGATCAACTGGAACAAGAAGGAATCAATGTCTATGCAAGTGTTCCTCTCTCTGAATGGCAACAGAAAAAAGATAGGGAGAGCTTGCTGACTAAACGCATCAAAAGTAACACTCGTTCAGAAGCACTGCTTGCGGTAGGAAATCCGGCTGATCTTGCGATTGAAGCGATCAGAAGTCTTAGAACCAGCCTACATTTCGCAATGTTGGAGTCAAAGAACAATGTGTTGATGATCTCTGGTGCTAGCCCAAACATCGGTAAAACGTTCGTTAGCACTAACTTGGCTGCGGTAATCGCCCAAGCAGGGCAGCGAGTGCTCATTATTGATGCGGATATGCGAAAAGGCTATTCACACAGTTTGCTGAATACTACTTGGAAGAACGGGCTTTCAGATATATTGTCACAACAAACGACTATCGAGAATGCTGTTCGTAAAACGGAAATCAGTGGGCTTGACTTTATTCCACGCGGTCAGATCCCGCCGAATCCGTCAGAATTGTTGATGTCCGAGCGTTTGGGGGAATTCCTTAAATGGGCGTCAGATAATTACGATATGGTTCTGGTTGATACACCTCCTATTCTTGCAGTAACTGATGCAGCAATTGTTGGACGTCATGCAGGGACTGCGTTGATGATCGCGCGCTTTGGTATGAATACTGTGAAAGAAATTGAAGTGAGTATTAGACGTTTCGACCAAAACGGGATTGATATTAAAGGTATTATATTAAACGCCGTAGAGAAAAGGGCCAGTAGCTATTACGGTGGTTATGGCTATTATCAATACGAATATAAGTCGTCAGAAAAAGCATAACTCTATAAGTCTCAAGGCCATGCGGCCTTGAGACTTCAACTGTTTTTTTTTACTGACTTTTTACCGCATGGACAGTCAATAAAAAAAGATAGTGCAAATCCTTTCAAATTACGCATCAAGCATGAGCGAAATAGTACGCATGAAGATAATGATTGTTAACACACTTTATTCTCCGTATAAAATCGGCGGCGCAGAAGTTTCAGTTCAGCTTTTAGCTGAAGAGCTTGTGATGATGGGTAATGAAGTTCGAGTAATATGCATACATCAAGAGGAAAATAGAAAGGAAGCTATCATTAATGGTGTGAAAGTGGTTTATCTACCATTAAAAAACATTTATTGGCCATATGGTAGCAATCAAAATCAAAACAAAGTAAGAAAGCTAATTTGGCATTTGATTGATAATTATAATATTGGCATGGCGAAACTATTTCGGAATGAGCTTATTAATTTTTCCCCTGAGGTTGTTCACACGAACAATTTAAGTGGCTTCTCGGTTTCTATCTGGAATGAGATAAAAAAAAGGAAAATAAAATTAGTACACACGGCACGTGACTACTATCTTTTTCATCCTGGTTCAACACTATATGTGAAAGAAAGCAATATTAAAGCCAGCTCGATGAATGTTAAAGCATGGTCATTTTTAAAAAGATTTCAGAGCAAGAACATTGATAGCTTTGTTGGCATTAGCGATTACATTCGGGATTTTCATTCGCAAAATGGTTTTTTTAAAAATGCAATAAAGGAAACGATTTATAATTCAGTTGAAGTTGATTTATGCTATCGATCTCAGCCAGAAAAAAATGTTGTGGTAGGATTTATAGGGCGGTTAACTGAAGACAAAGGATTTAATAAATTCTGTGACATTGCGGAAGAGTTTAGCGGAAAGGATGAAGTCAAATTCATTGCAGCAGGTCGCTTTAATTCAGATAACTCTGGAAGAAAGCTTGAGGGCAGAGCGAAACAAGCCAATATTAATGTTCTCGGATTTGTCCCTGTAACAACGTTTTTGGAGCAAGTCGACTTTGTGGTTCTTCCGATAAAATGGCAAGAACCATTTGGACGCGCTGTCGTAGAATGTGCAATGTCGGGAAAGATTGTACTCACTAACTTAGTTGGTGGGATAAGTGAGTTGGAAAGAATGTTGCCTAATATACACGACCTTGATAAGGCAAATATTAATAATATCTTTTGCCTAAAACCGAGAGATTTTAGTGAGTCGGAAAAGTCTATTTTTAATAAACGTAGGATCGCACAGGCTTATTTTAATATCTATCAGAAGTAAAAATGCTGATAATTTAATTCTATAATAAAGATGTATAAGTTATTTGGAGAAGTATATGGCAGGGTTGATTTTTATTGACTCAATAGTCTTTTTTATCTTTATAGCTATTGCGATGCTAATTCTCTTTTACTTCAAAAAGAGTGAAAAAATTAGCAAATCATTTTTGCTATTGCTGATATTTTATGTTGCATGTTCATACTCATCATATAATATGATGGTGAAGCCGATTCATGACTACAACATGGCGATCGCTCGAACATTCATCTTTCACTTCAAGGTGATCGGCCCTCTGGCACCATTAGATATTATTTTTCTGCTAACATTGATGCTGATTGTGCTGAAAAAAGCACTACAAAGAAACGCATTGACCTTCCGATTGGACATTGATACTTCATTTTTTATTAAGTTTATACTTGTCCAAGGCGTAGTCATCGTTACTATCTCAACATTGGCATTCTTGCTTCATAGCTATGGTGGTGGTAAAGGGCAGCTTACTGATCAACTATTATATTTCAGAGGGATCATCTATTTCTTTGTTGTTGCTTATTTATTTCAGAATGCTGTTGGTGATTTTAAGCGACTGGGGTTTTATAAGTTATTTTCTTTGTTCTTAATTCTTGATTTGATCAACGTGATCTCAGGATTTATATCGACACTGATATATAAAGACTATGTTTGGTCTCGTTATGGTATCAACGTAAGTATTATCGACCAAGACGATGTGTATAATTTCTTAACGATGTATGCACTGCTAACCGTTTCGTTTATTTTTACAAGACCACTAAAAAGAATATATATATATATAGCAATTATCGGTATTGGTTTTTTAATGTATGCAAATATATATAAGTACATTTTTATGCTGGCAGCCTTATTCTTCTTCTATGACACGTTTGTAAATGCGATGAAGGGGCGAGTTGCTGTCTTTAAAATTATGTTTGCGGCTATATCTATCGTCCTCTTAGCATCAACAATAGCAATGTTATCGACAAGTAAATCAATGAACACCCGATCGGGTCAGATAACGGACTATTGGGAATATACAGGAAGTCACTTCCCCGCTTCTATTATCGGTATTGGTCATGGTGGTCAGTTCTATTCTCCGACTGAAACTGATGATGATGGAGAGGTGAAGGCCATCTTAAAAGAGAGTAGTTTGGCGAATTATAAAAGGAATATACAAACCCCTGTGGTATCGTTCATTAAAACTGTAGGGCCGCTTGGAACGATTATTGTTCTTGCCTTCTTGGCGTATGGTTTGTGCAAAATAACATTAATTAATATAAGACTACCTTTCAATCCTCTCTATAACGCAATATTCTTTAATTTAATTTGGATGATGACAGTATCAGTTGGTTTCTTCCAGTCGGGACCATTTGTTATTCTGACGATAGCGAAACTTCTGATATTTGTTACTGCTATAAAACAGTCAGCAAGAGATGAAGAATCACGAAAGTATATTTTTTAATGATTCTTTTAGTAACATCCAATAGGATTAGTAGGATGTTAGAAATGAGTGGCTTGTGAGAGGTTTTTTATGATTTATATTAATGCTAGATTTCTAACGCAAGATTTAACAGGTGTGCAGCGTTTTGCAGAGTCTATCTCTATCTCGCTGAGTAAGATTCGCAACGATCTGGTTTTTGTTTCGCCTGATAATATAAAAAGAAAGGATGTCGCTGAACAGTTAAATGTTAAAGTAGTTGGTAACCATACTGGACATTACTGGGAGCAAATTGAACTACCTGGTTTTCTAAAATCCAACGATAATCCATTGTTGGTGAACTTAGGCAATACATCACCTGTTCGCTATAATAATAAAATATCGACATTGCATGATATAACTTATAAAAAATACCCCAAAAGCTACTCCCTGAAATTCAGACTACTGTACGATATAATTATACCCAGGGTTTTGAAAACTAGTTCAGCACTCATTACGGTAAGTGATTTCTCTAAAAAAGAAATTTCGAACTTTTACCATTACCCGGAAAAAGATATTCACGTTATTTACAATGCTTCTAGTGAGGTCTTTAAAAAAACAAGTGCATTTGATGAACAGTCTTTTTTCATGGCGGTATCGTCAAATAATTATCACAAAAATTTCCATGGATTAATTAGTGCATTTGAGAAGATATCAGAAAACTCGAATGTTAAGTTGAAAATAATCGGTGGAACTAACAGTAGTTTTGCTACCTCAAACTTATCATCTGACTTGTTAAAATCTGGTCGAATCGAACTTTTGGGGCGGGTTTCAGATGACGAGTTAGTTGCGCTTTATAATTCAGCCTTGGCTTTTATATTTCCATCATTTTACGAGGGGTTTGGTATACCTCCTTTAGAAGCGCAAGCTTGTGCTTGTCCGGTAGTTTCATCGAACCAAGCCTCCATGCCTGAAGTATTGCAGGATAGTGCACTTTTCTTTGATCCTTGGGATGAGGCAACATTTGTTCAAGCTCTCGATAGAATTGTACAAGACCAAGCATTGAGAGAGAGTTTGATAAATAAAGGTTCTGACAACGTAAAGCGGTTTTCTTGGGACATATCAGCTAATAAACTGAATCAACTTATTAATTCTCTTAACTCTTAACAAGGCACAGTAAGTATAATGGGAAAGTTATTATCCAATCTCATTTATTTAATCTTTGAGAAGTTCTCTACTACGCTCATTTTGCTCATTTCCAATGTGGTTATTATCCGGTATTTGGGAGTGGAGGACTTTGGTAGACTTGCTATCTTTCAGCTATATTATGCTCTGGCTGTAACGGTTTCAGAGTTTGGTATTAGGCGAGTGTATTCCTCGCTCAAAGATCCTGCACGAGAAGCGCTGATATTCTCTCAGGCATTTTACATAAAAATTGCCAGCTCCCTTTTTTTTCTCTCTTTTGCTGCAATATTCTTATACTATAACAACTATGATGTGATTTTTTATGGTTTGCTAATTGCTTTTATCGCATCTCCATTTGAAATATTCACTTATCATTTTGAAGCTAATTTAAAAAATCAGATCTTAGTTAAAGTTAGACTTACTGTGTCTCTTGCTTTGGCTTTGCTCCGGATTGCAATCTGTTTTAGCGGGCCGGGCAATTTTATTTACCTTCTTTTTACTTATGCATTTAGTAATCTTTTAATAAACATCATTTGTGTTTTTTTGACTAAAAAGCATAAAATGAAGATTACAAAGGTACGCAGCGCGGCATCACGTGGAATAATAAGAAAGCATCTTTTTAGTCGTTCTTTATTTTTTTGGATGTCGGTAGTCGTAGTCCAATTAAACATGAGGACTGATCAGTTTATGTTATCTATTATGGCCGGGACGGCAAGTGTTGGTATTTACGCGGGCGCTTATAAACTGGTTGAGCAGCTATTATCAATTCCATCGTTGCTGGCTGGTGTGTTTCTGCCTTACATCAGTAAAAATAAAGAGATTGATAAAGAGAGTTATTTAGAGAAGCTATATCTCTATGGTATGTTGATTAGCATCCCTATGAGTGTCTTTCTTGCTATAATTTCGCCCATTCTGATCCCGTTTTTGCTAGGCGATGCGTTTAAAGAGTCAATAGCCGTTTTTTCTATGTTAATGCTGGCACTCCCGGTTCTGGTGATTGTTAATCTCAGTGGTTTGTATTATAGCGTCTTCAAGTTGGAACGCTTTGCTATTGTAAGAAATCTATTTGGCTTGGCATTAAGCTTAATTCTTAATGCTGCGCTTATCCCCACCTTGGGTGCGTTTGGCGCGTCGATATCAGTTTTCCTCAGCTACCTTTTTGTTGGTTACTTTGTCGAATGGCTGCTCCCAGCGACTAGACGAAATGCAGAAATAAAAGCTCGTGCATTGATTTTATTGTTCTCATACCACACATATCTGGAATTGTATTCATATGTTAAATTTAAGTTTTTCAAAAAATGATAAAATGCGCAAGCGTGTTTTTTGGTGGGAACCAAAAGATGGTATTCCTAATGCCGGCGATCATTTGGCTAAGGTAATTGTTGAGCAAATGCTTATCCTCCAAGATAAAGAAATTATGGATAAGAAAAGTTCATCTAATAAACTCTTATCAATTGGTTCCGTCATGCATTTTGCCAACCAGGGCGATTGCGTTTGGGGGACCGGTGTTAATGGAAAAATACCTCTAGATAAGTTAGATTTTTCTCGCTTGGATGTTCGTGCAGTTCGTGGACCCAAGACGCGTAAAGTTCTGCAAGACAAAGGGATCGATGTACCTGAGGTTTATGGAGACCCTGCGCTTTTATTACCTAGCATTTTTAGCAAGGAAATTTTAGAAGATGCACGTTTGCAGAGAGAGGTTCTTGTCATTCCTCACATGAATGAAGATATGGGGAAATACGAAAAATATAGACATATGTTATGCTCGCCAAGGCAGGGGGCGTTAAACTTCACTCGTAGAATTGTAAATAGTTCATTCGTCATCTCTAGTTCTTTACATGGCGTTATCATTGCAGAAGCATACGGAATACCTGCTATTTTCCTCGATGGTGAAAGTGGTGAATCAATGTTTAAATACGATGACTACTATCAAGGAACTGGACGGGATTACTATCCAGTGGCCAAAAGTGTTGATGAAGCATTCAAGCTTAAACACGCAGAACCTATAGATATGAATAGCCTTGTGCCAAAGCTCTTCCAAGCGTTTCCATATGACCTTTGGGATGTGACTGAATCATGATTGGGTATATGTGATTATATGAGAATTTTATATTACCCTAAAAATAATGGCGTCAATGAATACAGTAACAGATTTAAAATCCTCCTGTCTAAATTTGGCAGTATCGAAGGGCATACATCAAAAGAGCTATTGCTGAGTCTTGCAAAGTTTAAATTTAGAAAGTTTGATTATGCTTTTGTTAATTGGCTCGAGTCTGGGTTAATTAATAAAAAGGGAAGGATTAGCTTCTATTGTCTCACTAAGTGTTACCTCAAAACGTGGCTATTTAAACTTGTTTCGAGGAGGGTTGTTTATGTGAGGCATAATTTTTATCCGCATGCTGCGGTTGAGTCTGATATTAAACGTGCCAGACAGTATACAGATTTTCTGGAGTCTTTATATGATTCAGTTATCATGCACTCTCCGGTGGCTAGTCAGGATAATAAACGTTATATCCCTCATCCTTTGTATCAATCCGTTATTCCGGTCGTAGCTGTTGAACCACCATTACTTTCTTATGTTTTTTTTGGAAGAATCACGAAATATAAGAAGCTGGATCAGCTTATCGCTGCTGTGCCCAAAAATGTTAAACTAACGATTGCTGGAAGTTGCGATGACACTGAGTACTTAAGTTATTTAACTGGAATAGCCGGAGATAACATTGATATTCGTGCTGGCTTCCTAAGTGATAATGAGGCTCATTTGCTCATTAATAATTCCCAGGGACTTATTATCGCCCATGCTGATAGTGACATGATTGTCAGCGGGAGTTTTTTCTATTCACTCAGTGCTGGTGTAAGAGTTATAAGCGTTGAAAGCGATTTTCTTTTATGGGCAGAAAAGGAATTAGGTCACGATGTTATCGTTTGTTTTAAAGATATCGCATCATTGGGTGAGGGGCTTAGTGCGCTGAAACCAAGAGTTCACTTCGATGGGAAATTAAATGAAGTCATTAGTATGAACTTTAGCGATGAAACCATCTGCAATGCATTGAAAAATAAAATTTTTGATTGACTAAGGCTATATGTTACGCGAGGAAATAATGCTAAATGATAAAATAAGCGTTGGAATTGTAGCTGATTGGTTAGTGACTTTTGCTGGTGCCGAGAAGGTGATAAAAGAGTTTCTTGAGCTCTATCCTGAAGCAGAACTGTATTCTATTATCGATTTTTTATCTGATAAAACCAGAATGGATGCGTTTAAAAACAAGCGTGCTAAGACTAGTTTTATTCAAAAAATGCCAAAGGCAAGATCTAAATATCAAAACTATCTTCCCCTGATGCCTCTTGCTGTTGAACAATTAGATGTTAGTCACCATGACGTTATCCTTTCAAGTAGCCATGCTGTCGCGAAGGGAGTGCTGACCGGACCTGACCAGCTTCACATAAGCTATGTACATTCTCCGATAAGATATGCATGGGATCTGCAACATCAATATTTGAAAGAGTCAGGGTTGAATCGTGGTTTTAAAGGCAGTCTTGCGAAATATATCTTACATAAAATGCGTATGTGGGATTACAGAACTGTAAATGGAGTAGATCATTTCGTCGCCAATTCACAGTTTATCGCACGGAGAATAAAAAAGGTTTATGGACGTGATGCTGATGTCATTTATCCTCCGGTAGATGTTCAGCGCTATGAACTGGTCGATAATAAAGATGATTACTATGTTACGGCATCCCGTTTGGTACCATATAAAAAGGTTGATTTAGTCGTCGAAGCATTTGCTCATATGCCAACAAAAAAGTTAGTTGTTATTGGTGATGGTTCCGAAATGGAGAAAATAAAAAAAGTCGCCGGAAAAAATACAAATATTGAGATATTAGGCTATCAAAGCGATGAGGCTATGAAAAATTTGATGGCAAAAGCGAAAGCTTTTGTTTTTGCTGCTGAAGAAGATTTTGGAATTACTCCTGTTGAAGCACAAGCTTGCGGTACACCCGTGATCGCTTTTGGTAAAGGGGGATCCCTCGAAACTGTGCGACCCTATGGCGAATCTTCTGCGACAGGTATTCATTTCCCACAACAATCCGTTGACTCACTGATTGTAGCGATTGAAAAATTTGATGTAATAAGTGAATCAATCAGTCCATTAGATTGTCGAACTCATGCTGAGAAATTTTCTACTGCAAGGTTTAGAAAAGAGATCGATGCGTACGTTTCGAATAAATGGCAAGACTTCTCAGAGAAAAAACGCATACAATATTAATTACTTTAATGTTTCTGCTTCTATTATTTCTGGTGAATTCAATGCTGTTTATTTTGAATTAAACTGTATCAGACGAGATGATTCAATGGGTACTAAAAAAAATGTAAGTGGCTTTGTTTCAAAGTTCGCTTTAGCTATATCTGATCTTATTATTTTCAATGCGTCATTTTATCTCTCTTGCATTGTGATTTATTTTATTTTTGGAGGGATTGAGCAATTCCTACCACAAACTGAATTTGCCACAAGGGCGTTAGCTCAATTTATACTGTCATTGCTCTGTGTCTTATGGTTTTGGACGCGGTTGCGGCATTATACGTATCGGAAACCATTTTGGTTTGAACTTAAAGAAGTGATTAGAACATTGATCATTTTCTCTGTCCTTGACTTGGCCCTTGTAGCATTTTCGAAATGGGATTTTTCCAGATATATTTGGCTTTTTTCTTGGGTGATGATCATAACTCTTCTGCCTTTAAGCAGAGCATTTACAAAGCGGCTTCTTAACAAATTTGGTATCTGGAAAAAAGATACCGTTATTATAGGCACTGGTCGAAATGCTAAAGAAGCATTTGTCGCACTGCAAAGCGAAGAGGTCTTAGGATTCCAGGTGTCTGCATTTGTATGTACTAGTGAGCCTTGTGATGATACTTTTCTTGGGGTTCCTGTAATTGCGACACAGAAGCAACTTTGGGAAAGAATAGATACGGATAATACACAATTTATCATTGCCCTTGAGTTCGAACAGCATGCAGAAAGAGATTATTGGTTAAAAGAGCTTGCCAAGCATAATTGCCGTTCTATTTCTGTAATACCGACACTGCGTGGTGTTCCTCTTTATGGTACAGATATGTCATTTATCTTCAGCCATGAAGTCATGATTCTGCGTGTCAGTAATAATTTGGCAAAAAGATCATCGAGATTGATTAAGCGCACTTTCGATATATTTGGCTCATTAGCTATATTAATTCTTCTTTCTCCTGTTCTTTTAATTTTGGCATATAAAATTTCTCGCGATGGCGGTAGTCCTATTTATGGTCATGAGCGTGTTGGTCATAATGGAAAGAAATTCAAATGTTTGAAATTTAGGTCTATGGTTCTAAATTCTAAAGAGGTATTGGAAGAGATATTGAGGACGAACGAGGATGCTCGTAAAGAGTGGGCAACTGACTTTAAACTGAAAAATGATCCGAGAATAACAAAGATTGGTTCATTCATTCGGAAAACGAGTTTGGATGAATTACCTCAACTTTGGAATGTTCTCATTGGTGAGATGAGCCTGGTGGGACCTAGGCCCGTTGTTGAAGAGGAACTTTGTCGCTATGCCGGTGATGTTGATTACTATTTGATGGCTAAGCCTGGTATGACCGGCTTGTGGCAGGTCAGTGGTCGAAATGATATAGACTATGATACGCGTGTCTACTTTGATGCCTGGTATGTAAAAAACTGGGCGCTTTGGAATGATATCGCAATTCTTTTTAAAACTATAGGCGTGGTGTTGAAAAGAGACGGCGCGTATTGAAGCGATGACTGAGGGGGAAGTATGAATAGACGAGAGCTTGTTGGCAAGTTTTTGGTAGGTGCTGCTGGACTTTATTCATTTAAAGCTAGTGCAGAACCATTACCAAAAGCAAATCAAGTTGAGTTTGTCAGAGACTCTGTAATGGGAGGGGTTAAAACTATCGAGGGACAAGTTACTTTAAGTCCAGAAATGTTTCTTCCTAAACAAGCTGACAAAGCGAATACTGAGTCAAGTGGTGTGGTATCTGATTACTATACTGCCTTTTCTTTAATGTTTTCTAAAGCCCATGAGCTTTCAGAAAACAACATTGTCAATATTAATATTGAAAAAGAATACCGACTTTCTCGTGCATCATTTGAACTTCCTTCTAATTGCCATATTTTCGGCCATGGATTAATTTACTTGGATTCAGACTCCGATACGGAGTACTTTTTTCGTGCTGTAGAGCGGCGTAATTTTTCTATCAGAGATGTAATTTTAAGTTCCTCAAAGGTGGAGAAGTTATGGAGTAAGTCTGCGAGTGGTGTTTTGATCGAGCGCTGTACTGGGTTCTCATTGTCTAATTTGGATATAAGTTTTAGAACAGATGCAATTGCCATCACTAGCAGCCATTCTTTCAGAGTCATGCACTGCACTTTGCATGATTTAGGAGAAGAGGGGATAGTAGTACGTTCTAGCTCTCGGTGGATGATATTTGATAACCATATTTATAACCACAATGGTGACGGTATTCTTTTGAAAACCGGCAGCCGGGATTCTAGAGATGGTAAAGTTATATATAACCGCGTTCATGGCGGTGCCGATCGTTATGGGCTTAAAGGAACCAATGGCGGTGGGATAACATTAAATGACGAGGTAAAGGGGTCTTCAACTTATTTCCATAATTTGTTAGTGCAAGGGAATACAGTCGAGAATACCTCTTACGGTATTTCTTTTACAAATATAGAAAACCTGAAGGTTGTGGATAATAATATTACGGCAGTGCAAAGATTTGGCATTGTTATAGATAATGCAGTTTATAATAACCCTCAGAGGCATTCTAGCAATAAAACTCTGATTTCAGGAAATTCTGTTCAATATACCCAGCAGGCGGGGATTTCATTTAGTTCACAAAATGGTGTTGATGTAGAGAATACTATTATCTCTCAAAACTTTGTATCTGATTGCGCATTGTCTGAAAAAGCCGATTTCCCTGGCATTTCAGCTAATCATGCAACGATATCAAACAATCGAGTCTCTCGGTGCAGAACCCTTCTGAGCGCAAGAGATTGCGTCATTGAAGGTAATTTTTTTTCTGATAGTTTGAAGTCGAAATCAGGCAAGGATTCTGCTGTGTTGAAAATAGGGGGTGGGACGACTTTCTCAGGAAATGTAGTTTCTGAAAAAAACATGGGGCATATTATGCTGGGTGATGTGTCTGGCAGTATATTTTCCGGAAACAGAATAAGTACCGCCTCAGGTTTTGCTGTTTTTTACTCGGAGGTCAATCTTACGGACACGGTTCTTTTCAAGGACAATATAATAAATAATGACTCTGCTATTGTTTTCAAATTAAACCCGACTTCATTAAGTTACCTTTCTTGCGATCATGAATCTTTGGGGTATAAAACCACGTACTTTGGTCTCCCAAAAAAAGGAAAGTTTAAACGAGGTGATAGAGCGATTAATAAAAATATTTATCCGGGTATGCCTTGTGAATGGGTATGCACTAAGGAAGGGAATCCAGGAGAGTGGCAGATTGATAAATTCCTCGATCTTGTTGTAAAGACAGAAGTATATAAGGTTTCAGTCGCTGTAGGTTCCTCAGGCGAGCTGACGGTGCGAGATGATCGGATAAAGGAGGGGTTTCTTGTTGTCTCTGTTACTCCCGCACTCGGTGTACCAGGTGTGATTTATTCAGCTATCGTTCAGAAGGCAGGTCAGGCTATTATCAATATTGTAAATGTTGGGAAGGAAACCGCATCTATCAATACTGCCTTTATTTTGACCATTAATAGCGGTTACTGATTTGCAGGCTATTACCTAATCCATTCTTGAGTTTGTAATTTGTATGGAACGAAATTTTATTTTGGCGGATGATATGAACAGAGACCTACCTCAGCAGAAAGCTAGTTCCGGGGTCCCTGGGCGATTGGAGTATGTGGATTCCATACGTGGCTTAGCTGCTATTGGTGTCGTTATAGCACATTTTATTGTTCCTTTATATTTGAGTTCTTCGGTCATATTTCATGACTTTATTGATATTGGAAAGATTGGCGTCGTACTTTTTTTCATTATTAGTGGGTTTATTATCCCTTTTAGTTTTAAAGAAAAGAATGGTGGTGTGAAAGCCTTTCTCATCTCTCGTTTTTTTCGTCTTTATCCGGCCTACTGGGTATCGCTTTTTATTTTTTTAGTCGTCAGCTATTTTTGTGGCGCGTCATATCCTATTCTTCAAATATTGTCTAATATCACTATGTTTCAATCTGCTTTTGGGGTTAGAGATATCGTTGGTGTTTATTGGACATTATTTATTGAGTTGGTTTTCTATGCGTTATGCGTATTTCTTTTTGTGATGGGAATATTGAATAATCTCAGGACAAATTTTTATCTTTCTCTGGTAATGCTCGGTTTTGCTTTGTTCTTAGGTGGGGTTCGCTATTTTAGTGGAATTTCTCTTCCTGTTGCTCTGCCACTTGCCTTATCGTTAATGATGTTTGGTGGGATGTGGCGTGCATATATTCTTCATGGTGATTATTACGCGAAGAAGTTATGTGGAAGGTATATTTTTGTTTATGTATTTATGATTCCAGTAATATGTAGTTTTGCATATGGTGGTTTATTTGGTAATGGTATTCGCTATATCATCACTTATCTGTTGAGTGTCGTGCTCTTTTTCATTTTTACAACGAAAGTGAGATTGCAAAATCGTTTCTTTGTTTTTTTGGGGACAATAAGTTACTCTGTTTATTTGATTCATCCTTCAATTCTTGTTTTGTTTGAATATTTTTCCGATACACTCGATTCAAATTGGAAGCTCTTCTGGGCTATCATCGGGGTAATTGTAACAATTCCAATTTCTCATGTGATTTATAAGTTCGTAGAAGAACCTGCTGTCGCTTTCGGCAGAAAGATGAAAAATCATATAGTTAGCAGCTAGCGTTTCTTTATTTATTTCTTGTAACTCGAAACCCAGGGCTCCCTGGGTTTTTTTTTGCTAAAATAATTGCATGATAATAATAATCTTAGTTATTTAATTTATTTTTTAACTGGTTGATTTATAGTTGTTTTTTTAATGGCCCCCTTGTTCTTGACAAGCTTTGATTGGTGAACTTAACTCAAATCGTGAACCTTTATGTTTTCTTTTAGGTTCAATTTTGTCTTTCGTTTCTTCTTATCTTTCGGCTTCTCTAAACAGTTTGCATTTAGCATTGCAAGGGGAACTATAATGGCTGGTTTAGCGTATCAACAAGAAGCAGCAGCTCTTCTTTATGCAGTATTGGGAACAAAATCAACAATCTCTGCTTATGACTCTATCGGGGGACAGTTAGAAAGAGCAGTGGTTACTTCGGATGGTTATGTACAAACATTACTGTCTTCAGCTCAAGGGCAAGCCTTATATGCTGGAAAGACTACCTCGGAAATTGTGCAGAGCGTTTACACCAACGTTTATGGGCAAGCTCCATCAGGGGCCGTTTTGACGGAATTGCTTGGTGGCGGAACGGTTGGCCAGATTCTTTCCAAGATTGTCAATGGGGTGTTGGATTACAGTGGTTTTGATTCGACACAGTTAGCTGCACAAGACTCCTTCACGAATACTATTGATACCATACTTTATCCGTCTGCAAGCGCCGCAGCTTCCTCAGGAAGTGGTGCCGCCGATATTCAGGCTCTGTATTATGTATTAGGTGCAGGTATTACACCAGATATTGTTAATACTTGGGGCAGTGCGATAAGTGCTGGAACAAAAACGCTGTTAGATGCGGCTACGGATGCAATCAAGGGACGAGCTTACTTATCAGGTGTGAGCAATACTGACTTTGTAACCAGACTGTTCGTGCAAGGTTATGAGCGTGCGCCTACGCAAAGTGAACTTAACACTTACCTCAGTGAACTCACGGGGGGGACGTCGCGTGCCCAAGTTGCTTTGGAAGTCATCGCCTCTCTGAGGGGGACGGTATCACCATCCGACGCTCTCGCTCAGACGCATTTTAATGGAGCAAGCAAGGTTTATGCACCTGGCGAGTTGGCGGCGCTTGTTTATCAAGAGCAAGTGGCCTCTATCTATCTCGCCGTTCCTGATCGTGCAATTGATGCCGCGGGCTTGGATCCTTACAGTAAAAAACTTGAAGCTGGCAAGTCTTTTGAAAGTCTCATTACCAGTCTTTTAGGATCTGCAGAATTCCAGCGTAAAGGTGCGCAGCTATCTGGCGATGATTTTATCCAGCATGTCTATACTGCCGTTCATGGCGCAGCTGCCACGGCGGCACAACTTGCACTTTATAGTGGGCTTTCTTCCAAGTCATTGATTACACAGGCAATAATTAATGATCTTCGTACTTCGACTGCTACTGATGCCACAACTGTAACTCAACAGCATGGGTTCGAATTTGATATCGGTACCAGTCTGCTGTACAAAACGGCAGCTTCGCTGACCGCAACGGCTGCGGGCGGTAACGCTACGGGAACAGTAAATACCGGGGCTTCACACCAAATTAGCAACGCCGAAACAGCTGTACTGACGAATGTCCAATTGAACGCCAATGCCGCCAGCCTGGTCAACCTGAAGTTCGCCGATCACTTGGCCAACCTGACCATCAACGGCACCAGCGCGGCAACGGTTAACCTGTCTGACAACGGTGTCAACCCAGGGGTTGCTGTCACCGTCAACAACGGCAACGTGATCCTGAATGCCAGCTCCGGCGCAGACAACGTGGTCGTTACTTCGACGGCAAACATCGCGACCGGCACGGCGAAGTTTAACCTCGGCGCCGGTAACGACAGCCTGCACTGGGCGGGCAACGGTGTTTCCGGTGGGGCGAACACTGTCGCGAACACGGTTAAGGCTGATGGCGGCGCAGGTACCGACTCCATATCCGCCAACTTCATCACCAAAACCGTAGTGACTAACCAGAACGCCCTGGGCGTTCGCACCAGCACAGTGAGCAGCAACGCCAACAACTTCTCGAACTTTGAGCAGATTGATCTGACCGGCTATATCGGTAAGTCTGTCGGTACGCTGATTACGACACCGCTGATTGGTTCACCGACCACCACCAGCGTCACTACGCCAACCAACACCTTCGACTTTGGCCTGACCAACGGCACGTCTACGGTAGAAGGCACTACGGGCGGCACAGTCACCCAGAACGCAGCGGCGACCAACCTGGGGACGCAAGGCTTCGTGATCTCCGGCCTGGCTAACGTCAACGTCATCAACGCTGCCGGCGGTAACGCCGCACAGCTGGAAGTGAAAGGTGACGCGACCTCCGCCAGTACGCTGAACTTTACCTTCGTCCAAAACGCCACCGACCACTTCAACATCAACTTTGATGCGGTGAGTTCTGCCAACGTGAATGCCGGCGCCATCAGCCTGAACAGCAGCAGCAGCCTGATTGGTGGTACTGCATTGAGTACGGTGAACGTGGCTTCGGGCGGGACCGGTAGTTTTGACAATATCTTGTCGTTGGCCGGCACCAATGCGCAGGTTCAGACCATCAACGTGACCGGTGATCACGCGCTGGATCTGACGCTGGGCAGCGGTTTTAGCAACGTGCGTGATATCAATGCATCCACTAACACCGCTGGTCTGAATCTCGACTCCAGCCATGGCGGCACCGGTGACGGCATTATCATTCAACTGCTGAACATTCTGCCGCTGAGCGTCGTCACTACCAACCTGCTTGCGCCTGTGCTGACGGCGTTGGGTCTGAACGGTTATCAACTGACCGTAGAAGGCTCAAGCGCTGCCGACACTTTGGGCGTGATTGGCAACACCACGCTGACCGGCGGTGCGGGTGCGAACATCTACGACATCAAAGCGAGTAATACGCAGGCCGGTGTGACCATCAAAGACTTTAGCAGCCTCAAAGACAAGATTGTCGATGTTAACCATGGCGGCCTGACTATCTCCAATGACGCCAGCGGCACGGCGGTCGCGGACTACGGCACGCGCTCAGCAGATACGCTGGATGCGCTGTTGGGGACCCTGGTGGGCGGTTTGACCAATGGCGTTATCGGCCTTCTGGGCGGTATTCTCGGTCTGGATGGCAACAACTCGCTGACGTCGAAAGTGGGTGTGGCATCCGTTGTATTCAGCGGTGGCGGCAATACCGCCAGCTCCTATGTGATTATCGACAACAATGATAACCACGCGCTGGATCTTAATGATACCGTCGTATACCTGACTGGCCAGAACCACCAGCAATTGGTGGATACTCTGCACTACGCCTAAGGGTAAAGCTGCAAGAACAAATAATTCCACATGGAACTATTTGGGGTTAAATAATGCGGGGGCGTAATCCCCCGCATGTTTAATTTTGTGAGCGGCGTCATTCTCTCTAAGTTATTCCATTTCGTTATCTTCCCTTCTTGCTTTTATTTTCTCATATCGCATTGTTTTATTTGGCTTTTGTCAGGCGCGTTGATCGGCTTTTTTTTTATGGCCCACCTTGCCGGTTTTCACTTTCTCTACCTATAGTTAACGAAAGTATCTGCAGTCTCGGGCATTTCTTTGAGGTGAGCCTTCTCGGGATAATTCTTTTTTTAGGAATTTCTTTAGGGAGGGGGTCAATGCGGATTGGACTGACAGTGCACATGATGTAAGGGCAGAACGTGAATCAATTTATCCCGCGCAACGAAATTGCGGATGTTATACGTACACGCAGCAAAGTCTTCTGGACCGTTGGTATATTTACTGCGTTTATTAACCTGTTAATGCTGGTTCCTTCCATTTATATGCTCCAGGTTTACGACCGGGTGCTGCCTTCGCGCAATGAAATCACGCTGTTAATGCTGACGCTGATCATGCTGGGCATGTTCGGCATGATGTCGCTGTTGGAATACGTGCGCAGCATGGTGGTGATCCGCATCGGCAGCCAGCTGGATATGCGTCTCAACACGCGAGTCTATACCGCGGCCTACGAAGCGAATCTGAAAAACGGTTCGTCTGACGCCGGTCAGATGCTGAGCGATTTGACCAATCTGCGCCAATTCCTCACCGGTAGCGCGCTGTTCGCCTTCTTTGATGCGCCGTGGTTTCCGATCTATCTGTTGGTGATATTCCTCTTTAACCCTTGGTTGGGCCTTTTCGCCCTGGTCGGTGCGCTGTTGCTGATCGCATTGGCGGTAATCAATGAAGTGGTTTCGAAAAAGCCGCTGGGAGAAGCCAGCAAGCTGTCGATCATGTCAGGTAATTTGGCCAGCACCAATCTGCGAAATGCCGAAGTGATCGAGGCTTTGGGGATGTTGCCTAACCTGAAACGCCGGTGGTTCGGTCTGCACCAGCGGTTCTTGAACAGCCAACGCATCGCCAGCGAACGCGCATCGCGGGTCACGTCAATCACCAAGTTCGTGCGTATGTCGCTGCAGTCCTTAGTGTTGGGCCTGGGGGGATGGTTGGCGATTGATGGGCACATCACGCCCGGCATGATGATCGCCGGTTCTATATTGATGGGGCGAACGTTGGCGCCGATCGAGCAGGTCATTAACGTTTGGAAAAGCTATAGCGCGGCCAAACTTTCTTATGGCCGCTTGGTCAAGCTGCTGGAAACGCATCCGCAGCGTGGTACCGGCATGTCGCTGCCGCGTCCGGAAGGTGTGCTCTCCGTAGAAGGCGTGACCGCCACGCCTCCGGGATCGAAAGGGGATGCGGTGCTGCATAACGTAAGTTTTGCCATTCAACCCGGCGATGTGCTGGGGATTATCGGTCCGAGTGCGTCGGGCAAATCAACATTGGCGCGCTTACTGGTCGGTATTTGGCCTGTGAGCGAAGGGATAGTGCGGTTGGATAATGCCGACATCTACCAGTGGAACAAAGACGAACTGGGGCCCTATATCGGCTATCTGCCGCAGGACATCGAGTTGTTCGCCGGCACTATCGCCGAGAACATCGCTCGCTTTAACGACATCGATTCAGAGAAAGTGATTGAGGCTGCCAAGCTGGCTGGTGTGCATGAACTGATTCTGCGTTTCCCTAACGGTTACGATTCGGTGATCGGCAACGGTGGTGCAGGGTTGTCCGGCGGGCAGAAGCAACGTATCGGCTTGGCGCGGGCATTGTATGGCGATCCCGCGTTGGTAGTGTTGGATGAGCCTAACTCCAACCTGGATGATGCCGGCGAGAAAGCGTTGAACCAGGCCATCATGTTCCTTAAACAGCGTAATAAGACGGTGGTCCTGATCACTCACCGCACCAATCTGCTGTCGATGACCAGCAAGCTGTTGCTGTTGGTTAACGGGAACGTCAATGCATTCGGCCCAACGCAGCAGGTGCTGCAGGCGTTGGCGAATGCGCAAAAAGCGCAGGTGCCTCCGCAGGCGGTGCGTGCGGTGAACTCCGAGCCGGATGAAGGCGAAATCCCTAAAACTCAAATTAATTAAGCCGTGAACTTGCCCGGCGGCGCTTTTGCGTCGCCGACAGTCAAAGGAGTTGGTATGTCTACGCATATTGGCGAGCCGCAAGACTCGTATACTGAAGAGATCCCACAAGATGAACGGCGGTTTACCCGTATGGGGTGGCTGGTGGTCGGGATCGGTCTGTTCGGGTTTTTAGCCTGGGCGGCCTTTGCGCCGTTGGATAAAGGGGTGGCGTCGCCGGGATCGGTAACCGTTTCCGGCAACCGCAAAACGGTGCAGGCCCCGGCCAGCGGCATCATTAAGAATATTGCGGTCAGAGATGGCGACAAAGTGAAAGCCGGTGAGGTGCTGGTGCAGCTCAGCCAGGTGCAGGCTCAAGCTCAGGTTGATTCGCTGCGGGATCAGTACTACACCACGCTGGCGACAGAAGGGCGCTTGCTGGCAGAACGCGATGGGTTGAGCATAGTGACTTTCTCACCCATTTTGGACGCGGTGAAAGATAAACCTCGCGTGGCAGAAATCATTGCATTGCAAACGCAGCTGTTCGCCTCCCGCCGCCAAGCGCTGCAAAGTGAAATCGACGGCTATAAGCAGTCAATGGACGGAATCCGTTTCCAATTAAAAGGACTGCAGGATTCGCGCGGTAACAAACAGATCCAGCTTTCCAGCCTGCGTGAGCAGATGAACAGCATGAAGCAGTTGGCGGCGGACGGTTACCTACCGCGTAACCGTTACCTGGAAGTGCAGCGCCAGTTTGCCGAGGTAAATAGCAGCATTGATGAAACGGTGGGGCGGATTGGCCAATTGCAAAAGCAGTTGCTGGAATCACAGCAACGCATCGATCAGCGTTTCGCCGACTACCAGCGCGAAGTCAGAACGCAGCTGGCGCAAACTCAAATGGACGCCAGCGAATTCCGCAACAAGCTGCAAATGGCCGATTTCGATCTGGGCAACACCGCCATCACCTCACCGGTGGACGGCACCGTGGTTGGATTGAATATCTTCACTCAGGGGGGCGTCGTGGGAGCGGGTGACCACCTGATGGACGTTGTGCCCAGCCAGGCGACTTTGGTGGTGGATTCTCGCCTCAAAGTCGACCTGATCGATAAGGTGTACAACGGGTTGCCGGTGGATCTGATGTTTACCGCCTTCAACCAAAACAAAACCCCGAAAATTCCGGGAACCGTCACCTTGGTTTCCGCCGACCGCCTGGTCGACAAAGCCAATGGCGAACCTTACTACCAGATGCAGGTCACGGTCTCGCCGGAGGGCATGAAAATGCTCAGTGGCGAGGACATCAAGCCGGGGATGCCGGTGGAGGTGTTCGTGAAAACGGGGTCGCGCTCGCTGTTGAGCTATCTGTTTAAACCTATTTTGGATCGCGCTCATACTTCATTAACCGAGGAATAATTTTGATTCATTCAAAACGACAGGCTGCCGGTCTGGTTATCGGCACCCTTTTGTTTGCGATGTCTGCGCCGGTTTATTCGATAGGGATTTTAGACGCATATTCGCTGGCATTAGAAAAGGACCCGACCTTTCGGGCGGCTATAAAAGAGAAAGAAGCGGGAGATGAAAACGAAAATATCGGCAGGGCAGGGCTGCTGCCGAAGGTATCGCTGAACTACCAGAATTCGCCGCGCAACTGGCAAACTCAGAAGTACCCGCAAAGCGACTTTTTCGGCAATGTTTCGGAGGTTACCCGGCGGCAGCAATATCGCAGCTATTCCAGTTCGATCACGCTGACGCAGCCGCTGTTCGATTATGAAGCTTACGCCAGGTACAAAGCCGGCGTGGCGCAGACCATGATGTCGGACGAGCGCTATCGCGGTAAGTTGCTGGATTTGGCGGTGAGGGTGATTAACGCCTATGTCGAAGTGGCTTATTCCAAGGATCAAATCGCGTTGGCCGAAGCGCAAAAGGCGGCTTACAAGGAACAGCTGACTTTGAACGATCGCCTGATGAGCGCCGGTGAAGGTACCATTACCGACGTATCCGAAACTCAGGCGCGCTATAGCCTGGCTGAAGCACAGGTGATAGAAGCGCGCGATGCACTGGATGCCGCACAGCGTGAATTGGAAGTAATTATCGGCATGCCGCTGAACCAACTGGATGAATTGCAGGTCTTGCGGCCGGGTAAATTCAAAGTGGCGCCGTTAATCCCGTCCAAGTTCGAAGAGTGGCAAAAGATCGCGTTGGAGAACAACCCTGTATTGGCCGCCTCGCGTCATGGCGTGGATGCTGCTAAGTATGATGTCGAAAGGAACCGGGCTGGCTTTATGCCACAGGTTCAGCTGTATGCTTCGCATTCGGAAAACGACTCCAGCAGCGACAACACGGTTAACCAGAAATACCGTACTGACAGCATTGGCGTGCAGGTCAGCATGCCTATTTATTCCGGTGGCGGTGTTTCGGCATCGACCCGCCAGGCAGCGGCGCGTTACGGGCAAGCGATGTATGAAATGGATGCGCAAACGGGCACCACGCTCAACGATCTGCGCAAACAGTACAATTTGTGTATTAGCAGCAGCGCTAAAGTGGCGGCCTATGAACTGGCGGTTCAATCGGCGACGACCCAGGTGACGGCGACCCGGCAAAGCGTGCTGGCTGGGCAACGTGTCAACGTCGATGTGCTCAATGCCGAACAGCAGCTCTATAGCGCACAGCGCGATTTGGCCTCTGCTAAATACACTTATATCAAATCCTGGATCACCCTATTGAGTGACTCCGGCACGTTAGACGAGAAAGATGTACTGCGCGTGGCGCAGTATTTTACCCGCAGTCGATAACAACATATTCACTATGAGCATTAATCTGAAAGAGCAGCACTATGCTGCTCTTTTTTGCGTTAATACGTTATGTTATCGGCTGGTGGTTCCTTCGATATTTATGCTTGCCTGACTAATTTCTATACATAACTTTCTGTTAAGGAACGGTAGGTTAGAGGGATACATGCTTTTCGCAAAGTGTAACAATCGGTTAATAATTGTACGGTATTTAGTATGATGCTGCTGATACGTGGCGTCGTCCTTATAAGAATGATGACTGAGTAAAGGGTAGATAATGTCCAAACTAATTCCTGTGGTTATGGCCGGCGGTACTGGGAGTCGCTTGTGGCCGATGTCGCGAGAATCGTTTCCTAAACAGTTCTTATCTATTGATGACAGCGGCGTGAGCTTGCTGCAACAGACGTTACAGCGCTTGTCGGGTCTGACCGGTATCGAAGTTGCCGCTCCTTTGGTCATCTGTAACGAGGAACATCGCTTTTTGGTTGCAGAGCAATTACGAGGGATTGGGCAATTAGCGACCAATATTATTTTAGAGCCCGTGGGGCGTAATACCGCGCCGGCAGTGGCGCTGGCTGCTCATCTTGCTGCTGAAAAAGACGAGGGCAGCATGCTTTTGGTGCTGGCTGCAGACCATCTGATCACGAAAGTAGAGAATTTCCATGCGGCGATCCAGACGGCAATGTCTTTTGCCGACAACAATCAACTGGTCACGTTTGGCATCATTCCAGAGCATCCGGAAACCGGATACGGTTACATAAAACGCGGCAGTCACCTATCCAATGATTGCTTTAAGGTTGATTCATTCGTGGAAAAACCACGTTTAGAGAAAGCGATCGAATACCTTGCCAGTGGTGATTACAGCTGGAACAGCGGTATGTTCATGTTTAAGACGGCCAAGTTCTTGCAGGAATTGCAGCAGTTCAGTCCCGACATCTTCAGCACAACCCAGCAGTCTGTATCTAAAAGTCAACGCGACATGAATTTTATCCGGGTTGAACAAGATATCTTCAAACATTGCCCAAGTGATTCCATCGATTATGCGGTGATGGAAAAGACACATGATGCTGTTGTGATCCCTATTGATGCGGGATGGAGCGACGTCGGCTCTTGGTCCTCATTGTGGGAAGTGTCAGAAAAAGACCCGTTGGGCAATGTCAACGTGGGTGAGGTTATCTCGATCGACTCCAGTGACAACTACATTTCGTCTGAATCTGCGTTGGTCGCGACCATTGGATTGGAAAACCTTATCGTGGTTAATACCAATGATGCGCTGCTGATTGCTCACAAAGACAAAGTGCAGGATGTTAAGAAAGTGGTCGATGAGCTTAAAAAGCGCAATCTCCATCATTTTCGCCAGCACTCCACTGCCTACCGTCCTTGGGGCAAGATTTGTGACATTGACAGCGGTACGCACTTCCAGGTGAAGAAAATCATTGTACGGCCGGGGGAAGGACTTTCCGTGCAGAGACATCTCCATCGTGCTGAACATTGGGTAGTTGTGAGTGGGACAGCGAAAGTTAGCGTTGATGATAAAACGTTCTTCTTGTCGGAAAACCAGTCCACCTTTATCCCCGCGGGTAGTGTTCATACGTTGGAGAATCCGGGAAAAATCGATTTGGAAATGATCGAAGTCAGGTCGGGACACTATCTGGAAGAAGATGATATTGAACGTTTGCAAGATCGCTATGGCAGAGTTTAAGAAAGGGTTTGGCAATGCAAAAGTTAACGTGTTTTAAAGCTTATGACATTCGGGGAAAACTGGGTGAAGAGCTGAATGAGGACATCGCGTATCGTATTGGACGCGCCTACGGCGAGTTTTTGAAGCCCAGAAATATCGTGTTGGGAAGCGATGTGCGGTTAACCAGTGAAAGCCTGAAGCTGGCGTTGGCGAAAGGCTTGCAGGATGCGGGTACCGATGTTATCGACATCGGCTTAACCGGCACCGAAGAAATCTATTTTGCCACGACTTATTTGAAAACGGATGGTGGCGTGGAAGTGACCGCCAGCCATAACCCTATTGATTACAACGGCATGAAGTTGGTGCGTGAAGGATCCCGCCCAATTAGCGGCGATACCGGATTACGAGCGATCCAAGAACTGGCGGAGAAAAATCAGTTTCAGGCGCCGGCTGCAACGCGCGGTAGCTATGTTCGCCAGGACGTATTAGGGGCTTATGTAGAGCACATTCTGTCCTACGTCGACGTGAACAACTTCAAGCCATTGAAGCTAGTGATCAACTCGGGCAACGGTGCGGCAGGGCATGTGATCGATGCTATTGAGGCGCAATTGAAGGCGCGGGGTGTGCCGCTGGAGTTTATCAAGGTGCATCACCAGCCGGACGGCTCTTTCCCTAACGGTATTCCCAACCCATTGCTGCCTGAGTGTCGTGCGGATACCGCCGATGCGGTGCGTGAGCATGGCGCTGATATGGGCATTGCGTTCGACGGCGATTTCGATCGCTGCTTCCTGTTCGATGAAAAAGGCGATTTCATTGAGGGCTATTATATCGTCGGCTTGCTGGCGGAGGCCTTCTTGCAGAAACAGCCGGGCGCGAAGATCATCCACGATCCACGCCTGAGTTGGAACACCGTCGATGTGGTCACCGATGCCGGGGGCGTACCTGTGATGTCGAAAACCGGCCATGCTTTCATTAAAGAACGCATGCGTGCGGAAGACGCCATTTATGGTGGAGAGATGAGCGCTCACCACTATTTCCGTGATTTTGCTTATTGTGACAGTGGCATGATCCCATGGCTGCTGGTCGCTGAGCTGGTCAGTGTGAAGGGACAAACGCTGGGACAACTGGTACAGGATCGCATTGCCGCCTACCCGTCTTCCGGTGAGATCAATATCAAGCTGGCTCAGCCTGCCATGTCCATTGAAAGCGTTAAACAACACTATTTACCGCATGCCGATGAGGTGGACTACACCGATGGCATCAGCATGGCGTTCGCAGGCTGGCGTTTCAATCTGCGTTCTTCTAATACGGAACCGGTGGTGCGTCTTAATGTCGAATCGCGTGCCGATGTTGCGCTGATGCAAGAGAAAACTGACGAAATTTTGGCGCTGCTGGCCGCAGGAGCGTAATGTTTGTTTTGAAGGGTTGTGATAAGTCAGTGACGAGAGCGGTTTTACCGCTCTCGCTTCATGCCGTATTCAGAGAGCGGTATGATGTCTTTAGGGGAGGCGATGCAAGCCTGTTTAGGCGGCTTGGTAAGAGGCTTTCTTACAGAACGAAGAGATATTTTTCGGTACATCCGGAGTATAAGGGGTTGGAATGACAATTTTAGTCACCGGCGGCACGGGTTACATTGGTTCTCACACCGTTTTATCTCTGTTGGAACGAGGCGAAGATGTGGTGGTGTTGGACAATCTGTCGAACTCGTCTGCGGAATCGTTGCACCGTGTGGAAAAGCTGACGGGGAAAGCGGCGGTGTTCTATCAAGGCGATGTCCAGGATGAGGAATGCCTGCATCGGATCTTTGAAGCGCACCCGATTACGGCCGTCATTCACTTCGCTGGTCTTAAGGCGGTAGGGGAATCTACGCGTAAGCCGCTGGAATACTACCAGAATAACGTCACCGGAACACTGGTGTTGCTGGACGCTATGCGCCGTGCCCGCGTTCATGCGTTTATCTTCAGTTCGTCCGCCACCGTTTATGGTGCCAACTCGCCGGTGCCCTACGTCGAGACTACGCCAATCGGTGGCACGACCAGCCCTTATGGCACGTCTAAGCTGATGGTGGAGCAGATTCTGCAGGATTTTGCTAAGGCTGAGCCGCAATTTTCGATTATTGCTTTACGCTACTTTAACCCGGTTGGAGCCCATGAATCGGGCTTGATCGGCGAAGATCCGAACGGTATTCCCAATAACCTGCTGCCTTACATCTCGCAGGTAGCGATCGGTAAGTTAGATAAACTGGGGATTTTCGGTGGGGATTATCCGACGAAAGACGGTACGGGTGAGCGTGACTACATTCATGTCATGGATCTGGCCGAAGGCCATCTGAAAGCGATGGATCATCTGCCGAAGATCAATGGGTTTAAGGCCTACAACCTGGGGGCTGGCGTAGGGCATTCTGTACTGGCGATGGTTCAGGCGTTTGAGAAAGCGTCAGGCGTAACGATCCCCTATCAAATTTTGCCACGTCGCGAAGGCGATCTACCCGCGTTTTGGGCGAATGCCGATCTGGCTTACCAAGAGTTGGGGTGGAAAGTTAACCGGGGTCTCGATGACATGATGCGTGACACCTGGAATTGGCAGAAGAAAAACCCGCAGGGCTACCGTTAAGCATATCTGTTACCGGCGCTCAGAGAGGCGTTAGGCCAGCTGCAAGACAATCGAAAGCCAAGAGTGTGAGACTACCTATCGACGAGGGCTGATCACCCTCGTTTTTATGGGCTTTATCTGATAATAATCAGTACTTCCTTATGAAAAATCCGCGCTATCAGATTATACTGGTGCCATTGAAGATACTTTGTTGGGACGATATGTCGTTATGGCATAAAACCGCAGGGTATTGATGGTCACGGTATCTGGTGTGTGAATATGAGATGTTCCCTCCTGGAAATGCCTTGTTGAAGATCTGTTGAGAGAGACAAGAGCAGCGAGTATGTTAGCCTATCAGGCTTGTGAAGCGATAAACTCCACCATTTCTCTTACTTTGCATCAGTAAGGTACACTGAAGTTTTGCGCTAATGGTAGTGAGTATCAAGCCGTTGAGAGGAAGACGCTGTGGTTGGTCACGGATTTTATCAATCGTTTACCTCAAAATGATGCTTCCTGGCTCCCTTGTTTGCCTCTGTTCTCATGTTGTTAACAGGTGGCGATAAGGAGGATTAGGCTTTGTTTACGTTTTTCGCCATCGCGCCAATAAAGCTAAGATGTTGTAAGTGACTGTATTTTGCGAGAATTTTTGAGCACAAATTCTCGCGTCTTATGAGGTACGCAGAATGCAGGTTATCGATACTAAAATCGATGGAGTCAAAGTCATTCAACCAACGGTATTTAGTGATACTCGCGGTTTTTTTATGGAAACGTTCGAGAAGCGTCGCTTTCAAGACATGCTGGATATTGATTTGGACTTCGTCCAAGACAATTATTCACGCTCTTCTCGGGGGGTTTTGCGCGGACTGCACTATCAAGATATCAAGCCGCAAGGCAAGTTGGTTCGTGTGGTGCGAGGCGAAGTTTATGATGTTGCTGTAGATATTCGCCCAGACTCACCCACATTTGGCAAGTGGGAAGGCATTGTGCTATCGGAAGAGAACAAAACTCAGCTTTGGATCCCGCCAGGTTTGGCCCACGGTTTTGTCGTGCTCTCTGAGATCGCGGATTTTGAATATAAGTGCACGGATTACTATTCGCCAGAACATGAAAGGTGCCTGATGTGGAATGATCCCGATGTCGGCGTGGCCTGGCCTGTTCGGCACCCTGTTTTGTCGGAAAAGGACAAGAACGGCAAATTTCTCAGAGAACTGATTTAATGAGAGTTCTTTTAACCGGGGCTAAAGGGCAGGTCGGGCGCTGTTTTATCGATCGGGTACCCGCCGATTGGGTTATTTTAGCGGCCGACCGCAATACGATGGACATTTCCAAATTGGAGCAGGTTAAGGCCGTCGTCCAGGAGTTTAAACCGACGGCGATCATAAATGCTGCAGCCTATACTGCCGTTGATAAAGCGGAACAAGATTGCGAGGCTGCGTTGTTAGCCAACGTTGTGGGCCCAGCCAATTTGGCCTTGGTTGCAAAGGCAATGGATTGCCGACTGCTTCATATTTCTACAGATTATGTTTTTGATGGCCTGGGCAAGCTTCCCTACAATGAGTTGGCTGGTACCCGCCCACTGTGCATTTACGGGAAAACCAAGCGTGATGGCGAATTGGCCATCGTATCAGAAATGCAAGATGCGATAATTCTTCGCACTTCTTGGGTTTTCAGTGAATATGGCGAAAATTTCGTTAAAACCATGCTGAGGCTTGCTCGGCAACGTGAATCTCTTGATATCGTAGCCGATCAACGCGGTTGCCCGACATATGCGGGGGACATCGCAGACGCGATGATAAAAATGTTGCTTTGTGAGGTTCAGGGAGGGATTTATCACTTCTGCGGGGATGAAGAGGTCTGCTGGAGTGAGTTTGCGGAGCACATATTTAAAGTTGCTGCGGAGATGGGGGCGATTTCTCGCATGCCAAAGGTCAGTAAAATAACATCAGAACAATATGTGACTTTGGCTAAACGTCCTAAATATTCAACCTTGAGTTGCAATAAAATCAATGAGATAGGTATTCCTGCTTCCAATTGGCAGTCAGCCCTGGAATACGTGATTTCTCGATTGAGAAAAATGGGTTACTTACAAGAGTAATGTCGGCACCGTGTGGGTGAGCATGATGTATTTTGTTATTTTCATGCTCACCCGACAGTAATTGGCGCATAGCTTATTCGCTATGGAGTTACCAAATTTTCCAGCCGTGAATATTAAAGAAAGTAATCATTGAGCGTGAAAATAGCTTAATATGCGCCCAGCCTTTTCGCGCCGCATGGCCACCGTAATGCACGACTTTGACATCAGGGACATAGGCTATTCTGGTAATTTTTGCCGTACGGATGCTGAGATCGAAATCTTCGAAATAAAGAAAGAATTTAGGATTGAATCCGGATAATTCTTTCAGTACGCTGTAGCGGAAAAACATAAAGCAGCCACTCACGATAGGCGGATCGAAATAAACATCGTGAGGCGTTAGCGTATCAGCCATTTCATAGCGTCGAAGATAACTTTTGAAAAAACGCTTTCCTTTAACCGAGGCAAAGAAACGCAATAAATATACAAATACAGAAGGGTATCGCTTACACAAATATTGTGTTTCCCCGCTCCCCCAGGTTGCATACGGCGTAATTAAGCCACATTCAGGGTGAGCATCCATGAAGGAGAATGCATTCTCTAATGCATTTTTATCCATCTCTAAATCGGGGTTTAAAATAAGGGTGTATTTTGACTTAATAGCTAAGCTTAAATTATGTGACACTCCAAAGCCAGGATTGTCTGGTCGTGATATGTAATTTCCGGGAATAACGTCAAGGAACTCTTTAATTAGCGAAGTGACTGCAGGATCAGTAGTTGGCGAGTTATCAACAACCAATAAATAACAGTCGCGTGCTTTAAAAACGTTTGTCTCAACAAGTGCGGCAAGGGTTTTTCTTAAATCTACAAGATTCGGTTTGAAAATTACTAATGAGATTGTAAGAAATTTTTCATCTTCAATAGCCGGTAAAGACATGAGAGAATCGTCCACTCCATCTTGGGATGTCGTTTGGTTTTTTAGGTGAAGGAAAAACTAGCGTGTTGTCAGGTATAGTAATGCCTAGCGTTGTGTCAGAATTGTAGGCTTCTTCTTTGTGATGCCATAGCATCTCGCCAAATGGAGTCGATAGGATGGCTTTTCCTGCCAACCTGTATTCGTAGAACTTAACAGGATCGACATATTTAGTAATGTCGTTCTGCAAAAATGGAATAATCACATAATCAAATGTGGATATCTTTTTCATTACCTGGGGGTGTGGGATAGGGGGTTCCAGGATGATATTTTGAGGTAAGCTTTCCGGAATTCCGGTTTTTCTTGGCCCTACGAGGTTTATGATTGCTTCCGGATTTTTAGTGGCCAACTCGAACACCCACTTCCAGTCAAACCAGCTTGCGATTGTGCCGATATAGCCAAATGTGATTTTTTCATGCGATGCTTTCGGGATATGAATTTTTTGCATGTCATCTGAACACGCATTCAACACCAACTCAGTTTTGCTGGGGGCGATAGACGAAAATTTCTCAATTAAGGCATGACTTGAACAGAATATGCGGTCAACTTGTTGGGCGATTTCTTTTTCAAGATTAGCCGTGTTTTTCTTTGATAGGCCAGAATAAAACGAAGGGAAATCATCCATGGCGTCATACCACACTTGCCGCCATTTAAATTGCTTGATAAGCATGTTGGCCAGCAGACAGGGTTTGCCGATAACCAGAGTGGTATCTTCAGATATAAAATTCTTTATATCGTCAATGATTTTCTTTATTTTCCCTTGGTTGAGCAGCTTAAACAACGCAGGTATCGGCTCCACGGGGGCTACAAAACCCAACCGAGCCAGTTGCAGACCCTCTATCAAATCCAATCCTGCAGGTTCAGGGGCATGGCGGCCGGGGGTCAGATCGGCGAGGGTGGGAAAACGACTAGGATAAGGCTCAATCCACAAAAGTTCCTGGGTGGCATGGGTCAGCGCATATTTGGCGAAAAAATGAGGGCGCTGACTTATGCTCAACCAGGGAACAGCTGAAAGATAGACGATTTTCATTGGCATTGTTCAGTAAAGAAATTGCGGACGATACGGACGATACGCTGGCTGGACTCACCATCACCGTAAGGAGAGCTTCCTTTTGCCATTTTTTGATAGGCCTGAGGGCTATCAAGCAGCAAAGACGCTTCTCTTACGATGTCCGCTTGTTCCGTTCCGATTAATTTCACCACGCCTTCCGAGACGGCTTCTGGGCGCTCGGTATCGCGACGTAAGACCAAGACGGGTTTGCCCAAGGCCGGAGCTTCTTCTTGCACGCCGCCAGAGTCGGAAAGAATCAGGTAGGCATTCTTCATGGCGGCAACGAAAGGACCATAGTCAAATGGGCTGACCAGCTTAATTCTTTCGTGTTCTTTTAACAGACGATCCGTGACTTCGCGCACGTTTGGGTTGGGATGAACGGGGAAAAGAATATAGATATCACTATACTTTTCGATAAGTTCAAGAGCTGCGTTGCAGATATTGACAATAGGTTGGCCGAAGTTCTCTCTGCGATGAGAAGTGATAAGAAGCATCCGGGCGTCTTGGGGAATATCGACGCCGATATCAAACGTCTTTTGTGCGGTCGTCAGCAAGGCATCAATCACGGTGTTTCCCGTAACGTGAATATGCTCTGCAGGAATGCCTTCGCGCAAGAGGTTGCTTTTAGATACTTCAGTCGGAGCAAAATGCAAGCGTGCTAAATGTCCGGCAAGAATACGGTTTGCTTCTTCAGGAAAAGGTGAATAGAGGTCGTGTGTACGCAGCCCCGCCTCGAGATGAGCGAAAGGCACTTTCTTGTAGAAACAGGCCAGTGACGTCACGAAGACGGTCGTCGTATCGCCTTGTGCGATAACCAAATCCGGTGCTGCCTCTTCGAGAGTTCGGTCGATGCTGGTCATCAGGCGCGCGGTCAACTCTGGCAATGTTTGCCCAGGTGTCATGACATTAAGATCATAATCGGCTTCAATTTCGAAAAGTTGGAAAGCCTGATCCAACAGGTCTCGGTGTTGGGCCGTCGCCAATACGCAAACGTCGAATTCACCGGAGGCATGAAGTGCCTTGATCACCGGCGCCATTTTTATCGCTTCCGGACGAGTACCCACAACGCACATAATTTTCTTTAACATGGTTGTCTCAATAATTAATATCCCCATACTGACGATAAAAATCGGTATGGGGAGGTGGTAATCGAATAGCTATTCGGTTCTGCGTAGCAATTCGTCCCAATCGTTCATAAAGGCATGGGCGGAAAATTTTTCTTTCAGAGCGGCAAGTGATGCTTTAGATTGCGCATAATTGTCAGATATAGAGGCTATTTTTTCTGACAATTGGCGAGCATCATGCAACGAGTAAGTAAACTCATTTTCACGCGTGGCAACTAAATAGTTATGTGCTTCGATATTGGACAAAACAACGGGGACGTCTGCACAAATCGCTTCTGAAGCCGATAAGCCAAATGATTCTCCGGTTGATGGCGACACAAAAATCCCGTTGGCTTGAGAGATCGCCAACAGCAGCTTGTCCACATTCAAGAATGGCACTGGCGGCAAGCATACGGTGTCGCCCACTAGATTTCTGCTCTCCAGCTCGGCGTTGGTGTTGATTTCAGAAGACTGCGGGCCGCACAGAACTAGCATGTATTTTTCCGCGTGTCGTTCTTTTAAAATAACGAATGCGTCCAGTAATTCAGTCAGGTTCTTTAGCTTGTCCATCCGTCCCAGGAAGAGAATAGGTCTTCTCGACCATGTTGGCAGAGAGGGAATCGCATGCGGTTCTTGAGAGACATGATCCCAAGGAACGAAATTACGCAGCAATAACAATGGACAGGCACTTTTTTGCAATTCAGGCTCTAGCTGCTTCATAAAGAACGCGGATGGGCACAATATTGCCGAACAACTGTCCGGAATTTTATTCAAGTAAGCTCTGTTTTCTTTATAGGCTGTATGGCATTCCGCAAAGTATTTCAATTTGTGCGTATGGCAAAATGTCAGAGCCGCAGGGAAATCAATGCAAAAAATGAGGCTGTAATTTTGCGTTAATAAATAATCGAAGTTGATGATTTTGACATCGACATTTTTACAGTCCGAGAGTGCGGCGGTGATCGCCTTCGCCGCACCGGAATCATGAGTAAAAAGAAGGTCAATCTGATAGGTGCCTATATCGTTTAATAAACGGGCACGGGTGAGCATGACTTTCTCAACACCGCCATGCGTCGCCCAAGGATAGATAAATGCTATTTTACGAAGCATATAACTCCCTAATTCCTTTTCTTTTCAGGGTGTTCAACTCCATTTCTTCGAATCGGGCTGCCCAAGTGGTTTCTTGCAAGAAGGTTTCCAACTCGTCAGAGTGGCGCTCGCTATTGATTGTTTTCTCAAACAGATCGACAACGTCGCTGCCGTCAGAGAAATAGGTCATCGGATAGCGTTTAATATGCTCAATGCCGGTCACTAGAGTTGGTAAGCCAAAATAGAGGTACTCATAAATTTTGATCGGATCTACCGCTTGAGCCAGCTCGCCACTTTTGAATGGAATGAGGCCGATCGACCATTCTTTGACATATTGATGAAGGTCTTTTGGCATTACTTTGCCCACCAGTGTGATGTTAGCAATATTTTTCGCTTTATTGACCACCCACTCAGGCTCACCGTAACCAATGATCTCGAAGTGATATTGTGGGAATTTTTCAGCTAATTTAAATACGATATCCCAGTCGAACCACGAGTCCGTTAGATGGCCGAAATAGCCCACTTTGTTGCCGTTGTCTTTCGCTATATTACGTGTATCGCCCAAGACCTTCTCGGAATAGCCATTACCGACTACTTCAATATCACTGCGAAGATAAGCAAATTTGTCACGCAGTGATGGAGCAACGCCACAGACGTAATCGCTTTGTAGAATGAGGGTTTCTTCAATCTCTTTCTGGTACCAAGGAGCTTGTCCGACCTTATGGAAGCATTCCCATTCATCCATAATGTCATAGATGATGTTGCAGCCTTGCGCTCTAAACTCATAGAGCGGAGTGAGGAAGACTTTCGCCGGCATCGTGATGACAAAGAACGCGGTTTTGTCATGCAGATGACACTGACGGGTGTATTTCACAAAATCATACAGCGGAACCTGATAGACATTGTTCCAGACTTGCGAACAACCTTTCGACAACGTTTCCTGTGGCGTCCATTGCCAGGCGATAAAGATAACCTGATAGCCTTTTTCCGAGAAATATTTTGCCGCGTTGATTGGCCGTTGGTTCACCAGCTCATCGAATTCGAAGCTGCATGGAATGAAGACGACTTTCTCTGATTGGTTTACCGCTGCGACCCAGTCTGGAATGTCTTCAGGTGTAGAGGTATCCGTCATCGCGCTATTGCAAGCGTGCTCGAAGTGTTTTTGAACGTAACGGTGCCGCTGGGTCTGTAGTTTTAACCTGACAGACTCGGGCAGTCTCCAATAAAGAGTTTTGGCCAGTTCATAGCGTTTGTCCGCTCTGGTCAGTGATTGAACGGCAACCTGAACCAAATATCGAAGTTTTTGCCCTGCACTCGGTGCAACCGCGTGAGGCAAAGTTCTGAAATAGTCTTCTTGTTTTGCCGCTACCGATGTCAGGAGTTGTACTAACGATTTAACGTCATTCTGCAAAGAGAGATTCTGTTCTTCCAACGCAGCTAACTTGGCGATGACATCATTCCCTGAACTTGCTGCATTAGCATTAACAGGGGTGTCCAGGGGAGCCTGGCTCGCTTTATCTTCCATTTTGACGGTCTCTTTCACGCTATCATCATGAGCGTTGATCTTGATACTGTTGGCGATCAGTTGGTTTGCTAGCGTTTTAAATATAGCGACAGTAAAGGCATTCGCGATCAAAAAACTTTCGTTTTCCTGTGATGATGGTGCCTTACACAGCTGCTGGTAGAGTTGCAGCGAATCACCGTTGTCGTATCGCTCTTTGTCCGGGAGAACCATATTCTCGAGGATTTGGCTCCAACGGCCATCGCTCTGGTATTCAATAAGCAAGTCTGGGGGCAGGGGACGAGCGGCGGCAAATTGCTCTTGAAGCACATCTTCTTCGGCATTGGCCAGATTTCTGCCTGAGAAATTACAGTAAGCGGCATGTTTAAAGGTTTCATCGTCCAGAATGCCTTTAATGCCGTCGTAGCCAACCAGACACACCGGAAGCTGGCTAATGCCGGCTTCCAGTACTCCGCGGCCCATGCCGGCAAACCCCGCGTATTGCGGCATGACGGAAGGGATGTCACTGACAACGCCTTTGAAACCAACCCATTCGTTGAAGTTATTATCGCTAACGTAGGTTTTTATAGTGTCTTCATCACTACCGGTACCGTAAATATCAATACCATGAATCATTTGGCAGCGGCTGGCGAAGTCAATGAACTTCATAATCCCTGCGGATTTATCCTCATCCAGCCTGCTGGCGATAAGCCATCTTTTCTCAACAGTCTCATCCGTGATAGCGGGATGCGTTTGGGCGGTGTCTATCAGGTTAGGAACGATCATCACCGAGGGGTGGTCTATGATCTCCGCCAATTGATCCGCCGTTTCCTGCGAAACGCAAAATATGGTATGTAGCGTTTTGAGAAAATAAATGGCCAACGCCTGATTATAAATATTCCGAGTAAAATGCTGCAGCGACAGAGGGCCGTGCAATGTTAATAGCGACGGTATTTTTTCGCAGTCTGCGGCGATAACGGCAGGGAAAATGCAGTCAAAAGGATGCACATGAATGACATCGATGCCTTTTTCTTTGATAACCTGTCGTATCAGGTCTACGCCTTGAACGAGTTGTTCGATAGAGCCGTTGCTTAAATGAATATTTTCATGGCACGAGCTCAACCCGTCAGGGAGTAATGACGGGTCTGCGACAACGGCGTACATAAGATGAACCTGGTAACCGTGGGCGACCAGATCCTTTACCTGAGTGTTGATATAGGTTTCCAACCCACCGATTGAGTAATACTGAGTTATGATAAGTATTGATTTATTCATGCTCTCCTGACCACTTTTCGAGTGATAAAGAAACAGGCAATGCGGCAATACCTGACATTGTCGTGCGAGGCTCTATAACCTTAAGGACGATCACGTCGGTTTTCTTATCAAGATAGGACATATCGGCGTGGCTGATGGCGTTGGCGATAGCGAGTGAAATAAAATAGCTGCCTTCGCACAGTGCCAGGTCAAGTTCAAACGTTGCCCTAAGAACATCTCCGCCTTTGGCGTTATGCATATTCTTCTTATGGTATAAGGTGCTGGTGCCAAATACCGTAATACCTTCAACGGTCTTAATGACCAAGCCGGCTTGCAGCTCTTCTATCGGCCCAAATACGCTGATATCGAAGCTGATGATGGCTTTTTCACCTACGCGGAATAGATCGCAAGGCTGATCGTGGGCATCTTTGATGATCCAACTTTCAATGAGGGCACCGCTGGTCAGTTCGCTTTCAGCTTGTATCTCGGCTTGTTCCGCGATGGAGGCCTCATGGGCGGCGACGCCGTCCTGGCTTTCTTTCTGGGGCGCGTTGATGGACTGATTGGTGTTTTTAGCAATGTTGTTCAGATAGCGCAGGTAAGTTTTTTCATCTGAGTACAGCAGGGCATGGTATTGGTCGATGATTTCTTTGGCACTGCCAATGGCTTCTACCCGGCCTTTTCGCAACAAAATGGCTCGCTGGCAAAACTTCTCCACGGTCGACGTGGAATGCGTCACCAGGATGATTGAACACCCTTGCGCGCGCAGCGATTCGATATAATCGAAGCATTTGCGTTGGAATTTCTCATCACCGACCGACAGCGCTTCGTCTACGATGAGCACTTCGGGCTTAATGCAAGCCTGAACGGCGAAGGCCAAACGCACATACATCCCGCTGGAGTAGGTTTTGACCGGCTGATCGATATGTTCGCCTATGTCGGCAAAGGCTTCGATCTCAGGGAATTTCTGTTCCATTTCACTGTGCGTCATACCAAGAATGATGCCGCTCAGATAAACGTTTTCACGGCCGGTAAACTCAGGATTGAAGCCAGCGCCGAGTTCCAGCAGCGCAGCCAGTTTGCCATTGACCTCAACGCTGCCCGAGGTGGCTGTCAAGGTGCCGGCAATAATTTGCAGCAGGGTACTTTTGCCTTCGCCATTACGGCCCAAAATGCCAAGCGTTTCACCGCGCTTAACGTCAAAAGAAACGCCGTTTAGCGCCCAGAACTCTTTGAAGAATGTACGGCGGCCTAAAGAAAGCATTTGGTACAAACGATGCTTAGGATTTGCATACATTTCAAAGCGTTTCGAAATATTTTTGACTGAAATTGCGAATTCAGATGACATCAGCAAACCCTTTACGCGTGAACATAAACCAACCATAACCTAACAGCATGATGACGAAAGAGATGAGGGTGTAAATGCCCCAGCTCCCCCAGGCGATATTTTTGCCCAGCATCATGCAATCCCTCGCTTGCTCAATGACATAAGTCAATGGACTGAGTTGCATGAAGATGTGATATGCGTCAGGCAACATGGAGATCGGATAGAAGATCGGCGAAAGATACATCAGAATCATGGTAAGCACGCCAATAACCTGAGCGATATCTTTCAAGTAAACGCCAAGCGAAGAAAGGAACCAGGATACGCCCAGAACCATCATAAGGAACGGTGCGATGATGACGGGTAGCCATAGAATGTGCCACGTAGGGATCCCTACGATAGCGACATAGAACAGCAACCAAACGACGAAGTTAATCACCATTTGGAATAAAGCTGTGCAGAGTGAAACAATGGGGAGTGTTTCAACCGGGAAGACAACCTTTTTGACGTAGTTGACGTTACTGACGATCAAATAGGGAGCGCGGTTAATGCATTCAGAAAAAAGCCCGAAGAAAATCAAACCGATGAATAATGCTAACGCAAATTCTCCTTTGGAATCGACCCCAGCACTCCAGCGAATTTTGAATACAACGCTGAAAACGAAGGTATAAATCACCATCATCAATACTGGGTTAATAAACGACCAAAGAAGCCCGATAAATGACCCTTTGTATTTACTGCCGATTTCCCGTTTAGAAAGTGAAATAACAAGATTCTTATTGGTGGCAAGTGTATGAAGACACCGATAAAAAGTCTTAACAAGAATAGAGAAAATATTCATTTAACACCTAGGCTATTGATTAACTTTTTTGACGTCATGGTTTAACTTTCTTCGCAATATAATCATGTAGAACGGATGCGTTATTGATATGACGGAGGGTGTGAAAATAGCTATAGGGCTAAACACACGTTTCCGTAAGCACTCCATGGAAAATACGCCAACATTTTCTCTCGGAGATTTTCACATCGTAAACAGAATCTGTTTCATTCCCGCGCAACCTGCATGGTATTACCGCGGGCTATTGTCCAGCGTGTTTCTATCTTACTGTAATGCCGGGGAACACATTAGTGATATATAAGGTTTTCTTCTGTTTTTCGATGCGTTCACTTCGGCAAAAAAACACCGCATTTCTCGATGAAACAGAAGTGAACACTGAATTCCCTGCATACAGATTGCCTGATTTTTAGGCTGGACATTGCTCTGCATAAGCGTTTTCAGCCTAAAAAAGCACGCTACCGCCCTTGGTAAGCGAGAACCAATAGAGGGTGGGGTTGTCAGTTTTCATTTATATGCTGAAACTATTTTCAGCAAAAATAGGCTAGAAAACCTTTATTATCCTACCACCAAATCACTTGTAATGCCTCTGGATTTTCAGGGTTTCAGTCTGTTCCTAGTAACCAGTGGTGACATATTCAAATGAGATATGTGCAATTGCTAGGAATTGTAGGATTACAGGCCAAAATGCAAGCGTGGCGCGTCATTGGATGGTTTCTTCCGAGGGTATGGAGCAGGTTCGGCGATGCGGTATCCTCATCTTGGTCCACATATTCTGGTTGATTTTTAACCGTTGACATGATGCGGCAGACCGCACATCCGAACCTTTTCTTTTCTGCAATGTTACCGGTAATGTAGCAATGAGCTCAGGGCGTATACAGAACTGCCAACTGTGCGTGATTTTGTAAAGATTGTTATGGCTGCGATAGGTACATGCTTAGGAATAATCATGTACAATAAAGCAATGCATCCCTACTATGTTGTATAACTATATGATTACAATGTGGTAATTATCTCAGACAGGAGTTCCTAAATGTCCAAGCAACAAATCGGCGTTGTCGGCATGGCGGTAATGGGCCGCAACCTCGCGCTGAACATCGAGAGCCGTGGTTACACCGTTTCCATTTTCAACCGTTCTGGCGACAAGACTGACGAAGTGATCGCTGAGAACCCGGGCAAAAACCTGGCGCCGTATTACACCGTTGAAGAGTTTGTCGAATCGCTGGAAAAACCGCGCCGCATCCTGCTGATGGTGAAAGCGGGCGAAGCGACGGATAAAACCATTGCCTCGCTGACTCCGCACCTGGACAAGGGCGATATCCTGATCGATGGCGGCAACACCTACTATCAGGACACCATCCGTCGTAACCGCGAACTGTCCGACCAGGGCTTCAACTTCATCGGCACCGGCGTTTCCGGCGGTGAAGAGGGGGCGCTGAAAGGGCCTTCCATCATGCCTGGCGGCCAGAAAGAAGCTTACGAGCTGGTGGCGCCGATCCTGGAGAAAATCGCTGCGGTTGCGGAAGGCGAGCCTTGCGTGACTTATATCGGCGCTGACGGTGCTGGCCACTATGTGAAGATGGTGCACAATGGTATCGAATACGGCGACATGCAGCTGATTGCCGAAGCCTATTCTCTGCTGAAGCAGGCGCTGAACCTGAGCAACGAGCAGCTGGCCGAAACCTTCGCCGAGTGGAACAAGGGTGAGCTGAACAGCTACCTGATCGACATCACCAAAGACATCTTCACCAAGAAAGACGAAGAGGGTAAATACCTGGTCGATGTGATCCTGGACGAAGCCGCCAACAAAGGCACCGGCAAGTGGACCAGTCAGAGCTCGCTGGATCTGGGCGAACCGCTGTCGCTGATCACCGAATCGGTGTTCGCGCGCTACCTGTCCTCGCTGAAAGATCAGCGCGTTGCTGCCTCTAAAGTGCTGACCGGCCCGAAAGTGGCACCGTTCACCGGCGACAAAGCTGAGTTCATCGAGAAAGTGCGTCGCGCACTGTATTTGGGCAAGATCGTATCCTACGCGCAGGGCTTCTCTCAGCTGAAAGCCGCGTCCAAAGAAAACAACTGGGATCTGCACTACGGCGAAATCGCCAAGATCTTCCGCGCCGGCTGTATCATCCGTGCCCAGTTCCTGCAGAAGATCACTGACGCTTACGCGGCAGATGCCGATATCGCCAACCTGCTGCTGGCGCCATACTTCAAGCAAATTGCCGACGAGTACCAGCAGGCGCTGCGCGACGTGGTGGCCTATGCCGTGCAGAACGGTATCCCTACGCCAACCTTCTCCGCCGCGATCGCTTACTACGACAGCTACCGTTCAGCGGTGCTGCCGGCTAACCTGATCCAGGCGCAGCGCGACTACTTCGGCGCGCATACCTACAAACGCATCGACAAGGAAGGCGTGTTCCATACCGAGTGGATGGAATAAGCCCGCTCGTTGAGCGATAAAAAAAGCCGCCGAGGTTAACGCCCGGCGGCTTTTTTATTGCGCGTGATTTAATGTCACGCTTTTTTCTGATGCCGCTCGCGCAGCCGGCCGATCACCGCGCTCAGATCCAAATCCTGATCCTGCAGCAGCACCAGCAGGTGATAGATCAGATCCGAGGCCTCGTTGGTCAGCTCTTCGCGATCGTTGACCGTGGCGGCCAGCGCGGTTTCCACGCCTTCTTCCCCGACCTTCTGCGCGATGCGTTTGGTGCCGCTGGCGTACAGGCTGGCGGTGTATGAGCTGTCCGGGCTGGCATGCTTGCGCTCCGCCAACAGCTGTTCCAGCTGATAGAGGAACGTCCAGTCGCTGGCGGCCGGATGGAAGCAGCTGCTGTTGCCCAGGTGGCAGGTCGGGCCGATCGGGTTGGCCAATACCAGCAGCGTGTCGTTATCGCAGTCCGGCGTGATGCTGACCACCTTGAGGAAGTGGCCGGAACTTTCGCCTTTGGTCCACAGGCGCTGCTTGGTGCGCGAAAAGAAGGTGACATTGCCGCTCTGCTCGGTGGTCGCCAGCGCTTCTGGCGTCATGTAACCCAGCATCAGCACTTCGCCGGAAATGGCGTGTTGCACGATGGCCGGCATCAGGCCGTCGGTTTTCTCCCAGTCCAGCTGGTTTCTCTGTTGTTCTGTCAGCACACGCGAATCTCCACGCCTTGTTCGACCAGGAACCTTTTCAGTTCGCCGATATTGATGATTTGTTTGTGGAACACCGATGCCGCCAGAGCGCCGTCGACGTCCGCATCGCGGAACGCTTCCAGGAAGTGCTCCATCGTGCCCGCGCCGCCGGAGGCGATCAGCGGCACCTTGCAGACCTCGCGCACTCGGCGCAGCTGCTGCAGATCGTAACCGTTGCGCACGCCGTCCTGGTTCATCATGTTCAGCACGATCTCACCGGCGCCGCGGCGCTGCACTTCCTGCACCCAGTCGAGGGTTTCCCACTGGGTGACGCGGGTGCGGCTCTCGTCGCCGGTATATTGATTGACGTGATACTTGCCGGTTTCACTGTCGAACCAGGTATCGATGCCCACCACGATGCACTGCACGCCAAAGCGATCCGCCAGGCGGCTAATCAGATCGGGATCGGCCAGCGCCGGTGAGTTGATGGAGATTTTGTCGGCGCCGAAAGACAGGATCTGGCTGGCGTCCTCGGCGCTTTTAATGCCGCCGGCGACGCAGAACGGAATATCAATCACCTCTGCCACGCGCGACACCCAGCTTTTGTCCACCACCCGGCCGTCGCTCGAGGCGGTGATATCGTAAAACACCAGCTCGTCCGCGCCTTCTTGCGCATAGCGCTGCGCCAGCGGCACGATGTCGCCGATGATTTCGTGGTTGCGGAACTGCACGCCTTTCACCACTTGCCCGTCTTTAACATCCAGACACGGGATTATCCGTTTTGCCAGCATGCAATCGCCTCCTCAACGCTAAATTTACCTTCCAGCAGGGCGCGCCCGACGATCACGCCGGCTACGCCGCTGCCGCGCAACTGGGCGATGTCGTCCAGATTGCCGATGCCGCCCGAGGCCTGGAAGGCCACTTGCGGATAGCGGCGGCTGATCTCCTGATACAGCGCCACGTTGGAACCGGCCAGCGTGCCGTCGCGCGAAATGTCGGTGCACAGCACGTGTTTCAGCCCGTAGGGCAGGAACTGCTCTACCACCTGTTCCAGCGTGGCGTCGGAATCTTCCTGCCAGCCGCTGATGGCCACGCGCTTCACGCCCTGCGCGTCGATACGCACATCCAGCGCCAGCACCAGCGCGTCGGCGCCGTAGCGTTCGAACCAGCTTTGCACTAACTGCGGTTGTTTCACCGCGGTGGAGCCGATCACCACGCGCGTGGCGCCGGCCTCCAGCAGGGCGCTGACGTCTTGCTCGTTGCGGATGCCGCCGCCGACCTGCACCGGCACGTTAACCCCCGCCAACAGCTTGCGCAGCAGCGGGATCTGGCGCGCGGCCGGATCTTTGGCGCCGGTCAGATCGACCAGGTGCAGCACCTGGGCGCCCTGTTGTTGATAGTCCTGCAGGCGCAGCAGCGGATCGTTGCCGTAGTCGCGCTGTTGGCCGTAATCGCCCTGATGCAAACGCACCACATTGCCGTCGATCAAATCCAAAGCCGGAATAATCATGCTGCCTACATCTCCAGAAAGTTTTTCAACAGTTGCGCGCCGGCCGCTCCAGATCGTTCTGGATGAAACTGCACGCCGAAGAAGTTGTCTTTTTGCACGGCGGCGGTGAAGGGCTCGCCGTAGTTCGCCTGAGCGATGGTGCTGGGGCATATCGGCATCGCATAGCTGTGAACGAAATAGAAGTAGGCGCCGTCATCGATGCCGCGGAACAGATGGTGGCCCGCCTGCGCGGATACCTGGTTCCAACCCATGTGCGGCAGCGGCAGGCCGAAGTCGGTCATCTGCTTTACCGGCGTATCGATGAGGCCGAGCGTCGTTATGCCGCCGTTCTCTTCGCTGCTGGCCGCCAGCAGCTGCATGCCGAGGCAGATGCCCAGCACCGGCTGAGTGCAGGCCCTGATCAGTTCGATCAGATCGCGTTCGCGCAGCTGATCCATCGCCGCCTGCGCGGTGCCGACGCCCGGCAGGAACAGCTTGTCGGCGCGCAGCACGATCTCCGGATCGCGGCTCACTTCCGGCTGATAGCCCAGGCGCCGCACCGCATAGGTGACGGAGGCCAGGTTGGCGCAGCCGGTATCCAAAATCACCACGTTCATCACAGCACTCCTTTCGAGCTCGGCAGGGTATTGCCCTCGACGCGGATCGCCTGGCGCAGCGTGCGGCCAAACACTTTGAACAGGCTTTCGACCCGGTGGTGGTCGTTTTTGCCTTTGGTCTTCAGGTGCAGCGTGCAACCCATGGTGTAGGAGAGCGAGCGGAAGAAGTGCTCGACCATTTCGGTGCTGAGATCGCCGACGCGCTGATAGTTGAACTCGGCCTTGTACTCCAGGTGCGGGCGGCCGGAGATATCCAGCGCGCAGCGCGCCAGACACTCGTCCATCGGCAGCACGAAGCCGAAGCGGGCAATGCCGCGCTTGTCGCCCAGCGCCTTGTTCAACGCTTCGCCCAGCGCCAGGCCGGTGTCCTCTACGGTGTGGTGATCGTCGATATACAGGTCGCCTTTGACGTCGATCTCCATGCGGAAGCCGCCGTGGGTGGCGATCTGATCCAGCATGTGGTCGAAGAAGCCGACGCCGGTTTTGATTTTGCTGCCGCCTTCGCGATCCAGCCAGACGTTGACATCGATCTGCGTCTCTTTGGTCACGCGGTTAACCCGCGCATGGCGGTCGCGCAGGGTCAGCTGACGCACGATCTCTTTCCAGCCCAGCACGCCGCGCTGGTAGCGCAGCCCCTGAATGCCCATGTTTTCTGCCAGCTGCACGTCGGTCGGCCGATCGCCGATCACGTAGCTGTGGGCGGTATCGAGCACGCCGGGTTCGAGGTAACCCTTCACCAGCGCGGTCTTCGGCTTGCGGCAGTCGCAGTTGTCCGCCGGCAGGTGCGGGCAGATCAACACGTCGGCGAACTGAATGCCCTGCGAGCTGAGGATCTGCATCATCAGGTTGTGCGGCGGATCGAAGGTTTCCTGCGGGAAACTGGCGGTGCCGAGCCCATCCTGATTGGTGATCATCACCAGCTGATACCCCGCCTGTTGCAGCGCCAGCAGGGAAGGGATCACGTCCGGCTCGAGCGCCAGCTTGTCCAGGCGGTCAACCTGGAAATCTTCCGGTGGCTCGGCGATCAGCGTGCCGTCACGATCGATAAAGAGGATTTTTTGGCTCACATTGGCTCCTGGCGAGTCTGGTTGGCGCCGGGCAGGGCGGACAAGGCGTCCACCACGCGTTGACATTCGTCGCGGGTGCCTATGGTGATGCGCAGGCAGCCGGACAACCCGGGCTGTTTGTTTTGGTCTCGTAAGATAATGCCCTGATCCCACAAGCTTTTAAACACATTACTTGAGGCGGTGAAGCGGGCCAGCAGGTAATTGCTGTCGCTGGCGAAAACCTGCTCGACGCAGGCGCATTTTTCCAGCTGTTGCTGCAGCCAGCTGCGGGTGGCGGCGATGTCGGTGACGCGCTGGCGCATGGTGCGGATGCCTTCTTCGCTCAGCGCCTGCGCGGCGATATCCGCCACCGGTGTCGAGAGCGGGTAAGGCGCGATCACCTTCAGCAGCAGGGCAATCAGATCTTCGTTGGCGAGCGTAAAGCCGCAGCGCAGGCCGGCCAGCGCAAAGGCCTTCGACAGCGTGCGCAGGATAGCCAGGTGCGGATAGTCGCTCAGCCAGCCGACCACCGAGGCCTGCGGGCAAAACTCGATGTAGGCTTCGTCCACCGCGACGATCGCCTTGCCTTTGGCCAGCTCCAGCAGGCTGCGCAGAGAGTCAGGGTTGATCAGATTGCCGGTCGGGTTGTTCGGGCTGCAGACGTAGATCAACTTCACGTTGTCCAGGCTGTCTGCGATGGCCGGCAGATCCAGCTGCCAGTCTTCTTTGGCGGCTACGGTGCGGCGCTCCACGCCGAAGGTTTCGGCGCTGACGGCGTACATGCCGTAGGTCGGCGGGCAGAACAGAATGGCGTCTTTACCCGGCTCGCAGAAGGCGCGGATCAGCAGCTCGATGCCTTCATCGGCGCCGCGGCTGACCAGCACCTGCTCTTTCTTCACCCCGGCGTAGGCGGCGTAGCGTTCGATCACCTGCGCCGGCTGGCACTCCGGATAGCGGTTGAAGGTTTGCGCGGTCAGTTGGAATTCAGGCGCGATCGGGTATTCGTTGGCATTGAGCCACACGTCGCCCTTACCGCCGAGGCGGCGCGCCGATTGATAAGGGGTCAGCTCGCGAACGTTGGCGCGCGCCAGTTTTTCGATGCTCATGCTTGCTCCTTCAGGGCGGCGACGCGCAGGGTCACGGCGTTCTTGTGGGCGATCAGTTGCTCGGCGGCAGCCAGCGTCTCGATGGTGGCGGCCAGGTTGCTGAAGCCCTGCGGCGTCAGCTCCTGCACCGTCATGCGTTTTTGAAAATCGGCCAGCCCCAGGCTGGAGCAGGTGGCGGTGTAGCCGTAGGTCGGCAGCACGTGGTTGGTGCCGGAAGCATAATCGCCGGCGGACTCCGGCGACCAGTCGCCGAGGAACACCGAACCGGCGCTGGTGATGCCGTCCACCAGCTCACGCGCATTGCGGGTCTGAATGATCAGGTGCTCCGGGCCGTAGCGGTTGCTGATGGCCACGCACTCAGGAAGATCGCGCGCCACGATAAGGCGGCTGCTCGCCAGCGCCTGACGGGCGGTGTCGGCGCGCGGCAGCTCGGCCAGCTGGCTTTCCACCGCTTCGGCCACCGCCTGCGCCATCGCCGCGTCCGGCGTCAGCAGGATCACCTGCGAATCCGGGCCGTGCTCGGCCTGCGACAGCAGATCGGAAGCGACAAATGCCGGGGTGGCGCCGGCGTCGGCGATCACCAGCACTTCTGAAGGACCGGCCGGCATGTCGATGGCCGCGCCGTCAAGGCGCTGGCTGACCTGCCGCTTGGCTTCGGTCACGAAGGCGTTGCCCGGCCCGAAGATCTTCGCCACGCGCGGCACGCTTTCGGTGCCGAACGCCAGGGCGGCGATCGCCTGCGCGCCCCCGACCTGAAACACTTCCTGCACGCCGCACAGCTGCGCCGCATACAGGATCTCATCGGCGATCGGCGGCGGCGAGCACAGCACTACCCGGCGGCAGCCGGCGATGCGCGCCGGCGTCGCCAGCATCAGCACGGTGGAGAACAGCGGCGCCGATCCGCCGGGAATATACAGGCCCACCGAGTCGATTGGGCGGGTCACCTGCTGGCAGCGCACGCCCGGTTGCGTTTCGACGTCCACCGGCGGCAGTCGCTGCGCGTTGTGGAAAGTTTCCACGTTGGCGACGGCCACTGCCATCGCCTGTTTGATGTCGTCGCCCAACCGCGCGGCGGCGGCGGCGATCTGCTCGGCGCTGACGCGCAGCGCCGAGACTTCCGCCTTGTCGAAACGGGCGCTGTAGTCGCGCAACGCCCGATCGCCGTTGGCCTTCACGTTGTCGAGGATCTCATTCACCGTGCGGGTGATGCTGTCGGAAGCGGCGATCGCCGGACGCATCAGCAGCTCGGCCTGGCGTTCGGCGCTGCACGTCGCCCAATCGATCGGCGTGTTGAAGGTCGACATGGCGTTACTCCATCATCTTTTCAATCGGCAGCACCAGAATCGAGCTGGCGCCGAGCGCTTTCAGTTTTTCCATGGTTTCCCAGAACAGGGTTTCGCTGCTGACCATGTGCATCGCCACGCGGTTCTGCGCACCGGCCAGCGGCAGAATGGTCGGGCGTTCGGCGCCCGGCAGCAGCGCGACGATCTCGTCCAGCTTCTCGCTCGGCGCGTGCAGCATGATGTATTTGGATTCGCGCGCCTGGATCACGCCCTGAATGCGGGTCATCAGGCGGTCAATCAGCTGCTGTTTGGCTTCAGGCATTTCGCCGTCGCGCTGGATCAGGCAAGCTTTGGAGCGGTAGATCACCTCCACTTCGCGCAGGCCGTTGGCCTCCAGCGTGGCGCCGGTAGAGACCAGATCGCAGATGGCGTCGGCCAGGCCGGCGCGCGGCGCCACTTCCACCGAGCCGTTCAGCAGGCAAGATTTGAAGCGCACGCCCTGTTTGTCGAGGTATTGCTTCAGCAGGTGCGGGTAAGAGGTGGCGATGCGGGCGTCCTGCAGGCTTTGCGGGCCGGCGTATTCGGCGTCGAGCGGGGTGGCCAGCGACAGGCGGCAACCGCCGAAGTCGAGGCGGCGCAGGGTGAAGTAACGCGGGTCTTCGCCCTGGGCGCGGCGGCTGAGCAGCTCTTCTTCCAGCACGTTCTCGCCGATGATGCCGAGATCGACCACGCCGTCCATCACCAGACCCGGAATGTCGTCGTCGCGCACGCGCAGGATATCGATCGGCATGTTTTCGGCGAAGGCGATCAGACGCTGCTGCTGCAGGTTAATCTTGATGCCGCAGCGCGCCAGCAGTTCCTGGGATTCATCGCTCAGGCGGCCCGACTTCTGCATTGCGATCCGTAAACGTGTCTTGTCCAGCATGGTAACCTCTGTTTAATCTGTAATTTTATGAATTTATTGTAAAAACTATTCTTTTCTGTCTGTCCGGAGCCAAAAAAAAACCCTCGGAAGAAATCTTCCGAGGGCTCTCTCTTGCGTTCTGCGCGCCACTGGAAGATTAACAAACCGTCTTCCAGCACACATCGCCTGAAAGACTAGTCAGGGTGATGGTGATGATGGTGGTTGAACTGAACGCGTGTCATGGTGTTTTCTCTCAGCAAAAGTCGGTAAAAAACCGTATGGCAATTAAGCTAAACTATCCGCTGTCCGCCGTGCAACTCTTTTTTATCGTCATAAATTTAATTTATTGAAACAGGTTGAGTTATTAGCCACACACGGCTTTACCTAACCTTAAGCCGGTCAGATTGTATCGCCGCGCGCAGTGGCGTAGCCTTAAGGGCAGGGCGCTGCGATCTTCAGGAGAGGAAGAGGATGAAAAAGGTAGCCATTATTGGTCTGGGTTGGTTGGGCATGCCGCTGGCGTTGTCGCTGATGGGCCGCGGGTACGACGTGGTCGGCAGCAAAACCACGCCGGACGGCGTCGAGGCCGCGCGGATGAGCGGCATCGAATGTTATCAGTTGGAGCTGACGCCGGAATTGATCTGCGATCCGGACGATCTGGCGTCGTTGCTGCGCGTGGATGCGCTGGTGGTCACGCTGCCCGCGCGCCGCACCGTCGAAGGCAGCGAGAATTATTTCAATGCGGTGCGCATGCTGGTGGACAGCGCAATGGCTTTCGGCGTGCCGCGGGTGATCTTCACCAGTTCCACCTCGGTGTATGGCGAAACCGCCGGCACGCTGCGCGAAGAGTCGCCGCTGCGGCCGGTCTCGCCGTCCGGCCGGGTATTGGCCGAGCTGGAGCGCTGGCTGCACGAGCTGCCGAATACCTCGGTGGACATTCTGCGCCTGGCGGGGCTGGTGGGCGCCGATCGCCACCCCGGCCGCTTCCTGGCGGGAAAGCTCGATGTGAAGGGGGGCTCGCAGGGGGTGAATCTGGTGCACCAGGACGACGTCATCGCCGCCATCCAACTGCTGCTCAAGCTGCCGAAGGGCGGCCACGTGTACAACCTGTGCGCGCCGCGTCATCCGGCCAAGCGCGATTTCTATCCGGCCCTGGCCGAGCAGCTGCACCTGGAGCCGCCGCAGTTTGCCGACGAAGCGGAACAGGATGAGCGGCTGGTGGACGGCAACCGCATCTGCAACGAGCTGGGTTTTGAATACCAGTATCCCGATCCGGCGCGCATGCCGGTCAGTTAACGTCCGTCAGGCCCCGCGCATGCGGGGCTTTTTTTCGCCGGCGCGCGCCAAATCCGCCAACAGCGCGTTCAACGCCTCGTCGGGTTGGACGGGGCGGCTGACCAGGCTGAGCGTGGCGCGGTAAGAGAGCGCCGTGCCGCCCAACTGCCGCAGCAGCCCTTGCTCCACCCAGCGCGCCGCATAGTGGGTGGGCAGATAACCGAGACAGGTGCCGCTCAGCACCAGATGGGCGACGCTCTCCATGTGGTGGGCCACCGCGGCCAGATGCGGCGGGGCGATCGGGCACAGCTGCTGCGCCAGCAGGTAGCCGCGTTTGACCCAGCGCGCGTTTTCAATCTGCTCGCGCTCGGGTTCTTCCACCGCGAACAGCGGGTGATCCTCACTGCAATAGATCGCCTGCGTCTCCTCCAGCCACGGTTGATAACGCAACGCCTCCAACTGCTGGCCAAAGTAGCCGATGCCCAGATCGAGCTGCCGGTGCAGCAGCCCTTGTTCAATCTCGTTCGGTGAACAGATGCGGCACTGCAATTGCACGTCCTGGTGGCGCCGCTGAAAGTGCTTGATGGCCTGACTGAACGGGTTGCCCGGCAGTGAAACCAGGTTATCCACCAAACCAATTTGCAGATCGCCGGTCAGCAGGCCGTTCAGCGACTGGCTGACCCGGGTGAAGTCGCGGGCGGCGTTGAACAAGGAGCGGCAGGCGATCAGCATGCGTTCCCCTTTTGGCGTCAGCCGGAAGCCGGAGCGCCCGCGCTGGCACAGGCGAAAACCCAGTCGCGTTTCCAGCGAGGCCAGATGGGTGCTGATGGTGGATTGGTTCATCAGCAGCGTTTCCTGTGCGGCGCTGACGCCCTGGGCTTCCGCCACCGCGACGAACACCCGCAACAGCTTCAGATCGATATCGCTTAGGTTAGTGAGCATCGCCCCCTCCGCAGAACGTCGGCCGCTTAACCCATTTTTAACATCGAAGAAATAGGCGCGGCGCTGAAGATATGGCCTTTCTTATGGCATGAGATTGAAATAAAAATCAACGCTTCAATGGGTTAGTTACATCGTGTTTTTCGATGTTTACATGCAAAAGCGGGAATGGTAGCCGGTGCGGTCAACGGGGTAGTCTGCGAATGTTGCTTAAATGTTTCAATTTATCGCAAGCCCAAGACAAGGAAACGCCATGCTGAACCAACCCCAAAGCGGCAACGACATGCCGCGCTTTGCCGGTCTCCCCACCATGATGCGCCTGCCCGCCGCCGATCAGGCGCGTGGTCTGGACGCCGCCTTTGTCGGCATTCCTCTGGATATCGGCACCTCCAATCGCAGCGGCACCCGCTATGGCCCGCGCCAGATCCGCCAGGAGTCGGTGATGATCCGCCCCTACAACATGGGCACCGGCTCCGCCCCATTCGAACGGCTGCAGGTGGCCGATCTGGGGGACGTCGCCATTAACCCCTACAGCCTGGCGGACAGCGTACGGCGCATCGAGGCGGCTTACCGCGAGATCCTGGCGCACGGCTGCACGCCGTTGACGCTTGGTGGCGACCACACCCTGACGCTGCCGGTGCTGCGCGCCATCGCCCGCCGACATGGCCCGGTCGGGCTGATCCACGTCGATGCGCATTCCGACACCAACGAGGAGATGTTTGGCGAACAGCTGGCGCACGGCACCACCTTCCGCCGCGCGTTTGAGGAGGGGCTGCTGGCGCCGGAAAAAGTGGTGCAGATTGGTCTGCGCGGCAGCGGCTATGCGGCGGATGACTTCGATTGGTCACGGCGCCAGGGCTTTCGCGTGGTGCCGGCCGAAGCTTGCTGGCATCGGTCGCTGACGCCGCTGATGGCGGAGATCCGCGAGCAGATGGGCGATGCGCCGGTTTATCTCAGTTTCGATATCGACGGGCTGGATCCGGCCTTCGCGCCGGGCACCGGCACGCCGGAGGTCGGCGGACTGTCGGTTTGGCAAGGGCTGGAGATCGTGCGCGGCTGCCGTGGGCTGAACCTGATTGGCGGCGACGTGGTGGAGGTGTCGCCGCCTTACGATCGTTCCGGCAATACGGCGCTGCTGGCGGCCAATCTGCTGTTTGAAATGCTGTGCGTGCTGCCGGCCCGCTGAGGCCGTCGTACTGACCCTGCCGGCGGAGCGGTTGCGTCGGGCCCCCGATAACAATAACAACGGAGTGGAGGTACCCATGAATCTCGATCTGCTGGTTGTGGTGATTTACTTTCTGGTGATAGGCGCGGTTGGGTGGATGGGCATTCGCCGCGCCAACTCCAAAGAGGCGTATCTGGTGGCCGGGCGCAACCTGGGGCCGGGGCTGTATCTGGGCACGCTGTCGGCGGTGGTGCTCGGCGGCGCGTCGACCATCGGCAGCGTCAAGCTCGGCTACACCTACGGCATCTCCGGCGTCTGGCTGTGCGGCGCGCTCGGGCTGGGCATTGTGGTGCTGAGTCTGGTGCTGGCCAAACCGCTGCTCAAACTGAAGCTGTATACCGTCAGCCAGGTGCTGTCGCGGCGGTATCACCCGGCGGCGCGGGTCACCAGCGGCGCGATCATGCTGGCGTATGACCTGATGGTGGCGGTGACCTCGATCATCGCCATCGGCAGCGTGATGCAGGTGATGTTCGGCCTGTCGTTCAGCGCGTCTATCCTGCTCGGCGGCGGGCTGGTGGTGCTGTATTCGACGCTGGGGGGCATGTGGTCGCTGACGCTGACCGACATCATTCAGTTCATCATCATGACCGTCGGCATGATGCTGGTGCTGATGCCGATGAGCATCGTCAAGGCCGGCGGCTGGGAGGCGTTCACCAGCCTGCTGCCCGCCGATTACTACCAGCTGTCGTCGATCGGGCTGGATACCATTCTGGTGTTCTTCCTGATCTACTTCTTCGGCATTCTGATCGGTCAGGACATCTGGCAGCGGGTGTTCACCGCCCGTAGCGCCAATGTGGCGCGCTTCGCCGGGCTGGGGGCGGGCGTCTATTGCGTGCTGTACGGCGTGACCGGCGCGCTGATCGGCATGGCCGGCAAGATCGTACTGCCGTCGCTCAGTAATACCGACGGCGCCTTCGCCGCCATCGCGCAGGCGGTGTTGCCGGTCGGCGTCAGCGGGCTGGTGGCCGCGGCGGCCCTGGCGGCGCTGATGTCCACCGCCAGCGCCTGCCTGCTGGCCTCTTCGACCATCGCGCTGGAGGACGTGTTGCCGGCCATCCGCCGTAAACCTTCTGGCGGGCTGGCCGCCGGGCGCTTCACCACGCTTTTCATGGGCGCGGTCATGCTGGGGCTGGCGTTTGTGGTGCGCGACGTGCTGGCGGCGCTAACGCTGGCTTACAACCTGTTGGTGGGCGGCATGCTGATCCCGTTGGTGGGGGCTATCTTCTGGCCGCGCGCCACCAGCGCCGGCGCCATCGCCAGCATGCTGACCGGCAGCCTGTGCGTGGTGGGGCTGATGATCTGGCACGGCATCGACGCCAACAGCCCGATCTACGGCGGTCTGCTGGGCGGCGGCGTCGCCTTCGTGTTGGGCAGCTTGCTGAGCCGCCCGGCGCCGCAGCTGCAGACCCAAACCGAGCGTTGAAACGACGAGGTGGGACATGAACAATCGCAATGTGGCGCCACGCCCAAAAATTGAAGTGCGCTCGATAGACTATGTGCCCCGTCACGAGCGGCATGGCAAGGTTTGGCATCAGGCGCCGTTTTGGTTCACCGGTAATTTCGTTTTGACGACGATGGTGGTCGGTTTCACCGGCCCGGCGTTGGGGTTGGGCGCGCTTTATTCGATGCTGGCCATTGTCGTCGGCGTGGGGTTCGGCACGTTCTTCATGGCGTGTCATGCCAATCAGGGGCCGCGCATGGGGCTGCCACAGATGATCCAGTCGCGGGCCCAATTCGGCCTGCGTGGCGCCATCGTTCCCTTTGCCGCCGTGGTGTTTGTTTACATCGGCTTCAACGTGTTCAACGTTATTCTCGCGACCGATGCGATCAACACGGTATTGCCGGGCCACCGTCCGCCTTGGTATGCGTTGCTGATCGCGGTGGCCGTGCTGTTGGCGATCGTCGGCCACGATATGCTGCATGCGGTGCAGCGCTGGCTGACCTATGTGATGATGGCGGTGTTCGGCGTGCTGACGGTCGGTGCCGTGCTGTCGCTGCGGATGGACGCTGTCGTCGGCGCCGGACATTTTTCGTGGGCGGCTTTTTTGATTCAGCTGTCGGCGGCCGCCGGCTACCAGATCAGCTACGCGGTGTATGTCTCCGACTACTCGCGCTATTTGCCGCATGAAACGCCGTCGGCCAACGTGATCTTTTGGACTTATCTGGGGGCGGCCGGATCGGCGCTTTGGCTGATGTCGCTGGGCGCGTTTCTGGCCTCAGCATTACCGGCTCCCGATGCGATCGGCAGCGTACAGGCGGTGGGGAATGGCATCTATCAGGGGTTCGGCACGCTGGCTGTGCTTATCGCCGTGCCTTCGCTGGTCGGCATCATGGCGGTCAACTGTTATGGCGCGATGCTGACCAGCCTCAGCGCGATTGACGCGTTCCGTAAAGTGACGCCAACGTTGAAATTACGCATGGCCGGCATCGGCGTCGTCGCTCTGACGGTGTTCGCGGTGGCGTTGGCTATCCCGGCGAGCTATCTCGCCAGCTTCAATACCTTCGTGCTGCTGATGCTGTATTTCCTGGTGCCCTGGACGGCGGTGAATCTGATGGACTTTTACGTGGTGCGCGGCGGGCATTACGCGATAGGTGAAATCTTCAACCCGGCGGGGATCTACGGCCGTTGGGGCGGCTCCGGTCTGACGGCCTACGCGATCGGCCTGCTGGCGATGGTGCCGTTCATGACGTTGGGCTTTTACACCGGCCCCTTTGCTGTTTTACTGGGCGGCGCGGATATCGCTTTTCTGATCGGCTTGCTGGTGGCCGGGAGCGTTTATGTCGTCATGTGCCGAAAGCTCGATCTCGAAGCCGAACGGCGGGTGGCGTTGCGCTGCGAGGGATTATTGGAAGGAGAACGGGAGTGAAGGAAAAAATCAGCGTCGCATGCTGCCAGTTGGCGCTGCGGGTAGGGGAAGCGGAACATAATCGGGCGCTGTCCGCCCAGGCGATCCGCCGGGCAGCGCAGCGCGGCGCCAACGTTATCGTGTTGCCGGAGTTGGTGAACAGCGGCTATGTGCTGCGCGACAAGGCGGAGGCGCGGGCGTTGGCCGAGGCCGAAGATGGGCCCAGCCTCAGCCTGTGGTGTGCCCTGGCGAGTGAGCTGGATGTGGCGATCGTCGCCGGTTTTTGCGAGCGTCTGCCTGATGGCGAGGTGGCCAACAGCGCGGCGTTGATCGATGCGCAGGGGGTGAGGGCGATTTATCGCAAAGCACACCTGTGGCATGAAGAGAGTTCGATCTTTACCGCCGGCGATCGGCCGCCGCCGGTCGTCGAGACGCGTTTTGGCCGGTTGGCGGTGATGATCTGTTACGACCTCGAGTTTCCGGAGTGGGTGCGCTTGCCTGCGTTGGCCGGTGCTCAGCTGCTGTGCGCGCCGGTCAACTGGCCGCTGGCGCCGCGCCCGCAGGGCGAACGGCCGGCGGAGATGGTGAAGGCCCAGGCCAACGCCGCCGTCAATCGGCTGTTCATCGCGGTGTGCGATCGTTGCGAAACGGAGCGCGGCGTTGCGTGGATCGGCGGTTCGGTGATCGTCGACGCCGATGGCTATCCGTTGACGCAGAGCCTGACAGGCGAAGGCATGGTGCTGGCATCGATAGATATCGGCGCGGCTGATGACAAGCACATCGGCCGCCACAATCACGTGCATCGCGATCGGCGGCCGATGCTGTATTGAAGCAACGGGGGCGGCTGGTGATCCCAGCCGCCCCGCGATCGTTTTCGTCGGCGGGAAAAGCGCCGTTCTGGCGCTTACAGCCAGCCCGATTTCTTCAGTTTCTGATACAGGAAAATGCAGCCGACGGTGGTCACTCCCAGCGTGGCGTGATAGGCCCACGGGAACTTCAGTTCCGGCATGTCGGCGAAGTTCATCCCGTACAGGCTGAAGACCACCGTCGGGATGGCCAAGATTGCCCCCCAACCCGCCAGCCGTTTCACCACTTCGTTTTGTTTGACCGTCACCAGCGCCAGGTTGACGTGCATGGCGTTGGTTAGCATTTCGCGCATGTCGTCGATATTGCTGACCACCTGATGGGCGTGATCTTGCACGTCGCGCACGTAGGCGCGCAGCTCTTTCGGGATCACCTCTTCGTGCAGGCGGATCAGCTGGTTGCAAATTTCATCCATCGGCAGCGCGGCGTTGCGCAGCGCCAGCAGATGGCGGCGCAGGGTATAGACGTTCTCGATCGCCGCCTGATCGAACTCTGACTGAAACATGTTGGCTTCAATGTTCTCGATGGTGCTCTCGAAGCGCGCCACCACGCTGCGGTAGTTATCCACCACGAAGTCCAACACCGAATAGAGGGCGAAGCCCGGCCCGCGGCACATCTGCTTGTGGTTCTCTTCCGCCTTGGCGCGGATCGGCGCGTAACTGGGCGAAGCGCCGTGGCGCACCGTCACCAGAAAGTTTTTGCCGACGAAGAAGTGGGTTTCGCCGTATTCGATTTCGTCGTGCTCGCCCCACTGCGCGGTTTTCACCACGATGAACAGCGAGTCGCCGTAGGTCTCCAGCTTCGGCCGCTGGTGCGCGCACAGCGCGTCTTCGATCGCCAAATCGTGCAGCCCGAACTCCTCCTGCACCTTGCGCATAAACGCCGGCTCCGGCTGCCTTAATCCCAGCCAGATGAAGGTGTCGGGCTGTTTGACCACCTCGCTGATATCGTCGATGGTCACTTCGCCCAGCCGTTGGCCGGCTTTGTACGCCACACAGTTCACCACCATGCTTTTGCTGTCCATCCGTCCATCCATTAATCAGTCAGCGTTTTGGTAAGTAAATAACACTCATGTTCTACCGGATACTCTTTCAGCGTCATTTGCAGCTGATAGCCGAGCTTTTCGTAGAACGGCCGCGCCTGAAAGCTGAAGGTGTCGAGGCGGGCGTAGCGGCAGCCGCGCGCCTGCGCCTCGTGCTCGGCGGCGCGCATCAGCCGACCGCCGAGGCCGCTGCCGCGCTGGGTATCCGCCACCCATAGCCACTCGACGCTCAGCCAGTTGCCCCAGGTTTCGGCGGTCAGGCCGCCGATCACCGCGCCGGCTTCGTCGCGCGCATAGACGCTGAGCGGCTTGCGGTGACGGGCGTCGATATGCGGCAGGTTGTAAGCGCGCAGGCCTTGCCTGATCGCATCGAGGGTTTGTTCGTCGATCGCGTCGGTAACGGTAATGTCCATTTTTCCTCCTGGGTAATGGATTAACTTAAGCACATGGCGGCTAAAAGGCAACCCGTTGAAATGTAATGCAAACGACCGCGGCCGCTGAGTGGGCTACACTAAACGGGTCATTTCATCTTCAGGAGGACGCCATGCCCCGATTGACTCTGCTGGCCGGTTTGCTGCTGTGCAGCGGCCTGGCGCACGCCGCGCCGACGGTCAGCCAATTGCAGGACGGCCTGGAACACCCTTGGTCGCTGGCCTTCTTGCCGGCGGAACAAGGCCTGCTTATCACCGAACGGCCCGGCCGGCTGCGGCTGTGGCAGCAGGATAAAGGGCTGTCGCCGCCGATCGCCGGTGTGCCGCAGGTCTACGCCGAAGGGCAGGGCGGCCTGCTGGAGGTGCTGCCGGCGCCCGATTTCGCCGCCAGCCGCCGGGTGTATCTCAGCTTCGCCGAACCGGGCGAGGGCTGCAAAGCCGGCACGGCGGTCGGCTATGGCCGCCTGAGCGACGATGGCGCGCGGCTGGAAAACTTTAAGGTGATCTTCCGTCAGCAGCCCAAGCTGTCGGTCGGCAATCACTTCGGCGGCAAATTGGCGTTTGATCGGCAAGGCTACCTGTTTATCACGCTGGGCGAAAACAATCAGCGGCCGACGGCGCAAGAGACCGACAAACTGCAGGGCAAACTGGTGCGGCTGACCGCCGAGGGCGCCGTGCCGCCGGACAACCCCTGGGTCGGCCAGGCAGGTAAACGCCCGGAGGTTTGGTCTTACGGCCATCGCAATCCGCAAGGGCTGGCGTTGAACCCGTGGAGTGGCGCAATCTGGGAGCATGAGCACGGCCCGCGCGGCGGCGATGAGCTCAACATCCCGCTGCCGGGTAAAAACTACGGCTGGCCGCTGGCCACCTACGGCATCAACTATTCCGGCCAGCCGATCCCCGAGGCGAAAGGGGAGCGGGTGCCCGGCACCGAACAACCGCTCCACTATTGGCGGGTTTCGCCCGGCCTCAGCGGCATGGCGTTCTATGATGGGCAGCGCTTCCCCGCCTGGCGGCACTCGCTGTTCATCGGCGCACTGGCGCAAAAGGCACTGATTCGCCTGACGCTGAAGGGGGACAAGGTGGTGGCGGAAGAGCGGCTTCTGGGCGATCGCGGCGAACGCATCCGCGAGGTGCGCAGCGGGCCGGATGGTTACCTGTATCTGCTGACGGACGAACGGGACGGCAAGCTGCTGAAGGTCGGGGCGTCGTAACGCCCCGCACGCGTCAGGTGAGTGCGCTCATCACGCCGCGCTGGTAGGCCGGGCGTGCGCGCAGTTGCTGATACCAGCGCTCCATGTTCGGCCGCGGGCGGCGGGCGATCGGCATTTCGAACCAGGCGTAGGCGAAGCTGCCGAGCGGGATATCGCCGAAACCGAACGCGCCGCCGGAGAGGTAAGGCTGGTGCGCCAGCGTCTGTTCGATGACGTCGAAGTGTTTTTCCAGCGTGGCGATCGCCGTTTCGATTTTCGCCATGTCGCGCAGCTCCGGCGCGGTGCGTATCAGGCCCCAAAAGACGATGGTGAAGGCCGGGACAATCGTCGAGGTGGTCCAGTCCATCCATTTCTCGGCGGCGGCGCGCGCCTGCAGATCTTGCGGATAGAACGTCGCGTCGCCGAATTTCGCCGCCAGGTAGCGCACGATGGTGTTGGACTCCCACAGCACGAAGTCATCGTCCTGCAGCAGCGGCACCAGGCCGTTCGGGTTCAACGCGCGGTAACTCTCTTCGTTGACTTTGCCGAACGCCCCGCCGGCGTTGATGTGGGTGTAGTTGAGCCCCAATTCGGCGGCGCACCACAGCACCTTCCTGACGTTGTTCGAATTCTCACGACCCCAAATGGTCAGCATGGGATAACTCCGTTAGCGGATAATAAGGACCCTCTATACCTACGCCACAACGCGCTTTTTGTCACACCGCAGGGCACTTTTTGTCTGCCGCTCAGCGTTCCCAGCGGCACACTTCCCAGCCGCGCTCCGCCGCCAGCGCGCTCAGTTCGCTGTCGGGGTTGATCACCGTGGCGCTGTCGACGAATTGCAGCATCGCCTTATCATTGAGAGAGTCGCTGTAGCCGTGGCTGTGCTCGAACTTCAGGTGCGGGTGCTGCGCCAGCCAGTGCTGCAGGCGGATCACCTTGCCCTGTTGATAGGTCATGGTGCCGTAGGTGTTGCCGGTGAAGCGGCCATCGCTGATTTCCACGCCGATCGCCAGCGCATCGTCGGCGCCGAGCTGTTCGGCGATCGGCGCCACCAGATGCTCGCCGGTGGCGGAGATCACCAGGATGCAGTCGCCGCGTTCGCGGTGCCACTGCAGGCGTTCGCGGGCGGCGGGATAGACGCGCGGCAGGATGTCGCGGCGGATGTAACGTTGCACCCAGCCGGCCACGGTTTGCACGCTCAGGCCGGCCAGCGGCGCCAGCGTGGCCTGCATGTAGTCCTCCATCGACAGCTTGCCCTGATAATAGAGCTGCATCAGCTGCTGCTCCTGCAGTTCCAGCTCCGCCGGCGCGAACCCCTGGCCGACCAGCCAGCGGATCCACAGGCTGGCACTGTCATCGTCAATCAGGGTTTCATCCAGGTCGAATAAGGCTAAATCCATCAGTATTTCTCCGGCAGGCAGGGTATGAGGTCGTTTACAGGATAGCGGATAGCGCACATCGCCAGCCAGCGGCGTCGGCGAAATTGCGCAGAGCATAAGAAACATTGATGACGGTTTTGCGACAGTTTGTTGAACGTTTGCATAACTTAGAACGCAACAATATTGGCCGCTCCGGCGAGCGCGGTGATAACTATGAAGCAAATGCAGCTACCCGCTGGGGAGTGACAATGTTGATTATTCGCCTGTATGGCAGCCCGATCGCGATCGGGGAAGAAGAGGAACCGCATGATGACGCATCTGACGACGCAGAAGACGCTGCCGCTGCTGGATCTTTCGCAGCTTGATGGTGATGCGCGCCAACGGCGCGCCTTTCTCGACGATCTGCGCGCGGCGGCCCGCGACGTCGGTTTTTTCTATCTGCGCGGCCACGGCGTGGACGGCGCGCTGAATGCGCGGCTGCAGCACGCCGCGCGGCAATTCTTCGCCCTGCCGGAAGCCGACAAGCTGGCGGTGCAGATGGTGCATTCGCCGCACTTTCGCGGTTACAACCGGGCGGCGGCGGAACTCACGCGCGGGCAGCCTGACTGGCGCGAGCAGTTCGATATCGGCGCCGAACGCCCGGCGCTGACGCTGTCTGATGACACGCCGCGCTGGGCGCGCCTGCAGGGGCCAAACCAGTGGCCGGCGGCGCTGCCGACGCTGAAACCGCTGCTGCTGCAGTGGCAACAGGCCATGACCGCCATGTCGCTGCGGCTGCTGCGCGCTTTCGCTTTGGCGCTGTCGCTGCCGGAGCAGGCGTTCGATCGTTTGTACGGCGAGAAGCCCAACGAGCACATCAAACTGATCCGCTACCCGGGGCGGGACGCCACCGGCAGCGCACAGGGCGTCGGCGCGCACAAGGACTCCGGGTTTCTCAGCTTTTTGCTGCAGGACGCGCAAAAAGGGCTGCAGGTAGAGGTGAGCGAAGGGCAATGGATAGACGCGCAGCCGCGTGAAGACACCTTCGTGGTGAACATCGGCGAGCTGCTGGAACTCGCGACCAACGGCTACCTGCGCGCCACGGTGCACCGGGTGGAAACGCCGCCGGCGGGGCGCGACAGGTTGTCGATCGCTTTCTTCCTCGGCGCGCGGCTGGACGCGGTGGTGCCGCTGTATCAACTGCCGCCGCAGCTGGCGGCGCAGGCGCGCGGCCCGGCCAGCGATCCGCTCAACCCGCTGTTTCGCGACGTGGGCGACAATTACCTGAAAGGGCGCATCCGCTCTCACCCCGATGTGGCGCACCGTTTTTATCAGGACGTCATCGGCGTCTGAACGCCGGGCGTAAAAAAGCCCGGCGCGTCGGCCGGGCTGATGGTGCGCTGATGCGGCGATTATTCCGCCAGCGCCTGCTGCAGATCGGCGATCAGATCTTCCACATCCTCAATCCCTACCGACAGGCGCACCAGCTGCGGCGTGATGCCGGTTTCCAAGCGCTGTTCCAGCGGAATGGAGGCGTGCGTCATGCTGAACGGCTGGCTGATCAGGCTTTCCACGCCGCCCAGGCTTTCCGCCAGGGTGAACAGGCGCGAACGCTGGATGACCCGGCGCGCATAGGCGTCGTCGCCTTTCAGCCGTACCGAGATCATGCCGCCGAAGCGCGTCATCTGGCGCGCCGCCAGCTCATGCTGCGGATGGCTCGGCAGGCCGGGGTAATAGACGTTTTCCACCTGCGGCTGGCTCTCCAGCCACTGGGCGATGCGCAGCGCGCTATCGCTGTGGCGCTGCATGCGCAGCGCCAGAGTGCGAATGCCGCGCAGCGTCAGGAAGCTGCTGAACGGATCGAGAATGCCGCCGACCGCGTTTTGCAGGAAACCGAGCTGTTCCGCCAGCGCCGGGTTATTCCCCACCGCCGCGACGCCCGCCACCACATCGGAGTGGCCGTTAAGGTATTTGGTGGCGGAGTGCACCACCACGTCAAAGCCCAGATCCAGCGGACGTTGCAGATACGGCGAGGCGAAGGTGTTGTCCGCCACGCTGATGAGCTGATGCTTTTTGGCGATCGCGGCGATGGCGCTCAGATCCGCCAGCTTGAGCAGCGGGTTGGTCGGCGTTTCGACCCAGATCATTTTGGTATCCGGCTCGATCGCCTGTTCCAGCCCGGCGAGATCCGCCGGCGACACGTAAGTCACGCGCAGGCCGGCGGTGCGGCTGCGCACTTTTTCCAGCAGGCGATAGGTGCCGCCGTACAGGTCGTCTACCGCGATCAGGTGGCTGTCTTTATCGAGCAGCTCCAGCACCGTGGAGCAGGCCGCCAGACCGGAGGCGAAGGCGTAGCCGCGGCTGCCGCCTTCCAGTTCGGCGATGGCGCTTTCCAGCGCGGTGCGCGTCGGGTTGGCGCTGCGGGAGTATTCGTAGCCGGTATGTTCGCCCGGTGCCGGTTGGGCGTAGGTGGAGGTGGCGTAAATCGCCGGCATCACTGCGCCGGTCGCGTCCGGGGTGTAACCGGCGTGAACGGTCAACGTATCAAACTTGGCCATAATGGATCCTTATTAACGTAATTTTTGGCGCCAGGCGTTAAGCACGTCTGTGCGGGTAATCAGGCCGAGGAAGCGCTCGCCGTCGAGCACCACCGCGACGTGGCCATGGTTGAAGGTGGCCTGTAATTCCTCGTAGCCGGCTTCCTTTTGCAGCGTCTGGACCTGCTTGGTCATCGCGCTGCCGGCCGGCAGGCTGAAGTGGGCGGCGTCGGCCTGGACGGCGTTCAGCAGATCCCACTCATCGATCAATCCGACCACCCGATCGCCTTCCAGCACCGGTAGCTGCGAGATGTCGTACAGCCGCATGCGGGCGTGCACGATCGCCAGCGTGTCGTCCGGCGCGGCGGAAACGGCGGCGCCTTCGTCGTGGCGATAAGCGATCAGATCGCGGAGATCGCCGTGCTGCGGTTTGCTCAGCAGGCCCTGCTCCAGCATCCAGTGGTCGTTATACATTTTAGACAGGTATTTGTTGCCGCTGTCGCAAACGAAGGTCACGACCCGCTTGGGTTCGGTTTGCGCGCGGCAGTAACGCAGAGCGGCGGCCAGCAGGGTGCCGGTGGAGGAGCCCGCCAGCACGCCTTCCTTGCGCAGCAGATCGCGCGCGGTGGTGAAGGCTTCTTCATCGCCGATGCGGTAAGCGTGGCGCACCTGGTCAAAGTCGCTGAGCGGCGGGACGAAGTCTTCGCCGATGCCTTCCACCAGCCAACTGCCCGCTTCGCCGATTTGGCCGTGGTCGAGATAGTCCGCCAGGATAGAGCCGGCAGGGTCGGCCAGCACGAATTCCGTCTGCGGCGAAACCTCGGAGAAATAGCGGCTCAACCCGCCCAGCGTGCCGCCGGAACCGACGCCGACCACGATGGCGTCCACGTCATGATCCATCTGCCGCCACAGTTCGGGCGCGGTGGTGGTGGTATGGGCCGCCGGGTTGGCCGGGTTATTGAACTGATCGATATAAAAGGCGCCGGGGATCTCCCCGGCCAGGCGTTTAGCGTAATCCTGATAATAAGCCGGGTGCCCCTTGCCGACGTCCGAACGGGTCAGCAACACCTCTACCCCCAACGCGCGCAGGTGGAAGATCTTTTCGCGGCTCATCTTGTCCGGCACCACCAGCAGCAGCTTATAGCCTTTCAGCGCCGCCACCAGCGCCAACCCCAGGCCGGTATTGCCGGCGGTGGCTTCGATGATGGTACCGCCCGGCTGCAGTTTGCCGTCGCGCTCGGCCTGCTCGATCATCGACAGCGCCACGCGGTCTTTGATCGAACCGCCGGGGTTTTGGTTCTCCAGCTTGACGAACAGCCGGCACGGGCCGGTATCAAACTGGGTCAGTTCCAACATCGGGGTATTGCCAATCATCTCGATGACGGAATGGGGGATCGCCATGACTCATCTCCAGGATTATTCGGTATAAAAGTCGTTGTGCGGATGATAGCGCTGAGGATAAGCGCTTTAAAAAGAACAAATAACGGTTCTATATGCCATTATGGAATATATTAATCTTTTTTAGACGTGTGGAAGCGCAGATGTTTAGCGGTGCAGATGCTTGGCCGTTTAGCCGTGGATGGGGGCGAAAGTGCGCGTCTCGATGCTTTTTTGAACGATAAATGCGTGCCTGCGTACAGTTATGTAAAAATGCTGAAAATTCACGCTAAACCCTGCAAAAATAAGATAAATCACATAAACTCACAGCAAGGGCATTTTCGGTGTGTTGTGTTACCCGCTACGGGCGCCGCAGGGGGTTGCGGCCGGCACGCGCGCACCGGGCCACTCTCGCTGGTTGGCTTAAAACGTGAACATGTTTGAAAGTTAACGCTATTTCAATGGTTTTGAATGGACACTCTGGCGACGTCATGATGAAAAAAAACTTATCCACTTCCCTGAAAAAACTGACCTTCAGCGTAGGCATCCTGTTGCTGGCCGCCTCGGCCGTACACGCGGCCGAGCCGCCGGCGCCGCCGCAGGTAGACGCCAAGGCCTTCATTCTGATGGACTACAACAGCGGCAAGGTGCTGACCGAAGGCAATGCCGACACCCGTCTCGATCCCGCCAGCCTGACCAAGATCATGTCCAGCTACGTGATCGGCCAGGCGATCAAGGCCGGCAAGATCAAGCCGGAAGACATGGTCACCGTCGGCAAAGACGCCTGGGCGCCCGGTAATCCGGCGCTGCGCGGCTCTTCGCTGATGTTCATCAAGCCGGGCGATCAGGTGCCGGTGCTGGAACTGAATAAGGGCATCGTGATCCAGTCCGGCAACGACGCCAGCATCGCGCTGGCGGACTACGTGGCGGGCAGCCAGGATTCGTTCGTCGGCCTGATGAACAACTACGCCAAATCCCTGGGCCTGCAGAATACCCACTTCCTGACGGTGCACGGCCTGGATGCGGAAGGGCAGTACAGCACCGCGCGCGACATGGCGCTGTTGAGTCAGGCGCTGATCCGCGACGTGCCGGACGAATACGCGCTGCATAAAGAGAAAGAGTTCACCTTCAACAAGATCCGCCAGATTAACCGCAACCGTCTGCTGTGGAGCAGCAACCTGAACGTTGACGGCATCAAGACCGGCTACACCAGCGGCGCCGGTCACAACCTGGTGGCGTCCGCCACCGACGGCCCGATGCGCCTGATCTCGGTGGTGCTGGGCGCGCCGAGCGATCGCGTGCGCTTTAGCGAAAGCGAAAAGCTGTTGACCTGGGGCTTCCGCTTCTATGAAACCGCGACGCCGATCAAGGCCGATAAACCATTCGTCACCCAGAAAGTGTGGTTCGGCGACGTCAGCGAAGTGCCGCTCGGCGTGGCGAAAGACGCCTCGGTCACCATTCCGAAAGGGCAGATGAAAAACCTGAAGGCCAGCTACAAGCTGACCCAACCGACGCTGGAAGCGCCGCTGGCGAAAAACCAGGTGGTCGGCACCATCGATTTCCAGCTGGACGGCAAAACCATCGAACAGCACCCGCTGGTGGTGATGCAAGAGGTGAAAGAGGGCAACTTCTTCAGCCGCATCTGGGATATGGTGATGATGAAGCTGAGCCAGTGGTTCGGCGGGATCTTCGGCTGAATAGCCTGATGTAAGGAGCGCCCCGGGCGCACCATCCTCGACCAAGCCGCAACGGAGACGTTGCGGCTTTTTTTATTTTCAGTATCCGGCCGAAGCGGCGCTTTAAAAATAGTCCACCAGCATGGTGGCGCCGCTGGAGAAGTCGCCTTCCGCCAGGGTGACGGCGCTGTTTTTCACCGGCACTGCATCAAGCGTCGGCGGATTGGCGTAGTCGATGTTCAGCGGCGTATTGATGGCGAAGGCCTTACCGTTGGCCAACAGCTTGATGCCCAATCCAGTGACGCTGCTGGTCAACACGCTGTTGTCAAAGGCCGCCGCGCTGCCCATGATCTTCATTTTCAACTGGCGGCTGTTATCCAGAAACTCGCATTTGATGCTGTAATCGATGCGTTGCATATAGCGGCTGCCGTCGATGCGTTTGATGCCGACCTTGCCGAAGTCGATATCGATGGTGCGCCCGTCGTTGATCACGCAAGGCGGAGGCGCCACCACGGTGGCGGTGATGTTGACTTTGGTGCCCTGATCGGCGGCCTGAGCGGCCGAGCTAATCAATTCCAGCGCCAACAGCAGGGCGCAGCCCGTTTTTATCGTCATGTTCATTCTGGCTCCCGTCTCAAGGTGCGCTGAAGATCAGCGTGGCCGAGCCCGACAGCGGACCGGTGGCGATGCTGGTGTAAGGGACATTGTTCTTCACCGGCACAAAGGTGACGGTGTCGTTGCCCAGACCGTTGACGATGCGCGTTCTGAAGGCATTGTTGGGCTTTACCACCGCGCCGTTGTGCACCATGGCCACGCCGACGTTGGGGTTGGTGGTCTTGATAAAATCGCTGGAGAAGCCGCTGGCGTCGCTGACCATCCGGATCAGAATATCCTGCGTCGCACTCTGATCGTCGCACTGGTAGCTGAGCGCTTTGTCCTGTTTGATCTGGGCGTCGTTGGCGCTCTGGGTCAGGAAGTCCTGGCGGATCTGACCAAAATCGACATTAATTTGCTGGCCGTTGTTGATGGTGCAACTGGTGGTGACGAAGTAGGCGTCGTTGTCGGCGATCAGGCGCCAGCGATAAACGCCGCACTGTGGGCAGCCCGGTTGATCGTTGGTCTGAATAAAGTTGATTTGGCCGATGACGTCACCCTTATTCACCTTGATGTCCGGCGTTGGGAAACGGTTCAACACGATATAGACCCGGATGGCGACAGACTGGGTCTGCAAGCCGGTGAGGCTGAGTACGCTGATGCCGGCAGGCACCGGGGAGTTATAGTCGCTGCCGTTGATGGTCGTGCCGCTGCCGATCGAGCCAAAAATCGCGCCGTTCATCGACAGCGCCGGGCTATCGGTTTTGAGATAGTCGTACCAGCTCGCGACGTCGTTTTTACAGGTGACCTGGCTGACGTTGACGATTTCGTTTTTGCCATAAGAAAGCTGCGGCCCGATGCGAACCCGGACGTCAACCGGCGTGGCCGATCCCCCCGGGGGAATAAGTCCGCCATCGGACGTGCGGCAAGTAAATGCGTTGGCGTTGCCAAACAGCAGGAAGAAAGAGAGTGCCAGGCAGCAACGTAAAAATAGCAGGGCTGTTTTTCTCACGATAATATCCCGATATATATAAATGGTGTGCGGCGTTACTCCGCAATGAAATATTGCCAATCAGGCCGGCTGGCCATATTTATTCCGTTAAAGGAGAGTGAGATGCATCTTTGTTGGGTATGCCGTTGTTATCGCCACCGCCTAACAACGCGGTGGGATACCACCTCAACGAGTTGTTGATGGAGCCGTCCGTCACAATCACTTCTTGTCGGGCGACAAGATCCAATAACAGCCGTCGAGCCCGGTAAACACCGACGTTGACGGCATTGGCCAGTTGCCGTGTCGAGAGCCACTGCTGCTGTGGCGGCGGCCCGGCGACGGGACATTGACGGGGCGATTGCGCGAATAATGTTTGCAGCAGATCGTGCTGCAATTGCCGTATTTCCTTTTGTTTCGGAGATAACGCTTCCATAGCACTTCCTCTGTATTCCGATTGCCGTATTCCTAAGAAAAAACAAACATTCGCCGTCTACCAACAACGAGGTAAAACGCGAACAAAGAAAATTCCTATCTATTTATCAGGATTGAAAAAAAAGGCGTTGCCCGCCCCGTTTTTACCTATGTTCAGGCAGGGGTGGCGTCACGCAGAAACCTAAAATTTTGGTTTATTATATTCACAAAGAGCCACTTTGCGATCTGATTACTTGTGAATCTCGCAAAAACAGGATATTGCTCTATAAAAGTATTTTTTACGATCTATGAGCCTAAAAATAACAGTAAATTAACTTTAATTAGGAAATAAATTGCGAATGTTCGCCTTGATCAAAAAAAGCCTTTTTTTGCTGAGAGGCATTTGCCAGAATATTCATCGCCGGACAAGAAGGGCGGATTAGAAAGTATTGGCCCCTGCTCGTTGTGGTTTCGTTTATTTTTATAGGGCGAATTCATTAATGGGTGGGCCGCTGCAGACTTACCGTTATCGACTTTTTATTGTCGGTGCCTTTGGGTTTTGGCAGTTAACCAACTAGCAAGATGCTAAAGAATCAGGGCTGCGCACATATAAGCGCGAGCAGGTTTCCTGTTGCTCTTTTTCTTGATTGGAATATGCATTTTTTCTTATAAGGAATATAGGTTCTATGAAACTTAACAAAATCATGATGGCTGCAGTGATTGCATTTGGCGCAAGTTCTTTTGCACAGGCAGCCGATCAGGGACACGGTAAGGTCACCTTCACGGGCTCTATTATTGATGCGCCATGCTCTATTGCGCCTGAGTCGATCGATCAGACCGTTGATCTGGGCCAGGTGTCCAACGTGGCGTTGAAAAACGGCGGCAAATCCAACCCGCGTCCGTTTGAAATCAAGCTGGAGCAGTGCGACATCACCACCCTGAAAACCGTTAAAACCACCTTCAGCGGCGTAGCATCGTCTACCGATAAGGATCTGCTGGGCATCGCGGGCACCGCCAGCGGCGCCGGCGTAGCCATCTCTTACAACGGCCAGCCGATCAAACTGGGTGAAGCGACTACCGCGCAGACTCTGAACACCGGCAACAACACCCTGCATTTCGCCGCCTACCTGCAGGGCGAAGGCGCTTCCGCCGCCATCGTTCCGGGCGACTTCACCGCCGTAGCCGATTTCACCCTGGCTTATCAGTAAGTGAGTCCGAAGGCTTAATCAACCAGGCATGGGGTTCGCCGCATGCCTGGTGAATCTCCCTGTCAAAGGAATGTCGCGATGTTTTTACCAAGGAATCGAGCGGGTGCCGTTCTTTTGGCGTCGTTGGCGTTTGCGCCCGGCTATGCAACTTCCGCCGCGCAGGGGTGGGGCAAGGTCAGTATGCACGGCGCCATTATCGACACCGCCTGCGCCATTGCCGCCGGCAGCCGCGATCAGACGATCGATATGGACACTCTTCCTCTCGGGCAGATCATTCGTGACGGCCAGGGGATGACCAAACCTTTCAGTATTGAATTGGTCAACTGCATTTTGGAACGGCCGGAAAACAAACCTGATTGGAAATTCTTTCAGGTCACGTTTGATGGTTATGCGGAAGGCGCTCTGTTTGGCGTACAGGGCGAGGCGCGCGGCGTCGCATTGAAGATAAAAGACAGCAACGGCACGCCGGTTATTCCAGGGAAACCCTTACCGATGGAAGGAATAATACCGGGAAATAGAGTGCTGAATTATTCCATGACGTTGATGCCGAATCATCAGCCGTTGAAGGCGGGAGCGTATTTTTCCACAGTGCGTTTTAAGCTGGATTATTTTTGATTTTTTCTCGTACTGACGGTTAATTCGTTATTGAAAGGACTTTTATTATGCTTTCACCGGCAGGGAAGTTATTTCGTCTTCAAGCTTTGGGGCTCTGTGTTGCCCTTTCTCTGGGAAATCCGATCGCGTTGGTCTATGCCGCCGACGTTATTCAATTCAATACTGACGTATTAGACATCAACGATCGTAAAAATATCGATCTGAGCCAATTTACGCGCAGCGGCTACATCATGCCGGGCGTTTATACCATGGTGGTGCACGTCAATAAGAACGACCTGCCGGAACAGCCGGTGACGTTTTTGGCGCCTGAGAACGAGCCTAAAGGCAGTGAAGCCTGTCTTTCACCGGCATTGGTCAACCAACTGGGGCTGAAAGAAAAGCTGTTAAGCACGCTTAACTGGACACACGGCGGCCGCTGCCTTGACGCCTCCAGTCTGGCGGGGATGGAAGCGCGCGGCGATCTCGCCAGTTCCGCGCTGTATCTCAACATCCCACAGGCCTATCTGGAGTACAGCTCGGAAAACTGGGATCCGCCTTCTCGCTGGGATGACGGTATTCCCGGGCTGCTGTTTGACTATAACGTCAACGCCCAAACGCAAAAGCACCAGAAAGGCGGCAGCAGCTACAGCCTGAGCGGCAACGGCACCGGCGGCGCCAACCTGGGCGCCTGGCGCCTGCGCGCCGATTGGCAGGCCAACCTCAACCACCAGACCGGATCTTCTCAGCCGACTGACAAACAGTTCGACTGGAGCCGCTATTACGCCTATCGGGCGATCCCGGCGCTGCGTTCGCGGCTGACGATGGGGGAGGATTACCTGAACTCCGACATTTTCGACAGCCTGCGCTTTACCGGCGTCAGTCTGCGATCCGACGACAGCATGTTGCCGCCCAACCTGCGCGGCTATGCGCCGGAAGTGACCGGCGTGGCGAAAACCAACGCCAAGGTGGTGGTCAGCCAGCAAGGGCGCGTGCTGTATGAAACGCAAGTGGCGGCGGGGCCGTTCCGCATTCAGGACATCAACGACGCCGTTTCCGGCGAGCTGGACGTGCGCGTCGAAGAGCAGGACGGCAGTGTGCAGGAGTTCAAGATGAACACCGCCAACATTCCTTACCTGACGCGCCCGGGCACGGTGCGTTACAAGCTGGCGACGGGCAAACCGTCGGAGTGGGGGCATCACCTGCGCGGGCCGATGTTCGGCACCGGCGAGTTCTCCTGGGGCATCAGCAACGGCTGGTCGCTGTACGGCGGTGGCATCGCCGGCGGCGATTACAACGCGCTGTCGCTGGGGATCGGGCGCGATCTGATGGCGCTGGGGGCGCTGTCGTTCGACGCCACGCAGTCGCGCGCGCGTTTGCCGCAGGAGGGCACGCTTACCGGCGGTTCGTATCGGTTGAGCTATTCGAAGAACTTCGATGAATACGACAGCCAGGTCACCTTCGCCGGTTACCGCTTCTCCCAGGAGGACTTCATGAGCATGGGGGACTACCTCGATGCGCGTTACGAAGGGGGACGCAGCGGCAAGAGCAAGGAGATGTACACCATCACTTTCAACAAACAGTTCCGCGATCTGGGGCTCAGCACCTATCTCAACTACAGCCACCAAACCTATTGGGATCGGGCGCCGAACGATCGTTACAACCTGATGGTATCGCGCTACTTCGATATCGGCGATTTCAAGAACGTCAGCGTATCGCTGTCGGCCTATCGCAACCGTTACAACGAGCGCAACGACGACGGGATGTACCTGTCGCTGTCGCTGCCCTGGGGCAGCGCCGGGACGCTCAGTTACAACATGACGCTCGATCGCGAAGAGAACGCCCATCGGGTCGGTTACTACAACCGGGTCGATGAACACAACAACTATCAGATCAGCGCGGGTGCCGCGCGCAGTGGGGCGACCGCCAGCGGGTATTACAGCCATCAGGGCGATATGGCGCAGATCAACGCCAACGCCAGCTACCAGGCCGGCCGCTATAGCGCCGTCGGCATTGGCGCGCAGGGCGGCCTGACGATGGCGGCGGAAGGGGCGGTGCTGCATCGCGTCAATACGCCGGGCGGCACGCGCTTGCTGCTCGATACCGAAGGCGTCGCCGGCGTGCCGGTGCGTGGCTACGGCAGTACGGTGCTGACCAACCGTTACGGCAAGGCGGTGGTGGCGGATGTGAACAGCTACTACCGCAACAAGGCCAGCATCGATCTCAACAGCCTGGGCGACAACGTCGAGGCGACGCGTTCCGTGGTGCAGGCCACGTTGACCGAGGGCGCCATCGGCTACCGCAAGTTCGAGGTGATTGCCGGCGAGAAGGCGATGGCGATCGTCAAGCTGGCGGACGGCAGTGAGCCGCCGTTTGGCGCCACGGTGCTGAATGCCCGCAAACAGGAGACCGGCATCATCAATGACGGCGGCAGCGTTTACCTGTCCGGCCTCAACCCCGGCGAGCGCATGAGCGTGCACTGGAACGGCGCGGCGCAGTGTGAAATCCAGCTGCCGGCGCCGTTGCCGGCCGAAATGCTGATGAACACGTTGCTGCTGCCTTGCCGTCCTCTCACCGGTAACAAGCCGGCGGAGAACGCCAACTGATACCCCCGGCGGAGCGTGCTTCGCCGCTAAACCGCCGGGGCGGAATCGCCCGCCTTCGGCTGACTGGAACCGTGAAGACATGATGAATCTGACTATGACCAGAAAGACCGTTTCCCTTTTGAGCTCGCTCGCCGCCGCGTTGACGATCGGCGCGATCGGCCTGCCCGCCCATGCGGCTATCGCGCTGGATCGCACGCGCGTGATTTTCGACGGCGACCAGAAAACGGTCAGCCTCAACATCAGCAATCAGAATAAGCAATTGCCCTATCTGGCCCAGGGGTGGATTGAAGACGAGCGCGGCAACAAGATCCAAAGCCCTTTCACCGTGCTGCCGCCGGTGCAGCGGGTGGAGCCGGGCAAACCGAGCCAGGTGAAGATCCAGTCGCTGCCGGCGGCGCGTCAGCTGCCGCAGGACAGGGAGACGCTGTATTACTTCAACCTGCGCGAGATCCCGCCGCGCAGCAATAAGCCGAACACGCTGCAGATAGCGTTGCAGACGCGCATCAAAATGTTTTATCGCCCGGCGGCGCTCGCCCCGAAAAAGAACACCGCACCGTGGCAGGAGCAGCTGACGCTGACCCGGCAGGGCGACAAGTACGTGGTGAACAACCCGACCCCGTATTACGTGACGATCGTTGAGGCGAGCGCCGGCAAGGGCGGGAAAGGGGCCGCCGGCTTTGAACCGTTGATGGTGGCGCCGAAGGCCAGCGCCTCGCTGAACGTCTCAGCCGCGAGCCTCGGCAGCGGCCCGTCGCTGGCGTACATCAACGATTACGGTGGTCGGCCGCAGTTGAACTTCCGCTGCGCCGGCAATGCCTGCCAGGTCGTGCCGGTCGCCAAATGACGCGCCGCGCGCAAGCAGGGAAGACCAAGTCATGAACACAGCGGAGTGAACGAATCATGCAACGAAAGAACCCCATGCTGTTGGGAAAGGCCTATGAACGTCATCAGCGACACACTATTGGCCTGACGGTGTTGGCCGCGCTGATGGTGCCGCTGACGGCGGGCACGATGTTGATGCTGATGCCGCCGGCCCGCGCGGTGGATAACTGGGACGTTGAGGGGGCGAACGGCACGCTCCACGTCTACGGCGCGTTAACGGAAAGCGCCTGCAGCCTGGAAATGACCACCGCCCGCCAGGAGGTATGGCTGGGCGAGACGGGAACGGCGCACTTCCAGCGCCCGGGCGATCGCGGCACGCCGGTCGCCTTCGAGCTGACGCTGAAAGACTGCCTGCGGGCGCCGGCGAGCAACCGCGACGCCTGGACCGGGGTTCTGGCCTGGAGCGGCAGCCAGCCTGCGGTGTCCGTCGCATTTTCCGCGCCGACGGATGACGACGCGCCGGGTCTGGTCAGGGTCGCCGGCGTCACCGGTTTGGGGTTGCAGTTGGCGGATGCCCGCGGTCTGCCGGTCCGCCTCGGCGCGCGCAACAAACCGGTATTGCTGACGCCGGGACAAAACACCCTGACGTATACGGTGACGCCGGTGCGCACTCCGGCGACGCTGAGCGCCGGCGCTTACCGCGCGGCGATCGATTTCCGTCTTTATTACGACTAATACGCCGCTTGCGCCTGGCAGGCGCAAGCATAACCAAAGGGAGTGGCGTCATGCGCGCGACAGAGACGAACCGGCGCCGAAGCGCGCTGCTGGGAGCCGGCATGGTGATGCTGGCCGGCATGATGGCGCAGCCGGCGGCTGCGGCGGAAAACATGCGCTTTCACGGTACGCTGGTGGCCGAGCCGTGTGTCATACAACCGGGGGATGAGGACATCCAACTGGATTTCGGCACCATCGTCGACAAATACCTGTACCTGAACACCCGCACCCACAGCCAAACCTTCGCGTTGCACCTGACCGAGTGCGATCTCAGCCTGGGCAATACGGTGGCCATTACGTTTACCGGTACTGAGAACGCCAAACTGCCCGGCCTGTTGGCGTTGGATGGCGGCAGCCTGGCGTCGGGGATCGGCATCGGGCTGGAGGACAGCAGCGGCAAGGCGCTGCCGCTCAATCGCGCCAGCGATAAATTCCGTCTGAACGCCGGCAACACCACACTCACGCTGCAAGCCTATGTGCAGGGAGAGCCGGAAGCCATCCAGACGAAGTCCATCGGCCGCGGCACCTTCAGCGCGGTGGCCACCTTCACGTTGGAATACGAATAAGCGCCTACAAGGACAAGAAACGCAATGATGAGAAAGCACGTCAATCACGCCCTGCGCATGGGGATGCTGTGCCTGTTGGCGTTGAGCGCCGCCGCTTGCCAAAGCCAAAAGCCGGGCAAGCCTGCCGTGAACACCCAAAATCAGGCTGCGCAACCTCCGTCAGAAGAGGTGTTGCGCAAGCAACGTGAGGCCGAGCAACTGCGGCAGTGTCAGGAGCAACTGGGCGCGTTGCGCACGATCAACGAGAAACAGTATCAGCGCTACAAACAGGCGTTCGACAGCCTGATGAGCGGCGCTTCCCAGTACGCCAACCTGCGCGCCCGGGTAAACGGTGACACGCAGGAGACGGTGGATGCGCTGTATCGCTACAAGGTCAACTATCTGTGTGCCGGGGTGAATCAGGCGGTGTTGACCGGGCTGGCGGATCGCGGGGAGCAGGTTAAATGAGGCTGCGTCTGCTGGGCTGTGTCGCTTTGCTGTTCGCCGGCGTAGCGCAAGCGGACGACGGCGTGCCGGCGCTGCTGCAGTTTGCCGAGCAGTATCAACGGCAGAATATCGGTCCGGCGACCGAAAAAACGGCGCCGGACGACCGTGAGTCAGGGAAAAAAAAGCGTGAGCCGGCGAAGCGCCTGTCGGACAACAGCCAATCCACCTCACCGGCCAAAACGTTTACGCTGAGCCAGGAATTATTGGCGCGCGATCAACAGCTGGCGCGCCAGCGAATGGCGCTGACGGCGCTGCGCCAGGAGCTCGCCGCGCTGCGGGCGGAGAAAGCGGCGCCACCCGTCGCGGCGTTGCCGGACTCGTCAACGCTTCAACAGTGGATCGCCGGGCTGGGCGCCGCCTGGCGCGGTTCGCCCGACGCGCAGCGCGCCGAGGCGCTGTTGCGTCAGGCGACGCAGGAAACCGCCAAAAGCAGAGCGACGGCGGCGCAGGCCGAACGGCGCGTCACCGAACTTGAGTCTGCCGCGCAGGCATCGGCACAAACGCTTGCACAACGCCAACGCGAGCACCAGGAGGCGTTGCACGCTCTGCGCGCCGCGTTGGAAGAAAGCGAGCAGAAGCGGGCCGGTGAGCAGAAGGCGACTCAGCAGGCGCGCGAAGACCTGCTGGCGTTGCGTAAGCGGCTGCAATGGGAGATGACGCCGGAGCAGTTGAAGGATGAACGCAAGCGTTTGTCCTATGCGGCGGGCAGTGCGCTGGGGCGGGATATTCAGGGGTTGATGACGGAGCGTCAAAGCTGGGGCGTGCCGGTGGATCGCGACAGCCTGTTGGCGGGCGTTATCGACAGCGTGTCGGGACGTTTGCAGCTGTCGCCGCAGGAACTGAATACGTTGACGGCGCAGGCGGATGCCGCCGCCGTGGCCGCGCGTGAGAAACGCGTTAACCAGCAGCGGCGGCGCGATGACGATTACCTGACGCAGTTCAGTCAACAAAAGGGCGTAAAGCAGTCGGCGATGGGCTTCTGGTATCGGGTGGATTATGCCGGGGAGGGGGCGCTGGCGCCAACGGCGGTGGTCGATGTTGTGGTGAAAGAGAAGCTGACCGACGGCACGGTGATCCAGGATATGGATCTGAGCGGCAAGGTGCTGTCGCAACCGCTGTCCGAATACCCGCCGCTGTTCCGGGAGGCGATAAGTCATCTGCACAACCACGGCTCGTTGACGATGGTCGTGCCGCCGGCGCTGGCCTACGGTGAAACCGGCTACCCGCCGAAGGTGCCGCCCAACGCCACCATGGTTTATGAATTGCGCATCGACAACAGCCAGGCGCCGGCAAAGGGCGTCCAGGCGGTTAAACGGGAAGCCGACACGGCGGGAGAGCAGGGATGAACACGATGATAAAAATCGCGCTATTTGATGAGAATCGATACTTCAGCGCCGGTTGGCAAGAGGCTCTGGCGCTGCACTTCAGCACTTACGGCAAGCGCACGCTGTTAGTGGATGCGCGGCAGGCTCATGAAGCCGATCTGGTGTTCTGCTATTTTCCTCCCGGCGTGCAAAGCTGTTTTTGTCACCTCTCTGAGGCGCAGCCCGTGGGGCGTAAAACGCTGTATTTCTCGTTGCGAACGCCGGAGGGACGGCATAAACGCACCGTCGGTAACCGCTGCTCGCTGGAGGCCGGCGTCATCTACCACGATATGCCGTTGGTTTCGGCGCTGTATCAGGTGAGCGCCGAGCTGGAGCGGCGCAGCAAATGGCCGGGCAGACTGAGCTGTGGCAGGAACTGCGCATGCCAACACCGGGGCTTGACGTTGCGCGAACAAGAGATCATGCGCTGCATGACGCGGGAGATGGGAGTCACGCAAATCGCTCGGATGCTGGATATTAGCGTGAAGACGGTCAGCAATCACAAGATGAGCGTCATGCGCAAAATGGGATTCCGGCGTAATGCCGAACTTTACGGCTGGCTGCGGCACAGCGCTCGTCCCGGGGCTGTGGGGCTTCGCGCGGGCATTCAGCCCGGCGTTGCGGCAGGAAAGGATCGCTATTGAAACGGCGCCGGCCAAGTCACACCGGCCGGCGCCTTAAGTGCCTCGCCGTGGCGATCAGTTGCAGGCCACGACCTTGATCGCCAGCCCGCCCTGTGAGGTTTCGCGGTATTTGGCGTTCATGTCTTTGCCGGTCTCGTACATGGTTTCGATCACCTTATCCAGACAAACCCGCGGTTCGCTGGTCCGGCGCATCGCCATGCGTGCGGCGTTGACCGCCTTAACGGCGGAAATGGCGTTGCGTTCGATGCACGGCACCTGAACCTGGCCGGCGAGCGGATCGCAGGTCAGCCCCAAATGGTGCTCCATGGCGATCTCCGCCGCGATGCACACCTGCGCCGGGCTGCCGCCGAGCAGCTCGGTCAACCCGGCCGCCGCCATTGAACAGGCCACGCCCACTTCCCCCTGACAACCGACTTCGGCGCCGGAGATCGAGGCGTTCATCTTGTACAGCGCGCCAATCACGCCGGACGCCAGGAAATAGCGGGTGTAGGAGTTGGCGTTCACCGGGCGGATGAACTTGTCGTAGTAGGCCAGCACCGCAGGGATGATGCCACACGCGCCGTTGGTCGGCGCGGTGACCACGCGGCCGCCGGCCGCGTTCTCTTCGTTGACCGCCAACGCGAACATGTTGATCCAATCGACCACGTTCATCGGATCGATATTGTTCTTGTCTCCGGTCACCAGAATGCGGCGCAGCGCGGCGGCGCGGCGCGGCACTTTCATCGGGCCGGGCAGCAGCCCTTCGGTGTTGATGCCGCGCTCGATACCGGCGCTCATCACCTGCCAGACATCGGCGAAATGCGCGTCGATATCCGCCTTGCTGCGCAGCGCCAGCTCGTTTTGCATCACCAGGCCGGACAAGGACAGCCCGGTTTCCTTGCAATGCTGCTGCAGATCGTGCGCTGATTTGAATGGATAGGGCACCGGCGTGGCGCCCTCGGCGGACTGGCCGAAGTGCTCTTCGTCGACGATAAAACCGCCGCCGATCGAGTAATAGGTTTTGCTGTGCAGCAGGCGTTCACCGGCGAAGGCGCGGATGCGCATGCCGTTTTCATGCAGCGGCAGGTTGTCGCTGTGGAAGTTCATGCCGCCGTGCAGCGGGAAATCCACCTCGTGGTGGCCGTTGGCCAGCGGCAGGCGGCCGCGTTGCTCAACGTCGCGAATAAAGCCCGGAATGCTGTCGATGTCCACATCGTGCGGCAGGTTGCCGGCCAGGCCCATGATGATGGCGATGTCGGTGTGGTGACCTTTACCGGTCAATGACAGCGAACCGTAGACGTCGACCACCACGCGGGTGGTGTCCTGCAACTGCTGGTGCGCGATCAGCTCGTCGACGAACTGTTTGCCGGCCTTCATCGGGCCAACGGTGTGGGAGCTGGATGGGCCGATGCCGATTTTGAAAATATCGAAAACGCTGACCATGGTCTCGCCTCCTTCTTCAGGTTTCAGGCGGTGAATACGGGAAATGGGGGAGTGCGGGAGGGCCGGCGCGCAAGCGGCGCCGGCCGGGCGTGATTAGCCGAGCAGGCTGAACACGATGGCAGAGATGGCGATCAGACCCATCACAACCACGAACACGTTGCTGATGTGGCCGCTGTACTTGCGCATGGCAGGCACTTTACGGATGGCGTACATCGGCATCAGGAACAGCAGCATGGCGATGATTGGGCCACCCAGGGTTTCGATCATGCCCAGGATGCTTGGGTTCAGGGTGGCGACGATCCAGGTGGTCACCAGCATGAAGATAGCGGTCATGCGGTTCAACTTGGCGGTGCTGACGGTTTTGCCGCGGCTCTTCATCGACTTGGCGACCAGGCCGTTGAAGCCTTCACGGGCGCCCAGGTAGTGGCCCAGGAACGATTTGGTGATGGCGACGAAGGCGATAACCGGCGCGATGTACTCGATCATCGGGTTGTTAAAGTGGTTGGCCAGGTAAGACAGAATCGAGATGTTCTGCGCCTTGGCTTCCGCCAGGTTTTCCGGTGTCAGGCTCAGCACGCAGCTGAACACGAAGAACATCACGGTCAGCACCATCATGATGTGTGCATAAGCCAGAATGCGGGAGCATTTCTTCTCGGCGTCTGCGCCGTACTCTTCGCGTTTGGCGACGGCGAAGGCGGAGATGATCGGCGAGTGGTTGAAGGAGAACACCATCACCGGGATTGCCAGCCACAGGGTCATGATCAGGCCGTGACCCATGCCGGTACCGCTGCCGGACAGCGACACGTTTTCGAAGATGGCGCCGGTCCAGTTAGGGATCAGGTATACCGCCAGCAGCATCAGCACCGCCACGAACGGGAAGACCAGGATGCTCATGGTTTTCACGATGGCCTGCTCACCGAAGCGCACGATGGTCATCAGGCCGACGATCAGGATCAGCGACAGGATGGCGCGCGGCGGCGACGTCATGCCCAACTGGTGGGTAATGAAGCTGTCGACGGTGTTGGTGATCGCCACGCTGTAAACCAACAGAATCGGGTAGATGGCGAAGAAGTACAGCAGAGTAATCAGTTTACCGGCGGTGATGCCGAAGTGCTCTTCTACCACGGCGGTGATGTCTTCACCGGGATTTTTGCCGGACAGAACGAAACGGCACAGGCCGCGGTGGGCAAAGAAGGTCATCGGGAAAGCGATGATGGCCATGATGATCAAAGGAATCAAACCGCCGATGCCGGCGTTGATTGGCAAGAACAGGACGCCTGCGCCGATGGCGGTGCCGTACAGGCCCAACATCCACATGGTATCCGTTTTACGCCAGGTAGTGCTGGAACCCGAAGCCGCAGAGGCAATTGTGCCGGTCTGTGTAGTGTCCATAAATATCTCCGAAGTGAACACGAATTTAAAATTAAAAGGCAAAACTTAAGGTTAAACCGTCAAACGTCCTATTCAGGCAACGCTTGCGGTAAGAATCAGGTGTTGCTTGCGGGGATGTTTTGGCGTCCCCCTGGTTGTTTATTGTGTTCATTACCACAGGCACAGCGCCGGGTAATTCACCAAAGACTTTTCACCGCCACGGGGTGATAAAAGTCGTTACCGCTGCCGACAGGTCTTTGCCTGTCGATTTTTGTTGGCGGCAAGATAACGATTTACAGTAGAAACAACCGTGATCCTGCTCTCAAATGCGTAATGTGTGCAGTTATCTGCTTTTTCATCGATTTTTCGCGCATTTGTTGCACATTTGTGTAAGATTTTGTGCTGAGAACGCTCTCATAAAAATTTCTGCGATTATGCGGCTTGTACAATAATTAGCCGGATAAAGCGCTGTGCTCAGCAGCAAGCCGAGCAATATATTTTATGCGTGGTTTTGGATCTAGCTAAAAACCCGGATTAAGCAGTTTTAGTGACGTAGATCACATTGTATTTTTAAGTCAAATGAGCTGTATTGATTTGTTTTTAAAGGATTTTAATTGAAAAGCACCGCTAGTAACGAAGGGAAATTACTTACGTGGTTAGCGGATAAAAATGCGTAACCATTCATCATATAAATAACAGATAGCTAACAGGTATTGGCGAGATTTGCTGCAATAGCCTAACCGGCCGTTTATTTAAACATCCCGGTCTTTGGCGCGATTTATCATATAAAAGCCATAAATAGTCGTTAATTCATCCAGCTGAAAGCAGGTTTGACCAGAGAGAAAATAATCACTCGGGTGACCTGTTGCATTTTATTAACCTGATGTTGCGTGAGGATAAGCGAAAAATGCGTATCGATTGCGCATTATTTGTTCATCTCGGGCTGTGGGAAAAGAGAGATTTCAGCGGCGCGCCGTCGCTTCCGACGGCGCTGAAGGGGGATCAATAGCGGGTAGCGATGGCGTTATCGTTGAAGAACGCCATGAAGTCGGCGTCCGGCTGGCGATCGGTGATCACCCGATCGAACTGCGTCAGCGGGCCGATACAGGCCGGCTTGATTTTGCCGAACTTGCTGTGATCCGCCACCAGGATCTTTTGCTGCGCCATTGCCATCGCGCGATGCTTCATCTCCAGTTCGTCGAAGTTGAAGCAGGTGGCGCCGTGCCGCAGGCTGAGACCGGCGGCGGAGATAAAGGCGATGTTCGGGCAGATGTGATCGAGCTCATTGCGGCCGCCGACGCTGGAAAAGATGTAGTTGTTCGGTTTGAACTCGCCGCCGCACAGGATCACCTTGCAATTCGGTTTGTCTTGCAGCGCCAGGAAGGTGTTCAGCGAATGGCACACGGCGGTGAAGGTCAGCTCGTCGGCAATGGCGTCGATGATCGTCGGGGTGGTGGTCCCGCAGTCGAAAAACACCGTGTCGTTTTCATTGATCAACGGCGCCGCCAGCAGGCCGATGCGCCGTTTCTCCGTGACCTGTTTGGCTTTTTGATCGGAAACGAAGTAGTTGGTTACGCCGTTGCTGCGCGGATCGGTCACCACATAGCCGCCGAGCAGCACCACCGCCGCCGGCTCGGCGCTCAGATCGCGGCGAATGGTCATCTCCGAGACCCCCAGCAGCGCGGCGGCTTCTTTCAGGTGGATCTTGTCAGCGCGTTTTAACGCCTGAACTAACCGGTTGATACGTTCTTCGCGCCGCGTTTCCATAGATCCGTCTTCCCACAGGTAGTAGAGGTAAAAAAGCGTGCCGCCGTTTCCGGCGCTAAACACAACGATGCGGGGCAATATCGGGCCGCATCGGCCGCCCGTATTGTCCCGCATCGTTGTGTATTGGCTGCGCCCGTCAAGGCGCGCCGACGATCAGTAGCTGCCAGCCGCCGCCTGCGCGCCGGATACGATGGCAACGCCGGAGCTGGTGCCGATACGCGTGGCGCCGGCTTTGATCATCTTCTCGGCGGTGGCGCGATCGCGCACGGCGCCGGAAGCTTTCACGCCCATTTCGCTGCCCACCGTCTCGCGCATCAGTTTGACGTGCTCTTCCCGAGCGCCGCCGGTGCTGAAGCCGGTGGAGGTTTTAACGAAGGCGACATCGAGTTCGCGACACATTTCACAAACCTGGACGATCTGCGCATCGCTGAGCAGGCAGGTTTCCAATATTACCTTCAACGGGATCGCCGCGCAAACCTCGCGCACGGCGGCGATGTCGGCTTTCACTTCGTCCAGCAGGCCGCTTTTCAGCCAGCCGACGTTGATCACCATATCGATCTCTTGCGCGCCGGCGGCGATCGCCGCTTTGGCTTCAAAGGCTTTGGCGACGGTCAGGCCGGCGCCCAGCGGGAAACCGATCACCGAGCAGACTTTCACGGTGCTTTCCTGCAGCAGCTGGGCTGCCAACGGCACGTAGCCGGAGTTGACGCACACCGCATAGAAGTTGTGCTGCTGGGCTTCTTCGCACAGTTTGGCGATCTGCATTTCGGTGGCGTCCATGGCCAGCAGGGTGTGGTCGACATAGCGGGCGTAATCGATGTTTTCGGAGGTCATCGCGGTTCCTTAATGAAGTTGAGAAAAGAGCGTTGATAGAGGATGTGAAAATAATAACATTACAATGCGGGTAAACCTAGCGGGATTTGAAAAATGTCGACGAGATCATAGTTATCTCACTGTTATATGTATAACTTAGGGGAGGTGTATTTGTTATTTAAATAACATTTTCAGCGGCCGCTCGCGGCCTGCGCGGGCGAAATGTCGAGGGAAAACGATGAAAATCAACATTGATCTGGTTCCTGCCGCGTTCGGGGCGCATCGGCAGGCGCTGTTCCGCAATGCGGATTTCGCGGTGAGCGCCCATCGCTGCGCAGAGCGCGGGCCAATGCTGACGCTGGCGAATCGGCGCGGGGCACTGACGGTCTTGCCGTATCAGGGCCTGGCGATTTGGGATGCTGAATTTGACGGTTACTCATTGAAATCGGGCCGCCGCAGCGGGCGGGGCGCCGGAAGAAAGCGCGATGATGTCGCCGCGTTCTGCCCCGCCTGGCCGAGTCACGACGGCGCATCGCTCCAGATGCAACGCGTGTGGCTGCAGCTGGCGGGCGACGAGCTGACGTTGCAGGGCGAAGGCGAGCGGTTGGGCGAGGGATGGCGCATCGGCCCGGCGCTGCGTTTGGCGGCGCAGAGCGCGCAGTTCGCCATTGAGATGAAAGTCACCAATCTGGCCGATCGGCCGCAGCCGCTGCGCTATGTGTGCCGCCTCAACTACGATTGCATTCCTGACGCGGTATTCCGCCAAAACTTGCCGACGCCGGCGCTGTTGGGGGAGGCGCTCGGGCAGGAACTGCTGTGTTCCGAGGATCTGTCTCGCTACGTGGACCGAGCCGAATTCTTTATGCTGGCGCCGCAAGGCCGGCGCTATGTAACGCGTTTCGCCACCGGGCAATTCAACTATGGTCTCCGGCGCATCGCCGTTCAGGGCAACCGGCAGTTGCTTTCCTTTATCCAGCCGGCAAACTGCCGCCCGAATGCGCCAGAGGGTGAGGGAGTGATGCTGGGAGCGGGAAAAACGCGGGCGTTCTGCGTGACCACCGGCGTGGTGTGAAATAAGCAGGGGCGGTAACGCCCCTGTCATGTTGTGCGGTTACTCTTTCACCCAACCGCGGCGAATGGCGAAGGCGAACAGGAAACGATACAGGCGCGACAGCCTGTCGGCGATGACATCGCCGAACAGATTCCACACCAGTTGGGCGAACAGGCAGCCCACCAGGCCGAGCAGGAAACCGCCGACCATATCCAGCGGCCAGTGCACGCCGAGGTAAACGCGTGACCAGGCGATGCCGACGGCGACGATCATCAGCAGCACGCCGGACCAAACGCGGTGCCAGAACAGGAACGCCAGCGCGAAGGTAAAGATGGCGGTGCCGTGATCGCTCGGGAACGAGCTGTCCGGCGCGTGTGGCAGGAAGGTATAACCAACGCCGGCGACGAACGGGCGCTCATGCGGCAGCAGCGCGCCGATAGCGGAAGCGGCAAGCATGGCGAACAGCAGCGCGATAGTGGTTTTCGCTACCACCTGGCGTTGCGAAACCAGCTGGCTTTGCGGCCCCCACAGCCAAAGACCGACGATCAGCAGCGGCACGATGATGATCAGATCGCGCGCCAAAAAGGTGGCGAAATCGATCATCCATTCGGGAGACGCCGGAGTCGCATTGATCCAGGCGAAAAGAAAATGGTTCAACTGTTCCATAACCGTTACCTCGTCTTGCGGCGCCAATAGCCGCTAACCGTCCAATAAATAGCCAACTGGCTTAACCAAACCCACCAACCCGCCCACAGGTTATGGGTAAGAAAATGTGCGCCGCGCATGATCTGACCAAAGCCCATCACCATGCCAAGCGCGATGCCGCCGCACCAACACCACCAGGCGAGGCGCGGACGCTGCGGATAAAACAGGAAAAACAACGCCATCACCGCGAAACCGCTCGAGGCGTGCCCGCCGGGGAAACAGCGGCCGGGGCCCGGCAGCGCCGGTACCGCGCCGAATAGCGGGAAAGACATCGCTTTGCCGCCGTACTCAATCAGATCCCACGGGCAGGAGTGCGCGCTGGTGGCTTTGAGAATGCCCACCACCAGCGGGCCAATGCCAATCAGCAGCATGGTCACGATCAGGCGCGCGCTGCGGCGATAGATGCCCCAAAACAGCGTCAGCACCGCCCCTACGATCACTATCTGCTTCAACAGGCGGTGATTGATCAGATCCAGCCAATAATTGTTTTGCCACGGGAAATGCCCGCTGGCGGCATCGTACCAATAGTTGCTGATCGCCCAATCCAGCTGTTCGTTGCGGGAGAGCCACAGAAACGCCAGACCGCTGATCAGCAGGCCAAAAACCTGCCAACGGTAAAAGGATGTCGACAGGGAGTAAAGGGCGGTTGTCTTAATTTGCGGTGTCGTTGAGGATTGATTTAATGACGATTCTGGATTCACGCGCAGGCTCGGTGACAGGATTGAATGACGTCACTGTAATAATTCTGTCTTAAGAAAACCTTAGTCCGCCGGCAAGAAAACCCTATCTGATACACCCGCTTGTGCGAAGGTAATCGCTTGTTTTTCTCGTCTTAACCCGAGGGTGTGCTGGCTAATTGCTCCGCTTAACGGTTTATATCAGGCGATTGTCACTATTTATTGCCTATTGTAAAGAAGATTAAACCTGTGGCGGGCTTGGCGGTAGTGTATTAGTTTATAGTCGGATTATTTGACAAAGTGTAGGGATAAAACATGAACAAGGCATCCGTTGTATTTTCCGGCCTGCTGATGGCCGTTTCCGCTGGCGCTATGGCGGCGACCTCTGGCGATGACGCAGACATGAGCAAACAGCCGCTGGAAAAAGTCGCGCCTTACCCGAAAGCCGAGAAGGGCATGAATCGCCAGGTGATCTACCTGCCGAAGCAAGAGCACGAAGAGAACTACAAGGTAGAACTGCTGATCGGCAAGACGCTGGAAGTGGACTGCAACCGCCATATGATTGGCGGCACGCTGGAGACCAAAACCCTGTCCGGCTGGGGTTACGACTACCTGGTGCTGGAGAAGCTGTCTGAACCGGCCTCGACCATGATGGCCTGCCCGGACAATACCAAGACCAAGAAATTCATCGCTGCCAACCTGGGCGACGCCGCGATGCAGCGCTACAACAGCCGCCTGCCGATCGTGGTGTATGCGCCGAAAGACGCGGAAGTGAAATACCGCATCTGGAAAGCCGAAGACACCGTAAGCCAGGCTGAGCAGAAATAACCGCCGCCTGACGCCGCTCTGCTGGCCATTCCTGGTTGGCGGAGCCTTTCTCCTTCCTGTCTCCATATCATTCCCGCATCTTTGACACTCGACTGATTGCTTTCGGACGTGGCTTTTAGGCGCGACATGGCAACGAAATACGCAAGCCAATACCTCTTCACAAATGCACAGGAAGCACGCAGCTGCATGGATGGGAGAGGATGCGCGCGTATAGAAATAGAGCAAAGAAATCTTTACTGAAGTGTGATAATTTTGCGCATGCCCTATTAATGGAATGACACAGAAGATAAGGATATCCAATGCGTTATCGTTCGCTAACGCTCGACGAGCCCCGTAAAAGCCGCACACCTGGCGAGTTGCTTGATGATGGTGCGCCTGTGCCGACCACGGAACCCTGCGAGTGGGCAGGCACCGTATGAAACTGATTCATTTCTCCTCTGAACACACGGCGCCGGAAAGCTTTTCCAGGATACTTAACCCGACAGCAGCGCGGCATGAGCTGGAACGGCATTATTTGTTCGGCGGCGCGGCCGGCATATCGATAAGCAGCCGGTATCCGATCACCCGCAATACTCAATCCGGGATTGGCGTCACCGGTTATCGTGAGGACGTGGCTATGAAGCGCAGCGTACTCGATGAGATCAACCGGGGCGGCTTGCTGGCGATTGATCAGGGAATCGGCACCTGGACGCCGACGAAATATGCCTTTTACGTCGACGCGGAAGGCCGATTACAGCGCTACCCAGGCAGCTCTCTTCCCGCCTTTTATCCTACCGGGCGCGTGATCGCCCGCTATGAAGAAATGGTCAGCCGCTATGGCCACCGGGCAAAACCGACGGTGCTGCCGGCGAGGCAGAGTACGACCCGGAATCCCCCTCTGCAACAAGCCATCGCGACCGCAGTGGCAACCGTTGCCGCCACGGTGCAGGCCATCCGTCCACTGACCAAGGCAGAACGCTGGCAAGAACGCCAGTACCTGATAGGGAGAGGCAACCGCAGCATTTACCCGGATGCGCGCCTGGCGGCACAGCGCCTGGCGGAGAACAACATCGCGGTCGAAAAGGCGAAGTTGGCTGAGAATGTCTATAAGACCACTAACCCGCTCAAGGACACGATAGACATCCCTGAAGGCTGGAAGGATATCAGTAACAATGATGGGGCGCTGGGTCAACTCGGTTTAAGCAAAGATATGCTCTATGACGATGAGGATACGCCGGGCTTTCTGGCTCGGGTTTATCAGCCTGATGAGAAGGTCTTTGGCAAAGCGATGAACCCGACGGTGGTGTTCCGCGGATCGCGTGCGCCCGAGTTCCCGGAGGGAATAAGCAAGGCTGCCCAGAAAGCGTTATTGAACGGCGATTTGTCAGGGATTAAAAACCTGAGTGACTGGTCAAATAACGGCGCTCAGGGGTTGGGGTTTAATTCTGAATACTATAAACAAGCCGTTATAATTGGCGATAAAATTTCGAAAGTATCAAATATTGACGTTGCGGGTCATTCATTAGGAGGCGGTATGGCCTCTGCGACCTCCATAGCCAGCGGCAAACCGGCTTGGACGTTTAATGCAGCAGGCCTGAATGCGGGAACCGTCGAAAAATACGGTGGCTCTATAATAGGCAGCGCCGATAATATTCAGGCGTATCGCGTAAAAGGGGAGCTGTTGACCAAGCTGCAGGAGGTTGATTTGTGGGAAGATGCCAAAGACCTTAAATTTTATCCCCCGGCGGTGATGGCGAAAGAGCGGTTGTCCATGTTGGCGCCTGACGCCGTGGGAGTAAAGCACACGCTTCCCGGTGGAACAGGTTCACTGCTGGATAAGCACGGTATAGACCAGGCGATACAATGCATTGAAAATGAGAAAGACGATGACATTGCCACAATCAAGGGACGAATATGAAAAAAATCATACTCATTATCACGATGCTAGTGTCTATGCTCATCATTCAGGGGTGCAAACAAGGTATGGATTTACAACCGCAGGATTATTTTGAAGGGACGCAGCTGGACATCGCCAACATCATCTACGAGGGTGACAGGCAAAAGCTGGATAAGGTTTTACCGACGGTAAGCAAAGAAACGTTAAATCGACCGGGCAAGGCGGAGATGACGTTGCTATTCTGGGCGATAAATAACGCTATCTTTGACAAGAACACGCCAGAGCGGCTTAAGATAATTACAGATCTGGTTAAGGCAGGAGCAGACCCACTGCAGCCAAGGCCGGAAGGGAGAAGTAGTCCCGCTGAATTTGTTATGAAAGCAGATAAGGGAATCTGGATAAAATCCATGTTAGATGGGGGGCTATCTCCTAATGCAAAAGATAAAGTCAACAATAAGCCAATTATATTTAAAAGTATTCTTGCGAAGAACACAGAGACATTAGAGGTCATGTTGGATTATGGCGCTGATATAAATATAAGAAATTCACTGGGTGATACGCTGCTCATCGATGCTTTAGATTATCACTCCTATGACCACGTCATTCTTCTATTAGAAAAAGGCGCCGATAGTGATATAAGAGGCAACTCGGGTTGGACGATGGGTAATCAACTACAACGGCTGATTAATAGAAGTCCGGACGGCAGTGAGGCGAAAGCGTCTCTTGAGCGCATCAAAGACGAGCTAATTAAGCGTGGTGGGAAATGGCCGCCTCTCCCTGTCAGTCAATAAGCCGTTCTCAGTATTCAAGGGCATAGAGGGATGCTGATACGGTGAAAAAGCAAAGTTGAACCGTGGTTACGCTTAAAATGGAGATGGCATGAGGCACAGGGCTCTTATCATTATCATGTTGCTGTCGATGCTCATGATGCAGGGATGCGAACAAGGTAGGGATCTACAGCCACAAGATTATTTTGAAGGGACGCAGCTGGACATCGCCAATATCATCTACGAGGGTGACAGAAAAAAGCTGGATAAGGTTTTATCGACGGTGAGCAAAGAAACGTTAAATCGACCGGCCAAGGCGGAGATGACGTTGTTATTCTGGGCGATAAATAACGCTATCTTTGACAAGAACACGCCAGAGCGGCTCAATATCATTACGGATTTGGTCAAGGTGGGGGCAGATCCACTGCAGCCAAGAACTGAGGGGGGGAGTAGCCCAGCTGAATTTGTTATGAAGGCGAATAACGGCGTATGGATACAAGCTATGTTAGAGGGCGGGCTCTCTCCAAATGCCAGAGATAAGGTTCATAATCAACCCATTATATTTGAAAGTTTTGATGCGGCGAACATAGAAACATTAAAGATGTTAATTGCATACCAAGTTGATGTTAATATCAAAGGGGCTATGAACAAAACGCCATTAATTAATGCGCTGTATAACAGTTGCCCAGAACACATTGAGGTTCTGTTGGCTCATGGAGCTAATCCATTAGCCAAAGATGATTTTAATGACAGCTTCCTCTCGCTGATTTCTGCGGAAATAGCTAAAGGGGATAAGAGCAATGCGTATATAAAGAAACTAATTAAAATTAAAGAAAAAATAAAACAGGTGAATTAGATAGTCTCGACTATCATGGGGGACAATGCTGGTCTTCTTCCAGTGCAGTAACATGACGTTATGATATACAGGAAGATGATGGAATGAGCCACCAAAGAGCACCCAGCCGACGGCGACGAGAGTGCTGTTGTTAAGTCCCGTTTGTGACGCCATCTCTTTGAACAGTGGCGAACCCACAAGCAGCGTTTCTATGTTGAAACCTGCACATTGATAGGGAGGCTGGCGTAAGCGACGCTCAGAGATAGGATGCTTTATGCCTGACGACGAGGCCGCGACAGCAGGTGTTGCGGGCTGCTTCAGGCAACAAAAAACCCGATAATCTTGAACCTAAAAGGCGGGATTATCGGGCTCCACAAAATGGGGACATCAAAGAAAAGCAGTGGCACTAATTCAGACTGCGGCCCCCAACGAAAGTTCTGGCCGGCGACAAAAAAATCAAAATATTTTTATCGCCGATCCATCTCTCTCGCTAATCGATCAGCCGAGTATGCCCGGCCATAGCACCACGATGAGTGAACCCGCCAGCGTTAACAGCACGTTAGCGATGGCGTAGGTGCCGGCGTAGCCCAGCGCCGGGATGTTGCTGCGCGCGGTATCGCTGATGATCTCCATCGCCGGTGCGCAGGTGCGGGCGCCCATAATCGCGCCGAACAGCAGGGCGCGGTTCATGCGCAGCACGTAGGCGCCGAACAGGAAGCAGATAATCACCGGCACCAGGCTGACGATCAGCCCGGCGATCAGCATCTGGCCGCCGACCGCGCCCAGGCTGTGGCCGATGCCGGCGCCGGCGCTCAGGCCCACGCCCGCCATAAACACCATCAGGCCGAATTCTTTCACCATGTTCAACGCGCCCTGCGGAATGTAGCCGAAGGTCGGGTGGTTGGCGCGCAGGAAGCCGAGCATGATGCCGGACATCAGCAGGCCGGCGGCGTTGCCGATGCCGAACGAGAAGTTACTGAACTGAATGGTGATCTGGCCGATCAGCAGGCCGATGATGAAGAAGGCGCAGAACGCCAGCAGATCGGTCACCTGGCTGTGGATCGAGATAAAGCCAATTTTCTCCGCCACGCTCTTAACCCGGCGCGCGTCGCCGCTCACCTGCAACACGTCGCCTTTGTTGAGCACGATGCTGTCGTCGATCGGCATTTCGATCTGGCTGCGGATCACGCGGTTGAGGAAGCAGCCGTGGTCGGTCAGCTTCAGCTGGCTCAGGCGTTTGTTCACCGCGTTGCTGTTCTTCACCACGATCTCTTCGGTGACGATGCGCATGTCGAGCAGATCGCGATCGAACACTTCCTTGCCGTTGCGGAAGCTCGGGTCCAGCCGCGCGTGGGCGTCCGGGTAGCCGACCAGCGAGATCTCGTCGCCCACCTGCAGCACCGCGTCACCGTCCGGGTTGGCCAGAATGCCGTTGCGGCGGATGCGTTCGATGTAACAGCCGGTCTGGCGGTAGATGCCCAGCTCGCGCAGGTTCTTGCCGTCGGCCCAGGCCACCAGCTCGGGGCCGACGCGGTAGGCGCGGATCACCGGCAGGTAGACCTTGCGCTGGCTGTCGGTGTCCAGGCCGCGTTCACGAGCGATTTGCTGGGCGGAGGTGGACAGATCCTGGTGCTGCAGCTTCGGCAGGTAGCGCGCGCCAAAAATCAGGCTGACCAGACCGATCAGGTAGGTGAGGGCATAGCCGAGGCTCAGATGATCCTGCGCCGCCAGCAGCGCCGGGCCGTTGACGATGGTGTTGCGCAGCGTATCGCCGGCCCCCACCAGCACCGGCGTGGAGGTCATCGAGCCGGCCAGCATGCCAGCGGTCAGGCCGATGTCCCAGTGGAACAGCTTGCCGAGACCGATGGCGATCACCATCGCCGAACCGACCATCACCAGCGCCAGCATCAGGTAATTTTTGCCGTCGCGGAAGAAAATCGAGAAAAAGTTAGGCCCGGCTTCCACCCCGACGCAGAAAATAAACAGCATGAAGCCGAGATTCAGCGCCTCGGTGTTAATGGCGAAGTGTTGCTGGCCGAGCAACAGGGAAACCACTAAAACGCCAATGGAATTACCGAGTTGGACGGAGCCCAGACGGAGTTTACCGAGGCACAGCCCCAGCGCGAGTACCACGAACAGTAACAGAATGTAGTTACCGTTTAACAAACTAGCGACGTTTATGTTCACGGAGGATAACTTATTGTTTACCAGTAAGTGCTTGATATAGATAACTATAAGAGATAAATTCAGCCTTAAAACGACGTCATAAATCACCACCAGCAGAAAGCGAAGCGAACCATCGTTCGGCGGCGTTCATTCTAGACGCTATGACCGATGACAGCCAGCACAGAAAGCTGATTTCCTGCGCCGCCGTGCGCATTTAACTCTCTTTTGACCAAGGAAAAAATTCGGTTCAGCGTCACCTGACGGGTGGCCGGGCTGATTTCTATTGATGCGGTAATTGGGCGGGGGAGAATTCGCATGACGAGTTATCGATATTGGCTGGGCATTCTCAGCTGTTTTCTGTTGTTCAACCTGGTGTTTCTCGGCCAGCAAACCGGCCTGTTCGGCAGCACGGATCATGAGCACCACGGGGAAACCGGCCTGCTGCTGTTTGTGATCCCCGGCGCGATCGCCAGCTATCTGTCGAGCCGCAAGCGGCTGCTGTGTCCGCTGCTGGGGGCGCTTTATGCCTTGCCGCTCTGCCTGCTGATCCGTCACTTCTGGCTGACGCCGTCCTATTCGTTCTGGCAGGAGCTGGCTTACGCCACCAGCGCGGTGTTCTGGTGCGTGTTCGGCGCGATGCTGATGCTGTTCGCCCTCGGTCTGTTGCACACGCTCCAGCAGCTGCATCGGCGGCAGCGGCAATAAAAAAAGGCGCGTTAAGCGCCTTTTTTGTCGTTCAAAAACTTACTGGAACAGGTTCAGGTGTTCTTTAGCGTAAGCTTCGAAATCGGTGCAACCGCCGATGTGCTTCTCGTCCAGGAAGATCTGCGGAACGGTTTCAACCGGTTTACCGACGGTTTTTTCCAGATCGGCCTTGGTGATGCCTTCCGCGTGGATGTCAACGTAACGGAAGTTGAAATCGTCGCGTTCTTCAGTCAGTTTTTCCGCCAGTTCTTTAGCGCGGACACAATAAGGACAGCCAGGACGCCCGAAGATTACTGCAAACATGCAACGCTCCTTAATTGGATTTTCAAAAAATTGTTCGCTACCGCAACGACATCCCGTCACCGAAAAAGTCATTACCTGCGTCAGATGGCGCCTACTATGCCCGTTGAGGCGGTGAAAAAAAAGCAGGAATTACCTGTTAATCTGATTCATGTAACCAATTAGTCTGCCGGGGCTGTCGCCGTCGACGGGAATTCACTACACTGGGGGCAGACCTTCTGGAGAAGAAAAATATGCGTTCATTCGGTGACTTACCGCGCCCGGTGCTGGTGTTGGAAGGGCTGGGCATCGTGATGCTGGTATTGGCCTACCTCAGTATTCACGGGCACCTGCAGCTGCCGGGCTGGCTGGCGTCGCAGCAGGCGGCGGTCGGCATGATTTTCCTCGGCGTGGCGCTGATGGTGCCGGCGGCGGCGTTTCTGGTATGGCGCGTGGTGCAGGGGTTCGGGCCGCTGATGCGCGGCGGCCTGCCGCCGGAAAACGATCGCCGCAAGCCGCAAGATGCGGACGCATCGAAAAATCATCAGGACAGCGATCCGCGCGCCTGAGCGCCGCGGCCGCTAACCCGCCTGCGGGGCAGGCGTTGGCCTTTTTGGGGTGACGAGTGAAAATTGCCATTCTTTCTCGCGACGGATCGCTCTATTCGTGCAAGCGGCTGCGTGAAGCGGCGGAAGATCGCGGGCACAGCATCGATATCATCGATCCGCTTTCCTGTTATATGAACATCAACCCGGCGGCGCCGACCATTCACTATCGCGGCCGTCAGTTGGAGCGTTATGACGCGGTGATCCCGCGCATCGGTTCCGCCATCACCTTTTACGGCACCGCGGTGCTGCGCCAATTCGAGCTGCTTGGCAGCTACCCGCTCAACGAATCCGTGGCCATTACCCGCGCCCGCGACAAGCTGCGTTCGCTGCAACTGTTGGCCCGGCAGGGTATCGATCTGCCGATCACCGGTTTCGCCCATTCACCGGACGATACCGGCGATCTGATCGAACTGGTCGGCGGCGCGCCGCTGGTGGTCAAGCTGGTGGAAGGCACGCAGGGCATCGGGGTGGTGCTGGCGGAAACTCGCCAGGCGGCGGAAAGCGTGATCGACGCCTTTCGCGGCCTGAACGCCCATATTCTGGTGCAGGAGTACGTGCGCGAAGCGCAGGGCCGCGACGTGCGCTGCCTGGTGGTGGGCGGCCGGGTGGTGGCCGCCATCGAGCGGCAGGCGAAGCCCGGCGAGTTTCGTTCCAACCTGCACCGTGGCGGCAGCGCCCGCAAAGTGACCATCACCGCCAGGGAGCGGGCGATTGCGGTCAAAGCGGCGAACACGCTGGGGCTGGACGTCGCCGGGGTGGATATCCTGCGCGCCGAGCGCGGCCCGCTGGTGATGGAGGTCAACGCCTCACCGGGGCTGGAAGGGGTGGAAACCACTACCGGGCTGGACATTGCCGGCATGATGATCGAATACATCGAGCAGCGCGGCCGGCCGGGGTTCCGCCTGAAATCGGGCGGCTGACGGTACGCGCGTTGCGCTTTTCCCGCCGAGCAATATCTTAATTAGTGAATTAAGCCGCATTGATCGTGGCGTATCGGGTGAATATTCCGTAAGCTATGCGCCTTTTCGCGTTTTGAATATTGTGAGGCTGGTTATTATGGATTCACTCATTGTCCCCGATTTGGCGCTGTTGCGGCGCTGGCTGGATCAGTCGGGCATTTCTTTCTTTGAGTGCGATTCCTGCCAGGCGCTGCACCTGCCGCACATGCAGAACTTCGACGGCGTGTTCGACGCCAAGATAGATCTGGTGGACAACGTCATTCTGTTCTCCGCGCTGGCCGAGGTGAAGCCGACCGCGCTGATCCCGCTGGTGGCGGATCTGAGCCAGATCAACGCCAGCTCGCTGACCATCAAGGCCTTTGTCGACATTCAGGACGACAACCTGCCGAAGCTGATCGTCTGCCAGTCGCTGAGCGTGGCGGTCGGCATCACCTACGAGCAGTTCACCCACTTCATGCAGCAGGGCGAAGAGCAGGTCTCGATGGTCATCCTCGAGGCGCGGGCGAACGATCTGCTGTTTATGGGGGACGAAGAAGAGATCCCCGCTGGCGCCGTGCGTCAGCCGATGCTGCACTGATCCTCGCTGTACCTTAAGCATGCCGTCGCTCCGGCGGCATGCTGCCGTGACTCCCCTCCGCAATTAAATATTCTGCACTTTGGCCTCTGCCGCCCGATCTTTCTCGGCTTTTACGCCGTTAATGCCGTATCACATAGAGAAAAATTGCATAAAAAATCGATAAATAGCGTTTTTTACCCTGGGGGCTGGCGGGTTGCGATGCCAGCGGCTATGCTGCTGATTCTGCAAAGGGCTTGCGATTTCCCTTGTAACCACGCGAGCAGGGCAGTGCAAAAATGCGCATGCAATCATATGCATAGCCATTCATTTCGCGGTTGCAACGATTGCGCTCAATCAGGAAAGGTTTTGTATCGCTGCAGATACAAGTTCAATTCTATGATTTACCCTGTTTTGGAGGAAGTTACGGATGGTCACCCAACGTAAAAAGTGGTTATCGGGTGTGGTTGCCGGTCTGTTGATGGCCGCGTCCGTCACGGCGTCAGCCGAAGAGAAAACGCTGCACGTGTATAACTGGTCCGACTATATCGCGCCGGATACCCTGGCCAAATTCCAGAAAGAAACCGGTATCAAAGTGGTGTACGACGTCTTTGACTCCAACGAAGTGTTGGAAGGCAAACTGATGGCGGGCAGCACCGGTTACGATTTGGTGGTCCCTTCATCCAACTTCCTCGAGCGTCAGTCGCAGGCCGGCATTTTCGAGCCGCTCGACAAGAGCAAGATCCCCAACTACAAAAATCTCGATCCCGAGATGCTGAAGCTGGTGGCGCATAACGACAAAGACAACAAATACGGCATCCCTTACATGATGGTGACCACCGGCATCGGCTATAACGTCGACAAGGTGAAGGCGGTACTGGGCAAAGACGCGCCGGTCAACAGCTGGGATCTGATCTTCAAGCCGGAAAACCTGGAGAAGCTCAAGAGCTGCGGCGTCTCCTTCCTCGATGCGCCGAGCGAGGTCTACGCCACCGTGCTGCATTATCTGGGCAAAGATCCCAACAGCACCAACGCGGCGGACTACACCGGCGCGGCCAACGATCTGCTGCTGAAGCTGCGGCCGAACATCCGCTATTTCCACTCTTCTCAGTACATCAACGATCTGGCGAACGGTGACATCTGCGTGGCGATCGGCTGGTCCGGCGACGTGATGCAGGCGGCCAACCGCGCCAAAGAGGCGAAGAACGGCGTGAATGTGGCCTATGCGATCCCGAAAGAAGGGGCGCTGACCTACTTTGACATGTTCGCCATGCCGGCGGACGCCAAAAGCAAGGACGCCGCCTACCAGTTCCTGAACTTCCTGCTCAAGCCGGACGTGATGGCGGACATCAGTAATCACATTTACTACGCCAATGCGGTGAAAGATTCCACGCCGCTGGTGAACGCCGAAGTGCGCGATAACCCGAACGTCTATCCGCCGGCCGATTTGCGCGCCAAGCTGTTCACGCTCAACGTGCAGTCGCCGAAGCTGGACCGTGTCATTACCCGCGCATGGACTAAAGTTAAAAGCGGGAAGTGATGATGGGGGAGCCCCCCATCGTCGGTAAACCGGCAGGCGGGTGTTCCCCGCCTGCATTGCCGTTTTGGGCCACGGCGCTCGCCGTGGTTTTGTGCCGCTTTACGCCGGAGAGCACCCCGATTGAACGACGCTATTCCTCGTCCTCAAGCCAAGTCGCAGAAGGTTTTCACCCCTCTGCTGGAAATCCGTAACCTCACCAAAACCTTCGACGGGCAGAATGCGGTCGAAGACGTCAGCCTCACCATCTATAAGGGTGAGATCTTTGCGCTGCTTGGCCCGTCCGGCTGCGGCAAGTCCACCTTGCTGCGCATGCTGGCCGGTTTTGAACCGCCGACGGAAGGGCAGATCGTGCTCGACGGGCAGGATATGTCGCATGTGCCGCCGTACCAGCGGCCGATCAATATGATGTTTCAGTCGTACGCGCTGTTCCCGCACATGACCGTGGAGCAGAACATCGCGTTTGGCCTTAAGCAGGACAAAATGCCGCGGGCGGAGATCGCCGAACGGGTGGCGGAAATGCTGGCGCTGGTGCACATGCAGGAGTATGCCAAGCGCAAACCGCACCAGCTTTCCGGCGGCCAACGGCAGCGGGTGGCGCTGGCGCGCAGCCTGGCCAAGCGGCCGAAGCTGCTGCTGCTGGATGAGCCCATGGGCGCGCTGGACAAGAAGTTGCGCGACCGCATGCAGCTGGAAGTGACCGACATTCTCGAGCGCGTCGGCGTGACCTGCGTGATGGTGACGCACGATCAGGAAGAAGCGATGACCATGGCGGGGCGCATCGCCATCATGAACCGCGGCAAGTTCGTGCAGATCGGCGAGCCGGAAGAGATCTACGAGCATCCGAACAGCCGCTTCAGCGCCGAATTTATCGGTTCGGTCAACGTCTTCGACTGCGTGCTGCAAGAGCGCCACGACGATGCGCTGATCCTGCAAAGCCCGGGGTTGCGCCATGCGATCAAAGTGGATCCGGACGCCTCGGTGGTGGACGGCGTGCCGATCCAGGTCGCGCTGCGGCCGGAAAAGATCCTGCTGTGCGAACAAGTGCCGGAAGACGGCTGCAACTTCGCGGTGGGGGAAGTGGCGCACATTTCCTATCTGGGCGATCTGTCCATCTACCACGTGAAGCTGCATAGCGGGCAGATCATCAGCGCCCAGCTGCAAAACGGCCATCGTTTCCGCAAGGGGATGCCCACCTGGGGCGATGAAGTGCGTCTATGTTGGGAAACCGACAGCTGCGTCGTGTTGACGGTGTAGTGGATCCGGTGAGGAGTAACCCGTATGACCCTGCTTTCTGAACGCGCGCCGGAACCGCCGGCCAAAGCGCCCGGCGCCCTCAGGGCGCTGTTCCATCGCTTGCTGATGGCCCATGGCCGCAAGCTGGTGATCGCGCTGCCGTATTTATGGCTGACGCTGCTGTTTATGCTGCCTTTCCTGATCGTGTTCAAGATCAGCCTGGCGGAGTTGGCGATGGCGGTGCCGCCCTACACCGAGCTGATGAGCTGGGTGGACGGCAAACTGAACATCGCGCTCAACTTCGCCAACTACCTGCAGCTCACCGACGATCCGCTGTATATCGACGCCTATCTGCAGTCGCTGCGCGTGGCGGCGGTTTCGACGTTGTGTTGCCTGATCATCGGCTATCCGCTGGCCTGGACGGTGGCCCACAGCAAGGCGTCGACCCGCAACATCCTGCTGTTGCTGGTGATCCTGCCTTCCTGGACCTCGTTCCTGATCCGCGTCTATGCCTGGATGGGCATTCTGAAAAACAACGGCACGCTGAACAACTTTCTGATGTGGTTAGGGGTGATCGACCAGCCGCTGGTGATCCTGCACACCAACCTGGCGGTGTATATCGGCATCGTCTATTCCTACTTGCCGTTTATGGTGTTGCCGATCTACACGGCGCTGATCCGGCTGGATTACTCGCTGGTGGAGGCGTCGCTGGATCTGGGCGCCCGGCCGCTGAAAACCTTTTTCAGCGTGATCGTGCCGCTGACGCGCGGCGGCATCATCGCCGGCTCGATGCTGGTGTTCATTCCGGCGGTGGGGGAGTTCGTGATCCCGGAGCTGCTCGGCGGGCCGGACAGCATCATGATCGGCCGCGTGCTGTGGCAGGAGTTCTTCAATAACCGCGACTGGCCGGTGGCCTCGGCGGTCGCCACCATCATGCTGCTGTTGCTGATCGTGCCAATATTGTGGTTCCACAAGCACCAGAACAAGGAAATGGGAGGCCAGGCATGAACAACTTGCCGGTAGTACGTTCACCGTGGCGCATCGCCATCCTGACTGTCGGCTTTACCTTCCTGTATGCGCCGATGCTGATGCTGGTGATTTACTCCTTCAACAGCTCCAAGCTGGTGACGGTGTGGGCCGGCTGGTCCACGCGCTGGTATACCGAACTGTTTCACGATTCGGCGATGATTAGCGCGGTGGGGCTCAGCCTGACCATCGCCGCCGCCGCCGCCACTGCCGCGGTGGTGCTGGGCGCCATCGCCGCGGTGGTGATGGTGCGTTTCGGCCGTTTTCGCGGCTCGACCGGCTTCGCGTTTATGCTGACCGCGCCGCTGGTGATGCCGGACGTGATCACCGGCCTGTCGTTGCTGCTGCTGTTCGTGGCGATGGGGCACGCCTTCGGTTGGCCGTCGGAACGCGGCATGTTCACCATTTGGCTGGCGCATGTCACCTTCTGTACCGCTTATGTGGCGGTGGTGATCAGTTCGCGCCTGCGCGAGGTGGATCGCTCAATTGAAGAGGCGGCGATGGACTTGGGGGCGCCGCCGCTGAAGGTGTTTTTCGTCATCACCTTGCCGATGATTGCGCCGGCGCTGATCTCCGGCTGGATGCTGGCGTTTACCCTGTCGCTGGACGATCTGGTGATCGCCAGTTTCGTCTCCGGCCCGGGCGCCACCACGTTGCCGATGCTGGTGTTCTCCAGCGTGCGCATGGGGGTGAATCCGGAAATTAACGCGCTGGCCAGCCTGATCCTGCTGGTGGTGGGCATTCTCGGCCTGATCGCCTGGTGGTTTATGGCGCGCTCGGAAAAACAACGATCGCGTGAATTGCAGCGGGCGGCCCGTAGCTGAATCGTAACAAACCTGCTATTTTTGCAATCAATAAGTATTGCAACTAACTACCTGACTTTACATGCGCCATTTGAATGGCTCCAATGAATTTCACACTGCCGCCAACAACGCGGCAATGTGAAAGGCGAAGGGGCTGTGGCGCGTCGTAGCGGAACACGGATATGTCAGACATGCTGAAAAGCGGGCAGGGAATAAGATCGACTTCGGATGCGCCGGTGCCGGTGATGGTGGCGGGCACCGCCATGGTGGCGATCAAGTGTATCAGCGTGGTGCTGCTGCTGGGTGAGCTGGGCGTCGACGGCACGAAGGAGTTTGTCAGCACCAGCGCGCAGGCGTGGGATTCCACCTTTATCTTTCTGGCCGGGCTGATGCTGCTGTGCCTGCAAATCAGCTGCGGTTTTGCGGTGATGCGCGGCCGCAACTGGGGGCGCTGGGGCTACGTGGCCTGTCAGTGCATCGTGGTGCTTTACCTGCTGTTGGCCACCATCGGCAGCGTCTTCCCCGAGGTATTCACCGTGGAAGGGGAAACCAGCGGCCAAATCCTGCACGTTCTGATCCTGCAAAAGATCCCCGACGCGGTGATCCTGGCGCTGCTGTTCGTCCCCACCGCCAGCCGCCGCTTCTTCACCGCGCGCAAGTGAGATTTTAGGCGCGCGGAGTGGTAAACTCTGCGCCCTTAATTCGTCATCCTGAACTTCACGGTATCTTCATGCATTGCGCTTTGTATACGGCGGGCACCTGCCGTTCCTGTCAGTGGCTGGAAAAGCCCTATCCGCAGCAGCTGGCCGACAAACAGCATCACCTGCAATCGCTGCTGGCCGGGCGCGACGTCGCGCAGTGGCTGCAGCCGGCGGCGGGGGAGCTGAGCGCATTTCGCAATAAAGCCAAGATGGTGGTCAGCGGCAGCGTGGAGCGCCCGTTGCTCGGCATGCTGCACCGCGACGGCACGCCGGTCGATCTGAGCGACTGCCCGCTGTATCCTGCCGGCTTTGCGCCGATGTTTGCGGTGCTGAAAAGCTTCATCGCCCGCGCCGGCCTGACGCCGTATAACGTGGCGCGCAAACGCGGCGAGCTGAAATACCTGCTGCTGACCGAAAGCACGCTCGACGGCGGCGTGATGCTGCGCTTCGTGCTGCGCTCGGAAACCAAGCTGGCGCAGCTGCGCGCCGCGCTGCCGTGGCTGCAGCAACAGCTGCCGCAGCTCAAGGTGATCTCCGCCAATATTCAGCCGGTGCATATGGCGATCATGGAAGGGGAGCGCGAGATCGCGCTGACCGATCAGCAGGCGCTGGAGGAACAGTTCAATCAGGTGCCGCTGTTCATCCGCCCGCAAAGCTTCTTCCAAACCAACCCGCAGGTGGCCGCCGATCTGTATGCCACCGCCCGCGACTGGGTGCGCGCGCTGGGTATCGACAGCATGTGGGATCTGTTTTGCGGCGTCGGCGGTTTCGGTCTGCACTGCGCGCAGCCGCAAACTCGCCTGACCGGCATCGAAATCAGCGCGGAAGCGATCGCCTGCGCGCGCCAGTCGGCGCAGCGATTGGGGTTGCTGCAGATCGATTTTCAGGCGCTCGATTCCACCCGCTTCGCCACCGCCGAAGGGCAGGTGCCGCAGTTGGTGTTGGTCAACCCGCCGCGCCGCGGCATCGGCCAGGCGCTGTGCGATTATTTGAGCCGGATGGCGCCGGATTACATTCTGTATTCCAGCTGCAACGCCGAGAGCATGGCGAAAGATATCGAGATGTTGCCGGGATACCGCATCGAACGGGTGCAGTTGTTCGACATGTTCCCGCATACCGCGCACTACGAAGTGTTGACGCTGTTGGTGCGGCGTTAAAGGCGCTTTTTGGCAGCCGTGTAAGCCGCTGAACGTTCGCGTTTGCCCACAGACAGGACCAGAACCACGATCTCCGTTTCCATGACGCGATATACCAAACGAAAGCCTGAGGCTCTGAGTTTGATTTTGTAGCAATCGGGCAAACCGGCGAGTTTGTTGGCGGGGACGTGGGGATTAACCAGCACCGATGCCAGCTTTTTTTTGAACTGTTCCCGGATCACCGGGGACAGTTTTTTAAATTCCTTCAGCGCATGTTCTTCGAATTCAAGCTTATAAGTCATCCAAATTGACCTTAATGCGTTTGCCGTTCATCCGTGAACGAACGATTTCAGCGAGTTCGATATCTTCCAGGTATTCCGCGATCGCCTCCCAGGTTTCCGGAGAGACGTAATATCCCGAAATCTTACCGTTGGTCAGGACGGCGACCGGTTGCCCTTGTGCCTCTTTAAGGGCGGCGTTGGGCGATTTCTTAAAATCGCTGATGCTGACAGCCGAGTCGGCAAGAATGGGTTGAACCGTCATGATGTTATCCTTGATGCTAAATTTAGTATCAAATTTAGCACTAACCGAATGGGGTGGCAATCGGATGGAGCCGCCGAAGGATGGCGACTCCACATGCGGACTTACTGCGGGAACCATTTGTCGTTGATGGCCTTGTAGGTGCCGTCGGTCTTGATGGCGTCCAGCGCGGCGTTCAGCTTGGCCAGTAGCGCCTGATTGTCCGGACGCACCGCGATGCCGAGGCCGGTGCCGAAGTATTGCGCATCGGTGATATGTTCGCCGACCGGCGCCAGCTGCGGGTTGGTTTTCAGCCACTCGTTCACTACGGCGGTATCGCCGAAGACGCCGTCGATACGGCCGTTTTTCAGCTCCAGAATAGCGTTCTGGTAGCTGTCGTAAGAGACAGTGTTAATCTCCGGGTGTTTGTCCTGCATGTATTTCTGGTGGGTGGTGCCGTTTTCCATGCCGAGCTTTTTGCCTTTCAGATCCGCCAGCGAGCTGAACTTGCCTTTTTGCGCGATCACAATCGCCGAGTTGGCATAGTAAGGTTGGGTGAAGGCGACCTGTTTGCTGCGCTCCGGCGTGATATCCATACCGGAAATCACCGCATCGTATTTTTTGAATTTCAGCGCGGCGATCAGGCTGTCGAACGCCTGATTGGTGAAAGTGCACTGCGCCTGCATCTGTTTGCACAACGCGTTGGCCAAGTCGATATCGAAGCCGACGATCTGGTTGTTGGCGTCCAGCGATTCGAACGGCGGGTAGGTGGCGGAGGCGGCGAAGCGGATAGTCTCGGCCGCGGTGGCGTTAAAGGTCATTCCGGCCAACATCGTCGCGGCAAGCAGCAGTTTTTTCATGCGTAGAGCTCCTGTCTGGATCCTGAAAGTGATTATTTCGCTATCGTTTGTTTTTACTGGTAATCGCCAGAGGTTTTTGCGAGGACACCTGCTGATAACCCTGCCACTGAGTGAATTAAAATGCAATATAAATGATTAAATATTGCAATGGGGATAAAAAAAGCCCCGCGCAATGGCGGGGCTGGAGAGGGGATGGCTTCAGTTGCGGCGCTCAAACGCCAACGCGCGGCGCTCCACCAGCCGCATCAGCAGAGTCAGCAGGCCGTTGACGCACAGATACACCAGACCTGCGGCGCCGAACACCATCACGTCGTAGGTACGGCCGTACATCAGCTGGCTATAGCCCATCACTTCCATCAGCGTGATGGTGTAGGCCAGCGACGTGCTTTTGAACACCAGCACCACTTCGTTGGAGTAAGATGACAGCGCGCGCTTGAAGGCGAACGGCAGCAGAATGCGCAGCGTCTGCCGGCGCGACATGCCAAGCGCTTCGCACGACTGCCATTGTCCGGCGGGGATGGCGCGCACCGCGCCGTAGAACAGCTGCGTGGTATACGCCGCGCTGTTCAGCGCCAGCGCAATCATCGCGCACAGCCAGGGCTGCGACAGCAGGTTCCACAGCCACGGGTAGTCGCGGATCGCCGGAAACTGACCGGGGCCGTAGTAGATCAGGAAGATCTGCACCAGCAGCGGTGTGCCGGTGAACAGCGTCACATAGGCCTGGACCAGCGGCGTCAGAACCGGCGTTTTCAGCGTCAGGATCACCGTCAGCAGCAGCGACAGCAGCAGCGCGACCAGCAGCGCGGCGACGGTTAGCGTCAGGCTGGTATGCAGCCCTTTGAGGATTTCCGGTAAATATTCAATCATCAGACCGGCCCCCGCTCAAAGCGCGTGGCGCGCAGTTCAATGCGCTTGATGACGTATTGGCTGAACAGCGTCACCAGCAGGTAGATGGCCGCCGCGATCACGTACCAGGTAAAGGGTTCCTGGGTGCGGGTGGCGATGCTTTTGGTTTGCAACATCAGGTCGTTCACGCTGATCAGCGACACCAGCGCGGTGTCTTTCAGCAGCACCAGCCACTGATTGCCGAGGCCGGGCAGGGCATGGCGCCACATCTGCGGCATGATCAGGCGAAAGAAGATCGCCGCTTTGCCGAGACCCAGCGCCTGGCCGGATTCCCACTGCCCCTGCGGCACCGCTTTGAGCGCGCCGCGCAGCGTCTGCGAGGCGTAGGCGGAATAGAGCAAGGCCAGGGCGATCACCCCGCACAGGAACGGGCTGACTTCGAAATTATCGATCGCCAGCTGAATCGGCAACTGGAACAGACCGAGGTTAAGGGTAAAGCCGTCGGAGAGCATCAGCAGCAGCTGCGACGAGCCGAAATAGATAAACAGCACCACCAGGATTTCCGGCAGGCCGCGCAGCACGGTCACCCAGGCGGTGCCGAGCCAGCTGACGGCTTTCCAGCGGGACGATTCCCATACGGCGAACAGCATCGCCAGAATCAGCCCGAGGATCAGGGCGCAAACGGCAAGGCCGACGGTCATGCCGGCGGCGCTTGCTAAAGGTTGTAATTCATTCATCGGGGCGTATTACTGCTGGAACCATTTTTTGTAGATGGTTTCATAGGTCCCATCCTGCTTGATCTTGTCCAGGGCGGCGTTGAACTTGCCCTGCAGATCGGTATTTTTCTGGCGTACCGCGATGCCGAGGCCGGTGCCGAAGTAGTCTTTATCCGTTACTTTGGCGCCCACTGTCGCCAGCGCGTCATTCTGCTTCAGCCACTCGTTGACCACCGCAGTATCGCCGAACACCGCATCAACGCGGCCGTTCTTCAGATCCAAAATGGCGTTTTGGTAGCTATCGTAAGGCACGGTGGTGATTTCCGGGTGCTTGTCGGTCAGGTATTTTTGGTGAGTGGTGCCGTTTTGCACGCCGACTTTCTTGCCTTTCAGCGCCGCCACGTCGGCAATTTTGCCTTTCTGCGCGATGAACAGCGCCGAGTTATCGTAGTACGGCTTGGTGAACAGCACCTGCTTTTCACGCTCCGGCGTAATGTCCATACCGGCCATGACCGCATCGAAACGCTTGAACTTCAGGCTTGGGATCAGGCTGTCGAACGCCTGATTGGTGAAGGTGCACTCGGCCTGCATCTCTTTGCACAGCGCGTTGGCCAGATCGACATCAAAACCCTGAATTTTGTTGCCGGCGTCAATAAATTCAAATGGAGGATAGGAGGCTTCGGTAGCGAAACGGATGGTTTCGGCTGCGGAGGCGGAAACGCTGATGCCGGCCAGAACGGCGGCGATTATTAGTTTTTTCATCGCAAACTCCCCAAATTACAGCAAGTTAATTGTTAGTGTGATAAGTAGTTGGCAAACTCGGTGGTCCGCGGCTGCGTGAAGTGGCTGCTGTCGCCTTGCTCCACTACATGGCCGTTTTCCATGTACACCACGCGGCTGGCGGTCTTGCGCGCCACTTCCACTTCGTGGGTGACGATCACCTGAGTGATGCCGGTGCCGGCCAGTTCGCGAATGATGCTGACGATCTGGGCGGTGATTTCCGGATCCAGCGCTGCGGTCGGTTCATCGAACAGCAGCACCTGCGGCTCCATCATCAGGGCGCGAGCGATCGCTACGCGCTGCTGCTGGCCGCCGGAAAGGTGCAGCGGAAAGCGATCGGCGAAGTCGGTCAGGCGCAGACGCTTGAGCAGCTTGTCGGCGCGCTCCATCGCCTGAGCCTTGGTCAGACCCAGCACGCGGCAAGGCGCTTCGATCAGGTTCTGGACCACGGTGAGGTGAGGCCACAGGTTGTATTGCTGGAAGACCATGCCGACATTTTGCCGCAGTTCGCGAATGGCTTTTTCGCCCGGCGCCTGCTTGAAATCGAATTGGTTGCCGGCGATCTTTAGCTGACCCGAACGCGGCATTTCCAGCAGGTTCAGCACCCGCAGCAATGAACTTTTCCCGGCGCCGCTTGGGCCAAGCAGCACCAGGGTTTCCCCGGCTGGACATTCCAGCGTGATGTCAAACAGCGCCTGGTGAGCGCCGTAATAGCAATTGATACCGTTAAGTTGAATACTCATGCGCCAGAATTGAATAGACATTGATGCCGCAAATGTTAACTTCCACAGAATACTTATGCAATCTTTGTGCGTTAAAATTTATGAGTGTGCGGCGAGACAGTAAAAGATTAGCACAAGATACCGCGACTCAGGCCGAGGGAGGGGATTTGTGGCGCAGGCTGTGAGATCGGTAGCGAAATTTTTTCTATCGGACGAAATCTGAGCGGCGCAAGGGGAGACGGGAACGACCGACGCGGCGGGTCCGCGTCGGCCGGGGAGTGCGGGTTATCGGTTTTCCAGCACCTGACGCACGCTGCCGTTGGTGGCGTGTGCTGGAACATTCAGGTAGCGAATATCATCAACCACCCAGCAGGTGCCTTCGCGCACCATCAGCACTTCGTCTTGCCAGTTCACGGTACTGTTGGCGTCTTTCTGGTAGCTCAAGTCAACGCGCAGCGGGATGTTCTTCGCATCGGTGTTGGGAATGGTCGAGGCGCTGGCGACGGACGCGCTGCTTGGCCCTTGCGCGTTGCCGGAGAACAGATCGCCGGTTATCTGATGCTTGCCCGGATTTTGAGCGGCGCTGACCAGATCCTGATACAGCACTTTGCTCAGATAAGGCTGCAGCTGCGCCAGGCGGTTGCTGTCCGGCAGGCTGGAACCTTGCTGGATGCGCAGGTCATAGAACTTTTGCGCGACCGTATCCGGGCCGCCTTCCACACAGCTGCCGCTGCGGGTGCCGATATCCTTGTATGCCGGTTCCACCGTGGTACAGGCACTCAGCAACAGCGCTAAGGGTAAAACAGCCGCAATCGTTTTTGTTTTCATCTTATTACCTTATGTGAAAGTCTCTACCATGAAGACCGATAGCTTACAGTATAAATGCGTTTTTTGGCCTTGCATTCGTACTGCGTGCCATTGATTAAGCGAACATAATGCCAATCTTCTGGTCATAGATACGTTGAATTAATCAAACAAGGAGTTCTGATGCAGCTTTCAACTACCCCGACCCTGGAAGGGTTTACCATCACCGAATACTGCGGCGTCGTCACCGGCGAAGCGATCCTCGGCGCCAACATTTTTCGTGATTTCTTCGCCGGCGTGCGCGATATCGTCGGCGGCCGCTCGGGCGCTTATGAGAAAGAGCTGCGCAAGGCGCGCCTGATCGCATTCGAAGAGCTGGAAGACCAGGCGAAAGAGCTGGGCGCCAACGCGGTGGTCGGCATTGATATCGATTATGAAACCGTTGGTAAAGACGGCAGCATGCTGATGGTGACCGTCAGCGGCACCGCGGTGAAAGTGAGCCGCTAACGCCATGCTTTCTTTTCGCCCCGGCCATTCCGCCGGGGCGACATCCTCTTGATTTATCCCACCTTGTGCTGCTCGACGATTGGGCGGTGTTCCTGCGGCTTCGTGGGCACCGGCTCCTGGCGATGCGGCATCGGCTGAACGGACGTCTGATGGCGCTGCGGCGCCGGGGCCGCATGCGGCATGATGCGCTGTTGCGGCGCCGGCATCGGGCTTATCGCCGCCGGATGCTGCGGCGCTGCCGGTTCGCGGATCACCGGCTGAGCGACGTGTGGGGCCTGCAGAACCTGCGGGCGCGCGACGGCTGGATGCACCGGCGCAGCGGCCGGCATTGGATGCGTCTGTAGCGGCGCTGAATGAATGTACGGCTGTCGGCTGCTGCGGGTGAGGTGCCGTCGGAACGGCATGCGTGAACGTCGGCGTGCTCATCGGCTGCTGTGCATGAGGCGCGATGACCGGCTGTCGCACGTGCGGGACGGCCGCTACCGGCTGGTGTATGGCTACCGGCTGCTGTACGTGAGGCGCCACCGGCTGGGTATGCGCAAAGTTCGGCAACGTCATCGGCGCGTGGGCCGCAGGCGCGACGTGCGGCTGTTGCGGCGCGCCGATGGGCGTCGGTTGAGTGACGCGGGGCGCCGGCGCGGCGGCGGTATTGTAGTTGTTCACCGTGCTGGTGCTGCTGCGATTCACAGTGTTCACGTTGTTATATTGGTTGATGTTGGTGACGCGATTCACCACGGTGGTGGAATGCGATACGTAGGGCGCATCGCGGTAGACCACCGGTTGGCGTCGATCGTCCCAGCGCATATCCCAGTTGTGCCAGCCGCTGTTGTGCTGATTGAACAATGAGGCGACCGCAATGCCGACACCGAAGCTGATCACGCCGGCCGCCAACATGTCGCCGCCGCTGTAGCCCGAAGGTTGATACCGATAGCTCGGATAGGCTGGGATCGGCGTGCCGTAGGCCACCCAGGGATCATAATGCGGGACGTAAACCGTATCCGGCTGGCTGGGTTCGATGACGATGGTTTCGCCCGGCGCCGCTACCACGCGCTGGCGATAGGGCTGCTGTTCGACATAATGCGTCGTCGGCGCCACGACGATGCGCTGCTGCGGGGTGTTTTTCAGCGTGCCTTGGCTGGCCGCCCGTTGACGCATCACCTGAATGGCGTTCATCACGTCGGTGGGATCGTTTAGGTAGGCGCTGCCCAGGGCGGTGGTCCAGGGGATGTTTTTCGCCATTTGATCGAGCACGTCGGGGAATTGCACCAGGCCGCGCACGCTGGGATCCCAGGGCTGAGCGTCGGCCGCTGAGCTGAGCGCCGCCGGTTGCAAGCCGCGGTTTTGCGCCAGCCAGGCATCCGCGGCGCTGATTTGGTCAGGATAGCCCGCGCCGGCCAACACCTGCGCCAGCAGCTTGTCGGGGAACAGCGCCACCGGGCTGACCAACTGGTACAGTTGATCGGCGCTCAGCGGCGTATAGGCCGGCGCGCTGGCACTCGTGACGGGCGCGGCCGAGGGCGGGGCGCTCCCGCCCATCGCATCGGCGACTTTTTGCCGATCGCAGCCGCTGAGCGGCAGCATGGCGGCACAGAGCAACCAGGACAGATAGCGTGGCGTGAACATGTTCGACTCCGCTCTTTCAGCGCAGATGATACTTTGAGACTATCATGGGCGGGAAAGGCCGCCAGCCGGGAGCAACACTCGCTTGCACATCGGCGCTATCTGTCATTATTTCTCGATGAGCGTGATGATTGGATACAGATCAATCGCGTCGCGTTACATCTTTCACGGACGTCAATCAGGAGGATAAGTGAAAATTTGGCCAGGGATCATCGCCGCCGTGCTGTTGGCGGGATGCCAAAATCCGCAGCAGGACACGCTCGTCGATCGTGGCGCTTACCAGCTCGAAACCTTGCATCAGGCGCAGGGCGCCGATCAGCGCATTCGGTTTCTGGTGATGCACTATACGGCGGAAGACTTTCATTCATCACTGAAAACGCTGACCGATGAACACGTCAGCGCACACTACCTGTTGCCGGCGCACCCGCAGCGCGAACACGGCAAACCGACGGTGTACCGGTTGGTGCCGGAGGCGATGCGCGCCTGGCATGCCGGCACCAGCGGCTGGCGCGGGCGCAGCAATCTCAACGACACCTCGATCGGCATTGAAATCGTCAACAAGGGTTTCACCCGCAGCATGCTGTTCACCCACTGGCAGCCCTACACGGCGGAACAGATCGCCGTGTTGATTCCGCTGAGCCGCGACATTATCCAACGCTATGGCATTCAGCCGCAGGACGTGGTGGGGCACAGCGACATCGCGCCGCAGCGCAAACAGGATCCCGGCCCGCTGTTCCCCTGGCGGCAACTGGCGCAGGCCGGCATCGGCGCCTGGCCGGACGAGGCAGACGTGCAGCGGCTGCTGGCGGGGCGAGACAGACAGGCGCCGGTGCCGCTGGCGCCGCTGCTCGAAAAGCTGGCGCGTTACGGCTACGCGATCGACCCGTCGTGGGATGCGCGGCAGCAGCGCAATGTGCTGGCGGCGTTTCAGATGCATTTCCGGCCCGACGATGTTCGCGGCGAGCCGGATGCAGAGAGTGAGGCGATTATCGATGCGCTGCTGTTGAAGTACGGCGCGTGGCGTTGATTACAGGCCGTGCAGTTTGCCGTGATCTTTCAGCCAGCGGGCGGTGCGCGCGATGCCTTCTTCCAGCGAGACGATCGGCTGATAGCCCAGCTCTTGCTGCGCGCGGGTGGTATCGAGCGTGAGATCGAAGTTGAGTTTGGCGACGCCGTAATGGGTCAGCACCGGCTCCTTTTCGCTTTTGCTGCCCAGGCGCTCCATGCCGCGCGCCATCATGTCGAGCATCGGATAGGGGACGGAGCGGATGCGGCACTTCATGCCCAAATCGTCGATCAGCTGCTGCACCACGGTGCGAAGCGGGCGCGGCTGCTGGTTGGTGATGTTGTAGGCGCGGCCGGACGGCGTGTCTTCTTTTAGCGTCGCCAGCCACATGGCCTGCACCGCATTCTCCAGATAGGTCATGTCCACCATCGCCGCGCCGCCGCGCGGCAGCAGCAGGTTGCCGTAGCGTTTGATCATCTGCAGCAACCGCGGCAGCATCACCTTGTCGTGCGGCCCGAACAGGCCCTGCGGGCGCAAAATGGTGAAATGGGTCTGCGGATTGGACAGCGCCAATTGCTGGATCACCTGCTCGCCGGCGGCCTTGCTGCGCGCGAACTCGTTGGCGTAACGCTGCGGGCGAAAGTCTTCGGTTACGTTGCGGTGATGGTGGTAGTCGAAATAGATCGCCGGGGAAGAGATGTGAATGAACTGCGCCACTCCATAGGCTGCCGCCCATTCGCCGAGGCGGCGGGTGGCGCGGACGTTGGCCAGTTCGAAGGCTTCTTCGGTGCCCCAGGGTGAGGTAAAGCTGGAGCAGTGCCACAGCACATCGACGTCCGCCAGCATCGCTTTGGCCTGCGAAGAGATCAGGTTGGTGAGATCGGCATGAATGAACTCCGCGCCCATTTTTTCCAGCAGGCCACCCATCGCCTGGTTACGACCGGTGGCGCGCACTTTGATGCCCTGGCGGCGCAGATATTCAACGGCGTTACGGCCTAACCCACTGGTGGCACCGGTGACCAATACCTTCATAACGGACTCTATTCTCACCCAAAATCGGAATACCGGCGGGCGCTTGCGGCGCTCCCAGCAAATAAGATGCCATTCTTCCGTGATTTCGTGCGCTATGCAATCGGAAAGCCCCGAAGCACAGCGGCAAACTGTGCGGTTGATCGACAAATGAACGGCATTCAGCGCTGTTGGCGGTCCAGGTTCTCGGCCAGCGTCGCGATGCGCTTCGCCATGCCGCGAAAAATGAACAGGTGCGCGGGCATCATGGCGAACCAATACAGCAGCCCGCTGAAGCCGGCCGGATGCCACCAGGCGCGCACGTCCAGCGTGCGGCGATCGCCGCGATCGGTAATGGTGAAGCTCAGCCGCCCCAGCCCCGGCGCCTTCATGCCGAACAGCAGCGCCAGCTGCCGCAGCGGCTTCAGCGTGATGACTTTCCACCCGTCGATCTCGTCGCCCAGCGCCAGGGACGCGCGCGCCGGGCGGCCATAGACCACGCCGTTGCCGATCATGTCGTCCATGCGGGCGCGGATCCGCCACAGGATATTGGCGTAGAAATAGCCTTCCTCGCCCCCCAACTGCTGCACCGTTTGCCACAGCGCCTGGCTGGAAGCGGCGGTGTCGAGCGAACATCCCGCCTGTTTCGGGTAATAGCCGTAGCCGGGGCGCCAGCGGGCCCGCGCCGCCGGATCGTAGCCCCAGTCGGCGGAATCGACCACCTCCAGTTCGCGCTGCAGCGTGGCGGTGACCGCCTGATCGAAGGTGTGCAGACGTTGCGGGATCAGGGCCTGCAACGGTTTGCCGTCGGCGGGCAGATCGTGCTTCAGGCCCTGGATCAGCGCGCGCGCGATCGGCGTCGGCACCGAGGTGATCAGGCTGATGAACCACACCGAAATCAGCCGCGTCGGCAAGGGGATCGGGATCAGCCAGCGCCGCTTGCCGCTGATGGCGATAAAGCGTTTGAACATATCCTGATAGCTGAGGTATTCAGGCCCGGCGACGTCGAAGATGCGGTGTTCCTCCGCCGGGTGCGCCAGCAGATCGGCAAGGTAAACCAGCAGGTTCTCCAGCGCCACCGGCGAGGACTTCGAGCGCACCCAGCGCGGCGGCGTCAGCACCGGCAGGTTATAGACCATGTCGCGCATCACTTCGAACGCCGCCGAACCGGGGCCGACGATGATGCCGGCGCGCAGCTCGGTCACCGGCACGCCGCTCTGGCGCAGGATCTCGCCGGTCAGGCGGCGCGCCGCCAGGTGCGGCGAACTGTCGTCGTTCGGCTGCAGCGCGCCGAGAAAGATCACCTGCTTGACGCCGGTATTGCGCAGCGCGTCGCGCAGGTTTTCCGCCGCCTGGCGTTCCTTCTCGATAAAGTCGTCGCCGTCGCCCATCGCGTGCACCAGATAGTAAAGCGTATCGATTTCCCACAGCGCCGCGCTCAGGGTTTCCGGGCGGTACAGATCGACATACAGGCAGTTGATCTGCGGCCAGTTCTGCTCCTGCAGCCACTCGATGCGCCGCGCGGCGGCGGTAATCTGGTGCCCCTGTTCGATCAGGTGCGGGATCAGGTTCTGGCCTATATAGCCGCTGGCTCCAAGAACCAGTACGCGTTGGGGTGTCATCGGGCCGCCTTGTGCGGTAGAGGATTGGCAGAACGACAGGATGCCAAATTCAGGGTTTAAATGCACTTTTTGTATGGGTATAAGCCGGTTGCATCCGCCGCGGCGCGAGTTCACACTACGCGCCCCTTATCGCACGAAAAACCGAATGCCATGAAACTCAATGTGATTTGTTACGCCCTGCTGGGCCTGGCGCTGATCGCCAGCCTGTTCTCGCCGCATCCGGTGTGGATGTGGCTGCTGTCGGCCAACCTGCTGACGTTTCTGATCTACGGCGGCGATAAGCTGGCGGCGCACAAGGGATGGCGACGGGTGCCGGAGACGACGCTGTTGCTGTTCGGTGCGCTGGGCGGCTGGTTGGGCGCGCTGCTGGCGCAGCAGCTGTTTCGCCACAAGACCCAGAAGCAGCCGTTTAAAACCTGGTTCATCCTCAGCGTGGCGCTCAATCTGGCGGCGGTGCTGTGGCTGTGGTACTGGGTTTACGGCCGCTGGATCTTCTGAGTGCGGGGCGCGGTCTGCGCCCCGAGCGATCAGGCGTGCTGCTGAAGAAACTCCCGCCACAGTTCGACCACCCGCTGCAGATCCTGACGGCTGACGTCGAGGTGGGTCAGAATGCGCGTCAGCGGGCCGCTGCTGATCAGCACGCCGCGTTCGCGCATCCACGGGCCGAGTTTGGCCGCCAGCGCCGGCGTTTGGCGCAGGTACAGCACGTTGGTCTGCGCACCGGGATCGGCGATCTCTACGCCGATCTGCCGCAGCTGTTGCTCCAGCCAGACCGCGTTGTCATGGTCTTCGCGCAGCCGCGCGACGTTATGCTCCAGCGCGTAGAGGCCGGCCGCCGCCAAAATGCCGGCCTGGCGCAGCCCGCCGCCGGTCATCTTGCGCCAGCGCAGCGCGCGTTGGATGAAAGCCTCGCTGCCGCACAGCAGCGAGCCGACCGGCGCGCCCAACCCTTTCGACAGGCAAATGGTGAAGGTGTCGCAGTACTGCACGATCTCTTTTAGCGGCAGGTTCAGCGCCACGGCGGCGTTGAAGATGCGCGCGCCGTCGATATGCAACGCCAACTGCCGCTCGCGGGTAAACTGCCACGCCTGCTGTAGATAGGCCTGCGGCAAGACTCTGCCGCTTATGGTGTTTTCCAGGCTCAACAGCCGGGTGCGGGCGAAGTGGATATCGTCGGGTTTGATGGCGGCGGCGAGCTTGTCCAGCGGCAGCGTGCCGTCGGCGTCGGCCTCGATCGGCTGCGGCTGGATACTGCCCAGCACCGCTGCGCCGCCGGCTTCGTATTTGTAGTTGTGCGCCTGCTGGCCGACCAGATATTCATCGCCGCGCTGGCAGTGGCTCAGCAGCGCCACCAGGTTGGCCTGGGTGCCGCTGGGCAGAAACAGCGCCGCTTCTTTGCCCGACAGACGCACCGCTTCCGCCTCCAGCGCGTTGACCGTCGGATCATCGCCGTAGACGTCGTCGCCGACTTCTGCCTGAGCCATCGCCTGGCGCATGGCGGCGCTGGGGCGGGTGACGGTGTCGCTGCGTAGATCGATAAGCATAGGGTTCCTGGAATATAAGGGAGAGGAAAAGGGTACATGGCATCATATACCCTTTATTTCACCGGGGCAGCTTGCTTAGCGCAGCCAGTTAGTTTTCGCCAGCTCGACCACTTCGTCGCCGCGGCCGTTGATGATGGCGCGCAGCATGTACAGGCTGAAGCCTTTCGCCTGTTCGAACTTGATCTGCGGCGGCATCGCCAGTTCTTGCTTGGCGGTGACCACGTCCAGCAGCGCCGGGCCGGGGTGCGCCAACATCTCCTGCAGCGCGCCGTCCAGATCGGAGGCTTTTTCCACGCGGATGCCCTTGATGCCCGCGGCATTGGCGATCGCCGCGAAGTCCGGATTATGCAGATCGGTGCCGTCGGTCAGATAGCCGCCGGCCTTCATCTCCATCGCCACGAATCCCAGCACGCTGTTGTTGAACACCACGATTTTCACCGGCAGCTTGAGCTGCGCCAGCGACAGGAAATCGCCCATCAGCATGGTGAAGCCGCCGTCGCCGCACATGGCGATCACCTGTTTATCCGGCGCGGTGGCCTGAGCGCCGATCGCCTGCGGCATGGCGTTGGCCATCGAACCGTGGTTGAACGAACCGAGCAGGCGACGCTTGCCGTTCATTTTCACGTAGCGGGCGGCCCACACCGTCGGCGTGCCGACGTCGCAGGTGAAGATGGCCTCGTCGCTGGCATAGTGGCTGAGCTGCTGCGCCAGATACTGCGGGTGGATCGGTTGGTCGTCGCCGGCGGTCGCCAGCCCGTCGAGATCCTTGCGCGCGTTGCGGTAATGCTCCAGCGCCTTGTCTAGGAACGCCCGATCGCGCTTCGGCTCCAGCTGCGGCAGCAGGGCGGTGAGGGTGGTGTGGATGTCGCCCACCAGCGCCATATTGACCGGGCAGTGCGCGCCGATGCTGCCGGGGTTGATGTCGATCTGAATGATGTTGGCGTTGGTGGGGTAGAACGCCCGATAGGGGAACTGGGTGCCGAGCAGCACCAGCGTGTCGGCGTTCATCATCGCGTGATAACCGGAGGAGAAACCGATCAGTCCAGTCATGCCGACGCTGTACGGGTTGTCCCATTCGATATGTTCTTTACCGCGCAGCGCGTGCACCACCGGCGCCTGCAGCAGCTCGGCCAGCTTGACCACTTCATCGTGCGCGCCGGCGCAGCCGCTGCCGCACATCAGGGTGATGTTCTTCGCCTTGTTCAGCGTTTCCGCCAGCTTGTTCAGCTCGCTCATCGGTGGCTGCACCAGCGGCAGCGCCGGGGTATGCCAGGTCAGGGTCGCGTCTTCCGGCGCCATGCGCAGCGCCACGTCGCCCGGCAAGACGACCACCGAGACGCCGCGGTTGAGGATCGCCTTGCGCATGGCGATCTCCAGCACGCGCGGCAGCTGTTCCGGGTTGGAAACCAGCTCGCAATAGTGGCTGCATTCGCGGAACAGCTCCTGCGGATGGGTTTCCTGGAAGTAGCCGCTGCCGATTTCGCTGGAAGGGATGTGTGCGGCGATCGCCAGCACTGGCACATGGTTGCGGTGGCAGTCGAACAGGCCGTTGATCAGATGCAGGTTGCCGGGGCCGCAGGAACCGGCGCACACCGCCAACTGGCCGGTAAGCTGGGCTTCGGCGCCGGCGGCGAAGGCGGCCACCTCTTCATGGCGGGTGCCCAGCCATTCGATGGTGCCCATGCGGTGCAGGCTGTCGCTAAGGCCGTTGAGCGAATCGCCGGTCACGCCCCAAATGCGTTTTACGCCGGCTTGATCCAGCGTTTTGGCGATCAGTGTGGCTACGGTTTGCTTCATGGTTCCCCCAAACATGGTTTGAAAAACGATGTGTACTCGATCCGGTGAGTGGCAGCAGAACAACTGCAAGCATAGCTTACCGGCTGTGGACGAGATGCGGTCAGGAAGGGTAAAGAGCGTAGAACGGGGAAAAGTGTAACCGGGCTGGGCGCGGGGAACTTGCCGATAAATGCCCCATCGCGGTGATGGGGCCAGGGGATCACGCCAGCGTGACGTCACCCTGCAGTTGGCAACTGCAGGCCAGCACGTAGCCTTGCGCTATTTCTTCCGCGCTCAGCGTCATGGTGCTGGTGGTGGTGTAGTCGCCCTCGAGGATGCGGGTTTTGCATGAGCCGCACACCCCGGCGCGACAGGCGGCGTTGACCGGCAGGGCATGGGCCTCCATCGCCGCCAGCAGCGTGCTGCCGACCGGCACGCGGAATTCGCGCAGCGGGCGGGCGGCGCGCAGCGTCAGCCCTTCGGTGGCATCGGCCTGCGCCGTCGGCGTGTGGAACTGCTCTTTATGGAAACGCTCGGCCGGCACGCCGAGCCGGCGACAAAGCTGCTCCACCTGATCCATGTAGGGCGCAGGACCGCAGGTCATCACCGTGCGTTCGGCGATATCCGGCGCCGCCTGCCGCAGCGTCTGTTCATCGATACGGCCGCTGAGGTAGCCGGGTTGCAGATCCTGCTCGGCCATCAGCGTCAGGCGCAGCTGCGGATGGGCGGCGCACAGCGCGCGCCACTGATCGGCGAAAATCGTGTCGGCGGGGGTGCGCACGTTAAAGATCACGGCGATATCGCAGGTTGGACGGTTGGCGGTCAGCCAGCGGCACATCGAGACGATCGGCGTCACGCCGCAGCCGGCCGCCAGCATCAGATAACGATCGGCCGGGTGACGCTCGCAGCTGAACTCGCCCTGTGCGTCGGACAGCCACAGCGTGTTGCCGGGCTTGACCTCTTGCGTCAGCCAGCGCGATCCGGCGCCGTCCGGCAGGCAGCGCACGCTGATGCTGAGAAAGCGGCTCTGGCCAGGCGAGGAGGAGAGCGTATAGGCGCGCAGCGTCTCCTCGCTGTTGCGGATGCTGACCAGCGCAAACTGGCCGGCCTGGTAAGGATAGAAAACGTCGCAGATCAGGTTCAGCGTCCAGACGTCGGCGGTTTCACGCCGGATGGAATGCACCTGCATGCGGTTCGGGCAAAGCGGAGTGGGTTGAGTCATCGGGGCACCTCAAAAAGCAAAGGGGCCGGCGCAGGCGGCCCCATAACGTAACGGCATCAGGCGAGCAGCGCTGCGATATCCTGCTCGACGGTGGTGATCGGACGCAGGCCGAATTTCTCGTTGAGGATCGCCATCAGGTTGTCGGTCAGGAAGCCCGGCGCGGTCGGGCCGGTGACGATGTTTTTCACCCCCAGCGACAGCAGCGTCAACAGAATGACGATCGCCTTCTGTTCAAACCAGGACAGCACCAGGCTGAGCGGCAGCTCGTTGACGCTGCAGCCGAGCGTGTCCGCCAGCTTGACCGCCAGCATGATGGCGGAGTAGGCGTCGTTGCACTGGCCGACGTCCAGCAGGCGCGGCAGCCCTTCCAGGGTGCCGAAGTCCAGCTTGTTGAAACGGTACTTGCCGCAGGCCAGCGTCATGATCAGGCAGTCTTGCGGCACGCTGCGGGCGAAGTCGGTGAAGTAGCTGCGCTCGTCGCGGCTGCCGTCGCAGCCGCCGACCAGGAAGACGTGGCGCAGTTTTTTCTGCGACACCAGATCGATCACCGTGTCGGCGGCGTTCAGCAGCGTCTGGCGGCCGAAGCCGACGGTGATCAGGTGCTCGATCTCGGTGTAAGGGAAGCCGTTCATGCCCTGCGCCTGGCGGATCACGGCGCCGAAGTCGTCGCCTTCCAGATGGTTGACGCCCGGCCAGCCGACGATGCTGCGGGTCCAGATGCGATCGCCGTAGTTGCCGACGTTAGGATCGATGATGCAGTTGGAGGTCATCACGATCGGGCCAGGGAATTTGGCGAATTCCGTCTGCTGGTTTTGCCAGCCGCTGCCGTAGTTGCCCACCAGGTGCTTGAATTTTTTCAGTTCCGGATAGCCGTGCGCCGGCAGCATTTCACCGTGGGTGTAGACGTTGACGTTTTGCCCTTCGGTTTGCTCGAGCAGCATGCGCAGATCTTTGAGATCGTGGCCGGAAATCAGAATGGCTTTCCCGGCCACCGGGCGCACGTTGACTGCGCTGGGCTGCGGATCGCCGTAGGCCTGGGTCTCACCGCGATCGAGGATCGCCATCACGTTGAAGTTCATCTTGCCGATGCCCATGGCGTTGTTCAGCAGGGTATCGACGTCGCGCGGCCGGGTGCCGAGCCAGGCCATAAAGGCGTGGTAGTCGGCATAGAGTTGCTCGTCGAACTGGCCGAGCACGTGCGCGTGTTCCATATAGGCCGCCGCGCCTTTCAGGCCGTACAGGCACAGCATGCGCAAACCGTGTACGTCGTCGCCTACCTCGGCCTTGTCGCTGTTGAGGGCAAACTGCGCCGCCTGTTGCAGCAGCGCAGGCATATCGTCACCGGCCAGCTGCAGTGCCGCCATCGGGTGATCGACGCGCACGCCGGCGTCCAGCAGCCGGCAACGGGCGGCCAGCGAATCGCGCAGCAGCAGGGTTTCCCGCGCGTAGCCGATGATGCGCTGGGAGTCGAAGTTGACGTTGGTCAGGGTGGAGAAGAAGGCGCGCGGGGCGAAGCTGTCGATCTCATGGTCGACGATGCCCAGCGAACGCGCCTGCAGCGCCCAGGCGGAGAGGCCCTGCAGCGCCGCCACCAGCAGATCCTGCAGATCGGAGGTTTCCGCCGTTTTGCCGCACATGCCCTGAGCATACGCGCAGCCGTTGCCTGCCGGGGTTCGAATGGTTTGTTCACATTGCACACAGAACATAGTCGCTTCCTTTTATTTTTAAAGTTGCATTTGTAATGCTTGTTTAAAAGCATAGATCGGCGATCGGGGTTGCAAAAGGCTTTTGTGCGACTACTGCGGGCAAGTTTGATTTAGCGCAATTTTGCCGTGCGGATGGGAATGATTACGCTTTGGGGGCCGGGTGGCCCCCAAGGGGAAAGGATCAGGAGAACAGGGCGATCAGCACCGGCGCCAGCAGGCTCAGCAGGAAGCCGTGCACGATGGCGGGCGGCACCATGTCCAGTCCGCCGCTGCGCTGCAGCACCGGCAGGGTGAAGTCCATCGAGGTGGCGCCGCACAGGCCGAGGGCGGTGGAGCGGCTGCGGCGCACCAGCGTCGGGATCAGCATGATCGCCACCAGCTCGCGTGCCAGATCGTTGAAGAACGCGGCGCTGCCCATCACCGGGCCGTAGGCGTCGGTGATCAGAATGCCGGACAGCGAGTACCAGCCGAAGCCAGAGGCCATCGCCAGCCCGGCCTTGACCGGCAGCCCCAGCAGCTGCGCCGCCAGCGCGCCGCCGGCCAGAGACGCGACGACCACCGCCAGCGCCACCAGCGTGCCGCGGCGGTTGAGCACGATCTGGCGCAGCGTCATGCCGCTGTTGCGCAGCTGAATGCCGACCAGCAACAGCAGGAAGATCAGCGCATATTCGCTGCCTTTATGGGCGAACTGCAGCCATTGCCACTGCGTCAGGCCGAGCAGGAAGCCGCCGAGCACCACGCCGCACAGCTTGAGCGACTCCAGCGCCATATGCACGCGCGAAGGCAGCTTTTCCTGTTTATGGCTGCTGCGCCACGGCATGCGCCGCTCCAGCAGCGCCAGCAACAGCAGATTGGCGCAGAGAATGCAGAAGAAGAACGCTGCGCTGTACTGGAAGATCAGCATCAGATTGCTGCTGAGATTCTCCATAAACGCCAGGCTGATGCCCATGAAAAACAGGATCACATACACCATCCAGCTCAGCAGGCGGTTGATCAGCACCAGCAGCGGGCGATGGCGTAAGGGAATGAGGTAACCGACAATCAACGGTAACAGAATAATCAACAGTCCTGAGTACATGGTGCAACGAGTGTCCTTGAGTTTTGATGCGCGACGAACGGCGGCGAGGAGCACACGCTAACCAAAAGCCCGGCCGGAGTAAAGCGGCAGATTTGACGCTGGCCGCTTGACCTGCAAGGGGTTTTTTGACCATGCTCTGTGAAAGTCGCCTCATTGAAGAGGCGACGGCGCGCACGGGAGGCGGCGGATGTTCTTGGAGCGTATCGAAATTGTAGGTTTTCGCGGTATTAATCGGCTGTCCCTGATGCTGGACGATAACACGTTGTTGCTCGGCGAAAACGCCTGGGGTAAATCCAGCCTGCTGGATGCGCTGACGCTGCTGCTGGCGCCGGAGCAGAAACTGTATCGATTTGAAGCGCACGACTTCCATTTTCCCCCCGGTGAGGAGGCGGCCAAAGAGCGCCACCTGCAGGTGGTATTCACCTTCTGCGAGAAAGACATCGGCCACGCGCACCTGCCGCGCTACCGCCATCTGACGCCGTTGTGGGTCAAGGGGGAAGACGGCCTGAGCCGCATTCACTACCGCTGCGAGGGCGAGCTGGCCGATGACGGTACGGTGTGTACCTGGCGCGGTTTTCTCGACGCCGACGGCAACGCCTTTCAACTGCACCATATCGAACAGCTGGCCCACGCCATCATCCGCATCCACCCGGTTTTGCGCCTGCGCGACGCGCGCTTTATTCGCCGCCTGCGCCCCAGCAGCCTCGGCGATGAACGCAAACCCGATACCCAGGCGTTGGCGCAGCAGCTGGATCAGCTGACGCGCGAGCTGGTGCGCAATCCGCAGAAGCTGACCAACGGCGAGCTGCGTCAGGGGCTGGCGGCGATGCAGCAGTTGCTCGAGCACTACTTTGCCGAGCAGAGCTCGCAGGTGGCGCGGCCGCGCCGCCGCGGCGGTGAACCGGAGCAGGACGCCTGGCGCGCGCTGGACGGCATCAACCGCATGGTCGCCGAGCCGAACAGCCGCAGCATGCGTCTGATCCTGCTGGGCATGTTTTCCACCCTGCTGCAGGCCAAGGGCGACGTCAAGCTGGATCCGCACGCCCGGCCGCTGCTGCTGGTGGAAGACCCGGAAACTCGCCTGCATCCGATCATGCTCTCGGTGGCCTGGGGGCTGCTCAATCAGCTGCCGCTGCAGCGCATCACCACCACCAACTCCAGCGAACTGGTGTCGCTGGTGCCGGTGGAGCACGTCTGCCGGCTGGTGCGCGAGTCGGGCCGGGTCGCGACCTACCGTCTCGGGCCGCGCGGGTTGAGCGCCGAAGACGGACGGCGCATCGCGTTTCACATCCGTTTCAACCGGCCGTCGTCGCTGTTCGCCCGTTGCTGGCTACTGGTGGAAGGCGAGACCGAAGTGTGGCTGCTGAACGAGCTGGCGCGCCAGTGCGGCTACCATTTCGAGGCGGAAGGGGTGCGGGTCATCGAATTCGCCCAGTGCGGCCTGAAGCCGCTGCTGCGCTTCGCCCGCCGCATGGGCATCGAGTGGCATGCGCTGGTGGACGGCGACGAGGCGGGCAAAAAGTACGCCAATACCGTGCGCAGCCTGCTGGACAATCATGAAGACAACGAGCGCGATCGGCTGACCGCGCTGCCGGCGCCGGACATGGAGCACTTCATGTTCCGCGAAGGGTTCGGCCCGGTTTATCACCGGATGGCGTCGGTGCCGCTCAACGCGCAGATGCCGGTGCGCAAGGTGATCCTGAAAGCGGTCCACCACTCTTCGAAGCCGGATCTGGCGATCGAGGTCGCGATGCAGGCCGGCGAATGGGGCACGGACTCGGTGCCGCCGCTGCTGAAGAAAATGTTCTCACGGGTGATCTGGCTGGCGCGCGGCCGGGCGGACTGACGGCCCGCCGGGTGTTATCGGGCGCAGAAGTGCGCCGCCAATCCCTGTTCCAGCTCGTCCAGCAGCTGATAGCGGCGGCGATACTCGGCGCGCTTCTTGCTGGCGATCTCTTCGATCGGCTTGCGGGCGATGCGTTCGGGCAGCAGGAAATAGCCGCTGTCGAGCGGTTTGGCGCCCATCGACAGCCAGAACTGATCGTAATCGGCGTGCAGCTTGTCCTTCTTCTTACTCTGGTAGCGCCAGTTTTGATAGATATGGGTGGCGTTGCCGACCGCCACAATCTGGCGGATGCCGAGGTGCCGCGCCAGCGTGCAGATGCCTTCCAGCACCAGCCGTTTAGGGAACAGGCCGTGACACTCTTTGGTGGTGTGCTGGATCTCGGCGTGCGGCACGTCATGGTTCGCGCCCTGCAGGCCGCCGATGAACAACGTCGGCTGCTGCTGATAATGCATCAGCGCAAAGGTGATCTCCGCCAGCATCACGCCGTTGGCGTTGCGCAGCAGCAGCGTGGCTTCCCCTTCCTTATTCAGTTTGTCGATCGCCGCCAGCTCCAGCGTGATCGGCGCTTCGTTCTTGCCCATCGCGCTGGCCAGCACGAAGGCGTGCGGGCCGAGGTGGCCGAGGCGCATCTTCAGCGGCATGCGCTGTACGATGAGATCGTAATGATCGCGCAGGGCGAACAGGCATTCGATCTTGCTCATGTTGGCCGCCAGGTAGGGACGATGCAGTTTGCACGGCAGGTTCGGCTGCGCGCTCAGGATCTCCTCCAGCAGCGGATTGCTGGCCAGGGTGCTGAGCAGGCCGCTGGTGGTGCGCCAGTTGAGCAGCGAACGGCCGAGAAACTTCAGGCGAAACGAGGTTTTTTTCCAGGCGTTGCTCGGTGCCTTTTCGCCATTGATCAGCGCCGTCATCAGTTGCCAGCCGTTAAGCGGCCGGGCGGAGGCGAGTGGGTAGCTGAGCTGTGACATGATGAAATCCTTGGCTGTGTTGAATGGCGCTATTTCATCAAGGCTTCACTAAACGGGAGTTCAATGCCGAACTGTAACCAAGCGTGTCTCCACATTGTGTTGAGCTAAGGTTTAGTTATTCCCTACGGTGCGTGCTAATTTAGCTCCGCCGCCGCAATGGGCGGTCGATATTCACAAGCACAGGCAGGTCAATTTTGACAGGGTTTAAAGGACATAAACGCCGCTGGATACTCGCACTGGCGGTGATTGCGGCGATTGCCGCGGCGGCCGTTTGGCACTTCCGCCATCCGGCGCCGACCGATTTCAAAACGGTAAAGGTCACCAAGCGCGATCTGCAGCAGAACGTGTTGGCGACCGGCCAGCTGGACGCAGTGCGCAAGGTTGACGTCGGCGCGCAGGTCAGCGGGCAGTTGGAAAAGCTGTATGTCGAGATCGGCGACAAGGTGAAGAAAGGTCAGTTGCTGGGGGTTATCGATCCGCAACAGGCGCAGAACAGCATCCGTGAAGGCGAGGCGACGCTGCGCGAGCTGCATGCGCAGCTGCTGCAGGCGCAGGCGGAACAGCAGCTGGCGGCGGTTACGCTGCAGCGCAACCAGGCGCTGGCCAAACTGCAGGCGGTATCGCGTCAGGATCTGGATCAGGCGGCGACGCAGCTGGCGGTGAAGAAGGCGCAGGTAGGCACCATCAATGCGCAGATCGCCCGCAACCAGGCCAGCCTGGATACCGCCAAGATCAATTTGGCCTATACCCGCATCGAAGCGCCGATGGATGGCGACGTGGTGCAGATCACCACGCTGCAGGGCCAGACGGTGATCGCGGCGCAACAGGCGCCGAACATTCTGACGCTGGCGGATCTCGGCACCATGCTGGTGAAGGCGCAGGTCTCGGAGGCCGACGTCATTAACCTCAAGCCGGGTCAGAAGGCCTGGTTCACGGTGCTGGGCGATCCGACCCGGCGCTTCGACGGCGTGCTGAAAGACATTCAGCCGACGCCGGAAAAGGTCAACAACGCCATCTTCTATTACGCGCGTTTCGAAGTGCCCAACCCGGAAAGGCTGCTGCGCTTGCAAATGACGGCGCAGGTGCACATTCAACTGGCCGGCGTCCAGCAGGCGCTGGTGATCCCGCTGGCGGCGCTGGGCGATCAGATCGCCGACAATCGCTACCACGTTTCGGTGCTGAAACAGGGCAAGGAAGAGAAGCGTGAGGTGGCCATCGGCCTGCGCAACAATATCGATGTGCAGATCCTCAGCGGGCTCGAGGCGGGCGATGAGGTGATCGTCAGCCGCGGCGGCGTGGAGGCCGGCTGATGGCGGCGCCGTTGCAGCTGAACGGCATTCGCCGCAGCTACCGTTCCGGCGAGCAGACGGTGGAGGTGCTGAAGGGGATCAGTCTGAGCATCGACGCCGGTGAAATGGTGGCGATCATGGGGGCTTCCGGCTCCGGCAAATCGACGCTGATGAACATTCTCGGCTGCCTGGACAAGCCGAGCGCCGGCGTCTATCGGGTGGCCGGCCAGGACGTGGCGACGCTGAGCGACGATGCGCTGGCGCAGCTGCGGCGCGAGCATTTCGGCTTTATCTTTCAGCGTTATCATCTGCTGCCTCACCTGAGCGCGGCGCATAACGTCGAGGTGCCAGCGGTGTACGCCGGGCTGGGCAAAGCGGCGCGGCGCGAACGGGCGGAGGCGCTGTTGCGCCGTCTGGGGCTGGGGGAGCGCGTCAACTATCGGCCAAGCCAGCTTTCCGGCGGTCAGCAGCAGCGCGTCAGTATCGCCCGCGCGTTGATGAACGGCGGGCAGGTGATCCTGGCGGATGAACCGACCGGTGCACTCGACAGCCACTCCGGTGAAGAGGTGATGGCGATCCTCAAACAGCTGTGCGCCCAGGGCCACACGGTGATCCTGGTGACCCACGATCCGGCGGTGGCGCGCCAGGCGGAGCGGATCATCGAGATCCGCGACGGCGAAATCATTGCCGACTCGCGTCCGGCGCCGCCGGAGGATACCCAGGCCAAGCCGCTGGCGCTGGCCGCCGCCGCGCCCTCCTGGCGGCAGATGGGCGGTCGTTTTCGCGAAGCGCTGGTGATGGCCTGGCGCGCGATGGCGGCCAACAAGATGCGTACCGCGCTGACCATGCTCGGTATCATTATCGGCATCGCCTCGGTGGTATCGATCCTGGTGATCGGCGACGCCGCCAAGCAGATGGTGCTGGCGGATATTAAATCGATCGGCACCAACACCGTCGATATCTACCCCGGCAAGGACTTCGGCGACGACGATCCGACCTACCGGCAATCGTTGAAATACGGCGATCTCGACGCGCTGCGCGAACAGCCGTACATCAGCGCGCTGTCGCCGAGCATCAGCAGCAGCATGCGGCTGCGGCTGGGCAACGTCGACGCGGCGGCCAACGTCAACGGCGTCAGCGAGCAGTTCTTCCGCGTGTACGGCATGAGCTTTACCCAGGGCGTCGGCATCGACCCGATGCAGGTGCAGTCACAGGCGCAGACGGTGGTGATCGACGCCAATACCCAACGGCGGCTGTTCCCGCACCAAAAAAACGTGGTGGGCGAGGTGATCCTGGTGGGCAACATGCCGGCGACGGTGGTCGGCGTGGCTAAAGAGAAGCAGTCGATGTTCGGCAGCAGCAAGACGCTGAACGTGTGGGTGCCATACAGCACCATGGCCAACCGGCTGATGGGCAACAGCTATTTCGATTCGATCACCGTGCGCATCCGCGACGGCTACGACAGCAAGGAAGCGGAACAACAGCTGTCGCGTCTGCTGACGTTGCGCCACGGCAAGAAGGATTTCTTCACCTATAACATGGACAGCCTGGTGCAAACTGCGGAGAAAACCACTCGCACGCTGCAGCTGTTCCTGACGCTGGTGGCGGTGATTTCGCTGGTGGTGGGCGGCATCGGCGTGATGAACATCATGCTGGTGTCGGTGACCGAGCGCACGCGTGAGATCGGCATCCGCATGGCGGTGGGCGCGCGTTCCGGCGATGTGTTGCAGCAGTTCCTGATCGAGGCGGTCTTGGTCTGCCTGGTGGGGGGCGCGCTGGGGATTACGTTGTCGTTCGCTATCGGTTTGGCGGTGCAGCTGGTGTTGCCGGGTTGGCAGATCAGTTTCCCGCCGGCGGCGTTGCTGAGCGCGTTCCTCTGTTCCACCGGCATCGGCGTGGTGTTCGGCTATCTGCCGGCGCGCAATGCCGCGCGGCTGAATCCGATCGATGCGCTGGCGCGCGAGTAAGTCACAGGCATAAAAAATGCCAGTCACACGGCGGCTGGCATTTTTATCGCAGTCAGAGTCAGTGCAGCGCGACGCTGCCGGAAGCGTTTAGGACAGCGCCTCGCTTTCCACTGGCACAATAAGACTGGCATGGTTGCCTTTGGGCCCTTGATGCACGTCAAAGCTGACCTGCTGGCCCGCCTTCAACGTTCTGTAACCATCCATCTTGATTGTGGAATAATGCGCGAAAATATCTTCGCCGCCGCCGGCTGGGCAGATGAAGCCAAAACCTTTGGCGTTGTTAAACCATTTAACAGTACCCGTCTCCATGCTTTTACATCCCTCGCAACGCTATTTTAAGTGAGATGAATAACTGATTTCGCACTCGCCGTGGGCGAGTAGCAGGGTGGACAAGGGGTGGTTAAAAGACCACCAGCCACGAATTTACACTCTAGAGCAAATGATCGGGGCGTCAAGGGATCGGCTTTTGTCGGCGGGGAGCAGTTCACCAAAGTTTGAAGCAGGTAACGCTATTGCCACGATTCAGTCACAATTGGCCCGTTTTTTTGCGCACGTTACAGTGCGGCGGGACGATGCCGAAGATGATAAAATAGTAACTATCCCCACTTTGAATAACCGAAACCTGTCCCCATATCAGAGGGCAGAGCAGAGAAGATGAGCAGCGATGGGCAATAACAACGATTGGCTAAACTTTGAACACTTGGCCGAAGAAAAACAAATCGATGCGGTAAAACCGCCGTCTATGTATAAAGTTATACTTAACAACGACGATTACACACCGATGGAATTTGTGATTGACGTTCTGCAAAAGTTCTTTTCTTATGATATTGAACGCGCAACGCAACTGATGCTCACGGTCCACTATCAAGGCAAGGCGATCTGTGGTGTTTTTACCGCCGAGGTGGCGGAAACCAAAGTCGTCCATGTGAACCGGTACGCAAGGGAGAACGAGCATCCGTTGCTTTGTACGCTGGAAAAAGCCTGAATAAGGCAATCTATTGGGGAGGTGCTTATGCTCAATCAAGAACTGGAACTCAGTCTCAACATGGCTTTCGCCAGGGCGCGTGAGCACAGACACGAGTTTATGACCGTGGAGCACCTGTTGCTGGCGTTGCTGAGCAACCCTGCCGCGCGAGAAGCGCTCGAGGCATGTACGGTGGATCTGGCCGCGTTGCGCCAGGAGCTGGAAGCCTTCATCGAACAAACCACACCGACGCTGCCCGCTGGCGAAGAAGAGCGCGACACTCAGCCGACGCTCAGCTTCCAGCGCGTGCTGCAGCGCGCGGTCTTCCATGTGCAATCCTCCGGCCGCAGCGAAGTGTCCGGCGCCAACGTGTTGGTGGCTATTTTCAGCGAGCAGGAATCGCAGGCGGCCTATCTGCTGCGCAAGCACGACGTCAGCCGTCTCGACGTGGTGAACTTCATTTCACATGGCACGCGTAAAGACGAGCCGGGCCAAGCGCCGAATGCGGAAAACCCGGTGAACGAAGAGCAGTCCGGAGGGGAAGACCGTATGGAAAACTTCACCACCAACCTCAATCAGTTGGCCCGTGTGGGCGGCATCGATCCGCTGATCGGCCGCGATCGTGAGCTGGAGCGCGCGATTCAGGTGCTGTGCCGTCGTCGTAAAAACAACCCGCTGCTGGTCGGCGAATCCGGCGTGGGCAAGACTGCCATTGCCGAAGGCCTGGCCTGGCGTATCGTGCAGGGCGACGTGCCGGAAGTGATGGCGGACTGCACGCTGTATTCGCTGGATATCGGTTCGCTGCTGGCCGGCACCAAATACCGCGGCGACTTCGAGAAACGCTTCAAGGCGCTGCTCAAGCAGCTGGAACAGGATCAGAACAGCATCCTGTTCATCGATGAAATTCACACCATCATCGGCGCCGGTGCGGCTTCCGGTGGGCAAGTGGATGCCGCCAACCTGATCAAACCGCTGCTGTCGAGCGGCAAGATCCGGGTGATCGGCTCGACCACCTACCAGGAGTTCAGCAACATCTTCGAAAAGGATCGCGCTCTGGCGCGCCGTTTCCAGAAGATCGATATCACCGAACCGACGGCGGAAGAGACCGTTCAGATCATCAACGGCCTGAAGACCAAGTATGAAGCGCACCACGACGTGCGTTATACCGCCAAGGCGATCCGCGCCGCGGTGGAGCTGTCGGTGAAATACATTAACGATCGCCATCTGCCGGACAAGGCGATCGACGTGATCGACGAGGCGGGCGCCCGCAGCCGGTTGATGCCGGCCAGCAAGCGCAAGAAAACCGTCAACGTGGCCGATATCGAATCCGTGGTGGCGCGTATCGCTCGCATCCCGGAGAAAACCGTGTCGGCCAGCGATCGCGACGTGCTGAGAAACCTGGGCGATCGCTTGAAGATGCTGGTATTCGGCCAGGATCAGGCGATCGAAGCGTTGACGGAAGCGATCAAGATGAGCCGCGCCGGTCTGGGCCACGAGCGCAAGCCGGTCGGTTCCTTCCTGTTCGCCGGGCCGACCGGGGTCGGGAAAACCGAGGTCACCGTACAGCTGGCCAAGGCGATGGATATCGAGCTGCTGCGTTTCGACATGTCCGAGTACATGGAGCGGCATACCGTCAGCCGTCTGATCGGCGCGCCTCCGGGCTACGTCGGTTACGATCAGGGCGGGCTGCTGACCGATGCGGTGATCAAGCATCCGCATGCGGTGGTGCTGCTCGATGAGATCGAGAAGGCGCACCCGGACGTGTTCAACCTGCTGCTGCAGGTGATGGACAACGGTACGCTGACCGACAACAACGGCCGCAAGGCGGACTTCCGCAATGTGATCCTGGTGATGACCACCAACGCCGGTGTGCGGGAAACCGAACGCAAGTCGATCGGCCTGGTGCAGCAGGACAACAGCACCGACGCGATGGAAGAGATCAAGAAGGTGTTTACGCCGGAATTCCGCAACCGTCTGGACAACATCATCTGGTTCAACCATCTGTCTACCGAGGTGATCCAGCAGGTGGTCGACAAGTTTATCGTCGAACTGCAGGCGCAGCTGGATGCGAAGGGCGTCTCGCTGGAAGTGAGCGACGAAGCGCGCGACTGGCTGTCGGTGAAGGGCTACGACCGTGCGATGGGCGCTCGTCCGATGGCGCGCGTCATGCAGGAAAACCTGAAGAAACCGTTGGCCAACGAATTGCTGTTCGGTTCGCTGGTGGACGGCGGTTCCGTGAAGGTCGAGCTGGACAAGGACAAGAAACAGCTGACTTACCACTTCCTCAGCGCCGCCAAGCGCAAGGCGGACGAGGGCGCGGTGCACTAAGGCTGCCTTCAGGCAAAGAAAAAGCGATGCTTCGGCATCGCTTTTTTTATGGGTGAGATTCACCGTACAACAGAAACGAGTGAGCCCTCTCAGTTTACCTGCGCACCTGCAACCCGTTGTTTAACGTCGCTGCGGGGGTAAACGGAAAGGGCTCCCGAGGGATTACATCCTCGATGCCGCCAGCGTGTGGCGCGCGGTGAGCCGATTAACGGCTACGGAAGACAATGCGGCCTTTGCTCAGGTCGTACGGGGTCAGCTCTACAGTGACTTTGTCGCCCGTCAGGATGCGGATATAGTTTTTACGCATTTTACCGGAGATGTGTGCGGTTACCACGTGCCCGTTTTCCAATTCAACGCGGAACATGGTGTTGGGCAGCGTATCAAGAACGGTGCCCTGCATTTCAATATTGTCTTCTTTGGCCATCGAATCCTCTAGGTCTAACTACCTTAGTTTTTAACCGGCAAGATAATGCCGAAAAACCCCCATTATGTAAAGATGTGTCGGTGAACATTGCACCGTTTCCATCAATTAGTTTACTGGATAGGGCGGTTCAACCGGCTGTGGGGATATGACTTGCGGCTCCCAGCACGCCGGTGCCAAAGGCCGCCGTTGAAGGGTGCTGAGCTGCTGCAAGAATTGACGGCGCGGAATTTCACGCGCGCCAAGGCGGGCAGTGTGAGCGTTCAGCACCTGGCAGTCAATCAATTCCCCGCCATAAGCGGCAAAATGGCGGCAAAAGGCCATCAATGCGCATTTTGAGGCGTTGGTGACGCGGCTGAACATCGATTCGCCGCAGAACAACGCGCCCTGCGCCACGCCGTACATGCCGCCAACCAGTTGATCATCCTGCCAGACCTCCACCGAGTGCGCGTAGCCGAGGCGATGCAGATGCTGATAGGCGCGCTGCACCTCCGGGCCGATCCAGGTGCCTTCATCCGGCCGGTGGGCGCAGGCGGCGATCACCGCGGCGAAGTCGTGATTGAGCGTGATGCGAAACGGATCGTGGCGCAGAAAGCGTTTCAGGCTGCGGTTAAGATGAAACTCGGCCGGGAACAGCACCGCACGCGGGTCGGGCGACCACCACAGGATGGCCTCTCCCGGCGAATACCAGGGGAAGATGCCGCGCTCATAGGCCGCCAGCAGCCGCGGCGCCGTGAGATCGCCGCCGATCGCCAGCAGGCCATTGGGATCGCGCAGGGCGCCCTCAGGCGAGGGAAACGCCAGCGACTGGGGGGAAAGCTTAACGATGCGCATACAGGGTCTCTGCGTCCTCTACGGGCCGATTAAGGCGCCAGGTTGCTGATACGGTTGCGAAAGCGGGCATAGCGGCCCTGCTGGCGCATCAGGTCCGCGTGATTGCCCTGTTCGACAATCCGGCCGTCGTCCATCACGCAAATGCGGTCGAGATGTTCCAGGCCGTACAGGCGGTGCGTCACCAGGATCAGCGTCTTGCCCTGACAATGCCGGCGCAGCAGCGCCAGGATCTGCTGCTCGGTTTCGGCGTCCAGTCCTTCGGTCGGTTCGTCAAGCAGCAGCAGCGGGGCCGGATGCAGCAGCGCGCGGGCGATGCCCAGCCGACGCTGTTCGCCGCCGGACAGCTGCCGGCCGCCTTCGCCGAGCCAGGCGTTCAGCCCGCCGTCGCTGTCCAGCAATTTGCCCAGCCCCACCTGCTGCAGTACGTCACTCAGGCGAGCGTCGTCGGCATCCGGTGCGGCCAGCCGCAGGTTTTCCCGCAGCGTATCGCTGAAGATATGCACTCGCTGGCTGACGACCGTGGTCATTCGGCGCAGCGTGGTTTCATCATAATCCTCCAGCGGTTCGCCGTTGAGCAGAATTTTTCCGCCGTCGGTGCGCCAGGCGCGGGTCAGCAGCTGCAGCAGGGTGGACTTGCCGCAGCCGGTGCGGCCGAGCAAGGCGATGTGTTCGCCGGCCGCCACCTCAAGCGTGACGTCGCGCAGCACCGGCTGCGGCTGATCGGGGTAGGTGAAACTCAACTGCTGCAGGCTGAGCTGTGCCCGGTCGGCAGCGGCCGGGCCGGCGGCAGGGAAGGTGACTTCCGGTTGGCGATCGATGATCTGTTTGACCCGCGTGGCGGAGGCGATCACCTGACCGAGATGCTGGAAGGCGCCGGCCACCGGCATCAGCGCTTCGAACGACGCCAGCGCGGCGAAGACAAACAGCGCGATCAACGCGCCGGGTTGGGTATCGCCGCCGATGCCCGCAGCGGTCAGCCACAGCAGCAGCGTCACCGTCAGCCCGCTGGCGAGGATCATCAGCGCCTGCGCCTTGCCGCTCAGCGAGGCCTGCTGCCACTGGCGGCGTTGCCACCGCTGTTCGGTGGCGTTCAGCGTCTGGCGGAAGTCGTTGACGGCGCCGAACACCACCAGTTCCGCCTGCCCCTGCAGCCAGGCGGTCAGGTCGGTGCGGTATTGACCGCGCAGCGCGGTGAGTTGGCCGCCGATCGGTTTGCCGGCGCGATAGAACACCGGCGGCACCAGCAGCAGCAGCAGCAGCAGAATGCCGCCCAGCGTCAGGGCGAGTGCAGGATCCAGCCAGCTCAGGCCGTAAGTGACGACCAGGATCACCACCGCCGCGCTGATCAGCGGCGAGATCACCCGCAGATAAAGGTGATCCAGCGTGTCCACGTCCGCTACCAGGCGGTTGAGCAGGTCGGCCTGGCGGAAACGGGCGATGCCGCCCGGCGTCAGCGGCAGGATCTTGCTGAAGGTGAACACCCGCAGGTGCGACAGCACGCGGAAGGTGGCGTCGTGGCTGACCACACGCTCGGCGTAGCGCCCGGCGGTGCGGAAGATCGCCGCGCCGCGCACGCCGGCGGCGGGCAGCATGTAGTTGAAGGTTAGCAGGCCCGCCAATCCGGCCAGCGAAGAGGCGGCCAGGAACCAGCCGGAGAGCGCCAGCAGGCCGATGCTGGCCAGCAGGGTGACGATCGCCAAAATGATGCCCAGGCTAATCAGCAGGCTATGGCGGCGATACAACGCCAAAAACGGCAGCAACACGCGCATGATTAAAGCTCCCCGCGGCGGTGGGCGATCAGAGTGGCGAACAGGCCCGGTTGGGCGCTGAGGGTGGCGTAATCGCCCTGTTGCACGATACGCCCGTTATCCATCACCCAAATCTGATCGTAGTCTTCGGTATCTTCCAGCTGATGCGTCACCAGCAGGGTGGTTTGTTGATGCGAAGCGGCATTCAACGCCTGCATCACCCGTTGTTCGCTATGGGCATCGAGGCTGGCGGCCGGTTCATCGAGCAGCAGCAAGCGGCGCGGGCCGATCAGCGCCCGGGCGACCGCCACGCGCTGCGCCTGGCCGACCGACAGGCGGGCGGCGTTATCGCCCACTTCGGTGTCGAGCCCCTGCGGCAGATACGGCAACAGCTCGCTGACGTAGGCGTGTTCCACCGCCTGCTGCAGCTGCGCTTCGTCGGCCTGCGGGCAGCCCAGCAGGATATTGGCGCGCAAGGTTTGCGCCGGCAGGTGCGGGTTTTGCCCGACCCAGCTCAGCTGCTGCCTCCAGTTCTCTGCGGACAGGTCACGCAGTTCGATGCCGTTGACGGTCAACGATCCACGGTAGGGCAGGAAGCCGAGCAGCAGATTGAGCAGCGAACTTTTGCCGGCGCCGCTCAGCCCGACCAGCGCCACGCGCTGCTGCGGTTGCAGGGTGAAACTCAGCGGCCCGGCCAGCAGCACGCCGTTCGGCGACAGAATTTCCAATTCGTTCGCCTGTAGCGTCAGCGGTTGCTCGGCGGGCAACTTCCGCGTGCCGTTGCCCATCTGCTCGCCTTCGGCGCTGAGGAAGGTTTCCAGCGCTTCCGCCGCGCCGACCGCCTGCGCCTTGGCATGATAGAAGGTGCCGAGATCGCGCAGCGGTTGGAAGAACTCCGGCGCCAGAATCAGCACCAGAAAACCGGAAAACAGCGTTACGCCGAGGCCATAGCTGCCGAAGTTGAGTTCGCCGAGGTAAGAAAAGCCAAAATACACCGCCACTACGGCGATGGAGATCGACGCGAAGAACTCCAGCACGCCGGAGGAGAGGAAGGCCATGCGCAGCACTTCCATGGTGCGGCTGCGGAAGTCTTCGGAGGATTTGGCGATCTGCGCGGTTTCGGCCTGCGCGCGGTCGAACAGCCGCAGGGTGTCCAGGCCGCGCAGGCGGTCGAGGAAGTTACCGCTCAATCGCGCCAGCGCCACAAAGTTGCGGCGGTTGGCGTCGGCGGCCCCCATGCCCACCAGCGCCATAAACAGCGGGATGAGCGGTGCGGTCGCCAACAGAATCAAACCGGCGGCCCAGTTGATCGGGAAGACGGCGATCAAGATCAGCAGCGGGATAAACACCGCCAGATACATCTGCGGCAGATAGCGCGAGTAATAGTCCTGCATATCCTCGATCTGTTCGACGATGATGCTGGTCCAGCTGCCCGCCGGTTTGCCCTGGATCCAGGCCGGCCCGAGCTGCTGCAGCTTATCCAGCACCTGCCGGCGCATGCGCTGGCGGATCACCTGCCCACACAGAAAACCGACCCGTTCCCGCAGCCAGCTCAGCAGCGCCCGCAGCGCGAACGCGATGGCCAGCCAGATAAACGAAGGGATCAGTTGCTCACGCGGGGTGTGTTCGATGATCAGGGCGTGCAGCAGGCTGGCCAGCAGCCACGCCTGCGCCACGATCAGCAGGCCGCTGAACAACCCCAACAGCATGGAAAGGCGCAGCCAACGCTGCGCTAACGAACTCTGGGTTTTAAGCCAACGGGTTAACTGTTGCTGTCTGGTTTTTTTCATCAGATATGCGTCTGCGTCGCCGGCGCCCGTTTGTTACGGGCTGGGTTAACGTACTGTTAAATAATAGTGTTTGGCGCAATCGGCGACAAACAAGCGAGGCCTCATGTTACCTCGTGACCCGGCAGACTGAAAAGAATAAAGCGGGCAAATATGGCTATAACAGATGGGAGGGAGAGATTGCTGAACCCAGAAACAAAAAAAGCGGCTCGAGAGCCGCTTTTGCCGATGATGAAAACGTCTTAGCAGACTTCTGCGCCGGCGATGCCGTCCAGATAACGCTCTGCGTCCAGCGCCGCCATGCAGCCGGTGCCGGCGGAGGTGATCGCCTGGCGGTAGATGTGATCCATCACGTCGCCCGCGGCGAAGACGCCGGGGATAGTGGTTTGGGTCGCATTGCCGTGAATGCCGGACTGCACCTTGATGTAGCCGTTTTCCAGCTCCAGCTGACCGCCGAAGATGCCGGTGTTCGGGCTGTGGCCGATGGCGATGAACACGCCGGCCAGTTCCAGCTCACGGGTTTCGTTCTCCGCTTTGGTGCTGCGGATACGCACGCCGGTCACGCCCATTTCATCGCCCAGCACTTCGTCCAGCGTATGGTCGGTGTGCAGCACGATGTTGCCGCTCTTCACTTTTTCCATCAGCCGGTCGATCAGGATTTTCTCCGAACGGAAGCTGTCGCGACGGTGGATCAGGTGAACCTCGGCGGCGATGTTTGACAGGTACAGCGCTTCTTCAACGGCGGTATTGCCGCCGCCGACCACCGCGACTTTCTGGTTGCGGTAGAAGAAACCGTCGCAGGTTGCGCAGGCGGAAACGCCTTTGCCCTTGAACGCGTCTTCGGAAGGCAGGCCAAGATAGCGGGCGGAGGCGCCGGTCGCGATGATCAGCGCGTCGCAGCTGTATTCACCGCTGTCGCCGAACAGGCGGAACGGACGCTGCTGCAGATCGACGCTGTTGATGTGGTCGAAGACGATTTCAGTCTGGAACTTCTCCGCGTGCTCGCGCATGCGCTCCATCAACGCCGGGCCGGTCAGGCCTTCGGCGTCGCCGGGCCAGTTTTCCACTTCGGTGGTGGTGGTCAGCTGGCCGCCTTGTTCCAGACCGGTGATCAGCACCGGGTTCAGGTTGGCGCGCGCCGCGTAGACGGCGGCGGTGTAACCGGCCGGGCCGGAACCCAGAATCAGTAATTTGCTATGTTTAGCCGTGCCCATGAATAACCTCTTTATTCCACAATGGCGGACAATGAAGCCGATTGTAGGGAAAATGGCGCAGTAAAAAAAGCGCCGGGCGACGTTGTTAACGATTTGTATGATAGTTGTCGCCTATTAATGCATCCGTTGTCGGTAAATCGGTCGTCGAACGCAGAAATTTAACTTATCAAAGCCGCATTCGGCCAGCGAATCGCCAACCGTGCAAAAACGGCGCACTCTGCGGCTTCCGCCGCTCCCGACCGGGGTTTATCAGCCAGCGATTCATAATCAAAAATGGGATGCAGACTTTTCATGACGGTACGTTGTTCTGATTTTGCTTCTTTTACTTTGACAATCCGCTGCGCATTTGCGAAAACATCATAGGAAGAAGAAATTATCCCCGTAACACCAGCAAATCGTACGTATTTGCGCCGCAAGGCGACGATACGCAGCGGGAGTGCGGAGCAGGGCGCGCAAGCGTTTGCTGATTTTTTCTCGACCGAAACATCGTTGCCGGCGCTGCGCGGAGTTGGACAGACAGGCTGCGCGGCGTGGAATGATGGTAGTGAAGAAGCACATGACAGGCATCGGGTCTTCGCTTGGAACGAACCCTTACACATTGACGTTGGCTAGGGTGTGGCAAGTGCACGGAAGAAAATAAGAGAGACAATAATAATGGCAGACAACAAGAAACGCCCGGGTAAAGATCTTGACCGTATCGACCGCAACATCCTGAATGAGCTGCAGAAGGATGGGCGTATTTCGAACGTCGAGCTTTCGAAGCGCGTGGGGTTATCCCCGACACCATGTTTGGAACGCGTGCGCCGTCTCGAGCGCCAGGGTTTCATTCATGGCTATACCGCATTGCTGAACCCGCATTATCTGGATGCGTCCCTGCTGGTTTTCGTGGAGATCACGTTGAACCGCGGCGCGCCGGATGTGTTTGAGCAATTCAACTCGGCAGTGCAGAAGCTTGAAGAGATTCAGGAGTGTCATCTGGTTTCCGGCGATTTCGACTACCTGTTGAAAACCCGCGTACCGGACATGTCGGCTTACCGCAAATTGCTGGGCGAAACCTTGCTGCGTTTGCCGGGGGTTAACGACACCCGTACCTACGTAGTGATGGAAGAAGTGAAACAGAGTAACCGTCTGGTTATCAAAACACGGTAAGGTGCAGGTGCAAAACCTGATTAAATTGGTTACACTCCTGTTTATTCATACAGTTTCGGCGCCGGGGCAGTTTCTCGGCGCTGTTGCTATGTCAGCTAACAGGAACCTGGAGAGCCTTTCTTGAGCCAGGAATATACAGAAGATAAAGAAGTTACCCTGAAAAGACTCAGCAGTGGCCGGCGTTTGCTGGAAGCTGTGCTTATCGTGGTAGCGATTTTTGCCGTTTACCTCATGGCTGCGCTGGTCAGTTTCAACCCGTCTGACCCAAGCTGGTCGCAGACCGCGTGGCATGAGCCGATTCACAATCTGGGCGGCGGTGTCGGGGCCTGGTTGGCCGATACGCTGTTCTTCACCTTCGGGGTGCTCGCCTACGCGATACCGCCGATCATGCTGGTCCTGTGCTGGGCGGCTTATCGCCAACGCAGCAACAGAGACTACATCGACTATTTCGCGCTTTCCCTGCGCCTGATCGGCACCCTGGCGTTAGTGCTCACCTCCTGTGGGTTGGCGGCGCTGAACGTTGACGATCTGTATTACTTCGCCTCCGGCGGCGTGATCGGCAGCCTGCTGAGCAACGCCATGTTGCCGTGGTTCAACGGCATCGGCGCTACGCTGGCGCTGCTGTGCGTATGGGCGGCGGGGTTGACGCTGTTTACCGGTTGGTCCTGGCTGGTGATCGCCGAGAAGATCGGCGGGGCGGTGTTGGGTGTTGCGACGGTGATGACCAATCGCTCACGTCGCGAAGAGCGCTATTTCGAAGATGACGAGCGTTACGTTGACGACGAGCCTGAGCAGGCAGGGAAGGGCGCCGCCGCAGCGGTTGCCGCGACCGCCGCCGGAGCCGCGGCCGCCGATGACGACGTGCTGTTCTCCGCGCCTTCGGTTACCGAAAGCGCCAAAGCGGCGGCGGAAGACGCCGCCGATCCGTTGCTCAGCGGCCTGCGCGCCGACGATGGTGAGCTTGAAGCAGAAGCCGCACCCAGCGCGCCGGTGGCTTCGCCTGCACCGGTGGTGAAGGCAGAGATCCACGAGCCCGTCGCAGCGCCGATCGCCGCTCAGGCGCCGTCGGTAACGGTGGCGCCGGCCGCGCCGGCCTCGGTCAATCAGCACCCGGTAAGTGCGCCGGCGCAAGACGCTACGCCGCCGCTGTATTCCTTCGAGATCCCGGAAGAAACGCCTGCGCCTAAGGCGACGCGTCCCGTCGACCCTTATCGGGACGACGATGAGCCGCGCCTTGGCAACTGGCAAGAGCCGGCTGCGCCGCAGCCGCCGGCGCGTTCTCCCTTTGATTTTACCGCCGCACAGCGTGACAGCGTTGACATCGGCAGTTCGAGCGGTTTCAGCGCCACCGGCGCCAAACCGCAGCCGGATACGGAGGCAGCCGCTGCTGCGGGCGTTGCGGCGGCGACCTTTATGCCGGCCTTCACGGCGACCAGCGACGGCAATCCGCAGGTTAAGCAGGGCATCGGTCCTGAGCTGCCGCGGCCGAACCCGGTGCGCATCCCGACCCGTCGCGAGCTGGCTTCCTACGGTATCAAGCTGCCTTCGCAGCGTGCGGCCGAACAGGAACAGCGCCAGACAGAGGCGGAGCCTCAACAGCTGACGGCGGCGAACCCGCAGGAAGAAGAGGCGCTGCAAGAAGCCGCGCTGCGCCAGGCGTTCGCCGAGCAGCAAAGCCAGCGCTACGGCGAAAGCTACGCGCCGGAGCAGGATGATGAACAGGCTCAGCAGGAGGCTGAGCTTAGCAAAGCGTTCGCCGAGCAACAGAGCCAGCGTTACGGCGAAGACCAGCAGGACGACGAAGCGGCGCGGCAAGAGGCTGCGCTGCGTCAGGCATTCGCCGAGCAGCAGCAGGCGCGTTATGGCCAGCAAGAGCCTGCTCCGCAGGCGCCGGCCGCCAGTCCGGTCGATACCCGCAATGCTTTCAGCTTCTCGCCGATGGCGGATCTGGTGGACGATGGTCCGAGCGAGCCGATGTTCACGCTGTCGCCGCAGCTTGAAGAGCGCATTGAACTGGAAAGCGAACAAGAGGACGACGTGCCGTTCGGCCAGTTTGAGCCTGCGGCGCCGGCTGCTCAACCTCAGCAATCGCACCCGCAGCCTCAACAATACCAGCAGCCGTCGCAGCAGCAATATCAGCATCAGCAGCCGCAGCAACAGCCGCAGGTGCAGCAGCCTCAGCAACCTCAGGCCGAGCAGCATCCGGCGATGGACAGCTTGATTCACCCGTTCCTGATGCGCAACGATCAGCCGCTGCAGAAACCGACCACGCCTCTGCCGACGCTGGATCTGCTGACCGAAGCGCCGAAAGAAGTGGAGCCGGTCGATTCCTTCGCGCTGGAGCAGAAAGCACGCCTGGTGGAGGCCAGCCTGGCCGATTATCGCGTGAAAGCCGACGTGGTGGACATCCTGCCGGGGCCGGTCATCACCCGCTTCGAGCTGGATCTGGCGCCGGGCGTTAAAGCGGCGCGCATTTCCAACCTGTCGCGCGATCTGGCGCGCTCGCTGTCGACTTCGGCGGTGCGCGTGGTGGAAGTGATCCCCGGTAAGCCTTATGTCGGTCTGGAGCTGCCGAACGCCAAGCGGCAAACGGTATACCTGCGCGAGGTGCTGGATTGCCCCGCCTTCCGAGACAACCCGTCGCCGCTGTCCATCGTATTGGGTAAAGACATCTCCGGCGAGCCGGTGGTGGCCGATCTGGGCAAAATGCCGCACTTGCTGGTCGCCGGTACCACCGGCTCCGGTAAATCGGTCGGGGTCAACGCCATGATCCTGAGCATCCTGTATAAAGCCACGCCGAAAGAAGTGCGCTTTATCATGATCGACCCGAAAATGCTGGAGCTGTCGGTTTACGAAGGCATTCCGCACCTGTTGACCGATGTGGTCACCGACATGAAAGACGCCGCCAATGCGCTGCGTTGGTGCGTGGGTGAAATGGAACGCCGCTACAAGCTGATGTCTGCCCTGGGCGTGCGTAACCTGGCTGGCTACAACGAGCGAGTCGATCAGGCCGAAGCGATGGGGCGCCCGATCCCGGATCCGTTCTGGAAGCCGACCGACAGCATGGACATCACGCCGCCGGTATTGGAGAAAGAGCCGTACATCGTGGTGATGGTCGACGAATTCGCCGATCTGATCATGACGGTCGGCAAGAAGGTCGAAGAGCTGATCGCTCGCCTGGCGCAGAAAGCGCGTGCGGCGGGTATCCACCTGGTGCTGGCGACCCAGCGTCCGTCGGTGGATGTGATCACGGGTCTTATCAAGGCCAACATCCCGACGCGTATCGCCTTTACCGTGTCGAGCAAAATCGACTCCCGCACCATCCTCGATCAGGGGGGCGCCGAGTCCTTGCTGGGTATGGGTGACATGCTCTATCTGGCGCCGAACTCCTCAATTCCGGTGCGCGTACATGGCGCATTCGTGCGCGATCAGGAAGTGCACGCGGTGGTCAAGGATTGGAAAGCGCGCGAGCGGCCCCAATATAAAGAGGGTATTCTCAGCGGCGGCGAAGACGGCGAGGGCGGTGCCGGCGGCGGAATGGACGGTGACGAAGAGCTGGATCCGTTGTTTGACCAGGCGGTGGATTTCGTGGTGGATAAACGCCGCGCCTCCATCTCCGGCGTGCAGCGCCAGTTCCGCATCGGTTATAACCGCGCGGCGCGCATCATCGAACAGATGGAAGCGCAGGGCATCGTCAGCGAGCAGGGGCACAACGGCAACCGCGAGGTGTTGGCGCCGCCTCGGCACGATTGATGGTCGTTTAGCCATTGCAATTCAATAAGAAAGGGCCGCTTAAGCGGCCCTTGTGCAAAGAAGCGTAAACCCGTTTCTTCTCGGAACATTGGCCTACCGGCCGATCGCCGGCTTCGGGTAAAGTAAGCGGGTAAAGGGTTGATTTGACCCGCACGGCGTCGCCCTGCGGTTAACGCATTTCATAAGGTATCTGGAATAATGAAAAAACTGTTAGTTGCCTGCTGTCTGCTTTCGGGATTCGCTTCTACCTCCGTGCTGGCCGATGCCGCACAGGATCTGCAAAGTCGCCTGGCGAAGGTGAACAGTTTCCACGCCAGCTTCTCACAAACCGTGACCAGCGCCGACGGCGCCGCGGTGCAACAGGGGGAAGGCGAGCTGTGGGTGAAGCGGCCAAACCTGTTCAACTGGCACATGACGTCGCCCGATGAGAGCGTGCTGGTATCCGATGGCCAGACCCTGTGGTTCTATAACCCGTTCGTCGAGCAGGTGACGGCGACCTGGCTGAAGAACGCCACCGGCAATACGCCGTTTATGCTGATCACCCGCAATAATGCCAGCGACTGGAAACAGTACAACGTGAAGCAAAAGGGCGATGATTTTGAGCTGACGCCGAAGTCCGCCAGCGGCAACCTGAAGCAGTTCGCCATCAGCGTGACCAACAGCGGTACCATTCGCAGCTTCGCTGCGGTGGAGCAGGATGGCCAGCGCAGTTCCTACACGCTGAAAAGCCAGCAGAACGTCGCCGCCGATCCGGCCAAATTCAAATTTACCCCGCCGAAGGGGGTGACGCTGGACGACCAGCGCCAGTGAGGTGCAAGTGAGTAATAATCTGTCGCTCGATTTTTCCCAGAACGAGTTCCAGCCGTTGGCCGCGCGTATGCGGCCGACCACGCTGGCGCAGTATATCGGCCAGCAGCATCTGCTGGCCGCCGGCAAGCCGCTGCCGCGCGCCATCGAGGCCGGGCAGCTGCACTCGATGATTTTATGGGGGCCGCCGGGCACAGGGAAGACGACGCTGGCAGAGCTGATCGGCCGTTACGGTCAGGCGGACGTCGAACGGATCTCCGCCGTGACCTCCGGGATCAAGGAGATCCGCGAGGCGATCGAGCGGGCGCGGCAAAACCGCGACGCCGGCCGTCGCACTATTCTGTTCGTCGATGAAGTGCACCGCTTCAACAAAAGTCAGCAGGACGCCTTCCTGCCGCACATTGAAGACGGCACTATCACCTTTATCGGCGCCACTACCGAAAACCCTTCGTTCGAACTGAACTCGGCGCTGCTGTCGCGCGCCCGCGTCTATTTGTTGAAGGCGCTGACCGCCGAAGACATCGGCCAGGTGCTGGATCAGGCGATGAACGACAAGGCGCGCGGTTTTGGCGGCCAGAACGTCGAGCTGCCGGCGGAAACGCGCCGCCTGCTGTCGGAGCTGGTGGGGGGCGATGCGCGCCGGGCGCTGAACAGCCTGGAAATGATGGCGGACATGGCGGAACTCGACCCCAAAGGCGTACGGGTGCTGACGCCGGAGCTGCTGAAGGAGGTGTCGGGCGAGCGCAGCGCGCGCTTCGACAACAAGGGCGACCGTTATTACGACCTGATTTCCGCGCTGCATAAATCGGTGCGTGGTTCGGCGCCGGACGCCGCGCTGTACTGGTATGCGCGCATCATTACCGCCGGCGGCGATCCGCTCTATGTGGCGCGCCGTCTGTTGGCGATTGCCTCTGAAGACGTGGGCAACGCCGATCCGCGCGGCATGCAGGTGGCGATCGCCGCCTGGGATTGTTTCACCCGCGTGGGGCCGGCGGAGGGCGAGCGCGCCATTGCGCAGGCGATTGTTTACCTGGCCTGCGCGCCGAAAAGCAACGCGGTTTACACCGCGTTCAAGGCCGCCATGCGCGACGCCAAAGAGCAGGCCGATTATGACGTGCCGGAGCATTTGCGCAACGCGCCGACCAAGCTGATGAAGGAAATGGGGCTGGGGGCGGAATACCGTTACGCTCACGACGAACCCAACGCCTACGCCGCCGGCGAGAACTACTTCCCGCCCGAAATGGCCAACACGCGCTACTATCAACCGACCTCGCGCGGGCTGGAAGGGAAAATCGGCGAAAAGTTGGCATGGCTGGCTGAGCAGGATCAAAATAGCCCGACAAAACGCTACCGCTAGCGTGGCCGTTGCGGTAAGGTTAGCGGGTATCACTCTTCTTTTATGCGGCTATAAATCAGCCGCATAGAACAACAACACTTCTTTCAATAACAACAAGCACAGGATTAGCATGCTCGATCCCAATCTGCTGCGTAATGAGCTAGACGCAGTCGCCGTCAAACTGGCTCGCCGAGGCTTTAAACTCGATCTGGATCTGCTGCGTTCGCAGGAAGAACGCCGCAAAGTTCTGCAGGTAGAAACTGAAACGCTGCAAGCGGAACGCAACTCCCGATCGAAATCCATCGGCGCGGCCAAAGCGCGTGGGGAAGACATCGAGCCGCTGCGTCGCGAAGTGAACGAGCTGGGTGACAAGCTGGATGCCGCCAAGGCGGAACTGGATGCGCTGCAGAGCGAGATCCGCGATTATGCCCTGACGCTGCCTAACCTGCCGGACGACGCCGTGCCGGACGGTAAAGACGACAGCGAAAACCTGGAAGTCACCCGCTGGGGTGAACCGTGCCAATACGACTTCGCGGTGCGCGATCATGTCGATCTGGGCGAAATGGCCGGCGGGCTGGATTTTGCCGCCGCGGTTAAGCTGACCGGTTCGCGCTTCGTGGTGATGAAAGGGCAAATCGCCCGCATGCACCGCGCGCTGTCCCAGTTCATGCTGGATCTGCACACCGAACAGCACGGCTACCTGGAGGCCTACGTGCCTTACCTGGTCAACCACGCCACGCTGTACGGCACCGGCCAACTGCCGAAGTTCGGCGAAGACCTGTTCCATACCCGCCCGCTGGAAGAAGAAGCCGACAGCAGCAACTACGCGCTGATCCCAACGGCGGAAGTGCCGCTGACCAACCTGGTGCGCGACGAGATCGTGGAAGAGGAAACTCTGCCGCTGAAGATGACCGCGCACACGCCATGCTTCCGTGCGGAAGCCGGTTCTTACGGCCGTGACACCCGCGGTTTGATCCGTATGCACCAGTTCGACAAGGTCGAAATGGTGCAGATAGTCCGTCCGGAAGATTCGATGGATGCCCTGGAAGAGCTGACCGGACATGCGGAGAAAGTGCTGCAGCTGCTGAACCTGCCTTACCGCAAGGTGCTGCTGTGCACCGGCGACATGGGCTTCGGCGCCTGCAAGACCTACGATCTGGAAGTGTGGCTGCCGGCGCAGAACACCTACCGCGAGATCTCGTCCTGCTCCAACATGTGGGACTTCCAGGCGCGCCGCATGCAGGCTCGCTGCCGCAGCAAGGCCGACAAGAAGCCGCGTCTGGTCCACACGCTGAACGGCTCCGGCCTGGCGGTCGGCCGTACACTGGTAGCGGTGCTGGAAAACTACCAGCAGGCCGACGGTCGCATTCAGGTGCCTGAAGTGCTGCGTCCTTATATGGGCGGCCTGGAATACATCGGTTAAACGGCAAAGCATTTGAAAAAAGCGCCTGCGGGCGCTTTTTTTTATGTTGGAAATTCAGTCTGTCGCCAGCGCGTAGGCCTGTTTAATGTAGTCCGCCAGGTGCTTGCTTTTCACTTCGGCGGGCGTGTGGAGCTTGATGTGCCGCCGATATTGGCCGTTGCCTTCAAGTTGCTGATAGCGATCTTCCAGTCGGTGCCCTTGGCCGAATTCCACCGTGACGTGATTGCGGTAGGCGAAAACGCCGCAGAAAAATTGAGTATGCGAGAACATGATGCCGCCGTATTTGACCGATTCGGTGATGCCACTGCCGCTCGCCGTGGCGACCCGACGCACCTGTTGTACGATCTCCAGCAGCTCACCGTGCGTGCTGCCGATGTCTGCCAGCAAGGTCTCGACCGCCGCATTATTTGCCTGAATCATCTCGCTTCTCCGTCGTTAAATCCGCTCTGCGCTGAGCATAGCGCTTTTTCAGCCGCTTAGCCGGAAACAAATCGTGCGCTGGAATGATAAGAGGCGATTGACTTTTTTATCGCCAGTGGCATGATGCGCGCACTCTCATTGCGCGTTCGGTCACAATTTCACTATGTCCGCTTACTCCCGCCCGGTGCTCTTATTGCTCTGCGGCCTCTTGCTGCTCACGGTATCCATTGCCGTTTTGAATACGTTAGTGCCGCTTTGGTTAACCCATGCTCAGCTGTCGACCTGGCAAGTGGGTATGGTCAGCTCCTCTTATTTCAGCGGCAACCTGTTGGGCACGTTGGTAGCGGGCAAACTGATCCAGCGCGTTGGCTTCACCCGCAGCTATCATCTCTCTTGTTTGCTGTTCGCCGCCGCGACCGCCGGCATGGTGCTGTCGATCGATTTCTGGAGCTGGCTGGGCTGGCGCTTCTTCGCCGGCGTCGGGTGTGCCTGGATCTGGGTGATCGTGGAGAGCGCGCTTTTGCGCAGCGGCAATTTGAGCAACCGTGGCCAGCTGCTGGCGGCCTATATGATTGTCTATTACCTCGGTACGGTGACCGGCCAGTTACTGTTGAGCATGACCTCGACCGAATTGCTGCACGTGGTGCCGTGGGTGACCGCGATCGTGATCAGCGCCATGCTGCCGATGCTGTTTGCGCGGGTCAACCGCCATGAAGACGAGCCGCAGCAGGCGGCGGTATGGACAATGTTGAGACGCCGCAGCGCGCGCCTGGGCATCAACGGCTGCATCATCTCCGGCATCGTGCTCGGCTCGCTGTATGGCCTGATGCCGCTGTATCTCTCTCATCAGGGCATGAGCGACGCTAACGTCGGCTACTGGATGGCGCTGTTGGTCAGCTCCGGCATCGTCGGCCAATGGCCTGTCGGGCGCCTGGCCGATCGTTACGGGCGCCTGCTGGTGCTGCGCATTCAGGTGTTTGTGGTGATCCTCGCCAGCGTGGCGATGCTCGGCAACTACGCCATGGCGCCTTCACTGTTCATCCTCGGCTGCGCCGGCTTTACCCTGTATCCGGTGGCGATGTCCTGGGCCTGTGAGAAGGCAATGCCGCACGAACTGGTGGCGATGAACCAGGCGCTGCTGATGAGTTATACCATCGGCAGCTTGCTGGGCCCATCGATGACGGCGCTGCTGATGCAGAACTATTCCGACCGCGTGCTGTTCGTGATGATAGCCGCCGTGGCGTTGGTTTACCTGCTGATGCTGCTGAAAAAGCAGAAGCCGGATCGCCATCACACGCCGTTCGCCGCCGCCTGAGCATAAAAAAAAACCGGCCATGAGCCGGTTTTTTCTTTGGCGCTGCGTCAGTCAGTAAATCACTTTGTGGCCGTAGCTTTCCAGGATGCCTTTGACGCGATCCATGGTCTCGGCCTTCGGCGGATGTACGCCGTCCAGTTTGTACTCTTCCCCCATCGCTATCCATTTGTGCTTGCCCAGCTCGTGGTAAGGCAGCAGCTCGATTTTCTCGATGTTGGTCATGTCTTTGGTGAACTCGCCCAGCAGGTGCGCCGATTTATCGTCGTCTGACCAGCCCGGCACCACCACGTAACGGATCCAGGTGCGCTGGTTGCGTTTCGCCAGATAGCGGGCGAATTCCAGCGTGCGGTGGTTGGAGACGCCGACCAGATTCTGGTGGATCTCGTCGTTCATCTGTTTCAGATCCAGCATCACCAGATCGGTGGTGTCCAGCAATTCGTCGATCACCGGATCGTAGCGGCGCACGAAGCCATTGGTGTCCAGGCAGGTGTTGATGCCTTCGGCATGACAGGCGCGGAACCAGTCGCGCACGAATTCAGCCTGCAGGATCGCCTCGCCGCCGGACGCGGTCACGCCACCGCCGGAAGCGTTCATGAAGTGGCGGTAGGCCACCGCGTCTTTCATCAGCTCTTCGACGGTCACTTCTTTGCCGCCGTGGGTGTCCCAGGTGTCACGGTTATGGCAATAGAGGCAGCGCATCAGGCAGCCCTGGAAGAAGACGATAAAGCGGATCCCGGGCCCATCGACGGTGCCGCAGGATTCGAAGGAGTGGATGCGACCAGTTACTGACATTGCGGGGTTTTCTCCAATATGGACTGTCAAACGCAGTCTAAAAATAGGCGCGTGGCCGCCGGCCAGGTATCTGCGATGCAGCGGCGGGGGATCCGCCACCGGGGGTAATGATGCCTGTCGGCCGGTCAGTTGCCGGATAACTGTTTTGCCGGCTATCCATTCAGTATAGATGTCCGGCAAAACAGACTCGCACAGAGTCAGGGGAGAGCGGTGGGAGAAAAGGGCCGGCAGAACCGGCCCCGACGTTGGCACCGGGCGGTTTCCCGCCCGGTCGGCGTTATTACATCGTTTGAGTGAAGGTACGAGTAATGACGTCCTGCTGTTGCTCTTTGGTCAGCGAGTTGAAGCGCACGGCGTAACCGGAAACGCGGATGGTCAGCTGAGGGTATTTCTCAGGATTTTCCATCGCATCCAGCAGCATTTCGCGGTTCATTACGTTGACGTTCAGATGCTGGCCGCCCTCGATGGAGGCTTCATGGTGGAAGTAACCATCCATCAGGCCTGCCAGGTTGGCTTTACGCACGTCGTCGTCTTTACCCAGCGCGTTAGGCACGATGGAGAAGGTGTAGGAGATCCCGTCTTTCGCGTAGGCAAACGGCAGTTTGGCTACCGAGGTCAGGGAGGCGACTGCACCTTTCTGATCGCGACCGTGCATCGGGTTGGCACCTGGACCGAACGGTGCGCCTGCGCGGCGGCCATCCGGGGTGTTACCGGTTTTCTTGCCGTACACCACGTTGGAGGTGATGGTCAGTACGGACTGAGTCGGTACCGCGTTGCGGTAGGTGCGCAGTTTCTGAATTTTCTTCATGAAACGTTCCACCAGGTCGCAGGCGATGTCATCGACGCGGGCGTCGTTGTTACCGAACTGCGGATATTCGCCTTCCACTTTGAAGTCGATAGCCAGGCCGTCTTCGTCGCGAATGGTGGTGACTTTCGCGTACTTGATGGCGGACAGGGAGTCGGCCGCAACGGACAGACCGGCGATGCCGCAAGCCATGGTGCGATAAACGTCACGGTCATGCAGCGCCATCAGCGCAGCTTCGTAGCTGTACTTGTCGTGCATGTAGTGAATGATGTTCAGCGCGGTCACGTACTGCTTGGCCAGCCAATCCATAAAGTGGTCCATGCGGGCCATGACTTTGTCATAGTCCAGCACTTCGTCCATCATCGGCGCTTCTTTCGGGCCGACCTGCATTTTCAGTTTCTCGTCAACGCCGCCGTTGATGGCGTACAGCATGGTTTTCGCCAGGTTGGCGCGGGCGCCGAAGAACTGCATTTGCTTACCGACGATCATCGGGCTGACGCAACAGGCGATGGCGTAGTCATCGTTGTTGAAGTCAGGACGCATCAGGTCGTCGTTTTCGTACTGTACGGAAGAGGTGTCGATGGACACTTTCGCCGCGAATTTCTTGAAGTTCAGCGGCAGCTTCTCAGACCACAGGATGGTCATGTTCGGCTCCGGAGACGGCCCCATGGTGTACAGGGTGTTCAGGAAGCGGAAGCTGTTTTTGGTGACCAGGGTACGGCCGTCGACGCCCATACCGGCCAGGGATTCGGTCGCCCAGATTGGGTCGCCGGAGAACAGTTCATCGTACTCAGGGGTACGCAGGAAGCGCACCATACGCAGTTTCATCACCAGGTGGTCGATCAGTTCCTGCGCTTGCTCTTCGGTCAGTTTGCCCGCCTTGATGTCGCGTTCGATGAACACGTCGAGGAAGGTGGACACGCGGCCGAAGGACATGGCGGCGCCGTTCTGGGATTTCACCGCGGCCAGGTAGCCGAAGTAGGTCCACTGCACCGCTTCTTGGGCGCTGGTGGCCGGGCCGGAGATGTCGTAACCGTATTTGGCGGCCATCTCTTTGATCTGAGCCAGAGCGCGATGCTGTTCAGCGATCTCTTCGCGCAGCTGGATGGTCATTTCCAGGTCTTCGCCGTTTTCCAGTTTTTCCTGCAGCGATTTGAACTGGTTCAGCTTGTCGGCCATCAGGAAGTCGATGCCGTACAGCGCCACGCGGCGGTAGTCGCCGATGATGCGGCCACGGCCGTAAGCGTCTGGCAGACCGGTCAGCACGCCGGATTTACGGCAGTTCAGGATGTCTTTGGTGTAAACGTCGAATACGCCCTGGTTGTGGGTTTTACGGTATTCGGTGAACACTTTTTTCAGCTGCGGATCCAGTTCGCGGCCGTACACTTTGCACGAACCTTCGACCATTTTGATGCCGCCGAACGGGATCAGCGCGCGTTTCAGAGGGGCGTCGGTCTGCAGACCCACGATGGTTTCCAGCTCTTTGGCGATGTAACCCGCGTCGTGAGAAACGATGGTTGAAGCAACGTTGGTGTCGAAATCAACCGGCGCATGAGTGCGGTTTTCCAGTTTGATCCCTTCCATAACCTTGTCCCACAAGGTGGTGGTGGCTTGAGTTGCGCCAGCCAGGAAGGATTCGTCACCTTCATAAGGCGTGTAGTTTTTCTGGATGAAGTCACGAACGTTGACTTCATTCTGCCAGTCACCCTTGCTGAAACCTTCCCAAGCGTTGGCTAATTTCTCGTTAAGTTCGGTCATTGTACACCTACCTTTGATTGTGGATTTCTAACTCTGCGCGCGGTAACTCACAGCTTAGTGCTGTTCGCGGCCCCCGCGCAGATAAATTACCCAGTAAGTCAACCCAACCAGCAGACCGCCGCCGATGATGTTACCAATGGTGACCGGAATCAGGTTGTCGATGATGAAATTGCTTACTGTCAGATGAGCGAATTGCTCAGGTACCGCCCCTACGGCTTGCCAGAATTCCGGCGTGGCGAAGTGTTTGACCACGATGCCCATAGGGATCATAAACATGTTGGCGATGCTGTGTTCGAAGCCGCTGGCGACAAACATACCTACCGGCAGCACCATGGCGAGCATCTTGTCGGTCAGGGTACGGCCGGAGTAGCTCATCCAGACCGCCAGGCAGACCATCAGGTTAGCCAGAATGCCGAGGCAGACGGCTTCGATAAAGGTGTGATGCAGCTTGTGGTCCGCGGTTTGCAGAACATTCAGGCCCCACTGGCCGTTGGCGACCATATACTCGCCGGAGAACCAGATCAGCGCCACGAAGAACAGCGCGCCGACCAGGTTGCCGAGATAAACGTTCAGCCAGTTGGCACCCAGTTGGCCCCAGCTGATGCGGCCGCTGGCCTTGGCGATGACGATAAGCACGGTAGAGGTGAACAGGTCGGCGCCCGACACCACCACCAGCATTAACCCGAGAGAGAAACAGATGCCGCCGACCAGTTTAGCCAGTCCGAAAGGCACGCCGGCGGTGCCGGTGGTCGCCGTGATGTAGAAAACGAAGGCGATGGAAATGAAGACACCGGCGGTGATCGCCAAATAAAACGTTTTCAGCGGATGTTTGGTGGCTTTATACACGCCGGCATCTTCAGCGATTTTCGCCGTTGCCGCAGGTAAAATCAGATCGAATGGGCTGTCAGTTTTCAAACTAACTCTCGCTCTTAAGGGTTAAAACAACGCAATGAGATACTAGCAAAGCAGTATAGGGGAAAATTTGATTTGGATCATAAGGCGGGGAAGTAGAGCGCCAAAATGGCATGCTTTCTGTGTGGTTTTTATGGTTAATTTATTGAATTTAAACAAAAAACAATTTTTTAATGTTTGCAATTTTTTTTGAATTCACCCGGTGTGCCGAGGGTGTCAAAGTTAAATTTTTAGGCGTTTTGTCGCCGTTCGTCGCTGAAAGTTTAATTATCGGTTAATTATTATTTCACCGTCCGGCAACAATCGCCGGTTTATTTATTCTTATGCTCGTTTAACCGCCTATTTTCCTGCGGGAAAATAAAACAGAATGCGTTGAAATAAACCGCAAAATGAAAACGCCGCAGCGGAGTGCGGCGTTTGACCGGGGAGGGTACCCCAAAAGTGGCGGTACCCCCAATGGCGATTAGGCCTTGGCCCAGTGACGGCGCTTGGCCGCCTGCAGCTTCTCGTAGGCCGCCAGCAGCGCCTGATGGGCCGGCAACGCCTTCAGATCGGCATCGACGGCGAACAGCCCGTTGAAGCGCTCTTCACCGCTGATGGCGGCCGAGGCCGCGTCCACCGCTTCCTGGCCGTACATTTTCACGAACGCGGTATAGTATTGCGCCGCTTCGCGCTCAGGCTCCTGCGCCAGCAGCAACAGCGTTTGCAGGCAACGGTAGTAGTTGCTGCGCGCCGGGCTCAGCACCGAGGCGTTGAAGTCCTGCGTCCATTCGGTCCAAATCAGCGCCTGATCCAGATCGCCGCCCGCCAGCGCCAGCATCGACTTCAGCTCGCCCACGCGCAGGGTATACCAGGCGTTGTCTTTGCCGCTGGCAATGCCCAGCAGTTCGCGTACGCGGGTGAAATCGTCCAGCCCTTCGTCGTCCAACTGCTCGATCAGCGCCAGGTATTCTTCCGGCTCCCACTCGCTGCCCGGCAACGCCAGCAGCGTATCGCGCAGGTGCGCGCCCATGCTGTTGTTGGCCAGCAGCAGGTCTTCCGCCGGGTAGATATCGGACATGCCCGGCACGATGATGCGGCAAGCGTAGACGCCCAGGTGTTCGTAGTCGGCGATGTACACTTCCGCGTCTTCTTTGTCGAAGATGCTCATCAGGGTGGCGAACTCTTCCTGCGTGCTGCCGCTGAAGTTCCAGTCAACGAACGGATAGTCCGCGTCCTGCTTGAACAGATCCCACGAGATCAGGCCGCTGGAGTCGATGAAGTGCGTTTCCAGGTTGGTGTGTTCCGCCACTTCTTCGTCATCGAAGGTCGGCGCGGTGAACACGTCGAGATCTTTCAGGCTGCGGCCCTGAAGCAGTTCGGTCACCGTGCGCTCCAGCGCCACGCCGAAGTCCGGGTGCGCGCCGAACGAGGCGAAGCAGGTGCCGTTGGTCGGGTTGAACAGCACCACGCAGATCACCGGGTAGTTGCCGCCCAGCGAGGCGTCGTAGGAGAGGATTGGGAAACCTTCCTCTTCCAGCTTGGCGATGGCTTCCACCACGCCCGGGTAGCGGTTCAGCACCTCGTCCGGGATCGCCGGCAGGCTGATGGATTCGGCGATAATGCGGTTTTTCACATAGCGCTCGAACACTTCCGACAGGCCCTGCACGCGCGCTTCGTTGGCGGTGTTGCCGGCGGACATGCCGTTGGAAACATACAGGTTGCCGATGATGTTCATCGGAATGTATACCGTTTGCTGATCGGACTGACGGGTGAACGGCAGCGCGCAGATGCCGCGATCGGCATTGCCGGACTGCAGATCGACAAGATCGCTGGCGCTCAGCTCTTGTTGCGGATCGTAGAAGGCGTGCAGACGCTCGTCGAGGATGCCGGCCGGCAGCGCATCGTCCGCCGGGATCGGGAACCATTTCTCATTCGGGTAGTGCACGAAGTCGCCTTCGGCGATCTGCTTGCCCAGATAGAAATCGGCGAAGAAGTAGTTGGTGGACAGGCGCTCGAAATATTCACCCAGCGCAGAGGCCAACGCGGCTTTTTTGCTGGCGCCTTTGCCGTTGGTGAAGCACAGCGGGCAATCGCGATCGCGAATGTGCACCGACCATACGTGCGGCACCGGGTTCAGCCAGGAGGCTTCTTCGATGTTGAAACCGAGATCGCTCAGTTTCTGCTGGAAACGGGCGATGGAATCTTCCAGGGCGGCGTCTTTACCGGGGATAAAAGTTTGCGTCATTGTCTTCACTTTTTGCGCGTACTAAAAACGCGCAATGATACGGGGTTTTACGCTGGAGCTCCACGTATTCCTAAAGCGGCGGCAAAGTCACAGTTTTTTTAAGGATAAAGGCCATAATTCAGCGAGTTATCTGTCACGGAGAAATCTAATGAAATCAGTGAAACTCAGCGTGTTAACCCTTTTGTTGACCGGCGTCAGCGCCTCGGCGCTGGCGCTGCCCAACATCACCCTGCTGGCGACCGGCGGCACCATCGCCGGCGGCGGCGATTCGGCGACGAAATCCAACTATACCGCGGGCAAACTGGGCGTCGAGGCGCTGGTCGATGCGGTGCCGGCGCTGAAGAACATCGCCAACGTGCAGGGGGAGCAGGTGGTTAACATCGGCTCGCAGGACATGAACGATCAGGTCTGGCTGACGTTGGCGAAGAAAATTGACGCCGACTGCGGCAAAACCGACGGCTTCGTCATCACCCACGGCACCGATACGCTGGAAGAGACGGCCTATTTCCTCGATCTGACGGTGAAGTGCGACAAGCCGGTAGTGCTGGTCGGGGCGATGCGGCCGGCGACGGCGATGAGCGCCGACGGCCCGTTCAATCTGTATAACGCGGTGGTGACGGCGGCGGATCCGCAATCGGCCAACCGCGGGGTGCTGGTGGCGATGAACGACAGCGTGCTGGACGCACGAGATGTCACCAAAACCAGCACCACCGCCGTGCAAACCTTCCAGTCGCCGAACTTCGGCCCGCTCGGGTATATCCACAACGGCAAGATCGATTATCAGCGTTCGCCGCAGCGCAAGCACACCCGGGAGACGCCGTTCGACGTCAGCAAGCTGAACGAACTGCCGAAGGTCGGCATCATTTACAACTACGCCAACGCCTCTGATGCGCCGGTCAAGGCGTTGATCGCCGAAGGGTACCAGGGCATCGTCAGCGCCGGGGTCGGCAACGGCAACCTGTATAAAACCGTGTTCGACACCCTGGCGACGGCGGCGCACAGCGGCGTGGCGGTAGTGCGTTCTTCGCGCGTGCCGACCGGCGCCACCACGGAGGATGCGGAAGTGGACGACGCCAAGTACGGCTTCGTGGCCGCCGGCACGCTGAATCCGCAAAAGGCCCGCATTCTGCTGCAGCTGGCGTTGACGCAAACGAAAGATGCGAAGCAGATCCAGCAAATGTTCAATCAGTACTGATCGTTTTCTCTCCTGCGGGGGCCGTCCGGGCTCCCGCAGCCATCTCGGCTGAATACAGCATAAAACACCGCGTTAACCCGCTGAATTTCCCCATGTCGCAGGGTTTTATCGTCCAAAAAAACGCGCCGACCGCAGAGCCTGTCATCACCCGGCGCGCCTGTTTGCCGCCGGCGGGCGAATAAGCGTTGCAGCCATGGGGCGTGAGTGATAAAACCGAAGGGTTGGTTAACGCGAGCGTTAACTTCGGGCGTCTTTTCGACAGGTCGCTTTTCTGCGGCGAACAGTGAATGTGGTGAGGGGAAATGACTCAGGTTTATAATTTTAGCTCTGGCCCGGCGATGCTGCCGGTGGAAGTGTTGCGTCGTGCGGAACAGGAACTGTGCAACTGGCACGGCCTGGGAACGTCAGTGATGGAGATCAGTCACCGCAGCAAAGAATTCATCGCCGTTGCCGAGCAGGCGGAACAGGATCTGCGCGATCTGCTGAAAGTCCCCTCCAACTATAAAGTGCTGTTTTGCCACGGCGGCGCCCGCGCGCAATTCGCCGCGCTGCCGCTGAACCTGCTGGGCGACAAGGCCACCGCCGACTACATCGACGGCGGCTATTGGGCGCACAGCGCCATCAAGGAAGCGGAAAAGTATTGCACCCCGAACGTCATCGACGTGAAAACCCGCATCGACGGCCTGAGCGGCATCAAGCCGATGAAAGAGTGGCAGCTGAGCAACGACGCGGCTTACGTGCATTATTGCCCAAATGAAACCATCGACGGCGTAGCCATCGATGAAACGCCGGACTTCGGCGACAAAGTGGTGATCGGCGATTACTCCTCGACCATCCTGTCCCGCCCGCTCGACGTCAGCCGCTTCGGCGTGATTTACGCCGGCGCACAGAAAAATATCGGCCCGGCCGGCCTGACGCTGGTGATTGTGCGTGACGATCTGTTGGGCAAGGCGCGTAAAGAAGTGCCCTCGATCCTCGATTACACCGTGTTGGCCGAGAACGATTCGATGTTCAACACCCCGCCGACCTTCGCCTGGTACCTGTCCGGGTTGGTGTTCAAATGGCTGAAAGAGCAGGGCGGCCTGGTGGAGATGCAAAAACGCAATCAGGCCAAGGCCGAGTTGCTGTATGCGACCATCGATAAATCCGACTTCTACCGCAGCCAGGTGGCGATCGCCAACCGCTCGTGGATGAACGTGCCGTTCCAGCTGGCCGATGCAGCGCTGGATAAGGTGTTCCTCAGCGAAGCCGAGGCCATCGGCCTGCAGGCGCTGAAAGGCCACCGGGTAGTTGGCGGTATGCGCGCTTCTATTTACAATGCGATGCCGCTGGCCGGCGTACAGGCGCTGACCGACTTTATGACCGATTTCGAGCGTCGTCACGGTTGATCCCGTCAGCTCGCCGGGCGCGGGCTGACCAGGCTGTTGTCCTTTTGCATTAAAGCGGCTCCGGCATTATTCCGGAGCCGTTTCGTTTATCAGAATTGGAGAGTTTTGTTCACATGGTGGATTCCCTGACGTTACAACCGGTCGCCCTGGTCAATGGCACCGTCAACTTACCCGGCTCGAAGAGCGTTTCTAACCGCGCTCTGCTGCTGGCGGCGCTGGCGGAGGGAACGACCCGGCTGACCAACCTGCTGGACAGCGACGATGTGCGTCATATGCTGAATGCGCTGCAGGCTTTGGGCGTGAACTACCAGCTTTCCGCCGACCGCACCGTGTGTGAAGTCACCGGCGTGGCCGGGCCGCTGGTGGCCGACCAGCCGCTGGAACTGTTCCTCGGCAACGCCGGCACCGCGATGCGCCCACTGGCGGCGGCGCTGTGCCTCGGCGAAGGCGACGTGGTGCTGACCGGCGAACCGCGTATGAAAGAACGTCCGATCGGCCATTTGGTGGACGCGTTGCGCCAGGGCGGGGCGCAAATTGATTACCTCGAACAGACCGATTATCCGCCGATTCGCCTGCGTGGCGGCTTCCAGGGCGGCGACGTCACCGTTGACGGCAGCGTCTCCAGCCAGTTCCTGACCGCGTTGCTGATGACCGCGCCGCTGGCGCCGCAGGATACGCAAATCCACATCAAAGGCGAGCTGGTTTCCAAGCCGTACATCGACATCACGTTGCACCTGATGCGCACCTTCGGCGTATCGGCGAGCCACGACAATTACCGGGTGTTCCATATTCAGGGGCGCCAGACGTATATCGCGCCGGGCGACTATCTGGTTGAAGGCGACGCTTCTTCCGCGTCCTACTTCCTGGCGGCGGCGGCGATCAAAGGCGGCACCGTGCGCGTGACCGGCATCGGTCGCAAAAGCGTGCAGGGTGACACCAAATTCGCCGATGTGCTGGAGAAGATGGGGGCGCGCATCACCTGGGGCGACGATTTCATCGAGTGCAGCCGCGGTGAACTGCGCGGCATAGATATGGATATGAACCACATTCCGGATGCGGCGATGACCATCGCCACCGCGGCGCTGTTCGCCGAGGGGCCGACCACCATCCGCAATATCTACAACTGGCGGGTGAAGGAAACTGACCGTCTGGCGGCGATGGCCACCGAGCTGCGTAAAGTGGGGGCGGAAGTTGACGAGGGCGAAGACTACATTCACGTCGTGCCGCCGGCCAAACTGCAGTTCGCCGAGATCGGCACCTACAACGATCACCGCATGGCGATGTGCTTTTCGCTGGTGGCGTTGTCGGATACCCCGGTCACGATCCTCGATCCGAAGTGCACCGCGAAAACCTTCCCGGACTATTTCGAACAGCTGGCGCGCATCAGCCAGCCGGCGTAACCGTCAGATCATTTCTTTTAAGGCCCCTTTGCGGGCCTTTATCGTTTTTAACCCCCGGCGACCGGCGTTTCTTCTATACTTTTTCGCGGTTGTGCGCTTATTTTCAACAACCGGACAGTTCCAGGGTAACAGATCGCCGTAGGGCAGCGTATAATACGCCACCGTATTTGCCCCTGATTGGGCAGGTGACAGAGCACCCGGGCTTCGAGTCGAAGCGCGCCGTGTCTCTGTGAGGTTTTCTACCTGAAGGAGAGAGAAATGACGGCTACAGCCCCGGTGATAACCGTTGATGGACCAAGTGGCGCAGGCAAAGGCACGCTGTGTAAAGCGTTGGCCGAGTCCCTTGGTTGGCGTTTGCTGGATTCCGGCGCGATCTATCGCGTGCTGGCGCTGGCGGCGTTGCATCATCAGGTGGATATCACTTCTGAGGAAGCGCTGGTTCCGCTGGCCGCACATCTCGATGTTCGCTTCGTTGCCCAGGACGGTAAGCTGCAAGTGATTTTGGAAGGTGAGGACGTCAGCAATGAGATCCGCACCGAAACCGTCGGCAACACCGCGTCGCAAGCGGCGGCGTTTCCGCGCGTGCGCGAGGCGTTGCTGCGCCGCCAGCGCGCTTTTCGCGAGGCGCCTGGCCTGATTGCCGATGGCCGCGACATGGGCACGGTGGTGTTCCCGGACGCGCCGGTCAAGATTTTCCTCGACGCCAGCTCGGAGGAGCGCGCGCACCGCCGCATGCTGCAGTTGCAGGAAAAGGGCTTTAATGTTAACTTTGAACGTCTTTTAGCCGAGATAAAGGAACGGGACGACCGTGACCGTAATCGGCCTATCGCGCCTCTGGTGCCCGCTTCTGACGCCCTCGTGCTGGATTCTACCAGCATGTCGATAGAAGAAGTGATCCGGCAGGCGTTGACGTATGCACAGAAAGTGTTGGCGTTGCCGCAGCAATAAGCGCGGCGGCGCTATTGGCTTTTTGTCATATTTGTCATAGCGGTATCGCAATATATCGGGTAAAATTTTACCCCTGTAACCTTAAACCCTGTCGGCATGGAGCCAATGGCGGGGTATGTGAAACAACCCCATTCGGCGGGACGCTAAATGGACGTTAAACTAAAGAACCCTGAAGATTAACAACATGACTGAATCTTTCGCTCAACTCTTTGAAGAATCCTTAAAAGAAATCGAAACCCGCCCGGGTTCCATCGTTCGTGGCGTCGTTGTTGCTATCGACAAAGATATCGTACTGGTTGACGCCGGTCTGAAATCTGAGTCTGCCATCCCGGCTGAGCAATTCAAAAACGCCCAGGGCGAGCTGGAAATCCAGGTTGGTGACGAAGTTGACGTTGCTCTGGATGCTGTTGAAGACGGCTTCGGTGAAACCCTGCTGTCCCGTGAGAAAGCTAAGCGTCACGAAGCTTGGATCACGCTGGAAAAAGCCTACGAAGAAGCTGAGACTGTAACCGGTGTTATCAACGGCAAAGTGAAGGGTGGCTTCACCGTCGAGCTGAACGGCATCCGCGCGTTCCTGCCAGGTTCCCTGGTTGACGTGCGTCCGGTACGTGACACTCTGCACCTGGAAGGCAAAGAGCTTGAGTTCAAAGTCATCAAGCTGGATCAGAAGCGCAACAACGTTGTCGTTTCTCGCCGTGCGGTTATCGAATCCGAGAACAGCGCTGAGCGCGATCAACTGCTGGAAAACCTGCAGGAAGGCATGGAAGTTAAAGGTATCGTTAAGAACCTCACTGACTACGGTGCATTCGTTGATCTGGGCGGCGTAGACGGCCTGCTGCACATCACTGACATGGCTTGGAAACGCGTTAAGCATCCAAGCGAAATCGTCAACGTTGGCGATGAAATCACTGTTAAAGTGCTGAAGTTCGACCGCGAGCGTACTCGTGTATCCCTGGGCCTGAAACAGCTGGGCGAAGATCCATGGGTTGCTATCGCGAAACGTTACCCAGAAGGCACCAAGCTGACTGGCCGTGTAACCAACCTGACTGATTACGGCTGCTTCGTGGAAATCGAAGAAGGCGTTGAAGGTCTGGTACACGTTTCTGAAATGGATTGGACCAACAAAAACATCCATCCGTCCAAAGTTGTTAACGTGGGCGACGTAGTGGAAGTGATGGTTCTGGACATCGATGAAGAACGTCGTCGTATCTCCCTGGGCCTGAAGCAGTGCAAATCCAACCCATGGCAGCAGTTCGCAGAGACCCACAACAAGGGCGACCGCGTTGAAGGTAAAATCAAGTCTATCACTGACTTCGGTATCTTCATCGGCCTGGACGGCGGCATCGACGGCCTGGTTCACCTGTCTGACATCTCCTGGAACGTTGCAGGCGAAGAAGCAGTACGTGAATACAAGAAAGGCGACGAAATCGCTGCGGTTGTTCTGCAAGTTGACGCAGAGCGCGAGCGTATCTCCCTGGGCGTGAAGCAACTGGCTGAAGACCCGTTCAATAACTACCTGTCTATGAACAAGAAAGGTGCTATTGTTACTGGTAAAGTCACTGCAGTTGACGCCAAAGGTGCTACAGTTGAATTGGCAGGCGGCGTAGAAGGTTACCTGCGTGCATCTGAAGCCTCTCGCGACCGCATTGAAGATGCAACTCTGGTTCTGAACGTAGGTGACGAAGTTGAAGCTAAATTCACCGGCGTTGACCGTAAGAACCGCGTTGTAAGCCTGTCCGTACGTGCTAAGGACGAAGCTGACGAGAAAGACGCCATCGCAACTGTTAACAACAAACAGGAAGAAGGCAACTTCTCTAACGCAATGGCTGAAGCTTTCAAAGCGGCTAAAGGCGAGTAATGACGGGGGGCGGTCTCTGACCGCCCCGATACGGTAGTTTAGCTGCAAAGCTTGGAGGTACTATGACCAAGTCTGAACTTATTGAAAGACTTGCTGGCCAGCAATCTCATATTCCGGCGAAGGCCGTTGAGGATGCAGTGAAAGAGATGCTTGAGCACATGGCCGCTACGCTGGCCGAGGGCGAACGCATTGAGATCCGCGGATTCGGCAGTTTTTCTCTTCACTACCGTGCCCCGCGTGTAGGTCGCAACCCGAAAACCGGTGACAAAGTTGAGCTGGACGGCAAGTACGTTCCTCACTTCAAACCAGGCAAAGAGTTGCGTGACCGCGCCAATATCTATGGCTAGTCGCTGACTGCTCATAGCGTTGTTGCTTGAAAAGAATATAAAACGGTGCCTGTAAGGCGCCGTTTTTTTTGCCTGCAATTCGCCGCGATATGCTAGCGAGTTGCGTACTGCGCCGCATTTACGATGTGGCTCCTGCATAGATCTCTCTTATCCTGCCATGTTCAGCGCATCTTCGTTAAAGCCCGCTGGCGGCGACGTGTCGCCTGAATGATCCTGCTTGCTTGCCGTGACGCGTCTTTGCTCATGGCGGAGCCGATGGGAGAAAAGCGATCAAAATTTCGCTGGATCTGGCGATATTTGCCGTTATCTGCGGCATCCTGCCGCTATTGGTTTTACCGCAGTTGCCTGAGCAATGGCAGCTGTGGCCGCTTTTGCTTGTTGTCTGTTTACTGCTGCGTACGCGCAGGCCATTCTGCCGTTATTTGGCCTGCCTGGGGTTGGGGTTCGCGTGGGCGGTTTTCAATGCCGGAAGCCTGATAGGGCAAATGGAGCGTTTGAGCCGCGGGCCGGAAGTGACGGCGGTGGTGCAGGTAAGCAGCATCGCGTTGAATCCGGCCGCCAGCAAGCAGACGCTAATGCGTATCGAGCGGATCGATGGCCATTGGCTGGCGCCTGCATTGATGTTTACCACACTATGGGCCCCGGAACAGCAGCGGCTGTGCGCCGGGCAGCGTTGGCAATTGAAACTGCGCTTGCGGCCGGTGCACGGCAAGCTCAATGAAGGGGGCTTCGACAGCCAACGTTGGGCGATCGCACAGCGCCAGCCGTTGACGGGCCTGGTCAGGCAGGCCCGTTTGCTGGATGGCGATTGTAGCCTGCGTCAGCGCATAATCAGCCATGCGGAAACCAACATCGGTGAGCTGCGTTACAAGGCGGTATTGTTGGCGCTGGCGTTTGGGGAGCGAACCGCGCTGGAACAGCCTTTACGCACGCTGATGCTGAAAACCGGCATTGCGCACTTAATGGCCATTTCAGGGCTTCATGTGGCGATGGTCGCCATTTTGTTCTGGGCTGCGCTGCGGGCGCTGCAGTTTTTTCTTCCCTCCCATCTGATTGGCTATCGTTTTCCCCTGGTCGCGGGCTGGGTGGCGACGCTGATCTATGTCTGGTTGGTGGGCGCCCAGCCGCCGGCGGTGCGTACCGTGTTGGCCATGACATTGTGGATGTTGCTGCGCCTGCGCGGCGTTCATTGTTCTTCCTGGCAGGTGTGGCTATGGTGTATCGGGCTGATTTTGCTGTGCGATCCGCTGGCGGTATTGTCAGACAGTTTCTGGCTGTCGGTGCTGGCGGTAGGTTGCCTGATTTTTTGGTTTGAATGGGCGCCGCTCGGTGAGCGATTCCGGTCGGCCTGGTATTGGGCGCCGGTGCGCTGGCTGCATATTCAGCTCGGCATGACGCTGCTGCTGGTGCCGATGCAGGCCGCGCTGTTTCTGGGCCTGACGTTGACCTCGCTACCCGCCAATCTGTGGGCGGTACCTATTGTCTCATTGGTGACGGTGCCGCTGATTTTGCTGGCGGTGATATTTGGCTTCTTTCCCTCGTTAAGCTACGGGCTATGGTGGCTGGCGGACTTCACGCTGCACTGGGTGTTTGTGCCGCTGCATTACCTGCAACGCGGTTGGGTGGATCTGGGGGCTGCCTCGCTGCTGGCCAGCGCGGCGGGGTGGCTCATCGTCGTCTGTTGGCGCTTTCATTGGTGGCGGCGTTATGCACCGGGGCTGGCGACGGTAGCGATATGCTGTGTGCTGTGGCGGGAAAAAGAGCCGGGATACCGCTGGCGAGTCGATATGCTCGATGTCGGGCACGGCTTGGCGGTGGTCATTGAGCGAAACGGCAAGGGAATACTGTACGATACCGGCGAGCGTTGGCCGGGCGGCAGCGCCGCCGAACGGCATATTTTGCCAATGTTGAACTGGCGGGGGATTGAATTGGAACAGATCATTATCAGCCATGATCATCTCGATCATACCGGTGGCCTGCCGACGGTGCGACGGGCGTTTCCAGGGGCTACGGTACGCAGCCCGATGCGCGGGGAGGGGCACTTGCCCTGCGTCGCCGGTGAGCGCTGGCGCTGGCAAGGGTTGCAATTCGAAGTGCTGTGGCCGCCGAAAACGCGTAAAAAGCCGGGCAATGACGACTCTTGCGTGATCCGTATCGACGACGGGAAACACAGCCTGCTGCTTACCGGTGATGCGGAAAAAAAGGCGGAGGCGCAGCTGCTCCGATTGCGGCGCGATCGCTTGGCGGCGACGGTGTTGCAGGTAGGGCATCATGGCAGCCGAACCTCTTCAACGCCGCCGTTTCTGCGCGCGGTTAATCCTCAGGCGGCATTGGCGTCAGCATCTCGTTACAACAAATGGCGTTTGCCGGCGCGTAAAGTGGTCGCCAGATACCGGGCAAATGGCATTATATGGCGCGATACGACGCGCTCCGGCCAGTTATCGGTACTTTTTTTCGACAACGATTGGCAAATTAAAGGCTTTCGCGAACAATTAATGCCCCGTTGGTACCATCAGCGGTTTGGCGTAGAGGGTGATAATGAGTAAAATAGGCCGCTATTTCTTCCGATGCTGGTATTTGCATGATGAATGATAAAGATCTCTCGACCTGGCAGACATTCCGTCGACTCTGGCCGATGATCACTCCTTTTAAGACCGGGCTGATTGTAGCCGCCATTGCGTTGATTATGAACGCAGCGGGGGACACGCTGATGCTGTCTCTGCTTAAACCGCTATTGGACGATGGGTTTGGAAAAACCGACAGCAGCGTGCTGGTGTGGATGCCGTTGGCCGTCATCGCGCTGATGTTGATGCGCGGCGTAACCAGCTTTGTTTCAAGCTACTGCATTTCCTGGGTTTCCGGCATGGTGGTGATGCAGATGCGCCGCCGCCTGTTTGGCCACATGATGAGAATGCCGGTGGCCTTCTTCGATCAACAGTCCACCGGGACCCTGTTGTCGCGCATTACCTATGATTCCGAACAGGTGGCTTCCTCCTCTTCCAGCGCGCTGGTGACCGTGGTGCGCGAAGGGGCTTCGATCATTGGCCTGTTCATCATGATGTTCTATTACAGCTGGCAGTTGTCGGTGATCCTGATCGTGCTGGCGCCGATCGTCTCCATTGCCATTCGCCTGGTGTCCAAGCGTTTCCGCAACATCAGCAAGAACATGCAGAACACGATGGGGCAGGTGACCACCAGCGCCGAACAGATGCTGAAAGGCCATAAAGAAGTGCTGATCTTCGGCGGCCAGCAGGTGGAAACCGAGCGCTTTAATTCGGTCAGCAACCGCATGCGTCAGCAAGGCATGAAGCTGGTTTCCGCGTCTTCGATTTCCGATCCGATCATTCAGCTGATCGCTTCGCTGGCGCTGGCGTTCGTGCTGTTTGCCGCCAGCTTCCCAAGCGTGATGGAAACCCTGACCGCCGGTACCATTACCGTGGTGTTCTCGTCGATGATTGCGCTGATGCGTCCGCTGAAGTCGCTGACCAACGTCAATGCCCAGTTCCAACGCGGGATGGCGGCGTGCCAGACGCTGTTCTCCATTTTGGATATGGAACAGGAAAAAGATACCGGCACCCGCGAAGTGAAGCGCGCGAAAGGCGATATCGAATTCCGCAATGTCACCTTCTACTACCCGTCCAAGGAAACGCCGGCGCTGCGTGATATCAACCTGAACATCGCCGAAGGCAAGACCGTAGCGCTGGTGGGCCGTTCCGGTTCGGGGAAATCGACCATCGCCAACCTGTTGACGCGTTTCTATGATATCCAGGAAGGCGAAATTCTGATGGATGGCCACGATCTGCGCGAATACACCCTGGCTTCACTGCGTAATCAGGTGGCCCTGGTTTCGCAAAACGTGCACCTGTTCAACGACACCATCGCCAACAATATTGCCTATGCGCGTGAGAGCGAATACAGCCGCGAGCAGATCGAAAAAGCGGCCGAAATGGCGTACGCGATGGACTTCATCAACAAGATGGAAAACGGCCTGGATACGGTGATCGGTGAAAACGGCGTCATGCTGTCCGGCGGCCAACGCCAGCGCATCGCCATCGCGCGCGCGCTGCTGCGTGACTGCCCGATCCTGATCCTGGATGAGGCGACCTCTGCGCTGGATACCGAGTCCGAGCGGGCCATTCAGGCCGCGCTGGACGAACTGCAGAAAGACCGAACTTCACTGGTGATCGCGCACCGTCTGTCGACTATTGAAAAGGCGGACGAGATCCTGGTAGTGGAAGACGGCCGCATCGTCGAACGCGGTGAGCACGCCGAGTTGCTTGAACGGCAGGGCGCCTATGCGCAGCTGCACCGCATGCAGTTTGGTCAATAATGATTGAGCGCATCTGGTCCGGCGGTTCGCTGCTTTATCTGGCGCTATTGCCGCTCTCGTGGCTGTATGGCCTGTTCAGTTGGCTGATCCGCCTTAGTTACCGCTGCGGCCTGCGTAAAAGTTGGCGTTCGCCGGTGCCGGTCGTGGTGGTGGGTAATCTCACCGCCGGCGGCAACGGCAAAACGCCGATGGTGATCTGGCTGGTGGAGCACCTGCAGCAACGGGGCTACCGAGTTGGGGTGGTGTCGCGCGGCTACGGCGGCAAGTCAGCGGTCTATCCTCTGGTGCTGGGTCAGAATACGTCGACCCGCGAGGCGGGCGATGAGCCGGTGCTGATTTATCAGCGTACCGGGGCGCCCGTGGCGATCGCGCCCAAGCGCGCCGAGGCGGTGCAGGCTCTGCTGCAACAACAGCCGCTGGATGTGATCATCACCGACGACGGCTTGCAGCACTACGCTTTACAGCGTGACTTCGAGCTGGTGGTCATCGACGGTGTGCGTCGGTTCGGTAACGGCTGGTGGTTGCCGGCCGGGCCGATGCGCGAGCGCGCTGCGCGGCTTGGCAGCGTCGATGCGCGCGTCGCCAATGGCGGCGTGGCGCAGGCCGGGGAAATTGCCATGCGTCTGCAGGCGCGTGATGCGGTGAACCTGCTGAGCGGTGAACGTCGCCCGGCGGCCGAGCTGCCGCGCGTGGTGGCGATGGCGGGTATCGGCCATCCGCCGCGTTTCTTCGCGACGTTGGAAAAGTTGAACGTCGAAGTCGTGCAGGAAGTGGCGTTTGCCGATCATCAGGAATATCAGCAGGCGCAGCTGGCGGCGTTGGTTAATGCAGATCAAACGCTGTTGATGACGGAGAAGGACGCGGTGAAGTGTCGCGCCTTTGCCCAGCCCAATTGGTGGTATCTACCGGTTGATGCGGTGCTACCGTCCGCTCAGGCTGAGCAACTGCTGCAGGATATCGAGTCCCTGCTGTCCAAGTAATCTCAGGATGCCAGCGTGACAAGCCCCAAGGCTTGCGCGCAGGCTTCCAGCGAGCGCTGCTGGGTTTGCTGATACAGCGCCAGCTCGTCGATCACCTCACTGCCCAACGCTTGTTCAAACGCTGCCCGGCTTGACGCCGCATTGTACTGTGTATGGCGGCTGTCCCCCAGATTCGATTGGAAAATCCCCGCCGCGCTGACCGGCAGAAAATCTTCATATACCAGTGGCTGGAAGCGAACGTGTTCTTTCTCGATCAGTTGCTCCAGGGTGCTGTGCTTATCCAGTGATTCTTTGGCCGCCAGGCCGCATTCGGTCGGGAAATAGCGGAACCAGGCCAGCTGTTGCTCGCGCAGCGTGGCGTAATCATCCGGAAACGCCCGGAAGTTTTCTTCCAGCAGCTGATAATAGCGTTCGGCATTTTTCTCGCTCGGCGGCGCCTGCAGCGCATCGTTGGTGGCCTTCAGCAGGCGGTCGTAGAGTTCTCTTCCTTTAGTCGTCAGCGCCACACCGCGCTGTTCAATCTCGCCGAAGCGCGCGGTATGATGACCGGCGACGACGCGGCCGTCATGCTCGACGAAATCGACGCGTTCTTCCAACGCCTTGAAGCTGGTCTGGCGCAGCAGGATCGCGCGACGGCGACGCGGCGGGCCCTCGATGACCGCCTTGGGCGTAATGCCGCGGGCGGGCATCGCCTGCTGAACGCGATCGATATCCAGCGTGCGCGGTGTCAGATGATTGATATGCGGCCCTTTAAACGCCACCACGTCGGCGATCAGGCGATGCTGATCGTGCAACTGCCGGTATTCTTCGGCGCTGACCGTCGCCTGGTTGTGCCAGCGGAAGGTTTCCAGCGCTTGTTCGACAAATTCTTGCGCCTGCACCTCATTCAGCCCGCCTTGCGCTTCCTGCAGCGCGATCAGTTCCAACGCGCGATCGGTAAAGATGCGGCGGCGCGCCAGCAAGCGCTCAGCCAGCTCACGCAGCGCGGGATCTTCTATCAGCTCCAGGCGCAGCAGGGAGGTAAACACGCGGAACGGACTGATTTGCAGGGCGTCTTCGTGTACGGCGCGAAAGGCGGTCGAGTGCACGGGAACGCCCGCCACCGACAGATCATAGTAACCGACCGGCGCCATGCCCATCACCCGGAACAGACGGCGCAGGGTGGCCAGTTCGTCCGCCGTGCCGACCCGGATCGCGCCGTGGCGCTCCATCGCAAGGCGTTCGATCTCGCCGGTGATTTGCAGTTGATGAGCCAGTGCGGCATCTTCGCGCAGAACCTGTCGGTTGGTTTCCGCCACCAGTTCCAGCAGATCGCCGTACAGCGGTACCTCCTTTTGGTACATGTCCGACATCGCGTGAGAGAATCTGGCGCGGATTTCATTAGGTGAAACGAACTGCTGGGCGGTCATGCGCATAGCTCCTTGATTCAGCATAATCTGAAAAATAGTGTTTTTAGCGGCAAAAGTGCTGGCGAAAAAGCCGTCTGCCTTGTTTTCCCCTCAAGTTTAGCCATCTGATTTGGGATTTGTTATAGACGTGGCAAGCATATTAGAGTTTTATGCGTTAGCTCTCATTTGCAGCGCACGGACGGACAAATGATGCCCCGGTGAGGAGGGGAATGCGATGGTTCGGTCGCGGCGAGCGTTAAATTAAGTCATGCATATTCAGAGGGATAAAAATAAATTCGGCGTATTTATGAATTTAATGCAATAAACCCCTTGTGCATTCACCATTTTTATGAGTAAATGCAAGTCGGCCTGTAATCCAGACCTATTTATGTTCGAGTTTAGAGTTAAGCAGTTCCTCCAAAAACGTTATCATCCGATTCCGCTTCAAAGACGAACCTTCTAAGTACCTCCCATAAGTAATGTTTCTGAAATGGCCGCAATTGCCTCTTATGGCAGATTTTGTAAATATATTTAAAGGTAAAAGTAATGTCTAAGAAGACGGGTCAAGTTAAGTGGTTCAACGAAAGCAAAGGTTTTGGTTTCATTGAGCAGCACGATGGCGGCAAAGATGTATTCGTACACTTCTCCGCAATCATGACCGACGGTTTCAAGACCCTGGCTGAAGGCCAGCGCGTCGAGTACACCATCCAGGACAGCCCGCGCGGGCCGGCTGCCGCCAACGTAGTTGCTCTGTAAGAAGACAGGGAACGCGTATAAAGAGATCTTAATACAACCATGGTGACGCTTCAGCGCTGAGTCATGCGGAAGATATTAAGTTCAACAAGCCCGCCTTAGTGCGGGTTTTTTAATTTTTTGCTCACGAGAGGTTTGTTACGAAAAACTTTAGGATGGGCTGGTAGCGTCCAGACAATATAAAAAATGACGTTGTCAAGGATGCTCAAGTAAAAGGATATAAGTTATGTTTAAAAATACTGTGTTAAAAATGGGCCGTGTGAAATGGTTTAATCAGGCCGAAGGCTATGGTTTTATTTCACCGGTAGATGGCAGCGACGAAATCTATGTCAATCGCAACGCTATCGCCAACACCAAAAATAAGTCGTTGAACGAAGGTCAGAACGTTGAGTTCTCGATCTATCGCAGCTCGCATGGGCTGTCCGCGGCAGACGTTATCGCGTTCTGATCGCATCCTCCTTCCTCGCCAGTGCCGGTGTCGCCACCCGCAAGCACTGGCGAAGATAAATCCCGCGATATCCACTATTATCAGGCCATTGCCTACTCGCCACGGATATCAGGATGACCACCCCGACCATTTCCCTTACCGCCGCTCGCGCGCTGCACCTTGCCGCCCAGGGGCTGCTTTCTCCGCTTAAACGCCAGGCTCGGCCCGATGATGTCGTGAGTGCGATCCAGCGCATGGGGCTGTTACAAATCGATACCATTAGCGTCGTTGCTCGCAGCCCGTATCTGGTGCTGTTCAGCCGTTTGGGAGCCTATCAGCCGGAGTGGCTTGAGCAGGCGCTCGCCGGCCGCAAGCTGTTCGAGTATTGGGCGCACGAGGCCTGTTTCCTGCCGATCGAAGATTTTGGTCTGCTGCGCCACCGGATGCTGGCGCCGCATGATATGGGCTGGAAATACTCCGCCGACTGGGTGCAGCAGCACCAGGCGGCGATGGACAGCTTGCTGCGGCACATCGAACAACAGGGGCCGGTGCGCTCCGCGGATTTCAGCGCCGAGAAGAAGGGCAACAGCGGGTGGTGGGACTGGAAACCGGAGAAACGGCATCTGGAGATCCTGTTTACCGCCGGCAAGCTGATGGTGGCCGAACGTCGCAATTTCCACCGGGTTTACGATCTGACCGAAAGGCTGCTGCCGGCCTGGGACGATGCGCGGCATGCGCTGCCCGTGGAACAGGCGCGCCGGCAGATGCTGTGCCGCACCTGCCGCTATCTGGGCATTTTCCGCGCCGAGTGGTTGGCGGACTACTATCGGCTGAAGCGCGTGGCGCCAAAAGCCTTGCTGGCAGCGCTGCAGGAGCAGGGCGAGATTATGCCGGTGCGGGTCGAGGGGCTGGAAGGGCCGTTTTATGTGCATGAATCACTGGCGGAACTGCTGCCGCTGGCGGAGCAGGGCAAACTCAAATCGACGGTCACCAGCCTGTTGTCGCCTTTTGATCCGGTGGTGTGGGATCGTCGTCGGGCGCTGGAGCTGTTCAACTTTGACTATCGGCTGGAGTGTTACACGCCGAAAGAAAAACGCCGCTACGGTTACTTCACGTTGCCAGTGCTGCATCGAGGCGACCTGGTGGGGCGGATTGATGCCAAGGCTCACCGACGCCAGGGCATCTTCGAGATCATCAGTTTCCATGCGGAGCCGCAGGTGCGCTTCGGCAAACAGCGAACGCAGGATATCCGGCAAGCCATCGCGCGCACGGCTCATTGGCACGGCGCGCAACGCGTTGCGCTGGGCGACATTCCGGCGGCGTTGGCCGCTGAATGGGGAGCCGGCTGGGAAGTGGGATAACGAGCGACGCCGTCGGTGGGGTAAAACGAAGTTAAGCGCCGCTCGTTACAAAGGGGGCTCAGTGGCTGAAGTTAGCGAACAGAGCGATGATTTTATGCAGACGTTTGATCACGTATTACGGTCTTTTTTGTGATTTTAATCACAAAATTCTACGCCGTGTGGCGCCGCAGTTCAAGCCATTGCGCGGGCGCCATGAGGAAATATCGGCGGCTTGGCGCCGCCGATGATTAACCTGAGGCCGGGCGTTATGCTATCCTCACAGCCTTCCCAGATGACCTATCCCCTTGCGGAGGATGCATGGACCACCGTTTACTCGAAATCGTTGCCTGCCCGGTATGCAACGGCAAACTCTATTTCAATAAAGAAAACCAGGAGCTGGTGTGCAAAGCGGACGGGTTGGCTTACCCGCTGCGCGACGGCATTCCGGTGCTGTTGGAAAATGAAGCGCGTGCGCTGTCGCTGGACGAGAAGCACGCATGAGTTTTATCGCTATTATTCCCGCCCGCTACGCCTCAACCCGTTTGCCGGGCAAACCGCTGGCCGATATTCACGGCAAGCCGATGGTGGTGCACGTGATGGAACGCGCCCGTGAGTCCGGCGCCAGCCGGGTCATCGTGGCGACCGATCACCCTGAAGTCGCCAAAGCGGTAGAAGCCGCCGGCGGCGAAGTGTGCATGACCAGCCCGGATCACCATTCCGGCACCGAGCGTTTGGCGGAAGTGATCGCGCACTACGGCTTTGCCGACGACCAGATCATCGTTAACGTGCAGGGCGATGAGCCGCTGATCCCACCCGTTATCGTGCGGCAGGTGGCGGAAAACCTGGCGGGCAGCCAGGCCGGCATGGCGACGTTGGCGGTGCCGATCGACAGCGCCGAAGAGGCATTCAACCCCAATGCGGTGAAGGTCGTGATGGACGCGCAGGGCTACGCGCTCTACTTCTCGCGCGCCACCATTCCCTGGGATCGCGAGCGTTTCGCCGCATCGAAGGAGAGCATCGGCGACAGCCTGCTGCGCCACATCGGCATCTATGCGTACCGCGCCGGTTTCGTGCGCCGCTACGTCAGCTGGGCGCCGAGCCAGCTGGAGCAGATCGAGCTGTTGGAACAGCTGCGCGTGCTGTGGTACGGTGAAAAAATCCACGTGGCGGTCGCGAAAGCGGTCCCGAGCGTGGGGGTCGATACGCCGGAAGATCTCCAGCGCGTGCGCGACAGCATTCAACCCTGAGCCTGATTTCGTCGGCGCGGCGCGCAACGCGCCGACGATGCAATACCTCCCATTATTGATCCCCGTTTTGTTGATCTGCGTTGAAGAATTTTTCCGCTCACCGTTCGATGATGTTACGCATACCCCCTTATTAGCCTGAGGTGAATGCCTTATGGAGCAGTTACGCGCCGAACTGAGCATCGTGCTGGGTGAGTCCGTCAGCCGGCTGGAGCGGGTGAGCGAGCAGCCTTATGCGCACATGTATTCACTGTACGATCGCCAGGGCAACGCTATCCCGCTGATGGCGAAAAGTTTTATCTGCCAGGGCATCGCCCAGCAGGAGGCGTACAAGCTGTCGATGCTGGCGCGCGACGGGGATATCCGCCTGCCCACGGTGTACGGCGTGGTATGCACCCACCAGGCGCCGTATACGGAAATCCTGCTGATCGAGCGTCTGCGCGGCGTGTCGGCCGAAGCGCCAACGCGTTCGCCGGATCGCTGGAACATGTTAATGGAGCAGATCGTTGACGGGATGTTGGCCTGGCACCGCATCGACAGCCATGGCAGCGTCGGCACCGTTGACAGTACGCAGGAGAATGACTGGTTTTGCTGGTATCAACAGCGGGTCGAAGTGCTGTGGGTGACGGTGGTCAATCTCACTACCCCGCAGCTGACCATGGCAGATCGGCGTTTGCTGTATCGCACGCGCGAAGCGCTGACCCATTTCTTCGTCGGTTTCGACGATCCCTGCGTCCTGGTGCACGGTAACCTGTCGCTGCGCAGCATGTTGAAAGATCCCAAAAGCGATCAGCTGTTGGCGATGCTTAATCCCGGTGTGGTGCTGTGGGCGCCGCGCGAATACGATCTTTTCCGCCTCTGTGAAGCGGGCATGCCCAGCCAACTGTTGTTCAGCTATCTGCAGCGGGCGCCGGTCGCCGACGCTTTCCTGGCGCGGCGCTGGCTGTACGTGGTGTGGGAAGCGGTAGGGCGTTTGATCCATACCGGCAAGCTGGAGCGGCAGCTGTTCGACTATGCGTCGCAACAGCTGCTGCCCTGGCTGGCCGGTTGAACGGGGCCTTACTCGGCGCCGGCGCTATCCGCGCCTTTCAGCCGCTGCCACAGACTGCCCAGCGTTTCATACCAGGCGCGCTCGGTATGGCCGAGGAACATGGACGACGGCGTGGCGCGATCCCAGATATTCAGCGGCGAGTCGATCGCCAATTGGTTGGCCGGGGCCGGGATCGGGTGCAGGCCCTTAGCCTCGAAGAAACGCATGGCGCGCGGCAGATGGTTGGCGGAAGTCACCAGAAGGAAGGGGTGTTCGCCGACCAACTTGGCTACCTGAGCGGCTTCTTCCTCGGTATCGCGCGGTTCCCCCAGGATCACCATGTCGCTGCGCGGCACGCCCAGGCTTTCCGCTACCAGCGCTGCCGTGGCGGCGTTGCTCTGCATGCGTCCGCCGGGCGCGCCGGTAAACACCATCCTGGCGCCAGGGTGCGCCAGATAGAGCCGCACGCCCTCCGTCACGCGCGGCAGACTGTTGCCGAGCAGGTTCGAGCTGGGTGCCCAGTCGGGATTGTAGGTATAGCCTCCGCCCAACACCACGATGTAGCTGACCGCATCGTTGCCGCGATATGTCTGGTATTCGGCTTCGATCGGCCGCAGCAGGCGGTCGGCCACCGGTTGCAGGCTGAAAAGCAGTAAAAACAGCCAGCTCAGCGTGAAAATCGTCTTACCGCTTTTTTGCCAGCGGGTGAACCACAGCAGCAGCAGCGCCAGCCCCATCAGCAGCATCAACAGCGGCAGCGGCATCAGCAGAGCACCAAAGAACTTTTTCAGGTTGAACAGCATCGAAAATCAGATCCTTTTGAGTGAAAAAACGGCATCCAGGCATAAACAGGCCGCAAGAAGATACATTCTAAGCCAGTCTGTGCCAAAATAGCAGGTTTGAATGGGCGTGCGCTTTGCCGCCGACAAGACTGAGATCAGCGGAGCCGTTGTCCATGCAGGATCGTAATTTTGACGATATTGCTGAAAAATTTGCGCGTAATATTTACGGCACCACGAAAGGAAAAATCCGCCAGGCGGTGGTTTGGCAGGATCTGACCGGGCTGCTGGCCCAGTTGCCGCAGCGGCCGCTGCGCATCCTTGATGCCGGGGGCGGTGAAGGCCATATGGCTTGCCAACTGGCAGAATTAGGACATCAGGTGTTGTTGTGCGATCTTTCTGGTGAGATGATCCAGCGCGCCGCGCAGCTGGCGGAGCAGAAAGGTGTGAGCCAGAACATGCAATTCGTACAAAGTTCTGCGCAGGATATCGCTCAACATTTGGAACAGCCGGTTGATCTGATATTGTTTCATGCAGTGCTTGAATGGATCGCTGAACCCGTGGCGGCGCTGCAGGCGTTGTGCGATTGTCTGACGCCGGGCGGCGCGCTGTCGCTGATGTTCTTCAACGCCAACGGTCTCTTGATGCGTAACGTGGTGTTGGGTAACTTCCAATTGGTGGATCCCGAGGTCAGACGGCGCCGCAAGCGTTCGCTGTCGCCGCAATATCCGCACGATCCGCTATTGGTCTACGGCTGGCTGGAACAGCTGGGCATGCGCATCAGCGGCAAAACCGGCGTGCGGGTGTTCCACGACTATCTGCAGAGCAGACAGCTGCAAACCCAAAAATTTGAAGAGTTACTGGCGCTTGAACAGCACTATTGCCGGCAGGAGCCGTACGTGAGTTTGGGGCGCTATATTCACGTCATGGCGCATAAACCAAACCTGAAGGACGAACTATGAGTGAATTTTCCCAGACAGTACCCGAACTGGTCGCCTGGGCACGGAAAAATGATTTCTCTATTTCGCTCCCTACGGAGCGTCTCGCATTTCTGCTCGCTATCGCCACCCTGAATGGCGAACGGCTGGACGGCGAGATGAGCGAAGGTGAGCTGGTTGATGCATTTCGCCATGTCAGCAAGGGTTTTGAACAGACGCATGAAACGGTGGCGATGCGCGCCAACAATGCGATCAACGACATGGTGCGCCAGCGCCTGTTGAACCGCTTTACCAGCGAACTGGCGGACGGTAACGCGATTTACCGCCTGACGCCGCTGGGTATCGGCATTACCGATTACTATATTCGCCAACGCGAATTCTCCACGCTGCGTCTGTCGATGCAGCTGTCGATCGTGGCGCAGGAACTCAAACGCGCCGCCGATGCCGCCGACGAGGGCGGCGACGATTTCCATTGGCACCGCAACGTGTTCGCGCCGTTGAAATATTCGGTGGCGGAAATCTTCGACAGCATCGACATGACGCAACGCGTGATGGACGAGCAGCAGCAGAGCGTGAAAAATGACATCGCGGCGCTGCTGAGCAAAGACTGGCGGGCGGCGATCTCCAGCTGCGAAATGCTGCTGTCGGAAACCTCAGGCACCCTGCGCGAACTGCAGGATACGCTGGATGCGGCGGGCGACAAGCTGCAGGCCAATCTGCTGCGCATCCAGGACGCAACCCTCGGCAACGTGGAGCTCGGCTTCGTCGACAAGCTGGTGTTCGATCTGCAGAGCAAGCTGGATCGCATCATCAGCTGGGGCCAGCAGGCGATCGACCTGTGGATCGGCTACGATCGTCACGTGCACAAATTTATCCGTACCGCTATCGATATGGATAAAAACCGCGTGTTCGCCCAACGCCTGCGCCAGTCGGTGCAAACCTATTTCGACCACCCGTGGGCGCTGACTCATGCCAATGCCGATCGTCTGCTGGACATGCGCGACGAAGAACTGGCGCTGCGCAGCGAGGAAGTGACCGGGGAACTGCCGCCGGATCTGGAGTTCGAAGAGTTCAGCGAGATTCGCGAACAGCTGGCAGCGATGATCGAAGAGGCGTTGAAGGTGTACCAGGAACAGCAGATGCCGCTCAACCTTGCAGCGGTGATGCGCGATTACCTGGCGCAATATCCGCGTGCGCGTCATTTCGACGTGGCACGTTTAGTGGTCGACCAGGCAGTGCGCCTCGGTGTGGCTGAAGCAGATTTCTCAGGGTTGCCGGCGGAATGGCAGGCAATCAATGATTACGGAGCCAAGGTCCAGGCCCATGTCATCGACAAATATTGAACAAGTAATGCCAGTCAAGCTGGCCAAAGCGTTGTCCAACTCGCTGTTCCCGGCGCTGGACAGCCAACTGCGCGCGGGTCGTCACATCGGTATCGATGAGCTGGACAACCACGCCTTTTTAATGGATTTCCAGGATGAGCTGGAAGAGTTTTACAACCGTTACAGCGTCGAGCTGATTCGGGCGCCGGAAGGTTTCTTCTATTTGCGCCCGCGCTCCACCACGCTGATCCCGCGTTCGGTGCTGTCCGAGCTGGATATGATGGTCGGCAAGATCTTGTGTTACCTGTATCTCAGCCCCGAGCGCCTGGCGCACGAAGGCATTTTCAGCCATCAGGAGCTGTACGATGAACTGCTGAGCCTGGCGGATGAGAACAAGCTGCTCAAGTTCGTCAACCAGCGCTCTACCGGTTCGGATCTCGATCGGCAGAAGCTGCACGAGAAGGTGCGCACCTCGCTGAACCGCCTGCGCCGCCTCGGCATGGTCTATTTCATGGGCAATGACAGCAGCAAGTTCCGCATTACCGAGGCGGTGTTCCGCTTCGGCGCCGACGTGCGCAGCGGCGACGATCCGCGTGAAGCGCAGCTGCGCATGATTCGCGACGGCGAGGCGATGCCGGTTGAAACCAGCCTGTCGCTTAACGATGAGAATGACGCTGAGGATCAGCAGGTTGATAACGCTCCTGACGGTGCAGAGGATGAACAGGAATGATTGAACGCGGTAAATTTCGCTCGCTGACGCTGGTTAACTGGAACGGCTTCTTTGCCCGCACCTTTGATCTCGATGAGCTGGTGACCACGCTGTCCGGCGGGAACGGGGCGGGGAAATCCACCACCATGGCGGCCTTCGTCACTGCACTGATCCCCGATCTGACGCTGCTGCACTTCCGTAACACCACCGAAGCGGGTGCCACCAGCGGTTCGCGCGACAAGGGCCTGCACGGCAAGCTGCGCGCCGGCGTATGTTACTCCACCCTCGACGTCGTCAACTCGCGCCACCAGCGCGTGGTGGTTGGCGTGCGTCTGCAGCAGGTGGCGGGACGCGATCGCAAGGTCGATATCAAACCTTTCACCATCCAGGGCCTGCCGACCGCGGTACAGCCGACTGAATTGCTGACCCAGACCGTGGGTGAGCGCCAGGCGCGCGTGCTGTCGCTGCAAGAGTTGAAAGAGCGCGTGGAAGAGATGGAAGGCGTGCAGTTCAAGCAGTTCAACTCGATCACCGATTACCACTCGCTGATGTTCGATCTGGGCGTGATCCCGAAACGCCTGCGTTCGTCCGCCGATCGCAGCAAATTCTATCGTCTGATTGAAGCGTCGCTGTACGGCGGCATCTCCAGCGCCATCACCCGCTCGCTGCGCGACTACCTGTTGCCGGAAAACAGCGGCGTGCGCAAGGCGTTCCAGGACATGGAAGCGGCGCTGCGCGAAAACCGCATGACGCTGGAAGCGATCCGCGTTACCCAGTCGGATCGCGACCTGTTCAAGCATTTGATCTCCGAGGCCACCTCCTATGTGGCGGCGGACTATATGCGCCACGCCAACGAACGCCGCATCCACCTGGACGGGGCGCTGGCGCTGCGCAGCGATCTGTTGGGCAGCCGCAAGCAGCTGGCCGCCGAACAGTATCGCCATGTGGAAATGGCGCGTGAGCTGAGCGAGCAGAGCGGCGCCGAATCCGATCTGGAAACCGATTACCAGGCCGCCAGCGACCACCTGAACCTGGTGCAGACGGCGATGCGTCAGCAGGAGAAGATCGAACGCTATGAAGCCGATCTGGAAGAGCTGACCTACCGCCTGGAAGAGCAGAACGAAGTGGTGGCCGAGGCGAGCGAGCAGCAGGCCGAGAACGAAGCGCGCGCCGAAGCGGCCGAGCTGGAAGTGGACGAGCTGAAGAGCCAGCTGGCCGACTACCAGCAGGCGCTTGACGTGCAGCAGACCCGCGCCATTCAGTACCAACAGGCGCTGCAGGCGTTGGAGCGCGCGCGCGCGCTGTGCCAACTGCCGGACCTGACCGCCGACAACGCTGAACAGTGGCTGGACACCTTCCAGGCTCGCGAGCAGGAGGCGACCGAAGCGCTGCTGATGCTGGAGCAGAAGCTGAGCGTGGCCGACGCCGCGCACGGCCAGTTCGAGCAGGCCTATCAGCTGGTGGGTAAAATCGCCGGCCAGGTCAGCCGCAGCGAAGCCTGGCAGTGTGCGCGCGAATTGCTGCGCGACTGGCCTTCGCAGCAACACCTCGCCGAGCGCGTTCAGCCGCTGCGACTGCGCCTGAGCGAACTGGAACAGCGCCTGCGCTCGCAGCAGGACGCCGAGCGCCTGCTGCAAGAATTTTGCAAACGCCATGGTCAGGAGTACCAGCCGGACGATCTCGACATGCTGCAGCAGGAGCTGGAAGAGCGCCTGGAAGCGCTGTCGCAGAACGTCAGCGAAGCCGGCGAACGCCGCATGGAGATGCGCCAGGAGCTGGAGCAGATCCAGCAGCGCATCCGTGAACTGACGGCGCGCGCGCCGGTGTGGCTGGCGGCGCAGGACGCCCTGAGCCAGCTCAGCGATCAGAGCGGAGAGCCGCTGGAAAACAGCCAGCAGGTGACCGAATACATGCAGCAGCTGCTGGAGCGCGAGCGTGAAACCACCGTCGAGCGCGACGAAGTGGCGGCTCGCAAGCGCGAAGTGGAAGCGCAGATCGAACGTCTCAGCCAGCCGGGCGGCGCGGAAGATCAACGCCTGGTCACCTTGGCCGAACGTTTCGGCGGCGTGTTGCTGTCGGAAATTTACGATGACGTCACCATCGACGACGCGCCTTACTTCTCGGCGCTGTACGGCCCTTCGCGCCACGCCATCGTGGTGCCGGATCTGTCGCTGGTGCGCGAGATGCTGGAAGGGCTGGAAGATTGCCCGGAAGATCTTTACCTGATCGAAGGGGATCCGCAGTCGTTCGATGACAGCGTATTCGCCGTCGAAGAGCAGGACAAAGCTGTGGTGGTGAAGATCGCCGATCGCCAGTGGCGTTATTCCCGCTACCCGGAAGTGCCGTTGTTCGGCCGCGCGGCGCGCGAAAACCGTCTGGAAGTGCTGCATGCCGAGCGTGAAACGCTGGCGGAGCGCTATGCCACGCTGTCGTTCGACGTGCAGAAAACCCAGCGTTCGCATCAGGCCTTCAGCCGCTTTATCGGCACCCATCTGGCGGTGGCGTTCGACGCTGACCCGGAAGCGGAGATCCGCAATCTGAACGCCCGTCGCGGCGAGATCGAGCGTGCGCTGAACAATCACGAAGCGCAGAATCAGCAGCAGCGCCAGCAGTACGAGCAGGCCAAAGAGGGCATTTCCGCGCTCAACCGCCTGATGCCGCTGGTGTCGTTGCTGAACGATGAAACGCTGCAGGATCGCGTCGACGAGATCCGTGAAGAGCTGGAAGAAGCGCAGGACGCCGCGCGCCACATTCAACAGCACGGGGTGTCGCTGACCAAGCTGGAGCCGCTGCTGTCGGTGCTGCAGAGCGATCCGCAGCAGCATGAACAGCTGCAGCAGGACTACGCGCAGGCGCAAAGCGTGCAGCGTCAGGCCAAACAGCAGGCGTTCGCGTTGACAGAGGTGGTGCAGCGTCGCGCGCACTTCAGCTATACCGACTCCGCCGGCATGCAGAATGCCAACAACGATCTCAACGACAAGCTGCGCCAGCGTCTGGAACAGGCGGAAGCCGAACGCGCCCGCGCCCGTGAGCAGCTGCGTCAATATCAAACCCAGTTCACCCAATACAGCCAGGTGCTGGCCTCGCTGAAAAGCTCGTATGACGCCAAGCGCGACATGCTGAAAGAGCTGAGCCAGGAGCTGGTGGATATCGGCGTGCAGGCCGACGCCAACGCGGAAGCGCGCGCGCGTCAGCGCCGCGACGAGCTGCATGCGGCGCTGAGCAACAACCGCGCTCGCCGTAATCAGTTGGAGAAACAGCTGACCTTCTGCGAAGCCGAAATGGATGGCCTGCAGAAGAAACTGCGCAAGCTGGAACGCGACTACCATCAGCTGCGCGAGCAGGTGGTGACCGCCAAGGCGGGCTGGTGCGCGGTGATGCGTCTGGTGAAAGACAACGGCGTGGAACGCCGCCTGCATCGCCGCGAGCTGGCGTATATGGATGGCGACGAGCTGCGCTCGATGTCGGATAAGGCGCTCGGCGCGCTGCGTCTGGCGGTGGCGGACAACGAACACCTGCGCGACGTGCTGCGTCTGTCGGAAGATCCGAAGCGGCCGGAGCGTAAGATTCAGTTCTATATCGCGGTGTATCAACACCTGCGTGAGCGTATCCGCCAGGACATCATCCGTACCGATGATCCGGTCGAGGCCATCGAGCAGATGGAGATTGAGCTGGGCCGTCTGACCGAAGAACTGACCGCGCGCGAGCAGAAGCTGGCGATCAGTTCGAAAAGCGTGGCCAACATCATTCGCAAAACCATTCAGCGCGAGCAGAACCGCATTCGCATGCTGAACCAGGGGTTGCAGGCCGTTGCTTTCGGCCAGGTGAAGAGCGTCCGTCTGAACGTCAACGTGCGCGAAGCGCACGCCACCCTGCTGGACGTGCTCTCCGAGCAACAGGAACAGCATCAGGATCTGTTCAACAGCAACCGCCTGACCTTCTCCGAAGCGTTGGCCAAGCTGTATCAGCGTCTGAATCCGCAGATCGATATGGGGCAGCGCACGCCGCAGACCATCGGTGAGGAGTTGCTGGATTACCGCAACTACCTGGAGATGGAAGTGGAAGTGTATCGTGGCTCCGATGGCTGGCTGCGTGCGGAAAGCGGCGCCTTGTCTACCGGTGAAGCCATCGGTACCGGGATGTCAATTCTGGTGATGGTGGTGCAGAGCTGGGAAGAAGAATCCCGCCGCCTGCGCGGTAAAGACATCTCGCCATGTCGCTTGCTGTTCCTCGATGAAGCGGCGCGTCTGGATGCCAAATCGATCGCCACGCTGTTCGAGTTATGTGACCGTCTGGAGATGCAGCTGATTATCGCGGCGCCGGAAAACATCAGTCCTGAGAAGGGCACCACCTATAAACTGGTGCGTAAGGTGTTCCAGAACCACGAGCATGTGCACGTGGTGGGGCTGCGCGGTTTCGCCAGCGAGCCGCCGGCGCTGGGTACTGCGCCGGTCGAAACGCCGTAACGCAGAAAAACGCCCTAAAAATCTGAAAATAGCCGCCGCAGGGTGGCTATTTTTTTGTGCGCGTGGATGATAGTCCTGCTTTTTTATCCGTTGAAAAGCGGTTAGTTTAATCAGATAAACAGTAATTCGACGTCCGCAGGGCGAAACGGCCTTTCTGTTTGTATACTGAAGCTATATGCAGTTTTTTGACGTTTTTTTGTGAGCATACAGGGGGCAAGGGATGTTGCTTAAAAAGGGAAACTCTCTACGACGTTTGGCGCTGAGTGGCGCTATCGCCTGTAGTCTTGTGTCGTCGTTTTCCGCATTGGCCACCGTAACGGCGTTACCGGTGGCATCAGCAGGCATGTCCGTTGCGCAGAGCCGTTCTGAACTGCTGGCCGCGTTGCCGCGCGGCATGGATCTGCACTACCTTTCCACGCTGGCGCCGCTGTATGCGGCGAATCATATGCAGCCGATGTGGCAGGATCGCGAGGCCGTTCAGCAGTTTCAACAGCAGCTGGCCGAGCTGGCGATGTCCGGCGTGCAGCCGCAGTTCACCCAATGGGTGAAGATGTTGACCAATCCGGCGCTCAATGACGTAGGCCGCGATGTGGTGCTGTCCGATGCGATGCTGGGCTATTTGCAGTTCGTGTCCGCTATCGGCGCCAACGGCACCAGTTGGCTGTACAGCAATATTCCCTACAAGCTTAGCTTGCCGCCCACTGCGGTGATCAACCAATGGCAGCTGGCGGTGCGTCAGGCGCGCACGCTGAGCTACGTGAATTCGCTCGCGCCGCAGCACCCGCAATACGCCAAGATGCATCAGGCGCTGCGCGATATGCTGGCGGATAACCGCCCCTGGCCGCAGGTGGGCAGCGGCCCGAGCCTGCGCCCAGGACAAATGAGCAACGATATTCCTGCGCTGCGTGAGATCCTGACGCGCACCGGCATGTTGGCCGCTTCGGCACCGGAGGCCGAGCCGGAGCCGGCGGTCGTCTCGGCGAAGAGCAATGAGCCTGATGACGGCGGGCTGACGGTAGACGAAGAGAAGGGGCGTGTGACGGTCAGTCCGTCGGCGGCGCCAGTGACGGAGTTGACCGCTGAACAGACGCCGCCGCAGGTCGGCAGCGTGGTGAGCGACAACCTCTACACCAACGAGCTGGTGGAGGGCGTCAAACGTTTCCAGAAATGGCAGGGGCTGACGGCGGACGGCGTGATCGGCGTGCGCACTCGCGAGTGGCTCAACGTGTCACCGAAAACCCGCGCCGCGCTGCTGGCGCTGAATATCCAACGTCTGCGAATTTTACCGGGGCATGTCGGCACCGGCATTATGGTGAATATTCCCAACTACTCGCTGACCTACTACCAGAACGGCAACGAAGTGCTGTCCTCCCGCGTTATCGTCGGGCGGCCGAGCCGCAAGACACCGCTGATGAGCAGCGCGTTGAACAACGTGGTGGTCAACCCGCCTTGGAACGTACCGACTACGCTGGTGCGTGAGGATATCGTGCCGAAGGCGATGCGCGACGGTAACTATTTCCAGAAACACGGCTATACCGTGCTGTCGGGTTGGAGCAACGATGCGGAGGTGATCAACCCGGCGATGATCGACTGGAGCATGGTCTCTGCGCGCAACTTCCCGTATCGTGTGCGCCAGGCGCCGGGCGCCACTAACTCGCTGGGGCGTTTCAAGTTCAATATGCCGAGTTCGGACGCGATCTACCTGCACGATACCCCGAACCACAGCCTGTTCCAGAAAGACATTCGCGCGCTCAGCTCCGGCTGCGTGCGGGTGAACAAGGCTTCCGATTTGGCGAATATGCTGCTGCAGGATGCCGGCTGGAACAATAGCCGCGTTTCCTCCACGCTGAAAGAAGGGAATACCACTTATGTGAATATTCGCCAGCGTATTCCCGTAAAACTGTATTATCTGACCGCCTGGGTTTCGGATGACGGCCAACCGCAATTCCGTACAGATATTTACAATTATGATAATACGGTGAGATCGGGCGCACAAATTTTAGCTCAGGCCAAAAAATTAATGCAGTAAATGCAGTAATTATAAATAAATAACGGTCAGAATGTTTGGCTATACCGCAGGCCCTCTTACCTGGGGGCCTGTAAACCTAGGCGTATCGCGGGTTGACTCAGCATACGCAGGCGGTTATGGTTCGGACAGTGCGCTGCTTTGTGCATTTATTTTGACATTCTTGCCGGGTTTAACAGAGTCATGGACAAAATTGATCATCATCGCCGTAAATGGCTGGCGCTAGGCGGCGCAGCTATGGGCATAGCGCTGCTCCCTGGGCAGGCGTTTGCCAGTCTTTCCACCGCTCGACCGCGTATTTTAGTGTTGAATAACCTGAATACCGGTGAATCTATTAAAGCCGAGTTCTTTGACGGCAAAGGCTACAATAAAGAAGAGTTGGTTCGGCTAAATCATCTGTTCCGCGATTATCGCGCCAACAAGGTTAAATCGATCGATCCCAGTTTGTTTGATCACCTCTATCGCCTGCAGGGGCTGCTGGGTACCAGCAAGCCGGTGCAGCTGATCTCCGGTTACCGTTCCGTAGATACCAACAACGAATTGCGCGCGCACAGCCGTGGTGTGGCCAAGCACAGCTACCATACCAAGGGCCAGGCGATGGATTTCCATATTGAAGGTATCCAATTGAGTAATATCCGTAAAGCGGCGTTAAAAATGCGCGCTGGTGGTGTAGGATATTACCCACGTAGCAACTTCGTGCACATCGATACCGGCCCGGTTCGGAGCTGGTAATCGCGGTGCCCTCAGTGAATAACGCCGCTCCTTGCGGAGGCGGCGTTATTGTCGTTGGAGCCTTATGAAATACCATCTTATTCCCGTTACCGCTTTTAGCCAGAATTGCAGCCTGATCTGGTGTGAAAACACGCAGCAGGCGGCGTTGGTCGATCCCGGCGGCGAAGCGGAAAAAATCAAAGCGGAAGTGGCGAAGCAGGGTGTGACAATCACGCAGATTTTGCTGACGCACGGCCATTTGGATCACGTCGGCGCGGCGGCGGAGCTGGCGGAACATTATCAGGTGCCGATTTACGGCCCGGATAAAGAGGACGCTTTTTGGCTGGATGGTTTGCCGGCGCAGAGCCGGATGTTCGGGCTGGAAGAGTGTGCGCCGCTGACCCCGACCCGTTGGTTGTCGGAAGGCGATGAGATGCAGGTGGGCGAGATGAAGCTCAAGGTGTTGCATTGTCCTGGGCACACACCGGGCCACATCGTCTTTATCAATGAGCAGGCGCGTTTGGCGCTGGTGGGTGATGTGCTGTTTAACGGCGGCGTGGGGCGCAGCGACTTCCCGCGCGGTGACCATCAGGCGCTGATCGCCTCTATTCGCACCAAGCTGTTGCCGTTAGGCGACGACATGCGCTTTATTCCCGGCCACGGTCCAATGTCGACCTTCGGTCACGAGCGCCAGACCAACCCGTTCCTGCGCGAAGAGCCGGCGGTGTGGTAACGATCATTTCCCGGCAGAAATAATTAAGGGGCGCATAGCGCGCCCCTTCAAACTGGTGGCTTTCGCCGACGCGCTTAGAGCACGGCGACGATGGCTTCACACAGCGGCGCCATATTGTCCGGCGTCATGCCCGCCACGTTCACCCGGCCTGAGTTCACGGCGTAGACGCCGAACTCTTCACGCAGACGCAGCACCTGTTCTTTGGTCAGGCCGCTGAACGAGAACATGCCGTTCTGCTGGATGATGAAGCTGAAGTCCTGCTGCGCGCCTTTCTCCTGCAGGGTGTTCACGAACAGCTGACGCATGCGGTGAATACGCTGGCGCATATCGGTCAGTTCCTGCTCCCACATCGCGCGCAGCGCATCGTTGCCCAGAATGGTGGCGACAACGGCGGCGCCGTGTGACGGCGGGTTGGAGTAGTTGGCGCGAATGGCCGCTTTCACCTGGCTGAAGGCGCGATCGGCGGTTTCGGCATCGGCGGCTACAATAGTGCAAGCGCCGACGCGCTCATTGTACAGACCGAAGTTTTTCGAATAGGAACTGGCGACGATCAGTTCTTTATGTTTGGCGGCGAAAATACGCAGGCCCTGCGCATCTTCTTCCAGGCCGTTGGCGAAGCCCTGATAAGCGAAGTCGAAAAGCGGCAACCACCCGTTGGCGACGGAAAGTTCAGCCAGCTGCGCCCACTGTTCCGGCGTTGGATCGATACCGGTCGGGTTATGGCAGCAGCCGTGGAACAGCACGACATCGCCGGCCTGCGCCTGTTTCAGGCTGTTCAGCAGGCCGTCAAAATCCAACGCGTGGTTGGCGGCGTCATAGTAGGCGTATTCCAGCACTTCCAGGCCCACGGCGCTAAAGACGTTCTTGTGGTTCGGCCAGCTTGGGTTGCTGATCCAGATGCGTTTGGCGCTGGTCTGGTTGGCGATAAAGTCTGCCGCCACGCGCAGGCCGCCGGTGCCGCCAGGCGTCTGTGCGGTGCGCGCGCGGCGATCGGCGACGATCGGGCTCTCTTTACCGAACAGCAGTTCTTGCGTGCAGCTGGCGAACGCCGGGATGCCCTCAATGCCGAGATAGTTTTTGGTGGTCTCATTTTCCAACAGATACTGTTCAGCTTTCTTTACGCTGGTCAGCACCGGGGTTTTACCGGTTTCGTCTTTATAAACGCCAATGCCTAAATTGATTTTATTCGGGCGGGCGTCGGCGCGGAAAATGTCGGTCAGGCCCAGGATCGGGTCGGCGGGTGCGGCGGTGATTTTTTCAAACATGTCAGGTGCTTCCAAATCTCGGAGTTAAGCAGACAGAAGCATCAGGGTAGCGCCAGTTATCGGCTTTGCCAACCGTTTGCGATAAAAACACCGCGATCTTATGAACGTGAAGGATTCGACAGAAAAAATGATGGGGAAGGGGGAATCGGCAGGATAAAAAGTTACCGGCTGATACAAACAAAAACAGGGCCGAAGCCCTGTTTTTTTAACTTAGTCGACGGTGAACCGCCGATAAGCGAGACAACTTAGAACTGGTATACCAGACCAACGCCTACGATATCGTCAGTTGCGATGCCGGTTGCTTTGGTGAAGTCGTTGTCATCCAGCAGGTTGATTTTGTAATCAACGTAGGTGGACATGTTTTTGTTGAAGTAGTAAGTGGTACCAACAGAAACATATTTAACCAGATCTTGGTCAGAACCCACGCCTGGGACGTTCAGGTTTTTACCCTTAGACTGCAGGTAAGACACTTCTGGGCGCAGACCGAAGTCGAACTGATACTGAGCAGTCACTTCGAAGTTCTGAGTTTTGCTAGCGAAGCCGCCGCAGTTTTCAGTCGCTGCGCAAGTGTTGGTGAAGTTACCGCCACCGAACGGAGTCATGTTACGGGTTTCTGCATACATTGCCGCCAGGTAGACGTTGTTGGCGTCATATTTCGCGCCCACGGTCCATGCGTCAGCCTTGTCGCCACGCTCGTTTGAACGCAGTTTCTGGTCGTCGGTACGGTTGGAAGAAGCGTATGCAGCGCCGAAGCTTACGCCTTCGCCGATGTCATAAGTAGAGGAAATGCCCCAGCCGTCGCCGTTTTGTTTTTTGACGTCACGGCCGTCGTTCTGGTTTTTGCCCTGGTATTGCAGAGCGAAGTTCAGACCGTCAACCAGACCGAAGAAGTTGTTGTTACGATAGGTCGCAACGCCGTTGGTACGGCCGGTCATGAAGTTGTCGGAGTAGGTGTAAGTATCGCCACCGAACTCTGGCAGCATATCGGTCCAGCCTTCCACGTCGTACAGTACGCCGTAGTTACGGCCGTAGTCGAAGGAGCCGTAGTCAGCGAATTTCAGACCGGCGAAGCCCAGACGGGTTTTGGTGCCTTCGGTGCCCTGAGATTCGGCGTGGTTGGACTGAACGTTGTATTCCCACTGGCCGTAACCGGTCAGTTGGTCAGTAATCTGGGTTTCACCTTTGAAGCCGAAACGAACATAGGTCTGATCGCCGTCATTACCTTTGTCTTTGGAGAAGTAGTGCAGACCGTCAACTTTGCCGTACAGATCCAGCTTGTTGCCGTCTTTGTTGTAGATTTCAGCTGCGTTTGCTGCACCAGCAGCCAACAGAGCCGGGATTACCACTGCAAGAATGTTGCGCTTCATCATTATTACCCTCATTGGTGTTATTCGGACACCTTTGCCACTGCCGCCAATAATTCTTTGGGAACTATTGTTGATAGATTGGTGTCGTCCTGTGTCTGAACGCAGTGTTCCATTCACAGGCGGGTTAATCTAGGACGAAAATGATACCAATGTCCCAATCAGGTTGCAAAAGGAAAGTATGTGTAACCAAATGTAATTTTTCGGGAACTTTGTGACGTGCGTCAATATTAAAAAATGCGAAAGGCCAGCGATGCTGGCCTTTGTTTTGTAACGAAATCGTTTAAAAAACGTGTGATCGTATAAATTAGAAGCTTGCGTTACGCGGCGTGCGCGGGAATGGAATCACATCGCGCACGTTTTGCACGCCGGTGACATAGGCGATTAAACGTTCAAAGCCCAGGCCGAAACCGGAATGCGGCACGGTGCCGTAGCGGCGCAGATCGCGATACCACCAGTAGTCTTCTTTATTCAGCCCCATCTCTTCCAGACGCTGATCGAGCACGTCGAGGCGTTCTTCACGCTGCGAGCCACCGATGATTTCGCCGATGCCCGGCGCCAGCACGTCCATGGCCGCGACGGTCTTGCCGTCTTCGTTCATGCGCATGTAGAACGCTTTGATGTCTTTCGGGTAGTTTTTCACCACCACCGGCGCCTGGAAGTGTTTCTCCGCCAGGTAACGTTCATGCTCGGAAGAGAGATCGATGCCCCAGGAAACCGGGTTTTCGAAGGTTTGGCCCGAGGCCAGCAGGATCTCAATGGCGTCGGTGTAGTCCACCTGGGCGAAATCGGAAGACACGAAGCGCTCCAGACGAGCGATAGCGTCTTTATCCACGCGTTCGGCGAAGAATTTCAGATCGTCGGCACGTTCATCCAGCACCGCCTGGAACACATACTTCAGCATGCTTTCGGCGAGGCCGGCGACGTCGTCCAGCGTAGCGAAGGCCACTTCCGGTTCGATCATCCAGAACTCCGCCAGGTGGCGGCTGGTGTTGGAGTTTTCGGCGCGGAAGGTTGGGCCGAAGGTGTAAACCTTCGACAGCGCGCAAGCGTAGGTTTCGCCGTTCAGCTGGCCGGAAACGGTGAGGAAGGCTTCCTTACCGAAGAAGTCTTCGCTGAAATCGACGGTGCCTTTGTCGGTGCGCGGCAGGTTTTCCAGATCCAGCGTGGACACGCGGAACATCTCGCCGGCGCCTTCGGTATCGGAGGCGGTGATCAGCGGAGTAGAGACCCAGAAATACCCATTTTCATGGAAGAAGCGGTGGATCGCCTGCGCCAGAGTATGACGTACGCGCGCCACGGCGCCGATCAGGTTGGTGCGCGGGCGCAGGTGAGCCACTTCGCGCAGGTATTCGATGCTGTGGCGCTTGGCCGCCATCGGGTAAGTGTCCGGATCGTCGACCCAGCCGACCACTTTGATTGCGGTAGCCTGCAGTTCGAAGCTCTGGCCTTCGCCCGGTGAAGCGACGACTTTGCCGGTGACTTCAACCGAACAACCGGTGGTCAGATGCAGCACTTCATCCTGATAATTCGGCAGAGAATTATTAACGACGGCCTGTAACGGATCAAAGCAGGAACCGTCATAGACGGCCAGGAAGGAGATACCAGCTTTTGAATCTCTCCGGGTACGTACCCAGCCGCGTACGGTGACTTCACTGTCAACCGCAGCACGACCTTGCAGTACGTCGACTACAGGCACTACGCTCATAGATTTCTCTCTTTAATAATTTGGTTTAGAAATAGCTTACAACCCAAGAATATGGGGGTAATGGCTATGTTACTTGCCGCGGTGCAGAGCACAAGCAGAAATCATCGGATTGTCGCAACATTTATCGCGGCTGACTGAAAAGAGGGCGTTCGGGATAAAAACAAAAAAGCCGGCGCGTAAACCGGGCCGGCTTTCTTTCTCTCTATATAGAGAAGGTTCAGCTGGCTTTCTTCACCAGCGGCAGATCGAAGGCCTTGCGCAAGGCCCGCACGAATGCCTGGTCCTGGCAGATGGTCTTGCCGGGGCTGTCGGAGAGCTTAGCCACCGGTTTGCCTTTGCATTCGACCAGCTTGATCACGATATTCAACGGTTTAACGCCCGGAATATCACAGGTCAGGCGCGTGCCGATACCGAAGCTGAGATTGATGCGCTGATAGAAGTGGCGATAGAGCGCCAGCGCTTTTTCCAGATCCAGGTTGTCCGAGAACACCAGCGTTTTGCTCATGGGGTCGATGCCCAGTTTCTGATAGTGGGCAATGGCTTTCTCACCCCACTCGACGGGATCGCCCGAATCGTGGCGCAGCCCCTGATAACGCTCGGCGAACTGCGGGCCGAAGTCGCGCAGGAAAGCATCCATGGTAATGCAGTCGGTGAGCGCGATGCCAAGCTGATCCGGGTATTCATCCAGCCAGGCCTGCAATGCGGCGCGCTGGCTGTTGGCCAGCACCGGGCTTATCTGCTGATGCGCCTGGAACCATTCATGCGCCTGCGTGCCGACCGGCGCCAGGCCGAGCTGATGCGCCAGATCGTAATTGCTGGTGCCCGACAGGTACGGGAATTCGGCCTGCAAGGTGCTGACGATGGCCTGTTGTACGCCCTGGGAGAAACGGCGACGGGTGCCGAAGTCCATCAGCTTGAAGCGTGAAAGATCCAAATCGCCCGCCAGCGTCTTGAACTGCGCCAACTTGGTTTGCAGGTGGGCTACCGCCTGTTCCGGCGTCGCCAGCGGAGAACGCCGGCGGTGCACCACTTCGCTGATCACCGCCAGCAGCGGCACTTCCCACATGATCACTTCACGCCACGGCCCGGCGATGCGGATTTGCAGCTTGCCGTCGCGGTTGTCGATGGTCACCTGCTGCGGATCGTATCGGAACGTGCGCAGCCAGCTCAGGTAATCTTGACGGAAGAAGGGCAGACCCGAAAGGTAAGCGAATTCGGCGTCGGTCAGCGCCAGCTGGCTCATCAGGGCGACCTGCGCGCGGATCTCGTCGGCATATTCGCCCAGCAGTTCGTCGCCGCGGCAGCGGAATTCCGCCGCCACGCTGATCGCGGGATAGCGATGGAACACTGCTTGCTGCATATGAAGCTTGTAAGCATCGGTATCAAGCAGTGATGTCAAAATCGGGGAAGCGTATTGAGTCATAGCGCGTTACAGCATCCTCGTCAGGCGCGTGTCCAAATCCGGATAATCATAAAAGTGGGGGTGGAGTATACCCGGATTATCCTGTTATTGAAGCTGCATCACACCATAAATCACCGAAGCGGGTCGAGGATTAAACGTGCCTTTATGGCGGGCTGGCGACGGCGGCGGGGGAAAAAAGCCAGATATGCCTGTAAGGTGAATGACTTAGCCTAATTAGTCATAAAAATTATAATGTTAATTATTTTAAACAACAAATCAGATAAACCCGGCCTGGGTGTGCACGCTGACCCGATCCTTGCCGTTCTTTTTGCAAAAATAGAGCGCTTCGTCCGCCTGTTTTATCGCCGCCTGCAGCGCAGTGAACGCGTTGACCGGCGCAATGCCGCAGCTGGTGGTGAAACGCACTTGCCGCCCGTCGGCCAGATTCAGCGTCAGGCGATGGGTGCGGGCGCGCAATTGCTCCATGATGTCCCGTGCGTTGTCCAACGAACAGTTGCCCAGCAGCACCGCGAACTCTTCGCCACCGTAGCGGCAGAAGATGTCGCTGGCGCGAAACGCGCGTTGCAACAGATGGCCGAATTCCACCAGCGCCCGGTCACCGACATCGTGGCCGTAGCTGTCGTTGAGCTGTTTGAAGTTGTCGATATCGATCAGGCAAAAGGCCTGCGGGTAGCTACCGTCGCCCAATAGCTGGCATTCGAGGAAGAATTTACGGCGGTTATAAATGTTGGTGAGCGGATCGAGGAAGGAAGAGGCCTCAAGCTCTTTAATCAGCAGCTGTTTCTCGCTTTCCAGCGAGACCTTGTCCAACTGATATTGTCTGAGCTGTTGAATGGCGTCGCTGATGGCGATCAGTTCCCGGCTGTAGAAGGCGTCGTTGCGATCGATATTCATCTCGCCGCGCGACAGCCGCACGATATTGTTGTGGGTTTTGGTCAACCAGCGGTTGATGTTGGTGCAGAACACCAGCGCCGGCAAAATGAACAGCAGCACCCCCAGACCGGCGAGCGCGATCATGCCGTAAATGGTGGTCTGGCTGTCATAAATCTTGTGACGCGAAGCGACGGTTTCCAGCTCGAAGCTGCGTTGATACAGCGTCTGAGAAAGCCCGCTCAACTCGTCGACATAGCGCGAGATCAGCGCGGCGGGATAGGGCTTTTGGGTATTGATGGCGGTGTATAGCCCATCGGTAATCTGCTTGAGGCGTTCGGTAGACACCTGGCTGAGCAACTGATTGACGATGCTGGTGGTTTGCACGTCGTCGTAGTTGAGCTTCATGAAGATCAACCGGGTGCTCAGCGCGTTCAGGACGCCGGTCAACTGAATGGACTTCAGATAGGCGTCTTTGCGATCGAGTGGGCTGACGTTGACGTCGATAATCTGATCGCTTAACTCCGTCAGCGACATATTCAGCCGGTTGTTGAGGCGAATGGCCTCGAGAAACATAAAGGAGTCGGTATCCACCATTCGGGTATCGTAGGTGTAGCGGTAATAGCTCTTGCTGGTTTGCGAGATGTAGTAGGCGCTGTTGATATTGAACAGGTTGGCGTTGGCGTTGTTGACCTGCGAAAGCTGCAGGTTGTCGTTATCCAGCAACTGTTCCATCAGGCCGATCATCGACAGCGCGGCGATTTTTTGCCGCACACCCAGCTCCCTGGCGACCGTGTCGTTCAGATGCTCGCGGATCCGGGCGATTTTCTCGCGCGCCACCCGATCGGCGGCCAGACACTGCGCGCGAGTGATTTGCGGATCGATCAGGCTCAAGCGTTTGAGACGGTGAGCCTGCAGCGAAGCCTGAAAGGCCTCGGAGATTTCTTTGGCGCGATCGATCTTATACAGGTTGAGCTGGTTATCGCGGTACTCGGTATGGGCTTCGAGCAGTTCCTCGACGATGAACAGCGAGAAGGAGGTCATCAGGCACAGGGTGAAAAAATAGATAGCGTATTTGATTTTCATAGTGCGAGTCATCCCTGAGCCTGATTCGGCAATTATACCATCATGCCGCCTGTGCCGCCTCAACAATGCCGGAGCGCCGCGAAGGCGGTTTTTTAGCATTAAATGCTGATTTTTATTTAGCCATTGGTCACCCGCGCTGCCATCTGGTGGGTGAACTATGATTTGCCTCTGATTTCTTTATCGCGCTTGCCCGGCGGATCTGGGCTTTTCAGCCAGCTGTGATACAGTTTATTCACAATCAGGTTCGCCGAGCGCCGCAGGGGAAATCCCCAGCGACGGCGCGGAGGAGAAGAGCGGCCTGGCACCTATAACTCACTGAGACGTTTAAGGGTTTTTATGACACAACAGCCACAGGCAAAATATCGCCACGATTATCGCGCGCCCGATTACACCACGACCGACATCGATTTGGACTTCAGTCTGGACGCGGAAACCACGCGCGTGACCGCCGTCAGTAAAATCAAACGTCAGGGCGCAGCCGGCGCACCGCTGGTGCTGGATGGCGAGGATCTGACGCTGGTGAGCATTCAGGTCGACGGTCAACCGTGGAGCGCCTATCGTCAGCAGGATAACCAGCTGATCGTCGAAGCGTTGCCGGCACAATTCACTCTGACCATCGTCAACGATATTCACCCGGCGAAAAACACCGCGCTGGAAGGGCTGTATCTGTCCGGCGATGCGCTGTGCACGCAATGCGAAGCCGAAGGCTTCCATCATATTACCTATTACCAGGATCGCCCGGACGTGCTGGCGCGCTTTACCACCCGCATCGTGGCCGACAAGGCGCGCTATCCGTTCCTGCTGTCGAACGGCAACCGTATTGGCCAGGGTGAATTGGCCGATGGTCGCCACTGGGTGCAATGGCAGGATCCGTTCCCGAAACCTTGCTACCTGTTCGCGTTGGTGGCGGGGGACTTCGACGTGCTGCGCGACAGCTTCACCACCCGTTCCGGCCGTAAGGTCGCGCTGGAGCTGTTTGTCGATCGCGGCAACCTGGATCGCGCCGACTGGGCGATGACCTCGTTGAAAAACTCGATGAAGTGGGACGAGACCCGCTTCGGTCTGGAATACGATCTCGACATTTATATGATCGTGGCGGTCGATTTCTTCAATATGGGCGCGATGGAGAACAAAGGGTTAAATATCTTTAACTCCAAATACGTGTTGGCGAAGGCGGAAACCGCCACCGACAAAGATTACCTGAACATCGAAGCAGTGATTGGCCACGAATACTTCCACAACTGGACCGGCAACCGCGTCACCTGCCGCGACTGGTTCCAGCTCAGCCTGAAAGAGGGGCTGACGGTGTTCCGCGATCAAGAGTTCAGTTCCGATCTGGGCTCGCGTTCGGTCAACCGTATCGATAACGTGCGCGTGATGCGCGGCGCGCAGTTCGCCGAAGACGCCAGCCCGATGGCGCATGCCATTCGTCCGGATAAAGTCATCGAGATGAACAACTTTTACACCCTGACGGTGTATGAGAAAGGTTCTGAAGTGATCCGCATGATGCACACCCTGCTGGGGGAAGAGAACTTCCAGAAAGGGATGCAGCTCTATTTCGAACGCCACGACGGCAGCGCCGCCACCTGCGATGACTTCGTACAGGCGATGGAGGACGCGTCCAACGTGGATCTGTCGCGCTTCCGCCGTTGGTATAGCCAGTCCGGCACGCCGCTGTTGACGGTGCGCGACGAGTACGATGCGGAAACTCAGCAATATCGCCTGCATGTCAGCCAGAAAACCCCGCCGACCGCCGATCAGCCTGAGAAGTTGCCGCTGCATATCCCGCTGGATATCGAGCTGTACGACAGCGAAGGTAACGTCATCGCGCTGCAGAAGGGCGGCCTGCCGGTCAACAACGTGCTGAACGTCACCGAAGCGGAGCAGACCTTCGTGTTCGACGGCGTGGCGCACAAGCCGGTGCCGTCGCTGCTGCGTGAATTCTCTGCGCCGGTGAAACTGGATTATCCGTACAGCGATCAGCAACTGACCTTCCTGATGCAGCACGCGCGCAATGAGTTTGCGCGTTGGGATGCGGCGCAGAGCCTGCTTGCGACCTACATCAAACTGAACGTGGCGCGGCACCAGCAGAAGCAGCCGTTGTCGCTGCCGCTGCACGTGGCCGACGCGTTCCGTGCGGTGTTGCTGAACGAGACGCTGGATCCGGCGCTGGCGGCGCAGATCCTGACGCTGCCGTCGGAGAACGAAATCGCTGAACTGTTCGCCACCATCGATCCGGAAGCGATCGCCGCGGTGCACGAAGCGATCGTTCGCTGCCTGGCGCGGGAGTTGGCCGATGAGTGGCTGGCGGTGTATCACGCCAACAAGACCGACGGCTACCGCGTGGAGCACGCCGACATCGCCAAGCGCGCCTTGCGCAATGTGTGCCTGGGTTATCTGGCGTTCGGCGAAGATGCGGCGCTGGCGGACCAACTGGTGAGCGAACAGTATCGCCAGGCGGATAACATGACCGACTCGCTGGCGGCGCTGTCCGCTGCGGTTGCGGCCCAGTTGCCGTGTCGCGATGCGCTGTTGGCGGCGTTCGACGAGCGCTGGCATCAGGATGGCCTGGTGATGGACAAATGGTTCGTGCTGCAGGGGAGCAGCCCGTCGGCGGATGTGTTGAGCAAGGTGCGTGCGCTGCTGCAACACCGCTCGTTCAGCCTGAGCAACCCGAACCGCACCCGCTCGCTGATCGGCGGCTTCGCTTCAGGCAATCCGGCGGCGTTCCATGCGGCGGATGGCAGCGGTTATCAATTCCTGGTGGAGATCCTCAGCGATCTCAACCAGCGCAACCCGCAGATCGCCGCGCGCCTGATCGAACCGCTGATTCGCCTGAAGCGTTACGACGCCGGTCGCCAGGCGCTGATGCGCAAAGCGTTGGAACAGCTGAAAGGGTTGGAAAACCTGTCCGGCGATCTGTACGAGAAGATCAGCAAGGCGCTCGACGCCTAATCTTCTCACCGTGAATACCCAAAGGGACGGCCTGCGCCGTCCCTTTTTTCGTTCAATTCGCCGCCTGGCGTGGGCTGGCCGCGGTGACCGGCGGCGATAACACCCGCTCCAGCACTTCAGCTTCCAGTTCCGCCAGCCTGGCTGAACCCTTACGGCGTGGCCGCGGCAGATCGATGCTCAGATCCAGCCCGATGCGCCCCTCTTCGATCAGGATCACCCGATCCGCCAGCGCGATGGCTTCGCTGACGTCGTGCGTCACCAGCAGCACGGTAAAACCGTGCTGTTGCCACAGCGTTTCTATCAGCCCCTGCATCTCGATGCGCGTCAGGGCATCCAGCGCCCCGAGCGGTTCGTCCAACAGCAGCAGGCGAGGGCGGTGGATCAGCGCGCGCGCCAGGGCGACCCGCTGCTTTTGTCCGCCGGACAGCGCCGCCGGCCAGTCGCGGGCGCGATCCGCCAAGCCGACCGCGTCCAGCGCCTGCAGCGCCGCATCGCGCCACTGGCCGCGCAGCCCCAGACCCACGTTGTCGATCACTGTTTTCCACGGCAGCAGGCGCGCATCCTGAAACATCAGCCGGGTATCTTCTTTAACGGCGGCAAGCGGCGCGTTGCCGCTGAGCAGCACGCCGCTGCTGGCCTGTTCCAGGCCGGCCAGCAGGCGCAGCAGGGTGCTTTTGCCGCAGCCGCTGCGGCCGACCACCGCCACGAACTGCCCGGCGGAGATGTGCAGCTGAATAGTGTCCAGCACCGTGCGGTTGCCGTAACCTTTGCCGATGGACTCCAGCGTCACCGGCGTGCCTTGCGCAAGGCGAGCGGGAAGGGTCATAGCGCTTCTCCCTGTTTCAGTTGATAGGCCGGATGCCAGCGCAACCAGACGCGCTCCAGCAGCTGCGCGCCCACGTCCGCCAGCTTGCCGAGCAGGGCGTACAGCACGATGGCCACCACCACCACATCGGTTTGCAGAAATTCACGCGCGTTCATCGCCAGATAGCCGATGCCCGAATTGGCCGAGATGGTTTCGGCGACGATCAGCGTCAGCCACATGAAGCCGAGAGCGAAACGCACGCCGACCATAATCGACGGCAGCGCGCCCGGCAGCACCACCTGTGTAAACAGGCGGAAACCGCTCAGGCCGTAGCTGCGGGCCATCTCCAACAGGCCGCGATCGATGTTTTTGATGCCGTGGTAGGTATTGAGATAAATCGGGAACAGCGTACCGAGCGCCACCAGAAAGATCTTGGCGGATTCATCGATGCCGAACCACAGGATCACCAACGGGATCAGCGCCAGGTGCGGCACGTTGCGGATCATTTGCACCGAGCTGTCCAGCAGGCGTTCGCCCCAGCGCGACAGCCCGGTAATAAAGCCGAGGGTAAGCCCGATGCTGCCGCCGATGGCGAAGCCTAACAACGCGCGCTGGCTGCTGATGCTCAGATGCTGCCACAGTTCGCCGCTTTGGCTCAGGCTCCAGAAGGCGGCCAGCACTGCGCTCGGCGCCGGTAAAATGCGGTTGGACAGCCAGCCGGTTTCGACAGCGATCTGCCAGAGGATCACCAGCGCCAGCGGCAGCGCCCAGGGGGCCAGCCGATACAGGATGCGTTGCGCGTTCTTTGCCATCGGGGCGCTCCTCAGCTCTGCGACACTTTTTGCGGAACATAGATGTTGGCCACTACTTCGCCCTGCGGGCGCACCGGTTGAAGGCGCGCGGGCGTTTCCTCCTGCGCCAGATCGAGGTGCGGAAACAGCAGTTCGCCGACGCGGTAGGCCTCTTCCAGATGCGGATAGCCGGAGAGAATAAAGGTGTCGATGCCCAGATCGGCGTATTCCTGCATGCGTGCCGCGACCGTCGGGCCATCGCCCACCAGCGCGGTGCCGGCGCCGCCGCGCACCAGGCCGATGCCGGCCCACAGGTTCGGGCTGATCTCCAGATTATCCTTCTTGCCGCCGTGCAGCGCCGCCATGCGCCGTTGGCCGACGGAGTCGAAGCGGGCAAAGGCCTGCTGCGCGTTGGCGATGGTTTCCTCATCGAGGTGAGCGATCAGCCGATCGGCGGCGCGCCAGGCTTCTTCGGTGGTTTCCCGCACGATGACGTGCAGACGGATGCCGAAGCGTACCTGCCGGCCCTTCGCCGCCGCTTTGGCGCGCACCTCTTCGATCTTCTCTTTGACCTGTGCCGGCGGCTCTCCCCAGGTGAGGTACATTTCTACCTGCTCGGCGGCCAGATCCTGCGCGGCGGCGGAGGATCCGCCGAAATAGAGCGGCGGGCGCGGTTGCTGCACCGGCGGGAACAGCAGTTTGGCGCCTTTCACCTGAATATGCTTGCCGTGGAAATCGACGGTTTCACCTTCCAGCACCCTGCGCCAGATATGAGTGAACTCGGTCGAGGCTTCGTAACGCTCTTCATGACTGAGATGCAACCCCTCCGCCGCCAGCTCTTCTGGATCGCCGCCGGTGACCAGATTGAACAGGGCGCGGCCGTTGGACAGGCGATCCAGCGTCGCCGCCTGACGCGCCGCCAGCGTAGGGGAGATGATACCCGGCCGCAGCGCGACCAAAAATTTCAGCCGCTGGGTGACCGGGATCAGCGAGGCGGCCACCAGCCAGGAGTCTTCGCAAGAGCGACCGGTGGGGATCAGCACGCCGCCGAATCCCAGCCGGTCCGCCGCTTGGGCGATTTGTTGCAAGTAACCGTGATCGACGCTGCGAGCGCCCTGTGCGCTGCCAAGATAGTGGCCGTCGCCGTGGGTGGGTAAAAACCAGAAAACGTTCAGGCTCATCGTCAATGCTCTCCCGTATTTATTGCGCGCTTGGGCGCCAGATGCGTTGCGAGATGTCGACCTTCACCGGCACCAGCCGGTTGGCGTAAAACAGGTCGGCGGTTTGCTGCTGCGCGGCGATCGTATGCGCATCGAGCGGTGTGATGGCGGTCGGGGGACGGTGATCCAGATAGCTGGCGATCACCGGTTCCGGCAGCCCCATGGCGTTGGCCAGCAAGGTCACGCTTTGCGCCCGGTCGCTGCGGGTGAGCGCATCGGCCTGGGTCAGCACCGTCAGGACCTGGCTGATAAAGGCGCCATTGGCTTCGACATAAGGGCGCGCCGCCAGATAGAAGGAACCGGTCTGGTTCAGATCGGTGCCGTCGCCGAGCACCCGCACGCCGCCCTGCAGCAGCGCGGCGGAATAATAAGGATCCCAGATAGCCCAGGCATCGACGTTGCCCTGCTGGAATGCGGCGCGCGCATCGGCGGGGGTCAGGTAGGCGGGTTGGATATCCGTAAATTTCAGGCCGGCCTTTTGCAGCGATCGCAGCAGCAGGTTGTGTGAGCTGGATCCTTTCTGAAATGCGACCTTATGGCCTTTCAGATCGGCGACGGTTTTGATCGGGCTGTTTTCCGGCACCAGGATCACTTCCGCCTTCGGTTTGGGAGGCTCAACGCCGACATACAGCAGGTCCGCCCCGGCGGCCTGCGCGAAGATCGGCGGAATATCACCGGTGCTGCCCAGATCGATGCTGCCGACGTTCAAGGCCTCCAGCATCTGCGGCCCGGCGGGAAATTCAATCCAGCTGATGCGGGTGGTGGGAAAACGTTCTTCCAGCAGCCGGTGGCTTTTCGCCAGCACCAGACTCACCGATCCTTTCTGGTAACCGATGCGAAATTGCGCCGGATCCTGCGCGACGGCGGCGTTGGCCCAGACCAGCGACAGCAGGCCGGTGAAGGCCGCTGCGCTCAGCCAACGTCGCAAAGCGTTGCGTTGTTTCATTCAGGCTCTCCTTTTCCAGGCATTTCAGGCGGTTTGACGCGCCGTCAGCGGCGAGGCGACGCGCAGCGCGGGCGGTTTGCGGCGCCCAAGCGCCAGATAGAAACTGGCGAGCGCTTCTTCCAACCGGGCGGCCACGGCGTCGGTGAGCGTGGCGCTTTCGCCGGTCAGCTGGATCTGACTGTCGTCGGCGAACACGCCGTGCAGCACCTCTTGCGCTTTGAGCGCCGCCAGCACCGGTTTCAGCGCATAGTCCACCGCCAGCATGTGACCGACAGAACCGCCGGTCGCCAGCGGCAGCACCACTTTATGGTCCAGCGCGCGTTCCGGCAGCAGGTCCAGCAGGGTTTTCAGCGCGCCGGAGAACGACGCTTTATAAACCGGCGTGGAAATCAGCAGGCCGTCGGCCTGCGCCAGCTGGTCGGCAAACGCCTTGATCGCCGGACTGTTGAAGTTGGCGTACAGCAGATCTTCGGCATCGAAGTCGTGCAGGGTATAGGCCGTCACCTCCACCCCTTGTTGCCGCAGCCAGTTCTGACTCAGCGAGAGCAGCGCGGCGGAACGTGATGGGATGCGTGGGCTACCGGCCAGTGATATAACGCGCATTGCCACTCCTTATAACTAAAAGTTAGGTTTAATTAGAAAATTAATGGGAAGTGTTTTAAACCTACCAGCAACCGGGCGCGTTTTTTAAATCTCATTTTTTGATTTGGATATGCGTAAAAGCGGATTGGCGCCGATTTGGCGATGAAGAGGGAAAACGATTGCGTAAAAACGGCTTTTTTTGCCTTTAATCAATTCCAATTAGGCGGGGGATACCGGATAATACGCCCCCGGTTTGCAACCGGGAAATCAGGAGAGTCCATGTACTACCCCCTCATCAGGAAAGCGTTGTTCCAGCTCGATCCGGAGCGCGCGCACGAAGTGACCTTTCGTCAGCTCAGCCGTATTACCGGCACCCCATTAGCGTTTCTTGTCCGTCAGTCCGTGCCGACCAAACCGGTCAGCTGCATGGGGCTGTCGTTTAAAAACCCGCTGGGATTGGCCGCCGGTCTGGATAAAAACGGCGAATGCATCGATGCGTTCGGCGCGATGGGCTTCGGCCATGTGGAAGTCGGCACCGTGACGCCGCGTCCGCAACCGGGCAACGACAAGCCGCGCTTGTTCCGCGTGGTTGAGGCGGAAGGCCTGATTAACCGCATGGGGTTCAATAACCATGGCGTGGACAATCTGGTTGAAAACGTTAAGAAATCCCATTTCGGCGGCATTCTTGGGATCAATATCGGCAAGAATAAAGACACGCCGGTCGAGCAGGGCAAAGACGATTATTTGATCTGCATGGATAAAGTTTATCCGTATGCCGGATATATCGCGATTAACATCTCTTCACCGAATACGCCGGGGTTACGATCCTTACAGTATGGCGAAGCGTTGGACGATCTTTTGGCTGCGATTAAAAATAAGCAGCAGGAATTACATGCGCGCCATCACAAATATGTGCCGGTGGCGGTAAAGATCGCGCCGGATCTTTCTGAAGAAGAATTGATCCAAATTGCCGATAGCCTGGTGCGGCATAATATCGATGGCGTGATCGCCACCAATACCACGTTGGATCGAAAATTGATCCAAGGGCTGAATTACTGCGAACAAGCGGGCGGGTTAAGTGGGCGTCCGTTGCAATCACGCAGCACCGAAGTGATCCGTCGCCTCTCCACCGAACTGCAAGGACGTCTGCCGATTATCGGCGTAGGCGGCATCGATTCGCTGACGGCGGCGCGCGAAAAAATGGAGGCCGGCGCGAGCCTGCTGCAAATTTATTCCGGATTTATCTATCACGGCCCGCGTTTGATTAAAGATATCGTTACCCATATCTAATATTTTTCCTCTCATTTTATTCCGGGGGTTTATTTCTGCCCCCGGCTCGTCTATATTTTGTTCGTTAGCTTAAATATCGTTCGCGGAATTATCCGATGTTTAAGCTATTTCATCGGTGATAAAATCGCCTTTTAGGGTGAGTGCGGCGTTGGCATGGGCAGCGAGAAGGATACGAAATGAAGATAAAACCTGACGATAATTGGCGTTGGTATTTTGATGCCGAACACGATCGGCTAATGCTGGATTTAGCTAATGGTATGATCTTTCGTTCACGTTTCCCGGCCAAAATGTTAACGCCGGACGCCTTCGATGAATGCGCTTTTTGCGTGGATGACGCCGCCCTTTATTTCACCTATGAAGAACAGTGCAAGCAGGTCAAGCTGAGCCATGAACAGCGCGCCGAGCTGGTGTTGAATGCGCTGGTCGCCTACCGCTTCCTGAAACCGCTGATGCCGAAGAGCTGGCATTTCTCGCAGCAGCACTACCCGTTGCAGCCGAAAAACGGCGAGCTGGCGGCGGTGAAAGTGATGGAAAGCGGCGCGGAAGCGCGCCTGCTGGTGGTCGAGGCCGGGGATAACGCCAGCCTGTGCCTGCTGGCGCAAAATCAGCTGACGGTCGCCGGCCGCACCATGGTCTTGGGCGACGCCATCAAGGTGATGCACGATCGGCTGAAACCTTGCGCGCAGGATGAAAGCGCCGCCCCGGCTTACGACAGGGCGGTATAAGGCGGATTACACCAACGTCAAATCAGTTTTCGGGATGCAGCTGCAGCACAGGATGGTGCCGTTGTCGCCCAGCGCGCTTTTCTTCAGGGGCGCGACTTCACCGCTCAGCAATGTAATGCGGCAGCTGCCGCAAATCCCGGCGCGGCACGAGTAAGGCACGCGAATGCCTTGCTGTTCCAGTTGTTCGAGCAGGATCTGCTGGTTATTGCCGGTAAATACCTTTCCTTCATATTCGATCGTGACGCTGTGAGCGCTGTCCTGCGGCGCCTGCACGCTCTCCACCACTTTACCTGCGCCATAAGGGCGCGGCGGCTTGGTTGACAAGACTTCCACCGTATCGCCCACGCGAATGATGCCGCTGTTGCGCGCGGTCATATTCTGGCCGAAATCGATGTCGCCGTTGTCGGCGGAGCGGAATTTTTGCAGCGTGCTGAGCGGTTCGCCGCTCGGGTGCTTGCGGCCACGCTCGGTGCTGACGGTGGTGAGCACGCAGCGGCTGCAGGGTTTCACCAGATCGAACATCACATTGCCGACGCGGATCACCTGCCAGCCGTCTTCAGCCCAGGCGGTAGCGCCGCTCACCACCAGATTGGGGCGGAACTGTTCCAGCTTGATGCTGCCGGGGCAACGCTGCTGCAGGTCGTTGAATGAAGCTTGGTTAATCAGCAGATAAGGGTAGCCGTCGGCAAACGTCAGCGGGATTTCAGGGTGTTTCTTGACCCGGCGGGTCAGCTCCGGCCCCAGCCAGCGCAGCTGCACGTCGCGCTGGAAATAGCCGCTCAGCCAGCGGTTGATCTCATCCGGCGCGATCAGCGCGGTGAAATGGTTGCCCCACACCTCGGTCGGCTGCGGCGCGGCCGCGAAGTCGCTGAAGCGAATGGCGGCGCTTTCACCGTCCGGCGCGGTCAGAAACAGCCCGTCCGGCAACAGCGCCGGCGTGAACAACACCATCTGCGGATATTGGCGCGCGGTAATAAAGGTGCCGTCCGGTTCGGTGATCATAAAGTTGCGGTCAAAGGCCAGACCGCTGCTGCCGACCTGGGCGTAGGAAAGCTGCAAGCCGCGCAGTGATTTAACCGGATGGACGTAGAGTCTGGAAAGCGTGATCACCCTTATCTCCGTACGATGATTAAATAGAAGGGAGCAACTTTATGACAAGCGGTGCGGATTAGCTATAATGCGCAACAATTTTCTTTTTGGTGATAAGTACGATATGAACTCTCTGTTTGCCAGCACGGCGCGTGGATTGGAAGAACTGTTAAAAAGCGAGCTGGAAACGCTTGGCGCTCACGACTGCAAAGTGGTGCAGGGCGGGGTACATTTTCAGGGTGACGATCGTCTTCTGTACCAAAGCCTGCTGTGGAGCCGCCTGGCTTCGCGCATTTTGTTGCCGCTGAACGAATTCCGCGTGCACAGCGACCTGGATCTGTACCTCGGCGTGCAGGCGATTGACTGGCCGAGCATTTTTGGCGTGGATAAAACCTTCGCCGTGCATTTCAGCGGCGTGAACGAAGAGATCCGCAACAGCCAGTATGGCGCGCTGAAGGTGAAAGACGCCATCGTTGACAGCTTCACCCGTAAGCTCGACCAACGCCCGACGGTTGCCAAACAGCAGCCGGACATTCGCGTTAACGTCTTTCTGCAACGCGATATGGCCAGCGTGGCGCTCGATCTGAGCGGCGAAGGCCTGCACCAGCGCGGCTACCGCGATCTCACCGGCCAGGCGCCGTTGAAGGAAAACCTGGCGGCCGCCATCGTGTTGCGTTCCGGCTGGCAGCCGGGCACGCCGATGCTCGATCCGATGTGCGGCTCCGGCACGCTGTTGATCGAAGCGGCGATGATCGCTGCCGATCGCGCGCCGGGCCTGCACCGTCAACACTGGGGCTTCAGCGCCTGGAATGGTCACAACGCCGAACTGTGGCGTGAAGTCACCACCGAAGCGCAGGTGCGCGCGCGTCGCGGCCTGCAGGAAACTACCTCTCGCTTCTTCGGTTCCGATATCGATCGTCGGGTGATTGAGATGGCGCGCGGCAACGCCCGCCGCGCCGGCGTCGCCGAGCTGATCACCTTCAACGTCGGCGACGTCGCGCGCTTGACCAACCCGCTGCCGGAAGGCCCGCACGGCACGGTGATCAGCAACCCGCCGTACGGCGAGCGTCTGGAAAGCGAACCGGCGCTGATCGCGCTGCACAACATGCTGGGCCGCGTGATGAAAAGCGCCTTTGGCGGTTGGCAGCTGTCGCTGTTCAGCGCCTCGCCGGAGCTGTTGAGCTGCCTGCAGCTGCGCGCCGAGCGCCAGTTCAAGGCGAAGAACGGCCCGCTGGAGTGCGTGCAGAAAAACTATCAGCTGGCGGCAAGCCCGGCCGGCAACGCTACCGGCGGCGTGCAGGTGGCGGAAGATTTCGCCAACCGTCTGCGCAAGAATTTGAAGAAGCTCGACAAGTGGGCGAAGCAACAAGGCATCGAATGCTACCGCCTGTACGATGCCGATCTGCCAGAATACAACGTCGCGGTGGACCGTTACGGCAGCAAGGTGGTGGTGCAGGAGTATGCGCCGCCGAAAACCGTCGATGCGCAGAAAGCGCGTCAGCGCCTGTTCGATGTGATCAACGCGACGCTGGCGGTGCTGGAATTGCCGTCGAATCAGCTGATCCTGAAAACCCGCGAGCGGCAGAAGGGCAAAAACCAGTACGAGAAACTGGCGCAGAAGGGCGAGTTCTTGCTGGTGGAAGAGTATAACGCCAAGCTGTGGGTCAACCTGACCGACTATCTCGATACCGGCCTGTTCCTCGATCACCGCATCGCGCGCCGTATGCTGGGCGAGATGAGCGGCGGCAAGGACTTCCTCAACCTGTTCGCCTATACCGGCACCGCCAGCGTGCATGCCGGGCTGGGCGGCGCGCGCAGCACCACCACGGTGGACATGTCGCGCACCTACCTGGAATGGGCGGAGAAGAACCTGCGCGCCAACGGCCTGACCGGCCGCCAGCATCGACTGATCCAGGCCGACTGCCTGTCGTGGCTGAGCAATGCCAATGAACAGTTCGACGTGATCTTCATCGATCCGCCGACGTTCTCCAACTCCAAGCGGATGGAGAACACCTTTGACGTGCAGCGCGATCACCTGGCGCTGATGAAAGATTTGAAACGGTTGCTGCGCCGCAACGGGACCATCATGTTCTCGAACAACAAGCGCGGTTTCCAAATGGATATGGCAGGGCTGAGTGCGCTGGGCCTGGAGGCGAAAGAGATCACCGCCAAGACGCTGTCGCAGGATTTTGCCCGTAACCGTCAGATCCACAACTGCTGGCTGGTGACTCACGCCGGCGAAGGAAAATAATTACTATGTCGTTAATCAGCATGTCCGGCGCCTGGCTCTCTTTCAGCGATGCGCCATTGTTAGACAACACCGAAATTCATATCGAAGACAACGAGCGCGTGTGTCTGGTCGGGCGCAACGGCGCCGGCAAATCCACGCTGCTGAAAATCCTCGGCAAAGAGATCCCGCTGGACGACGGCCGGGTGATCTACGAACAGGATCTGATCGTGGCGCGTCTGCAACAGGATCCGCCGCGCAATATCGGCGGCAGCGTGTTCGATTTCGTGGCGGAAGGCGTCGCGGAGCAGGCGGAACACCTGAAGGCCTATCACGCGATCTCTCACCTGGTGGAAAGCGATCCGAGCGAGAAAAACCTGGCGCGCATGGCGCAAATCATGGAGATCCTCGATCACCAGGGGCTGTGGCAGCTCGACAGCCGCATCAGCGAAGTGCTGCTGCAGCTGGGGCTGAACGGCGACGCCGAGCTTTCCTCGCTGTCCGGCGGCTGGCTGCGCAAAGCGGCGCTGGGCCGCGCGCTGGTGAGCTCGCCGCGCGTGTTGTTGCTCGACGAACCGACCAACCACCTGGATATCGAAACCATCGACTGGCTGGAAGGCTTCCTGAAAGAGTTCGACGGCAGCATCGTCTTCATCTCGCACGACCGTTCGTTTATCCGCAACATGGCGACGCGCATCGTCGATCTGGATCGCGGCAAGCTGGTTTCCTGGCCGGGTAACTACGATCTGTACCTGCAGAGCAAAGAAGAAGCGCTGCGGGTGGAAGAGCTGCAAAACGCCGAGTTCGACCGCAAGCTGGCGCAGGAAGAGGTCTGGATCCGTCAGGGCATCAAGGCGCGCCGCACCCGCAACGAGGGCCGCGTGCGCGCGCTGAAGGCGCTGCGCGTCGAGCGTTCAGAGCGCCGTGAAGTGATGGGCACCGCCAAGATGCAGGTGGAAGAGGCGACCCGCTCCGGCAAAATCGTATTCGAGCTGGAAGACGTCAATTATCAGGTTGGCGAAAAGGTGCTGGTACGCGGTTTCTCCGCCCAGGTGCAGCGCGGCGACAAGATTGCGTTGGTGGGGCCGAACGGCTGCGGCAAAACCACGCTGCTGAAACTGATGCTCGGTCAGCTGAAAGCCGACAGCGGCCGCGTGCACTGCGGCACCAAGCTGGAAGTGGCCTATTTCGACCAGCACCGCGCCGATCTCGATCCAGAGCGCACGGTGATGGACAACCTGGCGGAAGGCAAGCAGGAAGTGATGGTCAACGGCCGTCCTCGCCACGTGCTGGGCTACCTGCAGGACTTCCTGTTCCACCCGAAACGCGCGATGACGCCGGTGAAGGCGCTGTCGGGCGGTGAGCGTAACCGCTTGCTGTTGGCTAAGCTGTTTCTGAAACCGAGCAATCTGCTGATCCTCGATGAACCAACCAACGATCTCGACGTCGAAACGCTGGAGCTGCTGGAAGAGCTGATCGACGGCTATCAGGGCACTGTGTTGCTGGTCAGTCACGATCGTCAGTTCGTTGACAACTCGGTGACCGAGTGCTGGATCTTCGAAGGCAATGGCGTGATCAACGCCTTCGTCGGCGGTTACTACGATGCGCATCACCAGCGCGCGACAGCGAAACCGATTCGTCAGGCGGCGCCGAGCGCGAGCAAACCGGCGGCGGAGAAAAAGGCCGAACAGCCGAAGAAAGCGACGGCCAAGCTGAGTTACAACCTGCTGCGCGAACTGGAACAGCTGCCGCAGCGGCTCGAACAGCTGGAAGCGGAAATCGAAGCGCTGCAGGCGCAGATGAGCGATGCCGACTTCTTCACGCGGCCGCACAGCGAAACGCAAGAAGTGCTGACGGCGTTGGCTAACGCCGAGCAGGCGCTCGAGCAGGCCTTCGCCCGCTGGGAAGAGCTGGAAGCGATGAAAAACGGCTGACCGTTGCGATACCGCCCGCGCGCTGCTGCGGGCGGTATCGACGTGCCGGTGAGCAACGTTATTTAGGAGGAATATGGTGTGTTCCCACAACAATCATCAGCAGCATAGTCATTCCGCACCCTCGGCGGCGCAGCAGGATAACCTGATGCTGTGCCCGCAGTGCGACATGCTGGTGGCGCTGCCGCCGCTGGCCTATGGCAGCAAAGCGGTATGCCCGCGCTGCAAAACCACGCTCAGCGCCCGCTGGGACGAGCCGCGCAAGCGGCCGATCGGTTACGCGCTCAGCGCCTTGTTCATGCTGGTGCTGGCCAACATTTTCCCGTTTATCAACATGCGCGTCGCCGGCCTCGGCAACGAAATCCGGCTGATCCAAATCCCGGAAGTCATGGTGGCGGAAGACTACGCCAGCATGGCCACCTTGTTTATGGTGTTCGTGCAGCTGATCCCGGCGTTTTGCATGGTGGCGATCATCCTGCTGTGCGCCAGGGTGCGCTTGCCGCTGGGTCTCAAAGAGTGGATGGCCCGGGTGCTGTTCCAGTTCAAGACCTGGTGCATGGTGGAAATTTTCCTCGCCGGGGTGCTGGTCAGCTTCGTCAAGCTGATGGCCTACGGCGACATCGGCATCGGCAGCAGCTTCGTGCCTTACTGCCTGTTCTGTCTGCTGCAGGTGCGCGCTTTCCAGTGCGTGGATCGGCGCTGGCTGTGGCAGGATATCGAACCGGCGCCGCGGCTTAATCGCCCGCTGACGGTGGGGCGCACCGGCATGCGCCAGGGCGTGCGCTCCTGCGCGTGCTGCACGGCGATCCTGCCGGCCGATCAGGTGCGCTGCCCGCGCTGCCACACCAAGGGCTACGTGCGTCGCCGCCACAGCCTGCAGTGGACGCTGGCGCTGCTGGTGACCTCTGTCATGCTGTATATTCCGGCCAACCTGATGCCCATCATGGTGACCGAGGCGCTGGGTAACAAGATGAATTCCACCATCATGGCGGGGGTGATCCTGCTGTGGGGGGACGGCTCTTATCCGGTAGCGATGGTGATTTTCATCGCCAGTATCATGGTGCCGTCGCTGAAAATGTTGGCGATCGGTTGGCTGTGCTGGGATGCGAACGGCAGGAAGAAACCGCGCGCCGACAGCGAGCGTATGCATCTGATTTATGAAGTGGTCGAATTCGTTGGTCGTTGGTCAATGATCGACGTGTTTGTGATCGCCGTGTTGTCGGCGTTGGTGCGAATGGGGCAGTTGATGAGCATTTATCCCGCGACGGGCGCCGTGCTGTTCGCGCTGGTGGTGATCCTCACCATGTTCGCCGCCATGACATTTGATCCCCGGCTGACCTGGGATCGCGCAAGTGAAACAATAAACAAGGAGCCGCAAGGTGACGGAAAATAATCATAGCGTCGCGGACGTCGAGAAGATCAAACGCTGGTCGCCGGTGTGGATCATTCCCATCGTGACCGCGCTGATCGGCGCCTGGATCCTGTTTTACCACTTCAGCCATCAGGGGCCGGTGGTGACGCTGGTGACCACGACGGCGGAAGGGCTGGAAGCGGGTAAAACCAAAATCAAAAGCCGCAGCGTTGACGTCGGCGTGGTGGAAACCGTCACGCTGAGCGATGACCTGAGCAAGGTGATGGTGCAGGCGCGTCTCAATTCCGGCATGGAGAAATTGCTGCGCCAGGATTCCGCCTTCTGGGTGGTGAAGCCGCAGATCGGCCGTGAAGGCGTCTCCGGGCTGGGCACGCTGCTCTCCGGCGCCTATATCGAACTGCAGCCGGGCAACAAAGGCAAAGACGGCAAAGACAACTATCAGCTTCTCGATGCGCCGCCGCTGGCTTCCCCGGACGCCAAAGGGTTGCGCATCGTGCTGGACAGCGAGAAGTCAGGCCAGCTCAACGCCGGCGATCCGGTGCTGTTCCGCGGCTATCGCGTCGGGTCGGTGGAAACCAGCTACTTCGATCCTAAAGAGCGCGCCATGCGCTATCAGCTGTTCATCACTGCGCCTTACGATCAGTTGGTCACCACCAACGTGCGCTTCTGGAAAGACAGCGGCGTGGCGTTTGACATGTCGGCACAGGGCATGCGGGTGGAGATGGGCTCGTTGACCACGCTGTTCAGCGGCGGCGTCAGCTTCGATGTGCCGGACGGCTGGGATCGCGGCGAACAGGCGAAAGAAAAGGCGGAGTACCGGCTGTTCGACAACCAGCGCAGCACGCAGGATTCGCTGTATACCGTGCATAAAGACTACCTGCTGTTCTTCTCCGATTCGGTACGCGGCCTGCAGCCGGGCGCGCCGGTCGAGTTCCGCGGCATCCGTCTGGGGACGGTGGCGCAGGTGCCGTTCTATAAAGACGGCATGGCGCAGCGTCTGGATAACGACTACCGCATTCCGGTGCTGATCCGCATCGAGCCGGATCGCTTCCAGAAACAGCTGGGCGGCAACTTCGATATTGAAGGGCACTTGAAAGATGCGGAATCCCGCGGCATGCGCGCCTCGATGAAGTCCGCCAACCTGCTGACCGGTTCGCTGTACATCGATCTCGACTTCTATCCGCAGGAGAAACCGTGGAAAGGGCCGCGCGAGCTGTTCGGTTATCCGCTGATGCCGACCACCAGCGGCGGTCTGGCGCAGATCCAGCAGAAGCTGATGCAGACGTTGGATAAGATTAATTCGATGCCGATCAATCCGATGATCAGCGAAGCGACCAAGACGCTGGCGGAAAGCCAGAAAACCATGAAGTCGACGCAGCAGACCATGAAGTCGTTGAACGACATCATCGCCAGCAAAGAGATGCAGGCGCTGCCGCAGGACATGCAGAAAACGCTGCTGGAGCTGAACCGCAGCATGAAAGGGTTCCAGCCTGGTTCACCGGCTTACAACAAGATGGTGGGCGACATGCAGCGCCTCGATCAGGTCTTGCGTGAGCTGCAACCGGTGTTACGCACCCTAAATGAGAAGAGCAACGCGCTGGTGTTTGAAGCCGCCGGCAGCAATGACCCTCAGCCGAAGAAGGCCACGAAATGATGAAATGGATCCCGGTAGCCCTGGCGCTGTTGCTCAGCGCCTGCAGCAGTTCGCCACAGAAGACTTACTATCAGTTGCCGGCGCTGGGCGCGCCGGCCGCGGCCGGCAGCAGCGGCGCCTCCACGCGCCAGCTGTGGCTGGAGCACGTGAGCGTGGCGGATTATCTGGCGCAGAGCGGCGTGGTGTATCAGACCAACGACGTGCAGTATGTGATAGCCCAGAACAACCTGTGGGCCAGCCCGCTCGATCAGCAGCTGCAGCAAACGCTGGTCACCAACCTGAGCAGCGCGCTGCCGGGGTGGGTGGTCTCTTCGCAGCCGATGAGCAGCGATCAGGATGTGCTGAACGTGACCATCAGCGGCTTCCACGGTCGCTTTGACGGGAAAGCGATCATTCGCGGCGAGTGGGTGCTGAACCGCCAGGGGCGTTTGATCAAAAGGCCTTTCAGCCTGGAGCTGAAACAGGGTGAAGACGGCTATGATGCCCTGGTGCGCACGCTGGCGCAGGGGTGGCAGCAGGAAGCCCAGGCTATCGCAGCACAGATGGGCGGCATTTAGTCATAATTTGGTCTAAAATCGTCTAATCCCTGTCGGCGTGAAAAGTCGTTTTTTCTCGCTGGCAGGGATTTCTATTTAATTTCAATTGGTTAACTCCTTCCTCTGCAGATCAGCCACTTAGCATTTTCCTCGGGCGTAGCTCACAAATATGACATTGGCGTGAATTTTGCGCATTGATCTTCTCTTCTTTTAGCGCTATTGATTACTCGTGGCTGCGCAAAAAGCAGCCATTGTTTTCTTTCCACCAGACCAAAATGAGGGAAACGAGGCATGAAGAGACAGAAACGCGATCGTCTGGAAAGGGCGCATTCGAGAGGGTATCAGGCAGGTATTTTAGGGCGTTCCAGGGAACATTGTCCCTACCAATCATCAGTGGACGCCCGGTCTCAATGGCTGGGAGGTTGGCGAGAAGCCATGGAAGACAGGGCTGTGACCGCTTAAGCGGCTCCCTGTCAAATAAAAGGAATAACCTCCGCCCCTTGGCGGAGGTTTTTGTTTCAGGCGCTTATTCATCCCGCCAGCGTTTCAACAAAATACTCGCATTCACGCCGCCAAAGCCGAAGCCGTTTGATAAGGCGTAGGTCATGTTCATCGATTCCGCCTGTTTCGCGACCAGATGCAAACCTGCCGCCGCCGGGTCGGGGTTATCCAGATTTAGCGTGGCAGGGGCTATCTGATCGCGCAGAGCCAAGGCGGTAAAGATGGTTTCCAGCCCGCCGGCGGCGCCCAGCAGGTGCCCCGTCGCTGATTTTGTTGAGGTCACGGCGACAGTCCCGGCCGTGCCAAACAGGTGTTTGATGGCGTTGATTTCGCCCAAATCCCCTACGGGTGTCGACGTCGCGTGCGCATTTAAATGCTGTACCTCCTCGGGAACGACGTTCGCCTGCTTCAACGCGATTTTCATCGCCCGATAGGCGCCGTTGCCGTCTTCAGCGCCGGATGTCATATGGTAGGCGTCGGCGCTGGTGCCATAGCCGACGATTTCCGCGAGCGGGGTGGCGCCGCGCGCCAGCGCGTGTTCCAGCGTTTCAATGACCAGCATGCCGGCGCCTTCCCCCATGACAAATCCGTCCCGGGCGCTGTCGAAGGGCCGAGAGGCATGTTGCGCCAATTCGGCCGGAGCGGTGGACATGGCGCGCGCGGCGGCGAACCCGCCCAGGCTGACGGTATCTATAGCGGCTTCGGTACCGCCGCACACGGCGATATCGGCTTCATCATTGCGGATCATACGCACTGCGTCGCCAATGGCTTGCACGCCGGCGGCACAGGCGGTGACCGGCGCGCCAATCGGCCCCTTGAAGTGGTGTTTGATTGAAACGTGGCCGGCCGCCAGATTGACCAGGAATGAGGGGATGGTGAACGGCGACAGCCGCTTGGCGCCGCGGCTGTCGGTTGTGCGCACCGCTTGGGCAATCGCCGGGAAACCGCCAATACCCGAGGCAATGACGGTGGCTGTGCGCTCTTGTTTTTCGTCCGTATCGGCTATCCAGCCGGCCTGACGAATGGCTTCGTCCGCCGCCGCCATAGCAAACAGGATAAAGCGGTCCATTTTCTTTTGGTCCTTGGGGGCGACGGAGGCGTCGGGGTTGAAGCCCGCTTCAGCATCTTGCGCCAACGCTGGGACCTGTCCTCCGACCTTGACCGGTAAATCTGCAACGATCTCGTCAGGCAACGCTCGAATGCCGGATTCTCCTTTTAACAAACGTTGCCAGATGGCTTCAACACCGCACCCTAGCGGTGAAACGGCGCCCATGCCGGTAATGACGATACGACGATTGCTCATGATGGCTCCTTGGTAAATTCGGGTAAGTCGGCGAGGCGCCGCTGCCGCATCAGTTCGGCGCGTTGATGTATGCCGTCGCTTGCCGCCGGCCCTGGCGCCAGCGTAATGAACTGCGGCGGCACCGGCTGTTGGGTATCACGATTGACCAACTGGACTTGGATCGGCCGATCGTTGCGTCCGTCGACCAACAGGGCGCTGACGTCCCCGTCGGTCAGATGATTGTTGGCCCATTGTGAGAGCGCCGCCAACACCGGGAGAAAATCGTTGCCGCGCTCAGTAAGCAGGTAGTGATAGCGCACCGGCCGCGTTTGATAACGTTCTTTATACAGAATGCCGTGGGCCACCAAATCCTTCAGGCGACGCGCCAGTAGCGTGGGTGACATCCCCAGACTTTGTTGGAATTCGTCGAACCGGGACAGCCCCTGAAAAGCATCGCGAAGGATCAGGATGCTCCACCATTCCCCCACGCGATCCAATGCACGCGCTACGGGGCAAGGCGCGTCGCTAAAGCGGGTTTTTTGCATACCTTTCTCACTAGGTACAATAATTGTAGTTACTATGCTAGTCATGTTAGAGGATCTTGAGGGGCAAGAGAATAACCGGATGCAAAAAAACCGCTATCGCACTGATGCGGGTATTGAGGGAGGCCGCCTTTCAGGCTGCCTGTTGCTTTGGCCGCTTCGGGTAAGCATAGGGCAGAGAGCGGTGGGGGAAGGCATTTCGGTGTCGGGCGATGAAATAAGGAGCACCCAGCGTCAATGCCAGCGTGATGCGATATTTCATATCGCCCGATAGCGCATCTTCGCTATCGGCCCTAACCCTCTTTGATGAGAACTGAATAATAAGATGATGCTAACGGCGGTTAAAAAGAGGGGCGGGAGTCTTTGAAAGGCCGGGAAAGGATAAGAGAAAGAAATGCCATCACGTCGAACATGACGGCATGCGAAGAACGTTAGAGAGAAGGCAGTGGCCGCCTTCTCGTCAGCGTGATTAGAACGCGGTGGTATCTTTGAACAGGCCCACTTTCAGATCGGTGGCGGTATAGATCACTTCACCGTCAACCAGCACTTCGCCATCGGCGACGCCCATGATCAGCTTGCGGGTGATGACGCGTTTGAAGTTAATACGATAGGTTACCTTTTTCGCGGTCGGCAGCACCTGGCCGGTGAACTTGACTTCACCGACGCCCAGCGCGCGGCCTTTGCCTTCGCCACCGAGCCAACCGAGGTAGAAACCGACCAGCTGCCACATCGCATCCAGGCCCAGGCAGCCCGGCATGACCGGATCGCCGATAAAGTGGCAACCGAAGAACCATAGGTCCGGATTAATATCCAGCTCCGCTTCCACATAACCTTTGTTGTGAGTCCCGCCGTCTTCGGTCATTTTGACCACGCGGTCCATCATCAACATGTTACCCGCCGGCAACGGCGGGCCACCGGCGCCGAACAGCTCGCCGCGGCCGGATGCTTCGAGGTCTTCTTTCGTATAGGAATCGCGTTTATCTACCATGTTCTCAGTAAGCCTTATTTTAATGAAGGAGGCAGGTTAGCTAACACGTGTACGCTGAACAAGTCCGATCAGCCGTGGTTGAACCAGTTGAGCCAGCGTAGCGGCCATGGACGACGGCGTTCCTGCAGGCTCACCTGCGCAATCCGTTCCTGAATGGCCGCCAACAAATTCGGCTGTTGTTCGTCAGAGTAGAGGCAACCGGTGAGCAAAGGCAAGGCTTCCGCCGCGCTCTCTACCGCCCACAGGTGGAATTGTCCCTCGCGCACTGCGTCAACGACATCCTGACGCAGGCACAGGTGGCGCACGTTGGTCACGGGCAGTATGACGCCCTGTTTGCCCGTCAGGCCGCGGCGTAAACAAACCTCGAAGAAACCTTCGACCTTTTCGTTAACGCCCCCTATCGGCTGTACGTTGCCGAATTGGTCAACGGAGCCGGTGACGGCGATCTGTTGTGTGATCGGCTGCTGTGACAGGGCGCTGATCAGGGCGCACAGTTCAGCCAGCGAGGCGCTGTCGCCGTCCACTTCACCGTAAGATTGTTCAAAGACGATCGAGGCGGAGAAGGGCAGCTGCTGATCCAGGTCCAGTTCGGCGATCACGAACGCTTGCATGATCATCATACCTTTAGCGTGCAGGTTGCCGCCTAGCTCGGCCTTGCGTTCGACGTCGGTAAATTCGCCGTCGCCGAGATGCACAACGCAACTGATGCGCGACGGTTCGCCGAAGCTGCGTGGGTGGCCGGGATAATCCAGGACTGACAGGCCGTTGATTTGCCCAACCACTTCACCCTCGGTCTCGATCAGGATCTGACCCAGTTCGATCTCATCCTGCATACGCTCGGCGAGATAGCTTTCACGCCATTCGCGGGCATTCAATGCCGCTTCAAACGCTTTGGCCGTAATGCGGTCTTCTTCGGCATATAGTGCCGCTTCGGACAACTGCTGCCCAAGCCAAACCGGCGAGAGTGGCAGGATGCCCTGATCGCCACTATAACGCACCGCCTGAACGATCAGCGGCAGCCAGGCATCGGCCGCCAACATCGGTAACTGCCGCTCGGCGATCACACCGTTGACGTAGCCGCACCACTGCGCCATATCATCAACTTCAGTCAGTTGCAGATCGTCTTCATATTCGCCATAGACCGCTTGTTCACTCAGTTCTGGCTCGATATCGTGGAAATCGGCCAGGCCGTGGCGGTCGCCGACCACAATCAGCCGCAGGTCCAGCGGCATCGACGGAATGGCGACCGGCAGCGGGCGGGTTTCGTCAGGCGAAACCCAATGGAACTGACGCTGGCCGATCATTTGCTTCAACCGCAGCCATAGCAACGGCTGGGCCAGCAGCGCCCGGGCTGACAGGATCAGAATACCGCCGTTGGCCTGGTGCACCAGGCCGGGCTGCAGAGTGATGTCGCCATTGTGGATCCGCACGCAACCAAACAGCTGCTCCGGTTCAATCCACTCTTGGAACACGCAAGCACCGCCGGCAGCGAAAGGTTCATCGCCATGGCTGGCAGGCTCTACGCTGACCTTGCCATCCTGAATGACATAGTGGCTGCCGAGGCATGCCGTGTTTTGCGGCAGCAGCGGTTTGACGGCGTTAGCGATCAGTTCCAGGTATTCTCGCGTTTCTTGCGCTTTCAACAGCATGAATCGCGGTGGCGATTGGGGGTGACAAAATAGCGTCAGGGCATTTTCCAGCCGAGGCTGAATGGCGGAAAAGGGCACGGGTGCCAACTGAGCGGCGGTATCAAATATCGCCTGATAAGGCGTTACGTCCGGCAATAAAGATTGCCATTCAAGTCGGTTATTGGTCAAAGTGTTAGATGCAATCGTTAAAAAGGGAAAGGGCGATTATACAAGAATAACGGCAGCTTGATACATGTGGAGTGCCAGTTGGCATCAGGGAGTTTGACATCGCGCGATGACTGTGCAAAAAACAGTCTAAAAGACGGCTTAATTGCCGGGGAAATTCGGCGTAAAGCTGTTATGCTTATTTGAAGTTACGCGGTCACTGAAGAGCTCAAGATGAAATATCAGCAACTGGAAAATCTGGAGAGCGGTTGGAAATGGAAGTACCTGGTGAAGAAGCACCGGGAAGGGGAACTCATTACCCGCTACATTGAAAACAGCGCTGCTCAGGAAGCGGTTAACGAGCTGCTGAAGCTGGAAAATGAGCCGGTAAAGGTACTTGCATGGATTGCCGCTCATATGAATCCGGATCTGGATAACCGGATGAAACAAACGATCCGCGCCCGCCGCAAACGTCATTTTAACGCAGAACACCAGCATACGCGTAAAAAATCTATCGATCTGGAGTTTTTGGTTTGGCAACGTTTGGCTGCCCTGGCGCGTCGTCGCGGCGTGACGCTGTCGGAAACCGTCGTGCAGCTTATCGAAGATGCTGAGCGCAAAGAGAAGTATGCGAATCAGATGTCGTCGTTGAAAGAAGACCTGAAGGCGATTCTCGGCAAAGAACCTAAATAAACGGGGCAGAGCGCCTTCGTTGCACCAGGCCTTGAATGCTCTGACAAAAACAGGACGAAAAAAAACCCCGCATTGCGGGGTTTTTTATTAGGCGAGTAAACTTAGCCCTGAGGCTGAGTTACAACGTCTTTGATACCTTTAACTTCGATCTCTACGCGACGATCTGGTGCCAGGCAAGCGATCTGAGCTTTGGTAGCGCGGCCAGATTTGTAGCCACAGGTGTTGCCAGTAACTGGCTCTGCTTCACCCATACCACGTGCAGAGATTTTGTCTGACGGGATGCCTTTGGAGACCAGGTAGTCAACAACGCTCTGTGCGCGTTTTTCAGACAGTTTCTGGTTGTACTGGTCAGAACCAACGGCGTCGGTGTAACCCAGAACCACTACGGAACCGTCTTTAGGATCCATGGAGCTCAGTTGGGTGTACAGCTGATCCAGAGCCTGCTGGCCTTCTGCTTTCAGAGTAGACTTGTTGAAGTTGAACAGCACGTCAGACTTCAGAGTGAAACGCTTGGTTTCAACAACTGGAGCCGGAGCTGGAGCTGGAGCAACTGGAGCAACTACGTCATCCTGACCGAAGCGGTAAGAAACGCCCAGGCTCAGCATGGTGTTGTCTGGACGCGCGCCAACGGTACCTGCGTCACCGATGTTGCTTACGAACTGGTAGTCCAGGCGAGTAGCCCAGTTTTTGGTCAGTGCGTATTCAACACCAACAGCAGCCAGCGGAGAAACGCCGGTGTCGTGGTCGCTCAGACGCTGACCAGTACGGCCGTAGTTCGCTTTGGAGTCTGCGCGCCATACCATACCACCCAGACGAGTGTAGATGTCCAGATCGTCAGCAATTGGGTAGCTCAGTTTAGCGGCCAGTTGAACGCCCTGCGCTTTGAAAGCACCGTTGTTCACGCTGCCTTTGTAAGGCATGCGGCCCAGCCAGTCATAGCCCAGTTCGAAGCCCAGGTATTGGTTTGCCTGGTAGCCCAGGAACGCGCCTGCACCCAGTTGATCTTTATGGGTTGGGCCATTGCCGATACCGTTCTGGTAACCGTTACCGTAGAAACCAGTGTCGTGGTACTGGGACCAGCCCAGTTTAGCACCGGTGTACCAGGTGTTATCTTTTGGAGCGGCTTGCGCTACGGTAGCGAAACCTGCCAGTGCCACTGCTAATGCGATAGCTGTCTTTTTCATTTTGCGCCTCGTTATCATCCAAATAGGCAATGAGCTTTAAAGCTGTTTAAGCCCTTGGTTAAATTCCTTCGCCAAGGTTTAAGCCCTCGTTTGTTACTCGCCAGTTTTTCTGACGTTATAGAGCAACCTTGGCGATGTAAAGTCTACAACGTGGCGCGAAAGTTACAAGTGTGATGTGATAAGGCTCTAAAAAAAAACGCAGAATCGTACATATTTGCTAACATTCTCCGCTCAAAAAAGCGACGATCAACAGGGCGTTTTTCCTTGCCGAACCGCGGCCGGACTAGCTTTTTGCCTTATCCCGCAAAGGTTCCCTTTACGGGGTGCGAAAATGATGGGAAAAATCCTAAATTTACTTAATGATACAAAGAAGAGTGAATTTTTAGGGTAGAACACTGTCCGTGAGTCGGGCTAATGTCACGTTGTGGACGCATGATAAACCCGTATGCGTTACCCAATTCTGCCGCTCGTCTTAATTTTAGACGATCCTCCTCTGTTAGCTCGGGCAACCAGCCGAGAACCACGCTGTAATTCCCCGTTTGCAGCGCTTTTTCCATTGCCTCAACCGTATTCACCGGGCTGATCTGGCTCAATTGCACCACTTTATCCACCGGCAGGCCGGATTGCTGCAGCCACTGTTTGCTTAATTTTTGCTGCGGCGTGAGCCACAGAAGCCAGCGAGACTGCTTGCCCAGTTGCTGCAGCAGGGGCAACAGCAATTGAGCCACTGCGGGCTGGCGCTCGTTGTAAACAAGTTCACTGATCAAGCCATTCTCTTTGCCGACATCCGTGTTCTTCGCAACATTGCGCGTTGTATAAGAGCCATGGCCGAAATGAGGTTGGTAGAGTGATTGAGTACGCATAAAGTTCCCGCCCGTCGTGTTACTGTATGTTTATACAGTATCCCTGATTTAGGATAAGATCAACCCAAATTTTCGTAGCGGCTCGCATAATTGCGATCATTTTTTGTACCGATGGTTTTTGTGATTGGCAGGCGGGCGGATAGTGCGTATTTTTCTAATTAGTTGTTCACGTTACTTTTTTCATTGATGAGAGAAATAATACGGCCAGAACCTAAAGGCCAGAACCTAAAAAGGAGGAACGCTATGAAAAGGATGTCGACGAGAAGAATCGCGCAGGCTAAAAATTGCTTTGCGGCATTGGGGGCCATCACGACTCGGTCGCAGTTCGGCGGTTACGGTCTGCTGGCTGAGGGCGTCATGTTTGCGGTGATAGCGGAGGGGGAGCTGTATTTGCGGGCTACGGCAAGCATGGAACCCGCCTTTCGCGCCCGCGGAATGGTCAATATGGTCTATTCCAAACGCGGTGTGCCCATTACCTTGCGCTATTATTGGGTTGACGAGTCGCTGTGGCGGGAACGCAACGAGCTGGTGGGGCTGGCCTGGCAGGCTGTCAGGGAGGCGCGCCGGGAGCAGCGGCTTAAGGCTGGCGATCATGGCCGACTGAAGGCATTGCCGAATATTGACGTCAATATGGAACGTCTGCTGTGGCGAGCGGGCATTCGCAACGCTTATGACCTGCGGCTGCATGGCGCCAAACGCAGCTATCTCCGTTTATTGAAACAGCAGACTAATTTGGGGCTACGAGTGCTGCTGTCGCTGGGCGGGGCGATAGCCGGTTATCATCAGGCGGCGTTGCCGGCCGAATTACGCAGCGAGCTAGTGCGTTGGTTCGATCATACGATGGCGATGCGCCGCCATGGGCATGAGCCAGTTATTCAGGGCCCATCGATCGGGCCCTGAATAGTTAGGCTGCCTTATTGATTTGGGCATGCAGCGCGGTGAGCTCCGGCAGCAGCTCGAGCACCAATCCCACCTGCTGCAAGACCAATTGTTCTTTGCTTTCAGGTTCCGGAACGGCTTTGCTGATGCGCTCCGCCAGCTGTTCCAACGCCTGCGCAATGCGCTGGCTGTTCCGTTCTTCCTGATGCAGGGCGCCGTCCACGTAACACACGGCGTCATTGAGCAGATCGAGCGTGGCCGGGGTGTTCAGCCGCTCGCGGTGCGCCCCCAATGCGGAGATATAGCTCAGGAGCGTGTGGTTCAGACAGAGCAAGCGGAAGGCGGCTTCCTGCAGCGCTTTGTCGGCCTTGGGATCGGCTGACATGTTGGAGATGACCGAAGCCAGTTCCGCATCGCTGTTATGGGCATCTCGTCGTGCGATGCGGTAAGCGAGGCCGTTATCCTTACCTTGATGATATTGCACCAAAATGGCGTCCAGATAGCGGCAGTTGGCATTCAGCGTTTTATCCACCACCGCCGGCAGTTGGCGGAACTTCCAGTCTGGCCAGATGAAGCTGACGGCCGCCCAGGCGATGGCGCAGCCCAGCAAGGTATCGTAAACGCGCGGGGCGGCCACTTCGAATCCTTCACCCAACAGGTTGAAGCACAGCAACACCAGCAGCGTGATGAACATCGTCGCGTGGGCATATTGCACGGTGCGGAAAGCGAAGAACAGGACGCCGGTGATGACGATCAACACCAGTTGTCCTTCTACGGAAGGCACGAAATAGAGGATTGGCAGGCCGATCAGGATACCTGCCAGAGTGCCGATGATGCGCAGTGCCAGGCGCCGGCGGGTAGCGTTGTAGTTCGGTTGGCAGACGAACAGGCTGGTCAGCAGGATCCAGTAACCGTGCTGCATACCGGTGAACTGGATAAAGGCGTAACCGACGCACAGCACCGCCGACATGCGGATCGCATGGCGGAACAGGGCCGACTGCGGCGTTAAATGGCGGCTGATGCGCAGCCGGATGTCGCTCCAACCGGTCAAGCGATCGTCGGCCAGGCTGTTCTCTTCCGCTTGTCCGCTCGCCAGCGTTTGCTCGGACTCGATATTGGCCAACTGCGCATCTATCGCATGCAGGTTTTTCAGCAGATGCGCCAGCGCCTTGGTCTGTTCGCTATTGCCCTGGGTTTCGGCGATGCGTGCCAAGGCCTCCTGAATGCGGCTGAAAGCCGGCTCAAAACGCGGGTTGTGCTGGTATTTTTGCCGCAGCAGGATCGATTGTGCCAGCTGGCGGCAGGCGCGCGCCTGCATGCTCAGCAAACGCTGGAAGCGGAATAAAATATCGCTGTGACGGAATTGCCGGCTGAGCGCGTGGTACTGAACGTGGGAAGAGCTGGCGCGTTCGTGGATATCCTGCGCGACAAAATAGTAGTGCAAGGTGCGGCGGGTGCCGCGCTGGCCGCGATCGCCTTTCAGGCGCGTCAGCAGCGAGGCTTTGGTCTGGTTGAGTAACGCGACCAACGCGCTGTTGGCCATCGCGACATCCATCCATGGCAGGTCGGCGGCGCGTTCGGCGTCGGGATCGAACAGATTGGCCTTGGCATCCAGATAGTTGGCCAGTTGATCGTAACAGCGCGCCAGGTTCTCTTGCAGCGGCCGGATCGGGAACAGCAGGTGGCCCGCCAGCGTCAGCAGGTTGTACCACAATGCACCGATCACCAGCAGCAGCGGTTGCTGATACCAGGCATCGTACATGGAAGTGCCGAGCATGGTGTAAACCGCGATCAGCAGCGCACCGAAGGCGATGGTGGCGTAACGTTGCCCCAAGGCGCCCAGCAGGATAAAACCGCAGGTCGAGGTGGTTAAGCCAAGCGCGAACAACCAAGGGTAGGGAAACAGCAGCTCAATCGAGGCGGAAGCAATAAAGAAGCATACCAACGTGATCAGCAGATTGCGTAATCTGCCGGCCAGGCGGTCGTCCAAATCAGTCAGGGCGGCTGCCACCACGCCCAGCGTTAACGGGATAGTCAGCTTGGGAATGCCGAGCCACCAGGGAACGGCGGTGGTGCCGATCAGCGCAATGAGGATGCGCAAGTGATACAGCAGGTTGCTGTTGTAAGTATAACGACGAACTGCGGGTGCAAAAGAGAGCACGAAAAACTCCTCAAACGGAGAAAAAATTAACGCTGTTGATAGTGACGGCGAGCATTCTCAATACGGGCTTGCTGAGCCATTTCTACCGAGACGACGCGGCGTCCCACCGGCCACAGTGCGATGGCGGCTATTTTGAAATTGGCGATGCCGACCGGAATGCCGATGATTGAAACGCATTGCACGATACCGGCGGCGATGTGTGACAGACACAGCCACCAGCCGAACAGCACCAGCCAGATAATGTTGAGCAGCGAGCCGCCGGCGGAGAGCAGCGCATTGCTTTTTTCCGGATACAGTTCATCGACGTGTATCGCTTCGTTGCCGAACGGCACCAGCGACAGCTTGGTGATTTCCCAACAGGAGCGGGTAAGCGGCAGTGTGATGACAAGCAGCACGCTGAACACTGTAGCAATAAGCCAGCCTAGCGTGGTGAAGAAACCGCCCAACACAAAATTAAGAATATTCAGTACAGTACGCATAGACGTCATTCTGCTCTAATGATAGCCAAACCGCGATGCGGGCGTATTCACGATAAAAACGCAAAATCTATTCTACCCTTTTTTTAGCGCTAGAGTGCCACTGCTTATCGCAGGTAAACTGGCAGATATCCGTTATTTAATCTCAACATAGTCATGGCGCGACGATATGGAACTTAAAGCGACATCGCTGGGGAAACACCTGGCTCAGCACCCTTATAACCGCGTGCGGTTGCTGCACGCCGGCGTTGAGGTGAGCGGGGAAAAACATGAATACCTGATCCCCTTCAATCAACTGATTCAGGTCAGGTGCAAGCGTGGCATCGTCTGGGGCGAGCTGGAATTTGAATTACCGGACGAAAAAGTAGTGCGGCTGCACGGCACCGAATGGCAGGAAACGCAGCGTTTTTATCACTTTCTTCAGCAGGCGTGGCAGCAGTGGAGCGCCGAAATGAGCGACGTCAGCGCCGGCGTGTTGCAACAGCAGGTGGCGCAGATTAAGCGCATTGAGCAACAAGATAAATGGTTCAAAAAGTCTGAGCTGGGCAAGTTGCAGCAGCAAATTCGCGAGGCTTTCTCCGCGCTGCCGATGCCGGTGGCGCGCCTGGAGGAATTCGATAACTGCCGGGCTGATTACCATCTGTGTTTGCAATGGTTGCAGCAGGGGGAGCGCAGTATCGAGCAACGCAACCGGCAGTGGACCGAGCGCATGCTGGATCAACACCATGATTTCTTCCAGACCGTCGAGAGTTCGCCGCTCAACGACGCCCAGAGCCGGGCGGTGGTCAATGGCGAGGATTCCGTGCTGGTGTTGGCCGGCGCCGGCAGCGGCAAAACGTCGGTGCTGGTGGCGCGCGCCGGCTGGCTGCTGCGTCGTCAGGAGGCTGAGCCGGGTCAAATCTTGCTGTTGGCGTTCGGCCGTCAGGCCGCCGGCGAGATGAACGACCGCATCAAAGAACGTTTGGGTGATGTCGGTATTCAGGCCAAGACCTTCCATGCCTTGGCGCTGCAAATCATTCAACAAGGCAGCCGCAAAGCGCCGGCCATCAGCCGGTTGGAAACCGATGCCAAAGCGCGCAAAGAGCTGCTGATCACCCATTGGCGCCAACAGTGCGCGGAGAAGAAAGCGCAGGCCAAGGGGTGGCGTCAATGGTTGACCGAAGAGCTGGAATGGGAAGTGCCGGAAGGCGACTTCTGGCAGGATAAGCGCCTGGCGGATCGCCTGGCAAGCCGGTTGGAACGCTGGTTGGGGCTGATGCGCATGCATGGCGGCAGCCAGGCGGAAATGATCGAGCAGGCGGATGAAGAAATCCGCGATCTGTTTTCAAAACGCATCAGGCTGATGGCGCCGCTGCTGAAAGCCTGGAAAAGCGCCTTGAAAGAGGAAGGGGCGGTGGACTTCTCCGGCCTTATCCATCAGGCGGTCAACATTCTCGACAAGGGGCGCTTCGTCAGCCCGTGGAAACATATTCTGGTCGACGAGTTTCAGGATATCTCACCGCAGCGTGCGCTCTTGCTGGCGGCATTGCGCCGACAGAACAAGCAGACCTGCCTGTTTGCTGTAGGGGATGACTGGCAGGCGATTTATCGCTTCAGCGGCGCAGAACTGACGTTAACCACGGCCTTCGCCACGAACTTCGGCGAAGGCGCGCAGTGCGCGCTGGATACCACCTATCGTTTCAATGAACGCATCGGCGAGGTGGCCAACCGGTTCGTGCAGCAGAACCCGCACCAGCTGAAAAAACCGCTCAATAGCCTGAGCAAGGGCAATAAAAAGTCGGTGACGATCCTGCCGCACGAGCAGTTGGAGCCGCTACTGGACAAGCTGAGCGGCTACGCCAAGCCGGATGAGAGCATCCTGGTGCTGGCGCGTTACCACCATCTGAAACCGGAAGCGCTGGCGAAAGCGGCCACCCGCTGGCCAAAGCTGGATCTGGAGTTTATGACCATCCACGCCAGCAAGGGGCAGCAGGCGGAATACGTCATCATCGCCGGTTTGCATGAGGGGCGTGACGGCTTCCCCGCCGTGGCGCGCGAGTCGGTGTTGGAAGAGGTGTTACTGCCGCAGCCGGAGGACTTTCCGGATGCTGAAGAGCGCCGTCTGCTGTATGTCGCGTTGACTCGCGCCAAACATCAGGTATGGCTGTTGCAGGATCGTGAACGTCCTTCGGTGTTCGTCGACCACCTGCGTGAGCTTGGCGTTCCGGTGCAGAAAAAACCGTAAGCAGCAGGCCTGGCGGCAGCCAGGCCGAAAGGACTATTTCAGGCGGTCTTGCAGGTAACGCTGATAGTCGGGGATGGCGATCGCCACCTCGCTTTTGAACAGCGGAGAGTCAATCAAAAAATCAGCGGTCGAACGGTTGGTCGCTACCGGAATATTCCAGACGGTCGCCAGCCGCAGCAGCGCCTTCACGTCCGGATCGTGCGGAACCGCGTTCAGCGGATCCCAGAAGAAGATCAGCATGTCTATCTTGCCTTCCGCAATCAGTGCGCCGACTTGCTGATCGCCCCCCATTGGGCCGCTCAGCATGCTGGTGACGGGAATGCCGCTGGCACGCTGGATCAGGTTGCCGGTGGTACCGGTGGCGTACAACTGGTGCTGCGCCAGAATGGTCTTGTGGCTTTCAACCCATTCCAGCAGGGCCTGTTTGCGGTGATCGTGCGCCACCAGCGCAATGTGCTTGCGCTCGGCGATAGTGCGGGTGGTCAATTCCATCTCAGTGTCCTTCGCTAATCGGGGATGTGCGACAGATTACTGAAACTGTTTTTCACTGCCTAGCGTTTGCAGCTGAAAATGCGAAGAAAAGGCGCCTTTGCGGCTAAGGCGCCGGGAGGGATCAGCGAACCGGTTGTTTGTTGGCCCAGTGCAGGAAGCGCTTCTGGGTTTCCTTGTCCGCCTGTTGGAACCAGTATTGCAGCATCTGTTCCGACACGTTTTCACCTTTCAGCGTCACCGTCGGGGCATTCACCGGTGCGCCGGCCGGCAGGGAGGCTATTGTGTTGCCTGTGTTCGGCTGGACGAAAAGCGGGACGGAAGCCGGGCGGTTTTGGCGATTGTAATCCGTCATCACCTTTTCCAAATCGGCATTGAAGGTGACGCTGTCGGGATGCAGCACATCATGCTGGAACGGCAGGGCATTACCCTCTTTATCCACCACCCGATAGTTCAGCGTTTTATCAAAGCGTTGCGTGTCACGATCGTTCTCGATGCGCGGCAGTTCGATTGCCACCTGACTGATCTTTTGCGTATTGAAGGTGGCAACCAGCGGCAGGGACGCATAGGCCTGCGTATGCTGGCCGGAACGTACGGTTTTGGTCACTTTAAACAGCAGCTGGTGCTGTCCGCCATCCAGTTCAAGGCTGTCGGCGCCTTTTAACAACGAACCTGTCATTTTCTTGCCGTCGACCACCAGCAGATCGATGTCCGGGGAGAGTTTCAGGGTCGTAGCCGCGGCAGGCATGCTGATGCTGAGCAACGCCGCAACCACCAGACCAAATTTCATCATTATCTCCTTATAAAGTGACGTAGCTCTAAGTGTTGAACATGGCATAGGTTGTGTCAAAATTTTTCAATCTGGTATTTTATTTACATTTTTACATATTTATTTGTAATTAGACACGTCTGTGCGTGGCTGAACCGCGACAGCCTCAGACCATAAGATTACGCTGAAGTTTCCTGCGCGTAGCGTTTAGCTGCGCGAATGCCGATCGGTTACACTCGAAACGGAAGAGTGACGCAGTGATAAACGGGAGTTGAAGATGCAAGATCAAGAGATTGTTGAGTTATTGCAGCAGGTGAAAACCATCGCGCTGGTGGGCGCCAGCGATAACCCGTCGCGGCCCAGCTATGGGGTGATGGCTTATCTGTTGTCGCAGGGATATCAGGTGATCCCAGTGAGCCCAAAACTGGCGGGGCAGACGCTGTTGGGGCAGCCGGTTTATGCCACGCTGGCCGCCATCCCGCAGCCGGTCGATATGGTCGACGTTTTTCGCAATTCGGAGGCAGCCTACGGCGTGGCGCAAGAGGCGATAGCGATCGGCGCCAAGGCGCTGTGGTTGCAGATCGGCGTGATTAATGATCAGGCGGCAGTGCTGGCGCAACAGGCCGGGCTGCAGGTGGTGATGGATCGCTGCCCGAAAATCGAAATCCCGCGTTTGGGGCTGGAGCGCTAAATAAAAAGAGCCCGGCGCGATGCCGGGCTCTTTCAGGGTTTCTCAGGTCTTGGCGCGGTCAATTGCGCAAGCGTGGCGCCTGTAACTGGTGACGGATGGATTCCGCCAGTTCATCCAGCGATGGTTGCTCGGGATGCGCTTCCTGGGGCTCGCCATCCAGCTGCGCTTCCGCCAGATAGGTATGCACCGGTTGGCCTTCCTCGTCTTCCATCACCACGTGGTACCAAGGAGCGGAACGCAGTTCATCGTTCGCCGCTATCTCGTCAGCTTTGGGTTGTTCCAAAGAGTATTCAGGGTCGATATCGATAACGACGCCCAAATACCCCAGCAGTTTATGCCTAACCTGTTGTCCGATACCGAATTTGCTGGCAATCATGATGACCTCCTGAGAAACAATGCCTTGCTCATATATGGGGGCAAGGCAGCGCATTTCAAGTTACATCACCCGACAAGCGAAGCCTTTCAGATACAGCCCCTCAGGGTACGTGGCGATCACCGGGTGATCGGCAGCCTGGCGGAACTGTTCTATAAATTGTACATCACGTCCGGCATCTACAGCGGCGTCGGCCAAAATTTTCTGGAACAGATCGGTCGGCATCAGCCCGGAGCAAGAGAAGCTGAGCAGAATGCCGCCCGGGTTCAGCAGCTGCAGCGCCAGCATATTAATGTCTTTGTAGCCACGGCAGGCGCTGGCCAGCTGGTTTTTGTTCTCGACGAACTTCGGCGGATCCATGATGATCAGATCGAATTTCTCGCCCTGGGCGCGGTAGTTGCGCAGCAGTTGGAACACGTCATCGCGAACGAACTCTGCCTTGTTCAGCTCCAACTTGTTGAGCTCGACGTTCTGTCTGGCGATATCCAGCGCCGCCTGCGAGGTATCCACACTGATCACTTGCGCGCAGCCGCCCATCAGAGCGGAAACGGCGAAGGCGCCGGTGTAGGAGAAGCAGTTCAGCACCCGGCGGCCGGCAGAGTAGTTACGCGCCGCCAGGCGGCTGTCGCGCTGATCGAGATAGAAACCGGTCTTGTGCCCTTGCTGAATGTCCACCAGCAGTTTCATGCCGTGTTCGGTGATCGGCAGCAGCTCCGGCGGCAGATCGCCCAGCACCGGACCCTGCGCCAGCGGCAGGCCTTCTTTTTTACGCACCGCCACGTCGGAGCGATCGTAAATCGAACATTCCGGGTAACAATGCTGCAGAGCGGAAAGCAGCGCCGGGCGCTGATATTCGGCGCCGGCGGACAGCAGCTGCAGCACCAGGAAATTCTGGAAGCGATCGATAGTGATGCCCGGCAGGCCGTCGGATTCGCCGGCGATCAGGCGGTATCCGTCCAGGCCGTCGCGCTGCGCGACCCAATCACGCCAGCTTTGCGCTTGCTGCAGGCGGCGAATGAAGAAATCGATGTTAATCTCTTCATCCTGCTGGAAAGTCCAGACGCGTGCGCGGATCTGCGACTCGGGCGAATAGGCGCCGCGAGCCAGCCATTTGCCCTGGCTGTCGAGAATATCGATGGTTTCACCGGAGAGCGCTTTGCCCTCGACGCGTTGAACGGCGCCGGAGAATACCCAAGGGTGACGACGGAGTAAGGACTTTTCACGTCCTTTGGCGAGAAACAGGCGTACGGTCATAATTAATAATGCTGCCAGCTAGGATAGAAAGAGTGACACGGCGGTGCAAAGGCACGGCAATGCCATAACGAAAACTGAATTAAGGGGGCGATTATGACACAAGTTTGCATTGCTGCGTATGTGTATGGCGTGGTGCAGGGGGTAGGGTTTCGCTATTCCACTCAGCGGCAGGCTGAGGCGCTGGGGGTGACGGGCTATGCGCGCAACCTTGATGACGGCAGCGTTCAGGTGGTGGCCTGCGGCACACAGGAGCAGGTGGACTCGCTGGTCGCATGGCTGAAGCAGGGCGGCCCGCGCAGCGCGCGCGTCGAACGCGTGCTGGTGGAGCCGCAGGGCGTGACCGACTACGACGGGTTCGGCATTCGCTATTAAGCGCTCGCCTGCAGCGGCGCTGCGGGCGGAGCGGTCAGATGCATTTTACCGGTTTGGGCAATCCGGCGATCTTGGTGGCCTGTTTGGCCGGCCCTTTCGGGAACAGGCGGTACAGATAGCGGCTGTTGCCTTTTTCTTCACCGTATTTCTGCGCCATGGCTTTGACCAGCATGCGAATAGCCGGTGAGGTATTGAATTCCTGATAGAAGTCGCGCACAAAGCGCACCACTTCCCAGTGTGCTTCGGTGAGCACGATCTCTTCCTGCGCGGCCAGCAGCGGCGCCAGGCCTTCATGCCAGTCGGCGCTGTTTTTCAGATAGCCCTGTGCGTCAGTGTCGATAACCCGACCTTCAAACTCCAACATACTGCCTCGATAACGGATAATTCGGAACGGCCGCCAGTTTAGCAAATTTTTTCAGCCGCAAAAAATAAAGCCCCGCCGGAGCGGGGCCTGGAAGGCGGGGTAACACGCGATCAGTTGCTGCGGGCGAAGCCCAGAATGCTCAACAGGCTGATGAACATGTTGTACAGCGACACGTACAGGCTGACGGTGGCGCGAATGTAGTTGGTCTCGCCGCCGTGAATGATGTTGCTGGTTTCCCACAGGATCGCGCCGGCGGAGAACAGAATGAACAGCGCGCTGATCGCCAGGTGTAGAGCAGGGATCTGCAGGAACAGGTTGGCGATCACCGCCACCAGCAGCACCACAAAACCGGCCATCATCATGCCGGACAGGAACGACATGTCTTTACGGGTGGTCAGCACGTAGGCCGAGCAGCAGAAGAACACCGCGGCGGTGCCGCCCAGCGCCAGCATGATCAGATCGCCCGCGCCGGCGTTCAGGAACGAGCTGAGGATCGGGCCAAGGGCATACCCCATGAAACCGGTCAACGCGAACGCCGCCAGAATGCCTGCCGGGCTGTTGGCCAGTTTATGCGTCAGGAACATCAGCCCGTAGAAGCCAACCAGCATCAGCAGCAAGCCCGGCGCAGGCAGGCCCAGCAGGGTACTGGCGGTTGCGGTCAGCGCCGAGAAAGCCAGCGTCAGGGATAACAGGAAATAGGTGTTGCGCAGGACTTTATGCGTGCTGAGCAGGGAGTCGCGCGAGGAAGACGAGACGACAATGCGGTCCATAATGATCTCTCTTATCAGGCCATCACAAAATAATCCCGATGATAGGCAGCGCAAGCGCTTGATTAAAGTTTGTTTACCAATCTTTACCCTTAGTTATCATTGTTGCAACAGCGGGGGGAGCGGCCGCGCGTTTGTTCGCCGGCTTGCATCATTCCGTCGATTTTTCGCGCGGTTGAACGCGCCTGGGCTTTACAAGCGAATAAGCTCTGTTTATAGTGCGCGTCGTTGCGGAGGGGTGGCCGAGTGGCTGAAGGCAACGGTCTTGAAAACCGTCGACGGGAAACCGTTCCAGAGTTCGAATCTCTGCTCCTCCGCCATACATTCTGACCCCGCGCTCTTAGAGCGCGGGGTTTTTTGCTTTTGCGTGCTGAGAACTTGACGGTCGCCCGCAGGAAATGCGAACGGCTATTGATAAGGGCTACGCATCGGTGAGATTATGCGGTCATCAAGGCAGGCCGCTCGGATGCCTGCTGCTGTCAGGCGTGACCGGCACGATAATTAACGCCGCCTTATCGATTTTGCTTAATACTCTTAGGAGACAGAGATGAACTGGTATCAAGTCGCCCTATGGACCATGATTTTTCTCAAGTCCGGCGCTTTCCTGGTGTTCGTATGGTGGTGGATGTTCAAACGTGCGACCAAACCCTATGAGCGTCCGAAAGACGTTGTGGTCGACGAGACGCCGTATGACGATAGCCTTACGATGGAAGAGGTGATGAAGAATCACGGCATCGTACGGACTGAAAAGCCGCTCTGATCGTCGAATATCTGTGTTGCTATCAACCCGAGCCTGTGGCGCTCGGGTTTTTTATTCCCGCCGTTACTCGCGAAGCATCCCTTTTCCCCTATCTTGTTTGACCCCTGTAGCGATTTATTTAAATGAATTATCTTTCAGTATATTTTTTAATATACTTTAAAGGTGGGTTTTATATTGATAGGGAAAGATATATTTTTCTCTGAAAAATTCACCCTTATCGACTGAGCAAAGAAAAATTCGGACGCTGTTTCTTGTGTGTCTGAATATTCATGTGCAGAGAGTATCGCATTTCCGGGCTACTCCTATAGCGGTAGGTCGGATAATTTTTAAGGTAGGGGAAAAGTAAACCTTACGTGGAGGGATGAGGAGGGTTAAGGAATCTAAGATTTTTCTTTGTGTGTTTTTTCTTTTTATATCAATGGCTTTTTGTTTTTTATGCCACAAGCGCTTTTATGAGGAAATGGCGGCCATCATTTAACCCGCGCAGTAAGCAGCCTGCCGTACTCACTCTTTTAAGGCACACATCCTTCCGGTCATTGCTCGATTCATTTTTTTTATTGTCATGAAAATTATTTGATTCGATGTTGCAATTTTTTTGTCTTTGGAATTAATATGTCCTGCATCTGGCGGTGAATGAGATTTTTCCCATTGCCGGATACCTTTTAGAATACACTTGGATATATATAAATATATACCGTCGCATATAAACTTTTAGATGGCAGGATGCTGTCAATACTCTGCTATTGCCTAAGCTTCGTTAGCCTCTAAACGGTTTAATGGTGTAGGTCATTTTATATATGCTCTCTCAGCGAAGAAAGTAATGGGGTTTATTATGATTAAGCAAGGCATCTCTTTGGCGGTATTGGCTGCCGCGTTAACATCTGTGGGCGCAACGGCGGCAGATAATTCCGCCGGTGGCGTTATTTCGTTTAGCGGTGCCGTTACGGATACCACTTGTACCATCAATGGCGGGAAAAGCGCCGATTTTACCGTTGCGCTCAGCCCGATTTCCGTGACTGATGCGGGCACCGTGGTCGGCCCCATCACCAAAAACAAGAAATCTTTCTCGCTGACGTTCTCCGGCTGCACGCCGGCGGCGGGAACGGCCGGTACGCCGCTGAAGATCTACTTCTCTTCGGCGAATAATATCTCTACCGACGGGAAATATCTGCTGAACAGCTCCGTGAATGAAAGCGACGCCGCCGTAGCGAAAAACGTCGGTTTTTCTCTGGCTGAGCCGGGTTCATCCACGCCGATTCCGTTGAACGTGCCTTATGTCACCAAGATCAAAGGCGATAAAACGGCGCCGGATGCCGAAACGCTGACGCTGGACGCCTATTACTACAAGACCAATGCGTTGGAAGCAAAAGTGGGGGAATTGAGTTCCAACGTGACTTACACCATTTCTTACCTGTAATTGCAATTAAGCCAGGCCTGCGCCCAAGGCAAAGGCCTGGCTTCTGGGGTGACTATGAAACAGTGCTTAATCTTTGCTGGATTGTTTCTCAGCAGCTTTTGCGCCGATGCCAATATTGTAATTAATGGAACGCGCGTTATTTATCCGGAAAAAAACAAGGATGTTATCGTTCAGTTAGTCAACAATGGTGACGATCCGGCACTGGTGCAGGCATGGATTGATGACGGTGATATAAACTCGACGCCTGAAACGGCAAACGTGCCGTTCTTGTTATCCCCGCCGGTTGTGAAAGTTGCCGGAAATAATGGCCAGCAATTACGCATACAAAAAATGAACGCTGCGCTTCCCGGCGATCGTGAGTCGGTATTTTATTTGAATGTGCTGGATATCCCGCCTACGCCGGAGAATTTGCAGGGCGTCAATACGCTGCAATTAGCCATCAAATCACGCATCAAGCTATTTTATCGCCCGGCAGGGTTAACCGGCAGTGTCAATAACATCACCGACTTCATTGAACTCCAGGCGGCGGGGAAGGGATTTAAGGTTATCAACAAAGGCCCTTACTATTTTACGTTGGCCAATGTTGATCAGAAAGGCAAAAAGAATCTGTTGGTCGATTCAGTGATGGTCGGGCCATATTCCAGCCTCTTTGCCCCGACCAAAGTTGGCGTGAGCCGGAATATTCCCTACACCCTGCTCTATATCGACGACCTGGGGGCTTATAAATCTAAAGCCATTACAGCCCGCTAACGTGAAGAACGGCCATGAAGCTTAAACTAAAATTGCTTTCGATACTGACCGCATCTGTATTCATACCGTTAAATAAAGCATCGGCGATGAAATTCGACACTTCTCTATTGGCCGGTGCGTCCAGCGAATCCGATCTGTCGCGTTTTTACCTCAATAATGACATGCCGGCAGGCACGCAAACGGTCGACGTGTATGTCAACCAGAGTTGGAAAGGGCGGTTCTTGTTGCAGTTCGGCGAACATAAAGGCGATATTCGCATCGCCCATCGTGACGCCGCCCTGTTGGGCATCGATATGAGTCGTTTGTCCATCGGGGTGGACAAGGGGCCGATCCCCGTCCAAACGTTAGTGCAAGGAGGAAGGGCGGACTTCGATGTGGGGACGTTGAGCCTTAAGCTGACGGTGCCCCAGTCGCGAGTGATTCGCGCAGAGGCCGGCTATGTTGACGCCAAATTTTGGGATCGCGGCGTGCCTGCGTTGCTGCTGGCCTATAACGCCACCTATTACCACGTGCAGTCGTTGCAGGGCGACAAGGCGTCAAACGACGATTTCTATACCGGTTTGGAATCGGGGATCAATCTGGCGGGTTGGCAATTCAGAGACAGCAGCAATTTCCGCAGCAGTTCGCGGCAAGGCAGCGATTGGCAAAATAATACTCGCTATGTGCAGCGTGGCTTCGCCGCCATCAAATCGAACCTGACGATGGGCGATTTCTATTCGCCGGGTGATTTGTTCGACTCGATTCGGGTGCGGGGCGGCGCTTTAGCCTCGGATATCAACATGCGGCCCAATTCGCAGCAGGGCTTTTCGCCGATAGTACGGGGCGTGGCGCAGAGCAATGCCCTGGTGAAAGTATTGCAAAACGGCAACCTCATCTATCAGGAGAACGTGCCGCCGGGCGCCTTTACGCTGGACAATATATTGCCGACCGGTTCTGCGGGGGATCTGTTGGTCGTGGTCAGGGAAGCCGACGGGCGGGAACAATCCTTTACCGTGCCGTTTTCCGCCGTTCCCAACATGTTGAAGCAGGGCGTCAGCAAATATGGCCTGGTGGCCGGTAAGGTCAATCAGGCGGATACCGACTATGCGCCCGCTTTCGTGCAGGGCACGCTGCAGTACGGCTTCAATAATCTGGTCACCGGTTACGCCGGTACGATCCTCAGCGAGGACTATCGCGCCTGGCTGCTGGGCAGTGGCTGGAATCTGCCGTTCGGCGCGGTATCCGTCGATGTGACTCAGGCCTCGACGCATTTGCAGGATCGCAACGAGAATGGGCAAAGTTTTCGGATCGCCTACAGCAAGTTTTTGGACGCTACCGCAACCAACTTCACGCTGGCGGCTTACCGTTATTCGACCAAAGGTTATTACAGTTTCAACGATGCCATCTACACCCATCAAGGCTACCGCGAGCGTGACAAGCGCTTTCACGATTATTGGAACGATCGGGATGACGATGAGCTTGCCCCGCTGGATTTGAATACCTGGGACGCCGTTCGCGCCGCTCGTCCGCGCAATACCTTCAATTTGAACCTGAATCAGAGGCTCGCAGACGGGTGGGGCACGCTCTATTTCTCCGGCACCCAGCGCGACTATTGGTCGGATACGAATAAAAGCCGGGAATACCAGCTAGGGTATTCAAACGCCTTCGCGCGGGTCAGTTACAACATTTCCGCGAGTCGCGTGAGAAATTCCGATCGCAAAGAAGAGACGCGGTTTTATCTCTCTCTGAGCGTGCCGTTGTCGATGTTCGACAACAATGCCTATCTCAGCACCAGCTTATCCGCCACCGATTCGCACTATCAGCAAAGCTCGCTGAGCCTGAGCGGCAATGCGCTGGAGTCAAACCGTCTGAGTTATGCGCTTGCCGGCAGCAATCAAAGCGGCGGCAACAGCATGGCGAGCGTGAATGCCGCCTATCGCGCCAACGCGACGACCGTCGGCGGCTCCTACAGTGAATCATCAGACTATCGACAGTTGGGCATGAGCGCCCGCGGCAGCCTGGTGGCGATCCCTTGGCATTTGCTGGCGTCCAACGAAATGGGCAACACCATGATGGTGGTGGACGCGCCCAAGGCCAAAGGGCTGATGGTGAACGGCGACGAGAGCATCGTCACTAACGACGAAGGGCTGGCTTTGGTGCCTTACGCCACGCCTTACCGGCAAAACTCCGTGACATTGTCGGATACCGGCAACAGTTCCGGCGCCGAGATCGTCGGCAATATCGCCAACAGCGTGCCCTATGCCGGCGCCGTCAACTATTTGAGATTCGAAACCGATCGGCGTCGGCCTTATACGCTGCGCGCCTTTAAGCGCGGCAATAAGCCCCTGCCATTTGGTGCGGAGGTGGCGGATCAAAGCGGGCATGCCATTGGCTTCGTCGGGCAGGCCAGCGTCCTGTATCTGCGGGTGGAGCAGCAGCCAACGTCGCTGGAGGTCAGGCTGAATGACGGTGTCTGCAAGATTGAACGCCCGAAAATCTCGATGGACAGCGCAGCCAACACATGTCGATAAAAGGATAATTACACCATGCTCAGGATACTCGCACTGACCCTGTCCCTGTTGTTCAGCGGTTACAGTTACGCTTCATGCTACGGCAACGGCATCCAATATGCGCCGCCTATCTACGTCGATTTGTCGGATAAGCTCAGCGATAAAACCCCGGTCTGGGAAGGCAGTTTTTATACGCAATACAGCGGTTCATTCAGTTGTTCAACCTCGAGCAGCGAATTCGGCTATACGCGCATCCTGTCAACCGACAGCACAAAGGCGACCATTCTGGGATTCAACAACGGTAAATATTGGATACGCGCTGAAATAACCAACGACATCGCCAACAAAAAACTTAGCGGTTGGGGATCGCACTCCGCTTCGGAATTGAATCAGCCGATGAATATTCGTTTCAGTCTGGTCAGCAAGACGGGCACATCGATACCCGGCGACACGGTTAGCCTTAAGGACGTGATGTTCGTGACCGATCTGAGCGGGATGTCCTTGCTGGAGATCATTTTGTGGCCCGCCAAGCAGTTGGTGAAGATTTTGACCTGGCTGCTCAACGGTTTCAATTGGCCTTACGATCAGCGCGACATGTACGGGCAGCCGATGACCATCAAGTATGCGCCCAAGATGACGACCTGCACTTTCGACAATGCCGGCCTGGCGGTGAAGTTGCCGACGCTGGGGATATCGCAGATTACTCAGGGGGCGCAAAATGGCCTGACGCCCTTTACGCTGAATTTCAGCTGCCAGAATCGGCAAAGTGGCGGCACGGCCGATCGGGATATCAATATGTTTTTATCCAGCAATAATCTGTTGTCTTCGGATAATACGGTTTTGATTGATAAAAGCGCTGAGGCGGCAAAAGGCATTGGCATCCGGCTGGTCAAGACGGCTTCGCCGAATAATCCCGTCACGCTGTCGCTTTCCAGCGTGACGCCAGGCGCGGCGACTTCATTATTTCACGTGGGAACCGGCAATGCCTTGGATGCGCAATTTTCCATCGGCATGGCGGCCTATTATTATCCTTACAGCCCCACCGCAATGAGCAGCGGGGGAATTAACACATCGGCTACGCTTAACATTATATATAAATAATTCTTTTGTTATTTTTAATAATAAAAAACAGGTTGCCACATATAAGAAAAATCTTAACATGGTAATTGGTGGCGAATATTATTTGCTTGAATAATATTGGTGTTTAATCCGGATCTCTATGTTGAGGATGAATTGTATGACGGAACAAATCCAGATCGGTGTCAAAGTGGAAAAATCGCTAAAAGATGAGGTTGACGTCATTCTTCGCGGTTTGGATATTAAGCCGACGACGGCGATAAATGGGCTTTATCAATATATCTCGCAGCATGGAGAGCTCCCTTTTGTCATATCAACCAGCGTGAAAACACCGAAGGATATCGCCGGCGGGTTGTTCAAGAACCTGTTTTCCTTACAAAGCACGCTCAGCGTTTTCCTGGATAAAGTGCAAATGAAGCGGTGTGTCAGCAGGGAGGAAGTATTGATTGTGCTCGATATATTGCGCGATTTTATCGTTGGTTTTCGCCAAAGCGCGCAATATCTCGGCGCTTCGCCTTTCGGTCGGCGCGTAGTTTGGAAGGATGCCGTATGCGCCGTCGAGAGTATTCATGAAATTCTAGATAATAACGTGAAATACAGTGAAGATGGCATTATGAGTTTGGATGAAAAATACCTTTCATCGCTGTCCGCATTGCTGATCTCATTATGTTCTTCACTTAAGTAAGTCGGACCAATAAAGTTAATTGACATGACTGCCATGGGGGCGTTGTTAAAAACGCGCCCATGACAAATAGCAATGGGGTGATCCTGTGCGAGTGGCTATATTTTCTGATGATTACTATTTATTCTATGGCATATCGCAGATCTTAATGTCGTTGGAGGGCGTTGAAGTTATGGGTCTGCATTCATCTGCACGCCGTGGATTACATGCCATGTATTGTCATGCAGAAGTGGTCATCGTCTCTTTCTCGTCTATCTGTCGGGTTATGAATTTCTTATCGCATATTATCGACAGGCCTGACAATACGATCGTCTTAACCGGCGTGGAAACGCCGCGACTGGCGAATTTTAACTGCCTGAAAAAAAACATCGGTCTTACGACGTTCGTTGAGGCAATAAAAATGTTCACCGCGAGCTGCAAAGGGCAGAGCCTGTCGCCGCGCGAGCTTTCGGTGTTGGCCATGCTGCTGGCGGGAAAACCGAATACCGGCGTCGCTAAGGCGTTGGGCATTTCCGAGAAAACCGTCAGCCAGCATAAAATGAACGCCATGCGTAAATTGGAAATCGAACGTTTTCACCAATTTATTGTTGCGGCAGATGAGCGAGTGTAAGCGTGATGCCGTTGGCAGAGTGAGCGCCGTCTGATGCCAGAGTAAAATAAACCCGCCGAAGCGGGTTTTCCCGTCAGTTTTTGCAGCCCATCAACTCCGGCAGAACGCCGGGCTTGTTCTTCAGCGAAGCCTGTACGTCGTCCGGCAGACCAGCCCAGATGATCAGGCCGGTGCGTTTCTCGATCTCGTCCACCGTCACGCGGAATTGGCAAAAATCGGCGCCCTTCGGCGTGTTTTGATCGAATAGGAAAGCGGCATAGTGGTTCACCGCCGGGCTGTTGTTGATGAAAATCACCTTCCAGTAGGCGCTGGGGATAGTGTGCGCTTTCTGGGTGCCCGGCAGTTTGCCCATATCGCGTTCATACAGCGGCCCGGTCACGGTATAGACCGAAGAGATGTCTGCGCGATCGATCAGCTTGCGCTCCTGATCTTCCAGCCGCGCCCAGGCGCCCTGGTTCAGGTCGGACTTTTGCGGCGTGATGTTGGACAGGTAGTTCAGCGATTCCCAGTCGGAAACGCCGGCCAACGAGGCCAGCGGCGCCTGATGGCCGCGATCGACCTTCAGCGCCGCGTTGGCGCCGGTGTAATCGGCAGGGGCCAGGGTATCTGCCGGATTGAGAGCCGGGTCGGTTTTCCAGTTGCGCGTCTTGCCGCTGGCCGGCGTGTCTTTGGTGATGTGATAGGCCACCCAGTTGGCGAATTTGGTGGTGCTGTTATTGTTCAACGTATAAGCATGACGCACGATCGACACATTGCTGCTGCCGCCGGTCGGGCAGCCAACCGCGCAGTTGTCGATAGATTCGAGCGTCTCGGCCGACGCCTGTGCGGCGAACAGCAGGGCGGCCAGGGCCAACATCTTGTTGTTAAAGCGCATATTCATATCCTCAATAAGTTAAAAAAATACTGTATATATTTACAGTAAATTAAACTTATCGCAGTGAAACGAATACAACAATGCAACACATTCATGTTGTGAATGTGTCAGTCATGGTACAGCGATACTGCACGTTAAAGTCGGCAGAAATAAAAGCGGCGTCCAACAGACGCCGTTTCAAAAGGGGGTTATTCCAGCAGGTCGTTGACCGTGCGGCGAACGTAGTGCGTCATCTGCGCCAGATCGTCCGGTGATACCGGCCCGCCGCCGGCGCGCACCACCTGCTGCTCAATTTGGGCGATCTCTTGCTCGACCTTGTTGGCGATCTGCACTTTGACTATCTTGTCCACCGAAGACAGCAGCACCTTCAATACCACTTTCAACGCGATGTTTTCGCAGAACGAGTCGTAGTGATGAACCGGCGGCGGCGGGGCCGGAGCCGGCTCGGGCGCGCGCGGAGCCAGAGCTTTGAAGCTGTCTACATTTTCAATAATAAGATCCATGTCTCTTATTAGTTCATCAAAATCTTTAGACACTGACTTATTCCCTTCGCTGTGCGCAAAAAACAGAACGCCCGTCCTCGGGCTGAAAGCCGATGAGCGACGGGCAGAACGAATTCGGGCCTGGCCTTCAGACGCTGAATGGCCGGGGGAGGGGCATTCTAACCTTGCGGCGGGTCGGCAACAAGATGGGGCCGTGCGAATGCGCGGCCCTTTGAATCACGGGTGCAGGAGGGCGATTAACTTTTCAGCTTGGCGGTGATTTTCGCCACGTGCTCGCCCTGATAGCGGGCAATGGTCAGCTCTTCGTTGCTCGGCTGTCGCGAACCGTCGGCGCCGGCGATAGTGGTCGCACCATAGGGGGTGCCCCCGCGCACCTGCGAAACGTCAAACAGCTCCGGCGTCGCATAGCCGATCGGCACGATGATGAAGCCGTGGTGCGCCAGCGTGGTCCAGGTCGAACTGATGGTTTGCTCCTGGCCGCCGCCGGTGCCGGTGGAGGAAAATACGCTGCCCACCTTGCCGTACAGCGCGCCGGAAGCCCACAGGCCGCCGGTCTGATCGAGGAAGGTGCGCATCTGTCCGGCCATGTTGCCGAAGCGGGTCGGCGTACCGAAGATAATGCCATCATAGTCCGCCAGCTCTTGCGGGGTGGCGACCGGCGCCTGCTGGTGTTGTTTGCCCCCGGCCTTGGCGAAGGCTTCCGGCGTCATGGTTTCCGGCACGCGTTTGACCGTTACGTCCACGTTATCGACCCGATTCGCCCCTTCGGCCACCGCCTGCGCCAGGCGTTCGATGTGGCCGTACATTGAGTAATAAAGCACCAACAGTTTCGTCATGTTTCGTACTCCCGCTCAGATGATTAACAAAAACCCCTGATAAGCATAGAAGCGAATGACGAACTTGGCGTCGTGGCGTTACCTGATGCCGGCGATCGCCAACAGGGCGCCAAAGACAATCAGCAGCCCGCCAAAGGTGCGATCGATGCCGCGGCGCAAACGCAAAAAGCGTGCATTGACGCCCGGCGCGGAAAACAGCAGCGCGACGGCGGCGAACCAGAATACATGGACGGCGGCGATAAAGAGGCCATAGCCGATCTGTACGCCGAGCGCGGTGTGGGGAGAGACCACCTGCATGAACAGACTGACGATGAAGATGGTGGTTTTCGGGTTTAACGCGTTGGTGAGAAAGCCGGTTTTCAGGGCGGCGAGATCGCTGATGGCGGCCGGCGTCGTGGTGGGCGCGGCGTCGTGATGGGTTGCGTTGCGCAGCAGCGTAAAGCCGAGGTAGATCAGGTAGGCGGCGCCGATGCCTTTGAGCAGGTTAAACAACCAGGGCGACTGTTGGATCAACACGCCGACGCCAATCAGCGTATAGCTGACATGGATCAGTACGCCGGCGCCAATGCCGCAGGCGGTGAAGATGCCGGCGCGGCGGGAGAGCAGCAGGCTGTTGCGCGAGACCATGGCGAAATCCGGCCCGGGGCTGATTACAGCGAGTAAAGTAATGGTGACGACAGCGATGAGTTCAGTCATAGTTATCCTTGCGATGTTTATCAATAGAGTGACTGATTTATAAGAGTAATTTTTCTCGGTGACAAACGATGAATAGTGACGATATCGGTGAGAAAAACTCACGCAATAGAGCCAGGCCATTGCCGTTGGGCGGCCTGCGCTGCTTCGAGGCCGCCGCGCGGCTGGAAAGTTTCACCCAGGCGGCGCAGGGGCTGAATTTGACGCATGGCGCCATCAGCCGGGCGGTGAGGGCGCTGGAAGAGGAATTGGGCGTGGCGTTGTTTGAGCGCCGCCATCGGCGGGTACTGCTCACGGCGGCGGGTCGCAAGCTGTTTCAGGCGACACAGCAGGCCTTCGGCATTTTGGACCATACCGCGCTGGAGCTGCGCCAGCAGGCGCTCAATGCGCCGCTGATCTTGTCCTGTGAACCGACCTTATTGATGCGTTGGCTGATCCCGCGTTTGCCGGCTTTTCAGCGGGCGCACCCGGACATCAACTTACAGCTGGTGGCGGGCGGCGGGCCGTTTTCGTTCCATGACGGCATCACGGCGGCGATCCGGCGCAATGACTTCGATTGGGGAAAGCAGGCGCATAGCCTGGCGCTGTTCAATGAAAAGGTCGGGCCGGTGTGCCAACCCGAGGCGCTGACGAGGCTGACGGCCTCTGTGGACGGACGGCGGCTTTTGCGGCCAGGCGCCAAACTGCTGCATGCCGCGACCCGGCCGGATGCCTGGCGGCACTGGGCGCATCAGCAGGGGGTGACATTGGCGGGGCATCCGGAACAGCGCTTTGACCATTTCTATTTCAGTCTGCAGGCCGCGGTAGCCGGCCTTGGTATCGCAATCGGCCCATGGCTGCAGGTGCGAGACGATCTGGCCGCCGGCTTGTTGAGCGCGCCGTTCGGTTTTACGCCCGACGGCAGCGGCTATTACCTGCTGTCGCCGCAGCCTATCGTGCCGGGCAGCGCGTTGGCCCGGCTGGCCGAGTGGCTAACGCTCACGGCAGGCGCCTGAGTTTTTGCGCCAGCCGCTGTTCTTGCCAGCGGCTGAAGACGTTGCGCAGCAGCAGGGTGCGCACCGCCCGCATGATCAGCGCGAGGCTCATGCCGCCGATCGCCCATAGCGCCCAGAGATAGTGCGGGTGGGTAAAGACGTTGACAGCGAGCAATATCGCGCCGATGACGGCGAAACGCACCGCCATGCTCAGCAGCTTGCCCTCTGCCGCAACCTGGCGACGAAGGCGCTGCGCCTCAGGCGTCTCCTCCTGCGGTGTCTGCGGCGGCGCGTTGAGATTGCTGACCTGCACGCCCAGTGCGGCGGCGATCGCGGTCAAGGTTTCCAGGCTGGCCTGTTCGCCGTTTTCAATCCGCTGTACGGTGCGGGTGCTGAGGCTGGCGATGGCCGCCAACTGCTCCTGCGACCAGCCTTTTTCCAAGCGTAATGGTCTGATGCGGTACTTTTGCATGGTGCACTCCCGAGTTCGCTGTCACTGTCATCCAGTGTAGGAGGCGCGGGGTAGCGGCGCCACGACAGCGGCACGACAGCGACACGACATCCGCCGCCGGCGCGGGCCGGCGGGCAGTCAGAAGGCGACGTTGCGGATAAAGCGCAGCGGGAGATCGCCGTGGTTGGCGTAAGCGTAGCGCTGATCGCTGTTGAAGGTTTGCGTGGCGCCGGCGCTGAGCGTCAGCGTGCCTTGTTCCAGTTCCAGCGTCAGGGTGCCGGCAATCACGTAGATGATTTCGCTCCAGCCTTCGGCGTCCGGCGCCGAGTCGTAGCGCTCGCCCGGCATCAGCGTCCATTCCCACAGCTCGGCCCGTTGGCGCGCCGGTACGCTGGCGGCAAACAGCGCCTGGCTGCCCGGCTGTGCGCCTTGCCAGGCCAACTCGCCTACCAGATGGCTGCCGCGAGCCTCTGGCGCCTGAATCAGATCGGTGAACGAAATCGCCAGGGCGGCGGCGATCTTGTCGAGCACCGCCAGACTGACGTTGCGATCGCCGGCCTCGATGCCCGCCAGCATGCGGCGGCTGACGCCGGAAAGTTCGGCCAGCGCCATCTGGCTCAGGCCCGCCTGTTGGCGGTAGCCGCGCAGATTGCTGCTCAGGTACTGCAGCACTTTGGGGGGATCGGTTTTCGCGTTATGCGCCGTATTGCTCATCGCCGGACTTTATCTCATACTGGCAGGATCTGTGCATTATATTGCACTCAGCAGGAAGGGCAAGCCGGTGTCAGCAGCAAAAAAATCCTTTATTTCCGCCATGGTTCCGCAAATCAGGTTGCCGGAAGCGGTGTTGATTTTCATCACCATGATCTGGGGCGGCACCTTTTTGGCCGTGCATCACGCGATGCAAGTCAGCGGGCCGTTCTTTTTCGTCGGTCTGCGTTTCGCCACCGCCACGCTGGCGTTGACGCTGTTTTCGCTGCGCGTGCTGCGCGGCCTGACCCTGTATGAACTGAAGGCGGGCGTACTTATCGGGCTGGCGATCATGTTCGGCTACAGCATGCAAACCGTCGGTCTGCAGACGATTACCAGCAGCCAATCGGCGTTCATCACCGCCATGTACGTGCCGATCGTGCCGCTATTGCAATGGCTGGTGCTGGGGCGGTTCCCCGGCATCATGTCGTGGATCGGTATTCTGCTGGCCTTTACCGGCCTGATGCTGCTGGCGGCGCCGAGCAGCACGGACATGTCGCTGAGCCTCGGCGAAATTCTGACGCTGGCCGGCACGCTGGGCATGGCGGCAGAGATCATTCTGATCGGCGCCTTCGCCGGCAAGGTGAATATCCGCCGGGTGACCATTGTGCAGCTGGCGACCGCCTCGCTGGCCTCATTTTTGATGATGGCGCCGACCGGCGAATCGCCGCCGCCGTATTCGGATTACCTGCTGTACAGCGCCATTGGGCTGGGGCTGGCCAGCGCGTTGATTCAGCTGACCATGAACTGGGCGCAGCGCAGCGTTTCACCCACGCGCGCTACGGTGATCTACGCCGGCGAACCGGTCTGGGCGGGCATCGTCGGGCGGCTCGCCGGTGAGCGTTTGCCGGGCGTCGCGTTGTTGGGGGGCGCGTTGATTGTGATCGGGGTGGTGGTCAGCGAGCTGCGCGTACGGCGCAAGGGGAAAGCGGCGGTGGCGACGGAAGCGGATTAGCGCAGAGGCAAAAAAGAGCAAAGGGGCGGAGATATCCGCCCCTTTTTGCATCACGCGGTTTTCTTCTTGCGCAGGAACACGTAAGACAGGCCGAGCAGGATGAACCACAGCGGGGTGACGATCAGCGCCTGGCGGGTGTCTTCGCGCAGCGACAACAGCACCAACACGAACACGAAGAACGCCATGCACACCCAGCACATCAGTTTGCCGGCCGGCATTTTGTAGATCGATTTCTGGTGCAGCGCCGGGCGCCGTTTGCGGTAGACCAGATACGAACACAGGATGATGGTCCAGACGAACATGAACAGAATCGCCGACACGGTGGTCACCAGGGTGAAGACCGTCATCACGTTCGGGATCAGGTAAATCAGCACCACGCCGCCCAGCAGGCAGATGCAGGAGAAGGTGAGGCCGTTGGCCGGCACCGCGCGCTTGGACAGGTTGGCGAACGATTTCGGCGCGTCGCCTTCCTGCGCCAGCCCGAACAGCATGCGGCTGGTGGAGAACACCCCACTGTTGGCGGAGGAGGCGGCGGAGGTCAGCACCACGAAGTTGATCACGCTGGCCGCGGCCGGCAGGCCAATCAGCACGAACAATTCAACGAACGGGCTCTTGTCCGGCACTACGGAGCTCCACGGTGTCACCGACATGATGACGATCAGGGCGAACACGTAGAACATGATGATGCGGATCGGAATCGAGTTGATGGCGCGCGGCAGTGACTTCTCCGGATCCTTGGTTTCCGCCGCGGTGGTGCCCACCAGTTCAATGCCGACGAAGGCGAATACCGCGATCTGGAAGCCGGCGAAGAAACCGCTGATGCCTTTCGGGAACATGCCGCCGTCATTCCACAGATGGGTGAACGAGGCTACGGTACCGGTCGGCGACTGGAACTGCATGGCGATCATCACCAACCCGGCGACGATCAGCCCGACGATGGCGACGATTTTGATCATCGCAAACCAAAACTCCATTTCGCCGAACATCTTCACCGTCGCCAGATTAAGGCCGAGCAGCAACAGCACGCACAGCAGCGAAGCGATCCACTGCGACAGTTCAGGGAACCAGAACTGGGCGTAGGCGGTGATCGCCACGACGTCGGCGATGCCGGTGACCACCCAGCAGAACCAGTAGGTCCAGCCGGTGAAGAAGCCGGCCCACGGGCCGAGCAGATCCGCGGCGAAATCGCTGAACGATTTGTATTCCAGGTTGGACAGCAGCAGCTCGCCCATGGCGCGCATCACGAAGAACAGCATAAAGCCGATGATCATGTACACGAAGATGATCGAAGGGCCTGCCAGGCTGATGGTTTTACCGGAACCCATAAACAGACCGGTGCCGATGGCGCCGCCGATGGCGATCAGTTGAATATGTCGGTTAGTGAGGTTTCGCCGTAGATGATCTTCTGAAGCGGGCGTCGCGTCAGTCGCTATTTTAGAGTGATCTACCATCTGATGATGTCCTGTTTTACCTGTCATTAGTGAAGTCGTGAGCTCTGAAGTGGCTCTTTTTTATACATTTATCCGGTTGGTCCGGCTTTAGTAAGGTAGTGCAATAACGCCACCTTTGTGCAACATGTTTACAACATTTATACGCGGGATAAAAGTCGATCAATCTTTACACGAGAGGAGGCAAATCGGACGTTCAGGGAGCGGAAGATTACTCTTCAAACGGTGGGATTAACAGACCTTATGCGGCTTATCTCGTTGATTAAACAAAGGGTTGTAAAATTCGCATGAGAAAAAGTAATGGGTGTAAGCGTTTGACAGCGAGGCTGACAAGAAGGGCGATTTATCTCGTTGGGCCGTTAGCTCAGGCGGATGAGCCGTTGACGCCTAATCAACGAGACAGAGGTTTGCCCCCTGTACGGCCCGCCAACCAAATCAGCGTGTTACGCTCAGACATTTCTTTGATCGTGCCCTCATGGCGCCGTTTTAAGCGCGTATTCTGCAAAAAAATTCGCATTTTTCGACTGATGTTCAGAAAGGTGATCTGGCGCAAACTGCGATGTTGCACCGTACTTTATACGGCAAGGGAGGCTGTGCGCTGGCGCAACGTCGGCGCAGGGATGGGGCATTTGCCCAAGAATCTTTCAGGTCAAGAAACGGGGAACACATGCGCGGCCGACATCAAGAGCAGTGCCCAAACGGCGGCTGAGAGTGCGGCGGTGGCATAGACGTGCCTCGCCGGCAGTTGCAGCATGCCGGCCATCAGCGGCACGGTGTAACGCATCACCGCCAGAAAACGCGAGGCGAACAGCAGCGGCAGCCCGCGCTTTTGCAAGGAACGTTGCGCTTTGCGCAGTGGGGCGTGAAAGCGTGCCGGCAGCCGGCGGCCAAGATCGCGACGGCAGAGCAGTGCGCCGCAGTGGAAAGACAGGATTGAGCCCAACGCCGCGCCAAGGGCGATGGCCGCCCAAACCGCGCCGATCGGCAGCGCATGTTTGCCCGCAAGGATGCCCATCAGCAGCGTCACCGAGGCAGGCGGCAGGACGGAGGACACCACGATCACGGATTTTCCCAGCGCGAACAGGAAAATCAGCAGCAGCAACATCTCCGGTTCCGGGCTGTATTTGGCGATAATGTGCGTCAATTCATCCATTTAACACCTGTGGGCGAGAGGGCTGACTGTCAGTGTCCCATCCGCAGGTTCAATAATGGCTAAATAACGCGTCGCTATCCGGTTATCTCTGCGTCTTGCTTGCGTGCCTCAGCATGCCGATGTCTGAGCGCCCCTAACAGCACGGCGCACAGCAGCGAAAAGGCGGCCAGCACCAGCGGCCCGGCATGCGGGCTGTGAAAACGCTGTTCCGCCTCAGTGCGGATCAGCGGGGCTAAAAAGCTGAATGCGGCGCCGAGCGTGGTGCAAAAACCGATGCCGGCCGCCAGCGCCGGACCGGTGAGCAGCTGAGCGGGAAACGTCCAGAAAATGGGTTGTACCGCCAGAAAACTGACTGCGCAACAGCTCAGGGCGACGATAGCGAGCAACGGGCCGGCATAGGAAGAGACGACCAACCCCAGCGCTGCCGCGACCATGCAGCCAACGGCGATCGGCAATCTTCTGGCGGTTTTTCTGTCGGCATAGCGCGGCAGGAAATAGACGCCAAGCGCGGAGCATGCCCAGGGAATGGCGGCCACCAACGAGGCCTTGAAGCCGAGATGGGTGCCCATCAGCGAGGCTATCTGCGACGGCAGAAAAAACATCAGGCCGTATACGCCGATTTGCAGGGTGCCGTAGATCAACGCCAGATGCCAAACTTTGCCGCTTCTCATCGCCGCTTTAACGCTGCTGGTTTCGGTGCGCTGCTGTTCAGCGGCCAGCTGTGTGACCAGCGCATTGCGTTCTTCCTCGGTCAGAAAGCGGGCCTGCCCTGGGCTATCGTCGAGATAGAAAAAAGCGAAGACGCCGAGGACGACGGCCGGCAACCCTTCCAGCACGAACATCCAGAACCAGCCGGGCTTGCCCAACACGCCGTGCATCTCCAGCAATGCCCCCGACAGCGGTGAGCCGAGCGTCAGGGCCGCCGGTACGCCAAGCACGAAAATGCCAATGACCGAGGCGCGCACCTTATTGGGAAAATAGATCGACGCCAGCAGCAGGATGCCGGGGTAAAAGCCGGCTTCGGCGATCCCCAGCAGAAAGCGCAGGACAATAAATTGCTGCTCGTTGGCCACCAGCCCGGTACAGGCCGACAATGCCCCCCACAGCGCGGTGGTGGCGCTGAGCCAGCGTTTGGCGCCCCAGCGATTCATCAACAGGTTGGCCGGAATGCCGAACAGCGCATAGGCGGCAAAGAATATCCCCGCGCCCAGCGCAAAGGCGGATTGCGACAGCGCGATATCGATGGCCATCGCGTCTTTGGCAAAGCCGACGTTGACCCTGTCGATAAACGCAATGAAGTACATGGCGAACATCAATGGCACCAGTCTGCGCCAGGTTTTGCGGATGGCGGCGTTGAGCGCTGGAGCGGCATAGGTGGCGTGATTCACTGGCGGTAACCTCTCTTCTGAGAATGATAAACGTCGGTCATAAGGACCGTCCTGGCGCCGTGGCCCATCATGCGGCGATGACATGGCTTTTCTGCGTGAGCCTTAAAGGTCTAAAGGACTAATGGTCAGGCCTTTAGGGGCGAAAAAAACGCCGCGTATTGCGTCGGCATATCGGTACAGATATCACCATGGTGAATGGTGTGTTGCCTTTTTGTTAATTGAAAGTTCACACAGGGCCAGGAGGCGTTCAAGCGCTTTGATCGAGATCTGTGTGCGCTATCACCGAATTGGGAACCCGAGGACCGACACTGGAGAGTGGCGCTTTCATCTCGCGAGGGAGGGCGATAAGGTGAAGCACGGCACAACAGAACGCAGGAGCGCAACATGCTGAAGGTCATTGCTGGAGATTTCATTCACCCGGAACACATTGACACCGTTATGCCGTGGTATCGCGAGCTGGTGGAGAAAACCCGGCAGGAGCCGCTGTGCATCAGTTATGAACTGTGCATCGACCAGCAGGATCCCGGGCACTTTATTTTTATCGAAAGCTGGCCGGATCGCGCGGCTCTCGAAGTGCATTGCCAGACCGAGCATTTCACCCGGCTGGTGCCGCAGATCAATCAGTATCAGCGCAAGCCTTGCACCTTCCTGTTTATGCAGGCGTTCCCTGAAACAGGCGATAAATAGGCGAAAAAATCCCCGCAGGGGGCGGGGTCAATGGCTTCTCAACACTATCTTGTTGTGATTAAAAAATAGGCTGATAATGATTTTCATTCTCTAAGAATGCTCTTAAATTAATCAATCTGGTGAATGATTCGCCGTCTGCTTTTCGCTGGCGGTTTTAATGGCGCGCAGCATGCGGCGTCTTATCAACCCACTCACCAGGCGAATCGCATACCAGTAGGGGGTAAACCGCCGCCGGCTGGCGCTGTCGGGGCAGAAGATGCGCGTTTCCGTTACCAGACGGCAGCGCCCGCCCTCCAGCGGGCTCGCGGCATACCCCAGCGCCAGTTTGGCGACGCCGGGCTGAGCGAAGGCCTGAAAGTCCGCCCCGTCAGCGACCTTCACCAAACCGTATTCAGCCTGCCAAAACCGGCCGATCAGGCCATAGACCAACGCGGTTTCATCCTGCTCAAGCAGGCAAAAGTTATGCAGGCCAAACGGCGGAGGACGGGGCTTATCGCGTGGCATCAGCCGCGCGGGCAATTCGCGCAGCGCTATCATGCTGCGGAAAAAACGATCGCGCTTGGGATCGTAAGCGGCCACGGCGTCCAACACCCGCGATTGCGGCGCGGTGATGACGATCGTATGCCGCTCAGAGAACTGGTATTGCCCAAGGTATTTATTCAACAGCGTCATGTCGTTCATGCTCCCGCCATTCGCTATGCAGCAGGGCGAAACCGAATTCATCACCCCATGCGCCTTTGAAAAACACGTTTTGCCGCCAACAGGCCTCACGGCGAAAGCCCAGCTTACTGAACAACGCGGCGGCGCGAAGATTACGCGCGTCCACCACGGCGGTAATGCGGTGTTTCGCCAGCGGCCCGAACAGCAGGGCGATGACGGCGCTTAGCGCCTCGCGCGCCTGTCCTTGCCGCTGATGAACCGGATCGAAGGTCACGCCCAGTTCAGCCTGACGCCCTTCATCGAAAAAATGCACCGCGACATCGCCCAGCAACGCGCCGTCCTCGCGGCGCTCGACCGCCAGTTGAAACCAGCTGTCATCACGGTTGAACGCGAGCCGCTGTTGCTGTGCGAAAAAGGCCTGCGCCTGTGCGGCGCTGTAGTCGCTCCAGCTCTGGTAACGCGCCACGTCAGGATGGTTGCGGTAGGCGGTAAAGTGGGGCAGATCGTCGGCGGTGAACGGGCGCAAGATCAGTCTGGGGGTCAGCAGAGGCAAGTGGCGCATTATTTTTCCTTATCAGCGCATGAGGGCTACCGGCAGTGTAGCCCAGCGCCGAGAGGCGGGCTGCGTAAAATGAGCTGTGGCGGGGAGGCGTAGCGGGAAATGCCGGCTCAGGCAAGCCGGCAAGCAATAAGGGGGTTAACGACGAGCGGCCGCCTGACGCAGGCGTTCGACCGGCGCCTGCTGAAAATCGAACGATGGCGCCTCGCGCTGCGTCAGCCCCTGGCGCACGATGGCCTTCACGGCCAGGCTGGCGGCGAGATCCTTCCCGGCGATCTGCTCGGCGATGCGCAGCGCTTCTTCCCGAGCCGAGCCCTCGCTGATGCGGGAAATGGCGCCGTGTGACAGGGCCTCCCGCGCACCGACGGTTCTGCCGGTCAGCAGCCAGTCGAGGGCGACATAGGGAGAAACTCGCGCCGGCAAGCGCGCGCATCCGCCTTGCGCGGCGACCAAGCCGAGCCCGGTTTCGGGAAAGCTGAAGCGCGCGTTCTGGCCGGCGACGATCAGATCGCAAGCCAGGGCGAGCTCAAAGCCGCCCCCGTAAGCGATGCCGTCAACGGCGGCGATGATCACCTTGGCGATCTGCGCATGGATCAGTCCCCCGAATCCCTCCGGCGTGACGATGGGCAGTTCGCCCTGTCGGAACGCGTTGACATCCATGCCGGCGGAAAATACCGCCGGCTGACCGGCCAGGACGATCGCGCGTATCGTATCGTCATTATCCGCCTGCCGCAGGTAACTGCGGATCAACTCGGCCATCTGCAGGTTGATGGCGTTCTTTTTCTCCGGCCGATTGAGGGTGATGACCGCAACCTGCTCGCCATAACGTTCGTAAAGCACCGGCGGTGATTCACTCATCGCTGGCCTCCCCGCGGAAAAAGATCAGCGTCAACAGCAGGGCGATGGCGCCGAGCGGCAGCGAAAACAGTGGCAGATAATGGGCCGGCAACGCATAGAGCGACAGGCCGCCCAGCATGCCGCCGGCCGCGATGCCGGCGTACAGCACCGAGCTGTTGAGCGACACGGTCAGCGCGCCAAAGCGTTTCGACAGCGACAACAGGTGATGCTGGATCGGCACCAGATACATCCAGCCGGTGATGCCCCAGACCAGAAAGATGGCCAGCACCCACCAGGGCGAGGTGACGTAAAAGGCCAGCAGGAACAGGGACAACGTCTGGATCGCCACGGAAAACAGCAGCACGAACTTGCTGCCGAAGGCATCGGTTAGCGCGCCGGAGGCAAAATTGCCGATCACCGCGCCAATGCCGAACACCAGCAGCGCGAGGGGCAGGATCGCCTGCGGGCCGAACTGGGTGTTTTTCAGCAATACGCTGACGTAGCTATACACGATGTGTTCCGAGCAAACGGCAAAAAAGGTGATCAGCAGCGTAGTCAGCACCGCCTTTTGCCGCAGCGGAGCGAGCCGCTCTTTCAGCGAATGCTTGCCCGGTGGCGCAATGGCGCGCAGCGCCAGCGAAAGGCCCAGCAGCGCAATCGCTCCCAGCAGGGCGATGAACAGAAAGATTTCACGCCAGCCGATCAGTTTGGCGAGAAAGGTACCAAACGGAATGCCGAGCGCAATAGCCAACGTCATACCGCCATAGACGATGGAAATGGCCAGGCCGCGACGCTTTTCCGCCACCAGCCCCACCGCAGCGGCGGCGGCCTGTGGCGTGTAACAGGCCGCCCCCAATGCCGCCAGCACTCTGCCAAACGAGATCTGCAGGTAGCTGGTGGCCCAGGCGCAGGCCAGGTTGCCGGCGATGAACAGCACCAGCGCCAACTGCAGGATATGCTTGCGGTTGACGTTGCCCAGCAGCCAGGCGGTCAGAGGCGCAAACAGCATGTAGGCCAGCGCGAATATCGATATCAACTGCCCCGCTTGCGCGGGGCTGACGGCAAAGGTGTCGGAAATGTCGCTGAGCACGCCGGCGACGATAAAGGCGTCGGTGCCGATGGCGAACGTACCGGTCGCCATCAGACAAAGCGTGACCAGATGGCCGTTATAATCCGCTAACTTCATCCCGCCCTCCGCAGATCGTTCGCTGCCCAGACCCGTCCCAGCGCCGCCAGGAACGTCTCCACGTCGGCATGGGAATGCGCCGAGGTCGGCGTCACCCGCAGCCGCTCGCTGCCCGCGGGCACCGTTGGTGCATTGACCGGCTGTACGTAGATATCATGCTCATCGAGCAGCACCTGGCTGATGTGTTTGTTGCGATGGGGATCGCCGACCCGCAGCGGCAGGATATGGCTGTCTGCCGACACCAGCGGGATGCCGGCGGCGCGCAGACCGGTCTTCAGGTGATCGACGATCGCCAGCAGGTGCTTGCGTTGGGTGTCGTGCTCGAGGTTGTATTTAAAGCTGGCCAACGCGGCGGCCACCACCGGCGCCGGCGACGAGGTGCTGAAGACGAATGCCGGCGCCCAGCTGCGCACGGCTTCCACCACCGAACGGGGCGCGGCGATATAGCCGCCCGCCGCACCGTAAGACTTGCCGAACCCGCCCTGGATAATGGTGATTTTATCCAACAGGCCCAGCTGTTCGGCATAGCCCAGCCCCCGTTCGCCATACACGCCGGCCGAATGAATTTCGTCGAGATAGGTCAGCGCCTGATACTGTTCCGCCAGCGCCACAATCTGCGCCAGAGGAGCAAAGTCACCGTCCATGGAATACAGCGACTCAAAGGCGATCAGCTTTGGCCGCGCCGGATCGGCGGCCTGCAGCAGCTCGGCGAGGTGCGCCACGTCGTTATGGCGGAAGATTTTTTTCTCCGCCTTGCTGTAGCGAATCCCGTAAATCATCGAGGCGTGATTCAGTTCGTCAGAGAACACGATCAGATCGGGAATGGCGTCGCACAGGGTGGACAAGGTGGCGTCGTTGGCGCCGAAGCCGGTGGTGAACAGCAGCGCCGACTCTTTGCCGTAGGCGCTGGCCAGCAGCGTTTCCAGTTCAGTGTGATAGACCGAGGTGCCGGAAATGCTGCGGGCGCCGCAGGTGCCTAACCCGACTCGGTTAACCGCGTCGGTGGTGGCCAGCAGCACTTTGGGGTGGTGGCTCATGGCCAGATAGTCGTTTGAGCACCAGACGTTGAGACGGCGCTCGCCTTGCTGCCCGTGGCTGGTGGCCCAGGGTTTGTCCTGCACGCCGCGTTCAAGGTTGAGGAACTCGCGAAAACGCCCCTGTTTTTTGGTTTCCGCCAACTTTTCTTCAAGAATGTTCAGTACGCTCATAGCATGTTCCTTGTGTTAAACGGCTTTAAGGTTTAATGACAGGCCCTGACCGACGCCGACGCACATTGTGACCAATGCGTTGCCGGCCTGCCGATCGCGTAATTCCAGCGCCGCCGACAGCACCAGGCGCGTACCGGACATTCCCAGCGGATGGCCGAGCGCGATGGCGCCGCCGTTTGGGTTGACGCGCGCGTCGCCGGCGTCGATGTGCCAGTGTTTCAGCGCCGCCAGAACCTGCGCGGCGAAGGCTTCGTTAATCTCAATGATGTCGAAGTCGTTCAAGGTGAACCCGCCGCGCTGCAGTAAGCGCTCGGTGGAAGCGATCGGCCCCAGCCCCATCAGCGCCGGCGCGACGCCGGCGGCCGCGCTGTCGCCGATCTCCGCCAGCGGTTGCCAGCCCTGGCGTTTCACGTAGCGTCCGGAGGCCAGCAGCAGCGCGGCGGCGCCGTCATTGATGCCGGAAGCGTTGCCGGCGGTGACCGAACCACCGGCGGCGAAGGCCGGTTTCAGCGCCTGCAACTGCTGCAGCGTGCTGAGCCGGGGGAATTCGTCCTGTGCGAATATGCGGGTGGTTTTACGATCCGCCGGCACATCCACGGGCGTGATTTCCCGCGCCAATCGACCGCTGTCGATCGCCCGGCGGGCTTTTTGCTGCGAGCCCAACGCGAACAGATCCTGTTCCTCTCGCGAGATACTCTGCTGTTGGGCCACGTTTTCCGCCGTGATGCCCAGCGGATCGCTGCCGTAGCGTTCCGCCAGGCGCGGGTTGACAAAGCGCCATCCCAGCGTGGTGTCGTACAGTTTTACTCCCTTGTCGAACGGCGTTTCGCCCTTGCTCAGCACATAGGGCGCGCGGCTCATGCTTTCCACGCCGCCGGCCAGAATCAGTTCGCTGAGGCCGCTGCGGATTTTCGCCGCGGCGTAGATCACCGCATCCAACCCGGAGGCGCAAAGGCGGTTGAGGGTGATGGCCGGCACCGACTGATCCAACCCGGAAAGCAGCGTCGCCATGCGGGCGACGTTGCGGTTGTCTTCGCCGGACTGGTTGGCGCAGCCCAGCACCACTTCATCCAGATCCTGCTGCGCCGCCGGATGGCGCTGAAGCAGGCTGCGAATAATCGTCGCCGCCATATCATCGGGGCGGGTATGCGCCAGGCTGCCGCCATAGGCGCCGATCGCCGTGCGCGTGCCGTCGATCAGATAAACACCGTCATCTTTAATGCTCATCATGGATCCTTAAGGCGTGGTGGTCAGCGCCGGTTGGGCGGCGTGCAGAAGGGTGTAATGCGGCGCATAGCGCGCCGCGTGCAGCAATTGCGCCAGGTTGCTCAGCGTCGTCCTGACATTTTCCTCCCCGAGGCGAGTGAGCCAGCCGAAAATACCGTCGGCGTAGTTCACGCCGGCGACGGCGGCGACATCAATGTCTTCCCGGCTGCAGACGCCGCTTTCCACCATGATAACCGACTCGTTGATCAGGCTGCTGAGCACGCGGGCGACGATCAAGGCCGGGGAATCCTTGATAAATTCCACCTGCGGGATCGCGGTGTGCAGCAGGCGTAAAAACAGCGCCTTATTGGCCGCAGAGGCATGGCGGCTATGCGCCGCCACCAGGTACGCCGTATCGCCGTAGTTCAGGGCGACATCGACGACAAAGGCGTCCGCCGCGGTCTGTTCGGCAAGCTGGTTTGCCGTGCGGCCATCGGTAACGCTGACGGTGAAAGCGTCATTGACCTGAATGGCGGCGCCCAGGCCCGGTAATGTCGGCCGTTGTTCCACGCGCAGCCGCGGCCATTGCAGGGTGGCCCGCTGCTGTAGCAGAGTAAAGAGAGGATGTTCACCGTAAATGCGTAGCGTCTCGACCTCCGCATCGACGGCGGCCGCAAGCGGCGGAGGAGATTCTTCGGCGGAAAAATAGGAGCGGCCGTTCTTTTTGCCCAACAGACCGGCATCGACCAGCGAGCGCTGCAGATGGCCCGGGGTATAGCGCGGATCGTACTGCATGTCCTGCCAAATTTGCCGGCTGACCTGATAGTTGATGTCCTGACCGATAAAATCGGTCAGTTCGAGCGGCCCCATGCGAAAGTGTCCGCCGGCTTTGAGGGCGCGGTCGATCTGCGGCGCACGCGCCACGTGTTCTTCCAACAGGCGGAACCCTTCCAGATAGTAGGGGCGGGCCATACGGTTGACGATAAATCCCGGCGTGGCCTGACAGACGACATCGCGTTTCCCCAACGCCGCCACCAGTTGACGGCAACGTTCGGTGGTAACCTGTGCGGTAAAATAGGCCGGAATGATTTCAATCAGCTTCATCAGCGGCGCGGGGTTGAAAAAGTGCAAACCGATAAAGCGTTCGCTGTGCGTCACCGCCGTCGCCAGCTTATTAAGCGACAGTGAGGAGGTATTGGTGGCGATCAGCGTGTCGGACTTGACCGTCGCGGCGATGGCCGCCAGCACCTCGAGTTTGGCTTGCTCATGCTCTGCGATGGTTTCGATCACCAGATCGCTGTCGGCGATGGCCCCAAATTCCGCGGAGAACGTCAGATTAGCCAGCACCGCGTCTTTGTCCTGCAGCGCGAGCTTGCCCTGTTCCACCTTTTTGTTCAGGTCTTGCACGATAGCGTCGCGAGCTTGATTGAGGGTATTGCCGTTGCGATTATAAAGCACCGTACGAATGCTTTTTTGCGCCAAAAGATAAGCGATGCCTCTGCCCATCGTTCCCGCGCCGATAATCGCAGCCGATTGAATTGCCGCATTACTTTCTGCCATAGAAAATCCCCGTCACTGTATGCCATGCGAAATTCGCAAATGCTTATTATCTCTTTGGATTTACGGCGGCACCGGGTGCCTGTGAGGAAAGTAATTGGCGGTGTCTTGACTGTCTAACGGTAGAAATGACAGGTTTACCTGCAGACGGGGTTATGCTATTCGCGTAGTTTTGCGGCTCAGCCCAATAAAAAGGCTTATTCTGAGGGAAATAAACCGGGGAATAGCTTTTTTCGTTATAGCGTTCGTATTTTTTATTATATGAAACGGCTATTGGCGCCGGGCGGCGATATCCTATAGTGAGTCTGACCTATCGATAAATCGACATCGCTATTTGGAGAACCTGCGTTATGGATACCCGCACTCAACGGCTCATGGCGGAGGTGATTGGCAGTTTGACCGATCGCGAACGTTTTCTGACCCAACTGGGGCGCTGCGTCGAGGCGCTGGGTTTTGATTATTTCTCCTACATCGTTTTTTCCTGTTACCCGGCGAGCCGGCCAAAAATGCGGGTTGAAGGAACGTTTCCAGCGCGCTATCTCGAGGATTATCGGCGGCAGCGGGCATATTTGCAGGATCCTGTCATCGAGCGAGCCCACCATTCCACGCTGCAATTCCAGTGGGACGAAAGTTTTTATCACGAGCGGCCGGCGCTTTGGCAGCGCATGTCGCAGTTTGGTCTGCACACCGGGTGGTCGCAATCGGTCAAGGATTGCTATGGCCGCCTGGGGATCCTGACTTTTGCCGGCAAGGCGCTGCCGCAGCAAACGCCGCAGGCCGGCGCGGTGAATGAACTCTTTTTCCTTTGGCTGGCGCAAACCGCCCACAAAACGCTGCGTGAAGCGTTGATATCGGTGAACGACGAAGCGATAAAAGATGTGCTGACGCTGCGCGAGAAAGATATCTTGCGCTGGTGCAGCGAAGGCAAAACCGCGGAAGAGATCGCGCTGCTGATGGGTGTGAGTGAACGTACGATCAATTTCCATATCGGTAACTCGATTAAAAAACTTTCGGTCGCTAATAAGACCGCAGCCACCGCCAAAGCCGTTTATTTACAGCTGATTTAATTGCGAGAAATAAATAATTAATCGCCTATCAGTTAGCGGCGCGATGTTTATATTTTGTTAAATTAAGCATTGTCCTTATCAGTATTTACCTCCGATCACAAAAGCGTGATAAAGCGGTTCACCGCGCCCGTGCGCGGCAGTACTCTGTAGGCACCCGGTTTACATAGAAAGGATGTGATATGTACAAGACTATTTTAGTGCCGATAGATATTGAAGAGGATCTGTTGACCGAGCATGCGCTGAAGCATGTGGAATATTTGGCGAAGATGTCCGGCGCTAAAGTGCATTTTTTCCATGCGCTGCCGGATGCCTCGGCTTTTGTTACTGCCTATTCGTTCGGTCTCAAGGAGTTTGAGAATCAGGCGGAAGTGAAGGCGGTGGAGAAGCTGAAGAAAATCATGTCGGAAATCGATCTGCCGTTAGATCGCCTCAATTACACCGTCAGCTTTGGCTCTGCGCGCGATCAGGCGCTGGAACTGGCGGAAGAGATCGACGCCGATCTGATCATCATCGGTTCGCGTCGCCCGAGCGTGAAAACTTATCTGTTGGGCTCCAACGCCGCCGCCATCGTTCGCCATGCCAATATATCGGTGATGGTGGTTCGATAATCCTCCTTTAAGCCCGCCGTTTTCATGCGCGTTCTGCGGTCGCCGGTCGGCCGCAGAACGCAGGCTGCTTTATTGCCATCTCAGCCTGAGCTGCTACGATTTTAGCTGACGTTTTTTATGCCGACCGGGCCAGCGGCCTTGCGCATATTCTTTATTTCAGCCAGAAGAGGGGCAGCCATGCCATTAGAAGTCGATGGGATCATCAGAGGCGATCGAGGCAGTGAACCGAGCCATTGGCAACATACGCCAACCAAACCGCTTATCACGCTGACCTGGCATCACACCATCCCCTGGAACTGTTTACGCAATGTCTGGAATGGTCTGGTGGCTGGCGAGCATTGGAACGCGCTCGACGAGTTTATGAATCTGATCGGTGTGCCTAACCGCGCCGAGGTGCTCAAACAGATCAAGAATGAAAATCTGCAGGATCGCGATGGGTTACATACCCTGGTGACCTGGCAAGGCTGGAATATCGTCGAGGGGCCGGGTAACGAATATCGCGCGCAGGGTGACGATCCCGGTGAAAATTTCGACGACTGGTCCGGCAAAGGCATGAGCACGAATCAGCAAGCGACGCTGCAGCAGGTCAAAGTGTTGTATCAGGTGATGGCGCCGCTGGGAAGCCGCGCGCTGGACGCCGCCAGACAGGCGCCGAACATTACTGCGGAAGAAGCGAGCGTCTTGCAACGAACGATTAAACAGACCCGCCCAACGTTGCGCGGAAAGGAACCGATCCGGTGGCAAGAGGGCATGTGGCACAAAGTGCAACCTGGTAAAGAGGCGAAACATTTCGCCCAATGGGACAGCAAACCCGTATGGCGCAAGCGCCTGCACAGCGACTTGGCTCAGGCAGGCTAAACTTCGCCCCGCGCCGGATTGGCGGCGCGGGGGCATCAATTCGGCGCTAATCGCACAGCGCCGCTATCTCGTCGTACAGCGTCCTGGGGATTTCCACGCCGTATTGTTCGCTGTGGCGTCGTTGCCGATAGCGCCGCTCGCCGGGAATGCGTGCGCCTTGCGCTTGCATGTCGGCAAACATCGCCTCCGCGCTGGCGAAATACCGCTCCTTATCCGCGCCGAGAAAACGCTCGGGATCCAACGCGATGATCAGTTCACCGCCGTAGGGCGATGAACCCGTGCCGTCGTCATAGGCCAGCGATTCTTTGCTGGTCATGTCGCCGATCAGCGGCCCAGCCAACAATTCAACCATGGCCGCCAGCGCCGAGCCTTTATGGCCGCCGAAAGTCAGCATCGCGCCCTCCAACACGCTGGCGGCGTCGGTGGAGGGGTTGCCTGCCTTATCAATGCCCCAGCCTTCCGGCAGCGGGGTGCCGGCGCGGCGATGCAATTCGATTTCGCCGCGCGCCGCCGCGCTGGTGGCCATGTCGAACAAAAACGGCGGCCGAGCCGGGCGCGGCCAGCCGAAGGCGATGGGGTTGGTGCCGAATAGCGGGCGTGAGCCGCCGGCCGGCGTCACCCAGGCGTGGCTGGGCGTGCAGGCTAAGGCCACTAAACCCTGTTCGGTCAGCGGTTCGATGTCGGCCCACAGCGCGGAGAAATGCACGCAGCGGTTGATCGCCAGGGCGGCGATGCCGTTGGCGCGCACCTTATCGATAAAGGCCGGCAGAGCGGTGCGGTAGGCGAGCAGGGAAAAGGCGCCGCCGGCATCGGCGCGCAAGATGGCCGGCGCCTGGTCGAAGAGCCTGGGTTTCGCATCGGCAGAGACTTTGCCCGCCCGTAATGAGCGGACGCAGCCCAACAGCCGGTACAACCCGTGCGAAGCACAGCCGTCGCGCTCGCCCTGAATGACATTTTGCGCCACTGTCTCGGCATGCGCCTGATTGAAGCCGTTGCAGCGCAGTGCGCGTAGCGCCAGTTGATAAGCGTGTTCCAGCGACAAAACGTGCATGGTTGTCATTTCGATGTCCTCCCTGGGTCATTCTTCTTCATCGCCGATAAAATTGGCCTGGGGTAAACAGGTATAGGCGCCCCAGTAGTAAATCGCCAGCGCAATCACCGCCATGGTGAGGGTGTCCCACGGATGAGCAATAGCGCCGATGCCGCCGAAACTGCTGAGGTAGGAAAGCGCGATCGTCAGCGCATAGAAGACGATTAGCCACAGCGAGGACCAAATTTGCTGCCTGAGGCTAACGGCGTGGGTCGGCACCTGATTCTTGAACAGGATGTAGATGAAGAACATCAGTATCTGCAAGCCGAGCAGCCAGGAGACGGTGTCCCAGCCGGACCAGAAGACGATTAGCGCCGAAATGATAAATGACAGCGGGCCGAGCACGCAGAAACCGCGCACCCGGAACGGACGCGGCATATCGGGCGCATTGCGCCGCAGCCCGGCGGCGGTGACCGGGGCGATGGCGTAACTCAGCACCAGCGCGGCGGACACCACGCCGATCAGCTTTTCCCACGATGGGAACGGCAGCGTCCAGAAGACCGAGAGGGCGAAGGTGAGCCACAACGCCGGGCGCGGGATACCGGATTTACCATCCACCCGGGTGAACAGTTTGAAGAAGGTGCCAGCGCGCGCCCACCCGTAGATCACGCGAGGCGTGGCGTTCATGTAGATGTTGCCGGTGCCGCTGGGCGAAACGATCGCGTCGCTGACCACCAGAAACGCCAGCCATCCCATGCCGAGCGTGATGGCGATATCGCGGAAAGGCAGGGAAAACTGTTGGCTGATGCCGGCCCAGCCGCCGCTCAGCATCTCGCTGGGGATACTGCCGAGAAACGCTATCTGCAGCAGCACATAGATGATGGTGGACAGCACTACCGACAGGATCAGCGCGATGGGAATGGTGCGCTGCGGTTTTTGCACCTCGCTGGCGACCGAAATGATCGGCGTCAGGCCGAGGTAGGCGAAGATGATGCCGCCGGCGGAAATGGCGGCTTCAACCCCGGCGGAGCCGAAGGGGGCAAAGCCCTGGCTGTGCAGGTTTTCCGGTTTGAAAAAGCTGAACAGCACCACGATCACCAACAGCGGCACCAGAAACTTCAGCACGCTGATGAGATTATTGGATTTGGCGAAGGTTTTGACGCTGTAGTAGTTGAGCGCGAAGAAAAAGCACAGCAGCGCCAACTGCACCAGCCAGCCGAGCGCTGTCGGATCGCCGGAACCCGGCTGGCTGAGGAGCGGGAACCAGGCGGCGGCGTACTGACGGGCGGCGACGACCTCGATAGCGATCAGGCTGGAGAAGGCGATCAGCGTGATAAACCCCAGCAGATAGCCCATCAATTCGCCGTGCGAGAACACCGGATAGCGAATGATGCCGCCGGCGCGCGGCAGGGCGGCGCCCAGCTCGCAGTAGACGATGCCCAGCAGCAGCACCGCCAGGCCGCCGATCAGCCAGGAATAGATGCCGGCGGGGCCGGCGATGGAGGAGACATGGCTGGCGGCGAACAGCCAGCCTGAGCCGAATATGGCGCCCAGACCGATGAACGTCAGATCGGTGAGCGTAAGCTGCTTCTTGAATTTGCCTTGGGTTGTCATGGTATTACCCTTTTGTTATTGAGTGGCAGGCAGATGCGGCCGGGCTAATGTTGGACAGGTGAAACTATGGGATCTCGGGTGTAAACGCCGTTCACCAGCCGCAGCAGGTTGAGCGGGTTGGCGTCCTGCAGCGGCGGCGGCAGCAGCGCCGCCGGGGTGTTTTGCAGGCAGACCGGCCGCAGGAAACGCTCGATGGCCAGCGTGCCTACCGAGGTGCCGCGTGCGTCGCTGGTCGCCGGATAAGGGCCCCCGTGCACCATGGCGTCGCACACCTCTACCCCGGTTGGATACCCGTTGAACAGCACCCGGCCGGCTTTGCGCGTCAGCAATGCCGTCAGCCCGGCGGCCATATCGAGATCGCCGTCTTCCGCCAGCAGCGTGACGGTCAGCTGGCCTTGCAACGCCGCCAGCGCCGCATGCAGCTGCGCTTCGTTATCTACCGTCACCAGCACGCTGGCCGGGCCGAAGACCTCTGTTTGCAGCAGCGGATCGGCCTGCAGCAGCAATGTTTCCTCCGCCTGATAAAGCTGCGCCGCTGCCCGGTGAGGCAGAATCTCGCGCTCCCCCGCCAGATGCCGTATGTGCGGATGGGCATCGAGCGCGGCCAGCCCGCGCCGGTAGTGTTCGAGCGTGCCGGCATTCAGCATCGGCTGTGGGGGGGCGGCGTCGACCAATGCGCTCATCGTCGCGGCCAACCGTTCGAAGGCGACGCCGCGCAGCGCGACGATCACGCCGGGCTTGGTGCAAAACTGGCCACAGCCGAGCGTGAAGGAGGAGACCAGTTCCTGCGCGATGTGCTGCCCGCGCCGAGCCAACGCCTGCGGCAGGATCACGACCGGGTTAATGCTCGACATCTCGGCGAAGACCGGGATCGGCTGGGGACGCTGCGCGGCCAGATCGAACAGCGCCCGGCCGCCTTGCAGTGAGCCGGTAAACCCCACGGCCTGAATCGCCGGATGCTGCACCAGCTCGGCTCCCACACGGTTGCCGAAGATCATGTTGAAGACGCCGGCGGGCATGCCCATACGTTCCCTTGCGCGCTCGATCGCCTGAGCGGTCAGCTCGGCGGTGATCATATGGCCGCTGTGTGCCTTGAACACGACCGGGCAGCCGGCGGCGAGCGCGGCGGCGGTATCACCGCCCGCGGTGGAAAACGCCAGCGGAAAGTTGCTGGCGCCGAACACCGCCACCGGACCGAGCGCCGTGCGATATTGACGCAGATCGGGACGCGGCAGAGGAGAACGCAGCGGCAACGCGCAGTCGATGCGCACGCCCTCGACGTCGCCGCGTCGCAGCAGCGTGGCGAACAGCCGCATCTGGCCGCTGGTTCTGGCGCGTTCGCCGCTTAACCGCGCCGGCGGCAGGGCGGTTTCCTGCATGGCGAAGGCGAAGAAGGTCTCATCCAACGCGTCCAGCTCCTCGGCGATGGCGTCGAGAAAACTCGCGCGTTGTTCGGCGCTGCATTGCGAATAGGGATCAAAGGCCGCCGCGGCGGCTTCGGCGGCGGCGGCGGTTTCTGCCGCCGTAGCCTGGTGGAAGCGGTAGCCGGTCGGCTGACCGTCGTCGGCGCGCAGGCTGAGCAGCGCCGCTTCTCCCGTAGCACGGCGCTGGCCGCCGATAAATTGTTGGCCGCTGATGGCGGTATCGCGAGCGTTGGGCATGGGTCCCCCTGGTAGAGAAAGTGCGCCGCCCGGCGTGGCCGGGCGGCGAAGGCGTTATAGGCCGACGTCCGGCAGCGCGGGACGAGTGGCCAGCGCTTTATCGATCACGGCGTTGATTTCGGAGAGCGTTTCCCCCTGCAGCGCCAGACGCGGCGGGCGAGTGACGGCGCTGCCACGGCCGACCCGCTGTTCGCACAGCTTGATGCATTGCACCAGATCGGGGCGGGCATCGAGATGCAGCAGCGGCATGAACCAGCTGTACAGCGCCAGCGCTTCCTCATAGCGTTTTTCCTTCGCCAAACGGAACAGGGTTTCCCCTTCGCGCGGGAAAGCGTTGGACATGCCAGAGATCCAGCCTTGCGCGCCGACGGCGATGCTCTCCAGCACCACATCATCCAACCCGGCGAACAGTACGAAGCGATCGCCGACTTCGTTGCGCAGATCGATAAAGCGGCGGGTGTCGCCCGACGAGTCTTTGAAACACACGATGTTCTCGCAGTCGACCAGTGAGGTCAGGATGTCGGGCGTGACGTCATTTTTGTAAATGGGAGGGTTGTTGTAGACCATGATCGGCAGATCGGTAGCGCCGGCGACGCTGCGAAAGTGCGCGGCGGTTTCGTGCGGCTTGGCGGAGTAGACCAGCGCCGGCATCACCATAATGCCGTCGACGCCGGCCTTTTGCGCTTCACGCGCCATGTTTTGCGCGAAGGCGGTGGTGAATTCGGCGATGCCGGCGATCACCGGCACTTGGCCGTCGGCGGCGTCCCTTGCCACTTCGATCACCGCCAGCTTTTCCTGTACCGTCATCGAGGTGTTTTCACCGACGGTGCCGCAGACGACCAGGCCGGAGACGCCGTCGCGCACCAGGTTTTTGATCACCGTATGCGTGGCGTCGAGGTCCAGAGAAAAATCGTTGCGGAACTGGGTCGTCACCGCCGGGAATACGCCGCTCCAGCTTAGGGTTTTATGGCTCATCGTGTTTGTCCTGTCGTCCGAAAGTGTTAATAAAAAGTGAATCTTTGGTGAGGCTCACCGACAGATTGACCGGTATTGCACAGGGAGGCTTGACGCTTTTCGCCGATTGCTGCGACGAAATTGGCACAATGGCGCCGGAAAGCGGGCATGCAGAAATCGGGCGCCGGTGCGCCATAAAGAATGCTTTTAATGCGGTAAATCAGCGAATTAAGCGGAAAGCGTCAGGCGGAAATCGCGCGGTGTGGAACCGGTCATCGCTTTGAACTGACGGCTGAAGGCGCTGTGATCGGTATAGCCGCACTGCAGCGCGATGTCGGTGATCGGCAGCTCGCCCGCCAGCAGTTCCGTGGCCTTTTCCAGCCGCACTTTGTGGATCATCTGGCGCGGAGTGAGGTGGAAGATACGTTTGCAGTAGCGTTCTATCTGCGCCACCGATAACCCGGTCAACGCCGTCAGCTCCTCGAGCGCGATCGGCCGGGCGTAGTGGCGGCGGATGTATACGTCGATCGCGGCCAGCCGTTGGTAAGCCGGATGATTGGCTTTGGCCTCTTGCAGATCGTGTGAAATGCCCGCCATTCCGATGATTTTTCCCTGCGCGTCGTACAGCGCCAGCTTTTGCGTCAGGCACCAGCCGGTTTCACGGCCGTTGTACAGGTGCATTTCCAGCTGATCCTGGATCAGCACGCCGTGGCGCAATACCCGCAGATCTTGCTCGGTGTAGCCTGATCCGAGCTGCGCGGGGAAAACGTCGGCGGACGTCTTGCCCAGCAGCGGCGCGACGGTCTTGAAGCCGCAGCGCCTGGCCAGCGTCAGGTTGGCCAACAGGTAGCGCGCCTGGGCGTCTTTGATAAAGAACACCACATTGGGAATCGCGTTCAGCAACGGCGCGATCAGCGCCAGCGTATTGAGCAGATCGCGCAGGTTGTTCGGACGCTGCTGCGCCAGCCCGTCGCACAGGCGCGACAAATGTTCGACGGCGAAAACGTCCTCCTGATCCGGCAGCTCCACCAGGGCAGGCGGTGAGGGAGAAATCTGATGTTGATGGTCTGAAATGGATCGCATAGCAGTCCCTTTTCGGTCGTTAGCCGGAAAAACAGGCGGCCAGGTTGGCGCTTTCGCATCAATATTAACTTTTTTGTAACGAATCAAGCGCTATTTCCGGCTGGCTACCAAATATGCGGATCGCCGCATACTTTTGCCGGACGGCGCGCGCCGGTTGCTTGAAAACTGCGGTATTTCTCGCTACGCGGTGGTCTAGCATGAAAGTAACGTCATGATAAATAAGTTATTATTATGGTTGCGTTAAACGTATGCCCGTGATGGGCCAGGCTAGCCTGTCCTCATTGTGCTGATTTCTTCATTCGCCACGCCGAAACGCATCAAGCCGTCATGCGCGCATTCGTTCAGGCTAACGCCATTGGTAACATCTCATTAACCCTGGAGACGCCGATGGCACTTTCTGCGCATATCACCGCTTTGCGGGCGATCGATTCTCATACCGGCGGGGAGCCGACCCGGCTGATCGTCGAAGGCTTCCCCGACCTTGGCGAAGGCAGCATGGCGGAACGGCGGGCGCATTTCGCGCAACATTATGACGATTGGCGCTGCGCGGTGATGCTCGAACCCCGCGGCAATGACGTGTTGGTGGGGGCGTTGCTGTGTCGGCCTTGTTCGCCGCAGGCTACCGCCGGGGTGATCTTTTTCAACAACACCGGCTATCTGGGCATGTGCGGCCACGGCACTATCGGGCTGATTGCTTCGTTGGCGCATCTCGGGCGCATCCGCGCCGGGCGTCATCTGATCGAGACCCCGGTCGGCCCGGTGAACGCCACGCTGCATGATGACGGCAGCGTTACCGTAGAGAACGTGGCGGCTTATCGTTATCGCCACCAGGTGCGAGTTGAGGTGGCCGGTTACGGCCCGGTGACGGGGGACATTGCCTGGGGGGGAAACTGGTTTTTTCTCATCGGCGAGTCGCCGTTGACCATCGATAAACACAATCTGGAGGCGCTGACCGCGTTCACCTGGGCGGTCCGGCAGGCGCTTGAACAGGCGGGCATTCGTGGCGAAGACGGCGGGGCGATCGACCATATCGAGCTGTTCGGTGACGATCCGCAGGCCGACAGCCGCAGCTTCGTGCTGTGCCCCGGCAAAGCCTACGATCGATCGCCGTGCGGCACCGGCACCAGCGCCAAGCTGGCGTGTCTGGCGGCGGACGGCAAACTGGCGCCCGATATGCACTGGCGCCAGGCCAGCGTTATCGGCAGCGAATTCCAGGCTTATTACCGCTGGAACGGCGAGCGCATCACCCCCTTTATTCGTGGGCAGGCTTATGTATGCGCCGATAGCCAACTGTTGCTCGACGAACGCGATCCTTTTGTCTGGGGCATACGCTGATGGGCGGCGGACGGGGAGTTGATGCCATCGTGGTGGGTGCCGGCATCATCGGCGCCGCCTGCGCCTGGCGGTTGGCGAGGGAGGGGTACCGCGTCTCGGTGGTGGACGACTGTCGCGCTGGCGCCACCGCCGCCGGCATGGGGCACCTGGTATGCATGGACGACAACCCGGCCGAGCTGGCGTTGAGCGCTTATTCGCTGCGGTTATGGCGTGAAGTGACGGGCCGGATGCCGCAAGCCTGCGCCTGGCGCGGCTGCGGAACGCTGTGGTTGGCGGAGCAAGCGAATGAAATGGCCATCGCCGAACAAAAGCGGGCGCGGCTGGCGGAGCAGGGCGTGGCGGCGGAACTGCTGACGGCGGAGCAGGTTGCCGCCATGGAGCCGATGCTGCGGCAGGGGCTCGCCGGTGGGCTGCGGGTGCCGGGCGACGGCATTTTGTATGCGCCGCAGGCGGCGCGTTGGCTGTTGGCCGACGCTGGCGTGGCGATCGATGTGGTGCAGGGTGAAGCGATCGCGCTGGACGAGGCGGCTGTGCGGTTGGCGGACGGCAGAGAGCTGGCGGCGCCGGTGGTCGTCTTGGCCTGCGGCCTGCGGGCCAATGATTTGTTATCGCAGCCGTTGCTGCGTGCCAAGAAGGGCCACCTGGCGATCACCGATCGTTATCCGCCGCGGGTGCGGCATCAGTTGGTGGAGCTGGGGTATGGCGCCAGCGCGCATGCCAGCGACGGCGCTTCCGTGGCGTTCAATGTGCAGGCGCGGCCCACCGGGCAATGGCTGATCGGTTCTTCCCGCCAGTTCGATTCCGTCGATTCGTCATTGGATATGCCGCTGCTGGCGGCGATGCTCATGCGCGCGCAGCATTTCTTGCCCACACTGGCGCAGCTGAACATCATTCGCTGTTGGACCGGGCTGCGCGCCGCCTCTGCCGATGGATTGCCGCTGTTGGGCGCACATCCGCGGCATACCTGGTTGTGGTTGGCGTTGGGGCACGAGGGGCTGGGCGTCACGACCGCCCTCGGCAGCGCCGCGCTGCTTGCTGCGCAGATCGGCCGGCAGGCGCCGGAGATTGATGATTCCCCGTATTTGGCGGCGCGGGCGTTTGCCGCCGAGGAGTTGTCCGTATGAAAGAGAGGCAAAACACGCTCGCGTTGAGCATCGATGGCAAACCCTACCGGGTGCCGGTTGGCATCAGCGTTGCCGCGGCGCTCAGTTTGTGCGGCGGGGATCATTGCCGGTTGTCGATTTCACGCCAGCCGCGCGCACCATTTTGCGGCATGGGCGTTTGTCAGGAGTGCCGGGTAACCATTAACGGTCTGCGCCGCCTGGCGTGCCAGACGTTGTGCCAATCCGGCATGCGGATTGAGAGGAGCGATGATGAGTGACTTCGATTGCGAGGTGCTGATCGTCGGCGCCGGGCCGGCCGGCATGGCGGCAGCGCTGGCGGCGGCGGAAAACGAGGGGCAGATACGGGTGATCGATGATAATCCGCACCCCGGTGGGCAAATCTGGCGTGATGGGCCGCAGGTGGCTTTGCCTGAAGCGGCGAGACGATATCGGCAGGCGATGGCGGCGCGGGAAAATATTGTGCTGCACTCCGGCTGCAAGCTGGTGGCGCAGTGTGGCGCTAACCGATTGGCGTATGAAGACGCCGAAGGCTGCGGCGTGATTCGCTATCAAAAGCTGATTCTATGCAATGGCGCCCGTGAGCTGCTGCTGCCGTTTCCTGGCTGGACGTTGCCGGGAGTGAGCGGCGCCGGTGGTCTACAGGCGCAAATCAAGCAGGGGCTGGCGATCCGCGGTGAGCGGGTGGTGATAGCCGGCAGCGGTCCGTTGCTGTTGGCGGTGGCGAAAAGTGTGAAACAGGCCGGTGGCGAGGTCGTGCTGGTCGCGGAACAGGCGGCGCTGCGGCGATTGGCGGCGTTTGCCGGCGGCCTGTGGCGTTGGCCGTCCAAGCTGCGTCAGTCGTTTTCTCTGATTCAGCCTCATTACCGTGCCGATAGCCGAGTATTGGCGGCATTGGGGCAAGAGCGTTTGACGTCAGTGCGCGTCGGCAACGGCGGGCGGGAAAGTACGGTGGCCTGCGACAGGCTGGCCTGCGGCTTCGGTTTGGTGGCGAATATTGAACTGGCGATGCTGCTGGGATGCCGGATCGCACACGACGCCGTCGCGGTGGATTATTGGCAGCAAACCAGCCAGGCGCAAATTTATGCCGCCGGGGAGTGTACCGGTATCGGCGGCAGTGAACTGGCGCTCACCACCGGCGCCATCGCCGGTTATGCCGCCACCGGGCAAAAGGCAAAAGCCGAATCCCTGACGGCGCAGCGGCGGCGATGGCGGTGTTTCGCCACGTCGACAGCGGCCGCTTTTGCGCTTGATGAACGCATGAGTTATCTGGCCAAACCGCAGACGCTGCTGTGCCGCTGCGAAGACGTCACGCTGGAACAGGTATGCCATCAACCTGACTGGAACACGGCCAAGCTGAGCAGCCGCTGTGGTATGGGAGCCTGTCAGGGCAAGGTTTGCGCGACGGCGGCGCGGCACCTGTTGGGGTGGCCTTTGCCGCCGCCACGCGTCCCTTTAACGCCGGTGCGGACGGAAACGCTGGTTGCTCTGGGAAGGCATTGCAGCGACGACGATAATTGATGGGGCATCGCGGCAGTGGCGTTTCAGTCCAAATCGATTTCGCTGCATCACCACTGCGGCCAATAGTAGGTTTTCTCTCGCCAGCCCTTGCCGTACATACAAGCCTCGATGGTGGCGTTTCGGGCTGACTGATTGCGATCGGTCTGTACCGTTTTGATCGACGGCTCTTTGTCATAGCGATATCCCGATGGACAATCTTTCTTATTCTTCTCGCAAGGGATGTATTTGTTTTCGTAGCTGAACTCTACGTCCCGCACGACGTCTGGCGGGAAGCGATCGTAGCCCCGACTGCGGCATTCGGCATATTCGGCATTTCGGGTGCTCTCAACTGCGCCGGGTCTTTCCCATTGGGTACAGGCAGTCATCATCAATAACGGCAAAACAATCAAACAACGGTAATTCTTCATGGTGTCCCTAACTCTTCCTCTATCCTGGTGATCACTGACTAGGAATCTTCCCAACCAGCGATGCGAAAAAGTGTAATCAACTGACGACACAATTGGAAATGATAATGGTTATTGTTTAGGTGTGATTGAGGCAACGGCACCCTGAAATGCGCCGTCGGCGATAGGGGAGAGGCTTACAAGGGGCAGATCTGACGATGAGAGTGTGTGGGCAGAGCGATTTTATATCTTTTCTCTTTTTGCTGCATGGCCTGGTCATTATCTCAGCGTTATGAGAGGGAATAACAGTATGCAAGCTAAGTATTTTCTTATCCTGTTTAAATGGAATTTTGAGTTAAGATATTTACCCATGGCCAAGTTTTAATGCACGGTATTAATGCTCTATTTTTTTATTTCTGTTTTTTTATTGTGCCTTTATTTTCGGAATTCTTCCATTAAATACTTTTTAGTTACAGGGAATTCATTTGCATTTTAAATTTGGATTTTTTAAATTCAGCTCAGATGAGGGATAACCGTTAGCGACAGGTTCAAAAAAGGAGTTTATTTTGTCTGGGATAAAGAAAACGCCTGAAAGCCATGGCGGTTTGCCTTCACCATCAGGGGATTATGATAATTTTAAGCACCTTTCCGATGTTGGCACCGTGTTGGGATATGGGCGAACTCGCTTTTATCAGTGGTGCCGCGGACGCGGATTTCTAACGCCGATGAATGTTCCTTCGCATGAAATGCTCAGTCTGGGATATATGGTGGCAGTGCTGTCAGAGACCGGTCATACCCGGGTTTACGTCACGCCGGATGGCTTCAGCTACGTCAGTGACGCGTTTGCGGCAGATATCCAACGTGGCATGGTAAAGTTTTAAATTTGTAAAAATCGCCTTTATTTCAAGGTCTTTAATACAGAATCTTCTTATCCGGAAAGACGCGCTGGGCGATGAGTGGGAAGTTATCCGATTTTTTCGTCTCTGCGACATGAGGACTACTGACAGCAGCTATTCTCTTGTTACGATAAGCATTATTTTTTTCAGGAGCCAAGGATGAAGCATTACGCCGCGTTGTTGTTCGCCTCTGCACTGTTGACGGGATGTGCGACCCAAGCCGTACCACCGCAACAGGCTGAATTACCGCCCCCAAGCCGTCTGATGCTTTATCAGAATATCCCGGATACGCCATACGCCACGGTGGTGGTGGTGCGCGACAGTGGAATGCTGGCGGGTAGCTGCCGCACCGGCGTTTATGTGAATGGGGAGTTCGCCGCTTCGCTGGGCGCGAAAGAAAAAGCGGAGTTTCGCGTGCCGCCGGGCAATACTTCGGTGAGCATCGGGCAAGATATGATAGAGAACTCTCTGTGTATTTGGCGAGATACCAGCGGCAGCGTGCCGATGACGCTGCGCGCCGGTGAAAGCCGCTATCTGCGGATCGCCGGCGATCGGCAGCGAGGCTTCGTTTTGCAGGCTGGGCGGCCGTAACCGCCCAGGCAAGGGCGTTAACGCCCTTGCCACCATCCCCACAGCGTAATTAATAGCCACGCCGCCGCAATCCAGCACAGTACCGCCGCCCCCAGCGCTAACGACAGCCGCAGACTGTTAATCAGGAAATACAGCGAAATCAAATACACCAGATAGGGCAACACCGCCCACATGCCGAAAATCAGCGTCGTTTTCAGCGCCGCTATTGAACGTTCGCTGCCGACAACATAATGCGCAATCAAAGCGAAAGTGGGGAAGAGCGGGACTAAACCGGCGATATAATAGTTGCGCGTTTTGGCCAGCAGGCCGATCAGAACCACGACCAGCGCGCCTATCAGCGCTTTGACAAAGATGCCCATAACGGTCTCGGGTGTCGGGGGAAAGCCAACACACTGCCCGAAAGCCTGAGCAGAATCAATGGCGTATTGCGTAGTGCGGGGAAAAACAGACCCGCATGAATCGCGGGTCTGAGCGGCAACGTTTACTGGCGGTAAGCGTGCTTGATTTGCTGAATGCTGTTCTTGAAGATTTCCGCCTGAGTCGGATCTTCAATCTGGGCGATGAAACGTTCCATGTTGATGATGACTTTCCCGGCATCGGCCTGGCCGATCGACTTCAGGATCAGCGTCAGCGTGGCTTTGAGGCAGGCAACCTCGGTCGCCAAGATCTCCGGGTTTGCAGACGTAGTGAAATCAACGTTGCTCATTTTCTCTCCTGATTTTTGAGGCCGTAGCCTGATACAAGCTGCTTTAGCGCACCGCGCGCGGACTATAGGCAAGTTGCCCACGCACGGCGGCGAATTTAACTGGGCGCGGAGTATAGCATAGCATGCGTCAGCCATCTGCACCGGGCTTGCTCTGGCGGCGCTGGTGGGTGAAGTTTGCTCATTGCACGTCCGGGTCATCCATTGTCGGCCAGTTATTTCGAGGCGGTTAACAAGTATTTGCCCGGCTCGTTATTGTTGAACAATCGGGGTTATTATAATTATTAGGGGCGGGTGGCACTGATTTTGCCGGCGTTGGTCGGTAATAATAGTTTTGTACGCCGGCTGTCAGGCTCGCGTTGGCCGCGGCTTTAAATATCAAATGATTACAAACAGCCAACAGCCGTGTTAATATTATTCATGTCGTGATTGCTTACACAGATTTCTCCCTCGCGGCATGATTGTCGCGCTATCCTGTGTCTGACGCAGCGCGACGAAATTATTTTCGTCGCTCGATCTTTTCCGACGTGACGATTTATCGGCGGCATAGACGGCTAAAATTGAAAAATCAGCTATGCTCCGCAAAGTTATTCGGAAGTATGTATTAATCTGTGTTCATTCTTGTCTGAAAAACAAGTAATATCTCTGGCGAAAACAGAGGCTGATTGCGTTACTCCCTTTTTTTGGAGAATTTTCCTTGATTAGCGTTCTTCTTGTTGATGACCACGAACTGGTGCGCGCAGGGATACGACGCATTCTTGAAGATATCAAAGGTATAAAAGTTGTCGGTGAGGCCCAGTGCGGTGAAGACGCCGTAAAATGGTGCCGTGGCAACGCTGTCGATATCGTGCTGATGGACATGAATATGCCGGGCATTGGCGGGCTGGAAGCCACGCGCAAGATTGTGCGTTATGCACCCGACGTCAAAGTCATCATGCTGACTATCCATACCGAAAATCCCTTGCCCGCGAAGGTGATGCAGGCGGGTGCCGCCGGCTACCTGAGCAAGGGCGCCGCGCCGCAGGAAGTGATTAACGCCTTGCGTTCCGTGCATGCGGGGCAGCGCTACATCGCGTCTGACATCGCCCAGCAAATGGCTCTGAGCCAGCTGGAGCCGCAGGCCGAAACGCCGTTCAGCTGCCTGTCTGAGCGCGAGCTGCAGATCATGTTGATGATCACCAAAGGCAAAAAAGTGAATGAGATCTCGGAGCAACTGAGTCTCAGCCCGAAAACGGTGAACAGTTACCGTTACCGTATGTTCAGCAAATTGAATATCAGCGGCGACGTCGAACTGACCCACCTGGCCATCCGACATGGATTGTTCAATGCGGAGACGTTGTTAAGCAGTGAATGACCGTTTTGATGCCAAAGCTTTCCTGAGTACCGTCACCAGCCAACCTGGCGTCTATCGTATGTATGACGCCACTGGCACGGTGATCTACGTCGGTAAAGCCAAAGACCTGAAAAAACGTCTCGCCAGCTATTTTCGGCAGCAGGTCAGCAGCCGTAAAACCGAAACGCTGGTTAAAAATATCGCGCAAATAGACGTAACGGTTACCCATACCGAAACAGAAGCGCTGTTGTTGGAACATAACTACATTAAATTGTACCAACCGCGATATAATGTTCTTTTGCGAGACGATAAATCTTATCCGCTGATTTTTCTCAGCGCCGATACCCATCCCCGTTTAGCGGTGCATCGCGGCGCCAAACACGCCAAGGGCGAATATTTCGGTCCTTTTCCCAACTCTTACGCCGTGCGCGAAACGCTGGCGCTGCTGCAGAAGCTGTTCCCGATCCGCCAGTGCGAAAACAGCGTGTATCGCAACCGCTCGCGCCCGTGTCTGCAGTATCAGATCGGCCGCTGCCTGGGCCCTTGCGTCGCCGGCCTGGTGAGTGAAGAAGAGTACCGGCAGCAGGTGGACTACGTACGGCTGTTTCTTTCGGGCAAAGATCAACAGGTGTTGCACCAGCTGATTGCCCGCATGGAAGAGGCCAGCAAGCTGCTCAATTTCGAAGAGGCGGCGCGCATACGCGATCAAATTCAGGCCGTGCGCCGCGTTACCGAGCGGCAGTTCGTGTCGGGCGACAGTGACGATCTGGATGTCATCGGCGTGGCGTTCGACGCCGGTATGGCATGCCTGCACGTGCTGTTCATCCGTCAGGGCAAGGTGTTGGGCAGCCGCAGCTATTTCCCTAAGGTGCCGGGCGGTACGGATATGAGCGAAGTGGTGCAGACTTTCGTCGGCCAATTTTACCTGCAGGGCAGCCAGGCGCGCACGCTGCCCGGCGAGATCCTGTTGGATTTCAGCTTGCCGGAAAAGGACCTGCTCGCAGAATCGCTCTCCGAGTTGGCGGGGCGCAAGATCCAAATTCAAAGCAAGCCGCGCGGCGACCGCGCCCGTTATCTGAAGCTGGCCCGCACCAACGCGGCAACGGCGTTGACGACCAAGCTTTCGCAACAGTCGACGATCCATCAGCGGCTGGCGGAATTGGCCAAAGTGCTGAATCTGGCGGAAATCAACCGTATGGAATGCTTCGACATCAGCCATACCATGGGCGAACAGACCGTAGCTTCGTGCGTGGTGTTCGACGGAAACGGCCCGGTGCGTTCGGAGTATCGGCGCTACAATATTAGCGGCATCACCCCCGGCGATGACTACGCGGCGATGACGCAGGTGCTGAAACGCCGTTACGGCAAAGCGCTGGAAGAGAAAAAAATCCCGGATGTCATTTTCATCGACGGCGGCAAAGGGCAGCTCGGCATGGCGATCGACGTGTTCAACTCGCTGAACGTCACCTGGGACAAGAATAAACCGTTGCTGATCGGCATCGCCAAAGGCGCCGATCGCAAGGCCGGGTTAGAAACGTTGTTCTTCGTGCCGGAAGGCGAAGGGATTTCGTTGCCGCCGGATTCGCCGGCGCTGCATGTGATCCAACACATCCGCGATGATTCACATAATCATGCGATTACCGGTCACCGGCAGAGAAGGGCGAAAGTCAGAAATACCAGTGCACTGGAACTGATTGAAGGCGTAGGGCCGAAACGGCGCCAGGTGCTGTTGAAGTATATGGGCGGACTGCAACCTTTGTTGAACGCCAGCGTGGAGGAAATTGCAAAAGTGCCGGGTATTTCACAAGCATTGGCAGAAAAGATCTACAATGCATTGAAACACTGAGGGCAATGTAGCAACATACTCTTAATTTCCACTTTAGCCAGATAGTTACCGTAGCATTATGCAATTGAATATACCGACTTGGCTTACCCTGTTTCGCGTAGTTCTGATCCCATTCTTTGTGCTGGCGTTTTACCTGCCGTTCAGCTGGGCTCCGATGGTTTGCGCCGTTATCTTTGTGTTTGCCGCTGTCACCGACTGGTTTGACGGTTTCCTGGCGCGCCGCTGGAAACAAACGACGCGCTTCGGGGCGTTTTTGGATCCGGTCGCGGACAAAGTGATGGTGGCGGTAGCGCTGGTGCTGGTGGCGGAGCACTACCACAGCTGGTGGATCACGCTGCCGGCGGCCACCATGATCGCCCGCGAAATCATCATTTCGTCGCTGCGCGAGTGGATGGCGGAAATTGGCAAACGCAGCAGCGTGGCGGTGTCCTGGATCGGCAAAGTGAAGACCATGGCGCAGATGATGTCGCTGGTGGGTTTGCTGTGGCGCCCGGATCGCTCTGTGGAATATGTGGCGATCGGCTTGCTGTATATTGCGGCGGTGCTGACTTTCTGGTCGATGTTCCAATATTTGAACGCGGCGCGTAACGATTTGCTGGAACCGTGATCGATACGCTGCAAAAAGCGGCAAACGATCGTGATGGGCCAACAATTTTATTGACTCATCACGTCAGGTAAGTAGAATGCATCGCATCAGACGACAACGATGAATTGCCGAAAGATAGCAAAGAAATCAGTCAGTTCTGGTAATGCGGGAATAGCTCAGTTGGTAGAGCGCAACCTTGCCAAGGTTGAGGTCGCGAGTTCGAGCCTCGTTTCCCGCTCCAAACATTAGCCTGTTGAATCCCCGTGATTCGGCAGGTACGAAAAAGGGGCCTTTGGCTCCTTTTTTGTTTTCTAATCCCTCCCGCTTTCTATACCTCACCATCAAGCTTTAATCAGTGACTCTGTTTCTGGTCGTCGATTCGATATACCAAAGCAACAGAATCTCACATTCTTCTTGCATGATGTACTTTTTCTCTCCTCGCAAATAGTCTGGACATTCAAGCGGTCTTTCAGGCTTTATCGCCCCCGGCGATGATGAATCTGCGATTGCAGGAAAGGATATTTCCGTGAGCCTGATAACAAGGACTTAGGCTGTGGGCATGCGCCGCATTTTGTCGATCGTTATGGTAACGATATTGTGGCCTTGGTCAGCGAAATCGACAGCCGGCGACACCGCCGCGTTCAGCGTTAAAACTTCCCCGCTGCGTTATGCCGGCATGACGAGGAGGGAAGCTTAGGCATTGGCTGTGATGGCCGTGTCGACGAATAGCATGTGCCGTTGCTTCCCATCGGTTATTTTGACAACTCGATAATTTGTTGACGTAGCCATATCTGTGCGGGATCGCCGTGAGCTCGCTCATGCCAGATCATCGACATTGAAAATGTCTCGGCCCTCAACGGTAATTCTGTTACTTCAAGGGGGAGGCTCTGCGTGATGTGCATGGCTAGCCGTCTGGGTAGGGAGAGAATGAGATCGCTGCTCGCGACTATCGTTGGCGCGACCAGGAAATGAGGCAGCCGCATCGACACTCGCCGACTTTTACCCAGCGCGGCGAGTGCCGTATCGATCTGAGCATTGCCTTGTCCGGTGATGGTAACGACGATATGAGAGGATGCGGCGAACGCCTCCAGGGGTAACCTGGAAGACAAGAGAGGATGCCCGCGCCGAGTTACGCAGACCAGATCTTCATCATAGAGTTTCCTCTGATGAAACCCCGCAGGCAGCCGTTGACTGTCAAACACGCCTAACGCGATATCCGCATCGCCACGAGCGACGCTATCCACGTTGTTACCGCTAGGAGGCGGTATGTCCAATGTCACTCCGGGGGCAGCTTGTTCGGTTCTCGCCACCAATTTTGGTAGCACTATCGAAGCGATATGGTCCAGGCAGGCGATGGTAAATCGCTGCTGTGCAGTCGCGGGATCAAATTGCGCTGGCGCCACAATACCGCGGATATCCTCCAGCAGTCGTTCCACCAATGGTTCTAAAGCAAGGATTCTGGGCGTCGGTTCAACGCCACTCGATGTGCGCACGACAACTTTGTCCTGGAACAGCTCACGTAGCCGACCCAATGCTCTGCTGGCCGCCGGTTGGCTTAGCCCCATCCTGGCACCCGCTCGCGTGACGTTGCGTTCGCGAAGCAGCGTGCTCAGGAATTTCAATAGGTTCAGGTCAATGGCATTAATATCCGTTTTTTGAATTTTCATAATTCACCTCATGCATTTGACGCATGTTACTACAAAACCTAAAGTGGATTCATCCTTACGCATCCCCGATAACGAGGTTTGAATTGTTATGAAGCGACGTTTATTACTGACCGCAATCCTGAGTACGATCTTGATTTTTCCCACTTTTTCGTCTTTAGCCGATACTTCCGGACAATCGCAGAGCGGTGTGGAGCAGCCGGCTGGGGTGTACAGATTCTTACTGGGTGATGCCAAAGTCACTGCGCTGTCCGCCGGCACAGTGGATTTGGATCTGCACAAGCTGTTGCATGGGGCAACGCCAGAGCATGTCGATCAGCTTTTGAAACGAAATTTCCTGGAAAACCCTGTGCGGACATCGATCAACGTGTTTCTGATCGACATGGATGGGCGGCGCGTTCTGGTCGATACCGGAAGTGGCAAACTGTTTGGCGGCAAGGCCAGCCGGCTGATGGACAGTCTGGCGGCGGCGGGGATTCAGCCCGAGCAGATTGATGATGTCCTGATCACACATGCTCATATCGATCATATCGGTGGGTTGGTCCTGGACGGCAAAAGGGTGTTCCCTAATGCAACCATTCACATCAGCGAGCCGGATCTGGCTTTCTATCTGCAACCGGCGCGTCCTGCCATGCCACATGCAGATGCCGTTTCGTCCGACATTGCAGAGAAGATGTTGCGTCCTTATGCCGATGCGGGAAAGGTCAAATCCTTCACCGGAACCACAGTTGTGCTGCCTGGCATTATCGCTACTGTCTTGAGTGGCCATACGCCCGGGAGTACGGTTTTCACACTCGAGAGGCAAGGGCGTAAGCTTAGTTTCGTTGGCGACATGATTCATTCTCTCGTTCAGTTTGATGAACCGGCTTTGACCATTGGTTTTGATACCGATGCTGTCCGTGCCCGAACGGTGCGTGAACAGAAGTTTGCCAGGATTGCAGCGGGGCGTTCGCTGATGGCCGCACCTCATCTTCCTTTCCCCGGCATCGGTCACCTTCGTAAATCGGGGCATGGATATGTGTGGGTGCCGACTAATTACGACGACCGTCCTCTGGCGCTCCTGGATTAAGCCCTGCCGTGCGGCGGCGTGTCGCTACCGACGTTGATTCCGCCGTCCTTGTCACTGATTAATCGTGAAGTCGTTCAAGCATCTGACGCCCGATGTGTTTTATCGGGCGTTTTTCTATTGCGGCGAGGCGTTCTTTAGACGACAAAAGAGGGGGGACTCATAGGTTTCCATGACGTTTGCTCTCTGGATAAGAGTAAAGTGAGCCAAGTCTGATACGGATAGACCGCAAATGCGAGGAAGGGGGTCCGATGGCTTCAAAACTGAGTACGGTAGCGTTTATCATCGGCAATATTTCGGCGTCGGGTAAGCTTTCGGCGAGTATGGTATTTATTGCGCTGAGAAAATGGTGACGCCGGAGATTACGTGATACCCCCCATAATGATGTTTTATCCGGTACCCCAGCCATAAGCGAGTGAAAAGCTGGGTAAGCTATTCCTGTCGAGAAAAAGAACCGTTTTGCCCGTGAATTCCTGAGCCGATGCATATAATATCAACATTCCGCTTGCCTTTTCGTTGGCATTGTGAACAGTGCGCCCACAAAATAAGCAGTTGAAAGCGTTAGAGAACTTTTTGCTATTTCGGGGGGTTGCCAAGGTGGGGGGTTTAGTCCATAATGCAGTCCATCGATTCGGCAGTAACGAAATAAATTACTTAAGAATCAGATGATTAGGATAAGCGATTTTATCATCGCAATCCCGAAGAACAAAACGAAGTGGGTGATTCACCGGCTTTGGCCTGAAAAGGCAAAACAGAATAAAGGCGCGTTAACAAAGCGGTTATGTAGCGGATTGCAAATCCGTCCAGTCCGGTTCGACTCCGGAACGCGCCTCCAACTTTCCCGAGCCCGGGTGGTGAAATCGGTAGACACAAGGGATTTAAAATCCCTCGGCTTATGGCTGTGCGGGTTCAAGTCCCGCCCCGGGTACCAGGGAACGAAAATACCGAATAATCAAAGCAATAAGTAGTAATGTCGTAGACCGCCGAGAGGCGGTTTTTTTGTGCCTGAAATTCGCATTACGCCTGCATTTTTTTCCTTTTTTGTCATGCCGCCACCCTGCCTGCTGGGAGCCCCGCAGGACTCCACAGTACAGATCATAAGAAACCGAACGCCGCGGCGAGGATCCAGCCGAAGACGCAGGAGACGCTGACGCCGATCAGGCCCGGTAGAATGAAGCTGTGGTTGATCACGAAGCGGCCGATGCGGGTGGTGCCGGAGCGGTCGAACTGAATTGCAGCCAGATCGCTGGGGTAGGTCGGCAAAATATAATAACCGTAGCAGGCCGGCGCCGAAGCGACGATATAGGCCGGGTTGACGCCGATCGCCAGCGCCACCGGCACCAGCGCCGCCAGCGCGGCGGCCTGCGAATTGACGAATTTCGACACCAGCAGCAGGATCAGCGCATAGGCCCAGGGGTACTCTTTCACCAGCACGCCCAGCGTGGCTTCTATCTGCGTCAGGTGCGCGCCGAACATGGTTTCCGCCATCCAGGCGACGCCATACACCGCCACGATGGCAATCATGCCGGAACGGAACACCTCGTTTTTAGAGATAGACGCCGGGTTGGTGCGGGTAATGATGACGATCAGCGCCCCGGCCATCAGCATGCACATCTGGATCACCAGAACCATGGAAAGTGGCTTGCCACCGAAGCTGGGCCGCAGGTCGGAAAAAGCCCCCAGCACCGCCACCAGGGCGATCGTGGCGAGGAAAATCCACATGGCGATCCAGTTGCTGCGCGGCAATACCCGGTCCAGCAGGGTGGCGGCGTCACCATAGACGTAGCGATGGTTCTCCGGCACCGAGATGAATTTCTGGAACTCGGGATCTTTGTCCAGGTCTTTGCCGCGGAACCAACTGAAGATACCGATCGCCAGAATGCCGCACAGGGTGGAAGGAATGGTGATCGACAGCAGATCGAGGAATTCCAGATGGCGGCCATTGAAGGTGTAGCTGCTGAGCATCGCCACCAGTGAAACGACTGCCACCGAGACTGGGCTGGCGATAATGCCCATCTGCGCGCCGATCGAGCTGGCTGCCATTGGCCGTTCCGGGCGGATGTTATTTTTGATCGCCACGTCATAGATGATCGGCAAGATGGTGTACACCACATGGCCGGTGCCGCACAGGATAGTGAGAATGCAGGTGACGAACGGCGCGATGATTGAGACATATCGCGGGTTGCGCCGCAGCATCCGCTCGGCGATCTGGAGCATGACGTCCAACCCGCCTGAGGCCTGCAGGGTGGCGGAGGCCGCCACCACCGCGATGATCACCAGCATCACGTCTACCGGCGGTTTGCCGGGCTGCAGGTGAAAGCCGAACACCAGGATCATCAAACCGATACCGCCCAGCAACCCCAGCGCAATGCCACCTTTACGCGCCCCATACAGCAGGCATGCCAATATAACCGCTAATTGCAGAAAGAAATCCATGATAGATACGCCTTAATAATGTTGAACTTAACTGCGTTCAGTTTCCGGCGGCGTTTACAGCAGAAAGTTGTTTTAAATCTAAAGGCATTAATAAATTGTGGTTATTAACCTTAAAGAGTGATGTCGGTCACATTCAAAGAACATAGAGAGCGGGCGGAAAGCGGCATCAGCACGAAAAAGCAAGCCAAGAGGTCAGACCTCTCCTATATGACGGATTTACCACCAGAGGAGAGAGTTATGGATCCGACAAAAATGACGGGGCTGGCGTTATTACAGGCAGCGATGGCCGGCAAAATTCCACCGGCTTCGATCGCTGAAACGGTGCCCATGAAACCGGCCGCGGTTGAAGAGGGATATATCCGCATCGTGGCGCGGGCCGACGAACGCCACCTTAACCCGCTGGGCGGCGTTCATGGCGGCTTCGCCGCCACGGTTTTGGACTCGGTGACCGGTTGCACGGTGCACAGTACGCTGGGCGCAGGGACGGGTTATGGCACCGTCGATCTGCAGGTGAAAATGTTGCGCCCGGTGCCGAAGGAGATTGATCTGATCGCCGAGGGGCGTCTGGTCTATGCGTCGAAAAACGTCGCTTTCGCGGAAGGCACGCTCAAAACGGCGGAAGGGAAACTGCTGGCTTCGGCAACCGCCACTTGCTTTATCATTCGCCCTACCGAACAGCCGCAGCAATAAACTGCCATTTATCAGGCCCCGGTTCTTCCATCCGGGGCCTGATGCATTTCTCTGTCGGCTGCACCGATCGCCGTGATACGGCCGCAGGCGCGATGCGTCATTGTGGTCTAGTATTCTTGGGTAAAAATTTATCGGGGTGAGTATGCAGCCGTATAAAGAGGTTGAGTTTGATCATGAGCTTTGTCTGGCGATCGGCAGAGCCGTATTGGACGTGGTAGCGCAAGGGGAAGAAACCAGCGCGACGTCGGTGATGAGCGCCATTGAGCGGGCGGTGGAACAGGGGCTGAACGACGACGACACCGCCGTTGCCGACGACGCGCTGGATTTGATGGCTCGTCTCATTCACGGCTGCGGATTTATTAATCTATCGGGTGAAGAGGAGACTTCCCATGCATTGGTTGAATTTCAAGCGCTACAAGAGTGACGTCGCCAAACAGGCCGTGCCGCCGCATCTGAATGCCGCTGAATTTGCGCGGCATTATGCCGATAAGCCGCAGGAGAATACGGAAGAGTATCTTTCGCTCAGCGGGGAGATGTGCTGGGATGCGGTGGTGCTGTGCGCCCACCGTTCCGGCGCGCTCAGTAAGGCGAAATACAAGCAACTGTGGCTGACGGTGTTCGATAAGCAGTACAAACATTTCGTCAGCCCTGACGATACCGAGATCCGCACCATGGCGGATATGCTGCGCGCCCCGCAGGGATGTTTTATCGGGATATTCTCCATGCGCGACGCGGCCTCGCCCCGATTGCTGCATGCCATGATCGGCACCGGCGCGGGATTTGCCGCAGGCAATAAAAATCTTTGCATCGGCGTGGGAGGCGCGGTCGGCTGGGAAAATCTCAATCTGGCGCGCGATCTGCGCTGGCAGCCGGAAGGCGGTTTTCTACGCCAGGGCGACAGTGAAGTGCTGCGTATTTTTTATCGGCCTTTCCCCGCCTGAAACGGTCCGGACGCTTTTAGGGTAAAAAAAAACCGCCGTTGGGCGGTTTTTTGCGTCTTATTTGAACCCGCCGCTGCGGATGAAGTCGAGACCGGCGGCGGTGATCCGCGTTTGGTGCGGATCGATATCATAGTTGTTCTCGTCGATGTCGCTCATCACGTAGGCCTGTATCAGCCCCTTGGTTTTGAGATAGGCGAAGGGATCTGCGAAGGCGTGCGGGCTGGTGGCGTCCTGCTTCCACAGTTCGTAAGTTTTCTCATCCAGCGTGCCGGGATGATTGGCGGCCAGTCGGGTCAGGATCTGATTGTAGAACACATAGTCGGTCATGATGCGGTCCTCTTTATCGCGAGCGACAGTCTCGGAAAATGACGTAACGTCTATCAATCATAGCCGATGTTTGCTCGCCGCCTGCGTTATCGCGAACCCAGGCTATCCACGCTGGCTTTCGAACCAGTGAAACAGGCGCGAAATGGTGAGGCTGAGATCGCCGATGTTGAAGAGCGCGCCGAGCCACAGGGTTAGCATAACCAGGATGCCGATGATGACGGGAAGATCCATTTTGCCCATGATAATGTTTTGCAGAGGTGACGGTGCCACAAGGGTAACACCGTTTCCCGGCAGGATAAAATGTGCCGCCGTTATTTCGATTGTGCCGCTGCGGAATGGCGAAGGCCGGCCATCAGGATGACCGGCCGGGTTTCAACAGCCTATCTTGCCGCCAAACGGTCAGGCATAGTGGCGGGCGATATGCTCGGCGGTGGCGATCGTCGTCACATTAGTGGCGACGGAGGGCACGTCGGGGAAAATGGAGGCGTCGACAACCCGAAGCCCGTGCACGCCGTGCACGCGGCCCTGAAGGTCAACGACCGCCTTCGGGTCGCCGGCATTCCCCATCGGCGCGGAGGAGGTCGGGTGATGATAGGTATCCAACGTCGCCGCCATCGAGGCCAGAATGGCCTCGTCGCTGTCTGCGGCAGGCGCAAGCTCGCTGTGGATAAGCGTAGACAGCGGAGCGGTTTGCCCTATTTTTCGCGCCAGTTTAACCCCCTCCAGCAAGCGAACACGGTCACTCTCTTGCGCCAGGAAGTTAAGGTCAATGTGAGGGGCTGCCATCGGATCGCGGCTTTCCAGCCAGATGCGTCCGGTGGATTGCGGCCGGGTCAGCGCCACCGCCAGGACAAAACCGACGCCGGTGGGGCTTTGGTCATGTGGGAACAGATGCGTCGCGGTAATGTGCAGATCGAGCTCCTCCGGTTCCGCCCGGCTGCTGCGGGTCCACAGCTTGGCGCCGATAACCGGCGATTGGCTGCCGATGACGTCGGGGCGGGCTGCGTAGGCATTGTAATAAAAGGGGTGATCGACCAGGTTTTCACCGACGGGCAAATCGGCGACGACGGGGATCCCCAGACGCTTCGACTGTTGCGCAGGCGCAATGCCGGATCGCATCAAAACGGCGGCGCTGCCGTAGGTTCCGGCGCTCAGGATCACTTCAGCGGCATGGATTTCTTCGCCACTGGCCAGGCGAACGCCGATCGCGCGCTGCCCGTCAAATATCACGCGGTCGACCAGCGTATCGGCACGCAGGATGAGATTGTCTCTGGCGCGCGTTTTCTCATCCAGATAGGCCATGCCGGTGTTAACGCGCACACCGTTGACGATATTCATCGGGTAGGGGCCGACGCCATTCGCTGAAGGGCCGTCAAAATCGTCGATGGCGTCATAGCCGTTGGCGCGCGTGGCGGCGACGAAAGCGCGTTGCATTGGCGTGATGTCATCCAATGTGAGTTGCACGACGGGGAAAGGACCGCTATCGCCATGGATTGCGCGGTCGTGCAGGCCATGACGAGTCTCCAGTTTTTTGAAGGAGGGCAGCAGATCCTGATAGCGCCATCCCGGCAGATCCCAGCGTTTGAAATCTTCCGGGCGGGCGCGGATCGCCACGGCGCCGTTGACGCCTGAACTGCCGCCCAGGACTTTACCGCGGATGGCGCCGATCGCGTGGCTGACATAGCCGGGTTCTGTCCGGTATCCCCATTCGAATTCCGGGTCGCCATTGGCGCCGAGCACGTCGCTGTTCGCGATGAGGCGCGGATAATCGTAGGGCGCGTAACTGTGTCCGGCCTCTATCAGCAGGACCCGGCGCGTTGGGTTTTCGCTGAGGCGAGCCGCCATCACCGCGCCGGCGGAACCGCCGCCGACGATGATCACGTCGAAGGTGGATGGCTCGCTGGCGCGTTGGGCCGGTTGTGTTTGCGCCGCCGACGCGGAACTCGATGCGCAAGCGCTGAGCGTGGCGGCGGCTGAAACGGCCAGCGTTTGGGATATCAGCTGACGGCGTGACAGGTCTTTCATGGCGTAGTCTCCAGAGCGGGCGGAAGGTGTGTTCTGCAGACTAAAACTCGGAGATAAAAGCGACAAGCGGGCGAAATTCGAACCTGCTGTTCGCGTTCTGCGAACCTTTCAGGTTGACGTCAGGAAAGGGGACAGCGCGGTTTCCCAACTGGGCGTATGGCCAATGTGCTCACTCAGAAAGTCCACCAGCGCCTTGATCTTGGGGGATGCGCGTTTTGAACGGCGATAGACGGCGGAAATGTCGCCGCCGTCGGGTGAATAGGCGGCCAGCACAATGCGCAGTTCCCCTGCGCGTATCGCATCGGCGGCGATAAATGCGGGCAGGATGGCGAGGCCCAAACCGGCTTTCGCCGCCGCCAGCAGGTGAAAAGCATTATCGGTGCGCAGGCGTTTGCCGATACGAAACGATCGGATCTCGCCTTCGATGGGGAGTTGCAGCATGCCGGTCGGCTCGCGGTGAATATACAGCAACCCCTGATGCTGTTGCAGGTGTTGCGGGTGCGTCGGCGTGCCTTGACGCGCAAGATAGGCTGGGCTGGCGCAAATCAAGTGACGGTTGACGCAGATGCGCTGCGCGATCAGGTCGGAATCCGCCAAGGCGCCGATACGGATGGCGACGTCGAAATTTTCCTGATTCAGATTGGCCAGGCGATCGCTGTACTCCACGTCCAGATTGAGGTTCGGGTATTGTTCCATAAAGGCGGATAACAGCGGCGCCAGATAGCGGATGCTGAACGCCATCGGCGCGGTTAACCGCAGTGGGCCCTGCAGTTGGCCGTGCAGTGTTCGCACCGACTCTTCGGCATCGCTCACTTCGCTTAATATGAGAACGGCGCGCTGATAGAACAGATGGCCGGCGTCGGTCAGCCCAAGCGTTTTCCCGCGTTCGAACAGCACAGTCCCAAGGCGCGTCTCCAACTGCTGGATGCGTCTGCTGACCACCGACTTGGTGGTGCCCAAGCGGCGGGCGGCGGCGCTGATGTTGGCGGCCTCGACCACGGCGATATAGGTCGCCATCTCCTGAAACTGATTCATTCATCTCTCCTTCGGCATCCGCCGGGTCAAGTTACCACTCTGTGCACGCCAGGCAAAAAAAACCACCCGGGCGGGTGGTTTTTGCTTGTCAGAGCGAATCAGTCCAGTTTGGGGTGCTGGTCGATCAGGATCTGTTTTTTCTTTTCCAGTTCGGCGATCTGCGCGTTGATGTCCTCGACTTTCTGTTCGATGTTGTCGTAGGTTTCCTGCAGCAGCTCTTTTGCCTCGGAGCGGTCAGAGGCGGCCGGCGTCGCGCCGCGTAGCGGCTTGTTGGCGGTTTCTTTCATGTACAGACCGGTGATAAGACCGATCACCGCAACAACCATCAGGTAGTAGGCCGGCATGTACAGGTTGCCGGTTGCTTCCACCAGCCAGGCGGCAACGGTCGGCGTCGCACCGGCGATCAGTACCGAAATGTTGAACGAAATCGCCAGCGCGCTGTAGCGAATGTGCGTCGGGAACATCGCCGGCAGGATGGAGGCCATCACCCCGGTGAAGGAGTTGAGCAGCACCGCCAGCACCAGCAGGCCGACGAAAATCAGGCCGATGACGTTGCTGTTGATCAGAATGAAGCACGGGATCGCCAACGCCAACAGGCCGATGCTGCCGCCGATGATAAACGGCTTACGGCCGATGCGGTCACTGGTCAGGCCGATCACCGGCTGCACGAACAGCATGCCGATCATGATGGCGATGATGATCAGAACGCCGTGATCTTCCGAGTAGTGCAGGTTATGCGACAGGTAGCTCGGCATGTAAGTCAGCAGCATGTAATAGGTCACGTTGGTGGAAATCACGATACCGACGCACACCAGCAAACTTTTCCAGTGTTTGGCCGCGATCTCTTTGAACGAGGTCTTTGGCGGATTCTCGATGGCGTTGCGATCCTCTTTCTCCATCTTGTCCACGTGCTGCTGGAACGCCGGGGTTTCTTCCAGCGCATGGCGCAAGTAGAGACCGATCAGGCCCAGCGGCGCGGCGATGAAGAACGGGATACGCCAGCCCCAGTCGAGGAAGTTGGCTTCGCCGACGATACTGGAGATCAGCACCACTACGCCTGCGCCCATCACAAAGCCGGCGATGGAGCCGAAGTCCAGCCAGCTGCCCATAAAGCCGCGTTTGCGGTCCGGTGAGTATTCGGCGACGAAGATCGCCGCCCCGGAATATTCACCGCCGACGGAGAAGCCTTGCGCCAGTTTGGCCAGCAGCAGCAGGATCGGCGCCCAGATGCCGATCGACGCATAGGACGGGATCAGGCCGATACAGAAGGTGCTGACCGCCATGATGATAATGGTGACTGAGAGCACTTTTTGACGGCCGAACTTGTCGCCCATGGCGCCGAAGAACAGACCGCCGAGCGGACGCACCAGGAAGGGGACGGAGAAGGTCGCCAGCGCGGCGATCATTTGTACGCCGGGAGAGGCGCCGGGGAAGAAGACCTGGCCAAGCGCATAGGCGACAAAGCCGTATACGCCGAAGTCGAACCACTCCATTGCGTTGCCGAGGGCCGCGGCGGTAATGGCCTTCTTGAGTTTGCTGTCATCGATGATGGTGATGTCGTTAATGTGCATCGGTTTATGTCGTTTTTTTCTTAACTTCATATAATCATCCCTTAATGAATTATTCGTTGTTCGTGAAAGCGTAATCTCCGTTCACTGTTGTTTTCGAGTTATCAAATCGGCTAATCGAATCGCGGTTCAAGACGATTCATTATCCACATTTAAGTTGAGATGTGGATCACAAAATAGCGTCGCTCATGCCGATGTTATGTCATTTAGGTGACTAATTATTTTGCATCTATAGCTTAACGTTATATCTTGCGGCGATCAAATCCAGCAGTTTAACTTAAGTGTTTGCACCGATTTGGTGCGAGAATGGTCTGATAATTGTGCGATCTGGCGATTTTTCGGCTGATTGATGGTGTTTCCAGTATAGAGAATACGGGAGATAAAACAGGAAAAATTGATGTGTTCGCCGCTAAAAAAACGCCTGGCCAGGTGGCCAGGCCGGTGAGATTACGGCGCCGATGAACCGCCGAATTCGAGATAGATTTTCGCCAGATTCTGGTACTGCGCGAAGCGGTTCTCATCCACCGCCAGTTCCGCCTGACGGCGTTGTTCCTGAGCGTTCAGCCAGTCGGTAATGGTGACGGCGCCCTGTCGGTAACGCACCTCGTTCAACCGCTCCGATTTACGCGCCAACGCCAATGAGGCGCGCAACTGCGTCTCCTGCGCCAGCAGCTGCGTGCGCAGTGACAGCGCGTTGTTCACATCGCCCATCGCTTTGTACAGCGCCTGCTTGAAGGCCAGAACTTGCTGTTCATAGTCGTTGCGGGCGATCTTGATCTCCACGCCCATTTGCCGCCACTGCAGGAACGGCAGCGTCAGGCCGGCGCTGAGGCTGCCCGTCGGGTTGCGCAGGAATTCCAGCAGCGCGCTGCTGCTGGCGCCCAGTGAACCGGTCAGGCTGAACGCGGGATAGTATTGCAGACGTTTTTCATCGACGTTGGCCAGGGCGGCGCGCAACCGCAGCTCTTGAGCGCTGAGATCCGGGCGACGGCTCAGGACGCTGGCGGGAATGCCGGTGTTGATCTGCGGCATCGCCGTCGTCGGCAGGCGCGCGGGCGCGATGGTGGCCTGGCCTGATGGCGCGCCCAGCAGCACCGCCTGTTCGTTCAGCGCCTGTTGACGATCGTGTTGTAACGCCACCAGGCTGCGTTCCTGCGTCAGCAAGTTTTGTTCCGCATTCACTACGTCCAGCGCCGAGATGCTGCCGGCCTGATAACGGGCGTTGGCCAGCCGCAGCGTCGTTTTGGCATAGGCGATGCTCGCCTGGCTGACGCTGATTTGTTGATTGAGAAAACCGATGCGCCAGTAGTTGGTGGCGGCGTCGGCCAACAGCTTCAGGCGCGCCGCCTGCAGATCCTGCACAGAAGCCTGGCTGCTCCACTCGGCCGCGTCGCGCTGGCGCGCCAGCTTGCCCCACAGATCGACCTCATAGCTGGTGGTGAGCGACGCGTTGCTGGTTTTATTCCACGCGGAGGACTCGGACAGCGGGCGATTAATGCCGCTGCCTAATGAGGCGCTGACGCCGGGCGCGGTGCTGATGCCGACGCGTTCTGCCTCGAGCCGCGCGCGGTAAACGCGCAGCGCGGCGGCGGCCAGATCGTTATTGCTCGCCATCACCTGTTGCAGCCAACGATCGAGCTCGGGATCGTGGAAATCGCGCCAGTCGAACGGCGTCGGCGCGGCGTTGTCGGCAGCGTATTGCCACCCCGCAGGATAGTTGACCTGTGGCGCCCGGTAGTCGCTTTTCAGGGCATTGCCGCAGCCGGCGGTGAGCAGGGCGGCGAGGCTTAACGCCAGGGGAGATAAAATTTTCATGGGTTACTCGCTGGCCAATGAAACGACCGGATCCATCCTTGCCGCTTTGCGGGCGGGGAGATAACCGAAGATCATGCCGATTAAGGTTGAACAGAAAAATGCCGTGGCGGCGGCTTGCCAGGAATAGATGGCGGTGAACATGCCGCCCGCCAGCGAGGTGAACAGCGACCCGGCGGCGAACGACAGCGCGATGCCCAAAGCGCCGCCGATCAGACAGACCAGCACCGCCTCTATCATGAACTGTTGCATGATGTCGCTGCGCCGCGCGCCGACCGCCATGCGCACGCCGATTTCGTGGGTGCGTTCGGTCACCGAGACCAGCATGATGTTCATCACGCCCAGGCTGCCGATCACCAGCGCGATGGACGCCACCATCAGGATCAGCAGGCTAAAAGTCATTGACGTGCGTTCGATGGACTTTCGGATTTTATCGAAGTTGTACAAACGGAAATCTTTTACGCCATGGCGTTGGGTCAACAGCTGTGTGATAGCGGTGACGGCCGATTCGCTGGCGACATTGTCCTTTAGCCGAACGGTGATGCCGCTGAGCGTCGGTTTGCCTACCATGCGATACATCACCGTGCTGTAGGGCATCCAAACAGTGATGCGATTGGGCGCGTAGTTGCGATTGCTTTTCGCCACACCGATCACCCGGGCCGGCACCGAGCCGAGAAACACGATCTGGCCGAGCGGCTCGACGCCGAAATCGCCGAACAGCGCCTGGCGCGCATTGTCGTCGATGATCACTTCCTGCAGCGCATTACGATCGTCGCGGAAAGTCACGCCTTGTAACAGCTCGACGCCGTTAACGCGGAAATAGTCGCGCCCGACGCCGGTGATCGAGGCGGTGGCGGATTTGCTGCGAAAACGGATGCTGTCGGAAGCGTCTACTTCCGGGCTGACGCTGTCGACGAAGCTTTGCTGCGCCAGCGCGTCGGCATCGGCCGGCACCAGGGTGCGGATGCTGTCGATGGCGTCGTCGAAGAAATCGCGGCCCGGATAGATGCTTACCACGTTAGTGCCGAGATCTTTGAGGTTTTCCAGCGTGCGCTGTTTGGCGCCTTCGCCCAGCGCCACTACCGTGACCACGGCGGCGATGCCGAAGATGATGCCGGTCATGGTCAGCGCGGTGCGCAGACGATGAGCGTTCATCGCTTTCAGCGCCATGTGCAGCGATTCGCGGGTGCGGTCGATCAGGCGTTGCCAGCCGCTTTGCCGGCTGCGGTTCGGCGGCGGCAACGATGGGCCGGACGCCGACTTGCGGCCGCTGTCAGCGATGATCTTGCCGTCTTGCAGTTCGATGACGCGCTGCGCATGTTGCGCCACTTTCATATCGTGGGTGACGATCACCACGGTATGGCCGCGCTGATTCAGTTCGCTCAGGATCGCCAGCACTTCCTGGCCGGATTGGGTGTCCAGCGCGCCGGTCGGTTCGTCCGCCAGGATGATCTCACCGCCGTTGATCAGGGAGCGGGCGATGCTGACGCGCTGCTGTTGGCCGCCGGAAAGCTGGCCGGGCTTGTGGTCTTCTCGTCCCTCAAGCCCCAACCGCGCCAGCAATTGCGCCGCCCGCTGCCGACGCTGATCGCGCCGGGCGTTGGCGTAGATGGCCGGGATTTCGACGTTGCCCAGCGCGCTGAGATCGGGCATCAGGTGATAGCGCTGGAAGATAAAACCGATATGTTCGCGGCGCAGGCGGGCCAATTCGTCCGGCGACAGGTGGGCGGCGTTTTGGCCGCTGATGTAGTAATCGCCGCGATCCGGCACGTCGAGGCAGCCCATGATGTTCATCAGCGTCGATTTACCGGAGCCGGAGGCGCCGATGATCGCCACCAGCTCGCCGGCGGCGATGGTCAGATCGATGTCTTTCAACACCGTTAACGCTTGACCGCCGTTGGTGTACGTTCGGCTGATGCCTTTTAGTTCGATGATCGCGTTCACAGGAAGATGCCATCCTCAGCCGATTTGGCGGCGGGCTGCGACAGCACCACGGTTTCACCGGCTTTCAGGCCGCTGAGGATCTGAATGTCGACATTGTTGGTGATGCCGGTGGTCACTTTGCGCGTTTCCAACCGCTGGTCCTGGGTCAGCACCTGCACCTGCTGCTCTTTGCCACCGATTTTATGCACCGCCTGGATCGGCACCAGCAGGGTGTTCTTCGCGTCGCCGAGCAGCAAGGACACCTGCGCGGTCATGGCGATGCGCAGGCGGTTTTCCGGGTTTGGCACGTCCAGCAGCGCGTTGTAATAGACCGAGGCGTTCGAGGTGCCGGAGCCGGAAGCGGAGCTGGTGCCGGCGAGCGAGTCGTCTTTCATCACCGATTCCGGTGCCAGCTCGATAGTGCGCAGCGTGGCGTCGTAGCGTTTATCCGGATCGGAGAAAATAGTGAAGTAAGCCTTTTGTCCCGGCGAAATGCGGGTGATGTCGGCTTCGGAGATCTGCGCCTTGATGGTCATCATATCCAGCCGCGCCAGCTTGACGATGGTCGGCGCACTTTGGCTGGAGTTGACCGTTTGTCCCTGCTGCGTGACCACGGCGATAACAATGCCGTCCATCGGCGCAACCACGCGGGTATAGCCCAGATCGATTTTTTTCTTCTCGACTTCGATCTGCGATTGCACCAACTGCGCATTGAGCGCCTGCAGATCGGCGCGAGTGGTGGCGAGCGAGGCTTCGGCGGTCTCGAAGTCTTCCCGAGAACTGGCTTCGTCGTTCAGCATGCGGCGCTGGCGTTTGAAACGCGACTCCGCCTGTTTCAGCAAGGCCTGTTTGGCTAACATATTGGCTTTGACTACGTTCAGCGCCGCTTCGGCGTTGCGCAGATCGTTGCGCTGTTGCAGATCGTCGATGTCGGCGATCGGTTGCCCTTTGGTGACGCGATCGCCCAGCTTGACCTTCAGCGATTTGACTTCGCCGGAGACGCGGGCGCCGACGTTGACGCGTTCGATGGCATCCAGCCGCCCGGTGGCCAGCACGGCGTTTTCGATATCGCCCAGGCGGGCCGGCGCGGTAACGTAATCCTGCTGCGGCGGGCGTTGCCAAAAGATGGCCAGCGCGACGGCGACGGCGATGAAAACGATGGCGGCGATCAACGCCAGACGGCGGGAGGGGAGTTTCAGTGATGACATACCCAGGTTTTCCATAACGATAAAAGCGGCGGTTCCAGTCTGCCATCATGGCAGCGCCAGCTTGAACTGTCGCTAAACGTGAGGCGCTTTCCCGCTGGAAAGGGGATAGTAAAGGCTTTCCCGTTAAAGATCACGGTGAGTTATTATCCGCCGGGTGTGCAACCGGCTGCGTTGGGCGTTATACTGGGTAAAAAACCAGTATTCATTCATCAGCAGGATAATGCCACCGCCATGATGCCAAACCGCCTCGAGCCAGAACTCGACAGTTATCAATACCCGGAGCACCTGCGCGCCTGCCTGGCGCCGTTGCCTAAAGGGCCGGGCGTGTATGTGTTTCACGGTCAAAGCGAGAGCCTGCCGCTTTACATCGGTAAAAGCGTCAATATACGCAGCCGGGTGATGGCGCACTTCCGCGCGCAGGACGAGGCTAAAATGCTGCGCCAAACCCGACGCATCAGCTTTATCGAGACCGCCGGTGAGTTGGGCGCATTGCTGCTGGAGGCGCAGTTGATCAAACAACAACAGCCGCTGTTCAACAAACGTCTGCGGCGCTCGAAACAGCTGTGCGCGCTGCGCTTGCAGGCTGATGCGGTGACGATTGCTCACGCCAAAGAGATCGACTTCGCCGTCACGCCCCATCTCTACGGGCTGTTTGCCAATCGCCACGCCGCGCTGGAAAAGCTGCGCGCCATCGCCGACGAGCATCGTTTATGTTACGGCAAGCTGGGGATCGACAAGCTGCCGGCGGGGCGAGCCTGTTTCCGCTACAGCCTGCGCAAGTGCGCGGGCGTCTGCTGTGGCGTGGAGTCGGCGCAGGAGCATGCGCTGCGGCTCAGCGCGGCGCTTGAGCAGCTGCGTATCACCTGTTGGCCGTTCGCCGGGCGCGTGGCGCTGGAGGAGCAGGGCGAGACGCTGCGTCAGTACCATGTGATCCACAATTGGTTTTATCTGGGCTCGGTCGGCAATCTGGCGCAGGCGGAGCGGCTACAGAGCGCGGCCAGCCATTTCGACAGCGATGGCTACAAGATTTTGTGCAAGCCGCTTATCGCCGGCGATTACCCGATTATTGAGCTGCTATAAGGCCATAACGCTGGCGATAACCTAAGACTTATCCGTAAAATCAGGGCATTATGCTAAAAAAGCTTGAGTCCATAATGTTGTTATGGATAATAACGCCCCGGAGCGAAGGAACGCGCTATTAACTCAGTTGGCAGAGTGATTGGTTTTATAATGGCTTGTTTTGGCTTGAAAATTGATAGACGCGGGTTCGAGTCCTGCATAGCGCGCCAGCTTTCTTTCACTTCATCTCATCGCGCTTACCGTAAAGCGCACCCGGGTTGATTTGCACTATCGGCTCCTCGTTGGGATTTTCGGGTGTGCTTTACCGTAACCGCTGGCTTTCCTTCCTCTTTCTCTCTCGATCCTTTGCTAAACTGTAATCAGGCAGGCTTGCTGCCCGGCAACAGGAGGTCGATATGTCCCACTCCGAGCAACTGCAGGAACTCGTGCAACGCGTCGCCGCCCTCGAGGCGAGAGAGAAGGCGCTGACCGCCGCGTCCAACGCTTACCAGGCGATTATCACCACCATGTTGGGCAATATGGAGAAGACTGAACGTGATCGCATCATCGCGATGATCGATCAGGCCCATGAAATCGCCTACGCCCGCGCCATTCAACGCAGCAACGAACCGCAAAAGCAGAAAATCAAACAGGCCGACGACGTAGCCCAGCGCATGTTCATGTTTGCGCAAGGCAAAGCCGCTCAACCGCGCTGAAGCCGAACTATAACAGTTGCCGCCATTAAGTTGGTTAACTGATCTACCCTGCAAAACTGTACTTGTGTTACTTTTAGCGGTGAGATTTGATGGCAATGCTGTTTCCAGCATAAGGTTGTAACGATGGACGCGATTAAAAGCATCTTGGTTAAAGAGATTGAACAGATCAATCGGCGCGAAGGGCGCGACGGCAAGCCGCGCTTCAACAGCGAATTCGCCCGCACTCACCGCTATTTGTGCCTTGCCATGTTCGCCGGTTACTTCGCGGTGATCGCCGTGATGTATCAGGTGCCGTACATGGGGATGTATGCCTTCCTCGGCTTCACCGCCTTTGTGCTGTTCATGTTCGCCATGCTGCTGATAGAGATCCGGCCGGTCTACCGCTTTGAAGACATCGGGGTGCTGGATCTGCGAGTGTGCTATAACGGCGAGTGGTACTTCACCCGCGCGCTGTCGCCTTATGCGGTGCAGCAACTGCTGGATGAGCCGTCCATCGGTGCCGCGTTGAAACAGAAGATGCGGGTGATCATCGGCAACAAGGGCGAAATCGACTTCTACGACGTGTACGACATGGCCTACGGAAAAAAGCCGCAGGATGAGCCATCGCAGCTGGCGGCGGCAAACTGAAAGGTTTCCGGCCGGCGGCTTGTCGATTATACTCAGCGTTTGAACGCGAAGCAGAATGAGGACCAAGCGATGAGTGATGATATTTTCGATTTTGATATCGATGCCGAACTGGCGAAAGCCGAAGAAAAAGCGGCGCAGAAGGTAAAAGAGGTCCCTGAATTCCTCGAAGACGAAGCGGACTGCGAAGGTTGCAAGATCTGATCGCCTGACCCATAAAAAAACCGCCGCGGCGGTTTTTTTTATCTCTGAGCGTCCTCGGTATCAATCCAGCATGAATCCCCAGATGAGGAATGCCGCCACCAGAATCAGGCAAAGTGCGGACACCGTCACCAGTATTTTCCCCAGAATGTCTTTTTCTTGTTCCCGCTGCGTCACGTTGAAATTATCCAATTAAAAGTCTATGGACCAAACCGGCGATGCTGAGATCGAGCGCCGCTACGCCCAGCGCCATAATCATCATCACCGAAAGAAATCGAGTCTTGCCGTTCACATCCCTAATCCCCGTTGGCGCCGCTGTTAAATTGTTTTTATATCAAACGGATATAATTCAGCGACGCCGTACTTCATGCATCATGATAGTGATTAAGAACGTTCTTAAGGCCAGAAGTTCCCTCATCTGATAGCGCGGCCGCGTTAGTCGGTCACGATCCTGACGCCTATCTTGCTGACCTGATTGCCCTCCATTTCGGCAATGGTCCAGGTCAGGCCGTCCCATTCCACCTGGTCGCCGATCACCGGTTCACCGCCGATCAGCTGAATGACGAACTGCCCCAGCGTCTGTTGCTCGTCGACATCGTCTTGCAGATTGAGGCCATAAACCTGCGAGATGTCGCTTAAACGGGCGTCGGATTGCAGGATAAAGTCGCCGAAGAAGCGTTCGTCTAGCGTCACGGCTGGCGCTTGGCTAAACAGTTTGCCGAGGATCGGCAGATCGTGCTCATGGCCGATAACGCACAGGATATCGTTCTCGCGCAGCCGGGTACTGCCGCTAGGGTGCAGTAGCTCTTTGCCGCGGAACAGGGCGGCGATGCGGGTATTGGGCGGCATTTTCAGCTCGCGCAGCGCGGCGCCGACGCACCAGTTTTCCGCCGAAAGCTGATACACAAACTGTTCCCACTGGTTTTCCGGGTGCACGTCCAGCCCAACGCGGGAGATCGGCGTCAGCGCCGGCGGCACGATCACCTTGGCCTTTTTGGCGGCGAAAGACAGCGTGGTGCCTTGCAGCAGCAGGGAGACCAGCACCACGAAGAACGCCACGTTAAAGAACAGCTGGGCGTTGGGCAGCCCGGCCATCATCGGGAACACCGCCAGGATCACCGGTACCGCGCCGCGCAGGCCAACCCAGGAAATAAAGCCGCGTTCGCGCAGGGTAAAGCTGCGGAACGGCAGCAGGCCGATAAACACCGACAGCGGGCGTGCGAACAGGATCATCCACAGCGACAGCAGCAGGGCAGGGATGGCGATCGGCAGCAGCTCATGCGGGTTGAGCAGCAGGCCGAGCACCAGGAACATGCCGATCTGGCTGAGCCATGCCAGGCCATCGAAGGTTTGCACGATGCCGTGACGGTTGCGAATTGGACGGTTGCCCAGCAGCAGGCCGCACAGGTACACCGCCAGAATGCCGCTGCCGTCCAGCGCGGTGGTCAGCGCGAAAATAAGAATGCCGCCGCTTACCGCCAGCAGCGGGTAGAGGCCGTCCGCCAGCTTGATGTGGTTAATCAGCGTCAGCAGCAGCCAGCCGCCGCCGAGACCGAAGACGATGCCCATGCCGAACTGCTGCATCAGATGCAGCGGGAAGGTCCAGCTCAGCGCGGTTTCCCCGGCGGCGATCATCGCAATCAGCGTGATGGTGAGAAATACCGCCATAGGATCGTTGCTGCCGGACTCGATCTCCAGCGTGGCGCTGACGCGTTCGTTCAGCCCTTTGCCGCCCAGCAGCGAGAATACCGCGGCGGCGTCGGTAGAACCGATGATGGCGCCGATCAGTAACCCCTGCAGCAGATCGAGATTGAACAGCCAGGCGGCGGCCATGCCGGTCAGGCCGGCGGTGATCACCACGCCGACGGTGGCGAGAGACAGTGCCGGCCACAGGGCCACGCGGAATGAGCTGACCCGGGTGCGCATGCCGCCGTCGAGCAGGATCACCGCCAACGCGAGGTTGCTGACCAGATAAGCGACCGGGTAATTGCTGAAGACGATGCCACCGGGGCCGTCAACGCCGGCCAGCATGCCGATCGCGAGGAAGATCACCAGGATCGGAATGCCGAGCCGGGAAGAAAATGAGCTGAGCAGAATGCTTGCCCCCACCAGCACGGCACCGATGACGAACAAGCTGTTAATGGTGCTGGCATCCAAAATATCGTTCTCCTGAGGCTGGGGGATAGGGGACTCTGCGCGTATTTCGATGATAACGTGTTTAGTGGGTAAAACGCCAAGGCTGATTGCGAAAACAATCGATCAATTATTACCCTTTGGTGCGATTAAACTAAGAAAGTGAGGGGAAGAGGTGAAGTTCTGCCTTTTATCCAACATTATCAGGCTGCTGTATTTCGGTTTTGGCAACAATGCCGGGTTTGCACGGCGGGAAAAACCATTAAGCCCGCGCAGGCAGGCTTAATGGTTTGCAGGCGCGGTAGGGTTAATGGTCGAGCGATTCCAGCGACCGTTTGATCAGCTCGGTGGCCAGTTTGCGTTCCGCTTCGGAAATGCCGTCGAGATTGAAGTTGGAGAGCTCAGCGACCAAAACGCTGCGTTCTTTACCGCTGATCGAAGCATCCAGCGCGGACAGCAACCTGCTGAGGATCTTCAGCAGGGTGGCGTTTTCCGCTACGGCTTCCTGAGCCTGGGTATTTTTATCGGTCATTCAAAATCCTCTCTGTCGTGACGGAAGGGAGAGACAGGTAACGCCATCGAATCAATCAAGCGATCGCGCAGCCCTTCGGGGGTTGAGCCCAATCACTACCGTAAGGCAGGGATCCGGATTTCTACTTATGCATTGCAGTTATAACGGCCATGTTATCTATGCCGCCGTATCACTTTGCCTTAACGGACGACGTCAAGCTGAACAATGTGTGCTCTGCATGCAAACGACCAGTATAGGCTTTTTGCGCGGCGGTAATATGACAGAAAACCCCTGCAAACATTCAGGTTTACAGGGGCCAGGTTTATTGCGGCTTGCCGGAGAACAGGAAGCGCAGCACCGGGATGCGTTTGTGCAGCTCATATAAAGCGAAGGCCAGCGAGAACACAAACAGCAAGCCCAGCAAGAACCCCAACAGGTTGTTGCCGATATAAGGCGTCACGAAAGCGCCATATATCAGGGTCAACGGATGGTGCACCAGATATATAAACAGCGAGGCGTTGACCAGATAGGTGATGCGCGGCGAGTGATAATTCAGCAGGTTATGCCCGAAAGAGAACACCACATTGGTCATCAGGATCCCCATTAGGGTTTTGATCACCACTTCCAGCTCGAACATATAGCTGCTGTGCGCCAACAGTTTCTGGTTCAGCATATATGCGATAAACAGCAGCAGCGAGCCGAGCAGCGCCAGCGGCGAACGGCGCAGAAAAATCTCTTTAAGCCACACATACTTAAACGCATAGGCGCCGAGGATGAAGAACGGCAGGTAGAACATCGTCTCCATCACCACGAAATTGAACAGGCCATTGGATAATAGCTGCGGCGCGAAAATTAAAATAATACGGTGCGCGGCCGAATAGCATACCGCATAAATAAAGAAACACAGTGAGATGTTTCCTAATCCACGCATTCTGTTGATTAACGCTGGAATAGGCTCGCGTGTTTGACGCTTGATTTTGCGGAACAGATAAAAGCAGGCGAAGGTTAACAATGACAGGGTCAATAAGAACCACAGATGAGACACCAATTCCCAAACTGTTACATTTATTTTCTGATAGAGAGAAAACTCGTCCCAGCCGTTTAATTTATCGGTGAAATATTTCAGCATGAAAAATTGCGGCACCGTAATTAGCGGGATGGAGCTCAACAGCGGGATCGCCACCCGCTCCAGCCTGACCTTCAGCCACTGATGGCGCTCGTAACGTTCGTAGAGCATGTAGGAGAAGTAGCCGGAAATCACGAAGAACACCTGCATGCGGAAGGCGTGGATGAAGTCGTTCAGCACCGTGAGTGAGAAGGAGGGCGACGCGCTGTTCACCGCCCAGACGTGGCTGGAATAAATCAGGGAAAGGTGAAACGGAATGCCGAGCAGCATCAAATAGGCTCGGATCGAATCGAGGAAAAACTCGCGCTGTTTGCTGCCTTTAGTCATAGATTACCGCTGGTGATTTAATCGGGTGCTCATTAACACGCTTAATAAGTCGTCAAACGTTAAATTGTTATCCGGAACCCTACTATAGCCCCTCGCATTTTTCCATAGCGTCTTGTTGCGCGGCTTGCTACGCTGGTGCTCCATCAGCTGCTTAAACAATGAGCCGTAAACATGAACCATCCATTTATCATGTTGTCGGAAAGCTGAGTAATCCATTAATATGGATTTAAATGATTTGAGCACACGAATAGGGGGGGATGTGCTAGTTAATATATTATCCGGACAACCACGCGCCGCGAGCGTTCGTTGGTTAGGTGCTACCGTATTGTTCACGCTGTTCAGTTCGCCGGCATGGGCCTTTTCTATTGATGATGTGGCCAAGCAGGCGCAGGATCTGGCTGCGAAAGGTTTCGAAGCCCCGAAGAGCAACCTTCCTTCTCAGTTCCGCGAGATGAAGTTCGCAGACTATCAGCAGATTCAGTTCAATCACGATAAAGCCTATTGGAGCAAGCTGAAAACCCCTTTCAAGCTTGAGTTTTATCATCAGGGGATGTATTTCGATACGCCGGTGAAAATCAACGAAGTCACCTCTACCAGCGTAAAACAGATCAAGTACAGCCCGGATTACTTCAACTTCGGCTCGGTCAAACACGATCCTGAATCAGTGAAGAACCTCGGCTTTGCCGGCTTCAAGGTGCTCTACCCGATCAACAGCGCCGACAAAAACGATGAGATTATGAGCCTGCTGGGCGCGAGCTATTTCCGCGTGGTGGGTAAAGGGCAGGTTTACGGGCTTTCCGCTCGTGGCCTGGCTATCGATACCGCTTTGCCTTCCGGCGAAGAGTTCCCGCGTTTCCGCGAATTCTGGGTTGAGCGTCCGAAGCAGGGCGACAAACACCTGGTGATCTACGCGCTGCTGGATTCCCCGCGCGCCACCGGCGCTTACCGTTTCACGGTGATCCCGGGCCGTGACACCACCGTGGACGTCGAGTCCAAAGTGTTCCTGCGCGATAAGGTGGGCAAATTGGGCCTGGCGCCGCTGACCAGCATGTTCCTGTTCGGCCCGAACCAGCCGTCGCCGACGCTGAACTACCGCCCGGCGCTGCACGATTCCAACGGTCTGTCTATCCATGCCGGCAACGGCGAGTGGATCTGGCGTCCGCTGAACAATCCTAAACACCTGTCCGTCAGCACCTATACCGTTGAGAATCCGAAAGGCTTCGGTCTGCTGCAGCGCGGTCGCAACTTCAAAGAGTACGAAGATCTGGACGATCGTTACGATCTGCGCCCGAGCGCCTGGATCGAACCGAAAGGCGACTGGGGCAAAGGCAAGGTCGAGCTGGTGGAGATCCCAACGGCGGATGAAACCAACGACAACATCGTCGCGTTCTGGACGCCGGATACCTTGCCGGAAGCCAAAAAACCGCTGACGCTGAGCTACCGTCTGAACTTCACCCGCGATGAAGACAAACTGCATTCGCAAGACATCGCCTATGTGGCACGGACCATGCGTTCGACCGGTGACGTGAAGCAGTCCAACCTGATCCGCGAGCCTGACGGCAGCGTCGCCTTCCTGGTCGATTTCGTCGGCCCGGTGCTGAAAGCGCTGGACGCCAATACGCCGGTCGCTTCTCAGATCAGCATCGGCGACAACGGTGAAATGGTAGAAAACAACGTCCGCTATAACCCAGTGACCAAAGGCTGGCGCCTGACGGTGCGTCTGAAAGTGAAAGACGACAAGAAGCCGGTAGAAATGCGCGCGGCGCTGGTCAATGGCGATAAGACACTGTCGGAAACCTGGAGCTATCAGCTACCTGCCAATGAATAAGCCTACTCAACCCGCCCAGGATTATCTTGCGGCGCTGCCTCTGACCGCCGAGCGGTCGGAGGCGCTTACCCCTAAAACGGCGGATGACGCTCAGGCTCTGGAGGCGCTCCATCGGCAGATGGGCGCCGCCGACGCCAACGTCAATAGCTTGTCGGCGGATGACGTGGCGCTGGCCTCGGTCAAACCGCGCATCGAAAGCGCCTGGCCGGATGCGGTCAGCGATGACGACTTCGATACCGACGCCGAAGGGCGCGCCATTCTGAAGGCGACGCCGCCGATCAAACGCACCACCATGTTCCCGGAAGCCTGGCGCACCAACCCGGTGGCGCGCTTCTGGGATTCTCTGCTGGGGCGGTCGCCGCACAATCGGCACGCCACCAAAGAGGAGGCCGAGGCCGAGAACCGCTGGCGTACCGTCGGCTCCATGCGCCGCTATGTGCTGCTGGTGCTGATGCTGGTGCAAACCGGCATCGCCACCTGGTACATGAAAACCATCTTGCCTTACCAGGGCTGGGCGCTGATCGATCCTATCGCCATGCTGGACCAGGATCTGATGCAGTCGGTGCTGCAGCTGCTGCCGTATGTGCTGCAAACCGGCATTCTGATCCTGTTCGCCGTGCTGTTCTGCTGGGTCTCGGCCGGTTTCTGGACCGCGCTGATGGGCTTCCTGCAGCTGCTGATCGGCAAGGACAAATACAGCATTTCCTCCACCATCAAGGGCGATGAGCCGATCAACCCGGCGCACCGCACCGCGCTGATCATGCCGATCTGCAACGAAGACGTCGAACGCGTGTTCGCCGGCCTGCGCGCGACCTATGAGTCCGTCGCCGCGACCGGTCAGCTGGAACACTTCGATATCTACGTGCTGAGCGACAGCTACGATCCGGACATCTGCGTGGCCGAGCAAAAGGCGTGGATGGAGCTGTGCCGCGATGTCGACGGCCACGGCCGCATCTTCTATCGCCGCCGTCGCCGCCGCGTCAAACGCAAGAGCGGCAACATCGACGACTTCTGCCGTCGCTGGGGCGGTGAGTACAGCTACATGGTGATCCTGGATGCTGACAGCGTGATGAGCGGCGAATGCCTCACCGGGCTGGTTCGCCTGATGGAAGCCAACCCGAACGCCGGCATCATCCAGTCCGCGCCGAAGGCGTCCGGCATGGATACCCTGTACGCGCGCGTGCAGCAGTTCGCTACTCGCGTTTACGGGCCACTGTTTACCGCCGGTCTGCATTTCTGGCAGCTGGGCGAGTCGCACTACTGGGGCCATAACGCCATCATCCGCGTGAAGCCGTTTATCGAGCACTGTGCGCTGGCGCCGCTGCCGGGCGAGGGCTCCTTCGCCGGTTCTATCTTGTCGCACGACTTCGTTGAAGCGGCGCTGATGCGCCGCGCCGGCTGGGGTGTGTGGATCGCTTACGATCTGCCGGGCAGTTACGAAGAGCTGCCGCCGAACCTGCTGGACGAGCTGAAACGCGACCGTCGCTGGTGCCACGGCAACCTGATGAACTTCCGCCTGTTCCTGGTGAAGGGCATGCACCCGGTGCACCGCGCGGTGTTCCTCACCGGCGTGATGTCCTACCTGTCGGCGCCGCTGTGGTTCATGTTCCTGGCGCTCTCCACCGCATTGCAGGTGGTGCATACCCTGATGGAGCCGCAATACTTCCTGCAGCCGCGGCAGCTGTTCCCGGTCTGGCCGCAGTGGCGGCCCGAGCTGGCGATAGCGCTGTTCTCCACCACGCTGGTGCTGCTGTTCCTGCCGAAGCTGCTCAGCATCGTGCTGATCTGGGCCAAGGGGGCGAAAGAGTATGGCGGCGCGTTCCGTTTGTTCATTTCGATGCTGATGGAAATGCTGTTCTCGGTGCTGTTGGCGCCGGTGCGCATGCTGTTCCATACCGTGTTCGTGGTGAGCGCCTTCCTCGGTTGGGAAGTGGTGTGGAATTCGCCGCAGCGTGACGACGACGACACGCCGTGGGGCGAAGCGTTCCGCCGCCATGGCTCGCAGATGTTGCTGGGCCTGGTGTGGGCCGGCGGCATGGCGTGGTTGGATCTGCGTTTCCTGTGGTGGCTGTCGCCAATCGTGTTCTCGCTGATCCTGTCGCCGTTCGTGTCGGTGCTGTCGAGCCGCGCGACGCTGGGCATGAAAAGCAAACGCGCCAAGCTGTTCCTGATCCCGGAAGAGTACAATCCGCCGCGTGAGCTGCTGGCGACGGAAGAGTACCTGCATCTCAACCGCAACCGCGCGTTGACCAACGGCTTTATGCACGCGGTGGTCAACCCGTCCTTCAACGCGTTGGCGACGGCGCTGGCGACGGCGCGTCACCACCTGCGCGCGACGCTCGATCGCAATCGCGAGGAGCGGGTAAACGAAGCGCTGCAGCTGGGGCCGGAGAAGCTGGTGAAGGGCAAGCGTCTGGAACTGCTGAGCGATCCGGTCATGCTGGCTCGTCTGCACCAGCGCGTCTGGCTGCTGCCGGAAGGCGCCGCCTGGCGTGAACACTACCAGCAGTTGCCGCACAACCCGCTGGCGCACCCAACGGGTCGGCGTTAATCGCTTAGCGGCAACGCTTAGACGGGGAATGCGCACGGCGCGTTCCCCGTTTTTTTTACCTTTTGCCTGAGCGCGCCGGTGCCGGTGAAAAAAGGGAACTGTGATAGACTGCGGCCGATGCGTTGTTCACTCGCGAAACAACCCCTTTCTCAGAGTCAATGTCGTGAAGCTCTCTTCCTACTTTCGCCTGGCCTGCGTGACGGCCGGCGTGATGGCCCTAACCGGCTGCGGCAGCATCATCAGCCGCACCGTGCCCGGCGCCGGGCACGGTCATCAGTATTATCCCGGCGTGCAGTGGGATCTGCGCGATACGCCCTGGCGCTACGTCACGGTGATAGACGTGCCGCTGTCGATGGTGGTGGACACCTTTATGCTGCCGTTCGATGCGCAGCATGGCCCCTACGAGTAACTTCGTTCAGCGGGTGGCGAACACCACCAGCTGATAGCCTTTCTGCCCGCAATGGAAAGGTGCCAGCGCCGTCATCCCCAGCCCTTGCACGTGAGCGGCCAACGAATGCGGATTGTCGTCGTCGATAAACAGTGCGCCCACGTCGTAATCATGGCGGGTGTGCGCTTTGACTGCGGCGTAGAGGCGCTTTAATACGCCTTTGCCGCGCCAGGCCATGCTGAGGCAGACCGGGCCGTAGAGAAATACCCGCTGCTCACGCAGCGGCCGTCCGGCGAATGAGTGCGTGGCGAGCGTCGCCAGCATCGCATCCACCACCGGCGGCCGCGGCTGCGCGTCGGCGGGCATCAGGCAAACGAACCCCGCCAGTTGGCCCTCCTGTTCCGCCACCCATATGCCGATGCCGCGGTTGATCGCCGTCAGCTGCGCTTCATTCATGCGCGATACGATAAATCCCTGCCGTTTTTGGCGCTCATCGAGCGCTTCCGGCACGTTTTCCGCCTGCAGCTGCAAAATGGCGGGGTAGTCGGTGGGGCGGGCCTGGCGAATGTTCATGCTGCCTCCTTGGCGTTCAAAGCGTCGTGCGGGTTAACGTTCATCCCACTCATCGGCGGCGGCCTGGCCTTCTTCGGTATCCAACGGCGGCTCGAGCTGGAAGTCGCCTTCCTCCCATTCGTACAGGGTGTTTTCGTCTATCCACTCGGCGGTGATTTCCACCTCGTCGTAGTCACCGTCGAAGATCGCCTGCGCCGCCGCACCGCTGCGCAGCGTCAGGCATTCCACCGCCTCGCCTTCTTCTTCGAAGAACTCCGCCTGCCACATCGTGTCGCCATCCTGCATCACGTACTTTTGCAGATTGAACTGCTGCGGCACCGGCGGTTCGTCACCGCCGCCGCCTTCGGCGGTGTCGAGAAACTCTTCGCGTGCGGCCTCGATGGCTTCTTCCAGGGTTGCATACAGGCTCATGTTCGCCTCCGTTGGCAATGAGAGTAAAGCGTCCGGCGTGCTGCCGGCGCGGTGGGGGAAACGTCAAAACTAATTGTTGTCTCACTGGCGCAGGATGCAAATTTTTTTGTTGTCCGCTCTGCGACGACGGTTGTCCGCAAAGCGGGAGAAGCAGGCGCGGAGGCGGGAAATAATGACGGTATCGTTCACTCAGGCATCAGGAGAAGCCCATGTTAATCGACCCTTCAAGCAAATACCGACCGTTCCCGCCGGTGACGTTACCGGATCGCCAGTGGCCTTCGCGTACCCTGCGACAGGCGCCGCGCTGGTGCTCCAGCGATCTGCGCGACGGCAACCAGGCGCTGGCGGAGCCTATGGATAACGCGCGCAAGCGCGAGTTCTATCAGCTGCTGTTGCAGTGCGGTTTCAAAGAGATTGAGGTGGCTTTCCCTTCGGCGTCGCAAACGGACTTCGACTTTGTGCGCGCCCTGATCGACGAGCGGCTGATCCCGGACGATGTCACCATTCAGGTGCTGACGCAGTCGCGCGACGATCTGATCGACCGCACCTTCGAGGCGCTGCAGGGGGCGCCGCGGGCTATCGTGCATCTGTATAACGCCACGGCGCCGATGTTTCGCGACATCGTGTTCCGCCAGGATAAGGCGGCTACCGTGGCGCTAGCGGTGAACGGCGCGCGGCGCATTCGCCGGCATTGCGAGGCGCAGCCTGATACCGTCTGGTGCTTCGAATATTCGCCGGAAACCTTCTGCTTTACCGAATTGGCGTTCGCGCTGGAGATCTGCGAAGCGGTGGCGGATGTTTGGCAACCGGGGGCACAGCGGCCGATGATCATCAACCTGCCGGCGACGGTGGAGGTGAGTACGCCCAACGTGTATGCCGATCAGATCGAATGGTTCTGTCGCCACTTCAGCCGTCGCGCTGATGTGACGATCGGCGTGCACCCGCATAACGATCGCGGCACCGGCGTCGCCTGCGCCGAGCTGGCGCTGCTGGCCGGCGCCGATCGGGTCGAAGGCTGCCTGTTCGGCAACGGCGAGCGTACCGGCAACGTCGATCTGGTCACGTTGGCGTTGAATCTCTATACCCAGGGCGTGGCGCCGGGCCTGGACTTCAGCCGCTTGAAGCAGGTGGTGGAGGTGGTGGAACAGTGCAATCAGCTGCCGGTGCATCCTCGCCATCCTTATGCCGGCGAATTGGTGTTTACCGCCTTCTCCGGATCGCATCAGGATGCGATCAAGAAAGGCTTCGCCGCGCAACGGCAGCGGCAAGATGGCTGGTGGCAGGTGCCTTACCTGCCGCTCGATCCCGCCGATGTCGGCTGCAGCTATGAGGCGGTGATCCGGGTTAACAGCCAGTCCGGCAAAAGCGGCGCCGCCTGGCTGTTGGAGCAGAACCATGGGCTGGCGCTGCCGCGCGGTTTGCAGATTGATTTCAGCCAGGTGGTCCAGCGGGCGACCGACGGCAGCGGTAAGGAAATGAGCGTCGCGCAGCTGTGGCGCTTATTCCGCGACACTTACGGGCTGGTGGAGCAGCCGCGCTTGCAGCTGTTGAGCTATCAAACGGAAAGTCACGGCGTGGAAGCGTACAGTTTCAACGCGCGAGTCGCCTGGCAGGGGGAGCCTCTGCAGCTGCAGGGGGCCGGCAACGGCCTGCTTTCCAGCGCGGTGGATGCGCTGCGCCAACGCTTCGGTTTGCCGTTGGCTATCGAAGATTACCACGAGCATACGCTGGGGCATCAGAGCGACAGCCGAGCGGTGGCTTACATTCGCTGCGTTTTGCCGCACGGCGAGGCGAGCTACGGCGTTGGCATCGACGTCGACTCCGCCAGCGCTTCGCTGCAGGCGTTGTTCAACGTCGCCGGGCGCTATCTGGCGTCAACGTCGGCGCGGCCCGGCTGAAATAGTCGCTGGGCGCTACCCCCAGCACCCGGCGAAACATGGCGCTGAACGCGCTGGGGCTGTCATAGCCGAGATCCAGCGCCACTTCCAACACCGAACGTCCGATCGCCAGCGCGTTCAGCGCCGCCAGTAAACGGGCGCGTCGCACCCAATCGCCAAAACGCAGCCCGGTTTCTCGCTGGAAGCGCCGCGACAGGGTGCGTCCGCTGACATTGAGGCGTTCGGCCGCCTGTTCCAGCGTCCAGGGCTGCGCCAGCGTGACCTGAATATGGCGGCACAGGGCGAGCAGCGAGGCCTCGCGCGGTTCGGGCAGGTGCAGCGGCAGGCTCGGCAGCACCCGTAATTCATCCAGAATCAACTCCATGATGCGCTCGTCGCGCCCGCCGCTGGGGTAGCCGGGCGCAATCTCCATCGCGCTGATAATCAGCTCGCGCAGCAGCGGCGACACCTGCACCACCTGGCACTGAGCCGGCAGATCGGCGCGCGCCAGCGGATCGATGAATAACGTCCTGGCCGCTACCTGGCCGGTGATGCGTAGACTGTGCACCACTTTCGCCGGTACCCAGACGCCGCGGCCGGGCGGCACCACCCAACTGCCGAGCCGGGTAGTGACCTGCACCACGCCGCTCAGGCTGTGGATCAGCTGCGCGCAGTTATGGTAGTGCTCCGGCTCGCTGTCGCCATGATGATAATCCCTGGCTAACGGCCGGACAGGCTGATCGGGCGGCAGAACGTCGTGAAAAAATAGCATCGCTGGCGCCCTCCGCGCGGCAAAAGGATAAGACCAAACAGCATGCCATGCGGCGTTATTTCACGCCAGCCTGTGGCTTTGTGTGCGAATACTTTATAAAATAATATTATATAATTTTATATATTGATGGAGGAGCAATGGATATTGACGCGATGCGTAAGGCGGCGACGCAGGCCGGCACGATGCTGCGTACCCTGGGCAACGAAGATCGGCTGCTGCTGCTGTGCCGGCTCAGTCAGGGCGAGATGGCGGTAAGCGAGCTGGCGCAGGCGCTGGATATCCGCCAGCCGACGCTGTCCCAGCAGCTTGGCGTGCTGCGGGAGGAAGGGTTGGTGTCCACCCGGCGCGCCGGCAAGCAGATTTACTATGCGGTGGCCGATGCCAAAGCGCTGGCGCTGCTCCATACCCTGTATCAGCTTTATTGCCCACAACCGGAGAACCGCGATGACCATTGACTGGCAACACTTCACGCCTTATTCCGCGCTGGCGGGCGGGGCCATTATCGGCGGCGCGGTGGCGCTGCTGCTGCTGTTCAACGGCCGGATCGCCGGCATCAGCGGCATTACCGGCGGTGTATTGAGTGCCGGTGGCCAGGAGCGGGGCTGGCGCGCCGCATTTATTGGCGGGTTGCTGCTCTCTCCCTGGCTGTATGCTGCCGCTGCGGCTTTGCCGTCCGGTGAGATCGCGGTCGGCAACGGTGGGCTGGCGGCCGCAGGGCTGTTGGTGGGATTGGGCACTCGATTGGGCAGCGGTTGCACCAGCGGGCACGGCGTGTGCGGCGTCGCACGGTTGGCGCCGCGTTCGCTGGCCGCCACGGCGGTGTTTATGCTGCTGGGCTTTATGACCGTGTGGTTGATGCGCCACCTGGCGGGAGGTTGAGAATGCTTAAAACGCTGTTGGCGCTGCTGAGCGGCGTCATTTTTGGTCTGGGGCTGATCGTCGCCGGCATGGCCAATCCGGCCAAAGTGTTGGCGTTTCTCGACGTTACCGGCGCGTGGGATCCCTCGCTGGCGTTGGTGATGGCTGGTGCGATCGCGGTGGCGGCGCCGGCCTTCCTGTGGGCGAGGCGACGAGAGCGTAGCCTGTTGGGGGAAACGCTGCAGATCCCGGCCGCCGGGCGTCTGGATCGTCGTTTGCTGGCGGGCAGCGCGCTGTTCGGCATCGGCTGGGGTATCGCGGGTATTTGCCCCGGCCCAGCCTGGGTGTTGGCCGGGGCGGAGATAAGCCGGGTATGGCCGTTCCTGCTGGCGATGCTGGCGGGCATGGCGCTGTATGACGTTATCATGAGGAGGAGGAGGACATGTCGATAGCCAAAGCGGTGTTGCGCATCGCGCGCCCGACCGATCGGTTGCAAGAGATTGCTACGCTGTATTGCCGCGGGCTGGGGTTCGAAAAGCTGGGCGAGTTTGTCGATCATCAGGGGTTCGACGGCATGATGATCGGGCATCCGCAGCATGCCTACCATCTGGAGTTCACGCAGCATCGCGGGGTACGGGTCGGGCAGGCGCCGACGCAGGATCATCTGCTGGTATTTTATCTGCCGGATGAGAACGAATGGCGGGCCGCGTGTGAGCGGATGCGGGCGGCAGGGTTCTTAGCGGTCGCCGCCTATAATCCCTATTGGGATCGGGCGGGGCAAACCTTTGAAGATCCTGATGGCTACCGGGTGGTATTGCAGCATCAGGCCTGGCAGGCATAAAAAACCGACGCATCGAGCGCCGGTTTGCGAGATAAAACGGGCTATCCGTCAGGCGTTGGTCGCCGGTTTTTGCGCGCTCTTGGACTGGGTATTTTCCAGCATGCGGCGAATCGGCACGATCAGCACGATAAGCACGGCGGCGCAGATCAGCAACGCGACGGAGCAGCGGGCGAACAGATTCGGCAGCATATCCAGTTGGTCGGCCTTGACGTGACCGCCGATCAGACCGGCCGCCAGGTTGCCCAACGCGCTGGCGCAGAACCACAGCCCCATCATCTGACCGCGCATTCTCTCCGGCGCCAGCAGCGTCATGGTGGCCAGCCCGATCGGGCTCAGGCACAGTTCACCCAGCGTCAGCATCAGAATGCTGCCCACCAGCCACATCGGCGATACGCCGGCGCCGCCGTTGCTCAGCACATTCTGCGCGGCCAGCATCATCAGGCCAAAACCGCCGGCGGCGCACAGGATGCCGATCACGAACTTGGTGATGCTGCTCGGACGCACGTTATTGCGCGCCAGTGCAGGCCAGGCCCAGCTGAAGACCGGCGCCAGCAGGATGATGAACAGGGCGTTGATCGACTGGAACCATACCGCCGGGATCTCGAAGTCGCCGATCATGCGATTGGTGTAATCGTTGGCGAACAGGTTAAACGAGGTCGGTTTCTGTTCAAACGCTGACCAGAAGAACGCGGCGGAGATCAGCAGGATGAAGCACACCAGCAGGCGTGCGCGCTCTTTGCGGCTCAGGCCGGCAAAGGCGAACAGATAGATGAAGTACAACGTGACCGACGCGGCGATCACGTACACCAGCACGCTGGCCACCTCGACCGGATTGATGACGATAGTGCCTTGGGCGATCAGCACGATGACCGCCACCAGGATGGCCGCCAACGCCAGCAACCAGGCGCCGACGCCTTTTTTCTTCGCGACCGGGCTGTTCCAGGTGGAGTCAAGGCCCACTTCGCGGTCATAGCGTTTCATCGCCGGGACGGCGAACACCCGGAAGATCACCAGTGCCACCAGCATCCCGATACCGCCGATGCCGAAGCCCCAGTGCCAGCCGTGTGACTTGATCAGCCAGCCGGAGATCAGCGGGGCGATGAACGAACCGATGTTGATGCCCATGTAGAACAGCGAGAAACCGCCGTCGCGACGCGCATCGCCTTTCTTGTATAGCGTACCGACCATCACCGAGATACAGGTCTTGAACAGGCCGGAACCGAGCACGATGAACATCAGGCCGATGAAGAACAGATTGGTGCCCATCACTGCGGACAGCGCGATCGACAGGTGGCCGAGCGCGATCAGAATCGAACCGTACCAGACGGCCTTGCGTTGGCCGAGCCAGTTGTCTGCCAACCAGCCGCCCGGCAGCGCCGCCAGGTACATGCTGCCGGCGAAGATGCCGACGATCGCCGACGCGTTCTCGCGCGCCAGGCCCAGGCCGCCGTCGTACACCGTGGCGGCCATAAACAGGATCAGCAGCGGACGGATGCCGTAGAACGAGAAGCGCTCCCACATTTCGGTGAAGAACAGAGAACCCAGCGGATAGGGATGGCCGAAGAAGGTCCGGCTTTCTGACTTATTGACAGAGGATTGCATAACGATTTCCCAATAAAAGGCGCTGCAAGGCTGCAGCCCGTACTGTGGTATGTATGTGTATTTAATGAAGGCGATCCGCCCAATGCGGATTACCCGACAAAACCGCGGCTGCAACGCTGATAAACCGTGGAAAGCGTGCTGACCTTTTCTTCACTTGGCCGATGGTTCACATCTGGCGTGATATTATTTAACCATTTGATAACTGGTCGTTGGTTTTGTCTAGTACCTGTATCCCATTTTTTAGACGAAAAGTCGACAAGCATCTCCTTTTCTGGTTTTTCTGTTGGTTGTGACAGGAATATGATTGACAGCGGGTTTTATGCGCTGAAAGTTAATTATTTGTTTATAAACAAGATGTTGCATTAAGAAGGTTCTGAGTTAGGTGAAAATTCACCGGCGGCGAGAAAGCATTATTAAAAATAGGGGAAACGCGCCGTTGATCCGGCCAATGGCGAAAGCTGGCGATAAATGCAGCTATTGCTCTTCCTGCAGCGTATCTTCCCGCATATAGCCCGGCCGTCGTCGCAGACACCACCAGGAATAGCCGGCGTTGAACAGCACCACCAGCGCGGTGACGCCGAAGACCGCGCGAAAACCGTAACCGGCGGAGACTGCGGCGCCGAGCAGCGGGCCGCTAACGTTGCCGACGTCGCGGAACGACTGGTTATAGCTGAAAATACGGCCGGCCACCTGATTGGTGCAGTTATAAATCAACAGCGTCTGTACCGCCGGCAGCAACGCGCCGTCGGCCGCCCCCAGCAGAAAACGCAGCACCCCGAGTTGCCACGGTGTTTGCACGAACGCCATCGGGATCAGCAGCAGCACCGAAACGATCAGCATGAACACCAGTATGCGTTCCGGGCCGATGCGATCGCCCAGCTTGCCCAGCCGCGGGGCGCTCATCAATGCCGCGACACCGGGCACCGAGGCGATCAGCCCGCTGATAAACGCCAGATTGTGGGTGGCGCCGGCCAAATCGCGCACATACAGCGTCAGGATCGGCGCGATCGAGCCGGTGGCGATCTGGATGATCATGGTGGTGACGAACAGGCTGAGCACCAGCTTCGGGTTTTTCAGCGAAGCGAACACCTGCTTTGCGTGCAGCATGTCGCGCTTTTGCACCGGGGTGAATTGTTCTTTGACATACAGCAGCGTCAGCACGAAGCAGACGAACAGCACCGCGGCGGTGATATAAAACACCGGGCGCAGGCCGTATAAATCGGCCAGCAGTCCCCCGATCAGCGGGCCGATCAGCGCACCGCCGACGCCGCCGGTGGACAGGGTGCCGAGCGCCCAGCCGCTGCGGTTGCGCGGCACCTGGGTGGCGATCAGCGCGTTGGCGTTGGGAATGAACCCGCCGAGCAGCCCCAGCACCGCACGCAGCGCGAGAAACTGCCAGACCGTTTGCGCCATGCCCATCAGCGCCATGACGATCGCCATACCGAGCGCCGAACGCAGCAGCATCAGTTTGCGGCCGCGTCGATCGGCCAGGGCGCCCCAGAACGGTGCGGCGATAGCGGAAAACAGGAAGGTGATGCTGAACAGCAGACCGGACCACATGTTGAGCGCCTGATGGCCGGTAACGCCCAGCGTCTCTACGTACAGCGGCAGAAACGGCATCACCAGGCTGAAGGCGGCGCCGGTGAGAAAACATCCCAGCCAGGCGACGAAAAGATTGCGTTTCCAGTTAACGGGTTCTGCTGCCGAAGCCATAAATGTCCACTGCCGAAAGGTGACGCGTTTTGCCGGTGGCGAGATGATGGGGCAAAACGTGAAAGTTAGCGTGGTAAGTATGCGCCGCAGGCGCGGCGACGGCAAACGAGGGGACGCAGATAGGGCAAAAAATGAAATAAAGTTTTAAAAATGGCGTTTAAACCTTATTCCGCGCTTGGCGCGCGGAATTTACAGCGTTTTATAGTCCGGCCAGCGCCTCGAAACCGGCGGCGGTGGTGGTGGCGCTAAAGTCGGTGACCTCGTAGTGGGCCACGGCGTTGAACGGATCTTCGGCCAGGATGGCGTCCAGCCGAGCACGCTCAATGCCTTTGGCCAGGATCACGCCGCCGGTGCGGGGATTCTTGCGGCCGGAGGCGACGAAGGTGCCGTCCTGAAAATATTTCTTAAGCCAGGCGATGTGCCCGTCAAGGTGGCTGTCGACGTCGGCGATCGGGCGATGGTAGGTCAGGCTGACAATGTACATGGCGGCTCCAAGGGTGGCGGCAAAAGCATTACCATCCCACCCTCGCCGGCGATTCTCAAGGGGCGCGCAATAAAAAACCCGCCGGCGGCGGGTTTGCGTGATCAGTACAGCGAAGGCTCGCCTTCCGGGCGGGTCTTGAAGCGGCGGTGCAGCCACATGTATTGGTCCGGCGCCATCAGGATCTCTTTTTCCACCACTTTATTCATAAAGGCGGCGGCGTCGAGTTCGTTGTCCAGCGGGAAGTTTTCCACCGCCGGCTGCATGATCAGCTCATAGCCTTTGCCGTCCGGCAGGCGACGCGGGGTGAACGGAATGATCGCCGGTTTGCCCATCCGCACCAGCACGTAGCTGCCGGTGGTGGTGGCGGCTTTATCCACCGCGAACAGCGGCACGAAAACGCTGCTGCGCGGGCCGTAGTCGTGATCCGGCGCATACCAGATGATATCGCCCTGTTTCAGGGCGCGGATCATGCCTTTGACGTCTTTACGATCCAGCATCGATTTGTTGGAACGCATCCGGCCCCAGGTTTGCAGCCAGTCCATCAGCTTGTTGTCGTGCGGGCGGTAAACGCCGATGCCCGGGTTGTGAATGCCGAAGATGCGCGCGCCCAGCTCCAGCGTCAAAAAGTGCAGGCCAATCAGCAACACGCCCTGATGGTTGTCGCGCGCTTTTTGAATGTGCTCCAGGCCGCTGACCTTGAACCAGCGCTCGATGCGCCAGTTCGGCCAGAACCACGCCATGCCGGTTTCAAACAACCCCATGCCGACCGATTCGAAATTCTTTACCACCAGCGCATCGCGTTCAGCCTGCGGCATGTCGGGAAAACAGAGTTCGAGGTTACGTTGGGCGATAACGACGCGTCGCTTGAGAAAGCGCATGGAAAATCGCCCGATCGAGGTGCCGAGCCAGTAGATGACGGGATAAGGCAGCAACACCAGCAGATACAGCAAGCCGATGCCTACCCAGGTCAGCCAGTAGCGCGGGTGCAGTAAGGAGCGATTGAAAGTAGGAACTTGAGTCATGGGTTCTCTGTTTTAATACGGTTGTTTAAGTGTAATGACAGAGTCATAGCATGGTCTGACGGCCGGGTGGGCTCGGTCGCTAGGTTCGTTTCTGCCGATTGTTTGCGACTATTGTGGCATTTTTCTGACGATCCGGGAAAACACAACGCATTAAAATCCCTTTTTGGGCGTTAAATATGCATCGAATGCCGAATTTTTCCACAATTTTTCCTGCCAAAAGCCCATGGCGATATCCTTATCAGGAAGGTCAATACGGTGGCATCCGGGATGAGTGCGCGATGCAGGTATGCGCACGCGAGCGCCAGGGCTGCGCGGCGGCGGTTTTTCGGGTATGATGTGCGCCGCGCGCGGGCCGGCTGGCTGCGCGCGGTAATCAGTCACCTCCCGAAAGACAGGAAAGTACACCATGCCAGTGTTACATAACCGAATTTCTAATGAGGAACTGAAGGCGCGCATGCTGGCGGAAACCGAGCCGCGCACCACAGTTTCTTTTTACAAATACTTCTCCATCGACGATCCCAAGGCGTTTCGCGACAGCCTGTACGTTCAGTTCGAAAAACTGAAGGTGTTCGGCCGCATCTACGTGGCGAAAGAGGGTATCAACGCGCAGATCAGCGTGCCGCAGCATAACTTCGACGCGTTCAAAGCCGCGCTGTTCGCCTCGCACCCGGCGTTGGATCAGGTCCGCCTGAATATCGCGCTGGAAGACGACGGCAAATCCTTCTGGGTGCTGCGCCTCAAGGTGCGCGAGCGCATCGTGGCTGACGGCATCGATGACGAGAGCTTCGATCCGAGCAACGTCGGTGAGTATCTGCAGGCCGATCGCGTCAATCAGATGATCGACGATCCGAATACGGTATTCGTCGATATGCGCAACCACTATGAGTACGAAGTCGGCCATTTCGAAAACGCCATCGAGGTGCCGTCGGATACCTTCCGCGATCAGCTGCCGATGGCGGTGGAGATGCTGCAGGACAGCAAAGACAAGAATATCGTCATGTACTGCACCGGCGGCATTCGCTGTGAAAAAGCCAGCGCCTATATGCTGCACAACGGCTTTAAAAACATCTACCACGTGGAAGGCGGGATTATCGAGTACACCCGCAAAGCGAAAGAACAGGGGTTGCCGCTGAAGTTTATCGGCAAAAACTTCGTGTTCGATGAGCGTATGGGTGAGCGCATCTCCGACGATGTGATCGCCAACTGCCACCAGTGCGGCGCACCGTGCGACACCCATACCAACTGCAAGAACGACGGCTGCCATCTGCTGTTCATTCAGTGCCCGAGCTGCGCCGCCAAGTTTGAAGGATGCTGCAGCGAGATTTGCCGCGAAGAGCTGAAGCTGCCGCGCGAAGAGCAGCGCGCGCGCCGTGCCGGCCGCGAAAACGGCGTCAAGATTTTCAATAAATCGAAAGGATTGTTGCAGACCACGATGCACATTCCGGCACCGGAAGAAGAAGGCCCAGCCCGCTGAGCCTGAGGAACCGACAAGCCCGGCCGCCAAGCCGGGCTTTTTTTTTATTTCTCGCGCACGCCTTCTACGGAGATGATCAGCTCAACGTCTTGCGACGCCGGGCCAAGATCGGTGGTGATGCCGAAATCTTTCAGCTTGATCTTGCCGTTGGCTTCAAAGCCGGCGCGGTAGCCGCCCCACGGATCGTTGCCCTGGCCAATCAGTTTGGCATCGAGCGTAACCGGTTTGGTGACGCCGTTCAGCGTCAGGTTGCCGACCACCGCGTAACCGTCGCCGCTTTTCTTCACTTCGGTGGATTCAAACTTGGCTTGCTTGTTCTTCTCCACGTTGAGGAACTCGGCGCTGCGCAGGTGCTTGTCGCGCTCGGCGTGGTTGGTGTCGACGCTGGCGGTATTGATGGTCACGTTGACCTTGTCCTTGGACGGATCTTTCTCGTCGAAGGTGAAGCCGCCGTCGAAGTCTTTAAAGCTGCCGTACAGCCAGCTGTAGCCCAGGTGCTGGATGCGGAATTCGATAAAGGCGTGTTGGCCTTGTTTATCGATCTTGTAGTCTGCCGCCAGTGCGGAACCGGCGCTCAGCAGCAGGGCGCCTGCGGTCAGGCCCAATACGGTCTTTTTCAACATAGCAATCTCCATAAATCCAAAGGTTAATCGGCGCTGCTACCCAGCATCCGTTTCAAAGTGACATCACGATCGATAAAGTGATGTTTAAGCGCGGCCAGCCCGTGCAGTATCGAGAGCACTACCACGGCCCAGGCCAGGTAAAGGTGTATGGCGCCGGCGGTGTCGGCCTGTTCCGCCATGCCGGTCACGGTGGCGGGCACGTTGAACCAGCCGAACACGCTGATCGGTTGGCCGTCTGCGGTGGAGATCAGATAGCCGCTGATCAGAATGCCGAACAACACGGCGTACAGCGCCAGATGCGCGAGAATGGCGCTGACGCGAGTGAGGCGGCCATAGCTGGCCAGCGGTTTGGGCGGCGGTGAGACAAAGCGCCAGACCACGCGGATCACCATCACGATGAACAGCAGCGTGCCGATGCTTTTGTGGATCTCCGGCGCCTGATGGTACCAGACGTCGTAATAGCCCAGCGTGACCATCCATAGGCCGAGTGCGAACATGCCGTACACCGTCAGCGCCACCAGCCAGTGGATCAACACTGACACATGGCCGAAACGATCGGCGGTATTTTTCCAGAGCATCCTGTTTCCTTCGATTACCGATTGGCTGGCTGCAATAATTAAACTTTAGGAAACATAAAATCAATAATAAATTTAACTATGTTACTACTTTGAAATATTAGTCAGTGAATTTGTTCGAGATGTTCGGAGTTAATCAGATAAATCGTTGGAGATAATATTATTTCGCTCACGAGAGGTTCATGCTAGTCATTGAAAAATGGGGCTATTATCTATTAATGTCAGCTTTTGTCATTTTACGTAAACCCCTCGTGAGTTGCCCGGCGAGATTATTTGTTGGCAAAGGTTATGCCTATTTATTGCGGCGCAGGGCAGGGCGGAAAGATTAACTTTGTCGAACGGTTGCGCTAAATCCCCTGCGGTGCAGCGGCGGATTTTGCTACCATTAGCGCCAAGAGCCGGCGCCCTGGCGCCGGTTAACCCAGTGAAATAACAAGGAAACGTCATGGGCCGAACCCGTGTGACCGACAGCAGCCTGCGTCTGGCCGTCCTGCTGGCGATGTTGGTGATCATTTTGGCCGGGGTGAAAGCCGCCGCCGACATTGTGGTGCCGTTTTTGCTGGCGGTATTTCTCGCTATGGTGCTGAATCCGCTGGTGGCGATGCTGGAGCGTAAACGGGTGCCGCGTATCGTCGGGGTGACGCTGCTGGTGACGGCGGTGATCGTGGTCGTGATGCTGTTTATCGGCATGCTGGGGGCTTCGCTGAACGAGTTCGCCCGTTCGCTGCCGCAGTACCGCGGCATGATGATCGAGAAGCTGCGCGAGCTGCAGCATTACGCCGACCGTTTCAATATCAGCCTTTCCAGCGAAGCGATGCTGCAGTATGTCGATCCCAGCGCGGCGATGAATCTGGTCACCCGCATGCTGGGGCACCTGTCTGGCGCGATGACCAACGTCTTCCTGCTCCTGATGACCGTGGTGTTTATGCTGTTCGAAGTGCAGTTGCTGCCTTACAAGCTGCAGCAGGCGCTGGATAAACCGAACGAGGGGCTTGCCGCGATGCGGCGGGCGTTGGATGGCGTGACGCGCTATCTGGTGATTAAAACCATCATCAGCCTGGCCACCGGGGTAATCGTCTGGATCTTCCTGGCGGCGGTCGGCGTGCGTTTTGCCTTTATCTGGGGGCTGCTGGCATTTCTGCTTAACTACATTCCCAACATTGGCTCGGTATTGGCCGCCATTCCGCCGCTGATTCAGGCGCTGTTGTTCAACGGATTGGGTGATGCGCTGGTGGTGGCGGGTGGCTTTATCGCTGTCAACATGGTGATCGGCAATATCCTCGAGCCGCGCGTGATGGGGCGCGGGCTGGGGCTGTCGACGCTGGTGGTGTTCCTGTCGCTGATCTTTTGGGGCTGGCTGCTCGGCCCGGTGGGCATGTTGCTGTCGGTGCCGCTGACGATCGTGGCGCGCATCGCGCTGGAGACTACCGAGGGCGGCTATCGGCTGGCGGTTATCCTGGGGGACGGCCGCCCGCCGCGCCAGCCTCCGGAGTGAGGAAGATTTTGCCATTCACGCCGGGCTGGGCGGCGTGGTGCAGCGCCGCTGCGTACTGACGCAAAGGATAAATCGCGGCGGGTGGGCGCAGCGCCAGCTGGCCGCGTCGCAGCAGCAGGAATAACTGATAAAACGCCGTCTGCCATTGCGCCGGCGCTGCCTGTGCGTTCCATTTGCGCAAGTGGAACAGCGAAGCGCGCAGCTTTAACTCGTCCACCACGCGCCGCCAGTCTACCTGGCGGCCGCTAAGCAGGCCCAGCGCCACAAAATCGCCGCCGGTGCGGACCGCCTGCGCCAACTGCAATCCGTCTTCTCCGCCAATGCAGTCGATGGCCGCTCGGGCGCCAAAATTCGTCATTTCCGCCAGCTGCGGCGCTTCGATAACGCGCCAGGCGCCGGCGGCCAGCAACGCCTGGCGATGAGCGGCATTGCGCACCACGACCGCCAGACGAATGCCGCGCAGCGCCGTCAGCTGCGCCAGCAGCAGGCTGACAGCGGAGCCGCCGCCGTTGAGCAGCAGTACGTCGCCGGCGCTGAGCGGCAGCCATTGGGTCAACAGCACCCAGCAGGTGAGCGGGTTGATATAGATTTGCGCTGCGCAGGCGTCGTCGATGTCGTCCGGCACCCAGACCAACCGATCTTCAGGCAGCGTGACGAACGTTTGCCAACTGCCGTTACCCGCTACCGCCAGCGCGCGTCGGCCCGTTGAATGCCCATTCTGCGGATTGACGACGACGCCCACGCCTTCATATCCCGGCACCTGAGGAAGGGCGATGCGGTGCGCGTATTGGCCGAAGATCGGGATCAGATCGGAAGGGTTGATCGGGGCATAGCGCATCTGCAATAACCGCTGTCCGGGGCGCAGCATCGGTCTGCTCATCTGCTGCAATTCCAGCACCTGGGCGGGATCGCCGAAGCGGCTGAAGCTCAATCGGGGAAATAACGGCGGCATGGCTTACATGACGAAGAAGAAATAGACATCCAACGCCAGCAGCACCAGCCACAGACAAAGGTACAGCACCAGATGCTCACGCACATTGTTGACGATAGCCGCCAGTATTCGGTTTAACATTTCAGCCGCCTGAAGAGAAGGACCCTTGATTATAGTCCTTTTCTCGGCGTCATTTATAGCGCGCCGCGCGTGAGGGGCGGGAAAGTGACGATAAAAAAGCCTGCGTTATCGCAGGCTTGAGGTTACACGGCCAACAGCGCCAGCGGCGTTGAATTCGCCGGCGTGCTCGGCGGGTAGAAATAGCGCAGCACGTTATACAGCGAGTAAAACTCCAGCCGGTTGCGCGCGTTGATCTTTTCCGTGATGTGACGCTTGTGCACATAGACCGTATGGGAGCTGATCTGCAGTTTTTTCGCAATGCGGTAGTTAGGCATCTCTGCCATCCAATACTTCATTACCGTCAGCTCCTGCGGGCTGAACAGGGAACGCTCTTCGCCGTCATCGGCCAGCGCCAGCGGATTCTCGCGCAGCGTGCGTAAGGTGAGCGGCAGAATGCTTTTATTGAACAGAAAAGCGTTATCGGCGATGCGCATTGGCGCTTCGCTGTAAGGGTAAGGTGTGTCGAGATAGATAAATAGCAAGGCGGACTGGCTGGCTTCCATAAAGGCCTGCAGTTGCGCGTCCGCTTCGTTATAGCGGCATTGGTTGCTGAGGTTCACCAGAATGTGGCTCGGCTGAAAGCTGGCCAACAGCGATGTAGCGTATTCAATGCTGTGGCAGCACTTGATCGTCGTGATCCCACTATCAGCAAAGTAGCTGGCTATACCGACCCGGGTGAAGCAGCATTCGTCCACGACAAGTAGTTTCATGGTGACGTCCTTGTTGAAAGCCGATGGAGCATATCTTCTGTAAAATAGGACTTACACTGCAAGTGTTCAATTCGGAAATTCAACTGCTGAATATAAGAAATTTCCGTTATCAGGATTTTTACTTGGTATTTAAAAGAGTTAGCAGGTTAACAAATTGTAACCGCCAAATTTCGCTGTCCAGTGCCTGAGGGGGACTTGGACAGCGAAATCCTTCGGTCAGCTAAATCGTTTCAGACCAAAGCTTGAGACGTCAACCGGCGGCGCTTTGTCCTGCGCGAACAACGCGGCGATCTCGCCCAGTGCACTGGCGAACTTGAAGCCGTGGCCGCTCAATCCGCTGATGACCATCAGGCGATCGCAATCCGGCAGGGTATCGATAATAAAGTCTTCGTCGGGGCTCATATCATAGCTGCAGGCTTCACCGTGTAAACATACGCCTACACCCGGCAAAAATTGCCGCAGGAAGGAGAAAACTTCCGTGCCGTCGCTGGCGTAGCTGCCGAAGGGTTTGCGCTGCTCGGGGGCATCCATCGGCTGGCCGCCGTCGTGTTTGCCCACTTTCAGGCCGTCGTTATCCGCCGGAAAACCGTAATAGTGCGTGCCGTCTTGCGCTTCGACGGTAAAGGCCGGGAAACGATTGTTCACGCTGTAGCGGCCATCTGCCTGATGCCAGGAGAAGACTTTGCGCAGTGGCGCGATCGGCAGTTGCGGCAACAGCGCTTTGACCCAGGTGCCGGCGGCGATCACCGCTTTTCGCGCCGTGAAACGCCCTTCGCCGGTGATGACCTCAACGCCGCCATCGATGGGTTCTACCGCGTTGACCGGGCAGTTGAACAGCTGGCTGCAGCCGGCTTCTTTCGCCAGCTTGATCAGGCTGGTTATCGCCAGCTCGGCACGCAGGAACCCCGCGTCTGGCTCGAATACGCCGACATAGCCTTCCGGTGCTCGGAATTCTGGCCAGCGCTGATTGATCTGTTCGGCGCTGAGGGTTTGCGCGTTCAGGCGGAATTTTTGCGCGCTGAGCTGCGCATTGCGAATGAATTCGGAGTGCTGTGGCCCCAGGTTGAGCACGCCGCACGACTGGAACAGTTCCTCGCCGGATTGTTGAATCAGCGCATTCCACAGCGCCTGTGCGCGCAGCACCAGCGGCACGTACTTTTCGCCTTCGCCGTAAGCGTGACGGATAATGCGGGTATCGCCGTGATGGCTGCCGTTTCGGTGCGGAGGGATAGCGCTGTCGATCATCAGCACTTTCAAGCCGGCTCGCGTGGCATAATAGCCTGCCGCCGCGCCGACGGAACCGCTGCCCACCACAATCAAATCATATTCCACGTGCCAACCCTCTCTGATAGCGATTTCTTATGCCCCCATGATAAAAGGTTGGCGGACGCAATGCACTGATTGAACGGCGAAAGGCGAAGAAAAGGCGCCGGGAAAGGTCGCGGCGCCTTAGGGGGTAGGAGACGATGAATCAATGTTTTCTGCGATCAAGATCCTGGTAATCCGTAGCTTCAATCTTGGCGATGCCGGCCTCTAAGATATTGATTAATTGACGGGCGACATCTGTGGTCAGCCAAAGCGTTCGGTCTACTTGGGCTTCTTCGGGCGTTTGGTCTAGTGAAGACAGGTAATGAAGGCGTATCATCATGGCGTCGTAAACGTCGACAGTACTGATATCCCAACCGACAAGCGGGTGCGTCTGAATTACTTCATCATTTCTGTCCATAAAGACCCCTTATTGAGTAGTAACTACCGTGAGTGACTAACGAGGATCAATGCGGCTCATCATCATGAGAGCAATTACAGTATACGCATCCGCTTTCATCGGTGGAGGGGTTGTCACCTAAAATTGCAAAATAAATATTTATTTGAACAATTATTCTACAAATTCGGGTGCGAACGCGCGATGAGTAAAGCCTGTGGCGTTATTCCGCGCCGCCGGTGGGTGGGGCGGAGCCGTGCAGACATTTTTCCAGTTCTTCTGCCAAGTGCGCGAAATGTTTCTGCGTTTCGGTGTCGCGATTCTGGCTTTGCGATTCCAGCCTCAGGCTGTGGATCAGCCGTTGGTTGGCTTTGTCATCCAGGCTGAAGGCCAGGTAAGAGAAGGCCACTTCCAGTACGTTCAAGCGTCTTTTCTGATCGGCAATCAGCGCCAGCAATTCGCCAAACGTCATTGCGTCTTCGGATTTCACCTTGTCCGGGGCCATGCTTACTCCTTTGCGTTAAATACAGCGCTGAGGCGGATTTGGTTCCAGAGTAAGGGTAAGCGATGAATGGGCAGGGCGCCAGAAACAAAAAAGCCGGAGAGCGACCCCCGGCAAAAACAGCATTGCAGTGTTATTCTGCGCTGAACCATTCGTCCGCGCTTTCCCAGGTTTCCTGAAGGATTTCCTCAATCAGATCCCGGTCGATTTTGGCGCCCCCCAGCACGGAGAGCCCGTTGGCGCCGGCATAACGGACGTGCACGACGGCGTCTGGAAACTGGCGATTGACCCGTTTGCCCAGCTCGCCGGTCAGCGCCTCAATGGCGCCCGACGGCAGCGGCCGGGTTTTATCTATAGTGACTTCAACACGCATAATTGCCCCCGAAGCGATTTACTGTTTATTTATACAGTTAACCGTAAGCGAGGGCAAGAGGGCGAAGCAAAAATATCAGCCTTTCAGCGACCAGTTCAGGGTTTCGCCGGCCAGGAATGGGATCACGGATTCATTGCCCAGGGCGATCTCTTCCGGCTGGGTGGTCGGCACGCGCTGCAGTTCGATGAAATCTTCGTTGATCGGCAGGCCATAGAAGCGTGGGCCGTTGAGCGAGCAGAAGGCCTCGAAGTGCTCCAGCGCGCCGAGCTGTTCGAAGACGGCAGCGTAAGCCGGGATCGCATTCGGCGCATTGAAGCAGCCGGCGCAGCCGCAGCTGGACTCTTTGCGATGCTTGAGGTGCGGCGCCGAGTCGGTGCCGAGGAAGAAACGGTCCGAGCCGCTGGCCACCGCCTGACGCAGCGCTTCCTGATGGACGTTGCGCTTGAGGATCGGCAGGCAGAACAGGTGTGGGCGAATGCCGCCGACCAGCATGTGGTTGCGGTTGAACATCAGGTGCTGCGGGGTGATGGTGGCGCCGAGGAAACGGTTGCCTGCCTGCACGTACTGCGCCGCTTCTTTGGTGGTGATGTGTTCGAAGACGATTTTCAGTTCCGGGAAGTGACGGCGGATAGGCTCCATCACCTGTTCGATAAAGCGCGCCTCGCGGTCGAAAATATCGACGGCAGGATCGGTCACTTCACCGTGGATCAGCAGCGGCATGCCGATTTTTTGCATTTGCTCGAACAGCGGGTAAATGCCGGTCACGTCGCTGACGCCGTGGCTGGAGTTGGTGGTGGCGTTGGCCGGATACAGCTTGGCGGCGGTAAACACCCCTTGCTCGAAACCGCTGACCAGTTCACTGGCCGCCAGAGAGTTGGTCAGGTAACAGGTCATCAGCGGAGTGAAGTTGTGACCCTGCGGCACCGCCGCCAGAATCCGATCGCGGTAGGCGCGCGCGGCGGCCACGGTAGTCACGGGCGGAACCAGGTTCGGCATCACGATCGCCCGGCCAAATACCTGGCTGGTATAGGGCACCACCGTTTTCAGCATCTCATCGTCACGCAGGTGGATATGCCAGTCGTCTGGGCGGCGGATTTTCAGAACTTGAGGTTGTGCGGTCATCTAGCTAGGCTCCGGCGGTCAAATACGTCTAATGAAAAGCGAATAATGGGTTTATTCACGCCGGGGTGTAAGGATAAGCGGAAAGTGCCGCAGATGCATCTGTTTGTTGGCGACAAGTTGAAATCAACGGCGCAGCAGGCGCATAGTGACAATGATTTCAACGATGCCGACGCCAATACCGTCGACTTTCATCAAGTGGAAAGGGAGAAAACAATGGAAGTACGCGTTATCGCCACCCTGCAAGCGAAAGCGGGATTTGAGGCCGCAGTCAGTGAAGCGGTGCACGACATTCTCGAGCCGAGCCGCCAGGAGCTGGGCAACCTGCAATATGATTTGCATCGCGATCTGGAAAAACCGGGCACCTTCGTGTTCTTTGAGCGTTGGGCCAGCAGCGAAGCGCTGGATAAGCATAATGAGACGGCGCATTTTCAGCAGTTCGTCAGTCGACTTGACGGCAAGTTAGATGTTCTGGACATCAAAAAACTGAAAAAGATCGCCTGAGCTTTTTGCAGGCAAGAAAAAACCCGCCGTCGGCGGGTTTTTTTAGGTGTGCAGATTAACTTATTCGTTAACCGGCTGCGGCTTGGTGGCCGGCGCGGTGGCCTGGCTCACTGCCGAGTGACCACCGGCTGAACCTTTGCCTTCAAAGTTGAAGGAAGGGCGCTGCCAGTCGCTGTGCTTGCGTTCTTCCGGCACATAGGCCGGCGCAGGCGCTTTGGTCATCGGTGCAGTGGCGATGTGTTTGTACAGCGCGTCCTGCACGGCTTTCACCGGTGCCGGCTGCTGAGCAACCGCAGGCGCAGTTTCGGCGGCCGTTGGTTCCGGCGCTTTTTCTACCGGAGCGGCTGCCGCTGCAGGTGCGGCTTCTACCACTGGCGCTTCTTCCGTAGGTGCGGCTTCTACCGGTGCAGTTTCGACCACAGGCTCGTCTTCCGCTGGCTTAGCTTCAACCACTGGCTCTGCCGCAACGGTTTCAGCTACCGGCTCAACTTCCACTGCAGGGGCAGTCTCTTCCGCTTTCGGTTCTTCAACCGCAACCGTTGCCGGGGCGGTTTCCACCGGCGCCGGAGTTTCCTCGGCCGGGGTGGCAACAACCGGCGCTACGACTGCCGCTTCTTCCGTTACGGTGACGGCGGCAGTTTCAACGGCGGCTTCTGGTGCCGGTTCGTTGACGCTGGCCGCGGCCTGAGTTTCTTCCACGGCAACGCTGTGCTGTTCAACCGCTGCGGCGACAACCGGCGCCTGCTCTACGGCTTCGGTTTGCACTTCGGCTTCTTCAACCTGAGCGACCGGGTAGCTTACCCAGACTTTGCCTGATGCCATTTCCGGAGAAGCGAACGCGCCCACCAACGGCATTGGGGATTGCAGAGGGTAACGCTCGTCGCGGTAACGACGGCGACGCTGGCCGCTGACGCGCAGGTGACGCGGTGAACGACGGGAACGACGCGGCATGCCTTCGCCGTTGCCGCGGTTTTCGCCCTGGGCATCGTCTTCCGCCTGAGCGGCAACGGTTTCCGGTAGCAGCTTCACGCTGTCGTCGGCGGTTGGCTGCGCATCTTCGGCTTTCGCTACCGGCGCTTTCGGCGCCAACAGCTCTTCCGCTGCGCGCTGCAGCTCTTCTTCCGCGGACAGGATGCGCACTTTCTGCGTCAGAGGGCGGCGCTGACGGCGCTGCATGTTCTGCTGCTGGCGTTCTTCCTGCTCTTCGTCGGTGCTCTCGACCGCGTCAACGCTTTCCAGCGCTTTCACTTCCTGCTGAGCCTGGCGTTTCTCTTCCTGACGACGACGCTGGCGTTCAGCACGCTGTTCACGGCGCTGCTGCTGATCTTCGCGCGGCGCTTTAGCGCTTTCTTCCGAGGCAGTTTCCTCCGCTACCGGCGCGTTCTGCTGCTGGTTGCGGCGGTTACGGCGCTGTTCATCGCGGGATTCACGCGATTCACGGCCTTCACGGTTCTCACGCGGTTCACGGTTGTCGCGTTCGCGATTGTCACGGCCTTCACCGCGCTCTTTACGTTCGCCGCGTTCCGGACGATCGCCACGGTCGCTACGCTCACCGCGCTCTTTACGGCCGGTGCCTTGACGGCGCTGACCGCGACGATCCTGACGACGGTTTTCACCGTTGCCTTCCGCCTTCGGCGTTTCGGCCGGTTTGGCTTCTTCGACGGCAGGTTGCTCTTCACCGGCGAACAGGCTCTTCAAACCACCGAACAGGCGGCCCAGGAAGCCCGGCTTGGCGGCGGCCGGCGCTGCGGCTTTAGCCTTGGCGGCTGCAGCGACAGGTTTGGCAACGGCGACGGGTTCTTCAGCCGGCGGCGGCACATCGGCGGACAGGGAGAAGGAAGCCAGGGCCGGTTGCTCCGGACGCTTGCGTTCCATCGGCGCATCTTCCAGCGGACGCTCCATGTCTTCTTCGTGCAGTTTCGGCAGCAGGTAGCTGAGGGTAGATGTTTCCTCGCCCTTGCGTACGCGCAGCACCGAGTAGTGCGGGGTTTGCATTTCATCGTTCGGCACGATGACGGCTTTCACGCCACCCTGACGTTTTTCGATCGCGCTGACGGATTCACGCTTTTCGTTCAGCAGGTACGAAGCGACCTGAACCGGTACGATAGCGTGAACTTCTTTGGTGTTTTCCTTCAGCGCTTCTTCTTCGATCAGGCGCAGGATGGACAGCGCCAGCGATTCGTTGTCGCGGATGGTGCCGGTGCCGTTACAGCGTGGGCACACGTGGTGGCTGGATTCACCCAGCGACGGGCTGAGGCGCTGACGCGACATTTCCAGCAGGCCGAAACGGGAGATGCGGCCGATTTGGATGCGCGCGCGGTCTTGACGCACGGCGTCGCGCAAGCGGTTTTCCACTTCGCGCTGGTGGCGCACCGGCGTCATGTCGATGAAGTCGATGACGATCAGGCCGCCGAGATCGCGCAGGCGCAGCTGGCGAGCGATTTCGTCCGCCGCTTCCAGGTTGGTGTTGAACGCCGTCTCTTCGATATCGCCGCCGCGGGTTGCGCGTGCGGAGTTGATGTCGATGGCGGTCAGCGCTTCGGTGCTGTCGATGACGATCGAGCCGCCGGACGGCAGGCGCACTTCGCGCTGGAAGGCGGATTCGATCTGCGATTCGATCTGATAGTGGCTGAACAGAGGAATTTCACCGCTGTACAGTTTGATTTTGCTGCTGAAATCCGGGCGGCCCAGCGCGGCGATATGCTCTTTGGCCAGATCGAGAATTTTCGGGTTGTCGATCAGGATTTCGCCGATGTCCGGGCGCAGGTAATCGCGGAAGGCGCGCACGATAACGTTGCTTTCCTGGTGGATCAGGAACGGCGCAGGGCGGCCTTCGGCGGCTTTTTTAATCGCTTCCCAGTGCTTCAGGCGGAAGGAGAGATCCCACTGCAGCGCGTCGGCGGATTTGCCTACGCCCGCGGTGCGAACGATCAGGCCCATGCCGTCCGGCAGTTGCAGCGAAGAGAGCGCTTCTTTCAGCTCGGTGCGATCGTCACCCTCGATGCGGCGAGAAATACCGCCGGCGCGCGGGTTGTTCGGCATCAGCACCAGATAGCTGCCCGCCAGGCTGATGAAGGTGGTCAAGGCGGCGCCTTTGTTGCCACGTTCTTCTTTGTCTACCTGAACGATGACTTCCTGGCCTTCGCGCAGGACATCTTTGATGTTCGGGCGGCCATGGGAAGAGTAATTGCTAGGAAAGTATTCGCGGGCGATTTCTTTAAGAGGGAGGAAACCATGTCGTTCTGCGCCGTAGTCCACGAACGCTGCTTCAAGACTTGGTTCAATGCGGGTGATTTTGCCTTTGTAAATATTCGCTTTTTTCTGCTCATGACCCGGACTTTCGATATCCAAATCATACAGCCGCTGTCCATCTACGAGGGCAACACGCAACTCTTCCTGCTGAGTTGCGTTAATCAACATTCTTTTCATCTTAACTTACTCGTTATTTTTACATTATCGACAAAGCTGCGGGCAAAATAACCTCATGGCCGGAGTTAAACCGAAAGCCCCGTGTCTTCTCGCAAAGCCGTCAACCTCACGGTTGTCGCCTGCATAGGGGCGCATTATCTCGGTAAGCCTGCTTTTCTTTGTGAAAGACAGCACTTTTACTAGGGGAATAGCCTCTGATTTACGTCGACAGATCTGATTCCATTTGCCGGCCAAGCTGCAACCCGCAGCCCGCTAATTGTTTGATTTCGCATTACGTCTTACGCCATTGCTGCGTTTTTGCGCGATCAGACAAATTTTATAATTCCACCGTTTTCCCTGTTTAACGAGAATCAACGCGGAAAGTGACTGCATTATTCCACTGCTGATGCCGTTATAGCAAGGTGACTTTTCCTTAACTGCGGAAGAAATCGCAAACGTTCAAATCGGCTTGCTGCCTTATTGTCCGCTGGGGTTTCGCCCGCCGTCAGAGAGACAGTTAAGCACAGAAAAAGATGTGGCGCTATTCACGCGCTCTATTTAGAATCCCGCACCATGAAAACGAACAATCCAGCAGTACAATTCATCACGATTTCCGACGACGAAGCCGGTCAGAGAATCGACAACTTTCTGCTCGCTCGCCTGAAAGGCGTGCCGAAGAGCATGATTTATCGCATCGTGCGCAAAGGCGAGGTGCGGGTTAATAAAGGGCGCATCAAGGTCGAATACAAATTGGCGGCCGGCGACGTGGTGCGCGTGCCGCCGGTGCGCGTGGCCGAGCGCGAAGAGGCGCCGGTGTCGGCGAAGCTGGATAAGGTGGCGGCGCTGGCCGACTGCATTCTGTATGAAGATGACCACCTGCTGATCCTCAACAAGCCTTCCGGCACCGCGGTGCACGGCGGCAGCGGCCTGAGCTTCGGCGTGATTGAAGGGCTGCGGGCGCTGCGCCCTGAGGCCCGTTTCCTGGAGCTGGTGCATCGGCTCGATCGCGATACCTCCGGCGTGCTGTTGGTTGCCAAGAAGCGTTCCGCGCTGCGTTCGCTGCATGAGCAACTGCGGCTGAAGGGCATGCAGAAGGATTATCTGGCGCTGGTGCGCGGCCAGTGGCAGTCCCACTGCAAGGTCGTACAGGCGCCGCTGCTGAAAAACATTCTGCAAAGCGGCGAACGTATCGTGCGCGTCAACAGCGAAGGCAAGCCTTCGGAAACCCGCTTTAAGGTGGAGGAGCGTTACGAATTTGCCACCCTGGTGAAGGCCAGCCCAATCACCGGGCGTACCCACCAGATCCGCGTGCACACCCTGCATGCCGGGCATCCGATCGCCTTTGACGATCGCTATGGCGACCGCGAGTTCGATCGTCAACTGGCGGGTACCGGCCTGAAGCGTCTGTTCCTGCACGCTGCGGCGCTGCGCTTCGAGCATCCGGCCACCGGCGAAACGATGCGTATCGAAGCGCCGATGGACGAAGAACTGCGTCATTGCCTGCAAGTGCTGCGCCGGCAGGCCGCCAAATAATCCGCGTCACACCAGCGGGTTGATGCCTTCAGCCCGCAACATCTCCAACAGCGCGATCAACGGCAGGCCGATCAGGGCGTTCGGATCCCGGCCTTCCAGCCTGTCGAACAACGCGATCCCCAACCCCTCGCTCTTGAAACTGCCCGCGCAGTTCAGCGGTTGCTCCAGACGCACATAGGCGGCGATCTCCGCTTCGCTCAGCGCGCGAAAATGCACGTGGAAAGGCTCGCACAGGGCCTGCAGCTGCTTGCTGCGGCCGTTGTACAGCGCCAGGCCAGTATAGAAGGTCACGGCCTGGCCGCTGGCCTGGCGCAGCTGTGCCCGTGCGTTCTCCTCGGTATGGGGCTTGCCGGTGATGCTGCCATCTATCACGCAGACCTGATCGGAACCGATGATCAGATGCTCGGGATAGGCGAGGGCCAGTGCCTGAGCCTTCGCCGCCGCCAGGCGCAGCACCAGCGCTTCGGCGCTTTCGCCGGGCAATGGGGTTTCATCCACCTCCGGCGCGGCGCAGTCGAACGGCAGCTGCAGCTTCTCCAGCAGCATTTTTCGATAGGGGGAGGTGGAGGCTAAAAGCAATCTCTGCATAATTTTTTTCGCAAACCGTAGCGTAAATGGGTACGGCATTTTAAACTGTCGGCCGCTGTGGAAGCGAATATTGGTGAAAGGAGCCGTTTTACGGCCTTTTTCTTTGACTCTATGTCGTTACAAAGTTAATATGCGCGCCCTATGCAAAAGGTAAAATTACCCTTGACCATTGATGCGGTACGTACCGCTCAGAAACGCCTGGACTATGCTGGTGTCTACGCGCCTGAGCAGGTTACTCGTGTTGCCGACTCCGTGGTCAGTGTGGACAGTGATGTTGAGGTGTCGTTGTCGTTTAATATCGACAATCAACGCCTCGCGGTGATAACAGGGCATGCGGACGTCACGGTAACGTTGATGTGCCAACGCTGTGGAGTCCCGTTCGAACATCAGGTTCACACAACATATTGTTTTAGCCCGGTCGTCAATGATGAGCAGGCTGAGGCATTACCGGAAGCGTACGAACCGATCGAAGTTGACGAGTTTGGCGAAGTCGATCTGTTGGCAATGATTGAAGACGAAATTATTCTTTCACTGCCTGTCGTTCCGGTACATGAATCTGAACACTGTGAAGTGTCCGAAGCGGACATGGTATTTGGCCAACTGCCTCCCGAGGCGGAGAAACCGAATCCGTTTGCCGTATTAGCCAGTTTAAAGCGTAAGTAATTGAGGAGTAAGGTCCATGGCCGTACAACAGAATAAACCAACCCGTTCCAAGCGTGGCATGCGTCGTTCTCACGATGCTCTGACCACGACTACTCTGTCTGTAGACAAAGTATCCGGTGAAACTCACCGTCGTCACCACATCACTGCCGACGGTTTCTACCGCGGTCGCAAGGTTATCGGCTAAGTAGCGATACCTTGACTCGTCTAACCCTGGCGTTAGATGCAATGGGCGGGGACTTCGGTCCCTGCGTCACAGTGCCTGCTTCGTTGCAGGCACTGGCCTCTAATTTACAGCTTCATCTCTTGCTGGTCGGTAATCCCGACGCCATCTCCCCTTTGCTTGCCCACGCCGATCCGGTTCTTCTGGAGCGTCTGCAAGTCGTGCCCGCCGAGTCTGTGATCGCCGGCGACGCCAAACCCTCACAAGCGATACGCGCCAGCCGCGGCACGTCGATGCGCATTGCGCTCGAACAGCTCAGCAGCGGCAACGCGCAGGGCTGCGTCAGCGCCGGCAATACCGGCGCGCTGATGGGATTGGCGAAGCTGTTGGTCAAGCCGTTGGAGGGCATTGAGCGCCCGGCGCTGATGACGGTGATCCCGAACCAGCAGCGCAGCAAAACCGTGGTGCTGGATCTGGGCGCCAACGTCGAGTGCGACAGCACCATGCTGGTGCAGTTTGCCGTGATGGGCGCGGTGATGGCGGAAGAGGTGATCGGCATTGCGCAACCGCGGGTGGCGCTGCTGAATATCGGCGAAGAAGAGACCAAAGGCCTGGATAATATCCGCGAAGCGGCCGCTGTGCTAAAAAATACTCCGGCAATCAACTATATTGGTTACCTGGAAGGAAACGAACTGCTCACCGGCAAGACCGATGTGTTGGTCTGCGACGGCTTCGTGGGCAACGTCACGCTGAAAACCATGGAAGGGGTGGTCAGGGTGTTCTTATCGCTGCTGAAATCGTCCGGCGATGGAAACAAGCGAGCCTGGTGGCTGAAATTGTTGGGCCGTTGGTTGCAAAAACGGGTGGTCAAGCGGTTCGGCCACCTGAACCCCGACCAGTATAATGGCGCATGTCTGTTAGGATTGCGCAGCACCGTAGTCAAGAGCCACGGCGCTGCGAACCCTCACGCGTTTGCAGTCGCAATCGAACAGGCTGTGCAGGCGGTGCAGCGGCAAGTCCCGGAAAGGATTGCTGCGCGCCTTGAGGCTGTATTACCTAAGAGTGACTGATCGTACATGTATACAAAGATTCTCGGTACGGGGAGTTATTTGCCCGTACAAGTGCGCACCAATGCTGATTTGGAAAAAATGGTGGATACCTCTGACGAGTGGATCGTCACGCGTACCGGTATTCGCGAACGTCGCATCGCCGCTGCGGATGAAACCGTCGCGACGATGAGCTTCCAGGCCGCTGAGAAAGCGCTGGAAATGGCAGGTGTGGCTAAAGAAGACATTGGGCTTATCGTCGTGGCGACCACCACGACGACTCACGCGTTCCCGAGTGCGGCGTGCCTGGTGCAGCAAATGTTGGGCATCAAAGACTGCGCGGCGTTCGACCTGGCTGCGGCCTGCGCCGGCTTTACTTATGCGCTCAGCGTGGCCGATCAGTACGTGAAAAACGGCGCGGTCAAACATGCGCTGGTTATCGGCGCGGACGTCTTGTCGCGCACGCTGGATCCTGAAGATCGCGGCACCATCATTCTGTTTGGTGATGGCGCAGGGGCGGTGGTGCTGGGGGCTTCTGAAGAGCAGGGCATTCTGTCTACCCACCTGCATGCCGACGGCAGCTACGGCAGCCTGCTGACGCTGCCTTACAAGGATCGTCAGAATCAAGACAAGCCGGCCTATGTCACCATGGCGGGCAATGAAGTCTTCAAGGTTGCGGTCACCGAACTGGCGCGCATCGTCGATGAGACGTTGCAGGCCAACAACATGGACCGCAGCGAGCTGGATTGGCTGGTGCCGCACCAGGCCAACCTGCGCATCATCAGCGCAACGGCGAAAAAACTGGGCATGGGGATGGACAAAGTGGTGGTGACGCTCGATCGTCACGGCAACACCTCTGCCGCCTCGGTGCCTTCCGCACTGGACGAAGCCGTGCGAGACGGGCGAATTCAGCGTGGCCAGCTGGTGCTGCTGGAAGCCTTCGGCGGCGGCTTTACCTGGGGCTCGGCGCTGGTTCGTTTCTGATTTGAACAGGAATAAAAAATGACGCAATTTGCTTTTGTTTTCCCGGGCCAGGGGTCACAGGCCGTTGGCATGCTGGCCGAATTGGCCGCACAGTTCCCGATCGTCGAAGAGACTTTCGGCGAGGCCTCTTCCGCGCTGGGTTACGATCTGTGGCAGCTGGTGCAGCAAGGCCCGGCGGAAGAGCTGAACAAGACCTGGCAGACCCAACCGGCTCTGCTGGCGGCTTCCGTGGCGATTTTCCGCGTGTGGCAGCAGCAGGGCGGTAAAGCGCCCGCATTGATGGCTGGCCACAGCCTGGGCGAATACTCGGCGCTGGTCTGCGCCGGCGTGCTGGACTTCAAGGCGGCGATCCGCCTGGTCGAGCTGCGCGGCAAGCTGATGCAGGAAGCGGTGCCGGAAGGCACCGGCGCTATGTACGCCATCATCGGCCTGGACAACGACGCGATCGCCAAGGCGTGCGAAGAGTCCGCGCAGGGACAGGTGGTTTCTCCGGTCAACTTCAACTCGCCGGGCCAGGTGGTTATCGCCGGCAATAAAGAAGCGGTGGAACGTGCAGGCGCCGCCTGTAAAGCGGCGGGCGCCAAACGTGCACTGCCGCTACCGGTGAGCGTGCCTTCGCACTGCGCGCTGATGAAACCGGCCGCCGACAAGTTGGCCGTGGCGCTGAAGGACATCACCTTTAACGCGCCGCAGGTGCCGGTGGTGAACAACGTCGACGTACGCACCGAAAACGATCCTGAAGCGATCCGCAGTGCGCTGGTGCGTCAGCTGTACAGCCCGGTGCGTTGGACCGAGAGCGTAGAATTTATCGCAGCACAGGGAGTGACGTCGCTGCTGGAAGTGGGGCCGGGCAAAGTGCTGACCGGTCTCACTAAACGTATTGTTGACACCCTGACGGCTGCGGCGGTGAACGACACCGCCAGCCTGTCGGCGGCGCTTGAACAATAAAGAGGAAAATGATGAGCTTCGAAGGTAAAATCGTTCTGGTCACCGGCGCGAGCCGCGGTATTGGCCGAGCTATTGCAGAAACGTTTGTGGCCCGCGGCGCCAAAGTGATCGGCACCGCGACCAGCGAGAGCGGCGCTGAAGCGATCAGCGGCTACCTGGGCGCAAACGGCAAAGGGTTTATGTTGAACGTTGTTGATGCGCAATCTATCGACAGCGTGCTGGCATCGATTCGCGCCGAATTTGGCGAAATCGACATTTTAGTGAATAATGCCGGCATTACGCGTGATAACCTGCTGATGCGTATGAAGGATGATGAGTGGGAGGATATCCTCGACACTAACCTGACTTCCGTATTCCGCCTGTCAAAAGCGGTAATGCGCGCTATGATGAAAAAGCGGTTTGGCCGTATCATCACCATCGGTTCCGTTGTCGGCACCATGGGGAACGCAGGGCAGGCGAACTACGCGGCGGCTAAAGCCGGTCTGATTGGTTTTAGCAAATCTTTGGCACGTGAAGTTGCTTCTCGTGGCATTACGGTCAACGTCGTGGCACCTGGCTTTATTGAGACGGACATGACACGGGCGTTGACAGATGATCAACGCGCAGGCATTTTGTCATCAGTTCCAGCCAACCGGCTGGGCGATGCTAAAGAAATCGCCAGCGCTGTTGCATTTTTGGCCTCTGATGAGGCCGGCTATATCACCGGTGAAACGTTACATGTCAATGGCGGCATGTACATGATTTAAAAAATGTGAAAACCATTTGCGTTATTTGAGGCAAAAACCGCAAAATAGCGTAAAATCGTGGTTTGACCAGCCGGGATTTAGTTGCATCTTTTTCAGCATTTTATACACTACGAAAACCATCGCGAAAGCGAGTTTTGATAGGAAATTTAAGAGTATGAGCACTATCGAAGAACGCGTTAAGAAAATCATTGTTGAGCAACTGGGTGTTAAACAGGAAGAAGTTTTGAACAACGCTTCTTTCGTTGAAGATCTGGGCGCTGATTCTCTTGACACCGTTGAGCTGGTAATGGCACTGGAAGAAGAATTCGACACCGAGATTCCAGACGAAGAAGCTGAGAAGATCACTACTGTTCAGGCAGCTATTGATTTCATCAACGCTAGCCAGCAGTAAGAGAACATATCTAGGCGGTCGTTCGACCGCCTAAGTTTTTTCTATCCCTAGTGTCATATTTTTCCCTCCCTGGAGGACAAACGTGTCTAAGCGTCGAGTAGTTGTGACCGGACTGGGCATGTTGTCTCCTGTCGGCAATACGGTAGAGTCCACGTGGAACGCTCTTCTTGCCGGTCAGAGTGGCATCAGCCTGATCGACCATTTCGATACCACTGCCTATGCGACCAAGTTTGCTGGCCTGGTAAAGAATTTTAATTCTGAGGATTTCATCTCTCGCAAAGATGCGCGCAAGATGGACGCCTTTATCCAGTACGGTATCGCTGCCGGCATGCAAGCCATGCAGGATGCAGGTCTGGACATCACCGAGGCTAACGCCAGCCGCATTGGAGCCGCGATCGGTTCCGGCATCGGCGGCCTGGGTTTGATTGAAGAAAACCACAGTTCACTGGTTAACGGTGGCCCACGGAAAATCAGTCCGTTCTTCGTGCCTTCCACCATTGTGAATATGATTGCAGGTCACCTGACAATCATGTACGGCATGCGTGGCCCAAGCATTTCCATCGCCACCGCCTGTACTTCAGGTGTACACAACATCGGCCATGCCGCGCGTATCATTGCTTACAATGATGCGGATGTGATGCTGGCCGGTGGGGCAGAGAAAGCCAGCACCCCATTGGGCGTCGGCGGCTTTGGCGCAGCGCGCGCCCTGTCCACCCGTAATGACAACCCGCAGGCGGCGAGCCGTCCGTGGGATAAAGACCGCGACGGCTTCGTGCTGGGCGACGGCGCCGGCATGATGGTGCTGGAAGAGTACGAACACGCGAAAAAACGCGGCGCGAAAATCTACGCCGAAGTGGTTGGCTTTGGGATGAGCAGCGATGCTTATCACATGACGTCACCACCGGAAAACGGCGCTGGCGCTGCGTTGGCGATGGAAAATGCCCTGCTTGACGCCGGTGTGACCCCGTCACAAATCGGTTACATCAACGCACACGGCACCTCTACGCCAGCGGGCGACCAGGCGGAAGCGCAGGCGGTGAAATCCGTGTTCGGCGCTGATGCCCAGCGTGTGCTGGTGAGTTCGACCAAATCGATGACCGGCCACCTGTTGGGTGCGGCGGGCGCGATCGAGTCCATCTTTACCGTGCTGGCGCTGCGCGATCAGGCGGTACCGCCGACCATCAACCTGGATAACCCGGATGAAGGTTGCGATCTGGACTTCGTGCCTCACGAAGCGCGCCAGGTCAGCGATATGGAGTACACCCTGTGTAACTCTTTCGGCTTCGGCGGCACCAATGGCTCGCTGATCTTCCGCCGAGTGTAACTCGCGCGGTTGTTCGCTGATGAAAAGCCCGGTTTTTTAACCGGGCTTTTTTACGCGTACAATTTGACGGAGAGGGGCATCTGCAGGGGGCTATTTTATATTTTTCGCCGCTTGCAACACGGATTGATTGCCAAGTGAAGCCTGCCACATCTCGAATTGAGTACGCCATTCTTCGAAGGGGGCGCCCAGTGAGCGCGGGTCGCCACTCATGGAATAAGCCATGCCCTCAATCAGCCATGAGGACTTGGTCAACATGGCGAGATTACCGAAGGATTCTGCCTGCCGATAGTGGATCATTTCATGCGTTAAGTAGAACGCTGTCCAACCGCGTGGTGCAACAATCAGACCGAGATCACCAATCGCAGCGGCGGCCCGTTTTCCCATGCCGAACATCTCGGCGCAGGCTGCTGCGCTGCAGAACACGACTCGAGGGCTGCCGATAAATGGTCCGACGGCGTTACTGGCGTGCGCATAGCCGGTTAGATAAAGCTTTTGAGCATCTACTAATTTTGCGACATCATCCGTGCAGAGGGTTGTTGTTGGGCATGTTATTCCCGGCAGCAATGAGGGGAAGGCAACGCGTAGCGGCTTTATGGTCAGCAGCCCGGCAGTTATCAGAATGGTAAATAAAATTATAATTATTGATAATATTTTTTTTGTATTTCATGCGGATAGCCTAATTTTTCCAATGAGCTACCATAACACCAGCCGAGCTGGATGATAAGTGGTCATATTGAGCGCTTTTGCATTAACGGCCGCCTGCTATTCTGCGAGCCTAATGAAATCACCCGGCAACAGGAGAAAGCATGTACTGGATTAACGGACAACGCCACGATGCGCTGGCGCCGAGCGATCGTGGCCTGCAGTTCGGCGACGGCTGCTTTACTACCGCCCGGGTTATCGACGGTAAAATCGAGCTGCTGCCCTGGCATCTGGAGCGGCTGCAGCAGGCGGCCCAACGGCTGATGCTGCCCGCCACCGATTGGCCGGCTTTCGAGCGCGAGATGGCGCAGGCGGCAGAATCAATTTCGCTCGGCGTGGTCAAAGCGATACTGACGCGCGGCAGCGGTGGACGAGGCTACAGCCCGACGGGGTGCGAAAACCCGACGCGCATCGTCGCCCGCAGCAGCTACCCTGCGCACTATTTGCAGTGGCGCGAGCAGGGCATCACGCTTGCGCTCAGCCCGGTGGCGCTGGCGCGCAATCCGCTGCTGGCGGGGTTGAAGCATTTGAACCGCCTGGAGCAGGTGCTGATCCGCGCGCATCTTGACCAGACGGCCGCCGACGAGGCGCTGGTGCTTGACACTGCCGGTATGCTGGTGGAATGCTGTGCGGCTAATTTGTTCTGGCGTAAGGGAAAAGCGGTGTTTACCCCTGACCTGAGCCAGGCGGGCGTCGCGGGCCTGATGCGGCGACGGGTGATCGCGCTGCTGGCGGGATCGGAATACCGTCTGCACTGCGTCAGCGAGCCGCTGGAGACGCTGGCCGATGCCGACGAAGTCCTGGTGAGCAACGCGCTGATGCCGCTGCTGCCGGTAAACGTTGCTCAATCATGGCGTTATCATTCGCGCCAGCTGTATGATTTTTTGCGTCCACACTGTTAACCATGGCTGATTGATGAAGAAAAGAAAGCTGAAGGTCCTGTCTGTTATTGTTGTTCTGGCATTGGCGCTGCTGTTTTGGGGCTACCAGAAGATCGAACGCTTTGCCGATACGCCGCTGGCTATCCAGCAAGAGACTATCTTCAAACTGCCTGCCGGCACCGGCCGGGTGGCGCTGGAAGGGTTACTGGTGCGCGATAAACTGGTGCGCAGCGGCCGCTGGTTCCAGTGGCTGCTGAAACTGGAACCGGAGCTGGCGGAGTTCAAGGCCGGAACCTACCGGTTCACGCCGGGCATGACGGTACGCCAGATGCTGAAACTGTTGGCCAGCGGCAAAGAGGCGCAGTTCACCGCGCGCTTTATCGAAGGCTCACGCCTGCGTGACTGGCAGCAGGTGCTCCAGCAGTCCAAATACCTGAAACACACTCTGGCGGGCAAAAGCGACGCGGAGATCGCCACCGCGCTCGGCATTGCTGCAGGAGAAACTCCGGAAGGGCGGCTGTATCCGGATACCTACCAGTATACCGCCGGCATGAGCGACATCGCGCTGCTCAAACGCGCCCACGTCCGCATGAACAAAGCGCTGCAGGCCGCCTGGGACGGCCGCGACACCAGTCTGCCGTACAAAACGCCGGAAGAGCTGCTGACCATGGCATCGATCGTTGAGAAAGAGACCGCCGTGCCGGAAGAGCGCAGCAAGGTGGCGTCGGTGTTCGTCAACCGTTTGCGTCTCGGCATGCGTCTGCAGACCGATCCGACGGTGATCTACGGCATGGGCGAGAGCTATAATGGCAACATCACGCGCAAGGATCTGGAGACGCCGACGCCTTACAACACCTATGTGATCGCCGGCCTGCCGCCAACGCCGATCGCCATGCCGGGTGAGGCCTCGCTGCAAGCGGCTGCCAATCCGGCCAAAACGCCTTATCTCTATTTTGTCGCCGACGGCAAGGGTGGGCATACCTTCACCACCAATCTGGCGAGCCATAACCAGGCGGTGCGCGTGTACCGTCAGGCGTTAAAGGAAAAGAATGAAAAGTAAATTCGTTGTAATCGAAGGGCTGGAAGGCGCGGGCAAAACCACCGCGCGCGACACGGTAGTCAATGTGCTGCGTGAACATGGCATCAACGACATCGTCTTCACCCGTGAACCCGGCGGCACGCCGTTGGCGGAGAAGCTGCGCGACCTGTTCAAGCGCGGCATAGACGGCGAATTGCCGACCATCAAGGCCGAAGTCTTGATGCTGTACGCTGCGCGCGTGCAGTTGGTGGAAACCGTGATCAAACCCGCCCTGGCGCGTGGCGCCTGGGTGGTGGGCGATCGCCACGATCTCTCTTCACAAGCCTATCAGGGCGGCGGCCGTGGCGTGGATCCGCAGCTGATGACCTCGCTGCGCGACACCGTGCTGGGGGATTTTCACCCGGATCTGACGGTCTATCTCGATCTGCCTCCGCTGGTCGGCCTGCAACGCGCGCAGGCGCGCGGTCAGTTGGATCGCATCGAGCAGGAGGCGCTGCCGTTCTTCGAACGCACCCGCGCTCGCTATCTCGAACTGGCGGCGCAGGACGAAACGATCGTCACCGTCGACGCCGCCCAGCCGCTGGAGCAGGTGACTGCGGCGATCCGCGACTGCGTCAGCCACTGGCTGCGGCAGCAGGAAGGCGCATAATGAACTGGTACCCGTGGCTGAATGGCCCTTATCGCCAGCTGATTGGGCAGTACGCCGACGGCCGTGGCCATCATGCGCTGCTGCTGCATGCGGCGGCAGGCAATGGTGACGATGCGTTGGCCTACGGCCTGAGCCGTTGGTTGATCTGCCAACAGCGCAACGGCGAAAAAAGCTGCGGCGAGTGCCACAGCTGCCGGTTGATGCTGGCGGGCAATCACCCGGATTATCACGTGTTGGCGCCGGAAAAGGGCAAGAGCAGCCTGGGCATCGAACCGATCCGCCAGGTGATTGAAACGCTGTACGCCCACGCGCAACAGGGCGGCGCCAAGGTGATTTGGCTGCCGCAGGCCGAACAGCTGACCGAGGCGGCGGCCAACGCGCTGTTGAAAACGCTGGAGGAGCCGCCGGAGAAAACCTATTTTCTGTTGGGTTGCCGTGAGCCGTCGCGGCTGATGGCGACGCTGCGCAGCCGCTGCCTGTACTGGCATTTGGCCAGCCCGGATGAGCAGCTCAGCCTGCAGTGGTTGGGCCGGCAGGCGGCGGGCTCTCAGACAGACCGAGTCACGGCGCTGCGCCTGCACGACGGCGCGCCCCTGGCCGCCGAGCAGTTGTTGCAACCGCAGCAGTGGCAACAGCGCGGCGCCCTGTGCGCCGCATTGAGCGCCGCGCTGCCGCAACGCGATATGCTGTCGCTGTTGCCGGTGCTAAACCATGAAGACGTCGCCGAACGCCTGCATTGGCTGTGCGCGTTATTGGTGGACGCAATGAAGTGGCAACAGGGCGCGCATCACTATGTATTGAATCAGGATCAGCAGCCGCTGGTGCATCAGCTGGCCAGCCTGCTGAGCAGCTCCTCGCTGCAACAGATTGTGCAGCAGTGGCTGAACTGCCGTCACCAGCTGCTCAGCGTGGTGGGCGTCAACCGCGAGCTGCTGCTGACCGAACAGTTACTTCGCTGGGAACAGATGCTTGGCGCCGCCGGCTATTCCCAACCTCATTCGCTGTAAAGTATAAGAGTTAAAAATTATGTTGTTAGTCGATTCTCATTGCCACCTTGACGGTCTGGATTACCAAACGCTGCACCATAATGTGGACGACGCGCTGGCCAAGGCCAAGGCGCGCGACGTCGGCTATGTGCTGGCGGTCGCCACCACGTTGCCGGGTTACCGTTCCATGACCGAACTGATCGGCGAGCGCAACGATGTGGCTTTCTCCTGCGGGGTGCATCCGCTTAATCTGGAAGAGGGTTATGATTACGCCGAGCTGCGTCGCCTGGCGGCGGCGGAGCGGGTAGTGGCGCTGGGAGAGACCGGGCTCGATTACTTCTACCAGAAAGACAACCTTGAGCTGCAGCAGGACTCTTTCCGCGAACATATCCGCATTGGCCGTGATCTGAACAAGCCGGTGATCGTCCACACCCGCGAGGCGCGCGCGGACACGCTGGCGATCCTGCGTGAAGAGAACGCGCAAGACTGCGGCGGCGTGCTGCACTGCTTCACCGAAGATCTGGCCACGGCCGAAGCCTTGCTGGATCTGGGCTTCTACATCTCCTTCTCCGGCATCGTCACCTTCCGCAATGCCGAACAGCTGCGCGAAGTGGCACGCTACGTGCCGCTGGATCGCATGCTGGTGGAAACCGACTCGCCTTATCTGGCGCCGGTGCCGCATCGCGGCAAAGAAAACCAACCCGCCTATGTGCGTGATGTGGCTGAATACATGGCGGTATTGAAGGGCGTCAGCCTGGAACAGCTGGCCGAAGCGACCACCGCCAACTTTTCACGCTTATTTCACCTCGAACTGTGATCTTTGGCCTAGGCTATAGCGGTAGGTCATTGTCTGCGTAATTTTTTTTAAGCTCGTAATTAATCACTGAAACGGGTAAGGTTCGCTCCCGTTTCAGGGTGACTGGTGCGCGTTTTTTGCTCTGTTTTGCCAAAAAAACGCCGGTTTATGCAAAGTTGCCGCGGCTCGATCATCGAAACGTGATTGTCATCAAACATTGCGCAGACTATTTATTTTACTCTGCGTAATAAATTCAAGGGGTGCTCAGACACCCTGAATTGCAGGGGTTTTTCTCCCCCCCTTGCAGCGCGACCAATCGCGACAAGAAGTAGCAAAGCATTATTACTCAGGAGCACACTCAACTATGTTCAAGAACGCATTTGCAAACCTGCAAAAAGTAGGTAAATCGCTAATGCTGCCGGTGTCCGTGTTGCCTATCGCAGGTATCCTGCTGGGCGTCGGTTCCGCCAACTTTAGCTGGCTACCTGCGGTAGTCTCCCACGTGATGGCGGAAGCGGGCGGTTCGGTCTTCGCCAACATGCCGCTGATTTTCGCCATCGGCGTCGCCTTGGGCTTCACCAACAACGACGGCGTTTCCGCGCTGGCGGCGGTGGTGGCTTACGGCATCATGGTGAAAACCATGGCGGTGGTTGCGCCGCTGGTGCTGCACTTGCCGGCTGAAGAAATTGCGGCCAAACACCTGGCGGATACCGGTGTGCTCGGGGGGATTATCTCCGGCGCCATCGCGGCCTATATGTTTAACCGCTTCTTCCGCATTCAACTGCCGGAATACCTGGGCTTCTTTGCCGGTAAGCGTTTCGTGCCGATCATTTCCGGTCTGGCGGCGATCGTTCTGGGCGTAGTGCTGTCCTTCATCTGGCCGCCGATCGGTACGGCTATCCAGACCTTCTCGCAGTGGGCGGCTTATCAGAACCCGGTCGTGGCCTTCGGCATCTACGGCGTGGTTGAGCGTGCACTGGTGCCGTTCGGTCTGCACCACATCTGGAACGTCCCGTTCCAAATGCAAATTGGCGAGTTCACCAACGCGGCGGGCCAGGTATTCCACGGTGATATCCCTCGCTATATGGCGGGCGACCCGACCGCGGGCAAACTGTCCGGCGGCTTCCTGTTCAAAATGTACGGTCTGCCTGCTGCGGCCATCGCCATCTGGCACTCGGCCAAGCCGGAAAACCGCGCGAAAGTCGGCGGCATCATGATCTCCGCCGCGCTGACCTCGTTCCTGACCGGTATCACCGAGCCGATCGAGTTCTCCTTCATGTTCGTCGCGCCGATTCTGTACGTGATCCACGCTATCCTGGCCGGCCTGGCGTTCCCAATCTGCATCCTGTTGGGCATGCGTGACGGCACCAGCTTCTCGCACGGCCTGATCGACTTTATCGTACTGAGCGGCAACAGCAGCAAAATCTGGCTGTTCCCAATCGTCGGCATCATCTACGGTCTGGTGTACTACACCATCTTCCGCGTGCTGATTGCCAAGTTGGATCTGAAAACGCCGGGCCGTGAAGACACCGCTGCCGAGCAGTCTGCGCAGGGCGGTTCCGAAATGTCCGCGGCGCTGGTTCAGGCCTTCGGCGGCAAAGAAAACATCACTAACCTGGATGCTTGCATCACCCGTCTGCGCGTCAGCGTGGCCGACGTGTCCAAAGTTGACCAGGCGGGCCTGAAGAAACTGGGCGCAGCCGGCGTAGTCGTCGCTGGCTCCGGTGTGCAGGCCATCTTCGGCACCAAGTCCGACAACCTGAAAACCGATATGGACGAATACATCCGTAATCATTGATTCAGGCAGGGGAGTTATCGAGGGAGGCGAAAGCCTCCCTTTTTTTGTTGCCCCTGACCCGTCCTAAATAGCGTTGACACATTTTACTCACGCACAGAGGAAAATGTGATGAACCAGTATATTAAACGCACACAACGCGATTACTCTCTATCCTTTAAACTGGCCGTCGTCGAACAGGTCGAAAAAGGCGAAATGACTTGCCGTCAGGCCACAGACCGTTATGGTATCCAAGGCAACGTCACCGTCATGAACTGGCTGCGCAAATACGGTCAGCTTGACTGGCGGACTTCTCCTTCCACCAGAACGTGCGGAGACAACATGTCCAAACTCCCCCTGACGCCCGAACAGCGTATTAAAGAACTTGAGCAGCAACTGGCTGAATCTGAAGTCAAAGCCCAGTTCTTCGAAGTTGTCGTCAAAGTGATGAACACCGACTTTGGCGCCACGCTGACAAAAAAGCAGCTAACTGCCTTATCGCGCAAACACAAGTACCGGGACTCACAGTAACGCGGGCCTGCCGATGGATGGGCATCAGCCGACAAGCGTGGTATCAGTCCCTGCAGCGTGAAGCAGGCAAAGAGGAGCAGGCCCGGCATCTCGTCGAACAGGTGACGGCCATCCACTTGCACCAGCCCCGGCTGGGGACACGTAAGCTGCATCACCTGTTGCGGCAACGCCCCGAACCGGCATTGCATGCGGGGCGCGACCGGCTGTTCAGTATCCTGCGCTGCGCGCGGTTACTGGTGATGCCTAAACGGGCATATCACAAGACGACGCAGAGCCATCATCGTTTTTATCGTCATCCCAACCTGCTGAAGGCGGGGAAAAATCAGGTCATAGCCAGCCGTCCGGAACAGGTATGGGTGGCGGATATCACCTACTTGCCGCTGAGAACGGGGACGACGTATGTCAGCCTGGTAACGGATGCCTGGTCGAGAAAAATCGTGGGCTATCACGTGCATGACAGTCTGCATACCCGGCATGTCGCCTGCGCGTTCAAAATGGCACTGGCCGGCAGACGCACGGCGTTGTCGTTGGTGCACCACTCGGACAGGGGGATCCAGTACTGCTCACAGGAATATCAGGCGTTACATCAGAGATATGGCATCACCTGCTCGATGACGGACGGGTATGACTGTTATCAGAACGCGCTGGCGGAACGGATAAACGGGATACTCAAAACGGAATACCTGCTCGGCAAACCAGAAGATATCGCGCAGGCAAGAAAGATGGTCAGGGAGTCGGTGAACTTGTACAACACACGGCCGCCGCACCTGTCGCTGAAATACAAAACGCCCGATGAGGTTCATCGGGCGTTATCCGGCTGAAAAGTGTCAATCTATATCAGGACTAGTCAAAGCCTTAAACCACCTACCTAAGGAGGCGGTGATTTATGTAATTTTTTTCAAAATAGAATTCTCATAGATATTTTGATTTTACTTCACCTATATAATTATAAAGAGACTCTTTTTGCTCGGCGCTTATGGTGCCAGGTATAATGAGAACCATAGCAATATCACCGAAAAAACCGTTACTAAGAGGGTTTCCAGCGCCCCCGATGATGAGTTGGCGTGACGCAGAGTTTGCGAATGGTATTGCAGGAACTAACCGTTGCTGTTTAATAATGCCATCTATCTCAATTTGATGCATATCTGTTCTAACTTCCAGCAGTAGGCTATGCCAGAGCCCATCATCATTGAATGTGGAATTTATTGGGTAATTGCTCTGGGTTATTGGCGATGTTGCACCGTGATGCAAAAACAACATATTCCCTCTATACCCATCGTCACGGAAACGTAAGCGAAAAATATTTGGGCTGTTATCATAGTTGCCTAATATGTTTCCTCCTGTACCATCGTATCCTCCTTGTTGCCGCAGAGGAACACGATAAACCATCGCTAAAGCAAAAACTCCGTTGGGGGGCAGTTGTTCATAAGCGTTATTAGATAAGATAGCGCCAGGCGCGGAGGGGCCTCGCCCTAATCCGAAGTTGAGGAACTTATGTCCGTTGGCAGATGTAATTAGCCGAGGCATATAGCCTGATCTCAAGGGTAGCCATATGGCTGCATTTGTGCGATCGCTAATCGCCGTTACATTTATATTGTTGGTAACATTAACGCCTACTTCAGAATCAACCCAGGCTAAGGGTGACATTAACAATATTTTCTCCTCTGTATTGGATATTCCATATGACGGAAGATAATTATTCACAGGTTCATATAAGCTTCTGAATACTCGCATTTTCACCTCAACGATTAACGGGTATTACATAGGATGGGCACCAGTTTGCATGAGTAATTCCCTCATAGAGCGAGATATGCTCACTGCTATCGCGTAAGACACTTCTAGCACCTGCTGCGGGGCCGCTCTGGTTGGTTTCGTTATTTTCGTTGCCTTTAATCCCGCATCCTATACGACATGATAAGTTTTGAGGAGGGGAAGATAATTCGATCTCCACAATAGTTGGAGCAAAAATACTTACGCGAACTATTTGCGGTGGCGTTGATGTATAGTCATCAAAAACATATCCAAGACCTGCGCCCAACCCCTCTGTTTTTATTATCTCATCCGAGGTGTCAAGCACGAGCGGTGCACAGGGAACTTCATGGATAAGGTGTAAAATACGTTCTGTTATCCAAGTGTACCCCGTGCAACGTATACTGTGCCAGCCGGTTGCAAAGCATTCCCAAACAATGGCTCTTGCTACCATTTGCCCTCGTCTGTTCTGCCCAAGAGAGTTTATATGTATTGGATCGGCAGATGGAAGGTGGTATATAGGGCCGCACAATCTCAAGTTACCTATGCCATCAGAACTATACTGTGCTTGCCTTACAGGTTGGTCCCATATATCACGTGTAATGGGCGTGTAGGCGATTTGCGATATTATAATTGGAACTCTGGACTTTTGGTTAAAAATACGTAAGGCCTCTGCCTGAATGTTTCTGTCAAACTGTTGTAACTGGCGTTTATAGCGCTCAACGCTCATGTTTGGCACTTTCATCTCTTCAGAGTCTGATTCTCCGGCCATCACATCTATAGCAAGCAGTACAGGTTTCCACCCCTTTTTTATACAAATATTCCGTGCATCAACCAAGCCTTGAGTTAATTTAGTCCAAGATGATGTACCTTTAGTGAGATCCATATAAGCTTTGCCGCCTTCAGCAGAAACATATGATAGAGTTCTAATTCGATGTCCCGTTTTATTTTCGATTTCATATACCAAGTGAGCGGCGGTACTGCTTGCTGCCGTTTCTTGCCAGCCGCCATTAATACTTTCTTTTAATGGTGCCAAATCCATAACAGAATACTCTGGCCTGTTCGGGTTCTCTTTTCCTTCTCCTCGCTCCGATTTAAACATCCAACAATTATCAGGATAGAGGGGGGTATTTGCAATCAATGTGTCATTTCTTTGATCGCTCCACCCCTGAGCCAAACTTTGTCCCCAAATAGGGATGATGTAGCATATGTTTTCATCGCTGCTAATAGATACTCTCGTGCTAGTGACTCCACAAGTAATACCAACGCTGCTGATATAATTTTCGACTCCTTCAACTACAGATGTGCTATCAGTTCTCCGTAATCCCATTGATGTTGCCACATAATGACCTCCATCTTCGGTATAGGCCTCAGTAATTAACATTTCCTCTGTAATATATATGTCTGTGCATATGGCACCGTCGGGAAGTGTATAGGGTAATGTTTCATAGAGTAAATCACTAAATTCATTTTCTTTTTTGGTTGATTCTTTCATACAATCCTCTCAAAGAAAAATACTGGTTTTAGTTCACGTTAGGATTATGCAAAGGTGTCTTTTTTATGCGAAAAGATAAACATAGCACTGAGAACGATTATGGTCGTTAAAATCTTAACTTTTCTAGTTTGACGCAATAACGAGTGGCTGCATAGATAAGGTGTTTGTTGTATTCACAAATAAACATTAAAGAAGGGGGAGATTAAACTAATTTATACTGAAAAAATTTTTGGTTTGGCTCGCGGCCTCAATTAATTTTTTAGAAGGGGAATGATGAGAGCAAACATCATGATAATCAATAAATTATCATGTTTGCTCTGTCTGGCAAGTGACTTTCTTGGTGTCAGGGTTAGAGGGGGGGAATTATGAGTGTCCTTATTTCATACGGTGTTTGAGCAGGTATTGTTCGAACACCGCCAGCGTTTCGTCCGAGATATGGTGTTCAATCCCTTCGCTGTCCAGCTCGGCGGTTTCGCTCGGCACCCCGAGGCACATCAGCAGATCGACCACGATGCGGTGACGGCGGCGCACCTTCTGCGCCAGCTGTTCGCCTTCCTCGGTTAAAAACACCCCGCGATAAGGGCGCGACTCCACCAGCCCGGCGCTTTTGAGCCGTGCGATATTTTTGATCGCCGTCGGGTGAGAGACGCCGAAGCGGCGCGCGATATCGGTGGTTCTGGCTTCGCGGGTGCTTTGCAGCAAATCGGCGATCAGCTCAACGTAATCTTCGATCAGCGCATTGGACTGCGCTTCGCGGGCGCGGCTAAAACGCATGGCGTGCTCGGCCTCGTCCGGCATGTCGGTCTGGGCGTGGCGGTCGGCGTTATCTGGCGCGCGGGTAACCATAGCGTAGGGCGTCCTGTAAGAATAAAAAAGGCGTCTCCCGGCAATAGCGGGAGGGTTGCCCTAAGTTAGTCCAAATAGCACACATTATCAATTCGATGCCATGCATTGTGGTAGTTAGAAATATCTCTACACAAAGCCCATTAATTTCGCCTGTTGCATAAAGTGTAGCCGATGCTACATTGTCAGCATGATCGGTGGAAAAATAACCAGTAAAAGATTAAGGGTACTTCATGCGAGACGCGGCAACCCCCTCATCGTTAACCGAACGGACCAACATCGCGATTGGCGCCGCCCTTGCCGGGCGCAAGCGCGGCGCCTTTACGCCGCTGCTGTTCGCCGGCCCGGCGGTGATTGCCTCGATCGCCTATATGGACCCCGGTAACTTCGCCACCAACATCCAGGCCGGGGCGAAATACGGCTATAGCCTGCTGTGGGTGGTGGTGATGGCCAACCTGATCGCCATGCTGTTCCAGGCGCTGTCGGCCAAACTGGGCATCGTCACCAACCGCAATCTGGCGGAGATGTGCCGCGACCAGTTTTCACGGCCGGTGGTGATCGGCATGTGGCTGCTCAGCGAAGTGGCGGCGATGGCCACCGATCTGGCTGAGTTTCTCGGCGGGGCGATCGCGCTGGCGCTGCTGTTCCATATGCCGCTGCTGGCGGGCATGGGGGTGACGGCGGTGATCACCTATGCGCTGCTGATGGTGGAGAAAAAAGGTTTTCGTCCGGTTGAGCTGATGATCGGCGGCCTGGTGGGCATCATCGCGCTGTGCTACCTGGTGGAAATGTTCATCGTGCCGGTGGATTGGCAGGCGGCCGGCATCGGTATGGTGACGCCGCAGTTGCCGGATGCCCAAGCGCTGACCATCGCCGTCGGCATTATCGGCGCCACCGTGATGCCGCACGCCATTTTCTTGCATTCGGGGCTGACCCAGCACCGCAGCCCGGCCAGCGACAACGGCGAGCGGCGCAAGCTGCTGCGTTTTTCCAATATTGAAGTGGTGATCGCGCTGGCGCTGGCCGGGCTGGTGAATATTGCGATGGTGATCATGGCCTCGAGCGCCTTCCACGCCGGTAACAGCGACGTGGCCGAAATTGGCACCGCCTACCATACGCTGACGCCGCTGTTCGGCGCGGCGGCGGCCGGCATCTTCCTGGCTTCGCTGATCGCCTCCGGTATTTCCAGCTCGGTGGTGGGCACCATGGCCGGGCAAATGATCATGCAGGGCTTCGTCGGTTTCCGTATCCCGGTGTGGGTGCGCCGTCTGGTCACCATGGTGCCGGCGTTCATCGTGGTGGCGATGGGCGTCAACGCCACCGACGCGCTGGTCTACAGCCAGGTGGTGTTGAGCCTGGCGCTGCCGGCGCCGATGATTGCGCTGGTAATGTTCACTCGCCGCCGCGACATCATGGGCGAGTTCGCCAACGGCCGCTGGACCAGCCTGGCGGCGGTGGTCGGCACGGTGGTGATTGTGCTGCTCAACGTGGTGTTGCTGCTGCAGACTTTCGGTGTCGATATCCCCGGGTTGGGATGAGCTGCGCGGTCAGTGCCCGGCGGATTTACCGGCGAACAGTTCGCTGATGAAGTCGACGAAAACCCGAATTTTATGGCTGCGATCCCGCAGGCGCGGATAGAGAATATTGATCGGCGCCCCAGGGGGCGCCCACTCCTGCAGTATCGGTTCCAGTTCGCCCGCCTTCAGATAGTTTTCCAGCGTGCAGTCCAGCAAGTAAACCAGGCCGAGATGGTTCCTGGCCACCTCACACAGCGATTGTGAATGGTTGAAGCTCAACAGCGGGCTGGGCGCCAGACGGTAGCGCTCGTCATCACGAATGAACTGCCAGTCGTCCGCCGCCGCCGCGCCTGAACGGATAAATCCCAGCCGCTGATGGCGTTGCAACTGCTCCGGGTGTTCCGGCCGGCCGTGGCGCGCAAAATAATCGGGAGACGCACAGCACAGATAACGGGGTTGCAGCAATGGGCGGCTGACCATCTCGGGGATGTTGCCGGCGCCGATGCGAATAAACACGTCGGCGCGATCTTCCGCCGGATTGACCAAGCGATCGCTGACCGACACGCTGAGCTGCAACTCTGGGTATTGCGCCAAAAAAGCCGGGAGCGCCGGGGCGATATGCATGCTGCTGAGCATCGAGGCTATCTCGACCCGCAGCGGTCCTCGTGGTTGTTCAAAATCGCACGACATGTCGTTTTTCAGCCGGTCAAACTGCTGCAGAATTTCTTGCGCGGTGCGATAGCAACGCTCCCCGGCGCTGGTCAGCGAGAAGCGCCGGGTTGAACGCTTGAACAGGCGTTGCCCGAACTGTTTTTCAAGCTGATTGATGCTGTATGTGACGCTGGCCGGGGAGAGCCCCATTTTGGTTGCCGCCTGGCTGAACCCCTCCATTTCCACCACCTGGCAGAATACGCGCAGCGCGTGCAGTTCATTCATGTTAACGGCTTCCATTATTTAAATTATTAAAAGAGTATTTTTAAATATGCCGGCTGTCAATTTAACGCGGCATTGGATAATTTATTTCCAGCGTTTTTATTTATCTGAAATCGCATCCTGTATTGCCATAATGAAATAACGCCTGAGAGGATATTTATATGAAAAAATTAACTGTCGTATTGTTATTGGCGGGCGTGGGCTTGTGTGGCCAAAGTTATGCCGCAAGCAGCGAGGCCGCATCGCAAAGTTACAGGGTTTCCGCTGAGGCGGGCGTCGCGGCCGAGCAGAAGGCGGTGTATAACCTGATAAACCGCTACCAGGCAGCGCTTAACGCCGGCGATACGCAAACAATTTTGTCACTTTTTGCCCCGGAAAGTTACTCGCAATGGAACGAAAAACCGACGGCGGACAGCAATGAAAAACGCCGACAACAATATGACAATTTATTTAAAAACGAGAAATTTGAAACCGAGTTTGCTTATGACAGCATCAGTGTGAACGGGAATATGGCCTATGTGCGCACGCACCATCATCGCGGCGCGACGGTAACCCGAATAAGCGACGGAGCCACCTTGATCGATTTAAACCGTGAAGTATTTGTATTGGAGAAACAGCAGGGCCAGTGGAAGATCGTGGTCTACACCTTTAATACCAACCCGATTCAAGGGGTGAGTTGAGTGACACTGACAAAGGCCGCGCAAGCGGCCTTATTGTGTCGCGCGACGGCTAAAGATTCCCCACGCCGCCGTCCATCTGCAGCTCCGCGCCGACCATAAAGGCCGACTCATCCGCCGCCAGAAACACCGCCGCTTTGGCCAGCTCCAACGCGCTGCCCATGCGGCCGATCGGCACCAGCGCGCGGATATCGTCGCGCAAGGCCCGCTCATCCGCTTCCGCCAGCCCCAGCTTACCCAGCGCCGGGGTTTCGGTCGGGCCGGGGCTGAGGCCGTTGACGCGAATGCCGCGCGCGTGCAGCTCGCCGGAGAGCGTTCTGGCCAAAGACAACAAACCGGCTTTGCTGGCGGCGTAGGCGCTGCTCTGCGGCAGGCCGATATGGGCGCTGACCGAACCGCACAGGATCACTGAAGAAGGGTTGGCCAGCAGCGGCAGCAGCGCCTGGATCAGAAAGAACGGCCCCTTCAGGTTGATGTCCATCAGCCGCTGGTAGCTCTGCTCATCCCACTCCTGCAGCGGGCGATGCGTGACGTCGCCGGCGTTAACGTACAGCACGTCCAGCCGCGGCCACCGTTGCTCCAACTGCTGCGCCAGCGCGCGCTGCTGTGGGATGTCGCCGGCGTCGCTCAGCAGCAGCAGCGCGTTGCCTGCCAATGCCTGGCCCGCCGCGTCCAAGGCGCGTTGGCTGCGGCCGGTGATCGCCACCGTTGCGCCCTCGGCGATGAATTGGCGGGCGGTTTCCAGCCCGATGCCGCTGGTGCCGCCGGTAATCAATGCGTATTTGCCTTGCAGTCGTGACATAACCGATTCCTCTTTAGCGTCTGTTGCGGCATTATTTGCGCTATAGTTCCTTTTGCATAGTAGGCACCTTTTGGATACTAAAGGACGAGGAGGGATGAAATGACGACGCAAGCGCCCTTAACGGCGGAAAATAATTTGTCGGCGCTGCCGACGGCGGGCGAACCCTGCCCGATGGTGGACTTCGTCAATCTGGTGTCGGGCAAATGGGCGATACCCATCCTGTACCGGCTGATCATAATCGATGGCCCGGTGCGATTCAGCGAGCTGCAGCGGGCGGTGGCGCCCATCGCGCAGAAAGAGCTGACGCGCCAGCTGCGGCTGTTCGAACAACGCGGTCTGGTGACGCGGCAGGTGTATCCCGAAGTGCCGCCGCGGGTGGAGTATCAGGTCACTGCGCTGGGCAAATCGCTGCGGCCGACGCTGGACTCGTTGGCCGAGTGGATGCGTCGGCATGCCCCGCAGCTGATCGGTGGTTAGTCGCCGATGCCCGGCGGGTTGATGGTTGAACGCTCGACCTTTTCGTCGCCTTCGCCCCAGCGTTCCAGCACCTGCGCGTATTCGCCGCTGACGATCGCGCCATTGATCGCGGCGTTGACGGCGTTCACCAACCCGTTGCCTTTTTTGGTGGTGACCGCGACGTAGGCCACGTTGGGGCCGATGCCGACCATTTTGGTTTTGCCGGTCAGCGCCGCCTTGTAGGCGCCGGTGGAGTGGGGGCCGAAGAACGCATCGGCGCGCCCGGACTGAATGCTGAGGTTGGTGGCGGCGTCGTCGGTCACGTAGATCGGCTGTACCGGCGGCAGCCCGGCGGCGCGATTCTGCTTATCCCATCCCAGCAGAATGTTTTCCTGATTGGTGCCGGATCCGACGATGATCCGCAGCCCGGCCACGTCCTGCGGGCGATTGATCGCGGTGATGTGGCTGGTGGATTTGACGTAAAAGCCCAGCGTGTCCACCCGGTAAGTGGCGAAGTCGAATTTGGTTTTACGCTGTTTGGTGACGGCGATATTGAAGATCGCCGCATCGTATTTGCCCGCGCTGATGCCCAAGGGCCAATCTTCCCAGGAGGTGGGCACCAGATTCAGCTCCAGCCCGAGGCTGTCGGCCACCAGGCGGGCGATGTCCGGATCGCTGCCGATCAGCGTTTTATTGTCTTCGGCGAACAGCGCCAGCGGCGGGGAGTTCTCGAATGCTACCGCCACCGTCAGCTTGCCGGGCACCGCGAAGTGAAAGTTCGCCGGGATCAGCGCGATAGCGGCGGGATTTTTCTCTGTGTGTATCGGCTCTCGGTTAGCCTGCAGATCGATACCGCCCGTCGTGGCCGCCTGCACGGCAGCGCTCAGCAACAGCGCGCACAGCGCCGCAATCTTCAGTGGCATAGTGCCCTCTATCCTTTGTTAATCATGGGGTTACTATTGGCGGCGGTGCGGGGCAAGTAAAGCAACAATAGTGAATAACCAAAGTGAAAAGATGCACAAGCGGGGCGACGGCCTGCGCGAATCTGCAGCACTCGACGTGGAAAGTGCGCAATCAGGTTGAAAGCAGTAGAATTTGTCACTCATACTGCGTACAGCTAATTGTGTAAAACAAGGAACGCCAGATGGCCGAAGAAACGATTTTCAGTAAAATTATCCGCCGCGAAATCCCTGCTGATGTGGTTTACCAGGATGAACTGGTCACCGCTTTCCGTGACATCTCCCCCCAGGCGCCTACCCATGTGCTGATCGTTCCCAACGTGCTGATCCCAACCGTCAACGACGTGACCGTGGAGCATGAGGCCGCATTGGGCCGCATGATCACCGCCGCGGCGAAAATCGCCGAACAGGAAGGCATCGCCGAGGACGGCTACCGCCTGATCGTCAACTGCAACCGCCACGCCGGTCAGGAGGTCTATCATATTCATATGCACCTGGTCGGTGGCCGCTCGCTGGGGCCGCTGCTGTCACGTTAAGCGAGGAAATCATGCGCGGTAAAAAAACTCTGCGTTGTCTGATGGCGTTGGCGCTGCCCGCCGCGTTGCTGATGGGGTGCAGTTCGCCATCCGGCATCGCGGTTAACCGGGGGCAAACGGTGGTGATGGATCCTTCGGTGCTGACCGCCGGCATTTTTGCCGATACGCCCTCTGTCTCGAACGCTTCCGGGCGGGTGATGGCGACTTCGGTGCTCAATAACAGCCAACCGACGCCGGTCACCGTGCATTATCGTTTCTATTGGTACGACGCGCAGGGGCTGGATATTCGCCCCTTCGAGAAACCGCGTGAGATCGTCGTGGCGCCTAACTCGGACGCCAAAATCTACTCGATTAACGGTAATCTGGAAGCTAAAAGCGCGCGTCTGTATCTGTACCTGTAAGCGCTTGCCAGGTTTGGAGAAAAAGCATGAAAAAGTACGTCTTAGTGGCGCTGGCCGCATTCACCCTGAGCGGCTGTCTGTCGCGCCCGCCTGAGCCGGATCAGCCGTTGCCGCCGGTCACCGTCGAACCGGAACAGCCGACGCCGCCGGTCGAGCAACCGCAGCCGCCAACCACCGAGCCGGTGCCGCAGCCGCCGAAAATCCAGCAGCTTGACTGGCTGGGCAGCGTTCAGCCGCTGGTGAATCAGATGCTGAAGGCCGATGGCGTCACGGCCGGCAGCGTGCTGCTGCTGGACAGCGTCAAGAACAACACCAACGGCTCGCTGCAGATGGGCAAAGCCACCGCGGCGCTGTATAAGGCGCTGGCATCGAACTCCACCTTCAGCGTGGTGCCGGAAGCGAAGCTGACGAGCGCCAGACAAACGCTGGGCCTGTCGGCGGATGACAGCTTCGGCTCGCGCAGCAAGGCGATTGGCCTGGCGCGCATCGTCGGCGCGCAGTACGTGTTGTATAGCGACGTCAGCGGCGACGTGAAGTCGCCGGCGTTGGATATGCAGCTGATGCTGGTGCAAACCGGCGAGATCGTCTGGTCGGGCAATGGCGCCGTTAAACGCTGAGGCCGCGCTGCGACAATTGATGGAAACCAGACTGCCGGCGGTGAATACCGCCGGTTGTCATTTCAGCCCGGTGCAGGGGCTGACCGGCGAGAGCTGGCGCATCGACGGATCGGGCATTACGCTGCTGGCGCGGCAAAACAGCGCGGAGAAACGCGCGCTGGGCGTGAGCAGACGGCGGGAAGCGCAGGTCTTGCGTCGCTGCGCGTCGGGGCTCGGGCCACGGGTTTTCGCACAGAATAATCAGTGGCTTGTCCTCGAATGGCTCGAAGGTGACATCGTCACAGAAGCTGAGTTTGACATGCTGAATCAACGCGGCGAGCTGGCGGCGATGGCGACGACGCTGCACCGGCGGCCGCTCAGCGGTTACCGGCTGGATCTGCGGCGGCAGTTCCTCCGCTACTGGCAGCAGCTGGATACGCGGCGTTTAACCCCCGCCTGGCTGCGTTGGCAGCGTCATTTCTTACGCTGCGCGCCGCCGCGGCCATTACGCCTGGCGCCGCTGCACATGGACATCCACCCGGGCAATTTGCTCGCGACTGGCGAGGGGCTGCGGCTGATCGACTGGGAGTATGCCGCCGACGGCGATGTGGCGTTGGATATCGCCGCGCTGTTTCGCGGCAACGGCTGGGCGGCTGAGCCGCAGCAGCGCTTTTTGCAGCACTACGCGCGTCAGGGCTATCACGACGTCGCCCGGCTGCAGGCGCAGGTGCAGCGCTGGCTGCCGTGGGTGGATTATCTGATGCTGCTGTGGTTTGAAGTGCGCTGGCAGCAGAGCGGCGACGTTGAATTTTTGCGCTGGGGCGCGGCGCTGCGCCGGCAATTCTGTTTATCATCATCCGAATTCTGAACGAACAATATGAAGTGAGGTGCCCGTGGGCCCAGTAATGCTAGATGTCGCCGGCTACGAGCTGGATGCAGAAGAACGCGAGATTCTGAAACACCCGCTGGTTGGCGGATTGATCCTGTTTACCCGCAATTTCCACGATGCGGAGCAGCTGCGTGAGCTGGTGCGCCAGATCCGCGCCGCTTCGCACGATCGGCTGGTGGTGGCCGTGGATCAGGAGGGCGGGCGCGTGCAGCGCTTCCGCGAAGGCTTCACCCGCTTGCCGGCGGCGCAATCGTTCGCCGCCTTGAACGATGCGCAAGAAGGTGGCCGCCTGGCGCAGGAGGCCGGCTGGCTGATGGCGGCGGAGATGATCGCGCAGGATATCGACATCAGCTTTGCGCCGGTGCTGGACATCGGCCATGCCAGCGCGGCGATCGGCGAGCGTTCGTTCCACAGCGATCCGCAGCAGGCGTTGGCGATGGCGGAGCGCTTTATCCTCGGCATGCACAGCGCCGGCATGAAAACCACCGGTAAGCACTTCCCGGGGCACGGCGCCGTCAGCGCCGATTCGCACAAGGAAACCCCGCGCGATCCGCGGCCGCTGGCGCAGATCCGCGAGCATGACATGGCGATCTTCCGCGAGCTGATCAATCGTCAATTGCTGGACGCCGTCATGCCGGCTCACGTCATCTATACTGAAGCGGACCCGCGTCCGGCCAGCGGCTCGCCGTACTGGCTGCAGCAGATCCTGCGTCAGGAGCTGGGCTTCGACGGCGTGATTTTCTCCGACGATCTGTCGATGGAAGGCGCCGCCATCATGGGCAGCTATGCCGAACGCGGCCAGGCGGCGCTGGATGCCGGTTGCGATATGATCCTGGTGTGCAACCACCGCGCAGGCGCGGTCAGCGTGTTGGATAACCTGTCCCCGGTCAAAGCAGAGAAGGTGAAGCGGTTATATCATCGCGGTCAGTTCACCCGTCAGGAACTGCGCGACTCCGAGCGCTGGCAGCAGGCGCACAAGGCGCTCAGCGCGCTGAGCGAACGCTGGGAGGAGCACAAGCAGCTTTCGCAAGGGTGAATCCAGGCGCCGCATCGCGGCGCAGAGCGGAAATGATGAGGGCCGCGCCCGCGGCCCTTGGCTTGTTGCGAGGATCCACATGATTATCTATTTGCACGGCTTCGATTCCACCAGCCCCGGCAATCATGAAAAGGTGTTACAGCTGCAGTTTATCGATCCGGATGTGCGCTTTATCAGCTACAGCACGCTGCACCCGCGTCACGACATGCAGCATCTGTTGAAAGAGGTGGACAAGGCGGTGCAGCAGGGCGGCGATGCGCACCCGTTGATCTGCGGGGTCGGCCTCGGCGGCTTCTGGGCGGAGCGCATCGGCTTCCTGTGCGGCATTCGCCAGGCGATGTTCAATCCCAACCTGTACCCGGAAGAGCACATGCACGGCAAGATAGACCGGCCGGAAGAGTATCGCGATATCGCCACCAAGTGCGTGGAGGATTTCCGCGAGAAAAACCGCGATCGCTGTCTGGTGGTGCTGTCGCGCCACGACGAGGTGCTGGATAACCGGCGCAGCGCCGAATTGCTGCATCACTACTACGAGATCGTGTGGGATGAACAGCAGACGCACAAGTTCAAAAACATCTCGCCGCATCTGCAGCGGCTCAAGGCGTTCAAGGCGCTGGGTTAACAGTTTCATAACGCTGCCGCGAGCCGCGCTCCCCGTTTTTCACCGACGGAAAGTGCGGCTTTTTTGTGCGCCAAAGCCAGATTTTGCGTGGCAATCGGCAAAATTTAAAACTGTGACTCAGCGCTAACTATTTGAATCGCAATCCCCAAAAAATGCCCTCGTCCAGCCTTTAACCAAAAAAAATTGATGTACGTCAATTTTGGTATGACCAAATAACCTCACATGCTATTCTGGCTGCAGAGAGCCGATTTATTTTACGCGAACCCTATGTATTCTAAGGATATTATTTATTTACCCTGGGATAACAAATGGTTCACATTTAGGGGGTTATTTTGACAACGCCAAAGAAGAAAATCGTTATTGTCGGCGGCGGCGCCGGTGGTCTGGAGCTGGCGACCAGCCTGGGCCATAAACTTGGCCGTAAGAACAAAGCCGAGATCACGCTGGTGGATCGCAACCACAGCCATTTGTGGAAACCGCTGTTGCACGAAGTGGCGACCGGCTCCCTCGATGACGGCGTGGATGCGCTCAGCTACCTGGCGCACGCGCGCAATCACCATTTCAGTTTCCAGCTGGGGTCGTTGACCAACATCAACCGCGAGATGCAAACGCTGCAGCTGGCGCAGATCTGCGACGAGCAGGGCGGCGAGCTGGTGCCGGCGCGTGAACTGCCGTACGACATCCTGGTGATGGCGCTGGGCAGCACCTCAAACGATTTCGGTACGCCGGGCGTGAAAGAGCATTGCATCTTCCTGGATAACCCGCATCAGGCACGTCGTTTCCACAACGAAATGCTTAACCTGTTCCTGAAGTTCTCGGCGCAGCCGGGGCAAAAAGAGCGGGTCAACATCGCCATCGTCGGCGGCGGTGCCACCGGCGTTGAACTGTCCGCCGAACTGCACAACGCGGTGAAACAGCTGCACAGCTACGGTTTTGAAGGCCTGGACAACAGCGCGCTCAACGTGACGCTGGTCGAAGCCGGCGAGCGCATTCTGCCGGCGCTGCCGCCGCGCATTTCCGCTGCGGCGCACCAGGAGCTGATCAAGCTGGGCGTGCGCGTGCTGACCAACACCATGGTGACCAGCGCGGATGCCAAAGGCCTGAATACCAAGGGCGGCGAGTTCATCGACGCCGATCTGATGGTGTGGGCGGCGGGCATCAAAGCGCCGGACTTTATGAAGGACATCGGCGGCCTGGAAACCAACCGCATCAACCAGTTGGTGGTGGAGCCGACGCTGCAGACCACGCGCGATCCGAACATCTTCGCCATCGGCGACTGCGCCTCTTGCCCGAAAGAGGGCGGCGGTTTCGTGCCGCCGCGCGCCCAGTCGGCGCACCAGATGGCCTCACGCTGCGCCACCAATATTCTGGCGCTGATGAACGGCCAGACGCTGAAGCCTTACGTGTACAAAGACCACGGTTCGCTGGTGTCGCTGTCGCGCTTCAGCACCGTCGGCAGCCTGATGGGCAACCTGATGCGCGGCTCGATGATGGTGGAAGGGCGCATTGCGCGTTTCGTCTACATCTCGCTGTACCGCATGCACCAGGTGGCGCTGCACGGCTACATCAAAACCGGCCTGATGATGCTGGTGGGCGGCATTAACCGGGTGATCCGCCCGCGTCTGAAGATGCACTGATCCCGCCGTTGTCGATCAACCCGCGCCGGTTCGCCCGCGCGGGTTTTTTTATGGCGGGGCGAGGCTAACGGCGGCGGTTGCTTGATTCTTCAGCATAAGCTGTCGCCGACATGGGTAAAATTCTTAAGATTCCTCCTAAACAACGGCAAAACGGCCGTTTTCCCGCATTTTTGGTCCCCTTGTCTTATTGCGAGCCCTCAAATCATTGTGCAGACTTTACCTCGTTTACAGACGGCGCGTCGCGCACGCCGTAAACCGGGATACCGCAAGCCGCCCATGCGCAAAATAATAAGCGCGGTGCCATGCCGGTAACAGACCCGGAAAAAATGCGTGGTAACACTTTCAGGAGGTTTCCTGTGAACAAGTCAATGTTAGCCGGTGTTGGGATTGGCATCGCTGCCGCTCTGGGGATTGCCGCGGTAGCCAGCCTGGACGTCTTTTCTGCCGGTCCGCAATATGCGCAGGTGCTCGCCGCAACGCCGATTAAAGAAACCATCAAAACGCCGCGTCAGGAATGCCGCAACGTCACCGTCACGCACCGTGCACCGGTGCAGGATGAAAACCGCATCGCCGGTTCTGTGCTGGGCGCAGTGGCGGGCGGCGTGATCGGCCACCAGTTCGGCGGCGGTCGCGGACGCGACGTGGCGACCGTGGTGGGCGCTCTGGGCGGCGGCTACGCCGGTAACCAGGTGCAAGGGGCGATGCAGAATAACGACGTCACCACCAGCGTTCAGCAGCGTTGCAAAACGGTCTACGACAAGTCTCAGAAAATGCTGGGCTATGACGTGACCTACAAGATCGGCAATCAGCAGGGCAAGATCCGCATGGATCACGATCCGGGCACCCAAATCCCGTTGGACAAAAACGGCCAGCTGGTGCTGAACAGAGCCTGATCGACGCATTCGAATTAAACCCGCGGGCAGTGTTAGTTCTGATCGTTTAACTCGGTTAAGCGAGCGGCGTTAACATTGACGCGGGTTTCTGCTTTTTGTCTGCCCGCGAATTCGACGATCGTTCTAATGTCTGCGTGCGATATCACTGGGCAAAACTTCAAAAAAGCCCCCGCGTTTGTTATATTATTGTGCGATTAAGCGGTGTGTTCGGCGCTAATCGCCGCACCGGCCAAACCCGAGTATTTCGTCTCGCAGAGATAACGACATGTTAGATTTTCGCTTTCCGACAGCGTTGCAAATGGTCCTTAGCGTCGCCGTAGCTGAGAAGCAGGGCATGCGTTCGACGAGCGCCACGCTCGCCGCCACTCTGGAAGCTAACCCGAGCTTTATCCGCAAACTGATGGTGCCGCTGACCAAAGACGGCATCATCGTTTCCACCCTGGGCCGAAACGGCTCTATCCACCTTGGCCGCCCGGCGGAAGAGATTACCCTGCGGGATATCTACCTGGCGGTGATCGACGACAAGCGCATCTGGGCCTCACGCCCTGAAGTGCCGGCCCGTTGCCTGGTGAGCGCCAACGCCTGTTGGTATTTCAAATCGGTGGTGAACGAGGCCGAGCAGGCTTCGCTCGCGGTGCTGGCACGCCATACCGTGGCTGACTCGCTGGCCGAACTGGAGCGGGGCGACAAGCGCGCCTGTGCGGAATACGTCGCCGCGCAAGAGGCCGAAACCGCCGATAAATAATCGCGGTTCGCATGCATAAAAAAAGGTCGGGCAATGCCCGACCTTTTTGCATGTTAAGACGAGGATTACGCCGTCTGCGTCTGCGTTTTGCGTGCCACCAGGCGACGCAGGGTGACGTAGAACACCGGCGTCAGGAACAGCCCGAACAGCGTGACCCCCAGCATGCCGGAGAACACCGTGATGCCGGTGACGCCGCGCACTTCGGCGCCGGCGCCGTGGCCGAGGATCAGCGGGATGGTGCCGGCGATGAAGGCGATGGAGGTCATCACAATCGGTCGCAACCGCAGGCGACAGGCTTCCAGCGCCGCCTCGACGATGCCTTTGCCCTGCATTTCCAGCTCGCGGGCGAACTCGACGATCAGAATAGCGTTCTTGCAGGCCAGCCCCATCAGAACGACCAATCCGACCTGCACGAACACGTTGTTGTCGCCGCCGGTCAGCCACACGCCGAACAGCGCCGACAGCATGGTCATCGGCACGATCAGGATCACCGCCAGCGGCAGCGTCCAGCTTTCATACAGCGCCGCCAGCGCGAGGAACGCCAGCAGCACCGCGACCGGGAACACCACCAGCGCGGCGTTGCCCTGGGTCGATTGCTGGTAGCTCAGATCGGTCCACTGGATGTTCATGCCGTTCGGCAACAGCTTGTCGGCCATTTGCGTCAGCGCGCTCATCGCCTGGGTAGAGGAGAGGACGCGCGGATCGGCGTCGCCGATCAGGTCCGCCGCCGGGAAACCGTTGTAGCGGATCACCGGATCCGGGCCGTAGGTCGTGCCGATGCTGACCATACTGCCGATCGGCACCATTTCGCCTTTGTCGTTGCGGGTACGCAGGTTGGCGATGTCTTCCACGCTGTCGCGGAACTGGCCGTCGGCCTGCGCCATCACCTTCCAGGTGCGGCCGTAACGGTTAAAGTCGTTGATGTAAGACGAACCGAGGTAGGTCTGCAGCGTGCTGAACAGCGCATTGAGCGGCACCCCCTGAGCTTTGGCCTTGTCGCGATCGATTTTGGCGTCCAGCTGCGGCACGTTGGCCTGATAAGAGGAGATCGGGAACCCCATGCCCGGCGTTTGCATAATGGCGCCGGACATCGTGTTGATCGCGGTCTGCAGCGCGCCGTAACCCAGCCCGCCGCGATCCTGCACGTACAGCGAATAGCCGGAACCCTGGCCGATGCCGAGGATCGGCGGCGGCATGATCGAGAAGGCGAAACCTTCCTGGATCTGCGAAATGCGCGCGTTAATCTCGGCGTTGATCTGCGCCGCGGTGCGGGTACGGGTGCTCAATGACTCCAGCGCGAAGAACACCGTGCCGGTATTCGGCGTATTGGTGAACTGCAGCGCGTTCAGGCCGGGGAAGGCCACCGCATCGGTGACGCCGTCCACGCTCAGGCCGATGGCGCTCATCTTGCGGATCACCGCATCGGTGCGCTCCAGCGAGGCGCCTTCCGGCATCTTCACGCCGCCAATCAGATACAGCTTGTCCTGCGTCGGGATAAAGCCGCCCGGCACGGTCTTGAACATCATCCCAGCGGCGACCAGCAGCAGCAGGTAGACGACGAACACTGCGCCGCGTCGGCCCAGCACGCGGGATACCCCGTGCTGATAACGCTGCGAGCCGCTGGCGAAGAAGCGGTTGAACGGCCGGAACAGCCAGCCGAACAGCCGGTCGATCAGGCGCGACGGCAGATCTTTCGGCGCGCCGTGCGGCTTCAGCAAGCGCGCCGCCAACGCCGGCGACAGGGTCAGCGAGTTGATGGCGGAGATCACCGTCGAGATGGCGATGGTGACGGCGAACTGTTTGTAGAACTGGCCGGTAACGCCGGAGAGGAACGCCATCGGCACAAACACCGCGCACAGCACCACGGCGATGGCGATGATCGGGCCGGAGACCTCGCGCATCGCCTGGTGCGCTGCCGCCAGCGGCGACAGCCCCTCTTCGATGTTGCGCTCGACGTTCTCCACCACCACGATGGCGTCATCCACCACGATGCCGATCGCCAGCACCAGCCCGAACAGGCTAAGGGTGTTGAGCGAGAAGCCGAGCAGATACAGCGCGGCGAAGGTGCCGACCACGGAGATCGGCACTGCCAACAGGGGAATGATCGAGGCGCGCCAGGTCTGCAGGAACAGAATGACCACCAGCACTACCAGGATCACCGCTTCCAGCAGGGTGTCGACCACCGCGTGGATCGAATCGCGCACGAACACCGTCGGATCGTACGGCGATTTCCAGCTCATGCCGTCCGGGAAGCGGGTCGCCAGCTCGGCCATCTTGCCGCGCACCGCATCCGACAGCTCGATGGCGTTGGCGCCCGGCGACTGGAAGATGCCGATGCCGACCGCATCCTTGTTGTTGAGCTGGGCACGCAGCGCGTAGCTGCCGGAACCCATTTCGATGCGCGCCACGTCGCGCAGCCGCACGATCTCGCCGTTATCACCGCTCTTGAGAATGATGTTGCCGAACTCTTCTTCGGTTTGCAGGCGGCCCTGGGCGTTGATCGACAGCAGATAGTCGCTGCGCGTCGGCATCGGCTCCGCGCCGAGCTGGCCGGCGGAGACCTGCACGTTCTGCTCCTGCATGGCGCTCACCACGTCGGAGGCGGTCAGCCCGCGCGCGGCGACCTTGTTCGGATCGAGCCAGATGCGCATTGCGTATTCGCCGGCGCCGAAGATCTGCACCTGGCCGACGCCCGGCAGGCGAGCCAGTTCATCCTTGACCTTCAGGGTGGCGTAGTTGCGCAGGTACAGCGAGTCGTACTTGCCGGAAGGCGATACCAGATGCACCACCAGCGTCAGCGCCGGAGACTGTTTCTGGGTAGTGATGCCCTGGCGGCGCACATCTTCCGGCAGGCGCGCTTCGGCCTGCGCCACGCGGTTTTGCACCTGTACCTGCGCCTGATCGGGATCGGTGCCCGGGCGGAAGGTGACGGTGGTCACCAGCACGCCGTCGGAGCCGGCGACCGATTTCATGTACATCATGTTTTCGACACCGTTGATCGCTTCTTCCAGCGGCGTCGCCACCGTTTCAGCAATCTCTTTCGGGTTGGCGCCCGGGTATTCGGCGCGCACCTGTACGCTGGGCGGCACCACGTCCGGGTACTCGCTGATCGGCAGCAGCGGAATGGCGATCACCCCGGCGACAAAAATCAGTATCGACAGCACCGCGGCGAAGATCGGCCGGTCGATGAAAAAACGGGAAAAGTCCATGGGTCAGAATTCTCTGCTGGGAGCTTAGTTAAGGGCGGAGGCGGTGGTGGTCATGGCGACGCTTTTCGCGTCGACCGGCATGCCCGGCATAAACACTTTCTGCATGCCGTCGACGATCACCCGATCGCCGTTCACCAGGCCTTTTTGCACAATGCGCAATCCTTCGGCCATCCGGCCCACGTCGATGTCGCGGCGCTGCGCCTTGCCGTCTTTATCGACGATGTAAACGAACTTGCGGTTCTGATCGGTCATCACCGCTTTGTCGTCGATCAGCATGGCGTTGAACTCGGCGCTGCCGGGCATCTGCACGCGGGCGAACAGCCCCGGCGTGAAGCGGCGATCGCGGTTGTCGAGCAGGGCGCGCATGCGGATGGTGCCGGTACCGGCGTTCAACTGGTTGTCGGTGAAGTCCACCAGCCCCTGATGCGGAGTGCCGTCTTCGCCCACCAGGCCCACCTTCACCGGCAGGCGCGCGTCGTGTCGGCCCTGCTGCTGATAGCGCAGGAAGGTGGCTTCATCCACGTCGAAATAGACGTAGACCTTGTCGAGCGACACCAGCGTCGTCAGCACGCTGGCGCTGTCGCCGGCGGTGACCAGGTTGCCGGCGGTGATCATCGCGCGGCTGGCGCGCCCGTCAATCGGCGCGGTAACGCGGGTAAAGTCGAGATTAAGCTGCGCCATATCGAGCTGGGCCTGCGCCGCCAGCACGTTGCTTTGCGCCTGCGCGGCGGACGAACGGCGCTGTTCCCACACCTCTTGCGAGATGGCCTGAGTGCCGATCAGTTTCTCGGTTCGCGAAGATTCGCTGCGCGCGAGGGCTGCCTGATTGCGCGCCCGCACCAGCTCCGCCTGCGCCTGTTCGCGCGCGGCGCGGTAGGTGCGATCGTCAATGGTGAACAGCACCTGACCTTTCTTCACCTCGTCGCCTTCGGTGTAGTTGACCCGCTCGATGTAGCCGGAAACCCGCGGGCGCAGCTGTACGCTTTGCACTGCTTCGACCCGGCCATTAAACGCATCCCACTGGCTGATCGGTTTGACCACCACGCTGGCGGCGCTGACCACCGGCGGCGGTGGCGGGGCGTTGTGCGCGACGCTGTTGTCACACCCGGCGAGCAGGGCGGCCAGCAGCGCCACCCCGGAGAGCCGCTGGCCCAGAGCGAAGGCGCGCGTGCGGCCGCCGGCGTTGAACGATGAGTTTGGTTGATTTGGCATTATTTTTATTCCGATAAGTAAGCGCTGTCTGGCCCCATACCCAGCCCTGTTTTCCGGGCTTTTCCCTTCATGCCGGCGTTCGGCGGAAGGGGCGCCGCGCTTTGTCATGGCGCAACGTTAGGTTTTGAAACATATTGGTGTCACATTAATGTATCAATATCGGTTACATTAATTGGGTGGAGTATAGAGGCGGCTTTCTGGTAAATGCAATAATAAAAATTGCATTTAAAGCAAAACTGTTGCAACGTATGCGCACTGGGCAGAGGGGGACCCTGCCGACATGATGGGAGCATCAGCATGAACACGACGGGTTTCATTACCGATTTGAAGACGTGGATCGACAACAATCTGGAAGAAAAACTGGATATCAACACCGTAGCGGACCGCGCGGGCTACTCCAAATGGCATCTGCAGCGCATGTTCAAGCGCCAGACCGGCTATGCGTTGGGGGAGTATATCCGCATGCAAAAACTGAAGGTGTCGGCGGAGCGCCTGGCCAACAGCGGCGAACCGATCGTCAGCGTGGCGATCTCGCTCGGCTTCGACTCACAGCAGTCGTTCAACCGCAGTTTCAAACGCCAGTTCGGCCAAACGCCGGGGGACTGGCGCCGCGCACTGGCGCAGCCGACGGCGGTGAGATGCACGCACCACTGAGCGGTTTGGCAGTGGGAATAAAAAAGCCTGAATTTGCGTTCGGGCTTTTTTGTTAGCATCTAAATGACTTTTTGAGTAACTCGAAATTTTTACAGTTAAGTTTTGATATTAGTTTGTCTCGTTTTTCCAGTTTATATATTTACAGAGCCCTTCCAAATCAGGGAATAAGGTTCGGCTACTGACACCATGTCTGTCTAGAGATTTTAATAGTTTTTCCCTGGTATCTTCTGGGATTTTTATTTCTTGAACTGACTCTGATATTTCATTGTTTTTTTCCAGGGGAACGAACTTCTTAGAGGATTTTGAGTACTTATGTGCAGTAAACCAACCATGCTGCGCGATAATTCTAGGGTTATTTAACTTTGGCCTTATAACCTGTGTTCTTCCTGTGTCAAATGGTCCTTTTTGCGGCTCTTTCAGATATCGATTTGCATCCAGTGCATAAACATAAACATCCCCTTTTTTCCAATCATTACATGCAAAGAATAAGGCTGCAAGTGGATTGCTAGTCCAATCTAATAACCGAGTCTTCATGCCGAAGTGTTGTGCTATTACTAAGAGATCCCAATCATCAAGATCATTTTTAGGTAGAATCGATGCGCCCATTCGCTTTAACTCTTTTATTAATTCTTGCTCAGCACTTGTTGAGTCGGTTTTTGGATTTTTTCGCGCTATACTTGGCAGTAAATTACCTTTTTCTGCTTGCCCCCTGAATAGCATCAGCTCCGAGTCATTGCCAAGTCTCTCCACTATATCGACAAATTCAGAAAAATTTTTTGCTGTTTGTGATTTCATTTCTAACCTATTTTTATTTTTTGTTGAGTTGATAATGCATATATTTATCTAATCATCTAAGTAGAAAGATGCTAATGGGGATAAATATATCTCTACATTTACTCTAAGTAAATACGTTTGACGTGATTGCCGAGACGTTCTCAAGAAAATAGAGTTTAATTTAAGTGGTTTTTAAATTAAACCCATCAGGAAAGTGATGGTAGGCTTCTTCGTAGAATATGGCGGTAAGGGAGGGATTGATTCGCTGCGCTCACCCTGCGGGCCGCCGTTGGCGGTCCAAAACGCGAGCGTTTTGTCGAACCCTGTCGAGGATTCTCACCCTCCCG
>NZ_JABXOF010000002.1 GCF_013375155.1 Serratia ureilytica
TGCTCCAGCGCCGCCTTCAGGTTTTTCTCTTGCTGCCCACCCTGCTGGCGTTGGCTTTCCTGCTCTTTTTGCAACTGCGTCAGCTGCTGTTGCAGTGCCCCTAGCGCCTTGGCGGCTTCGGCCTTCTGCTGTTCCAGTTCAGCGGCGGCCGCTTTTCGGTCCTGTTCATAACGCTGGCGCGCTTTATCGTTGGCAGCTTGCGCCGCCGCCAGTTTCTCCTGCCAAACCTGTTGCTGCGCGTTATCAGACTGTTTTGGCAACGCCGCCAACCGTTGCTCCAGCGATGCGATGCGTCGATCCCGCTCCTCGGTTTGCTGCTTTTGCCGCGCTAACGCCGCTTGCGCCTCGGCGATTTGCGCCTGAGCCTTACGCTCCTGCGGCGTCAGGTTCAGCGCCTGTCGCACGCCGCTGGCAAAGTCGCTCAACGCGCTCAGATCGGGCGCCGGAGCCGGTTTATCGGCAGCCGCCAGGGAAGACGCGACGCGCAACGCGGTCAGCTCCTGCTGCAGTGATTGAATGGAAGCCTGCTGTTGCTCCAGTCGGGCATCTTTCTCGCGCAGCGCCTTTTGCCACTGCGCCAGCTGCTGCTTCTTCGCCGTCGCCTCACGCGTTTGAACCTGGCGGGATGCCGACTTCTGGGGGGCCTGGGGTTGCGTGACGGCGGCATCAGCCTCCGCGGCCGGTGCATCCTGCCGCTGGTAGCGCTCGGCAAACTGCAATAACGCCGGCACATCGTCATCCGCAGCGGCCACCGCCGGCGCAAACGCCAACGGTATCATCAGGCTCAGTAACGCCTTTCTCGCACGCGGGGTCATTGGGTGCGCTCTCCACGCTCAGCCAGACCGGTCATCATGGCAGAACTGATGTCTGCGCACAGACGGCTGGTGCGATAACGATACAGGGCGTCAACGGTTTCCTGCGTCCCCGTGTTGACCCGCTGACGCACCCCGGCATACTGCGCGGCGCCGCCCATCAAAGCATCGAATTCGCGTTTGAATTTTTGGTATTTTTCGTTATCCATGCCGCGCATGGCATCCAGCTCGCGCTGGCACTGCTGCATGCGTTCGGCCTCACGTTGCCGTTTGTCTTGCTCCGCAATTTCTTCTGCGCTGGGGGGCTTACTTAAGGTAGAAACAGGCCGCTTGGTGGTCTGGCAGCCGGTCAGGGCCAAGGTCAGCAAAAGCGCAGCGGTCAAACAGTGTGCCGTTCGGGTCATTATCGTTATCTCCTTGTAAAGTCCGCCGTCGACGTGCTCTGTGGCTGCGCCGACGGCTCTCCTCATTGGTGCTGTGATGTTCCGGCCATAAAAACCGGCGGTGAATAGGTATAGAAATGCAGACGCGGTGATGAACGGCAGAGCGCAAATCATTCACCACGCCAATACATACCAAAAAAATCATTTAATATTATGATATTTAAAGGATTTTAACTCATAAACTTATCAGCAGGGCATGACGAGCGCAAGAGAAGAGATGGCGCCTGACCGACCGATAAACAGCGCAGGAACGGGCGCGGTGTCTTTACAAAGTAACAAGCTAATCCATGCTCCGAACACCGCAGCCTGACCTTCATACTGTATCAGCGCCCAACAAACCTCATCGGCTTTTTAAAACGTCCACCCTGATTGAGAATCATGTTGCCAATCAACAGGAGAGATATCATGGGCAATATGATTAGTGTGAATAACATCAGTGAATTGCGTAATCTGACACCCGCGACAGACGATCAGATTGTCTTTTTAGTTTCTCACTCCGCCGGACGTTTCGCCGGCGGCGGCGAATTCTATTATGCGAAAACGGATACAACCAGTACGGACAATAACGGTACCGTAGTGGTTACTGCAGACGGAGCCCGCTGGAAACGACTGGACACTAAGCTTACCTTCGATCACTTCGGCGCCGATCCCAGTGGCACTTTCGCCTCTGACGCGGCAATCAGCGCGACATTAAACTATGCCGCGAGTTTAAAAAACAAAGTGGTCTATGCTTCGGAAAATGCTCAATATCTGCTGACCAGCACTCAACCTATCAACGTCGCAAATGGCGTCACAGTCAGAGGATCCCGCCGCGGTATTGCTCAAGGCCCTGCAAGTCTTACAAACAATGGCCCTAATCGGGCAGGCCTTGCTGACGATAGTGCTTTCATCATCAAAAAGCCGGCAGGTACGGTTTGTTTCGCCTGCGATAAGAACGTTGTCTTTGATGGTTGGTCGTTCCTCTATCCAGATCAGAAATATACTGCCACCCAGCCGGAGGCGTTTGTTCCATACGGAGCCACCATTACCGCAACCGGCGCTCTGTCAGTCGCCAACTGCCGTTATGTAGGCGCCTATGATTTTGTTGAAGCTCGTGGAGAAGCCAACAGCTTTGAGAATATCTACGGTTGGGCAGTACGCTGCGACTACAGGGTTTATGAAAGCAGGGACATCAACAGATTTACCAATGTTCACGTCAATGCCAACGTCGTGCGCCCGACAGAAAACGCGGTGACTGCCTCTATCGCCGTAGCCGGTTCTTGTGCTTTCAATCTCGATCGCCACGACAATACGTTTATGGTGAATGTGTTCTCTTATGGCAAAAAGATCTTTATCAAAACTACAACACAAGGAACCTCCTATTTAGGCGGCCTTAGCCTGAGCAATTTCATGGCAGACAGAAATGGTACCGGAATTGATATCGACTCGGATTCCTCCGCCAATATTCAAATCTCCAACGGTTCTTATATTAATGACTATGGTGATATCGTTGGAGGGTTCCTGGTATTAAGAAAGTCTACTGGCCAATCAAATATCACCCCAGTGCAAATCAGCAATGTTAACTTCGCTACCGCTAATGGACCGAAGGGTTCACTCTCCCCTCAGGCCATTCGCTTCGAAGCGAACGGCGGGTATCAACTTTCATTCAGCAACACCGTCATGCCAATGTGGACGAACGGCAGTCTGAACAATGAAGCGGGTTACAACATTCTTAGAGGCACACTGAGCATTGCGCAACGCAGCTATCAGCTACATGCGGCTCCGCTAAATTGTTTGACGAACAGCAATATGATCGCCATCGGTGCTGACAAACAGCCTGTAGGCTGGTTTATTGATGGAAATCTGACGGCGGATAGCAATACCCTGACGGCCAATGGCGACAACCCGGCTTATAAAGGTTTGGGCCAGCGCATCCATCGGAGCATGGGATTAAGGACATTCTGGGCCATCGCATCCTATATCGGTGAACAATCTACCGCACAAGCCTCGACCGGTATCTGGGCCCGTTCATTCAACGATGACTACACTGACACGATCGAGAGCAATAATGCCATCCCCTGGATGCGCATCGGGAACCTCTATTATGCGCGGTTTGTCATGAATAATAACCGCACCATCCACGATATCCTGATCAATCCCGGTAACGGCAATAATACAGTGCGCATTTTAGCCTGCGGCATTAGCCCGGGTGAAATCTTTGACTTCTCGCCTGACACGTTGCAATAGTCTCTCGCGGCATAAAAAAGCCCCGGCAAAACGCCGGGGCCTGGTACTTGCGTGATCGCCGAAGGCTCAGTGACACGCAAAGGGGTCTTACGGCCCGGAAACCGGTTTTCAAACGCGGTTAGCTGCGTGTTTATGCGCTTTGCGCCAAGGGGTCAACCAAGGCCAGCGCGTTTTTCATCGCCTCCACCATTTCGCCATCCACGCAATAATGGCTAAATTCGTCAAACTCGTTATCGGAACACATGGTGACCCCCGCCTTGCGATAACGCATGGTCGATGGCACCAGATGGCCGGAAGAGCTGTGCAATTCATGCAGGCCGATATCGACAAACTTGTGCAAATTGCTCAGACGCACGCCGGCGCCCGCCATGATCACCGGGCCCTGGCTGGCCTGACGCAAATCACGCAACAGCGGCAGGCCCAGTTCGGCGCTCTGCTGTTGACCGGAAGTCAGAATGCGCGCCACGCCCAGGTCGGTCAGTTGCTCCAGCGCCACCATCGGGTTTTGGCACATGTCGAATGCGCGATGGAACGTGACGGCCATCCCCTCGCACAACGCCATTACCTCGCGCATGCGCGGCAGATCGATATGCCCTTCTTCGTCCAGCATGCCGACGACCACGCCGGGGAATCCCAACTCACGGATCTGGCGGATATCCTGCTTGATCACCTCGAAATCCACCGCGCCATAACAGAAATCGCCACCGCGAGGGCGTACGATCGGATGAACCGGAATCGAAACCCGTTCCCGCGCCAAACGCAGCGTGCCATAACTCGGCGTCAATCCGCCCTCGCTCTGGCTGGCGCATAACTCGATACGATCGGCGCCCGCCCGTTCGGCCGTTAGCGCGCAGTCGACGCTAAAGCAACAAACTTCCAGTTTTATCATTGTCACCCCCAGATAACGGCCAACATACGGCGGCAATTGTTCATTTCTTCATTTCTCACGTAGGCTCATGCTTAGGCATAAACCGGCTCAGGGTTGTAACTATGGCATTCAATTTTGATCAATGGGTAGACCGCAGTCACAGTGACAGCGTTAAGTGGGATAAATATCGCGACCGCGACATCATTCCGCTGTGGGTCGCCGACAGCGACTTCGCCTCCCCGCCGGCGGTCATCGACGCCTTGCAGCGGCGCGTGGCGCACGGCGTGTTCGGCTACACGCACCCATCCCCCGATCTTCTTGAGGTTTTTACCCGCCGCATGGTAGAGCGCTACCGCTGGCACATCAAGCCTGAATGGATCCTTTTCCTGCCCGGCCTGGTGTGCGGCCTGAACCTGTGCGTGCGCGCCTTCACCGAAGAACATCAGAGCACGCTCGCGCCCAGCCCCATTTATCCGCCATTTCGCAAAGCGGCCAAATTCGCCGGGCGCAAGCACCTCTCGGTACCGCTGGCGGCAGCAGGCCAACGTTGGGTGCTGGATTTTTCCGCGCTGCATGGGCAGCTCAGCGGCAATGAGAAGCTCCTGCTGCTGTGCAACCCGCAAAATCCCGGTGGCACCGTTTATCGTCGAGAAGAGCTGTCGCGGCACCATCAGTTCGCCCGCGAGCACGATTTAATCGTCTGTTCGGATGAAATCCACTGCGAATTGCTGCTTGAACCCGGCGCACGGCATATTCCTTTCGCCACCCTGAACGAAGACGCGGCCCAACGCAGCGTGACGCTGATGTCGCCGTCAAAGGCGTTTAATCTCGCCGGGCTGGGCGCCTCGATAGCGATCGTCCCTAATGAGGCGCTGCGACAAAAGCTGAAACGCGCGCGCAGCGGCATCGTGCCGGAGGTCAATCTGCTGGCGCTGGTCGCCGCCCAAGCGGCCTATCAATACGGGCAACCCTGGCTGGACGAGCAGTTGATTTATCTGCGCGCCAATCGCGATCGGGTGACAGAGCGCATCAACGCCATGCCGGGATTGAAGTTGTTGCCGATTGAAGCCACCTATTTGGCCTGGATCGACTGCGGTGCGTTGCCGGTGGACAATCCGCATCAGTTCTTCGAGCGCGCGGGCGTTGGATTAAGCGCCGGTTTGGATTTCGGCGATCGGCGCTTTGTACGACTGAACTTCGGTTGCCGGCGGGCTCTGCTCGATGAAGCGCTCGATCGCATGGCGCGGGCCTGCGCCACGCTGTTCGACTAGTCTTGCTCGCTGGCGACAATGTCCCGAATGGAGTAAGGATGAAACTTGATCGTGACCGTTCCATCGGTGATGGCCAGCGTCGGGTTCGGCAACCGCTCGCCCTCGCCTTTTGGCGAGCTTTGCTTCAGTTTGATCCCCGGCGCCAGCAACGCTTCATCAGCGAGATGGCTCAGCGCGCGGGCGTGCAACGTCTGCGGATCGCCGCTCAGCACTAGCTCGACATGTTCCCACCCTTCATGCGGATACCGTTTCTCCCCGGGATACGGCAGCTCGACGCAATCTATCCGCCACGGCCCCACGGCCAGCGGCTGCTGTAAATCAAACAGACAGATAGGCCGCCCGTTGATCATCGATTCGGACAACAGTGTCCCGCATTGCATCAATCCCTGGCGCCAGCGTTCGGCGGTAGCGTTCTGGTGACAGCGCAAGGAAATGTGATCGGCGGTAAACGAGGACAGGTCAAGCTGCAATCTGGCGGCGAATTGTTGCAACGCCTGCTCGAAACGCGGCAGGTCGAGCCTCAGATCGTCAAGCTCGGCAATGGCCTGCAAGGGATTGGTCATAGAAACCTCAAAACAACGAGCGCAAAGTTAAAGGCCGTAATTTACACGGTGGCGACGGCGCTCGCCAGAGTGGCGAGATTTTTCAGCGGCAGTACAGCATAATTTTCGGTTCTGGATGGGGGACGAAAAACCCAGCGCTTATTGAGATGGCAGCTTATTAATTCGGCAATTAAATAAAAAATAGGATTTTTCGCAGGAAATTATATCATTTCCTTATGACAGTAAGATTTAAGTTATTTTGCACAAAACCCTCCGCCACCTGCGGGCTAAATCGATTGATATTTTTCGCTTAATCAAACCTCACCCACTTATATAAGTCACACAAAACATGAAGTTTAACCAATTGTAAACAAAGAGAATGCCGCGCAAAAAATGATGGAAAACTAAGGATTATCTTAATTTAATGCCGGGCAATTGATTCACTCACTCAACTCGGCTACTTTGGGGGAAATTTAAATTAGAGATGATCATTATGTTATTGCTGACGATATCCTTGGTGTTGATAATTATCGCCGTATACGCCATCTACCGTCATTTTAAATCTCGCAGCACCAATACGCTGGATTCCGGTCGCCGCAATAAAAAACGCTAGCCCCTCATTTTTTCCACCGTATATCTTCTCTCGGTTGTCCATCTTTTATCCCCACGGCAATAACGTGCGCCTCCGCAACTGTTTCATCGCTGCGGTCGCGCCAACTGCTGACGGGCTCCCTCAGATCGGTTACAATTGCAGGCTGTTTTGTGGAGGTCGCCGCCGCCCGCGCGCCGTTGGCCACCACCGTTGAATCCCTCGGGGGCTGGTTTCGGCCCCTCGTTCGTCATTAAGGTAACCCGGTGAATATTCAGGTTCTTCTTTCAGATAAAGTCAGCCAGGCGCTGATCGCCGCTGGCGCGCCAGCCGATTGCGAAGCGCAGGTCCGCCCATCCGCCAAGGCGCAGTTTGGTGATTACCAGGCCAACGGCGTGATGTCAGTCGCCAAAAAGCTGGGCATGCCGCCCCGTCAGCTGGCGGAAAAAGTGGTGCAACTGCTGGATCTCGGCGACGTCGCCAGTAAAGTGGAAATCGCCGGCCCCGGCTTTATCAATATCTTCCTGAACAGCGACTGGGTCGCCCGCCAGGCCGACCAGGTGCTGAACGCACCGAAATTGGGCATTGCGCCGGTTGAACCGCAAACCATCGTTATCGACTATTCCGCGCCGAACGTGGCGAAAGAAATGCACGTCGGCCACCTGCGCTCCACCATCATCGGCGACGCCGCAGCGCGTACTCAGGAGTTTCTGGGCCATAAAGTGATCCGCGCCAACCACGTCGGCGACTGGGGCACCCAGTTCGGTATGCTGATTGCCTACCTGGAAAAAATGCAGAATGAAAACGCCAGCGATATGGGCTTGTCCGATCTCGAGCAGTTCTACCGCGAAGCCAAGAAGCATTACGATGAAGACGCCGAGTTCGCCGAGCGCGCACGCGCTTACGTCGTGAAGCTGCAGGGCGGCGATCAATACTGCCTGAAAATGTGGCGCAAGCTGGTCGACATCACCATGGCGCAAAACCAGCTGACCTATAACCGCCTGAACGTCACGCTGACCGAAGACGACGTGATGGGCGAAAGCCTGTATAACGCGATGCTGCCGGGCATCGTCGCCGATCTGAAAGCCAAAGGGCTGGCGGTGGAAAGCGAAGGCGCCACCGTGGTGTTCCTCGACGAATACCAGAACAAGGACGGCGACCCGATGGGCGTCATCATCCAGAAAAAGGATGGCGGCTACCTCTATACCACCACCGATATCGCCTGCGCCAAGTATCGCTACGAGACCCTGGGCGCCAATCGCGTGCTGTATTACATCGATTCCCGCCAGCATCAGCACCTGATGCAGGCCTGGACCATCGTGCGCAAAGCCGGTTATGTGCCGGAGTCCGTCTCGCTGGAACATCACATGTTCGGCATGATGCTGGGCAAAGACGGCAAGCCGTTCAAAACCCGCTCAGGCGGCACCGTGAAGCTCTCCGACCTGCTGGATGAAGCCATCGAACGCGCCGAGCAGTTGATCGCCGGCAAAAACCCGGACATGCCGGAAGACGAAATGAAGACCATCGCTCGCGTGGTCGGTATCGGCGCGGTGAAATACGCCGATCTGTCGAAAAGCCGCACCACCGACTATGTTTTCGACTGGGATAACATGCTGGCCTTCGAAGGCAATACCGCGCCTTACATGCAATACGCCTATACCCGTGTGGCATCGGTATTCAAACGCGCCGGGATCGACGAAAGCAGCCTGACGCTGCCGCTGACCCTGACCGAAGAGCGTGAAATTGCGCTGGCCACTCGCCTGCTGCAGTTCGAAGAGGTGCTCACCGCCGTCGCGCGTGAAGGCACGCCGCACGTCATGTGCAGCTACCTGTACGATCTGGCCGGCTTGTTCTCCGGCTTCTACGAGCACTGCCAGATCCTCAACGCCGACAGCGAAGAAGCCCGTCAGAGCCGCCTGAAGCTGGCGCTGCTGACCGCCAAAACGCTGAAAACCGGCCTGGATACGCTGGGCATCGAAACCGTCGAGCGCATGTAAACCGCGCCGCGCGGAAAAGCAAAAAGGTCGCCGTGGCGACCTTTTTTTTTTACGCTTTCACTCGGCTCAGACGACCCGGCGCGCGAAATCACGCGGGCGGAAACCCAACCCGGCCAGCACGCCGAAGTAGGCTACCACACCAGCCACCACCACCGCCGCCAAGCGCAGCAAACGCTCCAGCATGTTGCCCTGATCCCAGGCCGGCATCAGCCACATCAAGCCAATCAGCACGGCCGACATCACCAGTACGGCAATCACCAGCTTGGTGAGGAACAGCGCCCAACCCGGCTGTGGCTGGAAGATTTTCTGCTTGCGCAGCTGCCAATACAGCAGCGCGGCGTTCAGGCAGGCCGCCAAACCGATCGACAGCGCCAGGCCGGCATGCTTCAGCGGACCGATAAACGCCAGGTTCATCACCTGCGTCATGATCAGCGTAATGATGGCGATCTTGACCGGCGTTTTGATGTCCTGACGCGAATAAAAGCCCGGCGCCAGCACCTTAACCACGATCAGCCCCATCAGCCCCACCGAGTAAGCCACCAGCGCGCGTTGCGTCATCGCCGCGTCAAAGGCGCTGAACTTGCCGTACTGGAACAGCGAGACGGTCAACGGTTTGGCCAAAATACCCAGCGCGATGGCGCTCGGCAGCGCCAGCAGAAAGCACAGGCGCAGCCCCCAATCCATCAGGCGCGAGTACTCGTCGTGGTTGCCGCTCGAGAAGCTTTTGGCCAGCGACGGCAGCAGGATGGTGCCCAATGCCACGCCCAGCACGCCGGAAGGAAACTCCATCAGGCGGTCGGCATAGTACATCCAGGACACCGAGCCGGACACCAGGAACGATGCGAAGATCGTGTTGATGATCAGCGAGATTTGGCTGACCGACACCCCAAGGATCGCCGGCCCCATCTGGCGCATCACCCGCCAGACCCCGGCGTCGCCCAATTTGATGCGCGGCAGCACCAGCATGCCGATCTTGCGCAGGTGCGGCAGCTGATAGCCCAGTTGCAGCACGCCGCCGACCACCACCGCCCACGCCAGCGCCAGCACCGGCGGGTGGAAATACGGCGCGGCGAACAGCGCGAAGCCGATCATGCTGACGTTAAGCAGCGTTGGCGCAAAGGCCGGGATCGAGAAACGGTTCCAGGTATTGAGGATCGCCCCCACCAGCGAGGCCAGCGAAATCAATAGAATATAGGGGAAGGTAATGCGCAGCAGCGCCGACGTCAGCGCAAACTTGTCGGGCGTATCGGTAAAGCCCGGCGCAGTGATATAGATCACCCAGGGCGCGGCCAGCATCCCCAGCACCGTCACCACCGCCAGCACCAACGTCAACAGCCCGGAGACATAGGCGATAAAGGTGCGCGTCGCTTCCTCGCCCTGCTGGCTCTTATATTCCGCCAGGATCGGCACGAAAGCCTGCGAAAATGCGCCTTCGGCAAAGATACGACGCAGCAGGTTAGGAAGTTTGAACGCCACGAAGAAGGCGTCCGTTGCCATGCCGGCCCCGAACACGCGCGCGACGATCGCATCGCGGGCAAAGCCCAACACCCGCGAAAACATCGTCATCGAGCTGACGGCAGCCAATGATTTGAGTAGGTTCATGTGGTTGTCTGATAGGTACCGTAAATATCAACGCCTGCAACAGCAGGCGTCAGTGAAACAATCGGCTCAGTTTACGCATCCGGAAAAGAATAGCTACCGCCATATGTTACATAGAGTTATCGCGTAACAAACGCTCGACCACCCGCTGCGCAACCAGCGCCTGCTCGCCGCCGGTTTCCGGCGCGCTCTGATTGGCGACGGCGCAGAGGAAATGCCGCACAGCCCCGTCGAAACCGCGTTGCACCAGCGTGCTTTGCCAACCCGGCACCGGCTGTTCCAACTCGCCCTGCGCATCTTCGCGCAGCCAGTGGCGCATATCGGTCAACTGATACCGCGCGCCGTCTGTCACCGCCTGCACGCTTTCGCGCTGGCTGCCGCCGCGGCGATGCATACTGGTCGTCACCAGCGTATCGCCACAGGCGAAGTGGTGCTCGGCGTACAGCATCTCGCCTGCAGCGTTGGCGCGCACGCTGCCGCTCAGCAGTTGCTCGCCTCCGCCCGCCAGCCACAGGGCGGTGTCCACCACGTGCAGGTAATCATCCAACAGGGTAAAACGCAGATCGTGAGGGCCGACGCTGTCCGCCCGATGTTTATCCATGCGAATGGAGGCGGGCTGATTCATTTGCTGCTTGAGTTGGCGGTAAAGCGGCGCGAAACGGCGGTTGAACCCCACCATCAGCGTTTTGCCCCGCCGCTCGGCCAGCTCAAGCAACTGCTCGCCCTGCTCCAGCGTTTCCGCCAGCGGCTTATCGACGTAAACATGTACGCCACGGTTAAGCAGCTCGCCAATGACCGAAAAATGGCTGGCGGTGCTGCTGTGGACAAAGACCGCATCGCACTGTTCGGCCAAGCTGTCCAGCCGAGGGAAACAGGCCATGCGGTAGCTGTCGCACAGCGGCTGCGCTTTCTGTTGATTAGGCGAGAAGCCGCCCACCAGCGTCCAGTCCGCCGCCTGACTGAGGATCGGCAGGTAGGCCTTCTGCGCGATGCTGCCCAGCCCCACCACGCCCACGCGCAATTTAGTCATGCGTTTCCCTCGCCAACAGTTGCTGCACCTGCCGTTTCAGCTCCGCCACGTCGTTTTCCAACGCGCTGACCCTGGCGCTCAATTCACCGTCGATCTCCGACTCGAGCGCCGGCGGCGCCTCATCGATTGGCCCGCTGAACAGATGCATGAAGCGGCTTTCGCGCTTGCCCGGCTCGCGCGCCAGGCGCACCACGAACGGGCCGTCTTCGCGCGTGGTCAACTGCTGCAGCACCTGTTCGACCTCGCTGACATCGCTGAACTCGTGCATTCGGTTGGTGCGCGTGCGCAGCTCGCCCGGCGTTTGCGCGCCGCGCAGCAGTAAGGTGGCGATCACCGCCAGTTCGGCGGGAGAGAGCTTCAGCTGGCCAAACTCGGAATTGCAAAACCGCTGCTCGTATTTCACGACCCGATTGCCGAACCCGCTGAGGGTGCGCAGGAAATGTTTGCGCAGCAACAGATCGAGGAGTTGCTGCACCTCGCTTTCGCTCAGATCCATCACCGGCTCGCGGTTGGTCTTTTGGTTACAGGCCAGGGTAATGGCGTTAAGCGAAAGCGGGTATTGGTCCGGCGTCGTCACCTGTTTTTCCAACAGGCAGCCGATGACCCGGGCCTCTTTGGCGTTCAATTCATATTTCATCGTTTGGCCTCAACGTGGGGGTAGCCACTCTTTATTGGTGTATGCCGTCAAAACGTGGTCTTGCCACTTGCCGTCGATCAGCAGGTAATCTTTGGCGTAACCTTCGCGTTCGAATCCCAGACGCGTCAGCAATGCGCCGCTGCGCTGGTTATGCGGCATATAGTTGGCCATGATGCGGTGCATGCGCTGTTGGCGCAGCATATAGCGGATGGCGGACTGCAAGGCTTCGAACATCAACCCCTGCCCCTGCCATTTCTCCCCCAGCGAATAACCGAGGAAGCAGGCGTGAAACGAACCGCGCAACACGTTGCTGAAGTTCGCCACGCCGCGGACTTCCTGCTCTTCCGGATCGAGCAGGATAAAATAGTAGGCGCTGCCCTGCTTTTGCATTTCAGCGATCATCCCCAGGCGCGCCTGCCAGCCGGACGGATAACAATGGCTTTCATCGCGCACCGGCTCCCAGGGTTTGAGAAAGGTCCGGTTCTCGGCATAATAGTCCGCCAGACGATAGGCGTCCCGTTCATGCACTAAACGGACCACCATCCGGTCGGTAGTAAGACGTACTTTTGGCGATGCAGAGCGGTAGCCGAACATCATTTCCCCCGCGGTCAAAACGGTTCGATAAGAAGTATTTATTAGGAAGCCTCGTGGATAATTATCCGACGCCAATCTGAGGCCATGACTTTATGTTGCCAATAGCGCCTCAGAACCGCGCTCCCTTGCATTCAATATAACCGTAGGCCGCCCCCGAGGTAAAATACCGGCCGCTCAGTAAATCGCCGAATACGCGTTTTACGGCGTTTTTCCGCCAATTTTGCAGTTCAGGTAACACCTTGACGATAAAAAAATATTATCTACTCCGCCCCTGTCGCCGTCCGCCAATTGGGTAGAGAATGGTGGGGTTGCCTTCCCCCTCTCTCTTAATTGCTCATGGTGATGCATGTCTCTGGTGTCGCAAGCGCGCAGCTTGGGTAAATATTTTCTGTTGCTCGACAACCTGCTGGTGGTTTTAGGCTTCTTTGTCGTGTTCCCGCTTATTTCGATCCGCTTCGTCGATCAGCTGGGATGGGCGGCGCTGATCGTCGGCATCGCGCTGGGTTTGCGTCAGTTGCTGCAACAAGGGCTCGGCATCTTTGGCGGCGCGGTCGCCGATCGCTTTGGCGCCAAGCCGATGATCGTCACCGGCATGCTGCTGCGCGCCGCCGGTTTCGCCACCATGGCGATGGCCGATGCGCCGTGGATCCTGTGGTTCTCCTGCGCGCTGTCGGCCCTCGGCGGCACGCTGTTCGATCCGCCGCGTACCGCTTTGGTGATCAAACTGACCCGTCCGCACGAACGCGGCCGCTTTTTCTCGCTGTTGATAATGCAGGACAGCGCCGGCGCGGTAGTCGGCGCGCTGATCGGCAGTTGGCTGCTGCAATACGATTTCCACTTTGTCTGCTGGGTCGGGGCGGCGATCTTCGTGCTGGCCGCCGGCTGGAACGCCTGGTTACTGCCGGCTTATCGCATCTCCACCGTGCGCGTGCCGATGAAAGAAGGCATGTTGCGGGTCGTGCGCGATCGCCGCTTCCTCACCTATGTCCTGACGCTGACCGGCTACTATATGCTGGCGGTACAGGTGATGCTGATGCTGCCGATCGTGGTCAATGAAATTGCCGGCTCACCGGCGGCGGTGAAATGGATGTACGCGATCGAAGCGGCGCTGTCGCTGTCGCTGCTCTATCCGCTGGCGCGTTGGGGTGAAAAACATTTTCGGCTTGAACAACGCCTGATGGCGGGCCTGCTGCTGATGACGCTCAGCCTGCTGCCGATCGGCCTTGCCAGCAGCCTGCAAGGCGTGTTCACGCTGATCTGCTGTTTCTATCTGGGTTCGATCATCGCCGAGCCGGCGCGCGAAACGCTCAGCGCGTCGCTGGCCGATCCGCGGGCGCGCGGCAGCTACATGGGCTTCAGCCGCCTCGGGCTGGCGTTGGGCGGTGCGTTGGGATATACCGGCGGCGGTTGGATGTACGATACCGGGCGGATGATGAACATGCCGGAGCTGCCCTGGCTGCTGCTCGGCGCCGTAGGCTTCGCCACGCTGCTGGCGCTGTACTGGCAATTCAGCCCGCGGCGCAACGCGTCGGTGATACTGCGCGGCGGCTAACGCCATAGAAATCCGGCCGAATCGGCAACAGCTGCTATCCTGTTAGTAAAAACACCCACAGGAGCCCGTCGGCATGAGCGAAGAAGCCAAATTACCGCAACTACTCGAACATATGATACTGAACTTGCGCATGATTTATGCGCGCTCCACTCTGGTGGAAAAGGCGCTGGCGCATATCCTCGCCAGCGACGCCGGCCTGAAAAACGATATTATCAAACAGCTGCAAGTCGTCACCGCCGCCAACGAACGCGATCAGATCGATTTGGAACAAGCCCGCATTCACCTGATCGATGTGCTCAACTCGGTACCGGTCAAGAAATAGCACTCCTCGCCCGCGCCTGTTGCGCGGGCAATATCGCAATAACGCACCATCCAACACACGCGTTTCAAGACAGCCTCGATAAGCTGTGGTAACTATTGCTGTTAAAACCTGACAACCCGGAGCAAGCATGAAACTGTTCATTTACGATCATTGCCCATTCTGCGTTAAAGCCCGCATGATTTTCGGCCTGAAACATCTGCCGATTCGCCTGGTCACGTTGCTCAACGACGATGAGACGACCCCGTTCAATCTGATTGGCAAAAAAATGGTGCCGATCCTGATCAAAGACGACGGCGAAGCGATGCCGGAAAGCCTGGATATCGTGCGCTATGTCGATGGCTTGGACGGCAAACCGGTGCTGACCGGCCGCACCACCCCGGCCATCGCCGAGTGGTTGCGCCGGGTCGACAGTTATGCGGCCAAATTGCTGTTGCCGCGTATTGCGCATGCCGATTTCGAAGAATTTGCCACCGACAGCGCCCGCCGTTACTTTATCGATAAAAAGCAGGCGTCAATCGGTAATTTCGCCGAGCATCTCGCCAACAGCGCCGATTTGATCGCCGAACTGGAGGCCGACCTGCAAACGCTGTCACCGCTGATCGTCTCCGCCGACGCCGTGAACGGCGAGCTTTCTGAGGACGATATTCATCTGTTCCCGCTGCTGCGCTCATTGTCGATCGTCGCCGGGGTTGCCCTGCCGGACAACGTGGAAGCCTACCGCAACCGCATGGCGCAGCGCAGCGAAGTGCCGTTGCTGCTGGATATGGAACAATAACGTTCGACAGTCACAAAAAGGATATGGCGTACTGATGCTGAAAATGGTGCTCGCCACCGCTCGCGATCGGGCGCGGCTGAAGGAAATTACTTCCGTTCTGATTCGTTATGGTTTGCAAGACGTTCTGCGCCTGCTGGGCCTGGGGGCGTTGCTGCGTGGCGCCCGCAGTGAGCCCGCACGGCAGAGCGCGCAGCCCCTTCCTCAGCGGCTGCGCGAAGCGCTCGAGGCGCTCGGCCCAACCTTCGTCAAATTCGGCCAGATCCTGGCCACGCGTTCTGACCTGCTGGATCCGGCCTGGACCGACGAACTGGATCGTCTGCACAGCCAGGCGGCGGTGTTGCCATGGGAAATGCTGGCGCCGCAGATCATCGCCGATCTCGGGGATGATCCCGAGCAGCTGTTTGCCGAATTCGATCGCACACCGCTGGCCGCGGCGTCGATGGCGCAAATTTACCGCGCGCGCCTGCACAGCGGCGAACAGGTAGTGGTGAAAGTGCTGCGCCCCGGCCTGGCAAAAACCATTCACGCCGATCTGCGGCTGCTGGCCTCGCTGGCGGAAACCGTGGAGCAGCAGAGTCAGGCGCTGGCGCGCTATCGACCACGGCAGATGGTCAGAGCGCTGGCGACGGCGCTCAATCATGAACTGGATTTGACCCATGAAGGGCATAACTGCGATCGCGTCGCCGGCATGTTTGCGCGTGAACCCGACGTGGTCGTGCCGAAAATCTATTGGCAATGGTCTTCTCCGCGTCTGTTAGTGCAGGAATACTTGCCCGGCACCGCGCCGGAGAACCCCCGGCAGTTGGCGGAAGCGGGATTTGACGGCCCGCTGCTGGCGCGGCGCGGCGCCCGCGCCTTTATGAGCATGGTGCTGGAGCACCGGCTGTATCACGCCGATCCGCACCCCGGCAACGTGATGGCGCTGAGCGGCGATCGCGTCGGCTTCATCGACTTCGGCATGGTGGGCCAGCTGTCCGAACGGCGGCGCAACCAGTTGCTCCTGCTGCTGCAGGCCATCGCCGATCGTCAGTCCGAAGGCATCGTCAACACGCTGATCGCCTGGTCGGACAGCGAACCGCTGGATCTGATGGACCTGGAGCTGGCGGCGCAAAACTTTCTCGACAAGCAGGCCGCCGCCTCCCTAACGCTCGGCAAAGCCCTCACTGACCTGTTGGTGATGGCGCGTGAGCACCAGCTGGCGCTGCCGCCGGATCTGGTGCTGCTGTTCAAGGCCTTAATCACCGCCGACGGCGTGCTGCACCGGCTGGATCCGGCCTTTGACATCGTCGCCACGCTCAAACCGATGCTGCAACAAACGGTGCTGCAACGCTATGCCCCTGACGCCGTGCGCCAACGACTCTTGGCCCTGGGCGGGGAAGCGCTCGACGCCGGAGAGGAGCTGCCGCAAACCCTGCGGCTGTTGGTGCGCCGCCTGAAACGCGGGCAGCTCAATGCCGACATTAACGTCAAGAACCTCGGTCAGTTGAGCAAAGCGCTGGAGCGCAGCGCCGTTACCCTGGCCATCGCCATCGTCACCGCCGCTTTTGCCCTGGGGCTGGCGCCTTATCTGATGCATTCGTCGCTGCGGCTGTGGGGCATTCCGCTGTTCCCGCTGTTGGGAGGCGCAGCCTGCCTGGCCGGCGTGATCCTCTTGGCGCTGCGATTACGGCGCTGACGCTTTCGGCGTTATCCGATAGGTCTCGCCCTGTTTTACGCGCACTATTCCCGCCATACCGCCGCCTGCCGTTTTCACGCGCAGGCGGAGCGTTTATAATGATTAATCAATTATCTGCAGCACTTTTCGCCAGCAGTCGCAATGAGGCATTAATGAAGAAGATCCTGATGGGCGCAGCCGCCCTGCTGTTCGCCGGCGTATTGGCCGGTTGCAATCAACTGACCCAGTACACCCTGAGTGAGCAGGAAGTGAATGACTACCTGCAGAAACATAACGACTATCAGAAGCAAATCGGCGTGCCCGGCCTGCTGGACGCCAACATCGTGCTGACTCAGTTGCAAAGCCAGATCGGCCGCAGCGAACCGGGTAAAGTCACCCTTTCCGGCGACGCCAAGGTCAACATCACGTCGATTCTCGGCCCGCAGACCGCTGATCTGAAGCTGACGCTGAAGGCGCAGCCGGTTTATGACCGGGCGCAGGGCGCCATTTTCCTGAAGGACATGGAGCTGACCGATTACAGCGTGCAACCGGAAAAAATGCAGACGGTGATGAAAGCGCTGACGCCGTATCTGAACCAGTCGCTGAAATCCTACTTCGACCAAAAGCCGGCTTATGTGCTGAATCCTGACAACAGCAAAACCGAAGCGCTGGCGAAAAAACTGGCGAAAGGGTTGGAAGTGAAACCGGGGGAATTGGTGATCCCGTTCAGCGACTGACGCCGCCTGAGAACATCAAGCCCGCCGCTCGGCGGGCTTTTTACTGCCGGGAAAGCGTTACTGTGGGGCGCTGTAGGCGATTTCGCCGGTGTTGCAGTTGAGCGTCACGTTGTAGGTTTTATCTGCCTTGGTGCCACGCACCGTCAACGGCACCTGCCATACCTGATCCTTGCCGCTGATGGCATCCGGGCTAACCCAGGCAATCGGCGTTGCGGTACCCAGCAGCTTTTTGTCCGACTCCCAGCGCGTAATGCGGTTCTGCAAGAAGTCGCGCTTGACCTGGGCGGCGATATCCGCCGGCTGCAGGCCCGCACACTGCCCCACCTTGGCGGCGCGCTGTTCGTGATCCTGCGCCCACACCGTCGTCGATGCTCCCATCATGGCCAACAAGGCGATAGCCAAACCCGTTTTTTTCATATGTCCTCCCGTTGTGATTAGCGCTATCCGGGCGCCCATCCCTGGCTCACAACAGGGCTTCGGCAAAGGGTTACCGTTTGACGAACTCAATGACAAACAGCGCATCCAGGCCCGGATAGATTTCCTTGATCACCTGCTTCAGTTCGCCGAGCGACATGTTCTCCTGCTGTGCGTGGCGTTCGGTCAGCGCATCCAGGCGCACCGGCGTTACCGACAGCACTTCGATAAAGCAGAAAAATACGCCGTCCTCATTGCGGCTAACGCGCAATACCTCGCCCGGTTCAAAATGCGATTCACTGGCATCCCGAATGGTGATGGTTTTACGCCCGGCCAGAATGTCTTGCTCAAAGCGGCTGAAGAAAGTTATTTCACGGCTCATTTTAGATCCTTTTTCATCACAACACCGCAACATAAGTCATTATGCCGCCTGCTTTTCTGACGCAGATCCCTCTTTTGGGGTAGAGTCCGCTTTTTTCGCTTTGCTTTCCGCCGGTTTCTTGAGGGTTTCCGCCGGCGATGCGCCGCGCAGAATCAGGCCCAGCGCATCCTTGTTTTCCGCCAGGAAGAAGCTCAGCCCTTCGCGCTGTTCGTCATCCAGGTTCAGCGGCGCCTGCTGCAGCCACTCCCCAAGGTTGTCCGCCAGATCCAGCATTTTGTCGTAGGCGTCGGCTTCTTTCTTGCTCGCGAAAGTCATTTTTTCCTCACCGTTTCTCACCACCACATATTTAACTTCAACCGCCATGCGTGCGTCCTCAAATACTCAAATTACTGTTATTATATACAGTATAAATAGATCGTGGCGGGAAGGCAAACCGCCGCCCGCCTTCGGCTTATTTCAGCAGCCGCACCTTGCAGCTTTTGCCTTTGATTTTGCCCTGCTGCAACTGTTGCAGCGCCTTGCGCGCGCTGGCTTTGCGGATCGCGACATAGGCATGCACCGGGAACATATCGATCTTGCCCACTTCCGCCGCCGTCAGCCCGGCATCACCGGTCAGCGCCCCGAGAATATCGCCGGGACGGATCTTCGCCTTGCGGCCGCCGTCGATGCACAGCGTCACCATTTCCGCCTCCAGCGAGCCGTTGGCCGCCCCGCTCAGCTCGGACACCGGCGACCAGTCGACGTTCATATGCAGATAGTCTTCAATCGCGTGCGCACGCGCCATTTCCTGCGGCGTGCACAGGCTGATCGCCAACCCGCTCATGCCGGCGCGGCCGGTACGGCCAATACGGTGCACATGCACTTCGGGATCGAACGCCAGCTCGTAGTTGACCACCAGCTCCAGCTCTTTAATATCCAGCCCGCGTGCGGCGACGTCGGTCGCCACCAATACCCGGCAACTGCGGTTGGCGAAACGCACCAACACCTGGTCGCGGTCGCGCTGTTCCAGATCGCCATGCAGCGCCAGCGCACTGATGCCGCGGGCCTCCAGGGCCTCAAGCACCGTCTGACAGTCGCGCTTGGTATTGCAGAACACCACGCAGGACGCGGGTTGATGATAGCGAATGGCCGACACCAGCAGCGCTGGGCGCTGATCGCGCGTGGTCTCATAAAAGCGTTGTTCGATGGAGGTCTGCGCTTCGCCATCGCCCACCTCGACGCTCAGCGGCTGGCGTTGAACGCGCGCGCTGATGCGCTCGATGCCTGCCGGGTACGTGGCGGAAAACAGCAGCGTCTGACGTTGCGGCGGCGTATAGCTGATCACATCGTCGATGTCGTCGGCGAACCCCATGTCCAGCATGCGATCGGCCTCATCCAGCACCAGCACCTTCAGCTCGTCCAGCTGCAGCGTTTTCTTGCGCAGGTGTTCCTGGATACGGCCCGGCGTCCCCACCACGATGTGCGGCGCATGCACCAGCGAATCGAGCTGCGGCCCCATCGGCTGGCCGCCGCACAGCGTCAGGATCTTGATGTTTTGCGTAAAACGCGCCAGGCGACGCAGCTCTTTGCTCACCTGATCGGCCAGCTCGCGGGTGGGACAGAGCACCAGCGCCTGCGTGGCGACCTGACCGACGACGATACTGTTCAGCAGACCAATGCCGAAGGCCGCCGTTTTACCGCTGCCGGTTTTCGCCTTGGCGCGCACGTCCCGCCCTTGCAGGATGGCGGGCAATGCGGCGGCCTGTACCGGCGTCATTTCGGCGTACCCCAGTTCGTTGAGGTTGGCCAACTGTTCGGCTGGCAGCGGCAGGGAAGAAAAAGAAACTGTGCTCACGGCGATAACTCTTATGTGACGAATGGAATGGCGGCGCGCCCGCAGGTAAGCGCCGAATCAGCGGTAAATGATAACAGAGATGGGCGGCGTTACGGGGTGCGGGCATAAAAAAACCCGCCGGCGGCGGGTTTCTTGGCAACGCAGTCGTTAAATCGCAACGACGTTGGCTGCGGCTGGGCCACGTTGGCTGTCCTGGATGGAGAACTCAACCTGCTGGCCTTCAGCCAGGGTCTTGAAACCATCGCTGACGATAGCGGAGAAATGAACGAAAACGTCTTTAGAGCCGTCGGCAGGGGTGATAAAGCCGAAACCTTTGCTTTCGTTGAACCATTTAACGTGACCAGTGATCTTGCTCATTTGTGTTTCCTTTACTTGATAAACCTGCCTTGACGGCACGAGACGCGAAAACCTTTAAATAAGTAGGCCTTCTTTCGCCGTCGGTTATTAACGCACAATCGCTCATACAGGGCAAATATTTCTGTTTGTTATAAAAACAGCCAGTTAGCAACAAAACCGGCGCGGCGGCTGCGCGCGCAATCGTTTTCGTATATACTGCCCGCCGATCATCAATCCGCTTACTTTCACCGATCCAGGTACGAAACTATGTTAACGATTGGAACCGCCCTGCGCCCTTCCGCCACCCGCGTCATGTTGCTCGGCTCCGGCGAGCTGGGTAAAGAAGTCGCCATTGAATGCCAGCGCCTCGGTCTGGAGGTGATCGCCGTCGATCGCTACGCCGATGCGCCGGCCATGCATGTGGCGCACCGCAGCCACGTCATCAATATGCTGGACGGTGACGCGTTGAAAGCCGTCATCGAACACGAGCGGCCGGACTATATCGTTCCCGAAATCGAAGCGATCGCCACCGCCATGCTGGTCGAGCTTGAACGCCACGGCCACCGCGTAGTGCCCTGCGCCGAAGCCACACGCCTGACCATGAACCGTGAAGGCATCCGCCGTCTGGCGGCGGAAGATCTCGGTCTTCCCACCTCCAGCTACCGCTTTGCCGACAGTGAAATCGCTTTCCGCCAGGCGGTTGAGCATATCGGCTACCCGTGCATCGTCAAACCGGTGATGAGCTCTTCCGGCAAAGGCCAGAGCCTGATCCGCACGCCCGAACAGCTGCAAAGCGCCTGGGATTACGCCCAACAGGGCGGCCGTGCCGGCGGTGGCCGGGTGATCGTCGAAGGGCTGGTAAGATTTGATTTTGAAATTACGCTGCTGACCATCAACGCCGTGGATGGCGTGCATTTCTGTGAGCCGATCGGGCACCGTCAGGAGGATGGGGATTACCGCGAGTCCTGGCAGCCGCAACGCATGTCGGCTACGGCGCTGAGCCGGGCCCAGGCTATCGCCGAGAAAGTGGTGAAGGCCCTGGGGGGCTTCGGGCTGTTCGGCGTGGAGCTGTTCGTCTGTGGCGACGACGTGATCTTCAGCGAAGTGTCGCCACGCCCACACGATACCGGCATGGTCACGTTGATTTCACAGGATCTGTCTGAGTTCGCCCTGCACGTGCGCGCGTTTCTCGGTTTGCCGATCGGCGCTATCCGCCAGTTCGGCCCTTCCGCTTCGGCGGTGATCCTGCCACAGCTCACCAGCACCGATGTGCGCTTCAGCGGATTGGAAAACGCGCTGAGCGGGCACAACCAGCTGCGTCTGTTCGGCAAGCCGGAAATCGCCGGCCAGCGCCGCCTGGGTGTAGCGCTGGCGACGGCGGACACCACGGAACTCGCGGTGGAGCTGGCGAAACAGGCCGCCGCCGCCGTAGCGGTCAACCGCTAAAACTGACGGGGCCGCTTGCGCGGCCCCGATAACATCAATAGTCTTCGTCTTCTTCAGCATCGTCATCCCGCGACGCCTCCGGCGCGGCATCCTGCTGTTCGTCTTCGTCATCGAACAGCACCGCGACATGAGCGCCCTGATGCTTCTCACGAATTTCCTGCGCAACGCGAGCAATGGCCTCACCGCTGCTCATGCCCTGTTCCATCAGCTGATGGATGCGATCCGCCGCTTCCTGCTGCTCCGCGTGGCTCAGTAATGGCATACCTGCATGCATGTGTCGTTCTCTCCGGCAAAAGGGAGAAGGAGTATACGCGCTAACGCGGCGGATCCCAACGTCTTGTGCCTCAGGCCGGCTGTGAACAGCCGTTATCGTTGCGCCACTGCTTTAAACGGTGCCGCCACAGCATGACATGCCACCCCTGCTTCACGCCGCGCGCATTGGCGAGCATCGCTCTGTCGATGCCACGTTGGTAAAACTCTTCGGTAATCTGATTCTGAGCGGCCGGATCCGGCTCACGGCGAATGCTGTGGCAAATCCCCAGCGCTTCACGGGTGATCTGCCAATGAAAAGCCGGCCGAATGGCGATGGTGCTCGCATAACGCAGGTTGAGCCGCTCCAGCATTTCGACGATTTTCATATAGTGGCGCTGATAATCCACGTTAGCCTTGCCGGTGCGGCGGCGATTGCTGATCGACTTGTCGTGCACCCGTTGGCGGTACAGCGGCGTGCTTAAATATTTGACCCGCTTGGCATTAAACATGACCTCCGTCGTCCAGGGAATATCCTGGTGATGTAAGCCCGGTTCAAAATAGAGCCGATGCTGGCGGATAAAATCGAGACGATATATTGCCAACCACACAACGTGAATAAACTTTCGCGATTTCAACGCGCGTTCGAACCATTGAACGCCAGTGATAACATCAGTGGTGCGTAAACGCTCCTGAGGAAAAATCGGCTGCAATTCGTCCTCGCTGGCAAAATAGCGTTCGCCATTGCATTGCATCACGTCTAATTGGTGCCGTTCGGCCTGCTCGAGCAGCGTGGAATACATTTCCGGCGCCAACAGATCGTCAGCGTCGGGAAACGCCACGTATTTTCCTCGGGCAACGGCGAGCCCGGCATTACGCGCATTGGAAACGCCGGCGTTCGCCTGATCGATAACCCGAATATGCGGATGCGCCGCCGCATAGCGGTGGGCGACCTCCCCCGAACCGTCGGTGGAACCATCGTTAACGATGATCACCTCCAACCGCTGTTCTCGTTGGGCAAGCAACGAAGCCAGGAAAGGTTCTAACAGTTCTCCCGCATTGTGCATCGGGACAATGACGCTCAGCATTAACGACATAGGCAGCTCTTCAATAATAATGTAACAAAATGATAATTTTATTTTTTTGAAAAATAGCAATCGCTTCAGCGCCCGAGCGAAATATGACGCGAACATTCACATTTCCGCCGCGAGCCAAATAAGATTCATCTTGTTTGTCTTTTCATGCTTTCTACAAGAAAAGCGTTCCACAACAAGGAATAACTTTCACAAGACGGCCACCTTAAAAAACACAGGCAAAACCGTTTCGCATCGCCCGCTTAATAAAAGCGAGCAACAATAAAAGTGTGAAATTAACGAGTTGTCTTTATATTTCTCGGGTCTTGCGCCCTCGGTGAAAAATGCTTCCAGTTATTTTGACGTTAAATTTTTAACATATCGAAGTATAAACAATGGCGCAAAAAATGCCTTATTTCAGGTTTATTGAACTGCCGTTTATGTGAGGTGTGCTGCATGTCTCGCCTGGCAAAACATGCATGCCATGGCCGTCTATGGCACACTAGCCGCCAGATATTGCCGTCTTCACAGCCAGGTTTATTGACGTTCATGAGCGTAACCGCCCCAAACATAAAGTCTTTGCCCTACCATCGCAGCGCCCTGATGACGCTTTTTGCCCCGCTTTCATCGCGGCCTTGGGCGATGCTGCTGCACTCAGGCTTTGCCGACCATTCGCACAACCGCTTCGATATTCTGGTCGCGCAGCCGCGCATTACTCTCACGACTCATGGCGCCACCACAGAAATCGCAAGTGACGACGTAACAATACGGTCGCAACAAGATCCGTTTGAGTTGTTGCAACAGCAGATGGTGGCGCAAGGTTGGCAACCGGCCTTTAATCCGGATCTGCCGTTTCAGGGCGGCGCCCTGGGGCTGTTCGGCTACGATCTTGGGCGGCGGGTGGAAAGCTTGCCGCAGTTGGCCGAAGCCGACCTCGCCTTACCGGACATGGCGGTGGGCATTTATGACTGGGCGCTGATCGCCGACCACCGGCTGCAAACGCTGACGCTGCTCAGCTATGGCGACGTGGAACAGCGCTGGCGCTGGCTCAATAGCCAAACCGCGCCTGCGGCACGCCCTTTCACACTGCTGAGCGATTGGCGCGCCAATATGAGCCGGCAGCAGTACGGCGAGAAGTTCCAACGCATTCAGCACTACCTGCGCAGCGGCGACTGTTACCAAATCAATCTGGCGCAGCGATTCTCCGCAGACTATCAGGGAGATGAATGGCAGGCGTTTTGCCAATTGAGCGCCAGCAACCGCGCGCCGTTCTCCGCGTTCTTGCGTCTGCCTCACAACAGCGTGTTGAGCGTTTCTCCCGAGCGCTTTCTGTGGCTGGAGCAGCAGCGCATCCAAACCCGCCCGATCAAGGGCACGCTGCCGCGGCTGGCGGACGCGGAACAAGACGCCGCACAGGCTCGTCGTTTGGCCGGTTCGCCCAAAGATCGCGCTGAAAACCTGATGATTGTCGATCTGCTGCGCAACGATATCGGCCGCGTCGCCCAGCCCGGCAGCGTGCGCGTGCCGGAACTGTTCATCGTGGAGCCGTTCCCGGCGGTGCACCACCTGGTGAGCACCATCACCGCAACCCTGCCGGACACCGCCTCGGCGACCGAACTGCTGCGCGCCTGCTTTCCCGGCGGCTCGATCACCGGCGCGCCCAAGGTGCGGGCGATGGAAATCATCGAAGAACTGGAGCCGCAGCGTCGCAACGCCTATTGCGGCAGCATCGGTTACCTGAGCGCCTGCGGCACCATGGACACCAACATCACTATTCGCACGCTCGTCACCGAAAACGGCCGCATCCATTGCTCCGCCGGCGGCGGCATCGTGGCGGACAGCCAGGAACAGGCGGAATATCAGGAGACCTTCGACAAGGTTGGCCGCATTCTGCCGCAGCTCGGGGAGTGCGCCCAATCGTGATCCCACCAAATGCACCGGCCTCACTGCACGCCTTTATCAGCCGTTTCCAACTGCAGCTGCCGCAGGCGGCGCAGATCTCGCACAATGTGCGCCCGGCCGCGGTGCTGATCCCGATCGTCTGTCGCGCCGAGCCAACGCTGCTGTTGACCCGCCGCGCCGACTCGCTGCGCAAACATGCCGGCCAGGTGGCCTTCCCCGGCGGTAAAACCGACGCTGAAGACGGGTCGGCGATCGTAACGGCGCTGCGAGAAGCGCAGGAAGAAGTGGCGATACCGCCGCAGGCGGTTACCATACTCGGCCAAATGGCGCCGCTCGACAGCAGCACCGGATTTCAGGTCACGCCTATCGTCGGCCTGGTCTCGCCGGACGTGCAGTTCCGCGCCAACGAAGGCGAAGTGGCTGACGTGTTTGAAATGCCTTTGCGGGAGGCGCTGACCCTGTCGCGTTACTACCCGCTGGACATTCATCGCGCCGGCCATACGCACCGGATTTACCTTTCCTGGTACCACAGCCAGTTTATCTGGGGGCTGACCGCCGCCATCATTCGCCGCCTGGCGCAGCAAGTCAGTATTTAGCCGGCATTGCGTGATCTGACTCGCAATCTGGCACGGTTGCCGGCCTCCGCTGCGGGTAAAGCGATCGAAATCACTTCATTTGATCGCTTTTTCAACTACCGTTCCGGTTGAATGGTTTTAAAAAAACTGTAAACCCTCTCTTAAACCTTACGAAATACCTGTAAAATACCACCGCCCGAGATAAACCACTGTAGAAACAGGGATTAAGCCGGCGGCGTTCAGCAAGGAAAGCTGGCGCGATTACCGTTAATGGAGCTTGGGCGAAAGCGGATGCCCCGCACAAGGGTTCGCCCCGGGTAATCAGTAAAAAAAGCGACACCACGGATTATTTAATTTCATGCGAAAAAGGCAGCCGAACCCGCACGGCCCTTTTACAATATCGCTGTTCCCTGCGCGGTTTTTAACCGCCGCAGCCATAACAATACGTCTCTTTAAGGAGTTTTAGCGTGATTAGCGTTTTCGACATGTTTAAGATCGGCATCGGCCCGTCCAGCTCTCATACGGTTGGACCGATGAAAGCCGGCAAACAGTTTGTCGACGATCTGGTAAATAAAGGCCTGATGCCTTCTATCACGCGTGTTGCCGTAGACGTTTACGGCTCACTCTCATTGACCGGCAAAGGTCACCATACCGATATCGCTATCATTCTCGGCCTGGCCGGCAACATGCCGGACACCGTCGATATCGATAGCATTCCGGGTTTTATTCGCGATGTAGAACAACGTCAACGCCTGATGCTGGCCAACGGCCTGCATGAAGTCGATTTCCCGCGCGACGGCGGCATGGTCTTCCGCAGCGACAACCTGCCGCTGCACGAAAACGGCATGCAGGTCCACGCCTTCGCCGGCGATAAAGAAGTGTACAGCAAGACCTATTACTCTATCGGCGGCGGCTTCATCGTCGATGAAGAGAACTTCGGCAAGGCCGCCGAGCAAGAACTGCAAATGCCTTATCCGTTCAATTCCGCGCGCGAAATGCTCGACCACTGTCGCGATACCGGGCTGTCGCTGTCCGGCATGGTGATGCAGAACGAACTGGCGCTGCACAGCAAGCAAGAGATCGACACCTACTTCGGTAACGTCTGGCAAACCATGCGCGCCTGCATCGATCGCGGTCTGAACACCGAAGGCGTGCTGCCGGGCCCGCTGCGCGTGCCGCGCCGTGCCTCCGCGCTGCGCCGCATGCTGGTGGCGTCGGACAAACTGTCCAACGATCCGATGAACGTGATCGACTGGGTCAACATGTTCGCGCTGGCGGTTAACGAAGAAAACGCCGCCGGCGGCCGCGTCGTCACCGCGCCGACCAACGGCGCCTGCGGCATCGTGCCTGCCGTGCTGGCTTACTACGATCACTTCATCGAGTCCGTCAGCCCGGACATCTATATCCGCTACTTTATGGCGGCGGGCGCCATCGGCGCGCTGTACAAGATGAACGCCTCCATTTCCGGCGCCGAAGTCGGCTGTCAGGGTGAAGTCGGCGTTGCCTGCTCCATGGCGGCGGCCGGCCTGGCCGAACTGCTGGGCGGCAGCCCTGAGCAGGTATGCGTGGCGGCGGAAATCGGCATGGAACACAACCTGGGTCTGACCTGCGATCCGGTCGCCGGCCAGGTGCAGGTGCCGTGCATTGAGCGCAACGCCATCGCCTCGGTCAAGGCGATCAATGCCGCCCGCATGGCCCTGCGCCGCACCAGCGAACCGCGCGTTTCGCTGGATAAGGTGATCGAGACCATGTATGAAACCGGCAAAGACATGAACGCCAAGTATCGAGAAACATCACGCGGCGGCCTGGCTATCAAGGTGCAATGCGACTGACCGACAACCCCGCCACCTGGCGGGGTTTTTTATGGGTAATCAATTCATTGAGCGTTTTTGTGACAATGTCACCAGAAAAAATCCTGCATTTTTCTCATCGATCCGGCGGTTAGCCTGCAAATTGACCTTCTGTTTTGCCAAATCGAAATAATTTACTGAGTTACCATCAATCTTGTATAACCTCAGGCTAGAATTAGCCGAGCGCAACTTAAGGATCTATGGCCTGACCGTGACTCGGAGCTGGATTACCGAACAAGGATTTACCGGATGTTGATGACCCACCTCGCCGCGTCCCAATATCGTTACTACCGTTGGCTGCTGGCCGGAGCGGTGGGCGCGGCTATTCTGTTGGTATCGCTGTATACCCGTTACTATCAAGAGGTCAAAAGCATCGAGCAGAGCCAGCAAACGTTGGCCACCCGCACCGTCGGCAAGATTGACCAGCTGCTGTCCCCCGCACAGCTGCAGGCGGAACGCAGTATGGACATGCTGGAACAACCCTGCGAGAACGTCTCATCGACCCTACGCTTTCGCGCTGCGCAAAATCAGGCGCTGCGCGCCATGCTGCTGGTAAAAAATGGCGTCATCTACTGCTCCAGCCTGTTTGGCGCCCGTCATTATCAGTTGGCCGCCGTGCTGCCGATTTTCGTCAACAGCAACGTCAAGCTGGCGCTGCGCCCTTCGTTGGCGGTGAGCAAAGGACTGCCCACGTTGGTGATGTGGACACCCTCCCCCGGCGATAGAACCAGCGGCGTTCTGCACGTCTTCAATATCGAGCTGTTATCGAACTTTTTACTCGAACCGCAGGAGCCTTATGTTCAGCGAATGGTGCTGAACGTAGCCGACAGCAGCCTGGAATACGGACGCCGTGAAATCCTGCGCCGCGACACCCTGACCAACGATCTGCGTTACACCGCCGGTTCCGAGCGGTACCCGTTCTCGATTTCGCTGTTCGGCCCGCAGGTCGGCATGCTGGCGTTTTCCGCACTGCCGCGCCATATTCCTCTGGCGCTGTTGATCAGCCTGCTGGCGGCCTATGTGGTCTACCTGCTCACCGCTAACCGTATGAGCCTGTCTTATCACATCGGCCATGCCATTACCCACCGGGAGTTCCGCGTTTACTGCCAACCGATCATTCACAGCGATACCGGCCGCTGCGCCGGCGTCGAGATGCTGCTGCGTTGGAAAAAGAAACGGCAGGGGTGGATCTCGCCCGACGTGTTTATCCCGCTGGCCGAGCAGCATGAGCTGATCATTCCGCTGACCCGCTATCTGATGAACACCGTGACGGAAAATCTGCAGCTATTCCCGCCGCGGCCGTCGTTCTATATCAGCATCAACGTCGCGGCCGAACATTTTAAAACGCTCAACATCATCGACGATATCCGCCAGATTTGGCTGCCGGCGCACCCAATGCCGTCACTGATGCTGGAGCTGACCGAGCGCACCGCGCTGTCGGCCATCCAGCATGACCAGATCCGGACGCTGAAAGACATGGGTATCATGCTGGCCATCGACGATTTCGGCACCGGCCACAGTTCGCTGAGCTACCTGAAAAACCTCAGCCCGGACGTGTTGAAGATCGACCGCGGGTTTACCGCGGCCATCGGCACCGACGCGGTAAACGCCACGGTGACCGACACCATCATTACGCTGGCGCAGCGGCTGAAGCTGAAGTTGGTGGCTGAAGGGGTAGAAACGGCGGAACAGGCTGACTATCTGCGCTCACGCGAGGTCAATGCCCTGCAGGGGTATTATTTCGCCAAACCGATGCCGATCCACGTTTTCCCGCTGTGGTTGCAGCAGTACGAATCGCGCGTCAGACATGCGCAAGAGGATCCGCCGGAGGCCTGAGCCTCCGGCGAACGGGTTACGACTGCGTCGGCTCGTCAAAGACGACGCGGGTGACACGCACCAGTTCGATGCGGTATTCGGAGACGTCGACGATATCGAAACGCAGGTGGTTCAGCTCGATAGTATCCCCCACCACCGGCATCTGGCCGTAGTGGGCCAACAGCAGCCCCGCCAGGGTGGCGTAGTCCGCGGTTGGGCTCACCAGGTCATCGCAGGCCAGCGCCTGTTCCAGCGAGTGCAGGTCGGTCCCGCCCTTCACCAGCCAGCCGTCGCCTTCCGCCACAATGTCCGGGGTTTCATCTTCGTCCGGGAATTCACCGGCAATCGCTTCCAGCACGTCCAGCGGCGTCACCAGCCCTTGCACGACGCCGAACTCGTTGGTGACCACCACCAGACGCCCTTTGGCGCGACGCAGCACCGCCAACAGCTTGATGACGTCCATGGTTTCCGGCACCACGATCGGCGGCGTGCGGGCGGCGAACTCGGCGATATCTTCACCCTGCTCCAGCGCCACCAGCAGATCCTTGGCGCGCACCACGCCGACAATCTCATCCACCGAATCGCGGCACACCGGGAACAGACTGTGCGGCGTGTCCAGCAGCTGTTCGCGCACCTCTTCACGAGAGCGCTCGCAATCGACCCAGGAAATCTCGGTGCGCGGCGTCATCACGCTGCGCAATGAGCGCGAGGCCAGCGTCAGCACGCCGCTGATCATATAACGCTCTTCCTCCGCAAAGGTTTCATCCCGCGGCAAGGCGACCGCATCGTCCGTCTGCTGCGCGCGCTGCTGCCCCATCAGGCGCATGATCGCTTCCGCGGTGCGCTCGCGCATCGGGCGACGCGCCTGATGCTTGATGAAGTTGCGACGCGCGATCTGGTTGAACAATTCAATCAGGATCGAGAAGCCGATCGCGGCGTACAGATAACCTTTAGGAATATGCAAGCCGAAGCCTTCGGCGATCAGGCTCAGGCCGATCATCAACAGGAAGCTCAGGCACAGCACCACAATGGTCGGGTGCGCGTTAACGAAGTTAGTCAACGGTTTGGACGCCAACAGCATCACCGCCATCGCGATCACCACCGCCGCCATCATCACCGGCAGATCGTTCACCATGCCCACTGCGGTAATCACCGCATCGAGCGAGAACACCGCGTCGAGGATGACGATCTGCACCACCACCGCCCAGAACTTGGCGTAACCGCGGTTGGCGCCGTCCTGGTGCGTCTGCCCTTCCAGCCGTTCATGCAGCTCCATGGTGGCTTTGAACAACAGGAACACCCCGCCGAACAGCAGGATAAGATCGCGGCCCGAGAAGCTGAAATCGCCGACGCTGAACAGCGGCGTGGTCAGCGTCACCATCCAGGAGATCACCGACAACAGGCCCAAACGCATCAGCAGTGCCAGCGACAGGCCGATGATGCGCGCTTTATCACGCTGCTTCGGCGGCAGCTTGTCGGCCAAAATGGCAATGAACACCAGGTTGTCGATGCCCAGCACGATTTCCAGCACCACCAGCGTAAGCAACCCCGCCCAAATAGAGGGGTCCATTAAAAATTCCATATCAGACTCCAGAGAAAAGTGGGAACGAGCGCAGGAGGCTCAGACGTGACGATGCCGCCGCTGCATGGGCGCAGTCGACAATAGCAAGGTGACGGGATGGGATTACCGGGTGGTGGCCGAGCGGCCGAACAGCATATGTAACGCCAGCAGGTGGCGGGTGAAACCTGGAAAAACAGTAACTTCGGTGACAGTCCATAGGGAGGGCTGAGGCCCTTCACTCCTTAGTGATGAAAGAGGAAATTACTGTATCAGGATTTTTCTGGCGGACAAAGCGGCTTTTTCAACGGCGGTTTAAGGTTGCGCCCTGTCATCTCGCCCACGACCGTTAAGATTTATCCGAGCATTCAATAGCGGAGCAGCGTCACAAAAAATATTTTTTCACTCACTAAAATAAATGACGCGTTCGTGAAGTATCGCGCACAGGCATTTGAAACTGCGTGAGAAATGTTAGGCGTGCGTTTCTTTTTTTCTACCATAATGTATCTGAACCGCGGAAGTGACTGCCAAGACGGCACGGAAGAACGATATACACCGTGCCTGGAGTTCAACGAGGAGGTAGCGAGTGGCAATAGCTATTATCATCGGCACACACGGGGCTGCAGCGGAACAACTGCTGAAAACGGCGGAGATGCTATTGGGCGAGCAGGACAACGTCGCCTTTATAGACTTCGTTCCCGGTGAGAATGCCGAAACGTTAATCGTCAAGTACAACGAAAAAATCAGTGGATTGGATACCAGCGGCGGCGTGCTGTTCCTGGTGGATACCTGGGGCGGCAGCCCGTTCAACGCCGCCAGCCGCATTGCGGTCGATAAAGACAACTATGAGGTCGTCACCGGGGTCAACATCCCGATGCTGGTGGAAACCTTCATGGCGCGGGACGATAACCCCGCTTTCGATGAACTGGTGGCGCTGGCGTTGGAAACCGGCCGTGAAGGCGTGAAAGCGCTGAAAAAACCGCAAGAAGAACCCGCAAAACCCGCAGCACCCGCCCCGAAAGCCGCTGCTCCTCAGGCGCCGTTGGGGCCGAACGATCACATGAAAATCGGCCTGGCGCGTATCGACGATCGCTTAATCCACGGCCAGGTCGCCACCCGCTGGACCAAAGAGACCAACGTCAGCCGCATCATCGTCGTCAGCGATGAGGTCGCCGCCGACCATGTGCGCAAGACCTTGTTGACCCAGGTTGCCCCGCCGGGCGTCACCGCCCACGTGGTGGACGTGGCGAAGGCCATCCGCGTCTGGAACAACCCGAAATACGCCAACGATCGCGTGATGCTGTTATTCACCAACCCGACCGACGTTTGGCGTCTGGTGGAAGGCGGCGTGGAGATTAAATCCGTCAATATCGGCGGCATGGCGTTCCGTCAGGGGAAAACCCAGGTGAACAACGCCGTTTCCGTCGATGAAAAAGATATCGAAGCGTTTAAGAAGCTGAACGACCGCGGTATCGAGCTGGAGGTGCGTAAGGTCTCGTCCGACAGCCGGCTAAAAATGATGGACCTGATTAACAAACTCAATTAGTGGCGCCAGCCGCTGATTATTTTACTCAGAGCTTTTTTGGTCATAGGAGAAGTGCAATGGAGATCACCACTCTTCAGATTGTGCTGATATTTATCGTTGCCTGTATCGCCGGGATGGGTTCCGTCCTCGACGAGTTCCAGTTCCATCGCCCGCTGGTCGCCTGTACCCTGATCGGCTTCATCCTCGGCGACATGAAAACCGGCATCATCATCGGCGGTACGCTGGAAATGATCGCCCTCGGCTGGATGAACATCGGTGCGGCGGTCGCGCCGGATGCCGCCTTGGCGTCCATCATCTCGACCATTCTGGTCATCGCCGGTGGGCAGAGCGTCGGCGCCGGTATCGCGCTGGCCATTCCGCTGGCGGCGGCCGGCCAGGTGCTGACCATCATCGTGCGCACCCTCACCGTGGCCTTCCAGCACGCGGCGGACAGCGCGGCGGAGCGCGGCAGCCTGCGCGCCATCACCTGGATCCATATCGGTGCCCTGCTGCTGCAGGCGATGCGTATCGCCATCCCTGCGGTCATCGTCGCCATCTCGGTCGGCACCGCCGGGGTACACGCCCTGCTCAACTCGATCCCGGAAGTGGTCACCAGCGGCCTGAACATCGCCGGCGGCATGATCGTCGTGGTCGGTTACGCAATGGTGATTAACATGATGCGCGCCGGCTACCTGATGCCGTTCTTCTATCTCGGTTTCGTTACCGCCGCCTTCACCAACTTCAACCTGGTGGCGCTCGGCGTCATCGGCGTGGTGATGGCCGTGCTGTATATCCAGCTCAGCCCGAAATACAACAAATCTCAGGTTGTCCAGGCCGGCCCGGCTAACGCGAACGATCTCGATAACGAACTCGACTAGGAATAGGTGAGAGAAATGGTTGATACAACTGCTCAAAAGAAACTCACGCCGGCCGACATTCGCGGCGTATTCCTGCGCTCTAACCTGTTCCAGGGGTCATGGAACTTCGAACGCATGCAGGCGCTGGGTTTTTGCTTCTCGATGGTGCCGGTGATCCGTCGCCTGTATCCGGAAAACAATGACGATCGCAAACAGGCGATCAAACGCCATCTCGAGTTCTTCAACACGCACCCTTACGTGGCGGCGCCGGTGCTCGGCGTGACCATGGCGATGGAAGAGCAACGCGCCAACGGCGCGCCGATCGACGACGGCGCGATCAACGGCATCAAGGTCGGTTTGATGGGGCCGTTGGCAGGCGTCGGTGATCCGATCTTCTGGGGCACCGTGCGGCCGGTGTTCGCCGCGCTCGGCGCCGGCATCGCCATGAGCGGCAGCCTGCTCGGACCGATCCTGTTCTTCGTGCTGTTCAACCTGGTGCGCCTGCTGACCCGCTACTACGGCGTGGCCTACGGTTACCGTAAAGGGGTGGATATCGTCAATGACATGGGCGGCGGTTTCCTGCAAAAACTGACGGAAGGAGCGTCCATTCTCGGCCTGTTTGTGATGGGGGCGCTGGTCAACAAGTGGACGCACGTGAATATCCCGCTGGTGGTGTCCAAGATAACCGACCAGACCGGGCATACCAACGTCACCACGGTGCAGACTATCCTCGACCAGCTGATGCCGGGCCTGGTGCCGTTGCTGCTGACCTTCGCCTGCATGTGGCTGCTGCGCAAGAAAGTCAACGCGCTGTGGATCATCATCGGCTTCTTCGTCATCGGTATCTTTGGCTATTGGATTGGCCTGCTGGGCCTGTAATCGTTCGAAACGGCCGGGGGGCAACCCCCGGCTTTTTTATGTGTGGAGCAAGAGATGTCACTGACCGACGCCGTACTGATGCTGTTCATCACCCTGCTGTTGCTGTATTCGCTGTATGACGAATTCGGCATGGATCTGCTGAAAGGCAAAACGCGGCTCAAAGTGCCGCTCAAACGCCGCAACCGGCTCGACAGCCTGATTTTCGTCGGCCTGATCGCCATTCTGATTTACCGCAACGTCACCACCAACGGCGCGGCATTAACCACTTACCTGCTTATTTCTTTGGCGCTGCTCGCCATCTATATCGCTTATATTCGCTCGCCCAAGATGGTGTTTAAAGCGCACGGTTTTTTCTTCGCCAATGTGTTTGTCGAATATAACCGCATTAAAGCCATGAATTTATCGGAGGATGGCATTCTGGCCATCGACCTGGAACAGCGCCGGCTGTTGGTTCAGGTAACTCACCTGGACGACCTGGAGAAGATTTATCACTTTTTCGTTGATAATCAATAAATAAAAATAAATCCATTCCGTTATCGCTCAAACCCCGCGCTGCTTGTGGACAATTAATCGGCAGCGCCATTTCCTTTCTGACTATTATTTCCGCAACATTGTTACCCCCGGCTACATTATATTCCCGCATGAACTCAGATTAATGAAAACGAGTCTCAATTAAGAGCCAATATTGCCAAAGAATAAGGTTGTCGATGGCTGAAATAATATGGTATGGTTGCGCCGTCATTGGGGAGTAGCCGGTTTCTGGAGAATAAAAACCAGAAACGCCCGTATCAACATACTCGTTTCGCCGTATGAAACGTGGTGCGGGCAGCCAGGTAAGGTTGGCGAGACCATAGACACGTAACTCCGTCGTTTGGTTGGGGGTGGGTTACGTGTATATGGAGCCACCCGGCCGAGGCTATTTCACATGAACCTTTCAGCAACGCTTATTCTCGCTTTCGGCATGTCCATGGATGCTTTCGCCGCTTCAATCGGCAAAGGCGCCAGCCTGCATCAACCCCGTTTTCGCGAAGCGATCCGCACCGGCCTGATCTTCGGCGTGGTGGAAGCGATCACCCCGCTCATCGGTTGGGCCATCGGCCTGTTCGCCAGCCAATACATCATGGAATGGGACCACTGGGTCGCCTTCTCGCTGCTGTTCATTCTCGGCATGCGCATGATCGTCGAAGGGGTGCGCAACAGGCCCGACGAAGAAGAGAAGGTCAAACGCCATGGTTTCTGGTTATTGGTCGCCACCGCCATCGCCACCAGCCTCGACGCCATGGCGATCGGCGTCGGCCTGGCCTTCCTGCAGGTGAATATCGTGCACACCGCGATGGCCATCGGCTGCGCCACCATGATCATGGCGACGCTGGGCATGATGATCGGCCGCTTTATCGGCCCGCTGCTCGGCAAACGCGCCGAGATCCTCGGCGGCGTGGTGCTGATAGGTATCGGCGTCAACATCCTGCTGGAACACCTCGGCTACCTGGCCTGAGGCGACCGAACTGCAAAAAAACCTGCCGCGGCAGGTTTTTTTGTTTCTGGACGCCGCGCCTTTTAAGCGCGACGTCGGTACAGCGCCAGGACGAAATCCGTCTCGCACACAAACTCCCCGCCCTCGGCCAACCGCTGTTGCACTTCCGGCGTGGCGCGCCAGGCGAACGGCGTCATCTGCAGCAGGTTGGCGGCCTGCGCGCCCGGCAAGGTCATCGTATAGGCCAGCGCCTCTTTGCGCTCGCAGTCGAACCCATCGAACTGTTCGTCCTGTTCGGCATGCAGCTGCACCTGCTGGTACACCCGCTCTTTCAGCTGGTACAGATGACGCGGGCCCGGCGAAACCGTCACTACCACGCCGCCCGGCTTCACCACCCGCGCCAGCTCCTGCGCCTTGCAAGGGGCGTAGATGCGCAAGACCGCATCCAGCGCCCCGTCGGCGAACGGCAAGCGGTGGCTGGAGGCGACGCAGAACGAGACCGCCGGATAACGTTTGGCGGCATAGCGGATCGCCACCTTCGCGACGTCCAACCCGTAGACCGCCATATTGCGCCCCTGGGCCAGCCGTGAGGCCACGGCGGCGGTGTAATACCCTTCCCCACAGCCTATGTCCAATAACGCGCCAGCATCGGCCGCCAGCGCCACATCCAGCCACTCGGCCACCTGCGCTTGCAACGGCTGATAATATCCACCGTCGAGAAACGCGCGCCGCGCCTGCATCATTTCCGCGCTGTCTCCCGGCTGTTTCGATCGCTTGTGCTGTACCGGCAGCAGATTGACGTAGCCCTCTTTGGCCTGATCGAACTGATGATTGCCGTCGCAACGCCATTGTTGAGATGTAAAATGCAGCGGCTGATGACACAGGGGACATTGATAAGACATGAATGGGCTTCCAGAGAGACAGGGCGCGGCTAGTCTAAAGAAGGCGCCGGTTTGATGCAAGGCGCATCCCCGCTCGCTTTCATCGCCAACAACACCTGGCCAAGCGGGGAAAAAGCTGGCTACACTGAGAGTCTGTTTTCTCACGCAGGTGAAAATAATTTATGAGCGATCGTTCCGCGCTGCTCGATGCGGTGCCCCACATTCAGCACGGCTTCGGCAACAAACTCGCGCTGCTGCCGGGGCATCTGCTGCCCTACAGCGCCACATTGCCGGAAAAGAAGCAGGTGCATGGCACCCGCATCGTCGATGTGCTGCAACCGGCGCAGACGTGCGGTGAGGCCGATGGCTTCTACACGCGCCAGCCCGGCATTCTGCTCAGCGTGCTGACGGCGGATTGCCTGCCGGTGCTGTTCAGCCGTCGTGACGGCGGCGCCATCGCGGCGGTGCACGCCGGCTGGCGCGGGTTGCTGGACGGTATTCTGGAACAGATGGCGGCCCGCATTCGCCAGGACGGCGACACCGCCGATTGGGTGGCCTCCATCGGTCCCGCCGCCGGCCCGTGCTGTTACGAAGTTGACGAAGCGCTGGTGGAAAACTTTAAACAGCGTCTGCCGCTGCCCGCTACGCTGATCAGCCCGCACTATCGGCATCTGGATCTGGCCGCGATCGCCGAATACAAGCTGACGGCACTCGGCTTCGCCGCCGTTGACCGCTCAGGCAGTTGCACTATCTGCACGCCGGACGTCGATCCGCAGCGGCCGCAGCGCTTCAAATACACCAGCTATCGCCGCAACAGCCATCGGCGCGCGCAGGATCCGACGCATCCGGGCATTAAAGGCCGCAACCAGTACGCCGGCATCGTCATCGTCGCCGAATGACGGAAACGAAAAAGCCCGCGCGAAGGCGGGCTTTTTGTACAGCTGACGCTGATTAGATAGCAGTAACGTTTACTGCAGATGGGCCTTTCTGGCCATCTTGGATTTCGAACTCAACGTTCTGGCCTTCAGCCAGGGTTTTGAAGCCGTTACCCTGGATTGCAGAGAAGTGTACGAACACGTCTTTGCTGCCGTCAGCCGGGGTGATGAAACCGAAACCTTTAGACTCGTTGAACCACTTAACTTGACCTTTGATCTTTGCCATCTTGAGTATTTCCTTTGGATTGTTTAAACCGCCCGTAGGCGTTACATAGACAAACTAGAGTCGTTACTGCTTGAGGCACTAAGATAAGGATCGGCAGAGAAGCGGTATTCAACGCTAACGTCTTTACTCAGAACTTCTTTACTGAAAATGCCACACATATACAGAACTGTACCTCGTTTTACCCAGATGCGTTATCACATACTCTGTATGCGATGGCAAGCCATTTTTAATCACTGAACGACATGTCGCACATATTTGAAACGGTCGAGAGCCACATTTGCTTAAATAGGCCAAAAGATGTTGAAGCATCGGCTATTTTCTGCTTGCTAAAATCACTGCGCCAGACCCCGCATTCTGCTGGCGTTTTAACAAAACTTTCATCGTATTGACGCCTATCTGTCTCGTCATTTCCGCTTTTTTGCCGCTTATAGCGTTAAAAAATTTGAATCTTTATGGAATTTGATATGCAACATTTGAATATCGATGAACGGGGGCCAATTTATTCATCGCTCCTCCGACCATTTACCGCCGGAAAGCCCATTCATCATCGGCTTTCAGCCCTGCCGCCAAACGGCGCGGGCGAGCACGGCGAACGGGCCAGCGGTGACGCATCCGCCCTGCACAACGGATGCATAAACATGCAAAGCGCCGACACCTCTCCCGCTTGCCGGTGGGTTCATCATAAATAATCCGAATATCATTAACCTCAATAGCCGGAATAGTCTTATCAATAACGAAAGTTCAACGTTGAATTAAATCCTGAAAACAAGGGGGTTATTTGAATCACCACCCGCGCTTATCAATTCGGCTAATTACAGCCGCGCTTTCAAACCGTTGGTTTTATTCATCCCGCAGCGCCGCCGGGTGGTGATGAGGTAACGCAGACGGTGAGTCCTGCAACGCGATGCGCTCGCCAATCTTCAGCGGATGGAATTGATGCTGCTCCAGCCCCGCTTCACTCAACGCCAGGTTCAACTGCTGCGGCGGCTCGTCCAGCGATTCATCCGCCAATTCGAACACCCCCCAATGAATGGGAATGGCGCGCGGCTGATTCAGTTGACGGTACAGCGTCACCGACTGCTGCGGATCCATATGCTGCTCCTGCATAAACCAGCGCGGCGCATAGGCGCCGATGGGCAGCGCCGCCACGTCGAACGGCCCCAGCCGTTGACCGATCTCCGCCAACCGTTCCGAATAGCCGCTGTCACCGGAAAAATAAAACCGTAGCGCCGGATGGTGGATCACCCAGCCGCACCACAGCGAGCGATTGCGATCCCACAGCGTGCGCATGCTCCAGTGCCGCGCCGGCGTGGCGTAGACCGTCAGCTCGCCCAACGGCAGACTCTGCCACCAGTCCAGCTCATGCACCTTCAGCCGATAACGGCGGAACCAGCGCTTCAAGCCGAGCGGCACGATGAACTCGGCCTGAGGGAAACGCCGCGCCAATTGCCGCACCGTGCGCCTGTCAAGGTGGTCATAATGGTTATGGGAGATCAGCACCGCATCCACCGCCGGCAGTTGCTCCACCGTCAGCGGCGGCGGCGTTCTGCGCTTCGGGCCGTAAAAGCTCAGTGGCGATGCGCGTTCGGACAACGCCGGATCGATCAGGATATAGCGCCCGCTCAACCGCAGCAGCATCGAGGCATGCCCCAACCACCAGACGCTGTCGCCACTGCCGCTGAGATCGGCTGGCTGCCACCAGCGTTCGGTAAATTGCGCGTAGCCCTGCTGCGGCGGCTTGGGCAACCCCTGGCGCTTGCGCTCATCTTGCCAACGTTGAAGATCCCCCTCCTGACGCCGCGAAGGTTCCGGGTTGCGAAATCCCTCCGGCGTGTGATGCGCCTTGGCCGCGTCGTAATAACGGTTGATTCTTTTCATCCAGCGTCTTCTCCCGACCCTCAGCGCCCTGCACGGGCATGACTTTCAGTGTAACAAACCCGATGAAGCTCGCACTTCGTCAGCCGTGCGCTGCATTGAGGGAGCTTTTGCCGTATGCTGTTGTCTCACTTCGGTGAGACAGCCAGGGCCGCCAAGAGCCCGTTAAGACTCTCTTAAGAACTTTGTGATTGACTTGTAGGGCATACAGAAAAGGAGAAGTTATGAGTCGTTCGACATCCCGCAAATCAGGCGCAGGCCTGGGGCGCCGTATTCGCAGCGCGCTGCTGGCGCAGAAGCAATACTGGAAAATGTATTTCGCCATGAAGCTGCGCCGCGTGCGCGTGCCTGCACCGCTGGTGCTGCTTGGCGGTTCGCTGCTCGGGTTCTTCATGCTGACCCTGCTGATGCTCAGCGTGGTGACCATCGACGTCATCAGCACCCTGCTGCTGCTGTGCCGGAAACTGCTGGGACGGGGTGACGGTGAGGGGCGCGCCTTTATGCCGCGCAGCTGACGAGAAGAGCGCGGAGGCGCAATACGCCTCCGCGCGCAGATTAACGCTTGGCGCCTTTGCGGCGCGTCAGCATGAATCCGCCCCACAGCACTGCAACCCACACCGGCATCAACAGCACCGAAATGCGGATCCCTTCGCTGAAATACATAATCACTAAAATCAGGCCGAGGAACGCCAGGCACAGATAGTTGCCGAACGGATACCACAGCGCCTTAAAGCTCGGAATGACACCCTGACGGTTCTTCGCCGCACGGAATTTCAGGTGCGCCAGGCAGATCATCACCCAGTTGATCACCAGGGTGGACACCACCAGCGCCATCAGCAGCTCAAACGCCTTGCCGGGCATCAGATAGTTGATCAGCACGCCGATCGAGGTAATCAGCGCCGACAGCGCGATGGACAGGACCGGCACGCCGCGCTTGTTGACGCGCGTCAGCGCTTTCGGCGCATTGCCCTGGCTGGCCAGCCCGAACAACATGCGGCTGTTGGCGTAAACGCCGCTGTTGTAGACCGACAATGCGGCGGTCAGCACCACCACGTTGAGCACCGTCGCCACCAGATTGCTGTTCAGCGCATGGAAGATCAGCACGAACGGGCTGCCGCCCTCCACCACTTGCCCCCACGGATAAAGCGAGAGCAGTACGGTCAGCGAACCGATATAGAAAATCAGAATACGGTACACCACCTGATTGGTCGCTTTAGGAATGCTGCGACGCGGATCCGCGGCTTCCGCCGCGGTGATGCCCACCATCTCCAGCCCGCCGAACGAGAACATGATCACCGCCATCGCCATCACCAGCCCCGAGAAGCCGTGCGGCATAAAGCCGCCCTGCTGCCACAGGTTGGTGATGCTGGCCTGTGGCCCACCGTTGCCGCTGGCCAACAGCCAGGCGCCAAACACGATCATGCCGACAATCGCCACCACCTTGATGATGGCGAACCAAAACTCGGTTTCGCCGTACAGGCGCACGTTCACCAGGTTGATCAGATTGATCAACACAAAGAACAGCGCGGCGGACGCCCAGGTGGGGATCTCTGGCCACCAGTACTGAATGTAGATGCCGACGGCGGTCAATTCCGCCATGCCGACCAGAATGAACATCGCCCAGTAGTTCCAGCCGGAAAGGAAACCGGCGAAATCACCCCAATATTTATAGGCAAAGTGACTGAAAGATCCGGCGACCGGCTCCTCCACCACCATTTCGCCCAGCTGGCGCATGATCAAAAACGCGATAAAACCGCCGATGGCGTAGCCCAACAGCACGGCGGGGCCGGCCATTTTAATGGTTTGCGCAATGCCGAGAAATAAACCGGTGCCGATGGCGCCCCCGAGGGCAATAAGCTGTATGTGTCTGTTTTTTAATCCGCGTTTTAGCGGGGTATCCTGATGCTGACCGCCCATCTTATCCTCATATGGCGTACCTCCTTGCCGTTATCGGCCAAGATTTCACCAATCAATAAATGTATCTGCGGGCGGCTTTTTAACACTTAACCCCGTGAGCATCAAGGAGTAGCGCCCCGAGACGGCAGACCGGAGCGCGATTTTTTAACCGAGGGAGAGCGGGTAACGGCGGCGTTCAGCCAGGCATACCGCACAGTTTGGTCAGGTTGCGCGCGCCGATCATCAGCGTGGCGACATAAGATTGGCGACGCGTAACCACTTCCACCGCCACGCGATCGTTTTGATATTTTATCAGATAGGTCGAGGGCCAGCCCTGACGGCGCTGGCCGAAGCTTTCGGCATGACGATCGATTGCCGCATGGGCAATCACCAGATGAGACAAGTTTTTATCACCTTTGATAATGCGCTTCATAAACAGCCTCCGCCAACGACAGCTCTGTTATTAGAAAAAGGAGAAACTCTTACCAATCACCGGTATTTTTGCGAATCAGTTAGCCTGTCGGCTCATCAGAAAACAGATCATCGCCGCGCGCAGCGGGCTGGCGCTGTCGGCCTGCCATTCACCGCCCTGGGTGCTCATGCGCGCCTGCCACTGTGGGCTGTCGCTGTGGTTGTCGGGGTTCAGACTGATTTTGTTGGCGCAAATGATCGGCCAGGCATCGGAGGGATTCTTGCAGTAATCTTTACCTTTTACGCCGCCGTAGGGATACCACTTGTCCGGGTTCTCCCCGGTCAGCAGCGCAATGCTGCGGTTCACTTCGGCATCGCTTTCTTCGTACCATTTAATCATCGGCTTTATCCATCTTTTGTAAGGTTGGCGCTACATTACGATGTCTGTAAGACAGTTTTATGACAGCGTCGCCGGTTTTCACATTATCTGCACTAATGTTTCGCCCCCTTTAACTTTTCTCCCCTTCTGCGTACACTTTTCGTCTGTTTAGCGCCCAGGAAACGCACGCATGTTGACCGGCCTCAACCACCTGACGCTCGCCGTCAGCGATCTCGATCGCAGCTTCGATTTTTACCGCCATCTGTTGGGGTTCACCCCTCACGCCCGCTGGCAAGGCGGCGCCTATCTGTCATTGGGGGCGTTGTGGCTGTGTCTGTCATTGGATGAGGCGCGCACGCAACCACGGGCGCGTGATTACACCCATTACGCCTTCAGCGTCGCGCCGGAACACATTGAACGGGTCAGCGAGCGGCTTCGCCAGAGCGGCGCAGAAGAGTGGAAAAGCAATCGCAGCGAGGGCGAGTCGCTCTATTTTCTCGATCCTGATGGGCATCAGTTGGAGATCCATGCCGGCGATCTGGCCAGCCGCCTGGCGGCATGCCGGGAAAAACCGTATCAGGGCATGGTATTTTACTGAAGCGCCCCGGCGGCGCAGCGCCAGCCGGAGCAAGGTGTTCAACGTTCGGGGATAAAACCTTTAAAATCCAGCGCGGGGCTGAGATCGTCGTCATCAGCATCGCCGCCGTCGGCGCGAGCGCTGTGCGCCAAACGCTTCAACAGCGCCGTTTGTTGACGTTGCTGCTCGGCAATTTCCTGCAGCAGGCGAATCTGCTCGTTGGCGCGCACGCTGGCGCGGTTCACAAGGAACCAAACCCAGAGCCCCACCAGCAACGCCACGGCGGCGAGAGCCAACGACAACAGGCCGTTCTGGCCAAAACCTAAATCGTACATGGACAACCCTATCTACTGCGAAATTCAGGCCGCCATCTTAACACTCGCGGCGGCCGGGCGAACATCCCTGCCAAAAATTGCTTACCAGGGTACGAAGCGCGTCACCGAACAGATGCCCAGCGCAAAATTTCCACCATCGTCGCAATAGCTGTCCAGCGCCAACAGGTAGAAAAACAGGCAGGCAGCGACGGCCGTCATTATCACGAGGATTTTTTTTCGCAACAAATTTAGCAGCCTCATTGTTATCTGGGTAATCTATCGCGCATGTTATCACAGCGAAGTTAAACGAAGTTTAACTTGTCGTTTAGATTTCTGGCTATCGCCCGGTTTTCAGACTGTTACCCTTGCCGTCATGCCGTTGTCGTGGCTAGATGGGCCCTCAGGGACAATGAGGAAGCACAATGAGCAGATTGATTAAGTGGGTACTGGTGTTGGCGGTCATTTACGGCGGCTTTTTGATCTCGGGTTACGGCGTGCTGATAGGCAGCAACAAGAACGTTGGCGGGTTGGGATTGCAGTGCAAATACCTGACGGCGCGCAACGTGGCGATCGCCCAGTACGTCAATGGCGACAACGGTTTCATCGGCGTAGCCGACTGCCCGCTGTTCAAGAAAATCGAAACGGTGGTGGATTAACCGCCACCGCCCGACGCCGCCGCCCTGCGGCGGCCCCGCCTCAGCTGCGGGTGAACTTCATCTCGATCAGCGCAATCGCCTTGTCAATCGCGCGACGAGTCACCGGATCGGCGCCTGCAGGATGCGTGGAGAAATCGATGCTTTTAAGCTGACCCGCCATCTTGTCACGCACTTCGGTAGGCGCAATCACGTCGATAACGTCCAGAATCTGTTTGATGACCAGTTGGCAAGCGACCAGATCGGAAGCCAGTTCCTGCTCGTTGCTCAGCATGTCAGACATAATAACTTTTCCTCTTGATTCAAACGCCGCACAGAATAGCACGCCGCCTGCACCATTGCCCGCCCTCACCGCCTTTTTCCCCATTCTGCGCACCGCCGGGCAAAAGCCCGCGGCAGATTAGCCTATACTTGCAGCATGACGGTGATAAAAACATCCGTAACCTAAGCCACAACCAACAGGAGATAGTTATGGCGAATCACAATGTGAAATCCTGGGCAACAGTGCGTGAAACTTCGGTGGAAATTGCCGAAGCTATTTTTGAACTGGCAGGGAACGATGAAGTGTTGGCGCAGAAAATCTGGGAAGAAGGCAGCGATGAAGCGCTGGAAAAGGCTTTTGCCAAAACCACCGCCGACCAGCTTTATTGGGGAGAGGAAACCGTCGAGCGTAAAAACGTTTAAGCCGCCAGGCAACAAAAAGCCCGGGTTTCTGGCCCAGGCTTTCCCGATTAGCGCTCACCCCGCTCAGCGGCGTGCATCTCTGCTTGCTCTCACGGTTCTTCACCTCCCACACCTTCCGCATTTTTCATGCTCATCACCGGCGTCGCCATAAAAGCGCCGACGCCCACGATTACAACCAGAGTAATAATCACTGTCATTAACATGCGATCACCCCATCAACGTTGAGTTGTTACGGCTGACTCTGTTTTGGCGGTTCTTGCTGCGGTCTGCTCCGCGTCACCCACCGCGGCGGCGACAGTCTCAGATTAGCCGTTTTTCCTTTCGGCTGACAAGCGGCGGTTCAACGGTTTTTCCGAATCATGCCCCGTCATCGGCGGCGTTTTTTGTCCGCGGCGGCAAGTTGTGTATACTTCACCGCTATGTAGATCTCACACTGACGCACTGATGATACAAGAACACCATCTCTCATTGGTCTGCGCCCTCAGCAAATGGGTCGAAACTCACCTCGGACGAGTGATCCATCTCGAAGAGCTGGCCGAGTACTCCGGCTACTCGCTGTGGCACATGCAGAAGCTGTTCAAAGAAGCGACAGGGATTTCGCTGGGCAAATACATTCGTGAACGCCGTCTGGCCGGCGCGGTCTATCAACTGCGCAGCAGTGAAGCGTCGATTTTCGATATCGCCCTGGACTTTGGCTTCGGCTCACAGTCCCACTTCACCTACATGTTCAGAAAGCGTTTTAATATCACGCCTTACGATTTCCGCCAGGATCTGAGCGTCGATCTGCACATCGATCCGCCGCTGCACGTCATTCACCAAAAATCCGCCTGATTTTCGCCCGCCGTCAACCGGCGGGTTAACGCGCGCCCGAGACCGCCAGCAGCGCGATCGCGGCCGGCAACGCCTGCACCCACAGGATCTTGCGGCTGGCGGTCAGCCCGCCGAACACGCCGGCCGCCAGCACGCAGCCGAGAAAGAACAGCTGCAGCGCCACATCTTCACGCCAATAGCCCCATACCAGGCCCAGCGCCAGAAAACCGTTGTACAGTCCCTGGTTGGCGGCCAAGACCCGCGTGGCCGCGGCGAACTCCGCCGTCGTCCCGAATGCTCGCCTGCCGATCGGCGCGCGCCACAGGAACATTTCCAATACCAGGATATAAAGGTGGAGCGCCGCGATAAGCAGCAGAACAATGTCAGCAATGAGCTTCATGATTATCCAAATAGCGAAATGGGGATGCCGTCAAGTATAAGTGATGGGTGAATATCGCTCACCATCCAAGATAAAAAAACCCGCCGAAGCGGGTTTATGCAGGAGTCATTTTTTGAGGTTAGTGTAATACGGCAACCAACAATGCCGCGACAGAGACCCAAAACAGCGCCGTGGCAACCACGACATGGGACAGTCTTGCACGATAAAGAACTTGGCTCATAATGACCTCACTGACATCAGACTAACGGGAGACAACCTGACTTCCTGAGGATTATCCTAATCTTCTTCCGTTTATCATTATATGCGCCAGATCACTATTTCGTTGAGAAACTTTATATTGTCGTGAAGCTGGAGCCGCGATCACATTTATTGCGCGTTATTAGAGCGAAATAAGTCGAATAATCTCGGCGATTATATCCTAACGCTATCAAACTTCGCTCCACGGCAGGCGTGGCGCGGCCATGCGCTCACCGGAATAACCGCTGACCGCCGGAAAACGATCCGTTTCCTGCTCCCAATCGCGCTGAGCCTGAATAATTTCCGCTTTGGTATGGCCAACGAAGTTCCACCAGATAAGGATCTCTTCATTTAACGGCGCTCCACCGATTAATAATCCCCGGCTGCCCTTCTCTGCATTTAACTCAATAGAGTTATTACCCATGCCTAAATAGGCGAATGCGTCAGGTGAAAATGTTTCACCATTAAGTTCAAATGCACCAATCAGGGGCAAAAAGCCGATTTCATAATCATCGCGCAGCGGCAATTGCGCCGTCGCCGCCTCTTGCCATTCCATATCAATGGCGATTAATGGCGAAAGAGTAAACACCGGTGAACGATAAGCGCCAAATTCCCCGACCAGCAAACGGTGATTCACGCCGTTATTCCGCCACTGCGGCAAATCGGGATAATGATCGAATCGCGGCGCCATGTCGGCATATTCGGCCGGCAACGCAATCCACAATTGTGCGGCGTGCAGCCGTCGGTCCTCGCCCACCGACTGTTCCGTATGCGCGATGCCATGCCCTGCGGTCATCAGATTGACCTGCCCCGGACGGATCAACTGTTCGCTGCCGAGGCTATCGCGGTGCAGCACCTCACCCTCGATCATCCAGGTAAAGGTTTGCAGACCGGTGTGCGGATGCGGCCCTACGTCCATGCCGGGCGCGGTGCCGTTGAATACCGTCGGGCCGGCGTGATCGAGAAAACACCAGGCGCCGACGGTGCGCCGCTCCCGGGTTGGCAACGCGCGGTTGATAGGAATGCCGCCCACTTCGGCATTGCGCACGGCAATGCGCTGGATCTGGCGCGCGCCGTCAATGACAGGGCACTCGCGTGAGGGTGAAAAGCGCGTAGGACGTGACTGACTCATCGCAAAGACCTCCTGAATGGCGCCGATTCGCCAAGGATAATCGCCCCAGCTTAGCACAGGACAACGCCCCCTGGAGAGCGACGACGCTCAGCCGCACTCACGCGGATTAAGGTGTTTTGATGTAGCAGCTTTTAATATCGATATCGTCGTGGGCATGCCTGAGATCGGAGAAATAAGTCACTCCGAAGAGAATCGACACGACCAGCAGTACAGAAACCAACAGGCCGATAATCGCCAACAGTTTGGTTTCATCGTGGAGATTGGGCTCCATTTTCTCTCCCCTAGTTAATGACGTCAGGTCAGCCACAGCGTAACCGCCAACGTAAAAATGATCAGTGAGCAGGACGCAATCGCCAAAACGACGATCGCAAATTGCGCATCACCCAAGGTTTCTCTGTAGTTTTTATCCGTCAAGGCGTTACGCTGCTGTTTCACTAAATCGGCTTTCACTCGTTCAACTGCTGCATTGCTGTTTGATGGGGCAAGACACCCCCTCAGAATGGGGGAGCGAAATCCCCCTTCGGCTGCTCAGTCCGCAACCGGGCCATGACGCTACCAACTTTCCCCCCCAGGGTCAACACCGCCGCCGCGGGCCGGCGAGCGCAGGCACACGGTATGTGTAACTTTTATTTAGAGGGAAGGGAAATAAGAGATGCTTATAGCGGAGGCAAAAAAAAGCCCGGCACATCGCCGGGCCAGGGGAGACAGAGGCGTTATTGCGGGATACGCAGCACCTGTCCCGTATAGATCTTGTCCGGGCTCGACAGCATCGGCTTGTTGGCTTCGAAAATTTTGTTGTAGAGATTGGCGTTACCGTACATCTCTTTGGAGATTGCGCTCAGCGTATCGCCCTTCTTCACGGTATAGAAGCGGCTCTCGGCGTCGGATTGCGCTACCGCCACCTTGTCTTCCACACCGCTGATGCCCGCTACGTTGCCGATCGCCACCAGAATCTTCTCTTTCAGCTCCTGGCTGACGGCATCGCCGGTCACCACCGCTTTCCCATCGACCACCTGCACATCGACTTTGTCGGTGCCCGGCAGGCCGCTCTTATCGAGATGCTCCTTGAGTTTGGCGCTTTGATCTTCGGCGGAGGCATTGCCGGTGACTGTGTCCCACAGTTTTTCGCCCGCTTCTTTGACAAAGTTAAACAAGCCCATAATCACTCCTTTTGATGGTTGCACTAATGCGTTTAAGTAAGGCTTGTTAAGCTTAGCATCGTCAAAAGGATATGCCATCCGCTCACGGCGCCAGAAACGGTTAGAGTATTCCGAAAGTGTCGTCAGCGGCGTTTCAACGGTGATTAATCGCGCAATGATGCTGAAAAATATTGCTTTTTTACCTACACTGTTGCAGACAAGGCGACTCGACGAAGGAGGCGTGCAACGATGTACGCATTGGTGATGTTTGTCTGTTATCTGGATGGTGGCTGCAGTGAAATGGTGGTCGACATATTGCGCGACGAGCCACAATGCCTGGTCGCGATGAAGGAACAGAACTTGCGACACGCCGGTTGTTATCCCATGGAAGAGTTTATCGACGGCTTCTGGTTGCCAGCCAGCGAATATTCGGATTTTTAATTCCCTTCCCGCGCGATGCTGAGGAATTTCTGATTTCATCAGAAACTTCGTCTTCCTCCGAGGCATAAGGCCGCTGTTTTGCTAAATTGCGGCTCCCGAAGAAGAGAGAGACAGAGAAAGGTCATGCCAGCATCAGCTCATTCCAACGAGCAATATGAAACTCTGCTGCGCGACGTCAGCCTGGCGTTAGGCGACGCAGTGTTGCAGTTAATCAAAAACCATAAAAAAGTATCCGGCGGCAATATTCTTTCACAGTTGGTGACCGAAATAGAGCGTGAGCAGGATCAGCAACGTTTCGCCGCGCTGCGTTCCGCCATTGAGCTGGTCGGGTTGGCGCCCAAAGGCTGAGCTCCCGATAAAACAAAGGCAGGGCTTACGCCCTGCCTGATTACCAATCCCGACACAGGATGAAGGTAATGGAATTGCCGCTTAGAAGCGATACGTCAAGCTGACGGCAACGATATCATCGTTGGCCAGTTTCAGTTTGTTATCGTCGCTCAGCTGGTTGATTTGATAATCAACGTAGGTGTACATATTTTTGTTGAAGTAGTAAGTCGCCCCCACTTCCACGTATTTCACCAGGTCGGCATCACCGATCCCTTCGATATCCTTGCCTTTGGACTGCACATAGGCCACGGAAGGGCGCAGGCCGTTCTCGAATTGATACTGGGCCACCACTTCGAAGTTTTGCGTTTTGTTGGCGAAGCCGGAAGTGCCATTGACGCTGATCGGCGTCATATTACGGGTTTCCGCATACATCGCAGCCAGGTAAACCTGGTTGGCATCGTATTTCACTGCGGTGGTCCATGCAGTGGCGCTGTCGCCCTTGCCATATTGCAGCTCTTTCTGCTTGCTGGTGCGGTTAGAATCAGAGAACGCCGCCGCTACGCCGATGCCGGAACCGCCGATGTCCTGGTAGTCCAGAGACAGGCCGTAACCGTCGCCGTTTTGCTTGGTCACGCTGCGACCGTCGCCGTCGTTTTTACCCTGATACTGCACCGCCAGGTTCAGACCTTCCACCAAACCGAAGAAGTCACGGTTACGGTAGGTGGCCAAACCGTTGGAACGGGCGGTCATAAAGTTATCGGTATAGCTGTAGGAGTCACCGCCGAATTCCGGCAGCATGTCGGTATATGCCTCGGCGTCGTACACCACGCCGTAGTTACGACCGTAGTCGAAAGAACCGTAGTTGCCGAATTTCAGCCCCGCAAAGCCCAGACGCGTTTTGGTGCCGGCGGTGCCCTGCGCTTCGTCGTGATTGGCCTGGACGTTGTATTCCCACTGACCGTAACCGGTCAACTGGTCATTGATTTGCGTTTCGCCTTTGAAGCCCAGGCGAACATAGGTCATATCGCCGTCATTGGACTTACTGTCGCTGAAATAATGCTTGGCGTTAACGCGGCCGTACAGGTCGAGTTTATTACCATCCTTATTGTAGATTTCAGCCGCGTTGGCGAAGGAGGTGATCGCCCCGAGGGCGACAGCTAAGGCTAATACACTGCGTTTCATCATTTATTTTCCTAGATATTATAATTAGAACCCTGCCCGTCACGCCCAATTTATAATTTGGGCTGTGATTTTATCTTTTGGTATTTTATGAGCTCCCCTAATGCTGGGGTGATGTGACATTAGCATCATGAATCAAAACTTAAAATCAAAAAGTTCATGAAACAACGAGGAGAAAGCATGTTTATTTGTAACCATATATTTCAAAAAAGAGAATGCATAACCCATTGAATATAAGAAATTTTTATCACATAACTTATAACCAAAACGGTGCAACGCACCAATTTAGTGCATTTTGGTTTCGTTTTGCGTGCTTTCTGCGCGATTCAAAAGTAACAACAAGATTAGCATGGTTATTAAAAACGTTACTTATTTCACATTTTTATCTTAACAAAGTCACCAGGCAATTAAGGCTTTCCGATAACGGCTGAATACGGCCTTTATTCATTCACGTAAAGAAATCCCTATAGGACGAATAAAATTCGATTTATGGCCATTTAAATAGCGGGAAATAGCAGATTAAAATAATGAAAGGAATAAACGGCAGCGCGCTGACGGCGCCGCCGAGGATAAATCAATACAACGTAGAACGGGAAACTTCGCTCAACAGCATGCCGGCGCGCAGGCCCAGCGCCACAGTGGGGTTAGGAAACAGTATCCACGCGCCCTCTTGGCCAACGCGATACTCCTCCTGCGGCTGCTCGCACAGCAACATCCCCGGTTTCAACTCGGTGAAGTTAGCGGTGTCATCATCCAGATGCAGCTTGAAATCCTCGCTGTGTTTGATCAACGAGTGCATCACACGGAATACCCGGATCGCCTCGCCCACGCGCTCCGGCAACGGCCCCTCGCTGACCGCCGCCCGCAGAGCGCGATCGATGGCGGCGAACTGTTGCAGATCGTTGCTGCCGAACGGCCGCGCCTTGCCCAGCTCGAGCGTACAGCTCGCCGCATTGAGATGCTCGCTGGAATAGTGGCTGAAAGTCCCGCCCGGCGCGCTGTGTACCACCAGCGCATCCAGATCGGCGGCATCCAGCAGCTTTAGCATCGGTTCGCTGTACGGGCGCTTCTGGAAGGGCAAAATGCCAAAGCGCGGCAAATGCGACTCGCGAATGGCGGTGTGCAGATCGTAATGGAAACGCGCCGCCTGTTCGCCATCAAAAAAGGCGGCGAGCGTGCGCTCCAACTGCTGGGCGCGCGCGGTTTCCCCGCTGGCGGCGAAGTTGCGGTAGCGGCCGCCGAACATGCGGTTCATGTCGCTGTGCAGATAGCGCTTGCCCGCCCGCATCGCCGCCGGGTTGCCCAGCACCACCAACAGCCGCACCGCCAGCGGCAAGCGGCCGCTCAACAGATCGCCGATTAACTGATTGAGCAGTTCAATCGGCGCGGTTTCGTTGCCGTGTACGCCCGCCGACACCACCAACGCCTGGCGATAACGCTGCCGCGGCGTGAGCTCCAACACCCCTTCCCCCAGCCAACGCCAGCGCAGCTGCGGCGTTTCGCCCTGCCATTCGGCGGGTTCTTTCCCCTCCAGCGTCAGGGGCAGTAGATCGATCATGCAGCCTCCCTTAACGTTGGAACGGATAGATGGACCCGAGACCGAGGATCGACGTCAGCGAATCCAACGCCTCGCGCCCTTCGCGCAGCAGCAGCGGATCGGCCAGGTCATCCTGCGTCAGGCGATCGCGGTAATGACGATCCACCCATTCGTTCAGCGTCGCGAACAGCCGATCGTTCATCATGACGCGTGGATTCACCGCCCGCAGCTCTTGATCGTTGAGCGCCACCCGCAGCCTCAGGCAGGCCGGGCCGCCGCCGTTGCGCATGCTTTCGCGCAGATCGAACACGCGGATTTCATCGATCGGGCCGCCGCTGCCGACCATCTCGTTCAGATAACGCCACACGCCGGCATGCTGGCGCGACTCTTCCGGCACCACGATCATCATCTTGCCGTTCGGCTTGGTGAGAATTTGGCTGTTGAACAGATAAGTCGCCACCGCGTCCGCCACCGAGACGCGCTCCGTCGGCACTTCGATCGCCACCAGCTCGCTGTCCAGCGTCGCCATCTTGCGGCGCACTTCATCCAGCGCCTGTTGCTGGCGGTAAAACGCCTGCTGGTGGTGGAACAGCACGTTCTGGTTGCTGACCGCAATCACGTCGTTATGGAACACGCCCTGGTCGATCACCGCCGGGTTTTGCTGCACGAAGACCGTATGCTGCTCGTCCAATTGGTGCAGGCGAGCGATCGCCTCACCGGCTTCGCGCGTCTGGCGCGCAGGATAACGCGCCGGCGCCGTTTCGCCGCCAAACTCCTGGCGACCGTAAACGAACACCTGCACGCTGCGCCTGGCGTAATCGCCGCCCAGCCGGTTATGGTTGGCCGCCCCTTCGTCCCCAAACAACGCCACCTGCGGCAGCGCTTCATGGTGGGCGAAATGCCGGTCGTCGTTAAACATCGCCCGCAAAACGTCGGTGGTCGTTTCCGCTTCAATGGCGCGGTGGAATTTATTGTTCAGGTTGGCGGCGGTGAAATGCACCTTGCCGTCTGCGCTGTCCGCCGAGGGGGACACCGTGGCCGCATTGGCGGTCCACATGCAGGACGCCGAACTGAGCGCCGACAGCAAACGCGGCGATTGACGCATCGCCTGCGCCAGCACCGCCTCATCGCTGCCGCTGAAGCCCAGGCGACGCAGCATCGGCAAATGCGGCCGCTCCTGCGGCGGCAATACCCCTTGCTGGAAACCGAGATCGGCCAGCGCCTTCATTTTCAGCAGCCCCTGCTTCGCCGCCAGCTGTGGGTTCGATACGCTGTTTTGATGCTGCGTAGAGGCCTCGTTACCGAACGACAGCCCGGCATAGTGGTGCGTCGGCCCCACCAAACCGTCGAAATTGACTTCATATCCTGACATGGCTATCCCCTGGGGATGGCCTGCGGCGACGCCATGACGCCGCCGCAGACGATTAACGGAACGACAAGCCCGGCGAGAGCGTCGCCGGCAGCGACAGGCTTTCGCTTTCCAGCGACGCCATCGGCCAGGCGCAATAGTCCGCCGCATAGAAGGCGCTTGGGCGATGGTTGCCGGAAGCCCCCACGCCGCCGAACGGCGCCGCGCTGGACGCCCCGGTCAACGGCTTGTTCCAGTTGACGATGCCGGCGCGCGCTTCCAGCAGCAGCCTCTCGAACAGCTCGCGCTGCGGCGAGACCAATCCCACCGACAGGCCGTAGCGCGTCTGGTTGGCGAGCCGCAGGGCCTCGTCGAAATCGCGGTAACGCACGATCGTGGTCAACGGCCCGAAGTACTCTTCGTCCGGCACGCCGGCCACGCCGGTCAGCTCGATGATGCCCGGGCTGAGCAGCGAACTGCCCGGCTCCAGCAGACGCATGGCCAGCAGCGATTTACCGCCCAGCGCCAGCAAGCGCTGCTGCGCTTTCAGCATGTTTTCCGCTGCGGCCGCCGACACTACGCCGCCCATGAACGGCTGCGGTTCGGCATCCCAACGGCCGACGCGCAGCTCGCCCGCCACCTGAACCAAACGCGCGATAAAGGCGTCGCCTTCCGCCCCCTGCTTAACCAAAATGCGGCGTGAACAGGTGCAGCGTTGGCCGGCGGAGATAAACGCCGACTGGATAGCCAGGTTGACCGCCGCGTCGCGATCCTCGAAACCATCGACGATCAGCGCGTTGTTGCCGCCCATCTCCAGCGCCAGGATCTTCTCCGGCTGCCCCGCCAATTGGCGATGCAGGTGGTAACCGGTGCCGGCGCTGCCGGTGAACAACAGGCCGTCGATATCTGCACTGGCGGCCAGCGCCTCGCCGGTTTCCCGGCCGCCCTGCACCAGATTGATCACCCCGTCCGGCAGACCGGCCTTCAGCCACAGCTTCAGGGTCTCCTCGGCGGTCAGCGGCGTCAGTTCGCTCGGCTTGAACACCACGCAGTTTCCGGCCAGCAGCGCCGGCACGATATGGCCGTTCGGCAGATGGCCGGGGAAGTTGTAAGGCCCGAACACCGCCAGCACGCCGTGCGGGCGATGGCGCAGCACCGAAGCGCCGTCGGCCATCGCCGTCTGGCTAAAACCGGTGCGCGCCTGATAGGCCTGCAGTGAAATGCCCACCTTGCCGATCATCGCCTGAATTTCGGTCAGGGTTTCCCAGCGCGGTTTGCCGGTCTCGCGGCTGATGGTTTCCGCCAGCGACTGTTTATGTTCTTCCAGCAAAGCGGCGAAGCGTTTCACCAGCTGTTCGCGCTGCTCGAACGGCGTACGTGCCCAGCCGGGGAATGCGGCGCGCGCGGCTTCGCAGGCGGCGGCGACGTCATCGGCGTCGGCGGCGTTGGCGCGCCACAGCGGCTGATTGCCGACCGGATCGGCCTTGCCGAACTCCGTGCCGCGGCCCTGCCGCCAGACGCCGTTAATCAACAGTGCAGGATGGGACATCATGCTTTCTCCTGTGCAATAAGGGGGAGTACCCGCACCGGGCTGCCCTGCTCGACGCCCAGCGCCGCAGCGGTGGCGGCGTTGATATGCAGGCGGTCGTCATACAGATCGGCATTGACCAGCAGTGCGCGGTAATTCTGATAGTTGTCGTTGGCGACCAGATGGACCGGCGCATCGGCGCGCATCGGCGTGTCATCCAGCACCACTTTGACCAGGCGGCTCTGCTTCACCGCACGGATGTGGTCGATTTCGGCTTCCAGCGTCGGGCCACCGTCGAAGATATCGACGTAGCCCTGATAGCTCAGGCCTTCCGCCTCCAGCAGGCGGCGCGCCGGCAGGGTTTGCGGGTGCACTTCACCGATCACCTTCTGCGCGTCTTCGGCCAGGAAATCGACATACAACGGGTGTTTCGGCATCAGTTCGGCGATAAACGCTTTTTGTCCGGTGCCGCTCAGGTAGTCCGCCTTGGCGAACTCGATGGAGAAGAAACGGTGGCCGACGCTCTCCCAGAACGGCGAACGGCCGTTTTCATCGGAGAAACCGCGCATCTCGGCGATCAGACGGCGGGAGAAGCGTTCACGGAACGCGGCGATAAACAGGAAACGCACCTTCGACAGCAGCTTGCCGTTCTCGCCGTGACGATAGTCCGGATCGAGGAACAGCGTGCACAGTTCCGAATGCCCGGTATGGTCGTTGCTGAGGAACAGCGTCGGCACCGATTTATAGACGTTCAGCTGTTTGGAAGCGTGCACCTGCGTGCCGACGCGGAAGCTGTACCAGGGTTCCGCCAGGCCGACGGCCACTTCGATCGCGCAGACCCCCACCGCCTGCCGGCGCTCGCTGTCTTCCAACACGAACAAATAACACTGGTCACTTTGCGGAAGTTCGCCTTGCCAGGTTTTTAACGCCCGCTCAATGCGTGCCGACAGGGTATCTTCATTTTGCGGCAGCGACGTGAGACCGATACCGGATTTGCCGGCAAGCGTCAGCAAATCCGCCAAATCGCGGCGCTCTATAGGGCGAATAATCATCATAATGCGAACCTCTTCTGAATCAGGCTGCGCCGATGAAGGCGCAGCCCGCTGATTAGCTGCAAATGCGCGCCACGGCGCGCGCGAATCGCGCCAGCCCCTCTTTCACATCCTGCTCAGGGATGATCAGCGATGGCGTGAAACGCACCACGTCCGGGCCGGCGATCAGCGCGATAACGCCTTCTTCGTTGGCCAGTTGGGTGATCTGCTTCGCTTTGCCGGCATAGTCTTTCTTCAGTTGGCAGCCGATCAGCAAACCGCCGCCGCGGATCTCGGCGAAGATCGGATACTGACGGTTGATGTCGTTCAACCCGTCGATGAACCACTGGTGGCGCTGCTTGACGCCTTCCAGCACTTCCGGGGTATTGATGATGGAGAACACTTCCCCCGCCACCGCCGTCGCCAGCGGGTTGCCGCCGTAGGTGGTGCCGTGAGTGCCGACGCCCAGCGTTTTCGCCAGCGCATCGGTGGTCAGCATGGCGCCGATCGGGAAGCCGCCGCCCAGCGCTTTCGCGGTGGTCAGCACGTCCGGCACCACGCCGTACTGCATATAGGCATACAGATGGCCGGTGCGGCCGACGCCGGTCTGCACTTCGTCGAAGATCAGCAGCGCGTTATGGCGATCGCACAGTTCACGCAGCCCCTGCAGGAAACTGGCTTCCGCCGGCAGCACGCCGCCTTCGCCCTGGATAGGCTCGACGATCACCGCGCAGGTGCGATCGTTGATAAGCTCGGCCGCTGCGGCCAGATCGTTATACGGCGTATGGGTGATACCGCCCGGCAGCGGCGCAAAGTCCTGCGAATATTTTGGCTGGCCGCCGGCGGACACGGTAAACAGCGTACGGCCGTGGAACGCGTTGTTGAACGCCACAATCTGATCTTTACCGGCGCCGTGCTGGTCGTGCGCATGTTTGCGCGCCAGTTTCAGCGCCGCTTCGTTGGCTTCTGCGCCCGAGTTACAGAAAAACACCTTGTCGGCGAACGTGGCGTCGATCAGTTTTTTGGCCAGGCGCAGCACCGGTTCGTTGGTATAGCCATTGCCCAGATGCCACAGTTTGCCCGCCTGCTCCACCAGCGCCGCCTTGACCGCCGGGTGCGCATGGCCCAACGCGTTAACCGCGATGCCGCCGGCGAAATCGATGTAAGACTTACCCTGTTGATCCCACACCTGCGATCCTTCACCCCGCACCAGAATAAAATCGGCAGGGGCATAGACCGGGACCATCCAGTCATCAAAAGACTGGCGGGTAACTGCGATTGGCTGTTCCATAGTGACCTCATAATCTCAGCAAAGGCTGAATTTTGACTGTAAGGACCGCGCAAGCCCGGCTAGGCCGCCACAATGCAAAAAAACCGCTGTTCAAAACCGACTTTCCCGGCGGAGAAAATGCTGTCTCTCACCGCTGATTTAGAAACAAATATGTTACATAAAATCGGTTTTTCACTATTTATGGCGCTTATCCGGTCCCTGAGCGGGGAGTAAATGTTAACGAGCAGTTAAAATACATGTCGTTTGATAAAGAGTGTAGAGCAGCTATCGTGCCAAAACGGGATTTTTGCCGGATTTTGCTATTTTTTACGTTAAAACAACGGCTTATAATGAATATTTATTCATTTTATATGCATTTGCAATGCATAATTTAAAAAATAAGGCCTAAAATCATCATTGCTCGCGAAATCCTATTCAATTGCGAAAAACTTCAGGATTTCTGATCGCGCTCGCAAAAATAATTTCATCCGATTTGCTCGCCATCACACTTTTTGCCCCAACCCGGTGCAGCGCTGCGCCAGGATCGGGCAATGCGGCGACGAAGCGCCTATTCCATCGGCAGCACCCCGGAAAACGAACCGCGCCGATCGCCGCCAGCCGCGGCTCCCGCTTTATGCGCCAACGACTACACTGTGATTCTGACCGCACTTTTTCTTCTGCGCACAAGGAGTCACCATGCCCAAACGAACCGTCGATCTCAGCCGGCCTCTCCTCCAGCACGACATCCGCACGTTTCTCGAGACGCTGAATGCCGCCGGCGGTAAACCTATGGAACAAATGAAGCCCAAAGAGGCGCGCAGAGTTTTGGAAGCAGCGCAGCGCAGCGTAGACGTGCCGCTGCGCGAGGTGGAGATCAGCGAGAAAACCATTCACGTAGAGGGCCAGGATATTCTGCTGCAGCTGGTGCGGCCGGCCAGGGTCAAGGAGACATTGCCGGTATTCATGTTCTTTCACGGCGGCGGCTGGGTGCTGGGCGATTTTCCCACCCATGAACGGCTGGTGCGCGATCTGGTTTACAGCTCCGGCGCGGCGGCGGTATTCGTCAACTACCCCCGTTCACCGGAAGCGCACTATCCGCAGGCGATCAATCTGGCTTACGCCGCCACGGAATGGGTGGCCGAATATGGCGAAAAAATCAACGTCGACGGTTCACGGCTGGCGGTGGTCGGCAACAGCGTCGGCGGCAATATGGCGGCGGTGGTCAGCCTGATGGCCAAAGAAAAAGGCCTACCGGCATTGCGTTGCCAGATCCTGCTGTGGCCCGTTACGCACGCCCATTTTGATACCGATTCCTACCATCAGTTCGCCGAAGGCCATTTCCTGACCCGCAATATGATGAAGTGGTTTTGGGACAGCTATGCGCCCGATAAAGCGCAGCGCAAAGACATCTACGCCTCGCCGCTCAACGCTACGCCGGAACAGCTGCGGGGCTTGCCGCCGGCGCTGGTGCAGACCGCCGAGCTGGACGTGCTGCGCGATGAGGGCGAAGCCTACGCGCGTCTGCTCGACGCCGCCGGCGTCGAGGTCACCTCCACCCGCTACAACGGGCTAATCCACGACTACGGCCTGTTGAACCCGCTCGCCCACGTCCCGGCGGTGCATTCGGCGATCCACCAGGCCGGGCGCGCGTTGAAACACTACCTGTCCTGACGCTAACCGACCAGGTGGCAAGCCACCTGATGACCGGGCGCCACGCTGCGCAGCTGCGGCGCCTGTTCGCGGCACTGCGCCGTGGCCAGCGGGCAGCGGGGATGGAAACGGCAGCCGCGCGGCGGGTTGGCGGGGTTCGGCGGCTCGCCGCCGGCCACCCACGCCGGCGCGCGTTGCGCATCCAGCGTCGGCACCGCCGCCAACAAGGCCTGCGTGTAAGGATGCAGCGGTTGTCGGAACAGCGCATCGCGATCGGCGCTCTCAACGATCTGCCCCAAATACATCACTGCCACATCCTGGCACAGATGCTCCACCACGCCGAGATCGTGCGAGATAAACAGCAGCGTCACCCCCTGCCGCTCCTGTAAATCGGAAAACAGATTGATGATCTGCGCCTGAATCGACACGTCGAGCGCCGATATCGGCTCATCGGCGACGATAAATTCCGGTTGCAGGATCAACGCGCGCGCAATGCCGATACGCTGCCGCTGGCCGCCGGAAAACTCATGCGGAAACCGCCCGTAATGCTGTGAGGACAACCCGCAGATCGTCAGGGTATCGAGCACCCGTTCGCGCAGTTCCGCCTTGCTCGCCAGGCCGTGTTGCAACAGCGCTTCCCCAATGGCGTCGCCCACTCGCAGACGCGGATTCAGCGAGCTGTAAGGATCCTGAAACACCAGCTGCATTTTCGGCCGCAGGGCGCGCAACGCGTCCTTGCTCAGACCGTCCAACGCCTGCCCTTTGAACAGCACCTCACCGGCGGTTTTGTCGTGCAGGCCGAGCAGCGTGCGGCCAACGGTGGTTTTGCCGCTGCCGGACTCGCCCACCAGCCCGAAAACGCGCCCCTTGCGAATGCTGAAGCTGACGTCGTCCACCGCCTTCAGTTGACCGGTGGTGCGCCCGAACAGCCCGTCGCGCAGCGGAAAATATTTCTTTAATCCTTTCACTTCCACCAAAGGTTCAGTCGACATGCGGGCGCCCTCCGGCGTTAAGGAAACAGGCGGACTGGCGCTGACGGGAGCCGTACAGCGGCGGAATGCCGTCGCGGCAGCGAGCGGAGGCCTGCGCGCAGCGCTCGGCGAAAGCGCAATGCTCCGGCAGCCGCGCCAGATCCGGCACCTGACCGGGAATGGAGTACAAGCGGCGTCGCCGCTGCCCCGGCACCGGCCGCGAGGCGATCAGCCCCTGCGTATAGGGATGTCGCGGCTCGTCCAGCACTTCCCGGGTCGTTCCCTGCTCGACGACGCGCCCGGCGTACATCACCGCCAGCCGATCGGCCATCTGGGCGATCACCCCGAGATCGTGGGTGATCAAGATCATCGCCATGTTGTGTCGCCGGCTCTGCTCGCGCAGCAACGCCAGGATCTGCGCCTGCACCGTAACGTCGAGCGCCGTGGTCGGTTCGTCGGCGATCAGCAGCGCCGGCCGGCACCCGATCGCCATGGCGATCATCACGCGCTGCAGCATGCCGCCGGAAAGCTGATGCGGATAGCAGCGCATCAGCGCCTCCGCGCGCGCCAACCCCACTTCCGTCAAGAGTTGAATCGCCTGGCGCCAGGCCGCTTTCGGCGACAGGGTCAGGTGGCGAATCAGCGGCTCCACCAGCTGTTCGCCAAGGGTCAACACCGGATTCAGCGCGCTCATCGGCTCTTGAAAGATCATCGCCAGCCGGTTGCCGCGCAGATCCGCCATCTTGGATGCCCGCAGCGACAGCAGGTTTTGCCCTTCAAAGCGAATCTCACCGCCGTCTATCTGCGCCAGCGGCTGCGGCAACAGCCCCATCAGCGCCATGGCGGTCACGCTTTTGCCGCAGCCCGATTCGCCGACGATCCCCAGCGTTTGCCCTGCCTGCAGTTCAAGACTGACCTGCTGCACCGCCCGCACCGGCCCCTGCTCGCCATGAAACGACACCGACAGCCGGTCGAACGCCACCAGCGGTTGACTCATCGTTTTACCCCGCTCATTTTCGGATCGAGCGCGTCCCGCAGGCCGTCGCCCAAGATATTGATCGCCACCACGGTGACGAAGATCGCCAGCCCCGGCGGCATCCACAGCCAGGGGCGGCGCTGAAAGTCGATCAGGCTATTGGCGGCGTCCATCATGTTGCCCCACGACGGCGTCGGCGGCACCACGCCCAGCCCAAGGTAGCTCAACGCCGACTCGCTGAGGATGGCATTGGCCACCGCCATGGTGGCGACCACCACCAAAATCGGCACGGTATTGGGCAACAGATGGCCGAAGAGGCGCCGCCGAGTGGAGAGCCCCAGCACTTCGGTGGCCAACATGAAATCCCGCTCGCGCAGCGACAGGATCTGGCCGCGCACCAGCCGCGCCAGCGACGGCCAGCCCAGCAGGCTCAGCATGATCATCACCATGTAGATACGGTAGTCCGGCGACACGTCGAGTTCGGTCAGCATCGCCCCCATGATGATCAGCAGCGGCAGGCCGGGAATGGTCATCAACAGATCGGCGAAGCGCATGATCAACCGATCCGCCACGCCCCCCAGATAACCGGCGAACGCCCCCAGCACATAACCCAGCGTCACCGACAGCAGCATCGACACCAGGCCGATGGTCAGCGATATTCGCCCCGCCAGCAGCAGCCGGGTGCAAATATCGCGGCCGAGAAAGTCGGTGCCCAACCAATGCGCGCCGCTCGGCGCCTGATTGATGTTCAGCACATCGCCGGCATCGTCAGGCCACGGCGACAGCGACGGCCCAATCAGGCACAGCAGCGCCAACAGCACCAGCAGCGCCAGCGAGATCATCGCCGGTCGGTGGCGACGCAGACGGCGCCATGCCTGCGCGGCGGGCGGCGGAGACAGCTGCGCCAGCGCCGGCAACTGCGCCTGGCGCCAGCGGCGACGGCGCCCGAAAAACAGCGTTACCCACATCGTGTTACCTCAAGCGAATGCGTGGATCGGCGTAGGCGTACAGAATGTCCGCCAGCAGATTGCCGAGAATGGTCAACGCCGCCAGAAACAGCGTGAACCCCATCAATACCGGATAATCGCGCGCCGCCAGCGAATCGATATGGATATGCCCGGCGCCCGGCCAGTTGAAGATTTTTTCGGTGATCAGCGCGCCGGAGAACAATCCCGGCAGCTCGAACCCCAGCAGGGTGATGATCGGCAACAGCGCATTGCGCAGCGCGTGTTTGAGGATCACCGTTTTCTCCCTGAGCCCTTTGGCGCGCGCGGTGCGGATATAGTCCATGCGGATCACCTCCAGCATGCTGGCGCGAAAATAGCGCGTCAGGCTGCCGGCCTGCAGCATCACCAGCGCCAGCACCGGCAACAGCAGGTGCGCCGCCACCTCCAGCGCCCAGGCCAGCCCGCTCGCTTCGCTGCCGGTGCGCAACATGCCGCCCGCCGGCAACCAGTGCAGATCGACGGCGAACCATTTGATCAGCAATAGGCAAAGGAAAAACGTCGGAAACGACATGGCGGCGAACACCGCCACGGTGATCAGATGATCGAACAGCGAATAGGGTTTCATCGCCGAGATCACTCCCACCGCCAGCGCGATGCCCCAATACAGCACCATCGCCACCGCCGCCAGCAGGAACGAGTTCCAGATGTATTGGTTCAGCAGCGTGCTGACCGGGATCTGATACTGCAGCGAGAAGCCGAGATCGCCCTGCAACAGCCGGCCAAGCCAATGCAGGTAACGGCTGAACAAGGGCTGATCCAACCCATACAGCGCCCGCAGCTCGGCGGCGCGTTGCGCGGTCAGGTTGATATTGCCGTCGATAAAGTCGCCGGGCGCCAGGGCGAAGATGCAAAAAATCAGCAATGAAGCCAGCAACAGCATCGGGATAGTCTGCAACAAACGGCGCAGGATAAAATTTCTCATCGCGAATTCCATCGCCGCCGCCCGGAATGGCGCGGCGGCATCGGGGCGTTACGGCGCCGGTTTGACGTTCGGCAGGCTGCCGACCAGTCCGTTGTAGATATCCGGTTTAAAGCCGGTGACGCGCGCGCTGCTGGCGCTCAAGATTTCGCGGTTGCCGAGCAGGATCACCGGCGGATCGTCCGCCAGCACCTGATACAGCTGATGGTACAGCGGCTTACGCTGCGCGATATCCAGCGTGGCATTGGCTTTGGCGATCAGCGCGTCCACCTGCGGGTTGTGGTAGCCGGTCTCGCTCTCGCGGCTGATGAAGTCGCGTACGCCGTCGTGCGGATCGTTCAGCGTGCTGGTGCTGAGAGACGCCAGGTCGTAATTGCCCGCCTTGCGCTGCGCCAGCAGCGCGTTGAAATCCAATACCTGCGGTTTCAGCACCACGCCGAGCCGGCGGTAGTTATCCTTGGCGATCGGCACCAGCGCGTCGTTGATCAGCTTTTTGGTCACCAGTAGCGTCAGCTCCAGCTTTTTACCGTCTTTCTGCCGGATGCCGTCAGCGCCCACCTGCCAGCCTGCCTCGTCCAACAGCTTTTTGGCCTTATCGAGATCGTAAGCGTAAGGATTGATGCCGTTGGCGTCGTAAGCCCAGGAGATCGGCGAAATCGGCTGGTTGGCGACCTTGCCGTACCCTTGGTACACCACGGCGATCAGTTTTTGCCGATCGAGGCCGTAGATCAGCGCCTGACGCACCCGCTTGTCCTGCAGCGCCGGGCGTCTGAGGTTGAAATCAACCCGGCTGTAATCGCTCGAGCTGTAAAGGTTGATATTGGCGAAACCGAGCAGCTTGAGCTGTTCGATATCGTCCGGCTTGGCGGTAAAGGCGTCGTAGTCGGTCTCACCGGTCTGGAACAGCTGGAAGTTGGTGGCCGGGTTGGTGACGCGATAGATAAAGCGCGCCATCGGCGGCGGGCCGAGGTAGAAGTTCGGGTTGGCGTGGAAGCGGATTTCCTGCCCCGGCACGTACTTGTCGTAAATGTAGGGGCCGTTGCCGAGCGGCTTGCCGTTCAAGGCGCGCACGCCGTCGAGCTTGCCGCGCTGATAGTCTTTGCCGTAGTAAGCCCGCGACAATACCGGCCCGCCAATCAGTTGCAACGTGGTCGCGCCCGGTTGGGTGGTGACGATCTGAATGGTGCGATCGTCGATCACCTTCAGCCCGCTGATGCCGGCCGCGGTGCCGTTTTTATACTCGGCGCCGCCCTGAATGTGCGCTGGCGTGATATCGGTATCGCCGTCATAGGCCGGGTCATGCAGCAGCGTCAGGGTAAAGGCGATATCGTCGGCCTTCAGCGGCGAGCCGTCGCTGTAGACCAGATTCGGCCGCAGCTTGATGGTGTAGGTCAGATTATCGGGGCTGACCTGCCAGGACTCCGCCAGGCGCCCTTCCGGTTTGCCCTGGCTGTCCAGGCCGATCAGCCGGCTGAAGATTACGTCGGTCACGTTCTCGTCCCAGCCGTTGGTGAACAGATACGGGTTGAAAATCCCCTGCGGCTCCGAGATGCCCGCCACGACGGTATCTTTGCGCAGTTTGGCGGCGGCCGGCACCCGAGCGGCGTCGCTGGCCGGCGTAATGCCTTCGGCCAGCGTTTCCGCCTGCGCGGCGGTGCTCAATCCCAGCGCGCAGACCAACGCCAGCGGCGTCAGCCGATAGCGCAACAGTTTGTTTAGCTTATTTTTTATTCCACTCACCCACTGCCCCTCGTCTACCCGTTGATAAAAATGTGACAAAATTTATCGCAGAGTAATGGGCGGCTGGAGGGCTGTCTAACAACGAAACCGGCATTCCATTGCCGAAAAAAGCATTATGAATTTTTCTGGGGCGAAGCGGCGGGAAAAACGCGATTCAGCCGGCCGCCGCCAGCCCCCGGATAAGTTTGGCTAAGGTTTTTATCGCCTCTTCAAAGCGGTCATTCCATTCAAACGAGGCGTTGAGACGGAAGCAGTGGTTGAAATGGTCGCCGGTGGTAAACATGCGCCCCGGCGCAATGCTGATGCCCCGTGCGAGTGCGCGCCGGTACAGCTCCATCGACGACAGCGCCGGGTCGAGTTCCAGCCACAGGAAATACCCGCCGTCGGGCTGACTGACTTTCACCGTCGGCGGAAAATGGTGGGCGATCGCCTGACGCATTGCGCTTTGGCGCTGGGCCAGCAGGCGTCGCAGCCGCCGCAGATGGGTGTCGTAGCCGCCGTGCAGCAGATAATCCGCCAGCGCCATCTGGGTCGGCACGCTGGTGGAAACGGTGCTCATCAGCTGCAAACGCTGGATCTGTTGCGCATAACGCCCCGCCGCCACCCAGCCGACGCGAAAGCCCGGCGCCAGACATTTGGAAAATGACGAGCAGTGCAGGATCTGGCCGCCGCTGTCGAGCGCCTTCGCCGGCAACGGCCGTTCGGCGCTGAAGTACAGCTCGCCATAGACATCGTCTTCGATCAGCGAGATCTGCCGTTCGCGCAGCAGCGCCACCAGACGCTGCTTGTTGGCCTCCGGCAGGGTGGCGCCCTGCGGGTTCTGGAAGTGGGTCATCAGCCAGCAGGCTTTGATCGGATACTGCTCCACCGCCTGCTGCAACGCGTCCAGATCGATACCGTCCTGCGGATGCGTGGCGATCGCCACCGCCTTCAGCCGCAGCCGTTCCAGCGCCTGCAGCGCGCCGTAAAACGCCGGCGACTCGATCGCCACATAGTCGCCCGGTTGGGTCACCGCCTGCAGGCTGAGGCTGAGCGACTCCATCGCCCCGGCGGTGATGACGATCTCGTCCGGCGCGACCTGCATGCCGCTCAGCGCATAGCGTTGGGCAATGTGCCGCCGCAGCGCGTCGTTGCCCGGCGGCAGGTTGACCAGCGAACTGTGCGGCGTGAACTTGCGCGCTACGCTGCTCAGCGCCCGCGCCAGCTTCGGCTGGGCGAACAGCGTGGCGTCGGGAAACGCCGAACCGAAAGGCACGATGTCCGGATCCTTGCAGGCCTGCAGCACGTCGAAAATAAAGGCGTTGATGTCCACCTGCTCGCTCAGCAGCAGTTTCTCGCCGCGCGAAGGCTGCGGCAGCGGCTGCGGACGCGCCGCCACATAGTAGCCCGACTGCGGCCGGGCGACGATCCACCCTTGGCTCTCCAGCAGTTGATAAGACTGCACCACCGTCATCAGGCTCAATCCGGCGCGTTTGCCGCTCTCGCGCAGCGAAGGCAGCTTGTCGCCCGCCCGCCACACCCGGTTCTGGATCTGTTCTCTAATCTGCTGCGCAAGCTGCTCGTATCGGGTCATAACCATTAACTGTTATATGAAAAAGTAAAATAACTGTCACTATTATAGGCACTGTACTCCGTGCTTAACTTAACGCCAAGCATTTCACATAAAAATGACAGCTATACTCAAGAGGTTAATTTATGTTCAACCCTAGGAGGCGCCATGCTGGGTCTTGATGCACTGGAACTTGCCAGAATACAGTTCGCCTTCACCGTGTCTTTCCATATCATTTTCCCCGCCATCACCATCGGTTTAGCCAGTTATCTGGCGGTGCTGGAAGGATTATGGTTGAAAACGCACAATGAAGCCTATCGTGAGCTTTATCACTTCTGGTCAAAGATTTTCGCCGTTAACTTCGGCATGGGCGTGGTATCCGGGCTGGTGATGGCTTACCAGTTCGGCACCAACTGGAGCTTCTTCTCCGAGTTCGCCGGCAGCATTACCGGGCCGCTGCTGACTTATGAAGTGCTGACCGCCTTCTTCCTCGAAGCCGGTTTCCTCGGCGTGATGCTGTTCGGCTGGAACCGCGTCGGCCCCGGCCTGCACTTCTTCGCCACCTGCATGGTGGCGCTCGGCACGCTGATCTCCACCTTCTGGATCCTGGCCTCCAACAGCTGGATGCAGACCCCGCAAGGGCATGAAATCATCAATGGCCAGGTGGTGCCGGTTGACTGGCTGAAGGTCATCTTCAACCCGTCCTTCCCGTACCGCCTGCTGCACATGTCCACCGCCGCCTTCCTCTCCTCGGCGTTCTTCGTCGGCGCGTCCGCCGCCTGGCACCTGCTGCGCGGCCGCGACACGCCGGCGATGCGCAAGATGCTGTCGATGGCGATGTGGATGGCGCTGATCGTCGCGCCGGTGCAGGCGATGATCGGCGATGCACACGGCCTGAATACGCTGAAACACCAGCCGGCGAAGATCGCCGCCATCGAAGGCCACTGGGAAAATCCGCCGGGCGAAGCCACGCCGCTGATCCTGGTCGGTTGGCCGGACATGCAGCGCGAAGAAACCCGCTTCAAGCTGGAGGTGCCCTACCTCGGCAGCCTGATCCTGACGCACAGCCTGACCGAGCAGGTGCCGGCGCTCAAATCGTTCCCGCCGGAAGATCGCCCCAACTCCACCGTGGTGTTCTGGTCGTTCCGCATCATGGTCGGGCTGGGCATGTTGATGATCCTGGCCGGGGTGTGGAGCCTGTGGCTGCGCTGGCGCGGCGGGCTCTATCAGTCGCGTCCGTTCCTGTACTTCATCCTGTGGATGGGCCCTTCCGGGCTGCTGGCGCTGCTGGCGGGCTGGTTCACCACCGAGATCGGCCGCCAGCCGTGGGTGGTGTACGGCCTGCTGCGCACCAAGGATGCGGTATCCGCGCACGGCGATCTGCACATGAGCATCAGCCTGCTGGCGTTCATCATCGTCTACTGCTCGGTGTTCGGCGTGGGCTACTCCTATATGATGCGCCTGATCCGCAAAGGGCCGCAGCCGCATGAACACCAAGAAGACAATACCGAGGGCCGCCCGGCGCGTCCGCTGTCCGCGGTCAACGACACTCTGGACGACAGGAGCTGAACATGGGTATCGATCTTCCGCTGATTTGGTTTGTCATCATCGTGTTCAGCACCATGATGTACGTGGTGATGGACGGTTTCGATTTGGGCATCGGCATTCTGTTTCCGTGGGTGAAGGCGAGCGGCGACCGCGATCTGATGATGAACACCGTCGCCCCGGTGTGGGACGGCAATGAGACCTGGCTGGTGCTGGGCGGCGCGGCGCTGTTCGGCGCCTTCCCGCTGGCCTACTCGGTGATCCTCGACGCGCTGGCGATCCCGCTGACGCTGATGCTGATCGGGCTGATTTTCCGCGGCGTGGCCTTCGAGTTTCGCTTCAAGGCGACGCCGGAGAAGCGCCATATCTGGGATAAAGCGTTCATCTGGGGCTCTCTCTTCGCCACCTTCAGCCAGGGTGTGGTGGTGGGCGCCGTGATCAACGGCTTCCCGGTAGAAGGCCGCACCTACGCCGGCGGCGCACTGGACTGGCTGACGCCGTTCGCGCTGTTCTGCGGGCTGGGGCTGGTGGTGACCTACGCCCTGCTCGGCTGTACCTGGCTGGTGATGAAAACCGCCGGTGACCTGCAGGCGCGCATGTATCACCTGGCGACGCCGCTGCTGGCGATCCTGCTGCTGGTGCTGGCTGCGGTCAGCATCTGGACGCCGATCGCGCATCCCGAAATCGCCGCGCGCTGGTTTACGCTGCCGAACCTGTTCTGGCTGCTGCCGGTGCCGGTACTGGTGCTGCTCAGCGCCTGGGGGATCCGGCATGGGGTGAAACGCGGCGCGCACTACTCGCCGTTCATGCTGACGCTGCTGCTGGTGTTCCTCGGCCTGAGCGGGCTTGGCATCAGCATCTGGCCGCACCTGATCCCGCCGGCCATCAGCCTGTGGGACGCCGCCGCGCCGCCGCAGAGCCTCGGCTTTATGCTGGTCGGCGCGCTGTTCATCATCCCAATCATTCTGGTCTACACCTTCTGGAGCTACTACGTGTTCCGCGGCAAGATCAGCCATGAACACGGCTATCACTGAGGAAGGAGGACGCTATGCAAGATAAAACGGCAGCCGCCGCTCCGGCGCCCTGGTGGAAACGCATCGGTTGGCTGGTGATCATCTGGAGCGCCAGCGTGCTTGGGCTGTTCGTGGTTGCCTCGCTGTTCCGCCTGCTGATGACCGCGGCGGGCATGAAGTCGCATTGACGTGACGCCTTATCTGGACGCGCTGTTGGGAAAGTAAAAAGAGACCACCAGCGTGACCAGCGGCAAGGCGCCGATCTTGACCCGTTCGAATGCTTGTCCGAGCGCTTCGTTTTTGTCCCAATACGCGTGGGCGGCGAATACGCCCACGCTGACCGCGAATATCCCGCACAGCACCTGGCGTGCCAGGCGCAGCCGCTCCATTTCGTCGAAGACCAAGACCTGCTCCAGATAAACCTGGCTGGCCTCATCGCGCAGATTACGGCTTTCGATGTTCATGGGAAGATCTCCACGACCCGCCCCACCGCTTCAAGCTGTTCACCCTTCTCCCGTACAATGCCAAGAGAAGTACCATCCTGTTTCATCCAGTACTTATCGGCAAGGGTAATCAGTGCAAACGCCATTTTGATTACCTCGGTTTTTTCCATCCCGTGACGCCGGGCGATATCGTTCAGATCATCATCAATTTTGTTCGATAACCGAATCGGCAAGCTGCGCATAGTCCACCTCCCGTGGCCGTTGATTCACAGAGGGAAAGTCTACTGGAAGGACAAATATCGTTCAATTAGTGAACTGCGTAACGCCTCGCACAATTCGCATGCAACGCTAGTGCGGCTTGCGGCCCATCGCGCTGAGGAAGCGTTGCTGCAGACGCAACAGCTCCTCCAGCTCCAGCAGGCGGTAGTCGATGCCGAAGCGCGGCGCCACCTCGCCGATGATGCGGCTGAGCGCCGGGTAATGGCGGTGGCTCCAGTGCGGAAACAGATGATGCGTCAAATGCAGATTCGCCCCGCCCAGCCAATAGCCCAGCCAGCGCGGCCGGGTCTGCCAGTCGAACGTGGTGGCGAACACGTGGTGATACCAACCGTGCGGCATCGCGCCCTGCGCCGGCGCCTGATAAAAGTTGGCCTTGGCCCAGTGGGTGCCGATGATCAACATCACGAACAGCAATGAAGAAAGCATCTGGCTCAGCAAATAGACCAGCAGAATTTGCCCGATGCCGATAGCCGGCGGCAACAGCCAACATGGGATCGCCAGCGCCAGCAGCAGGTGCGCCGCCTTCCCCGCCAGAAACCCGATCCAGCCGCGTACGCCCTGCTGCGCCATGCGCGCCGCCACGCGGGTGCGGCCCGCCCTGTCCAACCAATCGAACAGCCAGATGTAGTACGGAAAAGTCAGCGCCGCCACCAACGGCCAATAGTAACGCTGCGCGCGCATAAAGGGCCGCCAGCGCTGGAACGGCGTTTGCCGCAGCACGCCGTTGGCGTCGATATCGGGATCGTAATGTTCGATGTTGTTATGGGCATGGTGGAACAACACATGCCGCACGCGCCAACAGTCGGGATCCAGCCCCAGCGGCACGCTCACCAGTGCGTTCAGCCAGCGGTTGGCCCAGGGGCGGCGGAAAAACGCGTTGTGCGAGGCGTCGTGCACCACGTTCACCGTCAGGAACATGCCGATAAAGATAAAGCCGAAATAACAAGCGAAAAACGCCCAGCCGTTTTGCTGCTGCAGGCTCAACCCGTAACACAGGCCGCACAGCGCCAGCAGCAGCGCCACCTTCGCCAGCATGCCGCCGTCGGCGAAGCGGTGATCGCCGTGGGCCGCCAGATAATGCTGTGCAGCCTGCATCAGCGCGCGGTGCAACCCATTGTCGTCGCGCCGATAGGCTAACGGACGCAGCGGTTTCATGGCTGTCCCATCCGGCGTAAGAAGCGCTGTTGTTGCGCCAGCAGTTCACGATAGCCAATGCAGCGGTACGCCATGCCGTGCCGCTGCGCGACCTCCGCCACCGCGGCAGCCAGGGCCGGATAGTGGCGATGATTCCAGCCGGGAAACAGGTGATGGGTCAGGTGATAGTTTAGCCCGCCGGTCAGATGCTCCAGCCAGCGCGGTTCGGGCTGCCAGTCGCAGGCGGTGGCGAAATTGTGCCGATACCAGCCTTGCGGCATGCTGTCGCCCGTCGGCGCCGGGTAAAACTCGGCCTGCGCCCAATGGGTGCCCAGCAGCAAGAACACCACCAGCAGCGAGGCGCACATCTGGCTGAGCGCGTAAGCCAGCAACACCCAGCCCCAGCCGATGCCGTGCAAGTGGCCCACGACCAGCGGCGCCACCAGCACCAGCGCCAGATGCGCGAGCTTGCACAGCACGAACAGCGCCCAACCGCCGCGCCCCGCCAGCACGCGTTTTTCCCGCAGCGGCGTTTTATCGAGCCGATCGGACCAATCGAAAATCCAGGCGATATAGGGCAGCGAGAGCGCGGCGATCAGCGGCCAGTACAGATGCTGATAGCGCATATGGGGCCGCCAGCGCTGGAACGGTGTCTGGCGGAAAAAGCCGTTCTCTTCGGTATCCAGATCGTAATGTTCGACGTTGGCGTAAACGTGGTGGTAATCCACATGCCGCGTGCGCCAGTAGTCCGGATCGACGCCCAGCGGCAGCGTCACCAACCGCCCCACCAGCCGATTGGCCCAGGGCGCACGCAGGAAAGCGTTATGCGAAGCATCGTGGTTGACGTTGACATTGAGCAGCATGCCCATGGTCACGAACAGGAAATAGCAGAGGAAAAACGCCCAGGGCTGATGCTGCAGCAGGCTCAGCGCGTAAAACCCGACGCACAACGCCAGCAACAGCGTGGCCTTGGCCAATCGCGCGGCATCGGCATAGCGATGATCGCCCGCCAGACAGGCGTGGGCCGCGCGCTTAAGATCGCGGTGGAAGGCCTGTTCGCCATCGGCGGGAAAACGCAGCGGCGGCAATGATTCAGCCATGCGGTTCCTCCACGGCGGCCGGTGCGGCTACTCTTCCCCAGCCCAACGCGACGCACAGGGCATGCAACGCCACGGCGGCCATGGCGATATGCCAATAGCGCTGCGGCCAACCGAGATAGCCGATAAACAGCAGCGGCATGCCCAGCGCGATCAGCAGCCAGACGGCGCTCGCCCACCGCCGCCCTTCCGTCATGCCGCCCAGCGCCACCGATCCCAACGCCAGCAGCGCCAACAGCGCCATTTGCGGCCAGCTGATGTCGCTATAGCCGTAACCGTATTGGTAGACGTAACCGACCACCAGCGAGAACAACAGCATGGCGCCGCTGAAAACGCTGAGCGCCGAACGGCGGTCGCGTGGCCGGCACGGCGCCGGGCGCCATGCCAGGCGCAAATAGCGCAGGAACGGCAGATTGCTCGCCCAGAATGGGTTGGCGGACGGCCTGTCGCCGCCGACGCCATAGCTGAACGGCGTGCTCGGCAATGCCGGGCAAAAGGTGCCGAACAGCTTGTCCCAGAAGATAAAGCTACCGCCGAAGTTCTTATTGGAATACGCCATGTCCTTGACGTGATGCACCCGGTGATGCGCCGGCGTGACCAGGATGTTTTCCAGCACGCCGAGCTTCGGCGTCAGCGCATTGTGGTTAAACAGCTGAATGCTGTAATGAAAAATAGAGACCGCAACGAACACCGACAGCGGCACCCCCGCCAGCGCCAGCAGCAAAAAGAACGGGATCGACGTCAGCGACGAATACCAGGAGTTGCGCACCCCCAGCGACAGATTAAAGTGCTCGCCCTGATGGTGCACCACGTGCACCGCCCACAGCAGGCGGAAACGGTGGTGCAGACGGTGCAGCCAGTAGAAACCGAAGTCCCACGCCAGCAGGGCGAACAGCCACATCAGCAGTGGCGGCCAGGCATCCAGCAACCCCAGGCTGAAATGCGCGGCCACATAGCCGTAGCAGGTGATCTCCAACCCGCGGAACAGCCACAGCATGATATGGCCGGAATTCAGGTTGAACACCAGATCGTGCCAGTTGACCGGCTCGCGACGCCCCCACTGCAGCGCCACCGCCTCGGCCACCACGATGAACAGCATGAACACTATCGGCAATGCCAGATCGCTCATCCCATTTCTCCTTTAACGACGCGCCTGCGCAGGGTTTTCATGCGCAGGGCCACCCAGCCGGCGAACAGCGCCAGCAGCGCGCCGCCGGCCAAATCGACAAACAAATGCCGACGCAGTTGCAGAATCGAGAACGCGATCGCCACGCCCCACAGCATCCACAGCGCCGTGCGCACTTTGCGCTCGCCGTCGCTCAGCGCCCACACCGCCAGCACCGTCAGCGCCATATGCAACGAAGGCAGGCAGTTTTGCGGCGAGTCCACCCGGGTTAACGCCGCCAGCAGTTGCGCGCTGATCCCGACGCCATCGTTCTGCGGATAGGCCATGGTGGTCGGCCACAGCAGATAAACCGCCCCGGCGCCCAGCGCGGTCAGCTGCATCGCCAGCGTCAGCCATTTGACTCGCTGCAGCGGCGCCAGCAGATAGCCCGCCGGGACGATGAGGAAGAACGACAGATAGAGCCAGATGGCCGTGGGGCTGAACGGGATCGCCCGATCAAGCGCCGACGGCGGCAACAGGGTTCCCGCCCCCTGCAGGCGATCGGTCAGGCTATACACCACGCCGACCGTGCCCCATCCCAGCAGCATGTGCCATAGCCTGAACAGTGCGCTTTTCATGCCGCCTCCGCCCGGCGCACGATGCGCCGCCGCTTGCGATCGAACTGCGGCAGCACCGCTTGCGCCGTCAACCGCCATTCGAGGCGGTCGGTGGCGATGCCCTGACGAGCGAACAGCGCCATCAGCTGCGCCTGACAGTGCGCCAACGCCGCCGGGCTGCAATCGGCAATCAGCTCCAACCGCCGTTCGCCATGCTGGATCAAGCGGTAATCGCTGGTCAGCGGCAACGCATTGGCGATCGTTCGGCTACAGGCATCGGCGAACACCGCCTGCGGTTGCCGCTGCGCATCGGGCAGCATCAGCTGATCGTCGCGCCGCCCCTCGATACGGGCTATCGCCCGCGTCGGTTGCCCGCATGGGCAGGGTTCCCTGCGCAGCACCAATACATCGTCCAGCCGATAGCGCACGATCGGCTGCGTACTGCGGGTAAAATCGGTGATCAGCGGCGTGAAGCGCAGTTCGTCGATCCACTGCGGCTCGATATGCAAAAACTCTTCGTTCAGATGCAGCGTACCGTGCGCGCAGGTCGCGGCAAGAAATCCTTCGGTGGCCTGATACACTTCGCCGACCGCCGGAAATACCTGCAGCAGCAGGCGGCGATCCTGTTCTTCAAGCACCTCGGCCACCGAGATCACTTTTTTGACCGACAGCGTCACCTGCCCGGCCAGCACCGCCAGCGCCAAGGCGCGCAGCACCTGCGCCGGGGCCACGATGATGCTGGGCGCCTGCCGTTCCAATGCCGGCAAGTGGCCGCTGAACGGCGCGAGCAAATCGTAAAACGCCAGGCTCAGCCAACGGTTGTTCACGCTGTGATAGAGATTATTGTCCGCGCGCAGAAACAGTGCGACGCGCTCGCCCGCCGACAGCCCGTCCGGCAGCATTTTCGCCAGCATGCCGCCGGCCCACACCTGCTGTTCCCGCGGGCTGACGACAAACACGCCGCGCTGCCCGGAAGTGCCGGACGACAATCCGACGCTGTAGCGCCCGATCTTCGGCGTGAAATCGCGATCCGCCTCGCTGCGCTGCGCGCAGGCCAGCACCGCATCGCGCCGCAGCCCGGCGGTGTTCATGCGGTCGAACTGCGCCATCATCAGCGCCTTGTCCATCTGCGGCCATTCGGCGAACGGCCGGCGGCTGAAGCCTTGAAAATAGGGACTCTTGCTCAGCACCCGGCGAGCAAACCCCTCAAGCTGTCGGGCCTGATGCGCCTCCAGCGCCGCACGATCGCCAAAGCGCAGGCGCCGGGCGCGGAAATAGTGCCAAAGGGTCATGAAGGGGATCACAGGTCCCCCTCGTGGCACAGCAAAATGTTGACCTGGCCGCCCGCCCACAGCTGGTTGAGCCGCTCCAGGGTGCGGGTGTAAGCCGCCGCGTCGTCCATCACCAGATTGGCCAGGCGCGAAGGCCCGCGCAGCGTCTGGTAACTCTGCGGCGACCAGGCGGCGTCGCTGGCCAGCAGCGTCCAGCCGGCGTCGGTGAGAATAAAGGCGCCGATATGGCCGGCCGCATGCCCCGGCAACGGCACCAGCACGATCTGCCCTTCACTGCCCGGCAGCGCGTAACCGCGATCGAACGGCGCCAACAGCGCGGGCAACGCCACCGCAGGAAAAGACTCCATAAACTGCAGACGGCTCTCGAAATCCGCCGGGATCAGGCCGGGAATAAAGGCGCGCTTCAGCGCCGCGAAACCGCGCAGCCCACGGGTTTGCTGCCAGCCCTCGCCGGAGCAAATAAAGTCGAGTTGGCTGAAATCCTGCAGCCCGGCGATGTGATCGGCGTGAAAATGCGAGACGATCAGCGCCTGAATATCCCCCTCGGCATAACCGGCTTCGCGCAGCTGATGCGCCAACGACTCGGCCGGATCGAAATAGACCGGCGTCATGCGGCGGTAAAGGCTGAACAGCCCCGACTGCGTGTGCTGCTGAAAATAACGCGCGTAGCCGGTATCCCACAGCCAGCGGCGCTCCCCCACCTCCAGCAGATAGGCGCGCGCCGGGAATTTGCACACCCGGAATCCGGCGCCGCGCAGCGCCATGCAGCCGATATGCGTGCAATAGCCCACTTCAAACACGGTGACCTTAGCCATGCTGTCCGCCTCCTTGCCGCCGCAGCCACTCGCCGGTCAGACGAATGCCCTCTTCCATCGAATAACGCGGCCGGTAACCCAGCTCTTCGATCGCACGGGTCTGGCTCAGCGTCATGTCAAAATGCACCGCCGCCACGCTGTAGCGCGTCAACAGCGGTTCCTTGCCGCTCAGCGTCGCCCACAGCTCCATGCCGCCGGCCAGCGTATGCAGCAGCGGATAGGACACGGCCTGCAGCCGGTAACTCAGCCCCAGTTCCTGACGCAGCAACGCATCCAGCATCTCCGCCAGCCGCTGCGGTTGGTGGTTGGTGATGTTGTACACGGCGCCGGACGGCAATCCGCGCTGCCGGCTGGCCAGATCCATCGCGTGCACCACGTTGGGGGCGAAGGTCAGATCCAGCAGCGCTTGTCCGCCGCCGGGCAATCGCAATACCCCGCGGTCGCGTTCGAGCTGCTGCAACAGCCGCGGCACGATCACCCGATCGTGCGGGCCAAACAGGCCGCGCGGCCGCAGCATAATATAGGTGGTTTGTGGATAGATCTTCGCCTGCGCCAACAGGCGCTGCTCGGCCGCATACTTGCTGGCGGCATAGTGATTGGCGAAGCGCCGGGCGCGGTAACCCTCGTCAAGATCGTAATGCGGCTGAAAATCGAAGTAGATTGCCGGCGTGGAGATATGCACGAAGCGCCGCACGCCGCAGCGCCCGGCCGCCTCCGCCAGCTTCTCCGTCGCCGTGGCGTTGATGCGGTGAAACTCCGCTTTGCCGCCCCAGGGCGAAGACTTGGCCGCGCAGTGCCAGACCCATTCGCAGTCGGTCACCAGCTCCCGACACTGCTGCGGCGTGGCCTGCGCCAGATCGAGCGCGCAAAACTCGGCGCCCAGCCGACGCAGCGTTGCGCCGGCCCGTTCATCGCGGCCGGTGGCGCGCACCTGATGTCCGGCCTCCAGCAACCACTGCGCCGCGTTGCGTCCCAGCCCGCTGGTCGCCCCGGTGACCAGCACCCTCATGGCAGCAACACCATGCCGGCCAGCGCCAGCCCGGCGGCGGTGCCGATCAGCATCACCGGCTGACCGGGATTGAAGCGCCCGGTGGTCACGGCGGCATGCAGCGCCGTCGGGATAGACGCCGCCACCTGATTACCATGATGGCGGTAGATATCGACCAGCGCCTCGCTGGAGACGTGCAGCCGTTTGCGCATATGTTCGAGCGACAGATGGCTGGCCTGATGCGGCACCACGGTGGCGATCTGCGCCAGGTTCAGGCCGCTGGCGCTCAACAGCCGATCGAGGTAACCCTCAATCAGCGCCGACGCCTGGCGGAACAGCGGCTTGCCCTGCATATGAAACAGGAAGTCTTGCTCACACATGCCGGCGCGCGGGTTGCGACGCGTGCCGCCGGCCCGGATCTCGCACAGTTCGCTGCCGGCGGGGTAGGTTTCCACCAGGCTGGCGAGGATGCCGCTGGCGCCGTCGCCGCGCTCCACGATGGCACAGGCCGCGCCGTCGCCGAAGATCAGCGACGACTCTTCGTGCTGCCAGTCGATGCCGCGTGAAGCGAGATCCGCCGAGACGATGGCGATGCGTCGATACGTCCCGGCGTTCAGCAGCCCCGCCGCCACTTGCAGCGCAGAGATAAAGCTGACGCAACTGCTGTTGATGTCGAAGCCCGGCGTGCCCGGCGCCAGCCCCGCCACCTTGAGAATGTGCGCGGCGGTGCACGGCAGCGCCTGCACCGAAATCGCCGAGGCGGAGATCAGCAGATCGATCGAGTCCGCCGGAATGGCGCGGCGAACCAGCGCATCTTGCAGCGCGGCGGCGGCGAGTTCGGCCTGGCTGGCATCGTCGGCGGCGTGATAGCGGTAAACGATGCCCGAGCGTTTTTCAACGTAGCCGGCCGGTTTCCCCAGCCGAGCGTCGAGCGCAGAGGACGCCACGCGGTTAGGCGGCAACGCGGCCCCGGTGGCGATGATTTTCAGAGGCAGCAGCTCGGGTGAACGTAATTGTGTGGTCATTATTGTTATTGATTAACCTGACTATCCATAAAGCGATTCTCCCGTACGGCGCGAAGGCCACACGGATCATCCCCGGTTTTTATGTCCCAAAATGCCTTTCATCAAGGCGGTATCTCTTGTTATCGGCTACCACAGGCCGACGTCCGTCGGCGGAAGCATAAACGTAACATAACTGAGATAGTGAGTTTACGACAAGGCGACGAGAATGGGCAGACGGCGGGGGAATTATCGGAATAGCGCCGCCGCTGGCGATCGGCGGCGGCGGCGGGGTCAGGCTCAGCGGCGGTTGCGCACCAGCTGGTAACGGCGGGTCAGGTACTCTACCGGCGCACTCCAGATATGCACCAGGCGGCAGAACGGGAACAGCACGAACAGCGTCATGCCCAGCACCATATGCAGCTTGAAGATCAGCGCCACGCCTTCCAGGTGCGCAGAGGCGCCGGCGTGGAAGGTCACGACCGCCTGCGCCCAGGCCACCAGCTTCATCATTTCGCTGCCGTCCATATGCTGGGCGGAGAACGGAATGGTCAGCAACCCCAGGCACACCTGCACCACCAGCAATGTCAGGATCAGGATGTCGGCGACGCTGCTGGTGGCGCGCACCCGCGGGTTGGTCAACCGGCGCTTCAGCAGCAGCGCGCCGCCGATCAGCGTCATCAGGCCGCAGGCGCCGCCGGCGATCATCGCCAGCTTCTGCTTCACGTCGATCGGCAGGAAGGCCTCATACATCCAGTGCGGCGTCAGCATGCCGAGGAAGTGGCCCGCGAAGATGCCGATAATGCCGATGTGGAACAGGTTGGACGCCAGCCGCATGCCCTTTTTATCCAGCATCTGGCTGGAGCCGGCACGCCAGCTGTACTGCCCGTAGTCGTAGCGCAGCCAGCTGCCGATCAGGAACACCGCGCCGGCCAGATAAGGGTAGATGTCGAAGAAGAACTGATTCAAAAATTGCATAATTAGCGTCCTTTGGTTCCGGTTAACGCATCCGTCAGGTCCAGATACTGTGGCGCCACCGCGCCGGCGAATCGCCGCTGGTGCGCCGTCTGCTGGGCGGAGGCGCAGCCCTGCTCGCCGAGAAATTTGACCTGCTCCTCTTCCCATACCGCATCCAGCGCCTGCGGCGTATCGTCGCGCGCCTCTTGCGCCACCTGCGTCTTCAGCGCCTGCGCCTGCGCATCGCTGCCGGACAGCGCCAACAGCAGATCGAACAGCACCGCGTACGGGCTTTCGCGCTGCTGCAAGCGCGCGCCCAGCAGCGCCAGGATCGGCGCAATGTCCTGCAGCCCTTCCCGCGCCTGTGCCGCGCTGCGGCTGGCCAAATACTCCAGGTACAGCGGCAGGAAATCAGGCAGCTCGCGGCTGTCGATCTCCAGCCCGGCGGCGCGGTACTGCGCCATCAGGTCAACCATCGCCTGGCCGCGATCGCGCGACTCACCGTGCACGTGCTCAAACAGCAGCAGCGAGGTGGCGCGGCCGCGATCGAACAGCTCGCAATAGTCGGCCTGCGCGTCCAGCAACGGGCGCGCGCACAGGCGGCGGATAAACAGAATCAGCAGCGCGCTGTGGTGCAGATCCAGCTCGCTGCCCGGTTCCAGCGCTTCAATCAGCGCCTGCTGATGGTCAAACAGCGCCTGCTCCGGGTAATCCAGCAGGCGGGCGATCACTTTCAGGCTGATCATGAGGCATCCTCCGGCCGCGCGGTTTTCGCGGTCACGTCGATGGCGTCGATACGACGGCTGTTGAACAGATTGAACTTGCCGTCGCTGCCGTGGCAGCCGTCGCCGAAGCTGAAACCGCAGCCTTTGCTTTCGGGGAAGGCTTCGCGCGCCAGCTCGCGGTGGCTCGACGGCACCACGAAGCGATCTTCATAGTTGGCGATCGCTAGGTAGCGATACATCTCCTGCGCCTGCGCTTCGCTCAGACCGACCTGCTCCAGCGCGCTGATGTCCACCACGCCGTCGACGGTTTCCGCCCGTTTGTAGTGGCGCATCGCCAGCATGCGTTTCAGCGCCAGCAGCACCGGCTCGGTATCGCCGGCGGTCAGCAGGTTCGCCAGATACTGCACCGGAATGCGCAGGCTCTCGACGTCCGGCAATACGCCACTGTGCGCCAGCTCGCCGGCGTCGGCGGCCGACTGAATCGGCGACAACGGCGGCACGTACCACACCATCGGCAGCGTGCGGTATTCCGGATGCAGCGGCAGCGCCAGCTTCCAGTCCATCGCCATTTTGTACACCGGCGATTGCTGAGCGGCTTCAATGACGCCCTGCGGCACGCCGTCCGCCAGCGCCTGAGCAATCACCTTCGGGTCATGCGGATCGAGGAAAATATCGAGCTGGCTCTGGTACAGATCCTTGTCGTTTTCCACCGCCGCCGCCTGCTCGATGCGATCGGCGTCGTACAACAGCACGCCGAGATAGCGGATGCGGCCGACGCAGGTTTCCGAACAGACCGTCGGCTGCCCGGCTTCGATGCGCGGGTAACAGAAGATGCACTTCTCGGACTTGCCGCTCTTCCAGTTGAAGTAGATTTTCTTGTACGGGCAACCGGTCAGACACATGCGCCAACCGCGACACTTGTCCTGATCGATCAGCACGATGCCGTCTTCGCCGCGCTTGTAGATCGCCCCGCTCGGGCAGGTGGCGACGCAGGCCGGGTTGAGGCAGTGCTCGCACAGGCGCGGCAAATACATCATGAAGGTGTTTTCGAACTGGCCGTACATCGCCTTCTGCAGGTTATCGAAGTTCTTGTCCTGCGAGCGCTTTTCAAATTCCCCGCCGAGGATCTCTTCCCAGTTCGGGCCGCTTTCGATCTTGTTCATGCGCCGGCCGGTGATCAGCGAGCGCGGGCGCGCCACCGGCTGGTGTTTGCCCTGTTTGGCGGTGTGCAGATGCTGGTAGTCGTAATCGAACGGCTCGTAGTAGTCGTCCAGCGCCGGCACGTCCGGGTTGGCGAAGATTTTCGCCAGCACGCCGACGCGGCTGCCCATGCGCGGCTCCAGCTTGCCGTTGATTTTACGGATCCAGCCGCCCTTCCACTTCTCCTGATCTTCCCAGGCGTGCGGATACCCGACGCCGGGCTTGCTTTCCACGTTGTTGAACCAGGCGTATTCCATCCCCTCGCGGCTGGTCCAGACGTTCTTGCAGGTGACCGAACAGGTGTGGCAACCGATGCACTTGTCCAGATTCAGCACCATGCCGACTTGCGAACGAATTTTCATTTGTTGTTCTCCTGCTGACTGCCCTGCGCGTAGTCGTTGCCTTCATCGTCCAACCAATCAATACGGTTCATTTTGCGCACCACCACGAACTCGTCGCGGTTGGAGCCGACGGTGCCGTAGTAGTTGAAGCCGTAGGCCAGCTGCGCATAGCCGCCGATCATGTGGGTCGGTTTCGGGCAAGCGCGGGTCACCGAGTTATGGATGCCGCCGCGTTGGCGAGTGATCTCCGAGCCGGGCAGATTCACGATGCGCTCCTGCGCGTGGTACATCATGGTCATCCCCGCCGGGATACGCTGGCTGACCACCGCGCGCGCCGTCAGCGCGCCGTTGGCGTTGAAGGCCTCGATCCAGTCGTTGTCCGCGATGCCCAGATCTTTGGCGTCGTCTTCGCTCAGCCAGACGATCGGGCCGCCGCGCGACAGCGTCAGCATCAGCAGGTTGTCGCTGTAGGTGGAGTGGATGCCCCACTTCTGGTGCGGCGTCAGGAAGTTCAGCGCCTTCTCCTTGTTGCCGTTCGGTTTGCTGTTGAGCAGCGGCTGCGCGGCGCGGGTGTCGATCGGCGGCCTATACGCCAGCAGGCTTTCGCCGAAGGCGCGCATCCACTCGTGATCCTGATACAGCTGCTGACGGCCGCTGAGGGTGCGCCACGGGATCAGCTCGTGCACGTTGGTGTAGCAGGCGTTATAGGAAACGTGCTCGTCTTCCAGGCCGGACCAGGTTGGGCTGGAGATGATTTTGCGCGGCTGCGCCTGAATGTCGCGGAAGCGAATTTTCTCGTCTTCCTTGTTCAGCGCCAGATGCCGGTGATCGCGTCCGGTGACGTTGCTCAGCGCTTCCCAGGCTTTCACCGCCACCTGGCCGTTGGTTTCCGGCGCCAGCGACAGGATCACTTCCGCCGCGTCTATCGCGCTCTCGATCTTCGGCCGCCCCGCCGCCGGGCCATCGGCCTTGACGTAGTTAAGCTGCTTGAGGAAATCGACCTCGGTCTGGGTGTTCCAGCTGATGCCCTTGCCGCCGTTGCCCAGTTTGTCCATCAACGGCCCCAAGGAGGTAAAGCGCTCGTAGGTGGCCGGATAATCGCGCTCCACCGCGATGATGTGCGGCGCGGTTTTGCCGGGGATCAGTTCGCACTCGCCTTTCTTCCAGTCCTGCACGCCGTAAGGCTGCGCCAGCTCGGCGGCGGAGTCGTGCTGAATAGGCAAGGTCACCACGTCGGTTTCCTGGCCCAGATGGCCGACGCACACCTCGGAGAAGGCTTTGGCGATGCCCTTGTAGATTTCCCAGTCGCTCTTCGAATCCCAGGCCGGATCGACCGCCGCCGACAGCGGGTGAATGAACGGGTGCATGTCGGAGGTGTTCATGTCGTCTTTTTCGTACCAGGTGGCGGTCGGCAGCACCACGTCGGAATACAGGCAGGTGCTCGACATGCGGAAATCGAGCGTCACCACCAGATCCAGTTTGCCTTCACCGCCCTGCTCGCGCCATTCCACTTCCTGCGGCTTCACGCCGCCCTGCTGGCCGAGATCTTTCCCCTGGATACCGTTCTCGGTGCCCAACAGGTATTTGAGCATGTATTCATGGCCCTTGCCGGAAGAACCCAGCAGGTTGGAGCGCCAGACGAACAGGTTGCGCGGGAAGTTCTGCGGATTGTCCGGCTGCTCGGCGGCAAAGCCCAGCGCGCCGCTCTTCAGGCTGTCGACGGTGAACTCAACCGGCGACTGGCCGGCAGCACGGGCCTGCTCCGCCAGGCGCAGCGGATTGGCGCCCAGCTGCGGCGCCGACGGCAGCCAGCCCATGCGCTCCGCGCGCACGTTGAAGTCGATCAGGCTGCCGCCGAAACGCGATTTGTCCGCCAGCGGCGACAGCAGCTCATCGGCGCCGACGGTTTCATAGCGCCATTGGCTGGAATGGTTGTAGAAGAACGAGGTGCTGTTCATGTGGCGCGGCGGGCGCTGCCAGTCAAGGCCGAACGCCAGCGGCAGCCAGCCGGTTTGCGGCCGCAGTTTTTCCTGGCCGACGTAGTGCGCCCAGCCGCCGCCGCTCTGGCCGACGCAACCGCAGAAGATCAACATATTGATCAGGCCGCGGTAGGTCATGTCCATGTGATACCAGTGGTTGACGCCGGCGCCGACGATGATCATCGAACGGCCGTGGGTCTTCTCGGCGTTTTCCGCGAACTCGCGGGCAATGCGGATGATGTTGTGGCGCGACACGCCGGTGATCTGCTCGGCCCAGGCCGGGCTGTAAGCCTTGACCTCGTCATAGTCGGCGGCGCAGTTGGCGTCGCCCAGCCCGCGCTCCAGGCCGTAGTTGGCCAGCGTCAGGTCATACACGCTGGTCACCAGCGCTTCACTGCCGTCCGCCAGCCGCAGGCGTTTCACCGGCAGCTTGTGCAGCAGGATTTCGTCCAGCGCCACGCTGTTGAAATGCTCGCTGTCGGCGCCGCCGAAGTACGGGAAGCCCACCTCGGCAACGTCGTCATGCATGCCCAGCAGACTGAGCTGCAGCTCGACTTCCTGTTGCGACTTGCCTTCGCGCTGCTCCAGGTTCCACTTGCCCTTCTCGCCCCAGCGGAAACCGATGGAGCCCTGCGGCGCCACCAGCTCGCCGCTGCGGCTGTCGATAGCGACGGTTTTCCACTCGGGATTGTTTTCCTGGCCCAGTCCGTCCACCAGATCGGCGGCGCGCAGCAGGCGGCCGGCGGCGTAGTGGCCGCCTTCACGCGGCTCCAGCAGCACCAGCATCGGCATGTCGGTATAGCGGCGCACGTAGTCGCGGAAGTAGCCGACTTCGCGATCGAGATGGAACTCTTTCAGCATCACATGGCCCATCGCCAGCGCCATCGCGCTGTCGGTGCCCTGCTTCGGATTCAGCCAGTGGTCGCACAGCTTGGCGACTTCGGCGTAGTCCGGCGTCACCGCCACGGTTTTGGTGCCCTTGTAGCGCACTTCGGTAAAGAAGTGGGCGTCCGGGGTGCGCGTCTGCGGCACGTTGGAGCCCCAGGCGATGATGTAGGAGGAGTTGTACCAGTCGGCGGACTCCGGCACGTCGGTCTGCTCGCCCCAGGTCATCGGCGAAGCCGGCGGCAAATCGCAATACCAGTCGTAGAAGCTCAGGCAGGCGCCGCCGATCAGCGACAGGTACCGAGCGCCGGCGGCGTAGGACACCATCGACATCGCCGGGATCGGCGAGAAGCCGATAATGCGGTCAGGGCCGAAGGTTTTGGCGGTATAGACGTTGGCAGCGGCGATCAGTTCATTGACCTCTTGCCAGCTGGAGCGGACGAAACCGCCGCGGCCGCGCGCCACCTTGTAGCTTTTGGCTTTTTCCGCATCGCCGACGATCGATCCCCAGGCCTCGACCGGATCGCTGTGCTGCACTTTCGCCTCGCGCCACAGTTTGAGCAGCCGCTTGCGCATCAGCGGGTATTTCAGCCGGTTGGCGCTGTACAGGTACCAGGAGTAGCTGGCGCCGCGCGGGCAGCCGCGCGGTTCATGGTTGGGCAGATCGGGGCGGGTGCGCGGATAGTCGGTTTGCTGGGTTTCCCAGGTCACCAGACCATTCTTCACGTAGATCTTCCAACTGCAGGAACCGGTGCAGTTCACGCCATGGGTGGAACGCACCACTTTGTCATGCTGCCAACGGCTGCGGTAGCCGTCTTCCCAGTCGCGGTTGGTGTTCAAGGTCTGGCCGTGATCGCCAGAAAAAGGCTCCGCCAACTGCTTGAAATAGCGGAAACGGTCTAAAAATTTGCTCATCCGGAATGCTCCTGAAGGCTCTTGTCGTTATAAGAAGACATGCTCAATCTGCCGCCAGCCTACTGACGGCCAACCGGCGGCAAATTGATTGCGATCAAGAGAAAGCGGCGGGCGACGCGTGCGCCGGGCGGGAAATACCACCAAAGTATAGGGGTGAGAAATAGGATTAATTGTTTGAATTAAAATGAATAAATCAGAATATCAAGATGAAGGCGAACGGGCGGGAGGCAAGACGGGGTATTTGGGGGTAGGACGCGGGGGAAAACCCCGCGTCGGGTTTCAGAAAGGGACGCCGCGGAAGAAGACGTTGCGCAGAATGTTCTTCATGTAAACGCCGGCCATAACTCCGCTGTTGACGTAGATGATGCCCTTCATGCCGTGCAGCACGCCGCCGAGACGGCTTCGGCTGTCGGTGATGATGCGCGACGTGATACAGGTGTGGCGCAGCCGCATCACCTTGCGCGCCCGCGGCGAAATCTGCGGCATCAACCGGCGCTCGAACTGCATTTTGTTGTGATAGCCGATGATGCCTTTCGGGCTGGAGGTAATACGCTCACCGTCGTGATCGTTATGCACCGCCAGGCGCTCGTGCAACGTGCCGACGCGCATGCCCGCCGCCAGCAGGCGATAAATGAAGATATGATCCTGATAACGCGGGGTATTGAAGAACCCGCGCACCGCGATCGCCGCCTCCCGGCGCAGCATGATCATCGGCGTGTAAGCGACGCCGGCCAGCATGAAGTCCTCCAGCCCGTCGCAGCGGGCGCGGTAATAGCGCTCGGCGCTGATTTGGCCATCCTGCAGAATATCCATATCGCACAGGCTGACGGGGTAATCGCCGCGCTGCATAAAGGCCAGCTGACGGGCGATCTTCTCCGGGTGGTAGTAATCGTCGTCGTCCAGAAAAGTGAGGTATTCCCCGGTGGCGCGCAGGATGCCGCTGTTGCGCGCCCGCGCCCCGCCGCCGTTGCGCGCGCGCGGGCAATAGACGATCTGCCCGGCGGCAATATAGCCGGCCAGCCGTTCGCGGGTGGCCTGGCGCTGCGGATGGTCCGGCGGATTATCGTCCACCACCACGATCTCCACCGGCTGATGGGTTTGCGCCAGGACGCTGTCGATGGCGCGCGCCAGCAGTTCGCTGCGGCCATAGGTCGGAATAATGACGCTGACTTTGATACTCATAATGGGCTTCCACACGGGTTTATCGTCGTTCGGGCACGGTCAGATTCACCCGAAACGGTTGTAGAGACTGGCCATCAGGTAGTAGACCAGCGGACTGCGGTAGAACAGGCGGTTCTTGCGGCTCAGCATTTGCCGCTCCTCCGCCCGCAGCCGGGCATAGCGCCGTTTCAGCTCGGCGGTTTCCCGCAGCGCGTCACGCAGGCCGAAGAAGTCCAGCCCGACCAGCAGACGCGCCTTCAGCGTGGTGACGAACAGCACCGAGTGGAATCCCTTCCCCCCCTCGCGGCGACGCCCGCTGTCAGCGCGCTCGATGGCATAATCGAGATCGTCCAAATCCCGCCGCTTCGGCGCGCGCGTGATGCCGTTGGGGTTAGCGCGGTATCCTACCAACGGCGTGTCGCACACCACGATGCGGTTCGCTTTCAGATACAGCTGCGGGATCAGCTGGATATCCTCGAAGTTGCGCCCCGCCGGAAACGCGGCGTCGTTGAACAGCGAACGGTGATAAATCCGCGCCCAGGCGTACCACAGGCTGCGGTTAAAACTGTCCGCCAGCAGCGCCATATGCGGCTCGCGCTCCTGTGGCGCGGCGTTGCCGGGCACGATCGCCATCAGGCCATCCGGTTCTATCTTGCCGTTTTTCAGCCGCGAGAAACGCTGGGCGTTGAACGCCACGATCTCCACCTGCGGGTTATCCGCCAGCAGGCGCCCCAAAATGCTGAAATAGCCCGGCAGCAGCACGTCGTCGGAGTCCAGAAAACCGAGATATTCGCCTTCGGCATGGGCGATCCCGGCGTTGCGCGCGGCGCTCAACCCCTGGTTATCCTGGCGCAGGATGCTGACCTGCGTTTTCAATGCCGGATAACGGCACAGCACCTCTTGCGCGACGGCGATGGAGCCGTCCGGGCTGCCGTCATCGACGAGGATCACTTCCGCCCAGTCGGGCAATTGACTCAGCACCGAGTCCAGGCACGCTTCGATGTAGGCTTCCACCTTATACACCGGGACGATCAGGCTTAGCGTGATAGTCATGAACGGGTATCCTTATTGATTGCTAGTGTCTCGTTGCACCCACAGCGCGCTGCTGCCCACCGCGGGCAATTTGGCGTCGATCTGCGGCTGCCCCTGCCAGCGCCAGCCGGGCGGCAGGTCAAAACGGGCGGCCATCGGCCGATAGTACGGGTTGGCGATCAGCACCAGGCCGCGCTCGCCGTCGATAAACAGCCGCGCCGGTACGGCGGTGTTGTTGCCGGACAGCGTCGCACTTTCGCCCGAGAGCAGGTACGGCGTGAAGCTGTCGATCTGTTGCGCCACGCGGGTAACCCCTTGCCAAATACCGTCGAATTCCTGTTGGTTGAAATCACCGCTGCGGCGCTTGTAGAACAGGTCGGTATAGGAGTAGAACAGCAGCCCTTTGACGCCGCCGATCAGCCCCAGCCAGGCCTGGTTGCGGATCTCCGCTTCGCTCGGTTGGCGCGGCTTGCGGTGCGGCTCATAGGCGGCGTGATCCATGATCTGCATCACCAGCCAGGCGCCCTTCGCCTGACGCGCCACCTGCACCGTCAGGCGCGAGTATTCCAGCGTGCGCGTCATATCGGCATCGCGTCCGACCGGATAAGGATCGCTGGCCAACACGTCGGAACTGTTGAAATAGGCGTTGAGCGCGCCGGTCTGATTCAGCGCCTGAAAGGTCAGATGGTCAGGATCTTGTTGCTTCACCTGCAGATGCATCTGCTCTATCTGCGGCGCGTACTTCGGCGCCAGCTCATCGTTGATGTACCAGGCGAGCAGGTTCGGCTGAGTTTTAAACTTCTCCACATAAGACGCCGTCAACTGCGGGTAGCTCAGGCGCGTTTTCGGCGCAGAGTCGAGGCCGGGGTAGAAATCCTTCAGCGAGAAAATCACCTGCAGCCCGTACTGCTGCGTTTTGCGGAAATAGGCGTACGGGTCGCGCCCTGCGCCGTAGTTGTAATTCAGCACGGTGTTGAAACCGGCGTCGCGGATGCGCGCCAGATGTTCATCGGTCGCCATGTTGCCGTACATGTAGATGCCCAGCGGAAAGAAGCGCTTGCCCTGCCGCAGCGTATAGCCCTGCTCGTCCAGCGCCACTTTCGGCGGCGCCTCGCCGATGCTGACCGGCATTTCGCTGCTCCGGCTGTGCTTCGACGCCACGTCCGTCACCTGCTGCTGCAGGCGGTACTCACCGGCGGCCAGGTTGGCCGGCAACGAGAACTCTACGCGCTGACGCTCGGCGACATGGTAGCGGCGGCTCTCCTGCCGCACGGCGGTGCGTTGGCTATCGAGCAGCGTACTTTCCACCTGCACTTCCTGAGGCTGCTGCACTTCAATCAGGCTGGAGGCCGATTGCCCACCGGCGCGCATCTGATACAACGCCGGCGCCGTCGGCTGGCTGCAAACGTAGGCATCGTCGAACCAGGCGTTGCCGGTCGTGCCCTTGCGCATATACAGCCCCAGTACGGTGGTAGTGGCCTCTGCCGGTACGGTGAAGCTGCCCTCCACCGGCTGCCAACCGCTGCTGCCCAGCAGGCCTTGCGGGTAGCTGCCGGCCAGGTGGCGCCCCTTGGCGTCATAGCTTTCGACGTACACTCCGGCGCCCGGCTGATCGCCTTTGCCGCGCAGGTTATCGCCGCGCACCCACACGCCGAACGCGATCGTCTGCCCTGCTTTCACCTGCAGCGTTTGCAGCATCTGGTGATACTCCGCCGGGTCAGGATTGCTGTAGTACAGGCTGGCGCGGCCGCTGCGGCCGCCGGAGATCACCTTGGCCGGCGGCAGCGACCAGCCCGTCTGTCCCTGCTCAAAGCCGGGGTTGGTCAGCAGATTGGTCTCGCAGCCCGCCGCCCCGGCCTGAGCCGCCAGCCCGCATCCGATCAGCACGCAGGCTGCGTTCAAGATTTTGCTGGTCATTGTCTTTTCATCACCGCGCTGTACAGGTAGGAGAAGAACAGGTAGCAGGATTTTTGATAAGAGAGCCCCAGATGACGACGGTAGATCTGCCACTGCCAGTCCGCCGCGCGGATCTTGTTGCCGGACAGCGAATTGGCGGACAGCCGGTAAAACGCCAGCGGCTCCGGAATGCAGTACGCCAGGCGATTGCGCGCGCGCTCCAGAATAGACAGCCACATCACGTAGTCTTCGTGCCCGACCTTGCGCTGGTAGACCTTGCCGACCCGGCGCTGGTTGTACATGCCGGTCAGGTTGCCGATCCAGTTGCTTTTCAACATGTCGCGGTAGGCGATGATCTCCCCGGCGCCGCGGTAATTTTTCACCTGCGCCAGGTCATTCTCGAAGGTGTAATAGTGCGAGCAGACCACGTCGTAACGCTGGGTTTTAAGGATGCCGACCTGGCGAGCCAGCTTATTCGGGTGCCAAACATCGTCGCTGTCGCAAAACGCGATGTAGTCGCCCCGCGCCGCCTCGATGGCGATGTTGCGCGTTTCGGCCACCCCCTGATTGGCGTTGTTGCGGATGTAGGTCAGCCGATCGTGAATGAACGGCTTGACCACCTCAGCGGTGTTGTCGGTGGAGGCGTCGTCAATCACATACAGGTGATAGTCCTGATAAGTTTGATTCAATACGCCAAGGATCGACTCGCGGATAAAACCGGCGGCGTTATAAGCCGGCATAATGACGGACACTTTTTCCATGATGATTACCTCAGACGATAAGCTCTTGCCACTGGGGGTAAATACGTTCAGGCACAAACCGCTGCGCCTTTTCCAACGCACGGTGGGAGAAGCGGCGACGCAGTTCGCCGTCGCCGATCAGCGCCAGGACGCGCTGACTGAAGGTGTCGACGTCGCCGTCCGTCACCAGATAACCGTTTTCGCGATCGTCGATCAGCTCCGCCGGGCCGGTCAGACAGTCAAAAGCCACCAGCGGCAGGCCGAAGCTCATGGCTTCGATCAGCACCATCGGCAGACCTTCGTAGCGAGAGGTCATCAGCAACAGGCTCGCCTGCCGGTAATGCCCGGCGATATCGGCGGTGGCCGGCAGCAGCTGCACCCGGTCGTCGAGCCCGTAATCGGCGATCTGCCGTTGCAACGCCGCCCGATCCGGGCCATCGCCGACGATGTGCAGCCGCCACTCCGGCGCCTGCTGCGCCACCTGCCGCCAGGCGGCGATCAGCCGGTCGAAGCCTTTCTGGTGGCACAGTCGGCCGACCGCCAGCGCCACCGGCTGTTGCTGTTCCGGATGCGGCGCCCGCAGCGGAAACGGCGACACGTTCTCAATCACCCGACATTTGCGGGCGGGCACCCAGCGGCCGATATTCGCCAGATCTTTTTGCGTCAGCAGCACGGTGCGATCGCCCAGCCGGTAGATCAGCACCTTCAGCCACTTCATCGGCCACGGATACTGGTGGAAACTGACATGTTCACTCAGCACCAAGCGGCTGCCGGGACACAACAGCCGCAGGTAAGGCACCATGATCACCGAGAGTTTCCCCATCGAGACGGTGATGATGGCGTCATAGCGGCCGCGGCGTAAGAACAGCGCCAGGCGCCACGGCCAGAGCAGCGTCTTGCCGCGCATGAAGCGCAGCGTCACCGCCGGCTCCAGCGGATAGAACGCCCGATCCCCGCAGATGGATATCAGTTCGACCTGGTGGCCGAAGCGGGTGGTCAGCGCATTGGCCAGGCTGCTGGCCACCCGTTCGGTGCCGCCTTTGCCGCCGATGTCTTCGATTACAATTGCGATTTTCCGCGGTTGCATGTCACCTCCGTAATCCCTCGCGGGCCGTGCGCAGCAGCCTCCCCCCCAATGGAAACAGTCCCAGCCTGGCCAGACAGTCGCCATACAGCTTGATCGCCTTGAATTTGCCGCTCAGGGTGTGGCGCTCCATGCGCGATGAGTAGTAGTTGAAAGCCTGCAGATCTTCGCTGTACAGCGAAGCCAGCAGGTGTTTACAGGCAAAGCCGCTGATATAACGGCCGCTGGCCTGCAGATAGGTATCGATAAAGCGTTCGCTGGCGTCGATGTTCAATCGGCAGCGGTTCAGATCCTCGTCGCCGCAGCGGATGAACACCCCACCGCCCTGATCGTGAACCACCCGGGCGCCCAGGTTGGTGGCGTTGACCAAAAACCCCCAGTCCTGGTAACGGGCCAAAAACTCCGGAAATAAAAACCGCCGGTCTTGTTTCTTGCGCACGCTGATGGTCGAGGTGCGAATATCCCCCATCTCGATAAATAAGAAATCTTCCCCGGCCACGCCCTCTTGGTAATTAAACACGTAGCTGCGCACATTCTTGTCGTTGACCGTGGTGTAATTGCCGAACACGATATCGATCCGCGTGTCCTCATGCCGTCTCAAGCGCCGGATGATATAATTGGTGCCAAACATATCTTCCGGTTCCAGAAAAAAAACCACCTCAGAACGCGCCAGGCGAAAACCGATATTGCAGGCGACGGCGATATTGCCGCGCACCCGGCTTTCATGCAGTCTGGCGCGATGATTCGCCGCCAACAGTCCGTGTATCTTTTCCGACTCACCGGCTTCCGATGAATAATCGACCACGATAATTTCATAATCAAAACCGGCGCAATAATGGGTCATGCGCGCCAGCGTGGCGGCGAGATGGTTTGAATTATTAAAAGCGGGAATAACAATTGATAAGTCCATTTAATACCTCAAAAGCTATTATCAACTGGCGAGTGCAGCCTGATGCCAGAGAAAAAGTTTGTTATCGCAGCATATCCCTGCCCGGTTATCCCCCCGCCTCGGGTCGAGTACGCGCAGCCAACGGCCTGTTTCAGCTACGTATGAAAATACCCTCCCCATTCTTGTTCAATCGTTTCTGGCATCAGCCGTTGTAATCCGGCCCCCGGGGTGAAAGTCAGCTCGCCAAAATAAATGCGATCCTGCACCTGATAAAAATCGACGCGTACGTACGAGAATTGTTCCGCCACCTGGCGCGCCAGCCGCAGCATCTCCTTTAGCCCGCTGGGGCGCGACATCGGCACGTCGCTGTTCGGCACGCCCATGCGGATCTCGGTGCGGTTCCAGTCCGCATCAAAGAAATCGCGGCGATGATCGATAAAGCGCTGATAATCGATCTGAATAAAGAAGCGCACCTCACCGTCAAGATTAAAACAGTGGATCTTGATGTCGTTCGGTATTTGCCCTTCGTCGATCAGCATTCTTTCCACCATGATGCAAGGTGGAATATCTTTATAATGCCGCTCGCGATAAACCTGATAAAAACTTTGCCGCAGCCAACTGTTGGTCAACACCCGCAGTTCGTTATAACCGGTTTGGCTTTTATCAAATACCAGCTTGTTATATCCGCTGCCATGGTTGGCTTTAATCACAAACGACTCGGGCAGCTGCTGATACATCTCTTCCGTAAATTCGTTGCCGTGCGCGTAAAGATCGATCAAATACTCTTTACCCCATAGCTGTTCGATATACTCTCTCACCCGATATTTATCAGATAGCTGCGTATATATCGCCAGTGGATAAACTTTCCTACGCATCAGTTTTTCGCTGTACCCCACCGGATGGGCCAGATGCGGCACCTTGCGGAAAAACATTGCGTATTTTAACTGATGATATATTGCATCGGGCATACGTCGGTATAACCCTTTCACCAGATTATTTAACATATATTTCTCGTACCTTCCCTATTAATTGCGGAAAACACCGATAGCAAGTCACCTGCAAACGCGTAATTTTTCCTCCTCTGAAAAAGCTGTTGAGCACAAAGAATGAAATAAACTCCGTGATCAACGTCGATATCGCCGCGCCCATGATCCCGTAGCGCGGGATCAGGATGAAATTCATCACCACGTTGGCCAACGCCGCCAGCGGCATTTTGATGGCGATGAATCGATAGCCGCTGAACAGCACGATGGCGCGGTAAGACACCGTTCCCATCACCGAGAACAGCGACGTCACCGAGCACAGCGCCAAAATGGTCGCCGTTTGCCGGTAACTTTCGCCGAACATCAGCGCGACTATCTGCTGCGGAAACAGCGACAGCACCGCTATCACTGGCATCGAAAGCACCAGCACCATCAGATACAGCTGGCGAATGCGCGCCTCTTGTTCCTGCTCCGAACCGGCGTTCGCCACGCCTGGCATCATCGACATGATCAGCGCGATGGGCACGAATACCCACCCCTGGCTCAGCGTGATGGCGGCGCTGTAAAGCCCGACGCTGTGTTCTCCCAAATAGTTGCCCAGCATGATCTGATCGATGCGCGTATAAATGACGATCGACAGGCTGGAGATCGCCAGCGGCAAGCCGACGCTGAACAGGTAGCGGCCGTAGCGCCGTTTGTGTCTGCCGCTGATCGCCGGCATCTGCGCCTGCTCGCGACGGAACAGCACCCAGCGCACCGCATAAGGCAGCAGGCTGCTCAGCACATAGGGCAGCGCAAACCACACCAGCGGCAATTGCGCGTACACCAGGCCGAGCCGCATCACGATCGACAGCAACAGCGCGACGTTGTTGATCAACGTGTTCAACTTCGACTTCAGCAGCGCGTCGTAATAGATTTTGTAGACGTCCTGCACGGAGAAATACGCGCTGATCAACATCAGCAGCATCATGATTTGGTTGGTGCGATCCTGCGTCAACAGCGTCCAGGCCATCAGCGGCAGCGCGATCAGCGCAAACAGCTGGCGGCGGATGCGCATCGAAGCCAGCATCAGCCGCATGCCGCTCCGGCGCCGTTTGGCGACGCGGTTGAACAGCACCGCGTCCGCCCCCAGCTGCACCAGCGGCACGGCGATGGCGATCACCGACAGCAAGTAGTTAATCAAACCGTATTGCGCCGGCCCGAGATAGCGCGCGACGTACACCGAAACGAAAATCCCCGACAGACTCAGCGATACCCGCTCCAGCATTAACCACAAAGAGTTCATCAGCATCGCTTTCATGCGCTTACGGCACCTTTTCTTCCTGATGGCTCGGATAGGCGAAGGCGTAGTAACCCGCATCGGCGGCGGATTTTTTCACCATGCCGTTGAGGATCACGCCTTTGATCGCCACGCCATTCTGTTCGAAACGGCGCATGCTGGTTTCGATCTGCTTGACGGTGTTCACTTCAAAACGCACCACCAGCAGCGAGGTGCCGGCGTGATGACCGACGATCGCCGCATCCGTCACCGCCAGAATCGGTGGCGTATCGATCAGCACCAGATCGTAGTGTTGCCCGGCCCAGCGCAGGAAGTCGGCGAAGCGGCGATGCATCAGCAGTTCGGATGGATTCGGCGGCACCTGGCCGCGCGGCACGAAGTCCAGGTTGGCGATGGCGGTTTTCCGCACCGCCTGTTCCGCCATCACGTCGCCCACCAGCATGTCGGACAAACCGCGATGTCCATCCTCGGCCAGCCAGCGATGCAGGAAGCCTTTGCGCATATCCGCGTCGATCAGCAACACCCGCTGCCCGGCCTGCGCCACTACCACCGCCAGGTTGGTGCTGGTGAAGCTCTTGCCGCTTTCCGGGCTGGCGCCGGAGACCATCAGAATATTGTTTTTGGCTTCCAGCATGGCGAAATGCAGGCTGGTACGCAGGCTGCGGATTGCCTCCACCGACAGATCCGTCGGCTCGGCCACCGCCAGGATCGGCAGGCGCCGGCCGCCGGATTTGGGCAACAGATGACGCTGCTCGCGGTTGCGCTTCACCTGCCACGGCGACAGCGGCACGGTGGCGTAGACGTTGATGCCCCGCTTCTCCAGCGTATCGATATCATTGATGCCGCGGTGGAAGGCCGCGCGCAACAGCACCACCGCGGCGGCGCCCCCGGCGCCCAGCAGCAGCGCCAACAACACGATCAGCATCTTTTGCGGCTGGATCGGCCGAATGGCAGTTTCCGCTTCATCGATGATGCGCACGTTGCCTACCGTGCCGGCCTTGCTGATGCTCAGCTCCTGCTGCTTGTTCATCAGCTGCATGTAAACCTGCTGATCCACCTGCACGTCTCGGGTGAGACGCAGGATCTCCTGCTGCATTTTCGGCAGCGTCTGCACCTGTTTGCCCAGCCGCGCCTTTTCCGCTTCCAGCGTGGCGCGCTTTTCCAGCAGCGCCCGGTAAGCCGGGTGCGCGCGGGTATAGAGCTTGGAGATCTCCGCTTCCTTGAAGGTCAGTTCATTGAGCTGCGCTTCGAGCTGCACCTGCGTGTCCAACACCGATTTGGCTTCCAGCGACAGATCCACCGAGTCGTTTTGCTGACGGAACTGATTGAGCTGGGTTTCGGCGTTGTTGAGCGAGGTTTGCGTTTGCGGCAGTTGCTCTTGCAGGAACGCCAGCATTCGCTGCGCCTCTTCCGTTTTGCGATCCACGTTCTGCTGCAGGTAGTTGTCGGTGATGTTCTTCAGCACCGCCTCGGCGCGCTGCGGATCTTCACTCGGCAGCGTAAAGGTCATGATGCCGCTGTCTTTACCGCCCGGCACTACGTCAAGATTTTTGCGCAGATCGTCCACCGCTTTCTGGCGCGCGACTTTGACCACCGTGAAGCTGGCGCCCGGCGCCGCGTCCAGCGCCGAGACGGCCATGTTCCATCCGCCCTGCGCCACCGGCTGCCCGACCGCGCCGCTGAACAGTTTGGCGCCGTCATGGCTCAGCTCGTAATGCTGCCCATCGCGCACCGTCAGCGTCAGCGCTTCGCCCTCCATTTCCGGCGGCGTCGTCAACGTGGTGATGTCCAGCACCGGCGCCTTTTCGCCGCTCAGTCGGGCAAAACCTTTACCGAATACCGGGAAATAGTCCGGCTCGACGCGCACCGTCAGGCCAAGGGCATCCACCGTTTTGCCGAGCACGTAGCGCGACTTGGCCAGCGTCACTTCATCCTGCGTCGCCGAATTCTGCCCCATCGAGCTGTCCAGCGTTTCGCGCAGCAGCGAGTCGCCGGACAGCTGTTTCTCCACCTGCACCACCGCCGTGGCCTGATACACCGGGGTCGCCAACAGGGCATAGGCGACGCCCAGCGCGCCGGCCACGCCGGTTACGACGGCGATCCGCCAGCGGTTATCCCAAAGCGGCCCTACCAGACGCTCCCACTCCAGCTTTTCATCTTGTTCGGCCACCATCACGGACAGCGCATTGTTCTTCATCTTCTGTTCCTTATTCATCCTGCGGATTTACCAGTTGCGCACGCGCAAGGTAGCCTCGCTGAGATCGTTAAAGCTGCTGATGGTCGGCACCAGCTGGCTGATCAAACGGTTCCAGCGCGCGACCGGCGCCGCAGTGACGTACACGACGTCGTAAGGTTGCAGCTGAAATTCAGCGCCCATCGTCAGCGCGCTGGCGTCGGAAAGATCGAACTGATACAGCGTCGCCAGCCGCTGCGGCGTTTTGCCGCCGCTCGGCCGGATCACAAATACCCCGGTCGCATCCGCGACCGTCTGGCTGATCCCTTCGGAAGAGCCGAGGGCCTCGGTCAACGTCATGCCGCTGCGATCCATCTTCAGCGTCGCTTGCTTGCCCACTTCGCCCATCACGAACACTTTCAGTTCGTCATTGCGCGGGACGTAAAGGATGTCACCCGGCTGCAGCAACGCGTTCTGACTGATGTCGCCGCGCTGCATCAGCGCCTGCAGCGAGATGGCCCGATCCTTGCCCTGATGGGTCAGCACCACGTTGCGCCAGTCGGCGTTCTCCGTCAGGCCGCCGGCGGCGTTGATCGCATCCAGGATGGTCAGCGGCACGTTGGTGATCGCCTGCTGGCCGGAGGTTTTCACCTCACCGGTCACATAAGCCTTCTGCGAACGGAAAGCGGCGATGCTGACATCCACCTGCGGGCTTTCCACATACTGCGCCAGACGGCCGGCGATCAGGCTGCGCACTTCGGTGACGGTTTTGCCCACCACCGCCACTCGCCCGATATAGGGATAAAAAATCGTGCCATCGGCATGGACCCAGTTACCGGTGTCGCTGGCGCTGCGGTACTGCCCGGCCGGCGTAGTCAGCTCAGGGTGATCCCAGACAGTGACGTTCAACACGTCGCCGACGCCGATACGGTATTGATAGTTCTGCAGCCGCTGATCCAGCGCCGGGTTCGGCCGGGCGACCGGTTCTACGCGCCGCATTTTCTGCAGCAACATCGGCGACATGCGGTAGACCTGCACCTGGTTATTCAAATCAAAACCGTCGTCTTGCTGCACGACGACGGCTTTTCCGCTGGTAGGTAAATGTGAGCCGGGAATCACCGTACACCCGCTCAACAGCGCGGAGGTAAAGGCCAACGGCATCAAAAGAGGCAAATGAAAATTCATGGAAGTACCGTGATAAACGGGCTGCCGCCGCAGCCCGTGAGGGGATTAACGGCCGACGGTCGGATTATCGCTGAACACCGTCGCCTGACGCGGCTCGCGCAACAGGGCGAAATAGCCGCAAAAACAGAGCAGAAACGCCACCAGCATCAAACTCTCTTGCAGTTTCAGCACTTCGCTGCAGATGCCGATGCAGGCCAGCGTCACCGCCAGCATGGTGCTCATCGCCAGCGCCTGGCGCGCATTCAGTCCGCGACGCATCAGAATATGGTGCAAATGATCGCGCCCCGCTTTGAATGGGCTTTGGCGGCGCAGCAGGCGGCGCACCATCACCGTCACCATGTCCATCAGAGGAATGGCGATCAGCCACAGCGCGGTCACCGGGCGCATCACCGCCTGCGGTCCCTGGGTCGCCAGCAACACCAGCCACAGCACGCTGAAGCCGATCACCATGCTGCCGGCGTCCCCCATAAAGATCTTGCTGCGCGCACCGAACAGACTCAGGTTGAACAGCAGATAAGCCGCCAGAGCGGCGATCAGGCCCAGACACCACAGCGCCAGGTCTTCCCGGCCGCCCAGCCCGAACACGATGGCCAGCGCGACGAAGGTGACGCAGGACAATGCGCCCAACTGCCCATCGATGCCATCCACCATGTTGTAGGCATTGATCGCTCCCCATACCGCCAGCGGCGTGAGCAGCAACGCGCCATAGCCGAGCATCACTTCCTGATGCCCCCAGACATAACCCAGCGAGGAGAGTTGCATCCCTGCCGCCAGCATCATCGCCAGCGCGATCCCTCCCTGCACCATGACGCGCGGCGCCACGGGCAGATCAAAGCGGTCATCCAGCACGCCCAACACCACCAGCGCCGTTATGCACAGCAGGTAGATCGTGCTTTCGGGCAGCCAGGCGGGTTGCCACAGCGTCATCAGCATCAGCGTCAGGTACACGGCGATGCCGCCGACCAGCGGAATGTGCCCCAGATGTTGCTTGCGCGCATTGGGCTTATCCACTAACCCCACCACCAAGGCGGCGCGGCGGGCAATAAGCACCCACGCCACCGCCAGCACAAATATCACGCTCAGTTGATATAACATCGTTCCTCCAGCGAATAAGCACGCTACCGCCCTTGAGTTACAGCTCCCAATGCGCTATTAACAAAAACAAAATTGATCCGGCCAGGATATAAGTCAGCATGCGCTAATCCTGAAAATGCAGATTTATCCGCTTGTCAGCGAAAATATCGAAATAACGTCAGCGTGCGATTAAGTTATCTATCAGAAAACTCATGTTTAATGGTTCTTTCGATTGCCGAATCAAGTTCGACCGGCGCCACGAAATTATTCTGCACATTGCTTTTAAATTGCGTTCTGGCGCAGAATTTCTGCACTCTGACGCGACTGATTGGAAATTTCTTGCGACTTATTTTACTCACGACATCCAATGCGGTTGCGCCGCATATTCCCAAGGCGTAAGGAATGCGAATCGTCTTATTTTCTCTGCCCAATGAAGAGGAAATAACGTCGACCAGCTGATTCATCGTAAAGTCCGGTTTATCGACATAGTTGCTGACCTGATAACTGGACTGCTGATCCAACGCATGCTCCAGCCGTGCAGCAATATTCTCGACGTAAGCCATCGACTTCATATTATTGCCGCTGCCAATCATCACGAAACGGCCGCTGGCGATCTGGCGGAACAGGTTATACACGTTGCCGCGGTTGCCTTCGCCGAACACCACCGTCGGACGGATGATGGTCAATTTATTTGCGGCGTCTGCCTTGCGCCAGGCCTCATAAACATATTCCGCCTCGAGCTTGGACTTGCCGTAATGGTTGAAAGGTTCGAAACGCCCTTCTTCGCCGGTTTCCTGCTTGACGAACCCGTAAACGGCGACCGAGGAGGTGAAAATGATTTGGCGGATATTCAATGCAGAGGCGGTCATGCAGACATGACGTGCGCCTTCGACATTGACCTGATAATAGAGCGAAATGGGATCGACATTGTCCTGATGCTCCGCCGCCAGATTAATGATGGCGTCACAGCCCGCCAGCGGTTCTTGCAAAGTCTGAGGTTGAGTCACATCGCCATACTGATAAAGGGATGGAAAATGTGCACTGGGTTGCTTATCGACGATGACCAATGTCAGATCATCGCGCTTACTGAGACGTTTCGCCAGGCGTGTTCCGATAAAACCGGAACCCCCGATAATAGCTACTTTACGCTTATCCATAATTTGTCACTCAGCAGGTTCTCATTATTCCCGTCACCCGATTGGGACAGGCGCTAATACGCGTTAGGTAATGAGTTCCAGACTGGACAAATCGAACCTGGCTTTCAAATAACAAATAATGAAATAAAAGATTTCATCAAATGTAAAATTATCGCTATAGATAAAACCTCATTCAGCGCTAATTTTTAACATCGTAAGCAACTTGATATTGCAAGGTTTTATTCGGCAATATGAGATTAATCCGACCTTTACCGGTGGAGGAAGAGGTCTCATATTTTACCGGCAATTTCAGCTGGCCTTGTTTAGGATCGACACATTCGATGGTGGCCTGATCCATGTTCTCTCCCTGGTACAGACAGAACAGCGTTTGCGGGCTGTTGGTATGGGGATTATTCAGCGTCAGCGTCAACACCACGCGCGTGTTGTTCTGAATATCATTGATTACCGGCGGACGGGTTTGGTTGCCCAGGACATATGAAAAATGTGAAATAACCAGTAACGAGGCGAACACCGTCAGGTATTTCACCACGCGACTGGCAGGCACGCTGAAAAAGCGGCGCACGGATAGCGACTTCTTTTCATGCGCCGGATCTTGAGAGGAATCCATCGCCGCAACAGGCGCAGAAACGAGGGTCGATTTACGCGGCTTAACTATTTTCTCGTCGTTGGCTACAGGCGATTCATTTTCACTTTCAGAAAGTTCCGCTTGAATATCAACGTCAATATCATCGTTACTGTTTAATATATCATCATCGGCGTAGTCTTCATCTTCAGATATAAAGTGAAAAGCCGCTTGATTTTCCACCTTGTAACCCAAGCGTGGAATGGTTCTGATAAGCGTGTGTTCCGAATCGCTAATTTTCTGACGAATGGATTTAATTGTTTGATTTATCGTTGAATCTGAACAATAGGTTCCTTTCCAGATATTTTCTATAATTTCCGTTCGGGTAACCAGCTCGGGGGATCTGGCGACAAGCAGCGAAAGAATTTGATACTCCTTCCAACGCAGACGGAATTTCCCCCCGGCAGGAGTCAGAACATCGAGATTCCTAATCTTTATTCTTTTATCAAGATTCACTTTTAATTTCCTTAGCGTGCCTGTCCTGCACACTTTGTATAGAAATATCAAAAAATGTTCAAGAAATTAAATGTAAACTCAACAGGTTGCATTCATCGGATATTGGCTTTTATAAAAATTTTCTGATTTCATTTTTTACATTAAGCCTGATTCAGGATGTTCCGTTTATCCAAACGACTCTATTTCCCTGTTGGTAACATGGATTTCTTTCCTGGCTACCGTAAAATTCAAACTAGCACCTCTTTGATTTAGAAAGAAAAAACTAACGGCGTTGCTTGATTGTTAATCGAATGAAATTGTGAAATTTCATTCTTCGCCCTGAGTTCATTCTGTTTTTCCACCTAATCTGAACGTCAGATAGACTACAAAAAGACGGAAAAAACAGAATGAGAGTTATCTGATTTAACTCCGGCGTTCATTCCATCCAACGGGCGCAGCATCTAAGACAAAACCCTATTGCTGATTTTATAATACGCACATCAATTAGGTATTCTCCTAAGCAATTTCATTTAAACGCAGGAAAAAGCATTAATTGTTTAATAGTAAGAACACGCTCAACAAAACGAAAAAACCGCGTGAATAATATAAACCTTTTGTGAGAAAGGATTCATACATTGAGAGATATAACTATAAAAAAAGAAAAAAACGGCAAGCGGGGGTGAGAATTTTACCTAAAGGCAGAAAATTTCACTGAGGAGGAGAAGAGAGAAGTTTCGGTATGAACGAAATATCCCTCCCCTGTCGGGAGGGATAGAGAAAGTCGTTTGACACTCAGGCTTTTTTCTTGCGGCCATACACCGCCCAGGTGATCACGACGCACAAAATGTAAAACACCAGGAACACTTTCATCGCGCCCGCAGGTGAACCGGTCAGCGCCAGTGAGGTGCCAAAGGCCTGCGGAATGAAGAAGCCGCCGGCGGCGCCAATCGCCGAGATAAAGCCCAATGCGGCGGCGGAATCGGTTACCGCCTCACGCTGCGCGCTTTCATCGCTGCCGCCGGCCGCTTTAACGCGATCGACGGTGATTTTGCGGAAAATAACGGCGATCATTTGGAAAGTCGATCCGCTGCCCAGCCCCGCAGTGAGGAACAGCACCATAAAGATACCGTAGAAGGCGATGAACGACCCGCCCTCGCCCGCACTCGGCAAGGTCAGGAACAACAGCGCGGCAAAAACGGCCATGACCACAAAGTTGATCAACGTCACCCGCACACCGCCGAAACGGTCAGACAACGCGCCGCCGACCGGCCGCGCCAGCGCCCCCAGGAACGGCCCGAAAAACGCGTAATGCAAGATCACCACGTCGGGGAACTGCGTCTTCGACAGCATGGCGAAGCCGGCGGAGAAACCGATGAAAGAGCCAAAGGTCGCGAGATACAGCAGACTCAGCATCCACAGATGCCCACGCTTGAGCACCGGCAGTTGCTGACGCAGTGATGCCTTGGCCGCCGCCAGATCGTTCATGCCGAACCAGGCCGCCAACGTGCCGACCAGCAGGAACGGCACCCAGATCCAGGCGGCGTTTTCCAGCCACAGCTGGCCCCCCTCCACCTGGTTTTGCGCCGTGCCGCCAAACAGGCCGAACAGGCTGAAGGAAATCGCCAGCGGCGCGACCAGCTGCATGACGCTGACGCCCAGATTGCCCAACCCGCCGTTGAGCCCCAACGCCCCGCCCTGACGCGCTTTCGGGAAGAAGAAGCTGATGTTGGCCATGCTGGAGGCAAAGTTGGCGCCGGCGAAACCGCACAGCAGGGAAATAATGACGAACACGCTGTACGGCGTACTGCTGTCCTGCACCGCAAACCCGAGCCACAGGCAGGGCACCAGCAGGAAGCAGGTGCTGATGGCGGTCCAGCGACGGCCGCCAAACAGCGGGATCACGAAGGAATACGGTACGCGCAAAATGGCGCCCGAGACCGACGGCAGCGCCGTCAGGAGAAACAGCTGGTCGGTGGTAAAATTGAAGCCGACCTTGTTCAGGTTGACCGCGACGGCGCTGAACAGCATCCAGACGCAGAATGCCAGCAGCAGACACGGAATGGAAATCCACAGGTTGCGGGTGGCGATGCGCTGGCCACGCTGCTGCCAAAAAGCGCTGTCTTCAGGGCGCCAGTCCTGAATCAGCGCACCGGTTTTCTTTGATGAAGGCGTTGCAAGTTGCGACATAAAAACCTCAGACACGGGGGATCATTCCGCACACCCTAGGGGGCGGCCCCGGCGGCAAAGTTGATGTATATCAACCCGCATGCAAGTAGTTGGCGGCGGAAATGGCGCCTTCATCCCCTTAGGGGTACGCCCTAACCAAAAATTAAATCCATTTAAATCAATCAACTAATCACTATCACTTTCGTTTTCTTGCCGTCTCGACGCGCCCCTGGAAACTAATGGGTACTTCATTCGAGGTATGGGGTTATGCGCAGGGATAATCAAAAATACGGCTGAATCGTGACTTGTTTAGCCCCATCGCCGCCTTCGCCCCTGAGCTTCAGCGGCGCCAAACGCCAGGAATCCGCACTTATGAAACGCCTGTTGGCCCCGCTTTCGATCGTGAATCAGGTCGCCCTGCTGATGTTGCTGTCGGGCATGCTGGGCGTGGCCGGCATGGGGATTTCCGCCTGGATGTCGCAAAGCATTCAGGGCAACGCGCACGCCATCAACAAGGCCGGCTCGCTGCGCATGCAAAGCTACCGGCTGCTGGCGCAGGTGCCGCTGGATGAACGGCACGAAGCGCTGATCCGGGAACTGGAGCGCGACGAAAACAGCCCCGACCTGCAGCGTTCGGTGGAGCAGGAAGGGTTGACGCAGCCTTTCAACGCCCTGCGCGACTATTGGCAACAGACGCTGCAACCTCGCCTGCGCAGCGCGCAGCAGCCGGCCGACGCCGCGCCCCAGGTCGCGCACTTCGTGCGGTTGTTGGACAAGCTGGTGTCGGATATCGACAGGCAAACCGAACGCCGCCTGCTGATGGTGACGCTGGTGCAGGCCGGCTTTATTGCGCTGACGCTGCTGCTGTTGATCGGCACCACCTGCTACCTGCGGCGCCGGTTGCTGCATCCCTGGCGGCAACTGGTGGAGATGGCCCTGGCGGTAGGCCGCGGTGATTTTAGCCGCCGCTTTGCGCAGCGCGGCCATCAGGATGAAATGGCGTCGCTCGGCGGCGCGTTGAACACCATGTCCGACGAGCTGTCGGCCACCTACAGCGGGCTGGAGCAGCGCGTGGCCGAGAAGACCGCCGACCTGCAGCAGAAAAATCAGGTGCTGAGCTTCCTCTATCGCGCCAGCCGCCAGCTGCACGCCAGCGAGCCGCTGTGCAGTCGCCTGACGCCGCTGCTCAACCAATTGCAAACCCTGACGCCGCTGCGCGCCATTCAGGTGCGGCTGTATGAAAACGACAGCCGGGAACCGCTGCTGCAGCTGAGCGGCAACCAACCGCTAAGGCCGGAGCATTGCCATAACCCGGTGTGCAGCGCCTGCCTGAACGACAGCGACCGCCAGTATCCCAACAATCCGTCGCTGAGCTGGAGCCTGAGCGACAAGCTCGGCGACTACGGCGTGATCGTGGCGCAACATGCGCCGCAGCAACCGCTGAACGATGAACATCGCCAACTGATCAATACCCTGGTGGAACAGCTGACCAGCGTGCTGGCCATCGAACGTCAGGTCGACCACCAGCAGCAGCTGATGCTGATGGAGGAACGGGCGGCGATCGCCCGCGAGCTGCACGACTCCATCGCCCAATCGCTCTCCTGCCTGAAAATGCAGATCGCCTGTCTGCAGATGCAGGGGGAAACGCTCTCTGCCGCCAGCCAGGCGCTGGTGCAACAGATGCGTGAAGAGCTGAACGGCGCCTATCGCCAACTGCGCGAACTGCTGACCACCTTCCGTCTGCAGTTGACCGAACCGGGTCTGCTGGCGGCGCTGCAATCGACGGTCGCGGAGTTCAACCCCAAACTGGGCCTGACCATCAGCCTCGATTATCAGCTGGGGCCGCGCACGGTGCCGGCCTATCAGGCCATACACCTGCTGCAGATCGCCCGCGAGGCGCTCAGCAACATCCTTAAGCATGCCGCCGCCAGCGAGGTAAGCATTCAGGTCATCAATAAACGCGGCGAAGTGACCCTGAGCGTATGCGACAACGGACGCGGCCTGCCGGCCGAGACCTCTCGCCCCGACCATTACGGCTTGATCATCATGCGCGATCGCGCCAAGAGCCTGCACGGCCGCTGCGACATTTTACCGCGCAGCGGCGGCGGCACCGAGGTGCGGGTCAGCTTCACGCCGGATAACCACGCCATCGACTAACGGAGACACCATGACGACAGAAACCGCCGCCACCATCTTACTGATCGACGACCACCCCATGCTGCGCAACGGCGTAAAACAGCTGATCGGCATGGACGCTCGCCTGCAGGTCATCGCCGAGGCCAGCAACGGTGAACAAGGGGTCGCGCTGGCGGAGCAGCACGATCCGGATCTGATCCTGCTCGACCTGAACATGCCCGGCATCAACGGGCTGGAAACGCTGGATCGCCTGCGCCAGACCGATCTGTCGGGGCGCATCGTGGTGTTCAGCGTATCCAACCATGAAGACGACGTCGTCAGCGCGCTCAAGCGGGGCGCCGATGGCTATCTGCTGAAAGACATGGAGCCGGAGGATCTGCTGAAGGCACTGCATCAGGCGGCGGCCGGGCAGATGGTGCTCAGCGAAACGCTGACGCCGATCCTCGCCGCCAGCCTGCGGGAAAACCGCCCAAGCGCCGAGCGCGATATTCAGCAACTGACGCCGCGCGAACGGGATATCCTGAAGCTGATCGCCCAGGGGCTGCCGAACAAGCTGATCGCCCGCCGCCTGACCATCACGGAAAGCACCGTCAAGGTACACGTCAAACACCTGCTGAAAAAGATGAAGCTGAAATCCCGCGTCGAGGCCGCCGTGTGGGTGTTGCAGGGTAAAAACGGTTAATCGTCGCCGTACAGCGGCCCGGTTTGCGCCGGGATCGGCGGCGGCGTCAGGGTTTGGATCGGCGGCTGATCCGCTTCATCACCGGCGGTCGCCGTCAGCGGCGGCGCCACTTTCAGTTCTATCCAGTTAGACGTCACGCGCTGCTGTTTGTCGTCCTCCAGCGTGACCGACAGCCGATAGCTGTTGGCGGCGCCCGGGGCGTCATCCCACGGCGGCACGATCGCCGTCCAGCCCTGCGGGTCGTTGGCATTGTGCGGCGGCGTCAGGCTCAGCGCCTGCGTATCCCCCTGCCAGCTGACGTGAGAAATCCCGTGCAACGCCTTGATTTCCAACACCAGCGGCACGGTTTCCCCCGCCTGCAGGCTCCACGGCGGCGTGGCCAGGAACACCTGCAGCGTCTTGCGCTGGCGGAACTCCAGCACCGGCACGTTTTTACGTTCGACAGGATCGTAGCGGCTGCCGCGCAGCGACTTGGCCTGCGCCACATACTCCGGCGAAATCTGCTTGACCAGCGGCACCCCGAGACGGTAGCTCAGCGCCAATTCCACCTGATCCTGGCTCTGCCCGCCCGCACCAATCTTATGCAACGCCTTCATCGTCACCAGCGGCACCGGGGTATAGTTGAGCCCCAGCTGCATCGCGCGCGGATCGTTCTGTTTCTTGCCGCTGCCGAACAGATCGACATTCTCGCCCAGGTACTGTTCATAGCTGAGCGAACCGCCGATTTGGCGATAGAACGGCAAATAGCCCTGCGTCGTGATGTCGTAACCGCGCGCCGGACGGTTGAAAAATACCCCATCGCCGGGCTGTTGCGACAGCGCCGACAGCGGATAGTAATAGTTGGTGGAGAAACGCAGGTAGTCCCCCCAGGCTTCCGCCCCCACGCTGCCGCGATTGCGCTGCCGGGCGAAATCGCTGTCGAGCGCCGTGTTGTAACCCAGCAGCCAGTCACCGGCGATCCAGCGTTGCCCCAGCGCGACATTGCCGAGCGCCCCGGTGCTTTGCTGCAGCCAGCCGATTTGGCTGTAGGTCAACAACCCATCGACGTCGTACAACGGGCTGAAGAGCTGGCCGTTGCTGCCGGTAAAATCGCCCTCGCCGTTCATCTTCAGCGACAGCCGGGCGGTTCCCAACGGAGACAGCAGTTCTTGCGCCTGTTGCTGCAGCGCGCCGGTCGCCTGCCCCAGCAAATAATCTTCAGCGCGGCTGCGCATCTGCTGACGTGAAACGTTGTTCAGATCTTTTTCGCCGAGCTGTTTGGCCATCTCGGCCCACTGCTTCTCGCGCGCGGCGTCGTCGGGCGCACCGCCCAGTTCGGGCAAGTTCGCCGCCGGATCTGCGCCGGCCTGTTCGGAAGAGATAACGCTGTCCGGCGCCGGTGGGGATTCGGCGCACGCGGGCGCCGCGCCGGCCAGCCACACCAGCGGCCCGGCCAGCCACGCCGTCTGGCGTCGGCGCCAGAATCGTTTTTTAGTCTTGATGAGTACTGCCTGAATGACGTCTTTCATGACACCGTTGGCTTCCCTCCTTCCTGGAGCACGCCAACCCACTGCTTTGCCGCCGCCATTCCCGCGACAGCGCTGAAAAACCTCACGCCCCCCAGCCCGGCGGGGGCGCCTATGTCCTCATAGCCTAACGGCTTGACGAGCAGAAACAATAGGATAAACCCCAATCGCTCCCCAGTGACGTCGTCACTTGTACCCTTTACCGATCCATTCCGGCCGCCAGGTGAATTCACCGCATTTTAGCGCCGATTTTGCCGATAAAAAGCACAGTACCCCGTGGCTGCGCGCCACCGCGCAGGGCAGTGTACACCCCTGCAATACGCAGCGTGGCGATGCGAACGCCTGCGCATTCCTCACAACCAACCGCGTTTTCCCCTGATGAAATACGCATTTTGCCGTTATTTTAGCCGTCTGTTCTACGACTGGCGGAGTCCGGATGTTGCTTTCTTTACTGTGGCACGCGCTGTTTTTCACCGCGCTGCTGTCGGCGGGCCTGATCGCCTTCGCGCTCATCACGTGGCTGGAACGCGTGGAGGGCGTCAACGGTCGCCCACAGAGGTTGCGCCTTCAGGGGCCGCTGCTGACGGCACTGGGGCTTGCGTTGGCGACGCTGCCCCTGAGCCTGGCTGCAGCGCCTCGATGGGGGTTAGTGCCAGCCGCGGCGCTCCTGATCGCCCTGGTCTGGCTGGACTGGCGCCATCGGTGGCTGCCGGATCGACTGACTCAGCCGCTGCTGTGGGGCGGGCTACTGTGCAACCTTGACGCTCGCTGGGCGCCGCTGGAAGACGCCGTGCTGGGTGCCGTCGCCGGTTACGGCGCGTTATGGCTGCTCAATGCGCTCTACCGGCTGACGCGGCGGCGTGACGGCATCGGCCAAGGCGATTTCAAACTGCTGGCGGCGCTGGGCGCCTGGCTTGGCTGGACGATGTTGCCGCTGCTGGTCTTTCTGGCGGCGGCGTTCGGATTGGGCGTCGCGTTGGCGCGTGGCCTGCACAACCGCCGAGCCTGGCGAACGCCGCAACCTTTCGGTATCGGGTTAGCGGCGGCCGGCTGGCTATGCCTGCTGCCCGGTCCCGGCTCACCTGGCCCGCAGTGGAATTTCATTTATTTCACAGCATCAGCCCCACATGAAATCGAGGCAGAACGCGGTTCTGCGCATTTCGCACCGTTTTTACCCAGCCTCGCCGACGGCCATTTTTCCGCTGCCGGCAAGGGATGATAACCCGGTGAAATTTTGCCTATTTCACCAAAACTCACTGTGTCCCTTTAGACCCCGGTGTTATGTTCCCCAGCTGGATCACGCCATGGAGCATCCCATGCAAAACCCGGTCAGGCCACTCGCCGCCCTTCCCGACAGCGAACAGGCGCATTCTTCCGTGCAATGGCTGCTGCTGGGCGCCGTCGCCATCACAGGCGTTTGGTTCGCCCCCTATTTATCGTTGGTGATTTGCAGCGGCTTGATCGCCGCCTTTATGCTGCTGCGCCAGCAACCCGATCGCGTGCTGAATCTCACCGCCTTCCTGCTGCTGACCGTGATATCCGCGGTGCCGCTGGCGACGAAGAACCTCGAGCCGGTGATGAACGACAAGGTGAACTACTACCTTGAGATGCAGCAGTACAGCGGCTACGGCCTGATGGACTGGTTGGCGCAGTTTTCCGGCACCGACTTTGTCTCGCACCTGTTGTTTAAACTGACTGCCACCTGGTTTGGCGTCGGTAATGGCGCATTCGCCGCCTTCTTCCTTATCAGCTTTTCGCTGCTGGCGCTGGGCGTTTACCGCCTGTCGCGCACTTACTTTGCCGTGATCCTGTTTTTGTTCTGCTGCCAGTACAATTTCCAGGGGCTGTACGGCAACCTGTTGCGGCAGGGGCTGGCGCTCTCTTTCCTGGTGCTGGCCGTGTCGGAACAGCACCGCGGCCGCATGCTGCTCTGGATCGTGATGGCGTCCTTCAGCCATTTTTCCGCTTTCCTGTTTCTGCCCTATCTGCTGCTGCCCGCGCGCTGGCGCACCGTGGGCACTCTGCCGGTGCTGGCGCTGTTCGCCGCCTGTTACCTCGGCGGCGCGGTGCTGATGCCTAAACTGATTGCCGTCGTCGGCAACGACTTTCTGGCCTCGCGCGCCGAAGCCTACGTCAGCGGCGACTTCGGTAATAACCCGGTGCGCAAAATCCAAATCACGCTGCTGTACGTCGGCGTGGTGGAGGCGCTGTATCAATTCGCCCGCTACAAGTTCCGCACGCCATCGCCTCAGTTTGTACAAGCCGCCTATGCCGTGCGCCTGATGTTCCTTTATAACTGCGCGGTGTTCTTCGCCACCATCAGCTTTGAAGAGGTGGCCAACCGTTATTCATTCAACATGATGATCTTCGTGCTGATCTTTATGGTGATGGTATGCGGCAATCTGAAAGACGCGATAAGCCGGGTGCTGCTAACGTTGCTGTGCTTCTCGCTGGGCATCGCGTCCTATCTGTATATCAACCAGGTCGGCGTGCAGCAGTTTTGGTACGGCGATCTGCAGGCGCTGGTGACCGACAGCCTGCCGACAATCCTCAATAAGCTGAATCTCGCCGGCACGCCGTGGTGAGCTCGCCGCGTTAACACCGGCCAGGCCCCCTCTCCTCTCGGCGGCGAGGGGGCATTTTTCGTTCACGGCTGCGTTTTATTCACCCGATCCAAATACAGCATGCTGTTGGCGATATCCACCCGGGCATCTTCAACATTGTCCCGTAATGCCACCAGCGTTTGCCCCTGCAGCGCCAGCACATAAGGCGAACTGGCCTGCAGTTCCCGTTGCAGCGCGGCGTAACGTGCGCTGCGCGCTGCGCTGTCGCCTTCCGCAGCCGCCGCACGCGTTTCCGCGCTGATGGCGGGAATGCTCCACTGGGTGCGCCAGGCCAGGGTCTTCGGCCCGCCCGGCACATTGTAGGCAAAGGCGCTGGCGTTGGTGTTCGGATCCAGATAGTCGGCGCCCCAATAGGTGAAGATCGCCTGGAAATCGCGGCCGCGCATCTTGCCCCACAGATCGCTCTCCACCACCGGATGAATGTCCAGCCGCAGCCCAGCCTGCGCAAAGCTGGCCTGCAGCGCCTGCGCGATGTCGGTATACGGCGGCTGGTTGATGACGATCAGGCTGATGCTTGTGCCCTCGTTGATGCCGGCATCGCGCAGGATCTGTTTGGCCTTGTCCACATCGAGCTTAAACGGCCGCTCGTCGAGCGCACCGTCCAAGCCCTGCGGCAAGAAGGCCTGATGCACGCGATATTGCCCTTTCAGCAACCGTTCGGCGATGCTCTGATAATCCACCAACCAGCGCGCCGCCTGCCACAGCGCCGGATTGCCCAGCGCCGGGTTGTCTTTGCTGCCGGTATTGAAACCGAGGTAATACACCTTGGGCGCATCGGCCTGCTCAATGCGCACGCCCGGCGCTTTGCGCAGCGAGTCGAACTGGTCAGCGCCCAGATCGTAGGCCACGTCGGCATCCCCCTTCAGCAACAGTAAACGGCGGGTGCCGGCATCGCTGACGTTCTTGAATAACACCGTTTTCAACCGGGCCGGCGACGGCGCGTAATCGTTGCGGCCAAACAGCAGTGCCTCATGCGGCACATAGTTATTCACCCGATACGGGCCGCCGCCGGCCGAATGGTTGCGCAGCCAGGCGTTCCCGAAGTCCCCCTGCTGCGCGTGTTCGCTCAACAGCTTCTCATCCACGATCGAAGCCACGTTCGCCGTCAGCAGCCGCAGCGCCAGCTCGCTGCCGATGTTGGCCGACCAACTGAGCTGCACCTGGTTATCCCCGATCTTCTTCAGCTGCTGCTCGACGTTATCCGGCGTCCAGCCAAACTCAGCGAGAATAAAGGACGGCGCCTTGTTCAGCTTCACCGCACGCACCAGTGAGTAAATCACGTCCTCGGGACGCAGCGGATTGCCGGAAGCGAAACGTTGTTGCGGCTTCAGGGTAAAGATCAGGCTGCGCCCATCGGCGCCCGCTTGCCAACGGGCGGCGGCGTCCGGCACCAACTTTTGCGGCGCACCGCGATCCGGCGCCACCAGGCGCTGATAGAGATTGACCAGATTGGCCGAGCTGACGGTTTCAAAGCTCTCCGCCGGATCGAGGCTGATGATGCCCTCGAGCGAACTGACCACCACCAAGGTATCCGGCGGGGTGGCGGCCTGCGCGCCGAAAGCGGTCGCCAGCGCGCCATATAATAAGGTTGGGATTAACCGTTTCATCGATACACTCTCCACAATCACGCGGTTGCGTTGTTTTTCGAGTGTAGGGGGTAAGAATTAACAGAAGAACGACGATAAATTGCTTTATTTATTACCAAGATGGATATGCCCGCCGCATTGACGGGCATTGGCTCAGGCAAGGAGACGGCCGTGCGCCATCGCCACCGCGCGATCGCACATATGGTCGATCACATCCGCATCGTGACTGACCAGCACCAGAGTCAGATCGCCCGCCTGTTTCAGCTCGTTGAGCAAGTTGAGGATCTCCGCCTGCACCGACATGTCCAATGCCGAGGTCGGCTCATCCAGCAGCAGCAGCTTCGGCCGCAACAGCAAGGCGCGCACGATCGCCACGCGCTGCCGTTGGCCGCCCGACAGCTGATGCGGATAGCGATCCAGCAGGCGCGGATCCAATCCTACCTGGCGAAAGCCCGCGCTGATTTTGCGTTCGATGTCGCTTTCTTGCAGCAGTTTGAGCGGTTCCGACAACGTGCGCAACAGCCGGTGCTTGGGGTGTAGCGAAGCATAAGGATCCTGAAACACCATCTGCACTTCACGCCGCAGTTCGCCGGTGAACGCCTGCCCCGGCTGCAGCCGCCGCCCGAGCAGTTCAAAACCGCCGCGCCAGCTGTCGTTCAGCCCGGCCAACACCCACAGCAGCGAGGACTTGCCGCAGCCGGAAGGCCCCACCAGGCCGAAGCACTCGCCCGGTTCGATACGCAGGTTAACGTCGTGCACCACGGTGCGCTGTTCATAGCCCTGGCGATGGCTGACGCTGAGGTTCTCCAGTGCAATCACGCTCATTTCAATGCCTCCAGCAGCGCGCGATCCAGCACCGGCAGCGGCTTGCCGCGCGTCTCGCGGCTCGGCCGACACGCCCACAGCGTGCGAGTATAAGGGTGCGTGGCCTGCGCCAGCTCTGCTGCCGGCAGCTGATCCAACAGCTCGCCTTTGTACATCACCAGTACCCGCTCGCAGTGGTGCGCCACCTGCTGCAGATCGTGGCTGATCAGGATCAGCCCCATATTACGTTGCGCCACCAGATTTTCTATCAGCTGCAGCACCTGATCGCGCATCTGGTGATCCAGCGCCGATGTGGGTTCGTCGGCAATCAGCAGCTGCGGATCGTTGATCAGGGCGATGGCCAGCATCACCCGCTGCCCCATCCCGCCGGAGAGCTGATGCGGATAGCGGCGACACAGCGCCACCGGATCGGGCAAGCCCACCGCCGCCAGCATCTCCAGCACTTTTTCACGCCGCTCGGCGCGGCTCAGCTTGGCATGCAACACCAGCGGCTCCTCCACCTGACGGCCAATCGGCTGATTGGGATTCAACGCATGCTTGGGATCTTGCATCACCATCGCCACCCGGTCGCCGCGCAGTCGGCTCCACTGGCGCTCGCTCAGGCGCGTCAAGTCTTCGTCGCCCAGCGTCAGGCGCTGCGCCCGCAGCTGCAACGGCGGCGGCAATAGCCCCATCAGCGCACGCGCGGTCAACGATTTGCCGGAGCCGGACTCACCGACCAGCGCCAGCCGCTCCCGCCCCATGCTGAACGAAATATTCTTCACCAGCGCCGCCGGCTGCGGCCCCGGCACGCCGATCGCCAAACGTTCAACGGTCAATAAGGTGTTATCAGTGCCCATGACGAGGATCCATTTTATCGCGCAGGCCATCGCCCAGCAGGTTAAAGGCCAGGCTGGCGAACAGGATCGCCCCGCCCGGTGCGGCGGCGACCCACCATTGATCGAAAATCACTTTACTGCCTTCGGCCACCATCGAGCCCCATTCGGCGGTCGGCGGCGCGACGCCCATGCCGAGGAACCCCAGACCGGCGGCGGACAGGATGATGCCGCCCAGGCTCAGCGCCGCGCGCACCACCGCGCTGGGCAGGCATAAAGGTAAAATGTGGCCGACCATCAGCCGCAGCCCGTTGATGCCCTGCATGCGCGCCGCCGCCAGATAATCGCTGCGGCGCAGCGCCAGCGTTTCGGCCCGCGCCTGACGGGCAAAGGCTGGCCAGCTGGTCAGCGCCAGCGCCAGCGCGCCGTTCATCAGCCCCGGCCCCATCACCGCCACGAACGCCAGCGCGATCACCAGGCTCGGCAACGACAGGAAAATATCGGTCAGACGCATCAAGATGCGTTCTGCCCAGCCGCCGAGATAACCGGCACAGATGCCCACCAGCAGACCGATAGGAATGGTCAGCACCAGAATCAGCGACACCAGAATCAGCGTCGGCCGCGCGCCGTAAATCACGCGGGAGAGCAAGTCGCGGCCGAAACCGTCGGTGCCCAACCAATGCGTGGCGGAAGGCGGCAGCAGCCGCAGCTCGATATGCTGCAAATTGGGATCGAAAGGCGCCAACCACGGGGCCAGCAGTGCGGTGACGATCAGGATCGCCACCAGCGCTGCGCCGAGCGTCAGCGTGGTCAGCCGCTGACCGGTGCGATAGCCGACGGCCGGCTCGCTTTGAGGTTCGTGTTCAGAGAGATATTGGCTCATCGGGTTCGCGGATCCACTAGATAGGTCAAGGCATCGGCCAGGGTATTCAACAGCACGAAACAGGTGCCGATCAGCAGCGTGGCGCCGAGGATCGCCGGGGTGTCGGCGGCAAACAGCGCCGAGGTCAGATAGCGCCCGACGCCGGGCCAGGCGAACACTGTTTCGGTCAATACCGCGCCCTCCAACAGGCTGGCATAGGAGAGAGACAGTACGGTGATCAGCGTGCCCAGCACGTTGGGAAACACATGGCGCAGCAGAATGCGCAGGCGGCCGGCCCCCTTGGAACGCGCCAGCGTCACGTATTCCTTGTTGCATTCTTCCAGCATCGCCGCCCGCAGCAATCGGGTAATGCCGGCCATCGACAGCAGCGCCAACGCCACTACCGGCAGCCACAGGTGGCCGATGGCGTTGTAGAACATTTCGCGATCGCCGGACAGCCAGCTGTCGATCAACACGAAACCGCTGCGCGGCTCCATGCTGTACAAGTAGATGTCGTCAAGCCGCCCCGGCCCCGCCGACCAGTGCAGCGTGGCATAGAACAGCAGCAGCCCGAGCAGGCTCAGCCAGAAAATCGGTACCGAATAGCCGATCAGCGACAGCAGACGCGCCGCGTTATCCAGCCAGCTGCCTGGTTTGAGCACCGCCAGAAACGCCAGCGTAATGCCGCCGAGGGCGCCGAGGATAATGGCGCAGGTGGCTAACTCCACCGTCGCCGGGAAAGTACGCAGCAGATCGCTCAACACCGGCTGGGCGGTTATGCGTGAAATGCCTAAATCGCCGTGCGCCAGGTGCACCAGATAGCGCCAAAATTGCACCGGCAGCGGCTGATCCAGCCCCAGGTCATGACGCACCTGCGCATAGGTGGCTTCGCTGGCGTGATCGCCCGCCACCTGCAGCGCCGGATCGATCGGCGCCAGGTGCGACAGCATAAAGGTGAACAGCAGCAGGCCGAGCAGCGTTAACGCCAGCGACAACACGCCGCCGAGCAGCCGCCCGCCCCAGCGCCAATACCGCCGGGCTAGCCCGGCGGAGGCGGAGAGTTCAGCGGCCATTACTTGCTGACCTTGCTGTAGAACACCATGTCAGGGTTGATGCCCTGCACATAGCCCTTGAGGTTGTCACGCACCGCGATCAGGCTGCGCGCCTGCAGGCCGATAACGAACGGCGAGCTTTGCTGCACCTGTTTTTGCAGTTGCTGATAGTCGGCCACTCGTTTGGCGGTGTCGTTTTCCGCGGTGGCGGCCAGCGTCAACTTGCTCAGCGCCGGGATCTGCCAGTTGGCTCGCCAGGCCAGCGTCTTGCTGCCGTCCTCCGGGTTGTAGGCAAAGGCGGCCGCGTTGGTGTTGGGGTCGAAGTAATCCGGCCCCCAGGAGGTCAGCGTCGCATCGTAGTTAAGCGCTTTCACCTTGGTGGAGACCTGCGAGCTGATGCCCGGCACCAGTTCGACCTTCACGCCGCCCTGAGCAAAACTGGCCTGCAGCGCCTGAGCGATATCCAGGTACGGCGGCTGGTTGTTGACGTCCAGACGGAAACTGACGTTGCTCAGCCCCGCTTTGGCCAGTATTTCTTTGGCTTTCTGCGGATTGAAGCTGTACGGCCTATCCTTGAGCGCGCCCAGATAACCGTCCGGCAGGAATGCCTGATGGCTCTGGAACTGCCCTTTCAGCAGATCGTCGGCGATGCCTTGGTAATCGAACAGCCAGCGCGCCGCCTCCCAAAACGCCGGGTTGCCGAGCGCCGGCGACGCCTTGGCGTTGAACTGCAGGAAATAAAGCGAGGCGTAAGGAATGGCCAACGGTTTGACGCCCGGCTTGCCCTTCAGGGCCGCCATCTGGTCCGCCCCCAGGTTGCGCGCGATGTCGGCATCGCCCTGCTCAATCAGCAAACGGCGCGCGGCCGGATCGGGCACGTTTTTGATCAGGATGGTTTTCAACGTCGGCGCCCCTTCCGGCGAGCCGGGGTTCGCGTCCAACACCACCACTTCGTGCGGCACATAGGTGCGGATTTTGTAAGGGCCGCTGCCGGCGGAGTGGCTGTTCAACCATTGGTGCCCCAGATCGTCGCCCTGCTGGTGCGCCAGCGCCTCTTTGGCGTCGACGATCGAGGATACCGGCGCCGACAGCAGACTGAGCACGAAGGCCGGGCTGACGTTTTCATCCCAGCTGATTTTTACCGTATGGTCATCCACCTTGGTCAGGTGTTGATCCACGTTCTTCGCGTTCCAGCCCAGCTGCGTCAGGATAAACGACGGTTCGAGATTGAGTTTCACCACCCGTGAAAGCGAAAAGATCACGTCCTCCGGCCGCAGCGGGTTGCCGCTGGCGAATTTGGCGTCCGGGCGCAGGCTGAAGGTCAGGCTGCGGTTATCGGCGCCGGCCTGCCAACGGCTGGCCAGGGTCGGTTTGAGATCGACGGGATTGTGCGGATCGGACTGGATCAGACGTTGATACAGGCTGTTGAACGACTGCACCGTGGTTAACTCAAATCCCTGAGCCGGGTCAAAGCTGACCACGTCATCGATAGACTGCGCGATCACCAACGTGTTGGCCGGCGTCGCCGCCTGTACGTCAACGCTGGCCGCCACGGCCAAAAACAGCAAAGAAGGAACGAGCGCTTTCATCTGAAACTCTCCAAGCGGATGGAATTTATAATAATTTCGCGAGTGTATGCGAGCGCGATCGGCAGCTGAAGGTACTTAAATCACTATAGATATTCTTTTTATGTATATAGATGGGGTTTTGATTATTAGAGCGAGGATTGCGCGGCCGATCGCACTCTCGCGGCACCTCGCAGCAATTGCCCATTGTCTTTGCGGCGCGATTCGCAGCGATGAAAGTCGAGGTTTGAGTCTGTTTCATCGGGTGATTAACGTGAGCTCGGTCACCCAAAGGACGGGCAAATGGAAAACCATCCATCAGAAAATGGCTTCTCACTCCGGCATGAGAGAGCGATAGAGCAAACATTGGCAGATATGAACAGCGTGCTGCTTGAGTCGGATCTCTTTATGACTCGTCTGACGGTACAAGACAGGCGCTGGCAAAAAGGCAGAAAAAACGGCCATACGTTAAATTGGCGCTCTCTCTTTAAATATCATGCCCAAATGCCCATAAGTTTCGCTTTTGTCTACCGGCGAATAACCAGCCCGCTGAGCCGTGCAGGCTTTTGTCTGTGCCGTTATCTCCAGGCCGAGAACGTTATCGAACTTGTCGCGCTGGAGAATTTCTCCTTGCGCGAAACGCAACATCCACTGAAAGGCAATATGCTGCGCAACTGCTTGCAGGCTCTGTATCTGTATGGCCTGAACCTGCAAGAGCAGGGGCTGACGCCGGCGTCTCCGCCGGACATGCTGATCAGCCACGCCATTAATCACCGCGTGTTGGCGCTGTATACCCGTCAGGCCGCCTTTGAAGTGATACCCGGTACCATGACATGTAAAACCAGCTTCAACGCACTGAAAAAGTACATACAATCGCTGGAAAAATACGGTGCCAAATGTGATAAGGTGCGTACAAATAACGCGCAAAAAGGAAGCAAAAATGAAAAATAAGGATCTGACCGACCCGACGCTCTCCATTCAAGAGCAAAAACGCATCGCCATAGAGATTCTACGTCAGTACCATCGCTGGGAGATGGCCAACCCTCGCCCCCCCGAAGAACTCCCGGAATGGGAAGCCATCGGCCCGTTCAGAAAAAGTAAACGTCATCTGATCGAACGTACCGACGACTGATCCCGCATTAGCCCGCAAGCAATCCGGTCCGGCAGGGCAATGACGCGCTGTTAAATCTGGTAATCAATCACCGCGTCCAGCTGCGACGAGAAGACCTTGTCCTTTATTTCGGTCAGCGACAGCGTCGGGTTGCACAGTTGGATAAAGCGCCAGGCATAGTTGCGCTGCAGCTGGCTGCGTTTCAGGCCCAGCCATACCGTATTAGGCTCAAACAAATGCTCGGCGTTGAGACTGACCAAGCCGCGATCGCGCTCTTTTTCATACGACATGTCCGCCAGCACGCCCACGCCTAACCCCAGCTCGACGTAGGTTTTAATCACGTCGGAGTCCTGCGCGCTGAGCGCGATGTCCGGGGTCAGGCCCGCCGCTTTGAACGCCGCATCCAGCTTCGCGCGCCCGGTAATGCCCTGGCGGTAAGTGATCAGCGGCAAGGTGCTGAGCATCTCCAGCGTCACCTGCGGCTGACGCGTCAACTCATGCCCTTCCGGCACCAGGATGGTGTGATGCCAGCGGTAGTAAGGGAACGCCGCCAGCGATTCGTCACTCATCAGCCGTTCGCTGGCGATGCCGATATCGGCTTCTCCGGCGGCCAACATCGAGACGATCTCCTCAGGGCTGCCCTGATTGAGCACCACCCGCACCCGCGGATAAAGCGCGCGAAACTCTTTGATCACCCCCGGCAGACTGTAACGCGCCTGAGTGTGCGTCGTTGCGATATGCAGCTGCCCCGAGTCGTTGCTGCTGAAAACGTCCGCCAGGCGACGGATGTTGTTGGCGTCGTTGAGAATGCGCTCCGCCACCACCAACAGCTCTTTGCCGGGTTCGGTCATGCCCAGCAGCCGTTTGCCGCGGCGAATGAATATTTCAATGCCCAGCTCTTCTTCCAGCTCGCGAATATGCCGACTGACGCCGGACTGCGAGGTAAATAACGTATTGGCGACCTCAGTCAGGTTGTAGTTGCAGCGCGCCGATTCACGAATAATTTTTAATTGTTGAAAGTTCATCCCCGTCTCCCTGTTTCTTCCAGTAGCGTTAGCCATATTGATACGGAGTCCGAAGAGTCTGAACAAATAAGAAATAACCTTTACTTATGCAATTTAATACTAAGTCGATCATTCTGCTTCGCAGGTGGGGTGGGAAACTGACAAAAAACAGCTAATGACTTTAAAAATAACGGGATAGATAACCACAATAAAAGCATGCCTTAAATCACTGTGGAAATTAAGTTATTAAATATAGGCATTAGATATAAAAAAGGGCTCAGCATGCTGAGCCCCTCACCGTTCGTATTCCCGCAGCAGCCTCAGGCGGTGGCCTCGCTGCCGATGCCGCCGGTGCGGTTCTGCTGCAGCCACTGCTGTACACAGCGCACCAGATCGCCGATGCAATCATCCTGCATGCCGTGGTGCTTCAACTCGTTATCCAGCGCAAACAGATATTGCGCGTTGGTGCCCAGCGGGCCGCTGGCGCTGGCGATCAATGGCGCAATCACCTGGTAGCTGGTGTCTTCTTCAAACAGCGGATGTTGCGGGTTCATCACGAACACCAACGCAGTAACCTTCTCGCCGCCATCCAACTGCAGCTCGCACCAGGTGGGCACGTAGCAATCGGTCACCATTTCGCGCTTCCAAAGCAGCTCCAACTCTTCACGCAACTTGCTTTCCGGCAAACGAAACGCCAGGCCCGTGGTGTGGCCGCCGGCTTTTAACGCCAGCATGCGCCCCGGCTGATGCAGCGTGCCGCGCCCGGCGGTCAAGCGCATGCAGAACGCCCGGTGCCAGCCCTGCAGCGTGGCCGGCCGCACTTCTTCCGATTCGAAAACTGGATTCCACATCAGCGAACCGTAACCGAATATCCATACGGGGCTGTGATCCGGCCGGCGCGATAAGGTGCAATCCAACGAGGCTGCACGCTGTTCAGGCGTCAGCAACAACGACTCCTCAATAGCGCCGAATGCAGTTTTGCAATCCGCTTTTTGCAGAAAATCTCGCGTTAACACTGATATTACCTCCCGGGAATACGATTTCTCGCCTTCCCTCGCCACTGCTGAACCTTTGATGTTTTATTTTCGGCTGCGGATTTTTATTAATTCAATCACCGCGCCTTATAAGAATGACCTTATTCTTTTCCTGACGTGCAATCAAGTTACAAAGCGGCGTTAAAGTGAAAAAGTATTTGTACTGAGCAGCAATAATATTAATTGCCGGGTTCCACATAATGTCTGCGCGATTTTACTGCGTGATAATTCATTACTTTTTATGCCAGCGTTCGTCGTCGCCCTTGCGATAGCTTTGCTTGACCGCCGCCCAGGCCACCTTATGCGCCGTCTCTTCCCGGCTGTCGTCACCGCGCCGCTCATCGGGATCCCGGTATTGTTGCCAGGCGCTGTTGAACGCTTCTTTATAGATCGCCTGCGCATGTTCCGGCAGCACATGCTTAACGTTGTCCGGCAAGTCGTTCGTGCTGTGGTAGGGCATATGGCCTCCCCTTTCAGGATGAGTGAACCTTAAGCCTAGCCCACATGCGGTTTCGTCTCAATTAGCAAACAATTCTCATTATCAAACGACATGTTATACTCACCGCCAAACGAACTATAAGGAGAATCCCGTGACTACCGAAGCCCCTCGCTCACGCGCCCCCTACCTGATCGCCGTCAGCCGCGTACAGGACATGACGCCGCACCTGCGCCGCATTACCTTTACCGCTCCCGATCTGCGTTACTACCCGGCCAATGCCGCCGCTGCACACATCAAAGTCTTTTTGCCGCTCGCCGGCCAGACGCAGCCGGACCTGCCGACGCTGACCGAAAACGGCCCGCGTTGGGCTGCGGACGCCGTGCGCCCGATCGTGCGCACCTATTCCATCCGCGCCGTGCGCCCGGAACTGGCGGAAGTGGACATCGAGTTCGCCATTCATGATCATCAGGGCCCGGCGGTGGACTTTGCACGCCAGGCGAAAGCCGGTGATAAAATCGGCATCAGCAACCCGGGCGGCCCCAAGCCGATGCTGCCGGCCGCCGACTTCTACTGCCTGGCGGGCGATCCTTCCTCACTGCCTGCGCTGGCCGCACTGCTGGAAAACCTGCCGCCACACAGTGCCGGACGCGCTTTCGTCCGCGTCGACAGCAACGCTGACGTCATTGACCTGAAGAAACCCGCCGACGTTGAGGTCAATTGGGTCGTCGGCGGCACGGAGAAGACCGACGAGTTGGTCGCTCGGTTCCGCGCGCAGTCCCTGCCGCAGGGCGAAAGCCACTTCTGGCTCGCCGGTGAAGATCGCCTGGTGGTAGAGCTGCGCCGCTACCTGCGTCGCGAACGTCAATGCGATCGTAATCGTCTTTATGCCGTGCCTTACTGGCGTGAGGGGCTAAATGAAGAGGGTTACCACAATAAACGGCATGAAATCATGGACAACATTGACGACTGACGGTCTCATTTTCCTTGATTAACCACGAGCTAAACAAGTAAACACGACTTTTCTCAAATCTAACGCTAAAAATTGGCGTTATTGCGTAAAAGTAAGTAAATAAAACCGCACCCCGTGCGGTTTTTTTGTTACCCTGATCACATAAGCAAGCAATTGCTTTCTCAGATAAAACAACATCACACCGGCGCCGCGGGTGTATCCTAATATAAAATACCTACTGGAAACGCAACGTTGCCGTATCACGGCGACCGGCGCTGACGGGCTACGCTGTTTGAGAAGGAGTGCCACCCTCATGAAGTCGCAACACGATCCTGGCCGATCCACCAAATCTCGCCACACCGAATACTCGCTGATCTTCCCTATCGCCGCGCTGGTGGTGTTAAATCTATGGGGCAGCACCGATAACTTTCCGCTGATCGTCGGCATCAATATTCTCGCGCTGGTGGGGATCCTCAGCAGCGCCTTCAGCGTGGTGCGCCACGCCGACGTGCTGGCTCACCGATTGGGCGAACCCTACGGCTCGCTGATCCTCAGTTTGTCCGTCGTGATCCTCGAAGTCAGCCTGATTTCCGCGCTGATGGCCACCGGCGACGCCGCGCCGGCGCTGATGCGCGACACGCTGTACTCCATCATCATGATCGTTTCCGCCGGCCTGGTCGGCTTTGCGCTGCTGCTCGGTGGGCGCAAGTTCGCCACCCAGTACGTCAACCTGGGCGGCATCAAACAGTATCTGATGGCGATTTTCCCGCTGGCGGTGATCGTGCTGGTGTTCCCGAGCGCGCTGCCAGGCGGCAACTTCAGCACCGGGCAAGCGCTGCTGGTGGCGTTGATCTCCGCCGCCATGTATGGCGTGTTCCTGGTGATCCAGACCAAAACCCACCAGAGCCTGTTCGTGTACGAGCATGAAGACGACGATGGCGACCCGCACCACGGCAAGCCCTCTTCCCACAGCAGCGCCTGGCACGCCGCCTGGCTCATCGTGCACCTGATCGCGGTTATCGCCGTCACCAAGTTCAACGCCAACCCGCTGGAAGGCCTGCTGACCAAGATGAATGCACCGGCGCAGTTCACCGGTTTCCTGGTGGCGCTGTTGATCCTGTCGCCGGAAGGCCTGGGCGCGCTGCGCGCCGTGTTGAACAATCAGGTGCAACGCGCCATGAACCTGTTCTTCGGTTCGGTGCTGGCAACCATCTCCCTGACGGTGCCGGCGGTGACCATCATCGCTACCCTGACCGGGCAGACGCTGATCTTCGGCCTGCAAACGCCGCATATCGTGGTGATGTTGACGGTGTTGCTGCTGTGCCAGCTGTCGTTCTCAACCGGCCGCACCAACGTGCTGAACGGCACCGCCCACCTGGCGCTGTTCGCCGCCTACATGATGACTATCTTCGCCTGATCAAAAAGGGGCGCACTCTGTGCGCCCCTGCCTTCGTTATACCGAGAAGAATATCGCCGCGGCGATCCCCCCGAACAAAATCCACTTGATGATGTAATAACCGGTGCGGTTCCAGGCCTTCAGGCGTTTCCCCACCCGGCGTATCGCATAGATGTATTTGAACATCTTGTTGACGCCGCCGGTGCGATCGCCCTCTTCATTCGGTGCCGTGGCGGCGCTCATCAGGTTGCGCCCCAGCCAGTGATTCACCGCCTGCGCCCAGCGGTAGCGCATCGGCCGTTCGATGTCGCAGAACAGGATCAGACGATTCTGCCCGCTCTGGTTTTCCGCGTAGTGCAGATAGGTTTCATCGAACATCACCCCTTCACCGTCGCGCCAGCTGTAGCGCTCACCGTCCACCTCAATGAAGCAGCGGTCATCGTTGGGGGTAATCAACCCCAGGTGATAACGCAGCGAACCGGCGTAAGGATCGCGGTGGCGCGGCAAACGGCTGCCGTCCGGCAGTTCGGCGAACATCGCCGCCTTGACCGAAGGCAGGCTGCGCAGCAGTTCCGTGGTCTGCGGACACAGGGTCATGGCGGAAGGATGGCTGTCTTCATACCATTTCAGATAAAAGCGTTTCCAACCGGTCTTGAAGAACGAGTTGAAACCGGCATCGTTGAATTGATCGGACGCTTTGATCTGCTGGATCTCCATCAGCTTCTGTCCTTCGTCGCGGATGGTTTCCCAGTTCTCCCGCAGTACCGCCAGCTCAGGGAACTGCTCCGGCTTCAGGTACGGCGTAGTCGGCACACGAGAAAACAGATACATGAAGACGTTCAGCGGTGCGGTAAAGGTGGAATGGTCAGACAGCTGCCGCCAAACGTTGTAGCGTACCCGTCCGCGGTAATGCACATAGACGACGCATAAAATAAGCAAAATCAGAATGATGTATTTCATGTTTGAATCGCAGCAAGGAACCCACACGCTATGCGCCGCGCGGCGCACACCCCAGAAAATGTCCTTTTGGCGGCGCAGGCAAACTGCGCGCCAATCTGGAACCCATTAATCATTAACGCTAACTCAACGAAAATCTATACAGAAAACCACAATAATTTACACAAAGGTTAAACGAGAGGGGAAATGGGGGGCGAGAAAAAGGCCGCCGAAGCGGCCTTTCCATTAGCGGATAGGTTAACTGTAAGCGTTGAGCGTGCGCTGGCACAAAGCGGAGCGCACGCAGTCCTGTTTTTCAAAGCGGATAACGCCGATCATCTCGTCCTCTTCGAAGCGCTCCAGGGCATCGCTGAGACCGGATTTCACGCCGCGCGGCAGGTCGCACTGGGTCACGTCGCCGTTAACGATAACCGTCACGTTTTCCCCCAGGCGGGTCAGGAACATTTTCATCTGGCTGGCGGTCACGTTCTGGGCTTCATCCAGGATAACGACCGCATTTTCGAAGGTGCGTCCGCGCATATAAGCGAACGGCGCAATCTCTACCTTGCCGATTTCCGGGCGCAGGCAGTACTGCATAAAGGAAGATCCTAAACGACGTACCAGAATGTCATACACCGGGCGGAAATAAGGGGCGAACTTCTCGGAGATATCCCCCGGCAAGAAACCGAGGTCTTCATCCGCCTGCAAAACAGGACGGGTAACGATAATCCGATCCACCTCTTTATGGATCAGCGCCTCCGCCGCCTTGGCGGCGCTGATGAATGTTTTGCCACAGCCGGCTTCGCCGGTGGCGAAGATCAGCTGCTTATTCTCTATGGCTGATAAGTAATGACCCTGAGCTTCGGTTCTAGCCTCGATGGGTGAGCTATCGCGCTTGTCTCGCGCCATGCCGATAGACTCGACTCCCCCCATTTGCACCAGCGAGGTCACAGACTCTTCTTCCAGCTGGCGATGACTACGAGCGTCACGACGAATAACGCGTTTCGCTTCACGACGTGCTTTGATCACTGCTTTCTGTCTACCCATAGTGGCACCTTACAGTTTGTTTCACCTACCGCAACGGCCAGGCCGCGCGATTATGTTTCACACACGTATTAGGTTTTGGCCTCCTCCGAGCCAATAAGAGCCAAGGGACAATGTGAATTGACGGCAACGCTTAAGCGCCGTTGCTTCACGGGACAACGCGGACTGCATCAATAAATGTGGAGTAAAAAGTGGTGAGATTCGGTAGCGATAAGAGTGCGGAGTTGCCGGTAAAAGAGAGTCGGAGAGAGAACCCTCGTTACAACGAGAAATCAGGGGAGATGTGTTATTTTTTCTTTCCAGCCCAACCAAGGACTTTACCATTAGCGATCCCCGCAGTGATATTTACAGCTTCAAGCTGTGCACCGTGTGAAAACTACCGCCAGATGATTACAGTATAATGACATTCAATCCTGTCGCGTTACTAAAATGTAAAAAAATTTTATATGTTTGGTTTTTAGTTATCGCTAAAACACTATATCACGCGCGACACGTCATTCCATAAAAATTTTTAACATATAAATTTCAACGAATTACAATTAAAAACCGCGAATGACACTTTGGTTTACTGATTAAATTTTGCACAGCCCAAAAACGCGGGCGGTGTGTGCTTTTTAATCCATAGGCCAGGTGTCGAATTGACTTTCGACGCTCAATCTTCCGTACGGCAGGCAACACAAAGTAAAACGAGGCAGGCGAGCCCGCCTCGTCATTGCGCGCTCAGGCCTTGAGCAAACCGCTGGCCAAATAATCGCCGCGTTCTTTCACGCCCGGCAGCACGAAGAAATACCCGCCGCCAATCGGCTTGATGTATTCCTCCAGCGCTTCGCCGTTCAGCCTTTTTTGCACCGTCAGGAAACCTTTCTCCAGATCGGCCTGATAGCAGACGAACAGCAGCCCCATTTCCAGCTGGCCGGCATTGGATACCCCCAGTGAATAGCTGTAGCCGCGTCGCAGCATCAGATTGCTTTGGCTTTCCGGCGTGCGTGGGTTAGCCAAGCGAATGTGCGCGTCCATCGGGATCACCTTGCCGTCGGGATCGTTCGCGTAATTCGGCTCGTCATGTTCATGCTTCATGCCCAGCGGCGCGCCGCTGTGCTTCTCGCGGCCGAAAATGGTTTCCTGCTCCTGCAGCGGCGTGCGATCCCAAAACTCGACGCGGAAACGAATAATGCGCGCTGCCTGGTAGCTGCCGCCCGCCGTCCACGCCGGTTCACCGACGCTGTCGCCGACCCACACCACCTTATCCATCAGCGGTTTGTCGTCGGTTTTCGGGTTGGCGGTGCCGTCTTTGAACCCCAGCAGGTTGATCGGCGTCTCTTTGCCTTTGCTGCGCGCCGCATGCGCGGAGATAAATCCTTCCCGCTTCCAGCGCACGCTGAGCAGATCCGGCGAATGCTTGATGATGTCGCGCAGTGCGTGAATCACCGTTTCATTGGTGTTGGCGCAGATCTGCAGCAGCAGATCGCCGTGGCAAAGCCCGGCGTCCAGCGCATCGTTGGGGAAGCGGGTCATTTTCTGCAACCGCAGCGGCTTTTGCGCCTGCAGGCCAAAGCGTTCGTCGAACAGCGATGCGCCGACCGAGACGGTGATGGTCAGGTTATCCGGGTAAATCTCCGGCCCCATGATCCCCGAATCAAGCGGCGGCAGCTTGGCGTCCACCTCCGGCGCCTTGCCGCCGTGGGTCAGGAACGCGATGCGATCGGTCAGCAGCCGGAACAGGCGCTCCAGATCCGCTTTGCTGGTCGCCAGCACGTCGAACGCCACCAGCATCATCGCCGCCTGTTGCGGGGTCAGCACCCCGGCCTGATGGCGGCCATAAAACGGCTGTTTCTGCCAGCGCTCATCCTGCGGCGTCGCCAACGGCTCCGCCACGTTGCCCGTCGCCTGCGCCAGGCGGGTGCCGCCCAGCGCCAGTGCGCTTAGCCCCAGCCCCTGCAGCAAACGGCGCCGCGAAGGCGATGCCGCCCCCTGAGAATGCGGATGAGGCCCGTTATTCGGGCCTGCCTTGTTGCTCATAACCGTATGCCTCAGTCCAGACCCAATACGCCGCGCAGTTGGGAAAGGTCTTCCGCCAGCGTGGTGATCGGCCCTTTCAACGCATTGCGATCGGCATCGGTCAGCTTCTCATAGGACTCATAGCCCTCTTTGGTTTGGTACTTCGCCAAAATGGTGTCGACGGTTTTGAAGTTGGCGTCGATCTTGTCCAGCAGCGGCTTGTTGGCCTTGGCCAACAGCGGGCGCAGCAGGTTGACTATCTTCTGCGCGCCGTCGACGTTGGCCTGGAAGTCCCACAAATCGGTGCGGCTGTAGCGGTCTTCTTCACCGCTGATCTTGCTGGCCGCCACTTCTTCGATCAGCCCGGCTGCGCCGCCCACCACCTTGCTCGGCGGGAAGGTCAGTTCACTCACGCGCTTTTGCAGCTCTACGGTGTCGTGGTACAGGCGATCGGCGTAGGCGCCCATGTCTTTGGTGGAGTTGTCGGCAAACAGCGCCTTCTCGAGGCGGTGGAAACCGGTGAAGTTAGGATCCGCCGCTTTCTTCTCGTAGTCGTCTTCACGGGCATCGATGCTGCCGTCCAGATCGGAGAACAGCTCGGCGATCGGCTCAATGCGCTCATAGTGCTGGCGGGTCGGCGCGTACAGCTTGCGCGCTTGCTCCACGTTGCCGGCCTTCACCGCGTCGGTGAACAGCTTGGTTTGTTTCACCAGCCCATCGACTTCTTTGATGACGTAGACTTTGTATTCGGCGATCGGGCCAACCAGATCCAGCGCGTTCGGTTTGCCGTCGGTCGCGCCGTTGGCCGCTGCGGTGACAGTCAGTTTGCCTTTCGGGTTGCTGAGCAGCCCGCAGGTCATGTCATATTCGCCCGCCTCCAGCGTGGCGGTCATTTTCTGGGTAAAGCCCGGCGCGATGTTCTCACGCTCTTCCACCACCATCACCCCTTTCAGGATTTCCCATTCGACGTTTTTCTGGCTGGTGTTGTGCACCACAAACTGCGTCTTGCCGGCCGGCACCGTCAGCTGCATCGGTTCGCACTGCTTGTCGTTGACCGTGACCTTGACCTGCGGCACGTCCGCCGCCAAGGCGTCGATGCTCAGCGCAAACGCCGGGATAGCCAGTAATGCTGCGTGCAACGCCTTGCGGCGAAATAACGGAGTAGACATACGAGATTCCCTATTAAACATTAATGATTGATTTTACGTTGCGCCGGGGCCGCTGCCGGCTCCGCGCGCTGCGGCAGAAAGAAGAAAATCAGCGCCGGGATCAAATACAGGAAGTAGACCGCCACTTCGCTGACCGTCGGCGCTTCCTGATAACCGAGGATGCCTTCCAGCAGGGTGCCGAACAGCGAATGGGTCGACAGGGTGCTGCTGAAATCGAAGGCGATGTCCTGAAAGTGGTTCCACAGACCGGCTTCGTGGAAGGCGCGGATCGCCCCGGCGGCCAGCCCGGCGGCGACGAACAGAATGAACAGGCTGGTCCATTTGAAGAATTTGGCCAGATGCAGCTTCACCCCGCCCCAGTAAATCATCATGCCCAGCACAATGGCGGCGACCAGGCCGAGCACCGCACCGATCGGCGCTGCGGCGCCCACGTCTTGCTGAAACGCCGCCAGCAGGAAGAATACCGACTCCAACCCTTCGCGAGCGACGGCGAAGAACACCATCGCCACCAGCGCCCAACCCTGCCCTTTACCGGCGCTGAGCGCCTGATCGATCGCCCCTTCCAGATGTACCTTGACCGACCTGGAGACTTTGCGCATCCAGAACACCATATAGGTGAGGATCAGCACCGCCACCACCGCCACGATGCCTTCGAACAGCTCCTGCTGTTTCTGCGGGAACTCGCCGGTGGTCTCATTGATGAAGATGCCGAGCGCCAGACACAGCGCCGCCGCGACAATCACGCCGATCCACACCGCGCCCAGCCATTGGCTGCGCTGCGTGCGCTTCAGGTAGCTGGCGATCAGGCTGACGATCAGCGCGGCCTCCAGCCCCTCACGGAACATGATAAGAAAGGGAACGAACATAACTAATCACCCCTGAAAAGACCGCGGCGGCAGAGAAAACCGGCTCGCAATGAGCCGCGGCGAGTATGTAAAGAAACGTAAAATACAACGAGAGTGATTATCATTCTGCCAAAAAGAAATACAAGAGGCGCAAGCGTGATTTTTTCTAATCAAATGTCGCCAGGTGTTACAGCTGAATGACAGTGGCGAACAGGCAAAAAGAAGGGGCGCTCTGAGCGCCCCTTGCTGACTGACAGTGAACGGCGTTATACCGTTTTGTACTCGGCTTCCGCCTGATCGAAACGTTCGGTCATGGTGGAAGACGGTTGGCGGCCCATCAGGCTCACCACCACTATGGCCAGACAGCCCAGGATGAAGCCCGGGATGATTTCGTACAGGCCCAGCCATTCGTACTGTTTCCAGACGATCACCGTCACCGCGCCGACCAACATGCCGGCCAGTGCGCCGTTGCGGGTCATGCGCGACCACATCACCGAGATCAGCACAACCGGGCCGAAGGCGGCGCCGAAACCGGCCCAGGCGTAGCTCACCAGGCCCAGCACGCGGTTCTCCGGGTTGGCCGCCAGCGCGATGGCGACCAACGCCACCACCAACACCATGACGCGGCCGACCCACACCAGTTCACGCTGGCTGGCGCCTTTGCGCAGGAACGCTTTGTACAGGTCTTCGGTGATTGCGCTGGAACAGACCAGCAGCTGGCAGCTCAGGGTACTCATAACCGCCGCCAAAATCGCCGACAGCAGCACGCCCGCCACCCATGGGTTGAACAGCAGCATCGCCAGTTCGATGAACACGCGCTCGCCGTTTTGCGACACGTTGCCGGCCTGATCCGGGTTATTGGCAAAGTAAGCGATACCGAAGAAACCGACGGCGATGGTGCCGGCCAGGCACAGGATCATCCAGGTCATGCTGATGCGGCGCGCGCTGCGGATGGTGCGGTGAGAATCCGCCGCCATGAAACGCGCCAGGATGTGCGGCTGGCCGAAGTAGCCCAGGCCCCAACCCAGCAGTGACAGGATGGCGACGAAGTTCAGCCCCTTCAGCATGTCGAGGTTGGCCGGGTTCTGCGCCTGGATCACCAGCATCGAGGTATCGATGCCGCCGACGGCGAAGATCACGATCACCGGGGTCAGGATCAGCGCGAAAATCATCAGGCTGGCCTGCACGGTGTCGGTCCAGCTCACCGCTAGGAAACCGCCGATGAAGGTATACAGGATGGTCGCCGCAGCGCCGGCCCACAGGGCGGTTTCGTAGCTCATGCCGAAAGTGCTTTCGAACAGACGCGCGCCGGCCACGATGCCGGAGGCGCAGTAAATGGTGAAGAACACCAGGATGACGATGGCCGAGATCACCCGCAGCAGCTTGCTGTTGTCTTCAAAACGGCTGGTGAAATAATCCGGCAACGTCAGGGCATTGTTGTTGGCTTCGGTATGCACGCGCAGCCTTCCTGCCACCAGCTTCCAGTTCAGGTAAGCGCCGATGGTCAGACCGATGGCGATCCAGCTTTCGGAGATGCCGGAGAGGAAGATGGCGCCCGGCAGGCCCATCAGCAGCCAGCCGCTCATGTCGGAAGCGCCGGCGGACAGCGCGGTCACCACGCTGCCCAGACTGCGGCCGCCGAGAATATAGTCATCAAAGTTATTGGTTGCCCGGTAGGCAAGCAGGCCGATCAGCACCATCCCGAAAATGTATACCAGGAAGGTCACCAGCATAGGTGTGCTCATTGTCATTTAATTCTCCACTTTCATTATTATTCGCGTTTCGCTCCGGCCAAGCCGGCGCCGGTAAACCCACGCGCAATGCATTTCACTGGCCGCCGCGCCGGAACGTGGCGCAGCCTGCGAGCAAGTGCAGGTAAAATAGTTTCTGCCCGTAATTGTTGACCGTCGGTTATCCTAGATGAGCCTTTCATCAACCAACAAGATATTTAACAACAAAGTTACACAAAGTTTACCCTGCGTCACATTTACCGGGCTCAAAGGTTGCACTCACGACAAGCAAAATGAGTTGCACCTTGCTATTACCCTTATATACCGCAAGGTAAAGCGCCTGCGGCATCATTAACCCCGCCGCGTTCGCTCAATAACGCAACATTCGTGCCAACTGCCCGTGTTAAAAAATCGATGAAACTCACACTTCGCTCATCCGCCTGATTTAACAAGGTTGCACAAAGTTGCAACATGCAGGATATTGTCTGCATTCTTGACACCACACATCTCACGAACCTATCCCAACAGGCTTTCCGGCCTGCTGTTTGTCTAGCCTGATGGGATAGGTTCTAAACACAGGAGTTGGACAGGCATGGGCACTACCACAATGGGCGTGAAACTCGACGAGGCAACACGCGACCGGATCAAGAGCGCCGCGCAGCGCATAGATCGCACGCCGCACTGGCTCATCAAGCAGGCCATCTTTAATTACCTCGAGCGTCTCGAGAGCGGTACCGATATTCCTGAAATTCCAGCGCTGGCCGCAGCGGGCCAGCCTGAAGCGGACGACATTATGCCGCAAGCGCAGGAAGAGTCACACCAGCCATTCCTCGATTTCGCCGAACAAATTCTGCCGCAGTCGGTGACCCGCGCCGCCATCACCGCCGCGTATCGCCGCCCGGAGACCGAAGCGGTGCCGATGTTGCTCGAACAGGCGCGATTACCCGCCGATCTTGCACAGGCGACTCACAAAATGGCCTACGGCATCGCCGAGAAGTTGCGTAACCAAAAAAGTGCAAACGGCCGCGCCGGCATGGTGCAAGGCCTGCTGCAAGAGTTCTCCCTCTCCTCGCAGGAAGGCGTGGCGCTGATGTGCCTGGCGGAAGCGCTGCTGCGCATTCCGGACAAACCGACCCGCGATGCCCTGATCCGCGACAAGATCAGCAACGGCAACTGGCACTCGCACCTGGGGCGCAGCCCGTCGCTGTTCGTCAACGCCGCCACCTGGGGCCTGCTGTTCACCGGCAAGCTGGTGTCGACCCATAACGAAGCCAATCTGTCCCGCTCGCTGAACCGCATTATCAGCAAGAGTGGCGAGCCGCTGATCCGCAAAGGCGTGGACATGGCGATGCGCCTGATGGGCGAACAGTTCGTGACCGGCGAAACCATCGCCGAAGCACTGGCCAACGCGCGCAAGCTGGAAGAAAAAGGCTTCCGCTACTCCTACGACATGCTGGGGGAAGCCGCCCTGACCGAAGCTGACGCCCAGGCCTACCTGGTTTCCTATCAGCAGGCTATCCACGCCATCGGCAAAGCCTCCAACGGCCGCGGCATCTATGAAGGCCCCGGCATCTCCATCAAGCTGTCCGCCCTGCACCCGCGCTACAGCCGCGCGCAGTACGAACGCGTGATGGAAGAGCTTTACCCGCGCCTGCTGTCGCTGACCCTGCAGGCACGCCAGTACGATATCGGCATCAATATCGACGCCGAAGAGGCCGACCGTCTGGAGATCTCGCTCGATCTGCTCGAGAAGCTGTGCTTCGAACCGCAGTTGGCCGGCTGGAACGGCATCGGCTTCGTGATTCAGGCCTACCAGAAACGCTGTCCGTTCGCCATCGACGCAGTGATCGACATGGCGCAACGCAGCCGCCGTCGCCTGATGATACGTCTGGTGAAAGGCGCCTACTGGGACAGCGAAATCAAACGCGCCCAGATGGACGGCCTGGAAGGCTACCCGGTATACACCCGCAAGGTGTACACCGACGTTTCCTATCTGGCCTGCGCCCGCAAGCTGCTGTCGGTGCCGAACCTGATCTATCCGCAGTTCGCGACCCACAACGCCCATACGCTGAGCGCCATTTATCACCTGGCCGGCAACAATTACTACCCTGGCCAGTATGAGTTCCAGTGCCTGCACGGCATGGGTGAACCGCTCTACGAACAGGTGGTGGGCAAAGTGGCCGACGGCAAACTGAACCGCCCTTGCCGCATCTACGCGCCGGTCGGCACCCATGAAACGCTGCTGGCTTACCTGGTGCGCCGCCTGCTGGAAAACGGCGCCAATACCTCGTTCGTCAACCGCATCGCCGACGCCACCCTGCCACTCGACGAGCTGGTGGCCGATCCGGTCAGCGCCGTGGAAGCGCTGGCGGCCAGCGAAGGTCAAATTGGCCTGCCGCATCCGCGCATCCCGCTGCCGCGCGAGCTGTACGGCGAGAAGCGCACCAACTCCAGCGGTCTGGATCTGTCCAACGAACAGCGTCTGGCTTCGCTGTCCAGCGCCCTGCTCACCAGCGCCAGCCATCCATGGCGCGCGGAACCGATCATCGACGCCGAGTTGGATCAGGGCGTCGAACAGCCGGTGATCAACCCGGCCGAACCGGGCGATGTGGTCGGCTACGTGCGTGAAGCCACCGAAGGCGAAGTCAGCCGCGCGCTCGACGCCGCCGCGGCCGCCGGCCCAATCTGGTTCGCCACACCGCCGACGGAGCGCGCCGCGATCCTCGAACGCGCCGCCGAGCTGATGGAAAGCCAGCTGCAAAGCCTGCTGGGCATTCTGGTGCGCGAAGCGGGTAAAACCTTCAACAACGCCATCGCCGAAGTGCGTGAAGCGGTCGATTTCCTGCACTACTACGCCGGCCAGGTACGCGACGATTTCGCCAACGACAGCCATCGCCCGCTGGGCCCGGTGGTCTGTATCAGCCCGTGGAACTTCCCGCTGGCGATCTTCACCGGCCAAATCGCCGCCGCGCTGGCGGCGGGCAACAGCGTGCTGGCCAAACCGGCCGAGCAAACGCCGCTGGTGGCCGCGCAGGCGGTGCGTATCCTGCTGGAAGCCGGCATTCCGCAAGGCGTGCTGCAGCTGCTGCCGGGCCAGGGTGAAACCGTCGGCTCAACGCTGGTTAACGACGCCCGCGTCCGCGGCGTGATGTTTACCGGCTCCACCGACGTCGCCGGCATTCTGCAGCGCAGCATCGCCGGCCGTCTGGATCCGCAAGGCCGTCCGACGCCGCTGATCGCCGAAACCGGCGGCCTGAACGCCATGATCGTCGACTCCTCCGCCCTGACCGAACAGGTGGTGACCGACGTGGTGGCCTCCGCCTTCGACAGCGCCGGGCAGCGTTGCTCCGCGCTGCGTATCCTGTGCATTCAGGAAGACGTGGCCGAGCACACGCTGCAAATGCTGCGCGGCGCGATGGCCGAATGCCGCATGGGCAACCCGGAACGCCTGTCCACCGACGTGGGCCCGGTGATCGACGCCGAAGCCAAAACCGGCATCGAACGCCACATCCAGGCAATGCGCGCCAAAGGCCGCAAGGTGTACCAGGCAGCCAAAGGCAGCGCGCAGGATGAGAAAGAGTGGGCGCGCGGCACCTTCATCAAACCGACGCTGATCGAGCTCGACAGCTTCGACGAGCTGCAGAAAGAGATCTTCGGCCCGGTGCTGCACGTGGTGCGCTTCCAGCGCAACAATCTGGACGCGCTGGTCGATCAGATCAACGCCGCCGGTTATGGCCTGACGCTGGGCATTCACACCCGTATCGATGAAACCATCGCCCGGGTGACCGAACGCGCCAAGGTCGGCAACCTGTACGTCAACCGCAACATGGTCGGCGCGGTGGTCGGCGTGCAGCCGTTCGGCGGTGAAGGCCTGTCGGGCACCGGCCCGAAAGCCGGCGGCCCGCTGTACCTGTACCGTCTGCTGGCCAACCGTCCGGACGACGCGCTGCAACGTACGCTGCACCGCCAGGACGAAGAGCGCCCGATGGAAGCCACCGCGCGGCCACAGCTGCTGGGCGCGCTGCAATCGCTGGAGAAGTGGGCGGTCACCAGCCAACAAGGCGAACTGGCGGCATTGGCGCAACGTTATGCGGAACTGGGCCAGGGCGGCACCGTACGTCCGCTGCCGGGCCCGACCGGCGAGCGCAACACCTATGCCCTGCTGCCGCGTGAACGCGTGCTGTGCCTGGCGGATAACGAAACCGACGCGCTGATCCAGCTGGCCGCCGTGCTGGCGGTTGGCAGCTGCGCGCTGTGGCCGGAAGCGGAACTGCAACGCAATCTGTTCCGCCGCTTGCCGAACGATGTGCAGGCGCGCATCGCCTTCAGCAAAGACTGGCAGCAGGACAAGGTTGAGTTCGACGCCGCCATCTACCACGGCGATGCCGACCAGCTGCGCACCCTGTGCGAGCAGATCGCCCAGCGCGGCGGCGCCATCGTCTCGGTGCAGGGCTTCGCCCACGGTGAAACCAACATCCTGTTGGAACGCCTGCTGATCGAACGTTCCCTGAGCGTCAACACTGCCGCCGCCGGCGGTAACGCCAGCCTGATGACCATCGGTTAACGCATCCTCAAGGCTGCACGCGTTGCAGCCTGATGGGCTTACCGCTAGGCAAACCCTGCACTCGTGCAGGGTTTTTTATTGTCCGCAGGCCGATCGGCCGTTAGCGTCTTGTTATCCTTACAGGGTGGGGCATCGCTCATGGACGATAACAACATAGACGGATTACTCTGCTTGAAAGCCGCGTCAGAGCGCTACGAGACACATTGACTTTCGGGTTCGGCAATATCCGGGATACGGCAGCCGCAGCGGATTTCTCGCCGCCGCCGCGCGAAACGAATGGTTGAAAGCGGAGTGAATGCGGTCGGGGGAAACGCCCCCGCCGCCTTATTGATTCCGGAACTTGTCGAGGAATTGCTGGGTGCGCTGATGCTGCGGATTGGCGAACAGCGCTTTGGCCGGGCCCTGTTCGACGATGCGGCCGTGATCCATAAAGATAACCCGATCGGCTACGTCGCGAGCGAAGCTCATCTCATGGGTGACGATCACCATGGTGCGTTTCTCTTCCGCCAGTGAGCGCATGGTATTGAGCACTTCCCCCACCAGCTCGGGATCGAGCGCCGACGTCGGCTCGTCGAACAAAATCACCTCCGGCTGCATCGCCAGCGCGCGCGCGATAGCCACCCGCTGCTGCTGCCCGCCGGACAGCCGACGCGGATAAGCCGCCTCTTTGCCGCTCAGGCCCACTTTGGCCAGCAACGCGCGAGCACGCTGTTCGGCGCTGGCTTTCGCCTCACCTTTAACGATAACCGGCCCTTCAATGATGTTTTCCAGCACCGAACGGTGCGGAAACAGGTTGAAGTTCTGGAACACGAAACCGACCTGCTGACGCAGCGCGCGCACCTGATTTTTCTGTTTGCTCAGCGGCTTGCTGCCGTCGATCCGGATATCGCCGACGCGGATGGTGCCGGAATCCGGCTCCTCCAGCAGGTTGATGCAGCGCAACAAGGTGGTTTTCCCGGAACCGCTCGGCCCGATGATCGCCACCACTTCGCCGGCGTCCACCGCCAGATCGATCCCATGCAGCACCGTCTGACCCTTGAACTGCTTGGTCAATTGCTTAACTTCAATGGCACTCATGCGCTACTCCTGATCCTGGCGATTAACGTGGGCTTCCAGACGGTTTTGCAGTGCGGAAAGCAGGGTCGCCATCACCCAGTAAATCAGCGATGCCGCCAGGTACATGGTGAACACTTCCAGCGTGCGCGAGGTGATCAGCTGCGCCTGGCGGAACAGTTCCGGCACCTGAATGGTGGCGGCCAGCGAAGTGTCTTTCACCAGGCCGATAAAACTGTTGCCCAGCGGCGGCAAGGCGGTGCGCGCCGCCTGCGGCAAGATCACCCGGCGCAGGGTTTGCCAACGAGTCATGCCGATGCTGGCGGCGGCTTCCCACTGCCCTTTATCGATCGACGAAATCGCCGCGCGCAGCGTTTCTGAGGTGTAAGCGGCGGTATTGAGCGACAGGCCAATCAGCGCCGCCGGGAAGGGATCGAATTCAACGCCGAACTGCGGCAGACCGTAATAGATCATAAACAGCTGGGCGATCAGCGGCGTGCCGCGGAACAGCGATACGTAAATGCGCGACAGCCACGACAGCGGCCAAAGCGGCGAAAGGCGCATCAGCGCCAGCAGAAAACCGAGCAACAGGCCGAACGCCATGCCGCCCAGGCTAAGCTGGAGCGTCAGTATTGCGCCCTTCAATAAAAATGGCGCTGAATCCAGCGCCAGTTGAATACTTTCGTGCATTATTTAGTTACGTCCGCGCCAAACCATTTCTCGGAGATCTTCGCCAGCGTGCCGTCTTTTTGCATCTCGGCGATCGCCTGGTCAATCGCGGCCAGCAGCTCTGGGTTATTCTTGCGCAGCGCCACGCCGGACTCCTGGCGGGAGAATGCCGGGCCGGCCACCGCCAGCGTATCGCCGGTTTTCTTCACCAGATCCAGCGCCGCCAGACGGTCCACCAGAATGGCGTTGATACGGCCGACGCGCAGATCCTGATACTTGGTCGGATCATCGTCGTAAGTGCGCACGTCTACACCCTGCACGTTCGCACGCAGCCATTGCTCATAGTTGGTGCCCAGGCCAACGCCGACCTTCTTGCCCTTCAGGTCTTCCGGCTTGGTGATCGTGCCTTCGTTGCCCTTTTTCACCAGCGCCTGAATGCCGGAAACGGTGTAAGGGGTGGAGAAGTCATATTTCTTCTTGCGCTCATCGGAGATTGTCACCTGGTTGATCACCACGTCGATGCGTTTTGACTCCAGCGACGCCAGCATGCCGTCCCACTTGGTCGGGTTCAGCTTGGCTTTCACGCCCAGATGTTGCGCCAGCGCGTTGGCGAAATCCACTTCGAAACCGGTCAATTTGCCGTCTTCACCCTGGAAGCTGAACGGCGGATAGGTGCCTTCCAGCCCGACGATCAGCGTGCCGCGCTGTTTCACCTGCTGCAGCAGATTGTCGGCGGCATAGGCTTGAGTCGTCACACCGGCGGCCAATGCGATACCCACCACGCCCAACAACCATTGACGACGAACTTTCGCAAACATCATAAACACCCCTGTGTGTTATTTATCTTTTTTGATATCAGCACTTTAACAGTGCGACCGTCCGCATAAAGGAATATAACTTTATAAATATAGTTCAAAATGGAATAACAAGCGGCATTTACACCTGCGGATGGTAGGCGAACAGCGCCGGCGCACCGCCGGTGTGAACGAACAGGATGGGCCCTTCATCGCGGAAGCGCCGCTGGGCGATGCCGTCGATCAAACCGGCCATCGCTTTGCCGGTATATACCGGATCCAGCAATACCCCCTCTTGCTGCGCCAGCAGCTGCACCGCCGCCATGCCTTCTTCATTCGGCATGCCGTACTGCGGCGCGAAGTAATCGTCCCACAGCGCGATCGGCGCCAGTTCGTCGATATTCAGCGAACAGGCCAGGGCTTTCTGGATTTGTTCCACCTTCGGCAACTGATCGATCACGGTGCGCGAGACCGTCACGCCGATCAACTCGGTTTCAGGCAGCAGCTGTTGCAGCCCCACCGCCAGCCCGGCGTGGGTGCCTGCGCTGCCGGACGCCACCACCACCGAACTGAACGCCACGTTGCTGCGTTGGCTCTGTTCGGCGATTTCCAATGCGCACTGCACGTATCCCAGCGCGCCCAGCGCATTGGAGCCGCCCACCGGCACCACGTAAGGCCGGAAGCCCTGCGCCTCGAGGCGCGTCGCCAGCTCCGCCAGCTGCTGCTGCGGATCGTGCAGCGCTTCGCACATCACCACTTCGGCGTTGAACAAGCCGAGCAACAGGCGGTTGCCGTTGGTCAGGTAGTTTTCCGCGCGGGTATCGATAGGGTTTTCCAGCAGCGCGACGCAGTGCAGGCCCAGTTTCGCCGCCACCGCCGCCGTCTGGCGCACGTGGTTGGATTGAATGGCGCCGGCGGTAACCAGCGTATCGGCGCCTTGCCTCAGCGCATCGGCAGCCAGAAACTCAAGCTTTCTCAGCTTGTTGCCGCCCAGGGCCATAGGGGTGACATCGTCACGTTTAAGGTAGATTTCACGGCCGAGATAATCGGAGAGACGGGACAGCTTTTCCAGCGGCGTGGCGACGCCAACCAGATCCAGACGCGGAAATTGCGCCAGTTGTTGTTGCAGGTTCACTACTTCCCCCCAGGGAATCGAGTATCAACATCTGATAACCGATAGATTTAGCAGATGTGAACTGAATAATCATCCTTTATCACGGGGGGATCCGCAGACCCCGGCCCAGCGGCCGGGGAAAATCTCAGTAGCTGCGCTGCCAGGCGAGATACTGATCGTATTTGCGCAGCGCAATGCGATAGTTGTTGTGCGCCGCGGTAGGCAGATCGTCGATAATGCGCTGATGGCTGGCGCAGTTGGCGAACTTGTCCGCCGGGTAATTACGCGCCACCAGCATTTCGTCCAGCCGGCGCAGCCGCACCACGTACTCGCGAATGGTGCTGTGGCTCATCTCGGTCTGTTCGAACAGATATTGCTTGAACGCCATGATGTCGAAATAGCTCGGGTGGCTGTTGCAGGAAATCTCGCTGCAAAAGCGGCACAGCGCGGTCAGCTCATGCTGCACGTTTTGCCAGACCGCATCGTCGATCGGCTGATCCATGCGCGCGATGGCTTCTTTATTGATTATCTTGCCGCGAAACACCAGCGCCATGCGGTCCAACAATTTACCGCACTGGGAGCAATGGGTCTGGCTGTGCTTGTAATCTTTCAGGTAACGGCTAAGCGGCCGTTTCTTCAACAGTATTCCTGGCATAAGGGGCAGTCCGATTGTCGCATGAGTCATCGAGTTGAGGGGGCGGCAGCCCGCCGTCAGGTATCGTTCGCCAGCCGCGCACGCAGCCGTTTGATCGCCTGACTGTGCAGTTGACTGACGCGGGATTCCCCGACGTCCAGCACGGCGCCGATCTCTTTGAGATTCAACTCTTCCTGGTAATACAGCGTCAGCACCATTTTTTCGCGCTCCGGCAACGCCTCGATGGCGTCGATCACTCGCTGGCGCAGGCTGCCTTCCAACAGGTGATGCAGTGGGTTGGCCTCTTCATGCCCTTCCAGCATCGGTTCCGCGTTTTCGCCATGCTCCTCGCGCCATTCGTCGTAAGAGAAAAGCTGGCTGTTATTGGTGTCCAACAGAATTTGACGGTACTCATCCAGCGAAATATTCAGCGTCTGCGCCACTTCCGTCTCGCTCGCCGGCCGGCCATAACGCTGTTCCAGTTGCCGCATCACCTGCGCGACCTCGCGCGCGTGGCGCCGCACGCTGCGCGGCACCCAGTCGCGGCTGCGTAGCTCGTCGAGCATCGCGCCGCGAATGCGCTGCACCGCATAGGTGGTAAAGGCGGTTCCCTGTAGGGCGTCATAACGCTCAACGGCGTTCAATAACCCGATTCCCCCGGCCTGCAGCAAGTCGTCAAGCTCCACGCTGGCGGGCAACCTGACCTGCAGGCGCAGCGCCTCGTGGCGCACTAACGGGACGTAGCGCAGCCAGAGAGAATTTTTGTCCATCACGCCTTCGGCGGTATACAGATCGCTCACTATGTCTTAAACCTGCGGATAAGAGAGTCAGCGCTATTATGCGTAGGGGGCGAAATGCCAATCGGCTGAACAGTCACACAAAACGGGCTTTATTTGCGCCATGTAATAACCGCGCGGTGCGCGAGCATAAAAAAACCCCGCCGAAGCGGGGTTTCTTTGCGACAGTTAATCGGGAGAGACGATTAACGCAGCAGGGACAGAACGTTCTGAGTAGACTGGTTAGCCTGTGCCAGAACAGAGGTGCCAGCCTGTTGCAGGATGTTGGCACGGCTCATGTTGGACACTTCGGTCGCGTAGTCAGCATCCTGAATACGGGACTGAGAAGCGGACAGGTTGTTCACGGTGCTGTTCAGGTTGTTGATAACAGAATCGAAACGGTTCTGTACCGCACCCAGAGAAGAACGCAGGCCGTCAACCTGTGCCAGCGCTTTGTCCAGGGTTGCCAGTGGATCTTTAACGTCAGTAACGTCAGCACCCTTGGTTACAACGCCTTTGTCGTCGATTTTCGCAGTAGCGTAGGTTTTTGCGCCAGTCGCTGCATCAGTAGTCTGAATGTAGTAACCTTCTTTACCGTCTTTGTCTTTACCGGAAACCAGAGTCGCTTTCTCTAAAGCGCCACCAGTTTTGGAAGATTCAGCCAGGTCGAAAGCAACATCTTTACCGGTGTCATCTTTAACCATGGCTTTATCGGCAATTGCAGAGCCAATTTTGGTGCCTTTTTCGGTTACATCGAAACCAGTCAGACCCAGTTTGCCAGAATCGATCTTCTGCAGGTCGATATCGATGGTTTCACCGTCGTTAGCGCCAACCTGGATAGTCAGTTTCTGATCGCTGCTCAGCACTTTCACGCCGTTGAAGTCAGTCTGCTCGGAGATACGGTTGATTTCCGACATGCGCTGAGTGATTTCGTCCTGGATGGATTTCAGGTCGCTGGTGGAGTTAGAACCGTTCTGCGCCTGTACGGTCAGACGACGGATGTTCTGCAGGTTGTCGTTAACTTCGTTCAGTGCGCCTTCAGTGGTCTGCGCCAGAGAGATACCGTCGTTGGCGTTACGGGAAGCCTGAGTCAGGCCTTTGATGTTAGCGGTGAAACGGTTGGAGATCGCCTGACCCGCAGCATCGTCTTTCGCGCTGTTGATACGCAGACCGGAAGACAGACGCTCAATCGCAGTGCCCAGAGAAGACTGAGATTTGTTCAGGTTGTTCTGCGCCATCAGAGACAGGCTGTTAGTGTTGATTACTTGTGCCATTGTTTGCTTTCCTTACGAGTCAGTTGCGTTCTTCGCAACACAGTTAAAAGGTTCGGGCTTGTTTGCCCACGGCGTCAACCACCGTCCCCTCAGGTATCGGCCCTCCCCTAACAACCTTTAGAATTTTTTTAATTTTTTTTGCGTCCGCCGCAATGGCGGAAATAACGCGGTTTTTCCCTCTTCTATTGCGCCATCGGTTTTTTGTTTTTTTCGGTAAACTTTTTCATCACTGGGCCGATAACGCGTAAAGCGAATAAAGTCATAATCAAGGAGAATTACCCATGGCAACGATCAGTTCATTAGGTCTCGGCTCAGGACTCGACCTCAATGGCCTGCTGGACAAGCTGACCAAAGCGGAACAACAGCGCCTGACCCCTTACACCACCAAACAATCCAGCTATAAAGCCCAGTTGACCGGTTACGGCACGCTAAAGGGCGCGTTGGAAAAATTCGACAACCTCAGCAAAGAGATGGCGAAAGAGGACTTCTTCAAGGCCACCACCGCCACCGAACATGACGCCTTCAAGATCACCACCAACGCCAAGGCGGTGCCGGGCAACTATGTGGTGGAAGTGAAGAACCTGGCGCAGGCGCAAACCCTGACCACTCAGGCGAAAGTCAGCGACCAGGGCGAAAAATTAGGTAAAGAAGGCATCACCAACCGCTCTCTGACCATCACCGCCGGCAACCCGCCGAAAGAAACCAAAATCCCGCTCAGCGACGATCAAACCTCGCTGGTTGAGATGCGCGACGCCATCAACGGCGCCAAGGCCGGCGTCACCGCCAGCATCATGCGCGTCGGCGACAACGACTACCAGCTGGCGATCAGCTCTTCCACCACCGGCGAAAACAACAAGATCTCCCTCCAGGTCGACAATGACGACAAACTGGGCGATATCCTGAACTACAACGCCACCCGCGGCACCACCACCGCCATGAAGCAGACGGTCGCGCCGCAGGACGCGGAGCTGATGGTGAACGGCACGGCCATCAAACGCAGCACCAACTCGATCAGCGATGCCCTGCAGGGCGTCACCATCGATCTGAAAACCAAAACCAAAACCGATGAACCGCAACACCTGGTGATCAGCACCAACACCGCCGGCACCACCGACAAGATCAAAGAGTGGGTCGACAGCTATAACTCGCTGCTGGACACCTTCAACTCGCTGTCCAAGTTCACCCCGGTGAAAACCGGCGAAGCGCCAAACCCAACCAACGGCCCGCTGCTGGGCGACAACACCCTGCGCGGCATTCAGTCGTCGATCAAAAGCGCGCTGAGCGCCGCCCAGGACAACCCGGAGTTGAAAGGCCTGGGCAACCTCGGCATTTCCACCAACACCAAAACCGGCAAGTTGGAAATCGACAGCGCCAAGCTGAAGAAAGCGATGGATGAGAAGCCGGATCAGGTCAGCAACTTCTTCGTCGGTAACGGCAAAGACACCGGCATGGCCACCGAGATCCACAACGAGATCCAGAGCTACATCAAATCCGGCGGCATCATCGAGAACTCGACCAAAAGCATCAACACTAACCTCGATCGCCTGAACAGCCAGATCACCACGGTCACGGCCAGCATTCAAAACACCATCGATCGTTATAAACAACAGTTCGTTCAGCTGGATACCATGATGTCGAAAATGAACGGCACCAGTAACTATTTGGCTCAACAGTTCAAGTAACCCTTTAACAAGGCAAAGAAAACAGCATGTATAACCGTAGCGGCACTCAGGCCTATGCACAGGTCAGTCTGGAAAGCGGCGCCATGAGCGCCAGCCCGCACCAGTTAATCGTGATGTTGTTCGACGGGGCGCTCAGCGCCCTGCTTCGCGCACGCATCCTGATGAACCAGGGCGATATCGCTGGCAAAGGCATGGCGCTCTCCAAAGCCATCAACATCATCGACAACGGCCTGAAAAGCGGCCTCGATCCTCAGCAGGGCGGCGAGATCGCCGAAAACCTGGCGGCGTTATACGACTATATGAAGCGTCGCCTGATGCAGGCCAATCTGCACAACGACGAAGCGGCGATTGCCGAGGTGGTCAAACTGCTGGAAAACATCGCCGACGCCTGGCGCCAGATCGGCCCCAACTACCAACCTTCGCAGGACGCCGTGTAATGGAACGTCAACAGCAGCTGTTAGCCGCTTATCAACAAATTTACACCCTGAGCAGCCAAATGATCGCGCTGGCGCAAACCGGGCGCTGGGAAGAGCTCGTCGAGCTTGAGTTCGCCTACGTGACGGCGGTGGAAAAAACCGCCGCCTTTACCGGGCAAGCCGGCCCGTCCATGGCGTTGCAGGAGATGTTGCGCAATAAGCTGCAACAGATCCTCGACAACGAAACCGAGCTCAAACGTCTGTTGCAGCAACGGATGGATGAGCTGAAAACGCTTATTGAACAGTCAACGCGCCAAAACGTGGTCAACAACACCTACGGCCAGTTTCATGACCGCGCGCTGCTGCTGGGAGAGCCACAGGTCCGATAAGATCGACAATACTGACGAAAATGGATTAAATAGCACTATGCGCTATTACCCTCGGGTTACGTTAGGATATTAATCTATGGCATTTGAATTATTCAGTTTATGGGTAATTGGTAAAATGCGCGCTTCGAGCCTGGCTCTCACTTTAATGGATAAACATCATCCCGACACGGACGTTTTCTGTTCATCAGGAAATTGATTTTTGATAGATAAAACTCGCCGCTGTGTTTCACGGCCCATGGAAAAATGTTGCTCCAGCGCGGATCAAAGCGTAAAGATATTCCCAGATAATGGCTGCGAAATGAATATCGATGGAACGTACAATTAATCTCTGTCCTGGAATTGGCGCCTCAGCGCACATCATTCAGTATACTGAATTATTATTCCCTTCAGTCTATTTTGAGCAACCACATCTGTATCTGATACAACAAGGCCATAAGCGCGTACGCTGGCAACAACACGAAGTGGTCGCTCATCCCGGCGAGCTGTTGATTATCGACGGCGGGCAAACGGTGGACATTATTAACGGCCCGTCCGAAGACGGCGTATTCAGTTGCCAACTGCTGACCTGCGATCCCCTGTTGCTCACCGTCCAGCCTCCGGCCGAGGAAACGCCGGCGGCGATGCCGTTCGATGCCGTCCTGGCGCTGCGCAATCTGCCCTGCGCCCTAAAGCACAGTTTTGAAACCACCGGCCTGGCGCTGACGCTGCGGCAACGCTTTCCCACCATCATCGTGCGGCACAAAATGCTGGAAATTCTGCTGTGGCTGGCCCAATTCGGCATTCGCTTTATTCACAACGAAGCCAAGGATCTGACGCAGCGGGTGCGTCGCTGCCTCGCGACCGATCCGCACAGCATTTGGACGGCGGCCAAAGTCGCGGAGAGCCTGTCGATGAGTGAGGTGATGTTGCGCCGCAAACTGTCGATGGAAAACACCGCGTTGCGCAACCTGATGATCGACGTCCGGATGAGCAGCGCGCTGGCCCTGCTGCAATCGACCGACTGGCCGATTTCCGCCATCGCGCAGCATGTGGGTTATGAAAGCGCGTCGCGTTTCGCCGAACGTTTTCGCAAACGCTTCGGTTTCGCGCCTACCGCCATTCGCGGCCACCAAAGGATTATGGAACCCGGCTCTCAGGGCGTTGAGGCGATGGTCGCCGGAGAAACATAAATAGACGCGCAACAAAATGGCTTTATTTAACACAAGTCCCTAACGGTTGTAACAACGCTGAGATACGCTAAGCCACGTCTATCCGCCGAAAGCGAATTAAACGATGCGCAATGAAAAGCGATTATTTTCTCTGGCAATAATGTTGTTGGGGCTGTGGCTGCTAGCCTTACTGTATGAAGAAGACATGATGCGTTTACTGGCCGCACAATAAAACGGCCAGGTTTTTTATCGCCTGGTCAGACTTCAATCCAGTTTGACCAACACGCCAATTAACGTGACTAACACCGCCAGCATTAAAATACTGATCAGGCGCCATCTGGATTCGCTTTTACTGCTCATTGACCTGCCTCGAATAATAACCCTACTAATAAGGCCATAATAAACGCTCACCGGCACATTCAATAAGCCTGACAGCACAATGTTCGCCCCTCTATTCGGGACATTGCCCCCATTTCCTGTCGGTTGCGACGCGGCGATTACCGCTGCGATAACGGCGGCGGCACAAGCGCCAATTTTGCGGGCAGCTCAGCCACCAGTTTGTCCACCGCCAGCCGCACCTTGAGCGGCTGGTAAGGCATATAGGGCCACACCACGTTGACCGGGAAACTGAGGTTGGACTCACCGCGCATGATCTCCACCAACGTCCCCGCCATCAGCCGCTCGCGCACCAGCCACTCCGGCAGCCAGGCAATGCCGGCGCCGGCGGATATCGCATCGACGATCCCCTGCATATCATCCATCATCATCTTGGCCGGAGGGCTGAATGATTGCAGCTCACCGTTTTCGCCACGCAGCTGCCACGGCAGCACGGCGCCGGCGTGCAGATACCCCACCGCCTGATGCCGGCTTAACGCTACCACCGTGCTCGGCTCGCCGCAGCGCCGCACGTAGTCGGGCGACGCGCACAGGAGCATGCCATGTTCGCCCAGACGTCGGGCAACCAAACTGCCGCTGTCCGCCAGTTCGCCGATACGCACTGCCAGATCGAATCCCTCGTCGACGAGATCGATCCTGCGGTCGCTGAATGAGATTTCCAGCGTCAGTAACGGATGCTCATTCGCCAGCGCCGTCAACAAGGGCGCAATGCACAGGTGGCCGAACAGCACCGGCACCGAGACTCTGAGCCGGCCGCTGACCTGCATCTTGCCGCTGTCGAGCTGATTTTCCGCCGCCTGAACGTTCGCCAATGCCTGTCGACAGTGTTCATAGTACAGCGCGCCTTCGTCCGTCAGGCTCAGGCTGCGCGTCGTGCGCATAAACAGCATCACGCCCAGCCGTGCCTCCAGACGCGACACGATTTTGCTGACCGCAGAACGCGTCAGATGCAGTTTCTCTGCGGCGGCGGCGAAACTGCCGCCTTCCGCTACGGCAACAAAGGCCGGCAGCGCACTCAGATCGCTTTTCATCTTAATGTTGCCAATATGGAATCAATTAGGTGAAAACCTATCACCACTGGTGAACCTTAAGCAATGATAACCTGCAGTCATTCCGGAGTCTCCGGTGAAAACCACAGATTACCGTCAGAGGACAACAGCATGAAAAAAATACTGGCTCTCAGATCCAGCATTATGGGAAATGACTCGCAGACCAATAACCTGATTGACCGCTATCTGGCGGCGCGCAAAGCGAAAGGATACGACGATCGGATCGTCGAACACGATCTGACGGCGCTGGATCTGCCGGTGTTGGACGGCGAGCTGTTCAGCGCGCTGCGCGGCGCGGAAAATGTCAGCCCGCGCGCCAAAGCCACGGTTGCGCTCTCCGATCAACTGATTGCCGAACTGAAAGAGAGCGACCTGTTGCTGATCGGGGCGCCGATGTACAACCTCAACGTGCCGACTCAGCTGAAAAACTGGTTCGATCTGGTGGCCCGCGCCCGGATGACCTTCAACTATACCGCCACCTACCCGGTGGGGCTGGTGGAAGGCGTCAATGCGGTGGTCTTCAGTTCACGCGGCGGCATGCACGCCGGGCATCCGACCGACGCCGTAACGCCCTACCTGCGCTCGGTGCTGGGGCTGATGGGGATCGGCGACGTGCAATTCATCTATACCGAAGGGCTGGACATGAAGCCGCACGGCCGCGACCAGGGGCTGGCAAGCGCCCACCAGCGCATCGTGGCGTTAGCAGGCTGAGGCAAACGCACGGCAGCATTGATTTGTTATAACATAACAAATATGATGTTCGCGTTGACGCACCTCGAACGTGCGTCGGCGCTCCTACATCACATAAATGTTTTATCGCACCTTCAGCCAGCTATTTCGATAGCTGGCTTTTTTTGTCCATCGACTGGCGTCACGGCTTCAGTATTGCCGGGCGGCGCGTTTCATTTCACGCTCGCCGGGCGACTGTGTCTTCACCGACAGCGGCGCGACAAACGCCTTCCAGTCTTTGCCGGCATCCTGATGAGGCGCCGTTTTTTGCGCCGATGGATAGTCATCATTCTGGCCGGCGCATCCAGACAACGCCATCATGGCCAGAGCAAGGCACAGCGATTTACACATTATCCTATCCCTCCTATAACCATCGCCATAGGCTAACGGCGCCAAGCCAAATTTCACTGAAAAATGGACGGTACGTTCATCACACCGGCATATTCATGATGTCCTGGTAGGCCGCCACCAGCTTGTTGCGCACCTGGACACCCAGTTGCAAAGACACCGACGATTTCTGCAGGTCGACCATCACATCATTCAGGCTGATGCCCGGCACGCCCAGCTCAAAGTCCTGCGCCTGTTTGCGCGCCGTCTGCTGGGTGTCGCTGATCTTGCCAAGCGCCGCAGTCAGTTCGCTGGCGAAGCTGACGCCCTGCGGCGCCGCATTTTGCCCCATCTTGCCGGCCTGAACCGCCATGGTCTGCATCTGCTGCAGTACCCCTTCAATGCCCTGAATCGCCATCTGGTCCTCAATCCTCTCGTCTCGCCGGGTGACGTTTTCACCCTGTACTTCTCCAATGATGCACACCCTAGCACAGCGTTTTCGGACCTAAAGCGGTTAATTAACTGCAAAAAACCCGGCTTATCGGGCAATCGGAATTGTCTGATAAGGCGAATAATGGCCTGCCCAGAAATGGGAGCGCCGCTATTTAGAAGATATGTGTATCAGGGAGTCTGTTTTGTCACACAACGCTAACCATACCGTTCATCAGCCTGGCAGGGAGCTGCTCAGCGGCCCGTACGGGATCGTGAGCGCCATTGAAGGACGAGACCTAAAATGAGTGCTTCGATAACCGCCGGCGAAAGCCGCGACAACGGCCTGCAGGCCATCTGGAACCGTCTGCGCGCCAACCCGAAAATTCCGTTGCTGGTCGCCGCTTCCGCCGCGATCGCGATCGTCGTCGCACTGCTGTTGTGGGTGAAAAGCCCCGACTACCGCGTGCTGTACAGCAATCTGAACGACCGCGACGGTGGCGCCATCGTCACCCAGCTGACGCAGATGAATATCCCTTATCGCTTCGCCGAGAATGGCGCAGCGCTGCTGATCCCGGCGGAAAAGGTGCATGAAACCCGTTTGCGCCTCGCGCAGCAGGGGCTGCCGAAAGGCGGCGCCGTCGGCTTCGAACTGCTGGATCAGGAAAAATTCGGCATCAGCCAGTTCAGCGAGCAGATTAACTATCAGCGCGCCCTCGAGGGCGAGCTGTCGCGCACTATCGAGTCGTTGGGGCCGGTGCAAAACGCCCGCGTTCACCTGGCGCTGCCTAAACCTTCGCTGTTCGTGCGCGAACAAAAATCCCCTTCCGCCTCGGTAACGCTGACCCTGCAACCCGGCCGTGCGCTGGACGACGGCCAGATCAACGCCATCGTTTATATGGTGTCGAGCAGCGTCGCCGGTCTGCCGCCGGGCAACGTGACCGTGGTCGATCAGGCCGGCCGCCTGCTGACCCAGTCCGACGGGACCGGGCGCGATCTCAACGCTTCGCAGCTGAAATACGCCAACGAAGTCGAAAACGGCTTCCAGCGCCGCATAGAAGCGATCCTCGCCCCGGTGGTCGGCAGCGCCAACGTGCGTGCGCAGGTCACGGCGCAGATCGACTTCGCCACGCGCGAACAAACCGATGAACAGTACCAACCTAACCAGCAGCCGGATAAAGCCGCCATCCGCTCACAGCAAACCAGCCTGAGCGAGCAGATCGGCGGGCCGCAGGTCGGCGGTGTGCCGGGCGCGCTGTCCAACCAACCGAGCGCTCCGCCTACGGCGCCGATTGAAACCGCCAAGCCGGCGGCGGGCAATAACGCCAACGCCACCGCGCAAAACGCCGCGACCACCCGCAGCGCGGCGGCCAGCGGCGTGCCGCAAAATACCCGTCGCGACGCGACCACCAACTACGAGCTCGATCGCACCATCCGCCATACCCAGCAAAAAGCCGGCACCGTGCAGCGTCTGTCGGTCGCCGTGGTGGTCAACTACCTCGGCGCGGATAAAGACGGCAAACCGCAACCGATGAGCAAAGAACAGCTGGCGCAGATCGAAGCGCTGGTGCGTGAAGCGATGGGCTACTCCAGCAGCCGTGGCGATACCCTGAACGTGGTCAACACGCCGTTTACCGACGCTCAGGTGACCGGTGGCGAACTGCCGTTCTGGCAGAGCCAGTCGTTTATCGATCGCCTGATCGACGCGGGCCGCTATCTGCTGGTGCTGCTGGTTGCCTGGCTGCTGTGGCGCAAACTGGTGCGGCCGCAGCTGCAACAGCGCCAGGCGGCGCAACAGGCCGCCATCGCCGCCGCCAACGCGCCTGCCGCCAAAGCGGTCGACAGCAGCAAACCGAGCAACGAGGAGCTGGCGCAGCGTCGTAAATCGCAGCAGCGCGTCAGCGCAGAAGTCCAGAGCCAGCGGATCCGCGATCTGGCTGACAAAGACCCGCGCGTGGTCGCTCTGGTAATCCGCCAATGGATGAGTAACGAGATATGAGCCTGACCGGAACCGACAAAAGCGCCATCTTGCTGATGACGCTGGGTGAAGATCGCGCGGCGGAGGTGTTCAAGCACCTCTCCTCGCGCGAAGTACAGCTGCTGAGCGGCACCATGGCCGGCATGAGCCAGGTGTCGCACAAACAGCTCGGCGAAATACTGACCGAGTTTGAAGACGACGCCGAGCAATACGCGGCGCTGAGCGTCAACGCCAGCGACTATCTGCGTTCGGTGCTGGTCAAGGCGCTGGGCGAAGAGCGCGCCGCCAGCCTGTTGGAAGACATTCTCGAATCGCGCGAGACCACCACCGGCATGGAAACGCTCAACTTTATGGAGCCGCAGAGCGCCGCCGACCTGATCCGCGACGAACACCCGCAGATCATCGCCACCATTCTGGTGCACCTCAAACGCGGCCAGGCGGCGGATATTCTGGCCCTGTTCGACGAACGCCTGCGCAACGACGTGATGCTGCGTATCGCCACCTTCGGCGGCGTGCAGCCGGCGGCGTTGGCGGAGCTGACCGAGGTGCTGAACAACCTGCTCGACGGTCAGAACCTCAAACGCAGCAAAATGGGCGGGGTGCGCACCGCCGCCGAGATCATCAACCTGATGAAAACCCAGCAGGAAGAAGCGGTCATCGACGCGATGCGCGAATACGACGGCGAGCTGGCGCAGAAGATCATCGACGAGATGTTCCTGTTCGAAAACCTGGTGGAAGTCGACGATCGCAGCATCCAGCGCCTGCTGCAAGAAGTGGAAGGCGAGTCGCTGCTGATCGCGCTGAAAGGCGCCGAACAGCCGCTGCGCGAGAAGTTCCTCAAGAACATGTCGCAACGCGCCGCCGACATCCTGCGCGACGATCTGGCCAACCGTGGCCCGGTGCGCATGTCGCAGGTGGAGAACGAGCAGAAAGCCATCCTGTTGGTGGTGAGACGCCTGGCGGAAACCGGCGAAATGATCATCGGCGGCGGCGAGGACACCTATGTCTGATCGCATTAACACCCTGCCCTGGCAGCCCTGGTCGCTCAACGATTTGGGCGAACAGAAACCGGCGTTCGAACTGCCGCCGCTGTCGGATCTCGAACACAGCGATCCGTCGCCGGACGCGCAGGCCGAATTGCAACAGCAGTTGGCGACGCTGCGGCTGCAGGCCGAGCAACAGGGCCAGCAATTGGGCTATGCCGACGGCCAGCAAAAAGGCTATGAGGCCGGTTTTCAGTCCGGTCTGGAAGAAGGCCGTCAGCAAGGGCTGCTGGAAGCGCAGCAGCAGCAACAGCCGCTGACCGCCCACTGGCAGCAGTTGGTCACCGAATTCCAGCACACGCTGGACGCGCTCGACAGCGTGATCGCTTCCCGGCTGATGCAGCTGGCGTTGACCGCCGCCAAACAGGTGCTGGGCCAACCGCCGGTGTGCGACGGCACCGCCCTGCTCGCGCAAATCCAACAGCTGATCCAGCAGGAGCCGATGTTCAACGGCAAACCGCAGCTGCGGGTCCACCCGGACGACTACCCCCGCGTCGAGCAGCAACTGGGGGTTACCCTCAGCCTGCACGGCTGGCGCCTGCTGGCGGACGGCGAACTGCACCCGGGCGGCTGCAAGGTCAGCGCCGAAGAAGGCGATCTCGACGCCAGCCTGGCGACGCGCTGGCATGAACTGTGTCGCCTGGCGGCACCGGGAGAAGTCTGATGACCGCGCGTCTCGGCCGCTGGCTGAGCTCTCTGGATACGTTGGAAAAACGCATCGCCCGCGCGCCGACGGTGCGCCGCTACGGCCGCCTGACCCGCGCCACCGGGCTGGTGCTGGAGGCCACCGGGCTGCAGCTGCCGCTCGGGGCGACCTGCCTCATCGAACGGCACGACGCCGGTGAAGTGCAGGAAGTGGAAAGCGAAGTGGTCGGCTTCAACGGCCAGCGGCTGTTCCTGATGCCGCTGGAAGAAGTGGAAGGCATCGTGCCGGGCGCGCGGGTTTACGCCCGCATCGCGCCGGAAGGCCAAAGCGCCGGCAAGCAGCTGCCGCTCGGCCCGGCGCTGCTGGGGCGCGTGCTGGACGGCAGCGCCAAACCGCTCGACGGCCTGCCGTCGCCGGAAACCGGTTACCGCGCGCCGCTGATCACCGCGCCGTTCAACCCATTGCAGCGCACGCCGATCGAGCAGGTGCTGGACGTGGGAGTGCGCACCATCAACGGTCTGCTGACCGTCGGTCGCGGCCAGCGCATGGGCCTGTTCGCCGGTTCCGGCGTCGGCAAGAGCGTGCTGCTCGGCATGATGGCCCGTTACACCCAGGCGGATGTGATCGTCGTTGGCCTGATCGGCGAGCGTGGCCGCGAGGTCAAAGACTTTATCGAGAACATTCTCGGCGCCGAAGGCCGGGCGCGCTCGGTGGTGATCGCCGCGCCGGCGGACGTATCGCCGCTGCTGCGCATGCAGGGGGCGGCCTACGCCACCCGCATCGCCGAGGATTTCCGCGATCGCGGGCAGCACGTGTTGCTGATCATGGATTCCCTCACCCGCTACGCCATGGCGCAGCGTGAGATAGCCCTGGCTATCGGCGAACCGCCGGCGACCAAAGGTTATCCGCCTTCGGTCTTCGCCAAACTGCCTGCGCTGGTGGAACGCGCGGGCAACGGCATCAGCGGCGGCGGTTCCATCACCGCCTTCTACACCGTGTTGACCGAGGGGGACGATCAGCAAGACCCGATCGCCGACTCGGCGCGCGCCATCCTCGATGGCCACGTGGTGCTGTCCCGACGCCTGGCGGAGGCCGGCCACTACCCGGCTATCGACATCGAAGCGTCAATCAGCCGCGCCATGACGTCGCTGATCGACGAGGAGCATTATCGCCGGGTTCGCACCTTCAAACAGATGCTGGCCAGCTATCAGCGCAACCGCGATCTGATCAGCGTCGGCGCCTACGCGGCCGGCAGCGATCCGTTGCTGGACAAAGCGATGACGCTGTACCCGCAGATGGAGGCGTACCTGCAACAGGGCATCTTTGAACGCAGCGGCTATGATGAAGCCTGTCAACAGCTGCAGCAGTTGATTGTTTAACGTCACAGAGGCGCAGAGCGATGAAATCACAGTCACCCCTGATTACCCTGCGCGATCTGGCGCAGGACGCGGTGGAACAAGCCGCGCAACAGCTGGGCCAGGTTCGGCAGGCGCAGCAGGCGGCGGAGCAACAGCTGTCGATGCTGCTCAACTATCAGGACGAATACCGCCAGAAGCTGAATCATACGCTCTGCGACGGCATGGACAGCTCACGCTGGCAAAACTACCAGCAGTTTATCGGCACGCTGGAACAGGCCATCGACCAGCACCGCCAGCAGCTGCTGCAGTGGGGGCAGAAAGTGGATCATGCGGTGAAGCAATGGCAAGACAAACAACAGCGGTTGAACGCTTTCGAGACCCTGCATACCCGCGCCTTAAATGCGGAGCAGCAGCAGGAGAATAAACGGGATCAAAAACTGATGGATGAGTTCGCTCAACGCAGTGCACAAAGGAATATCAACCCATGAATCTGAACGCCCTGCCCGGCCTGGCCTTACCCGGCGATGCCGGCGGCCTGGCTGAACTGACGTCGGCGCTGGATGAGAGTCAACTGTCGACGGCATTCGCCCAGTTGCTCGGCGCGCGTTTCGCGCCCGCCGCCGATGGCAAACAGCCGCCGGTCACGCTGAGCGCGGACGATGAACGCGCCCCGGCCCTGAGCCGCAACCAGCTCAATCAACTGCTGGCCGCCTTCGGCGAGCGCGGCGGCCTGCTGGAGAACCCGGCAATCTCAGCCGATGCGCTTTCATCTGAACGCCCCGAGACCGATGCGCCCCTCGCCGGCGATAAACAGGCGCAGCCGCCGATCGCCGCGGCCAAAGAGCTGGATGCCGCGACGCTGCAGGCGCTGTACGCCATGCTGCCGGCCGCGATCGTCGCCCAGACTCAACCGGCCGACGGCCAGCGGCCGCTGCCGGTGGAAAACGCTGACGATGCGACCGCGCTGCAGCCTGGCAACGGCCTGCTGAACATCGCGGCGGCCGGTGATAACACCGCCGCGCGCTCGTCGGCGTCAGCCGCCACGACGGTGACAAACGCTAAAAACCCTGCCCCGGACGGCGATAGCGCCACGGCGGCGCTCCCGCAGCCGACCAGCGGTGAGCGCGCCAGTGCCGCTCAACCGCTGCCGGCGAGCGATACGCAGCAGCCGACGACGCTCAATCACGCCGTCGCCCTGGCCGCCGCCAGCCCCACGCAAACGGCCGCCCCGGCCGGCGCGCTGGTGACGGCGCCGCCCGCGCCGCAGTTAAACGCACAGCTGGGCAGCCCGGAATGGCAGCAGGCGTTGAACCAACAGGTGCTGATGTTCCACCGCAACGGCCAGCAAAGCGCCGAGCTGCGCCTGCACCCGCAGGAGCTGGGCGCCTTGCAGATCACGTTGAAACTGGACGATCAGCAGGCGCAATTGCACATTGCCTCCGCCCACGGTCAGGTGCGCGCGGCGGTGGAAGCGGCGATGCCGCAGCTGCGTCACGCGCTGGCCGAGAGCGGCATCAACCTGGGACAGAGCAGCGTGGGCGGCGAGTCCACCCCGCAATGGCAACAGGCGCAGCAGCAGGCTTCCAATGGCCAGGGGCGTTCCAGCTATGCTGAACACGCTGGCGGCGAGGCTGCGGCCGCCGACGGCGTCAGCGCGCCGGTGGCGTTGCAGCGCATGGCCAGCGCGGTCAACGGCGTCGATATTTTCGCCTGAGCCGCTGCAAACGCCCAAGCTGGCACCCATTTGCGCGTCTATTCAGGCTATTGCACGCCGCGATAGACGCGATAATACCTTTACATGTCATGCGTGCGGCTTTGCCGCGCGCTATGCCCGCCGCCACGCAGGCCGCGGGTGGAACAACAGGAATTAGATTTGGCTATGTCTCAGAACTCCCTTCCGGCAGCACCGAAACGCCCCCTTCTGGTCATCCTGCTGGTATTGATCAGCGTCGTCGCCTGTGGCGCCGCGGGCTACAGCTGGTGGCTGCTGCAACAGCATAAAAACGGCGCCGAACCGGCCGCCGTCAAACAGCAACCGCCGGCCGCGCCGGTGTTCATGCCGCTCGACACCTTTACCGTCAACCTGGTGACGCCGGACAACAACCCGGATCGCGTGCTGTATATCGGCCTCACGCTGCGCCTGCCGGACGAAAGTACCCGCCGTCAGCTGAACGATTTTCTGCCGGAGGTGCGCAGCCGCTTGCTGATGCTGCTTTCCCGTCAGGAAGCGAGTCAGTTGGCCAATGAACAAGGGAAGCAACAGCTGGTGGCGCAGATTAAGGACGTGCTCAGCCCGCCGCTGGTTAAGGGACAACCGAAGCAGGTGGTCAGCGACGTGCTGTTCACCGCCTTCATACTGCGGTAATCACTATGGGCGATAGCATTCTTTCACAGGCAGAGATCGACGCCTTGCTCAACGGCGACAGCGCGGGTGATGAACCCGAAGCGGTGGTCGGCAAAGAGAGCGAGGTCAAGCCTTACGATCCGAACACCCAGCGCCGCGTGGTGCGCGAGCGACTGCACGCGCTGGAAATCATCAACGAACGTTTTGCCCGGCAGTTCCGCATGGGGTTGTTCAACCTGCTGCGCCGCAGCCCGGACATTACCGTCGGCCCGATCAAAATCCAGCCGTATCACGAGTTCGCCCGCAACCTGCCGGTGCCGACCAACCTGAACCTGGTGCACCTGAATCCGCTGCGCGGCACTGCCCTGTTCGTGTTCGCGCCGAGCCTGGTGTTCATCGCCGTCGATAACCTGTTCGGCGGCGACGGCCGCTTCCCGACCAAGGTCGAAGGCCGCGAGTTCACCCCGACCGAACAGCGGGTGATCAAGCGCATGCTGCGCCTGGCGCTGGACGCCTACGGCGACGCCTGGAGCGCCATCTACAAGATCGACGTGGAGTACGTGCGCGCCGAAATGCAGGTGAAGTTCACCAACATCACCACCTCGCCGAACGACATCGTGGTCACCACGCCGTTCCAGGTGGAGATCGGCGCGCTGACCGGCGAGTTCAACATCTGCATTCCATTCGCGATGATCGAACCGCTGCGCGAACTGTTGACCAACCCGCCGCTGGAAAATTCGCGGCAGGAAGACAGCCACTGGCGCGAAACGCTGGTGAAGCAGGTGCAGCACTCCGAACTGGAGCTGATCGCCAACTTCGTCGATATCCCGATGCGGCTGTCGAAAGTCCTGAAGCTGCAACCGGGCGATGTATTACCGATAGACAAGCCGGAACGCCTGATCGCCCATGTGGACGGCGTACCGGTTCTGACCAGCCAATACGGCACGTTAAACGGGCAATACGCCCTGCGTGTTGAACATTTGATTAACCCTATTTTGAATGCTCTGAGTGAGGAACAGCCCAATGAGTGATCCTAAGCAACCGTCTGGCGAAGGAAAGGAATCCGTAGACGATCTGTGGGCTGATGCGTTTAACGAGCAGCAGTCTTCAGAGAAATCCGGCGCGAGCACCGAAGGGGTGTTCAAGTCGCTGGAAGCTCAGGATGCGCTCGGCAGCCTGCAGGATATCGACCTGATCCTGGATATTCCGGTCAAGCTGACCGTGGAACTGGGGCGCACCAAGATGACCATTAAAGAGCTGCTGCGCCTGTCGCAAGGCTCGGTGGTGGCGCTGGACGGCCTGGCCGGCGAACCGCTGGATATCCTGATCAACGGTTACCTGATCGCGCAAGGTGAAGTGGTGGTGGTGGCCGACAAGTTCGGCGTGCGCATCACCGACATCATCACCCCATCCGAACGCATGCGTCGACTGAGCCGCTGATGACCGCCGCGGCGCCCGTTACCGTCCAAAGCACCCAACCGCCCGCCGCGCCGGCCCTGCCGGCCGGTTCGGTGTTGATGCAGGTCAGCAGCGCACTCGGCGGCATTCTGCTGCTGATCCTGCTGGCCGGTTGGCTGTTCCGTCGGCTGGGTTTCGCCCCGCAGGCGCGCAACAACAAACTGCTTAACCTGCGCGCCAGTTGCCAGGTCGGGCAGCGCGAGCGCGTGGTGGTGGTGGAAGTCGATGACACCTTGTTGGTATTGGGCGTCACCGCCCAGCAGATCACCCCGCTGCACACCCTGCCCGCTCCGCCGAAAGACGCAGGCGAGGCCGACGCGGCGACACCGGCGGACTTCCGCCAACTGATGCAAAAAGTTCTGAAACGCCCGGAAAAATCGGCATGACCTCGACTCTTCATACCCTCGTCCGCCGCCCGGCGGTTTGGCTCCCTGCCGCCCTGCTGTTCATCAGCCCGGCGGCTTTCGCGCAACTGCCGGGGCTGATCAGCCAGCCGCTGGCCAACGGCGGCCAGAGCTGGTCGCTGCCGGTGCAGACGCTGGTGCTGTTGACCTCGCTGACCTTCCTGCCGGCCATGCTGCTGATGATGACCAGCTTCACCCGCATCATCATCGTGCTCGGCCTGCTGCGCAACGCGCTGGGCACGCCGTCGGCGCCGCCGAACCAGGTGATGCTGGGGCTGGCGCTGTTCCTGACCTTCTTCATCATGTCGCCGGTGTTCGACAAGGTTTATCAGGATGCCTATCTGCCATTCAGCCAGGACAAAATCGGGCTGGAAGTCGCGCTGGATAAAGGCGCGCAGCCGCTGCGCGAATTCATGCTGCGTCAAACGCGCGAAACCGATCTCGCGCTGTACGCCAGGCTGGCCAATCAGCCGCCGCTGGCCGGCCCGGAAGCGGTGCCGATGCGCATCCTGCTGCCCGCCTACGTCACCAGCGAACTGAAAACCGCCTTCCAGATCGGCTTTACGGTGTTCATTCCGTTCCTGATCATCGACCTGGTGGTCGCCAGCGTGCTGATGGCGCTGGGGATGATGATGGTGCCGCCCGCCACCATCTCGCTGCCGTTCAAGCTGATGCTGTTCGTGCTGGTCGATGGCTGGCAGCTGCTGCTCGGCTCGCTGGCGCAGAGCTTCTATTCGTAACCCCTGACCGGAGAAAGCGAGATGACACCTGAATCGGTTATGGCGCTCGGCACCGAGGCGATGAAAGTCGCGCTGGCGCTGGCCGCCCCGCTGCTGCTGGCGGCGCTGATCAGCGGCCTGGTCGTCAGCCTGCTGCAGGCCGCCACCCAGATCAACGAAATGACGCTGTCGTTCATCCCTAAAATTCTGGCGGTGGTGGCCACCATCATCATCGCCGGTCCCTGGATGTTGAATCTGTTGCTGGACTACATGCGCACCCTGTTCAGCAACCTGCCTACCCTGATCGGCTGACCGTGCTCACCTTCGACAGCGCCCAGCTCACCGTCTGGCTCAGCCACTACTTTTGGCCGCTGCTGCGCATTCTGGCGCTGATAAGCACCGCGCCGATATTCAGCGAAAAGCAAATCAGCAAAAAGGTCAAAATCGGCCTTGGCGGGCTGATCGTCATCCTGATTGCGCCGACGCTGCCCGCCAGCAATATCCCCATCTTCTCCGCCGCCGGCCTGTGGCTGGCGATTCAGCAGATTCTGATCGGCGTGGCGCTCGGATTGACCATGCAGTTCGCCTTCGCGGCGGTGCGCCTGGCGGGGGAAGTGATCGGCATGCAGATGGGACTGTCGTTCGCCACTTTCTTCGATCCCAGCGGCGGCCCGAACATGCCGGTGCTGGCGCGCCTGCTCAACCTGCTGGCGATGTTGCTGTTCCTCAGCTTTGACGGCCATCTGTGGCTGATTTCGCTGCTGGCGGACAGCTTCCATACCCTGCCGATCCAAACGCAGCCGCTGAACGGCAACGGCTTCCTGGTGTTGACTCAGGTCGGCTCGCTGATCTTCATCAACGGCATGATGCTGGCGTTGCCGCTGATCTGCCTGCTGTTGACGCTCAACATGGCGCTCGGCCTGCTCAACCGCATGACGCCGCAGCTGTCGGTCTTCGTGATCGGTTTCCCGGTCACCATGACCTTCGGCATCATGACGCTGGGCATGATGATGCCGATGTTGGCGCCGTTCTGTGAGCACCTGTTCGGTGAAATCTTCGATCGACTGGCGGCGGTGATCGGCGGCATGACCTTCTGAGCCCCTGCGGCCCCTTCCTTTCCCCCTCTTCCGCCTGAGACAAAATGGCAATAAAAACGCTTTCTTGGGACAAAAGCCTGAGAAACGTCTTTTATCCGGATTAAGGTTCAAATGTCTCCGGCGGCTTGAATAAATAAAACCCCGACCTAAAATAGACCCGATAGAAAAATATCGCCCGCACCCCGTCAGTCGCCCGCGGCGATAATATAAACTTATTGGTTAGAGAAAAATAAAATAACGCAGCCGCGCAGAGTTAAATGCGCGGCAGATAACTTACACCCTGAATAAATGCGTCCGGCAGCCTGCCGGCTGCAGGGCGCAGCATCGACCTTTGCTAACTACAGGAGCGAGATCATGATTAAAGCGAAAAGCAACCGCAAAGCACGCCGGTTATTCGGCATGGCCCACTGGAAAAGCAACAAATTTAAAGTTGCCATCAGCGAAACGGCCGCCGGTGAAAAATGGAAAGTGGTGAAGAAAAAGAAATAGCACCGATATTTATCGCCAGGGAAATAATATCCATCGTGATTTTTCCACCGCTGATTTCAATAATGCCATTGCGCATTAAACAGGGGTGACAATCGTATTATTTCTTCCCTGATGAAAAAAAGGCGCGTCACTCAGTCAGTAGTGGGAGAACGAGCGACGCGCCAAACGAGTGCGCCCGGTTTCAAGAAGCCTCCCTCCCCGCGGGGCGGAGAAGGCGTTTTCTAAGCGCACTAAAGGGAAACCCGTCGCGGTCAGGCAACGGGGTATTGCTCTTAACGATTCATCTGGAACAACGACATGCCCTGCATATCGCTGAAAGTTTTGTACGACGCCTGCAGCGCCGCCTGCTGCATGAAGTAGGACGAGATAGACTCGGCCAGGTCGGCATCCGTCAGCGCGCTCATCTGGATCTGATTGGTCATGTCACGCTCTTTACCGATGCTGTCCAACTGATCCATCTCCTGCAGCTGGCTGCCCAGCTCGGCGCGCACGCTCAGCACGTTGTTGTAGGAGTTGTCCAGACCGCGGTTGGCTTTCGCCAGCGCATCGTTCACCTGCTGCTTGGTGGCCTCGTCGGCGCCCTGCAGCGGGGTTTTCAGCGCGTTCAGCGCAATATCGATGCTCTCGAATACGTTGCTGACCGGCGCGCTGCCGTCCGGCTCGGGCTTCGGATTGCTGGTCAACGACATGAACACCGCGTTGCCGGTATGGCCGATGGTCATGGTGCGGTTGGCGTCCACTTTCTGCTCAACCGTCTTGTCGCCGCCCTGGTAACTGACGGTGCCGCCGTTGTCGACGAACGGCGCCTTGTCGTTCACATACCCGCCGAACATATAGCGGCCGTTGCCGTCGGTGCTGTTGGCCTGGTTCAGCAGCTGATCTTTCAACCCCTGCAGCTGGGTGGCGAGCGACTGGCGATCGTTATCGCTTTCGGTGCCGCCGGCGTTGACGATCAACGCCTTCATGTCCGCGATGGTGGAGGTCGCGCCGGCCAATACCGTTTCTTCCATCGACACGTTCTGACGGGCGAAGGTGCGCGCCAGCGTGTATTGACTGTTTTCCGCCTGCGACTGCGACAGCATCACCGCGCGCGACGCCGCCAACGGATCGTCGGACGGGTTGATCACTCGCTTGCCGGAGGAAAGCTGCTCGGCGGCCTTCATGAACAGCGACTGGTTGCCCGTGATGCCGTTCATGTTTTGTTGGTACATCATGCCGGTACTCATGCGCATGCTGTGGGTTCCTTACTCTGAGCGACCGGCGCCGTTATCGGCGCCGATTAACAATGAAATCAACGAATGTTCAGCAGCGCGTCGAACAGCGAGCTGGCGGTCTGAATCACCTGCGCGTTGGCCATGTAGTACTGCTGGAAACGCAGCAGTTCACCGTACTCTTCGTCAAGGTTGACGCCGGACATCGACTGCTGTTGCGCGCCCAGTTGGGTGACGATTTTGGCCTGCGACGTGGCGATGGCCTTGGCGGCGGCGGTCTGGTTGCCGACGCCGCTGACGATGCCGGCGTAAGCGCCGCTCAGGGTCGCTTTGCCGTCCACCAGGTTTTTGGTTTGCAGATCCAGCAGTTTCTTGGCGTTCTCGTTATCGCCGCGGCCGCTGTCGTCTTTACCGGCGGCGGCGATCTTGGACGAATCGGTGATGGCCACTTTCAGGTTGCCCGCCACGTCGCTGACCGGTTTCACGGTGAAGCTGTCTTTGGCCTGCACATTGCCGTCGATGCTCACTTCCAACCCGTCGAAGTTCAGCGTCGGTTTACCGTCGGCGCTGGTGCCCGGCGTCGCGTTAACTTTCACGTTGTCCGGCAGGCGGCTGACCTGCCAGTTGCTGCCGTCGAACTCGACGCGATAATCGTTGGCCTTCACCTTGCCGGTATCGGTGTAAGAGACCGACAGCGACGCGTCGCCGGTGTTGCGGGTGTTATCCACCACTCGGCCGCCGCTGAAGCTGAAGAAGTCGCCGCCCGCGTCACCGTTCAGATCGAAGCCGGCGCGATGCTGTTGGTTAAAGCTGTCCGCCATCGCCAGCGCCAACTGGCCCAGCTGATTGCGCACGCCGTCCAGCGTTTCGCTGCGGAATTTCAGCACGCCGCTCAGCGTGCCGCTGGTGATCTGGCCTTCCGGCACTTCGCTGGCGCCGTTGCCGCGGTTATAGCCGATGGTCAGACGGGAAGGATCGCTGCTGGAAGGCACGGCTTCCACCTGATACGTATTGCTGCCCTGCACCAGGGTCAAACCGTTGGCGAAGGAAACGGTATAGGCGTCGCCGTCCTGTTGCGTGACCTGTACGCCCACCAGCTGGTTCAATTCGGTGACCAGCTGATCGCGCTGATCCAGCAACGCATTCGGTTCGCCGCCGGCGCTGCCGCGCAAACGGGTGATCTCGTCGTTCAGCTTGGCGATCTGTTGGCCGTAGCTGTTGATCTGCTGCGCCGTATCGCTGATCTGCTGATTGACGCCGTTGTCCATGTCGCGCAGGAATTTGTCGGTGTTGTTGAACTGGTTCACCAGGCCGTTGGCCTTGCCCAGCACCGTCTGGCGCGCGGCGTCGTCACCGGCGTTGCTCACCAGGTTCTGCAGGTTGGTAAAGAAATCCTGCATGTTGGTCGACAGCGGGTTGGTCTTGCTCGCCAACAGGTTGTCGATCTGCGAAATCTTCTCGTAATAGGCGTTTTGCGCCCCGAACGCGCTTTGCGCGCCGCGCAGCTGGTTGGTGATGAACTGGTTGTACTCGCGGTTGACGCTGGTGACGGTCACGCCGTTGCCGATAAAGCCGCTCATGGTGGCCATGCCGCCGTTCTGCGCCAGGATCGCGGTCTGACGGTTGTAGCCCGCCACGTTGTAGTTGGAGATGTTGTTGCTGACGGTACTGAGCGCCACCTGAGCCGCATTCAGCCCGCTCATCGCGGTATTGATTAAGCTATTGGACATCGAAATTCCTTATGCTGCGGCGCCGGTGGCCCACAGGGTTCTTAATTGAGCTGCTGAGCCTGTTCGCTCAGCCTGTTTCGGTTATCGGCAAAAATGAGAAGAACTTGAGGAAAAAAAGCGGCAATGCGGTCAGCATCCAGCCAGCCTCCATTGCCGCCTACCCCCTAAATAATTGGCGCCGCAGCGGCGTCAAGAATGACGGGGATTTAGAACAAATCTTTCAGATCGTGGGTGTAAGCTTTCACCGCCTGTTCCCCCGCGCTCTTCATCTGCTGAATCACGCTGACCAACTTGCTGGCGTACTGGGGATCGGTGGCGTACCCGGCGCGCTGCAGCGCATGCGCCGCCTGCTCCGGGCTGCGCGCGGCGGCCACGTCGGCGTAGCGCGGGTTGTTGGTCAGCAGTTTGACGTAATCGGCGATCGCTTCGACGTACGACCCGTAAACGCGGAACTTCGCCTTCACCTTCTTCGCCGCGCCCTGTTCGAACTCGGTGGTGGTGATCTCCGTCACCGGCCCGCTCCAGCTGCCGCCGGCCTTGATGCCGAACAGGTTGTAGCTCGGCGTGCCGTCTGAGGTTGGGATCTCGCGCTGCCCCCAGCCGGATTCCAGCGCCGCCTGCGCGACGATCAGCTGATGCGGAATGCCGCTCTGCTGGCTGGCGACCTTCGCCGGTATCGACAGACGAGCGACGAAGTTGCCGTTGTTGAGCGACGGCGGCGCGGCGGCCGGCGGGGCTTTCGGCATCGCGCGGCGCACCATCTGCTCCAGCGCCTGGTTCGGCAGCGTTTGCAGCACCTCGTTGTCCAGCGCCATCGGCGACATGCCCGCGGTTTCGCTCGGCACCGCGTTGGCGTTGCTCATCTGCTTGACCATCATGTCGGCCAGCCCCAGCCCTTTTTGCGACATCTGCTGGGCGATTTGCTGATCGTACATCGAGGTATAGAGCCGCGTTTGATCGCTACTCAACACCCCGTCCTGCGGCAAGGCGGAACGCATGCTTTTCAGCATCATCTGCACGAACATGCCTTCCACCTGCTGGGCCACCTGCTTGAGGTTGCCCTGCGGGTCGGCCGCCGCGTCGCGCTTCAGGCCGTTCAGCGCCTGGGCGTCATAGGCCGCGCCCGACATCGCCATCAGATCGCGCGCCATCAGATGATTTCCAGCTTGGCGCGCAGGCAGCCGGCGCTCTGCATCGCCTGCAGGATCGACATCAGATCGATCGGCGTGGCGCCCAGCGCGTTCAGCGCGCGAATGACGTTGTTCAGGTTGGCGCTGGCGTTCACCTTCTGCAGCGACCCGCCCTGCTGTTGCACCGAGATCTGGGTGTTTGGCGTCACCACCGTCTGGCCGCCTCCGAACGGCGTCGTCGGTTGGCTGACGGTGTTCTGCCGATCGACCACCACCGACAGGTTGCCCTGAGCGACGGCGCAGGAATCGAGGATCACATCGCGGTTCATCACCACCGACCCGGTGCGCGAGTTGATGATCACTTTGGCGTCCATCGCGCCGACGTTGACGGTGATGTTTTGAATCTCCGCCAGGAAGCGCACCTGAGAGCTGTTGCCCTGCGGCACCAGCACCTGGATCGTGCGGGCGTCGAGCGGCGTCGCGGTGCCGCCGCCGCGTTGGCGGTTGATGGCGTCGCTGATCTGCTGCGCCAGCGTGAAGTCTTCGTCATTCAGCTGCAGGTTGAGTACGCCGCCGCTGCCGAAGGTGGTCGGCAGCTCGCGCTCAATGGTGGCGCCGTTGCTGATGCGCCCGCCCGCCAGCTGGTTGACCTGCACGCTGCTGCCGCCGGCCGCCGCGCCCGCGCCGCCGACCAGCACGTTGCCCTGCGCCAGCGCATAGACCTGGTTATCCACGCCTTTCAGCGGCGTCATCAGCAAGGTGCCGCCACGCAGGCTCTTGGCGTTGCCCATTGATGAGACCACCACGTCGATATTCTGCCCGGCGCGCGAGAACGGCGGCAGTTTGGCGGTCACCATCACCGCCGCCACGTTTTTCAGCTGCATGTTGGTGCCCGGCGGCACGGTGATGCCCAGCTGCGACAGCATGTTGCTCAGGCTTTGGGTGGTGAACGGCGTCTGCATGGTCTGGTCGCCGGAGCCGTCCAGCCCCACCACCAGGCCGTAGCCGATCAGGGCGTTGTCTCGCACGCCCTGCACCGTCACCAGATCGCGGATGCGCTCCGCCGCCGCCGGCAAGCACACCAGCCCGACGCACAGCGCGATAAACCATTTTTTCAGCATCAGTCAATCCTTAGAACGGTGAAACATTTAAGAAGAAGCGCTGCAGCCAGCCCATGGTCTGCGCTTCGTTGATATAGCCATTGCCGACGTATTCGATCCGCGCGTCCGCCACCTGCGTCGAGGTGACCGAGTTGTTGCCGCTGATGGTGCGCGGGTTGACGACGCCGGAGAAACGAATGAATTCGGTGCCCTGGTTGATGGCGATCTGCTTTTCCCCCACCACGTGCAGGTTGCCGTTGGCCAGCACCTGGTTGACCGTCACCGTAATGGTGCCGTTGAAGGTGTTGTTGGCGTTGGCGCCGCCCTTGCCGCCGAAGGTGCTGTCGCCGGAAATGTCCATATCGGCGCGCGCATTGCCCAACAGGCCGTCAAGGTAACGCGGCGAGGTGGCGACGCCGAACTTGCTGGCGCCGTTGCGGCTGGCATTGGCGGAGGAGCTCTTGCTGGCGCTGACGTTTTCCTGCAGCACGATGGTCAGGGTGTCGCCGACGTTGCGCGGACGGCGGTCTTCGAACAGCGGCTGATAGCCGTAGTTCATCGGCTGCACCGTCTGGAAGATCGAGCCGTTCGGCATCGGCGCGCTGGCCGGCGCGGGCTGCGCCGTGGTCGCACCGTCCACCAGCGGTTTATGCGGAATATAAGCGCAGCCGCTCAGCGTCAGCATCACCATTCCCGCCAGCCAGCGTTGTCCCTGCCGCGGCAGGATTGCCATCGAATATGTGGTTACCACGGGTATCGCCTTTGTTTCACGAAAGAGAATGACGGGCGCGGCAAGCCGGGCCCGTCAATGACAGATTACAGTTGCGTCAGCTTTTGCAGCATCTGATCGGAAGTCGATACCGCTTTGCTGTTGATCTCGTAAGCGCGCTGAGTCTGGATCATGTTGACCAGCTCTTCCGCCACGTTAACGTTGGAGGTCTCCACGTAGCCCTGATACAGCAGACCGGCGCCGTTGAGCCCCGGCGTGCTCTCGTTCGGCGCGCCCGAGCTTTCGGTTTCCTGATACAGGTTCTCGCCCACGCTCTCCAGACCGCTGTCGTTGACAAAGGTCGTCAGCGTCAGTTGACCCACCTGCTGGGCGGCGGTTTGCCCCTGCTGGGTGACGCTGACGATGCCGTCGCGGCCGACGGTGATGGACAGCGCGTTAGCCGGAATGGTGATCGCCGGCTGCACCTGGAAACCGCTGGAGGTGACCAGCTGGCCGTTCTGATCGATCTGGAACGAGCCGTCGCGCGTGTAGGCCTGGGTGCCGTCCGGCAACATCACCTGGAAGAACCCCTGCCCCTTGATGGCGACGTCTTTGCTGTTGTTGGTCTGCGACAGGTTGCCCTGGCTGTGCAGCCGCTCGGTCGCCACCGGACGCACGCCGGTGCCGATCTGCAGACCGGAAGGCAGCGTGGTCTGCTCGGAGGACTGCGCCCCCGGCTGACGCATGGTCTGGTACAGCAGATCTTCAAATACCGCACGCTGGCGTTTGAAGCCGTTGGTGCTGACGTTCGCCAGGTTGTTGGCGATCACGTCCATGTTGGTCTGCTGCGCGTCCAGACCGGTTTTGGCAATCCATAAGGATGGAATCATCGGTTATTTCCTTGCTGCTTAGCTCACTGAGAGCAGTGAGTTGGCACGCTGTTCGTTTTCATCCACGCTGTGGATGACCTTCATTTGCATTTCAAAACGGCGGGCGTTGGCGATCATGTCGACCATGGTCTCCATCGGCTTGACGTTACTGCCTTCCAGCACCCCGGGCATCACCCGCACCTGCGGATCGTTTTGCAACTGATTGCCGCGCAACTGTTGGGTTTCCGGCGTCAGGCGGAACAGCCCGTCGTCACCGCGCATCACTTCGCGCGCGTCGGCTTTCACCAGCTTCAGGCGGCCGATCTGCGCGATGGTGTTCGGCGGATCGCCGGCGTTCAGCGCCGAAATGGTGCCGTCGGCGGCGATGGTGATCTCCGCCGACGGCGGCACCTCGATCGGCCCCCCGTCGCCCATCACCGGCAGCCCCTGCACCGTCAACTGCCCGGTGGAGGAGATCTGGATGTTGCCGTTGCGGGTATAGGCTTCACCGCCGCCCGGCAGGCTCACCGCCAGGAAACCGTCCTGCTGCAGCGCCACATCCAGCGGGCGCGCCGTATAGTTCAGCGCCCCCTGGCTCATGTCGGCGCCCGGCGTCGACGCGGCCACCAATGTGCGCGTCGCCAGGCTCGGCCCGTCAACCGGCACCGCGCGCAGCGCGGCGAGCTGAGCGCGAAAGCCCGGCGTCGACGCGTTGGCCAGGTTGTTGGCGGTAATGGACTGCTGCTCCAGCGTTTGGCGAGCCGCGCCCATCGCGGTATAAATCGCGTGATCCATAACTCGACCCTATTAGCGCAGGCTAACCAACGTCTGCAGAATGGAGTCCTGCGTCTTGATGGTCTGGGCGTTGGACTGATAGTTACGCTGTGCGACGATCATGTTCACCAGCTCCTGGCTCAGATCGACGTTGGAAGACTCCAGCGCGCCGCTGGTCAGCTTGCCTAAGCCGCCGCCGCCCGCAAGACCGACGCGCGGCTGGCCGGACGCGCCGGTTTCCTGCCAAACGTTATCGCCCTGCGACGCCAGCCCTTCCGGGTTGGAGAAGTTAGCCATGACGATCTGGCCCAACAGCTGGGTTTGCTGGTTGGAGTAGACGCCCACGATGGTGCCGTCGTTGTTGATCTGATAGCCCGTGTATTCACCGGCGGCATAACCGTCCTGCGATACCTTGCTCACCGAGTCGCTGCTCACGTTCTGCTGCATGCTGCCGGCGAAGCTCAGGGTGAAGTTTTGCGCCGGCGCGCCGTCTTTGGCGGTCATCGGGATCACCATGCTGAACTCGCCCGGCGCGCCGTTGGTGCTGGTGGTTTTCACCAGGGTACCGCTGGTGCTGAACTCCATGGTGCCGGCGTTCACTGGCGCTGCGCTGCCGTCCTGGGTGTAGACCTGCCATTTATTGTCTTCGGTCTTCACGAAGTAAGCGTTGATGTTGTGCGCGTTACCCAGCGAGTCGTAGGCGGTGATGGTATTGGTATAGTTGTAGCTGTCCTGTTTGGTCGGATCGAAGGTCTTGTTTTCCGGCACCTTATGGGTCGACATCAGGTTGGCAACCATCTGGCCGGAAGTGGACGCTTTCGCGTTCATCATGCCTTCAGGAATGCTCAACGGCACCGGGTTGGCGCCCTGCTGAATGGTCGGCGGGGAGCCGGCCGCCGGATAGCCGGTCAGCTGCAGACCCTGCATGTTGGTCAGATTGCGGTTCTCGTCCAGCTTGAACTGGCCGTTGCGGGTATAGAAGATGCCGCCGTCTTTATCCTGCATGCGGAAAAAGCCGTTGCCGTTGATGGCCACATCCAATGAACGGCTGGTGCCGGTGGTGGTGCCGCCCTTGAAGTTCTGGGTGATGCCGGACACTTTGACGCCCAGACCGACCTGTGAACCGGCGAACATGTCGGCAAAGGAGACGCTGCCGGATTTGAAGCCCGCCGTCGCGGAGTTGGCGATGTTGTTACCGATCACGTCCAGGTTGGTTGCTGCCGCGTTCAAGCCGCTGACTGCCTGAGAAAAAGCCATGTTATTCTCCGAATAGTGGTCAGGCTATCGTCCGATTGAGCCTGATGCTTAGGGTTATAAGATCTGTCGCACGTCTTCCAGGGTGGCGTTGCCCGCCAGGCCGAGATCCAGCTTGGCGCCGTTGCCGTCGCGGATCACGCCGTTCACCAGGCCGAAGTGCAGGCTGCGCGCCACCAACTGCTCGCCGTTGCCTTTGGCGTTAATCGCCACTTTGTAGGCGCCGTCGGGCGCGGTGGAGCCGTCATCCAGCGAACCGTCCCAGGTGAAGGCATGCACGCCGGCGGTCAGACCGCCGATTTCGATGGTGCGCACCACCTGCCCGCTGGCGTTGGTGATGGTGGCGGTTACCTGATCGGCGGCGCGCTCCAGTTCCACGCCGAACGGCGTGGTGCTGACTTTGCCGTCCTTGCTGCCGACCAGAATGTTGCTGCCCGGCACCATCACGCCGTGGCCGATCAGCGCGGTGGCCTGCAGCGACTGATTGCTGTTGATCTGACCGGAGATCGACCCCAGCGTGGTGTTGAGTTTTTCGATGCCCTGAACGGTGTTGATCTGCGCCAGCTGCGAGGTCAGTTCGTTGTTCTGCATCGGATTGGTCGGGTCCTGGTTTTTCAACTGCGCCACCAGCAGCGTCAGGAAGCTGTTGTGCAGATCCTGGCTGTTGGTATTTTTGCTGTTGTTACCGATGACGGTATTGTCCAACGACTCGTTCGTGGTTGGGGCGATAGCCATGGGAACCTCCGGTTACTGACCCAGCGTCAGGGTTTTCATCATCATCGACTTGGTGGTGTTGAGCACCTCGACGTTGGCCTGATAGCTGCGGGAAGCGGAGATGGTGTTGACCATTTCCCCCACTACGTCGACGTTCGGCATGCGCACATACCCCTTGGCGTCCGCCAGCGGGTTGCCCGGCTGATACACCAAACGCTCGGGCGCCGGATCGTCCACCACCTGGGCAACGCGCACGCCGCCGGTCGGCTGTCCCGGCGCCGCTGCGACCTGGAACACCACCTGCTTGGCGCGGTAAGGTTCGCCGTCCGGGCCGGTCACGCTGTCGGCGTTGGCCATGTTGCTGGCGCTGACGTTCATGCGCTGGGATTGCGCCGATAACGCCGAGCCGGAGATATCAAAAATATTCAGTAAAGACATGCGCCTTATCCTTGTTGCAGTACGGACATCATCCCTTTGATCTGACCGTTGAGCAGCGTCAGGTCGGTCTGATATTTCAGGCTGTTATCGGCAAAGTTGGTGCGTTCGCGATCCATGTCCACCGTGTTGCCGTCCATCGACGGCTGATCCGGCACCCGGAACAGCAGATCGAGCTGCGGCGGCTGCAGGGTCTGCGCCGGGATATGGCGCGCCGCCGTCAGGTTGAGCGCCATGCCGTTGCCGCTGACGCGCCCCTGCTCCATCACTTTGTTCAATTGGCTGGCGAAATCGATATCCCGCGCCTGATAACCCGGTGTGTCTGCGTTGGCGATGTTGGCGGCCAGAATTTCCTGCCGCTGGGCGCGCAAGTTCAGCGCCTCTTGGCCAAAGCGCAGAGCCGCGTCCAGTTTGTCGAGCATGCTCCCTCCGCGAGGTTAGAATTTGGAGTCGACAGCATAAACGCCCCCCGCGCTACCCTATCGCGGGAATAAACGCAAAATGGGGCGCTATTTATCTGCTTAGCCTGCGCGCGCTGCGGGTACACTTACGCGTATCCCGATGAAGCTTGAGAAGATGACGATGAAAGGTAAAATGCTGCTGCTTATCGGCCTGCTGTGCAGTCTGAACGCGCGCGCCGACGATCTGGCGACGCAAATCGAAAGCTTCATCCAAGGCAAGTTCAGCGGCGAACCGGTGCAGGTAAAAGTGCGGGTGCGCACGCCGCCGAACCAATGGCCCGCTTGCGAACTGCCGCAGCTGTCGCTGCCGCCCAACGCGCGGATCGGCGGCAACGTCAGCATTTCGGCGCGCTGTGGCCAGGAGCGGCGTTTTATCCAGACGCAGGTGCAGGTGTTCGGCCGCTATCTCGTTTCGGCGCGCGGCATCACCGCCGGCAGCCGGTTGACGGCGGCGGACCTGACGTTGAAAGAAGGTCGGCTCGATACCCTGCCGCCGCGCGCGCTGACCGAAGCGGGCAAAGCGTTAGGCGCCGTCAGCCTGCGCAACATCAGCCCCGGCCAGCCGCTGACCCTCGCCATGCTGCGCCGGGCCTGGATTATCAAGGCCGGGCAACCGGTGCAGGTCAATGCACAGGGCGAAGGATTCAGCATTAGCGGCGCGGGCAAGGCGATGAACAACGCCGCCGCCGAAGACAGCGTGCGCGTGCGCATGGCGTCCGGGCAAATCGTCAGCGGCGTGGTCGGGGACGACGGCGCGATTCGCATTACGTTATAAAAAAGTAAAGGTTCCGCAAACCTTGCCGATAAGACAAATCAAGCAGCATTTTATTGGCCATCAGGGCCGCAACACTTTCATTGCAGCGTCGTCGCCCGAGAGCGGTCACGGCGTAAACGGAGATGGACCATGAGTATCGATCGCACCCAGCGGTTACAGCCGGTTTCCACTGTGCAACCGCGTGAAACCCCGGCCGACAACCCGCTCCAGCCGCGTAAGGCCGCCGTGGCCGAAACCGCCGTCAGCGGTACGCAGGTCAAACTGAGCGAGGCGCAGGCGCGCCTGATGCAGCCGGGCACCCAGGATATCGATATGGGCCGGGTCGAGGCCATCAAGCAGGCGATCCGCAACGGTGAACTGAAGATGGACGCCGGCAAAATCGCCGACGCACTGCTGCAAGACGCGCAGAGCGATGTTCAATGGATCGCCGGACGCGACTGACAACGCGGCGGCGGGTAGCGGTAAAGGATAAGTCATCACTATGGAAAAGCTGGCACAACTGCTGGACAAACTGTTGGAAACGCTGCAGGCGCTCAATGGCGTGCTGGAAGAAGAGCACGATCTGTTATGCTCCGGCCAGCTGCCGGGCGTGGCCTTGCAGCGCGTAACCGATGCCAAAAGCCAACTGTTGGCGACGGTCGCCTACCTCGAGCAACAGCGCCTGGGGCAGGAAAAAACCTGCGGGCAACGCGCGCCCTATGCCAGCCACGCCCCCCTGGCCGACCGTTGGCAGCGCGTTCAATTGCTGAGCCAAACACTGCGCGAAAAGAACCAGCACAACGGCCTGCTGCTCAATCAGCAGATCGACCATAACGCTCAGGCGCTGGCCATCCTCAGCAAAAACAACAAATCGCTGTATGGCCCGGACGGCCAATCGCACGCCGGCAGCCTGCTCGGCAGAAAAATCGGCGTCTGACCTGACTCATTTGCCCGGTGAGCCTATCACCGGGCATGCGTTAACCGGCTTCTGCGCATCCCGTCGCATTTTCTCCCTATCACTCTTTGAATTCACTTAAGACTTTGCGCCAGGCTGCGCATGGCGTGAATTTGGCTGTTTCTTTCCCTTTGGCCGCTTGTCACCCTGTGGTTATTTTTAAACCACTTGAAATATACCCTTAACGGGTATAGATTCGCAGGGAGAGCGAATGGCCGACATTTATCTCACCAAAACCTTTCAGGGTTTTGCCGCACGCGAGCGCATTAGCGACGCCACGATAGTGAAAGCGGCGCGAGAGATGCAACATCAGCTGTACGACGCCAATCTTGGCGGTTGCGTAGACAAAAAGCGCATCGCTAGGGCTGGTGAGGGCAAACGTGGCGGCTATCGGGTACTGATCGTTTTTCGCGATGAAGACCGCCTGTTTTTTATGCGCGGCTTTGCCAAAAGCGAGAGAGAAAACATCAGTGCGGATGAGTTACAGGGATTGAAACATCTGGCTGCGCTGTATCTGGATTATTCGCCATTCAGACTCTACCAGCTGGTCAACAACAGGGAGTTACGGAGGCTAAGCGATGAGTAAAATTCTTGCCGAGATCCACCAGGAAGTTCAGGGCCTGCACCGCGCCGGTTTCGTCGACGACGTGACCATGCGCACTTTCGACATGCTGTGCCTGCGGCCGGTAAAGCAGTTCGGGCCGGCCGAGATCCGCGCGTTGCGCGAACGGGAAAACGTCAGTCAGCCGGTGTTTGCGCTGTATCTCAACGTCAGCAAAAAGGCGGTGCAGAAATGGGAGCGCGGCGAAGCGCAGCCGAACTCCGCCGCGATGAAACTGCTGACGCTGGTGGAACGCAACGGCCTGCAAATTCTGGCCTGATCTTACTGATAATTGACGATCACCTGATTGCCAATCACCCGCAGCGGCGGATTCAGCCCGCCTTGCGACTGCACGTAATAGACAAAGCGCAATTCCGCATTGGCCGGCTCGCCCTGCAGACCGATGCTGCTGCCGCTGCCGCCGCCGAGCGGAATGCAGCGGTTTACCGTGCAAAGCTGGGCCTGCAGCCCCACGGGCTCTGGCCCCAGCAAACGGTAGCGCCAGCTGACGCTGGTGATGCGCGCATTGGCATCCGGCAGCGCGTTAGGCGGCCGCAAACCGGCGGATTCATCGCGCATCCCGCCCTGTTCCAGCGTGACCCCCGCCCCTTCAGCCACCCAGGAGCCGGACACCGCGCCGGCGGCTAGCGGCGCCAGCAAACACAACAAGGACAGACAGCGTTTCATCAGGCGGCTCCAATGGTCGAGGTCATGCGAATCTGGCGATCGTCGTTGATCTCCAGGTTGGACAGCACCACGAGCTGCGGCAGGCTGCGACGCAGGAAGCGCGCCAGTAAAGGACGCAGCGCATGGTTAACCAACAGCACCGGCGGCGCGCTGAGCATCTCTTGCCGTTGCAGCGCCTGACGCGCCTGCTCCAGCAGACGGTCAGCCAGCCCCGGCTCCAGACCGCCGCCGCCCTGCAACGCCTGCAGCAACAGGCGCTCCAGCTGGGTATCCAAGCCGATAACCTGAATCTCGCCGTTGCCCGGGAACCACTGCTGCGTGATCGCCCGGCCCAGCGCCACCCGCACCACGGTGGTCAATTCGTGAGGATCGCTCTGCGCCGGGGCATGTTCCGCCAGCGTTTCGACGATGGTGCGCATATCGCGGATGGACACGCGCTCGGCCAGCAGATTTTGCAGCACCTTGTGCAGCGTCGTCAGTGACACCACGCCCGGCACGAAGTCTTCGGTCAGCTTCGGCATCTCCTGCGACACGCGATCCAACAGCTGTTGGGTCTCCTGGCGGCCGAACAGCTCGCTGGCGAACTGCCCTATCAGGTGATTGAGGTGCGTCGCCACCACGGTGCTGGCTTCCACCACGGTAAAGCCCTGGATTTGCGCCTGTTCGCGCAAGGCGCTGTCTATCCACACCGCTTCCAGCCCGAAGGCGGGATCGACGGTTTTGTCTCCCGCCAGCTCGCCCACGGCATTGCCGGGGTTGATCGCCAGCCAGCGGCCCGGCTGCGCTTCACCGCTGCCGATCTCGACGCCTTTCATCAGGATGCGATAGCTGGCTGGCGGCAGTTCCAGGTTGTCGCGAATGTGCACCACCGGCGGCAGATAACCCATGTCCTGCGCGAATTTCTTGCGGATCCCGCGGATACGCCCAAGCAGCTCGCCGTTCTGTTGAAAGTCGACCATCGGAATCAACCGGTAGCCCACTTCCATCCCCAGCGGATCTTCCAACTGCACGTCGGCCCAGCTGGCCTCGGCGGCCTGCGGATTCTCCGGCATCACCGGATCTTCCACCGTTTTCGGCGCCTGTTGTTCACGGCCGCGCAACCACCAGGCGAGGCCCAGCAGAGCCGCGGTAAACAGCAGGAACACCAGGTTCGGCATGCCCGGCACCAGGCCCAGCAGGCCCAGCACCCCGGCACTCAGCAGCATCACGCGCGGATTGTTGAACAGCTGGCCCACCATCTGCTCGCCGACATCCTGATCGGTCGCGACGCGAGTGACGATGACACCGGCGGCGGTGGAGATCACCAATGCCGGGATCTGCGCCACCAGGCCGTCACCGATGGTCAGCAGCGTATAGCTTTCCGCCGCCGCCCCCAGTTCCATGCCGTGTTGCACCACGCCAACCAACAGGCCACCGACCACGTTCAGCACCATGATCATCAGGCCGGCGATGGCGTCGCCGCGCACGAATTTACTGGCGCCGTCCATCGAGCCGTAAAAATCGGCCTCCTGGGTCACTTCGGCGCGGCGTTTCTTCGCTTCGTCTTCGCCAATCAATCCGGCGTTCAAATCGGCGTCGATCGCCATCTGTTTACCCGGCATGCCGTCCAGCACGAAGCGCGCGCCCACTTCGGCGATACGCCCTGCACCTTTGGTAATTACCATAAAGTTGATCAGCACCAGGATGATGAACACCACGATGCCGATGGCGAAGTTGCCGCCCACCAGGAAGTGGCCGAAGGCTTCCACCACGCGCCCGGCGGCGGCGGAACCGGTGTGGCCTTCCAGCAAGATGATGCGCGTCGAGGCGACGTTGAGCGACAAACGCAGCAATGTGGAGAACAGCAGGATGGTCGGGAAAGCGGCGAACTCGAGCGTACGCTGGGTGAACATCGCCACCAGCAGCACCATGATCGACAGCGCGATGTTGAAGGTAAACAGCAGGTCGAGGATAAACGCCGGCAGCGGCAACACCATCATCGACAAAATCAGCAGGATCAGCACCGGGCCGGCCAGCACCTGCCACTGCGTATCTTTAAAATTGCCCGGCAAACGAAGCAGGGAGGCCAAATTAGCCATCAGAGTCACTCTCTCTCGCAAAATCCAGTGCTTCCGGCACCGGTAAACGTTCAGGTTTTTTCGGGATCAGGCCGCCCTCGCGCCGCCAGCGGCGCAGTTGGTATACCCAGGCCAGCACTTCGGCGACCGCGGCATACAGGGTGGCCGGAATGTGTTGTCCAATCTCGCTGTGCCGATACAGCGCGCGCGCCAGCGGCGGCGCCTCCAGCATCGGAATGCGGTGCTCCGCACCGAGCTCACGAATGCGCAAGGCGATTTCGCCGGCCCCCTTGGCCAGCACCTTCGGCGCACTCATTTTCTTGTCGTTGTACTGCAACGCGACGGCGTAGTGCGTCGGGTTGGTGACGATCACGTCCGCCTTAGGCACGTCGGCCATCATGCGGCGCCGGGCGATCGCCCGCTGCTGCTGGCGAATGCGCCCCTTGACGTGCGGGTCCCCTTCCTGGTCTTTGAATTCGTCGCGAATATCCTGCTTGGTCATCTTCAGCTTTTTGAAGTGGCTCCACAGCTGATAGAACACGTCGAACGCCACCATCGGCGTCAGCCCCAGCACCACCAGAAAACCGCAGAACAGGATCATCTGCAGCGCATTGCCCAGCGCATCGAGCGGCTGCTGGGTCATCAGATGCAGCATCGCCGCCCAGTTGTGCCATAGATAGAGGCCGGTCACCCAGCCGACCAGCGTCGCTTTGAGGATCCCTTTCAGCAGCTCGGCCAACACCTGGCTGGAAAAGATGCGTTTCAACCCGGACAGGGGGTTTAGCCGCTTCATATCGAACTTGATCGACTTGCCGCTGAACAAGATGCCCCCCAACAGCATCGGCGCGGCGAGCGCTACCAGCACCAGACCCGCCATGATCGGCAGCAGCGCCAGCACCGCCTGACGCAGCAACATGCCCAGTTGGCGAAGCATCTGCTTGTCGTTACTGACCATGCCGTGGTCAAAGTTCAGCCCTTGCGTGAGCATCGCCGCCAGCTGTTGCGCCATGTTGCTGCCGGACATCAGGATGATCGCCAGGCCCGAGAGCAACATCAGCACCGAGGTCAGCTCGCGGGAGCGCGGGATCTGGCCGTCTTCACGCGCCTTCTCCAGCCTGTGGGGCGTGGGGGCCTCGCTTTTTTCCAGATCGCTGTCTTCAGCCACGAAACGCCGTTCCTGTGTCGGGAGGGTAAAGAATGGCGGTCAGCATGCCAAAAAATTGGCGATGTCATTGGCGGAACAACGGGGAAAAAGGCGGGTTATTTAGGGGATGAGACCAAAACTGCGTGGCTTGTTGTCGGGGCGCGCCGTCGCGCGCCCCGAAAGGCCTCAGAAACCGAGGCTGTCGAGCAGATCGTCGACCTGCGCCTGGTTGGCGATCACGCCGACGCCGTTCTGGTCGAGCTGCGGGCCGTTCAGCAGGCTGTCGTTCGGCCGCTTTTCCTTCACCGGCTGCTCCGGCATGTTTTCCATCAGCACCATCAGCAGCTGCTTTTCGATCTCCTGCACCACGTCCATCATGCGCTTGATCACCTGACCGGTCAGATCCTGGAAGTCCTGCGCCATCATGATTTCCAGCAGCTGAGCGTTGGTGAAGGCCGTATGGCCCGGCACCTGATCCAGATACTGACGCGTGTCGTTGACCAGAGAACGCGCGTCGTCCAGTTCGATGGGATTGGCGAACCACTCGTCCCAGCGCCCTTTCAACGCGTTGGCGCCGGACTCCAGCTCCGCCTGGCGCGGTTGCGCCGCCTCCACGCAGTTCAACGCCCGTTCCGCCGCCTGCGCCGTCATGGTTACGACATAGTCAAGACGGTCGCGCGCATCCGGGATCGCCTCTGCCGCCTGGGCAATCGCCTGATCGAGCCCCAATTCGCGCATGCTGTCGCGCAGCATTCGGGTCAGTTGGCCGATGCGGGAGATGATCTCTCCCGCGGTCGCTGCATCGCTGGCAGGCATTGGAATGTCTCTCATCGCCCTCTCCTTACATGCCCAATTTTTCAAAAATCTTGTTGAGCTTTTCTTCCAGCGTCGCCGCCGTAAAAGGTTTCACTACATAACCGCTGGCGCCGGCCTGCGCCGCCGCGATGATATTTTCTTTCTTGGCTTCCGCCGTCACCATCAGCACCGGCATCGCGGCCAGCGCGCTATCGGCGCGGATGGTCTGCAACAGTTCGAGCCCGTCCATGTTCGGCATGTTCCAGTCGGACACCACGAAGTCGAAACCGCCGGCGCGCAGCTTGTTCAGCGCATCTGCGCCATCTTCAGCTTCTTCGACGTTGTTGAAGCCCAGCTCTTTCAGCAAATTTCTGACGATGCGGCGCATGGTGGAGAAGTCGTCCACAACCAGAAATCTGAGGTTCTTGTCTGCCATTGTTACTCCTGAAATAGTTAACCGTTTAATGATGCAAAACCGCAGGCCGCCGCGCGGCGACCGTAGGTCATATCGCCGCCGGGCAAACCCTGCGGACTGAAATCAAATGCGCAATGCCTGGCCGCCGGAAATCTGCGCCAGCATGCGCTGGCTCATCCTGTCCAACTCGACCACTTCGCTGACGCCGCCGCCGGCGATCGCCTCGCGTGGCATGCCGAACACCACACAGCTCGCCTCGTTCTGCGCCAGGGTATAGGCCCCGGCGCGGTGCATCTCCAGCATCCCCGCCGCCCCGTCGTTCCCCATGCCGGTGAGGATCACCCCCACCGCATTGCGGCCGGCATATTGCGCTACCGAGCGGAACAGCACGTCGACCGACGGACGATGGCGGTTGACCGCCGGGCCGTCATGCAGCTTCACCTGATAGTTGGCGCCGCTGCGCGCCAGCTCCAGGTGGCGATCCCCCGGGGCGATGTAAGCGTGGCCCGGCAGTACGCGCTCGCCGTCCTCCGCTTCTTTCACCGTGATCTGGCACAGCTTGTTCAGCCGTTCGGCGAACGAACGGGTGAAACCCGGCGGCATGTGCTGGGTGATCAGCAGCGCCGGACTGGTGGCCGGCAGCGGCTGCAGCACCTGGCGGATCGCTTCGGTGCCGCCGGTGGAAGCGCCGATGGCGATCAGTTTTTCACTGCTCAGCAGCGGCGCATGGCTGAGGATCGCCGGCGCCGGGCTGCTGGAACGCTGCGGCAGGCGCGCTCTGGCGGCGGTGCGGATCTTCTCGGCGATCAGTTCGCTGTAGGCCAACATGCCCTCGCGAATGCCGAGCTGCGGTTTGGTGACGAAATCCACCGCGCCCAGCTCCAGCGCTCGCAGCGTGATCTCCGAGCCTTTACCGGTCAGCGAAGAAACCATCACTACCGGCATCGGCCGCAGGCGCATCAGCTTCTCGAGGAAATCCAGCCCGTCCATGCGTGGCATCTCGACGTCCAGCGTCAGCACCTGAGGATTAAATTTTTTGATCAGATCGCGCGCCACCAGCGGATCCGGCGCGGTCGCCACCATTTCCATGTCGGGGTGGCCGTTCACGATTTCCGTCATCAGCTGACGCATCAGTGCCGAATCGTCTACGCATAACACTCTGATTTTACTCATTACCTCTCCTTGGTCAGCCCATACACGGTCTGCCCACGCAAGTAGAAATCCCGGCTGATCTGGCTGAAGTTCTCGGAGTGGCCGGCGAACATCAGCCCCCCCGGCTTAAGCAAGGGAACGAAGCGGCGCAGGATGCGCTCCTGCGTCGCCTTATCGAAATAGATCATGACGTTGCGGCAAAAAATGGCGTCAAATTGCCCCGGCAGCGCCCATTCCGGCGCCAGCAGGTTCAACGGCTGGAAGTTCACCCGCGCCGCCAGTTCCGGCCGCACGCGCACCAGCCCCTGATGCGGCCCGGTGCCGCGCAGAAAATAGCGCTGCATTTGGGTCGGCGTCAGGGTGCGCAGATCTTCCTGGCGGTAAACGCCCGCTTCCGCTTTTTCCAACACCTGCGTGTCGATGTCGCTGGCCCAGACCTGGCAACTGCCGGCCCGCTGCCCCAGGGCATCGCTCAGCGTGATGGCGATCGAATACGGCTCTTCGCCGGTCGAGGCCGCAGTGCTCCAGACGCTGTAGCCGTTCGGCCGCGAGCGCGCATGCTCCGCCAGGATCGGGAAGTGATGCGCCTCGCGGAAAAATGCCGTCAGGTTGGTGGTCAATGCGTTGATGAACGCCTGCCACTCCGCGCTGTTCGGATCGCTTTCCAGCAGCGCCAAATAGTCGCCGAAATCGTGCAATCCCAGCAGCCGCAACCGGCGCACCAGGCGGTTGTAAACCATCTCGCGCTTATGCTCCGCCAGCACGATGCCGGCGCGTTGATAAATCAACTGGCTGATACGGCGAAAATGCACGTCCGACAGCGGCAGGCGCTGCACCATTTGCGTCAACATCGACGCAGTATCCCGGTTAGAAGTAGACGGCGCCTGTTTCATGCCGCCTCACCGGAGAAAAACGTGCTGTTTATGCGGTTTAACAATCTTGGGCTTCCTTTACCACGGGTGAAACTGCGTTGTTGCTGTTACCTGGCGCGACGACGTTATCGTCCGCCAGACGGAATACCGCGACCGCGTCGGCCAGGGTAATGGCCTGCTCTTCCAGCGCGGTGGCGGCAGAAGCGGACTCTTCCACCAGCGCAGCGTTCTGCTGGGTAACCTGGTCCATCTGGGTCACCGCCTGCGTCACCTGTTCGATGCCGCGGCTTTGTTCATCCGAAGCCGACGCGATCTCGCCCATGATGTCGGTCACGCGAGTTACCGAACGCACAATGTCCTGCATGGTGGCGCCGGAGTTTTCCACCAGCACCGAGCCGTGTTTGACGCGGCTGACCGATTCGTCGATCAGCACCTTGATCTCTTTCGCCGCCTGCGCGCTGCGGCTCGCCAGGTTGCGCACTTCACCGGCGACCACCGCGAAACCCCGCCCCTGTTCGCCGGCGCGCGCCGCTTCCACCGCCGCATTGAGCGCCAGAATGTTGGTCTGGAAGGCGATGCCGTCGATCACGCTGGTGATGGCGCCGATTTTCTGCGAACTGTTGGCAATATCGTGCATGGTGGTGACCACGTCACCGGCCAGTTCGCCGCCCTTAGCCGCAGTGGCCGAAGCGTCGCGCGCCAGCTGAGACGCCTGCCGCGCATTGTCGGCGTTCTGTTTCACCGTCGCGGTCAGCTGTTCCATGCTGGCGGCGGTTTCTTCCAGCGACGCGGCCTGCTGCTCGGTGCGGGAAGAGAGATCGTTGTTGCCTTCGGCGATCTCCTGCAGGCCGATCAGAATCGACTCCGCCCCGTCGCGCACCGCGCCGACGGTGCCGATCAGCGACTGCTGCGTGCGTTGCAGGCTGGCGAACAGCATGCTGATTTCATTACGGCCATACACCTGAATCGGCGTCGCCAGATCGCCGGCGGCGATGCGTTCAAAGTGGCTGCGGATTTGGTTCAGCGGCTGTATCAGCATGGTGCGCAACCACCACATGGCGCTGCCGGTCACCACGATCAGCATCAATACCGCCCCCGCCAGCATCAGGCCCGCCAGCGTGAAGGAGAACTGATTAGCGTCTCTGGCCTCGCTGATGTCACCGTTCACCAACTGCAGGTACTGCACGAAGTCGGCCTCGAACAGGTCCTGGGTTTTCTGCGTCGGCTGATCCATAAACGCCTGCAGCTCACCCTTTTCCAGGAAGCCGATCAGCTCGCGCAGCGCGCCGCGCAGCCGCTCGTAGCTGGCCTTGGTGGTAGCCGTCTGCTGGTTCTGCTGTTCACTGCTGCGTTCAACCGCCATAAACTGATTGAAATAGAGATCGGCCTTCTGCAGCGAACTGCGGGCGTTGCTCATCAGCTCGTTCACCTGCTCCTGCGGCAGTTTCAGCGCCGCGCGGGTGCCGGCGCGGTTCAGCGTATTGCGCGCCTGCAACAGCGACACCCAGCTCAGGCTGAGCGAATCGCGCTGCTGGCTGCCGAGGGTGATGATGTCGAGGTTGTGGTTATCGGAGCGAAACGCGGAATACGACAGGCCGCTGCTGGCCAACTGCAGAACGCAGAAGGTCATCAACAACAGGAATAAGCTGGTAGAGATACGGATTCGGTTAAACACTTGAACCTCCTTGCAGCCGGCCGGCGACCGGCCTACGTAGGGAAAAGGGCCTCTGCGAGAGAGGCCCGATACCGGTCAGAACGTTTCCCAGTTATCCTGCAGATCGCTGGCGTTCATTTTCTTATGATTGATTACCGGTGTTACCGTCGCCTTGCTGGTGACAGGCGCTTTAAATTCTTCCTGGCCTTCCTGCCTCAGACGGAATACCGCTACCGACTGGGTCAGCATGCTGGCCTGTTCTTCCAGCGCCGCCGCCGCCGAGGCGGATTCTTCCACCAACGAGGCGTTCTGCTGGGTGACGCGGTCCATTTCCGCCACCGCCTGGCCAACCTGATCGATGCCGCGACTCTGCTCGTCCGACGCCGAGGCGATTTCGCCCATGATGTCGGTCACGCGGGTGACGGCGTTGACGATGTCGCCCATGGTTTCCCCGGCGCTCTCGACCAGCACGGAACCCATATCGACGCGGCTGACCGAATCTTCGATCAGGCCTTTGATCTCTTTCGCCGCCTGTGCGCTGCGCTGCGCCAGGTTACGCACTTCACCGGCCACCACCGCGAAGCCACGGCCCTGTTCGCCGGCGCGCGCCGCTTCCACCGCGGCGTTGAGCGCCAGGATGTTGGTCTGGAAGGCGATGCCGTCGATCACGCCGGTGATATCGGCGATCTTCTGCGAGCTGCCGGCGATGTCATGCATGGTCTGCACCACGTTAGCCACGACCTTGCCGCCTTTCTGCGCGGTTTCAGAGGCGCTCAGCGCCAGTTGCGAAGCCTGACGCGCGTTTTCGGCGTTCTGTTTCACCGTCGCGGTCAGCTGTTCCATGCTGGCGGCGGTCTCTTCCAGCGACGCGGCCTGCTGCTCGGTGCGGGAAGAGAGATCGTTGTTGCCCGCGGCGATTTCGGACGCGCCGCTGTAGATGGCGTCTGCGCCCTGGCGCACGCCGCTGACGGTTTCAATCAGTTCGCCTTGCATGTGTTTCAGGCTGGCCGCCAGCACGCCCATTTCGTTGCGGCTGTTGACGACGATCTGCTGAGTCAGGTCGCCGGCGGCGATCTGTTTGATGTGCTCGATCATGCGGTTCAGCGGGCGTACCAGGATGTGATGGATACCAGTCCAGACCAGTACGATCACCGCCAGCACCACCACCAGGATCACGATCAGCGTCCAGATGGCCGAGTTGTAGGAGCTGTTGCTGCCGTCGACCGCGATTTGGTACAGCTTGCCGTTTTGCTCCAGGTAAACGTTGTAGCTCTGCTCAAAGTTGTCCTGGTAACTCTGCGTAGGTTGATCGAAGAACGCGTTGATTTTGCCTTCGCCCAGCAGTTGGATCAGCTCGGAGAGCGCGCCGTACAGCACATCGTACTGATGCTTGAGGCGTTCCGCCGCCTGAGGATCCTGACGCGGGTCCTGAGGGATTTTCTCGTACGCGGCGTAGTGTCTTTCCGCTTCGCCCAGCTCTTCCTTCGCCTTGGCCAGCAGTTCATCAATGGTGGCGCCGCTGCCGATCTTGTTGGTATCCATCATGTAGCGAATACCGGCACGGTTCAGGGAGTTGCGCGCCTGCAGCAGGTCAACGCGGCTTTCGCTCAGCTGCAGCTGCTGCTGACGAATAGTTTGCAGGACGGTAAAGTTTTCCTTATCGCTTTTCAGCGAGGAGAAAAAGAGTCCGCCCGAAATCAACTGCAAGGCGCCAAACAGCACCAACACCAGCAACAGGCTGGTGACCACCTTCATACGATTTAACATGATTTCCCTTGTTGAAGCCCGCGCAGACAGGCTCTGATGACGTTGAATGTGAGAGTTATCGGCGCAGCGCGGCAAAACTTTATGCGGGAAAGTAACTATTTTTAGTGGGGGTTCCGGGCGCGGCGGGCGGCATCGCGACAGGTCAGGGAACGTGAAGGTTGAAGGGGGCAGCGCCCTGCCCCCTTGAGTCTTGGATCAGACGCTTTTCGCCACGCTGTCGACCAGCGACATCTCTTCGCTGCTCAGCAGCTTTTCGATATCCACCAGGATCAACATGCGCTCGCCCAGCGAACCGAGGCCGGTGAGGTATTCGGTCGCCAGAGTCACCGCGAACTCCGGCGCCGGACGGATCTGCTCGGCGGTCAATGACAGCACGTCGGAGACGCCGTCAACCACGATGCCCACCACGCGCTGGCCAAAGTTCAACACGATCACCACGGTGTTCTCATCGTAGGAAACGCTCTGCTGGGAGAATTTCACCCGCAGATCGATGATGGGAACAATCACGCCGCGCAGGTTGGTGACGCCCTTGATGAACGCCGGGGTGTTGGCGATGCGGGTCACCTGATCGTAGCCGCGAATTTCCTGCACCTTGAGGATGTCGATGCCGTACTCCTCGTTGCCCAGGGTAAAAATCAGAAACTCTTGCCCTACCGTTTCGCCAGCCAATTTGCTGACGGCTGCCAATCCTGCCATATCATTCACCTTTTAAATCAATAAACTCATTATTATGCGGCGGCGTCCGTCAGACGCTTTTCACGGTTCAAGGTTTGCAACGCCGAGACATCGACGATCAAGGCCACGCTGCCGTCGCCCAAAATGGTCGCGGCGGAAATGCCCGGCACTTTGCGGTAGTTGCTTTCCAGATTCTTCACCACCACCTGATGCTGGCCAATCAGCTGATCCACCAGCAACGCATAGCGGCGGCCGGCGCTTTGCAGGATCACCACAATGCCCTGGGTGGCGTCGGTTTTGGCGCCTTCCACTTCGAATACCCGATACAGTTCCACCAGCGGCAGGTATTCGCCGCGCACCTGCAGCACGCGCTCGCCGCCGGCCAGCGGGTGCAAGTCTTCCGCCTGCGGCTGCAGCGATTCCATCACCGCGTTCAGCGGCAGAATAAAGACTTCGTCGTTCACTTTGACCGACATGCCGTCGAGGATCGCCAGCGTCAACGGCAGCAGAATGCGGATGGTGGTGCCTTTACCGGCCTGCGAACGGATCTCGACGTGGCCGCCCATCTCCTGAATATTTCTTTTCACCACGTCCATGCCGACGCCGCGGCCGGAAACGTCGGTCACCTGCTCGGCGGTGGAGAAGCCCGGCGCGAAGATCAGCATGCCGACCTCTTCGTCGCTCATGCTGTCGCTCACCGCCAGCCCTTGCGAAGCGGCCTTGGCGAGAATTTTTTCGCGGTTCAGACCGGCGCCGTCGTCGATGACCTCAATACAGATGTTGCCACCCTGGTGTTCGGCCGACAGCACCAGATTGCCCACCGCCGATTTACCGGCGGCGATGCGGGTGGCCGGCTCTTCGATACCGTGATCGAGGCTGTTGCGCACCAGGTGCGTCAACGGGTCGATAATCCGTTCGATCAGGCTCTTGTCCAGTTCGGTCGAGCTGCCCTGCAGCGTCAGCTCCACCTGTTTGTTCAGCTTGCCGGCCAGATCGCGCACCAGACGCGGGTAGCGGCTGAAGACGTATTCCATCGGCATCATGCGGATCGACATCACCGACTCCTGCAGATCGCGTGCGTTACGCTCCAGCTGGCTCATGCTGTTCAGCAGATCGCCGTGGTTCACCGGATCCAGCGTGCCGGAACGTTGCGCCAGCATCGACTGGGTGATCACCAGCTCGCCCACCAGGTTGATCAGCTGATCCACCTTTTCCACCGCTACGCGAATGCTGGTAGATTCGCTCGCCTTGGCGCGTGCTTTCGGCGCTTCGGCCGCTGCGGCCGCAGGTTTGGCGGCAGGCAGCGCAGCGCTGGCGTTCGGCGCTGGCGCCGGTTCCGGCGCAGCGACCGTCTCCGGCAAGTTCGCCTCCGCGACGGCCGGCGCGCTTTGCGTCGGCGTCGAGAAGCTGATTTGTTCCGGTTCCAGCACGAAGCACAGCACGGCGCTGATGTCGTCTTCGCTGGCGGAGGTGAGCAACGTCACGTCCAGGCTGTGTTCCGTCTGATGCGGGTCTTTAACTTCGCCGAGGTTGCCCAGCTCTTCCAACATCAAGGGGATTTCACTGGCTTTCAGCCCGTTCAGGCTGATGCGCATGCCGCCTTCGATCGCCGCCGGCGCGGCCGATGGCTGAGCGACCGGCTGCTGAACGGCGGGTTGAGCCGCAGGCGCCTCCTGCTGCTGTTGCGCTTCCAACGCCAGCTGACGCAGCGCCTGGCAAATGTATTCAAAGCTTTCAGCGTCAGGCTGTTGCGAGGTTTTATAGGCGTCCAGTTGCTCCTGCATAATGTCTTTGGTTTCCAGAAACAGGTTGATAATCTCGGTGCTCAGGCTCATTTCCTGGCGTCTTGCACCGTCCAGCAGGTTCTCCAGCAGATGGGTGGTTTCCTGCAGCACCGAAAAACCAAAGGTCGCCGCGCCGCCCTTGATCGAATGCGCCGCGCGGAAGATGGCGTTCAACGGCTCGATATCGGGGGCCAGCGGATCCAGCTCCAGCAGGTGTTGCTCCATGTCGGCCAGCAACTCGTCCGCCTCATCAAAGAAGGTCTGATAAAAATCGCTAATGTCCATGCTCACGGGGTCACCTCTGGCTGTGAGTCGCGGTTAGTCGGTGCGGGTGCGGCCGCCGGTGGTTCCGGCGCCTGGTCGGCCGGGGCTATCGCCGGGGACGCCTGCGGTGGAGCGTTCGGCGTTGGCGCCGCGGGTTCCGGGGCTGTCGTCGAGGATTCCGGCGTTTGGCTGGCCGGCGCGGTCGCCGACGGCGCCAGCTGCTTCAGGCTGTCCGGCTGGGCAATATCCAGCGCGTTGCTTTCGGCATTTTCGTGCTCGATGCCCTCTTGCGTTTGCTTGTTCAACACCAGTACGGTGATGCGGCGGTTAATCGCATCATCGGCGCCATGCTGTTTCAGGCTCATGGTGGCCGCCATGCCTACCACCCGCAGCACTTTGCCTTCCGCCAGGCCGCCGGCGATCAGCTCGCGACGCGACGCGTTGGCGCGATCGGCCGACAGTTCCCAGTTGCTGTAGCCGCGTTCGCCGGTGGCGTAAGGGATGTCATCGGTGTGGCCGGACAGGCTGATTTTGTTCGGCAAGTCGTTAAGGATCGGCGCTATCGCGCGCAGAATATCGCGCATGTAGCTCTCGACCTGCGCGCTGCCGGTTTTGAACATCGGCCGGTTCTGGCTATCGATAATCTGGATGCGCAGCCCTTCGTCCATCATGTTGATCAACAGATGTGGACGCAGCGCCTTCAGGCGCGGATCGGACTCAATCAACTCATCCAGCTTTTCACGCAGCTTGTTCAGGCGCAGCTCTTCGGCGCGCGAGTCCGGCGAATCGACCTGTTTTTTCACCAGGCCATGCTGTTGCGTTGGATCGTCGCCGCCGCCAGGAATGGGGCTGCTTTCGGAACTGCTCTTGTCGCCGCTGGTCAGGGCAACCTTGAGCGGCGTGCGGAAGTATTCGGCGATTTGCGTCAGCTCCTGCGGGCTGGCGATCGCCAGCAGCCACATCACCAGGAAGAACGCCATCATCGCCGTCATAAAGTCGGCATAAGCGATCTTCCAGGAGCCGCCGTGATGGGCGGCATGATGCGACTTGCGCTTTCTGACCAAAACGACCGGATGATTCTGTTTCATGCTTCTTCTTCTTCCGTCGCCTGCTGCGCCGGCGCTTTCACGCGGCGCACGTGTTCTTCCAGCTCAACGAAAGAAGGACGTTCGGTGGTATACAGCGTTTTACGGCCGAACTCGACCGCGATCTGCGGCGCGTAACCGTTCAGGCTCGACAACAGCGTGACTTTGATGCACTGCATCATCTTGACGTTTTCGGCGCTCTTCTGACGCAGCAACGTCGCCAGCGGCGAGATGAAGCCGTAGGCCAGCAAAATGCCGAGGAAAGTACCGACCATGGCGTTAGCGATCAGCGCGCCCAGTTCAGCGGCCGGACGGTCAGCCGAAGCCAGGGCGTGCACCACCCCCATCACCGCCGCGACGATGCCGAACGCCGGCAAGGAGTCGCCCACCATCGCCAGACTGCCGGCGGGCACTTCGCTTTCCTGCTCGTAGGTTTCGATCTCTTCGTCCATCAGCGCTTCGATCTCGAACGCATTCATATTGCCGCTCACCATCAGCCGTAAATAGTCGGTAATGAACTCCACCAGGGTGTTATCGGCAAGGATGCGCGGATAATTAGAGAAAATTTCACTTTCTTGCGGATTATCGATATCGAACTCGAGCGACAGCATGCCCTGCTGACGCGATTTGGCCAGCAGACGGAACAGCAACGCCATCAGATCCATATACAGATCTTTGTTGTATTTGGAACGGCGCATCAGGCGCGGCAGGGCGCGCAGCGTCGCTTTGATCGCCTTGCCGTTGTTGCCGACGATGAAAGCGCCGACCCCCGCCCCGCCGATAATCAGAAACTCCGCCGGCTGATATAACGCACCGAGATGACCGCCCACGATCAGGTAGCCGCCAAACACCGCACCCAATACCACGAGATAACCCAAAATAACTAGCACACGCATTCCTTAAATTAACAATGTGGATGGAAGGTGGGGCAAACGCGCCCTGGCGCGACAGACCAGGCTGCATGTCTGGGGGCGGCATGCCGCCCCTGCGTATCACACGTCGGTATTCATTGCCGAGAGCCGGCAACGTGGCGGCTCAAATGGCGCGTTTGACCTGCTCGTCCAGCAGTTGAGGAATAATATCGGCCAGTTGCGGCGAAAGTTTACGTCTTTTTACGGCGCGGGATGGGGGTTGGCATAAACTGCAGATGAAACCGTTCAGCGGCTGGTGCGCGTGGGTGATAAATGCGCCGCCGCAGCAGCTGCAGGCGGAGAGCTGCAACATGCCGCTGTCGACGAAGCGCACCAGCGTCCAGGCGCGGGTCAACGCCAGCAACGGCGCCTCGCCGGCCTGCTGCGGGCACTGCTCCAGGTAGAGGCGATAGGCTTTGATCACCGCTTCCACCCCGCTGCACTGTCCGCTTTTCATCAGAAACAGGTAGGCGTTATAAAACATCGAGGAATGAATATTCTGTTCCCAAGTCATAAACCAGTCGGTTGAGAACGGCAACATTCCTTTTGGCGGCGGGCTGCCGCGCAACTCCTTGTAAAGTTTAATCAAGCGCCCGCGGCTGAGCTGGGTTTCACTCTCCAGCATCTGCAAACGGGCCCCCAGCGAAATCAGCTCCATGGCGAGCTGAATGTCCTTGGCTTCTTGAACAATGCTTTTCTCAACCATCATCAGGCTCTTTTCTTCGTCGGGCTAGCGTCTTTACTCGATAGCTCTTGCAGTAAATGGCTTGATAGCAAAATGCCGGTATGGATTTGTTGCAGATCGTCGACGCGCGACTCTTTGGTCAGGCGTTCGATGGTCTGGTGATCGTTAAAGCGGAAGTGGCAAACCAGCTGGTTGGTCTCGGCCAGTTTGACCATTTGCGGCAAAGTCAGCTGCGCCAACGCATCGGCCATGGTCTCATCAATACCAAGGCGGAACATCGCGGACGCTTTTTCATCGTTGATCAAACGCTGTGCTAAAAGTAAATATGACAAATTGATGTCATAAATATGCTTAAGTAATTCAGACGTACCCATATTCCCCATCCCGACAGACTATGTTTAAAAACATACGCTGGGTGATAAATTTTATCGCCCGTGACCTGGGTTGTTTCCCAAAGTTGGCAAATTAATCTCTCAAAAACGACTGCTATAATTTTCGCCAATCGCTAAATTCGACCACTGTTCAGTATTTGCTACGAGCGTAAACCAACGTGTATGGATGTACAGCATTCTGCTTCGATAGTGTTTAGTCACCATGAAACTATTTTTACAAATTTAATAAGATTATTCCTAAAGCAGCGCAACTCTACCCCCGAACCATTAGCACACACAATGTAAGTGAGAGGCAATTTTAAATACAATGTGACATAGATCACAAAAATAAAAAATAATTAAGCCAAATACCCCTAAATTCGCACATTTTATGACCCGCATTTTGCTCATAAAATCGCCTTAGGTAAAAAAACGTCTTAAAAACAATGTTTATCAGCCAAAAAATTATCTTTTTTAGATCAATTCGAACAAAACCATCACCAAACCAAAATAACAGAACAAAAATCTGCATATAGGCAACAATCTTAGTATAAATAACCATTTGAGCCGCTAAAAAATATCCCAGGCGAAAAATAACCAATGTAAACTATAAGGTTATTAGCTATCGGATTTGACTTAAACCCTCCGCAGAGGGTTGTTCTAATTTTCAACATCAGGTGATTATGGCTTATCAATGATTCGCTGGCGTAGTGAACAAGCCAATAGACGTAACGATATGTTTCCGTATTAGCGCGGCGCAAGAATGTTTTTTTAACGTTAAATTGCCCCAAAACGACATATCGGCAGCACATCCTAAAGCTTTAGCGTTTTTTTATTTCTTTTTTGCCGGCGCATTAATTACCACGCCGTTCCAGACGTTATTAAAATTCCCGCGCCCCATCGTTTCATTGCAATAAAATAAAACGCAGTTTTGTTTTACTTGCCATAATCGCGCAGGCCAAACAGGCGTAGTTTCAATGCCGACAGCGGCAACATACATCGCCTCGTGCTGCGAGCGCCCTCCGGACAGGCGAAAAAAACGCCGCCAAAGGAGAGCGAGCGCGGCTTCGCGCGCTTGCATGCAGCGAAACGTCGACGCTTAAGCTTCTCGTTCGTGACGCATCGCCCTGAGACTTTCCCTATTTCTTCATTTATCAGCAGGATGAGATTGCTGATGGCGCACTTGCATATTATGATTTATCCCAGCGCCGCCACGGGCGGCGTCACATTATTACCCAGTGCAATTTATTCACTTGAAATGATTTTTGTCAGGTCGTACATCGCTGCCTCGACGGCGTCGCCGTGAGCCGCTATGTGTTATTCACCCGGCTTTAACTATTAACAGGCTATATTTTAATCATGACCGATACGCTCGAATATCTGCTGACATTCCGTAAATGCTCCTCTTTGGACAGCCTGGAGAAGGTGTACGACAAACTGAACTATTCCATTGAAAACGATACAGAAATGAGCAATATGTACCGTGCTGCCGACCACCGTCGCGCCGAGCTGGTTGCCGGTAAATTGTTCGATCTGGGCAAGGTGCCGAAAACGCTGTGGGCGCAGGTGCTTTAATTCAGTGAAATTACGTGCGGCAACGGTTTTATCTTTTATTGCTATATAACCGGAGCAAACTCAGCTTTTATTGCCGCGCGTGATGCGAAACACATTTATTCCCCCCGCCAGGTTCTACCCTTTATCCGAGCGCAGCATTTCATCCAAGGCCCCGACGCGGCAGCCTGAAACACGACGGATGCAACAAGGAGTGGAATATGGGGTATCAAAACGTTCTGGTTACCGTCGCCGTCGCGCCTGACAGCCATCGCCTGGTGGAAAAGGCCGTCTCTATCGTCCGCCCCTACGGCGGCAACATCACCCTGTTAAGCACCCTCGCCAATCCGGAAATGTACAATAATTTCGCCGGGCCGATGCTGGCCGATTTGCGCACGCTGATGGAAGAGGAAACCCGGCTGTTTATGGAGGAACTGCGCCAACGCGCCGGCTACCCGATCGCCGATACCCTTATCGTGCATGGCGAGCTTGGCGACAGCCTGGAATTCGCCAGCCGCCGTCAGCCGTTCGACCTGCTGCTCTGCGGCAATCACCGCGACAGCATGATGAACAAAGTCTCCTGTTCCGCCGCCCGCTTCATCAACATCAGCCATATCGACGTGCTGATCGTTCCGCTCTGAGGCTAAGCACATTCGGTAACGTTGCCTTGGTGCCCCTGGACTAGGCTTAACGAACCTTGTTTGTCGCAACACAAAGGAGCTTTCGATGTCCCCTTCTCAACAGAACCGCCGCTTTCTGCTGGCCTCGCGTCCGCACGGCGAACCGACGGCGGCGAATTTCCGCCTCGACACGGTCGCCGTGCCACAACCCGAGGCCGGCCAGCTGCTGCTGCGCACCGTATATCTGTCGTTGGATCCTTATATGCGCGGACGCATGAGCGATGCACCCTCCTACGCGCCGCCGGTGGAAATCGGTCAGGTCATGGTGGGCGGAACGGTATCTCGCGTGGCGGCCTCACAGCATCCCGATTTCAACGTCGGCGATTGGGTATTGGGCTATGACGGTTGGCAGGATTACGCGCTGTCCGACGGCAGCGGCCTGCGCAATCTCGGCCCACACTTGCCGCACCCTTCCCGCCTGCTCGGCGTGCTGGGCATGCCCGGTTTTACCGCTTACATGGGGTTGCTCGATATCGGCCAACCGCAGGCGGGTGAAACGCTGGTGGTCGCCGCCGCCAGCGGCGCGGTCGGTTCAGTGGTCGGCCAAATCGGCAAACTGAAAGGCTGCCGCGTCGTCGGCGTTGCCGGCGGTGCGGACAAATGCCGCTATGTGGTGGAAGAGTTGGGTTTCGACGCCTGTATCGATCACCGTGCCCCCGACTTTGCCGAACAGCTGGCCGCCGCCTGTCTGCAGGGCATCGACATCTATTATGAGAACGTCGGCGGCGCCGTATTCGACGCCGTGTTGCCGCTGTTGAACGCCAAAGCGCGCATTCCGGTCTGCGGCATCATCGCCCATTACAATGCCACCGGGTTACCCGCCGGGCCGGACCGCTTACCGTTGCTGGAAGGGCTGATCTTACGTAAACGTATCCGCATGCAGGGCTTTATCATCTTCGACGATTACGGTTCACGCTTTGATGAATTCCTGCAACAGATGAGCAGTTGGGTCGAGCAAGGAAAGATCAAGTTCCGCGAGGACATCGTCGATGGACTGGAGCAGGCGCCGCAGGCCTTTATCGGCCTGCTGCAGGGCAAAAACTTCGGCAAATTGGTGATCCGCGTCGCTGACGAATAACGCGCATCAGGGCGTGGCGCGCCACGCCCTGCTTGTCAATGCACGGCACCGTCGCCGAATTGCACATCCTCCTCTACCGTGAGCGTCACCTGCACGAGAGTGCGCACCGCTTCCACCATCGTCGCCAGCGCCATACTCGGCTTGCCCGGATGCGCCGCCGCCAGTTCATGGCTGTACGGAATGTGCACGAATCCGCCCCTGGCCCGCGAATGCCGCGTCTCCAGATAGTGACGCAGACCATAAAAAATATGGTTGCAGTTATAGGTGCCCGCCGTGTAAGAAACGCCCGCCGGGATCCCCTGCCGGCGCAGTTGCTGCACCGCGGCCTTGACGGGCAGCGTACTGAAATAGCCCACCGGCCCGCCGGCAACCACCGGCACGTCAATCGGCTGTTTACCGGCATTGTCGGGAATGCGGGCATCGATCAAATTGATGGCTACCCGTTCCAGGGATATTTCGGCTCGGCCGCCGGCCAGCCCCAGACAGATCACCGCCAGCGGCTGCAATGCCTCAATCGCCGCGATCAGCTGCTGGTTGGCCACGCCCAATACGCACGGCAACTCGAGCACCGCGATCTCCGCGCCGGCGATACGCTCTCCGGCCAATGCCTGCGCGACCTGCCAGGAAGGGTTCACCGCGTCACCCTCGAACGGCTCAATGCCGGTGATTAACACTTTGTTCATCATTTCCCCTGATTGAAGGCTAAATTCGTGTGCTACCAGCCTAGGGAACGCTGTAAGATTCTGGAAATGGATTATCTGTATATAGAGTATTCATAAAATGAATTTAGCCAACGTCGATCTCAATTTACTGGTGGTGTTTGAAGCGCTGTATCAGACTCGTAACGTCACCGCCGCGGGCCGGCGTCTTAACCGCGCGCAACCTTCCGTCAGCAATGCATTGGCGCGACTGCGCATTCTGCTCAACGATCCGCTGTTTGTCCGCAGCGGCGGCGGCATGGCGCCCACGCCGCGCGCCCACCAGCTTATGCCGCAGATACAGCGGGTGCTTGAGCAAATCCATCTGGCGTTGGCGCCCCCTGCCCGTTTCGATCCGGCCACCGCCGGGCAGCGGCGTTTTACGCTGGCCGCCGGCGACTATGCGGATATCTTGCTGCTGCCCGCCATCATCAGCCGTTTGCGTCAGGCGGCACCCGGCATCGATATTCGCGTTTCGCGTCTGGATCGCCGCAATATTTACCGTCAATTGGATAGCGGGGAGGTGGATGTCGCGCTGGGAGGGCATCTTTCCGGGGCGGAAAGTCACTATGTGCGCACGTTGTTTGAAGAGCATCTGGTCTGTATCGCCAGCCGTTCACACCCGCAATTGGCGGATGGCCGCTGGGATCTGGCCCGCTACCTCAGCCTGCCGCACGGGCTGTACGCGCCGGCTGACGACGGCTCCGCCAGAGGCTTGGTCGACCGCCGCCTGGCGGAAATCGGCGGCCAGCGGCGCGTCGCCGTGACCTTTTCACACATTGTCGCCCTGCCGGCGGTGGTCGCCGACAGCGATCTGATCGCCACCCTGGCCGCCAGCGTGGCCCGGCGTTTTTCCGATCCGCAACGCGTACGCATTCTCCCGCTGCCTGATGAGTTGGCCATCGCGCCTTTCCCCATTGAGCTGATCGCCGGCCGACAGGCGCAACGCGACCCGGCCTTAATCTGGCTCTGTGACCTGATAAGCCGACTTTCCCTCGATCCCCTTCCGCGCTAACCGCATCAATTGCTGCTTTATCAACCATTCAGACTCACCGTCGGAGGCCCGCACCGCGGGCTTTTCACGCCGGCCAAATAGGAATCATCCGAATTAACATTCGGTAAATTTATATATTTGATCATCTTTAACTAACGAATGGTAAGGATAAAAAATACTCAGTGACTTTTTTCACGGAAAAAAAGAGTTGTTTTATAAACACGTTGACTTAAGTGTTACAGATTTATTATTTGGTATTACCATTTTCCCAATAATTTTGGATAAAAAAAGATCTGCTCGTATCCATATGTTTTAGATAATAAAAAACCAGATCGTGAGCGAGTTAACGAATTGAGCATTGATCCACAAGGCTATTTTGCAAATGCAGAGCTCTATTGTAGACTGCACAAATCGTGCCTTTGTGTAAACTTTGTTAAATCTTTCGTCAGCCCCTGTCTCAATTCGTGACAGATACGCCATCGGGATCGCGCGTCAAATCTCGTGCGGTAGCTATGCCTAAACCGGGGATATAGTATGGATCGCCTTATCATTGCGCACACACCTTTGCCCGCCTATCAGCTGTTGTTCAGAAGCCTTTCCGGTGAGGAAAGACTGGCCGGGCTGTTCGAGTTCGACGTCGAGCTGCTCAGCCCTGACAATCGCCTCGATCTGAAATCGCTGCTGGGACAAAAAATCACGCTGGAGCTGCGGGGCAACCCGATGGCCCCGCGTTATCTCAACGGCAATATCACGCGTATGACCCTCTCCGGACGAGAAGCCGGCGGCAACCGCTACTATATCTACCGCGCCGTGCTGCGCCCCACGCTGTGGTACCTGACGCAAAACCGCGATTTTCGCATCTATCAGGAAAAGACCGTTCCCGACATCCTGACCCAGGTGCTGGGGCAGTATCAGGTGAAGATCGATAACCGTCTGAGTTACGACTACCGCATCTGGGGGTACTGCGTGCAGTATCAGGAGAGCGATTTCGATTTCATCAGTCGTCTGATGGAACATGAAGGCATCTATTACTATTTCACGCACCAGCAGGACGGCCATACGCTGGTGCTGGCCGACGCGCCGGCGGCGCATCAGGAACTCGCCGGCTATGCCAGCATCCCCTATCAGCTCGCGGAAGGCGGTCTGGTGGAAAACAAGGACAGCATCAACAGCTGGAGCGTCTCGGACGCCATCACGCCCAGCCTGTATAGCCTGGATGACTACGATTTTCGTAAACCGCGCGCGCGGTTGCTGGAGGCCCGGCAGAATCCCGCCTCGTTCGCACAGGACAAAGCCGAGGTGTTCGACTGGCCCGGGCGTTATACCGATCACGCCCACGGCCAGTTTTACGTCAAGGTGCGCCAACAGGAGTTCGAAGCGCAGCATGAGCAGATGAGCGGCGAAGGCAGTTCGCAGGGCATTGCGCCCGGCTACCGTTTTCAGCTGATCCAGGCGCCGCGCATGGAAGACAACCGCGCCTATCTGGTGGTCAGCGCGCGTTACTTCATGCAGGAAAACAGCTACGCCAGCAACGATAACGACGTTGGCGAGCAACATACCGAATTTCAGGTGGTGCCGGCGGACATCAACTGGCGCCCGGCGCGCACCACACCCTGGCCGAAAACCCATGGCCCGCAGACCGCCGAAGTGGTTGGCCCGGAAGGCGAAAGCATCTGGACCGATAAATATGGCCGGGTGAAACTCAAGTTCCGTTGGGATCGCCACGGCAGCGGCAATGAAACCAGCTCCTGCTGGGTGCGCGTCTCCAGCGCCTGGGCCGGCTGGAAATACGGCGGGATCCAAATCCCGCGCGTGGGTGAGGAAGTGGTGGTCGACTTTATCAACGGCGATCCGGATCGCCCCATCATCACCGGCCGCGTTTACAACGAAGACAGCATGCCGCCTTGGGATCTTCCCGGCGACGCCACCAAAATGGGCTTTATGAGCCGCAGCAAAGGTGGCGGCGTCGACAACGCCAGCTTCCTGTTCCTGGAAGACTCGCCCGGCAACGAATCTTTCGACATGCACGCCGAACGCAACATGAACATGACGGTGGAAAACGACAAGAACGTCAATATTGACGGCAGTCGCACCACCACCATCGGTCGCCAGCAGAACGATACCGTCACCGGCGACGCCACGTTCCTGTACAAAGCGAAACGCACCACCACCGTCGATGGGCTGGAAACCGCCAACCTGAACGCTCACCAGACGGTGAACATCAAAGGCGGCCGCGCCCTGACGATTATCGACGGCGGCGATAAAATCGACATCACCGGCAATCAGTCCTTCAAGCTTGACGGCGCGCAGACGCAAAACATTACGCAAACCCAGCATGTCACGGTGAAGGGCGACCAGACCCTCGACATTACCGAGGGGCAACAGACCAACACCATCAACAAGGGGCAGACGGTCAACATCACCTCCGGCGGGCAGCACACCACCATCACCGCCGGCGGGCAAACCACTACCGTCACCGCAGGCGGTCAGACGCTGACGGTGGAGGCCGGCGGCCAGACCACCGACATCACGGGGAATGTCAAAGAAACCTACAAAAACGATCAGCAAACGACCATTAGCGGTTCGCTGACCATCACGGCAAAAACCATCAGCATTACCAGCGAGGACGGCGTGTCTATTTCGGCGCCCACCTGGAAAGATAACTGCCACGGCTATAAGTGGACCGCGATAGGCGCCAACCTTGCCTTAACGGGGCTGAGCGTCAAGCACACGATGTTCGATGTTTCCCATAACCCGCTTTCGATCAGCAAAACCAATTTCAAGCTAAGCAACGATCCCATGACGTTCACGCAGCTTGGGGCCTTAATAACCAACGGTTCTTTGCGATTGAGCAGCAAGGCGCTGGCGATCTTTTTATAAGTAGGGATGCCCATGTCCAAAGCCAAAAATATCTTCACCGTAATCGGTTTGATTTTATTGGCCCCTATTCTCAGCCTGGTGGGTTTTTTCAAATTCATCACGGTCGATATCTGGGGCTATTTCAAACACATCGGTTCCTCTCTCAGCGTGATGGAGAACGGAGTTTCCGCCTCCGGGCAAATCGTCAGCATCCGCCAGACCAACCTGTGGGACGGGAATCGGCCGGTCTGCGAAGTGGAAGTCAAATACATCGCCCAAGACGGAAAAAACCATACGGCCGTCGCGAAAGGCCCGATCAGCGTCGTTGATCTGCCGCGTTATCAGCCGGGTCATTTCACCGCGATAAAGTACGATCCCAAGAACCCCAAAAAAGCGGTGATCGAAGAGTTATCCCGACTTTGAGCGAAAAGAACCTTTTCAATCAACGCGATCCGATTTCAACGTTGTGAAAACGACTTGTCGTCCATCAGCTCGCTAAATCACCTTGCATAAGGAAGTGTCACGATGGGCGCGTTTATTGCCTTTTCGACTCAGGACAGCCTCTGGGGACAAATCCTGTTTACCTTCTTAGGCATCCTGGTTGGCGGCGTATTGATCGCCACCATTTGCAAGACCGTCTTACCCGCGGGCAGAACGGCGGCATTGTCCGTCCGGTTGCTGATCTTTGTCGCACTGATGCTGGCGATACTGAAGTACAACCAGCAGGTGATGTCTGCGGTGAACGCGCCCGCGGAGCTGATCGGGTTCCTGATTTTGCCCGGTTTTTTGATGGGTTATCTGGGTGCGGCGGCCCCCGGCAGACTGGCGCTGGCGATAGAACTGTGCTGTTTTGCCCCGCTCGCCGCGCTGCTGATTCTGGGTACCCCCGGCGTCGGCTTTTTTGCCCCCTATCATCTGGAGAGCGCAGGCCAATTTACCGCCAAGGCGATCGCCGCGGCATTGTCCGTCGCCGTCGTACTGCTGGCTCGTAAAATAAGCGGGAAGGACAACGCACCGTCCTCTTGATAATCCCTTTGACGCGAGGAAATGCTCCCCGCATTCGCGATCGGCTCTGGACGCCGCATCGTTTTCTTCATCTGTTGTGACATAGCCTGATATCTATTAAACCGAAAAACGGATTGTTTTTGAGCAAGCAGCCTGGCTGCCGGCTGATATCCACAGGAAGCTTTACACACACAATGAAAGTCGTAAAACCTCTGCGCCTCAGCGCGCTTCATCGCCCCTTCTCTTGGCAAGGGCAAAATCATCTGGGCGTTTCCATTTTGGCCTTGGCCGACATGGGGGCTTCCCCGCGCCTGCGCCCCGAACCGGAGCTGTGGCAGTTGGCCGCCGACGAACTTACGCTGAGCGGCGGCGTGCTCGATTTGGCTATTCCGAAAGCCTGTGCGGAGTTTCTCGCCACCGGCAACGCCTACACCCACCATCAACAAGACAAAACCGCCTGCGCCGTGAAGATCCAGCTTGATTCGCTGGAGAAAACGCTGGTGGTTTTCGGCGATCGTCATTGGATCAACGATCGCCCCTCCTCTCCTCTCCCTTTTGCAGAAATGCGTCTGGACTGGCGCCGGGCTTACGGCGGGGCTCAGTTCGCCGATAATCCGCACGGCATCGGCGCCACTCCAGAAACATTTCCGCAGGGCCGCATTCATCGCCTACCCAATGTTGAACCGCTGCAGGAGCGCCTCGCGTCTCCTCGGCAAAGCGCGCAGCCGGCAAGCTTTGACGCGTTGGATATCACCTGGCCGCGCCGCTTCTCACGCATCGGTAAAAACTACGACGCCGACTGGTTGAAACACGGTTTTCCCGGCTTCGCCAACGATATCGACTGGCGCCTGTTCAACATGGCGGAAAGCGATCAGCAGTTTCCCCAACGCGACAGCTTGCCGCTTCAGGCTGCCTACCGGATATGGAACATGCACCCTTCAGAGCCGGTTCAGCAAGGCCGTTTGCCGCCGTGGCGCGCACGCTGCTTCATTAACCGGCTGCGCGGCGGCGAAGCGCATTTCGGGGAAGTCGCGATGCGCCACACCACCGTGTGGTTCTTTCCCCATCGCGAACAAATGCTGTTGATCTACCAGGGCAGCCTTCACATCAATGAAGACGATGCCGCAGACGTCATGCAGCTCATGCCGGCGCTGGAAATTGAGGGTAAAAGCCGCACCGTCGCGCATTATCGGCAGGTGCTCGATCGGCGGCTTGATAAAGAGCATGGCGCTCTGCACGCTTTTCGTGAAAAAGATTTGCTGCCGGAGTGCTGTATTGGCCCCTGGCTCGATACGGAAACGCCGACGCAGCAAAGCCCGATGGTGGAAAACATCGCCGCCTACGAGCATCACCAACGCGAACAACACCGCCAACGTCTGCAGCGCGAAGGCCGAGACATCGACGACATGTTTGCCGCGCCGCCAGCTGAACCGATGCCCGCTTTGGATCAGCTGGCCGAGTTTGTCGAGGGCATGGAACAGCGCGCTGAAGCGCATTACCGTGAAATCCGCGATGACGCGCAGGCAAACGGCATTGATATTGACGGCCCTGGCCCCGCCGACCTTTCCGGCGCGGAAAGCTACCAACAGCAGCGCGACCAGCTGTTTCAACAGGCGCGTCAACGCCCCGACGCGTTTAGCGACAAGCAGTTGGGGGAAAGCGAGCGCGCGCTGCACCAAATGTATTTAATGTCGGCACAGGCGCAAAGCCCGGCGCTGCGTTTAAGCGGCGATCTGGCACAGATCATTCGCCAACGCGTCACCGCGGCCATGCAGCGCGATAAAGATCTCAGCGGCCTGGACCTCACCGGCGCCGATCTGTCCGGCATGGACCTCAGCCATGCCACCTTGCGCGGCACGTTGCTGGAAAACGCCAATCTGCGCCAAGCCCGGTTGGTGGGCTGTGACCTTCGCGAGGCAATGCTGGCGCGCGCCGATCTCTGCGGTGCCGTCTTGCAGCAGGCGGATCTGAGCCACGCCTCTTTGGCCCTGGCGAAATGCGAAGCGGCGGATTTCGGCGGCGCGCAGCTGCATGAAACCAACATTCAACAAACGTTGTTTCAACGCTGCGACTTCACGATGGCGTCCTTACGCGATTTGCTGGGGTACGAAACCTTGCTCGGACAGTGTGATTTCAGCCGCGCCACGTTGGCCAACATTACGCTGATGGAGCTGCAGCTGGAGCAACTGACATTCAGTCACGCCCGGCTCGACAAAGTCAGCTTCATCAAATGCCGGCTGCTGGCGGTGAAATTCGAGCAGGCACGGCTGGAAAGCTGCGCCTGGGTTGATACCGAAACGCAAAACCTCAGCTTCCGCGCCGCGCGCCTGACGGCCTGCGCCTTTGCGGCAAAGACGCTGTTGCCCCAGGCGGATTTCAGCGACGCGACGCTGAACCAGTGCAACTTGCGTCAGATGCCGTTGCAGCGGGCAAGTTTCAGCCGCGCGCGCCTCAACAATTGCGATCTGTCGGAAACGCGGCTGAACGAGGCCGACTTCAATCAGGCCAACGGCAGCGGCAGCCTGTTCATTCGCAGCGATCTGACGCGCGCCAACCTGCGCGACGCCAACTTTATTGCGGCGATCCTGCAAAAGTGCGTGCTGTCAGGCGCCGACCTGCAGGGCGCCAATCTGTTCCGGGCCGATCTGTCGCAGTCGAAAGTGGACAAGGCGACCCGGCTCGACGATGCCTATACCGCCAGAGTGAAAACATTGCCTCGCCACAACGGGAAAGAAGTATGACCTCAATGCCAGAGCAGATACGCCAGCGTGTGAAACGCGGCGAACCGATTTCCGGTGAGGATTTGCACGGCCTGTCATTCGCGGGTATGGATTTGGCCGGCGCAATGTTCAACGCCCTGAACCTGAACGGCGTGGACTTCTCCGATTGCGATCTGCGCGACAGCGTATTCAGCGATTGCCGGCTCGAGCACGCTCTGTTTACTCGGGCGAACCTCAAGCAAACGGCCTTCAATCAGTGCGCCATGTCCGCCAGCCGCTTCAGTGAGAGTCATATCGAGCTGACGATGTTCAACGAATGCCGGCTTGAACAGGGTGATTTCAGCCGTCTGCCGCTCACCCAAAGCCACTGGATGTCATGCCAATTGGCCGGCGCGAACTTTTCCGCCACTCAGCACGATCGCACCACGTTTTACGAAAGCCCGCTCGACGGCGCTACGTTGGAGCATGCCCGACTTTCGCTTGTCACGTTTTTTCGCTTAACCCTCTGTAACACAGAATTTGCAGGGGCAGATTTCGACCGCGTCACGTTTTTCGAATGCGACCATCGCGGCAAAAGTTACGCCGGGCAGCGCCTGATCGCCTGCCAGTTTACCGATAACCAATTGGACGACGTCGACTTCAGCCAGGCGACGCTGCGCCAAAGCAACTTCAAGGGCGCTTCGCTGCGGCGCGCCAACCTGACGGGCGTGCAGGCGCAGCAGTCGCTGTGGCTGGAGGCCAACCTGACTCAGGCGCAGTGCCGCAGCGGGCAGTTCGATCAGGCGATTTTCAGCGAAGCGACGCTGGACGCCGCCAACTTCAACCAGGCGCGTCTGTATCAGGGCGTGTTCCAGCACAGCCGCGCGGCGCGCTGTGATTTCAGCGACAGCGACCTGACCTACGCCGATTTTTGTTATGCCGACATCGGCGCCGCCGATTTCCGGCGTGCGCGCTTCATGCGCACCCGCATGCACCGCGCCCACCAGCAGCAAACGCGCTGGGGCGACCGCAGCGGCATTCTCAAGCGCGACGAAGAGCTGTACGCCGCCGAAATCTGGAGCGCACAGCGCCAAAGCCGCATTTGAACGTATTGACCACTTCACGAGGGGATCACCATGAGCGTTGTCAACACTACTCGCGCCGTCAACATCGCGCCGCCCCAGCAGGCCGCCGGCCAGGTCGTCAACCTGTTGCCGGACGGCAGCCTGGTGGTGGAATGTGAAGGCCGCGGCTGGCATTGCCGCCGTGCGGCCAGCTGCCTGCTGACGCCGGCCCTCGGCGATAGCGTGCTGGTCGCCGGTTGCGGCCACCAGCTGTGGGCGATCGCCGTCCTCGAGCGTGCGGAACCGCAAAACGCGGCGCGGCTGAGCGTCGAAGGCGATCTGCACATTGAAACGCTGCACGGCTCGCTGTCGCTGCACGGCGCGCAGGCGCTGAACCTGAGCGGCGATGCCATGACCCTGCAGGCGAACAGCGGCGACTGCCACGTCGACAAGATGAAATACAGCGGCGAAGAGCTCTCGGCTTTCGTCAGCATCAGCCGCCTGGTCGGCAAACGCTGCGAGTCACTGTGGCATTCGGTCAGCCAGATCAGCCACTCGCTGTTTCGCAAAGTGCGCCAGACCGAGCACGTGCGCGCCGGGCAGCTGGATTATCAGGCGGAAGATTACGCCCGCATTCATGCTCGCAACACGCTGATTACCTCGAAAGACATCACCAAGCTCGATTCGGAACAGATCCACGTCGGATAACCTTGCGGAGACCTTTTATGTTTGCCAACAGCCAAATGATCGGCGTGGACCTGGCGTTTCCCGACGTCTGTCTGACGCCAAGCCCGGCGCCGGTGCCCATTCCCTACCCGGATATCGCCCTGGCGCCGACCGCCATCCCGAACGCGTTCAACATTCTGTTCGTCGGCACCCCGGCGCACAACATGGCGACGGTGACGCCCCTGACCAACGGCGACAACCCCGGCGTGGCCACCGGCGTCGCTTCCGGCACGGTGATGGGGCCGTCCCGCCACCTGACCGGCGCCTTTACCGTGCTGCTCAAAGGCACCCCGGCCACCCGGCTGACCAGCCTCAGCCTGCAGAATTCCACCAACGCGCTCGGCATGCGCATCGTGCCGAGCCAATTAAAAGTGTTGCTGCTTGCGCCCTGATGACGGCGCCTTATTACACAGCCATTCAATCAAGAAAAAGAGGACATTGTGAAAACACGGATTACCCTGACGCTGTTGACCGCCCTGACGCTTGCCGGTTGCTCCACCCCACCGCCACCGCCGCCGGCGCTCAATAACGACGCCATCGTCAGCAGTGAAGTCAACGGCGTCACGTTAAAGCACCGCGCCGCGGTGAGCGCGCCGAAACAGTTCAAACCGATCGGTGAGGAGTACCGCAGCCTGTACGCCGCCAGCATCATGAGCAGCCCGAATTATACCGGCACCGCCGTCGGCAGCCTGGACAACGCCGCCGCGTTCTACGCGCTGGGCGAAGTGGAAAACAACTGGCTGGCGATCTCCGCCATCCGCGGCGGCGATCTGGTGGGGTATATCCAGGCCAACGCCGGCGTGCCAGAAGCGCGCTACAAAGCGACGCTGCGCAAAGATCTGCCGCGCCGCGCGCGCGCCGCCAAGCAGGACTGCGTTAAAGTCGGCGGCGACAGCAAGGCGTGCAAAAACGCCGGCTCAGCCACCTGGATCCTCCAGTAGTCAGCACGCCTGCGGGCGACGAGATTCCCATGACGACGACCCCTATCGCTTCCCGCTGGTGCGGGATGCTGTTTCTGCTGCTGGGCGCGCTGGCGCTCGGCGGCTGCATGTCTTCCGCGAAAAGCGTGCCGGCGCGTTACAGCCTGGTCTTCGACGCTGACCGCCAGGTCAATGCCGCCGCCGGCGCGCAACCGACGCCGATCAAAATTCGCGTGCTGCTGCTGCGCTCGGATGCGGAATTCATGGAAGCCGACTTTTTCAGTCTGCAAAACGACGCCAAAAGCGTGCTCGGCAACAGCCTGCTGGACAGCGATCAGTTCTTCCTGACGCCGGGCCAGACCGGCAAAAAGCTCGGTGGGCAAAGCACATTGGACGCACGTTACATCGGCGTGATCGCCGAATATCAAAATCTGGACGGCAAGACCTGGCGCATTTCACTGCCGCTGCCGGAACCCACCGAAACCAATTTCTACAAGGTATGGCAATTCTCGCCGGATGAGCTGGAAGCGCATATCGTCGCAGGCGTGAGTGGCCTGCGCCCCGTAAAAAAGGTCGACTGACCTACCGCTGCGCTGAAGCGAAGTAACTATAGGTGTGATGATGAAAGATGCTCATAAGGTTGTCTGGACTGAGGGGATGTTTTTGCGCCCTCACCATTTCCAGCAGGCGGAAAACTATCTCGAAGGCTATATGCGCAACTGGGGCCAGGCCCACAGCGGCTGTTTCTGGGGCTTTCTCACCCTGGATCTGGACCAAACGCTGTTGCGCCAGGGCAAGATCGCGCTCAACGCCGCCAGCGGCATCATGCCCGACGGCACGCCGTTTCGCTTCTCCGGCGCCCAGCAGGCGCCCGCGCCGCTGGCCATCGCCGACAACAAGACCGGTGAAAACGTGGTGCTGGCTCTGCCGACCTATCGCGCGGGGCGTGAAGACGTGATCTTTCAGGAAAGCCCGGAAGCGCTGGCGCGCTATCTGGCTTACGAGACCGAAGTCGACGATCTCAACGCCGTCTCGGTGGGCAGCGCGGCGCTGCAATTCGGTCGCCTGCGCCTGCGGCTGATGCTGGAGAGCGAGCTGAACGCCGAATGGACGGCGCTCGGCGTCACCCGCGTGCTGGAAAAGCGCGGCGACAACAGCCTGCGTCTCGATACGGCGCAAATCCCGCCGATGCTGAACTGTCAGGGCAACCCGATACTGAAGACCTTCATCAACGATCTGCAGGGGCTGCTGCAACAGCGCAGCCAGCAGATGAGTCAACGCCTGCTGCAACCGGGCCGCGGCGGCAGTTCCGAAATGGTCGATTTCATGCTGCTGCAGCTGATCAACCGCCATCTCGGTCAGGTGAGCCATGCCTACCACCTCGACCATCTGCACCCGGAGCGCCTGTTCGCCGATTGGCTGCAGTTCGCCACCGAACTCGCCAGCTTCTCGGCGCAGCGCACCCCGGAAGGCCGCCTGCCGGTGTATGACCACGACAATCTGGCGCTGTGCTTCGGCAAGCTGATGCTGTTGCTGCGTCAGGGCCTGTCGGTGGTGCTGGAGGACAACGCCATTCAGCTGACGCTGGTCGAGCGCTCCCACGGGCTGAACGTCGCCACCGTGCAAGACGCCAAAATGATGCGCGACTTCGGCTTCGTGCTGGCGGTGCGCGCCGACGTGGCCGCCGAGGTGTTGCTGACCCACTTCCCGGCGCAGATGAAGATCGCCCCGGTCACGCGCATCCGCGATCTGGTGCAGCTGCAGCTGCCGGGCATCGGTCTGCGCACCATGCCCGTCGCGCCGCGTCAGATCCCTTATCACGCCGGCTACACCTATTTCGAGCTGGAAAAAGGCGGCGACCTTTGGAAACAGATGGAAAAATCCAGCGCCTTCGCCCTGCATCTGGCCGGCGAATTTCCGGGGCTGGACATGGAATTTTGGGCGATTCGCAGCCATACGGACCGGTAACCTATGACTCAGGAAAATAGCATGGCGCCGGCGGCCAACCCGCTGGTGGACGCCGCCAACCCGCTGCTGAACGCCATTTCGCAGATCCGCCAATCGGCCACGCACGCCAACCCGGCGCAGCTGCGCCAACAGCTGATCGACGAAATGCGCCGCTTCGAGATCCGCGGCCAACGCGCCAACCTGCCGTACGAAGTGATCATCGGCGCGCGTTATTGTCTGTGCACCGCGCTGGATGAAGCGGCGGCGCTGACCCCGTGGGGCAGCAACAGCGTGTGGTCCGGCAGCGGGCTGCTGGTGACCTTCCATAACGAAACCTGGGGCGGCGAGAAGTTCTTCCAGCTGCTGGCCAAGCTGTCGCAGAACCCGCGCGAGCACATCAATCTGCTGGAGCTGATCAATTATTGCCTGCTGCTGGGCTTTGAAGGCCGCTACCGGGTGATGGAAAACGGCCGCTCGCAGTTGGAAACCATGAAGCAGCGCCTGCTGCAGCTGATTCGGTCGGTGCGCGGCGGCTACGCCCCGCCCCTGTCGCCTCATGCGTTGGATCTGCCGGTACAACAGAAACTGTGGCGTCCGCTGGTGCCGCTGTGGGCCTGCGTGGCGCTGACCGGCTTCCTGGCTTCGCTGCTGTTTATCGCCCTCAACTGGCGGCTGGGCGACAACACCAGCCCGGTGCTGGCGGCGATTTACCAAACCAACCTGCCGCAGGTGGCGATCGGTAATCCGGCGCCGGCCGCGCCGCCGACGCTGAGCCTGAAAAGTTTCCTGCGCAAGGAGATCGCCGAAGGATTGGTGGTGGTGCGCGACGAAGCGCAGCAAAGCGTGGTGATCCTCAAAGGCGACGGGCTGTTCGACTCCGCCGCCACCACGGTGCGCGCCAACTATATTCCGGTCATCGACCGCATCGCCGCCGCCATGAACGGCGTCAGCGGCAAAATCCTGGTCACCGGCTACAGCGACAACGTGCCGATCCGCAGCGCCCGCTTCGCCTCCAACTGGGAGCTGTCGCTGGCGCGCGCCGAAGCGGTCAGCGCCCGCTTGCAAAAACACCTCGCCAACCCGCAGCGGGTCAAGGCCGAGGGCCGCGGCGAGAGCAACCCCGTCGCGCCGAACGATAACAAAGTGAACCGCGCGTTGAACCGCCGGGTAGAAATTACGCTGTTGGTCGCCCCGGAAAACACCCAGGCGGAAATCAACGGCTTGCCGCAAGGAACCGGAAAGTAATGCTCAGTACGTTATTCTCCATCATCACCAGCCGCCTGCTGTGGGGCTTTGTCGGCATCACCGCGCTGGCGTTCATCATCTGGACGATCGGCCCGCTGGTCGCCATCGGTGACTATCGCCCGCTGGAGCCGGAACTCAACCGCCAGATCGCCATCGGCACTATCTACCTGATTTGGTTCCTGTGCCGCCTGATCCCGCGCCTCTACAGCGCCTGGTTCAACAGCCGCCTGCTGAGCAACCTGCGCGCCGCCGAAGCGGTGCCGGCGGAAGACGGCAAGCCCGAGATCAAACCAGACGATCCGCTGGCCCAGCGTTTCGACGAAGCGGCGCAGCTGTTGAAAAAGGCGCGCTTCGCCCCGGGCCAGGGCGACGGCAAACATCGCTGGATGACCCGCTTCAGCCGCCAATATCTGTATCAGCTGCCGTGGTATGTGATCATCGGCGCGCCCGGCGCCGGTAAAACTACCGCGCTGGTCAACTCCGGCCTGCATTTTCCGCTGGCGGATCGCTTCGGCAAGTCCGCGCTGCGCGGCGTGGGCGGCACCCGCAACTGCGACTGGTGGTTTACCAACGACGCAGTGCTGCTCGACACCGCCGGCCGCTACACCACCCAGGAAAGCCAGCGCGAAGAAGACGCCGGCGAATGGCAAAGCTTCGTCGCGCTGCTGAAAAAATATCGCACCCGCCAGCCGATCAACGGCGTGATGGTCACCATCAGCGTCGCCGATCTGCTGAGCGACAGCGCGGAAGCGCGCGCCGCGCAGGCCAGCGCGCTGCGCAAACGCCTGATAGAACTGCACGAACAGCTGGGCATTCACTTCCCGGTCTATGTGCTGGTGACCAAAACCGACTTGCTCAACGGCTTTATGGCCTATTTCGGCAGCTTCGACAAAGCGCAGCGCGACCAGATCTGGGGATTCACCTTCCCTTACGAGCGCTCGCGGCAGCCGGACTTCAACCTGAACGCCGCCTTCGAACAACAATACGCCCTGCTGCAACAACGGCTGGATGCGGCGCTGCCGGATACGCTGCTGATGGAGCACGACGCGCGCCAACGCGCCGAAAGCTACCTGTTCCCGCAGGAGTTCGCCGCGCTGCGCCCGCTGCTCGGCCAATATCTGGAACAGGTGTTCGCCACCTCCAGTTTTGAAACCCGCTTTACCCCGCGCGGCATCTACTTCACCAGCGGCACTCAGGAAGGCCTGCCGTTTGACCGGGTGATGGGCGAACTGAACCGCTACCTGCAGCTGCCGCCGGCCAATTCAGGGGCGCAGGCCAACGCGGCCTGGGACAGCGTGGGCCAGGAAACGCCGATCCCGGCAGCCAAAGGCCAGAGCTTCTTCCTGAAAGAGACGCTGGAATCGGTGGTCTTCCAGGAGTCCGGGCTGGCGGGCAGCAACCGCTGGTGGGAATACCGCAACCGCGCCCTGCACTGGGCAGGGTACATCGCGCTGACGGTGATCCTGGCGGTGCTGGCGATGTTGTGGTTCACCAGCTACGGCAACAACAAGGCCTATCTGGCGGAAGTGGCCGCCAAGGTGCCCGGCGTCGAGCGCCAGGGGCAAAGCCTGACCCAGTTGGGCAACGGCGATATGTTCTCGCTGCTGCCGTTCCTCAACAGCCTGCTGCATCTGCCGGACAGCCAGAACTTTTCGCTGGACGATCCGCCGTTCACCTATCGCATGGGATTGTTCCGCGGCGATCAGGTCGGCGACGCCGGCAATGCCCTGTACCAAAAAGCGCTGAAAGAACTGCTGCTGCCGCAGGTGGCGCAACAGATCGCCGCCACGCTGCGCAACGATAACCACGGCGACGCGGACTTCAGCTATGAAGCGCTGAAGGCCTACCAGATGCTGTATCTGCCGAAGCAGTACGACGGCAAATTCCTGCGCGCCTGGGTGATGCTCAACCTGCAGCGCAACCTGCCGCAGGGCAGCACCCAAAAACAGCTGCAGCAGATCGAATGGCACCTGAGCCAACTGCTGGATACGCAGATCCAGGCCTCGCCTTACGCCAAAGACGAGCCGTTGGTGGCACAGGCGCAGGCCGCGCTCAATCGGGCGCCGCTGTCGCAACGCGTCTACGGCCGCCTTAAGCGTCTGCTGCTGAAACAGACCGACATCAAGCCGGTCAGCCTGGTCGATTTGGCCGGTCCGCAGACCGAACTGGCGTTCAGCCGCAAAAGCGGCAAACCGGTGACCGACGGCGTGCCGGGCCTGTTCACCTCACAGGGGTATTGGAAAGCGTTCAACGACAACATCGATCCGGTGACCGATACCCTGCGCAAGGAAGACGTCTGGGTGTTGAACAGCCAGACGCCGGAGCAGAAAAGCGCCGATCTGACCAAGACCATCCGCCAGCTGTACATGCAGGACTTTATCAGCGCCTGGGATGAGCTGCTGGGCGATATCCAACTGGCCAACATCGGCAACCTGACCCAGCGCATCAGCAGCGCGCGCCTGCTGTCCGGCAATCCGTCGCCGATGCGCAATCTGCTGGTTAACGTCAGCAAAAACGTCACCCTGCGCGACGAGAAAAGCGACGCCGATTCCCGCTCGCTGCTGGCCAAAACCGAAGACAAACTGAATCAAAACGCCAACCGCACGCTGGAGGCGCTGTTCACCAACCGGCCGGCCAACGCCGACGGCGACGTGTCGGCCCAGCCGGAACAGCTGGTGATGGCGCACTTCGCGCCGCTGCTTGAGCTGGCGCAAAGCCAGGGCGAAGGCAATAAGGCGATCCCTTTTGACAGCGTGCTGAAACAGGTCGATGAGCTGTACAGCTACCTGACGGCAGTGCAAGGCGCGGCCAACAGCGGCATGTCGGCGCCGCCGAGCGACATCATCCCCCGCCTGCAGGCCGAATCCGGCCGCTTGCCGGTGCCGTTCAAACAGATGCTGCTGTCGCTGGCGATCGGCGCCAGCAGCGACACCCAGCGCAAAGAGATGGAGAACGTGAAAAAGCGCATCAGCTTCGAGGTCGGCAGCTTCTGCCGCCAGGCGATCGCCGGGCGTTATCCGTTGGTGGCCCGGGCGCGCCAGGAAGTGACGCCGGACGATTTGGCGCGCATGTTCGCGCCGAACAGCGGGCTGATGGACAGCTTCTTCCGCGACAACCTGCAGGGCAAGGTCGATACCACCCGCGCCAACTGGCGTTTCACGCCCGGCGTGGACGGCAAGACGCTGCCCGGCGGCGAAGGCATCCTGCGGTCGTTCCAGCAGGCGCAGCGCATCCGCGACGCCTTTTTCGCCAACGGCACGGCGACGCCCTCTTACCGCGTGACCGTGCGGCCGGTGCGGATGGATAACGACATCCTCAACCTGACGCTGGATATCGACGGGCAGCTGTTCAAATACAGCCACGGCCCGCAGGTGCCACTGGTGGTCAGCTGGCCGGGCACCCGCAATACCAACCAGGTGCATCTGCAGCTGGCGCTGGCCAACGGCACCACCGCCAGTCTGGTGACCAGCGGGCCGTGGGCGCTGAACCGCCTGGTGGATATGGCGCAGTCTTCGGGCACCGGCGGCCTCGGCCGTCAAGCGACGTTCAATCTCGACGGCCACCGCGTCACGCTGGAGTTCACGCCCAACAGCATTCGCAATCCGTTCCAACTGCCGGCCTTCTCGTGCCCGTAGCCCCGAAAGGACATGACCATGAGCACTGATTCAAGCGCCCCGACGAGCCTCGGCTGGTACGGCAAACTTCCTTCCGCCGGCGATTTTCTGCAGCGCCGCCTGCCCGATCCGGTGGTCAATAACTGGGCCCACTGGTTCCATAACGGGCTGGTGAATTTGCAGCGCGATGCGCAGGGGCCAAACGGCCACCCGTTCAGCAACGCGCCGGTGTGGAACTTCGTGATCCCCGCCACGCTCGGCAGCCCGTACGTGCAGATGGGCTGCCTGTTGCCGGCGCGCGATCGCGTCGGGCGGCGCTACCCGATCTGCGCGCTGCGCCTGTTCAGCCTGCAAGAATGGCGCCCGCAACAGCTGAACATGGCGGCGAGCTGGTACCAGCAGCTCGGCCATACCCTGCTGAACGGCGTGCGCAACGGCTTCTCCGCCGAACAGATCGACCGCACGCTGCAGGCAATCCCGGCGCTGCCCAGCCCGCCGGCGGAAGCGGATTCCGAGATATTGTCGATTATCGGTTTTCAGCATCCGGACGTGCCGGGTCTCGGCTGGCAACAGGCCGCCGACTGTTTCGACCCGGCGCAGTACACCAGCTTCTGGTGGACCAATCAGGCCGACGGACACCCGCTCTACACTCACGTGCACAGCGGCAACCTCACCGTGCAGCTGTTTTCACTGCTGTTCGAGCCCAACGGCTGGGCGCGCCCCGGCCGCGGCGGCCAGTACCCGCAAATGTTTGATTAACATCGTTCGTTGAAGGAAATTCTATGGCTATCGATACCGATACCCTGCTGGCCCCGGTTGACGCGGACAATCCCTGCGGCGACAACCTGGAATACGACGCCGACTTTCTGGCCATGGCGCGCGCCGCCACCGGCAAGGCCGAACAGCAGTTCGGCAGCACCATCATTCCGGAAGAAGCGCCGGATTGGGTGCAGGTCGAACGCCTCGCGACCTCGCTGCTGGCGCGCACCAAAGACCTGCGCGTCATGCTGTACCTCACCCGCGCCTGGACCCAACTGCGCGGGTTGCCGGGCTACGCCGACGGGCTGACGCTGATCCACCAGTCGATACTCCGTTACTGGGATGCCCTGCAGCCGGCATTGGCGTTCGACGGCGAAGCCGACCCGCTGTTTCGCATCAATGCGTTGGCCGACCTCGGCGACAAAGCCGCGTTGGCCGCCAGCGTGCGCACTGCGCCGCTGCTGAAAAGCGCCGCCGGTGAAATCTCGCTGCGCGATGCCGGCGCCCTGCTCGACGGCAGCAAGCAAGAGTGCCCCAACTTTCCCGGCGGCCGCGCACGGCTGCAGGATGAGCTGGCGCAGCAGGGCCGCCCCGAAGGCGCACTGGTGATCCACATCGCCAACACCCTGGGCGCCATTCGCAGTGAAGTGACCCGCCATCTGGGGGAAAGCGCCCTGCCGGAAATGAGCGCGCTGACCAAGGTATTTTCTCTGGTGGCGCTCGCCGGCCAGAGCGATGCCCCGGCCGCCGCCGAACCCGAAGCCCCGCCAGACGCCGCCATCCTGCAGCAACCGGCTGCGATGCAAAGCGCCACGGCACCGCTCAACTGGCGCAGCGCGCAGATCCAGTCGCGCGACGACGCCCAGCTGATGCTGGACAAGGTGAAAAATTATTTTCGTCTTCATGAGCCGAGCCACCCGGCGCCGCTGATGATCGATCGGGTCCAGCGGCTGATTACGCTGGACTTTATGCAAATCGTCCGCGATTTGGCGCCCGATGGGCTTAACCAACTGGAGACCATTCTCGGTCGCCCCGACAACGAGGAGAACAGCTAGCCGCCGACTTTTGTTCTCTTGACGACACCCGATACCGTCTGCCCCGGCGCAGACCCGAATCAGAACCTGACTCTCCCAGCCGGACGAGGCGCGTTCCCAATCGCCATTAGATGGAGTAAATCATGTCAAACTCGAAATCCCGCAGCGGGCAGAAATTCATCGCCCGCAACCGCGCGCCGCGCGTACAGATTGAATACGATGTCGAAATTTATGGCGCAGAGCGCAAAATCCAGCTGCCGTTCGTGATGGGCGTGATGGCGGATCTGGTGGGGAAAGCGGTCGATCCGCAAGCCAGCGTGGAAGAACGCAAATTCATGGAGATCGACGTCGACAACTTCGACGAGCGCATGAAATCACTGAAGCCGCGCGTCGCTTATCAGGTCGATAACACCCTGACCGGCGAAGGCAAGCTGAACATCGATCTGACCTTCGAAAGCATGGAAGACTTCTCCCCCGCCGCTATCGCCCGCAAGGTCGACTCGCTGGGCAATCTGCTGGACGCCCGCACCCAGCTTTCCAACCTGCTGTCTTATATGGACGGCAAGAACGGCGCCGAAGAACTGATCTCCAAGATCCTGCAAAACCCGGCGCTGCTGCAATCCCTGACCGACGCGCCGAAGCCGGCGGTTAACGATGACAACAACGAGCGTGAGGATTAATCGATGAGCAACTCGCCTCAGCAACACAATGCGTTGCAAACCACCGAGACTTTTTCCAGCGATGAATTCAGCGCGCTGCTGAACAAAGAGTTCCGGCCGAAGACCGATCAGGCCAAAGAAGCGGTCGAGAATGCGGTGAAAACCCTGGCGCAACAGGCGCTGGAAAACACCGTCACCGTCTCTTCCGACGCCTACCGCACCATTCAGGCGCTGATCGCGGAAATCGACGAAAAGCTGTCGCAGCAAATCAATCAGATCATTCACCACGACGACTTCCAGAAGCTGGAAGGCGCCTGGCACGGCCTGCATTATCTGGTCAACAACTCCGAAACCGACGAGATGCTGAAGATCCGCTTTATGAGCATCTCCAAGCAGGAGCTGGGCCGCACGCTGAAGCGCTATAAAGGCGTGGGCTGGGACCAGAGCCCGATCTTCAAGAAAGTCTACGAAGAAGAATACGGCCAGTTCGGCGGCGAGCCGTTCGGCTGCCTAGTGGGCGACTACTACTTCGATCACAGCCCGCAGGACGTGGAGCTGCTGGGGGAAATGGCCAAGATCGGCGCCGCCTCACACTGCCCGTTCATCGCCGGCACCGCGCCAAGCGTGATGCAGATGGAGTCCTGGCAGGAGCTCTCCAACCCGCGCGATCTGACCAAGATTTTCCAGAACACCGAATACGCCGCCTGGCGCAGCCTGCGCGAATCGGAAGACGCGCGCTACCTGGGCCTGGTGATGCCGCGCTTCCTGGCGCGCCTGCCGTATGGCATCCGCACCAATCCGGTGGACGAGTTTGACTTCGAAGAAGATACCGACGGCGCGACCCACGGCAACTACACCTGGACCAACGCCGCCTACGCCATGGCCGCCAACATCAACCGTTCGTTCAAAGAGTTCGGTTGGTGCACCGCCATTCGAGGGGTGGAATCCGGCGGCGCGGTGGAGAACCTGCCGTGCCATACCTTCCCGAGCGACGACGGCGGCGTGGACATGAAGTGCCCGACCGAGATCGCCATCAGCGATCGTCGCGAAGCCGAGCTGGCCAAAAACGGCTTTATGCCGCTGGTGCACCGCAAAAACTCCGACTTCGCCGCCTTTATCGGCGCGCAGTCGCTGCAGAAGCCGGCGGAATACTACGACGCCGACGCCTCCGCCAACGCCCAGCTTTCCGCGCGCCTGCCATACCTGTTCGCCTGCTGCCGCTTCGCGCACTATCTGAAGTGCATCGTGCGCGACAAAATTGGCTCCTTCCGCGAGCGCGACGATATGGAGCGCTGGCTGAATGACTGGATCATGAACTACGTGGACGGCGATCCGGCCAACTCATCGCAGGAAACCAAGTCGCGCAAACCGCTGGCCGCGGCGGAAGTGCAGGTGGAAGAGATCGAAGACAACCCGGGCTACTACAGTGCCAAGTTCTTCCTGCGCCCGCACTACCAGCTGGAAGGCCTGACCGTCTCCCTGCGCCTGGTGTCGAAGCTGCCTTCGCTGAAACAAAACGACGCGTCCTGATGGACTGAAGTCAGGCCGCGATAGTGCGGCCTGATAAATAAAACATGGAGGTAAATCATGGGAACAAGACCCCGTTTTCTGGCTGCCTGGACTGCGGCTAAAAATATTTATGATCCAAACGATCCTCTGGGAAAAGTTAAAAATACGATTGGCGGTGCCGTAAAACGAAACTTTGAGATACCCGCCGAATCAGGTGGCTGGGAAAACAGCTGTGCCGTAAGGATGAGTTACGTGCTCAATTACACAGGCCATCCAGTTCCCAGAATAGGTCAGTTAACCGTCTCAGGCGCAGATAAAAAATGGTACTTTTTCCGCGTGCGGGATTTGATTCCCTACCTGACTAAAACGTGGGGAAAACCTGACATGATTGTTAATTACCCTCAATTACCTGTTACGCAACTGGCCAACAAAAAAGGATTAATACTTTTTGAAGTATCAGGTTGGGGAAATGCGGGCGGGCACGCCACTTTCTGGAACGGAAACAGTTGTTCAGATCATTGCTATTTCAATGAGCCCGGAACCAATTACTCTACTCCGCGAGCCAATTTTTGGGAGTTGCCATGAACAAGTTAATCACAATCGGATTGGCAACTACCTTGTTGGGGCTCTCGCAGTCATCGCTCGCCAAGGACATTCAAGATCCGGTGGCATTTATCAAACAGATGCCTTATCACCAGGTCGTAAAAGAACTGGCATTGTCACGCTGCCTGGCACAGGTCTCCGATTCGGATAAAGCGTTCTCTCTTGATGCAGCCAGAACGGCGAATGCGATGAGAGAATGGATGCCATTCGATATCGAATCAGGTGATGAGAAAATCAATGCTCTCATCGGCAAATATAAATCCAGAGTCAATGAGTTTCACAGTGAAACCAAAGGCAAGAGTCAAGGTGTCACCTTAAACTGCCTGCGGTTGTACCATAGTCCGGAATTGGACAAGCTTTCCCGACAGCTCATTGCAGGCAATCCAGATCGCACGTGGAATCAAGATAACGCGAAATAATCAAGCATTGAGCCATTAGCACTTAATAGTGGCTCGGTAACCCGTACCGATAGTTTTCGGTATTTAAGAAGGTGCATGGCACAAGGATATAAATTGGTAATGCATTACCACACTTGCAATTCCTGCTGCTATTACCTGAGTTTTTCAACGTAACGTTAATACTACTGTTAACCCTTAATAAAGAGTGAAGAAACTATGGCTATTGATATGTTCCTGAAAGTTGAAGGTGCCAGCGGCGAATCCAAAGATTCGAATCACAAAGGCTGGACCGACATTACTTCTTTCTCCTGGGGCGCTTCTCAACCGGGCAATATGGGCGTTGGCGGCGGCGGTGGCGCCGGTAAAGTGTGCTTCAACGATCTGCACGTCAACGCGCTGATCGACAAGTCAACCCCGGCCTTGCTGAAACACTGCTCAAGCGGCAAACACCTGACCAAGATTGAGCTGTCGGTTTGCAAGGCGGGCGGCACCCAGGTTGAATACGCAAAAATCACCCTGGAAGACGTGCTGGTCACCGCCGTGCAGTACACCGGTGCAGGCGGCGAAGACACCGTGGGCGTCACCTACTCCTTCCAGGCGGCGAAAGTGAAACAGCAGTACTGGGAGCAGAGCGACAAAGGCGGCAAAGGCGCCGAAAGCAGCGCAGGTTGGAACATCAAGGAAAACCGCGAAGCTTAATTGTTATACAACCTCCCCATTATGGGGAGGTTTATTAGCAAACTAAGGACAGTATTTTGCAGAGATAAGGACATCACTCAATTGAGTAAACATCAATTTCTCATCAGTAGCGTCTTATTATCGTTCAGTACATACGCAGCAGAAAAAAACGTTAATGCCCCAACATCATCAACTATTGATGGCTTATGGCAAGTGACTCAGGTCAACATAGACAATGAGACTACCCGCACGCTTAGCTATCAATTTAACGATCCTCGATTACTAGGAAGAGTGATCAATATTTCCGCTCAATCAATAGAAAACAATCTGCCGGAAAAAGACGTCTGCACAGCGCCAACCTTAAGTATTGAGAGAAGCACGCTAAATCAATTCATCGGCAAGTCGATGGGCGGAGATAAAAGCATCTCGGCTAAAAACTATGCATTGAAAGAAAACGGCCAAGCAGAAGTCTCTCTTTTCAAGATCGCTTGTCACTCCGGATCATTCGGCCCATCCGATAATGGTGCAGGCTCCAGCTTTGCCGCTCTCAATCCACAAAAAATGCTGGTTAATTGGTACGATGGTTCGCTACTGCAATTAGAACGGTTACCGAAAGATCCTAAACCTGTAGCGTCTTTTGACTGCGCTAAATCTACAAGCGTTGTTGAAAAAACTATCTGCTCAGACTTCAATTTATCCGCCTATGACAAAAGCGTTTCTCAAGCTTGGCTGTTGGCAAAAAAGCAGGCGACCGATGTAGGAGATAAAAAACTGGCAGCCTCTTTAAACAGCACGCAAAAATCTTGGTTACTGCAAAGGGATAAATGCCGAGATGACAAAGATTGCCTGGCCGATACGATGCAAAAACGAATCGATGCACTTACGTCACACGATTAAAACTGCGTTCCTACTCATGTTGGCGGTATTGAATACTGAAGCTTCCGCCAACGAAAAGTACTCCTCTGCCGAGTACCTCAAAAACTACGCGCTTAGCGTCTGTATCGCCGAGGGGTACTCAGCAAAAGAAGTCAAAAACGATGCCGCAGCCGCTGCTCGGGGTTACATGGAGTTCGGCGATTATTCTCTGGAGGCGCATACCGCCGTCAGGGCGCTGGCAAAAGAATTTCTGGCAAAGCCCTATGACAGCATGTCTGGGGAGCCGATGACGATGGCCAAGTGCATCGATCTTGTACATAGCCAAGCGTTGCAAGCCATCATCAAGAAGTACCAAGGGAAAGACGACAACTGATAATAAATACGCATCCTTACATATAATAAATGTTAGTTTAGAAAAATAGGAAAGGAATCCTGATGCAATACAAAACAAAAGCAGATCTGGATAGATCTGTCGATGAACTCAAAAAACTATCAAGAACGTTTTCACGACAGTATCTATACACCAACGAATCAAGAGCTAATTTCTCACTGGAAATAGACCAACTTATTCAGTTTGCACAAAGGGATATCAGTATACACTGCACATCCTACGCTGGGGCAATCAGGGACATTGAAGACGAGACTAATCATCTTAAACGCCAAGCTTTTGCTATCGACGCAGGAAGAAATACGCTCTATATATCAATAGAAAAAAAGAAGAGTAACAACACCACCAACCTTATTTTGAAGCAGATAGGTTTTGTCGGTGGAGGAACACAAATATTCGCCGGAGTCGGTACTTGTGCAGCGACTCTCGGTATGGCGTGTGGCGGTTTTGGCTTACCGCTGATTGCTCAAGGTACTAACAATATTTATGAAAACGGTTACTATTTACTTTTCCGAAAAGATAAATCAGGCAGTGTCAGAAATGCCTATCGATATACTGCAAAAGCACTAGGATATAGTCAGGATGCTGCGGATACAATTTATGGCACTGTAGATCTTAGCCTATCTGGATATGGAATGATCAGGAAAACATTAAAACCAGATGCCTGGAGATTATATAGGAATATCAATAGCGACTTTATTCGTGGTTGGCAAGAGATGGGCCGAACAGGTTTGACGATTGAGGTTATATCAGATTTAACAACCGGCAGCGGGATGTACGAACTCATAAAGGACAACCAAAGAAAATGACTCCAGACGTCACGCTATCAACTTACTCATATGGATTCTTATTTTCCTACTTTTCATTGTCACTCATAATTTTAGTGGCATTATATTACTTAAAAAAAATATCGGCACGCAAACACAATTATCCATTGTTTGTTTTCAACTGTCTCATTGTTGTTGTTATGGGAGTCCTACAGCTCTCAATTTTTGCATATGGAAATGATTTTCTTAATCTTTTCTACCCAATAGGCAACGATAACTATGACTCTATTCACTACGGCAGTTTGATGTTCACCTTTATCTACTTAACTCAACTACCAAAAAACACCTATTGCAAAGAAGAAAAGAATCGAAGTTAGCCATCTGATTAGATGACTAAATCAACATACGCCCAAAGCAGTCTAAAATCCCCATCAGCAGGAATGCCTTATGCGATTTTCCATTGTAAAAAATAAAAGCGGCCAGGTTCCGCCGCAAAGCAGTTGCGATTTTCTGCCGCCGGGCGGCACCATCGGCCGTAGCGTGGACAACAACCTGGTGCTGCCGGACGAAGAGCGCGCCATTTCCCGTCTGCAGGCGATCGTGCACATTTCCTCTGACGGCGAATGCCGCATCACCAATCGCGGCAACGTCACCCGCGTGCTGCTGAACGATATTCCGCTGGAGCGTGGCCGCCAGGTTGAACTGCAGGATGGCGACGTGCTCGGCATCGACGATTACCAGATTGAAGTCAGCGCGCTGCAACAGCACGCCGCGCCGCAGGCTCAACCGGTGGCCAAGGCCGTTGCCGCTGCTGCGGCCCCTGCAGCCGCCGCCAAAGAAAAATCCGCCGCGCCGATCCCCAACGAAATCTGGGACAGCCTGGTGGAAGAATTTACGCCGAATGCGTCGGCCGCCGTCACACCGCCGCCGATCGCCAATCCAGACAGCCATCCGCTGCTGGATACCCCCGCTCGCGAGCTGAACCCGGCCGATCCGCTGGCGCAGCTGGCGGGCGATGTCGATCTGCGCCAATTGCAGCAACAGCAAACCGATCCGGCCGCCCTATTCAACACCGACTCCACTTTTGAGCGTGAGCATATCCTGGCCGACACCACCCCCAGCGCGCTGCTGGCGGAGCAGGCTGCGCCACCGCGCCCGGCTCCCCCCGTCCAGAATGCGCAGCAACCGGAACAAGAGCTGGATCCGCTGGCGCTGTTCGGCGGTTCATCCGCGCCCGCTTCGCCAGAGACGTTAAACAGCAACGACCCGCTGGGGCTGTTGATGGGCGGCGCCGTGCCGCTGGCTCAGCCGGAGGAACCGGCACAACCGCCGTCCCCACCACCGGCGCCGATCGCCGCACAACCGCAAGCGCCGCGCCCTCAACCGACGCCGCCGCCGGTGCAGAGACCCGAGCCGCAGCCCCAACCCGCACCGCAGTTCAGCCAGCAGGAACCGCCTGCGCAACCTCCGCGCCCGCGCCAGGGCAACCGCTTGGGCATCGATCCGGTCGCCTACCAGTCCGCCCAGCGGCAGCACGCCGCCGCGCCGAATGGCGACACCTTGGAGGGGCCGCTGCTGACGGCGCTGTTGCAAGGCATCGGTCTCGACGATCTGCAGCCGCAGCCGCATTTCGACGAACAACAGATCCGCCAGGCCGGCCGCCTGCTGAGCCTGTTCTCGCAAGGCACCGTCGCCCTGCTCTCATCCCGCTCGATCCTCAAGCGCGGCGTGAAGGCTGAGATGACCATGATCCTCGACGAGGCCAACAACCCGTTCAAACTGCTGCCTTCGGGGAAAACGGTGCTGATGCAGATGTTCGGCAGCCAGATGCCGGGCTTTATGCCGCCGGAACAGGCGGTGCGCGATGCGCTGATCGACCTGCAGGCGCACCAGCTGGGGATGATCGCCGGCATTCGCGCCATCATCGCCGCCATGCTGCAGTCGTTCAACCCGGAGCGCCTCGAAGAGGAAGCGCGCAAGGAAGGCGTGGCGCCGCGTCTGTCGCTGCCCGCCAACCGCAAGGCCGCGCTGTGGGACTACTTTGTGAAGAACTATCAGCAAACCTCCGGCGAAATCGAGGACGATTTCCACACTCTGTTCGGCGAAGCCTTCCTGCACGCCTATGACGTTGAAGTGAATCAATACAAAGACTCACAGACCAAACCGGACGCGTAATGAATATCACCATAGCCTCTACCTCCAATCAGGGCGGCCGCGCCTCCAACCAGGATCAGACCGGCGAGGTGCTCGGCAACCGCGCCGCCTGCTTCGTGGTGTGCGACGGCATCGCCGGTTTTCCGGGCGGCGATATCGCCGCCAAACTGGCGCGCGACACCATTTTGCAAAACTTCGACGGCGAAAAGCACCTTAACGCCCAGAGCATTCGTCAGCACATTACGCGCGCCAATGCCGCCATCCACCAGCAGCAGCGGCAGTCGGACGAATACAGCAAGATGGGCACCACGCTGGTCAGTCTGTTTATCGATCGCGATTACCAGCTGGCCTACTGGGCGCACGCCGGCGACAGCCGCCTGTACCTGTTCCGCCGCGGCTACCTGCATGCCGTCACCACCGACCACAGCCTGATCCAACAGATGCAGGACGCCGGTTATCAGACCAACGGCATCAACAGCAACCTGCTGTATTTCGCGCTGGGGCTCAACGAAGAGCGCGACGCCACCTACAGCGACGTGCTGCAGCTGGAAGACGGCGACGTTTTCCTGCTGTGCACCGACGGCTTCTGGCACAGCTTCAGCCAGGCCGAACTGGAACAGTCGCTGCACATGGTCAACTCCCCCAGCGAGTGGATCGCCCTGATGCAGCAGGCATGGAAGAAAAACAATAACAGCGATAACTACAGCGCTATCGCCGTCTGGATTGGCTCACCGCAGGAAACCACCCTGCTGCATTCGCTGGCGGATGCGGAACGGTTTCTCATCCGCGACTGAGTCGGCGCACATTCACAGCAAGGTTCACTATGAAATACTGGATGCCGGGGCTCGTCGCCCTGATGGCGGTACCGACCGCGCAGGCGATGAACTATCGCCTGGTTTACTCCCCCAGCCAGAAGCTGGAAGTGTTTATTGATGACGTCAAGAACAGCAATCCGGAAAGCTGGTGCGGCAAAAGCATCCCGCTGCGCATCGTCTCGGCGCAAGGCAAAGATCCGGCCGTGTTGAACGACTTTCTGCCCCGCGTCGGCAATCTGCTGGAAAAGCAGTGCCCAAAAGCCGGTCATCTGCCCTGGACGCTGACCGACAAGCGCGGTGAGAAGCTGGCGACCGGCGAAGCCGCCAAAGCGCGCGGCTGGAAACCGGTGGTCAAGCAAGAGACCGCCGAGCAGCCGCAAACCCCGCCGCCGCCGACCATTCCTGCGGCGGTGGCCGTCACCTCTGCGCAGGCGGACACCGCGCCGCCACAGCGTTTCAGCCTGCCGCAGGGCTGCCACTTCCGCACCTTCTGGGGTGACGAAGCCACCGGCGGCTCGCTGTTCATTCCCGCTGGCGACGCGCTGCGCTGCGGCGAGGACGGCTGGCTGCAAGGCAGCGGCGCGGTCACGCTGCAACACGGCGGGCAAACCCTCTCGCCGACGCTGTGGTTCCTGCAAGGTTACCCGCTGGCGAAGATTAACGGCGGCGATCGCGCGCTGACCGTCGTCAGCGCCAACGCCCAACGGCTCATTTTGGGCGGCAACCCGCAGGCGCCGGGCAGCTTCCTGCTGCTGACCTTCGAACCGCAGTTGCATGCCTGGGCGTTCAACGGTGAAGCGATCGTTGAAATGCCGCGTGTCGACGCCGCCGACGAGACCAAGATCACACAGCGCGTGCAGCAGGCGCAAACCGCCTGGCAGCCGCTGCTGAGCGCCTCCGCCCCGCTGACCTTCAAGCTGGTGGAACAGTTGGCCGCAGACCGGGTCGATCCCGCCAGCGGCAGCTACCTGTCGGTTAACGGCGCCACTCACTGATTATAAGGAAAGCCTGTGAAATCATTAGCAAGCATGCTGCAAGGCCAGTCGATCGCCGCGGCCATCACCGCCGTCGAGAACGATATCAAGGCAAAACCGGCGGATGCCGACCTGCGCGCCGCGCTGGTGCAACTGCTGTGTCTGAGCGGTAACTGGACGCGCGCCAACGCGCAGTTGAAATCCTGGCAGGCGCTGAAACCGATCGCCCAACCAACCACCTTGCTGCTGATGCAGTCGGTCAACGCCGAGCTGCAACGCCAGGCGGTATTCGCCGGCACGGCCGCGCCGACGCTGCTGCGGCAGGCGCATCCCTGGCTGAAACTGATGGTGCAGGCGCTGCATCAGGATGCGCAAGGGGCGGCCGAGCAGGCCCAGACGCTGCGCGATGAGGCGCTGGAGGCCGCCCCGGCCGGCGCCGGGCGGTTAATGCTGGCCGAAGGCGACCAAGAGCGGCAGCTGAGTTTCGACTGGCTGACCGACGGTGACGGCCGCCTCGGGCCGGTGTGCGAGCTGGCGCTCAACGGCGTTTACTACTGGGTGCCGTTTGCCGACATCGCCGCGATCCAGTTCCAGGCGCCACAGAGCGCCATCGATCTGGTGTGGAGCCATGCGCTGGTGCGCCTGACCGACGGCCGCGAACAGGTATGCCAACTGCCCGCCCGTTACCCGCTGCCCGAAGGCAGCGACGACGCGCTGCTGCTCGGCAAACGCACCGAATGGCAACCGCTGGGCGACGGCGCCCACTATGCGGGGCTGGGCCTGAAGACCTGGCTCAGCGAAAGCGACGAATTCCCGCTGCACAGCCTGCGGCAGTTGAGCTTCGACGCGAGCGCCTGACCATGAACGACAAGCGCCCCCCCCACTATGACGGCGGCGATCTGCGCCGCCAGGGCTATCGCTCTCGTCAGGACAGCGAACGCCTGACTTCACGCGACAAAATGCAGCCGGTGCTGCTCGATATGCTGACCGACGACGAACCGCAGAAAAAGCAGGAGGCGCAGGTGCGCAACCTGGTGTCGCACAGCGAGCTGCGCCGCCGGGTATTGCGCGATTTGCAGTGGCTGTTCAACTGCGTCAACAGCGAATCCAATCTGGATCTCGGCGATTTTCCGCAGGTGCGGCGTTCCACCCTGAATTACGGCATCGCCTCGCTGGCGGGCAAGCGCATGTCGGACATCGAATGGCTGGACATTCAGCGCGCGCTGACCGATTCCATCCTCCATTTCGAGCCGCGCATTCTGCCCGACGGGTTGCAGGTGCGCTGCATTTCGGACACCGGCTCGCTGGATCTGCACAACGTGCTGTCGATCGAAATCAAGGGCCGCCTGTGGTGCGTGCCCTATCCGCTGGAGTTTCTGTTCCGTACCGACGTGGATCTGGAAAACGGCCACTTCGATCTGAAAGACATAGGGTAAGGCGATGGACAGTAAACTGTTAGATTATTACAACCGCGAGCTGGCCTATCTGCGTGAGATGGGCGCCGAGTTCGCCGAACAGTACCCGAAGGTCGCGGGCCGTCTCGGCATGCGCGGCATCGACGTGGCGGACCCTTATATCGAGCGTCTGATGGAGGGCTTCGCCTTCCTCACCTCGCGCGTGCAGCTGAAAATGGACGCCGAGTTCCCGCGCTTTTCTCAGCGCTTGCTGGAGATCATCTACCCCAACTACCTGTCGCCGACACCGTCGATGGCGATCGCCGAGCTGCAGCCGGACAGCAGTAAAGGCGATATCAGCAACGGCTTCGTGGTGCCGCGCGGCACCATGATGGACAGCCAGACGCTGAAGAAAAGCGGCATCACCTGCAGTTACACCACGGCGCATGACGTCACGCTGCAGCCGGTGCGCATCGCCGGCGTCGAGCTGGGCGGCATTCCGGCCGATATTCCGCTGGCCTCGCTGGGGCTGCAGCACAGCGGCTGCGTCAGCGCGCTGCGCATTCGGCTCGAGTGCTACGAAAGCGTGACGCTCAACAACCTGCAGCTGGACCAATTGATGTTTTACCTGGCCGGGCCGGACATGCAGGCGCAGCAGCTGCTGGAGTTGCTGATGCAGCACAGCGTCGGGCTTGTCTGCCAAACGGTGGAGGCTCAGCCGCAGCGGCGGGCGCTGGCGTTGGACGGGCTGCGACAGGAAGGCTTTGCCGCCGATCAGGCGCTGCTGCCCAACGATCTGCGCAACTTCGAAGGCTACCGGCTGCTGCAAGAATATTTCGCCTTCCCGGCGCGCTTCCAGTTCTTCAGCGTCAACGGCCTGCGCCCGCTGTTGCAAAGCGTGCGCGAAAGGAAAAAGGCGCTGCGCCAGTTCGAAATCGTGGTGCTGCTCGATAGGCACGACGCCGCGCTGGAACGAGTGGTCGACGTTGCCCATTTGGCGCTGCACTGCACGCCGGTGATCAACCTGTTTCCGAAAGTGGCCGAACGCATCGCGATCAACGAAAAGAACCACGAATACCATCTGGTGGTCGACAATATCCGGCCGCTGGATTACGAAGTGTTTTCGGTGCAGCGGCTCGGCGGCAGCGCCAGCGAAAAACGCTACGAGCAAGAGTTTCGGCCGTTTTACAGCACCCTGAGCGCGGACGACGGCAACTATGGCGCCTACTTCTCGCTGCGGCGCGAACAGCGCACGCTGTCGGAGCACGCCCGCCGCTACGGCACCCGCACCGGCTATGCCGGTTCGGAAGTGTTCGTATCGCTGGTGGACGAACGGCAGTCGCCGTGGCACAGCGATCTGAAATACCTCACCGCCGACGTGCTGTGCACCAGCCGCGACCTGCCGTTGATGCTGTTGCAGCAGGATCAGGGCAATTTCGTGATGCCCGATTCAATCCCGATCAAGCAGGTCTCGCTGCGCAAAGGCCCTACACCGCCGCGTCCGGCGCTGGCCGAAGGGATGATCACCTGGCGGTTGATCAGTCAGCTGCAGCTGAATTACCTCAGCATGATGGACGGCGATCCGGAACAGGGCGCCGCCAGCCTGCGCCAGCTGCTGGGGCTGTACGGCAACCTGAGCGAGCCGGCGATCGCCAAACAGATCCAGGGCGTGCGCCACTGCAACCTGCGGCCGGTCTATCGGCGAGTGCCTGAACCCGGCCCCATCGTGTTCGCGCGCGGTATCGCCATCGATCTGACGGTCGATGAGCAGGCGTTCTCCGGCAACAGTCCTTACCTGCTCGGCAGCGTGCTGGAGCGCCTGTTCTCGCGCCTGGTGGCGATGAACACCTTCACCGAGATGACGCTCTCCAGCCAGCAGCGCGGCGAGATCGCCCACTGGCAGGCGCGCATGGGCAAAAGGACGCTGATATGAGCGCGGAGATGATCGCCACCGAACTGGCGCCGCCGCAGATCAACGCGCTGTATCGCCTGCCGGACGACTTCTGGCCGCGGCTGCGCAGCGCACCTTACAAGCACGATCTGTTTCAACTGCTGCGGCGCATCGACGCCCAGGGCGGCCAGCCCTACCTGCTGGGGCGCGCGCCGCTGCCGCGCCACGAGATGCTACGCCTGGGCCAGGAACCTTCGCTGTCGTTCGCGCCGTCCACGCTGGCGCAGGTGACGCCGCGCGCCAACAGCCCACTGCACGACGTTTCGATCTTCAGTTTCGGCCTGTTCGGCCCCAACGGGCCGCTGCCGCTGCACCTGACCGAATACGTGCGCGAACGGGTGTATCACCATCAGGACACCACCCTGCTGGCGTTCACCAATCTGTTCCATCACCGGCTGACGCTGCTGTTTTACCGCGCCTGGGCCGACGCGCAGCCGACGGTATCGCTGGATCGCCCGGACAACCGGCGCTTCGACGAGTACCTGTCGAGCCTGATCGGCATCGGCCAGCCGGCGCAGCAAGAGCGCGACAGCATCAACGCCCACGCTAAACATTTTATGGCCGGTCATCTGATTCGCCACAGCCGCGATCCGGAAGGCCTGAGCAAAATTTTGCAGCAGTATTTCAAAGTGCCGGTGCGCATCGTCGAAAACGTGCCGCACTGGCTGCGGGTGGAGCCGCGCGAGCAGGCGCGGCTCAAGGCCGGACGCGGCGCGCCGCGGCTCGGCGAGTCGGCCTTTCTCGGCATCGCGGTGCGGGATATTCAGCACAAGTTCCGCATCGAGCTGGGGCCGATGCCGCAGCAGGACTATGACCGCTTTCTGCCCGGCGCCGACCTGTGCCGGCAACTGCGCGACTGGGTGCGCCAATACCTGGGTATCGAGTTCGTCTGGGAAGTGCGCCTGATCCTGGCGAAGGAGCAGGCGCACGGCATCCAGCTCGGCGGCGCGCAGCGATTGGGCCTGAGCAGCTGGCTGGCCGACCATCGACGACAGCGCGATCTTGACGATCTGATCTTCAGCCCTGAACCGCTGGAAAACCCGTTCTGACCCTATTTCGGCCGACGCCCTGCGGCGCCAGGCCACTCTGAGACCTGAGGAAAACCATGTCTGAAATCAGCCGCTCGGTATTATTTGGCAAACTGGATAGCCTGTTATTCACCTCTCTGGAAAGTGCGACGGCGTTTTGCAAGCTGCGCGGTAACCCCTACGTCGAACTGGCGCACTGGCTGCATCAGCTGATGCAATCGCCGGACGGCGATCTGCAGCAGATCGTTCGCCACTTCGCGCTGGACGAGGCGCAGCTGGCGCGCGACATCGTCGAGGCGCTCGATCGCCTGCCGCGCGGCGCCAGCGCCATCTCCGATCTGTCCGAGCACATCGACAGCGCGGTAGAACGCGCCTGGGTCTATGGCTCATTGAAGTTCGGCGCGGCGCGCATCCGCGGCGGCCACCTGCTGCTCGGCATTCTGAAAACCTACAGCCTGCGCCACCTGCTGAAGGCCATTTCCCCGCAGTTCGAGCGCATCAACGCCGATCTGCTGATGGAACAGTTCGCCGCCATTACCGCTCACTCGGCGGAAAACGCCCAGGATGCGGCGGCGCAAAGCGGCGCCGAGCCCCTGCCCGGCGCGGCGCGCAGCGGTGAAAGCGTGCTGGCGCAGTATGCCCAGGATCTGACTGCCAGAGCGCGCAACGGCGAGATCGACCCGGTGGCCGGCCGCGATGAAGAGATCCGACAAATCGTCGATATTCTGATGCGCCGCCGCCAGAACAACCCGCTGCTGACCGGCGAGGCCGGCGTCGGCAAAACCGCCGTGGTGGAAGGCCTGGCGCTGCGCATCGTGGCCGGCGACGTGCCGCCGCAGCTGCGCGACGTGAAGCTGTGCCTGCTGGACATCGGCATGCTGCAGGCCGGCGCCGGCGTCAAGGGCGAGTTTGAAAAACGGCTGCAGGCGGTGATCGACGAAGTGCAATCCAGCCCGACGCCGATCATCCTGTTTATCGACGAAATTCACACCCTGATCGGCGCCGGCGGCGCCCAGGGCACCGGCGACGCCGCCAACCTGCTGAAACCGGCATTGGCGCGCGGCCAACTGCGCACCATCGGCGCCACCACCTGGTCGGAATACAAGAAATACATCGAGAAGGATCCCGCGCTCACCCGCCGTTTCCAGGTGGTGCAGGTGCACGAACCGAGCGAAGACAAAGCGCTGCTGATGCTGCGCAGCACCGTCAGCCCGCTGGAGCAACACCACCGCGTGCTGCTGCTGGATGAAGCGGTGGACGCCGCGGTGCGGCTGTCCCATCGCTATATTCCGGCCCGCCAGTTGCCGGACAAGGCGGTGGCGCTGCTGGATACCGCCTGCGCGCGCGTGGCGGTCAGCCAACATGCCGAGCCCGCCCAGGTCGAAGACTGCCGCCACCGCATCGATGCGCTGCAGATAGAGTTGGATATCGCCCGCCGCGAGGCCAAGGTCGGCATCGGCGATCCCCTGCGCCCGCAGGAGATTGAAGCCCAATTGACCGCGCTGCGCCAGGAACTCGAACAGTTGACCGAGCGTTGGCAGCAGGAGCTGGCGCTGATCCAGCAGATCATCACGCTGCGCGCCCAACTGCACGCCCAAGAAGAGGCGAGCACCGACGAAGAGACGCAAACGCGCCCTGATGCCGACGCGCTGCGCGCCCAATTGGGCGAACTGCAGCAGCAGCTGAGCGCGCTGCAGGGCGAAGCGCCGCTGATCTTCGCCGCCGTCGACGCCAACATCGTGGCGGCGGTGGTGGCCGACTGGACCGGCATCCCGCTGGGCCGCATGGTGAAAAACGAGATTGAAGCGGTGCTGCAGCTCTCCGACACCCTGAATCAGCGCGTCATCGGCCAACGCCATGCGCTGGATCTGATCGCCCGCCGGGTGCGCACCTCACGAGCGCGGCTGGACGATCCGAACAAACCGGTCGGGGTATTCCTGCTGGCCGGGCCCTCCGGCGTCGGCAAAACCGAAACCGCGCTGGCGCTGGCGGAAACCCTGTACGGCGGCGAGCAGAACGTCATCACCATCAACATGAGCGAATTCCAGGAGTCGCACACCGTTTCGACGCTGAAAGGCGCGCCGCCCGGCTATGTCGGCTACGGCGAGGGCGGCGTGTTGACCGAGGCGGTTCGCCGCCGTCCTTACAGCGTGGTGCTGTTGGACGAGATCGAAAAGGCGCATCCGGACGTACATGAAATCTTCTTCCAGGTGTTCGACAAGGGCTGGATGGAGGACGGCGAAGGCCGTCATATCGATTTCCGCAACACCATCATCATCCTGACCTCCAACGTCGGCACCGATCTGATCGCCGGGTTGTGCAGCGATCCGGAGCTGCTGCCGGAGCCGGAGGCGCTGAGCGGCGCGCTGCGCCAACCGCTGCTGTCGGTGTTCCCGGCCGCCTTGCTCGGCCGCCTGCTGGTGGTGCCGTATTACCCGCTGACCGACGCCACGCTGGGCAACATCGTGCGCCTGCAATTGGGCCGCATTCAGCGTCGCCTGGCGGAGAATCACGACATCGTCTGCACCTTCGACGATGCGGTCATCGAGCAGATCGTCAGCCGCTGCACCGAGGTGGAGTCCGGCGGCCGCATGGTCGACGCCATCCTGACCAACACCCTGCTGCCGCAGATCAGCCACACCCTGCTGACCGGCAGCGCCAACGACCAGCGCTATCGCCAGCTGCATATCGCGCTGCAGAACAACGAATTCATTTGTCAATTTCAGGCATAACGCCGCGGCCGCCGAGACGGCGGCCCTTTGAACACAGAGAGTCATCACTATGTCGGGAACCGGGATAACCAAACCGAATTCGAACAGCCTGCCGAGCGGCTATCGATTCAATGAATTCGAGATCCAGGAAGCGATCGGCGAAGGCGGCTTCGGCATCGTCTACCGCGCCTACGATCACCAACTGGAACGCACCATCGCCATCAAGGAGTACATGCCAACCTCGCTGGCGAAACGCAACGACGATCTCAGCATCGGGCTGCGCGGCGAACGCTTCGGCAAAACTTTCCAGGCCGGGCTGAACAGCTTTATTCAGGAGGCGCGTCTGCTGGCGCGCTTCTCGCATCCCGGTCTGCTGCACGTATTGCGCTTCTGGGAGGAGAACGGCACCGCCTATATGGGCACCCAGTTTTACAGCGGCACCACGCTGAAAAACCTGCAGGCGCAGCAGCCGGAGAAAATCGACGAGGCGTGGATCCGCCGGTTGCTGCCGCCGCTGTTCAGCGCCATCAACACCATCCATCAGGAAGGCTATCTGCACCGCGACATTTCGCTGGATAACATCCAGATCCAGGAGAGCCAGCTGCCGGTGCTGCTGGACTTCGGGTCGGCGCGCAAAGAGATCGGCAACCTGTCGGACGAAACGGAGATCATGCTCAAACCGGGCTTCGCGCCGATCGAGCAGTACACCGAGAACAGCGACGGCGAACAAGGGCCGTGGACCGATATCTACGCGCTCGGCGCCGTGCTGCACACGCTGATCGTCGGTTCGCCGCCGCCGGTCAGCGTGGTGCGCAGCATCGAAGACAGCTACCAGCCGCTGACCGAGCGCCGCCCCGCCGGCTACTCGCCGGAGCTGCTGCGCACCGTCGATCGCGCGCTGGCGCTGAAGCCGGAAGACCGCCCGCAGACCATTGACGAAATGGCCGAGTTGTTGCATCTGCCGATCGCCGATGAAAACGAAATCATCAGCACCCCGGCCGCCGCGCCGGAGAACTTGCTGGTCGCCGCCAACCCGGCCGCCGCTGCGGCCGCAGCCGGCACCGTTACCGCGCGCGGCACCCAATTCTCGCGCCCGATGATGGCCGGCGCCGGCGTCGCCGCGCTGCTGGTGATCGGCGCGATCGCCTGGCTGAGCGGCGGCAAGGACGATGCCCAGGCCGTCGCTCAAAACAGCGAGGCGTCACCGGCGCAGAAAACCCTGACGCAGCAGCCGAGCGCGCCGCAAACCGCGCAGCCTGCGGCGGCGGAACCTGAAAAAGCGGCGCCGCCGGCGCAACCGGTGGCGTTGGTGTACTTCAAACTGCAACCGGGTGAGCAGGTCAGCCTCGACGGCAAGCCGCAGCAGGTGACGCCGGGCGAAAACGGCTTTGCCAGCCTGAACCTGGCGCCGGGCCGCTATCAGCTGGAGATCCGTCACAACGATCGGCTCCGCCGCCAGCAGCTCAGCATCGACACCGCCGGCACCTGGCTGGTCAACCCGGCCACTGCCGGCTAATCCCGTTCTGAAACTCCGCCTCGGCGGGGTTTCACCTATTTCATGAGACTGACGAGCAACTGCCCCTCATTGGCCGCGCGGCAAGGCCGCTGCAACGCCGGAGTATGCAGGGCATGACGTCAATCACAGAGGACGTTCTCATGTTGGATCGCATTATTGCGCACACGCCGCTGGGCCAGGAGCAACTGCTGTTTCGCTCGCTGGACGGTATCGAAGCGCTTTCCACTCCTTTCGACTTCTCTATTGAATTGCTGAGCACCGACGCGCGCCTCGATCGCAAAGCGCTGCTCGGCCAACCGCTGACGCTGGAAATTCCGACCCAGGGCTTTCTCAGCGCCCCGCGTTACCTGAACGGTAAGATCACCGCCATCGCCGTCAGCAGCGAAGAGATCGGCGGCACGCGCTACGCGGTGTACAACCTGCACGTGCAGCCGGATCTGTGGCCGATGACCAAAGACCGCAATTTCCGCATCTTCCAGGAACAGACGGTGCCGCAGATCGTCAAGACCCTGCTGGCGGAGCACAACGTGCAGCTGGAAGATCAGCTGACCGGCGACTATCGCCTGTGGGGCTACTGCGTGCAGTACAACGAAAGCAGCTTCAACTTCATCAGCCGCCTGATGGAGCAGGAGGGCATCTATTACTATTTCAAACATGAAATGGGCAAACACACGCTGGTGCTCGGGGACGCCCCCCACCATCACCAGCCCTATCCCGGCTATGAGATGATCCCCTACCACCTGACGCCGTCGGGCGGCAGCACCAGCGAGGAAGGTATCAGCCAGTGGACGTTGTCCGATCGCGTCACGCCGGGCATCTACAGCCTGGACGACTACGATTTCCGCAAACCGAACGCCTGGCTGTTCCAGGCGCGGCAAAACCCGGTCTCGCCGACGCCGGGGCAAATCGACGTTTACGACTGGCCGGGCCGCTATACCGAGCATCAGCAGGGGGAGTTCTACGCCCGCGTGCGCCAGGAAGCCTGGCAGGCCGAACATCAGCAGATCCGAGGCACCGCCACCGCCATGGGCATCGCCCCCGGCAGTACCTTCACGCTGTATAACGCCCCGCATGCCGACGACAATCGCGAATATCTGACGCTGCAGGCCAGCTACCATCTGAAAGAGAATCGCTACGCCAGCGGCGACGATCAGAGCAGCGAACACCGCATCGACTTCATCGTCCTGCCGGCGGACGTGCCCTGGCACCCGCCGCAGCAGGCCACCTGGCCGAAAACCCACGGACCGCAGACCGCCCGGGTGGTCGGCCCGGCCGGCGAATCGATTTGGACCGACAAATACGGCCGTATCAAGGTGAAGTTCCACTGGGATCGCTTCGGGCCGAAAGACGACGGCAGCTCCTGCTGGGTGCGCGTCTCCAGCGCCTGGGCCGGCCAAGGCTACGGCGGCGTGCAGATCCCGCGCGTGAACGACGAAGTGGTGGTGGACTTTATCAACGGCGATCCGGATCGGCCGATCGTCACCGGGCGCGTCTATAACGAAGCCAGCATGCCGCCGTGGGCGCTGCCGGCCGCCGCCACCCAGATGGGCTTTATGAGCCGCACCAAGGACGGCACCGCCGACAACGCCAACGCCCTGCGTTTCGAAGACAAGGCCGGCGCCGAACAGGTGTGGATCCAGGCGGAGCGCAACATGGACACCCAGGTGAAAAACGATGAAAGCCACACCATCGCTAACGATCACACGCATCTGGTGGGCGGTAACCAGATCAAACGGGTGGTGCTCAATCAGGCGACCGGCGTCAAAGGTGAATCCTCCGCGCTGACCGGCAAAACGCGCAGCGACGCCGTGGTCAATGCCTTTACCCTCGGCTCCGGCGAATCGCTGCGGCTCGAGTGCGGCGAAAGCGTGATCGAACTGCTGGCGGACGGCCAAATCAACATCACCGGCACCAGTTTCAATATCACGGTAAAAGAGGATGGCGCGATCAACACCGGCGGCCAGCTGGATCTCAACCAGCCTGGCGGCGCCGCGCGCACCGCCGCACCGGGCGGTGGCCATCAGGCGGCAATCCAGAGCGCCGTCGATCAGCTGTTCCCTAAAGAGTAGGTAATTCGTTCGCCGGGAAAGCCGGTTAACGCCGCCCCTCGGGCGGCGGCAGCGGCGCCGGCATCTATCACGCAAAATGCTCAATCGACAACAAAACCCGGCAGAATTGATAATCGGGTTGTTGAATCGGTCATGGCCTCTGAAGGGAGTGCTGGAGAACAAGGTGGGCGCCGTGAGTTATACGGATTCAGAAAAGGAAATGGCAATGCTTATGACAAAATCCTTGCTGCTCGTAACCAATACGGCCAAGGCAGCGCTGAAGAGTTTGAGGAAGTATCCAAAGCAATGAGCGCATCAGCGAAGTCTGCAGGTGCACTGAACTTTTCTGATCCAGGAAAACAAGGGGCAATAACTTCATTGGCACATATGCGTGGCTCATCTGGCGCACAAGCGATCCTGAACTCCATGGAGTCCGGACGAATAGTTAAGGCTGATACCTTAACGTCGGAGGCAATAGCCAAAATTGAAAGTATGTCGGCGGAAAGCTTTCAGGATAATTTACTTAAAGCTCGGGTAGAATACGATAGAGCAATATATGGAGATACCATCACGACGCAGGGTGGTAAACAGTACAACTGGTGGGCACGTTATGGTAATGGCCTTCAAAAGCGGTATGCCCGGGAAGCAGAAGAATTTTTAAAATTATCAAACGAGTGATTTATGTTCAAAAAAATCTTATTACCTACATTGTTTGCTGCTTCTTTGCTTTGCTCCATTGAATCCACATCAGCGATAGACCTGTTACAATATAACAAAACCAACACAGTAAGCGGGCTGGTCAACGATAAAGCGGTCACTGACAATCTTAAAAGCATACTGGGTCAAGACTATGAAAAGTACATCAACAACTTTGATGTGTTCGGTGAACCTCATTCAACCCCAGGTGGTGGGTTATTTGTTGAAGGATGGCTAAAAGATCTTTATCTGGAAAATGCCTCTGCTCTGGTCATCAATCCCGATGGGAAAATTTATGCCGCCTGGGTTGTACCTGATTCTGATATCATAAATTACAAATCATCTGATAAAGATTCCCCTATTAATAATGATATTCTGCATTGGGCTGCACGCTTCAAAGACATGCATTTTTCCTCAGACAGCAAAAGAAATAAGGTGAGGACTGAGGAAGAATACTTTGACACACAGTCATTCTCTATCAAGCTCATGACTGTTTGCATCAGTAAAGGAAACTGTAATGATGCTACTTATTATGGAGAGCGTAAAAAAGATGGTGCTGCTGTAACTTTGCAGGGAAAAGTGACACGTGCTGATTGCAATACAGCCCCATGCCCAATAATCAGTTATGAGTTTAAAAATGCATCGACGACCTACATGCTCAGTAAAATTGATAACACACTGACAGTTATAAAGAACGGTAAGATATTAATGAATCAAAAAGGAACTTGGGGGAAATAGCCACCACAACCGCCACCGAGTGATTCCAAGGCACTTGATTCCAAGGCGCTAAAGTGAGACTTGGCCTATCTACCTACACTGTATAGATATCAAACGGCCTATACGTCAGTGCGAGTGACACTCCCTCCTCTTGTCACCGCTCCTAAACCGAACAGGAATGACAATCACAGGCTGAATCGATATCCCCTATCGATTCAGCCTTCTTTATCATTTCCCCTTCACCACTTTTTCACCGTCTGGTAAATCTCGAGGTCGAAATAGCCGTCGGCCTCGCAATCGTTGAGATAGTGTTCATAGCTCACCCCCTCAACCGGCTGATAGCCGCTGGCCGGCAGCAGCTTCTGGTAAAACTCGCCCCATACCCGTTCGAAATCGCCATCGCTGATGCGTACGCGGTAAACCGCGTACTGCCCGGCGGGCAGCGTCTGCACGGTCATACCCGCGCTGCCCGTCGGCAGCGCGAAATCGTCCGCCACGCTCATCACCACGTCGGCGCGCAGCTTTTCCGACGCCACTTCCGCCGGATCGTCCCAGTACAACACCAGCCATTTGCCGAACGGCACGTCGTGACGCTGCCGCCATGCCAGCAGTTGCTGCGAACCCTGCGGGATGGTCTGCGGATACGGCCCCACCACTCTTACCCCCACCACCTTCTCCGCCGCTTTATCGATAATCCTCACGCTCATCGCCCTTATCCTCTCTCTTTATCTCAGGCGCCGATTTCGGTACGCACGTCCAGCAGTTCGGGGAAAAAGGTCAGGTCCAACGCCTTTTTCAGGAAGCTGACGCCGCTGGAACCGCCGGTGCCCGACTTAAAGCCGATGATCCGCTCCACCGTTTTCATATGGCGGAAGCGCCACAGATGGAAACTCTCTTCGATATCCACCAGCTTCTCCGCCATTTCATACGCTTCCCAATAGGTCTGCGGGTTGTCGTAGATCACTTTGAACGCCGGCAGCAGATCCGGGTTGCGCTGATAGGGCTGCGTCCAGTCGCGCTTGAGGCACTCCTGCGGGATCGGCAAACCGTGGCGCGCCAGGTACAGCAAGTATTCGTCGTACAGGCTCGGCGCTTCGAGGATCGCTTTCAGCGCCGCGTGTTTTTCCGCATCGCTGCTGAACACCGCCAGCATGGCGGCGTTCTTGTTGCCGAGCAGAAACTCGATCGACCGGTATTGATGCGACTGGAAGCCCGAGGAACTGCCCAACACATCGCGAAACTCGACGTATTCCGACGGCGTCAGCGTTTCCAGCACCGCCCACTGTTCGAACAGCAGCCGCTGGATCTGTTTGACGCGCGCGAGAATTTTAAAACAGTGGCTGAGTTTGTCCTGCTGCACCAGCCGCAGCGCCGCCTGTAGCTCGTGCAGCATCAGCTTCATCCACAGTTCGGAGGTTTGGTGCTGTATCACGAACAGCATTTCATCATGATGCGGCGGATTGGAGAGCGGGTGCTGGCAGTCCAGCAGTTGGTCCAGGCACAGGTAGTCGCCATAGCTCATGCGTTTGGAAAAATCGGTGACAATCGCGCTTTCTAATTCCCGTTTGTTCATCTGTGATCTCCGTTGCGCCCAGCGCCCCATCGGCCTGGAACGTGCCGCAAAGAGAAAACAATAGTACAGAACCCGCCGCCCCGAAGGGCGATAAACGAGAGATGCTTCGCAGATCTCACTCATCCGCGTCACCCCATGGCCGCCGCCCTTTGCTGTTTAGTAAACAACCAGCCCTGCGCCTGACGACTCTCACAAATGCGCGATCCCGTGCGGGTTTCGCCCCGGTTGCGGCTTGCCTGCGCCCGCCTTCCCTTATAGATTGCAGGCTAACGGCAGGCAGCAAGGGATCGGCAAATGGCAAATATTCGTGATGTCGCGCGGTTGGCCGGCGTGTCCATCAGCAGCGTGTCGAACCTGCTGAATAATCGCAGCCACCAGATGAGCGCACAGACCCGTCAGCGCATCGAACAGGCGATGGACACCCTGGGCTATCGTCCGGCGCGCACCGCAGTGAACCTCGCGCCACAGGCGAAGATCATCGGCCTGCTGCTGCCGTCGATCGTTAACCCGAGTTTTTCGGCGCTGGCGCACGCCGTCGACAGCGCGGCGCGCGCTCACCGCTACCGCGTCTTGCTCGGCAACGCCTACAGGCAGGAACAGGAGGAAGCCGCGTTTATCGACGATATGTTTCTGCATGGCGTGCGCGGCATCATCGTGGCGGCGAGCGACATCCGCCAGACCCATTTTGTCCGGGCGGCCGAGCGGGGCATGAAGATCGTCAGCTATGACAGCCCGTTCGCCGAGCCGATGGCCGCCGACAGCCGGTTGTTCGACAGCGTGTCGATGGACAATCTCGCCGCCGGGCGTCTGGCCGCGCAGCACCTGCTCGAACGCGGCTGCCGACATATTGTGTTCGCCACCGAAGCGGCGCTGACCGTGGGGCGCAGCCACAAGATCGACGGTTTTCTGAGTGCGCTGGGGCACAACTTGAGCGAACGCCAACGGGTGATCGAAGGCAAAGCCACCAGCGCCTACGGCGACACGGAGATGTTCGAATTGGGGCTGACGCTGGCATCCCGCATCCTCGCGCTGACGCCGCGCCCGGACGGCATCGTGGCGATTAACGATGCGCTGGGCATCGGGCTGATGGTGGGGCTGCGCGCCGCCGGCGTCCAGGTGCCAGCAGAGATTTCGGTGGTCGGCATCGACAATATCGCGCTTGCCGGCCTGGCCGAACCGGGGTTGACGTCGATCGGCCCGCCGCTGGCCGAGATGGCGCAGCTGATGGTCGAACGCCTGATCGGCCGCATCAACAATGATTCACAACCGCCCGGCGAGTTTCTCTTCCCGCCGACGGTCATCAGCCGGCGTTCCGTCAAAACCGCCGGTTAATACGGTAAAAACGGCTTACCCAGGCGATGCGCAGATAGCATCGTCCGGCTCGCCGCAGCCAAAATCAGAAAAAACAGCGTCGTCGCAATAAATAAACGGCGCGACGCTTTATGCACGCAACGTCGTTATTCAGCACGCCGCTCATGACTTTGGGCCGGGCCGCTATTATTCCGATTAACCACATGGGAAAAACCATGATGAAAAAAACAATGCCAAAGGATATTGAACGCAGTGCCATCAGGAAATTGACGCTGCATATTGTCCCCCTAATGATCTTGTTGTATTTCCTGGCCTTTCTCGACCGCAACAATATGGCCTACGCCGCCAAAGCGTTGGAAGATAATCTGGGATTGACCGCCTCGGCTTTCGGCTTCGCTTCCGGAATTTTCTTTATCGGCTATTTCCTGTTTGAAATACCCAGCAACGCCGGCACCATTAAATTCGGCCCGCGCATCTGGTTCGCCAGAATATTAATTTCCTGGGGCATCTTCGCGACCCTGCTCGGTTTTGTGCGCACGCCGCTGGAGCTGTATATTTGCCGTTTTATGCTGGGCGTGTGCGAGGCCGGTTTCTTTCCCTCGGTGGTGTATTACTTCACGGTCTTCTTCCCGGAAAAATACCGCACCAAAATTCTCGGCATGTTCATCATCGTCCAGCCGCTGTCTAACGCGGTCGGCTCGCCGATTTCCGGCTTTATTCTCAATATTCAGCATGACTGGTTCGGCTTCGCCCCCTGGCAGCTGCTGTTCATCCTCGAAGGGCTGCCGCCGATCGTCATCGGCCTGCTGATCCCCTTCCTGATCAAGAACTCGCCCAAGGACGTCGGTTATCTGAACGTGGAGGAAAAAGCCTGGCTGATGAGCAACGCCGGCCGCTCCAAATCCGGCTCAAAAATCACGCTGGGCGACTTCCTCAAGGGCATTAAAAACAGAAAGTACCTGCTCTACGCGCTGCTCAACTTCGGCATGGTATGCGGCATTTACGGCTTCGGCACCTGGCTGCCGTCGATCATCAGCGCCATTTCCGGCAGCGATATCTTTCGCGTCAGCCTGCTGGCGCTCATTCCCTACGGCCTGGCCGCGCTGCTGGTGTATCCGTGGAGCCTGTGGGCCAGCAAAACCAAAAAGCTCGGCGTGTTCGCCGGCCTCAGCATGGTGATCGCCGCCATCGGCCTGATGGGCGCGGTGACATTTTTTAAATACGACCCGTTCGTCGCGCTGTCATTCCTGTGCATTGCCGCCATCGGCATCTACACCGCCGTGCCGCCGTTCTTATCCATGCCCGCCAATATCTCCACCGGCGCGGCCGCGGCCGCCGGGCTGGCGGTGGTGAGCTGCATCGGCAATATCGGCGGTTTTGTCGCCCCCTATGCGGTGGGCGTGCTGAACGATCTGACCGGCAGCAGCGCGCCGGGGCTGTTTTTCCTGGCCTCGTGCCTGCTGGCGACCGGTTTGATCTGCATTTTCTACTGCGCCAAACAGCGTGAAGGCGTCATCAATTCTTAACGAACCAATAAGGAGTCAATCATGGGCGATCTTGCGGGCAAAAAGGTCTTTATCACCGGGGCGGAACAGGGCATCGGCCGCGCCACCGCAGAGCGGCTGATCAAGGCCGGGTGCGACATCTATTTTCACTACCACAGCGACGAAAGCGGCCCCAAGGCGCTGGTGGCGCTGGCCCATTCACTCGGACAAAAGGCCGCCTACGGCTACGCCGATCTCATCGACACCGACGAAACGCTGCGCTGCGTCTCGGCCGGCGCCGAGTTTCTCGGCGGCATCGATATTCTGATCAATAACGTCGGCGGCATCGTCGGGCGCAAATGGCTGGGCGAGATCGATCGCGCCTTCTGGCAAATCGTGATCGACGTAAACATGACCACCATGCTGAACGTGACCCAGAGCGCGCTGCCGCACCTGAAGGCGGCGCCGAACGGCGCCAGCATCATCAACCTGGCCTCGCTGGCCGGCCGCGCCGGCGGGCACGCCGGCTCGCTGGTCTATTCCGCCACCAAGGGCGCGGTGCTCACCTGGACGCGCTCGCTGGCGGCGGAGCTGGGCGAGCACGGCATCCGGGTGAACGCGGTGGCGCCCGGCCTGATCCTCGGCACCCGCTTTCATAATCGCCATACCACCCAGGCATCGGCGGAGGAAACCGTTCGCAGCATCCCGCTGGGCCGCGCAGGCACGCCGGACGACGTGGCCCGCGCCATCGCCTTCCTGGCGGCGGAATACGACGGCTTCATCTCCGGCGCCACTCTCGACATCAACGGCGGCATCTTCCGCATGTAGTTCAGCTGCGGGCGGCACAGCCGCCCCCTATTCAGGAATCGCTTTATGATCAAATCCGCCATCACTCACCCGCCGCTGCTCGCCGCGCTGGCGCAATGCGGGCATAAAACCCAGGTGCTGATCGCCGACGGCAATTACGCCTGCGTGACGCACGCGCCGAAAGACGCCACCGTGGTCTATCTGAACCTGGCGCCCGGCACGCTCGCCGCCCCGCCAATCCTGGAAAAACTGCTGGCCTGCATCAACGTGGAAAGCGCGGCGCTGATGGCCTGCCCGCCGGACTTCACCAACACTATCGAAGCCGAATACCGGCAACTGCTGCCAGAACATTGCCCGATCGAGCACCTGCCGCGCGAGGCGTTTTACGCCGCGGTCAAATCGGATCGGACGCTGCTGGTGATCGCCTCCGGCGAACGGCGCCGCTTCGCCAATCTGCTGCTGACGGTGGCGCCGGTGGTGTGAAAGAGGTAGAGGGTGTGAGGGATAAAATGAGGGGGCCAGCCCCCTCATGCCGTTACAGGTCAGCGACCCACTTCTCCAGCTCCCCCGCACGTTCCGCATCGATATAACTGGTGGCCCAGCCAAACAGGTAAGCGAAGGCGAAAATGCCCACCGTCGACGACACCAGCGTCGGCGCGAAAAACGCGGCGATAGCGGAGAGCGTATACCCTGCGCCGATCGACAACCCGAGCGCTTCGAGCTGGTTGCGGAACGCTTTCCAGTTGCCGGTTGAGAAACCTTCAATCGCGGCGTTTACCAGATCCGCGCCCTTGATCGCCCAGTCCACCCCGGTGAAGACCTTGCCCAATACCCGCGCATTGCGGGCATACTGTTCCGCATCGATCATTTTCAGCCAGGCGACAATCGCCGCTTTGTCCTGCGCCTTGAGCTTTTTGTTCAGGCCCTTCGTCAATTGCTCGTAGGTTTTCTCCGCATCTTGCACGTTGCGGATATATTTTCCTTGAATTCCCGCCTCCAAATCCTTGGCGAGTTTGGCGTATTTCGCGCCGATCTTTTCCGCGATATCTTTATTGATACCTGCGGCCAGGCTGACGCCATCCTTGATGGCTTTTAATTCCGCATTTTGATATTCGACGAATTCCTTAACGATCGTTTTTACCGAGCCGGGTGATTTTACCGGCTTGCCGTTGGCATATTTCACCTCCATGGCATTCAGGTTATCCCCTCTCACCACGGCGATAAACGCGGGCCGGTTCTTATTGGCCTTATAGTAGAGGTTGTAGGTCGCCACTCCGTCTTGCTTTTCCACCTTCAAATGATGAAAACCGTAGTAACTCCCGGTCGTGCGGGTCGTCGAGAATTCGCCGGTTTTGCCGTTGCCATGCCAGCCGCTGACGGGCCGATCGCGATGCGAGTCTGTCACGAAACTGCCTAACGAAGAGGCGCCGATCTGCCCGGTATTCAGGCCATTGTTGCCGCCTTTGCCAGGGGGTGAGGGCTTGCGCGCATGGCCGGTTTCGATATCCCCGATCGCCACTGTCACCCCCTTGGCGTTGACCCCCATCACCAGCCCCCCCAGGCCAATGTGCTTCGCCTGATCGGCCGTCAAACCGGTGGCGGAAAGGCTCAGCGTGCCGGATGGGCTGACGCTTTCAATATGCAATTTCGCATCCGGGTTAATTCTGCGCGCCGCCTTAATCACCGCCTCCAGCTTCATGCGCAGCGCCGGATCGTTTTGGATCGCCGCTATCTGTTGCTGTTCCGGGCTGTTGCCAACGCCGGCGCCGCCGCGATCGCGATCGCCGGAATGGCCTTTATCGCCGCCCCCCGGCTCAGGGCCCGTACCGCGTTCAGAACTCCAGTTAGTCCCATCTCCTTTACCACCATAATTAAATCCAGGCATATGCTTTCATCCTTATTTCGTTTTATTTTTAAGATGCCGATATTCTCGTTTAACGCGGATTGACACGCGCATTATCCCTATCGGCAAACCGTTTTTAGCTGCCCGTCATTTATAAAAAACCGCAGAAATAAGGACAACGGATGGCGGCTGTCTGGTCGGTGAAACAAATAGGATCGCGTCTGCATAACCTGAATATATCGCCGCGGGTCACGCCTGGATGGCTGCGACCTGTTCAGAAGTCATTGGCACACGCCATGAATTGCAATTACAATCATCGCACTTGCAACTCAAAGGGAATGCTCCGCATGTCGCCTCAACGTATAACAATGCCTGCCGCCTCCGCCAGGACCAGAACCCTGGCCGAAGCCTGTATCCGCAAGATGGCCTCCGTCAGCCAGAACGCCGGCGCGGCGCTTCCCTCTTCCACCGCCTGGACGGCGGAAGCCTTGAGCGAACTAAACGCCAGTGGCAACATCTGGCTCATCGACGGTAGAAGGCGCGCCGAACCGCCGAGCTCCCGCTACGCCACCGCCTGGCCGCTCTGGTTTGGCCATCAATCAGAACGTTATGAGAAACCGTTGTTTTACGTCGTCAACACCCCTTCGGTGGACATGCTCCGCGGGCTTGAGCCGGAAACCAATCGCAAGGGGATTTTCATCAGCGATGCGGATACCGGCAGTACCGACTTGCCGAAAGGCGTGCAGGCCTGGTTCCCGCTCCAGCTCACCGCCATGCCGGACTGGCTGCCTTTCGATCCGGCCAATGCCCGGGAAACCGGCGCGATACTCCATCACGCCCTGCACGCGCTCTATCTGGAGGGAACGAGAAAGATGGTGTATCTCGCGACCAACGCAGACAATGATGCCCCCGCTTCCGGTGAGCCGTTTGTCGCAGAGCAGGCGTTCAAGGGGATGTATCGTGTCGCGGCGGCGGCGGACTCGCCGTTGCAGGTTCGCCTGTGCGGCGCAGGCAGAACGCTCGCCCGCGTTCAGCAGGCGGCTGAGGTGTTGAAAAATTGGGGCATCGCGGCCGAAATCTGGAGCTGCCCCAGCTACACGCGGTTGGCGCAGGATGCTGAACTCGCCGACATGCAGCGCCAGGACAGCGGCGGCGAATGCCATCTGAAAACGTGTCTGGGCGCCGGGAATGCCCCCGTCGTCGCCGTTACCGACTACTCGCACCTGATTGCCAACCAGCTCAAGCGGTTCATTCCCGCACGCTTTGCCGCGGTGGGTTCGGATTCTCGCACCCGGGGCGAAATTCACTATCCGCAGGCGGAATGGATTGCGCTATGTGCCCTCAAACTGCTGGCCGACGAGCAGAAAATTCCCTCGACGCTGATCGCCGATGCGCTGCGCGTTCTGCACATCACGCCCGATGCCTGATCACGCTCTGGCCAGCTGCATCGCGTTGTCCAACGCGTCGGAGAAGCGTGCGATCTCTTCTTCGCTGAACTGATTGAGAAAGTGGGTTTTGACCACCGCACGGTAGATCTCCCACATTTTTTTCCGCAGGGCCTTGCCTTCCTCGGTGATGGTGGCGAAGGAGGCCCGACGGTCGTCATCCGAACGAAAACGCGTGACCAGCCGCTCTTTTTCCAGGCGATCCATCAGGCGGGTCAGGTTATAACGCTCAATCACCAACACGTCCGCCAGTTCATGCATGCGGCGCGTGCCGTTTTCCCCGCTTTCCAATCCCCATAACACGTCATACCAGGCGTACGCCGGCAGCCCCGCCTCCGACAATTGCGTTTCTATCTTTTTGATGATTGCCCGGTGCGCGCGCACGAAGGAGAACCACAGGTCGGGTTGTTTATCTGTCATGTCAGTTTTCTCGTCAAAAGCGGTGAGTTGCAATTGCAATTGTAAAGGGATAGAGTGGCTTTCACCATTATTGCATTTGCAACTCTTGCATATGCAATTCAATAAATTCCTGTATCGCTCAGCGCCTTATCAGGTAAGTACATTTGGAGCTTTTATGAACCAACCCGCGGTAAAAGCAGATCTTGACCCACAAGAGACGGCTGAATGGCTTGAGGCATTTGAAGGCGTCGCCGACATCGACGGCCGTGAACGCGCGCATTTTTTGTTGGAAAGAATGGCCGAAGCCGATCAGCGAAAACACGGCGATTTCTTCAGCATGGTCACCACGCCGTACGTGAATACGATCCCGGTCTATAAGCAGCCGACGTATCCCGGCGATCTGGCCGCGGAAGCGCGCATCAATGCGTTTATTCGCTGGAACGCCATGGCGATGGTGCTGCGCGCCGGCAAACATTCCAACGTCGGCGGACACATCGCCACCTACCAGTCGGCCGCGGTGCTTTACGACGTGGGATTCACGCACTTTTTCCGCGGACGCACCGATGAGTTTGCCGGCGACATGGTGTATATCCAGGGCCATTCCGCCCCCGGCATTTATGGCCGCGCCTATCTCGAAGGCCGCATCGACGAGGAGCTGCTCGACAACTTTCGCCGCGAATCCGCGCGCCGCGGCCTCTCCTCCTACCCGCACCCGCGGCTGATGCCGGATTTCTGGCAATATCCCACCGTTTCGATGGGGCTGGGGCCGCTGACCGCCGCCTACCAGGCGCGCTACATGCGCTATCTGGAATACCGCGGGTTGAAACCGCACCAGGGGAGAAAGGTGTGGGCGTTTCTCGGCGACGGCGAGATGGATCAGCCGGAATCGCTGGCGGCGATTGCGCTGGGCGGGCGAGAAAAACTCGATAACCTGATCTTCGTCGTGAACTGCAACCTGCAACGGTTGGATGGCCCCGTGCGCGGCAACGGCAAGATTATTCAGGAGCTGGAAGGCACCTTCAAAGCCGCCGGCTGGCAGGTGATCAAGGTGATCTGGGGCAGTGGCTGGGACAAACTCCTGCAAAAAGATCGCTCCGGGCTGCTGATGCAGCGCATGATGGAGTGCGTCGACGGCGATTACCAGACCTTCAAGTCGCAAAGCGGCGCCTATGTGCGGGAGCATTTCTTCGGCAAGTACCCGGAGTTGCTCGCGCTGGTCGCCGATCTGAGCGACGATGAGATCTGGGCGCTGCACCGCGGCGGCCACGATCCGCAAAAGGTGTACGCCGCCTACCATCAGGCGATGCATACCCCGGGCAGGCCGACGGTGGTATTGGCCAAAACGGTCAAAGGGTTCGGCATGGGAGAAGCCGGTGAAGGGCAGAACATCAACCATCAGTTGAAAAAAATGAGCCAGGATGCGGTGAAAGCCTTCCGCGATCGTTTGGGGCTGACGCTCCCCGATGCGCAGCTGGAAGCGATCCCTTATCTGAAGCCCGAGCCCGACAGCGCGGCGGCGAAGTACATCACCGCGACGCGCACCGCGCTGGGCGGCTACATCCCCGCCCGCTTCGGCCAATCCGCCCCGCTGGCGATACCGGCGTTATCGCGCTTCGACAGTCTCCTTAAGGGCAGCGGCGAGCGCAACATGTCAACCACCATGGCCTTCGTCAATATCCTCGGCGCGCTGCTCAAAGACCCCAACATCGGCAAACTGATCGTGCCCATCGTGCCGGACGAGTCGCGCACGTTCGGCATGGAAGGCCTGTTCCGCCAGATTGGCATCCATTCCTGGCTCGGCCAGCTGTACACCCCGCAGGATGCCGGGCAGCTCAGCTACTATAAAGAGGCCAAAGACGGCCAGATTTTGCAGGAAGGCATCAACGAATCCGGCGCGATATCGACCTGGATCGCCGCCGGCACCGCCTACAGCAACCACGATGTCGCGACGATCCCGTTCTATATCTTCTACTCCATGTTCGGGCTGCAGCGGGTGGGCGATCTCGCCTGGGCGGCGGCCGACGCGCGCACCAAGGGTTTCCTGCTCGGCGCCACCTCCGGCAGAACCACCCTGATGGGCGAAGGCTTGCAGCATGACGACGGCCACAGCCACGTGCTGTCTTCCGTGATCCCCAGCTGCGTCTCCTACGATCCGACCTATGCCTATGAACTCGCGGTGATTGTTCAGAGCGGCATGCGCAGGATGTTCGTTGAGCAAGAGGATATTTACTACTACATCACCTTGCTCAATGAGGGATACCCGCAGCCGCCGATGCCGGCGGGCGTAGAGGACGGGATTATCCAGGGGGCGTATTTGCTCAAACAGAGCGCAGCGACAACCCAAGAGAGCCCGCGTGCTCAGCTGGTCGCCAGCGGCGCCATCATGCGCGAGGCGCTGGCGGCGGCGGAGCTGTTGGCCGTGGACTTTGGCGTCGCCAGCGATATCTGGAGCGCCACCAGCCTGAGCGAGCTGCGCCGCAACGGCATGGCGGCCGAACGCTGGAACCTGCTGCATCCGGAAGATCCGCCGAAAGTCCCTTATATACAAAGCCTGCTGGCGGCGCATCCCGGCCCGGTAGTGGTAGCGACGGACTATATGAAGATCGTCGGCGATCAGATCAAACCGTTCTTGCCCGACCGCACCTTTATCGCCTTGGGCACCGACGGTTTTGGCCGCTCGGACACCCGCGAGGCGCTGCGTGAGTTCTTCGAGGTCAACCGCCATTTCATCGCGCTCGCCGCCCTGAAGCTGCTGGCTGACGAAGGCCGTATCGCCCGCAGCGAGGTCAACCGCGCCATGGCGCTGTACGGCATCGCCCCCGATAAACCGGATCCGGCGGCGGTGAAGTAACACTCAGCCTACCCACGCCGCCGGTTGTCACCCGCGGCGTTTTTCTTCCTTCGATTCGGCAGCGCGCGGCGCCCGCTCCCCCAACCGCACCAGCGGGATATCCGCCAGCCGGGTGGTGTAAGCCGGCGACAGCATGTCGCGCTTCATTTGCCACGGTTTGACGATCCCCTGCCCGGCGAACCACACGCGCCCGCGCCCTTCCTGATTCAGGCGATCGAGGGTCGCCATCAGGCGCTCGCTGTTGCGGCGCGGCGGGCAGTCGTCGAACAGGTCGATCTGCGCCATGGCGGCGGCGCTGAAATCCCCCAGCATCACGCCGCCCTTCAGATAACGTCGCCCCTCCTGCCAGATGCTTTCCAGCGCACGTACCGCCATGGCGATGATGTCGCGGCTGTCGTTACTCGGGGTTTGCAGCCGGGCGGTGCCCATATTGCTGTAATAGCCTTCGCCCGCCGAATGCGGGCTGGTTTTGATAAACACCGACACGTTGCGGCAATAGCGCTTTTCCTGTCGCAGCTTTTCGGCGGCGCGTTCGGCATAGCTGCAGATCGCCTCGCGCATGTGCGGGTAGTGCGTCAACCGCTGGCCGAACGAGCGGGAACAGATGATCTGCTCTTTCGCCGCCGCCTCATCTTCCCATTGCAGGCATGACTCGCCGCGCAGCTCACGTATCGTGCGCTCCAGCACCACGCTGAAGGTTTTACGCGCCAGCCGGGTATCGCAGTCCGCCAGCTGCAGCGCGGTGTGAATGCCCATCGCCTGCAGCTGGCGCGTCAGGCGGCGGCCCACGCCCCACACTTCTTCCACCGGAAGCAACGCCAGCAGTTTGCGCTGGCGCGCCGGATCGGATAAATCCACCACGCCGCCGGTGCCGCGCCATTTCTTGGCCGCGAAGTTGGCCAGCTTGGCCAGCGTTTTGCTCGGCGCAATGCCAACCCCGACCGTCAAATGCAGCTCGCGCCGGATGCGATCGCGCACCCGCTGGCCGAACGGTTCCAGCGCCTCGCAGCGCGCCACGCCGTCCAGCCGCAGAAAGGCTTCGTCCAGTGAATAGATCTCCACCGCCGGCGCCATCTCCTCCAGCGTGTCCATCACCCGGCGGGACATATCGGCGTACAGCGCGTAGTTGGAGGAGAACACCGCGACGTTGCGACGGCGCATCTCCTCTTTGATCTTGAAATAAGGCGCGCCCATCGGCACGCCCAGCGCCTTCGCCTCGGCGCTGCGGGCGATCACGCAGCCGTCGTTGTTGGACAACACAATCACCGGCCGCCCCCGCAGGTCGGGCCGAAAGATGGTCTCGCAGGAAGCGTAGAAGCTGTTGACGTCTACCAGGGCGAACATGGTTACAGCGCCGCGTAGACGATAAAGGTCACCACGCCGAAGATCTCCAGCTGCGCTTCGTCGTCGAACACGATGGGCGCGTAGGCGGGATTCATCGGCAACAGCCGCACGTCGGGGTGGCGCTGCAGCTTTTTGACGGTGAATTCACCGTCCACCGCAGCGATCACGATATTGCCGTGCTCCGGCGTCAGGGCGCTGTCGACAATCAACAGATCGCCATCCTGAATATTGCCGTCGATCATCGACTCGCCGCTGGCGCGCACGAAGTAGGTGGCGTTGGGGTGCCGCACCAGCAGCTTGCCGATGTCCAGCCGGCCTTCGACATAGTCCTGCGCCGGGGAAGGAAAGCCGCAGGCCACGCGATCGGCAAACAGCGGTAACGTTAGGGGTTCACCTGGTGAAAAAGCATACAACCTTGAATTGCTCAGCATAATCATAACCAAACTGTATATTTATACAGTTAAGCATAAACAAAACGCGAACGCGTGCAACCCCCAATCCCCCTGCGGATCGCGCTTTCCCGCGTAATATAATAATTTTCTGAGCGATTTTTCCTGCAGCTTTTGGCGTTCTTCACGTGTGTTTGCACACATGATATCCACCAAAACTGTGGATAATGCGGCACTCAGACCGTTGGCGTATCGATGGGCAGGATGAGTGAGGGATTGTCATTGCGAACGGCGCCGACGGCGGGCGATACCGGTTGCCAGACGAAATCCTCTGCCTGCAGGCTGTACACGTCAGCCTGCATTTGACCAGAGGGCGGGACTAAGCGGGAGTCGAGCCAGTCGCGCGCGGCCGTCGGTCTCTGCTGCGTACAGCGCCGCAAAGAACAGCGGCAGGCCTTGCCTCAGCAAGAGCCCACGGGAGGAACGGCGGACGGCCTTACAAAATGACGCCAATAAAATTGCGACTGGCAATGGCATCAATGGGACGGCCAGAGACGAAAGTCAGTACGTTATGCCAGGAGCTTGGGATAACCCGACAAACGCTGTACCGCCACATTTTCCCTGATGGTCCACTGCGAGCTGACGGTATAAAGCTGCTCAACCGGGGATAATTTTAGCGGACGGAAAAATCTGGGGTTCCGGCGTAGAATCCCGAATAAGGAATAATCCTTAATTCATTTCCGGATTATTAATTCCATCTAAAACCTCTCGGCAATATTCTTTTTTATAGGCTTCATCATTACTTAATGACTTAACCAAAAAATCAGCATTTTTCCAACCATTATCCCAATGCGTATCGAATCCTGACTGTTCATACTTTAATGTTCTAGTTAATGAGTCTTTTATTTGTTTTTTATATTTATCAATTTTCTCATTGGTTGCCCCACAAACATCATGTGCAACACGAGCATTTGAGCCAGAAAAACCTATTGCTGAAATTGCCATCGCTTCATTTGATTTGTCGAAATCATTCGCATATGCCACAGCATTAGATAAAGCGAATATGACAAGAGCAGGTATGATTTTTTTGTATGAAATCATCTTTCACCTCTAACTCATTGATTGTTCATGGGGTCAGTTTGGATATCGAAAATTATTGTACATTAAGGCTGCTTTTTAATCAGTCTCAACTTCTTTATAGAAGGCCTGAATGCGACAAACTTGGGAAGTACTGTAGCCTGTCGCGTCTGCTGTTTCTCGGATGCTCAGTTTCTTAATCTGTCGGTAGTACAGGACTTTCTGATGTCGTTCCTGATCTGCCTGCTTTCCCCGGTATCTACCCAACGTATGCGCCCGTTCAATTCCCGGCTTTTGCCGTTGGCGGCGACTTGATCGTTCCGTCCGCGCGCCACAGCAGCAGGCAGGGGGCACGCAGGTTCGGCCAGCACAATCAGCATCCGTCGCTACAGCGGCGACGGCCGGCGGACGTTAACCGTTGCCACGATGTCACTCCTCTCTCTTATAGATGAGGACATGCAGGCGCAGCCGGTCGGCATCAACACGTTCATCCATTATTGTGCCCGGATAGCCCTGCAGCGCCAGACCGTACCAGAAACTCAGAATGGCAGAAGGCTTACCCAACTCTAGGGTGTAACCCATCCCGCCCTGGTTCAGATTGCATTTTTTAATCGCATCTTCTGCTTCCCGGATCAGCTGCGCATAGCTGAGTGAAAAATTCAGTGCCTGATCCATCCTGCTCGCTCCATCTCACCGCTGGCGCGCACGAAGTAGGTGGCGTTGGGGTGCCGCACCAGCAGTTTGCCGATATCCAGCCGGCTCTCGACATAGTCCTGCGCCGGGGAGGGAAAACCGCAGGCCACGCGATCGGCAAACAGCGGTAACGTTAGGGGCTCACCTGGTGAAAAAGCATACAACCTTAAAGTACTCAGCATAATCATAATCAAACTGTATATTTATACAGTAAGACATAAACAAAACGCGAACGCGTGCAACCCCCTATCCCCCTGCAGATCGCGCTTTGCCGCGTAATATAATAATTTTCTGAGCGATTTTTTTTTACGCCTGCTAACGGTTTCACGCTGCCTTGCACACACGTTATCCACTAAAACTGTGGATAACCTGCAGGGCGTGATTCCCTACGCGAGCGGGATCAGAATCCTGTATAATGTCCACACCTGCTCAATAAGCATTCATCCCCGTCGGCGCCTCGTCACCGACGGTCACGAGAACGTTATGAACAAGCACCTACTCCTCGCAGAAACCGACGACATCGAACAGGCCTGCCTGTCTCGCCATGCGGTCTGGCAGCGCACCGATCTGGCTCAGGCGCAGCAGGATTGGCTGGCGGAAGAAGTGCCGGTCGCACTGGTGTACAACGGCATTTCCCACGTGGTGATGATGGCGACGCCGAAAGATCTGGCGGCCTTCGCCATCGGTTTTTCGCTGTCCGAAGGCATCATCACCTCTCCCGACGATATCTACGACATCCGTCAACAACCGGCCTGCAACGGCATTGAAGTGCATGTAGAGCTCTCGAGCCGCCGCTTTATGCAGCTGAAAGAGAAGCGCCGCAGCCTGGCCGGCCGCACCGGCTGCGGCGTCTGCGGGGTCGAGCAGCTGCAGGAGGTTGCTCAGCCCATCGCACCGCTGCCCTTCACCCAACGTTTCGATTTGGCCCAACTCGACCGGGCGTTGGCTCAACTGCAGGAAGTGCAAACGGTGGGAAAACTGACCGGCTGCACCCATGCGGCGGCCTGGATCCAGCCGGACGGCGCACTCAGCGGCGGATGTGAAGACGTCGGCCGCCATGTGGCGCTCGACAAACTGCTGGGTTACCGCAGCCAACAGGCCTGGTCGCAAGGGGCGGCGCTGGTCTCGAGCCGCGCAAGCTATGAAATGGTGCAAAAGTCCGCCATGTGCGGCGTCGAGATCCTGTTCGCCGTCTCCGCCGCCACCCGTCTGGCGGTGGAAGTGGCCGAGCGCAGCAACCTGACGCTGGTGGGCTTCAGCAAACCGGGGCGCGCCACCGTCTATACGCACCCGCAACGGCTCTGGCAATCGACAACGGCGGCATAGCGCCGCCGGATAAGAATCGACTATTCTCAATAGCAGGACACCAGGAAGCACCCACGTTATGATAATTCGCCCGCACCAGAACTGGTTTTTTCGCCTGTTCGCCTGGCACGGTTCCGTGCTGTCAAAAATTACCTTTCGCCTGTCGCTGAACGTGCTGATGTCGATAGTGGCGGTGATCAGCTACCAATGGTACGAACAGCTCGGCGTGCATTTGACCATTGCGCCGTTCAGCCTGTTGGGCATCGCCATCGCCATTTTTCTCGGCTTTCGCAATAACGCCGGCTACAGCCGCTTTGTCGAAGCGCGCAACCTGTGGGGCTCGCTGCTGATTACCGAACGCACCCTGCTGCGCCAGATCAAAAGCCTGCTGCCGGACGAACCGGCGGTGCAGCAAAAGGTCGCCAAGCTGCTGATCGCCTTTAGCTGGAGCCTGAAGCATCAGCTGCGCGGCACCGACCCCACCGCCGATCTGTACCACAATCTCACCGGCAACGAGCTGGCCGAGGTGATCGCCAGCCCGATGCCGACCAACCGCATCCTGCTGATGCTGGGCCAGGAAATCGGCAAATTGCGCCGTCAGGGCTTGCTGAGCGACATCACCTTCGGGCTGATCGACGATAAGCTGAGCGAACTGTCTCACACCCTCGGCGGCTGCGAACGGCTCGCCAGCACCCCGGTGCCGTTCGCCTATACCCTGATCCTGCAGCGCACCGTTTACCTGTTCTGCAGCCTGTTGCCTTTTGCCCTGGTGACCGATCTGCATTACATGACACCGTTTGTTTCGGTGTTCATTTCCTATACCTTCTTATCCTGGGACTCACTGGCCGAAGAGCTGGAGGATCCGTTCGGCGTGTCGGCCAACCATCTGCCGTTAAACGCCATTTGCAACACCATCGAGCGCAACCTGCTGGAAATGAACGACCAAAGCCCGCTGCCACCGCTGATGAAACCCGACGAGCACTTTAATTTGATCTGATCTATTTCACCCGAACACACTGGAGCCGAATGCAATGAATGCAAATAACACCCCGCCGCAAGCCGTATTCACGCCGGTCACGCGCCATGCCATTTTCATCGTCGCCACCCTGTCGCCCGTTCCCGCCCATCTGGCGGCGGTGCGCGCCTGGTGCGGCGATATCGCCGCCGTGGTACGTTCGGTCGGCAAACGCGCGCCGGCGGGCAATCTCACCTGCGTCTGCGGCTTCGGCTCCGAGGCCTGGGATACGCTGTTCGGCGCGCCGCGCCCTCGCCAGCTGCATCCGTTCAGCCCGATCGGCAGCGGGGAGCGCGTTGCGGTCGCCACGCCTGGCGACATCCTGCTGCACATCCGCGCCGATGAAATGGATCTGTGTTTTGAACTGGCCTCTCAGTTGACCGCCAAGCTCGGCGACGCCGTGACGGTGATCGAGGAGGTGCACGGCTTCCGTTATTTCGATCAGCGCGCCATGATCGGCTTCGTCGACGGTACGGAGAACCCGGAGGGGCACGAAGCCTTCGACTACACGGTGATCGGCGACGAAGACGCGGCGTTCAGCGGCGGCAGCTATGTGCTGGTGCAGAAATACCTGCACGATATGCAGGGCTGGAATTCGCTCAGCGTGGAAACGCAGGAGAAGATCATCGGCCGCCATAAACAGTCCAACATCGAGCTGGATGAAGCGGTCAAACCGTCGTCGTCGCACAGTTCGTTGACCACCATCACCGACGAGCAAGGCAACGAGGTGAAAATTCTGCGCGACAACATGCCGTTCGGCCGCCCCGGCCTGCGCGAGTTCGGCACCTACTTTATCGGCTATGCGCGCTCCCCGCAGCCGATCGAGCAGATGCTGGAAAACATGTTTATCGGCCGCCCGGCCGGCAACTACGATCGGCTGCTCGATTTTAGCCACGCGGTGACCGGCACCCTGTTCTTCGTGCCTTCTGCCCCGCTGCTGGAAGCGCTGGCCGATCGCAGCGGCGCCGAACTGCACTAACGCCTCTTCGGCGGCAATGCCTCCCCCCGCGACTTATACTGAATTAACGTTGCGTTATTGAGGGGGAGGCGCCATGCCGCTCACATTCAAACCGTCGGAAAGACTCTCCATCGGCACCGAAATAGAGCTGCAGCTGGTCGATGACGAGCACTACGATCTTACGGATCGGGCTGACCGGGTGGTCAGCGCGGTCGGCGACCGCCGACGCGTCAAACATGAGCTCACCAAGTCGATGGTGGAACTGAACAGCTCGGTGCACCGCGATCTCGATGCGCTGCACGCCGAGCTGCGCGCCCTGACCGATACCGTCCGGCGCAGCGCACGACGCCTGGGCTGTGACGTCTGCGGCGGCGGCCGCCACCTGAGCAACGACTGGCGCAAGCAGGTCATCAGCGACAACGCGCGCTACAGGCAGCTGGCCAGCCGCTTTGGCTATCTCTCCAAACTGGCCTGCGTATTCGGCCAACACATCCACCTCGGCGTCAACGACGGAGACGAGGCGATGTACCTGTGCCATGCGCTGACGCCCTATTTTCCGCAGCTGATCGCGCTCAGCGCTTCGTCACCGCTGTACCAGGGCGTCGATACGCGCTTTGCCAGCTCCCGTTTCAGCGCACAGAATTCTTTCCCCAATTACGGCTGCCTGGAACACATCTACAGCTGGCGCGAATTCAACGCCTACTATGACCGGCTGCATGCCGCCGGCGTCATCGACAGCGTCAAGGATATTTACTGGGATGCGCGGCCGAAACCGGAGCTGGGCACGGTAGAGATCCGCATCTGCGATACGCCGCTGCGCCTCGCGCACGCCACGCTGCTGGTCGGCTACTGCCGTCTGCTGGCCGATTTTCTGTTGCAACACCGCACGCCGATCGCGCCGGAGTACGATGCCTTCACCAACTACAACAAGATCAACGCCTATCGCAGCGGTTTCGCCGCCGAATACGTCGATCCCGCCACGCTGCGCCGCTGCAGCCTGACCGCACATATCCTGCACACCCTCGACTCGCTGAGCGGCTTCGCCGAGCGGCAGGAGGATCGGGCCGTGCTGCAGGCGGTCGAGCGCCATGTGCGCCGGGGCATCAGCGATTCGGAGCATATCCGCCAGATGTTGCACAACGGCCTGCCGCAAACCCAGGTCATCAAACGCCTGTGCGATGAGCTGTTGCAACCGGCAAGTTAAGTTTCGGCTATCGATTCCATACGCCAAAGCGGCTGTTCATTATGTGCTCTTTCGCTACAATCGTGAGCACTGACATTCACCGTATCGAGGACACTATGTACAATTTCTCCCGCTATCAGGCAAAAGAACTGGCGCTGGCTTACATGAGCGGCAAAAAGCACGATCTGTCGCCGCAGGAGTTTTTGCAGCAGCTGAAAAGCAGCGAAAGATCGTTTGAGCACCTGCTGAAACACGGCAGTGAAATGCCGCGTGACGTGCTGGTCAAAAGCTTCTGAACGGCCGGTCGCCGGCCTCTTTCCGTCTACGCCGCCGGTGGCGGGCCTGACAGGTCCGCGCATTCCCGGCCGTCTCTCTCCCTTTCTCTTCGCCCCCGACGTTTCGCCTCCACCGACCAACACCCGGAAAATTCGCCTTTAGAGACGAATTATTGACATATTCGTATTCAGGTGCGAATTTATAGTCATCCCCCATCCACAACGGATCACGCCATGCCGACGCCAATCAGCGTAATCAGCGGCGATCTGGTCGATTCTCGCCGGTCAGACACCGTCAACTACCTCAACGGGCTGCACAGCCTGCTCGATCGGCTGCAGCGCGACGGGCGGCTGCGCCAGGTGGAAATCTTTCGCGGCGATGCCTTCCAGGCGCAGGCCGCGCCGGAGGACGGGCTGTTGCTGGCAGTGTATATTCGCACTGCGCTGCGGGCGATGGGCACCGCTCACTGGGATGCGCGCATCGCCGTCGGGCTGGGTAGCCAACGGCCCGACGCCGCCGGTTACGGTAGCGCCTTTATCAACTCCGGCAGCGCGCTGGACGCCATGACGAAAAATTGCCGCCTGGCTCTGAAAACCGACAACGATCGGACAAACGCCATTGTCAGCGATCTGCTGCCGATGTTAGATCATGTCATTGGCCGCTTGTCGCAGACCGAAGCGCGCATCGTCCAGGCGAGAATGTTCGCCGACAGCGGCGCGGCCGTAGCCGAGCAGCTGCAAAAAGCCGCTTCCACGGTCTCCGCCACGCTCAAACGCGCGGCCTATGAGGAGATCATGCGGTTTATTCACGCCATTAACAGGATCGTCTGACTATGGATCTGACCTATGCGCCTTTACTGGCCTGGCTGTTGATCGTCCATCTGCTGGCGGATTTTCCGCTGCAGCCGCTGAGTTGGGTGGAAGATAAAATCCAACATCGCGCGCGTTCGCGTTTTCTGCTGCTGCACGCGTTGCTGCATGGGGTGCTGGCCGCCTGGGTGGTGGCCGGTTTCGGCCTGCTGCACGGCGGACTGTCTTCACTGCAGGTGTTGGTCAGTCTGCTGGTTATCGCCGTCAGCCACTACCTGATCGATTTGCTGAAAGTCACCGCCATGATCCGCCTGAGCCCGGCCCGCAGCTTTCTGCTCGATCAGGGATTGCATCTGGCGGTGATCGCCTTGCTGTGGCTAGGGCTGACGCCGAATGCCGGTGAACTGCTCGCGGCGTTGGGACGGCAACTGGGGAGTTGGCAAACCGGCCTGGTGCTGGTGGCCTACAGCCTGATTTATCTGCCGATGAGCCTGCTGATTGGGCAACTGCTGGCGCGCTGGACGCCGCAAATGCCGCCTTCGGCCAAGGCCGACAACGATTCGCTGCTGCGCGCGGGCAAACAGATTGGCTATCTGGAAAGAACGCTGATCCTGACCTTTGTGCTGCTGGGGCAAATTCCGGCGATCGGCTTTTTGCTGGCGGCCAAATCTATCTTCCGTTTCGGCGATCTGCGCCAAAGTGACGATAAGATGCGTACCGAGTATGTGCTGCTCGGCACGCTGTTTTCCTTCACGCTGACCATCATGCTCGGCCTGCTGGTCAACAAACTGCTGTAGCGGTGCGGGGGCGAAGAATTTCGCCCCCGAAGTGAACGCCGAGGCGGCTTAGAGCCACTCGCCGAAGCGGCGGATATAGAAACGCTTCATCAACTGTGCGACCACGCAGTAGCTGACCAGCGTAGCGGCCAACCACGGGAAGTATTCCCACGGCAGCGGCTGCAAGCCAACCAGGGCGCCGAGCGGCGAGAACGGAATGTAGATGCCGAGCGCCATCACCAACCCGGTGGTCAGCAAGACCGGCAGCGCCGCCGTGCTCTGAATGAACGGGATCTTCTGGGTGCGCAACATATGCACCACCAGCGTTTGCGACAGCAGCCCCTCAATGAACCAGCCGGACTGGAACAGCGCCTGGTGTTCCACGCTGTTGGCGGCGAACACGTACCACATCAGCGCATACGTCGTGATATCGAAGATTGACGAGGTCGGCCCAATCCACAGCATAAAGCGCCCGATGTTTTTGGAGTCCCACTTGCGCGGCTTGCGCAGGAACTCTTTGTCCATCTTGTCCCACGGCAGCGACAGCTGGGAAATGTCGTACATCAGGTTTTGAATCAACAGGTGGATCGCCAGCATCGGCAGGAACGGGATGAAGGCGCTGGCCACCAGCACCGAGAACACGTTGCCGAAGTTGGAGCTGGCGGTCATGTTCAAGTACTTGATGATATTGCCGAAGGTCTCGCGCCCTTTGATTACCCCCTCTTCCAGCACCATCAGGTTCTTTTCCAACAGGATGATGTCCGCCGACTCCTTGGCGATATCAGTACCGGTGTCGACCGAGATGCCGACGTCGGCGTCGCGCAGCGCCGGCGCATCGTTGATGCCGTCGCCGAGGAAACCGACGGTATGGCCGTTGGCCTGCAGCATTTTCAGCACCCGCGATTTTTGCAGCGGCGTCAGCTTGGTGAAGACCGTGCGCTGTTCCACTTCGCGCGCCAGTTCTTCGTCATCCATCTGTTCAATCCGCAGCCCGGAGAGCGGCTCGCCCGGCTCCAGCCCGACGTCGCGGCAAATCTTGCAGGTGATCACCGGGTTGTCGCCGGTCAGCACCTTCACCGTCACGCCATTTTCCTGCAGCGCGGCGATCGCCTGCTGAGCGCTCTCCTTCGGCGGATCGAGGAAGGTCAGCAGCCCTTGCACCACCATATCGCGTTCGTCGGCCACGCTCAGCGGTTCGGCCGGGCGCTGCGCATCCAGCTCGCGCGTCGCCAGCACCAGCACGCGGAAACCGTCTTCGTTATATTCTCGGGCCAGCGCCTGCAACGCCGCACGGCGCGCGTCGTCCAGCACCAGCGTCTGATCGCCTTCGCGCACGTGGGTGGCGATCTCCAGCATCTCCTCCACCGCGCCCTTACAGATCAGCTGCTGGCGGCCATTCTCATCCGCCACCACGATCGACAAACGGCGGCGCACGAAATCGAACGGCAGCTCGTCCACCTTGCTGAAACGCCCCAGGGCTTCAATCCCCGGTTTGCCGCGGCCAAAGCGGATCACCGCCTGATCCATCAGGTTCTTCATGCCGCTCTGATGGAAGCTGTTCAACCAGGCCAGGTGCAGCACCTCGTTATCTCTGGCGCCGTTGACGTCGATGTGGTGCTCGAGAATGATGCGGTCCTGGGTCAGCGTGCCGGTCTTGTCGGTGCAAAGCACGTCCATGGCGCCAAAGTTCTGAATGGCGTTCAGACGCTTCACCACCACCTTGCGACGCGACATGGCGATCGCCCCTTTCGCCAGGTTGGAGCTGACGATCATCGGCAGCATTTCCGGCGTCAGGCCGACCGCCACCGCCAGCGCGAACAGCGCCGCTTCGCTCCAGTCGCCTTTGGTGAAGCCGTTGATCAGCAACACCACCGGCACCATCACCAGCATGAAGCGAATCAACAGCCAGCTGACGCTGTTCACCCCGCGATCGAACGCAGTCTGCGCCCGTGTCCCGACGATCGATTTGGCCAACGAGCCGAAGTAGGTGCGCCCGCCGGTCGCCACCACCACCGCCGTAGCGGTACCGCTGGCGACGTTGGTGCCCATCAGACAGATGTTGGAGAGCTCAAGCAGCGCGTTCTCGCTGGATACTTCCCCTTCGCTCGACTTCTGCGCCACGTTGCCCATCGCATCGTATTTCTCGATAGGGATCGCCTCGCCGGTCAAAATCGCCTGGCTGATGAACAGATCGCGCGAGGCGATAAGACGCACGTCGGCCGGCACCATGTCACCGGCGGAGAGCTGGATGATATCCCCCGGCACCAGTTCGCGGATCGGCACTTCCAGCGTCAGCGGATGCGCGCTGTAGCTGCTGCGGCGCAGCACCGTGGCGGTAGTGCGCACCATCGATTTCAGCGCTTCCGCCGCTTTGTTGGTGCGGTATTCCTGCCAGAAACGCAGCAGCCCGCTCAGCGTGACCATGGTCAGGATGATAATGACGCCGGTGAGTTCAGTTTCTTCACCGCTCTGGAGCGGCAGCCAATAATCGGTAAAGAAACTGATCGCAGCCAGCACCATCAGCACGAAGATAAACGGGTTGTTGAAGGCCTTGATCAGCTGGATCAAGGCATGCGGCGCCTTGTCATGGGCGACCTGGTTGGCGCCGAACTGCTCCAGCCGCTCATCGGCGTCGTCCTGGGTCAAGCCGTTGCGGTTGCACTTCAGGTTCGCCAGCGTTTGAGCGATGCTGTTGGTGGCCTCTTGCGCAATGGCGTAGGTCACCGCGTCTTTATCACGGCGACGCGTTCTTTCATTAATCTGAGTCATAACGCTATTCTCTTATTTTAGTTCTGCGCACAGCGAAGCCCCGCCCGATAAACAGGTGACTATGCGCAGCTTGGAATTTTTTATTAGCGTGACTAAATGGCGGAATTACCCTGTCAGCCACGCTGGGATCATTTTCCTTCCGGGGTCATCGTCCATAACGCCTCCTTAATGTTCAGCGTTATTCAAGGCGTGCATGAATAAACCTGAACATATAATCAAGTTAATCAATATTTATATCATTAATCAGACCGGTAATTCGGACGCGACGCGCCAGCGAACGGCACTCACGCTTTTTTCCAGACTGACGCGGCAGACAATACCTTCGATTTCTTTTTGCGCGGCCGGCGTAGCGGTAATTTCCGCGCACACTTCCAATTGCCCCGGGCTCGAAATATCGGCGCTGCGCAAGGATTGCAGCCGCAAGGCGACGCCGTTCAGCGCCTGCAGGATCAGGGTGCGCACCAGAATTTCGTCCTGCTCGCCGCAGGTCACCTGAATGCGATAGCACAGTTCCAGATCGGTCGCCTGCTGATGCGGCTGCAGATTGATGCGCTGCGCGGCTTCGCGCAGCAGGATATTGGCGCACAGGATCACCAGCGTAGCGACCACCGCATCCCAATGCTGGCCCAGGCCGCACAGTACGCCGATCCCCGCCGAACACCACAGCGTGGCGGCGGTATTGAGGCCGCGAATATTAAGCCCTTCACGCATGATCACGCCGGCGCCGAGGAAGCCGATACCGGATACGATCTGCGCCGCCACGCGGCCGGCGCTGGCCGGATCGGTGGACATGGAGCTGAGAATAAAGACCGCCGCGCCGGTCGCCACCAGCGCATTGGTGCGCAGGCCGGCCATGCGTTGGCGCCACTGGCGTTCGGCGCCAATGACCGCGCCCAGGCACATCGCCAGCAATAAATTCAAAACGAAAGGAGTCATAGCCATGACTGTCCCCTTAATTAACCGCAGGAGATAAAATCATGTGCTGTTTAGCACACGCGAAATCGCGCTGAAAATAAATCAGCGAATCAGCGTGCTGTGCCTGGAGGGAAAAGGCTGTGGCTGCAGAATACCATAATAACGTCCAACTCAATTCACCTGAAACCGTCAGGCATCAGGAAACGTTTCTTATTCGGGTATGCACAGCTCAGAAATAACTGGAGAGGGGTGCTGCCCGCCGATAACGGCAAGCAACAAATCAGAAGAGAATTGGTCAGCTTGCCTTATTTGTTTTATTACAACTACAACTGTCCAATTGGGTTTCTCCACTGAAATTTTGGCTGAGTATAGTGACGTCGGGTAATGAAGTAAAGGCTAATTTATTAAACGAAAAATAAACTGGAATACGGCGTTTATATTTCGATGTCACAAATAGAAGATGGCGACATTGGGTGACACTGCGCTTATCGGTAAACTGCCCTCTTTCATCTTCCAAGGACGCCCCTGATGAAACAACGGTTTTCCCCGCTCGCGCTGGCGCTGCTCATCAGTTTTCCCGCCGAAGCCTTACTGCTGCAGCAAGGCGACGTGCAGTTTGAACTCGACCCTGCCACGCTGCATATCGCCGCAGGCCCGGTGCCGATCAATCTGGCGCAGCCTGCGCAGCAGGTAACGGATCTTACCGCAACGCCACGACGCGCCAGCTGGCGATGGCCGCAACGCGCAATCAACGTCAGCGCCCGTCTGGAAGGCGGCGATCTGCGCCTGAGCTTCAGCAGCGATCGGCCGCAAACCCTGAACTGGTATCGTATGCCGCAGGGAGAAACGCTGCTGTTGCCGATCGGCGAAGGCAGCCGCATCCCGCTGGACAACGCGGTCTGGCGTCATTACCTGACGACGGAAATGACGCCGCTGGATACCAACTGGGATCTGAAACTGCCGCTGTGGAGCCTGCAACACCAGGGTAAGGTCTACAGCTGGCTGATGTTGACGCCGTTCAGTAACCAGATAGCCTTCGCCACCGCGCAGGAAAAGCTGGCGATGCGCGCCAGCCACCAATTCAATCGCTTCAATCAACAACAGGCATTCGAGGTGCTGCTGCACGTCGGCAACGCCCCGCTGTCCGGCGCCCGCCGTTACCGCGACTATCTGCAACAAAACGGCCGGTTCAGCAGCCTGCGCGAGAAGATCAAGCAGGCGCCCGAAGGCGAAAAGCTGATCGGCGCTACCCATATCTATCTGTGGGGCGACCAATTGCTGGCGGCGGAGGATGTCAAGGATTGGCCGGGATTACTACACTACTTCGCCTCTCCCGCCGCCGAAGCGCTGCGGCAGAAGATGGACGCCGAGAGCAGAAGCTTGCTGCTGCGGCTGGCGGGAAAAACGCCGGAGGGCTGGCAACAACAGCCCCTGATCGACGGCATCAACCGGGCGTTGACGGCGCAGTTCGCGCTTGGCGCGACGCCGGATGACGCCGACTTTCTGCAGGCGCAACAGCGCCAGGCCGCCGCAGTGCGGGCGCTGGCGCAACGGGAGCTGGGACGCTGGTTAACCCCAGCGGACGGTTGGGGGCAAGGGTTGGCCAAACCGTTGATCGACGCGCTGCGCCAGGCCGGTTTGCCGCGCCTGTGGTTGGGCACCGATAACTGGACCGCCGCCTTCCTGCACCCGCAAGCGGTAGCCGCCGCCAAAGCGGCCGGTTATCTGATCGCCAGCTACGACTCCTACGATACCGCCATCGCACGCGGCGTCAACGACAGCTGGCTCACCGCGCAGTTGCCGACGACGCTGCGGGAATCCTGCGCCATCGTGCGTGCAGACGGCAGCAGGAAACCCGGCTTCGGTAAACAGGGTTATTACCTCAATCCAGGCTGTGTCCTGCCCTATTCTCAACAGCGCATGCGCGAACTGGTGCAATTGGCCGGGTTGAACAGCCTGTTTCTCGATGTGGACGGCACCGGCATGGTGTCCGACGACTATCAGCCCGACCACCCAACCGGCGCGGCGCAGATGGCCGAAGCCCGCAACGCCCGGCTCGCCTGGTTCAGCGCCACCCTTAAGTTGCCGCTGGGCTCAGAGGATGGCAACGCAGTGACCGCGCGCAGCCTGATGTTCGCCCACGGCATGGAAACCTGGGGATTCGGCTGGGGAGATAAACAGATGAATCAGGATAAATCCTCGCCCTATTATCTCGGCGCTTGGTGGCCCAACGCCCAACCGGCGTTTTTCTTCCGCCCCGCCAAAGTGAAACAGCCCTACCGTACCGTCGAATTCGATCCGCGTTACCGCCTGCCGCTGTATCAGGCCGTTTTCCACGATGCTATCGTCAGCAGCCACCACTGGAATTACGACAATCTGAAGTTCAGCGACGTTCAGACCACCCGCAGCCTGCTCAGCCAGCTGTACAACACCGCGCCGATGTTCCACCTGAGCCGCACCACTCTGGCGGCGCGCTTACCGGCGATAAAACGCGCCGATGCCGCCTTCCGGCCGCTGCATCAGGCCTTGTGGGATAAAGCGTTAACCGACTTCCGCTGGCTCGATCGGGACGGCTGGGTGCAACAGACGACGTTCAGCGACGGATCGACCCTGACCGCCAATTTCAGCGCGCAACCTTTCGGCGGCGTGGCGCCCCACAGCGTACGCGCCAAACTGGCCGACGGCCGCACTCTCGACGTCGCACCTTAGCAAGGCCGCCGACAGTGGGCTACGCTAGGCTATATTTCCGTTTACCCACAAGGAGCGGCCGATGACTCCCCTGATCCACACTCTGCTCGACGAGATTTGGCAAAGCCTCGGGCAATGCCCTGCCCCCGCCGATCGCCTCACCGTAAGCGGCACCGGCGCATTGCCTTCGGCTTTTCCCGTGACCGAATTGGCCACCGCCGCCTGGAGCGCCGCAGGTTTAGCCTGCGCCGAGCTGCTGCGGCGCGAGGGCGCCGCCGCGCAGCAGGTTTGGGTCGATCAACGCCTGGCCTCGCTTTGGTTCGGCTGGACGCTACGCCCGCTGGGTTGGACGCTGCCCGCCGCCTGGGACGCGCTGGCCGGCGACTACGCCACGGCGGACGGCTGGATACGCCTGCATACCAATGCGCCACACCATCGGCGAGCGGTGGAACAGGTGCTGGGCCCGGCATCGAAGAAAGGCGCGCTGGCGGAACGTGTGCTGGCCTGGAAAAAAAGCGAGCTGGAGGAAGCGGTGATCGCGGCCGGCGGCTGCGCAGCCCAAATGCGTTCGGCGGCCGCGTGGCGACAACATATTCAGGGTAAAAGCGTGGCGCTCGAACCGCTGATCCACACCGCATTGCAGCCGGAAGCGCCATCGCCCGGCTGGACGCTACCCGTCGCCCGGCCGCTGCACGGCGTGCGGGTACTGGACCTGACGCGCATTCTTGCCGGGCCGATCGCCACGCGTTTTCTCGCCGGCTTGGGCGCCGACGTGCTGCGTATCGACCCTTACGGGTGGGATGAGCCCGGGGTCGAACACGAAGTGATGTTGGGCAAGCGCAGCGCGCGCCTCAATCTGACCAATGCGCGCGATCGCCATACGTTTGAGCACCTGCTGAGAAACGCCGACGTGATCGTGCACGGCTACCGCGCCGGCGCGCTGGAGAAACTGGGCTATGGCGCGGAGGAAAGGCACGCGCTGGCGCCGGGCCTGATCGACGTCTGCCTGAATGCCTACGGCTGGAGCGGGCCGTGGCGCACCCGGCGCGGTTTCGACAGTCTGGTGCAGATGAGCTGCGGGCTGGCGGAGGCGGGCATGGTTTGGCGCAGCGCCAGTTTGCCTGTGCCGCTGCCGGTACAGGCGCTGGATCACGCCACCGGCTATTTGATGGCGGCGGCGGTGCTGACCGGTATGACGCAGCGCCTGTACCGCGGCACCGGCTATCGCGCGCGCTTGTCGCTGGCGCGGACGGCGCAGCTGCTGCTGGCGCATCCCTACCCGACGCATTATCGGCCGGAACCGCTGACACCGGCCGGAAGCGCCGACGAGAACCCTGAAACGGAACTGACTCACTGGGGGGCCGCGCAACGCCTGCGCGCGCCGTTGAGTCTGCAGGGCACGGCGCTGCAATGGGCGCTGCCGGCGACCACGCTCGGCACCTCGCAACCGGAATGGCTACGCCGCTAAATCGCCGCCAACTGCTGCTGAAGCCACTGCAGCAAGCGGGTGACCGCCGGCGTCAACCCGACGGTCTGCGGCCATGCCAGATAAACGTCGTCATCGCTCAGGCGACAGGGCGCGGCCAAGGCCACCAGCCTCCCCGCGTCGAGAGCATCCTGCACCAGCAGCTTTTTCGCCAACGCGATGCCAAACCCTTGCTCCGCCGCGCGAATCAATAATCCGGCATCGTTGAACAACGCCTGTTGCCGCCCGCATAACGGGCGCCCCTGCGCGTTGAACCAGTCGCGCCAGGGACTGACGTCGTGCTCGAGCAACGGAATATCGCCACCGTTCTCGAAAGCCGCCCCCCATTCTCGCGCCATATCCGGCGAAGCGACAGGCAACACGTCCCCCGAGGCGATGCGCTGCGCCTGCAGCCCCGCCCATTGACCGCTGCCGATGCGGATCGCCGCATCGAACCCCCGCTGCGACAGATCCTGCAGCGCCAGCGACGCATCGATATCCAGCGCAATATCGGCACAGGCCTCATGAAAAGCCGACAGACGCGGCAGCAGCCAGTAATGGGCAAAAGACGGCAACACGCTGATGCGGAGCGTCTGGCTTGCCGCCGCTCGCCGGGCGCGGGCGACGCCCTGCTGCAGCGCCTGCAGCGCCGGCTCTACCGCCGCCAGCAACTCTCGCCCGGCGGCATTCAGGCGCACACCGCGCCCGCGCCGTTCAAACAGCGGAGAGCCGACCGCCTGCTCCAGCAGCTGAATTTGCTGGCTGACCGCGCCGTGCGTCAAATGCACCTGTTGCGCCGCAGCGCGCAAATTTTCCAACCTGGCGGCGATCGCAAAGGTCGGCAAGACATGCAAGGGAATGCGTTCACTCATCATTGGTTAACCAGGCTATCCAAAAAGGTTATTTTTCATCGATTTTGACCGGCAGGCAAATGTTCTATGTTTACCCCATCATCCCTGACGCTTTCGGAGCCGCCATGCATCCACGTTTACAACAGGACCTCGCACAGTTTCCGCAGATCCTCGATCACACCCGCCAACTGGCGGAAGATTTCCTGGCTGGGCTGCAGCAACGCTCGGTCTGCCCACCGCTCGAGCATCAGCAGCTGCAACCGGGCGACGATCGGCTCGACGAAAACGGCGAAGGCGCCCTGGCGGCGCTGGAGCGCTTTTGGCAACGTTATCAGGCCGGCATTTCCGCCAGCGCCGGCCCGCGTTATTTCGGCTTCGTCACCGGCGGCGGCACCCCGGCGGCGGTCGCAGCGGACTGGCTGGTTAGCGTGACAGACCAAAATAGCCTGCTCAGCCATGATACCATCGCAGCCACGATCGAGCTGGCGGCCGTGACGCAATTGAAATCCCTGCTGGGCCTGCCGGAAACGTTCAGCGGCAGCCTGGTCAGCGGCGCGACCATGGCCAATTTCACCGGGCTGGCCATTGGTCGGCAGTGGCTGGGGCAACAGCGCGGCGTGGATATCGCCCAACACGGCCTGGCGGCGCTGGGCCCGATCCGGGTTCTGGGAGCCAATCCGCATTCTAGCAGCGTGAAGGCGCTCAGCATGCTCGGTATCGGCCGCGAGGCGTTGACGATCGTCGCCAGCCTGCCGGAGTCTGAAGCCATGGATATGGCGGCGCTGGAGCGGCAGCTGGCCGCTAGCGCAGGCCAGCCAACGTTGGTACTGGCCAGTGCCGGCACAGTCAATACCGTCGCTTTCGACGATCTGCCGCAACTGCTGGCGCTGCGAGAGCGTTATCCATTTTGGCTGCATGTCGATGCGGCATTCGGCGGCGTGGCGGCCTGCTCGCCGCTCTACGCCCCAAGGCTCGAGGGCTGGCAGCATGCCGATTCCATCACCGTCGATGCGCACAAATGGCTGAACGTGCCTTATGACAGCGCGATCCAATTTACCCGCCATCTGGATCTGCAGATGCAGGTATTTCAGAACCATTCGGCCTACCTGGAAGCACCGACGCTGCGGCCAGACAACTATCTGCATCTGACGCCGGAAAATTCGCGCCGCTTCCGCGCCCTGCCGCTTTGGCTGACGCTGAAAGCCTATGGCCGCAGCGGCATACGAGATATCGTCGAGCGCAATGTCGAACTGGCGCAGGCGCTGGGAGCGGCGTTAGCGGCCGAGGACGGTTTCCATCTGTTGGCGCCCGTGAATATGAACGTGGTGTGCTTTGCCCTCAGTCATCCACAGGGCGACAGCGAAGCGGCGCGCGATCGCTTTCTCGAACGCCTTAGCCGGCATGGGGTGGCGCGTTGCACCCCTACGCGTTATAACGGCCAGCCGGGGATCCGCGCCGCGCTGGTCAACTGGATGACGGAGGAACAGGACATTCGCCTGACGCTGGACTCGCTGCGCCATTGCCTGGCGGAGACGGCCTAAACGCCTGGCGCGTCACCCGGGCTGGAAGGCCTGCAAACGCCGTTCTTGCCGCCCGTCGTCGCCGATGTTATCCGGCGACAGCCAGGCGGCAAACGCCGAGCGCAGCGCCGGCCATTCTCCATCGATGATCGACAGCCAGTCGGTGTCGCGCGTGCGTCCTTTGACGACGACCGCCTGACGGAACGTGCCCTCATAGCGAAAGCCAAAACGCTCGGCGGCCTGACGCGAAGGCAGATTGAGGCTATCGCATTTCCATTCGCAGCGCCGGTAACCCAGATCGTCAAACAAATGGCGCAGCATCAGGAAAATGGCCTCGCTGCCGAGCGCACTGCGCTTCATCAGCGGGGACCAGTTGATGGTGCCCAGTTCAGCCGCACCGTTGGCGGGATCGATGCGCAAAAAAGCGCAGGTTCCTACCGCGCGCCCGTTCGCCTGATCGATCACCACCATCGTGCGCCTGTCGGCGCTGGACGCCAGGGCCTGCAGGTAATGCTGAAAATCCTCGCGCGTCTGCGGCCGCGCCCAAAACAGATAGGTCCAGTCGCGGTCGTCCTCGGCGGTTTGATAAGCCCGATAAAGCTCGTCGCCCCAGCGTGCGAGGTTCAGCGGTTCCAGGCGGCAAAACCGCCCTGACAGTAACGCTTGCCCGGGCATGCCTGCCGGCTGCCAATGAGGGAGGGCATCGCCTATCGGCTGCCCATATTGATTTTGTCTCACCGCGACATCCTGTTTTTGAAAGGTGCAAGAGCAAATTAAAACCGGCACGGGTCAGAAACAACTCCGACCTGCCGCCGCCCCTGCCGACCGGCTGGCAAGACGATAGTTTAGAAAAATCACTCAATCACCGATAAACATTCACACAAATAATTTCATATGAAATAAATATCCACATAACCTATTGTAAAATGGTGATTTATGGCAACAATTAAGCTACACATTCCAGCAATAATGTTAACTTTTGTTTGTTGTTATGATAAAAACAGAAGCGCTTATCATTAGCGAAAGGTGCCAAGACAATCATAACGCAATGATTTTTATGATTAAAAATAGAATAACCTAGAAGCGAGTGCTTTTTGAGCACTTGAAAAGCACGCTAAAAGACTTCAAAAAAAAGACACATGAATTTTTTTTAAGACTTTTCCTAGCAAACTAAAATTTTGTTTCGTGACATGATGAACAGATTATCAGCAGACAATGCCGGCAGGCGCGGGCGCCAAGCGCGAATCAGGCCCATCATGCCGACGCCGGGCGAGTAGCGGATCGCTCTGACTTAAGCCAAACTTATAGATTCATGCGATTAATAAGTTTAGTATGAAAATATCATTGAGTGCCGTCGTGTTTATTGATAGAACACTCGCTACACTGAATTATTGTTCCATTTTGCCTTTCGGCTTTTTAGGCTTTTTCTCATATTACCGCAGTAAAACGGATTTAAGTGGGGGTGCGATATGCCAACGATTATCATGGATTCATGTAGCTATACCAGATTGGGGTTAACCGACTATCTGACTTCGCATGGCGTGAAGAAACGCCATATTAATGCCATCGAGGACATTGACAGCCTGCATGAAAAATGCAGTAAGTTGAATCCTAGCCTGGTGTTTATTAACGAGGACTGCTTCATCCATGAAGCAAACGCCACGGAGCGAATAAAACGGGTGATTTCACTGCACCCGGATACGTTATTCTTCATCTTCATGGCTATTACCAATGTACATTTCGACGATTATTTATATGTTCGCAAGAACGTCATCATATCGTCAAAATCCATCAAACCAGAGACTATGAATCAGCTACTTAGTCATTATCTCGAGAAAAAATCCCTACGGGTGGAGAAATCCTCTCTGGATCAAACGCCGGTGACGCTGAGCCAAACTGAATCGAACATGTTACGCATGTGGATGTCCGGGCAAGGCACCATCCAGATATCAGACCAGATGCAAATAAAGGCCAAAACGGTCTCTTCCCACAAGGGAAACATCAAGCGGAAAATAAAAACGCACAACAAGCAGATCATTTACCACGTTGTCCGTTTGACCGACACATTGACTAGTGGAATATTCGTCAATAGCCGCTGAACCGTAGAGAACGCCCCCACTTTGTTTACCCATCGTTAAATATCCGGTGATAACGTAATCCGGTTCTCAAACGCTGGGATAACCAAAAGAATACCTGCTGCGTTATCCCCCGCTAGCGCAACGGGTATTTTTATGTCGTCGATAAAAAAATTCTTACCGCATTGAAATAATCTCAAAATAGACAGTTTCGTTAGCAAATTAATGAGATTATTCGAAGTTACTGCCCGGGCGCGCCGCAAGGCTCCACAAAAGTGCCGTCACGGCTGTCGATTTCATTAAAAAACCACACGCCCGCCGGGTAGTCCTCAAGAGACACCAGATACATGGTACCTTCGTTGAAGACCTCTACGGCCAGAATGACGCCTTCGCGCCGTGGGCCGCCATCTGTTTTTACCGTCACTCGATCGTTAACCTGCATACCCTTCCCCATTCTTTGCGATTGGCATCAGTGTATTACAAAACCCCGGGTGAAGGACACCGCCCCAGCCCTGCCGGTCTCTGCTATCAGCGTAGCAGCCGCCTGGATTTTCACTTTCTTAACGGTTTGACCGCAGAATCTTAAGCCGTCCTCGCGTAACCTGTCTTCAGGCGTTTCCCCCCCAGAGAAGCGCTTGCAAATGAAGAAGTAACAAGGAACTTTTGCCCGCAGACTTGCGGGCTTTTTTTTGATCTCCTTGTGAACACAAGGCATCGCAAGCAAATATCATCACTTTAAAATCAATCAATTACATCAAAACAACAAATCAGCGAAACGAATCAAAGCGAATCGAGCGCAATCAGGGTCAACCTAATTTTGGCAAAATGTGGACACCACCATCTTGGTGATATTCCAGCGGGTTGAATCGCACGGCATCGAGTAGGTAGTCAGGTGCAAAGTGCGCATAGGTCATAGTTTGTTCAATCGTGGCGTGACCTAAAATCTTCTGTAAGGCCAGAATATTGCCGCCGTTCATCATAAAGTGGGAACCAAATGTGTGCCTAAAAACGTGCGTAGCCTGCCCGTTTGGCAAGTCGGGGATCAACTTTTTCAGTAACTGCCGCACCCGCGTGTAGCTCAACTTAGGAAACACTCGGCGCCCAATGATGGAGCCTTTGATGTCTTTGAACAACTCCGGGGAGATAGGGACTGTTCTGTCCTTCCCGTTTTTTGTGTCCACGTATGTAACACGATTTTTTATGATGTGTTCATCAAGCAGGCTTTCGACCTCGCCGAAGCGTGCACCGGTTGCAAGAGCAAGCCGAACAGCGCGGAGATCATTCGGGTGCGTTTCATCCAAAAGTTGAGCGATCTGGGCGTTGGTCAAGAACGCCATTTGAGAGCGTTTTGTTTTCGCGCGCTTCAGCCCCTTCATAGGGTTGTCCCCCTGAAACTTGCCAGCTGCTGCCAACGCAGTAAACACACCACTCACGCGGATTTGCATGTTGTTAATGGTTCGGGGGCTAATCCCTTCCGTGAGCCTGGCCGCCCGATAATCAGAGAAAAGTTCATGCGTAATCTGATCAGCTCGCGGGTGTTTCATATACGCATCGAAAGCAATCAATGCCAGGTAGGTACAGCGGCCAGCCTTCAGGGTTTGTCCGTAGTGCGCCCACCAGAGATCAATCAGCTCTGAAAATGGCCGCCGATCTTTGGGTTTATCCATCCAACCCTTGTTGTGCTGGGTTGCGATAACCCACCGTTCAAACTGCTGCGCTTCGTTTTTGGTCGGGAACTTTTTACGAACGCGAGGGCCGTCACGTCCCTGCGGTCGAACGTCAACCATCCACTCACCGGTATCAGTAGGCTTTATGCTCATAGTTCCCCCTCAAGCCAAAAACACTTTTCGGCGCAAATGCCACCCTTTCCCCAACTTATCCAAATTTTATAGACGGTTAGCCAACCTTCCGGCCGCTTTGGTGGTTGGATGTGCTGTTTTGCCCATCAGGGGAGAGAGCCGGAGAGATCTGCCCCACTTCGGGCATCGTCTTACCAGTCATAAGCCACATAGTGTATTTCTCAAATTGTGGATGCTTGATGATTTTATCTAGCACCCCGAGCCCCACTTCACGCTGACCTGTCTCATAGTTGCGAATCGCGCCCAGGCTAACCCCTGTTAGCTGCGCTAACTCCGGCTGCGTTAATTTCTCCGCATTACGAACGGCTTTAAGTTTTTCGCCATACCCGCTTGACATCATCCTCTCCTGAAGATTATTCTCACCTTCACATCCTCAATTGAGGATGATTAAAGTGAATCGAAATATATTTAGGTTGATCTGCCGAGGATAACGCATGAAAGGCCAAGCTCAAAGAAAGGTAAATGAAGTTAATCAAGCGAGATCACAGCTTTATGGCGGACGTTTGGCTGGACGCTCCACAGCTGAAAATCGTGCCACCGAAATGGCTCTGGAATACATCACCAAAAACGGCATCAAGCCACGCATGACCCTGAAGGAGTTTGCTGAGTTCTTCAAAATGCCACTGGAGCAGGTGCAAAGTGATGCCCGCCGTAATTACCTGCCATTAATGCCGCGCACTACCCCAGGCCGCCGCGAACTGCTGCAGGTGAACATGGTTGCTTACTACGCGCATAGTTTGGCGGCCAGCGGTAATTACATTGCAAATGCAACGGCATTCCAATGAACGCCCCATTCTTCGCCGCTGCTAACCGCGTGCTCCGCATGTATGAGTTGCGCCAACAGCAGATCACTCGCAGGGCGCCACACTCACAGACAGAAATCGAGTGGGCTGCCGATCTGCTGTTAGGCCTGGCTGGTGCGGCTGCATTTTCTGCCAGCAAAGAAGCCGTTTCGCTACGTGATGCCGCCGAATACTGGAAGCGCTACGGCAAACAACCAGACTTTTTCCCCGAAACAATCGAGGCTTAGCCCATGACGATCACAGCACAGTGCCCATCACTGGCCGCCATGCTGACCCAAGGCCAGCAAATAACACACCGCCGCCACACTCGCGGCTGGCTGGAACTGCCAGACGGTCGCCACTTCCAACCGAAGGCCACCGATGTGCAGTTCATCCCCGGCATGCGTAAGCCGTTTATGTCGCGCCCCCGTCCGCGCTGGTTCGCCCGCTTAATGGGGATATTCGCATGACTAGTGAAATCGCTGGCCTCATTGCCTATCTGGCAACGGTGCTGGTCTGGTGGTTCTCTTTTCTATTCGACAGATCACAGGGCTGGTCTGCTGGATGGGAAAAATTTAAATCTAATTTTCTTAAGTACGGCTGGCCGGTTTTAAAAATGTGCGGGCTTATGGCCGGTGTCTGGGTTTTGTTTTTTGGTTTGTTAATGGCATGGGCTTAATCGAAAGCCCTCTCTAAACCCAGCGTTTACAGAGGGTTTTTAACGGGTGACCGTGTGCGGCAGAGGCAGGCGGTTGCTAATCATGGCAACAACTGAGGGTAACAATATGGGATTTCTGGGATTTGGTAAGAAAGTCGCCGCGGCGAAAGTTGAGCTGAAGAAGGTGGAGAACCGCGATCTGATGGAAGCCATCGTCGGCGGCTGTCTGCTGGTTGCTGCAGCTGACGGCACGATCGAGAAAGAAGAAACCGCCAAGCTGGATCAGCTGCTGCGTTCTAACCCGCGCCTGGGTCACTACGGCAACGAGATCACCGCGCTGATCACCCGCTTTACTGAACAGCTGGAAGCCGGTTTCCGCGTTGGCCGCATGAACATTCTGCGCGAAATCGAAGACATCAAAAACACCCCGACCGAAGCCGAAGAGGTCTTCGTCAACATGCTGACGATTGCCGAGGCCGACGGCGAGATCGAACCGGAAGAACAGAAAGTTCTTGAAGACGTTGGCCGCCGTCTGGGCCTGCGCGTGGAAGATTATCTGTAATGCGCGCGCTGCTCGGCAACCTGCGCCTGATTGGTGTGCTGATCCTGGCATTCATGGTTGTAGCCGTGGACTTCACCAGTTATGTGCTTTCGGTCGTTGGCGATCTGTTCTTTGTCGGCGCGCTGGTTGCACTGGCATGGCCAGCGCTGAACAACAAGGCAGCATCCGAATAAACCGCCTTTGCGCCGGGATAGGCTCCGGCACCCAACACAAAGCGCACGTTTCGGGGCGTCACCCTGTGCGCTTTTTGATGGGTCAGAGTATGCGAGGTGACTATGGGCGGCATGACAACAGAGCAAGTGCAATCAGTTGGCAAGTTCCTGACAACCGCTAAGCAGCTTCTTGCCTCAGCAAAATGCGTCAACCCGACAGCCGTTTTTTATGACGGGTTGATGGATAGCCAGAAAAAAGCCGTATGCATCCTGGGAAATATTGATAGCCGGGTGAAGCTTTCCGCCAAACATATATCAATGAGGTTTGAGGAAATGAGCAAAGAAGAACGGCGCGCGGTTTACCGCGGCATTAAAGAATTGCAACGCCTGGGGCAACGAGTGCCGACGCTTTCAAATATCGGTGACTGCGACTAACCACTCCTGAACAGTAATTAATCCAACTGAACAAAATGCGGGCGCATTTATATGTGCCGGGGTTTCTTCATCCTGAAAAAAGGTAATGCCATGACAGACAAAACCGTAAATCAACCGACCTTTATCGGCCTCGATCTGGCCGCGGGAATTATCAGCAATGAACGCCGCTCTGAGCGTCTCGCCTTGCTGGAACAGCTGGATCGCCGCCTCGACGAGCTGGAGCTGCACGGTGACCAGCGCGAACAAATCCTGACCCGCCTGCGCCATTGGGTCGCATCCCGTAAGGCGCCGACAGACACCACCGCACAGGACGTCACGCCATGCTGATCCATATCGCTATCGCCGCAACCGTATTCACCGGCGTTGTATGGGTTTGCTTGCTGGCCTGGATTACTTACCGCTGGTGCAAATTCTGCCGTGCTTTCAATCGCGCGGCATCCGTCCCACCTGAATTGCGTAATTACGATTAATTAAATCGGAGCCATAACCATGAAAGAAATGATGAAGAACATTTTCAGCCAACTTAAATATGCATCTGAGGCCGCAGCCTGGGAACCTCGTGTATATGAGGCAATTATTAATGCTGAAAGAGTTATTGAATGCCAAGCCGCAACAATTGAATGCCTAAAAAACAATCGGCTTGGTATCGGTGACTATCTTAATGAACTGCAAGAGCGTTGCCGTTTTCTTCACAAAAATAGCGTTGAGAATCTTATCCTCCGGGAAAAAAGTGAGGCGCAGCGAGACGCCTTGCTGATGGCTATCGGTGGCACTGAAGACGGAAGAATCATTGATATCACCAAGCCTGAAGAAGCCACGGAGCAAGCGGTAATTATCATCCGTCAATCTTTCCGCGACCTAAAGCAGTATCGCGACCTTGAAGAAATCCCGTTCGGTGCCGTTGAGCAGGATCATGAAGTGGCCCAGCTGCAGCGCCAGGTCGATGAAAAAGATTTGTTGCTCCAACAGGCAAAAGAAAATGAACGCCGCGCGATGGATTGCTTTGCGCGCGCGGTGGCTTTCACTAAAGGCCTTGAATGTGATCCGTGCTACATCAACACGCTGGAAAAAGAAGTTGCTGACTTGGCAGGCGAGGGGCGAAAAAAATGATCCGTTCCTGCCTGAAGTGGGCCGGCGGCAAGGCCGGCATCATCGACACCCTGCGCCAGCACCTGCCAGCTGGTAAACGTCTGGTTGAGCCGTTCACCGGCTCCGCCACCGTGTTTATGAATACGGACTATGACGCCTACCTGCTGGGCGATATCAACCCTGACCTGATCAACATGTTCAACACCATAAAGCGCAACCCGTCGCGCTTTATCAGCTATGCCGCCTCGCTGTTCAGGGATGAGAACGATCCGACCTCCTATTACCAGTTGCGTGAAGACTTCAACAAGTCGGGTAACCAGTTCTATCGCGCAGTGCTGTTCCTGTACCTGAACCGCCACGGCTACAACGGCATGTGCCGCTACAACCAACGCGGCGGCTTCAATGTGCCATACGGCAAATACAAAGCGCCCTACTTCCCCGCAGCCGAGATCCGCGCCTTCGCAGAGAAGGCCGACAAGGCGCTTTTCCTGTGCCTGGATTTTGAAGAGTGCATCGAGATGGCAAACGACGGCGACGTCATTTACTGCGATCCGCCCTACGTCCCCGTATCGAAAACGGCCGATTTCACCAACTACCACACCGGCGGCTTTAACACTTCCGACCAATATCGGCTGATGTATGCCCTGCGCAAAGCAACCCGCCGCGGTTGCCACGTTGTCGCATCCAACAGCGACACCGCGGAATCGCTGAAGATTTACGGCGATTTCAAGATCACCCATATCGAAGCGCCCCGCGCGGTCAGCTGCAAAGCCGAAAGCCGCCAACCGGCACGCGAGATCATCGCAACTATGAGGGCATCGGCATGAAAGTGCATGAGCTGAAAATCACCACCGAACATTTTTACTATGTCCTTGCCGGGGTGAAAAAGGCGGAGTTTCGTCTTAATGACCGAGATTACAAAGTGGGCGATGTCCTGAAACTTCGCGAATGGTTACCCGTTGCAGAAGGATTCACCGGTGATTATGTGCATGTACGGATTACACATATCACCGATGTGAGCGAATGGGCGCCTGGTTATGTGATGCTTAGCATCAGGCGGGCAGCTGCATGCTGATAACTTCACTCGCCATCTCATATCCAGCAGGAACGGCGCTGATCGACGATCGCGTCTTTGCTAGCGATGCCATCAACGTGATCAGCATTTCAGGCGGCAAAGACAGCCTGGCGCAGTGGCTGCTTGCACTTGCTGCCGGCGTCAAGATTATTCCCGCATTTGCCGACACCGGCCACGAACACCCGTTAACAATGGAATATCTGGATTATCTGGAATCCAAGTTAGGGCCGATTCGCCGCGTTAAAGCCGACTTCGCCGCGCGCATTGAGGGTAAGCGCCGGTTTATTGCTGAGCGCTGGCCCGTATCACTTGTTACTGAGTGTGGGCTGACTGAGCAGGAGGCAAAAAAGACCGTAGCCCTCGCACTTGAAACCCTTCATCCAACTGGCGTGCCATTCCTTGATCTCTGCATGTGGAAGGGTCGTTTTCCATCAACAATGGCCCGCTTCTGCACATTCGAGTTAAAGCACATCCCGATCCGCGATCAGCTGGTTGCACCTTTGCTAGACGAGTACGACGAGGTGATCAGTTGGCAAGGGGTTCGGGCGGAGGAATCGCCGCAACGCGCGGGATTGCCCGCGTGGGAAAGCGATGCCGATAAAACGCCAGGCCTAAATATTTATCGGCCAATCCTCGATTGGAAACATGCCGACGTCTTCTCGATTGCCAAACATCACGGCATCAAGCCGAATCCGTTGTACACACAAGGCTGTAGCCGCGTCGGCTGCATGCCATGCATTCACGCATGCAAATCCGAGCTGGCCGAGATTTTTACCCGTTGGCCGGAAGAGATAGCCCGCGTTGCTCGATGGGAAAAGCTGGTCGCCGCTTGTTCTCGTCGCCAGAACAGCGTCTTCTTTCCTGCTACGCAAGATCCGAAAAAGGCGGAAAGCCGAATCGAGTGCGTCACGGTTGAATCACATGGCATCGAAACCTATCGAGATTGGGCCCTAACCACCAGAGGGGGGAAGCAATTCGATTTACTGGCCGCAATGAACGATCACTCCGCTTGCAGTAGCGTTTACGCCGGTGTTTGCGAATGACAAGCAACGCCCGCGGACGGCACCAACCTTCCCCGCCGCTACCCTATCCGGGCAGCGGCTCGGTTGCTTTTGAATACGCATACTCCTGGAACGCCAAGCGCGACGCCATCGTCACCGAGCGCGCCGACGAACCGGCATCGATCCAGTTATTCGGTGCAACCAACCACGCCGGCGAGCCGGTGCGCGTTCCCCTGTTTGATATCGCCGGTCAGACTCGCGTTGCCGATCCCGCGCCGCGCCGCCTGCGCCGGCGGCTGGCTGCCCTTCCCCAGTATGTCCGACGCTATTACACCCAGCGCCTGAACAGCCTCGAGCAGGACAAGGGAATGAAGGCCGCTAACGGCTGGCTGGTCAATACCTTTGAGCGCCACGTCCTGCCGCGCATCGATGCAGTTAATGAGCAGTACCAGATCGGCCAAGTGCCGCCGGCGCTAATATCTTTCCGCGATGACTTTTTCCGCATCCCGTACAGCGGAAAAAAAGACCTCAAACGCCTGGCGCACAGGCTGGCCGACTGCATGACAGGCGAGTTTGTGCGCCTCTGCGATTACTGGGCCGCCGCCGCTGACGATCTGGCCTTTGCCGTGATCTATGCCTATGGCCGCATCGGATACTTAGCCCAGCATCTGAATATGTTCGCTCCGGGCTGGCAGCAATATTGCAGCGGGCAGTTGAGTGCGGAGGATGCAACGCGCGCCGTCGCGCGCCTCGAATCACCGGCATGGTGGTTGCGCCGTTTGCGCCGCCTCCATGACCAGTGGCGCGAGCACCTCATGATCGCCGCGGGCTACGTCAGCGATAAAGCGACACCCTACTGCAGCGATCCATGCCTGAAAGAATGGCACGCCCAGAAGAAAGCCAACCGCGAGTTTTTGAAGTCGCGGGAACTCGAAGACGTGGACACCGGCGAGCGCGTTTCGCTGGTAGATAAGGTGGACGGCAGCGTCGCCAATCCGGCAGTGCGCCGCGCTGAGCTAATGAACCGCATGCGCGGCTTTGAAGATTTGGCGAAGGCCCGCGATTTGGCAGGCGAGTTTTACACCCTGACGGCGCCGTCGAAGTACCACGCGATGCAAAGCAAGACCGGGCGCCGCAATAACAAATACCGCGGCGCCAGCCCGCGCGAAACCCAGCGCTATCTTTGCAAGGTCTGGTCAAAGGTGCGGGCGTCGTGGAAGCGCGCCGGCATTCGCGTGTTCGGCTTCCGCGTCACTGAGCCACACCACGACGAAACCCCGCACTGGCATTTGTTGCTGTTCCTCAAGCCCGAGCACATCGAGCAGGCACGCGACATCTTTCGGCGCTATGCGCTGCAGGTTGATGGCGATGAGCCAGGCGCCGCCGAATACCGTTTCAGCGTTAAGCCAATGGATGAGCAATTCGGCTCCGCCACGGGCTACATCGCGAAATACATTTCGAAAAATATCGACGGGTACGCCCTTGACGACGAGCTGGATCACGACACCGGCGAACCGCTGAAGGATATCGCCAAGCGCGTAAACGCCTGGGCGTCTCGCTGGCGTATTCGTCAGTTTCAGCAGATTGGCGGTGCCCCGGTCACGGTATACCGCGAGCTGCGCCGGCTGCGCGATCGCGACCTGTTCCTGCACCCGGAGATCTCGCCCGCGCACATCGCGGCAGATGCCGGCGACTGGGCTGGGTATACCGACGCCCAGGGCGGCCCGTTAGTCGAACGTCGTCACATCCGCGTGCGCATTGGCTACGACATAACCGAGAACGGCAACGATTACGGCGACGACATCAGCAAGATCGCCGGCGTTTACTCGCCGTTCGCCAGGACGCAACCGATGATTTACACCCGCCTGAACACCTACAAAATTGTCCCGGCCAGCGCCGATCCGGGTTCGGCCGTTGACCTTCAGGCGGCAGCGCCGCCCCTCGGAGTTCTGTCAATAACTGTACGCGGGACGCGGCAGGAGGAAGACAGACAGGGCAGTAATTCCGGCCTTTTGCCCCCTGATATAGATGCAAATGGCTGTGCCAGCTGGCCGCCTGGGGGCGATTTTGAGGGGATGACGCGCCGAGAACGGCGAGCCTTCAACGAATACCTGATAGCAGAAGCGAAAAAAACGCGAAGCAGGCAGCCCGCGCAGCACCAACGTGCCGAAAAATCGTCGCAGCATCTAGAGCGGCTAACCGATTTCGCGGCTTCGATCGACCTGGAACTGACCGAGCTGGAAGCGAAAAAGCTGGCCGGCGGTGATGAGTTGTCGCTGAACGGCAAGCGCTGGCGGGCTGGCGCCGATGGAACCATCCGCGAGGCGCCGGCCAGCTACGCGGAAAAACGCAGCGCCATCATGAGCCGAGTGTTTGAACTGAAAAAGCATCGAGCACAGCCATAAACGGCGATGTTGGCCGGCAGTCATAGACGCATTTGTCTGTTCTGGCCATAACGCGGCATAGACAAAAACAGCTGCGCTGCAGCACCGTCATTTACAACTATGGGGTACCGACAATGGGATATTTGGGGAGCAAGGCGGCGAGCGGCGCTTATCAAGCGATCATTAGCCAGATGCCGCCACACGACACCTACATCGAAACGCACCTCGGCGGCGGCGCCATTATGCTGCGTAAACCGCCGGCGGCCCGCACGATCGGATGGGATATCGATCCGGAAACCGTTGAAGCATTTTGCCAGGGAAACCCGGACTATCTGGATGAACAGGCCGATCGCCTTATGATTGAGATCGGCGACGCGGTTAAGCTGCTGCGCGCCGTTCCTTTTGAAAAATACGGCCGCACGCTGATCTATGTCGACCCGCCTTATCTTCCTGAAACCAGAACCAGCCGCGCGCGGTATCGTTACGAGTACACCGTCGACGATCACCGCCGCCTGATCGACGTGCTGCGCAACGTGCCCGCCAACGTCATGATCTCCGGCTATCCGTCCTCTCTCTATGACGAGTTGCTCGGCGACTGGCGCAGCATCCAATTTCAAGTGATGACTCGCGGCGGCCCGCGCACCGAGCAGCTATGGATGAACTTTGCCGAAGGGAATGCCTACAGCCACGCCTTTGCCGGCGCGAACTACATCGACCGCCAGCGCATCAAGCGCAAGGCTGAACGTTGGGCGAATAACTACGCCGCCCTACCCGCCGCCGAACGAACCGCCATACTGGCCGCGCTGCTGGCTACCCATGAGAAATGAAAAACCCGCCAATCGGCGGGTTTCTTTTTATCCTGGCTGGCCCTGCAGCAAGTCGAGGGCAATCTGTTTATCTTCCGGTCGCAGCAAACTGAGCAGCGATTTGACCAGACCGCGCCCACTTCGCGCGCTGGGGCTGAGGGTGTGCGAAAACGTCATATTCATCACGAAAGTGTGCCCACATTCCACATCGGTGCACTGACAGTAAAGATCGGCAAACTGGGCCGTTTTCCGGTTGGTTTTACTGATGATGGCCGGCGCGTTGCACTCGGTGCAGATAACTTTCAGATTGCGTGACATAGAACCCCCGAAACAGCTGTTTGTTATATTTTAACCGTTTCGGGGGTAAGGGCAAACTAACGCGCCAATTATCTCAATTACGCACCGCTGCTGCCGGTGAGCGCGGCTTTCATCGTATTGAGGCGATCATAAATCAGAGTCTTGGCACCGTCCCGCAATTCCCCCGGCAGCAGCAGCACCGCGGCAATATCCCCCTGGAAACCGTGCGATAGCGGATTGCATGCCCCACCGATCACCAGATGGCGGCTGGCCTCAGTCGGGAACGGCTTCGCGGGGAAGGTGGTTTCCTGCAGCAGCGCGCCGTCAATTTCCCAGCGGTGAAAATCGGCGCCCGCCTGGATCGTGCTGATATGCCATTTCGCATCACGCCAGCCAGCAAGGGAGGTATTGATTGGGTAGTTATCCGTGCCGGTGACCGCAACGCCACCATGATTTAAGAAAATCGCGTTCCCCTGATAGCTGTCGCTACCGAAGCGCACTCGCAACCATTCGCCAGCCGCTTCATTATTCCCGACGATATTACCGCCTACCCCCGTATAACCTTCTGTATTTTCAGCCGGGATACGGTACAGGATAAACAACGAATAGATGCCATCTGCCGGGATTGCCTGGTAGCCACCATCCGCGAGCAAGGCGCCGGAGTTAGACACCGCGCGGCCGAAGTTTAGCGCCGGGATGCCGTTGTGCATCTTAATCAACGGCGGGTTGGTCGCGGTATGCTTCCAGGTCGTTTTCCCCGTTTTGTCACGCACAGCGGAAACCTTGCCGCCGCTTGAAACCACGCCGCTGGTTGATTCCAACCAGGCCGAAGGTTTCAGGCGGAGAATGTCTCTTTCCTCGTCACTGATAACCCAGCGAGGGGCGTTGTCGTTGTCGGCTGAAATATCACTGAGTAATACCAACATGGTCTGATCCTTACGCTATTTCGATGATAAAGGCCGGGCACCAGTTCGGATGGGAGATGCCGGTCTCATAAAGGGATTCATGTGCGGTGCTGTCGCGCAGGCAACCACGGGCACCGACCAGCGGGCCGTCCTGATTGTTGTTGCCGTCGTTGCGTTTGATGGCATAACCAATCCGGCCACTGCGATTTGCGAATGGTTTAGATAAGGTCAAATCAATCGACGACGTGCTACTGACAACGGCATCGATCACGGTCGGAGGGCTGCTGGTGCGATCGTCGCAAACAAACCCCAACCCAGCGCCCAGTCCATCCGGGCTGATAATTCCGCCGGAAACGTCAAGCACCAGTTCGCGAGGGGTGTCGAAAGGAAGGCGAATCTTTGTATCCGACAACCAGATATAGCCGGTGCACTTTATCGTGCGCCAGCCTGTCCCGAATTTTTCCCAGATAAACACCCGCGCTACCATCTGCCCGCGGCGGTTTTGTCCTAAGCTATTGATATGAATAGTGTCGCCTGACGGGAAAGGATAAACCGGCCCGGCCAGCCGAATGTTGCCGATACCGTCGCTTTCATATTGCGCTTGCCTTACATGCTGGTTCCAAGTGCCGTTAGGTGTAAAAGCAGACTGGCAGACAGAGATGATCGCGTCCCCGGCGTGATCAGGGAAAATGCGCTTGACCTCGGCATTAAAATCACGGTCAAGCTGCATCAGCTGGCGCTTTTCCCGTTCTTTGGTCATATAGGCAACTTGATCCATGTCGCTTTCGCCTGCCATCCAATCCAGCCCCAGGACAACAGGTATCCAGCCCTCGCGCTCGCAGATGTCCCGCGCATCAATCAGACCTTGCACCAGCGCATCCCAGGCCGGTGTCCCGCGAATGAGTTCCATATAAGGCTTGCCGCCAGTCGCAGCGATGTAGGACAGCGTCCTGATCCGATGCCCGGTGTGTTTTTCGACCTCGTGAACGATGTGCGCCGCCAGGGAGCTGGCCGCAGACTCTTTCCACCCACCGTTAATAGTTTCGCGCAGAGGTTCCAAATCGGTGATCGGCGCGCTGCCGCGGTTCGGGTTTTCTTTGCCGGCGCCGCGAGATGACTTGAACATAAAGCACGCGTCGGGATAAAGCGGGTCTGTCGCGATCAGAACGTCGTTCGGTAGCGTGTTCCAGCCCTGCGCCAGCGACTGCCCACCGGTCACAATGATGTAGCAGATACGCGGATCAGGATTGACCGAAAGCCGTGTCGGCGACATCCCCGTAACGCTGGCTTTTGCCGAGGCGTAAGTGATATTTTTTGCGGCTGCTTTGGCATTGCCCGCAACATTCTTCAGCCCGTTCGGCGTCAAAATGTAATAGCCGCCGTCAGTCGTCCAGGCTTCTTTTACACGGCCCTGTGGGTCAACAATGATTTGCGAACAGATCGCCCCGTCCGGCAGTTCGAACGCTTCGCACTCGATGAACGATCGCGCCGGAATATCGGTGCTGGCCGCGTTCGTCTGTAATTTACCGTCCATATCAATGAAGCACCCGCGACCGTTGCGCAGCATGAACGGGAAGAAAAAGTTATCGTCGCTGCGAACACCGGCAAAAACCTCAGCTAAGGCCGACAGCTGGTTAGGCACATGCGACACCAGGCTATTAAGCAGATCCACGTTATCGGCGGTTTCACCGACAACGGCATCCTTTAGAGTGCCGAATGTCACCGATTTTGTTTCAAATACCCCGCTATCACGATCATTGTTGACCGAGAGCGGGAGCACGTCTTTCTGCGTGAGCTTTTCCGTTTGCGTCAGTTCGGAAATGCGTTTGGTTGGCAGCGATTCGTCAGCCATTATTATTCCCCTGCAGGTGTTGAAAAATCGAAGTTGAGGCGCAGATGCGCCGGAACTTCAGGATCGGCGGCGACGCGTTCAGCAAACATTTTCTGAACGGGAATGGATTCATCCTGCCGATAGGTTTCGCGCGCCTTGATCGGGTCACCAAGACCGGCGGTATTTTGTGGAATGATGCCGGCCAGCCCGGCCGGGAATCGATGCGCGGTAAGCACGTCCTGGGCGCTGATGTTTTTGACGTTTGAGAATTCGTCTTTGGCGCTGATATCGCCCACCGGGATAAACTTCACCCCTTCTTTATCGCCGCCGGGGATGTTGATAAACATGTTGCGGAAGTTGCCCAGCCCCTTGGTGCCTTCAATTTTCTTTTTGATCTCGGCTTCCACTTCTTCCGAAAGGTTCGGATCGGTGGTGTAGAGAATGCCGCCCATGTGCGCGCCGTTGTTGTAATAGCGGCGCCTGAAGATGGTCGCCTCGCTGTTCAGCAGCGCGCTATTGATGCCGCCGATATAGTCGGGAAGACCGTAAATTTGCTGTTGCGGATCGTATTGACGGAAAAAGATGATATCGTCGGGGGCGTAAACCAGCGGCTCACCCTTTTGCAAGATGACGAATTCACCGCTGCGGCGGATACGCATATACATCGACGGCAGCGGCTGCAGGCGCACCACCTGGCCCCAGCCGTTGCGCACCTTCAGTAACGGCAGGTCGCCGAACAGCAGATAATCGAACGCCATTGCGCCGATCTGTTCGCGCGTCAGTCCGCCGCCGGTATAGCTCGACGCAATCATGTTTTTGCGCGCATAAAGGATGCCGTCGTGCTGCGCGTTGGCGTTCGGCAGGCGCGCCAGCGCCAGGCGGCTGATCGGTGGCGTCCAGTGGTCGTAATCGTTGTCATACCAGACATCCTGGTAATCAGTGCCGCTGGTCAGCACCAGTTCGGGCGGCCCGATGAATATCGTGCTGCGATCGCCGGGAATGGGTAACCCTGCCGAGAAGGCTTTCGCCGGCTGGGCGGGTTTCTGGGCTGGTTTTTTGTTCTTTCTGCTCATGCGGCCGCCTGTGAAAATGCCCAGGTAGATTTACGCCGGGTGTCAAAGTTGAGGGGTTCGTTAATCGCTGCGTGGGATATGGCGAAGAAAACATCGGCGTGGCCAGTTTCGGCGCTGCGCTCCGCCACAAACGTGATCGCGTTGCCGCTGCCGGTAACGGTCTTGCGAATAGCCAGGAAGCTGCCGGAGATGCCGCGCTTTTCGGCATCCCATTCGATGCGGTCGCCTTCCACCAGGTCGACCATTTTCAGCACCAGACGGGTTTTGGTTTCGAGGCTGTAATGAATGTCGCGCACTTCACGCGGGGCGAAGGACTGCACGCGCTCATAGACGCCGCGCCCGATGCCGGTCACATCGATCCCGATGTAGGTCATCCGGTAGCGCTGCATGATTTTTTTGATCTGCTCGGCCTGATACTTGAAGCTGTATCCCTGCCAGTGGTGGGTTTCCAGCACACGGAAGCGCTCGCCGTCATACAGCGGCGGCGCGATAACCACAAAGGTGGACGTGTCGCCGCTGCGTGCCGGGTCAAAGCCGCCCCACACTTCACGCTCACCAAAGGGGCGTTTCGCTTTGGGGTCGAAGTCCTGCCAGGTTGCAGGGTCAACCTCGCAGCGCGATAGCTGGTCGAACTTGAAGACGCTGTCGCCGCTGTCCACAAAAATGCACATGTACAGCAGGTTGAAGGCGTCGACGCTGTGCTCGCCGCGCACCCGCTCGACGGTGACGTACTTATCGAGACCGCCCGCGCAGGCATCGACCAGCGTCACGACGTAGCGCCATTGCCCATCAGGGCACAGGCGCCCACCGTCGCGCAGTTCGTCGAAGTCGGGGAACTTCAGCGCTTGGCGTTTTTTGTCGCTGCCTTTCCACTCGTCGCCCGTCCAGAACGGGTAACCGTCATGGGTTTTCGCGCTCGGAGTTGAGAAGAACGTCCGGCGCCATTTGTCGTGCGTGGCGATCGCGCTGGTGACATCCTTGAACACCTGGAATTTCGGCACCCAAAAATATTCATCGCAATAAAAATGCCCCGTCTCGCCCTGCGCGGTGTTCTTGTTTGTCGACAGGAAAATCAGGTTGGCGCCGTTGCTGAGCGTGATCGGGTTGCCGGTCAGCGTGACGCTGAACATTTCACGGGCAAACTTGACGATGTAGCGCCGGAAGATTTCAGCCTGGCGCCGCGATGCAGAAACAAAAATCTGGTTATCGCCGGTCAGCGCAGCGTCTTCCAGGGCTTCCCATGAAAAATACCAGGTCGCACCGATCTGGCGGGATTTGAGCAAATTGCGGATTGAGTGATCTTTGTTGGCCCGCAGCGTTTTTTGGTAGGTAAACAGGCCCGTCTCGGCGAATTCGTCGAAACGCTCTTTCGTCATCGTGCTGACGTCATTCTTTTGCCGGCGGCCCTTGCGCTGCGCTGGCGCGTCTTCGCCTGCCGCCATAAAGCCGACTGCCCCGCCGTCACCTGGCGCCGCAGCTGCTTGCGCGGCCGCCAATTTTTCCGCGTGCTTGTTTCGCTGGGCAATTAACTTGACGTGATGCTCTATCAGCCGGTCAAGTTCCTGCATCTCCAGATCGTTTTTTTTATCGCGGTGCGTCAGTGTCCTGATCCGGCGCTGAATGCAATCCTCGACGGTTTCCTCAACTAATAATTGGTTCCAGCCGTATCTCTCCGCCCAATGATAAACAATGCGGGTGGATGTTAATTTCAATTCGGCGGCGATCTCTTTCGGCGTCCAGCTTTTTAAATAAAGCGAACGCGCCACCTTTTTAATCGAGTCGGGGTATATAGCCATATTTGCATTATGCCGGGCAAATTATGGTGCAGTGATAAATAATAATCGGTTGGGTTCGGCTAACGGGTTATATCCGAAATTATCAGAATAAAACCATTCGCAGCATAAAAAAATATTCGCAATACTCAAAATCACTTTATTCGAGCGCAAATATTTAACCGGGATTTACTCCATGAGCGGCAAATCATCGCAATTAATGACTGACTGGATTTGCATTGCAACCGAAGGCGAAACCGTCGACGGTCGCGAGATCCCAGCGTCATGGCTAACCGAAATGGCCGAAACCTATGATACGGCATTATATACCGCATTGATCTGGCCTGAGCATGAACGCTACTGGGGGAATTCCGGCGAAGTGCTGGAGCTGAAAGCGGAAGCCACCGACGCCGGGCTGACAAAACTGTATGCCCGCCTGTGTCCTACCGATGACCTGATTTACTCGAACCGCCGCAATCAATTGCTGTTTGCCTCAATCGAGCCGGTCGAGAACTTCCGCAATTCTGGCAAAACCTACCTGAAAGGGCTGGGCGTGACGAACACCCCGGCCAGTATTGGCACTGACCGCATGCGGTTCGCTGCTGAACAAAACAACGCAATCTACGGTGCTCCGGTGCCGTTTGTAATCGATATGGTCACAAAACGGCCGGGAGATAAAGATATGTCTGACGAAAAGAAACCGCTTTGGCAAAGTATTTTTGGTGCAAAACCACAAGAGCCGGCAACCCCTCCGCCTGCTTCGCAGCAAGAAAATAAAGAATTCACCGAAGCGATGAAAGGCATGGCACAAGCCGTGGTGGATCTGGAACAAAAATATAATGCTCTGAGCGGTGACAAAGAAAAGATCGCCCAATTGGAAAAGACCGTCGGCGATATCAAAGAGCAAATCACCGAAATCACTCAGCTGTTTAATACCGAAAAGGCCAAAGAGCAGGTTAAAGAATTGTTTACTGCCCTGCCTGATCTGCTGCCGAAATTTAAAAAGCTGGATGAGACCTTCAGCAAATTGCCAGACCCGAACCCAGGCGAGAAAGAGAAAACCACCGCCTCAATGATTTGCTAATCGCTTATCGCATCAACTCATAAAGCTGCCGACGGCGGCGGGAAGAAGGAAATAGATTATGTCGCAACAAGTCTCCGTGTTGAGCGATAGCGCCCGCAAGGCGATGGACGCTTATTTCAGCACGCTGTTTAAAAACCTTGGTCAACCGGAAAACTCCGACCGCACCAAGTATTACGCGGTCACGCCGCCGATGGAAACCGCCATCCGCAAAACGCTTCAGGAGTCGCTCGACTTCCTGCAGTTCATCACCATGAAAGACGTGGATCAGATGAGCGGCCAGGTGGTTGATGTGGGCGCGTCGCGTCTGCATACCGGCCGCTCCGCAACCGGGCGATTCCATCGCAACATTGGCGTAAGCGGCAACGTTTACACCCTGGCGAAAACCGACTCAGCGGTCGATCTGGACTGGGAAACCCTGTCGAACTGGGCCAACAGCGGCGACGTCAACGAGTTCATGACCCTGGTGAACGCGTTCACCATGCAGGCGTTTGCCCTCGACATCCTGCGTATTGGCTTCAACGGCATCAGCGTGGCCGCAACCACCGATCCGGATGCTAACCCACTGGGCCAGGACGTTAACAAAGGCTGGCACCAGCTTGCCAAAGAGTTCAACGGCGGTTCTCAGATCATCACTGACCCGGTCACCATCGGGCCGAGCGGCGATTACAAATCGCTGGACGCCGCCGCGGCCGACATCATCAACACCAAGATCCCGCAGGAATTCCGTAATGACCCACGCCTTACGATCATGGTTGGTGCTGACCTGGTGGCTGCTGAGCAATTCCGCCTGTATGGCAAGGCCGACAAGCCGACGGAGAAAATCGCCGCGCAGCTGCTGGCCGATTCTGTCGCCGGCCGCCGCTCTGCCATCCCGCCGTTTATGCCTGGCAAGCGCCTAGCGGTCACCATCCCGGCCAATTTGCAGGTGCTGACCCAACGCAACACCCGTCAGCGCAAGGTTGAGTTTGTGGAAGACCGCGCACAGTACGAAAACAAATACCTGCGCAACGAAGGTTACGCGCTGGGCTATCGCGAGTTGTACGGCGCGATCGATGAATCAGCCGTCACCATCGTGGGCGAAGAAGCCGTCACGCCGCCGGCTGGGGGCTAACGATGAGCATGTCGCCCGGTCTACGGCATAACGCCCGGATTGCCGCACAGCAAACGCTAAGCCAGGGGCAGGCGCTGAGCGCCAACCCTGACAGCTTGCACATCCAGTTGCGCGAGCTGCAGCTTGATGTCGAGCGCCTGCGCCAGCTGCCGACAATCCGCGACCGGGTAGACATGAAACGCCGCAAGCTGCTGCCTAAATGGGCGCCGACCGTCGAGCGCTATCTGAGCAGCGGCGAGCATTACACCAACATGGTGTTTTCGTACTGCGTGATCTGGCTGTTCGACATCGGCGAATTTGATCAGGCGCTAGACTGGGCCGACATCGCCATCGAGCAGCACCAGCCCACGCCGGACAACGTCAAACGCACTTTCTCGGCCTTTGTCGCCGACACCGTGCTGGCCTGGGCAGAAAGTGAAGCCGAAGCCGGTCACAGCGTTGAGCCGTATTTCTCGCGCACCTTTACGAACGTGCGTGAGAAATGGCGACTGCATGAAGAAATTAACGCGAAGTGGTTCAAGTTCGCCGCCCTGCTGCTGCTGCGTGACAGCAACGGCCGGCCGCTGCCGTCAGCGGTCGAGGACGTCAACATCCTGCAGGCCGCCGAAGAACTGCTGGCGCAAGCGCATGCCTATCACGCCCCCGTGGGGGTGAAAACGTTGCGTGAAAAAATTGAGATGCGCATTCGTGCGCTGAACAAACGACTGCCGCACGGCGGAGCGGACGCAGCGGAGGGTGACGCCGATTTGGCTAATCACGCCGTGGATGCTGGCCAGTCCGCTTCTTTAACAGGGGGTGCGCTGTGAGTTCTCTCAGCTTCAGCGGTAAGAGCCTGGACTATCAGGACGAAACCATCACGCAGGAGCCGGGCAGTTTCTGGCCGGATCTGAACCTGGGCGAGTTCCAGCTGCAGCGGAAAGTGCCGCCGCAGCTGCAGGGGGATACCGCTATTCAAGCGCTTCTCACTGCGATCGGCGACATCAACCGCCGCCTGAGCAATTTCGAGGCGACCAAACGGGCCGAAGGGTTCGCCGCCGCCAAAGATTTGCCTGGCGCCCGAGCCGGCAACGAGAACCAGACGACAGCGCAATATAAAAAAGCGGTCTATGCGCTGGCAAAGGCCGATCTGATCGGCGAAGTGACCAGCGTCAGCCGTGTAAGCAAAGCCACTGCGCCGGAGGGAACCGGCAGCGATGCCGCCGAATCCTTTACCCGTAGCGGGTTGCTGGCCGAGGCCAGCCAGGCAGTGCGCGCGATCCTGGGGCTGGGGCGCGCGACGGTTTCCTTGTCATGAGCCAGTTATCGGAATTGACGGCGTTCATGGCCGCGCACCTGCCGCCACGGGTGCCGACCTTCGCCAGCTGGATGGACAACCAGAAGCTGACGCCAGCGCTGAAAAACCTCGGTAAAGGCCAGCGGCGGATCGGGATAACCACCTATGACGGCGTGCTGGAGTGGGACAAGTATCCGTACCGCGAGTTAGATCCGGCCGTTCTGTTCGCCCTGGTGCTGTCCTGGCTGATGGAAGGCGCCAACGAGGCCCGCGGCGATCTGAACCTGAGCGACCCGGATGTCGACATCGAGCTGTACGACGAAGAGTCGGCCCTGGTCACGATCACCATCCCACTGGTCGATGAGATTGTCCTGTTGCCCAACAAGGACGGCGAGATCCCCCTGGACGGGCAAGCGTGGGGCGTGGTCGATGCGGTTTACGACCACGCGCAAGAGGCGGTGATTTTCGGAGCGGACGCCACCGGCGCGCCGGTGAAAGATGGCGACGATCGTTGATGGCGAGCTGAATAGAAACCAGCTGCGCGCGCTAAAGCAGGCGCTGAAAGACAACGAGATGCCCAGAGCGAAGCGCCAGCGGCTGCTATGGCGCATCGCCAAACGCGGGATCATCACGGCATCAAAACGCAATGCCCGCAAACAACAGGCACCTGACGGCACGCCATGGGCACCGCGCAAACGCGGGCGGCGCAAGATGTTGCGCCAGCTGCCGAAGCTGCTGAAGGTGCGGGAAATGCCGGAGATCGAAGCGGTGCGCATCTACCTGCAGGGCGGCAATTATCGCAGTGGTTCGAAGCGTATGCCGGCAGGGACGATCGGCGCCATTCACCACGAAGGCGCGCAGATAACCGCCAGGGCGATCAGCTACCAGGGCCAGCCGAGCCAGGAAGGCAAACCGGCAACCCGGCGGCAGGCCAAGCGCCTGCGCGACCTGGGTTACAAGGTGTGGTGGAACGGGAAGTACGTCAAGCCGGCAGTGAGTTACATCACCGCAGAGCTGTCGATGAAAAAAGCCGGCTTTCTGATTAAGAAACTGGCGCGCAAACCGAGCAAGCAAACGTGGACGATTGACCTACCCGCCCGCGCCTTCCTCGGCGTAAGTGACGATGAATTTAACGTGATCCTGGCCCGCCAGCTGCAAGGCATCGGGTTCGGCTGGGAAGTCAAAGCACAGGATATCAAGGGGAAACTATGACCTGGCCGAGTGTAGATATTAACCAGCTGAACCAGTACCAGGGCACGCCGACCGAAATCGAGCGGGTTGTCCTGTTCGTCGGCATCGGCGCCACCAATGCCGGCACGCTGCAACCGCTGAACAGCAACACCAATCTGGACACCGTGCTGGGCGCCGCCGACAGCGTGCTGAAAAGCAACATTGCGGCCGCCCGCCGGAACGCCGGCAATAACTGGTTTGCCTATGTCGCCATTCTGGCCGCAGATGCAAAAACCGCCGACTGGGTGGCCGCCGTCAAAAGCGCCCAGCAAACCGCCTCAGTGGAGGGGTTTGTCCTGTGCATGGACATTGCCGACAAGGCGGACATCAACGCGGCGATCACCCTGCGCGCCGATCTCATTGCGAAAAACAGTCGCTGGCTGTGGGCGATTTTGTCCGTGGGCGGCCCCGACGAGGCTAAGTCTGAGACGTGGGCGCAATACGGCGCCCGCCTGGCAACCCTGCAAAAAGACATCGCCGGCCCCAGCGTGCAACTGGTGCCGCGCCTGTGGGGGAATGAGCCGGGCGTCCTGGCCGGCCGCCTGTGCAACCGTTCGGTAACCATCGCAGACAGCCCGGCCCGCGTTCGCACGGGCGCGCTTATCGATCTGGGGCGCGACGAGTTGCCAACAGACGGCGCCGACGTACCGCTGGATCTGTCTGTGCTGCAGGCGCTGAACGCCAACCGCTACAGCGTGCCAATGTGGTATGTCGACTACGCGGGCCTGTACTGGTCGGACGGCCGCACGCTTGAAGTTGACGGCGGTGATTACTCGGTGATCGAGTACCTGCGCACGGTAGATAAAGCGGCGCGCCGGGTTCGCCTACTGGCTATCCCGAAAATCGCCGATCGGTCGCTGAACTCGTCGGACAGCAGCATCGCCGCACATGAAACCTATTTCAGCAAGCCGATGCGAGAAATGGCGATTTCATCCCAGATTAACGGGGTGACGTTCCCCGGTGAGGTGAAACCGCCAAAAGACGGCGACGTAACGATCACCTGGCTGAACAGCACCAAGGTGCAAATTTTCATGACCGCGCGGCCGTATGCCAGCCCGAAAGAAATTTCGATCGGCATCCTGCTCGACACCAGCCTGACGGAGTAACGACCCATGAGTAAACGTATTTCAGGCATGAGCTTTGATTTCGATATGGAAGGCGCCGCCATCCATGCCGAAAGCATCTCACTGAATATCACCGACAACACCGCCGTAACCAAAACCCGCGGCGTGCCGGACGGTTACACCGACGGCGATGTCGAGGCGGACGGCGAGATCGAGCTGGACAGCAAAAACCTGATCGTTGCCCAGAACGCCGCACGCAGTGCCGGCAGCTGGCGCGGCATTCCGCCGAAAGATTTCCTGTTCTACGCCAAGGCCGGCGACGAGGAAATGAAGGTCGAGGCGTTCGGCTGCAAGATCATGATCTCCGATCTGCTGAACATCGACCCGACCAGCGCGGACAAAAGTAAGCACAAAATCAAGTACATCGTCACGTCGCCGAACTTTGTGCACATCAACGGCATTCCGTATCTGTCCGCGGACGATACGCGCGATCTGTTGGGCTAAGGGGACGGCATGCAAGACCACGAAAAGAAAATCCTGACCCTGGCCGCCATCGGCGCCGTTATCGCACTGGGGCAGGTGTTGAACAGCAAAGACCCGATCACCCCGCGGCTGATGATTGGCCGCATCATCCTGGGATCTGCTGTCTCGATGGTGGCCGGCGTCGCGTTGGTGCAGTTCCCTGACCTGTCTCCGGTGGCTATCAATGGCATCGGGTGCGCCCTGGGGATTGCCGGTTATCAATTCGTTGAACGCTGGCTACGCCGCCGCGGCAACAAGTGGGTACAAGGGGAAAACAATGACGTTAAGTGAAAAGCAGCAGTTGTTTACCAAACTGATCGCCCAGCTGATTTTATGGGCCGATGAGAAAGGCTATCGCCTGACGTTCGGTGAAGCGTACCGCACGCCGGAACAAGCCGCGCTCAACGCCAAAAAAGGCAGCGGTATCCGCAACAGCCTGCACACCAAGCGCCTGGCCGTCGACCTGAATCTGTTCATCAACGGCCAGTACCAGACCAACAGCGCGGCATACCTGCCCCTGGGGGAATACTGGGAGAGCATCGGCGGCAGTTGGGGCGGGCGTTTCCGCGACCGGCCGGACGGCAATCACTTCAGCCTTGAGCATGAAGGCGTGCGCTGATGAGCCAGGCGAAGCCGTTCATTCTGCTGGCGCTGCTGGCCGCCGTATTTTGGGCGGGCTGGTTCACTGCCGGGCTGTACAGCGACAGCCAGCAGCTGATCATTGAGCGAGCCGCCACCGCCGGCGCCGAAAAATCGCGCCGGTATACCGAACAGATAGCGGGCGAGTCGGCCAGGCTGCTGGAAAGCAAATTAGCGGAGCTAAGCGCAAATGAAACGCACACCGAACGGGTCATTCGCACCGAAGTGGTTAAGCCGGTTTTCAGCAACGTGTGTGCTACTGCTGAGTATGTCCGGCTGTTCAACGCCGCCACCGACCGCGCCGAGCGTACCCTATCAGGCCAATTTGTTGGCCCGCTGCCCGGAAACGCTGCCGAGGCTACGCAGTAACACCGGCGAAGCGTTCGCCGCGGCGCTGGAAGAGTACCGCAAGATTTACCCACCGTGCGCGGCCAGACATAACCAGCTGGCCGCTGAAATAGAGCAGAGAGAAAAAGGATCACCCCATGAGCGATAAAGTAAAAATCGAGATTAAGGTCAACGGTCTGGATCTGGTATTCGAGCCGAATGTCATCGCCTTCAACAAATTTATTAACGAGATGTCGACCGACAACAAAGTCGCGCCGGCGTCCAACTTCCTGCGCCGCATCGTTCACCCTGACAGCAAAGACGCACTGGACAAGATCCTCGCCCTGCCAGGCGGCGCGGTAAAACTGGCCGGCAAGGTCAACGAGATTTACTCGCCAGAGCTGGAATTTGAAGTAAAAAACTAGCGCGCCGCGCGCAGGCGATCGACGACAACCAGCTGGAACAGCTGCTAACCCTGCGCCGGCGATACCTGCCGGGCGAGCCTGACGATGACGAATCGCTCGCCCGCGCACTGTGGCTAGACAATCGATATTGGCAAAACATGGCGATCGCGGTGAATAACGGCATCGCCAAGGCGTTCAAGGGTGCGTGATGAAACAGCTGGAAGTGATGCTATCGCTGGTCGACAAGTTCTCGCGCCCTCTCAAGATGGCCGGCGGCGAGTTGACAAATTTCGCCGGCAAATCACGCGCAGCCTTCGGGCAGATGGTCGCCGGCGGCGCTACCTTATGGGGCGTCGCGCAATCGATCATGGGCATTCTCGGCCCTGCTGACGAACTGCAGCGCGCGCTCGCCGAGGTGAAATCCATCGGCGTGGCCGACACCGCACTGAAGAACCTCAGTAACACCGCGATCCTGTTCAGTATGAAATACGGTGAATCCGCCGCCGGGTTCGTGGCGTCGGCCGCCTCTATCGCAGGTGCGATCGATGGCCTGGCAGATAAAGAGCTGCGCACCTTTACCACCGCGGGATCGATCCTGGCAAAAGGCACCCGTGCCGACGCTGACACCATCACCAACTATATCGGCACCATGTACGGCGTTTTCCAGAAAACGGCCGACGCGATGGGCCGTTCCAGCTGGGTGGAGGTGATGACCGGGCAGACGGCCGAAGCGGTGAAGATTTTTAAATCGGACGGTAAACAGATGTCCGATGCATTCACATCAATCGGCGCCAACGCCACCGCCGCCGGGATCGGCATGGCGGAGCAATTCGCCGTACTCGGCCAGTTACAGGCCACCATGAGCGGCAGCGAAGCCGGGACAAAATACAAAGCCTTCCTGCAGGGCGTCGGCAAAGCCCAGACAGTGCTAGGGCTGAATTTTGTCAAGCAAGACGGCTCAATGAAGGGCATCGCCGACATCATGGGCCTGATCCAGCAAAAATACGGCGATATCAAGAAAGTTGCCGACTCGGATTTGATTAAGAAAGCGTTTGGCTCCGATGAGGCGGTCTCCCTGATTAAGCTGCTGGCGCAGAACGTCGAAGGCCTGAAAAATAACATCGATCAGATCGGCAAAATTAACGGCATGGACAACGCCAAAAAGATGGCCGCCGACATGACAAACCAATTTGACCGGCTGCTGCAGGTCTGGAAAGGCATGCGCATCGCCGTGGGCGGCGCGCTGCTGCCTGTCATCAACCCGCTGATCGAACGCATGTCGGACATGGGAACCCAGGGCGCCGCCTGGCTGCTGAAATTTAAGAATATCGCGCGCTGGATAGGCTACGTCTCTATCGCGCTCACGTCGCTGGTTGCTGTCTTTGCCCTGGCAAACATCGCCGTCGCCGCCGGTAAATTCCTGTGGATGGGCTTCCTGATCATTCTCAAGCTGCTGCGCCCGGTGCTGTTGATGCTGCGCCTGGCCTTCTTCCTGACCGGCCTCGCCGCCAACTTCATGGGCCTGCCGATCACGCTGGTGATCGGACTGATTGCGCTGTTGGTAGCGGCTGTCTGGGCCGTCGTCGCCTATTGGGATGAACTGAAAGCCGCCATCATGGACACCGCCGCATTTCAGTGGTTGATGGGGATCGTGATGGTGGTCGGCGCCATTTTCCGCGTCACCTGGGCGCTGATTAAGGCGGGCTGGCAGGACGTGATCAACTTCTTCACCGGCCTGTCGCCCGTGCAGGCGTTCACCGACTTCAAAAACACCATCACCGACGTATTCAAGGGGCTATGGGACTACCTGAAAAACAGCTTCGCGCAGACCTACAACTGGATCGTGGAAAAACTGAACATGATCCCCGGCGTCGACATCGAGATGAAAAGCGTAGCGCCAGAAGCGAACCCAGCCGGAAGCCAACCCGGCAGCGCCCCGCTACTGACCGGCGCGAATACCGTTTCAACCGGGCGCGGCGGCATCATGGGCCAGGTGAGCCAGTCAACCAACAACAGCAGCAGCGCCAGAACCCAGACGATCGGCACCGTGCAATATAACGTGATGCAGCCGTTAACCCCGCAGCAGCTGCAAGAAAACATGGAGCTATACGGGCATGGCTGACGAAAAACTGTATATCGACCTGCTGATCACAGACCGCGATTTTACGCTGAATGCCGGCTTTGAGCCGGTGCTGTGCGACAACCTGGTCAGTATCGGCCAGGACATCAAGCACGCGATCATGGAAAGCGGCCTCGCCACGTTGCTGGTCGCCGAGCGCAGCCCGACGCTGCGCGCTGACATCCTCTTGCAAATTACGTTGCTGGTCGAGGATGACGTGAGGCTGGTTCCCAGTACCATCTTTGTGGCTGAGGAAACCCGCGGCCGCCTGCTGATCACCGCCGACACCTATGATTTTGGCCCGCTCAACACCGGGGTGACCTATGACCAATAAACCAGCCGTTGATTTTGAGGCCGCACTGCGCGCCGGCGGCATGCCGACCACGGAAGCCGAGGTCAAAGCCGAGTTTCAGAAGGTGGTCGACGCCGAGGGTTTGATCACCAACACCTCGAAAATGTCGCCTTTCTGGCGCCTGATAACGGCTATCGTGACCAAGCCTGTGATCTGGCTGAAAGACATCCTCGTTAACGTCGTGATGGCGAATATGTATCTCGCCACTGCTTCAGGGGCTTATCTGGACTTGTTCGCCTGGGCGGTCAACCTGTCGCGTAAAGATCCAACCTTCACCCAAGGCGCGATCACCTTCTTCAAGACTGACCAGACGCTGCTGATCACCATCCCCGCCGGCACCGTGATCCAAACGGAGCGCATCGACGATAAGGTTTATCGCGTGATGACCGTTGCGGAGGTGGTGATCCCCGCGGGAACGGCCAGCCAGGCAATTGCAGTAAAAGCCGAACAAAGCGGCACCGCCTACAATCTCGCGCCGGGCTACTTCCGCATACTGCCGACGGACATTCCAGGCATTGCGCGCGTTGAGAACCTCGACGACTGGCTGACGCAGCCCGGCGCCGATCGCGAGTCAGACGACGAGCTGCGCGACCGCTGCAGAAATCAATACAACCTCGTCGGCTCATACCATATCGACGCGGTCTATCGCAGCATGATCGCCAGCGTCGCCGGGTTGAGCACCGATCGCGTGTACTTCGAGCACGACGCCCCACGCGGGCCGGGCACCGCTAACGCCTATTTGCTGCTTGATACCGGCATTCCGGCGGACTCGTTCATCGCCGCGGTTAACGATCACATCATGGTGCAGGGCTACCACGGGCACGGCGACGACATGCGATGTTTTGCCATGCCGGAGACGCAGCACGATTTAACGGTCACCGCGTACATGTTCGCTACGCTGAACCTGAGCGACGAAGAACAGGCAGACTTGAAACAGGACATTGAAAACTTTGTCCGCTGCGCCTTCCGCGATAACGCCACCTACACGGTAACCAAAACCTGGCCGCACAGTCGCTTTAGCTTCTCGCGCCTGGCTGAAGAGCTGCACCTGCAGTTTTCGGCGCTGGAATCGGTCACCTTTTCGCTGGATGACATCATCAGCGGATTATCTATCCCGCGCCTGACCTCGTTAAATGTGGTGCTGACCAATGGATAAACCGCTGATCACCCTGCCCAGTTGGATGAACAAAGGCGAGCCGAAGAAACTGGCGGCCGCCTGCGTCAACTTCTGGGAGAAGGTCAAAGGCTGGATCTCGTTTCCACTGGCCCAGAGCGACCCGGAAACCTGCACGGTTCAGATCCTGAACCTGCTGGCGTACCAGCGCGATATCGATCGCTTTGAGGGCGAGCCGCTTTGGTTGTACCGCCTGCGAGTAAAACACGCGTTTGTTAACGCGCAGGACAGCGGCAGCTTTATCGGATTCAAACGCATTTTTGAACGCCTGAAAATCGGCGATATGCAGCAGCTTGAGCGCCAGCCGGGCGTCGATTGGGACGTCATCATTATTCGCGTCAACGACAACCAGCTGGCCGCTAACGCCACGTTGATGAATGAGATCATCAGGAAATACGGCCGCACCTGCCGCCGGTATCGGTTCGAGGTGCTTAACGTCGCACCGCTGGGCATGCGTGCCGGTTGGTTCGACAACGATCACCAGCTGATCGCCGCGCGGCCAGGCAAAGACGCCGCAATTATCACCGAAAGCCGGCTGTATATCATGACCGAAGCCGGCCAGATTTTGACAGTTTAACCAGGTGGCATAGTTGGATTTGTCTGTTATGGCCAAAGTATCGAGCACAGACAATCACAGCGATGCTGCAGCACTCTGAAAGGGGCCGAGATGTCAGCCATTATCACCAGAAAATACGAACAGTGGGCGGCAAGCCAGGCGGCCAATAATCTGCCGGCGCGCCCGGATACATTCGTTTTTGCCTATATTCCAGGGCAAGACCCTGAAGCCGAGATCAGCCGCGACGAGCCATTGCCGGCGCCGGCCAACATCGTGCACACCGCACCGGTTATGCAATACGGCATGCTCAACACTGACGCGGTGGTTTTCTCTGTGGTGCTGGACACCTCAGTCGGCGATTTTGATTACAACTGGATCGGGCTGGTTGACCAGGCCAGCAATACGCTATGCATGATTGTGCACACCCGCACCCAGCGAAAAATCGCAACCAGCGGCCAGGAACAGGGGAACACCCTAACCCGCACGCTGGCGATGGAATTCAACGGCGCCGCCGGCACCACGCAGATCAGCGTGACCCCGCAGACATGGCAAATCGATTTTTCAGCGCGGGTATTCGGCCAGGACGAACAACTCCGCCTGGCTAATTGGGACGTCTACGGCGAAGGCGCCTTCTTCGGCGATGCCTTCCTTGTCGTGCGCAGCGGCGACACGTTCACCGCGACCGCAGGAAACGGATACGTTGGCGGTATTCGGGCTGAGCTTGAGACTGACACCCCCATCGACGTAACCAAATGGACAACCACGGTCTGGGCCGATGTAAGTTGGCAAGGCGCTACAACCAGCCGCTGGTCGGCGCGTATCGCGCTGACCACCGCTGACACTCTGGCCGACTACACCGACGCCCAGGGATTCAGGCATTACGTCACGGCGATCGCGCGTATCGGCGCTGACGGCGCGGTGACTGACCTGCGAAAAAAAGGCTCTCAAGGTGAGCAGGAAGCCAGCCGGCTGTTTCTGCGCAAAGCCGCCAACCTGTCGGACATGACCGACCCCGCCGCCGGACGCGAAAATCTGGGCCTGGGGGAGTTGGCAACAAAAGATGTGCTGTACGCGCACGACGTCGGCGCCTACACCCAAGGCGAAACCGATCAGAAGTTTTTCCCGCGCACAGGCGGAACAATCAGCGGCCCGATCAATGTCATCGGTGACGTTGGCACACAAGGTGGCGTAGTTGTTTTCCGTCACGCGGACGGACATCAAACGGCCGTTATGGCAGCTTACGACGACGGTTCGCTGGCCGTGGGCCGCAGTGACAACGGCCGCGGCTTTGGTATTAACGCAGACGGGAATTTCTACACCTCGAACGGAGTGCCGATTTTCGAGTCGGGGCAGCGAGTCTACAGCCCGAACAACCGGCCGGAAGAACTGCACGTCGATGGCGCTAACTGGTGGTCGCGGGATTCCAGCGGGAAAATAACCCAAGGCGGTATCGTCAACCGGTCAGATAATTCAAACGCCGTATCGTTCAACCTGCCATTTCCTAATGCGGTGCTATCGATCCAGCTGACATTACGCCAGGTCAGCGAAGCCGGATCGGAGCGAAATATTATCGCCCAAGGCGCAACAAATAGCGGCTTTTGGTGTTGGATGAACGAAAACGAGCTTTCAGCCTACTGGATGGCCGTGGGGTATTGATCATGTGGCAACGCGTAACGCTGGGGTTTCCCGACAATCTCGCGCCGATCAGCTGTTCACTGCTGACGGTCAACCCGTGGACGTATGGCGCCGGCCAGGTGACACCATCCGGGAACTACCTCAGCCCGGAGAACGCCGTAAAGTTTTTGGCCGGCAAGTTAAAGGCCGCCGGCGGCCCCCCTGGCGCCGTTGGCTTCCTGATCACTGCAACACAAAGCGACCGTTTTCTGGATGACCTGGCCGGGTTTGCGGCCTTGCTGCCGCTGCCAGATTTGCAAAAGACTGCCCGAAAAGCCGTGGCGCAAGCTGAGCTTGCGGTCAGTAAAATGCAGCTGCCGGGGCTGCAGGGCGTTGGCTTACCTGACGCCGCGCCGCTTTCGCTGAGCACGACCCGCACAGCGCAGAATGCCCAGCGCATCCAGGCGGCCGCCGAATCTGCCGCCGCCGGCCTGTCATTTGACGACATCACCAGCGCGCTGCAGAGCCTTGACGAAGCCGCCAGCCAGGCGCAGCAGGCAGCAGAACAAGCGCTAACTGACCTGAAAGGCCGCCGTGTCGACGCCTGGATGTTCACAGATGAGGGGCATCCCTCCAACATCGCTAACAACATGCTGAACGGCATCCCCGAACCTGACGCGATTTTCACCCTCGGCGCGCTGTTTGTGGGCGATGTCGGCGAGTTATTACGGATGGTAAAACCATGACGATCATCATGCTTGCGCTCGATGGCGAAGGAATCCCGCTCAAGTCAATCAAGGTTTCCCCGAAAATGACTATCGAAACCAAGGACAAATCGGGGCAATCATCCAGCACCACGCAATCAGAAAACGGCATCAAGGCCAAAGAGCTGAGCGTGTCCGGCCTGGTCGACTTCAAGGATAAAGCCCTGCTGTCGCGCATATTCGCGCTGGCTGAAGCCAAGGACAGCGGCGGCGCCGGGCGACGCTATCGCATCGCCAGCCCGGTGGCGCAGGCGATCAACATGAAACAAGGCATATTTACCGGCACGATTGAAGCCACCGAGCAGACCGACAAATTAGCCTGGCAAGTCAGTTTTACGCTGACGGAACAACTCAGCACCGCCGAGAAGGCCAAAGGTCGCAAGGCCGCCAACGCCCCAGCCAGCACCACGAAAACGCAAACGGCCGCCGGCACCGCCGCCGCACCGTCAGATGACGCCGATGAGCAGGAAAAGGAACTGACCGGATTTGAAAAAATCTTGAAACGTGTTGATGACCAGTTGGGGGCGCTATGAAACCCGTCGTTACGCTAAAAATCGGTGCCGTCGATGCCACCGTGTCGGCCTACGAGGTGGTAACCGACCTGAACGATACCGGCCGCGGTTTTGTCACGGCAAAAATTGAGGGCGACGCCACCGGCGCGATCGTCCGTCTCGATCTGGGGTACAACGATAATTCGTATCGCTGGTTTACCGGGTATGTTGAGCGCGATCAGGTATCCGATAACGGATTCCGCCGGCTGTTCGTGCGGGAAATGACAGGGATATTTGAAAAGCGTTGGCCGCTTTCAATGCAGCACCCAACGCTGCGCCAGGTCACGCAGGCGCTAAATCAGGCGAGCGGGATAGAATTTGTCTTACCGGTCGCGGATTATGTCGACACACCGATCCCGCATTTTGTCCATAGCGGCACCGGGTGGCAGTTGCTGAACACCCTGGGCCGCGCCTTTGGGATCGATGATTACATTTGGCAGCAGTTGCCTGACGGTTCGGTCTGGCTGGGCCGCTGGCAAGATTCGCGCTTTGCCGGTTTGCCGGTCGACATCCCGGCCGAGTTTGCATCGAGCACCGGCGCAGGTAACTCGTTGACCGTGCCGCTTATCCCTTCGGTTCGCCCCGGCGTCCTGGTCAACGGCCAGCGTATCACCCGCGTCGCGATCAAAGACGGCGACATGACGCTAACCTGGACACCGCTTGACGCCAGCGGCCAACCTAAAATCAAGCCAGCATTCCAGCGCCAGCTTGAACAGTTGAACCCTGAGATCGCCGCCGGGCTGCACTTGCCGAAGCTGGCGCGCGTGGAAAACTACAGCGAGCCGGCCGCGCTGGGCGACATTGCTGACCCATTCCGGCCAAAGTATGCCGTCGGGGTGCAGCTGCTTGACGAGAACGGCCAGGACAGCAAAGGCACCCCAACCTATCCTGCAGTACAGCTACCGGTGACGATGGGCGGCGACGAAAGCGGCTTCATGCAATACCCACCGCCTGGCACGCTGGTAGAGCTGGCATTCCAGGACGGCAGGCAAGACAAGCCCTTCATTCGCCAAGTGTTGCCCAGCAATGCCAGCCTGCCCGCCATCGCGCCGGGCGAGCAGCTGCAGCAGCAGCGCGCCGAGGTATTCCAGCGCGTAACCGCGCCGGGTGACTGGCATCGTGAAACTGACCAGGCAATCAGGGAAGTCTCAGCGTCACGCACCGTCGAGGCCGACAAAGAAACGCGTAAGGTTATCGATCGCGAGATCACCGTCCAAGCCGACGACAGCAAGACCGTGCTGGGAACGGCGAGAACCACCGCCGGCGCCGTGACGCATATTGCCCGCGGCGACTACACAGTCGGCACCAGCGCAAACTTGAAGACAGCAGCCAAGGCCGCCGACGAGAAGATAGCCCAAAGTAAAAGCGTTGATATCGGTGGCGCGCTGACCGAACGCATCGCCGGTTTACGTCAGAGCATTTCCACCGCGCTGCAGCTGCAGGCCGGTAAAACCACGATCGGCGACGGAACCACAAACCTGTTGACGTTGTTGATGGAAACCCTCGACCTGATCAACACCCTGGCACAGCGCACCGCAGAGCACACCCACAGCAACACCGGCACCCCAACCAACGCCAGCGAGATAGCGCAAGCATCCTCGACCGCCACCGCCCTGAAAGGGAAATACGGTCACCTCATCGGCTAACCCAGCCACCGCCAAAACCAGACCCGCATTTAAACGCAGCCAGCGCCCCACCACGGGGCGCTGATGCTTTTGCGCGTCCGCACCGGCTGAATCTGAGAACGCAGCACGACGCCACGCAGAGCGCACGGAAACCCACGGCACGGAGCCGCAGCGCCACGGAAACGGCGCTACACCGCACCCGCCTGCCCGTTTCGTGTTGAGAAATTTTTGCAAAGGATCTTTTCCGCAATTGTCATTGCCAGCCCGCGCCACGCCTGGGGCTTTGCGCGCAGATCGCCGTTGCACGCATTGCAATGATTTTCAACGATTTGCAAAAGCAAAGACGCGAGAAGCCAACCGGAGAAAAGTTAACTCAATGAATAAAAAGGATCTGTTTTGCTTTCCGTGAGGATCTAAGCGGCAAAGTGCAAGAGAGGCGCAAGGTAGATAAAACGCGGTAAAACTAGACACGGCGCGGCTTTGCGGGTGATGTTGGCAGAGGTAGAAGTTTTGCAAAGTTGCAGAAAAAGGATCTTGCCGGAGATTTGGAAAATGCCCGCCGGACAGCGGGCGAAGAAATCAAAGTTTGCCAGTATCGATTTTAAAATCGACAACCTCTTTTGCCTTCCAGTCGAAGGTACAAAAATAAGTCATCGTCGATTTAGCGTTGAAACCATTGGTAAATTTAACTTTATCGCCTATGTAAGTGATCTGGTTCTTCGACGCATCATTCCGCATATGTGAAAACATTGGCGTCATGATCCCATCCGTCCATTCGAAATCATATTTCGATGATTTTTCCACCAACTCACGACAAGGGATCGCGGCGTCTACCATGTATTTGTCAAATAAGCATTGAGCGTCGGCCGCTGTACACTCTTTCACTTCGGCCGTTTTTTCTGGCTTTGTTTTGTCCTTATCGTCACCACGGCCGAAGATGAAATAGAGAACGCCGACTAAAATCACCAACCCCAAGCACCCCTGCCTGGTTTCTTTACCGAGGTTTCTCGCGGGTTCCTTTACGCCACAATGAGGGCAAACCTTCGCTTTGTCTGATACCTCTTTTTTACACTCTTTGCATGTAGTCATTGCCATGTGAAAAAAACTCCATTTATCCCAAGGGTATTATTATGCGGACAAATATTAGCGGGACTCATGCACGGGAAGGAAGCGCAAAGGCGCTATATTTTTTACTGGTTGTTTTAGGTGTGGTCAATATGTGGGATTGAATAATAAAAAACACAATTAATTCAATCAGTAAAACAACTAAAAAATGTTTAACAAGGAACTTTTGCCCGCAGACTTGCGGGCTTTTTTTTATGCGCCGTCAAATTGCAGGCATAAAAAAACCCGCCTCGGCGGGTTTTATTCAATCAGCGGTAGACGCCAATTAGATAGCGGTAACGTTAGCCGCAGATGGACCTTTCGCACCGTTCTCGATAGAGAACTGTACGTTCTGGCCTTCAGCCAGGGTCTTGAAGCCTTGATCCTGGATAGCAGAGAAGTGTACGAATACGTCTTTGCTGCCGTCTGCTGGGGTGATGAAACCAAAACCTTTAGCTTCGTTGAACCACTTCACTTGACCTTTGATCATGTTGGACATGTCTAATTTCCTTCAATAATAATGTTAGCCGCCATGGGCGAGATAGCCGGTCATCAGTTACTTATGGAGGCACTGGAAAGGAAATTCGTCAGAGAAGGGCTATCCGGGATAACGCTTTAAATTTGAACTACTTTACTCAAAATGTCGTGCATAAATAGGTCTGTACCACAGGCCGACATCATTAACTCACGAGCGAGCGGCAATAGCAACCTTTTTCGCCGTGCAGGGGCGTTAATCTCGGCTAAACGCACAGGATTTGACCCCGTCTGCCTACGGGATCGCCAGCTGAATCCCCATTACGCCGCAGGCAAATGATAGTAATTCTCGTTTTACTGTTTTATAGTTGCCCGGCGTAATCATCCAGGGAGACCCACCATGCCGAGATGGCTCACATTACCGGCCGCCAGCGCCGCCGCCCTGCTGGCCTTTGCCGCTTACAGCGCTCCGCTTGGCGCGCTGGAGCTGAATTATCAAGCCCCCGATCCCAGCGTCGCCCCTGCGCCCAAGCCGCCGACGTCGCCTGGGCCCGCGCCCAAGGCCGAGAAACCGCCGATCACTTGGGCAGAGGCGCGAGATAAAAACGGTTTTCGCGTCGACATCGAGTGCGATCATCCGGGCTGCAGCAAGCCGCGCACCAAACCTTATCCCGCGTATGACGGCCCGGTGAAGAAAACCGATCGCCGCCGCCAATCCGATCCTTATTCCACCAACCAGGATCCCGATTACAACATTCAGTTAGGCTATGAGTGGTAATGACGCTTTCGGAGAATGCCTATACCTCACGCAATCACGGCCGCTTAGAATGGCGTCAGTTCACCACTCCTCCTGGTGTTGAACATGACAAGCTGTGTTGCAAATCTTTATGCGCCTCCCTATAGGCGCTTTTTTTTGCCCTTCTCGCATCTCGCCTTTCCGATTACAGATTGGTCTCATTGCCCTGCAAAGTGATGAATGTCACAAATACGCCTCCTTGCCATTCTTATTCGGAGGTGATGTTCATGGCCACAGGATCTCTTACCCTCCTGGCCGTCTTGGCCGGCATTGCGGGCTATGCGCTCTATAAACACTTCAAATCTCAGAAGAAAAGCGCATTCGTTCGCCCGCACGATCGGTAACCGACAACGCATTTTCACCGCAAAGGCGCGGCACGCCGCACGCCGCGCCTGCGGTTATCGTCATCCTTTCATCACAAAACTGTCACAATATGGCCATATGATGATTAGCGATTATCCGTTCTGGCTTAACACCAAGGATTTCGCCCATGACCATAATTAAAGCTGCAAACCACCAGGAAGCAGAAAAGCTCATCCGCGCCGGCACAGCCAAGAAAATTGAACTGGCTTACGACATCGGCAGCGACGATTTCTTCCAGCTTGCCAGCCTGTGGTGCGATAAAGGCGCCAAGATCTCCAAGGGAAAAGAACACTTTATCGTTTCATTGAAAGGGTTCCGCATCCCCCCTAACGATTGATGCCCAGCCGCCCATCGCGGCGGCGTCTCCTCCTCATTCCTCGCAAAACCGCTCTATTCGACCACGCGCACCTCATTCGATTTCGCTAAGCTAACAGCAGACTTTATTGTGGACGCGCCACCTGATAACCGCGTCCGCCACGATGAGGAGAGTAACCATGTCAACGAATGCACCGCTGCCCGACACGATGAAAGCGATTGAGATCAGCCAACCCGGCGCCCCCGAGGTTCTGGTCGTCGCCGAACGTCCGGTGCCGGTTCCGCAAGCGGGCCAACTTCTGGTGAAAATCGCCGCCGCCGGCGTTAACCGCCCCGACGTGCTGCAACGTCAGGGGAACTATGCGCCACCGCCCGGCGCCTCGGATATTCCCGGCCTCGAAATTGCCGGCGAAGTGGTAGCCATCGGTGAAGGCGTGACCCGCTTCGCAATCGGCGATCGGGTTTGCGCCCTCATCGCCGGTGGTGGCTATGCGCAATACTGCGCCGTGCATGAAAGTAATGCGCTGCCGGTTCCGGCGGGCCTGAGCCTGACCGAGGCCGCCGCGCTGCCGGAAACCTTCTTTACCGTCTGGGTCAACGTGTTCCAACGCGGTCACCTCAAAGCCGGCGAGACCGTGTTGATCCACGGCGGCACCTCGGGTATCGGCACGGTCGCCACCATGCTGGCGAAAGCCTTCTGCGCCCAGGTGATCACCACCGTCGGTTCAGAAGAGAAGCGTCAGGCGAGCCTGGCGCTGGGCGCCGACGTGGCGATTAATTACCGCAACGAAGACTTTGTCGCCCGCACCAAAGACGCCACTAACGGCAAAGGCGCCGACGTGATCGTCGATCTGATCGCCGGCGACTATGTGGCCAAGAACTATCAGGCCGCAGCGATGGAAGGCCGTATCGTGCAAATCGGCACGCAAAACGGCGTGGTAAAAGAGCTCAACCTGATGCCGCTGCTCTTGAAACGCTTGACCCATACCGGTTCGACGCTGCGTTCGCGCAGCGTCGCGGACAAAGCGCAGATTGCCGCCGAGCTGCACGAGAAAGTTTGGCCGCTGCTGGAGCGCGGCGTGCTGAAACCGCAAATCTTTAAAACCTTCCCGCTTGAAGAGGCGGCCGCTGCGCATGCGCTGATGGAATCCAGCGAGCACATCGGCAAAATCATGCTGACGTTCTGAGACCTTTCCCCGCAGCGGGGCTGCGGGGACATTTATGCCGCATTCAGGGAATGATGCGGCGACGACGGAATGCATCGAACAGCGAGAAAAACATGGCTTCGGTTTCGACAAACTGATGGAAACCGAAACGCCGCGCCTTGCTGCCGTCCGCGAACATGTCGTAGTCCCAGGAAAAGACGAAATCGGCGAAACGCCAGCCGGCCACCGCCCGGTAATCGGGCTCGGTCAAGGAGTGCCGTTGCGCCAGCTCGCGCCACAGCGGTGCTTTGTCCGCCATCATGTTTTCCAGCGTCATCGGCAACGGCGACGCACATTCCAGCCCGAAGTACGCGGCGATTTTCGGCCACATTTCGCTCCAGCGAAACAGATCGCCGTTGTTGATGTTAAACGCCTGATTGGCTGCCGCAGGTTCGGTCGCCGCCCAGAGCGTGGCGCGCGCCAGCAGTCCGGCGTCGGTCATTTCCAACAGGCTGTGGTAAGCGCCCGGCTTCCCGGGAAAGCGCAGCGGCAGCCCGAGCGCTTTACTGATCGAGGCGTAAACCGCGATGCTTAACGCCAGATTCATCGGGTTGCCGAGCGAGAAGCCCCCCACGACGCTCGGGCGAATGGCGCTCCAACGCCAGCGCTTGCCTGTTTGGCACTGCTCCAGATACTGCTGCTGCGCCACGTTAAACTCCGGCGGCATATGCCCGGCATCGCTTTCACGCGCCGGCGTTTTAAACGGCCCCAAATGCGCGCCATAAACTTTATAGCCCTGCATCAGGCTGATATGTTCCAACGCCGGCGCAATCGGCTCCAGCCCTTCGACAACGTGTTGCAACATTTGCAGGTTCGGCGCCACCAGCCCCGCCCAATCCGGAGCATCTTGATAGGCGGCATAGAAAACGTGGCTAATCGCGCTCAGCGGACGCAGCGCGTCCCGCGTCGCCGCCGCATCCAGCAGGTCAACCTGCAGGTGGCGCACCCCAGGCGCCGGTTCGCCGCCCCGGCGCGAAACGCCCACCACTTGCCAACCTTGGTCAATCAGCTCCTCAATCAATCGGCGCCCAATCACGCCATTGGCGCCGATCACCAGCGCCTGTCGCTTTGCGTTCATTTTGTCACCCCTCGGATTATCGATACCCTGAGTGTTATTGATTAGCGATACTTGCGGTAGATGAGGGTTTCCACTAACACTAATAAGAAATATCTATAGGCAAAATCGACATGGATAAGCTGAACGCAATGAAAACCTTTATGCGGGTGGCGGAGCTGGGCAGCCTGTCGGCCGCCGCGCGCGATCTGCGTTTGACGCAGCCGGCGGTCAGTCAGCAAATCGCCGGTCTGGAACAGCAGTTGGGGGCGCAGCTGCTGTTTCGCAGCACGCGGGCGGTCACCCTGACGGAGGCCGGCAATGATTACTATCAGCGCCTCAAACCGATTATGGCGGCGGTCGACGAAGCGGAAGAGGCGTTGCACGGCCAGCACCACCAGCTGCAGGGCAATTTGCGCCTGCATGCGCCGACCGGATTCGGACAACGGCATATCACCCCTTTGGCCATCGCGTTCCAAAAACGTCATCCGGATCTCACCATCGAGCTGCTGCTGGACGATCGCCGCGCCGACGTCATCGGCGAAGGCATCGACGTGGCGCTGCGCTTCGGCGAATTGCACGCGCCCGGCATGGTGGCGAAACGGTTGGGTGAGCTGCAACGCCTGCTGGTCGCGTCGCCGGCCTATCTGGCCAGGCATGGCGCCCCTCGTTCGCCGGCGGATCTGGTGAAACATGCGCACATTCGCTACAGCGGCCTAAACGATGGCGATACGCTCACCCTGCTCGGCCCCCACGGCGCCGAGATGGTCGCGCTGCGACCCACGTTTCGCGCCAACAATACCTTATCGCTGCTGGCGGCCATCGAGGCCGGGGCCGGCATCGGTGGCGCTCAGCGGCCGCTGATCGGCGAACAGCTGGCGACGGGGGCGCTGGTTCCCGTCTTGCCGGAATACCGCTACCCGCCCATGGCGCTGCATGCGGTCTATCCCGCTTTACGTTTTATTCCGCAGAAAGTGCGCGCCTGGGTGGCGCATTTGCAACAGGCGTTGACGGCGATCGAGGGAATTAGCGGAGTGAATGCCCCCGGCCAGACGCCGGGAGCATAATCATTATTTGAACAGTTTGCCGACCATGTCACCCAGTTCATTGCTGTCTTGCTGCACTTCACCGTTTGGCGAAGCGGCATCCGCTACCGTCGGCAAGAACTGTGCAATGGTGCTGGACGCCTGGGCCGGATCGACGCCCAGCTTTTCAGCCAATTGATTGATCGCATCGCTGCCCAACGCCTGCTGCACATGATCGCCGGTAATCGGCTGGTTTTCGCCGTTACCGAGCCAGGAACCGACGATATCGCCGAACTGCCCCTGGCGGAACTTGTCCAAAATGGCCTGCAGGCCGCCTTGTTGCTCGACCCACTGCATAATGGCGATGTAGTCGATGCCTTTGCCGTTGGCGCCGCCGCCCAGAATGTTACCCAATACGCTATCGAACAGACCCATGATATTCCCCTTTCAGCCGCTGCGGCCCGTGCCGCACAGCCGGATTGATTTCACGAAAAAGGGCCGCCGCGGCGACCCTGTTGAGCAACGGCTGCTTAGCCTTTGATCTTCCTGTAGACAAAAAGCACCACCAGGGCACCGATGACCGCCACCACGAAGCTGCCCAGGTTAAAACCGTCAACGCGCCCCATACCGAAGAAGGTGCTGATATAGCCGCCGACGACGGCGCCCACGATCCCCAGTATAACGGTAACAATAAAGCCGCCGCCGTCTTTGCCCGGCATAATCCATTTAGCCAGGATACCGGCGATTAAACCAAAAATGATCCAGGAAATGATGCCCATTTTTACTCTCCCTATTGCCTTTTGCCTAACAGAAATCCTATTACCAGGCCCACGACGGCGCCGGCGCCTACCCCTGCCCAAGGGTTATCCTTGATGCAGGCACATGATTGCTCGAGCGCTGCCTTTACGCCGCTGCGCACTTCGCAGGCGGTGGTTTTAACGTAGTCGCTCGGTTGCTCAACACCGCTTAGATCGTCATTTTCATATGACATGTCAAATCCTTACAGACCCGCCCTCTGAGAACTTCGTCACCTGTTTCACGTCCGGCGCTGCCCGTTCCGCGATCTTGCTCTGGACACTCTGCCCACAGCCGTTCAAGACGGGGCGTACGGCGACAAACGCACAACATCACACTATGACTATAGTAAAAAATCAGCGGTTTACCCATTTCCGTCCGTCTGAATTTCACCGCGTCAAAAGCGATCGCATTTCATCCCATTGTCATCTGGGCAGGCTAAACTTTAAACACAGCCTCCTGGAGGAAACGCCGATGTTCAATGCCCCTTTTGTCCTGATTCTCGCGCTGCTGTATGCGCTGGCGGCCGTTTGGGACGGTTCCGCCGCGCTGCTGTTTCTCTAAGGTTACATAGTGGTTGTCACTTTTGCGATGCGCTGAATTGTGTCCTTATTTTTCAATGTCGCCAGCCGGTTGAAATAGCGGTGAATATCCGCCCTTCCCTCGGTAAAAATCTCATTTCGTTCCGTTTTCCGTCTGCGCTTAAATAAAGCGTAAAAAAAAAAGCATGAATGGAAAACCCGGTCTCACAAAAAATGCTCTATCATTTCGCCCATAACAATTTGGGTTAAGGTCCCATTGCGAAATTAAAGGAAGAACAGAAAAAATGATTTTAAACCAACGCTTTGAGCGCGAATTCTTGCGCCCTCGTTATTGGTTGCTGTGGATAGGGCTGGGAATACTCTATCTATTGGTGTTATTGCCCTATCCGCTCATTTATCGGCTTGGACACGGCCTTGGCAGAATCGCCATGCCCCTGATGAAACGCCGGGTAAAAATAGCGCGCCGTAATTTAGAACTCTGTTTCCCTGAGATGCCCGCCGCCGAACGAGAGGCGCTGATTGTCAAAAATTTTGAGTCCGTCGGCATGGGCCTGTTCGAAGTCGGCATGGCCTGGTTCTGGCCTGACTGGCGCATCGCCCGTTGGTTTAAGGTGAGCGGCATGGAAAACATGCAGTTGGCGCGTCAGAACGGGAAAGGCGTGCTGCTGATCGGCCTGCATTTCCTCACTCTGGAGCTGGGCGCGCGCATCTTCGGCATGCAAAACCCCGGCATCGGCGTACACCGCCCGCACAATAACAAGCTGATGGAATGGGTGCAGACCTGGGGCCGGCTGCGCTCGAATAAATTCATGATCGATCGTAAAGATATCAAAGGCATGATCCGCAACCTGAAGCAGGGTGAAATCCTGTGGTACGCGCCGGACCACGATTACGGCCCGCAAAGCAGCGTGTTCGCACCGTTCTTCGCCGTGGAAAACGCCGCCACGACGACCGGCACCTATATCCTGGCGCGTATGGGGCGGCCGTCGATCGTGCCATTCGTGCCGCGCCGCCTGCCGAATGCCTGCGGCTACGAGCTGATCGTGCAGCCGCCGCTGACGGACTTCCCGCTGGACGATGAAACGCGCGCGGCGGCCATGATGAACCGCGTGGTGGAAGAACAGGTGCTGCTGGCGCCCGATCAATACATGTGGTTGCACCGCCGCTTTAAAACCCGCCCACCCGGCGAACCTTCGCTGTATTAACCGCCTTCGCGCCTTCGCCCGCCCTGCCGGCGGCGAAGGCGCTCACCTCGCACGAGCATTCTACGTCAGGGGGACTACACTAATAAGTCACCGACGGCAATTATTGCCGCCAGCAATCATTTCTTCCCGCCCGAGGGCCGGTCGTTGCCTGTCGGGCCACAACCGAGGTCAATGTCATGCTGGTACAACCCTATTTGTTCTTCAGCGGTAACTGTGAGCAAGCGATTAACTTCTATGTACAGCAGTTGAATGCCAAAATTGAAATGGTCATGCGCTTTAAAGACATGCCCGAAGAAGCCCGCCAAGGCGGGCCGCAGGACGTCAATCCTGAAGCGATCATGCATGCGCGTCTGCTGATTGGCGACGGCGTGCTGATGGCCTCCGACGGCTGTCCGCAGGATGACAGCGGCGGCGCTTCCCACAAAGGCTTCTCGCTGTCGCTGAACCCCAGCGACGCGGAACAAGGACGCAAACTGTTCGATAAGCTGGCGCAGGGCGGCCAGGTGACGATGCCTTATCAAGCCACCTTCTGGGCCAAAGGCTTCGGCATGCTGACCGACAAATTCGGCGTCAACTGGATGATCAACGTCGAATAACCCCGCATGGCGCCGCTAGCTGTAGCGGTGCCAGTCATACGCCGCTTTGGCGAACAGCGCGAACAACACCGTCAACAGCGCCAGCCCCAACCGCCAGTAAGGCGACCGTCGCCGCCGCCAGGCGAAGAACATCATCACCGCCAGCGCCCCCAGCGTGAGGGGGTAATACACCGCCAGCGTCAGTAAAGCGATAATGATGTAATCCGACATGGCTCTTTTACTCCTTCGCGTTCATACCGCCGCAAATGCGGGGTGCGAGGCGCCTTTCTCCCTATCGCCACGTTAAGGGCTAGAGGTCTGGCGCATTTATGCATAAAATATAAGATTGCTCTTAACTCAAATTGAATAGTAATCAAACAACAAGGGTGACATGACTCAGCAGCAACCCATACAGGATGCCGCGGCGCCGCGCAGCGTTAAAAGCTCCCCATTATTATTTCAGGCCGGCGTGTTTGTCATCATCGTTGCCGCCACGCTGATCCTCTTTAACAGCTGGCAAATCTGGAACGCGCACCAGCGGGATCTGCGCAGCGCCGAGCATGAATCCGCCAACCTAGCCCGTTCGCTGGCGCAGCATGCCGACGATACCTTCATGCAGGTAGACGGCAATCTGCTCGATCTGACCGAACGTCTCCAGAACGACGGACTGGGGCCCTCGCAATTGACCCGGCTGCAACGGGTGATGCAAACCCAGGTCGGCAACCTGCCGCAGCTGCACGGGATGTTTATCTACGATGCGAGCGGCCGCTGGCTGGCGACCTCCTCGGGCAAATTCATCAAGAACGCCAACAACGCCGATCGCGATTACTTCAAATATCACCAAAACCGCGATGGCGGCGGTCTGTACATCGGCGAGGTGATCCGCAGCCGCACCACCGGCGATCTGATCATCCCCGTTTCGCGGCGCTTCAACAACCCGGACGGCAGCTTTGGCGGCGTGGTGCTGGCGACGTTGTACGTCGATTATTTTCGCCAGTTTTACGACAGTTTCGCCCTCAACACCGACGCCTCGCTAAATCTGCTGCTGGCGGACGGCACCATCCTCTACCGCCGCCCTTACTCGGCGGCCTCGATCGGTAAAAATATCGCCAAGGGCGTGTTGTTCAGCGAAATATTGCCGCATTCGGAATTCGGCAACGCCACCATCACCTCGCTGTACGACAAAGTGGAGCGCATCTACGGCTATTCGCGGGTCAACCGCTTTCCGCTGGTGATCGCCGCCGGGCTGTCGAAACGCGACGCGCTGGCGGACTGGCGCACCGACGCCGGCCTGTTCGCCGCCGGCGGCCTCTCTCTGCTGATGATCCTGCTGGCGATGGGCGCGGTGCTGCTGCGGCAAATCAAGCACAGCATGCAAACCGAAGCCGAGCTGATGCGCACCCGCGATCAGCTGACCAGCATCAACCAGATGCTGGAAGAACTGGCGCTGCTGGACAGCCTGACCGGCCTGGCCAACCGCCGCCAGTTTGACATTGCGCTGAAGAACGAGCTGGCGCGCGCCTCGCGCAACTACCGCAGCGTGGCGCTGCTGATGCTGGATATCGACTACTTCAAGCAGTACAACGACAGCTACGGCCACGTCGCCGGCGACCAGTGCCTGCAGCAGATCGGCCAGACGCTGAAAGGGTTGGCGTGCCGCAGCAACGATATTCTGGCGCGCTACGGCGGTGAAGAGATGGGGATTATCCTGCCGGATACCGACGTGCAGGGCGCGCTGATTTTCGCCGAACGCGTCATCCAGGCGGTGCGCGATCTGAAGATCCCGCATCAGGGCAACCCGCACGGCATCGTCACCATCAGCATCGGCATCTGCGCCAAAGTGCCGCATATGTATAACGATACGCCGATCAGCTTTATCAATGAGGCGGACAGCGCGCTGTATCAGGCCAAGAAAAAAGGCAAAAACTGCATTTACGGCGCTTAATCACTCATCGGGCCACCAAAATTGGGCGGCCCGATTTATTCCCACGACAAAAATGAAATAATTTCCCGCCGAAACATTATTTCCCCAATTTGCCCCGCTCTCGGAATGAAATAACGCCAATAAATAAGCAGCATATTTATTTCCATTACAATTCAATAAGATAAAAAATGCGCTATTCCGCGGACAATTCGTGCCATTTTTGATTATTCGTGCCTACGCCGAGCCTCGTTTAGCCTCCGTTTACTTTTCATTGGCATTGCCGGTGATACCCTTAGCAGGACTATTCTATATATCAGGAAGCCATCGCACGCTTCGGCGCACTGCGCCCTGCTGATACATCCATAATAGAACCCATAAATTTCACGTTGCATTTGGGCGACCGACGCAAAGACTTTTGGCGTCGCTCCAGCCAGCCACGGCGCAAGCCAGTGCAGCCAACCACGCGGCAACCTGAAAGGCGGGAATAAAGCGATATAGATTTGCGAGGAGATCTCATGCCTACTGGCGATATTATGCGTGAACAGGCCGTCCTGACGCTGCCGTTGCGACAATGGGCGGCAGCGGAAGCATCCAGCGCGGTCAGCGAACTGGAACAGGGCAAGGTGCTGTTTCTGCCCGAACTGGCCTTCACCCTGTCTGAGCAGGAAATGCCGCTGCTGGATCCGGCGCTGGTCGATCCGAAGCGCAAAAACATCAGCTATCAACCGCTGTCCGGCAAGCTGACCGGCGTCGCCGTCGCGGAGCGCCGGCAGCAGGTTCAGCAACTGCTGGAACGTTATTACCAATCTTGCCGCCAGCTGATCGCCGGGCTGTTGCCCGAGTATCAGGAGGCGCTGCACCATCCGACCGGCAGCCTGCGTTTGCATCCGGTTTCGGCCTGGCGCGCAAGCAGCTCCTGGCGCAAAGACGACAGCCGGCTGCACGTCGACGCTTTCCCGTCGCGCCCGAACTACGGCGAACGCATTCTGCGCATTTTCACCAACATCAATCCGCACGGTGAACATCGCCAATGGCGCGTCGGCGAACCGTTCCCTGAGCTGGCGCAACGCTTTATGCCGCGTCTGGCGCGCTACTCCGCCTTCAGCAGCTGGCTGCAGCACCGGGTACGCATCACCAAAACCCGCCGCAGCCATTATGACCACCTGATGCTGCAGTTGCATGACGCCATGAAGGCCGACGGCGATTATCAACAACAGGGGCCGCAGCTGGCGCTGACGTTTCCGCCGGGCAGCAGCTGGATTTGCTTCTCGGATCAAACGCCGCACGCCGCGATGGGCGGCCAGTTTATGCTGGAACAGACCTTCTTGCTGCCGGTGAACAAGATGCAGGATCCGCAGCGCTCGCCGCTGAAAGTGCTGGAACAGCTGCGCGGTCAGCCGCTGATCTGAATAGATTGCCGCCGCCGGCAGCTCCGGCGGCGGCAAGCGCGCATCACGCCTCGAAGTCCCCCTGTTGGCGCGCCACCAACGTCAGGATGCTGTACAGCGCCACCGGCTGCTGTTCCTGATTCAATACTTGCACATCCCACACCACCACGCCGTGCGGCCGATCTTCGGCGGTTTTCTGCGGCTTGCGGATCTTCTTCTTGCAGGTCAACCGCACCTGAATGGTGTCGCCGATCTTCACCGGTTCGATAAAGCGCAGATTCTCCATGCCGTAGTTGGCGATCACCGGCCCGACGGCGGCATCGACAAACAGCCCGGCCGCGGCGGACACCACAAAGTAACCGTGCGCCACCCGCTCGCCGAACAGCGAATCGGCGGCGCCGATCTTGTCCATGTGCGCGTAGAAATGATCGCCGCTCAGGCAGGCGAAGTTGACGATATCCGCTTCGGTCACGGTACGGCGCGCGGTCAACAGGCTGTCGCCCAGCTGCAGCTGCTCGAAGTATTTCCGGAACGGATGTACCGGGTGCTCGGCGACCGGCGCGCCGCGCACCCATTCACCGCCGATGGCCGCCAGCATCGCCGGGCTGCCCTGGATCGCCGTGCGCTGCATATAGTGCTTCACCGCACGCAATCCGCCCAGCTCCTCCCCGCCGCCGGCGCGCCCCGGGCCGCCGTGCACCAGCATCGGCAGCGGCGACCCGTGGCCGGTGGACTCCGCCGCCGCCTGTTCATCCAAAATCAACATGCGGCCATGGGCGCACGCCGCCGCGCGAATGAAGCGCTTGGCCAGCGTCGGGTCGGCGGTCACCAGCGAGCCCGCCAGGCTGCCTTGCCCCAGCAACGCCAGCGCGATCGCCTGCTCGGTATCCGCATACGGCATCAGCGTCGCCACCGGGCCGAAGGCCTCGGTGCCGTGCACCGCCTGATGGGTGAACGGATCGGCGCAATACAGCAGGGTCGGCGGATAAAACGCCCCGCCGCGCGCGCCGTCGCCCAGGATTTCCAGCTTATCCAGCGACGCGCCGCACAGCGGTTCGCAGCCGTTGCGCAGCAGGAACTCCACCTTGCTTTGCACATCATCACGCTGCTCGTGGCTGACCAACGCCCCCATGCGCACCTGCTCCAGCTGCGGGTCGCCCACCGTCACCCCAGCCAGGCGCTGCAACAAGGCCTGACGCACCGCAACCACCTGCGCCGCCGGCACGATGATGCGGCGGATCGCCGTGCATTTCTGCCCCGCCTTGGCGGTCATTTCACGGCACACCTCTTTGATAAACAGCGCAAACTCCGGCATCTCCGGCGTTACGTCTTCCGCCAGCACGCAGCAGTTGAGCGAATCCGCCTCCATGGTGAAGGCGATCGATTTCTCCAACAGCCGCGGGTGCGCGCGCAGCCGCTGCCCGGTCTGCGCCGAACCGGTGAACGTCACCGCATCCTGATAATCCAGGTGCGCAAACATGTCGCCGACGCCACCGCATACCAACTGCAGCGCCCCTTCCGGCACCAGCCCGCTGTCGACGATCAGCCTGACCATCGCCTGCGTCAGCTGCGCGGTGGCGGTGGCCGGCTTGATGATGGCCGGCATGCCCGCCAGCCAGGTCGGCGCCAGTTTTTCCAGCATGCCCCAGCAAGGGAAGTTGAAGGCGTTGATATGCAGCGCCACGCCCGGGCGCGAGGTCAATACGTGGCGAGCGGCGAACTGCGCCTGTTTCGACAACGGGATCAGCTCATCCTCCGGCCACAGGGTATCATCCGGCAGATCGCGGCCGGCCATGCCGGCATAGGCGAACAGCGTGGCGATGCCGCCTTCGATATCGACCCAGCCGTCGCTGCGCGTCGCCCCGGTTTGATAGGAAATCTGATACAGCGCCTCTTTGTGCGCCTGCAGGTGTTTCGCCACCGCTTTGAGCATCTGGGCGCGCTGCTGGAACGTCATTTGCGCCAGCGCCGGCCCCCCGTGGCGGCGGGCATAGCTCAGGCTCGCCGCTAACGGCAGGCCGTCGGAGCAGACCTGGTACAGCGCCTCGCCGGTCACGGCGTGGCGGATCTCGCGGCTCTCTCCCTGCCCATACACCCAGGCGCCAGAAAGATAACTGTGTAACTGCTGCATGTGCCCTCCAAAATTCATAAATTTTCACCCTACAGCTTAATTACGTATCACATAAATGCCAGTTTACGCCAAACCAATTTTAACAAAAAGAGAACAAGAAGCGCGTTCAAGCCGCTTTCCCTGTCGTTAACACAGAGTCATTGATTTTATTTATCGAATTAAATCAATAATATAAACAATTCACTTGTGAGTGCGCTCGCAAAACCACATGAATCTCGTTTGATCTTTTTGTTATCAGTTTGTAGCCTTATGGTTAGTTAAAGTGATTCACATTTTTATATTCAATGTGAAAAATACGAATCACCAAGAGGCGAGCATGACAACTGAAGCACAGTATCAGCAGCATTTCGACGCCAAGATCGCGGCGGATATCGCTATCGAAGCCAAAGACTGGATGCCGGACGCTTACCGTCAGAACCTGATTCGGCAGATCGGCCAACACGCCCATTCGGAAGTCATCGGCATGCTGCCGGAAGCCAACTGGTTGACGCGCGCCCCCACGCTGCGCCGCAAAGCGGTGCTGCTGGCCAAAGTGCAGGATGAGGCCGGCCACGGCCTGTACCTCTACAGCGCCGCCGAAACCCTCGGCTGTTCGCGCCAGGACATCTACCAAAAGATGCTCGACGGCAAAATGAAGTACTCCTCGATCTTCAATTACCCCACGCTCAACTGGGCGGATATCGGCGTGATCGGCTGGCTGGTCGACGGCGCCGCCATCGTCAACCAGGTGGCGCTGTGCCGCGCGTCCTTCGGCCCCTACGCGCGGGCGATGGTGAAAATCTGCAAAGAGGAAAGCTTCCACCAGCGCCAGGGCTACGAGGCGGTGATGGCGATGGCCCACGGCAGCGATGCGCAGCGCGCGATGTTGCAGGACGCCATCGATCGCTTCTGGTGGCCGGTGCTGATGATGTTCGGCCCGAGCGACGCCGACTCCCCCCACAGCGCCCAGAGCATGGCCTGGAAAATCAAACGCCACAGCAACGATGAACTGCGGCAAAAGTTCGTCGACAACACCGTGCCGCAACTTGCGGCGCTGGGCATGACGGCGCCGGACCCGAGTCTTACCTGGGACGAGGCCGCCGGCCACTATCGCTTCGGCGAGATCGACTGGAGCGAACTGCATGAAGTGATCAAAGGACGCGGCCAATGCAACCACGAACGCCTGCAGGCCAAACGCCGCGCCTGGGAAGACGGCGCCTGGGTACGCGACGGCGCCATGGCCCACGCCGCGAAAAACGCCGCTTCCGCCGCATAGCCAACATAAGGAACCGAGATCATGAGCCACGTTGAATGGCCGCTGTATGAAGTGTTTATCCGCAGCAAACAAGGGTTGGCGCATCGCCACGTCGGCAGCCTGCACGCCGCAGACGACCAAATGGCGCTGGAAAACGCCCGCGACGCCTACACGCGCCGCAACGAAGGCTGCTCGATTTGGGTGGTGCAATCCCGCCATCTGATCGCCTCGCAGCCGGAAGATCGCGGCGCGTTCTTCGATCCGTCCGAAGACAAGATCTACCGTCATCCGACGTTTTACACCATTCCCGACGGCATCAAGAACATGTAGAGGCGACCATGACGGTTAACGATCCGCGCATCAGCTATTTGCTCCGCCAGGGCGACACGCCTTTGATCCTCGCCCAGCGTCTGTGCGCCTGGTGCGGCCACGCGCCCGAGCTGGAAATCGATCTGGCGTTGGCCAACATCGGGCTCGATCTGCTCGGCCAGGCGCGCAACTTCCTGAGCTACGCCGCCGAACTGGCCGGGCCGCCCTGCAGCGAAGACAGCCTGGCCTTCGGCCGCGACGAACGCCAGTTTCATAACCTGTTGCTGGCGGAACAGCCGAACGGCGGTTTCAACGACACGTTGGTGCGCCAGTTCCTGCTCGACGTCTACCACGTGCAGCTGCATCAGGCGTTGAGCCGCAGCCGCGATGCGCAGATCGCCGCCATCGCCGCCAAGTCATTGAAGGAGGCCGATTACCACCTGCGCTTCAGCCGCGGCTGGATGATCCGCCTCGGCGACGGCAACGACATCAGCCACCGCAAGATCCAGCAGTCGCTGGATAACCTGTGGCGCTTCACCGCTGAGCTGTTCCACGCCGACGCGCTGGAGCTTGAGCTGGCGGAACAGGGCATCGCCGTCGATCCGCGCCAGCTGCAGGCTCCCTGGCAAGCGCAGGTGGAGGAGACGCTGCGCCAGGCGACGTTGACGCTGCCCGCCGAGCAGGCGTTCCGGCACGGCGGCAAACAAGGCCGACACAGTGAACACCTCGGCCCGCTGCTGGCGGAGATGCAGTTCCTGCAGCGCGCCTATCCAAACAGTCAGTGGTAGGAGGCCGCGATGAACGTCACTCGTTTGCAACCCGCCGAAATCCCGCAGATTTGGCACTGCCTGCAGCAGATCAGCGATCCCGAACTGCCGGTGCTGTCGATCACCGATTTGGGCATGGTGCGCGACGTGGTGCGCGACGGCAGCGGCTGGCGCGTGACCTTCACCCCAACCTATTCCGGCTGCCCGGCCACCGAATTTTTACTCAACGCCATCGAGCAGCGGCTGACGGCCGCCGGCTTCAGCCCGGTGCGGGTGGACATTCGCCTCAGCCCGGCCTGGACCACCGACTGGATGAACGCCGACGCCCGCGAGCGGCTGCGGCAATACGGCGTAGCGCCCCCGCAGGGCCACACCTGCGATCGGCCGCACGCCCACGGCCCGGTCGCCTGCCCGCGCTGCGGCAGCACCCACAGCGAGAAGATCAGCGAGTTCGGCTCCACCGCCTGTAAAGCGCTGTACCGCTGCTGCGACTGCCGGGAACCGTTCGACTACTTCAAATGCATATAGGAGCGCTGACACCATGACGGTCTTTCATCGCCTGAACGTCGCCGCCATCGAGCGCGAAACGCCGGACGCCGTAGCCATCACCCTGCGGGTGCCCGAAGAGCTGCAAAACCAATACCGCTACACCCCCGGCCAGCACCTGACGCTCAAGGCGCGGGTCAACGGCGAAGAGCTGCGGCGTTGCTATTCCATCTGCAGTTCACCGCAGGAAGGCCTGCTGCAGATCGGCGTAAAAGCGATTGATCAGGGCCGTTTCTCCGGCTTCGTCAACCGTATGCTGAAAGTCGGCGATGCGCTGGAAGTGATGGTGCCGCAGGGGCGCTTCGGCTATCAGCCGCAGGCGGAGCGCCGCGGCAATTACCTGGCGATCGCCGCCGGCTCCGGCATCACGCCGATGCTGTCGATCATCAAAGCGACGCTGCAGCTCGAACCGGGCAGCAGTTTTACCCTGATCTACGGCAACCGCAACAGCCGTTCGATGATGTTCAAAGAAGCGCTGTCGGATCTGAAAAACCGCTACCCGCAGCGTTTTCAGCCGCTGTACCTGTTCAGCCAGGAGAGCCTCGACAGCCCGCTGCTCAGCGGCCGCATCGATCGTGAACGCCTGACGGCGATCGGCGGCGCGCTGCTGGATTTCCGCGACTATGACCACGCCTTCATCTGCGGGCCGGAATCGATGATGGACGACGCGCAGACCGTGCTGGAACAGGCCGGCGTCCCGGCCAACCACATCCACAGCGAACGTTTCAACACCAGCGGCCTGGTCGCCCGACCGCGCCACAGCGGCGATCGCAACGCCGCCAGGGTGACAATCCTGCTCGACGGCCGCCGGTTGGATATCGAGCTCGGCGAACAGGACGATAGCATTCTCGACGCCGCGCTGCGCCAGGGTGCCGACCTGCCCTACGCCTGCAAAGGCGGCGTATGCGCCACCTGCAAATGCCGTCTGAAGGCTGGCCAGGTCGAGATGGGTGTCAACTACAGCCTGGAGCCGGATCAGTTGGCGGCGGGCTATGTATTGAGCTGCCAGTCGTGGCCGAAAGGCGACGGCGTGGTATTGGACTTCGACGTCTAGGAGCCGCGATGGATACCCCCTTTATTTTGCGTCAGCAGCAGCACCGCGTGGTCACGCTGACGCTGCACCGCCCGGAGGCGCGCAACGCCCTGAGCACCCCTTGCCTGGAGCAGCTGGTGTTTCTGCTGGATCAGGCCGATGCCGACAGCGGCGTGGGCGCCGTGGTGATCGCCGGCGCGGCGCGTTTCTTCGCCGCCGGGGCCGATCTGCACGAGCTGCAACGGCAGGATCTGCCGGCCGCGCTGGCGGATCGCCGTCCGCAGCTGTGGCAGCGGCTGGCGCAGTTCAGCAAGCCGCTGCTGGCGGCGGTGAACGGCTATGCCCTGGGCGCCGGCTGCGAGTTGGCGCTGGCCTGCGACATCGTTATCGGCGGCGAAAGCGCCCGCTTCGGCCTGCCGGAGATCACCCTCGGCCTGATGCCGGGGGCCGGAGGCACCCAGCGCCTGATCCGCTGCGTCGGCAAGTCGCGCGCCAGCCAGATGGTGCTGACCGGCGAAGCCATCGACGCCCGCACCGCGCTGCAGGCTGGCCTTATCAGCGAAGTGTGCGTCGATGCCCTGACGCTGGAGCGCACGCAGCAGATTGCCGATCGCATCAGCCGTCAGGCGCCGCTGGCGCTGCGCGCCGCCAAGCAGGCGCTGAAACAGGCCGAGGAAACCGGCCTTAGCCAGGGGCTGGCGATGGAGCGTCAGCAGTTCGTCACCCTGGCCGCCACCGACGATCGCCGCGAAGGCATCGCCGCCTTTTTCGAAAAACGTACGCCAAACTATCAGGGGCGCTGATTTATGGATAACGCATTGATTCTCAGTCATCTCGAGGCCGGCGTGTTGACGCTGACCCTCAACCGGCCGGATCGGCTCAACAGCTTTAACGACGAGATGCATCGCCAGCTGAGCGAAGCGCTGACGCAAGCCGAGCGCGACGACAGCGTGCGCTGCCTGCTGATCGCCGGTGCCGGGCGCGGTTTCTGCGCCGGGCAAGATCTCAACGATCGCAACGTCAGCGCCGATCAACAGGCGCCGGATCTCGGCCTGTCGGTCGAACGTTTCTACAACCCCCTGATCCGCCGCCTGACCGCCCTGCCGAAACCGGTGGTATGCGCAGTCAACGGCGTGGCGGCCGGCGCCGGCGCCGCGCTGGCCCTGGCGTGCGATATCGTCATCGCCGCCGACAACGCCGGCTTTATTCAGTCGTTCTGCCGTCTGGGGCTGGTGCCGGATTCCGGCGGCAGTTGGTTCCTGCCGCGGCTGGCCGGCCACGCCCGCGCGATGGGCATGGCCTTGCTGGGTGACAAAATCAGCGCTCAACAGGCGCTGGAGTGGGGCATGATCTGGCAGGTGGTGCCGGCGGATGAATTGGCCGACCGCACGCAAACGCTGGCGCGCCATCTGGCCACCCAGCCGACTTACGGTCTGGGGCTAATCAAGAAAGCCATCTACAGTTCGGCCACCAACAGCCTCGATCAACAACTCGATCTGGAGCGCGATCTGCAGCGATTGGGCGGCCGCAGCGACGACTACCGCGAAGGCGTCAGCGCGTTCTTCGCCAAACGCACGCCAAACTTCAGCGGGAAATAGCCATGAACGCGCCCCTTCTTAACGGCCAGGTGGCGGTGATCGGCGCCGGCACCATGGGCATCGGCATTGCGCAGGTGGCCGCCGCCGCCGGTCACCCGGTGCGGCTGTTCGATATCGCCCCCGCCGCCGCCCAGCGCGCGATCGACGAACTCGCTCGCCGCCTGCGGCAGCGGGTCGACGGCGGCAAGGCCGACGCAAACACCACCGAGGCGCTGCTGGCGCGTCTCGAACGCGCCGATTCGCTCGAGCAACTGGCCGACAGCGCGCTGGTGATTGAAGCGGTGGCGGAAAATCTGGCGATCAAGCAGAGCCTGTTCCGCGATCTGGAAGCGGTCTGCTCGCCCACGGCGCTGTTCGCCAGCAATACTTCCTCGCTGTCGATCACCGCCATCGCCGGCGCCTTGCAACACCCGCAGCGCATGGCCGGGCTGCACTTCTTCAACCCGGCACCGCTGATGAAGCTGGTGGAGATCGTCAGCGGTCTGGAGACCGGGGCCGAGACCCTCGCCGCGCTGCAAGCCCTGGCGCAGCGCTGGGGTAAGCAGAGCGTCGTGTGCCGCTCGACGCCGGGATTCATCGTCAACCGCGTGGCGCGGCCGTTCTACGCCGAAAGCTTGCGCGCGCTGGAAGAACGGGTGGCCGACGCCGCCACCCTGGATGCGGTAATGCGCGACGCCGGCGGTTTCGCCATGGGCCCGCTGCAGTTGACCGATCTGATCGGCCAGGACGTCAATTACGCCGTGACCGACTCGGTGTATCAGGCCTTCTACCAGGATCCGCGCTTCACCCCCTCGCTGGTGCAGCAGGAGCTGGTGGCCGCCGGGCGCCTCGGCCGCAAATCCGGCCGCGGCTTCTACCGCTACGACGCGCAACGCCCCACCGCAGAGATGATCGCCTTTGCGCCACCGGCGCAGGCCGCGCTGCCGCAGCGCGTTACGCTGCACGGCGACTGGTCTTCGCTGGCCGATTTGGCGCAGCTGTTAAGCGAAAATGCGGGGGCGATCAAACAACCTGGCCAGACCAGCCCGCACGTCACGATCGACGACGTTACACTGATGTTAACCAATGGTAAAACCGCCGGCCAACTGGCCGACGAACGTGGAATGCCCGTGGTGCTGTTCGATCTCTGTGCCGACTATGCGCATGCCTCCGCCATCGCCATCAGCTGCGCGGCGCAAAATGGCGCGCAACACAATGCCAAAGCGATCCGTCTGCTGCAGTCCCTCGGCAAACGCGTCATCCCGTTGCCGGATTACCCCGGCCTGCTAACGATGCGCACCCTGGCCATGCTGGCCAACGAAGCGCTCGACGTGGTGAACAAAGGCGTCGCCAGCGCCGAGGATACCGATCTGGCGATGCTGCGCGGGGTCAACTATCCGCGCGGCCCGCTCGCCTGGGGCGCCGCGCTCGGCTGGCGCCACATCCTGACGACGCTGGAAAACCTGCAACGCTATTACGGCGAGGCCCGCTATCGCCCGATGCCGCTGCTGCGCCGCTACGCTTCCCCCGCCGCTTTCCCAGGAGCCGAACAATGAACGCCAATACGCCGCGCGCGCTGGCTCAGCGCTGCGCCGAACAGATGTTCCAGCAAGATACCTGCGCTCAGGCGATGGGGATGCACATCGATGCCGTCGACGTCGGGTACGCGCAGGTCAGCATGACCGTCGGCCCGCAGATGCTCAATGGCCACCAGACTTGCCATGGCGGCCAACTGTTCAGCCTGGCGGATACCGCCTTCGCCTACGCCTGCAACAGCCAGGGGCTGGCGGCGGTGGCTTCCGGCTGCAGCATCGACTTCGTCCGCCCGGCGCTGGCCGGCGATCGCCTCACCGCCAGCGCGCAGATGCGCCATCAGGGCAAAGCCACCGGGCTGTATGACGTCGAAATCGTCAATCAACAGGGCAAAACCGTCGCCTGGTTTCGCGGCCGCGCGCACCGCCTCGGCCACAGCATTTTAGGAGATCGGGCATGAATCAGGCATTTATCTGCGACGGCGTGCGCACCCCGATCGGCCGCTATGGCGGCGCGCTGGCCCAGGTGAGGGCCGACGATCTCGCCGCCCTGCCGCTGCGCGTGCTGCTGGAGCGCTATCCACAGGTGGATTGGGCGCAGCTGGACGATGTGATCCTCGGCTGCGCCAACCAGGCCGGGGAAGACAACCGCAATCTGGCGCGCATGGCGCTGCTGCTGGCCGGATTGCCGGTCGGCGTTTCCGGCACCACGGTGAACCGCCTGTGCGGTTCGGGTCTGGACGCGCTGGCGATGGCGGCGCGCAGCATCAAAGCCGGCGACGCCGGGCTGATGCTGGCCGGCGGCGCGGAATCGATGACCCGAGCGCCGCTGGTGATGGGCAAGGCCGACAGCGCCTTCAGCCGCCAGGCGCAGTTGTACGACACCACCCTCGGCTGGCGCTTCGTCAACCCGCGCATGCAGGCCGAGTTCGGCACCGATTCGATGCCGGAGACCGCCGAAAACGTCGCGGCGCAGTTCAACATCAGCCGCGCCGATCAGGACGCCTTTGCGCTGCGCAGCCAGCAGCGCGCCGCCCGGGCGCAGGCGCTGGGATACCTGGCGCAGGAGATAGCGCCGGTCAGCCTCACCGGTAAAAAAGGCGCAGTCACCCTGTTCAGCCAGGATGAACACCCGCGCGCCGACACCACCTTCGATCAGCTGCAGGCGCTGAAAACCCCGTTCCGTCAGCCCGGCAGCGTCACCGCCGGCAACGCCTCGGGGCTGAACGACGGCGCGGCCGCGCTGATCGTCGCCTCCGAAGCGATGGCGGCGCGCCAGGGCCTGACGCCGCGCGCGCGCATCCTTGCCACCGCCACCTGCGGCGTGGAGCCGCGGCTGATGGGCATCGGCCCGCTGCCGGCCACCCGCAAGGTGCTGGAGATCGCCGGGCTGAGCCTGGCGCAGATGGACGTCATCGAACTGAACGAAGCGTTCGCCGCCCAGGCGTTGGCGGTGATGCGCCAGCTTGGCCTGCCGGACGATGCCCCGCAGGTCAACCCCAACGGCGGCGCGATCGCTCTGGGGCACCCGCTGGGCATGAGCGGCGCGCGCCTGGCGCTGGCCGCCCTGTTTGAACTGGAACGGCGAGCCGGCCGCTACGCTCTGTGCACCATGTGCATCGGCGTGGGCCAAGGCATCGCCATGATCATTGAGCGTGTCTGACCCCTGAGGCTAACCATGACAATAAATCCACAGCCCCTCGAAACGATCGAATTCGCCTCGCGCGATGAGATTGAAGCGTTGCAGTTGGCGCGTTTGAAGTGGACGCTGCACCACGCCTACGACAATGTGCCGATGTACAAGCGCAAGTTCGATCAGGCGGGCGTACACCCCGACGATCTTAAGCAGCTGAGCGATCTGGCGCGCTTCCCCTACACCACCAAGCAGGATCTGCGCGACAACTACCCGTTCGACACCTTCGCGGTGCCGATGGAACAGGTGGTGCGCATCCACGCCTCCTCGGGCACCACCGGCCGCCCGACGGTGGTGGGCTACACCCAGCGCGACATCGATAACTGGGCCGATATCGTCGCCCGCTGCCTGCGCGCCGGCGGCGCCACCGCCAAAGACAAGGTGCACGTCGCCTACGGTTACGGCCTGTTTACCGGCGGCCTGGGGGCGCACTACGGCGCGGAGCGGCTCGGCGCCACGGTGATCCCGATGTCCGGCGGGCAGACGGAACGCCAGGCGCAGCTGATCCTCGATTTCAAACCCGACATCATCATGGTGACGCCGTCCTACTGCCTGACGCTGATCGATGAACTGGAGCGCAAAATGGGCGGCGACGCGCGCGGCTGCTCGCTGCGGCTCGGCGTGTTCGGCGCCGAACCCTGGACCGAAGCCCTGCGCCACGAAATCGAAACCCGCATGGGCATCAAGGCGCTGGATATTTACGGCCTGTCGGAGGTGATGGGGCCGGGCGTGGCGATGGAATGTCTGGAAAGCGGCGGCGGCCCCACCATTTGGGAAGACCACTTCCTGCCGGAGATCATCTGCCCGGAGACCGGTATCGCCCTGCCGGACGGCGAGCACGGCGAACTGGTGTTCACCACCCTGACCAAAGAGGCGCTGCCGGTGATCCGCTACCGCACCCGCGATCTCACCCGGCTGCTGCCGGGCGACGCGCGCCAGATGCGCCGCATGGGCAAAATCACCGGCCGCTCCGACGACATGCTGATCATCCGCGGCGTCAACGTCTTCCCGTCGCAGGTGGAAGAACAGATCATGCAGTTCGAGCAGCTGTCGCCGCACTATCAACTGCAGGTCAGCCGCAGCGGGCATCTGGACACGCTGGCGGTGCGCGTCGAGCTGAAAGAATCGGCGCTCAGCCTCAGCCATCAGCAGCGTTGCGATATCTGCCACCAGCTGCGCCACCACATCAAATCGATCGTGGGTGTCAGCACCGACGTCAGCATCGCCAACTGCGGCGATATTCCGCGCTCGGAAGGCAAGGCGCTGCGCGTGGTCGATCTGCGGCCGCGCTGAGGCGCACGGCGTCACGGATGACGCCGCCCCAAATTATGTTAATGTTGTGGCTCATCGAAGGCTAACCCATGGAAAAATATGGAACATAAACTGGATGAGTTCATTCGCCATGCCGTCGACGCCCAGCCGATCAGCGGCACGTCGCTGATCATTTCGCTGTACGGCGACGCGCTCAGCCACCGCGGCGGCGAAGTGTGGCTCGGCAGCCTGAGCGCGCTGCTGGAGGCCTTCGGTTTCGGCGATCGCTTCGTGCGCACCTCGGTGTTCCGCCTGCAGAAAGAGGGGTGGCTGGCGGTGGAGAAAATCGGCCGCCGCAGCTTCTACCGCGTGACCGAGTAGGGCATGCGCCAGTTCCGCCACGCCGAATCGAAGATCTATCTGCGCGAGCAGCCCGCCTGGGACGGCAAATGGGAGCTGTTGCTACTGGAATGCGCCGAAAAAAACGCGCGCGCGCGGCTGAAAAAAGAGCTGGGCTGGCTCGGGTTCGGGCAGATCGCCAACAACCTGATGGCCGCCCCCACCCATGCGCAGACCGACGTGACGGCGCTGCTCGGCGAATTGAACGCCAGCGAGCAGGTGATCTACTTCCGCGCCGATTACCCCTACAATCGCTCCGAGCAAACGCTGCAGAAACTGGTGGCCGACTGCTGGTCATTGAGCGAGGTAGCGGCCGGTTATCATGAGTTTATCGTCTCTTTCCGGCCGCTGATGGCGCTGCTGCGCGAAGTCGACCCGGCGGCGCTGACGCCGCTGCGCTGTTTCCAGATTAAGCTATTATTGATTCACTTCTTCCGTCGCGTGGTGTTGAAAGATCCGCTGCTGCCGGACGCGCTGTTGCCCGCCCAGTGGGAGGGCCAGATCGCCCGCAATCTGTGCATCAATCTCTATCAGCAGGTCGATCGCGCCGCGACGGACTACGTCAGCGCGCTGGCGGAGACCACCATCGGCGCCCTGCCCGCGCCGGCCGCCGGCTACTATCGGCGCTTCGGCGGCCTGCCGCGCGACCCTACATGTTAAGGAACTCACGCTATGCCTGTGTATCAGATTGACGGCCTGACGCCGGTCGTTGACCCCAGCAGTTACGTGCACCCGACGGCGGTGCTGATCGGCGACGTGATCGTCGGCAAACACGTGTATATCGGCCCGAACGCCAGCCTGCGCGGCGATTTTGGCCGCCTGGTGATCTGCGACGGCGCCAACATTCAGGACAACTGCGTGATGCACGGCTTCCCGCAGCAGGACACGGTGGTGGAAGAAGACGGCCATATCGGCCACGGCGCCATCCTGCACGGCTGCCGCATTCGCCGCAACGCGATGGTGGGCATGAACGCGGTGGTGATGGACGGTGCGGAGATCGGCGAGAACACCATCGTCGGCGCGATGGCGTTCGTCAAAGCCGCGGCGGTGATCGAAGCCAACAAGCTGGTGGTCGGCAGCCCGGCGCGCGTGCTGCGCGATCTGACCGAACAGGAGCTGGCCTGGAAGATCGCCGGCACCCGCGAGTATCAGGATTTGGTGCAGCGCTGCAAATCCTCGCTGCACGAAGTGGCGCCGCTGACCGAAATCGAACCGGGCCGCCGGCGCCTGAGCTTCGGCGACCACCTGATCCCGAAAAGCCAGCTTTAGTCTCAGGGGCTGAAGGCGCGCCTCAGCCCCTCCCCTTATTACTCCACCTCCGGCGCCTTGAACGGCGACGGCGCAACCGCGCGGCGACTCTGGAAGTGATAAGCCGCCACCAGCAGCAAGGTGAACGGAATACCGAACCACAGCGTCATGCGGAAGAATTCGGTAAACGCCGTCGAGATCATCAACGCCGCCATCAGCCCGGCGCCGAGCAAGGTGGTATAGGGAAAGCCCCACATGCGAAATTTCAGGTGGGTCTGCCGATGCCGGCGGCGGAAGAACAGGTGGGTGACGAAAATCATCAGCCAGGTAAAGCAGGCGCCATACACCGAGATAGACATCATGGCGGCGAACGAGGTTTCCGGCGCCACCAGGCTCAGCACGATAGACACCACGATACCGATGCACGACATCGCCAGCGCATTGACCGGAATACCGCGCCGGCTGACGCGCCCCAACGCCGCCGGCGCCTGCCCGGCGCGCGACAGCGAGAACATCATGCGAGTGGTGATATACAGCTGGCTGTTCATTGCCGACAGCGCCGCCACCAGCACGATAAAGTTGAAAATACCGGCGGCGGCGGGCAGATGGATCACGTTCATCGCCATCAGGAACGGGCTTTCGCCGGTGCCGGACTGGCGCCAGGGCACGATGGCCAGCATCAGGGCGATCGACAGCATGTAGAAGATGAACAGCCGCACGATGGTGCCCTTGAACGCCGCCTTCACCGCAATCACCGGATTCTTCGCCTCGCCGGCGGCCACCGCGATCATTTCAATGCTCAGGTAGCTGAAGATGGACACGATCACCGCGAACCACATGCCCTTGACGCCAAACGGCATAAAGCCGCCGGCGGTCAGGTTGCGCAGACCATAGGCCGGGTTGCCCGAGAACGCCAGAATGCCGATGCCGATCAGAATAAACGCCACGATCGCCGTCACTTTGACGGTGGACAGCGCGTATTCCACCTGGCCGAACGATTTCACGCCGATCACGTTGACAACGATCACCGCCGCCGAGAACAGCAGCACCCACGGCCAGGTCGGCGTCGCCGGGAACCAGAACTGCATGTACATGCCGATGGCGGTGACTTCGGTGCCCACCGCCAGCACCACGCAAGACCAGTAAGAGTAACGCACCAGAAAACCGAACAGCGGGCCGAGATAGAATTCGGCGTAGTCGCCGAACGAGCCGGGCGTCGGGTGTTCGGAGGTCATTTCCGCCAGGCTGCCCATCAGCAGCAGCGCAATGACGCCACCGATCAGGTAGCTCAGCAATACCGACGGCCCCGCCATCTGAATGGCGTAGGCGCTGCCGAGAAACAGCCCGGTGCCGATGGCGCCGCCGATCGCCAGCATTGACATCTGCCCGGCGGTAAGATGCTTGTTCAACCCGCCCTGGCGGCGGGCGATATGCTCAAAATCATTCATCTGTGGCATGGCTGTGCTCCCGGGCGGAGTTAGGCGGTACGGGTGACGTCGAGGATCGCGGCGGTCACATAGTCGATGTTGCCGGGGTTAAGCCCCGGCAGACACATGCGGCCGGGCGAGACCAGATAGATGGCGTAGCGCTGCCGCAGGGTCTGCAGCTGAGCTTCGTTCAGGCCGGTATAGCTGAACATGCCGCGCTGCTCGCGAATGCGCCGGTGATCCAGCGAAGAGCCGCCCTGCGCCAGCCCGGCGGCCAGCTGTTCACGCATTTGCTTGATGCGCGAGCGCATTTCCGCCAGCTCATCGCGCCAAAGCTCGCCGAGTTCGGCATCGCCAAGCAGGGTTTCCACGATCTGGCTGCCGTGCGTCGGCGGGCAGGAATAGCTGCGGCGGATCAGCGTTTTTAACGCCCCTTTGACGTTGGCGGCATTTTCCGCGTCGGCGCAGCGCACCGACAGCGCGCCCAGACGCTGGCCGTACAGCGCGACGTTTTTGGAAAACGAATTGCAGACCAAAAACGGCAGATCGGTTTTCAGCGCTTCGCGCAATGCAAAGCAGTCCTCCTCCAGCCCGTCGCCGAAGCCCTGATAGGCGATGTCGAACAGCGGCAGCAGGCTGCGTCGCTGCAGCACGGCGAGCGTGGCGCGCCACTGCTCCGCCGTCAGATCGGTGCCGGTCGGGTTATGGCAACAAGGGTGCAGTAAGACCACGCTGCCCGGCGGCAGGCTGTCCAACGCGTCGAGCATGGCGGCGAAACGCAGGCCGCCCGCCGCTTCATCAAAGTAGGGATAGGTATTCACCTGCAGCCCGGCGCCTTCGAAAATCGCCCAGTGATTGGCCCAGGTAGGATCGGACACCCAGATTTCGCCGCGCGTCAGAAAGTGACGCAAAAAATCCGCCGCCAGCTTCAACGCGCCGGAGCCGCCGACGGTCTGCACCGTGGCGATCTCGGCCGCCTGTTGCTCACCGAACAGCAGCGCCTGCACCTGGCGGACGAACTGCGGCGAACCTTCGATCGGCGGATAACCGTGCGGGCGGCGCAGCGCCAGCAACCGCTGCTCGGCCGCCTCAACCGCCTGCATCAGCGGAATATTCCCCTGCCGATCGTAATACAGCCCAATGCCTAAATTCACTTTTTTCGGATTGGGATCCTGCAAATAGGCTTCCATCAGCGACATAATAGGATCGGCGGCGGAAGGTGCAATCTGTTTAAACATGACGCATCCTTAACTCGTTATTGAATTAATATGAAGACAGGCTTAAGGAGAAATTAAATCAGGCGATGGCGCTGACGGTAATTTCTATTTTCATTCCGGGCACCACCAATTTCTCGACGATAACCGTGGAGCGATTGGGATAAGGATAATTAAAGTATTTCCGGTAAATATCATCGAGCCATTTAACGTCGTTAACGTCGGTAAGATACACGATCACCTGCAGCACCTTATCGCTGTGGCTGCCCGCCACCTTCAGCGTCTGCGCCAGGTTATCGAAGGTCAGCGCAATCTGTCGCTCCGGCGCGCCGGTGTCGATGCTGCCGTCCGCCCGCACCGGGCCATGGGCGGTAAACAGCATGCCGCCGCCCCGGGTGGCCCAGGAAAAAGGCTGGCCGATATCCGGCAGCCCGGTCTCTACAATCTCGCGCATGTCAGTGGTTCCCGTGGTGGTCAAGTTGGCGAAGCAGCGCGCCGTCGGCGGCGAACAACGCATCCAGGATGGTGAAATGGTTGGCGCCTGGCACCGCGACCAGTTCAGCCGGCAGCCCGCGTTGGCGCAGCGCCGCATGATAGTGTTGCGACTGACCTCTCAGTTCCGGCAGCTCCAATGCGCCGTAATACAGCGTAAGCGGCTTGCCGCGCGTCGGCAGGCGGCGCGCCGGGCTGAGCGTTTCAATTTGCCGCGTGGTCAACTGCAGCGCCCGATTGACATAGCTTTGTTGCAGCGGCGCCAGCTCGAACAGGCCGCTGATGGGAAAGACGGCATCCACCAACGCATGCTGCTGCCAGAGCGCCGCCAGCTGCCCGCCGGCGGAATGGCCGCACAGATAAACCGGATGGGCGTAGTGCGGCGGCAGGCGGCGCTGAATGGCATCCAGCGCCATTCCGATCTGTCGGCATATTTCGTCGAGATCCACCGCCGGCGCGAGCGCATATTCCACCAACACCACGTCAAAACCCAACGCCAGCGGCCCGGCGGCGATAAAGGCGAAATCCGCCTTATCGCAAAATTGCCAATAGCCGCCGTGAATAAAAATTAACGTCCCCTGATGCTGCCTTGCAGAATAGAGCCAATCAAATGTTTCGCGTTCGCCGTTGCCATAAGCAATATTATTTTCATGGCGCGTCTGTTTATAAACAGCCGCGCTGCGGGTTTGAAATGAAGTCAAAATAGCCGCTTCATTATCCACCGTGGCGCCGTTGTCATAACTCCCCGCAAGTGGTTTCATATATTAAACTTCGTTTATTATTTAAGATGTGAATTAACTATTAGCACCGACAAAATTATTGTCAAGACGGGCGCATCAGCAATGCGCGCCCGGTAAAATAAAACCTGATGAATAATGAAAAAGTTTAACCCATGAAACTTTTTGCGTTTATTTCCCCCGCCCGTCCAGCTGAATTTGCGGCAAGGCGCTGAGCCGTTCAAATGCATAATCCCAAAAGGCGCGCACCTTCAGCGGCATGTGCTGCGCCTGCTGCGCCACCAGCTGTACCGGCATCGGCAACGGCTCATGATCCGTCAACAGCCGCACCAGCGTGCCGGCGGCCAAATCGTCCGCCACCTGATACGAGAGCAACCGGGCGACGCCCTTGCCGGCGCGCACCGCCAGCAGTTGCGCTTCCACGTCGTTGAGCAACAGCCGGGGCGTCAATCGCACGCGCTCGCCGTTTTCCTGCGGGCCGAAGCGCCATTCGCGCAGCGACGGCCGCTGGGTGCCGACGATGGTGGCGTGCTCCGCCAGCTGCGCCGGCGATCGCGGTTCACCGCAGCGCGCCAGGTAATCCGGGCTGGCGATCGTCACCCGGCTGACCTGCCCCAGCCGCCGCGCCACGCGGGAAGAGTCCTGCAGATGACCGATGCGCACCGCGATATCCAACCCTTCGTCAATCAGATCGAGATTGCGATCGTTCAATACCATTTCGATCTGCATCTGCGGGTAATCATCGAGAAATGCCATCACCACCGGCGCCACGTACCGGCGGCCGAACTGCACCGGCGAGGTAATGCGCAGCAAGCCGCTCAGCTGCGCTTCGGCGGTATCCTGCACCACCGCCTGATAATCCTGCAGCAGCCGTTGCGCGCGCTCCAACAGCCGCGCACCCGCCTCGGTGGGCGCCAGCCGCCGGGTCGTGCGCTCCACCAATCGGGTGCCGAAACGCTGTTCCAGCGCGGCGATGGCCCGGGTGATCGCCGGCGCCGAACGCCGCAGTTTGCGCCCGGCCGCCGCCAGGCTGCCTTGCTGCACCACCGCCACGAAAATCGCCAACTCGTCTAACCGATCCATAGATTCTTCCGAAAAGTGAAATTATCAATTTCCACATTGCCGGATTTCGCTCGTTCAACGCAAGAGTATGCTGACAAAAAGCACTGAGGAGAAACGCCATGTCCACCATCACACTCTACGGCACCCCGCTTTCCGGCCACGTTCATCGCGTGGCGTTGCTGCTGCACATGCTGGCGCTGCCCTATGCATGGGTCGAAGCCTCGGCGGACGTACGGCAGAGCGCAGCCTTCCGCCGGCTCAACCCGTTCGGCCAGATCCCGGTCTTGCAGGATGGCGATCTGACGCTGGCCGACAGCAACGCCATTCTGGTCTATCTGGTGAAGCGCTATGCGCCGGACAGCCACTGGCTGCCGGAACAGCCGGCCGCGGCGGCGCGAGTGCAGGCCTGGCTTTCCAAAGCCGCCGGTGAAGTCCGCTACGGCCCGGCGGCCTGCCGACTGATCGCCCAATTCGCCGTGCCGGAGGACTATCAGGCGGCGCGGGCGGTCAGCGATCGTTTCCTGCCGCAGATGGAACAGCATCTGAGCGAGCGGGACTACCTGGCCACCGAACACCCCACCATCGCCGATCTGGCCTGCCACAGCTACGTGGCGGTCGCGGCTGAAGGCGGCATTTCGCTGTCGCCTTACCCTGCGATACGTCGCTGGGCGGCGCGCATCGCTGCACTGCCCGGCTTCTTTGCCATGCCGGCCCTGCCGGAACCGGCGGGGAGCTGACGCCATGATCCCTCAACTGTTCCATCCCGATGAGCTGCGCGCGCAGACGCTGGCCGGGTTTGGCGGCGTAGGCGGCGGCATCTACCCCGCGATGCCGGATCAGCATCGCGCGTTTTTCGCCGCGCTGCCCTACCTGTTTGTCGCCACGCTGGATGAACAAGGCTGGCCCATCGCCACCCTGTTCACCGGCCCGCCCGGATTTTTACGCACGCCGGACGACACGCATTTACGCATCAGCGCGCCGCGCCGCAGCGACGATCCCGCCCAGGCGCTGTTGCTGCCCGGCAAGCCGGTCGGCACGCTGGGGCTGGATTTCAGCAATCGGCGGCGCAACCGCGCCAACGGCGCCGTCGGCCGCACCGACAAAAACCGGGTGGAAATCCTCGTTCAGCAAAGCTTCGGCAACTGCCCGCAGTACATTCAGCGCCGCGAACTCTACCCGGTGGACAGCCGGCCGCAGCCGGTTGAGCATTTGGCCGTGCTGGATGCGGCGGCGCAGGCGCTGATCCGCGCCGCGGACACCTGCTTCGTCGCCAGCTGCGCGCACCTGACACTGCCGCAGGGCGGCGTGGATATTTCCCATCGCGGCGGCCGCCCCGGCTTTATCCATCTGGAAGGCGACACGCTGTGGATGCCGGACTTTCGCGGCAACCGCTACATGAACACGTTGGGCAATCTGCTCGCCGAACCGCGGGCGGCGCTGCTGTTCATCGATTTCGATCGCGGCGACGTGCTGCATCTGCAGGGGGAAACGCAAATCCTCTGGCAGGCGGAAGGGGATCCCGGTGTCGAAGGGGCGGAACGCTATTGGCGGTTTGACGTGCGCCGCGCCTGGCGTTTTGCGGCGGCGCTGCCGTGGCGAGGGCGCAATCTGGAGTATTCGCCGGCGACGCTGGCGACCGGGGTGTGGCGCCGCTGAGCTGAAATGAAAAGCCCCGCGGCGGCGGGGCTGGATCGGAAATTACAGGCTGTGTTCGGCCGCCGATGCGGCCTGATAAAGCTGACGAAAATAATTCAACCGCGCAAAGAACAGGCGGCTTTGCTGCTCCGACATATTGCCGGCCACCTGCCCGGCGTCAATCTGCCGCCCTTGCCATTCCATCAGGGCGATGCTCGACGCCAAAAAATCCATTTCGCTGCCGTAGGCCGCGAGATGTCTGTCTACTGATTTCATCATTCGCACACTCCTTTTAATCACATCGAAAAGGGTCATATGCCTGCTCTTTCAGTATCGACCCGACGGTGGATATTTTTTGTACAGAAGATGCGCAGTGAGAAAACGGCCATCTTGTCGTCGCGTTGGCAAACGGCGGCGGCAAAGTTTGCTAGGGTAAAGGGTAGCCGTATGGAATAGACCACTACGTTGAACTCAGCAAAGGAAGAGACTCATGAGCATCAGTATCCGCGCCACCCTCAAGGATCCCACGCTGTTCCGCGAGGCCAATTACATCGACGGGCAATGGTTGCCGGCCCAGGAAGGCCGCACGATCGCCATTCATAACCCCGCCAACGGCGAGCGGATCGGCCACGTGCCGGCCTTCGGCGCCGAAGAAACCGCTCGCGCCATCGCCGCCGCCAAAAAAGCGCTGCCCGCCTGGCGCGCGCTGACCGCCAAAGAGCGCGCCGGCAAGCTGCGGCGGCTGTTTGAGCTGATGATGGAAAATCAGGAAGATCTGGCGCGCATCATGACGGCGGAACAGGGCAAACCGCTGGCCGAAAGCCGCGGTGAAATCGCCTATGCCGCCTCCTTTATCGAATGGTTCGCCGAGGAAGGCAAGCGGGTGTATGGCGACACCATTCCACAGCCGCAGGCCGGTCGCCGCATCATCGTGCAAAAAGAGCCGATCGGCGTGTTCGCCGCCATCACCCCGTGGAACTTCCCGGCGGCGATGATCACCCGTAAAGCCGGCCCCGGCTGGGCCGCCGGCTGCACCGGGGTGATCCGCCCCGCCAGCCAAACGCCGTTCTCGGCGCTGGCGATCGCCGTGCTGGCGGAGCGCGCCGGGTTGCCCGCCGGGGTGTGCAACGTGATAACCGGCCCCAGCAAAGGCATCGGCGGCGAACTCACCGCCAACCCGGACGTGCGTAAACTCTCCTTCACCGGCAGCACCGAAGTGGGGGCGCAGCTGCTGGCCCAGTGTGCGCCCACCATCAAGAAAACCAGCATGGAGCTGGGCGGCAACGCGCCGTTTATCGTGTTCAACGACGCCGATCTGGACGCCGCCGTGGCCGGCGCGGTCGCCTCGAAATACCGCAACGCCGGCCAGACCTGCGTCTGCACCAACCGTTTTCTGGTGCAAGACGGCGTATACGATGCCTTCGCCGCCAAACTGAAAGCCGCCGTCGCCAAGCTGAAAGTCGGTAACGGCCTGGATGACGGCGTCACCATCGGCCCGTTGATTAACCCGGACGCGGTGGAGAAAGTGCGCGAGCACATCGCCGACGCCGTCGAGCACGGCGCCTCGGTGCTGCTGGGCGGCAAGCCTGACGCGCTGGGCGGCAATTTCTTCAGCCCGACCATCCTGACCGACGTGCCGCGCACGGCGAAAATCTTCCGCGAGGAGACGTTCGGCCCGGTGGCGCCCCTGATCCGCTTCAGCCAGGAAGCCGACGCCGTCGAACTGGCCAACGACACGCCGTTCGGCCTGGCCGCTTACTTCTACAGCCGCGACATCGGCCGGGTGATGCGCGTGGCCGAAGCGCTGGAGTACGGCATCGTCGGCATCAACGAAGGGCTGATCTCCACCGAGGTGGCGCCGTTCGGCGGCATGAAGCACTCCGGCTTGGGCCGCGAAGGCTCAAAATACGGCATCGAAGACTATCTCGAGATCAAATACCTGTGCCTCGGCGGTTTGGACGCCTGATGCGAGGGTCCCCGCGTCTGCGGGGGCCCTGTCTGGCGGTATTGGGGAGCCTTTGCTACCTTAGGCATCTTTTCAGCGGTTAAAAGGAATTGCCTCTATGCAGCCTCTCTCGGTACACCTGCCCGGTTTTTACGTCGTCGGCCTGACAATCAGAACCACCAATCAGGACGAAACCCAGCCCGAGACGGCTAAAATCCCGGCGCTGTGGTCAGACTTTTTCGCCACGTCGCCTGCCATGCCGGTTTACGGGGTCTACTCCAATTACGCCTCCGACGCCAGCGGGCCGTTTGACGTCACCGCCGGCAGCGCGGCAGAGAGCGGTTTGCACATCCAACCCGGCCGCTATCTGGTGTTCCAGGCCCGTGGCGCCATGCCGGCGGCGGTTATCGCAGGCTGGCAAGCCATCTGGGCCTACTTCGAGCAACACCCGGAAATCGAACGTCGCTTCCTGACCGACTTCGAAGCCTATACCGGCCCCGACGCAGCCGATATCCATATCGGCTGCCGCTAACGCGACAGTGAGGTCAACAATGATGACGCTTTCCCCCGCCATTCCGATCCTGCGTATCTTTTCAGTCGACAAGGCCAAAGAGTTTTATCTGGATTTTCTCGGTTTCACGCTGGCGTGGGAGCACCGTTTCAGCAAAGATCTGCCGCTGTACATGCAGATCGCCCGCTCAGAGCTGACGCTGCACCTGAGCGAACACTATGGCGACAGCACGCCCGGCGCCGCCATTTTCATCCCGGTGCACGATATCGACGCGCTGCACCAGGAGCTCACGGCCAAAAACTATCGCTATGCCAGGCCGGGGCTGGAGGTTGTCGACTGGGGCAAAGAGCTCAACCTCACCGATCCGTTCGGCAACCGCCTGCGGTTTTGCGAACAGAGCCCCCCGGCCTGATCGGCGTTATGGTCGGTAGTCCGCCTCGCTGACCGGCTCCAGCCAGGTCACCGGGCTGCCGTCCACCGCTTCGGCGATGGCGATATGGGTCATGGCGGTGTCCGGTGTCGCACCGTGCCAGTGTTTGACGTCGGCCGGTATCCAAACGATATCGCCGGGGTGCATCTCCTGCGTCTTCTCGCCCCACATCTGGATCCACCCGCGCCCCTGAGTGACGATCAGCGTCTGGCCGAGCGGATGCGTATGCCATGCCGTGCGGGCGCCGGGTTCGAAGGTGACGGTCGCGCCGCCCACCCTGGCCGGCGCATCACCGGCGAACGGCGCGTCGATGCGTACCTGCCCGGTAAAGTAATCCGCCGAACCGCGCTGTGATGGGATAGAACCGCTGCGTTGTATTTTCATCTGTCGTGTCCTCCGCGCCGGCTCTCACAGCCGGCGCTGATAATCATGAGTGAGTGATGTCAAGATAGCGCCATGCTTTTCCGGCGACTAGCGGGTAGAATGCGCAAGGAGCTATGAGCTCAATTCATAAATCTACGCGCGACAGTGCGCTCACCCTCCTCTTCGGTGCCGATATGTTGAAAGAAAACTTTAACGATCTGATCGCTTTCCTGATGGTGGCCAGGGAGCGCAGCTTCACCAAAGCGGCGGCACAGCTTGGGGTTTCCCAATCGGCGCTCAGCCACGCTATTCGCGGCCTGGAAGAACGCCTGGCGCTGCGTTTGCTCACGCGCACCACTCGCAGCGTCGCCCCCACCGAGGCCGGTGAGCGGTTGCTCAACAGCATTGGTCCACGCTTTGCGGAGATAGAAAACGAGCTGAACGCGCTGGGTGAAATGCGCGATCGGCCCGCCGGCAACATCCGCATCACCGCCGGCGAACACGCGGTGGATGCGGTGCTATGGCCGGTGCTGCGCACTTTTCTCGTCGATTACCCGGATATCAACGTGGAAATCACCGTCGACAACAGCCTGACCGACATCGTCGCCGGGCGATTCGACGCCGGAATCCGCCTGGGGGAACAGGTGGCGAAGGACATGGTCGCGGTGCGCATCGGGCCGGACATGCGCATGGTGCCCGTCGCCTCCCCTGACTATTTCGCCCGTTACGGCCTCCCCGCTACGCCGCAAGCGCTGCAAAACCATCGCTGCATCAACATGCGCCTGCCCACCCTCGGCGGGCTGTACGCCTGGGAATTTGCCCGCGATGGCCGGGAGATTAAAGTGCGGGTAGAGGGGCAACTGACCTTCAACAGCCTGCGCCAGCGAATCGACGCCGCGCAGCTCGGCCTCGGCATCGCCTTTGTGCCGGAAGATACCGTCGCCGAGCCGCTGGCCGACGGTCGCTTGCTGATGGCGCTGGACGATTGGTGCCCGCCGTTTCCCGGTTATTACCTCTATTATCCAAGCCGCAGGCAACACACTACCGCCTTTGCGCTGCTGATTGAGGCGCTGCGACCCGGGGCTTAACGCCCGACGTTCTTCTGCAGATGCGCCGGGTAACGATCGCCGATCACATCGATAGCGGAGAGCGCACGCTCGATCTCGCCCAGTTCGTCCGCCGCCAACACCACCGACGCCGCCGCAAGGTTTTCTTCCAGCCGGTGACGCTTGGTGGTTCCCGGGATCGGCACGATCCACGGCTGCTGGGCCAGCAGCCAGGCCAGGGCGATCTGCGCCGGCGTCACACCTTTGCGCTGCGCTATCTGCCCCAGCACGCTCACCAGCGCCTGATTGGCCCGGCGCGCTTCGGCGCTGAAGCGCGGCACCACGTTGCGAAAATCGCCGCCGTCAAAGGTGGTGTCCTCGGTAATGGCGCCGGTGAGAAAGCCCTTGCCGAGCGGGCTGAATGGCACCAGACCAATGCCCAGCTCTGCCAGCGTCGGCAAGATTTCACGCTCCGGTTCGCGCCACCACAGCGAATATTCGCTTTGCAGCGCCGTGACCGGCTGCACCGCGTGAGCTCGCCGAATGGTTTGCGCACCGGCTTCCGACAGGCCGAAATACTTCACTTTCCCTTCGCGAATCAGTTGCTGCACCGTACCGGCCACCTCCTCGATAGGCACCTCAGGATCGACACGGTGCTGATACAGCAAATCGATCGTCTCTATCCGCAGGCGCTTCAACGAGCCTTCCACCGCCTGGCGAATATGCTCCGGACGGCTGTTCAACACCTGCTGCCCCGCCGGCTGCGGCAGATCGAAACCGAACTTGGTGGCGATGACGACCCGATCGCGCACCGGCGCCAGCGCTTCGCCCAACAATTCCTCGTTCGTGAACGGACCATAAATCTCGGCGGTATCGAAGAACGTCACGCCCTCGTCAACCGCGGCACGGATCAGATCGACCGCCTGCCGTTTGTCGGTGGCCGGGCCGTAACCAAAGCTCAGTCCCATACAGCCCAACCCCAACGCCGAGACTTCCAGCCCTTCGCGCCCCAATTTGCGTGTTTGCATCTTCACTCCCCCACTGATTGATACCGGCCCCGCCTGACGCGGAGCCGTTCCGGTGTGATGACTGTAAAACGCGACTGCCGCCATGACTATGGGGCGAAATACGCTTGAGCTTATGAGCCAGGCTCATAAATCAAACGTCATCGTTGAGCGCTTGTCCGATCGCCTCCTCACACTGCAAGATATTATGGTGGTGACAAGCCAGCGGGATAATCTTGAGCTGCGCGCAAACCGCGCCCAGCCCATTATCTTCCAGCGCCAGCAGCGGCGCCGTTACCGCCTCCGGCAACTGCGGGTTACCCTCCGTCGCCTTAAACAGCGTCACTTTCGTGGTCTGCAATCGGCGGCTCAGCCTTCCCTCAGACAGCCGCCGCTCCGCCTGCCCGGCGGCCATGGCGCGTGTCGCCGCCTCCCCCTCGATGCCCAGCGCAGGCAGCAGTTGCTCCAGCGGCAGCTCCGCCGTGGTCTGCAGATAGAAGCTGTCCAGCAGATACAGCTGCACGTTACGGCAGCCGCGCGCCTCCAGGCGAGCGGCGATCTCCAGCGCGATGATGCCCCCCAGCGACCACCCGAGAATGCGCACCGGCCCGGCGTCTTGCAGCAGGCCGGCGGCAATCATGTCGTTCAAATACCGTTCGGCCAGCTCGCCGAGCGAGTCGATGGTCGGTTGATGGTAAAGATTATGGTTATCGACGCCATAGCAATTGAGTCGCCCTTGCAACGGCTGAGCGAAAGCATGAAACGCCTCCGCGCCCACCAGTGCCGGGTGGATCATCCACACAGTGGGCACGCCGTCTGTCCGGCGGTTAAGCGGCATGACCAAACGGCGCTCGTTGGCGGCCAGCAGATTTTTCAGGGTGCGGCTTTGCAACAGCTGCACCACCGGCACCGGCGCGGCCATCAGCGCCCCCATGCCGACGCACAGGGAGATCGCCTTGATCGAAGTGCCGCCCAGCAGGAAGAAATCGTCCGTCATGCCGACCTGCTCGCACTGCAGCGCCTCCTGCCACAATGCGCACAACTGCTGCTCCAGCGCGTTCGCGGGAGCGACATAGGCCTGCGGTTCCCTCACCGCCGGCACAGGCAACGCCTTGCGATCCAGCTTGCCGCTGGAGTTGTACGGCAACGCTTCCAGCCGCACCAGCGCCGCAGGCAGCATGTATAGCGGCAATTGCCCGCTCATAAAGGCCAGCAGCGCCGACTCCTCCAGCGGCGCCTCACTGACGTAATACAGCGCCAGACGCTGCCGATGCGCCTCTGACAGCACCACGGCGCAGCAGGATTTGATCGCGCCGAACGCCAGCGCACATTGCTCGACCTCCCCCAGCTCGACGCGGTAGCCATTGATTTTCACCTGAAAATCCATACGGCCGAGGAACTCCAGATTGCCGTCCGGCAAATAGCGCCCGGCATCGCCGGTGCGATAAAGCCGCTCCCCCAGTTCCGGATGGTAGATGAATTTTTCCTCGGTCAGCGACGGATTGCGGTAATAGCCGCGCGCCACGCCGGCCCCACCGATGTACTGCTCCCCCGGTAAGCAGGGCGGCAACACGCGCAGATGGCGATCCAGCACATAGAAACGCTGATGGGCCATCGCCCGGCCATAAGGCACGCTGGGCGCCAGGATCGGCGTTTTCGGAATGTCGTACAAAATCGACCAAATGGAGCTTTCGGTCGCGCCCCCGGCGCTGACTACCCGGCACCCTGGCCGCCATTGGCGAATGCGCGCCGGCAGTGAACGCGAGATCACCTCGCCCACCAGCACCACGTTGCGCAAATGCGGCCACTGCGCCTGCGACGCGGCGGACTCCAGCTGCTCCACCAGCAGCGTCATCACCGAAGGCGCGGAATTCCAGAAGGTCACCCCCTGAGTCATCAACAACCGATGCCACGCCTCAGGCTGATAGCGTTCAGTTTCGGACGGCATCACGATGGCGCCGCCCACCGACAGCAGGCCGAAAATATCGAACACCGAAATGTCGAAGCTCAGCGCGCTGAGCGCCAACCCGCGATCGTCCGCGCCGAGTTCCAGCTGGTGCAAGGTATCGATGATGCTGTTCACCGCGCCGCGATGTTCTATCGCCACCCCTTTCGGCGTGCCGGTAGAACCGGAGGTGAAAATCACATAGGCCAGCGCGGAAGGCGCCGGCAAGACCGGCTCACCCGGCGCCGCCGGCGGTAACGCGTTGACCGCACCTTGCGGATCGATCGTCAACAGTCTGGCGTTACCGTGGGCCGCCCACGCCCGGCTGCTGAGGATAATCCGGGTCTGCGACTGCGCGACGATATCCAGGCGGCGGCGTTCCGGCCAGGCGCCGTCCAGCGGCAAATAGGCCTTGCCGGCCATCAGGATCGCCAGCACCGCAATGATTTGCGCCCGCCCTTTGTCCACCATCACCGCGATGGTGTCGGCGCGCATATCCGCATGCTCGCGCAGCTGCAACGACAGCACCAACGCACGCCGATACAGCTCACCGTAGTTCAGCTCACCCCATTCATCGACAATCGCCACCCGCTGCGGATCGCGCTCGGCCTGACGGATAAAATCATGATGGATGGCGCGTTCGAAATCGTAGGCCGGCGGACAGGATTGACGGAAGGCGCGCTGCCGCGCCGTTTCACTCGCCGATACCAGCGCCAACTGACTGACGCGCTGCTCCCCGTGATTGACGATCTGCGTGAGGATCGTCAGATAATACTCACCCAACAGCGCCAGCGTGGCCGGTGCAAACAGGGCGGTGGCATAGTTGAAGATCGCCCTGCCGCCTTGCGGCGCCGACTGTATGCTCAGCGTCAAATCGAATTTGGCCGCCTGATAGTGTGTCAACAGATCCTGCGGCGCCAGCCAGGCCGGCGCTTCACCCGCCTCTTCCAGCGCGAACAGCGTCTGAAACAGCGGATGGCGCGACAGATCGCGCGGCACCTGCAGCAGCTCAATCAACTGATCCAACGGTAAATTCTGATGCCGCTGCGCCTGCAGCACGCCATCAAAAACCCGATGCACATAATCGTTCAGCGACGCTGCATCGTCTATTTGCGAGCGCAACGGCAGCGTATTGACGAAGAATCCGATCGCCGAGCGGGTCTCCGCCACCGGCCGGTTAGCGACCGGCGTGCCGACCAGAATGTCTTGCTGGCCGCTGAAGTAACCGAGCAGCAGATTAAAGGCCGCAAGATACAGCGCAAACGGCGTGACGCCTTGCCGCCGGGCGAACTGCGTCGCCTGCATCGTCAGGGCCTCCGGCAGCGCGATGACGTGATTGGCGCCGCGATGATCGAAGCGCGCCGGCCGCACGAAATCGAGCGGCATCTCCAGCGCCTGCCACCCATCCAGCGCTTGTCGCCAATACGCTTTCGCCTCATCCGCCAACGCGGAGTCCAGCCAGCGCCGCTGCCAGACGGCATAGTCGCCATATTGCAACGGCAACGCCGCCAGCTCAGCCTCCCGCCCTTGCCGCTGCGCCTGATACAGCGCATCCAACTCCTGCAGCAGCACCGGCTGCGACCAGCCGTCAAACGCCAGGTGGTGCACCAGGATCAGGCTGTAAGTCACCCGCCCGCCATCAGGCTGCGCCACCTGGTAAACGCTCGCTCTGATCGGCAACTCCGCCTCCAGGGCAAACGGCCGATCGATATCCTGCCGCAGTCTGTCCGGCCAGCGCGCCGCCTCCAGCGCCACGCGCTCCAGCGAAAGCGTTTGTTCACAGGCCCGGGCGACGGCAATTTGGGACGGCTTCTGGGCAATCAGGCTGTGCAACACCTGATGCCGGGCGACGACCGCCTGCAGACTGCGCTCGTAAGCCGTCAGACAGACCTCCTCGCCGAGACGGAACAGCATCGGCACATGATAAAGATTGCCGCCGCCGTTCAGGTTCTCGATAAACCACAGCTGCAGCTGTGAGGCGGAGAGCGGATACTCGCGTTGCCGCAGCGGCGGGATCGACATCGGCGCGGTGCCCTCCCCCTGCCGCAGCAACGCACGGCACAATGAACGGATCGTCGGGAACCGGCCCAGCTCGCTCAACGTCACCTCGCTCCCCAACCGCTGACCGATCTGGTAACAGGCCTGGATCGCCAGAAGGGAATTGCCGCCCAGCGAGAAGAAATTGTCCTCCACACCGATATCCTGCCGCTGCAACAGATCGCGCCACACCGCCAGGCAAGCGTTCTCCCGCTCGTTCTGCGCCGCGACGAACTCGCGCGCCGTCCTTTTCGGCGGCGGCAACGCCTGTCGGGCTATCTTGCCGTTTTCGGTCAGCGGCAGCTGTGCCAGCTGCATCAGCGCCTGCGGCACCATGTAAGGAGGCAGTTGGCTGCTCAAATGCTGCGCCAAATCCTGCGGGGCGATCGCCTCATCGGCAACGAAGTAAGCGGCCAGACAGGGCTGAGGGTCGGTGACGAGCACGCAACAACAGGCGATCACCCCCGGATAGGCAAGCGCGGCATGCTCTATTTCACCCAGCTCGATACGGTAGCCGTTCAGCTTGACCTGCTGATCGAGACGCCCCAGGAACTCCACATTGCCGTCCTCGAGCCATCGGCCCGCGTCGCCGGTGCGATACACCCGCTCCTGCAGCTCCTCATGCCAGAAGAAACTCTCGGCGGTGCGTTGCGGATCGCCGTAATACCCGCGCGCCAACCCTTCACCGGCCAGATAGATCTCCCCGCGCACGCCCGGCGCCGCGGGCCGTCGTCCGGCATCCAGAATGTAGCAACGCTGGTGCGGCAACGGTTTACCGTAAGGGATGCTGACCGAGCGAATTTTCTCGCCTCGCGGCACCTCATACAGCATGGTGAAGATCGCCGCCTCCGTAGCGCCGCCGGCGCTGCAGAAGCGGACGTGCGGCGCCCAGGCCAGGCAGCGTTCCGGCAGCGAGGTGGCGATCCAGTCGCCCCCCACCATCACCGCCCGCAGCGCCGGCGCAGGCCCGACCGCCAGCCCCGCGCCGTTTACATAGTCCAGCAACAGCTCCATCAGGGCCGGTGCGCTCAACCATTGCGTCACTCGATGTGTCATCATCAGCTGATACCAGGCTTGCGGATTGACCCGATCTCGCTCGGCCGGCATCACAACCGCGCCGCCCGCGCTCAACGGGCTGAAAATATCGAAGATCGCCAGATCGAAGCTCAACGCGCTGAGCGCCAGGCTGCGATCCCGCTCGTTGAACCCAAAATACCGCCGAACGCCTTCCAGCATGTTCACCGCGCTGCGATGTTCGATCGCCACGCCCTTGGGCGTGCCGGTCGAGCCCGAAGTGAAAATGATATAGGCCAGGCTGTCAGGACCGGCCTCCACCGCCGGCAGGCGCCTCTCCGGCAGCGGCAACTGCGCCGCCAGCCCGTCGGCATTCAGTTCGACCAGGTTGATTTCGTCGCAGGCCCAGGGCACATCGCTGAGCAACGTATTGATGCCGGCCTGCGCCATCACCTTCAGCCGCCGCTGCGGCGGCCATGTCGCCTCCATCGGCAAAAACGCCTTGCCGCACATCAGCGCCGCCAACAGGGCGATCGGCTGCCGGCGCCCCTTGTCGGCAACGACGGCGATGGCGTCGCCGGTCATCTTGCCCTGCACACGCAGTTGAGTGGCCAGCGTTAACGCCGCCTCGTGCAGTTCGCCGTACGTCATTTCCCCCTGCGCGTCGATCACCGCGACGGCCTGCGGATTGCGCTGCGCATGCCGCACGAAATCCTGTTGCAGGCAGCGTTCAAACGCATAGCTAAAGGCCGGCGCCGCAGGCAGCGCCGGGCTCTGCGGCTGCAGACGAATATTTTCCAGCGGCCAGTCATCGTGGCGCGCCATCTGTTGCAATAGGGCGAGATAGTAGCCGGCCAACCGATCCATCGACGCTTTGCTGAACAGCGCCGACGCGAAGTTGAAGCGCGCGCGCATCTGCTCCACCTGCGGCGTCAGCGTGAGCGTCAGATCGAACTTGGCAGTGCGCTCATCCGCGCTCAAATCGACCACCGACAGCCAGTCCGGACGCGCCGGTGCGCCGCTCTCGCCCTCCAGCGCGAACATGACCTGGAACAGCGGATGCCGCGAAAAGTCGCGCGGCAGCGCCAGAGCGTCCACCAGCGCCTCCAGCGACAGCGTCTGATGCTGCTGCGCCCGCAGCGTCGTGGCCGCAACCTCTCGCACAAACTCGGCAACGCCCTGACGGGGGTCGATCTGCCGGCGTAAAGGCAGCGTATTGACAAAGAACCCGATCAGATTCCCCAGCTCAGGGCGATTGCGGTTCGCCAGCGGCGTACCCACCATGACATCGTTCTGACCGCTGTAGCGGGCAAGCAACAGCATGAACCCCGCCAGCATCACGGCATGCAGCGTCACGCCCTCTCGGCGCGCCAACGCCTCCAGCGCCTTCACCAGCGCCGCCGGCAGCGGCACTTCGCTGTTGTCGCCGCGTACGTCGAAGACCGCCGGCCGCAAAAAATCCACCGGCAGCGAGAGCGGCTGCCAGCCCGCCAGCTCTCGTTGCCAAAAGGCCAATTCGTCGGCCCGGCGCTGCACATTTTCCGGCGCTTGTTGCCAGCACGCATAGTCGAGGTATTGCAGCGCCGGCTCTGTCGCCTTACGCCACGTTCCCCGATAGCGCGCGTCCAGTTCCTGCAGCAGCACCTCAAGCGACCAACCGTCAAAGACGATGTGATGGAATACCAACAGACAAACGGCCGTTTCCCCGCCCGCCGCATCGCGGTAACGATAGCGCGTGGCGCGCAGCGGCAGCTCGCGCGTCAAATCCATCGGCCGGCTGCAGGCCTGCGCCAGCGCCATGTCAAACTCAGCGCCGCTCACCGTCAGCAAAGGCACCGGCAGCACGGCGTCGCTGACCCACTGGCTGGCTTCGCCCCGCTCATTCTGGCGAATCAGGCTACGCAGGATCTGGTGGCGCTCGACGATCGCCTGCAGACAGTCCGCAAAACGTTGGTCATCGATGTCCGGCGCCAGCCGCAGCAGCACCGGCGACAGATAGTGCGTGGCGTCCGCCGACAGTTGCTGAACAAACCACAATCGCGACTGCTGAAGCGACAACGGCCCCTCCCGCAGCCCGCCGGCGAGGATGGGCGGCTCATCCGACGGAGCCTGCCGTTGAGCGGCGATATGCTCGCTCAGCGCGGCCACCGTCGGATGCTGATTCAACGTCAGCACCGAGATCTTCGCCCCCGGCAATTTATTCACTTCGTGACACAGCCTGATGGCCATAATGGAGTTGCCGCCGAGGCGGAAGAAGTTGTCGTCCATGCCGACATGGCCGCCCAGCAGCCGATTGAACAGTGTAGAAAGCTGAGTCTCCAGCGGCGTGCCCGGTTGGCGAAACGCCGTTTGCCGCTCGACCGGCAGTGGTTCCGGCAATGCCCGGTAATCGACCTTGCGGCTCACCGTCAGCGGCAGCGCCGACAGCGCCGACAGCGCCGACGGCAACATATAATGCGGCAGCTGCGCCGCCAGGCGTTGCAAGAGGTCGCCGGCCTGCGGCGTCGCGCCGGGCTTCGGCACATACCAGGCCGCCAGTTGGTCCGTCGTGCCGGGGCGCAGGGTCACCACCGCCTCGGCCACCTCGGGCAGCGCGCGCAGCTGCATTTCGATCTCGCCCAACTCGATGCGATAGCCGTTGATCTTGATCTGCTGGTCGTGTCGTCCGAGATAGTCCAGGCTGCCGTCGGCCAAGCGCCGTACCCGGTCGCCGGTGCGATACAGGCGCCGGTAAGGCTCGCGCAGTTCAAAAGGATTGGCGACGAATGCGGCTTCCGTCAGCGCCGGCAGGTTCAGGTATCCGCGCGCCAGGCCGACGCCGGCCAGACACAGCTCGCCCTCCGCCCCCAGCGGCATTAGATTGTCATGCTCGTCAACCACATAACAACGCATATTGGCGATGGCGTGGCCGATATTGCGCGCGCCGTTGCGGCGATAGATATTCAGACTGGCGCTGACCGAAGCCTCGGTCGGGCCGTACAGATTGGCAACCTGCATGCCGCAGGCCAGGTAATGGTCGAGCGCCTCCTGCGCGGTCGCCTCGCCGCCGGTCGCGAGATAGCGCACCGAAGCCGGCAGGTCTGGCAAGGTGCCAAGCAGCGCCGGCGGCAGGAAACAGGCTTCGATGCCCCAGGCCGCCATTTGGCCGCACAACAGCGCCGGATCGCGCCGCTGCGCCTCGCCCGCGATGAACAGCCGGTGGCCGTTGCTCAGGGCCATGAACACTTCAAACACGTGCGCGTCAAAGGCCAGCGACGCGAACTGCAGGCAGTTGAGCGCGCCCGATTCATTGCGCAGCAAACGCTGCGTATGACCCCGCACCATGTTGGCCGCGCCCCGGTGTTCGCACAGCGTACCTTTCGGCCGCCCGCTGGTGCCGGAGGTGTAAATCACGTAGGCCAATTGCCGGGCTTCGACATTCGGCAGGCTCGCGGCATCCGCATCGGCAAGCGATTCATCCGCCGCCAGGCAAACGCCGTCCGGCGCCAGACGCCGCGCCTCCCCTTGCAATGCGCTTTCCGTCAGGACGATGGGGCTGTTCACCTCTTGCAGAATATATTCCAGGCGCTGCGCCGGCGCCGCGGGATCCAGCGGCACATAGGCACCGCCCGCCTTCATGATGGCCAGCATCGCCACCACCGCTTCCGCGCTGCGCTGCAGATACAGCGGGATCAGCGTCTCTGGCGGCATGGCGGCGCCGCGCAACCGGCGATATTCTTCCCTCAGCCGTATTGCCAGGCGATCGCTGCGCTGCGCCAGTTGGCGGTAGCTGAGCGAACCGTTGGCATCGGTTACGGCGATGCGTTCCGGATGACGGCGCACCTGGCGAGCCACGCCGTCGAGCAGTGTCGCTCCTGGGTCGGTCGTGTCCGGCTCGCTCTCCCAGGCGTCGCGGCAGCGTAAAACCTGCTGCGCCGTGAGCTGCGGCCACGCGGCTATCGGCGCGTCCGGTTCGGCTAGCGCACGCCGCAATAGCCCGAGATACTGATCCGCCATCTCCGCCATTTGCGTGGCGTCGAACAGATCGGGCCGATAACGCAGGCGAAACTCAAAGGCCTGCTCGGTCGGCTGATACTCCAGCAGCAGTTCCGAACCGGCCAGATCGACGTTGTAACGGTGATTGACGCCGATGCGGCAACCGTCAAGCGCCAGCGGCGCATCTTTCAGGTAAGCCTGAGTGAAATTGACGTTCAGCTCGCGCACCGGGCTGAGGTTCAGCATGTCATAAACCGGCAATTGGCTGTGCCGCAGCTTGCCCGTCACCTTGAGCGCTTTGCTGTAGGCCAGCGTCGCGCGGTACAGCTGGTTGAACGTGGCTTGCGGGGCGAGCGTTAAGGGAAACACCGCGGTGTTGACCTGGGCGCCGAAAAACAGCGGCTCGCCGCCGTCCGGCGCGACGGGATAACCGATATGCACCGTGTCCTGCGCGGATTGCCGGGCGATCAGCAACGCCCACAGCGTTTTGAATATCAGGAATGGGTTGGCATATCTGACGCCAGACTTCAGCGCCTGCCACTCGGCGAACGGCAACGTAAAGCGCACTTCGCCGGCGCCGGGTGCTTCGGGGGCTTCACCGGGGAGATAAGGCAACGCTACGCGCGGGGCGCATTCGGCCAACCGGTCGCCCCAGAATGACGCGGAAGCGAAGTCCTGCTTCAACGCCGCGATATCCGCCTCATAGCGCCGGTACAATCGACAAATGTCCGTTTCATCCGCCTGCGGCGGCGCCACGGCAGCCCCGCGATTGTAATAGGCGGAAACGGCGTTGTAGAACTCCTGGCCGGACAGGCCGTCGATCAGGATGTGATGAACGACAATGATCAAATTATAGCGCTGCGGCGCCAGCTCAATCAGGTAGAAGCGGCACAGCGGCCCCTCCCGGAGATCGAACGGCGTATTGATTAATTTGCCGACATCGCAATCGGCATCAAGCGTTTCCAACGCAATTTTCTTCTCCGTCTTTACCCAGCGTAATTGCGGCGAGCTGTCGTCGAGGACATGGTGAAACAGAATATAGTCCCGGCACACGCCCTCGACCGCCGCGCGCAGTCGATCGACGTCCAGCGCCCCCTCAATGGTCTGATCCAGCACCAGGTTGTACTCGCAGGAGTGTGGATTGAGGACGTATTCATTCCAAAACGTGTGGGTATAGGGTGAAGCGATGATCGCGCCCATGAATCAATTCCCTTTTAATATATTCCAATAATATATGAATAGATATTTATGCATGGCATAAATACCGTGATGGTTATGCGATTGAGCTGTTAGGTGAAAACTTAAAAAACATAAGAGCGAATATTATTTTATTTTTATGAAAAATAAAGCCACAAAAACACAAATAAACCAAAACCAATAAAAACAATGACATAAAAAATAATTTATCATTTAAAAATGAATCCTGGCTTTTCATTCATAAATAAAATAACTATTGTAAATAAATTAAAATCAAGGATGGGAATATATTTAATATAAGTAAATCTAATTTAAAGGTATCGCGGGGAAATCGATAAAAAAGAGAATCTTCTTAAATGAAAACACGCATCTTTCAGTTGCGCTATTCCAAAGCGTACGGTGTCGGAATATCCTATACTCGTTGCAGGATGCAGTTTCCCTCCCATTGAATGCCAGTACAGGGAGTCACAAATGGCTATTTTCGCCCACTTGCGGGCAATTTTTTCAGCATTATTGGCAGAATTATCTGATGAATAAAAAACGTCCCGTCTTGACCCCGGCAACCCTGTTATTGCTGCAGCCAGTCTGCATCGGTTCGGCCCTGGCGGCGGATCAGAAAGACAGCGATACGCTGGTGGTAATGGCGCAACCCATCGGATTGACCGAGCTGGGATCGCCGGTGTCCGTCAGCGTGATCGACGGCCAGGACCTGCGCAACGCCGCACCGCAGATTAACCTGTCGGAAAACCTTGGCAGCGTGCCGGGCCTGCAGCTTCAAAACCGACAAAACTATGCGCAGGATCTGCAGCTGTCGATACGCGGATTCGGCAGCCGATCGATGTTCGGCGTGCGCGGGGTGCGCATGTACGTCGACGGCATCCCCGCCACCATGCCCGACGGCCAGGGACAAACCTCCAACATCGACATCAACTCCGTCGAGCGCATCGAGGTGCTGCGCGGCCCCTATTCCGCGCTGTACGGCAACGCTTCGGGCGGGGTGATCAACGTTGACACACAGACCGGCGCCCAGCCGCCAACGCTGGAGGCCGGCAGCTATTTCGGCAGCGACAACACCTGGCGCTACGGGGTGAAAGCGACCGGCGCCACCGGCGACGGCACCCAGGCCGGCGACGTCAACTACGCTATCTCCGGCACCCGCTTCACCACTCAGGGCTATCGCGATCACAGCGCCGCGCGGAAAAACCTCGGCAACGGCAAGCTCGGCGTGCGGTTGGACGACGTCAGTACCCTGACGCTGATGTTCAACAGCGTCTCCATTGACGCCGGCGATCCGGGCGGCCTGACCGAAGCGGAATGGAAGGAAAACCCGCGCCAGGCGCCGCGCGCGGATCAATACAACACCCGCAAGTCGCTCGATCAGACTCAGGCCGGCCTGCGCTATCAGCGCCAGATGAGCGAGCGCGACGAACTGACGCTGACCGCCTACCACGGCGAGCGCCACACCACGCAGTACCAATCCATTCCACGCGGGCCGCAGCTCAACCCTACCCACGCCGGCGGGGTGATCGTGCTGGAAAGAAAATATCAGGGCATTGACACTCGCTGGAAGCATGAGGATACTCTCGCCTCGTTACCGGTAACACTGATCGGCGGTCTGGATTATGAAACCATGACCGAACGCCGGCAGGGGTTTGAAAACTTTATTCTGCGAGACGGCACAGTGGACTACGGCGAGAAAGGCGACCAGCGGCGCAACGAGAAAAACCGCATCTGGAACCTGGATCCTTACCTGCAAACCTCCTGGCAACTGACGCCGCACTGGACGCTGGACGCCGGCCTGCGCTACAGCACGGTCAGCTTCGACTCGACCGACTACTACATCACGCAGCGCAACGGCGACGACAGCGGCAGCAAACGCTACCACCAGTGGCTGCCGATGGGCTCGCTCAACTATAAAATCAATCCGGCGTGGAACGTTTATCTCTCCGCAGGCCGCGGCTTTGAAACCCCGACCATCAACGAACTCTCCTATCGCCCCGACGGCCAGGCCGGCCTGAACATCGGTCTGCAGCCGTCCACCAGCGACACCGTCGAACTGGGCAGCAAACTGCGCCTCGGCAACGGCCTGGTGAGCGCCGCCCTGTTCCAGACCGATACCGACAACGAGCTGGTGGTGGCGGAAAGCAGCGGTGGGCGCACCAGCTACGCCAACGCCGGCAAAACCCGGCGGCGCGGCCTGGAACTGGCGCTGGATCAAGAGTTCGCGCTGGACTGGCGCCTGCATATGGCCTGGACGCTGCTGGACGCCACCTACCGCAGCGAAATGTGCGGCAAAGCCGTTTGTACCCCGGCTCAAACCATTCCCGCCGGCAATCGCCTGCCGGGCATCGCCCGCAACATGGGCTACGCCTCGCTGGCCTATGCCCCGCCGGAAGGCTGGCACGCCGGCGCGGAGCTGCGCTACATGAGCGACATTCAGGCCAATGACGCCAACAGCGCGCAGGCTCCTTCTTACACCGTGGCCGGCGTAAACGCCGGTTATCGCTTTACCTGGAACCGCTGGGCGCTGGACGTGTTCAGCCGGGTGGACAATGTTTTCGATCGCCGATACGTCGGTTCGGTGATCGTCAACGAAGGCAACGGCCGCTACTTCGAGCCGGCGCCGGGGCGCAACTGGGGTGGCGGCGCCACCTTGTCTTATCGCTTTGAATAAGGCAAAGCACCTTAAGGTTAAAAAACGGGATGGGTTTTACGTCACCCTAGCGGCTTCTCGCTGAAATAATAGGGAGAAACCGCGTGTTTTTTCCGATTTGGCTTAATCTCTAAATCGGGGACTTTCATTTTTGGTAAGGGTATTGCTATGCAAAATAAAGCGTCACTATCGCCGCTTATCGTCATAACGGCGCTGTTTGCCGCGCTGAGCGGGCTTTATCTGCTCGGCGGCGGCATCTGGCTGGCCAAGTTGGGCGGTTCGCTGTATTACATCATCGCCGGGCTGGTGCTGCTGGCGACCTCTTGGCTGCTGTTCCGCCGCCGCGCCACCGCGCTGCTGCTGTACGCGGTATTCCTGCTGGGCACCACGATTTGGGCCCTGTGGGAAGTGGGCCCGGACTTCTGGGCGCTGACGCCGCGCCTGGACGTCACCTTCTTCTTCGGCCTGTGGCTGGTGTTGCCGTTTATCTACCGCAAGCTGGTGGCCAACGGCAAATTCGCCTACGGCGCGCTGAGCGCGGCGCTGGCGATCACCGTCATCGCGCTGGCCTATGCCGTGTTCAACGATCCGCAAGAGATTAACGGCACCCTCGACGCCGCCCAGGTACAACCGAAAGACGCCACCGGCGCCGACTGGCCGGCCTATGGCCGCACCCAGGAAGGCACCCGTTACTCGCCGCTGAGCCAGATCAACGACAAAAACGTTGGCCAGCTGCAAGAGGTTTGGCGTTTCCAGACCGGCGATCTGAAGACCGCCAACGATCCGGGTGAGATCACCAACGAAGTCACGCCGATCAAAATCCGCGATACCCTTTACATGTGTACGCCGCACCAGAAGCTGTTCGCGCTGGATGCCGCCACCGGTAAAGAAAAATGGAAGTTTGATCCGCAGCTGAAATACAACCCAACCTTCCAGCACATCACCTGTCGCGGCGTGTCTTACCACGAAACCGCCGCAGCCGCAGGCGCCGCCGGCGACGCCGCTCCGGCGATGTGCGCACGCCGCATCATTCTGCCGGTCAACGACGGCCGTCTGTTCGCACTGGACGCCGAAACCGGCAAACCCTGCCCGGACTTCGCCAACAATGGTGAGCTGAACCTGCAGAGCAATATGCCGTATGCGACGCCGGGCCACTACGAGCCGACCTCGCCGCCGGTGATCACCGATAAAGTGATCGTCGTCGCCGGTGCCGTGACCGACAACTACTCCAACCGCGAGCCTTCCGGCGTGATCCGCGGCTTCGACGTCAACAGCGGCAAGCTGCTGTGGGCCTTCGATCCGGGCGCGAAAGATCCGAACGCCATCCCGGCGGACGAGCACCACTTCGTGCCGAACTCGCCGAACTCCTGGGCGCCTGCCGCCTATGACGCCAAGCTGGATATCGTTTACCTGCCGATGGGCGTTTCCACTCCGGACATCTGGGGCGGCGATCGCACCCCGGAAATGGAACGCTACGCCAGCGGCCTGTTGGCGCTGAACGCCTCCACCGGCAAACTGGCCTGGTTCTATCAGACGGTCCACCATGACCTGTGGGATATGGACGTGCCGGCGCAGCCGACCCTGGCGGACATTACCGACAAGAGCGGTAAAAAAGTGCCGGTCATCTATGTGCCGACCAAAACCGGCAACATCTTCGTGCTGAACCGTACCAACGGCGAACTGGTGGTGCCGGCACCGGAGAAACCGGTACCGCAAGGCCCGGCCAAGGGCGATCGCCTGTCACCGACCCAGCCGTTCTCCGAGTTGACCTTCCGTCCTGAGAAGAAACTGACCGGCGCCGACATGTGGGGCGCGACCATCTATGATCAGCTGGTCTGCCGCGTGATGTTCCACAGCCTGCGTTATGAAGGCACCTTCACCCCGCCTTCCGAGCAGGGCACGCTGGTGTTCCCGGGTAACCTGGGCATGTTCGAATGGGGCGGCCTGGCCGTCGATACCGATCGCGAAATCGCCATCGCCAACCCGATCGCGCTGCCGTTCGTCTCCAAACTGATCCCGCGCGGCCCAGGCAACCCGATTGAGCCGCCGGAAGGCGACAAAGGCGGCAGCGGTACCGAGTCTGGCGTACAACCGCAGTATGGCGTGCCGTTCGGCGTCACCCTGAACCCGTTCCTGTCGCCGTTCGGCCTGCCGTGCAAACAGCCGGCCTGGGGTTACATTTCCGCCGTGGATCTGAAAACCAACGACATCGTGTGGAAAAAACGCATCGGCACCGTGCGCGACAGCTCACCGTTGCCGCTGCCGTTCAAAATGGGCATGCCGATGCTGGGCGGCCCGGTGACCACCGCCGGTAACGTGTTCTTCATCGGCGCCACCGCGGACAACTACCTGCGCGCCTTCAGCGTGACCAACGGTGAAAAACTGTGGGAAGCGCGCTTGCCGGCCGGCGGCCAGGCGACGCCGATGACCTATGAGGTCAACGGCAAGCAGTACGTGCTGATCTACGCCGGCGGCCACGGTTCCTTCGGCACCAAGCTGGGCGACTACGTGGTCGCTTACGCCCTGCCCGATCAGAAGTAACCACCGCCGTTAGTACCCCGCAAAGCACGCCGCAAGGCGTGCTTTTTCTTTTCCCGCCCCGCCGGCTGCCCCCTCGCAATACCCTTAATTTTTTCATCTCCATTATTGATAATGGTTATCATTCGCAATATTATACCTCTGCGGCCCCGGCAGCGGCTGCGATCCTCTCCAGCTTAATGGGCAATACAACGATCGGCCGCCTTCAGGCGGCCCTATTCGGAGGCGCATGGTCGACCATACTCGGAAGCATCGAAAGAAGATTCTGCAAGCGGCGGTGAAAACGCGACGCGCCGGCCTGACGTTCGCGCCGGCATCGCCAGCCACGTCGCCCTTTATCGGCCAGCACCGCCAGACGCAAGCCGTACTGATACACCTGATCGGCCATGATGACGCCCAGGAGGAACATGAATGAACCTGCAGCCCTTTACCGCCATGCTGATGTTCGCCTATGTGCTGCTGATGGTGCCGCTGCTCTACGTCATCGACAGCCGCCTGAGCGCCAGCAAACTGGTGCGCAAAGCCACGCAAAACCTCATCATCATCGCCTTGACGCTGTTGTTCTTCAGCGCGATGACGCTGCTGTATTGACGCTTCCTGCCCCTCAGGCGCCAAATTGAGCGCCTGAGCCGCCCTCTCATCCGCGCGCCCGCTCTACGGTTTTCAACCCGCCCAACCGCAACCAATGGTAGAGATCCGCATTGCGTTTAAATCCCAGTTTTCGCATCGCCGCCTGTTTGTGATTGCTGACGGTTTTCACGCTCAGATGCAGGGTGCGCGCGATGGCGGTCTGCGGCAACTCACAGGCCAGGTAGCGCATGACATCCTGCTCACGGCGGGTAATGCGCTGCCGTTCACACCAATAGCACCGGTGCGCTGCGTCGCCGTGCGTCCGCGCCGCCAATGCCCGCTCCAGCTGGCTTAATACGCTGCCCGGCGAGTCGTTGCGGAAAATAACGCCCGCCTCACTGATGCAACGCGGGTTATCGCGCCAGCGGGTATCGCCGGGTTCACGCAGCGCAAAGTTGAGCGGTTGACCGCCGCTCACTGAATGCAGGCAGAAACGCGCCTGCCAATCACGCTCCACGGACTGGAACACCACATCCGCCCGATGCGCCTGTGTGGCGTCGAGCACCTGAACCCGCATGCCGCGGCGCGCAAAATACGCCAGCAGCAGTTGCTGCAATCCTTCAATAAAGAAACGGTCGTTATCGATAAACGCCAGAGTGATGGTAGTTTCCATCGGCACGCTCCCTTTGAAATCATCCTTCCCGGTCGCCGCCGAGCGCGATTCATCCCCCTGATGGCGGGTGACTCAACGGCATAATGCAACGGCGCGCGGCGCGGGTAATGCGGCTACGGCAACGCCAGAATGGCGACCGATTGCCCCGAGTAATTGCCGGCCTTGATCGTTCCCGTCACGCCGAGGGTGGAAGTGATCGGCACCGTGACCCCGCGCGTATCCGCGGTGAACTGATAACCCAGGTTGCCTAGGGCGCCGTTGATGCGCAGCGTGCTGTAGACGCCGGAATTCCCCAGATCCAGGCGGCCATTGCTGCCGACGCGGATATACATGACGATGTTCATCTTCTGCGAGCACACTACGCGCAGGCTGCCGCGCGCCGTATTGCCTACCAGGTCGGTATCCGGCAACACGCCGTGGTTCAGATCGAGCTGTTGCTCATCGATGCCGCAGACCCCGACCGGCGGCGGCGCGATGCCGCAGACGCTGCTCGGCATCAACCGTGCGCTGTTGCCTTCAACGGCGGAGGAGGACGAGGTGGTATAAAACAGCCCGACACACTCCTGAGTGATGGCATCCCCCACATGAGAAGTCGCACCGACGATCGGCAACGGATAAATGCTCTGGTAGAAGCGGCTGAGTTCCCCCATCGTCCGCAGTTGGGTAATCTGCGGGTAGCGCCCCGACCCGACGATAGAGGCCGAAGGCGTCACGGCCGTGCTGCCGCCCGTATTGGCGCTGGTGTGGCGGTGGTTGATCCCCACAGCGCACATGCTTTGCTGGTAGCAAGGATTAGGCGATGAGTCATCCTTATCCCAGCTCTCAAGCACATACTCATAAGCCGCATTGCTGGGAGAGCCGGTACTCTTGGTCACATAGGAATAAATTTGCGCCGAGCACAGCCCCGGCAGCAGGCCGAGCAGTAAATACATCCCTCTGAAGTGAAAACGCTGCATCGCGTCATATCCTTATTCTGTTTTGCCGAAGCCCGGCGCTCATTGGTAGTCCAGGCTGAACGTCGCAATGGCGCTGAAAGCACCGCGACCGATGGTTCGCTTTGCCAGCGCTTCCGGTTCGCCGCGCACATAGGCCTGCACGCCAATCACCGTGCTGCCGTCCTGCAACGGGTACTTGCCGCCTGCGCTGTTGAGCGGTAAAGGCTGCCCCTGCAGCGTCTCCATGCCGATGGCGATCCCGCGCGCCTGGCTGCTCGCCGCCAAAGCCAAAAGCCCCGGCAGCTGCGCATTCTCCGTGCCTTTGAAGGTGATCGACACCGTCTTGCCCAGGCTGAGATCGCACTCCGCCAGCCGCAACTCGAACGGTTGCCCCTGCGTGCGCTGGTTCAGATACAGGTACTTGTCGACCAGCGTGCCGAAATCCAGCGCGATGCTCTCGTCGCCCGGCTGAATGACGCAAGGTTCCGCCACCAGCGCCCCGCGCATGCGCAGATTGTCCGCGGCTTGCGCTGCGCCGTTCACGCCCAGCGCCAACAGCAACAGGCCGATAACGCCCCAGCCGCCTTGTGTTGTTTTCACGCTCGCCTCCTCCTTCATTGATAGTCGGCCCGCAGCGTCGCCGTGGCCTCGAACGCGCCTTCCGTCAGGGTTTCGCCCGATTTGCCGACCGGCACCGCTTCCAGCACCGGCGGTTTGGCCGGATCGATAGGCAGCGCGCTGCCCACTTTGAACGGCTGTGCGTTCTGGTAAATGCGGATGCCGAGATAGCGCCGGTTGGTTTGCACCGCCGCTTCGTCAAACGTTGCGGCGTTGCCGGTCAGACTCAGCAACATGTCCCATTTGCCGATCCCCGGCTCGCAGCGAATGCGGTAGCCGATGCTTTGCCGATAGTTCGCACCATCGACCTTGTTAATGCCGACACGATCGCCGAAGTTCACGTCAATGATCCCGTCATCGTTGATGGTGCAGGGCGGCGGCTCGATCAACGTGCCGCGAAACTGCATGTCGACCGTTTTCTCCGCCCAGGCGAGATGGCATGCCATCCCTGCGCACAGCAGCACGCTCGCCGTAAAACGTTGTTTCATGCTCTCGCTCCCGCGTTACTGATAATCCACCTTCATGGTGGCGCCCGCGGTGAATTCACCCGCCGCCAGCCTGGCGGTGGCCGATTTCACCGGTACCGCCTCAAGCGTCGGCGCGGCCGGATAGGTAAAGCTCAACCACTGGTTGATCGGCCAACGGCGGCCGCCATTCAGCAACGCAATGCCCAAGCCGTCTTTGCTGGTGCGCAGCAGTTGGCCGTCGAAGCCGCTCGCCGCCCCCTGCACCTGCAGTTTGAGCCCGTTGCTGCTCTGCCCGCTGCACGTCAGCGTGTAACTCACCGCCCGCCGATAGTTGGCGCCATCAATGCGGGTGGTCATCACTTCATCGCCAAAGTCCACCTCGATCGGGCGTCCGCCGTTGATGATGCAGGGGGGAGAAAGCACGGTGACCCGTACGTTCACCGTGGTCGCCTGCGCCGGCAGTTGGCCTAGCGCCAGCACTCCCGCCAGCCAGAAAGGCACCCGGCCGCGTCTTATCCTCGGTACCATCGCCTCGCCTCAGTCATAATTCAGCCTAAAATCCACCGTCGCCCGATACGCGCCGGCCATCAGCGGCGCCGCGGTTCGCTCCGGTGCCACGCTGTAGCTCAACGCCTCTTGCCCTGGCGTCAGCAGCAGCGGCTCGCCGCGGCTGCCCAACCGAACGTCGCGACCGCGGCCGTCCAGCAGGCGCAACCCCAGCCCTGAAGTGCCCTGCGCTTTCACCAGCTGCGGATTGTCGCTGTCCGCCGTCGAACCGAAGCTGACCGTCACCGCCGGTTGATTCGGCGCCCAGACCAACGCGCCGGTACGCGCATCTCGCTGGCCCCCCGGCGTGCGCAGGCAATCCTGCAAACGCAGCTCGAACGCCACCGGCTGCCCGCGATCGCCGGCCTGACGCAAGCGCGCGGTGCCGGTCTCACCCAGCCAGATGTCCTGCCGCGCGCTGCTCATCTCCAGCCGGCAGGCGCTTTCCGTCAGCGCGCCATATACCTGCAGTACGCCATTGGCGCCCTCCACCTGCCAGTTGTCCACCACGTCGGCCTTCGCCGGCGGCATCGCTATCACACCCAGGCTGAGCGCCAGCATCAACGCGCTCCCGCCGGCCTTTTTCCGTTCTCGTTTCATCCTTTCCCCCTGAATGGCTCTCCCGTCGGCACCGCCTGCGGCGGGTTATGACGCCGTCCGTTTCTCCGGTACCACCTTGCAGCTCACGCCGCTGCAGCTGAAGCTCAGCTGCGGCCGGCCGCCGTAATCGTTGATGTAGGTCAGCACCGGGCTACCGCCCAGCCCCGCTGCGCCCACGGTCAGGCGCGCCTGGCTCTTCGGTGCGATCATGAAAGGCTCAAATCCCTTTACACCCTCCCCCCCTTTTTTGCTGCCCGCATCGACGATCGTGATGTAGTACGGCGTCGGGTTATTGACCTGATAGCTCTCCCCTTGCCGCGTCAACGTCAGCTGCTCTTGCCATGGCGTCGCCATATCGGTGCGGTTCGGCACGATCGCCGCCGGGCGATAGAACAGCTTGATGCGCGTCTGCAGCGCGATCTGCAACGTATTGGGCTTGTTGCTCTTCGGCGGTATCTCGCGCAGGTTGAAGTAGTACAACGTCTCCCGATCCTGCGGCAGCTGTTTGGCCGCCGGCAGCGCCTGAATCTTGATCTGGCTCGGCTTGCCCGGCTCGATGCGCTGCACCGGCGGCAACACCACCAGCGGGCTCTGGATCTTGTTGCCCTGCTCGTCCTCCAGCCAGCCCTGCGCCAGGTACGGCAGCTGCTTGTTCTGGTTGCTGAGATTCAGGCTGACCGAGTTCTGGCCGCCGTCGAAGATCACCCGGGTGCGATCGAGCGCGATTGCCGCCTGCGCGTGCTGCGCCGCCGTGGCGCCCAACAGCGCGAGCGCCGCGGCGGTTTTAAGAGAAAAAGTTTGCATGTTGTCGATAACTCCAAATTCAGGGTGATGGGTTTATTCAACCGGGGCCGATGGCGCCGCGGCGATCGGCCGACACGGCAGCAGCAGCGTACGCGTCAGCATGTCGGCCGGCAGCGTTGCGGGCAGCTGCACCTGACACTGTGCCGCGCCGCTCCAGTGCAGCGTCATGATCTCCCCGGCGTTGATGCCGCTCAGGTACACGCTGCCGCCATCGTTGACGATGCCGGTTTCTTGTTTGCGGGCGTTCAGCACCGTGGCGCCGAACGGCGGTGTACTGCCGTCCGCCAGTTTGACGATCGCCATCGCTTTTTCGCCCGCGATAACGTCAAACTGACGGTAGCCAATCGCCCCTTCGGTCAGGGTGGCCTGCACCACCGAACGGGTGGCTTCGGCGTTGTCGCCCAGTTTGTCCAGATCGATGCTGGCCTTGTTGCGGTAGTAGCTATTGACGTCCGCCACCACCGCCTTGCCGAAGCGGTTGGTGCTGACGGTGCTGCCGTAGCCGCGCACCGGCACACCGGCCACGCCGTTGGTGTCCACCAACAGGCGCGTACCGCCGATCATGCCGACGCGGTGCAACGCGCCGCCTTCCGGCGTCAGCGTCATGCCGCCCTGCGCGGACAGCCCCACGGCGCTGTAGCGCCCTTCCTGATAGCTGGCGTTGGCGCTCAGGCGCGCCGCATCGCCCTCGTGGTTGTAGTAGCCGCTCAGGTTAGCGCCGCGGCGGGCGCTGCCGGCGCTCAGTTGGTAGTTGTTGTGTTCATCGATTCGCTGGTAGTACCCCACCCGGTTCGTGGTGTCGTTGCGGTTCACCGTGCTGTTGTAGCTGAGCGTGGCGCCGTTGCCCCACGGCATCGACAGCGACAGGTACATGCCGTCATCGTTGGAATCGTTGTAACGGTTGCGATAAGCCGACAACGACAGGTTCAGGTTTTTTATTTTGCCGAGATCGAAATAGCGCGACACCGTCAGGTTGTAACGGTCGTTGGACGGGCGATCCCAATAGGTCTGGTGGCTGTAGTTGAGATAGCTGCTCAGGCCCCAGTCGCGGAACTGTTTGTTGAAGGTGATGGTGTACATCTCCTTGTTGTTGCCGACCCGGCTGCCGTAATAACGCGCGTCGAGATATTCGCTCATGCTCATGAAGTCCTCTTCCGAGAAGCGATAGCCGGCAAAGGTGACCTGGCTGTCCAGTTCATCGAACGTCTTCGAATAGCTCACCCGATAAGAGCCGCCGCTGAGCGTCTCCTCCCGCTGCGGCAACCGCGCCCGCGATTGGGTGGCGTCGAACGAGAGCGCGCCGAACATCATCAGATCGCGGCCTATCCCCAGCGACAGCGCGTTATAGTCACCGCCCAGCAGTGCGCCGCCATACAGCGACCAACCGTTGCTGACGCCCCAGGAGAACTCTCCGGTGCCGAACAGCGGCCCGCGCGAATGGTGCTGCCAATCCGACGGTTTACCGGCGGCCAGCTTGAAGCGCCACGATCCGGGCCGCGTCAGGTACGGAATGCTGGCGGTGTTGACCTTGAACGCCTGTACGCTGCCGTCCTGCTCCTCGACCCGCACATCCAGTTCGCCAGTGATGGCATCGTTGATGTCCTGAATGCGAAACGGCCCCGCCGCCACCTGGGTTTCATAGATCACCCTCCCCTGCTGGCTGATCGTCACCTTGGCGTTGGTCTTGGCGATCCCGACCACCTCAGGCGCATAGCCGCGCAGGTTCGGCGGCAGCATGTTGTCGTCCGATACCAGGCTCGCGCCGGAAAAACGGAAGCTGTCGAAAATCCCCGAATCCAGATAGTCTTCACCCAGCGTCAGGCGCGAGCGCAGCGCAGAAATGGCCCGATAGGCGTAGTAACGGCTCCAGTCCAGGCGTTTGTCGGTGGATTGCCCGCTGCCGGTCTGGTGATTGATCTGCCCCTGCCAGTCGGCACGCAGACGCCAGGCGCCCAGGTTGGCGCCGGCGGTGCCGTTGCCACTGACGCTGTACCCGCGCGTGCCGCCCTGCTGCTGCTGCCGACTCTGAGCGTTGACGTTGTAATCGAACAGCAAGCCCGGGATGCCTTCATCCCAGCGCGACGGCGGATCCCAGTCGTCGGAGCTGTATTCCAGATAAGCCTGCGGGACGCTCAGATACAGCGAGCCCGTCGCCAGATCGCCACGCGACACCATGCCTTTCAGGCTGGACTCATCCAGACATTCCCCCTGATGCCACCAGGTCAGCGCTTGCAATGCCGACGGCTTCAATCCCAACTGCTCGACCAGCGCTTTGCCCACGCAGGCGCGGCTGCCGTCAGGATCGTTGTCCGGCGGATAAAAAGGGATCTTCTGTTCGGGCAACTCGCTTTTATTGAGATGGACCACCATGCCGTAACTTCCCGGCATAATGTATCCACTGCGGGAAAATTGGCTTAGGTCGATATTTTTGCGATCGTTCACGTCCAAAATGTCGGCATTAAATTGAATACCGTCTTCGGCATATACCCACGTTGATGAACTTCCCACCGCCAGCGTGATACATAACCCCAGTACCTGAAAACGAAATAGCTTCCCAGCAGGCGACAACATCATATCCCTAACCTTATATCGTATAATTCTGGCGTTGCGGCTTGCCGCAATAACAGCGCTCAGTAATAATCCAGCTTGAACCGCACGGCGGAAAAATAGTCCCCCGCACGCATCGGTTGATTATTGGCAACCAATTTAATGGAGTAATTAAGCGACATGCTGCCTGGCGTTATATCCCCCAGCGGCAACGGACGACCGGGCGCGGCGATATTCCCCATATCATCGGATATTTGCAGCGCGATGCCTTTCGCCTCCCCGTGCACGCCGAATAAGTCGCCATCGGCATCGCCATCGAAAACCACCTGAAATTGTCGCCAGTCCGGCAAATTCGGTTTCGGGCGTTCAAGCGTGCAGTTGATTAATTCGATGGTGAACGGATGCGTATTGCCTAAGCCATCACGCATGATATTTCCCGTCGGCATCACGGCCATATCGATAGTCTGCTCGCGGCTGCCGGCGGCAATAGCGCAAGCGGTATCAATAATGGCTCCTTGCATATTTACGCGTCCCCAGCCCTGAGAACCGGATGCCGCCGGCGCGGCCGGGCTCATCAGCGTAGCCGTCAATATGCAAGGAGACACTAAAGGGTGAATAAACCGGCGCATTGAACCTCCTGACACAGACCTTCCATCTGGGAAAAAGCATGCGGGGAAGCCCCGCATGCAAAACGTCACGCCAATGGCGCAGGCTTACTGGTATGCCAGCTTGAAATCGGCAACGGCGGTGAAATCACCCGGAACGACGGTGGCGGAAGCGCCGTCACCCTGCAGGTAAGCCGCGAAGCGCAGCGTGTTGGTGCCGGTGCCCAGGTTCTGTGGGGCCGTTGCGGTGCCCAGTTTGATCGGGTTGCTGGCGGTGTCGGTGATGGCGATGCTGGCGCCGCTGGCGGTCCCGACGATGCCCAGCAGATCCTTATTGGCGGTAGAGGCTTTGCCTTCGAAGGTGGTGGTGACGGTTTTCAGCGTCGAGTTGTCGCACTGTTCCAGTTTGATATCGAACTGACGCGGCGCTGATTTACCGCCATTTTTCAACGCAACATTGGATACCTGGCCCATATCCACGGTCTGGTCCACGGTCTCAGGAGAAATGGAGCAAGGCGCATCAATAATGGAACCGGTAAACGTCACTTTGCCATGCCCTTGGTCGGCGGCATGCGCCAGAGAAGAAACGCCAAACGCCAGAACTGCTGTCAGCATGATTTTGTTCAGTTTCATAATTCACTTATTCCTTTAATTTATGTAAAAAGCGCAGGATCGCTCCCGTTCCTTTAACGGTTATTTATACAATCCAGAATGAAAACGGTATTACCCGCAGCCAAAGCAAACCCTCACGATAATTAAATCGCGACCTTTATTTCATCATCACCCATTTTAGGTATTCAACGAAAACCACACTGATGAGAAAGAAAACAACCGAACCAGTAAATTCCCGCAAGATTTTAACCCTTGCCATGGGAATTACACTAAGATTCAACTTACCGCTTGTTTTGGCCCAAATATTGTTACAAAAATCGTTGTAATTTGAAAAGTCATTCAAAGCAAAAGTAATAAATACGAGATATAAGCCCAAAAACCACAAGACAACTATATTTTTTCGAGACAACAGATCGTAAAATTAATAACGATAGTAGATTATCTCGTAAAATATATATCACACGACATTATTGATCGCCTTTTTTCTATTTGCGGTATAATGATTTGGAAAAGAAAAGGGAGGCTTATCAATTCGGTCTGGTAAAAACCAGCACCGGGCAGTAAACCATGGAGAAAAACGATGAAGTACAGCCATTACGCACAGCAGGCTGAAAATTTGGCCACCTCATTACCGCTCCCGATCCGTGAACGCCGCTGGTTTATTGCAGTGGAAATATCGGGTTCAGGCAAGTGTTCGCTACCGGTTCAGGAAGAGTATTGCCGGGACAGGGCATTATTTTCCGGGCGACGCTTATCGTTATATCAAAATTCGGCTGAAGTTTAAGGGAGGCTGACATGATAAAACGCACGTCAAAACAACAAGAATTACAAAACCTGCAGCAGCATTTATTAACGACGCTGCACCGCCTCTGCCCTTCGGCCAACGGCACGGCACCTCCTCCTCCCGGCGAGTGGCCCACGACCCGCCAGTTGGCGGAGTCTAACGACATCACGATCTATCAGGCGCGCAATCTGCTGTTGAATCTGGTCGGCCGAGGTAAGGTGTTGGTCACACCGGGGCCGGTCAAGAAGTCATTGCGTTGGTACCCTTCCCTCTGAATAGAGCTTCTTCCTGCCGGTGCCTCTCAGGCCGCCGGCAGGCTGCGCGCAGGCGAGCTTATTCGGCGTCCGAGCGCCTGGCCCGCGGATATTTCCACAGCCAGCGCCCGCTGACCATGCGCCAGTAGAATAAGGCGCCGCGCACCGCCCAATCGAGGAACATCCCCAGCCAGACGCCCACCACGCCCATGCCCAGTTCGATGCCCAACGCGTAGCCGGCCACCACGCGGCACCCCCACATGCCGAGCATCGTCACCCACATGGCGAAGCGGGCGTCGCGCGCACCTTTCAACCCGGCGGGCAAGACCCAGGAAGCGGCCCAGATCGGCATAAAGGCGGCGTTGAGCCAGATCAGGGTTTTCACCACCGTTTTCACATCATCCTGCGAGGTATAAAACGCGGCGAACACCCCGGCCAGCGGCGCGGTGCCCCAGGCGATGGCGGTCAGCCCAAGGGTCGACAGCCAGAAAATATGGCGCAGCTGCCGCTCCGCCTGGCCGATCTCGCCTTTGCCGAGCCGCCGGCCGACGATAATGGTCGAGGCCGATCCCAACGCGTTGCCCGGCAGGTTGATCAACGAAGCGATGGAGAAAGCGATAAAGTTGCCGGCGATCACGTTGGTGCCCATGCCGGCGACAAACATCTGCGTCAACAGCTTGCCGCCGTTAAACAGTACCGACTCGACGCTGGCGGGAATGCCGATCCCCAACACTTCCCACAGGATGCTCATCTTGAGCGGCGTGAAATAGCTTTTCAACGTGATGTGCAGCGCCGGATTAAAGCCGATCGCCAGCACGTAGAGGATGGCGATGGCGCCGATATAGCGGGAAATCGTCAGCCCCAGCCCGGCGCCGACGAACCCCAGGCCATGCCAGCCCAGCATGCCGTAAATCAGGATGCTGCTGATGATGATATTGAGGATATTCATGCCGCCATTGATAAGCAGCGGGATCTTGGTGTTGCCCGCGCCGCGCAGGGCGCCGCTGCCGATCAACGCAATCGCCGCCGCCGGGTAGCTCCACACCGTAGTTTGCAGGTAAGAGAGCGCCAGCGCTTTCACCTCCGGCGAGGCCGCGCCGGCGATCACATCAATGATAGGCTCACCCGCCAGGTGAATGCCCGCCGCCAACAGCAGCGCCACGCCGGTCATCAGCACCAGCGACTGACGCGCCGCCGCCCGCGCCCGCCGGCGATCGCGCTTGCCGAGGCTGAAGGCCACCACCACGGTGGTGCCGAGATCCACCGCGGCGAAAAAGGCGATGATCACCATGTTGAAACTGTCCGCCAGCCCCACTCCGGCCATCGCCTCTTTGCCGAGCCAGCTCACCAGAAAGGTGCTCAGCACCCCCATCAGCAGGACACAGGCGTTCTCCAGAAAGATGGGCACCGCCAGTGGCGTGATCTCGCGCCAGAACAGCACGCGGTAGCTTTTCCGTTTGGCGTACCAGCGCGTATTTTCCACGCGCTGACGCAGTGCGGCATACAGGTTCAAGATGGGCTCGATGGGTAAAAGTGAAACATCATTTCAAATGATGATCGATAAATCGTTATCCTGCAAAGAATTTTGGGGCGCCCATGAAGCGCGCCCGAAAGGCATGCCGGCGCGCTACTCCATGTAATCTTCCTGATCGGCCTGCGCCGCCGCGATAAAGCGGGCAGTACTGCGGCTGAGCGCAGCGCATTTTTCCGTCAGCAGCTGATTGTCCTGTTGCAGGGTCAGATAACGCGCCTGGGTAAGCGCCGGCAACTGCCGATACCCTGCCACCTGCGTGTCCCAGCCGCGGCGCTGCGCCGCGCGCATTGCGGTGCGCTGCAGCTTCACGTCGTCCGGTATCTCGCTGCGCCCGCAGTCCACGCGCAGGAAGTGTCCGCCGGCCAGCATCGAAGCGATGTGATCCAGCTGCGCCTGCAGCGGCGGCGCCGGTTTATGCGCCGTCTGCTGACAACCGGCGAGCAGCAGCAATGCCAGCGCGCCGCAAAGAGACGTGCGAAACAGAGTCAACATGGGGGCTCCGGGAAAACCTGTGGGTGATGAGATGATCTTAGGTGAGCGGACGTCGGGCGGCAAGGCGAGCAGCACGCGCGGCCCGCTTAACGTCGGCCGCTGCTGACCTTGGTGGCGCGGGCGGGGTTGCCGGCGACGAATTCCAGCGTGGGGGAATAGTAAAACGGCAGCCAGGCGTTATAGCCGCTCTCCCACTCCCATTTGACCGGGCAAGGCCACAGCATGTCTTCATGCAGGATGTAATAGATCCACCGCCCGGGCGGGCGGCGCGGTTTGCGCGTTTTCATAGCGGGTTCGACGGCCTGATGGAATGCGATAGGGTCAACTGCTGCATTTTACCGCGATTTTCGCCGTGGGGACAGCCTGCATTGCCGGCTTCGCCCCGGCGCCGGCAAGCGCCCTTTATTCACCGCCGCCTGCCGGCGCGCCGCTCTCGGCCCCCAGCACCACTACCCTGTCGGCCGAGTCGATGGTCGACTTTCTGTGGGCGACGATCACGCGCGTAATATTCAGCGAAGATATCGCCCGGTTGATCGCCGACTCATTCTCAACGTCCAGATGGCTGGTCGCTTCATCCATAAACAGCACACTCGGGCGGCGATAGAGGGCGCGCGCGATAAACAGACGTTGCTTTTGCCCGCCGGAGATGCCGTTGCCCAACTCGCCGATCAGGGTTTCGTAGCCCATCGGCATCTGCATGATTTCATCGTGGATATTGCTGTGTATCGCGCAGGCCATGATCAGCTCTTTATTGGCATTGACCTCAAACCCGCTGATGTTTTCCGCAATGGACCCGGAGAACAGCCGGTCGTCCTGCAGCACGCAGGCGATCGCGTTACGGTAGTTATTCACCCCGACTTTATGGATATCCATCGCGTCGGCCAAAACCTGGCCGGAAGTGGGGCTGAGCAAACCGCACATCACCTTCAGCAAAGTGGTCTTGCCCGCGCCGGAGGCGCCCACGACGGCCACGCTTTCGCCGGCCGCAATGCGCATGTTCAGGTCTTTGAAGATTGGCCGCGACAGCGCGTCATATTGATACGTAAGATTTTTTACCTCAATGGCAATCCCCGTGCCCGAGGGGAAAACCTGTCGCGGCGCGGACTCCGTCTCCGCATCGGTAAAGACGATGTCGGATATCCTCTCATTGTGCAGCGACAGCATGCGCAAGCCGATCGCCAGGTCGATCAGGCTCGAGGCCCGCTGAGAGAACTGGCCGCGATAGGCATTGAACGCCATGAACATGCCGAGCGTCATGGAATTGTCGATGACCATCATGGCGCCAAGCCACAGGATCGCCACCTGATCGAGCGTCGTGATAAAGGTATTGATCCCGCCGAACATCATATTGAATCGAGTGATTTTGATATTGGTATTGGCGGCATCGACGTTCAGATTGAGCCAATAGCTGGAGCGCGTTTCCTTGATGCCCAGCGCCTTGACGGTCGAGATGCCGTACAGCGTCTCCATGAAATGCGAGTTGGCCTTGGCCGCCTTGACGATCTGCTCCTCCGAGAATTGACGGTAGGTTCTGTAAGTCATCATCCTGATGAGGATGTAGATCAGAGTGAAGCCCGCCACGACCCAGACCAGCCAGCCGCCGTAGACCATCATCATCGCGAACAGCCCGACCGTCATGATGCCGTCGATGATCCCGCTGACGATATTATTGGTAAAGGTGGTTCTGATCGCATCCAGCGAGGAAAAGCGCGATTGAATGTCCCCCAGGTGCCGTTTCTCGAAAAAATCCAGCGGCAGCTTCATCAGGTGTTCAAACAGCGTCGTCTTCCACTGAATATCGGTCAGCGTCCCGAGCACGATGGAGATCCAGGCCCTGGCGATACTGACCACCGCGCGGAACAAGGTGAAGAAGATCAGCCCCAAACAGATGACCGTCAGCAGGCTGTAGTCATGCGCCTGAATGACATGGTCGGTCACCAGTTGCGTTCCCACCGGCAGCAGCAGGTTGACCGATTCGATGACTATCGATAACGCAAAGATCTTGAGCAGCGTCCCCGGCAGGCCCTCGATGTTTTTCATCAAATCCAGCAGGCGCAAACGGGTCTTGAGGGTCTCTTTTTGAAAGGCCCTGTCGGGCCACAGCTCCAACGCGATGCCGGTAAAGTGATTCGACATCTCCTGCAGCCCGATCACTCTGCGCCCGAAGGCCGGATCGTGAATGACAAAACCGGCGCGCTGCACCTTAACCAACACCACGAAGTGATTCATATTCCAGTGCAGTATGCAGGGCGTTTTCAGCTGATTGATTTCGTCGATGTCCAAGGACAAGGCGCGCGTCTTCAGCTGGATTTGCGACGCGATTTGAGAGATCGTCCCCAGGGTCGCGCCCTGGGTGGAAATGCCGAATCGCTGCCGCAGGCTCAGCATATCCACATTAAACCCGTAATAGGAGGCGATCATGGCGAGGCACGCCAGGCCGCATTCCGATGACTCCGACTGCAAGATGCTCGGCACCCGCTTGCGCAGTGAGAATGTTAACTTCTCGTTGATCCGTTCAAAGAGATTATTGTCCTTCATCGACTCGCCCCACGACGCTGTTTTTTATGTCATACAAAGGCGCGATCGCCCACTGATAAAGCGGTTTCTTATCCAGGAAGACGATGACCCTGGCCTGCAGCCCGCTGCTGATTTCGAGATATTTGCCTTTATCGCTGAATTGCGTGTCGCTGATGGACGCCAGCACTTTGTAGTAGGCGTTCCTTTCCCTTTTATTTCCGCTGCTGTATTCCGACATTTCCTGCGGGGAGGCGGGGACCGACGAGATGGATTCTATTTTTCCCGGAAACTGACCGAATTTATCCGACGGGAAGGCTTCATAGCGAATGTTGATGCCATCGCCGATTTTCACGTAGGGCAAACTGTTATTCGGCAGCCATAAAACCAGATAATATTTGATGTTATCAATCGGTTTGATTTGCGCCAGACTGCTGCCGCTCTCGACCACCTGCCCGGCGGTCACGCTCAGCGACTCGATTTTCCCCTTGAGCGGCGCTTTGATAATGACCTGGCCGCCGGCATTGGACTCCGCCAGCTGGCGTTGTAAATCACTGCGTTGCGATTCGCTTTGCGATATCTGATTGTCGTAATCGGCGGCGCGAATCAGCAAATCGCTGCGCAACTGCGACAGTTGAATATTTTGCTGGATCTTTTGGCTGTAGAGCGCCTGATACGAGCTTTGCTGTTGTTGAAAGAGCGAGCGCTGATAATTTAACTGATCTTTGGTGATCAGGCCTTTCGTCAAATAGTGTTCGTAATTTTTCAGGCTATCGCGCATTTTATCCATCCCCTCTTTGGCACTGAGGTTCAGTTTCTCGGTTTCTTTATAGGCGTTTTCATAGCTATTGATCTGTTTGCGCAAATTATCCAGCATGGCGGTTTTATTTTTATTCAGCTTGCTGATTATCGAATCCAGATTGCTAATCTGTTTGCTTATTTCGCTGGCCGCGATATGGCTGACATTGCCGGACGTGGTGCTTCTCGAGACATCAATCACATACAGCGGCTCGTCCTTTTCCACGACGTCACCGGCTTTATGGAATGCCTGACTCACGTAACCGTATTGGGAGGAAAACACATTGGTGGAATGCGGGATGCTGATCACCTCGCCTTCAACATCGACCCGGCGCGTGTACTCGCAAAAATAGAGTGCGCCCGCCAGGATCAGAATAAAAGTGAAACAGGTGGCGGCAATCACATGGCTCGACGCGCCGGAAATTAACAGCGCCCTGCCGGTCCATCTTTGACGTTGATAATTGACCGCCTCCTGGCGGAAAATATTCCTGCTCTTATTATCACTCATAGGAAGAACCTGCGCTTGCCTGACCGGGAGACAGCCGCAGCGAGAACGCTGCGGCTTTGGACCGCGTATGGATTTAGCTGATGGTGCCGTTAATCAGCCCATCGAGGCCTTTTTTGGAGTATTCCAGCGTGGTGTCCCAGCCAATAACGGCTGCGGCCACGCCGCTGGCTACGCCGCCCAGGATGCCGCCGGCGACCATGCCGACGCCCTGGCCAATCGAGCCGACGCCCAGCAGGCCGCCGCCGTCGCCGCCGTGCTTACCGCCGATGACGGCGCCCGCCATGCTGCCCACGGAGGCGCCCAGAGCGATGGATGAAACGGCTTCCGCGGCATTGGAGACGGCGCTGCCAATCAGCCCCGACAGTCCATTGCTCATATCCCAGGAATAAGCGCCTGACACTTCATTCATTTCGATAACAGACAGTTCTTTCATTGGTTAATCTCCATATTTAAACGGACAAACACTGCCATACATGCGTGTTGTCATTGCATTGGCATCGGCCTGCAGCGCCTGATGCCACCAATAATGTCGCGCGAACAGACGACATTATATTTTTAATAGGGGTCTCTTTAATTCTGCGTAATGGTGAATGTCATCACCGCGTCGGCCTGTCCGGGGCTAATGGCTCCCGTTTGCTTATAGCGCGCCATCAAGGGGATCCTGATCTCTTTTTCAGCCGCGGTGTGGTAATTGATCGGTCTGGAAAACGTTAATGGATTACGGTTCTCATCCAACACTTCCACGGCGACGCCCTTCGCCGCATCGGCGCCGTCGGCGATATCAATCATTCCCACGCCTGGCGAATTTCCGGCCGCCTCGAACGTGACCTGAACCGGAATATTGTCCTCCTGACATTGCAGAACCACGGAAAAATTGCGTTCGGAAGACGCCGCCGTGCTGCCGACGCCGTTAAACTCGCTGCGTTTAGGGCTGCCCAGATTTACCGTTTGATTTTTATAGTTCAAATCAACCAGGCAACTTTTCTGAATGACCTTCATGCCGGAAATACTGATATCCAAAATGGAGGTCGAATCCAGATAATATCTGGCGATAATTTTCCCGCCCATATCGCCGCCGGTTTTGATCGGGCCGGTTTTAATAAACGTCAGCCGAACATCGTTTCGATTGATCCACGGCGTCAGCAAGTTGGGCGAAATCGCCGTGTTGACGGGCACGTTCTTATTGCTCTGCCATAAGTCTGAAATCGTCACCCCCACGCCCTCGATGCCCGTTTCAAATACGCCGGGCAGCGCGCTCGGCGTCAGCGGCGACATGGAGCGATAGGCGACCGAACCGGAACAAAGAAAAGAAAACGTCGTGCCGTTAATGCTGTTCTCGGTTCGAACAGCCAACTGCTCGCCGACTTCAATGCGCGGATCCACGGCCAGCGTCAGCAACCCCATACGGGCGGTTTTCGCGTTGGTGGTACAGGTGCCGGCATAAACCGCCGTCGTGAGCGTCGCCAGCCACACCAGGGCGCCGTAACCGAATATCCTGAGAAAAACGTTCATTTTCACTCTCACTTAAAAGTCATGATGGAAATAGAGCGAGATCTATTGGCAAACGCCGTTTAGGGTTTGGAGACCCGCTGACGGCGGCTCCGCCGGCAACTGGTAACGGATGCGGCATTGGTTCTCGCCATTCCTGCCCCACTGCGCGATGAGCAGGCCCTTTTCCGCCATGCCGGTCAGATAGACCACGCCGTCGCCGCCGACCAGGAACGGCTGAGTCGCCCCCTCGGCAAGACGCAGGCTGGCGCCCAGCGGCAGGGGTGCCCCCTGCGAGTCCGTCACCTTCATCAAAATCCGTCTGCCGACGTTGGCTTTGAAATTCGCCCGGCTCACCGCGCCGCGAGTCGGCGTGACCGACTGGTTCGTCAACTCGAGATCGACATCATCCGGCAAGCTGTCGACATCGAGGCGAATCGAATTGTTGCGATAAGGCGTGGCGTAAGGAACGATCGCGTAGCCGCGCCAGTCGGTTTTCACCCCGACCTGATTGCCGACCGCCACATCGCTCGCGCCGGCCGCCTGTACCAGGGCGACGGTTTCGCCGAACGGTTGACCGAAGGTCACACCGTCTTCATGGGCGATCACCCCGCCCTTCACCCCGTAGTTGACGCGCTGTTGACTGCGATCGTAGGCGTAGCCCGCCGTGAGTTCGCCGTACGTCGCGCGCCAGTCGGCGTTGGCGTTGCCGCTGTTGCCCTGGCCCTGGCTGCCATACCCTTCCTGTACGCTCCAGCTGAGGTTGCCGCCGGCCAGCGCCGTGCCGTTGAGGCCCGCCGTATGGCTGGTATTGCCTTTTTTGCTGGTGTTGAGGTTGTAGGTGGCGTAGGTGTTGCTCAGCCATTTCTCTAATGGCACGCTGATGTTGAAAGCGAAGATCTGATCGCGATCGTAAATGCGCCCGCGGTTCGAATCGCCGTAAATAGCCTGTGAATTCCGGCTATAGCTGTAGTTAAAACCGTAGCTGATGCCATTCCAGCTATTGTTGTAACCCGCGCTCAGCGACTGCATATTGCGCTCGGAGCCCCAATAGTCTTCGGAGACCGCGCTGAGTGAAAGCGACCCCGCCCCTTCCCATAAATTCTGGTTCAGCGTGATTTCGCCGCGATTCTTGCGGCGGTCTATCGGGGCGTAACGGTTGCCGCTGCGATAGGTGTCCAGCACTTCCTGCAGCCCATAGTAGCCGCTGGTCGAATAGCGGTAGCCGGCGATGGCGAAGTTCGTCCCCGTCTCGACGATATTTTTGCTGTACCGCACGCGCCATGACTGACCATCGCTTTTCGGTTGATGCTCCTGCTTTGCCCACGCCTGGGTGACGTCGGCCGACAGAGCGCCGAACTCGCCCAGGTTCTTGCCCAGACCCAATGCCAGCGATTGATACGGCCCGGCGAATTGGCCGCCGCCATACAGGGTGAAACCGGCGGGCAAGCCATAAATCAGGCTGGCCTGCGAGAAGATCTTTTTATCCACGCTGTGATCGTAAGTGCGGTATTGCCCCGAGGTCAGCGCATATTTCAGCCGCCCTTCGCGTTGCAGCACCGGCAGGCTGGCGAAGGGAACGGTCAGGTGCTGTTCGCTGCCGTCCGCCTCCTTGATAGTCACCTCCAAATCGCCGCTGCCGCCGGTCGGATACATGTCCGAAATTTCAAACGCGCCCGGCGCAACGTAACTCTGGTAGATGACATAGCCGTTTTGGCGAATGACCACTTGCGCATTGCTGCGCGCGATGCCGCGCACCACCGGCGCATAACCTCGCAGGCTTTCCGGCAACATGTCGTCATCGGAAGCCAGCTGCGCGCCGCGAAACGATACGCTGTCAAACACATCGGACGGGCTGCTGCTTTCGCCGAGCGTCAGCAAGCTTTTCAGGCGGATGATATTGCGCTGGGCGTAGGTATAGACGGAGTCCCAACGATCCTCCGACGCTCGCCCGCCGCCGGCGCTGTTGTAGCTCCAGGTGGTGTAGTTCCGCACTCGCCAGGCGCCCAGGTTGAAGCCCGGCCGCAGGTTGAGGTAATAACTGCTTGCGCTCTGGGTGAATCGATCGCGCCCCTTGCTGTTGCTGCCGGTGAAGCCATAGTTCAGCAGCATCGCCGGCAGGCCTTCATCCCATTGTTCCGGCGGAACGTATCCGCGCACCTTATTTTCCAACGCCGCCTGGGGGATACTCAGCATCAGGCGTTGGCGGTTAAATTGAAATTGCGCCGAGGCCTGCGGGATCGCGGCCAAATTCGCGCAGCGATCGGCACCGGCCAAACCGGGAAACAGCTCAACTTTCACCCCAAGCCGTTTCAGATCTTCCCGCGTCAGACAAGGCTGCAGATCGGCCTTCTCGTCGCTGCCGGCCCGCAGAGCGAACGACACCTCGCGCGTTTCCAGCAGCATGTCGTTCACCCAAATATCGACCCGATACGTGCCGGGAACCTGCTGGCCATTTTCAAAAATCGACAGATCGACGTGCTGCTGACCTGAGCGCCCGGTTTCCAGCAACGCCGGATTAAAATAGTCACGAGAGAAGGCGGGATTAGCCATGTTGCCGCATACCGCCGTTGTTGCCGTGAATAAGGCTATGCGTTTCAGCCAAGCATCCCGCTTCGCTAATATACGCTTTTGAGTTATCATTCATTAGCTCCATTATTGAAATGTTTTATCCCTCTGTCTGCCTTCCCTTACAGATTAAATACCTGACTGATGTTCTTTCCCTGTGCCGCCATAATCATTAATTAATTTCCAGCTTACCGACGTTGCGCCCGCCACGGGCAATGCAAACATTTCGCTGCTCATCGGCGCGATATACGCCACCTCTTTCATTTCCCGTCCCCCGATGCGGACATAATGAAAGTTCATATAATAAGGCGTTGGGTTGGTGAGTTTTAATTCTGAACCGACACGCTGCCATTTCAGCTGCTGCGTCACTTCTTCGGGCACCTGGCGGAGCAGCGGCGCCGGCCGATAAATCAATTTAATGCGGGTCTTGACCGCTATTTGCAGCGTATTCGATTTACCCGCCTGGGTTGTTGAAGGAATGGATTTAATATTCATCCAATACAAGCTTTCTTTATCTTTCGGTAAGCCATCGCCCACTTTCACGATGCGCAGCATATTTTCCTGGTTGCCGTCCAGCCGAAATAAAGGCGGCGTAACGATAAACGCGATTTTATCCACCCCGCTTTGTTGATTCTCCAGCCAGGACTGAATCAAATACGGTTCTTTATCCGGATTCTCCACGCTGATTGACGCTTCTTTTTTTTCGCCGTTGAATATCACCCGCGTCCCGCCAATCACCACGCCGGCGTGAACCGTAGACGCAAACAATAAAATAATGAAAGCCGCTAAGGCGCCGTAGCGATTAAAACGCATAATATTATCTCCGAGGCAATACAGCCCGCTGTGAACCAGCGGGCAAGAAAATATTATCAGTTATAATTCAGCGTAAAGGTGGCGACGCTATTAGCTTTACCGGCGGTAACATCTGCCTGCGTGGAAATATAGCGGGCGGTAAAATCGAGGTTATTTTTCACGCCGCTGCCGGAAGCCAACGGATAAGCCGTCGACGCCGTGTAAAGCGGCAGAACACTGTTAGAAATATCAGACAGTTGGATACCGACGCCGGTAGCGACATCCGTTTCCTGGGTCAGCTGCAATACGTTGCTGTCGCCGTTATCGGCCGCGCCGTCGAACTTAACGGTGGCGCTTTTTACCGTATCCGGACAATCGGTGACTTCCAGCGTGAATTTTGTCGCGCTGGACGTTGATCCCTTGCCACCCGCAAATGCCGTTCGGGCCACATCACCCAAAACAACATTTAATGGATTACTCAAGTCATTCGTGACCTTGCACGCAGCATCGACAATATTCCCGGTAAAATTAACCTGACCATCTGCTGCCAGAGCAGGTAAAGCGCTTGAACACGCTGCCGCGACAAATGCCAACATAATCACTTTTTTTTCCATCATGGGTACTTCTCCTTTTGATTAGACAGACTTCAAAATATCCCCGCCACGGAGAACCCGAACAGGGAGAATAGGAGCTCCGCTCCTTTCACAGTTAATTATGCTTAGCTTTCCCCCTTTAGCAATACATAAAATCAATGTAAAGATGAGAAAAGATAATTACCCCAAATAGAATTAGCATCATTCTTAATTTTATTTTGAAAAAACCGCCAAATCGGCGTTTCTTGATTCAATCATCTGGCCGCCAGGGAATTTATTCTCGCGCTATTCGAAGGCGCTTTCGCCAGATCCTCCTCATTTCCCCCTCAGCCGGAAAATCGGGCGACATCGCCGTAAAATGAAAGCCGGGCGATAAAACTCGCCCTGAAATAAATGACAGTTATATTACGAAAGGCATCACGACGCGGCGGCAGAAAGAGGAGCAGAGGAATAGGAAAAGCATGGCGATAACGGTTTATCGAACAGGAGGGAGAATAAAGCATTCGCCGTTCGTGAAACCGGCGCGGTCATGTGACAACGAGAAAATGGCGTTACGCAGAAATATTCTGTCTGACGCCGTTCACTATTTCGAAAACAAGGCAACAATGCGCTCTGTCGCGCAGAATAACGCATTGCCGCCTTATTGTTTTTCGGCGCCGCTAATTAATCGTCATGGCGATAATCTTCCCCCAGCCCTCTGCCGGGTAGGGTTTCACACGCCAGGCCATCGCCCGCGGGAACGGCGGACGGATAGTTATCGTCAGGCGTGATAAAGACCGGCGTGGTCGCGATAAACCCATCGTTGAACACCGCCTCAATAAAGGTGGCCTCCCAGCCTTGCGCCGGGGCGGCCAGACGAAACTCGCCGCGATCGGCCTCCGCTGCGGCCAACGGCTCCGGGGTAAAGCGTACGCCGCACGAATAACGAAAATCTCGGGCCGTGCGGTTGTGCGCGCTCCAACGCCGCACGGTGGCCGGCGGTTCGGAAAAACGCAGCGTGCGCACCGCAGCATCCGCGGCGCTGCCTTGCACCTCGATCGTCGGCAACGCGATATCGCGCTGGCGGCGCTTGATCATCGCCAGTATGGCGCGTTCGGCGGCCGGCCGGCTTGCCGCGCGATCCCCGTCGGCAATCACGCGCAGCGAAGCCTCTCCCGGTGAGGCGCTGAAATAGAATCGCGTGCTGTCCGGCGGATAACGTTCGTCGCCGCTGGCGATGATGACATATTTCGCCGCCGCTGGCCGCTCTCCCGCCGTCGGCGGCGGATAAGCGGTGGGATCCGCTATTTGCATCAGTTTGTCGAACGCCGGCGTCTCTATGCGCCGATCGATGCCGAGTTGGTAATAAGGATGAAACGCCAACGGCCAACGGCCGCCATACGTACGATAGGTATGCTTCAAGACCTGCCGCGCCGCGACCCCATCCGGGAACATGGCGACGACGGCATCGATGCGCTCATCCGACAATGACGCCAGCCACGCCGCGGTTGCGCCGCTCGCCGCGCCCGCCACGATGAATTTATCTATCCCCCATCGGCTCAATTCGCGCTGCGCCAGCGTCATGGTTTGCGACAAGGCCGCCGTCATGGGGATCGCCAGCGGCATCATCAAGTACTCATCCGCATCGTCCAGGAACAATCGCCAGCCTCGGGCCTGGCTGTCCTCCCCCGCACGACGCCGCCCCTCATTTTGATATTCCAGGTACGGATAAGGCAGCCGGTTGACGACAATCACGATGGTGTGACTTTCCGCCGCCAAGGCCGCCGGCGTAGCGACGGAAAACGCCGCATTTTGCTTGCCTGGCCCGCTCACCCCTGCGGCGGCGCAAGCGCAGTCATCGCTCATCAGCACCAACGCTTTACGGGCAAGCGCCCCGTTGGGGATATAAATATCCACATCGTGCCACCATTGCGTCGGCCGGATGGCGTCTTGCGGCGACCAGGATTGCGACATCAACCGATAATGGCGTATCGACACGTCATGGCCGTTATCCACGCCCTTTAACGAATATGACAGAGGCAATATGGCCAACTGATTGTTATAACAAGGAATAACGGTGTGCAAGGCGGGATGTTCGTCCGCAAAGCAGCGATCTTCCTCTGCCGCCATGGCCTGCCGCCCGCCGATTAAGGCCAGGCAAATCAGCGCGATGTATCCGATGCGTTTCAGCATTTTTTCCTCCCCCCTTTGTCCGTGGCAAATCCCTTTTACGCCGCCTGGCGGCAGGAAACCTTCCGCGCGCCTAGAGCACCTGATGAAAGCGTATCGGATAGCCAAAGCTGTCCTTTTCGAACGCCACGTCTCTGTCGTTCTCGCCCAGCAATAGGCTGTAAACGCCGTTTTCCTCATAACGGCTCATGGCGATATACAGCACCACCTCCCGATGGTCAGCGATCGTAAACTGTTTGCGCCTGGCGTTGATTTCCAAGGTAAACGCCACCACAGGATTGTTGTTCAGAAATACCGAGGTCTGCTGCATGGAGACGATCCTGCCCTGCGCTTTCTCGGTCACCTGAAAGGGCGTGGCGTCATTGGGGGCGCGTATATCCACCTTCTTTTGGATATAGATAAAGTTAAACACCGCCAACGCCACCGCCACGAACAGATTGATGACCATGATCAAGATGATTTTATTCGCCATGAACTCTCCCTTTGCCGTTCTTCCGGCTCCCGACATGAGCGAAGTAAAAGTGCCCTTGCGGGCACTTTTCATTAAGGGCCGGGCTTATGACGATTTACGGCCAAACAGCTGCGAGAAGGCGCTAATCCCGGCATCGATGACGGCGCCAATGCCCTCACCGAGTTTGGCGCCGGCGCCCGCCGCATCCGCGTGGATCCCGAATAGACCGGTACCGGCATCTACGATGGCGCCAATGCCATTGCCCAGGATTTTGCCGGCATCGGAAGCGATGCCTGCGCCGGAAACCGCCATGACTTCTGCTTCAGTCAGTTCTTTCATACTGTCTCCTTTGTATTTATCGACATGTTTAGTAATGAAAAAATGAAACCCTCACTGTTTGTTCACCTCCTTGTTAACTGCCCACGAAAGACCCTGTTGCCAATGCGTTCACCCGCGCGGCGGTGACAATGTCAGAACAGGCCGAACTCACGGCAGAGATAATCGGCGACGCCATTGCGGCTGTTGGGCAGCGCAATCGGGTTAAACGGCAGCGCGCGCTTCAATTCGCCCATGGCATTGCCCATCACCACCCCCGTTCCGGCCCAGCGCAGCATGTCCAAATCGTTCATCGCATCGCCGAAAGAGAGGCAATCGCGCATCGCTATCTGTTTGGCGCTCAGATAGTCGGCCACGCTTCTGGCCTTGGAAATATGCTTATCCATGATGTCTATCGTTTCCGCAGAGGACTTACAGATGGACAGCGTTTTTCCGAAAGCCTGACTGACCTCGTCGTAAAACCGCTCGATCAGCGCCGCTTCACCCTGCAGCAGCACTTTCAGGATCGGTTGCCGTTTCATCGCCTCCGGCTCGACATAGCGGCAAGCGACGCCCGAGGTTTTGATATAGTCGGCAAAATGCGGATTCTCTTCGGCCATCATCCATCCTTCCTGGGTGAACAACGTCACGTGGAGCGGACAGGCGAAGAGGTAATCCATCAACATCATTTGGCTGTCGCGAGGCAGGAAATAGCGTTTATCCGCCACCGGCCGCCCCTCGATATTGACCATCGCGCCATTGCAGGAGACGATCGCCGGCGAGAACCCCAAGCCATCCACAATCCCGCGCGCATCCGCATCGCAACGGCCTGTCGCGATGACGATTTCCAGCCCGCGGGCATGCAGGATATTGAGCGTTTCCACCGTCAGATCAGACAGATTCCCGGCAGGATCCAGCAAGGTTCCGTCAAGATCGCTCACGATCGCCCGGTATTTTATTTTGCCGTCGATAGCAAGCCACATATCACGCCTCCTCCGCCTGGATAATCCCGTCTTCGGCGCGGATTTCGCTGTCGGGCGGAAGGTGGGCGATCGCGAGCGCAATGGCCTGAAAACGGCGTCCTACCGCAACGATGCTCTCCTGAGCTATCTCATGAGAATCATAAAACAGTGAAATGGCGAGCCGTTCCGCTTCGGGGAACAAGCACAGCACCGTCTGGTGGTTGCTGCCGCTGACGATATCCGTCACCCGGAACGTAAACGGCAAGCGCGGATCCTTCTGCGGTTGCGGCATGTTTTCAAACACAAACAGGCTGCCGAACGGCGAAGTGGGCACCCATTGTTCGTCGTAGCGGTTCAGTTCGGAAAAGGCGTACTTCTGCCTCAGCGTCTGGGAATCCGCGATATCGGCCAGCAACGCATAAATGGGCCGGCGGCGAATCGCCTGCAGGCGCAGCACCGGGCTGGCGACACACAGGCCAAACAGCGTCTGCACCTGCTCAATGTCCGCCGGGCGCTCGCTCATGGTCGTGCCGATCGCGATATCGTCACAGGCCAGCGCTTCGGCCAGCGCCAGCATCCAGGCCAGCTGCGTCAGTTGATTGACCGTGATCCCCTGGCGCCGGCAAAACGCGGTGAGGCTTGCCACCTGTTCCGCGGTGAATTCCGCGCCATATTGCCGCATGCGTCGCCCCTGCGGCGCGGCATCCGGCGCAGCGCTCAACGGCAAACGTTGGTTGACCGGCGCTCCGCGCAAATAGTCCGTCCAGAACGCCTGCGCTTCGGGATCGTCGCCGTGCGCGCGCACATAAGCGGCGAACGGCTCAAATCGGTTAATTTCCAGCGCCGGCGCGCCCCCTTCCAGCAAGGTGAGGTAGTCGTTGAACCAGTGTTCGAACAGAACGCCGAGGGACCAACCGTCGAACAAGATATGGTTAAAGGTCTGCACCAAATAGTGCTCATCGGCGTTCAACTTGATCAGGCGCCAGCGGATCAACGGCGGCGCATCCAGCTCAAACGAGGTTTCTCGTTCCCGGGCCAACAGCGCTTCCATCCTTTCTTCCAGCGAGGACGGCGGCGCATCGGTCCAATCCTCGATCGCGATCGGCGCCTGCAGCGTCTCGCAGATGAAGACGTTGGGCCGCCCACGGCGGGTTTGATCGCCAAACCCGGCGCGCAGCATTTCAAAGCGCTGCAGCGCCAGCGACCAGGCCTGGTTCAACACCTCCGGCTGCAGCGGGCCGGCCACCTCATAAACGGCCTGATCGATCTGATACTCGTGGTTAAGCCGGTTGAAATACATCAGTTCCCGCTGCGTGACCGTAGCCTCGAAAACGGCGGCGATGCGATGACGTTGCTGCCAGTGGTCCAACTCGGCGAGGCTGACGTCGGCATGGGGGAAGTCCCCCGGGCTGGCGAGGCGAACGCCCTGGCTCGCCTCGTGGCAACAGTGTTCGACCAGCGCCGACACGCTCGCCCTATAGTGCGAACCGAGCCGGGCCAGCGTCGCCTGCGGCAATAAGCCCGACATCACGATGCTCAGCCGGTCGCCGTGCACGTAGAGCACCAGATCCAGCACATTGTCGCTCGCCGGCAGCGCGCCGTTTTCCAGATCCGCCGTTTGGTCGATCAAGGCCCACAGGGCGTCGTCAGTCTGTTCGTTAAAGACGCCGAGATAGTTGAATGAAATGGCCGGCAAGCGGTGGCGCCGCAGACAGGCTATCGCTTCGTCGTCCGACGCTGAACCGTATTTCAGCGCCGAATAGCCGATGCCGTGATCCGGCATCTTTCTTAATGTGTCCTTGATGGCGCGCAGCGTGTGTTTTGGGCTCTGATGCGCGGTGATGCGCAAAGGCAGTAAGGCGGTGAACCAGCCGACAGTGTCGTCGAGCTGGATCTTATCGTCATTGATATCGCGGCCATGGTGTTCGAGCGTCAGGTAACTGTCCGCACGGCCATGCCAGGCCTGCAGCACCGGCGCCAGCGCCGCCAGCAACACCTCGCGGGTCGAGGTACGGTAGGCCTGATGACAGGTGTCCATCAACAGCGTCGTCAACGCCGCGTCGCACTCTAAGCGGCAAAACGCCGGACTCTGCGCCCCCTCGCTGAGCGTGGCGTAATCGGGTTGCCCGGCGATCATCGCCAACCAGTAAGCGCATTGGTCATGCCGGCTCGCCGCGTAGTGCCTTAACGTCTCGCCCCACTGCCGGTAGCTGGTGCCTTTCGCCGACAGCGATTCGCCCTGATGCAACCGTCGCATGTCTCTGACGATGATGCGCCAGGACACCACGTCGATGATCAGATGATGGAATGCGCAGAACATCAACGCGTAGCCGGGCGCGCTGCTGTCGAAAATGTAGACGAAGCGGCACAGCGGCCCTTCTACCGGATCAAACCCCGATTGCCATTGATGCAGAAGTTCGGCGCGGCTTTGGCGACAAAGCGCCAGGTCATAGTATCCCCATGAAGGGCCGCCGTCGGCCACCGACAGATAGCGCTGCGCGACCAGCGCGCCGGCATCGTCGGCGCTAAACCGCGCGCGCAGCATGTCATGGCGCGACGCCAGCCCGTTCACCAGATCGGCCACGCGCTCGGCGGACATCGGCGGCACCCGCACCAAAAAAGTCTGGTTGAAGAAGGCGCGATGTTGCGGCGGCTGCTCGTTGTACCAGCGCTGAATCGGCAACAATTCGAATTCGCCCTGCAGCTCGCCCTGTTCATTGAGCGGCGCAATCGCGTCCCGTTGCTGCAAAATACGCTTGGCCAGCGCCCGCGCATTCCGGGTTTCGAACACCGCACGCGAGTTGCTGTGATAGCCCGACTTGCTCAATTCGCTGGTGAACACGATGCTTTGGATCGAATCGCCGCCCAGACGAAAGAAGTCGTCATCCACCCCAACCCGTTCAACGCCGAGGATCTCCGCCCACAGGGCGCAAATCAACGCCTCCAGCGCATTCTGCGGCGCGGCATATCGCTCGCTTTGCGCGAATTGCGGAGCGGGCAGCGCCGTGCGATCCAGCTTGCCGTTCACCGTCAGCGGTATCTCGTCGAGCGCGACATAGCTGGACGGCACCATGTAATCCGGCAGGATCCGCTCCAGCCGGGCGCGCAAATCGGCAGGATCCAGCGGCTCGCCCCGCGCCATCAGCACATACGCGGCAAGGCGCTTGCTATCGCGATGGACGACATCCACCACGACGCATTTCTCGACGCCCTCCAGCGCATTGATCGTATTTTCTATTTCGCTGAGTTCAATTCTGAAACCGCGGATTTTCACCTGGCAATCGTTTCTGCCGAGATACTCCAGATTGCCGTCGCGCAACTCTCGCACCCGATCGCCGCTTTTATACAAGCGTCGCCCGTTCAACGTAATGAAACGCTCTTGCGTCTGCTGCGGCTGGTTGAGATAGCCGCGCGCCAGCGCGTCTCCGCCGATATACAGCTCGCCGGCCAGCCCTGGCGGCAACGGCTGCAGCCAGCGATCCAGCACATGAAGTTCGCGCCCCGGTATGGCTCGCCCAATCGGGATGCTGCTGCGGGTTTCATCCGCCGCGATGGCGTACATCGTGGTGAACGTGGTGCATTCCGTCGGGCCATAGCCATTGATGACCTGCTGCGGGCGGTTGGCTTGCCGCACCAGGCGCTGCATCAGCGTGGCGGTCAGCGCCTCCCCGCCCACCAGCAGACAGCGCAGCCCGGCGAACAGGTCGGGGTGACTGAGGTAAAGATGATCGAACAGGCTGCGCGTCGCCCACAGAATCGATACCTGCTGCCGACGCAGCAAGGCTTCCAGCTGCGGCACATCGCCGGCGATATCCTCCGTGTCGCGCACGACGACCAATTTGGCGCCGTTGAGCAATGCGCCCCACACCTCGAACGTCGCCGCATCGAACGCCGGGCTCGAGAGGAAGAGCAACACGTCATCGGGCGTGACAGCGATGCCGGACGCGGTCGCCAACCCGCACATCGCGTGTTGCTCGAGCATCACGCCTTTCGGGGTCCCCGTCGATCCCGAGGTATAGATCACCGCGCCGAGCCGGTCGGCGCCGGTGATGGCCGGCAGATTCTGCCGCTCGTGCGGCAGGCGGTTCAGATCGCCCAGCGTGAGGACGGACACGGCGTGCGGCATCATCGCCGCCAGCGCCTCGGCGGCCGACTGCAGGCTTTCCCCAGCGATGAGCACCGGCGCGCGCGTTTCTTCGAGAATATGCCGAATGCGCGCCTGAGGATAATTGCAGGAGAGCGGCACATAGGCCGCACCGGTTTTCAGCACCGCCAACAGCGCCACCACCATTTCCAGGCTTTTCTCGCTGTACAGCGCAATCAGCGTGTCCGCCTGGGGGGCGACCCCGGTCAGCGCTTGGTAGCGGAGCGTAATTTCGCGCGCCAGGCTATTCGCCATGCCGTTCAGCTCACGGTAGCTGACATGCAGCCCCTCAAACTCCAGCGCAATCTTATCCGGATAACGCAGCGCGATCGCCTCAAACCGGGCGCTGAGGGTTTCTCTCGGCAACGCGGGGGCCGCGTCGTCATCTGGCGGCATATCGGCGGCGGGATAAAAGGCGAGGTGGCGTAAAGGCGCGTCAGGCGCGCGCATCGCCGCTTGCATCAAGCGCATGAAATGTTCCGCGCAGTCGCGCATGTCATCTTCGTCAAACATGTCCTGACGAAAACGCAACCGGAACTGCAAGGCATCGCTGTCGGCCCGATCCTCATATTCCAGGGAAAGCGACGCGCTGGCCATATCGTGGTTGGCTTCAAACAACGGCGAAGTGGCGCAATCGGCCAGCGCCAATGCCGCATCGCGCAGGTTGGTTTGGGCAAAGGAAATCGGCATCGCGCGGATCCCCAGCGTCTGCACCACCTGTTGCGTGGGCAGTTGGTTAAACCGTTGGCGCGAGTGCGGCGCCGCGGCGGTAATAAACGCCAGCGCGCGTTGATAAACGGCGGCGAAGCCTTCGCCGTCACGCAGCGAGAGGGGCATCACGCTGGTGTTGACATGCCCGCCAAGCGCAAATCTTTGCCCCTTTTTTATCGACACCGGATAGCTGATATAGACCGTTTCCTGATTGCCGCTGCGCGCCATCAAGATGCCCCACAGCACCAGCAACGCCAGAAAGTCATTCATTCGCCGTATTCCCGCGCCCTGCTTCAGCGCTTTCCATTGCGCTTTGGGCAGCTGGAAACGCAGCTCGGCCGCCTCATCGTTTCGCACGGCGCCGCTTTTCTCAAAGGGCACGTCTATCGCGCCCAAATTTGCCGCTTCGGCCCGCCAGTGCGCCAGCGCTCCATCGGCGGCCAGTTGTTCCACCTCGTGCTGCAGCTGCCGGTTGATGGCGGCAATCTCGGCCGCCTCGAGGCGTGTCGATAGCCGCTGTTGACCATAGTACTGGCTCACCAATGAGAAAAACTCGTCGGAAGACGCGCCGTCGATCACCAGATGATGGCCCACCAGCGCCAGGGTATAGCGCCCCGGCCCCTCGGCGAAAAGCACCCAACGATAAAGCGGCCCGCGGTAAATGTCGAAGGGCTGGCGAATCACTTGGGTCAGCAGCGTGCGGTCCGTGTAATGCTGCAAAGGATGGATTGCGTCATTGCGACGCCAATACAGTTCGCCATTCCGTTCATGAATATGGCTGTTCAGCAGGACATGATCTTGCACCAGCGCGTTCAGCGCAGCTTGTAATCTGATGGGATCCAGCGCGCCCTCAATACGCTGCAGCACCAATACGTTGTAATTACAGCCCTCTGGATGGCGGTCATATTCATCGATAAAAACTTTTGAATAGGGTGATACAGGAATCTCTTCCATGACAAACACTCCATTTAGAATACACGTGCCCTGCTTAACGGCGATCCATGCGGCATACCCAAACCTCTTTCGGCATCAGCTCGCTTATCTTTTCTGAGTAATAACCGATCAGCATGTTGATGCGCTTTTCTGCAATGACCTCCGCCGCCTGAGCGCAAATCGACTTGTAAAAACCAATAGGGATCATCACTTTGCAACGGCTATGCAGGTGCCGACAAACGCCGATGGCCCAGGAAAAACACTCCCTGGAAGGATTGGAAATATCCAAAAGTTCGGCACACTCACTGGAACAGCCAATCACAGCGTAGAGATTGCCTTTATTGATATAATGAATTTTATGATACAGAGGATGTTTTTCAATATATTCAAATGCGCGATGATCTTTTTCTCGCCCCAGATTATTGATAAAGCTGGCCTGCCGCGCTTGGTCGCCCTCGGTAAAACGAAAGGCCATAAACTTATCAGGCTTTAAGGTTAATTCGACGAAGGGATAAATTTGCGTATTGGTCGTTAAATACTTTCTAAAAATCTTTTCATAAACCCTGATCTTCCTGTCATCGGAAAAGCAGATATCCGCCGCCACATCCGAACGCCTGGCCTGCAGGAAAAAATCTTTCAAGACGGTGGAAGATTTGACCTGACGGTGGATCCCAAGATCGCCAAGCATATTGACATCAAAAGACAATTCATTGATTTTAAAGGGATAAAAGCTGGACACAAACATCCCGAGATAACGTTCTTGATCCTTGTAAAATATGCCCGTTTTTTCCATCGGCGCCCCACAATGCGGATCGAGCAAATGCTTCCAGTGCAGGAAACGCTCCCCGCCCAAATCTCTGCCATAAAGCTCCTGCAATAATTTGAAATGATTATGAGAAACCGCTTCTCTCACAAAGACAGCCATGTTTTATCTCCCTATAAAACCGATTCCATGCCGGGCGGAAATCAATAAAAGATGACCGCTCAGCGCCGCTGATAATACGGCGCCGGACCGTTCGCTTCCTTTCCCTGATTAACAAGAGTCGCTGTGCATTTTTAACCAGCGCAAGAATTCAATATTATTATCGATGTTCAGTTTTCTCATGGCCGAACGTTTATGAATACTCACCGTTTTCGGGCTGATGCCGAGCAACATCGCCGTTTGGTTTTGTGAATAGCCCAGATGGATTAAACGGCACACTTTCCCCTCGCTAAAGGTCAACTGGGTACGACAACGCGGGCAATAGCTTGAAACCAAACTATTTTTCTTGCGATAGCAGAACATGACCTTGTCCACGATCGCCGCCACGCTGTCTTTGCGCGTAATACTTCCGGCTTCCAAATTGCAATGAATTTTAGGGAATGTCTTTTTATGCTCCAATATTGAAAAATAGAGCGGAATAGAAGAAAAGTTGCCCTGCAAAAGCTGGGTATGACAAAAATTTATGGACACCCGCTTGTCCGGCGCCCTGAATATGATGTTGGCACGTTCTTCTCCCGTGATCTTGGCCTTAATGCCATTCGTGAGAAAACCTTCTTGCAAGGCAAGACTCAACCCCAGCTTGAAGAATTGATTTTTATCCACAATAGCGATATTGACGCGCTCCATTAACAAACCTCCCTTTTGACTACGCTTGCTCACTCTCCTTACTGCAATATCATTGCTGTGATTATTTTTTGTTTTAACGTGCTTTTTAATAAAAAAGCGTTATAGGCGAAGCAAAAAAGACCTTGCCTCGCAAAAGTGCATTTTATATATAGGGTTATATAAATCATCTGCCCTGGAGAGCATACAAAAGCAAGACGCGGTAAGCGGCCGCGCTTCGCAAGGGAAATTGTTATCGTAAGATATATTTATAAGGCATCATTGCCATCAGCATCACGGTGCTAAGATTTTTCTCTGATACGTTAATTTTACTCCAAGAGCGCAATATATCCAGATAAATATCGAAAAAACACATAATATAGAACATAACATTGCGTGACATTGATTGTTAAGAGAATCCGTTTATGCATTAGGAATTTACTTATGATAAAGGCAGGATAATGCTTTTTTCGCACGAGGCGGCGGGGTCATCGCAGACCCTATTAAACAGAGTATAACCATATTCATTTTATTGTAAAAAAATTGCATAAAAAAAAGCTACACTTTATGGCAGTAAGTGATTCCCGCCCTTTCATGTAGACGGCAACAAAAAAGAAGAAGGCGAACCCATCGGCCGCCCGCGCAAGAAATGCCTGGTAGGAGTAAAGATTTTTCTGGAGTGATGCGCAGCGCAGAAAGATAACGCGGCATCGTTGACGAGCGGGATGATTTATATTTTTTTTATCCTCATCAATTTTTTAGCCTCCAGGCAGGAAACCAACCCGAGGTGATCTTTTTTTAGCTGCTTGTCGCTCCCAAGAGGAAGAATGACTTTGAACGTTTGCAACTTACCGTGATTATTATAGATATCAAAGACTATCACCGGCGGGCCATAACCCAGGATCATGCAGTCTAAAAACCGCAGAACGGCGCAGCCCAAGCGGCTCCTGGCCTCCCGGATGATTTTATCCGCAAGCTCATCATACCGGAAAGGTCTTTCCGGCGTCGTCAATACCTTCATAAGGTCTCCCTTCTGGTATATATCATTCCGATTTAAAATAATAACCTCATAAAACCGCCGCCGTTCAAGGCGAGTAAGATATAAAAACCCAGGTTTCGGCAATATATAATCTAACGATGCAAAATCAATCTAACAAAAAACACAATAGTATAAAAAAACAGCACGAGTTTTATTGAAAAAATGACCTGATTTGCAATAATGAAATTGCCTGAAGTAAAGGGCTAACTGAAAAAGGAGTTTCAATCATGAAAGAACTATCCGCAGTAGAAATTGAACAAGTTAACGGTGCTGGTTTTTTTGGTGACGTAGGCACACTGATTGGCAGTGCGGTAGGTACAGGTATTGATACCATTTCCGCGATTGCCGGTGTTAACCCGGATGCCAAAACCGTTGTCGGCACCATCGGTAAAGGTATTGGTCTGGCCGTCGATGCGCTGATTTCCAGCGGATTGCAGATCATCTCTAAACTGTAATAACAACTCATAATCATCCCTTCCTATTTTTTAATTCGCTTCATTTTAAGCACCTTCGCGGGTGCTTTTTTTTACATCAAAGAATCAAAAAATAGATAAGGTCAGAAAAACCAATATCCAAAAAAACAGGCTGGGTATCACCATGATAAAAAAACCCATGCGTTTATTGGCGTTTTTGAGCATCCAGTCATAGATCATCGCAACACTCCTTGTGAATACCAGGAGGCATTTCCGCCTCCCGGTATTTTATCCATCGAGTTTTTGATTACAGTTTCGGCACTTTGGAAAAGAAGTCCGCCATTTCGTGCGGGAACCCTTTCGCAATCGCCGGACGAAGATCGTCCATGGAAACATTAAAATCTTTCGGCTGCTCGCTCGTTTGCATTTTTTGGTGTGCGTTCACATTCGATTGCAGACCATTAAAAATGCCCTTCATATTGCCGAACATATCATCGCAAGATTTTGTCACATTACTCATGACCGACTTGGCCGCATCCGGCCCCGACATTTGAATATTGCTGACGCCTTGCATAAACGGTTGACTCAGCGACGATTGGGAATTGGTGCCCAAATTGCCGCCGGCCTTCATGGTTTCTAAAATTTTGGCTGGATCTAACATGTTTATCACCTCTTTACGGTTGTGTTTACATCGCTTTCGGGCACGAGAATCCTCGCAACGCCCGTGACCAAAGTGGGAAATCTTTCATCGTCGAGCGCAATTCCAGTTTGAGCACGCCCACCACCGACGACATCGACATCGTCAGCTCTCGCCTGTCGCTGGCGAGCGGCACGGGATTGCTGGCGTCGAACATCCGGAACAAGGCCCAGGGCCCGTCGAAACTGGCGACCTGGATCTGGCCGGTGCCAGTGCGGAAGGTGAGTCGAACATAGCTGCCGCCTTTCGGGCCCGGCCAATCGATACGGGTAGGCTGGCTGAAGCCATGGCTGTAGTTAATCACCTGCCCATCGATATCCAGGGTCGCCTCCGTAATGGTCGGCGTCAGGGACAACGGCCTGATGAACATGGAGAAGGACAGCTTGTCGCCGGCGGTGAAGAAGGTATCGCGGATCAGGCGGGCATTTTCAAACGCGCCCAGCGTGCTGGCATTGACGATCCCCTCTGAACCCGGTTTGGCATTCCATTTCTGCGCGTTGACGTCCACATAAGGGGCCAGGTTCTCATCGAAGAACTGCTGCATCGCGCCGCTTTGGCCAAACATGCGCGAGAAGTCCTCGATGCCGACCTCCGCTCTGGCGTTGCGCGAGAACGGATAACGCCCGCTGATGCTGCTCTTGCACAAGCCGGAGGCCAGCGACGAAGCGCCTTTGCTCAGGTTCTTTTGGCTCTGCTGAATAGTCTGGCTGTCCCCGACCTGCAACAGATCCATCATCACGCTGCGCACCGGTTCCGGCTGGCGCGCCGCATCCAACTGCAGACGCTTCAGCGTGCCTCCTGCGGGCACCACCTGGCCGCCGCGCAGCGAGGTGGACAAGGTGGTCAACTGGCTGTACAGCGCTTCGAAACTGCGGCTCAGCGGATCGTTGCTGGCGTTGGTGGTCTGCAACAGCTGATAGCCCAGACGCCGCAGCAGCTCGAAGCGATCTTCCACCGCGCGTTCCGGCGTGAGACGAAAACGCGCGCGCTCGCCGGAAATCTCGCCGAGGATGTCGCGCCGCTGCTGCTCGATGCGATTGCGCTGGCGATCGAACCAGCTTGCCGCATCGCCCTGGTTGGTGCCGGTCATGCTGGTTTCGCGCGCGGCGAAGCGCACCAGATTGGCCAGCGGGGAAGAAGGGTCGGACAGTTGACGCGCCAGGATCGCCGCATCCTCAAGCCCGTTGACCGGCCGGGCGCGCACGTCGCGCATGAAAGCATCCCATTTGTCGGCATACTCGATGAGGTATAGCTTCCTCGCCTCGTCGGCCAGCTTCTGCGCCGAAGCCAGCGAGTTCACCGCGTTTTTCCCTTCCGCGCTGTCGCGCAGCACCCAGGACTCTTCTTCGATCATGTCCTTGGCGGCGTCATCGAGCTGCGCCAGGAAAACGTCGCGATAGCTGGCGCGGGTATAGAACCCCGGCACGGCGGTATCGGTGACCGTCGCCTGGCTCTTGCGGCGCAGCATCAAGGAGACGTTCGGCCCGGCGGCGTCGGCCAACGAAATATCGTTGATCGCCGCCGGCAACGGTTTCTCTTCGATGCGGCGCACCACCCGCACCTGCATCGGAATGTTCATCGCTTTCACCCGCGCCAGGCGCAGCAGATCGCCGTTCATCTTCATGACCGGCGCGTCCGGCAAAGAGAACATCTCCCGCAGATGGTAAGCAAAGATGCCTTTGTTCATGTCGGTGTAGCCCTGCGGCATAAAGGTTTCCCAGCGCGCCATGAACCAGTCGACCAAGGCTTCGGCGGAGCGGTGCGAGGGTTCGCCCATCATCAGGTACACTTTCAGGGTGCCGTAGACGTCCTTGTTGGACGCCGAGACGTCATTCTTGAGTTCGTCCGCGATATAGTTTTCCACCGCCGGCCAGAAGATCTGCAGCAAATGGCGTTGGTAGGTTTTTTGCGCCGCGCTGTTGATCAGCTTGTGCTCGAAATAGGGATTCGGCACCGGCGACACTTCGCCGCCCAATTGCGCGTTCATGTACCCCAGCTGCTCATAGGCGGAAATGACATCGTCGCTGACGCGGTTAGTCACCGGAATTTCGCGCACGATGCGCTTTGTCTCATCGAAGCGCGCCGCAATGTAGGAGATGTAATCGCTCTCCCACAGGTAACGCATCGCCAGCAGGTTAAACGAGACCGCCAACAGAATGAGCACCAGCACATAGCGGCCCAGGGAGCTCATGCGGCTGCCGAGCGGCCTGGCGTGCGAAGACTGCTGCATCACCCCGCGTTCTTGCCGGGCATAATCCAGCTCCGGGTGATAAATGCGCCCGGTCGGGCGAGCTTCATAGATATCCGCCGCTTCCGCGTTGTAGATCGCCCCCTGCGGCGGCAAGGCGATGGTGCTGCCCAGCCACACCTGCTGCAGATGGCAGGCGTAGCCCACCGGCGTTTGCGGGAAGATCTGCTCTAACAGGGAATACAACGGGTTGCCCAGCGACCCCAGCGATTCAGTGAAGAACAGCAGCTGTTGGCGGTTTTGGCCGTCCGGCGCATCGTGCAACAGTTCGAGCACGTGATGGCTGACGCGCGCCACCATCTCCCGGTAGAGGGTTTCATACTGCTCGAAGGGGGTTTCTCCCTGTTCGGCGCGGTTCAGGCTGAAGCCCATGCCTTTTTGCAACAGATCGTCACCCAGCATGGACAGGAAGGTCTCGCCGCCGACCAGTTGATCGAGGTGGCTGATGGTGAGATAGACCGGCAGCTCGCTGCGGAACCACGAGGCCATCTCCAGCAGGCGCACGCGCAGCGCGTCGGCGACCGACTTTCTCTCCGTCAGCGAGGCGTGCAGCAACCAACGCGCATCCAGACACAGCATGATGCCGTCGATGCCCGGATGGCGGCGATGGCGGCGGATCAGTTTGAACAGGGTGTCGCGCGCCCTGGCGCCCTCTTCCCCCAGGCCGTTCAACTGCAGCCATTCGCCGGAGGTGTCGACATACACCGAATTCTCCGCCAGCCACCAGTTGCAATCCTGGGTCGGCCCGACGTCCACCGTCTGCTGCAGGCCATAGTGCTCGGCCAGCAAGAAGCGTTCGCCGCTTTCGCCGATCAGCGAGGTTTTGCCGCTGCCCGGCGGCCCGATGACCAGAAACCACGGCTTTTCGCTGACGTAACGGCGCGTCAGGCGGTATTTGAAGCGCTGCCAAGGGGTGCGCTGCTTCGCCGTGCCGACGTACTGCAAGGTGCGCAAGGCGTCGTAAAAGCGCGAGGTCACGCGGTCTCGCTGGGCGGTCTTGCGTTTGGCCGGGGCCGGCGCTCGCGCGTGGCGGAACACCCAGGATAAGAACGTCGCCACGAACGGCCAGAGCGCCCAGCACAGGATCAGCGCGATGATGATGCCCCTGACCCAGACCGACAGCAGCGGCCGATAGGTGCCGATGGCGATCAACGGCCCAATCCACCACACCACCGCACACAGCAGCAAGGCAATCACCAATATGAATGATCTACGTATCATATAATTTCCTTATTATCTCTACGCCGGCGGATGTCTTAGTTATCCTCGGGGACCTCGGCGGCTACCCCTGCCTGATTTAACGTTGCAGACGGTGAAGCCATCTCCCTCTCGCCGATTTTCCAAAGGATGTCCACGCGGCGGTTGCGGCGGCGCCCTTCTTCCGTCGCGTTGTCGTCCAGCGGCTCCTGATCGCCCTTGCCGACCGATGTCACGGTGCGGTTGTATTTACTGTTGGCCAAGGATTCGCGCAGCTTGTCGGCGACCGTCTGCGCGCGAGCCTCGGACAGTTTCAGGTTGGAGTTGTTGGAGGTGTTGCGATACGGTTTGTTGTCGGTATGCCCGATGACCTCCAGATCGCCCGGCCACGGCGCCAGCGCTTCCCCCAAACGCTCAATGTTGCGTTTCTTTTTAAACTCTTCCGACAGCTTCGACTGCCCGGTGGCGAACGCGCCGTCGGAGGTGAAGATCAACAGCCAGCCGCGCGGATCGGCGCGCACCTCCAGCCACCCTTCGCTGAGGATTTGCGGCAGCGGCTGCGGCAGCGTCTCCATGATGTTGATTTTGCGCGGCTGCGGCGGTGTCCAGGCCAAAATGGCGTTGCGCAGCGCGCGGGACTGATCGTGCAGATACCAGGCGGCCGAGGCGTACGCCAGCAGCGCGATGGCCAGGCCGTAGCACAGCAGCTTCAGCGGCGTGATGCGGGTCGCCTTGCGCACCACGTTGCTCGGCTCGGCATCGGCCAGCGTCTGCGTCGGGTTCTGGCTGTACAGATAGCCGTCAAGACGGTTGCGCACGTCGGCCAACAGCACCGCGCCGCGTTCCATTACGTGGTATTGCCCTTCGAAGCCCAGCGACAGGATCAGATCGTAAAACGCCAGGATCTCCTTGTTGCGCGGCGAGGCGGCCAGATAGGCCTGCAGGTGCTCGAAGCACTTTTCCCCGCCCCAGGCGTCGCGATAAAACTCCACCAGCAGGCTGAGATTCAGTTCGCCGGATTCGAGCGTGCTCATGCAGCACTCATCCACGTAGGAGCACAGCAGATAGGCCAGCTTGTCCACATCGCTCGGCGCGATGTGATCCGCCAGCAGCGTCTGCTGAAATTGTTGGATCTCGCGCACGATCTGCGCGCGTACCGCGCCCGGATTCAGCTGTTTCTGATCGCGCACCCGCTCCACCTGCAGCAGGACCGGGATAGCGGCGGCGATCAGCGGGTTGTCCCAATGGCCCATCATCACGCCGGGCTTGCTCAGCGCGGCGCGGCCGAACAGCCCGCTCGAGGTCGGCGCCGCCTCGGCCGGGCGCTCGCCCGGCGCGGGCTCGCTGCTTTCCGGCGCAACGCTTTCCGCTTCATAAGGCTTGGGTTCGGGGGGCGTCGCCACCCCGGCGCTTCCCGGCCGCAGCTTGGCGGCCAGCGCCCGCGCGCCGAAGGACAGCGCGGCGATCTCCGCCGTCGTTTTGCCCACCGAGCCGGACGCGGGAAGGCGCGGCGTCGCGTTGTTGCGCGTTACCGCCATCGCCTCGCGTATTTTTCTCTCGAATTCGTTCATCCCACCCTCCCTTGCCTTAATCCCCAGACGTCAAAACGCAGGTCGGGGAAATCACCCACGATGCTGAGCGCCATCGCCGAGCCGGCCATCATTTCCTTATAAATCGGGTCGGCATGATCAACCTCGAAATAGATGCTGTTCGGGTAATACGGTATGTGCCGCGGCGGCGAGGCCATCGGCAGCAAGCGAGCGCCCGGTAATTGCAGATCGATCAGCTGAATGATTTTCTCGACCGGCCCCAGTTTGACCTGCGCGGGGAAATACGAGCGCAGATGCTCGATGGACAAACCGCAGCTGACGGCGAACACCAGTTTTTCCAGGCGCAGCTGCGAGTCGTTCGGGCACAGATAAATGCTGTCGCCGCGATCGATAAACGGCAACGCCACCGCCGGCGCTTCGATCACCAGCGACAGCGCGCGGCGAATCGAGGCAAACAGCTGGAAGTAGCAGTTGTGCGGTTCATCGTGCAGATACACCAAATCGGCCCGATCCCAGAGGCGTTCGCCGCCGGGAATGATGCTGAGCCGCCCCAGCAGGCTCAGCAACGTGTCGAACAGGGTTTCAGGATGCACCTGCGGGCTGGCCAGCAGTTGGCTGATGCGCAAATTGAACTCGCTCAAGGTTTGCAGCAACAGCAGTTCCAGCAGCTCGGAAAGCCCGCCGATCGTCATATGCACGTCCGGGCGGAAAACCGACTCCAGACGCTGGCTGATCAGCCCAAGCAATTCGGTGGTGAAAGCGGGCAGCCAGCCGATGGCGCGGAAATCCAGCATCGGCGGCAAGGCGCGCTCATCAAGCAGCACCCGACGATCGCTGGTGAGCTCGCGCACGAAACCGACCGGCAGCACGCTTTCCGCGCTGCTGACCGCGTCCTCCAGGCTTAGCCGCGTCACCAGGCTGCCCAGTTGCATCGTGCACACGCGCGGGGTCCCTTCCAGGCTGACGCCGTGGTTGCGATCCGGCACCTCGGCGTCCATGGTGCGAAAACGGCTGCTTTTTCGCGCATCCTGGATAAGATCGATCTGGGCGTTGCCGGCGATATCCATCAGCACGGACAGGCACACCACTTTCCCCTGGCAGCCTTCTCCCAGCACCAGCGGCGGCGGCAGCGGAATATCCTCAGGCATGCTGAACGCCGTGCCGTCGGGGAAAACGCCCTTGGCTTTCTTCAGCGCAAACTTGCCCTGTTCCAATAGCCCGTTGTCGATCTCCAGCGTCAGGAACCCCCAGGTGAAGGTTTCGACGCTGCGCAAGCGCGCTTCAATCAAGTGCTCGAAAAAACGTTCCTGCTGCTGGAAATGCTGCGGTTCCATCAACATGCCTTCTACCCAGGCGACGCGTTGTTTAGGTAACATGTCATTCATCCATTTTGTCGTTAGTCACTATGCTGAGTGACGTCATCCCCACCATCACCTTCATTTGCGAATCAGCCTGCGCAGGGGACTTTTGCTCGGCGAGCGGCAACACGCCGCTGATTTGCTGAAACTCCGCCCCGACGACGACCCATCGCTCTTGCCCCGCCGGCACCTCGAAGCGATAACGCAACGTCTCCCTCGGTTGCAAAATGCTCTGGTGCCGGCTCAGCGCCCCTTCCGACGGCGCCGTCTCGCGGCAAGGGGCGCCGTCGCCAATTCCCTCAGGCATCCACCCCGAGCGATTGGTTTCTATCACGCACACCTTGACCGGCTGCGCCTCCCCGGCGGCATTCGGGTTCACGTTGTCGTTGGCGGTCACCTCGACGTCGATAAACCGCAACCGACGCCCCGCATCCGCAGCCTCATCGTGAGAAAACCAGCTGCATCCGCCGAGCATCCCCACCGCCAACAGTCCCCCTGTCGCAATCCCCCGGAGCGTTTTCACCATGCTGAACTCCTATGCATTAACGAAACATTTGGTCTGGCTCGGCGCGACCTGAGTGCAGACCATGTTGTTGTTGTTCGTCGTGCTGGAATCACCTAGCCGCGTGACCGGCATGCCGCCGGAGAAATACTTACCCGATCCCTGCACCGGCTGCGCCTGGGCCGAATGCGTCCCCGAGGCAGCGCCGATCACTCCGCCCGAATCGGCGGTGGCCACACGAGTGGTGCCGAGGTTTTGTTCATTGCCGCCGGAAATGAAAATGTTAGGCACGTTCGGTATGCCGGTGTTGTTGGGCGAGGTGTTCGGGCCCGGCGCCGGTATCATCGGGTCGCAGCCGGCAAAGCCGATCCCGCCCATGTTGGTATTGGCTGCAGTCATGGTGGTTTACCCCATATGTATCTGGCCACCGTCGATCTTCAGCACCGCCGAAGACTTCAGGGAACCAATTTCACTGTTGATGACGAGGGATTGCCGCGCATCCTGAATGATGTGCTTGGCCAGCACCTCGTCGGTTTCCTCCACCCGCCGGCTCGCGTGCTTGCTGCGCACAAACAGGCGTTGAGAGATTTGGTGCAGCGTTTCGGCAACCCAACGGCTGCTGCGCGTCAGCAGCGTGAAGTGCGGGCTGCGCAGCGTCAGCCGCTTGCCGCCCTGCAGCTCTATCTCGGGCGCCACGATGCGCAAGTTGGCGCAGCGGCTGTCCAGCGTCATGACGGCGTTCGCCTGTTGCCGCGACAGGATCTCGGTGATGACCAACTTGTCGCCGTCGGCGATGACGCAAACGCGATCGCCCGCCAGCGGCTGAACCAGGCAGCTGGTGGCGACCGCCAGACAATGCGCGCGCATGCCATCGACATACAGACCGCCGTTGGCGTCGGCCGCCAGCGTCACCACCTTGCGCCCCCCTTGTTCGGGAAGCGGAGCGCTGCGCACCAACTGCAAAGGCGTCACCCTGGCGTTGGCATAGACCTTCTGATGCTCTCTTCTGGATTTATACATATCTGCTTACTCCTGTTGGCCGTTGATACGACGGTTGCCGCGGCCCCGGTTGTTGATGCGCATACCAGGCGTCGATCGCGCTCAAGAACGGATCGGCGGTAAGCGGCACGTTTTCGGCGCGATGACGCTGCGCGCCATGCAGGCGAGCGCTCTGTTGCTGAGCGGCGGTCAACGGCTGTTCGATCAGGTTCGCTTCCCGCAGTTCGGCCTGCTCAAGATTGGCTAACGCCAGATCGCACGCCCTGAATTCCGCTTGCGGCAAGATGGCGCGCCCCCAGTTGGCGCCGCCCATCGCACATTCGCTGAACCGGGCCTTCTGCCCCTGCGCCAGGATCAGCGTCGCGCGCTCGAAATCGCAGCGCAGCGCCTGCGCTTCAGCGAAGATCGCCGAGGTCAGATCGCTGTCGGCGAACGAACACCCCTCCAGCTCGCTGCGGTGAAAACTGGCGCCCTGCAGCTGTAGCTGAGCCAAAGTGCAGCCCGACAGGCGGCAGGTGAACCAGATGCGCGCCTGCCCCGCGATCGTCTGCCAGCTGCACGTCTCCAGCCGGCAGCTCCCCATGATGTGGCGCTCGAGGGTCGACGCCTGCCACAGGCACTGCGTGAGCTGGCAGGCGTACCAGTTGGCGTCCTGTATCACGTCCTGGTGAAACATCAGGTTGGTCAGGGTGCTGGACTGCACGGCCAGATGCCCCAGGCTGCTGCGTTCAATTTCCGCGCCGTTGACCTCGCACCGGATCAAACCGCAGTCATCCAGCAGACAATCGCCGACGTAACACCCCTGCAGCGTGGTGTCGTTGCACGCCAAATTGCACAGCAGCCCCTGTTGCAGCGTCAGGTTCTCAAACCGGCATTCGTTGAACGACAGGCGCATCAGGCTGCCGCCGACCACGTTGACCTGCTGCAGGGTGCAGCCCTCAAAGCGCACCGCCCGCAAATCACAGCCTTCAAACGTGACGCGTTCGAAATGACAGTCGATGAAAAAGCAGTCGCTCAGCGTCAACCCTTTCAGCTCGCGATCGTGAAACCGGCGTTTCTTGAAGATCCGCGACATGGGCGGCGTCTGCGCCACCGCCTGGGCGACCTCCAGTTCGATCGCCTCTCGGTCAGGCAGCGCCTGTTGAATCACGCGGCTTTCAGTTTTCATGCGCATAGTCCCCATGAATGATTCTGCGCGGCACCCAACACGCGCGCTCCAGCAGACAACCGCTGAACCGCGTGCCGGCGTCCTGCCAGGTCATCGCCAGATGCGCCGCCGCCAGATTGCACTGGTCAAATTCCGCATCGCGCAGATCGGCGTTATAAAACAGGCCTTGCTGAGCGCTGCTGTTTTGCCAACGTGAGTGCGTCAACAGGCTGTCTTTAAACCGCACGCCGGCCAGATCGCAGCCGGCGATCGCGCAGGCCGTCAGATCGGCCTCGTCAAAGTTGCATTCAGTGAAAACGCTGTACAGCAGTTGGCACCTCTCCATGCGCGCCGCTTTCAATCCCACTTTGGTGAAACAGCTATCGCTGAACACGGCGTGGGAAAAGTTCGCCTGCATGCCCGCCGTCAGGCTCTCGACGCGGCAGCGTTCGAAGCGCACGCCGCGCCAGTTGCCGCCAAGGAACGAGTTTTTGGTGAGCGTCATCTCCAGCGCAACCGCCTCTTCGGCGAGGCAGCGGTTAAACACGCACGCGTCCAGCTCGCCTTGCAGAAACTGCGCGCGGATCAGCGTCGCGCCATTAAACATGCCGTTGCCGATCGCCGCGTGTTCAAAGCGGCTCGCGGTGAAATCGCCCCGCTCGAAAACGCAGTTATCCAGCTTCACGTGGTCGGCGCGCAGCCCTTGCCCCTGAGGCTCCGCCAGCGTCACCCGTTCGAAAACCGCCTCTTGCCACACGCTTTCCGCCAGCAACGGCTTTTGCAGCGTGCACGAGATCATGCGGATCTGGCGCAGCGCCGCCTGCGTCAAATTGACCGCATCAAAAACGCAGTTTTCGAAGGTGCAGCTGTCGAGGGAAGCCTGCGAGAAATCGCAGCGCTCAAAGCGGCACTGCAGAAAATGCCGGCCCGACAGCGCCTCGCAGCGCAAACCGGTGAAAGTCTTCCCTTCCACGGTCGCGCTATCGGGGAAAAACGCGTCATTGCCGTCTTCAGCGGGAAGATCCGGCAAGTCGGGCAACGTCACGGAAACAGGCTCCGCCGCCGCTTGTTGCTGGTGCAAGGCGATCGCCTCGCGGATACGTTGATAGAACACGGCGGAATCGCCCAGAGAGGTGGGCGACGGATCGTAACGCAAATCGCTGGGGTGATCCGACACCGCCTGGATGACGTTCAATCCCATCTCCGCCGGCATCAGATCCGGATCGAACAGAAACTCAAAGGGCGAGGCGTCATCGTCGCTGCGCTTGCGGAATACCTGTTGGAAATAGTCGAACGAGCGCGGCGCATCGCAGCGATCCAACGCCAGCATGACGGACTCGATGGACTCGTCCAGCAGATGCGTCAACGGCGCATTGCCGGTGAAGATAAGCAAAGCGATGTCGCTGTCGGGCAGGAACCACAGCGTTTTGCGCTGCAGCTCGATTTCCTCGAGGCTGTCGCTATCGTGACGGCGGATGAACGCCCGTCCGCGCACCGCCGGCAGCTCGCCGCGAATCGCCTCGCTTTGCGCGCCGACGCCCTGCAGCTCGAAGGGCACCCGATCCGGCCACGCCGCTTCCGGCAACCACTGCGCCGGCGGCGCCATCTGGAAATAACGCCGATCGATATTGGCCGGCAGCCCGGGGAATGCCGTCTCGAGATAGGCTTTGCCGGCGATCTGGCCCGCCACCTTATCGATGTGCGCCTTGCGCAGCGCAAACTCGTGCGGCACCGGCGCCGGCGCCGCCAGCGGAGAGCGCTCCTGCGCGGTCCCCTCGGCGGACAGCGTCATCAGCAGCGGCCGCAGCCCGTCATTGCAGCCGCGGCCAAACGGGTTCTCCTTGTTGTCTTTGCCGCCCCAGGCGGAGGTGTGATCCAGCGGCACGCTGAGGAAGGGTTCCACCTCCATCGCGCCGCGCCGTCCCTCGCCCTCGACCCGCCAACGGCGCTTCAGCCCGCCGATGTCGGCGCTGACATTCAGCGTTTTCACCGGCTGACCGATGCCGGCATGGCCGGCGATCAGGTATTCGGCGAACGGCTTCGGCTCGGCAACATCCAATATCGGCAGGCTGAGCGGCACGCGCTTCCACGCCTCCCAGATTTCGGCTTCGTTCACGAAGTGCTCAGGCCGGGACAGGTAGCATCCGGCCACGACGCTGATGCCGAGCCGGCTGTCTGTCCCGATCTGGTAACTTCCTTTAATCGCCACCAATTGCTGTGGCCGTATGATTCTCATTGCCGCGCCTCGTTAGTTTTTGCTTTGCATCCCGACTTTTTTCAAATCGACGCCGGTCTCGGACAGTGACGCGCCGGTATAGCTGATCGACACCCCTGTCGTGCTGGTGCTGCTGCCGGTATTGCTGACGCTGCTGCCGGTATTGCTGACGCTGCTGCCGGTGCTGCTGACGCTGCTGCCGGTGGTGCCGACGCTGCTGCCGGTGGTGCTCACGCTGCTGCCGGTGGTGCTGATACTGCAGCCGGTGGTGCTGGTCGACGATCCGGTGGTGCTGATGCTGCAGCCGGTGGTGCTGGTCGACGAGCCGGTGGTGCTGACGCTGACGCCGGTAAAGCTGGTGCTGCTGCCGGTCTGGCTGGTGCTGACCGTGGTGTAGCTGTTGCTTTCGCCGGTCATGCTGTTGCTGATGCTGGTGAAGGAGTTGCTTTCGCCGGTCATCGAGTTTGATACGCCGGTGCAGCTGGTGCTCTGCCCGGTGAACGAGGTGCTCAGCCCGGTGAACGAAGTGCTCACGCCGGTAAATGACGTGCTCACGCCGGTGAACGAGGTGCTGACGCCGGTAAACGAGGTGCTCACGCCGGTGGCGGTGAGGCTGACGCCGGTCATCGACGCGCTGACGCCTTTAATCGAGGCGTCAAACCCGGTAATGCTGAAGACGTAATCCTTGTAAGAGACGTGGTTGGTGAACCAGTCGGTAAAGGTGCGGCGGATGATGTCGAACTTGTCCATTCCCACCTCGGTGGCCTGGTTGCGCTCCACCGTGGTTTGCAGATCGCGTTCGGCATGCAGCATGACGCGTTCGTTGTTGCGGTTGTCATCGAAGGTCAACTGGCTGGCATGCTGCGGCTTGCCGAAGCGCAGCGAACGCGACACCATGCCCGAGTAGTTGATGTATTCAGGTAACTGATAAGGCGGCGGGTTGTCGCCGTTATACACAATCCCGGTCACCATCGGACGATCGAGATCGCCGTCGACATAGGTCACCAGCACTTCCTGACCGACGCGCGGCATGGCGATCACGCCCCAGCCTTTCCCGGCCCAGGCCTGCACCACGCGGATCCAGCAAGAGCTGTCTTCCTCGGTGGTTTTGTAGCGATCCCAGTGGAAATGCACGCGGATGCGCGCAAATTTGTCGGTATGCACTTCGGAGTTGGGCGCGCCGACCACGGTGGCGCTCTGGATGCCCGGCATCTGCGGCTTTGGCGTTTCGCGCAGCGGGCGGAACGGCACGTCGTCGTTCAACGCATTGAAACGGCAGGTGACGTTGCGGCCGTCGCTGCTGCTGTCCGGGCCGTCTTGCACGAACACATAGTCGCAGCGAGTCAGCTTGAAGCGGCGATTGCGGTTGGCGTCCGGGTGCAAAATCAAGGAGAAATCCTTGCCGGCCATCAACCCGACGGCGTTGCTCTCGCCAAACAGCAGATGGCCGTCGCTTTGCATTTCTTCAAGGCGCAGCCGCGCCAGGTTTTCACCGCGTTCGGTATCCACATAACCCGCCGCGTAGTCGTACCACTCCAACGGGGTGTTCTGCAGGCCGAGGCGGCTCTCTTCCACCTTGGTTTGCAGGTTTTTACGCGGGTTCTGGAAGTCGAAGTCGCGCAGCACGATTTCATTCGGGCGCACTTTGCGTGAACGCTGGATGCGCTGGATCCCTTCGCGGATGGCGCGGTTTTCTTCGCTGTCCGGCATGAACGGCAACACGGCGTAACCGAAATCCAGATCGTCGAAATTCTGCCGGTCGGTGATCACCAGCGTGTGTTTATCCTCGGCGTGATCGAAGTAATACCAGATGCCTTCGTCTTCAAGCAGGCGGCTGATAAACGCGAAATCCGTTTCGGAAAACTGCACGCAATATTCACGCGTCGGATAAGTGCCTTGAATATCCAGACGGTAGTCGGCAAAACCGTAGCGCGAAAAGATTTGCTCGATGATGTCGAGCACGTTCAAATCCTGGAAAATGCGGCTGTTGCGGTTCTGCATCAAAAACCACAGCCAGGTGCTCAGCTCCAGCTTATAAACGAACTTATCCTGATGCTGCCCCGAATCGGAGGCGCCGATCACGTAAGCGTAAAACGGCCGCGCGCCGAAATCCGGCCTTTCTATTTGAATGCTGATCCCTTGACCCAGCAGAGATTCATAATCAACGTCCGCCTGTTCACATTCGAATTCGAGCGTATATTGCGAGTTGCTCGACAACCCTTCTTTGGTGGTGAAGCTGAGTGGAAACGCATTTAATTCGGCTAACACCGGGTTATCAATTTCGATTAAAGGCATAACAACCTCTCTGATCCGATATCGAACCCCGCCCCGCGTTTGCGGGCCGGCGGCAAATTAAAAATCAGTCGAAATAAACACTTAAACTATCGTTCTCGACCATGAGTTGGATATTCTGCAGTTCCTGTCCCGTCCGTTTGCGCTGCAGCACTTCATTGCTGATGGGCGGCAAAATCACCTGCTGCAGCAGCGACTCGACCGCTCTGCCGCGCGAAGGATGGGCGCTGATGCGTTTGGCTATCCAGCCTGGAATGTCGCCTTCCAGCACCAGCGACACGCCCACTTCTTTGTGCAAACGCTGTTGTAAACGCGAAATCTGTTTGGTGGCGATATGGGTTATCGCTTCGGTAGAAAGCGGCACGTAGGGAATGACGTTCATGCGCGCCAACAGCGCCGCCGGGAAGAAGCGCGCCAGCACGTCGTGCAGCATCGGCCGCAGCGCTTCGGTTTTCAGATCCGGCGTTTCCGCCAGCGTCGCTTCTATTTCGCCGGCGCCGATATTGCTCGTCATTAAAATGAAACACTGGCGGAAGCTGATCATGCGGCCCTCACCGTCTTCCATCACGCCCTTGTCGAAGACTTGATAAAACGCCTCGTGGATATCGGGATGCGCCTTGTCGAATTCGTCGAGCAAGACGATGGAATAAGGTTTGCGGCGCACCGCCTCCGTCAACTTGCCGCCCTTGCCGTAGCCGACATAGCCCGGCGGCGCCCCTTTCAGGGTGGAAACGGTATGCGATTCCTGAAACTCGCTCATATTGAAGACGATCAGGTTATGCGCGCCGCCGTACATCGCCTCCGCCAGCGCAAACGCGGTCTCCGTTTTGCCGACGCCGCTCGGGCCGGACAGCATGAAAACGCCCAATGGCCGATCGTGCGCCTGAATGCCGGCGCGGGAGATGCGCACCGCCTGCGCGATTTCATCGATCGCCGTCTGCTGGCCGAATATCTGGCGGCTCAGCAGTTGGTTGAGATTGAGCGCATTGTCCAGATCGCTTTGCAGCATGCGGCCGGTGGGGATGCCGGTCCAATCCGACAACACCTCCGCCACAACGCGGTCGTCCACCCACGGATACACCAACGGCAGGCCGCCGTCTTGCAAGGCTCCCAGCTCGGAGGCCAACTGCGGCAAGCGCTCCGGCGACTGCCGCTCCGCGTCGAGCAAGGTGGTGACCGCCTGTTGCTCCTGCGCCTGCCGCTGACGCAGCGCATCCAGTTCACCTTCCATGTCGCTGAGGGTCTGCTGCAATTCAGTGATGCGGGTAAGCGCCAGATCGTCGAATTTGCTTTCCTCCTGCAGGCCGTTCATTTCGGTGCGCTTCACCGCCAACCCGGCCTCGAGTGACTCGATTTTTTCAGGCAGCGCATGCTGGCTCAGCGCCACCCGCGCGCAGGCGGTGTCCAGCAAGCTGATGGCTTTGTCCGGCAGTTGCCGCGACGGCAGATGGCGCAGCGACAAATGCACCGCCGCCTGCAGCGCCGACTCGCGGATCTTGACGCTGTGGTGCTGCGCAAAATGCGGGGCGATGGCGCGCATCATGTTCACCGCATTCTCTTCGTCGGGTTCAGAAACCAACACGTACTGGAAACGGCGCGTCAGCGCGGCATCCGGCTCGATGAACTGTTTGTATTCCGACCAGGTCGTCGCCGCCACCATGCGCAGCGCCCCCCTGGCCAACATCGGTTTCAACAGGTTGACGGCGTCGCCGGTGCCGGCCTGCCCGCCGGCGCCCACCAGCGTATGCGCCTCGTCGCAAAACAGGATCACCGGCACCGCCGAATGCGCGATGGCGTCGATCAGCGCTTTCAGGCGCGATTCGAATTCGCCCCTCATGCTCGCCCCGGCCTGCATGCGCCCCAGATCCAAAGACAGCAGCCGGGCGCCCTGCAGCAGCGGCGGCACCTGCCCCTGGGCTATCTTGCAGGCCAGCGCTTCTGCCACCGCCGTTTTGCCGACCCCGGCTTCGCCCACCAAAATCGGGTTGTTCTGCCGGCGACGCAGCAAGATGTCGATCACCTGGCGCAGCTCCGCTTCGCGGCCAATCACCGGGTCGATTTCACCGTCGCGCGCCTGGCGGGTCAGATCGGCGCACCATTTATCGAGAATATCGACCGTCTCGGACGCCTCCGGCGCATCGCCGTGGGCGCTGTAGACCTCTTCTTCCTCTTCCTCATGCTCGACGGACTCCGCCAGAATCGCCGGATAATCGTCGAACAGCTGCGGGATCGGCAGTTTTTTGAACTCGTCGCTCAGCCGGTACAGGCTGCGCTGCAACGTGGGATCCTGCAGAATGCCGACCAGGATATGAATGGTGCGCACCCCGCCGGACGGCGTTTCGGCGAGCTGGCTCATCAGCAGCCCTCTTTCCACCACCGTTTCCAGTTGCGTCGACAGATCCACCACCGCATTCGTCCGGTTAGGCAAGGTATGAAGAATGCGATCCAACGCATCGCTGATGCGCTGACTGTTGATGGCGTAGTGCGCCAGGATCATCGGCAAGTCGCCGCGTTCCTTGTCCACCAGGACTTTCAGCCAGTGTTCCAGCTCCACGTATTCGTGCCTGAAGGTTCGGCACAGCTTGGTCGCTTCGACGAACGACTGATAGGCAAAGTGGCCCAATCGCGAAAAAAGACGTTCTCGTTGATACACCTTAAATTTCCTTATATTAAGTTGTTGATTGATAAACCAGCTGCCTAAACGTCCCTGTCTTAGGTTTCAGCCAGCTGTCTTTACTCAGCGACTTGCCGCCCAGCTGCGCCGCCATGCCCGGCTCCGTGGCAATCAGCAGGCTGACATCCAGCATCAGCTGATGGCTCGTAAAGTCATGACAGATGCTCACCAGCGCCTGCAGCCGCCGGCTGCCGCGCTGATACTGCTGATACTGCGGGGCCCCCAGCGGGCCGATCTGAATATGCGCGCCGTACTGGGCATCGAAAAAGCGGCTGCCGATGCGCGTGCTGCCCAACTTGCCCAGCTTTTGGCTGCCGCTTTGCTTGCCGTCGTCGATCCACTTGGCGTAGCGCGGCGTAATCGTGATGGGAACGGCGAAATAGGCCGCCAACATCTTGTTGAGCTGCCGCAGCGAGCGGCGACCGGGCAGATAAGTGCCGGGGTACGCCTCGCGCAGGCGCTGGATATGCGGGTTCACCGTCAGCGCCGTATCGACGCCCACCGTCTGGCGCAAATGGCGCAAGAACGGGTTTTTATCATCGTCATGCTCATGGCCGATCATCGCCTTCAGCTGCGCCCAGGCCCGGTAGTGCAATACGGCGAAGCGCTGGCTGACGATGCCGACGAACTGCTGGAACGCCTGGTTGCGTCTGGCGATGACTTCGGTGCGCGCGTGCTCGGTCACATGGATCGGCAGCGGGCCGTAGGGGGCGAACATGCCGAAATGCCGCGCCTGAATCAGCACTTGCTTAGGGCGCTGCACGATAGAGGCGATTTCACGCGAAGCGAACGCCATATCCGCCGGCTGGGTAATGCAGAGCCTTTCGCGGCTGCGATCGTTGGAGACGCCGAGCCGCGGCGCATCCGGCTGCGCGCGTTCGATACGCCGCAGCAGCTCGAAAAAATCCTGTCGATTGGACAGCCCGCGTATTTCGGCCTGGCCCGCGCTTTCGCTTTGCGCCCCCGGCGTCGGCGCCGGCTCCAACGAGAGCGCCGTTTCACGCATCAACGACATATCAGCCATAGTAGAGCGCCCCCCAGTCGGCGTGGGTTTCCCCATCCAGCAACAGCTTCATGCTTAACGTTTGGTTCAGGTCGCCGTATTGGCTCAACGCGTGGTGCAATATTTTGCCGAACAGATAGGCGCCGTGGTCGGCATGATGGTTGGCGCTTAAGTTGACGGCGATCTCGGCTCCGCGGATCCAGGCCAGCGGCCCCGGCCCCTGATTGCGTTCGAAGTGGTGCTCCACCCAGGCGTTTTTGATGCTGGCGATGCGCTTGCGCTGGCTGGAGTCATCCTGATGGCAGAACAACGACAGCCAGTCGCGCAACAGCGCCGAACAATCCTGAACGTCGGGGCGCGCATGGCGCAAAGGATTGGAGGCCAGCATCTGGATCGCCTGCCACGCCTGGCTGATGTTCGGCACCGCGACCGGGTTGCTCGGGTAGCGGACGATCTCCACCTGGTGGATCGGCATCGCCGTTTCCAGCTGGAAATGCGGCTGCTGAAGGTGCGCCGGCACCAGATGCCGTTCGCATACCAGCGCCTCGACGCTGAGCGACGTGATGTCGTCGATGTCGATGCCGCTTTTGCCCGGCGAGATGGCGATGAAAGTATCTTCGTTGGGCAGGTGCGGATTGTTGTACTTGGAGGGCGACGGCTCCCGGCGACGGTGCAGCGTATAACCGGCCGGCTCCCGCTCGCAGTCGTACTGCACGTCGGCCTGCAGCGAAGAGAAAATCACCGGGTTGCCGTCGGGCAGCATGCCTTTCACTTGTTTTACGCTGTGTATCTCATACAGCGAGGTGTTCAAACGATCGACCACCAGTTGGTGCTCCGTGCGCTCATCCGTCAGCAACACCGGCGAGCAATGGCGGCGATACAGGTTGATGACCGGGGTCGCGAAAAGATGAAAATCCCTGGCGTTGACGCGACCGATCAGAGTGAGTGGGCGTTGCTCCAGCGCGAACAAGATCTCGAACTCGTGAACGCGTTCACATTGGCGCAGAAAATCCTGCACGCCATGCAGCTCCAGGCTGAAGAAGCGGCTTGGCGCGGCGAAGTATTCGCGCATCAGCCGGTTGCCGGGCAACTCTCCCACCACGGTGGGCAACAAGGCTTCTTCATCGCTGACGCCGCCCAGGCGCAAGCTGTCCGGCTGCAAGACTTTGACGATTGGCCGGTCGTCGCTTTTCGCCCATAACACGATGCGCAAGGTGCGATTAAGCAACGCGGCCAGCAGTTGATTGGCCCGCACCGTATCTTCCGCCAGCGTCAGGTGCAGCGGCTCGAGATCCAGCTCCGAGACGGGAAGCACGCCGTGCGTCGTCAGGCATATCCTGACGTAGGCCGAGCAATCCTGCATGTGTCTGGCGGCGCCGTCAGGCAAATGGTGCGGCGGCAAAATCTCGCATTCCGCCAGTGAAATCTCAACGGGCTGCACTTTAATATGCCGCGCCGTGGTGAACGTGGCGGGTTTGTTGTTCAGCGAGATATCGTTGAGGGTCATGCGGCTCCCGCGCGGCAGGTCAACCTGGCTGTGCCACTGGGGAAAAGAGAGATCGGGCTTAATCGCGACGGTGGCGATCGCGGGAACCGGCGTATACCACAGCGGCGCCAGGCGTGAGAGCATTTGCAGGGCAAATTCCGGCTGCTCATTGTTCAGCTTTTCCTGGATGCGGGTGCAAAGGAACGCGGAGCCCTCCAACAGACGCTCAACGAAAGGATCCAGCACGCCGTCGATATGCATGCCTAAATGCTGGGCGACCTGGGGATGAGAAGAGGCGAACTGACGACCGGCCTCGCGAAAATAACGCAGCTCATCATTATATAATTGGAGAAAGCGCTCACTGAACATAGTCACCCCTATTAATCAAATACGTGTACGGCGCCACAGGAATAATCAAGAGCGATGCGCAAATTAACCAGCATTTCGTCACCCGGTAATGAGCAGGTGCCATAAATATCGAATAAAATCGCCAGCACATACGATTGGCGTTCATTCACTACAGGCACCACACGAATCGTTTTCGGATCCAGACGCGGCTCAAACGAAGTAATGATTCTTTGTATATGTCTCGCCAGCGTTAACGGATCGGTATTAATCGGTATGCGTTGGCTCAGCGACGGCAGGCCATAATTCAATACCGAACTTTCGCTGTGCGCATAATCATGAAGTTTCAAATCAGCGCTGCGCGATGCGTCATTCAGTAAAAATTCGATATCACGCACCAAAACACGCCGCCAATTATCGGCGCTGGCGCTTTGATGTCTCACGCTGAGCTTATCGAATAGCATGGGCAATGACGCTTTCATTTAACACCTCGCGATAAGGCTTATGTCTGCCCGCAATCGCTGCGGGCAGACAGCCTGCAATTAGTGTTGTGACATCAATGATCAGATACGGGCATTAAGCTTGAGGTCATACCCCGTCTTAATTACCGCACCCATGGAGCCATCATTGTTTTGCTCTTTGTACTCAACTTCGATACGTGCGAAATTCAGCTTGATAACGTCGGTTGGCAGCACGGTATCGATTTCAGTACCGATGGTGGAATTCAGCGGCATATTACCCACGGTCTTGAATGAGGAAACCAGGCAGTTGCTGAAGGTCACGGCAATGAAGTCTTGCTGACCCTGGCCTGATTTACGGCAAACAAGTTTTGCCTGAGGAATATGCTCGCCGGTGGCGCACATCAGGAACAGTTTCGGCGAAGCCTTATTGCTCACCATGCGAAACTCAAAGTCTTTCATCTCGACTTTGCCTGAACCACCGCCGCTCCCGAACCCCCAACGGCCGGCGTTTTCTTCCGCCCATTGCCAGGCTTGCAGCTGAATCCAGCCAGGGTAGGTTTGGTCGGGTGATTCACCATCAACACCCTCAATTTTCAAAAAATAGTCTACTAAAGCTTTCGTGCTCATTTTTTGTCTCCTTGACTGATAGGTCTACTTCGTTAATTGAAAAGTCTATTCAGATAAGTCGTTATATTGCCTACGCGATCATTGAAATAGCGACAATGAGAACCCATTAGCCATTAATAAATAGCAATAGCGTAAAAAACAGCGCCACTAAATTTCAATGAAATATCAATTCCCACCAACGCCATTTAATAATTAACGTCGGCAATATCCAAACCAATGACCAGCCGTAACTTATCTGCTCCCATCTTTTTTGGCTGACGGAAGTTTTGATACAAGTCGCAAGGACACGGTCATGCCTTCCAACTGGTAATGCGGGCGCAAATAGAAATGTGCGCGGTAATAACCCGGATCGTCTTCCACATCCTCAACGCGCACCTCGGCGGCGGCTAATGGACGACGCGCCTTGGTCGCCTCGGTCGAGACGGAAGGATCGCCATCGACGTAGTTCATCAGCCAGTCATTCAGCCACAGCTGCATATCGTCCCTGGACCGAAAAGAACCGATTTTGTCGCGCACGATGCATTTCAAATAGTGCGCGAATCGGCACGTGGCGAAAATATAAGGCAAGCGCGAAGACAGCTTGGCGTTGGCCGTCGCGTCGGGATCCTCGTATTTCGCCGGCGCGTGCATGGTGCAAGAACCGATAAAAGCGGCGAAATCGGAATGCTTGCGATAGACCAGGGGCAAGAACCCGGCGTCGGAAAGCTCTTGCTCGCGCCGATCGGAAATGGCCACTTCCGTCGGGCACGTCAGTTCATATCCGCCCTCATCGGATGGAAACGCGTAGGCGGGCAGTTCTTCCACCGAGCCGCCGGATTCGATGCCGCGAATCTTCGAACACCAGCCGTACTCATGGAACGCGCGGTTGATGTTGACGCCCATCGCATACGCCGAGTTGGCCCAGGAAAAATCATCATCCACATCCGGCCTGACGGACTCCTCGAAAGCGAACTCTTCGATCGGGTTGGTTTTCGCCCCATAAGGCAAACGCGACAGGAAACGCGGCATCGTCAACACCAGGTAACGCGAGTCGTTGCTTTCGCGCAGGCGGCGCCAGGACGCATATTCCGGCGTGGTGAAAATCTTGCCGATATCCCGCGGGTTGCCCAGTTCGTTCCACTTGCTCATCTGCAGCAGCGACGGCGACGCGGCGGAAATGAACGGACAGTGCGACGCCGCGGAAATTTTCGCCAGCTCGGTCAGCAGCGTGACGCTCATCGGGCTGTGATCGAATTCAAAATCGCCGATGATGCAACCGAACGGCTCGCCGCCGAACTGACCATATTCCTGTTCGTAAATCTGTTTGAACACCGGGCTTTGATCCCAGGCGGAGCCCCGATAGCGGCGCAAATTGCGCGTCAGCTCATCCTGACTGATGTTCAACACCCGGATCTTGAGCGTTTCGCTGACGTTGGTGTTATCGACCAGATAACTCAGACCTTGCCAGGCGGACTCCAGCTTCTGGAACTCCTTGTGGTGCAAGATATTGTTCATCTGTTGCGAAAGCTGTTCGTCGATCTGGGCAATCAACGATTCAATGGTCAATACGACATCCTGGCTGACCTTGACCTTGCCTTTATTGGCATATTCGGACAGCGTGCCGATAGCCCGACGAACCGCTTCCGAAGCCTCGTTCGTTCTGGGCCGGAATGAACGCTTGAGCAAACCGTCAAGCTCATTTTCCGTTTCCTGCGTTTCAACTTCAGCGACTGCCGTAGCCTGCTGCTTAGCCGAATAGCGTCGTTGCCTCGCTCTCATTCCTCATCTCCTTTATTGCCGGAATCCTGCACATCCTGTTCCGCATCCGCGACCGTTTTACGCGCATCCGTCACCAAACGATGCAGAAAATCGGGTTTCTCCAGCAGATTCTTCACCACTTCTTCCGCGCTGGATTTACCATCCATATAGGTGATCAGCTCCGTGAGATGTTCCCGGGCTTCAAGCAGGCGTTGCATCTGCGGAACCCGTTTGGCGATGGCGCCAGGCGTGAAGTCATCCATCGATTCAAACTCCAATTCCACGTCCAGCAACGCATCGTCTTCGCTCAGGGTGTTCTCTACGTAAAATTGCAGACGAGGCTTGATGGCGCGCATACGATCGTTGAAGTTGTCCTGATCAAAGGTCAGGAATTTCCGCTCTTCGATCGGCAGCAAAGGCTTTTTCCGATGCCCAGAGAGATCGGACATGACCCCCGTAACAAAGGGCAACTCCACTTTCTTTTGTGAACCGTAAAGCTCTACGTCATATTCAATTTGCACGCGCGGCGCGTTATTTTTACCGATAAATTTCTGAGAGCTTGAGTCCTTAGCCATTGGAAAACTCCTTTGTGATAAAAATTACTTCCCGGACAATTGATTTAACGAGGCCAGAGATTCCGGCAAAAGCTCCTCAACAATCGTCGCGAAGTCCATACCGATCATTTTTTGTGAACGTCGAATAAGAATGGGGGCCGGATGGCTGGGCTCATAGTTTTGGAAATAGTCCAAAACCTGATCCAACAGCAAGATGACATCCTGCCGGGAACGGATATATTTGCCGGGCATGGCGACAGGCGCGTCAGCATCCGGCGAGTCAATCTCCGCGTCATCCCGTTCAGCCGGCAATTCCTGCTGTTCCAGTGAAGCCAGCTGGCGGTTGAACTGTTTCAAATAGTCGCGCACCTGCCGGCAGTCCAAACGATAATCTTCGGCCTGCAGATTGGCGTAATTCTCGACGCGCTCCAGCGCATCGATTTCCAGCGCCAATTGCTCTTTCAGCGAAGGCAGATTTCTGCCGGCAAAATAACTGTCGGCTTGCCCCAGCACCTTTACCACCTCCGAAAAATGCAGGCTTTTGCCTTCCTGCTCGTCAAGCCGCATATTCAGCAGCTCGTCGGTGGTTAACGGCGTGTCGGGAAAAATCTTGCTGTTCTTGATTTCGTGCAGACAGGACGATGTGGCGAGCCACCCTAATGCGGCCGCATGAAAGCTGTCCGATGAGGGTTCCATATCCGCCTGAGGGAAAATGGTGGCGCCCTCCTCGGCATATTTGGCGTCAATATCCTTAATGCCCTGGTAGAAGGCCGAAAAACCGTCGATATGAAGATTGGCGCGCATAAACCACAGCACGACATGTAAATCGAAGCACTGTTCCAGCAACGCGGCAGACTGCTCGCGAATGGCGTGCCAATTGATATCACGCGCATTGTCTACGGCATTAAGCGGATCGGTTTGGCTGTCATATTCTGAAAGCGTGAATTCAATTTCACTGTATCGTGGATCAAATTCGACGCCATTCACTTCCGTTGAGATGACTTCATTCATGGCCTGATATCCTTTTCAATCAGCACTAGAAACATAAAGCCTAATAAAGCGGGCTTTTACGTTCGCCAGTCTTTCCCAGAGTCCTTTTAGCGTAAGTTAGTCGTCACCAAGCTCGCAAATTGTTTAGATGTATTAATATTAACAACAATAATAGATTAAAACTATCAATAGAATCACAGTGATCGGTTTAAACTATTTTACATTTACATATTTATTTTTTCCTTTTAAAATCAATAAATTGCAAACAATAATTATGCAAGCTAAGAATAGGAAAAAAATCAAAAACTGCCCTAAAAACAACGTTTCATCCTTGGTAGGATAATTCCAGTAATACCACTGGATACAAATAATTTAATTAGCAAATGATAACCACAGTAAATAGTGAAATTTTTTCATAAAACCATGACAGCCAGTCGTTTCTTGCAAGCGGGTAGCACGCAATGATCAATAGAAGACGATGGCAGTGTGACTTTCATTTCCAGCACTCAGTACTTACACATGCGAAACCTGGTGTGAAAATAAACAATTTGGCGAGAGTTTTGATTATTAATTTTAAAGCTAAAGCACAGATTAACATTCCGCCGTGGTGCACCGAATACCTATTGATACACAAACAGCCTGGTGGATAAAGCATCGTTCTTTATATAGTTAACTCAGGGTAATGATCAGAATAATTTAAGATTCAATTCCCCTTCATGTGTGTTCTCATACGGCTTACCGCGGCAAAAGCACCACTGCGGTAAAGGGTCTCGCAGACTAAAGTGGCATTAGAGATATCATTTACTATAACCGCAAAATAACCACGTAAGCGCTGCAACGACAGTAACCGTGTTAAGACCAGCGATCTGTTCCATATACAAGAAATGTTTCCCTAACTGATAAGACCACTAATTTGATACTAGCAAAGGCAAACCCAATATCAAGAAAAAATATTATTTTTTTAATAAAAAAATAACAAATCAATATACATAAAACAAACAATTCAACAACTTAAAACAGCGCTGAATCGATTACTTTTACGCCAGGAAAAATAGTTCATGGAAATTTACACCCACTCATAACCCCCTCAGTCAATCTCACTCATTCTCTTCGGCATTGAATTGTCATCAAAAAATAAGAAAATCTATAAAAATAAAACCCGCCACTGGCCGTGCGTCCCACAGGATCAACTTTCGCAAGGCAAAATAAGCAAGATAATTCCCAATAAAAAGGCCGAAAAAAAGCGTTAATGATTTAGCGGTTCAAAATAAAAATAAAGGTAACTCTATTGGGTTATTAAAGCGAAAACGCGCACCTTTTCATTGCTGCAAAAAAACCTTATGAATCTTTACGTTGCCTGTCCTTTGACAATCATTGATGAAAAAGCAAATCAGGTAGCCAACACATACAGAAAAGAGATGGGCTACGCGATGGGCCAACCCTGCCGATGACTTTTCTCATCCCCGGTTCGGCCCGTGCGCACAGGTTATTCCGCCTAAAAATCAGGCCGCATCGCCGGCCTCGTCCGGCGATTTAACGCCGAGCCCGCCGTTTTCCTGATCCAGAACAGCTTTCGCATTCATCCGACTGATATATTGATTGAAAATCATTCCTATTCAGGAGAAAAAGCCATGGTTAAGTCACTCAATGCGGCATTCACTCGCTTTTTTGACCACCCGGACGCAGGCAAATTGGCGCTCAGGCTAACCTTCGGCGGGCTGATGCTGTTTCACGGCGTCGCGAAAGTTCAGCATGGCGTCGGCTGGATCGCCGATGCGTTACAACAACAAGGGCTGCCCGCCTTCATCGCCTATGGCGTATATATTGGGGAGATCCTGGCGCCGATACTGATCGTTTTGGGGCTGTTCACCCGCCCCGCCGCAGGGGTTTACGCCCTCACGCTGGTGGTGGCGTTTTTGATGGTGGGCACCGGCAAGGTCTTCACCGTCACCGACGTCGGCGCCTGGGGCATTGAAAACGAACTGGTGTTCTTTATGGGTGGGGTCGCCATACTGCTGCTGGGCAGCGGGAAGTATGCCATCGCGCGCAATGAAGCCTATCGATAAACCACGCTATCAACTATCAATAAGGAGGTTCCTGGTCTGAGCCTCCTCTTTATCTATAACGGCCATTAACGGTCGGCCAGCCGGTAAACCGGTACCTTGCGCGTCGTGCCGGTCAGGGTGTCGAAAATCTCCGTTTCCGCCGTCACGATCGTCATGCCGGTTTTTCTTAGCCTGCGCACTTCGGCGGCGATGCGCTGTATGCCGAACCAGAACAGTCCGTCCAGCGCCGTGACGCGCAGCCCCTGCTCCAGCGCCAGCTTAAGCCGCTCACGCGGCGCCTTGAGCGCCTTGGCAATTTCACGGTAGGGCAGCGCGTCCACGCCCGACGCCGAGGTTCGGTGAATGCGGGTCGACAGACCGTATTGGAAGGCCTCGGGCACGTCGCTTAAATCGCTCTTCAGGCTGTAAACGCAGCCAAAGCGCTTGCCGTTGAACACCACATTTTTTTGACTGATCGACAGCTCATCACGCAGGCCGGCAATCAGCTGCGGCGCCCGCACCAGCAATAAGCGAAACGGCAATTCGAAACTGCTCACATAGTCCACGTTGAGCAACGCAATGCGCAGGCGCTCTTCCGCGCCCGCCTGCGTCTGGCGACACTCGTTCAACACCTCGCTCCACTGGCGCGCAAGCCGCGGGGCTTCATCCAGCGGCGCGAAATGGTATTTCTCGATGTGGTAGTCGATTCTTTCGTTCATGTCCGTTGGCCCCCGCGTCAGTCATCATGCCCTCAGCAAATTACCTTACCCGCAGCCCACAATACAACACCGCATCGCGCCGCAAGATGCGGAAAAATCGGGCGCATACGCCCCCTGCGCGCTCGCTCAAGGTGAGTCGTGCAACAACAGCGATATCTCTTCGGCGGCCGAGCGCAACAAAGGCAGGTGGTGCTGGTGCAAACGCTCTGCGGAAACCTGACCGGCATGCACGCCGACGTTCAACGCCGCGGCGATGCGGCCGTCCGGCGTGGTGAGCGGCACCGCCAGTGAACGCAGGCCAATCTCCAGTTCCTGATCGTTGATGGCATATCCCTGCTGACGCACGCGCGCCAGCTCTTCCCGCAATGCGCTGACGCTCACCAGGGTATGGCTGGTGTAACGCAGTTGAGTCAATCGCGCCAAATAGTCATTCAACGTCTCACTGGCGAGCCCGCTGAGCAGCACCCGCCCCATCGACGTCGTGCTGGCGGGTAAGCGGCTGCCGACGTGCAAATCGATGGTCATGATCCGCGAAGTTGATGCGCGGGCGATATAAAGAATGTCATCGCCGTCCAATATGGCCATGGAACAGGACTCATTGAGCGTCTGGCTGAGTTGCCTCAACACCGGCTGCGCGGCGTTGGCCAACGGCGAAGCCCCCAGCCAGTTGTGACCCAGCGACAAGACGCGCGGGCGCAGCTCATAATTCTTGCCGTCTTCCGCGTACACAAAGCCCAGCTTACTCAGGGTGTAAAGGCAGCGGCGCACCGCCGCGCGCGGAATGCCGGTACGCTGGCTAATCTGCGACACCGACATCAGCCGCCGCTGCGGCGTAAAAGCCTGCAGGACCTCCAATCCTCGCGCCAAAGAGGCCATAAAGTCGGGATCCCCCTTCCAGGGATCGGTGCTGCTGCGCGTAATTTCCTGTTCTTTTTCCATTCTCGTTACCCCGCTGTCTGCCTGAAATATCGGTGTGCCGACGATCACAACCTGCGAATGCCTCTCAAAGAATAGCCGATAATCGCACACTTTTTCGATAATCGGTATTGTTTGCCTGAAAGGGACGATCTACTTTCCCATTGACGATAAACACTCCCCCGGCGGGCGCCGAATGAAAGGAACAAAAGATGATCGATAAAAGTGTGGCCACCCTGGAAGACGCCGTGTCCATCATTCCGGACGGCGCGAGCATCATGATTGGCGGCTTTGGCCCCGCGGGACAGCCGCTGGAACTGATCGATGCGCTGATTGAACGCGGTGCCCGCGAGCTGACGGTAATCAGCAATAACGCCGGCAACGGCGACAGCGGCCTCGCGGCGCTGCTCAAGACCGGCTGTGTGCGAAAGATGATTTGCTCCTTCCCGCGCCAGGCCGATTCGTGGGTCTTTGACGACCTCTATCGCCGCGGCGCGATCGAACTGGAACTGGTGCCTCAGGGCAACCTTGCCGCCCGCATGCAGGCCGCCGGCAGCGGGTTGGGCGGCATTTTCACCCCAACCGCCTTTGGCACGCCGCTGGCGCAAGGCAAAGAAACGCGTGAAATCGACGGACGGCATTACGTGTTTGAAACGCCCTTAAAGGCGGATTTCGCCTTGATAAAGGCCCATCGGGGTGACCGCTGGGGCAATCTGGTTTACCGCAAAGCGGCGCGTAATTTTGGCCCGGTGATGGCGATGGCCGCCGCCACGACGATAGCGCAGGTCGCTGAATTGGTGCCGCTTGGCGCACTGGATCCGGAAAACGTGATAACGCCGGGCATCTTCGTCCAGCGCCTGGTGGCGGTGGCGCACCCCGCGACCTTTTCCCTCTCTGCCTGAGGAGTCATAACATGCAAAAATTAACCCGCGACCAATTAGCCCAACGGGTAGCGCGCGATATTCCGGAAGGCGCCTACGTCAACCTCGGGATTGGGCTGCCGACCCGCATCGCTAACTACCTGCCCGCCGACAAAGAGGTGATTCTGCACAGCGAAAACGGCCTGCTCGGCATGGGGCCGTCACCCGCGCCGGGCGAAGAAGATCCGGAACTCATCAACGCCGGTAAAGAACGGGTGACCTTGCTGCCCGGCGGCAGTTATTTCCATCACGCCGACTCTTTTACCATGATGCGCGGCGGCCACCTCGATATCTGCGTGATGGGGGCGTATCAGGTCTCGGCTGCCGGCGATCTGGCCAACTGGAGCACCGGCGCCGAAGACGCGATCCCGGCGGTGGGCGGCGCCATGGATCTGGCCATCGGCGCGCGCAAAGTCTATGTGATGATGGACTATCTGACCAAGACCGGCGAATGCAAGCTGGTGGAACAGTGCAGCTACCCGCTGACCGGATTGGCCTGCGTCAGCCGCATTTATTCGGATATGGCAATCATTGATATCACCCCGGACGGCCCGCAGGTGCTGGAGCTGTGTCCGGGGCTCACCTTTGACGCGCTGCAAGCGTTAACCCCGATACGTTTACTGCAATCTGACTTGATCCCCGCTTGAGGAAATCGCCATGCAACAGGCTTTTATCTGCGATGCCGTTCGTACGCCATTCGGCCGTTACGGCGGCGCATTATCCGCGCTGCGCGCCGACGATTTGGCCGCTCTGCCCCTGAAGGCGCTGCTTGCCCGACTGCCGCAGTTGGATCCCCACGCCATTGATGACGTTATTCTGGGGTGCGCCAACCAGGCCGGTGAAGACAACCGCAACGTGGCGCGAATGGCGCTGCTGTTGGCCGGATTGCCCCACACCGTGCCGGGCACCACCCTCAATCGCCTGTGCGGTTCGGGATTGGACGCGGTAGGCATGGCGGCGCGCGCCATTAAATGCGGCGAAGCGGAGGTCATCATCGCGGGCGGCGTGGAAAGCATGTCGCGCGCGCCCTTTGTCACCGGCAAAGCGGACAGCGCCTTCAGCCGATCGCTGAAAATGGAAGATACGACGATGGGATGGCGCTTTATCAACCCGCAAATGCGCGCGCAGTTCGGTGTCGAAACCATGCCTGAAACCGCCGAAAATGTGGCTCGCGATTTCGCCGTCAGCCGCGCCGATCAAGACGCCTTTGCATTGCGCAGCCAACAGCGCACCGCCCGCGCTCAGGAGCTGGGCCTGTTTGATGAGGAACTGATCGCCGTCAGCATTCCGCAACGCAAAGGCGAGCCGCTCAGCCTGGTTCGCGACGAACATCCCCGCAGCACCTCTTTGGCCGCGCTGTCCGCCCTGAAAGGCGTCGTGCGCCCTGAGGGGAGCGTCACCGCCGGCAACGCCTCGGGCATCAACGACGGGGCCAGCGCCCTGCTCATTGCCAGCGAACGCGCGGCGGTGCAGTATGGACTCGCCCCGCTGGCGCGTGTGGTCGGCATGTCCGCCTGCGGCGTAGAGCCGCGCATCATGGGTTACGGGCCGGTTCCCGCAGTCCGCAAAGTGCTGGCGCAAACCGGTTTGAGCCTGGCGCAAATGGACGTCATCGAGTTGAATGAAGCCTTTGCCGCCCAGGCGCTGGCCGTGACGCGCGCCCTGGGACTGCCGGATGACGCGGAACAGGTCAACCCTAACGGCGGCGCTATCGCGCTGGGGCATCCCCTGGGGGCATCCGGCGGCAGGTTGGCCATGACCGCCGCTTATCAACTGCGGCGCACCGGCGGGCGTTTTGCCCTGTGCACCATGTGCGTCGGTGTCGGGCAAGGTGTCGCCTTGATTCTGGAACGGATATAACGAATGTCTCTCTATAGCGCAATGTTTATGGCTTCGCCATTAACGCCCTGCTTCAGCGACACGGCGCTGCTGCAGGGCATGCTTGATTTCGAAGCCGGTCTGGCGCAGGCCCTGGCGTCTGCAGGGATTATCGATGACGCGTCCGCGCGGATCATACGCAGCCACTGCCAGGCGGAAAAGCTCGACGCCGCCGCGCTGACGCAGTCCGCCGGATTGGCGGGCAATTTAGCCATTCCCCTCGTCAAACAATTGACGGCGTTGGTGGCGCAAACCTCACCGGAAGCGGCGCGTTTCGTTCACTGGGGGGCGACCAGTCAGGATGCGATTGACAGCGGGCTGATGCTGCAACTGCGCAGCGCGCTCGATAAAACCGACGCGCTGCTCAATCAGCTGATTGCGGCGCTGACGGCGCAATGCCGACGCCATAGCGCAACGTTAATGGTGGGCCGCACCTGGCTGCAACACGCTTTGCCAACGACGCTGGGGCTGAAGCTGGCCGGCACGCTGGACGCCTTGCTGCGCTATCGGGCTCGTCTGGCTGAAATGCGGCCACGCGTGCTCGCGTTGCAATTCGGCGGCGCGGCCGGCACGCTCGCCTCGCTCGGCGAACAGGGTGAGCGCGTTGAGCGGGCGCTGGCGCAAGCGCTGGCCCTGCCGCGCAGCGCCACGCCGTGGCATACCCAACGCGATCGGTTGTTGGAGCTGGCGAGTTGGTATGCCGGCCTGACGGGCTCGCTCGGCAAGCTGGCGCGCGACATGTCTTTGTTGATGCAGACCGAAGTCGCTGAAATCAGCGAGCCGTCGGCCCCCGGACGCGGCGGCTCTTCCACGATGCCGCATAAGCGCAATCCGGTACTCTGCGCCGCCATCCTCAGCGCGGCCAACCGTCTGCCTGCATTGATGTCGGGATTGTATGCTGGCCTGGTGCAGGAGCACGAACGCGCGCTGGGCGGCTGGCAGGCCGAGTGGCAAAGCCTGCCGCAGCTCCTGGTGCTGAGCGGGGCGGCATTGGCGCAAAGCCTGGATCTCATTAACGGTCTGGAGGTGCATGAAGCGGCGATGAGGCGCAATCTGGCGCTGACGCAGGGGCTGATCATGGCTGAATCGGTTACCCTGGCCTTAGCCCCCACCCTCGGCCGTCAACAGGCTCACCATCATATAGAACGGTGCTGCCGGCAAGCCCTGGCCACCCAGCAACCCCTGTTAACCCTTCTGTGCGCCGATGCGGAAGTCTCTTCCCGACTCAGCCGGGAAACCCTGGAAACCTTGCTCGATCCGGCCAATGCCACCGGCAGCACGCAGCGTTTCATTCAACAAGTCCTGGCGATGGCCGAGAGGGAGCAATCATGTTGAATTATGTCCTTGAGGGGCCTGAAAACGCCCCGGTTATTCTGTTTGGCAACTCGCTGGGCACCTCATTGGCAATGTGGCAGCCGCAGCGCGACGCGTTCATCGCCCACTATCGCATTCTGCGCTACGACGTTGCCGGCCACGGCGACTCTGCGCCCGATGAACAGCCCGGCTCGCTGGCGCGACTGGGCGAACAGGTGCTGTCCCTGCTGGACACTCTGGCGATTGATCGGGTGCATTTCTGCGGCATCTCCATGGGGGGGCTGACGGGGTTATGGCTGGCGCGCTTTCATGCCGATCGCTTGCTGACGCTGACGATCGCCAATAGCGCCGCGAAAATCGGGGTGACGGAGCATTGGCGAGAACGCGCCGCGCAGGTGCGCCAGTGCGGCATGTCCGCCGTCAGCGATGGCGCGGCAGCGCGCTGGTTCACCCCGGCATTTTGCCAATCCGCCCCCGTCAAGGTGCAAACCGTCGTGCAACAGCTCACCGCCTGCGATCCCGAGGGCTATGCCGCTTGCTGCGACGCGCTGGCGACCGCCGATTTACGCGCCGAGCTGGCAGGCATCCGCGTTCCGACGCTGGTTATCGCCGGACATGAGGATGCGGTAACGACCGTCGACGATGCAAAAGCCTTGGCGGCAGGTATTCCCGACGCGCAATGCGTCATCCTGCCCGCCGCCCACCTGTCCAGCATCGAAGCCTGGCGGGCATTTAACCGCGCGTTCCGGGCCTTTTTGGATGAGCAGCTCACGCAGCGGCAACGTTATCAGCAAGGTCTGACGGTGCGCAGAGCCGTGTTGGGCGATGAGCATGTCGATAATACCCTCGCGGCGCTTTCGCCGCTCAACGAGGAGTTTCAGCATTTCATCACTCGCTACGCCTGGGGGGAAATATGGACGCGTCCGGGCTTGTCGCGCCATACCCGCAGCCTGATCACCATCGCGATGCTGATCGCCTTGAATCGCGAAGCTGAGCTGAAAATGCATATCCGGGCCGCCTTCAATAACGGCGTCACGCGTGAAGAGATCAAAGAAGTTCTGATGCATGCGGCGCTTTACTGCGGCTTACCCGCCTCGAACGCCGCTTTTCATCTGGCGCAATCCGTCTTTGCCGAACACGACGCCGGGCGGCGATCGGACGACTAGAAGACGCGGTTATACCGGCACATCCAGCACCCTTTGGCGCAGCGCAGCAACCAGGCGCTGCTGCTCAGGGGACGAGAACGCCTCTTGCCGGGTAATGATGCCCAGCGGCTCGGCCATGCCCTGGGTAGGCAACGGCAGCGCACGCAGGTGATTGCTGAACAAGTCGTCACGCACCGCGCCGTAAGGCACCAGCCACACATAGCCATACTGTAGCGTCAGGCAGCGCGCCAGCGTGACCGACAACGTCTCGACGCACCCTTCCGGCACCGCCAGCCCGTGGCTGACAATGAGCGCCTCCGCATTCTGACGCGGCACCGTACCCCGCGGGGAGAGCACCAATGGCCAGCTCAACGCTTCCGCCAGCGAGACATCCGAATGCAACAGCGGATGATGAGGAGCAACCACCAGCCGGAGCGTTTCATGGTACAGCAGCTCGAAGTTGAGCCCCTCCATGCGGGAGGGGTCTGACATGCGCCCGATGCCTAACGTTAATTGTCCCGATCTCACCGCCATCATCAGCGCATCGTTGGCCAGCGTCGTAACCTGCATGCGCCAGCCGGGGGATTGCTGCTGCAACCCCACCACGACCGGCGCGACCAGACTCACCAGCGTGGTGGGCAGCGCGCCGATATGCAGCGGCGCCGGCAGCGCCTCGCTGTCCGAGGCAAGCGTGCGCCCCAACACATTCAGCGCATCCAAAACGCGGCTGGCATCCTGCAGGAAACGCGCCCCGGCGGCGGTCAGTTCCGCCCCTTGCCGATTGCGCGAAAAAAGGCGCTCGCCGGCCAGGCTTTCCAGTTCGTTGAGCGTTTTAGAGAGCGCGGGCTGCGTGATGCCCAATTGCTGTGCGGCGCGCACCAACGTCCCCTGTTGCGCGGTAGCGACAAAGGCGTGCAGATGACGAAGGCGGATGCGTTGGCTAAAGCGAGAAGTCATGTTCATGATTTATAGTATTAACTTGCCGCCGGCGCGGCAAGCTCATTGTCAGGGCGAACGGAGGATCAAATATCAAAAAAAACGGTTTCGTTCTCGCCCTGTAACCAGATGTCGAAATGGTACACCGTCTGATCCCCGCGCTGCCGCCTTTGCGCCAATAACGTGCTGCGCCGTTTTTCCCACTCGATGAGATTCAACACCGGATCTTCGGCATTGGCTGCCTGTTCGTCGGCAAAGTAGAGACGCGTGTTCAACCCGATGTTGATGCCGCGGGCCACTATCCACAGATTGAGATGGGGCGCCATCAACCGGCCGTCGCGCCCCGTCACGCGCCCCGGTTTAATCGTCTCGAATTGCCACAGGCCGCTGGTGAAATCCGAACAGGTTCGCCCCCAGCCGCGAAACGCCGGATCGTCGGGCTTATCCAACTGGCCGTCAGCGGGGTGCTGATATCGCCCGGCGGCATTGGCCTGCCAGACTTCGACCAGCGCGTCTCGAACCTGCGTGCCGGAGCCGTCATAGACATGCCCTTCCACCACGATGCGCTCCCCGCGCGTCTCCGGTTGCGTCAACACATGGGTGAAATTACGCTCGAAAATATCAAAGCCGGCGGCATGCGGCGCCAAACCGATGTGCACATAAGGCCCGGCGGTTTGCGAGGCCGTTTCAGACAAATACTTTTTCATCACGCGGCTCCCTGTGTACGGTTCTCAAACCACGTAGCTCGATGGCCCCGCAGCACCAGATCGAAGCGGTAAGCCAGGCTGTCCAGCGGCACGGCGGCGTGCATATCCAGCTCGGCAATCAGCGTGCGCATCGCATCGTCACTGCCTACCGACTGCAAGATGGGGCAGCGAACGAGCAACGGATCGCCTTCGAAATACATCTGCGTGATCAAGCGCTGCGCGAACGCCTCGCCGGAGAGCGAGAAGTGAATATGTGCCGGACGCCAGTCGCTGACCTGATTGCGCCAGGGATACGGACCCGGCTTGATCGTACGAAAACAATAATACCCGTTGTCGTCGGTCAGCATCCTGCCGCAGCCGCCAAAGTTGGGATCGATAGGCGCCAGATACTGATCTTTCTTGTGACGATAGCGCCCTCCCGCATTGGCCTGCCATACCTCGACCAGGGCGTTGCGCACCGGTGCCCCGAAGGCATCCCGCACAAATCCATGCACGATGATCCGCTCGCCGATCGGTAAGCCGTCTTTGGCGTAATTCAGAATCAGATCGTGATCCATCGGGCCGATATCCGTTGGCGTGAAGACGGGGGCGGTCAGTTCAGACAGCGAATTTTGCAATGAAATTAATGCATTGCGCGGCGACCGCAGCACGCTGGTTTTATACAGCGGCGCCAGCGCCGGCGGGTGATGACTGTAATCTCGATGCACCAGTTCTCGCGCCATCCAATCACTTTTCATCCCGGTATCCTTATTATTTGAGGGTACATGTCGTCAGAGTGTAGGAAGCGCAATATGTAAAAGTAAAGTGAGAAAACCGATCGCTTTATATAACCAAAAGTAATGGAATGTTCTGAATTGACGAAACATTTCATTTGGTCCATAACATGATTCAATTCCCGTCGGTGGTCCGCCTCGCTGCTGAATGGTCGCTTTCAGGTCATCCATGACCGCTTAACTGGAGGCAATGATGAAACGTTCTATCGCGACGGTCTCGGTATCGGGTTCGCTGCCGGAAAAACTGCGGGCTATCGCCGCCGCAGGCTTTGATGGCGTCGAAATTTTCGATAACGATCTGGTCTACTACCCCGGCTCACCGGCGGAAATCCGTGAGTTGTGCGCCGAACTGGGCCTGGAAATTTTACTGTTCCAACCGTTTCGGGACTTCGAAGGAGGCCCGCGCGAAACGCTGGCGCAGAACCTTTCCCGCGCGGCGCGCAAGTTCGAAGTCATGCAGCAACTGGGCTGTTCTCGCATGCTGCTCTGCAGCAATGTCTCGCCCGACAGCAGCGAAGACATGGCCACGCAAGTGAGCGATTTGCGCGCGTTGGCGGAGTTGGCCGCCGAGTATGATATTACTGTCGGTTATGAAGCGCTGGCCTGGGGACGTCACGTGAATATGTGGCGCGACGCCTGGGCGCGCGTGAAGGCCGTAGATCATCCGGCGTTGGGGATCATTCTCGATAGTTTTCATATCCTGTCGCGCGGCGATAACCTCGATGGCCTCGAGGAAGTGCCGCCCGAAAAAATCGTGTTTGTCCAACTGGCGGACGCCCCGCTGTTGAAGATGGATGTGCTCGCCTGGAGTCGCCATTTCCGCTGCTTCCCCGGCCAAGGGGAGCTGAATCTGACCCAGTTCATGACCCAACTTTCCGCGCATGGCTATCGCGGCGCCTGGTCGCTGGAGATATTTAACGATGGTTTCCGCGCCTCGCCGGTGCTCCCCACGGCCCAGGACGGTTTCCGATCGTTGTTGTGGCTGGAGGAGCAAACCTATGACTGGTTGGCCAAACAGCCTCTGCTGCCCAACGCCATGGCCTCGCTCATGGAACGTTCCTTATTTCATTCGCAGCCGCATCCGCCCTTGCTGGCGCTGGAGTTTATCGAATTTGCCGTCTCGCACAACGACGGGCTGGCGATGGGCCAATGGCTGACGCAGCTGGGATTGGTTCACGCCGGCGAGCACCGCTCCAAAAGCGTCTCCCTCTATCGCAACGGCAAAGTGAATGTCATTCTGAATGCCCAGCCGGAAAGCCAAGCGAGCGGCTATTATCACCTGCACGGCATTTCCCTGTGCGCCGTGGCGTGGCGGGTGCGCGGCGTAGCGCGTTTACTGCAACGGGCGCAAGACTACGGGTACGCCATCTGGCAAGGAGAAACCGGCCCCAACGAGCGGCAAATCCCCGCGCTGTGCGCACCGGACGGCAGCCTGATTTATCTGGTGGAAGCGGACGAAGATCCCAAGAACGATATTTATCACGCCGATTTTCATCTGACGCATCGCAGCGCGCCGCCGCCCGCGCTGCAGAGCATCGATCACCTGGCGATTGCGCTGGCGGATGAATCGAGCGGCAACTGGATCATGTTCCTGCGCAGCGTGCCGGGTTTTGTGCAGGACAACGAGTGGGAATTGCCCGATCCGCTGGGTTTGGTTCGCAGCCGCGTCCTGCGCAGCCCCAACGACGCCATCCGGCTGCCGCTGAATATGTCGGTGAGCCGGGAAACGCAAATCGCCCAGGCGCTAACCGCCTATCAGGGCGCAGGCTTGCAGCACGTCGCTTTTGGCTGCGAGGATCTGTTCAGCATGGTGAAAGCGGCGCAGGCGCGCGGATTAAAAACGCTGCGTATTCCCGATAACTACTATCACGATCTCAGAGCGCGTTTCGATCTGGACCCCGCTTTCCTCTCACAGCTGCAAGCGGGCAATGTGCTCTACGATCGAGACGATCAGGGCGGAGAATTGCTGCATGTCTACACCGTGCCCTATGAAAAAGGCCGCTTCTTCTTCGAACTTCTGGAGCGCCGAGGCGGCTACCGCGGCTTTGGGGCCGCCAACGCCCCGGTTCGGCTCACCGCCATGCGTTAATCGCGCGGGCCATCAAGGCCCGCCTGTTCTTCCATCTTACTGAAAAGGTTAATGATCGCGCTCACACTCTCAGTGGCCTCCGGCGCCGCCATTCTCACGGCAATCCCTTTTCATAACATAAAGTTAACACTGCCTCGTCATTCACCGCCGGCTCAATTGTCCGATAAACGCACATTTTTTCGATTATCGCCGTTTAACGTCCGCCCAGGGGCTGCTTATAGTGATGACACTCAACTACTGCACCGGGGGCACCTCCATGTCGGGAAACAACGCAATCAATGTTCGGGCGCTGATCGACGACCGCCCGTTAGGCAAATGGCAAAAGATGATCGTGCTGCTCGGCTTTTGCATCATTGCTCTGGATGGATTCGATATCGTTATCATGGGATTTATTGCGCCAGAGCTTAAGGCGGATTGGCAAATCACTAACCGCGAACTGGGGCTGGTGATCAGCGCGGCGCTGATTGGCCTGTCGCTGGGCGCGATGCTATCCGGGCCATTGTCAGACAGATTCGGCCGCAAAGTCGTCATCATCAACAGCGTGTTCTTTTTTGGCGTTTGGACGCTGGTGACGGCGTTTTCTCAAAATATGGAGCAGATGATGTTATTTCGCCTGCTCACCGGATTGGGGCTCGGCGCCGCCATGCCGAATGTCGGCACCCTGGTGGCGGAGTTCGCGCCCGCCCGACGCCGCGCTTTCTTGATTACCGTGGTTTTCTGCGGCTTCACCTTTGGCGCCGCCTTGGGCGGATTCGCCGCGTCCTGGCTGATGCCGCGCTTCGGCTGGCATGCCGTGCTGCTGCTCGGCGGGATCTTGCCCCTGCTGTTCGCGCCCGTGCTGATGGCGGCGTTACCCGAATCGGTGTGTTTCCTGGTGGCGAAACGGGCAGATCAGGGCGGCATTCAGCGCATTCTGGCGAAACTGGCGCCCGATCGCGATTTTCGACATTCTACCGTCGTTCTGCCCCCGCCGGGCCAGGTCTGCACTCATCCGGTTAAACTGGTGGTGAGCGCACGGTACCGCTTCGGCAGTTTAATGCTGTGGGGCGCGTATTTTAGCGCGCTGTTTCTGTACTACACCTTAGGCAGTTGGCTGCCGCTGCTGATTAAAGACAGCGGTTTCAACATCGCGCAAGCGGCGGTCATCACCGCGCTGTTTCAGGCGGGCGGGACATTAGGGTCGCTATTTTCCGGGTGGTTGATGGACAGATCCGAACCGCATCGCGCGTTGGCGTCGATTTATGGGTTGGGGGCGCTGTTCACTCTGCTGATGGGGATGGCGATGGGTTACCCCCTCCTGATGGGCGGCTGCGCGATGGCCATCGGGTTCTGCATCGGGGGCGCCAACACCGGCATGAACGCGTTGTCGGCCAGCTTTTACCCCACCGAAGCGCGAGCCACCGGCTCCAGCTGGATGCACGGCATCGGCCGTTTGGGCGCTATCTTAAGCGCGCTGGCCGGGGCTGAAATGCTGGCGCTCGGTTGGAGCTTCAGCACCATTTTCGCCGTCCTGGCGCTGCCCGCCCTGCTGACGGTGGCGATGATCGTCGCCAAGCGGCGTCATCAGGCGCGTCAAGCGACAGAGCATCAATATACCGCCTATCTGGATGCGCGTTCGAATGATGTTTGATTGCGTCGGGAAATAATCGAGAACAAAGGGGAAGGCGTGTCGGCCTGCAGGGCCGGGGCGCTTTAACTGTGATGGGGATCGTTGAAAGATTTTTTCGTAAGTGATTGAATAATGGCGGAGAGAGGGGGATTTGAACCCCCGGTAGAGTTGCCCCTACTCCAGTTTTCGAGACTGGTCCGTTCAGCCGCTCCGGCATCTCTCCTGACAACGCTTGCTATCATGCCCGCTTTTACGGCATTTTTACAGCATTAGCATACCGCTGAACGTTCAAGTGACGACTTTACGAGCAACCTGATGATTAAATGGCCGTGGAAAGCGACTCAACCTTCTCACCCCGAGGCGGACACCCAGGCACAGTGGCGGGACGCGCTGGCGATCCCGCTGCTCTCGCCGCTGAATGAGCAGGAGCAGCAGCGGCTGGTGGCCGTTGCCGGGCAGATCTTGCAGCAAAAGCGCATCGTGCCGCTGCAGGGGCTGCAGCTCACCTCGCAAATGCAGGCGCGCATCGCCCTGCTGTTCGCCTTACCGGTGCTGGAACTCGGCGCGGAGTGCCTCGACGGCTTCAACGAAATTCTGCTCTACCCCACCCCGTTCGTGGTGGAAGACGAATGGCAGGACGAAATTGGCCTGGTGCACTCGGGGCCGGTGGTGCAGTCCGGCCAAAGCTGGGAACAGGGGCCGATCGTGCTCAACTGGCAAGACGTGCAGGACTCTTTCGACCTTTCCGGTTTTAATCTGGTGATCCACGAAGCGGTACACAAGCTGGATATGCGCAACGGCGGCGTCGCCACCGGCGTGCCGCCGATCCCGCTGCGCGAGGTGGCCGCCTGGGAACATGATCTGCACGCCGCGATGGAAAGCCTGCAGGACGAGATCGACATGGTCGGCGAAGAGGCCGCCAGCATGGATGCCTACGCCGCCACCGATGCGGCCGAGTGCTTCGCCGTGCTGTCGGAGTACTTCTTCAGCGCCCCCGAGCTGCTGGCCGAACGCTTCCCGGCGCTGTATCAGCACTTTTGCCGCTTCTACCGCCAGGATCCGCTGGCGCGCCTGCTGCGCGCCCAGGCAGAAAACGACGCGCAATGGGCTGATTGACGGGCTTATTGCTCAGATACCGAGCAGTCGCACCGCCTGGGGCAATTTAGCGTTGACACACCTGGGGCCGCTGGATATCATGCGCCCCGTTCACACGATTCCTCTGTAGTTCAGTCGGTAGAACGGCGGACTGTTAATCCGTATGTCACTGGTTCGAGTCCAGTCAGAGGAGCCATATTTAGAGAAGCCCGCTTAAGGAAACTTAAGCGGGCTTTTTGCTATGGGGCGTTTACAGCCCGCGTTTTTCCATCAGCAGAGCCAGATCGACCAACCGATTGGAGAAGCCCCATTCGTTGTCATACCAGGCGAGCACTTTCACCAGGTTGCCGCCGATGACCAGCGTAGACAAACCGTCGATAATCGACGAACGCACATCGCCCCGGTAGTCGCTCGACACCAGCGGTTCATCGCTGTACCCCAGGACCCCTTTCAGCGGGCCGGACGCCGCCGCCGCGCGGAAAGCGGCGTTGATCTCTTCCACCGTCGCCGGGCGTTTCAGCGTCACCGTCAGATCGACAATGGAAACCACCGGCACCGGCACCCGCAGTGAATAACCGGTCAGGCGGCCGTCCAGTTCGGGGATCACCTTGCCGAGCGCCTTGGCCGCACCGCTGGAGTAAGGCACGATAGACTCCGCCGCCGCCCGCGCGCCACGCAGATCTTTTTCCGGCTGATCGTGCAGCGCCTGGCTGTTGGTATAGGCGTGAGTGGTGTTCATCAGCCCGTATTCGATGCCGAACGCCTGATGCAGCACCTGTGCGGCGGGCGCCAGCCCGTTGGTGGTGCAGCTGCCGTTGCTGACCACCTTATGCAGCGCCGGATCGTAGAGGTGATCGTTAACCCCCATCACCAGCGTGATGTCATCGTTCTTGGCCGGCGCCGAGATAATCACCCGCTTGGCGCCGCCGTGCGTGATGTGCACTTCCGCCTTGGCCTTGTCGGTAAAGAAGCCCGTCGCTTCGATCACCACTTCCACGCCCACGCTGTGCCAGGGGATCTCGGCGGGATCGCGCTGCGAAAACACCTGAATCGGCCGGCCGTCCAGCAGCAGCTGGTTGTCGCCGGCTTCGACCCTGGCCGCCAGGGTGCCGGAAAGCGTGTCGTATTTCAGCAGGTGCGCCAGCGTCTTGCTGTCGGTCAGATCGTTGATCGCCACCACTTCAAAATCGCTGCGCCCCAGCGCCGCGCGCAGCACGTTGCGTCCGATCCTGCCGAATCCATTAATGCCTACTCTCACCATGATGCACTCCTCGTTTTGGGCTTTGCCTCAACTCTAGCCCTGCCCCGAAGCGGCGTAAATGACGTTTACCGATCAATTTACGCCAAATTGCGCGCATGAAAGCGTTCGCGGTATTCACTCGGGGTCAGCTGCAGTTTTCGCTCAAACACCCGCCGCAGGTTAAGGCCGTTGCCAAAGCCGGTGGCCAGGGCGATCTGTTCGATGCCTTGCGCACTCTGCTCCAGGCGCTGTCTGGCGGTATGCAACCGCCCTTCTTCGACGAATTTGGCGGGAGAAATGCCCGTCTCGCGGGTGAACACGCGGGTAAAGTTGCGCGGGCTCATCGCCACGCGTTCGGCCAACCGTTCAACGCTGAGATCGTCGGCGAGATTCTCCAGGATCCAGGACTGCAGGTCGCGGATCGGGCCCGGCGATTTGGCCTGGTTGAGCGGGTAGCGGCTGAACTGCGCCTGCCCGCCGGGGCGGCGCAGAAACATCACCAGATCCTGCGCCACTTCACGCGCCTGCACGAAGCCGTAGTCGTCCTCCACCAGCGCCAGCGTCAGGTCGAAGCCGGAGCTGACGCCGCCGGAGGTCCAAATCGGCCCGTCCTGCACGTAGATCGGGCCGTTTTCGACCTGCACCTGCGGGAAACGCGCCTGCAGCGTTTCCGCCAGTCGCCAGTGGGTGGTCGCCCGCCGTCCGTCCAGCAACCCGGCTTCGGCCAGCAACAGTGCGCCGCCGCAAACGGAGGCGATACGGCGCGTCTGCGGCGCCGCGCGGCGCAGCCAATCCGCCACCAGGGCGCCCTCTTCTTCGCTCGCCCCTTTGCCGGCGACGATCACGGTATCGCGCGGCAGGCGCGGATCGAGATCCGCCAGGCGATGGTCGGCCAACAGGCTCAGCCCGGACAGGCCGTGCACCACCCGATGAGACTGCGTGGTGGCGACCGCGATCTGATACAGCGGCGTCTCGGCGGCACTCAGGCGATTAGCCTGCATCAGGATATCGGCGATGCCCGCCGCTTCGAACAGCATGCCCCCTTCAGGGACGATAATCAGGAATGTGTGCATGGCGATAATAGAGAGAACGGTCAAAACAGGTCAGGAAGCCACTGTATAAGAAAAGCGCCGTCGGTTCACCCTGCAGGCATAAAAAAGCCCGCCGGCAACCCGACGGGCCTGGAAGGAATAGCCATTTAAACCTGCGGCAAGCTCACCCCGCCGGCGCGCGCCAATTGCGCCAGCAGCGCCGTTTGAAACGCCTCGTCGTGTACCGCCGCGTGAGGCTCGAAGCGCTGCTGATGATGCCAATAGCCGCCGGAGGCCAGGGCCTGCGGTTCATCGCTGCTCACCAGCCATGCCTGCGTCACATGCCCCAGCGCCAGATCGTCGGGCGCGTCCGCGCCGCCCATTTTGGTCGGCACCCAGCCGGGATCGACCGCGCTGCTGATGACGTCGGGCCACAGGCACGCCACGGCGGCGGCCAGCGTGGTGACGAACAGCTTGCTGTCCGAATAAGAACCTGCGGCGCCGCCAAGCCAGTCTACGCCGTTCAGCTCCGCCACGCCGTCAAAGTGCATACTGCTGCTCAGGTAGACGATACGCGTGGGGCGTTCGATCAGGGCCGTCAGCAGGTAGGGCGCTATGACGTTCACCGGCATCACCTGCGGCCCGGTAAACATACCGGCATTGTGGATCACCGCGTCCGGACGGCCGAGGCGATTGACCTGCTCGGCAAGCTGCCGAGTCTGCTGCACATCGGACAAATCGCCGATCGCCGCCTGTGCACCGCGATCCAGCAGATCGCGCACCGCGTCCAGACGGCCGGGTGCGCGCGCATGCAGAATCACCTGATGCCCTTCGTCCAACAGCGTTTGCGCGGCGGCGCGGCCCAGCCCGTCCACCGAACCGGTAATGAAAATGCGTGACATGCCATCCTCCGTTTAGCGCCAGCCGAGCGCCGGCGCGACATGGGTTAAAATCGATTCGATCACGTGGGCGTTGTAATCCACGCCCAGCTGGTTAGGCACGGTCAGCAGCAGCGTATCCGCTTCGGCGATGGCCTCGTCCTGCGCCAGCTGCTCGATCAACACGTCCGGCTCGGCGGCATAGCTGCGGCCGAAGATCGCCCGGGTCTGCGCGTCGATATATCCGAGCTGATCGCCCTCCTTGCCACCGCCGCCGAAGTAGTTGCGATCCCGCTGATCCACCAGCGCGAAGATGCTGCGGCTCACGGAAACCCGCGGCTCATGCGCGTGGCCGGCCTCTTGCCAGGCGGCGCGGTAGGCGCGGATCTGCTTGGCCTGCTGGATGTGGAAGGGTTCGCCGGTCTCGTCGTTCTTGAGCGTCGAGCTTTGCAGGTTCATGCCCAGCTTCGCCGCCCAGACGGCGGTGGCGTTCGAACCGGCGCCCCACCAGATGCGGTCGCGCAGCCCGGCGGAAAACGGCTCCGGCCGCAGCAGCCCGGGCGGATTCGGGAACATCGGCTGCGGATTGGGTTCAGCGAACCCTTCGCCGCGCAGCGCTTCCAGGAACACTTCGGTATGGCGGCGGGCCATGTCCGCGTCGGTTTCGCCGTCGGCCGGGGCATAGCCGAAATAGCGCCAGCCGTCGATGACCTGCTCCGGCGAGCCGCGGCTGATGCCAAGCTGCAGCCGCCCGCCGGCGATCAGATCCGCCGCGCCGGCGTCTTCCACCATGTACAGCGGGTTTTCATAGCGCATGTCGATCACACCGGTGCCGATCTCGATGCGTTGGGTTTTGGCGCCGATGGCGGCCAGCAGCGGGAACGGCGATCCCAGCTGACGCGCGAAATGGTGCACGCGAAAATAGGCGCCGTCCGCGCCCAGATCTTCGGCGGCGACCGCCAGATCGATGGACTGCAGCAGTGCATCCGCCGCTGAACGGGTGCCGGACTGGGCGGAAGGCGTCCAGTGGCCAAACGAGAGAAAACCAATCTTTTTCATCGGGCATCATCCTCAAAGGCAAAACATGGGCCTACAGTGACAAAAATCGCGCGCCTTGCGCCAGCAAAATCGCCCCCGATCGCACTAAACGAACCGATTGCCGCCGCGCCGCCCGGCGATTGTAATCAAAAAACAAATGTCGTATAACAAGCAGCTCCGAGGGGTGTCCTGTTACGGGCTGAGATGGCGTAAGCCGAACCCTTTGAACCTGATCTGGGTCATGCCAGCGAAGGGACGGTTAGGCAACCGCGCGATCACCCGTTGCCTGTTCATACCTCAGCGTGCCCGGATCTCCACTGACTCAAGGAGGTCCCATGTCCATCACCACCCTGTTCGAAAGCGGCCTTTACGGCCGGCTGCGCCAACAGGCCGGCAGCCACTGGCAAAATTACGTCGATCACCCGTTTCTGCAGCAGTTGGCCGCCGGCACCTTGCCTGAACGCGCTTTTCGCCGTTACCTGACCCAAGACTACCTGTTCCTGTTGCACTTCGCCCGCGCCTACGCGCTGCTGGTCAGCAAGCTGCGCACCCTGCCGGAAATGCGCGCCGCCACCGCCTCGCTCAACGGCATCGTCGCCGAGCTGCCGCTGCACGTGGCCTACTGCGCCGAATGGGGGCTGAGCGAAGCGCAGATCGCCGCCCAGCCGGAGGCGGCGGAAACCATGAACTACACCCGCTACGTGCTGGACATCGGCCATGCCGGCGACGCCCTCGATCTGCTGGCCGGCCTGCTGCCCTGCGTGGCCGGCTATGCCGAAATCGGCCTGCGGCTGCTGCACGATCCCGCCACGCAAATGGAGGGCAATCCTTACGCCTCCTGGATCCGCAACTACGGCGACGAGGGCTATCTGGCCGGCGTGCGCGCCGCCATCGAACTGCTGGAAACCGTCGGCCACCAGCGCGGCGCACAAAGCCGCTTTACCGAGCTGGCGCAGATTTTCACCACCGCCACCCAGCTGGAAGCGGCATTTTGGCAAATGGGGCTGAACGCCTCATGACCTCCCCGCGCCTCCCGCCCGGCATCCAGGTGCGGGATCTCACTCTGCGCTTCGGTCAACAGACGATCTTTGAGCGGCTGAGCTTCGACATCGCCGGCGGCAGCTTCGTCTCCCTGCTCGGCGCCAGCGGCGCCGGCAAAACCAGCCTGCTGAAGATCATCGCCGGGCTGGCGCAGGCCAGCTCGGGCACGGTGAGCGGCAGCGACGGCCTGCCGATCGCCGGGCGCATCGCCTACATGGGGCAAAAAGACCTGCTCTACCCGTGGCTGACCGTCGAGGAGAACGTCGCCCTCGGCTCGCGGCTGCGCGGCGAAACGCCGGACCGGGCGTGGGTGGCGCACCTGCTGGAGCGCGTGGGCCTGGCCGCGCATGGCCGCAGCCTGCCCGCCGCGCTGTCCGGCGGCATGCGCCAGCGCGCCGCCATCGCCCGCACGCTCTACGAACGCCAGCCGATCGTGCTGATGGACGAACCCTTTTCCGCACTGGACGCCATTACCCGCGCCGAGATCCAGAGCCTGGCCGCCGAACTGCTGACGCAAAACACCGTGCTGCTGATCACCCACGATCCGATGGAGGCCTGCCGCCTGAGCCACCGGCTGCTGGTGCTGTCGCCCTGGCCGCTGGGCCTCGACGATAGCCACCGCATCAGCGGGCAGCCGCCGCGCGCACCGGATGACGCCGACCTGCTGAGAAGCCAGGCCGAACTGCTGCAGCAGCTGGTGAGGGCCGCGCAATGAATATTCCCAAAGAGCGTGGGCTTACCCGCCTGCGGCGTGGGCTGACGGTGTTTGCCGGCCTGCTGCTGCTGTGGTGGCTGGCAGCGCAAAGCGGCATTCCGGCCTTTCTGCTGCCCACGCCGGGCGCGGTGGCGCAGGCGCTGTGGGACGGGCGCGGCTATCTCGCCTGGCACACGCTGGTCACGGCTTCGGAGATCGTCAGCGGGCTGGTGCTGGGCGTGTTGCTCGGCGCGGCGCTGGCGCTGTGCATGATCTTCTCGCCGCGCCTGCAGCGCTGGCTGATGCCACTGGTGGTCACCAGCCAGGCGATACCGGTGTTCGCCCTGGCCCCATTGCTGGTGCTGTGGTTCGGCTTCGGCATGAGCGCCAAAGTGGCGATGGCGGTGCTGGTGATCTTCTTCCCGGTGGTGTCGGCCTTTTTCGACGGGCTGCGCCGGGTCAACAACGACTATCTCGATCTAGCGCGCACGATGCGCGCTTCGCGCTGGGCGCAGCTGCGGCACGTGCGGCTGATGGCGGCGCTGCCGGCCTTCGGCTCCGGCCTGCGCATGGCCGCCGCCGTCGCGCCGATCGGCGCCATCATCGGCGAATGGGTCGGCTCGGCCGAAGGGCTGGGCTACGTGATGCTGAACGCCAACGCGCGCATGCAGACCGACGTCTGCTTCGCCGCGCTGTTTATTTTGGTGCTGATGACCGTGCTGCTGTGGGCCGCGGTGGATGCGCTGCTGCGGCGCCTGATCGCCTGGGCGCCGGAAAACGACTGATGATTGCAACCATAACCAGGGATAAAGGAACGACCATGATCAAACAAACCCTCTGCGGGCTGCTGCTCGGCGCCGCCATCACCGGCCAGGCCGGCGCGGCCGAGAAGCTGACGCTGGTGCTCGACTGGTACATCAACCCCGATCACGCGCCGATTATGGTGGCCGAGCAGATCGGCGCCTTCAAGGCCGCAGGGCTGGACGTCAAGATCGTGCCGCCGTCCGATCCGGCGCTGCCGCCGCGGCTGGTGGCCGCCAAACAGGCCGACCTCGCCATCACCTATCAGCCGCAGCTGCATTTCTTCGCCGATCAGGGCCTGCCGCTGATGCGCGTCGGCACGCTGATTAACACGCCGCTGAATACGGTGATCGCGCTGGACAAAAACATCACGTCGCCGGCGGATCTCAAGGGCAAAACGGTGGGCTACTCGGTCAGCGGCATCGAACAAGCGACGCTGGCCACCATGGTCGAGCACGAGCACCTCAAGCCGCAGGACATCAAGCTCATCAACGTCAACTTCCAGCTGACCAGCGCCCTGCTGGCGGGCCAGGTCGATGCGGTGATCGGCGGCTATCGCAATATCGAAGCGCTGGAGCTGAAGCTGCAGGGCAAAAAGCCGGTGGTGTTCAACGTCGAAGATTACGGCGTGCCTGCCTACGACGAGCTGATCATCGTCGCCCACCGCGATGCGGTGAACGAGCCGAAAATTCGCAAGTTCCTCGCCGCGCTGAAGCAAGGCAGCGACTACCTGCATGCGCACCCGCAGGACACCTGGCTGGCGTTCGCCAAGGCGCACCCGGAGCTGAATACCGAGCTGAACAAACAGGCGTGGCAAGCCAGCCTGCCGCTGTTCGCACGCGATCCGGCCAAGTTGGATCGCGCACGCTACCAGGCTTACGAACAGTTCCTGTTCGACAACAAGCTGATCAAGAAAATCACCCCGGTGGAACAGTACGCGGTGGAGCTGGACTGATCACACCGAGGCGGCCGGCGGCGCCACCGTCACCTCGCCCTGGCCGCTGCGCTGCAAGGCCGCCTTCACCAGTCCGTTGGCCTTGCAGCGCTCGATAAACGCGTTCACGTAGGCGGCGCCCTGCGTTTTTTGCCTCGGCACCGCCATCGCCTGGCGGATAGCGGTGAAATGCCCCTCCAGCACCCGGTAGCCGGGCTGGGCGGCGGCGGCGGCCAGCAGCGGCTGACGCACGCCGGCCGCCGCCTCCAGCCCGCGTTCGAAAAACAGCGCGATCGCCTCGGCGGAAGTAGCCGCCCGCACCAGCTGCGCCTGCTGCAGCGTGCGCGACAAAAACAGATCGTACGCCGCCCCCTGGCCGACCGCGATGCGCACCTCCGGCCGATCGAGCTGCGCCGCCTCAAAGTAAGGCGCGTCGTTCGCCACCAGGTAAGTCCCCTCGATGATCACGTAGGGTTCGCTGAAAGCGATTTGCGCCGCACGCACCGGCTCGATAGCCATAAACGCCAGGTTCCAGGCGCCGCTGTCCAGGTCGGCGAACACCTTGCCCGCCGCGTCATAGGTGACCAGTTCGAGCGCCACGTCCAGTTCGCGAGCCAGCGCGGCGGCCAGCTCCACCGAAGCGCCTTGCGGTTTACCGCCGGGCCCGGCCTGCGCCAGCACCGGATTGCCGAGATTGATCGCCGCGCGCAACACGCCTTGCGGGGCCAGATCGTCGAGTACCGCGGCGGGAATCGTCTGCATACTTCCTCCTGAATGACTGATGGACGCGCCGTCGTGGCGCTCATTAAGCGTAGAGCGAAACCTCCGACCAGCAAGATTTCGCCGCCGCGGCCGCCGCCACGTGATTAACGTCACACTATTGTCATAAAAATGTACAATAGCCGCCGACCGTCGGCCGGAGCGGGACATCGCGCGTTGTTCCGCCGCCGACAATAGGCTATACCCTTCACTTTTCGCGCCGCGGCACGGTCGGCGGCGCAGACCAGGGCAGCAACGTTTTTTTCCAATCAGACAAGGTTTGGCGGATGGTTCTCGCAGTCGTTTCGTTTGTTCTTTTTTTGGCGTCGATCTTGATTTATCGCACCCGGGCCGCCGCCAACCGCTGGTGGTTCGCCATTCTGCTGACGCTGCTCGGCAGCTATCTGGTGCTGAACGTCATTCTGATCGCCAGCAACTACTTCACCGGCGACGGCATCACCGATGCGGTGATCTACACCGTCACCAGCAGCCTCAAAGGCGCGGGCATCAGCAAATACGTGCTGCCGTTCATCGGCCTGCTGGCGGCGCTGGGGCTTATCTTCGCGGTGCTGGCCCGCAGCCTGCTGCGCCGCAAGGCCAAAGGCAGCAGCGTGGCCTACAGCCTCGTCGCCGTGCTGCTGGCGCTGTTTTCGGTCGGCACCACCCCGGCGTTTCAGGACATCTCGCTGCTGGTCAAGAGCCAGATCGTCGGCGATACCGCCGATTTCACCACCTACTACAAGGCGCCGAAAAAGACCGTGCAGGGCAAACGGCCGAATCTGGTGTACATCTATGCCGAGAGCCTGGAGCGCACCTACTTCGATACCGAGCTGTTTCCCGGCCTGGCCGACGAGCTGAACGCCCTGCGCGCAGACAGCATCGATTTCAGCAACACCCAGCAATTGCCGGGCACCGGTTACACCATCGCCGGCATGGTCGCCTCACAGTGCGGCATTCCGCTGTTCGCGCCCTTCGACGGCAACGCCTCCAGCGCGGTCTCCACCTTCTACCCGGAGAACGTCTGCCTGGGCGACGTGCTGAAGGCCGCCGGCTACAGCAACTCTTTCTATCAGGGCGCCGAGTTGGCGTTCGCCGGCAAAGACACCTTCCTGAAATCCCACGGCTTCGACCACGTTTACGGTTTCAAAGAGCTGCGCGAACAGGTCGCCGATCCGAGCTACAAAAACGACTGGGGCTGGTACGACGACAGCGTGCTGGACGTGGTGTACGGCAAGTTCGTCGAGCTGTCCAAACAGCGCCAGCCGTTCTCGCTGTTTACCCTGACCGTCGATACCCATCACCCGGACGGTTTTATCTCCGCCGGCTGCAGCAAGAAAAGCTACGCCTGGCAGAACAAGGAAAACCGCTCGCTGAGCGCGGTGGCCTGCAGCCAGCAACACATCGCCGCGCTGATCGACAAAATCAAACGCTCGCCCTATTTCAGCAACACCGTGATCGTGGTGTCCTCCGATCATCTGGCGATGAACAACACCGCCTACGACATCCTGACCAAACAGAAGCGCCGCAACCTGTTCTTTATCATCGACGGCACCCGGCCGCAGGCGGAGCAGCGCAACGAGAAACGCAGCACGCTGGATAACGGCGCCACGGTGCTGGACGTGATGGGCGGTGACAACTATATCGGCCTCGGCCGCAGCAGCCTGTCGGCGCCGTCGCTGTCTACGGTGTTCCTGAATATCGAAGAGAAAATCAACGGCTGGAAACCGGCGGTGATCAATCAGTGGGGCCTGCCGAACCGCATCAGCGACTACAGCGTGGACACGCGCCAGCGCAGCTTCAGCTTCTCCGGCGTCACCTACAAGGTGCCGTTCATCCTGCGGGTGGGCGACAACCGCATCGAACCGATGTTCAACGTCTACCTCTCCACCCCGCTGCGCAAGCAGCTGGCCGGGCTGGGGGCGGGGGAGAAATTCGTCTGGGTCGATAAATGCTACGAGATCGGCCGGGTCTGGGCGCCGCAGCTGGCGCTGAGCACCGACATCTGCGTGGCCTCCGGCACCCTGGCCTCGCCGCCGCAGATCGTGCAGGCCAGCGGCGAGCGCTTCCGCGGCAAGGTGAACTTTACCGGCCCGGCGGCGGACAGCGTCGCCGATTACCAAAACGCCGTCGCCCGCCTGCAGGTGGACGACGCGGCGATGAAGTACCGGGCGGACGCCATCGAGTTCATGCTGCCCGGCATGCCGGAACAGGTGAAAGCCATTACCGGCGTCTCCGCCGTCGAGGAGTGGGGCCGCTGGTCCGACGCCAACCTGGCGCCGGCGGTCGACATCGATTATGTCGATCCGCTGCCGAAAACCTTCGATCTGGTGCTGCGCGCCCGCGCCTACGGCAACAACGTCGGCGAACCGATTTCGGTGCGCGTCGGCGACGAAGAGCGCTTCGTGTCGCTCGGCGAGCAGGACAGCACCGTCACCCTGCGTTTCGACAACCCGCGCGGCGCGCAGAAGATCAGCATTACCCCGCCGGCACCGACCGAGCCGAAAGAGAGCGCCAGCGGCGGCTTCACGCCGAAGAAGCTGGGCATCGGCCTGGTATCGCTGAAGGTCGAAGCGGCCGCTCCCGCCTCCTGATCCCCCCGCCTTCACGGGCGCGGTAATTTCTTTGCCGTGCCCGTCATTTCGACCAAGCTTTTACGCCCTGCTTCGGCTAACCTGTGACGGTGAAACGCCGCCAATCCCGCCCCAGAGCCGGGACATCGAAGGAGAAAGTATGAGCTATGCCCCACCTCGCAGCGGCCTCAGCGCCGATCAGGCACTCGATCAACTGGAAGCCCTGTATGACGCCGCGGTAGACACGCTGCGGCAGGCGGTCAGTGACTTTATCAGCCACGGCACCCTGCCGGACCCGCAGGCGCGCGCCGCCGGGCTGTTCGTGTATCCCGAGCTGCGCGTCAGCTGGGACGGGCAGCAGTCCGGCCCGAACAAAACCCGCGCCTTCGGCCGCTTTACCCATCCCGGCAGCTACAGCACCACCGTGACCCGGCCGCAGCTGTTCCGCCACTATCTGGCCGAACAGCTGGCGATGCTGGAACACGACTACGCCGCCCATATCGAAGTGGCGCCGTCGCAGCAGGAGATCCCGTTCCCTTATGTGATCGACGGCTCCAGCCTGGCGCTCGATCGCTCAATGAGCGCCGGTATCGCGCAGCATTTCCCCACCACCGAGCTGGCGCAGATCGGTGACGAGACCGCCGACGGCCTGTACCACACCACCGACAACCATTTCCCGCTGTCGCATTTCGATGCGCTGCGCGCGGATTTCTCGCTGGCGCGTCTGCGGCACTACACCGGCACCCCGGTGGAGCATTTCCAGCCGTTCGTGCTGTTCACCAACTACACCCGCTATGTGGACGAGTTCGTGCGCTGGGCCTGCGCGCAGATCGCCGATCCGGCCAGCCCGTACATCGCGCTCTCCAGCGCCGGCGGTACCTACATCACGCCGGAAACCAGCGCGCCCGAACAGGCGGTGTCCGATCTGGCGTGGAAAAACCACCAGATGCCGGCCTATCACCTGATCTCGCGCACCGGCCAGGGCATCACGCTGATCAACATCGGCGTCGGCCCGTCCAACGCCAAAACCATCTGCGATCACCTGGCGGTGCTGCGCCCGAGCGCCTGGCTGATGATCGGCCACTGCGGCGGCCTGCGCGAAAGCCAGAAGATCGGCGATTACGTGCTGGCCCACGCCTATCTGCGCGACGATCACGTGCTGGATGCGGTGCTGCCGCCGGATATCCCGATCCCGAGCATCGCCGAGGTGCAGCGCGCCCTGTACGACGCCACCAAGATGGTCAGCGGCATGCCCGGTGAAGAGGTCAAACAGCGTTTGCGCACCGGCACGGTGGTCACCACCGACGATCGCAACTGGGAGCTGCGTTACTCCGCTTCGGCGCGGCGCTTTAACCTCAGCCGCGCGGTGGCGGTCGACATGGAGAGCGCCACCATCGCCGCTCAGGGTTACCGCTTCCGGGTGCCGTACGGCACGCTGCTGTGCGTCTCCGACAAACCGCTGCACGGTGAAATAAAACTGCCGGGCCAGGCCAACCGCTTCTATGAAGGGGCAATCTCCGAACACCTGCAGATCGGCATCTGCGCCATCGATCTGCTGCGCGCCGAGGGCGATCGCCTGCACTCACGCAAGCTGCGCACCTTCAACGAACCGCCGTTCCGATAACGGTGCTCAGGCCCGCTGCGGCGGGCCGTTTTTTCCTCAACGCACCAGCGCCAGCGCGCGCTTCTCCTGGCTGCGGCCACCGGCGATCGACAGCAGCAGGTCTTTCACCAGCAGCGCCGGGGCGGACAGCGACTGTTGGCCCGACATGCACAGCGACAGCGGCACCGACATCGTCGGCGCATTGATGCGCGCCATCCAGGCCTTGGCCGGGCCGATCATCGCGCGCGCCACCGACTCCGGCAATACGGTCGCCCCCAACCCGCCGGCGATCGCGGCGCTCAGCGCACCCGAGGATTCAATCTCCCCCACCACGTTGACAGCCAGCTTGCGCAGCGCCATCGCCTCCTCCAGTTGGTTGCGCACCGCATCCCCCTCGCGCGGCAGGAACAGGTTCAGCCGCGCCACGTCCAGCAGCTCGACGCTGTTACCGGGATGCGGCACCGCGCGCGTCGCCACCAGATAGAGATCCTCCCGCATCAGCGCGACGGTGTGCAGACCGGCGGGCATTTTGGCGCCGTAGACCATCGCCATGTCCAGCGTCTGGTTGGCCACCTGTCCGGCCAGCGCCGCGCCGCTGTTTTCATGCAGGCTGAGCAAAATGCCCGGCTGCTGATCGCGCAGGGTTTGCAGCAGCGGCAGCGCCAGCTGCGCTGCGGTGCTCCCCGACGCCAACCCGAGAGACACCTGGCCGCTCATCGCCTGCCCGGCGCTGTTGACCGCGCTCTGCGCCTGCTCGCACTGGCGCAAAATGGTTTGCGCGTGGGCATACAGAATGTTGCCGGCCTCGGTCGGCTGCACTCCGCGCTTGGTGCGGATCAGCAGCTGTTGCTTCAGCTCCCCCTCCAGCGTCGCCAACTGCTGGCTGAGCGCCGGCTGGGCGATATGCAACACCTCCGCCGCCTGGGTCAGGCTGCCGACATCGACGATTTTCACGAAGTACTTCAGACGTCTGAGATTCATAGTGCCTCCAGCGAGCCGCTAAATTGAGAATGCCGAAATCCGGTCATGCAACCGCAGCAAGATCCAGGCCAGAGTCGTCAAAAGGCCAAAAACGGCGGCAAATGGCCGTTTATCGGGCGAGGCGCGCCACAACGCAGGGCACGCGTTGCACCACCGGCAGGCAACGGCGCCGCCTCAGCGGGCAATCCGGCGGCGCTGCGCGTGAGGTAAGCGATAAAAGCGAGAAAAAGCAGCAGGTTGGGTAATCTTGCAGCAAACGCGCGCGCCGGGCGTTTTCGCGCTTTACAAGCCGCAACCGCCCCGCTATTATTCGCCCCGTTCAAACGATTCCTCTGTAGTTCAGTCGGTAGAACGGCGGACTGTTAATCCGTATGTCACTGGTTCGAGTCCAGTCAGAGGAGCCAAATTTAGAGAAGCCCGCTCAGGGAAACCCGAGCGGGCTTTTTGCCTTTCAGCCGCCGTCAAAAGCTGCGTTTCGCCACCAGATAGGCGCCCGCCACCAGCAACAAGGCGCCGAACAGCGCCGGCAGATTCTCACGCAGCGCCGCCGGGCCGGCGCGGTAGACGTCCACCAGCAGCCCCATGCACAGCTGGCTGGCGACCAGGATCGAGATGGTGGCCGCCGCGCCCAGTTTTTGGTAGCCCAGGATACCGGCAAACACGAACAGCGATCCCAGCAGCCCCGGCAGCAGCATCCACCACCTGGCGGCACCGGTCACTTCCGCCACCGCGCCGAGGCCGTTTTTGGCCAGCAGCAGCCCCACCAGCAGCAGCAAACCGACGCTGGAGTTGATCACCAGCGTGATAAGGATGGTCGAGACGCTTTCGGTAATGCGCACCATCAGCAGATTCTGCACCACCAGCCCCATTCCCGCCGCGATCAGCAGCAATAGCATATTCATCGCCCTGTCTCCCGGGATCAGCGCGCGGGCGGCGTCGCCCGTTCGTCGAGCCTCAGTTGCAGGAACGTCAGATCCAGCCATTGGCCGAATTTGGCGCCCACCTGTTCCATGCGCCCCACGTCGCGGAATCCCAGCGCCAGATGCAGCTTAATCGAGGCCCGATTGCCGGATTCGATGCCGGCCACCATCACATGTTTGCCGATTTCCCGCGCCCGTACGATCAGCGCCAGCAGCAGCGCCTTGCCAATCCCTGCGCCGCGATGCGCCTGATGGACATACACCGAATGTTCCACGGTGTGGCGATAACCGTCCCAGGCGCGCCAGTCGCCGAACGACGCGTAGCCGATCGCCTCGTCCTCGGCGTTCACCGCCACCAGCACCGGGTAACCCGCCGCCTGCCGTTCGCCGATCCACGCCGCGCGGTTGGCCGCATCCACGGTTTGTTCATTCCAGATGGCGGTGCTGTTCAACACCGCGTCGTTATAGATAGCGGCAATCGCCGCGCTATCGTTGAACGTCGCATTTCGTATAATCATGGTTTACCCCGGCCAATTGTCCACTATAATACTACGATATGAATATTAAATTAGACAATCTAAATCAGCTGATCGGCGCACGCATTCGCATTGAACGCGAAGCGCGCCACTGGTCGCTGTCCGATTTGGCCGAACGGGCTGGCGTCTCACGGGCGATGGTTCATAAGATCGAACGCGGCGAGAGCAGCCCGACGGCGATGCTGTTGGGCAGACTGGCGGGCGCGTTCGGCCTCAGCATGTCCAAGCTGATCGCCCGAGCGGAAACGCAGGAAGGCCGGCTGCTGCGCCGGGAAGATCAGCCGGTCTGGGTCGATCCCGAGAGCGGTTACGTGCGGCGCCACGTGTCGCCCCGCACCGATTTGCCGCTCGATCTGGTGCGCATCGAACTGCCGGCCGGCGCGGCGATCCCGATGCCGGCTTCGGTGTACGCGTTCAAACGTCAGCTGATCTGGGTCTTATCCGGCGCACTGGTCTTTATCGAGGGTGACGCGCGCCATGAGATGGCCGAGGGAGACTGCCTGGAGCTCGGCCCGCCAGCGGACTGCCGATTTGAAAATCAGAGCGACCAACCGTGCGTGTATATGGTGGCAGTGCTGAGCGCCGCCTGACGGCCGTCTGCCCTAACCCTGCGCCGGGCGGTTATAGCCGGCGCGGAAAAACTTCTCCGCCAACCGGCTGTCGCCGCCGGAGAAGAACTCGCTCATCGGCTCGCTGCCAAGCCCATAGGCGCGGCTGAGCTGCCCGGCCTCGAACGCCGCCCGGTTCTCGTCGCCGCAGCGCTGCGCCAAATGGTGCGCATAGCCGAGCACGAAACCGCGCTTGTAGTCGGAGCAAAAGCGCGACAGCTCCGCCTCGGGTTTCAGGTTGTCCGCTTTTAATCCCGCCAACAGCCCTTTGCCAAAATGATCCCCCATCGGTTCCTCCTTATCACGCAATCGCTATATAACAAAATATACAGCGAATGAGCGAACGCGAACATACTCCCAAAGTTTTACTCGCCGCATAAAAAAGGCCCGCCAAGCGGGCCTCGGCGAGAACGCGCGGTCACAGCGTGAAATTCAGCCCTTCGCTGACGGTGTTGCCCAGCGGCAGGCGGCCCGACGGCGCCTCTTTTTCCTGCAGGAAATCCGGCAGGCGGGATTTGTCGCCCGGTTTGCCGATCGCCACCATGGCGTGCACCGCATAGTCGTCCGGCAGCTGCAGCGCCGCTTTGATCTTGTCGTGGTGAATGCCGCTCATGCAGTGGGTCAGCCAGCCTTTCAGGTGCGCCTGATGCGCCAGGTTGGCCCAGGCGGCGCCGGTGTCGAACGCGTGGGTCGGGTTGTCCACCAGCCGCTCGCCGTTCAGGCTGGTGGTTTTGGAGACGATCACCACCAGCGCCGAAGCGTGTTGCGCCCAGCCGCGGTTGAAGTCGATCAGGAACTCCAGGTAGTTCTCCCAGCTGTCGGAGCCGTGCTTGCTGTAGGCAAAGCGCCACGGCTGAATGTTGTAGGCCGAAGGCGACCAGCGCGCCGCTTCAAAGAAGCTCAGCAGCGTTTGATCGTCGATGGCGTCGTTGGTCATCGCGCGCGGCGACCAGCGCTCGATAAATTGCGCATCAATCGGGTAATCGGAGATTCTTGGCTGGCTCATGATAGGTTCTCGCAGTGAAGTAAAAACAAAAGTTCGCTGATATTCCCACAGCTTAGGACGGTAAAACTTTTATTTCGTGCCATTGTCCTGCGGCAATTCCTGCTGCAGCCAGGCCAGAAACGCCCTGACCGGCGGATGCCGCTCGCGCCCCGGCGCGCACAGCACGCTGTATGCGGCGCCCGGTACGCGCACCTCGGGCCGGTACGCCGCCAGCAGGCCGTTGTCCACCATCTCGGACACCATCACCGAACTGGCGAGCACCCACCCTTGCCCGGCCACCGCCGCCTGCAGGGCGTAATGCTCCTCGTGATAGCTGCGCATCGCCGCATGGCGCCGCCACCAATCGACCCCGGCGGCCCGGCACCAGTCATGCCAGCCGCTGTCGTACAGCGCCGAATCCCCCCACTTGACGGTGATCAGCACCGGATTTTCCGGCTCGGCGGCGGCCAGCCCCGGCGCGGCGTAGACGCCAAAGCTTTCCTCCAGCCGCGCCGCCTGATGCAGCGCGGGATAGTGCGCGCGGCTGTAGCGCACCGCCACGTCCACGCTGGCGTCTTGCTGCAGATCGATCACCTCGGCGCAGGCCTCCAGGCGCACCAGATAGTGCGGATACGCCTGATAGAAGCGCCCCAGGCGCGGCACCAGCCACAGCGCCGCGAACGAGTGCGTCACCGAAACGCACAGCGATCCTGCGCTGGGCTGCGGCCGCAGGCCTTCGAGCGTGGCGGCGACGTCCAGCAGCGCGCCGTGCACCCCGGCAAACAGCGTTTCCCCCTTCGGTGTCAGCCGCACGCCGCGCGGCACCCGCTCGAACAGCGCAAACCCCAACTGCTGCTCCAGCGCTTTGATCTGGTGTGATATCGCCGTCGGCGTCACCGCCAGTTCGGCCGCCGCCAGTTTGAAGCTGCGCAGGCGAGCGGCGGATTCGAAGGTGCGTAATGCGTTGACGGGCAGCGTAGCGAACATGGCGAAGCCTCTCCAGGTGAGTTGAATTCATCCTGGCAGAAAAGCCGTCATTTGTCGCCCGCCGGGGTTTGTTTCTAGAGTAAGGCTGAATTCATTTCACACAGAGGAATATGACATGAATGCAACTCATCAACCCAAGCGTTTGGCGGTGCTGGTCGGCAGCCCGCGCCGCGACGGCAACAGCGCCACGCTGGCACAGGCGATCATGGCGGGCGCCGCCGAAGCCGGCACCGTCGCCAGCCTGCATTTTCTCGACGATTACCTGAGCGGTTTTCTGAGCGATGAACGCCATACGCCGCCGCCGGCCGATCGCTACGCCGAGCTGTTCCTGGAGCACTTCCTGCCGGCCGACGGCGCGGTGTTTTGCACGCCGATTTACTGGTACGGCATGTCGGCGCAAACCAAGGCCTTTTTCGATCGCTCGTTCAGCTTCTATTCCAATGCCTACCCTCAGGCGGCGGACGTGCACCAACGCATGAGCGGCAAGCGCATCGGGCTGGCGGTGGCGTCGGAAGAGACCTACCCCGGCGCGGCGCTGGGCATCGTGCATCAGATCCAGGAGTTCAGCCGCTACACCCATTCCGCCTTCGTTGGGCTGGTGCACGGCGCCGGCAACCAACGCGGCGAGATCGCCCGCGATCCGCGCAACCCGCTGCGGGCCGCCCGCGAGTTGGGGCGCGAGTTCTTCACCCGCCCCTACTCGGATTATCAGATGGACAGCCCGCGCAGCACGCAGGTGTGGGCGGACTGACGCTTGAGTCTGCCGGTAAATCGCACTGTCACCCTCCGGCGGCGATCGCCGCCAGCAGATGACGCGCGACGCTTTCGGCGTGTTCCGCCACCTGCGGCAGCCCCATCAGTTCGCCGAAGCGGCCGCGCGCCGCCGGGCCGGCCACCAGCAGGCGCGGGTTGGCCAGGCCGTCGCCGCCGATCGCCTGGCTGTCAGCATTGACCCACAGCCCCAGCCCCAGCGGATCGGCGCGCAGCGCCCCCTGCTCCGCCAGTGAATGGAGCAAGGGGCTGGCGGCGATCAGCCCGGCATGGGCCGGGCCCGTGGTGATCAGCAGCCGCTGCGCCTGCAGCGCACGCTCTGCGCCTTGGCGCGGCAGAATCGTCAACCTTACGCCCTGCGGCGTTCGCTCCGCTCTACGCAAACGAGCGGCCAATACCTGCAGCGTGCCCGCCGCCTGTTGCTCCGCCAGCAGCGTGCTCACCTGCGGCGCAAGGCGATAGCGATGCACGTCCCAATAGGCGCGCAAATGCCGCAGAAAGCGCTGCTGTTCGGTCGGCGTCAACGCTTGCCACAGGCGCTGCCCCTGGGCGCGCACTGCGTCCAACACCGCCTGCCACGGCACCCGTTGCCGAGCGGCGCGCGCCACCTCAAGGCGCACCTGCCGCACCCCATCGCGCAGTCCGGCGGGCGGGGCAAACGACCATGTCGGATACTCCCCTTCGGCATTGGGGCGCGGCAGCAGGCCGTGACGAGAGAAGGCGGTAATCGGCCCGCGATGCCCGCGGCGGTGCAACGCCGCCACCGTATCGGCCATCGTTAACCCAGTGCCGACGATCGCCAACGCCTCACCGGGTTCAACTTCGTCCAGCGCCTCCGCCGCCCAGGGATTGGCGATCAGACGCGCATCGCGCGCCAGCTCCGGGGCGATCTGCCGCGGCAGCGCGGGCGGCGGATGGCTGGTCGCCAACACCACATAGTCGCCCCACAGCCGTTCGCCGCCCGCGGTGATGACGGTCGCGCCCTGCGCCTGTGGCTGCAGGTGCAGCGCCCGATCGCGCAGGTGCCGCAAGCGGGCCCGGCCCGACTGCGCCGCCTGATGGAAACGTTCCTCGACATAGCGGCCGAAGGCGCCGCGCTGCGGATAGGCTTTACCGTCGCGCCACAACGCCTGCGGATCGGCCACCAATCCGCCGCCCAGGCGATACCAGCGGTCAAAATCCCCCGCCGGCTCATCCGCCAGCTGCATCCGATCGGCCGGGACGTTGATGCGGTGGGTCGGTTCAGTGGTCGAGTAGGCCACGCCATAGCCCGGCGCCGCGCGCGGTTCGATCACCGTGACATCCACCGCTCCGCGCGCCAGCTGGATCGCCAGCGCCGCGCCGGTGAAACCGCCGCCGATAACGATAATATGGGCACGCTTCGCCATCAGCCCTCCCGCTGCGCCGGGCCGGGACGACGATCGCCGCCGATGGTTTCGCCGAACGGGCCGGTATTGATCGTGCGGGCCGTCTGATGGGCCGGCTGCGCCAGCGGCAACAGCGGCATCACCAGTTCGGCGAAGCGGTGGGCCTCTTCCAGATGCGGATAGCCGGAAAGGATGAAATTGTCGATGCCCAGCGCCTGATACTCGCGTATGCGCGCCGCCACCTGCTGCGGATTGCCCACCAACGCGGTGCCGGCGCCGCCGCGCACCAGGCCGACGCCGGCCCACAGGTTGGGGCCGATGCGCAGACTCTCGCGCGAGCCGCCATGCAGCTCGCTCATGCGGCGCTGGCCGGTGGAGTCCATGCGCGCAAAGATCTGCTGCGCCGCCGCGATGGTGTCGTCATCCAGATGCGCGATCAGGCGCTCAGCCGCCGCCCAGGCTTCGTCTTCGGTTTCGCGCACGATAACGTGCAGGCGAATGCCGTAGCTGAGTTTACGTCCCTGCCGCTCGGCGCGCTGGCGCACCGCCGCCAGCTTTTCCGCCACCTGAGCCAGCGGCTCGCCCCAGGTCAGGTAGGTGTCGATCTGCCCGGCGGCGATGTCGATCGCTTCCGGCGACGAGCCGCCGAAATAGAGCGGCGGGCCGTTTTCCTGCACCGGCGGGAACAGCAACTCGGCGCCTTCGACGCGAATATGCTTACCGCTGAAATCCACCTTCTCCCCTTGCAGCAGCCGTTGATACACCGTGAGAAATTCCTGTGTCACCTCGTAGCGTTCGGCATGGCTGAGGAAGATGCCATCCCCTTTGTTTTCCACCGGATCGCCGCCGGTCACCACGTTGATCAGCAGGCGCCCGTCCGACAACCGGTCCAGCGTCGCGGCCATGCGCGCCGCCAGGCTCGGCGGCTGCAGGCCGGGGCGCACCGCCACCAGATAGCGCAACCGACGGGTGATCGGTGCCAGCGCCGCCGCCACCAGCCAGGAATCCTCGCAGCTTTTACCGGTTGGGATCAGCACGCCGTAATAGCCAAGGTTATCGGCGGCCAGCGCCACTTGCTGCAAGTAAGGCAGGTCTACCGGGCGCCCGCCCTGCGCCGTGCCCAGATAGCGGCCATCACCGTGGGTCGGCAGAAACCAGAAAACGTTGATGCGTTCTTTCGCTGACTCAGTCATTTATGCTTTTCCTATATAACTATTCTCAATATTTATCGATAGAAAAATCTTGCTTGGTTATAAAACGAAAAGCAGGATGCATGCCACAGTGGCGGATTTTAAAAAGCAATGCATATCAATGTGTTGAAAAGACATCACCGCCCAAGCGCTGCTGCATTGGCAGCAGGCGGCGGCGAAAAGCTGTTGCCAATGCAGCACCGTGCGCCTTTTACCCTCTCGCGGCCGCTCATGGGCTGGGATAAGATTTTTTCCCCCTTCGCCGTCAGCCAGGAGACGCCCATGTACGATCCCCAACCGTTCGCCGCCGACAAACCGGTGCTGATCGATCCGGCGTCGCTCGCTCTGCAAAGCGTGCTCGATCGGCTGGCCCCCACCGATGCCACCGTACTGATCGTCGGCGAAACCGGCACAGGCAAAGAGGTGGTGGCGCGCTATCTGCACCACCACAGCGCGCGCCGCCATCGCCCTTTTTTGGCGGTCAACTGCGGCGCGCTGACGGAAAGCCTGGCGGAAGCCGAATTGTTCGGCCATGAGAAAGGCGCCTTCACCGGCGCCGTCGGCACCCATCAAGGCTGGTTCGAAGCAGCGGAAGGCGGCACCCTGCTGCTGGACGAGATCGGCGAACTCAACCTGTCGCTGCAGGTCAAGCTGCTGCGCGTGTTGCAGGAACGAGAAATCACCCGCGTCGGTTCGCGCAAACCGCTGAAGATCGATGTGCGGGTCATCGCCGCCACCCACGTCGATCTGGCCGGCGCAATCCGCCAACGACGCTTCCGCGAAGATCTCTATTACCGGCTGAACGTCGCGGCGGTGACCTTACCCCCGTTGCGCCAGCGGCCGGAGGACATTCCGGCGCTGACCAGACACTTTCTTGCGCTGTACGCCCGCCGGCTGGGACGGCCGCCGCTGCAGTTGACGGTGGAGGCGCAGCAGGCGCTGCTGGACTACCCCTGGCCCGGCAACGTGCGCGAGCTGGAGAACACGCTGCATAATGCGGTCTTGCTGAGCCAGGAGGGGCCGATCGCCCCGCAGCAACTGCGGCTCACGCAACGCCTGACGGATCACGGCGGCGGCGGTGACGACGCCATCGATCGCTTCGTGCAGCAGCAGTTGCAAGGCGACGGTACCCAGCTCTACCAACGGGTGCTGGATGCGCTGGTGCGCAACGCCTTCGAACGCAGCGGCGGCAACCAGCTGCAGGCGGCGGCCTTGCTCGGCGTCAGCCGCAATACCCTGCGCACCCATTTGGCGCATCTTGGCCTGATCAAACCGCGCCGCCGCAGCGCCCGCGCGCCCGCGCATTCGTCGGCCATCAGCGCAGCGCCGCTGCCCGAACGCGAACTGCGCATCGGCTATCAAAAATTTGGCAACCTCGGCGTGCTCAAGGCGCGGCAAAGCCTGGAACAGCACTTCGCCGCACAGCGCATCAGCGTACTGTGGAGCGAGTTTCCCGCCGGGCCGCAGCTGCTGCACGCGCTCGACGGCGATGAAATAGACTTCGGCACCACCGGCGAAGTGCCGCCAATCTTCGCGCAGGCGCAGGGCAATGCGCTGGTGTATGTCGGGTTTGAGCCGCCAGCCCCGCAAAGCGTGGCGATGGTGGTGCCGCAAGACAGCCCGATACGCAGCGCCGCCGATCTGCGCGGCAAACGCATCGCACTCAACAAAGGCTCCAACGTGCACTATTTATTGCTGCAGATGTTGGACGAACAGGGAATGACGTTGAACGATGTGCGCATCGTCTATGCGCCGCCGAAGTATCCGCTGTCGGCGACCGACCTGCAGGCGGTGGACGCCTGGATGATGTGGGATCCGCTGCTCAGCGACGCGCAGCGCAGCAGGGAACTGCGCGTGATCGCCGACGGCACCCAACGGGTGCTCAATCAGCAATTCTATCTGGCGCGCCGCGAGTTCGCCGAACGCTCGGGCGATCTGTTGCAGCCGCTGATGCAAGCATTGCAGCACACCGGCCGCTACATTGCCGCGCAGCCGAGAGAAGCCGCTCGTCACCTTTCCGACGAACTGGGGCTGGCGAGCGCCTCGCTGGAACTCGCGCTGTCGCGCCGCAGCCACGAGATCCGCGCCATGGATTTGCAGGTGATCCGCCAGCAGCAAAGCATCGCCGACCGCTTCTACGCCCTGGGGCTGTTGCCCAAAGCGATCGCCGTGCGCGAGGCGGTTTGGCCGCTGGGATCTTAGCCTGGCTTCGGAGGGCGCAGCATCGGCCGCCCTTTCTCCTCTGCGCACAAACTCATATCGCCGTCGGAGCCGGGCGGTAATGCCAATGCCGCAAAGACATTTTTAGGTAAAATATACCGCCGATGTCAGTGCTAGGATTAATTCGCTATCATTTTATGTGCACTTTCAATTAACGTTACCCTGTTATTTTCGCATTCGCCGGTCGTCACGACCGGCTTTTTTATTCCCCCACCTCCCCTGCCAAAAAATATCGCTTTTTGGTAAAAAAAAACGCGCCAGGTAGGATTACATAGCAACTGCATGGCCTTATTTCCCGTGTAGGGCCGTGCATCTCAGAGAGATTGTCGATGTTTCATTGGCCGGCGTTAATCGCCGGCTTTTTTTATCTTCATTTCATGACGCCTGCGCGTCGCAGGCCCCACGTCTTATTGCCAAAGAGGATGCGCGCATGCCGAGTCTATTGTTCCGTGGGATAACACTTTTCGGTAAAGACAAAACCTCAACGCGCGCTATTATTTAATTGTAGTGTTGTCATACCTATTGAATACCCCATGCTTACCGACCCTCGCGGTCGGTTTTTTTTCTCCCTCACCAACCGTTCCGTTGGCGGAAACAGGCTTATGGGGCGTTGACGGGAGGGCGCCATCAAAATATCGATGGCATAACCCAAGCTTTCCGTTGTGATCAGGCAACCTGCTGCCGCGCGCGATAAACAAAGCTCATTTTATCGGGATGAAATACCACATGCTGACGTTTTCCTTTTCACCTGGGCAGTGATCGTGAATTTTAAAGATTACGCTTTGCGTGATGAAGATATCCAGGGAAGCCAACACCCCCTCATAGAGCGATAGGATGAACTCATTTTCGCTCATCTTTTTTTCATTGCGTCTGATCGCAATGTACTTTGCCGATGCGTTGTACAGGCTACAGGTTATTGGATTCTTTACGTTTACCTTCATCTGCCCCCGGCTGATTACCGGCGAAAGCAGTTGCACGATCCTTTTATTCTCGTAATACTCATGCAAATTCAAGTACACGATGCTGCTGGGGAAAGGCTCTTTATCGAAGCCAATAATCGGTTGATAATTGAGAAAAGGCCAATCGCGCAGGGTTCTGAATGTTCTCGGCGGGCAACCGAATTGATTTGAAAACGCACGGCTAAATGATTGCTGAGAACTAAACCCGGAGAGCAACGCGATTTCATAGATCTTCATATCGGTACATTTCAGCAATAACGTCGCGCGGCTTAGTCTGCGCTTTCTGATATAGGTCCCTATCTTCATCCCTTCATACAAATAGAACATCCGCTGTAAATGCCCGATGGAATACCCTGACTTAATGGATAGCGCCCTTATTGATACATGGCTTTGTGTATCAATGGCTTTTTCAATGATAGCGATTATCTCATCTAAAATATTGCGTCTGAACTTGTTAGAACAATCCATAGTAAAGCCTGTCATCTTGCTATTTTTATTATTGAATGCATCTCTCTTCTTGCGGAACCAAAAGCTGTCCGGCTTGCTTTCTTTCGAAGAATGGCATTCCCATATCCGTTCAAATATATCCACGCATCACGTTGCACAAAAATCATTTCCAGGGCGAAAGATGCCGATTCACCTCTCGCACAAGATGAGATTCACAAAGAAGTCGTGTGGAAAAACGCTGATAAACCACGGACGCCAAGACAGAACAACGCTCAGCGTTTATTCTGCCTCAAAAAACGCAGGCCACAGCCAGAAGATAAATAGCAAACGCTATTTCTCGTGAAAATACCCCCCTCATACTCCTCCCTGAATGTCATTATCCTTGATACCCCCTTGGATTAACCATTATTTAATTGCGCAATCCCCTGCCTGGCCTATTTGCCGCTTAACCACCTACTCTTAAACATAGAATAGTTAATTATTTCGATTCGAAAAGATGTTACTGTCAATAAATTGACAGCCATATAGAGTTTTTATCTATCAATGAGCAAAAAATGTGCTCCAACCGCCTTGATTCATTCATACAAACTCATAAAAATCAATAAATTAATACACTTAAAATGTATCCCTGCACTTTCTCCTTCTTCGCCATACGCTGCTATTTGGTAAATGACACTTTTAAGTACATTTTTTTTAATTTACCGCGTTAATATTGCAAGCGTTCTATACTCAGGATATTTCCTAAAAGAACGGATAAATTGGGGGCTTATCGCTGAATACCGATAACGCGTTATTTTACCCAACGCAACCATTAGGCAGATAACTAAAAGGGAGCTCCTGCATGTTTATAACCAAAGTCATTGAGGAGCTGCTCGCCTGGGTGGAAGAAAGTGGGTTCAATGAGAAGCTCACCGTTGAGATGCTGTCAGAAAAAAGCGGATATTCACGCGGGCATATCCAAAAAGCGTTTAAAGATGAAACAGGGATGACTTTCGGGAGCTATGTGAGGGGCAGAAAACTCATTCGCGCCGCATTTATGTTGAAAGCGACGAATCTCTCTATTTCCGATATCGTTAAAGCGCTGAACTTTCAGTCATATCAATCCTTTGAACGGGCGTTTCGCAAGCAATTCAGAACCTCGCCGATGCAGTATCGCAAAAGTAAATCGTGGGACGTGTCCTCCGCCATCCCATTGCTGTTTCTCGACGGCATTCCCGAGCATCGCTATGTGCACCTGCCAAAATTTTTCGACGATTCAGGGGATGGCGTTGATGCAGAGATAGATCACTTCCATCCTGCGGTTTCCGCGCTGCGATTGGCGGCAATTGATAACATGAAAAAAACGGATAGCGGCGTGATTAACTTTTTCAATTTTGGCGCGAGCATCAAGAAAGAGAATTACGTCAGCATCTATTTGAAGACCCTCTATATTTCTGAAGAAGACTGTCTTGGCAGCGTGCTTGCCTCTCTGGCCGACGCCCAGGGAAAAAAAGACATGCAACTTTATGCAGAGTTCAGTTATGACGGCGCAAGCGATGAGGCGCAAAAATTCACGCAAAGTATCTACACCAAATCATTCCCGATAAATAAAGTTGGCATGATCGATCGCTTTCTCATTGAAATTATCACCCCCAAAGGCGGCGATAGAATAGAGATGAAGACCTATATCCCCATTGTCTTCCCTATCAAGCACAGAGAGAAAGAGGTAGCGCCAGGGCCAGCGCGGTAACCCTGTCACTATCGGCGTTGCCATTTATTAAAAAGAGTAATGATTTATATTAAACAATAAAGAGTTATGATGAATTTAGGCTCAAAACCACTCATTACCCACTCGCTGCAAAGCGCCAACTTTAAGACTTATCTAATTGGAAAACACGTCAATATCGCCATGAAGATCGCGCCAAGATGAGTTCTTCTCGCCCCCACAAGGAATTACCGCTTATCCGTTAAGCGTTGACTTCGATATGACTTACGTACCAAAACCTTAAATATCAATGTGTTACCCACATTTGCTTTTTGTGCGGCCGATTGGATAACTTATTGTTTTTATTATATTTGCACTAAATACCCCGCCTGAGCGCAACCGGCATTTTTCGCTTTATCCCGCCCGCACGCTTGTAGACATCCCCAGGTAGTGACGATATTTTATTTCTACGAGACTTATTTTTACGGGTGCTATCAATATGCCTTAAACAAGAATAAAGCGCATCAGGAAAATAGAATTATGAGTATTCAAGTATGGTCTAAAAACCTAAAAAAACACTATCCTAATGTTAATGTTGAAAAAGTCACCGTCGGCGAACGCGGGAAAGGTTATATTGTCTATGTCGATGGGGAAAGAATGGCATTAAATCATTTTTTTCGCCGTTTCTATCGACACCGGCTTGATAAAGAATGATGTTTCACCCTGAACTCAACGCAGGGTAAACCTCTACGCAACCTCGTGATTAAAAGCAATTTCGCATTCATCATCACTCTAAATAATTAGTCCAGAGAGGCTCTTTCATTCAATGCGCTTATCACTGCAATAAAATATCGGATTGCCCAGCGCACCCAAAACCGTATCTCTGCGAGACGGTTACAACCCGGTATTAAATAAAAATGTTGATGGTTATTTTTATCGCGCGCGTTCTGTCATCGCCCAATAAAAACCCCTTATCTTGGTCTGGCGACTGATCCAAGCCGCAATGGCCACTGTTGAAATGGATATCAAAACGACAACTCAATGCCCCTAAAGCGTTAAAGAATAAAAAGTCTCAAGGCGGGACATGCCTTGCCTTTCGCGCCGGCATTTTCAGGCGTTGGCAGCGATGGGATGGTGATCCAATGTGGATTTAAAAGTCAAAGGAAAACATATGATTAGAACATCGTTTGGTAAGAGAGCCGCAATAATCACGTTCTTTTGCTTGCTGGTTTTTTCTGGCGTCGCGTTAACCGTGGGGGGAATTTGGCTGATCGCCCTCGGCGGATCGTTCTACTATGCCATTACCGGGATAGGCTACATCGCCGCCGCAGTGCTGGTCCTCAAGCGCAGCAAATCGGCTTGTTACTTAACCGGCCTGCTGTTTTTGATGACGGTGCTGTGGGCGCTTTGGGAGTCGGGGCTTAACTACTGGGCATTGTTCCCTCGTCTGCTGGTGCCCGCCGGCCTCTCTATTATCGCCGCGTTTTTACTTCCCTCGTACCTGCACGGCGCCAAGAGTCGAAAGCAGGCTTACATCGCCGGTTCGGCATTATCCGTGGCCTTTGTCGCTTTCTTTATCGGCGCCTTCTTTCCCCATGGCGAAATTACCCCTGCTGGCGACGTGACGTTTATCGAGAGCAAAAGCGACAATGCGCCTGCCGATTGGAGCGCCTATGGCCGCACGACGGAAGGAACGCGCTACGCGCCGTTCAATCAGGTGAACCGTTTAACCGTCAAAGATCTGAAACTCGCCTGGGTTTATCGCACCGGCGATTTCCGGCCGGGCGTGGACCAAAATACCCCGCTCGCGATTGATGATGTGGTGTATAGCTGCACGCCCAACGGCCTTATCACCGCTATCGATGCCGATACGGGTAAAGCGCGCTGGAAATTTGACTCGCATTCCACCTCCCCCGTTTGGCAACGCTGCCGCGGGCTTGGCTACTACAAAAATGAGGAGGTTGCGCCAGGCGCTCTGTGCGAGAAAACGATCGTTCACACCACGATCGATGCCCGCCTCATTGCGCTGGATGCCAAAACGGGCCAGAAATGCCCCGCCTTCGGTCAAAACGGTGAGGTGAATCTCGGCCAGCATATGGGGGAAGTCAAACCGGGTTATTACTTCCAAACCTCGGCGCCGACCATCGCCAGAGGGAAGATTATCGTCGGCGGCTGGGTTATCGATAACGTAATGAAAGGCGAGCCTTCCGGCGTCATCAGGGCGTTCGACGCCAAAACCGGCGAGTTGGACTGGGCGTGGGACTTAGGCAATCCGGGCATCACCAAGGCGCCGCCGGCCGGAAGCACCTATACGCGCGGCACGCCGAATATGTGGACCACCGCCGCCTATGACGACAAATTAGGCTTGTTGTATGCGCCGCTTGGCAATGCAACGCCCGACTATTACGGCATGAATCGCCCGGAAAATTCGGATGAGTACAACTCTGCCCTGGTCGCCATTGATATTGAAACAGGCCGTGAGCGCTGGAAATTCCAAACCACGCATCACGACATTTGGGATTATGACCTCGCGTCCCAACCCGCGCTGGTAGACGGTTTTGATGAGCAACATCGCCCGGTGCCCGCCCTTTTGCTCGGCACCAAACGCGGGCAGATTTTCTACCTGAACCGGGAGACCGGCAAACCGCTGGCGCAGGTTGAAGAGAAAGCCGTGCCGACGCAAGGCGCCGCAGAGGAAGAGCGCCTCTCGCCAACCCAGCCGTTCTCCGTCGGCATGCCGACCATTGGTGCCGAACGCCTGACCGAAGAAAAAATGTGGGGCACCACCCTGTTTGACCAGATGGCCTGCCGCATCCTGTTCAAACAGATGAATTACCAGGGCGACATGACCCCGATCGGCACCCGCCCAACGCTCGAGCAGCCCGGCAATTTAGGCGGACTCAACTGGGGGAGCATGTCGATTGATCCTGTAAACCATATGGCTTACATGAACGATGTGCGCATCCCGAATGTGTTTTGGTTAGTGGCGCGCGACAGCTATGAACGCGTCGCGAAGCAGTACCCGCAAAAAGTGATCGATGGCCACGGGCCTTCTCCCATGATCGGCACGCCATACGGCATGATCACGTTGATGTGGATGTCGCCGCTCGAAGTGCCTTGCAACCAACCCCCTTACGGCACGATCACCGCCGTCGATTACAAAAACAAAAAGATCGCCTGGCAGATACCGGCCGGCACCGCCGAAAAAATGGGGCCGCTGGGCATCAGATCGCACCTGCCGATGCCGGTTGGCATGCCCACCTACGCGGGCACCATGACGACCGCCGGCGGCCTGGTCTTCTTCGCCGGCTTCCAGGACTATTATCTGCGCGCCTATAACAGCAGCACCGGCAAAGAAGTCTGGAAATATGCGCTGCCGGTCGGCGCGAGCGCGACGCCGATGAGCTACGTTTCGCCTAAAACCGGCAAGCAATACATCGTTATTGTGGTCGGCGGCGCCGCGCATTCGTCAGAAACCGGCGATTACGTGATGGCGTTTGCGCTGCCTTAACCCTTTGCCCCGTTTGCCTGCGCCATTCCACAGGCAAGCGGGGCGAAGACCGGCCTTGCTCAACTGCGCTTTCTTTATCGACAGCGGCCGCCGTGGCCGCTGTTCAGCCTTGGCCGACGAGCCCGCCTGAGGGGCGGCATGCAGAAAACCGTTTGATAACGGCGAGAAAAATTAAATCCACAAAAGGTTCACGATGGAAACATTCTTCACCATATTGATCTTATTGCTCACCGTCTCGTTGTCCGGCGTCGTGACGCGCATATTGCCCTTCCAAATCCCGCTTCCGCTGATGCAAATCATCGTTGGCGCCGTGTTGGCCTGGCCGCAGTTTGGGTTGCATATCGACTTCAATCCCGAGCTTTTCTTGATGCTGTTTATTCCCCCGCTGCTGTTCGCCGACGGTTGGAAAACGCCGGCGCAAGAGTTCATCCATTACGGCAGAGAAATCCTTTGTCTGGCCCTGGTGCTGGTGATCATCACGGTCGTCGGGGTGGGTTATCTGATTCACTTCCTGCTCCCGTCAATCCCCCTCGCCGCCGCGTTTGCCCTGGCCGCCGTTCTGTCGCCAACGGACGCCGTGGCGCTGTCCGGCATCGTCGGTAAAGGACGCATGCCCAAACCCGTGATGAGCGTAATTGAAGGGGAGGCGCTGATGAACGACGCCTCCGGGTTGGTTTCCCTCAACTTCTCCATCGCTGTCGCGCTCGGCGCGATGGCGTTTACCCTGGAGAGCGCCTTTCTGACCTTTCTTCAGGTATCGATTGGCGGGGTGCTGTGCGGCATCATTATTGTCTTTCTCTATAATCAAATGGTTAAGTTCATCCATAAATGGATGTATAACGATTCCGCCACCCAGATTATTTTCTCGCTGTTACTGCCCTTTTCCTGCTATCTGATTGCGGAAAGAATTGGCGTATCCGGCATCCTGGCCGCCGTTAGCGCCGGCATGATGATTGGCCAATCCAAAGTGAATCGCAGCATGCCGCTGGTGCGTTTACGCACCAATAATATTTGGGAAATGCTCGAGTTCGTGTTTAACGGCATGGTGTTTATTCTGCTTGGGCTGCAGCTGCCGGGCATCTTGAACTTCACCGTGGCGCAAACCGGTATCGATCATTCCATCAGCCTGGAGACACTGCTGGCTTACGTGGTGATCATCTATTTTAGTTTGATCGCCGTGCGTTTGATTTGGCTGTGGCTGATGAAGGTCGGCAGCGCGACCCTGATGCGCAAAGATCCGCTGTTATTTTCGAAATTCAGCACGCGCGATCTGTTCGTCGCCGCCTTTGCCGGGGTGCGAGGGGCGGTGACCCTGGCGGGCGTGCTGTCAATTCCGCTGTTTCTATTGGATGGCTCGCCATTCCCGGGGCGGTATCAGCTGGTGTTTATCGCCTCGGGAGTCATCTTGCTGTCGATCGTCGTCGGCATCGTCACGCTGCCCTTCCTGTTGCGCGGCAATCTGCCGCCGGAAGAAGATCAGGAAGAGGCTTTCTCCGTTTCAGAAGCCTTGGCGAGCGCGGCGACCAAGGCCGTCAACGAAACCAAGGAAAAGCTGCTCGTCGCCCCGCCGGACGACGCCACGCCGGAACTGATTGAAGAAACGACGCGGCGGATGCTGGACGTGCTGCAACGTAAAATTCTGACCAAAGAAGACGTTAAGAATATCGTGGCGCTGAAGCGGCTGGAAAAGCAGCTGTACTTAGCCTCGTTGCACGCGGAAAGAGAAGAGCTGTATCGGCTGCGCCGCATGAAGAAAATCAGCCATGAGAAACAGAGAAAGCTGCTGCATCGCATTGATATTACTGAGGTGCTGATCGCTGAAGACAGCGTTTAAACGAGGAGATGAAGGCGGTTCGCCCCCCGCCTTCGGCGCGCGATTGCCGGCCCAACGCCGTAATCGCGCGCCGCAATCGAACGGGAGCTCACGCCACGCCCGCCGTTCGGCTATCTGTGGTACCACGCCTTGAAATACTTCAAAAAGCTGTAGGACACCGCGTAAACGCCGGTCACGGCCCCGACCCGGCCCGCTTTCCAGGCGCCGCTGAAAATGTACCACTTGAAAAATGCGCCGATGGCGCTAATCACCCCTCGGAGAATCGATGGCCTTATCGCCTTGTATTTCACCACGCGCGCCGTATAGCTGTTCAGCTTGGCAAACACTTCCTCGATTGAGAAAAAAGTGTCGTGTTTAACGTGCCCGGCCAGTATCAAGGTGGATGTCCCCCCTTCCGCCGCATCATCTACCGGCGCATCATTGAACTTCACCACCTGGCGATGAAAAAAGCGAATGGGGTAATCCGGTGACGAGACGGGATAAAGCGTTCTGACCGCCTGTCCCAACACAAACCAATCGCGACGAATGCGATAGGCGTTATTTTTGTCGGGGCCTGGGGTGCGCTTGAAAAGCCGCATCGCGTCGACCGCTTCATCATCCATGATCTCATCGCTGTCCAGGCACAAAACCCAGTCATGTCGCGCGCGGGATATGGCGTAATTCATTTGCCGGCCATGGGTTTCAAACGGGTGATAAAGAGGCTTGATATTGAAGTCGTCGCAAATGGCCAACGTGCCGTCAGTACTGCCCGAATCCACCACGATGATTTCATCGGCGAACGCCGCCACAGGTTGCAACACGTCACGCAGCAGGCGCGATGAATTAAACGTCAATAAACACACGGAAATCCGGTTACAAAAATCCATTTTACAATCCACGACACTGAGAAAATGCAGTCCATGCCAAAAACGGCGGGCGCGCCGTGCAAAAACGCACACCCAAAGCGCTTCTCCTGCCCCGAGCGCCTCTTCAATTAAGTATTTAGAATATTGGCTGCCCTGTCATGCCCTGGATGATGGCATCTGACTATTTCATCAATTTCAATAAAATCAATGAGTAAAATGAATTAAGCTTGGGTGTTCACCGCACCGGCTCACGCGCCGGCGGGCGCCGAGCGCGAGAGCGGCGCTTGGCGGCGCTTTGGTTTTGTTATAACGTATCAAAAAAAGCAAAGGGAAGACGACGATGAAAATCCAGCTGTCGCTGCTGTTTCTCAGCCTGTTGGCCGGCAAGGCTGCGGCGTTTCAGTCAAAAGTGCCCGAGCCGCGCACCGAACAGGCGCGTGCGGCGGAACAGAACATCGAAAATCTGTTTTACGGCTTTCACGCTATGGACGCCCAGCCGGTGAATATCGGCCGCTGTGAGGCGGTGCCGGTGGCGGGATGCCAGTGCGCCTTCTGCACCCAGCTGCGGCAGGCCGGGCGCTGACGCTTTTATTCCAGCGCATACTGCACGATCAGCTGCCCTTTCTTCATCTTTACGCCGGTAATCGCGATCGCGCCCACCTCGCCCAACGTGGCGACATGCGTGCCGCCGCAACCGTAGGCGGGCAGATCGCCGAAACCGATCTGGCGCATCCCGTCCACCGCCTGTTGGCGACGCGGCAAATCGGCGGCGATCAGGCGCGCCAGCTCCGCGTGTAAAAACGCCGCCTCCAGCGTCTGTACGTCCGGCCCCGGCGTGAACGTGATGCGCCCTTCTCCCGGCCAATGATGCGCTTTCACCGGCTGCCAACCGCGGGTTTCCCCCAGCCAGCCGATCAGATGGCCGCCGGAGTGCCAGCGGGCGTGCAGCCGGCGTTGCGCTTCGTCGACCTGCATATTGACCGGCCCGATCGGCAGCGGCGCCGCCGTATAGTGCAACACCCTATCCCCCTGCTGCTGCACCCGCAACACGGCGACGCCATTCAACGCTCCCACGTCGGCCGGCTGCCCGCCGCCCTGCGGGTGAAACAGCGTGGCGTCCAGTTCCACGGCGTAAGCGCCCGCCTCGGCCGGCTCACAGCTCAATACCTGCGCCTGGCCCTGTAAATCGTCGCTGTAGTAATAACGTCGCTCGGTCATCATTTTTCTCCTCGGTTCGAAGAGCCATTATATTCATGTCATAATCGGAGCATAATCCGTCGCCATCACAATGGACCTTTGCGTCATGAGCACAAATCTTTCTTACGCGCTGTTGGCCGAAATGGCCGTTTTCGTCCAGGTCGTGGAGAGCGGCAGCTTTTCCGCCGCCGCCCGCAAACTGGGCGCTTCACCTTCCGCCGTCAGCCGCAGCGTGGCGAAGCTCGAACAGGCGCTGGCGCTGCAGCTGCTGCATCGCACCACCCGTAAACTGCGGCTGAGCGAAAGCGGCGAAGAGGCGTTTGCGCACTGCCGCACCCTGCTGGCGGCGGCCGACGCGGTGATGGCGATCGGCGGGCGCGGCGCCGCAGAGCCCGAAGGGCTGGTCAGCGTCAGCGTGCCCAAGGCGGTAGGCCGTTTCGTGCTGCATCCGCACATGCCGGAGTTCCTGCGACGTTATCCGAAGGTGGACGTGAGGCTGCGGCTGGAAGATCGTTATATGGATCTGATCGACGACCGCGTCGATCTGGCGCTACGCATTACCGATCGCCCGTCGCCGGGCTTGATCGGCCGTCAGCTGATGCGAATAGACCACCTGCTGTGCGCCACGCCGCACTATCTGGCGCAGCACGGCGCGCCGCAGCACCCGCACGATCTGGCGGCGCACAGCTGCATCTATCTGGGAGAAACGCCGAGCGACGCGCAATGGAAGTTCCGCCGCAGCGGCAAAACGGTGACGGTCAACGTGCGCGGCCGCTACGCCGCCAACCACACCGGCGTGCGGCTGGACGCGGTGAAACGGCATATCGGCATCGGCAGCCTGCCGTACTTTACCGCCCGCCAGGCGCTCGACGAGGGCGAGATCGTGCAGGTACTGCCGGAATGGGATTTCCTCAGCAGCTATCACGGCGGCCTGTGGTTGCTTTACGCGCCCAACCAGTATCTGCCGCCCAAACTGCGGGTGTTTATCGACTATCTCGTCGCCTGCCTGGCGCAGGAGCCGCAGCTAAAGCGCCTTGCGTAGCGTGATGTTGATGCGGTGCGGCCCCACCAGCGAGTGGTAGCCTTCCTTGACCGGCAGGATGCCGTGGAAACAGAGCCGCGACGGGCCGCCCCACACCACCACGTCGCCGTGCGCCAATGGGATGCGCCGCGCCCGGTCGCTGCGTTGCAGCCCGCCGAACTGAAAGACTGCCGGCAACCCGAGCGACACCGAGACGATCGGCGCGCCGAAGTCGTGCTCGTCTTTATCCTGATGCAGCGACAGCTTGCTGCCCGGATCGTAACGGTTCATCAAACAGGAATCCGGCACGAAGGGGCCAAAGCCCGCCTGCTGCGCGGCTTCGTCCGCCAACGCCATCAGAATAGGCGGGATCGGCGGCCAGCGTTTGCCGCTGCGCGCGTCGCGTTCCGAGTAACGGTAGCCGCGGCTGTCGCTGGTCCAGCCGTTGCCGCACCAGCTCATCGCCACCGACATCACGTGCCCGCCGGGGGTGGTCAAATGCTGCCACGGCACCTGCGCCACCACGCCCTGCACCGCCGCCAGCAGTGCCGGCCCGTGATCGCGCACAAAGCCGTGCATCACCACCGCGCCGGGGGCGATCTCTTCACGCCACGGCGGCGGCAGCGCGTCTTCAAAAAGATCGATTGTCATCGCCAAAACCTGTATGAATACACAGTATCCATTGTAACCCGCCGCCGCCGATTGTCCAGCGCCCGGCTGCGCCATTGTCGTTGGCGGCAAATTTCTCTACAGTAGCCGCCATAAAATCAATCACTCACCAGGAATGCGTGTGATTAAGGGCATCACTCTTTCGGTCGTCGCCTCCATCTTGTTCGGCGCGATGTATTACTTCACCTCTACCCTCACCCCGCTGAACGGCGAACAGGTCTACGGCTGGCGCACGCTGCTGACGCTGCCGTTCCTGACGCTGTTCATGGCGCTGTCCGGCGATTGGCGCAAGGTGAGCGACACGCTGGTCGGGATAGGCCAACGGCCGCCGCGTCTGCTGGGCCTGCTGCTCACCTCGGCGCTGCTGGGGGTGCAGCTGTGGCTGTTCCTGTGGGCGCCGCTGCACGGCAAGGCGCTCGACGTGTCGCTCGGCTATTTTCTGCTGCCGCTGACCATGGTGCTGGCGGGCCGTTTGATCTACCGCGATCGGCTGTCGCTGCTGCAAAAACTGGCGGTGGCGTGCGCCGTGGCGGGGGTGGGCAATGAGCTGTATCAGGCGGGCGGCGTATCGTGGCCGACGCTGGTGGTAGCGCTAGGGTATCCGCTCTACTTTATTTTGCGGCGGCGTTTCGGCACCGACAATCTCGGCGGCCTGTGGTGCGAGCTGACGCTGATGCTGCCGGCGGCGGCCTGGTTCGCCTTCGGCGACGGCGGCGCGGCGGCGCTGCAGATCAATGCCGAGCTGTATTGGCGCATTCCGCTGCTCGGCGTCATCAGCGCCGTGGCACTGGTGTGTTACATCCTCGCAAGCCGCATGCTGCCGTTCAGCCTGTTCGGCCTGCTGAGCTATGTGGAACCGGTGCTGCTGGTGCTCGTCGCGCTGCTGCTCGGCGAGAGCATCAGCCAAAGCGAATGGCCAACCTATCTGGCGATCTGGCTGGCGGTGCTGCTGCTGGCGGCGGAGGGCGCGCGGCACCTGCTGCGCCGCCAGCGGGTCTGACTCAGGCGGCCAGCGTGGCGCCGCCGTCGATCACGATGTCCTGCATGGTGATGTGGCTGGCCAAATCCGAGGCCAGGAACAGCACCGCGTTGGCGATCTCGTCCGGACGCGCGATTTTACCCAGCGGGATCCCCAGCTTGAACATCTCGGGGAAGCCGGCGATGGTGCGTTGCTGCGCATCGTCGGTCTGCCACATGCCGCGCTGCATCGGCGTGTCGGTCGAGCCCGGCGACACCAGATTGCACCGCACGCCGAACGGCGCCATCTCCAACCCCACGCAGTGGTTCAGGCTGGTCAGCGCCGCCTTGGAGGCGCAGTAGGCCGCCATCTGCGCGCGCGGCACGTGCGCGGCGTTGGAGCCGATGCTGACGATCGCCCCGCTGCGCTGCGCCTTGAAGTGCGGCAGCACGGCGCGAAACAGGTAAAACGCCCCCGAGGCGTTGACGTTGATGCACTGGTGCCAGTCATCCACGCTCAGATCTTCGGTATTGCCCATGCGCAGAATACCGGCGGCGTTGACCAACACGTCCAGTCGCGGGTTCTCCGCCAGCTGTTGGCGGCACACCGCCTCCACCAGCTCCGGCCGGCTGATGTCCAACGTCACGCAGGGGTAAGGCAGATCCGGATTGGCGAATTCTCGGTCAAACCCCACCACCTCGGCGCCCTGGGTCAAAAAGTGGCGGGCGATCTGCTCGCCGATGCCGCGCGCCGCGCCGGTCACCCACACGCGTTTGCCGGTGAAATCCATCTGAATGCTCATGCGCGCACCGCCATCCGGGCGCACCGCCGGGTCATGTTGTTGTTCATCGTTGTCTCCTGCGAAAGGCTATGACGCGGCGCGGACTGCGCCGCAAAGAGGCCTACAGCGCGCCGCTGTTCAGGCCGAAAGCGTTGAGCATGGTGCCCAGTTTGGCGGTGGTTTCCATCCACTCGGACTGCGGCGTCGAGGCGGCGACGATGCCCGCGCCGGCGAACAGCCGCACCCGGTTGCCGCGCAGCAGCCCGCTGCGGATGACGATCGCCCACTCGCCGTCGCCGTTGGCATCGCACCAGCCGACAATGCCGCTGAACAAGCCGCGATCGTGCGGTTCCAGAGCGGCGATCAGCTGGCGGGCGCTTTCGGTCGGGAAGCCGCACAGCGCCGGCGTCGGATGCAGCAGGCAGGCCAGCTGCATCACGTTGAGATTCGGGTTCAGCAGCTCGCCGCGAATGCGGGTGGACAGGTGCCACATGGTGCCGGTGCTGAGCAGCGACGGGCCGCTGGGTACGCTCAGGGTGGCGCACAATGGCGCCAGGTGGCGGCGAATGTCGTCGATCACCAGCTTGTGTTCGTATTTGTCTTTGGTCGAGCGCATCAGGCGCTCGCTGCCGAGGCGATCCTGCTGCGGATCGTCCTGTCGGCGCGCCGAGCCCGCCAGCGGATTGGTGTGGATCTCGCCGCCCTGCTTGCGGATCAGCAGTTCAGGGCTGGCGCCGATCAACACGCTGCCATCGGCCAGCGGCAGGGAGAAGTGGTAACCGGTCGGGTTCTGCACCATCAGGTTATTGAGGATCCGGTGGCCGGCCACCGGATCCTCCAGCTCGATATCGAGGATGCGCGACAGCACCGCCTTGTCCAGCTTGCCTTGTTTAAAGCGGCTGACCGCTTCCGCGACCGCGTGTTTGAATCGCGGTTCATCTGGAATACTGGTGCAGGCGACCAGGCGATGCGGCTGTTGCAGCATCGGGCGCGCGGCGCGGATAAAGCTGTCGTTGGCGACGAATCGGCTTTCTTCAGGGATATACAGGCAGGAAGGCCGGCGCGTGTCGAACGGAATGGCGCCCACCACCACCGGGGCCGCCTGGCCGGCGGCTTTGGCGCGCGCCAGCGCCTGGCGAATATGCTGCGCCAGCGCGCTGCCTTCCTGCTCGCCGCCGAACGCCGGCGTCTCGATACGCTCAAACACGCCATCGGCGGAGAGGGAACGGAATTCTGACCGGTACAAAAAGGTCGATTGTTCGGCGTACTCAAACCCGGAGAAGGTTTGGTTTTCTGTCGTCAGTGTCGCCACAAGACCACTCCTTTGTTGCGCCTCACCAATGATAATGTTTATGCGAATAATTATCATTAGCTGTAAAGGGTGGGTAAATTACACCGGATCCCCACCGTCGGTCAATCTCCGATGAATGAATCTTTCCGCACGCCGCGGCAAATTCGCGTTACGCCACAACAAGAAATAACACACTGTTATTATTGTGTTTTAGCAAAAAATAAAAGTCGTGACATCGTCACCTTCACGCCAAAACCGCCCGGCGAAACGCCGTCCGGCGCAGCAATGCGGCGTCAACGTGGTGAGCAGCGCCAATTCGAACGTCTGCCGCTGCGCATCCACCGCCACCATCCGCGCATCAAGAAAATCGAAATATCGGCGCACCTGCGGGTACAGCGCTTTGAACAGGCTCTCTTTGGCGGAAAACGTCAGCGTCAGCAGCTCGTTGAACGGCAGCGTTTCGCCCAGCAACGTCTCGCGCTCCACCGGTGAAACGATCGCGCTCCACAGCTCCTCCGCTCGCGCCACGGACAGCAGCGTCTCCACATCCAGCCCAACGCCGCCCAGCCCGCTCTCTCGGTGTACGGCGCACAGCGCGGTATGCGAATTATGGCTCAGCGCCCCGGCGATGCCCGGCGGCCACTGCGGCGCGCGATCTTCGCCGCGCGCCAGGGTGAAGTCGGCGAAACCGAGCGGCGCCAGCAGCTGTCGCGCCAGCACACGCCCGGCCAGATACTCCGCACGGCGTTTCGGCACCGCGCGCGCCAGGTGGTCCGGCAGCGTAAAGCCCGCCTCGGGAAAACTGTCGTCGCGATACTCCGCCAGCGCAAACTGGCAGCGCGCCACCTGGCCCGGATAGCCGTCCGGCGTGAAAAATTCGATATTGCGGATAAAAGTGGGCAACGGCGGTATCCATGATAAGCAGGCTGGCTGATGATGTTAGCCCCCGAAACGGCCTGCAACAATGACCCTGGGCAAAATAAATGGCGTTAAGTCCCGCGCGGAGGCGCGTTGGGCGAAATGGGAAAAGGCCTCTCCCCCGCATTCGGGAGAGAGGCCGGGCATTACAAGATGCCTTTCATGGTCTTCTCGAAATCGCTCCAGGCGCAGAAGCCGTCTTTATCGATCGGGCAGCCTTTCAGCGCCAGCGTCACGCGCTGCGGCGGGGTTTGCAGCGTCAGCGGTGTCGCCTTGCGCAACTGCTCGGTGGACTGATAGACGTACTCGATCTTCAGCAATTCCCGGTCGTTCTGCGCGTCGCGCCAGCGCTGGAACACCAGTTTGCCGCCGATCGGCGTTTTCTCGTACTGCTGCGGCAGCTGATACGGCTGGAACTGCATGGCCGACAGCAGCGAGGCGATATTGGAGTCGTGGCCCACCAGCACCGTCAGCTTCGGCGCGTCCGGTTTACGCTCGCCCAGCAGCGCGTTGTTGATGTAGGTCAGCAGCGGCTTGGCGACGTTCTGCGCCACCACCGGCGAGGTGAACAGCGAATCCTGATAGCCGTCTTTCAACTGCGCCAGCTGCTGCCACTGGTGCGGCGTGGCGATTTTGCCCCAGGCCACCTCTTTCATCGGGAAACCTTCGTAGTACTGCAGCATAAAGGCGTCCACCAGCGAGTTGCCCACCCGCAGCGGGCCGGAGACGCCCGGCTCTTTGCCCGGCACCGCGCTCATCACGCTGGCTTCTTTGGTCAGGTCGCAGTGTTTGTCGGTCTTGCAGGCGGCGGAATCCTTGTAGTCGATGATCTTCGCCAACTGCTGATAAGAGGCGTCCAGCTTCAGCGATCCCAGCGCGGCGTTCATCGCGGCCAGCGCCTGCTGGTTGAAGGCTTCGCTGGTGTCGGTGATGATCGGGTTGAAGGTCGGATCCATCTCGCCCATCTTGTCCTGATGGTGCACGCTGACGTCGCAGCCCGGGAACGCGCCATTGCTGAAGAACTGCGCGGTGGCCACCGTGCGCTGCAGGCTGTTGGCGTAGACGTACACGCTGCCGGCGGTCGGGCAGCCCTCTTGCGGCAACAGGCCGGTCTGCTTCAGCCAGGCGTTGAAATAGTGCCCCATATACACTTCCAGCACCCCGCCCTTGGTGGTCAGCTGGCCGCCCGGCGTTTCCCAGGCCGGCCAGGCCTTCGGCGTGGACTGCGCCAGCACGCTGCCGTTGTTGGCCAGCGGCGCGCGCAGGTTATGGCGGCTCATCACCAGCACCTGTTCCAGTTGATAACCACCGGCGTCCGCCAGCGCGTTCCCGGTGAATAACAAAGGCAGGCACAGCAATAACGTTTTTTTTCTCATCCGCAGAGGCTCCCGGAAAATGATTATTTTTAAGGTGTTAGCGTTTGCCTGCGTATGATGGCGGGGTTAGTGTGACAAGTGTGTGACAGGGTTCACGGGAAAAGATCGTACCAGCGGCCACCGGGCGGCGGCCGCTGTGCGTCAACTCAGTACCACAGGCTCATGATTGGCCAGCCGATCAGCAGCAGCGCGGCGATGTACACCACGCCGAGAATGCCGCCCAGGCGCCAGTAGTCTTTCGACTTCACATAGCCGCAGCCGTAGATAATCACCCCCGGCCCGGTGGCGTACGGCGTCAGCACGCCCATGATGCCGATCGACAGCACCAGCAGCATCGACAGCTGCTCCATCGGCACGCCCGGCAACCCTTTGCCGACCGCCAGGATCACCGGCAGCATGGTGGCGGTGTGCGCCGACAGGCTGGCGAACAGGTAGTGGGCGAAGTAGAACACCAGCACCAGCGCCACTACCGTCATGTTCGGCGAGAAGCCGTCCAGGTGGGTGCTCATGGTCTGGGCGAACCAGTCGATAAAGCCGGAGCGCGTCAGGCCGTTGGCCATCACCACCAGCGTCGCCAGGTTAACCAGCGTATTCCAGGCGCTGGAGTATTTGGTAATGTCTTTCCACGACACCACGTGCAGCGCCAGCATCAGCGACACCGCCAACAGGCACACCGCAGTGGCGTCCAGCACCTTGCCGCCGAACACCCACAGGCATAGGCTGAGCAGCACCAGGCCGATCAGGGTGTACTCCTTGCGCGTCAGCTTGCCCATTTCCCCCAGCGCGGTATTCGCCCAGGCGGCCACTTCGCTGCTGTGGGTCACGCCCGGCTTGTAGAGGTAGTAGGAGATCAGCGGCGCGATGATCAGCAGCAGCAGGCCGACCGGCAGGAACGCCAGGAACCACTGCATCCAGCTGATGTGCACCCCGGCTATCTTGCCGACGAACTCGATGCCCAGCACGTTCGGCGCGGCGCCGGTGACGAACATCGAGGAGCTGATGCTGGTGCCGACCACCATCATCCACATCAGGTAGCCGCCGATGCGGCGCGAAGAGGGATCGTTAGGGAAGGAATCGAACAACGGCGGCAGGTTTTTCACCACCGGGAACACCGTGCCGCCGGTGCGCGCGGTGTTGGACGGCGTGAACGGCGCAAGCAGGATATCGATGATCACCACCGCATAGCCCAGCGTCAGCGTGCGCTTGCCCATGAATTTCACCAGGAACAGCGCGATGCGCCGCCCCAGCCCGGTGGCCTCGTAGCCCAGCGCGAAGATAAAAGCACCGAACACCAGCCAGACGGTGGTGCTGGAGAAGCCCGCCAGCCCCCATTTCAGCGCCTCTTTACCGGCCTTGAAGCCCGGCTCCGCCAGTTCCTGCGCGCCGAACAGCACCCAGTTGGCGCTCAGCACGCTGACGGTCACCGCGATAAAACTGATGGCGGTGGCCGGGATCGGCTCCAGAATCATGCCGACGATCATCGCCACAAAGATGGCGAAATAGTGCCACGCCTGCGGCGGCATGCCGTCGGGCACCGGTATCAATAACAGGATCGCGAGCACCGCCAGCGGCGCTATCGCTTTCCAGATCTTTTCCTGGGTTTGGGACATAGGGACTCTCCTGAAGGCTTGGTTATTATTCTTGGGCACCCAGCTGCGCCAGCAGCCAGGTCACTATCAACAAGTCGGCGCTGCCGCCGGGGCTGAGGTTGCGGGCAATGCAATCGGCATCGAAGCGCCGCAGGCGCGCCAGGCCCGCCTCCCCCGCCGAGCCGCCCTGCGCCAGCAGCAAAGCCGCCCGGCGCCGCAGCCAGCGCAGCCCGCGCAGGCCGCCGCGCGAGGCGACGTTGGTGTCATCGTTGTGGGCCATCAGCCACAGCAGGCTGTCCAGCAGCGCCCGCTGTTCGTCGCCACCGGCGGCCAGCCGTTGCCGATACAGCGGCAGCGCGCCGTCAAGCACCAACCGAAAACCGGATTCCGCCTCGCCGCGCGCGCCGCTGAGGCCATACGCAGCGAACAAGCGCTGGCCGGCGGTCTGCCCGGCGTTGTTGCATCGCAGCTCGCTGTCCACCAGCCCTCGGCACATCGCCGCCACTTCGGCGCATAACGATGCGGCACTGATGGCCCGGCCCTGCTGCTGCAGGCGGCCGAAGGCGGCGCACAGCAACCCGAGTGAGAACACGCTGCCCTTATGGGTGTTAATGCCGCCGGTGGCGCGAAACATCTGGTTTTCGCAGGCCAGGCCGAGCGGCCGCAGCCGCGCCAACTGCCGCTCCGCCGGCCGGCAGGCGTCTTCGCGGCCGCGCTGGATAAAACGCGGCAGCCACACGCCGATGGCGCGGGCGCTGCGGTAGAAATGCCCAAGATCCATGTCGCGATGGGCGCCGGTGTTATGGCGATCCACCAGCCCCGGTTTGGGCGTGAGGTTGACCTCCACCAACAGCGCGCGAAAGGCGGCGCGGGCGAAGTCGCAGGCCGGCTCGGCTCGGCGGGCGGGTGGATTAATCGGCAGAGATCGCATCGTTGAACATCCTTTCCATTTCTTGCAGCAGCTGCTCGCTGCCATGCCGCCGCTGGCGGGCGCAGATCTTGGCCGGTTGGCCGCACAGCAGGCAGCGCCGCGCCGATAGGCCGATGTCGCGGCGCGACAAAATGCGCCCCTGCGTATCCAGCACGTCGATATCCCACAGCCGGCCGATCGGGCGGCTCACCTCCAGCTGCATGGCGCAGTCCTTCACCCGCTGGGCATCGGCGCGCAGCGCCACAAACCCTTCGCAACCGGTGGCGAGCGCCAGCGCCTCGGCCTGCGGGCTGGGCCAACCCTGTTCGGCGCACAGTCGCAGCAGCGCCGCCCACCCCAGGTTGAAGATGCCGCGCGTCAGCGCGCTGTCCTTCACCGGGCCGGGCACCACCAGCGTCAGCACCAGCAGCGTGCACTCGTGCTGCGCCAGCCACGCCTGCTGCCGCGCCTGGCGGCATTCGCGGCTGGTGAGCAACTCCGGCAGGCTGACCGCGCGTTCGGCGGCCAGTTGGGGATCGACGGCGGCCATCGCTTACTCCGCCACCTGATGCACCACGTCGATCACCGAGCCGTCGCGGTAGCGCACCACCGCCACCACCTTGTCGGTAAAGGCGATCGGCTGCGGTTCGCCGGTCAGCTGCAGCGCGCGGGCGCGCAGCCAGTCGATGCTCACCACCTCGAGCCCGGCCTCCCGCAGGCGCTGCGCCAGCTCCGGCCGCGCCGGGTTGACGGCGATGCCGTGGTCGGTCACCAGAATGTCGATGCTGGAGCCCGGCGTGACGCAGGTGGTCACCTGCTCCACCAGCGTCGGGATGCGCCCACGCACCAGCGGCGCGACGATGATCGCCAGCCGCGCAGCGGCGGCGGTGTCGCAGTGGCCGCCGGACGCGCCGCGCAGCACGCCGTCGGAGCCGGTCAGCACGTTAACGTTGAAGCCGGTGTCGATTTCCAGCGCGCTCAGCACCACCACGTCGAGCCGATCGACCGACGCGCCCTTGGAGCTGAAGTTGGCGTACTGGTTGGCGCTGATTTCGATATGGCGCGGGTTGCGCGCCAGCGAGGTCGCCGCCGCCCGATCGAAGCTCTGCACGTCCAGCAGCTTGCCGATCAACCCTTTCTCGTGCAGATCCACCATGGTCGAGGTGATGCCGCCGAGGGCGAACGCGGCGCGAATGCCGCGGGCGCGCATCTTGTCCTCCAGGAAACGGGTCACCGCCAGCGAGGCGCCGCCGGTGCCGGTTTGCAGTGAAAACCCTTCGGTGAAGTAGCCTGAACCGGCGATCACCTCGGCGGCGCGGCGGGCGATCAGCAGCTCGCGCGGGTTCGAGGTCATGCGCGTGGCGTCAGCGCCGATCTTGTCGGCGTCGCCCACCCGCTCCAGCTGCACGATCAGATCCACCCGATCCTGCGCCAGGCTGGCGGGATGATGCGGATACGGCACCAGCTGCTCGGTCAGCAGCACCACGGTGCCCGCCGCCTCGGCGTCCACCCGCGCATAGCCGAGCGAGCCGCAGCAGGCTTCACCGCTGTAGCCGTTGGCGTTGCCGAACTCATCGCAGGCCGGCACGCCGAGGAAGGCCACGTCTATCTTCAGCTCGCCGGATTCGATCAGATTGACCCGGCCGCCGTGCGAGTGAATTTGCACCGGCTCCGCCAGCAGGCCGCGCGATACGGCGTCCGCCAGCGGGCCGCGCAGCCCGGAGGTGTAAATGCGGCTCACCACGCCGTGGCGGATATGCTCAACCAACGGCGCATGGCAGTCGGTCAGCGAGCTGGAGGCCAGCGTCAGGTTGCGGAACCCCATCGCCGCCAGCGTCTCCATCACCTGATTGAGCGCCAGATCGCCGCCGCGAAATGCATGGTGGAAGGAGATGGTCATGCCGTCCTGCAGCCCGCTGCGGCGCACCGCTTCCTGCAAGGAGTCGCACAGCTTGAGATCGCGCGGTTTACGCGCCTGCAGGTTGGCTTTGGACACGTCCTGATAACCCGGCAGATCCGCCGGGTTGGCGAAGGTCATCAATCGTTGTTGGCGGTTCATCATGCTTCCTCCCCGTGCTGCGCCGGTTCTTCCCGTAAGCCGGACAGCGCGGCGCGCTCCAGCACCAGCCGGGCGCGTTCAATCACCGGGCTGTCGACCATTTTTCCGTTGAGCGACACCACGCCGCGCCCTTCCCGCTCCGCCGCTTCGGCGGCGTCCACCACCCGCTGCGCGTGCGCCACCTCTTTGGCGGTCGGCGCATACAGGTTGTGCAGCAGCTCAATCTGGCGCGGGTTGATCAGCGATTTGCCGTCGAAGCCGAGCTGTTTGATCAGCGCCGCTTCCTGCAGGAAGCCGGCCTCGTTGTTGGCGTCGGAGTAGACGGTGTCGAACGCCTGAATGCCGGCGGCGCGCGCCGCCTGCAGCAGCGAGCAGCGGGCGAACAGCAGCTCAATGCCCTCCGGCGAGCGTTCGGTGCGCAGGTTGCGCACGTAGTCTTCCGCCCCCAGCGCGATGCCGATAAGACGCGGCGAAGCGTGCGCGATCGCCACCGCGTTGGTGATGCCCTGCGCCGATTCGATCGCCGCCAGCAGCCCGGTGCTGCCTACCGGCCGGCCGCAGGCCGCCTCGATGGCGGCGATCTCGCGCTCCATGTCGACAACGTCCTGCGCGCTGTCGGTCTTCGGCAGGCGCACGATGTCCGCGCCGCCGCGCACCACCGCCTGCAGGTCCGCCAGGCCGTAGGCGGAGTCGAGCGCATTGACGCGCACGATGGTTTCCACCTCCTGGTACAGCGGGTGCTGCAGCGCGTGGTACACCAGCCGGCGCGCCGCGTCTTTTTCACGCAGGATCACCGAGTCTTCCAGATCGAACATCAGCGCATCAGCCTGATAGATAAAGGCGTTGCTGACCATCGCCGCGTTGGCGCCGGGAACGAACAGCATGCTGCGGCGCAGCCGGGTTTTATTCAGCGTTTTCATCTTTCGCCTCCCACGGCAGTTGGCCGCTCTCGCAGGCGCGCATCAGCGCGGTTTCCAGCCGGGCGCGCAGCACGCAGTCCAGCGCCCCTTTGTCGTCGACGATCACCTGCACCGGCTCCACCTCATAACGCTGCAGCACCTCCAGCAGGGTGCGGCGGATCGCCGCGCCGAACTGTTTTTCCACGCTGCTGGCGATCAACAGATCGTGCTGCGGCCCCTCGGCGGGCGCGATGCGCACCATGACATCGCTGGATTCCAGCGTGCCGGCCATTGCTTCTCGGATAATTTTCATCATTCACCTGATTGTGCGGACTCAAAAGGATGCGGGGCCGCCTTGGCCCGGCGCTGCGTTTGCAGATCCTGCAGGTAGTACAGGGTGTCCGGCGGCACCAGCGGCGCGGCGGCGTGGAAGTCCCCCGCCGCCAGCAGCTTGCGCACCCAGGAGGCGGAGATCGCCGTGCCCTGATATTGCAAACGCTCGATTTCCACCAGCGCGATCGGCGGGCTGGGCAGCGCCGGCGTTTCCAGCCAGTAGCGCATGTCGCGGTTGTATTTCGCGGTCACCGCGCAGAACGGCTCGTTGCCGACGAAGCGGTGGGTGATGCCCAGCGCGGGCGCCAGATACTGGCGGAAGATCTTCAGATCGATTTCGGTGTAACAGTCGTCGGCCACGCCCTGGTCCTTGATGAAGTAACAGGGGAAAGTGGCGCGCGAGATCACGTACTGCGAGCCTTCGTGTACCGTGAGGTTGGGGATATCGGCGGTGCCGGCCAGCACCAGCCGGCGCCGGTCTTCATAGCTGAAGCGCGAGGTGTTTTCCTTCACCAGAAACAGGTGCAGCCAGTCGCAGCGCTTGGCCGCCTGACGCACCAGATACTGGTGCCCGCGGGTAAAGGGGTTGGCGTTCATCACGATACTGCCGATGGTGTCGCCCGGCCGGCGCTGGCTCGCCAGCTGGGCGGCGTAGCGCTTCAGGCGGCACGGGCTGTTTTCCATCAGCACCACGATGCCCGGCACGGTGGCGATCGGGTAGAAACCGCACTGGCGGAACAGCGGCTCGTTCTGCACCTTGGTGTAGATAAACAGCTGGGTGTGGTGGCGCTCGTAGGCCAGGTTCACCAGCTCGGTCGCCAGCGCCAGCGCCAACCCTTCGCCGCGCATCAGCGGGCTGATGGCGACGCATTTGATAATATTGTCGGCGATGCCGCCGCAGGCGACCAATTTGTCGTGCTGGGTAACGGTAATAAATATTTCAACCGTGGTATCGATATTCAGATCGTTACTGCGCAAGAAGGCGCTTATTTCCGAAATCGCTTTATGATCCGATCGCTTTACCCTATTAAATACGGCATCGCCTAACATAACACGCTCTCTGGGTTAACTGGCAAACAACAAATGAAATACAAAAAGGCATTTTAATTAACATCAGGAATGACAATTAAAACCTTAAAAACCATGAAGATAAAATCACCCTCTCGTTCGATAAACCCATGGTAAGCAGAAAAAAAACGCGGATTATTGACCTATTTCACAAACCGATCCCGGTTAATAAGTTATTTAATGTTCTTTATTTGCTTAATTAATCTTATGGTGTTTATTATTGAGATAATCTTTATTTGGCGCCGCAATTCACTTACATTCACTTAGCATTTTTATTGCAATTACGGGTCGCACTATGGAATGGCTGAACATCCTGATCGTTGAAGACGAAACGCCGCTGGCGGAGATGCACGCGGAGTTTATCCGCCAGAACGGCGGCTGCCGCCAGATTTGGCTGGCCGGCACGCTGGCGCAGGCGCGCGCCATGACCGAACGCTTCAAGCCGGATCTGATCCTGCTGGACAACTTTCTGCCGGACGGCCAGGGCATCACCCTGCTGCGCGAACTGACGCTGAGCGGTTATCGCGGCGGCATCGTGTTCATCACCGCCGCCAGCGACATGGCCACCGTGGCCGAGGCGTTGCGCTACGGCGTGTTCGACTACCTGATCAAACCGCTGGCCTATGACCGGCTGAGCCAGACGCTGCTGCGCTTCAGCCAGCGCCGCGAAGCGTTGAAGGACAAAGCGCGCCTCAACCAGCGCCGCATCGACGAGATGTTCAATACCTACGCCCGCGGCGAGCAGCAGGCGGCGCTGCCCGCCGGCATCGACGAGCTGACGCTGGGCAAGGTCCGCGCGCTGTTCGCCGAACCCGCCGCGCGGCACACCGCTGAAAGCGTTGCGCAAAAAATGGGGCTCAGCCGCACCACCGCGCGCCGTTATCTGGAGTTTTGCACCGCCGCGCAGCAGCTGCGCGCCGAGATCATTTACGGCAAGGTAGGCCGCCCACAGCGGATCTATCGCGCCGGCGAACCGCATTAACGGTTATTTGATCGCCCTTGCAAGGTTGCGTGTAACCGCTTTACTTTTTATGCGCCGGTCAGCATCTTGGTGAGCATCACCTAGCCGACTGGACGATCGCCGATGCCTGCTGCGCCCCTAGCTTCCCTGACCGAGATCCTTGCCCGCCGTGACTGGCAAAACCCCGCCTGCACCCACTACCGCCGGCTGGAGGCCCACCCGCCGTTCGCCAGCTGGCGCACGGTGGAAGACGCGCGCGACGACGCCCCCAGCGCCAGCCGCCGATCGCTGAACGGCGAGTGGCGCTTCAGCTATTTCCCGCGCCCAGAGGCCGCGCCGGAGAGCTGGTTGCAGCAGGATCTGCCGGACGCCGCCCCGCTGGCGGTGCCGGGCAACTGGCAGCTCGCCGGCTACGACGCGCCGATCTACACCAACGTGCGCTACCCGTTCCCGGTCGATCCGCCGCGCGTACCGGAAGACAACCCGACCGGCTGCTACTCGCGCGCCTTCAGCGTCGATCCGGCCTGGCTGGCCGCCGGTCAGACGCGCGTCATCTTCGACGGCGTCAACTCGGCGTTCTATTTATGGTGCAACGGCCACTGGGTCGGCTATTCGCAGGACAGCCGCCTGCCGGCGGAGTTCGATCTCAGCCCGTGGCTGCGGCCGGGTGAAAACCGGCTGGCGGTGATGGTGCTGCGCTGGTGCGACGGCAGCTACCTGGAAGATCAGGATATGTGGCGCATGAGCGGCATCTTCCGCGACGTCAGCCTGCTGCACAAACCCGCCGCGCACCTGAGCGATGTGCGCATCACCACGCCGCTGCATGACAGCTTTACCCGCGGCGAACTGGTGGTGACGGCGCGCGCCAGCCGGCCCGGCCCGCTGCAGGTGCAGATTCAGCTGTGGCGCGACGGCGCGCGAGTGGCCGAACGCACCCAACCGCTCGGCAGCGAGATCGTGGACGAACGCGGCGCCTATGACGATCGCGTCACGCTGCGCCTGCCGGTGGAACGCCCGGCGCTGTGGAGCGCCGAAACGCCCGCGCTGTATCGCGCTACCGTCGCCCTGCTCTCGCCCGAAGGGGAGATTATCGAGGTGGAGGCCTATGACGTCGGCTTCCGCCAGGTAGAGATCAGCGGCGGGCTGTTGAAGCTCAACGGGCAGCCGCTGCTGATCCGCGGCGTTAACCGCCACGAGCATCATCCGCGCCACGGCCAGGTGATGGACGAGGCGACGATGCGCCACGACATCCTGCTGATGAAGCAGCACAACTTCAACGCAGTGCGCTGTTCCCATTACCCCAACCACCCGCTGTGGTACCGGTTGTGCGACCGCTACGGGCTGTACGTGGTGGACGAAGCCAATATCGAGACCCACGGCATGCAGCCGATGAACCGCCTGGCTGACGATCCGCTGTGGCTGCCGGCGATGAGCGAGCGCGTCACGCGCATGGTGCAACGCGATCGCAACCACCCTTGCATCATTATCTGGTCGCTGGGCAACGAGTCCGGCCACGGCGCGAACCACGACGCGCTGTACCGCTGGGTGAAAAGCCAGGATCCGACCCGCCCGGTGCAATATGAAGGCGGCGGCGCCGACACCGCCGCCACCGACATCATCTGCCCGATGTATGCGCGAGTGGATCAGGATCAGCCGTTCCCGGCAGTGCCCAAATGGGCGATCGGCAAGTGGATCGGCCTGCCGGAGGAGCCGCGCCCGCTGATCCTGTGCGAATACGCCCACGCGATGGGCAACAGTTTCGGCGGTTTCGAGCGCTACTGGCGCGCGTTCCACGCACATCCGCGCCTGCAGGGCGGCTTTGTCTGGGACTGGGTCGATCAGGCGCTGATCAAACGCGACGATCGCGGCGAAGAGTTCTGGGCCTACGGCGGCGACTTCGGCGACACCCCCAACGATCGCCAGTTCTGCCTGAACGGGCTGGTGTTCGCGGATCGCACCCCGCATCCGGCGCTGTTCGAAGCGCAGCGGGCGCAGCAGCTGTTCCGCTTCGCCTTCGATGCCGCCTCGCTGACGCTGACCGTCACCAGCGATTACCTGTTCCGCCACACCGACAACGAACAGCTCAACTGGCGGCTGGAGCTGGACGGCGTGGAGCGCGCCAGCGGCAGCCTCGATCTGGCGCTGCCGCCGCAGGGCAGCACTCGCTTCACCCTGCTCGACCGGCTGCCGATGCTGCATCAGCCCGGCGAGCTGTGGCTGAACGTGGAGGTGGTGCAGCCGCAGGCCACCGACTGGTCCGAAGCGCACCACCGCTGCGCCTGGGATCAGTGGCGGGTGCCGCGCGCGCTGCATCCCGCGCCGCCGCCGGCGCAGGGCGTGCCGCCAATGCTGATTGAAGACGATCAGGGGCTGACGCTCACCCACGGCGACCAGCGTTGGCGCTTCGAGCGCAGCAGCGGCCACCTGACGCAGTGGTGGCAGAATGAGCAGCCGCAGCTGCTGACGCCGCTGCGCGACGGTTTTGCGCGCGCGCCGATCGATAACGACATCGGCGTCAGCGAAGCGGACCATATCGATCCCAACGCCTGGATCGAACGCTGGAAGCTGGCGGGCCTGTACCGGCTGGAAGAGCGCTGCACGCAGTTGCAGGCCGATGCGCTGCAAAACGGCGTGCGGGTGGTGAGCGAACACCAGTTCGGCGTGGACGGGCAGATTTTGCTGATTAGCCGCAAGCAGTGGCTGTTCGACGCGCTGGGCGCGGTGAGCGTGAACGTGGAGGTCGAGGTGGCCGACGCCCTGCCGCCGCCGGCGCGCATCGGCCTGCACTGCCAACTGGCGACGGTGCAGCCGCAGGCGGAATGGCTGGGTCTGGGCCCGCACGAGAACTACCCGGATCGCCGCCTGGCCGCGCAATACGGGCGCTGGCGCCTGCCGCTGGCAGCTCTGCACACGCCGTATATTTTCCCCGGCGAGAACGGCCTGCGCTGCGACACCCGCAGCCTGCGCTACGGCGGCTGGCGCATCGACGGCCGCTTCCACTTCTCGCTCAGCCGCTACGGCCTGCAACAGCTGATGGCCTGCAGCCACCAGCACCTGCTGCAGCCGGAAGCAGGCACCTGGCTGCATCTGGACGGCTTCCACATGGGGGTGGGCGGCGACGATTCCTGGAGCCCGAGCGTGCACCGGGATTACCTGCTCACCGCCGGCGTTTACCGCTATCAGCTGCGCCTGCAGCGAGCGCCAGAGGGCTAAATCTGCCAAAAAACTCAACGGGTTGCGCATTCTGTAAGCAAACAGTCACAGAATGTGTAATCCGCCTTTGACATGCCGACGGCGCCTCGCTATTATTCGCCCCGTTCACACGATTCCTCTGTAGTTCAGTCGGTAGAACGGCGGACTGTTAATCCGTATGTCACTGGTTCGAGTCCAGTCAGAGGAGCCATATTTAGAGAAGCCCGCTTAAGGAAACTTAAGCGGGCTTTTTGCTGTTGGCGGGTTTGGGCTGCGGCAGGCAACCGGCTGTCTGAATGCCAACCGTACTGACAGCGAAAATACCCTTGCCCGACGAACGCCTGCGCCGCCGGCTATCACCCCGGCCCTTCACTGCCCGCGGCCAGCAGCGGCACCAGGATATCGCTAATCGGCGTAGGGATGCCCTGCAAGCGCCCATAACGCTGCACGACACCATTGCGTATGTCCCACTCCAGTGGCCGGTTGGCCTGCCGGTCGGCAAGAATAGAGGTGCCCAAATCCGCGGGCGCACGCTGAAAGCCGTCCACGATCGCCTCCGGCACGTTATCGTGAAGCACCGCACCCTGCGCGCGCGCGACGGCCAGGCATTCACGCAGATAAGCCAGGGCCAGTTGCGTTATGTCGGCGCGCGAAAACATGCCTGCGCGGCGATTGGCCAGCACCATCAGCCCCGCAGCCGCATTCTGCAACAGCTTACGCCAGGCAATCGAGAGAAAATCCGATGACAGCTCAACCGCACAGCGTGAACCGCTGAGCGCGTCGGCGATCGCTTGCGCCTGTGGCGCATCCGGCAGTGTCAGGCGCGGCGTGGCGCGTAGCCTGACGGACGCATCTTGCTCGCGCTGCGCCGGAAACCACACCACGGAGGGCAGCACCGTCGCCCCATTGACGTAAGGCGCCAGCAGAGATTGCTGCTCGACGCCGTTTTGCAGCGCACACACGACGGTGTTTTTATTGCACAACGCCGCCAGCCAGCCCGTGCTGTCGGTTACCTGCGTGGTTTTTACGGCGACAAAAACCAGATCGTAGGGATGGGCGACGGTACGCGGATCGCTTAAAACCGGCCCCGGCACCACCACTTCTCCCTCATCGTGGCGCAGAATTAATTGCGGATGGGCCGTACGCCCGCAAAGCAGCGGCGTGCGGCCCACTTCATGAAGCGCCGCGGCGATGGCGGTGCCGATGGCGCCGGGGCCAATAAGCGCAATAGTAGGGCGATCGGACATAGCGAGTCCTCCAGGTTGGATTAACCGTTCATCAGCCCGCGGTTTCTTTTACGCGCTAATGCTGATGCAGGATAAGCGGGCGCCAAGGTAAATGATACGGCGGCAAGGAGATAAACGCAGCTGTCGGAAACTATCCGGCCCCTTCCCCCAGCGAAACCCACTCTTTTACCTAAGAAGATTCCTAACCGAGCTGACGGAAATGCCTTCCTGACGCCAATACGCGGATTTACCCGCCGATTTACAGCAATAATCCTGAAAAAACAATCGATAAGCCAAACTCTCTCGCTCAGCAAGTTGCGTCTATCCTTTCGCTATGGGCGCCTGCCGCCCATCGTTCGCTGCAGATCGCGGCATGCGCGTTTCTGGCTGTTCGGGTTTCGGTTTATTCCATCGCGCGCTTCCATTCATCATGTTGAATTTCACAGCAATCTCTCAGCAACAAGGAGTGTTTATATGGCTTACGTCATTACCGACCGAGAAAAACTGCAAGCGATTTGGGAGGCCGCCAAAGCCGGCGACTGGCCAGCGGTATATGCCGCATCCGTCGATGCGCTCACCGATCCCAACCATGCAAACCAACCCATTGAGGGCGTGGATATCGCGGTGTATACCTGGATCAAAGGCGCCTATGGCGTGAACTCGAATCAGGGGGCGTTTGCCCATTACATTCGCGACCAAACCAAGCTGCAGTATGAGCTGCGCACCGGGCATGTGCCCGATGACTGGGAGGCGCGCATTCAGAATGCCTCCGACAACATCGCCAAAAACTTCGCCAAAACGCTGTTTGGCGTCGATCTGAGCAGCGATCCCAACGCGCCGCTGCCGGATGCCCCGCCCAGCAGCGCCAAAGTGCCGGACATTCACGAGGTCGGCCTGATCGACGCCGGCGCGGCGGCGTCCGAAGTGTTCACCGACGCCTCCTCGACCGGCGCCCCCAACTATTCCCCCTGGGCCGGCACCACGCTGTTCTCTTATTTAGGCGATACCTCGTTCTTTACCGAATGGGTGGCCACCAACGACACCTCGCCTTTTAAGGTCGAAAGCGGCACCTACGATTTGATTGCGGCGGCGCAGGTCTCCATGCAGATGAAAAACCTCAGTTACGTGGTTGAAACGCTACTGGCAGGCGAAGTGCCCACCTATTTGACCACCCTCGGCATTGGCCACGAGACCATCCGCCTCGCCGCCGAAGCGGCGCGTGATTTCTACACCGAATCCTACGGCAGCAGCGTGACCGGCGGCGGCAGCCTCATTCCCGGCAAGCTGGATATCGGCTCGGCGATTTTCAACGACATTGCCGACGTGCTGTCCACGCCGAATCTGTACCGCGTCGGTACGCTGCATGACGATGATTTCACGCTGGCGTTCGGCAATATCGCCGTTAACACCGGCAGCGGCGACGACACCATCAGCGTGCCGCGCGGCTGGCAAAACAACGCCGGCAACTACGGCTGGACGGTGATCGACGGCGGCAGCGGCCATGATACGGTCGATTATTCCAGCCTGTCGCACGGGGTAAACCTGAAGTTTGACGCCCAGGGCAGCTACGGCGGACGCGGGGTGATCGAGAAAAACGGCATCGGGCTGTATGGCTTTAAGGACGGGCTGTACAACATCGAAGCGGTGAAACTGACCGACTTTAAGGACAACGTCACCTTTAACGATCGGGTGCTGACGCCGGCCAACGGCCTGGAGGTCAGCCTGGGTAAAGGCTCCAGCGAGATTCGTTTCGAGCACGGTTATACCACTGCGCCGGGAGGGAGCGCGCCGCAGGATTATCTCGGCGTGAACCTGAGCATGCTGTCCAACGATGTGCCCTTCCCCAACAGCCTGCTGAATATTCCCGTGAAGCAGACCCACAATATCTACATCGACGACAGCTTCGAGCTGGGTTTTTTACAGGCCTCCTCTCTGTCTATCGACAACCACCTGCTGGCCTTCGGCGCCGAAGGATCAAACAGCAGCTTCTCACTGAACTACAACGCGCAAACCCATACGCAGGATCTGTCGATATTCATGCAGGGCGAAAGCGCACTCAATCAGCACGTCGTCAATATCTACAATTGGGATCAAGGATACTTTGGCATCAATCTGGAGCAGCCGGCCATTCAGCTTGTCGGTTTGCAAACCGTTACGCCGCAAGAACTGGCGGCCGCCTAAGCGAAGCCCGCCGGTTTACCGGCGGGTTGTTTACCTGCAGCGCGACGGCTCATGCCCCATCCCGCTCCGCCACCCGCGCCAGCAACGCCCCCAGCAACGCCAGATCGACCAGCAACGCCAGCGCGAAACAGCTTCCCCTCACGCCCGGCGCGGCGTAGGTTTGCACCAGCGAAGCGGCAATCACTACGGCCACGATAGTCACCACCGTCGTCAGCCTGCACGCCACGGTGAACGCCGCTTTCTCCTCCACCGCCGTGCGGTAGGCAACGCCCTGCCCCAGGCCGCCGAGGGCGATGCCCGCCAGCAGAGCCGGCCAGTCATGGCCGCCGAACAGCATCAGCAGCGTCAATAGCCATCCCGCCGCCGCCAGCAAAAAGCCGTGGCGGAGCATAGCCAGCGCAGGCCGGTTCCGCAGCGGCTGCCAGCGGGCCAGTGCGGCGCCGCCGAGAAACGCCAGCGCCAATGCCGTCAGCAGCATCAGGGTCGCGCCGATGCCCTGCAGGCTCTCCGCCTCCAGCAGCAAAGCGCCCGCCGCGACCGGCACGCTGAGCGCCAGGGCGCTCGCTGCCGTTCCCGTGTGTGTCATGGCGCCCAGGGCGCCGTTGTTGATAGAAAGGCTCATCGCTCACTCCCGATAGGGTGGAAATGATGAAATAAATTCATTTCCCTGTTCACATGTCAGTAGCCTATCTCTTGTATAATCGGTCAGACAAACTCATAGTTTTCAGCCTTAGATGAGAATAACTCAGCCATGAGAAAACCCCGTTTGCCGCCGCTGGGCGCGCTGCGCGCTTTCCACGCCGTGGCCGGCTGCCGCAGCTTCAAACTGGCCGCCGAGGCGCTGGGCGTCAGCGCGACGGCGGTCAGCCATCAGATCAAGCTGCTGGAATCGGTGCTGGAATGCCGGGTGTGCGAGCGCAGCGCGCAGGGCGTCAGCCTGACCGAGACCGGCGAGATCCTGTATGCCGGCACCCAGCGCGCCTTTGCCGCGCTGGAACAGTCCGTCGCCCAAATCACCCGCGCCCGGCAGCCGCCGGCGCTGACCGTCACCACCACCTCCAATTTTCTCACCCACTGGCTGGTGCCGCGCCTGGCGGATTTCAAGGCGGAGTTTCCCGCCATCGATCTGCGCCTGCACACCAGCGTCGAGCGGGTGGATCTCAGCCAGCGCACCGTGGACGTCGCCATCCGCTACCGTGAAACGCCGGAAAGCGATCTGTACTGCACCCTGCTGCATGAGGATCGCTTTATCGTGGTCGCCAGCCCGGCGCTGGCGCTGGCGCGCATCGAGGATTTGCAGCGGGTGACGCTGTTTCACGTGGCGCATCGGCAGGTGCCCGCCGACTCGCCGACCTGGGAGAACTGGCGACGGCGCTACGGGCCGGAAGGGTTGAACGTGGAAGCCGGGCTGACCTTCAGCGACGAAACCCATGCGCTGCAGGCGGCGGTGGCCGGCCAGGGAGTGGTGATCGCCAGCCGGCTGCTGGCGCGCGATTTGTTGCAGCGCGGCGTGCTGGCCGCGCCGTTCGAGATGGCGTTACCCGGCGCCAACTACTATCTGATGACCACCGAAGAGACCGCGCAGCGCCCCGATATCATTGCGCTGCGCGAGTGGCTGCTGCGGCAAATGGCGGCAGGCTAACGGCTCTCGGGGGCAATTTCGCCCAGGCGGATCGCCACGCTGATCGCCTGCGCGGTGGTGGCGGCGCCAAGGCGCCGGCGAATGCGGCGCAGGTGGTTTTCCACCGTGCGTTCAGACAGGCCGAGCATCGCGGCGATATCCGCCTGTCGTCGGCCGATGGCGGTCCAGCTCAGCACCTCACGCTCGCGCGCCGACAGCCGGCCTTCTTCTTTGCCGGCCGCCGGTTCAAACAGCCGCCGCGCCGCCAAAAAGGCCGCCGTGCCCACCAGCGACAGCGCCAACCGCACCGGCAGCGAGGCGTCGATGCGCTCGCCTCCCAGGCTGACGGCACCCTCCAGGCCGGCGGGGCCGAACACCGGGATTTGCACGCCGTGCAGGCCCGCGCCGCGCGGCGTGTGCACAATCCGGTAGCGCTCTCCCTGCTGCGCCCGGGTCTTGGTCCAGAAGAACGGCTCGCTGGCCCGCAGCATGTGGCGAGTCACCGGGCAGTGCCGCACGTAGGTCAGCGCATCGACCGCCTCCCCCTCGCCGAACCAGTCGCCTTCGACCCAATAGATATGCTCGATCCCCGCCTCCGCCGTGGCGGAAGCGGAAAACAGCACAAAGCGATCGAAGCCGAACGGCGCGGCGAAGGCGCGAACCCGCCCCTGAATGGCGGACAGGGTTCGCTCGTGGTCCATCGCCAACGCCGTCTGGAAAGCGCGCTGCGCGATCTCATCGCTCATCGCGCGGCGACGTCGGCCAGCAGCGTCTCCGCCGCCAGTTTGCCGAGGTTGTTGGAAGCCAGCGGGCTGTCGCCGGTCAGCAGGCGCCGATCTTTATGCACCTTGCCGGTGATGTCGGCATTGACGATCTTCACGCCCAGCTCACGCAGGCGTTCGCCCACCAGCCAGGGCATCGGGCCGGGGATATAGCCGATGTCGATGTTGGCGCCGGTATCGAGAGCATCCGGGAACACGCACATCTCATAGCCGCGATAGAGGAAATCGTCTTTGCTCTCGCCAATGCCCGCCGCCAGCAAACCGGCGGGCCCGTGGCACAGCGAGATCACGTAGCGATCGTTGTCATGGGCCCAGTGCAGCGTCTTTTTCACCTCTTCACTGAACGGGATATCATTGAGCACGCCGTGGCCGCCGGGAATGAAAACGCCGAGATAGTTGCCGCCATCCAGATCCTTCACGACTTCCGTCAGCTTTTTCGGCTGCTTGAGTTGGCTGCGGTACTTCTCATAGGTGGCCTTGACCGCTGGGTCTTCATGCGGGAACGCCCACATCTCCAGCTTCACCGGATCGCCGGACGGCGTGGCGATGTCGATCTCGAAACCGGCCAGATCCAGGTGATACATCGGCAGCAGCATCTCGACCGGATGGTTGCCGGTGGAGAAGAACTTGCCGTTTTGCATCAGCAGGTAGCGCTCCTGCGAGGCGATCATCAGCACCTTCCACTTGCCGCCGCGATAGGCGTTCGGGTAGCTGGCGCCCGTGAAGTCGGTTTTGGACGAGGTGTACTGGCTGAGGGAGTAAGGTGATGGGAAGAACGCGTTGTCTTCCGCCACATCCGGGGTGGGATTACGATCGTTGGATACTGAATCAGTCATGATTATCTCCATATTCACCGTTGCATTTCTCTTTCAGCTTAAATAACCGCCGGCGGGGCCGCAATGAGGGATATCCCTCAATCGCCCTCGCACTGGCGGCGCTCAAGCGGGGTGCCGTAGCGCGACAATGAACGTTTCTTCGCTGACGCCGGCATATTCGTACCGGCACTTTCTCACCGGCACCTGGAAGTAGCGCTCCAGGATATCCTCTTGCAGCAAGGCGTTTTTATCGCCAAACATGCACTGTCGCTTATTCATCAGCAGGCACTTGTCGGAGATGCGATCGGCGTAATGCAGAAAATGCGTATTCAGCACGATCGTCATCTGCCGCTCTTTGGCGAGGCGCCAGAGCATCTCGATCATTTTAGCCTGATTGTAAAAATCCAGGTTCGACTCCGGTTCGTCGAGGATCATGACGTCGGGGTCCGCCGCCAGCGCCTTGGCGAAATAACACATCTGCAGTTCCCCGCCGCTGATCTGATTGATGTTTTTCTGCGCCAGCGGCGCGATCTCCAGCGCGTGCAACACCGCCTGCGCCTTGGCGAAATCTTGCCGCCGCGGCCCGGCGAACCACCCCGCCTGGCGAGCGCAGCCGAAAGTGACAAAATCGAGCACGCCATACGCGAAATGCGGCGTTTTCGCCTGCGGCACATAGGCCAGTCGGGCGGGCCGATTGTCGATGCGGCCGATCTGGCACACGCCTGACAGGGGCCGGCACAGGCCCGCGATATGTCTCAGCAGCGTGGTTTTACCGGCGCCGTTCGGCCCGAGCACGCTGAGGATCTCACCGCGTTTCAGATGAAAACTGACGTTGTCGAGAATGGGCTCGCACCCTTTGAACCCCAGGGTCAACTGGCTAACGGTGATCATGTTTGCTGCTCATAATAAAAAGGAGGGCGAAAAGCGGCGCGCCGATCAGCGCGGTCAGGATGCCGATCGGGATTTCAGCATAGGTGGCACCTCTGGCGATATTGTCGATCACCAGCAAAAACAGCGCCCCGCTCAGCGCCGAAGCCGGGATCAGGCGACCGTGGTTATACCCCAATACGCTTCGCACCAAATGCGGGATCACCAAGCCGACCCACCCCACCACGCCGGCCAAGCTCACCGAGGCGGAAACCAGCAGAGAGGCGGCGATCAGCAACAGGATCTTCAGCCGAGGCGGATTCAGACCGGCGATGCGCGCCTCGTCGTCCCCAAGAGAGAGAATGTTCATATTCCACCTGAGCCGGTAGATAGTCAGGTAACACGCCGCAAACAGCGGGATCAGCCAATAAACCTGCGCTTTCGCTACCGAAGCGAAGCTGCCCATCAGCCAGAAGACGATCGCCGGCAAGGTATCCTGCGGATCGGCGACATATTTTATGACCGAGACAAACGCGATAAACAGCGACGCGATAATCATGCCGGACAAAAGCGTGGTGAGCGCATCCTGCCGGCGTTTGAGGCGGCAGATGCCGAGCACCAGCAACAGGCTCACCACGCCGAAAAGAAACGACAGCAGCGAACTCAGGGCAAAAGGCAAACTCAATAGAATGCCCAGCGCAGCGCCAAAGGCGGAGGCGGAAGACGTGCCCAGCACGTCCGGGCTGGCCAATGCGTTTTTCAGCACCGCCTGAAAGGTCGCGCCGGCGACCGCCAACCCGCCGCCCACCAGCATCACCGCCACTACCCGCGGCGCGCGCAGGTTAAAAATCACCGAATAGCGGGCCTGGTTTTCCCCCGGCATGTTCCCCTGCCATAAAATCTGCGCCACATCATGGGCCGACAAGGCGTAGCGGCCGGCAAACAGCGATGCGAAGGCGACTGCACACAGCGAAATGAACAATCCCGCCATGATCGCCGCATATTTTCCTCTGCCCGGCATCCCCAAGCTCCTCCAATGGATTAACGCTATTCAACCGTGGCGCTAGCGTTGCGCCAGCACCTCATCCAGCAACCGGTCCGGGATCGCGTAGGAGAACATCGTCTGATAATAACGACGCGTCTCCTGCCGCAGCGTCTTGTCGCTAATGTCTTCGGGCGCGTATCGGTTGATCATGAACAGCGGCAACAGTGACGTTTCCGCCGACAGGCCCCCCCAGTTGTGAATGCCCACCGGCGTCGAGAAAACCTTGCCGTTTTTCACCGCCCTGAGCGTCTCCCACGCCTGGCCGGGGATCCCCCCGTGCAGCAGCGCTTTTGCGCTGCCGAACACCACGAAAATCACATCCGGATCCCAGGCCATGATCTGCTCCATCGACACGTTGATGTATCTGCCGGCATCGCCCTTCACCGGCAAATCCCCGGCGACGTTATCCATGCCGGCCATTTTCAGATAGGTGTCGCCGTAGGTGTGCGGGCCGCTCACCTTCAACTGCCTGCCGTCGCTTTCTTCCAGATATAACGCCCTGACGTGCTGCGCGCGGATGGCTGCGGCATAGGGGCGGATCTGCTTCAGGGTCCTTTCCCAGGCGTCTTTGAATTTATGCGTGCGCGGCAGGCCGAGGGTGTCGGCGAAGGTATTTTCCCAATACACCTGGGTGACCATCGGCTGGTATTTGGTCTTCCCGCCGGCGTCCAGATCGACCGTCATCACGCCCGCCCTTTCCAGCCGATCGTCCTGGCTTTTGCCGTAGTAATAAATGATGTCGGGCCGCAGATTCATTAACGACTCCATGTTGACCCGATAGTCCTTATTGATGAAATCGGACGTGATCCTGCCGATGTCAGGCTTCATGTCCTTCAACACATGCCTATCGGCATGCATGAATGCCCAGGGGCCGACGCCGACGACGTGCCGATAGGCCGCCTCGTTGGCCAGGATCACGCCGAAGGGGCAGTTGCCGGTGATGACGATCCGCGGGTAGCTGCCGGGCAGCGTTTGCGCCGCCGCGCTCTGCGGCAGCGCAAACGCTACCGGCTGGCTGGCGCCGGCGCAAGGCATCATCGACAAAGCGGCTATCGCCAGCAAAGCGGTGGCGATGAATGTCAGTTTTACGGCCATGAGGCCTCCTGCGCGCACGCGCAATGGCGCGCGTCGATGAGCGGTGTCAGGCCGAGGCGGCGATGCCGGCGGCCATGATGGTGATCCCGGCAACGAAAACGATCGCCGCGGTGGCGACCGCGCCGCCGCCGACCAACGCGGCGGTTTTTCCTTCGGAAATGTCTTTTCGCTGCAGGAAAGAGAGTTGCGACAGGGGAATGATTTTTCCGCTGTCGGCAACGATGTCTTTCGGTTCAACCTTCGCTACCGTCAGCTCGCCGCCGCTGCCGTCCTTCAGGCCGTATTTCAGCCGATCGCCGACATACACCGGCGGCTGCAACAGATAATACGGGCTATTGAGCCCCGCCTCTTTTTGTTGCAGCGCCACGTCGTGGTAGGTCGAGCAGCCGCTGAGGGAAAACGCCGCCATCCCGATAATGAGCGGCACCAGGTGGATGAATCGCATGGGAAACCTCGAACGTGCTTATTTGCTGGTTTTTAACGTAACGGCGGACTTGAAGCGCATATAGCTCACGGCCAGAGAGAGAAACGAGAACGCCGCCCCCGCCATTAAGCTGATAGTCGTCGCTTGCGCGCCGCGCATATTGAAGAAAATCGCCACTAACGCCGAACCGACGATTTGCCCGATCAACCGGGAACTGCCCAACAGACCGCTGGCGATGCTGCTGTTTTCATGAGAGACCGAAGTCATGATCAGCAGGTTGTTCGGTGATTGAAACAGGCCGAAACCGATGCCGCACAGCGCCACACGCCATACGATCGCCCCATTCGACGGATCGCCCGGCAGGTTGGCCATCAGCAGCATGCCAGCCAACAAGCAGGCGAGGCCTGACAGGGCGACGAGATTGGGATCGTATTTCTTGGTCAAATCGCCGGAAATCAACGACGACACCATGGTGGCCAGCGGCCAGGCGGTCAGCAGCAGACCGATTTCCACCACGTTTCTTTGCAGGACATTGTGGAAATAAAAAGGCAGCGATACAAAAGCCAAAAGCTGGGTGCTGTAAGACAGCATCGACATCAGCAAAGACAATGACAGCGTCGGGTTATGCAGCATCGCGACCGGGATCAGCGCGGCGTTGGCCTTTCTTTTCTGATTGATGTACAGCCACCCGGCCAGTCCGGCGAATACCGCAAAGCTCAGCGCCGCCGCCGGCAGATGGCGGGTGGTCATGCTCATCGTGCTGAGCGAGAAAGCGATAAACAGCACAAACACCAACAGGGCGCCCCCGCTGTCGAAGCCAACGCTGCGCCGCTCGCGGGAGCCCAGAAATATCATGCTCAGCAGCAGCGACAGGCAGGCGATGGGAACATTGATGGTGAACAACCAGTTCCAGCTCGTTTGAGAAAGTATCGCCGAGGCGATGGACGGCCCGGCGGCGGCGGAAACCGACACCACCATCACGTTAATCCCCAGGCCGCGCCCCAGCAGCCTTGCCGGGTAGATCTCCTTGATCAGCGCCGCATTGACGCTGAGCACCGCCGCCGCGCCGAAGCCCTGTATCACTCGGAACGCCGTCAGCATCGCCAGCGTGTCGGAAAGCGCGCAGCCCAACGAGGAGAAAGCAAACAGCACCACCCCGGCCATAAAGATTTTTTTATTGCCCACCGCTCTGCCCAGCGCCGCAAAGGGCATCAACGACGCGACGACGGCAAACTGGTAGGCATTGATAATCATGATGGAAGCCGATTCGGAAACGGCGAAATCTTTCGCGATCACCGGCAGCGCTACGTTAGCGATGGTGCTGTCGAGCATGGCGATGACCGTGCTTAACGAGACGGCGAGAACCGCGAATAGATTTAGCGTCTCTTTTTCCTGGTGTTTAAAAGTCATGTTAACGCTCCAAAAACGTGGGTGTCTTTATGCCGGCATGCCGGCGGCAAAGACGCCGTTTTTATCAATTTTTGTAATTACGTTATAACATATCATTATTGGATGGTAATAAATCTCATTTGAAATATTGGATTGCATAGTGTTTCAAAATAAGAATTAACAAATGAAATACAAATAAGTCACAATATAAACACCCAATCAAATAAATATACTCAGTATAAAAAACCTGTTGATTTATAGAATGACATTAAAAGTAACAGGCGCTAACAGACGACGATGATGTCAGCATGATTTGTTATGTTATAACACAACAACCTTCCCTTTATGCGGGTTAACCTTATGGCTAAGAAGGACCTTTTGAACACGCGCTTGTCCCGCCGCAGAATGATGCTGGCCGGGCTGGCGGCTCTGGCGCTCAATAGCGCCGTTTCTCCGCTGGCTAGCGCCCACGGCTTGCCACGCCCCAAAAAACAGGCGGGCCCTCAGGGTGCGCGGAAACGATTCCTGGTCATGTTGGATCCCGGCCATGGCGGCATCGACTCCGGCGCCATTGGCCACACCGGTTCGCTGGAAAAACATGTCGTTCTGGCGATCGCCAGAAACGTGCGGGCGCAGCTCGATCGACACGGCATCGATGCCCGCCTGACGCGAGACAGCGACGTTTTTATTCCGCTGTACGATCGGGTGGAGATCGCGCACCGGCATGGCGCGGATCTTTTTATGTCGATTCACGCCGACGGCTTTACCTGCCCCAGCGCCTGCGGCGCTTCGGTCTTTGCGCTTTCCACTAAGGGCGCCAGCAGCGCTATGGCGAAATACTTATCGAACAGTGAAAACGCGGCGGACGATCTCGCCGGCCCCCACGTCATCAAGAAAGATCGCTATTTGCAGAAGATACTGTTTGATTTGGAACAAACGGAAACCATCAAAGAAAGCCTGACGCTGGGCTCGCACCTGATCCAACATATTGCGCCTATCCATCATTTGCATGCCAAAAATACCGAACAGGCGGCCTTCGTGGTGTTGAAATCCCCGTACATTCCTTCGGTATTGGTGGAAACCTCGTTCATCACCAACCCCGAGGAAGAAAGGCTGCTGGGCACCCCTGCATTCCGAAATAAAATCGCCACCGCCATCACGCAGGGGATCGTCAGCTACTTTAAACACGTCACGCACGCTTAAGCTTCACCAGGACGGCAAGCCGGCCGGCTTGCCGCGCACAGGGACGGCGTCATCATGATAAAATGCAATCCTCGCGCTTTTTCGGCGAGCCTGTGGCTCCCGCTGCTGGCCCTGTTGCCGCGCAGCGCCTTCGCCGTGCCGCTGACGGTATCGCAACACAGCAGCCTGAATTTCTACGGCACGATTATCGCCAGACGCTACAGCGGCCAAAGCGAACGCGACGACGGCGACCGCAGCTATCTCTATTTCGGCCTGATCGGCAAAAAAAAGATCGCGCCGCGCTGGCGGGCCTACGCCCATTGGGAATATACCGTCAGCTTCGCCGACGCCACCCGAAACAGCACCCGGCTCGCCTACCTCGGCGTGCAGAACGCCGCCCTGGGCAGCCTCGATATCGGCCGCAACTGGGGCGTGCTCTATGATGTGACCGCCCTGACCGATCGCTCCCCGCTGTTCAGAGAAATGGCCTACAACTACATCGACAACTTTATGCGCGGCCGGGCGCACAACCTGCTCACTTACCGCAAACCTTTCAGCCTGTTTCAGCGGCACGCCGCCCTCGCGCTGCAGTATCAGTTCAAAGACGGCGACGATCGACAGGCGCTGGGCAAACAAAACGGCAACGGGTTCGGCGCCTCCTTCCGCTATGCGCTGACGCCGACGCTCAGCCTCATCGCCGCCGCTTCGGCGTCTCAAACCACGCAGCGGCAGCAACGCGCCGCCGGCTATCGTCGGCGCATCGATACGCTGGCCGAGGGGGTTCTCTATGCGTCGAAAAAAATCTATCTCGCGGCCGTGTTCACCCAAAGCGACAACGCCATCAGCCCGCAACAAACCGCTAACCGCGGCTCGGCGTCCAGTTATGAAGCGCTCGCCAAATACCGGCTGACGGACCACATCCAACCCAACATCGGCTATACCCGTTTGATACAGGCCCGGGCAGGCCGCAACACCGACTTATTGAACTACGAGGAGTTGGGCGTGACCTGGTTGCTCAATAGCAACATGCAGGTGTTTATTAACTATGAATTCAATAACCTTTCTCGGCACGCTCCCGGCGTCGATGCGTCGGACAAACTCGATATGGGCATCAGCTATCACTGGTGACGCGCTGCCGCAGCCAATAAAAAGCCCCGCCCGGTGAAGGGCGAGGCTCGCTCGCGCCGATCGAGACGGTGCGAGAGGATCATGAGGGCAGAGTGATGACAAAGTGCCGAATGCGCCTGCTCATGGCGTGACGGACGCCTCAGCGCGGCGCTTGCGCGTTTTTCCACTCCCGCCAAATCGTTTCCAGCCCGGCGTGATACGTCGTGACGGCGAAGTCGGGAAAACGCTGTTTGAACTTGGTCGAGTCGAACAGGTTATCGTGCTCGTAGCGCGGCAGCAGCTCGCGCATCTCTCGCGCCCCGGACGAAACCAACCCCGCGGCGATCAACGCCCATTTGCCGATAACGGAATATGAAATGTCCTTCCCAAACACCTCGCAGGCCAACGCGGCGAACTGCGCATAGGTGAGCCGCTCGTCGCAGCACGGGAGATGCCACGTCTGGCCGAACGCGTCGGGCGTATTACCGAGCCGGGCTAACCCACGGCTGGCGTCGGGCGTCCAGATCAGCGTGCGCAGCCTGTCGTCGCGAACCGGCACGCGCGGTTTTTCCCCCGCTTTCAGCCTGTCGACGATCAGCGCATTGGTGAAGCTCTGCGTTTTTCCCGGCCCATAAAACTCGGGCGCACGACCGATCAGCACGGGGATCTGCTTGCGCTCCATCTCGTCGAGCACCTTCTCGGTCATCAGAGCGCGCACCCGTCCCTTGCGCCCCCGAGGCGCGAACGGCGTCGATTCCGTCTGCGGCTCGCCGTTCTGCGGATACATATAGGTATTGTCGAAATAAACAAAGGGCACGCCCGCGGTACGGCTGGCGTCCAACGCATTCTGCAGCATGGTCGGAAATTGCCGCTCCCACAGCGCCGAATCCGGCGGCAGGCCGGCGGCGAAATACACCACGTCGCTGCCCTTCACCGCCGCCAGGGTCTGCTGTGCATCGAGCAGGTCGGCCGCGACCAGCGTATCGCTGTCGTTGACCTTCCTCGGGTTGCGGCTGACCAATCTTAAATCATCGGTGTACGCGCGCTTCAGTTCACGCGCCAGCTCTTGGGCGATCTGGCCACTGGCGCCCAGGATCGTTTGCATTGGCGTTCCTCATCGCAATGAAAAAAACTCCGCCCACTCAGGGCGGAGCAAAAGTGCTTGTTCGCGCTTAACTGTTCACGAACGCCAGCAGATCGGCGTTGACCTGATCGGCATGGGTAGTCGGTATGCCGTGCGGCGCGCCCTTATAGGTATGGAGCGTGCCGTTTTGCACCAGCTTGGCCGACAGCGCGCCGGAATCCTGATAAGGCACCACCTGGTCGTCGTCGCCGTGGATCACCAGCACCGGAATGGCAATCTTCTTGAGATCTTCGGTGAAATCGGTCTGCGAGAAGGCGACGATGCCGTCATAGTGCGCCTTGGCGCCGCCCATCATGCCCTGCCGCCACCAGTTCCAGATAATGGCCTCCGACGGTTTGGCGCCCGGACGGTTATAGCCGTAGAACGGGCCGGCGGGCACGTCGTAATAGAATTGCGCCCGGTTGGCGGCCAGCTGCGCCTGGAAATCATCGAATACCGATTTTGGGGTGCCCTGCGGGTTACTGTCCGTTTTCACCATCAGCGGCGGCACCGCGCTGATCAGCACCGCTTTGGACACCTTGTCCTCGCCGTGGCGCACGATGTAGCGCACCACCTCGCCGCCGCCGGTCGAGTGGCCCACGTGCATGGCGCCCTGTACGCCGAGGTGTTTTACCACCGCGGCGACATCATCGGCGTAGTGATCCATGTCGTGCCCTTCCCACACCTGGCTGGAGCGGCCGTGGCCGCGGCGATCGTGCGCAACCACGCGGAACCCTTTGTTCACGAAGAACAGCATCTGGGCATCCCAGTCATCGCTGGACAGCGGCCAGCCGTGGTGGAAGTAGATAACCTTGCCGTTTTTTGGGCCCCAATCCTTGTAGAAAATCTCGACGCCATCGCTGGTCGTTACATAACCCATGTCGTTTCTCCCATTTACACTATGGTTAAAAAAGAAGGTTTATACTGCGCACGGCGCCGGGATCTCTGGCTCCCTCATCCCGGTTGGCCGACGATCTTGCGTTGATCGTTTAACGAGTATAGGTTTAAAGTTCACTTTAAGGTCAAACACAATTCGGCAAACCGCATTCCCGCTTTCACTCGGCATCAGGAGAATTCAAGTGCAGGGAGATGACATCCTCATGACGATGGAGCCGCGGCTTGCCGCCCAGCGCCACGCCTTCCTGCGCGACGGCGCGCCGACGATGCAACAGCGCAAGGCCGCCCTGCGCCGCTTGCGGAGCGCCATTCTGGCCCAGCGCGCCGCGCTGGCGGCGGCCGTCAGCGCGGACTTCGGCCACCGTTCGCCTTACGAAACCGACATTCTGGAGATTCTGGTCACCGTTCAGGCGATCGATTACCTGCTGCGCAACCTGAAACGCTTCATGAAGCCGGAGCGCCGCCACGTCGCCCTGCCGTATCAGGCCGCACGCGCCTATGTGCAATATCAGCCCAAGGGCGTGATTGGCATCATGGCGCCGTGGAACTATCCCTTCTCGTTGACCTTCATCCCGCTGGCCACCGCCCTGGCCGCCGGCAACCGCGTGATGCTGAAACCTTCGGAGCTCACGCCGCATACCAGCCGCCTGATCGAAACGATGCTGGCGGCGCTGTTTCCCGCCGATGAGGTCGCCGTCGTGACCGGCGGGCCGGACGTCGGGGCCAGATTCAGCGAGCTGGCGTTCGACCATCTGGTGTTCACCGGCAGCACGGCGATCGGCCGTCAGGTCATGCAGGCGGCCGGCAAACATCTGGTGCCGTTAACGCTCGAACTGGGCGGCAAAAGCCCTGCCGTTATGGCGCGCGGCGCGGTTAACGCCAGAAACGTCAAGAGCGTGGCGTTCGGCAAGCTGTCGAACGCGGGCCAAACCTGTATCGCGCCCGATTACCTGCTGGTTCATCAGGACGATCTGGCAAGCTTCATGGCGCTCTATGACGCGGCGGTTAAAAGCTTTTATCCCGACGGGCCAACCGGCGACGACTACGGCGCCATCATCAACGACAGGCACTATCGCCGCTTGCAAGCGCTGCTTGCCGACGCACAGGCGCGCGGCGCGCAACTCCATCCGGTCGGCCACCGCCCGGACTCGGCGTCTGAACGGCCGAACACGCTGGCCCCTACGCTTATCGTCGGCGCCCCCGATGACAGCGCGATCATGCAAGAAGAGATCTTCGGGCCGCTGCTGCCGGTGCGCACCTACGCCGCCTTTGATGAAACGTTCGACGTTATCAACGCCGCGCCCCGCCCGCTCGCGCTCTACTACTTCGGCCCGCCGGGCGAGGATCGGGACCGGCTGCTGGCGCGCACTACCTCCGGCAACGTCAGCATCAACGCCACCCTGCTGCACTTCGCCCAGGACGACCTGCCGTTCGGCGGCATCGGCCCCAGCGGCATGGGAGCCTGTCACGGCATCGAAGGATTTCGGGCGCTGAGCCACGCCAAAGGCGTTTTCATCCAGAGCCGCTGGCGCTTTACCGACCTGCTGCGCGCGCCGTTCGGCAAGCTGGCGGACGCGGTGCTCGCGGTCATGTTGCGGCGCCGATAACGCGGCGTGTTGACTATCAATAGCACACCCATAAATCGCCGCAAGCTATCACAATATTCACTCATTCCTATTTTATCTCTCCGCCGCCGCTGACTAAGCTTAGCCCTATGTCCCCCTTTGCCCGTTGGCGGCGAGGGTGACGTCAATCGATTGAGTTCAGTTATTTAGCGCAACACCCGACGCAAGCCTTACCCGCATGCCTTGTTAACCGCTCCACGCCCGGCGGCTGGAGCATCTTTACGGAAGCAGAGAGCGCATTATGACAACTGAAAGCAAATGCCCGTTTTCGGGCGGCAAGCAGCCCGCACCGCAGAACGGCCCCACCAATCAGGATTGGTGGCCTAATCAGCTCAGCCTGAAACCGCTGCACCAGCACTCCCCCCTGTCCGATCCGATGGATAAAGACTTCAACTACGCCGATGCCTTCAACAGCCTCGATCTGGCGGCGGTCAAACAGGATCTGCACGCCCTGATGACCGACTCGCAGGTATGGTGGCCGGCGGACTTCGGCCACTACGGCGGCCTGTTCATCCGCATGGCCTGGCACAGCGCCGGCACCTACCGCATCGGCGACGGCCGCGGCGGCGCAGGCGAAGGCCAGCAGCGCTTCGCCCCGCTCAACAGCTGGCCGGACAACGTCAGCCTCGACAAGGCGCGCCGTTTGCTGTGGCCTATCAAGCAGAAATACGGCCGCAACATCTCCTGGGCCGACCTGATTATCCTGACCGGCAACGTGGCGCTGGAATCGATGGGCTTCAAAACCTTCGGCTACGCCGGCGGCCGCGCCGACACCTGGGAGCCGGACGACGTCTACTGGGGCTCTGAGAAGATCTGGCTGGAACTGAGCGGCGGGCCGAATAGCCGCTACTCGGGCGACCGCGATCTGGAAAACCCGCTGGCGGCGGTGCAGATGGGCCTGATTTACGTCAACCCGGAAGGCCCGGACGGCAATCCCGATCCGGTGGCCGCCGCACGCGACATCCGTGAAACCTTCGCCCGCATGGCGATGAACGACGAAGAAACCGTGGCGCTGATCGCCGGCGGCCACACCTTCGGCAAGACCCACGGCGCCGGCCCGGCGTCTCACGTCGGCGCCGATCCGGAAGCCGCCGGACTGGAAGCGCAGGGCCTCGGCTGGCACAGCACCTTCGGCACCGGCGTCGGCAAAGACGCCATCACCAGCGGCCTGGAAGTCACCTGGACCACCACCCCGACCCAGTGGAACCACGACTTCTTCCGCCACCTGTTCGAATACGAATGGGAGCTGAGCCAAAGCCCGGCCGGCGCGCACCAGTGGGTGGCGAAAGACATCGGTGAAACCATTCCCGACGCCTTCGATCCCAACAAAAAACGCCGCCCAACCATGCTGACCACCGACCTGTCGCTGCGCTTCGATCCGGCCTACGAGAAGATTTCGCGCCGCTTCTATGAGCACCCGGAGGAGCTGGCCGACGCCTTCGCCCGCGCCTGGTTCAAGCTGACCCACCGCGACATGGGGCCGCGCGCGCGCTACCTCGGCCCGGAAGTGCCGCAGGAAGCGTTGATTTGGCAGGATCCGATCCCGGCGGTCGATCATCCGCTGATCGATGAGCAGGACATCGCCGCGCTGAAAAACGCCGTGCTGGCTTCCGGCCTGGCGGTGTCGGCGCTGGTCTCCACCGCCTGGGCTTCCGCTTCCAGCTTCCGCGGCTCAGACAAGCGCGGCGGCGCCAACGGCGCGCGCATTCGCCTGGCGCCGCAAAAGGACTGGGCGGTCAACCAACCTGCGCAGCTCGCCGCGACGCTGGCCAAGCTGGAGAGCATCCAACGCGCCTTCAACGATGCACAGACCGGCGGCAAGCGCGTCTCGCTGGCGGACCTGATCGTGCTGGCCGGCGCGGCGGGCGTGGAACAGGCGGCGAAGAACGCCGGTTTCACCCTGACGGTGCCGTTCGCCCCGGGCCGCATGGACGCCTCGCAGGAACAGACCGACGTGGACTCCTTCGAGGCGATGGAGCCGCTCGCCGACGGTTTCCGCAACTTCCTGAAGGGCAAATACCGCGTGCCGGCCGAAACGCTGCTGGTCGACAAGGCGCAGCTGTTGACCCTGACCGCGCCGGAAATGACGGTGCTGGTCGGCGGGCTGCGCGTGCTCGGCGCCAACGTCGGCGGCACGCAGCACGGCGTGTTCACCCATCGCCCGCAGGCGCTGACCAACGACTTCTTCGTCAACCTGCTCGACATGGGCACCACCTGGCACCCGGTCGGTGAAGACGGCCTGTTCGAAGGCCGCGATCGCCGCAGCGGCGCGGTTAAATGGACCGGCACCCGCGTCGATCTGGTGTTCGGTTCGCACGCGCAGCTGCGCGCGCTGGCCGAAGTCTACGGCAGCGCCGACGGGCAAGAGAAGTTCGCCCACGACTTCGTCGCCGCCTGGAACAAAGTGATGAACCTCGATCGTTTCGATCTGGCGTAACTTAGCGACAGCACAAAGCCCGCCACGGTAAGTCGGCGGGCTTTTTTATTGGAGGGTAAAAACCGACGACGCAACACATAAAAATGACTAACTGATTGATAAAATTTATAACCCCATGATAGGTTGGGCGATTAAATGTATACGAAGACAATTTAAAAATATTAAAAATCAATAAAATAGGAGTAATCATGGACGATATTAATGTTTACGGAGAAACAGGAATATTTATCATTAAAGAACAAATTTTCAGCAAAAATGGGCTCCCGTCCATAGGACACTTCTCTCCTTCTGCTGTACAAATCCAGCGCTACGTCTACCAATTGCGTAAGGAACAAGAGGTTTTTTGGGAGGGGCGAAAGATCGACTATACACAGCTCGGCATTTGGGAAAAATTTAAGATACTGATGGGCAACGACTTGGTCAGTAGAGACAAACAAGGGGGCAGCACGCTCTATTCACTGGAGTTCGCCGGATTTGAAACAAGAATAACACCTCTGGATGGAGCAAAAGCCCCCCTCCCCGAATTTTTAGGAAAATCCTATAAGATTAACGTACCCACACCTTACATTTATGGCCAAGATCCTATCCCAGAGATGAAGCTCTATGGCAGGAAAGACGTCTCATTCATTATGAGCAACGGTGGACAATCAGCCCCTACTGCAATGGCAAAATACAACAAGACGACCAAGAATCTGATAATGATTCGTACTGAACTAGAAATGAAAAATTTGATGTTATCCTTGAGCAGCGCCAAGGAGCTAAAAAAATGAAGAAAACGATGCTGTTCATTAGTCTGATAGTCATTTATGGTTTTATTGGTTATTTTCTGCACCTCCCAATGGCAAAGCTCTACTTTGCCGGGAAAACATTGTTTGTTTCTGACGTTGCAGCAACGGTCGTTACCCAGTTTAAGGCCGCCGGGATTTTCATTTTGTGCGGTGTCATCATCCTGACGCAGATCGTACTGACAAAAAAATCAAAATCCGTTAGACGATATGCCGTTATCTATAGCACTTGGGTGGGTATCCACTTCGTCTACCTTCTCGTCATCTTGATACTTAAGAGCAAGTTCCTAGAACCTCTCAACAAAATCCCGATGGATGCAATTGCTGTTGAACAGTTTAACCTTGCTGGCCCAGCGCTTATTTCTCTGGTTTTAACCTGTTCGTCGCTATGGCTCGTCAACAAGTCAGGACAATCAGCACGCAATGTCTAAACAACCGAGAATCCTGAATAGTCTACTCAACTGTTACAAAAAGACCTTCACCTACTCAGGTCGCGAAAGCCGTGGGCCTTATTCAATGCTGCTTTTGTGCCAGCACGTTTGGTTTCTGCTTTATCTCGCTGTTATCGCCAGCAAGATGAATGAGATTTCCATTTTCGTGCTTGCAGCGTTTTTGCTGCCTATGCTAGCGGCCAATGTGCGCCGTTTGCACGATGCGGGTTACTCCGGTGGTTGGTGCCTGACCTGGTTCTGCTTCACACCCTATGTGATGCTGATCTTCGCGCTGTTCCTTCCCGCAAAGAACCTCAACAACCCTTACGACGATCGCCCAAACCTGGCGTAAGCCCCCTCAACGGCCTGCTTCGGCGAGCCCTGTCAGGCGCCGCGATATTCTCTTTTCCCGCTTATTCGTATTTACTCAACAAGTCATATAAAAATTTGATGGGCGGCAATTCTTTTAATGCTGTATTTATATTTAGAGGGCAATGAAGAGCGTAAACTCACATCGTTAATGCGATATATCCCATCAAGGAGATGACCGTTATGGATTATCCTCGATACACCTCAACACGCGACGAGGCGGATCTCATCATCGCCGTCCCTTAGCGTCAGTGGGTTTGGCCGGCAAAGGCGCCCCATCGTTTTACGCCATAAAAATAGATGTTCTGCACCTGCGCGATATTCGCCTGGGCGCCTGACGTTTGCCCTTCGTTAATGTTTCACGGCGCGCATTGCGCTTTTGGTTTTTATTTTTCAGCCGACGGGAAAGCTCATGGAAAATTACGCTTCACTCAGGAATATAACCGCTACCTGGAGGTCAACATGCAACATATTATCGGCATTTCTTCTCGTCGGCTGAGAATATCGGCCCTTGCGCTGCTGCTCCCGGCGATGTCATGGGCGGCCGATACGGCGTCTGTCGCCGTAGGGCCGCAGTATGACACCACCCATGTCTACGTCGAACGCGGCAAGATGGATGCCTTTGTCGACAGCATCCTGAAAACCTTCGGCGGCACCAGCACCGAACGCGTGCTGGTCAACGTCACGCCCACGCCCAGCGAAACCTACTCACAGCTGATACTGACGCCGGCCGGCAGCTTCTCGGTGTTCGATTTCAAAACGCCGATCCCGCATCCGTTTGGCGCTGAGCGCAACGGTTTTCTGGTCAGGGATATGGACGCCGCCATTCAGCAAGCCAAGGCCGCCGGCGCCGATGTGCAGGTCGAACCCTTCGACGATCCGATTGGCCGCGACGCGGTGATCCAGTGGCCCGGCGGCGTCAACATGCAGCTTTATTGGCACACCAAAGCGCCCAACTACAAGCCGCTGCTGAGCGTGCCGGAAAACCGCCTGTACCTCTCCGCCTATCGCGTCGACGACTTCCTTAACAGCTATCGGGCATTCTCGCACGCCAAGGTGGCGAGCGACGCGCAAGTCAGCGATGCGGCGATCGGCCGTAACGGCAACGGCAAGATCCGCCAGATCGAACTGGACTCCCGCTTCGGCAAAACGCGCATTTTCGTCACCGACGGACATCTGCCTTATCCGTTCGGCCATGAGCGCACCGGCTATGGCGTCGACGATCTGTCGGCCACGCTGGCCAAAGCGACGGCCAGCGGCGCGCAGGTGCTGTGGCATTCGACGGCGGCGGAACGCCGCGCCTCGGCGCTGGTGAGCTTCCCCGGCGGCTATATCGCCGAAATTCACCAGACGGCTAAATAAACCCAAGGCGCGCTGCGGCGCGCTTTTTTCTTCGGATATCCATGATGAAACGCACGCTACCCGCACTGTTGCTGTTCTCCACGCTCCCCGCGCTGGCGGCGGAGCCCGCCGCTTCCCCCTGGAAAAACATCCCGTTGGGCGATGCGGCCACGTTGTCTTTCGACGGTTCACTGCGCGAGCGCTATGAATGGACGGATCAGCGGGATCTGAACGGCGGACGCGACGACACCTTCATGCAGCGCTTGCTGGTTGGCGCGCGCCTCGACTACGGCGACTATGTCGGCGCCTATGTGCAGGTGGGATCGTCGCTGGCCACGCCGCGCGACCGCGGGCGCAAGCCGACCGACGAAGATCATGCCTACCTCGGCCAGGGCTATGTGGATATGAAACTGCCCACCGCCTACGGCCTCGGCACCCTGCGGATCGGCCGCCAGGAGATTGCGCTGGGCTCGCTGCACCTGCTGGGCACCCGCGACGGCCCCAACGTGCGCCGCTCCTTCGACGCTATCCGCGCCAGTTGGGTCAAGGACAAAAACCGCCTCGACGCCTTTATCGGCCACCCCATTACGCTCAAAACCGGCAGTTTCGACGACGATACCGACAACAGCCAAAAGGTATGGGGGCTGTACGGCACCACACCGCTGACGCCGCTGGCTTCCTCGCTCGATCTTTATACCTTCGGCTTTGAAGATAACGACGCCCACTACGCGCAGCTCAGCGGGCAAGAGCGGCGCTACACCGTCGGCGCGCGCATTTTCGGCGCGGCGCAGGGCTTCGACTGGGACAATGAGGCCGCCTGGCAGTTCGGCAGCGCGGAACAGCGCGACATCCGCGCCTGGTCGGCGTCGGCGCACGCCGGCTATACGGCGAACGACTGGCGCTGGCGGCCGCGCTTTGGCGGCAAAATCGGTATCGCCAGCGGCGACAAAAACGGTCACGACGGGCAGCTCAATACCTTTAACGCCATGTACCCCAAGCTGCCCTACCTGACCGAGAACGGGCTGGTGGCGCCGGCGAACCTGATCGCCATCCATCCTTCGGTCACGATCACGCCGTGGCAAACCCTGTCCATCGACTTCAGCTGGGACGCGTTATGGCGGCAACGCCGCGAGGATGCCTTCTACCTCGGCCCGATGCGCCCGGTGAAAGGCAGCGAACAGGGCTCGCGCTTTATCGGCAACCAGTATCAGGTCGAAACCACCTGGACACCGCGCAGCGATCTTCAGTTCAAGGTGGCCTATGTCTACTTCGACGTCAGCAACAGCCTGCAGCACCATGCCGGGCTGAAAAACATGAACTTCGTCCTGGCGCAGGGCACCTACAGTTTTTAAGTATCAGGCAAGTTAATCGGTGTACGCGGGCGCCCTCAATAATCCCGTATCCGATTAATGCCGACAGCCGGCGTGCGGCCGCCTCTATGCGTTACGGCAATGGCGGCTACTCACCGCATTTCACAGATAAAGAGCTGGAAAAGCAGAAAGATAAATCAGCGACGCAAACGCCGCGCGCCGATTACAGAGAAATATTAAATAAAGATTTAATTCCAACGAGTTATTTAAACACGTCTTTTACTCATATCTTATGTAAAAGATTCATATAAGAATAACTCATTAATAAAATAATTGTGTTTATACTGCTTTAACTCAATCACAGTGCACAATTAATTCCTCACCGTGATTAATGATAAGGATATATTCCGCTTGAACGCAATATTCAAGCCAGACCAAGGAGGCAAGCCAATGATATCACTTTAATTACCCCTGATTTTCAAACCTGTGTACGAGCATATAGAGCGTTAGGTGCAATATTGTCAACGTCCAAAGGAGTTTGATATGTCATTAGCGACCGATAAGATTTCCGATTATTTAACCCGTTATGAAAGAGGCGATCACGCGGGGAGCAGTAAACCGTCATATACCACGCAAGAGGTTTCAGATCTGCTGCTGAGGAGCCATTATTCCGCCAATGGCAAAGGCGTGACCGACCATGCGGCTACCTTGACCTACTCTTTCCCCGTCTATACGGGCAGCGACAAGACGGGCGCCGCGCAGCTTACCGCCGCCCAGCAAGCCCAAACCAAGCTTTCATTGCAATCCTGGTCGGATGTGGCCAACATCACGTTCACCGAGGTTAAAGGCAACGACGCGAAAAATGCAGATATAAAGTTTGGTTTTTATAAGGCGGCCAGCGGGGGCAATTACACCTCGTATGAAAGTACGCAGAGCAATCTAAAAAGCACCATTTGGATCAGCGGCAATAACGGCTACGACGCCTCCAATCCGCAAACCAATAATTACGCCAGGGATACACTCACCCATGAAATAGGGCATGCGTTGGGGCTTTCTCATCCCGGCAATTATGATGCGTCAAATGCCACCTACCCCACCTACGCCAACTCGGCGAAGTATTATGAAGACGACCATCAATATTCTTTGATGAGCTATTTTAACGAACAATACACCAGCGCTGACTATAAAGGCGTTTGGCCATCAGGGCCGCAGCTGGATGATATTACCGCCATACAGAAGCTTTACGGCGCGAATACCACCACGCGCACCGGCGATACCACCTATGGTTTCAACTCGAATACGGACCGAGACTTTTTGAGCGTTAAGGCGTCCACGGACAAAATCGTGGCGGCTATCTGGGATGCCGGCGGCAATGACACGCTGGATTTTTCAGGCTACAGCCAGGATCAGCGCATCAACATTAACGAAGGCGCATTCTCTGATGTCGGCGGCTTGAAGGCGAATATCGCCATCGCCTACGGCGCGCAGATTGAAAATATCATCGGCGGCAGCGGCGCCGACATTCTTGTGGGCAACGCGCTGAACAATACGTTAAAAGGCGGTGCAGGCAACGACATCATTTACGGTGCCGGCGGCGCCGATCAGCTCTGGGGCAATGCAGGCGCGGACACCTTCGTCTTCCGCGAAGCCGGCGACAGCCAAGCCGCCGCGCCGGATTGGATCCGCGATTTCCAGACCGCGGAGGATAAAATCGACCTGTCGTGGCTCAACCAGACGGCTAAGGCCGAGGGGGGCGAGTTGCACTTCGTGGATAATTTAAGCGGCTCGTTATATGAAGCGGCGCTGAATTATGACGCGCAGCAGAATGTCACCGATCTGGCCATCAATCTCTCCGGCAATCAATTGCCTGATTTTCTGGTTAAAATCGTTGGGCATGTCGACGCTTCCGCCGATATTCTCGTCTAGCCAAGAAACCAACAGTCCGGCGCGAACGCCGGACTGTTCATCTCTTATCAGACCTCACCCGGCGTCTTTTTACATTGCCACAGCAATAAATCGCGCAGACGAGGTCACACCGCTTCCAGCTCCGCCGCCAGGGTGGCGACCAGCTCCGCCGCCGGCATCGGCCGCGCCAGGCCGACACCCTGCCCGGCCCACAGCGACATAAACTCCCCGCGCCCGGCCTTGGCCGCCGCCTGGCGGATATCGCCGGTGAGCGCGTTCTGCACCGGATAAGGCAGGATCTGCTCCTCTTCCGCGCGCATCTGCCGCATGAAATCATTGACGATGCCGCGCGCCGGGCGGCCGCTGAAGGCGCGCGTCAGGCGCGTGCTGTCATCGCCAGCGTTGCGCAGCGCCGCCCGCCAGGCTTCGGCGATGCCCGACTCCGGGCTGCACAGGAATGCGGTGCCCAGCTGCGCCGCCTGCGCGCCCAGCAATTGTGCCGCCGCGATGCCGCGCCCGTTCATGATGCCGCCTGCGGCAATCGCCGGGATCTTCACCGCCGCCACCACCTGCGGCAGCAGGGCCATCAGGCCGACGCAGGACTGTTCGATATCGCCAAGGAAGGTCGGGCGGTGGCCGCCCGCCTCCGCGCCCGAGACGCAGACGAAGTCGGCGCCCGCCTCTTCCCAGGCGCGGGCTTCCGCCACCGTGGTGGCGGTGCCGATCACCCGCGAACCGGCCTTCTTGAACTGCGTGACCGTCGCGCGCGGCAGCACGCCGAAGGTGAAGCTGACCACCGGCGGTGCAGCCTCCAGCAGGGCCGCGATCTGGTCGCGGTTGTTTTCGGCGAATTGGGTCGGCATGGGCGGTTCACTCAGCCCCAGCGCTTCGCGGAACGGCCGCAGCAGGTGCTGGGCGCGCTTGAGCTCGGCGAGATCCGGGTGCTGCTCATCGAGCAGAAACAGATTGATGTTGAACGGCGCGGCGGTCTGCGCGCGGATCTGCTGCACGCGCTCGAGGATCACCGCCGGGGAAAACAGCGCCGCCGCGCACGATCCCAGCGCCCCGGCGTTGCTCACCGCCACCGCCAGCGCCGGCGGCGACGCGCCGTTCATCGGCCCCTGAACGATCGGATAGCGCAGCCCAAGCTCGCGGGCAAAAGCAGAAGGTGCCGTCATCAATATGTCTCCCTGTGCTGACTACATTCGTCTTACGGCGGCCGCGCCGCCGAACCGACCAAAAGCATAGCACCTTCTCACCGCCTGGCCGTGCAGTTAATGCTTCACCTGACGCCGGTCGAGCGACAGGAAGTGATGCACCACCGGTTTCTCAGGGCCGATATGGAAGCGCAGCGCCTCCTGCTGCAGATCGGCGTCGGCGTGCGATACCCGCTGGTGCTGCCGCAGATGCTCCGCCCAGGATTCCACCAGGAACCACTCCATGATGCATTCCGGATCGCCGGTGTGCTCGGTGATGCCCCAGGCGTAAGCGCCATCGCGGCGACGCGCCCGCTCCAGCATCAGCAGCGTGCGCAAGAACTGCGGCCGATCCTGCTCGCGAATGCGGTACTCCACCTGAATCATCACCGGGCCGCGATCGTTCTCGACCGGCGTGTTAACCAACGGCTCCGGCCAATGGTTCGACGGCTGCAGATCGGCCTCGCCGGTCGGCAGACGCAGGCGGTGGAACAGCAGCCCCGCCGCCAACAGGCCGACGCCGCCGACCAGCAGCGTGGCGGCCACGCCCAGCTCCTGCGCCACCAGCCCCCACAACAGGCTGCCCGCCGCCATCGCGCCGTTGAACACCATCAGATAGATGGCCAGGCCGCGGCCGCGCACCCAGTTAGGCAGCACGCCCTGCGCCGCGCCGTTGAGCGTGGTCAGCGCAATGATCCAGCCGGCGCCCAGCACCAACAGCAGCACCACCGCCAGCCACTGCGGCGGCGCCAGCGACAGGGCCGCCATTACCGCCGCCGTCAGCACCGCCGCCAGCAACACCAGCCCGTCGGCGTTCAGCCGCTGGCGCAGGCGCGGCAGCACGATCGCCCCGAGGATCGCCCCGGCGCCCACCGCCCCCAGCAGGACGCCGTAAAAACCGGCGCTGCCGCCCAGCATGCGGCGCGCCACCAGCGGCAGCAGCGCCCAAACCGAGCTGGAGAAGGCGAAGAACACCGCCGCCCGCAGCAGCACCACGTGCAGCTCGCGGCTGGAACGGGCATAGCGCAGCCCGGCGCGGAAGGCGCCGAAGAAGTGTTCCGACAGGCCGCTGTCCTCAACCTTCGGCCGCTTCCACCACAGCAGCGCCGCGATCACCAGCACATAGCTCATCACGTCCGCGCCGTAGGCCGCGCCGGCGCCGAAGCTGGCCAGCAGCAAACCGCCGGCCGCCGGGCCGATGGAGCGGGCGATGTTGATGCCCAGCGAGTTCAGCGCCACGGCGTTTTTCAGCTCGCCGCGCGGCACCAGCTCCGGCACGATCGCCTGCCAGGTCGGCCCCATCAGCGCCGCGCCGATGCCGCCGACGAAGGTCAGCGCCAGCAGGTATTCCACCGTCAGCGCGCCGGTCTGCGACAGCAGCAACAGGCTGCCGCTGACGCAGGCCAGCAGAATTTGCACGAAGATCAGAAAGCGTCGCCGATCGAGAATGTCCGACAGCACCCCGGCCGGGATGGCCAGCAGGAACACCGGCAGCGTGGCGGCGGTTTGCATCAGCGCCACCGCCGAAGGGTTGCTCGACAGGTCGGTGATCAGCCACGAGCTGGCGACGTCGCGCATAAAACTGCCGACGTTGCCGAGCACCGTGGCGCCCCACAGCACCGCAAATAATGGAATTTTCAGCGGCGCGAAGCCGCCCGCCGTCGCCTTGTTTTCCGTCTGTTCAGCCATCCGTTCGCTCCTTCAAATCGTTAAATGCCACCAGCAACAGCGCGCCGGCCAGCCCGAGGTGTTCAAAAAATCCGTTCATCATCTGGCCGCGCTCCGCCCCGTCGAACTGCCAGAACGGATTGGCCATCAGCGTCGCCATCAGGGTAAAACCGGCCAGCGCCAACGCGCCGAGCCAGCGATAAAAACCGCTCAGGATCAGCGCCGACGCCGCCAGTTCCAGCAGCGTCACCAGCACGGCGAACAGCGCCGCCGGCTGCAGGCCGAAGTGGGTCATCTCGGCGATGGCGCCCTCAACGTTCAGCGCCTTGACCAGCCCGCCCTGAATATAGGCGGCGCAGATCGCGAGCAGCAGCACCCAGCGCACCGCAGGCGCGTGCAGCCGCTGCGCGCAGCGGGCGGCGATAACAGTCAGGTTCATCGCGCCCCCTTAAAACGGCGAATTCTGGATGAAGGCCAGCAGATCGGCGTTGAAGCGATCGGGATCGGCCTGCGCCAAACCGTGAGAGCCGCCGGCGTAAACATTCAGCTCCGCCTGTTGCATAAGCTTAGCGGCTTTCAGCGCCGAGGCGCCGATCGGCACGATCTGATCGGCGTCGCCGTGCACCAGCAGCGTCGGCTTGTCGATCGCCAGCAGATCGGCGGTGTAATCCACTTCGGAGAACGCGCGTACGCAGTCGTACTGCCCTTTCACGCCGCCCTGCATGCCCATCAGCCAGAAGCTGTCGATCAGCCCCGCGTTGCTCTCCACCTCGTCGCACTGGAAGCCATAGAACGGCACCGCCAGCTCTTTGAAGAACTGCGAGCGGTTGCCCGCCACGCCGCTGCGAATGCCGTCGAACGCCGCCATCGGCGTGCCCTCTGGGTTGACCGGCGTCTGCAGCATCAGCGGCGGCACGGCGCCGACCAGCACCACTTTCGCCACCCGATCGCTGCCGTGACGGCCGATGTAGCGCGCCACTTCGCCGCCGCCGGTGGAATGGCCGACCAGGATCAGATCGCGCAGATCCAGCGTTTCGATCAGCAGGGCCAGATCGTCGGCGTATTGGTTGATGTCGTTGCCGTGCCAGGTTTGATCAGAACGGCCGTGGCCGCGGCGATCGTGGGCGATCACGCGGAACCCGCTCTGGCCGAAAAACAGCATCTGGTTGTCCCAGGCATCGGCGGACAGCGGCCAACCGTGCGAGAACAGGATCGGCTGGCCGCGGCCCCAATCCTTATAGAAAATGCGTGCGCCATCGGGCGCGGTAAGAGTGCTCATGACGTGTTCCCCGCTCGGTATCGAATTGGATTTTGGACGGGTTAACAGTACGGCAGGCGCAAAGGCAGTGATAACGGAATAATTTTCGCATGATCGCGAGTTTTTTTGCTGAAGAGGCCGGCGTCGCCGCCGGCGCAAAACGTCAGATGTTTTCCAGATCGATGCCGCGCGTTTTCGGGCCGAACAGCCCGATCACCAGCATCACGATCAGCATGCTGGCGACGATAAACGCGATCACCCCCAGCGAACCGCCGTACTGCAAGATAATGCCGATAATGATGCTGCTGAACACCGTCGACAGCCGGCTGAAGGAGTAGCAGAAACCGACGGCGCGGGCGCGGATGTGGGTCGGGAAGATCTCGGATTGATAGGAGTGGTAGCTGTAGGTCAGCCAGGCGTTGGACCAGGTGATGAAGAAGCCGCACAGGATCAGCCACAGCGGGTTGTTCTGCAGCGCGAACAGCGAGCCGAAGATCACCGTCACCAGGCAAGACAACACGATCTGCCACTTATTCTCCATCTTGTCGGCGTAGAAGCTGCACAGCAGCGAGCCCAGCGGGTAGGCCAGCGTGATGAAGAAAGCGTACAGCAGGCTGTGGGTGACCGAAGCGCCCTTGCCCGACAGCAGCGCTGGCAGCCAGTTGCCGAAGCCGAAGAAGCCGATGGCCTGAAAGAAATTCATCACCACCAGCATCAGCGTGCGATCGCGATACTGCGGCGCCCAGATATCGCGAAAGCGGCCGCGCAGCGGCGCGCCCTCGGCATCGTCAACCGGGCGCGACGGGAAGTCCGTGGCTGCCACGCCGCAGCGCCGCTCCATATCCCGCATCACCTGCCGGGCCTGCGCATAGCGCCGCTGCTGCACCAGCCAGCGCGGCGACTCCGGCAGCCCCTTGCGCACCAGCCAAATCACCAGCGAAGCCAGCGCGCCGGCGATCACCACGTAGCGCCAGCCGCTCAGGCCCCAAATCGTCTGCGGCACCAGCCACCAGGACATCAGCGCCACCGCCGGCACCGACAGGAACTGCACGAAGAACGCGAAGGCGAAAGCCCGGGTGCGCAGATGCGCGGGCACCCACTCCGTCAGGTAGGTATCGATGGTCACCAGCTCAATGCCGAGCCCGACGCCCACCAGAAAGCGCAGAAAGATCACCCACTCCGCCTGCTGTTGAAACGCCAGCAGCAGCGAGAAGGCGCCATACCAGATCAGGGCGAACATGAAGGTGGCGCGCCGGCCGAAGCGATCGGCGTACGGGCTCAGCAGGCTGGCGCCGACGAACAGGCCGAGAAAGGTGGCGGAGGCGAAGGCCGCCTGATCCGACACGCCGAAGACGCCCTGCGCGCCGGTGTGGAAAATGCCGTCGGCGATAAGGCCGGTGCTGATATAGCCGGTCTGGAACAGATCGTAGAGTTCGAAAAAGCCGCCCAGCGACAGCAGAATGATAAAGCGCCACAGGCCGGCCGACGCGGGCAAGGCGTCGATTCTGGCCGCCAAATCCCGCGCATGGATCGGCGACGCCGCTACAGAGTCACTCACCGTTAACCTCGCATTAACATTTTTGATGACTTTCTATGCTAGCGAAGCGGCGTCGGAGTTAAATTTTTAATTAGCAGACTATGAAAAAAAGTTAAGCATAAAACGCTGCAGCAGCCTGTTTTATAGCAGGAAAATGTAGCGCGGGATGCCGCAGCGGCATCCCGAATCGGCAGGTTAACGGCTGTGGTGGTGCTGCAGCCGTTCGCTGCGGTAGGCGCTCAGCAAGCACCAGCCGAGGGCGATCAGCGCCAGCGGCGCGGCGACGAAGCCGATGTTGCCCATGCCCAGATGCAGGCTCACCTGATTGCCCAGCAGCGCGCCGCTGCCGATGCCGAAGTTGTACAGGCCGGAGAAGATCGCCATCGCCACGTCGGTGGCGTCCGGCGCCAGGCTCAAAACCCTGGCCTGCATCGACAGGCCGATCGCCATGATCGCCATGCCCCAAAAGATGCACAGCACCGTCAGATGGCTTTCGCTGCCGGCGGCCGGCAACAGCAGCAGCAGGCTCAAGGCCAGCAGCGTAATGGCGCCGATAAAGAAGCCGGAAGGAAAACGCTCGCTGTAGCGGCTGAACAGCAGGCTGCCGACGATGCCGGCGGCGCCGAACAGCAACAGCATCAGCGTGGTGAAGTTCTCCGACAGCCCGGCCACGGTCTGGATAAACGGCTCGATGTAGCTGTAGGCGGTGAAGTGCGCCGTCACCACAATGATGGTCAGCATGTAAAGCGCCATCAGCGCCGGGCGCTTGAACAGCAGCGGCACGCTGGCCAGCGAACCGGAGTGCTCGCTTTTCAGCACCGGCAACAGGCGCCACAGCAGCACCAGCGCCAGGGTGGCGCACACCGCGATGCCGATAAAGGTCATGCGCCAGCCGAGCAACTGCCCCACCACCCGCCCGAGCGGCAACCCGAGCACCATCGCCAGCGCGGTGCCGCCCGCCAGCAGGCTCAGCGCCTGGGCTTTCTTGCCCGGCGGCGCCACGCGGATCGCCAGCGAGGCGGTGATCGACCAGAACACCGAGTGCGCCAGCGCCACGCCGGCGCGCGAGATAACCAGCGTGGTAAAGTTCCAGGCCACGGCGGTCAGTATGTGGCTGGCGATAAACAGCATGAACACGCCGATCAACAGTTTGCGGCGCTCGATCTTGCTGGTCAGCAGCATGCACGCCAGCGAGGCGGCGGCGACGATCCAGGCGTAAATGGTAATGATCAAGCCGACCTGTTCGGTTTGCATCGAAAAGCTGGCGGCAATATCGCTCAGCAGACCGACCGGAATAAACTCGGTGGTGTTGAATATAAAGGCCGAGACGGCGAGGATGACCACGCGCAACCAGGCGGTTGAGCGGGAAACGGGAGCGTGTTCCATGGTAAAAAAAATCCGGACAGGTGCGGGCAAGTCGCGATATTTTAACCAACCGGCCCGCTAAATGCGATACGCGTCACATTTTAATTGTGTGGTTTTTTTCACCGCCCATCGACACGCTCACCGACGCACGGTTGCCAAAATGCTGTGCTAATCTATTGAAGCGTACCAATTTTTCCTGCCGCTCTTCCCCGGCCGTCCACGCGCCGCGCCGAAGACCCGCGCAGTGTCCCTTTGGCGTTTCCTGAGGCGAGGTCATTATGATGTCCGCGATTTATGATTGGTCCGTACTTGCCCTGCGCAATGTTTACGATCGCCGCATCCAGGGCCAGCCGGTGCTCGACAGCGCGGCCCTCTTCCCCGACGCCGAACGCTTTACCGCCCAATGGCGGCAGATCCGCGAAGAGGCGCTGACGGTCGCCCACGATCTGCACAATATCCCGCGCTTCCACGAGATCATGAGCCAGCAGGCGTCCATCTCCGCCAACGACGCGCGCGACTGGCGCATGTTCATCATGAAGGCCTATGGCCAGCCCATCCCCCGCAACCTGGCACGCTGCCCGACGCTGGCGGCGCTGATCGCCTCCTCGCCGGACGTGCTGTCCGCGTCGCTCTCCTTCCTGGCGCCCGGCAAACAGGTGCCGCCCCATCGCGGCCCGTTCCGCGGCATTCTGCGCGGCTATCTGGTGCTGGACATGCCCAAACGCGCCGACGGCGCGCCGGCGGCGGTGCTGAAGGTGGATGGCCGCGAATACCGGCTGCGCGAAGGGGAGTTCATGCTGTGGGACGATACCTTCGAGCACGAGGTATGGAACGACAGCCCGCAGGTGCGCACCGTGCTGCTGCTGGACATTCGCCGCCGCGACATGCCCGGCGGGCTGCGGCTGCTCTCCAGAGCCATCATCGCGCTGGTGCGGCTGAACGTGCGCTGGATGCAGCGCCAGTTCTGATTGCGGCGCACAGGCGATTAACCACCCTGAGAAGCCAGCCACTGGCCGGCGGTGGTGGCGGCCATGCCCTGGCGCGCATTGAAGGTGTTCGCCTTATCCCAGGCCACGCCGTCGGGTCGGGCGAAAGCCAACCGGTATTTCGCGCCGACGTCATGCGGATGATTCCGCACCTCCGCCTGCAGCCGCTCTTTGTCCAATAGGACTCTGTTGACCTCCACGCCCCAGTGCGCCTGCATAAGATCGGCAAGCTCACGGTAGGTCAGCGTATCCCCGGCGATATAGACCACCTGGTTGCGAAACGCGGGCCGATGGAAAAAAATCGCGGCCGTCAGCCGGCCAATGTCCTCGGGAGTGGTCAGCGTCACCGCATACTGCCAATCGCCCAGCGCGCGCACGGTTTTGCGTTCCGCATCCACCACGCCAAAACCCGAGTCAAACAGGTAGCTGGTGAAAATGCCCGTGGAAACAATCACCCACTCCGTTGCGCTCTGCGCGCGCAGCAGGTGACGCACCTCGAGCTGTTCATCCCACACCGGCTGCCCGCTGCCTTTACCGACGACATCGTAGTCCACGCCGAACTGCCACGGGAAGTAGCGCGCCACGCCGGCCTGCAAAACGGCCTGGGTGATCTTTATCTGCGTGCCCGCCCCGCCGACGAAGCCGCTGCAGTTGATTACCGCATCAAAGCCACGCAGCAGCACGCTCAGCGCCTCCACCCCGCTTTGCTGCAGATCGCCTTCCACCACGGCGATCCCGAGCCGCGCCAGCTCATCCCGCCGCGCCCGGAGCGGGCCGCTCACGGCGCGGGCGGCCTCCGGCCGGAGCAGTACGCTGATTTTTAAAGATGGAGATAACTGAGCCTGCCGGCTCATCGCTCGCAGTACCGGCAGCCCCAGTTCGCCGGCGCCGAGTATGAGCACGGTATTGATGGATGGATTTGTGGATTTCATGCTTGCCTCCTGTCTTGACACTGCGTCATCCTGACAGCTGACAAAAACGGGTTCAATTAGGTACACGCATGATACCGGGGAGGAATATGACGAGCGATCGGGAAGCGCTGCTGCAATTTTCGCAAGCGTTCTGTGAAGCATTGAGCAACGACGATGAAGGGTTGAAGCGCGAGATCCTCGCGCATGCGGGCAACCGTTGGTCGCTGGGCGTATTGCATCTCCTGGGCACCCACGGGCCGCTGCGCCACGGCGAACTAGGCCGCCAATTAGCGGGCGTGACGCAGAGAATGCTGACGCGGACGCTGCGCCATCTCGAGCGGGATGGGTTGATATCGCGCTGCGATTATCAGGAAAAACTGCCCCGCGTGGTTTACACCATCACCGAGGCGGGGGAAGAAATGCTGCTCAACATGCTGCCGCTCTGGTCGTGGATTATCTCCTCCGCCGACGCCTTCAGGGCAGCCCGCTCGCACTACGATGGCCAAGAGCGCGACGCCGAAAAATGAACGCGGGCTTCCCTGCCCGCAGGCGGCTGTCAGCCGCCGCCCAGATACGCCTTTCTCACCTGCGGATCGTTCAACAGTTCTTCCCCGCTGCCGGTGAGGCGGATCTGGCCGTTGACCATCACATAGCCGCGATCGGACAGTTTCAGCGCATGGTTGGCGTTCTGCTCCACCAGAAACAGCGTCATGCCGCTGCGGGTCAGTTCGCGCAGCACCCCGAAGATCTGCCGCACCACGATCGGCGCCAGCCCCAGGCTCGGCTCATCCAGCAGCAACAGCTTCGGCCGGCTCATCAGCGCGCGGGCGATCGCCAGCATCTGCTGTTCGCCGCCGGACATGGTCATCGCCCGCTGGTTGCGCCGCTCTTTCAGGCGCGGAAACAGCTCGAACATGCGCGGTAAATCCTCTTCCAGGTAGCGATTGCCGACGGTGATGGTGCCCATCAGCAGGTTCTCCTCCACGCTCATGTCCGGAAAGATGCGCCGCCCCTCCGGCGCCTGCGCGATGCCGCTGCTGGCAACAAAGTGCGTGGAGCGGCGGCTGATGTCCTCGCCGCGAAACAGGATCTGCCCGCCGGCGATGCGCGGCTGACCGAAGATCGACATCAACAGCGTGGACTTGCCCGCGCCGTTGGCGCCGATCAGCGCCACCGTCTCCCCGGCGTTCACCTGTAGCGACACCTGGCGCAGCGCCTGGATCGGCCCGTAAAACACATCGACCTCGCGAAATTCCAACATCGCTTCGCTCATCCCGCCAGCTCCTCTTCGTCCGCGCCCAGGTAAGCGGCGATCACCGCCTCGTTGTGCTGAATCTCCTGCGGCGTGCCGCGAGCGATCACATCGCCGTGATCGAGCACGATCACCCGATCGGAGATCTCCATTACCATGCCCATGTCATGCTCGATCAGCAGCACCGTGATGCCGTGATCCCGGCGCAGGAAGCGGATGATGCGGCTCAGCGCGGCCGTCTCCACCGGGTTCAGCCCGGCGGCCGGTTCGTCGAGGCAGATCATCTCCGGCGCGGTGCACATGGCGCGCGCGATCTCCAGCCGCCGCTGCTGGCCGTAGGACATCTCCCCCGCCAGCCGGTTGGCGCAGTCCGCCAGATCCACCACCTCCAGCCAGTAGAAGGCGTGATCGAGCGCGGTGCTTTCCGCCCGGCGGTAGCCCGGCGTATTCAGCACCCCGGCGATCAGATTGCGGTTGCTCTGCATGTGCTGCGCCACCAGCAGGTTCTCCACCACCGACATCTCGCGGAACAGGCGGATATTCTGGAAGGTGCGCGCCAGCCCGGCGCGGTTGACCAGGTGAGTGCCGCCGAACATCTTGTAATAGAGGCGCGAACCGAGCCGCTTCGGGCGTATCCAGTCGCCGGCGCGGAACTTCTGCCCCAGCACCTGGATCACATCGGTTGGCCGCTTGTGGGTATTGAGCAGGATCGCGCCGCCGGTGGCGCGATAGAAACCGGTCAGGCAGTTAAACACCGTGGTTTTGCCGGCGCCGTTGGGGCCGATCAGGGCGGTGATGGAACCGCGCTCCACCTCCAGATTGACGTCGTTCAGCGCCTTGATGCCGCCAAAGCGCATCATCAGGTGTTCCACCCGCAAAATGGCGTCGCTCATGGCGCCACCCCCTTGCGTTCCGCAAAGCTGGCGCGGCTGATGCGCACCAGCCCGCGCGGCCGCCAGATCATCATCGCCACCATCAGCACGCCAAACAGCAGCACCCGGTATTCGGCGAAGCTGCGCAGCAGCTCCGGCGCCACCGTCAGCACAAAGGCCGCCAGCACCACGCCGAGGGTGGAGCCCATGCCGCCCAGCACCACGATCGCCAGGATCAGGGCCGACTCGAAGAAGGTGAACGAGGTCGGGTTGACGAACCCCTGGTAAGTGGCGAAAAACACCCCCGCCAGCCCGGCGGTGGAAGCGCCCAGCATAAACGCCGACAGCTTCACCAGCACGTGGTTCAGCCCGAGGGAGCGGCAGGCGATCTCGTCCTCGCGCAGCGCCTCCCAGGCGCGGCCGATCGGCATGCGCGTCAGCCGGTGCTTGATGTACAGCACCAGCAGCACCACCAAAAACAGCATCGCGTAGATGAAGATGAACTTGAGATTAGGATTGTAATCGATGCCGAGAAACTCGTGGATCGGCACCCCGCCGTCTTTAGCGCGCCGGCCGAACTCCAGGCCGAACACTGTCGGCGCCGGCACCGAAATGCCGTTCGGCCCGCCGGTGAGCGACATCCAGTTGTTCAGCACCAGCCGGATGATCTCGCCGAACCCGAGCGTGACGATGGCGAGATAGTCGCCGTGCATGCGCAGCACCGGAAAGCCCAGCAGCGCGCCTGCCAACGCCGCCATCAGCGCCCCGAGCGGCAGCATCGCCCAAAAACCGAGCCCGAGATACTGGTAGCCCAACGCCAGCCCGTAGGCGCCGATGGCGTAAAACGCCACGTACCCCAGATCGAGCAGCCCCGCCAACCCGACCACAATGTTCAGCCCCAGTCCGAGCAGCACGTAGATCAGGCCGAGGATCGCCACCGTCAGCAGGTATTTGGTGGCGACGAACGGGAACAGCAGCGCGATCGCCGCCATCAGCGGCAGGAACCAGCGCAGATTGGATTTATAGCCCAGCGGACGTACGTACACGCCGTCGTTGCCGCCGTCGAAGCGCGCCAACACCTTGCGGCCCGGCGCGGTTTGCAGGAACAGGCTCAGCAGCAGCCGCACGGCCATCACCGCGACGATGATCCACACCAGCCGGTGCGGCTCGAAGTTAAAGCTGTAGCCGTTCAGCACGATGCCGACGATCGGCCCGAACACGATCAGGGCGATCAGCCCGGCCAAAACGGCATCCAGCAGGCTGCGTTTGACGTTCAGCCCGCCGTTGATTACGGATTGCGACATGGCGTTCTCCTTAAACCTTGGCGACCAGCGGCCGGCCGAGCAGGCCCTGCGGGCGGAAGATCAGGATCGCCACCAGCAACCCGAAGGAGAACACGTCCTTGTAATCCGAATTCACCATGCCGGCGAACTGCGCCTCCGCCACGCCGAGCAGCAGCCCGCCCAGCATCGCGCCTGGCAGCGAGCCGATGCCGCCCAGCACCGCGGCGGTGAAGGCCTTGATGCCGATGATAAAGCCGACGTAAAAATCGAAGGTGCCATAGTTCATGGTGATCAGTACCCCGGCCAGCCCGGCCATGGCGGCGCCGATCACGAACACCAGCGAGATCACCCGATCGGTATTGATGCCGAGAATCGAGGCCATTTTGCGATCCTGCTGGGTGGCGCGGCAGATGCGCCCCAGCCGGGTGCGCTGAATGATGTAGGTGAGGATCGCCATGCCGAGCAGCGACGCCACCAGAATGAACACCTTGGTGTAGGTGATCTGCACCACGCCGCCGTCGAATTCCAGGCGGAACACGCCGCTCAGCAGCGTCGGGATGCCCTGCTGGCGCGGCCCCTGGCTTATCTGCGCATAGTTTTGCAGGATTAACGACATGCCGATGGCGGAGATCAGCGGCGCCAGGCGGGTGGAGTTGCGCAGCGGCCTGTAGGCGATACGCTCGATCACCCAGCCGTACACCCCGGTGATGACGATGGTGAATACCAGCGTGCCGAGGATCAGCAGCGGGAACGATTGCAGCCCGAAGAACGACAGCAGCGCCAGACCGATGGCGCACAGGTAGGCGGAGATCATGTACACCTCGCCGTGGGCGAAGTTGATCATGCCGATGATGCCGTAAACCATGGTGTAGCCGATGGCGATCAGGCCATACACCGCGCCGAGGGTCAGGCCGTTGATCAGCTGTTGCAGAAAGAATACATCCATAATGAGCAGTCTCGCCTGGTAAGGCCGCCAACGCAGTCCGACGCGGCCCAAAGGTAGTCGCGGAACGGGCGCGCCAAGGCGGCGGCCCGTCGGTCATAGGGTCACACCCTCAATGTTCGGCCGTTTACAGTTGGTGATATTTGCCCTTGTCATCCCATTGATAGACCACGTAATCCGAGACCTTCAGATCGCCCTTCTGATCCCAGGCTTTTTTACCCATCACGGTGTCAACATCGTGCGACTTCAGCCATTCGGCGGCCTTGGCGCTGTCTTTGCCGCCGGTGGCGTTGAAGGCGGCGGCGATCGCCTGGATCGAAGCGTAGGAGTAAAGGGTGTACCCTTCCGGCTCAAAGCCGCTGGCGCGGAACTTGGCGATCACCGCCTTGCCTTCCGCGATCTGGCGCGGATCGTTGCCGAAGGTCATCAGCACGCCGTTGGTGTACTGCGGCCCGCCGGCGGCGGTCACCAGCTCTTCGGTCACCACGCAGTCGCCGGAGAAGAACTTGGCGGTCACGCCCTGCTCGCGCATCTGGCGCACCAGCGGCCCGGCTTCGGGATGGCAACCGCCGAAGTAGACCACGTCCGGCTTGACCGAAGCGATCTTGGTCACCAGGGCGTTGAAGTCTTTCTCGCCGCGCGACAGCCCCTCATACAGCACCTCTTTAACCCCGCGCTTGTTCATTGCCGCCTTGGCGGCGTCCGCCAGCCCCTGGCCGTAGGTGTCTTTATCGTGGATCACCGCGATGCGTTTGGCCTTCAGGGTATCCAGCATGTAGTTGGTGGCGATGACGCCCTGCTGATCGTCGCGCCCGCACATGCGGAACATGGTCTTCATGCCGCGCTCGGTGATCTGCGGGTTGGTGGAGCCGGGGGTAATGGCGATGATGCCGGCCTCGTCATACACCTCGGAGGCGGGCATGGTGGATGAGGAACAGAAGTGGCCGACCACCGCCGACACCTTGTCCTGATCCACCAGCCGGTTGGCGACCGCGACCGCCTGTTTCGGTTCGCAGGCGTCATCCCCCTGCACCAGTTTGATTTTTTCCCCTTTGATCCCGCCGGCGGCGTTGATGTCCGCCGCCGCCTGCGAAGCCCCGCGCCAATACTGATCGCCATAGGTGGCGTTCGGCCCGGAGAACGGCCCGGCGACGCCGATGACGATATCGGCCTGCGCGGAAAACGCCGTACCTAAACAACCGATGAGCAAAGCAGCGAGCGGACTTTTTATCAATTTCGATGACATTGTTATCTTCCTCAGCACTGTTGTAGCGAAACGCCCTGGGGCGCGGATCAGTCACTTTATGTGTAGACGGGGAAAATAATTTTCTTGAGAGCGCAGTCGCATTCCCCAAAAATGGGTAAGCAAAAATCCAGCCATTGTGACGACGAATACATATTGTTTGCTTATTCATCCTACATATCAGTTGCGGCGCGGCGTGTGGCGCCGTTAACCAGGGTCTGGCCAATACGGTTAGCGCGAGTGGAAGTATGGGTGGGAGAACGGCCCTGCACCATCGCCGTGCAAAGGCGTGTGCAAGCGGCGTCAAAACGATTGGGGATGCAAAAATCAACGCATCGCGATGGAAAATGCCGAAAAACAGCGCAAGGTGCTCATTCCCTCAGCAAACGCGCTTTTTTTGCAGTTTAGCGCTTTGACAAACCCCGGATGCCCCGCTATTATTCGCCCCGTTCACACGATTCCTCTGTAGTTCAGTCGGTAGAACGGCGGACTGTTAATCCGTATGTCACTGGTTCGAGTCCAGTCAGAGGAGCCATATTTAGAGAAGCCCGCTCAGGGAAACCCGAGCGGGCTTTTTGCTTTTTGCTTTTTGCTTTTTGCGTTGCATGGCTGTGCGCAAAAATCGATACAACGCATCCTATCGTTATTTATCTATTAATTTTCGCCCTTATTTTATTTCAGTAGCGAAGCGCTCCTCATCAACACCGCGCCATATTGGACAGAAATCCTTATTCAAGCTAGATGTATATTATACCGTCACGAACTGGTCGGCGACGCTCTGAACACCCAGTGTCTCAGCAAAATATTAAATAAAAAAATCAGTTATCTAAATAACTACGTGCTGAAATACGCTGGGTAGACTCCCGCCTCCCTCTCTCGTTTTGGTCGTCAATGCTGTCGACAACGCTACTGTCGGGGGTACGTTCATGAAAGGCTATGCGGAACTTGAGATCGTGTTTCAGCGGAATTCACTCGATGAATTTCAAGCCAGTTTTCGCCAGCGCTTTGACGAAAGCGAAAATATTACCCCTTTCATCCCGTTGGCATTAAACATCCACGATCCGACATTTTACTCCCGCAACCCGCAAAGAATGGGCCGGTTATTATCGGAATCACTGTTTATGCAGCCCGCACTGCGTGATGCATTCACGTCCGCCCGGGCATTTTCCGGCCATCAGCAAAGCCCGCTAAAAATACGCCTGCTTATCGATTCAAACGCATCTATATTGCACAGCCTCCCTTGGGAAACGCTGGTTGACCCCTCCGATCCAGCCACGCATCTCTTACGCAGCAATCAGTGCGTTTTTTCGCGCTATCTGGCGGCTCGAACTTACCGCCTCCCGACGTTGCGCCCTAAGCAAGGCATTAAGGCACTATTAGCCATCGCCAATCCCCAGGACCTGTCGGAAACCTTCCCGCCCATCAACGTTCCTCATGAGCAGGAGCTCGCTGAAAATGCCCTGCGTCATGTTCCGTTAACCACGCTCACGCGGCGCGGAAGCGCGACGCTCCAGGCGGTTATCGAAGGCATAAAAGAGGGAGCCGACATTCTCTATCTCATGTGTCACGGCATTGTCGGGCAGCAAGGCGCCGTGTTGTGGTTGGAGGATGAGACCGGGAATGCCGCCAGCGTCACCGGCGAAGATTTCGCCGCGCGTTTGGGCGCGCTGGAGAGAATTCCCAGCTTGGTCGTCCTATGCTCCTGCCAAAGCGCCGGTGCCGGCAATCCCGCACGCGACGCGCTGGTCGCTCTGGGCCCCCTGTTAGCCAAAGAGGGCGTGCCGGCGGTATTGGCGATGCAGGGCAAGCTTTCGATGTCTGCGGCAACGCAATTTATCCCGGAGTTTTTCAGACAGCTGGCGGAGCATGGCGAAGTCGATCGCGCTACCGCCAGTGCGCGGGCAAAAATCATGGACTCACCGGACTGGTGGATCCCGGTCGTTTTTACCCGGTTGAATAATGCACGTATTTGGTATCCACCCGGATTCGGTGTTTCCGACGAAAATAAGGATCCCTGGGCTCTGATCGTCGACAATATTACCAGCCAAGACAGCACTCCTATCCTCGGCCCGAGCATGAACGAAGCGCTGTTCGGCTCGCGGCGTGAACTGGCACGTGAATGGGGGGAAATCTACCACTATCCGTTAGGTGGGCACGACGTGGCGGGTCTGCCGCAGATTGCACAATATCTTGCCGTGATGCGGCAAGACAAATACCCCCGTCAGGAATTTTACAAGTACGTCTATGAGCGAATTCTTGAGAAATATCCTGACGATGTGCCGGACCGGCTAAAAGGTTTAGATCAAATGGAGATCTACACATCACTAGGAGAACTGGTTTCAGTGGTGGGGCAAAAAATCCGCGCCCGTACCCCTCTTGATCCGCTGCGGATCTTGGCCGGCTATAAACTCCCGGTTTACATCACCACCGATCCCAGCGATCTACTGGTCGATGCCCTCAAAGAACAGGGCGCGACGCCGACAGTCCGCCTGCTGAGGTGGAATATACACGCTGAAATTTGCGATGCCAATTATGTCAGCCGAGCCCCCGCCAGCCCGGCGGACGAAGGCACTGCGCCCCATCCGATCGTGTTCAAGCTCTTCGGGGATTTATCCACGCCAAAATCGCTGGTGTTAACCGAAGATCATTTTTTTGACTACCTGACCAAAGTCTCTTCCGCCCAAGACGCCATTCCCCTTTACGTCCGTGCCAGGCTGAACAGCAGCGCGCTGCTGTTTGTCGGCCTGCAGGCTGAATCCTGGGAGTTTCGGGTACTGTTTCGCAGCCTTTTACTGTTGGAAGGCCATGACCTGCGCAAAAATATCGAACATTTCTCTGTACAAATTGATCCAAACAGCATTCTTGATCCCGGCAGCGCACGCCGCTATATCGAAAAATACCTGCAGACGAAGGCCCAATGGCGTCTGTACTGGGGAGACGTTACCACCTTTATGGCGGAATTAAATGCCCGTACGCAGGAGGACTCATGAAGGCTCCTTACGTAGGCCCCAGCCCTTTTAGCGCCGAACAAACACTCTTCGGTCGCGACGCGGACATTAAGCAACTGCAATGGCGCTTAATCTCGGATCGGATAATCGTGCTGTACTCCCCTTCCGGAGCGGGTAAAACCTCGCTTTTGATGGCCAAGAACGGCCTTTTATCCACACTGACAACGCTGTTCCATGTTTTACCCGTGCAGCGCATCGCGCAGGCCGATGATACCGATCCGGTCATCTCCCTCTTGCAGCGCCTGGACCAAGATAGTTTTGGCTCGATTCGTCCCAATGATACGCTTCTTACCTACTTCAACCGTATCACTCTGCCTGAATCTGATCCGCCGAAGCGTCTTCTGTTGGTGCTCGATCAATTTGAGGAAGTGTTAACCGGTAATGTCCCCTACGAGCAACAAAAAGTCTTTTTCCAGCAGTTGAAAGAACTGCTGTCAAACGACGAAAAAACTATCTGGCTCCTCATCAGCATGCGAGAAGAATACTTCTCCTGGCTTGATGATTTCCGCGATGATATTCCCACCCGCCTTAACAACACCTACCGTTTAAACCTGTTGTCGGTCGAGCAAGCCGTCGCCGCCATCAAGGGGCCGGCAGAAGCCATGGGCGTCGCTTTTCCAGTGCAAGACGGAACAGATGCGGCGCAGTTGCTGGTCAGCGAATTGATTAAAGCGCCGGAAGGCGCACGCCCGAGTAAGACCGTGGAACCGGTACAGCTGCAGGTTATCTGTACGGATCTGTGGAACACCTTAAGCCAAACCGAGCGGCAGGTCTGTGAGGTTCGCGTCGCCGACGTGGCGGGATATAACCCGGACAATGCCTTACTGGATTACTGCACCAAGACGCTCAATCTGGCGGCGCAAGATCCCCATCGATTCAGAACGTTGGGAGATTGGATAGACCGGTATCTGCTGACGTTAAGTGGGCGCCGCTCAGCCGTGATTTTCAGCCCGCAAAGCACGGACGGGCCATCACTTAAAGAAATTCAAAAGCTCGAGGAGCACCATCTCATCCGTCGTCAAAGCCGTGAAGACGACATGTGGTATGAATTGGCGCACGATCGTTTAGCCGGCCCCGTACGCCGCAGCATAGAAGAGTGGCGTAGCAATAATCTGAAAGAATGGCAAAAACAGGCGCGGATATGGCATATGGACGGCGAAAAACCAGATTACTTTCGCGCCCTGCCATACCGTACCCAACGAAAAATGAGGCCGGCGGAAAGCGATGCTCCCGATTCAAAAGTCGAGGCGCGATTCCTCGCGGCGTATGCGTCGTATCGCCGCAGGAAACAGCAGCTTTTTTGCGCTTCGGGTTTAGTCATCGCCGTTTTGGCGATAATTATTGGTTTCTTTGTTGACAAGAGCGCCGATGAACAACAGAAAACCAAGCTCGCGTTGAATTATCTCGCCATTCAAACCGGTATTCTTTCCATTCTCAACGATCACCCCAACCCAGGTTTGGAAGCCTTAGCCACCGCGGCCGGCGCGCAGTTACGGTTACCAGCCAACTCAAACAATCTGTTGACGTTCAATTTTCAAATGTTGCTCGGCGACTATCTCGGCCGCTATAGACAACTTGAGCGCATTGATACTCTCGGCGATGGCAAAACCACAGTAGTACGAATCCGCGAGAACGAATGCATTAGCGCCAAGATCGGCCGTGACCGTTTCTCGATAAAAACCTGCGGTGCGAACAGCGAATTCATCCCCCCCGAAGAGGTGCAACAGGCGCATCCCTCGGGAATTAACACCTTAACATTCGTCACACCTAAACTATTGGCGACTGGAGATGGCGATGGGACGATCCGCATCTGGGGTCTGGCGACAAGAAAAACCGTGGGAGGCCCGCTACATCTGCCCGATAGTGACAACACTAAGCATGTAAGCAACAAGGTGCGTGCCATCACGGCAGCTGGCGACAGGCTTTATGCCGGATATCAAGACGGTACGCTGGCCGTGTGGAAAATATCCGGAGCCGAATTTGAATTATTGTCACAACAATTCGATAAGAAAACCAACTCCGTGATGGCCACCGCCGTCGCCCCCCAAAATGCTCTGGATAACGTCGCCATCGCCACAAGCAGGGCAGTCAAATGGCAGACGTTTAGCCAAGGTAAACCGCAACAGTCCATCCCATTGGCGGCCATCGCGCCAGAGACCGAGTACAGCAAAACTTTTTACAGTATCGACATCAGCCCCGATGGACGATTTATCGCAGCCGGCAGCAGGGATGGCTACATTTATATCTGGGACACTTCACGCCTTTCTCCGACCAAGAATAACGTCGAAAAGGATGTTTCGCCGCGAGCCGACGCCCCCTTGCCAACATCGTCGTTCTTTTACTGGCCAACGATTATCAACGCTCATCAGCAAACCGTCGCGCAACTCAAGTATCTGCAAAATGGCGACCTCTTGTCATTAAGCTGGGATGGGAGCCTCAAGCTGTGGCTGTTTTCGGCCAATAATGCCGCCGCTCCCACCAACCGCACCCTTTTGCAATTTCCGCGTCAGTTGGTCAGCGTCGCGACCGAGCCTGATGAGCAAACCGCCTATGTCACCAGTGAAGCCGGCGACATACTCAAAGTCAATTTGCGCGTTGACAGACATCCTTTAGGGCAATTTTTGCTTAGTCCTCAAGCTCCTGCGCTGTTTGTCGACAGTAAAGCAAACCGTCAGCTATTCACCGTACAGGCGACAGGGCTGACGCAATATCGGTTGGATACCAATACCGGCCAACCATCGGTCATTCGGCAGTTGCCGGTATCGAACGTCGTCGCTCTCGCGTGGTCCCCCTCAGCCACGACGCTCTTTGCTGCGCAACAGCAAGGCGTTGAGGTGTTTCGCAATGTGCTGATTTCACCTTCCCAAGGCGAGCCGCTGGCGTGCCTGCTGCAACCGCCAGGCCGCCGCATCGCCGCCATTCGCGTCAATGATGCCGGCACCCTGCTGGCGGTTACCCTCGTCGGCAAGAACGGGCGAGAGCTCGCCAATAAACTGTATCGCCTCACCGCGTCAGCCCCCCATGGATTCACCTGCAAAGAAATTAAAACTCAGCGCAACGTCTACTTTCCATTGCCCTGGTTCAAACCCAACAGCGACGAAATCATGACCATAAATGACAAGAATGAAATCGTCTCATGGCGATTCAACGCTCAGTCACGTGAAGAACTTGAGATAGTCAAAACCCGCGTCATTCAGGTTGCGAGCGAACGTTCTGAATCCAGCAATATGCGTGCGCCGATCGAAACACTGGCGTTCGATTCTTCAGGCCAAACGATGCTGCTGGGCGACTTCTCGGGCAAGATATATTCCGCAACGATAAACGGGGAGGACTGGTCGTTCACACAGAAGAAAAATGATTCTTTTTTTATCCCCCATCTATTGGCCGTCGCGGGTGATGGCAACACCGTCGCCATGGGGGACAACAAAGGGCAGTTGTCCGTGTTCGTCGCAGGTTCAGCCATGCACATCGCACAAGACTTCCACACGACGCCAATCACCGCCCTCGCCCTTTCTCAGGATGGAGAATGGCTGGTTTCTTCATCAAGCGCCGGCACAGCCATTTGGGATCTGCGCATGAAAAGCTGGATAAAACAGGCTTGTAAATGGGCGAACCGCCCGACATTCCAGCATGGAGACATCGACAAATACTTCCACTATGCGTCCATTAATGACCCGTGTCCCGACAATCCATCGAAATGACTTTTTAGGAGGTTGTATGCCATACCGCACGATCCCGACAACGGATACAAGCTATTTCATGATTGTCACCGATAAAAACGGCGCGGAACAAGATAACGATCCCGATGCACCTAACGGCAAACTGAGCGAGTTGATGCTGTCATCCCTGGTGGACAATGGCATTACCGACGTGTTCATTCGCTGCCACGGCTGGCATCAGGATAAGGCCAAAGCCTTCGCTCAATTTGACAGTTGGATCGGCGCTTTTGCCTCGCTGGATGAAGATCGTCGGCATATGCTGCAACAAATCCCCTCGTTTCAAGAAATGCACATTGGCTTTCACTGGCCCAGTCTGGCATGGGGGGATGAAACAGAGGCCTCAGACACCAGTTTCTCCCCTGCTAACACTCAGACATTGAGAGAAAGGATCGACTTCCATATCGAGGCGCTCGGCGACACACCGGAAGTTCGGGCGGCGCTGTATAAAATCTTTGATGAAGTACGCACAGACTCCGCGTCAATGACGTTATCCGACACCTTGCGTGCGGCCTATTTAGAGCTCAATGCCGCACTGGATTTGGGTGCCAACGGCGCACCGGGTGAAGGCTCCGCCGATCGTCTGCCTTTCGATCCCGATCAAACCGTGGCTGAAGCCGTCAATAATGTGGCCTTCGGTAATGATGTCGGCGACAACCCGTTACTGGCGCCTCTGCGGCAATTAACTTTTTGGACGATGAAGAAAAGAGCCAAAGACGTCGGCGAAAGAGGGCTGCATCCTCTGCTGCGCGCTATGCAGCAAGCCTCACCCGCCGTACGCATCCATCTGATGGGACACAGTTTCGGTTGCATAGTCGCCAGCGCGGCCATTGCGGGCCCTGCTGGCGCTACGCCGTTGCCATTCCCGATAAACTCTTGCGTATTGGTCCAAGGCGCCATGTCTATCTGGTCCTTTACCTCATCACTCCCTACATCACATGAAACGGCCGGATTCTTCAATAACATCCTGATGGAAAAGAAAATCAGCGGTCCTTTGGTGGCTACGCGCTCGGACAGCGACATGGCCGTCGGCAAACTTTATCCCTGGGCTGCAGGGGTGGCAGGCCAGGTCGCCTATATGTTTCCCCCGCTCTATGCCGCAATTGGCGCGTTGGGCATATGTGGCATACCGACCGTTCACAATATTACCCTGTTGCCACGCGCCGGCGCCTATGCCTTCGTTCCGGCTCACATTTATAACGTGAACAGCAGCAATTTTATTTGCCATGGCGACGGCATCTCCGGCTCGCACAGCGATATTGCCGGCCCCGAAGTGGCTCATCTGCTCTGGCAAGCGGCGCTCAAAACGGCGGACGCATCATGATTGACGAAGAACAGGTGCCGCTACTGGCTTTCGGCATTCACGCCGATACGGGGCTGCCATTGGAAACCGGGAGCATGGGCCGGCACGAGCAGCATCAGTCTGCCGCTGAATCACTGCTCGGACAAACCGTCGGCGCGGCATTTCCCGACAGAGCGCATTTGGGGCTGCAATTCGGGTTCGATGCCGACCAACTGTCCGAAAGTGGCTGGGGGCTCATCTTCGCCGCGAATAGGGACTCTGCACCTCATTTGGCCGCGCTGGCCCCCCTGATTGAATTGCGACGGCGGCAGGCCGGCGGCACACTCCGCATCTTCGCCGGTCCGGACGGTTACCGACAGGGCGAAAGCGCCAGCGGCTGGCTTAATCGTCATGGTTCCTCATTAGACATGATTAACCCCGATCTCGGCATGCCTTATTATCTTGTCCTGATCGGTTCGCCAGAGGCCATTCCGTTTGAATTTCAATATGCGCTGGATCTCGTCGCCGGGGTTGGGCGATTGGATTTCCCCACACTGGAAGAATTTACCGCCTATGCAGACAGCGTCGTGGCCCATGAAACAGATGCCACTCGCAAAACAGCTCGGCGTATTGAACTGTTCGCGACCCGCCATGATTTCGATCGCGCCACCCAGTTGTTCATCAAGCATGTCGCCACTCCCTTTGGCGCTGGCACAGGTTCACTCGGGCCGCTGGGTGACAAGTATCGTTTTGCGTTAAACAGTTCATTAAGTGAGCAAGCGACCAAAGCCTGCCTGAGCCACCTGCTCAGCGCCCCACATAACCCGCCTTCGCTGTTGATCACAGGCACGCACGGCATGGCCTTTCAGGCCGGCGACCCTCGACTGGCGGAACATCAAGGGGCGTTGGTGTGTCAGGATTGGCCCGCTTATGGCGATATTACCCATGAACACTGGTTTGCCGCACAAGATATTCCAGAGCATGCCAACGTTCATGGCATGATCCATTTGTTTTTTGCCTGCTATGGCGCCGGTACGCCGGCGTTCGATAACTTTCACTCTGACGCGGCTGGCGTTCGCATTGCGCCGCATGCGATGACGGCCCGCCTGCCGCAAAAACTCATGACGCTTCCCCAGGGAGGCGTTCTGGCTTCTCTGGGGCATATTGATCGGGTGTGGGCATCCAGCTTCGTTTCTGAAATCGGTATGGCGCAGCCCCAACGATTTCGAGACGTCATCAACCGCTTGCTTGCCGGCCAACGCGTCGGTATGGCCACCGACGCTTTCAACGGACAATGGGGCGTACTGAGCACCAGGCTGCTGGAAAAACTGAATAACAAACTGAATGGACAAACCGTCCCCGCCGCTGAGTTGCTGGCGTTGCAAATCGCGCGCGATGATATTCGTAATTATGTCGTATTGGGCGATCCCGCGGTTAGGTTGAAGCCAGAACAGGATCATGTGTGCGGATGAATATCACCGTTCCCAGCCGGTGGGCCCAGAAACCGTTACTGCCTGGTCACTGCCTTCTTTCCCCGCCGCCCCTTTATGAACCCTGTCACAAAACGCGCATGCCATTTTCGACGCCCGCCGCCGCAGGTGATAACCCTCACACTTGTTAACGCCACGTTACACAGGGTTAGGCAACATTGTTAACACCGATTGATGCGCCACACGCATCGCGCCATGCGTTTATTGCGCTTATTTACTTTATTTTCCTGAGCGAATCTTCAGCAACAGGCGCGGCGTCAGGCGCCAATAGCAAACTGGAGATAAAGATGCATTCCTCTTCCTCACCCATGACCATCCGGGCCAGAGCCGGCGCGATCCTGCGCGTCACCTCCGGCAACTTTCTGGAACAGTTCGACTTCTTTCTGTTCGGCTTTTACGCCACCTATATCGCACACACCTTTTTCCCGGCCAGCAGCGAATTTGCCTCGCTGATGATGACCTTCGCGGTATTCGGCGCCGGTTTTCTGATGCGCCCCATTGGCGCCATCGTGCTGGGCGCTTACATCGATAAAGTCGGCCGCCGCAAAGGGCTGATCGTGACCCTGTCGATTATGGCTACGGGCACCTTCCTGATCGTATTGATCCCCTCTTACCAGAGCATCGGGCTTTGGGCGCCGCTGCTGGTGCTGTGCGGACGCCTGTTGCAAGGCTTCTCGGCGGGCGCGGAGCTGGGCGGCGTGTCCGTCTATCTGGCCGAGATCGCCACGCCGGGCCGTAAGGGCTTCTACACCAGCTGGCAGTCCGGTAGCCAACAGGTGGCTATCATGGTGGCGGCGGCCATGGGCTTCGCGCTCAATGCGGCGCTGGAAGAAAGCGCCATTCGCGAATGGGGCTGGCGCCTGCCTTTCCTGTTCGGCTGCCTGATCGTTCCCTTCATCTTTCTCCTGCGCCGCAAGCTGGAAGAGACGCAGGAATTTACCGCCCGACGTCACCACCTGGCGATGCGCGACGTGTTTAAAACCCTGCTGAAAAACTGGCCGGTGGTCATCGCCGGCATGCTGATGGTCGCCATGACCACCACCGCGTTTTACCTGATCACCGTCTATGCGCCGACCTTCGGCAAAAAGGTGCTGCTGCTCAGCGCTTCCGACAGCTTGCTGGTCACCCTGCTGGTGGCGATCTCCAACTTCATCTGGCTGCCCATCGGCGGCGCGCTGTCGGACCGTTTCGGCCGCAAACCGGTGCTGGTCGCCATGACGTTGCTGACGTTGGCCACCGCCTACCCGGCGCTGAGCCTGCTCGCCGCCGCGCCCAGCTTCAGCATGATGCTGGCCGTGCTGCTGTGGCTGTCCTTCATTTACGGCCTCTACAACGGCGCCATGATCCCGGCCTTGACGGAGATCATGCCAACGGAAGTGCGGGTGGCCGGGTTCTCGCTGGCCTACAGCCTGGCGACGGCGGTGTTCGGCGGCTTTACGCCGGTAGTCTCCACCGCGTTGATCGAATACACCGGCGACAAGGCTTCACCGGGCTACTGGATGAGCTTCGCCGCGCTGTGCGCCCTGCTGGCGACGCTGTATATGTATCGCCGCATCGCCATGCCACTGCAAACCGCGCGCTAAGCCGCCATCTCAAAAGGAATGATGCCATGCAAAAACTCACTCGTTCGATCCTCGCCGCGCTGGTGTGCGCCTCCTGCAGTACGGCGGCGCTGGCCAAAGACGTGACCGTCATGATCTCCGGTGGCTTCAAAGCCGCGCTGGAGAAGCTGGCCCCGGAGTATGAAGCCCAAAGCGGCGACAAAATCATTCTGGTGTCCGGCCCCTCGATGGGCAAAACGCCGCAGGCGATCCCCGCGCGGCTGGCGCGCGGAGAGCAAGCCGATGTGCTGATCATGGTGGGCGACGCGCTCACCCAACTGGAAAAAGAGTGCTGGACCCAGCCGGGTTCGCGCGTGGAGCTGGCCGATTCGCCGATCGGCATGGTGGTCAAACAGGGCGCGCCCAAGCCGGTGATAAAAACGGATGCCGACCTGCGCAATGTCTTGCTGCAGGCGGACTCTTTCGCCTATTCCGACAGCGCCAGCGGCCGCTATGTCAGCGGCCAACTGTTCAAAAAGCTGGGCATCGAGGAACAGGTGAAAGGGAAAGCGCATAAGGTTGAGCGCATTCCGGTGGCCTCTGAAGTGGCGCAGGGGAAATACGCGCTGGGCTTCCAGCAGGTCAGCGAATTGCTGCCCGTGGCGGGCGTGACCTTTATCGGCGAGCTGCCTGAAAACGTGCAGTACATCACCCGCTTCGCGGGCGCGGTAACCGCCAAGGCGGAGCACCGCCGCGAAGGCAAAGCGCTGCTGGACTTCCTCGCCTCCTCTCAGGCGCAGCCGACCATTCGCGCGACCGGCATGCGAACCGTGCCGGCGCCGCAGCCGGTCAGGCAGAGTGATACTGTTCAGTAATCAGCTTTTCCAGCTCGGCGGCGACGAAAGACTGCATGCGGCCGCCGCGTCTGATGAGGCCTACGGTGCGTTTCACCACCGGATCGACCAGCGGCACCGACGTCAACACCGAGTGCTCTGAAGCGGGCATCGACATGGCGGGCACGGCGGCAATGCCGATGCCCGCCTCAACCATGCCCAGCATGGTCGTCACATGGCGAGTTTCACACACGCTGGGGCGTTCCGGCACGAGGTGTTCCAGGCGCTGATCGAGCAGATTGCGATTGCCGGAGGTTTTATCCAGCGACACGTAATCCTGCTGATAAAACTCCCGCCAGCTGAGGCTCTTTTTACCGGCGAGCGGATGGTCGCGCCGGCAGGCGGCCACGTAGACGTCCCCCACCAACGGCACAAACTCAAGATTAGGCTGCAGCCGCCCGGCGAAGCAGATGCCGAAATCGGCCTGGCCGCCAGTGACCGCCTCGATGACATTGCCTGCGCTGCCGTCGATCAGCTTAACGCGCACGCGCGGATAGCGAAGCCGGAAACGGCGTATCACGTCGGGCATGAAATAGTAGGCCGCCGACGGCACCGTGGCGACGGTGACCAGCCCCACCCGCTCCTGGCTGACCTTATCGATATCAGCCATCACCGCTTCGACGTTCATCAGCAGCTGCTCCGAACGTTCGGCGAAGGCCTGCCCGTACAGCGTCAAGGTCACGCGCCGGGTGGTGCGATCGAACAGTTTGATGCCCAGCGCGTTTTCCAGCTTCTCAATCCTGCGGCTCAATGCCGACTGCGACAGGCAGATGGACTCTGCGGCCAGCCGAAAATTGCCGTACTCCACCAGCGCGCGAAACGCATAAAGATCGTTGAGATCAAAATTCACGGGCATAACGGCAACCTATCCTTACCATGGCGCCAAAGGCGTAAAGCAACGATAATAGCCGCTTATTTAGCCGCAGCAACCGGTTTAACGCCGGAGCGCGCCTCGCCGTTATCCTCCCAGCAGCACCGTCCCCCAAATAATGATGGTCATTATCACCGCCACCAGCTGCGCTGCGCCGCCCAGATCTTTGGCGCGTTTGGATAACGGATGCAACGCCAGCGAAATGCGATCGACCACGGTTTCAATCGCCGTATTAAGCAGCTCAACCACCAGCAGCAGGAAACTGCAGGCGATTAATAACAGCCGCTCCATTTTTGTAATATCCAGAGTAAATGTAACAACCAGTAAAATGGCGTTAATAACCAATAATTCACGAAACGCATTTTCGGTCAGCGCGGCGTCAATAAAGCCGGCCCAGGAGTTCCTTATGCTGTAGGTTAATCGGCTTATTCCCTTTTTCTTTTCCACAGGCATGCATTCTGCTCTCTTCAGCATCACGGCGATCGCGGTTCAATAAATCACGCGCCGTGAATTTATCTCGGGTTTATTAATTAACGGCCTTAACCGTTCCACTCTGGGGACAATGCTTTCACTCACGCTCAGTCCCCCAAAACGAACGGCGCCGCACGCAATGCGCTTATTATCCTGATGGCGTTAAAAGGCGATGCGATATCAGTCGATTAAAGCGTCTTTTCGTACAAACGGTAGCGTTTATAAGGCACCGCGCCGATACGTTCTAAAATCGTCCGCATGCCGGTATTGGTTTCCAGGATCCACGACATTTCCAGCGCGTCGATATTGCGCTTGGCGAACGGCTCGCGCAGCGCCTCAATCAACAGCAATGCAATAATCGGCCCGATGCGGCTGAATTGATATTCCTGGCGAACGCCCATCAGCGGCACGCGCGCGGTGCGAACGCCGCTGACTTTCAGCCGCCACAATAACTTCGCCCAACCGAACGGCAATAACCGCCCCTGCAGATCGGCAATCGCCTCATTAATGTTCGGCAACCCGACGATAAAGGCGCAGGGCGCGCCATCCACCTCGGCGATATGGATCATATCGTCGGGCACCAGGAACTTCAGCTGATCCCCCATGGTGGCGAACTCATGCTCGGTGAACGGAACAAACCCCCAGTTATGCTGCCACCCCGAGTTGAACACCTCGCGCAGCACCTGCATCTCTTCGCGAAAGCGCTTGCGGTTGAGGCGGCGAACGGTCACCTTTTTGCGCACCTGATCCATCATCCGGGTCAGCGACGGCGAAAAATGCAGGTCGGTTCTTTTCATCCAATAAGCAAGCAAATCAATCCCTTCGCTATATCCTTGCTGCGCTATCTGGGCCGCGTAGTAAGGTTTGGCATGGGTCATCAGGGCCGACGGCGGCGTGTCGAACCCTTCGACCAGCAGGCCGCTTTCCTGATTGATATTGAGGCTGAACGGCCCGGTGATTTTCCGCGTGCCCTTGGACCGCAACCACTCCTCCGCCGCCGTGAATAACGCGCTGAACACGGCGGGATCGTCAACGGCGTCGATCATGCCGAAGTGACCGGAATCTTCTCCGTGCAGCGCCCGGTGCAGAGAATCGATTTGCGCGGTGATGCGCCCGACGACCTTCCCCTGCTTTTTCGCCACCCACGCCTGCCATTCGATATGATCGGTGCCGGGATTCTTCTTTGACAGGTGCTCTTCGCGCTCTAAATACAGCGGCTCAATCCAGTTCGGGTCATCACGAAACAGTAACGAAGGGAAAGCAATAAATTCTTTAAGTTCGCGTTTATCCAGAACTTTCTCAATACGGATCATAAATAGCCTTACGTTTTAATAAAATAATTAAATATGAGCGCGACAACGCCTTTAGCATTTTTTATGCTGTTCTCTTTTATTGGATTGTGTATCGCCTCCGGTTCAACGATAAGAAAAACCGAATATTTCCCCCTGTGAACCAGCGCATTATTTGCCTATCACGCGCACTGAGGCGGCGTGATTAAACAAAAAAAGGAAAGCCCAAAGCGGCGCTGACATGCTACGCTATGCGTGCTCTTTTATTATTTAGTGCTATTTGGGCGAAAGAAACCCGCCGCTTTAAGTGTACCGACTTTAATCAGGTGGCGCGCCGCCATTTTTACCACTTAATGCTCTTTTTAAGAATCAACTTAAATGAGGCATTCACTTTTTGATTTCTTGCGGCATACTGTTTAGGAAGTGTTTAAGTTCGAAGATAGCCATGCATGAGGTCATAACCTATGAGCAGACAGGTATTTCCTGCCCGACAGATGCAGACTAAAGAACGGCGAACCTCGGGTATTACAATCACCTCTCGTATATCTCCAGGTCGCCGCTCAAGGCTGATAATGCAGGCCGCTCACGCGCTACCGGGTTAATAACCGGCGTGCCGCTCAAGTACGGCAATATACGCAATTCGCGGAATGAAGATGGTTGAATAACAAACTTATTCAAAACCTATTCATAGTAAAACATCAATTACCTCGCCAAGAGTGATTTAACTCTTTTGGTGATTTTTAATCTATGGCTAAGTTTGTCTATGTCTGAAACAAGTTCCGTTCATTCTCTTCCCATGCGCTATGCGGACTTCCCCACTTTAGTGGACGCGTTGGATTACGCGGCGCTCGGTAATACGGGAATGAATTTTTACGATCGGCGCAATCAACTCGTGACCGTTCTCGATTATCGCACGCTGCAGCAAAAAGCGATCTCGGGCGCGCGGCGTTTATTGTCCCTGAAGCTCAAGAAAGGCGATCGCGTGGCGCTTATCGCCGAAACCAGCGCGGGGTTCGTCGAAGCCTTTTTCGCTTGCCAATATGCCGGCCTGGTGGCGGTGCCGTTGGCGATCCCGATGGGCGTGGGCCAGCGCGACTCCTACACCGCCAAACTGAAAGGGCTGATCGCCAGCTGCAACCCGGCGGCTATTATCAGCAGCGAAGAGTGGACGCCGCTCATCGCCTCCGCCACGGAAAACGCGTCAGCGATGCACATCCTCAGCGACGCGGATTTCAACGCATTGCCGGAGCCGGAGATCGCGCTGCCGGCGCCTTCGCCCGACGATATCGCCTATCTCCAATACACTTCGGGCAGCACCCGCTTCCCGCGCGGCGTGATCATCACCCAGCGGGCGGCGATGGCGAACCTGAATGCGATCAGTCGCGACGGGATCAAGCTGCGCGCGGGCGATCGCTGCGTGTCGTGGCTGCCCTTCTATCACGATATGGGCCTGGTCGGTTTCCTGCTGACGCCGGTGGCGACCCAGCTGTCCGTCGATTATCTGCGCACGCAAGATTTCGCCATGCGCCCGATGCAGTGGCTGAAACTGATCGCCAAGAATCGCGGCACGGTGTCCGTCGCCCCGCCGTTCGGCTACGATCTGTGTCTGCGCCGCAGCAACGCCAAAGAGCTGGCCGATCTGGATCTTTCCAGCTGGCGGGTCGCCGGCGTGGGCGCCGAGCCGATCCCGGCCGAGCTGCTCAGCCAGTTTGGCGAACACTTCCGCAGCATCAACTTCGACAGCAAAGCCTTCATGCCGTGCTACGGGCTGGCCGAGAACACCCTGGCGGTGAGCTTTTCCGATCCTTGCTCCGGCCCGCAAACCAACGCGGTCGACCGGGATATTTTGGAGTACGAGGGAAAAGCGGTCGCGCCGGGCAAAAAAACCCGCGCCGTCTCGACCTTCGTCAACTGCGGCCGTGCGCTGCCCGGCCACCGCATCGAGATCCGCAGCGAAACCGGGCAACCACTGCCGGAGCGCCAGGTCGGCCATATCACGATTTCCGGCCCCAGCCTGATGAACGGCTATTTTTGCGATACTGAGTCCCAGCAGCAAATTCAGGTGACCGGCTGGATGGATACCGGCGATCTGGGCTACCTGCTGGACGGCTATCTGTACGTCACCGGCCGCAAGAAGGATTTGATCATCATTCGCGGCCGCAATATCTGGCCGCAGGATATCGAGTACGTCGCGGAGTCCGAACCGGAAATCCGTTCCGGCGATGCGATCGCCTTCGTAACCGAAGAACACGACGAAGCGGCCAGGATCATTTTGCAAATCCAGTGCCGAGTCAGTTCGGAAGAACGCCGGGAACAAATCGTGCACTCGCTGAGCGCGCGCATTCAAAGCGAGTTCGGCATTGCGGTGGACATCGAGCTGCTGCCGCCGCACAGCATTCCCCGCACGTCGTCGGGCAAACCCGCCCGCGCGGAGGCCAAAAAACGCTGGCTGAGCGCTTCGCTCTACCCGCAAATGCCGCAGCTGGCCGGTTTCGCGCAATGAGCGGCACCGTCGCAGTGACGGGCGCGACCGGCTTTATCGGCCGGCATATCGTCCAGGAACTGCTGGCGCAAGGGTTCAACGTGCGCGCCCTGACGCGGCAAGCCGGAAAAGCCGCCATCGACAACCTGCAGTGGATCCCCGGCGCGCTGGAAGATCGGCCTTCGCTCACCGAACTGGTGCGCGGCGCCGAGTGCGTCGTGCACTGTGCGGGCCAGGTGCGCGGGCATGCGGAAGCGGTGTTCACCCGCTGCAACGTGACCGGCAGCCTGAACCTGATGCAGGCGGCCAGGCAAAACGGCCGCTGCAATCGTTTCTTGTTCATGTCATCGCTGGCGGCGCGCCATCCGACGCTGTCCTGGTACGCCCATTCAAAACAGGCCGCCGAGCAGCAATTGATCGCCGCCTCGGGCGAGATCGCGCTGGGGATTTTCCGCCCGACGGCGGTCTACGGGCCGGGCGATAAAGAGCTGAAACCGCTGTTCAACGGCCTGCTGCGCGGCGTGCTGCCCCGGCTGGGCGCGCCTGACGCCAGGCTCTCTTTTCTGCACGTGAGCGATTTGGCGAAGGCGGTCGGCCAATGGTTATTGGCGCAGCCCGCGCAGTCGAATATTTACGAACTGTGCGACGGCGTGGCCGAAGGCTATGACTGGCTGCGCCTGCGGGACATCGGCGCCGCCGTGCGTCACGGGCCGGTGCGGCTGGTGGGCATTCCGCTGCCGCTGCTGAAAGCCCTGGCGGATATCAGCGTGCTGTGGAACCGCCTGATAAAACAGGAGCCGATGCTGACGCGCAGCAAAATACGCGAATTAACCCATCAAGACTGGTCCGCCAACAATCAGGCGCTGTCGCAACAGATTAATTGGTTTCCACAGGTGAGTTTGGAACGCGCGCTGCGTGAAGGGCTGTTTTAATTATTCCAAGTAGAGGTGTGTCAACGTTCTTATGCTAAATCGCGATGCTGTAATGGATTATATCCTGACGTGTTTGCAAGGTATCGTCGAAGGCGGAGTGGAAATAAAACCTGATAGCGATCTCGTCAATGATCTTGGCCTGGAATCCATCAGAGTCTTGGATCTGCTGATGATGCTGGAAGATGAATTAGATATCTCCATTCCTATCAATATATTGCTTGATGTCAGAACGCCTGAGCAACTGCTTGACGCGCTGCGCCCTTATCTGGAGAAAAACCATGGGACTGTATGACAAGTTTGCGCGGCTTGCCAATGACCGTGAACAATTTCAAACGTCCGGTCTGAATCCGTTCGGCACCTGCATCGACGAAGTGTATTCCGCCACCCAGGGGCGCATCGGCGATCAAAAGATTGTCCTCGCCGGCACCAATAATTACCTTGGCCTGACGTTCGATGCGCAGGCGATCGCCGCCGGCCAGGCGGCCCTGGCCGCGCTCGGCACCGGCACCACCGGTTCGCGCATGGCGAACGGCAGTTACGGATCGCACCTGGCGCTCGAACGGGAGCTGGAGGAATTCTTCGATCGCCCGAGCGCCATCGTGTTCTCCACCGGCTATACCGCCAACCTGGGCGTCATCAGCACGCTGGCGGGGCCGGGCTCCGTGGTGTTGATCGACGCAGACAGCCACGCGAGCATTTACGACGCCTGCGCCCTCGGCGGCGCAGAGATTATTCGCTTCCGCCACAATGACGCCGCCGATCTGGAGCGCCGCATGGTGCGCCTGGGCGAGCGCGCCCGCGAGGCGATCATTATCGTGGAAGGCATCTACAGCATGCTGGGCGACGTCGCCCCGCTGGTGGAAATCGTCGACATCAAGCGGCGGCTGGGCGGGTATCTGCTGGTCGACGAAGCGCATTCCTTCGGCGTGATGGGCGAGCACGGCCGCGGCCTGGCCGAAGCGCTCGGCGTCGAGCAAGACGTGGATATTATCCTGGGCACCTTCAGCAAAAGCCTGGCTTCGATCGGCGGTTTCGCCGTCGGCGGCAAGGGGATGGACGTGCTGCGCTACAGCAGCCGGCCGTATATCTTTACCGCTTCGCCGTCGCCGTCCAGCATCGCGTCGGTGCGCACGGCGCTGCAAAAAATCGCGCGCCATCCCGAGCTGCGGGAAAAGCTGTGGAGCAATGCGCACCGTCTGTACCACGGCCTCGCCGAACTGGGGTATACCCTGGGCCCGCGCATCAGCCCGGTGGTGCCGGTGATGATCGGTTCGAAGGAAGAAGGATTGCGTTTCTGGCGAGAGCTGATCGCCCACGGCGTGTATGTGAACCTGGTGCTGCCGCCGGCCGCGCCGGCGGGCGTGACCCTGCTGCGCTGCAGCGTCAATGCCGCGCACAGCGATGAAGAAATCGACACCATCGTGCGCGCCTTTGCGGCGCTGAAAAAATAAAGCCTTTCCTTCTCGGCCGCGGCGGCGGTGCCGAAAATGGCCACGCCGCCCTGCCGAACCGATGCGCACCTCAGTGCGCAGCCGTTGATGCCCCATCAGCCGAATAGCGATACCCCTGCACCACCATAAATTCCGCGATGGCTTTTTCCGCCGCCGCAAGCACCTCCCCGATCGGCCGATCGGCATCGAGATCCACGATGTCGGCGCCTTCGAAGGTCAATAACGGCGTGACGGCGATCTTCTTCTCCAGCGCCGCTTTGCGGTGATCGGGTTTACGGGCGCAGGCCACGTCCAGACTGACATTCAGCTTGAGCACCAGATCCGGTTTTTGCTTCGCCATCCACTGGAACGCCGCCCGTTCCCGCGCCGCCAGCCAACGGACGAAACGGCTGCCTTCAACATCGACGGGAAATACCGTGCCGTCATAAGCGCCGGGGATTTGCGCCTGCGGAAAACGGTCGGTCAGCACGATGAACCCCTGCCGCCGAAACGCCAGCATGCGGCGAAACCGCAGCAGCCGCCGCCCCACGAAGGCGATGATCACCGCCGACGGCAACAGGCCGATGCGGGATTTCTTCGTTTTGACTTTTTTGGTATTGCTTTCGATAGCCTTGCCCACCGAGCGCCCGAGCAGCGGCAGTTTCGCCGCCGCGCGCCCGACGTTGCCCGCCTGTTTGCCCAGATGCACCTGCACCGCCGGGCCATAATGTTTCACATATTCGATCAGATGTTCACAAACGGTGGACTTACCCGATCCGTCGCTGCCGATAACCGCAATCAGCGGCGGAAATTTTGCATTCATAATCAGACTCTCTTTCAATACACCAGAAACGGCATGCCCTATTTGAAACGAAATATCGCTCACGGCCGCGACGGCCGCGCGAAGATAATTGCCATAGCGTCGCGCCAAACCGCACAAAAGATTAAGCGAAAATGGAAAACCTCTGCTCTTTTTTCGCCGTCAGCCAGGCCGAAAGTTAACATAAAAAGCGAAACCGGCTTACGCCCGGCCAATTAGCACAAAATAACAAGAACGAACGCCATAAATATCAATTCAAATAACCAACAGGAATACCGAACCCATTATTTTATCGCGGCAAAGCACAATAAATATCTTGAACCCAAGGCGTATTGGAATACAATAGTTTTTTTCGCATTGGATTAATTATTGTGAGTCAGCAGATAAGACCTTCATCTGATCGCTCGCCCGTGCGCGTAATAGCGATAACCGGCTGTGACGGCTCGGGAAAATCCACCCTGGCCGCCAGTCTGGTCGAGGCCTTATCGGCGCAAGAACCTGCCGAACTGCTTTATCTCGGCCAGTCTTCCGGGCGTATCGGCGAATGGATCAGTTCGCTGCCGATTATTGGCGCGCCCTTCGGGCGTTATTTGCTGAAGAAATCGCAGCGCGTGCACGATCGCCCTGCTACGCCGCCGGATAATGCCACGGCGCTGGTGATCTTTTTACTTTCCTATTGGCGCGTTTTTAAATTCCGCCGCATGCTGAAGAAAAGTCGCCGCGGCGCATTGCTGATTACCGATCGTTATCCGCAGGCCGAAGTGGCGGGATTTCGTTTCGATGGCCCGCAGCTGGCGAAAACCGCCGGCGGCAATCGCTGGATACGCTGGCTGAGAAAACGCGAACAACGTCTGTACCACTGGATGGCGTCTTATCAGCCCTTATTATTAATTCGGTTGGATATTGACGAGCAAACGGCCTATTCACGCAAACCCGATCACTCGTTGGCGGCGTTGCGTGAAAAGATCGCCGTCATCCCGCACCTGACGTTTAACGGCGCTAACATATTGGATTTGGACGGCCGCGAGCCGGCCAAGCATATTTTCGATGCCTCGCTGCGCGCCGTTAAAATATCGCTGAGGGCCGCCAATGCCTAGCCGCCAAATAACCTTTTCGTACCGAAACAGATGAAAAAAAATAAACTCACTGCCGCACAGGATACCTCTCCCGCCTGCATCACCGGGCTGATTGCCGTGGTGGGCAGCGACGGCACGGGCAAGTCCACGCTGACCGCCGATCTGGTGAAAAACCTGCAGCAGCATCGCCCCACGCAGCGCCGCTATTTAGGGCTGATCTCCGGCGAAGACGGCGACAAAATCAAGAAATTGCCGTTCATCGGCGTGTGGCTGGAGCGGCGCCTTGCGGCCAAATCCGATAAAACCCAGCGCATGAGCAACAGGCCGCCGGCACTGTGGGCGGCGCTGATCATGTACGGCTTTTCGCTGTGGCGCGCCGCCAACCTGCGCAAGGTGCGGCGGCTGGCGCAGAGCGGCGTGCTGGTGATCAGCGATCGCTACCCGCAGGCGGAAATTTCCGGTTTTTACTACGATGGGCCCGGCATCGGCGTGGAACGCGCAAAAGGCCGGCTATTGCGCCGCCTGGCGGCGCGCGAACGCCGTTTATATCAACGCATGGCCGTCTATCGGCCGGAGTTGATCATTCGCCTGGATATCGACGTCGATACGGCGTTTTCCCGCAAGCCCGATCACAGCTATGAAGAGCTGAAAGACAAGATTTCCGCCATGGTGCGCCTGCAGTACAACGGCGCGCGCATCATCGAGCTGGACGCCAGAGCCCCTTACGACGAGGTGCTGAGCAACGCGCTCAACGCCATTTCCGCCGTGGTGAACCCCGCGAAGCGCCCGCAGAGCGACATCGGGCAACCCGGCGAAAACGCCGGTAAAGAAACTCAGGTTTATTAAAAAGAGACAGGGCAAGCGCATGAGTGCGGAACACAAGATGCACAAAAATAACGATGATGGCTGGTTTAAGTTATGAAACGATGGTTTTCCGATGGCGCGTTTCGTTCCATTTTACGTAATGCCGCCTATTTAGGCTCCGGCAGCGTCGCCAGCGCACTGCTTGGCCTGCTGGCGCTCTCCTGCGCCGGTAAAGGCATGTCGCCTGAAATGTTCGGCGTGCTGGTGGTGATCCAGGCCTATACCAAAGCGGTCAGCGATTTCATCAAATTCCAAACCTGGCAGTTTGTGGTGCAATTCGGCACCCCGGCGCTGGAGCATCAAAATACCGGGCGCTTCCGCGACGTCGTCGCGTTCTCCTTCGGCCTGGATATCGCCAGCGGCGTCATCGCCGTGCTGGGCGGCATGATCATGCTGCCGTTCTTGTCACACGCCCTGGGGCTGGACAGCGAAAGCTTCTGGCTCGCCATGCTGTACTGCACCCTGATCCCGTCGATGACCTCGTCCACGCCGACCGGCGTGCTGCGCGCTTTCAACCGCTTCGATCTCATCGCCATTCAGCAGGCGATCAAGCCGTTCCTGCAGGCGGTGGGCAGCGTCATCTCCTATTATTTCGATCTGGGGTTCCCCGGCTTTATCGTCACCTGGTACGCCTCTAACCTGATCGGCGGCACGCTGTTTTGGTGGTTCACCGCGCGCGAGCTGCGCCGTCGCGATATCCACGGCGCGCTGAGGCCGCGCCTGTTCAACGTCGCGCGCCGCATCGAGGGCGCCTGGAACTTCGTCTGGACCACCAACATCGCCCACACCATCTGGGCCGCGCGCAACTCCTGCACCACCGTGCTGGTGGGCGTGGTGCTCGGGCCGGCCGCCGCCGGGCTGTTCAAGATCGCCATGACCTTCTTCGATGCGACGGGCACCCCGGCCAAGCTGCTGGAGAAAAGCTTCTATCCCGAGATCATGCGTCTGGATCCGCGCACCAAGACCCCGTGGCTGCTGGGCCTGCGCTCTTCGCTGCTGGCCGGCGGCATCGGTCTGGCCGTCGCGGTGTTGATGTTGCTGGTGGGCAAGCCGCTTATTTCCGCGGTCTTCGGGCAGCAATACCTGGAAGCCTATGACCTGATTCAAATCATGCTGGGCGCGATCATCGTCTCGATGATGGGCTTCCCGCAGGAATCCTTGCTGTTTATGGCGGGCAAGCAGCGTGCCTTCCTGATCGCGCAGGCGACGGCCTCGGCGGCCTACATTGCGCTGCTGGTGTCGATGGCGTATGCCTTCGGCGTGCAGGGCGCCGCCTTCGCTTATTTACTGGGGCAATGTTTAGACGTGCTGTTATCCCTGATACCGACGATCGGCGCCTACCGCAATCGCTTTATGTTGGGGCTGAATGTGCCCAAAGAGAGTAATCAATGACCGCTAACACGAATTGGAAGAAGTTCTCCGCCGAAACCACCCAGGCGCTGTTTGTCGCGGTGGAAGAGGATGACCTGGTCGAGGCGAATATCAGCCTGCCGCAGCAGATCGATCTGGAATGCTCCCCCGAGAGCATCCGGGACAACTACGCGCTGTGCCTGCAGTTTTGGGAAGACGGCTTTTCCCGCCGCGAGCTGCTGCAACTGGTGAACGGTTTCCTGCAAGACCCGCAGTTGGCGGCGGCTACCCGCATGCGCTACAAATATATCCGCGCCCGCTATAAGCACCTGCGCTTCGCCCAGCAGCTGTACGGCGCGCCCCACCGCGCCAACCGCCTGTTCCACACCACCACCGTGGTGCTCGGCCATTTTCAGGACGCGTTTCGCAACGGCAACCAGAAGAACCTGACGCTTTACGGCAACCTGCTGCGGCTGCTGCTCAGCAAGCCGGTATGGTCTTACGTGCGCTATGCGCTACGCCACACCCGCCTGGAAAGCGCGCAGGGCTTTATCGCCTACCGCCAGGAGCAGATGCGCCAGCTGCAGACGCTGATCGCCGGCCCGGCGCTGACCGGGCATCAGTTCCACGACGTGCGCAAAATCGTCAGTCGCCAGGTGTCGTTTTACGACACGCTGAGATCGATCGATCCGGACAACCGCGAGGCCCGGCAGATCTCGCGCTTCCTGGCGGCGATTAACGGCCTGATGGGCGACCGGCACGACGTGATGGTGGCGGACAAGCTGGCCGGCGGCGATATCTATGACCGGCCGGCGACGCTGGACATCGATATCCGCCAGCGCCTGGAGCTGCTGCTGGCGCGTTTTCCGCTGTCGTTTTCCCCGTCGGCCGTCGCGGCCGGCAGATAAGCGCGTTGCCCGTAGCCATGATGACGTTACCTCGCTTGCTGGCCCTTGCGCTGCTGCTGTCGCCGCTGGCGGCGCCGGCACATAACTTCGTGCATGGCCGGCCGGTGGCGCCGATCGCCATCGCCGATCGCGGCGAGCTGCTACTGCGTAACGGCGATTTCAGCTACCGGCCGTGGAACAGCGCAAAACTGGCGGGCAAGGTGCGGGTGATCCAGTACATCGCCGGGCGCACCTCCGCCAAAAAGAAGAACTCGCTGCTGATCAACGCCGTCAAGGACGCGAACCTGCCGGGCGATCGCTTCCAGCCGACCACCATCGTCAACACCGACGATGCGATACCGGGCTCCGGCTTCTTCGTGCGCGGCAAGATCGAGAAAAACAAGCGGCATTACCCCTGGGCGCAGTTCATCGTCGACAGCGACGGGCTGGGGCGCATGGCCTGGCGGCTGCCTGAGGAGAGCTCCACCATCGTGGTGCTGGACAAGGCCGGGCGCGTGCAGTGGGCGAAGGACGGCGCACTCACCCCGCAGGAAGTTGACCAGGTGATCGCCCTGCTGCGCGCCCTGATCGCGCGGGAGGCGCCATGAAGCGCACGCCGCCGGGAGCCGATGACGCATGCCTTTGATTGAACGCTATATCACGGTTGAGATCCGCCGCCTGGTGATGATGATCGCCGGGTTTCTGATCTTCATGTTCGCCAGCTACTCCGCCCAGCGCTACCTGACCGACGCCGCCAACGGCACGCTGGCGCTGCGGGTGGTGGCCGACGTGGTTTTCTATAAGTCGCTGATCGCGCTGGAGATGATATTGCCCGTCGCGCTGTATGTCTCGGTGGCGGTGGCGCTGAGCCAGATGTACAGCGATGCGGAGATCACCGCCATGCTGGCCGCCGGCGCCAGCCCGTTGCGGCTGTACAAGGCGGTGCTGCTGCTCGCGGTGCCGCTGGCGATCGCGGTCACGCTGCTGTCGCTGTATGGCAGGCCCTGGGCGTACGCCAATATTTATCAGCTCCAGCAACAGTCGCAGTCGGTGCTGGACGTGAGCCACCTGCAGGCCGACAAATTCAACGTCAGCGGCAACGGCCGCATGATCCTCGCCAATCACGTCGACAAAACGGCCAACCACCTGACGGACGCCCTGATTTATGTGCGCGGCGGCCATCACACCAACCTGTACCGCGCGCAGTCGGTGGAGGTGCTCGACGCCTCCCCCGCCAGCCCCGCCGTGCGGCTGAAAACCGGCACCGCCTATGTGCTGGATCGTGAGGGCGCCGACGACAACGGGCAGAATTACGACAACTTTGATATCGCGCTCAAACCGTTCGTGCCCAGCGCCGAAATCCGGCACAAGTCGGCCTCGCCGGCGGAGCTGGCGCGCTCCGCCGATCCGGGCGATGCCGCCGAACTGCAATGGCGCGAGAGCCGCGGGCTGACCACCGTGCTGATGGTGCTGCTGGCGATCCCCTTGAGCCGCATCAAGCCGCGACAGGGGCGCTACGCCGCGCTGCTGCCCCTGACGGTGCTGTTTACCGTGATTTTCTATGGCGGCAACATTTGCCGCACGCTGGTGGCCAACGGCTCTCTGCCGACGATCCCCGGCGTTTGGCTGGTGCCGATAGCGATGGCTGTCGGCATCGCCCTGCTGCTGGCGCGCGACTTATCCCTGCTGCGGAAACCCTCCCGATGACTATTTTTAGCCGCTACCTAATGCGCAACGTGTTCATCGGCTTCGCCGCCGCGGCCGGGCTGCTCATCCCGCTGTTCACCACCTTTACACTGATCAACGAGCTGGAGGACGTCACTCCGGGCGGCTACCGCTGGCAGCAGGCGCTGCTGGTGACCGTGATGACCCTGCCGCGCAGCCTGGTCGATCTGGGGCCGTTTATCGCGCTGCTCGGCGGCATCGTCGGGCTGGGGCAGCTGTCGAAAACTCTGGAACTGACGGCGATCCGCTCCGCCGGGATGTCGATATTCCGCATTGCGCTGGTGATGCTCGCCGCTGGGCTGCTGATGAACCTCTCGCTCGGCGCCCTCGATGAATGGGCGGCCTCGCCGCTGCAGCAGCGCGCGCTGCAGATGAAGAACAACGCCCTGGCGCAGTCGAACGATAACGACGTCACCGTAAACCCGCTGTGGGCGCGGCACGGCAACGAGTTTGTGACGGTCAAAACCGTCGATGAGAACGACCAGCCCCACGGCATTGAGATCTTCCGTTATCAGGCCAACCGCGCGCTGGAATCTTACCTTTACGCCGACAGCGCCAGCACCGCCGACGGCAGCTGGCTGCTGCACAACGTGATGCAGAAACGCTGGCAAGGCGGAAAGGAGACGATTGAGCGGCAAAGCAGCCTGCCGTGGCGCTCGCTGTTCGCCGTGCCGAGCCTGAAAGAGCTGACCCTGCCGGCGGGCAGCTTCTCGCTCCAACAGCTGGATCGCTATATCGATTATCTGCAGGGCTCTGGGCAACCCAGCACCGAATACCGCCTGGCGCTGTGGAAAAAACTCGGCCAGCCTCTGCTGGTGCTGGCGATGATTTTGCTGGCCATCCCGTTTACCTTCACCGCCCCACGTGCGCCCGGCATGGGCAGCCGATTAGCGCTCGGCGTCATCATTGGGCTGCTGACCTACATCGCTTATCAGATCGTCCTCAATCTGGGGTTGCTGTTCGCCCTCAACGCGCCCTTCACCGCCCTCGCCCCGCCGCTGCTGATTTTGGCGCTGGCGTTGGCGCTGGTTTATCGGTTTGATCGGCGGGGTTAAGAGTGAGAACAGTGGAATAATGGGAAGGGTTGCAGGTGATTGACTCGTCCGCAGGTTGCACCCTATCCGCTAAGGTTGAGGGAGTGCCTGCGCTGCCACTCATCGACCACATCACCTAACGTCTTTGGCATGTCATTGCGTATCCATGCCATAAATTCACGATCGAAGCGAAAATCCTCTCCGCACGCCTCAACCATGAAACGACGAACGTTTTGCGTATTTTTGTAGCTTTTATCCACGATCGTGGCGCGTGTTAGCAATGCGCTATGCCAATCGATTTTCAATTTAGCCACTCCCCAACCTAGACTGACATGCCGCACTTTTGTCACGCTCGTTGCGGCGCAAAGTGGATGTGGTGAAAAGCATAGCCCAGATCGCCGTTTCCGCGCTGTTATATGCATGGGCGGAATGGCAACCGCCCCTGCTCGTTCTGTGGAATTAACGCAATTCCTTCGCTATCGCGCTAAACATCAGCGATGCCTCCAGCGGTTGCGCGCTGAAAGACGGCTCCGCCTGCGGCCAGGTGGACCACTGGACGATCACCAGATTCTCCGCCTGATTGACCATGATCATCTGGCCGAAGATCCCCAGCGCCCACAGGGAATGCTTGAGGGATGCCTGCGGAGCGGGTTCTACGTTGGCCGCATTCACCGGCACTTCGTTGTTCCACCACTGGTAGCCGTAGATGCCGTCAGGATGCGCCGCCGACACCGAGCCCGCCGCCCGCGTCCAGTTGGACGACTGGGCTACCCAATCTTCCGGCAGGATCTGTTTGCCGTTCGGCAACGTCCCGTTATGCAGAATGAACTCACCGAAGCGCCCCCAGTCTTCCAGCGTGGCGTTAAAGCCGTGCGCGCCCACGTCGTGCTGGCCTTTGGCGTAGGAATGCCACACCCCGTCGCTCGCCATGCCGTACGGCTGCCAGATGCTTTGCTGCAGATAGGCCGCCAGCGGCATGCCGGTGGCGCGCTCCAGCACGTCGCCCAGCAGCCACGCGCCGCCGGAGGAGTAAGACCAGTTCTGCCCGGCCGGATGCGCACGCTGCAAACCGGCTACCAGCTTGCGCACGCAGGCGTAGGTGCCGGGCTTGGCTTCACACTCGGTCAGCTGCGCAAAGTCCGATTTCGGGTTGGTGTAATCCTCATTCCACGCCACGCCGGAGGTATGGGTGATCAGCTGCCTGAGGGTCACGCCGTCCCACGCAGTGCCTTTCAGATCGGGTTCGTATTGCGTGATGAGATCGTCGAGCGAGCGGATCTTGCCCTGTTTAATCGCCACGCCCACCAGCGTGGCGACCACGGATTTGCCCACCGAGCGCGATGTCCACAGGGTAGCGTCGGTATTACCCTGCCCCAGATATTTCCAGGCGATTTTGCCGTCTTTCAATACCAGCATGCCGCTGACGTTCTGGCGCTGCAGGTAATCCTGCAGGTGGTAGGTTTTACCATTCACCCGATAGCTGGCATCGGTTAGCTGTTTAGCGGCAGCCACCAGCGGTGTGGCATTGCCGTGGTGAAACACATCCCCCGCATAGTTGCGGTAGTCGTTACGAAAACCGATCACCCGGTCGCTCTGGCTCCAGGTGAGCATCTTGTGCGTGTCCGGCAATTGCGCATCGAAAGGTGCGGGACAGGCTCTGAGTTCGGTGCCCGCACAGGCGGCCAGCGCGGCGGGCGCCAACAGGCCGCTGCAGAGACTGATGACAACGCCCGCCAGCAGGCTGCGGTTAAACACTTTGCTTTTCATATTTTTTCTCGCTTAGCTCAGGAAGGCGTTCAGCTTAAAAAAACGCGGCCTATAATAAAAAACGCCTGATGGGGGAAAATCCCCCGCAAATTCGACGGGAGAGCCGCGTGCCGAGCCTGATTTATTCCTTTGCCCAACTGGAAGCCTTCACCGCCGTGGCCGAGCACGGCAGCCTGGCGAAAGCCGCGCTCAAGCTGGGCAAAGACCGCACGACGCTGCGCGATTTGATTGATTTTTTCGAGGATAGCTTGGGCTATGCGTTGTTCCTGCGCGAGGGGCGCAGCCTGCACCTGACGCCTGAAGGCGAACAGCTGCAACGCCAGGCGCACCTGCTGATGCGCCAGGTGAAAGCGTTTGAGGCGTTTGCCAAAGACGTGCCCAAGAGCGCGGCGCAGGAAATCTCGCTGGTCTACGATCCCTTCACACCCCGCGCGCTACTGCAGGCGCTGATTGCCGCGATGGCCCAACGCAACACGCGCCTGAGCCTGATTAACGCCTCACGCGACGAAGCGGAAAGCCTGCTGGCAAGCGGCCAGGCCGATCTGGGCATCTGCCAGGCGCGCCATCGCAGCGTGGGCGACGCCATGGAGTGGCGCGCCTTAGGGGCGATAGAGATGGATTTCTACGCCGCCGAAACGCTTTTCCCCGGCGCGGGACAGCCGCTTTCACTGCTGGAGCTCTCGCTCACGCCGCAGGTGATCATGCACCCGGACTCTGACGAACCCGTGGCGCGCCGCCTGCAAATTTCGGGGCACACCATTTTCACCAACGAACTGGAGATGCTGCGCGCCCTGCTCGAACAGGGCTGCGGCTGGGGATTCTTGCCGACGCATATGCATGCGGAACGGTGGAAAAACGTCAACGTACTACGCACCGAAGTGGGCAGCCAGGGGATCAGCCAAACCATGGTGACCATCTGGAAGCCGGGCAATGACCGGCGGGCGCTGATTGATGAGACATTGGGGCTGTTGCCGGGGTTGTGGAGAGGGGGGGTGAAAACTGGGGGTCATTGCTAAAAGAGTTGGCTAGATAAGCGGTGTGTTTGGTTGGGGATAGAAAGTCGCTGGCAGATTAGCGGTGTTGTTACCGGTATTCGAGCGTAGGGTTCATCATCTGCGTTGTCGATCTGATCGCTCTTAAGCGGGGATTTCTGTTTTCCTCAATGAGCCCCTCTCACCACCGTCGCTCCGCCGCTGTTGGCGCTGGTTTATCGGTTTGTTCGACTGGGTTTTAGGGGGTGAGGATATCTCATTAAGTAGTAAGAGATGAGAGGCGGTGGTAATGATAATCTGATTAGGATGATTTAAATAAGGTGACTATGAGCGGGGAGCAGACGTTGACAGTTTGGCAGGTTATTAATACTGTTGTATGAATTCGATAACATAGAGCCAAACAATAAGGGAATTTAGGTAGGAAAAGTGTGAAGATAAATTCAGGAACTCTCATCAATTCCCTTGCAAATTCGAAAAATAACTTACAGGAACATCCTCAGATAATGTATATAGCTCGCCATATGGATAAGATATTCAATGATGAAAAATTTGGAAATTAATTTGATGTGAATTCTATTACCGGTTTACTGACAATGAATTCCTATACAATTTTTCTGAGTGCGATACGATAGGTGCTCTCCGGACACACTTTTTCCCTTCTCCCCATAGTTCACACTTCGCTTGAATCCTCTTGTTATGCTTATCTGATAGCTCACACCGAAGATATGGGTAAAATTTCGTTAAACAGACACGCCTCTGAGATTTTACTTCAGAAATTTCAAAAAATATTTATTGTAAAAACCTTAAAATAAATCAAAACCCACGACTCTTATACGTAATAGCTAACTATGAATCTACGATTAATTTCTGGGTGCAGACAAATAATAAAGCCATGTTTAATTAATTGGCGGATCTAGGTGAGGGCTTCATGGCTTTGAGTTCACTGGAGTCTAGGGTGAAAATAGCTGGCACGTGAATTCCGCACTACTTGTATGCACCGAGGTAGGTCAGGCTATCACATTCCTGCTTGCTGCATCAACCGAGAATCATCCTCTCATCCGTGATCGTTTAATGGTATTCACGAACTGGTTTGATGAAAAGAACCGGATAGCGAATAAACTCAACGGAGAGAGTATAAATCATGATGGGTTGATGTATTGCTCAGCCCCACCAAAATAGAAAATTGGAGGATGGTGATAGCAACCTTCATGTGAGCTCTCTCTATTAATGCAAAATCGTCGATTTGAAAAAACAATCAACTATGAGATAAGAGTTAGTGCCCCAATGGACCGATGAGGATAATTTGTAGGTCATATGAAAACATCCTTAACAACCACTCACGCTAATCAATAGGAAGCGAACTATATGAATTTTGATACTAGCGTTTTCGAAAAAAAAGAATTCAGAGTAGCCTTAAACAAACTCGAGGATTTGCTTTTGCATTCCAAAGCAGTATTGCTTGGGGCAGGAGCTAGTTTTTGCGCTGGCCTACCTTTAACTAATCAATTAACAGATAGGGCACTGAAAAGTGATAAGCTCTCTGAGACTTCAAAAAAAATATTGAATGCTATTCAGGATTCGTTTATTGGTGCAACTCCTGCATCACACATCGAAGATTATTTAAGCGAACTCGTAGATTGGTTAGCAATTACTGACCGTCGCGCCAATCGGAATGTTAACAGTAGTAACATCACTATTAATAACACTGAATATAGTCATATAAATTTAATGGAAGCAATTGACGAAATAAAACTGGCCATTTTTGATGTTATCAATGTTAATGTTGACTCAGAAATACATGAGCGATTTGTGCAAGCTCTTCATAGACCTATGCGCCCAGGGAAGAATTTTCATTCAGGAAGTATTGACTATCTCGTGATGAATTATGACACATTGATTGAGGATTCATTAGCGTTATCAAAGCTACGCTATGCCGATGGCTTAGAAGGAGGGGTGTCGGGTTGGTGGAATCCCTCCACCTTTGAGCAGAATAACCTAGATGCACGCGTATTTAAATTACACGGTTCAATTAATTGGGCTGAACATCCCCCTTCAACAGCTCCACTACGTATCGCACCCCACTTGAAAATAAGTCAAAGAAAATCATCTAAAATTATGATTTGGCCAGCCTCTACAAAATATCGTGAGACTCAACTTGACCCTTATGCTAGCTTAATGCATCAAGCAAGAATCACTTTAAACCCCCAAGGAGGAAATCAGCGTATTTTGTTGATTGTTGGATATAGTTTTGGTGATGCTCATATCAACCTTGAAATTGAACGCGGCCTAAAATCATCAGGTGGGAATTTAACCGTAATTATCTTTATTAGTGATAATGAACCGACTGGTGTGCTGAAGAAATGGCATCAAGACAGTGATATTAATCAGCAAGTACTTATTTTCTCTAACAATGGTTTTTTTCATGCTGAATATAAAGCAACTTCCCAAAAGAGTATTGAATGGTGGAAATTTGAAAACTTAACCCAGATTCTTGAAGGAGGAATTTAATATGAGAAACAGAAATATCAAGCCAATTGACAACTTATCCATTGGAAAAATCATTGAAGTAGATGGCTCACGTATTATTGCAGAGCTTGACACCACTATATCTGATCTTTCCCGAGTATTTGCAGGTGAAAACTATCCTATTGGTCAATTTGGATCTATCATTAAGATTCATTTTGGGCGTCGTTCAATTTATGGTTTAGTCAGCCGGCTAAGGATGAAAGCTGACTATCAGCTTGAAAAAGGAATACCCGTTGTTTCTACTGATGAACGTATTATCGAAGCTGATTTATTTGGTGAAGCTGAATGGCACAGGAAAAATGAGAATGAATTTGTACTTGAATTTGAACGTGGTGTTTCTACTTACCCCCTACCACAGCAGACCATTTACCTTACATCAAAGTCTGAGCTTAGATTCATTTATGGTGACACTAAGGGGGCAGTAATACAGCTAGGGGAGCATGTTGGCTCAGGCGGTTCACCATGTTATGCGGAACTCAATGAGTTGTTAGGGAAGCATACAGCCATTTTAGGCTCTACTGGATCAGGTAAGTCAGGCACCGTTGCAGCAGTAATTCATAGTGTACTTGAACGTGGTCAAATTGCAGAGCATAAGCACTGGCATCCGCAAATCATCATCCTTGATCCACATAATGAGTATGGGAAGGCTTTTCCTAAACATCAACGTTTATCTACAGATGAAGGATCACTTAAACTCCCATATTGGTTGCTCGATCTAGAAGAATCTCTAAGTTTGTTTATAGGTAAAACAGAGTTTGAAGCTACGTCACAGTCTAACATTGTCAAAAACGCTTTAATTTCAGTACGTGAATTGGCAGCAGAAAAACTGAAACTTGATAAAAATAAATTAACTGTTGACTCTCCTATCCCGTATATTTTGGGTAGTGCTGAGGGCTTAGATCATTTTGGTTTTAAAGATGGAGTGAAATATGAAGAAGGGTTAATTGGTGCTATTAATTTACAACGACCTGAAAATAAAGATAAAAAGCATCACGAAGAATTTAGTAAAGTAATTCGAAAGATTGACTCATTACTTAAAGATAGTCGACTTAATTTCATGACTGAAAGTTGGGATGGTGAGCAAGATCCATTGCCAGTAATTTTGAGTCAATTTTTAACACAGAAAACAACGGTTCAGATTGTCGATCTTTCGGGTGTTCCAAACGAAGTGGCTGGAGTTGCCAGTGCTGCAATAGCTAGAATTGTGTTTCAGCTTAAAGTTTGGCAATCAGATGCCGAACGTCAAAATAGCCCTGTACTCCTAGTTTGTGAAGAAGCACACCGTTATGTACCCAATCGGGGAGAGGCACAGTATGAAGCAGCCCAATCCGCTATTCGCCGCATTGCAAAAGAAGGTCGGAAATATGGTGTGGGTTTGTTGCTAGTTTCTCAAAGACCAAGTGAAGTAGAAGCGACTGTTTTATCACAATGTAACTCATGGATTGTTCTGAGAATTACTAATGATACCGATCGGGAACATGTTCGCAGCATTTTACCGGATTCAATGTCAGGTTTAAGCAAAATGCTTTCAGGTTTGCGTCGACAAGAAGCTATCTTTGTTGGGCAAGCAGCCTCTCTACCCACTAGAGTAATGATTCGTAACTTATCAGAAGATCAATTACCTCGTTCTAATGATATTGATTTCGATAAAGGTTGGCAAAAGAATGCTATGGATTTTGAGCAAATTAACACCGTAGTTAAGAGATGGCGTTATCAATCTAAATAATACCCCCCCTTTAATTTTACTTGTAACTATCGACCGGGTAACCAACACTCCCGGTCGTTATATTACTATCTACTCTTCACTACTTCCTCTATCTGAATTCGGTTGAAGCACATATATTTATTAGCACACCAGAACATTAGTAAAACCAGTCATTAATACATTTCTGCCGAAAACAACCCTAATATTTATTCTCGTTAAAAGCTCAACCCCCATTCCCCCCTAGCACCGCCCCCGCCCTTTCCCTACAATAAGGGATCTGTTGAGGCATAACGCAAGGAAAGACGGTGTCGAAAGCCAATCCCAATGCCACTATCGTGGATATCGCCCGCCGCGCCAGGGTGACCAATATCACCGTTTCCCGCGCCTTCAATAAGCCCGAGCTGGTCAAGCCGGAAACCCGCGAGCGCATTCACGCCATCGCCAAAGAGCTGAACTATGTGCCCAACGCCTTTGCGCAGGGGCTGAAAAGCAGCAGCAGCCAGATTATCGGCATCGTCACCAGCAGCATGTACAACCCGTTCTATTCCGGCCTGATCAAGACCGTGTCGCGCATTGCGCGCCAGCAGGGCTACCAGATCATGCTGTTCGACACCGACGGCAGCGAAGAGGCGGAAATGCGCGCCATTCAGGCGCTGTTCGGCTACAAGGCGCGCGGCATCCTGCTGTCGGCGGTGCGCGACGACAAGCGCTACCGCCCCGCCTATCTCGAGCTGGCCGAGGTGTACGGCGTGCCGCTGATCCTGATCGACCGCGATCTCTACGATCAGCAGCTGAGCGGCGTGTTCCTCGATAACCGCGAGATCGGCGTGCTGGCCGGGCGCTATCTGGCGGAGCAGCCGGAGCAGAAGCTTTTGATTATCGGCGGCCCGGCGGATTCGGAGATCACCTTAACTCGCACCGCCGGCATCGTCGCGGCCTTGCAGGGCAGCGGGCGTGAGATTCATATCATCAACGGCGACTACGATTTCACCTCGCAAGAGAGCGAGGTGCGCGCCTATCTGGCGCAGCCGGAGAACCGTCCGGATTACATCATCGGCCTGAACGGCATCATCACGCTGGGCGCCATCGCCATCTGCCACGAGATGGGGCTCTATCAGCAGGTGAAGTTCTTTTCGATAGACGAGCCGCCGCGCGCCGGCGCTTACGGCCTGCACATTCCGGGTGTGTATCACGATACGCAGAAACTGGGGGAGATCGCCGCGGAGCTGCTGTTCAGCGCCATTAACAGCCCGCGCGGCGAGTTGCCGGTGCGCAGAGAGTTCTTCACCGGCTCGCTGTTGAATCGCTGACGGGCGCTATTGCCCGTAGTAGGCGTGTTTGCCGTGCTTGCGCAGGAAATGTTTGTCCAATAGCTCCGGCTGCATCGGGGCGATGGCCGGCGCCAGCTGGCGCGTCGCCATCGCCATGATCGCCACCTCTTCCAGCACCACCGCATTGTGCACCGCATCCGCCGCGTCCTTGCCCCAGGCGAACGGGCCGTGGGAGTAAACCAATACCCCCGGCACCTGCTGCGGATCGCGCCCCGCCTGCTTGAAGGTCTCGATAATCACCTTGCCAGTTTCCCCCTCGTAATCCCCGGCGATCTCCGCCTCGCTCATCGGCCGGGTGCAGGGAATGTCGCCGTAAAAGTAGTCGGCGTGGGTGGTGCCCAGCGCCGGGATCGGCTGCCCGGCCTGCGCCCAGATGGTGGCGTTGCGGCTGTGGGTGTGCACCACGCCGCCGATATCGGCGAAGGCGCGGTACAGCGCCAGGTGGGTGGCGGTGTCGGATGAAGGCTTGCGGTGCCCTTCGCGCACCTTGCCCTCCAGATCCACCACCACCAGATCCGCCAGCGTCATCGCCTCGTAGGCGATGCCCGAAGGCTTGATCACCACCAGCCCGCTCTGGCGGTCGATCGCCGAGACATTCCCCCAGGTAAAGGTCACCAGCCCGTATGCCGGCAGGCTGAGGTTAGCGGCCAGCACCTGCCGCTTGAGTTCGTTCAGCATGCGATGCCTCCATCATTCATCTGTTGTTCGATCCAGGCCTTGGCCTGGGCGATGCGTTGCTTATCCTGCCCGTCTTCGCGCGCCCACATCTCCAGCAGGTAGGGGCCGCGATAGCCGAGCGCGTTGAGCACGGAAAAGGCGTGGGCAAAATCCACGCAGCCCTCGCCGAACGGCACGTCGCGGAATTGCCCGGCGCTGCCCGGCCCCACCGCGACGGTGTCTTTGAGGTGCACAGCGGTGATGCTGCCGATGCCCAGCGCCAGCTCAGCGGCGACGTCGTTGCCCCAGGCGCTGAGGTTGCCGAGATCGGGATACACCGTGAACCACGGGCTGTTGACGTGGCGGGCGATGTCGCGCCATTTGCTGATGCTGTTGATGAACGGCGTGTCCATCACCTCCACCGACAGCATCACCTGCGCCCTGGCGGCCTGCGCCGCCGCCCACTGCATGCCCTCGATAAAGCGTTCGCGGCTGTGGCGATCGGCAGGTTCGTAATAGACGTCGTAACCCGCCAGCTGGATGTTACGGATGCCGAGATCCGTCGCCAGTTCCAGCGCCTTGCTCATCAGCACCCGCGCCCGTTCGCGGATGGCGGCATCATGGCTGCCGAACGGATCGCGCCGGTGCGCCGACAGGCACAGGCTCGGCACCGTCACCCCGCTGTCGAGCCGCGCCTGGATAAACGCCAGCCGCTGGCGGCGATCCCAGTCCAGCCGCTGCTGGCGCGCCGGCTGTTCGTCTATAGACATCTCCACAAATTCAAAACCCAGCTCTGCGGCGGTGGCCAGCCGCTGCGGCCAGCTCAGATCGGCGGGCAGCGCCTTTTCATACAGCCCCAGACAGGCGGCGTTAGTCGTTTGCATCAGTCACCTCACTCAAAGCCTGGGCGACCGCCAGATAGCGCGCCTGCTGGGCGCGCAGGCGCCGATGGGCGGCGGTCGCGGGATAATAACAGCGCAATTTGGGCGGCGCGGCGGCGATCGCTTCGGCGAACCCGGCGTACTCCCCGGCGCCGACGGCGGCGCACAGGGCGGCGGCGCGGCAGCCGCTTTGGCGCGTTTCCACCACCTCGAGCGGCAGGTTGCCGGCGTCGGCGTACATCTGCATCCAGACCTCGGACTGCGTCGGCCCGCCGGTCATGCGCACCCGTTCGATGCGCGGGTTCAGCTGCACCATGCGCTCCTGATGGATCAGGTGCGAGAACACGATGCCCTGGTAGATCGCCTGCACCACGTCCGCCATCTCGTGGTGGGCGCTCAAGCCGATCAGCCCGCCCGGCGTGTTGCCGCCGAGGTTGGAGCCGTACAGATAAGGCAGGAACAGCAGCCCGCTGGGCTGCTCGCGGCGCTCGGCCACCCAGGCGTTGAACTGGGCGTAGCGCTGCCGGTCGTCGGCGCAGAACTGGCGCAGAAACCAGGCCAGGTTGCCGGCCGAGGTCGGGCTGCCTTCGTGCACGAAATAGCGGCCGTCGATGCAGTAGCGCCCCCAGGCGTAGGGGTAATCGGCAGGAATGATGCGCTCGGTCACGCAGGTAGCGATCGACCAGGTGCCCGCCACCGCGCTGAGCGTGCGATCGTCGGCCACGCCGGAACTGAGCGCCGCGCCCACCACGTCGAACAGGCCGCCGTACACCGCGGTGCCCACCCGCAGGCCACACTGCGCCGCCGCAGAGGCCGTCACCCGCCCGGCCAGCTGCGCCGAGCCGATCGTTGGCGCGGTCTTCTCCTGCGCCTCTTCGATGTCGAAGGCCGCCATCAGCGCCGGATCGTAAGCGCCGCTGTGTTGATTGAACAGGTTGCTGCCGGAGATGTTGGTCACTTCGGCCGCCGCCTCGCCGGTGAGGCGAAAGCGCAGGTAGTCGTGCGCCATCAGGATGCGATCGACGGCGGCGTACTGCGCCGGTTGCTGCTGCTTCAGCCAGCGCAGCAGCAGCGCCGGGTGGCTGGGCCACAGCGGCTGCAGGCTGCGCGGGTAGGTCTGCGCGTCCACCCCGGCGCGGCGCAGCTCAGCCGCCGTGGCCGCCGCGCGGTTGTCCGAAGAGAGGATGCCGTTGCCGACCGGTTTGCCGTGGCGGTCGATGGCGTACAGCCCTTTGCCGTGCGCCGAAAAGCTAACGCCGCGCACCTGCCCGGCCGCCAGCCCCGCCGCATGCAGCGTCTGGCGGATCGCCGCGCAAACGTCATCCCACAACGCGTCCATATTGCGTTCGCTGAAGCCCGGCTGGGCGGCAATCGCCGCGCCGTCGCGCTCGGCGATCGCCAGCTCTTCGCCGCTTGCCCGGTACAGCCCGGCCTTGATCACCGTGCCACCGACGTCTATGCCAAGAAAGACTGACATCGCGCCTCCTATTTGCGCCGCACGGAGCTGAGGTAGATGGCGGCCAGGATGATGCCGCCCTTCACCACGTTCTGGATATACGGCGATACGTTCATCAGATTGAGGCCGTTGTTGAGCACCCCGAGCATCATCGCCCCCACCAGCGTGCCGACGATGGCGCCGCGCCCGCCGGAGATCGCCGCCCCGCCCAGCACCACCGCGGCGATGGCGTCCAGCTCGAAGCCTTCGCCGGCGTTGGGCTGCCCGCTCATCAGGCGCGAGGTCAGCACCAGTCCGGCCAGCGCGGCGGTCAGGCCGCTGATCACGTACACCAGCATCTTGTAGCGCGGCACGCGGATGCCGCTCAGGCGCGCCGCCTCTTCGTTACCGCCCATCGCGTAGACGTAGCGGCCGAACGGCAGCTGGTTGAGCATCAGCCAGGCCAGCAGGTACACGCCGATCATGATCAGGATCGGCACCTGGATGCCCAGCACCGTGCCGCGGCCAAAGAAGGAGAAGACGTCGGGCAGGCCGGAGATCGGGTAGCCGCCGGTATAGAGCAGCGCCAGGCCGCGGGCGATGCCCATCGACGCCAGGGTGACAATGATCGGCGGCATGCGCAGGTAGGCGATGCAGGCGCCGTTGGCCAGGCCGAACAGCGCGCCGACCGCCAGCGCCGCCACCATCGCCAGCGGGATGGGCACCGCCGCCAGCATCAGCCCGGCGGCGACCGAACCGGCCAGCGCCATCACCGGCCCCACCGAGAGATCGATGCCGCCGGTCAGGATGGCGCAGGTCATGCCCACCGCGATGATGGCGTTGATAGACACCTGGCGCGCCACGTTGGTCAGGTTGTTGACGCTGAGGAAGCTGTCGTTCAGCAGGCTCATCAGCACGAACAGGACAACGAAGCCGATAAACGGCAAGACCGCAGGGTGATGCAGCAGTTTTTCCCAGCGCTTGCCGAGGCTGGGGCCGGCGGCGCGGCGCGCCACGGCGGGTTGTTCAATTCCGATCATAAGGCACTCCCGGTCGCGTGAAGCATGATGTGGTTGGATTCGATGTCGTCGCCGGTCAGCTCGGCAACGATGTGGCCGCCGCGAAACACCAGCACGCGGTCGCACACGCCGATGACCTCCGGCAGTTCGGAAGAAATCATGATGATGGAGATGCCCTGCTGGGTCAGTTGCTGCATCAGCTGGTAGATCTCGGCCTTGGCGCCCACGTCGATGCCGCGCGTCGGCTCATCGAAGATCAGGATGTTGCAGTCGTTGTTGAGCCAGCGGGCGATCACCACCTTCTGCTGGTTGCCGCCGCTCAGGGTGCTGACGGCGGTCTCGGCGTCCGGGGTTTTCACGCCCACGGCGCGGATCAGCCGCTGCACCACGTCGCGATCTTTGCGGGCGCTGACGAAGATCTTGCCGCGCCGGTGGTGCCGGTTGAGGGTGATGTTCTGCGCCACCGAAAACGGCAGCACCAGGCCCTCGGTTTTGCGGCTCTCCGGCAGCAGGCCGATGCCCTGCGCCAGCGCCTGCGCCGGGGAGCGCAGCGCCGCCGGTTGGCCGCCGAGGCTGACGCGTTTGCGGTGGCAGCGGCTGGCGCCGATCAGCGCCGAGACGGTCTCGGTGCGCCCGGAGCCCACCAGCCCGGCGAAGCCGAGGATCTCGCCCTTATGCAGCTGGAAGCGGTCGGTCGCGCCGTGCTTCTCGCGCTGGATCTCCGCCTCCAGCAGCACCGTCGTGGTATCGACCGGGTGCTGTTTCACCGGGAAGGCGTTCTCGATTTTGCGCCCGACCATCAGCCGCACCAGCTCTTCCACGTTGGTGTCGCCGGTGGCCAGCGTTTCGATGTAGGCGCCGTCGCGCAGCACGGTGATGCGATCGCAGATGGTGAAGATCTCGTCCAGGTGGTGCGAGATAAACACCATGCCCACGCCCAGCAGCCGCAGATCGTTCATTACGCTGAACAGGTGTTCGGCCTCGCCCGGCGTCAGCGTGGCGGTCGGTTCATCCAGCACCAGCACCCGCGCCTCCAGCGACAGCGCCTTGGCGATCTCAACGAACTGCTGCTGCGCCACGCTCAGTTGCTCCACCGGGCAATCGAGATCGATAGCCACCGTCAGCCGCTTGAAGATCGCCTCGGCCTTGCGCCGCATCGCACGCCGATCCAGCAGGCCCCAGCGGTTCCTGATCTCCCGGTTGAGGAAGATGTTGTCGATGGCGCTCATGTACGGAATCAACGAGAATTCCTGAAAAATAATGCCGACGCCGGCCTCGATCGCCTGGCGATAGTTGTTAAAGCGGCGCTGCTCGCCGTCGATAAAAATATCGCCCTCGTCCGGCTGATAGATGCCGCACATGATTTTCACCAGCGTCGATTTGCCGGCGCCGTTTTCGCCCAGCAGGGCGTGCACTTCGCCGCGTTGAATGGCCAGATCGATGCCGTCCAGCGCCTTCACGCCGGGAAAGCTCTTTTTTATTCGCTTCAGTTCCAGTAAAGGTGTCACCGCATTGCCCTCCGCGCCGAACGCCCCGCCGCAGCGGGGCGAACCCGGCCGCTGTTACCAGCTAAAACCGGCCGCATTGCTGCGGTCGATCAGCTTCACTTTGACCGGCACGGTTTTCGGCACCGTGGCACCCCAGTAGCGGGCCAGCGCAATGCCGAGCGCGATGCGCAGCTGGTCGCGCGGGAACTGCGCCGAGGTGGCGATAAACGGCGAGTTCGGCTTGAGGATCTCTTTGATGGCTTCCGGCTGGCCGTCGACACTCACCAGCTTGACCTTGGCGCCGTTGCTTTCGATCGCCGCCAGGGCGCCGAGCGCGCCGACGTCGTTGACGCTGAAGATGCCCGCCAGATCCGGCGCCGACTGCAGCATGTTTTCGGTCACGGTCAGCGCGGTGTCGCGCTCCTGCTTGCCGTTTTGCTTGGTGACGATCTTGATGTCGGGGTATTTTTTCATCGCCGCTTCAAAGCCGCGCACGCGCTCCAGGATCGGCACCACCGGGATACCGTCGAGGATCGCCACCTTGCCTTTGCCGCCCAGCGCTTTCGCCAGGTACTCGCCCGCCTGGAAGCCGGCGTCGTAGTTTTCCGAGCCGACGAACGAGTCCAGCGGCCCTTCCGCCTGCGCGTCGATCGCCACCACCACCGCGCCGGCCTTATGGGCGGAGATCACCGCCGACTGCACCCCCACCGAATCGGTCGGGTTGATCAGCAGGATATCCACCTTCTTCTGCAGCATATCCTCCACGTCGCCGATCTGTTTGGCGACGTCATGGCGCGCATCGGCCACGTACACCTTGGCGCCGATATCCGCCGCCGCCTGATCCAGCGCCTGTTTCATGGTGACGAAGTAGTCGTTGTTCATTTCCTGGAACGACATACCGATCGTGATTTGCTTGGCCAGCGCCACCTGGCTGGCCGCCAACATTCCACCGGCGACGATAAAAGGCAGGGTCTTTTTGAATAATGAAAACATAGCCAATTCTCCTGTAGGGAAGCTTCTTGTTGTGGTTATCAGAGCAACAGCATGTCTTTACGTTTGGCCGACCGGCCGGTCCTTCCGTTGCGGAACGGGCCGGCGGTCGTGACTGCAACAGCGGTACGGCGGGAGGGTCAGGGAACCAGGATCACCTTGATGGAGTCGGTCGAGTCTGCCAGGGCGAAGGCTTCGTCCCAGTCGTTCAATGAATAGCTGTGGGTGACCACGCCGTTGGAAGTCACCAGCCCGCGTTCGAACAGATCGATGGCGATTTCGTAGCTGTAGGGCGCCAGGTGCGCGCCACGAATGTCCAGCTCTTTGCGATCGCCGATGATGGACCAGTCGACGGTGGTTTCCTTGCCGAACACGCTGAACTCCACGAAGCGGCCCAGCTTGCGGATCATCTGCAGCCCCTGGGTGACGCCGATCGGCGCGCCGGTGGCCTCAATGTAGACGTCGCAGCCATAGCCGCCGGTCAGCGATTTGACGATCTGGTCGGCGTCTTCCTTCAGCGGGTTGATCACCACGTCGGCGCCGAATTCCTTCGCCAGCGCCAGCCGCTCGTCGATGGCGTCGATAACGATCAGTTTCTTTGGCGTCTTCAGGCGCGCCACCTGCACCATGCACAACCCGAGCGGCCCGGCGCCGGCCAACACCACCACGTCGTCCAGCTGGATGTCGCCGCGCGCCACGGTGTGGATGGCGCAGGCCATCGGCTCGATCAGTACCGCGTCTTCATGGCTCAGGCTTTCCGGGATCTTGTGGACGATGGCGTTTTCGGAAAAGCGCATGTACTCCGCCATGCCGCCCTCCGCCACGTCTTTCTGGAAGCCGTAAATGTTATGCGTCTCACACATCCAGTAGCTGCCGGATTTGCAGTAGCGGCACTCCCAGCACGGCACGATCTGCTCGGCGATCACCCGCTCGCCGAGCCGGTATTTGCCTTCCGCGCCCTCGCCCAGCGCGGCGATGCGGCCGTAGAACTCGTGGCCCGGCACCACCGGCGGTTTAACCCACGGGTTCTCCCCCCAAAACATCTGCGCGCCGTTCTTGCATTTGCAGTCGCCGGCGCAGATGCCGCAGCCTTCCACCTTGATCACCAGCTCGCGCGCCTTCGGCAGCGGCGTAGGCACCTGTTCGAAACGATAATCCTGCGGGCCATGGCAAACGACCGCGCGCATTTTTTCCGGCAACTGGCTCATCTCTTCCTCCAATACATTCGTTAAACGCTTTAATTCTATTAATGTTGACGTTGTCATTTTTATTCAACAAAAAATGAGTAACGACACAACATGTTAAATTTCAATGAATTAATCATCACACATCCCGAAAACTAAAAATGACAACGTGAACATTGATCGACATATAACCAAAGCTGCAAAAAGAATTGTTTGAGCAAAATCACAGTTCGTTAACATTGCGGCTAAAAATGCTACAAATGCGGATCGCGATCCCATTTACAGGATCGGTGAGGATCGGGAGATGATCGAAACGGCGGGAAGAAGATGATTGGCAGGAATGCGGGCCAGGCATCGCGCCCGGCCCGATAAAGCGGGTTACTTCACTTCGCCCATCGCTTTCAGCTTTTTGGACAGCTCGCGGCGCTCTTTGGACAGATCGGCATTTTTGATGATGTAGTCATCAACGCGATCTTCGTAGTCGCTGCGCATGTTGGCGATGATACCCTGAATGTCTTCAATGCTCATGCCGGGCTTGATGTACTCACTAAGGTTGTCGAGCAGCAGCACGCGCTTCTGGTTATCACGAATTTTCTTTTCGTTGTCGACGATCTCGCGTTGCAGTTTGTTTTTGCGGCGGAACATACGCACAAACTCCAGCACGTCCTGGAAACTCGGCTTATTTGCATTATCCATCTTTATACCCTTGCTTTAGTAATACACAGATTCATTTGCTTACGGCCACATGGCACCAAGATACAGGTTTGTGGCGGTCCGGCACAACAGTGATTGGCTTATCTTACCCACTTTGCCCCGGCGGCCAAAACCCAAAGCGCCGCCTTCATGATCTGACCCCTTATTCGCGCCCGGCGGCGGTGCAAACCTGGAGCAAATCCCCCAACTCTTCCAACTGCTGCGCCAGCTCCATGCTGAGCCAAACGTAGCCGTAAATCGGCGCTTCGCCGTGTTGGCCGACGCTGACTTCCTGCATCAGCGTTTTCAGCTCGCCGGCGATTTCCGCCAGCTGCCCCGCCGCCGCCTGGCGCTGCGCCTGCGGCCCTTCGCGCATCAGCACCGCCAGCGACTCCAGCGAGCTCAGCGTCAGCAGCTGGGTGCTGCGCAGCGTGCGGGCGTTCAGCATGATGAAGTGCGTTTCGCGCGAGGCCCAGTAAGCATCGGCCATCAGCTCCAGCGTGCACACCAGATTGCGGCTGAGGGTTTGCACCGCTTCGAACACCGCTTTGGGGATGCGGGTTTCCTTGCTGGCGGGCACGATCAGGCTGCGCAGCTTCACCACCTGATTCAACAGATCCTTGAGCTGCGGCTCCAGCCGCGGCCGCTCGATAACGTTCGGCGAAAAATACGCGCCGTAGAGGCGGGCGGCGGTTTGCAGGCAGTCCGCCATTTGCATGCGCCACAGAATGTAGGCGCGCTGCGGGTAGATGCTGGTGAACAGCAGCGCCAACAGCGAGCCGAAGATCACGTCGCCGCTGCGCCACAGCGCGGTGTGCATGTCGCCGGCGCCCGCGCCGCACACTACCGCCAGCGTGATCCCCACCAGTAGCGCCATATACGGCCGTTTGCCGAGCGTCAGGTAACCGCAGACGAACATCACCACGCCGCACCAAACCAGCATCAGCGGCAGCGAATAGAGCTCCAGATACAGGGCGATCAGGCCGGAGGCGGCGCCGAACACCGTGCCGGCAATGCGTTGCAGCGCCCGCTGCAGCACGTTGCCCCAAAACGAGATCGGCCCCATCACCACCACCAGGGTGATCAGCGGCCAGGTGCCTTCGGGCACCGCCAGCAGGCGGATCAGCAGAAAGGTCAGGATAAACGCCAGCCCGATGCGCACGCCGTGTACGATGCGGTAGTGGCGATAGGTCAGCAGTTCGAGGGAAGAGATTTTTCGATCGAGGCGCACAGTGCCTCCGATAAAGACCAGCCAGGCCGCTATTTTAGCGGAGGAAGCCCGGCGAGGAAAAGGCGAATGAGGCGTCCCCCATTCACCTTCAGGCTCAGGCGACGTACTTGTCGACCAGCGCGCGCAGAACGGCGGCGGTTTCAACATCCATCACGCCGTCATACTTCTGCTGACGGAAGTGCAGCTGGAACGCGCGCACCAGCTGGCGATAGCCTTCTGCGGTGTTCGCCGCCGAGGTGTCGTAGCCGTATTGGGCGAACAGTTTCAGCAGATCGGCCTGCGCCGGCAGGCCCTGGCTGCAGTATTCCTGCTGGCGCTGCTGCTTGGTCGCTTCGTCATACCAGGCGCCGACGCCGGCCTGATACAGCTGCTGCCACGGGAACTGCGGGCCCGGATCGCTCTTGCGGCCCGGCGCGATGTCCGAGTGCGCCACCACGTTCACCGGCGAGATGTCCGGATAACGCTGCAGGATGTTCTGCGCCAGCTGGGTGACGGCCTCGATCTGCTGCGGATTGAACGGCGGGAAGGTGATGTTTCCACCGTCGCCGCTCGCCAGGTTGACGATCTCGATGCCGATCGAGGTGTCGTTGATATTGCTGCGGGTGCCCCATTGGCTGCTGCCGGCATGCCAGGCGCGCTCATTCTCGTCCACCAGGTTGAAGATGCGCACGCCGCTGAAGCCGGCCGCCTGATAGGTCGCCTCGGTCGGATCCGGCACCAGATAGTGCGCGCTGACCGATTTTCCGGTCAACGACTTCACCGAGTCGGCGAAGTTTTGCGCCGTGTAGTGCAGCACCAGAAAGCGCACGCGGTGGCCGAAGCTGGCGACCGATCGGTAGCTATTGTAATCAATCTTGTACATCGTAAAGTCCCTCTCTCGTTTGATTTCACTGAGCGGCCCCTCATCATGACAGACCGCCCCGCACGGGTGAACCCTTGGCTCACCCTTTTTGTTTTAGCTAATTGCTAAATAATGCGCAAGTATTTTTTAGCAAAATCGTTATTTACCTTTTTGCTAAAGAGTGCGATCATTGCACGATGGAAACTAAAGAAATCAGGCGCAACAATCTGCGCGAATTGATGGCCCGCTACGCCCGGCAAGGCGTCAACCAGAATGAATTCGCCACGCTGGTTGAGTCTTCCGCGCCGACGCTGAGCCAAATCATCGGGGAGAAATCCTCCCGCAATCTTGGCGACAATCTGGCCAGGCGGATCGAGGCCAAGCTGAATTTGCCCAAGGGCTGGTTCGACGTGTTTCATGAAAAGCAGCTGGTGCGCCCGTTTGACAACGTGGCGGCGGAGTCGGACTTCCAACCCGCCCGCTTGAAACCGGTGGTATGGGAAGATACCGAACAAGACAAGGAAGAGTTTGTGGAGATCCCGCTGCTGGATATCGATTTTTCCGCCGGCGACGGCTGCTACGAAATCGTCGATCGCGAGGAGTTTTCGCTGATCTTTCGCCGTTACTATCTGCACAAGATGGGGGTGGCGGTCAACGCCGCGCGCATTATCCGCATCTCCGGCTCCAGCATGGAACCGCGCCTGCAGGACGGCGACGTGGTCGGCATCAACACCGACGACACGCGCATCCGCGAGGGCAAGACCTACGCCATCCGCCACGGCAATTTGCTGCGGGTGAAGGTGCTTATCGAGCAGCCGGACGGCGGCGTCATCATCCGCTCCCTCAACCGGGAAGAGTACCAGGACGAGCATCTCAGCTATCAGCAGCGCAAAGAGCAACTGGTGGTGCTCGGCCGCGTCTTCTGGTCATCTTCGTCCTGGTAACGGACCACAGCGTCGGGCGCCCAGGGCGCCCGGCGGTTATTTGAAGTCCACCACCATCTGTTGCTGAATGGACAACCCGCGGGTCGACTGCACGCAGCCGGCGATGTAGTCGGTGAAGCGCGGCGGTTTCGGCATGCCCAGCTTGAGGATTTTCTCGTTGCTGAAACGCACGTTGAGCATGGCGAACGATCCGTACAGGCGCATCGCTTTGAGCATCAGCCGCTCGTTGCACGGGCCGAAAATGTCTTTCAGCTGACGGCGCATTTTCACCAGCGCGTCATACGTCACCTGCGCATACTCATCGCCCACCGGCGCCTTTTCCAGCGCCGCCGCCATGGCGCGGTCGATTTCGGCAAAGCTGACGCTGCTCTCCTCACCGGCGGAGATATGATAAACGTCGTTCTCGAGCGTTTCGCTGTTCATCAACATCACCAACGCATCCGCACAGTAGTCCGCCGGGATCACATCGATATTGTCCTGCAGCGAACACATGAACTTGCGCAGCATCAGCGCCATGCCGAACACCCAGAAAATGCTGCTGGAAGGCTGGCAGCCCAAGCGAGTGTGGCCCACGACGATCGACGGACGGGCGATGGTCAGCGGCATGTGCGGGCAGCGCTGGCGCATCAGCTGTTCGATGGTGGATTTGGAACGCGTATATTCCACCAGGTGCTCGGCGTCTTCCTCAAACTCGCCGCTCTCCGACACCAGCGAACCCGGCTCCGGCGAACAGGACATGGCGGTACCGACGTGCAGGAAGCGTTTTAATCCCGGCACCTGCGCCATTCTTTCGGCAAAGGCCAGTGTGCCTTCTACGTTTACCTTCCAAATGAGCGGGTTATTACCGAAAGAAGCAACGGCCGCGCAGTTAATAACGTGCGTGACTTTGTTAATGCGTGCGTCAGTTAAAAAGTCGGCTGGCTCGGAAAGGTCGCCCAACAATATATTTTCTATCGTAATTTTAGACAGCAGATTCGCGTCGATATTAAATTTTTCCATATTCGCGCGAATACGGGCCAGCCCTTGCTGCGCATCGTCGGCGCGCACCAGTAAAAGATAATTAATAGACTGATTTTCAATCAATAATTTTTCAAGAACCGCACCACCGAGAAAGCCGGTAGCGCCGGTCAACAGCAGCGTTTTCATAATTGTCACCCACATTGGCATTGAATGTGGAAGATTGTATCTGCGGATAATTAAACAATTATTAAATAGAATTACGGCGCCCTTAAACACTTTTCTTAATATTATCTTAAGGAATCTTTTGAAACATCCATCATGGGTTTAGTAACAAAAGAGTCGGGACAAGATTACGATTAATCCCTGCTGTTTAAATACCATTGATGTAACCCCTGATTTAATTTAACGGTCAATGTTATTTCTCTTTTCGTCCGTGGAGGACTTATGACCTATAACCAAAAAATCTGGTTGGGGGTTTTGCTGCTATGCACCCTGTTTTGGGTGGCGGTGATCGGCGGCGCCTGTTCGCTGTATCAACGCGTGGATCGCTTTCAGGCACATCACGCAGAGAGCGAGTTCGCCGCCCGTCACGGCCAGGCGCCTTGCGCGCAACCCGGCGCTCAGGCGTCGACTGCCCCCCGGAATGGGTAGGGACAATATCCGCTAACGATCCTATTATGCCCTAAGGTTAACAGGGAGATAACGATGGCTCGAAAGCTGGATAGCTTACCGCAGGCGCAACGCGAGAAAATAGAAACCGATTTGCTGGCCATCAGCGTGATCTACAACGAACGCTACGGCATCGCCTCCACTCAGGCGGAAACAGAACAACAGGTCCCCGACCACCTGCTCCCCTACTTTCATCAACGGCTGAATTATTATCGCCGTGCGTAATTGCGCGCATTTCGCTAACCGCCGCTTGGCATCGCTCCCCACGCCGTTACAATAGAGGCATATTGTATCCGCCACTGAAGAGACGCGATTTTGAGCAGCAAGGCAACGGCCACATTTTACATTCACGATTACAAAACAATTAATTTAATATACTGATATTATTGATTTTTTATTTAAAAAAAATTCATGTGGTACGCAATTTTGTACACATCATTTTCTTCAATTCACCTCACGAAACCGGTTATTGCTTGACGTACACGAGTTCATCGAACAACATTACTGTATATGCATACAGTTACTCGGAGGTGCGAATGTTCGTAGCGCTGATTTTTGACCAACGTAATGTTAAAGGTTTGCCTGACGCGGCAGAGATAATCAAAGCAGAACTGACAAGACGGGTACATCGGGTGTTCCCTGATGCAGAGGTGAAAGTAAAGCCGATGCAAACGAACGGACTCATTAGCGACGCTAACAAAAGCGACAGAGAAAAGTTAAATCGGCTTCTTGAAGATATGTTTGAAGAGTCAGAACAATGGCTGATGAGTGACATCTATGGGTAGCATTACCCTCGCCGGGCGGCAGATTTTCGTTCTCAATGAGAATGACAGATACCCAGAGCCACAGCAGAACAGCCCACCTTTTTTCGCAATCCGCGAAGATGAAGAGGGCCAGCACTGGCTTTATGTTTTACATAAGGGAGGCTGGCCGCTCGTATCAGATGTGCCGTTTCAGACTCAAGGTAAAGCCGTTGATGCGGCCATAGCTTTTAATTTTGATGTGCTTTACAAGTGATAGGTGCTGCCCCTGCCGATGTTCAACCGTCCGAACAATACGAGGCCAGCAACGGGGCAGCAGATTTTAGATAGGGTCAACGTTCTCATTTTCAAGAGCTGCGGTTTCCTCCTCGGCTTCCGGTGCAACTTCAACCTCGCGCACAGGCATTTCCAGGCGCAGATCAATCCAACGCCCAGCCGGAATATCCATCGGATCACCGGCCACAATCGCGGCTGTGTCGATGTCAAAACGGCGTTTGCTGACCTTCACATAGATTGTGCCATCCTTGCCGGTGTTGGCTGAGACAAAGCACAGACGGTTGCCGTTCACGTCCTGCGGCACTTCGATGTTCCAGCCATCTTCCGCAAAACCTAAAGCGCCGGTGACTTTGTAAACGCCAACTGAAACACGCTCAGCTGATACTCCTTCCGCCTCACCGTTCACAGCCGCGCAACCAGAGAGTGAAAAACCGCCAGAAAGATAGTCGTCTTGCATTGACTCCGGAGAACTCGCCAACCTGGCGATCGGCGATGCTGCTTTCAGGAATCCGTTACCGTCTACGGTAGCGTTGTAATCTGACCAGGTATTTTTAATGGCGTAAGCTTTATATCCTAGAGGCTGCTCAGCCTGCCATTTGTAATCACCCATTGGTACAACATCCAACATGGGGCTTTCACGAATGCTGCTTAGCAGTGTTATATTTGGCACATTGAATGCCGGACCACAAACCCATAGCTCCCAACGTGAAATTGTATTGTTATATAGGGTGCCAAACTCAATATCACTTACTGAATTTGGTGTTAAACCTAGCGAGAGGATTTCAAGCCCGCGCGCATGTAACGACGTTATAGTTGACCCTCTGCCAGTAAAATACACATATTTAATGTCCATTCCTATAACGCCATAATTTCGACCTCCAATAACGGCAAAATGCACTGCGGTGGCTCCGGTTGAAGATATGGGGCATTCTGCAATTTTACAATAACGTCGCGCACCTATTGGACCATTAATTCGTGGAGGAACAATCTGACCATAACCACCATTTTTTATAGCGCTGGCAAGAGTTCCCGCCGCATTGTTTTCGCTAATTTTTGCCGCCGCTGCCGATGCCGCTGATTTATCTGCTGACAACGCTGCATCGGCACGCAGGCGATCGACCGTCTGCACAATTTCCGGTGTAATGTCATCTTCACCAGGGCGGCGCAAGAAGTCATTGAGCGTGCCGGGTAGGGAGTCGGTATAAACCTCTATCGTGCCTACTCGCTCCGGTTGTGCGCCATAAACTGACACAATCACCTCGTAGGCACCAGGCTCTACATTAAGCGAATAGCGGCCCGTATCATCGGTGACAGATTGCGACTTTGCCAAATTCAACACCGTGGATGATGTTTTCATTGAGCGCATAGTAATAGTTACGCCAGAACGAGAATCACCGTAAGGCCCCTTTAAAACTCCGCTGATTAATACCATTTAATAATCCCCATGCTTTTTATTTTTTCAGGTTATCCATTGCAGCTTCCAGTCGTTCTATTTTTTCCATCAACGCAAGAATCGCTTCGTGATGTAGTCCAGCTGAAACACCTGAACTGTCTGGGGCTAGAACGTCTTTTACAATCGTGCCGTCACTCAACTCCATGTCGCCGGAAATAAACACTGATTCTGGAAACACTTCTTGTATTTCTTGTGCAATAAAGCCAACACCTGCGCTTCCATTAGATTTAAGATTCCACATATAGCCGCGCAGCTTTTTCATTTTCCCAAGTGGGTCTTCTATGAGGCGAACATTATCCTTAATTCTTATATCTGAACTCTCTACCCATTTTCCGTTCGCAGCATAGGCATTCCCATCAGATGACATTGAAAATGCCACTACCAGCCCGCCTGTTGCATTTGCGATACGGTATCTGAACCCCCCAGTTCCCTGTCCTCGGTTATTGACGAATTCACTGACGCCATTGGAACCATCCCAGCCTATCGCCGTGCACGCATTCGATATGATGCTTCCCGTTCCCTGAATTCGTACTGCACTGGTAATCAGCCCGCCGGTTTTATTGTCTATGGTCCCCAGCCTCACATCATCACCAGCGGCAACAGTCCCTGATGTTGTGCCGATGTTTCTGGTCGCAGAGTTGCCAAGGCCAAGATTTGTGCGTGCAGTAGCAGCGTCTTTTGCTCCCGTGCCTCCCTGCGCAACTGTGATTGCTGTGCTCAATGCCTTCAGCTGGGTTATATCGTTGTTTAACCCTTTAGCGGCTTTATTTTCCAATGCAGCGGTAAAACTATTCCAGGCCGGGCCGGTGTAAGTGCTGCCGTCAGGTAACGTCACCGTAATGTTTCCGGTGCCGCTGAATACCTGTTGCCAGTTGTTTTTATCGAGGTTCAGCCCGCGTAGCGCTTTCGCCGTCTCTGCGGCCAGCTGGGCGGTGATGGTGTTCATCGCGTCGCGCGGTACGGCATACCATGCTGCACCCGCCTGCGTTGGGCCGTCATAGGCTTTAATCAGCGTCGCCTGTGTGGCGCTATCAACGGTTTTCACCGGTAGCGTATAGGTTACGCCGCCGACAACGCTCACGATGAAATCACCGGCTTTCAGCTCGGTATTGAACGCTGTCCCCGTACCTTTCACTACGGCGGAGTTGTTCGTTAGGGTAAGAGTGCCTGCGGGCATGATGCTCTCCTAAATCGTTGCATAAAAAAACCGGCTCAGTGGCCGGTTGTTAGAAGTAATGGGCTGCGTTTATAACCATGAGCGGCATCTGTGACGAGTACCATCGGTTTGAGGTATTCCACTGGGTCTGTATTTTTCTCCCTGATTCAGAACGCCAGAATTGGACGGCGCTGCCGTTAAACCGATAGCCGCAGCTGTAGTAGTTATAAACCCCGCCGCTACCTTGAGAATCGCCACGCATAAATGCATTAACGGCCAGGGGGATCATTGGCTTGGCTATCCCCGTATCGACCAAATCCTCTGGGTTCCTGCCGACATTAACCGAGCGACCATCCCAGACTAACGGCTCTGTATCGCTGGTGAATGTGTTATTACCGGCAGCGTTCTTAATCACCATTCCGTAACCGCGTGGCGTCGGTGGGTAATAACCGCTGTTCATAATGACCACTTTCACATTGGCTGTGGTTAACACCGCTTCACCCGAACCATTATCACGCGATACCGTTAATTCGTTATATTGCACAGCATGGTAAATAGAAACGCCGGGGTCATCGCACCGTACAAAGACAACCTTGGTATTATCGTTTTGAACGACTGGCAATGTCCATTTGCCGTTAATCGTCACTTCCCCTTTCCAGGCAACAAAACCCAGCCTGGACGAACTGTTAATGCTCATCCAGTCCACCGAGTTTTGAATCATTATTCCATACGTACCGGAAACTGATTGCGGCGGTTGAACCTGGTATATGCTGAACTCGGTAAAGAAGGCCTGCTGATTTGCATTGGTAAAATCAACAATTATCCTACTCCCATCAGTTCGCCATCCAGTAACCCCGCCGTAAGACGGGGGAGTTGTCTGACTGCCGAATATATACCCGGTCTGACCAACCAGAAATACCGGGTTCCCAGCGACGTAATCAGGCGGGGTGTAAACTTTTTGTTTATTGCCATCCGCCCAGGGTTCTTTATCGTTGACTAATAGTGAAATGCTATTAACCGCCGCCAGCTCTTTGCCATTCATCCACAGGCCATACGCCACGCTACAACCTCCCCATTCTCACCCGCAGATTACCGCCAGCGTCATAAACATTGATCTGGTCGCCGCGTATCTCCATGCGCCCGTTACCGTCGCCGCCGTTAATCTGGATTTGACCAGCCCCTGCGCCGCTTTTATCTAAGCGCCAACCACGAACGCCTGCAACATAATCATCTGACTGAATGAAACCACTGATTTTTGCATTCACAATGGCCCCATCCTTAATATGAGCAGTGTCAATGGATGCATATTGAATAAACGCATCACTAAGAAATGCTTGGCCATTAATCACTGCGAACGGCGAGTATTGCGTGTCGCCGCTGCCGCTCATCAGCACGAACTGATTGGCGTTAAATCCGATGCGCGTGATAACGGGTTTGCCGGTTTCCGCCAGCACGGCGATCGACATGCCCGCGTTGTAGAACACGCCGTTAACCCTCACACCAGCTTTCAGTGTGTGGATTGCCGTTGCGCCGTCGGCATCAACCGTGGCCGTCAGCTTGTCCTCCAGTACCGCTGTAACGTCATCAATTTGCGCCTGCACCTGCGTAGACAGTTCGGCCATTGCCAGATCGACTTCCGCAATCGTGGTTTTCACGATGAGGATGTCAGCCCGCACCGTGCCGTACTGCGCCCACTGGTGTTCAACCGTCGCGTTGTTGGCCAGCGCGTTCTGTAGTTCAGCCTCAATGTTTGTGTTTATATCACTGGTGAGGCGGTCGCCGTCCTTGTCGGTCAGGAACCCATCGCCAATGCTCTCCAGGTAGTCACCGGCGTTAGCGTTCGACTGCCCCTTAATCCAGCCAGTCCAGTCGCCTTGGTTGCCAGTACGGTCTTGCAGACGAGCGCGGAACCAGAACTCCTGCCCCGCCTTCAACCCGGTCATGGTGTGAGTGTGCAGCGGATACGGGATATCGGCCAGCAACATCGCGTTATTCCCGGCGGCGTTATCTGCATACTGAATTTCGGTTTTCAGCGTGTCCTCGGCCCCGTCTGGGAATCCCCAATCGAGCTGGATACCCCAAAGTAACGGAGAAGCCTTGAAGCCGACCGGCACCGGCGGCTTGCCTTCTTTCCCTTTCAGGTAGGTTTCCATCGACGTCGCCCAGACAGACGATACGTCACTGGCGTTGATGGCCCGCACGCGCACCAGGTAGCGCCCGGCGTAAATGCCTGGCACCTCGAATCCCAACGCAGACGTGCGCGGCATCGATACCCAGTTACCATTATCTTTCCGCCATTCCGCCTCATACGCTATCGCGTTATCCACTGCCCCCCAGGCGGCGCGCATGGTGGTAATGGCGATACCCTGGCTCACCGAGGAGTAGCTGTCGATGGTGATGTTTTTCGGCGGGGCTTGCACGCCAGGAGGAATAATTGATATCGGGCGATCGTCGATACGCGCGCCAGTATCGATACGAGCGTATTTGTTCGGGTCATGCTCGGTTGCATTAATGGTAAAGGTGTTGTCGCCATTGTCAGCGATACCCACCACGCGGTAGAGCTGCACCGCCAGATCGTCAGCGTCGATAGACCAGGCAGACTCCGGCACGGGTATCTCGCTATAGGCAGTGGTAACGGTCACCACGCGATCATTCACCGCCTGCACGGTGCGTGCCTGCGCTTTACCTGAAGGCAGGTTAACGATCAGGCGGTCGCCGACTTTAGCGCCTGGCTTTCTGTCCAGCTTCAACTTGCGACCGTCCACCGCACTGATACGGCCACCGATCACCCGACCGGCAACCATCTGATCGGCCACGCCGACGATATGCCCAGGCATGGGGATCATGCCATCGAGGCCAACAGAGAAAGTAACCGTGCGGTCTTTGCTGTTGGTCAGCAATGCCCAGCGGCCCCGGCGGTTTGCCTCGCTCTGGCGGGTACAACCGATCGCTGTCAGCTCGGTTTGGTTCACGTCGTACCGGCGCACCAGGTCGCTATCAAATACGGCCTCTATCGCATCGGCGTAGTGGTTCGCCGGATCAGACCAACTGACCATCGCGGTGCTGTAGCGGGTGCGCTCGCTGGCCGACGAATAGGTAAACTTGCCGTCGATAACGTTGGCACGAGTATAGGTGAAGTCCATATCGCGCGGCATATCCGCCAGGGCGACCATTTGGTTTTGTCCCCAATAGGTCATGCCACGGAAGATACCCGCCAGATCGCTCAGCACCGTCCAGGCATCCTCGCGGGATTGAATGTAAACGTTGCAGGTAAAGCGTGGCTCCATGCCATCACCGCCGCGACCATCTGGCACCGGCTGATCGCAATACTGCGCGATGCGGTACAGTTCAGACTCGGATACCTTGGTTGAGTCGATGCGATCGCCCAGGCCAAAACGGTCAGCCAGAATAATGTCGTAGAACACCCAGGCCGGATTATCGCTGTAGGCCCACTTAAAGCCCCCCGACCAAACGCCGGTATAGCTTCGCGTTTCCGGGTCATAATTGTCAGGCACGCGGATAACCCGTCCGCGAGGCGCACAGCTGATCTTCGGGATATTCGGAAACTGTTTGGAGTCGAACTCAACGTACAGCAGCGCTGTGTTTGGGTAACGCAGCTTGGCGTCGATAATTTCGGTCAGCGCCTCGATGTTCATACGGTCGGCGATCCGGGCGCTGTTGGCGTTAGGCGTCAACCGGCGAACGCGTACCTGCCAGCCCGTAGTGGCCTTCGGTAAGTTGATGCGGTGAGAACGCTCATACAGCGAGGTGGTTTTATCGTCGATTGCTGCCGTTAACATTTCCTGATAGCTGCCGCCATCGGTGGCCACATCAATGGCGTATTCGATGCGGTAGCCGTTAACGTCGCCGTTGTCCTCTTGCTTTTGCAGCATCGGCCAGCCAAAGCGCAGACGCACAGCGGAAAGCTGCAGGTTCGATACTGACCGCACCCACGGCGTGCCGCTTTTCAGTTCTGTGCCGACGGTGATCTCGTTTTCGACAGCAGGAATACCCTGGATATATTCCTGTGCCTGCGTTCCTGGGCGAAACTCCCAGCGGAAGCCGGGGAAATTTTCAGAGCCATCGGCATTAAGTACGGGGGTGCCGTCAGCAAAAATGTTTGTGCCATCCAGCCCACCGGCAAACTCTCCCTCTCCCAGGGCAAATAACATCTTCGCTCTGGCTATCGATTGAATGCTGTCCGGCGATTCTACCGGCGTGTGGCCACCGCCACCGCCGCCTTTGCGGCCTTTTATCGTTACATTGTCCATATTGCACCAATGAAAAAATCCGCGATAAGCGGCGTAGTGAATACACTGATCAAATATCAGGGTTTACGGATAAAATTAAGACACTATCTTGTAATGGCTCAGCCCACCCATGTAGAGGCATGGGTGTTTAAATCAGAGGATGGCTGATTAACTTCAGAGGAAAGATATGAAAGAATATAATTTCGAATCAATTAATACCGATGTACCATCAAATTCTGAGGACACAGCATTTGCTTTGGTTTCTGCATTTGTAGCCCTTGCATCAACCGTAGTTGGTGATTCAGAGGAAAAGAAAGAAGAGTTATTCAGCAAGCTAGATAAGTCGATTGAAAATAACCAAGGGGCAACAAGCCACGTTGAGCTTGCAAGAATTGCCAAGGCTACGAAAGCAATCCTAACCGCAAAACAGTAACTCCTTTTTTATCTACCCAATGTAGAATTTTATGTTCTGCCAGCGGTTTAGACTCCGCTGGCTTTTCCTTTCCATTTTCTCCAATATGGTTTTTTCTCATATATCCTCCTGCCTCTCAGTTTACTGTTGTTCTTCAGTGTAAATACCAGCAGAGATAATAGCTCCGCCTATCTCGCGTGTGCCGTATAGCACACCAACAGGATTACCCTGTGCCGTTGTGTTCACCGGCCCTCCAAAGGCATAACTCGGTTTGTTGTCCTGGTCTTGGCGCATGCGCAATCCGCCCATTTGAGGGGAGAGCATTTGGACAATGCCGCCGAGAGCCATTGCAGCGCCACTCATTGCCAACACTCCACCAAACGTACCAGTAGAGCCAAAAGCCGCCCATCCAGCAGGGCCGGTTAGCATCGCGGCCCCAATCAACGCGACACCTAAAATAGTTTGGAATAAGCCAGCGCGCTTACTACCAATCACGACGGGAACAAGGTGAATATCTTCAGACCCTTTGGTGAACGCCAGCTCATCCTGCCCTACATTACGTTTACCGACGAAAATAGAAAATGTCAGGCCGCGTTTGTGTGCTTCAAGCATATAGCGTTCAAAGCCGGGCAGGAGATTTTTCATGGCATCAATAGCCTTTGGTACATTGTGAGCACGATATTCAAATTTTTTTCCAAAGATGCCGACCATTGGGCCATGAAATCGTACTGTTCGCAATGGTATATCAATAAAAGACATAACGCCTCGACTTATTATTTTCAAGACCCTATAAGCAAGATTTAATCGCTTTTAAGGTAACTTTTATTCTTCGCTCAGGGAAAAGAATAGACTTTGTCCCTTCCCCATAATAAACAACTTCCGTTCCAGCATTACTTTTAATTAAATCGATAAACTCTAACCCCGCCAATGGAACTAAAGTCACTCCATTTTCTAAAGGTTTGACTGTTGTGTTAATTGCAGGCCCGTTATAAGTTTCACTGTCTAACTTTGGAATTAAACATGTTTCCATTTGCTCCAGAGATTTAGTGGTCGTAAAGGTTTGCGTTGGATTTTTTCTAATATCTGAATAATTCATCGCACACCCCGTCAAACCCAGTGCCACTAACCCAATCATTAAATTTCTCATAACCCTTTTCCTTAAGCTGAAAAGTGGAATGATAGCATCACATCAGTTCTTTGTGGCGCAGCACCTTCACAGTTCGCTCCTTCCAATAGCCACCGTAAGGCACCCGCTGGCTAAGCATGCCGTACATGTGGTGCAGTAGCATGCCGTCTTCGAGCAGAATACCGGCATGGTTCGCCACCGGTGCAGAAACCTGCATAATCACCATGTCACCCGGCATCGGTGGGCCGTCGAACTCCCGAAAACCGCAGTCGTGCCAGTTGTCCACGTAGAGATTTTCGCCCCGCTCCCACCACGGATAATCAACGCGGTAATCCTGGAGCGCTATGCCGTGCTCCTGCCGGAAATAGCTCATAATCAGCCCCCAGCAGTCGGTATGCCCCAGCACGAACTGGCGACCTATCAGCGGCAATTCCCCGCGCGGCATGATCGTTCTCAAGTCACCCTCCGGCCAGCTTGCAATCGCCCAGGGCAACTCCATCGCGTCGCACTGGGCTTTGTCCAGCTCGCTCGGCTGCGTGGTGGCATCCGGGTGACTGTGCACAATCATTGTGATCGTCCCCCACTCGGCAGCGGTCACATAATCCTCTGGTGACAGGTGAAACTGCTCGGTGGGATTATCTGCCAAATTACGGCAGGGAAAGTAACGCTCAACGCGGGATTTCTGCGCCACGATGCCGCAGCACTCGCGCGGATACTCTGCCTCGGCGTGCGCCATAATGGCCGCTATGGTTTTCTCTTTCATAACTCTACCTACTGCTTAATCAGCGCTGCGCCGGGGAAGCCGCCAAACGGTAAAGGCTCAGTCTCACCAAAACGTTTTTGGCAATCACTCAGCAGCCCACCGCACCGATCTTTACTTGGGTCATCCACCGGATTGCCCTTGTCGTCAAAGTATCGCGTGCCTGCGTAATCGCAGCCCTTACCGGTGCGATACAATCCACGCGAACACCAGGTGCACAGGCTGTGGATTTGGCGTGTCGGGATGCGCAATCCCCGCAGGTCTGCCGGGCTGGAGAGTTCGAACTCCACCGCCTCATCGCTCTCCGTCGCTTTGCGATCGATGTAGAACACCTGTAGCTTTTCCTGCACCGGGTCGGCCGTTGGGTTCCCTTCTGGAAAATTTCGGGCATCAAGGTAATGCACCAGCGTATCGTGGATCAGCACCTTGGCCTGTGCCATATCTTCAAACTGAAGGCAAATCGCAGTGATCAGGCCGTTGATATTGGCAACCGTCAATTTCGGCTCCGTGCTTTGGCTGTCGGAGGATATTTCCAGCCCCTCAACGGAAAACGGCCACGGCCCGTACTCCTTGTCCTGCCACCAGATCGATTTTGCTGGTAGTTTCGTTTCGTCCCCGCCAGCAGCGGCAAGCTCTTCCGGCGTATAGGGAAGCGTGTCGCTGTGAAAGCGCAGAATATCAGCGCCGAACTTTGTCCCGTCCACTTCAACAAGGCGAACGCGGTTGCCCGGCTCCAACTTCTGCAGGTCTGTATTCAACATGATTAATCTCGGTTAAACGTGGAAGGCCTCGGTGAACGTGGCCGTCAGTGAATAATTATCGCCGCCCATTGCAACAGGCTTATAGCCTTCGCAGCGGTATAGGCCGGGAACGTTGTTCGGTGGTGTCCACTGGAATGACTTCACCCCTTGATGATCTTCAAGAAAGGTGATGATAGACGTGATGTAGTTGTACTTACCGATAAAGGTCAAATCCCATGAGCGAATGATCGGGTTGATACCGTCACCGGAAACCTGCATATAGCCATCGCCGAACTGTGCTTTCCTGATACGAAATCGGGTATCACCGGCGGCATTGACGCGCGCCGGATAGTTGAATGTCTGAATGGCCATTACATCCCCTTGATTGCTTTCCAGATAGGCTGGCCAGGCTTCAGGTTCCGGTTGATGACCTTCTGGCTTTCCTGCGCGGCGATGTTGCCCATCTGCTTACCGAACTCTTCCCAGCCCTGATCGGCCTGCGTATTAACATTTCCGCCACCTTCAATGGTGATATAGACGTTCGGCGCAGCAGCAGCCTGCTGTGGCATACCAATAGCCCGCACACCCAGCGAACCGTCCGCCCCACGTTTGAGTGGCATGATCGCCTCCGGGCCAGCCTCGCCCATCAGGCCAGCGCCCTTAGCGAATGCAAACATGGTGGGATTGCTGACGATCTGGCCGCTGTACGCGCTCAGTGACGGCGACGAATAAACGCCGCCTTTTGCGTTGGCGAACATCGGTACTTGCCCTGGGTCATTGCCGGAGGGTGCGAAGAAGTTCATTCCGGCTTTCAGTGCGTTGAACATCGCCATCTTGATCATCATGCTGGCGAGATCGGTCAGGACAGACTTGGCGAAGTCGTTAAAACTGGCTTTGCCTGTGGTGACAAAGTTGGCCAACATACCGGTCATGCCGTCAAATGTTCGGGTGGTAGCGTCTTTCACCTGTCCATAAACGTTACCGGCATTGGCTGACCAGTCCATCATTCCCTTTTTCAGCCCTGCGGTGTAATCGCCCTCGATAGCCGCTTTTTCCTGCGCAGCATTACGGACAATATCGAGTTGCCTCTGCTGCTCACTGGCGAGAATGGCCGTCTGTTGCATGTACTGCTCGGACGTTTTGTCCGTCACTTCCTTGTCCAACTGCATACGGTGTTGCTGGAAAGACTGCCGGATTTGCTGCTCAGCCACCATCTGATCGTAGGCATCAGTTGACATGGTCATCTGCGCATTACGGTTGGCGTACTCCTGCTGTTTCGCGGCCGTTTCCATCACCAGGCTACGGGTTTGTTCCAACAGTTTTTTGCCAATCTCCCTTTCGCGGTTTGCCTTTTCCAACGCCACATTTTCGGTTAATTGCGCCCTGATCTGGTCTTGCATGGACAACAAGCTTTTTTGACCGGCGGTCAGCTTCTTACCCTGAAGCCCTGCAATCTCCTGATCGAAGGCCACCAGCTTTTTCTGTGACTCGGTCAACTTGTCGGTATCCTGCGCCTGCGCGCGTAGCACAGAGGATTGTTGCTGCAACTGTTGCAGACGCCTTACCCCTTCACTATCGCTATACGCTGCCCCTTTAGACTTTGTGCCATACTGCTTGTTAATGCCCTTCAGCGCCTGCGCATATTCGTCTGCAGTCAGTTTCCCGGCCTTAAACTGCGCCGATACAATCCCCGTTAGGCGGGCTTGTTCCTTTTTAGGATCAGCACCAGCCTTAATAGCAGCGGATACTTCATTCTGTAACTTAAGCTCTTTCCGGGCGGCTTCCTGTTCCTGTTGCCGCCGTTTGTACAGCTCTTCGTTGGTTTTCTTCACCTCGTTAGCGGTATCGTTGCTGATATCCAGCTTAACGCCCTGTGCCAGTGCCTGCGCTTGGCCGGTTTTCATGTGTGCCTGACCGATGATATCGAACGCGGACGCTACTTCATTTTTCAGCGACTTCCAGATAGACGCCAAGCCGCTGACGCTGTTCTCCTGCTCGGTGACTTTGGCTTTCACATCATCAAGGTATTTCTGCTGAAGTAACGCCGTCGCTTCACTGGTTTTGCCCTGCCTGGACAGCGTGGCGATGTGATCGATAAACGTGGTGTTGAGCTGAACGCCCTGATTGGTCAATGCCTCCATTGCCTTTAGAGGTTCACCGCTCAGGCTTGATAGCGTCGAAACAAGATCATCGGATGACATACCCAGCTCGTTCATCCGTGTGCCGGTTTCAGCTATGTCCGACAGCATATTGCCACCGAATCCTGCGCCGGCGGCGCTGGTGACAGCCTTAACCGCATTCTCTGTGCCGCCGAGCGTCATCGTCAGCATGCGCAGATCATTCACCGTCATAATGGCCTGAAGCCCTGACTTTTGAAGCGCTGCGGTATATGCCTTGGTCTCTGCCTCCCCTTTTTGGAACGCGGTATACAATGCTGTGGCACCGGCAACCGCCGCCATGATGCTTAAGCCTACCGGGCCACCCAGCAGCGCCAACGCACTTTTCATCAGGTTGGTGCTGACCGCTGCCGCGCGCGCCGTAAAGGAAACTTCCTTGTTGGCCACACTGATTTGGTTCAGGGAGGAAAGCAGATTGGTTTTGCCCTGGGATTCAGCAATGTCCGCCGCCAGCACCGCTTTTGATGCCTGCGCCATTTTTTCCTTGGCACTGACCTCGGCGAGATCAGCCTCGCGCACCTTGCGGTGAATATCGGCGTACTCTTTCTGGTAGCTGACCGAAAGACCGTAGAGCTGGTTTTCCTGATTTTTGGCCGCATAGAAGCGCGCCATTTCCTGCGCCTGCTCGCGGGAGGCTTGCGCCTGTTCACGGGTGCGCTTAGCCGCGTCGAACTGCGCCTGAGCTTGCTGGCGTGCAGATTGCGCCTGTTCAATCTGGCCCTGCGCCGCCTTGTTAAACTCAAGGGCAGCAGCCTTTGCCGCTTCGCGTTGGGCTTCCCAGCCGCTAGTCAGTCCCTTAAAACCGATGAAAGTGCGATCGAGCGTCGGGATTAACGTATTGGCCAGCGTGCTGACCGCGATGTTACTCCCACCGGCCAGACCGCTGATCACACTTCGCAGCCCTTCGAAGCCGCCCTGGCTGGCGCTGAGCGCACCACTCAACGAGTTAAGCTGACCGCCGGTGCGCTTCGCCTGATTGCCTATCTGGGTCAGCGCTTCGGTGGTTTTCTGGCTTTCCTGCTGCGCCTTGCCCGTGAAGTTTTTTGACGCGGTTTCTGCCGTTCTGAATGAATCGACAATTTGAGATTTAAAACTGGCGGAATTCAGGTGCAGCGCTACCGCCAGAGTAGCTACATCGGCCATTACATGAGCGCTCGCATAACGGCAGCACACTGTTCATCAACATCAGATGCGACAGGGGCTGACAGATTGACAGGTGGCGGAGTAGCAGTATCGGACGTTGCCTTATCCACCAGCGAATAGAACGCCTCCCAGTGCTGGATAATGGAGGCCGGGAGGGCTGCAATTTTTCTGACGTCAGGCTCACCGAAGCGATCGGCCAACTGATAGATCAGCCATAGCCACGGTGAGTGGGTCAGTTTTTTTCGGCTTCCTCCAGCGTGCCGTAGCTGTGGCTCTGGATAGCGCGGATTGCATCAAATAACGCCGCGTTATCATGAGCGGCCAGCAGTTCTGCCGGTGAAGGCAAATCAGACGCAGGTACTGATTTACCCTGCTCGTCAACCAGTGCAGAGAGGATCAACTGAGCGCCCAGCAGTGTTGCTGCCTTTTGGTCACTCTCTGCCTGTGCCTTTCCAAGCCCTTCATCGTAATCCATCAGTTCACCGGCGGTCAGGCGGCGGATATGTACCGGTACGCCAAACAGCGTGTGCGGCACCGCCGTATTGATGGGTTGAAGCAGCGCGGTCTTGAGGTTGATTTTCTTCTGGTTCATGCCATGTCCTTACTTAATCGTTACGGTTGCGGTTGCGCTGTTGACAGTGTCTGACCGCTCGGCAGACAACACCACGTGATAAGCGCCTGCATCCGCCGCCACAACTGAGTTTTTGATATAGGTGGCAGAGGTTGCGCCGCTGATATCAGTGCCGTTTTTCTGCCATTGGTATTTAACGGGCTTGCCGTTACTGGAGGTAGCCGCAACAGTCAGGGACAAATTGCCCCCGACTGCCAGATCAGCGCTCTTCGGCTGGGTAGTCACGCTGATCACACCTTTGGGGCCACAGCTCCCCAGGTGTTGCTGTTCTGCTTGCCTTGCACCGTGATCTGAATGACTTCACTCGCCGGAGCGGTGATTTCGTTCATCTTCCAGCCGGACAGCGAGAGGATCGAGGTGGAGGTGCGGCCGTTCGGCAACTCAACATAGAACTGAACGGTTTCGCGGTTGTCCGCTGCGGTCAGGAACGCCGCAAAATCGGTATTGGATGGATCGTCGATAAACCCGATCGACTTCTCCGCGCCTTCCGGCAGGTCGGAGATAAATTGCTTTGTGGTGTCGATAAGGGTCGTGCAATCGACAAAACTGCCGGTCTGCCCCATCTCGCCCACAGCCTTACAGTTAACCAGCGCCTTCATGGCCGTCGGTGCTGCGCCGACAGCGCCCCACTTAACAACCGTGCCAGCCGGAAGCATGGCGTACTCTGGCGACGTTTTATCAGCCATAATTTCCCTCACTTAATGATTGTGGCAGCGGTCGCTACCGGTTTTCGATGCCGTAGCGGAGTTCTGCCGCCAGGATGCGTAATACGCGGGTTTTGTTGTAATCCAGCGCCGGGCGGATAAACGGTGCGGCAACCTGCTTAACCGTGCCGAACTCCTGCGCCAGTGCCTTCATATGATGCTTCTTGCTCGGGCCGACCTTGAATGTCATTACCGTCAAATAGCGGGGATCGTTCATGCGGCTCGTACTGCGGATTTTTATGTCGTCCCGCATGTGCGGCCCGGTGCTGCTCTCATCAAATCCGGCATGCTGTTTCATGTCTTCCAGCACCGGCTCCAGCGCCGCTCGCCCGGCATCTCGCAATACCTTGACCGCTTCATCCCCCATCGCCTTTAGCTGGCGCTCCAGAGAATCAAGGCCCGTAACGTTTACGCTGATCATGTGGCGTCCTCCGGGTAACAGATGACGTAATCACGCACCAGCCGGTACTGAACGCTGTTGTTGGTGAGAGTGGTTGCCCCCTGTTGCATCGTGCCGCGTGTCACCGTCTGAACGGGCCAGCGCCCAATATGCCCATGCTGAATGCTCTCCCAGGCGGCGCAAATAGCCTTATCCAGTTCAATGAGGCGCACGTAATCGCCGATGACATAAAGCGCGACCTGAAAGCGCCCCTGAATCAGTGCCGTGCTGGCTAGCCCGGTATCAACTTTCGGGTTGCTGACCTTCTGATACGTCACGCCTTCCTGTTCCGGGTCAGGCAATAGCAGCGGGTATGCTGGCAGACTCGTTAGCGCCTCAAGTGACGCTTTGATTTCATACTCGATCATGACGAATATCAGCCTCCGCCGTAATTAACAGCCGGTCTCGCTGCGAACGGTCAGGCGCACGAACGGTAAAGGTTCGCTGTTGAAAGACCACCTGCCAATCAACGGTAATTTCGTCCCGTGGCCGCAGCGTGAACAGCATGGTCTCCACCACCTGCCCCTGTTCACCCGTGCGAATTTTTCGGTTGGAGATCGGCTCCGCATCCGCCCAGACCTCGGCGACAAATTCAAAGGATTTGACCGGTGCGCCGGTCTGCTCATCACGAACCGTAACGGGGCGAAGAAGCTTGATGCGAAACTCCAGCGAACCTGCGCGTAATGATTTCATAAGCCGTAAATCCGATAGGGTTGAAGTAAAGACTCAACAGCCAGCGGCAATTTTGATGCCGACGCGCCAACAATCGCGGCCTCACGGTTCGCGTACCAATGCCCGATACAAAGCAGCATAGCCGTGCGTACATCATCATCCAGCAGCAGGTGATCTTCGTCGGCATCGTATCCGGGGTCGGATTCGCTGGCGTAAAGGGTGCGGCGGGTATACATCTCAACATGCTTTTTCGCCGCACCGATGTAGACGCCGATTAGGGTGTCATCCGCACTGAAATCAGGTTCCAGGCGGCAATGCTCTTTCACCAATTCCAGCTTTAGCATGGCTCACCTTACTTTTTGCTTTTCTTGACTGGCTCTGGCTGCTCTGGCTGCTCTGGCTGCTCTGGCTGCTCTGGCTGCTCTGGCTGCTCTGGCTGCTCTGGCTGCTCTGCAGGATTGTCATCACTCACCTGCTCGGCATAGCCTTTTTTGATCAGCTCGCGCCCGTGAAGCTCCTGCGTTTCGAACAACTCGCCGTCATTCACCACCCGGCTACCGAACAAGATTGGTACAAGTGCTTTAACCTTCATGGGTATCTCCTCTAAAGCGGCCCGAAGGCCGCTATGCGGTGCGGATAATTAACCGCCGGTTGGTGGGGTTGGCACGGTGAAGGCACCGGTAACAAACGCTTCAGGTCGTTTGACCGCCAGCGCCACACGCTCTTCGCAACGAATCGAGATCATGTTCTTCTCGAAGTCGTCGGCGTTCTCGGTACTGATCACAACGTTTGCCTCTTCACGGTCAAAGAGCTGTGCGCCCGCGCTGAAAGCACCGGTCAGGAATTTGCCCAGGAACGCCGAAGACTCCGTCGCGACAACAGGCAAGCCCCAGAGAGTCGGGCCGGTTAGCGCGGCTGGATTGGCGAGGATATAACGCCCCAGCGTATCCTTGATCAGCTCAATCTTGGCCCAGTCGATGAAGTGCAACACATGGCCGGTGGCAGGGAAACGTGCCAGTTGTGCCTGCAACATTGCTAAGCGCAGATCGTCAATGCCGTTTTGCATAGCGACTTCAAACGCCGCCTTATACTTCGACGCCTGCGGCATGATGCCTTCCAGGTGTGCGCCAGTGCCGTCACCGAACAGAATTTCCTGCTCTTCGACATACTTCAGGCCGTAACGCATTTCTGCATCAACGGTCGATTGCAGCTGCGGAAAGTCATCCAGAATCTGCTTGGAGGCTTTGAACAGATGCGCCAACGTGCGAACCGGCGTGATTTTTTCAGCAAACTGGATATCGCTGTACGGCTTAGGCGTGTTTTCAGGCACGGCAGCAGCCTTGTTGGTGAAGCCGGTTTGTTGCACCCAATAAATCGTGTTGGAGCCGGTGGTGCCTGGTGCGATCAAGTCGCGAATAAACAGGCGTTGTTTCGGCGCGGTATCGATACCCGGCAGGCGTTGTGGGGCCACAATCTGCCCTGGAACATCGGTAGAGATGAGCGTCGCGTTAACCGGAATGCTCAGCCGTTGTGAGGCCTGAATACCGGATGCAAAGTCTTTCAGCGCTTCCGCAGAAATCACCTGCTGCCCGACCGATTGAACCACTTCAGCCGCGCGGTTCAATGGCATTTGCGCCACGTGCTGCTCCAGCTCACCCAGCGCGGCCTTCAGCGTTTTCTCTGCTGCCTTCATGGCGTTCAGTTCGGTCGCCATTTTATCTACGGCGTCCTTAGTCTCTGCGGACAACTCGCCTGATTTTTTCGCCTCTTTCAGGGCGTCCTCTGCCTTGGCGTTAAATTTGCTGGTTGCATCTTCGATAGATGCGGTGACTTTTTTCAGAATCTCATTAACTTCAGACATAATTTCTCCAAATAATTAGCACGCCGCGCACAGCCCGCTTAATGCGGCGTTCAGCTTGGCAAGGATTTCAGGGGATGGTTCGGTAGCGCTCGGCGTACCCGTCGGATCGGTAACAGCGCTCGGCGTGCTACCTGTTAAGGCTTTCAAAAGTTTTCGGCGTTCTGACCGAGGGGTATTAGCCTTGGCCAGTATGGAATCCAGCTTGCGCAATGCTGCCGCCGGTGAGTCTTCATCACTGCTTACCGCATCGGATGACAACAGGCTATCGGCCAGCCCTTTCTCGATGGCATCACTGCCGCCGATGTAGCTTTCGCCGTCCATCAACTGCTTAACGGTGTCGCTATCGAGTCCGGAGCGGGCGGAGTAAATATCCGCCATTGCGTTATCGAAAGGTTCGAGGTACTCAACCATTGCAGCAAAGTCATGACGATTACCGATCGCCACCACCCAGCAGTTATGGATCATCAGGAAAGCACCGCGGCCAATTTGAATCTCGTCACCGGCCATCGCAATGATTGAGGCTGCGCTTGCAGCCAGCCCCAACACTTTTACGGTTACTTTGCCCTGGTACTCTCGCAGCAGGTTGTAAATCGCCAGCCCCTCAAACATGTCCCCGCCCGGCGAGTTAATGTTTACGGTAACGTCAGCGCCATTCATTGAGCGCAGCGCACCGGCGATCCGTTTCGCTGTAACGCCTTCGCCCCAGTAATCCTGGCCGATAACGTCGAACACCGAGATAGAATTGTCGTCAGAGGCAGCGGCCTTTAGACCGCCATTCCATCTTTCGAGCGCCGAAGGCAGCGGCTCACAGGTAACGCCCGCGCAGGGACGCCCCGCCGGTGCGACCGGAAGTCGTTTTTTTGTCATGGGGGATTGCTCCTACGCCGCTTTTTTCAGCGGTGACTGGTCTTCAGGAATATCGGGGAAAAGATAATTGTGCAGCCGGGTGATAGTGACAGCCTGAGCGCCGAGGTTGTTCTGTTTCAAGTCCTCAAGCGGGGTCAGGTTAAGCTGCACGGTATAGATTTCACCGCCTGGAATTGGCGGCAGGTTTTCAAGTCGGCGAACATCGTTGCGACTCATCCAGCCATTCTGCAGGGCGGTGGTGTAGTACGCAGCGCGGCCAACACTGTCGGCACGCAACAAACCTTCCACCGAGAACTCAGCAAAGTAATCTTCATCGCTATCGAGCAGGCAACGTGAGATTTCTTGCTCGATGTTCACCAGCAGTGGGCGTAGCGTGTTGGTCAGGAAAATCAGGTTCATCCCTTCAACACTCGATGCCCAGCTACTCTGCTTAGTCACATGCCCCACCATGAAAGGCGGCACCCTGAACCAGCGGCAGATTTCCTCAATACTAAAGGATCGGCTCTCCAGCATCTGCGCGTCTTCAGGATTCATCGTGACATTCTGGTACGATAAATCCCCCTCCAGCACCATCATTTTACCGGCGTTTTTTGAACCGGCGAACGTGGCTAAGTATCGGCGCAGACGCTCTCGCTGCTCTTTATTCAGCGCAACTTTCGAACTGATGTATCCTGACGTTTGCAGGCCGTTTTCAAATATTTTTGCCGCCGACTCATCAACGGCCATCGCCGCCCCAAACACGTCACGGCCCGAACTCAGCGGCATCATGCCGCAGACACCATCCAGACCAAAGCCGCGAATGTGCATCATCCGGTCTACCGGTATCACGCGCTTTTTGCCGTCCTCGGTGTAGGTGTACTGCAACTGCCCGGTATCCAGACGTTTAACCACCATGTTTTGAGGCAACAGCGGATTTAGCGCCACCAGCTTTCTGCCAATCATTTTTTTCTCAATGAAGGCGTTTCCCCGCAAACAGATGCTGGCCACCACCATCAACATGAACCGGGACGGCGTCATTTCGAGGTTCGGACGGCGGCACAACACCTGGTATGCAGGGTGATCCTGCGCCAGCTTACGAGAACCATCCGCCTCACGGCGATAGACTTTCATCGGTAAAGTGGAAACCGATTCGCTGAGTAACCGAATGCAAGCCCATACAGCGGAAAGCTGCATAGCCTTATCGGCAGTGACCACCTTACCGCTGCTGCTGGTGCCGAACCATTCTTGCCAGAATGTCCCGGTAGTGAGACTGATAGGAACACCCAGCCAATTTAAAAGGGCGCTTTTAACGCGCCCAGGTTGCTTGTTTTTGCCCATCAGATACCTACCATGATCGGATCATCGAAAAAGCCATCAATATCGCCGTCATCCTCAACAACGCCGTCAGCAGCACCGACGGCCATCGCCAGCCCTACTACGCCATCTATGCGGCCATTACTGCGCCGTTTGCTGAATACCCGGTTACCGCTTTTATCTTCTTCAATAACCGCGTTTGCCGCGTTCCAGCGCAGACAAGGATTAAACAGGATGGTGATTTCTTTCTCGGTGATGAGTTGCTCGAGCAGCTCGATTGAATGCGGCATCCACAAGCCCGACTCCGCCGATTTGAAGAAGCCTTGCCCATGAGGAACCAACGGTACGGTCACCCCTTCATCCAGCAATTCAGGCTCGAGATAATCCATGTGATAGCGGTCGAAGGCGATCGACCGAATATCAAAGAGTGCTGCCAGCTCGGCGATTCGTTTAGAAACGAAACCGTAATCGATAGCGCTGCCCTTTGGGGCATGCAGGTACTTTTCGCGTACCCAGGAATCATACGGAACGCGGTCATTTCTGGCCCTGTCGTGCAGCGTGTCGCGCGGCGTCCAGAACTCCACCAGCGCCGTCTTAATGCGCGGGAAATACAGCCCCAGCGCTGTCAGGTCACGTTTGCCGGACAAATCCAGACCGCCAAAACACTCTTCCCCTTTTAGGCTCTCTATATCGAATGTTTTTTCACATGCCATCCAGATATCGCCACCGATCCACGGGTTTTCAGCATCCACCCATTCACAGAAATTAAGGCGTCTGACCAGGCTTTCTTTTGACGGCATGCCTCGCGCATCTTCCACCTGCTCGCGTAAATATTCAGGTTGGAACGTATGCCCCATTGAGGGGTTGGCTTTTGCCCAGCAGGACTCATCCTTGAAAGGATCGTCACCCTCATCCAATGAGCAGATGAACGCAAAGAAGGCATCGTTAACTTTCTGACCGGCGGCGAGTTGTTTGCCGTACTGGTGGTACTCGTAGCAGACGCTGGTTTTATCGTGACCGCTGTTTGTGATCATGAAGATGAGCGCTTGCCTGCGGCCTTTTGTCCCGGCGCGCATCATCTCAACCACTTTGTTGTCTTTGTGCTCATGCACCTCATCAATGAGGCAACAGTGCGGACGCGGCCCTGATTGCCCGTCATCAGAACTGATCGGACGGAAGAAGGAACCCGTTTGCAAAAATGCCAGGTTCCATTCTTTACCGGCCCCGCCGGAGGGATCGATACGCTGAGCCAGCGCCGGGGACTGATTCACCATCGCCACCGCATCACGAAACAAGATCATCGCCTGGTCTTTTTTCGTGGCAGCTGCATAAACTTCAGCACGCGGTTCTTTGTCCGCAACGAGGCAGTAGAGGCCAATCCCAGCGGATAATGGCGACTTGCCGGAGCCTTTGCCTGATTCGATATATGCCGTTCTGAATCGACGCGTGCCGTTTGCTTTTTTCCAGCCAAACAGTGAGCCAACAACAAATGCCTGCCATCCAAGAAGGACGAAAGGCGCACCTTCATGTTCGCCGCCGTTCAACTTCAGCACCTTGGCAAAGAAGTCAACCACGCGGCCAACAGCATCAACATCCCAATACAGCCCCCGGCTTTCACCTTCGGCTAAATCATTAAGGTGACGGTTGCAGGCGTTTCGGATATCAGGCCCGGCGATAATTCGCCCTTCGGTAACGTCCAGCGCATATTGCGTGGCTGGATCAGGTGCCGAAGAATTCGGCGAGCGGGTCTTCTTCTTTCTCTCCACCATTTACTTTCACCTTTGACCTGGCGGCAGGCGTAAGACCAAACTCCACCAAATAACTTTTGAAGCGGCGATCGGCGTCTGCCAGCATGGCAACCGCAGGGTTAGCCTTAATCAAAAAGCCCCCCTCCGTTTGAACTGTATAAGTTCGGCCCTCGTCGGCGATCGTGTTGCGCAGTTGCAATATGTCGGCGTAAATATCGCAGAGCCGCTCAAGCGCAAAAGTATCGGCAACGGTCAGAACGCCCATGCCGTCCAGCAGCACAGTCATTTTTCCCCAGGCCGTTTTCCCCCAGTCCGTCAGGTGCGAAGGTGGGCTGGGAATTTCTCTCGCCGGTTGCGGCTCTTTATCATTAAGTTTACGTTTGCCCGGATTGCCGGTGACCACCTTGAGGTGGGACGGTTTCGGGCGTCGTCCTGCCATCGGAACCTCCCAGAAAAAAACTTTTCATTTCGCGGTTGTGCGCACAAATGACAAGCGGCGGTCTTTAAGGGCGAGAGGGGTGAACTCTTACCCCGCCCCTCCCCACCGCGTTCAAACGCCGCTGTCAGCGGTTCCAGTGCGACGCAGGGTCAAGCGGCAGGCCGTCGGGCGAGCACCCTATTACCTTGCCGGTCTTCTCCATACGTTGCTTTGTAGAGTCGTGGTGTGGCTTACATAAGCCCTGCCAGTTCTTGCGGCTCCAGAACAGATGCTGGGCCTTCTTCATTTCCTCGGGAGTCTTCGCTTCTTTCATGCGATGCGGCACGATGTGATCCACCACCGTTGCTGGTTCGATGCGCCCCATCTGCTGACACATGGCACACAGTGGATTCTCCCGAAGGAACACAAGTCGTTCGGCCTGCCATTTGCTGCCATAGGGTTTCTTGTTGCTCATGTTCAATCCCAAAATAAAAAGCCACCAGCAAATGCGGGTGGCTCATGTGGTTTGAAAGATATTATTAATTCATATCTTTCAGATGCTGAATAACCATTTCAAGATTAACTCTGTCAGGGCCATCTGAATAATATGTGTTCGGCTTAGGCTTATTAGCATCAAATAGGCTTTGAATGTTTAAATCAGAATCTATCACCCTGAATGATGAATCGCTGATATCTAACCTATAGGCAATAACCCTGCAAGTCCCCTCCGGCACTTTGTTGTAATAATCAAGGGTTCGGCTTGTGCTATATATTTCATACTTAACAAGCAAGCCGCCTTTTCCTGTTACTAATAAAGTATGTATCAGATGTTCCATTAAAGACCCTCCATATTTTGAAGGGCTAATATAGCATTATCGGCGGCGCTCAGTGAATGCCACCTGTAATGCTATTTGTCCAGTTTCTCAAATGCGTCTCTAATTTCGTCAAATTCTACTTCGCGATCTGAAGCATAAGCGTACTCGCCACGCTCACCGTTAATTAGAGCCTTGCGAATCGGCAAATCTGCACGTTGGCCATCGGGATATTCAAGTCTTAGTGAAGGCAAATGCACTCCAACCTGAATTAAATATGGGGCATCACCATTGAAGAAAACGATAACCTTTCTCATGGAAACTCCGTTAAGGATCATATAAGAAAACCAACCTATCATAGCAAAATGGGCTGATCCTTCATGGTTTTTTATGGGGAGACGGCGGTGGAGGTGGACGCTTTACCTTATCCCCTGGTTTGTACGGCGGTGGTGTTGGGGCTTTTCTTCCCATAATCACCCTCAGCAATCCGCGTCCGGCCGGGCCACCGCGCGGCAGGCCCACATGCAGGCTTCCTGCATCTTGGTGCGGGCGATAGCCAGACAGCGCAGTGCCTCACTGCGATTACTCTCTTCCGGGGAGCCAGCCTCTACCGTCGCCAGCGAAAGGTGTGTGCGTTCGAGGTCGAGTTGCTCGCAAAAATTACGACTGATGTCTTTCAGCTCGTTCATTTGCGCGATATCGTCGGCGGTCAATGTGCGGTATCCCTTCACTGTGCTGCCATCTTGCGGTTTAGCTTCGCTCATATAGAATTTCCTGCTGGTTCGTTGGATATAACCTCGGCGATGTCGTTGAACGTCACGCAAGGATTCAGGGTGTTTATTCTGTCAAAGGCACTCAGCGAATGCCTTTGACAGAATTTTATAAATTTAGGCCAACTGTAGTACGCCGTGCTCTTCCGACTCCGAGTAGGCGATCAGGCCGCTGTACTCCGGCACATGCTGACCATCATCGGCTTCGAATGCTTCAATGGCCCCATGCGTGATGGTGTACGACGGCTGACCGTCTTCAGCCGCGAACCGTGCCAGCTCTTTGATTTGCTCTTGAGTCAGCACAATCTTGCTGACCTCCATCTCTTCCATGCGGCGGCGCTTCTCTTCGAAATAGCGCTTGCGGCGCTCGTAAAACTGCTTGCTCATTTCTCTCTCCCGGCGCTCTGCGCCCACTTGATTAACGCCTCCATGCGTGAGGCACACACCTTCATTTCGCCTTGTTTGGCGTGCAGCGCTGTCACTGCATCACCGAACGTTGTACCGGTGAACGGCGCGTCATCGCACTGTTGCAGCAGCACCGCTGGCGGCAGGACGTAAATCATCTGCGTGCTCTGCGGCTTTGGCCTGTCCGCGCAGGATGTTGAGAGCAGCACCAGGCAGAGGCTTGTTGCTACAGCCGCTCGCGTCCAGAGCCTCGCGCAACGCTTTGTTTTCTGCATCAGCCTTCCCTCTCAGTTTCCGCTCTTTTTCCAACTGCACGGCGCTCGCTTGCCTGTCAGCGTCGGAAGCCTGTTTCATCGCCACCAGCGCCGCGTCTTTGGTATCCAGCTTTTCTACCAGCGCGCCGTTGTCCCTTTTGGATTTATCCAGGTCATCGCGCAGAGAAAGCGTGTAGAGCACCAGCACAGCGGCCAGCAGCGCCACCAGCACAGGCCACGCTTTGATGATTACATCCCACCACCAGCGCCAGCTCATAACAGCACCTTGCAAGCACGTTCGAAGCGTTCGCGCCTGTCCTGCAGGCCGTTTGCCCCGCCGTTAATGCGCCGCGTGGTCAACTCGACATCACCAGCGTTGCGACCACAGTCGTTAGCTTTCCAGTACCAGCCAGCTGAACGCATGCCGTTCAGGTCTTCTTCCAGCAGTTCTGGATGACCAACCAGGTCAAGTTTCAGCGCCGGGCCGCACGCCATGTAGTTTTTCAGGCCGGTCGTTTGCATAGGCCCGCGCCCGCGATACTTCCAGCCGTCACCGCTGGCGCTGTTACCCATTCGGCCACCGTAGACCAGATTGGCAATAGCCTCCTGCTTGGCTGGCTGCTGGGCTGTACGCCCCAACATCCGGCACTGATAGTCAGTCAACCGCTTGGCTTTCGATCTGGGGCCGAATGTAGCGATCAAGCCATCAACGCTGTAGTTGAATGATTCGACCTTGGCCGTGAAGCCGTTCGACTCATGGCCGATTTGAGCGATAAACATCGCCTGCTCTAACGGCTTGTTGATGCCGAATTCTGCAAACGTTACGAGCAGGTGCGGATACCAGCGCGCAGCTAACCCGGCGCTGATACCTGCCGCCCGTTGAAAGTCGTTTTGTGTCATGTTTATGCCTGTGGTTTTGAATCGTTGCCGCCGCCAAAGCGATTACCGACATACCCGGAAAGGAAAGAACTAAGCTTCTTCACGCCAACGAAACCTATGAAACCACCGATTCCAACTGTTAAGGCTTTCGGCACGTCGAAATAATCCAGAGCGGAATAGGTTGTCAGGGCCAACGCCCCACACATCAGCCCTTCAAAAATGGTTTCTTTCCAGCTACTGCCAGAGTACGCCATCCGAAGTACCGCCATGACCACAGCCATTATCACGCCGCCAATCGGCACATCTCCGCGCCACCAGCTCGCAAACATTTCACTTATTTCCGTCCAGTTATGCGGATTGCTTGGCATTCTCATATCCTCCCCCTGTCGGGGCATTCCCCGATCATCGGGCTATAATAGGAAAGCCCACGCATTGCGTAGGCTTTAGTTAATTCAATAACGTAGCGAATGGCATCTATATCTGCTACTGTACGCTCTCTAATGCACCATATAAAAGGATGATTTTATGAGCAATAATGAAACAGTCGCTATTGATCCAGCGGTTCAATCTGCAACAATTATCGCAATAACTATTTTGTCGATTTCTCTTGATGAGGCAGCAAAGGCAAGAGTTAAATCTCACGTTGAAGATATGGAGAAAAATCTGCTTCAAGCTGCAGGTGACAACCCATTAGTGAAGAATCAGATAGCGGCGTTGAAAAATCTTCTCAAGTTGAACTAAAAACATGACTAATTGCGGCAAGGGTAAGTTAACCCTCTGGCCGCCCTTACCATCCCAACAAACATTAATGTGAAGCCCCATCACCACGCTGCCGACGCAACCCTCAGTAGGGACGCCGGTTAATGTTAGATGAGGCTTCGCTTTAATTTTTTCCATAAAAAAACCCGCTTGATGCGGGTTCATTGCAGAGAGGCTGTTAGCGCATCTCTAATCCATCTGCAGTGTCGGGCTTCCATTGTTTCAGACCTATCTACTGCGTCAATAACTTCCCGAATAACATAATTAGCTAATCGGCCTCTATACACTGATCTGCTATTGGTGAATAGCGCATCGCGCACCTCAGTCAGATTAAACGCAGTCTGAGTTTCAACACAGTCTACTACTGAATCATGATCTAAAAAGTCATGATCCGCTTTCGGCACATCAACTTGACAATCTAACAACTCTGGGCGGCTTTGGACAAATCCATTCACTTCCGAATTAATAACAAGAACAAGTAATTCTGGCTCGCAACACGCAACCACTAAATATTTATTCTTAGGCGGTGTTGTGAAATTGCAGTGCATGTAGATTACAGCCCCTGCTCTCAAAAGAGTGCCGGTGAGCTGCTCAGCCTGACCAGCACTTAATAGAGATCCCAGATTTGTCATTATACCCCCTATCAGCCTCGGAGGTATTCAACCAAGAGTTCGCCGTCTTTGCAATGACTAGCAATGACTTCTAAGGGGATTTCGTTATTCAGGTCAGCAGAACGCCACACTTCATCATGGCTGATGTCATTGAGCTGTTCAAAACTGAGTGTACCGTAATTTCTGATCGCCTCTTCGATACATTTAATATCGGACTTGCTAAAGAAATCTGAGATGTAGTCTCGTTTAGCGATAACACGGTAGTTGTCAGCTTTCCCGAGAACACTGAGGGAAGCTTTAACATGCTCTCTATCGCAGCCATCAGGGCAACGCTGGCCACTTCTAGTTTCATCCGCAGTTTTGAGGATGTCATATGTCCCAGAAGCAACAGGGCCGTTTTTCATTGCAGTGTACCGATCGCCGCTAATCAAGCGTCCGTACTTTTCCAAATGAATACGGTCTGCGTAGTACAAAATCTTCCCTACGTGGTACAAGTCAGGGATCGGCGCATTGGAGGCAACGTACAGAATGGCCTCAACAGCCTTCTCCGCATCGAATCGTCTCTTAAGCATCTCGGTTTCCTCCTTCTCACATCACGTACAGGCTTTCAAACCACAAAATGTAGTTATTACGCATTGTAATAGTCAGTACCAACATTAGGCAAGGTTAACTTGTTCATTTTAGCGTCTAGTTCCAGCCATTTACATTACGTTTAAGCGGAGATATCAGCACGTTTACCGCATATTACCATTAAGGTAATGCAAGTAGCCGACATGTTCGGTGCATAATCGTGCGTTTTTGTGTGGGACACAGCTAAACAAGCACTTTCCTTTACTCAAGAAAAAACCCGCTCAGTGGCGGGTCATTTTGTTGCATCGCTTGATGGTACAGCTTCGCGAAAGCATACCTGTATTATGCAGTTTCTTTGGCTATTTTCAAGCTATTTTTGCACATTTCTTCATTTTCGATGCAGATAGCCGCATGAACGGCGACGAACACCGCTGAATTGAATATTTCAATGCACCAGCGCACCCGGTCATCAACCTGATCGCGCGTTAGCCAGGGCGCGTAATGATTTTGCATGTACCGCCCCAGCACCGAGACCGTATTGTTCCGGCCCGTGTAGAACAGCTTGCCGATGATGTAGACCGGGTTATCGTGCTTCATCGACGCCAGCACCGCTTTTTCCATGAAGTCGCATTCCTCGCCAGCGTCAGCAGCCACCAGCATCGACTCAAGCGAACGTTGCGGCCAAAGAATTGTGGTTGCCTTCTTCAACTGCTCCTCCCCGCGATACCCAAGTGTGCGCAGGTCTCCCAGCACCTTCACAATTCGCGCCGCGCTTTCGTCGTCCCACTGCTCAGGCATGATTTGCCCCCATACACCGCTGCCGCCGCTGCACTTCAACTTCCCATCGGTGTTTCCGCCGTACATATCGCCCCAGGCGTTCAGCAGCGAAGTGATCCACAATGTTTGCAGCCGGGTCAGGCGCTGGTATTTACCCAGGTATTTCTTGCGAGGAACACCGGCAACAGTCGTCCAGGCGTTGTGTTTGATTTCTCGTTTCTGTTTTGGGGTCATCATGCTGCCTTCTCCTGCTTCAATGCTTTGCGTTTGGCTTTATACATGTCGCGGATGCGCTCATAGTCACTGCGGCCCAGCTTGCCGACTTTCGGCGGTGGCCCCATTAACCGGTCAAAACGTGCCTGCCCGATTTTTGCTATCAGGTTAGGGCGGTACTCGCTCAGGTTCGCGGATTTGAAGTTGTTGCAGACCGAGCACTGCTTGTGGCAGTTATCTTCATCAAAGCGCAGCTCCGGATGACTCCCGACGGTGCGGTAATGCCCTGCGTGATATTGGCCTGTGTGGTAGCGCCCACAGCTGATGCATGGCTCGTCGGCGTCGCGCTCGCGGATGTAAGCGTTAAATTCGGTCTGCGCCTGGTTGATGAAGTAGCGCAGCGGCTTAACTGACAGTTTGCGAATTTTCAGTTTGTCCTTGCGTTCCCTTTCCTCAAGACGCTTACGCGCGTCACGCTGGTATGCGATAGCGCAGAGCGGGCCACAGACCTTTTGCAGGTACTTCACCGGCGTGAACGTTTCACCGCATTGGGCGCACTTTTTCGCCTTGTACTGCTTCGGCTTAGTTGGTTTTTTCATTGTTTTCCTCGCGTGGGAATACCCACTCGTAGACCTCTGAGCCGTTAAGCAGCAGATCGTTAAAGTCGCCGGATTGCGGCCAGCGGATAGATACTTGTTTAAGATCGTTCTTTGCCAGCAGGTTGGCGCGGGCGCACTCAAACGCCGCTGCGTGACCGGATGCGTTCTTGTCAGCGTCGGCAAAGATGATTAGATGTTGCACTCCACGCGGTACTCGGAACTTCTTCATGAATGTGGTGTTCAGCGTCGCCCATGTGTTGCACTGCGTGATTTGATGGCAGGACAGCGCGGTTTCGATGCCCTCGGCGATGCCAAGCGTTGATGACGGCGGGAACATGCGGATAGCGACCGAGCTGGCGTGTTCCAGATAGCTGTCCTCCTGTAGCTTCATCATCTTTTTCGGCGCACCAGCTACCGTGGCTTTCTTGTCCCCGTCGAGCAGGGTGCGGTGCAGGTAGCACAGCTCGCCTTTATCGTCCGTTGCCAGCGCATAGATGGATTGGTATTCGCCACCCGCTGCGCGCTGCCGGTCGCAGTAGCGCACGTTGTCTTGTGGCAGACTGGTGATGCCGCGCAGCTTCAGGTAACGGTCTGCGCCGGTGCCTTTCAGACTGGTCAGCGATGCAAACTTGCAGCTCACGCGCTGGCGTTGCGAGGCTATGCCAGATGAAGGGCCACCAGCTTGATAACCCTCTTCCGGCGAGTAGACGCGGCCAATCAGCTTATCGACCTCTGCCGCCAGCGTTTTAAAGTCCTTGCCGGTTGCCCCGGTCAGCAGCGCCCAACCGTCACCCGCGCCGCATGCGCAGATGTAAGAACCGGTGCCGTTCTTGTCGTCGCAACGATATTTGCCCTTGCGGCCACACAGCGGGCATTCACCCTTAAAATGTTTTTTCCCAGTTACCGGGGGGAGGCCGTAAAACTCGAATATTTTCGGCCAATGGCCGATAGCTGCCTGTTTGGTATTCATGCGGCTTTCCCTTCGTTTTGCTTAGATTTTGCGTAGGCGATCTGCGTTGATTTGATGAAATTGCTCACCACTGGTGTGATGGCCATCGGTGCGTGATACAGCCCTTGCGGCCATACCCCGAATTTTTTGCGGTAGACATGCGAGCACCAGCCGTCACTGACCGGTTTGCCTTGGGCGGCGCGCATGCGTTGGTAGTAGATGATTTGACTCCACCAGGCTTGTTTCACTTCTTTGGTGACAACCTCCTTGGCTTGCTTCACTTTTTTCAGGCCGCGTGATTTATCGGTTTCTACGTCCTCGCCAGCGATCGGCTTGAAGCCGCATTTCGGGCAGATGTAGACGCCGACCGGTTTCACGTAGTGGCATTGGGTGCATTCTTTCGGCAGGCGCTCAGGCTGGTCAGTCTTAACCACGCGCGCGGGCGTTTTCTCCATCCCGTCAGAACTGGCGGGCAGGTAGTCATATTCGATATCGTCGGGATAGCCGAGCTTATGCACGGTGCCTGTGTGGTCGAAGATGAGGCAGTGCTCTTTACCGGGCGCAGTGCGCAGGCCACGACCAAGGCATTGCAGCCAGCGGATTTCTGATTTCGTCGGGCGGGCGTAGATGATGCAGCGGACATCGCTATCAAAACCGGCCACCAGCACGCCGACGTTGACGATGATCTTCGTGATGCCCTGCTCAAACCGGCGGATCGTCATCTGGCGGTCTTCGTGTGGCGTCGCCGCCGTCATCACTTCAACGGTCACACCCACTCTGCTGAATTCAACGGTCACGTAATTTGCGTGGGCCACGTTGACGCAAAAACAAATGGTCGGGCGGTCTTCCCCGTTCTCCAGCCAGTTCTTAACGATATCGCCCACCAGCGTCGGGTCACTCATCACATCTGCAGCCTGCTGTTCTTTGTAGTCGCGGCCATAGCCTGCTTGCTCTGACGTTTCTACTTTGCTCAGGTCTGGGTGCGATGGGGCGTAAAACTCGTATTTGCTCAGCGCGCCGATAGCGATCAACTCTTTCATCGTCGTCGGCTTGATCAGCTTCTGGTAATACGTCCCCAGCCAGGCCGAGAACGGAGTACCGGACAACCCGATCACTTTCACGCCTTTAGCGGTCAGCTCGTCGATGAATTCCAGCATTTTTTTGCGCTTCAGGTGGGCTTCGTCGATGATCAGCAGATCGATGTTGTCGGGGAAGTCACGGCGGATCAGCGTGTCGGCTGATGCGATTTGAATAAGGCGGCTCGGGTCATAGGCCGGATGGTCGCGCCAGATGTAGCCAATTTCTTCGGCTGGCAACCCGTACTCAATAAAACGCGTTGCGGTCTGGTCGAGCAGGACGGTATACGGGGCCACAAACATTATGCGCATGTTGCGGCTGATGAACCCGCTGGCGATCAGCGCCGCGATTGCGGTTTTGCCGAACCCGACCGGGGCGTACATCATGAATGAGGCGTACTGTTTCCACGCCGCGCGCAGCATGTTCAGTGCAACTATCTGTTTTTCGCGTGGCTGGATTGTAAGCGTCATCGTTATCTCCTCGTTTAATCGTCTAGCCGTCTAAATGTCCGTTTGGCGTTTTTAAACACTCGATCCCTTAAAGATCTTCTCTCTGGTAAAGCCCGTTCCTTCCCCCACACCCCAACCCGATCACCCCCCTTTCCCCCCTCTTACCCTTCCCCTCTCCCCCGTTTAAAAAAACACCGGCTGAAAAATTCATGCCGCTACCCTGTTTTGCCCCACCAGCGGTGGCGCGGTTGTCATGCCCTGGCCTGCCCGCGAATACCGCTCGACGTACAGCCGCAGGCGCGTGTTAGCCGCTTTGCGGCCTGCGTTCTCCTGCCGGTAAGAAACCTCCTCGGCGTCAAACGCTGTGCGGTAAGCCTCCTCGTAGGCGTGCGCAATCTTCCCGCGCTGCCCGTGCGGTAACTTACCGAGCTGGTCTTGAATCCATGCGGCATCCTCGCGGCAATACACCGCAGGCATGGCGGTTCGAACAAACGATGCAGGCTGCATACGCTTACCCTCCGGTTGTGAAATACAGCAGTCCCTATGTCATAGGAGCGCGCCACTTCGCTGTGTGGATTGGGGTTACTTCCGCCGGGCAGAACACGCTATAGAGCAACAGGATGTGCTCCTGGAATGTCGCGATCAGGCGGTAGGAATTGGCGTCCAGCGCGTTACGCTCGTCGGCGTCTATCTCGCCGTCTTCGGTAAATTTGCGGACAAGTTCGGAGTGCTTGCCGATGTACTCAATCGCTTCCATCAGCTTGGCGTTGATGTCGTCTCGATCGATGTCTTCAACTTCGGGAAGAGGCACATTCACGCTGCGAGACTGACGGGATACAGCGTCGGCAAAGTGGGTATTGCCACCAGCCCGCTGTAAAACCATGAACCAGCCGATCGGGAAAATTTGGTTGCTGTTTGGGCGAAGACGGTTAAACAACGCGTCTTCCGTAACCCCCAGCCACTGTGCAGCCTCAGCATAGCCGCCAGGCAGACCAGTGATGATTTTTCGGGCGGAATTGACCACCCATTCAGGCTGTTTTTCTGCCTGCCAGTCCGGCGCTTTATGCTGTGACACAGTTGTACTCCTCGGGCTGTGGTTACTAAGCCTTGAAAATTGCGTAATACTTTCCCCATCAAATTGATGGGCTTGTTTCACGGTGGTTTGTTGGGGGGAAAACATCATCCAACCCAACAGGCTCGCCAAGCTTGTTAAAAATCGCCACGAAACTGCGGCAAGTTTGTATATCCATGCTCCGTCGTCCGGCCTCGTAATGGCCTATTGCACCCGGCGTGCATCCAGCAAGTTGAGCCAGCTCTGACTGCGTAATTCCCAGGCGCTTGCGAATCACTTGTATGTTGTTCATGGTGCCTCCTATTTCGACGAAGTATACATATCGTATTTATTGATCACAAGTGAAGTATACAAATTGTGTCTCGATAGTGGTTATACAAACCGTATAATTCAGGAATGAATATGAAATGGTATGAAGCAGCCAAGGCCAAAATGAAGGAATCGCGCATTGGCCAAGAGCAACTCGCAGAGCACCTTGGGGTTACCAAAGGTGCCGTCAGTCACTGGCTAAACGGCAGAAGGGAGCCAGGGATAGAAATCATCGCCAACATAATGAATTTTATTGGTTTGAAAGATTTTGTTGTTAACCCTGGCAATTCTCAGCCAGCTTCGCACCACACCGAAACCTCAAACGTTAAATTTGCTGGGCCTTATAAAAAAGGCAGGGAGTATCCGCTGATCAGTTGGGTTCAAGCGGGAGCTTGGGCTGAGGCAATGGAGCCGTATACCGTCGATGAGATCGATGAATGGCTCGAGTCTGATGCAAAAGTTTTCGGTAAGGCGTTCTGGCTACGTGTCGATGGCGACTCTATGACAGCGCCAACAGGGATCAGTATCCCTGAAGGGACATTAGTCCTAATAGATACGGGTCGTGAGGCCGTCAATGGTAGCCTCGTTATAGCCAAGATGGTTGACGCCAATGAAGCCACATTCAAAAAACTCATCATCGACGGCGGGCAAAAATACCTTAAAGGTCTGAACCCAGCATGGCCGATGAAAGAGATCAACGGCAACTGCAAGATTATCGGAGTTGCAATCCAAACCATGATGCGTTTGGTTTAATCAACGCCCGGCACAATGCTGGGCTTTCTCTTAATTCCTGATTCCCTCCCTCAAAGAAACCCCCTCTCCCTCACTCTAGGGCGAATTCTGCACAAATAATTTTTCAATAAAAATCACTACGATAAGTATACTTCTGCATTTTGTGTATACATTTCGTATTGAAAGATAAAAATACAATTCGTATACTCACCCCATCAACCCGGAACGCCACCAGCAAAACACCGCCACAAACGTTACGGGAACGGCAGGAAGCCAACAGGCAACACGCCAAGGGGTGAGCGATGCAATCACTCCCCGGCCCCGAGAGGGATCGACCGGTAATGTTCTTTAAGGAAAGAGTGGATTTACCCTGCCGCTGCCAGTGTGGGGCGGTAGGCATAAAACCACTGAGGAGCAAAACGATGAAAGAACTTGTGTTTCAACCTGCTAGCGCAGTCCCGTTGAGCACTGGCCGTAGACAATCCTTTTTAGTTATACACCCGAGCGATGGCTATTGCCTTGGCAGAGCTTTTTTTGACGAGCTTAATGAATTTGTCTGTTTCCTTATCGATGAAGAATTTGGAGAAACAGCAGAAGCACTCCATCAGGGCCAATACTTAGCGTGGGCTTCCTTGCCCAGCGAGAGAATTATTTTAGAGAGTTTATAAAGTCGTTATAGAGTCCTAAGTCCTTACGACTCACATTGTCCATTGGAAACATTTGATGGTATAGAGGTTTTAGGTTCTTCTTACGCAGGAATTTAATAGCCGATTCCTGCAGTTCTTTCGCCCTGGCGATACGGGCATCTAGCATGGAAGCTCGACGCCCTATATTAGTGAGTTGACGCCGAGATATTGCATTTAAATCCACATTTTCAAGTGCCGTCAAAACCTGTGATATCTCTTTCTCATAGAGATCTCTTAAGCTGTTATCGGAAGCTAAAATCTCTATCTGCTGTATCTGCCCAATAACTACAAGCACCGTTTTATATTCAATTGGTGCATCTTCGGCGGGGTTATTGTATTCGTTTTTATCCTTGGGTACAGATTGCGGGCTCAAAACCTTAGTGTCTCGGTTGGAAGCCATGCGCGATAACTCAGTCGCGGCGTAACGTCCGACGACAAGCGGATCTTTAATTTGCTCTATTTTTTCCGCTAATTTTAGTATTCCGTTCGGGCCACTGGTCAACTCGGCCGCTTGTTGCCAATATTCAAAGACTTTCTGCTTTTTGCTAGCAACCGTTTCTTTGTAGATTTCGAGGTTAACTTCACTTTCCATCCTTTGAGCCAACACTTCGAATTTTTCTTTAAAAATCGTAGTACCGCATATGTGGCCTATGCATGTTTCCAAACCATCTTCAGTTCTTACAATGAAGCCCTTTTTATGGCCAGCATGACAATTTTTAAGGCCACAAGCTCTTGATGGTTCGTTTTTGTAATAACCAAAGACCTCATTCAATACTTTACCTTTTGAATCGATATCCACAACATAATTTGGCCGCGTATAAACTTGTTCCCAATTATCAAGCTTTATCAGAACACCGCCTTCTTTCACGTAAAGCATGCTTTTCCCTTCTTGGATTGTGGAGATCGGATAGTACCACATCAATAAGGTCAGTATGCAACCAATAACTGTATACATACCCAGCAAGTTATCCACAGGCGAAGGAGCACCAGATGACAATCATTCTAACCACGCGTGAACGCCGAAGAGCACGGCGGGAAATGCGCTCAATACGTGCTGCCGCTATTCGCAAGTTCGGCAATAGCGACGTCACCAGCTACCTAAACCGTCTGGTGCGCTGGTACTTCTGAAATAAATAGCCCCGGCTGCAGACGCCAATCTTTGCCGGGGCCTGACCAGTAGAATGGAGATTCAACATGATCAACCACAATGCTAACACAATCGTTGTAGACGGTATGCGCGTTGTCCCATCCGTGCAGGCCGTTCGCCTCACCTTCTTTGCCCGTCTGCGCAAAATCCTATGCCAGAAAGGCCACCCGCTCTGAAAACTTACCGTGTGTAGTCTTTGGCGGCCAGATCGAACTTCAACCAATAAGGGGTGAAGATAATGTTCATAGGCTGGTCGCCCTTTTTCATAGAGAGAAGAATTCAGGCATCCATTTAACCGTGGAGGGCGTCACCCGGCCCGAGTTCTTCTCTCTGTGATAACAAATAATAGATTAAGAGGTGTTTATGGCAACTTTAAGCCAGCGCTATTCTGCGAAGGAAAAAATTGGCTCAGATATCACTACCCGTAAAACGTTTCTGGTTCCACTCAATGAAATTTATGCTGAAGATGGCTATAACGTTCGCGAATTAAATCAGGCGCACGTTGAAGAGTTTAGGGATGCGTTTATTGCGGGGGAATATATACCACCGCTGGCGGTTGAAGTAACTGAGCAAGGCGTGAAGGTTATCGACGGTCACCACCGCTTCCACGGTGCGCTGTTGGCAAGTGAAGCTGGCCATGAGGTAATGCGCCTTGAGTGCAAGGATTTTTTGGGTACTGAGGCCGATAAAATCGCCTTCATGGTCACCAGTTCGCAAGGTCTGGCACTTACCCCTATCGAACGCGGCGCGGCCTACCAACGCCTGGTTAATCAGGGTTGGACTAACGCGGAGATCGCAAAGAAAGTTAAGCGTTCTGAGTCCGATATCCTCCAGCACCTGCAATTGCAGGAATGCAGCCCCTACATCAAGAGCCTGGTGCGCGCTGGTTCCATTAACTATGCCCTGGCTATTCAAATTAACCGCGAGCATGGTGTATATGCCGACCGTGAAGCCGCGCGCTTGATGAAAAAGGCCGAAGAGTCCGGCAAGAAAAAAATCACTAAGAGCGTCGCCCAGCCACAATTCAACGCTACCCGCGCCCGCCGACTCTGTGAACTGCTCTATGATGCTGCGCCAATGGTTCGTGAAGAGGGTGACGTTCTACTGCTCCTTCCTGGAACCCGAGAAGAAATCAACACCATTCTCAACGAATACCGCCAGCAACATCCCCAGGTTGCGAGTGGTGAAGATCAATGAGCATCAACCTGAATAATGCGCCTTTGTGGATTACTGCGAAGGCGCTGGAAAAATTAAAACAGTTCCGCGCCGGTCGATTATTCCCCAAGAGAACCTATGGCAAAAAATACCTGACCTTTCGTGTAAATAAACGCTGGCGCTTACTTTCAAAAGACGACGGCCATAATTGGCAGTTGATTACCCACAATGATTACAACTGCGTGATCGATAAATAAAGTGCTAAGGAGGTGGTACTTGAATAGATTCACGCAAACCTTCATCCCGCGTCGCCAGTTTAAACACAACTCCGATCGCTTCAATGTGCTTTCCAGCGGCGGCGGAACGCAGAGTAACGCCATTATCTGCCTGATACATGCAGGAGCACTACCAAAGCCTGATGTGATCGTAATGTCAGATACCGAGCGCGAGGCAAGCAACGTATTTGCATATCAAGCCAAACATATCAAAACGCTGTGCGATGAGATTGGCGTTGAGTATCACATCGTTCCGAAAAGTCTTTACGCGACTTACGACATCGTCGGGCCTAACGAAGACGAACCACTGCCAGGATACTTCTCCACGCGGAACGGCCGTGACAAGGACGGTTGGTGCGCTGGCAGGAAGCCTGCGTTCTGTAGTGACAAGTGGAAGCGCGAGGTAATTCAGCGATTCCTCAATGAAAAGTACGGCGAAAAATATCTCACAAAGCGCGGTGTTGATATGTGGATGGGGATCAGCATCGAAGAAGCAGCGCGCCGCATGAAGGTCACTGATGGGAAATGGCGTCGCCGGTACCCGCTAATCGAAATGATGATGACAAAGCAGATGTGCATTCAGTGCGTGGAGGATTACGGCCTGCCAACGCCACCAGCTTCTCTTTGCTGGATGTGCCCAAACCGCGATGACGATCTGTGGTTGTTCATGAAAGAGAGCGTTCCTGAAGACTTCCAGCGAGCCTGCGACCATGAAAGGGAAATCCAGAAAACGTGGCCGTGGTTATGGCTGACAAAATATGGTGTCCCACTTGCTGAGGCACCACTAAAACCAAGCGGCGGCAAAGGCGCTCAGATGGATTTGGTGCAGTTCTGTGATTCGGGAATGTGTTTCGTATAGTGCTTCCAATGTGCGTATGCATAACAGTAGAATAGTCATCACAGATCACAGGTTAAGTTTAAAGTAATATTGTATAATCCCCACGGTTGTTATACTTAAAGACCTGTAATGGTTAACTGTGGTGGTGATAATATGTCAATAAATAATCTACATGATGAGCAAGAGTTATGGGCGATGGGTATCTTAAAGGATACAGGTGTTTTCACAAACTGTAGAATACATAAAGATGCAGTGTTAGAAGGTGGCAATGATATCGAAGCTGCCTATAAGTATGCAAACTCTATTTTTACTAAAAACCCAAACAATGTTCCTTTTGAAAACCGTATTGAAATGACTGATTCTATTAAATCAGTTTTTGAAGAATACTGTGGGTGTGATATTTGTCCATCATGTGAAAGTAACTTCTAATTATTTCTTTTACACACCTTATTTTTAACATCACCCGCTATATGCGGGTTTTTTTATTGTCTGGAGAATAGTTGATGAACCACCTAATGCTTGACATTGAAACGTTGGGTAAGAAGCCCAGCGCCCCTATCTTGACTATCGGCGCTGTGCTTTTTGATCCGCGCACCGGCGAGCTTGGCGAGCAGTTCTACACCGCCATAGACCTGCAAAGCGTCATGGCCGGTAAGGCGACACCTGACGCCGATACGATTATTTGGTGGATGAAGCAAAGCAGCGAAGCCCGCGCGGCTATCTGCGTTGACGGTGCGCCGTCGTTGCTGTCAGCGTTGTATGACCTGAATAAGTTTATCCGGGCCAATGTCGCCAATCCTCGTAACCTGCGCGTATGGGGGAACGGCGCTGTATTCGATAACGTGATCCTGCGTGAGTCTTACCAGCGTGAATGCGTTCCGTTGCCGTGGGAGTGGTACAACGACAGGGACGTGCGCACTATCGTTGAGCTTGGCCGCGAGGTTGGCTTTGATCCTAAGCGTGATATGCCGTTTGACGGCGAGCGCCACAATGCCTTAGCCGATGCTATCCACCAGGCGAAGTATGTTTCCGCAATTTATCAGCGCCTTTTTCCAGCAGCTGAATAACCCACCAGCTTTCCCGAGGTAACTATGCAAGATATCAACCTGATCCCTGAAAAGGAGGTCATGGCGAAGCTTGGCATTTCGTCACGATCGACCATGTACACCTACCAGAACAAACACTGTTTCCCTAAGCCGGTTCGCACTCACCCGAAAGCATATTTAGAGAGTGCGGTTAATCAGTGGATACTCAACGGCGGAATCAATCAGAAAGCTGCTTCTTAACATGCCAGAAAATCTTATCGGCATGTATCTCATACCCTTCCTTTTGCCCTTCTATCCAATCGTGCTTGTTGTAGACAGCCATCACCCCACCCAGCTCATGCCCCAGCATTCTTTCCGTAATGTGTGGGGCTATCCCTTCCTCTGAAAGGCGTGTCACCAACGTCCGCCGGAAATCGTGCGCACGCCAATACCCTATATCCAAACCTTCCCGAATGCGTTTTATGTAACGATTGGCCGCAGAGATCGTTAGAGGTTCCGTGATCAGATTCCCTGGGAAAAGAACCTTGTCATACGTCAGCATTGCCTTTTCCAGCAACGGCTCAATTTGCTTGAAGATCGGACGCCGGATTTCCTTTCCTGTTTTACTGTGCTCTTTTGGTACAGTCCAGATCATCTCCCTCAGATCAAACTCATGCCGTTCAGATAACCTCAACTCGGACAACCGCGCTCCCCAGAGCATGAGCATTTGGTGCAAAAGCTTATTTGAAGTTGACGCCCTGCTGCGCTCTATTGCGATCCAAATTTCTGCCAGTTCAAAGTAAGTAAGAATTCTATCCCCGGTTTCAGAACGGCTCCCTACGTCACGAGGCTCAACCTTCATTACTGAGCAATCGGGTATAAAATGCCGACGGATACACCACCCCATCGCCGAGCGCAACTGGACAAGTAGTTGACGCGCCCGCCTGCTGTTTTCCCTTTCCTCTTGAGTAAACAAATCAACCCATTGCTTAACGGTAATCTCTGCTACTGGACGCCCTTCAAAAGCATCACTTAAACGTTTAATGACAGTCGATTTATACAGCTCTCTACTGTTCTCACGAAGCGAGACATCAACGTAGTTTTCCTTCCAATAATTCAAACAGTCCTTCACCGTTGCCCTGTTGCCGATATCTCCGCTTTTATCAAAATATTGGCGCGGGTCTATCCCTCGGTCATAGAGGGTGCGCAGCTCTGATGTGATTGCACGAGCCTCTTTCAAAGCGACGGCAGGATACCTACCAATCCCTAATCGTTGGGCTTTACCATGCCACCGGTATCGATACTGAAAGTTGATTACCCCTTTGGGCGAAATGCGGGCGCTAAGCCCATCAGCATCGGATACTTCAGGACTTCCCGAATATGGTTTACCATGTAGTGAGCGCAGTTTTGTATCGCTGAGAGCCATAATAATTTTTTGTACGCAGTTGATTTAAGGTTATGTACCAAACCTGTACACAATAGCACATGGACGAAGGCAAACAAGTGAATACAGTCTTATGCAAGAATGGACAAACAAGGCAGTTAAAGCGCTAGAAAACACTTTTAAATCGGTACGTTAAACAACAGACGCGGACAAACCCAGACAGTGAAAGACAACGATAGACAGAACACCTTCTACATTCACGATTACGAGACCTTCGGCAAGAGCCCGTCGCTGGACCGCCCGGCGCAGTTCGCCGGCGTGCGCACCGATATGGATTTCAACATTATCGAAGAGCCGCTGGTCATCTACTGCGCCCCGGCCGACGATTACCTGCCGGAACCGGAGGCGGTGATGATCACCGGCATCACGCCGCAGGTGGCGCGCGCCAAAGGCGTTAACGAAGCCGAATTCACCCGCCAAATCCATCAGGCCTTCAGCGTGGCCGGCACCTGCATTCTCGGTTACAACAACATCCGCTTCGATGACGAAGTGAGCCGCAATATCTTCTATCGCAACTTCTACGATCCCTACGCCTACAGCTGGCAAAACGGCAACTCGCGCTGGGATCTGCTGGATGTGATGCGCGCCTGCTACGCTCTGCGCCCGGACGGCATCGTTTGGCCGGAAAACGAAGACGGTTTCCCCAGCTTCCGCCTGGAACACCTGACGCGTGCCAACGGCGTCGAGCACACGCAGGCTCACGACGCGATGTCGGACGTTTACGCCACCATCGCCATGGCCAAGCTGGTCAAGCAGGCGCAGCCGCGGCTGTTCGATTTCCTGTTGCAGCACCGCAATAAACACAAGCTGAACGCCCTGATCGACGTCGCCGACATGACGCCGCTGGTGCACGTCTCCGGCATGTTCGGCGCGGCGCGCGGCAATACCAGCTGGGTGTCGCCGCTGGCCTGGCACCCGGACAACAAGAATGCGGTGATCATGTGCGATCTGGCCGGCGACATGACGCCGCTGTTGACGTTGAGCGCCGAGCAGCTGCGTGAGCGGCTGTACACCCGCCGTGACGATCTGGCGCCGGATCAGGCGCCGGTGCCGATCAAGCTGGTGCACATCAACAAATGCCCGGTGCTGGCGCCGGCCAAAACCCTGCTGCCGGAGAACGCCGAGCGGCTGGGCATCGATCGTCAGGCGTGCCTGCAAAATCTGCAGCTGCTGAAACAGCATCCGGAAGTGCGCGAGAAAGTGGTCGCGCTGTTCGCCGAAGCCGAGCCGTTCAAAGGTTCCGAGGACGTCGACGCCCGCTTGTACGACGGTTTCTTCAGCGACGCCGACAAGGCGGCGATGAGGATTATCCAGCAGACCAAGCCGCAGAACCTGCCGGCGCTGGATCTGGCCTTCAGCGACGGCCGCATGAAAGAGCTGCTGTTCCGCTTCCGCGCGCGCAACTACCCGAATACGCTGGACGACGCCGAGCAGCGCCGCTGGCTGCAACATCGTCAGGAAGCCTTGAGCGCGGAGCGCGTGCAGAGCTATCTGCTGCAGCTCGAATCGCTGTATAACCTGCACGAAGGCGACAAAGAGAAAACCGCCCTGCTGAAAGCGCTGTTCGATTACGGCAAAGAGTTGGTGGGATAAAATCCGCCGCAGCAGAAAAGGAAAAGGCCGCGAAAGCGGCCTTTTTTGTGGCTGAGGAGACGGCTCGCGTTTAGGCGGCGTCTTCGCTCGCTTGCGGCACCGGCAGACGGAAGCTGCGGGTGACGAAGGCCAGGTAGATCAGGCCGATGGCAGCCCAAACCAGGCCCAGCGTCATCGAGCTGGCTTCCAGGTTGATCCACAGCGCGCCGACGGTCAGTGCGCCCATCACCGGCAGGATCAGGTAGTTGAACGTGTCCTTCACGGTGCGGTTCATCTTGTCGCGAATATAGAACTGCGAGATCACCGACAGGTTAACGAAGGTGAAGGCCACCAGCGCACCGAAGTTGATCAGCGCGGTCGCGGTCACCAGGTCAAACGACACCGCGGACAACGCGATGGCGCCTACCAGCAGCACGTTCAGCGCCGGGGTACGCCACTTCGGATGCACATAGCCGAAGAAGCGAGTCGGGAACACGCCGTCGCGGCCCATCACGTACATCAGACGCGAAACGCCCGCGTGCGCCGCCATGCCCGACGCCAATACCGTCACGCAGGAGAACACCAGGATCACCGACTGGAAGAACTTGCCCGCCACGTACAGCATGATTTCAGGCTGCGACGCGTCCGGATCCTTGAAGCGCGAAATGTCCGGGAAGTACAGCTGCACGAAGTAAGACACCACGATAAAGATGATGCCGCCGATCAGCGCCGTCAGGAAGATGGCTTTCGGGATCACTTTTTCCGCGTCTTTGGTCTCTTCGGACAGCGAGCTGATGCCGTCGAAGCCCAGGAACGAGAAGCACAGGATGGTCGCGCCGGTAATCATCGGCACCACGTGAGCGTTATCGGACCAGAACGGGCGGCTGCTGACCAGCGTACCGGCGCCTTCGCCGTGGTAAATGCCGTTGATCACCAGGCCGAGGAACACGATCATGATCGCCACCTGCACCACCACGATGATGGAGTTCAGGTTAGCCACCAGCTTGATGCCGCGCAGGTTGAAAATCGTCATCAAGCCGACCAGCACCGCCACGAAGATCCAGGACGGTACGCCCGGGAAGATCGCTTCCAGGTAAATCTTGGCCAGCAAAATGTTGATCATCGGCATGAACAGGTAGTCCAGCAACGATGACCAGCCCACCATAAAGCCGACGTGCGGGCTGATGGCTTTCTGGGCGTAGGTGTAGGCGGAACCGGCGGAAGGGAACTTCTTCACCAGCTTGCCGTAGCTCAGGGCGGTAAACAGGATCGCCAGCAGAGCGAAGGCGTACGCGGTCGCGACGTGACCATCGGTCAGGCCGGATACGATGCCGAAGGTATCGAAAATGGTCATTGGCTGCAGGTAAGCCAAGCCCATCATCACTACCGGAACTAAAGTCAGGGTTTTACGCAGCTGAGTGCGCTGAGCCGGAGCGGCGTTGATGGTGTTATCGGACATTGTTCAGCCCCCCCTTACCTTGAGCCTTGCGGATGGCGGACACGCCAAGACTTAAGGTTGCGGGGAAACTTCGCAACGAGCGACTTAATTCTAAAAGAAGGGGGTTGTAAGCTGGATAACGGGTCGAGGTAACCTCGGCTGCTCCATAGTCGCTGCGGCCACAGCGGAAACCGGCGGGCACCGGCGCTAAAGTGAAAAATTGCCCCATCTTTCTAATCCTCATGAGTCACGACCATAAAGTTTTGTTTGATCGTGCACGAAACTATTTATCTATCCGGATCGGTGTCCGGCCTCGCTTGGTGTATGAAACGCTACGTTGGTAAAACATAATGCAAAAAAAATAACCGACGCTTTCAAAACGTCGGCTATCTGCATTTGAGATATTTTGCACCAGAATGCCTCCGAATGACAAGATCCGGAAACCCTCAAATACAAATTCTTTTTGTCGATCGCACGGAAAACCAGCCCGGCAGGCGAATTAATCCGCTGCCGGCAGGCCAGTCGCCCGCACATACCTCTTACTTTATACGCCTATTCAGGCATTTTTCAACATCCAGTCGATCTCGGTTTCCGTCACTCGCCGTTCAAACTGCAGCAGTTCGTCGGTCTTGCAGGCGTGATAAACGCGGGTAAAACGCTCGCCGAGATAGTGCGTCAGCGCGTGCTGATGTTCAAACTCGTACAGCGCGTCGCTCTGGCGGATCGGCAGCGGCAGCCCCTCTTGCTCCAGCCCGTTACCGGTCACCGGCTCAGGCAGCGGCAGTAGGTTGTCCAGCCCGTACAGCATGCCGGCCAGGATCGCCGCCATCACCAGATACGGATTGGCGTCGGCGCCGGCCACGCGATACTCCACCCGATGGTTCTCCGGTTCGCCGCAGGGAATGCGCAGCGCCACGGTGCGGTTATTGTGGCCCCAGGCGGCCTGGATCGGCACATACATCCCCGGCTGGAAACGCCGATAGGCATTGACGTTCGGCGCCAACAGCGCCATCGACGCCGGCATCAGGGTGATCATCCCGGCCAGCGCCTGTTTCAAGAGCGGCGAATCCTCGCCTTCGCCGTCGGCGAACAGGTTGTTGCCCGCGCCATCCTGCATGCTGACGTGCACGTGCATGCCGCTGCCGGCGTAATCCTCATAGGGCTTGGCCATAAAGGTGGCGTGCATGCCGTGGTTCTCGGCCACCAGCCGCACCAGCCGCTTCAGCGCCAGCGCGTGGTCGCAGGCCTGCAAGATATCGTCGGTATGGCGCAGGTTGACCTCGAACTGCCCTGGCGAGGCCTCCGCCACCGCGCCGTCCGCCGGCAGCCCCTGCAGCTTCGCCAGCGCGTCGATATCGTTCAGCACCTCGGCGAAATGGTTCAGGTTATCGACGGAGTACACCTGGCTTTGGGTGTTGCGCTCCTGCGTGCCGGGCGCACACGGCGGTTGCAAATCGCCTTCCGCGTCGCGCTGCCGATCGATGAGATAAAACTCCAGCTCTACCGCTGCCACCGGGAACAAGCCGCGCTGTCGCAGCGCCTGCCACACGCGGTTCAGCACATTGCGGGGTTCAACGTCAAAGGGAGTACCATCTTCATCCAGCATGGTGAGCAGCACCTGGCCGATGTGCTGCGGATCGGCCGCCGACGGCGTCAGCGAACCGGGCACCGGCAGGCATACGCGATCCGGTTCGCCGAGTTCCTGCCCAAGGCCCGCCTCCTCCACCACGTTGCCGAGGATGTCCATAGCGAACACCGACGCGGGGAAGTAGCTGCCTTTTTCCAGTTTTTTCAACCCTGAGACGGGTATGCGTTTGCCGCGGAAGGAACCATTGAGATCGGTGAGAAGGATATCGATATACTGCGTGGCGGGATGGCGTTCCAAATAATGAGCGACCTCATTTTGGAACGCGCTACTTCGCCTCTCTTCATGATGCTGTGCAAAATGTTCAACTGCTGCGCTATTGGTTTGCATACGTCACCCGCCATTATGCTCTTAAGGCGCGTTGGCGCCCGTCCGCCGTTCGATTCAACACATGATTGGATTTCTCGCCAGGTCGCGCCGCTGCGGGCGCTCAAAATAACATCCACAACATGAAACATAGTCTTAACAGAATGGGTTTGCAAATGTTACAATCCTGTTTGATTATTCGCCACCGGCTGCTAAATTGATAAAATATTGACCGAAAAGGCCTTGCCGCCATTTTCACGTCAACTATTTTGTCCGCCGCGCCGACGGTGAGCATGGGCAATATATTTTCCAAACCTACCCTAACTACCGATATCATGCAGCATCGTTATCGACCAGGCAGGCGCCCGATACCGATCGTCATTTCAGCCTGTCGCCCTTACCAGAAGGAAGTACCGCTATGAGCGAAGCCAGCTTGGCACCGGGCAAACGCCTGTCGCAGATCCGCCAGCAATTGGGTTTGTCACAGCGCCGGGTCGCCGAACTGTCCGGGTTAACCCACAGTGCGATCAGCACCATCGAACAGGACAAAGTCAGCCCGGCCATCAGCACGCTGCAAAAGTTGCTTAAGGTGTATGGCCTGTCGCTGTCGGAATTCTTTGCCGAACCGGAGGCCGTCGACGAGCCGCGCGTGGTGATCGACGCCGAGGATCTGATTGAGATCGGCAGCCAGGGGGTGTCGATGAAGCTGGTGCACAACGGCAGCCCGACGCGCAACCTGGCGATGATGCTGGAAACCTACCAGCCCGGCACCACCACCGGCGAAAAGATCAAGCATCAGGGCGAAGAGATAGGCACCCTGCTGGAGGGCGAGATCGTGCTGACCATCAACGGCCAGAGTTACTGCCTGACCGCCGGTCAGAGCTACGCCATCAACACCGGCATTCCGCACAGCTTCAGCAATACGTCGGCGCGCATCTGCCGCATCGTCAGCGCACACACCCCCACCACCTTCTGACCGTTTATCGCTCCGGCGCAGCCTGACGCGGGTTGCGCCCCTGTCCGCCCACGCTTTCATCGCCGTTATGCCATTTTGTTGGTTGCCAACGGCGCAATCTGTGTTACAACAGAGCAAAACAGCCATCTAAACATCTAAACGGCCTCACTACGCAATGTCAACCGCAACGCCTTCGCGCCTCGAGATGCGCAATATCTCGATCGCCTTCGCCGGCTTCAACGCGCTGCAGGACGTGGACTTCACGCTGCACGGCGGCTCAATCCACGCGCTGGTCGGCGCCAACGGCGCGGGCAAGTCGACGCTAATGGCGATCCTCTCCGGCGCCCACGATCACTACCGCGGCGAGATCCTGATCGACGGCCGGGCAGTGGAAATTCATTCCCCGCTGCAGGCGCGCCGCCACGGCATCCACGTGGTACAGCAAGAGGTCGACGTCGCGCTGATCCCCACGCTGTCGGTGGCGGAAAACATCATGCTGGACTGGCTGAACGAACCGGGCCACTGGCTGAACTGGGCGGAACTGCACCGCCGCGCCGCACAGCTGCTGCAGCAATGGGCGCTGCCGCTCAACCCGCGCAGACGCCTGGCGGACTGCACGCTGGCGGAAAAACAGCAGGTGCTGCTGGCGCGCGCGCTGTCGCACCGCTGCCGTTTTCTGGTGCTCGATGAACCGACTGCGCCGCTCGATCGCGCCGAGAGCGAGCGCCTGTTCAACGTGGTGCGCCGCCTGCAATCCGAAGGCATCGGCATCGTATTCATTTCTCACCGCATCCACGAACTGAGCGACATTTGCGATCGGCTGACGGTGCTGCGCGACGGCCGCCGCGTCAGCGAAGACGCCATGCGCGGCCTCGGCGGCGAACAGATCGTCGAGAAAATGCTCGGCCACCGGCTGGACGACATTTTCCCGCCGCCGCGCCCGCCGCACGCGGAGCGTACGCTGCTGCAGGTGGAGGGCTTGCGCGATCGCCATAAGCTGCGCGACGTTTCGCTGCGGCTGCATGAAGGCGAGATCCTCGGCATCGCCGGTCTGGCCGGGGCCGGGAAAAGCGAGCTGTGCAAGGCATTGTTCGGCGCCGGTGCCGCGCAGCTGGAACGCGGCGAACTGCGCGGGCAGCCCTGGGCGCCGCATGCGCCGCATCTGTCGGTCGAACAGGGGCTGGCGCTGGTGCCGGAAGAACGCCGCAAAGAAGGCATTTTTATCGATGAGGCGATCCCGATGAACCTGAGCGTCAGCGCCGATGACAGCTTCTCGCGCTGGAGCCTGTTCAGCCGGCGGCAAGAGCTGCGCTGGGCGCGCGAGATCATGCAGCATCTGAACATTCGCGCCTCCGGCCCGCAACAGCGGCTGGCGCGCCTGTCCGGCGGCAATCAGCAAAAAGTGGCGATCGGCAAGTGGCTGCGCGGCGACGCCGACGTGCTGATCTTCGATGAGCCGACCAAGGGCGTGGACATCAAGGCCAAACAGGAACTGTTCAGCCTGATCGACGGCCTGGCCCGCGCCGGCAAAGGTGTGATTTACGCCTCCGGCGAGTTCGCCGAGCTGGTTGGCCTGTGCGATCGCATCTGCGTGCTGTGGGATGGCCGCATCGTGGCGGAGCTGAACGCCGCCGATACCGACGAAGAAACCTTATTGCTCTATTCCACCGGAGGAACCCCTGCGTGAGTAAAGAATTTGCCTTGCGGCCGGCGCTGCCCTGGCGCCAACAGCTGTTTGATTTCCTCTACAAGTGGGGCATGCTGCTGACCGTCGCGGCGCTGGTCGCCCTGTTTGGCCTGGCGTCGGACAACTTTCTCGATGCCAACAACATCATCAATATCCTGCGCTCGATCGCCATCGTGACGGTGATCGCCATCGGCGTCTCTATCTCGCTGTCGGTCGGCGGTTTCGATCTGTCGGTCGGCTCGACCGCCTCACTGGCCAACGCGCTGGTGATTTCACTGTTCGTCTGGCACGGGTTCGGCACCGCCGGCGCCATGGTGGTGACGCTGTTGCTGTGCACGCTGGTCGGCCTGTTCAACGCCCTGCTGATCGTGGTGTTCAGAATTCCCGATATGCTGGCGACGCTGGCCAGCCTGTTCGTGATCCAGGGCGTGGCGATGACCTACAGCTACGGCGGCTCCATCACCCAAAACATGGTGCTGCCGAATGGCGACATGGCGGAAGGCCTGATCCCGGAGGTGTTTTCCGTCCTCGGCCAGGTGCCGGTGATCGTGCTGATCATGCTGGCGGTCACCGTGGCGGTACAGCTGTTCCTGTCGTTCACCAAGCACGGCCGCCGCATGTACGCCATCGGCGGCAACCCCGAGGCGGCGCGCCTGTCGGGCATTCGCACCGTGCGTTACAAGGTTGCCGCTTACGTCATTTCTTCCTGGCTGGCGGCGCTTGGCGGCATCCTGCTGGCGTCACGTATCGGCTCTTCGCAGGTCAACGCCGGCGGCGGCTATCTGATGGATGCGGTGGCGGCGGCCTACATCGGCTTCTCGCTGGCCGGCTCCGGCAAACCCAATGCGCTCGGCACCCTGATCGGCGCGGTGATCCTCGGCGTGCTGCAAAACGGCCTGGTGATGCTGTCGGTGCCCTACTACGCCATGGACATTATCAAAGGCCTGGTGTTGGCGCTGGCGCTGGCCATCACCTATATCCAGAAACGCTGATCCTCCCCGGCGCACATCCGCTGCGCCGCTTTTCCCTTTAATTCATCCGGTTACTCTTTCCCGCCAGAATAACAAGCATACAAATGATATGAATTATCATTAGCGTTTACATTCAGTAAAAAATCCTTACAATGGCCTCACGCAACGCTGACGAAGCGACGGATTTCTCAGCGAACGATGAATTATTTCATTAGAAATTCAATTGGTTAATTACTTTCACTTCAATCCAGGAAAGGTTTACCTCATGGAAACGCCACGTTACAGCAAGCTCGCCGCTCTGGTGATCGCCTCACTCAGCGCCACCGCCGCACTGGCCGCGCCGCAGGACGACACCCAAGACACCATGGTCGTCACCGCCTCCGGCTTCCAGCAAAAAATTCAGGACTCCGCCGCTTCCATCTCAGTGATCCCGCGCCAGCAAATTGAAGATAAAGCCTATCGCGATGTGACCGATGCGCTGAAAGACGTGCCGGGCGTGGTCGTCACCGGCGGCGCCAGCAGCAGCGACATCAGCATCCGCGGCATGTCCTCCAAGTACACGCTGATTCTGGTGGACGGCAAGCGCGTCGACACCCGCGGCACCCGGCCGAACAGCGATAACGCCGGCATCGAACAGGGCTGGCTGCCGCCGATGGAAGCCATCGAACGTATCGAAGTGGTGCGCGGGCCGATGTCTTCGCTGTACGGTTCCGACGCCATGGGCGGCGTGATCAACGTCATCACCCGCAAGACTTCCCGCACCGAGTGGAAAGGCTCGCTGCACGGCGACGCCACCCTTCAGGAAAACCGCGATTCCGGCGATCTGTTCCAGACCAACGCCTACGCCTCCGGCCCACTGATTGAAGGCCTGCTCGGCGTGCGGGTCAACGGCCTGCTGTCGCGCCGCGCCGAAGATAAAATCGCCAACGGTTACAACGAACAGCGCATGCGCAGCGGCACCGCGGTGTTCACTCTGACGCCGGACGAGAAAAACGAATTCGACTTCGAAATCGGCCGCTCGCTGCAGGATCGCAACAGCACGCCGGGCAAATCGGTGGTGGCGGAGCGCTGCAGCAAAGGCAAGTGCAAACCTACCTCTCGCAGCGAAAATCTCTACACCCGCACCAACTACGCGCTGACCCACAACGGTTATTACGACTTCGGTAACTCCACCAGCTACGTTCAGCGGGAAGAGACCAATAACCCGGGCCGCAAGATGAAGATGTACAACACCATCTTCAACACCCAGAACCAGTTCGAGCTGGGTGCCCACATGCTGAACCTCGGCGGCCAATACCGCTATGAGAAACTGGGCGACAGCGGCAACCAGCTGAGCTCGGCGCAAGACGTCAACCAGCTGACGCGCTGGAGCTGGGCGCTGTTCGCCGAGGACGAATGGGCGCTGACCAACGACTTCAGCCTGACCAGCGGCATCCGTATGGATCGCGATCAGAACTTTGGCAGCCACTGGTCGCCGCGCATGTACGGCGTCTGGCACCTGACCGAACAGTGGACGATGAAAGGCGGCGTCTCCGCCGGCTATCGTTCGCCGGATCTGCGCCAATCCTCCGCCAGCTGGGGCCAGGTCACCGGCGGCGGCGTGCGTAACGGCATCATCGTCGGCAACCCGGATCTGCAGCCGGAGAAGAGCCTGAGCGAAGAGATCGGCCTGATGTGGGACAGCCTGGAAGGCGTCAATGCCGGGGTGACCGTCTTCAACACCGACTTCAAGAACAAGATCACCGAAGTGCGCCGCTGCGAAGACACGCCGGACTGTAAGATCGGCAATGACGTCTACGACTTTATCAGCGATCGCGTCAACGTCGACAAAGCCAATATGCGCGGCGTAGAGGCCACCTTCGGCTGGCAGATCAATAAAGACTGGAAGTGGAACGCCAACTACACCTACACCGCTTCCGAGCAGAAAAGCGGCGAGTTCCAGGGCAAGGCGCTGAACCAGATGCCTAAGCACATGATCAACACCGTGCTGGATTGGCAGGCTACGCAAGACCTCAGCCTGTGGTCGCGCGTTAACTTCCGCAGCCGCACCTCAGACTACCTGAGCCGCACGTCGATGGAGACCAGCACCCCGTCCTATACCTTCGTCGATGCGGGCCTGAGCTACCAGGCGGCGAAAAACCTGCAGCTGACCGGCGGGGTCTACAACATTCTCGACAAGACCGTGGATTACGATCACTACCGCACCACGCTGGACGGCCGCCGTTACACCGTCGGCATGACCTACAACTTCTGATGCCCCCGGGCGCGCGCTGCGCGCCCTTTTCATTCCATCACCGAGAGGAAGCTCCATGAGATTACGCCGCTCCCCCCTGATGATCGCCCTGCTGGCCGCGATGGCGCTGGCGGGTTGCCACAGCAAAACCGACGCGCCGGCGGCCTCGGCCACCGTCAACGTCCAGCACCTGAACGGCAGCACCGAGGTGAAGAAGCACCCGCAGCGCATCGTGGTGCTGGATTACGCCTCGCTGGAAACGCTGCAGCTGCTGGGCGTCGAGCCGCTGGCGCTGCCCGGCAACCGCAAGAACTTGCCGGATAACCTGAAGCGCTATCAGGATGACAAATACCTCAATGCCGGCACCCTATTCGAACCGGATATGGCCGTGCTGCGCGCCGCCAAACCGGATCTGATCCTGATCGCCGGCCGGGCGTCCAAAGCCTATGACGAGCTGAACACGCTGGCACCGACGTTGAACATGTCCGTCGATCAGCAGGATCAGTTGGGCAGCCTGAAACAGCGCACCCGCCAGTTGGGCGAGCTGTTCGATAAACCGCAACAGGCGCAGGCGGCGATCGATAAGCTGGATGCGCAGATCGCGGCGGTCAAACCGCAGGCCGCCCAGGCCGGACGCGGGCTGGTGGTGCTGTTCTCCGGCGGCAAGATCAGCGCTTACGCCCCCAAGAGCCGTTTCAGCTTCGTCTATGACGCTCTCGGCTTCTCGTCCGCGCTGCAGTCCGATGAAAAAGACGTGCGCGGCAATAAGCTGACGCCTGAGCAGGTCGCCAAACTGAACCCGGACTGGCTGTTCGTCATCGACAGAGATGCCGCGACCGGTCGGCCGAACGCGGTGGCGCCGCAGAAAATCCTCACCGGCACCGCGCTGAAGAAAACCACGGCGGTGAAAAAAGGCCAGGTGGTTTACCTGCCGGCGGCCGAGGTCTATCTGTCCGGCGGCATCGTCACCGCCCAGCACGTCGTCGAACGCGTGAGCGAAGCACTGAACCGCGCTGCGCGATAAAAAAAGCCCGGCGATGCCGTAATGCGTGTCAGTTAGCGTTTTTTTGAAGTACTCGTGACGCTTTCGGTCGATAAATGAGAGGTGCATCATGAGACTCCCGCACCTCGACCGAGCCAGGGGCCGAAGGCGCGGCCCCTGGCAACCCGCGCCTTTGCCCTGTCAGACGGTTGGCTTTGCCAACTTCCCTCCCTCCGCCATAGCGCATTGAGGCCGGTTGCGACAGGCGTCCCTGCCTGTCTCACCTGAAACCGCCGTCCATGGCGGTTTCGCCTAATGCGCTATGCCTGCGTTCGGCGTCTTCAAGGGCGCCCAACACCGCGCTCATCTCCAACTTCTCTACCACAACCTCATCAGCGGCAGATTTCCCAGTAGCTGCCAGCTCAGGTGTTGACCTTGAGCGCGCATCACTGGCTGCCGAGCAAGACGGCGTTGTCAGGGGCAACCGGCCAGGGAAGGCCGGTTGAGGCGAGACTAACAGGGACGTTTGTCGCAGCCGACCCGCCCGACAACGCAGACACGGCGAGGGTATCCGCGTAGCGGACAGACGGTGTTAAGCGAAGGCGCAGGTGGAGGGGCCGCGCCTTCGGCCCCTCCAATTGCCGTTCGCTACGGCATCAGAGAAATGAGAGATTTTTACGGCAATTCAGGCTGCACGAAACACACAAAGATGGGATAAAAAAATGCCAGTCAGGCTTAACTGACCGGCATTACCGGCGATGCCGGGCTTTTTCCTGGATTATATCGTCGGCTGGTTCACCAGACCGTCTATCAGCACCTGCGGCGTGCCCTGCGAGCAACGCTCGATGCGCCCGCGCACGCCATAGACCCGCGCCAGGCTCTGCGGCGTAATCACCTGATCCGGCGCGCCGTCGGCGATCAGATCGCCATCCTGCAGCATCAGCACGTGGTCGCCGTGACGCAGCGCAATGTTGATGTCATGCACCACCACCACCGTCACGATATCGCGCTTGCGGGTTTCGCGGCGCACCAAATCCATCACGTGGAACTGGTAGTTGAGATCGAGCGCGCTCAGCGGCTCATCCAGCAGCAGCAGCGACGGCTGACGGATCAGCGACTGCGCCAACCCCACCAGCTGTTTCTGGCCGCCGGACAGCTGATCGAGATAACTCAGCGCCAGGTGGGCGATGCCCAGCTGTTCCAGCAAAGCCATCACTTCCGCTTCGCTGCCGGCGTTGCTGCGGCCGCCCGAGGCGCGCTGCGCCACGATGATCGACTCCAGCACGTGCAGATGCACCCCGGCGGGCAGCGACTGCGGCAGGTACACCACTTTCTCCGCCCGACGGGCGAACGGCATCTGCATCAAATCGCCGTCGTCCAGCCACAGCTTGCCCTGCGCCGGGTTCAGCCCGGCCAGCGAGCGCAGCAATGTCGATTTGCCGCTGCCGTTCGGCCCCAGCAACACGGTGATTTGCCCGCGCGGCAGCATCGGCACCGAGAGATTGTCGATCACCTGGCGTTTCGGGTAACCCGCCGAGAAGTTTTCTATCCGTAAACCCTGGCTCATACGTTCCCCCGGTGGCGCAGAATAATGCTCAGGAAGAACGGCACCCCGACCAACGACGTCACGATCCCCACCGGGATGATTACCCCAGGCACCAGGTTTTTCGACGCCACCGAGGCCATCGACAGCACCAGCGCGCCAATCAGCGCACTGGCCGGCAGGTAGAAACGGTGATCTTCGCCGAAGATCATGCGGGCGATGTGCGGCGCCACCAGACCGATAAAGCCGATCGGCCCGACGAAAGCCACCGCCAGCGCCGAGAGCATGCTGATGCGCAGCAGCGTGGTCAAACGCAGCCGACGCACGTCGATGCCGAAGCTCACCGCCCGGTCTTCACCCAGACGCAGCGCGGTCAGTTTCCACGAGCTCATCATCGACAGCGGCAGCAGCACGGCGAACACCCCGAACAGAATGCCCAGTTTGTCCCACGAGGCGCGCGCCAGGCTGCCCATGGTCCAGAACACCAGCCCCTGCAGCGTATCCTCGCTGGCGATGAACTGCATCATCGAGACCAGCGCGTTGAAGGTAAACACCAGCGCGATGCCGAACAGCACCACGCCGGAGGTGGCGACCCGCGTCCAGCGCGTGATGCCGTCAAGCATCAGCGCGGCGAACAGCGCGAAGATAAAGGCGTTGGCGGAGATGAACCACTGATCGGGGATCCCCGGAATGCCGATGCCGAGCACGATCGCCAGCGCGGCGCCAAAGGCCGCGGCGGAAGACACCCCGAGGGTGAAGGGGCTGGCCAGCGGGTTATTCAGGATGGTCTGCATTTCCGCCCCGGCCAGGCCGAGCGCAAAGCCCACCACCACCGCCATCAACGCATAGGGCAAGCGGATGTCCCAGACGATCACCCGCGTGCCGGCATCGGCCGCGGCGGGATCAAGCAGCGTTTGCCATAAGGATGACAACGACAGGCCGGACGGCCCCATGGTGAAATCCAGCAGCAGCGAGCCCAGGATCGCCAATGCCAATACGCCCATCATCAACAGGCGATGGCGAAGAATATGCTGATAACGCCCCATCACGCCGGCGTCGGGCTGCCCCTTGGCTTCAGTCATGGGATCGGTGGATACGCTCATTAGTTAAGATACCTGTTGCAACCATCATGACAGCGGCGCGAAAGCGGCCGCCGTGAACCGAAAAGTGTGCGGCAGCAGCCTGCGCACAGCCGTTAACAATAAAACAAACGATAATACTTATCAATCATATCAATAGGTGAAAACGGCGTTGTCGAAATGTAATAATTTGTTTTTTATCGCCATTTTTCAAACCGCCACGCTTTCCCCCGCCAACGGCCAGTAGGTTAATTATTCTGAAAATTCTTCCTGATCCGACCAGACTCTGACAAATAACGGCAAAACCACATAGAATCCAAAATCACAGCACCGCGCGTGCAAAAAAACTTCAGGCCGCCGCAAGAGCGGCCTTATTGATTGACGAGGCTGTAATGAGAAGTCCATCTCCGGCGGTAACGCCCAAACGCCCGGCGCTGCTGAACTGGCTGTTATACAGCCCGCTGCACGCCGATGACGAGCCGTTTCAACGCCAGCTGCGTCTCACGCTGACGCCCTCTCCTCTCACGCCCTGGCTGAATGCCGCAGGGCCGGCCGCGCTGCTGGCGGGGTACGCCTGGCTGGTCCAGCGGCCGCTCGGCATCGGTTTGTTGCTGCTGCTGCTGTTGTTGACCGCCGGGCGAGCCTGGCTGGCGCGCCGGCGTCAACCGGCCTGGCCGAACGCCATGCTGGTGACGGTGCTGCTGTGGGCGCTGCTGGTCGGCGCCAGCGCCGCTCTGGCGATGCTCTCGGGCCGCTTCGTCTTAATGCTGTTCGCCGGCCTGACGATCACCGCCCTGGCCTGCTGGCTGATGCAACGCCACGCCGCCGTCCCGCGCTTCGCGCTGCTTGAGGTGATCGCGCTGACGCTGCCTTACCTGCTGGCGGCGCCGCTGTCGCGCGTGCAAAACCTGTTTGTCCTGGCGGACCTCGCGCCGCTGTGGCTGGTGCTGGCCCACGGCATGATCGCGCGCTACCACCGCCAGCTGGTGCAGCACGTCACGCTGGCGTGGGAGAAGCAGCAGGCGTCGCACCGCGATCGCCTGACCGGCTTTCTCAACCGCGCAGGCGGCGAGACGGTGATGCGCAGCATCTGCCGTCCCGGAACGGCGCAGCCGATCTCCCACCTGTTCATTCTTGAATTCGGCCCGCTGGCGGCGCTCTACCAAAGCCACGGCGTCCAGATCGGCGACGACGTGCTGCGCACCGTCGGCGAGCGCCTCAAGACGCTGATCCGCCCCAGCGACTATATCTGCCGCTATACCGGCGGCCAGTTTCTGATTCTGGTGCACGATCTGCCCTACGGCGCGGAAAGCGAGTTTCTGGCGCGCATTGTGCCGCCGCTGGAGGCGCCCTACGATTTTGGCGCGTTCGGCGAGGTGAACATGCAGCTTAACGCCGGCATTGTGGCGCTGACGCAGGATTACGCGACGGTAGAGAGTTTGATGAGCTCGGCGCAGCAGGCGCTGGCGGAAGCCAAAGGCGGGAAAAAGTAAAACAAAACGCGGCGGGAGCCCCCGCCGCGTGTCACTCACCGAAAATTACTTCACGTCCATCTTCGGGAATTCCATCTCGCTGTACTTCACGACACGGGTGCCTTGCGACAGCTTGTAACCAAACCAAATCAGCAGGAACAGCGGAATACCGATGTAGGTCGCGGTCACGCCGTACCAGTCGATCTTGTCTTGCAGGAAGGCCTGGTAGTTCTGCCCCAGGGTGATGATCAGACACAGCACGAAGGCGAAGATCGGCCCCAGCGGGAAGAAACCGGAACGGTACGGCAAATCGTTCAGATCGCGCCCCTGCAGCATGTAGCCGCGACGGAAACGGTAGTGGCTGATGGCGATGCCCAACCAGGCGATGAAACCGGTCATGCCCGAAGTGTTCAGCAGCCACAGGTAAACCGACTGGTTACCGAACATCGACGTCAGGAAGCACAGGCCGGCTACCACGCAGGTCGCGTACAGCGCGTTGCGCGGCACGCCGCCTTTCGACAGCTTGGCGAAGATGCGCGGCGCCTTGCCTTCCGAAGCCAGGGTGTACAGCATGCGGGTCGACGCATACATGCCCGAGTTACCGGCCGACAGCACCGCCGTCAGGATCACCGCGTTCATCACCGCCGCCGCCGACAGCAGGCCGGCATGTTGGAACACCAGCGTGAACGGGCTGACGCTGATGTCTTTCACGTCGTTGCGCAGCAGGCTCGGATCGGTGTACGGAATGATCAGGCTGATGATCAGAATGGCGAAGATATAGAACAGCAGGATACGCCAAAACACCTGACGCACCGCGCGCGGGATGTTTTTACCCGGGTTTTCCGATTCGCCGGCTGCGATGCCGATAAGTTCGGTGCCCTGGAACGAGAAGCCGACGATCATGGCCACGCCGATCATTGCCGAGAAGCCACCGGCAAACGGCGCGTCTCCTATTGTCCAGTTCTGCCAGCCGGCATGCTCGCCGCCCTTCAGAATGCCGACGATCATCATCACGCCGACGGCGATGAAGATAATCACGGTGCTGACCTTGATCAGCGCGAACCAGTATTCCGCCTCGCCGAACCCTTTCACCGAAATGTAGTTCAGCAGGAACATCAGGCCGAGGAACAGCGCGCTCCAGATCCAACCCGGGGTGTCCGGGAACCAGTAGCTCATCACCAACTGCGAGGCCACCAGGTCAACGGCGATGGTCACCGCCCAGTTGTACCAGTAGTTCCAGCCCAGCGCGAAGCCGAAGCCTTCTTCTACGTATTTGGCGCCGTAGGTGGAGAATGAACCGGAGACCGGCATAAAGGCCGCCAGTTCGCCCAGGCTGGTCATCAGGAAGTACACCATCAAACCGATCAGAGCGTAAGACAGCAGCGCCCCGCCGGGGCCTGCCTGAGAAACCGTGGCGCCCGAGGCGACGAAGAGGCCGGTGCCGATGGAGCCGCCGATGGCGATCATGGTCAAATGCCGGGCTTTCAATTCACGGCGCAATCCGGGTGCTTGCTGCCCCGATGTTTTTATATCCTGCTGAGCCATTCGTTCCCTATCTATCTGCTCTTCGAAAAATGAGGGCGGATTGTAACAAATACCCGCCGGTGAACTAGCAACATTGCACCGATATAAGATAGCTTCATAATTCAGAGGCAATTATTAGCTGCGGCCCTTATAGCCTTACTTACTCTCATTAATGTGAGCGCGCGCAGGTTTTTATGCTTTTTCCGGCCTGCGCGGCAGCAGAGGGCTTGACGTGCCGCCGGTTACAGCACGCAATAGCTGAGAAAACGTTGCAACGCGTTGGAGACGTGCTTTTGCCGATGGCGGATCAGGTACAGGGTGCGGCGCAGCGGCGGCAACGGCACCGGCAGTTCCACCAGCGCGCCGCTGGCCAGCTGTTCCGCCACCACCCGCCGCGACAGGCAGCTGATGCCGATGCCGTGCCGCACCGCATGCTTGATCGCCTCCGAGTTGCCCAGCTCCATCACCAGCTGGAAGTGCGGCAGATGCGCCAACAGCAGATGGTCCAACACCTCACGGGTGCCGGAACCGCGCTCGCGCAGGATCCACGGCGCATTGGCCAGCGCCTCCAGCGTCGGCGGTTGACGGGTCAGCGGGTTATCCGGCGCGGCGAACACCACCAGCTCGTCCTCCAGCCACGGCTGCGTCACCAGCTCCGGCATATGGCAAGGCCCTTCGATCAGCCCCAGATCGACGCGAAAATCCGCCACCGCCACGATTACGTCCTGGCTATTGCCGACGTTCAGCTCCAGCGGCGTGGCGGGAAAATCCCGGCGGTAGCGGGCGATCATCTCCGGCAGCATGTAGTTGCCGATGGTGCTGCTGGCGGCGATGCGCAACGCCCCGCCGTCATGGCGAAACAGCTGCTCTATCTCCCCCGCCTGTTCCAACAGCGCCAGCGCCTTGGGATACAGCAACCGGCCGTGCTCGTTGATCACCAGCCGTTTGCCGACGCGATCGAACAGCTGCACGCCCAGCTGCCCCTCCAGATCCGCCAGCGCCGCGCTGACCGCCGACTGCGACAGCGCCAGCACCACCGAGGCCTGCGTGGTCGAACCGCTTTTCAGCACTTCGGTAAAGACTTCCAGTTGACGCAACGTGATATGCATAGCTGTCCCGGTATTGAAAGAAGGTTCTGCCAGAGAACCCCAATATGGTGTGGTGGGCAGCCCGGCCAGGCTACCCTGTTTGCGGCCAGATCGGCGCGCTATTTGCCCAACGCGACCAGCTGCGCCGCCGCGGCCAGCACCGGCTCTCGCGGCGTGCCGGTTTCGTCCCGCAGTATCAATTGCAGCATCGCCGCGAGATGGTCGCGGTCGATCGCCTTGTTTTCTTCAATCAACCGCCGCACCGCGCGGCCCACTTCCTGATCTACCTGCTCTCTGCGTTGATCGTCGGTATCCATCACCTGCTCCTGTTAGTTGGAAAATTGACGGCGGCTCGCCGCTCCTCCACACCCTAGCCGCAATGCGGCGTTATGCCAATGGCTGACCCCATACCACTTATTCAGATAGGTTATAAATATATAATCAATTTCTCTTTTATTCAGCCCAAACGTACTCTTGACCGCAAGAAACAGACTGAAGGACTGACTTTATATGGCGACTGATACCACTCACACTTACCCCGAGCGACGCTTCCCGCTGTTCGGCCTGCCGCGGCTGGTGCCGGGGCTGGCGCTGACCGGCGCGCTCACCGCGCTGGCCGTCTGGGCCGGCGACATTCCCTGGGTGGCGGAGCTGGGGCTGGGGGCGCTGACGCTGGCGATCCTGCTCGGCATTCTGGTGGGCAACACGCTGTACCCCCGCTGGCAAACCGTTTGTCACAGCGGCGTACAGCTGGCCAAACAGCGCCTGCTGCGTCTGGGCATTATCCTTTACGGCTTCCGGCTGACCTTTCAGCAGATCGCCGACGTGGGCGCCAGCGGCATCATCATCGATGCGCTGACCCTGATCACCACTTTCCTGCTGGCCTGCTGGCTCGGCAAGAAAGTGTTCGGCATCGACAGCCAAACCGCGATACTGATCGGCGCCGGCAGCAGCATTTGCGGCGCGGCGGCGGTGATGGCCACCGAGCCGGTGCTGAAGGCCGACTCCAGCAAAGTGGCGGTCGCGGTCTCGACCGTGGTGGTGTTCGGCACCCTGGCGATCTTCGCCTATCCGTGGCTGTATCAGTTGAATGAACACTTCCAGTGGCTGCCGTTCAGCCAGGAAACCTTCGGCATCTACGCCGGCTCCACCATCCACGAAGTGGCTCAGGTGGTCGCCGCCGGGCACGCCATCGGGCCTGACGCCGAAAATGCGGCGGTGATCGCCAAGATGATCCGCGTGATGATGCTGGCGCCGTTCCTGCTGCTGCTGTCGGGCTACATCAGCCGAGGCAGCGCAGGCAAGGCGGAAAAATCCGCCATCACCATTCCGTGGTTCGCCGTGCTGTTTATCGCCGTCGCCGGGCTGAACTCCTTCAACCTGCTGCCGGCCACGCTGGTGCGGCACCTGATCACCGCCGACACCTGGATGCTGGCGATGGCGATGGCGGCGCTGGGGCTGACTACCCACATCAGCGCCGTGCGCCAGGCCGGGATGAAACCGATTCTGCTGGCAACGCTGCTGTTCGTCTGGCTGCTGGTCGGCGGCGGCGCGATAAACCAACTGGTGCAACACCTGCTGTAATCTCCCTCGGCGGCCCGCTTCGGCGGGCCGCCGCTTTTCGCCATTCAATCCGCCCGCCATCAATGCCATAATGTCACCGATAACACAGGAGAATGAAGATGAAGTTTGTCGGTGCACATGTCAGCGCGTCAGGCGGCGTGGATCAGGCGGTTATCCGCGCGCACGAATTGGAGGCGACCGCGTTCGCCCTGTTCACCAAAAATCAGCGTCAATGGAAGGCCGCCCCGCTGGCCGCCGACGTGATCGATAAGTTCAAGAGCGCCTGCGCCCAGTACGGTTACGGGCCGGGGCAAATCCTGCCGCACGACAGCTACCTGATCAATCTGGGGCACCCGGTAGCCGACGCGTTGGAAAAATCGCGCGAGGCGTTTATCGACGAGCTGCAGCGCTGCGAACAGCTGGGGCTGACGCTGCTGAACTTCCACCCCGGCAGCCACCTGCTGCAAATCGACGAAGATAAGTGCCTGGCGCGCATCGCCGAATCGATCAACATCGCGCTGGATAAAACCGCCGGCGTGACGGCCGTGATCGAGAACACCGCCGGCCAGGGCAGCAACCTGGGTTTCAAATTCGAGCACCTGGCGGCGATCATCGACGGCGTCGAAGACAAAAGCCGCGTCGGCGTTTGCATCGACACCTGCCACGCCTTCGCCGCCGGGTACGATCTGCGCACCGAAGAAGAGTGCGAGCGCACCTTCAAGCAGTTGGGCGACATCGTCGGTTTCAACTACCTGCGCGGCATGCACCTGAACGACGCCAAGAGCGAGTTCAACAGCCGCGTCGACCGCCATCACAGCCTGGGGGAAGGCAACATCGGCAAAACGGTGTTCAGCTACATCATGCGCGATCCGCGTTTCGACAACATCCCGCTGATTCTGGAAACGGTAAACCCGGATATCTGGGCCGAAGAGATCGCCTGGCTGAAGGCGCAGCAGTAACCCTCCCCTGGCCGCTCGCTTAAGCGCGAGCGGTTTCCCCCACCGCGTGCTCCGCCGCCAGCATGGCGCCGAACTGACGCAGCGTTTCTTCATCCAGGCCCGCAGCCCTGAACACCGCGGTGGTAAAACTGACCGGCGCCGATCCCGGTGACGTAATGACGCGGTCATCCACAACGGCGACGGCGCTCGCAACGTAATGGCGCTGCCCGCTGTAGCCCGCAACGTTGCGCGTCAAGAACTCGGCATCGTTGGAGGTATGCGCCCTGCCGTTCAACAGGCCGGCCCGCGCCAACGCCAACGTCCCGCCGCAAATGCCCGCCAGGGTCGCGCCGCGTTGATGCTGCTCGTTGAGCAACGCGCGGATATCCGGCGCCCGTTCGGTTTCCCACAGGGTGCCGCCGACCACCACCAGCACCTCGGGGCGCCAGTCCGCCAATTCGGCCACGCCGTGAGCAACGTCCACCGTCAACCCGCCCTGTGAACGAAGCGTTCCGGCCTGCGGCGCAAAAAACGCCACATCCAGCCCATAAAACGGGCCGCCAACGCCGGCAATCAGCGCGTATTCCCAATCGGCGAAACCGGATGTCAGTACGATCGCCACTTTTTTAGCCACTGATGAATCTCCTTGAATCATTCCTTGTTCGCAGGAACAAGGTCGCGCTATCAGCTTAGAAAGCCTTGTGGTTTCTGACCAGGGGTAAATCGTGCTAACTGCCTAAGACACAAATAAAAACGCGCAGCTCTGGGCTGCGCGTTTTGCGGTATCGGCGAGGCTTACGCCGCGGCGGCGACTGGCGTTTCAGCACGTTTCAGCAGGGCATAAGCCACCCCGGCCAACAGCGTGCCGGCGGCGATCGCCACCAGGTACAGCAACACCGGCGAAATCGCGCCCGGGATCAGCAGCACGAACAAGCCGCCGTGCGGCGCCATCAGCTTGGCGCCGAAGGCCATCGACAGCGCGCCGGTCAGCGCCCCGCCGGCGATGCAGCACGGCAACACGCGCATCGGATCGCGGGCGGCGAACGGAATCGCCCCTTCGGTGATGAAGCACAGCCCCAGCACCAACGCCGCCTTGCCGCCTTCCTGTTCGGATTTCGGGAACTTGCGGCGCGCCAGCAGCGTCGCCAGGCCCATCGCCAGCGGTGGCACCATGCCCGCCGCCATGATGGCCGCCATCGGCGCATACACCGAGGAGCTGAGCAGCGCCACGCCGAACGCGTAGGCCGCTTTGTTCACCGGGCCGCCCATGTCGGTGCACATCATGCCGCCCAGGATCGCCCCCAGCAGCACAGCGTTGGCGGTGCCCAGAGACTGCAGCCAATGGGTCAGGCCTTCCATGATTTTCGCCACCGGCGTGCCAACCACGTAAATCATGATGAGGCCGGTGATCAGGCTGGCCACCAGCGGAATGATCAAGATGGGCTTCAGCGCTTCCATACTTTGCGGCAGGCGCAGCTTGCTGCTGATCGCCCTGGCGACATAACCCGCCAGGAAACCGGCGATGATGCCGCCAAGGAACCCGGCGCCGGTGCTCACCGCCAGCATACCGCCGATCAGGCCCGGCGTCAGGCCCGGACGATCCGCGATGGAGAAGGCGATGAAACCGGCCAACACCGGCACCATCAGCGCGAAGGCGGAGCCGCCGCCGATCTGCATCAGCGCCGCCGCCAGGGTGCCCTTGACCTCAAAGGCCTTGATGCCGAACACGAACGACAGCGCGATGCACAAACCGCCCGCCACCACCATCGGCAGCATGTAGGACACGCCGGTCAGCAGGTGACGATACGGGCCGTTGCCCTCTTTCTTCTTCGCCGTCGGCGCCGCGCCGCTGCGCTGCTGCGGCTGGAACACTTCGGCTTCGGCCAGCGCCTTGTCCAGTTCCTGCGCGGTTTTCTTCAGCGCCAGACCGGTGGAAGTACGATACATCGGCTTACCGGCAAACTTGTCCAGATCCACTTCGATGTCCGCCGCGACGATCACCAGATCCGCCGCCGCCACTTCTTCCGGGGTGATGGCGTTGCCGGCGCCGACGGAGCCGCGCGTTTCCACCTTCACCCACCAGCCGCGTTTCTTGGCTTCACTTTCAATGGCTTCGGCCGCCATAAAGGTGTGCGCCACGCCGGTCGGGCAAGCGGTGATCGCCACGATGCGTTTTTGTCCATCGGCTTTCACCGCAGCCGCCTGCGGCGCCTGATAGGTTTCAGCTTCGGCCTGGGCGCGCGCCAGAAACGCGTCCGGTTCACGCACCGCCTGTTCTACCTCGCCCACATAGATCAATTTGCCGTTCAGCGCGGCGTCAGCAGGAGCAGCCTGCCCCGCCACCGCCACCAGTTCGGCGTCCTGCAGCGACTCGACCAGCGTCAGGCCGGCTTTGGCCGCGGCGGCCTCCAGCATGCGTTTCGCCAGGTGGCCACGGGCCTGTCCCTGCGAACTGTCTACCATCAGCAGCGTTTTCATTCTGCCTCCTGCTATTGATTGAAAGGTTTCAGATCGACGCGCGCCATCATCGCGGCCAACTGGGGACGATCGGTCACGCCGACGTTGCTCTGGCTGACCGCCAGCGCCGCTACCGCCGTGGCCAGACGCAGGGTGTGTTCGCTGGATTCGCGCATCAGCAGGCCGTAAATCAGGCCCCCGACCATCGAATCGCCGGCGCCCACGGTGCTGACCACCTCACAGGACGGCGGTTTGGCGATCCAGGCGCCGGACGCGTTAACCCACAGCGCGCCTTCCGCGCCAAGGGAGATGACCACGTGGGCGATGCCCTGTTCGCGCAGCGCATGCGCGGCGTCGACCACGTCCGCCAACGTCGGCAGCGGGCGGCCGGCCCAGATTTCCAGCTCGCGGCGGTTCGGCTTCACCAGCCACGGCGAGGCCTTCAGCCCGGCGACCAGCGCTTCGCGGCTGCTGTCGAAAATGATGCACGGGCACTTGGCGCGCAGCTGGGTCATCCAGTCGGTAAAGGCATCGGGATCGACGCCGGCCGGCAGGCTGCCGCTCACCGCCACCATGTCGAACTGGCCCAGCCAGCTCAGCGAGTCGCTGACGAAGCGATCCCAGTCCTGCGGCGTCACTTCGAAACCGGAGAAGTTGAAATCGGTCACTTCGCCGTCTTTTTCCGTCAGCTTGACGTTGATGCGGGTGCGGCCCGGTACCACCTGGAAGCGGTTGGCGATCCCCAGATCGCTGAACAGCAGCTGGAAACCGTCCTGATTGTCTTTGCCCAGGAAGCCGCCGACGGTGACGTCGATGCCTAAATCTTTCAACACCTTGGCGACGTTGATACCCTTACCGGCGGCGTGCAGGCCGGCGGTTTTTACCCGGTTGACTTCCCCGCGTTCAATCTGCGGGCAGAAACCCACCAGATCGTACGCCGGGTTCAGGGTGATTGTTGCTACTCTTCTGCTCATGCTGCGCCCTCGCCCAGTCCTTCATTAATCGCTTCGCCAATCGCCTTCAGCGCGGCTTCAGCATCTTCTCCATTGGCGGTAAAGCGCAGGTGATGCCCTTTCTTCACGCCCAACGCCACCACCTTCATCAGGCTGCGCCCGTTGGCCGGCTTGCCGCTGCCGTCCAGGTTGGTGACGGTGATGTCACTGTTGAAACTTTTGATCACGTTGACCAGCGCCGTGCCCGGCCGCGCGTGCAGACCGTGCTCGTTGCGGATCACGAACTCGGCGCTCAGCACGCTGCTCTCTTCCGCCACGTCGCTGGTCAGCAGCGCCAGCACGCCGGCGGCATCCGCCTTCAGCAAGCGTTCAGCTTTGTTGGCCAGCAGCAGATCGCTGAGGTAGTTGAGCACCGCCAGCGGCTGCGCGTCGGCGACCGACACCGTCAGCAGCAGCGCCACCGGCTCGCCGTCTTCCACGAAAGCCTGCGCCGGGCGGCTGACGGTGGCCGCGCTGGTCAGGTTGCCTTCAACGCTGTCGCTCAGCCAAATGCCCTGCCCCAGATTCAGCGGCTTGCGGGTGATGGCATCGCTGACGAACTGCGCGTTGACCGCCCCGATTTTTTGCAGACGGCCGGCGTTCAGCGCCTGTAGCGTCATCAGGCTGTCGGCGGCGACGTCGAGCGCAATCAGCGAAACGTCGAACTGGAATTCGGCGCTCTGCCGTTCGCCCATCAACAGGCTGCGCAGCTCTTCCGCGGAGGTGGTTTTCGCCAGCCGCTCCGCCACGCTGTCATCGCTCAGCACGTGGGTGAGCTGACGCAGCAGCGCCAAATGCTCGTCGGAACGGGCGGCGATGCCGATCGCCACATAGGCGGTCTGGCCCTCCCCCCACGCGATGCCCTGCGGGAACTGGAACACCTGCACGCCGGTTTTCAACACCAGATCGCGGGTATCGGTGGTGCCGTGCGGAATGGCGATGCCGTTGCCCAGGTAGGTGGACGTCTGCAGTTCGCGCTGCAGCATGCCGTCCACATAACCGGCGCTGACGCAGCCGGCGTCGGTCAGCGCGGCGGCCACCTGACGGATGGCCTCCTGCTTATCGGCGGCAGCGGCGCCCAGATGAATGTCTTGCGGTGACAACTGGAACATGATTCTCCTCTCCTGCTGAATTGAATCGTTTCAGCTTCATTGAGAAAAAGGAGCGTTACCCGCTGCCCACAAGCGGTCGGATAACGCTGAAACGTTTCAAGGAGTGTGTAAGCAGCGCAAGATGAAAGCAAGTTTTCTCCCTTTCGCCATTGCAGATTTTTGAGCTTACGCACACTTTCATCGGCGCATTGGTCAGCGCCGGGGCAAAATGACATACTGTGCTGAAACTTTGCTGACGGAGAAAAGCATGAATGTAGTGACGGGCGTCGGGGTGATCATCGTGAACCCGCAAGGCGAGATTTTGCTGGGCAAACGCTGCGGCTCCCACGCGCCCTTTTGGTCGATCCCCGGCGGGCATCTGGATGCCGGTGAAACCTTCGAGCAGTGCGCCCAGCGCGAAATTGCCGAAGAAACCGGGTTGATCATCGATCCGCCGCGCTTCGTTGGCGTCAGCAACAATCTGCAAACCTGGCGCGCCGAAGGCAAACACACGGTGTCCATCTGTCTGCAGGTGGCGCATCCCGGCGGCGAAGCCGAGCTGAAAGAACCCGAAAAATGCGCCGAGTGGCGCTGGTGCGCGCCGGACGCCCTGCCGGAACCGCATTTCGAAGCCAGCCTCACCGCCATCCGCCTGTGGTTGAGCGGCCAGGCCTATCTGCCCACGGCCTGACCCATCGCGAGCGCGTGCTGCGCTCGCTTTCCCTGCTGCACCGCCCCACCGCTATATAATTTAGAATATAACGCTATTTTTTGCGATATACGCCATTTTTTTGACTATGGATAACCCTATGGGGTTAACCCTCTTCTATTATTACCCCTGCAATCGACGTGGCATTCTGACCTTCGGTCGGTGGCCTTTTGGCAAGATTTTATTTTAAATTCATAATTATAAGCGGGTTTACCATGAGCAAAAAACTGACTGGCTTTGAAAAAAAGCGCCGGTGGGGATGGCTATGGCTTTTGCTGCTGGGGATTATCCTCGGCGCGGCGCTGTTGGCCGGGACCGCCACCGTATTCCATAAAACCAGCGATACCGCCTTCTGCGTTTCCTGCCACACCATGCAACAACCGCTGGCCGAATATCAGGGCAGCGTCCACTTCCAGAACACCAAAGGCATCCGCGCCGAGTGCGCCGACTGCCACGTCCCCCATCAGCCGATCGATTACCTGTGGACCAAAATCCGCGCGGTGAAAGACATTTACGGCGAAATGGTCGGTACCATCGACACACCGGAAAAATACGAAGCGCACAAGCTGGCGATGGCGCAATCGGTCTGGAAGACGCTGAAAGAGAACGACTCGGCCACCTGCCGCTCCTGCCACAGCTACGACGCCATGGACATCACCGCCCAGCGCCCTGAGGCGCGCCTGCAGCACCCGGTAGCGATCAAACAGGGCGAGACCTGCATCGACTGCCATAAGGGCGTGGCCCACATCCTGCCGGACATGAGCGGCGAAACCCAGGCCGGCGCCGCCGAGCTGGCGAAGGCCGCGGCGTTGACCGCCCCGGACGCCACCACCCTCTACACCATCGCCACCGAGCCGTTCTTCCTCAGCGCGGACGACAGCCATAACGCCGGCAACCTGATGCCATCCACCGAAGTGCAGGTGGTGAAGCAGGAGGGCGACAAGGTGCTGGCCACCGTGAGCGGCTGGCAGCAGGACGGGGTCAGCGAAGTGTTCTACGCCGCGCAGGGTAAACGCATCCTCAGCGTGCTGCTGGGTGAAGACGCGCGCAAACAGCTGAAGACCGCATCCACCCAGACCGATGCGGAAACCGGTCTGGTCTGGCATCAGGTCTCTTTGCAAGTGTGGCTGCCGCGTAAACAGTTGATCGACGACCAGCAAAAAATCTGGCGTTACGCCGCGGACATGATGTCGGCCAACTGTACCGGCTGCCACGGGCTGACCGCGCTCGATCGCTTCAACGCCAACCAATGGATCGGCGTCATCAAAGGCATGGCGCCGCGCACCTCGCTGACGCAGGAACAGCTGCGCGTGCTGACACAATACGTACAAAAACACGCCAGCGACATGCCACCTGCCGCACCGGCCAAGCTTTAAGGGAGAAGCGCAATGAGCAACCAACAACCGTTAACAATGAGCCGCCGCCGCTTCCTGACCGGCGCCGCCGCGCTGGCCACCGCCCCGCTGCTGGCAGGCTTATGGCCCAAAGCGGCGCTGGCGCAGGCCATCAGCGAAGCGCTGCCGCAGTTCATCGTCTTGCGTCAGGCGCAAAAAGGCATCCTGACCGGCGCCCACTGGGGCGCGTTTGAGGCCATCGTGCAGGACGGCAAGATGGTCGGCGTGCAGCCGGTGCAGGACGATCCGTATCCCAATGAGCTGATCACCATGGCGCCTTATCAGGTGCACGCCGAGAACCGCATCAAATACCCGATGGTGCGTAAAAGCTGGCTGGAAGGCGGCCCCGGCAGCCGCACCGAGCTGCGCGGCCGTGACGAGTGGGTGCGCGTCAGCTGGGACAAAGCGACCGAGCTGGTGTGCAATGAGATCACTCGCCTGCAAAAAGATCACGGGCCGCAGTCGATCTACGCCGGTTCCTACGGCTGGAAAAGCGTCGGCATGCTGCACAACAGCCGCACGCTGCTACAACGCCTGATGAACCTGACCGGCGGTTTCCTCGGCTACGCCGGCGACTACTCCACCGGCGCGGCGCAGGTGATCATGTCGCACGTGGTCGGCTCGATGGAGGTCTACGAACAGCAGACCGCCTGGCCGAACGTGATCGAGAACAGCGAACTGGTGCTCCTGTGGGGCTGCAACCCGATGGTCACGCTGAAAAACAGCTGGAACGTGCCGGATCACGTCGGCCAGACCGGCTTCGAGGCGCTGAAGAAGAAAGGCACCCGGGTGATCAGCATCGATCCGGTGCACAGCGACAGCGCCAAGTTCGTCAATGCGCAGTGGATCGCCCCGCGCCCATACACCGACGGCGCCATGCTGATCGGCATCGCCCACACGCTGCTGACCGAGAAGCTGCATAACCCGGACTTCCTGAAAACCTACACCGTCGGCTTCGACAAGTTCCAGGCCTACCTGCTGGGCGAGAGCGACGGCGTGGCGAAAACCGCCGAATGGGCGGCCGACATCAGCGGCGTCGATGCCGACACGCTGCGCGGTCTGGCGCGCGAGATGGCGAAGCATCGCACCATGATCATGGGCGGCTGGGGCATTCAGCGCCAGCACCACGGCGAACAGCAGCACTGGCTGCTGGTGACGGTGGCGGCGATGCTCGGCCAGATCGGCCTGCCGGGCGGCGGCTTCGGCTTCAGCTACCACTATTCCTCCGGCGGCAGCCCGACCGCCAAGGGCGGCATCATCGCCGGCATCTCCGCCGGCAACGCGCCGAAGAACTCCCCGGCGCCGATCCCGGTGGCGCGCATCGCCGAATGCCTGAGCAATCCGGGCAAAACCATCGACTTCAACGGTGCCAAGGTCACCTACCCCGAGGTGAAAATGGTGTATGTGGCGGGTGGCAACACCTTCCACCAGCATCAGGACACCAATAACCTGGTCAAAGCCTGGCAGCGGCCGGACACCATCGTGGTCAACGAGCCTTACTGGACCGCCACCGCCAAGCATGCCGATATCGTCCTGCCGGCCACCACCAGCTACGAGCGCAACGATCTGGAAATGGGCGGCGACTATTCGCAGCTCTACGTGTTCCCGATGCATCAATGCGTGCCGCCGCAGCACGAGTCGCGTAGCGACTTCGACATCTTCTCGGCGATGGCGGCCAAGCTGGGCGTGCAGGAGGCCTTTACCGAGGGCAAGGATGAAACCCAGTGGCTGAAAGGCATGTACGACGACATGAAAAACCAGGCACGCGCCGCGCGGGTGGCGCTGCCGCCGTTCGACATGTTCTGGCAATCCAATAACTACGTGCGTTTCCCGGTGCCGGAGGCCAATAAGCAGTGGGTGCGCTTCGCCGATTACCGCGACAACCCGCTGCTGAACCCGCTGGGCACGCCGTCGGGCAAGATCGAAATCTACTCCGACGCCATCGCCAAAATGCATTATGCGGATTGCCCCGGCATCCCGACCTGGATGCCGCCGCACGAGTGGTATCGCGGACCGGAAGCGGCCAAGTATCCGCTGTCGCTCAATACCGCGCACCCGACCAACCGGCTGCACTCCCAGCTCGACAATACGCCGCTGCGCAAGAAATACGCGGTGGCGGATCGTGAAGCGATCCTGATCCACCCGCAGGACGCGCAGCCGCGCGGCATTACCGGCGGCGATCTGGTGCGGGCGTTTAACGATCGAGGCCAGATCCTGGTGGGGGCGGTGGTCAGCGAAGACGTGCGGCCTGGCGTGGTGCGCATCAGCGAAGGCGCCTGGTTCGATCCGGCCGATCCGGCACAGCCCGGCTCGCTGTGCAAGAACGGCAACGTCAACTGCCTGACCTTCGACATCGGCTCCTCCAGCCTGGCGCAGGGCAACTGCGGGCAGATGGCGCAGCTGCAGATCGAGAAGTATCGGGGGCCGGTATTGAAAAATACCGCGCACGCGGTGCCGCAAGGCGCCTGATCCCGCGATAAACAGAGGGCGCAACGCGCCCTCTGTTTTCCTCGTCGCCGCACGACATATCCGTTTACCCTTCGCCGCAAGGGAGCGGTTTGCGTTTCATTTCAACGGGCGTATGATGCGCGCGACCTTCCTTTTTCGACGAATTATCAACCACCATGCCGACTTCATCCGCAATAACGCGACGCGCGCCCGATCTCACTTCGCTGGCCTTTTTGGCGGTGGCGTTTCTTACCGGCATCGCCGGTGCGTTGCAAACCCCGACGCTGAGCCTGTTTCTGGAAACCGAGGTCAAGGTGCGGCCGGCGCTGGTCGGGCTGTTCTTTACCGGCAGCGCGGTGATCGGCATTCTGGTCAGCCAGTTTCTCGCCGGCCGCTCGGATAAACAAGGCGACCGCAAATCGCTGATCTTCCTCTGCTGCATGCTGGGTGCGCTGGGGTTCACGCTGTTCGCCTGGAGCCGCAACTACTATCTGCTGCTGATCGTCGGCGTGGTGCTTACCAGCTTCGGCTCCACCGCCAACCCGCAGATGTTTGCGCTGGCGCGTGAGCATGCCGACCGTACCGGCCGCGAGGCGGTGATGTTCACCTCCATCATGCGCGCCCAGGTCTCCCTGGCCTGGGTCATTGGCCCGCCGATCGCCTTCGCGCTGGCGCTGAGTTTCGGCTTCAAAACCCTGTATCTGGCGGGCGCGGCGGCCTTTGTCCTGTGCGGCCTGCTGGTGTGGAAACGGCTGCCCTCCATGCCGAAAAGCGCCGTGGCGAGCGCGCCTCTGGCCGCACCGCGCCAGCATCGCCGCGACGCGCTGCTGCTGTTTGGCGCCAGCACCCTGATGTGGACCGCCAACAGCATGTACCTGATCAACATGCCGCTGTATATGGTGCACGAACTGCGGCTGCCGGAGCGGCTGGTCGGCGTGCTGATGGGCACCGCCGCCGGGCTGGAAATCCCGATCATGCTGATCGCCGGCATGGTGGCGAAACGCTGCGGCAAACGGTGTTTGATGCTCGGCGCCGCCGTCGCCGGCGTACTGTTCTACTGCGGCCTGCTGTTTATCACCGGCAATGGGCAACTCATCGCTCTGCAGCTGTTGAATGCGGCGTTTATCGGCGTGCTGGCGGGGATCGGCATGCTCTACTTCCAGGATTTGATGCCCGGTCAGCCCGGCACGGCCACCACGCTGTTCACCAACACCATTCGAGTCGGCTGGGTTATCGCCGGCGCCATCGCCGGCGCGGTGGCGGAAATCTGGAACTACCATGCGGTGTTTTACGCCGCGCTGGCGATGGCCGCAGGCGCGACGCTGTGTCTGTGGCGGTTGAAAGACGCTTAAGGCGCGGTGTCCGCTTCCAGTCTGGCGAGGTAGATCAGCGCCTGATCGCGGTGATCGTGGCACATGTCGCGGCTCGGCTGCAGGCTGCCGCACACCTTCGGCCGCAGCGGCGAATGAAACAGGCCGCAGCGTAGCTGTTCATCCAAATGAATGCAGCGGGTATTGGCGGGCTTGCCGTTCGGCATGCCGGGGATCGGGCTGGATATTGACGGCGCGATACAGCAAGCGCCGCAGTCGCTGCGACAGTCCATCAGCGCTACTCCTGGTGGGCTGGGGAAAAGAAGCGCGACAATAGCAGCCGCGTGCGGCGGCCGCCAGCAGAATCCCTGCGCCTTGGCGATCTTTACACTCGTCCCGCAACCGTCTTGCCCCGCCGGATTCGCCACCTGACGAATAAATGCCCAAAAAGCCGCAATTTAAAGACAAAAACGCGTGAAGCGTGCAATTCCCACGCTTTACATGCGCCATGCACCCATGTACCATTGAGCTAGTACAAAAGAACTTCTTCCCTCAGGAGCACACATGTCTACGGACACCATCCAGAAGCTGGCCCGCCCTTCCGTCCTCGGCGGCGCGATGATCATTGCCGGAACCGCCGTTGGCGCCGGCATGTTTTCCATTCCGATCGTCACTTCCGGTGTCTGGTTCAGCGGCTCCGTCGTGCTGCTGGTGTATACCTGGGCCTGCATGTTGCTTTCCGGCCTGATGATCCTTGAAGCCACGCTGCACTACCCGAGCGGCGCCAGCTTCAACACCATGGTCAAGGATCTGCTGGGCAAAGGCTGGAACGCCGTGAACGGCCTGTCGGTGGCGTTCGTGCTGTACATCCTGACCTACGCCTATATCTCCGCGGGCGGTTCGATCATCGCGCACACGCTGGAGGGCATCGTCGGCGTCGGCCAGACCACCGCCGGCCTGGTGTTCGCGCTGGTCGTGGCGTTTATCGTCTGGCTCTCCACCCGCGCGGTCGACCGCCTGAGCACCATTCTGATCGGCGGCATGGTGATCACCTTCGTGATGTCGGTGGGCGACATGTTCACCCACGTGCAGCCTGCGGTACTGTTCAATACCGGTGATGACCAGGCCAGCTATCTGCCTTACGCCCTGGCGGCGTTGCCTTACCTGCTGACCTCGTTCGGCTACCACGGCAACATTCCCGGGCTGGTGAAGTACTACCACAAGGACAGCGGCTCCGTGGTGCGCAGCCTGGTGTACGGCACCCTGTTGGCATTGGCTATCTACATCCTGTGGCAGTATGTGATTCAGGGCAATATCGCGCGCGACGCCTTTAAGCAGGTGATCGCCGAGGGCGGCAATATAGGCAGCCTGCTCAAGCAAATGGGCAACGTCTCCAGCAGCCAGACCGTCAGCCAACTGCTGAACGCCTTCTCCTATATGGCGCTGGCCAGCTCGTTCCTCGGCGTGTCGCTGGGCCTGTTCGACTACCTGGCGGACTTCTGCAAATTCAAGGACGACGCCGTCGGGCGCAGCAAGACCGCGCTGGTGACCTTTGTGCCGCCGACCCTGGCCGCGCTGCTGTTCCCGAACGGTTTCCTGTACGCCATCGGCTTCGCCGGGCTGGCGGCCACCATCTGGGCGGTGATCGTGCCGGCGCTGATGGCGCGCGCCAGCCGCCGCCGTTATCCGCAGGCCGGTTATCGCGCACCGGGCGGCAACGGCGTGATCCTGTTCGTCATCCTGTTTGGACTGATCAACGCCGCCGCGCATATTCTGTCGCTGTTCGGCCTGCTGCCGGTCTTCCGGTAATCCCCGACGGGAGGGCTGCCGCCCTCCCTTTCCCGCACTGTTTTTGCGCCGGGCTATTGCCTGAAATCGGCGGCGCGAGTACCTTGTCGCAACTTCTCTAATACTCTTCATTGCGGATGAATTGAAATGGCAAGAGCTAACGAAATTAAACGCGGCATGGCGATCAGCTACAACGGCAAGCTGCTGCTGGTAAAAGATATCGACGTGCAGAGCCCGAGCGCCCGCGGCGCCAGCACCCTGTACAAAATGCGCTTCTCCGACGTGCGCACCGGCCTGAAAGTAGAAGAACGCTTCAAGGGCGACGATATCCTGGACACCATTTCCCTGTCGCGCCGCAAGGTGAACTTCTCCTATATCGACGGCGAAGAATACGTGTTTATGGATGACGAAGATTACACGCCGTACATCTTCAAGAAAGACCAGATCGAAGACGAACTGCTGTTCATTCCGGAAGGCGGCCTGCCGGGCATGCAGGTGCTGACGTTGGACGGCCAGGTGCTGGCGCTGGAGCTGCCGCAGACCGTGGATATGGAAATCGTCGAGACCGCGCCGGGCATCAAAGGCGCTTCCGCCAGCGCCCGCAACAAGCCGGCCACCATGGCCACCGGTCTGGTGATCCATGTGCCGGAATACCTCAGCGCCGGCGACAAGATCCGCATTCATATCGCCGAACGCCGCTACATGAGCCGCGCCGACTAGTCGCGCCAGCGGGGCCGATACTCGGCCCCGTTTCATTTTCCGCTACGGCAATTCCGGGAAAAATCGCCGCTTGAGCGCCAGCTCGACGCCGCGCAGCTCCGCCAGCCCTTTCAACCGCCCGATGGCCGAATAGCCCGGATTGGTTTTCTTTTTCAAATCGTCCAGCATCTGATGCCCATGATCGGGGCGCATCGGGATCGGCCGCCGATCGCCCGCCCGCTGCCGACGCAGTTCTTCGGTCAGGATCGCTTCGATCACCGCCACCATGTCCACATCGCCCTGCAGATGCGCCCCCTCGTGGAAGCTTTTCGGGTTTTCCTCGCGGCAGGTGGCGCGTAAGTGGGTAAAGTGAATGCGATCGCCGAAGGTTTCAATCATCCGCACCAGATCGTTGTCGGCGCGCACGCCGTAGGAACCGGTGCATAGGGTGAAGCCGTTATGAATACTGTCGACGGTCTGCTTCAGCCACTGCATGTCTTCGATCGTGGAGACGATGCGCGGCAGGCCGAGGATCGGCCGCGGCGGATCGTCGGGATGCACCGCCAGCCGGATGCCGGCCTCTTCCGCCACCGGCACGATGGCGCGCAGAAAGACCGCCATGTTTTCGCGCAGCTGCGCCTTGTCGATGCCGTCGTATTCCGCCAGGCGGCGGCGGAACTGCTCCAACGTATAGCCTTCTTCCGCCCCCGGCAGCCCGGCGATGATATTGCCCGTCAGCGTGGCTTTCTCCTCCTCGCTCATGGCGGCGAAATAGGCCGCCGCCTGACTGCGCTCTTGCGCCGTATAGTCCGCCTCGGCGCCGGCGCGTTGCAGGATATGCAGCTCGAACGCGGCGAAGGCGATTTGATCGAAACGCAGCGCTTTGGCACCGTCCGGCAGCGAATAGGCCAGATCGGTGCGCGTCCAGTCGAGGATCGGCATGAAGTTGTAGCAGACGGTGTCGATGCCGCAGGCCGCGAGGTTGCGTAGCGTCTGTTGATAGTTGGCGATATGCCGCCGCCAATCGCCGCTGTGGGTTTTGATCTCTTCATGTACCGGCACGCTCTCCACCACCGACCACACCAGCCCTTTTTCCGCCAGCAGCGCCTGCCGCGCGCGGATCTCGTCGATCGGCCAGACCTCGCCGTTCGCAATATGGTGCAGCGCCGTGACCACCCCGGTCGCCCCAGCCTGACGCACGTCATCCAAAGAGACCGGATCGTTCGGGCCATACCAACGCCATGTTTGTTCCATGTTGTGTCCTTATGCCTGTCTCGCATTGCGATGTTGTTATACCAGTTTAACTTAGATGTCAGCTAGATTTAACTTACTCTTTCGCCGCGCGCTGTCAAAATTGAACCGTTCATTGGTTGATCCGCTTCACGATTCTGGCTTATTTTGGCCTGACCAATTCCCTTAACCTGCCGACAACTTTAGACTGGGGGCAGTTTTTTATCGCTGGCGCCCCGCTGTCCATGCGTCGGCAAACTGGTCCGCTAACTTGACGCAAGTGGCCCGCCAGCTGTCTACTCGCTTTGGAGATGAGATGAATACGATCGCCAACACCCCGCTGCCGGGCGCCGTCCGGCAACCGAATTATGATCGCCGGGCCCTGCGCAGCCGCATCGTGCACCTGGGTTTCGGCGCGTTCCACCGTGCGCATCAGGCGCTGCTGACCGATCGGGTGTTGAACGCCCAGGGCGGCGACTGGGGCATTTGCGAGATCAGCCTGTCCGGCGGCGTGCCGCTGTTTCAGGCGCTGCGGCAACAGGATCATTTATACAGCGTGCTGGAGAAAGGCGCGGACGGCCATCAGGCCCTGGTGATCGGCGCAGTGCATGAGAGCGTGCACCGCAAGCTGGAGGGCATCGCCGCGGTGTTGGAGAAGCTGGCCGAGCCGCAGGTGGCGATCGTCTCGATGACCATTACCGAAAAGGGCTACTGCATCGAACCCGGCAGCGGGCGGCTGGATCGGCGGCATCCGGGGATCGTCGCCGATCTGGCGGCGCCGCATCAGCCGCAGACCGCGCCCGGCATTTTGGTGGAGGCGCTGCGGCTGCGGCGTGAACGCGAGCTGCCCGCCTTCACCCTGCTCTCCTGCGACAATATTCCGGAGAACGGCCACGTCCTGCGCCGGGCGGTGCTCGATTTGGCGCAGGCGCGGGATCCGTCGATCGCCGACTGGATCGCCTCCGCCGCCACCTTCCCCTGCACCATGGTCGATCGCATCGTTCCGGCCGCCACGCCGGCCACGCTGGATGAGATCGCCGCCGCGCTGGGCGGCGTGCGTGACGAATGCGCCATCGCCTGCGAGCCCTTCATTCAATGGGTCGTGGAAGACAATTTCGCCGCCGGACGCCCGGCATGGGAGCTGGCCGGCGCCCAGTTGGTCCGCGATGTGCTGCCGTTTGAGCATATGAAGCTGCGCATGCTGAACGGCAGCCACTCGTTCCTGGCATATCTCGGTTACCTGGGCGGCTACCGCTATATCAACGAGTGCATGGCGGACGAGCACTACCGCCGCGCCGCACAGCGGCTGATGCTGTGCGAGCAGGCCCCAACCCTGAGCGTCACCGGCATCAGTCTGCCCGACTACGCCGCGCAGCTTATCGCGCGCTTCAGCAATCCGGCGCTGCAACACCTCACCTGGCAGATCGCCATGGACGGCACGCAAAAGCTGCCGCAGCGCCTGCTGGACGCCGTGCGCTGGCATCTGCGGCACGGCGGCGACTATAGCGGGCTGGCGCTGGGCGTGGCGGGCTGGATGCGGTACGTCGGCGGTGTCGATGACGCCGGCCAGCCCATCGACATTCGCGATCCGCTGGCAGATGTCCTGCAACAGACGATCGCCGCCACTCCGGACGATCGGCGGCGCGTAACGGCGCTCTTGGCGCTGAAATCGGTGTTTGGCGAACAGTTGGCGACGCATGCCGCGTTTACCGAGGCGGTGACGCAAGCCTATTTGTCACTGCGCGATCGCGGTGCGCGTGAAACGGTGAAGGAGTGGGTGAAGCGGTGAAGTGCCTGCAGGCTGAGAATAACCATGCCGGCGTAACGTTACGCCGGCATGGCGGAACGACTTAACGATAAACGACCGTCATAACAGCAAGTTTCTTCTGTTGGTCTACCCACTTCATTTCGGTTGTGCCAAGATTCAGCGGAAGTTCTTTGCGTGTAGTATCAAAACCTGACAACGCTTGCTGGGCCTGATAATGCTGGCCGTTGCGGTAACATTGCGTATTCGCCTTAGAATCTGCAATCTTGACCGTGCAAGGACTTTCAACGATAGAGCCGACGAAGCGAATTACCCCGCCGGCCACTCCTGCCTGACTCACTGCCGTCCATGAAAACAACATTCCTACGATCAAAAATAACCGAAAGGTATTCATGGCAACCTCATTTTTAGTTAAGCCAATTTAACCATAGAGGATCTTGTTCGGAATAATCGCAAGGAAAGGGACGAGATTTGATCGTTAATCGCGTCATTAACAATGTAAAAACAAGCTACTAACAAAAGTTAACCGTATCTAATACAGGGTTTTATCTAAGAATTTTCTTGCCAAAAAAAGTGGATTTTGCCGGTTGAAAAGCGCAGGGTGGCGTGCAAAATTTGCGAGGTAGAGCACAAATTAAATCGCGCTCGCCGCCGCGACCGCGCAGAATCGCTCATTTATTAGGCAGGTTGATTTTTGCACCCAGGAATGATTAATGACTAAAACCAATCTGATTACCGGCTTCCTCGGCAGCGGTAAAACCACCGCCATCCGCCATTTGCTGGCCCATAAGCCCGAGCATGAGCGCTGGGCGGTACTGGTCAACGAATTCGGCGAGATCGGTATCGACGGCGCGCTGCTGGCGGACAGCGGCGCGGTGCTCAAAGAGATCCCCGGCGGCTGCATGTGCTGCGTCAACGGCCTGCCGATGCAGGTGGGTCTGAATATGCTGTTGCAGCAGACCAAACCGGACCGGCTGCTGATCGAGCCGACCGGGCTCGGGCATCCGAAGCAAATCCTGTCGCTGCTGACCCAGGAGAGCTATGCCGGCTGGATCGATCTGCAGGCCACGCTGTGCCTGCTGGATGCCCGTCAACTCAGTCAGCCCCGCTACCGCGACAACGAAAACTTCCGCGATCAGCTGGCCGCGGCCGACGTTATCCTGGCCAGCAAAAGCGATACCTATCGGCCGGAAGACAGACGGGCGCTGGAAGCCTGGACGGCGCAAGATCCGCTGCAGCGGCCCTGCTACGCCATCGCGCAAGGTGAGGCGGATGTCGCGTTGTTGTCGCTTCCTCGCACAAATCGTACAGAATTACCGGACGCACGACATCATCATGGTCAGGCGAAAACGCAGGGACTGGCGGCGTTGCGGCTGCCGGAGAACGCGCGTTGGCGGCGAGCGCTGAACGAAGGGCAAGGCTTCACCAGCTGCGGCTGGATTTTTGACGGCGACACCCGGTTCGACACCGTCGGCTTTATGGAATGGGTGCGGCTGGCGCCGGTCGAACGTGCCAAAGGCGTGGTGCGCATCCCCGAAGGCACGTTGCTGATCAATCGCCAGGGCCAGGATCTCAACATCGAAACCCGCCCGAACGCGCCGCTCGACAGCCGGGTTGAACTGATCCACAGCGAAAATGCCGACTGGAACGCCCTGCAATCCGCCTTGTTTAAGATTCGTTTAAGTTAAACCCCGTACCGTTGCCCCCCGGTTGCCGCAGGGCGGCCGGTTTTGTTTCGTTTTCATTTTTCCAACAGGTTTATGTCATGACACGCCGCAATTTACCCTTCATTCTCTTTTTCAACTTACTGGGCGTTGCGCTGTTTCTGTCCTGGTTCCTGCCGGCCAATCACGGCGGCTGGTTTACCCTGGATTCGGCGATCTTCTTCTTCTTTAACCGCCATCTGGCCACCGACCCGGCATTTTTGCACCTGGTCGCCATCACCAACAACCGCGCGTTCGATGTGATTTCACTGCTCGCCATGGGCCTGCTGTATTTGTACTTCTACCTGAAGCAGGACGCCGCCGGCCGCCGCCGTCTGGTGATCACCGGCGTGGTAATGCTGCTGACCGCCGTGGTGCTGAATCAGCTTGGCCACCTGCTGCCGGTGAAGCATCCGAGCCCCACCCTGACCTTCGACAATATCAATCGCGTCAGCGCATTGACCGGCATCCCCACCAAGGACGCCTCCGGCGACAGCTTCCCCGGCGACCACGGCATGATGCTGATTATTTTTTCCTGCTTTATGCTGCGCTATTTCGGCCGCGGCGCCTTCGCCGTCGCCCTGCTGATTACGCTGATCTTTTCATTGCCACGCGTGATGATTGGCGCCCACTGGTTTACCGATATCGCCGTAGGCTCGCTGTCCGTGGTCTTGGTTGGCACCAGTTGGGTGCTGATGACGCCTTGCAGCGACTGGATTATCGAACGGTTGAATCGCCTGTTGCCCGGCAAGCACCGCCCCGGCCAACCATAACTTACGTCTATGAGTCATTCCGGGAGGCGCCCGCCTCCCGCGTTTTATCCCCTCGCGATGCGCAAAATTTCTCCGCCCCCCGTTAACGCTTTTGCAACCTGATTTCACGCCAGATTCATACATCGGACAATTGGCGTTTTTTATATGAAGATTTACATTATGTTACATCACAAATTCATATAAAAAAGACCGGAAAAAGACTCGCAATCCCCTATTTGTTCCGGTAATCTCAGATGCGTTTGTGCCTGGTTTAAGTCGAATCAGTACGGAATCCGATAAAAATGTGCGTTCCCGCACGTTTTCAACGGTAACTGATTGTCGATGCAACAGGTGCGGACTAGGCTCGTTTCGTTTGGCATTTTTCAGGTAGCGACTTTCGTCGTTAAGGACTTCAAGGGAAAACAACAACAATGGTCAAATCTCAACCGTTTCTGAGATATTTTTTGCGGGTAGTCCCTGCAATTGCCGCTGCGGTTATGCTGTCAGCGTGCAGCTCGACTCACACTTCGAACTTGAGTAACGCACAAACTGAGATGCGTGCAGTTAATGACAAAGACGGTCTTTTACTGCAAGCCTCTCAGGATGAATTCGAAGCGATGGTCCGCAACGTTGACGTCAAGTCAAAGATTATGGATCAGTACGCGGACTGGAAAGGCGTTCGCTACCGTTTAGGCGGTGACACCAAGCGCGGCATCGATTGCTCGGCGTTTGTACAGCGCACCTTCCGCGAACAGTTCGGCATGGATTTACCGCGTTCTACCTACGAACAGGAAGATCTCGGTAAGAAAATCCAGCGCACCAAACTGCGCGCCGGCGATTTGGTGCTGTTCCGCGCCGGTTCTACCGGGCGCCATGTCGGCATCTATTTAGGCAACGATCAGTTCGTTCACGCTTCTACCAGCAGTGGCGTCATGATTTCCAAGCTGACCGATAACTATTGGAATAAACGTTATCGAGAAGCGCGCCGAGTGTTGACCAACGGCTGACGGCGCAACGCCCTGAAGATCCTGAATACCAAACGAGCGATAAACGCCGCCTACGGGCGGCGTTTTTTTTGGCTGTCGAATGAGAGCCCCCGGGGCTGAGCCAGGCCTTATCGTCACCTCACACCATTATTTTGATAAACTGCCGGCCGGAAATCGCGCCGACGAGGAAAAACTCGCCTATTATCGTCAGATGACGGCAACGGCGCGCCCGGCGTTATTTAAAACGTTTCCGCTTAATAGGTGCATTATATTTCTGTCGGCGACGCCTTGTATTTAAACGGCGTCGCCGGTTGGGTACGGGATAAAAGGCAAAAAATGAATAAAAAGCCGTTGGCACAATCCATTAAATGGCTGCGCGACACGCCTGACGCCCCGTTGCAGAGGTCTCGGTTATGGGCTTGAAAAGGGCGTTCTCTCGCAGCGTGTCGCACCGACAGCGCAGTCTGGCCAAAAGCGTTGTCGCCGCCCTGCTATTTTTTACGCTATTCACCGCGGTCACACTTTCTTTGATCAACCACCAGCGCACGCAATATCAACACAAGGTTGAAGCGCGTACGCAAAAATTCGCGCTGGGTTATATCTCGCACCTGACGGATGTCATGCAAAAAATGATGCCGCTGTTGGACAAACCCTGCCTCTCAAGCCAGTCAGACATCACCTATCAGGCGGCCTTTACCAGCGGCGTACGCACCTTCCTGCTGGTGAAAGACGGTTACGCCTACTGCTCCTCCGCCACCGGCGACATGATGCTGCCGATGAAAAACCTGTATCAGGACATCGATATCCACCTGCCTCTGGATCTGAAGCTGCAGCAGGGCACGCCGATCGTGCCGGACAAGCCGGCGGTCGCGGTTTGGCTGCGGCATCCTGGCGCATCGGCGACCGGCATCCTCGCCACGCTGGACATCAATTTGATGCCCTACCTGCTGTTCACTTCGCATGACGAGCAGGCGCCGGGCATCGCCATCGTGATGGGCAACCGCGCGCTGACCACCTTCAGCCCGAACCTGATGCCGATCGCGCAGTTGCCGCAAGACAAGGCGGACACCCTGACGCTGCCCAATCTGCCGCTGAGCATCCTGTTCTACAACGAGAAACTGACGCCCAACGATATTCGCCTGACGCTGCTGGGCAGCCTGGTGCTGTCGCTGATGATCGGCGTGCTCTGCTACTACATGCTGCTGTTGCGGCAAAGCCCGGAGCGCGCGCTGCTGCGCGGCATCAAGCGCAACGAGTTCTTCATCGAATATCAGCCGGTGTTCCATACCGGCAGCAACAGCATCGGCGGGCTGGAAGCGTTGATCCGCTGGCAGCATCCTATCGAGGGCCGCATTCCCCCGGATGTCTTTATCCCGTACGCCGAAAGCAACGGGCTGATCGTGCCGCTCACCCGCCATCTGTTCAGGCTGATTGCCGAAGATGCGCCGCAGCTCGCCAAGGCGCTGCCGCGGGGAGGCAAGGTCGGCCTCAATATTTCCCCCGCCCACCTTAGCGCGCCGTCATTCCATCAGGACGTGTATGAACTGTTGGCGCAGCTGCCGGGCGATTACTTTACGCTGGTGTTTGAAATCACCGAACGCGGCATGGTGGAAGAAGAGAGCGCGCTGGCGGAGTTCGACTGGCTGCATAAACAGGGCATCGAGATCGCGGTGGACGATTTTGGCACCGGCCACAGCGCGTTGATCTATCTTGAGCGTTTCACCATGGATTACCTGAAGATTGATCGCGGCTTCGTCAACACCATCGGCCAGGACACGGTCACCGCGCCGGTGCTGGATGCAGTGATTTCGCTGGCGAAAAAGCTGAAAATGCTGACGGTGGCCGAAGGCGTGGAAACCGCCGAGCAGATGCAGTTCCTGCAAGAACGCGGCGTTAACTTCATGCAGGGCTATTACTTCAGCAAGCCGCTTAGCATCGCTAATTTCGTCGCTTACTGCAATGCTAATCAGGTCTTTGATTATCAGGAAAAAAATAGTTAATCTTTAAGCATCTTTACCCTGCGCCCGCCCGAAGAATGCTATGCTGGGCGCCGGTTGTACTTTATTCCACAGCAGGAGCTTACCGTCTGATGTCCGTGCGCATTTTCGCTGCTCTGGTGCTCTCGGCACTGAGCTTCGCCTCGCAGGCCGAAGCCCTCAACGAAAGCTACGCTTTCGCCCTTCTCGGTGAACCGAAATACGCCGCCGACTTCAGCCATTTCGACTACGTCAATCCGGCGGCGCCCAAGGGCGGCGACGTGCGCCTGGCGGCCATCGGCACCTACGATAACTTCAACCGCTTCGCTACCCGGGGCGTGCCCGGCGAGCGCACGGATCAACTTTACGACACGCTGTTCGCAACGTCCGACGACGAACCCGGCAGCTTTTATCCGCTGATTGCCGAATCGGCGCGCTTCCCGGCCGACATGCGTTGGGTGGAAGTGGATATCAACGCCCGCGCGCGTTTCCACGACGGCAGCCCGATCACCGCCGCCGACGTGGCCTTCACCTTCAGCAAATTCATGGCCGAGGGCGTGCCGCAGTTTCGCTCCTACTACAAAGGCGTCACGGTCAAAGCCATCTCTCGGTTGACGGTGCGCATTGAATTCCCGCAGCCGAACAAAGAAGCGATGCTGTCGTTATTCGGCAGCCTGCCTATTCTCCCGGCCGCCTTTTGGCAAAACCATAAGCTCAACGAGCCGCTCAACACGCCGCCGCTGGCCAGCGGCCCGTATAAAATCGGCGATTATCGCCTCGGCCAGTACATCACCTATCAACGGGTGCGCGACTACTGGGCCGCCAACCTGCCGGTGAACCGCGGCCGCTATAACTTCGACAGCATTCGCTACGATTATTATCTGGACGATAAAGTGGCGCTGGAAGCGTTCAAGGCCGGCGCTTACGATTTCCGCATCGAGCCGTCGCCCAAGAGCTGGGCCACCCAGTATCAGGGCGGCAACTTCGCGCGCAACTACATCATCAAACAGGACGAGACCAACCAGGCGGCGCAAAACACCCGCTGGCTGGCGTTCAACATCCAAAAACCGCTGTTTGCCGACCCGCGCGTGCGCGAGGCGATCACCCTGGCTTTCGACTTTAACTGGATGAACAAGGCGCTGTATTACAACGCCTATCAACGCGCCGACAGCTATTTCCAAAACACCGCCTACGCCGCCCGCGGCTATCCGGACGCCGCCGAACTGGCGCTGCTGGCGCCGCTCAAAGGCCAGGTGCCGCCTGAGGTGTTCACCAGCATCTATCAACCGCCCGCCTCCGACGGCAGCGGCAACGATCGGCAAAATCTGCTGAAGGCGACCCAACTGTTGAAAGAGGCCGGTTGGGTGGTCAAAAATCAAAAGTTGGTCAACGCCAAAACCGGCCAGCCATTCGCCTTTGAGCTGATGCTGCTGAGCGGCAGCAACTTCCAGTACGTGTTGCCGTTCCGCCACAACCTGCAGCGGTTGGGCATCGATATGGCAATCCGCGAGATCGACGCCTCGCAATATACGCGCCGCATGCGCGAACGCGACTTCGATATGATGCCGACGGTGTACATGGCGATGCCGTTCCCCACCGCCAATTTACGCATCATTTGGGATTCGGAGTACATCAACTCCAGCTATAACACCCCCGGCGTCAAGGACCCGGCGGTCGACAGCCTGGTCAGGCAAATCGCTGAGCATCAGGGCGACGAAAAAGCGCTGCTGCCGCTCGGCCGCGCGTTGGATCGGGTGTTGACCTGGAACCGCTACATGCTGCCGATGTGGTACTCCAACCACGACCGCTACGCCTATTGGGACAAGTTCTCCACGCCGCCGATCCGCCCGGCCTACGCCATCGGCTTCGACAACTGGTGGTACGACGTCAACAAGGCGGCGCGCTTGCCGGCTCAACGGCAATAAGGAGTCGGCATGGCAGCCTATCTGATACGCAGACTGTTGCTGGTGATCCCCACGCTGTGGGCGATCATCACCATCAACTTTTTTATCGTGCAAATCGCCCCCGGCGGCCCGGTCGATCAGGCCATCGCCGCCATCGAACTGGGTCAGGGCAGCGGTTTCGGCAGCGGCGGGGTCAATGAAGGCCTGGGGCACGCCAGAGCCGGCGTCCCGGCCGCGACCGAAGGGCAATACCGCGGCTCGCGCGGCCTGGATCCGGAGGTGATCGCCGAGATCACCCAGCGTTATGGCTTCGATAAACCGCTGCACGAACGCTATTTCACCATGCTGTGGAACTACATGCGTTTTGACTTCGGCGACAGCCTGTTTCGCGGCGCTTCGGTGATGCAACTGATCGGCCAAAGCCTGCCGGTCTCCATCACGCTGGGCCTTTGGAGCACGCTGATCATCTATCTGGTGTCGATCCCGCTCGGCATCCGCAAGGCCGTCCACAACGGCAGCGCGTTCGATACCTGGAGCAGCACGCTGATCATTATCGGCTACGCCATTCCGGCGTTCCTGTTCGCCATCCTGCTGATCGTGCTGTTCGCCGGCGGCAGCTATCTCGACTGGTTCCCGCTGCGCGGCCTGGTCTCCAGCAACTTCGATACCCTCTCGTGGCCGGCGAAGATCGCCGACTATCTGTGGCACATCACGCTGCCGGTGCTGGCGACGGTGATCGGCGGTTTCGCCACCCTGACCATGCTGACCAAAAACTCGTTCCTCGACGAGATCCGCAAACAGTACGTCACCACCGCCCGCGCCAAGGGCCTGGACGAGAAAAAGATCCTGTACCGCCACGTGTTCCGCAACGCCATGCTGCTGGTGATCGCCGGTTTTCCGGCCACCTTTATCAGCATGTTTTTCACCGGCTCGCTGCTGATTGAGGTGATGTTCTCGCTCAACGGACTGGGGCTGCTGGGTTACGACGCCACGCTGCAGCGCGACTACCCGGTGATGTTCGGCACGTTGTATATCTTCACCCTGATCGGCCTGCTGTTTAACATCCTCAGCGATATCACCTATACCCTGGTCGATCCGCGCATTGACTTCGAGGCCCGCCAATGAGCCGCCTTAGCCCGATCAATCAGGCGCGCTGGGCGCGTTTTCGCCGCAACCGCCGCGGTTACTGGTCACTGTGGATCTTTCTGGCGCTGTTCACGCTCAGCCTGGCCGCCGATCTTATCGCCAACGACAAACCGCTGTTGGTGCGTTATGAAGGCCGGCTATACCTGCCGTTTATGATCAACTACAGCGAAACCACGTTCGGCGGCGAACTGAACACCGAAGCCGACTATCAGGATCCGTTCGTCCAGCGCCAAATCGACCGACATGGCTGGGCGATCTGGGCGCCGATCCGTTTCAGCTACGACACGATCAACTTCGCCACCGAGGTGCCCTTCCCCTCCCCGCCTTCGCGCCATAACCTGCTGGGCACCGACAGCAACGGCGGCGATGTGCTGGCCCGCGTGCTGTATGGTTTTCGCATTTCGATGCTGTTCGGCCTGGCGCTGACGCTGTTTTCCAGCCTGATCGGCGTGTGCGTCGGCGCGACACAGGGGTATTACGGCGGGCGTTTCGATCTGTGGGGGCAACGCTTTATCGAAGTGTGGTCGGGCATGCCGACGCTGTTTCTGATCATTCTGCTGTCGAGCATCGTCCAGCCCAATTTCTGGTGGCTGCTCGGCATCACTATTCTGTTCGGCTGGATGAGCCTGGTGGGCGTGGTGCGCGCCGAGTTCCTGCGCACCCGCAACTATGACTATATCCGCGCCGCGCGCGCCATGGGCGTGCCGGATCGCGTGATCATGTCCCGCCACATGCTGCCCAACGCCATGGTGGCGACGCTGACCTTCCTGCCGTTTATCCTCTGCGGCTCGATCACCACCCTGACGTCGCTCGATTTTCTCGGCTTCGGTCTGCCGATCGGTTCGCCGTCGCTCGGCGAACTGCTGCTGCAAGGCAAAAACAATCTGCAGGCGCCGTGGCTCGGCATCACCGCCTTCCTGGTGCTGGCAGTGCTGCTGTCGTTATTAATCTTTATCGGCGAAGCGGTACGCGACGCCTTTGACCCCAGCAAGGCGCATTGATATGGCTACACCTCTGCTCGCCATCCAGGATCTCAGCATCGCCTTCCGCCAGGGCGACGCCGTCACGCCGGTGGTCAACGAACTCTCTTTGCAGATAGCCCCGGCGGAAACGCTGGCGCTGGTGGGAGAATCCGGCTCCGGCAAAAGCGTCACCGCCCTGTCGATACTGCGACTGCTGCCCGCGCCGCCGGTGGTTTACCCTGGCGGCGATATTCTGTTCAACGGCAACTCGTTGCTGCATGCGCCGGAGGCTGAACTGCGCAAGGTGCGCGGCAATCAGATCGCGATGATCTTTCAGGAACCGATGGTGTCGCTCAATCCGCTGCACACCATTGAGAAGCAACTGGCGGAAGTGCTGATGCTGCACCGCGGCCTGCGGCGCGAAGCCGCACGCGCAGAGATCGTCGACTGTCTGGAGCGCGTCGGCATCCGCCAGGCCAAAACCCGGTTGCAGGACTATCCGCATCAGCTCTCCGGCGGTGAACGCCAACGCGTGATGATCGCCATGGCGGTGTTAACCCGCCCGAAATTGTTGATTGCCGACGAACCCACCACCGCGCTCGACGTAACTATCCAGGCGCAGATCCTGACGCTGTTGCAAGAATTGAAACAAGAAATGGGCATGGGGTTGCTGTTCATCACCCATAACCTGAATATTGTGCGCCGTCTGGCGGACAACGTGGCGGTGATGCGTCAGGGCCGTTGCGTGGAGCAAAACGGCCGCGCACAGCTGTTCAGCCGGCCGCAGCATCCCTACACACGGCAACTGCTGGCCGCCGAGGACGTCGGCGAACCGCTGCCGCTGCCGGCCGCAGCCAGCGCGCGCCCCGGCGATGAGCGGCCGCTGCTCAAGGTGGAAGATCTGCAGGTGCGATTCCCCATTCGGCGCGGCCTGCTTCGCCGCACGGTGGACTATCACTATGCGTTGAAGTCATTGAGTTTCGAACTGCGCGCCGGAGAAAGCGTGGGGCTGGTGGGGGAATCCGGATCGGGTAAAAGCACCACCGGGCTGGCGCTATTGCGTCTGCTGGCCTCGCAGGGGGCCATCTGGTTCGACGGCGAACCGCTCCACCCGCTGACGATGAAACAAATGCTGCCCTACCGCAGCCGGATGCAAATCGTCTTTCAGGATCCGTATTCCGCCCTCAACCCGCGCCTGAACGTACAGCAGATCATCGCCGAAGGGCTGGAAGTGCACCAGCGGCTGAACGCCGAGCAGCGCGAACAGCGCGTGATCGAGGTGTTGCAGGAGGTCGGCCTGGATCCGCAGCTGCGCCACCGCTACCCCACCGAGTTTTCCGGTGGCCAGCGCCAGCGCATCGCCATCGCGCGTGCGCTGATCCTGCAGCCGCAGTTGCTGATCCTCGACGAGCCGACCTCTTCGCTGGATAAATCGGTGCAGGCGCAGATCCTGACGCTGCTGAAATCGCTGCAGCAACGCCACCGGCTGGCTTATCTGTTCATCAGCCATGACCTGCAGGTGGTGCGTTCGCTGTGCCACCAGGTGATTGTGCTGCGACAGGGAGAAGTGGTTGAGCAGGGAGACTGTCGGGCGATTTTCGCGGCGCCCGCAGCCGACTATACCCGACAACTGTTGCAGTTGGCGGATTAGCGGCGAATTCAGAAGGGGTATTGCGCGCTGAGCGGTTCGGCGATCGCGGCGCCGACGTTTTTCAGGCGGCACATCGTCGCGCTCTCATCGCTGCGCTGCACGAACAGGCAAGGTTCCCCTTCCCATTCGACGATCGCGCAGTCGACCTGAATCTCCTGCAACGACAGATTAAGCTGTTGCATCACCTGCCAGGCCTCGGCCCCTTCATGGCTGAGCAGCTTCAGCCCAATCAGGTTGTTATCCTCGTCTATTCCGTTAAACGGAATCGGTTCGACCTTTACGCCGGTGAAACCGGATAGCCAACGATAACTTTGCGGCAAGCGATGCACTACCGAAAGTTGGATACTCTCCACATGAAATCCCTAGTTTGAAAAGGTGAAACACTTTTACCTGACAGGGTTACTAAGTTATAGCCGTTGACTCCCGACTCTGCCGCGCACAAATGTTATTTAAATGTAAATTTTGCCGCAAGCCATTAACCTGACCCCGTGCTTGCCGATGCCGTGCCATTTTTTGGCGCGCCGTGCGGTGTTATTTCACGGCATTTTGCGACTCAGCTCGCATTTTTGCGTTATATGTAACCCTTTCCCGCAGCGATCTCAACTCTTTTTTCTTGCAATGCGACTACTTTTTCGTCGCCATATTTTTACATTGAGGAAACATTTCACCCGTCGCGTTAGCGCACCTTCCTCCGCTAATACCTTGATTTACATCCCACCTAATGCAAACCGCCCGCACCGACCCGCCGGCAAAACGCCGCGCATACCGGAGGATATCGGGCAGCTCAGCGACGGTATTTTTTAACAAAAAGCACACAGAAGGGTAAATGCCCCATTAATTAGCAGGCATATGTTTGGCAACAAAATTTTCATTGCCGGTTGCACCGCAAACTGGCAAGGCGCAACCCTATGACGGCTCGGGGCAACTTCGCCCCGAACCAGGAGAACGTCAGGCTGCGCGATCGCGCGGCCGGCTGGCGTACAGATAGAACAACACCGCCACAATGCTGCACAGCGCCATCGAAGTGACCATCGGCCAGGCGCTCTTGCCCGGCGCCATCGACAGAACCGCGCCCACCAGCGCGCCGATGCTGAACCGCAACGTGCCGGCCAGGGAAGACGCGGTGCCCGCCATATGCGGAAAATCATCCAGGATCACCGCCATGGCGTTGGAGGAGATCATCGCGATGCACCCCAGATAGACCGCTACGCCGATCACCAGCGCCCAGAAGCCCAGCCCGACGGCGCTCACCGCCAGCAGCCACAGCCCCATCGCCAGCTGCACCAACAGCCCCAGTTTGAACATCTTGACCGCGCCGAACCGCCGCACGTTGCGGCTGTTGATCAGCGTCGTCAGGAACAGGAAGACGATATTCAGCGCAAAGTAGTAACCGAAGTGCTGCGGCGAAACATGGTTCAGTTCGATGTAGACGAACGGCCCGGCGCTGAGGAACGAGAACATGCCGGCGAACGAGAAGGCGCTGGCCAGCATGTAGCTCAGCACCCGCTTGTGGCGGAACAGCGAACCGAAGTTGCCCAGCGTAGTGCGCAGGTGGAACCGCTGTCGACGCTCTTTCGGCAACGTCTCCTTGATGAACAAGGCCACCAGCAGTGAACCGATCAGCGCCGCGGCGCCCATGGTCCAGAAGATGGCATGCCAGTTGAACCACAGCAGCAGCGCCCCGCCGATCATCGGCGCCAGCAGCGGCGCGATGGTCATCACCAGAATGACGAACGACATCATGCGCGAGAACTCGTCCTTGGTGAACATGTCGCGCATCAAGGCGTTGATCACCACGCTGGCGGCGGCGGCGGCCAGTCCGTGCAAGAAACGCAGTCCGATCAGCTGATCGATCGACTGCGCCATGGCGCAGGCGCAACCGGCGATGGCGAAGATCAGCGTTCCCCACAGGATCACCGGTTTGCGGCCGATGCTGTCCGACATCGGCCCATAGAACAGCTGCCCGAAGGCGAAGCCGAGCATATAGGCGCTGAGCGTCATCTGCACGCTGCCGGACTCGACGCTAAACTGGGCGGCGATCACCGGCATGCTGGGCAGGTACATGTCGATGGCCAGCGGCATCAGCATGGACAGCAGGCCCAGAATGAAAATCAAACCGAGATGAGAGGTTCGGTTCTGTTGCACGTTCCACGACTCCTTAATCGGCCGCAATCAATGATCGGTTATCAGTCCTGCAGGTGCGGCGCGCCCACGCTGGCGATCTCTTCTTCGGTCAGTGGGCGATATTCGCCCGGCGCAAGATCGTCATCCAGCACGATGGCGCCGATGCGCTCACGGTGCAATTCGATCACCCGATTGCCGACCGCAGCGAACATCCGCTTCACCTGGTGGTAGCGCCCTTCGCTGATGGTCAGGCGCACCACATGCTCGTCAACCTGCTCCAGCGTCGCCGGCCGCGTCAGATCTTTCTCGTTGTGCAGTTGCACCCCTGCGGCGAAACGCTGCGCGGTGTCTTCCGCCAGCGGGTGCTCCAGCGTCACCAGATAGGTTTTCTCGCAGTGGTGGCGCGGCGAGGTGACGCGGTGCGACCACTGGCCGTCGTCAGTCATCAGCACCAGCCCGGTGGTGTCGATATCCAGCCGCCCGGCGGCGTGCAGTTTGTACGCGACCGGCTCATCGAGGAAGTACAGCACCGTCGGATGATCGGGATCGTCGGTGGAGCAGACGTAACCCTGCGGTTTGTTGAGCATGAAATAGCGCGGGCCGTTCTGCTGCTGCAGCGGATTGCCGTCGAACGCCACCTCTTGTTCCGGGGTCAGTTTGACAGCCCCGCTCTTCACCACCTCACCGTCTACGGTGACGCGTTTAGCCCGAAGTTCGCGCGCGACCAGCGCACGGCTGATGCCTAACTGCTGAGATAAAAACTTGTCCAATCGCATGGGATCTGCTTTGCCTGTCGTTGTTATGATCGCATTGATCGTATTGCCAAAATATGACGCCCGCCGTTGCACCGGGTGCAAATGGCAGGCTCAGGGGGGAAATCGCGTGGGGGCACAGCGATTGCTGTCACACGAGTATAGCGGCACAACGCGCTGCCCGACAGGGGTAATTTTCACGCTTCTCGCACCGCGCGCGCTCAGAAGGCATAATATAGACATTTCTCGGTCGCCCGGGGCGTAAAATGTCAGCGTTTCTGTGGCAACAGCGCTGACAAACCTAACCCCCGCGGCCCATTCCAACCTACGGCGTTCATTTATGGCCTTTACCCTACGCCCCTACCAACTGGAAGCGGTCGAAGCCACCATCAACCATTTCCGGCGGCATCCCGAGCCTGCGCTGATCGTGCTGCCGACCGGCGCCGGCAAAAGCCTGGTGATCGCCGAGCTGGCGAAGCGCGCCCGTGGGCGAGTGCTGGTGTTGGCGCACGTCAAGGAACTGGTGGCGCAAAACCACGCCAAATACTGCGCCTACGGCCTGGAGGCGGACATCTTCGCCGCCGGGCTGCAACAAAAAGAGAGCGCAGGCAAGGTGGTGTTCGGCAGCGTGCAGTCGGTGGCGCGCAACCTGCCGCTGTTCGACGGCGCCTTTTCGCTGCTGATCGTCGATGAATGCCATCGCATCAGCGACGACGACGACAGCCAGTACCAGCAAATCATCCAGCACCTGCAGAAAACCAACCCGCAATTGCGGCTGCTGGGGCTGACCGCCACGCCGTACAGGCTGGGCAAAGGCTGGATTTATCAGTACCACTACCACGGTTTCACCCGCGGCGACGGCGCCAGTCTGTTTCGCGACTGCATCTACGAGCTGCCGCTGCGCTACATGATCAAGAATGGCTTCCTGGTGCCGCCGGAGCGGCTGGATATGCCGATCGTGCAATATGACTTCAGCAGGCTGGAAGCCAGAAGCAACGGCCTGTTCAGCGAAGCGGATCTGAACCGTGAGCTGAAGCGGCAAAACCGCGTCACGCCGCACATCATCAGCCAGATTGTGGAGTACGCCGACGATCGCAAAGGCGTGATGATCTTCGCCGCCACCGTCGAGCACGCCCGTGAGATCCACGGCCTGCTGCCGAACGGCGAAGCCGCGCTGGTCAGCGCCGAAACGCCGCCCGCCGAGCGCGATGCGCTCATCGAGGCGTTCAAACAGCAGCGGCTGCGCTATCTGGTCAACGTAGCGGTATTGACCACCGGTTTCGACGCGCCGCACGTCGATCTGATCGCTATCCTGCGCCCCACCGAGTCCGTCAGCCTGTATCAGCAGATCGTCGGGCGCGGGCTGCGTTTGGCGCCCGACAAAAAGGATTGCCTGATCCTCGACTACGCCGGCAACCCGCACGATCTGTTTACGCCGGAGGTCGGCGTCAGCAAGCCGCACGGCGACAGCCAGCCGGTGCAGGTGTTCTGCCCGGCCTGCGGTTTCGCCAACCTGTTCTGGGGCAAGTGCACCGAAAACGGCGACATCATCGAACACTACGGCCGCCGCTGCCAGGGCTGGCTGGAGGACGACGACGGCCACCGCGAACAGTGCGATTACCGCTTCCGGTTCAAGAGCTGCCCGCACTGCGGCGCGGAGAACGACATCGCCGCACGCCGCTGCCATCAGTGTCAGGAGGTGTTGGTCGATCCCGACGACATGCTGAAGGCGGCGCTGAAGCTGAAAGACGCGCTGGTGCTGCGCTGCGGCGGCATGGAGTTGCAAAGCGGCCGCGACGATAAGGGCGAATGGCTGAAGGCCATCTATTACGACGAGGACGGCACCAGCACCAGCGAGCGCTTCCGCCTGCAGACGCCGGCGCAGCGCAAAGCATTCGAGATGCTGTTCCTGCGCCCGCACCAGCGCGCGCCGGGCGTGCCGTTCGCCTGGCACACCGCCGCCGACGTGCTGGCGCAACAGCAATCGCTGCGCCATCCGGATTTCGTGGTGGCACGCAAGCGCGGGCAGTTTTGGCAGGTGCGTGAGAAAGTGTTCGATTATCAAGGCCGTTTCCGCCGTGCCAATCAGTTGGCCTGAGCGAACGGCCCTCAATCTGGGCAGGTTTTCGTTGCCCTGCGGGCGGCTTTCCGTTAAAATGCCGCGCGCTTTACCTGGGCCTGCCCAGCGTTAAAGCGGAATTCCGAACTTGCTACTTGGGTCGCCTGTAGCAGGGTAAATTTTCTTTTAAGAGAAAAAACAATGTTCACTATCAATGCAGAAGTACGTAAAGACCAGGGTAAAGGTGCGAGCCGCCGCCTGCGTGCAGCAAACAAATTCCCAGCTATCGTTTACGGTGGCAAAGAAGCTGCAGTTTCCATCGAATTGGATCATGATTCTGTCAAGAACATGGAAGCTAAACCAGAATTCTACAGCGAAGCAGTAACTCTGGTTATCGACGGTAAAGAAACCAAAGTTAAGGTTCAGGCTGTACAGCGTCACCCGTTCAAGCCAAAACTGGCTCACATCGACTTCGTTCGCGTTTAATCGCTACGTTTTCGAACCTTTCGGGACGCCGAAATAAAGAACGCCGCAATTGCGGCGTTTTTTATTGTCTGCGATTCGGCAAGCTTACTTGCCGCTGCCGGTCCGGCGTTGCAGCTGATCGCGCAGGTTCGGCGGCGTGCCTCTGATGGTCAGCGTGTCGGTGGCCGCATCCCAGAAAATGCGCTCGCCGAGCAGCATGGCGTCGAAGTTCAGACTGATACCGCCGCCGCTGCCGGCGAATTTGGTCAGCTGACGCAGCGTGCCGCGATCCGCCGGGAAGCTCTCTTCCAGCTCATACCCTTGCTCGCTGGAGAACTGCATGAAGTCTTTCTCGCCGACCGGCGACAACTCCTGCGACAGCGCCTGCAGTTCGATCTCTTCGCCCGCCTGCAGCTGTTCGTTGCAGTAGCTGTACACCTGCTGGCGCACCGACTGGCGCTCATTCTTGTCCAGCTGCGCGTCGGCGCAGTAGTCGTCCACCGCCTGCAGCAGCCCGCGGTTTTGCGCCTTGGTGTCCAACCCTTCGGACGCCGCCAGGAAATCCATGAAGAAGTCGGCGACCTTACGGCCCACGCGCCCGCGCAGGAAGGTCAGATAGCGGGTCGATTCCGGGTTGGTTTCCCACTCGGTCAGATCGATGCGCGCAACGATATCGGCGTTGTTGATGTCCAGATAGTGCGTAGTGTTGATATCCAGCTCTTCGTTGACGCGCATGCTGTTACGGCTGTTCAGCACCGCGATCAGCAGGAACTCGACCGCCAGATAACGGTATTGGCCGAACAGCACCACGCCGCCTTCGGCGAATGGATACTTCGCCAGTTCGTCGCGCAGACGGCCGGTCGCCGCGCGGCTGAAAGCCAGAAAGTCCTTATCGTCCTTGCGGCAAGTGCGTAGCGCTTCCGCCAGCTCGCTGCCCTCGTTGAACAAGCCCAGGGCCTTGCTCTTGGCGCTGTAGACGCGATGCAGTTCCGCCATCATTTCTTCCACCGCCGCGTTGGTGGGAAGCAAGGAATCGCGCAGCACCACGTCCAGCGTTTGCTCGTCGCGTTTCACCAACTGGTGCAGAGCGATCTGGTCGATATCCAGACTCATGGTAAATCCTCCTGTTCTTTAGGCGCGTATTCAAACACTGAAGGCCCCGCCCTGCAATACTAAAAAACCGCGGCAAACCGGAAAGGCGCAGCGGTGAGCGGCCCCGTCGTGGGCGAACCCTTTCCCGAATGACAGGAAGTGATAAAAGAGCGGAAAATCACTGTCCTATACGGTAAGATAGGGCACTTTGCAGATTACTAAGCGCAATTTTATGCCACAATCATCCCGTTACAGTGACGAACACGTTGAACAACTGCTCTCAGAGCTGGTCAATGTTCTGGAAAAACACCATACCCCCACCGATCTTTCCCTGATGGTGCTGGGCAATATGGTCACTAATTTGATCAACACCAGCGTTGCCCCCGCGCAGCGGAAAACCCTGGCGAGATCGTTCGCGGAAGCCCTGCAGGCTTCTGTCCGTGAAGATAAAGCGCATTAATATTTATTTATGGTGACAAACCGTCAGCGTTATCGTGAAAAAGTCTCCCAGATGATCAGCTGGGGGCACTGGTTCGCCTTATTCAACATCCTGCTCGCCCTTGGGCTGGGCAGCCGCTACCTGTTTGTCACCGACTGGCCCGCTTCCCTGCTGGGCCGGGTCTATGCCCTGGTCAGCCTGCTGGGGCATTTCAGCTTTATCGTGTTCGCCGGCTATTTGCTGGTGATCTTCCCGCTCACCTTCGTGGTGATGTCGCAGCGGCTGCTGCGATTTATTTCCGCCGCGCTGGCCACCGCCGGGCTCACGCTGTTGCTGGTCGACAGCGAGGTGTTCTCCCATTTCCACCTGCACCTCAATCCGGTGGTGTGGGATCTGGTGGTCAACCCGGATCAAAGCGAGCTGTCGCGCGACTGGCAGCTGATGTTTATCTGCGTGCCGGTGATCTTCCTGGTGGAGATGCTGTTCGGCACCTGGAGCTGGCAGAAGCTGCGCAGCCTGAACCGCCGCCGTTTCGGCAAGCCGCTGGCGGCGCTGTTCATCAGCGCCTTTTTCGCCTCGCACCTGATTTACATCTGGGCCGACGCCAACTTCTATCGCCCGATCACCATGCAGCGGGCCAACCTGCCGCTCTCGTACCCGATGACAGCGCGCAAGTTCCTCGAAAAACACGGCCTGCTCGATCAGCAAGAATATGAACGCCGCCTGGTGCAACAGGGCAATCCGGAAGCGGTGGCGGTGGAGTACCCGCTCAGCGATCTCAGCTACGGCGATAAAGGCAGCGGCTATAACCTGCTGATGATCGTGGTGGACGGCATTCGCGCCAAAGACGTGGCGCAGGACATGCCGACGCTGACGCGTTTCGCCCAGGAAAACGTGCGCTTCAGCGATCACTACAGCTCGGGCAACCACGCCGACACCGGGCTGTTCGGCCTGTTCTACGGCATTTCCCCGACCTATCTGGACAGCGTGCTCGCCGGCCGCAAGCCGTCGGCGCTGATCAACGCGCTCGGCGAGCAGGGTTACCAACTGGGGCTGTTCTCGTCCGACGGCTTCAACGCCAGCCTGTACCGTCAGGCCCTGTTGACCGACTTCTCGCTGCCGACGCCGGCGCCGCAAAGCGACGCGCAAACCACGCAGCAATGGCAACGCTGGCTGACGGATCAGGGCGACAAAGAGCCGTGGTTCTCCTATATCAACTTCAGCGGCGCCGAGCCGGCCGAAGGCGCTAAAACTCCGGCGCCGGCCGATTTTATCCAACGCTATCGCACCGGCGCTCAGGACGTGGACAGCCAGATAGCCCAGGTGCTGGACACCCTGAAACAGCGCGGCCTGCTGGATAAAACCGTGGTGGTGATCACCGCCGAGCACGGCGTCGAGTTCAACGACAGCGGCAAAGGCCAATGGGGCGCCGGCACCGCCTTCAACCAGGCGCAGCTGCAGGTGCCGCTGGTGATCCACTGGCCGGGCACGCCGGCGCAGACCATCAACAAGCTGACCGGCCATAACGACGTGATGCGTACCTTGATGCAACGGTTGCTGCACGTGAAAACCGCGCCGAAAGACTATTCGCAGGGCGAAGATCTGTTTACCGCCCAGCGCCGCAACAACTGGATCGCAACCGGCGATGGCAACCAGCTGGTGATCACCACGCCGACGCAGACGCTGATGCTGGACAACAGCGGCAACTATCGCGTCTACGATCAGAACGGCGATGAAATAAAAGACGAGAAACCGCAGCTTGCTCTGCTGTTGCAGGTGCTGACCGATGTAAAACGCTTTATCGCCAACTAACTGCTTAAAACTAAAGCAATCAAGTGGTAAGGCGCTTGCATAAACATCGAGAATCGGTAGTATGATTTTTCATAGCGTCGGCATGTAGCGCAGCCTGGTAGCGCACCGTCATGGGGTGTCGGGGGTCGGAGGTTCGAATCCTCTCATGCCGACCAAATTCAAGAAAACCTGCTGTAACAGCAGGTTTTTTTTCGTCTG
>NZ_JABXOF010000003.1 GCF_013375155.1 Serratia ureilytica
TTGCGCGGATCTTCTTCGGCGGTGGCCGGAGCCGGTTCTGTCTCGGCAGGAGCGTCCGCCTGCTGCGCCGTTTTCTTGGCCTTCACGCGAGCCAGGGCGGCGGCGACTGCCGCTTTACGCGGATCGTCCTCTGTCGCGGCAGGGGCGGTGATGTCTGCGGCCGGTGCCTCTTTGCGCGCCTTCACGCGGGCCAGCGCCGCGGCCACGGCGGCCTTACGCGCGTCGTCGCCTGAGGTTGCCGGCGAGGCTTGTTCCGCTTCGGCCGCCAACTGGGCGCGCCGTTCACGCGCCTGCGCTTTACGCGCTTCGCGGGCGGCGATCATCTCTTTGTTGTCTGGCTGCTGGCCGTCGACCGGCGTAACCGCCGCTTCGGCATTCTTGCTGCGTACGCGCGCCAGTGCGGCCTGTACCGCCCCCTGATCGTCGTCGGTCAGTTTGACGGCGGCCTTTTTGTGCCGCTCTTCGCGCGCCAGTTTCTCGCGCTCCAGACGCGCCAGCTTGGCCTCGTAACGCGCCTTGGCCTCGGCGGTGCGCGCCGCTTCCAAATCGATAGCCTTGATTTCGGCCTTTTCCTGCCGGTAGTACTGCACCAGCGGAATGTTGCTGGGGCAGACGAACGCGCAGGCGCCGCATTCGATGCAATCGAACAGGTTGTGGTTGCGCGCCTTGTCGTGCTCCTGCCCGCGGCTGAACCAGTACAGCTGTTGCGGCAACAGCCCGGCAGGGCAAGCGTCCACGCACAGGCCGCAGCGGATGCAGGATTGCTCGGGTTCCTGCGGCGTCATTTCATCCACCGTCGGCGCCAGAATGCAGTTGCTGATCTTGACGATCGGCACGTTCAGCGCGGGCAGGGTAAAGCCCATCAGCGGGCCGCCCATCACCACCATCTGCTGCGCCTGCGGACGGAAACCGACGAAGTCAAGCAGGTGCTGCACCGGCGTGCCGATGCGCGCCCACAGGTTGCCAGGGCGCTCGACCGCCTCGCCGGTCAGGGTCACCACGCGCTCAATCAACGGTTCGCCGTCGACGATCGCCCGCTTGATGGCGAAGGCGGTGCCGACGTTTTGCATCAGCACGCCGATAGCGGAGGAGTGCTTGCCGTGCGGCACTTCCTTGCCGGTCAAAATCTTGGTCAGTTGCTTGGCGCCGCCGGACGGGTATTTGGTGGGGATGACGCGCAGGGCAATGCCGGTCTGGCCGCGCAACGCCTGTTTCAGCGCCGCGATCGCCTTTGGCTTGTTGTCTTCAATGCCGATCAGCGTGACCTTGGGCTGCAGAATGTGTTGCAGGATCTGCGTGCCTTCAACGATCTGATCGGCATGTTCCTGCATCAGGCGATCGTCGGCGGTGATGTAAGGCTCGCACTCGGCGGCGTTGAGGATCAGCGTTTCCACGCCGCTCATGCCGCCTTGCAGTTTACTGGCGGTCGGGAAACCGGCGCCGCCCAGACCGGCGATGCCGGCCTGATGAATACGTTGAATCAGCTCCGCGGCGGGCGATTGGCGGTAATCCGCCACCGGCTCGCGCTCGCACCAGCGGTCTTCGCCGTCTGCCTCGATAATCACGCACAGCTCCGACAGCCCGGAAGGGTGAGCGGTGATGTGCGGCGTGATGGCGCTAACGGTGCCCGAGGTCGGGGCGTGCACCGGCACGGTGCGCCCGCGGCCGACGGTCAGCGGCTGGCCTTTCAACACCCGATCGCCGGCGTTGACGCACAGTTCGCCTTCCGGTCCCAGATGCTGCTGCAGCGGAATGATAAAGGTCTTGGGCAGAGGGGCGACACGCAGCGGCGCGCCGCTCGACTGAGTCTTCATTTCCGGTGGATGGATCCCGCCGTCGAAATCCCAGATCCGGTCTTTTTTAAAGGCGGCGAACAGATTAAGCATGTTGCTCCACGTGGATCACTTGCACCGGGATCGTCTTCATGTCCCACTTCCAGTTGGCGGTGGTGGTGGCGACCGGTCTCATTTCAATACAGTCGGTAGGGCAAGGGGCGACGCACAGATCGCAGCCGGTACAGAGGTCGGTAATGACGGTATGCATGGCGCGGGTGGCGCCGACGATGGCGTCAACCGGGCAAGCCTGAATGCACTTGGTGCAGCCGATGCAGTTGGCCTCGTCGATATAGGCCACTTTACGCTCCGGCTCGGCGGCGGCTTCGCTGCCCAGCGGCTGCGGCTCCACGTTGAGCAGCTCCGCCAGTTTCAGCATCACCTGTTCGCCGCCCGGCGCGCATTTATTGATCATCTCGCCGTTGGCCACCGCCTCGGCATAGGGGCGACAGCCGGGGTAGCCGCACTGGCCGCACTGGCTCTGTGGCAAGATCGCGTCGACCTGCTCGGCGACCGGATCCTCTTCCACCTCAAAACGGCGCGCGGCGTAGCCCAGCACCAGTCCGAACAGCAGCCCGAGCGCGCTCAAAGCCGCGATAGCTATCCACAACGCAGTCATTAGAATTTCACCAGCCCGGTAAAGCCCATAAAGGCCAGCGACATCAGCCCGGCGGTGATCAGTGCGATCGAGGAGCCGCGGAACGGCGCCGGCACGTCGGCCACCGCCAGACGTTCGCGAATGGCGGCGAACAGCACCATCACCAGCGAGAAACCGGCGGCGGCGCTGAAACCGTAAACGGCGGACTGCAGGAAGTTATAACCGAGGTTGACGTTAAGCAACGCCACGCCCAGCACCGCGCAGTTGGTGGTGATCAGCGGCAGGAAGATGCCCAGCAGGCGATAGAGCGCCGGGCTGGTCTTGCGCACCACCATCTCGGTGAACTGCACCACCACGGCGATCACCAGAATGAAGGAGAGCGTGCGCAGATACACCAGATCCAGCGGAACCAGAATAAAGGTGTTGATCACCCAGGCGCTGACGGAGGCCAGCGTCATGACGAAGGTGGTGGCCATTCCCATGCCGATGGCGCTTTCCAGCTTCTTGGAAACGCCGAGGAACGGGCACAGGCCAAGAAACTTCACCAGAACGAAGTTGTTCACCAGTACGGTGCCGACAAACAGGAGCAGGTATTCGGTCATTGCGATGCCTAAAAAAATAAAAGCCGCCTATTATCGGGAATCGGCGGCCGGACGACAACATATGAATCGCAGGGGTATTGCCTTTTTTGGTGAAAATTTACACAAATCACCCAATAAAACGTGCTGCAATCGCCTTTAACGTTCGGTAAAGGTCCCTTTGACCCGCTGCGAACGCTTGATGTAAGGCACCAGCAGCGCCGCCATCAGCAGCGGCCAGCCGAGGCTGCGCACCGCCACTTCATCCGGCACCGGCGCGAAGGCGAAGGCTTTCACCGCCAGGATCACCGTGATCAGCAGCCATAACAGGAACAGTTTAGGGAAGCGCTGCGACCGCTGGCAAAACAGAAACACCAGCCACAGGGTGAAGCCCCACATCAAGAGCGTGGTCAGCACCGAAAAGTACCATTGCAGGGTAAACGCCTGGGCGTTGGTCAACAGATAGTCGCGCGACTCGGGCATGAAGATCGCCATGGCGTACAGGAGCAGCATCAGGCTGGCGCTGAGCAGGGTGACGATCAGATAGGCCAGCGGGGCCAGCAACCAACCGCCGATACGAGAGTATTCAGCTTGAGACATAAAACGGCTTCCTGATTGAATCGGGGATCACAGGCGGCATAGCTTAGCGGGTAATATAGGCTTCGTCATCCCTATCAACCGGATAGCTCGGCGTCGCGGGCTCGGGCCGCACGTTTGGCTACTCCGGCGCCGTGCCGACCCCGCTTCGAATTAACATCTCATTTACTTCTTGTTCCAGCCGTCCGCATGGTGTCAAATCGAAAGGGTCTGTCGTGAGCCTGCAAGAGGAAATCCCATGGCTGAGAAAATTCGTGTCGGGCTGGTCGGTTACGGCTACGCCAGCAAAACCTTTCATGCGCCGCTGATCGCCGGTACGCCCGGGCTGGAGCTGGCCGCCGTTTCCAGCAGCGATGCCGGCAAAGTGCGCGCGGACTGGCCGTCGATGACGGTGGTGGGCGATGCGCAGGCGCTGTTCGCCGATCCGGCCCTCGATCTGATCGTGATTCCTACCCCCAACGATACCCATTTCCCGCTGGCGCAACAGGCGCTGGCCGCCGGCAAGCACGTGGTCGTGGACAAACCGTTTACCGTGACATTGTCACAAGCTCAGGCGCTGCAGCAACAGGCGCAGCAGAGCGGTTTGCTGTTGTCGGTGTTCCACAACCGTCGCTGGGACAGCGATTTCCTGACCCTCAAAGCGCTGCTGAACGACGGTTCGCTGGGCGAGGTGGTGTACTTCGAGTCGCACTTCGATCGTTACCGGCCACAGGTGCGTCAGCGCTGGCGCGAACAGGGCGGCGTCGGCAGCGGCATCTGGTTCGATTTGGGGCCGCATCTGCTCGATCAGGCGCTGCAACTCTTCGGCAAACCCGAGCGGCTGTTTGTCGATCTGGGTGAGCTGCGGCCGGGGGCGCAGGCGGTGGACTATTTCCACGCGCTGCTGAGCTATGGCGATCGCCGTGTGGTGCTGCACGCCAGCATGCTGGCGGCGGCGGAGAGCCCGCGCTATGTGGTGCACGGCACCCGCGGCAGCTATGTCAAATACGGCCTGGATCCGCAGGAAGACCGGCTGAAGGCCGGCGAACGCTTGCCGCAGGCCGACTGGGGCTATGACATGCGCGAGGGTGTGGTGACGCTGTCACGCGGCGACCTGCTGGCGGAACAGCCGCTGCTCAATATTCCCGGCAACTACCCGGCTTATTACGCGGCGGTGCGCGACGCGATTGCCGGCATAGGCGAAAATCCGGTGCCGGCCGCCGACGCCATCGCGGTGATGGCATTGATCGAACTGGGGCTGGAATCGGCCCGGCTGCAGCAGGCGCTGCCGGTGGTCTGATCCCGCCCACTTTTCTGTGGCCCGGCGCAACGTCGGGCCTTTTTACGACTCTACGTGCAAGGAAATCCGTTTCATGTCCTGGTTGCAGCGTTTGCGCATTGATAAATTTTTGCTGGTTCTGATTTTGGTGGTGATCGTCGCCTCGCTGTTCCCCTGCGAAGGCATCTGGAAAACCTTCTTTGAACACCTGACCACCGCCGCCATCGCGCTGCTGTTCTTTATGCACGGCGCCAAGCTGTCGCGCGAGGCGATCATCGCCGGCATGAGTCACTGGAAGCTGCATCTGCTGGTGTTCCTCAGCACCTTTGCGCTGTTCCCGCTGCTCGGGCTGGCGATGAACCTGTTGGTGCCGGGCATCATGACGCCGACAGTCTATCTCGGCTTCCTCTATCTGTGTGCGCTACCGGCCACGGTGCAGTCGGCCATCGCCTTTACGTCGGCGGCGGGCGGCAACGTGGCGGCGGCGATCTGCAGCGCCTCGGCGTCGAGCATTCTCGGCGTGTTCCTGTCGCCGCTGCTGGTGGGGGCGTTGATGCATACTCAGGGCGGTAATACCGACGTGCTGCACGCCATCGGTTCAATCATTTTGCAATTGATGGTGCCGTTCGTGATCGGCCACCTGGCGCGGCCATTGATCGGCAAGTGGATCGATCGCCATCGCAAATTGATCAACCTGACCGACCGTTCGTCGATCCTGCTGGTGGTGTATACCGCGTTCAGTGCGGCGGTGGTGGAAGGGATTTGGCATCGCATCGACGGCTGGTCGCTGCTGACCATCCTGGTGATGTCGCTGGTGCTGCTGACGGTGGTGCTGGTGATCAACACCTACGCGGCGCGCTGGCTGGGCTTTAACACCGCCGATGAAATCACCATCGTCTTCTGCGGCTCGAAAAAGAGCCTGGCGAACGGCATCCCGATGGCCAACGTGCTGTTCCCGGCCGCGGCGGTGGGCGCGATGGTGCTGCCGCTGATGATTTTCCACCAGGTGCAACTGATGGTGTGCGCGGTGCTGGCGCAGCGCTATGCGCGTAAAACCGCCAAACAGCGGGCCGAGGCGGAGGCGCTGGCGGCCAAATAGGCCGCAGACCGCTAACGGCGGCCCAGCGCGTCGAGCAGAAAGTCGGCGCGCTCGTCCGGTGAGGCGCGCGGCAGTTCTTGCAGCTGATAGCCATAGCGGCGATAGACGGCCACCATCGCCCGGTAGGTCAGCTCGGCTTCGGCGAAAGATTGCTTTCTTTCGCTGTCCTGCGCGTAGATCGCTTGCCACGGCGGGGCGATGAACACCCTTTCGGCATAGCGGAAGGTGCCGATCGCCGCTGTCAAATGCGCGGGGATCGGCAGCCCGCACAGCGTGAGATACCCGGCGATATCCGGCAGCCCGCGATCGAAGAACCAGCATGTTTCCCCCGTTGCTTCGCGCCATGAGCGCAGTTCCCAATCGAGCATCCGCTCGGCGAAGGCCTGGCGATCGCCCCACGGCAGCGCATGGCCGCCGATACTCACCTGATCCTGAATAATCGCCCGGCCGGCTTCCTGCGAGTGCGGAAAGCCGCGGCGATGAAGAACGTCGATGAGCGTGCTTTTACCCGAACCCGGGCCGCCGGTCAGCACGATGCGGCGTGTTTTGTCAGACATGCGAAATTCCTCTCTTGCGGCAGAGTCATGGGGTAACACAGCGATAAAGACGAGCAGTCGGAAGAAGACGGCGGGGAGAGGGATGAGAAGAAGGCGCCGTTTGGCGCCTGGGGGGATTTAGCCCTGAACTTTGGCGCGCAGCGCCTGTTTTTCCTGCTCGCTGAGGAAAGCCAGCTTCAGGCCGTTTTCCTGCGCGGTGCGGATTTCTTCCGGTGTCAGCCCGGCCTGCGGCGCGGCGACGCGGTATTCATGCTCGATCTCGATGCCCTGAACCGCCGGATCGTCGGTGTTGATCGACGCCAGCACGCCGTGGCGCAGGAAGGTGGCCAGCGGATGCTGCGCCAGCGACGGCACGGTGCTGGTTTGTATGTTGGAGGTCAGGCAGGATTCGATGCCGATGCCGTGTTCCGCCAGGAAGTCCATCAGCGCCGGGTCTTCGACCGCTTTCACCCCGTGGCCGATACGTTCGGCGCCCAGCTCGCGGATCGCCTGCCAGATGCTTTCCGGGCCGGCGGCTTCGCCCGCGTGCACGGTGATGCGCAGGCCGGCGTCGCGGGCGCGGTTGAAGTGGCTGAGGAACAGGCTGCCTGGGAAGCCCAGCTCATCGCCCGCCAAATCCAGCGCGGTAATGCCGTCGCGGTGCGCCAGCAATCCTTCCAGTTCCTGCAGACAGGCGGCCTCGCCGAAGGTGCGGCTCATGATGCCGATCAGGCGAATGTCGATATCACGATCGCGGCAGCCCGAACGGATCCCGTCGATCACCGCTTCCACCACGCCGGCGACCGGCAGTTGATGCTTCATCGCCATGTAGTAAGGGGAGAAACGCAGCTCGGCATAGTGCAGGCCGGCGTTGGCGGCGTCCTCGACGTTTTCGTATGCCACCCGGCGGCAGGCGTCCAGATCGCCCAGCACCGCCACGCCCCAGTCCAGTTTCTGCAGGAAGCTGACCAGATCCGGTTCGGCATGGGTGATCTGCACGTGCGGGCGCAGGCTCTCCAAATCGTTGGCCGGCAGGGCGAGGTTGAACTGGCGGCCGAGGTCGAGAATGGTCTGCGCGCGGATGTTGCCGTCGAGATGGCGGTGAATATCGGTAAGCGGTAGGCGGGGATCGATCATGCTGGGCACTCGCTAATTATCGTAGGTAAAGTGCAGAACAGTATAAAAACAAATGGATGAAACTTGCCATCGCGTTGCATAAAAAAGTGATGCAAGTCACAAATAATGCGCGATATATCGCATTATCGTCATGAATCAGGCTTTCAACACGCTGACCCCCGCCTGCTGCAACGGCGCGATCAGCGCGTCATCGGTAGCCCGCTCAACGATGATGGTGTGCGCCAGCGTAATATCGCCGATCGCATACTGCGAGGCGGCATTAAGCTTGGCGGCGGAAGCCAGCACCACGGTTTCCGCCGCACGGGCCGCCAGCGCGCGCTTGATGTAGGCTTCTTCCAGATCGCCGGTGCTCAGCCCTGCGGTGGGGTGCACGCCGGTCACGCCCATGAAATAAATATCGGCGCGGATATGCGACATCGCTTCTACGGCGGCGGCGCCGACGCTGACGATCGAATGCTTATACAGTCGGCCGCCGATCAGGATCACCTCGACGGTGGGGTGATCGACCAGGCCCACGGCGACGCTGGGGCTGTGGGTGACGATGGTGGCGTTGAGGTTGGCCGGCAGTTGCCTGACCAGCTCTGCGGAGGTGGTGCCGCCGTCGATGATCACCACCTGGCCGGGGGCGATCAGCGCCGCCGCCGCTTTGGCGATCGCGCGTTTGGCGCCGGATTCCAATTGATTGCGTTCGGCGAAGCTGGCGATGGCGGAAGAAACCGGCAGGGCGCCGCCATGCACCCGTTGCAGCAACCCCTCGGCGTCCAGTTCGCGCAGATCGCGCCGGACCGTATCTTCCGACAGCCCGAACATCTCGCTGAGCTGTTTGGCCAAGACCTGACCCTCCTGGGCCAGTTTTTCCAAAATGATCTTCTTGCGCTGGCTGGTCAACATGGCCATTTCCTCTCAAATTTGCTATGCACGAAATATCTTGATCATACACGAAACTGCACGATAGTATCAATTTCCTTCCTCTGGCGGAGTAAACCGATGATAGCCACCAAAGACAGGGTTCGTATTGTCGAAACCCGGGTGTTGTCCGATGACTGGTACCTGCTGAAAAAAACCACCTTTGATTTTCTGCGGCGCGACGGCGTCTGGCAAAGGCAGAGCCGTGAGACTTACGATCGCGGCGACGGCGCCACCATTTTACTGTTCAACCGGAAGGCGCAAACGGTGATCCTGACGCGCCAGTTCCGCTTTCCGGTGTTCGTCAACGGTCATGACGGCATGCTGATTGAGGCCGCAGCCGGGCTGTTGGACGACGCGTCGCCGGAGGCGCGCATCCGCGCCGAAGTTGAAGAGGAAACCGGCTACTTCGTGCAGAACGTGGAGAAAGTGTTTGAGGCGTACATGAGCCCTGGTTCGGTCACCGAAAAGCTGCACTTTTTCGTCGGTGAATATCATGCGAGCGATCGCCTCAACGAGGGCGGCGGGCTGGCGGCGGAGGGGGAAGATCTGGAGGTGATCGAGCTGCCGCTGGCGCAGGCCCTGCAGGCGGTTCGTCAGGGTACGATCGTTGACGCCAAAACCATCATGCTGCTGCAGTTTGTCGCCTTGAATCGGACGTTGGAGGAACAACGATGAAAGCCCAACAAATCTTGATCGCCGGCCCTTATCGCAGCGGCACCGATGGCGATCCGCAGCGTATCGCCGCCAATCTGGCGCGCCTCGAACAGGCAGCGCTGGCGGTCTACCAACGGGGGCACGTGCCGGTGATCGGCGAATGGCTGGCGCTACCTTTGGCGGCCGCGGCCGGTTCCACTCAGGTTGGCGATGCGGTCAGCGAGGCGTTTCTTTACCCGGTGGCTCACCGACTGATTGCGCAGTGTCAGGCGGTGTATCGCATCGAAGGGGCGTCTGCGGGGGCCGATAACGACGTGCGGTTGGCTAACGAATGGGGATTGACGGCCTATCGTCATCTGGAGGAAATTCCGTCTGTTCAGGCGTAACCGAGGGGCGGGCAGAGGCTCGCCCCCTCGCGTTATTTCTCGTCCAGCACAAACTTCAACCCGGCGAGCAGTTTGTCCATGCCGGCTTCCAGCTTGCTGCGCGGGCAGCCGACGTTGAGGCGCAGGAACCCGCGGCCTTCTTCGCCGTAGGTAAAGCCCGGCATGATCGCCACCTTTTCACGCTCGATAAGCACCTGCTGCAGCGCCCGATCGTCCACGGCCAGCGGCCGCAGATCGATCCAGGCCAGATAGGTGGCCTGCGGCGGGCGCCAGCCCAGCGCGGGAAACGCCTCCGCCAGCCGTTCGGCGACGTAGGTCAGGTTATCCTGCAGATAGTCGCGCAGGGCGTCCAGCCAGGGTTCACCGCGCCGATAGGCGGCTACGTGCGCCGCCACCGCCAGCACCGCCGGCGAGGAGAGGCCGTCGCGGGATTTGAGCTGCTGGAAATAGGCTTCGCGGCTGGCGTCGTCGCTGATAAAGCCGTAGGCGCCGGTTAACGCCGGAATGTTAAAACTCTTGGAGCCGGAGGTCAGTAAGGCCCAGGGGCCGGTCGCCACCTGGCTCCAGGGCGTATGGCGGTGTGCGCCCCAGACCATGTCCATGTGGATTTCATCGCTGATCACGCGCACGTCGTGGCGTTCGCACAGTTCGGCCATCTGCTGCAGCTCTTCGCGGCGCCACACTTTGCCAGTGGGATTATGCGGGCTGCACAGTAGCAGGATCTTGGTCTGCGGCCGCGCCAGCAGCGCTTCGAGGTGCGCCATGTCGCAGCGCCAATCATCTGCGGCCTTGTGCAGCGGGCAGGCCAGCAGCTGGCGCTGGTTGGCGAGGATTACCTTATAGAAGGCGTCGTAGGCCGGGGTATGGGTCACCACGTAGTCGCCCGGCACGGACCATTGGCGGATCAGCTGCGCCGCCATGTAGATAACGGAAGGGCCGTACACCGCCGTTGTGGTGTCGATAGCGGTGTTGAAACGTTGTTGATACCAGTGGCGCAGCGCGCCGAGAAAATCCTCATGCTGCCAACGGCTGTAGCCCAGCACGCCGTGCTGCAGGCGCTGTTGCAGCGCCTCGAGAATGCACGGTGCGGTGGCGAAATCCATATCGGAGATGGTGAACGGCAGCAGGTCGGCGCTGCCGAAGCGATCGGCGATGTAATCCCACTGGGTGCACCAGGTGCCGTGGCGGTCGATCGGGGTAGAGAAATCAAACATGGGTGGCTCCCTGCAGCGCCGCGGCAGGGCGCGCCGTGGCTATCAGTGAGTCTAATTCATCCTTCACCGATTGCACCTGCGGGCCGATCACTACCTGCAGATTATGATCGTTGAGATGCACTACGCCGATGGCGCGGTTGGCCTTCAGCGCCGCGTCGTCCACCTGGCTCATGTCGTTGACTGACAGGCGCAGGCGGGTGATGCAGTTGTCCAGCGTAATGATGTTGTCCGGGCCGCCGAGCGCCGCCAAAATCGCCGGCACATTGTAGCCGGATTTGCCCGCCGCGCCGCTCGGCGCGTTTGGGGTGACGGCGCCGTCGCTCTCACGGCCCGGCGTTTTGATGTTAAAGCGCCGGATGGCGAAGCGGAAAATGGCGTAATAGCCGACGAACCAGATGGCGGCCACCACCGGCACCAGATACCACTTGGTGGCGGTGCCGTGCAGAATGCCGAACACCACGAAGTCGATAATGTTGCCGTCAGTGTTGCCGATGGTCACGCCCAGCAGCGCCATGACGGTAAAGCCCAGCCCGGTGAGCAGCGCATGGATCAGATAAAGGAACGGCGCGACGAACAGAAACAGAAACTCGATCGGCTCGGTGGTGCCACCGACGACGCAGGCCACCACGCCGGAAATCAACAGCCCCTTGATTTTATGGCGGTTCTCCGGTTTGGCGCAGTGGTACATCGCCAGCGCCGCGCCCGGCAGGCCGCCGAGGAACGCCGGCATTTTACCCTGCGACAGGAAGCGGGTGGCGCTTTCGGCGAAACCGGTGGTGGTCGGGCAGGAGAGCTGCGCCTGGAAGATGGTCAGGGCGCCGCTGACGCTGTGGCCGCACACCTCCATCGTGCCGCCCGCCTCGGTAAAGCGGATCAGCGCCACCAGTATGTGATGCAGTCCGAACGGCAACAGCAGGCGTTCGCCGGTGCCGAAAATCATCGGCCCGAAAATGCCGGCGCCATTGATCATGCGCCCCAGGCCGTTGATGCCGGCGGCGAACCATGGCCAGATCAGGGGGATGAGCAGGCCGCACAGGCCCAGCGTCACGGTGGTGACAATCGGCACGAAACGGGTGCCGCCGAAGAAGGCCAGCGCATCCGGCAGCCGGATGGTGTGGAAACGTTCATGCAGCAGATACACGATGATGCCGACGATCACTGCGCCGAGGATGCCGGTGTCGATCGACTGAATGCCGAGAATGTTTTGGATGTTGTTGGCCTTCAGCACCAGCGGATCGCTGGTCGGCAGCACGCCGGCGGCGGTCAGGTAGAAGTTGGTGGCCAGATTCAGCACGGCGAAGCCGACGAAGCCGGAGAAGGCGGCGACGCCCTTGTTGTCGCGCGCCATGCCCAGCGGAATGGCGATGGCGAACATCACCGGCAGGAAGCTGAAGGCGAAGGAGCCTATCTTGCTCATCCAGGTGAAGATCAGCTGGAAGATCGGATGGCCGATAAACGGCATCAGGGTGATCACGTCGCGGCTGCTCAGCGAGCTGCCGATCCCCAGCATGATGCCGCAGAAAGAGAGCAAGGCGACGGGCAACATGAATGTTTTGCCCAGGCTCTGGAAGAACTCCCAGAGGGTGATTTTGGGTTTATTGGCTGCTGACATAACCGACTTCTCCTGGCGAAAAGACGAGCAAAAAGGGGACTTCTGATTAGGTAAAAAGAAGATAAAACGTTTTACCTAGCAAAAATGCGCCGCCAATCACAAATCTGTCGCCCGGCTTTTGGCGACAATGCGGTGGGCAGTAAAACGTTTTACTGCATTGACGGATTCGGTATACCCTTGATCACTACGGCGCGGGTTGCCCAGGAACGGGTTCGCAGAGACTATGAGCATCAAAAAGATCACCATTACCGATGTGGCGCAACAGGCGGGCGTTTCGGTCACCACGGTTTCTCTGGTATTGAGCGGCAAGGGGCGGATTTCGCCGACCACCGTCGAGAAGGTCAATCAGGCGATAGAGCAGTTGGGCTACGTGCGCAATCGCCAGGCGGCGACGCTGCGCGGCGGCGAATCCGGGGTAATCGGCCTGATCCTGCGCGACATTTGCGAACCTTTCTATGCCGAAATGACCGCCGGGCTGAGTGAAGCGCTGGAGGCGCACGACAAACTGCTGTTTTTAACCCAGAGCGGGCGCGATGGTCAGGGGCTGCAGCGGGCGTTTGACGCGCTGCTGGCGCAGGGCGTCGACGGCATTGTGCTGGCGGGCGGCATCCGCGCGGCGGCCGGGCTGAAGGAAAAGGCGGCCGAGCAGGGCGTGCCGCTGGTGTGCGTGGCGCGCTCCAGCGGTCTTGAGGGCGTGGACGTGGTGCGGCCGGACAATATGCAGGCCGCCAAGCTGGCCACCGAATTTTTGATCAAACGCGGCCACAGCCAGATTGCTTATCTCGGCGGCCAGAGCGACTCGTTGACGCGCGCCGAAAGGTTGGGCGGATTTTGCGCCACGCTGTTGCAGTACGGCCTGCCGTTTCGCAGCGAATGGATCGTCGAGTGCGATTGCCAGCAGCGTGAGGCGGCGGAAGCGGCGGAACAGCTGCTGCGCCACTACCCGAATATCACCGCTGTCGTTTGCCACAAGGCGTCGGTGGCGCTTGGCGCCTATTTTGGCCTGACGCGCAGCGGCCGCAGCATCGGTTCGGACGGGGTCGACGCCTACTACGGCCGGCAGGTGGCGCTGATCGGTTTCGGCGACGTGCCGGAGGCCGAGCTGACCGAACCGCCGCTGACCTTTGTCTCCAGCTCGGCGCGGGAAGTGGGGCGCAGCGCCGCCGCGCGCCTGCTGCAGCGCATCAATGACGCCGATCTGCCGGCGCAGAACGTCATTTTGCCGCCGACGCTGATCCGGCGCGGCTCCGCCTAATCCCGCCGCTGTTCCTCTTCCGCTTCGCGGCAAATCCAGCCAATAAAAGCCTTCATCGCCGGCGTCAGATCCCGCGATTTCAAATGGGTCAGCCAGTAGGCGCCGAGCGCGGCCTCGGCGGCGAACGGCCGCTGCAGCGCGCCGGCGGCCAGTTCGCGGCGGAACATGCTGACCGGCGCCAGCGCCACGCCGTCGCACTGGAGCGCGCCTTCCACCATCAGCCTCGATGAGTCGAACACCGGGCCGTTGATTCGCCACGGCGTCACCTGCGCAGCCGTGAACCAGCGTTCCCATTCATCCTGGCGGTAAGTGCGCATCAGCAGTTCGTGCTGCAGATCCTGCGGCGTATGCAGCCGCGCGGCGACCGCCGGCGAGCAGAGCACCGTCAGCGGCGCGTCGAACAGCTTGATATTGCGGGTGGCGGGCCATAAACCTTCGCCGAAACGGATGGCGAAATCCATGCCGTCGGCCGACAGATTGACCAGGTTGTTGTGGGTCAGCACCCGCAGATCGATGAACGGATGCGCCGCGCGGAACGCCGCCAGCCGCGGCATCAGCCAGCCGACCGCGAAGGTGCCGACCACCGCCACCGTCAGCACTTCGTGGAAATGCCCGCCTTCGAACTGCTGCAACACCGCCTCGATGCGATCGAAAGCATCGCTCAACACCGGCAGCAGCGCCTGGCCCTCTTCGGTCAGATCCAACCCGCGCGGCAGGCGGCGGAACAGCTGAATGCCCAGCTGTTCTTCCAGCATGCGCACCTGCTGGCTGACGGCGGCCTGAGTGACGCGCAGCTCCAGACCGGCGCGGGTGAAGTTCAGGTGGCGGGCGGAGGATTCGAACGCCCGCAGGGCGTTGAGGGGAAGTCGATTGCGCATTGTTGATAGCCATAAGTTTTTCTTTATGCTGGCTGAAATTATTATCGCTTGTCAACCCGGCGGCAAAAACCGATATTTGGCGCGGCTGCCGCAAGATTGGCGGAGCCCGTAAAGGAATGACATCATCCATCAGGGAGTGCGCCGTGCGCAACGCCAATAAAAACTTTTGGCCGCGGCCGATGCCCTGCAACCGAAGAGCCTCTATCATGACGAAAATGAACCGCCTGGCGGCCGCGCTGATCGCCGCACTGATCTTGCCGACCGCACACGCCGCGCAGCAGCAGGATATCGACGCCGTTATTCAGCCGCTGATGAAAAAATACGGCGTGCCGGGCATGGCGATCGCCGTATCGGTCGATGGCAAACAGCAGATTTACCCGTATGGCGTCGCCTCGAAACAGACCGGCAAACCGATCACCGAGCAGACGCTGTTCGAAGTGGGGTCGCTGAGCAAAACCTTCACCGCGACGCTGGCGGTCTATGCGCAGCAGCAGGGCAAGCTGTCGTTCAGCGATCCGGCCAGCCATTATCTGCCTGAGCTGCGCGGCAGCGCCTTCGACGGCGTCAGCCTGCTGAATCTGGCGACCCACACATCCGGCCTGCCGCTGTTCGTGCCGGACGACGTGACCGACAACGCCCAACTGATGGCTTACTACCGGGCCTGGCAGCCGAAGCACCCGGCGGGCAGCTACCGCGTCTATTCCAACCTCGGTATCGGCATGCTGGGCATGATCGCCGCCAAGAGCCTCGATCGGCCGTTTATCCAGGCCATGGAGCAGGGCATGCTGCCGGCGCTGGGCATGAGCCACACCTACATTCAGGTGCCGGCGGCGCAGATGGCCAACTATGCCCAGGGTTACAACAAGGACGATAAGCCGGTGCGCGTCAATCCCGGCCCGCTGGACGCCGAATCTTACGGCATCAAATCCAACGCCCGCGATCTGATTCGTTACCTGGACGCCAACCTGCAGCAGGCGAAGGTCGCGCAGCCGTGGCGCGAGGCGCTGGCCGCCACGCACGTCGGCTATTACAAAGCGGGCGTGTTCACGCAGGATCTGATGTGGGAGAACTACCCGTACCCGGTGAAACTGTCGCGGCTGATCGAGGGCAACAACGCCGGGATGATCATGAACGGCACGCCGGCCACCGCCATCACGACGCCGCAGCCGGAGCTGCGCGCCGGTTGGTATAACAAAACCGGCTCGACCGGCGGTTTCTCCACCTACGCGGTGTTTATCCCGGCGAAAAATATCGCCGTGGTGATGCTGGCCAACAAATGGTTCCCGAACGACGATCGGGTCGAGGCGGCTTACCGCATCGTGCAAGCGCTGGATAAGCGCTGATCGTGGGGGGCGCCGTCGGGGCGCCCCTGTTACCGGTGCTGTCGCTCTCGCCGTTCGCGCATGAAATCGATAAAAGCGCGCAGCTTGAGCGGCAGATGCCTGCCGGCGGGAAAGTAGATGAAAAATCCCGATGCCTCGCTGGCATACTCCGGCAGCACCTCCACCAGATCGCCCTGCGCCAGTTCCTGCACCACCGTGCCCTGAAAACGTTGCGCGATCCCCAGGCCCGCCAACGCCGCATCCTTGATCAGCCGATCTTCGTTAAAGATCAAACTGCCGCTGACGTCCAGCGCCCGCTCATCGCCGTGCCGACTGAAATACCAGGGCTCCAATTTGCCGCTGCCGGGAAAACGGTAGCGCAGGCAATGGTGCGCGAGCAGATCGTCCGGCGTGGCCGGCGCGCCGCAACGCGTCAGATAATCGGGTGAGGCGACCAGCACCCGGCGCTGGCCGTTGTCGATCGGCACGGCGATCATGTCCTTTTGCAGCATGGCGTGCATGCGAATGCCGGCATCGAAACTGCCCAGCACCAGATCGGAAAAGCGGTCTTCGGTAAACAGCTCCAGCTGCACTTCGGGATAGCGCCGCTGAAACTCCGCCAGGTGCGGCATCACCAGCAGCGAAGCGGCCAGCTGCGGCAGCGTAATGCGCAGCAGGCCCGCCGGCTGCGCGCCCAGGGTGCGCACGTCGTCCGCCGCCACGTCGATCTGGCTCATGGCCGGCGACACCTTCTGATAGAACAACCGGCCCTCGTCGCTGAGGCGCACCGAGCGGCTGGTGCGGTGGAATAAGCGCACCCCCAGCTGATTCTCCAGCGCCTGAATGTTTTGCGACACCGCCGGCGGCGTGACGCCCAGTTGGTTGGCCGCGCGGGTGAAGTTGCCCAGCCGCGCGACGGCTTCGAAATAGGGCAGCAGCTGCAGGAGTGAACTCATCTATCAATAACCTGTGCTTAATGATTCATTAAATTATGCCTTATTTTAATTTATGACGAACGTTTTAGACTGATTTTTACTTTCCCTCAGCGAGATAAAAATCATGTCGGCAGAACAACGGGCGTTAACAGAACGGATCGCGGCGATCGATCAACAGGCGATGGCCGAAGGGCGCATCGTGGGCAGCGTGGTGCTGGTGGCGCGGCGGGGTGAAATTTGCTACGCCAGTGCGGCCGGTTATGCCGATCGCGAAGCGCGGCAACCGATGCGGCGAGAAACGCAGTTTCGGCTGTCGTCGGTTTCCAAACCCTATACCACGCTGGCGGCGTTGCGCCTGATTGAACGAGGCAAGCTGAGCCTCGACGATGCGGTCAGCGACTGGCTGCCGTGGTTTACACCGGCGCTGGCCGACGGCCGGTGCCCGACGATCAAGATTCGTCATTTGCTGAGTCATACCGCCGGGCTCGACTATCGGCTGAACCAACCGCCGGCAGGCGTTTACCATCAGTTGGGGATCCAGGACGGCGTGGAGCTGTCGGCGTTGACGCTGGAGCAAAACCTGCGGCTGTTGGCGCAGGCGCCGTTGCTGTCGGAACCGGGCGCGCGCTTCAACTATTCGCTGGCGATCGACGTGCTCGGCGCGGTGCTGGAGCGAGTGACGGGCATGTCGCTGCCGCAGTTGTTTGTCGAATGGGTGGCGCGGCCGCTGGGGCTCGGCAATACCGCGTTCCATGCGACCCATGCCGCTAACCTGGCGACGCCTTATTACAATACGCCGCAGGGGCCGCGGCGCATGCCGGAAGGCGTGCGGATCGCCTTGCCGGAAGGCATGGCGGGGGGAGAAGTGACGTTCTCGCCGGCGCGCGCGCTTAACGTCGGAGCCTATCCCTCCGGCGGCGCGGGCATGGTCGGTGATGCCGACGACGTGCTGCGGCTGGTGGAGGCACTGCGCAGCGGCGGGCAGGGCATTTTGCAACCGGATACGGTGGCGTTGCTGCGTCACCCGCACGTCGGCGCCGAGGCGCAAACGCAAGGGCCGGGCTGGGGCTTCGGCTTTGGCGGCGCGCTGCTGGTGGATCCAGACGCTGCGCAGACGCCGCAGCATGCCGGTACCCTGACCTGGGGCGGCGTTTACGGCCACAGCTGGTTCTTTGATCCAGAGGCGCAGCTGAGCGTGGTTGTCTTGACCAATACCGCATTTGAGGGCATGTGTGGCCGCTACCCGCAGCAGATCCGCGATGCGGTTTATGCGGCGTAAATAAAAAGGGCCCCGCAGGGGGCCCTTGTTAAGGCTTTCAGGCGATTACTGCGCCGGTGCCGGAGCGGGTTCCGCTTCCTGCGCCGGTTCAGCGTCTTCCGCCGGGGCGCCCAGCATGGCGAACTGGCTGATGAACTCCTGCAGCGACATTTTGTTGCCGTTCAGGTCAACCTGATTGTCAGCGTAGTGGAACTTGCTCGCGATCACGCCGTCTTTCTGGGTGGTCAGCTTGAACATCTGACCCATGGCAGCCAGGCCCTGCACTTGCTGCTGCGCCAGTTTCTGCGCGTCTTCCTCATTGTAACCCTGCAACAAGGCGGTCTTCGCGGTCACTTCGGTAGCCATCGCTTCCGGAATGGTCAGGCTGAGATCCAGCTTTTTAACCGCCTGAGCGATCACTTGATCCGGCGACTGTGCCGGGGAGGCGGCCTTGCTCGGATCGGTCATCGCCAGATCCAGCGTGAAGATGCTCTCACCCTTGCTGTTTTTCCAGCTCAGCGGGGCGATGCTGAGGCTTGGGTTGCCTTTCAGCAGCATCGGCAGGTTCTTTTGCAGCATCTCGGAGGTCTGCTGTTCGTAGACGTCCGGATCCAGGTTCTCGCCCTGCTGCAGCAGCGCCATGGTTTGGCGGTTGTAGCTGTCGGAGAAGTCTTTCAGCGCCTTGCCGTCGACGTTGTCGATTTTCAGCGTCAGTTTACCGGCGCCGAAGTCGTTGCCCTGCACCTTGAGCGCGTCCATGGTGTAATCGATCTGGCCGCCGATATTGCTGCTGCCTTGCTCGCCGAACTTGCTCACCAGATTGAAACCGTCCAACGCCACGGTGTCTTTACCGTCGATCGTCAGTTTGAACTGCTTCAGGGTCATCGTCTGATCGCCGAGCTTCACGCCGAACTTGCTTTCGTTGCTGTTGCCTTTCAGGTTGAAGCCCTGGAAGGTGATCTGCTCGTTTTGGCCGAATTCGTTCGGGCTGGCGAACACGATAGTGTCGCTATTGGCGTCCAGCGCGATTTTTTTCAGATCGCGGGACACGTCGGCGTCAATGGTGGCGCCGCTGAATTTCAGCGAAGATTTATCCTTCTGGTAGTCCAGTGGGATAAAGTCGATGGTGGACGCAGTATCGCCGCTGTACGAGATGCGCGAATCGGCGGTAAACAGCGATTTGCCTTTGGTGGTTTCAAACAGGCCTTTCACCGCCGGGGTGTTTTCCAGCTCGGTATGCACCGACGCCATGCTCGGCAGCAGGTTGAATTTTTTCAGCTGCGCGAACGGGAACGGACCGTGATCGATGGTTTCCAGGAACGCCACTTCTTCACCGGCTTTCAGCGCCGCGTTTTCGCTGGTATCCGTGCCATCGGAACGCAGCACATAACGCACTTTACTGCTGAACAGGCCGCGCTGGTAATTTTCATAGCTCAGCTTGACGCCGGCTTTCGGCAGATAGGCTTTCAGTTGGCCGTTGGCGTTGTCGACGACTTCGCCCATGTGCTGCTCGATCTGTTTCCCGGTGTACCAGGATGCCCCGGTCCATGCTGCGCCAAGAACGACAATGACGCTGACAGCGACTAACGATTTTTTCATAGCTCTGTTTCATCCTTTTTTCTTATAACCCTCCGTTGCGAGGGAGGGGGCAAATGTGGGCCGACAAAAAACGCCCGCAGGCGTTTAATTGTGGGGGCAGCTCTCGCTTTCAGCAAGCAATTTGCTGAAATTTATCAACGGTTAGGCCAGTTGGTTATAAACCCTGGCGATACGGCCGCTGCCGCTGACGTTGACCGGCGATTCGAAGGCGCCGATAAAGCAGGATTCACCCGGTTTGAGCGTCAGGCGCTGCCCGGATTTTTCCAGCGTCGCTTCGCCGCTGACGCAGAACACGATAGCCGCGCTCCGTTGCGCGAGCGCCTGCGGCGCGGCGGTCAAATCGTGCAGCGAGAAGGCGAAATCTTCCACCGGGATCGGGAAGAACAGTTCGTTGCCGCGCCGCTCCGGTTGGGTCAGCAGGCCGGACGCCGGCTGCGGGCGGAACTGCAGGTTGGCCAGCAGCTCGGGCACGTCGATAAATTTCGGCGTCAGGCCGGCGCGCAGCACGTTGTCCGAGTTGGCCATCACCTCCAGCGCCACGCCTTTCAGGTAGGCGTGCGGCGTTTCGGCATACAGGAACATCGCCTCGCCCGGCGCGAGCTGCACCACGTTCAGCAGCAGCGGTGAGAACAGACCGCTGTCGTCCGGATAGAAACCGGCGATGAAGCGCACGGTATCCCAGGGTTCACCCTGCTGGTTGTTGAGCGCGGCTTTCAGCACGCCGAGCGCCAGCGACTTTTGCTCGCCGCTCATCGTCAACAGGCTGGCGAACAGGGTAGACAGATGGGCGGTGTCCGGCTGCTGCAGGAAGGTGGCGATATCGTGGTGCGCGCCGGCGATCGGTTGCAGCAGGGAGACGATATCGGTCAGTTCGCGAAAGCCGTTCATCGCCAGGAACGGCGTCAGGGCGAAGACCAGCTCGGGCTTGTGATTGGGATCTTTATAGTTGCGTTCGGCGGCGCTCAGCGGGATGCCGGCGGCGTTCTCTTTCGCGAAGCCGATCTCGGCCGCCGCTTTGCTCGGGTGGACCTGGATAGACAGCGGTTGATCGGCGCAGAGCACTTTAAACAGGAACGGCAACTCGCCAAAGCGGCTGGCGACGTCAGCGCCCAACTGCTTTGGCTGGTCTTCATCGATAAGACAGCGCAGCGAACGCAGTGCGCCATCGGCGCCGGGCACGCGGGAAGGGCTCTTGGGATGCGCGCCCATCCACAGTTCGGCCATCGGCTGATTATCCGGGTTGGCGATGCCGTAAAGACGGGTCAGCGCATCGTGGCTGCCCCAGGCGTAATTCTGTACCGCGTTGGTCATTTTTTGCATGTCGATAAACGTCCTTTGCGTCATTGCCGCACTAATGGCAATAACTTACTGATTTTATACGATTCGCTTCATCTGTGCCGACAACCATCATACGCCCGCGTCGGCAGGAACCCTCATGGGCGCGATCAAAACAACGCCGGATAAGGTTGCGTCCGGCCACGCGGCCAGAGTATAGCGTGATAACGATCGGCGTCTCAAATGGCTCACCGGCCTCAAGAGGGCCCGATAAATCCGCCAATCGATCGTTGATTGTAGGGAAAGAAATTATTGCCGACAGCGCAGGCTTTCTACGTCATTATTTATTTATCGGCATGTCAAAGTATGTCGGCGGAATTTATTTTTTACCTTCTGAGCCATTCCCTTATTATTATTTTTGCGCCAAGTCGGGCGATCACACGCCGAGCTTAAACCTGAACGACAGACCGCTTTACCGTAGCCGTTAACGAGTCGATTTAACGAAATGAGAGGTCTGTTGCATGAAAAAATGGTTGCTGTTGTTGGGGCTTTGCACCGGGGCGGCCCAGGGGGCGGTGATCGTCACCTATCCCTACGCGGCCCCGCGCGCCGTGGTGGTAACGCCGGCGCCGATCGTCGTTGCGCCCGCACCGGTCGCGCTTCCCGCCGTGACTGCACCCGTGGCACATCCGCTGGCGCTCACCGCCGGCGCGGTGGCGACCGGGGCGTATCGCCATAATGAACGGCAGGATGCCTACGATGAGATCAATCATTTGCAACAGCAGCGGATCGATGAACTCAATCACTTACAGGCGCAGCGCATCAATAATTTTAATTCGCGTCACGCGCGTTAATTTCATCTCCGCGTTTATTATCCCGGTTCTTTCTTCGCCTTTATTTCGGCGCGGGTTAACCGACGGCAAATAACCGCGTCATGAATGGGTAAAAGAGATGAATCGTGCTGTGAGATAACTCTCTTAATGCGAATAGTTATTATGTCACTATACTGGGAATGCGTGCCGACGGGGGGTAGCGCGTCGGCCTAACCCTACAATTTTAGGAATTATGCTAAGGAGACAATGATGGCAGGCGTTCGTATCGAAAAAGACTCCATGGGCCCCATCGAAGTACCGGCCGACAAGCTGTGGGGCGCACAGACCCAGCGCTCATTGGCGCATTTCCGCATTTCCTCCGAAAAGATGCCGACCGCGCTGATCCATGCGCTGGCGTTGACCAAACGCGCCGCCGCGCAGGTGAACGTGGACCTGGGGCTGCTGCCGGCCGAGCGGGGCGCCGCCATCATCAACGCTGCCGACGAAGTGCTGGCGGGCAGACATGCCGACCAGTTCCCGCTGTCCATCTGGCAAACCGGCTCCGGCACTCAGACCAACATGAACATGAACGAAGTGTTGGCCAACCGCGCCAGCGAGCTGCTGGGCGGCGTGCGCGGTGAAGAGCGCAAGGTGCATCCGAACGACGACGTCAATAAAAGTCAGAGCTCCAACGACGTGTTTCCCACCGCGATGCACGTGGCGGCGGTGATTGCGCTGCGCGAGCACCTGATCCCCGAGCTGAAAGTGCTGCACAAGACGCTGAGCGACAAGGCAGAAGCCTACCGCGACATCGTCAAAATCGGCCGCACACACCTGCAGGACGCCACGCCGCTGACGCTGGGCCAGGAAATCTCCGGCTGGGCGGCGATGCTGGCGCACAATCTGAAACACATCGAAGACAGCATCCCGCACATCGCCGAGCTGGCGCTGGGCGGCACGGCGGTCGGCACTGGCCTGAATACCCATCCGGAGTACGCGGTGCGCGTCGCTAAAGCGCTGGCGGAATTGACCCATCAGCCGTTCGTCACCGCGCCGAACAAGTTCGAAGCGTTGGCGACCTGCGATGCGCTGGTGCAGGGGCACGGCGCGCTGAAAGGGCTGGCGGCTTCGCTGATGAAGATCGCCAACGACGTGCGCTGGCTAGCGTCCGGCCCGCGCTGCGGCATCGGCGAGATCTCGATCCCGGAGAACGAGCCGGGCAGCTCCATCATGCCGGGCAAGGTCAACCCGACCCAGTGCGAAGCAATGACCATGCTGTGCGCGCAGGTGCTGGGCAACGACGTGGCGGTGAATATCGGCGGCGCTTCCGGCAACTTCGAGCTGAACGTGTTCCGCCCGATGGTGATCCACAACTACCTGCAGTCGATCCGCCTGCTGGCCGACGGTATGCAGGGCTTCAACGAGCACTGCGCGGTGGGCATCGAACCGAACCGCGATCGCATCACCCAGTTGCTGAATGAATCGCTGATGCTGGTGACGGCGCTCAACACCCATATCGGTTATGACAAAGCGGCGGAAATCGCCAAGAAAGCGCACAAGGAAGGGCTGACGTTGAAAGCCGCGGCGCTGAAGCTCGGCTATCTGACCGAAGCGCAGTTCGATGAATGGGTGCGCCCGGAGGCGATGGTCGGCAGCATGCAGAAATAATTGATCTGTGAGGCAACCGGGGGCTTACTGAGGTAAGCCCCTTTTTTATGGAGAAATTAAGATGTCGCGCGCACAACGTTTACTCGATCTGATGCAGCTGTTGCGCAGCCACCGCTATCCGGTGGCGGGCCATGCGTTGGCGCAGACGCTGGGCATCAGCATGCGTACGCTTTACCGCGATATCGCCACGCTGCAGCAGCAGGGAGCGGAGATCGTCGGCGAAGCGGGGCTCGGCTATGTGCTGCGCCCCGGTTTTATGCTGCCGCCGCTGATGTTCTCGCAAGCGGAAATAGAAGCGCTGGTGCTGGGCATGCGCTGGGTCAGCCGCCGCGGCGACAGCCAGTTGGCGAGCGCCGCGGGCCAGGCGCTCGCCAAGATCGCCGACGTGCTGCCGACGGCGCTGCGGGAGGAGCTGGAGGCCAACACGCTGCTTATCGCACCGGCTCAGTCGCCGCCGGTGGCGGATGAGATGCGGGTGTTAATCCGTGACAGCATCCGCCGCGAGCGCAAGCTGCATATCGACTATCTCGACCTGGCGGGGCAGCGCAGCGAACGCCTGCTGTGGCCCTTTGCGCTGGGCTTTTTCGACCAGTTCCAGATGCTGGTTGCCTGGTGTGAGTTGCGTCAGGCCTTTCGTCATTTTCGCCTCGATCGCATTCAGGCCGCCACGCCGCTTGAACAGCGTTATCCGCATGGCCGGCGGCGACTGTTGAAAGAGTGGCGGTTGAGCGAAGGCATTGCGGAACAATAACGACACGCTGCTGCCATAAACTGTCAGTCGCCTCCTTTAGTCTGTGCCTATCGGGAACCAACCGGTTCCCATCACCCAGAGGACAGACCGATGACCCTTCCCAGCATGACCCTGCTTTACGTCGATAACCCGCTCAACAGCGCCGCCTTTTATCAACGCCTGCTGGGGCAGGCGCCGGTAGAGCTTTCTCCCGGCTTTGCCCTGTTCGTGCTCAACAACGGCTTCAAGCTCGGGATGTGGGCCAAACAGGGGGTAAAACCCGCCGCCACGCTGACCGGCGGCGGCGGTGAACTGGGCTTTTTATGCCAGGATCCGCAAGAGGTGGAGGCGCGCTATAACCAGTGGCGCGAGCTCGGGCTGCCTATCGAGCAAACGCCAACCGAAATGGAATTCGGCTACACCTTTGTGGCGCGGGATCCGGACGGTCATCGCCTGCGGGTATATGCCCTCAGCGAGTAGTGCCGTCGGTATACAGGTGCAGGCGCGGCACCAGCAGCCGCAGCGGCCTGGCGTCGGGTTTGTAGCGATGCTTTACTGCGTCGGCGTCGTAGTTGAGCAGTTCGCCGATCTTCGGCACCGCAGCGCCGCTTTCAACCTGACACAGGGCGATCAGCGGCAGCGGGCAGGGGTGTTGCACCTGCTTTTGCTGCTGCTGATACCACACGCGGGCGATCGGCTGCACTTTGACCGGCCGCTTGATTTTCAACGTCGCATGCTGCGGCAGACGGCTGACATCGTCTATTTCGCGGCTGACCAGGGCGGCCCACTGTTCACGGCTGTGCGGCGGCACCGCGCGGCCGGCTTTCAGACTTTTCTCCAGCTGCGCCAGGATGTCGTCCCGTTTGACGTTTTTGATGATGTGCTTGTTGGCCCAGCCGAAGCGCACCGAGTCGGGATTGGTCAGGGCGGTGAGGGTGCGGTAGGCGCTGAGGGTAATCAGCCCGTGCAAATGGGTGTGCACGAATTCGAAACGCTGCTCCGGCGCCAGGCCGGAATCGACGGTGATAATCTGCTCCAGTTCGCCTTTCAGGCGGTTGATCAGCGCCAGCTGCGCCTGCAGCGCCTGATACTCCGGTTGCTCCACCGCCAGACAGATGACGCCGGGCAGGCGCACGGCGGCCTTGCTGCTGACATTCTCACGGTTATGGTGGATGAAGAGCCGCTGATAGTGTTCCAGCGCCAGATCGCGCGCCGCTTGCCCCACATGCTGCTCGACCGCGATATGCGAAATGGCCTGATGTTCCTGGCCTTTTTCTACCTCCGGCAGGCTGAACACCCGCGCCGCCAGCAGCCGCAGCGGGGTTATCTGCTGCTGCAATGCGCCGAGGGCTTGCTCCAGTTCGGCAAAGCAGGCGTTCATCCGGCCAATCACATCGTATTTGCTCATCATATGCCCCTATTTTAGTTACAACATACTATAGGAGAGTAGCAGGTTGGGGGCAACATCGGCAATGGGACAATACTCGGCTTAACTGCCCACCCGGCTTACCAGGGGGAAATAGGGCGGGCAGCAGGGGGAATTCTCTCGCTCGTCTGCTACGCATGCGGGCAAGTGTGATTGTCGAAAATAAACCTGGTCTTCTTATGGTTTTGATTCAATGGCGGATTTTTTCCTATTCGTTTGTCTTCTGTTTAATCCATTTCCCGTTTGCCGTTGTCCAAACGCTGGAACAAACAGAATGGCAGGACGCTATGAGCCCTTGGGGTTATCTTTTCTTCTGTCATTAACGGGTGCTTTAACAGGAGGTTTACTGTGGATATTAAACAGAAAGTCAAAAACATGACGCTGGAAGAGAAGATCGGGCAAAAAATCATGCTGGATTTTCGCTACTGGGATCGGAACGGTAGCAGCAATCAGGATATGACCGTTCCCGATGAAGCCATTGGCAAGCTGATCACCGATAACCATGTGGGCGGGGTGATCCTGTTTGCCAATAATCTGAAAGATAAGCAGCAGATCAATACGTTAACGGCCTGGTATGCCGCGATGAAAACCCACGCCGGCATCCGCCTGTTCATTGGCACGGATAACGAGGGCGGTAACGTTTTCCGGCTGCCGCGCGGCGACTATGCCTCATTCCCCGGCAATATGGCGCTCGCCGCGGCGATTGAGGGCGGCGCGGATAAACAGCTCGCCGTTGAACAGGGCGAACTGATGGCCCAGGATATGCGCGCGTTGCATATCAATACCAACTTTGCACCGGTTGTGGACGTCAACACCAACCCGTTCAACCCGGTGATTAACGTTCGCGCCTTCAGCGATGATAAGAACGCCGTTTCCCACCTGGCCGAGAAAATGGTGGCGGGGATGAAGCAGCAAGGGCTTATCACCGCTTACAAACACTTCCCTGGCCATGGCAGCACCTCCACCGACTCGCATACCGGTTTGCCGCGCGTCGACCGTACGCGGGAAGAGGCGTTTGCCATCGATATCGCGCCTTACAAACAGGCCATTGACCGCTGTGCGGCGCCGGACATGGTCATGACTGCGCATATTCAGTACCCCGCGCTGGATAACCGCCAGATCGACACCCGCAGCGGCGAAAAAATCACGGTGCCGGCCACCATGTCGCATGAAATTCAGACCCGCATCCTGCGCGATGAGCTGGGTTATGCCGGCGTAACGATTTCAGATGCGCTGGATATGGGGGCGATTGCCGAGCATTTCAGCCAGCAAGGGGCGGCTGAAAACGTCTTTGCCGCCGGGGTGGATATCGCCCTGATGCCTGTCAGCATCGCTTCGCCGGCCCAGGCTAACCTGCTGCCGGACCTGATTCGTTACCTTGCGGACCGGGTGAAAACAGGGCATCTCAGCGAGGCCGATATCGATGCTTCGGTCGAGCGCATTTTGCGCCTCAAATTACGCCATCACCTGATGGGGCATCGCGAGGCCCCTTGTTCCAGCAGCGTTTCGTCCTCAGCGCATAAGCTGGAAAAACGCATCGCCGATCGCTCCATTACCGTGGTCATTAACCGCCACAGCCTGCTGCCGTTGAAAGACAAGGCGTTGCGCTATTTTATCCTGACCCCGTGGGGTGAGCAGGCCAAAGGCATCGCTAACGTGATGGCGCAGGAGGGCTACCAGAACGTCGTTGCCGCGAAGGAAACGGAACTGAGCGATGCCCAAATCAGGGCGCATATTGCCGATTGCGACGTGTTCCTGCTCGGCACGCTTTCGACCCGCTTTACGCCTGCCGAGCAGGATGGGGTCGTGACCTCCGCAACCGGGGCGGCTAATGATTCCAGTCCTTATCCGGGCTGGTTGAAATACGCCGCCGAGCAGGGGAAAAAACGCGTTCACCTCTCATTGCGCGCGCCTTACGATATCGTGAACTATGCCGCAGACGTGGATGCAGCCGTCGCCACCTATTCTTACTACGGGTATGACAGCGGCGTATGGCGCGGTCCCTCGATGATATCTCTGGCGCAGGTGCTGACGGGAAAAATCACACCGCACGGAAAACTGCCGGTCAACACCTGGCATGACTACGATGAGGAAACCAATACGGGCAAGGTGGCGTTCCCTCGCGGGACCGGGCTGAGCTGGTAATGGGACAAGTACCGGCGTCGTCAGAAAGGGCGACGCCGGTCGCGGGATAGCGTTGAGAAAGCGGGCGGTTTCTTGCTCTGCACGATACGACATGGGATAACCGTCACTCACGGAAGGAGAACATTTATGCCGACAGGCGCAACAAAACTAGGCGGATGGCTGTTGATGGCCGCCATGCTGGGCGTGAGCGGATGCGCCAAACCCCCTGAGCCGGAAAAGCCTCCGCAGCCTGCACCGCCGGTCACACCGATGCGGGGCATCTGGCTGGCCACCGTCATGGGGCTGGACTGGCCGCCGGCGGCCTCCCTGAAAGCGGAAACCGCGCCAGAGCGAATTCGCCTGCAGCAGCAGGCGCTGACGGACGCACTGGACGACATGGTGAAAACCGGGATTAACACGGTGTATTTTCAGGTTAAACCGGACGGAACGGCCCTGTGGCGTTCTGACATCTTGCCCTGGTCGGAGGTATTGACCGGCACCGTGGGCCAGGATCCGGGTTACGATCCGCTGGCCTTTATGCTGAAAGAAGCGCACCGGCGCGGCATCAAAGTGCACGCTTGGCTGAATCCTTATCGGGTTTCCATGAATACCCGGCAGCAAACGATTGATGCGCTTAATCAAACGCTGCAGTCCCCGCCGGCCAGCGTCTATGCGCTGCATCCCGACTGGATACGTACGGCCAACGACCGCTTTGCGCTCGATCCTGGCTTACCCGACGTACGCAACTGGATCACCGGCGTGGTGGCGGAAGTCGTCAAAAACTATGACGTCGACGGCATTCAATTTGACGATTATTTCTATTATGAGACGCCGCAATCGCCGCTGGATGATGAAAAGACGTATCGCGAATACGGCAAAGGGTTTGCAGACAAGGCCAGTTGGCGAAGAGACAATACGCTGCAATTGATAAAACAGGTTTCAGCCACCGTCAGGGCGCTAAAGCCCGCTGTCGCGTTTGGCGTCAGCCCGGCGGGCGTCTGGCGAAACAAAGCGGACGACCCCGCCGGCTCGGCGACTCAGGCTGGCGCGCCATCGTACGATGCGGCCTATGCCGATACGCGCCAGTGGGTCAAACTGAGGCTGCTCGACTACATCGCACCGCAGCTGTACTGGCCCTTCGATCGTGAAATAGTTCGCTACGACGTGCTGGCCAACTGGTGGGCCGAGGTGGTGAAAGACACGCCGGTTCGGCTTTATGCCGGGGTGGCGCTGTATAAAGTGGGCACGCCATCGGCGAGCGAACCGGCATGGACCGTCGACGGCGGCGTTCCTGAGCTGAAAAGGCAGTTGGATCTCAACGAGAGCTTGCCGGGGATGGGGGGAACCATCCTGTTCCGGCAACGTTATCTGACCGAGCCGCAAACGGATAAGGCCGTGGAGTACCTGCGCACCCGCTGGAAAACCGGTCAATAATCACCGGCATTGGCATAGCGAGCCGCGGTAATCCACCGCGGCTTTTTTATTCACAGGCGCGCCGCTTCCGGCAGGCGCTTCAGGTAATGCACCACCAGCAGCGCCAGCAACAGCATCAGGCTGATGAACGCCGCCACGCCATTCCAGCCGAAACTGTGCCAGAACACGCCGCCGAGGGTCCCGGCCACGCTCGAGCCGACGTAATAACAGAACAGATACAGCGACGACGCCTGGCCTTTGGCGCGGCGCGCACGGCGGCCGATCCAGCTGCTGGCCACCGAGTGGGCGGCGAAGAAACCGGCGGTGAACAGCATCATGCCGATAAAGATCGCCGGCACCTGCGGCAATGCGGTAATCAGAATCCCGATCAGCATAATCACGATCGACGCCAGCAGCACCGGGCCGCGCCCGAAGCGCGAGGTGAGCGCGCCGGCCTTGGGCGAGCTGTAGGAACCGGTGAGGTAGACCACCGACAGCAGGCCGACGATCGCCTGGCTCAGGTGATAAGGATCCGCCAGCAGGCGATAACCGATGTAGTTGAACAGGGTGACGAAGCTGCCCATCAGCAGAAAGCCTTCCGCGAACAGCAGCGGCAGCCCCTTATCATGCCAATGCAGTTTGAAGTTGATCAGCAGCGTGCGGGGGCGCAGCGAGCTGGCGCGAAAATGCCGCGAAGCCGGCAGGATGCGCCAGAACATGAAGGCGGCGGCGAGGGCGAACAGACCGATGACCCCGAGCGAGACGCGCCAGGAGAAGAAGTCGGTCAACACCCCGGTCACCAGGCGGCCGCTCATGCCGCCGATCGAATTGCCGCTGATGTACAACCCCATCGAGAAGGCGACGAAGCTGGGATGGATCTCTTCGCTGAGATAGGTCATGCCGACCGCCGCCACGCCGCTCAGCGACAGGCCGATCAACGCGCGCATCAGCAAAATGCCGTGCCAGCTGGTCATAAAGGCGCAAATCAGCGTGCAGACTGCCGCCAGCAACAGCGCCACCACCATCACCGACTTACGGCCGATGGCGTCGGACAGCGGCCCGGTGAACATCAGGCCGATCGCCAGCAGGCCGGTAGAGACCGAGAGCGACAGGCTGCTTTCGGCCGGCGAGACGCCGAAATCTTGCGACAGCACCGGCAGGATCGGCTGCACGCAGTAAAGCAACGCGAAGGTCGCCAGCCCGGCGGAAAACAGCGCCAGCGTTACGCGCATAAACTGCGGCGTGCCGCGTTCGATATAGGGGAGTTTGTTGTTGAGGGTGGAGCGTTTTACTTTTGGCGCAGCGGCCGCGTCATCGTTGGCGGCCAGCGTCGACGGCATCACGGCCGCAGAACGCACAGGGGTTGTCACAGCGTTTCCTTACCGAACTTCGGGGAGATAAACAGACACTTTGCAGATAACAAAATGATAGGGAGCGGCGATTTTTTTGTCTAATATATTAATAATTACAATTAAGACTTTTTAAATATGAATATCGAGTTGAGACACCTGCGTTACTTTATCGCCGTGGCGGAAGAGCTGCATTTTGGCCGCGCCGCGGAGCGGCTGCGTATCTCCCAGCCGCCGCTCAGCCAGCAAATCCAGGCGCTGGAGGATATGGTCGGCGCGCGGCTGCTGGCGCGCAACAATCGCAACGTCAGCTTGACGCAGGCCGGGGAGATGTTCCTCAAAGAAGCCTATCAGGTGCTCGATCAGGTCGGCCGCGCGGCGGAAAAGGCGGCGCGCCTGGATCGCGGCGAACTGGGGGAAATGACCATCGGCTTTACCTCTTCCGCACCGTTTATCGGCGTGGTGGCGCGCAGCCTGCGCGCTTTCCGTCAGCATTCTCCGCAGGTGCACATCAAGATGCGCGAAATCAACACCAAACAGCAGATCGAACCGCTGCTGAACGGTGAGCTGGATCTGGGGGTAATGCGCAACACGCGGCTGCCGGAAGCGCTGCACTATCAGCTGCTGCTGCGCGAACCGCTGGTGGCGGTGGTGCCGGAGGGGCATCCGCTGGCGGAAACGCCCGGCGGCGCGCTGCGTTTTCAACACCTGGCGCAGGAGCCGTTCGTGTTCTTCTCGCGCGAAGTGGGCACGGCGCTGTATGACGAAATTCTGCTGCTGCTCGGCAAGGCCGGCATTACCCCGTATATCACTCAGGAAGTGGGGGAAGCGATGACCATCATCGGTTTGGTCTCCGCCGGATTGGGGGTCTCGATTCTGCCGGCATCTTTCGCCCGGGTGCGGGTGGACGGCGTGCGTTATTTGCCGCTGGCGGAGCCGGACGCCACGACCGAAGTGTGGCTGGTGCATCACCGCCGACGGCCGCTGACCGCCGCGGCGCAGGCGCTGATGGCGTTGATGCTGAAATGACGTTGAGATTGGGCAAATAAAAATCAATTCGCGCTGAAATTGCGAGGAATTTGTGCAGCAAATCACATAACGAATCAAATAGTTGACGCTGTATGACAAAAGCCCCACCATAACCCCTAGTCTTTATTTAGAAGCGCGAAAAATAGTAGGAGCCGGTTTGTGATTGCGGTTGGGCAGCCTGGGCATATTGATCAAATCAAACAGACCAATGCGGGGGCGGTTTATCGGCTAATCGATCAACTGGGCCCGATTTCGCGCATCGAACTGTCAAAACGCGCACAGCTGGCGCCCGCCAGCATCACCAAGATCGTGCGCGAACTGCTGGAAGCCCATCTGGTCAAGGAAACCGAGTACCAGGAAATCGGCAGCCGGGGCCGCCCGGCGGTGGGGCTGGTGCTGGACACCGAGGCCTGGCACTACCTGTCCGCCCGCATCAGCCGCGGCAGCATCACGCTGGCGCTGCGCGATCTGAGCAGCAAATTGGTGGTGGAAGAGCTGCTGCCGCTGGCGGCCGAAGATCCCGAACCGCTGCTGAAACGCATCCTGACCGAAGTCGATCAATTCTTTATTCGCCACCAAAGCAAGCTGGAACGGTTGACGGCGATCGCCATTACGCTGCCGGGCATTATCGACGTGCAGTCGGGCGTGGTGCACCGCATGCCGTTTTACGACGTGCTGGAGATGCCGCTCGGCCCGGCGCTGGAAACCCGGACCGGTCTGCCCGTCTATTTGCAACACGACATCAGCGCCTGGACCATGGCCGAGGCGTTGTACGGCGCCTCGCGCGGCAGCCAGAACGTGATTCAGGTGGTGATCGACCACAACGTCGGCGCCGGCGTGATCACCGGCGGCCACGTGCTGCATGCCGGCAGCCACAGCGTGGTGGAGATCGGCCACACCCAGGTCGATCCTTACGGCAAACGCTGCTACTGCGGCAACCACGGCTGCCTCGAGACCGTGGCCAGCATCGAGAACATGCTGGAGATCGCCCAGCAGCGGCTGAGCGGCTCGATGAGCTCCAGCCTGCACGGCGCGCCGCTGACCGTTGAATCGCTGTGCGACGCCGCGCTGGCGGGCGATCAACTGGCGCGGGACATCATCCTCGGCGTCGGCCACAGCGTGGGGCGCATTCTGGCTATCATGGTCAACCTGTTCAATCCGGAGAAGATCCTGGTGGGTTCGCCGCTCAACCGCGCGGCGGAGATCCTGCACCCGGCCATCGCCTCCTGCATTCGCCAGCAGGCGCTGCCGGCCTACAGCGAGCAGGTCAAGGTTGAATCCACGCAGTTCTTCAATCAGGGCACCATGCCCGGCGCGGCGCTGGTGAAAGAGGCGCTGTATAACGGTTCATTGCTGGTGCAGCTGCTGCAAGGCTAACATCAGAACTTCTTATTAATCCCGCAAAAGATTGAGCTACCTCAAGCCCCTACGTGGCGGCATCCCCTAGAATTTTTCCGCAAGACTTCTTCGCCGCCGGTGCGGCGATACATTGTTAACGGGGCATTCTGGGGCATTTTATTCATGTTGAAGCGTTTATTTGTGACAGGCACGGATACCGACGTCGGTAAAACCGTGGTTTCCCGCGGGTTGATGCAGGCGCTGGCCGCCGATGGCCGCTCGGTCGCGGGCTACAAGCCGATCGCCGCGCGCTGCCAGGAAACCAGCGAGGGCATCCGCAATAAAGACGCTTTGGTGTTGCAGGCATCTTCGACCTTGCCGCTGTGCTATGAGGAGATCAATCCCATCACCTGTCTGGATGAGGTGTTTCATGCGCATGCCACCGAGGACATCAACTACGGCCTGATGAGCAGCGGCCTGCGCGATCTGTCCGCCAAAGCCGATACGGTGGTGGTAGAGGGCAGCGGCGGCTGGCGCGTGCTGATGAACGATCTGCGGCCGTACGCCGAATGGGTGGTGCAGGAGCAACTGCCGGTGGTGTTGGTGGTGGGTATCAAGCTGGGCTGCGTCAGCCACGCGCTGCTGACCGCGCAGTCGATCATCAACGACGGCCTGCCGCTGCTGGGCTGGGTGGCCAACCGCATCAATCCGGGGTTGGCGCACTATGCCGAAACCATCACGGCGCTGCAGCAGCGCATTTCCGCGCCGCTGCTGGGGGAAATTCCGTATCTGCCGCGCGCGGAGCAGCGCGAACTGGCGCACTACCTCGATATTTCCACGTTGCTGTAGCCCATTCAGGCGCAGAACGTCGCCAACAACCGGGCGGCGATCAGCAGGCCCAGCCCATACACCGTGTGGGTGAGCAGGCTGAGGAGCCGCGCTCTGCGCGGATTGGCGGTTTTCGCCGCCGCCACGCCAAAGCCCAGCGCGGGCTGCATCACCAGAAACGGCGCCGCCAGGCTCAGCCAGCCGCTCAACAGCGCGATGCGCGGTTCCGGCGCCGCATACCACTCGATGCCCGCCAAACCGAGCGGGATAAAGGCGAACGCCAAGCCGATGGCGTAGTGCAGTATCCAGCCGATTTTTCTCTCACCCTGGCGCGGCGGCGCCGTGACGATGGTGGCGTGAAACCAGCGGCCGTCGAACATGCCGAGAAACCAGCGGCCCACCAGCGCGTAATCGAGGGAAGGGATGCCGAAGCGCCGCTTCAGCAGCAACGCCCACAAATCCATGCAGAGGGTGGCGCCAGCGCCGGTTAACAGAATGCGCAATAACAAATCGGGGGTCATAGGGGTGTCCTTGGCTCAGTGACGTGATAAGGTGCGCACAGTGTGCAACTTAAAGTCGGCTTCAAGTCAATGGCAAAAGAACTGGATATCGGCGCGGTGGCGCGCCTGAGCGGAGTCGCGCCTTCTGCGCTGCGGCATTACGAGAAAAAGGGGCTGATCGCGTCGATAGGCCGCCACGGTTTGCGCCGTCAATACGCCGCCGGGGTGCTCGATCAACTGCGGTTGATCGCCCTCGCGCGCCTGGCCGGTTTTACGTTGGATGAGATGAGCGCCTTGTTTGACGAACGGGGCAAAATCGCGCTCGATCGCGTGTTGCTGGCGGCGCGGGCGGATGAGTTGGATCGCCATATCCAGCGCCTGATACAGGTGCGCGACGGGCTGCGGCACATGGTTGATTGCCCTGAACCCGAGCACCTGCAGTGCCCGCAGTTCAGGAAAATATTGCAGCAGGGTGAGTTCTAAACCTCGCGTTTGGGCAGCGGCGCCGTGTGGTACACCGAGATCGGCCGCAGGCCGCGCGACACGGTGGTGGCGATCACGCAGGCGAGCAGAATGCCGGGCAGCAGCGCGTATTCGCCGGTCATTTCAAACACCATCAGCGCCGCCATGATCGGCGCATGGGTGGTGGCGGCCAGCAGGGTGGCCATGCCGGTCAGCGCCAGCAGCAGCGGCACCGCCGCATCCATGCCCGGCCACAGGCCGAACAGCTGACCGATTATCGATCCGAGCGCGGCGCCGACGAACAGCGTCGGGGTGAAGACCCCGCCGGGCGCGCCCGAGCCGCTGCTGGCGAGGATTGCCAACAGTTTACACACCAGGATCGCGCCCAGCAGCAACACCCCCGGCGGCGCGATCAGCAGCGCCTGCACCACGCTGTAGCCATTGCCCCACACTTGCGGAAACAGCAGCGAAAGCAGCCCGACGATCAGGCCGCCCAACGCCAGCTGCAATGGCGGCTTCAGGCGCAGCGATCGGAAGGCGCGACCGCTGGCGGTCATCAACCACAAAAACAGCGGCCCGCCGGCGCCGGCCACCACGCCGACCAGCGCCATCAGCAGGTATTGCGTCGGCAAGGGAGCGGAGAGCGGCGTCACCAGGTAGAGCGGCGCCTGGCCGCCGTTGAGCAGGTTGGTCATCAGCAGTGCGCTCACTGCGGCGATCACCACCGGGCCGAGTGAGGCCAGCATCAGGGTGCCGAACAGGATCTCGGCGATAAACAGGCTGCCCGCCAACGGCGCATGGTAGGCGCTGGCCATCCCGGCGGCGGCGGCGCAGGCCACCCACAGTTTCCATTCTTTCTCGTGCGTAAAGCGCTGGGCGAAGAGCGATCCCACCAGCGCCGCCAGCAGGATCATCGCGCCTTCGCGGCCGATGGCGCTGCCGCTCGACACCACCAGCAGCGACGCCAGACACTTCACCAGGCTGGCGCCGGTATCCAGCTTGCCGTTGCCGGTCTCAATCGCTTCCATATAGTCGGTGGGCGCCGCCGGGCGCTGGTGGCGGTAGCGCTGGTGAATGTACAGCAGCAGGCCCGCCACCAGACCGCCCAGCGCGGGCGTCAGCGCGCGTCGCCAGCCGGGCAGCGCGGCGGCGGCGGCTACCAGGCTGCCGTCGGCATTGCCGAGCAGCAGCCACTCGAGGCCAATCATCGAACGGTGAAACAGCCACACCGCCAGGGCGGCGGCGACGCCGATAAATACGGCGATAAGCAGGCTGCGCAGTAGGGCGCGATAGTGGTGCAGGTGGACCAATCTTTTCATGCGTGGGCGGCGTCGTGAGAAAAATCAAAGGGTCATCAGCGCATTGTGCTTGGCGCTCCGGCCGATGACCAGTGAATCTTTAGCAAACTGCGGCATGGGCGGGGCGGCGAGCGCCCCGGCGTGGGTTATTGCGGCGTCAACACCCGGCGTGTGCGGCCGGAACTGAGGTAGTCGGCGATATAATCCTGCGAGATTTCGCCGCTGTAGCGGCCGTCTTCATCGACGATCGGCATCCAGGAAGTGTTGTGTTCGTACAGCTTCGACAGCACCACGCGCAGGTTCTCTTCCGCGCGGGCGGTGACGCGGAAACGGTGCAGGCTGTCGGCGCACACCCCCGGCGCGCCGCGCGCCTCACGGCGTTTGACGTAGCCCAGCGGCTTGCCGTCGGCGTCCACTACCGTCACTGAACGGGCGTCGATATCGTCCATCAGCCCGAACGCCTCCACCAGCGGCGTTTCCCGGCGCACCGTCACCGTCTCTTGTTGGCCTGCCACGTCTCCGGCCTGCACCAGCAGCAGGCGCTTCAGCGTGCGATCCTGGCCGACAAAGGAGGCGACGAACTCGTTCGCCGGCCGCGCCAGCAGCTCATCGGCGCTGGCGTTCTGCACGATTTTACCCTGGCGGAACACCGCAATGCGATCGCCGAGCTTCAGTGCTTCGTCGATGTCGTGGCTGACCAGCATCACGGTCTTTTTCAGCTGGCGCTGCATGTCGAGAAACTCGTTCTGGATGGTTTCGCGGTTGATCGGATCCACCGCGCCGAAGGGTTCGTCCATCAGCAGCACCGGCGGATCGGCCGCCAGCGCGCGGATCACGCCGATGCGCTGTTGCTGCCCGCCCGACATCTCTTTCGGGTAGCGGTGCAAAAAGCGCTTGGGATCCAGCGCCACCATGCTCATCAGCTCCTCGGCGCGGGCGTGGCAGCGTTTTTTGTCCCAGCCCAGCATGCGCGGCACTACGGTGATGTTCTCCTCGATGGTCATGTTGGGGAACAGACCGATCTGTTGGATGACGTAGCCGATTTTACGGCGCAGGCTGACGGTATCCAGCGCGCTGGTGTCTTCGCCGTTGATCAGAATGGTGCCGCCGGTGGGTTCGATCAGGCGGTTGATCATCTTCAGCGTGGTGGTTTTGCCGCAGCCGGAAGGGCCGAGCAGCACGCAGATTTCGCCTTCCGGCACGTCCAGATTGATGTTGTCGACGGCGTTGAACGGCGTGCCGTTCTTTTGCATGAACTGTTTGGTCAGATTTTCCAATTTAATCATGAGCGGATCCCCTTGGGCGTGAGCGCAATTTGCAAGCGGTGCAATAACCAATCGAGGACGATCGCCAGCAGGCTGATCATCACGGCGCCGGTAATCAACTGGCGAATGTCGCTGCTGCTGATGCCGTTGAGCAGCAGCAGGCCGAGGCCGCCGGCGCCGATCACCGCGGCGATCGCCATTACGCCGATATTCATCACCACAGCGGTGCGGATGCCGCCGAAAATCACCGGCAGCGCCACCGGGATCTCCACCCAGCGCAGCCGTTGCCAGAAGGTCATGCCGATGCCGCGGCCGGCTTCGCGCAGCCCGCCGGGCAGATTGTCGAGCGCGGTGTGGGTATTGCGCACGATCGGCAGCAGCGAGTAGAGGAACACCGCGGTGATCGCCGGCACGTAGCCGATGCCGTGGCCAATCAATGAAAACAGCGGGATCATCAGCCCGAACAGGGCGATGGAGGGCACGGTCAGCACCAGCGTGGCCAGGCTCAGCACCGGCGTCGCCAGCCATTTGTGGCGGACGATCAGCACGCCAAGCGGCACGCCGATCAGGATCGCCAGGCCGACGGCGATGCCGACCAGCAGCAGGTGTTCCAGCGTCAATCCGGCGATATAGGCCCAGTTTTGCCAGGCGTAAAGTAAGGTATTCATCATGCCTCCTAAATCAGGCCGCGCTGCTTGAGGAACGCGTCGGCGACCTGTTGCGGCGTCTGGTAGTCGATATCCACCTTAGCGTTCAGCTCGGTGATCACCTGATTGTTGAACTGTTTCGACAGCGTGTTCAGCGCCGCTTCCAGCCCCGGCGTGTTTTGCAATACGTCGGCGCGCACTACCGGCGTGACCGCGTAGCTCGGGAAATAGCCTTTGTCGTCTTCCAGCACCTGCAGATCGAACCCTTTCACCCGGCCATCGGTGGTGTACACCAGCCCGGCGTCGACGAAGCCGTCGCGGATGGCGTTGTAGACCAGGCCGGGATCCATCTGGCGGATTTGCGGGCGATCGAGCGGCATGTCGTACAGCGCCTGCATCGGTTTCAGGCCGTCCGAGCGGCCGGCAAACTCCAGATCCAACCCCAGCAGCCAGTTGTGTTTCGGGTCGGTTTTACGCACCTGTTCCACTTTGGCCACCAGCTGCGACATCGTGCGAATCTGCTCTTTTTCCGCGCGCCGGCGCTGCATGGCGAAGGCGTAGGTGTTGTTCATGTCCGCCGGCTGCAGCCACACCAGGCCGAGTTTGGCGTCGAGCTTTTTCACCGTGTCGTAGGTTTCCTGCGGCGTCATGCGCTTATTGATGTGGTTAAAGATGATCAGCGAGGTGCCGGTGTATTCCCAGGTCATGTCGATCTGCTTGTTGATCATGGCGTTGCGGGTGATCACCGTGGCCAGGTTGGTCTTGGGTTCGACCTGAAAACCTTTGGCCCGCAGGTATTGCACGGTGATCGCCGACAGAATGCGCTGTTCGGTAAAGTTCTTGCTCGCCAGCGTCAGCGGGGCGGCCCAGGCGGCCGCGCCGGTCATCAGCAAGGAGAACAGCAGCGCGTGGCGGAGTCGTTGTAACCATCGAGTCATCGCGTTTCTCCCATCAGGATGCGGTGTGCGGGCTGAGCCGGCGGCCGAGACCGGCCAGCGCCAGATCGAGCAGCAGGGCGATCAGCGCGGTGGCGGCGGCGCCGAGGATCAGCGTCGGGAAGTCGTTCAGGTAGATGCCGGGGAAAATCAGCTCGCCGTAGCTGCTGGCGCCGATTAAAAACGCCAGCGGCGCGGTGCCGACGTTAATCGCCATCGCGATGCGTATCCCGGCGAAGATCACTGGCAGGGCGTTGGGGAGTTCGACCTGGCGCAGCCGCTGCCCGGCGGTCATGCCAATACCGTTGGCGGCCTCGACCAGCGCCGGCGGCACCGAACGCAGGCCGGCATAGGTATTGCGCACGATGGGCAGCAGCGAGGCGAGGAACAGCGCCACCACCGCCGGCCGATCGCCGATGCCGATGATCACCATCGCCAGCGCCAGCACCGCCAGCGGCGGCAGGGTGTTGCCGACGTTGAAGATTTGCATCACGTGTTCCGCCCAGCGGCGGGCGAAAGGGCGGCTCAGCAAGATACCGCTGGGAATGCCGACCAGCAGCGACAGCAGCATGGAGCAGGCCACCAGGAACATGTGTTGTTGGCCGAGGTAGATCAAATCTTCCCGGCGCGACTTGAGGGTGTCCCAACCGATGCCGTAAACCAGCAGTGCGATGACGGCGATAAACAACAGGCTCCCGAGGAGCAGGCGCCGGTATGGCGCTGACTTGTGCATGATGTTGCGTCCTCCGTTGCGCGGAGCGGCCGACGAGACGGCGCATTCCGCTCTGATTGTTACCCACGGCCCGGCGGGCGTGGCGGTACAAAACGGGCGTTTCGCATGAGGTTAGCGACATTGAGCGAAGGGTGCGTTCGGCACAGCGTGCTGAACGTAGGCTCAATACGTGAGTTAATCAGCATAAGATACTGATATTTAAACCCGAGAAAGCACGAAGCCCAACGACTCCGGCTAGGGAAGGTATAGCACCCTGTCGTTGACCGTGCCAAGTTTTATGAACAAAATCAGGTGATTGAGTTTGCGCCGATCGGCGTCTCAGCCCGCGTCAGCGCTGGGATGGGGGGAAAGTGAAAAAAATCCGCCGCATAACGTTACGCCGTAACAACAAGTCCAAATGGTGCGATCCGCCGTCGGCGAAGACGGGATGTGAGGGCGGATAGACTCGGTGCAGGCGCTTGCTGATATACTCAGGGAAAACAAAAACGCCAGGAAACCTGCATAACGCCATGACAAATAACGTTTCACCCGCACCCATCGCTCACCGCCCGCTGATTCTGATCGCCTGCATGCTGGCGATGTTCATGTCGGCGATCGAAGCCACCATCGTCGCCACCGCCATGCCGACCATCATCGGCGATCTCGGCGGTTTCTCGCTGCTGGGCTGGGTGTTCGCGGTCTATTTGCTGTCGCAGGCGATCACCATTCCCATCTACGGGCGGCTGGCGGATCTCTACGGCCGCAAACGGGTGTTCTTCTTCGGCGCCACGCTGTTCCTGTTGGGATCGGTACTGTGCGGTTTCGCCCCCGACATGTATTGGCTGATCGGCTTTCGTCTGCTGCAGGGGCTGGGCGCCGGCGCCATCATGCCGATCGCCTCTACCATCATCGGCGATATCTACAGCGCCACCGAACGGCCGAAGGTGATGGGATACCTGTCGAGCGTGTGGGGCGTGTCGGCGATCATCGGCCCGCTGTTGGGGGCGTTTATCGTGCAACATTTGCCGTGGGCGTTGGTGTTCTGGGTCAACCTGCCGATCGGCCTGTTGGCGATGTTCTTCCTCTGGCGCTATCTGCCGGCGCATCAGCCATTGCGCCAGCACGCGCTGGATCTGGCCGGCACCGCCTGGCTGACGCTGTTCGTTTCGGCGCTGCTGCTGGCGCTGTTGCAGATGGAAAGCCTGGGCTGGTGGGTGGTGCCGCTGTTTGCGCTGGCGGCGGCGGCGCTGGCGCTGCTTGTCCGCCAGGAGCGGCGCGCGGTCGAACCGCTGTTCCCGTTGGCGCTGTGGCAAAGCCGGGTGATCGTAGCCGGTAACATCGGCGGGCTGGTGATCGGCGCGGCGATGATGGGCATCAGCGCCTTTCTGCCGACCTTCATTCAGGGCGTGATGGGGGGCTCGCCGCTGGAGGCGGGCACCACGCTGGCGCTGATGTCGATCGGGTGGCCGCTGGCCAGCACGCTGAGCGGCCGCTTGATGCTGATGACCTCGTACCGCGCCACGGCGCTGCTGGGCGCGCTGTTGTTGGTGGCGGGCGGCCTGATCTTGCTGCTGCTGCAGCCGGAGGGCGGCTTGCTGTGGGGGCGGGTGGCGGCGTTTATGGTCGGCGCCGGCATGGGGCTGTGCAATACCACGTTTCTGGTTTCGGTGCAGAACGCGGCACATTACAGCATTCGCGGCATCGCCACCGCCTGTACGGTGTTTACCCGCATGGTGGGCTCGGCCATCGGCACCGCGATTTTGGGCGCGACGCTGAATCTCAACCTGCAGTGGCGTTTGCCGGAGATTGACGATCCGGTACAGCGGCTGATGGAACCGGCAGTGCGCCAGAGCATGGGGAGCGAGGCGTTGGCGCAGCTGACCCAGCAAGTGGCGGCTTCGCTGCATTGGGTGTTTCTGGTTTCGGCGCTGGTGTCGTTGCTGGCGCTGGCGGCGGCGATGCTGATCCCGGCGCGTTGTCGGCCGCAGGGCGAAGAGGAAGAGGCGGAACAGGCGTAAGGAAAGAAGGAGCGGGCGCTGCTGCAGAGCGCCCTGGTAGCCGGTGCGGCTTACTGCGTGTTGGAGGTATCCTGGCTGGTGCCGGTCTGCGCCGCATCACCGCGATCGTCGCCGTTGTTCAGGCGGGTGTAGACGATCTTCTGGGTGTCGTTTTCGCAGTGGCCGACCACCTGGCCGCCCGCTTGATCGGCCTGATCGTTGGGCACGATCTCCAGTTTGAAGCCGGACTCCGGCACGCCGTTATTGACGATTTTTTGCGAAATGTCCGCTTTCACGCTTTCGCAGGAGGCCAGGGCCGCTATCGGCGCGCCGGCCAGCAACACAGCGGTTAATATCAGCGTTTTTTTCATCACGTCATCCTTTTAGACAATGGACTTCCTGTAACAGGATAGCAGCAACGGCGGCCGGGTTTCACGCTTGCCCGCCCGCCGCAGGCGGATTAAGGATTAATCCGACGCCCGGTCTGGCGATCCAGACATTTGCGGGTGTCCGGCTCCCAGTAGGCGTTGACGTTGTTGCTGTCGTTGCAGCGATCTTCGTCATCCGCCGCGCGATCGATCTTGTCGAATTCTTTCTCGACGCGGGTGTTAACCTTGTGGCGCAGGGATTTGGTATCATTCCACTGCTCTTTGCTCTGGCGCGCTTCTTCGGTGCTCATCGCGCCGCTGCCTTTGCCATCGACGGTGACGCAGGTACTGCCCTGAGTGCAGGTGGCGGCCAGCGCCGGCGCCTGCCAGGCGCCCATTACGGCCAGCATGGCGACCGGCAGCATCCCGCGCAGCAGTCGTTGGGTCGAAAATGTTTTCATCGTTTCATCCTTATGAGTGAGTGCGCCTGATGAAGGCGGCACTGGCGTTACCTCGCCCGCAGGCGTGGTGACAAATATACCACCGCGCTCCTGGAATTCACCAGCCAAGCGCCGATTCGTTTACTTTATCGAGAGAAAACTGCGACCGATGTTAAAAACTACGCTGTTGTTTTTCGCCACCGCCCTCGCTGAAATTATCGGCTGTTTCCTGCCTTACCTGTGGCTCAAGAAGCAGGGCAGCGCCTGGCTGCTGTTGCCGGCGGCCTTGAGCCTGATGCTGTTCGTCTGGCTGTTGACGCTGCATCCTGCGGCCAGCGGGCGGGTCTACGCGGCCTATGGCGGCGTGTATGTGGCGACGGCGCTGCTGTGGCTGCGAGTGGTGGACGGCGTGAAGCTGTCTACGCTGGATTGGGTCGGCGCCGGGGTGGCGCTGGCGGGCATGCTGATTATTGTTTCCGGCTGGCGCGCGGCCTGAGGAAACACGGCGGGAGTCGCCTCCCGCCGACAGGGCTCAGGCGCCGCGGTGGATGTTCAGCCCGGCGAAGGACTGGCTGACCGGCATCATTTCCAGCGTGTTGATGTTGACGCGCGCCGGCAACGTGGCGACCCAGAATACCGACTCGGCGATGTCTTCCGGCGTCAGCGCATCGGCGCCTTCGTAGGTTTTATTGACCTTGCCGTCATCGCCCTTGAAGCGCACGTTGGAGAATTCGGTGCCGCCCACCAGGCCCGGCTCGATATCGGTCACGCGGATGCGCGTGCCGTGCAGATCGGCGCGCAGGCCCAGACTGAACTGCTTGACGAACGCCTTGGTGGCGCCGTACACGTTGCCGCCGGCATAGGGCCAGTTGGCGGCGGTGGAACCGATGTTGATCACGTGGCCGACGTTGCGCTCGACCATGGCGGGCAGCAGCGCGCGGGTCATGTTCACCAGCCCTTTGGCGTTGGTGTCGATCATGGTTTCCCAGTCATCGGCGTTGGCCTTGTGCGCCGGCTCCAGCCCCAGCGCCAGCCCGGCGTTGTTCACCAGCACGTCGATCTGGCGCAGCTCGGCCGGCAGCGCTTCTATCACCTGCTGAATGGCGGCGCGGTTGCGCACGTCGAGCCGCACGATGTGCAGCGCTTCCCCCAATTCTTCCTGCAGCGCTTCGAGACGCTCAAGGCGGCGCCCGGCGGCGATCACCTGGTGGCCTTCACGGATAAAACGGCGCGCAATGGCCTCGCCGAAACCGGAGGTGGCGCCGGTAACAAATATAATCATGTTGCTGTTCCTCAACTGTTTTTACCCTACATGCTTCTATCATTAGCACAAACCCGCAGGCAGTGGCAGCGGTTATCACGGCGGAAAGGAAAAAAGGTCACACCGGGCCAGCGGCCCGATGCTGATTAGCGCTGAGGCGGCAGGTGGTAGACCACGGCGTCATACTTGATGCGTTCGCAACGGCCTGCCAGCACGCCGCCCAGCGACTCGACGAGGCGGCGGCTGGCGGTATTCTGCTCGGCCACCGGGTAGAGAAAGTGCGGCGGCTGAAAGCGCTCGCTGGCCCAGCGCGCGATGCCCTGCACGATTTCGCGGCCGTAGCCCTGGCCATGCAGGCTCTCTTTCACCCAGATGCCCAGCTCCGGGGTGGGGCTGCGCAGGTTGTGCGCGCCGCCGACGCCGACAAACTGCCGGTCTTCGCGCCGGCGGGCGACGAAGATCACTTCTTCGCCTTCGCGCATCAGCGGCAGCCAGCTTTGCCAAACGTTGGCGAAATCTTCCGGCGACGCCTCCGGCTCAAAGGTCATAAAGCGCGTCAGCGTGGGGGTTATCGCCTGGTAAACATCGTCGGCGTCTGCTGCGGTAAAGGGGGCAATCAACAAACGGTCGGTGTCAACGCGGCACTGAGAAAGGTCATTGTGATTCATTTTATTTCCTCGCTTTTCAGGCCATAACGGCAAAAAATCCGCGCACATAAATCGGGGCGGATCGTCGATATTACGCGTATTGGCGTCAGAAGCGACTTATTTTTCGCCGCTGCGGCGACGCGGAGGAACGGTTTTATGTGACGTCGTCACGTCGACGGGAAAGGCGGCGGGCACGGTTAACCGCGCCCGCCGTTGAGGATCAGAACTTCACCGAACCTTGCAGATAGATCGTGCGCGGCTGGCCGATGTACAGACCTTTGTTGTTGTCGTCATAGGCGCGGGTGAAATACTCGTGGTTGAACAGGTTTTTCACGCCGACGCCCAGATTCAGGCCGGCCATTTCCGGGCCGAAATCATAGGCGGCGCGCACGCCCCACAGCATATAGCCGGGAATGCGGCCGGTGCTGCCGTCGGCGCTTTCCGCCACGGTGTTGGCGTTGTCGGCGAACTGGTTGGATTGGAACTCGCCGTTAAGGTTAAACGCCCAGTTGCCCGGCGTGTAGTCCAGCCCCAGGGTGCCTTTATGCTTCGGCGAGAACGGCACCTGGTTGCCCTTGTAGCCGCCGTCTTCGCGGATGGTGGCGTTGACGTAGGCGTAGCTGGCGTAGGCGGTCAGGTCGTCCAGTTTCGGCGTCAACTGCGACAGATCGTAACGCAGGCTGCCTTCCAGCCCGGCGTGGCGGGTTTTGCCGCGCGCGGTCACGCTGTCGGTCACCTGGTTGGAATCGTACTGGTTGTTGAAGTTGATCAGGAACAGCCCGATCTCGCCGGTCAGCGCATCGCCGGCGTAGCGGGTGCCCAGTTCCCAGGTGCGCGCCTTCTCCGGTTCAATCTTGCCGCTGTCGACCGCTTTGCCCATCTGGCTGTATTGTACGGTGCCGAAGGAGCCTTCGGTGTTGGCGTACAGGTTCCAGTATTCGTTCAGGTGATACATCACGTTCAACGCCGGCAGCGGCGCGTTATAGCTGACGTCGAGGCGGTTATTCTTGATGTAGTTGTTCTGATACGACTTGATGTACTCGTAGCGCATGCCCGGCGTGATGGTCCAGTCGCCGATGTCGATGCGATCGTCGAGATAGAAGGCGTGCGCCTCGGTGCCGGACTGGGTGTCGCGATCGTACGGGCTGGCGGTGGACGGCAGCCTGCCGGTGCTGGCCTTGCTGGTGTAGCGCAGCTCATGGGTGGACTCACTGACGTAACGGTAGCCGACGCCGACCTCATGGGCGGAATCTCCCCAGCGGAAACTCTGGCTGTAGCGCGGTTCTACGCCGCGCACCCAGTATTCGCGCGGCGACAGCGTCAGGTTCTTGCCCTGATCCAGATAGCCGCTGCGCAGGGTGTAGGTGTAGAAGCTCTGCACGTCGAACTTATGCTGCTGATCAGGCTGATATTGGTAGCCGAAGTTCGCCAACTGGCGGCGGCCCCAGAACTTGTCGTACGGGCGCGTAGACTGGAACGGGTTGGCGTTGTAGTCCGCCCGGCTCAGGCCGCCCGGCATGTTCGCTTCGCCTTCGTAGTATTGCAGCAGGCTGTTGAAGGTGTGCACCTCGTTCGGGGCGTAGCGGCTTTTCAGCATCACGTCGTCTATCTTGGTCGCGCTGTGCTCGCGCCAGTCGCTGCCGCGGGTGCCGGAGTAAAGCAGCGCCGCACCGAAGCCGTTGTCGGCGGTGCCGCCGATCATCAGGTTGCCGGTGCCTTTCGGGTGATCCTGGCGCGAGGTCGGGCTGAGCTGCCCCTGCATGCCGGCCTCCAGGCCGAAGGTTTTCGGGATGGCGCGGGTAACGAAGTTGACGACGCCGCCGACGCTCTGCGGCCCATAGCGCACCGCGCCGCCGCCGCGCACCACGTCAATCGCATCCATATTGCCGAGCGAGACCGGTGCCAGCGACAGCTGCGGCTGGCCGTAAGGGGCGAAGGGCACCGGGATGCCGTCCATCAGCACGGTGGAGCGGCTGGCGAGGCGCGGGTTGAGGCCGCGTATGCCGAAGTTCAGCGCCATATCGTGGCTGCCGGTACCGTTGTTTTCCGGGGCCACCACGCCCGGCACGCGGTTCAACGCTTCACGCACGGTGGTGGTGCCGGTTTTGACGAAGTCTTCGCGGCGCACTACGTCGCGCGCGCCGGGGTGTTCGAACACGTCTGCCTGACGGCCTTCCGCCAGCCAGTCGCCGACCACGGTGATGTCTTCTTCTTTCTGCGGCTGCGGCAGTTTGGCCAGCGTGTAGCCGTTGTTGCCGAGCGCTTTAGCCTGCAGGCCGCTGCCCGCCAGCAGGGCGTTCAGGCCGTCATCGACGCCGTAGCTGCCGCTCAGGCCCGGCGAACGTTTACCGGCGGTCAGTGCGCCGTCCACCGAGAGCGCGATGCCGGCGCGCGCGGCGAAAGCGTTCAGCGCGCCGTCCAGCTCACCGGCCGGAATGTGATAGGCGGCAGCGGCACTGGCGGCGCTCGCCATCTGCGGTGCAGCGAAGACCAGGCCAATGGCCACGGCCAGCGGCGTGGCCCGTTTTCCCCAAAGCGAAGCCGGAGCTACCTTTCCCCAAGCGTTGTTCATACCTTCTCCTGAATCATTTTTTATTTATTGCTGCAGTGTTTTCCTGGGAGTCGGATGAGCAAAGCAAAAGGGACAATCAAGAATGCGATTTTTTATCATTTTCATTTAAAAAATTCAGGCGGGGACGATTTGCAACCAATAGCGGGTAAAGCTTTGCAGGCGTACCGGCAGCGTCTGGCTGAGCAGGGCGAGGGCGCGATCGGTATCGTTGAGCGGGAAACTGCCGCTGACGCGCAGGCCGGCAACGGCCGGATCGCAGCTCAGGTGGCCGCGCCGATAGCGCGCCAGTTCGGCGATCACCCGGTCCAGCCGCCACTGGCTGACGCTCAGCACCCCGTGTAGCCAGCCGTCTTCCGCCGTAGCCGGTTGCTTATCGCTGAAGGCCGCCGCGCTGAAGCTTATCTGTTCGCCGGCGTTCACCCGGCGCTTTTGTTGCGCGTCTTGCGCCAGCTGCGCTTCGACTGCATGCTCCAGCACCGTCAGGCGCGTTTCGCCGCCGCTCTCGCGCACCAAAAAACGGGTGCCGAGCGCGCGCATCGCCCCTTGCGGGCTCTGCACCCACAGCGGCCGGGCATCGCGTCCGGTAACCAGGCTGATTTCCCCGGCGTGCAAGCGGATCAGTCGTTGGCGATCGTCGTAATGCACGTCCACCGCGCTGGCGGTGTTCAGCACCAGCTGGGTGCCGTCGCTTAACACAATGGGTTTGATTTCGCCGGTGGCGGTGCGGTAGTCGGCGCGCAGCTCCTGGCCGAGCGGCGACCGGTAGAAGAAGCCGCCGCCGCCCACGCCGAGCAACAGCAGCAGGCTTTTCAGCAGGGTGCGGCGATCGATCGCCGATTGACGGCCGGCGCGATCGAGCGTGCGATAGCTGAATTTGCCCGGCACGCCCTGCAGCTGGCTCTGCAATGCTTCGACGCGCTGCCAGGCCCAGCGGTGATCGTCATGCTGCTGGTGCCAGGCTTGCCACTGTTGGCGCTGGCGTTCGGTGACGTGCTCGTCGCACAGCAGGGCATACCAGTGTGCGGCCATTTTCAGCGCCTGGCGCTGCTCGGGGGTGATGGCGTTGCTCATGAATAAACGTCGTTTTCGAGGCTGAACAGCAGGCAATGCTCGGTGGCTTTGGCCATGTATTTTTTAACCGAACTGACCGACACGCCGAGGCGCGCGGCGATGTCCGCATAGCCCAGGCCTTCGAGCTGCGACAACAGAAAGGCCTGTTTTACCTTCGGCCCCAGGCCGTCGAGCATGGCGTCGATCTGCTGCAGGCTTTCCAGCAGGCTCTGGCGCTGCTCCGGCGACGGGGCGTAGCCTTCCGGGATCAGCGCCAGCATCTCAAGATAGGCGCGCTCCAGCGTTCTGCGGCGGAACAGATCGACCATCACCCGCTTGGCGACGGTGACCAGAAAATCTTTCGGCTCGCGCAGGGTCGCCGCGGCGTCGCTTTTCAGCAGGCGCATAAAGGTGTCCTGCGCCACATCGTCCGCGTCGAAAGCGCAGCCCAGCCGCCGACGCAACCATCCCTGCAACCAGGCGTGGTGGGTGGCGTAAAGGCGCGACAGCGCGGCGTGCGGGGCAGAGGCGGTGGCGGTGGCGGACATGGTTTTCGCATTGCTGGTCAAAAAGATGCGCGGATGATAATTGAGAATAGTTATCGTTTCAAGTTTGGCCGTTGCCTCCAGGCTGGGGTTCCGCCCCCGGAAGCGGTGTTGAAATAAAGCGGACGGTCGTAAAGAGCGTCGTTTGCCCATTAAAGGTGCAGCGGCGCGGTGTTATTTCGGCAAGCAAACGGTTGCTATTTATCCGCCGTCGAAGACTGAGCGTGGGTCTTATTCTCTTTCGCTGGCCTATGCTTTTAGGTTAATTACCAATCAATTGTTTTTATTTAAAAATGTATTTTATCGCCGCCTGTTGGCACACGGCTTGCTATGCTTAATCCGGTCTTTGCGTTTGGGTAAAAAGGGCCTTGTTTCATCATCGCAATTTATTATGCGGATGGGCTTGGCCGGTCGTCACAAGGAAGAAAATAATGGCACTGCAATTCACCACGGCTATTCGTGGCAATTTTTTTGATATCGCAGCCTGTGTGGAGGCGCCGCAACAGCTCGAAGAACGCCTGCGGCATGTTCCCGACGGTTTGCTGCTGCTGAACGACGGCGTCATCGTCTGGTTCGGCAGCTGGCGGCAGGGCGAGGCGCTGCTGCCGCCGGGCTTCGCGGTCACGGAGTATCGCGACAAGCTGATCGTGCCGGGTTTTATCGATACCCATATCCACTATCCGCAAACCGAAATGATTGGCGCCTATGGCGATCAACTGCTGGACTGGTTAAACAATTACACCTTCCCGACCGAAAGCCGTTACGACTGTGAGCAGCACACCGACGCGATGTCGGCTTTCTTTCTACAGCAGTTGCTGAGTAACGGCACCACCACCGCGCTGGTGTTCGGCACCGTGCATCCACAGTCGGTCGATGCGCTGTTCAGCCAGGCGGCAGCGCTGAACATGCGCCTGATCGCCGGCAAGGTCATGATGGATCGCCATGCGCCGGAGGCGCTGCTGGAAACGCCGGAGCGGAGTTATCGCCAGACGCGCGAACTGATCGAACGCTGGCACGGCAAAGGCCGCCTTGGTTACGCCATTACGCCGCGCTTTGCGCCCACCAGTACGCCGGCGCTGCTGGCGCAGGTGCAGCGGCTACGTGAAGAATATCCCGACGTTTGGCTGCAGACGCACCTGAGCGAGAACCCGCAGGAAGTGGCCTGGGTAAAAGCGCTGTTCCCGCAACACCGCAGCTATCTGGATGTTTACCACCGCTACGGCATGACCGGCGATAAAAGCGTATTCGCCCATTGCCTGCATCTGGAGGAGCAGGAGTGGGACTGCCTGTGCGATACCCGCTCGGCGATCGCCTTTTGTCCCACCTCCAACCTGTTTCTCGGCAGCGGGCTGTTTGACCTGCAGCAGGCCTGGCGTAAGCGGGTGAAGATCGGTATCGGCACCGACGTGGGGGCCGGCACCACCTTCAATATGCTGCGCACGTTAGGCGAGGCGTACAAGGTCGGCCAGCTGCAGCATTACCGGCTCTCCGCCGTAGAAGCGTTCTATCATGCCACCCTGGGCGGCGCGCGCGCGCTGGCGCTGGACGACAAAATCGGCAACTTCAACGTCGGCAAAGAGGCGGATTTCGTGGTGCTCGATCCGGCGGTGACGCCGCTGCAGCAGCTGCGTCACGCCAACAGCGCCACGCTGATGGATCAAGGGTTCGTGCTGATGACCCTGGGGGACGATCGCAACATTTATCGCACCTATGTGGACGGTAAGGTGGTTTATGAGGCGCCGCGCTGACGCAGCCGCGCCTGCAGCCAAACGCTGAGCGGCGCGACGGCGACGGCGCTCAGTGCGCACAACCACAGCAGGCGTTGCAAACTGCGCGGGGTGAGGCCGCCGCTCAGCAGCGCGGAAGAGAGCAAGAAGGCCACCGTGGCGCTCAGGTGTATCAGGGCGGTTTGCAGCGTGCCGAAGGCGGCGCGTTGCCGATTGTCCGGCCAGCGCATGCTCAGGGAAGAGATCGCGACCAGCCGCGCGTAGGCCGCCGCGAGAAACGTCACCATAAACAGTTCAGCGCGGTCGCCACCGCGCGCCGCCAGCCACAGGCTGCCCAGCAGCAACAGCGTGGCGCTCACCGTCAGCGTCACGGCGCCAAAGCGTTGCAGCCAGCGGCCTGCCAGTACGGTCGCCAGATAGCCGGCCACGCCGCCGATGAGAAACAGCCAGGACAAATGCGCGTCTGCCACCTGTAACCGCTGGGTGAGCAGCGGCGCCAGCACCGGGATCAGCAGCATCGGGCTGAACTGCGTCAGACCGGCGGCGGAGGCGAACAGCAACAGCCGGCGATCGAGCGTGACGGGCGCGGCAGCCTGTGGCTGCGGCGCATCCCTGGGAACGAACAGCGCCACCAACACCGCCGCCAGCAGACACAGCCCGCCGATAGTCACCAGCGCGGCGCGCCAGCTTGCCACCTCGCACAGGTACAGCATGCCCGGCATGCCGACGATGCTCACCAGCGAAAAAGACGCGATCACCGTCGCCAACATTCGGCCGTGCAGCGCGGCCGGCGCGGCGTTGAGCAGCAAGCCGATCCCCACGCCCATCGTGGTGCCGCCCAGCAGACCGGCCAGCAGCCGCAGCGCCAACAGCCAATAAAACTGCTGGGTTGCGGCGATCAGTAAGGTCGTCACCCCCAGCAGCGCGACGTTGAGCAGCAGAAAACGCCGCTTTTCAACGCCGCCGATCCAATAGAACGCGCCGATGCCGGAAATCACCGCTGCCAGCGTATAGGCCGCGCTGACATAACCGGCGTAACTGACGGGCACGGAAAAGTCGGCGGCCATATAGAGAAATATCGGGTTGAACACCATGTATTCCAGGGCATTGGTGAATTGAATAAAGGCGATGACCAGCGCTATCGCCGTCAGCTTTCTCGTGGGTGTCATAAGCATCCTTCGGTTGCAGAGTCAGGCCGGCAGTGTAGCGCGTGGCGTTGCGCGGGATTAGGTGGTAGAAATGGCATGGTTTGTTATCAAATGTGGGATAATCATGCGCGCCAAATTGGATTTAAACCTGTTACGCATTTTCGTGGCGGTGGTGGAGCAAGGCAGCTTCGTCGGGGCCGCTCGGGCGCTGGCGATGCCGACCTCCAACGTCAGCCGCGCTATCTCGCAGCTGGAGCGCCAGCTCGACCAGCGCTTAATCGAGCGCAGCACCCGCTCAATGCGGCTGACGCCGAACGGCCAACTGTTGCATGAGCGGGCTCAGCCGTTGCTGGCGTCGCTCGATCACACCGCGCAAACGCTCAGCGAACGGCAGCAACAGCTGCGCGGGCCGCTGCGCCTGTGCGTGCCGAATGAAGTGGGGCCATATCTGTTGGGCGATCCGTTGGCGGCCTTCGCCCTGCAGCATCCGCAGATCGAAATCAGCTGCGTCACCAATCTGGCGGGCATGGCGTCGCTGCTTGACGATGTCGATCTGGCGGTCATGGTCAGCCGGGGCCTGTTGGACGACAGCGACTATGTCGCGCAGCCGCTGGCGACCTTTCCCTGCATTGTGGTGGCTGCGCCGGCGCTGGTGGCGCAGTGGCCGCCGACGTCGGAGATTGAGCAATTCACGCAATTGCCCTGTATCAGTACGGTGGATGCGCTGAAGGGCATGCCGTGGCAATTCGTCCGCCCGGACGGCAAGTTCGTTACCGTCCCGGTCAATGCGCGCTATCGCGTCAATAGCGGGGAGATGGCGCTGAAGGCGGCCTTGGCCGGCGTGGGGTTCGCCATACTCTCCGAGCTCGGCTGCCGGCCGTTTCTGGCCGACGGACGTTTGGTTGAGATACCGCTGGCCTTGCCGCCGGCGCCGCTGCAGCTGTATGCCGTTTATCCCGGCCGCCGCTATCTTCCGGCCAAAACGCGCGCGCTGCTGACCTTTCTGATACAGCAGATCGGCGAGGCGGCTCACTTCTAATCACTTGTTTTTGCTCAAACTGCCAACTGCGCCTAAGCTAGGAGGTGACTCAGAGGGAGCCATTCCCCGAGACCTTATTCCGTGAACATGGAGGAGTTTCGATTTGATGCGTTTATCCACATTGGTGCTGGCGATCGGCATGGCGCTGGGCTCGCAGGCACAGGCAGCAGAAACCCAACCTCACGCCGACCATAGCGCGCTGCCCAGCGGCCAGGCGAAGGAGGCTACCGTGACCGGTGAAGCCAATCAGCACGACAAGCAAAAGACCCAAAATCCGTTCTTCTATCAAAGCCGTCTGCCGTTCCAGGCGCCGCCGTTCAACCTGATCAAGGAAAGCGACTACGCGCCGGCGATCGACGCGGGCATCAAGCAAAAGCGGGAAGAGGTGGAGAAGATCGCCAACAACCCGGCCAAGCCTAACTTTAAAAATACCTTCGTGGCGCTGGAGCAGGCCGGTTCGCTGCTGACGCGGGTGATGAACGTGTTCGGCGCCATGACCTCGGCCAATACCAGCGATGCGCTGCAGAAGCTGGATGAAGAAACCTCGCCGAAGCTGGCGGCGCTGAACGACGACATCATGCTCAACGGCAAGCTGTTCGCGCGCATCAAGGCCATCTATCAGGATCGCGATGCGCTAAAGCTGGATCCGGAGTCACGTCGGCTGGTGGAAGTCACCTATAAGAACTTCGAGCTGGCGGGCGCCAACCTGTCGGACGCCGACAAGGCCAAGCTGAAGGCGCTGAACCAGGAAGCGGCGACGCTGAGCACCCAGTTCACCAACAAACTGCTGGCGGCGAGCAAAAACGGCGCGCTGGCGATAACCGACCAGGCGAAGCTGGACGGTCTGTCCGAAGGTGAGCTGGCCGCGGCAGCGCAGGCGGCCGCCGAGCGCAAGCTGGAGAAACAGTGGCTGTTGGTGCTGCAGAACACCACCCAGCAGCCGCTGCTGCAGAGCCTGAAAGATCGCGATACCCGCAAAGCGCTGTTCGACGCCTCCTGGACGCGTGCGGAGAAGGGCGACGGCAACGATACCCGCCAGACCATTTCCCGACTGGCCAAGGTGCGCGCCGAGCAGGCCAAGCTGTTGGGTTACCCGAACTACGCCGCCTGGAAACTGCAAAACCAGATGGCCAAGACGCCGGATGCCGCGCTGAGCTTTATGCGCAACATCGTGCCGGCGGCCACCGCGCGCGCCGAACGTGAAGCCAAAGACATTCAGGCGGTGATCGACCAGCAGAAAGGCGATTTCAAGGTGCAGGCCTGGGACTGGCAGTTCTACGCCGAACAGGTGCGCAAGGCCAAGTACGATCTGGACGAGTCGCAGATCAAACCTTACTTCGAGCTGAACAACGTGCTGAACAACGGCGTGTTCTACGCCGCCAACCTGCTGTACGGCATCAGCTTCAAAGAGCGCAAGGACATTCCGGTCTACCAGCCGGACGTTAAGGTGTATGAAGTGTTCGACAAGGACGGCAAATCGCTGGCGCTGTTCTATACCGACTACTTCAAGCGCGACAACAAGGGCGGCGGCGCCTGGATGAGCAACTTCGTCGATCAGTCGAAGCTCAATGGCACCAAGCCGGTGATCTACAACGTCGCCAACTTCACCAAACCGGCGCCGGGGCAGCCGGCGCTGCTGTCGTATGACGACGTAATCACCATGTTCCACGAGTTCGGCCACGCGCTGCACGGCATGTTCGCCGATCAGGAATACCCGAGCCTGTCGGGTACCAACACCGCGCGCGACTTCGTCGAGTTCCCGTCGCAGTTCAACGAGCACTGGGTCAGCGATCCGAAAGTGTTCAGCCACTTCGCCAAGCACTACCAGACCGGCGAGGCGATGCCGCAGGAACTGGTCGACAAGATCAAGAAGGCCGACAAGTTCAACAAGGGCTACAGCATGACCGAGCTGCTGTCCGCCGCGCTGCTGGATATGCACTGGCACATGCTGACCGCCGATCAGCCGCAGCAGGATGTGGACAAGTTCGAGGCCGAGTCGCTGCAAAAAGACAAGGTGGATCTCAGCTACGTGCCGCCGCGTTACCGTTCCAGCTACTTCCAGCACATCTGGGGTAACGGCTACGCCGCGGGCTACTATGCCTATCTGTGGACGGAAATGCTGGCGGACGACGCCTTCCAGTGGTTCACCGAACACGGTGGCCTGACCGCCGAAAACGGCCAGCGCTTCCGCGACATGATCCTGTCGCGCGGCAACAGCCAGGATCTGGAGAAGCTGTACATCGACTGGCGCGGCAAAGAGCCGAGCATCGAGCCGATGCTGATCAACCGCGGGCTGAAGGACGAGTAAGTTCGTCCATTCCCGGTAAGCAAAAAGAAGGGCGCATTATGCGCCCTTCGTCTTTTTGGCGTGGCCGACGCTCAGCGGTTCACCACCTTGGCCGGCAGGGCCACCACCAGCAGCGAGCTGAGCAGCAGGCAGCCGGCGAAGGCCCAGAGCGCGCCGCCGCTCTTGCCGGTCAGATCCAGCGCCAACCCCATCAGCGAATTGCTAACCAGCCCGGCGATGTTGGCCAGCGAACAGGCCAGCGCGAAGCCGGTCGCCGCCGCCGTGCCGCGCAGGAAGGTGGCCGGCAGGCTGAAGAACACCGGCACCGCGCCGATGATCGCCGCCTGGGCGATGGAAAACAGCAGCACCGTGGCCAACGCATTGTGGGTGAAGAAGGTGCTGCCGGCCATCGCCAGCGCGCCGATGATAAACGGCACGATGATATGCCAGCGCCGTTCGCGCAGCCGGTCCGAACTGCTGCCGATCAGCAGCATGCCGAGCAGGGCGGCGACGCTGGGGATCGCCGTCAGGTAGCCGATGGTGGTGATGTCGGTGACGCCGGCGGTTTTGATGAAGGTCGGCATCCAAAAGCCCATGGCGTAGGCGCTGAGCAGAATAGCGAAGTCGATGCCGCCGAGCATCCACACTTTCAGGTTGAAGAAGCCGTCGCGGAAGCTGTGCTTGCCGTGATCGGCCTCGGCGTCGTCACGCGCCAAATCGTCGGCGATGCGCTGTTTTTCCTCGGGCGTCAGCCACTTGGCCTGCTGATAAGTGTTAGGCAACAGCCAGAAGGTCAGCACGCCCAACAGCACGCTGGGAATGCCCTCCAGCAAAAACAACCACTGCCAGCCGTGCAGCCCGTGGCGCATGTCGAAATGGCCCATGATCCAGCCGGAGAGCGGCCCGCCGATCACGCTGGAGAGCGGCAGGCCGATCATGAACAGCGCTATGATGCGGCCGCGGCGATAGGTCGGGAACCACAGCGTCAGGTAAAAGAGCACGCCGGGCAGGAAACCGGCCTCCGCCACGCCGAGCAAAAAGCGAATGACGTAGAACTGGGTCGGCGTGGTGACGAACATGGTGGCGGTGGACAGCAGCCCCCAGGTGATCATGATGCGGGCGATCCACATCTTGGCGCCGACGCGCTGCAGGATCAGGTTGCTCGGCACCTCGAACAGAATATAGCCGACGAAGAACAGCCCGGCGCCCAGACCAAAGGCCGCTTCGCTCAGCTGCAGCGCGTCGGCCATCTGCAGCTTGGCCAGCCCGACGTTGATGCGATCGAGGTAGGCCGCCAGGTAGCACAGGCAAAGAAACGGGATCAGTTTCCAGGTGATTTTGCGGTACAGCAGCAGCGATTCTGCGTCCGCTTTCCCCGCCAGCGGGGTGTCGACAATGGCCATGATGTTGTCTCCAGGTGGTGCGTGTTGGCCTCCGCAGGAGGCGCCTGTTGTGTTTGCGTTGCATGGGCGCCGCCCTGTTTCGGGCGGTCGCGTGAGGCGCTGTTTGCGCCTTCGTTATTGTCGTTGCAGGTGAATCGTTGACTCATAACCGGTTCAGGTAGTCGAGCGCCTCCCGTTTGTGCACCACATCGCCGTATTTGCTGTCGATGTCGAACAGGTTGGCTTCGTGCGGGCCGGGGTGACGATCGCCGACGCACTCGCGCACCACCATGGCGCGAAAGCCGTGCTGCACCGCATCCACCGCGCTGGCGCGGATGCAGCCGCTGGTGGAGCAGCCGATCATCAGCAGCGTGTCGATCCCTTGCGCCACCAGCAGCGGCGCCAGCGCGGTGCCGAAGAAGGCGCTGGCGTATTGCTTGCTCAGCACCACCTCATCGGCCAGCGGCGCCACCGGCGGGCAGAACGCCGCCAGCGGGTTGCCCGCCACCATGTCTTTCATCACCGGCGCTTTCTTCACCCACAAGCCGCCATCGGCAAAATGGCCTGCATGATAGCGGATATGGGTGTGGATCACCGGAATTCCCGTTCGGCGTGCGCAGGCCAGCAGCTCGCGGCTTTCCTCGACCGCGCTCACCACGCCCGGCGCGAACAGCGGCGCGCCTTCGGTGGTGTAGGCCTGCATAAAGTCGATCGCCAGCAGCGCCGGGCGCCGGCCGAAGCCGATGCGCTGGCCCCAGACGCCGCGATAGTTGTCGCTGAGGGTGTCGTTCATTCTGCCTCCTCAATAAGCGCCGGACAGCAGGGCGCCGGCGCCGGGAACGATCGGTTCCAGCTCCAGCGCGGTCAGCATCGCGTAAGTGGTGGCGATGGCGGCGGTGATCACCGGTTTGCCGGTTTGGGCCTCCACCGTCGGGACGGCCGGCAGCGAAGGCATCTGCACGCAGGCGGACAGCACGATAGCATCGACCTCGCGTAAGTCCATCTCGGCGACGATCCCCGGCAGCCTGGCCGGATCGTGCCGGCCGACGTCGAGGTTGTCCGGGATCTCCAGCGCGCGCCATACTTTGACCTCGATGCCTTCGTGCTGGATGTAGTCCACCACCAGCTGGGTCAGCGGTTTCATGTAGGGCGCCACCAGCGCGATGCGTTTGGCACCGATCACCTTCAGGCCGTTGACCAGCGCGCCGGCGCTGCTGATGACCGGCGCGGCGGCCTGATTGTCTTTCGTCACCTGCGCCAGCCGGGCCTGCGATTCGCGGTGGTAACCCAGCCCCATCGCCATGATGGCCACCAGGCAGGCGTAGCCGAGCACGTCGACCCGCGCGTCGGACAGCTCCAGCGCGCAGCGATCGGACTCGGCGTCCATCGCCGCCAATTCTTCTTTATTGACGTGTTTCATGCGCATGCGGCTGGAGTGAAAGGTGAAACGCTCCGGGCGTATCAGTTGGCGCGCGCCCAGCATTGCCGGGATCTCGGTTTCCATCGTGGTGTTGGAGCTGGGCACGATCTGGCCGATGCGGTAGTGGTTGCTCATGTCGGTGTTCCTCAGTTAATCCAGAAAATCGCCCAGGGCGCGGAAGAAGCCGTCGAAATCGTCCCACGGGATCATGTGTCCGGCGTTCTCGACCTCGACGATGGCGATCTCCGGCTGCAGCGCGCGGATCTCCGCCCGGTCTTCGGGCTGAATGACGCCGCCTTTGCCCGCGGCCATCAGCAGCGTCGGCATGCTCAGCTGCGGGTAGTCGCGGTGGCTGTCCACCTGATGAAAATCGTCGTAGGCGCGTTGGATCGCCGGCTCGTAGCAGGTGTGCAGCCACTCGGCGCGCAGCTGACGCTGTTCTTCGCTCCAGGTTGGGCAAAAGGCGCGCATCTGCTCGGCGCTCATGCCCGGCAGCGACTGCCGGATGGAGTCGGCGTACCACGGCCATTGGCCGGGATAGGCGCGGCGGCCGGGGCCGGAAACCGGCGGATCGACCAGCACCAGCCGTCGCACGCCGTCGGGCTGCAAAGCGGCGGCGCGCAGGGCGAAGCGGGCGCCCATCGAATGGCCGAGCAGGGCGTAACTGCCTAGGTTCAGCGCGGCGGCGAAGGCGTTGACGTCCTGTGCGCAGGTCTCTGCGTCATAAGCCAACTCCGGGCCGCTGGACGACAAACCGCGGCCGCGCACGTCGAGCACGTAGACGTCGTATTTTTCCCCCAGTCGCTCGGCGACGAAGCCCCAGGTGATCGCCGGGCTGGTGATGCCGGGGACCAGGATCAGCGCCGGGCCGTGGCCGCCGTAGCGCAGGTAATGTTGGCGAATGTCGTTGGCGTGAACGTGGGCGCCGTAGAGGAAGGTGCTCATGCGGCGTTCTCCGATTTCAGCGCTTGCGCGTACAGGTCATAGCCGTAGACCCAGGCCGGATCTTCCTGGGTGCGCAGGAAGGTGTTGGCGTTGGACACCGCCTGCACCCTTGATGCGCGCTCCTTGCGGTTGGCTTCATACAGCTGGAAGGCGGTGCGGTAGTCGCCGAGGCCGGTTTCCTGCAGACAGCGGGTCAGCATGGCGGCGTCTTCGATCGCCATCGCCGCGCCCTGCGCCATGTGCGGTTTCATCGGATGGCAGGCATCGCCGAGCAGCACCAGGCGGCCTTCGCTCCACAGCGGCAGCGGTTTGCGGTTCAGCAATGGCCATTTGGTGACCTGCTCGCTGGATTCGATCAGCGCCTGCACGATCGGGTGGTAGCCGGCGAAGGTCTCGAACATCTCTTCGCGGCTGCTGTCGATGAAGCTGCCCTGGAAATCCCAGGCCGGGTGCGGGACGCCGCTGACGTAGTAATACTCGTCGCGCCGTTGGGTGGTGTAGTAGACCATCAGATGGCGATCCGCCGACCACCACTTTACGCAGTCTTCGAACGTCAGATTGTATTTCGCCAGCTTCTCGCCGCGGATCAGCGCGCGGTGGGCCACCCAGCCGCTGTAGGTCGGCGCTTCAGCGCCCAGCAGGTGCTCACGAATGCGCGAATTGATGCCGTCGGCGCCGATCACGATGTCGGCGTGGGCCGAGGTGCCGTCGACGAAGTTCAGCACCACCTCGTCACCGCGATCTTCAATTTTGCTCAGGCATTTGCCGAAGTGCAGGGTGCCGGGCTGCAGCGCGGAGAGCTGCAACGCCTGCAAATCGCCGCGGTGTACCGTCACATAGGCGGCGCCGTACTCCCGGCGGGCGAAGGCGCCCAGTTCGATGCGCGACAGGTAGTCGCCGCTTTCGGCGTCGCGGCTGAACCAGAAATCGGGATGAGACGCCATCTGCTCCAACCGCTGCTCAATACCGAGGCGGCGGAAAATCTTCAGTACGTTCGGCCCCATGTGAATGCCCGCGCCGAGGCGTGAGAACGCCGGGCTCTGTTCATACAGATCGACGGTAAAGCCGGCTTTTTGCAGCAGCCCGGCGGCAGCGGCGCCCCCCAGCCCGGCGCCGACGACGGCGATGCGTGGTTGTTTGCTCATCATGTTTCCCCTGTCTGTTGGCTTTTTTCAGCGTAGGTCCAACGCATGGCTGGACGATCGATTTATAGTGCACACGCTAGATAACGCAAAGTTGCAAAAGTGTTAAATCAGATCTTGCTCACGCTAATTGACGGCGTATTACTGTTAAACTCATGTTAATCACAGGATTGACGCGGGATGAAATAGGACTTTCTTATGGTGGATATTCGCAGCTTGCTTTCCTTTGCTTTTTTGACTTAGATAAAACGAGTGTGTTCACTTTAAATTGTTTGAAAAATAACCGCCGCTTTGCGGGCGTCGGTCACCCTTGACGAGACAGGAGACAGGCCATGGCGGTCAATGAAACCCAGTTGGTACAGCTGTTCGAGCAGGTGCTTACGCTGTCGAAGGTCGATGCTTCGCAGAGCGTGGCGATTTTGAAAAGCCATTATTCCGATGCGCGCACGGTGCGCGCCGCGACCGACGCGGCGCTGCGGCTGGGCGCCAAGGTGTATGCCGTCGAACTGCCGGCGTTCAACCATCCGCGAGCGATGGGCAACGACATGACCGCCTATTGCGGCGATACCGCGCTGACCGGCAATCTGGCGGCGCAGCGTGCGCTGGAGGCCGCCGACCTGATCGTCGATACCATGATGCTGCTGCATTCGCCGGAGCAGGAACAGATCCTGAAAACCGGCACCCGCATCCTGCTGGCGGTGGAGCCGCCGGAGGTGCTGGCGCGCATGTTGCCCAACGCGGAGGACAAGGCGCGGGTGCTGGCCGCCGCCGCCGTGCTGGAGCAGGCGAAGCTGATGCAGGTAACCTCCGCCGCCGGCAGCGATTTCCGCGCGCCGCTGGGGCAATACCCGACGGTGACCGAGTACGGCTATGCCGATGAACCGGGGCGCTGGGATCACTGGCCGAGCGGTTTCCTGTTCACCTGGCCAAATGAGGAGCAGGCGGAAGGGGTGCTGGTGCTGGAGGTCGGCGATATTTTGCTGCCGTTCAAAAGCTATGCGCGCGAACGCATCACGCTGGAGATCGAAAAAGGGTTCGTCACCCGCATTCACGGCGGCTTCGAGGCGGAATACCTGCGCGAATATATGAAATACTTCGACGATCCGGAGGTGTACGGCATCTCGCACATCGGCTGGGGCCTGCAGCCGCGCGCCCAGTGGACGGCGATGGGCCTGCACGACAAGAACGACGGTATGTGCATGGACGCGCGCGCGTTCTACGGCAACTTCCTGTTCTCCACCGGGCCGAACACCGAAGTGGGCGGCACGCGCAAAACGCCTTGCCATATGGATATCGCGCTGCGCCGCTGCGACATTCGCCTCGACGGGCAAACGGTGGTGGCGGACGGTGAAGTGGTGGCGCCGGAGGCGTCGCGCGTGCGCCGGGCGTAATCGTTGCTGCCAACGGCGGGGGTTTGTACTATTCTCGTGGATTCCATAGATGGTGAGAGTAACGCAATGACGCCCCCCGAATACCCGTCAGCCGTGAGCGGCCAACCCGAAAATTATCATTTTACCGAGCAAGTCGGGCACCTGCTGCGCAAGGTTTATCAGCGCCACGTGGCGATTTTCCAGCAAAACGTCGGCGATTCGCAGCTGACGGCGGTGCAGTTCATCACCCTGTGCGCGGTGCGCGATATGGGGCCGAGCTCGCTGACCGAGCTGGTGCAGGTGACGGCGGTGGATCAGGCCACCATCCGCGGCATCGTCGAACGGCTGAAGGCGCGCGATCTGATCACGGTAACGCCGGATCCGATCGATCGGCGCAAGGTGGTGGTCGGCCTCACCGACGCCGGCGGCGCGCTGCTGGCGGAAACGGTGCCGCAGGCGGCGAAAATCACAGAACTGACGTTCGGTACGCTGAACCCGGCCGAACGGATAGCGCTGATATTCCTGCTGAATAAAATGCTGGAAGAACCTGCCACCGGCTGATTCGCCCGCGCAACGTCGGTTGCCTGGTGGTCGGCGGCGAGAGGCCAGCCCATAAGACCATCACGTGCAGGCGGAGACGCGAACAATGGCGATATCTGAAGTGCAATCGCCCAGGGAAGGCGCGAAAACCACGCTGACGGAGCATCCGCTGATGCTGTCGGTGAACGGCGAACAGCTTCATGCGCAGGTGATGGCGGATACGCCGCTCTTGCTGGTGCTGCGCAACGATCTGGCGCTCAACGGCCCGAAATACGGCTGCGGCCTGGGCGAATGCGGCGCGTGTACCGTGTTGATCGACGGCGTGGCGGCGCGCTCCTGCGTGATCCCGGCGCTCGGCGTGTCCGGACGGGCGATTGTGACCCTGGAAGGCCTTGGCGATCGCCAGCGCCTGCACCCAGTGCAGCGTGCCTTTATCGAAGAGCAGGCGGCGCAATGCGGCTACTGCCTCAATGGCATGATCATGACCACCAAAGCCCTGTTGGATCGCAATCCCGCCCCGAGCGAGGCGGAGATCCGTCAGGCGCTGTCCGGCAACCTGTGCCGCTGCGGCACCCATCTCGAAATCCTGCGTGCGGTTCAGCGCGCCATCATTCTCTGCCGCGATGAGGACGCCCACGCCCATGACTGATTCCCGTGTCCCATCGCCGAGCCAGGCCGACTTGCTGCAGCGCGACGGCGTGCTGCTGATCGTCGACAGCGTGCAACCGCCTTCGGGGCCGGTGCCCAAAGGGCAAACGCCGGTGCTGAAGCCCAAAGAGCAGGGGCTGTTTATCGCCCTGTGCGGCAGCGGCGAAATCTATGCCTTTAACGGCCATGTCGATCTTGGCACCGGCGTGCGCACCGCGCTCGGGCAGATCGTCGCCGAAGAGCTGTACCTGCGCGTGGATCAGGTGCAAATGGTGTTGGGCGATACCGAACGCGCGCCGAATCAGGGCGCCACCATCGCCAGCGCCACGCTGCAGATCTCCGCCGTGCCGCTGCGCAACGCCGCCGCCGAAGCGCGCCGTTGGCTGTTGCGCCAGGCGGCGCAGCGCTTCGATGCGCCGGTGGAACAGCTGACGCTGGAGGAGGGCGTGATCCGCAGCCCGCAGGGGCAGGCGCTCAGCTACGCCGAGCTGGTGGCCGGCGGTCATGTCGAGCTGTCGATTTCCGGCGACGCGCCGCTGAAACCGCAGGCGGAGTATCGCCTGGTGGGCACCAGCGCCGCGCGCGTCGATATTCCGGCCAAGGCGACCGGCGAAACCACTTACGTACACGATATGCGCCTGCCGAACATGCTGCACGGCCGGGTAGTGCGGCCGCCCTATGCCGGGTACGACAGCGGCGAATTTGTCGGCACCAGCCTGCTGGCGGTGGATGAAACCTCGATCGCGCATATTCCCGGCATCGTCAAACTGGTGGTGATCGGCGATTTCATCGGCATTGTCGCCGAGCGCGAAGAGCAGGCGATCAAGGCGGCGCAGGCGCTGCAGGTCAGTTGGAAAGACTGGCGCCGCAATTTGCCGCAGATGACCGACGTGGCGCAGGCGCTGCGCGACAATCCGCACTCGACCCGGGTGGTGCACGATACCGGCGATGTGGACGCGGCGCTGGCGGCGGCCGACAGGCGTTTCACCCGCAGCTACCTGTGGCCGTATCAGCTGCATGCCTCGATCGGCCCTTCCTGCGCGCTGGCGGACTATCGGCCGGAGCGCCTGCAGGTCTGGTCAGGCAGCCAGAATCCGCACCTGCTGCGCGCCGATCTGGCCTGGCTGCTGGAATACCCGGAAGCGCAGATCGAGATCGTTCGCATGGAGGCGGCCGGCTGCTATGGCCGCAATTGCGCCGATGACGTCTGCGCCGACGCGGCGCTGCTGTCGCGGGCGGTGGGCCGGCCGGTGCGGGTGCAGCTGACCCGCGAGCAAGAGCATGTGTGGGAACCGAAGGGCACGGCGCAACTGATGGAGGTGGACGGCGGGCTGGACGCCGCCGGGCACCCGGTCGCCTACGACTTTCGCACCTATTATCCTTCCAACGGCGCGCCGACGCTGGCGCTGCTGCTGACCGGCCGGGTCGAACCGCTGCCGGTGGCCTATGAAATGGGCGACCGCACCTCGGTGCCACCTTATGAGTATCCGGCGCTGCGCGTCAGCATCGAGGACATGGCGCCGATCGTGCGCGCCTCCTGGATGCGCGGCGTTTCCGCCTTGCCGAACACCTTCGCCCACGAATCTTATATCGATGAGCTGGCCCACGCCGCCGGCGTCGATCCGCTGGAATATCGGCTGCGCTATATCCATGACGAACGCGCCAGTGAACTGATGCGCAGCACCGCAGAACGCGCCGGCTGGACGCCGCACACCGAACCGATGCAGACCCCGGCGGAAGACGGCGTGCTGCGCGGGCGCGGCTTTGCTTATGCCCGTTACATCCACAGCAAGTTTCCCGGCTTTGGCGCGGCCTGGGCCGCCTGGGTGGCCGACGTGGCGATCGACAAAGCCAGCGGCGAAGTGGCGGTGACGCGCATCGTGGTCGGCCACGACGCGGGCATGATGGTTAACCCGGACGGCGTGCGCCACCAAATTCACGGCAACGTATTGCAATCGACCAGTCGGGTGTTGAAAGAGCGCGTGACCTTTGAGGAATCGACGGTCTCCGCCAAAGAGTGGGGGGCTTACCCGATCCTGACCTTCCCGGAGGTGCCGGAGGTGGACGTGGTGATGATGCCGCGCCCTTACGATCCGCCGCTGGGCGCCGGGGAGTCGGCGTCGGTGCCCAGCGCGGCGGCCATCGCCAACGCGGTGTTCGACGCCACCGGCATTCGTTTTCGCGAGCTGCCGATCACCTCGGACAAGCTGCGAGAGGCGCTGAACGGGCCGGACGCCGAGCGGCAGGCCGCGCCGCCCAAGAAAAAGAAGCGCGGCAAATGGTGGTTCGGCGGCGCGGCGGGGCTGTTCGGCGCCGTGCTGGGCATCGCCGGCAGCGCCTTGCCGTGGCGGGCGGAGATCGCGCCGGTGGCGACGCCCGGCGCCGGCACCTGGTCGGCCGCCACGCTGGAGCGCGGCCGTCAATTGGCCGCCGCCGGAGACTGCGCGGTTTGCCATACCGCGTCGGAAGGGGCGACCAACGCCGGCGGGCTGGCGATGGCGACGCCGTTCGGCACGCTCTACAGCACCAACATTACCCCGGACGTGGCAACCGGCATCGGCAACTGGTCATTTACCGCATTCGATCGGGCGATGCGCCAAGGCATCGCCCGCGACGGTCGCCATCTGTATCCGGCATTTCCTTACACCGCCTTCAGCAAAATGACCGACGGCGACATGCAGGCGCTGTACGCTTATCTGATGTCGCAGCCGGCGGTGCGCCAGAGCAACCCGGCCAATCAGATGCGCTTCCCGTTTAACCTGCGGCCGCTGATGGCGGGCTGGAACGCGCTGTTCCTGCGCCAGGGGGAATTTCAACCCGATCCGCAACAAAGCGCGCAGTGGAATCGCGGCGCCTATCTGGTCAACGGGCTCGGCCACTGCGCCGCCTGCCATTCGCCGCGCAATCTGCTGGGGGCGGAAAAGGGCGGCGCGGCTTTCCTGGCGGGGGGGATGGTGGACGGGTGGGAAGCGCCGGCGCTGAATCAATTGGCCAACGCGGACAAACCCTGGACCGAGGAACAGCTGTTTCAGTACTTCCGCAGCGGGCATTCCGCCGAGCACGGCGTGGCGGCCGGGCCGATGGGGCCGGTGGTCAGCGAACTGGCGACGTTGCCGCAGAGCGATCTGCGGGCGATGGCCAACTATGTGATGTCGCTGAGCGCCAAGGCGACGCTGAATGTGGAACCGCAGGCGCAGTTGGCGGCCCGCGCGTTGCCTGCGGGTCAACTGGCGGGCGAGCGGTTGTTTCAGGGCGCTTGCCAGGCCTGTCACAGCGCCGCCGCCGGCGGGCCGCAGTTGTTCGGCGTCAGCCCGGATCTGGCCAATAACACCAATATCTTCAGCGATCGCCCCGATAACCTGATCAAGGTGATCCTGCAAGGGATCCCCAAACCGGCCACCGCCGAATTGGGCTTTATGCCGGGCTTTAAGGACAGCTTTTCCGATCGGCAGGTGACGGCGCTGGTGAATTATCTGCGCCATCGCTATGCCGGCGACAAACCGGCCTGGCGCGACGTGGAGGCTCAGGTGGCGCGGCTGCGCGCAGAGCCGCGCACGCACTGAGCCGCCTCAGGCTTGGCGCAGGAATGCCACCAGCCGCTGCGCCGGCAGCGGCAGCTGCGCCAGGTCACGCATAGCGATCGACAGGCGCCGGGTCGCCCACTCGTCTGTCAACGTCAGTGCGCTGTGCCGAATTTGCGGATGGCGTTGGGCGCTCTCTTCCGGCACCACCGCCAGCCCGGCACCGCGCAGCACCATGCGGCAGATGGCGTCGAAATGAGCCGCGCGCGCCCGCAGCCGCATCGGGCCGCCGCTGCGTATCGCCAGCTGTTCCAGATGCTGTTGCAGCGCACTCTCTTCCGGCAGGCCGATGAAATCAAAAGGCAGGGCGTCCGCAAAGCTGAGCGTGCGGCGGCCGCTGAGCGCATGCCCCGGCGGCAACGCCAGCACCAGACGATCCTGGCGAAAAGGGTAGCTTGCCAGCCCACGCAGATCGGCGTGATCCGCCGCGATGCCGATATCCGCTGCCTGTTCAGCGATCGCCTGCGCGATGGCTGGGCTGGGCAGCTCCTCCAGTACAATATCGGTATGCGGGTGCAGCACCAGAAAATCCGCCAACAGCTCCGGCAGAAAAGCGTCGGCGGCGACGGTATTGGCGACGATGCGCAGCCGGCTGCGCTGGCCCGGCGCGAACTCGGCCAGGTCGCCGCGCAACCGCTCACGCTGCTGCAATAGCACTCGCGCGTGATGCAACAGGCGCTCACCGGCGGGCGTCGCCTGGACGCCGCGCGGATTGCGCGTCAGCAGCGCTACGCCGGCCTGTTGCTCCAGCCCGCGCATGCGAGCGCTGGCGGCGGCCAGCGATAGCCCGACGCGCTCGGCGCCGGCGGTGATGCTGCCGGTCTCGAGCACTGCCGCCAACAGTCGCAGATCGATAAAGTCAAAATGCATGCGTTTTCCCTCTGTCTTTGCCGCAGGCAGGCTCTGCCATTGCCGCATTGTGCCGCGCCATACCGCCGGCCACAATCGAGCCGTTGATTCGCCATAAGGATAGACGCATGTCGCTGACGCTACTCGAGATTATCGCCCTGACGGGCATTTTTACACTGGCCGGCACGGTCAAAGGAGCGATCGGTCTGGGGCTGCCGACCGTGTCGATGGGGCTGCTCAGCCTGATGATGCCGCCGGGTCAGGCCGCCGCGTTGCTGTTGCTGCCTTCGCTGATCACCAACCTGTGGCAGTTGCTGCGCGGGGCGCGGCTGGGGGCGCTGTGCCGCCGGCTCTGGCCGATGATGCTGTGCGTCACGCTTGGCACGGTGTTGAGCGCGGGGGCGCTCACTGCCGGCGACGGCCGCCTGGCGCCGCTGGCGCTGGGCGTGTGTCTGATCGGTTATGCGCTGCTGGGTTTTACCCGTTTCGACTGGCGCGTTTCCGCTGCGGCGGAACCCTGGTTGGGGCCGCTGTGCGGCCTGGTGACCGGTGCGCTGACCGGCGCCACCGGAGTGTTCGTCATTCCGGCGGTGCCTTACCTGAATGCGTTGGGCCTGGCGCGCGACGATCTGGTGCAGGCGCTGGGGCTGTCGTTCACCGTCTCGACGCTGGCGCTGGCCGCCGGTTTAGCCTGGCATCAGGCGCTGCCCGCCACGCTGCTCGGCGGTTCGCTGTTGGCTCTGTTGCCGGCGTTGGGCGGCATGTGGCTGGGGGAGAGGGTGCGTCGTCATTGTCGCCCGCAGCTGTTCCGCCGCCTCTTCTTTATTGGGTTATTAATCTTGGGCGTTGAGATTATTTGGCGATTCAATTAATTGAATCGATAGCATGCGCGTGTAATTAGGTTCGATATATTATTCTGGGGTTTATTTTAATATGATGAGTTGCAATGTTTAGAACACACTTTTCTTATTGGTTTTTTTCATGGAATACAGGGTGGTTATGGATTGTTATTAGTGTGTTTTACATTTGCCACTGCAGCTGTTTTTAATGACTGTAAAACCAGTAAACCCATAGGAGAGTATTTATGAATGAAATTTTAAGTAGCCAATTCGATGCGGTGTCAGGTGGATGGTAGGATCGAGATAGGAGTGGAAAAAGAGCGTCTGATAACGGAGATGGGGTATATGATGAATAGATATGTTGTTTTTATAAAGAGTGATGAATCAAAAGTGCTAAAAAAGGAAGTGGTTACGCGAGAAATAATTAACGTCATGAAGCAGAAGGGGTTCAGAAAGCATCATATCGAAGTAGAGGCTGAGAACGAAAGCGATGCCATTAAAAAATTAAATAAGAACAGCAATGATTATTTGGATTCATTGAGGGATTTTTCAGGTGATTTATTGTTCTGTTCTATTTTTGTTATTGTTATGACGATCGTCTATTTTGCTACGATGAAAATGAGTTAGAAGTAGATGCTGTAGGATTTAAAAAATAAAAAGGCTTGTCGAACTGGATCTCTCGGATTTTCTCTGGATATGATACTGCTATTGGGTGAAGCATACGTTCATAAAAATTTATTGGCGCCAGGAATCACTCAGAAGATTTAAAGGTGTTTATTTTAATAGTTTCATATCCTCTCACCAAAATTAACTGACCTTCAGCTTATTTTATTGTCAATACAGTAGTCTGTGAATTTGAATGTTAGCTATCACTAAGGGACGCTGCTCATGTTTCGCCAGGAAGCGATCGAGAATCAGAAAATGAAGTGGCGTGGCAGGGCGCTCCTGCTACCCGGTATTCCCGTTTGGGGCACGACAGGGCTCTGCCTGTTTTTCTTCATCGCCTTTATCACCTTCGCGATCGCCGGTACCTATACCCGGCGGGTCAACGTGACCGGTGAGATCAGCACTTATCCGCGCGCCGCCAACGTTTATTCCGCCGTCCAGGGGATAGTGGTCAAGCAATTCGTCACCGAAGGGCAGGTGATTGCCGCTGGTGCCCCCATTTACCAGATCGACGTCAGCAAGAGTACCCGTAGCGGTGTGATCAGCGACAATCAGCGCCGGGATATCGATGGCCAGCTGGCACGCATTGCGCAAATCATCAACCGACTGGAAAGCAGCAAGCAGGCCACGCTTATCATGCTGGAACAACAGAAGGCGCAATACACCGCCGCATTCACCCGTTCCACCGATATCCTCAAACGCGCCCAGGAAGGGATTCGCATCATGAAGGAAAACATGGAGAACTACCGGCACTATCAGACCAAGGGGCTGATCAATAAGGATCAGCTCACCAACCAGGTGGCGCTGTATTACCAGCAGCAGAACAACCTGCTGGGCCTGTCCGGCCAGAACGAACAGAATGCGCTGCAGATCACCGCGCTGGAAAGCCAGATCCATATCCAGGCTGCCGAATTCGACAACCAGATTTACCAGATGGAGCTGCAGCGCTACGAGCTGCAAAAGGAGCGGCAAAACATAGATGCCACTGGCGATATTATCGTTCGCGCGCTGGCCGGCGGCCGTATCGATTCGCTGAGCGTCACGGTTGGCCAAATGGTCAACGTCGGCGACAGTCTGCTGCAGATTATCCCGCAAAACATCGATCGCTATGCCCTGGTACTGTGGGTGCCCAACGACGCTATCCCCTACATCGTCGCCGGCGATAAGGTCAATGTGCGCTATGACGCTTTTCCGGCGGAGAAATTTGGCCAGTTTGCCGGTACGGTGGCCGTCATCTCCAAAGCCCCGGCCTCGCCGCAGGAAATGCTGACCTATCAGGGAGCGCCCAAAGCGGCGCTGACCGCCGCCGTGCCGTACTACAAGGTGATCGTCATGCCGGAGAAACAGGCCATTGCCTACGACGGTAAACGTCTGAGCCTGGAAAACGGCATGAAAGCGCAAAGCACCCTGTTTCTGGAAAAAAGGAAGATTTATCAATGGATGCTGTCGCCGTTCTACGACATGAAACACAGCGCGACGGGGCCAGTCAATGAGTAGGACCTCATTCAAACAACGGGTCAGCCAACTGGATCTGCGGTTGCGCCACCGGGTTTCGATGGTGCACCAGACCGAGTCGTCGGAATGCGGGCTGGCCTGTCTGGCGATGATCTGCGGTTATTACGGCAAAAATATCGACATGATCGCGCTGCGCCGGCAGTTCAACCTGTCAACCCGCGGTGCAACGCTGGTTGGACTGACCGGTATCGCCGAGCAATTGGGGTTGAGTACCCGTCCCCTGTCGCTGGATCTGGACGAACTCGGCGCGCTAAAACTGCCCTGCATTTTGCACTGGGAATTCAACCATTTTGTGGTGCTGGTCAGCGTCAAAGGCCACCGCGCAGTGCTGCATGATCCGGCGCGCGGGCGCCGGGCCGTCAGCCTGACGGAACTGTCGCACAGTTTCACCGGCGTAGCGCTTGAGGCCTGGCCTGGCAGCGAATTCACCGCCGACAGCGTCCGCCATCGCATTCATCTTCGCACGCTGATCGGCAGCGTGCATGGCCTCAAGGGGGCGCTCGGCAAAATTTTTTGCCTGTCTCTGGTATTCGAAACCATCAACCTGGTGATGCCCATCGGCACGCAGCTGGTGATGGATCATGCTATTCCTGCCGGAGATCGCGGGTTACTGTCGCTCATCTGCGCCGGATTGATGCTGTTTATCTTGTTGCGGGCCGCCATCGGCATGGTGCGGGCATGGTCAGGATTGGTCATGGCGACGCTTATCAACGTTCAGTGGCAGTCCGGGTTGTTCACCCATCTGCTGCGCCTGCCGCTCGGTTACTTTGAACGTCGTAAGCTGGGGGACATTCAGTCACGCTTCGGTTCACTGGATACGCTGCGCAGCACTTTCACCACCAGCATCGTCGGCGCCATCATGGACGGCATCATGGTGATCGGTGTGCTGGTGATGATGGCGCTGTATGGCGGCTGGCTGACCTGGGTAGTGCTCACTTTCACTGCGCTTTATGTGTTGATGCGACTGCTGACCTACGGCTATTACCGTCAGCTGTCCGAGGAGGCGCTGGTGAGAGAGGCTCGGGCCGGCTCGTATTTTATGGAAACGCTGTACGGTATCGCTACCGTCAAAATGCAGGGCATGGCAGAACGCCGCATCGCTCACTGGCTAAACCTTGAAATCGACACCATCAACACGGGGATCCGCGTCACCCGAATGGACATGCTGTTTGGCGGGATCAACACCTTCATAGCGGCGTGTGACCAGATCGTCATTCTGTGGTTGGGAACCAGCCTGGTGATCGATAACCAGATGACCCTCGGCATGTTCGTGGCGTTCGGCGCCTTTCGGGGGCAGTTCTCCGACCGCATCGGGTCGCTGACGGAATTTTTGCTGCAGCTGCGCATGATGAGCCTGCATAACGAGCGCATTGCCGATATCGCCCTGCATCCGCGGGAGGAGCGTAAACCCGATCACCCTTACACGGCGGGCCTGCAACCTTTGGGATTGACGACCCATGCCCTGAGCTATCGTTACGACAGCCAGTCACCGGCTATCTTTGATGGCCTGGACATCAGCGTTGCGCCGGGCGAAAGCGTGGCCATCGTGGGCCCGTCCGGCGCCGGCAAAACCACGTTGATGAAGGTGTTGTGCGGACTGTTTACCCCGGCTGCAGGGCGGGTTGAGGTGAACGGCGTTGATATTCGGCAGCTCGGCATCAACAACTACCACAAAATGATTGCCTGCGTGATGCAGGACGACAAACTGTTCTCCGGCTCAATCCGGGAAAATATTTGCGGGTTCGCGGACAAGATGGATGATGCCTGGATGGAAGCCTGTGCCCGTGCCAGCTATCTGCATGAGGTGATCATGCGCATGCCGATGGGGTATGAAACCCCGATCGGCGAGTTGGGGGAAGGGTTGTCCGGCGGGCAAAAACAACGGCTATTCATAGCCCGGGCAATCTACAAGAAACCGGCTATTTTGTTCCTGGATGAGGCCACCAGTGCACTGGATAAGGAGAGCGAAGCTGCCGTGAATCAGGCAATTAAGAGACTCAATATCACTAAGCTGATCATTGCCCACCGTGAAACGACCATTGCGTCGGCAGATCGGGTTATCCATCTTGGATAAGGGGGGATATCACCTGCGCCACAAGCCATTTACATTGCTTTAAGTGGCGATGGGGCAAGGCTATTTTTGCTGCTCGCTTCCGCTTTCAATTTACGGCGCGGCGCATTGCGCGATATTCTGGTTTTCTGATGGGCTAACGGCGGATGAGGGAACCATGACAGACAGCCAGGCATTTGAACAACAAAGCCTCGATAATCTGCTGAGCTATTGGCGGCGCCACCGCCGCCTGCCGGGCGCGCGTTATCCGGCCGGCCCGACCGACACCCTGTGCGACGTGCCGGGCGTCAGCGTCGGGCATCACACGCTGGCCGACGGCGAATGTCAGACCGGCGTCACCGCCATCGTACCGCCGGGTGATCTGTTCAACCAGCCGCTGCCGTGCGGCAGCGCGGTGCTCAACGGCTTCGCCAAGCCGCTGGGGCTGGTGCAGCTGAACGAACTGGGGGTGCTGCAAACGCCGATCCTGCTGAGCAACACCTTCGCGGTCGGCACGCTGTTCAACGCCATGGTGCGGCGCAGCTGCCGGCGCTATCCGCAGATCGGCCGCGGCAGCGCCACCATCAACCCGCTGGTGCTGGAGTGCAACGACGGCTACCTCAACGATATTCAGGCGATGGCGGTGCGTGAGGAGCACGTCTTCAGCGCGCTGGATAACCATTCCACCCGCTTTGCGCGCGGTAGCGTCGGTGCCGGGCGCGGCATGAGCAGTTTCGGCTTGAAAGGGGGCATCGGCACCGCCTCGCGCTATTGCCCGGGGCTCGGCACCACGCTCGGCGTGCTGGTGCTGGCCAATTTCGGCACTCTCGACTCGCTGACGCTGAGCGGCGTGCGCGTCGGCCAGGCGCTGGGCAAGCTGTTGGCGGATCCGCCGCCGCAGGTGGACGCCGGTTCGGTCATCATCATCATCGCCTGCGATCGGGCGCTGGACAGCCGCCAACTTAACCGCATCGCCCGCAGAGCAGGCGCGGGCCTGGGGCGGGTGGGCAGCCATTGGGGGCACGGCTCCGGCGACATTGCGCTGGCGTTCTCCACCCGATTGTTGGGGGCCACGCTGCCGGATGAACGGCTGGAGCCGCTGTTTGCGGCGGCCGCGGACGCCACCGAATACGCGGTGCTGGATGCATTGCTGAGCGCCGAGGGCGTCAGCGGTTTCCAGCAGCACGATCGTATGGCACTGGGCCCGCTGCTCGATCGGCTGGCGGCAAATTAAATAACGGGAGTGTGATGTGAAAGTCTTTATCTCTGCGGATATTGAGGGTATTGCCGGCGTGATGCGGCCGGAGCAGTGCAACCCGGCCCACGCCGACTATGCGGCGGCGCGCGAGCTGATGGAGCAGGAGGTCAACGCCGCCATCGACGGCGCTTTTGCCGGCGGCGCCACCGAGGTGACGGTGGCCGACAGCCACGCCATGATGCAAAACCTGCGCGCCGATCGCATCGATGCGCGGGTGCGCCTGGTGCAGGGCAAGCCGCGTGGGTTGTCGATGGTGGAAGGGCTGCAGCATCAACGTTACGACGGCCTGATGTTTATCGGTTATCATAGCGCCGCCGGCGAACGCGGCGTGCTGGCGCATACCATCAACGGCCGGGCCTTTTATCGCGTTAGCCTGAACGGCGAGGCGGTAGGCGAAAGCGATCTGTATGCGGCGATGGCGGCGGAGTTGAACGTGCCGCTGTGGTTGGTGAGCGGTGACGACGAGCTGCAACGTTGGATTGCTGAACGTTATCCGCAATCTGGCTATGTTTGCGTAAAACGCGCCATCTCGCAAACCGCCGCCGAATCGCTCAGCCCACAGCGGGCGCGGGCGGAGATCCGCGAACGGGCGATGCAACAGGTGCGCCAGGGCGCCAGACTGCCGGTAGAGCGCCGCTTCATGCCGCCTTACCGGCTGACGCTGATGGCGGCCAAACCGGTGCTGGCGGATCTGTTCAGCCTGGTGCCCGGCGTGGAACGCCAGGACGCGCTCACCGTGGCCTTCGACAGCGACAACATGGCGGCGCAAATCAACCTGCTCAGCGTCTTCTCCTATCTGGCGACGACGCAGAGTTGACTCCGGTGCGGGGGCCTGCCCGCACCGCACGATTCTCCAATAGAAAAACCCTCTTCAACATTAAGTCTACTGAATAATAGGCTACGCTAATTATTGCTCTGTTGCGCTATATCACCTGACGAACGCGACAAGCCATTCCCATAACAAGATTTGTTTCGCCGAAGGCAGTGACGCCTTCGGCTTTTTTGGAGTCATGAGCAATGAGCATATCCCAAGTTCCGCTTTCGCGGCGGCGGTTTATCGTCGGCGCCGGGGCGTTGGTGATCGGCGCCTATCTGCCGTCCACCGGCGCGCTGGCGCGCTCGAACGCCCCGGCCGCCGCCGGCGCGACGGCGTTTGACGCCAACGCCTTCGTCCAGATCGGCGCCGACGGCATCGTCACCGTCATCAGTAAACACACCGAAGTGGGCCAGGGGGTCTATACCGGCATGGCGACGCTGGTCGCCGAAGAGCTCGGCGCCGACTGGGCTCAGGTGCGGGTCGTGGCCGCGCCGGTGGATACCAATATCTACAAAAACCTGGCCTTCGGCTTCCAGGGCACCGGCGGTTCCAGCTCGGTCGCCAATGCCTATGAACAGATGCGGCGCATGGGCGCCATGGCGCGCGCGCTGCTGGTGCAGGCCGCCGCGCAGAGTTGGAAAACCTCCGCGCAGGAAATCACCGTGCAGGCGGGTAAGATCCGCCATGCCGCCAGCGGGCGCGAAGCGGGTTTCGGCGAGTTCGCCGAGTTGGCCGCCACGCTGCCGCCGCCCGATCCCGCCAGCCTGGCGCTGAAGGATCCGGCCAATTTCACCCTGATCGGCAAAACGCGCGGTCTGCACCGCGTCGATTCACTGGCGAAAACCAACGGCAGCGCGCAATTCTCGCAGGATATCCACGAGCCGGGCATGTTGACCGTCACCATCAAGAAACCGCCGCGCTTCGGCGGCAAGGTGGCGACGTTTGACGCCGAACGTGCGTTGGCGGTGCCGGGCGTGGTGGCGGTGAAGCAAATCGCCACCGGCGTAGCGGTTTACGCCAACAATACCTGGGCGGCGATCCAGGGGCGGGATCGGCTTAGGGTCACCTGGGACGATGCGCAGGCAGAGCGACGCAACACCGAGGAAATCTACGCCGAGTTCCGCCAGGTGGCGCAGAAAACCGGCGTGGTGGCGAAGAGTCTCGGCAAGCCGGACGAGGTGTTCGACAAGGCCGACAAGGTGATCGAGGCCGAATACACCTTCCCCTACGTCGCGCACGCGCCGATGGAGCCGCTGGACGGCTATCTGTTCTGGGACGGCGAGAGCGTCAAGGCGCGCTACGGCTGCCAAATTCAGACGCTCGACCATAAGCAGCTGTGCGATCTGTTCGAGTTGCCGCCGGACAAGGTACAGATTGAAACCATTCTGGCGGGCGGCAGCTTCGGCCGTCGCATCGATTTAGGCAACCCGACGCTGGGGCCGGATCTGGCGGCCGACATGGCGGCGGCGGCCAAGGGCATCGGCCCCGGCCACGGCGTGAAAGTGGTGTGGACGCGCGAGGACGACATCCGCAACGGCTGGTATCGCCCAATGATCCTGCATCGCCTGCGCGGCGCCATTCGCGGCGGCAAGGTGGTGGGCTGGACCGATACCGTAGTCGGCCACTCCTGGACGCGCCACAGCGCGATGGATGCGCTGGTGGTCAACGGCCTCGATCAGATGATGGTCGAGGGCGCCAGCGAGGTGCCTTATACCTTCGAAGCTTTCCGCTGCGATGCACATATCGTGCCCGGCAAGGTGCCGACCACCTCGCTGCGGTCGGTCGCCAGCACCCACACCGGCCACGCGGTGGAGAGCTTTATCGATCAACTGCTGCAGGAAAGCGGGCAGGATCCGGTGGAAGGGCGGCTGGCGCTGATGGGCGACGCGCCGCGCGCGGCGGGCGTGCTGCGGGCGGTGGCCAAAGCCGCTGATTGGCAGGGCGCCAAGGTGGTGGACGGACGCGCGCGCGGCGTGGGCGTCGCCAAGGCGTTCGACACCTATGTGGCGCAGGTGGCCGAGGTATCGATCGGCGAAGGCGGCATCCCGAAAGTGCACAAGGTGTGGTGCGCGGTGGACTGCGGCGTGGCGGTGAACCCCGACGTGATCCGCGCGCAGATCGAAGGCGGCATCGGCTACGGCCTGAACCTGGCGCTGTACGGCAATATCACGCTGAAAGACGGCGTGGTCGAACAGTCCAACTTCAATAATTTCCGCCCGCTGCGCATCAATGAGATGCCGGAGGTTGAGGTGATCATCGTGCCCTCGACCGAGAAACCGACCGGCGTAGGCGAACTGGGGGTGCCGACCATCGCTCCGGCGGTCGGCAACGCGCTGGCGCTGCTCGGGCGGCCGCGCGCCTCGCTGAGCCTGCCGCTGCATAATCCCACTGCGAATCCGGCGTCTGACAAGGAGAGAACCTGATGATTCATTTAACCGTAAACGAGCAGCCGCTGACCTTTGAGGGCGATCCGCACATGCCGCTGCTGTGGTTTCTGCGTGACGAAGCCGGCCTGACCGGCACCAAGTTCGGCTGCGGCATCGCCATGTGCGGCGCTTGCACCGTGCATCTGGACGGCGTGCCGGTGCGTTCGTGCATGACGCCGGTCTCCGCCGCCGCCGGCAAGAAAATCACCACCATCGAAGCCGTGGGCGCCACGCCGGAAGGCAAGGCGGTGCAGGAAGCTTGGCTCAACCTGGACGTGGTGCAGTGCGGTTACTGCCAGTCCGGCCAGATCATGAGCGCCAGCGCGCTGCTGGCCCAGAGCAAAAACCCGAGCGATGCGGACATTGACGCGGCGATGGGCGGCAACGTCTGCCGCTGCGCCACCTATGTGCGCATTCGCGCCGCCATCCACCAGGCCGCCAAGGCGTTGGGTTAGGGAGAGATGCGATGAGCAACGCCTTGAAAGGGCTGTTATGGCTGATTATCGCCGTGGTGGTGTTGGCGGGAGGATACGCGCTGTACACGCTGCTGCGGCCTGCCGGCGCGGAGCCTGCGGCGCCGATCGCCGGGGCGCCGGCCGGCATGACCGATAAACTGGCGCGCGGCGAATACCTGGCGCGCGCCGCCGATTGTGTGGCGTGCCATACCGCGCCGGGCGGCGCGCCTTATGCGGGCGGCTTCGCCTTTAAACTGCCGTTCGGCACCATTTACGGCACCAACATCACCGCCGACAAGGAGACCGGCATCGGCAACTGGAGCGACGATCAGTTCGTGCGCGCGGTGCGTGAGGGCATCTGCCCGCAGGGTAACCTGTATCCGGCGATGCCGTACACCTCGTACACCGGGCTGAGCCGCGACGACGTGCTGGCGATCAAGGATTATCTGTTCAGCCTGCCGCCGGTGAAACAGGCCAACCCGCAAAACGATCTGTCGTTCCCGTTCAATCAGCGTTGGGGCATGAAATTCTGGAACCTGGCGTTCTTCCAGGAGCAGCGCTTCGCGCCGGATCTCAACAAGGATGAACAGTGGAATCGCGGCGCCTATCTGGCGACGGCGCTCGGCCACTGCGGCGAGTGCCATACGCCGCGCAATCTGGGGTTCGGCCTTAACCAGAGCAAGCACCTGAGCGGTGAAGTGGTGCAGGGCTGGTTCGCCGCCAACATCACGCCGGACAAACAGACCGGCATCGGCGGCTGGAGCGACCAGCAGCTGTCGCAATATCTGGCCACCGGTCATGCGCCGGGGCGCAGCAGCGCCGCCGGCCCAATGGCGGAAGCGGTGGAAAACAGCCTGCAGTTCCTGACGCCGGAAGATAATCTGGCGCTGGTGAAATACCTGCGCGATATCGAACCGATCGCCGGCGACGGCGCCGCAACGGTGAACTTGCAGCCGAAGGGCGCGGGGGCTTCCACACCGATCCTGCCGGGCGGGCAAGACAGCTCGCTCGGGCGCCGGGTGTTCGCCAACGACTGCAGCGGCTGCCACCAGTGGAACGGGCCGGGCCGCCAGAGTGAGTATGCGTCGCTGGTCGGCAGCACGGCGGTGAACGATCCGCAGGGGCGCAGCGTGGTGCAGGCCATCCTGAAGGGGACAAGCATCAGCGTCGGCGAGCGGCATGAGATGATGCCGGCGTTCGGCAGCGCGTATTCCGACGAGGAAGTGGCGGCGGTCGCCAACTTTGTGGTCGGCCATTTCGGCGACAAGCAGGGCAAGGTCACCGCCAAACAGGTGGCGGAGCAGCGCAAGCAGTAAAGAAAGCGGCGAGGGAGATTCTCCCTCGCCGCGGCGTCAGCGGCTGCGCCGCGACATCACCCGTTTGTCTTTCGGTCTATCCTGCCAGTCCTCAACCTGATTATTGAAGTTGTCCGCCAGCAGGTAGGCCGGGGTTTTCGCCAGCCAGTCGGACAACGAAATATCCTGATAAATGCCGTTGTCCATCACGATCAGTACCTTCAAATCCTCATCGCCGATGTTCTCGATGTAATGGCCGAAGCCCTGCGGCACGTAACCGACGTCCGAAGGGGCGTACTCTTCCGTCTGCGCGTGGCCGTGCGAACTGAACACCGTCATGCGGCCTTTGCCGGCAATATAGTATTGCCATTCGTTGGCATTGGGGTGCCAGTGCAATTCCCGGATTGCGCCGGGTTTCACGATCTCGATGATGCCGGTCATGGTGGTGGAAATGGGAAATTCTTTCGACGACACCAAATGAACGCTGCCGGCGTCATTTTCAAAGAACGGCTTTTGCTTCATTAATTCATAGCGATGGGTCAGCGGGGCGTTATTTAATCCGCCGTCGCTTTTCGGCAATGGCAATGTGGGCGGAACGGCGCCGCCGACAATATAAGCCTCGCCCTGTTTGGCCTTGGAAAATACCGCCGCCGGCATGTCGACGCTTTTTTCCAATACTTCTTTCGGCATATGCGCCACCCAATCGGTAATGCTGAAGGTGCCGAATTCGGAGAAGTGGCCGTTATCAAACGCCAGAATAAAATGCGCGCCGTCCGCCAGCGCCTGAATGGAATGGCCATAGCCTTTCGGGAAATACCAGACGTCGCCGGGGCCGAAGTCCGCCACCTCACATTTGCCTTCGGGATCGAGGATGGTGATGCGCGCATGGCCTTCCAGCATAAACGCCCATTCGGCGGCGATGGCGTGCCAGTGCAGTTCGCGCACGCCGCCCGGCTCCAGCGTCATGTCGACGCCCGCCACGCCTTCGGAGATCGGGAATTGCTCGACGGTGGCTTCGCGCGCCCAACCGTTGGGCAGGCTGCGCTTTTTGCTGTCGGTGAATTTGTATTTATAGAGATGCTGCGCATCGGCAGGCGGCTGATAGCTGCTGGGGGGCACGATATTGCGATGGTCGTCGGCAGCGGCATTTTTGGCGATGCCGCCGATCATGCCGGCGGCGGCCGCGCTGACGGCGGAGACTTTCAATATATCACGACGTGATAGCATAGCGTTTTCTCCAATATAAAACCGTGCGCCTGCAGCAGCAGGCGACAGGGAAGGCGCGATCGCCATTGAAATGATTTTTTGTCATCGGCGGGAATAGGCTGTGACCCTTAAATCCTAGCGGCTGGAATGTATTGCGTAGGCGCTTATTTGTTTGCGTTTGTTACTAAGTGAGAGCGGGTTTAATTAATTAACCGGAAGTTGAATAGTCATGGATTGGAATTAATTTTCACCGCTCACAGGCTTAAATAAATAATAAACGAACGTCATTTTTTATTGGCCGTTCGGGCTTTTTATGACTGCCCCACGGTCTCCAGCACCAGCTGACGAAAGCGCTCGACGATCGGCGAGGCCGGGCTGCGGCGCAGCGCCAGGTAAAGCGGGGCGCTGAGCTGCGCTTCTGCGGCGAGAGTGCGGTAGACGATGCCGTCGCCGCCCAGCCGCCGCATGGAACCGGGCACGATTGACACCCCTAATCCGGCGCCGACCAGGCTGAGGGTGGCCGGCAGGCGCGGCGCTTCCTGCACGATGCGCGGGCTGAAGCCGGCGCGGTGGCAGGCGGCCAGGATAGCGTCGTACAGCCCCTGGCCGGCCGGGCGGCGATAGAGAATAAACGCCTCGTGGGCCAGTTCGGCCAACGGCAGCGGTTGCTGCGTTTCTTGCGCCAGCCGGTGGCCCAGCGGCAGGGCGACGATCATCGGCTCGCTGAGCACTGGCTCGACGCTCAGGCCGGGAATGCCGTTGGCCGGCGAGCGCACGAAGGCGGCGTCGAGGCGCTGTTCCAGCAACGCCTCCATCAGTTCGCCGCTGCCGGCTTCTTCCAGTTGAGTGGTGATGCCCGGCAGGATGTCGCGGTAGCGGCGCAGCAGGTTGGGCACGAACGGGTGCAGCGCGGCGGAACTGGTGAAACCGATAGCGATGTGGCCCTGCTCGCCGCGGGCGGCGCGCTGCACCGCTTCGCGCAGGCGTTCGGCGCGCGCCAGCAGGGCGCGGGCTTCTTCGAACAGCACGCCGCCCGCTTCGGTGACGCGCACGCCGCGCGGCAATCGCTGTAACAACTTCACGCCCAATTCGTCTTCCAACCCCTGCAACAGGCGGGTCAGCGGCGGCTGCTGGATAAACAGCCGCTCGGCGGCGCGGGTGATGTTGCCTTCTTCCACCACGGTGACGAACGCCCGCAGGCGACGCAGTTCAATCATTGCCATACCTCAAAGGTATCTTTCTTTGTTCCGGAATGCATTAGACATCATGGCACGGCGGCGCGCATGATACCAGACATCAAAACAAGCGATGTGGAACGGCAATGTCATGTCAGATATCAATACGTTAAAACCGCACCCGGCGGCAGCGCCGGGCAACGCGGCGCTGTTTTTGGGCTTTCTGTGGCTGGGGCTGATCGGCTTCGGCGGCGTACTGCCGATGGCGCGCAGCATGTTGGTGGAACGCCGGCGCTGGCTGAACGCGGAACAGTTCACCGAGCTGCTCGGCCTGTGCCAGTTTTTGCCCGGCGGCAATGTGATCAACCTGTCGGTGGCGGTGGGGATGGAATTTCGCGGGCTGCGCGGCGCGCTGTGCGCCTTGCTGGGCCTCATCAGCGCGCCGACGGCGATCGTGGTGGGGCTGGGCGTGGTGTACGCCCGCTTCCAAAACGATCCCCATGTGCAGCATGTGTTCGCCGGGCTGGCCGCCGCGGCCGCCGGGCTGCTGCTCTCGACCGGGATCAAGATGCTGCTGCCGCTGCGCGGCAAATGGCCGGCGCTGGCGATCGTCGCGCTGGCGCTGATCGCCATTGCCTGGCTGCGCCTGCCGCTGTTGCCGACCATGCTGGTGCTGGCGCCGCTGAGCATTCTGCTGATGTGGCGGTGGCCGTCATGAGCGGGGTGTTGATGGCGTTGGCGCTGATCTTCACCGAGCTCTCTTTATTGGCGTTCGGCGGTGGCATGACCATTCTGCCGGAGATGCAGCGGCAGGTGGTAGAGGTGCATCAGTGGATGAGCGCCCAGGAGTTCAGCGCGCTGTTCGCCATGGCGCAGGCCGCGCCGGGGCCGAACATGATGATCGTGCCGCTGGTCGGTTGGCACGTGGCCGGCTGGGCGGGGCTGCTGGTTTCTTCGATCGCCAAGTTCGGGCCGTCTTCCATCGTTACGCTATTGGTGATGGGCGCCTGGCGGCGCTTTAAGGATCGTCCGTGGCGCCGCATCGTGCAGGCCGGGCTGGTGCCGCTGACCGTGGGGCTGGTGGTGGCCAGCGGCCTTTTGATCGCCGAGGCTTCCGCGCCCCATTGGCGGCTGGCGGCGATCGTGGCGCTGGCGACGGGATTGAGCATGAGCAAGCGCCTCAATCCGCTGTGGGTGCTGGCGGGCGGCGCGCTGCTCGGCCTGCTGTTTGCCTGAAGGATTAGCGCGGGATCAGCACAAAGCGTGAAGGGCCGTTGCGGTCGATCAGCTCATAGCGCTTCGGCGCGGTCAGGGCCAGAAACGCCACCATGCTCCCTTCAGCGTCGGTCAGCGTCATGCCGTCCGGCGTCGGCCGCCAGGCGACTGGCAGCGCGTGCAGCGCCAGCGGCTGCAGGCACTCGGCGGAGGCGCTGAAGCGGAAAGCGTTGGTGTTGGCTACCGTTTCGTCGCTCAGCTGCACCTCGCAGACGGCTTTACCGTCGCCGATGGCGGCGAGCTGCCAGTCGCCCTTCAGCGCGGCGGGTTCCAGCAACGGCAGTGAACTGCCCAGGGCACTGCTGCACAATACGCTCATAACGACTCCTGTCAGGCTGGCGCGACGCAAGGCGCGCATAAGGAAATGGGTTGGCATCGGGTCACTCCTTTCGGCTGTCCGTTCACACCTTAGCACGTTCCCGGCGGGATGATGAGGCAAGGATTAGGTTTTTTAATCCTCGATTATTCTGATCTAACCGTCGCTAAAAGGCGCGAAAAGACGAGTGATTAACCTGTTATTGCGCTTATTTTTCTCATTAATATAGTGAGAATACAAATTGTTATGGTTATCTCCTTCTTAACGCCCGGCGCGGTGAAGCCAGGCTGGGCGGGCTCGCGTCGCCGGAGTGAGTCACTATACTGGTCAATCCTAAGCCTCGGCTTAGATAAGAACGACTGATGAATAGTCTTACAAATCGAGTGGATTCCTAGTGTGTAAAAGGAGAATGCAATGAGCAGTCGCCACAACGACATTTTGCAAGATGATGATGAGTTCACCAGCCTGGCCGCCACATCCCCCAACGATCATAACTATCAGTTTTACTATCACCAGCCCGGCAGCCTCTATGACGGATTGGGCTACGGCGCGCTGTTCACGCTGGACAACGCTAACCTGTACAGTAACCAGCGCGGCGGGGCGGCGATTAATAATTTGGGTAAAATCCGTGATAACTTCAGCTTCGATCGCGCCGCCGATCAGTTGACGCGGCCGGGCCTGACGCACAACGGCGACCAGGTGTATCACCAGCCGGTCGCGCTGACCTATTCCTTCCTGACGCAAAGCGCGCTGAACCGCATCGGCCAGACCGGTGACGGCGACAAGGGGCTGCAGCCGTTGATCCAGGCGGCGCAGGCTCAGGCGCTGAAATCGATGCAGGCGTGGGCCGACGTGGCGAACGTAACCTTCACCGAGGCGGCGTCCACCGATATCAACCACCGCGCGGATATCACCTTCGCTTACTTCACCCAGCGCGCCGACGGCAGCACCGCAGCCGGCAGCGGCCCGAATGCCATCAATGCTTACGCCTATTACCCGCCGAGTTCCAAATCGGGCAGCGATAACGCCTTTGCGGGCACGGTGTGGTTCAACAAAAATTTCGCCACCCATAAGGCGCCGGTTAGCGGCGACTTCAGCAGCCAGACCTTCACCCACGAACTGGGGCATGCCCTGGGGCTGGCGCATCCGGGATCTTATGACGCATCGTTAGGCAACCCGAGTTACCAGAACGACGCGGCTTATTATCAGGATTCGCTGCAATACTCGATCATGAGCTATTTCAACGCCGGTTACACCGGCGCCGACACCAAAGGGGTGTATGGCTATGGGCCGATGGTGGATGACATCGCCGCGATCCAGAAGCTGTACGGCGCCAACATGAACACCCGCACCGGCGACACGGTGTACGGCTTCAACTCCAACAGCGGCCGTGATTTCCTGACCGCCACGGCGGACAACGGCAAACCGGTCAACTTCGCGGTGTGGGACGCCGGCGGCAACGACACGCTGGACTTCTCCGGCTACAGCCAGCAGCAGATGATCAACCTGAACGACGGCGCGTTCTCCAGCGTCGGCGGCGGCACGCAGAACGTCGCCATCGCGCGCGGGGCGATCATCGAGAACGCCATCGGCGGCAGCGGGCGCGATCTGCTCATCGGCAACGATCAGGACAACCTGCTGGCGGGCAACGCCGGTTCCGACATCCTGTACGGCGGGCGGGGGGCGGACCATCTGTGGGGCGGCAAAGACGCCAACAACTTCACCGACTATTTCGTCTATCTCAACGCCAAAGAGTCGACGGTGGCGGCGTTCGACGTGATTGAAGACTTCGAGCACGGCATCGACAAGATCGATCTCTCCGGCCTGCGCTTCAACAATAGCCTGAGCGAGCTGCGCTTTATCGACAGCGGCAGCGCCTTCAGCGGCCAGAAAGGCGAGATCCAGCTCAACTTCGACGCCTTCAACGGCACCACCGATCTGTTGATGAACACCCAGAGCAACAGCTATGCCGCCGACTTCAAGATCCACGTGGTCGGGCAGGTGGAGCAGAGCGATATTTTGTTTGCCTGAGGTGAGGAAGGGAAAGAGAAAAGGGCCGACCGGCCCTTTTTTTACGACTGGGCCGCCGCGGCGCTTTCCGCCACGAAAGAGCCGGTTTTCACCGCGCCGGCGCGGCGGTAGTGAGCCACAATGACGCCGCCGGGCGAGACCACCGAGTGGGTCAGCGTGAAGGCCGCCGGCGCCGCGTTGTCATCGAACAGCCGCTTGCCGCCGCCGAGCAGCACCGGGTAGGTGAGCAAGCGCAGTTCATCCACCAGATCGTTGGCCAGCAGCTGTTGCATCAGCGTGCTGCTGCCCTGCACCAGCAGCACCGGCCCCTGGGTGCGCTTCAGCTCGCGCAGCCGGGCGAGGATGTCTTGCCCCAGCCACTGGCTGTTCTCCCACGTCAGCGTCTCGCCGTGGTGGGTGGCGACGTACTTGGCCGCCTGATTGAACGTGCGGGCGATATCGGCGGAAAACGGGTCGGCCTCGTCGGTGATATGCGGCCAGTAGCCGGCGAAGATATCGTAGGTGCGCCGCCCGAGCAGCAGATCGAAAGGCGCAGAGAAAAGTTCGCCCATCGTTTCCGCGACGGCGTCATCCCAATAGGGGGCGGTCCAGCCGCCGAAGCGAAAGCCGCCGCTGCGGTCTTCGTCCTGCCCGCCGGGCGCCTGCATAACGCCGTCGAGGCTGACGAACGCGCTGGCAATAATCTGTCGCATGGCTGTCTCCTGCAATTGAGTGCCAGCTGAAAGTTTAGCCGCCGCGCGCCGGCTGCGCCAACCGGCCGCTCAGGGTTGCAGCGCCTTGAGCAACGCCTGATGGAAGCGCGCCGGCTCCTCCATTTGCGGCGCATGGCCCAGCCCGGCGAATTCGATCAGCGTGGCGTGCGGGATCAGTTTCGCCGCCTGCTTGCCCAGCACCGCGTAGTGCCCGATCTTGGCCTTGACCGCCGGCGGGGCGATATCGCTGCCGATGGCGGTGGTGTCGGCGGTGCCGATCATCAGCGTGGTGGGCGTTTGCAGATCCTTGAACTCGTAATACACCGGCTGGGTGAAGATCATGTCGTAGATCAGCGCCGAGTTCCACGCCACCAGGCGGTGGCCCGGCCCGTTGTTCAGCCCGGCCAGCATATCCACCCAGCGATCGTACTCCGGCTTCCAGCGGCCGCCGTAGTAGGTGCGCTGCTCATAGTTGCGGATGCCCTCGGCGGTGGTGTTCAGCTCGCGCTCGAACCACCGATCGACGCTGCGCCACGGCACGCCTTTCGCCTTCCAGTCCTCAAGGCCGATCGGGTTGACCATCACCAGCCGTTCCACCGCCTGCGGATACATCAGGCTGTAGCGCGTGGCCAGCATGCCGCCGGTGGAGTGGCCGATGACGATGGCCTTGCTGATGTTCAGATTCTGCAGCAGGCCGTGGGTATTTTGCGCCAGCTGTTGGAAGCTGTACTGGTAATGCGCCGGCTTGGTGGAGGAGCAAAAACCGATTTGATCGGGCGCGATGACGCGGTAACCGGCCTTGCTCAGCGCCTTGATGGTGTCCTGCCAGGTGGCGGCGCAGAAGTTTTTACCGTGCAGCAGCAGCGCGGTGCGGCCGTTGGCGGCGCCTTCCGGCGGCACGTCCATATAGCCCATTTTTAACGGCTGCCCCTGCGAGGTGAAGCTGAATTGTTGCAACGGGTAGGGGTAGTGAAAGCCCTGCAGCTCCGGGCCGAATTTCGGCGTTTCGGCGGCGCCGGCGGTGAACGCGGCCAACGTGGCGCACAACAGCGCGCGGCGGGTTAATCTCAGCATCCTGATCTCCTGAAAAGGGCGATAGCCGAGTATAGCCACAATCGGCGCGCTGGCGCGCCAGTGGTTTCAGATAATTCTGTAATATTACGGTTTGATTCCCGGCAAGATTCCGACAACGGTCTTTTTCACAGTGAACGGGGTCACGCCGTGCAACATTCGCAGTATCTGATGGTTTTATTTCAAGGCTAAGTTATGCGATGCTTAAGCATTATTTATGCAAAAGGATCCTCGCATGTCCGCTTTATCCCGCTGCGCTTTCAGCGAAGGCAGCGTCGCTTTGCCGGAAGGCTATGCCGATCGCACCGTCAACGTGCTGTTGGCCGGCGATGATGTTTCCCCCTCAGTCAATATTTCCCGCGATGCGCTGCAGCCGGCGGAGAACCTGGAAAGCTACGTCACTCGCCAGCTTGATGCGCTGGCGCAGGGGCTGAAAGGTTGGGCGTTCAAAAGCCGCGAGCCGGCGTCGCTGGGCGATGGGCTGGCCGCCGGTGAGTGGGTGCGCGCCAGCTACCTGCGCGACGGCAAACGCATCTGGCAGAACCAGGCGGTGTTCGCGCTGGCGGAAGGCCGGGTGCTGGTGTTCACCCTGGCGATGGCGCGCAAGCTGACGCCGCAAGACGACGCGCTGCTGCAGCAGGTGCTGAACAGCTACCGGGCGGCCTAACGATGAACTTTTTGCGTAAAAGGAACTTACGATGACCGAAGCGGCCCGCGTCGGCGATACCATCGGGCATTCCCATGCCCTGGCCGGCATGATTGCCGGCACCCTTGTCGGCGGCCTGATCGCCGCCGCAGGCGCATTGGCGGCGGGTGCGCTGTTCGTCGCCGGCCTGGCGGCTTCCTGTATCGGCGTCGGCGTGCTGCTCATCGGCGCCAGCCTGGCGGTGGGGTATCTCACCGGGGAGGCGGCCACCGCGGCGCGCGACGGCATTGCCGACGCCGGTGCCGGTAGCCTGACCCCCAAAGGCAATATCGTCACCGGCTCCCCCAACGTCTTCATCAACGGCAAACCCGCCGCGCTCGCCACCAACAGCCAGGTGGCCTGCAGCGACGACGGCCCGAGCATGCAGATGGCGCAGGGCTCCGACAAGGTCAGCATCAACGGCCAGCCCGCCTCGCGCGTGGGGGACAAAACCAACTGCGACGCGCAGGTGATGGAAGGTTCGCCCAACGTGTTTATCGGCGGCGGCACCGTCACCACCTTGCCGATCAAGCCCGAAGTGCCGGATTGGCTGTATAAGGTCTCCGATCTGACGCTGCTGTTCGCCGGCCTGGTGGGCGGCGTGGGCGGCGCCGCCGGCAAGCTGGGGGCGCTCGGCAAACTGCTGGGCAAACTGCCCGGCATCAACAAACTGGCGCGCATCGCCTGCCGAGCCGGCACCCTGATGACCGCGACCGCCGCGGTCGGCATTATCGCCCGGCCGGTGGATATCGTCAGCGGCCAGAAATTCCTCGACGGCGAAGACGATCTCGATTTCGTGCTGCCATCGCGCCTGCCGGTCGCCTGGCAGCGCTATTGGCGCAGCGGTAACCCCGGCGACGGCGTGCTGGGCCGCGGCTGGAACCTGTTCTGGGAGAGCAGCCTGCAGCCGTATCAGGACGGCCTGGTGTGGCGCGCGCCTTCCGGCGACTTCGTCGCTTTCCCTAGGGTGCCGCGCGGCCACAAAACCTATTGCGAAGCCGAAAAATGCTGGCTGATGCACAACGACGACGGCAGCTGGCAGCTGTTTGACGTCGGCGAACAGATTTTCCACTATCCGCCGCTGGCGGGCGATCGGCCGAGCCGGCTCAGCATGATCACCGACGCCATCGGCAACGCCACCTCGCTGTTCTACGACGACGAGGGGCTGCTGAATGAACTGGTGGACAGCGCCGGGCAGCGCCTGATGTGCCGCTATGCGCAGGGCCGCCTGTGCGAAGTGGCGCTGCAAACCGCCGAAGGCGAACGGACGCTGGCGCGCTACGGTTACGATGAGCAGGGCCAACTGACGACGGTGAGCAACCGCGCCGGTGAGGTGACGCGCCGCTTTGGCTGGCGCGACGGCCTGATGATCAGCCACCAGGACGCCGCCGGACTGCTGAACGAATACCAATGGCAAGAGATCGACGGCGTGCCGCGCGTGACGGCCTATCGCAACAGCGCCGGAGAATCCCTTGAGTTCGGCTATGACTTCGCCGGCGGGCGCCGCAGCGCGGTGCGCGGCGACGGCAAACGGGCGGAGTGGCGGCTGGATGACGACGACAACGTGGCGCAGTACACCGATTTCGACCAGCGCCGCTACGGCTTTATCTACCAACGCGGCGAACTGTGCAGCGTGCTGCTGCCCGGCGGCGCGCAGCGCCGGAGCGAATGGGATCCTTACGGCCGCCTGCTGTCGGAGACCGATCCGCTCGGCCGCGTGACGCGCTATCAATATTCGCGCAACAGCGGCCGGCTGTTCGCCGTCGCATACCCGGACGGCAGCAGCGAAGCGCAGCACTGGGACACGCTGGGGCGCCCGACGCGCTATGTCGATGCGCTGGGCAATGCCACGCTGTACCGCTATCCGGATGACGAAGAGAGCCTGCCGGCCAGCGTGATCGACGCGCTGGGCGGGGAAGTGAAGCTGGAGTGGGACGCCCGTGGCCAGCTGACGCGCTACACCGACTGTTCCGGCAGCGTCACGGCTTATACCTACGATGCGCTGGGGCAACTGACGGCGCAGACCGATGCCGAAGGCCACCAGACGCGCTACCTGTGGGATAACGGCGGCCGCCTGCATACCCTGATCCACCCGGACGGCGGCGAAGAGCGCTTTAACTGGAACGCGCACGGCCAGCTGGCCGAACATCAGGACGCGCTGGGCAGCCTGACCCGCTGGCAGTACAACGCCCTGGGGCTACCGGTCAGCATCACCGATCGCATCAATCGCACCCGGCGCTATCACTACAGCCCGCAGGGCTGGCTGACGCGGCTGGAGAACGGCAACGGCGGCGACTACCGCTTCAGCTACGATGCGGTGGGCCGCGTGCTGACCGAAGAGCGCCCGGACGACACCCGCCATTATTATCGCTACGGCGCGGCCGGGCTGCTGGAGGAGCACCGTGAGGTCGGATTGCCGGGCAGCGCGGGCGAGCTGACGCAGCGCGAACAGCGCTTCCGCTTCGACGAGGCCGGGCAACTGGTCTGGCGCGGCAACGCCAGCGCGGAATGGCATTACCGTTTCGACGCCATGGGGCGGCTGCGCGAGCTGAACCGCCTGCCGACGGCGAGCGGCGCGGCGCTGGGCATCGAGCCGGACAGCGTGCAGATGCGCTATGACGCTGCCGGGCGGCTGCTCGGCGAGCAGGGCGTGAATGGCGAACTGCAATACCAATGGGATGCGCTGGCCAACCTGCAGGCGCTGACGCTGCCCCAGGGCGATCGCCTGCAGTGGCTGTATTACGGTTCCGGCCACGCCAGCGCCATCAAATTCAACCAGCAGGTGGTGAGCGAGTTCACCCGCGATCGCCTGCACCGGGAAACCGGCCGCAGCCAGGGCGCGCTGCAGCAGCAGCGGCGTTACGACGCCATGGGCCGCCGCAGCTGGCAGAGCAGCGCCTTTGGCCACGACAAACTGACCCGGCCGGAAGACGGCGTGCTGTGGCGCGCTTATCGCTACACCGGCCGCGGCGAGCTGGCCGGGGTGAGCGACGCGCTGCGCGGCGAAGTGCACTACGGTTACGACGCCGAAGGCCGCCTGCTGCAACACCGCGAGCCCAATCAGGGCAAACCGGGCGCGCGGCTGGTGTACGATCTGGCGGATAACCTGCTGGGCGAACGCAGCCCGCAGAGCGACATCGACGCGCATCTGCCGCTGGCGCCGATCGCCGACAACCGCCTGACGCACTGGCAAAAACTGTTTTACCGTTACGACGCCTGGGGCAACCTGATCAGCCGGCGCAACGGCCTGTACGAACAGCACTACCGCTACGACGCCGACAATCGGCTGGTGCAGGCGCACGGCCGCGGCCCGCAGGGCGAGTTCGAAGCACAGTATCATTACGACGCGCTGGGTCGCCGCAGTCGCAAAGCGGTGCGCTACAAGGGCAAAACCGAACAGACGACCCGTTTCCTGTGGCAGGGTTACCGGTTGCTGCAGGAGCAGCGCGACGACGGCAGCCGCCGCAGCTGGAGCTACGATCCGGCCAGCCCGTGGAGCCCGCTGGCGGCGCTGGAGCAGGCGGGCGACAGCCGCTCGGCGGATATTTACTGGTATCACACCGATCTGAACAGCGCGCCGCTGGAAGTGACCGACGCGGCGGGCAACCTGTGCTGGTCCGGGCAATACGACACCTTCGGCAAGCTGCAGGGCCAGACGGTGGCCGGCGCGGCGAAGCGGCAGGGCGCGCAATATCAGCAGCCGCTGCGTTACGCCGGGCAATATCAGGACGACGAAAGCGGCCTGCACTACAACCTGTTCCGTTACTACGAACCCGAGGTGGGGCGTTTCACCACGCAGGATCCGATAGGGTTGCGCGGCGGGCTGAACCTTTATCAGTATGCGCCGAACCCGCTGATGTGGGTGGATCCGCTGGGGTTATCTGTAGAAGGAGTTCCACATGGCTTTAATAGTTTCGGCCAATTTAAACAGTTCGGTGAAGCATTACAGGCAGGAATGAGTAAATTAGGATATCCCGGCACAGTTTCATATATGCAAGGAAGCTCCGTATCGGGGGTAAGTTTCTCTACAGGTCAACCATTTGATGTTGGCCGTGTTAGTGATTTTGACGTTGCTATTTCACATCCTGAGCTATATCAAAAAGCAGAGCAGTTGGGAATAGGAAAAGGAGGGCGCACTGGACCAATTGATATGGGTAGTGAAATGGCTAAGAAATTAGGTATTGATGATACATTGCAAAAATTATCCAAAATGTCAGGAGGTAGACCTGTGAACGCAATGGTCTTTGAGTCTGCTGCTGAAGTTAAGGCTAAAGGAAAGGGAACTAGAATACCTGGTAAATGTGGTGGATAAATTATGAAAAAATTATATTTTTTAAAATATGGCAGTGTTATATCAAAAAAAGAAGCGAGCAAATTACTGGACGATAAATGGGATATAACTTGCTCGGAGTATGATAGTTCCTATTTTGGTGTTTACTTTGCATATACTGGCCTTTATGCGGACAAGTTAACCATTACTGATAATTATATTCCTCACTCTAATGAGTGGTTAGAGGAAGATAACAAAGAGTTTAGCACGATAATTAAGGTGTCTTTCACTAATGGGAAGAATCCAGAAAAACTCAGCAGGTACAAATTCTTGAAGAATGCGTTTAATCAACTTGATGGATTATCGATCATAAGTGATGAGTGCATCGAAGAAGAGTGACCGACAAGCTGTCGAAAGGATCCTTTCTTTGGGGCTCTTTAGTGTGCAGCATTAAATATGAGATATAAGATCAAAGCTTGAAAAGGAGATATTAGGTTCTTTAAAAATAAAAAAGGAAGAGTAAAAACATTAGATTGTTAGTTGCATCAAAGGCCGCCTGCTGCAACACCGCGAACCCAATCAGGCAAAGCGGGCGCGCGGCTGGTGTACGATCTGGCGGATAACCTGCTGGGCGAGCGCAGGGCAACCTGATCAGCCGGCGCAACGGCCTGTATGAACAGCACTACCGCTACGACGCCGACAACCGGCTGGTGCAGGCGCACGGTCGCGGCCCGCAGGGCGAATTCGAGGCGCAGTATCATTACGACGCGCTGGGCCGCCGCAGCCGCAAGGCGGTGCGCTACAAGGGCAAAACCGAACAGACGACCCGTTTCCTGTGGCAGGGCTACCGGTTGCTGCAGGAGCAGCGCGACGAGGGCAGCCGCCGCAGCTGGAGCTACGATCCGGCCAGCCCGTGGAGCCCGCTGGCGGCGCTGGAGCAGGCGGGCGACAGCCGCTCGGCGGATATTTACTGGTATCACACCGATCTGAACAGCGCGCCGCTGGAAGTGACCGACGCGGCGGGCAACCTGTGCTGGTCCGGGCAATACGACACCTTCGGCAAGCTGCAGGGCCAGACGGTGGCCGGCGCGGCAAAGCGGCAGGGCGCGCAATATCAGCAGCCGCTGCGCTACGCCGGGCAATACCAGGATGACGAAAGCGGCCTGCACTACAACCTGTTCCGTTACTACGAACCCGAGGTGGGGCGTTTCACCACGCAGGATCCGATAGGGTTGCGCGGCGGGCTGAACCTTTATCAGTATGCGCCGAACCCGCTGATGTGGGTGGATCCGTTGGGGTTGATGAGTTGCTCGACTGATGCAGCTAAGCTTGCCCGAAATCTGGGGCCACAACCTATGGGGGGAGGGAAATATGATGCGCACCATATTATAATGTCCAACTCTTCTGATGCCCGAATGGTTGCATTAAGAAAACGAATGGATGATCTCGATATTGATATTAATAATTCAAAGAATGGAGTTTGGCTTCCTAATACTAGGGCTGACCGTATAGAAGGTACTTTAACGACTGCCCACAAAGGCAATGGGATACATGGCAATGCATATAAACAATATGTTTATGATAAACTTATTAACAGTCAGACGGATAAAGAGTTCTTATCTTCTCTTAAGCAAATAAAAAGTGAGCTTGAGGGAGGTAAGGTATTTCCTCTTGCAAATGGTAGAATCCCTACTTTATAATGGTGATAAAATGAAAGAAGTAGCTGATGGTATAAGGGCTGATTTAGATGAAGTGCAGTCTCTTTTTTCGAATGAAGAGCTATTAGCTGAAAAAATATCTTCTATTAGCCATACGGAATCAAAGGTTGTATCTTGGTCTAAAACTAATGCCTTTAGTATTATTCCATTTTACAATGAGTTAACCGGCTTTAAAACCGGAGAAATATTGAGTAAAGAGCCTAAGAACAAAAGTAATGCATATTGCTATTTTTCAAATGATGGCCTTGTAAATAAAATCGGCAGCTATAACTCAAAAGGAGTTGTGGCGGATACATCTTATGTCATTAGAGATGGTGATGAGGTTCTTGAAATAAGACAGGATGTAAAGGGCAACTATTTAGCTATAAGTAGAGTTTTTTTAAACTCTCAAGGGCAGCCATCTAAAGCTTTTTTTGCAAATGATGATGGCAATTTATCTGGTTATCATTACTTTTATAAAGATGGCAGAATCGATAGTATATTGACGGTAAGTAATTACTCTCCTTTACCATATGTTATTTTATCATGTGTTTATGATGATGGTAAAATTAGTGAAATTTATTTTAATAACAATAAGGGAAAGGTTGTTATATATCCTCGCTAGGATATTAAGTTGATTCTTAATTGACAGGGCGACTTTAGTTATTTACATGCTTCCTGTGGCAGGGCTACCGGTTGCTGCAGGAGCAGCGCGACGACGGCAGCCGCCGCAGCTGGATCTACGATCCGGCCAGCCCGTGGAGCCCGCTGGCGGCGCTGGAGCAGGCGGGCGACAGCCGCTCGGCGGATATTTACTGGTATCACACCGATCTGAACAGCGCGCCGCTGGAAGTGACCGACGCGGCGGGCAACCTGTGCTGGTCCGGGCAATACGACACCTTCGGCAAGCTGCAGGGCCAGACGGTGGCCGGCGCGGCGAAGCGGCAGGGTGCGCAATATCAGCAGCCGCTGCGCTACGCCGGACAATATCAGGACGACGAAAGCGGCCTGCACTACAACCTGTTCCGCTACTACGAACCCGAGGTGGGGCGTTTCACCACGCAGGATCCGATAGGGTTGGAAGGCGGGCTGAACCTTTATCAGTATGCGCCGAACCCGCTGATGTGGGTGGATCCGCTGGGGTTGAGTATTGAATGGGTTAATCCTTCGTCGTTAAATTATTCTCAAGCATATATATCTGATAACGTAACTGGATATATACTGATATGTCTAATAATAATTGGGATTGGAATCGAAGTGGACCATTAAATGTTGCCGAAGTAGATGGGCAATTAGTCTCTCTAGACAACCGCAGGTTATATGCAGCGCAAATGGCTAATGTAGAATCTGTACCAATTAAGAGGGTCAATTTATCTGATCCGTTACCACCACCAGCAACTGGAGGTACGTATGGGAGTAATCTCAATAAAAAACTGAACTCTAAACCTAAGAATTCTGATGTTCCTAGGGTCCAGTTACCAGCAACTGGAACACCTAAGAAGCCAACAATTGTTAGCAAGAACAAAAAAATGGGGAGTTGCAAATGATAGCTAAAGAAATGCAGAGTAAGTGGGAAAACAATCAACTGGTCGGATTAGATGTAATCATTAATGATGTAGGTGTTGTAAGGGAAATAGATATTGAATTCGAGATGAATTATAAATTCAAAGGCACCTTTAATAAAGAGTATAAAGTCTTATTAGGTAATGAGACAACCTTGAATGCATTGATTGAACAGTATGACGAGGTGTGGTCAGAGATTCAAGTGAATAACAAAGTGCAACTTCCTGACGGTGATTTCTTGTTATGTGGTGAGGGTGAAATGGGCAATGAAGGGTTTATTGCACGTACAGATGGAACTAATAGATTAAAATGGTCCATGTACTCAACAACATCTAATCCTTTTGTTAACGTTATTGAGGCTGGCAAATGTGTTTATTTTCAATCTACGCTGGGTTTCTATATCTGTTTTGATATAACCAACAATAACATATCTATAAAAAATGAAAAAAGTTGGTGAGGCTTTAAACGAAAGTGAGTGGCATAGATGAAAGTTTATTTCTATGAAATGATGAGCTAAGCTGGCAAGTTGCAGGGCCAGACGATAGCCGGCACGGCGAAGCGGCAGGGCGCGAAATATCAGCAACCGCTCGCTACGTCGGGCAATATCAGGATGACGAAAGTGGCCTGCATACAACCTGTTCCTAGGTTGGTGTTTTACCACGCTGGAGCCGATAGGGCTGCGCGGTGGGTTGAACCTTTATCCGTATGTGCTGAATACGTCGATGTGAGTTGTTCCGTTTAAGATGTGTCCATAAAAATGAAGAATGTAATTACTGAACTGTGGGAAGCTGGTGAATTACCGATTAAAAATGCTCTGTATTTTTCAGATGGTAGAGCTGAGTTGATCGATATCATATCCTACCCCACGCCTAAAGTATCTAAATCGGGATGTTTCGATTTTTTTGAGTTCTATGAAAAAAATAAAGATGAGGTTACTACTATTGATGTAATAAAAAAAATTAATTTGAGTTGTGGTGGATACTTATGTTTAGGGGAAGGGAGCTATGGTTCAGAAGGTTTTATCGCTTATTTGGATCGCGAAGAAAAGCTAGTTTGGGTTGTTTACTCGGAAAACTCCAACCCCTTCGTTTCTGCAACCATATTACATGATTCAACGGTTGCTATAGATTCAAGTGCTGGATTCCGACTGAAGGTCAATGTGCTAAAACCTGAGGAAATGGTGATAGTTTGATTGCTGAGTGTGCAGGAATTGAATGAGGAAATAAAGAGCATGGAGGATTGTCATGAGGTTTTTTATCTGTGATGACGGTTATCCGTCTATAGAATCTAATAGTGACTATAGGATACTAACTGACTTTATAAAGGATGATATCCAAAGAGGTTTTTATGGTGTCAATGAGTTTATTGAGGCTTGTAAACTTGTAAGATCTGGAAATCTGCCATTTTGGGAGGGAACGGGAAACTCTCATACTATAACTATTAAACCTAATGGTGTGGAGATTTTTAATGAGTACACCGAAGAGTCTATGATTGTTTCGAGTATAGATGAGTTTGAGGAGTGCCTTGAACAATGGAAGAGTCTGTTTTTTAATATGGGTGATTTTACAAATGAAACTAAATAAAGAGAATGAGAGAATATTTCTATCTGGCCATGAAGCAATAGATATATTATCTGAGATAGAGTTTATTTTGATATCATTGCGGAACATTGCACGGCATTATTATACCGATGCAAGTGGGGAAGTAAGTCAGAAGGTGAGAAATGCATATTGTGAGGAAACTACGCAGTTTATTGATAAAAATAATGTTACTGGCCGCTTATCAAAAGTAAGAGGGGTTATTTCTGAAAGGTTTAGTCATGAATTAGGGATGGATAATATGGATGATATAGAAAGGGAAATGGAGAAAATAATTTATTGGGAGAAACCCGTTGACGAATAATGTTTAAATCTATTTGAGAAAATACTTTATGAAATTTATTGATGACAATATAATTAATGAGTGGGTTTTCCAGCATTATGCTACGATTAACCTTTCTCTATCTATGGCACTATTTGATAAATTATCCGCTCTACCTTGGGTAGCTGGGCATCTGGATTTTTCAAAATTAAATCACAGATTGATAAGTGCGCAGGAGATACTGGATAACGACGATGAAAATCAATATGTTAGAATGAATGAGTGGTTGAAAGGCAGTACATTTGAAAAGTGTTCACATGTATTGTTTTGGTATGGAAAGGTTAACCCTTGTGTGATCTGTGAAACTAGCTTTGGGTTGAGTAACATTGATACTGCATATTGGGGTGTTCCTGGTTGGAACTACATATTTAGCTGTGATTTTGAAAATAATGACGTTAAATTGAATTGTGATAATATTTTATCCTTTGATGGAGCTAATCAGTTGGTATTATTAATGCAATAATTTCAACAAAAAAACTCTTTAAAATTAACCTCCGCTAGCTGAACTCACTTACAGTGAGAGATAATTACTGAGCCTCATTAGGGCAAGCCGAATAGGCAGATAAAACCACTCCCCCCAAACTAAATACCCAATGTGCCGTTAATCAGGGTGCAGCACTGCCCGCCGATCCAGGGCTCGCCGTCAATAAAGCGCACGCTCACGCGGCCATCTCGCTTCAGTTGGGTGCCCTGGCGCACCAGGTAGCCCTGCGCGGTTCGGTCGCCGTCGGGGAAGCGGTTGGCCTTCAGTAAGCGCGCCAGGCAGGCGTTGGCGCTGCCGGTCACCGGATCTTCAATCAAAACACCGCATTCCACCATAAACGCGCGCATTTCGTAATCGGCCGGTTCGGTTGCGGAGCAGGGGCCATAGATCACCACGCCATCCACATCGCAAGCCGTTTGCAGCCGTTTAATCGTGGCCTGATCCGGCGTCACCGCCAGGCAGGATGGTGCGTCCGGCAGGCGCACCATCAGCCAGCGAATGCCCATCTCGGCAATCACCGGCAGGGTATCGGCTTCAATCACCGCCGGCTGTAAAGCGGCCATCAGCCGTTCTGTTTCCTCAACCGCCATCGCGCGAAAACTGACTTCGGGCGCGGCGAACGCCAATGCGCCTTCCGGCAGGATATTGATCGCCACCAGGCCGACGCCGCATTCCTGCATCACCGTTCCGGGGCGTTTAGGCGCCAATCCGGCTTCCAGCAGGGCGTGTGCGGTGCCCAGCGTCGGGTGGCCGGCGAAGGGCAGCTCTTTTTCGGTAGTGAAGATGCGCACTTTATAATCCGCCGCCGGGTGCGTCGGTTTAAGCACAAAGGTGGTTTCCGAAAGGTTGGTCCAACGGGCCAATGCCAGCATCTGCGCGTCGTTCAGCCCTTCGGCTTCCAGCACCACCGCCACGGGATTGCCGAGCAGCGGCGTGGCGGTGAAAACGTCCACCTGTTTGTAGGCGCGGGGTGTCACATCATCGCTTCTGAGCATTGGCCATCATCCGTTATCAGCAAAACCTGATGATAACGATATTCGCCAATGGCTTCAAAGGGTTGAATTTTGTTTTGGCATACCTGCCCGTCGCCACCTCAGCCCCGGCTTGGCGAACATCACCAGGTTGCCCAGCAGAATCAGGCACAGCCCCAGCACGGCGTTGAAGTGCCACTGGTAGCCTTCGTAGATCGTCGAGATGGTCAGCGCCACCAGCGGGAACAGCAGGGTGCTGTAAGCCGCCGCGCCGGCGCCGATGCGGCCGAGCAGGCTGAAGTAGGCGGCGAAGGCGATCACCGATCCGAAGACAGCCAGGTACAGCAGGGAGCCGATATAGCGGCTGCTGAATTCGATCTGGAACGATGCGCCCTGCGCCAGGGCGATCAGCGCCATCAGCATCGCGCCGTAGGTCATGGCGTAGGTGTTGGTGGAAAAGATATCCAGCCCGCGGCGCTGATGACGCGCGCTGATCATATTGCCCAGCGAGAAGCCGTAGGTGCCGAGCGCGCTCAGACCGATGCCTTTGAGCAGCTCCGGCGCCATGCGGGTGGCGGCCAGGTCTTGCCAGAACAGCGCCACGATGCCGGTCAACCCCAGCAGCGCCGCCGGCAGCAGGTTGGGGCTGGGGCGCTGGCGGAAAAACAGCAGGCTGTTGAGGGCATTGAACAGCACCGCCATCGAGAAGATCACCGATTCCAGCCCGCTGCTGATATAAGCCGCCGCGTGGTAAAAGCAGAAGAAGTTGAAACCGAACACGCAGCAGCCCTGCAACACGCAGAACAAATGATCGCGCGGGGCGATGCGGCGCAGACGCCGCAGCAACACCAAGACGACGAACATCACCGCGGCGGAAATGGCGAAGCGGTAAGCGATCGAGACAGGAATGGCCACCGGGCCTTCCTGTTGCAGGGTGATCGCAATCCAGGTGGTGCCCCAAATCAGCACCACGGCGAGGTACAACAGCGCATTCATTCTATTCACTCCGAAAAAGCCGATGGCGCAGTATCCGCTTTGGCGTGCGGCCGCGCTTGCAGCGCCTTGCGCCCAGTTGCATATTCTTGCGCTTTTTTTGCCAAAAGCGCGGGGCGGCCGCTGGCATGCCGAGGCGCCACTCTTTACACTGTCGGCATGTCGAACAACGGGGCCGGCGATGTCCAACTATCAGGCGTTTGAAACACTGCGTGAGCATAAAGCGCGGTTGCACGGCAGCGTGCTGCTGGGCACCGGCGTGGAGCTGGCCGCCTGGTCCAACTGCAACGATCGCGTCACGCAGGAGAGCGCCGACCACCATACCCTGAGCCTGTACGTCGCCGATGGCTATGAGTGCTACCAGCAGGTGCCGGGCGGCTGGCGCAACGGCGGCGGGCCGGATCGGTTCTGCATCATGCCGCGCCAGTATGCATCTACCTGGGATGTGCGCAGCGATCTGTCGTTCGTGCATCTGTATTGCACCGACGGGCATTTGCGCCGGCTGGCGGAGCAAACCTGGGATCGCAGCCCGGCGGCGATCAACGTAGAGCCGCGCAGCTTTGGCGAAGATCCGCAAATTACGCTGCTGTATCGCCAGTTTTTGCTTAACTGCGACTGGCGGGACAGCGCCAATCTGCTGGCGCTCAGCAGCGCGTCGAACCTGCTGATGTCGCACCTGATCCAACGCTACAGCCAGCTGCAGTGGACGCTGCCGCAGGCGCGCGGCGGCCTGGCCCCCGCGGTAGCCAGGCGGGTGCGGGAATATATCGCAAGCCATCTCGATCGGCCGCTGCTGCTGGCCGATCTGGCGGCGCAGGCCGGATTGAGCGAGTACCACTTCGCCCGCATGTTCAAGCACGCCACCGGCCTGGCGCCGCATCAGTTCGTGATGCGCGCGCGGCTGCAACGGGCGGAACAGCTGTTGCGGCATAGCCAACAGCCGATAACCGAGATCGCGCTGGCGTGCGGCTTCAGCTCCGCCAGCCATTTCAGCAACCGCTTCAAGGCGGCCTATGGATTTGCTCCGCTGCAGGTGCGGCAGGGGCGCTAACCGGATGGGAGTGTAAGTATGGAACAACAATTTGCGGGCCTGGGCGTGTTGTTTGTCGCCGGATTCGGGCCCATCACGCGTGAGAGCGACGCGAGCAAGGCGTTTTATGTCGAGGCGCTGGGGCTGCCGCTCAAGCCGATGCCGGGCAACGAGAGCTATCTGCTGGCCGAGCAGGGTGCGCTGGACGGGGTGAAACACTTCGCCCTGTGGCCGCTGGCGCAGGCGGCGCAGTCCTGCTTTGGCGACGAGCGCTGGCCGGCGGATCTCGCGGCGCCGCAGGCGTGGATCGAATTTGACGTGGCCGACATGGCGATAGCCACCCAAGGGCTAATCGATCGCGGTTATCGGCTGCTGGTCGCCAACCGTGAAGAGCCGTGGGGGCAAAGCGTTACCCGGTTGCTCAGCCCGGAAGGATTGCTGGTTGGCGTCACCTATACGCCCTGGCTGCGTTAAACGCCGCGCCGTTCGCCGCCGTTCTCCCTGCGGCGGGCGGCTTAAGAACAAATTCGCATTAGCTTAAAGCTATCTGCGCTATAGACCTACCGAATCCCCGAGCTATCCCTCATCCTGAAAACAGTAATCCCGTTCATTGCGTAAAAACCAAGGGTCAGAACGCGCTATTGCCACGCCATTTCACGGCGATTTTTCACCCTCTTTTGGCGTCGTCAGGTGCCTGATGGGAATAGAGATTATTCTTATATTTCCGCTAACCGTTAAGAAATAATAATGATTCTCGTTTTCAACCACGGAAAGGAGAAGGAACGATGAAAACAGTGAAGCGAACGGGTATCGCGCTGGCGATAGCCCTGACTTTCCCCCTGGCATTGCCTGCCGCTACGGCGGCGCAAACCTGCCTGACAAACAGTAAGGCGGCGACGATGACGGAAAAACACGGGCAGTTTATTGCGGTTGGTAAAGTGGTGCAGGTGACCTTTGGCGATTTCGCCTTCAAGCTGGATTTTACCGATGACAAGACCATGACCTTCACCGGCATCGGCGAGGCGTCGCAGGGCATCACCGATACCGTGCAGTACACCGCGGTGGAAATTCGGCCGAAGGTCTACATGGTCTACTGGCATGAGCCGCAGTCCGGTGACAACGTGACGCATATCGAGGACTTCGAGCGCGGCGAGGTGTACACCAACATCGCCGCCAAGGACGGCAGCTTCACCCATCTGAAAGGGCAGCTGAAAATTGTAGGTCACTCAGGAAACTAAGGAGCAGTTATGAAAAAGGCATTGATCACCTGTGCGATCGTCGGCGGCCTGCTGGCGAGTTACCCGGCGCTGTCAACGGATCAGGCGGCGTCTTACAAATCGGCCGGCAAGGGCGGTTATCATCATGCTCAGCAAAAGCTGAAGGTGGTGGAAGATCTGTACGCGGGCTTCTTCAACCGCCATGACATCGGCGTGGCGCGGAAGCTGATTGTGGAAAACTACAAGCAGCATAACCCGTTCGTCGGCGACGGCATCAAGCCGTTCCTCGATTTCTTCAGCCAGACCTTCAAAGACAACCCGCAGTACAGCGCTAAAATATACCGCAGCGCGGTCAACGGCGATCTGGTCTACGTTCACGTCAAATATCAAAATAACCCGCAGGATCGCGGCACTGCCAGCGTGGATATTTATCGGGTGAACGATCAGGGGAAAATCACCGAGCATTGGGACGTCAATCAGGATGTGCCGGAAAAATCGGCCAACGACAACACCATGTTCTGATGCAAAAGGGCCGCTGCGGCGGCCCTCTACGCGCCTGCAACACTTTATTTACTTACATAAATACCAAACGTTCATCGCGTCGAGTAGGCTACGGCCGCCTTTGGCAGTGGCGGCACGGTTGATGGGCGTCATTGTCCCGCCACTGCTTGAGGCGCTTCCCTCGCATTCCCCGCTATCCCGCGCGTTTAGGCTGCACTTTTTTGAACTGATGGCGCAGCTGCAGCGCATTGAACAGCACCAATACCGCCGTCACGGCGAACACCCAACGGAACCCCATCATCGCCGAAATGCCCGAACCCAGCAGCGGGCCGACCACGTTGCCCAGATACATAAATGACTGGTTATAGCCGAAGATGCGCCCGGTCACCTGATCGGAGGAATACTTCAGCAGCAGCGCCTGCACCGCCGGCATCAGCGCGCCATCGGCGAAGCCCAGCAGAAAACGCAGAATGCCCAGCTGCAGCGGCGTATTCACCCAGGCCATCACGGCGAACAGGCCGGTGGTGAACAGCAGCGCGGCGATCAGAATGCGCGCGGTGCCGATGCGATCGCCGAGCCGCCCGAGGCGCGGCGCGGAGATCAGCGCCGCGATGCCGGGCACGGCGGCGATCATGCCGCTGACGAAGGCGATATTGCTGACGTTGCCCGACAGTTCGCGAATGAACAGCGTCAGGATCGGGCTGATGGAGGAGTTGGCCAGCTGAATCATCAGGGTGCAAACGAACAGGGTGACGATCAGCGCCGGATAGGGCAGCGACCGGAATACCGCCTTGCCGCTCAGCTGATCCGCTTTTTTCACCGTGATGCGCCGCTCTTTAATCAGGAACAGCGTCACCAGGAAGCTGACGAACATCAGTCCGGAAGTGACGAAAAACACCACCCGCAACCCCAGATGGTCGGCCATCAGCCCGCCCAGCAGCGGCCCGGCGATCACGCCGGAGATCTGCCCGGTCGAGAGCGTGCCCAGCGCCCAGCCGCTTTTATCGCGCGGCGCCTGCGAGGCGACCAGCGCCATGGCGTTGGGAATATAGCCGGACGTCAGCCCCATCAGGGCGCGCAGCGCGAACAGCTGCCACACGTTGGTGGCCAGCCCCTGCAGCGCGATGACGATCGCCATGCCCAGCGAAGCGCGCAGCAGCATCAGCTTACGGCCTTTACGGTCGGCCAGGCTGCCCCACAGCGGCGACACCACCGCAGAGACCAAAAAGGTGCCGCTGAATACCAGCCCGGACCACAGGCTGAGGGATTGATGATCGCTGACGCCGAGTTGTTCGACGTACAGCGGCAGAAAAGGGAGGATTTGGCTCATCGCCAGCCCGGTGAAGAAACACCCGAGCCAGACCGAGATTAGATTGATTTTCCACGCTTCCATTGATTTGTCGTACCACGTTGAATTTGGAGGGGATATTAAGCACGTTAATAATAACACTGCGAATGGGCTGGCGCGGAAGAATTGCGTGAGCAGACGTAAAGCCAGCCGTGTCGTTACATTTTGCTATAAATTAATAGCTATATTATCATAGGTATTTATTTTAAGCTACTCCTCCTGGCCGCTCGGCGGCCCCATCTTCTACCCATATCGTCGTGTCGGCGGCAAGGAGAAGCTCTCTATGAATACCGCATTGATCGCTTTGGATTACATCGTTGATATCACCCATCCTGAGGGAAAAATCGCGCGTTCTGCGCAGCAGGTCATTGAGCGCGACGTCATCGTGCGGGCAAACAGCGCATTAGCGCTCGCGCGGCGCAAGGATTGGCTGCGTATTTTGGTCAAAGTCGGGTTCGCCGCCGGTTATATCGATCAGCCCAAACAATCCCGGATGTTCGGCCAGGCACATCAATTTGGCGCTATCGCATTGGATCAATCCGGGACGGCTTTTCATCCCGATTTGGCGTCAGAGCTGGGCGAATTAACGATCGTAAAACCGCGCGTCAGCGCTTTTTATGGCACCAATCTGGACGCGATACTGCGCGCCCGCCGCATCGAGCGGCTGGTAATTTGCGGGGTCAGCAGCACCTGGGCGGTACAGGCGACGGCGCGTGACGCGCACGATCGTGATTATCAGGTGTGGGTGCTGGAAGAGGCCTGCGCCGCAGCCACCGCGCAAGAACACCGGATCTCCATGGAAACGCTCGCGACGATCGCCGATATCGTCACGCTGGAACAGCTGGGCGAACGTTGATGCAGCTGCGTGCCGAAATCAACCTGCGGCTGCTGCTGCGGGGCGCGTGGATGTTGGCGCCGCTGCTGGCGCTGACTCTGGCGACCGGAAACGTCGACTGGCTGAAGGCTTCGGTGGTTACCATATCGCTGTTTATCGTGTTCGAAAGGGTTGAGTTGGCGCCGCTCGGCGTCATGCTGCATGCGGCTGCGCTGCTGTCGGTTTTCATGACGTTGCTGTACGCCATGCGGGCGCCGGCGACCTTCATTTTGGCATGCGTTTTTGCGGCGGCGGCGGCGGTGGGGATATCCGCCTGCGGCGGCAAATTGCGATCCTTGGGTAATTTTATCTTTATCCCGGCCCTTTATCTGGCGTGCGAGATTGCAGAAGGCGGCACGCACGCGCCAATGATCCAACGCGCCTGGGCACTGTTTCCCTATCTCTGGGTGGCCGCTTTGCCGGTGTTGGCGCTCGCGCTGATAGAGCACCGGCAACGGGCTTATCTGCCGTTTGAAAATGCATGGCGTCATTACCTTAAACTGCACCGCAGCGAAGGATTTGGCGCCCGGGTCGCCTGCGGTGAAGCGCTGTTGGCCGTGATTTTTGCCGTCGGGCTGTCTGCCGCGCTCGTCGAATGGCGGCAGCTCGATTATGGTCAATGGGTGATCTGGTCGGCCGTCAGCGTGATCACCGGCGATATGGCGACCACGCGCAATAAGCTTCGTCAGCGGGCGTCAGGTGCGTTGATGGGGGTTCCCGCCGGCATTTTGCTGGGGTATCTCATACCGCATAGCGATATGGGCTACGAACTGCTTACAGTGGCCACGATGCTGACATTGGTCTCTTTTCATCGTTATGCCTTAGGCTTTGGCGTGCGTTGCGCCTGCATCGCCTGTGCATTGATTATCGCCGGAAAAGCGCCGGAAATCGCGGCGGAAAGGGCGTTTAATGTGCTGCTCGGCGGCGGTATCGGTTTGCTGTTCGCTTTCCTGATGGATGGCGCGTTGCTGGCCAGTCCCGGCGCGCGCAAATAGCGGCCTGGGGTTTCTCTCGCGCCAATTTCGGTTGACCGTTCCTGCCCCCGGTGTGAAAGTACGATTGAATCTATCGTTATCTATTGATGCCAATGAAAAAAGATCATCCTGAAGACGTGACGCTGCTGCGCACGCAGTTAATGTCGCTGGTGCGCCGCATGCGGCGCGAGTCGCGCAGCGACGAAAAATCCTGGGCCCAGCTGATGCTGTTGGGGGCTATCGATCGCCATGGCGGCGAGGCGACGCCGTCGTTGCTGGCGGAGTCGGAGCGTATGCGCTCCTCAAACCTGGCGGCCGCGTTGCGCGAGCTGGAAGCCGAGGGGCTGCTGGTGCGCACGCCGGATGCCGAAGACAAACGCCGGGTGCGGGTGCGGCTGACGTCCGCCGGGCTGGGTTTGCTGCAGCAAAGCCGCGCCCGACGCGAGGCGTGGTTGCTGGCGGCGATGGAAAGCTGTCTGTCCGAGCGGGAGCAGGCGCTGTTGCTCGAAGCGGGGGCGCTGATGGCGCGGCTGGCGGCGGCGCCGTCTGCGGAAGCGGACTGATTGCAGGGGCGGCCTGAGTTGCCCCCCAGCGGCGAGATTACGGCATCGGCCAATCGACCGGCATGGTGCTGACCACGTCCACGTAGCGATCCCAGGCCGATGACCAGAATTGGGCGAAGGCTTCGAGGGTGAAGTGAATGCCCATCAGGCCCATCACGAACCAGCAGGCGGTAAACAGGCCCAGGCTGCTGAACATGAACGCCATGCCATTGCGGCTGGTTTTACGGCAAACGACGTTTAACTGGCTGGCGAAGAACATCATCACGGCGCTCAGCAACTCCCAGCGCATCATGATTAAACCGGTGGCAATGGTACTCATCGAACTCGATCCTATGTAACAAAAAGCCGCATCCGGCAGGGCGCCGACAGGAAAATGCGGAGGAGAATAACGGTAATAGTGTGATAAGGATCACATTGTAGCATTGAGAGGAACGGCGGCTCAATGGGGCGCGCGGTGAAAAAATCGCCGCCGGTAACATTCCAATATGCTGAAACAGTTATGCCATTTCATTAGCAACCTTTTCATGGGGCGTCGCGCCCGATAACGCTATGCTTGCCGGCTTTTCAGTTCCCTGATTTTGCGGGGAAATGTGACGCAAAAGGTATCGGCTCCGCATGGCCCTGTTAAAAGAAAAAATTCGCGACCACTCCGCGGAAGAGATGCTGTTTATCCGCCGGGCGGCCGTGGCGCTGGCGCTGGTGGTGGTCTGTTTCGGCGCGCTGGTCGTCAACCTCTACCGGCTGCAAATTCGCCAGCACGGCTTTTACCAGACGCGCTCCAACCAGAATGACATCAAGATGTTGCCGATCGCCCCAAGCCGCGGGCTGATCTTCGATCGCAACGGCATTCCGCTGGTACGAAACGTGACACTGTATCGCATCGAGATCACGCCCAGCAAAATCACCGATATATCGGCGCTGCTGCAGGCGTTGACGCCGATCGTCGATCTGACGCCGGAAGATATCAGCGCGTTTCGCGACGACATGCACCACAACAGCCGCTACAAGCCGATAACGCTAAAAGCGGGGCTGAACGACACCGAGGTGGCGCGTTTCGCCGTCAATCAATACCGTTTCGACGGGGTGACTATCGATACCTATCAGCAGCGCGAATATCCTTACGGCGCGCAGCTGGCGCACGTGCTGGGCTACGTGTCGAAGATCAACGACAGCGATCTCAAGCGCCTGGACAAGGCCGGGTTGAGCGAGAACTATGCCGCCGATCGCAACATCGGCAAACAGGGCATCGAGGCCTATTACGAGTCCGAGCTGCACGGCACCACCGGCTATCAGGAGGTGGAGGTGGATAACCACGGGCGGGTGATCCGCTTGCTGAAGGAGCAGCCGCCGCAGGCCGGCAAAAACATCTACCTGACGCTGGATCTGCCGCTGCAGCAGTACATCGAATCGGTGCTGAAGGGGCAACGCGCCGCGGTGGTGGTGGAAGATCCGCGCGACGGCGGCATTCTGGCGATGGTCTCCAGCCCCAGTTACGATCCCAATCCCTTCGTCAAAGGCATCGGCTATCAGGCCTATAAGGCGCTGCTCCGCAACCCGGATTTGCCACTCATCAACCGCGTCACCCAGGGGCTGTACCCGCCGGCGTCGACGGTGAAGCCCTACATGGCGGTTTCGGCGCTGTTTGCCGGGGTGATCACGCCCACCACCACCTTTTTCGGCGCGCCGACCTGGACGCTGCCCGGCACCGAGCGGCGCTATCGCGACTGGCTGAAGACCGGTCACGGCATGCTCAACGTCACCAAAGCGATAGAAGAGTCCGCCGATACCTTCTTTTATCAGGTGGCGTATGAGATGGGCATCGATCGCATTCACCATTGGCTGAGCCAGTTTGGTTACGGCCAGTCGACCGGCATCGATCTGAACGAAGAGTACCGCGGCGTGCTGCCAAGCCGCGACTGGAAGCTGAAGGTGCACAAAAAAGTCTGGTATCAGGGGGATACGGTATCGGTCGGCATCGGCCAGGGATATTGGGTGGCGACGCCTATTCAGATGGTGAAAGCGCTGACTACGCTGATCAACAACGGTAAGGTGAAAACGCCGCACCTGCTGTATTCGCTGCAGCAGGGCAACCGGGTCACGCGTTATCAGCCGCCGACGCAGGCGCTGCAGATTGGCGATCCCCGTTCGCCTTACTGGGGCATTGTGCGCAACGGCATGTATGGCATGGCCAACCTGCCGAACGGCACCGGATACAAGCTGTTCCATACCGCGCCGTACCAGATTGCCGCTAAATCCGGCACCTCGCAGGTGTTCAGCCTGAAGCAAAACCAGACTTACAACGCCAAAATGATACCGGTGCGGCTGCGCGATCACATCTTTTATACGCTGTTCGCCCCCTACAAAAACCCCCGGGTGGCGATGGCGCTGATCCTGGAAAACGGCGGCGGCGACGGCGTGGTGGCGGGGCCGACCGCGCGCGCGATCCTCGACCACATTTTCGATCCGGCCAACGCGCCCCAGCCCGGCGACGCGGCGCAAACTAAACCGCAGTTAAACGACAGTGCGGATGTGCAACGGTGATGCGGTTTGTTTTTACTTTCTTACAAACTGCAATCTCCTGACCATTTCCGGCAAGGTAGACTGAAATAACACGATAAACCGAATAAAAACGCAGGGTTAACACAACAGTGGCGCCATCGACCAAAAAGAGCGGTAAAACCTATTCCACAGTTCGTTTCGGCTGGATTTGTGCCGGCATGCTGGTCTGTTTTTTTCTGTTGGCGTTCAGGGTCGGTTACCTGCAACTGCTGGAACACCAGCAGTTGGCGAACCAGGCAGATCAGCGCTCGATTCGCACCCAGGTAGTGCCGACCAACCGCGCCATGATCACCGATCGCAACAATGAGGCGCTGGCGGTCAGCGTGTCGTCGAAAGACATCGTGCTGGATCCGAAGCATATTCTCGATACCCAGACCGATACCGGCAACGAACGCTGGCAGAGCATGGCCAACGTGCTGAAGATCCCGCTGGCGGACGTGCAGCATCTGATCCAGAGCAACGGGCACAAACGCTTTGTCTACCTGGCGCGCAAGGTGGAGGACGACAACGCCGCTTATATCAGCAAGCTGCACCTGACCGGCGTCAGCACCGAGCAGGATTTCAGCCGCTTCTATCCGATGGGCCAGGACGCGGCCGGACTGATCGGCATCGTCGGCCAGGACAATCAGGGGCTGGAGGGCATCGAGCTGGGCTTCAACCCGTTGCTGCAGGGTAAAAACGGCCTGCGGGTCTACCAGAAGGACGGCAGCGGTGCGGTGATCGGCGTGATTAAAAGCGTGGATCCGGTTCCACCGCCGAATGTGACGCTCAGCATCGACAAATTTATCCAGTACGTGCTCTATGCGCAGATCCGCGACGGCGTGGTGGCTAACCAGGCCGACTCCGGCTGCGCGGTGCTGGTGAAAATCGACACCGGCGAAATCCTCGGCATGGCCAGCTACCCGTCGTTCAACCCGAACAACTATGGCAGCACGCCGGCGAAAGATATCCGCAACGTGTGCAGCAGCGACAGCTTCGAACCGGGTTCGACGGTGAAACCGGTCGTGGTGATGGTGGGGCTGGAACATAAGCTGATTCGGCCGGATACCGTGTTGGACACCACGCCGTATCGGGTGAACGGTCACCTGATCAAGGACGTCGGCCACTGGTCGAAGCTGACCATCACCGGCGTGCTGCAAAAATCGAGCGACATCGCGGTATCGCACATTGCGCTGGCGCTGCCGGCCACCGTGCTGCCGGCGGTCTACCGCAGCTTTGGCCTGGGGCGGCCGACCGAGCTTGGCATCGGCAACGAGAGCAGCGGCTACCTGCCGCAGCATCGCGAGCGCTGGGCCGATATCGAACGCGCCACGTTCTCCTTCGGCTATGGGCTGCGCGTGACGCCGCTGCAAATGGCGCGCGAGTATGCCGCGATCGGTTCCTTCGGCATTTATCGGCCGCTGTCGATCACTAAGGTGACGCCGCCGGTGATGGGGCAACGCATTTTGCCGGCCGATACGGTCAGGTCCGTGGTGCATATGATGGAAAGCGACGCCTTGCCGGGCGGCAGCGGGGTGAGCGCCGCGGTGCCCGGCTACCGTTTGGCGATCAAAACCGGTACCGCCGAGAAAATGGGCCCCAGCGGCAAATACGACGGCGGCTATATCAACTATACCGCCGGCGTGGCGCCGGCCAGCGATCCGCAGGTGGCGCTGGTGGTGATGGTCAACAACCCGAAAGCCGGCAAGCACTTCGGCGGCTCGGTAGCCGGGCCGGTGTTCGGCAAGATCATGGCCCAGGTGCTGGAGCACATGAATATCCTGCCGGATGCCCAGCCGCTCAATGTGGTGTCGTCGGTTAAAGGGTGAGGATTTAAGCGGGAAGTGAGTGGGTCAGAAAATGTCTGACCCACGCTTCAATACAACGAGTTTAACCTACGGCAGTATTTATTATGGATATGCCTTGAAATATTGATTGATATTCGACTTGAATGAATTTCTCTGTTTCTAAAATAATATTTCTTATTTGGCGATTCGCAGAGAAGCTTATTTTCTCACCAAGACAATTCCCTCTTTCGTTCACGCCTTAACATGATTTCAACGCATTCCGAACCCGGCAACACCCGTCTATGGGGGCTGTAATCGTCGTGTCATCAATGCTCGTTAGACTCGCGGCATCCTGGTATTACCGACTAAAAATCATGAACATAAAACTGACACTTGGCCGCGGGGCAAAACCTGCGCCCGCGCTGCCGCGCGCGTTTGGCTTCGGCAAAAGCATGGGGTTATTAAGCGGCGTAATTTGCGTTATCGCGCTATTTTCTCTGCTGCAATTGTTTTCCACCGTATTTATTTCCAATATTCTGCGCGACGCCAAGATTAACCTGGTGACGGGCGACGCCTTGCATCGCCAGCAGGCGGCGATGGATCGCGCCAGGCTGTCGCTGCTGACGGCCAGCGATACCCTGAACCGTGCGGGCATTTACTATCTGCAGGATAAAGCCACCGGCTCCGACGGCAGCTGGCATAGCCTGCTGGATGAATCGCTGGCGGCGTTGCAGGCTTCAGAGCAGGCCTTCGCCCGGTTTGAGCGCCTGAGCGCGACGGCGCCCGAGGCCGCTGACGCCCTGAAAGGCAGTTATCGCCTGTTCTATGACGGTCTGAAGGAGCAGGCGCAAGGGCTGCAACGCAGCGACAGCATCGATGCGTTTTTCGCCGTGCCGATCCAGGCTTTTCAGGCAGATTTCAACGAGAAGTATCTCGCTTATCAGGCGCTGAACGAACGACGCGGCGATGACGTCAACGTGCGGCAATTGGCGGCGCTGGAGCAGGCCAAAACCTATGCGCTTGGCGCGCTCGCGGCGTTGGCGCTGATCGCCTTGGGCGTGTGGTTCGGCGTTGATCGTTGGGTGATTGCACCGTTGCAAAGGGCGATCGCCCATCTCAACGTGCTGGCCGCCGGCGATCTTTCGCGGCCGTTGCCGCCTGAACGGGCGGTTAACCGCGAAATGCGTCAGTTGCAAACCAGCATTGGCCACATGCAAAACGGCCTGCAGCGGCTGGTGAGTGAGGTGCGCGATGCGGCGAGCGGGATCCTGAACGGCGTCGGGCGGCTGGCGGACGGCAATCGACAGTTGACGGCGCAGTCGGCGAAGCAGGACGGCGAATTGCAGTTGGCGACCGAGCACGTGCAGCAGTTGGCGGCGCGGGTGGAAGAAAACGGCCAATACGCGCAGCTGGCCAATCAACGCACCGAACAGGCCAGGCAGTGCGCCGGCGCCGGTGAAAAGATGATGCAAACCGTCAACGTCTCGATGCAAGGGATCGTCAACCAATCGGCCGAGATGCGCGGCATTGTGGCGCTGATCGACAGCGTGGCGTTTCAGACCAATATTCTGGCGCTGAATGCGGCGATCGAGGCCGCGCACGCCGGCGTTCACGGCCGCGGTTTCGCCATTGTCGCTACCTGCTGGCGCAGAAGAGCAGCCATTCTACGCGCGATATTCAGCAGCTGATCAACCGCTCGTTGCAGCAAATCGATCAGGGGTCGCAAGCGGTGGATCTACTGGCGGGCAATTTGCGTCAAATTATCGATCTGGTGAACACGTTTAGCGCACTGATGGGGGAGATCTCGCTGGCATCGCTCAATCAGGGGGAGAGCATTCAGGACGTGACGGCGCGCATCGCCGGGCTGAATCAGGTGGCGCGGCAAACCGGCGCCGTGGTGAACGCGGTGACCGAGGCTTCGCAGTTGCTGCAGGGCGAATCGGAACGATTGGAAAAAGCGATGGCGCGTTTCAGGCTGCCGGCGCAATAAATAACCCTGGCGCAGGTTAATGAATAATAAAGCCGCGCTTAACGTTATTTATTTAGGTTCGCTCCCTGAGGAATTTCAGCGGAGTAAATAAAGCAGGCCGGCGCGTGTGGATTAAAAAAGCGTCGGCCTGCGGAGGTTATTTTTGGCGGGTGAATTAACGGCTGGTCTGGTGGCCGATGATGCCGCCCAGCGCTGCGCCGCCGAGGGTGCCCAGCGTGCTGCCGTCGGTCAATACCGCGCCGCCCACGGCGCCGACGCCCGCACCGATCGCCGTGTTGCGATCGCGATTGGACATATGCCCACATGCGGTAACGGAAAGCGTCGCCATTACCACCACCAACACACCCGCGGCACGTTTAATATTCATAATGAGTTCCTGGTAAATTGGCTAATTAATGGATTAAAAATAATCCGATTAACTCGCCGGTAGAAGTTGGGATGAATGTATTCCTCCGAAAGAAAATCGAACAGGTAAAAATTCTTAATTTTGGCGCGGTGAAAAGCGATCGCTCGCCGAATGTGCGGCCGTCGGCAAAACCGTTCGGCTATACTGGGAAGACGCCTCACGAGGGGCGGGGCGCACACGCTGGAGGCCGCCATGTCCGAGCTCGTTTCCGCATCCGGCAAACCGGTGAAAATTCCCTGCCCGGACCATCCGATTACGCTGACCCGCCATCCGACGCGGGTCGTGGTGCGCGGCGCCGGCCAAATCCTGGCCGACAGCCGTCATGTGCTCATGTTGCAGGAAGCCAACTATCCGCCGGTGTTTTACTTTCCGCGTGAGGATGTGAATATGGCGCTGCTGCATAAAAGCACGCACGTGAGCTACTGCCCTTATAAGGGCGACTGCAGTTATTTCTCCCTCACGCTGAACGGCCCGCAGGGGGACAATGCGGCCTGGAGCTATGAAATGCCTTACAACGCCGTGGTGGCGATCAAGGATCATCTGGCATTTTATCCCGACAAAGTCACGGCGATCCGTACCGAAGCCTGAGCCGCCGCCGCCTTCGGGCGGGGGCAGGTTGACATTCCACTTATCCCTACTCATTATGTGTATTACCGGAAATTGATACGCTTTCCTTATGTTTCAATCCGACATAAGCGAAACTCTGAGCAGGTGCCAAGGTGTCTACCTCTACGCGATTTGCCGTTGCCATCCATATTCTGACCAACATCACGCTGTGTCGCGGCCAGACGGTGCGTTCCGAAGATATCGCCCGCAGCGTCAACACCAATCCGACGGTGGTGCGGCGCATTCTCGGGGCGTTGGCGGAGGCGGGGCTGACCTATTCGCAGATGGGGCAAGGCGGCGGGGCGCTGTTGGCGCGGCCGGCGGAAGCGATTTCTTTGCTGGACGTGTATCGCGCGGTGGAGGATCAACCTTATTTCACGCTGCATCGCACCCGGCCTAACGAGGCGTGCTATATCGGCCACGCCATTACCCCGGTGCTGGAGCAAGAGTTTGCGCGCGTCGGCCATGCGCTGGAAGCCAGCCTGGCACAGACCAGCATCGCCGAAATGGCCGGGCAGGTTGAGCTGCGCGCCGGCTATCCCTTCGTCCCTTGTTCACCGCAATATCAAGCAGATACGCAATAAAAAATCACGCCAAACCCCGTTCCGCGCAGAGCATTTTTTGCATTGCGTTAATGTAATTGTGTAAGTTACATTAGCTCGCATCAAGTGTGATGTAGCTCACGTTTTAGACTGCCTCCCCACGATAATCGACCGTTTGGCCGGAAACCTTTTCTTCCGGCGCAGATTCGCTGTGCTTATAAACCAGGAGAGAACGATGTTAGAAATGATTGAAAGCTTGGCCACCGTGGTGGTCCTGGTGCCGGTAATGGTGGCCGTCTTGCTCGGCGCGATTTACGGCCTGGGTGAAGTGTTCAACGTCTTTTCCGCTATCGGCCGCAAAAACGGCTGAATCTGTATGCTTGGGGGCTATCGGCCCCCGGCTATAACTCCCTTATTTCCCCCTTTCTCTCTATGAACGCGCCGTTGCGTCGATCATCGCCATCACCTGCCGAAACATCGCGCTTTCCGCATCCGCCAGCTCGTTGACCAGCGTAAAGTGATTGCAGTGGCGGTCGGCCAACAGGTGGACGTCGAGGCCGCGCGCCAGGCAGGCGTCATAATAGGCCTGCGTCTGGTTTTTGAACCCCTGGGTTTCCCGCTGACCGACGTCGAGCAGGATCTGCGGCGCATGCGCTTTCGCCGGCAGCAAAAACAGCGGGCTGAGAGTTTGCGCCTGTTCGGGCGTCAGGTGCAGCCAGTCGTTGATGTAGATATCGCACAGCGGGCGCAGATCGTAGAGGCCGCTCAGCGCCAGCGCGCCTTTGATCGCATCGGGCGGCAGGCGATAGCGTTGCTGCCAGCCGTCGGCGATCAGCATGCCGCACAGGTGGCCGCCGGCCGAACTGCCGCTGACGAAAATGCGCGCCGGATCGATGCCGAACGGTGCCCCGTGATGATAAAGCCAGGCGACGGCGCTGCGCACCTCATGCACGATCTCCGCCAGCGTCGCTTCCGGCGCCAGCGTATATTCCAGCGTGGCGACCGCCACACCGCGGCGGGCGAACGCGGCGGCCATCGAGCAGGCTTCCTCTTTGCGCTGTGAATGCCAGTAGCCGCCATGAATAAAGATCAGCAGCGGGGCGGGCTGTGCGCTGGCCGGGAACAGATCGAGACGCTCGGCGGCGCTCATGCCGTAGCGCAGATCGTAAATGCCCGGCGTCTGCGCTTTGGCGCGCTGAGCCAGCGCGGCATAGTCCGCCATGCAGGCGTCAAAATCCTCCACCGAAGCGCGGGCGTTGTATTGCGCGGCGCGGACGCTCAGGTCTTCAAACGTCAGATCGATGTTCATGCGTTTCTCCGGATTGTTATGCGTTATGTCTTCATCATCGTCCCGCAGGGGAAAAGATGTTTGATCTCCGGTGCGCACAATTGCGGCTTCTCCAATGCTGTTATCTGCTGTATATTGCCGTTTTATGCTTTTTTAATGCGGAATAATCCCATGCACAAAGCGGCACGACAGCGCCATTTACTGGATTTGCTCAGCGAACGCGGGCAGGCGGCGGTGGCGGAATTGGCCAGCGCCATCGGTGTTTCGGTCGATACCGTGCGCCGCGACTTGGCCGATCTTGAGCGGCAGGGGTTGGCGCAGAAACATCACGGCGGCGCGATAGCGCTCGAACCGTCCGGCATGCCGCGCCAGGCGCGCGCGGCGCTGTTGCCGCAGGTCAAGCAGCGGCTCGGCCGCGCGGTGGCCGCACAGATCCCGCCCGGCAGCACCCTGATGCTGGATGCGGGCAGTACGCTGTTGGCGGTGGCGCAAGCGTTGCGCGGCCCGGCGACGGTGATCACCGCCTCGTTGGATATCGCGCAGTGCCTGAGCGATAAGCCGGAGATCCAACTGATCCTGCTCGGCGGCCAGTGGGACGCGCGCCAACGGCTGTTCGCCGGCAGCGCGACGCTGGCGTTGCTGGAACGCTACCGCGCGGACATCGCTTTGCTGGGCGCCTGTGCGGTGCATTCTCAGCTGGGGCTGAGCGCCGGCGAAGAGGCCGATGCAGAGGTCAAACGCGCCATGCTGGCCAACAGCGGCGAGCGCTGGCTGGTGGCCGACCATATGAAGCTGGATCGCTGCGAGCCGCATCACGTGGCGGATCTGGCGCAGATCCAACGCCTGTTTACCGATCGCCCGTGGGATAACCTGGACGAGCAATCAATGATTGAACTTTGTGTCGTCGCCGACGACCGCTAGAGGAGAACCCTGATGAACGATAACGCTCAACCGTTGCAGGTGGCGCTGATTGGTTACGGCTTTGTCGGCAAGGCGTTTCATGCGCCGCTGATTAACGCGGTGCCGGGTCTGGCGCTGAGCGTGGTGGCTTCGCGCGATGCCGCCAAAGTCCATGCCGATCTGCCACACGTGCGCGTGATCGCCGATCCGCTGGAGGCGATCCGCTTGCCGGAAGTGGACCTGGTGGTGATTGCTTCGCCGAACGCCACCCATGCGCCGCTGGCGCTGGCTGCGCTGGAAGCGGGCAAGCACGTGGTGGTGGATAAGCCGTTTACGCTGGATTTGGCGCAGGCGCGCACGCTGATTGCGGCGGCGGAGAAGCACGGCCGTCTGCTGTCGGTATTCCAGAATCGCCGCTGGGACAGCGATTTCCTGGGCGTGAAGCAGGTGATCGAGCAGGGACTGATCGGCAAGGTAACGCACTTTGAGTCGCACATCGATCGTTACCGCCCAGAAGTGCGGGTGCGCTGGCGCGAGCAGAATCTGCCGGGCAGCGGGCTGTGGTTCGATCTGGGGCCGCACATGGTCGATCAGGCGCTGCAGCTGTTCGGTTTGCCGCACAGCGTGCAGGCCAACATCGCCACGCTGCGCGCCAATGCGCAGATCAATGACTGGGCGCATGTGGTGCTGAACTACCCGACGCACCGCGTGATTTTGCATGGCAGCATGCTGGTGGCGGGCGGCGTGTCGCGCTTTACCGTGCACGGCGATAAAGGCAGCGTGGTCAAAGCGCGCGCCGACGGGCAGGAGAGCCAACTGCTGGCCGGCGTAACGCCGGGTTCGGCGGAGTGGGGTAAAGACGACGACGCGATGCGCCTGTTTATCGGCACGGAGCCGGTGCGTACGTTGCCGACGCCGGATGGCGATCAGCGCCAATATTACGTCCAGGTGCGTGACGCGCTGCGCGGCGCCGGCGCCAACCCGGTCACCGCATCGCAGGCGTTGGCGGTGATGGCGGTGCTGGAAGCGGCCACGCTGGCGGCGGAAACCGGCGTAACCCAAACGCTGCCGCTCACCGAGGCGGAGATCGCCGCCTGGTAACGCATCGCGCCAGATAAGGCGTCAGATGCATTGATACAGTGCATCGCATGCGTCTTCCGCCATCCCAACCCCTGACATAGGCTAACCCTCAGTCTATGTCAGGAGTGCTTATCATGTTATCCCATCCTTCGCCGCAGGGCGTCCGCGGCATACTGGCCGCACTTTCTCTGTGTATGCTGTTGTCATCGCTCGGCATCAGCATCGCCAACGTCGGGCTGCCGGCGCTCGCCACCGCATTCCATGCCTCGTTCCAGGCGGTGCAGTGGGTGCTGCTCTGCTATTTGTTGGCCGTCACCACCTGCATCATCGGCATCGGCCGCTTGGGCGACAGCCTCAATCGTCGCCGCCTGCTGCTGGCGGGCATCGCGCTGTTTACCGCCGCTTCGCTGGCTTGTGCGTTGGCTCCGCAGCTGTGGCTGCTGCTGGCGGCGCGCCTGGCGCAGGGGCTGGGGGGCGCAGTCATGATGTCAATCACCATGGCGCTGGCGGGCGAGGCGCTGGGCACGGAAAAGATCGGCCGCGCGATGGGGCTGCTCGGCACTATGTCGGCCGTGGGCACCGCGCTGGGGCCGTCGTTGGGCGGCGCGCTGATCGCCGGCTTCGGCTGGCGAACGATATTCCTGATCAACCTGCCGCTGGGGCTGCTGGCGCTGTGGCTCGCCTGGCGATACTTGCCGAATGGGGCGCGGGCGGCGACGCGCCCTGAACCGTTCGACCGCGCCGGCACGCTGCTGCTGGGCGGCGCATTGCTTTGCTACTCGCTGGCGATGACTCTGGGACGCGGTGATTTCGGCGCGCTTAACCTGGCGTTGATGTTGGGCGCTCTGTTGGCGGCAGGGGTGTTTATCCGCGTGGAGCGCCGCGCCGTGTCGCCGCTGTTGGCACCGACGATGTTCCGCCATCCGGCCCTGACGGCGGGGCTGGCGGCCAGCGCGTTGGTCATGACGGTGATGACCGCCACGCTGGTGGTCGGGCCGTTTTATCTGGCGCGCGCGCTGGGGTTAAGCGCCGCGCAGGTGGGGCTGGTGATGTCGGCAGGGCCGGCGGTGGCGATCCTGACCGGTATTCCGGCGGGTTATCTGGTGGATCGCTTTGGATCGCAACGCATCGCCCAGCTTGGGCTGGCGGCAGTGGCCGCCGGGGCGGGATTGCTGTCGCTGCTGGGCCGCTGGGGCGTACTCGGCTATGTCGCGCCGATCGCGCTGTTGACCGCCGGTTATGCGCTGTTTCAGGTGGCCAACAACACGGTGCTGATGAAGGATCTGTTTCCCGAACGACGCGGGTTGATCGCCGGCATGGTCAATCTGGCGCGCAATCTGGGGGCGATCACCGGCGCGTCGGCGATGGGGGCGCTGTTTTATCTGGCCTCGCAGCGGGTGGCGGGCGCCGCGGCGGCCGCGGCTTACGGCATGCGCGTCACCTACGGCGCGGCGGCGTTGCTGGCGTTGGCGGCATTGCTTATCGCCTTCGGCGGCCGCCGACTGGCGCTGCGTTATGACGCGCGCTGAACGGCGTAGCGTTCTTGCACGAAACCGTTGTCCGACTGGGTGACGGCGAGCAGACGCAGGCGCTGCTCAGGGGCATCGGCGCCGAACAAGGGAATGCCGCCGCCCAGCAGCAGCGGCACGCGCGTAATCGTCAATTCGTCGATCAACCCGGCCTGCAGGAAACGCTGCACGGTCTGGCCGCCGTCGATATACAGGTGACGGCAGCCGGCCTCGGCCAACCGCGCCACGACGCTGGCCGGTTCGCCGCTCATCCAGCGGACAGGCTCTGCGCCGTGCGGTGCGGATTGCGTCGACAGTACCACCACCGGCAGTTCTCCATAGGGCCATTCGGGAAAGGCGCGGACTTTTTCATAGGTATGGCGGCCCATCACCAGCGCGTCGATGTCGGCGATAAACGCTTCAAAACTCAGGCCATTGAGCAACGACACCGCGTACTCGGGCCGCAGCAGCCAATCGATGTCGCCGTCGGGGCCGGCAATGAATCCGTCTACGCTGGTGGCGATGTAAACCGAGCATTTCATCAGGCGAGATCTCCGCGGTAAACCACATGGACCTTGTTGCCGTCGGGATCGCGCAGGTAAGCGCCGAAATAGCCTTTGCCGTAGTGCGCGCGCTCGCCGGGTTCGCCTTCACTGCTGCCACCCGCCAGCAGGCCGGCGGCGTAGGCGCGTTTAACCGCCAGCTCGTCGGCGGCGAGAAAGGCCAACATGCTGCCGTTGCCGGCGCTGGCGGGCTGTCTGTCGAAGGGTTGGTAGGCATAAAACCGCGGCAGCGTTTGGCCCGGCATCACCCAGCAGCGGGCGGCGGGGCCGCCGTCCGGCGTCACTTCCCGCCGTTGTAAACCCAATGGCAACAAAATGGCGTCGTAGAACGCGGCGGCGGCGTCCAGATCGCTGACGCCGACGGTAATATGGCTGAACATGGCGCGTTTCCTTTCCCAAGAGAGAATAATGAACGGATAAAACAGTAGCAGCGATAGCGCAGGATGGACAGACCGCGGTGGAGGATTCGGATTAGGGACGCGCGCAGGGGGGCAAAGCGCGCTTCAAGGTTTGTGGGGCGGGCCGCCTCAATTGCTCTCGACGCGAGGATTGGCGTGGGTCGGCTGGCTGGGATAATCCACCTGATGCTTGTGCAGATAATCGCGTATCAGCTGGCGCACCACCTGGGAAGGGGTGACGTCCTGCTGCAGGCACAGCTCTTCCAGGGCTTTCTTTTTGTCCGGGTCAATCAGCACCGTTAGCCGCGCCGTTTTCTTTTCCATCAGGATCCTCCAGAGAATGATGACTGAATGATAATACCATGTGAGCGAAGCGGCCAGCCAGACAGCGCCGCCGCTCGTCTTTAGCGGAAATGCAGCCGCTCTATCTTGCGTGACAGGTAGCCGAGTTCGCAGTTGAACAGCTCGCCGCTGCCGGCGGCCAGCGTGCGCAGCGTGCTGAGCGGCAGCGACACCTGGGCCGGCGTAGCATAAATGATCACGTTGCCGCTGGGGGCGACGCAAAACAGCACGGTGGCGAATATCCGGTGCAGGCTGTGGTACAGCAAGCTGTTTTCGTCGGGCAGATCGTGGTAATTCAGCACCAGCCAGCCCCCGTCATTCAGCCGCGCGGCGCAGTTCTCGAGGAATGTCTGGGTGCCTTGCTGCGGATCCATGGCGAACGCCGAATAAAGATCGGAGAAAATCAGATCGTAACGCGTTTTGGCGGGCGGGCGCACGAAGTCCATGGCGTCGGCGGTGCGCAGGCTGATGGTGTCGGTGGCCGGCAGCGTAAAATAGCGGCGCGCGACGGCGATCACCGCGGCGCGCAGCTCAACGACCTCCAGGCGCATAGCCGGATCGAGCGCGTGCAGCGCACGCAGCAGGCTGCCGCCGCCTAACCCCAGGATCAACGCCGACGTCGGCGGCTGCCAGGCCACCGCCATCAGCATCGCTTTGATGTAGTTGTGGATCGGCTGTGCGGGGTTGCTGAGGCTCATCTTGCTTTGCTCGCAGATGCCGTCAAACCGCAGCGTGCGGTAGTCCTTGTGATCGGAAACGATGATTTCGCCCCAGGCGTCGGCTTCGCGAGCGATCACCTGGCCACGCGGGGAGAAATCGAGGGTTCTGAGTAAGCTGTCAACCAGAGACATGGTATTCGCAGGGCTCCTTTGGCAAGCGGCCTGTTTACTTACGGGCGCACATGAAATCGGCGGTGCAAATGCGCCGGCCATCGATGCTGGCACGGCCGGTGAAGCGGGCGATCGCGCCGCGCCGGCGTACAAAGGCGACCTCCATCAACACCTGGTCGCCGGGACGGGCGGCGCGATAAAACCGCGCCCGCTGAATGGAAGCGAAGTAGTAATGTTCCCCTTCGTTCAGCGCCCCGAGATAGTAATGCGCCAGCAGACCGGTGCTTTGCGCCAGCGCTTCCACCAACAGCACGCCAGGAAAACCGGCGAAGCGCGCATGGCCGCTCCAGAACGTCGGCTCATTGGCGGTGATGTTCTTGATGGCGCTCAGCCGCCCTTCGGCGATGCAGGTGCCGGCGGGCAGCACGCGATCGACCAACAGACAGGGATAGCGATGAGGCAGAATCGCCTGAATATCGTGGAATTGCAGGGGGTGACCATGTAATGGCATGGGGGAGCGTGATCCTGTCTGCGGCGAATCCGGCGCGATGGCCGGCGTTCGGTCCATAATGAGTGTAATGACATTATAATAAAATTATCATCAGATGTGCCAGATGAAAGACATGACGGCGGCGACGGTTGGGAAACAGCGAAGGAGGGGAAGACACCCGATCCTGACGATCGGGCGTGGCGGCGCGTTTAGTGCTTGGAGCGGGTCACTTTGTCCAAATAACCCATCACGAAGGCGGAGAGCACGAAGGTGAGGTGGATGATCACATACCACATCAGCTTGTTGTCTGGCACGTTCTTGGCGTCCATAAACACCCGCAGCAGATGGATGGACGAGATGGCGACGATAGACGCGGCGACTTTGTTTTTCAGCGAGGTGGCGTCCATTTTGCCCAGCCAGCTCAGCTTTTCTTTGCCTTCGGTGATATCCAACTGCGAGACGAAATTTTCGTACCCGGAGAACATCACCATCACCAGCAGCCCGCCGACCAGCGCCATGTCGACCAACGACAGCAGGGTCAGGATCAGATCGGCTTCAGCGACGGAGAAAATGTTGGGCAGGACGTGCAGGATCTCCTGAAAAAATTTGATAGACAGGGCGACCAGGGCCAGTGAAAGGCCGAAATAAACCGGCGCGAGCAGCCAGCGGGAGGCGTACATCGCGTTTTCTAGCAAGCGTTCCATCATAAAATTGTTTTGAATGCGTAGCAAAAAGGGCGCTCAGTATAGCGCAAGAGGCCTGGGTGAAATCAACCGCTTGCGCCAGTAGAGGGCGATATCAGGCCGCTACGCGCGCCGTTTTGCGCCCGCAGCGGATCCACAGCGCCACGGCCCCCGCCGCCGTCGCCAGCGCCACGACGCCCGGCCAGCCCGCGCTTGCCAGAATGCGGCTGCCGAGGGCGGCGCCGGTCGCCATGCCGATGAATACGCCGGTGAACAAGAGGGCGTTCAAGCGGCTGCGGGCCGCCGGATCAAGACCGTAGACGATGGTCTGGTGTGCGATCAGCGTCGCCTGGATGCCCAGATCGAATCCGACGGCGCTCAGCGCAATGAGAGCCAGCTGCGCCGGGAGCGGCAACAGCGGAAGCAGAAACATCAGGGCGAAGGCGGCCAGGACCAGTGCCGCGCCGATGCGGGTCACGGCGTCAGGGCCGTGCCGATCGGCCAGGCTTCCCGCCAACGGCGCCGCCAGCGCACCCGCCGCCCCTGCCAGACCAAACGCGCCGGCCGCCGCGCTGCCGATCTGGTAGCGCTCCGCCAGCATCAACGCCAGCGTTGACCAGAAAGCGCTGAAGCCCAATGACAGAAAGCCTTGCGCCAGCGTTGCACGCTGCAGCTCGGGATACGCGGCCCACAGATGCCCCAGCGAGCGCAGCAGCGCGGGGTAACTCAGCGCGTTATGGGGGCGAAGACGCGGCAACATGCGCCAGATAGCCAGCGTGATCGGCAAAACGCCCAGCGCCGCCAGCGCGTAAACGCTGCGCCAGCCGGCGAACTCGGCGAGCGCGCCGCTGAACACGCGCGACAGCAGAATACCGGCCAATAGCCCGGTCATCACCGCGCCGACGGTTTTGCCGCGGCTGGCCTCCGGCGCCAGCGTGGCGGCGGCGGGGATAATGTCCTGGGCGACGGTGGCGGTCAGGCCTATCGCCAGGCTGCTGAGCAACAACAGCGGGAATGAGGTGGCAAACGCGCAAAGCAGCAGCGTCAGCGTCAGCAGCGCGCCTTTGATCAGAATGATCCGCCGGCGATCGTACCGGTCGCCCAGCGGCGCCAACAGTAAAATGCCCAGCGCATAACCCAACTGGGTCAGCGTCGGCACCATGCCGGCATCGGCGACGCCGGCGTGGAAATCGGCGCCCATCATGCCGAGCATGGGCTGGCTGTAATAGATTGAAGCGACGCTGAGGCCGGCGCCGGCGGCCAGCAGAAACACGACGTTGGCGGACGGGGCGCCGTTGGTGGCGGTGGTGCTCATGGCAAAGATCCCTGCAAAGTGAATGTGCGGCCATTTTTACCGCTTGCTTCATTCCGCTGTAGCCCCCTCGCAGGTAAAACTGTTATACACTTAACGTATGAATAAAATTAATTTACCCAACGGCGACCGCATAACTTTGCTGCATACGCTGGTGCGCATCGTCGAAAGCGGCAGCCTGTCGGCGGCGGCGCAGCAGCTGGGCACCTCACAACCGACGATCAGTCGGCGTCTGCAGGCGTTGGAGCAGCTGCTGGGCGCCAAACTGATCCAGCGGACGACTCACGCCCTCAAACTGACCGACGACGGCGAGCGCTGTTACCGCCAGGCGCGGGGGCTGATCGAGCAATGGCAAAGCCTGGAAGAAGGGCTGGGCGGCGCGCGCGACGAACCGGTCGGGGTGTTGCGCGTGCGGGCGCCGCACGCTTTCGGCCAGGATCAGCTGATCGGTCCGTTGGGCGAGTACCTGCGGCGCTACCCGCAAACTTACGTTGAGTGGACGCTGAACGATCATTCTCCGGACTTTATTCCCGAAGGCGTGGATTGCGCCATTCACGTCGGTGCGGTGACCGATCCGTCGGTCGTGGCGGTATTGCTGGCGGAGGTGCCGCGCAGCACGGTAGCGTCGCCGGCGCTGCTGAAGAGCCGAGAACCGGTTCGCTGTCTTGACGATTTGGCGCGGTTGCCGTGGCTGGCGTTGAACAGTTTTTATCGCAATGAAGTGGTGCTGACCCATGTTGAGCGCGGCGAGCAGGGGCGGTTCGATATAACGCCGAGGTTGAGCACCGACAGCCTGTACGCGGTACGCAAGGCGGCGCTGGAGGGGCTGGGCGTCGCGATTGTCTCCTCCTGGCTGGTGCGGGACGATGTGGCCGACGGGGCGCTGCAAACCGTGTTGCCGGCCTGGCGCGCCGCGCCGCTGCCTATCTACCTGCTGTATCCCTACGCCAGCTATTACCCGGCTCGCCTGCGCAAGTTCATGGAAATGATGAAAGAAGTGATGCCGCGCATTCTCGGCGCGCGGCCGCCGGCGGCGGGCTGATGCCGTTCAGTGCCGGGCTTTTTTGCCGTCGCTGTGGCCGAGGGAACGCTCGGGAAAGCTGTGATCGCGCAGCCGCTGCTTTAACTGCGCCGCATCGGGGAAGCCGCCGTCAATTTTGCGATCCCAAATCATCACGCCATCGACGCTGATTTGATACACCCCGCCGGTGCCCGGCATCAGGGTGACGGAGGCGAGATCGTCGCCGAAGGTATTGAGCAGCTCTTGCGCCATCCAGCCGGCGCGCAGCAACCAATTGCATTGTGAACAGTAGTGAATCGTAACGGCGGGGGCATTTTTCATCGTTGATCGACCGGTTAGTGGTGACGGCTTGCAATCAGCCTGATGGCTCGCAAGCGATGGTGGCTGTGTATCGCCAAATAGTCAAGCGCCTGCGGAAGCCGCGAGGCGCGGATAACGATGACGGTCGCTATGGTTTGCTTTTGGCAAACCATTCGACCCCGCGCAACATGCCCGCCCAGTAAAATTTGGGTAAAAACCAGGCCTTCAGCCACCATGCCATACGGCTGGGATGCGTGTTGTCGAACAGAGGAAAGGTGGGGAGCAATTTACTGTCGTAACCAAACTCCGCCAGAACAACCTTGCCTTTCTCTACCGTCAATGGGCAGGAGCCATAACCATCATACCGTGCCGCATCAGGGGCGCCGTTAAGCTGCGCCGCGATGTTCTCTGCCACCACCACCACCTGTTTGCGAGCCGCCGCCAGGGTTTTGGCATTTGGCGTGGCACAACAGTCGCCAACCGCAAAAATCGTCTGCCACTGCTTATGCCGTAGGGTGAATTTATCCACGTCGCACCAACCTGACTCGTCAGACAACCCACTTTGCGAAATGAACGCCGGCGCAGATTGCGGCGGCACTACGTGCAGCATATCGAAGGGCAGTGTCACTTCGCGTTTGCCTTCTTCATCACCGTCCAGAGAAAAGGTCGCTTGCCGACGCTGCCCATCAACGCGAACTAAATTATGCCGGAAGTTGACCTGTGCGCGGTATTTTTTCAAGTAATCGGTCAGCGGAGGAACAAATTGCGGCACGCCGAATACCGCCGCGCCCGCCAGGCAAAAATTGACGTTAATATTATTAAGGACACCTTGTCGCCGCCAGTGATCGCATGAAAGGTATAAGGCTTTTTGCGGCGCGCCGGCGCATTTTATCGGAATTGGTGGTTGAGAAAATATCGCCTCGCCGCCTTGCATTTCACGAACCAGTTTCCAGGTGTATTCCGCAAGATCAAAACGATAATTAGAGGTGACGCCATTCATTCCCAACGTTTCTTCAAGACCCTCTATTTTATCCCAACGTAAAACGAGGCCGCAGGCAACAATAAGGAAGTCGTAGTTTATTTTCTGCCCTTGGCGGGTCTCGACATATTTTGGGCCGGGCTCCACTCTGACCACGCTATCCTGAATCCATGCGGTTCCTGGGGGGATGACGGCGCGCATGGAACGCCGCGTTTCATTGATATCAAAAAGCCCGCCGCCCACCAGGGTCCATGCCGGTTGATAATAATGACAGTCGCCAGGTTCAATTACCGTTATATCAATGCCTTTAACTCGCTTCCTTATGCTTGCCACGACGCTTATTCCAGATGAACCACCGCCAATAACAACAACTTTTTTCTGGGTGTTTATTTTTTCCGGTTTCATGCAGGCCTCCTTTCATAAGAAAGTAGGGGGTTAATGCCCAGATTAAAAGGGGATTCATAGAACTTATGGTTATATTGAAAATCACATATTCGATTTAGCTATATGTAATAGCTAAATATAATAAGTTATTTGACAATCAATGCGAACTGATCGTTAATAAATGCCACAAACACCGTTCAGGAATTAACGCATTGGATTTTTTCCATTTTACTTTTTATACCCTGATGTTATTGGTGATAACCGGAGGAATAGTCGGATTTCTCTTGGCCCTGACAGGCGGAGGCGGCTCCATCGTTTGTGTGCCGCTGCTGCTGTATATGGTGCAAATCCCGGATACGCATTTGGTGATAGGCACCAGCGCCATGGCCGTCGCCGTCAGCGCGCTGCTCAACCTTTTTGCGCACGCCGCCAAAGGAAACGTCCGGTGGCGAACCGGCATTGTCGTGTCACTGGTCGCGGTGGTCGGGACGCTGGCAGGTTCACAGATGGGAAAAATCACGGACGGGCGCTATCTAACCCTGCCTTTCGCTTTGCTGATGCTGATTGTCGCCGGATTAACGCTGAAAAAAAATCACCGGGCCGGCAACGGGTTGGCTTCCCCGGATGCAACCTTTCATCCCGCCATCGTGTGGCCCAGCGTGTTGGCGCTCGGCGCGGTGGCCGGCTTTCTGGGTATCGGCGGCGGATTTTTAGTGGTGCCGGCGCTGCTCTGGTTTTTCCGCTTTTCGCTGCTTGAAGCGGTGGCCACCTCGCTGGTGGTGGTTTCTGCCATGGGTTTATCGACGAGCGCAAGCTATGCCTTGTCCGGCAAGGTGTCGCTCGTCATCACGTGCTGGCTGATCGTCGGCGGTGTTCTGGGGGGCGTCGTGGGGGTTGCGCTCACCGAGCGCCTGAAGAAACGCGAGGACATTATCCGTGTGCTCTACGCCGCCATGCTCTTGGTGCTGGCCCTTTATATGCTTTTTAAAAGCTTATAAGACAGAAGGAAAAAATATGCGCATCCGTACATACCATCATCAGCTCTCCTTTTCGGGGGCGCCCGCAGCGAGTGATTTCGCTACCCTGCATCAACAAGGCTACCGGCTTATTGTCAACAACCGGCCAGATGAAGAACCGGGGGAGCATCTATCCCATCAGCAAGAGAAAACGCTGGCTGAAGGCATGGGCATAGACTACGTCTATCTTCCTTACACGTTCGACACGCTGACCTGGGAGACCGTTTATACCTTCCATTACCTGTTGCGGCGGGGCAAGAAGACCCTGGCGCACTGCCGGAGCGGGGCGCGCTCAGCCTGCCTTGCTCTGCTGCATGCGCTGCGCGAAGGGCGGATCGATGAAGCGCGATTCCGCAGCCAATGCGAAGAATATGGCGCGGATGCCGATAAGGCGCTCAGCTGGTATCGCCGGCATCAGTCCGTTCAGTCTCATGCGCAAGTGCACGCATTTTATGAGCCGGAAAGCGGCAGCCTGCAGTATGTCGTCGCCGATCCCGAGGCGCGTCGCTGCGCCATCATCGACCCGGTACTGGATTTTGACCGCCGATCGGGCACGGTATCGCATCAGCAGGCGCACACCATTTTGAGCTTTATCCGGCAGCAAGGATGGGGCGTGGCCTGGGTGCTGGATACGCACCCGCATGCCGACCATTTTTCTGCCGCAACCTGGCTGGCGCAGAAAACCGGCGCCCTCAGCGGTATAGGCGAAAAAATCACCGCCGTGCAGGGGCTGTGGCAAGACATCTATAATTTGAAGGAACTGCCTCCCGCCGAGACCGTGTGGGATGCGCTGTTTGCGGATGGGGACGTCTTTTTTATCGGCAACCTGCGCGCTGAAGTCTTGCTGTCTCCTGGCCACACCCTGGCTTCCGTCACGTATCACATTGCCGATGCGGCGTTTATTCACGATACGTTTTTCATGCCTGACAGCGGCACCGCAAGGGCCGATTTCCCCGGCGGAAATGCGGAAGCCCTGTGGGATTCGTTGCAGCGGATCTTGAGCCTGCCAGCGGATACCCGCCTGTTTACCGGCCACGATTATCGCCCGGCGGGGCGTGAGGCCCGCTGGGAAAGCACCGTGCGAGAGCAGCGCGAGAACAACCCCTGGGTGGCCAACATGGATAAAGCCCAATTTATCGCGCAAAGAAAGCAGCGAGACGCCACGTTGCCGCATCCGGAATTGATGCTGATGGCGCTGCAGGTCAACATTCGCGGCGGCGTTCTGCCTGATTGCGAAGATGATGGGCGGCACTACCTCAAAATCCCTGTTAATCGCTTCAAGGGGTAAATCAAGCCAGAGAGGCGCGATTGTTCACGGCTGTCAATCTCAAGGCGATCGCGCCGTCTGTTAATGGTTTTTTATGAAATAATCAGACTGATTCATATTTAATTATTTGTTTTTACACAAAACACGCGGCGCTTGCCCTCGCCGAATACAGTCACTACATTAACAACTGTACTTCCCACACTGCTAAGGAAAACACCATGAAAGCTGCCGTAGTGACGAAAAACCATACCGTAGACATTCAGGATAAAGTGCTGCGCCCGCTGAAGCACGGCGAAGCGGCGTTGAAAATGGAGTGTTGCGGGGTGTGCCACACCGATTTGCACGTGAAAAACGGCGATTTCGGCGAGGTGCCGGGCATTACGTTGGGGCATGAGGGCATCGGCGTGGTCTCCGCCGTCGGTGAGGGCGTCACCTCGTTAAAAGTGGGTGACCGCGCCAGCGTCGCCTGGTTTTACCAGGGTTGCGGCCACTGCGAATACTGCGTCAGCGGCAACGAGACCCTGTGCCGCTCGGTGAAAAACGCCGGCTACAGCGTTGACGGCGGCATGGCGGAAGAGTGCATCGTGGTGGCGGACTACGCGGTGAAAGTGCCGGACGGGCTCGATTCTTTCGCCGCCAGCAGCATCACCTGCGCCGGCGTCACCACCTACAAGGCGGTGAAGATTTCCGATATCAAGCCGGGGCAGTGGATCGCCATCTATGGCCTGGGCGGGCTGGGCAACCTGGCGTTGCAGTACGCCAAGAACGTGTTTAACGCCAAAGTGATCGCCATCGACGTCAATGATGGCCAGCTGGAGTTCGCCAAACAGATCGGCGCCGATCTGACTATCAACTCCAAAACGCAAAACGCGGAGGAGATCATTCAGCAGCAAACCGGCGGCGCTCACGCGGCGGTGGTGACGGCGGTGGCGAAAGCCGCCTTCAACTCGGCGGTCAATGCGGTGCGCGCCGGCGGTAAAGTGGTGGCCGTGGGGCTGCCGCCGGAGAGTATGGATCTGAGCATTCCGCGCCTGGTGCTGGACGGCATTCAGGTGGTGGGTTCGCTGGTGGGCACGCGCGAAGATCTGAAAGAGGCGTTCCAGTTCGCCGCCGAAGGCAAAGTGACGCCGAAAGTGACCAAACGGCCATTGGGCGATATCAACGCCATCTTCGAGGAGATGAAGGCGGGCACCATTCGCGGTCGCATGGTGATCGATCTCGGCATGGCGAAGTAGGCCACGCGAAAAAAGAAGGCCACCTGCGGGTGGCCTTCTTGTTATCTCATTACGCCGGCTTCAGAACAGGCCCAGCGGTTTGGCGTCGTAGCTGACCAGCAGGTTTTTCACCTGCTGATAGTGCGACAGCGCCGCCTTGTGGGTCTCGCGCCCGATGCCGGAGTTTTTGTAGCCGCCGAACGCGGCGTGCGCCGGGTACAGGTGGTAGCAGTTGGTCCATACGCGGCCGGCCTTGATCGCACGTCCCATGCGGTAGGCGCGGTTGATGTCGCGGGTCCACAGCCCGGCGCCCAGCCCGAACTCGGTGTCGTTGGCCAGCGCCAGGGCTTCGGCCTCATCCTTGAAGGTGGTGACGCCAATCACCGGCCCGAAGATCTCCTCGCGGAAGAAACGCATGCTGTTGTCGCCGGTGATCAGCGTCGGCTGCAGGTAGAAACCGTTTTGCACTTCGTCGCCGCGCTGAGCGGGCTCGCCGCCCGCAACGATTTTGCCGCCCTCGTTTTTAGCGATGTCGATGTAGGACAGGATCTTGTCGTACTGCTGTTTTGACGCCTGGGCGCCGATCATGGTCTCGGTGTCGAAGGGATCGCCCTGGCGGATGGTGGCGATACGCGCCAGCACTTTCTCCATGAACTGCGGGTAGATGGACTCCTGGATCAGCGCGCGTGAAGGGCAGGTGCAAACCTCTCCCTGGTTGAAAAAGCCCAGCACCAGCCCCTCAACCGCCTTGTCGATAAACGCCGGCTCCGCCTGCATGATGTCTTCAAAATAAATGTTCGGCGATTTGCCGCCCAGCTCGACGGTGCTGGGGATGATGTTCTCCGCCGCACAGGCGAGAATGTGGCGGCCGACCGGCGTGGAGCCGGTGAAGGCGATTTTTTCGATGCGTTTGCTGCGCGCCAGCGCTTCGCCGGCCTCGGCGCCGAAACCTTGCACCACGTTGAGCACCCCCGGCGGCAGCAGATCGCCGATCTCTTCCATCAGCACGCTGATGCCGAGCGGCGTCTGTTCCGCCGGTTTCAGCACCACGCAGTTACCGCCCGCCAGCGCCGGCGCCAGTTTCCAGGCGGCCATCAGCAGCGGGAAGTTCCACGGGATAATCTGGCCGACCACGCCCAGCGGTTCATAGATATGGTAGGCCACGGTATTTTGGTCGATCTCCGCCGCGGTGCCTTCCTGCGCGCGCAGGCAGCCGGCGAAGTAGCGGAAATGGTCGACCGCCAGCGGCAGATCGGCATTCAGGGTTTCGCGGATCGGTTTGCCGTTGTCCCAGGTTTCGGTCAGCGCCAGCATCTCCAGCCGCGACTCGATGCGATCGGCGATGGCCAACAGCACATTGGCGCGTTCCTGCACGCTGGTTTTACCCCAGGCGTCCGCCGCCGCATGCGCCGCGTCAAGCGCCAGCTCGATGTCTTTGGCGTCGGAACGCGGGAATTCGGCGATCGGCTGGCCGGTCACCGGCGAGGTGTTGGTGAAGTAGTTGCCGGATACCGGTTCGACAAATTTGCCGCCAATGTAGTTGCCATAGCGTTGACGGAACGAAACCAGCGAGCCAGGCAAACCGGGGTGAACATATTTCATGTGAAGCACCTCTCTGCAGATGATAACCGGCGCTATTGCGCTGCGCCTGTGAGTGCGGCCTGTCGCCGCAGCACAGAGAAGCACGCCCCGTGCCAGATTAGCGACGGACGTAGCGTTATTTAAAAAATGGCTATTTATTAAAACGTTAAGCACTGATGTGGGTAAGCCAATCGAGCGGTGCCGCTGCCGCCGATGATTTTTTGTGTTCCGTGTCGCAACGCCTGATACACATCCATGATACATATTTGCAACACTTGCAGCCGGGGGAGAAACGCATGTTGCCTGACGATCGCTTGCTCACTGAGAGCGCCAGTTTGCTGACCCACCCGCTGGCGGAATCCTGGCAGCGCAGCCGCAGTTACGGCCTGACGCGCGCCGATCAACATATCCCGTTTATCAAAGCCGGTCTGCTCGAAGAACTGCGCAGCCGCAACGACTGGGTGCCGCAACGGGTACAGCCGCTGATCGAACAGTTGGGCGCGCAAATTACGCGTCAACCGGCCATCGTGGTGATCGCCGACGCCGACGGGCTGGTGTTGGAAACCCGTGGCAATCACGATTTTCTGCACAAGGCGTCGCGCTTTGCGCTGGCGCCGGGCAACCAGTGGGGAGAAGCGGAGCGGGGCACTAACGCCATCGGCACTGCGCTGGCGCTGGGCGCTTTCTGCGAAGTGCGCGGCGATCAGCATTTTCTCAACCAAAACGCCGGATTGAACTGCACCGCCGCGCCGATCTACCGGCCGGATGGCCATATTGCCGGCATACTGGATCTCTCTGCCCCGGCCCAGCGCCCGTATCCTGATGCGCAGCGTCTGATCATGCAGGCGGTGCGCCATATCGAACACCGCTGGGTCAGAAGCGCGATCGCCGATCGTCACTGGACGCTGCGCCTGCACGCCGACGCTGGGCGCCTGGGCAGCGCGCAGGAACTGCTGCTGGTGTTTCACGACGAAGTGCTGATCGCCGCCAATCGGCTGGCGATGGTCGAGTTCCAACTCTCGCCGGCCGCATTCGGCTCGCTTGAATTCGCTCAGCTGTTCCCCGATCTGTTGCGGCAACCCTCCGGCGCGCCGCGCCAGACGCTGGCCGGCAATCAACGGCACTATTATTCGCTGCTCGAGGCGCCCCAACGCCGCGTTAGCGCTCTGCGTTCGACGCCGCCGGCGGAACGGCACGACGAGCAGCATCAGAAAGCGTTGCGTATTCTCAACGCCGGCCTTTCTCTGTGCGTGACCGGCGAAACCGGCTGCGGCAAGGAGCACTTCAGCCGCCGCCTGTTTCAGGAAAGTCGCTGGCGCAACGGCAACTTTGTGGCGATCAACTGCGCGGCGCTGCCGGAACCGCTGATCGAGTCCGAACTGTTCGGCTATGCGCCGGGGGCGTTTACCGGTGCCAACCCCAAAGGCTATATCGGCAAGATCCGCGAGGCGGACGGCGGCGTGCTGTTCCTCGATGAAATCGGCGACATGCCGGCGGGCCTTCAAACGCGCCTGCTGCGGGTGTTGCAGGAGAAAACGGTCACGCCGCTCGGCAGCCGCAGCGCCTATGCGGTCGATTTCGCGCTGGTTTGCGCGACGCACCACGATCTGCATCGGCAGGTGCAAACGGGGGCGTTTCGCGAAGATTTATTGTATCGCATACAGGAATACAGCCTGCGCATCCCGCCGCTCAGAGAGCGGGCGCAATTGGAGGCGTTCATTCTGCAGCTGTGGCGGGAGCTGGGCGGCGAACGGCGCGACATTCGCCTGTTGCCGGAGGCGCTGGCGATGCTGGCGCGCTATCCGTGGCCCGGCAACGTGCGGCAATTGTTAAGTACGCTCAAGGTGCTGCTGGCGCTGGCGGACGATCGCGCGGTGATCACCCTGGACGATCTGCCGCAGTCGATCGCGGTACTGTCGCCGCGCCAGGTATGCGCCGACGCCGGCGGCGAGGATCTGCAGGCGGCGATCGACAGGGCGGGCGGCAATCTCAGCCGGGCGGCGAAGGCGCTCGGCGTTTCGCGCAGCACGCTGTACCGCAAGCTGGGGAGGCGAAGAGCGGCAGAGGAATGACGCTTATCGATTGACGGGCGATAAGGCCCCGCTGCGCGGGGCCTGTTTGTTGCTCTCTCAATCCCCCAGTCCCGGCGGGTTAATCTCGGAGTGGGCAATCTTCTCGTCGCTCTCCGCCCAGCGATCCAACACCTGCAGATAACTGCCGTTGGCGATGGCGCTGTTGAGCGAAGCCTGCACCGCGTCCACCAGGCCGTTGCCTTTCTTCAGCGTGACGGCGATGTTGGCGGTCTTCGGCCAGCCGCCGGGCACGATGCCCACCAGCCGGGTTTTACCGGTCAGCCGCGCCTGATAAGCGCCGGAGACGTTGGGCCCGAAGGTGGCGTCGGCGCGGCCGGACTGAATGGCCAGCGTGGAGGCGGCCTTATCGGTGACGTACACCGGCTGCAGCGGCGCTAATCCCTTGGCGCGGTTCTCCTTGTCCCAGGCCAGCAGTACCGCTTCCTGATTGGTGCCGGAATCGACGATGATCTTTTTACCGGCGATATCCGGCGCCGTTTTGATCTGGGTGATTTTACTGTCGGACTTGACGTAGAAGCCCAGCGTATCCTGCCGATAGGTGGCGAAATCGAATTTGGTTTTGCGTTCGTTGGTCACTGTGATGTTGTAAACCGCGGCGTCATATTTGCCGGAGGCCACCCCCAGCGGCCAGTCTTCCCACGACGTGGGCACCAGCCTGAGTTTCAGCCCCAAACCGTCGGCCACCAGGCGCGCGATGTCCGCCTCGCTGCCGATCACCGTTTTATTGTCGCGGGCGTACAGGCCGAACGGCGGGCCGCTGCCCAGCAGGGAAATGGCCACCGTCAGCGTGCCGGGTTCCACGAACCGGAAGCCGGCGGGGATTTTGGCCACGGCTTCGGCGCTCTTCACCGTGTGGATCGGCGTTTCGTTGGCGACGAGATCCACGCCCGGTGCGGCGGCGGCGGAAAAACTCAGCAGCGCCGCAATCACTATCATCTTTTTGCTATATATCATTATGTTAATTACCTTCATTATTATGGATGTCACACGGTCGTTGCACTATCTCTAAAGGCTGCAGATCTGTGAACGAACAAAATCAACTAACCAATCTTGGAAAAATCATGAGGCGCCTCTGGCGGCGCTGAATCGATCGAGGATGAACCATGCCGTCGCGTTTCGCTACGTTGGGCCGCATACCGCGCGGCGTGTGGGTATTGGGTGGCGTGAGCCTGCTGATGGACGTTTCCTCGGAAATGATCCATAGCCTGTTGCCGCTGTTTATGGCGACGACGCTCGGCGCCAGCGTGATTGTCATCGGTCTGATCGAAGGGCTGGCGGAGGCGACGGCGTTGATCGTCAAGGTGTTCTCCGGCGTGCTCAGCGATTACCTCGGCAAACGTAAAGGGCTGGCGCTGCTGGGCTACGGGTTGGGCGCCATCAGCAAACCGTTTTTCGCCATCGCGTCGTCGTCCGGCATGGTGATGAGCGCGCGCCTGCTGGATCGCGTGGGCAAAGGCATTCGCGGGGCGCCGCGTGATGCCCTGGTGGCCGACGTGACGCCGCCGGAAATTCGCGGCGCGGCTTTCGGGCTGCGCCAGTCGCTGGATACCGTCGGCGCCTTTTTAGGGCCGCTGCTGGCCGTCGGTCTGATGCTGCTGTGGCACAACGATTTTCGCGCCATCTTCTGGGTGGCGGCGATCCCGGCGGCGCTGGCGATTGCGCTGCTGTTTTTCGGCCTGAAAGAGCCGGCCGCCACGATAACCCACAAGCGCACCAACCCGATCACTCGCGCCAACCTGCGGCTGCTGGGGCGCAGCTATTGGTGGGTGGTGAGCATCGGCGCGATCTTCACGCTGGCGCGCTTCAGTGAAGCGTTCCTGGTGTTGAAGGCGCAGCAGGGCGGCACGCCGCTGGCGCTGATCCCGCTGGTGATGGTCGCCATGAATCTGGTCTACGCCTGCTCGGCCTATCCGTTCGGAAAACTGTCCGACCGCATGAGCCATGAAGGATTGCTGAAAGCCGGGTTGCTGGTGCTGATCGCCGCTGATCTGGTATTGGCGCTGAGCGATCATTGGGGCGGGGTGCTTTTTGGCGTCGCGCTGTGGGGCGTGCACATGGGCATGACCCAGGGGCTACTGGCGGCGATGGTGGCACATACCGCGCCGGCGCACCTGCGCGGCACCGCGTTCGGCATGTTCAATCTGATCAGCGGCGTGGCGCTGCTGCTGGCGAGTCTCGGGGCCGGAACCCTGTGGGAGCTGTTCGGTTCCGCCTCCACCTTCTACGCCGGGGCGCTCATCTGCGTGGTGACGCTTATCGGCATGAAGCTGGCGCCGTTCGGCGAACGGCGGCCGTGAAAGCGGCGGCGCTCAACGCCGCCGCGCGGTTTACGCCGGATGGGCGTCATTCTCGTTGCCGCCAATCGCCAGGTAATCCGTGTAGATTTGTGGCGCGCCGGAGAACGACGCCAGTGTTTTCCACTCGTCGTACATGCGTTCGGTGTCCTGATGCTCGGCCACGAACCTGAGCGCTTGCTCGGTTGAGACATCGAGCTCCGGATGGAACGCGTTGAGCGACGCCAGACTTTCAATGATCAGCATCACCGCGTATTGGTCCAGCCGATTGCCGCTCTGGCCCTTCAGCAGGTGAAACTTCCAGCCCGGGTAGTCTTCCACGCGGTGGATGTTGTCGGTAATGAACCGTTCAAACCGCTCGGGTGAGACGCCCGCTTTAAGCGCCAGGTTATGAATGCCGATGACACGCTGAATGCTTTCCTTCCCTGGTTCGCTGCGGTAATTGGGGCCGGGCGGCAATGAACTGCGGCTATTCTCGGCCACCAGACGGTAACAGGTGTAAAGGGTCGGCAGTTCGGCGAAGGTCGCGAAGGTTTTCCACTCCTCAATCAGCGCGGCGGCCTCCGGACGCTGCCGCCAAAAGGCGTGCGCCTCGTCGGTCAGCTCGCCGTTGCCGTCGATATAGCGCGCGTAGGTGGCGGCGTCTTTAGCCTGATAAACCATCAGGTACTGATTTTCACGCTCGCCGCGCAGGCCGCGCAGCAGCGTCCATCGCCAGCCGGGATAGGCCGGGATGGCGACGCCTTTACGGCGAACGAACGCTTCGAAACGATCTGAGGCGACGCCCCGTTTCAGGTTGATTCCCACGTAGTGCAGGGAGAAAACCGGCGTGGTTGATGCATGCATTAAACGATCCTCGCAAGTTAAGTTAGTGAGATGTGTTCGTCACGGCTTTGGCGCTGATGCTGACCAGCAACAGGCACAGCAACGTGCAGCCGAAAGCCAGGGCCAGGCTGGTGTAATTGGCGATAAAACCGATCAGCGCCGGGCCGGTTAATAAGCCGAGATAGCCGACCAGCGTCACGGCCGGAAACGCCTGGCCGGGCGGCACCTGTTTTTGATTGCCGACGGCGTTGAACAGAATGGGAACGATGTTGGCGATGCCCAGACCGGCGAGCATCAACCCGCCAAAGGCGGCCGATACCAGAGGGACGGTGACGGTCAACAGCACGCCTGCCGCGGCGCACAGGCTGCCGAGCAGCAGAGTGCGGTAGCGCCCGACGGCGCCGATCAGCCTGTCGCCATACAGCCGCCCGCAGGCCACGGCGACGGCGTACAGCGTGAACCCGATCCCCGCCTGCGATTTGGCCACGCCGCGCTCGGCATGCAGGAATAATGCCGACCAGTCGAGCATCGCCCCCTCGGTCAGGAACACGAAGAAACAGAGCAGGGCGATAAACAGGATCTTGCCGTGGGCCAGCGCCCACCGCGCGCCGCCCCGTCGCCGCTCGCCGATGCCGCCGTGCGCCAGTAAATCGCCGGCGACGATCAGCAGCAGGATCGCGATGAGGAGGGCGATCAGGCCGATGGCCTGGGTCGGGGCGAGGCCCGCCAGCAGCAACAGACTGACGCCGCCGGCGCCGGCAATGCCACCAAGGCTGTAGAAGCCATGAAAACCGGACATTTTCGCCTGGCCGCTCTCCCGCTCGACGATTATCGCCTGTGAGTTCATCGCCACATCCATGATGCCGTTGACGGCGCCAAATACCCCCAATGCCGCCCCCATCAACAGCGGAGCATCGAGTAACGCCAACAGCGGCAAGTCGATGCACAGCAAGGCGCCAGCGCCCAGCAACACGGCGCGGCACCCCAGTTTGGCGATCAGATACCCGGCGAAGGGCATGATCGCCATGGAGCCGGCGGCGAGGCAAAACAGCAGCAAACCGAGCGCGCCGTCATCGATGCCCAATCGCGCTTTCACGAAAGGGATCAACGGCGCCCAGGCGGCCATGCCCAACCCGGCGAGGAAGAAGATCGCTCGGGTGGCGATTTGCCGGCGATGATTCTCTGCGGCCTCGCCGGTTAGCCAAGGCAGCATCATGACGATCGGCTCTGCGCGACGGACAGATAATCGGTATAAATCTGCGGTGAACCGGAAAATGACGCCAGTTGCTTCCACTCTTCATACATTTGCTTGGTGTCGCGATGCGCTTTGGCGAAGGTTGCCGCTTCGGCGGTGGCGATATCGGGCTCCGGATAGAACACGTCCAGCGCCGCCAGGCTGACGATTTCCATCATCACCGCGTACTGGTCGAGCCGATTGCCGCGCTCTCCCTTCAGCAAGTGAAACTTCCAGCCCGGATAATCCTCAATGCGATGGTGATTTTCGGCGATAAAGCGTTCGAATTGCGCCGGGGTCACGCCTTCGCGCAGCGCCAGATTGTGGATGCCGATAATGCGCGCCTCGGGCGGTTCGCCCGGCCGTTCCCGGTAGCGCGGGCCGGGCGGCACGTCGCTTTTTCTGTTCTCAGCCAGCAGGCGATAATCGCTGAACAGCGTCGGCAGCAGGCTGTAGGTGCCCAGTTTTCGCCACTCGGCGAGGATTTCCTGCGCGGCGGCATGCCGCCGCCAGAATTCGTGCGCGTGCGCCGTTCGCTGCCCGGTGGCGGTGACGTAACGATCGCGCTGCTCGGCGCTGTCAATCTCGTACAGCATCAGGTATTGCCCGACGCGTTCGCCGCGCAGGCCGCGCAGCAACGTCCAGCGCCAGCCGGGATAACAGGGGATATGCACGCCTTGTTCGCGCACGAAGGTTTCAAACTGTTGTGGCGTGACGCCGGCTTCGGTATCGATGCCGATGTAATAAAAGCTGAATACCGGTTTGGGATCGGAGACTGTCGTCGTCATCTTTCACTCCTGATTGGCGAATGCGGCGGAAAATTGGGTATTGATAATGGCTTCGACCAGCGTGACGCCGATGGGCGTGAGCGTCACGCACGGGCCATCGACAGTGACCAGCGCTTTATCTACCAGGATTTTCAACGTGCGGCGGATGACCGGGTTAGCAAACAGGCTGTTGCCGTCAAAGCGCCGTTTAAACACCCGATCGTCCACCGGCAGCAAGGTGGAGAGCGCCATTTTGAAGGCGTTCACTTCACGCTGGATCGGGGAGAAACCGCGGCTTTCCTCGATGGGCAGGCGGTCTTGGTTGAGCGCCTCCTTGTACTTCTTGTAACCGGTGATGTTGATGGCTTCGGATCGCGTCGATTTGGAGCTGCCGCCCAAACCGATCGCCACTTCCGGATACTGCTTGTCGAGATCGGTGATGAGCGCTTTCCACTTTTCCGGCTGTTGATCATTGCGGTGAAAGTACATGGTGGGGTGTTCGGTATAGCCGCCATTCAGGTAGTTCTCGACCAGCTCGCGCATTTGGTACTGTTTGCCCAGGCCAGGGAAGCGCAGGTTGTTGATGCTGATCAGCCCCTTTTTCTGCCACAGGCTTTCGCGCTCGCCCGAGACGCCGGTGCGATTTTTAATAAACTCATCCATGTGCAGCTTGGTGCAGACGACGTGCGACAGATTCAGCTCGAGGGTTTTTTCCATGTCGTATTTCACGTCGTCCACGCTTTGGCCCAGCATGCCGTAAATGAGGTCCACGCTGACCCAATCAATGCCGAGCGCGCGCGCATGATGAATGGTCTCCACGCACTCTTCGGCCGAGTGCATGCGCCCGCAGGCGGTGATGATGTCGTCATTGAAGGATTGGGTGCCGAAACTGATTTTGCTGAAGCCGAGCTCTTTCAGCAGCGCCAGATAGGCTTTGTTCAGGGTGCCGGGCTCCCCTTCGAAGCGCAGGGTGGCGTTGGTGAAGTTAAAGTGGCTGAAGTAGAAGGCCATCATGCGGCGCAGTTCCGGCTCCGGCAGCAAGGACGGCGTGCCGCCAAAGACGTTGAATTCACCGATTTCCACTTCGGCCAGGCTGGGCACGCGCGCCAGCCACATTTGCGCCTCCTTGATGTTGAAATCGACCAAATCGCGGAATACCGCCTGAGAGGCGGGCGCCTTGGGATTGAGGATCACCGTGGGGTACTGACAAAAATGGCAGCGATAGCGGCAGGTCGGGATATAGGCCCAGAGGTGGATTTTGCCCGCCTGGCGAATGTCAGCCTCCATATCGGCAAAAAACGCGGCCAGCGGGTAGTCGACGAGATCGCCGGGGAACACGTGACAGCCGAACGGATCCTTATGGACGTACTCCAGAAAGGCCCGGTTTTCCGGTTGCGCCAGGAACGCGTTCACCCGCGGCGTGGGATAGTTTTCATCGATATCCAGCAATGAGTGCAAGGCTTCGTCGTTCATCAGAAGACCCCCCCGTTGCCGAAATAGTTGTGGGCTTCGCCGGACTCGCGGTCTTCACAGAAGTAATAAACAAAGCGGGTGAAATCCTCGTCTTTGACCGTATCGAAGCAGGCCGGCAATGCGGGCGGGAAGCCGATATCGTCACCGACGGCGCGCCGCATGGCGGCAAACAGCGCATCGCGAAATTCGAGGTAGAGCCGATAGGCGGGGGTTTTGTAGGCATGGATCGGTTTGAAATCGATGATGCGCATCTCGTGTTTCAGCTCATGAATGCGGCGGTAGAGGCTGTCGGCCAGCGGGCCGGAGAAGAAATCGCGCACTTCGCTGTTTTCCAACAGCAGATACGGATTGAGCAGCACCGGCAGTAAGATATTCTTTGGCGTGTAGTCCTTGACCGAGTAGTCCCAGGCCAGTTTCGCCTCCGCCGGCGTGGCGTCCGCCAGCGCGGTTTTCTGTCGCTCAACGTCCGGCCGAACGTCCTTCATGATAATGATGCCGTCCTTGCCGTAGGCGATGCCGTTGATCACCTCATCGAGAATGGTGTCCACCCGGCGGCTGTTGATCTCAACGTAAGCATGGCGAGCGTAAACCGGCTTGCCGCCGTAGGCGATGACCTTAATGCCGAAGTCCCAGTCGTCGGACAGGTGTTCGACAAAGCGGCCATGGTTGAGCTGGTAGAAGATTTCGATGCCGCCTACCGCGTCATACAGGCTGCGCTCCACCCCGAACCCTTTGCCGTCGGGGAAGCCGCCGAACAGGGAGAACGAAAATTCGCGCAGACGCAGCGTTTTTTGGATCTCGCGGAACAGGTTGGGGCGGTGCTCAAACTCTGCGGGAGGGTAGTAATAGTTGCAGGTGCCCAGGTCGCCTTGTTGCTCGATCATGGTATTCACCAGCTCGTAAAGCCAAAATGCATCCACGGTGCAATCGGCATCGGCGGAAACGATATAGTGCTTGCGTTTATTTCCCAGCCGGCTGTCGCGGGCTTTAGAACGCAGCGACGCATAGTCCATGCCGCGTTTTCTGGCCGAGGAGACACCCTGCACCGTTTCGGCGATAACATGAATGGCCATAGCCGGATGCCTTTCACTAAACGCGTTTATTTTAGCGACGGAATCATCGGTGGAGTTGTTATCAACGACAATCAGTTCGTAAGTGTCGTGGGTGATTAATTCATTCTTGGTGTGCTGATTGAACAGCGAAAGTAAAACCGCCTCAATACGGTCGCTTTCATTATAAACGGGCAGTACGACAGACACAAAAACAGTATCACGCATAGATCCTCCAAGGGCTAATGAAAGTCCACAGTTAGAAATGGCTTGTCTGAAAATGAAATGTCACGTCATTCGATGATTAGCTGATATTTAAGAACTCCATGACGTTGTTGGATAAAATCCGCTTGCCCAGCGCGTAATTCTTTTCCGCCACGCGTTTCATCTTCTCCTTGTTATTAATGAACCGGTAGACTTCCTGGATGAATTCGTCGTTCGGCGGCCCATCCTGTAACTCGGAGATCGGCATGACGGGCGCTTCAAACCCATGCCGGCCGTAGACTTCGTGATAATATTCGTAGCGAGTGGTGATATAGCAACGGCGGCAACTGATCGCTTCGCCGATAGGATTGCCATAGCTATCATAATCATACGAGGTGAGAAACGAGACCAGGTCGCAAGAGTGATAGAGGTCCTCTATGCAAAACGCGTCGTTTTCCGAGCGCATATCGACATGAGGAAGCATGCCGACGAATTTGACATAGGGGAGAACATTCAGTTCCTGCGCCAATTTAGCGAGTTGCAGATAACATGACGGATTTTCATATTCATTGCCGGCGATCGCCAAATAGGCGCGTCGCGTGTTGTGGTCGCGGATAAATAAATCGTTCAGCCGGCTGATCAGTATAATATCGCGGTCCAATCTTTTCTGAGGGATGATGCGGGTGGTTCTGGCAATGAGAAGATCATTGTCGCGAATATTCATCTGCTTTCTGACATTCGTTCTTTCGTGACTGTCCGAGAAGTCATAGGTATTTTTCTTTACCTCGACATGGACATCATGATTGCACCAGGCCTCCAGCTTTTGCTTCAGATCGTGATTGAGCGTGACATAGGTAATGTATTTTGAAGGGATAGGTTTGATGGCGTGAGAATAAGGCGGTGGGCCGTATTTGAGCACCTTTTTTTCGCTGTTCCACATCAGGTCATGATCGCGCCAGATGACGAAACGCGTCAGTCGATAACGTCGGCCATAATCTTCGATCGCCAGATACAGCGCTTTGGTATAGATGATGTTTTCCGGCAGCGTGCCGTTTTCCACCACCACATGGCTGATTGCGAGCGCTTCCCATTGGGCGATGAGGCGATCCGCCAGCTGCCGCGCCGTCAACGCGATGGTATGCAACAAAGCGGCTTTTTCTTGCTCGTCAATGGGCGTTTTCTGGCCGATCAACGCCGCGTGCGCGTACTCGAGAAAGGCGGGGTGGTAATCTGGAATCGACGTGATGTCGTCCAGGCGGACCAGCGTAAAGACATCGCGGTAGATGTCATGCTCATGCTGATAGGGTTTATTAAAGTTTCCCTTATCAATCTTGATGTCGTATCCCAAATCAAGATAAGAGCGAAATCCACAGGCTTGCAGTCGTTTGGCAATCTTCATTGCTTCCACCGTGATCCCCGAGACCGAGACGGCATCGAACGAAATGAACATTGCATTCTTCTCTTGCCTTTCGTGCATCGCAGTACCTCCTGCTATTATTTGTAGTGCATTGATTTAAATTAACTATTTCTTAACAAGTCTCCGGTAACGTTCCCAATTGAGTGGAAAAAGAATCGTTTTGACGCTCTGGAATACACTCAAATCTGACAGAACGGAAGCTTAACCGTTCAAAAATGTAAAGATACGTTTATGCTTTGTGAGGGCTCTCACAAATATTCCGGTGCGGGAGGCGTGAAACAAGCAGAGGAAAAGAGGGGGGATCAAGCCCCCCGAATGTGGGGCATGCGATGCCGATTTAACGATTCGCCGTGCCGCCTTCGGCAGGCTGAAGTATCGCCTGCAGCAGCGTCGGCACCTGCTGGGATCCCACCGCCGGGCTGAACAAAAACCCCTGGCCGATATGGAAACCGGCTTCGCACAGCGTTTGGCGCTGCTGCTCGGTTTCCACGCCTTCGGCGATGATATCGATCGACAGCTTTTGACCGAGAATGCCGATGCTTTCCACGATCGCCAGGATCGCCGGTTCGGTGTTCATGCGTTGAATGAAGTCGCAGTCCAGCTTAATGCAGTCCAGCGGGTAGTCCATGATATGGCTGAACGAGGAGTGGCCAGTGCCGAAGTCGTCCAGCGCGATACGGATACCCATCTCTTTGAGCATGTGCAGCGCGCGCAGTACGTATTTCGAACCGTGCTTGTTGAACGCGTGTTCGGTCACTTCCAGTTCGATCAGGTGGTGGGGAATGTGGAACTTCAGCAGGCGTTGCAGGAAGGTTTCGGCGTAGTTGTCGCGTAAAAACTCGATCGGCGACACGTTCAGCGAAACGGGCCGCACCGCCACGCCGGCCGCGCGCCAGCGGGCGATATCGGCGAAGACTTTCAGCTGCATGGCTTCGCTGATTTTGGTCGCCAGTTCATAGTCGTTGAAGGCCTCGCTGACCGTCGCCGGCAGCTGTATGCCGTTTTGCGGGCAATGCCAGCGCAGCAGCGCTTCGAAGCCGACGATGCTGCCATCGGCGAGGCTGACCTTCGGCTGGTAGTTGGGGCGAATGCAATTATCGCGCACGATCTGGCGCGCGTAGTTGAGCTGACTGGCACGGGCGCGGGCTTTGTCCATCATCTTGCTGTCGAACATGTAGACGCCGCCGCGGCCGCCTTCTTTCAGTTCATACAGCGCGGTATCGGCGCACTTCATCAGCTCTGACGCATCGCGGGCATCTTTGGGATAGATGGCGCCACCGATGCTCATGCCGCAATGCAACGTCTTGCCGCCGTGGGTGATCGGCGTCTCCAGCTGCAGCAGAAACTTGTTGGCGATGCGGAAAATATCCTGCTCGTTTTCGACGTCGCTGATCACGACGGCGAACTCGTCGCCGCCGAGGCGAGAGACGAACGAATGAGTATTCATGCAGGCGCTGAGCCTTTTGCCCAGCACCCGCAGCAGATGATCGCCCGCCGCGTGGCCCAGCGTATCATTCACCAGTTTAAAATGGTCAAGATCCAGCAGCATCAGCCCGAGCGACTTGTTGCCGTGCAGGGCGCGCTTCATCTCTTGCTTCAGCTTTTTCTTGAAGAGGCGCCGGTTGGGCAGGCCGGTCAGTTCGTCATACTCGCTGGCAAGCAGCAGGCGTTGCTCCATCACGCGCTGCGACGTCACATCCCGTGAGACGCACAAGATCTCGGCCACGGCGCCGTGCTCATCGCTGACGGGAGAGAGGATGTTGTCCCAATGCTGTTTTTTGCCCTGCGGCGTCACGCTCAATCCCGCGAAACGCGCATTCTTACCGGCTTTGACGCTGCGCAACGCTTTGCTGCCGCGGCGGCGAACTTCGGGCGACAACAGCCCCAGCCAGGGCATGCCAAACTCTTTTTGCGCCGGATCGAGGCCGAGCGCCAGGCTGCCGGAGCGGTTCATGTGGCGCAGCGTGCCGTCGCGATTGATCACTTTGATGCAGTCGACGCTGGCGTCCAGCATGTCTTGCTGGATAGAGAGCGCCTGAACGTTTTGCTGGCGTTGCAGCATTTGCGGATGGATGTCGGTGGCGGTGAGGTACCAGCTGGGCTCCAGCGCCTTGCCGTCCTGGCGGGTGTTAAACGCCAGCATAAACCACCGGTAGGCGCCGCTGCGCTCGCGCAGACGGGCTTCGCCGGCGAACGAGGAGAGGGCAACGATGGCCTGGCGCCATTGCGCGGCCAGGCGTTCGCGATCGTCAGGGTGCAGGGCCTCGAGCCAGTCTGCGGCGCCGTGCTCACCGGCGATTGCGCCGGTATAGTCGCGCCACTGCTTGTTGAAGTAACCGCCAAGGCGGTTGCCGAAGCAAATCAGACCCGGCAAGTCGTCTACGATTTCGCTGTAGAGGTCGATCGGATTTTTGTTATTTTTCTGCTCGGGCAACAGGCTCATGCGGTATTTCCTCGGAAAATTACCCATATTCTTGCTCTATAGCAGAGCCTCTTTCAATATAGTCTTGCCAATGAAAATGGGAATAGCCAGCGGGCGCGGCTAAAAATCGGCCTGGTAGCATGAAATAGATTACGCAAGAACGCATTAGGAATACTCCTGTTATTTATAAGCCCCTCTTATATTGCATCGAAAAATAAGTGCTCCGACCAGGCGGTTTAATAATCGCAAAAAAGTAATCAAACCTGATGTTTCTTTTTGAGGAAATGTTCAGTCTTTCTGCTGCTCTTTCACTCGTCATACCGCCTCTCTTATGCATCATGACTGACAAAATCCGCATGCCGGGCGGTAAAAAGCGCCATGTTATGCCCGGCTCAGCGGTGGCCGACGCACTTGTCGCCGACGTTTGCGGTGAAAGTTATGATGCAAATCAAGAAATGTTTTGTTTCATCTGTTGACACTTTGCTTACGTATAAGATAGCCTCGCGAATGAAAATCATTAACAAAACTGGATGATTGAGCGGGATGCACTCACAGCCTGATTCTCGCGCTTCGGCCGGATGGCCGAGCCGTGCCGGTATAACGGCGCCGGGTTTATCGCCGGCAAACGTACATTCGCCACCTGTCTGCACTTCTGCGCCCTAAGCGTATGGCGTGGTGACATCTTCATGTCCGCACGCCCGAATTTTTATCACTCAGCCTGTTTTATGCGGCCCGCGTCGGGCAGGCATGCGTTATCTGTCGTTTCACGATCATAGGAGGTTTCAGCGCAGTTAAAACGTCAGTTTTCTTCTGGGTATAAATAAACATGGAGCGTAAAATGATACTTAATAAAAAATTGAAGTTAGCGTATTGCGTGTTTCTGGGTTGTTATGGCTTATCTCTTCATTCATCTCTTGCTGCTTATCGGGAACCAGGGCAATTAGGTTCGCCCGACAGTTGGAAAACCGCAGAATTTAATCGCCAATGGGGGCTTGAGGCTATTTCCGCCGAGTTCGCCTATGCCAGAGGCTATACCGGAAAAGGCGTGACGATTGGCGTTATTGATGATGCCATTCTCTCTCATCCGGAATTTGCCGGTAAACTGACGCGGCTGGATAACGGCAGCTATAATTTCTCGTATGATAAACAAGATAATATGTCATTCGGCACGCATGGCACGCATGTCGCCGGTATTGCAGCCGCCAAAAGAGACGGCTCCGGTATGCATGGCGTCGCCTACGACGCGGACATTATCGGCGCCAAGTTGAACGACTTCGGCAACCGCAACGGCCGCGAAGAACTGATCCAGAGCCCAGCCCGGGTTATCAATAACAGCTGGGGGATCCCACCGGCGGTCAGAAAGGATGCCAATGGCAACACCATTTGGCTGCCGAACGGGCGGCCTGACTATGTGGCGTGGGTGAAAACCGACGTCATCAATGAAGTGATGCGCAATAAGTCCAACCTGGAATGGGGCAGCGAGCAACCCGTGCCCACCGGCGGGCACAGCGCCATGGCGACGCTGCTGCGCGCCGCCAAGCATGGCAAACTGATCGTTTTCTCGGCAGGCAATTACAATAACTACAATATTCCTGAGGCGCAAAAGTCACTTCCCTATGCTTTCCCTGAGGTATTAAACAATTATCTGATCGTGACCAATCTGAGTAATAACGATAAGTTAAGCGTTTCCTCAACCAGCTGCGGACATACGGCCAGTTTTTGCGTGTCAGCGCCAGGCAGCAGTATTTACAGCAGCGTAGGGGAGCTGGTTTCCAATACCGGCGGGGCGGTGAACCGCGAAGCCTATAATAAGGGCGAGCTGACGGTTAAACCCGATTACGGAAATATGTCGGGCACCTCAATGGCGGCGCCGCACGTCACCGGATTTGCCGCCGTATTGATGCAGCGCTTCCCTTATATGAGCGCCGCTCAAATATCCGCGGTCATCAAAACCACCGCCACCGATTTAGGCGAGGCCGGCATTGATCATTTATTCGGCTGGGGCCGCGTCAATTTACGCGATGCGATCAACGGGCCGAAGATGTTTATCACCCAAGAGGATATTCCGCAGGAATTCTATGTGCCGGGTTCCTACAGTGAAAAACAGTTTGTGGTGAATATCCCCGGTCTGGGGAATATCGTCGAAGCCGGAACCCCGGTTGAGCGGCGTTGCACGTCGGGCGAATGCGACTTCGATTCGTGGAGCAATGACATCCGCGGCCACGGCGGGTTGACCAAAACGGGCGCCGGTACGCTGGCGCTGTTAGGCAATAATACTTACAGCGGTGACACCTGGGTGAAACAGGGCGTACTGGCGATCAACGGTTCGGTGGCGTCCAATGTCTATATCGAAAATAGCGGCACGCTGGCCGGCGACGGCACGGTGGGGGCGTTCAGAGCGGTTCGGGGCGGCAGCGTGACGCCGGGAAATGGCATCGGTACGCTGCACGTGTTGCATGACGCCGTGTTTGATCGCGGCTCGCAGTATAACGTGGAGGTCGCAGACAATGGCCGCAGCGATAAAATCGAAGCGCGGCGCGCTTTCCTCTACGGCGGCAGTGTGAACGTCAGCCTGGAGCACAGCAAAAACCTGCTGTCGCAAAATGAGGCGCAAAGCCTGCTGGGCAACAAATACACCATCCTGACGACGACGGATGGCGTGACCGGCCGCTTCGAAAATGCCAATCCTTCGTATCCGTTTGTCAACGTGACGCTGGACTATCAGGGCAATGACGTCGGCCTTGGGATCACGCGCACCGCCGCCCGTTTTGACAGCCTGGCCAGCACCGAAAACGAGAAAGCGGTCGCCCGGGCGGTGGAAACGCTCAACGCCACGGAACCGGTCACGGAAACGGCCAAACGCAGCGTCGCGGCGCCTACCGCTGAAGCGCTAACCGCACTGCAGGGCGTTGAAGGCGAGGCGACAGCCGTTACCGAAGCGACGAGCCCCGTGGCCGGCCATCCGGTTTATGAAAGCTTCCTCGGCTTCACTTCGGCCAGAGAATTGCAGCAGGCGACCCGTCAACTGTCCGGCCAGATCCACGCGGATATGGCTTCCGCCCAGATCAACGAAAGCCGTAATTTGCGCGATACCGCCACCGAGCGATTGCGCCAGGCTGAAGGCCGCCGCACCGCTTCCGATATCAAAGCGGATGATAATGGCGCCTGGGCGAAACTGCTGGGCAACTGGGGGCATGCTTCCGGCAACGACAACGCCACCGGTTACCAGACATCCACCTATGGCGTGCTGTTGGGTCTGGACAGTGAACTGTTTGACGACGGCCGGCTGGGCGTGATGACCGGGTATACCCGCACGTCGCTGGATGGCGGCTATCAGTCAGATGCTCACAGCGACAACTACCATCTGGGGCTGTACGGCGACAAACGTTTCGGCGCGTTGGCGCTGCGAGCGGGCGGCACCTATACCTGGCATCGCATCGACACGTCACGCTCGGTAAACTACGGCGCGCAGGCGGATCGCGAAAAGGCCCGCTATAACGCGCGCACCGGTCAGCTGTTTATCGAAAGCGGTTACGATTGGAGCAACGACGTGGTCAATCTTGAGCCGTTCGCCAACCTGGCGTACACCCACTATCGCAACGAGGGGATCAACGAGCAAGGCGGAGCGGCGGCGCTGCGCGGCGATAAGCAAAGTCAGTCCGCCACCGCTTCGACGCTGGGCCTGCGCGCCGATACGCAATGGCAGACCGACAGCGTGGCGATCGCGCTGCGCGGCGAGCTGGGTTGGCAACATCAGTACGGCAAGCTGGAGCGTAAAACACAGCTGATGTTCAAACGCAGCGATGCGGCGTTCGACGTGAACAGCGTCCCCGTTTCCCGTGACGGGGCGGTTCTGAAGGCGGGCGTCGATGTTTGGGTTAACAAAAACGCCGTGTTGTCCCTCGGTTACGGCGGGCAATTGTCGTCCAACCATCAGGACAACAGCGTCAATGCCGGTCTGACCTGGCGCTTCTGATAGCCGTTGATCCGTTTCACGCTACTCAGCCCCCATCGCAACGATGGGGGTTTTTTATGGGGCGCGCGGAAGCGACAGGCCGGGCGGCGGTGTCTTCACAGGATAAAGGCGCGTTAGAACAGGATGTTTCTAATTCTTTTGGTTAGAAAAATTGATGATAATCATCTGAAATGACTAAAAGGATTTAGGCCGAAACATGGAATTTCTCTTCATTTTATTATTTTTTACCTTATACATATCAATTGCCTGTGAGTATCACCGGCGCCGGTGGCGCGCGCTGTATCGCCGTAAGAGAAATAGAAGAAAAGGGATGAAAATGAAACGGATGGTTAATATTCTGCTGTTCAGGCAATAAACCCAAAAAAAAGGAGACGTCATGCAACGTCTCCCTCTAAATGCCCATTGAGCGCGGTGCGCCGCTTTATTTAACCGGCGTTCCGGCGATTATTTATCCAGCGCGTAGGCGATGACGTAATCACCACGATCCGGCGACTGACGTGCGCCGCCGGCGGAAATGACGACATACTGCTTACCGGTGGTCGGCGAGACGTAACTCATCGGCGTGCCGCCGCTGCCGACCGGCAAGCGCGCTTTCCACAGCTCTTGCCCGGTGGACGAATCAAAGGCGCGCAGATAATAATCCTGCGTACCGGCGATAAACACCAGGCCGCCTTGAGTCGCTAGCGTGCCGCCCAGCGTCGGCATGCCGACCGGCATCTGCGCGCGCATTTTGATGCCGAACGGCCCGGTATCCTGCACCGTTCCTACCGGAACCTGCCACACCACTTTGCGCGTCTGCAAATCGATGGCGGAGAGGGTGCCGAACGGCGGTTTTTGGCAAGGAATGCCCAGCGGCGACATGAAGCGATTCTTATTGACGGCATACGGCGTGCCTTTGAGCGGGACCGCGCCCATGCCGGTATTCACGGCTTCACCGCCGTTGCCGGCCGGCGCGCCTGCGTCGGCTTTCTGCGGGATCATCTGCACCCACAGACCCAGACGCATATCGTTGGCGAAAATATAACGGTTGTTCGGATCGGTAGAGAGACCGCCCCAGTTCATGCCGCCCAGCGAGCCGGGGAAGCTGAGGGAAACGTCGGTGTCCGGCGCGGTGAACAGGCCGTCATAACGCATCGATTTAAAGCTGATGCGGCACATCAATTGATCGAATGGCGTAGCGCCCCACATGTCGGACTCGCTGAGCTTCTGCGCGCCAATCTGCGGCATGCCGACGGAGAACGGCTGCGTGGCGGAATATTGCTCGCCCGGAATGGTGCGGGTCTTCACCGGCAGTTCCTTCACTTCGGTCAGCGGTTTGCCGGTATGGCGATCCAGCACGAAGATCTGCCCGCTTTTGGTGCCGATAACCAACGCAGGGCGGGTGGTGCCGTCCTGCATCGGGAAGTCGAGCAGGCTGGGCTGCATCGGCAGATCGAAGTCCCACAGATCGTTATGCACGGTCTGATAGACCCATTTCTCTTTGCCGGTGGTCGCGTCGAGCGCCAGCACCGAGGCGCCGTATCGGTGATCCAGCGCGTTGCGGTTGGCGCCCCACAGATCGACGGAGGAGCTGCCCATCGGCAGGAAGACCGTGTTCATCGCCGGATCGTACGACATCGGCGCCCAGGAGTTCGGGGTGCTGCGCACGAAGTGTTGATCCGGTTTCAGGGCAGCGTTCGGCTGCGGATTGCCCGGGTCAAACGCCCAGCGCATTTCGCCGGTGATCACGTTGAAGCCGCGCAGCACGCCGCCGGGCATATCGGTTTGCACGTTATCGGCAACGCGCCCGCCGACCACCACGGTGGTGCCGGCCAGCGTCGGCGCTGACGTCAGTTGATATTTAGGATCGGCGGCGTCGCCCAGACCGGCCTTCAGGTCCACCACGCCCTGGTTGCCGAAGTGTTGGCAGAATTCGCCGTTGTCGGCGTTAATCGCCATCAGGCGCGCGTCGATGGTGTTCATCAATATGCGTCGTTGGCAGCTGTCACCGGCCGCCAGCGCGACGGGCGCGGCGGGGGTTGAACCCGGCACGCTCGGCGCGGGCAACGGCTTGTTGACGTCGAAGTAGGCCAGGCCGCGACAGCGGTTCCATACCTGCGACTTGGCGTTGACTTCTCGCCGCCAAATTTCTTTGCCGCTGTCGGCGTCGACGGCGATCACATTGTTATGCGGCGTGCACAGGAAAATGCGGTTGCCGATCTGCAGCGGCGTTTGCTGATCTTCCGCGCCGTTGCCATCAGGGCTGATAGGGATGTCACCCGTATGGAACGTCCAGGCGACTTTCAGCTCCCGCACGTTATCGCGGGTGATCTGATCCAGCGCGACGAAACGGCTGCCGCCCGGCGTATTGCCGTAGTTATCCCAATCTTTCTGCTGTTGCGCTTTATCAACCGGGATCAGCGGCAGCGGCTGGCCGCTGAAGGCAACGGTGGGATGCGGCTGGAACATTTGGACAAAGGCGCCGACCATGCCGACCGCCAGCAAGGCGGAGAGCAGGTAAGCCGGCTTGGCCAACGGCGCTTTGCCTTCGCGCTTGCGCAGCGCCGGCCAGGTGAGGAAGGCCAGCAGCATCAGGCCGGTCGGCACCATCAGGCGGGAAATCAACGGCCAAAAATCAAAACCGGCGTCCAACGGCGCCCAAATGACGGTGCTGATGAACACCGCCAGGAACAGCCAAACCGCTGAGGACTTGCGGCGGAAAAACTGAATGGCCGACAGCAGGATGACGAGGCCGGCAATCAGGAAGTAGGCGCTGCCGCCCAGCGAGAGCAGTTTGCCGCCGGCGACGGTGAAGAACAGGCCGGTGGCGGCCAGGATGATGCCCAACAGGCAACACCACAGCGTAAGTTTTATGCCCGAACGTGCATTGGCATCTGACATTGAATAATCTCCAATAACATACTGATTCTTAAAGGTGAAAAGGTCGTTATTGGCGACTATTGTAACATTGATGGAGGTGCGCTTGTTAAGGATATGTAACTGCATTTATGAGGGAAAAGCCGACGTTATCGGCACAACCTCGGTTTGGCTTAGAGGAATATCCGTTTCTGCCAGTGTACGAGCTGCGCGGCAGGCAGAGAGGCAACCTGCGCCACCCGGTGGCGATTTTCCAGGGCGATTTCCCGGGCGCGTTGCAACGGCTCGGCGCTGAGGCGCTGCACGCTTTGCCGCAGCGCCTGTTGCGCCAGCGCCAGTTCGCCGGCGCCGAGGTGCGCCAGTTCATGGCGCATCTGCAGCAAGAATTCGTCGGTTAACTGCCGCAGCTGCGCAACGGCGAACGTCGGGGATTGCAGTGCAAACAGCAGGCCTTCGGCATCGGCGCTGCGATGAAAGGCGCATTGCACCACGTAACCCACGTTGCGCTCGACGCGCAACTGCTGGAAGTAACGCGGCGCGTAAAGCCGGGCCAGCACGCGCAGCGCCCAACGCCCTTCGGCTTCGTCGTTCGGCAGCGGGTAAAATTGCAGCAAGGCGTGTTCTGCGCCGCTTTCCGTCAGGGTGACGGGGTGGTGATGCAGAGGCGCCGGCCGCTGAGCCTCGTCGGTTATGGGAAAAGGAAAGTCATACAGCAAATGCGACAGCCGCCGTTTTAACTCGCCGTCGCCGCCGACCAGGGTGGCATGCCAGAGTGGGGCCGTTGCCGTTGATACGCTCAACGCCGCCGGCAATTGGGCTAACAGGCGGCGAATGGCGATATCGTTTTGCGCTTTGAGCTGCGCGTGGCGCAGGTTTCTCGCCGCCTCGTTGATGACGGCCGGCGGCAGCGCCGCCAGGGCTCGATTCACGACGTTCAGACCGTGGCAGATCAGCGCTGCGCTGCCCGCCAGCTGTAACAACCACACGCCCTGGTGGCGCTCGAAGCTTAAATGTCCCTCCCGATGGGCTAACTCGGCCGCTCCAGGGCGCAATGCCGCCTGCAAACCACAGGCCTGTTCTTCGCTGAGAGCGCCATGCGGCGATGGGCGCAGCAGCAGCACCGGCTGCGCTTCGTCGGGGTGCAGATGCCGCAGCGGCGCCTGGCCGGCCGGCAGGGGCGGGATCGGCAGCGCCGCCGAGGTGGAGAAAAAGCGGAAAGGATCTATTGTGGGCGTCGGCACGGTGCGGACGAAGGGCGCGAGCGCCAACGGCAGCCCTTGAATTTCACGCGTTTCACCGCCTCCCTCAGGCAGCATGGCCAGACGGCGATGCGGCGCGCTAATCAGCGCCGAAATATGCCGTGGCCAATCGTCGTTCGGCTCCACCGGCGGCAGCCCAAATGCTCTGGCGCGCAACTGATCGAGCGGCGCCAAACGGTGGAAATCGCGGTTTGCCAGTTGCCCGAAATGCGCAAGCTGAGCCGGTGTCAGCGCGATAAGCGCCTGCAACCAGGCCAGCAAGGCGCTTTCGATGTGGGCGGCTTCAGACGCCGAGCCGTGATTGACGGTAAAAATAAAACTCAGCAGGGCGCTGTTTTCAGCGCAGCGGGCGTAATCCAGCCTAACGGCGTCGGCCCACGCGTGAGCGCGCAGCCGTGCCAGCAGCCCGCCAGGGGCTTCGTCCAGCAATAAACGCTCCAGCCGCCGCAGCCAGCCGCGTGAACGGGAGTGCGGCAGGGCAAACACCAACCGCAGCTGCGGCGCGCCGGGGAGAGACAGCGTGTAATCTTGCCCGGCGGCCAGCGGCGGCAATGCCTCGGGCGGCTCGATGCTGCCCGGCGGCAAGGCGCCGCCGTAGCGCTGCGCCAGCGCATGCAACTGCTCGAGCGATTGCGGGCCTTGCAGCCACAGCGTGATGTTCGGCGCGCGGTAATAGTGGTGGTGAAACTGCCGCAGCACCCGCTGCAACGCGGGAATATCGCTGCCGAAAGCGGCGCGGCTGCCGATATGAAAGCGGTGCAACGCGTCAATGCCGCTGAACATCTGCCGCTGCGCCGCTTCGCAGCGGGTTTCAACGTCGGCGCGCAGCAGGCGATATTCGGCGTCGATGACCTCGATCTCCTGGGCGATTACCTCAGCCGCCAGCTGTGGGACGGCGAGCATATCGATCAGCCTGGCCAACCCCTCCGCCAGCTGTTCGGCGCCCACCTCAAAGAAAAACGCGGTTTGCGTGGCCTGGGTCGTGGCGTTTAACCGGCCGCCGACCGCCGGCGTCCAGCCCATCAGCCCATCCTGCGCGCTAAAGTTCACGCTGCCGCGAAACAGCATATGCTCCAGCAGATGCGCCAGGCCCGGCCAGGCGGCAGGCGCCTGAAAGCTGCCCGCCTCGATGCGCACCAGCGCGGCGGCGGCCTCGGCGTCAGGGGTGCTAATCGCCCTGACGGCCAAACCGTTATCGAGCTGCCACGAGGCGGCGAGTGTCATCGTCAGCCCTTGAAGATCAATCGGGAGTTGGTCTGATTGCGAAAACGCAGCTGATCGATGCCGATCTGCGAGCGATTCGCCGCTTCACGCGCCGCCAGAATGGTGCCATGGTGCGGCGACTTGCCGCACACCGGATCGGCGTTGTCGGCGTCGCCGGTCAGCATGAACGCCTGGCAGCGGCAGCCGCCGTAGTCTTTCTCTTTCTCCGAACAGGAACGGCAGGGCTCAGGCATCCAGTCATAGCCGCGATAGCGGTTAAAGCCGAAGGAGTGATACCAGATATGCTGCAGATCGTGCTCCAGCACCGACGGAAAGGCGATCGGCAACTGGCGGGCGCTGTGACAGGGTAACGCCATGCCTTCCGGCGTCACGCTCATGAAAATAGCCCCCCAACCGCCCATGCAGCCTTTGGGGCGTTCCTCATAGTAATCCGGCGTGACGAACAGCAGGTTGGCCAGCTTGCCGTCGGCAGCCATGCGCTCGCGATAGCGTTTCACCACGGCTTCAGCATCGGCGATCTGTTCGCGGGTCGGCAGCAGGCCTTCACGGTTCAGGTGCGCCCAGCCGTAGAACTGGCAGGTCGCCAGCTCGACGTCGTCGGCATCCAGCTGGATCGCCAGTTCGATGATGCGGTCGATCTGGCCGATATTATGGCGATGCAAGACGAAGTTAAGCACCATCGGATAGCCGAGCGCCTTGACCGCCTTGGCCATCGCCAGCTTCTGCTGAAACGCCTTGGCGGAGCCCGCCAGCGCGGCGTTCAGCGTTTCGTCGCTGGCCTGAAAACTGATCTGAATATGATCCAGCCCGGCGTCGGCGAAGGTCTGCAGCTTTTTCTCGGTCAGGCCGATGCCGGAGGTGATCAGGTTGGTGTAAAACCCGAGATCGCGCGCGGCGGCGATCAGCTCGGGCAGGTCTTTACGCACCAACGGCTCGCCGCCGGAGAAACCGAGCTGTACGCTGCCCATCGCCCGCGCCTGGCGAAACACCGCGATCCATTGCTCGGTCGTCAGCTCTTTTTCCTGCGCGGCAAAGTCGAGCGGGTTGGAGCAATAGGGGCACTGCAGCGGGCAGCGATAGGTCAGCTCCGCCAGCAGCCAGAGCGGCGGATTTACCGCCGGCGCGCGTGGCTCAGTCACGGAAGGTCACCCATTTTTGTTCGTAGGCGCGCTGGAAAAACGCCAGCACGTCGTCCGCCAACCCCTCGGCACCGGGGAAGCGGGCGTTCAGCTGCGCGATGATGCCGTTCAGCGTGGTGTTGCCGTCAACCAGCTGCAGGATGGCGGCGGCGCTGTCGTTCAGTTTGGCCATGCCTTCCGGGTAGAGGATCACGTGGCTGTTTTGCACCTGCTCCCATTGCAGGCGGTAGCCGCGGCGGAAGACGGGGGTGTGTTCAGGATTCAGTGTCATTACACCAGCCTCTGATTGTGCCAGACCCGCGCGGCGGTCACGCTGTGGTAAGGCGGGCGGTTCAGGGTATAGGCCATGCTCATGGCGTCCAGCATGCTCCACAAAATATCCAGCTTGAACTGCAGGATTTCCAGCATGCGCTGCTGTTTTTCAACGGTATCGCAATAGTCCAGCGCCAGCGCCAGCCCGTGCTCCACGTCGCGGTTAGCCTGGCCGAGGCGACTGCGGAAATAGCCGTAGCCGGCGGCGTCAATCCACGGGTAGTGCTGCGGCCAGCTGTCGAGGCGCGACTGGTGGATCTGCGGCGCAAACAATTCGGTCAGCGAGCTGCAGGCCGCTTCCTGCCAACAGGCGCGGCGCGCGAAGTTGACGTAGGCATCCACCGCGAAACGCACGCCGGGCAGCACCAGTTGCTCGGATAGCAGGGCGTCGCGCTGCAGCCCAACCGCCTCGCCGAGGCGCAGCCAGGCCTCGATGCCGCCTTCGCTGCCGCCGTAACCGTCGTGATCCAGAATGCGCTGCACCCATTTGCGACGGGTTTCCGGCTGCGGGCAGTTGGCCATGATCGCCGCATCCTTGATCGGAATGCTGGTCTGATAGTAGAAACGGTTGGCCACCCAGCCCTGGATCTGCTCACGGGTCGCTTCGCCGTTGTGCATCGCGATGTGATACGGGTGGTGGATATGATAATAAGCGCCTTTGGCGCGCAGCGCCGCTTCAAATGCCTGCGGAGTCAGGGGGAGTGGTTGCGTCATGGCGATTCCCTACAGTTCGATATTCATGCCGTCCCAGCTCACTTCGATGCCGGCGGCGCTCAGGCTCTGCCGTTCCGCGGAGTCTTCATTGAGGATCGGGTTGGTATTGTTAATGTGGATCAAGATCTTGCGTTTGGCGGGCAAGGTGCTGAGCAGGGCCGCCAGCCCGTGCTCTTCCGCCAGTGCCAGGTGCCCCATGTCTTTGCCGGTATTGCGCCCCACGCCGGCGTTGGCTAGCTCGTTGTCGCGCCAGAGCGTGCCGTCGATCAGCAGGCAATCCGCCCGGCGCAGCCAGGGCATCAAAGCCTCGTCCGGCTCACCCAGGCCCGGCGCGTACAGCAGACCGACCCCGCGCGCGGTATCTTCGATAAACAGCGCCACGTTGTGGCCCGGCAGCGGGCGATCGCGGTACGGCGAATAGGGCGGCGCGTTGCTGAGCAGCGGAATGGCGGTGAAGCGCACGTTTGGGCAGACCGCCGTGTGGAACGGTTCGCCGGGCGTCACAGGGTGATGGATTAACCCGCCGTTCCAGTGAGAGAGCATGGGAAACACAGGGAAACCGGTGCTGAGATCGTCGTGCACTTCGGGGGTGCACCAGACCTGATGCGGGCAGCCCTCACGCAAATTGAGCAAGCCCGCGCTGTGATCGATCTGGCTGTCGGTCAGCACGATCGCGCCGATGCCGGTGCCGCGCAGCACGTCGGGATTGTTCAATTCGGGCGAGGCCAGCAGCTGATGGCAAATGTCCGGGGAAACGTTGCACAGCACCCAGTTTTTACCGTCGTCGCTGACGGCGATGGAAGACTGCGTGCGGCGCGTGGCGTTGATGCTGTGGCTGCGAACGCCCCGGCAGTTGTCGCAGTTGCAATTCCACTGGGGAAAGCCGCCGCCCGCTGCCGAGCCGAGAACTTTTATCTGCATGTCTGAACCAGAAAAAGAAGGAAAGAAATGCCCGCGCGAAAGGCGGGCAGACAGGCGATTAACGGTTGGAAATGTACAGCGTCACTTCCAGCCCCAGACGCAGGTCAACAAACTCAGGTTTGGTCCAGGTAGTCATAGCGGTGCTCCTTTGCATGCATCGTGATAGTTCGAAGCCAATGAGAAAAATTCGCATTCGGCTGGCTCAATGTTGACGAAATGTGACGGAGATCGCAACCGTTAAAGCGTAACCGGGTTATTCACCCCAGGTGGCGGAGAGCACGTTCAGCCAGTTGCGCCAGGTCAGCTTCTCCAGCAGCCGGTCGTCAAACCCCGCCTGCTTGAGCGCTTGCGTCAGGCGCGGCAGGCCTGCGGCGTCCTCCAACGGTTGCGGTACGTTAACCCCGTCAAAATCAGAGCCAAATCCCACGCGATCTTCACCAAGTTTAGCGATCAAATACTCAACGTGTTTAACAATTTCTGTTAAGCCGGTCGTTGCACTGTCACGTTTTCCGTCAGCCCGCAGGAAGGCGGTGCCGAAATTGACGCCGACCATACCGTCGCTCTGGGCGATAGCGTCCAGCTGCGCGTCGGTCAGGTTGCGCGGCTGCGGGCAGAGGGCGTGGGCATTGGAATGGGTGGCGACCAGCGGTGCGGTGCTCAACGCGGCGGTTTGCCAGAAGGTTTTCTCGTTCATGTGCGAGACGTCAATCATGATGCGGCGCTGGTTGCAGGCGCGGATCAGCGCTTCACCGGCCGGCGTCAGGCCGGGGCCGGTATCGGGTGATCCGGGGAACGGCCCGCTGACGCCGGTGCCGAAGGCGTTCGGCAGATTCCAGAAGGGCCCGATGCTGCGCACGCCCAGCCGGTAGAAGGCCGCCAGCTGCGTCAGCGCCGCGTCGATCATGCCGGCACCTTCGATATGCAGCACCGCGGCGATTTGCCCGTCGAGGCGGCACTGTTCTATCTCGGTAGCCGTGCGGCAGAGACGCAACTGCCCCTGAGAGGCACGTTCCAACTGGTGCAGGATGGCTATCTGCCGTTCGGCTATCGCCAGCGGATCGAACGCGGCCTGCGCTTCCTCCAGCGTTTGATTACGCATTTGGGCGATATAGCTGACCGGAGGAATAAACACCGCGAACAGCCCGCCGCAGAATCCGCCGCGCCGCATGCGTGGAAAGTCGAGGTGGCCCGGCGTGACGTGCGAATAAAAGGCGGTGACCGGATCGTCATCGTGCTGCAGCCACAGGTTGAGCAGCAGATCGTTATGGCCGTCGAACACCGGCCAAAGGGGGGGAAGCGTCATGGGCGTTTCACTGTGTCAGGCATCATGCACGTATATTCCCTGATTGGATGATGGTTAACAAGCATTCACGATTTACTGGATACCAATCAGGCCTAAAATTGACTGGTAAAAACTTTTCTTTAAGTGAGCTCCATGGCAATATTTAAACGTCGTTGTCAAATTTTTAAACTTTCCCTTCGAAGGGATTTAATTTTACTGCTTATAGTTAAAACTGCATATTTCAATTTTTTGACTAGGGAGGGGCTTTGAATAGACTGGAGCTGAACGATTACAAGAATCGTATAGAACTCATGAGTGATTGGCATGAACGTTTATATAATGCGCAACGAGGACATTATGTATGTTCGGAAAAATTGTACAATAAAGCAGATCTAACAGGGTATGCCCTAATCCTGAGTTCCACGATTGTTACTGGATGCCTTTTCTTCGATGCGCAGGGATGGTGGAAATTCATGCTAGTCACTATGAGTATTCTTTCTGCAGCATTGTCCGGACTTGTTTCATTTGGACGCTTTTCAGAAAAAGCTGAATTACATCGTGCGGCGGCAGGAAACTATGGAAAGCTAAGGCGACAATTGGAAAATCTGCACGCAAAAAAAGATAAGCTCGATGATGATGCGCTAGACATAAAGCTTAAAGTTTTGAGAATTGAATGGGAATACATTTCTCAAAACTCTCCCTTAACACCTAAATCTGCATTGAAAAATCGTGGTATCTAAGGATGGAAATGGAAAAGATCAACAAATGGGAAGATATAGAGCAACATTTTTTATCGGGCAGTCTGATTTTAGGTAATGGCGCAAGCATTGCCGTATCAGACTCATTTAATTACGATTCGTTATATCTAGAAGCACAACACCGTGATTATCTCAATGCCTTTTCAGTCAGTGTATTCAAAAGTTTCAAAGCAAATGATTTTGAATTTGTCTTGCGAAACCTATTGCAAGCTAAGCAAGTTAATCAGGTTTTGAATATTGACTGCACATTAATAGATTCAGCATATATAAACATTAGAGATGCATTGATAAGAACACTCCGTGATATTCACATCTCTTACAGCGAGGCGCTTCCGCATCTACCAAGTATTTATAATTTCATGAGGTTATTTAAAACTGTAGCATCACTTAATTATGACCTTATCGTATATTGGGCGGCAATGCTTGGCAATCATGAACTAGGACGATGGTTCAAGGATTGCTTTACTCCTTATTATCTGGATGAGGATTGGGAGAAATACCTCGAGCCAATTGGTGAGGCGTCGGGGGCTACACTGTTTTTTTATCCTCATGGTAATCTAGTCCTTCATAGAGAGGACTTTTTGACCAGAAAAATAATAACCAGGCCTGATCTTTACACCCATGATCTTTTGAACGAAATTTTATCCTGCTGGGAAAAAAATGCCTTTATTCCAGTATTCGTCTGTGAGGGGCGACAAGATGATAAAGTTAGGTCAATATCAAATAGCAGTTATTTAGATAGGGTGTTTTATGAGGTTCTACCCAATCTGGAATCTAAATTGGTTATATATGGTTGGAGTATTGGACAGCAAGATCAGCATATCATTGAGCAAATAAAAAAAGCTGAATTATCTAGGGTGGCGGTTTCTGTTTTTCGCGAAGATAAAGAGTATATGGAAAGAGTTAAAAGAATATTTTCTCGCATTGGTGTTCAAGATGTTATTTTTTTTGATGCCGAAAGCCCTGGAGTCTGGAATAATCCCTCTAGAAAGTCACCTGATTGTGGTGAATTTGACTTCAAAATCGATCTAAAAGAGGGCGAGAAACTAACCAGCTTAAGAAGGTTTTATGACTAAAATCCATCATTAAATAGAAGCTATCAAGAATAGTTTAAAATAGATTTAATTTATCCGCCAGGAGCTCCTGACGGATAAATTGGGTGTTATAAATCTGATGAATTTTATTTCATAACTTATCAGTTGGAGGAGTCAATACTTCCGTTCTCTAACTTACTGGTAATTCCAAACTGTATTGGAATTTTTTATAAAAGGCGTATCGACAGCTCGACGTCATCCGCGAACGGCGTGGAGAGATAACCCGACGCCGGAGAACGCACGCGCGCCAGATAATCTGGGCTGTCATCGGCGTTATCGGCGACGATCAGCGCGCCGGGGCGCAGACGATTTTCCAGCAGCGCGAGGATATCGGGGTAAAGTCCCTTGGCGCCGTCGAGCAACAGCAGATCGACCGTGGCCGGCAGATCGTCGCGCAGCGTTTCCAGGGCGTCGCCGACGCGGATCTCCACCAGATCGACGACGCCGCCTTCAGTCAGGTTGTTGCGCGCCTGCACCGCTTTGCTCGGTTCAAACTCGCAGGTAATCAATCGGCCGCCGCCATTATCGCGCAGTGCGGCGGCCAGGTGCAGAGTAGAAATGCCGAACGACGTGCCGAATTCGACGATGTTTTGCGCCCGGCAACCGCGCGCCAACATATACAGCAATGCGCCGGTTGCCGGCGACACGGCCAGCGGGAAATCCTTCAGGCGGTGGTAGAGTTCGCGATACTCGGTTTTGCTCTGCATCAGCCGGCTTTGCTCTGCGTCCGGCACGTCGCGGAACAGGGCGGCAAGCGCCGGCGAGCGGCGGGATGCCTGTTGAAACAGGCGGCTTAGCAGCGGCGCTAAGGGGGCAGTGGTCAGGGTACTCATGGCTAATTTCCTGTCGTAAATGGAGCGCGTTAGCGCATGCCGCTATAATATGACGAACTATTCGTATTCCTCTATTCGCATTGGCCGTCCGCTATGACTGAACGCCGCAGTAAGCAAATTTCCTCGAGAAAACAACCACAACAGGCGCGATCTGCCGAACTGGTTTCCGCCATTCTGACCGCTGCTATTCAGGTTTTGGCGCAGGAGGGGGCGGCACGTTTCACTACCGCCAGAGTGGCTGAACGTGCCGGCGTCAGCGTCGGGTCGCTTTATCAGTATTTCCCCAACAAGGCGGCAATCCTGTTTCGTTTGCAGAGCGACGAATGGCGACAGACCACCGATATGCTGAGCCGTATTTTGGCCGACCGCGAGAAAACGCCGTACGAGCGCCTGCGGTTGCTGGCGCAGGCATTTATCCGTTCGGAATGTGAAGAAGCGCAGATGCGCGTAGCGTTGAATGATGCGGCGCCGCTTTACCGAGATGCGCCGGAGGCACAGGCGGTGAAGGCGACCGGCAAGGGTATCGTGCAGGTTTTCATGTGCGAAGCGTTGCCTGATGTGCCGCCGTTCACTCGTCGGTTGGCGGGCGATCTGATCGTCGGCACGTTGGGGGCTGCGGGCAAGCAATTCTCCGAAACGCCGCGAACCGATACCGAGATCGCGTCTTATGCCGATGCGATGGCGGACATGTTCTGCGCTTATCTGGCCGATTTAAACGCGCGCGCGGCACCATAAGAGAATATTGGGTGACATTGTCACCTGCTGCGCGCGGTGTCTACACCCATTGGCGACAAACGGCCAACACCAACTGCCGCAGCCAACGGTGATCCGCCTCGGCGTCCAGACGCGGGTGCCACATTTGCGAGACGGTAATGGGCGGCGTTTTCACCGGCAGCTCGAAGACGCGCAGCGGGCCGTCGGCCGGTTGAGCCTGCAGGAAGGAGGCGGGCAACAGCGCCAGCAGGTTCGAGGCCTGCGCCACCGCCAGCGCGGCCGGAAAGCTCGGCACCACGGCGGCAATCTGGCGCGTCAGCCCCAGCTCCGCCAGTGCGGCATCTACCGGCCCGAGGATGCGCCCGCTGCGCGAGGCCACCACGTGGCCGCAGGCGGCGTAGTCGGCGGCGCCGATCTCCGGCTGTTGCGCCAGCGGATGCGTGGTTCTCATCACGCCAACGAAGCGATCGCGAAACAGCGCCTGCAGGCGGATTTCCGGGCCCATGTCACCCAGTACGCCTATCTCCAGATCGACCAGACCTTCACGCAGGGGGCGGTCGCTTTTCTCCGGCTTGGGCGCAAAGCGCAGCCGCACTCGCGGCGCCTGTTCGGCGGCGGCGGCGATCAGCGCCGGGCCGAAGGCCTCGACAAAGCCGTCGTTGGCGCGCAGGGTGAAGGTACGATCCAGCGCGGCGGGATCCAATGCTCCCTGCGCCGGACGCAACACAGCGCGCGCTTCGAACGCCGCGTGCCGCGCCCGCTCGCGCAGCGTTTCGGCGTAGGGCGTCAGCACCATATGACGGCCGGCACGCACCAGCAGGGGATCGCCGGTCGCCGTGCGCAGTCGGCTGAGGGTACGGCTCATCGCCGAGGCGCTTAAACCGAGACGTCGCGCCGCGCCGGCAACGCTGCCCGCCGTCAGCAGCGCGTCGAGCGCGATCAGCAGGTTGAAATCAGGGTCTGTCATGCGTGCGCATCCTGTCGTGCTGAATAGGGGGAAGGCGTTCGATGCAGTTTGTGCGTGCTAATGCTGCATCAGTCGCCATGCATTATGCCTGAGCCTGTTTTCGATGTGCCATGACTTACCGCTAAAAAACCGGAGGGAGACTGGCCCGTTTGTCGTCTGAACATGGCGATAAAGGCGGAAGGATCGTTATACCCCAGGGTAGAGGCGACATATTTGACGGCTTTCCCTTCCTGCAACAGCCTCATCGCCATGAGGGTTTTGCTTCTCAGCTTCCATTCATTGAAAGAGATGCCGGTAGCGGCGAGAAATCGCCGAGACAGCGTACGCTCACTCAAGCCCAGCATGCCCGACCATTGTGCCAGCGTGTTGAGATCGTGCGGCGCGGCGCTCATCTTTTCGGTCATGATCTTGATAACGTCGTCGCTGCCGAGCGGCAGATAGCTGTCAAAACGCTCCGACAGCGCCAGCTGCTCAAGCAACGCGGTAACCAACGTCTGGTCCTGAGGCGTGCGCGGATAGCCAATACGCCTTTCTGAAAAATCGGCCAGCACCGCTTTGACGACCTTATTCAGCCGCAGGGTTTGCGGTTTGTTCGGTAAGAATTGGCATAGTGGGGGACTGACATGAAGAATGACATAATCAATTGCACTCTTTGCGACGGATTCATGTTCGGTATTAACGGGAAGCCAAATGGCATATTCCGGCGTGGATAAATAAATATTGCTCTCAATATTTATTTCCACCAGCCCTTTCATGGAATACATCAGTTTTCCCCAGGGCAACGCCTGTAAAGGGAATTGCGCTCCTGCCGGCCAGGATTTATTTCTGAACCAAATCGATATTGGGGCTTCCCCGGTCAATTCTGACGGTTTCATGACGCCTTCCTGTCCGCTCATGGCTGCGCCTTCCTATTATAACAATAAGTTGTCTGATAATCGGCATTTCTATTCTATGGGGAAAGCTTACTCTGGGCAGGTCATTCCCCTGGATAAAGGTAACCTTATGTACGGCAAAATCATTGATCTTTCGGTGCCGCTGATGAGCGGGATCGCCTCCGATCCGGAAAGTTTTCTGCCGGAAATCGAGTATGTTGATAACAAGCGCGGAGCGTTGCAGCTGGCGGAATCATTTCCCGGCCTGGATCCCCGGGAGCTGCCGCGTCAGGAGGGCTGGGCGGTGGAGTTTGTCCGCATGAGCACCCATGCTGGGACGCATATGGACGCCCCTTATCACTACCATTCACATATGGATGACGGATCGGCGTCAAAAACCATTGATGAAATACCGTTGGAATGGTGTATCGGCCCTGGCGTCAAATTGGATTTTCGCCATTTTCCCGACGGTTATGTGGCCACTGCGCATGATATTGAGCGTGAATTAGCGAAGATCGGCCATCATATCACCGCCGGCGATATCGTCCTGGTCAACACGGCGGCCGGCGGGCGTTACGGCAGCGAAGATTTCATTCATCGCGGTTGCGGCATGGGCCGTGAAGCGACGCTGTATCTTACCGAGCGCGGCGTCAGGGTGGTCGGCACCGATGCCTGGAGCTGGGACGCGCCATTCAGCCATACGCGCACCAAATTTGAACAAAGCGGCGATGTTTCGCTTATTTGGGAAGGGCATTATGCCGGCAGTCAATATCCTTATTGCCAGATTGAAAAACTGTGCAATCTTGAATTGCTGCCGCCCTGTGGATTTAACGTGATCAGCCTGCCGGTCAAGGTTTATAAGGCATCCGCCGGCTGGGCACGGCCGGTTGCAATTATCGATGAACGCGCAGGAGAATAAACGATGGCCAGAATAAAACTGCCGACGGTGAGTGAATTAACGGCTGAACAGCAGCAGCAATATGCCCGTTTCCCCGCCAACCTTACGCTGGGGCTGTTGAAAACCAGCCGTTCGGCGCAGGGATATCTGTCCCTGGGGGCTTCCTTTCCTGCCGGGCGACTGTGCGATAAAGATCGGGAAATGATCATATTAAGGGTTGGCGCGTTGAGCGGCAGCGCTTATGAACGCATGCAACACTACCCACTGGCGATCCTTGCGGGGTGGCACGATGACGACATAGAAAAAATAGAGCAGGGTGTGGGCATCGACGCTAGAGGGGTCGCCATCTTGCATTTTGTCGATGAATGCGTGAAACAGGTGAAGGTCTCTGCCGACACATTTCACGCGGTCAGGCACTATTACGATGAGGTTCAACTGGCTGAGCTGTCATTAATGATTGGGCACTACATGATGACGGCGCGCTTTTTGGAAACGCTGGAAATCGATCTGGACGATCAAGCGACGTCCTGGGAAAACATGTCAACGGATTGAGTGCGCACGCCCGGCGTGAGCGCGATAAAAAAGCCGATAACCCCAGGTTATCGGCTTTTAATGTGCAATGGCAGAGGGTTACGCCGGCAGCTGCTGCGCGGTTTTCTCGACCAATGCCAGCAACAGCTTGATGTCTTCCAGCGTGACGATCGGGTTCAGCAGCGTCATCTTCAGGCAGGTTACGCCATCGAACTCGGTCACGCCGACGTTGGCGCGGCCCGATTCCAGCAAGGCGTCACCGATACGCTGGTTAAACAGCGCGACGGCCGCGTCGCCGTTCGCCGCCAGCTGCGCCGGACGGTAGCGGAACAGCACGCTGGCCAGCTGCGGCTGCATCACCAGTTCCAGCGATTCCTGATCGGCGATGTAACGCGCCACCTGTTGCGCCAGCGAGACGCCATGATCGATGATCTCGGCATACTGCTTCTGCCCCAGCGCTTCCAGCCCCATCCACAGCTTCAATGCATCGAAGCGGCGGGTGGTCTGCAGCGATTTGGAGACCAGGTTCGGCACGCCTTGCGCTTCGTCGAATTCGGAGTTCAGGTAGGCCGCCTGATAGCGCATCAGCTCGTAGTGGCGCTCGTCTTTCAGCAGGAAGGCGCCGCAGCTGATGGTCTGGAAGAACTGCTTATGGAAGTCCAGGGTGATGGAGTCCACCAGCTCCAGGCCGTCCAGGTAGTCGCGGTACTGCTCGGAGAGCAGCAGCGCGCCGCCCCAGGCCGCATCCACGTGCACCCAAATTTTCTGCTCCGCCGCCAGCCGCGCGATATCGCGCAGCGGGTCGATCGCGCCGGCATCGGTGGTGCCGGCGGTGGCGACGATCGCCATCACCTGCTCGCCGTTAGCCTTGGCCTGCGCCAGTTTTTCCGCCAGATCGTTCACGTCCATGCGGGCGAAGCGATCGGTTTTCACCAGCGTGACGGACTGGTAGCCGAGGCCCATCAGCGCCATGTTCTTCTGCACCGAGAAGTGGGCGTTTTCAGAACAGAACACTTTCAGCTTGCGCAGATCGCCCACCAGACCGTCCTGTTGCACGGAGTGGCCCTGACGCGCGAAGAATGCATCGCGCGCCAGCATCAGCCCCATCAGGTTGCTCTGGGTGCCGCCGCTGGTGAACACCCCGGCGTCGCCGGGCTGGTAACCGACCTGGGCGCGCAGCCACTCGATCAGCTTCATTTCGATCAGCGTGGCCGACGGGCTCTGATCCCAGGAGTCCATGCTCTGGTTGGTGGCGTTGATCAGCACTTCAGCGGCCTGGCTAATCACCAGGCTCGGGCAGTGCAGGTGCGCCACGCACTGCGGGTGGTGCACCGACAGGCTGTCTTTCAAAAAGTACTCGATGGCGCGCTCGATCGCCGCCTGGTTGCCCAGGCCTTGCGGGGTAAAGTCGAGCTGGATGCGCTCGCGCAGTTCGGCAACGCTTTTGCCCTGATACATCTCGGGCTGTTGCAGCCACTGCACGACGGCTTCACTGCTCTGTGCGATCGCCTGGCGGTAAGCCTCGGCGCTGTGCGCCGAGGAAGCCAGAATCGGGTTTAACTTGGACATCGCGGTCATTCGCTCCAATCAGACTGGCTTGACGCCGGCGGCCAACAGCGCCTGCTCAAATTTATCCAGGAAAATACCCAGCTCATCATTGGTGATCAGCAGGGAAGGCAACAGGCGCAGCACACAGCCGTTGCGCCCGCCGCGCTCCAGGATCAAGCCGGATTCGAAGCATTTTTTCTGCAGCAGCGCGGACAGCTCGCCATCGGCCGGGTAGCAGCCCATGTGATCCTGCGCTTCGTTCGGCTTGACGATCTCGATGCCGATCATCAGGCCCAGACCGCGGACGTGACCGATCACCGGATAACGTTTCTGCAGCTCGGCCAGCTTGCCTTTGAGCCATTCGCCTTGAGCGGCCACTTTGTCGGCGACCTTATGCTCCTTCAGGTACTGCAGGGTGGTCAGGCCGGTGGCCATCGCCAGCTGGTTGCCGCGGAAGGTGCCGGTGTGGTGGCCCGGTTCCCAGGCATCGAACTCTTTTTTGATGCCCAGCACCGCGAGCGGCAAGCCGCCGCCGACCGCTTTCGACATCACGATGATGTCCGGCTCGATGCCGGCGTGTTCGAAGGCGAACAGCTTGCCCGTACGGGCGAAACCGGCCTGAACTTCGTCGATGATCAGCAGAATGCCGTGTTCCTGCGTCACTTTGCGAATGCGCTGCAGCCACTCGGCCGGGGCCGGGTTAACCCCGCCTTCGCCCTGAACGGCTTCCAGGATCACCGCCGCCGGTTTACGCACGCCGCTTTCCACGTCGTTAATCAGATTATCGAAGTAGTAGGTCAGCGCCTTGACGCCGGCTTCGCCGCCGATGCCCAGCGGGCAGCGGTATTCATGCGGATAAGGCATGAATTGCACTTCCGGCATCATGCCGTTGATGGCCGCTTTCGGCGACAGGTTGCCGGTGACCGACAGCGCGCCGTGGGTCATGCCGTGGTAGCCGCCGGAGAAGCTGATCACGCCGGAACGGCCAGTGTGTTTTTTCGCCAGCTTCAGCGCGGCTTCCACCGCATCGGCGCCGGACGGGCCGCAGAACTGCAGGCAGTACCCTTTGCCTTCGCCCGGCAACAGAGAGAGCAGGTAGTCGGAGAAACGATCTTTCAACGGAGTCGTGAGATCGAGAGTATGTAACGGCAAGCCGCTGGTAATGACATTTTGGATGCTTTGCAGGACGTCGGGGTGATTATGTCCAAGAGCCAACGTTCCCGCCCCGGCCAGGCAATCAAGATATTGATTATTCTCAACATCAGTGATCCAAACGCCCTGGGCTTTCGCAATTGCCAACGGCAATTTGCGCGGATAACTCCTAACATTCGACTCAAATTCGGCTTGACGCGCCAAATAGGTTTCATTGTTTCCGTTTAATGAGTTTGCAACTAAAGTATCAATACGGACTTTATCCGTCATCATATCTCTCCTACAACCGAAGGTCTCAAGACGCAACGATTGAATTAATGAATTAGAAAAGTAACTGCCTTGTGAAAAGCGCGACCAATATATGGCTTTTTCGCCTGGGACTCAATAGCCGATTTTGTTTTGAATTGTTTAGTTTTTTCTTAGGCTCATCAATATGTTGTTGATTTGTTGACCGTTGGTTTTGCCGGCAAAAAACAACATTTCTTTAACATTGCGTAAAAATCCTTTTCTGCTTTCCTTTGGCTGCTTCTTTAATGCATTTATTATTAAGGTGAATTTCCGATTAATAACATAAATAGAAAATAGCGGCTTATTTTCATCTATTCACCACCTTAAGTCCTATAGCGGTTATATACACAAAATTTGTGATGAATATAAGCAGTCGAGCGTTAAAAGCGCAGTATCCAGAGTGGTGATTTCTTGCAGATTTTACGTAGCGCGATCAAAACAGCGGGATTTTTGTGCGGCGCCGGCGTGTCTGCCGGCGCCGCGGTCATTAACGTTGCCGTAACCAGGCATGATAGCGCCGCAGAGTGCGACGGGTGCGCCACCGATCGATGAGCAGCGACCACAGCGGGGAGTAGCGCACGTTGCGCGTCCGATCGCGGCTCAGGGCGTACATGCGGCGCTTGATCAGCGCCATGCGGGCGAGCAGCGTCAGCGTTTTGTCGCGCCATTTTACCGGTGCGGGCAGCGCATGAGGGGCTTCACCGGTTTGCCAGCGGCGCGGCAGATCGGGAATTTCCGCCATGGCGGTGGCGATGCCGACCACCGCGACGCCGCTGTTCAGCACCCGTTGCGCCACCGACGGGCGGGCGATGCCGCCGGTGGTCATCACCGGCATGCGCGCTACTGCGGCGAGATCGCGGGCGAAGGTCAGAAAATAGGCTTCGCGCGCCAGGGTGCTGTCGTCTGCGGCTTCCCCCTGCATCGCCGGGCTTTCATAACTCCCGCCCGACAACTCCACCAGATCGACCGGCAGTTCGTTGAGCATCAACAATACCTGTCGGGCCTCGTCCGGCGAAAAGCCGCCGCGCTGAAAATCGGCTGAATTGAGCTTCACCGCCACGCAAAAGTCTGGCGAGACACGCTGGCGCACCGCGCGCACCACCTCCAGCAGCAGACGGGCGCGATTCGCCAATTCGCCCCCCCAACGATCGCTGCGCTGGTTGGCCAACGGCGACAAAAACTGGGAGATCAGGTAGCCGTGCGCCGCGTGGATCTGCACGCCGGTAAACCCGGCCTTTTCGGCGGCGTGCGCGCTGGCGGCGAAGCGGGCGATCACCTCGGCAATCTGCGCTTCGCTCATGGCTTCCGGCTGCGCGAACGCCTTGCTGTACTTGCCCATCGCCATCGGGATGGCGGAGGGCGCCCAGGCGTTGCCGCCCATGTTGGCCATCACCTGACGGCCCGGGTGGCTGAGCTGCATCCATACCTGCGCGCCTTCCTGGCGCGAGGCCGCCGCCCAGGTTTTGAACGCCTCGAGCGGCGTATCCTGTTCCAGCACCACGCCGCCGGGGCCGGTCATGGCGCGTCCGTCGATCATCACGTTGCCGGTGATGATGAGGCCGGCGCCGCCGATACCCCAGTGGCGATACAGACGCCATAGTGCGGGGCCGGGCAGTTGGCCTTCATTGGCCAGATTTTCTTCCAACGCGGCTTTGGCCAAACGGTTGGGTAAGCGGCTGCCGTTGGGCAGAATCAGCGGGGTAAACATCGGGTACGTTCCTGTCGCAGGGGGAATGGCGCTATACTAGGTTTAAAGTTAACTTTAAGGTCAATAGGGCATGAAAATCGGAGAGTTGGCGGAACGCGCCGGCATGGCCGCCTCGGCGATACGTTACTACGAACAGCAGGGTCTGCTGCCCAAAGCGGTGCGCGGCGTTAACGGATATCGGGTGTATAGCGAAAGCGCGTTGGAGCGGCTGCACCTGATCCAAATCGGCCAGAATCTGGGGTTCTCGCTGCAGGCGATCCGCGGGGTATTGGCGCTGCAGGGCAGCGCCTATCAGGATGGGTTGATGCAAGGCGTCGACAGCCGGCTGGCGGAAATCGAACGGATGATGGCGACGCTGAACGAGCAGCGTGAGACGTTGATGGCGACGCGGCGTATTCTGTTGGAATCCGGCGTGGCGGGATTATGCCGCGCAAAAAATGAAAAACAGGCCGGTGCGTGGCCGGCCTGCAAAGATTAACGGTGTTTAAAGGCGGCGCGTCCGGCATATACCGCCGCGCTGCCCAATTGGTCTTCGATGCGCATCAGCTGATTGTATTTTTCGATCCGCTCGCCGCGGCACGGCGCGCCGGTTTTCAAATGGCCGGCTCGCATCGCAACCGTCATATCGGCGATAAAGCTGTCGACGGTTTCGCCGCTGCGGTGTGAGATAAAGGCGCCCCAGCCATTTGCCTGGCAAAGCTGCACGGCGGCGAAAGTTTCGCTCAGCGTGCCAATCTGGTTCAGCTTGATCAGCGCCGCATTGGCCAATCTTTCATCAATCCCGCGCTGGATGTATTTCACGTTGGTGACGAACAGATCGTCACCGACCAGTTCCACCTGATCGCCCAGGGCGTCGCTGAGAATGCGCCAGCCCGCCCAGTCGTCCTCGGCCAAACCGTCTTCAATCAGCACGATGGGAAAATCTTGCACCAGCCGCTGGTAATAGGCCGTCATCTGTTCGGCATCCAGCTCAGCGTTTTCGCTGCGCAGGCGGTATTTGCCGTTGGCATAGAATTCACTCGAGGCCGGGTCCATGCAAATGGCGATATCGTCTCCCGGTTGATAACCGGCTTTCTCTATCGCCTGCACGATCAGCTCCAGCGGTTGCCGGTTCGAGGCAACCGCCGGCGCGAAACCACCTTCGTCGCCGACGCCGACCGACAGGCCTTTTTCCAACAGGATTTGGCGCAGCGCCTGATAAACTTCACTGCCCCAGCGCACGGCCTCGCGCAGCGACGGCGCGCCCAGCGGCGCTATCATAAACTCCTGAAAGTCCGCGCCTTGCCAGCGGGCATGCACGCCGCCGTTGATGATATTCATGCAGGGCACCGGCAGCAGGTTGGCGCCGATACCGCCCAGATAACGATACAGCGGCAGCTGCGACAATTTCGCCGCGAGGCGGGCGGCCGCCAAAGAAACGCCAAGCAGGGCGTTGGCTCCCAATCGGCTCTTGTTCTCGCTGCCGTCCAGCGCGATCAGCCGGCGGTCTATCTCCTCTTGTTGGCGCACATCCACCCCGCGCAGCGCCTCGTTGATCGCCGTTTTGACGCTGTGCACCGCCTCCAATACGCCTTTGCCGCCGTAACGGTGCGGATCGCCGTCGCGGTGTTCCACTGCCTCGCGCGAACCGGTGCTGGCGCCGGAGGGAACCGAAGCCCGTGCTACGACGCCCGCCGCAGTCATTTCAACTTCGACGGTGGGATTGCCGCGCGAATCTAGGATCTCTCTGGCGGTTACGTTTTCAATTTCATAGCTCATGGATGATCACCTCATTCTAGGGAGTAGGCACGTGCTTTATCAGCACGTCGATCGACAAATGGTTAACGAACTCGAAGCCGAAGGAGGCAAAGACGCCGAATGGTCGGTTCTGATGGCCAAGCAGCAACAGATCGACGCCTTCACGGGCAATCAGGGTTTCAACGTCTTTGAAGCGATGGATGCTGACCATTGCGCGCACCTCCAGGGGGATTGAGCAGTCTTCCACCAGGCGGCTGAGCATGGCTTTGGCGGCGATCACCTCGCTGGACTGGCGATCTTTGGTTTGTGCATCGCTGAGGTAGTCCAGCTCGGCATAGTCGGCGCTGATGTGCGCCACGGTAATGCGCGTATTCATCTGCTGATTGAGGCGTTCGGCGTGGCGCAACAGCAGCCGGCCGTCGCGTTCATCCTGCACCAGCAGTAAAGCATGTTGATAGAGCGGCATGACTTATCTCCCTGCGTTAGCAATCTGTAGGGTTAACCACGGTAAAACCTCTTTTTTCCGGCTCGTCATGCCGGGCAGCGACACCTGCCGAATGGCCAGCACCCGGTTCGACGAGAAATACAGGGTAGAGCGGTGGCGGGTGATATCGGTAACCAGCAGCGCGGCCATCTCCAGCCCGGCCTCCTGCTTAGCCTGCTCGAGCGCCTGTTGCAGCGCGGGCAACAGCGGATCGATATCGCTCATAGCCCGCACTTCTATCTGCGACAGCAGCAGCGAGACGCTATGGATGCGGTAATTCTTGGCGTCACGGTGCAGCAACTGCGGGGCGGATTGCCCCGAAAGATCGGTTTTGGCGGCAAGCAATCCGGCGGTGAAGGCGTCATAGTCAACGTGAGAGATTGCGCATAACCGCGCGACCGCCACCCGATCCTGTTCGGTGGTGGTCGGTGCGCTCAGCGCAACGGTATCGCTCAAAATCGCGCCCAGCAGCAGCGTGGCCTGGGCGGAAGAAAGCGGCATCGGCGTATCTGACGTCAGTATGGACAGGATCACGGTGGCGCAACAGCCAACGGCGCGGATCCAGACATCGGGCGGGTTGCGGGTGATCAAGGTGCCCAGCCGGTGATGATCGATAACGCCGACCACATCGCTGTCGGGCAATGAGGCCGGCCCTTGTTCGACGTCGGTAAAATCCACCAGCCAGACTTTGCGGTCACGGAGATCGTCTGTCAGCAGCGCAGGCGCTTGTACGCCGGCGGCGGCCAGTATGTAGCGGGTTTCCGGCGTCAATTCGCCAAGGCGGAAAGCGACGGCCGGTTTGCCGAGGTGATTGAGCCAGTCCGCGACCACCAGCGCGCTGCAGATACTGTCGCTGTCGGGATTTTTATGGCCGAAAACGTACAGCGGCATTTCCCGCACGGCGAGATCAGGCTGGGACGGAAAAGGGGTAATACGTGAGATTTCATTCATAGCGACTCCTGACATACCTGCCTAAAAAATAAAGCGAAGTTGTATATCAGGCGTCATCATCCGGTTCGAGCGAACGCGGCGGTTGGGAAAGGTGGAACACCATCACCTTGTGAACGACTGTAGCGCAGCGCGGTGGCAAACGCAACGCCCGGCAAAGCTGGCGAGAATGCATAATCGGATTGATACTGAGTGAGTCTATGATGGACAAGGATATTTGCCGCTAACCGACGGATAGGCTGAACGGAATCACGCCGGCCGGCTGCACCGGATCCGTGGGTGTCACAATGGGAGTCAACATGCTCGAGCCATGCTTCCCCGAAAACGAAGCCGAACGCCTGTCGGTATTGGATTCGCTGAACGTGCTGGATTCGAACTCAGTAGAAAAGCTGGATCGCATCACGCGGCTAGCTGCGAAATATTTCGGCGTCACCATTGCGCTGGTGTCACTGATCGACCGGGATCGCCAATGGTTTTTATCGCGCTACGGTCTGGATGCCCGAGAAACGCCGCGCAATATCTCGTTTTGCGGCCATGCCATCTTGCAACGCGAAGCGCTGGTGGTGCCCGATACCGCCAAGGATCCGCGCTTTTTCGATAATCCGCTGGTGATCGGCGGGCCGAGGATCGGTTTTTACGTCGGGCAACCGCTGCTGTCGCTCGACGGCTTGCCGCTCGGCACCCTGTGCATTATCGACAGCCAGCCGCAGCCGTTTTCCCCGGAGCAGGTGGCCGATCTGCACGACTTCGCCGCCGTGGTGGAAGAGTACCTCCAGAGCATTGAACGCCACGTCTATACCGAAAACCTGAAGTCCAACCTGCAACGCTCGGAAGCCTTGTTCGAACAGACCTTTGCCCAGGCGGCGGTAGGGATGGCGCTGGTCTCGCTGCAAGGATATTGGCTGCGGGTGAATCCGCGCATCTGCGAAATGCTTCAGTACTCCGAGCGCGAGCTGATGGATCGCACCTTCCAGGACATTACCTATCCGCTCGATCTCAACACCGACCTGGAAAAGCTGCAGCAGCTGCTGAAAAATGAAATCAGTACCTATTCGATGGAAAAACGCTATTTCCGCGCCGACGGCTCGATCGTTTGGGTGCAGCTGACGGTGGCGCTCAATCGTTTGCCGAACGGCAAGCCGGACCATTTCATCTCGGTTATCGTCGATATCAGCGAGCGTAAAGCGGCCGAGGCCGATCTGTTCGCTCTGCAACACGAGCTGGAACAACGCGTCGAAATCCGCACGCAGGAGCTGAACGTGGTGGTTAAAAAGCTCAACGAAGAGATTGAGACCCGGGTGCTCGCCGAATATCAGCTCAGTGCGGAGAAGGAGCGTCTGCGCGCCATTACCGACAATATGCCGGCCTTAATCAGCCAGATCGACGGCAATGAACGCTACCTGTTCGCCAACAGCGCCTATAAGACCTGGTTTGGTCTGGAAGAGGCCAGCCTGCAGGGCATGACGGTGCGCGAGTTCATGGGGGAAAGCGTGTATCAGATGGCCCGGCCGATGATCGCGCGGGCTTTGGCGGGCGAAATGGTCAGCTTCGAAAATGAGCTCCAGACCCAGAAGGGGCTGCTGATGATCCACACCACGCTGGTGCCGTGCGAAGCTCAGGGGTTTTATATTCTGTCCATGGACATTACCGAGTTGAAGCGCCTGCAGCAACGGTTGGAGTACGATGCCACGCACGACATGCTGACCGGATTGACCAACCGCCGCGCCTTCCTGCGTCGGTTGTCCGGCACGCTGCAGGCCTGTTGCGAACAGCGGCAAATGGCGCTGGTGTTCATCGATCTCGATGGTTTCAAAGCTCTCAATGACAGCTATGGTCATGACTTCGGCGATCTGATCCTCAAGACGTTCGCCAGGTTGCTCAGCGCCTGCGCCGGCGAGCGCCATAGCGTCTCGCGTCTGGCCGGTGACGAATTCACGGTGATCCTGTGGCCGTTGGCGGATCCGCAGCGCGAGGTCAGCGAATTTTGTGAAAACGTCTTGGCGCGGCTGGCCGATATTTCGCAGATCGGGCAGCAGACGGTGAGTCTATCCGCCAGCCTGGGAGCGGCGATTTCCTCACACACTGACGTGACGGAGGAGATGCTGTTGACCCGCGCCGACGGCGCGATGTATCAGGCGAAATCGGCCGGAAAGGGCACTTATGCCATCTGCGAGTTGTGAGCGTGAAACGGTGACCGTCTCAGGGTAAGCTGTTTTCTTCTTTCCTATGGGCAGAACTCCGGACTTATTGCATGGCGTCTAATCATCAACACAAAGACTGGCTGGAATTGCGGCGCGATGACGAAACCGGCATCGAGAGCGTCAATGCCCACTTTCAGGGGCATGCCTACGATCCCCACGATCATGACGAAATGCTGGTGGGCGTGACGCAGCAGGGTTTACAGCGTTTCAACTGCCATCGTTCATTGCATACCAGCCGGCCGGGACGCGCCATGCTGATCGAGCCTGGCGCGGTGCACGATGGTCATGCGCCTCAGGCCGAAGGGTTTACCTATGCCATGCTTTATCTGCCGCAGCATTGGGTTTCCGACGCGATGAACCGCCGCGGATTAGGGGACGCTTCAGTGCTGGAAGGCGCTTTCCACAGCACGTTGACCGACGATCCGATGCTGGCCACCGCGATACAACAGGCTTTTTTTGCGTTGCATCAGGGGGAAGGCCGGCTGGCGCGCGATCAAAGCCTGGACCAACTGCTGACGCTTTTGGCGCGGCATATTCGCGTCAGGCCGGCTTCCCAAAGCGATGATGCTTTGATTGTGATGAATCGCTTACGGGACTACTTGCACGAGCACATGGCGGGTAATCCCAGCCTGGATGAACTTGCGCTTCAGTGCGGTCTGGACCGCTTCCGCCTGACTCGCCAGTTCACCCGGGCTTTCGGCCAGTCGCCGCATGCTTATCTGGTCCGGCTGAGGCTGCGGGCCGCACGCTTGTTGTTGGCGCAGGGGGACGAGCCGGCGCAGGTCGCGATGCAGGTGGGCTTTGCCGATCAGAGCCACTTGGGCCGCTGGTTCCAGCGCGCCTACCGTTTATCGCCGGCGGCCTATCAACGTCAGTGCACAAACGTTCTATACCGCTGATTCACTCATCGCCGATGATGCGCTTTTAACAGCACAACGGAGTAGAGCGGAACATGTTTGATACCAAGATAGCGTTTATCGTACGCGACGATCTGCAAACCTGGCAGCGGCTGAATGTGGTGGCCTTTCTGGCGACGGGCATCGCCGCCGCTGCCCCGGAAATCATCGGCGAGCGTTACGTGGATGCGCAAGGCAGACGCTACGGCGGTATTTCCGGACAGCCGATGCTGATTTTTGCCTCGGACCTGCCGGGCCTGCAAAATGTGCATCGCAAAGGGCTGGAGCGGGAATTGACGTTGATCCCCTATGTGCACGCCATGTTCGCGACCGGGCACGATGAAGCCAACCGGCAGGTTTTTCTCGCAGAAGACGCGGACAATCTGGATTTGGTCGGTCTGGCGCTGCGCGGACCGAAGAAAGCGGTGGATAAGGTGATAAAAGGCCTGGCGCTCCACGCCTGAGAATACCGTTAGCGCGCTGCGCTTTTGCCGCAGAATAAGAGTTAAAAGAGTTTGATGCTGAGTTAAATAGTCAACGGCATGATTATTTAACTCATATTAAATGTCTTATTTATCCTTCAGTGTGAATAAAACGAAAACAGCTATACTGCAGGATACTTCTCCAACTTTTCTTTTGGTCTTGCAAGCCGTTCAGCGCGTTACGCAATCTATCAAATCACTTCAATATCAAGGGGGTTTTTATGAAAACCGTCCTGCAGCATATTTGGGTAAATAAAGCACGTTACGCCCAACTTCCGCTATTTGATTTCCTGCGCGATGAAAACCGCACGCCACAGGAGCGGTTGGCGTTTCTGCCCCATATCGCGTTTTTTATTATGGCTTTCGCCGATTTGAATAAGCTGATGCTGCGCAATGAAACGCCGGCGGCCGATATTTACCAACGGAAAGTCAATACGCATACCCATGAAGATGACCATCACTGGCCGTGGTATCTCGAGGATCTGGACAAACTCGGTTACAACCGCTGCGTCGACACGGTGGCGCATCTGGAAACGCTGTGGAGCGACAGCACTCAGGCGAATCGGTTATTGACCTACCGGCTGTGCGCGCGGGTAAGCAGCCTCGGCGGCCTGGAGCGGATCGTGGTGATTGAGGCCATTGAAGCCACCGGCAACGTACTGTTTGGACTGACGGCGCCCTTGGCCACGCGCATTCAGCAGGCGACCGGCGTCGAACTGCGTTACTGCGGCGAGTTTCATTTGGCTTTGGAGAGCGGGCATGCTCAGCTGCAGGATCATGAGGAGCTGGCTGCGATCCCCTTGGCGGAAGACGTCAGGCAACGTTGTATCACCCATGTCGACCATGTTTTTGCCTGGTTTACCGAATGGACGCATGAAACGCTCGCGCATGTCCGGGAGGGCTGACGCGTTCCCGAACCGGCGCTTACGCCTGAAACGCCTGCAGCCAGGCGGCGAATGTTCTCACGACGTCATCGTCCCGGTCGCGCAGCAGCAGAGAATAGACGCCGGTTCGGATGGTCAGCGTCGGGAAAGGCGACACCAGTCGGCCTGACGACAGGTGTTTGGCGCAGAACAAATAAGGCACAACGGCCAGCCCCAGGCCGTCTTCGGCCGCCTGAATGGCGGCGAAGGTATGATCGAGCGTAAGCGGCGGCGGCGAAGCGTCCAGCGCCGTCGGATAAGCATTCAGCCAGCTGCGCCACAAATCTTCCCGGGCGCGGATGCGGATGGCGGTATGCTCGCCAAGCGTGTCCGGCGCAATGACCGGTCTGGCGTGCAAATAGCTCTGGCTGCAGACCAGCAGGCTGTCTTCCTGCAGGAAAGGGAGCGCTTTCAGCCCGGAGAAGTGCGCGGGATCGCGCCGGATCGCCACGTCAAACGGCGTATTGCGATCGACGGCGCCGATGCCGGTGGTGATATCAATCGCGACCCCCGGATGACGCTCATTGAATGCCGCCAGCTTCGGCATCAGCCAGTGCATGGTGAACGTCGGCAGGCTGTGCACCACCAGCCGCTGCTGGCCGGCGCTCGCTTTCAGCGCGCTCTCCGCAGCAAACAGTTCGCCGATGACCCGGGACGCAGTGCGGGAAAAGTTCTCACCGGCCTGCGTCAGCCGCACGGATTTGTGTCCGCGATAAAACAGCGTGATCCCCAGCTGTGCTTCGAGACTGCGAATATGGCGGCTGACCGCGCCGGTGGTGAGAAACAGCTCATCCGCAGCGGCGCTGAAGCTGCCGAGACGGGCGGCGGCTTCGAAAGCGGACAGGTGCGGCAGGGAGTGGATTTTTTTCATAGGTTGAGTCTAGCTCAACCAAATGGGGGAAGAAAGATCGTTTGTCAGCCTTTGATTTTGCTCACTATGATGAGGCATCTCCTTCTGATTGCTGAGTTTATGATGCGGATCTTTTGGCTATCGGTCATGCGTGTTAATGGCGTTATTCTCCCCCTGCGGTTGGCAGGGAGGCGGCGCTGAAATGCGGGCTTTTTATCTGCTTTGCGTGAGCCGGGCGGGTCTGTGTCTGGGCACCATGATGTTCGCCGGCGCGCTGCCGACCATCAGGAGCGAGTGGCAGCTCGACGCCGCTTCGGCCGGCACAGTGCAGACGGTGTTCAGCCTGACCAACGCCCTGGCGTTGCTGGTGGCCTCCTGGTGGTGTGACTCGTTGGGCGCCCGCCGGGTTTATCTGCTGTTCTCCTGGCTGGGCGCCGCTGCGTTGATGCTGTTCGCCGTATTTGCCCATTCTTATCTCAGCGCGTTGGTGTTGATGGCCTTCGTCGGTTTGACGCAGGGCGGGGCTTATACGCCGGCGCTGCTGTTGGCGATGGGGATGAACGGTCCGGCGCGGCGCGGTTATGCCATCGGCATGGTGCTGGCGGCCAGTTCGTTGGGGTATTTTCTGTCGGTTTTCATCGCCGGTTGGAGCGCCATGCGCTGGGGCGCCGGCGTGGCGTTTTCTCTGTGCGCCGCCGGTGCGTTACTGGGAGCGCTGGCGGGATCGTTGGCCCTGGTCGGTTATCGGGAACCGCAGCCGCGCACGCTGGGGAGGAGGACGAAACGTGAGAGCTATGCTATCACCTATGCGACCCTGCTGTTGCTGATCGGGTATATCGCCCACAGCTGGGAACTGCTCGGCAACTGGGCCTGGGCGCCCAGCCTGGTCAGCGAGGCGTTGAGCGGTTTCTCTCTGGATCCGCTCAGCGCCGGATTGATCGTCGCGGCGGTGATCCACCTGGCCGGCATGATCGCCACGCTGATTGTCGGCACCGTTTCCGACTATTTCAATCGCGCGTCGGTGCTGATGTTTATGGGCGCCGCCGGCGCGTTGGGTTCGCTGCTGATGGGAGGGTCGGCGAACTGGGGGCCGGGCTGGACGCTGCTGCTCGTCAGCATCGGCAGTTTCTTTATTCTCGGCGACTCCGGCGTGCTGTCGGCCGCGATGGCGGACAACGTACCGCCACAACAGCTCGGCAGCGTGATGGGCTGGCGATCGTTGCTGGGGTTCGGCATCGGTTCGTTCGCCCCTTTCTCCTTTGGCGTGGTGATGGATACCACCCACAGTTGGGGCGCGTCTTATGCCGTATTGGCCTGCGGCGGCGGGGTAGCCTGTCTGGCGGCCTGCTTGCTTTGGCGACAACATTTGAAATGAGGTACGGACATCATTAAATGAATGGAACATCATCACGCATTGTTATCGTGGGCGCCGGGATTGTCGGGGCATCGATCGCCTATCATCTCGCGCGTCAGGGGCAGCGCGTTATCGTCGTTGAGCAGGCGCATCCCGCGGCGGGGGCCACAGGCAGCTCGTTCGGCTGGATCAGCGAAGGTGTGCCAGAGGGCGCTCCCGATGCGTTTCTGCGGCGCGAGATCGTGGCTGACTGGGTGCGGCTGACGCAGGAGATCCCGGAATTGTGGGTGAATTGGTCCGGCGCGCTCAGCTATGGTCAGGCGCCGGCGACGCAAAACCCCGACAATCGGCGTCTGTCCTCCGCCGAGGTGATGGCGCTGGAGCCGGCGCTCGGGCTGCCCGATAGCCAGGCCTATTTTGCGGCGCGCGATGGCGCGGTCGATCCGCAAGAAGTGACACAGCGGCTGCTCGAACGGGTAGGCGCGTTGGGCGGCGAGTTGCTTCTGGGACGTGCGGTCAGCGGATTTCTGCGCGAGGCCGGTGGTCAGATAACCGGCATCGTTACCGAGGAGGGCGCGATCGCCGCCGAACGGGTAGTGCTCGCCTGCGGTACGGGGATCTCGGCGCTGCTGGACGGCAGCGAATTCTCGTTGCCGATCGAGGCGTCGCCGGCAATTTTGTTGCGCTATCACGCGGCGGCGCAGGCGGTGAACACGCTGATTGCGGGCGACGACATCGAAGTGCGTCATGCGCAAAATGGCGATCTGCTCGCGGCGGAGGATTATCCTGCGGGCGGCGATGTCAAACGCGTGGAAGAGGACGCGCGATCGGCGATTCAAAACCGCCTGCACGGCTCGGCGCCATTGCAACTGCAGGCGTGTTCGGTGGGGCTGCGCCCCAGGCCGCGCGACGGTTATCCCATCCTCGGGCCGCTGGGCGCCACCTGTCTCTATGTGGCGGTGATGCATCCGGCCGTGATGTGCGCTCCGACGTTGGGTCGGCTGGTCAGCGACGAGTTGTTGCACGGCGTTAATCCCGCCATTCCTCACGGTTACCGCCCGGCGCGATTTATTGATGATGGGGGTGAAGGGGGGGATATCATCGCGATTGCCGGTCGGTTCGCGCTGGATACCGCGCAGCCGCCGCTCAGTCTTTATCCCTATGCGCCGGTTTATAAGATAGGGGAGCACGTCCTGAAGCGCACCCGTCCGACGTCGGGCGAAGCCCAGGCGCTGGCGGCGTATCTCACCGCGTTGCGTCGTCAGGGCGTTGACGTCGTGGCGCCGACGGCCTGTCCGCAAGAGATAGCGGGCAGTATGTGGGTGGTTTATCCCTTTGTGGCGGGAGAAAAATATGCGGGCCGCGATGAGCAGATTATCGCGGCGGGCAGGCTGTTGGGAAGGATCCACGCGTTATCTTCGGCAAACAATAACGCCGGGCTGGCGGTTTATGACGAGTATGCACTGACTGAAGACGATATCTCAGCGGATCTGGCCGAGATCGCCAGTCATGCGGCAAGCCAGGGGCTGACGCTCGACATCGAGGCGCTAAAAACGCGTATGCTGCAGATTGCCGGGCGGCAGACGGCGCTTAGCGCACGGGATCTCCCTTGCGTGGAAACGCCCTATGACTTTAAAGCCGATAATCTGATTTATGTCGCGCAGGATAGGCCAGTGCTGATCGACCCCGATAACGCGCTGTTTTTGCCGCGCGTGTTCGATCTGGCGCTGGTCCTGCTGCTGTTCCACAACGCGCTGGACTCGGCGCCCGACCGCGTGTTCACCGTACAGGAATGGCGGCTGTTTTTGACGGGGTACGGTGAGTTTGTCGCGTTGACGGCCGGCGAAGTGCAAAGCTGGCATCAGGCGGTAGAGCATCTGTTTCTCGACGAAGTCCTGTGGCTGATGGCGGACTTTGCCGATGGCTGGCGCGATCCTCGGCAAACGGCGCTGTTCTTCTCTCTGATCGGGCTGCTGGATAATCTTTCCGACTACGGATTAACACCGTAATGCGCTCAACGTTGCAGTGGTTTTTTGCGCCGTTGGCGAGGCTCTTATATATTTATTAGCATGCCTGAGGCAGGTTAGGCATGAAGCGGAGGCCGTACAGGCCGCTGCAAGCACGACAGTTAATCCGTTCGCCAAGAGGCTGCGAGACGGTGCTTTCGGTAGGGACAGCCGCCAAACGTTTTTACGGCGACCGAAGGCGGAGCAGCTACTCACAGGTCACGAGGACACTTACCATGCATAAGAGAACACTGGCGTCACTGCATTACGAAAACATGCCTTACGATGGGGTGCGCTTTCATATTTTGAAACGGGAGACGCCGGGCCATACGGCGTTGCTGAAGCTGGATGCGGGCAGCCGACAACCGGCGCGTTTTCATCCGGGATGGGTGAAACTGATGGTGCTGAGCGGTGAACTGAAGGTTGACGATCAGACGCTGCAACCTCATGAGATGTTAATCATTCCTGCCAATACCGCCTATACGGTAGAGGCCATAACGGAAGTGATTTGTCTGGCGATTTCCGAGCTGGACGGAGCCGAACTGGCCCGTTGACGTATTGACAAGAAGGGATAGCGGAGAGCCTAGGCGCTCTCCCTATCCCTTCAGCATTGAGCCGCCCCCAGGCTAAGCTACCTGCTGACTAGGCATAAACCTCCTGATTCAATCCACCGCGCTTTCCCTTTCCATCACTTTCGGCCTCCGTCGCCCCCGCAACGTTGCCGCCATTGTGCAGCGCATGCACAATGTCATCGCCCCGTTACCACGCAGAACGATGAAATGTGGGTGTCATAGTGAGTTTATTCGCATAAGGCCCCTGGTGTGGCTTGCGAGAACGTCACTATATGGAGGATCATGCGGCCTCTCTATCAAATAAAAGACATTCGCGTTATCAAAAGGGACAAACGACCATGGGATTCGAAGTCGACAACGCCGAAACGAAACGCATCAACCTGAGCAGCCACGAGAATTCCTCGTTCGAGGTGACAGGGCTGGTGAAACACTATCCGGCAGGCTTTGTCGTTCCTTTCCACTCGCATAAACGTTGCCATTTGCTCTATTCGCAACAGGGAGTGATGGCGGTCGAGGCGGGCAGCGGGCGTTGGATCGTGCCGCCAACCACCGCAGTCTGGCTGCGGCCGGGGGTGGAGCATCAACTGGTCATGCAGAGCAATATCTGCGTTTACGGGATTTTTGTCGATGAATTCACCGCCGCGCGGTTGCCGTTGCGCGACGGCGTTTTGCAGGTGTCACCGCTGCTGCGGGAGCTGATCGCCCAACTGGCGACGCTGGCACCCGAGGGCGAGGAAACCAAACGCCACGCGCTGCTCAGAGCGCTGTTCCTCGAGGAACTGAGCCTGCAGCCACAGCTGGCGCTGCATCTCCCTTGGCCGATGGAAGCGAGAATGGCCGCCATTTGCCGGCAGTTGGTCATCACGCCGGCCGACGATCGCGGCATTGAGATCTGGGCGGATTCACTGTCGATCAGCGCGAAAACCTTCCAGCGTCACTTTACTCAACAAACCGGCATCACCTTTGGCCAGTGGAAACAGCGTCTGCGGCTGCTGTCGTCCATTCCGCTGCTGTTGGCCGGCCACTCCATCATACACGCCGCTTTCGAAAGCGGTTATGAGAGCCACAGCGCCTATTCGGTGGCGTTTAAAAAACTGTTTGGCGTTTCGCCTTCGCGCTTTACGCTATAGCCGTATTGCAGAGCGCGCTTCTCCTATAGATTGAAGCAACCTAATGACGTATAAAGCAAAGCAGTCAACCTCCGAGGCCGCTTCCCGTGATAAAAATTGTCGTGTACCTGATTATCGCCGTGACGATCGCCATTATTGCGGCAAGAGTCATCTTTCGTTTGCCGGATATTTCCCAACGTTCACCGCAGGCGGCATTGCCGGCGGATCCTGCCGCGCTATTGCCGGCGCGGGCCGCCGAACAGATGGCGGCACACCCCGGCCTGAGCGGCGTGGTGCCGCTGGTCAGCGGCCACGATGCGTTCGCCAGCCGCCTGGCGTTGGCGCGGATGGCGGAAAGGTCGATCGATGCCCAGTACTATATCTGGCATAACGACACCTCCGGGCAGATCCTGCTGAAAACCCTGTATGACGCGGCCCAACGCGGCGTGCGTGTGCGGCTGCTGCTGGACGATAACGGCGTCGCCATGGATGAGACGCTGGCGGCGCTGAACGCGCAGAAAAACGTCGAGATCCGTCTGTTCAACCCGTCTACCGTGCGTACGCCGAAGCTGGCCGGTTACGCCTTCGACTTTATGCGCATGAACCGGCGCATGCATAACAAGTCCTACATCGTCGACGGCGCCGTGGCGATCATCGGCGGCCGCAACATTGGCGATGAGTATTTCCAGGTCGGCGACGAGAACTATTTCCTCGATCTCGACGTGTTGAGCGTCGGCAGCGTGGTGGCGGAGACCGCCGATGTCTTCGATCGCTACTGGAACAGCGCCTCGGTATTCGGCGTTGAGCAAATTATCCGGGGCCAGGGCAACCTCTCGGCATTCCTGACGCAGGCCGCCGCAACCGAAACCAGCGAGCGCGCCCGTAAATTGGCGGTGCAGCTGGAAACCAGTGCGGTGCGCTTTCGTGATGGCGCCGTGCAGCCGGAATTCACCCAGGTAGAGCTGGTGGCCGACGATCCGGCGAAGGGATTGGGCAAAGCGTCGCGCGATCGCTTGATGGTGACGCAGCTGGGCAAGATCATCGGCGGCGTCAGCCGGCAATTGGATCTGGTCTCCGCCTATTTCGTGCCGGGGCGGGAAGGGGCAACCTTCTTTGAATCGCTTGCCAAACAGGGAAAATCCATCCGCGTGCTGACCAACGCAATGAACACCACCGACGTGCTGGTGGTTCACGCCGGCTACGCCAAATACCGGCGTGAGCTGCTGCAGGCGGGCGTCGAGCTGTTCGAGCTGAAGCTGCGCGCCGGGCAACCGACGGGGCGCAAGGAACTCAAGCCGCTGGGGCTGTCCGGTGCGGCGCTGCATGCTAAAACCTTCGCCATCGATGACAAACGGGTGTTTATCGGCTCGTTCAATTTCGATCCGCGCTCGGCGCACCTGAACTGCGAAATGGGATTCTTGATCGATAGCCCGTCGCTGGCGGCCGACACCCGCCAACTGTTTGATGGCCCGCTCGAATACGCCGCCTATCGGCCGGTATTGACGCCCGAAGGCAAAATGGTGTGGAAAGAAGCCTTCGAAGACGGCCACACCGAGGTGCACCAGCAAGAACCCGGCGCCGGCTGGGTAAAACGCATCGTTCTTACCGTGGCCGGCTGGCTGCCTATCGAGTGGATGCTGTAACGCCGGCGAAGGCCGTCGCCACCCGGTGTAACAGCCGTTGCAAGGGAACCTCGCCCGCGATGATTGCAATGAGGCGCGCATCCTCAAACAGGGCGAGGGAGGGCACGGATTTGATGCCGAACGCAGGGGCGACCGTCGGCGCCTGCGCGACGTCAATGCGGCCGAAGGCGATCTCGTTGGCGTGACGGTGCAGCTGTTCAACGATCCCCTGCATATTCTGACAAGGGCGGCACCAGGAGGCGGAAAAGTAGAGGATGGCCCGCTGCCCCTCGGGTTTGTCTGCGTCATAGAGGAAACGGGTCACCTCATGGGGCTCTGCCAGGTTCGTGATCGTCATGGCAGGCTCCTGACGATCTCTATCCCCATCCAAATCATCGTGACGATTTGCGTGAAAAAGAAAGCGAAGCGCCAGGTGGCGACTTTCTCCGTCTGCTCGAAACCGATGTGAACCAGACTCTGCGCCATGCGCGCGCCGAGCAGGACCAGAGACAAGACATTCAGCGTCGTGCTTTCCACCTGAAATGCGGCTATCGCTACAACGAGGGCGGTATAAACCGGCAAATTTTCAATGCAGTTACGATGCGCCGCAATGGCGCGCTGGTAGCCATCGCTGCCCTGCGGTTTATTCGCTTGCCATTCGCTGACCGTGGCGCGGCCGGTTAAAATTCGGGACCAGCGATAAACGCCGACGGTGCCGAATAGAATCAATAATGTCCAGCCGGCAAACGCCAGCAGTACCAGGGTTGGCATATTCATAACGCATTCTCACTTGTGTTGGGAAAGAGCCTGCGGCCTCAGGGAGAGCCGCTCGGCTTGAATACAAGGCTATATTAGAATTATATAAATTAGCAATAACTAATTTAATGGATGCTAATGTAATGCTGTGCCGGCGCCTGAAAGCCGCTATAATGCGGCTGAATGATGACGGGGCCGTGATTGACCATGAATGCAAAAGCTAAGCAGGATCCTTTTTTGAATGAAGGGGCGATTGAGGCCGCCAGGCTGTTGAAAGCGATAGGCAACGAACACCGTTTGCTGGTGCTTTGCCTGCTATTGAAACACGATGAGATTGCCGTGGGGGAGCTTCAACAGTTGGTGCCGCTCAGCCAATCGGCGCTGTCGCAGCACCTGGCGAAAATGCGCAATGAAGGTCTGGTAACGTACCGACGCGAAGCGCAAACCCTGTTTTACCGTATCGATAACCCAAACGTGGCGAAAGTGATCGCCACGCTCAGAGAGATTTACGCGCCGAAGTGAGAGGGCAGGCGAAGTGCGTCGGGACTAGCGCACTTCTCGCGTTGCGGCCAACAAGGCTTGTAACGAAGGCGCTTCGACCAGATTCTCGATGCAGGCCATCAGTTTTCGCGCATTAAGGCGTAATCCCTCACTGGGTGATTGCGCACAGCAGTGAAGAAATTTCTCACGAATATCCTGCATATCGGCCGGATTCTCCGGCCAGCCGCGGCCAAACTCGGCCTTGAGCCGCAGCGTATCATCCTGCTCCGGCGTGATGTGTAGTTCGAAGCGGTCAAACCTATCGAAGGCATGTTGTTCATGAACTTCGATACGCTGCGCCAGAGCAACGACCGTAGGTTCTGTCGCTGAAGCCGCGCTGAATTCACGTGCGCTGGCCTGGCCGCGCAGCAGCGCGTTGGCGATGATGTAACGCGCGCTGAATTGCGCATCGATTTCGGCCGTTTTCTGCGGCTCGTATGGCGCGCCGCAGACCATGCGCATGGTCGGCGAGGCATGCAGAGTGATCTTCGCCCGTGCGGGATCGGACAACTGCCGATGCGGGCCGTCGTTCAACAGCGCTTCGGTCAGCGCCAGCAGAATGCTGCAGTGCGGGTAGAGTTTGAAACAGGTCGCTTCTTCACCCAGAAAGGCGGAGCCCAATTGGTGGGTCAGCAATCCCAGGTCGGGTTCGCCCGGGGCATAGAGATTGAAAAATCCGTTCTCGCCGCTCAGGACGCGTTTAGGGCCACTTATTCCAGCCTGCGCCATTAAAACCGCTTCCAGCGCATGGCGAGCCACCAATCCCTGGCTGATACGTACCGCCAGCGTCTTGTCCTGGTAGTGTTGGAAGGTGCCGATGCCAAAATCGAAAGCCAGGCCGATAGCGTCGGTAAAGGCGTGCAGGTCCAGGCGCAACAGGCGGGCGGCGATCGCTGCGCCGGAAAACAGGCCGAGGATGTTCGAGTCGAACCCGCGGTAGAAAAAGCCGTTCGCCTGCGCGGCGAGGTTGATGCGTTGAGCGAAGTCTTGCCCAACGGCCAACGCAGCCAAGGTGTCGAGGCCGGAAGCACCCGACAGTTCCGCAGCCGCCAAGGCCACAGGAATATCCGAGGAGCTGGGGTGCCAGCCAGGAGAAAGCACGTCGCAATAATCGAGCGCGCGAGCGCGTACGGCGTTGACAAACGCCGCCTGCGGCGCGGCGAGCCGCTCTTCGCTGCCGATAATGCTGGCTTCGGCGTTGCCGCTCCAGCGTCTGGCCAGCGACAGCGCCGCGTCAACGCCGCTTTGATCGTAGCCGGCGGCGAGACAGCCAAGATTATCCATGAGCCGTTTACACTGGAATGCCAGGACGGCGGGGGGAATCATGCACGCATCTACCTGCGAAGCGAAAGCGATCAATTCTTCGATCGGGTCGACCGATAATTTTGTCATGTTCATTCCTCGTTCAGTCGTTCAGGTGACTTGTTCAGCACGGCGTTTCCGGCCTGAGGATGCAGACGGAAACGCGGATGCAGCATGATCAGCAGCCACACGGTCATCACGATGCTGAGTAATCCGGCACACAGCATGGCGATCCCGAAACCATTGGCGAAGGCGCTGTGCGTCAGCGCTTGCATGCGGCTCGTGCTCAATGCATCAACGGCCGTTTGCTGTTGTTCGATGACCGCCGTCCGGGCGATTGCGGCGGCCTGTTCCACGCCTTGCGTTTGCAAAGCCGCAGTCAAGGTGGTCACCGCTTTCATGCTCATCAGCGTGCCCAGCAAGGCGATGCCCAGCGTCATGCCGGTTTGTCGCAGCGCGTTCATCGTTGCCGACGCCATCCCGGAACGTTGCGGCGCGACGGTGCGCATCACCAAGGCGCTTGTCGCCGGCATGGACAGCCCCATGCCGAAACCGAGCAGGGCCAAATAGAGCGCCACCAGAGCGTAAGGCGAATCGGCGTGCAGCTGCGTCAGCAACAGCAGGGCAACGCCCATCAGGCCATAACCGACGATCATCAGCGAGTTCACGCTCAGTTTGGCGGACAGGCGGCCAAAACCGGAAGCGGCCAGCGCCATGGCGAGAAATTCCGGCGCCATGCGCCAACCGGTGTCGGCGGGGCTCCAGCCCTGGGCCTGTTGCAGAAATAGCGAGACGAAGAAGACGCTGCTGTAAGCGGAAAAACCGAGTACAAAAGAGGCGAGGTTATAGCCGCTAAAATCGGCGTTGCGAAACAGGCTCAGCTGCAGCAAGGGGCGTTTGACCCGCGTTTCCACCCAGAGAAACAGCGCAAACAGCGCCAGGGCGGCGTACAACGGAAAACGCGATTGCACACTGTGCCAACCGAATTCTCCGGCGGCAATCAGCCCGTAGGTCAGCGCGCCAAGCCACAAGATGCTCAACCCTTGCCCCAGCGGGTCAAGCGCAGCGTGCTCAGGATGCGAGCTTTCTCGCAGCCCCCAACCGCCCAATATCAACGCGACGATCCCGACCGGAATGTTGATCCAGAAGATGCCTGGCCAACCGGTGGTATGCACCAGCAAGCCGCCCAAAACCGGGCCAATCACCAGCGAAAGGGCATTGACCGAAGACCAGATCCCGATCGCGCGGGTGCGCAACTGCTCCTCCGGAAAAGCATGAGTCAATAACGACAATGCCCCAGGGATAACGGCTGCGCCGGCGATCCCTTGTATCACCCGGCCCGTCAGCAGCATGCCGAGAGAGGAGGCGAATGCGCAAACGATCGAACCGACGGTAAACAATGCAACGCCGTACAGCCAAATACGCTTGCGGCCAAATCTGTCGCCCAGCGGACCGGAGGAAAGGATTAACGCGGAAAGGCAAAGGGCATAGGCGTCAACGACCCACTGCAGGCCCGACATGTCGGTTTGCAGCGATTCCAGCATCGTGGGCAGCGCCACATTGACAATGCTGATATCAAGCGACGCCATAAATGTACCCAGACAGATGGCGGCAACGAGCGAAATCCTGCGCATACCGGACATAGTGGGGCTCCTTATTGAGATGGGGGTGATAGTGAAAACTATTCTCATCCTATATTATGACTGACCGTCGGTCAATGGAGCGTAAATATTGATTTCACTGAGATAGGCCGGCTGGTCAATGGCAACAACATTGGTTACGATGGCCGCTGGACTCCTAGTGGATGTTGATATGAAGACAAAAGAGAAGATGAAAGAAACACAGCCTCGAACCAAACCGGCGGAAGTGCGCTTGGATGAATTGATGGATGCGGCGCAGAAGCTGTTTATCGAAAAAGGGTTTGAAGCGACCACCATCAGCGATATCGTCCGCGACGCCAACGTCGCCAAAGGGACCTTCTACCACTATTTTCCGTCCAAAAATGAAATGTTGTCCGCTTTACGTATACGTTTCACCAATCACTTTATCGAGAAAATTCAGCTGGCTATCGATGAATGCGCGCCGGATGACTGGTTGGCGCGTCTGAGAGCCTGGTGTGATGCCGGCGTGGCGACCTATTTTGAAGGCATGGAACTGCACGATGCGTTGTATCACGATCATCATTATCATACCCGAGGCAATCAGGATCGTGATGCCGTGCTGGAGCAGATCCTGACGATTTTAAACGATGGCGCAGCGGCGGGCGCCTGGCGTCTGGAGAATCCGCATCTGACCGCCATCTTGATGTATCACGGCATGCATGGTGCCGTGGATGACGTCATGGTCAACCCCGACGCCGACCGCCAAGGGCTGGGGCCTGCGCTGGCGCAGGAATTCATGCGTTTGCTGGGATGTCGCTGATCGTTTACGGCGCCGCCTTGAGCGACACCCAGTAACCGGGCTGATACGGAATGGGAAGAAATCGGGCGAAGAGTTCAGCAAAAGTCGCTTCGGGATCAACGCCGGCAAACAGCGACGGATGGAACCAAGTGGCCAGACGTTCGATCGCGACGAAATTAAAAGGGTGATCGTAAAACGGGTGCCAAATGGCGTACGCCTGTCCGTTCTTTGCCGCGGCCAGGGTGCGATAAGCCGGGCGTCGCATCAATTTTTCCAGCCGCGTTTTTGCCAGCGTCAAATCTGCGCCTGGCCCAAGGTTGATCCAGTCACCGTGGGGCGAGTAATGACTCCAGTTACTGCCGGTCACGACGATTTTATCGGGCCGGGAAGCGATCACCGTTTCCTGACTCAATGCGCCGTAAACGCCGTGAATATGCGTCTGAGCCAAATTGAATCCTCCTGCGCTATCCACCATCTCGCCGTAGTTGCCATTGCCCCAAGACAGGCAGCAATCCTCGTATAATCCGGCGGCGCGCTCCATCATTATGCGTGGGCGCGGCGGAGCCCGTTTCATCAGCGTGTCGCGGATCGTATCGAGATGACGCTGGCGGAAGCGAATCAGGCTATGTGCACTTTGCGGATTATCAAACAGCTGCCCCATGATGGCGATGCTTCTGGCGCTGTTGTTCATCAGGCCGATGCTCATATCGACAAACACCACGGGGATGTTCGCCGCCGTAAGCTTAGTCATCAGGCCGCTCGTTTCCAGCACAGAACGCGTATTCGCGTTGAGCAAAATGGCTTCGGGCCGCAAGGCGATCAACCTTTCCAGATCGAATTGCATTTGCTGCACGCCGGCGAAGGCCGGCAGCTTGGCCAGTTCGGGAAAATAACGCAGATACAGCCGGTAACTGTCCAGGTCGGCGGTGCGGAAATTGTCTCGCCAACCCACCAGTTTTTCCATCGGCGCGCGTGGGTTGAGCGCCGCAACGGTATAAAACAGGTTGCCTTCCGCCAGGAAAATACGCCGCAGAGGATAGCGTAAAGTCACCGTACGCCCGACGATATCGGTCACGATCTGTGTATCAGCCTGGGCGCGCAGAGAGCGTGAAGGCGAAGAAAGTGCCAGCAAAGCGGCCGCCTGAAGAAAACGTCGTCTGTGCATCAGAAATACCAGCTTATCGAACCGATGATGCGGCGTTCGATGCCGATGCTGCAGTAAGGCGCACTGGTGCAACTGGCGATGTAAGATTTGTTGGTCAGGTTGTTGACCGTCAATCCCAGCTCCAGATTATACAGACGAGGATCCCAGGCACCCGGCGTATAGCGAACGGTCATATCGCCGAGCCAAACGGCGGGCACTTTGAAGGTGTTGGCGCCATCTCCCCAACTGGCCCCCAGGTAGCGGGTACCGCCACCGATCAGCAGCCCCTGCAGCGGCCCTTTAGTAAAGCGATAGTCCAGCCACATCGAGCCGGTCTGCGCCGGAATCCCCACCGGATGTTTCCCCTGCGTGCTATCGTTAGCCTCCGTCACGACGTTGTTGACCCAGGCATAGGACAGCATCAGATTAAGGTTATCGGTCACCGCCGCCCGTGATTCCAGCTCCACGCCGCGAGAACGCACTTCACCCGTTTGGGTGTAATAACTGGGATTAAGGGGATCGATGGTGCTCACATCGCGCTGCGTCAGTTGGTAGACCGCCAGGCTGGTCATCGTTGCGCTGCCGGGAGGCTGCAGTTTCATCCCCATCTCATACTGAGTGGAATGGGTTGGCTTGAACGGCGTGCCTTGAGCGTTTGTGCCGGTCAACGGATCGAAGGCGGTAGAGACGCTGGCCCACGGCGCCAGGCCATTGTCGAACGGGTAGCTCAACCCGGCGCGATAGCTCCAGGCTGCGTCATTGGTTTGCGTTTGAGTATGGGCCAGATTGTCACTGGTACGCATGCGTGACCAGTCATGACGGCCGCCCAACAACAAATGCCATCCGCGCCAGCTGGCTTCGTCCTGTCCGTATAAGCCCGTGCGCTGGAAGCGTTGCGTTGTCGACGTGCGTGAAACCGGGATAGGTTCGAATGAAGGGCGGTACTGTTCGGACCAGGGATCAAACGTCACGGTTTGCGATCCCCACCAGTCTTTATCCAATTTACCGGCCTGAAAGTCGATCCCGGCCAATCCCTGATGGACGATGGCGCCGGTAACGAATGTCGTCTCGGCCTGGTTATCCATCACGATGCTGTCCGCCTGACTCGGTGCGTCCTGATAAACCGCCGTCAAAAGTCCCTCGTCCGGCGTGATGGCGCGCGTAAAATCGCGCCGCACCGTCGAGTCTACGTGGGAATAGCGCAGGTTTTGCTTTAGGCGCCAGCGATCGTTCAATTCGAATTCAAGCAGCGAGGTCATATCGTATTGCGTACGGCTCGAGTGCTCGTGCGCGGGATCGCTGTAATTTCTATCGGTATCTATCTTGCCGTGCGGATTGGGCAACAGCCCCAAAACCTGGGCGGGAAGGGTGTTGTAATAGCCTGATTGGGGTTCGCGAAGATAGTGAACCAACACGGTCCAGCGCGTGCGATCATTGGGTTGCCAGGTGATTGCGGGCGCCAGAAAGAGGCGCTTTTGCCTGGTGTCTTCGATCTGCGAACCGCGCGTGGCCGCCAGACCATCGAAGCGGTACACCCACCGTTCGTCATCGGTCAGCGCGCCGGTGGAATCGAGGCTGAGGGCGTGCGAGCGGTCATTGCCGACATCCCATTTAAGCTGATTCGACTCGGCGGTGGAAGGGCGTCGGGAAATCATATTAATTACGCCGCCGGCGCCCCCCTGGCCGTATAACGAGGATGAAGGGCCATGCAAGACTTCAACGCTTTGCACTCCCCAGGTTTCAATTTGCGGTCCCCAAATGCCGCTATTGCCGATGACGCGCAATCCATCCAGGTAGTAGTCGGCCTCAAAACCGCGCATTTTGGCGAAGTCCACGCCGCTGGAAAAGGCGCCGAAACGTTCCACGGCAACGCCGGCGCTGTAGCGCAACGCCTGGCTAACCGTGTCGGCCGACTGCACGTCCATTTGCTGGCGATTGACCACCGAGACAAATTGCGGCACATCGACCAACGGTGACCGGGTTTTGGTCGCCACCGTCGCTTGCTGTGCGGCATAACCCTGTGGGGCATTGTCTGAGGAGGAACCCTCTGCGACCACCCAGATCGACTCTTCATCGGCCGCCAGGGTCAGGCAGGGCATCATGCCCAGCAACAACGGGCAAAGATAAGCCTTCCGCAGGCGAAATCCGTTGAATTTATTCAAAAAAAATCCCTCTTTAAGTAAGAGTCTCGCTGCGAGGGCGGGAGTCTGGTCATCTCAGGCAAGCGTTAAAATACTCATTGACCGACTGACGGTCAATATGAATAATTATCAATACCATTTAACGATTGGATAACATTATGAAGACTCTGGATGATTTGTTGGCGCTGTTGGCTGAGGTGGGGGTACCTGAAGATGTGCTGCAAGAGGCGGATGGCAGCTGGCAGTTGCGTCAAGATTTAGCACTCAGTTCGGCGGAAACGGTGGCATTGCAAGCCCTGCTGAAAGCCCGCTGTGTTAACGCGCCATCGCTGTGGGGAGGGCGAGACTATTCATTAGAACAGCTTATTTCTGAAATGTCATAAGCAAGTATAAAAAAAGTATTATTTATAATGTGTTGTTTATAAAGGAGATTAAAACGACATGATAGGGGTGAAACATAAGATCTACAAATAATTAACGCCAAGGTAATTGACTGACGGTCGGTCATGGTGTTTGATGTCGACCAGAAAATGAAGTGTTTTTGAGTCCGTTTTGCTTTTCATTCTGAGCCAATACAGAAGTGATGGCGCCGCCTGACCGAGGTGCCGAAAGCTGTTTGTTTAACGAATTGTGATTGAGAAAGATAACAGTCAAACAGTGAGTTAACTCATTATGGAGTCGCTATGGTTAGTGTTGAGGATTCGATCAACCAACGTTTATTGCTGGCCCTTCAACAACATGGACAGCGCCCGGCGCTTTTTGAACACGGGGAGGTTTACACTTACGACTGGCTGAACGGTGCGGTGGCTTCAGCCGCTTTGAAGCTGTGTCAATTGGGCGTGGTGAAGGGCGATCGGATCGCCTATCAATTGCGCAACACCCGTGAAGCGGTTGTCATCATGCTCTCTTCGTTGATGCTCGGTGCGATCCCGGTGCCGATATTACCCTCTTATCGAGAAAAAGAGCTGAGGCACATTCTGCATCTGACGGCGCCAAAAGTATTTGCCCTGCAGCGAGGTTCCCGTCGCTATAACCCACTTGCCGCTTTGCAGACGCTGTTGGCCGAAGGTCTCAATATCGATGTGATATTGGTCGAAGACTACGATGACGCCGGGCACGACACTCGTTACCTAAACCTGCAACATTTCTGTTCGCCTTTGACGCCCGCGCCGCCACTTCACGCCGCCACCATGACGCCGTCGGATACCGCCGTCATGTTGCTCTCGAGCGGCACCACCGGTTTACCTAAAGCGATTGCCCGTAAAAATGGCGGCTACAGCTATATGATCGAGTGCGGCTGTGACGTGTTTGCTTTAGACAGCCATTCGGTCTATTTCGCCGCGATGCCGGTTTCGCATGGGTTTGTCATCAATTGCCCCGGTATACTCGGTACGCTTTCTCGCGGCGGCGCCGTTGCGCTCGCCGACGCCCCGTCGGCGGAAACGGCGTTGGACGTGATCGAGCAATGCGGCGTGACACACACCACGCTGGTGCCTGCGTTGCTGTCTCAATGGAGCGAACTGCAGCGGCAAACGCCGCGCGACCTGACGTCTTTGTGGCATGTTCAGGTGGGTGGCGCCAGGGTGACGCCTGAGCTAGCGGCCTCCGCCTCCCGCAACCTCGGCATTACCCTGCAGCAGTGCTATGGCATGAGCGAAGGGCTGCTGTGTTTTAACTCGATTGACGATGATGACACTCTGCGATTCAGCTCTCAGGGCCGGCCGTTGAGCCCGCATGATGAAGTGCTGATCGTCGACGAAAACGGCCGTCCTTTGCCCGTGGGCAAATCAGGCGAACTGATCACCCGCGGCCCTTATACGCTCACCGAGTATTACCAAAATCCCCAGGCTAATCGTAGCGCGTTTACGGCGGACGGCTTCTACCGTACCGGCGACCTGGCGCACGTCGATGCCGCGGGCAACATTTTCATCGACGGCCGCGTAAACGACTCGATCAACCGCGGGGGAGAGAAATTCAGTCCCAATGAGATAGAGGAGTTGGCTGAACAGCATCCTGCCGTGGTGCGAGCCGCCTGCGTTGGTATGCCGGACGATCTCTACGGTGAGGTGCCTTGTCTGTTTGTCACCAGCACAGATACCACTCTGACTCTCAGCGCATTGCGCCGCTTCTTTGAGAAAGAAGGGCTGGCGGCGTTCAAGGCGCCGGAGCGGCTGATTGTCATCGATACCATTCCGATGAAAGGGATCGGCAAGATAGATCGCGTGACGTTGCGCGACATACTGCGCCAGGAACAGACGGTCAAAAATACGGCGGGGTTGAACTCATGACGCCATTGCGCACGTCTCTCGGTTGCGTGGTGAGGCTCAGCCGCCCATGCAGTTCACCGGTCAGCAAACAATTGGTCGTATTTCCACATGCCGGCGGCGGCGTTGCGTTCTATCAGCACTGGCGTGATCTGCTGCCGGACGAGGTGGATCTGTTCATCGTGCAGTATCCCGGGCGAGAAGACGCGCAAGACGCGCCGGCTTGGGAAACGGCGCAGCGAGCCATTACGCGCTGCGTTGATGCGCTGCATTCTTCGCTGGGCATCGCGCCGGTGGTGATTTTCGGTCATAGCATGGGCGCGCTGTTTGCCCTGCAGGTTGCCGCGGCGTTACAAGCGTCGCGTTTTAACATCGACGCCGTGTTGTCGGCCCAGCGCGCGCCCTCTGAACTGAAAATACTTCAACAGGAAAGCCTGCGGCAAGAGGTGTTGGGCGACATCCTGACATTCAGTGAAAGCAGCGGCGCACTGTCGCTGGATGAGATCACTCGCCCGCTTGTCACCCGCTTGATACAGCAAGATCTACAGCTGTTGGGCGCGCTCAGCGCAGAACCTTTGCCCGACATGCAGCCACGCATTTTGGGCGGCGATAACGATCCGTTGGTTAGCCGCGCCGCGCTGTCGCGGTGGGAAAAAGAACTCCCCGGCAGCCGGGTGCAATTCCTCGCGGGCGATCACTTTTATTTCGCGCAGGACACCGCTGCGTTTCTCCGCCAGCTGCTCCGGTAACGCTGGCTTATTTGTCAACGTATGGCTTTAAAGGAACCTCTGATGAATTTTGAGCTGTTTAACCCACAGGATTGCGCACCGGATACGGAGAAAGCCTTCGCTCTGTTCCCCCAGTTGAAAAAATTCTATGCGACGTTAGGCAATACCCCGCTGGTTGAAGTGCCGTCGCCAAAGGGAAAGGCGTCGATTTACGCCAAGTTTGAGTTTGAGAATCCGTTTGGCTCGGTGAAAGACCGCACCGCGTTCGGTCTGTTTTGCGATGCCATCAATCAACACGACTTCGCCGCCGGTGAATTGAAGTTGCTCGATTCCTCGGGGGGCAATATGGCGAAAGCCCTGGCCAAACTCGGCAATATGTGCGGGATAGCGGTGCAAGTGGTGATCCCGGATTCGTCTCCGCAACCGCTTATCGACACGTTAAAAGCCGATAAAGCCATCGTTACTCTGGTCGATCGCAATCAGTTCCTGCTCGGCGTCATTGCACGCAGCCAGCAGATTGCGCATGAAGATGGCAGTTGGACGCTGCTTTCTCAGCATCTTAACCTGGTCAACACCGCCGTACATCAGCATGCGACGGGCGCAGAGATTCGCCGGCAGCTGGAGGGTGAGCGCATCGACGGTTGGGTATCGGCGGTAGGGACCGGCGGGACCTTGTCGGGGGTGGCCGCCGCGTTGCGGCAGGATAACCCACAGCTGATCGTGTGGGGCAGCACGCCGCGCGAACTGCCTTACGGTACGCTGTCTGCGCCGAACGGTGAACCTAAATTTGCCGGAGCCGGCGGGTTGGGCTTCGGTTTCCGTCAGCCTTTCATCAGTAAGTTGATGCCGCAGGAACCGCCTTTCAATCCGGTTTCCTATCGGGAAGCGCTCAGCGCGATGCACGAATTCCATCAGTTGACCGGCGTTAAAATCGGCGCATCTTCCGCCGCCAACTGGAAAACGGCCTGTAAGCTGGCAGAAACGCTGAGTGCGGATCAACGGGTTGTCACACTCTTTGCCGACGCCGGTTCCGATATCGATCGAGAAAAAGGGCGCGAGTGGTTCAAACAATCTGAAGCCTTGACCGTTTAATAACGTCTAAAAGGAATATTTCATGGAAATTATACAGGGCAATAATAATGTATTGTCTGAGCTGATCGCGCTTGGCGATTATGTTCGCCAGTTAATAAGTTCAGGTAAAGAGGCCAACGATATTGAGCATATTTTGGCGACGAAAGACGGCTATAACAATGCCACCGTGCTTTCCGTTATCGAAATGGCAAATATTACCTTTAAAGCAAAAGCGGATAATGTCCCTAACGTTGGCGATGCCAATTCACATATCGATCGGTTGGTGGATAAGCAGGGGCATGATATCGGCACGATGAAGGGCCAGGGGTGGAAAATCGCCTCACTGCCGGACGACAGCGTGGTTTCCTGGTACCACGAGACGGCCGAGACGCCGCTGGGGCGAATCGAAACCGCCGGCATTTGGAATTCCAGTGCGATTTGGGCGGGGCAATGGCAATCGTTGTTCGCCGCCGGCGTTAGCGGGGATGTCATGGGGAAGATCGGCGTTCGTCAGCTCTATCAGGATATTCCGCGAGAAAAATATCTGACGCTGATCGTCCTGTTGCCGCTGGATCAGATTAAAAGCTTAATTAAAAAATAATTTTATCAAACACACACAATATCCATTACGAGGGATAGGTATGCACACGTCGGTACACTGGGATGTCATTATTATCGGCGCTGGCCCCATCGGGCTGGCCGCCGCATGGAATTATGCGCGAGAGCATCGCGACCATAAGGTTTTGGTCCTGGAACAACATGCGCTATTTACGCAACTGGCCGGCACCAGCGGGGAGGAGCGCCATTGGCGTTTGCAATATTCGGAGCTGGAAATATTCCGCCTTACCCTGGAGGCCGACAAATTGTGGCGGCAGCTGGAACAACAGGCGGACAGAAAACTGATCCACCGCATTGGCAGCCTATGGTTCGGCGATGCGGATGTCTGGACCAATGAGGGGCAAATCCGCCAAACCATGCTTTCAATGGATGAAATGAGGTTGCCTTATGAACGTCTGACGATGCGTGAAATCGAACGGCGCTATGGTTTCACCGGCTTGGACAGCAACTATGAAGGTTTCTTGCAGCAAGACGGCGGCGTGATCGACGTTAAAGGCACCCTGGCGTCGCTTTACTCGCTGGCCAGCGAAGCCGGCGTGGAGTTCCAGTTCCAGCAATGTGTGAAGGCCGTGGAGCCCGATGCTCGGGGCGCAACGGTGCTGACGACGCAAAACCGTTATCGCGCCCGTAAAGTCCTGGTTGCCAGTGGGCCGGGCAGCAAGAAACTGCTGCGCCAGTTGGATATTGAACTTGCGCTTTCTACCTATGAGATGGCCTGCATCAGCATGCTGCGCAGCCAGCGCCTGGGAGCCAACGATCCCTTCTGGTTTGCTTTCCAACCGCCGGTGGAGAGCGACAGCAACCTGTTTTATGGCTTCCCGCCCAACCCTTGGTCCGTCAATGGGTTTGATCGGCTGGGGACCGATTTCGAAGTGGATCCGATCACCGAAGCCAATGCGCCTGGCTATAGGGCAAACCCGCAGCACGTGGAGCGCGCGTTGGAGTTTGCCCGCCGGCATATGCCGTTCCTCGAACCGGATAAACAGCATTCCGCTGCAAGCTGTCTGGCCGTGTTGCCCACCGATCCGGCGCGCCAATTCTATCTCGACAGCGCCAAGGGCCGCTGCCACGGCGGCGAACATCTGGTGGTCTCGGCAGGGGGATGGGCGTTCAAATTTACGCCTCTGATGGGGCAAATTTGCGCCGATCTGCTGGCGGAACGAGAGCCCCGTTGGGACATCAGCGCATTGCGTTTCTGAGCGGAGAACCTTCATGCAGCAGGTGAACAGCAATGAACGGGATATCGCCCTGGTTGGCATGGCCTGCCGTTTCCCGGGTGCCGAGGACATCGAAAGCTGGTGGCATAATTTGATCAACGGTGTCGAATCCCTGGTTCGCGTCGATAACGATCGGGATGATGCCGTCGACAAGGGATATATTCCCGTCGCCGCGCCTGTGGCCGGCGACATATCTCGCTTTGATGCAGGATTCTTCGGTATTAGCGCGCGCGATGCGCTGCTGATGGATCCCCAGCAGCGGCTCTTTTTGGAATGCGCCTGGCACGCGCTGGAAAGCGCCGGTGTGACACCGGGGGAACTTGAGGATACCGGGCTGTTCGCCGGCTGTAGCAGCTCTGACTATTTACGTCAGGCGCAAGGATCCGAGCTACTCGATAAACTCAATCCTTCGCCGTTCGAGCGGCAAATAATGAGCGATAAAGATTACCTCACCAGCAGGGTGGCCTGGCATCTGGGCATCGGGGGGCCGGTGTGCAACGTGCAAGCCGCCTGCGCCACTTCGCTGGTGGCGGTATACGAAGCGGTCCACGCCTTGCGCAGCGGCCGTTGCAACCTGGCGTTAGCAGGCGCTTGTACCCTAAGGATCCCGCAAAACGACGGCTATTTTGCGCAGCAAGGCATGGTGTTTTCCACCGATGGGCACTGCCGGCCATTTTCCGCAGATGCCAGCGGTACGGTATTCGGCAGCGGCGTCGGTGTGGTGGTGTTGAAGCGCCTGAGTGATGCGCTGGCGGCCGGCGATAACGTCGTCGCGGTGATCAAAGGCGTGGCGATGAATAATGACGGCGCGCGCAAAGTCAGTTTTACCACCACCAGTTTGCATGGCCAGCAACGCCTGCTGCGCCAGGCGATGGACGATGCCCGGTTGACGCCTGAGGATTTTCGCGCCATCGAAGCCCACGGTACGGGCACTCTGGCCGGCGATCCCATCGAATTCGAGGCGCTGAACGGCGTTTTCCGAGAGCATACGACACGACGGGGGTTCTGCGCCATCGGCGCAGTCAAGGCTAACGTCGGGCACCTGGAAACCTGCGCCGGCATGGCGGGATTGATTAAGGCCGCCCTGCAAATTCAGCATGGCTGGCTCACGCCGCAGATCAACGTTGGCTCACCGAATCCGGAAATGGCATTGGCGGAGAGTCCGTTTGAGTTTATCTGTTCCGCTCAACGGTGGGATCGCGAGGATCCGCGCCAGGCCATCGGCGTCAGCGCATTCGGTATTGGCGGTACGAATGCGCATGTCGTACTGGCGAGGCCGCCTGTCATGCCGCCGGCGCGAACAGCGGCCTCATTGTCCTCCACCGTCGTACCGATCAGCGCACAGTCAGAACAGGCCTGGCATCGGCTGGTAAAACGCTATCTGCAGCGACCGCACGGCGAAAACGACGAACGCTTGGCCTGGAGCGCGCAAAGCGGAAGAAAGTCGCTGCGCTATCGCGGCACCTTGCAGATAGACGATCGGGGCGCGTTGAGCGTGAAAGAAAACATGATGGATACGGGGAAAGGGCGCTTGTCGGTAGTTTTCCAATTCCCTGGCCAGGGAAGCCAGTTTATCGGTATGGCCAGCGATTTGATGGCGCAGGATGCGACCTTCAGAAAACTGATGAACGACAAACTGCAGATAGTGCAAACGCAAGCCGCACTGGATCTCTCGGCGTTATTTACCGGAGAGGCCGCACCCGAGTCGATTAACGATACCGCGTTGACGCAGCCCGCGCTGATCGCCGTCGAAATCTCCATGGCCGAACTGCTGATGCATTACGGCGTCGAGCCGGATTGGGTCATTGGGCACAGCCTCGGCGAAATTGCGGCGGCCTGGGCCGCTGGGGTGTTCTCGGTGCAAGAGGCGCTGGTTTTCGCCGCTCATCGTGGGCGTCTGATGGCCGGGTTGCCGTCCGGGATGATGTTGGCGGTAGAGCTGAGCGTTCAACAGGTTCAGCCCTGGTTGAGTCATCAGCTATCGCTGGCGGCAGAAAACAGTGATGACGGCTGCGTGCTGTCCGGCACCGCTGAAGCCATTCGCGCTTGCGAACGCCAGATGCGAGACCGAGGCGTGCGATGCAAAGCCTTGAATGTTTCACATGCGTTTCATTCGACCCTGATGGATCCCATTCTTGACGAGCTGGCCGATATTGCGCCGCCGCCGGGTGAATCGGCGACGGGGGTACGTTACGTCTCCGCCTTGCTGGCGACCGAAGTCGAATGTTCGGCGCTTGACGGCCGCTATTGGGCGCGTCATGCCCGTGAACCGGTCAATTACCACCGCGCCTTGCAGCAGCTACCGCAGCGCGGCAAGACGTTGTTTATCGAAGTTGGGCCGGGTTCGACGCTCACGGCGTTGGTTGCACAGCTGAAATCCGCCGGTTCTGTGACCGCGGTGCGAACCTTGCCGCGTCGCGACGAAGCGCAGAATGAAGGTGCCGTATGGATCCAGGCGCTGCAAAAAATCTGGCGCGCCAGCGTCAACGTTAACTGGCGCCGCCTGTGGCAACTGCCGCCTTCGCGCATCGCATTGCCGATGTATCCCTTCGATCCGGCGCACTGGTGGTTGGGCGAACGGGACAGGCAGGGGCCGCAAGCCGAGCGAACGCCGGCGGCAACAAGCCAGTCAGATCCCCAGATGGCGCGTATCTGGCGCGTTTGGGGGGATGTGACCGGCGTGAACCCCGATTCTAACCACTGTGACTTTTTTGACGCCGGCGGGCAGTCGCTGATGGCGCTGCGCCTGCTGGCGATGTTGGAGCAAGAGTTTGGCAAGGCAATAGGGATGGCCGATTTTCTTAAGCGGCCTACGCCGTGGGGCATTAAACAACAGTTGGACCAGGCTGGAGCATTCGAGCAAGATTCTCATTAAAACAGGATGGCAAATTATGTCAGTTAACAATGAATTGCTGAATACACATAACCAATACCAGATAGAAACGGTCGTAATCGATGACGAAACGTCATTCACCCTGGCTTACTCGTCGCAGATCAAGCTGCTACCGGCCAATGGCGGTATCCGTTGGCGAAACTATGCGTCCCGGCAGCAGCAGGAAGAGGAGGCGATCATGCTGGCGCAGCGCATGTCGCTGAAGCACGGGCTGTACAATACCGGCTTCAGCGGCGGCAAAATCGTGGTGAACAGCAAACGTTCTCCCCAAGAGCAACCGGCAGTGCTTGAAGCGATAGGCGCTCTGCTCAATCGCTATGGCGGCACCATGTTTACGGGATGCGATATCAATACCGGCAATCGAGAGATGGACTATCTGCGGCAGTTTACGCCGTGGATCCTGAATGCCATGGACAGCCCACAAGTCGATACATCGGTGGCAACCGGCTACGGCGTCTGGAGTTCGATGAAAAAAGTGTTGACGCTGAGGCTCAATCATTTGCCTCGCGCGCGCATTGCCATTCACGGTATGGGCAAGGTCGGCACTGAAGTGGCGAAACAAAGCCTGCTGTTCGGTTGTGAGGTGACGGCCTATGACATCAACCCCGCAGCGCAATTTCCTGCGGGGGTGCGCCGCGTGAGCGAAGAGGAACTTTGGGCGCAACCCAGCGAGGTGCTGTGCATCGCGTCGATGTCCAACGTATTGAATGCACAGAATATTGAACAGCTGAATACCCGCTGGGTGGTGAGCAGCGCCAACTCACCGTTTAATACGCCACAGGCTGAACAGCGGCTGTTGGCGCGCGGTATTCACTATCTGCCGGACTACGTCAGCAACGCCGGCGCAGTGATCTGCGACAGCATCGAAATGGCGTTTACCGACCGTTATAACCAAATGAACCAGGAGCAGGTCAACGCCTATGTTCACTCCGTGATTGGCGCCAAGACGGAGGAGTTGCTGCAGCGCGCTCAACTGCTCAATTGCGATATTGGACAATTGTTGCAACCGATCAAATCCGCCGCCATGGTGGCGTAAGAAATGGGCCGGGGAGCCTGCGCTTTCCCGGCCTCGGCATTTTTAACGGGCACATAACTCCATGATTATTGTAAAAGACGCTTTGCGTTGCAAAGTAGAGGCCGAATCGCAAGGGCGTCGCACCGTGCTTTACACCGCAAGTGGGCAGCCCAGCTATATGCATGTGATACCTCGTTTTACGCTGCAAGAGGTCACATCAGGGTTAGGCGAGGCGGTTCATCCTGCGTTTATCGTCAACGGTCAGCGAAAAGAGGCTTTCTTCTACGGCTGTTACCCCGGCACGCTGATCCATGGCGAACTGGTCAGTCAACCTGAGACGGCCCCGGCCAGCTGGCATGACCTGGCCGCATTTCGACAGGCGGCGGCTCGCAATGGACGCGGCTGGCACATTGGCACCAACGCCGAATGGGCCGCGTTGATGTTCTGGTGCCGTCATCATGGCTGGCCGGAGTTAGGCAATACCGAGAGTGGGCGATCGCATCGCGATCGACGCCAGTATGGCAAGCGATGTGACGGCGGTGTCGTGGGCGATGAGCAGGGCGATCCGACAACGTTTACCGCATCCGGTCCGGCTGCCTGGTATCATGACGGTACGCCGCACGGTATTGGCGATCTCTGCGGCAACCTTTGGGAATGGCAACACGGGCTGAAATTGGTCGCGGGGGAAATCCTGCTTTTACCGGACAATGACGCCGCGATGCCGATGACCGATAATGAAGACGAACGCTGGCGCGCGGTCGACCTGGCAACAGGCGAGTGGCTACCTCCCGGCAGCCCGGGAACCGCAAAATTCGATGCTTCATCGCCGAGTCTTACCGGCAATGCCGGCACGCCGCGCATTTCGGACCGTATCCGGCATTTCAACGGCGATCCGCATGACAATGGGTATCCGCCAGGTTTGATGGATGATGAGTTCGGGCGTATTGGTGCGGCAAGTGGAGAGTCGGTGCCGGATATATTGAAAATCCTCGGCGTTGTACCGCATCACCGGTGTGCGGACGGCGATCAGGTTTATCTGCGCAACTACGGCGAACGCATGCTGATGCGAGGCGGCGCCTGGTATTCCGGTGCGGGTGCCGGGCTGAGAACGCTGTGCCTGAGCCATGGCGCTGGGCATGCCAGTGCGACGGTGGGCGCCCGGCCGGTATGGTGTTTGTAAGCGGTTGGCAATTCACTGGGTGGCGCAGCGGCCGTGGCCGCTGCGCAGGATATTTATTGGCTGAGGGTTTGCTGCAGCGCCTGAACGGAAGAGGCGATGCCGGCATCGACCGACATGGTCAAGTCTTCCATTTCCAGTGACACCCAGTCGTTGTAACCCATCATGCGCACCACCGAGAAGAATTCCTTCCACCACTGCAGATCCCGGCCGCAGCCGACGGCGACATAATTCCAGGCCCGGTCAGCTACCTCGTCTATCGGTTTGGTCTCCAGCAGCCCGTTAACCTCGACGACGCCGCGCTCAAGGCGTACGTCTTTGCCGTGCACATGGTGAATGGCGGGCCCAAGGGCGCGGGCCACCGCGATGGGATCTGCGCCCATCCAGATCAAGTGGCTGGGATCGAGGTTCAGACCCACCATCGGGCCAACGGCCTCTCGCAGCCGGAACAGCGTTTCCGGGTTCCACACCAGCATGGCGCTGAAGTTTTCCAGCGCAAAGCGCTCGACGCCGCACGCTTTGGCTCGGGCGACCAGCGCCTGCCAATAGGGGATCGCCACCTCATTCCATTGATAGTCCAGACAGTTTTTCACCGTAGGGGGCCAGCTGACGGTATAGGTGATCCAGTTGGGGATGGTGTCATGCGGGCTGGCCGGGGGCAGGCCGCTCATCATGACGATCTTCTTCACCCCCAACAGGCCGGCCAGCTCCAGCGTATTGTCGGTTTGCCGCAGATGACGCTGCCCCAGCTCGCCCGGATCGAGCGGATTGCCGGAGACATTGAGCGCGGCGATCTCCATGCCGCGGCTGGCCAGGGCCTGCTGCAGCTGCCGGCGTTTGGCCGGGTTGGCCAGCAGATCGTCGGTATCCAGATGGGGCGCCGGAGACCAGCCGCCGGTGGTCATTTCCACGCCGCGCACCCCCAGCTCCAGCAACCGATCCAGCATCGGCTCGAAGGGCAAATGGCCCAGGCTGTCGGTACAGAATGAAAGTTTCATGGTGTTTTCCTTATAGGTAATTGACCCAGGTGGCGCCGTTGTCGGCGGAACGAACGCAGTTTTCAATCCAGCGCACGCCTTCTAACCCGGCATCGATATCCGGATAGATCAGCGTGGCCAGCGTTTGCCGATCGCCGTGCTGGCTGGCGCTGATGGCGATGGCGAACTTGAGGTAAATATTGGCCCAGGATTCGGCCAGCCCTTCGGTATGCAGCGCGCCGAGCCGCTCTTCGGCCAGCGCGCTGTCGTCCAGATAGGGCATGCCGTGGTGCAGCGTTTGGTTGGGCCGCCCCTGGATCTCATAGCGCAATTCGCCGGGCGTGGAATCGCTCCATTGCAGGCTGGCGCGTGCGCCCACCACGCGAATGCTTTGGCTGTCCATCGCGCCCGCGTTGATGGCGGAGGCCCACATGCGGCCGACGGCGCCGTTTTCGTAGTGCATCAGCACCATGGCATTGTCTTCCAGCGGGGCGCGGGAAGGGATAAAGCTCTGGCGATCGCACAGCAGGGAGGCAATTTTCATGTCGGGCATCACCAGCTGTGAGATGTAGAAGGTGTGGGTAGAAATATCACCCAGAACAAAGGAGGGGCCGGCGATTTTCGGATCGACGCGCCACTTTTGCGCCTCGAACGTGTCCGCGCTTTCGTTGGCGTTGAAGCCATGGGTGTACTGCAATTCGACCATGCGTATTTCGCCGATGTCGCCGTTCGCGATCATGGCGCGCATCTGCATCAGCAGCGGATGCCCGGAGAAGCCGTAGGTTACGCCGACGATCAGGCCTTTCTCCGCCGCCAGCGCCTTGATTTCTCTCGCCTCCGCCGTAGTGAAGAACAGCGGTTTTTCGCAGATGACATGCAGGCCGGCATTCAGCGCGGCGCGCGTGATTTCATAGTGGGTGCCGTTAGGGGTGGCGATGGTCACCACCTCAACACCATCTTCGCGGTAGGCCTCTTGTTTCAGCAACTGCTGATAGTCGTCATAGCAGCGTTCAGCGGGCACGCCGAGATTGACGCCAAACTCACGCCCGCGCGCCGCGTCGATATCAAAAGCGCCGGCAACCAGCCGATAGGCGGTATTGTCGCGCAGTGCGCCGGAACGGTGCTTGTAGCCCACCTGACTGAGGCGGCCGCCGCCGATCATCGCCCAACGCAGCGGGCGAGGGATGCTTCTTTCACCATTTAACATGCTGACTCCTGATACTGTGGTTTTGCACTCGGGTGCAAAGTGGGTTGAAAAAGAGAGTGGCAACGGTTTATTTCTGGTTCATTTGCGCAAATTGCGGGTAGTTTTCTCGCGTCACGGTGGCATAAGGCACCCAGTTGTAAGACTCGGTTTTGGCGTGATCCAACATCGCTCGGGTCACTTGCACCGCGCCGATCGCCTGGGCTTTGGCATCCTGGAAAATGGTCACCGCCAGGTCGCCGTTTTTGATAAATTGCAGGCCGTCGGGCGTGCCATCGATACCGGCAACCAGTACGCCGTTCTTTTTGGCCTGCTTCAGCGCCATGATCGCGCCGATGGCCATCTCATCGTTGTTGGCGGCGATCGCATCGATCGGTACGCCGTTCAGCAACCAGCCGGAGACCACGTCGACCGCTTCATTGCGTTGCCATTTCGCAGTCTGTTTCTCTACCACTTTCAGCTCTTTGTGTTTGGCGATCACCGCCTCCACCGCGCGGGTGCGCTCGCGGGTTTCTTCGTTGGAGAGGGCGCCCATCAGGATCGCCACGTTGCCGCGGTAATTCATTTTTTTCGCCAGAGCCTCCATCTGCAGGCGACCGCTGAGCGCCGAATCGGAGCCGACGTAGGCCGTCGCGCCGCTCAGCGGCACTTCGGGTTTGCGGTTGACGAAGATAAGGGGGATAGCGGCGCGTTGGGCGGCCGCTATCATCGGCTGAACGCCTTGCGTATCGACCGGGTTGAGGATAATGGCGTCCACGCCCTGATTAATCAGATCGTCTACCTGCTGCACCTGCAGGGCGACATCGCCTTTGGCATCAACGAACTGGCCTTGCAGCTGCTGCGCAACCAGTTCCCGCGCCATTTGGCTGCGCAGGATAGAGACGAAGTTGAGATCGAAGTTGGCCAGCGCCACGCCGACCTGGTAGGTCTTGGCCTGGGCGGTCACGACAAACAGCGAGCAGGCTAACATCAACAACAGTCTGGTTTTTTTCATTACGGTATCCTGTTGAGAAGAGAGGTGTTATGTAAAAACAGTGTTTTGCAACCGGGTGCAAAACAGGAGACAAAACGGCGATGAGTCTCTGAATGCCACCGTGAATGTCGGCCATGGATAAAATTTGGTCAACAGGGGAAAGGTGAAAACAGCGCGGACGATCACAAACTCTTTATGTTTTGCACCCGGTTGCATAACAAATTGCAATCGGGTGCAAAAACGGGACATAATCGCAGCAGGTATGCCGGCAGGCGCTTAGGGGATCTGAGCGAGCAGGGTATAGTGTGACTTCACCGAAGCAGGGATCGACGCAACCATGACGAAACACCACAAAGCCACCGCCAGCGACGTCGCCGAAAAGGCCGGCGTCTCTAAATGGACGGTATCGCGCGCCTTTACGCCCGGTGCGTCGATCTCAGACAGCGCGCGTGAAAGCGTACTGGCGGCGGCGGCCGAGCTGGGCTATCGACCCAATCTGCTGGCGCGCAGCCTGTCGCAAAAACGCACGCACATCATCGGCGTGGCCATCGACGAAATGAAGAACCCGCATTCGATGATGATGCTCGATATGGTCACCAAACAACTGCAAACCCGCGGCTATATGGCGCTGCTGTTGAACATCACCGCGGGGGAAAACTACCGGGCGGTGATGGCGATGGCCGATCAGCTGCAGGTCGATGGCATTTTGTTCCTGGCGACGGTGTTAACCCAAGAGTGGGCGGCGATCGCGCAAGATCTGCATCAGATCCCGCTGGTGCAGGTGTGCCGCAATACGGAAAGCGAACACATTGATGTGGTCAATATCGACGGTTACCGCGCCGGCGAAGAGATCGCTGAGTTGCTGATAGAACAAGGGCATCGGCGCTTTGGCTACATGAAGGGGCCAGACACGCAAAGTAGCCATTTGCTGCGCATGGAAGGCTACCGCGATAGGCTGATAACCTCTGGCTTTCAGCTGGATCGGGTGCTCACGGCTGGCCACTACGATCGCCAACGCGGTTTCCAGCTGATGAGCGAATACCTGCAGGCAACGCCGGAAAGCGAGCGGGTTGAGGCGCTGTTCTGCGAGAACGACGTGTTGGCGCTGGGGGCGCTCGAAGCGCTCAGGCAAGTGGCACCGTCGTCTGCAATGGCCGTGGTAGGTTTCGACGATATCGACGAGGCCGGATCAGCCAACTGGGCGCTGACCAGCTACAGCCAACGCATCGACCGGCTGGTCGAAGAAGCCTTGAATCGCCTGCTCGATAATCGCACCACGGCAGACGGTGCCTGGCGACATGGGGAATTGCGGGTTCGGCGGTCGCACCTGGGAGAGAAACAGGCGTGAGGTTTTTCCTTTTGGTGACGGCGTCACTTTGGAGGTTTAATGAGAACTCGTCGCGATAAAAAAACTCTATAGAAGAGAAAGTGTTACCTTCAGATGCCCCATAGCCAGCGGTGGCGAGTACCGCTGGGGGCGCCATGGCAAAGTCAGGTTTCACGAGAGTCATTCTGGTGTAGATTGACTGCCGAAGTTTGCCAGATTTCACGTAGCGCGATCAAAAAGGAGGGCATTTTGACGCATTCTGCAAAGTTGTTTAGCCAAATCCAGACGCTTGAGGTTGAACTGCATCAGCCATCGGTGCGCCGCGATCCGCAGCGCATCGCGGCATTGTTGCATGAAGACTTTGAAGAGATTGGTCGCTCAGGTCTGCGTTATGACAAACGCCAGACCGTTGCGGCGCTGGAAATGGAAACTGAGCATCCGCAGATTGTTGCCGAAGGTTTTACGCTGGCGAAAATCAGTGAAGGCGCCGTGTTGCTGACGTATAAGAGTTTTCAACGCAACGCGCAGGGCAACGCCATTCGTTGCACAGAACGGTCGTCGATTTGGATGCTGACGGAAAAGGCCGGTTGGCAGATGCGGTTTCATCAGGGCACACCGACCGAGGATTAAACTGAGGTGCTGAAACTGAACGGGCTGATGATGGGCTTAAACATAAAAAAGGTTAGCAGCCTGATAAGGCTTGAAGGTGAGGTGAGAAAGGACGGCCAGGCTAACGGCGGTGCGTATCCAATAATACAATTTAACATAATATACATTATGCGCACCCATGTGGTTATACGTGGATTCTGGCGTCCTGGCTTGATCATGGGTTTTCTCCTGTGGCCAACCATTTCAACGCCCGTTGCTCATGCCGTTGAACGAATTCGTTTTTCAGCTGGTCTTAAGCCGTCGAGTTTTCGCTGCAGGCTTCATTGCCATTGCCGCTTATTGCTGAGCGACACTATGATGTTTGCGCAAAAATCTCTGAACAGCGCTGCCGCTTCCCAGGATTTCGGTACCTGGCGTTCCAACGCCGCTTAACCGCCCAGCAAAATTATCAATCGTTGGTTTGGCCGCCAGCCAGTATCTCGCGAAGTTTCAGCTTTATCACGTTCCACCCACTGAGGATCATAGATAAATGCGTTCTGCCATTAATGATGACCGGGCATGCTTATAGCGATACATCTCTGGGGATATTGAGGCGAAATCCCCCCGCCTTTTTGATCGCGCTACGTGAAATCTGATAAAACATGGCTACTGCGATACTGCAGATTTCACCAAAACGCGCCATAAAAATGAACAACTTCTGCCTGCCAAATGCGTACTGGCGTTCGTCTTCACCGTTTCCGGTGGCCTTCATGGCGTTGGCTATACTGAATGGGAACATTCTTCCACACTCCAGGACATCCCCATGTTTGACCATGTGAAATTTGGCGTCAGCGACTTTGCTCTGAGCAAAGCGTTTTTCCTTAATGCGCTGGCGCCGCTGGGCGTAAAGATCGTTGCCGAAGGTGAACCCGATTATGGCGTTGAGCTGTGTCCCGATCGGGGTAACGTGTCATTATGCCTGTTTCAGACCGATGAAAAACCGGCGCATCTGCACCTGGCATTTACCGCAAGCAGCCGTGAACAGGTCGATGCGTTCTATCACGCCGCGTTAAGCGCCGGCGGCAAAGACAATGGCGCGCCCGGTTTACGCCCCAATTATCATGCCCACTACTATGCGGCGTTTGTCATTGGTCCGGATGGTCATAATATCGAGGCGGTCTGCCACAATGCGATAGCCTAGTTTTCCATTTAAAAACAAATAATTATACAGAGAAAAGACTCTGTATTTAACATAACGTATTGTGACGGCGTCACTATCAGTTACCCCGTCACGTCAATCCACTCCGCTCCCGTGATGCCGGCCAGCCGCTGTGGCGCAATTCTCACGCCGGAGTTATCGCTGCCGCCTGCCGGAAGCACTTCATCGAAAGCGCGCAGGCTATGATCGCAGTAGATCCTCACCGCCTCCGGTGCGGCAAAGGGACAAACGCCGCCGGGCGGATAGCCGGTTAATGCTTCAACCTCTTCCGCCGGCAGCATACGCGCCTTCACGCCGAAGAATTGCTTGTACTTCTTGTTGTCGATTCTGGCAGTTCCCGCCATCACCAGCAGCACCACATCGCCGTTAACGCGAAACGAAAGCGTCTTGGCGATCTGCCCGCTCTCCACGCCAAAGGCTTCTGCCGCCAGCGCCACCGTTGCGGTGTTCTTTGCCAGCACCGTCACCGTCGTCTCCGGTGCGTGCTCGGCCAGAAAACGCTGAACGCGTTCTATGCTCATGCCCTGCCTCCTGATATTGCTAAACCATTGATAATGCCGAAGTGATGGTTTCGGTTTTAACATCGCATGCTAAAAATGAGAATCAAAATTGTTCAAATCGCTGGATCTGAACAAAGCTTTAAGGGGCCAATGGCCTTTTTACCCATCATTTTTCATGGAGATGCCTGCATGACCACGCAAACGACAGCAAGGCCCTCAGCGGCCGCAGTGGCCGTCTATGAATGGCTCAACCCGATACCTTACGGATTTTTCACCGCGGCGCTGATTTTCGACATCATTTATGCCTGTACCGCTAATATTCAGTGGGTCAATGGCGCAAGTTGGCTAATTGCCATCGGCCTGATTTTTGCCATCATTCCCCGCCTGATTAACCTGGTACAGGTATGGTTCGGCAGCGCTCGGCTGCGGGGATCGTCGGTCAAACTCCATTTCTGGCTGAATTTGCTGGCCATCGTTCTCGCCATTATCAACGCTTTCGTGCATAGCCGGGATGCGTATGCCGTGGTGCCCCAAGGCCTGGTGCTGTCTGCGATCGTGGTCGCGCTGCTCAGCCTGGCGAATATTCTGCTGGCCCTTGGCGCCCGCGCAAAATAAGGAGGTTTTCATGAAGCTCTCATCTCTGGCGCTCACCCTTTCCGCCGTTTTGGCCTTGGCCGGCTGCGATAACAGCGCCGTCATTTCGCCAGAGCAACAAATGGGCCCGGACCCGACGTTGCCGGCGGCGCAAGACTTTCTGATGCCGCCGATGCAGGTGCCTAAGGGCGTTGGCTGGCAACAAGATCAGACGCCGAAAGTGGCGGAAGGCTTGAAAATCGATAAGGTGGCAGACGATTTGCTTCATCCGCGTCAGTTGCTCACGCTGCCCAATGGCGACGTGTTGGTCGTGGAGGCCAACGGGCCGGGCACGGAAGCGGTGAGCACGCCCAAGCAGCTGATCGCCGGCCTGGTGAAAGGCCAATCCGGTAAAGGCGGCAAAGGGGGCAATCGCATCACCCTGCTGCGCCCGACCGCCGGCGGCAACTGGGAAAAGCACGTGTTCCTCGAGGGGTTCGATTCCCCGTTCGGAGTCCAGCTGATTGGCAATACGCTGTTCGTGGCCAATACCGGCAATATCATGCAGTACGCCTATCAGCCTGGCGAAACGCGCATCAGCGATCCGGGCAAAGAACTGGCCGATTTGCCGGACACCATCAACCATCACTGGACCAAGGCCCTGCTGGCCAGCCCGGATGGGAAAAAGCTGTATGTCGGCATCGGTTCCAACAGCAACATCACCGAAAACGGCCTGGCCGTAGAGTACCGGCGCGCCGCCGTGCTGGAAGTGGACACCGCCTCCGGCGCCAGCCGCATCTTCGCCAGCGGCCTGCGCAACCCGACCGGGCTGCAGTGGGAGCCGCAAAGCGGCAAGCTGTGGGCGATTGTCAACGAGCGTGACGAAATCGGCGCCGATCTGGTGCCGGATTACCTGACCTCGGTGCAAGACGGCGGTTTCTACGGCTGGCCTTACAGCTATTTCGGCCAGCACGTCGATCGACGGGTACAGCCGCCGCGGCCGGACCTGGTGGCGAAAGCCATCAAGCCGGATTACGCGCTCAGCTCGCACGTCGCGCCGCTGGGGCTGCTGTTCTACACCGCGAGCGCTCTGCCGGCCGACTATCGCGGCGGCGCTTTTATCAGCGAGCACGGCAGTTGGGATCGCTCGCCGCTGAACGGCTATCGGGTCAGCTATGTGGCGTTTGAACAAGGCAAACCGGTTGGCAAGCTCAAGGCCGTGGTGACAGGCTTTGTCTCCGATGATGAGAAGGAACTCTATGGCGCCCCTGTGGGGCTGGCTGTCGATAAGACCGGCGCTTTGCTGGTTGCGGATGACGTCGGCAACACTGTCTGGCGCGTCAGCGCGAAGTAAGGTTACGGGCGGGTTCCGGTGAACTCGCCCGTGACATTGTCACTCACTCCTCAGCGCCAGCCAGATCGTCATAAAGCGGAATAATCGTTCTCGCCAGTTTTTTCGTCATTAATATTATCCCCGTCACGTTATTGGCGCAAAAATAATAGCCGTCGGTCAGAATTAAAGCGCTCATTCGATAATATATTCATCAACAGATCGTTGATCAGAAATAAAAGGTTTTAACATTTCGACATAAACCAGTACAATTCCCTCCCCTGTGTTAACCCTTTTTTAGGTTGATTGTGTCGTTAATTCAGCCCCCTGCATCACGTAACCGGGCCGCCGCCTGGTTAGGGATGTTCGCCATTCTGATGTTGTTCATTGCGCCGGTGGTCTCGCGATCCCTGGAGCATGCGCGCGCCGGAAGTGCTGAAACGACCGTCATGGCGGACTGCGGCATGGCGATGCCGAAGCCGATGCATCATGATATGCATTCGCCGCCGGCCGCGCCGGAAAAGGCCGCATCGCCGATGATGCAGCACGGCGGCGGCCACCACAACATGGCGATGATGATGGACGACAGCGCCTGCGGCTACTGCGTGCTGTTGCTGCACGCGCCGCTGCTGGACGTGAGCCACGCCCCGCTGTTCTGGTCTCAATCTCTGGCCTCGCGCCCGCCGCCGACTCATTATCTCGTTCCCCTGTTTGCCCACGTCGTTCATACCGAATTACAGCCGCGCGCGCCGCCCGTCTCTTTCCTCTGATTTAACAATACCCCATTGCCGTTTCTGTATTGCCGTTGATCATTTCAACATGGCGGAATTAATACGCCCAATGGTTATGCATTGAGACGACATTATTAGCCCGGTTATTTCCACGTTGAGGGAATTAACCCCCGTATTTTCCGATGGTGATTTTCGCCAGGCATCCCCACGCCTGAATAAATCGCCGGAGAATAATGGAAAAAAGTTAGCTTAAGGAAAGATGATGTTTAAACCCGCTTATAAAAAGAACGCCGTCACCCGCGCAATCACCACCGCCATGCCGCTGTTCCTGCTGGCCGGCCACGCGGCGCAGGCGCATCAGCACCCTACCGACGCACAGGTTAATGATGGCGACGTGATCACCGTCACCGCACCGCTCTACTCTCCGCTGACCATCGTGACATCACCGAAAACCCCGCGTCAGCCGGTGCCCGCCAGCGACGGTTCGGACTATCTGAAAACCATTCCCGGTTTTTCGCAGATCCGCAACGGCGGCACCAACGGCGATCCGGTATTTCGCGGCATGTTCGGTTCGCGGCTGAAAATTCTCACTGACGGTTCGGAGATGCTCGGCGCCTGCCCATCGAGAATGGATGCGCCCACCTCTTACATCTCGCCGGAAAGCTTCGATCTGCTGACCATCACCAAAGGGCCGCAGACGGTGCTGTGGGGGCCGGGTTCGTCGGCGGGCACGGTGCGTTTCGAACGTGAACGTCCGCGCTTCGACAAACCGGGCATCAAGGGCAACGCCAGCGTGCTGACCGGCTCCAATGGCCGCTGGGACGAGAATATCGACGCCAGCCTCGGCGCCGAACAAGGTTACCTGCGGGTGATGGCCAACAAGTCGCGCGCCAATGATTACCAGGACGGAACGAATACGCGCGTGCCGTCGCGCTGGGACAAATGGAACGGCGATCTGGCGCTCGGCTGGACGCCGGATGCCGACACGCTGCTGGAAGTGACGATGGGGCGCGGCAACGGCGAAGCGCGCTATGCCGGCCGCAGCATGGACGGTTCGCAGTTCAAACGCGAAAGCCTGGGCATGCGGGTGGAGAAATCCAACATCGGCGAGGTGCTGGATAAGTTGGAAGCGCAGGTCTACTACAACTACGCCAACCACGTGATGGACAACGTGACCCTGCGCTCGCCGGGCAGCGGCGGCATGGGCGGCCATGGTGGGCATGGCGGCATGAACATGGGGGGCCACGGCGGGCACATGATGTCTTCCGGCATGACGATGCAGCTCGATCGCCGCACCGTCGGCGGCCGCGTGATGGGCACCTGGCAGTGGCAGGACGTGAAGCTTGAAAGCGGCCTGGACACGCAGACCAATACCCACCGCAGCATGAGCCGCGGTAGCTGGGAAAAAGACGCCCAGTTCAACAGCTACGGCGCCTTCGGTGAGCTGACGTGGTCCACCAGCGATCAGGATAAGCTGATCGGCGGCGCGCGTCTCGATCGCACCCTGGTGGAGAACTTCCGCAGCGGCAGCGACGGGGAACGTTCAGATACCCTGCCGAGCGGCTTTATGCGCCTGGAGCATACGCTGGCCGAGCTGCCGCTGATGCTGTATGCCGGCGTCGGTTATACCGAACGCTTCCCGGATTACTGGGAGCTGTTCTCGCCGAAGCTAGGCCCGAACGGCAGCAAGGATCCGTTCTCCAACGTCAAGAGCGAGAAAACCACGCAGCTCGACATCGGCGCGCAATACAACGGCAAGCGCTTCAACGGTTGGGTCTCCGCTTATGTGGGCCGCGTCGATGATTTCATCCTGTTCAAATACGATCCGCACAATGCGCGTCTCAGCCAGGCCGATAACGTCAACGCCAACATCATGGGCGGCGAAATGGGCATGGGTTATCAACTGAGCGAGCACTGGAAAACCGACGCCAGCCTGGCCTACTCCTGGGGCAAAAACACCAGCGACGGCCGGCCGCTGCCGCAGATCCCGCCGCTGGAGGCGCGTCTGGGGCTCACCTATGAGTACGGCGACTGGAGCGGCACCGGCCTGTGGCGTTTGGTCAGCAGCCAACACCGCGTGGCGATCAACGAAGGCAACGTGGTAGGCAAAGACTTTGCCGAAAGCGCCGGCTTCGGCGTGCTTTCCGCTAACGCCGCCTACAAGGTGAATAAAAACGTCAAGCTGAGCGCCGGTCTGGATAACATCCTGAACAAGACCTACAGCGAGCACCTCAACCTGGCGGGCAACAGCGCCTTCGGGTATTCGGCCAACAGCGCGGTGAATGAGCCGGGCCGCACCCTGTGGGCCAAGGTTAACGTCACCTTCTAAACCGTACACCGGGCGATGGGCAACCGTCGCCCGGTCAGGCGATATGCGATCCGGTTCTTAGGATATGAGTTTTAAGTTTTTCCCATTCGGTTGAGCGGCGATTAGTATCACTCTCAATGTAATCAAGGATCCGGAGGGAATATGCAAAAGCTCACTCGTTTTCTGGCCCTGCTCGGCGAGCTGATGATTGAAAAAGCCGAAGACGCCGCGCCGCAGGCTGCTCGGCCTGACGATCGCGACGACGCGTTGCCGCCGCGCCTCGAACGTGGGGTTCCGCTGGCCGACCGCTTCCTGTTCATGTAATTCCTCTCACTGTCTTTTGGTCCGGCACGTTCTGATATTTCATTATCGGACGCCTGCGTCTATCTTCTTTCGATGGTTCCAGCCGATTCATCATAGGAGATAGCAACGCAATGAAGATCAGAACGGTAACCCCGCAAGACGCTGAAGCCCTGACGCAGTTATTGAATGACGTGATCGGCGCCGGCGGCACGACGGCGATAGAAACGCCCCTCACCCCCGCCGAATTCAGCGAATGGTTCATCAGCGGCAGCAATGCGCTGAGCTGCCAGGTCGCGGAGGTGGATGGGCTGTTGGTGGGCTTCCAGGCGCTGAGCGCAGATGATGCCCTGCCGCCCGATACCGCAGATATTGCCACCTTCTCCCGCCTGTCGCCGAAGGTGCGCGGCGTCGGCAGTGCGTTGTTCCCTGCCACATTAGCGGCGGCGAAGTCGCACGGTTTCAAGCACATCAACGCCACCATTCGGGCGGATAACGTCGGTGGCCTCGCCTACTATCACAAAATGGGCTTTCGCGATTACGACCGTTTGCCGCAGGTGCCGCTCAGCGATGGCACGCCGATCGACAGAGTCAAAAAACGCTTCTCCCTTTAACCCGCCAACCCGCTCACACTGAACGCACGATATGTTCGCGCAGCCACCGGTGAGCGGGATCCCGGTGCGATCGTTCGTGCCACAGCATGGTCATTTCAAAGCCCGGCACCGCCAGCGGCGGCTCGAGCCGTTGTAATAAAGGCTGGTTGCGCACCAGCCGCTCCGGCAGCATCGCCACCAAATCGGACTGCGTCAGCACCGAGATAACGAACAGAAAATGTGGCACGGAAAGCACCACCCGCCGCGTCAGCCCCACGTCCGCCAACGCCCTGTCGGTCATGCCATAGAACCCGCCGCCGTCCGGCGAGACCATCACCTGCTCCAATTGGCAAAATTGCGCCGGCGTCAGCCTGGCATGCAGCTTGGGGTGGCCGACCCGGCCCACCAGCACATAGCGTTCACTGAACAGCGTGCGCTGACGCAGACCGGGCGGCGCCCCTTCGCGGGTGTGAAACGCCAGATCGATCTCCCCCTGTTCCGCCCGTTTGGCGATGCGTGACGGCGGGATTTCCAGCACCGCCAGCCGGGTGCCCGGCGCCGCCGTGCGCAAACCGTTCAGCGCCGGCAGCACGATGGTGGATTCGCCGTAGTCGAAGGCGGCCACGCGCCAGGTATCGGTCGCCACGGCGGGATCGAACGGCGTCGCCGGCGTCACCGCCAACTCGAGCGCCGCCAATGCCTGACGTAACGGTTCCCGCAGCTGCTCCGCTCTGGCGGTCGGGCGCATGCCGCGCGGGCCGGGCAACAGCAGCGGATCGTCAAAGATCGCCCGCAGTTTGGCGAGGTGCACGCTGACCGCCGGCTGGGAGAAATTGAGCCGCTGCGCCGCGCGCGTGACGTTGTGCTCCGCCAGCAGCGCGTCGAGCGTCACCAGCAGGTTGAGATCCAGCCGCCTTAAATTATTCATGGTTATACCTGGGATAACGGTAATTCATTTCTAATATACCGACTAACGCCCTAACCTGCAGCTCTCACACCAAGGAGAGCTGTTATGAATGTGCTGATTGTTTACGCCCACCCGGAGCCGCTGTCGCTGACCGGCTCACTGAAAAACTTCGCCGTTGATCGCCTGGCGCAGGCCGGCCATCAGGTACAGGTGTCCGATCTGTACGCCATGAAGTGGAAAGCGGCGCTTGACGCCGACGACAGCCTGGAAGGCGCATCAGGGCCCCGTTTCGATCCTTCGCTGGATTCGCAGCGCGCGTTTGCTAACGGCGTGCAGAGCGCCGATATCGAACGGGAGCAGCAAAAATTGCGCTGGGCGGACGTGGTGCTGCTGCAGTTTCCGCTGTGGTGGTTCTCGATGCCGGCGATCCTCAAAGGCTGGTTCGAGCGTGTCTATGCCTATGGTTTTGCCTACGGCGTCGGTGAGCATTCCGACACCCATTGGGGTGACCGTTACGGCGAGGGGACGCTGGCGGGCAAACGGGCGATGCTGATCGTCACCGCCGGCGGCTGGGAGTCCCATTACGCCCCGCGCGGCATCAACGGGCCGATCGACGATATCCTGTTCCCGATCCAGCACGGCATGCTGCACTACCCAGGGTTCGAGGTGCTGCCGCCGTTCGTCACCTACCGCGCCGGCAAAACCGATGAGGCACGCTTTGCCGCCCTGTGCGAGCAGCTCGGGCAGCGGCTGGATAATCTGTGGAACGCCGAGCCAATCCGCTTCCGGCGGCAGAACGCCGGTGACTATCTGATCCCGCAGCTGACGCTGAAAGCGCATCTCGCGCCGGGGCAAGACGGTTTCGGCGTTCACATCGAGTAGCCGGATGCGCACGCCCGGGCGCATCCGGGGCGTGCCCTTAATTCAGGGCGGCGAGAAATGCCCGATAGCCCTGCGCGCTGCTGTCCAACTCGTGTTGCTGAACCTGCTCTGCCGTCCCGTCCGAAGCGGCTTCCTTGCCGTAAAAGGCAAAGAACGAAGCATAGTCGGCCCGCACATAATCGGCGGTCACTTCAAACGGCCGGAAGATCTCCTCCAGCGAGTAGCGATAACGCCCTTCACGCGCGTAATCTTCTGCGCGCACGCCCGCCGTGACCGCCAGCGCCAGTTTCTTGTTCTGCATCTTATAGCCACTGCGAGAACCGTAGGCCCAGCCGTAGGTGAGCACGTCGTCCAGCCATTTTTTCAGCAGCGGCGGGCTGCTGAACCAGTAAATCGGGAACTGCAGCACGATGTTGTCATGCGCTTCAATCAACTGCTGTTCTTTGGCGACGTCGATCTGCCAGTCCGGATAGGCCTGATGCAGTTCGTGCACGGTATACAGCGCCGGATAGCGCCGCAGTTCCTCCAGCCAACGTTTGTTGACCACCGAGTTCGCCATATCGGGATGTGTCACTACCACCAACGTTTTCATACTGATCTCTCCAGTCAGGTGTTTCGACGCATCTTAGGGTATGCTGACAGAATGTAAAATACGCACACTCACGACACATACTTACCCTGGAGAAAGTGTAAATGACCGCCGAATCCCACTGCAGCCCTACGGGCATCAGCCTTGAAGACACCGGTTATGGCTACACCCTGTCGGTGATCAACGGTAAATACAAAATGATTATTCTCTACTGGCTGGCGTTGTATAAGCCGGTATTGCGCTTCAACGAACTGCAGCGCTGCATCGGCACCATTTCGTATAAGACGCTGAGCTCGACGTTGAAAGAGCTGGAAAAAGACCGTCTGGTGGTGAGAAAGGAGTATCCGCAGATCCCGCCCAAGGTGGAGTACAGCCTGTCCGAGCGCGGGCGTTCGCTGATCCCGGTGATCGACATGATGTGCGACTGGGGGGAGCGGCACCGGCCGGAACAGCCGGCGCCGTGAGGGGTTAGTTGTCCGCCGCCGCTGAGGTTGCCGGAGCCGGCTCATCGTGCTCGACCAACGCGTCCGCCGGCCGGCACTGGCGCAGCGTGCGCACGCTGAAGGCCACCAGCACGCCGAGCACTGCGGCGAATGCGCCAAACGACAGCACGCTCATCAATGGGGTGAACACCCTGCCCAGTACACCGAGCCCCAGCGCGCCGATCGAATCGCCGGTCACGTCCTGCGCGGTGCCGAGGCTGTTCACCCGCCCCAGCAGATGATCCGGCGTATTGCTCTGGATCAGCATGAACTGCAAGAGCGAGGCGATGGCATTGGCGTAGCCGTAACACACCAGCGCCAGCAGCGCCGGCGCCAGATGGCTGAACAGCCCCAGTGACGCGATGGCGGTGAACGCGACGATAGCGGCGATCAGGATCAGCACCCCAGGGCGAGGGAAACGCCCCACCCAGCCGCTGGTTAGCGCACCCAGCATCGCACCGAGCGGCACTGCGGAGTACATCAGGCCGATAGAGGACGCGCCGACGTGGTAAGCGTCCTGCGCCAACGCCGGGAACAGCACCCTCACGGCGCCGACGATGCTCATCAACATCCCCAGCAACACCACCGAGCCGACCACCTTATTGCGCCAGACAAACTGGAAGCCGCTGGCGAGCGCGCGCAGCGGGTGTTCCGGCTCCTGCTGCTGCGGCAGCAGCGTCGGCAGGCGCACCAGCGGGACCAGGGTGCCCAGCGTCCCTGCCGCCGCGACGGCGAAGGCGAGACCGACGCCGCCGAACACGATGATGATCCCCCCCAGCGCTGGCGCCAGGATCGCGCCGATGCGCACCGTCACCATGCTCAAGGCCCCCGCCGCCGCCAGGTTTTCGCGCCCGACCAGCAGCGGGATCACCGCCATCAGCGCCGTCATGCCGAGCGCGCCGAAGAACCCGTCCCAGGCCGCCAGCAGATAGAGCGCCCACAGCGACGGGGCCGGCGCGAAGGCATTCAGACTCAGGGCGACAAAGCCCAGCCCGCAGGTGCCGCGCGCGAACAGGATCAGCTTGCGGCGATCGTAGCGATCGGCGAGCACCCCGCCCAACATCAGGCCGATAAACATGCCTACGCCGTCCAGCGCCACCGCCACGCCCACCTGCAACGTGGAGCCGGTCATCGCCTGGATCTGAATCGGCACCCCCACCGCCAGCATGCCGAGTGAAAACACCGACAGCATGCGGGCGCAGAAAATCGCACGAAAATGCGCATTGCTTCTCAGCAAACTGAAATCAAGAAAAAAAGAAGGTTTGGCCATAGTGTCCTGCATATCATGTTTTAGTACGGGCCGTGGCGCACACCCCGGCCCGGTTGCGTTATACCAACCCGTATTGCCGCGTCAGCAGCGAATGCAATAGCGGCCCTAGCGTCTCCAGCGAGGCCGGCGACAGAATGTCCGCGTGCTCGCAGCCTTGGTGATGACAGATCAGCCGATCCAGATACGGCGCCCACACGGCGTTGATGTCCATCAATGGCGGCAGCGTCCGGTCGGCGACAAACAGCGTCGCCGTGCCGTGGAAACGCTGACTGCGCGCCTGAGAAAGAAGGCGCACCGCGTCGCGGTAGTTGGCGACGATGCTGTCGAACATCGCCGCCTTCTCCGCCATCAGCGCCGGATCGCCATGATCTTCCGCCATAAACTCGGCCTGTTCCTGCGCCACCTCCTTCTGCGCCTCTTCCTCGCTGGGGCCGGTCCAGTCCTGGCCTTCCGGCGGATAGGTATCCAGCATGCCGAGGAACGCCACCTCTTCGCCCTGCTGCTGCAAACGCGCGGCCATCGAGTGCGCCAGCGTGCCGCCGAGCGAATAGCCCAGCAGGTAATAAGGCCCCTGCGGCTGCAGGCGGCGCAGAGTGGCGAGATGACGATCGACCATCTGCTCAATGTCCTCGCAGGTGGCGATGGCACCATCCGGCCTTGGCGACTGCAGGCCGATGATCGGGTAGCTCCCCGGCAGATAACGGCTCAGCCCCGAGTACTGCCAGGCGAAACCGGAAGCCGGATGCAGGCAGAACAGCGCCGGGCCTTGGCCCGCCCGCAGCTGCAGGCACTCGCCGACGCCGCGGCTCTCGGCCGAGCCGGCGGCCTGCGCATCATCGAGCAGGTGCGCCATTTTCTCCAGACTGCGGGCGAACATGATCTGCCCGACGCTCAACGGCCGGGTGACGCGCCGACGCAGCTCCGCCGCCAGGCGCATCGCCAGCAGCGAGTGGCCGCCCAACGCGAAGAAGTCGTCGTCGGCATACACCGTCTCGCGCCCCAGCAGTTCGCTGAACAGCGCCGCCAGCAGGCGCTCGCTGTCGCTGTGCGGCACGCGGCCGCTCTGCGGGCTCAGCTGCGGCCGAGGCAACGCTTTGCGATCCAGCTTGCCGCTGGCGCTGAGCGGGAAGCTGTCGGTCATGACATAGCTGACCGGCATCATGTGCGCCGGCAAACGCGCCTCCAGCGCCTGATGCAGGACGGCGGTATCCAGCGTCACGCCCGGCTGGGCGATCAGCCAGGCGACCAACTGCCGCATATCGGCGCCGCCCAGCCCCGTCGCGCCCTCACCCAGTTCGATGGCGTGCACCGCCGCCTGCGCTACTCCCGGCTGCGCCAGCAGCGCCTGTTCGATTTCGCCCAGTTCGATGCGCTGGCCGCGGATCTTCAGCTGATCGTCGCTGCGCCCCAAATACTCGACGCTGCCGTCTTCCAGCCAGCGGGCGATATCGCCGGTGCGATACATGCGCGCCCCGTTGCCGGCGGGATCGGCGACAAACCGCTGCGCCGTCAATCCCGGCCGATGCAGATAGCCGTTGGCCAGCTGAATGCCGCGCAGGTAGAGATCGCCGGCGCAGCCGACGGGCACCGGCCGCAGCATGGCGTCGAGAATGCTCAGTTGGGTGTTCCAGACCGGTTTGCCGATCGGCACGCCGGCGCCGCTCACCGCCGCCAATGCCTCGCCGGACGCCGGTTGATAGGTGACATCAACCGCCGCCTCCGTCGGGCCATACAGGTTATGCAGCGGCGCGGCGACCAACGCCTGGTAGCGGGATGCCAGTTCACACGACAACGCCTCACCGCTGCAGAACACGCGTTTCAGGCTGGCGGCGGCGCGCTGCGGCGCACGTTCGTTCAGCGCCTCAACCCAGATAGCCAACATGGACGGAACGAAATGCAGCGTGGTTACGCCATAGTCGTCGATCAACGTCGTCAGCGCCTGCGGATCGCGGTGCGCCTCCGGCGGCGCCATCACCAGGCGCGCGCCGACCATCAGCGGCCAGAAGAACTCCCAGACGGAAACGTCGAAGCTGCACGGCGTTTTCTGCAATACCACGTCCTGCGCATCGAGCGCATACTCGTGCTGCATCCAGAACAGACGGTTGACGATCGCCCGGTGGTTCACCACCACCCCTTTCGGCCGCCCGGTAGAGCCCGAGGTATACAGGACGTAGGCGGGATAATCGCCGTTCCCCGCCGGTGCGCGCTGCATCGGTTCGCGCCCGCTGTCGTCCAGCGCATCGAACCGCAACGTCGGCGCCAGCGCGGCAAAACGGGCATCCAAGGCGCTCTCGGTGATAATCAGCCGTGGCTTGGCGTCTGCCACCATGTAGGCCAGACGCTCATCCGGGTAACCGGTATCCAGCGGCAGCCAGGCGGCGCCGGTTTGCACAATCGCCGTCAGCGCCAGGCTGAGGCGCACGGAACGCGGCAACGCCACCGCGACGATATCGCCCGGCTGAATGCCCGCCGCCGTCAGCCGTTCGGCCAACAGCGCGGCCTGGCGCTGCATGTCACGGTAGCTGAGGGTGTGCCCGGCATCCTGCAACGCGATGCGTTCCGGCGTGCGCCGAGCTTGATCGGCGATCGCCTGATGCAAGGTGGTGTCCGCTACCGCCTGTGCGGTGCGGTTGACCGCCGCGATCAACGCCTGTTCCTGCGGGGTTTGCAATTGCCAGCGCGGCAGCGGCAGATCTGGTTGGGCGATCCACTGTTGCAGCAGCGCCATCAGCCGCGCGGCGAAGCGTTCAGGCTGCGGCACCGAGTCACGGTACTCCATCAGCAGACGCAGACGCTCGCCGGGCAGCACCAGCAACGTCAGCGGATAGTGGGTATAGCCTTTGTTGCGGATGGCGTCGCAGCGCAGGGAACCTGTGCCGCCGAGCAAGGCATCGTTGTCCGGGTAGTTCTCCACCACCAACAGCGTATCGAACAGCGTGCCCGCGCCGGCCAGGTGCTGGATCTCACCCAATCCCAAATCGTCGTGCTCCAGCAGTTCAATCTGCCGGTGTTGCAGAGCGGTCAGCTGTTCCGTCAACGGCCGGCCGTTTTCCAGCCGTACGCGTACCGGCAGCGTGTTGCTGAACAGGCCAACGTGCTCTTCCACGCCGTCGATCTGGCCAAACCGCCCGGAAACCGGCGAGCCGAACACCACGTCCTGATGGCCGCAACAGCCGGCCAGCTGCAGCGCCCAGATGCCCTGCATCACGGTATTGAGCGTCAGCCCGCGTTCGCGGCACAGGGTCAGCAAACGCTGTTCCTCCGCCGGCGGCAGCGTCATTTCCAGCTCAAACACGCGGTCGTCCTGAGCCTCGCCAAACAGCAGCGTTGGCCGCACGTCCTGCAGCGTCTCGCGCCAGATGCGGCGCGAGGCGTCGGCATCCCGCGCGGCCAGGCGGCGCACGATATCGGCATAGTTCGAACGCAGCGGCGGCAACGCCGTTATCCCTTCACGCAATGCGAGCATCAGATCGTTGAGCACCACCGGCGTCGACCAGCCATCGACGATCAGGTGGTGGGCATTGAGGAACAGCGTGCAGCGTTCACTGTCGCCGTGTTTGACCCACAGCGCATGCAGCATCGCGCCCGGCTGGTTAAACAGATCGCGCTGCAGCTCTTTCTGCTCCAGCTCATTCAGCGCCTGCATTTCTTGTTCGGCGGACAGCGGCGGCAGCCTGAGGCTGTCCAGCGGCCAATGGCTTTCCTGCGGTATCAGCTGCAGCGGTTCGCCCTCGCGGTTGAACCGGGCGGCCAGCTGCGGATGGCGGCGGATCACCGCATCCAGCGCCTGCTGGAGCCGTGGCGCGTCCAGTTCGCCGCAGAGGCTCAGGCGCGTCAGCGAGTTATAACTGCCGCCCTGCTGCGCCGTCTGGGCATGGAACAGCAAGCCGTGCTGCAAGGGCAACAGCGGTAGCGCATCGGCCAACGGCCCATACTCCCGCTCCCAGGCGCGCAGCGTTTCATCGTCGACGTTCGGTTGGGCGATCTCGGCCGCCGTCAACGTTGCCGCTGCGCGTTCGGGATGCCGTTCAGCAAACTCGCACAGCGCACGCACGGCCTGCTCGATGCCCCTATGCAGCGCCTCGATGTCGCTCGCGCTGAAGATGGCCTCCAGCCAGCTCCAGTTGATCGCCAGACACGCGCCGTCGCGCCGCTCTTCGACAAAGATGTTCACTTCCAGCCCGTAACACAGCGCCTGCTGCGTATCCTGCGCCACTGCGAAGGCGTCGCGGAAACGGGTCCGGCTGCGCTGCGGCGTCCAGTGTCCCTCATCCTGGCCGAAGCGCCCGAGGTAGTTGAACAAAATCTCCGGCGCATTGCGCTGCGCCAGCGCGGCCAGTTCGTCACGCTGCGGATGTAAATAGCGCAGTTGACCATAGCCGATGCCGCGATCGGCCACCGCGCGCGTCACCCGTTTCACCGCGCGCACGGCCTCGTGGTGTTCGGCGTCATGCAGTTCGATGCACAGCGGGTACTCCGCCGTCAGCCAGCCGACGGTGCGCGCCAGATCGAGGCTATCGTCCAGTTCGGCGCGGCCGTGCGACTCCAGCGAAAAGCGCAGCGAAGCGGCCTGGAAATGACGCCGGCAGGCCAGCGCCAGCGCGCACAGCATGATCTCTTCGACCTGAGCGCGGTATCCCTGCGGCAAGGCGCCCAGCAGCGCGGCGGTCAGCCGGCTGTCGAGCAGCGTGCGCCGTTCGCTCACCGAAGCGAGACGATCGGTCTGCGGATCCAGCGCGCGGCGCCCCAAGCGCGGCACGCCGTCCGCCAGCATCTGCCGCCAGAACGGCAGCTCGGTTTCCCGGCGTTTGGCGTCGGCCCGTAAACGCGCGGACCACTCATAGAGCGAGGTTTCCTCCGGCGGCAGCGCGATCGGCTGCCCCTGCATGGCGCTGTCGGCCGCTTGCCGCAGTTCGTCGAGCAGGATGCGCCAGGAAACGCCGTCAACCACCAGGTGGTGGATCGCCAGCACCAGCCCGAGGCTCTGCCCGTCACGCTGTAACAAGATGGCCTGCATCATGCTGCCCTCGGCCGGATTGAGGCGCGCCAGCGCGGCATCAAACGCCTGTTCCGCCGCGGTTTCCAGATCGCCGGATACGGGATGACGCTGCATCAATTCACCGGCGGCGGCGGTTTCAACCACCAACTGGCCGTCGCGGATCCGCGCGCCCAGCGCCGGGTGTGCCGTACGCAGCTGTTCCAACGCATAACGCAGCTGTGCCGGTTGCAATTCGGCAGGCACGCGCAGGAAAACGCCGTGCGCGAAGAGACGATGCATGTCGCCCGTCTCGGCAAACCAGTGCAGGATCGGCAGCCCGTCGATCGGGCCTTGCTGCACGCTGCGCGCGGCCTGAGATCCAACGGCCAGCGGCTGCATCGCCTGCGCCATGCGCGCGGGGGTGTGCAGCGCGAAGATCTCACGCGGCCGCAGCAGATACCCGTTGCGCCGCAGGGCGGTGCCCAGCCCCATCGCCGAGATGCTGTCGCCGCCGAGCGCGAAGAAATCGTCGTCGGCACCGACGCGCTCCATCCCCAACAGCTGCGCCATGGCGCGGCAAATCAGCCTTTCCTGCTCGGTGGCCGGCTGGCGCAGGCTTTGCGCCAGCGTCTCCTGCGGTTTGGGCAGCGCCTGACGGTCAATCTTGCCGTTAACGTTAAGCGGCAGCTCCGGCATCACCACCAGGATCGCCGGCACCATGTAATCCGGCAGACGCTGCGCCAACTGCCCCAGCAGCTCGCTCTGCAGCGCGGGTGAGGCGCGCCGCGCGTCATCCTGCACCGAGCAGTAACCGATCAGGCGATAGGTAGCGCCGATCGGCTCGGCGATCACCACCGCCCGCCCCACGTCCGGCAAGGCAGCCAGCGCGCTCTCCACTTCACCCAGCTCGACGCGGAAGCCGCGCACCTTGATTTGGTGATCGGTACGGCCAATGAACACCAGCTGGCCGTCCGCGCTCCAACGCATCAGATCGCCGCTGCGGTACATCACCTCGCCGTCGGCGAACGGATTGGCGACAAAGCGCGCCGCCGTCAGATCCGGGCGGCGCAGGTAACCGCGCGCGATGCCCTTGCCTGAAATGTACAGTTCCCCCGCCGCGCCGATCGGCACCGGCTGCAGGCGACTGTCGAGCAGCCAGACTTCGGTATTGGCCAGGGGGCGCCCGATCACCGGCTGGTCTGCGGCCGTGACCGGCGCGCCGAGGGTATCGACGGTGTATTCGGACGGGCCGTAATAGTTATGGATCTCGACTTCCGGATGCTGCCGCATCAGGTTCCACAGCGTCGGTGTCGCCGCCTCGCCGCCGATCATCACAAACGCCGGCAGCGGAAACTGTCCCTTCAGCAGGCCGCAATCCACCAACTGCGAGAGGAACGACGGCGTGATATCCAGCAGATCGATCGGGGTCTGTTGGGTCTGTTCGAGCAACGCCCAGGGGTCGCGGCGCAGCTCTTCATCGAAGATAACCAGTTCGCTGCCCATCATCATGCAGAACAGCGGCTCCCAGGAGGAGTCGAAAGAGAACGAAGCGGTATGCCCGGCGCGCAGACGCCGCCCGCGGCGAGCCTGGAATTTTTCAATCGCCGGGCCGAATAGAGAGGCCTGATGCGACAAGAACAGGTTCAGCAGCCCGCGGTGCGTGGACATCACGCCTTTGGGTTTGCCGGTCGAACCGGAGGTGTAAATCATGTAGGCCAGATGCGCCTCGTTCAGCGGCGCGCGCCGCTCTTCGTCCGATATCGGCGCGGCCTCGGCGGCCGCGCAGCGCGCCCGGCATTGCGCCTCATCGAGGCACATGATCTGCGGCAGATCCGGCATGTTGGCCCGCGTGTCGCTGTGGGTCAGCAGCATCACCGGCCGCGCGTCGTCGCACATCAGCGCCAGACGCTCACGCGGATAATCCAGATCGAGCGGCATATAGGCCGCGCCGCTGGCCAACACGCCAAACAGCGCGACCAGCGTGTCCACCGAGCGCGGAATGCCGATGGCGACCACGTCTTCGGCGCCGATGCCGCTTTCGATCAGCACGCGCCCCAGTTGCATCACCCGTTCACTGAGTTGACGGTAGCTGAGGCGCACATCGCCGCAGGTCACCGCCAACGCCTCGGGCTGTCGCTCAACCTGACGCTGGAAAGCGTCCATGATCGACACCATGCCCGCCGGCGGCGTCAGCTCAGCGCCGCGCCCCCAGGCCGCGAGTTGGCGCAGCTCCCCTTCGCTGACCAGCGCCAGTTGACCGTTCGGCTGATGCGGCCGCCGCGCCAGTTGCTGCAGCCAATGGCCAATGCGCTCCGCATGGCCTTGCAAGGTGCGCGGCGCGTATTTGGCCGGGTTGGCCACCAACGACAGCGTCAGCACGCCGCTTCGAAAACCGATCTCAAACTCGAGGTCGTCGACCGGCCCCATCGCCAGCGTATGGGTAACGGCCGCTTGACCGTCGAAGGACAAGGCGCTGTGGTAAACCTTGACGTTGATCACCGGGCCGTACAGCTCCTGATGGCCGCCGACCAGGCCGAGATCGCGTTTGATCTGCTCCGCCTCATAGCGCTGATGGCGCCGCACCTGTTTGATTTCCGCCGCGGTGGCCTGGCAGACGTCCGCCAGCGACATCTCCGGCGTCACGTTCAGCAGCAGCGGCAGCACGTTAACCACCGGGCCGATCGCCGCCAGCGCCTGCGAGCCCATGCGGCGCATGAAAGGAAAACCGATGGAGAGCCGGGTTTCGCCGCTCATGCGCGCCAGATACATCGCCAGTGCCGCCGTGACGATATCGGCCGGTTGCAACGACTGCAGCGCCGCATCGCGCAGCGCTTCGTCAAACAGCGACTCCGGCAGCACCAGCGCCTGTTTGAGCGGCCGAGCGCCCGGTTCGACCTCGCGGTTTTCCGTCGCCAATGACAGCGGCGACGGCAGATCGCGCAGATGCTGCCGCCAGAATTCGGCCGCCCGCTGGCGTGCGGGCGACGTTTGCCATTGCTGAAACTCTTCCACCACCTTGCCGAACGGGGTAAACGGCGAGGCCGCCGGCGACAGCCCGTGGCGCAGCGCGCGGTAGATATCGGCGATCCGGCGGGTGATGGCCTCGAAGCTGAAGCCGTCCAGGGTCAGATGATGAAAGCGCTGGTACCAGAACCAGCGATCGGCGCTGATGCGGATCACCGCATGGCGATAGAGCGGGCGCTCGCCGTCCGCGGGCAGATCCTGCGCCAGATCGTCGTGCATCAGCGCCAGCGCCGCCTGTTCGGCGTCTGGCCGTGCGCTGAAGTCAAACCACTCCGGCGCCAGCACCCGCGCGGGATCCGCGTTCAGCGGTAAACGTTGCACCGGCTGGCCGTCCTGCGCCTCAAAGAAGCGCGCCTGAACCGTATCCGCCTCCGCCAGCCCCTGGCGAATCGCGCGCTCCAGCGCCGAACGATCGATATCGCCGTGCAGTTCGGTGTAGTGCGCCACGGCAAAGCTGTTGCGCCGCAGCGCGATTTGGTCGGCGATCCAGATCCCCGGTTGCGCCGCAACCAGCGGATAATCCCGATACTCGACCTGAGTATCCGGCAAAGAAAGCGTTTCTGACATGGTGTCTGTCCTTTTCCTCAAACGGAATGTAGCGATGTGGCTGTGCGGCGATTAACGCGGCGCATCCGCCGCTTTCAACGACGCCGGCCGCATGTCCTGCCAGTGCGCTTCGATATAGTCGATACATTCACCGCGCGACGCCGGCCCCATCAACACGCGCCATCCCGGCGGCGTATCGGCAAACTGCGGCCACAGCGAGTACTGCTGTTGCGCGTTGACCAACACGGAGAAACGGAGACTTTCGTCATCGAACGGGTTTTGTTGTTCCTGAGTCATTTGCCTTACCTGTCTGTCAAAATGTGGAATTACTTCATTGCGGAAAGCAGCCGGCGCACGCCGTCCACCAGACCGCCGCGCCAGCAGAGCGCGTCATGTCCGCCGGAATACACGCGGTAGTCGGCACGATGCCCGGCCGCCGTCAGCGCCTGGTGCATCTGGCGATTGACGAATTCGATGTCCGCCTCCCGATCGCCGGCTTGCTGAATCACGGTGAGCGTCGGCGCGGTCGCGCCGCGCTGCCGAACCTGGCGTATCAACCAGCCTTCCTCCAACTCGTGGCGTTTTTCAAACTGGGTAACGAATTGCACCGTGGGCCACCAGAAGGAGCCGGACTGGCTCAGCACATGGCCGAAGCGCTCGGGCCAGTGCAGGCCGGCGTATAACGCCGCCAGCCCGCCGTAGCTCTGGCCGGCGACCACGGTGCGCGCCCCCTCTTCGCTGAACGGTTCGCGCCGCTGCGCCTGCGGCAGCAGTTCGTCGATCACCGCCTGCCAAAAGGCGGCGTTGCAAGGAAGTTCGTTTTCCCGGTGTTCGCCATCGATCGCATCGATCAGCAGCCAGCACGCGGGCGGCAGATGCCCTTTTGCGGTCTCGTTCTCAATCACCGGCAGCAATGCGTGCCTTTCGATCCAGTTCTGGCCGTCGAGCAGCAGCACCAGCGGGCGGTTCGCGTTGTCCGCCGCCTCGCCGGCGGCATACAGCCACACGCGCCGCCGGGTGCCCAGCCGTTCGCTGTGCCAGTGAAAAAGCTGTAGCCGCGCTTCATCCAACGGCCGATCGGCGGCCTGCCAGGCGCTTTGGTCGTCCGCGTCCGGCCCCTGAGCCAGGGAAACGGCGCGCGGGCGATAAGCCGGCCCCAGCGAGGTGCGATTCAGCGGATCGGCGATCGCCAACGGGAACAGCGATACCCACCAGGCGCGCTGCTGGCGATCGCGCAACGTTTCGTCGTCGCTGAAGACGGGAGGAAGATCCCGCGCTGTAATCGGGATCAGGCTGTAACTGCCGCGCCAGCGGCGATCGACAACGGCCGCACCGTACCAAACGTCGGTGCCGGGGAGCCTTTTCAGGCTGCTGGGGGTCGTGCTGTGATGGTCGGTAATGCCGTTGATATCGGCATAGACGCGACATATCGGCGAGAGCCGCTCGTCGCCGGCAGGATCGCGCCATAGCCAGGTCATTCTGACGTGCTGTTCATCGTGCGCTTCGACGACAGGCGTGCCATGAGCGGCAACCTTCTGCCACCACGCGGATTGCCCTGCCGCCTCTTCACGCAGCCACTGCGCCGCCAATCCCTCACGACCGTTTTCTGGCCTCTTTTCCGGCAAAAACTCCATAGCGCCCCTTACATAACGTGCGTGACTTTTACAAAACCTGACAATCGTATTGATACTCATTATCATTTTCAATACTATTTGTCGGATTTTTGCCGTCGTGCAAACGCGACGTCTCCGCGTCGACGAGGGAAAGCGTATTCATCGACATTGCGGGGTTTATCAGGGTGGCATTACACACAAAAGTAGGCATGCAGGAGAGATAATGAATATTAGAAACAAAGGGATAGAAAACGATAGCGCAGAGGCGATGTCCGCCAACCGGCTGTTGCTGGGGGCGACGCTGGCGCTACTGCCCTTCGCGCAAAACGCTTTTGCCGCGGCGGACGAGACGATGGTGGTGACTGCCGACGCGCAGAGCAGCGTGACCGCGCCCGTCAAAGGGATCGTCGCCAAAGAGAGCGCCGCCGGCACCAAAACCGCCGCTCCGCTGAGCAAAACCCCGCAGTCCATCTCGGTGGTGACGCGCGAGCAAATGAACGACCAGGAACCGGCGTCGGTCGCCGACGCCTTGAACTACACCAGCGGGGTGGTCACCACCTATCGCGGCAATTCCAACCGCAATGACGAAGTGATCAGCCGCGGCTTCCGCTACGCGCCCAAGCTGCTCGACGGCCTGCACTTTGGCCTCTCTAGCCAAAACGGCGGCGCCGGGCAGATCGATCCCTGGTTGCTGGAGCGTGTGGAAATGGTGCACGGCCCGGCCGGCGTGCTTTACGGCCAGGTCAGCCCCGGCGGCGTGGTGGTGATGACCAGCAAACGCCCTACTGCCCAGAGCATTCACGAAGTTAAATTCAGCACCGGCAACCGTCATCTGGCGGAAACGGCGTTCGACTTCGGCGGCAAACTCAACGACGACAACACCCTGTTCTATCGCCTGAACGGTATCGCCAGAACCGAACATGAGTTTGTCAAAGACAGCAAGCAGCAACGGGTGGCCATCGCCCCGGCCTTCACCTGGCTGCCGAACGAAGACACCAGTTTTACGCTGCTGACCAGCTACCAGAACGATCCGAAAGCCGGATCGCGCAACTTCCTGCCGCGCGCCGGCACACTGTTCCCGACCAGCGCGGGCTATGTGCCCTATGACTTCAACATCAGCGAACCCAGCTTCAACAAGTCGCGGCGCGAGCAGGCGTCGATCGGCTACAGCCTCGAGCACAACTTCAGCGATGCGCTGTCGTTTACCCAGAACCTGCGTTTCACCCACCGTGATGAGGACTATAAATATCTGGTTTATAACGTAAACTCGAAGGTCAACGACCACACCGTCACCCGCATGGCGCAGCATGAAACGCAGATGACCAACGAGTTTGGCGTGGATAACCAGCTGAAGGGCCTGTTCGACACCGGCGAGGTGAAACACACGGTGCTGGGCGGATTGGATTACCGCTACAGCCATATCGATTCGAAGATGTATCGCGATCGCGGCAACGATTACCCGATCGACTGGGCCAACCCGGTTCGCCCCAGCATCGATGGCAGCACGCTGGCGCTGGCTTCCAGCGATTTGAAGACGCTGAATCAGATCGGGGTGTATCTGCAGGACCAGCTGGCGTGGAATAACTGGAACCTGCTGCTGTCCGGCCGTCAGGACTGGTCGCAGGTCAACACCCGCGATCGCACCAGCGGCGGCAAAGAGCAGACCTACAATGATGCCCAGTTCACCGGCCGTGCGGGCCTGCTCTACGCCTTTGACAACGGCATTTCGCCGTACGTCAGCTACAGCACCTCGTTCGATCCTAACCTGTACCCGAGCGCGCCGGGCGCCGACCCGCTCAAGCCGACCACCGGCAAACAAACCGAGGTGGGCGTGAAGTACCAGATCCCGGGCGGCAACACCCTGCTGACCCTCTCCTGGTTCGACATCACCCAACGCAATGTGGCGTCTTACAACCGTCTCACCTCCGCCTACGAGCAGATCGGTGAGGTGAAATCCAAAGGGATTGAGGCGGAAGTGCACGCTCAGCCGACGCCGGAGATCAAGCTGATCGCCGCCTACACCTACACCGACGTGGTGACCAAAGACTCCAACTCGGCCGACGAAATCGGCCACAGCCCGGCGGGCATTCCGCGCCACGCGGCGTCCGCCTGGGGCAGCTACAGCTTCCTGAGCGGCGCGCTCAACGGCCTGACCGTCGGCAGCGGCGTGCGTTACATCGGCGATGCGCCGGCCGACGCCACCGGCCAGTACGACGTGCCGCACTACACGCTGTACGACGCCATGGTGAAATATGATCTCGGCCAGGCCTCGCCGGCGCTGCGCGGTGCGGCGCTGCAGCTCAACGTGCAGAACCTGACGGACAAGAAATACGTTTCATCCTGCAGCGGCGAGTACGCCTGCTTCTACGGCAGCGGCCGCAGCGTCATCGCTTCGGTGAACTACCGCTGGTAACGAAAAGGGGCGGCCATCGCCGCCCCTTTCTTCCACCTTTCCCGCCGCGTTTACTCTTGCTTCAATTCCCGCAGATGCTTGTACACCGTAGCACGCCCCATCGACAGCACGTTGGCGATATAGTCCGCCGCGCTTTTGGCCTTGAACGCCCCCTGATGATAGAGATCGCTGACCAGCCGCCGTTTCTGTTCGCGGCTCAGCGCGCCGAGCGCAGCGTTCTCGCGCCGCAGCCAGTCATGCAGGAAGGTATTGATCTTCTCTTGCCAGTCGTCTTTGAACAGCTGTTGCGGCTGCGGCTGCAATCGCGTGACCGACAGGAACATATCCAGCGCGTTGCGGGCGTCCTCGAACATCGCGGTGCTCAGGTTGATGCACAGCAGATAGCTGGGGTTACCCTGCTCGTCGCGCGCGGCGATGCTCACCGAGCGCATCTTTTTGCCGTCCCAGTTCAGCTTTTCGTAGGGGCCGGTCACGTTGGCGCCGCCATCAAACGTGAAATCTTCCAGCCCCGCGTCGTCGCCCGGTTTGCGCTTCGACAGGTTGTTCGCCAGGTAGGCTATCTTGTTGGCGGCCAAATCGTGGATCACCACTTCCGCATTCGGGAAAAACAGGGCCGCGATGCCGTCGGCGACTGACCGCAACAGTTCAAGTTGAGAAGAAGAATTCGCCACGCTGGGGTGTCTCCGTATAGCCCGGTTTGGTTTGTTGCTCAGCCGCTTAGCATACCGCAGTTGCCGCCGCTTGCCGAGCGGATGGCGTTGTTTTCCCCCTCACCACCGGCTGCGCCGCAAGTGACCTTTTATCCCGACGGGGGGCATGATTGGCCATTGCCGGTCGCCGGCGAAATAACGCCCGCCCCTTCAAAGAGGAAAAGGAAATAGGTTAACCACGCCGTTCATCTACCGTTTTTTTATTTAAAAACCGCCCCTTTGCCAATGACATTAATAACCGCACCACCGTTATTGAATTATTGCTTAAGGCCGTTGGCAAGTTGATTGGCAAACTCCCTTATGCAAGAAAAATCTCATACAAATCATCATGTTTTGCATAAAGCAAAGCGCCAATTCAGATTATTCCTAATTATTTATTTCAGACATCAGGAATAAATTTAACCTGCAGTACTGCAATAAGGATGCAGCTTAATTTGAGTTGTATAAGCAATTTAATTTAAAGGACTTTTATTATGAATTATGAATCCAAGGCGGACTGTTCCGCCAACAGCTACATTATTGAAATTTCAAGTTTTAAACTGCCGGCCTCACTCAGCCCTGAAGCGTTTGCCGTATTGGACAAGCGCGTTGAAGAGGAATTTATCTCGAACCAGAACGGGTTTATTTCGCGTGACTCAGGCATCAGCGTAGACAATGAGCCTCGCTGGGTGAACATTGTAAAATGGGAGACGCTGTTGGATGCGGATGAAAACATCTACCAATTTACGCAAGCTTCCGCGCCGGCGTCCGTCAAAGAATATCTGGCGAGTATCGGCGCTGAACCGGTGGAATTACAACGCTATCAGCATACCGGCGCCTAATGCGTATCGGATGACCACGCCACCGCGGCGCGGTCTTCTTTAAACGTTGATTCGCCAAACCAGAACGGGTGGCCGGCCGCTCGCGGTCACCCGTCCGTTTCAGGTGAACACGCTTTTCAGCCCACTCTTCTGCCGCAATACAGTAAAACAGCCCCGAATCATGCTTCTCGCTGCCCAGGCAAAACGCGGCGGCAGACGGCGTTTTAACAGGATTTTAACGCTGCCGAGGGGAAACGCCATTGTCAACATAGCAGTTAAATAAAATGAAACTTTTTGATCACATTCAAGCTTCTGAAAAATAGATATAAAGGGTTTTTATGCGTTTTATATGCATAAAGTATGCATGTGCCCGCTAACGCCCGGCGAAAAGTAATTAACTATTCATTTACCGCCCTGCAGGCGGCGAAAAACCGTCCGCTGGCCCGATGAGCGGGGGGCTAACAACCGGCATAATTAGTGGTAAATTTAGCGGCGCAAAGTGTTATGCGCTTGCTAATCCACGGTTAAACGAAATAAATACCTCTAAAATATAAAGGTTGGTTATGGAAAAGCTATCCTACGCTTCAGACAGCAGCACCACCGCTTGGGCTACATATCTGCAACAAATCGATCGCGTCGCCCCTTACCTCGGCGACCTCTCACGCTGGGTTGATACGCTGCGTCACCCTAAACGCGCTTTGATTGTCGATATCCCGCTGCAGATGGACGATGGCACCATCCGTCACTTCGAAGGCTTCCGCGTACAGCACAACCTGTCGCGCGGGCCGGGTAAAGGCGGTATCCGCTTCCACCCTGACGTCGATCTGAACGAAGTGATGGCCCTGTCCGCCTGGATGACCATCAAGTGCGCCGCGGTCAACCTGCCGTACGGCGGCGCCAAGGGCGGCATCCGCGTCGATCCGTTCAAACTGTCTGAAGGTGAACTGGAGCGACTGACCCGCCGCTACACCAGCGAAATCGGCTTCATCATCGGGCCACAGAAAGACATTCCTGCGCCGGACGTCGGCACCAACGCCAAAGTGATGGCCTGGATGATGGATACCTACTCCATGAACCACGGCACCACCATCACCGGCGTGGTAACCGGTAAGCCAATCCACCTCGGCGGCTCCCTGGGCCGTGAGAAAGCGACCGGCCGCGGCGTGTTCGTGACCGGCAGCGAAGTGGCCAAGCGTCTGGGCGTGCAGATCGAAGGCGCCAAAGTGGCGGTGCAAGGCTTCGGTAACGTGGGCAGCGAAGCGGCTCGCCTGTTCGTCGGCGTCGGCGCTCGCGTCGTCACCATCCAGGACCACTCCGCAACCCTGTTCAACGCCAACGGCATCGATCTGGCCGCGCTGACCGAATACCAGGCCAAGCACAAGCAGATCGCCGGTTTCCCAGGCGCCAGCGAGATCGAAAGCGAAGCGTTCTGGTCGGTTGACATGGACATCCTGATCCCTGCGGCGCTGGAAGGCCAGATCACCCGTCAGCGCGCCGAAATCCTCAGCGCCAAGCTGGTGCTGGAAGGGGCTAACGGCCCAACCTTCCCAGAAGCGGACGACATTCTGCGTTCCCGTAACATCACCGTGGTTCCGGACGTTATCTGTAACGCCGGCGGCGTAACGGTCAGTTACTTCGAGTGGGTGCAGGACATGGCGAGTTACTTCTGGAGCGAGTCCGAGATCAACGAGCGTATGGACAAGATCATGACCGACGCGATGGTCCACGTCTGGAACAAGGCCGCAGAGAAAGAGTGCAGCCTGCGCACCGCCGCTTATATCGTGGCTTGCGAGCGCATCCTGACCGCACGTAAAGAGCGTGGCATCTACCCAGGTTGATGCCCGTTTCCCGGCCTGCCCCGGCAGGCCGGATTTTCCTCAGCGCAAACAGCGTTTCAACACCTTACCGGTACTGGTCATCGGCAAGCGTTCGACAAACTCGACGATACGCGGATACTTGAACGCCGCCAGCCTCTCCCGGCTCCAGGCGATCAGCGCCTCTTCCTCGATCGGCTCCTCCGTCTCTTTCAACACCACCACCGCTTTGATCTCTTCACCCAGCGAAGGATGCTCGACACCGATCACCGCCACCAACGACACCGCCGGATGGCGAATCAGCGCCTCTTCAATCTCGCGCGGATAGACGTTGAACCCGCCGCGAATGATCATGTCCTTGGCCCGATCGACGATGAAATAGAAGCCGTCGGCATCGCGGCGCGCCAGATCGCCGGTGCGGAACCAGCCGTTTTCCAGCACTTCCGCCGTCGCCTCGGGACGGTTCAGATAGCCTTTCATGATGTTGTAGCCGCGCACCGCGATCTCTCCCACCTGATCGACACCGTCGATCGGTTGCCCGGTGACGTCGAGCAAGCGAACCTCCACGCCCCAGATCGGTTGGCCGATAGAGCCGGGTTTGGTCACGCGGTGCGGATGATTAAAGGTGGCGACCGGGCTGGTTTCCGACAGACCATACCCTTCGAGAATGTTGACGCCGAAGCGGCGCGAGAAATCCTCCAGGATCTGCACCGGCAGGCTGGCCCCGCCGGATACCGCCATACGCAGCGTGCTGCGCAGGCACTCGATATCCGTATGCTCATCCAGCGCATTCAACAACGCCCAATACATGGTCGGCACGCCGGCAAAAAAGGTAATGCCGTGCCGCTGCATCAGCGCGATGGCCTGCGCGGCGTCGAAGCGTTCGACCAGCACCAGGGTGGCGGCGGCGGAAAATCCGGCATTCATCTGCACCGTCGAACCAAACGTGTGGAACAGCGGCAACGTCACCAGATGGCGATCGGGATCCGTTTCCGAGCCGTCGAACAGCCTCACCGATCCCAGCGCGTTAAGCACCAGGTTGGCGTGGGTCAACTCAGCCCCTTTGGCCCGGCCGGTGGTGCCGCTGGTATACAGCACCACCGCCGTGTCGCTTTCGAGCGTCGCGGCCGAAGCGAACTCGGTGGCCTGTGCGGCTATCGCCGTGCTGAAACGTTCGCCTTCGAGCGGCAGCCGATCGCCGATGATAAACACCTCACGGCATTGCTCCGCCTTCGCCGCCGCCCGCAGCGCCTCTTCCCCCAACGGCAGGCCGCTGCTGCCTTCGAAGCAAAACAACGCCACCGCCGCCGAGTCCGCCAGGTAATAGTCGAACTCTGCGCTCTTAAGCAGAATATTCAGCGGCACCACCACCGCGCCGCTTTTGAGAATGCCGTAATAGATAGCCGGAAACTCCGGCCGATTGGGGCAGGCCAGCGCCACTCGCTCACCGGGCTGCACGCCGCGCGCGACCAGTAAATTCGCCACCCGGTTGGCCATTTCATTCAGCGCCCGATAGCTGAGCAGTATATCGTCCTGTATCACCGCCGGCCGTTCCGGCCAGGTGCGCGCACTTTCTTCAAGCAAGGTAGCCAGATTCAGCATCGGGGATCCTCCCTGGGTTGAGCGGCGAGAAAGCGCCGCAGTATCACGAGTATAGATAGGCGCTTTGCGGTTCGCATTCCCAGGGGCGCTGGGCTATACCTTAGGCATTCCCCCTCCTGCTGGAGTTGTGATCATGAGCAAGAAAAAAATCCTGATGCTGGTCGGCGACTACGCCGAAGATTACGAAACCATGGTGCCGTTTCAGGCATTGCAAATGCTTGGCCATTGGGTGGATGCCGTGTGCCCCGACAAAGCCGTCGGCGACTACATCCAGACCGCGATCCACGACTTTGACGGCGCGCAGACCTACAGCGAGAAACCCGGTCATCGTTTCACCCTGAACGCCGACTTTGCCGCCGCCAAGGAAGAGCACTATGACGCGTTGTTGATCCCCGGCGGTCGGGCGCCCGAATACCTGCGGCTGAATCCCGACGTGATCGCGCTGGTGCAGGCGTTCGACGCCGCCAAAAAACCGATCGCTGCCGTTTGCCACGGCCCGCAGCTGCTGGCGGCGGCTGGGGTGTTGAAGGGCCGCACCTGCAGCGCCTACCCGGCTTGCGCCCCGGAGGTGCGGCTCGGCGGCGGCCATTATGCGGAGATCGGCATCGATCAGGCGCATGTCGACGGCAATCTGGTCACCGCCCCGGCCTGGCCGGCGCATCCGCAGTGGCTGGCGAAATTCGCCGAGCTGCTGGAGCAGTAACCTGGCGCTAGCGCAATTGCTCGATAAGAAAATGGATGTCGTACAGCCAGCGTTTGGCGCGCGCCGAGCGCACCAGCATCGATACGCACAGCGGCCGGGTGTGTTCTTTACAGGCGGAGGGAGAAAACCAGCGCCCGGTATTGCTCGGCGGCTGGAAATACAGCTCGTGGTTGTAGTTGCTGCTGTCGACGCCGAAGGTATCGAAGTAGCGGCGCATCAGCGTGTTGGAGTCGCTGAACGACAGGTTGAGCGCGGTGTTAATCTCGGTTTCCGGGGTGATGACCGCCCCCTTCTTCTGCCGCCCTGGTGCGTTGAATGCGGCGATAAGCGCGATGACCTGTTGCTGAATGTCTTCTGCCATGACGACCTCGAGCCGATATGAAGAAAAGGTGAATGCAATTATCTGTCTGACTCTGCCCGCCGCGGCGAGTTCGGGCCGCCGCGCGGGTTTTCCGTTTCTTTACACTTTCCATAAGTAAACCGCGCGCCGCCCAACTCGCGGCGTGCGCGGTCGACGGTTAGCGGCTGAGCGCCGCCTTATCGGCGATGACGCCGTCCCCCTGCCGCTCGGCGGCAACCCCGCCGCCCAACACTTTATACAGGGTCGCCTGATTGTCGTACGCGGTCTGCTGTGCGGCGATCAGCGACTGCTGCGCCGTATACAGCGTGCGCTGCGCGTCCAGCAGCGTCAGGTAGCTGTCCACGCCCTGGCGGTAACGCAGTTCGGCCAGGCGATAATATTGCTGCGCCGCCGCCACATAGCCGGTCTGTGCCGCCAGCTGTTCCTGCAGCGTGGCTTTGCGCGCCAGCGCGTCGGCGGTTTCCTGAAATGCCGTCTGCACCGCTTTCTCATAGGTGGCGACATACAGGTCTTTCTGCGCCTGGGTGTAGTTGAGCTGAGCCGTGTTATAGCCGCCGCTGAAGATCGGCAGGCTGATGCTCGGGGCGAACGACCAGACGCCGGCGCCGTGGCTGAACAGCGCCGAGAGTTCACCGCTGCCCACGCCGCCGCTGGCGGTCAGGCTGATCGACGGGAAGAATGCCGCACGCGCCGAGCCGATGTTGGCGTTGGCGGATTTCAGATTATGCTCGGCCTGCAGCACGTCCGGCCGCGTCAGCAGCACCTGCGAAGACACCCCGGCCGGCAGATTGCGCATGATTTCGCCGAGCGCATCGATACCGTCGGGCAGCAGGTTTTCCGGCACGCTTTGCCCCACCGCCAAATCCAGCGCGTTTTTCGCCTGCGCGGCGAGGGTGGCGTAGCTGGCGGCGTCCGAACGCGCCTGCTGATAAACGGTTTCCGCCGACGCCACGTCGACCAGCGACGAAATGCCGTGCTGTTGATTGTTGCGCGTCACGTCCAGCGAACGTTTGGCGCTTTCCATCGTCTGCTGCGCCACCGCCAGATTGCTGCGCTCGGCCGCCACCGCCACCCAGTCGGTGACGATATCGGCGATCAGCGTCAGACGGGTGCTTTTCGCCGCTTCCGAGTTGGCCAGATAGGTTTCGAACGCCGCCCGCGACAGGCTGGCGTTCTTGCCGAACAGATCCAGCTCGAACGCGCTGACGCCGCCCTGCGCTTCGTAACTCTGGCTGATGGCGGTGGCATTGCCGTTGCCGGTCAGCGAACGCCCGCGGCTGCCGTCGGCGGTGGCGTTGATCGTCGGGAACAGCGCCGAGCGCTGCTCACCGTACAGGGCGCGCGCCGAAGCGATATTGGCGATCGCCTCACGCAGATCGCGGCTGCTGTTCAGCCCCATCGCCACCACCTGCCGCAGCCTGGCATCCTGCACATAGTCGCGCCAGGCGACGTCCGGGTAGCTCAACGCCTGCTTGCCGGCGGCCTCGCCCTGCGGCAGGTTGGCGGGCACCGGCGCCGCCGGGCGATGGTAGTGCGGATCCAGCGACAGACATCCGCTCAGCAGCAGCGGTAAAGTTAACATCATGACTCGTTGCAACACGTTATTCTCCTGCCTGCGACGGCGAGTTGGTGGGCCGACGGGTAAACATGCGGCGCACCAACACATAAAACAGCGGTACGAAAAAGATCGCCAAGGCGGTGGCGGTGATCGTGCCGCCGATAATGCCGGTGCCGATGGCAATTCGGCTGTTGGCGCCGGCGCCGCTGGATACCGCCAGCGGCAGCACCCCGGCGGTGAACGCCAGCGAGGTCATCAGGATCGGCCGCAGGCGCATGCGCGCCGCGTGGACCGCCGCGCCAATCAGCGTTTCCCCCCGCTGGTGCATCTCCTCGGCGAACTCGACGATCAAAATGGCATTTTTCGCCGACAGCCCGATGATGGTGAGCAGCGCCACCTGGAAGTAGATGTCGTTTTCCAGCCCGCGCAGCGTGATCGCCAGCAGTGAGCCCACCACGCCCATCGGCACCACCAACATCACCGCGAATGGAATCGACCAGCTCTCATACAGCGCCGCCAGGCACAGGAACACCACGATGAGCGAAATGGCGTACAGCGACGACGCCTGGCCGCTGGTCAGCCGTTCCTGATAGGACAGCCCGCTCCAGGAATAGCTGCTGCCGGCGGAGTATTTCGCCGCCAGTTTCTCCATCTCGCTCATTGCCGTACCGGAACTGACACCGGCGGCGCCCTGCCCGGTGATCTCGAACGACGACAGCCCGTTATAACGCGACAGGTTCTCCGGGCCGTAGATCCAGTGCGAAGACGCAAAGGCGGAGAACGGCGTCATGCTGCTGTCGCCCGATGCGTTGGTGCCGCGCACAAACCAGCGGTCGAGGTCTTCCGGCTTGGCGCGGTACTGCACGTCGCCCTGCATATAGACTTTTTTCACCCGGTTGCGATCGATAAAGTCGTTGATGTAGGTGCTGCCGAACGCGCTGCTGAGGGTGCTGTTGACGTCCGCGGCGCTCAGGCCGAGTGCCTGCAGTTTGCCGTTGTCGATCGCCACCTGCAGCTGCGGGGTGTCCGGCAAGGTGTTGGCGCGCACCGCCAACAGCGATGGATTGCCGGCGGCGGCGGCGACAATCTGATCGCGCATCGCCTGCAGTTCGGCGCGGGTGGTCGCCCCTTTGGCCTGCAGTTCGAAGGTGAAGCCGTCGGACTGGCCGAAGCCGTCGATCGCCGGCGGGCTCATGGAGAACACTTGGGCGTCGCGCAGCGAGGCGAAGTGCGCCATGGCGCGTTTGGCGATGGCGTCGGCGGTGTTTTCGCTGCCGCCGCGTTGGCTCCAGTCTTTGAGGCTGACGAACGCCATGCCGGCGTTTTGCCCGCTGCCGCTGAAACCGAAACCGTTGATGGTGAAAATGGTGCTGACGTTGGCCTTTTCCTGGTCGAGAAAATAGGCGGTCACCGCCTCGCTCACCGCCGAGGTGCGCGCGTTGGTGGCGCCGGCCGGCAAGGTGTACTGCACCATCACCGAGCCCTGATCCTCGTTGGGCAGGAAGCCGGTCGGCAAACGCAGATACATTACGGCGGCGGCGATCAACAGCAGGCCGTACAGCAGCAGATAGCGCATTGGCCGGTGGATCACTGCGCCGACCTTGTCGGCGTACTTCGCCTGCAACCGGTCATAACCGCGGTTGAATTTGCCCAGCAAGCCTTTGTCGGTCTGCGCGTCGTGCGCGGGTTTCAGCAACGTGGCGCACAAGGCCGGCGCCAGCGTCAACGCCAGCACCACCGACAACACCATCGAGGAGACGACGGTGATCGAAAACTGGCGGTAGATCACCCCGGTGGAGCCGCCGAAGAACGCCATCGGCAGAAACACCGCCGACAGCACCAGCGCGATGCCGACCAGCGCGCCGGTGATTTCGCGCATCGATTTCTCCGTCGCCTCGCGCGGCGGCAGCTTATCCTCGCGCATCACCCGTTCGACGTTTTCCACCACCACAATGGCGTCATCCACCAATAGCCCGATCGCCAACACCATGCCGAACAGCGTCAGGGTATTGATCGAATAGCCGAACGCCGCCAGCACGCCGAAGGTGCCCAGCAACACCACCGGCACGGTAATGGTCGGGATCAGCGTGGTGCGCAGGTTTTGCAGAAACACGAACATCACTACCACCACTAACGCCACCGCTTCAAACAGTGTTTTCACCACCTCTTCGATCGAGATGTTGATGAAGTCGGTGCTGTCTTTCGGGTAGGCCACCTTGTAGCCCTGCGGCATGGCGCTTTGGTATTCCGCCACCTTGGCCTTTACCAGCTTGGCGGTGCTCAGGGCGTTGGCGCCCGCCGCCAGCTTGACCGCGATCCCCGCCGCCGGGTGGCCGTTGAGGTGCGCGCTGGCGGAGTAGTCTTCGTTGCCCAGCTCAACCCGCGCCACGTCGCCCAGCCGCACCAGCGCCCCGCTGCTGTCGCTTTTCAGGATGATATTGCGGAACTGTTCCGGCGTTTGCAGCCGCGACTGCGCCTTCACCGTGGCGGTCAGCTGCTGGTCGGCGGCGGCCGGCAGATCGCCTATCTTGCCGGCGGACACCTGGGTGTTTTGCGCCTCGATCGCCGTCTGCACGTCGGAAGGCATCAGCGAAAAGCTCGCCAGTTTGGTCGGATCCAGCCAGATGCGCATCGCGTATTCCGAGCCGAACACCTGTACGTCCCCGACGCCCTCGATGCGCGACAGCGGATCCTGCAGGTTGCTGACCAGATAGTCGGAGATATCGGCCATCGTCGCCTTGTCGCTTTCGTCATACAACCCGACGATCAGCAGAAAGCTGCTCTGGGATTTTTTGACCGTCACGCCCTGTGCGGTGACGGCGCTCGGCAGACGACTTTCCGCCTGCTGCACCTTGTTTTGCACCTGCACCTGAGCGATATCCGGATCGGTGCCCTGCTCAAAGGTGACGTTGATGCTGACCGAGCCGCTGGCGCTGCTGGTCGACGAGAAATACAGCAGGCCGTCCAGGCCGGTGAGCTGCTGCTCAATCACCTGGGTGACGCTGTTTTCCAGCGTTTCCGCGTCCGCGCCCGGGTAGGTGGCGGAGATGGCGATCTGCGGCGGTGAGACGTCCGGGTACTGCGAGACGGGCAATGAATTGATCGACATCAGACCGCACAGCATGATGATGATGGCGATCACCCAGGCGAATACCGGACGCCGGATAAAGAACTGCGCCATATCACTGCTCCCCGCGTTGGGTTTTGTCGACCGAGACGTCTACCGGCTTCACCGCGGCGCCGATCGTCACCTTGCTGGTGCCTTCGACGATCAGGCGATCGCCGTCGTTCAGCCCGCTGTCGATCAGCCAGTTGCTGCCCACCACCCGTTCGGCGCTGACGGTGCGTTGCGCCACTTTGTTTTGCGCGTTTACCACCAACGCGGTGGCTTCCCCTTTGGCGTTGCGGGTGATGCCCTGCTGCGGCGCCAGGATGGCTTTGGGATCGACGCCGTTATCCACCGTGGCATGGACGTACATGCCGGGCAACAGCTCATGTTCGGGGTTGGGGAACACCGCGCGCAGCGTGACCGAACCGGTGGCCTCATCCACCGCCACCTCGGTCAACTCCAGCTTGCCGGCGTGGGCATAAGGCGTGCCGTCCTCCAGCTTGATGGCGACCGGCGTGACCGCACCGCGCTGCAAAGCGGCCTGCTGACGGCGCAGTTTAAGCAACTGGGCGCTGGACTGGGTCAGATCGACATAGATCGGATCCAACGCGCGGATGGTGGCCAACGCATCAGTCTGGCTGGCGGTGACCAGCGCGCCCGGCGTCACCGACGAAATGCCGATGCGGCCGGCGATCGGCGCCCGCACCTGGGTATAGGCGAGATTGATGCGCGCCGTTTCCAGCGCCGCCTGATACTGCGCCACCGACGCCACGGCCTGCAGATACGCGGCTTTGGCGTCGTCTGCGTCCTGTTTGGAAACGCCGTTCTCTTTCACCAGCGCCGCATAGCGCTGCGATTTGAGCCGGGTGGATTGCACCGTGGCCTGAGCGTTTTTCAGCTGGGCGGCGGCCTGATCGTAGCTGGCCTGATAGCTGGCGGGGTCAATTTGATACAAGACCTGCCCGGCTTTCACCTCGGCCCCTTCGGTAAACAGCCGCTGCTTGATGATGCCGTCGACCTGCGGCCGCACGTCGGAGGTCATGGTGGCGTTAACCCGACCGGTCAACTCGCTGCTCAGGGTTACAGACTGGCCGCGCAACGTGACGACGCCGACCTCCCGTTCACCGCCTGCGCCCGTCGGCGCGCCGGCGTTTTGCCCATCGCAGGCGGCCAGCGACAGCGAAAGCCCCAGCGCCAAAAGCGTTTTCCTCTGCATTGCAATACGATCCTATTGAGAATGACTATTCTCAATATATCGAATGCCGGAATGCGCTTCTGAAAGGGTTGCGTAAGGATTGCGTAAAATCTTTTCGAAGCGGAAAACGGTGGCGCAATCTCGTTCAGCGTGGTTTCAGCACATTGGCGCAGCGGTTTTTAGCCAATGCAATAAAGCGTTCCACTTCAGCCGGGGGCGGCGCCGCTTCAGTTGTATCAGGCTCTTGCTCCCGATGAGCATCGCTCGCCGGCTGCTTGCAGCGATAAACCAGGCCATACAGGGGATGGCGCCCATCGTCGGTTTGATAATAATTGGCCACGCGGGCGAACGAATAGTAATAATAAGGCGTTGAATGTTCTTCGCCCCGATAAACGTTTTGCGTGCCGCCATCGTAGAACGTCACGTTGGCGGTCTTTTCCATCAACCGATCCAGGTCGTCGATCACCTGCTCAGTGCAGCGGTTTAATTCACGCCGATCTTGTTCATTCAATTTATCGGCATAGTCGTCGGCGCAGCGGGTGATATAACCTTCATACTGGAGATTGTCGACGAGCTTAAGTTCGAAATAACGGTATGAGCGCTCGGCGATCTTCACCCCCTCACGCTCCTGAATCAGCTTCGCATCCTGAATAAGGTACACCGCCGCCGGATCCTGATTCTCGAGCGTAAGCATGGCCGCAGTGGCCCCTCCAACAGGCGTCAAGAGCGCCCCCATAAGCAGGGACAACCGTGTGATTAAACGAAAGTCCATTGTTTTAGCGTCTTGGTCCATCATAAATTTCGTCATCTTATCTCGTCAGCGGCGGCGTACCGAGCGCCGCGTGGGATTTTTAGGGTTTAACCAGTCTAAACACCGTTTTGGTGTGCCAATAGTAGTCGATCGCTGCCGAAACAGTCGGCATCCAGCCGTCCGGCTCATAGGGAACGAAGCCGGAAAAACCCAGCCTGCGGGCAGAGACCTGGAATCCCGCGGCGGAGAAAATACGCGCATAATCGTCCAGAGAACGATCCTGCACCACGGTATGCGTCTGTTCAGCCACCCTTTCGCGCCATTGCGGCCACAGCGGGTTGTCGGTGTGGCAACCGGTCACCGCATAATAAACGCCGCCCGGCTTCAGCACCCGCAGCATATCGGCGGCATGCTGCGCGATATCTTCAATCAGGTAGATGACTTCATGACTGAAGGCGATATCGAAGTGGTTCTCATAACCCGTCAACCGCGTGTCGGTCTGATAAACGATCGGCAGGTTTCCTTTCAGGCGGTTGGCTTGTTCGACGGATTGGCGGGCGATATCAACGCCGATCCCCTCACTAAATGGCCGAATTTGATGCAACAGGCGCAAAAAACCGCCCTGATTGCAGCCGAAGTCCAGCACCCTGACGCCGGACAGTTCGCGTTCCGGCACCAGGCTCAGCAGATGCCGCCAGATGGGCGCATGGCCTTCGGCCATGGCCTGCTCTGCGTGCGGATCGCGATACCAGGTGGGAATGCTCAAGGATGAGTCGTTCATTATGGCCTCCTTCTGTTTCCACTCAGCCAACCACAGCCTATGGCGACAAACAACCGCGTGCGCATTTTTTGAACACTCACTAGTCTGGTTTGCCAGGCGCCGGCAGTTGGCTGGTCACGCAGTGAATGCCGCCGCCGCCGGCGGCGATCGCGTCGATCTCCAACTGCACCACCTTGCGCTGCGGATAGAGCGCCGACAGCAGTTCAAACGCCGCCTTGTCCGCCTGCGGGTCGCCAAACTCCGGGGCGATCACCGCGCCGTTGATAACGAAATAGTTGATGTAGCCCGCCGCGAAATCGGGATTGCGGCGGCTGAAACGGCTGTCGCGCGGTGCCCGCGGCGGCGAGAGCGTATGCACCTGCAGCGTGCGGCCGTCGGCGTCGGTCGCTGTCTTGAGGATCGCCAGATGCGTCTGGGTGACCGCATGATCGTAAGAGGCCGGGTCGGTGTCCAGATTGGCCACCACCACGCCCGGCCGCACGAAACGGGCGTAAAAATCGACGTGGGCATCGGTGATGTCTCGGCCTTTAATGCCCGGCAGCCAGATAATTTTACGCAGGCCGAGCATCGCCTTCAGCTCCTGCTCAACCCGATCCCTGCTCCAGCCCGGGTTGCGGTTCGCATTCACCCAACTGCTCTCGGTCATGATGCCGGTGCCGCGCCCATCCACCTCAATGCCGCCGCCTTCGCCTACCAGTGCGCTGCGGCGTGGTTGAGGGACGCCGTATCGCCTGGCGGCAAACCCTGCCAGACGCGCATCCTTGGCATGCTGCTGCTTATCGCCCCAGCCGTTGAAGTTGAAATCCACCGCGCCCAGTTCGCCGGCATCATTGACGACGAAATTGGCGCCGATGTCGCGCATCCAGATATCATCCAGCTCGGTGACGACATAGCTGACGTTGTGACTGCCGCAGATGGCCTCGGCCAATTGCCGTTCACGCTCGCGGCAAAAAACCGTCAACGGCTGAAATTCGGCGATGGCGCGGGCGATACGCCCCTGCGCCGCCCGCACGTCCGCCGTGAAGTCGCCCCAAATCGCGCGCTGCGCGCCGAACGCGATAAACGCCCGCTGTTGCGGTTCCCCTTCATCCGGCAAGCGCCAGGCCGGATTAAGCGCAGCTTTTGCGTGACCGCGTAACGAAATACCCAATGATGCCGTCAAGCCGACGCCGGCCACCGCCGAAAGCTGCTTGATAAAGGTGCGGCGCGTTGACATAAATGCCCTCTTTTAATTAATTTAAATTCAACTGGTTAACCGGTTTTTTCGCTCTCCGGGAATTGAATCTCATGCTAGTCTTCCCCTGCCGCTGCGACAAACGATATATTTAGTGGATATCTGATTAGACAGGCTTATTGATAATGTTAAAACACTGGCCCCCGTTAAGCGCATTGCGCGGTTTTGAAGCGGCGGCGCGTCTGGGCAGTTTTCATCAGGCCGCCGAAGAGCTGCACCTTACCCAGTCGGCAATCAGCCAGCAGATCCGCAGCCTCGAGGCTTTTCTGGAACAGCCGCTGTTTTTCCGCACCGGCCGCAGCGTGACTCTGACCGATGCCGGCCACGATCTGTTCAGCACCGCGCAGGTGATGCTGCAACAATTGGCCGTCGGCATTCGTCGTCTGGACCAATACCGCAAACCCAATCAGTTGATCGTCAACACGACGCCGGCCTTTGCCCGCCACTGGCTGACGCCACGGCTGGGCGAGTTCAACCAGCGGCATCCGCAGATAGATCTGTGGCTCTTCACCAGCTTCGAGCCACCGGATATGGCGACGGACAGCATCGACTTGGCGATCCGCGACGATCTCAGCGCGCAGGCGGACTGCACCTTTAAGGTTCTCTGCACCGACCGGCTTTATCCCGCCTGCCACCCCAGCCTATTGGCGCTGGCGGCGGAGCAGCGCGTCACGCTGCACGGCGAACGCGAAATGGACTGGAGCCACTGGACGGTGGCGGGCGGCGCGCACGTCGGCCAGCGCGACAGCGGGCTGAATTTCTCCGATCCCGGCCTGCTGCTGGATGCCGCCTGCCAGGGGCTGGGCATCGCGTTGGTCAGTCAGCTGCTGGCGCAGCAAGCGCGTGACGCCGGGTTGCTGCATCCGTTAACCGAGCAACGCGTGCGCGGCGCCAACTGGGCGTGGCTGCTGCATCGCGACAGCGAACACAATCCGCTCGCCCGGCACTTCTGCCAATGGCTGCAATCGACGCTGCCGGCCGACGCATAACGCGCCACATCACGATTTGCTACTCTGGTCAGGCGGCCCCGCCTGACCGCTGCTACTTTCAATAAAGCGCCGCAACAGCCCGAATAAAACGCGCTAACCTGCTGTTTCAAAAATAATTAGTTGAATTCACCTGATAACTGAACATCGCTAAAAGGATCTTCTATGTCTGCCGGTTTATTGAAAACGATAGCTCTGAGCGTGGCCCTGGCCTGCGCCGTCCCCGTCGCCTGTGCCGCCGATCTGAGCGCCGGCGCGGTCGCCGCTCCGGATCAGTATGGCGCAAAAGTCGCCGCGCATATTCTGCAGGCCGGCGGCAATGCGGTCGATGCGGCGGTCGCCACCGCCTTTACCCTGGCGGTCACCTACCCTGAAGCCGGCAATATCGGCGGCGGCGGCTTTATGACGCTGTACGTCGACGGCAAACCCTATTTCCTCGACTACCGCGAAGTGGCGCCCAAGGCCGCCGGCAAAACTATGTATCTGAACGAGAAAGGCGAAGTGATCGAGAATCTCAGCCTGGTGGGCAGTCGCGCCGCCGGCGTGCCGGGCACCGTGCTGGGGCTGTGGGAAGCCCACAAGCGTTTCGGCAAGCTGCCGTGGGCCGAACTGCTGACGCCGGCGATCGGCTACGCCCGGCAAGGTTTCACCGTGGCGGATCAGCAGTATCAGTACCGCGAAGACGCCAACAAGCTGTTTGCCGGTAAAACCAACTTCGGCGACTATTTCGGCGCCATGAAGCCCGGCACGGTGTTCAAACAGCCGGAGCTGGCCGCCACCCTTGAGCGCATCGCCAAATCGGGCGCCGACGATTTTTATCACGGCGAAACCGCCCGCCTGCTGGTGGCGCAAATGCAGCGCGACAACGGGCTGATCGGCGCGGCGGATTTGGCCGACTATCGGGTGAAATGGCGTGAACCGATGCGCATCAGCTGGCGCGGCAACACCGTGTATACCGCCCCGCTGCCCAGCTCCGGCGGCATCGCGCTGGCGCAGCTGCTGGGGATAAAAGAAGATCGCGCCGCCGACTTCAAGGGCGTGCCGCTGAACTCGGCGCGCTATATCCACCTGCTGGCGGAAATCGAAAAACGCGTGTTCGCCGATCGCGCCGACTACCTCGGCGACCCGGATTTCACTAACGTGCCGGAAGCGCAGCTGATCGCCCCCGACTACCTGCAAAAACGCGCCGCCGAGATCAACCCGACGGCGATCTCGCCGACCGAGCAGGTGCGGCCGGGGCTGGAAAGCCACCAAACCACCCACTTCTCGATCGTCGATGCGGCCGGCAACGCGGTCAGCAACACCTATACGCTTAACTGGGACTTCGGCAGCGGCGTGGTGGTCAAAGGCGCCGGTTTCCTGCTCAACGACGAGATGGACGACTTCAGCGCCAAACCCGGCGTCGCCAACGCCTTCGGCGTGGTGGGCAGCGACGCCAACGCCATCGAGCCGGGCAAACGCATGCTCTCCTCGATGAGCCCGACCATCATCACCCGCGACGGCGACGTCACCCTGGTGATCGGCACGCCGGGCGGATCGCGCATCTTCACCTCGATCTTTCAGGTGATCAACAATCTCTACGATTACCATCTGCCGCTGGCGCAGGCGGTGGCCGCCCAGCGCGTGCATCACCAACTGTTGCCGAAGGACACCGTTTATTACGACAGCTTCGCGCCGCTGACCGGCAAACCGGCGGACGAGCTGAAGGCCATGGGCTACACCCTCGAAGACCAGGGCTGGAACATGGGGGATATTCAGGTCATACGCGTCGATGGCCGCACGCCGGAAACCGCGTCCGATCCGCGCGGCCGCGGCGTGGGGCTGGTGGTGAAAAAGTAACCCTCCGGCGGCCCGCTTCAGGCACGCCGGGCCGCCACTCACTGGCAGCTGCTGCACCGCTACAGCGTACATAACCCGCTCATCCGGTAATTCTGGCAGTGGCTGCAGTCGGCTTTTCTAGGTTAATAATTACACACTCAGTTAATAGGATATACTTTATCTAGTCATTGGAATAACATCATCCATAGTGAATGGTACATTAGTACCATCGCAATGGGTGAAAAAGCCCAATCTAACTGACTCATCTGCCAAGTTAAACATCGCGATATGATGATGTTGTGCAAATATATTTTCTGAAAACAATCTAAGACCCGAACCATACAGTTCGACTTCAACAGAAAGTCCTGAGAAATCCAAACCCAAGCAATTTGAAAGAATTTTTTGGTCAGTCGCTGGAAAACTCTCTTTATAAATCTCGTTATACTTCGGTTGAAAATACCTAATTAAACCAGCTTCGGAAAGGCAAATTACCTCTTTCTTTGAAAGAGGATGATCTATTATACTCCTCCCTCTACTATCATCCTCCTGCCCACCGATGCTAGATTTATCCATACTATTAAATGAAGAGGCTAGTATGTAATCATCATATTCCAATGTAACTATAAATATTTGATCATCAGGAAAGTCACACATAGTATCCGCAAGGATTTTCTGAAGTGTTGAATGGCTTCTAAGTCTATCCATTGCTGTTCTTTTTCCTTCTGCAAAGGCTTGACCTACATAGAGCACCTCCAAATCATGGTAGATCTCATTCTTGGTATATAAAGCTAGAAAGTCACTAGGCCAATATCGAATCCATTTGCCATCTCTACCCAATGTATGAATTTTTCTATGAGGATAGTCCGCCGCCACTATACTTTCCTCCCCACTTTCAAATTTAAAAGGAAAACTATAGGTTGATATAACCTCCTCTCCATTGACCCTGCTAATAACTTCTCCACTCAGAATCCCATCGTTTATCAGAAGCATCTCTTTACTGCATATTGCTTTTGGCCTTTTACAAATGAGATAAATATGGCTATTATCTGCTATGCTTTGATGTTCCTCTTTCATTCTTCCATCTGAGTGAAGTTGATCTGGAGTAAAAATTAGCCATCCTTTTGAAGTCATGCCAATAGAGAACTCAGATACAAACTTTCTCTTACCAGCCATAATCATTTCCTCTCCGAAATATATATAACAACCCTTGATAGCTATGAGTATTGATGGTTTAAAAGTACCTACTCTCTATTTTAGTATTATATTGATAAATTATTATGCATTTTTACCTGCATCTTTACCTGCATCTTCATAGCGTTCAATAACATTGTTAGTCGGCGCCTACTACCCGGAGGCCAACGTGCTGGTGCCGCTGCATTACATCGATGAGGAGAGCGGCACGCCTTCGTATAAATCGGTGCCGATCCGCGTGAAGTTGAGATCCAAAGAGGTGCGCGCGGTCGATATCGCCTGACGGAAGCGGTTTGAGCCTTTCTCCGCATGGAGAAAGGCTTCTCACCCTTTATACCTGCGCCACCAACACATTAACGTTGGCGGGGAAAACCAAGCCCTCTAATGCATTACCGCTGTCGGAGGTCACCAGATAATCGACCTCGGGCCATTTGGCCACCAGCGTCATCGCATGTCCGCGCAGCTTATTTTCGTCGGCCAGCACGATGCACTTGCGGCTCTGGGCAATCATTTTGCGCGCGATGGCCGCTTCATTGACGTTCTGATCCATCACGCCGGTCTGCAGATTGACCGCGCCGGCGCCGATGATGGCGTAGTCGGCGAAAAACGCCTCGATATTATTCAATGCGATCGCGCCCAGGCACGCCATTTTGGAGTCGATGAACTGCCCGCCGATCAGCACCACGTCAATGGAGTCATTTTCCAGACAGACGTTGGCGATAAGCGGCGAGTTGGTGATGACCGTCAGTTGATCGATCGTCGCCAACTGCCGGGCAAACTCCAGCGTGGTGGAGCCGAAATCCACGAACACCGTATCGCCCGGTTGGAGCAGCGTCGCCGCTTTCTCCGCGATGGCGCGCTTCTCGGCCTCGGCGATTTTGGCCCGCTCGTTGAATTCATGCTCGAATTTAAACTGGCTGCTCACCGCGCCGCCGTGGATCTTCTTGATCAGCCGATAGTCTTCCAGCTTGTTCAGGTCGCGCCGAATGGTTTCCTGCGAAACCTGGAATTTATCCGCCAGCTCATTCACGTAAACCCGGCCGTTGGCCTGGATCAGCGCCAGTATTTCATTGCGCCTTTCCACGGAATTAGAGATATCCATTCACATTACACTCGCTGCCTTTAGTAAGAGTGACTGCCTCCGCCGAGACTTGCGGCGTTAACTGACGGAATACTACGGGTTTCAGGGCGTTAGACGCAAGCCGTTGCCGTCGTTCACCCGGCGGATTCTATGCTGATGTGCAGCGCATCACGCTCAGCCTCGGCTGGCAAGACGATATTGCGCAGCAGGATCCGCCGTTCAGGCAGGCAACGATGCGTTTTGCGGTACAGCACTTTCTCCCCCAACCGCACCACCACCGAACCGGACACCGCCTGTTCCACGCGCATATTGATCGTGACCGTGGCGGGATTGCCGATCAGCGCCACACGGGCGGGCGCAGTCAGACGTATCCGTTCGTCGTGCCGCACCGGCAGGATTTGCCGCGCCGGCGGCAGCGTGCGCTGCAGCGAATGGGCAACGGCCTCGCCGACGCGCAGCCCTTCCTGATAACACTGGTCGCCCATGTCCGCCGGGTGCAACATGTTGCCGACGGCGAAATAGGCGGCGTCGGAACAGCGGCCGAACTGATCGGTCAACGGACAGCCGCTGTCCGGCCGCTGCGCCAGGTGGCTCTGGCGGATCAGCGTATACTCCCCAGTGAAGCGGCCGGTGAAGATCAGGCTGTCGCAGGCGATGCGCCGTTTCTCCCCCTGGCGATTTTCCACTTCTATAGATTCAACCCGATCGCGGCCGGCAATATCGGTCACACGCGAATAGTAGTGGATCGGCACTCCCATCAGACGCGCATAGAGCGCGCTCAGACGCCAGGCGACGGGTCTGCCGCCGCTTTCAATCATGGCGACGGCGCGTACGCCGGCGTTACGCAGCGTCCACAGCGCGGAGAAACTGACCAGCTCGGTGCCGATCACCACCGGCGCCTTGCCCGGCTGCAGCCCGCGCAGATAGACGAACTGCTGCAGTGCACCGGCGGTGAGTACGCCCTGCGGCCGCAGCCCGCTCACCAGACGCGGATGGCGCGGCGTCTCGCGCACGCCGGTCGCCAGGATCACCCGCTGCGCTTTCAAGGTGCTGACGCCGCGGCAGTCCGTGATGGTCAGCTCGCCGTCCGGCTTGATGGCGAGCACCGTCACGCCGGTACGGATCTCCACCTGCCCGGCGCGCGCCAGTATTTTATCGACATAGGTGGATCCCAGCATCGGCCTATAAAACGTTTGCAGCCCAAAGGTGGGGTGCCGACAGTGTCTGGGCACACCGCCCGCCTGCCGTTCCCGTTCCAGGAGCACCACATCCTCGATCCCCGCCTGCCGCAACGCGGTCGCCGCTGCGATCCCGGCCGGCCCGGCACCGACAATCGCCACCTGATACTCAGTTTTCATCAATGCTCCCTACGGCCAGCGTCTGGCCAAAACGATCGCCTACCATTTCCGCCACCCGGCTGCTGCAATAAAAACCGTTGCAGCGCCCCATCATCACGCGCGTGCGGCGCCGCAGCCCGCCGATGCACTCTGGCGGCACGGCGGAATCGAACGCCGCCTCGATCTCCCGCTGGGTCACCAGCTCGCAGTGGCAAACGATGCCGCCGTTGTCCGGGCGCGCGTAATCGCGCAGCGCGTAGTCGGCAAGCATCGGCATTTGCGGCCAATACACGGTCTCCGGCGTTTTTGGCGTGAAGCACGGCGTAAAGTGGTCGCGATAGAGCTGTTCCACATATTGCGCGATGCCCAGCGCCGCCGTCAGGCCGGTGGAGCGAATGCCCGCCACGCAGATCCACTGCCGATCGGGATAGTGCTGAATGCGGTAGTGTTTCTGTTCAGTCGCCGGGCGTAATCCGGCATAGCTGGCGGTGACGCTGTAATTCGCCAGCGTGGGCAGCAATCGCGTCCCCTGTTCGATCAGCTCGCGCATTTTGGTTTCGTCCACCGTCGCCGTCTCGCGATCCTGCTGTTCTTCGGCGGTCGGCCCGAGCAGCAAATTGCCGAAGATGGTTTTCGACAGCAGCACCCCTTTGGTGATCGTCGTCGGCACCGGCAGGATAATGGCGTTGACCTGCCCGGCGGCGGCCTTGTCGAACACCAGGAACTGCCCTTTGCGCGGGCGAATTTCAAACTCGGGCTGATGGCAGAAACTTTCTACCCGGTCGCCCTGATTGCCGGCGCAGTTGATGACGATTTTGCCGTGAAACTCGCCCCGGTTGCTGGTTAGCCGCCAGCCGGTCGGCAAGTGTTCGGCGCCGGTCACCTCGGTATTGAAGCGATAGTCGCCGCCGTGTTTAACGCCCTGTGTCAGGTAAGCCAGCGGCGTGCTCCAGGGATCGATCACGCTCTCGCCCGGCACCTCTACCGCCGCCAACGCGCCGGGTGCCAGCTGCGGCTCACGGCGATACAGCTCGGCGGCGTCGATCTGCGCCACGTCCAGCACGCCGTTGTCGTGCGCCTGTTGCACAATCGCGGGCAGCGCCGCCAACTGCTGCTCGTCCCAAGCCACGACCAGCGCGCCGGTGGGCAACAGCGGCAGATTCATTCGTTCACGGATGGCGATAAATTCCCGGTACCCGGCCTGCATGCAATGCAGTTCCAGGCTGCCGCTGGGCGCATCGAAGCCGGTATGCAGCAGCGCGCTGTTGGCTTTGCTGGCGCCGGACAGGATATCGCCCCCTTTTTCCAACAGCAGCGTACGGGCGCCCATCAGGCAGAATTTGCGGAATACCGCACACCCGACCACACCGCCGCCAATCACGACAATGTCCCAACCCGTTTGTTCTTCCATCATGCTGATGTCCCGTTTTGATGTGATAACCACAATAAAACCACACAATAACCGCATTTGAAATGACAAAAACAACATAACTCCCAAAAAAAAGCCGCAAAAGGCGGTGATAAGCAAAAAGTATGAGGTCGATCACGCGGGGTTATTTTATCTTGTGATTTATGTTGCTTTTGTGTGTGAAATTGAAGATAGATTATTAAAACAGTCACACAACCAACACCAGGCACAATAAAAAAACAAAACCTATAAGAGAGCGAAGCAATGATGAATCAACGTTATGCCGCGATTGATCAGGGGACCACCGGCACCCGGGTCGTGGTGTTCGGCGAAGACGGCAGGCACCATTCACCGGCCAGCATGCCGCACAAGCAGATCACCCCCAATCCGGGCTGGGTGGAACACGACGCCCTGGAGATTTTGGCGAATATCCGCCGCTGTCTCAGCCAGTGCGACATGGTGGACGCCATCGGTTTAGGGCATCAGGGCGAAAGCCTGCTGGCCTGGGACGCCGACAGCGGCCTGCCGCTGTACAACGCCATCGTTTGGCAAGATCAGCGCACCGAGCCGGAGATCCAGCGGCTGAAACGCGAAGGCGTTGAGCCGCTGGTGACGGCGAAAACCGGTCTGCCGCTCGATACCTACTTCTCAGCCAGCAAGATGGGCTGGCTGATGAACAACGCCCCGGGCGCCAGGCAATTGGCGCAACGCGGCCGCCTGCGGCTCGGCACCATGGACGCCTTCTTCCTGTTCCACCTGTGCGGCCGGCATCTTACCGACTATAACTCGGCCTCGCGCACCTCGTTGTTCAACATTCATACCCTGCAGTGGGATGAGGAGCTGTGCCGTTTGTTCGGCGTGCCGATCGACAGCCTGCCCGAGGTCAGAGACAACATCGGCCACTTCGGCGACGTCGCGCTCAACGGCAAACCGGTGCCGCTGACGGCCTGCATCGTCGACCAGTTTGCCGGTACATACGGCCACGGCTGCCATCAACCGGGGCAGATGAAGATCACCTTCGGTACCGGCGCCTTTTTACAGGCGATCACCGGGCCGCGCCCGATCGATGCCGGCGAGTCCGGCCTGTTGCCCACGCTGTGCTGGAAGCTGCCCGACAGCGAGCCGGTGTATGGCCTGGACGGCGGCGTTTATAACGCCGCCTCCGCCATTAACTGGGCGAGAAAGATCGGCCTGTTCAACGATTTCGATGAATTCGGCGACTTCCCCTCTCAGCCGGCCATCGCGCGCGGCCTGGCCTTTGTGCCCGCGCTCTCCGGACTGGCTTGCCCGTACTGGGACCGCTCCGCCGCCGGGATGTGGGCCGGGCTGTCGCTGGAGACCGAGCGCAAGGATCTGCTGCAGTCGATCCTCGAAGGCATCGCCATGCGTTCCGCCGAGGTGATCAACGCCATGGATAAACTGAAACCGATCGGCGACAGCATTTCGGTGGACGGCGGCCTGTCCGCCAACCGCTATTTCACGCAGTTTCTCGCCAACCTGATCCAAAAGCGCATCGTCTCTCCCACCAATAAGGAGATCACCGCCCAAGGCGTTGCGCTGTTGGCGCGTAAAGGACTGGGGGTGGAACATCCGCTCAAGGTGCTCAACCGCTATGAAGTGACGGAACCCGCCGAGGTCGATATGGCGGGCTGGTTTGCCCGCTATCAGGAAATCATCGCGCGCTCGCGCGGCTTACGTTCATCGCAGGAGGAACACCATGGCTGAGTTCGGTAATTTCATCATCTATATCATCATGGCCGGCACTCTGATCGGTGCGCTGGCGTCGATCGTCAAACCGGAAGGCGAGCTGGGACGCGAATTCGTCAACGGCATTCACGCCATCGGCCCGGTGTTTCTCGCCCAGGCTGGCATCATGGCCGCAATCCCGATCATCTCTTACCTGATCATGTACAGCATCGGCCCCTTCTTCTCGGCGCTCGGCTCCGACGCCTCGATCGCGGCGCTGGCGGTGATCGCCGTGGACATGGGCGGCTATCAGCTGGCCGACGCCATTGCCGCCAACCGCGATATGTGGATCGTCGCCATGTTGGTGGGCTACACCTCGGGTGCCAGCATCGTGTACCTGATCCCGGTCGGGCTTATCATGCTGAACCGCGACGACCATAAATATCTGGCGCTGGGTGCCATGGCAGGCCTGATCAGCATTCCGTTCGCCGTGCTGATCGCCCTGGTGACCATCACCTTCAATAACCTGCCGGTCAGGGAGATTATCTCCACCACGTCACCTGCCGCGCACTATCTGCAGCTGGACTTGCTGCAGGCGCTGCGGCTGCTGTCCCCGCTGTTCGCCCTGTGCTTCCTGCTGGCGTTGGGGCTGAAGCTGCGGCCGGCGGCGATGGTGAAAGGATTCCTGATCTTCGGCAAGGCGGCGGATGCCTTTATCAAGCTGGTGTTGGCGCTGTGCATCATCGAGCATTTCACCGGTGTGTTTAAAAAGGTGTTCGGCGGCTGGGTATTCGATCCATTATTTGCCGACAAAGACGAATTATTCCGCGCTATCGAGATCGCCGGTTATATCGGCATTATGTTGGCGGGCACATTCCCCATTTGTTATTTATTCCAGCGCTATTGCCGCAAGCCGATGCATTTTATCGGTAAAAAGCTCGGTTTATCGGATACCGGCGCGCTGGGCTTTATTATGGTATTGGCCAATATCATCGCCGTTTATCACCTGTTCAAAGGCATGCGCGCCCGCGATAAGGTGCTGTGCGTGGCCTTCGGCATCTGCGCACAGGCCACGTTGGGCGATCACCTGGCGTTTACCGCCAACTTCCAACCTTCGCTGGTGTTGCCGATCATGATGGGCAAATTCCTCGGTGGCATGATCGCCGTGCTGATCGCCATAAAAATTTCGGTGCCGGAGGCTGAATTGCTGGAAAAAGAACAGACGCAAAGGCAATCGACGGCCATCGCCGCCGCCGCTCGTTAAATTTACCCCTAAGCCATAAAAATAAACGGGGCGCCGCCTCACGGGGAAGCTGCGCCCTTTTTTCGTCCCTGACAACAATTATTGAGAGAACAAACGCTAATGAGAAAAATATTTTTAGCCTGCCCCTACAGCCACGCCGACGCCAACGTCGTGCAGCAACGCTTTATGGCGTGCAACGACGTCGCCGCCGCTATCGTGCGCGCCGGCAGCGCCGTTTTTAGCCAGGTCAGCATGTCGCATCCGATCAACCAGTGTTTGCAAGAGCTAGACAAAACCGCCATCGGCAAGCTGTGGGCGCCGATCGACGCCCTGTTCATGGCGGCGATGGATGAGTTGATCGTGCTCGACTTGCCGGGTTGGCAAGAGAGCGGCGGCATCAAACGCGAGATGGACGCTTTCGCGGCGCGCGGCTGCCGCGTCAGCCTGTGGTCCGAGGTCGCGAGCGAGTTCAACTGAGGCGTGCGCCCCGCCGCTTGACGCAGCGGGGCAGCGGCCTATTTGCCGTTGGCCAATTCACCGTACACCACCTGGCCGCGGAAACCGCGCCGCACCTGCTGGAACAGCTCGCGGAATGCCGGGTAATCCTGCGCCTGGCACAGCGCTTCCTTGCCGCGAATGGCATTCACCTGCAGGCGGTGATTGACGGTCACCTGCTGCCCGTCGCGCCGCCACTCGACGCGATAGTCGCCCGCCGCATTGCGGAATTGCCGATCTTTCGGAATGGCGATGATCGGCACGTTGGCCGGCAGCTGCAGACGGTAGGTTTCGTCGTAGCGCTGCGCGGTGCAGTAGAACGGTGTTTCGTTGCCCGGCGCCGCCGTGGTGGTATACAGCGTGCGGAACGATTTGCCGCCGGGCGGGTTGGGCAACGTCATGCCGCCCACCACGCCGAAATCGACGTAGTCGTCCGCCTTGAAGCGGAAGCGATAGCCGAACTGCTTTTTGAGATCCAGCGGATCGCTGTTCATCGCCACTTCGCCGTTGCCGTCGATACCGGAAGCGGACATGATCGTCGCTTCGGCCTGCGCCCGATTCTGACGGTTGATCTGTGAGAAGTAGCCCCGCAGGTCAATTTCTTCCACTTCGCTCAGCCGGCGCTCGGTCTGTCCGCGCAGATTGCCCGCCTTGTCGAACACGAAATCGACGTTCAGCGCGCTCTTGACCGGCTGCTCATCGCTGCCCGGCGTGCGCGCCAGCCTGGCGTCGCGCGTCAGCAGCACCGGCGCGCCCAAATCGCCCTCCGGCAGTTGCCCGAAACGCGCCCAGGGATTGGTGGAATCGAGGTACAGTTTGAATTCCGGCACGTAGGTGATGGCGTGATTGAAGCGGCCAAGCAGCGGCACTTTAGGCAGTATCGGGCCTTCATCCATGCCGATCAGCACCGGCGAGCTTTCAATGCCTTTGGCGGCGAGCAGCGCCTCCAGGATCACCACGTGATCCTTACAGTCGCCGTAATGGTTATCGAGAATGCTCTGCGCCGAATTCGGCTCCAGCCCACCGTTGCCCAGGTACACCGCCACGTAGCGAATGTTTTGCGCCACCCAGCGATAGAGGGCCTCCGCCTGCTCGCGCCGATCGCTGATACCGGCGGTGATATTGTCCGCCAGCGCCTGAATGCCCGGCGTCACCTTCGCCGCCGCGCCGGCCTTCAGCTGGTAGGCCTTGGCCAACTGCGGCCACTCGCGGTAGGTACTGGCCATGATGGTCGGGCTGAAGGTCCAGCTGTCCGCCGCCCAGTTTTGCGCCTTCATCGGCGCGCTGCGCGAATAATGCCAGCGCCAGTGCGCCTGGCCGTTGCGGATTTGCGGTTGGTCCCCGCCCTCGACGCCGCGCGTGAAGATATGCATCGGCAGCTTGGCCGGCGCCTGCAGGGTCACTTCGGCGTCGTCGAACTGATCGAAAACGCTGAACGTCTCCCACAGGCCGAAATAGTCAGGGAAATACGGGGTGTTCTGCGTGCGGCGCAGTTCGTACACCACGCGCGAGCCCGGCGCCAGGTTGGAGAACACGATGACGCGCACCTTGCGATCGGCATACAGCGGCGCCGTGGCGCTGGAATAGCTTTCCTGGGTATAAATGCGATCGGGCGCCACATCGTGGCGCTGGCCGTCGGCGGTCAGCGTATAGGCGGCGACCACCTCCAGCGTTTCCATTTTCTCGCTGTAGCTCAGGCGGATCTGGCTGAATTTTTCGACCGCCGCCTTGGTTTTCAGCAGCACTTCGTAGCTTTCCGTCTTCACGTTGGTGGCGTTGGCGTTAACGCGGTAATCCGCGCGATAGCGCACGAAGCTGAAATCGTTGTTGGCCGTGTCGTTCTGGCCCTGATCCGCCGCGGCGGGCGGTGCAGCGGCCAACACGGTGGCCGGGTGCGTCGCCGTCAAACCGGCGAGTAACAGTATGGAAGGAATAGCGATTTTCATCTTCGGTCCTTGAAGGGCAACAAACGGCGACGCCGGGCTACGCGTCTGCCCCGGCGTCAAAACAGGCGGGCACACTAATATAATTGAGAATCATTTTCAATAAACGAACCGTCAACGCCGTGCTAGCCCTGCTCGATCAGCATCACAGCGGTGGTCTCCGGCTCCAGGGCCTCGAAAACGTGCTCGCGATCGGCGGAGTAACTGATGTAATCCCCGGCGCTCAGCACCTGCGGCTGATCCGCCGGGCCAAGGCGCGCCCGTCCACTGCTGATGATCACATGCTCGACGGTGCCCGGCGGATGCGGCCGGGAAAGTTTGACTTCGCCGGGCTGCACCCGCAGCCGGTAAATGTCGCGCTGCGCGCCCGGTGGACAAGTGGCCAGCAACGTGGCGGCGTAGTTGCCCTGCTCTGACACCGCCGCGGTCCCCTCATGAGCGCGGATCACTTGCACCTGCCTGCTGGGTTGCGAAATCAGTCGGCTGACCGGCACATCCAGCGCCATCGCCAACGCCCACAGCGTTTCCAGACTGGGATTACCGCTGCCGGCTTCGAGCTGCGACAACGTGGACTTGGCGATACCCGCGCGCTTCGCCAGTTCGGTGACGGACAGGTTCAATCGCTCCCGCTCACGGCGGATTGCCGCCGACAAGAGGCCGATCGGCGTGATGTTCTGCATTAGGCTCTCGCTCATTGTTCGTTATACCATTCATTTGTTCGACTTGACGAACGCCGTCAACCATGTTCATCATAATGTTCGATTGTTCATTTTAATGATTAAGCGACTTCACCACAAGCACGGTCAGGCCGCGAGGGAAACGACATGAAAACGAAAACGCGCGGCGCAGTGCAAATGATCCTCGCCATGACGATCTCCGGCACCGTCGGTTGGCCGGTGATCGTGTTAGGGCAGCCGCCCGCCACGGTGGTGTTTTGGCGCTGCGCGTTCGGCGCGCTGGCGATGCTGGCCACCTGCGCCGCGCTTGGGCAACTGAAATCAGGCGCCATCAACCGGCGGCAGCTGGCTTTCGCCGTCCTGGGGGGCCTCGCGCTGGTGCTCAACTGGACGCTATTGTTTGCCGCCTATGCGCATGCCTCGATCGCTGTCGCCACCGTGACCTACCATGTTCAACCGTTTATGTTGGTGGCGCTGGGAGCGCTGCTGTTCGGCGAAAAACTGACGGCTAATCGGCTGGGCTGGCTTCTGCTGGCGTTCGCCGGGATGGTGTTGATCGTCACCGGCCGGCAGAGCGGTGGCGGCGATGGCGACTATCTGCTGGGCGTGGCGCTGGCGCTCGGTGCGGCCCTGATGTACGCCCTGGCGGCAGCGATCGTCAAACAGCTGGCCGCGTTGCCGCCGCAGCTCATCGTGTTGATTCAACTGACCGTTGGCGCGGTGGCGATGGCGCCGTTCGCCGGTCTGGCCCACCTTCCCGCAGAACCGCTCGACTGGCTGCTGCTGGCGACCCTCGGCCTGGTGCATACCGGGGTGATGTCCACGTTGCTCTATGGCGCTATCCAGAAAATCCCCACCGCTCTGGTTGGCGCGCTGTCGTTTATCTACCCGGCAGTGGCGATCGTGGTGGACTGGGCGGCGTTCGGGCACCGTCTCAGCCTGTTGCAGCTGCTGGGCACGCTGGCCATTCTCGGCGCGGCCGCGGGCATGAACTTCGGCTGGCGATGGGCGCCCGCCGCGCACCGGGCCGGTAAAATCGGTTAATCCCGTCCGACGGGCAAGCTATGCACAATAAGGCATTCGCCTTGTGTTCGGCGCGGTGCTATTTATTTAAACCGTGTAGGGTAGAAGGAGTGTTCTATGTGGCATCACCGCCTGCAACGGCGCATCCGTTTCAGTTACTGGAATGAACTGTGCGTCATAAAAAAATAAGGGAAGGCGCAAGCCTTCCCTTTTGTCATTCACCGTTCAGCTCAGAAGCGATCGGTTTTCACCACCTCGTCGAACGGCAGCTTGCCGATGCGCGGGTAAGGTTGCCCCGCCGCCTTGCCGATAGCGACCATCAGCGCGATCTGATAATGCGCCGGCTTATTGATAATCTCGCCCACCGCGTCGAAATCAAAACCGTCCATCGGGCAAGAGTCGTAGCCCTGCGCCTTGGCCGCCAGCATCAACGTCTGGGCGAAGATGCCGCTGCTGCGCATCACTTCGTCGCGCTGCACCTGCGGTTTACCGCGATAATACTGATCGACGGCCGGGATCATGAACTGCTGCACCGGCTCCGCCGCGTCGGCCCAAACGGTTTTTACCTTCGATTCCCAACTCGACAGATCGCCGCACAGCACGACCAGCATCGACGCGTCGGTCACCTGCGCCTGCCCCCACGCCGCCTCGCGAATTTTCTCGCGCTGCGCGCGATCTTCGATCAGCAGCGGGCGCCAGTGCTGCAGGTTAAACGCGCTGGGAGCGCCCTGCAGCGCAATGTTCAACAGCGCTTTTTTCTCTTCGAGCGTCATCACCTGCTGCGTATCGAACTGCTTGGTGGCGCGGCGTTGGCGGATCGCGTCTAACGTATTCATTTTACTGCCTCTGTCCATGTGAAAAGGTCTATTGTCGTCAACGCGGCGCGGCTGTCCAGCCCCAGGCGGCTATTTCTGCGCGGTTTCGGCGCGCAAACGGCTGACCTGCGCCGCCAAGTCCGGCCACGGCGCCTGACCGGCGTAATGCTGCCGCAGATAGTTGAGCAGAATGGCGATCTGCGCGTCATTCAGGTTATGGCGAAAGCCCGGCATATAGCCCAGCTCGGCGTTCGCCGGCCGCTGTATGCCGTCCAGCACCACGCGAATGGCGTTGTCCGGCGCGTCGGCGAACAGGTTGGTGTTCAGCGCCAGAGACGGCCGCACCCCCGCCATCTGCGCGCCTTTTTCCTGCGCATGGCAAGCCATGCAGGCGCCGGAAAACAGCCGCGCCCCTGCCGAACTCAGAGGCTCCACCTGGCGCTCCGCCTGAGCGTTTAACGTTGTCGCCGTAGCGCCCGCCGCCGTTTCAGGATGATAGCTGCGCAGATAGACGGCGATCGCCTGCAGATCGGCCTGCGGCAAGCGCGACAGCCCTTCTTCGATCACCGGCGCCATCGGGCCGGCGGCGACGCCGTGGTTGGCCGAGTAGCCGGTGCGCATGAAATCGACCAGATCCTGCTGCGTCCACGCGAGCGGCGCGGGCGAGCGGCCGGTCAACGCCGGCGCCGTCCATCCCTCCGCCACGCCGCCGGCCAGGTGCTCGTCACCGGTTTTCTCGCCAAACAGCACGTTGCGCGGCGAGTGGCAGGCGCTGCAGTGCCCCAGCCCTTCGACCAGGTACGCGCCGCGGTTCCAGTCGGCGCTTTGGGTCGCCTGTTCCGGCATCGCGCCCGGCGTCAGGAACAGCAGGTTCCAGGCAAAGATGCCCTGGCGAATGTTGAACGGAAAGTGCAGATCGGTGGCCGGCGGCCGGTACTTGACCGGCGGCTGCGACATCAGATAGGCATACAGCGCCTGCAGATCGTCGTCGCGGGTGCGGGTAAAGGCGGTATAGGGAAACGCCGGATAGAGATAGCGGCCCTGGCGATCGACGCCGTGGCGCATGGCGCGTTCGAACGCCGCGTAGCTCCAGCTGCCGATGCCGGTTTCCACGTCCGGCGTGATGTTGGTGGTGTAAATGGTGCCGAAGGGGATCTCCATCGCCAACCCGCCGGTGTTGCGCTCGCCGCCCGCACGGGTGTGGCACACGGCGCAGTCGCCGAGATCGGCCAACGTTTTGCCGCGCGCGATCTGCGTCTCGCTGAAACTGTGGGTCGCATCGGCGGCGAGCGGCGCAATCTCCGGCTGCCAACTGGCGACCACGCCGGCGACCACAACGGCGATCACCGTGACGCCGCCCCACCCGACGATTTTTTTCATCTTACTCATCTTTGCTGTCCTTGTTCGTTACGGGGGGTTAATGGCCGGCCTGAGCGCGCAGCGCGGCGAGCACCCGCGCCGGTGTGAACGGCACCTCGCGCAGGCGCACGCCGAGGGCGTCAAACAGCGCGTTGCCGATCGCCGCCGCACTCGGCACCGAGGCGGACTCTCCTGCGCCCATCGGCGCTTCGTCCGGGCGGTCGATCAGTTGGATATCGATCTGCGGCAATTCGTCAAAGCGCAGGATCGGATAGCCGCCCCAGTCCAATGACGTCACACCCGACGCGTTGAAGGTCACAAACTCTTTCAGCACCCGGCTGGCGGATTGGATAATGTTGCCGTGCACCTGATGGCGCACCCCGGCCGGATTGATCATCCGGCCGCAATCATGCGCCACGAAGATTTTATTGAGCGTGATCTGCCCGGAAAGGCGATTGACGCTGAGATCGCACACCCAGGCCGCCCAGGCGGCGCCGAAGCCGGGGAATTTGCTGTGGAAATAGCGCGCATAGGCGAAGCCGCGGCCGCTCACCACTTCGGCCCCGGCGGCGCGCGAGCGGTGCGCCGGGCCGTCTTGCCAGTTAGCCTGGCGCTTCAGGGCCTCAATCAAGGCCACCGCGCGCGGATCGTTCAGGTAACGCAGGCGAAACGCGATCGGATCCTCGCCGGCGCGCCAGGCCAGCTCGTCGATCCAGGATTCATGGGCGAACACGTTGGGCAGCGCCGAAACGCCGCGCATCCACGACGCCCGCACGATCGGCGCGGCGTCCTGACAGATCACCCGCATGTGCGGATACGCGTATTGCGGAATGGCGGTGCGATCGCCCATCTGTTGCACGTCGGCCCGGTTGGCCACCTTGCCGGTCAACACCAGCGGCAAGGTCACCGCATTGTTGGAGGGATAGCTGGTTTTCAACTCGTAAGCCGCCACCCGATTTTGCGCGTCGAGGCCGCCGCGCACCCGGATCAGTTGGCCGGTGCCCTTCGGCTCCCAGCCGGATTCCTGTTCACGCATCAGCTGCACCCGCACCGGGCGGCCGGTGGCCCGCGCCAACAGCGCCGCGTCCGCCGAGACGTCGTCGGCGCAGTTGCGGCCATAGCAGCCGGAGGCTTCCATGCGGGTGATGTGCACCTGCTCAGACGGCAGCTCGAGCAGCCTGGCGATATCTTTGCGCAGATCGTGCGGGTTTTGCGTGCCGGACCACACCTGCGCCCGCCCGTCTTTGACCTCCGCTACCGCGCAGGAGGGGCCGATCGAGGCGTGCTGATGGTAAGGCCAGACATAGTCCGCCTGCACTTCGGTATGCAGCAATGCCAACGCCTCGTCCGTGCCCGCATCATCGCGCAGCACGCGGTCGGTTTTCGGGTTGGCTTCCAGCGCGGCGGGCAGCGCCTCCGGCGACAGGTCCGGCAGGCCGGCCCAGGGTTTCCATTCGGTTTTCAGCCGGCGCATGGCGGCGATCGCCTGCTCTTCGCGCTCGGCCACAATGCCGATGAAATCATTGATCACCACCAGTTTCACGATGCCCGGCAGGTGCGCGATCGAACTTTCATCCACCGACAACAGGCCACCGCCCAGCGGCGCGCTGCTGTCGGCGCCTGCGTAAGGCGGGCGCACCACCCGGCCATGCAGCATGCCGGGCAAGCGCAGGTCGTGCACGTAGGTCAGCCCCCCGCTGACCTTGGCCGGAATATCGACCCGGGCGACGGCGCGGCCGACATAGCGGCCCTGCTGTTCACCGTTCAGCGGCACGTTTTTATCCAGCGTCACATGCAGATTTTGCCCGCTCGCCAGCTGCGCATAGCTCAAGGAACGCCCCGGGTGCTTGGTCACAAACACCTGTCCCGCCGCCGCCGTCAGCTGGTCGGCCGGCAGTTCGAAGGCTTTGGCCGCCAGCGCCGTCAGCATATGTCGCACCTGCGCCGCCGCCTGCCGCAGCGGCACCGACGTGACCTGTATGGTGGCGCTGGCGATGGTCGGCCCCTGATCCGGCGTGCGTTGCGTATCGCCGAGGATCATCGTGACGTGCTCGAACGGCACGCAAATTTCGTCGGCGACGATCTGCGCCAGCGCGGTGCGAATGCCGGTGCCGAGATCGACATGGCCATTGAAGGCCGTCACCCGGCCGTCGGCGGTGAGGCTGATAAAGCTGTCCACCCGATCCAGCGGCAGATCGGCAGGCGATGCAACCGTCTCGGCGGCGAAGGCGTTAAACGGCGCGGGCAGCAGACTGCTGACCATCACCACACCGCCGGCTTGCAACAACTGTCGGCGGGTCAGTTCGAGGCGGCTCATGCTTGCCTCCGCGCAGCCAGCAGATCGCGGGCGCGCTCGGCGGCGCGCAAGATCTCAAGGTGGGTGCCGCAGCGGCACAGGTTGTAGGCCAGCTCTTTCTTGATGGTTTGTTCATCTGCATCCGGCTCGCGTTCGAACAACGCGACCAGCGTCATGATCATGCCGTTGGCGCAGTAACCGCACTGCGCCGCCTGCTCATCGATAAATCCCTGCTGAACCGGATGCAGCGCCTCCGGCGTGCCCAGGCCTTCCAGCGTGGTGACGGACTTGCTTCCTACGGCGGCCAGCGGCATTGAGCAAGAACGCGCGGCGACGCCGTCGATCAGCACCGTGCAGGCGCCGCACTCCCCCAGGCCGCAGCCATATTTGGGGCCATTCAAGTGCAGATCGTTGCGTAAAACGTACAGCAGCGGCGTGTCGGGCGCGAGATTGCCGAGCGGAACCACCCGGCCATTAACGTTGATTTCCATGGTGAAACTATCCCTTAAACAAACGGATTTAATCCGTAACATCACTGCGGTGAATAATTGCGCAGCGTGCTAATAATTATCATCAAAAGACTTGACGATGTTAAGGGAATGTAGCCGCCATGGCTTTAACGAAAAGTGGGTATTTTCTATAAATTTCCGATAGATAAGCGCGCTTTTATGATTGCCGCCCGTGATTATTGTCGATCGCCAGTCCGGCCTCGGCGCCGTCGACCAACAGCCGCACCCCGGCTTCGAACAGCGCATCCGCGCCCTTCTCCTGCAATGTTTCCCAGCCTTGGCACAGCAGCGGATAACGGCGGCGGTCGGCGTCATTGAGCGGATCGTCAGGCTGCATTTGCTGTTCCTCCAGCACCCAGCCCACCACGAAACGCCCGACGGCGAACAGCAGGTTTACCGCGCGCTCCGGCGTCAACCCCGCCCGGCACAGCAGCGCCACCTTGGCCTCAATGACGGCGAATTGCGGCTCCTGCGGCCGGGTGCCGGCATGCAGACGCGCGCCGTCGCGGTAAGCCAGCAGCGCCCGACGGAAGTTGCCGGCATTGGTGACAACCCAATCCTGCCAGGGCATGTCGGCGGGCACCTCTTCACGGTGATCCAGCATGATGGTTTCCGCCATCGCCTTCAGCAGCTCGGCCTTGTTCTTGAAATGCCAATAGAGCGTGGGAGATTGCACGCCCAAATGTTGCGCCAGGCGGCGGGTGCTCAGGGCATCGATGCCGATGTCGTTCAGCAACGCCAGCGCCCCGCGCAGGACGGTTTCTCGCGTTAAACGTGTCGCAGTATTTTTTTCGCTCATCTCTCTATCACTGATAGGGTAACTGTGGAATACTCAATACTCTATCACTGTTAGAGTCACAATTTTGAAAAAACCCATGCTGGTTATTTTGTTGACGGTGTTGCTGGATGCGGTGGGCATCGGTCTGATCATGCCGATTCTGCCGGCGTTGTTGCGTTCGCTGGGCGGTCTTGACGCCGGCAGCCTGCACTACGGCGCCCTGCTGGCGGCCTATGCGTTAATGCAATTTCTGTTCTCGCCGATCCTCGGCGCGCTGAGCGATCGTTTCGGCCGGCGGCCGGTGCTGCTCATCTCGCTCGCCGGCGCGGCGGCCGACTATTTGCTGATGGCGTTCGCGCCGACGCTGGCCTGGCTCTATCTGGGCCGGTTGCTGGCGGGCATCACCGGCGCCAACATGGCGGTCGCCACCGCTTACGTCACCGACATTACGCCGGCCGGTCAACGCGCGCGGCGTTTCGGCCTGGTGGGCGCGGTATTTGGCGTCGGTTTTATCGTCGGCCCGCTGCTCGGCGGTTCGCTGGGCGAGTGGCATCTGCATGCGCCCTTCCTGGCGGCGGCGGCGATGAACGCCGTCAACCTGGCGATGGCGTTTTTCCTGCTGCCGGAATCGCGTAAACCCCGCGCCCGCGCCGCCGAGAAAATCCGCCTCAATCCCTTTTCGTCATTGCGACGGCTGCACGGCAAGCCTGGCCTGCTGCCGCTGGCCGGTATTTACCTGATCATGGCGCTGGTTTCGCAGGCGCCGGCCACATTGTGGATTTTATACGGTCAGGATCGTTTCGGCTGGAGCATGATGGTAGCGGGCCTGTCGCTGGCCGGTTACGGCGCCTGCCACGCGCTGTCGCAGGCCTTCGCCATCGGCCCGCTGGTCGCGCGGCTCGGCGAACGCAAGGCGCTGCTGATCGGCCTGGCCGCCGACGCAATGGGCCTGGCGCTGCTGTCGATCGCCACGCGCGGCTGGGCACCTTTCGCCTTGCTGCCGTTCTTCGCGGCGGGCGGTATGGCGCTGCCCGCGCTGCAGGCGTTAATGGCGCAAAAGGTGGACGACGATCATCAGGGCGAGCTGCAAGGGACGCTGGCCAGCATGGGCAGCCTGATCGGCGTCGCGGGGCCACTGGTGGCGACGGCGCTGTACGCCGCCACGCGCGATGTCTGGCCGGGCCTGGTCTGGGCGTTGGCCGCCGCCCTATATCTGTTGGTTCCACTGTTGCTGGCGCGTTCGCGCGAGCGTGACGCGGCATAACGTCGAGCTCACCCTCTCCCGCTTAAGCTGATTTCTGGCTAAGCAAGGCATTATTCAGCATAAGCGGGCGCTTTACACGCCACTGCGCCGCTCATTATCATCGCCCTTATCCCGCCGCAGGAAAATTTAAATGCCGTTTCATGGCGTTACGCCCAGCGCGTCATCGCTACCGTTCACTTCGCCTATCGGAAAATCAGGATGAGAAAACTCACAACGCCGCTGATCGCCGCCCTGCTGCTCGGCCTGTTTAGCCTGCCGGCCGACGCGCAGGAGAAACCGCAACAAATCACCATCGGTTACCAGAAAGCCAACATTTTTGCGCTGCTGAAATACCGCGGCACGCTGGAGAAAACCCTGGAGCCGCAGGGCGTCAAGGTTCGCTGGATAGAATTCCCCGCCGGCCCGCAGATGTTGGAAGGGTTGAACGTCGGCAGCATCGATCTGGCGGCGACCGGCGACGCCCCGCCGGCCTTCGCGCAAGCCGCCAAGGCCGATCTGGTTTATTTGGCGCATTCGCCGCCCAGCCCGAAAACCGAAGCCATCGTGGTGCCGCAGGATTCGGCGATCCGCTCCGTGGCCGATCTGAAAGGCAAACGCGTGGCGTTGAACAAAGGGTCGGACGTCAATTACCTGCTGGTGAGCGCGCTGGAACAGGCCGGCTTGAGCTACAAGGACATCACGCCGGTCTATCTGCCGCCGAGCGATGCCCGCGCCGCCTTCCAGCGCGGCAGCGTCGACGCCTGGGTGATTTGGGATCCCTACTACGCCGAGGTGGAAACCCATGCCAACGCCCGCCGGCTGAAAGACGCGGAAGGCCTGGTGCCGCACTACACCTTCTATCTCGCCAGCCGCCGCTTTGCCGAAACCTACCCGGACAGCGCCAAGCAGGTGATTCAACAGCTCGGCGCGCTGAGCGACTGGGCCAACGGCCATCCGCAGGAAGCGGCGGCGATCCTCGCTCAGAGCACCGGCCTGGATCAGGCGATTTGGGCCAGAGCCATCGCCCGCATGCCGTTCGGCAGCCAGCGCATGTCGCCGAAGGTGTTCAGACAGCAGCAGCAGTTGGCGGATAAATTCACCGCCATCGGACTGCTGCCGGGTAAGGTGGACGTCAACGCCGCCCGCTGGTCCGAAGATAAGCCCGAGGCGCCGTAGCCTTTGCCGCGCTTTGGCTTTAGAAAGCAGAAACCGGCATTTTGCCGCCGGAGTAAGCTGACCTATGCTAACCCTGTGTGATGAAACGCGTTTTCATGGCATGTCTTCCGGAACGTTTTGCTTTATTTGTTCGTCGTGAACCCTGGGCCGCCCCTGACTGGTGCGGCTTTTCTTTTTTGTTCGGCAGTGCCAGCAGCGGGGAATTTTGCTATGTTAACCCGCAGATACACTTCCCGTTTTCAGCCGCCGGATCGACTCATGTTTACCCACAAAGCAATCGCCGCGCTCAACGCCCTGGAGCTGATGGTTTATAACTACGTCAGCAAACACAAGAATCAAGTGATGTACATGACCATCCGCGAACTGGCCGAGGCCGCCGGCGTGTCCACCACCACCGTGCTGCGATTTTGCAAAAAAATGGGGTGTGACGGCTATTCGGAATTTCGCATCCGTTTCAAACTGTACCTGGAGCAAACCGATGCGCCGCCGGTCGATTCCGGCATCGGCGAAATTCTCAGTTTTTTTAAAAGCGTCAGCAACGATGAATTTAATCAACTGCTCGATGAAGCGGTGCGGCATATCGCCGCCGCCGAGCGAATTATTTTCGTCGGCATCAGCACCTCCGGCGCCCTGGGGAAATATGGCGCGCGTTTCTTTTCCAACGTCGGAAAATTTAGCACTCATATCGACGATCCTTATTATCCCGTCAACAGCGATATGTATAAAAGCGCGGTGGCGATCATGTTGTCGGTTTCCGGCGAAACCGAAGAGATCCTGCGGCTGGCCAGCCAGTTCAGCCTGCACCACTGTAAAATCATCAGCATCACCAACAACGAAACCTCTTCGCTGGCGCGGCTGGCGGACTTCAATCTGTCTTATCACGTCCCGCAACACTTGATCGGCGATCATCATAATATTACTACGCAAATTCCCGTGCTTTATATTATTGAAACCATCGGCAAGCGCCTGGGAAGAATGAACGCGATAAAATAAAACAGGCTGTTTTTTTATTGTGACAAATCACGTTTTACGGCGATTTGTTATATCGTGACATTTCTTTCGGTCTTGTTACTCTATTGGCAACGCGAACGTTATTACCCTTCATTAAATAAGATGAGACATTGACGATGAAACAGTTGCCGAAAGATTTTCTGTGGGGAGGCGCGGTCGCCGCGCACCAGGTTGAAGGCGGTTGGGATCAGGGCGGCAAAGGGCCAAGCATCGCCGACGTGCTGTCCGGCGGTTCGCACGGCGTGGATCGCGTGATGACCGACGGCGTGCTCGACGGCTATCGCTATCCCAACCACGAAGCGGTGGACTTCTACGGCCGCTACAAGCAGGACGTGGCGCTGTTCGCCGAGATGGGCTTCAAGTGTTTTCGTACCTCGATCGCCTGGACGCGCATTTTCCCGAACGGCGACGAAGCAACGCCGAACGAAGCCGGCCTGCAGTTTTACGACGACCTGTTCGACGAATTGCTGAAATACGGCATCCAGCCGGTGATCACCCTGTCCCACTTCGAAATGCCTTACCATTTGGTAAAAGCCTACGGCGGCTGGAAAAATCGCCGGGTGGTGGAGTTCTTCGTGCGCTTTAGCGAAGTGGTGATGCGCCGCTACCGCGAAAAAGTGAAGTACTGGATGACCTTCAACGAAATCAACAACCAGAGTAACTACCGCTACCCGCTGTTCGGTTACTGCTGTTCCGGCGTGGACTACACCCAGGAAGACAACCCTGAGCAGACGCTGTACCAGGTGTTGCACCACCAGTTCGTCGCCAGCGCGCAGGTGGTCAAACTCGGCCATCAGATCAACCCGGAATTCAAGATCGGCTGCATGCTGGCCTGCGTGCCGTTCTACCCTTATTCCTGCAAGCCGGACGACGTGATGTACGCCGTGGAAGCGATGCACCAGCGCTATCTGTATACCGACGTGCAAATGCGCGGCTACTACCCCAGCTACCTGCTGCGTGACTGGGAACGCAAAGGGCTGAAGATCGAGATGCAGCCGCAGGACGCGCAGATCCTGCGCGAGGGCTGCACCGATTACATCGGCTTCAGCTATTACATGAGCAATGCGCTGCAGGCCAACGCGGTGGACGGCAGCGACGGCATGTTCGGCTTCCCGGGCAACGTGCCGAACCCGCACGTCAAAGCCTCCGACTGGGGCTGGCAGATCGATCCGGTCGGGCTGCGCTATTCGCTGAACGTGCTGTATGAACGTTACCAGAAGCCGCTGTTTATCGTGGAAAACGGCTTCGGCGCCTTCGACAAGGTGGAAGCGGATGGCCGGATCAACGATGACTATCGCATCGACTATCTGCGTGCCCATATCGAAGAGATGAAAAAAGCGGTGATTGAAGACGGCGTAGACCTGATCGGCTATACGCCGTGGGGCTGCATCGACTGCGTGTCGTTCACTACCGGCGAGTACAGCAAGCGCTACGGCTTCATCTACGTCGATAAACACGACGACGGCACCGGCACGCTGGAACGGTCGCGCAAGAAAAGCTTCGACTGGTATCGTCGGGTGATCGCCAGCAACGGCGAACAGCTGTAACCGCCGCAGTTCAGGGGCGGTGACGCCCCTTCTCGCCCATGCCGCCCGGCATGGGCGTTTTCGCTTATATCGCCGGGAATGGCGCCCCGACATAATTTTCCGCCAGCATCGTCATGGCACTGCGCGATTTCACCGTGTACTGCAGCTCTGAGAGTTGCAGCCGGTGTTCGAAAGGCGTGTCTTCCCGCCGGGTATGCAGCATGTGGGTCATCCACCAGGAAAAATGCTCGGCGCGCCAGACCCGCTGCAAGGCGGTGTCGCTGTAATCGTCCAGCCGTTGCCAGTCGCCTCGCCGGTAAAACGTCTCCAGCGCCTGGGACAACAGGCAAACATCGGCCATGGCCAGATTCAACCCTTTGGCGCCGGTCGGCGGCACGATATGCGCCGCGTCGCCCGCCAACAGCAAGCGCCGGTAGCGCATCGGTTCGGTAACGAAGCTGCGCATGCCCACCACGTTTTTCTGAAATATGCGGCCCTTTTTCAGCGTCCAGCCTTCATGGTTTTCCAGCCGCTGCTCCAACTCGCGCCAGATACGATCGTCCGACCATTGATCGACCTGTTCCGCAGGATCGCACTGAAAATACATGCGTTGCACGCCGGGCGAACGGGTGCTGATCAACGCAAAACCGCGCGGATGGCAGGCGTAGATCAGCTCTTCGCTGGACGGCGGCGCTTCGACCAGAATGCCGAACCAGCCGAACGGATAGGTGCGGGTGTAATCCTGCCGCAGCCCGCCGGGCATCGCCGCGCGGCTGATGCCGTGGAATCCGTCGCATCCGATGACAAAGTCGCAGCGCAGCCGGCGCGGCTGGTCGCCATGACGGTAGTGAACCTCGGGCTGCGCGCTGTCCAGCGCCTTCAATTCAACCTGTTCCACCTCGAAAAACAGATGGCCCTGCGCAGCCAGACGCGCAGCGATCAGGTCTTTCAAGACTTCATGCTGGGCATAGACGGTGACGGCGCGCTCGGTCAATCCGGCCAGATCGATGCGGTGCTGCCGGCCGCCGAACGCCAAGCGGATCCCCTGATGCCGCGCCCCTTCCCGCCGCATCCGCTCCCCCAATCCGGTCTGCTCGAGCAGATCGACGGTCCCCTGTTCGAGCACCCCGGCGCGAATGGTCGATTCCACCGCCTCCCGGCTGCGCGTTTCCAACACCACCGATTCCACACCTTGCAGGTGCAGCAGATGGGACAACATCAAGCCGGCCGGACCGGCGCCGATGATCACAACCTGTGTGCGCATAGCATGACTCCCTCATAGCATTTTGTTGAGCGGCGCCGGCAGCGCCGGGTAGCCGCCGGAAAGGTGTTTGGCGAACAGCGCCAGCGCCGCGATCAGCGCCGGGATGGCCAACAGCGTGAAAATGGTGCTGAACGACAGCTGCATCTGCATCAGTACGCCACCGCTCATCGCCCCCAGAATGCCGCCAAAACGCCCGAGACCGAGCATCCAGGCCACGCCGGTCGCCCGGCTCTGGGTGGGATAGAACCCGGCCGCCAGGGCCGGCATGGATGACTGGGCGCCGTTCATGCAGGTGCCGGCGATGAACACCGTGAGCGCCATCAGCAGCGGAGAGGTATAGACATAGCCGATGATGCCGACGAACAAACCGGTCAGCAAATAGCCGACGGCCACCACCTTGTGCGGGTTCATGCGATCCATCAACCAACCGATAATCAATACGCCGAGTCCCCCGCCGAGCGGAAACAGCGCGGTGATCAGCGACGCCTGCGTAACGGAGGCGCCGGTTTCACGGATCAGCAGCGGCAGCCAACTGGTCAGCAGATAGAAGATCATCAATCCCATGAAGTAAGTCAGACACAGCATCAACGTGCCCAGCAGATAGCGACGCGAAAAGATCATGCCCAGCGGCGACGCTGCCTTTACCTGCCCTTCTTCCTGCAACATGAAGCGCGGCGACGGCGTCATTCGGATCGGCGCAATGCGTTTCAGCACCTTGGCGATGCGCTCTGCGGCATAGCCACGCGCGACCATGAAGCGCACGGATTCAGGCAAGGCGGCGATCAGGACCAGCGCCAGCAGCAACGGCATAACGCCGCCCAGCACCATCACGCTCTGCCAGCCGAAATGCGGGATCAGCCAGGCGGAAGAAAAACCGCCCAGCGACGAACCGAGAGGGAAACCGCAAAACATCAGATTCACCATCAGGGCTCGGCAGCGCTGAGGGGCATATTCCGACATCAGCGTGGCGGCGTTCGGCATGGCCGCCCCCAGTCCCAGCCCGGTCAAAAAACGCAGCAGCGTCAGCGTCGAAAGCGAGCCGGCGAAGGCGGTCAGCAGGCTGAAGCCGCCGAACAGCAGCAGCGAAATCACCAGCACTTTCTTACGGCCGATGCGATCCGCCAACGGGCCGGCGGCCAACGCGCCTACCGCCAGACCGACCAGCGCGGCGCTCATTACCGGCCCCAGCGCGGTTTTGTCTATTCCCCACTCCTGCACCAGCGACGTGGCGATGAAGCCGATAATGGCGGTATCGAAACCGTCCAGCGCGACCGCCAAAAAACACAAAACCAGTATCAACCACTGGTAGCGAGAAAATGGCTGGTTATCGATAAACCCTCGAATTTCTACGTTGTTATCATGCGGCATGGCTTGCTCCTCAGAGAGTGCGGCAAACCTCACCGCACGGAACAGCCGGCTGCGAGCCGGCGAGAGGGTTAATTTGTGCGATTATCGGAATATAGTTCGTTAATCGACAATCAAATCAAACCACCCCACGGCGAATGCTTCAATATTGTTAAAAAAATAAGCGTGCGATAAACGAACATCAGAAAGCGGTAAATAAAATAATTTTATTTACTATTAATTGGATATGGAGATTTAAGCCGTGACTGCGGCGTGGGGAGTTGTGATTTTGTTAACATTTCAAAAACATCATGAGCGCCCGGTCTGACGTTGCCCCTGGGCCGGAGGGAACCGGCGCTTGTCAAACCGCGCTCGCCGCCTAAAAACAGGAAGCGAGCGCAAGCCTCGGCGCTATTGGCTCACGGCGCCGTTTGCGCGGCGGCGAGGTATTTCGCCATTTCCGCCGTCGGCACCATGCCGCCGCCGGTCGCCCATACCAGATGCGTCGCCTGGGCCAGGCTCTCCGCGCTCACGCCCTGCTCGCTGAGCTGCCGCGCGTGAGCGGCAACGCGCCACGGCCCGGGCATGCCGGCCAGGGCGGAGGGTTCCAGCTGGATATGCTCGTGCCTGTCCAACAGCCCGAGCAGCGCGAACATCTCTTCGTCGCTCAGGGTGTAAAACGCGCTCAGCAGGCGCTCCATCGCCCGGCCGACAAAACCGGAGGCGCGCCCCACCGCCAGTCCGTCCGCCGCCGTGCGGTTGTCGATGCCGAGATCTTGCACCGCAATGCCGTCATGCAACCCGCTGTAGACGCCGAGCAGCATGCAAGGGGAATGGGTCGGTTCGGCGAAAATGCAGTGAACATGATCGCCGAACGCCAGCTTGAGGCCAAAGGCGACTCCGCCCGGCCCGCCGCCGACGCCGCACGGCAGATAAACGAACAGCGGATGCTGCGCGTCCACCACGATACCCTGTTCGGCAAACTGCCGCTTCAGGCGGCCGCCGGCCACCGCGTAGCCGAGGAACAGGGTTTGCGAGTTTTCATCATCGATAAAGAAGCAACTCGGATCGTCCGCCGCCTGTTTGCGCCCTTGTTCGACCGCCACGCCGTAATCGTCGGCGTATTCCACCACCGTCACGCCATTGTCGCGCAGCTTCTGTTTTTTCCACGCCCGCGCGTCCGCCGACATGTGCACGCTGACGTCAAACCCCAGCCGGGCGCTGATGATGCCGATGGATAATCCCAGATTGCCGGTCGATCCGACGGCGATGCGGTACTGGCTGAAGAATTGACGGAACTCGTCGGAAAACAGCCGGGCGTAGTCGTCGCCGGTGTGCAGCAGCCCCGCCTCCAGCGCCAGCTTTTCCGCGTGCGTCAGCACCTCATAGATGCCGCCGCGCGCCTTGATTGAGCCGGAAATCGGCAGATGGCTGTCCTTTTTCAACAGCAGGCGCCCGCCCAACGTCTGCCCATAGCGCCGATCCAACGCGAGCTGCATGGCCGGGATCGCCACCAGCTCGGATTCGATGATCCCCTTTGTCGGTTGGGTTTCCGGGAAGGCCGCGGCAAGATAAGGCGCGAAACGCGCCAGGCGCTGCTCCGCGTCAGCGACGTCGGCGGCGGTCAACCCGACGTGGGGCAACCCTGCGGCCAGCGTTGTCGCGCGCGGATTGAACCAGGTGATCGGCTCTAGCGCAACCATGCGTTGCAACAGCGGATGCTGGGCGACCCACGATAGGATCTGTGATTTCTGCATAAGTGTCCCTGACTGATGTTGGCGTTGCCGTCACCTTGCCGCGAACGCCGGCGGCTGACAAATGATAAATTCTGAGCTTGAGGTGCACTAGATTGATGCAAGCGCGACGTTAGCCGGCCGTCACGCCAAACAGCAGGCCGACGCCGGAAGAAACCGCCATCGCCAGTGCGCTCCAGACGAGGATGCGCGCCACGCCCGGCAAGATCGGCGCCCCGCCGGTTTTCGCGGCGATGCCGCCGAGAACGCCGAGGGAAATCAGCGCCGACGCCACCAGCGCCGGCCGCGTCCAGGCGACCAGTACCCACATCGCCACCAGCAGCGGCAACAGCGCGCCGAGGGAGAAACTCAGGGCCGACGCCAACGCAGCCTGCAGCGGCCGGGCGCGGGTGGCGGAGGAAATACCCAGTTCGTCGCGCGCGTGCGCCTCCAGCGCATCATGCGCCATCAGCTTTTCCGCCACCTGCCGGGCCAGCGCCGGATCCAGACCGCGATGCACGTAGATTGACGTCAGTTCGCGAAACTCCCCCGGGTAGTCTTCAAGCAGCTCCGCCTGCTCTTCCGCCAGCGCGGCCTTTTCGGTATCCGCCTGCGACGAGACCGACACATACTCGCCGGTGGCCATCGACATCGCGCCCGCCACCCACCCGGCGACGCCGGCGATCATCAGCGTGGAATGCGAGGCGCTGGCCGCCGCGACGCCCAGCAGCAGACTGGCCGTTGAGACGATGCCGTCGTTGGCGCCGAGCACCGCCGCCCGCAGCCAGCCGATGCGTTCAATACTGTGCCGCTCTCGATGCATCCTTTCTCTCCCACGTTCTCTTTCCGCTAGTCCCGCGCCGCCGCTTCCAGGCCGGCGATGTCGATTTTGCCCATCAGCAGCATCGCTTCCGTGACCCGCCGCACGCGCGCGGCGTCGGGGTCGTTCATCAGCTCGGTCAGGCGCCGCGGCACGATCTGCCAGCACAGCCCCCAGCGATCGCGCAGCCAGCCGCACTGCTCCGCCTCGCCGCCCTCGCTCAACGCATCCCACAGCCGGTCAACCTCCGCCTGATCGTCGCATTCCACCATCACGGAAAAGCTGTGATTGAACGGATCCAACGGCCCGGCCTCGATCGCCGCATAGCGCTGGTCACCCAGAGTGAAGGAGGCCAGCTTCACGCTGCCGGCCGGGCCGCTCGGCGTATCCGCCGGCAGATCGGAAAACCAGTTCACGGACGAACCGGGGATCAGCGCGACGTAGCAATTCAGCGCCGCTTCCATGTCTTTTTCAAACCACAGATGTTGCGTAATTCTGGCCATCTGCGCCTCCTTTACGCATCGAGGATCGGCGCGAACCCGCCAAAGATCATGCGTTTGCCGTCAAACGGCATCTCGCCCAGCGCCTTCATGCGCGGATCGTTCATCATTTTCTGGTTGGCGGCGTCGCGCACCGCCTTGGAGGGGTACTCTATCCAGCTGAACACCACCACTTCGCCCTCCTGCGCCTTTACCGCGCCGCGAAAGTCGGTGAGTTTGCCGTCGGGCACGTCATCGCCCCAACACTCCACGATGCGCGTGGCGCCAAACTCTTTGAACAGCGGCGCCGCAGCGGCCGCCAGCCGGTGATAAGCCTCCTTGTTGGCGGCCGGCACCGCCACCACAAACCCGTCTACGTATTTCATCCTGGTATCCTCTTGTCTGATTAAGGACAGTCGGTTCGGCGCAGGCGGAAATGCCCGCGTCCCTTACCAGTTTAGACCGCAGGCACGCAGCGCGGATCGGAAGTTCAGCGGCCGTGACAGGCCGGCGGAGACGATTCCGGTGTGGCGACCCGGTTGCGGCCGGCGTTTTTCGCTTTGTACACCGCCAGATCCGCTAGTTTGAGCAGGTCGGCCAGGCTTTGGCCGGAACCGCCCGGGCAGGTCACCATGCCGATGCTGACGGTGATCTGCAGCGGATGCCCGGCCGGCATGAGGATAGACTCCGTTTCGATGCGTTGCCGCAGGCGTTCGGCCAATTGCCATCCCTGCTGCGGCTGGCCGAGCGTCGAAACGATGGCGAACTCTTCGCCCCCCATGCGGCCGAACAGGTCACCGACGCTCAGATCGGCGGCGATCGCGCGGGTAAAGGCCATCAGCGCCTGATCGCCGCCGGCATGGCCGAAACGGTCATTAATCGATTTGAAATAGTCGATATCGAGCATCATGACGCACACCAGCTCGCCCTTTTGGTCTATCAACCGTTCGCCGCGTTGCATAAACGCATTGCGCGTCAGCACGTGCGTCAACGCATCGTGATTCGCCACGTGCTCCAGCGTGCGCAGCAGCGCATTGCGCGCATAGTTCATGCTGGCGACGGCGATCGGCCCCAACGCCAGCAGCGCGATGCCCAGGCGCATGGATACCGCGTTCTGCAGCACCTTCATGTCGAGCGTGGTGCTAAGCAACCCGAAATCGATCGCCAGATGGCACCACAGCACGTAAACCAGCACCGCGATCATGGTGCTGAACAACGAAAAGGACATCGCCAGCCACAGCAGCACCGGCATCGGGAAGATCACCGCGCCGGGGCCGCCGATCAGCACGCTGCAGACCGCCGCCAGCGCCAGCAGCGCCAACACCGCCAGTTTCCCCCCCGCCTGCGGCCATTGGCTGCGCTGGGTGAACATGGCGCAGGTCGCGCGCAGGCGATGTCGCCAATCGGCGGGAAACACCAGAATGAACGGCATCAGCGTGACGTAGTTGGTGAATTCAGATGAGAACCACAGCGCCAGGGAGGTCAAATAGGGCCTGCCGAACAGCCACTGCGAGGCCGCCGCGCCCACAACGCCGGTAACGGCGGCAGCGGCCAGGCAGATACCGAACAAATACATGCTGGAAGCGCCACGCTGCAGCGTGCGCGCCGGCGGCGGCAGGCGCATGAACAACAGATACCCTACCACCACGCCGGCCAGATTGGCGGCGTTCAACAACAGCGCCTTTTCCAGCGAGCTGCCGGTCAGCAGATCCGCCGCCAGATACCCCAACACCGCCATGCCCCAATCGGCGCGCGTGGCCCACCGTGAGCGGCGCACCAAAACGGCCAGCAGCACGGCGTTAGCCGGCCAGAATATCGCCAGAAAACTGCCGGGCCGGCTCACGATGCCCAGCAGACACAGCGCGAACACCAGCAAAAAAAAGCTGAGCGCGGGCCAGATTTTCCGGGTATCGGACAACGAGGTGGTTTGCATCTTGGATCCAGAGACTTCCGCTAGCGTAAGGTGACAGTCTTTGCGTGTCACAACCGTCGACGATGAGGAGAAGATAAACGGCCGACCCGCCTATTATTGCCAGTTTTTCCTGCCCGGACACCTGTTTATTCATCAAGGGAAAATATATTTGTGTATCAATATATTGACAGGAATCACCCTTCCGACGAACAAACTGCCGCGTCCCTCCCGTCACTGCGATCGTTATTGCCATCCATCCGAATTTTTACCGGCAAAATCGCCGTCTTTTTCCCTAATGACAAAATTAAATCGTGCAATGAAGGGATACCGGTATTCCTCTCTATTCAAAACCTATAAATGATAATTATAATGATAATTGTTACTATTTATTATTTTTTCATGGAATTATATGCACCAGTCAGTTCTTCGCCGCCCCAACAAAAACAAAAAAAATCACGTTTTCCGCACGCTGCCCCTGATCGCCGGCCTGTTTCCCGCCCTGACGATCGCCGCCGCGCCCGACGCAAAAAAGGAAGACGCCATCACGGTGACCGCCACCGCCCTGCCTGCCGGCAGCTATAGCGCCGATACCGCCTCAACCGGCAGCAAAACCGCCACGCCAATCGGTGAACTGCCGCAATCGGTCAGCGTCGTCACCTCACAGGTGATTGACGACTTCCAGGTCAAAAGCGTCAATGACGCGATGAAATTCGTCAGCGGCGTCACCCAGGGCAACACGCTCGGCGGCACCGAGGATGGCTTCGTCAAACGCGGGTTCGGGGTTAACTCCGACGGCTCGGTCTTCATCGACGGCGTGCGCAGCAACCAAGGGCTGAGCATGGACGCCACCACCGATCGCGTCGAGGTCCTGAAAGGTTCCGCGTCGCTGCTGTATGGCATCCTCAGCCCCGGCGGCGTCATCAATCTGATCAGCAAAAAACCGCAGTATGACTGGAACACCCGCATCAGCGGCGCCACCAACAGTTTTGGCGGCGGCAGCGGCAGCGTCGATGTGACCGGCCCGCTGGACGGCGGCTTCGCCTTTCGCCTGATCGCCGAACGCCAGCACGCAGATTACTGGCGCAATTTCGGCAGCGACGAACACACGCTGATCGCCCCCTCGCTCAGTTGGTTCGGCGACCAGGCTTCCTTTAACATCGCCTACAGCGAATACAAGTACGACATTCCTTACGATCGCGGCACCGCATTTATCGACGGCAAACCGGTCGATGTGCCCTATAACCGCCGCTTGGATGACTACGCGAACCATGCCTGGGGCAAGAACAAACGTCTGAACGCCCATTATGAGTACGCGCTCGATCCGATCTGGACGACCCGGTTCAACTACGCCTGGCTGCAACGCCGTTACGACAGCAACGAAGTGCGCGCCACCGCGGTCGACACCACGACCGGCATCGTCTCACGCCGCGCCGACGCCAACCGCGGTTTCAATCATCAAACCCACTATTACTCCTGGGATCTGACCGGTTCGCCCCAGCTGTTCGGCATGCAGCACGACCTGCTGCTGGGCGTGGACTACGAGAAAAATCAGACCTACAAGGCCTATTCCTACCGCGGCAAGGTCTCTAAGACCTTCAACATGTACGATCCGGTGTATGGCGAAACGCCGGTCACCGACAGCACCACCTACAGCGACGCGTCAAGCAACCTGCGCGCCACGCTGTTCAGCCGTTCCCTGTACGCCAAGGACAGCATTCATCTTACCGATCAATGGATCGCGGTGCTGGGCGCGCGCTATCAGTCGTATTACCAGAACAACAGCAACGGTTTCCAGAAACCGAAAAATACGCTCAATGACAAAGACGACCAGTTTTTGCCGCAGGCGGGGTTGGTGTATAAGCTGACGCCGAGCCTGTCGCTGTACGGCAATTACAGCCGTTCGTTCACGCCGTCCACCGCCATCGACGACAATGGCGACGTCGCCACGCCGGAAACCGGCACCACCTATGAGGTGGGCGGAAAATGGCAGATCACCCCGGCGTTTGACGCCACGCTGGCGCTCTATCGCATTGATGAAAGCAACATGTCGATCTTTATCAACGGCGTGACCCGCAGCATCCCCAAAGCGCGCTCCACCGGTGCTGAACTGGAGTTGAACGGGGAAGTGGCGCGCAACTGGGATCTCACCGCCAACTACAGCTACGACAAGACCGAAATTGTCGAAGACAACCTCAACCCGGACAACGTCGGCAATCGGCTGGTCAACGCCCCAACCAACATGGGCGGCCTGTACCTCAGCCGCCGCATGACATTGCCGGTGGTGCCCGGCGAGGTGCGCATTGGCGGCGGCGCGCGCTACGTCGGCCGCCGAGCCGGCGATCCGGAGAACAGTTTCACCATGCCGGCCTATACCGTGGCGGATGCCTTTGTCGCCTGGGACAGCAAGCTGCTTGGGAAACATACCCAGCTGAAACTGAATGTGAAAAACCTGTTCAACCGCGAGTACTATGCCTCCAGCGCCGGTAATTTACGCGTGATTGAGGGTGAACCGCGCAGCCTGAGCCTGCAGGCGACGGTCGATTTCTAACCTGTCATGCCTTGGGCGCCGTTTGGCGCCCGTTTTCTTTGCGCCGGCCGCGGCACATCACATCGGCGAGAAAATCCAGCAACGCGCGGTTGAACAGCGCGGGCCGCTGCAGCGGCGCGAAATGGCTGACGCCCGGCAGCGTCGTCAAACGGGCGCCGGGAATGCTGCGGCTAAGATAGGCGGCATGTTCGGCGCGGATAAATTCATCGTGTTCGCTGTGAACGATCGTCACCGGCACGCGAATGGCCGCCAAATCCTGTGCGCGGTAGTCCGGCTGGCTGCTCATCATCAGGCTCACGGCGGCGACGAACGCCTCGAAATCGTCCGGCGTCGGCGACAAGGCGGCATAGTCCTGCGCATGGCGCGCAAAACAGCGCTCGACGATCGGGCTGGGCGCCAACGGTTTAACGCCGCTGGCGTCCATATTGCAGCCGAAGAAAAAAACGCCGTCCACCTGCCCGGGCGCCTGATGGGCGGCGATGAGCGCGACGCAAGCGCCGTCGCTCCAGCCCGCCAGCGCGGCGTGGGGTATTTGCAGCGCCGCCATCACCGCCAACAGATCATCGGCCATCCGATCGTAACGATACGGCCGGGCGTCGCGCGTGCTGCGCCCGTGCCCGCGGCTATCGATGAGCAACACCCCGTACCCGGCGGCCCGCAATGCCGGCAGCTGATACCCCCAGTTGCCGCTGTGGCCCAGGCCGCCGTGCAACAGGATCACCGCCGGTCCGTCGCCATAGGCGGCATACCAAATACGCGCGCCGTCGTGGTCTATATAACCCTGCCGGGCTCCCGGCGGTAAGGGCGGCGCCCCTAACGCGGCAAAGCGCGTCAAATCGTCGTCGATGTGCATCTTTCCCCCCTCGTTCGCCGGCGCGGTGCGGCGAAACGGCATCCAAGGAGTATAGATCGCACTGGCGGGCGGTAGCGTTCGCTTTCCCGACATATACTTAAAGGAGGAATCGCAATGGAGGACGGAGAGATGAAAAAGATAACGCTGGTGCTTTTGACGTTGTTGCTGAGCGGCTGTATCGGCGGCGGCGGCGGCCCGTCGAATGCGCCGCCGGCGTCGCCGAATGAGCCCTACACCTGCAGCAACTCCGGCGCCAACAGCGACTGTTCGCAGTCCGTGGAGCCGTCGATGTACTAGCCGCGTTCGGCGGGCCGTTGATGAACGACCCGCCGCCTCATGGCAGAACTAGGAAGAGTGTTCCTCTTCGTTAGCCTGATATCGCGTCGCCTGCTGCTTCATGAACACCACCTCCTGCGGGCTGGACAGGCTCACTTCCTGAGCGCGCAACAGCTTGAGGATGTTAAACAGCAGTTCACTCTTGGTGGCGCCGACCATGCGCGGGCTCGGCACATAGCCAGTCACGCTCAGGATAATGCCGTCCGGCCCCAACTGGCTGAAGCGCACGTAAGGTGCCGGCGTCTCCAGAATGGTTTCGTACTCGTTGTAAGCGCTCAGCAGGATATTGCGCACCTGCTCCGGATCGATCGAGGTCGGGAACGTCAGCGCAATGGTCACCACGCCTTGCGCGTTGCCCATGGTGGCGTTACGTACGTTCTGTGAGATCAGCTGCGAGTTCGGTACGATCATGGTGGAGCGGTCGCTGAGCTGAATTTCGGTGGCGCGTACGTTGATGCGCCGCACGTCGCCTTCCACGCCGCCGATGCCGATCATATCCCCGACCTTCACCGGGCGTTCGGTCAGCAGGATCAGGCCGGAAATAAAGTTCTTCACAATCTCCTGCAAACCGAAACCGATACCGACCGACAGGGCGCTGACGATCCACGCCAGGTTGCTCCACTGGATGCCCAGCGCCGCCAGGGTGATCAGAATGACCAGCACATAGCCGATATTGCTGAACAGCGTCACCAGCGAGGCGCGGATGCCGACGTCCGAAATGGTCTTCGGCAGCAGCTCAGAGCCCAGCCAGCGCCGCACCGCGCGCAGGATGTAGATGCCGATCGCCAGGCAGATCACGGCGTTGAGCAGGTTGCCTGGCACGATGTTGAAACGCTGCAAGCCTTCGCCGGTCAGGATCGAGACGATTTTCTCCATCAGCGAGCCCGGCGTGGTGCTGCCGAACGAGCCGTTGAACAACGCGACGATCATCAACAGCAACAGCGAACATTTGGCCAGCGCGGTGGTGATGATCGCCACCTGCTCCAGATGGCGATCCTTGAAGCTGAGCGTTTTCTTCAGCATCTTGCCGCTGACGGTCTGCGGCGAAAACAGTGCGGCGCACAGGTCAGTGGCGAACAGCACCATGAAGTAGAACGCCATCAGCACCAGCACCACCCAGATGAGCTGGTAGGTCAGGAAGCGGGCAAAAGCGATATAGCCCACGAGCAGTGAAAGCAGGATCACCACCGAACACACCAGGGTGACGATATGCACCAGCCCGCCGACCAGCGTGCGTTTTTCCAGGTGCGCGCCCTGCTGCTCCAGACGGCGACGAATGCGCTGGCCGCGCAGCGGCGCCGCCAGCAGCACCATGCCGATCAGCCCCGCCACCAGGCCGTTGCCGAAGATGGTGGTGGCCAATGAGGCGCTGACGACGTTGTTGATCAGCTCCACGGTGCCGAACGCCAGCGCCAGGCCGGCCAGCAGCGGCGAGAAGTAACGCAGCCCGGCGGCCACTTCATTGTCCAGCGAAGCCAAACGCCAGGACGGGCGATTCAGCGACAGCGCCGCACGCCCCAGCCCGGCGATCAGCGCGCAGAAAATCCCCAGACGGTTAAAGCCTTCGGCGAAGTCTTCCAGCATGACCGGCAGCGGCTGCACGCGGATAAAGACGTAATACAGCAGGTTCAGCGCAATCGAGGTGGTGATCACCGTCACTGCCACGGTGATGATGGCCATAAAGCTGCGGCGCAGGCGCCCGTCCGGCAGGAAACGAATGCTGACCCAGGCGAGGAAACGCTCGGACAAATAGCGCCCCCAGGACCAGACGATCACCGCCAGCGCCAGCAACGCCAGGGTGCCGTACCGCCATTCGTCCTGCCAACTGGCGTCCCAGGCCGCTTTCATCTCGGCGTTGAACTGGTCCAGCCGCTGCACGTCATCCGCTGACGGCTGCACGACCGGCGTCCAGAATTTGACGCCCAAAATGCTGCCGGTGTTCAGCGCCAGCTGGGTTTTGAACGCCACCCGACGCAGATCGCTGATCTGCTGGCCCAGGTCGAAGGCGCTGGTCTTGATGGCCTGCGCGCGTTTTACCGCATCGTCCAACTGCTTCTTGCTGCTGTTCAGCGCATTGCGCTGCTGGGCGACGGCGGGAGTTTCCGGCAGCGCGCCGGCCGCCGGGGCCGGCCCCAGCACGTCCAGCTGCGCCTGCAGTTTTTCCTGCACCGGCTGCAGATCGGCGGACAATTTATCCATGCTGGCGACCAGATCGTCCGTCGCCAACCGCAGCTTGCTGAGCTGGGTGTCGGTCGTCGCTTTGGAAACCAGCTGCTTCATGCTGTCCAACTGCTTTTGCGCGGCTTTCAACTGCGTAGCGGGATCGGGCGCGCTTTCGGCGGCGGGATCATCCTGGGTGGCGGCGACGGCGGCGAACGGCGTCAGTTGCATACCCAACAGCAATAATAACAACAGCAGGAACGGGCGAGGCTTTAACATAAATTCAGTGCTCAGCATCATTATCTGATAGACAGACGAACAGGCGGCGGATGAACCGTCGCTTAACCATAAACGCTAATTATAATAGCTGCTTAATGTCGGCCGAAATACAGTAATTATTCCCATTGTGTGCCACGCGCCCGCGCTCGCCTTAGCTTGCTGATTATTCGGGCGCTTTTACACTGGCGATACGGCATGAAGCGCTCTATAATCCAGCCACCGATTAACCTGCAACCAATAAAAGGAGACTTACTATGCTGACGTGTGAATTGGTTTTTCACTCACACTTCTTTGGTAATCGTCGCCGCTCAAGCATTACCGGTATCGCGCTGCGATAACCCAGCTTGAGCGAAGCTTACTAAAATCCAGGATCTTCCCTCCGGCTTACCGGGTTATCGTCAGCAATGTTTGACGATAGGCATTGTTATGCCTGTAACTCTTGAGTAAGCAATGAGCACATTACTGTCTGCACAATCTGTCGGTTACGACAACGCGTTCGGCGTCCTGCTGAGCGAGATTTCCTTCAGCCTGAAAAAAGGCGACCGCATCGGTTTGATCGGCGATAACGGCTGCGGCAAAAGCACCCTGCTGCAAATTCTCAGCGGCGACCTGCCTGCGCACACCGGAACGGTGACATTGTCACATCAATGTCTGATGGCGCGCATCGAGCAGCACCTGCCGCCGGAACTGCACGCCAGCACCCTGCTGGATGCGGTTCTGGCGCGGCTGCCTGCGGGCCAACACCTCAGCGAACGCTGGCGCTGCGAAGCGCTACTGGCCGAGCTGGGGTTTGAACCGGCGAGCTGGATGCTGACCGCCGGCACCCTCAGCGGCGGCCAGCATACGCGGCTGCTGTTGGCGCGCGCGCTGATCCGCCAGCCCGATCTGCTGCTGCTCGACGAACCCAGCAACCACCTGGACCTGCCCACGCTGCTGTGGCTGGAACAGTTCTTGCGTAACTGGACCGGCAGCTTCGTGCTGGTGTCGCACGATCGCTACCTGCTCGACCAGGTAACCAACTGCACCTGGATCCTGCGCGACAAAACGCTGCAGTTCTTCCGTTTGCCCTGCTCTGCGGCGCGCACCGCGCTGGCGGAACAGGACGCCGCGGACGAACAGCGGCGCCACGCCGAGCAAAAGGAAATCGACCGGGTGGAAAAAAGCGCCAAGCGCCTGGCGACCTGGGGCAAGGTCTACGACAACGAAGATCTGGCGCGCAAGGCCAAGCAAATGGAGAAGCGCGTCGATCGGTTGAAGGAAGAACAGACCACCCTGACCGCCGGCAGTCCATGGCGGCTGCGGCTGCAGGGAGAAGCGCTGGACGCCGATCGCCTGCTGGCGCTGCCGCACTGGGCGGTGCGCCCGGCGCCGGATGCGCCGGTGCTGTTCAGCCTGGAACATCTGCGCGTGAAAAGCGGCGATCGCATCGCCATCGTCGGGCGCAACGGCTGCGGAAAATCGTCGCTGTTGCGCCTGCTGTGGCGCGAGTATCAGCAACAAACGCAGCGCCCGGCGCTGTTCCATCCGCGCGTGCGTATCGGCTATTACGATCAGAGCCTGCAACAGCTGCGCGATGAAGACACGTTGAGCGAAGCGCTGGCGCAGTTTGCGCCGCTGACCGAGGAACAGCGGAAAATGGCGCTGATCGGCGCCGGGTTCCCTTACCTGCGCCACCATCAGCAGATCCGTTCGTTGAGCGGCGGCGAGCGTTCACGGCTGCTGTTTGTCGGCCTGACGCTGGCCAACCATTCGTTGCTGCTGCTGGACGAGCCCACCAACCACCTGGATATGGCGGGCAAAGAGGAGCTGGCGGAAACGCTGCGTCAGTTCCCTGGCGCCGTCATGCTGGTCACCCACGATCGGATGCTGATCGAACAGAGCTGCAACCGCTTTTGGCTGATAGACCAACAAAAACTGGAGGAGTGGCACGATCTGGCGCCGGTGTACCAGCGTCTGGCGGGTGAAACGCCGGCGCTGCCGACGGCGCACGAGGCCAACGCAGACGCCCCGACGCCAAACCCGCAGTTGGAAGGCGAAGAGGCGTTGCTGACCGCCCTGTTTGCCCTCGAAAGCAAACTGGAGGCCGACCTGGCGCGTAAACCGAAGCATCAAAAACCGGAGCTTCAGGCGCGCTGGCGCCGCGAGATTGCCGACATCACCGCCCGGTTGCATCTGGGCTAACCTTGACAGGCCGCCATCCGGCGGCCTGTTTTTTGACGGAGTGCGACATGGCATTTTCCCTTGAGCAAGCCTCACTCGCGCAGCGGCCGCTGCTGGCGGCCATGCTGTCCGATTGCCTTCGCGAGCTGGGCGTCGATGGGGATTACCCCTATTTGCCGCTCTACTGGCGCGAGGCCGGCCGCTACCCCTATTTGATGTTGAGCGATCGGCAAACGGCCGGGTTCGCGTTGGTCAGGCGTCTCGATAGCGCCACCGTCGAAATGGCGGAGTTCTACATCAAGCCCGAATGGCGACGCAACGGGATGGGGCAACGGGCTGCCCGCGCCTTGTTCGCGCGGCATCCCGGCGGTTGGTCGCTGTCAGTCAGCCAGGATAATCCGCGCGGGCTGGCGTTTTGGCGCTCGGTAATACCGGCCGGGGCCAAGACCGAACCGCTTTCAGCCCACGACGCCCTGATACTGCTACGTTTTTATTATCCGCCGCGTTGAACGACATATTACGTTCATTCTTTTATGGCAGAGTAAATCGATTCGTTCTTTGTTATCGAGCCTGCCATGACGTTACTTTCCCCACGGGACATCGAGGCGCGCTACCGCTTCGCGCGTGAGATCGCCCGCGCCGCCGCCGATCTCGCCTTCAGCTTTTACCAACGCCGGCAAAGTCTGGCCGTCGAGTTTAAACAGGGCCTGCAGGACGTGGTCAGCGAGGCCGACCGCCGCGTCGAGGCGCTGATCCGCCGCATGATTAACCGGCGGTTTCCCCTGGATGGGTTTCTCGGCGAAGAGAGCGGCGGCACCAACGATAGCGCGGCCTGCCTTTGGGTCGTCGATCCGATCGATGGCACCGCCTGCTTCCTGAACGGGCTGCATACCTGGTGTATCGCGATAAGCGTGGTGATCGACGGTGAGCCAACGATCGGCGTGGTTTACGATCCTAATCACCGCGAGATGTTCCGCGCCTGCCGCGGCCAAGGCGCTTTCCTCAACGGGGAACCGATCGGCGTGCATGCCGGGCGCAGCGTCGCGGAGGGCGTGATGGGCGTCGGGATATCACCTCGCGCCTCGGCGGCGGAATTCAGCGGTTTTCTCTGTCGCCTGCTGCAGGCGGGCGGCATGTTTGTGCGCAGCGGCTCCGGCGCGTTGATGACCGCCCAGGTGGCCGCCGGTCGGCTGCTGGGCTATTACGAACCGCATATGAACGCCTGGGACAGCCTGCCTGGGCTGGTGCTGACGCGCGAAGCCGGCGGCGTGGCGAATGACTTTATGCATCACAACGGGCTGCGGCGCGGCAACCCGCTGCTGCTGGCCAACGCGGCGCTCTATCCGCAATTGGCCGAGCTGATTCAAACGCCGGGCTTGATCGGCTCGACGTGCCCTATCGCGCGTGAGATGGCCGGATAAAGTGCGCGCAGCCGCCGCTCGACCCGATCGACCGCATCGTGCGCGGCGGCGATGGTTACCGCCGGCGACACCCGGCAGTGGAAGTTGACGATGATGCCACCGTCGGTTCTGCGCGCCCGGATGTTGTGCACGTCTTGCACCTTATCCCCCTGCTCCAGCGCCGACTGCAAAATCAGCCGGATATCGGCCAGCTCGGCGGCGGAAACATCCTCGCTGGCCAGCCAGTGCGGCGTCTGCGGCTCCAGATGGGTCTCTATCTCGGTGTCCTCGCCGATCGCCTGACGCAGGATCCCTTCTATCTCCGTGGCAATATCATGCGCCTGCGCCACGCTGGCGTTGGCCGGCACCGCCAGATCCATGCCGATCGCCATGTGCGTCGGCAACTGCTGCAAGGTGACGTTCTGCACCTGCGCGCCGTGATTGGCGGCGATCGCCCGAATGCGCGTCGCCATGTCTTCGTCGCTGCGGGTCTGCGGCACCGCGATGACGGTAAACTCCGCCTTGGCATACTGCTGCCGCAGCCGTTCGACGATTTCTCGCTTCAACGCATCGATGCGTTCCAGCGGCAAGGTGCGGCACACCGCCACCGTGATCTCGACAAACAGTACGGCGCCGGCGTTGCGAATACGCACGCTGTCGCAGGCCAGCACCGCCGGGAAGCTGTCCAGCGTGGCGCGAATCGCCTCGGTGGCCCCGGCGGGCGCGGCATCCATCAGCGAGTCGAAGGAACGTTTACCCAGTTTGATTGCCGCGACAAAGATAAAACCGGCGACGATCAGCGCGGCGATGGCGTCCGCACGGCCAAAGCCCAGCAGCACAAACACCATGCCCAGCAGCACCACGCCGGACGAAAGCATGTCGGAGAAGAAATGCAGCGCATCCGCCTCCAGCGCCGCGCTGTCGGTCGCCTTGGCGACGCGGCTGAGCGCCCGCACGCGGAAAAAATCGACGCAGATGGAAATCAGCAGCACCGCGATCACCACCGGCGCCGCGACTATCTCATGCGGTTGTCCAAGCAGGCTGCCGCCCGCCTCGTAGACGATCCAACCGGCGGCGCCGAGCAACAGCAACACCTCGAACAGCGCCGCCAGGTTTTCCACCTTGCCGTGGCCGAAGTGGTGATCGTCATCGGCGGGTTTATCGCTGATGCGCACCGCCAGCCAGGTGATGCTGGTGGCGATAAAATCGGTGAAAGAGTGGATCCCTTCGGATATCAGGCCAATACTGCCGGTAAAAATGCCGGCGACGAATTTGCCCGTGGCCAGCAACCCGCTGGCGATCATCGAGTTTCTGGCCACGGCCTGTTTTTCATTTTGCATTATGCTGCTCACATTCGGACGGTGATTTATTTTTTTACTTTAGAGGATAATTGCCAGACAAAGGCGATCAGCAGCATACTGCCAGAGAAAGTCAGCATGAGGCTAGTAAGAAAATTGGATTTTCCGGTGGAATAAAAATAAATCTCATTCACCCCCACCGAAATCATTAAAATGGCATAGAGCAATCCCAGAATAAGAATCGTCATTATTATCAACTCCCGTATCAGGCCGCGCGTTCAGCGCGCCGCTAAATCCTCCCCATAATAAATAGCGGTTACGGGGAGGATGCATCTAGGCGGATCTTTAGCGTTCATCAATCATCCCATTTGGTGCTCATATAGGCCGCCAACAGGCCCAGTGAGCTGATCATTGCCAGGAATCCCATAAAAATAGTCATGTTTCCCATTGTTTTGTCCTCAGGTTAAATGTTATCGATAAAATCCCCTTGCGTTAAATATCGGGGTTGGTCGGTGTCCATGGTTTTTTAACGTCCTCCTCTTTTTTTCAACATTCCCGCACTTTCAAGCGCGGGACCCGTTTAAATTCCCAGGACGTGCTGGGCAATTTTGAAATAGATAATCAGGCCGGTGCCGTCGATAAAGGTGGCGATAAACGGCGCCGACACCACCGCCGGATCGATACCGAGCCGTTTCAGCAGCATCGGGATGATCGACGAAACAATGGCGCTCCATACGGTGATCGCCACCAGCGACAGGCTGACCACCAGCGTCACCTCCATGCCGACGCCCATGATCCAGGCGCGCACCCAGGCCGCCAGACCAATGGTGACGGCGATCAGCAGCGAGGTCGTGACCTCTTTGCGGATCACCGCGCCCAGATTGCGCAGGCTGACCTCGCCCAGCGCCATGGCGCGCACCAGCGTCGAGGTGATCTGGGTACCGCTGTTGCCGCCGGTGCCGATCAGCAGCGGGATGAAGAACGCCAGCGCAATCGCCGCTTCGAGCTGATCTTCAAACGCTTTCAGCACGTTGCCGGTGTATGCTTCGGCCACGAACAGCATCAGCAGCCACACCGAGCGTTTGCGCCACAGCGCCCACGGGCTGGTCTCCAGATAAGGCTTGTCCAGCGGCAGGCTCGCGCCCTGACGCTGCGCGTCTTCGGTGTTTTCATCTTCGACCAGCCGAGCGATCTCGCGCTCGCCCAGCACGCCGACCAGCGTGTTGTTCGCCACGACCGGCACCACGTCCAAACCGCCTTTGCCCAGCAGATGCGCCACGTCGTTGCGATCGTCGTCGGGTGAAACCTGGAAATAGCTGTAATCCATCATTACCCCGACCGCTTTATCCTGTTCTTCGCACTGCAGCAGTTTTTTCACCGACAGCGTGCCGCGCAAATGATAATCGTCCGCGGTAATAAAGACCCGGGTAGGAATTTCGTCCGTTTTTAGCTGTGAAAGTAAATATTCCCGGGCATGCGTGACCGTCATCGTCGCGGGAACGGTAATAAAATCGGCGTTCATATAACCGGCGACCGAAGTTTCATCGAGAGTTTCAGTCGCGCGCAGCGCCGGAGAAGAAGAGTATTGATGTGACTTGATCATTTTGTCAGTCCCTATTTCTGTTGTGAACTTCAACAGCGAATCGCATAGGGGCGTAACCACAGAGGGAGTGCAGACTGCCTATCTCCGCGTCCAGGTTTTAGCACTATACAACGTATCCGAATTGTTGCTCGGAAGTTACTTTGGGCTGAACCTTAATCCGATAAAGCCTGTCTTAACCTTGGGCATCTCTCGATGTCGTCAGATCAGTAACCTGTGTTTGTATAGGAGCCTCGCCAAACGAGATACTGCATATAAACTACCGGCGCAGTATAGGCGTTGTTTTATCCGGCGGGAAGAAAAGATTGCCCGTCGTTTATGGAGTATTTAGGATATTTTTATTAAACGCGAATCTATAAAAACGGCTGATATAAATCAGCCGTTTTTTTTATTTATCAGTGCGCGAGAATGTAGACGTTTTTATCGTATAGGGCGCCCTGTCGGGTGAAGTCGATCCCCTTGACGTAGGGTTTGATGAGCGTGGCGTTGGCTTCGTAGTACACCGGCGCGACCGGCGTATCGACGGCCAGCACCGCCTCGGCCTGCTGAAAATACTGCTGCACCTGCTGCGGTGTCGGCGCCGCCGTCGCCTGATGCAGAATGCGATCGTATTCCGGGTTGCGGTATTTGGGGCTGTTCTCGCTGCTGTCGGCGCGGAACACATTCAGGAAGGTAGAAGGATCGTCGTAATCCGCCAGCCAGCGGGTAAAGGCTACGCTGTACTGGCCGCGGTTGATATTATCCAGCGTCACTTTACGCTCCTGGCTTTGCATGCCGGCCTCCACTCCGAGGTTCTTTTTCCACATGGCGGCGGCGGCGATGACGATCTTCTTGATGGTGGCGTCATTGCTGTACAACACGGTAAAGCGCAGCGGATGCTCGGCGTTGAAACCGGCCTCCGCCAACAACTGTTTCGCCTGGGCGTGGCGTTGTTCCGGCGTCAAACCGGCCGCAGCGCCGGCCTGCAGGCGATAGCCGCCCGCCCCCGTTGGGGTAAAGGTCCAGGCCGGCTGCTGGCCGTATCCCAGCACCTTGCCGGCGATAATCTCTTTGTCCAGCGCCAGGTTCAGCGCCTGGCGCACCCGCACGTCGTTAAACGGCGTCTGCCGGTTATTGAAGGCGAAATAGCTGGTGGAGAGCAGCGGATAGGTCACCAGCTGTTGATCCCCGAGCGTTTTTTTCAGCTGCTGATACAGTTCCGGCGGCGTGGTATAGCCCAATTCCACCTCGCCGGCGCGGAAACGCGCCACCTCCGGGAACCCCTGGATCGGCAGGAAGGTCACCTTGTTGAGCACGGTGTTGGCGTTATCCCAATACAGCGGATTGCGTTCCACCACCACTTTTTCGTTCACCACCCACTCGCTGAGGCGAAACGCGCCGTTGCCGACAAAATGCGCCGGTTGAGTCCAGTTTTTGCCGTATTGCTCAACCACCTTGCGGTTGACCGGCAGAACCGGAAAATGCACCAGTTGTTTGAGCAGGTAGGCGTTGGGCTCAGACAGCGTCACCTGCAAGGTGTGCGCGTCCAGCGCTTTAACGCCCAGCTCGCTCGGCGGTTTGCTGCCGGCGTTGATCGCCGCCGCATTCAGCACATAGGCCGAGGCCAGATAGCTGCCGTAAGGCGACGCGGTTTTCGGATCGGTGAGGCGCCTCCAGCTGTAAACGAAATCGTCGGCGATCACCGGATCGCCGTTCGACCATTTGGCCTGCGGCCGCAGATGGAAAGTCCAGACGTTGCCCTGGTGCTCCCATTTCTGCGCCAGCGCCGGGATCACTTCGCCCTCTTTTCCAACTCGCAGCAGACCTTCGAACAGATCGTTGAAGATGTAGAACTCCACATTGCTCTCGGCCAGGTTCGGATCCAGCGTCGCCGGTTCATACCCGTTGGCGCGCACCAATTCCTGTACCGGCGCCAGTTTAGCGCCCGTTGGCACCTCCGCCGCCTGAGCGATCGTTGCGTTTAAAGCCAGGAGGATTAAACCAGCCAATTTCTTGCCATTAAATGAATATTTCACGTCGATATCCCTGATTAGTGTTTTATCGCGTTCAATATGCAATGTGGCAGTGGAATAAATTAAATCATTAATCGCTATGAGTCATAACCAAAAGCGGTGTTGAATTTCTTTCATTATCAAAGGAATATCCCTCACCGCGCTTCCCGCTTTCAACACAATGCGCGTTGCCGTCCCCTACTTGATGTTCACGGTCGTGATACCAAACAGCGGCAGGCCTTTAACCGGTTCTGGGCCGGGCTCCCCCCACACCATTAATGATTTACCGCTCGCTTGCGCCTGGATCGCCAGATTCACCAGCAATTTCGGATAGGGTTCATTAGCCGCTACCGATAACGGAAATACGTTTTCGTATAGTCCTCCATCGATCGCCATCTCCACATGCACGCAATCATTAGCTACATCGATAACCACGATCGGATTGGTATAAAACGGTCCATTAGACATAGACACCTCTCTCACTATTTTTTGGTGAATATAATTCTTAATTCGCGTTGGCGGCCCGTGTTATTAATGCCTGTGCGAAACGCTGAAGAACGACATGAAAAGACTGAAGAAAAAGATCGCCAGTGGATAACAAGTCGTCAATATTGAAACAGGTTAATAACCATTACAGATTCGACAAAGAACTGATATAAGTCAAATGCAAACCCGCGTTTACCCGTTACCTCAATGAATATATTAAGAATATTCAAAAAAAAAGATAACTACAGCTTAACTTCATAAAAATCAATTAATTAAAAAACACCCTCACTTACCCTATATTAATTAATCGGTTACGAAAAAGGTTAAAATCAAAATAATGGACATGCCAAATAAGTTGCTTTTCAATGTAAAAATAACAGTAGGAAACCCACTTGATATCTCCGTGACACCTAACTACCTTTAAATGGCCTCGAGACTAACACGAGGCCGCCGTTGGTTATCAAACCAATAACTGGCGAATGATTTAATAAGATATAATTACCAGAAGACAAATCCAAATATATAAACGCGTGCCGAAAGGATAGGATGTAACGGTTTGGTTGCCATACCGTTCTTCTGCCGACGGCAATAACTATTTCCATTCAGATGCAATTACCTGTCTGGTGGCTAACCGGATTCAGCGTGATATGCATTTCAGACTAACTCAGCAAAAATCATAGGGGTTTACATATGCCTTCACTGCAAGATATTACGCCTGAACAGGCTAACGCATTGAATAAACAATCACGTGACGCTTATAACGCGGAAGTGCAGAGCCGTCAGGCGCTGCTCAACCAACATCCGCAATTGAAACCGGCGTTCAACCAGCAAGTGCATCCGCAATCCTTGTGTGGATGCGGGTGCCAACAAAATATCTGCGGCTACTTCAGCTTCCAGGGCTGTGGCTGTGGGTGTGGCTGCGCGCCACATGCGGAGACCGTGCAAATTTCCGCGCAGCCTGCCAATATTGGTCCCAATGCCCCATCAAACGGTACATCGGTGCGTTTTGTCGGCCAGGCCACCGGCACTGGCTCAGACGGTAACATCAACATCCCGACGATTTATTTGCAAGGCACCGTACCCGATGCCGAAAATCTGATCGGCGTTCCATTAACCCTGCAATTGGCCATCAACCCCGGTTCGATCGTCCTGACGCTGCTGGAGAATGGCCGGGTGCTGGCCTCTTTGGTTCATCCACCGCAGTGGGCGAGCAGCATCAACGGGCAGTTCTTCGGCGTTGGCAACGGTGAGTTTGTGCTGGCGTGACAAGAAGCAAGCCTGACGGGCGGCTGCCTGCGATGGCAGGTGGCCGCTCACTGTGAGGTAACGCGCCCCAATTCTATTCAGACAATCAATACAGATTATTCCAGCCGAAACTTAACTTATCCTTAGGGCAATTCATTTTGTGAGCGATCGTCAAAAATAATTTAATACGAATCGTTTTCACTATCATTATTGATGTTCTTGGCTAAAATCGGCCTGCTTGCGCTTGCCAGGCGATATTCGTTTTCCTCATTCGAACGCTAAAAGGATAACTGCATGAAGCTGCGTATTTCATCTCTCGGCCCCGTCGCCCTGCTCGCCTCCTCGATGATGCTGGCCTTCGGCGCTCAGGCGGCCTCGGCCGATCAGGGCATCGTCATTTACAACGCCCAACATGAAAACCTGGTCAAATCCTGGGTCGACGGGTTTACCAAAGACACCGGCATCAAAGTCACGCTGCGCAACGGCGGCGACAGCGAACTGGGCAATCAGCTGGTGCAGGAAGGCAGCGCCTCGCCTGCCGACGTGTTCCTGACGGAAAACTCCCCGGCGATGGTGTTGGTGGATAACGCCAAGCTGTTCGCCCCGCTCGACGCCGCCACGCTGGCCCAGGTAGAGCCACAATATCGCCCAAGCCACGGCCGCTGGATCGGCATCGCCGCCCGCTCTACCGTATTCGTCTATAACCCGGCCAAACTGACCGACGCGCAGTTGCCGAAGTCGCTGCTGGATTTGGCCAAGCCGGAATGGAAAGGCCGCTGGGCCGCTTCGCCATCGGGCGCCGATTTCCAGGCGATCGTCAGCGCGCTGCTGGCGCTGAAAGGCGAGAAAGCAACGCTGGACTGGCTGAAAGCGATGAAAACCAACTTTACCGCCTATAAAGGCAACAGCACGGTGATGAAAGCGGTCAATGCCGGCCAGGTCGACAGCGGCGTGATCTATCACTACTACCCGTTCGTGGATGGCGCTAAAACCGGCGAGAACAGCAACAACATCAAGCTGTACTACTTCAAACATCAGGATCCGGGCGCATTCGTCAGCATCTCCGGCGGCGGCGTGCTGGCTTCCAGCAAGCATCAGCAGCAGGCGCAGGCGTTCATCAAGTGGATCACCGGCAAACAGGGCCAGGAGATCTTGCGCACCAATAATGCCTTCGAATACGCCGTCGGCGTCGGTGCGGCTTCCAACCCGAAACTGGTGCCGCTGAAAGATCTGGACGCGCCGAAGGTAGACGCCGCGCAGTTGAACAGTAAGAAAGTTGTCGAACTGATGACCGAGGCCGGCCTGCTGTAAGGCCCGCCGGCAAACCGAGAGTTTTTGATCGTTATGTCAAACCTGAGTACCCACGCCGCGCAGACCGCGCGGCGTTATTCCACTATCCCTCGTCACCCGCGGCCGGGGCCGATCGTGGTGGCCTGCGCCGTGTTGCTGTCGTTGCTGGCGCTGCTGCCGCTGGGATTCGTTATCGGCGTAGCGTTTGAAACCGGCTGGCAAACGGTCAAAGCTCTGGTTTTCCGCCCGCGCGTGGCGGAGCTGCTGTTGAATACCCTGCTGTTGGTGGTGCTGACGCTGCCGATCTGTGCCGTGCTGGGGGTGGCCCTGGCCTGGTTGACCGAACGCACCACGCTGCCGGGCCGCCGTCTCTGGGCGGTATTGGCGACCGCGCCGCTGGCGGTGCCGGCCTTTGTGCAAAGCTATGCCTGGATCAGTCTGGTGCCGTCGATGCACGGCCTGGGCGCCGGCGTTTTCATCTCGGTGCTCGCCTATTTTCCGTTTATCTACCTGCCGGCCGCCGCGGTCTTGCGCCGTCTGGATCCCGGTATCGAAGACGTCGCCACCTCGCTCGGCTCCCGGCCGCCGGCGGTGTTTTTCCGTGTGGTGTTGCCGCAGCTGAAGCTGGCGGTCTGGGGCGGTTCGCTGCTGATCGCGCTGCACCTGCTGGCGGAGTATGGCCTGTACGCCATGATCCGTTTCGATACCTTCACCACCGCCATCTTCGATCAGTTCCAGTCGACCTTCAACGGTCCGGCGGCCAACATGCTGGCCGGCGTATTGGTGCTGTGCTGCCTGGGGCTGCTGTTGCTTGAGGCCATAAGCCGCGGCCGCGCGCGCTATGCCCGCGTCGGCTCCGGCAGCGCCCGCAGCCAAACGCCGCGTCGCCTGTCAGCGCCGCTCGCCGCGCTGGCGCTGCTGCTGCCGATCGCGCTGACCGCGCTGGCGCTGGGCGTGCCTTTCATCACCCTGGCCCGCTGGCTATGGCTGGGCGGCCTCGACGTATGGCGCAACGCCGATCTGTGGCCCGCGCTGTGGCAAACGCTGTCGCTGTCCGCCTCTGGCGCGCTGCTGATTACGCTGTGCGCCATTCCGATGGCCTGGCTGTCGGTGCGCTATCCGGCCCGGCTGTACCGCGTGCTGGAAGGCTGTAACTACGTGACCAGCTCGCTGCCCGGCATCGTGGTGGCGCTGGCCCTGGTGACCATCACCATTCACAGCTTCCGGCCGATTTACCAAACCGAAATCACCCTGCTGCTGGCGTATTTGCTGATGTTTATGCCGCGGGCGCTGATCAACCTGCGCGCCGGCATCGCACAGGCGCCGGTGGAATTGGAAAACGTGGCGCGCAGCCTCGGTAAATCGCCGGCGCAGGCGCTGTGGAGCACCACGTTGCGGCTGGCGGCGCCGGGTGCCGCGGCGGGCGCGGCGCTGGTGTTCCTGGCGATCGCCAATGAACTGACCGCCACGCTGTTGCTGGCGCCGAACGGCACCCGCACGCTGGCCACCGGATTTTGGGCGCTGACCAGCGAGATAGACTACGTCGCCGCCGCACCTTATGCGCTGATTATGGTGGCGCTGTCATTGCCGCTCACCTGGCTTCTTTATTCTCAATCTAAACGCACGGCGGGACTATGAGCACGCTCGAACTGCACGGTATCGAAAAATCTTATAACGCCATCAGGGTGCTGGAACACATCGACCTGCAGGTTGCCGCCGGCAGCCGCACGGCGATCGTCGGCCCTTCCGGCTCCGGCAAAACCACCCTGCTGCGCATCATCGCCGGTTTTGAAATCCCCGACGGCGGACAAATTCTGCTGCAGGGGCAAGCGATGGGCAACGGCGGCGGCTGGGTGCCGGCGCACCTGCGTGGCATCGGCTTCGTCCCGCAGGATGGCGCGCTGTTCCCGCATTTTACCGTCGCCGGCAACATCGGTTTTGGCCTCAAAGGCAGCAAGCGCGAAAAACAGCGTCGCATCGAGGCGCTGATGGAGATGGTGGCGCTGGATCGTCGCCTGGCCGCCCTGTGGCCGCACGAACTGTCCGGCGGACAGCAACAGCGGGTCGCATTGGCGCGCGCCTTGTCGCAGCAACCGCGGCTGATGTTGCTGGATGAGCCGTTCTCGGCGCTGGATACCGGCCTGCGCGCCGCCACCCGCAAAGCGGTGGCCGAACTGCTGACGGAGGCCAAAGTCGCGTCGATCCTGGTCACCCACGATCAGAGCGAGGCGTTGTCGTTCGCCGATCAGGTGGCGGTCATGCGCAACGGTCGGCTGGCGCAGGTAGGCGCGCCGCAGGATCTTTATCTGCGCCCGGTCGATGAACCGACCGCCAGTTTCCTTGGCGAAACGCTGGTGCTGACCGCCGAGCTGGCGCACGGCTGGGCCGACTGCGCATTGGGGCGCATCGCCGTCGACGATCGCCAACGCAGCGGCTCGGCGCGCATCATGCTGCGTCCGGAGCAGATTCAAATCGGTTTGTCCGATCCGGCGCAGCGCGGCCAGGCGGTGATCACCGGCATCGATTTCGCCGGCTTCGTCTCCACCCTCAATCTGCAAATGGCCGCCGACGGCGCGCAGCTCGAGATCAAAACCGTCAGCCGCGAAGGCCTGCGGCCCGGGGCGCAGGTCAGTCTCAACGTGATGGGGCAAGCGCATATTTTCACCGGCTGAAAGTGTGGGGAGCGACCCTTGACGTTCCCCTCACCACCGCGCATTATCAATGGCATGAATCGCATCGCGCACGCCCTCACCACCACCACCACCGCAACCGCCACGCAATGGCGGGCTGCACGGGTGCGCAACAGCTAACGACGTATCCCCAAGCCCCGCCAGCCATGGCCGGGGTTTTTTATTTCTCCGTGCCCGCCGGCAATTTCATTACGGAGAAGACCTATGCCAACTATCCCCGCACCGCGCAGCGCCCTGCTGGTTATCGACATGCAAGTCGGCCTGTTCGCCTCGCCGGACCATCCCCCGTTCGCCGCCGAAACCCTTCTGGCGAAGACCCATGCGTTGATACGCGCCGCACGCGTGGCGAATGCGCTCGTGGTGTTTATTCGCCACACCGGCCCGGCAGGTTCACCTATCGCCGCAAACAGTCCACTGTGGCAAGTTCACCCCGATCTCGACACCGATGCGCAAGCCGACTGGTTCATCGATAAAACCCATCCCAGCTGTTTTTACCGGACTGGCCTGGCGGAGCGGCTTAAGCAAGCCGGCATCGGTCGGTTGGTGATTTCGGGAATGAAAACGCAATACTGCGTAGACACCGCGTGTCGGCGCGGCGCGGAGTTGGGATTTGACCTGGTGTTGGCCGCCGATGCCCATAGCTGTTCGGACACGGCGGCGCTCGGCGCCGACGCCATTATCCGTCACCATAACCAGACCCTGTCGGGGCCGTTCGTGACGCTGGCGCTGGCGGAAGAGGTGAAATTCTAAAACACGCGCGACTTGGCTGCCAGGCCGGGCCAACGCCCGGCCTCCTCAGCGGCAAACCTTGTCGCGGCGCGGCTTTTTCGGCGCCAGCAGATACTCCACCACGCTTTCGTCGACGCAGCTGTCGATGCCGTTCAGCGCCAACGTATGTCCGTCGCGTTCGCGGGTGATCAGCGGGCTTTTAAAGGCCGAGGCCATCACCTGGGCATTGCGGTACGGCGTGGTTGGATCGTAGCGCTGGGCGACGAACAGCAGCGGCGGCAGCGCGGCGGACGCCACCGGCATGTGCGGCCGATCTTTGCCGCGGTACGGCCACAGGTCGCACATTTCCAGCGGATACTCGTGCAGCGGCAGATAGTGGGCATATAAAGCGGCGGTATTAATCTCCTGCCGCTGCCTGCGCAACAGCTGCGGATCGGCCGTTGGGTTGGCGACGTCGGCGCAGGTGATGACGTTCAGGGCATCATCGGCATCCGGAGAATAGCTTTCGTCGATCAGATCGGAAACCTGTTGCCCGGCGATGCCGGCATCGAGCTGGCGCAGTACGGTGGCCAGTTCATGCCAGCGCTCCGGCCACAACAGCAGCGAACGCGTCACCGTCAGCACATCGTCGGCGGAGATCTCATAGCCCGCCGCAGTGACGAACGGCTGCTCATGCAGCTTGCGCAGCAAAGCATGATAACGCTGAAGCGCCTGATTGGCGCCGCCGCCAAGCTGGCAGCTGTCGGTTTTTCCGCAATAGGCGGCGAAACGCAGGAAACTTTGCTGGAAGCCTCGCTCCTGATTCATGCGCTGGGTGAAATCGTCCTCCGCCAGATCCACCACCCCGTCCAGCACCAGCGCGCGCGTTTTCTTCGGAAAACGTTCGGCATACAGCGCCGCCACCTTGGTGCCGTAAGAGTACGCCACCGCCGTCAGCCCCGGTTCGCCCAGCGCATGGCGGATCGCGTTCAGATCGTTGACCGCCTCGTCGGTGCCGATGTGTTGCAGCACGTCCGCGCCGGTCTGTTTGATGCAGGCGGCGATCAGGGTGCGCGTCTGGTTCTCCGCGCCGGCCACGTCGTTGTCGTCCGGTTCAGGGAGTTCGTCACCTTCGGCCACCTGGCAGGAAATTTTTGGCGTCGATTGACCGACGCCGCGCGGATCGTAACCGATGATGTCGTAGGATTTACGCAGTTTGGCGACGTGGGCGTCGTTGCCGAGATAAGGATTGATCCCCGGCAGGCCCGGCCCGCCGCTGATCACCACGACGCTGCCCTTTTTCGGCCCGGTGGCGGGCAGCAGGGTCAGCGCCAGACGCACGGTCGGTTCCCCCGCCTGCGCCGAATGGGCGGGAGGCGTAGCGTAAACCAACGGCACGTCGAGGTAGCCGCAGCGCAGCCCCGCCTGCGGCGCTTCATCGAACCAACGCTGAAAGCCGCTGTTGAGACAAGATTGCCAACGAACGCCGTTCTCGGGCGCCGCGCCGTGAGCCGCAGGTTTGGCCTGGGCGGGCAACGCGGCGGCGGTCGCGGCGAGCAGCGCCAGAATACGCAGTACTGACATGGGGAGTCCTTTCAACTCAACGAATCGGTCAAAGGGTAACGATACTCGGTTAAACCGCTAGCCAATAGAACATAAAAAAATGCGCGGGTGAAGCCGACGTCGTGCGTATGGAAAGACTTTTCTTTGCTCGGATTGATCTTATAACGCACAGAATGCTGCAAAAAACGCCGTTCACCTGCTAGGCTTAGAGTTCGTTAACCCACAAGGAACAGGAGAGCAGCATGTTTGGTAAAGCGGAAGACAAAGCCAATGAAGCCGCAGGCGCGGTAGAAGAAGCGTTCGGTAAAGCCGTCGATTCGCCGGAGCATCAGGTGCGCGGCGCGGCGCGCAAGTACGCCTCCCAGGCCAGCTATGCCGCCCGTGACGCAGCGGACAGCGTAAGAACGCAGGTGGAAGCCAACCCGCTGGCCGGCGTGGCCGTTGCGGCGGCAGTCGGCATCGTTTTCGGCTTCCTGCTGGGACGCAAATAAGCGGCGAATGCGCCCTACGACAATAGGCCCGTTACGGGCCTTTTTTTCGCCCTTTTCTGCGCCGGCGCCGTTGTGCGTGCAAACTTTCATCTATCACAACCATCGCTTAAAAAAACCAACGCCTTCAACTACGATTAGTTTGTGACCAGAGCAAGGCTCTGCGATCCGGCGGATAACCCTATGAGGATTATCATCATTATCCATGCTGTTTAAGCCGCTCTCCTTCACGCGGCTAAGAAAGGTTGATTATGGCTCGCACCACCCCTATCGAACGTTACCGCAATATCGGCATCTCCGCGCATATCGATGCCGGCAAGACCACCACCACCGAGCGGATTCTGTTTTACACCGGGGTCAGCCACAAGCTGGGCGAAGTGCATGACGGCGCGGCGACCATGGACTGGATGGCGCAGGAACAAGAGCGCGGCATCACCATCACCTCGGCGGCCACCACCTGCTTCTGGAACGGCATGCAGCATAATTATCCGCAGCACCGCATCAATATCATCGACACCCCCGGGCACGTCGATTTCACCATTGAAGTGGAGCGCTCAATGCGCGTGCTGGACGGCGCCGTCATGGTCTATGACTCGGTGGGCGGCGTCCAGCCGCAGTCGGAAACCGTCTGGCGCCAGGCCAACAAATACAAAGTGCCGCGGCTGGCGTTCGTCAACAAGATGGACCGCATCGGCGCGGACTTTTTCCGCGTGCGCAAAATGATGATCGAACGCCTCAAAGCCAACCCGGTGCCGATCGTTATTCCTATCGGCGCCGAAGACCGCTTCAGCGGCGTGGTGGATCTGGTGCGGATGAAAGCCATTCTGTGGGACGAAGCCTCGCAGGGCATGAACTTCAGCTTCGAAGAGATCCCGGCCGACCTGCGCGAATCGGCGCAGGAGTGGCGTGAAAACATGATTGAAGCGGCCGCCGAAGCGTCGGAAGAACTGATGGAGAAATACCTCAATCAGGTGCCGCTGAGCGAAGAGGAGATCGTTCACGGGCTGCGGGTGCGCACCGTCGCCGGCGAAATCCAACCGATGCTGTGCGGATCGGCGTTCCGCAACAAAGGCGTGCAGCGCATGCTGGACGCGGTGATCGAGCTGATGCCCTCGCCGCTCGACGTGCCGCCGATGGAGGGCCACGGCGAACACGATGAAATCATCACTCGCAAAGCCGACGACAACGAAAAATTCTCGGCGCTGGCGTTTAAGCTGATGACCGACCCGTTCGTCGGCCAACTCACCTTCGTGCGCGTCTATTCCGGGGTGCTGGCCAAAGGCAGCAGCGTTTATAACCCAATCAAGGGCAAAAAGGAGCGTATCGGCCGCATCGTGCAGATGCACGCCAACGATCGTAAGGACATCGACGAACTGCACGCAGGCGACATTGCCGCCTGCGTCGGCCTGAAGGACGTCACCACCGGCGATACGCTGTGCGATCCCGGCGCCATCATTACGCTGGAGCGCATGACCTTCCCCGAACCGGTGATCGCCCAGGCGATCGAGCCGAAGACCAAGGGCGATCAGGAGAAAATGGGCATCGCGCTGCAGCGGCTCTCTTCGGAAGATCCGTCGTTCCGCGTGCGCACCGATGAAGAATCCGGCCAAACCATTATCTACGGCATGGGCGAGCTGCACCTGGAGATTATCGTCGATCGCATGCGCCGCGAGTTCGGGGTGGAGACCACCACCGGCAAACCGCAGGTGTCTTACCGCGAAACCATCCGCAAACGGGTGGCCGACGTGGAAGGCAAGTTCGTGCGCCAATCCGGCGGTAAAGGGCAATACGGCCACGTGGTGCTGACCGTCGAGCCGAACGAACCCGGCAAAGGCTTCGAGTTCTTCGATGAGATCAAGGGCGGCGTCATTCCCGGCGAGTTTATCCCGGCGGTGAAAAAAGGCGTGCTCGAGGCGCTGAATAACGGCGTGCTGGCCGGTTATCAGGTGGTGGACGTCAAGGTGCACCTGACCTTCGGTTCTTACCATGACGTCGACTCGTCGGAACAGGCGTTCCGCATGGCGGCGATCTTCGGCTTCAAGGACGCCTGCCGCCTGGCGGATCCGGTGATCCTCGAGCCGATCATGTCGGTGGAAGTAGAAACGCCGGAGGATTATGCCGGCAACGTGATGGGCGATCTCTCCTCACGCCGCGGTCTGGTGCAGGGTATGGAAGATATCCCGGGCGGCGGCGGCAAGGAAATTCGCGCCAAGGTGCCGCTGTCCGAGATGTTCGGCTACTCGACCACCCTGCGTTCGATGTCGCAGGGCCGCGCCACCTACACCATGGAATTCAGCCACTACGCCGAAGCGCCGCGCAACGTGGCCGAAGAGATCATTCACCACAGCAAGCGTTAACCCTCACGCCCGCCGCCACGGCGGGCGTCACCTCGGCTTGTCCTCCAGCGCCACCACCACTGGCTGCGGTTTGATGCGCATGGCGTACACCACGCCGGCCATCAGACAGACGATGCCCGCCAGCGTCAGCAGCGGCGGCCAGGCCTGGCGCAACAGAAAGGTATACGCCAACCCCGCCAGAATTTCGAACACGATGAGCGGCCCCACCAACACCGTCGGCAGCCGCTGGCTGGCTTCGTTCCAGCACAGCGCCCCCAGCCAGGAGCAGAACACGCCGATGATCAGCATCAGAGGGATAAACACCTCAGGGCGCGGGCCGAACGGCAAGGCGAACGCCGGCTCGCTCAGCGCCAACTGACCGCAGACCGCCAGATAGCCCAGCAGCGCCAGCGGCAGCGTCACCAGCCCTTGGGCCGTGGCCCAGGTGGCCGGACGCTGCGTCGGATTCTCCCGCAGCCAGCGTGAATTGCGCAGCGGGAACCAGGTCCAGCACGCCACCGCCAACACGGCCAGCCCAAGACCGCTGAGATAGCGCCAGCCGTCGATCGGCACCGCATTGCCGCGCAGCTCGGCGACGTTCACGCACGCCAATCCACAGACGATCAACAGCAGTGCCGGCGCCAGTTTGCCCCAGGCCAGGCGCCCGTCGTGCCGGCCGTAAAACAGATTGGCGCAAATGGCGATCACGACCGGCAAGGTGCCGATGATCATGGTCGACACCGGCGCACCGGTGCGCTGAATGGCGCTGGCCAGGCACAGGTAGTACAGCAGATTGCCGATAGCTGTCAGCTTGAGCGCTTCCCACCAATCCTGGCGCCGCAGCTTATGCAGGCGGCGGCGATCGAACCACGCCAGCGGCAAGGCGATCAGCCCGAAGGCCAGATAGCGCCCGGTGGACTGCAGCGCGGCGGGATAGTCCGGTACCAGCAACGGACCGACGAAAATCAATCCCCACATCAGCCCGGCGGCCAGGGCAAACACAACGCCAATGAACATAACAACTCCGACAAACGGCCGGTGCGGCCAACCCGCCCGACAAGACAGCGGCAGAGTAACGAAAACGCGGGGAGGAATTATTGTAGCAGGTTGCTGTTTTAGCCCAATTTCACCTGTTTCTGGAAACGCACTGGCGTGACGCCGTAACGGTTGGCGAAGGCGCGCGTCAGGTGCGCCTGATCGGTCAGCCCCGCCGCCGCCGCCACCTGTGCGGCGGGCATGCCGCGCTCCAGCATGCGTTTGGCCTGCGACAGCCGGATCGCCATCAGCATCTGCTGCGGCGAGACGTGATATTCGGCCTTGAACTTGCGCAGGAAATGGTACGGGCTGAGCGACACCAGCTCGGCCAGTTGGTTGAGCGTTATAGCCTCGGCGAAGTTATCGTGCAGGTAGCTTTTCACCACCTCGAAACGGTGCGCCGCCTCGGCTTTCTCCCGGCGCCCTGTGCGGATGTGCGGTTGCAGCAACGCCACCGCTTCCAACAGCAGGCCGTCGAGCGTAAGCGGATCGTCGGTTTGCCACAGCGCGGCGAGAATGGCGGACAGGCGCTGCGCCGCCCGCGGATCGTGGCGCACCGCATCGGTAAACCACTGGCTCCGATCGCCGGACAGCTGCTCCAGCGCCTCGGGCGCCAGATAGAGCATGCGGTAACACCAGCCGCCCGGCGTTTCGGCTTCGCCGGTATGCAGCTCGTCAGGATTCATCAGCACCAGCGCGCCCGGCGCCGCCAGGTGCTGCGCCCCGCGATAGCGGAAGCGCTCCGCCCCGGTGTCCACGGTGCCGATGGCGAAGGCGTCGTGGGTATGCGGCTCGAAGGCATAGCGTTCGATATGCGCCTGATAGAGTTCGACGCCGGGCAGATGCGACAAATGCCGGAACTGCGCGCTGTCCTTCTCGAACGGAAACTGTTGTGGAACCCCTTGCACTCGACCTCCTCATCCGTGCTGACAATCTGCTCAGCATAGCCAAAACATCGCCGGTTGAGTAGCCGCCCTGGTCCTTTCGTGCCCCTCGCCTGGACGATCGGCGCCATTCGGCGTAGGGTTAAGGTCCCTGTCCCTTTCAGACGGGCCGCATCGCGAAGCTCATCGGCCCCTGACACTCCGCAAACAAGAGGCAACAATGTATCCGGATACTCAACTGTATATCGATGGACAATGGCGCAGCGCGCTGGCCGGAAAAACCCTGCCGGTCTCCAACCCCGCTACCGACGAGATCATCGGTCAAGTGGCGCACGCCGCCGCAGAGGATCTCGATCTGGCGCTGGCCGCCACCGAACGCGGGTTTAACGTTTGGCGAAACACCGCCGCACACCAGCGCGCCAACCTGATGCGCAAAGCCGCTGCGCTGCTGCGCGAACGCGCCGACGCCGTCGCCGCCATCATGACGCAGGAACAGGGTAAGCCGGTGGCGCAGGCCAAAATCGAAATTCTCAACGCCGCCGACGTGATCGAGTGGTTCGCCGGCGAAGCCACCCGCACCTACGGGCAGATTATTCCGTCCCGCGCTCGCGACGTGCAGCAGCAAACCCTGAAACTGCCGGTCGGCCCGGTGGCCGCCTTCACGCCGTGGAACTTCCCGATCAACCAGATCGTGCGCAAGCTGTCCGCCGCGCTGGCGGCGGGTTGTTCAATCATCGTCAAAGGCCCGGAAGAAACGCCGGCCTCACCGGCTGAGCTGATCAAAGCCTTCGCCGACGCCGGCATTCCGGCCGGGGTGATCGCGCTGGTGTACGGCACCCCGGCGGAAATCTCGGAATACCTGATCCCGCATCCGACCATTCGCAAGATCTCCTTCACCGGCTCCACCCGCGTGGGCAAACATCTGGCTGCGCTGGCCGGCCAGCATATGAAAAAGGCCACCATGGAGCTGGGCGGCCACGCGCCGGTGCTGATCTTCGACGACGCCGATCTCGACGCGGCGGCCAAAGAGCTGGCGCAATCCAAGTTCCGCAACGCCGGCCAGGTCTGTATCGCCCCGACCCGCTTCCTGATCCAGCAAGGCGTTTATGAAGCCTTCGTGGAGAAATTCACCGCCGCGGTGCGTGAACTCAAGCTCGGCAACGGGCTGGAAGACGGCGTGACGATGGGGCCGATGGTGCTGGGCCGCAGCGTCGACAATATCGAGGCGCTGGTGCAAGACGCTATCGCCCACGGGGCGAAGGCCAGCACCGGCGGCAAACGCGTGGCGGGCAAAGGCAACTTCTTCGAGCCGACGGTGCTGCGTGACGTGCCGCTGAGCGCGCGCGCCATGTCGGAAGAGCCGTTTGGCCCGGTCGCCCTGCTACGCCCGTTCGCCACCTACGACGAGGCGATCGCCGAAGCCAATCGCCTGCCGTACGGGCTGGCCGCCTACGCTTACAGCCGCAACATCGCCACCGTCAATGCGCTGGGGCGCGACGTGGAGAGCGGCATGCTGAGCATCAACCACATCGGTTTCGGCCTGCCGGAAACGCCGTTTGGCGGCGTGAAGGACTCCGGCCACGGCACCGAAGGCGGCAGCGAAGCGATCGAGTCCTACCTGGAAACGCGTTTTGTCACCGTCGCCGGCCGTTAATCGCACGTCGGATGAATAGCCAGAAGCCCCGCAATGCGGGTAATCCTGGTTAGTTAGCGTTTTTCTGAACGTATTTGTGCAGTTTTCGGTCGATAAAGGTGAGATGCGCCATGAAGCTCATACGCTTCGACCGAGCCAGGGGCCGAAGGCGCGGCCCCTGGCAACCCGCGCCTTTGCCCTATCAGACGGTTGGCTTTGCCAACTTCCCTCTCTCCGCCATACCGCATTGAGGCCGGTTGCGACAGGCGTCCCTGCCTGTCTCACCTGAAACCGCCGTCCATGGCGGTTTCTCCTAATGCGCTATGCCTGCGTTCGGCGTCTTCAAGGGCGCCCAACACCCTGCTTATCTCACTATTTTCATTGCCTTTCATAACACAACATCAAACGAATGGGATAAGAATGGTTCATCGCGTCTTAGCGTGAACTTTTTACTCGCGAGCCAGCTCGAACAGGCGCCGCGCCGCCGGGGCCAGCCCCAACATGTGAATGCAGGCATGCACCATGCCCGGCAACCGTTCACAGCGTACCGCCACACCCGCCTCACGCAGCCGCTGCGCATACAGTTCGGCCTCATCGCGCAGCGGATCATATTCGCAGCTCAGGATAGTGGCCGGCGGTAACCCGCGTAGCGTGGCGGCATGCAGCGGCTCGGCGCCGGGATCGCGTCGCTGGGCCAGGTACTGCTGCCAACAAAACACCATCGCGTCGCGCGTCAAAAAATGCCCCTCGGCGAATTCGCGATAGCTCTTCGTCGCCATTTCGCGGCTGAGCGCCGGGTACAGCAGCAGTTGACGTTCAATGTGCGGGCCCCCGCGATCCCGCGCCAACAGCGCGACCGCCGCCGCCAGATTGCCTCCGGCGCTGTCACCACCCACCGCCAGATGGTCAGCGTCAATCCCTAACTGCGGCGCCTGTTGCGCCGCCCAACAGAGCGCCTGATAGACATCTTCCAGCGGCTGTGGAAAAGGAAACTCCGGCGCCAGTCGATAATCGACCGACAGGATTATCCGATCGGTGGCGTTAGCCAGCGCCTGACAGGGCTGGTCATACAGCGACAGCGAACCGAGGCACCAGCCGCCGCCGTGGGCGAACAGCATCGCCGGTTGTGCGGCAGCGCGCCTTTCCCCCGCCGGTAGATAGGCGCGCAGCGCAATCCGGTGCCCATCGGTGGCGACCAGCGTAAAATCCCTGACGCCGCCGCTCGGTTGCGGTGCGCCCTGCAGCAGACGCAAACCGCTTTCCGTGGCCGCCCGCATGTCCGCCAACGACGCGGGTGGCGGCGCGTCGGCCGAGGCCGCCAAAAAGGCGGCGATGCGTTCATCAAGCGGCATGTTGCTCTCCCGCCAGGAACGGCGCAATCAGCGCGATAAACGCCTCATGACACTCCTCGGTGATGAAATGGCCGCAGCCGGCGACCGTTTCGCCCCGCAGATCGCGCGCATTGCCCCGTAGCGTCGTCAGCGGCGCGTCGCCGGTGGCGTGCTCCGCTCCCACCGTCAACACCGGCATCGTCAACGGCGTGGCGGCGCGCAGCCGGTTCTGGCGAACGGTCTCCGGGATCGCCCGGTAATAGTCGAATCCGGCGCGCAGGCCGCCCGGCGCCGAATAGGCGGCGATATAGACCTTAGCCGCCACCCGATCGCGCCGATAAGACCAGCGGTTGAAGATATAGCCAAGATACTCCCGCTCGCGCCCTTGGGTCAGGGTCTCCGGCAAATCCGCCAGCTGGTTGAACATGAAATGCCACAGGAAGATATTCTCCTCCGGCGCGACGAAAATCGGCGGCGGCGGCGCCAGACCGGGGATCACCGCCTCCGTCAGTACCAGACGCTCCACCGCCTGCGGGAAATCGCTCGCCATGGCGTAACCGATCCACATGCCGATATCGTGGCCGACCAGTTGGTAACGTTGATGGCCCAGCTGCGCCATCATCGCGTGCAACGCCGCACCGATGCTGCCGGTGTCGTAGCCGCCGGCGGGCTTGTCAGAGTCGCCGATGCCCGGCGGATCGACGGCGATCGCCTGAAAACCGGCCGCCGCCAAGGCACGCATCACATAACGCCAGGTGTACCAGGTTTGCGGCCAGCCGGGGATCAGCAGCACCGGCCGCCCTTCGCCGGCCACCACGCAGTGAAGGCGCCGGCCGTTGACCTGGGTATAGACGTGTTCCGCCGCGAGATCCTGCAACAGGATCTCGTTTTGACTGTGTTTCATGGGGTTAACTCCCTGTGGGGTCAGGCTCAGCGAATGCCGAGCAATGCATTGATCTGCTGAGGATTGACCGGCGCACCGGCGAAGTCATCAAACACTTTGTCGGTGACACGGATAATGCGCTCGCGAATGAAGGCCGCGCCTTCGCGAGCGCCGTCCTGTGGATTTTTCAGGCAGCACTCCCACTCCAGCGTCGCCCAGCCCGGATAGCCATACTGCGTCAAACGGGAGAAAATGCCGTTGAAATCGACCTGGCCGTCGCCCAGCGAGCGGAAACGGCCGGCGCGATCGATCCAGGACTGAAAACCGCCGTATATGCCCTGACGACCGGTCGGATTGAACTCGGCGTCCTTAACGTGGAACATGCCGATAACGTCCTTATAGATATCGATAAACTCCAGATAGTTAAGCTGCTGCAGCACCATGTGGCTCGGATCGAACAACACCCGGCAACGCGGATGGTTGCCGACGCGCTGCAGAAACATCTCAAACGTCACGCCGTCGTGCAGATCCTCACTCGGGTGAATTTCATAACACAGATTGATGCCCTGCTCCTCGCAGGCGTCGAGCACCGGCAGCCAGCGTTTGGCGAGCTCGTTGAACGCGGTGTCAATCAATCCTTCAGGGCGCTGCGGGAACGGGAACAGATAGGGCCAGGCCAGCGAACCGGAAAAGGTGCCCAGTTCGCTGAGCCCCAGCCGCGCCGACGCCTTCACCGCCAAAAGCATTTGCTGCAGCGCCCACTCGCCGCGGGCCTTGGGATCGCCCTGCAGCGCCGGCGGCGCAAAGCTGTCGCACAGCGCATCGTAAGCCGGGTGCACCGCCATCAGCTGGCCGAAGATATGGCTGGTCAGTTCGCTGACCACCAACCCCTGCTCCGCCAACATGCCGGTCAAATCGTCGCAGTAAGTTTGGCTTTCCGCAGCGGTGGCCACGTCGAATAAACGCCGATCCCAGGCCGGGATCTGCAAGGCGGTAAAACCGGTCCGCGCCGCCCACTCGGCAATGGCGGGCAAGCTGTTGAACGGCGCCGCGTCATCGCTGAATTGCGCGAGATGCAGGCTTGGACCTTTGAGGGTTTTCATCGTAAACTCCTATTGGTTGTCGATTGACAAACAATAGGAGCAAAGCGCGGCGACCGCAAGCGAAATTTATAAAGGCATTGGTATTCCCGTCGATTTAAGCGATCCTATGTCGCTGAATGGCAGGTAAATTGGAGCAGCGAATGGCAGGCAGACCGCGCGAGTTCGATCGCGAACAGGCGCTATTGAAGGCGCGAAACTTATTCTGGCGGCAAGGTTACGAAGGCACTTCGATGTCGGATCTGGTGGCGGAGTTGGGCATCGCTTCCGCACGCATCTACAAAGCGTTCGGCTCCAAAGAGCAGCTGTTTCGCGAGGCGATTGCCTGTTATGAAACCGCCGAAGGGGGCTTCGCCGATCGCGCCTTCGCGACGGAAAGCGGCATTCGCCCGGCGCTCAAACGCCTGCTGGAAGACGCCGTGCGGCTCTATAGCCGGCCCGATCTGCCGCAAGGCTGCATGGTGGTCTCCGCCGCCGCCAGCGTCAGCGCGGAAAACGACGGGCTCAAAGCCTGGCTGGCAGAGCATCGGCTGCAGCGCACGCAGCAGATCGTCGAACGGCTGCGGCAGGCGGTGCAAACCGGCGAATTGCCGGCCGACACCGACGCCGACAGCCTGGGTGACTATTTCGCCGTCTTCTTGCACGGCCTGTCGATTCAGGCGCGTGACGGCGTCACCGAGGCGCGGTTATTGGCGGCGGTAAACGTGGCGCTGACGGCCTTGGGCGACCGCGCCTAATCGATTCTTGAATGCGGTTCAAACTCAGGCGCGTTTTACCTATGGCTGTGGAGGAACTGCGTTTTTGACAAAATCCGCGACGTGGGGATTGATATTTTCCGCCTTGTGAATCAGAGCAACCTGATACGGGATCTGTTCTCCACTAAGCCGACAAAAAGAAACGTTTGCCCAGCCGCTTTTTTGCATGAATTCAGGGACCAGACTGACTCCTAATCCCGAAGCAACAAGGCCGACTATCGTTTCCATCTGTACGGCTCGCTGAACAACCTCAGGAGCAAATCCTGCCTTTTCGCAGGCCTCAATGATAGCGCGATAGAGACCTGGCCCTTCTTGCTCAGGAAACAATACCCACGGCTCCCTGGCCAGGGCAGAAAGCGAAAGAACGCCGCTTGTTCCGGCAGGATGTTTACTCGGCAAAACGGCAATCAGCGGGCAGCTAAAAAATGGATGGCAAGACAGTTTCGGTATGGCGTATTCAGGAACAGGTAAAACCGCAATGCCAATATCAATCGTGTCTTCCAAAAGGCTCGCAACCTGTCGCGCCGTCGTCATTTCTTTCAATTCAAGAACAACCTGCGGACAGGAAAAGTGAAAACGGGCGACCATTTCGGGAAGCAGATGTCTGACGGCGGAAGCGACAAAACCGATGCGCAAAGCCCCCGTCATTCCCTGGCCAGCGCGTCGTGTCAGTAACATCGACCGTTCCATCTGCATGAGCGTCGTAACCGCTTCCTTCTGCAACACTGCCCCTGCGGGAGTCAATGCCGTTATTCGATTGGTTCGCTCAAAAAGCCGGGTGCCCAAAACCTCTTCCATTTGACGGATCGCTTTTGTCAGCGGGGGTTGAGCCATATGCAAACGCTCGGCCGCTTTCCGGACATTCATTGTTTCCGCAACCACAAGAAATTGGCGGAGCTGACGCAGAGTAAGCATGTCGTGATACCTAAAATATATTAAGAAAGCGCCACAATAGTATTAGACACGTCAAGGGGAGCACATGAAGATGCTTCCTGTATATATTCGTGGAGCAGAAATAACAATGAACATACTCAGATCGTTGTCACTGACTTATCGAAACCTAAATACGTTGCTAGCCCTCCTTATCATGTCAGCGTCGTCAACGCTGGCTGCATCAAAAGAAAATGAAATCCCCACACCGGTAAATCGAACAGACAGATACATTTTGCTTGCGGGCGGAGAGCAACTGCACGTCAGGGAAGTCAGCCTGAAATCTGAGGGCAAACCTGTACTGCTGATTCATGGCGCACGGGTTCCCGGCCTGGCCTCTTTTGATTTGCCCGTCAAGGGCGGCTCTTTGGCTGCAGATCTGGCGTTAGCCGGTTTTCGGGTATATATCCTCGATCTGCGGGGATATGGGTTATCCAGCCGGCCGGCCGCGATGGACAGCCCTCCTAACCAGTCAGCGCCGTTGATCCGCACTGCGGACGCCATAACCGATATCGATCGCGCCGTGCAGGCTATTCAGGCATGGAGTCGAGCGCCCCGCATTAATATCCTGGGATGGGCGACTGGAGGACACTGGGCGGGCGCTTATGCAGCCCAATATCCACAGAATGTGGAACGGCTGGTGCTCTATAACACGCTTTATGGCGGAACCGCTCACCACCCGCTGCTGGGCCAGGGATCGCCGCTGGACGATCCTCAAAATCCCGGGCACTTCAACGCCGCCAAATTTGGCGGCTGGAGCCTCAACACGCGAGACAGTCTGTTTGTCGCCTGGGATAACAGCATTCCCGTGGCGGATAAAACACAATGGCGTGATGAAACAGTTAAACGCGCTTACGGTGATGCCGCACTGGCATCGGACAACACCTCACAGCGCAGAACGCCACACAGCTTCCGCGCTCCGACCGGTGCAATGGCTGACAGCTTTGAACTGGCGATGGGCAGAAAACAGTGGTCCGCAACAGCCTTAACAACCGTTCCCGTATTGGTTGTTCGCTCGGAGCGGGATTTCTGGAGCCGGCCCGAGGATGTTGACGCCATCATGAAAGATGCCCCTTCAGCCGAAAAGCTGGTCATTCCTGAAGCGACACATTTTGTCCATCTCGATAGAGATAACGCCGGCAGACAACGCTTTCTCCAGGGCGTTGTCAGATTTCTGGCGCAGCCTCAGCCCAACGACGGCACTTGATCTTCCGGCAAATCGACAATCACCAGCGTGCCTTCGCTGCCCGGCAACACGCGGTGCGGCACGCCGGCCGCGGCCTGATACAGCTGACCGGCCCGCACCACCACTTCTTCCCCCGCCACCTGCAGCCGCAGGTGGCCGCTGATCACCAGCAACCCTTCGCTGTAATCATGCACTTCATCCGCAATGCTGCGCGCATCCATGCGCAGCACTTTGATATTGGCCGCACCGACGCGGCCCAGCACGGCAGAGCGCCAGGCCTCAGGCAGTTCGGCCGCCTGCTGGTTTAAATCGAACAGCATCGGAATCCCCCAGGTGCATGAAAAAACGCACTCTAGCCTGATTCTGCGCCGCAGGGAAAGACGCTTTGGTTGCAGGTTATGACCGTTGGTTCTGAGGCGAGACGCGCCGGATGAACGCTTAAGGCAGCAGCGCCGCGGCCTCCCGATCGGCGATAATCAACAGGTCCGGATGCAGCATCAAAATGCTGGCGGGCACCCCGCTCTCCACCGGCCCGCTGACAATGCGCCGCAAAATGTCCGCTTTGTGCGAACCGTTGACGAGCAGCACCAGCTTTTTGGCGGCCATCACGCTTGCAGGCCCCAGGGTGACGTAATGATCGGGCAGCCATTCAGTGCGGCCGCCCACCTCTTTGAGCAAAATGTCCGCCAGATCCGGCCTAGCGGAAACCGGCACCCGACAGGTGCGGTCTTCGAAGGCGGTGGTGCCCGGCAGATTGCCGCAGAAATGCCCGTCCGCCCCGACGCCCATCACGATCGCATCCAGCCCGCCATCTTCGGCGATACGCCGATCGTGCTGCAGGTAGTTGTCCGAATTCAAGACGTGCAGTTGCCGCTCGGGGATCGCCGCCGGGCCAAAGAACATACGGTGCAGATTCTCCATGGTGACGCCATAGCCCGATCGGCCGGCGTAAGGAATTTCATCGAAATTATAGTAATGCGCGTTGGCGAATTCCGCGTGGCCCTTGACGCGCGGAGCCAACAACTCATACATCCGTTTAGGCGTCGAGCCGGCGGTGATAGCCAGATTGACGCGCTGCGGGCGCAGCATGTAACTCAACAACAGGCTGGCGGCCAGCTCACTCATTTCCTGGTAGTCATTAGCGACGACAAGTTTCATTCCCTTCTCCTTTTGCAAAAAAAAAAACCTAACCGCCCATCCGGCCATGTTCGATGCCGGGAGAGAAGTTAGGTTTTGCCTGATCGCGTCAGTAACAATCCGTTTCTTGTCAGGTTATGGCGGCCAGGAATGAAATGCAAACCGCGTTGTGTGATGCAAGCCGCAATTGCGGCGATGCCTTTTTCGCGCCCTATACCGGCACGCGGCGGCTAATCTCCACCACCTGATCGCTGGGCAGGTAGTAATAATCCGTGACGTGCATGCCGTTGCGCACCATCAGCGCGAACAGGTTGCGCTGCCAGGATGGCAACCGGTCGTTCGCTTCGCGGCGCACCACGGTCTCGTGCCCGAGATAGTAGGTCGCCTCGTCGAAGTTCAGACCGGATTTCTGCGCCTCGACGTGCTGCAACAGCTGCGGGATGTTAGGCCGCTCCATAAAGCCATAGCTGGCCACGCCGCACCAAAAGCCCGGCGACAGCTCGCGCATCACCAACCGTTCAGCATTCGAGACCCGCGGCTCATTGACGATGGCAATGGTGAGCGCCAGCACGTTGGCGTGCAGCGAACCGTTACGCTTGACCTGCCATTTCATCACCGACGGCGTCCCTTGCAGGCTGCGAGTCAGGAATACCGCGGTGCCCGGCACGCGCGGCACGGATTCGCGGCGGATTTTCTCCAGGAAATCCGCTACCGGCACTGTAGTTTCACCGAGGGTGCGCGCGGCCGCCAGCACCCCGCGATGCCAGATCAGCATCACGGTATAGACCGCGGCGGCCAACAGCAGCGGGATATAACCGCCCTGCAGCACTTTAGTCATGTTGGCCGTCAGGAAGCTCAAATCGACCACGAAGAAACCGCCCGCCACCAACAGGCTGGCGATCGGCCCCCAGCGCCACACCTCGCGCATGGCGACGAACAGCAGGCCGGTGGTCATGATCATGGTCAACGAGACGGCGATGCCGTAGGCGGCGGCCAGATTGTCCGACGATTTAAAGAACACGGTCAGGAACAGCGTCACCACCATCAGCAGCCAGTTGATGGCGCCAATGTAGATCTGCCCGTAACTTTCCTCGGTGGTTTGTTTGACCCGCAGCCGCGGCAGCCACCCCAGTTGGATCGCCTGCCGGGTCATGGAAAACGCACCGCTGATGATCGCCTGGCTGGCGATGATCGTCGCCAGCGTGGCCAGGATCACCAGCGGGATCAGCATCGCCGGCGGGCATAAACGGAAGAAGATGTTCTGCGTGACATCGGCGCCGCTCAGGATCAGCGCGGCCTGACCGGCGTAGTTAAGCAACAGGCTGGGAAAAACGATGCCGAACCAGGCCAGCCAAATCGGCCGTTTGCCGAAATGCCCCATGTCGGCATACAGCGCTTCGGCGCCGGTGACGCACAAAAACACGCCGCCCAGCACCAGGAAGCTGGTCAGTCCGTTGGAGAACAGGAAGTGAATGCCGTAGAGCGGGTTCAGCGTCAGCAAAACCGCCGGATGCTGGATGATACCCCACACGCCCAACGCAGCGATCGACAGGAACCACAGCGCCATGATCGGCCCGAACACGCGGCCGATGCGCGCGGTACCCACCGGCTGAATGGCGAACAGACTGAGCAAAATCACCACCGCCGCCGGCAGAATATAGGGCTGCGACGCCGGCAGCACGATGTTCAGCCCTTCGAGGGCCGAGAGCACCGAAATGGCCGGCGTGATGGCGCCGTCGCCGTAAATGAGCGCGGCGCCGAACAGGCCGGCGAACAACACCAGCGGCCGGGATTTTCGCTTGCTGACCAGCAGCGACATCAGCGCCATGATGCCGCCCTCGCCGCGGTTGCCGATGCGCATGGCGAACATGGCGTATTTGAGAGAAGTGACGATCACCAGCGTCCAGAATATCAGCGACAGCAGGCCAAGGATCACCGGCGCTGAAGGCGCGTCGCCGGAGAGAAACAGCACGGTTTTCAGGGTGTACAGCGGGCTGGTGCCGATATCGCCGAACACCACGCCCAATGCGCCCAACGCCAGCGGCGCCAGCCCCGTCTTATTCACGGTTTCCGTATCATTGCCGACAGACATCTGCTCGCTCCTTGACGTTGCGCTGAGAGTGGGAATTATTGTCACTTTGTGGCCGTCGCGCCACGTGATCGGCAAGTTAAGCATAGCCGTCATCTTCGCCAGTGACAGCATCGCGCGTTGAAGCTTCAGCAATCATCGCCGGTGAGCAACGGTTTAAAAACGCCCACCCCGGAGGGCCTATTACTTTCCTGTTGGCGTGGCGTGCGTCGTGGGAAAGTGAAATGAACGTCCGGCTCCCCCCTGTTTCCGCCCGGCGTTACGCGAGCCGGCTCTCATCGGCTTCGCGGCGCAGCCACTGCCGCAGATTTTCGCCTTCCTGCGACAGCTCGCTATCCAGTCGAGCGCACAGGTAATAATCGCGGCCGTCGTCGATCGACAGATCGAACATTTTGATCAACTCACCGCTTTCAAGGTACTGGGCGATTAACGGTTCACGCATCAACGCGCACCCTAACCCCGCCTGCACCGCCGCCAACGTCAACAATCCGTCCTCAAACATCGGGCCGATACTGCGCAGCGGACGCTTGACGCCGGCCTGCTGAAACCATTGCATCCAGGTATTGCGCTCCTCGTCGTGCAGCAGCGGCAGCGTCGCCAGCTGCTCCGGCGTATCGAGCAAACCATGCAGTTTACTGAATGCCCGGCTGCACACCGGCACCATTTTGCCGGACATCAGCTTCTCGCTGCGATAGCCGGTCCACTGCCCGACCCCAAAGCGGATCGACAGGTCGGCGGCGTCGCTCAGGTAATTGCGGTGGTTGGCGTAGACCACATTGATGTCGATATCCGGATTTTCGCGCAGGAAACCGCGCAGCCGCGGAATGAACCAACCCATGCCGAACAGCGGGATCAGGCTGATGGTCACCTGCCGCGACGCGGATTGCTCGCGCACGTGTTCGGTCGCCTGGCGCAGCACGTTGAACGCCGAGCGAATCGAACGGTAATACTCCCGCCCCTCGCTGCGCAGCACCAGGTTACGCCCCTGCCGTTCGGTCAACGGCATCTGCAAAAATGCCTCCAACGTTTTGAGTTGATGACTGACCGCCGAAGGCGAAATCATCAGCTCGTTAGCCGCCGCGCTGATGCCCCCCAGGCGCGCGATGGCTTCGAACGCCCGCACGGCGCGCAGCGGCGGATCGTTCGGCAGCATCGGCAATGGCTCATCGTACTGTTCTGTTTTTTTCATATATTGACTGTTTTTGGGAAATCAACACTGAAGGAATGGATTCAATATACATAAAAATCAACGCATTAAAATCACTCGTTTTTTGTATAAGAAAGTATTTTTCCGTATTTTACAATTTTTTTAAATTCTCTACTGTGACCCTCCTGACTCATTATCTCCGGACTCTCTCTATGGATACGCTGGTACAGCAAACCGTCAACGGTTTGATGCTCGGCAGCATCTATGCGCTGATCGCGCTCGGTTACACCATGGTGTACGGCATCCTGCGCATCATCAATTTCGCGCACGGCGACGTGCTGATGGTCGGTGCGCTGAGCGCGTTGTCGGCGATAAGCCTGTTGCAACACCACTTTCCCGCGTTACCACCGTACGCCACGCTGCTGCTGGCGGCCCTGTTCGCCATGGCGGTCTGCGCCATCACCTCGATGGCGATCGAGCATCTCGCCTACCGCCGGTTGCGCAATGCACCGCGCCTGGCCCCGCTGATCAGCGGTATCGGCGTCTCGCTGCTGCTGCAAACCCTGGCGATGCTGATCTGGTCACGCAATCCCCTGATGTTTCCGCAGCTGCTGCCAATGACCCCCATCGCCCTGACCGCAGGCAGCGGCGGGCATGCGCCGGCGGTGATCACCGGCACGGCGATCGTCACGCTGGCGGTGGCCGTCGCGGTCATGGCCGGCTTATGGCTGCTGGTCGAACACAGCCGTTTCGGCCGCGCCATGCGCGCCACGGCGGAAAACCCGCAGGTCGCCGGCCTGATGGGCATCAGTCCTGACCGCATCATCGTTCTGACCTTCGCGCTCGGCGGCGCGCTGGCGGCGGTGGCCGGCATCATGATGGCCAGCAACTACGGCAACGCCGGTTTCTCGATGGGCTTTCTGCCGGGCATCAAGGCGTTTACCGCTGCCGTGCTTGGCGGCATCGGCAACCTGCGCGGCGCGATGCTCGGCGGATTGCTGCTGGGCCTGTTCGAATCGCTGGGCACCGGCTATCTCGGCGAGCTGACCGGCGGCGTGTTCGGCAGCAACTACCAGGACGTGTTCGCGTTTCTGGTGCTGATCGCCGTGCTGGTCTTCCGCCCCTCCGGGCTCTTGGGCGAACGCATCGCCACGCGCGCATAAGGACATCACCATGACCGTTTTGACTCCTCCCGTTCCTCTGGCCACGCCGCGCCGCGCCAGGCTGGGGCTGACGCTGTTCATTCTCGCGCTGCTGCTGGCGCCCTGGGTGGCGGGCGCCGCCGGGGGCAACTACTGGGTGCGGGTCGTCGATTTCGCCCTGCTGTACCTGATGCTGGCGCTCGGGCTGAACATCGTGGTGGGCATGACCGGGTTGCTGGACATGGGCTTTATCGCCTTTTACGCCGTCGGCGCCTATTTGGCCGCGCTGCTGTCGTCACCGCATCTGACACAGCAATTCCCGCTGCTGCTGCAGTGGTTCCCCGACGGGCTGCACCTGTCGATGCTGGGTCTGATCCCGCTGGCGGCGCTGCTGGCGGCGGCGTGCGGCATCCTGCTCGGCGCGCCGACGCTGCGGCTGCGCGGCGATTATCTGGCGATCGTCACGCTCGGTTTCGGCGAAATCGTGCGCATTCTGATGCGCAATCTCGACCGCCCGGTCAACCTCACCAACGGCCCCAAAGGCATTTCCGGCATCGATCCGGTCAGCCTGTTCGGCCTGAAGTTTTCCGGCATGCATGAGTGGTTCGGCGTGCGTTTTTCCGGCCTGTACCTGTATTACTACCTGTTCGCCGCCCTGCTGCTGGCGATCCTGTTTATCAGCCTGCGGCTGCAGAACTCGCGCATCGGCCGCGCGTGGACGGCGATCCGCGAAGACGAGGACGCCGCGCGGGCGATGGGCATCAACACCCGCAACTTCAAGCTGCTGGCCTTCGCCATCGGCGCCACCTTCGGCGGCGTGGCCGGCGCGCTGTTCGCCGCGTTTCAGGGCTTCGTGTCGCCGGAATCGTTCACCCTGCAGGAATCGATCGCCGTACTGGCGATGGTGGTGCTCGGCGGCATGGGGCACATCCCCGGCGTGATCCTGGGCGCGCTGCTGCTGGCCGCCCTGCCGGAGCTGCTGCGCAGCAGCATGGGGCCGCTGCAGCAGGCGCTGTTCGGCCAGGTGCTGATCGACCCGGAAATCATCCGCCAACTGTTTTACGGCCTGGCGCTGATCCTGGTGATGCTGTATCGCCCGGCGGGCCTGTGGCCGGCCCGCCACGCACGGGGGAACGCCGCATGACGCCGCTGCTCGCTTTACACCATATCAGCAAACGCTTCGGCGGCCTGACGGCGGTGGATGACGTCAGCATGAGCATCCGCCAGGGGGAAATCTACGGCCTGATTGGGCCGAACGGCGCCGGTAAGACCACCTGCTTCAACCTGATCACCGGCCTGTATCGCGCCGACGCGGGCGAGTTCCGCCTGGCGGGCCAGCGCTATAAGCCCCAGGCGATCGACAAAGTGGCGCAGGCCGGCATTGCCCGCACCTTCCAAAACCTGCGGTTGTTCAATGAAATGAGCGTGCTGGAAAACGTGATGGTCGGCTGCCACGTGCGCACCCGCAACGGCCTGTGGGCGGCGATCGCCCGGCACCGTCGCGCCAGGGAGGAGGAACAGGCGGTGCGCGATAAATCTCATGCGCTGCTGGAGTACGTCGGCATCAGCCAATTCGCCCATTACCGCGCCGGCGATCTCGCCTACGGCCATCAGCGGCGGCTGGAGATCGCCCGCGCGCTGGCGACCGAGCCCCGGTTGCTGGCGCTGGACGAACCGGCGGCCGGCATGAACGCCAGAGAAAAAGTGGCGCTGCGCGAACTGCTGCTGCGCATCCGCGACAGCGGCAAAACGCTGCTGCTGATCGAACACGACGTCAAGCTGGTGATGGGTCTGTGCGATCGGCTGACGGTGCTGGATTACGGCAAAGCGATCGCCGAAGGCGAACCGGCTCAGGTGCGGCGCGAACCGGCGGTCATTCAAGCCTATCTGGGAGGCGGCGCGCATGTCTGAAGCCCTGCTGAGCGTTAAACGACTCAAAGTGTCTTATGGCGGCATTCATGCGGTCAAAGGCATCGATTTCACGGTGAGCGCCGGCGAACAGGTGACGCTGATCGGCGCCAATGGCGCGGGCAAAACCTCGAGCCTGCGGGCGCTGACCGGCCTGCAGCCGTTTGAGGGCGACATCCTGTTCGACGGCCGTTCGATTCGCGGCATGCCGCCGCACCGCTTGCTGCAGCAAGGGCTGGTGATGGTGCCGGAGGGACGCGGCATTTTCACCCGCCTGACGGTGCGAGAAAACCTGCAGCTGGGTGCCTATGCGCGGCGTGACGCATCGGCGGTGCGGCAAGATTTCGAACGCGTGTGCGCCACCTTCCCACGGCTGAGCGAGCGCCTGCATCAACCGGCCGGGCTGCTTTCCGGCGGTGAACAACAGATGGTGGCGATGGGCCGCGCGCTGCTCAGCCGCCCGCGGCTGCTGATCTTGGACGAACCGTCGATGGGGCTGGCGCCGATTGTGGTGGAGGCCATTTTCTCGGTCATCAAGCAGTTAGCCCGTGACGGCGTCACGCTGCTGTTGGTCGAGCAGAATGCCCGCCTGGCACTGGCGTCCACCGATCGCGCCTACGTTCTGGACAGCGGCAGCCTGAGCCACAGCGGCCGCTCCGCCGACATGCTGGACGATGAAAAAATCAAACGGATCTATTTGGGTGAATAACCGTTGTTACCTTTAACCGCACCAGGAGTATGACATGCAGCAGAACATTCGCATCAAGCCGTTGGCGCTGGCCGCCATGACAATGATCCTGAGCCTCCCGGCGCTGGCGGACGACACCGTGTTGATCGGTCTTGCCGGGCCGCTGACCGGCCCTTCCGCGCGCATCGGCAAAGATCTCGAAAACGGTGCACGGCTGGCGATCGCCGACGCTAACGCACAGAAACCGACGCTGAACGGCAAACCGGTCACCTTCAAGCTGGTGTCCGAGGACGATCAGTCCGACCCGCGCACCGCCGTGGCCGTGGCGCAGCGTTTGGTCGACGAAGGCGTCGCCGGCGTGGTCGGCCACTGGAACACCGGCACCAGCATCCCGGCGGCGCGCATCTATCACGACGCCGGCATCGCTCAGGTGGCGCCGGTGGCGACCGGTCACGGCTACACGCAGCAAGGTTTTGACACCAGCTTTCGCGTGATGGGCCACGACGACGACGGCGGCAACTACGCCGGGCAATATGCGGTGAAGACGCTGAAAGCCAAGCGCATCGCAGTGATAGACGATCGCACCGCTTTCGGCCAGGGGCTGGCGGACGAGTTTATCAAATCGCTGCAGGCCCAGGGCGTGCAGCCGGTCACCCGTGAGTATGTGGATGACAAGACCGTTGATTTCAGCGCCGTACTGACCACCGTCCGCAGTAAAAACGCCGATCTGATCTTCTTCGGCGGCGTGGATTCGCAGGCGGCGCCGCTGGCGCGCAAACTGAAACAGCTGGGCATGAACGCGCAGCTGATGGGCGCCGGCGGCTTCGTCAGCCAAACCTTCCTGACGCTGGCGCAGCGGGAAGGCGAAGGCGTCGTCGCGCTGGAGCCGGGGCTACCGCTGGAACAGATGCCGGGCGGCAAGGCGTTTGAACAAGCCTACCGCGATCGTTATCACACCCACATCGAACTGCATGCGCCCTTCGCCTACGACGCCACCCGGGTGCTGATCGCCGCCATTGAGCAAGCCGATTCGGCCAATCCGGCCGATTATCTGCCGAAACTGCGCGCCATACATTACCAGGGCGTCACCGGCGACATCGCCTTCGATGCGCAAGGCAACCTGCAACAGCCGAGCTTCACCCTGTACCGGGTGGTTGACGGCAAATGGCAGCCGCAAACCGTGTTGGGCGGCGCCAAGTCACAATAAATCAAGAGGAGCAAGGCGATGAGCTGCGCAAAAAACGAATTGGGCATTTTGGCCCGCAGAAAGATCGAGGCGGAGATCATCAAGCCGATCTACCAGATTCTGGTGCGTGAAATCGGCAAGGCGCGCGCTCAGGCGGTAATCGGCGAAGCCATCGAGAATGCCGCCATCGAGGCGGGCAAAAAGTTCGCCGCCCAGGAACCGAACGGCGCGGATCTGCGCAGCTTCGCCGCCTTGCAGTACCTGTGGGAAAAAGACGATGCGCTGCGCGTCGAGGTGATCAATCAGGACGCGCAGCACTTCGACTATAACGTCACCCGCTGCCGCTACGCCGAGATGTATCACGAGATGGGGCTGGGGGAGATCGGCCACCTGCTCTCCTGCGCTCGCGACAGTCAGTTTATCGTTGGCTATGCCCCTGACGTCGACCTGCAGCGCAGCCAGACCATCATGTCCGGCGCCCCCTGCTGCGATTTCCGCTACACCGCTAAAACGCCGGGAGAAGATCAATGACGTATCGAGTCAACGGCGAGCGCCTGTGGCAAAGCCTGCAGACGATGGCGCAGTTCGGCGCCATCGCCAATAACGGCATCACCCGGCTGGCGCTGAGTGAAGAAGATCGGCAAGCGCGCGATCAGCTGCGCGCCTGGGCGCTGGAGGCGGGTTGCACCGTACGCGTCGACAAAATGGGCAACATGTTCCTGCGGCGTGAAGGCGCTCGCCCCGAGCTGGCGCCGGTCGTCACCGGCTCGCACGGTGATTCGCAGCCCCGCGGCGGCCGTTTCGACGGCATCTACGGCGTGCTGGCCGGATTAGAGGTTATTCGTACCCTTAACGATCGGCAGATCGTCACCGAACGCCCGATTGAAGTGATCAACTGGACCAACGAAGAAGGCGCGCGCTTCGCGCCGGCGATGATCGCCTCGGGCGTGTTCGCCGGGGTATTCGACCTGGAATACGGCCTGACGCGCCGCGACGAGCACGGCGTCAGCCTCGGCGACGCGCTGGAGCGCATCGGCTACGCCGGCGAGTATCCGGTGGGCGGTTCGCCGATCCATGCCGCCTTCGAGTTGCACATCGAACAGGGGCCGATTCTGGAAGCGGAGCATCTCGACATCGGCGTAGTCACCGCCGCACAAGGGCAGCGCTGGTATGAACTGGAGGTCGTCGGCTTCAGCGCCCATGCCGGCACCACGCCGATGGAGCGGCGCCGCGACGCCCTGCTCGGCTTTGCGGCGCTGGTCACGGCGGTCAACCGCATCGGTTGGGATTTCGCGCCCGACGCGCGCGCCACGGTGGGCATGGCGCAAATCACCCCCAATTCGCGTAACGTGGTGCCGGGGCGCGTCTTTTTCAGCGTCGAATTCCGCCATCCGCAGGAGGCTATTCTGGCGCAGATGGAGCAGCGCCTACTGGCGGCGGTAAACGAGGTCAACGGCGGCGGCCTGGCCGCCCGGGCCGAGCGCATCTTCCAGTATCCCCCGATCGCCTTCGATCCGGGGTGTATTGGCAGCGTGCGTCACGCCGCGCAGGCATTGGGCTATCGCCATCGCGACATGATTTCCGGCGCCGGCCACGACGCCTGTTACCTTAATCGCGTCGCCCCGACCGCCATGATCTTCATTCCCTGCGTGGACGGCATCAGCCACAACGAGCGGGAAGATATCACCCCCGCCTGGGCCGCCGCCGGCGCCGATGTGTTGCTCAACGCCCTGCTGGCGCACGCCGACGCCTGATCCTCGCCCCGGTTTGGCGCCGGGGCAAAAAATATTCAACAAAACGGTTGAATATTAGCCTGCCTGATCTATATTCAACCATATGGTTGAATTATCTTCCTCACAGCTGGACGCCATTTTTCATGCGCTGGCCGATCCGACCCGCCGCTCGATGTTACGCGCGCTGGCCGGCGGTGAACGCAGCATCGGCGAACTGGCCGCGCCGTTGCAGATGTCGTTCGCCGGCGCCTCCAAGCACGTGAAAGCACTGGAACATGCGGGCCTGGTGCAACGCACCGTGCAAGGAAGAAACCATATCTGCCGGCTCGAACCCGAGCCTATGGCGCAGGCCATGCACTGGCTGCAAACCTATGAACATTTCTGGACTGAACGGCTGGATGCGCTCGAACAGGCGCTGCTGCAGCCCGAACAGCTTCCTCCCAAGGAGTGAACCATGAATGATTACGGCATGATTATCGAACCCGGTACGCTGCGCATCCAGCGGTTGCTGCCCGGCCCCATCGAGCGAGTGTGGGCTTACCTGACCGAATCCGACAAGCGCGCCACCTGGCTGGCGGCCGGCGCCATGAAGTTGGAAAACGGCGCGCCGCTGGAGCTGGAGTTTCGCAACTCCGATCTGGCGGACGAGCACGAGCAACCGCCGGCCAAGTACAAACAGCATGGCGGCTGCGTCAGCAACCGCGGCCACATCACCTGCCTGTTCCCGCCGCGCCTGCTGAGCTTTACCTGGGCCGAACAGGAGCAGGGGCGCCCTTCCGAAGTGACCTTCGAGTTGACGGAACAGGGAAACGCGGTGCTGCTAACGGTCACCCACCGGCGCCTGGCTAACCGCGACGAGATGCTCAGCGTCGCCGGCGGCTGGCATACCCATCTGGATATTCTGCTGGATCGCCTGCACGATCGGGCGCCGCAGCCGTTCTGGAGCACCCATGCCCGGCTGGAAGAAGAGTACCGCGCCCGCCTGTAATTACGACTCGTCCCTGCGCCTGAACGCCAGATAACCGGCGATCAGCGTAAAACTGCCGACCAGCAACACCAGCAGGATAAAACCGTGGTGATTGCTGGCCAGCGGTATCCCTCCGACGTTCATGCCGAAAAAACCGGCGACGATGTTGATAGGCAACGCCAGCACGGTGATCACCGTCAGGGTGTAAAGCGTGCGGTTATTCTGCTCCATCAGTTTGGCGCCCAGCTCTTCCTGCAGCAGCCGAATGCGTTCGGTCAGGCTGGCGAGATCGTTCAACACCACGGTGAACTCTTCGGTAAACTGCCGCAGATCCTGCACCACCTCACGGCTCAGCCAGCTCGGCGGCCGGTTCAACAGGCGAAACAGCGCGGCCGGCTCCGGCGCCAACAGGCGCTGAAAGCGCAATAGCATGCGGCGCATGCGCCCCAGCTCGGCGCGGTTGCGTTTAACGCGGCTCGTCAGCAGACGATCCTCGATGGTATCGACATACTGGTTGGCCTGCCGCACCACCTGCTCCAGCACATCCTCCTGCTCTTCCAGCAGGTGCGCCAGCAGTTCGGTGGACGACGCCAGCTGCAGCGCCGTCAGGCGGCCCAGCAACCGCTCGATCAATCGCACCGGTTTATGACGCACGGTCACCACCAGCCCACGGCGGCAATACAGCCACAGCGTCGCCGTTTCCGGGTTGTTGTCTTCAGGGTGGAAGATCACGTCGTTGAGCACGGCGAACAGATCGTCGCCCTGCCGCTCGATGCGAGTAGTGTGGGAACCGTGGCGAATTTCGTGAAAGAAAAAATCGGAAATGGCGAAATGGTTTTTCAGCCACTTCTCCGCCGCCGCGTGGTTGAGATTGAGGTGCAGCCAGATAAAACCGTCGCCGGGCGACAACGTTTGGTAAGCCAGGCAAACCTGCTGCGAGTTCAGGCGCGCCGGCGGCTCGCCGGAGCGAAACGCATGGCCGTAGATCAGCCCGGTCACTTCATCATCAAAATCCAGCTTGTGCATCTTTTCCGCTGCCCTTTGCACCATAACGCCTTATCCTGCCTATTGCCGTTAGCCCAGATCGTCCACGCTGTTATAACAAGCTTTATCGCTCGGCGTTAATGATTTTCAACGCACTTGCTCATTAATATTTCCGTCATAAAAACGTCATTTCATTTTAAAAAGTTTTCATCCCTTGCCCGTTCAGCAACCGCACAATGGCTAAATGAATATAGCGGCTGATACCCTCCATCATGCAAGACACATTCATTTAAGGAACACGCTCAATAAGGAGACAACGACAATGAACAAGTTTATTACGGGCGGATGGAGCCAGTCTCTGGCTGGCCAACCGCATAAAGCGTTTGATGTCATGATGTACGGCATGGTAACCAACCTTGATGGATTAACCACAGGCACCTCAGCCCAGCCAGGATGGAGTCCGGAAAAACAAAACAAACCCGATACGCTTCCCGGCTTTAACGGAAAGGCGCTATGGGTTTACGGCGGCGGCGGATGCTCCCCGCAGCAAAAGCCGGCCAATGAGGATGAAGTGTTGAGGATCGTCGCGGCCACGGTCGATCGGGGCTGGGATGGCGTCGATTTTGATGACGAATGCAATATGAACACCGAACGGGTCATCGAAGCCATGAAACGGCTAAAAGAGGCCGGGAAAGAGACCAGCTTTGGTTTTATTGCCGGTTATTCTTACAACCACCCCAATACGGAAAATGGCAACAAGCTCAACGAGAAAGTCAGAAAAATCATTCAATCAGACCAATGCGACCGCTTTATCCATTACTGTTATGCGGCAGCGATGTGGAGCAATGACGATATTCTCGCTAATGTGATCCCGGCATTAAAACAATCGTTGGCGAACGGGGCCGAAAATAAAAAATGCATTCTGGCCCTGACGACCAAAGGATTGACCGACTGGAATTTAAATTACTTTATCGATCAGGTTTTGGACTTTAACCTTGGCGGATTATTTATTTGGAATTACGCTAACCTGACGGATGAGCACGATAAAATTATCCAGCGCCGGCTAGGCAATTAGCGCAGTTCGATTTGTCGCCGCACAACAAGCGGCCGCATTCGCGGTCGCTTTATCAGCTAAAGAAAGGGCTATTCAATAAATCCCAGTTTAAACTGCGCCTTGCCCGCCAGCGACATCAGGCTCGCATCTTCAGGATAGGTCGCCAGCAGCGGGAAAAAGACTGCGCCGCCGATAATGCTGCGGCGCTTTGAATCTGCCGGGCGCAGCCCCCAGATATTCTGGTACGTCATCGGCACAACCTGGCCGTCAATGAGCGCATTGCCGATATACAGCATGATATGGCCCGGAATGTAAACCAGCGTGGTGAAGGGTTTGCCGTGATCTTTGAGATAGCGCAACCGTTCACTGGTGTTCGCTTGAGCAAGATCAACCACCCGGGTGGCCGCCTGTATCTGCGCGGCGGAATTTCTGGGAAGAAAGAGGCCAAAAGGCATCAACAGACTGCGCAGTTCGGCGGAGCAGTCATTATTGAAGTTATAGTTCCCCCAGCCATAAGGCCTGCCGCTCATTGACCGCATCAGTACGGCAAGATGTTCGGGCGTCATTTTCCACGGCATGTCGGCAAATTCCCCCTTCTTGACAACGACCCGGCGCATCTGTGCGCGGCCATCCTCTCGGCGTACCGGCACGGCGACCACAAAAAGGCCCTGTCGGTGACGGTAAAATGGCAGAATCGTGCCGTGGCGCGCCGTAAAATAAAACTGGCCGCCCGTTTGCACCGAAACCGGCTGTTTAATGAATGCCCCCAGATTTTTCCCCGCCAGCGCCAGCCATTCTGAGACAAACCGCTGATCCGCCGCCGCGATGTCTTCGCTATGCACCCAACCGATCACCGTAGGCGACATGACGTATTTCCAGCGTTTATCGCGGCTTTGCGTAATAACGTATACCGGAGTGCCGGGGCGGATAGACGAATCCTGCAGATTATCAAAGGGATAACCTTGTCCAGCCAGGCGAGGGTCGTCATAAGCCGGATCGTCCGTCGGCAGGATCCTGACCAGCGTCTCCCTGACCGCAATGCCTCGGGCCGAAGAATGATAAACCTGGCTAATGTCCGTAGACGCGTTATCTCTGACTTGCTGTTTCCAGCGGTCGGTGTGAGTCCTGAAGTTTTCCCCCCAGGAGACACTTCCACGGCCAAGGTATTTATCCATTGCGGCATCACGGTGGCTTTCCGCTTCGCGGTTCAGGACGGCAGCGATGTAATGCGGATTCCAGGGGGATTCATCGTTCGGCCCCATGCCAAAATAGTGAGATTTGAGGGCGGAAAAATGACGTTGCTGCGTGGCGGCATCCATCACAGGCATCCGCTGCTGCGGACCAGGCGGCAACCATTTATCGACAGACTGCGAATAGTTCCCCAGCGGGAACAACGATTTGGTGGCATCGATAGGGGCTGTCGCCGTGGCGTCTTGAGGGGGCTGGCTGACCGGCGCGCTGTGGCAGGCCGACAGCAGCAGCAGAGTCATCAGGCACAGCGGTTTTATTCCATTAGGCATACGTTATCAACTCCATGATAGGTTAAAATCCCTGCTTTATCCTGACGCGAAATTATTCGAATTGATACTTAATAACACCTGCGATTGATTTCCCGTTGAAGAAAACAAAGCCGGAGGCAACCCCATGACAGACGCCGACCGGATTTCCCGCCGCCGCACAGAATGCGATCGACCTTCCCGCCCTGCGCCGCCAAATCTGCTATCCTGCGGCTTTGCTTTCTGACAGGAGTCCTCCATGCGCCAACGCATCATTGTCTGCCCGCTGATTGAAAACGATAACGCCTTCCTGCTGTGCAAAATGGCCGCGCACAAGGGCGTATTTCCCGGCCAGTGGGCGCTGTCCGGCGGCGGCGTCGAGCCGGGTGAGCGGATAGAGCAAGCGCTGCGGCGCGAAGTGCGCGAAGAGCTGGGCCCCGCACTGATCCTCGACAGCATCACGCCCTGGACCTTCCGCGACGACGTGCGCATCAAAACCTACGCCGACGGCAGCCGGGAACAAATCTACATGATTTACTTGATTTTCGACTGCCACGCCGCCAACCGCGACGTGACGATCAACGATGAATTCGACGACTACGCCTGGGTGCCGCGCGAACGCCTGGCGGACTACGATCTGAACGAAGCCACCCGCTTCACGCTGCGGCAAAAGGGATTGCTGTAACAGTTTGAGCGATTATCACCCTATTTCCTTCACATTTGCCGGGCAGACTCTTTTGATATTTTTTAATCACTTAGGGTCACTATTGCCGTCGCTATGCTTTTATTTCTCCCTGTTCTCCGTCTGTCCGTCCGGCGCTTCGGCGCCGCCGCCCTGTTCAGCCTGCTGTTCGTTTTGGCACCCGCCCATGCCGCCGCGCCGCCATTGGTGTTGAATGCCAAATCGGTGCTGGTCGTCAATCAGCGTACCGGAAAAACGCTCTATCAGAAGCAACCGAACCGCGTGCTGCCGATCGCGTCTCTGTCCAAGCTGATGACCGCCATGGTCGCCCTGGACAGCAAACGCCCCATGGGCAGTCAACTCAAAGTCACCGCCGCCGATCGCGATCTGCTGAAAAAAACCCATTCGCGGCTGACCATCGGCTCGGTGCTCAGCCGCCGCGACATGCTGCACATCGCCCTGATGTCTTCGGAAAACCGCGCCGCCGCGGCGCTGAGCCGCAGTTATCCCGGCGGGCGCAAGGCCTTCGTGGCGAAAATGAATCAGAAAGCGCGCGCCATCGGCATGAAACGCGCCCGTTTCTACGATCCGACCGGGCTAACGCCGCGCAACGTAGCCACCGCCAGCGATCTGCTGAAAATGGTCAATCACGCCTATCGCTATCCATTGATTCGCCGCTTCAGCACCGACAAGCAGCAGATCGTGCGTCCTGGCCGCGGCCAGCTGGTCTATCGCAGTTCCAACGGTCTGATCAACAACCCGGCCTGGAAGATCCAGCTGCAGAAAACCGGCTTTACCGACGAGGCCGGTCACTGCCTGGTGATGCGCACCACCATCAAAGGGCAGCCGGTGGTGATGATCTTGCTTGGCGCGCAGCCGCGCTACGGCCACTACCGTGACGCCATTCGTCTGAAGGCCTGGCTGGAGCGGTAAAATCGCGGCGCTTTACCGTTCTACGCATATCCAAATCCGTTTTGGATCAATGGAATATCCTATCGCCAATCAGTATTAAGCCGCGCGCCGCCCGCATGGTATTTGTCAGGCATATCTGATGATGAAAGGAGCGGGAAAAATGGCTTATGCCTTGAGCATATTGGAAAAAAGTCCGATCGCCGACGGGGAAAGCGCCGCGCAGGCGCTGGCGCGCACGCTGCAGCTGGCGCAACGGGCGGAACGCTGGGGGTATCGGCGTTTCTGGCTGGCGGAGCACCACAACACGCCGCAGCTCGCCTGCCCGTCGCCGGAAGTGCTGATCGGCTACCTGCTCGGCCAGACGACGCGCATTCGCATCGGCTCCGGCGGCGTGATGCTGCAGCACTACAGCGCCTACAAGGTGGCCGAAAACTTCAACCTGCTGGCGGCGCTGGCGCCGGGACGCGTCGATCTCGGGGTGGGCAAAGCGCCCGGCGGGCTGCCGCTCGCAACCCAGGCGCTGCAGGCGGCCCACGATCGGCAACGCAAGCCGGACTTTCCTCAGCAGCTGTCGCAGTTGACCGCCTATCTGAACGACGACGCCGAGCCCGGCCTGAGCGCCACACCGCTGCCGCCGCAGGGCGCGCAGCGTTTTCTGCTCGGCGCCAGTAAAGAAAGCGCGACGCTGGCGGCCGAGTCCGGCTGGGCCTTCGTGTTCGCCGCGCATTTGAACGGCAATCCGCAGGATATCCGCGACGCGCTGGAGCACTACGCCGCACACAGCGGCGGCCGCAAGGCGCTGCTGGCGGTGGCGGCGATCGTGGCCCCCAGCGAGGAACAGGCCGCGGCATTGGCGGCCGACATTCGGCAATACCGCGTGCACATTGCCGGTGAGCAGAGTGTGACCGTCGGCAGCCTGGCGCAGGCGGAGAGTTTCGTGCAGCAGGCCGGCGCCACCGACTACCGCATCGAGCCGCGGGAAAGCCATATTCTGCTCGGCACCGCGCAGCAGGTGCATCAGCAACTGGCGCAGCTGCAGCAACAGTACGGCGTGGAAGAGTTCATCATCGACACGCCGATCGCCGAACCGGCCGCCCGGTTAGCCTCGCTGCAGTTACTGGCGGAGGAGAGTTTGACGCCGGCTTAGTTGATCGCCGCCGCCGCCCGCATGGCTTCGGACAGATCCTGCGCCAGCGGCGCCAACTGCGACGGCGTGACGTTCGCCAGGCTGACGCGGAGCGCCGGACCGCACTTCAGGCGGAAAGGTTCACCGCCCTGCACCAGCCATCCCCGCTGCGCCATCAGCTGCGCGGCGGCGGTTTCCGAACGCACCGGCACCCACAGATGCAGCCCTTCACCTACCGCCAGCGCCGTGTGATTCAACGCATTGAGCCGCTGGACCAGCTCGTCCCGTCTGGCCTGATACGCCTGTTGCGCCCGCTGCAATTGCCCTTCCTGCAAGGCTTGTTCCCACAGTCTGGCGGCGATCTGCTGCAAGATATGGCTGACCCAGCGTTCGCTGATGTACTGATCGGCGCGCATCGCCTGCAGCAAGGTCGGGCTGCCGCAGGCCAACGCGATGCGCAGATCCGGGCTGAGAAACTTGCTGAGCGACAGCACGTACAGGCCGCGATCGCCGTCGAACGGCAGATGCAGCGGCTGTTGCGACAACGGCCCCCAGAAATCGTCGACGATCGCCAGACACTGCGGATGGCCGCGCAGAAAACCTCGCCACTGCTGCGCACGTTGCGCTGAAAGCGAAGCGCCGGTCGGATTATGGGCGCGCGGCGTCAGGATCACCGCGTCGGCCGTGCCACTCTCCGGCAGCCGACAGCCCTGTTCATCCACCGCCAGCGGCAGCGGCCGCAGGCGCAGGTGACGCAGCAGCGTCAATAGCGGCGGCCAGCAGGGATCTTCCACCCACACCGCCGCCCCAGGCTGGGCATGGCAGCGCAGCGCCTTTTCCATCGCGTCCAACGCGCCGGAAAACACCGCCGGTTCCCCCAGGGCCACGCCCTGGCGCCCGAGCCACTCACGCCCGAGACCGGTCAATACCGGCAGGTCGCCGCTGATGTCATAGCCGTTTTGCTGCGGGAACACCTCCGCCGCGCCAAGCCTCAGTGCCGGCAGCAAAGCGGCATCCAGGTTGCCGCTGGCCAGATCGCACATCCCCGCCGGCACCTGGCGCGGCGTATAGGCCGCACTCACCGCCGCCAGCGGCGGCTCCAGCACCACCGTACCCGCCCGCCCGCGCGTCGCCACCAGGCCGGCATCGCGCAATCTGGCGTATGCGCTGGCCACGGTATTCGGATTGACCTCCAGCTCCGCCGCCAGCTGGCGTACCGGCGGCAACAGTTCGCCCGGCCGCAGCGCGCCGTTTTTGATGCGTGCTGCGATCTGCTCGGCAATCTGGACAGCGCCGTCGCCTTTTGCATACAATGAAGCCATACATAAATCCTTTTGTACTAGTTCAAATAAGATTAGCAGTTTCTGCGGCCAAAAGTAAGGGGTTCCATGGATAAACATTACGTGCTCGACATTCAGTATGCAGGAAAAGCCTTTGCCCGCCTGCAGCTGTTCACCCCGTGGGCAGCCGATCAGCTGGAGCAGGCCTGCGCGCTGTTCCCGGCCGCACAGGGTTATCAGGTGCAGCTCAGCCAAGTCAGCGAACGCCGCATCGTCTACCAGAGCGGCGCGCAAGGCATCACGGTGCTGGGCGAGTCGCTGGCGCTGATCCCCTTCACTCACGCTAGCGAGGTTAAACAATGAAAAAAGCCGTCGCCATTCGGCACGTCAACTTTGAAAACCTGGGCATCCTCGGTTCCCTGCTGTCACTGCGCGGCTATCAGATCGATTATTGCGATGCCGGCCGCGATGATATTCGTGCTATCAATAATGAAGAGACCGATCTGTTGGTGGTGCTCGGCGGGCCGATCAGCGCCGCTCAGCACTTTTCCGGCGAGCAGCGGTATGATTTTCTCGACCATGAATTCGCGCTGGTCAAACAGCGCCTGGCGCAGCGGCGGCCGACCCTCGGGGTTTGCCTCGGCGCGCAAGTGATCGCCCAGGCGCTGGGCGCTGAGGTTATTTCGCTCGGCGTGAAAGAGATAGGCTTCGCCCCGCTGACCACGCCGCCGGCGGAAGAGGAGTCGGTGCTGGCGCCGCTGGCCGACACGCCGGTACTGCACTGGCACGGGGATATGTTCATGATCCCGGACGGCGCCCGCTGCCTGGCCGGCACGGCGGTATGCCCGCATCAGGCCTTCGACTATCAGGGGTTCGCGCTCGGCCTGCAGTTCCATTTGGAGGCGGATTATCGCGATATCGAACGCTGGCTGATTGGCCATGCCTGCGAGCTGGAACTGGTCGGCATCGCGCCCCAGACCCTGCGCGACCAGGCCGCGCGCCACGGCGCGCAGCTGGAACAGCGCGCGCGGCAGGTGTTCGCGCGCTGGCTGGATAACAACGAACCAAGGAAGTAACTCATGCAACAGGCTTCACCTTTGCGGTCACCGTCTATCGACGTGATCAGCATTCAATCTCAGGTGGTCTACGGCAGCGTCGGCAACGGCATCGCCTACCGCGCTCTGCTGAAAAAGGGACTGGAGGCGCTGCAGGTGCCCAGCGTGCTGTTCGGCTGCCCGCCCTATTACGGCAAACCGCACGGCGGTGTCATCTCCGGCGATTGGTTCGGCGGTTTTCTCGACGACCTGATCGCCCGCGGCGTCATGAAGCGCGCACGGGCGGTGATCGTCGGCTACCTGGGCGACGTGATGCAGTGCCATATTCTGGCCAACTGGCTGCAGCGGGTGCGCTCGCTCAATCCGCAGATAAACATCTATATCGATCCGGTGATGGGCGATTACGGTGAGGGGATCTACGTGGATGAGCGCATCGTCAACTGCTATCGCTCGCCGTTCCTGCGGCTGGCCAACGGCCTGACGCCGAACGGTTTCGAACTGGAGCAGCTGTGCGGCCGGCAACTGAGCAGCCGCGAGCAGACACAACACGCCGCGCAGGCGCTGTTGAACGACACTACCGAATGGGTGTTGGTCACCAGCGCACCGGGCGTAGCGCAACACGAAGACGAAGTGGGATTGATGCTGGTCACCCGGCAGGAAACGCAGTGCTTTACTCATCCGAAGGTCAAATCGGCGGTCAAAGGCACCGGCGATCTGTTCACCGCGTTGCTGGTCAGCCATCTGCTGCAGGGCGCTGCGCTCGACGCGGCAGTGGTTGCCGCCGGCGATGAAGTGTGCGGCGTACTGGCCGAAGCGGCGCATTTCGGTTGGGAAGAAATCGGCAGCCTGCGGGCGTTAAAACCGTAAGGCCTGTGGAGAGTCAGGGGCAGCGTGCCGCCCCTGATAAATATCAGCGTTTTTTCTTTTTGTTGAAATCCAGCTCGAAGGCGAACACCGCGCTCTGAATTTTGCGCTCCATCGCCAATCCGAGCTTAAGAAAGCGGCATGACAGGCGCGAGAAGTGCACCACCTGGTCGTTATCGTCGGTTTCCTGATCGTCGTTGACCACCACCAGCTCCATGTTGACCTTGAAGCTGCCGTAGCTGCCCAGATCCAGCTCCGCTTTCTTGAACTGCAAGCCTGGCTGGAAGAAATCCGGCAGCGGGCCGTCGAAGCGTAAACCGACGCCGCCGGCGGAGAGATCGTGGATCCGCAGCTCGTACGGCGTGCCGTCCGGGTATTCGCCGGTACAAAAGAATTGGCGCCAGTGCGGCGTAGTGATGCGGAATTGACGGCGACGCTGGATATAGACCAGCTCCTGCGGCAGCCGGGTCGAACAGGCCTGTACGCCCTGATGTTCGGTCAGCTCCGCCTGGGGGACGGAAAACTCGATTTTGGCGTCGTTGCTTTCAATCACGATGGTGCAAGCGCCGTCGATGGCGCTCGAGGCTTCCTCACCGCTAAACACGATATTGTCCGGCCCGACGCTCAATAACAGACTTTGAAACCGGTGCTGCTGATTTTCTACGCGCAGCGGCGTGCGTTGTTTGCAAATTTCTCGCAGAATCGCCAGAACTTCAAAACGCTCCCGTTTGATAAACAGTCCGTTATCGCTGTGCTCCACACGTGTCTCCTGACTTTTTTTCTAATGACGTCTTACGTATTCCTTACGGTTATCATCTCTGGGAATATTCCTAAAGTCAAATTTGCCAGCGTTGCCAGGCCTGCGGCAGCAGGCGCGCGAAACGTTTCGCCCATGCCTGTTGCCCGCGTTCGTCAGCGACCAAATCCTGGCGAATTTCGATGCCGACGTAAGGCAAACCGCGGCGCTCCGCGTGCACCGGCAACGTGTAATCGGTGGCGTCCGTCATCGCATAAGGTTCGTTAATACCCACCTGCAGATCCCCCTCTTCACGCAGCAGTTCAGCCAACAGCAGCGCAAATTCCGGGTAGCGGTTAAACAGCAGCCCCACCTGCCAGGGGCGCGATTGGCCCTTGAACACCGGCGTGAAGCTGTGCATGGCGATCACCGCCGTCGGCAGTTCACGCAGTTGGCGTTGCCCCAGATGCTCGTCGATGGCGTGGTGATACGGCAAAAATACCTCGCGCTCACGCGCCAGCGCGTGTTCGGCGTCGATGCTGATATTGCCGGGGATGGGCGTCAGTTCAGACAAATGCGGGATCGAGCTGGCGATGCCGGGCGCCCGGTTGCAGTCGATCACCAACCGTGAGTAACGCTGATGAATCAGCGTGGCGTCCAGTTGGCGGCTCAGATGGCGCGATACGCCCAGCGCGCCGATATCCCAGCCGATGTGGCGCTCGATCTCCCCCGGCGGTAAGCCGAGATCCCCGAGGGATTGCGGTATCGCCTTGCCGGCGTGATCGCACAGCAGCAAAAATGGCGCTTTGCCGCGCGGGGTTTCAACGGCGGCGGCGGGCGGTTCATCGGCGGACAATAACGGCGGGATAAACGAATGAGGCATGAAAGGCTCCGGCGGTGGAAAGCAAAACGTTTATCGTAGCGCTATCCCGTCGCCGGCCCCAAGGTCGTACTTAGATCAAAAAGGCATGAGTCAGACGCCGATCATGCCGTCTCGGCTTCCTGCGGCTGATGCACCGCAATATAACGTTGATAACGCGACGGCTTGAGCCGCGAGGTATCCACCAGCACCAGGCCGTCGATGCAGTTGTTGAAGGCCGGATCGGTGCCAAAGTCGATAAACTGCACCCCGCCCGGTTCGCACAGCTCGGTGTACTGTTTGTACAGCGTCGGGATCGAGCAGCCGATGTTGCTGAGCAGGCTCTTCAGCCGCACCAGATCTTCCTGGTAGTTATCCCCGGCAAACTGCGCCAGCACCTGCGGCAACGACGCCGGATAAGGACGACGCGACTGCGCGAAGGCGTGGTCCGGCGAGAAATAGAGTCGATAGAAGGCGATCAACAGATCCCGCGCCGCCAGCGGCATGCCGCCGGAAATGGATACCGGGCCGAACAGATAGCGATACTGCGGGTATTTCGACAGATAGGCGCCGATGCCCAGCCACAAATAATCCAGCCCGCGCTTGCCCCAATAGGCCGGCTGAATGAAGCTGCGCCCCAGTTCGATGCCCTGCGCCAGGATCGGTTCCATATCGCGGTCATAGTGGAACAGGCTGTTGCTGTAGATGCTCTCCAGGCCCTTACGCGCGATTTGTTCGGCGGTGGGGATAAAACGATAGGCGCCGACGATCTCCAGCTCCTCTTCATCCCACAGCACCAGGTGATAATAATCGTCGTCGTAGCTGTCCAGATCGCGGCGGCGGCCGGATCCTTCCCCCACCGCGCGGAAAGCGATCTCGCGCAGGCGCCCCAGCTCGCGCAGGATCGGCGTGCGCGCTTCATCGTGACGGCGATAGAGATAGATGGTTTTGCCGTCCGGTGTCACCCCCAGTCTTTCGCAGTTCGCCAGCGCCTTTTTCAGCTCCAGACGCTCTTCCGGCAACGCGATCGGCGATTCGCTGGCGAACAGCCCCGGTTTGCCCTGGCCCAGGCGATACACGTGGCGGCGAAAGCGCTCCGCCAGATCCTTGGCGCTGGTGTGGCCATCGTGCCAGTTGGCGAACGGCACGCGGCCGCCGATGCGGATCCTGATGCGCCCGCCCCGCTGCTGGAACATTTCACGCACCAGCAGCAGCGTCGACAGCGGACGATAGACCAGCGAGGTAAAGTAGAACAGGTTGCTGTTGCGCGCGCTGATATGAATCGGCACGATCGGCGCGCGCGCCTTGGCGGCCAGACGCAGAAAACCGGTATGCCAGTGGCCGTCGCGGATGCCTTTCGGGCTCATGCGCGACACTTCGCCGGCCGGGAACAGGATCAGCGCGCCCTGATTGTCCAGCTGCTGCTGCATGCCTTCTATCTGTTTGCGGCTGGTTTTATAAGCGACGTTATCCACCGGCACGAACAGGTTGCGCAGCGGTTCGATGTAAGTCAGCAGTTGGCTGGCCACCACTTTCACATCCGGACGCACCGCCGCGACGGCGCGCAACAGCACCAGTCCGTCGAGCGAGCCGATCGGGTGATTGGCCACGAGCACCACCGGCCCCTGGCTGGGGATGTTTTCCAGATCGCCGTCCACCAGCTCGCAGCTGAGGTTAAAGTAGTCCACCACCTGCTCGATCAGATCGAGCCCTTTCAGGTGGGGATAGTCGGCGGCGAACTGTTTGAATTCTTTTTCGAAGAGAAGGGTTCTTAGCAGGCTGCGCTGCCAGGCAGGGGTATTGCGGTGTGGAAATGCATCTTGCAACAGAGAATCCAGGCTGAACATCGCGTTATCTCCTGACGTAGTCGCTGCAAACTTAAGCCAGAGCCATGACTCTGACATGTCAGTCACATGACAATAAAATGAATCCATCGACTATCAGGTATAGCAAAGTAATGGCGATTTGGGAGCGAAAGACGCATTTTCGCCCCCACTTCCCCTCACATCGGCGCCAGCAACGCTTCAATGCGGCGGTTCACCGCCTCACGCAGGCGCTATCGGCTGCAGATCCTCGCCGGGATGGGCCACGAACGGATCGCCGGAGGGAAACGCATGGCCGCTGTCGTTCACCCTCACCCGCTGCAATGCGGCGCTATTACACGCGCCGGCATAAAAAAACAGTGAAAGCCCGGCGGCTGCCGAATTATCGCTGCGGCTTTCGGCCTCGACGGACTGAATAATTAAATGCCGGGAATTGTCGACTGAAAAATAACGAATTTGCCGTTTTCACTTTGCGTTGACGCTGCTTTCGGTTGGCGCTCAAACGAAAGCAAAATCAAATATAACCAACTGATAGATATAGATATTTTAAAATTAATCGATTGCATTTCAGTGTTTCGTTTGCTGTAATTCGCCACGAACAACTGAAAGCGCTCCGGTCGGTATCGCTGCGGCTTATTAAGCCGCGGTCGGGCACGGCTACAGGTAAATCAGGAGTCTGCGTTAATGATCACTACCGCAAAACGCCGGGAATTAATTATCGACCCGCTGTGCCGCGAAGGCGCGTCGCGCGTGGAACCGCTCAGCCAGCTGCTTTCGGTCTCCAGCGTCACCATCCACATCAATCGCGACGTCAAACACACCCTCGCCGACGCCAGCAAATTCGGCCGCACAAGTTTTTGCACGATCGCGACATCGGCCAGATCCACCGCCTGGTCACCGACAGCCGCATTCCGGAACACTGTCTGCAGGCGCTACACCCTTTAGGGATCGACGTGATTATCGCCGACCGTTAACCGAGGCTTTTTAAGGAGCTGTCATCATGAACGCGTATTTCTCTTACGAGGCGAATTGGCTGAAGCAGCGCAACGCCTGGCACACCGCCGCAGAAATTTGGCAACAGCCGGATCTGTGGGCGGCGCTGCACCGGCAGCTGCAGGATAAACAGGCGCAATGGCAGCCGTTTCTGGCGCCGCTGCTGGCCAATCCGCGCCTGCAGATCGTGCTGTGCGGCGCCGGCAGCTCAGCGTTCGCCGGCCGCGCCCTGGCCCCCTGGCTGCGCGAACGCACCGGCCGCGACGTGGTGGCCTACGGCACCACCGATATCGTCGCCAACCCGCTGCAGTATCTCGACCCTGAGCGGCCGACGCTGCTGGTCTCCTTCGCCCGCTCGGGCAACAGCCCGGAGAGCGTGGCGACGGTGGAGCTGGCCGACCAACTGCTGCCGGAAAGCTACCACCTGATGCTGGTGTGCAACCCGGACAGCAAGCTGGCGCAGTATGCGCATCGGCGCGACAACGTCTGTTCGCTGGTGATGCCGCAAGGTTCTAACGATCAAAGCTTCGCCATGACCTCCAGCTTCAGCTGCATGATGCTGAGCGCCGCGCTGCTGCTCGGCCCCCTGTCGCTCGAGGCCGCCCAGGCGCCGCTGCACGCCATGGTGCAGCGCTGCCGCGCTCTGCGAGAAACGTTGCCGCCGCAGGTGAAGGCGCTGGCCGCCGGCGGTTTCCGCCGCTACATCACCCTCGGCGGCAGCTGCTTTACCGGCCTCGCCGAAGAGGCCTCGCTCAAGATGCTGGAGCTGACCGCCGGGCGCATCGTGACGCGCTACGACTCGCCGCTCGGCCTGCGTCATGGTCCGAAATTCATGGTCGACGGCCAGACGCTGGTGGTGTTGATGTTCTCGCGCGACGACTACGCCCGCCAGTATGACCGCGATCTGTGGAACGAACTGCAGCGCGATGGGCAGGCGATGCAGCTGGTCGGATTGACCGGCGGGCGCCAACCCCTCGCCGATACCCTGCTGCATATGCACGATGCGGCAGACGATATCTGGCTGCTGTTCCCGTATCTGCTGTTCACCCAAATGCTGGCCTTCGAGAGTTCGCTGGCGCTGGGGCTGACCCCAGACAACCCTTGCCCGACCGGCGAGGTTAACCGGGTGGTGAAAGGCGTGACGATTTACCGTTTTCCTTCCCCCGAGCTGTAAGGAGATCCCATGTATCTGATAGCCAACCGAGACATGCTGCTCAAGGCGCAGCGCCAGGGTTACGCCGTTCCGGCGTTTAACGTTCACAATCTGGAAACCGTGCAGGTGGTGGCGGAGACCGCCGCCGAGCTGCGCTCGCCGGTGATCATGGCCGGCACGCCCGGCACCTTCAGCTATGCCGGCACCGACTACCTGATCGGTATCTGTCAGGCGGCCGCGCACCGCTACGATCTGCCGCTGGCGCTGCATCTGGATCATCACGAAGAGCTCGATGACATCGAGCACAAGGTGAAAAGCGGCATCCGCTCGGTCATGATCGACGGCTCCCATTTGCCGTTCGAGCAGAATATCGCCAAGGTGGCCGCCGCAGTGGCCCTGTGCCATCGCTACGGCGCCAGCGTGGAGGCGGAGCTGGGCCGCCTGGGCGGGCAAGAGGACGATCTGATCGTCGATACGGCGGACAGCTTCTATACCGACCCGGTGGCGGCACGCGAGTTTGTCGCCGCCACCGGCATCGATTCGCTGGCGGTGGCGATCGGTTCCGCCCACGGCCTGTATCACGGCGAACCGAAGCTGGACTTCGAACGCCTGGCGCTGATCCGCGAACAGGTGGACGTGCCGTTGGTGCTGCATGGCGCCTCCGGCATTCCGGAAGCGATGGTCAAGCGCGCGATCTCGCTCGGCGTTTGCAAGGTCAACGTCGCCACCGAATTGAAAATCGCCTTCGCCGATGCGGTGAAAAGCTACTTTTCACAGCACCCGGATGCCAACGATCCGCGCAAATACATCGTCCCCGGCAAGCTGGCGATGAAAGAAGTGGTGGCGGAAAAGATCCGCATCTGCGGCAGCAGCGGCATGCTGTAATCCCACGCCCGCCCCCGGTTTCAGTGGCTGCACCACGGGGGCGAAAACATCCCGCCATTTTCCGCTTTCCTGAGAGAACGATCACAGCCTGTTATCCCGCCCGCGCCTGAAACCATTAACCGGTCTTCACTATGATCCAAATCATGGTTTTACTCATCCTACCTCTCTATTATCAAATCCATTGAATGCAGGCAGTAGGATTTTTGCCCATTCGTTTTTATTTCGCCAAGCGAAATAGCTTATTTGATGAAAACAAGCGCGCTTGTTTTTTAATTGGCAGTGTTTTTACTCTGAAAGGAACAGCGTATGAACCATTACTTAGCCGTATTAAGCGCATTGGTCATTCTGCCCTTCGCTCTGCAAGCAAAACCGCTTTCCGGCAGCCAGGTCGCCTCTGGCGTCGTCCGCTTCACCGGCGCCATTACCACGCCTGCATGCACCGTCAAACATCAGGATGAAAAGCTTATCTCCAGCTGCTTCGGTAAAGTGACGGAATATCAGAACGGGTATATATCCTCTTCGTTAAAAGCGATGCCAAAAGAATTAGTTTCTGCCGTCAGCAGTGAGATGGTGAATAACGATCCCCATTTAAAACGCGTGACCATCAGCTATAAGTAACCACAAAGCGTTACTGCCTGCTGAAATAATAAACAAGACACAACTTGACTTGATGACTTATAAATTTATTTTATAAATTTATCACACAATAACTCCCCGACTTACCGTAAGCCGGCTATTCGGGCGACCCTGCGGTCGCCCATCAGCATGTCCGAAATCCGCCATCGCTCCCTTGCGTTTCATGCGATAATCGCCCTACCAAACCGAGGAGTGATCCAGATGCAGACTTTTTTGATTGATCGTACCGCCACGCCGGTGGGAGAACTGGTGCTGATTGCCGATGAACAGGGGCGCCTGCGGGCGATTGACTGGACCGATCACGAAGCGCGCCTGATGAAGCTGCTGAATACCCACTACCGCGCCGATCGGTTCACCCTGCGCGAACAGCGCGATCCCAGCGGACTGACCGACGCCATGCAGCGCTATTTCGCCGGTGAACTGAGCATTATCGATCGGTTGCCGGTGATGACCGCCGGCACCGAGTTCCAACGCACCGTCTGGCAACAACTGCGCCAAATCCCCTGCGGCGAGATCCTGACCTACGGCCAGCTCGCGCAACGCATCGGCCGTCCGACCGCCTCGCGCGCGGTCGGCATGGCCAACGGTTCAAATCCGATCAGCATCGTCGTGCCCTGCCACCGAGTGATCGGTTCGCAAGGCGCACTGACCGGCTATGCCGGTGGCGTACAGCGCAAACAATGGCTGCTGCAGCACGAAGGCTACCTGCCTAAAAGCCTGCTGTAGCCGCGCCAGGCGATTATCCGGCGCCATTGTTTGGCGACGCTTAATAAAGCCCATTGCTCAACGCCACGCTCGCAGGCCGCTGGGCCCTATGAATAACTTGTGTGAATAAAACGCATAAGTCACAAATAATACTCATAACTTCAGTCCCCTACAGAATAATCGGCGGCATGTGTGCGTAAAATTCGCACACAATGCCCCTATTCAGACTAATGCTACCCTTATCAGCTGCGGCAAAAGATGTTAAAATTGACTCATATCAATTATTGAATGAGCGTAATCTATGATCCCGGAAAAACGCGTGATTCGTCGTATCCAGTCTGGTGGTTGTGCGATCCATTGCCAGGACTGCAGCATCAGCCAGCTGTGCATTCCTTTCACCCTTAATGCCCACGAGCTGGATCAGCTCGACAACATTATCGAGAGGAAAAAGCCTATTCAGAAAGGCCAGACCCTGTTCAAGGCCGGCGACGAGCTGAAATCGCTGTACGCGATCCGTTCCGGGACCATCAAGAGCTACACCATCACCGAGCAAGGCGACGAGCAGATCACCGGCTTCCACCTGGCGGGTGACCTGGTGGGCTTTGACGCCATCGGTGGCCTGAAGCACCCAAGCTTCGCCCAGGCGCTGGAAACCTCGATGGTGTGCGAAATTCCGTTCGAGACCCTCGACGATCTGTCCGGCAAAATGCCAAACCTGCGTCAGCAGATCATGCGGTTGATGAGCGGCGAGATCAAAGGCGACCAGGACATGATCCTGCTGTTGTCGAAGAAAAACGCCGAAGAGCGCCTGGCGGCGTTCGTTTACAACCTGTCGCGCCGCTTTGCGGAGCGCGGTTTCTCTCCGCGCGAGTTCCGTTTGACCATGACCCGCGGCGATATCGGCAACTATCTCGGCCTGACGGTGGAAACCATCAGCCGGCTGCTGGGCCGCTTCCAGAAAAGCGAAATCCTCAGCGTGAAAGGCAAATACATCACCATCGAAAACGCCGACGCCCTGTCGGTGCTGGCCGGTACGCCGCGTATCAACGTGACCGTCAACGCCTGATTCTCCTGCCGGATCACCATTTCCCCGAAATTGTTGATCCGGCACGCTTCTGTTGTTGTTCTGTTTTTCAATGTTGGGTTACTCTGTAAATTAACAGACTGTTGATTTCAGCTGTAAGGAGGCCCTATGGCGAAGTATCAGAATCTTCTGGTGGCTATTGACCCCAATCAGGACGATCAGCCGGCATTGCGCCGCGCCGTGTACCTGGTAAAACGGAACGGCGGGCGCATCAAGGCCTTCCTGCCCATCTATGACTTCTCTTACGAAATGACGACCCTGCTCTCCCCGGATGAAAGAACGGCGATGCGGCAAGGTGTGATCAGCCAACGCGCCGCCTGGATCAACGAGCAGTGCCGCTTCTATCTCAACGACGGCGTGCCGATCGAAATCAAAGTGGTCTGGCATAACCGCCCCTTCGAAGCCATCATTCAGGAAGTGCTTTCCGGCCAACATGACCTGCTGCTGAAAATGGCGCACCAACACGACCGGTTGGAGTCGGTGATCTTTACCCCCACCGACTGGCACCTGCTGCGCAAATGCCCTTGCCCGGTGTGGATGGTGAAAGACCAGCCCTGGCCGGAAGGCGGCAAGGCGCTGGTGGCGGTCAATCTGGCCAGCGAAGAACCCTATCACGACCCGCTCAATATCAAACTGGTGCAAGAAACCGTCGAACTGGCGCAAAACGTCAACCAGACCGAGGTTCACCTGGTCGGCGCCTATCCCGTTACCCCGATCAACATCGCCATCGAATTGCCCGACTTCGACCCGAGCGTCTACAACGACGCCATTCGCGGCCAGCATCTGATCGCCATGAAGGCGCTGCGGCAAAAATTCTGCATTAAGGAAGAGTTCACCCACGTGGAAAAAGGCCTGCCGGAAGAGGTGATCCCCGATTTGGCCGAACACCTGCAGGCCGGCGTGGTGGTGCTGGGCACCCTGGGCCGCACCGGCATTTCAGCCGCCTTTATCGGCAACACGGCGGAACATGTGATCGATCATCTGAAATGCGACCTGCTGGTGATTAAACCGGAAAACTTCAACTGCCCGATCGAGGCGGATGAAGACGATGAACACGACGACGAAGATTAAGCTTCGCGCATAAAGAAACGGGCCGCTGAAAAGCGGCCCGTTTTTCTTTGGTTGCCCAATTTTACTTCTGCAACGCCCGCAAAATCGCTTCCACGCTGTCTTTGGCGTCGCCAAACAGCATTTGGGTGTTCTCCTTGAAGAACAGCGGGTTCTGCACGCCGGCGTAGCCGGTGTTCATCGACCGTTTGAACGCGATCACGTTCTGCGCTTTCCACACTTCCAATACCGGCATGCCGGCGATCGGGCTGCGCGGATCTTCCAGCGCCGCCGGGTTCACCGTATCGTTGGCGCCGATCACCAGCACGGTGTCGGTATCCGGGAAATCGTCGTTGATTTCATCCATCTCCAGCACCACGTCGTACGGCACCTTCGCCTCTGCCAGCAGCACGTTCATGTGGCCCGGCAAGCGCCCCGCGACCGGGTGAATGCCGAAGCGCACCTTCACGCCGCGCGCCCGCAGTTTTTCGGTGATTTCCGCCACCGGATACTGCGCCTGCGCCACCGCCATGCCGTAGCCCGGGGTGATGATCACCGAGGTGGAGTTTTTCAACTGCTCGGCCACCTCTTCCGCCGTGGTTTCACGGTATTCGCCCATCTCTTCGGCATCGCCGGTGGATGAACCGTCGCTGCCGAAACCGCCGGCGATCACGCTGATAAACGAGCGGTTCATCGCCTTGCACATGATGTAAGACAGGATCGCCCCCGAAGAGCCCACCAGCGCGCCGGTGACGATCAGCAGATCGTTGCTCAGCATGAAGCCCGCCGCGGCCGCCGCCCACCCCGAGTAGGAGTTGAGCATCGACACCACCACCGGCATGTCGGCGCCGCCGATCGAGGCGACCAGATGCCAGCCGAACGCCAGCGCGATCGCCGTCATCAGCAGCAGCGTCACCACCTGCCAGCCCACGCTGTCGGTGCGCACGAACGCCACCAGCAGCAGGAACGAGATCACCAGCGCCGCCAGGTTCAGCTTGTGGCGATTCGGCAGCATCAACGGCTTGGAAGAAATGATGCCGCGCAGTTTGCCGAAGGCGACGATCGACCCGGTGAAGGTCACCGCACCGATAAAGATGCCGAGGAACACTTCGGTCAGATGGATATTCGCCATCACCGGTTCCATCGGCGCACCGTGATCCAGATAGCTGTTGAAACCGACCAGCACCGCGGCCAGGCCAACGAAGCTGTGCAGCACCGCCACCAGCTCCGGCATTTCGGTCATCTCGACCTTCTTCGCCAGATAGACGCCGATCGAGCCGCCGATGATCATGGCGATGATGATCCAGCCGACGTTGCCGGAATCCGGCCCCAGAATGGTCGCGATCAGCGCTATCGCCATGCCGGCGACGCCGAACAGGTTGCCCTGCTTCGACGTTTCATGACGCGACAGGCCCGCCAGGCTGAAAATAAACAAAATAGCGGCAACAATGTATGCAGCTGTAACCAATCCTCCAGACATTTGTTACCCCTTAGTTCTTGCGGAACATCTTCAGCATGCGCTGAGTGACGGTGAACCCACCGAAAATATTGATGCTGGCGATCAGCACGGCGATAAAGGAGAGGAAACTCACCCAGCCGCCGTGGCCAATTTGCAGCAGCGCACCGACCACGATAATCCCTGAGATCGCGTTGGTGACCGACATCAACGGGGTATGCAGCGCATGGCTGACGTTCCAGACCACGTAGTACCCGACCACGCAGGCCAGCGCGAACACGGTAAAGTGCGACAGGAACTCTTTCGGGGCTGCGTCCGCCAGCCAGCCGAACAGCAGGATCGCCAGAGCCATCAGGCCGTACTTCAGCCACGGCGAGGTCGGCTTGGCTTCAGGTTTGGCGACCGGTGCGGCGGCGGGCGCCGCTTTCGGCTGGGCGGAAACCTGGATCGGCGGCGCCGGCCAGGTGATTTCACCGCTGCGCACCACGGTAACGCCGCGGATCACCGTATCGTCGAAATCGATATCGATCTCGCCGTTCTTCTCTTTCGACAGCAGCTTCAGCAGGTTGACCAGGTTGGTGCCGTACAGCTGCGAAGATTGTGTCGGCAAGCGGCTCGGCAGATCGGTATAGCCGATGATTTTCACGCCGTTGTCGGTCACGGTAATGGTGTCGGCCACGGTCAGTTCGCAGTTGCCGCCAGTTTGCGCCGCCAGATCGACGATCACGCTGCCCGGCTTCATCGACGCCACCATCTCTTTGGTGATCAGCTTCGGCGCCGGTTTACCCGGGATCAGCGCGGTGGTGACGATGATGTCAACCTCCGCCGCCTGTGCGGCGAACAGCGCCATCTCTGCCTTGATAAAGGCTTCGGACATCACTTTGGCGTAACCGTCGCCGCTGCCCGCTTCCTCTTCAAAATCCAGCTCGAGGAATTCCGCGCCCATGCTCTGCACCTGCTCTTTCACTTCCGGGCGGGTGTCGAAGGCGCGCACGATGGCGCCGAGGCTGCCCGCAGCGCCGATCGCCGCCAGGCCGGCCACGCCGGCGCCGATGATCATCACCTTGGCCGGCGGCACTTTGCCGGCGGCGGTGATCTGGCCGGTGAAGAAGCGGCCGAACTCATGCGCCGCCTCGACGATGGCGCGGTAGCCGGCGATGTTGGCCATCGAGCTCAGCGCATCCATCGACTGGGCGCGCGAGATGCGCGGCACCGAGTCCATCGCCAGCGCGGTGACGTTGCGCGCCGCCAGCTTGGCCATCAGCTCGGGGTTTTGCGCCGGCCAGATAAAGCTGACCAGCGTGCTGCCTTCGCGCATCAAGGCGATCTCGTCGTCTTGCGGCGCGTTGACTTTCAGGATCAGATCCGACTGCCACACGTCGTTTTCGTCGACCAGCGCCGCGCCGGCGGCTTCGTAGGCGACGTCGTCAAAACTGGCCAGTTTGCCCGCCCCGCGTTCAATCGCGACGGTAAAACCCAGCTTCAGCAGTTGTTCCACCGTTTTCGGCGTGGCTGCGACCCGGGCTTCATTGGCCAACCGCTCTCTTGGTACACCAATACGCATAATGTTCCCTTCTCACCTGTCTTGGATGATGTTTATTATTTTCCTGCCCATAGAACGGCGCCATCGGAGAGCGAGGCGTCAACTTGCCCGCACTGATTTCAGACGCCAACTATAACCTACTGAAAATAAGGTCGATGATCCATAATTGCTTACGCATTCAGCCCTGTTTTTACATAAAAACGCCGGGCGCGATATGACAAATCGCAATTTACAGTGAAAAAATGCATACAGAACAGCACATTCTGCATGGTTAGAGGTTTGCGCCCGGCGTAACGATTTATCGCCATGCGGGGCGGATAAGCATAAAAGTTATCATTTTGTGAATAATTAACACTAATGACACCAAAGCCTTTATTATGGAAACTTATGGCGGCGGCGCCATCCGTGCGACCCGCGTCACCGTCAAGGATTTGTCGCACGGGATAACATAAAATGCTGAGACAGTTTTCAGAATTACATGTAATAATCGACGGCTGAATTACACTTAAACAGTTCAGTACGTTATAAACGTTAATGCGCTAGGCGAAAGGATTTTTTATGAAGCTGAAGACCACGATCATCGCGTCAGCCTTGTTATCACTCACCGCGCTGTCCGCTCATGCGGCGCAAGAGTTAACTCCTGAGAAAGCAGCGGCGCTGAAGCCGTTTGATCGCATCACGATTACCGGCCGCTTCAATGCGATCAATGAAGCCGTCGACGCCGTATCCCGCCGTGCAGACAAACTGGGTGCCGATTCCTTCTATATCCAGGACAGCAACAACAGCAACAACGGCGGCAACTGGCGCGTCACCGCAGACCTTTATCATAAAGATGCGCCAGAAGTGAGCAAAACACCAAAATACCGCGTATTTAACGGCGTGAATGAACTGCCTAAAGAGGAAGCCTACCTGCTGGAGCCTTACGATACCGTGAGCGTCAGCGGTTTCTACCGCAGCCAGCCGGACATTAACGACGCCATCTCCAAAGAAGCGCAGAAAAAAGGCGCCGCCTCATTCTTCATCGTGCGCCAGGTTGACGCCAACTCCGGCGGCAACCAGTTCGTCACCGCCTACATCTATAAGGCCGATGCGCCGAAACGCCGCGTGCAGAGCCCGGACGCCATACCGGCCGATTCTGACGCCGGCCGGGCCGCGCTGGCCGCCGGCGGCGCCGCAGCCGCGAAAGTCGAAATTCCTGGCGTCGCGTCTTCCGGTTCACCAAGCCGCGAAGTGGGCCGTTTCTTCGAAACCCAGTCCTCTACCGGCCAACGCTATACCGTCACGCTGCCTAACGGCACCAAGATTCAGGAAGTGAACAACGTGACCGCCGCGCAGATGGTGCCATTCGATTCCGTCACCTTCACCGGCCACTTCAACAGCATGACCGACGTGTCCACCGAAGTGGCGAAACGCGCGGCCGAGAAAGGCGCCAAGTACTACCACGTCACTCGCCAGTGGCAGAACAAGAGCGGCGGCAACCTGACCGTCAGCGCCGATCTGTTCAAATAAAACCCGCTTTTCGGTTTACCATCGGGCAGCCCTTGAGCTGCCCGTTTTTATTGCCGCTCTTTTCGCCGCTCGTTGAATAGTTTTTTGTAAATTCCGCATATTCAATCATTGCATCTCTAATCATCCCTCCGTAGAATTTGCGCCAATTTTTAGGGCTATTGTCTATTAGCGCAATGGTTGTTAACACATTGTTGCCGCCAAGCAGTTCCCTTCCAGTTGTTTATTCTGCGTTCAGGATCCGTCATTGGAAAAAAAACTCGGTCTTACCGCGCTAACCGCTTTGGTGCTCAGCTCGATGCTGGGCGCCGGCGTGTTCAGTCTGCCGCAAAACATGGCGCAGGTCGCCAGCCCCGCCGCGCTGCTGCTGGGTTGGGGGATCACCGGCGTCGGCATTCTGTTTTTGGCGTTTGCCATGCTGTTGCTTACGCGTCTGCGCCCGGATCTGGACGGCGGCATCTTCACCTACGCCAAAGAGGGATTCGGCGAGCTGATGGGCTTCTGCTCTGCCTGGGGTTACTGGCTGTGCGCCGTAATCGCCAACGTCTCGTATCTGGTGATCGTGTTCGCGGCATTGAGCATTTTCACCGATCGCGGCGGCAACGTTATTCTCGGTGACGGCAATACCTGGCAGGCGCTGATCGCCGAATCCGCCCTGCTGTGGATCGTGCACGCGCTGGTGCTGCGCGGCGTGCAAACCGCCGCCAGCATCAATCTTGCGGCCACTCTCGCCAAGCTGCTGCCGCTGGGGATGTTCGCCGTTCTGGCGGCGATCGCCTTTAAAATGGACGTGTTCACGCTGGACTTCCAGGGGATCGCCCTCGGCAAGCCGGTATGGGAACAGGTCAAGGACACCATGCTGATCACCCTGTGGGTGTTTATCGGCGTGGAAGGCGCCGTGGTGGTTTCCGCGCGCGCGCGCAATAAGAAGGACGTGGGCCGCGCGACCATGTTGGCGGTACTGTCGGCGCTGGCGGTGTATCTGATGGTCACCTTGCTGTCGCTGGGCGTGGTGCCGCGCAGCGAACTGGCCGACATGCGCAACCCGTCGATGGCAGTGCTGATGGTGGAACTGATTGGCCCGTGGGGAGACGTGATCATCGCCGCCGGTCTTATCATTTCCGTGTGCGGCGCCTACCTCAGCTGGACCATCATGGCGGCGGAAGTCCCCCTGCTGGCCGCACAGCACGGCGCATTTCCACGCGTGTTCGGCAAACAGAACCGCCATCACGCCCCATCGTCTTCGCTGTGGCTGACCAACATCGCGGTGCAGCTGGCGTTGGTGCTGATCTGGTTGACCGGCAGCAACTACAACTCGCTGTTGACCATCGCGTCGGAAATGATCCTGGTGCCTTACTTCCTGGTCGGCGCATTTCTGTTCAAGGTGGCTTACCGTCGCCGCGACAAGCGCCTGATCTTCGCCGCCACCGGCGCCTGCGTCTATGGTTTATGGCTGCTGTACGCTTCCGGGCTGATGCACTTGCTGATGTCGGTGCTGCTGTATGCACCGGGCCTGTTGGTGTTCATGTACGCCCGCCGCGGCCATCAGGATATCAATCTGCTGAATCGCCTGGAAAAAGGCAGTATCTTCTTGCTGCTGGTGGCCACGCTGCCTGCCGGCTGGTTTATGTTGCACTAATCGCCTGCCAATGCGGCTGCCCGTCAGCCGCATTTCGTTACCCCGCTTTCCTCTTTTTTACCTCTCCCCCCGCTGTTGATCCGCCAATTGCCACGCTTGCGATCTTAAATGCAATTAATTATCATTATCATTTATAGCATCACCGGCAGGACACAGGTGAGGCCCCCGATGGCAAACATCAGGAGGTCTTGTTAAGACAGGCTGAAAATGGAAGGCATTTCATGGCTGAAAAACTGCTGCACGCACTCCCCCTGTTTGCCGCCTGGGAAGCGCTGATCGCCGAAGGCAACACGGCGTTCAATCAGCAACGCGATCGCCTGGCAATGACGCACTATCAACAGGCGCTGGAAGTCGCTCAGGCGATCCTCGCCGAGAAACCCTGGCTAAATGCGGACTATACCGCCAGATTTGAAGCGCTGAATATTTTCGAGTCTGCCCTTGCCGCGCTGATCGTCACGTTCAACAACATTACCCATCTGCGCCTGCGGCAGAAGCCTCTGCGCGGCGTCGAGCTGCATGTTCATCAGGCCCGAGTCGCTATCGAGCAACTGTTGGACGATACGTCGCTGTGCGAACAGATGCAGCAGATCGCCGAACGGCACCTGCTGCGCTTCAGGATTGAAACCCTGCACTTGCTGCGCGAACACCGGTTGCCGGAAACCAGCGTCTGCGCGCCGGCGGCCAACGCTTCCGCTACCTTGCATTAAAAGTGACACACCAATCTGAGGGTCATCTGTAATGAATGAATTGAATGACGAGATGAAGAAGATGCTGGCTAAACAGCTGCCTGTGCAGGCGACCAGCAGCCCGAACGGCGTTCCCGATATAGGCCCCAAGCGCTCTTTGCGCCTCTATGATGACCGTACGCTGATTTACAACGAAAATACCGGTGGCCAAACGCTGAAAAACATCAAGGCCGGCTCGAAAATGGCCGTTGTGGTCATCGATCGCGAGGCGCTGGACGGTTACCGCTTCGTTGGCACGCCCGAACTGTTTCTGGCGGGCAAGCCGTTTGACGATGCGTTGACGTTTGCGGAAAAAAACGGAATGAAGCCGCCGAAGTACGCGGTGTTAATTCATATAGACAGTATTTATACCCTGCGCTCCGGCCCGAATGCCGGGACCCAGCTCTAGACGCCGGCCGTCATGCGGCGTGAGACATCACGTTCATGGTTAGGCCATCGCGACGAGTCAATTGCCTAACCATGAACGGGCGGCCGGGTTGATGCCCGGTCAGCTTTTGGGAGGGATCGCGACGGTCATGCGTTCACCCACCAGAGTAATCGCAATGCCTTCCGCACACTCTTTCTGAATGGCCGCCAGTTGTTGAGCCTCCAGCGCATAAGGCAACTGAATATCAAACACCGCCAGGCCCTGCTGCTGCGCCAGGTCAATCAGGCGCACGATGTTGGTTTCATCGCTGACCTGCGTCGACACCACCTGCAGCGCCAACTCTTTTAACTGCTCTTTGCGCGTTTGCGAGGTGGTCACGCGCGATTTCAACACCATGCCGAAGATCGGCATCACACCATAAATAGCATCAACAAAGCGCCAGTGCTTCCTGCACGATGCGGACAGAAAATCCATATAGTCGAAACAGATTTTCTCACTGCGCGCGATGGATGCAAGGTGATTGCTGTTCATCCCCTCATTCCTCTCATGGCCAGTGTTAACCCGTGGTCTTTCAAGCCGCCGCCGGGGGCAACCTGAAATGCATTGGGGATCTTATATCCAGAAATGGATAATCATGCGAAGCTTTAACGACTTTCCGCCGTATGATGGCATAATTCCCCTATTGTTTGCCAGTCTGTCCAGGAGCTTTAATCAATGGAACACCACAACTCCGCCCCGGTGCTGATTACCGGCGGCGCACGGCGCATAGGGCTGGCGCTCGCCAGAGCGTTTCTCCAGCGCGGCGTTCCGGTCATCATCGCCTACCGCAGCGAATATCCGGCGATGGCCGAGTTGAAAGCCTTGGGCGCCTGCTGCATTCAGGGCGATTTTTCCACCCATGAAGGCATTTATCGTTTCGCCGATCAGGTGCGGCAGGCCGCGCCCAAGCTGCGCGCGGTGATCCACAACGCCAGCGCCTGGCAGGCGGAGTCACCGGAGGTGCCGCCGGAACAGGTCATGGCGGCGATGCTGCAAATTCACGTCTACACGCCCTATTTGCTCAATCAACTGCTCGAGTCCTGCCTGACCGGCCAGGGCCAGGCCGGCGCCGACATTATCCATCTGACCGACTATGTGGTGGAAAAAGGCAGCGACAAGCATATCGCCTACGCCGCCAGCAAAGCCGCGCTGGACAACATGACCCGGTCGTTCGCCCGCAAATTGGCGCCCGAAGTCAAAGTCAACGCCATCGCGCCGGCGCTGATCATCTTCAATCCGGGCGACGACGAAGCTTATCGTCGGCAGGCGCTGGCGAAGTCGCTGATGAAGGTCGCGCCGGGCGAGAGCGAAGTGGTCAATCTGGTGAACTACCTGCTGGAGAGCCGCTACGTCACCGGCCGCACCCACGGCGTCGACGGCGGGCGGCCGCTGCGCTGACGCAAAGATCCGCTTGGCGCAACCTCGCGGGCCGCGCTATGCTGAAATCCGCTTTTCTTATTAAAACACGGGCATATGCATAAAATTGTTTTTGTGGAAGACGATCCTGAGGTCGGCAAACTGATCGCCGCCTATCTGGGTAAACACGATATCGAGGTGCTGATCGAACCGCGCGGCGACAGCGCGCAAGCGCGCATCGAGCGCGAGCAACCCGATCTGGTGCTGCTGGACATCATGTTGCCCGGCAAAGACGGCATGACGCTGTGCCGCGATCTGCGCCCCACCTTCCCCGGCCCGATCGTGCTGCTGACCTCGCTCGACAGCGACATGAACCATATCCTGTCGCTGGAGATGGGCGCCAACGACTATATCCTGAAAACCACGCCGCCGGCGGTGTTGCTGGCGCGCCTGCGTTTGCATCTGCGTCAACACAGCCAGCAGCCGAAAGAAGAGTCGGTTCAGCCGCTTACCCAGCATAACGCGCTGCATTTCGGGCTGCTGTGCATCGATCCGGTCAACCGTCAGGTTACGCTGGGCGAGGAAACCATCACCCTGTCCACCTCGGATTTCGATCTGCTGTGGGAGTTGGCGACCCACGCCGGGCAGATCATGGATCGCGAGGCGCTGCTGCAAAACCTGCGCGGCGTGAGCTACGACGGCATGGACCGCAGCATCGACGTGGCGATCTCCCGCCTGCGCCGCAAACTGTACGACAACGCGCTGGAGCCTTTCCGTATCAAGACGGTGCGCAACAAGGGCTATCTGTTCGCCCCTAACGCCTGGGCATCGGTGCAACAATGAGAAAACTTTTCGTCCAGTTCTTTCTGTTGCTGTTCGTCTGTTTTCTGGTGATGGCGATGCTGGTCGGCCTGGTGTACAAGGTGACCGCCGAGCGCGCCGGCCGCCAGTCGATGGACGATTTGATGAAAAGCTCGCTGTACCTGATGCGCAGCGAGCTGCGCGAAATCCCGCTGAAGGACTGGAACAAAACTATCGCCACGCTGGATCTCAATCTGTCGTTCAAGCTTCATATCGAACCGCTCGGCAAACAGGAACTGAGCGAGGATCTGAAAAAGCGGCTGCGGCTGGGTGAAATCATCGCCCTCGACGATCAGTACACCTTTATGCAACGCATTCCGCGCAGCCACTATGTGTTGGTGGTCGGCCCCATTCCTTATCTGTTCTATCTGCACCAGATGCGTCTGCTGGATCTGGTGTTGCTGGTGTTTATCGGCATGTCGCTGGCGCTGCCGGTGTTTCTGTGGATGCGGCCGCACTGGCAAGACCTGCTCAAACTGGAAAACGCCGCCCAGCGGCTCGGCGCCGGGCATCTGGATGAACGCACCCACTTCGATCCCACTTCCAGCCTGAGCCGGCTCGGCGTGGCGTTCAACCAGATGGCCGACAACGTCAACACCCTGATCGCCAGCAAGAAACAGCTGATCGACGGCATCGCCCACGAGCTGCGCACGCCGCTGGTGCGCCTGCGTTATCGGCTCGAGATGAGCGATAACCTGTCCGAAGGCGAGCAGCAGGCGCTGAACCGCGATATCGGCCAACTGGAGTCGCTGATCGACGAGCTGCTGACCTATGCCCGCCTGGACCGGCCGCAGGTTGCGTTAAACATTGAACCCATCGATCTGCCAAAGTGGCTGGAGGACAAGGTCGATGATATCCGCCTTATCCATCAGGAACGCGACATCCAGCTCGACATCCCGCACGTCGGCGACTTCGGCGGCGTCGATCTGCGCCTGATGGAGCGCGTGCTCGATAACCTGGTCAACAACGCGCTGCGCTATTCCGAACAGCGCCTGCGCGTTGGGCTGTGGTTCGACGGCGACCTCGCCTGTTTGCAGGTCGAAGATGACGGGCCGGGTATCCCGCCGGAAGAGCGCGAGCGGGTGTTCGAGCCTTTCGTTCGCCTCGATCCCAGCCGCGATCGCGCCACCGGCGGCTGCGGGCTGGGGCTGGCCATCGTCCATTCCATCGCCGTCGCCTACCAGGGACAGGTGTTCGTCGAAGGCAGTTCGCTCGGCGGCGCCAGCTTCCGTTTCTGCTGGCCGGTGAAGCCGACATTCAGTTTAAAAGCCGATCTGGCGTAATACCGCCGGACCCTTCTCATTGGAGCCGAATAATAATGACATCTGCACCTTCCAACACATCTGCTTACGATCACCTGCGCGCGCTTTTTAGCCGGCTGTCGCGTTTCGGCCACCTGTCCGCCATCGCCGGTTGGGACATGCAAACCATGATGCCGCCGGGCGGCAGCAAGGCGCGCTCCGAAGCCCTGGCCGAATTGAGCGTGCTGCAGCACCAGATTTTAACGGCACAAAGCACCGGCGCGCTGTTGGATCGCGCGCAGCAGGAGACGCTGGACGAGATCGACCGCGCCAACCTGCGCGAAATGCGCCGCCAGTATGAAGACGCGGTGCTGCTGCCGGCGTCGCTGGTCGAAGCCAAATCGCTGGCCGGCGCCCGCTGTGAACACGCCTGGCGCGCCCAGCGCCCGGCCAACGACTGGGATGGCTTCGCGGAGAATCTGCGCGACGTGGTCAAACTCAGCCGGGAAGAGGCGCAGATCCGCGCGCAGGCGGCCGACACCAGCCGTTACGATGCCCTGCTCAACCTGTATGAGCCGGGCATGCGCAGCAGCGATCTCGATCGCATCTTCGGCGATTTGAAAACCTGGCTGCCGGATTTGCTGCAGCGCGTGGTGGCCAAACAGGCCAATGAACCCTGCCTGGCGCCGCAGGGCCCGTTCAATGTGGACACCCAGCGCCAGCTAAGCCTGAGCGTGATGAAGCTGCTCGGTTTCAACTTCGACAATGGCCGCGTTGACGTCAGCGCCCACCCGTTCTGCGGCGGCGTGCCGGAAGATGTGCGCATCACCACCCGTTACAACGAGAAAGAGTTTTTGACCGCGCTGCTCGGCATCGTGCATGAAACCGGCCACGCCCGCTACGAGCAGAACCTGCCGCGCGATCTGCTCGGCCAGCCGGTCGCCCTGGCCCGTTCCACCGCCATCCACGAATCGCAGAGCCTGCTGTTCGAAATGCAGCTGGCGCGCGGCAATGAATTCCTGAAAATCTTGCGTCCGCTGGTTACCGCGCAGTTTGGCGAACAGCCGGCGCTGGAAGAAGCCAACTTCATTCGCCTCAACCAGCGGGTGAAACCGGGCCTGATCCGCGTCGACGCCGACGAGGTGAGCTATCCTGCCCACGTCATCCTGCGCTACGAAATTGAAAAAGCGCTGATCGAAGGCGAGATCGAAGTGGAGGACATTCCGGCGCTGTGGAATGAAAAGATGCACGCTTACCTGGGCCTCGATACCATCGGCAACTACCGCAACGGTTGCATGCAGGATATCCACTGGACCGACGGCGCCTTCGGCTACTTCCCGACTTATACTCTCGGCGCGATGTACGCCGCGCAGCTGTTCCACAGCGTGCGTCAGGCCCTGCCTTCGCTGAACGAGGACATCGCCGCCGGCAATCTGCAGCCGTTGTTCCACTGGTTACAGCATAACATCTGGCGCCACGGCAGCCGTTTCCCGACCGACACGCTGATCGCCAATGCAACCGGTGAAGCGCTCAATCCGCGCTACTTCCGCCAGCATTTGGAAAACCGCTACCTGTAATCTCTCCCCGTGCGCGGCCACGGCCGCGCCCTTTTTCCCCTGCTTGACCTAATAATGCTACATAGCGCGCTTTCCTTGCCGGCAACGCCTTGGCTACAGGGTGGCGGGTTGTTACCTACCAATAGTATGTTGTAACTAATACCATAAACAGCCGCGCCCCTATCTGCCTCTCATCCCAGCGCATGACGGGCGATCATCGTCACCAATTGTGGTCTCAACGCGGCGGGCAGATCATGCCCCATGCCCGGCGTAATCTGCAATCTGGCGTTGGCGACGGCCCGAGCGATCGCCACCCCGCCGGCCTTGCGCACCAGCCGATCGCGATCGCCGTGAATCACCAGCGTCGGCGCGGCAATGCGCCGACTGTAACGCCGCAGATCGCCGCTGCCGAGCAGCGCGGAAAGTTGCCGCTGCATGCCCTCCGGATCCACGCCCCGCTTCAGCAACCGCTTCACCAGGGCATCCAGCTCCGCCTCCTCCGGCGGATAAGTCGCGGTGCCAAGCGCGCGCAGAAAGGCCTTCATCCCTTCCTGGCGCTGCTGCAGCGTCATATCGGCGGCAGGCCGGCGCACCAGCAACCACAGCAGCGAAGGCGCCGGCGGCGGTAACAGCGGTTGATTGGTGCTGGAAAACAAGATGCATAACGAGGCGACGCGCTGCGGGTATTCGGCGGCCAACACCTGGGCGATAATCCCCCCCATCGAGGCGCCAAGGACATGAGCCTGAGGAATGCGTAAATGATCGAGCAGATGCGCTGCGTCCGTCGCCATATCCGCCAGGGTATAAGGCACCGGCGTTTGCCAGCCGAGCTGAGCACGCAACATCAACAGCCACAGCGGCGTCTTGCGCTGCGCCCGCGTTTTACCGGAAAGGCCGACGTCGCGGTTGTCGTAGCGGATCACCCGAAATCCCTTGGCGACCAGAGCGCGGCAGAAATCGTCAGGCCACAGCAAAAGCTGCGCGCCGATGCCCATGATTAACAACAGCGGCGGATGCGCCTCATCGCCCCAGTCTTCATAGGCCAGCGGCACCTCACCCTGTTCCGTCACGCCACAACGAACCGTTATCTCGTTCATTTTAAATCCCTTTTATCGAGCCTGACGGTCATTATAGCAGCAATCCCTCCTGCCGCCGCCGCCCTGTACATTAGGTTACAAGCCGAAACCAATCACTCACGGAAAGCCGGACGCCGTTTGCCTACTATCATCTCAACGGCCCCGCAGTGGGGTTGATACCCAAAAGTCATGTTGAGGATTCTGCGATGAAAAAAGTATTAGCTCTGGTTGTTGCCGCTGCAATGGGTCTGTCTTCCGTGGCTTTCGCTGCCGAGGCTGCCACCACTACCGCGCCTGCGGCTACTGCAACCACCGCCACCGCTGCGCCGGCTAAAGCTCAGGTGAAACACCACGGCAAGAAAGCCCCGGTACAGAAAGCTCAGGCGGCCAAAAAGCATCACAAGAAAGCCGGCAAAAAAGCCCCGGCGCAAAAAGCCCAGGCGGCTAAAAAGCACCACAAGAAAGCCAGCCACAAAAAAGCGTAATATCGTGAGGTTCCCCTCACCGCTTCAGGCTTGACGTGCACGACACCCGGTTCACCGGGTGTTTTTTCATCCGGGGGGGTCTCATTGATGCTGCGCCGCTACCTGTTCGAGATCATTCTGACCGCCCTGATCCTCTGTGGACTGATCGCCGTCTTTTTTTATCTGTAGCCTGTCGCCTCGCCGGCGGGAAATTATTGAAAAATCAGTTATTGCCCATCCACATGGCTGCTAAATCAGTCTATAGTTAGCATTCAGTGTGTTTATGGATGATCCGTATTTGTCAGGCAAGAGATCTATGCGCATATCCGTTTTACTGTTGCTGTGCTCACTCCCGCTCATCGCCTCCCAGGCGGCACGCGCCGACGGCCCGTCCAAGGCCGAGCAAACGCGTCTGTTTTTCGGCAAAGATGAACGAATCAAGGTCACGGATACCGCCGCCCAGCCGTGGCAAGCCATCGGCCAGGTCGAAACCGCCAGCGGCAATCTGTGTACCGCCACGCTGATCTCCCCACACCTGGCGCTGACCGCCGGCCATTGCGTGCTGGCGCCGCCGGGACAATTGGATAAAGCCGTCGCCCTGCGCTTCGTGGCGGGCGATAAATCATGGCAGTATCAAACCGACAATATTGAAACCCTGGTCGACAGCAAACTGGGCAAAAAGCTGAAAGCGGACGGCGACGGCTGGATCGTGCCGCCCGCTGCCGCCGCTTATGACTTTGCGCTGATCCGGCTGAAAGACAAAACGCCGCTGCCGATCGCCCCGCTGCCGCTGTGGCAAGGCGACAGCAAGGCGTTGACTCAGGCCCTGAAACAGGCCAAACGGCTGATCACCCAGGCGGGCTACCCGGAGGACCATCTTGATGACCTCTACAGCCACCAAAACTGCAAGGTGACCGGCTGGGCCCAGCAAGGGGTGCTGTCGCACCAGTGTGATACCCTGCCCGGCGACAGCGGCTCACCGCTGCTGTTGAAAACCGCCGACGGCTGGCAGCTGATCGCCATCCAGAGTTCGGCGCCGGCGGCGAAAGATCGTTACCGCGCCGATAACCGCGCTCTGGCGGTGCCCGGCATCCGCGAGGCGCTGGACGCCCTGGCGGCAGGCAAGTAGCTCTCGCAACGGCGCATCAAGCGCCGTTGCTGTTTCTCTGTTTCCTGAATTTCAACTTGCGCTGCGCCGGCCGTTTGCCGGCCGGCGCGCCTGAGCTTAGCCCGAAAGCTGTTCGATGGTTTGCAGAATGCGCTTGTCGGAGATAGGGTAAGGTGTGCCCAGCTGCTGCGCGAACAGGCTGACGCGCAGTTCTTCAATCATCCAGCGCACCGCTTTCACCTCTTCCTCCTGCTGTCGCTTCGGCGGCAGCTTGTTCAGCCACTGCTGCCACGCCTGCTGCACCTGCTCCACCCGCAGCATCTGCGCGCGATCGCGGTGCGGATCGATAGCCAGTTTCTCCAATCGGCGTTCGATCGCCTGCAGGTAGCGCAGCGTGTCCGGCAGCCGTTTCCATCCGTTGCCGGTGACGAAGCCGCGGTAGACCAGCCCGCCGAGCTGGGTCTTGATGTCCGACAGCGCCAGCGCCAACGACATGTCCACCCGGCCTTTCAGCCGTTTGTTGATGTTGAAGACCGCCGTCAGGATCTGTTCAACCTGCTTGGCCACCTCAACGACCGTGTCGTTCAGCTCGGCGCGGATCTGCTCCTGCAACCGTGCAAAGTCTTCCTCCTGCCAAACCGGGCCGCCGTGTTCGGCGATCAGTTTGTCGATGCCGCACGAAATGCAGTCGTCGATCAGCTCCAGCACCTTGCCGTACGGGTTGAAATAAAGCCCCAGCTTGGCCTTGTTCGGCAGCTTTTCATGCAGATATTTGATCGGCGAAGGAATATTCAACAACAGCAGGCGGCGCGTGCCCTGCCACATCGCCTGTTGCTGTTCGCTTTCGCTGTCGAACAGGCGGATCGCCACGCTGTCCTTTTCATCCACCAGCGCCGGATAGGCTTTCATCGAATAGCCGCCGCGCTTCTGCTCGTAGAACGCCGGCAATTGGCCAAAGCTCCAGACATGCAGGTTGCTCTGCTCCAGTCCGTCATCGGCCACCGCCGACAGCGTCTCCTGCACCTTCTCTTTCAACTGCAGGCGCAGGGCGGCCAGATCTTTGCCTTCGCGCAGCGTCTGGTTTTTCTCGCCCACCACGCGGAAAGTCATTTTCAGGTGATCGGGCACCTGATCCCACTGCCAGTCATCACGTGACACGGTCACGCCAGTCATACGCCGCAGCTCGCGCTCCAGCGCGTCAAGCAGCGGCAATTCCAGCGCCGTTACGCGGCCAAGGAACGCTTCGGCGTAGTTCGGCGCCGGCACGAAGTTGCGACGCACCGGTTTCGGCAACGATTTGATCAGCGCGATCACCAGCTCACGGCGGATGCCGGGGATCTGCCATTCGAAGCCCTGCTCCTCCACCTGGTTGAGGATCGGCAGCGGGATGTGCACCGTCACGCCGTCGGCGTCAGTGCCTGGTTCGAACTGATAGCTCAGCCGCAGTTTGAGGTTGCCCTGATGCCAGAAGTTCGGGTAATCCAGCGCGCTGATCTTGTTGGCGCCATCCTTGATCAGCATCTCTTTTTCGAAGTTCAGCAGGTCGGGCTGCTGTTTGGCGGCGGTCTTCCACCAGCTGTCGAAATGAAGGCCGGACACCACGTCGTTGGGGAGACGGCGATCGTAGAAGCCGAACAGCGTTTCGTCGTCCACCAGAATGTCGCGGCGACGCGATTTATGCTCCAGCTCTTCCACTTCGGCGCGCAGCTTTTGGTTTTCGCGGAAGAAAGCATGGCGCGTCTGCCAGTCGCCCTCCACCAGCGCATGGCGGATAAACAGCTCGCGGCACAGCAGCGGATCGATGGCGCCGTAATTGACCTGGCGCGCCGCGACGATCGGCAGACCGAACAACGTGACCTTTTCGCTGGCCATCACCGCCCCCTGCGACTTCGACCAGTGCGGTTCGCTGTAGCTGTGTTTCACCAGGTGCTGAGCCAGCGGCTCGATCCATTCCGGTTCGATGCGCGCGGCGATGCGCCCCCACAGGCGGCTGGTTTCCACCAGTTCAGCCACCATGGTCCACTTCGGCGGCTTCTTGAACAGGCCGGAGCCGGGGAAGATCGAGAAGCGGGCGTTGCGCGCGCCGGTGTATTCCTGCTTGTCCGCATCCTTCTGGCCGATGTGCGACAACAGGCCGGTCAGCAGCGCGGTGTGGACGCTGCGGTAGTCGGAAGGCGCGCTGTTGATCGGCAGCCCCAGCTCTTTCACCACCTGGCGCAGCTGAGTATAGATATCCTGCCACTCGCGCACCCGCAGGTAGTTGAGAAAATCGTTGCGGCACAGCCGGCGGAACTGGCTGGAGGAGTTCGCCTTTTGCTGCTCCTGCAGATAATCCCACAGGTTGACGAACGCCAGGAAGTCCGAGTCTTTGTCGGCGAAGCGGCGGTGTTTTTCATCCGAGGCCTGCTGCTTGTCCATCGGGCGCTCACGCGGATCCTGAATCGACAGCGCGGCGGTGATGATCATCACCTCGCGCACGCTGCCGCTCTTCTGCGCTTCCAGCACCATGCGCGCCAGACGCGGGTCGATCGGCAACTGCGCCAGCTGCCGGCCCTGCGGCGTCAGCTGATAGTGGCCGTTATCGGCGGTGGTGATCGCCCCCAGCTCTTCCAGCAGGCGCACGCCATCTTGAATGTTGCGTTTGTCCGGCGCCTCGACGAACGGAAACGCGGCGATGTCGCCCAGCCCCAGCGAGGTCATCTGCAGAATGACCGACGCCAGGTTGGTGCGCAGAATTTCCGGATCGGTAAATGCCGGCCGCGAGAGGAAATCCTGTTCGGAGTACAGACGGATGCACACCCCCTCCGACACGCGGCCGCAACGCCCTTTACGCTGGTTGGCGGAGGCCTGCGACACCGGTTCGATCGGCAGGCGCTGCACCTTGGTGCGGAAGCTGTAGCGGCTGATGCGCGCGGTGCCCGGATCGATGACGTACTTGATGCCCGGCACCGTCAGCGAGGTTTCAGCCACGTTGGTGGCCAACACGATGCGGCGGCCGTGATGCGACTGGAACACCCGGTTCTGCTCGCTGTTCGACAGGCGCGCATACAGCGGCAGCACTTCGGTATGCGGCAGATTGAGACGGTTCAGGGCATCGGCGGTATCGCGGATCTCGCGCTCGCCGCTCATGAAGATCAGAATGTCGCCCGGCCCCTCGCGTCCAAGCTCGTCCACCGCATCGAAAATCGCCTGCAGCTGGTCGCGATCGGTATCGTCGCCGTCGTCGACCACCGGGCGGTAGCGCACCTCCACCGGGTAGGTGCGGCCGGAAACCTCGATGATTGGCGCATTGTTGAAATGGCGCGAGAAGCGCTGCGGATCGATGGTCGCCGAGGTGATGATCACCTTGAGATCCGGTCGCTTCGGCAACAGTTCGCGCAGGTAACCGAGAATAAAGTCGATGTTGAGGCTGCGCTCGTGCGCTTCATCGATGATCAGCGTATCGTACTGCATCAGCAGACGGTCCTGCTGAATTTCCGCCAGCAAAATACCGTCGGTCATCAGTTTGACCAGGGTGTTTTCTCCCACCTGATCGTTGAAGCGCACCTTGTAGCCGACGCTGCCGCCGAGCGGGGTTTCCAGCTCGTCGGCGATGCGGTTGGCGACGGTGCGCGCCGCCAGGCGGCGCGGCTGGGTATGGCCGATCAGCCCTTTCACCCCACGCCCCAGCTCCAGACAGATCTTCGGCAACTGGGTGGTTTTCCCCGAGCCGGTCTCCCCGGCGACGATCACCACCTGGTGGTCGCGGACAGCTTTTAAGATGTCCTGCTTTTTCTGGCTGACCGGCAGGCTTTCCGGATAGGTAATGCGCGGGCAAGACGCGGCGCGCGCCTGCACTTTTTGCCGCGCCGTCGCGATGTCGCTTTCCACTTCGGCGGCGACCGCCAGCTGGGCATCGGGATTTTTGATTTTTCGTGCGCCCTGCAGGCGACGACGCAGGCGTTGTTGATCGCGGAGCATCAGCTCGCCCAGTTGGGCCGGCAGTGCCTCGAGCGGAGATTTCACGTTCGGTGTTCCTTGTTTCATCGTGGCCAAGACCAGGCTTAGCAACGGTTTAATGTTTTTTTAGCGATTTTTTTGCTTTAGCCGCACAGCCTATCACAAACGGCTTTTTCCCCCTACTTTCGCGAGTAACGCCTCGGCAGGTTATTCAATAAAATCGAACGAAGATCTCGAAATATTGCGCTATCACTGTTGGGGGAATGTGAATAGCATGTAGTTCATGCAAGGGACGCTGAGTCCTGATGTCACTGTCACAACGTAAGGAATTATCGATGAGCAACGTATTGGTTCTGAAATCAAGCATCCTGGCGACCTACTCTCAGTCTAACCAACTGGCCGATTTCTTCGTAGAGCAATGGAGCAACGCCCACAGCGGCGACACCATCACCGTGCGCGATCTGGCCGCACAGCCAATCCCGGTGCTGGACGGCGAGCTGGTTGGCGCGCTGCGTCCTTCCGATGCTCCGTTGACTCCGCGTCAACAAGAAGCGCTGGCCCTGTCGGACGAACTGATCGCCGAGCTGCAGGCCAATGACGTTATCGTGATCGCCGCACCGATGTACAACTTCAACATCCCGACCCAGCTGAAAAACTATTTCGATCTGGTCGCCCGCGCCGGCGTGACTTTCCGTTACACCGAAAACGGTCCGGAAGGCCTGGTGAAAAACAAACGCGCCGTGATCCTGACCAGCCGCGGCGGCATTCATAAAGGCACCCCAACCGACCTGGTGGAACCTTACCTGCGTCTGTTCCTGGGCTTCATCGGCATCACCGACGTGGAGTTCGTCTTCGCGGAAGGCATCGCCTACGGTCCGGAAGTGGCGACCAAAGCACAGGAAGACGCCAAAGCGGCCCTGTCTCAGGTGGTTGCCGCGTAAGAGCCAGCGCAGGGGCGCCATGCCCCTGCCGGACAAGAGGCAAGCCTTGTCAAACCTGCACTACCCTCATAATAATCATCTATCCGTATCATTCAGCGCGCCAGACGGCGCGCTTTTTTTTACTTCTTCAGCCACTGGCCGTTGATGCCGCGCACATACTCGCCGCTCTGCGCCCGCGTCACCAGCTTCTGGCCGGCCATGCGCGCCACTTCATCGACGGCGATATGGTTGCCGTCCGCCACTTCCTGATACTTCTCGGCGCGGCCGGCGTTGATGCGCTTCACCAGCGCCAAAGTTTCGGCGTCCTGCTGCACCGGCGCGATGTAGCCGCTCAGGGTTTCCCCCACCCGCCCTTGCTGCTTCGCCTCATCCAGCGTCAGCGCCATCGCCAGGCCGCTGAACAGCCAGGCGGCGCCGGCCAGCCACAAATAACGTTTTTTCATGTCGGCTCCTAGAACAGACCGCTTTGGGTTTTCAGCAGGTTTTCGACGTCCTTATCCACCTTGATATGAATTTCATGTTCGATCTTGACGTTCATATTGATGGTGATCGGATCCTTAGGCGTCGCCACCTCGATGCGCGGCACGCAGCCGCTCAGCAGCGAAACGCACAGCACCGCTGCCAGCGTCGACACACTCATGATTTTCATTGTTGCTCCCCAGGTTGTGAGAGGGCCTGCTCCAGCCACTCCTGTAAATTGTCGCCGAAGCGCAAACTGCGCCACAGCTGAAACACGTTTTCCTGATGACGATAGTTCAGGATCACCTCGCGCTTGGCGCTTTTCTGCGGGTTGATGCCGTCGATGCGTGCGCTCAGCGTCAGCTCGCCCAGGTTGTCGAGATCGACCCGGGCATGCGAACGGTTGATTTCCATGTAGCGCAGCCAGTCGATCGCCGCGCCGGTCGCCAGGTTGTTGCTGCCGATGGCGTCGGCCATGTCTTTGTCCAGGCGCAGCGTCAACGTGCCGGCGTTGGCGATCCAGCCGTTTTGCACCAGCCACTTCGGATGGTTCAGGAACAGCGGCAACTCGCCGTCGACGCGGCCGGACATGGCGAACTGCTTCGGTTTCAGGGCGGTAAACAGCGCGCTGAGATCGACCTTGTCCAGCTTCAGCACTGCGGCGTCATGCTGCGGCAACCGCAGCGCAGACAGGCTGATATGCCCGTTGAGCATGTCCACGCCGACGTTGCTCAACGTCAGTGGCTGCCCTTCGCTATAAGGATAGGTGCCCTGCAAATCGGCGGAAATGTTCTGCATCTCGAACAGGTTGGTGAAAGACTTGATGCGCAGCGATACCGGCTGTTTAGCTCCCAATTGCCAGTGATGCTGCTTGAACCGGTACGACAGGATGAAATCCAGGCCGCTCATCTCCCCGTCCTTCAGCCACATGCCGCCGTTTTTCACCACCCAGTGGCCACCGGCCTCGAACCCTTGTTCGCGGGCGGCGGAAAACGCCGACTGCGCGTAAAACTCGCCGTCGCGCAGCGTGAGATTGAGATCCGGCGCCAGCAGCGGTTGGAAGACCTTCAGCGACTGTTTCGGCCACCAGCCTTCGCCGCGCAGACGTTCGCCGTCCCAACGGCCGCGCAGCGCGATCGGACCGATCTGTTGCGCCTGTAGCTTGCCCTGCATCTGGAAACTGTCCGGCGAACGGCCGTTCACCTGCAGCGCCAGCACCGGCGCCGGCAGATAACCGCCATCGCTGAAGATGACCTTATCCGCCGCCAGCTGCAGCTCACCGTTGAACTGCGGGCTTTGTTCATCACGCCGCCAGCGCAGCGGCTGGTTGAGGCTCAAGCGCGGCGCGGCGACCGTCACCAGGCCGTACTTCAACTTATCGAAGCCGGTGGAGAGTTTATCGAGCACCAACTCGCTGTCGCGCCAGCTGCCGCTGCCGGCCACGTCCCAGGCGGCCTGCAGCGGCGGCAAGCGGCCATTGCCCCAGTAGCGCCATTGCCAGTGGCCCTTGTCCGGCCAGAAATCCTGCGCCTGGCCGTCCAGATGCAGCTTGAAGCGGCCCCAGTAACTGTCGCTGGCGCTCAAAATCGCCTGCAGGCGGCCGGTAATACCGGCAGCGGTCACCTTCACGCCCGCCAGCGGCAAACGCGCCTCTTCCAGCGTCATTTCCGGCGTCACCTTGCCCCACAGGCGCAGCAACGAACCCGGCTGCAGAACCAGCGTCGGATTGAGAATGCTGCCGCCGAGCACGCCCGGGACCGACGCGGTAGCGGAGAAGTCGGCCAGATTGGCCTGGCCGGTCAGTTGGAACCGCAGATCGCTGTCGGTCAGCCCCACCTTGCCCGGCCCGAGGGTGAGCACCGCATTGCCCTTGCCGTTGTGGCCGGCCGTGATCACGTTCAGCCGCGCGCTGATCTCCGTTTCATCCAGTCCCTTGCTCCAGTCGTGCAGCGCGATGCTGAGGCCGCCGTTCAACGGCTGTCCGCTGTAGGGCCAACGCCACTCGCCCTGCTTGATGCTGACCCGCTGCGGGGTCACTTCCCACGGCAGCACCGCCAGCGGCCGATCGTCGCCTTTCTCGCTCACCGTCAACACGCCCTGCTGCTGTTGCCAGCGCATATCCAGCAAAACCGGTTTTTCCAGATAGGCCGTCTGCATTTCACCCTGCAGCGCGCCCTGCGTCGGCAGGCTGGCCAGATCCAGCGGAATGGTTATCTTGCCGGCGAGGCGCAGCGGTTGCGCGCTGTTGGGCGGAATGACGGTCAGGCTGTGCAACGTCAGCTGTTGTTTTTCATCCAACTGCGCCTCGGCGCTGAGATTCGGCCCCCGATAATGCAGACGTTGCCCGTCAGAGCCGGAGGAAAGCTGCAGCTTCCCGGCATAACGCTGCCAGGGAATGAGCGTGAGGTCATGAATGGTGAGATCCAGCGGCGGCAGCTGCCGCTGCAGTTGATCGAGCGCAAGCGGCGCGCTGTTGGCGTCGCCGCCCGGCAGTTTTGACAAACAGGCGCTATCGACGCTGACCTTATCGCTCGACAGCTGCCAGCGGCCTTGCCGATAAGCCAGCCGCGTCGGCCCGACGCTGGCCAGCAGACAATCTTGCGCGGTGAAACGCGCCCCCGCCAACGTCAGGCCGCCCTGGCGCCAATGCAATTTGCCCTGCAACTCCAGTCGGCTTCCCGACGGCAACCAATGCGATAACACCCCCGGCAGCCAGCGCGGCAAGGTTTGCCACAACGCCAGCACCAGGATTGCGCAGCCCGCCACCGTCCCTATGAATACTTTCAATCGCCTGGTCATTAAATGATTGCTTCGTTCCTGTGTTAGGCATTGGTTAAGTCTATGCCTGAATTGACAATAATGATGGCACGAATTTGACATAGGGTGAAGCTGAGCGCGGTCGCAGAGGCGATTTGCACCCTTTTGGCGCAAGCGCGCGCGGAGTTGTAGATTTTCGTTACATATACATCACATAAATAGGACAGTTTTCAGACTTTTGTTATTGTTGTTACCGTTGATGATTAATAGTCTTGCAAGCATTCTAATAAAAGTTTAGCTGCTAGCTAACTGTGTACTAGAGAAGCCATTCCCCACACCCCCGTGGGGATTTTTTTGTCGCCCGCCTCACCGTCGCCTTCCCTTCACCGCCGCCAGCCCACAGCAGCCCTGCAGCGTGGCTAACCAATTGTCGAATTTACTAAAATCTGTTAAATTGATCACAAAATCACGGTGGAGAAACCACGATGAAATTGGCGATATACAGCACCAAACAGTATGACCGTAAATATCTCGAACTGGTGAATCAGCAGTTTGGCTATGAGCTGGAATTCTTCGACTTTTTACTCAGTAAAAAAACCGCCAAAACGGCCGCCGGTTGCAAGGCGGTGTGTATCTTCGTCAACGACGACGGTAGCCGTGAAGTGCTCGAAGAACTGGCGGCGCTGGGCGTCGAAATTCTCGCCCTGCGCTGCGCCGGTTTTAATAACGTCGATCTGGACGCCGCCAAAGCGCTGGGCATCAAGGTAGTGCGCGTGCCGGCCTACTCGCCGGAAGCCGTGGCGGAACACGCGGTAGGCATGATGATGTGCCTGAACCGCCGTATTCACCGCGCATATCAACGCACCCGCGACGCCAATTTCTCTCTCGAAGGGCTGATCGGCTTTAACATGCACAATCGCACCGCCGGCGTGATCGGCACCGGTAAAATCGGCGTGGCGACGATGCGCATTCTCAAAGGCTTCGGCATGAAGCTGCTGGCTTACGATCCGTTCCCCAGCGAACAGGCGCTGGAACTGGGCGCAGAGTATGTCGACCTGAAAACGCTGTACGCGCAATCCGACGTAATCACCCTGCACTGCCCGCTGACGCCGGAAAACCACCATCTGCTGAATGCCGACGCCTTCGCGATGATGAAAAACGGCGTAATGGTGATCAACACCAGCCGCGGCGCGCTGATCGACTCTACCGCCGCCATCGACGCGTTGAAGCAGCAAAAAATCGGCGCGCTCGGGATGGACGTCTACGAGAACGAACGCGATCTGTTCTTTGAAGACAAGTCTAACGACGTGATTCAGGATGACGTGTTCCGCCGCCTGTCGGCCTGCCACAACGTGCTGTTCACCGGCCATCAGGCTTTCCTGACCGAAGAGGCGCTGACCAGCATTTCGCAAACCACGCTGCAGAACATCAGCCAATTGGATCGCGGCGAAGCCTGCCCGAACCAGTTGAACGCGTGAACGGCATTTCGGGGCGCCCCCTGCGGCGCCCTGTTTATTTGAGAGCGCGACGATGAGAACAACGATGGCCGCCCTTGCGGCGCTGGTCTTGGGGGGATGCAGCATGAAACCACCCGCGACCGTTACGCCCGGCGATCTGATGCATCATAATTTCGTGTTGCAGAGCGTCGATGGCGAAGCGGCAAAATCCCCAACGGGCGGCGTCCTGCTCAATCTGGAGTTCGGCGAGAACCTGCATGTGTCCGGCGCGATGTGCAACCGCTTTTTCGGCCAGGGGCAATTACGCGACGGCGTACTGACGGTAAAACCGTTGGCCTCGACGCGCAGGCTGTGCCCTGATGAGCAGCGCAATCGCTGGGATCGGGTGATCGGCACCGTGCTGGAAAACGGCGCCGAAGTGACGCTGAGCGCGCAGCAGCTGACGCTCAACGGCAGCGGCCACACGCTGGTTTATGCCCTGCGCGACTGGGTATATTGATTCTGGACGCCAGGCCTGGCGCCGTGGGCTTACCCGGCGCAGCTGCCCAGGCCCAGCGTGCGTTCCTCACACTGTTTGCCGTTCGGCATCTGGCACATGCGCAACGCTTCACCGTTCAAGTTGTGCGCGATGGTGGTAACGCCGCCGACCGCCGCGCAACCGGCGCTGGTCTGCAACGTATTGATTCTGGCACTGTTGCCCTGCTGTACTGGCTCTTCGTTGTTGCTGCTGCAGGCGGCTAAAAGCACCACGGCGCTGGCAAGCAGCCATTTTGATGTCGTCATTATCCCACTCCTGAACCCGGAACTGCGCTGTGTAAAATCGCCATTGCCGATAACGCGCGTCACTTGGCGGACACGTTTCGCTATCTTTGATGCAAACTTGTTTAATCTAGCTCGATATATAAATAATGAAAATATATTCCGGCCATTATTTGTGGTTTTTTTGCACCGGCCGGACATTTATTTTGTTTGCAGAATATTTCCGCCCCCATTGCGGGAGGTTAAACGTGACAGCGGCCCCCACCGCCCGCCCCGGCCGCAGAGAGAAAGTGATAACGTCACCGTTGCCGGCGACGGGGTTTCTTCGCATGATATCGGTATTAATTAACCCCGCGTGCTTTCGGCGTGACGGCGCATTTTTTGCTACCGGAGAGGATGATATTTGCGTCTATGCTGACGGCGCTAACTAATTAGCATTCCACTATTTTCAGTGAATGATGGCTGAATTCTTCAACCGGCGCGACTTGCTGTCACGCCGGCTTTTTTTACATCAAAATAACATTCAGTGCACAGAGGCTTTCGACAGTAAATTAATTACCAGCACGCCGGCAATAATTAATCCCATGCCGACAATCGCCGGCCAATCCAATTTTTGCTGATAAACGAATACCGCCGCGACCGACACCAGCACGATCCCCATGCCCGACCAAATCGCATACACAATGCCCAGCGGCATGCTCTTGACCACCATCGACAGCCCCCAAAACGCTACGCCGTAGCCCAGCACCACCAGCAGCGACGGCCACAGACGGGTAAAGCCCTCGGAGGCTTTCAACATGGTGGTGGCGATCACTTCCGCGACTATCGCCATCGTCAAATACATAAATCCGCTCATGGTTTTCTTCTGTCAGTTTACCGATGCGCAATTATGACGCGCCGGAAATAAATTGTCTTTAAACGGCGAAAACAATTTATTGAAGGACCTCAACCGGCGATGCAAATAGCGATGCCGGATACGCTTGCCGATTTATCGCCCGCCACACAAACGCGATAAAGCCGCGTTCAAACCCTCTGTTAGACTTTTTTCCATTACTGCGAAAGTGCGCTTTCGCGGCTTTGTGAGCAATGAAAAGGTAATGTCGATGATAACTACAGATGGTAATAATGCAGTCGCTTCCGTGGCCTATCGCACCAACGAAGTGATTGCCATCTACCCTATCACGCCAAGTTCCACCATGGCGGAGCAGGCGGACGCCTGGTCCGGCGATGGCCGGCAAAACATCTGGGGTGATATCCCGCGCGTGGTGGAAATGCAGTCGGAGGGCGGCGCGATCGCCACCGTGCACGGCGCCTTGCAGACCGGCGCGCTGTCCACCTCGTTCACCTCATCGCAGGGTCTGCTGCTGATGATCCCGACGCTGTACAAACTGGCCGGCGAGCTGACGCCGTTTGTGCTGCACGTCGCCGCACGCACCGTGGCCACGCACGCGCTGTCAATCTTCGGCGATCACTCTGACGTGATGGCGGTGCGCCAGACCGGCTGCGCCATGCTGTGCGCCGGCAGCGTGCAGGAAGCGCAGGATTTCGCGCTGATCTCGCAGACCGCCAGCCTCAACGCGCGCCTGCCGTTCATCCACTTTTTCGACGGGTTCCGCACCTCGCACGAGATCAATAAAATCGTACCGCTCAGCGACGATACGTTGCGGCACATGCTGCCGCAGGCGGCGATCGACGCCCACCGCCGCCGGGCGCTGTCGCCGGATCATCCGGTGGTGCGCGGCACTTCCGCCAACCCTGACACCTATTTCCAGTCGCGCGAGGCCACCAACCCTTGGTATGACGCCGCCGACCAGCACGTGATCGACGCCATGGAGGCTTTCGCCGCCCTCACCGGCCGCCACTACCGGCCGTTCGACTATTATGGCCACCCGCAGGCCGAACGCGTGGTGGTGGTGATGGGCTCCGCCGCCGGCACCTGCGAAGAAGTGATCGACACCCTGCTGACCCGCGGCGAAAAAGTCGGCGTGCTGAAAGTGCGGCTGTTCCGGCCGTTCTCCGCCAAATACCTGCTCGACGCCCTGCCGGACAGCGTGCGCAGCGTCGCGGTGCTCGATCGCACCAAAGAACCGGGCGCGCTGGCCGAACCGCTGTATCTGGACGTGATGACCGCGCTGGCGGAAGCCTACAGCCGGGGTGAACGCGCCACGCTGCCGCGGGTGATCGGCGGCCGCTACGGCCTGTCGTCGAAAGAGTTCGGCCCGGACTGTGCGCTGGCGGTATTCCGCGAGCTGGCCCAGCCGCAGCCGCGCCCGCGCTTCACCGTCGGCATCTTCGATGACGTCACCGGCCTTTCGCTGCCGCTGAGCGACGAAATCCTGCCGCAGCGCGCCGAGCTGGAAGCGCTATTCTACGGTTTGGGCAGCGACGGCTCGGTCTCGGCCACCAAGAACAACATCAAAATCATCGGCAACGCCACGCCGCTGTATGCGCAGGGCTATTTCGTCTACGACTCCAAAAAGGCCGGCGGCCTGACGGTCTCGCACCTGCGCGTCAGCGAGCAGCCGATCAATTCGGCCTATCTGGTCAGCCAGGCGGATTTCGTCGGCTGCCACCAGCTGCAGTTTATCGATAAGTACCAGATGGTTGAGCGCCTCAAACCCGGCGGCACCTTCCTGCTCAATACCCCTTACGGCGCCGACGAAGTCTGGTCGCGCCTGCCGCAGGAGGTACAGGCGCTGTTGCATCAACGCCAGGCGCGTTTCTACATCATCAACGCCGCCAAGCTGGCGCGTGAATGCCGGCTCGGCGCGCGCATCAACACCGTGATGCAGATGGCGTTTTTCCATCTGACGCAGATCCTGCCGAGCGACGTGGCGCTGCAACAGCTGCAGGACGCCATCGCCCGCAGCTACAGCAGCAAAGGCCAGGAGATCGTCGAGCGCAACTGGCAGGCGCTGGGCGCCACCCGCGGCGCGCTGATTGAAATCCCGCTGCAGCCGGTCGACGACAGCAGCCCGATGCGCCCGCCGGTGGTCTCGGACGCCGCGCCTGACTTCGTCAAAACCGTTACCGCCGCGATGCTGGCCGGACTGGGCGATGCGCTGCCGGTTTCCGCCTTCCCGCCGGACGGCACCTGGCCGGTGGGTACCACCCAGTGGGAAAAGCGCAACATCGCCGAAGCGATCCCGGTCTGGCAGCCCGACCTGTGCACCCAGTGCAACCATTGCGTCGCCGCCTGTCCGCACTCCGCCATTCGCGCCAAGGTCGTGCAGCCGGCGGAGATGGAACACGCCCCCGCCTCCCTGCAGTCGCTGGATGTCAAAGCGCGCGATATGCGCGGGCAAAAATACGTGCTGCAAGTGGCGCCGGAGGATTGCACCGGCTGTAACCTGTGCGTCGAGGTCTGCCCGGCGAAAGATCGCCAGAACCCGGAGATCAAGGCCATCAATATGGCCTCACGCCTCGATAATCTGACGGCGGAAAAAGACAACTACGATTTCTTCCTGCAGCTGCCGGAAATCGATACGGCGCAGCTGGAACGCATCGACATTCGCACCTCGCAGCTGATCACGCCGCTGTTCGAGTACTCCGGCGCCTGCTCCGGCTGCGGCGAAACGCCGTACATCAAGCTGTTGACCCAGCTCTATGGCGACCGTTTGCTGATCGCCAACGCCACCGGCTGTTCGTCGATCTACGGCGGCAACCTGCCGACCACGCCGTACACCACCAACGCCGAAGGGCGCGGGCCGGCATGGGCCAACTCGCTGTTCGAAGACAACGCCGAATTCGGCCTGGGCTTCCGTTTGACGGTCGATCAACATCGCGCGCGGGTGCTGCGCCTGCTGAATTCGCTGGCGCCGCAGCTGCCGGAGCAGTTGGTCAATGCCCTGCAGATGGAAGACGTGGCGCCGGAGCCGCGCCGCAAGCAAATCGCCGAACTGCGCGCGCTGCTGGCGAGTATTGAAGGTGAAGATGCGCGCCAGCTGGCGACCGACGCCGACTATCTGGTGGATAAATCCATCTGGCTGATCGGCGGTGACGGCTGGGCCTACGACATCGGCTTCGGCGGTTTGGATCACGTCCTCAGCCTGACGGAGAACGTCAACGTGCTGGTGCTCGACACCCAGTGCTACTCCAACACCGGCGGCCAGCAGTCGAAGGCCACGCCGCTCGGCGCGGTGACCAAATTCGGCGAGCACGGCAAGCGCAAGGCGCGCAAGGATCTGGGCGTCAGCATGATGATGTACGGCCATGTTTACGTCGCGCAGATCTCGCTGGGGGCGCAGCTCAACCAGACGGTGAAAGCGATTCAGGAGGCCGAGGCCTATCCGGGACCGTCGCTGATCATCGCCTACAGCCCGTGCGAAGAGCACGGCTACGATCTGGCGCTCAGCCACGATCAGATGAAACAGCTGACCGCCACCGGCTTCTGGCCGCTGTACCGCTTCGATCCGCGCCGCAGCGCCGAGGGCAAGGCCGCATTGGCGCTGGATTCACGGCCGCCGAACAGCAACCTGTCGGAAACGCTGCTAAAAGAACAGCGTTTCCGCCGCCTGAACGCGCAGCAGCCGGAGGTGGCCAGCGCGCTGTATCAGGCCGCCGAGAAAGAGCTGAAGGAGAAATACGATTTCCTCAGCCTGCTGGCCGGCAAGGCGGAAAAGTCCGCCGCTGAGTAACCTCCCTCAGGGCGCGAGCGATTCGCGCCCTGATCTTTTACCGTTGACGTAAGGCGTAGCAATAAAACCTGCTGGCATTCCTGCGCGCAATCCGTACCATACAGGCCTCGCGTCGGGCGCGTGGAAGCTGGATGATGAATAATGATCAAAATCGGCCGGTTGAATGGTAAACTCGCGGTCTACAACGCCATGCCCCTAGTGCCCCCCATTGAGAATGAGCACGATTTAAATGTCAGAAAAGCAATCCGTTAGCCAAAAAGAGCAGTACAACCTGAACAAATTGCAAAAACGCCTGCGCCGCAACGTGGGCGAAGCGATCGCCGATTTCAATATGATTGAAGAAGGCGACCGCATCATGGTCTGTCTGTCCGGCGGCAAAGACAGCTACACCATGCTGGAGATCCTGCGCAATCTGCAGCAGAGCGCGCCGATCAATTTCTCGCTGGTGGCGGTGAATCTCGACCAGAAACAGCCCGGCTTCCCTGAGCATATTCTGCCTGCTTACCTGGAAGGCTTGGGGGTGGAGTACAAGATCGTCGAAGAAAACACCTACAGCATCGTTAAAGACAAGATCCCGGAAGGCAAAACCACCTGTTCACTGTGCTCGCGCCTGCGCCGCGGCATTTTGTATCGCACCGCCACCGAACTGGGCGCCACCAAGATCGCGCTGGGCCACCACCGCGACGATATTCTGCAGACGCTGTTCCTCAACATGTTCTACGGCGGCAAGATGAAAGGCATGCCGCCCAAACTGATGAGCGACGACGGCAAGCACGTGGTCATTCGCCCGCTGGCCTATTGCCGCGAAAAAGACATCGAGCGTTTCTCGATCGCCAAAGCGTTCCCGATTATTCCATGCAATCTGTGCGGCTCTCAGCCTAATTTGCAGCGCCAGGTGATCGGCGACATGCTGCGCGACTGGGACAAACGTTACCCAGGCCGGCTGGAAACCATGTTCAGCGCCATGCAAAACGTGGTGCCTTCGCACCTGAGCGATATCAATCTGTTCGATTTCAAAGGCATTCACCACGGCAGCGCGGTGGTGGACGGCGGCGATTTGGCCTTCGATCGCGAAGACATTCCGATGCAGCCGGTCGGCTGGCAGCCGGAAGATTCGGACGACGCGGCGCCTGTGCCGGCGCGTTTGGACGTGCTGGAAATCAAATAAGTCCCCTCGCCGCTCGCCACCCTGCGAGCGGCGATCTTTTCCCTCTCTCGACGATCTCGATCCTGTTCACAGTTTGCGCATAATTTGCTGGGCGATGCCGTTTTTACCCTATACTGTGCATTTATACAGTCATATGGAGATCGCGCAATGAATATCACCCCCTGCCTGTCCCACGTCTCGCTGGGCTCGAACGATTTCGTCGCCGCCGCGGCCTTTTACGATCGCACGCTGGCCGCCTTGGGTTGCCGACGGGTGCTGGAGCATCCCGGCGCGATCGGTTATGGCCGTGACTACCCGGAGTTCTGGCTGCAGGTGCCGATCGACGGCCAGCCCGCTTCACCCGGCAACGGCACGCACGTCGGTTTTTTCGCGACCAGCAAGCAGCAGGTGGATGAATTCCATCGCCAGGCGCTGCTGGCCGGCGCCGTCGATGAAGGCGCGCCCGGTTCGCGGCCGCACTACGGTGAGGCTTACTACGGCTGCTTTGTCCGTGATTTGGATGGGCACAAGATTGAAGCCAGCTTCTGGGATGAAAGCGCGGCCTGAGGAAGAGAGAAATCGAATAAAAAAATGCCGGTGATTAAACCGGCATTGTACGAATCAAATGTGCTATGCAGTAATTCAAAAATAAGAAAGTAAGACAATTATGGAGCGCAACGCCCATCGCTTGACGTTGCATTCACCTGCGAGAGAGATCATGCCCCATTTCCCCCGGCTAAATGTTGATTTTGCTCAATGTTAACCGGGTTTTCGTCATTTTCGCCTACAGCCAGCGGCTGCGCTTCAGCCACCAGGCGACGCCAAGCACCAACCCGACCAGCATCAGGCAAAATGCCGCGAAACCGAAGGGGTTGCCGCCGCCCGGTATGCCGCCAAGGTTGACGCCAAACAGCCCGGTCAGGAAGGTGGTCGGCAGAAATACCATCGCCAACAGCGACATGGTGTAAGTGCGGCGGTTCATCGCGTCGGCCATCACCGTGGTAATTTCGTCGGACAAGATGGCGGTGCGCGCGATGCTGCCGTCCAGATCGTCCAACCCGCGCCCCAGGCGATCCGCGATGTCCTGCATGCGGCGGCGATCGTCGTCGCTCATCCACGGCAGGCGGTCGCTGGCCAGCCGTGCGAAAACGTCACGCTGCGGCGCCATGTAACGGCGCAGCACGATAAGCTGTTTACGGATCAACGCCAGCTGGCCACGCTCCGGCACCTGCTGTTCCAGCAAGGCGTCCTCCAGATCGATAATCTTGTCGTGCAGATCCTCAATGAATTCGCTGGTGTGATCGGTCAACGCATCGGAAATCTCCACCAGCCAGTTGCCGCTGTTGGTCGGCCCGGCGCCGCTTTGCAAATCGTTCACCACCTGATCGATGGAATACACCTTGCGGTGCCGCGTGGAGATAATCAGTTTATCGGTGATGTACACGCGAATGGTGACCAACTGGTCCGGCCGTGAGTTGGCGTTAAAGTTGATGCTGCGCAGCGTGATCATGGTGCCTTCGCCCTGGCGGCTGACGCGCGGCCGTGAGCTTTCGCCGGAGAGCGCTTCGCGCACCGAGTCCGGCAGCAGCGGCGTGGTGCTCAGCCATTCGGCGCTGGCCGGGTGCGCGTAATCAAGATGCAGCCAGCAAGGCGCGTCGCAGGTGATCTTGTCATCCCGCTCGATCGGCGTGACGCCGCCCTTGCCATCCAGCTGGTAGGCGTAGACCGCGTCGGCGACCTGCAGCTCGCTCCCCTCAATCACATCCATTCATTTATCCCCTCAGTCTTGCTTATGTTGCTGAGTCTAGCGTTAACGCCTTGGAGATCAAAGACCAAGCTGTAACGCCAGTTTTCATGTTGTCCCATAAGCGTGGTCTATACTTCTGCTGCCAGGAACGCAAGACAGCCCGAGAGGAAACTCGCATGTTACAAATCAGCACCGCAGATATCTTGAAAATCGTCCTACCGACCGTCATTACGCTGTTTATCGCCGTGGTCAAAACGCCTTTTCGCATTCGGCGGGAAAACCACGATAAGCTGTTAAACCTGCTCGAATCCGTCGAGAAGCCCCAAAGCGCCCCCATACGTCTGTTGCGGTTTCGCGACTATATCGGCAACCGCAGTGCCGGCCTTGTTGCGCTGCAGCTGCTGCTGGCATTGCCGGATAGCGTAGCGGCGCTGGAACGCTATCGTTTCACCGGTGGCCGTCAGCAAATCTTGCGCGCCACGCCCGCAGGCTTCGTTTTGCGGCCAAGCGCCAATAACGCGTTCAAGCGTTTCTTGCTTTCCTGTCGCTATTTCTTGCTGTATTTGGTGTTCGTTACGTTGCTGGTGCTGTTCCCTGCGTTGACTCAATGGGGGCTGCAGCAGTTAGGGGTATTGATTACGCCCTATTCACTCCGCTATCTGCCTAATGCGCGCATCACCGACGGCTGGCAGCTGCTGTTCCCCGGTTTATTATTTATTATCATTATGTTCAGCCTGGCATACCTGACCTTCAGGCAGCTGGCACGCGCGGGCAACCTCAGTTCGGAACGCGCCTTTTATCGCTACTATCAACGAGCGCGTGAGGAACAACGATGCCGGGAAGTCCTGAGACAACTGCGCGCTGCGCTGCGCCGAACCTGACGAGAATGCGCCGCCTGCGTTGCATCGCAATGGCCGCCCTGCTGCTGTTCGCCCAATCGGCTCGTGCAGAGCCGGTGTTAGAACGCCTCGCCACGCCCTATCACGCGCCGACGGCGGCGGGTTCACTGCCTTATTTTGTCGCGCACGCTCACTCCCCCCAGCCGCGCACCGCGCTGGTGGTGATGCACGGCCACCCGCGCGATGTCGCCAAGACATTGCAAGCGGCGATCGACGCCGCGCAGGGAGCGGGAGACAACAGCTTGCTGGTCGCCCCGCTGTTCCAGGTGCCGGAGACGCTTGCCGCCCGCTGCCGTTCCGCCGGGCTGCCGGCGCCGCAAGAGGGGGACGCCCTGTGGCGCTGCGGCTCCTGGATCGAAGGCGGTTTGGATAATGGCGGGAAAACCGGCTCGTTCAACGCCATGGATAACCTGCTGGCCGATCTGAAACGGCGCTGGCCGTCGTTGCAGTCGATCACCGTCGCCGGTTTCTCCGCCGGCGCCCAATTCGTGCAGCATTATGTCGGCTTCGCCAACCCGCCGGACGGAGTGCGTCTGCGCTATGTCGTCGCCGATCCGGGCAGCTGGCTCTATTTTGACAACCTGCGTCCCCAGCCCCTTCACCCGGAGCTCTGTGGCAGTGAAAAAACCTGTCGCTTCCGCTGGCAAACGCTGGACGCCGGCCAGTGCCCACAGGCTAACCAGTGGAAATATGGTACGGAAGCGCTTCCCGTTCACCTGCAGCGCACCGCCGACGCAGCCCGCCGGCGTTATGCGGCGGCGGATATCACCTACCTGGCCGCAGACGGTGATACCGGCACCGCGCCGGGGGCCTACTATCGGATACTCGACAAATCCTGCGCCGCCCAGCTGCAGGGTCCCTACCGGTTGCAGCGCGCCCTGGCCTATGCCGACTATGACCGGCGCTATCTGGCGCCGGAGAAGCCGCATCGGTTAACCCTCGTTCCCGGCTGCGGACACAACGTCGCCTGCGTCTTTCCCGCGCCGGCGGCCAGGCAAGCGCTGTTCTCCATTAATGCAGACTAATAATAACGGCATTGAAATAAACCATTGCCGATAAATCAGACAATATCGCCGATAAAGCGCTGGTAATGCCGTTATTATTATGACTTAACATATTGCTATCAATTTTAATTCAAAATGATAATAATAAATCAACACAAAGCTGTTTCAGCGCAAATTTTAGGGGCATATACTTTTCTCACTACGAGGAGGTAGTTATGTTACGCGACCATTTAAAAATAAACGCCAGCGATACGCTGGAAAAAATCAGCAATATCCATTTGCAAAACCAGGGCCAGGAAGAGATCAGTGAGTTTGTGGTGAAAAACGCCGCCGGCCTGCAAATTGGCAAGGTCTCCGTCCACGATCGTTTCAGTACCCGTCGTTCTTATCCCACCAGCTACCGCATTACTCAGACCGATATGAGTGGCCGCGTAGTGGTGGACGCCATGCGGGACTGTCTGTAAGCGTAACCGCTCTCTGAAATAGACAATATTAATGTGATGATGGCAACCCTGTTTATTATTAAACGGGGTTTATCGCGTGGAAAAATTAATTAGCCTCGTGGTTTCGCCGTCGAGAAAATAACGCCCCCGCATTGCGCGGGGGCGATAAATAAGCCCACTCAGTGTTTGATGATATACATCGTTTGGCTATAGGCCACGTCTTCCGGATTGGTGATCGGGTAGCCTTTTACCCACGGTTTGATCAGGCGGCCGTTGGTGTATTGGTATATCGGCGCGATTGGCGCCTGATCGGCAATGATCTGTTCCATCTTGTTGTAATCGGCAGTCACCGCCGCCGGGTTGGTTTCCCGCCCCGCCTGCGCCAGCAGCTTGTCGTAGTCCGCGTTCTTGAACTTGGCGATATTGCCGCTGTGGGTGGAGGTCAGCAGCGACAGGAAGGTCGACGCCTCGTTATAGTCACCCACCCAGGAGGCGCGGATCACATCGAAATTGCCGGTATTGCGGCTGTCGATGTAAGTTTTCCACTCTTGGTTTTGCAACTTGACGTCAATCCCCAGCTTTTTCTTCCACATCGAGGCCACGGCGATGGCGATCTTCTGGTGGCTCTCGGAAGTGTTATACAGCAGCGTCAGCTTCAGCGGGTTGTTCGGGCCGTAACCGGCCGACTGCAGCAAGGCCTTGGCCTGTGCGTCCAGCTCCGCCTGCGGCTGCTGTTGCAGCAAACTCGCCTCGGGTTTGAACCCGGCGGTGACGTCCGGCGTGAAATGATAAGCCGGTTTTTCACCGGTGCCCAACACTTTCTCCGCGATAATCTTGCGATCGATGGCGTAGGACAAAGCCTGACGCACCCGCACGTCGTTGGTCGGCGCACGCTGGGTGTTGAACGCGTAATAATAGGTGCCGAGCTGATCCGGGGTGTACACCTGCCCCGGGATGTCTTTCAGCAGCTTCTGATACATGTTTTTCGGGAAGGATTCGGTGATGTCGATGTCACCCGCCAGGTAACGCTTGGTGGCGTTGGATTCCTGGTTGATCGGCACGAAGGTCACTTTGGTCAGCACGGTGCGCGCATGATCCCAGTAATGGTCGTTAGGCGTCAGCACCAGCTTCTCGTTCACCACCCGCTCCTGCAGTTTGAACGCGCCGTTGCCCACCAGATTGCCGACCTTGGTCCAGTCGTTGCCGTATTTTTCCACCACCGCCTTATTCACCGGGAACAGGCTGAAGTTGGCCGTCAGGCTGACGAAGTACGGCACCGGCTTGTCCAACTGCACCTTGAGCGTGTAGTCATCCGGCGCCGATACGCCCAAGCGATCGGCCGGCAGTTTGCCGCTGATGATCTGCTCGGCGTTCTGGATCCCCGCCAGCTGCGCGAACCAGGCGAACGGCGACAGATTTTTCGGTTCTACCAGCCGCTGCCAGCTGTAGACGAAGTCTTTTGCCGTGACAGGGTCACCGTTTGACCAACGCGCGTCTTTACGCAGATAGAAAATATAAGTCTGATTGTCGCTGGTCTGCCAGCGGGTGGCGACGCCGGGGATCACTTTCCCGTTGGCGTCCTGATTGACCAGCCCTTCGAACAGCTCGCGCGCCAGCTGAGCCTCCGGCAAGCCAACCGCTTTGATCGGATCGAGCGAGGCCGGTTCGTCTTTAATGTGGCGCACGATTTCCTGTTTGTCCGCCAGCGCGGTGCCCGGGGGAACCTGCGCCGCCATGGCGCTGCTCATACAGGCGCCGATCGCCGCCGCGCAGAGCGCCAAACGAAAACCCCGTTGCATTTTTTTTCCCGTCATTATGATTTGTCCCCCGTTAACCATCTGAATTTTTTATCATATAGCACAAGATCCATCCGGCCTAGAGCCCGCGGGCGAGAAGTTGCAAAAAGTGCGATTCAGGCGATAAAAAACCCGTGCGGCGCAGGGCGGCACGGGTGGGATTGCGGCAGCGACCGTCAGTCGTACAGGTGGATGCTGTTGATGCGGTAGCTGAACTCTTCACCCTCTTCTTCATCGAACACGGTGAAAAAGCCTTTCTCAGCCAGCGGACGGGCCGAGATATCGGTTTTTTGCAGCTGACGCGCATCCGCGTCGTCGTAGCCGTAATCGAGATAGAAGGCATCTTTCTGGTAATCGATATGCAGGGTGAACGGATAGTTCGATTCGTCCCCGCGCCCGTCGTCATTTTTCACCACGCCGAACCATTCGCCCTGACGGATCTGGTTTTCAGCGTCTACGCCGCACAGCAGCGTGATGGTGTCATTTTCATTTTCGCTATAGCTGGCGATGATTCTGGCTACTGGCATGTTAAATCCTCTTGCGGGTGATTGGCTTAGCTCTGCCGTTAGTATAACAACAGCCTCAGGCCAGGTGCGGTTTAATTGGCATTTTCGCCGCTACCGCATCACAGATCGCGCAAACGCCGCACAATTGCGATGGGAAAGATGTCTCAAAGCGTAATACACTGAATAAAATGACAATGACTCTCGGCCTTTAACTCAGGGACAACACCATGACCGAACATCGACCGCGCAGTGAACGTGGCCAGTTGGCCGTCGCAGGAGAGAACTACGGCAGCTCGCTGCTGGGCGCGCCGCTGCTCTATTTCCCGGCGGCGGTCAGCGGCCCGGAAACCGGGCTGATCATCGCCGGCACCCACGGCGATGAAAGCGCCGCCATCGTAACCCTGTCCTGCGCGCTGCGCAGCATCGCCCCCGAACAGTTGCGCCACCACGTGGTGCTGGCGGTCAACCCCGACGGCTGTCAGCTGGGGCTGCGCGCCAATGCCAACGGCGTCGATCTGAACCGCAACTTCCCGGCCGCCAACTGGCGCTCCGGCGACACCGTCTATCGCTGGAACAGCGCGGCGCCGGTGCGCGACGTCAGGCTCTCCACCGGCGGGCGTCCCGGCTCCGAACCGGAAACCCAGGCGCTGTGTCATCTGATCCATCGCCTGAAGCCGCATTGGGTGGTGTCGTTCCATGAGCCGCTGGCCTGCATCGAAGATCCCGCCAGCTCGCGGCTCGGCGTTTGGCTGTCGCACAAGTTCGAGCTGCCGCTGGTGACCAGCGTCGGCTATGAAACGCCCGGTTCGTTCGGCAGCTGGTGCGCGGATCTGTCGCTGCCGTGCATCACCGCCGAATTCCCGCCGATCTCCGCCGATGCCGCCAGCGAGCGCTACATCAACGCCATGATCGAACTGCTGACCTACCCGAATTAATCCCTACGGGGCGAGATCGACGATCGCCCCGCATTCGAACGCCAGACCCGGTTCGACGTCCCGCGCCAGCCAGGTCGGGCCGTCCAGATCGACGAAGCGCGCCGCCGGCGCCAGCGGCAAGGCGGCGGATATCGCCCGCGACGTGCACAACATGCAGCCGAGCATGATGGCGAATCCCTGTTCGCGCGCGGCCTGCGCCAGTGCCAGCGCCTCGGTCAAGCCGCCGGTTTTGTCCAGTTTGATGTTGACCATCTGATAGCGTTGCGCCAGCCGCGGCAGATCGGCGCGGGTGTGGCAGCTCTCATCGGCGCAGATCGGCAGCGGATGAATAAAGTGTTCCAATGCGGCGTCGTCACCGGCCGGCAGCGGCTGCTCCAGCATCGCTACGCCGAGATCGGCCAACAGCTGGCAGCGCGCCGCCAGCCCTTCCGCCTGCCAGGATTCATTGGCGTCGACAATCAGCGTCGCCTGCGGCACCGCGGCGCGGATCGCCACCAGCCGCTCGCTGATATAGTGATCGTCGAGTTTGATCTTCAGCAGCGTGGCGCCCTGCCGCTCCAGCTCACGCGCGGCGAAGGCCATCGCTTCCGGCGTTCCGATGCTGACGGTCTGCGCCATGCGGATCTGCGCCGGCGCCGTCACGCCGCTGCGCTGCCACAGGCTCTGCCCGTGCAGACCACACTCCAAATCCCACAGCGCCGAGTCCAGCGCGTTGCGGGCCGCGCCCGCCGGCATCTGCGTCAGTAGCTGCTCGCGGGTGATGCCTTGCGCGATCGCCGGCGCCATCTCAGCCAGCTGCGTCATCACCGATTCCTCGCTCTCGCCATAGCGCGGATACGGCGTGCATTCGCCGACGCCGCGCACGCCCTGCTGTTCGATTTCGACCACCACCACCCTGGCTTCGGTGCGGCTGCCGCGCGCGATCACGAAGGCGGTGTGCAGCGGCCAGGCTTCCGGGTAAAAACGCATGTCTCTCATAACGGCTCCTGAGCGAAAACTGCGCATCCAGGCAGGCTGATGCGCCGGTGATGTTTTATAGAACAGCCTAATATATACAACTATTTAGCAAACTTTGATATCCAATCCGCCCCGCTTGTCATAAACTGGCGTCAGGGTGTGAACCTGATGTTAACAGCCGTCGCCGGCGCGCCGTTTCATCAGGTTCATACCCTTTGTATAAACACCTGTAAAAGGAATCTAGCAATGACTCAGACAGTACATTTTCAAGGCAATCCGGTCAGCGTAGCGGGCAAACTGCCACAGCAGGGCGAACAGGCCAAGGCCTTCTCGCTGGTTGCCAAAGACCTGTCAGACGTAGCGCTGAGCAGCTTCGCGGGTAAACGCAAAGTCCTGAACATCTTCCCAAGCATCGATACCGGCGTCTGCGCGACGTCGGTGCGTAAATTCAACCAGTTGGCCAGCGGCCTGGATAACACCGTGGTGCTGTGCATCTCCGCCGATCTGCCGTTCGCCCAGTCTCGTTTCTGCGGCGCGGAAGGCCTGAGCAACGTGGTCACGCTGTCCACCCTGCGCGGCGCCGAGTTCAAACAGGCGTACGGCGTTGAAATCGCCGAAGGTCCATTGGCGGGCCTGACCGCGCGTGCGGTCGTGGTGCTGGATGGCCAGGACAACGTGCTGTACAGCGAGCTGGTGAACGAAATCACCACCGAGCCGGATTACGACGCGGCGCTGGCAGCGCTGAAATAATAAAGCCGGCGAACGCCGGCTTTGGATACACGGGAAGGCGCCGCAAGGCGCCTTTTTTATTCTTCGCCCTCAGCGCCGCCTTTGCGGCTGCTCAGGCCATACTCGCGCAGCTTGTTGGCGATGGCGGTATGGGAAACGCCCAACCGCTTCGCCAGCTTGCGGGTGCTGGGATAGGTGCGATACAGGCGCGTCAGCACCGAGCGCTCAAAACGCTTGCTGATGTCGTCCAGTGAACCGTCCAGCACCTCGTCGCCCAGCGACATCTCCACCTCGAACTCCGGCAACACGATATCCTGCGGCCGCAGTTCGTAGCCTTCGGTTTGCGTCAGCGCGCGGTAGATGGCGTTTTTCAGCTGGCGCACGTTACCCGGCCAGCCGTATTTGCTGAGGAAGCTGCCCAGATCGTTCGCCAGCTTGGGCCGCGCCACGCCCTGCTCATCGGCGAAGCGCGCCACGAACAGCTCGGTCAGCGGCATGATGTCCTGCGGACGTTCGCGCAGCGGCGGAATGGTGATGGTCAGCACGTTGAGGCGATAATAGAGGTCTTCGCGGAATTCGCCGCGCTGCACCAGCTCGGTCAGGTTCTTCTGGGTGGCGCAGATCACGCGCACGTCGACGTGCACCTCATGCTCTTCGCCGACCCGGCGGAACGTGCCGTCATTGAGAAAACGCAACAGTTTGGTCTGCATGCGCGGCGACATTTCGCCAATCTCATCCAGCAGCACCGAACCGCCGTTGGCCTGCTCGAAGAAGCCCTTTTTGCCTTCCAGCGCGTTGGGATAAGCGCCCGGCGCATGGCCGAACAGCTCGCTCTCCACCACGTCATCCGGCAGCGCGGCGCAGTTCAGCGCCAGGAACGGCTGTTTGCCGCGCGGGCTGCGCAGGTGGCAGGCGCGAGCCAGAATATCCTTGCCGGTGCCGGTATCGCCCACGATCAGCAGCGGCGCATCGAGCATCGCCAGTTTGCGCGCCTGCTCCAGCACGTGACGCATCTTGGCGCTCACCGCGACGATGTGATCGAATTCGGTATCGTCGTTCACCGACAGATTTTGCAGTTGGCGACCCATGCGCGCGGTGGACTTCAACATCACCACCGCGCCGACCGCAGCCGGCTGTTGCTGTTCGTCCTCCAGATAGATAGGCGTAATGTCCATCAGGAAGTCCTGGCTGCGGATCACCACCCGTTCTGAGTGCGGCGCCGTATGCTCACTCTCCAGCCAGCGGCTGAAGTTATAGCCGCCGATCAGCGCCCCGGCGGTCTGGTTGCGGATCTTGTCTTCGTTCAGGCTGAACAACGCCAGCGCCGCCGGATTGGCCAGCTCGACCTTGCCCTTCATGTCGATAGAGAACACCGGCTCCGGCATCGACTCCAGCAGCGCACGCAGCGCGCGATGCTCGCGTTCGGAAGGCATAAAGCTGACGGTGCGCACGTCGGTCACGCCGGCGATGCGGCGGATCTCCGCCATCAGCGCGCGGAAAGTATCGAAGTCCAGCTGGGAGAAATTGAGGTAAATGCGGCCGATGGGATCGATCTCGATGCCACGTAAGTCAATGCTGCGCGATACCAAAAGATCGAGTAATTCTCGAGTGAGACCGAGGCGGTCTTCGCAAAATACTTCCAAACGCATCAGTGTTGGCCTTATCTCTGCAGGTGCGGGGATCGTTAGCGATGATGATACTCCCTCGCACCGGGCGGTAGAAGCGATCTGTCAGCAAAAGTTGACAGAACTCTGATTTATTGCCGTGGTTGCTGATTTTAAACGCAAGCGAATAACAGCATCGGCGTCATTTTAGCCCACAAACAGAGAGTTATCACAAACAGATTTAATTTTGCAGGTATTTATCACGCAAGCACAGGGGGATCGACTATCGTCAAGTCTCGATTACGTCCGGCGTTGGCGCCGGTGAAATAACGGCGCTGCCAGGAGCGCCGTCGCGGGGTTATTTGGCCTTGCCGTCGCTCTTTTTCAGCGTGTCTTTCAATTGGCCGATCAGCTGGCTGCGGAAATCGCCAAGCTTCGGTTTTTCCCCTTCCAGCCACGGCAGCGGGCGACACAGTTCCATCGCCTTGATGCCCAGCCGCGCGGTCAACAACCCGGCGCCGATGCCCTGCGCCGCGCGCGCCGACAGCCGCGCCGCCAGATCCTGCGACATCCAGTCCATGCCCACTTCGCGCACCAGTTCGGAGGCGCCGGCAAAGGCGATGTTGAGCAGCACCAACCGGAACAAACGAATGCGGCTGAAGTAGCCCAGTTCGATGCCATACAACGCGGCGATGCGGTTAATCAAACGGATGTTGCGCCAGGCGATAAACGCCATATCCACCAGCGCCAACGGGCTGACGGCAATCATCAGCGTCGATTCGGCGGCGGAGCGGCTGATTTCGCGCCGCGCTTGGTTGTCGAGCACCGGCTGCACCAGTTTGGCGTACAGCTCCACCACTTCACGGTCATTTTGGGTTTCATGCAGCGAGGCCTGCCAGCGCTGCAGCGCCGGATGCCCCTGATCCAGCCCGGCCTGGCGCGCCAGCTTCTCGCAGAATTCGCGCCCTTGCCCCAGTCCGTGGCTGTGCAACAGCTCGCGCGCCACGTCGCGCTCTTCCGCGCGCTGGCGCAGCCGATACAAACGCCGCCACTCGGTGACCACCGAACCGACGCCGGCGAACACGATCAGGCCTCCGGCCACGCCGCCGCCCATGGCGATCCAGTCCTGCTGCACCCAGGCGGTATGCACCCACTGCACGCCCTGCGCCACCACGCTGACGCCGAACAGCGCCAGCCCGGCGGTGACCATTTTGCGCCACAGGCTGCGTTTCGGCTTCAGCGCAGCGTTGATGATGCCCTCGGCGCGCCCTTCTTCCTCCTCCTGCTGCAGCTCCGGCGCCGCCGGAAAGAAGCTCTCCGCCTGCTCGGCGTCGAAAGCAACGCCGGCACGCAACGTCGGTTCCTGCGGCGGCTGCAACGGCTCGTCAAAATCGATACGCGGTTTGATCGGCTCGCTCATCGCAATTTGTCTCCCAGTAAAAATTCCATCACCGCATCCAGACGGATATGCGGCAACGGGCTGTCCACGCTCATGGCGCGCGGGCGAAACTCATCGAAGTGGAATCCCTGGCTCTGCCAGAACGCCGGCCCCGGCAAACGGGCCGGCACTTCGCCGGGGAACACCGTCAGCGGCGCGCCGTCGCTGAGGCGATTGCCCTTCAGCGCCGGAATACGCTGCCCCTGATGATCGACAATGCCGCTCTCGGTCGCCTGCACCGAGGCCAGGCCGACGCAATCCATGCTGATGCCTTCGAACGCTGCGTTCTGCCACGCCTCTTGCACCAGCTGCTGCAGCAACGACACCAGATTGGCGTGCTGATCGGCGGTGATGTGGTCCGCCTTGGTGGCGGCGAACATCAGTTTGTCGATGGTCGGCGAGAACAAGCGGCGAAACAGCGTGCGTTTGCCGTAATGGAAACTCTGCATCAGTTGGGTCAGCGCCAGGCGCATGTCGTTGAACGCCTGCGGGCCGCTGTTGAGCGGCTGCAGGCAGTCAACCAGCACGATTTGCCGATCGAAACGGACGAAATGCTCTTTATAGAAGTTTTTGACGACCGACTGACAGTAATAATTGAACCGAGCGCGCAGCATGCCGATATTGGTGTGTTTGTCGGCCTGCGCCAGTTTCGACTCGCCCGCCGCGGCAACATCGGGCCACGGGAAAAACTGCAGCGCCGGTGCGCCGGCCATGTCGCCCGGCAGCACAAAACGGCCCGGCTGAATGAAGTGCAGACCTTCGCTTTTGCAGCGCAACAGATAATCGGTGTAGGCCTGGGCGATCGCCGCCAGGCGATTTTCGTCGGCCGGGGCCAGCGGATCGCAGGTTTTACACAGGTCAAGCCAGGGCTTGGCCCATTCGGCGCGTTCCCCCTGCAGCAGCCCGGTCATCTGCCGCGACCAGGCCAGGTAATCCTGCTCGAGCATCGGCAGATCCAGCAACCATTCGCCCGGATAATCGACGATCTCCAGGTACAGCGTGGAGGTGTCTTTGAAATGGCGCAGCAACGAGTCGTTGGAGCGGTAGCGCAGCGCCAGTCGGATTTCGCTGACGCCGCGCGTCGGCGTCGGCCAGGCCGGCGGCGCGCCGTACAGCTGCGCCAGCCCTTCGTCGTAGGTGAAACGCTGGATGCCGAGATCGCGCTGCGGGATGCGCTTGACGCCCAGCAGGCGTTCTTCGCGCACCGGTGAAAACAGCGGCATGCGCGCGCCGCTGTGCACATGCAGCAGTTGATTGACGAAGGCGGTGATAAAGGCGGTTTTGCCGCTGCGGCTCAGGCCGGTCACCGCCAGGCGCAGATGGCGATCCATTCCGCGGTTGACCAGCGAGGTTAACTCATTTTGCAGTCGTTTCATTGCTCTCCTTGACGTAACGCCCGAATGCCTTGTTCAGGCCTTTACGGAACAGCGGTTCCAGCACCAGCGCCAGCACGACGCGCACCGGTTTGCGGCCGACGGTCTTCAGCAACCAGCCGGCGGCGCCCGCCGGGCCATAGTTCAATAACGCTATGATGATGACTTTAGCCAATGTCTTCAACATTGCCGCCGCTCCTCGTTTAAATCCACCCGTTCTGACGGTGTTCGCAACATCGATTTTATTCATGACAATGCCCTCCGGCACAAGAGATTAAGGTTACATTCAACGGGATAACGGCGGCGAAGATACCCGGCCTGCGCAGGCCGGGTATCGCAAGAAGGGTTACAGCTTGCGGAAGCGGCTCTGAACGCCGAAGGTGTCGGACGTCACGTAACGCTCGACCTGACGCAGCTGCTGTTCGCCGCTGCCCAGCTCATATTCCAGCTGATCGAGCAACTGGCGCGGCGTCTTCTGATGCTCGCCCTCGAAACGGCTGGCCGGCGCTTCGTCCAACACGAACACCAGCGCGATATAGGCCACCAGCGTGAAGAAAAACAGCCCAAAGAACAGCGACAGCACCACCATCACGCGGATCAGGCGCACCGGCACGTCGAAATAGTGAGCCAGACCGGCGCAGACGCCTTTTACCATGCCTTCTTCGGGTACGCGATAAAGCTTTTTACTGCCCAGCGTCATGCTCATCAGGACTGTCTCCAGTTCGGGTGTTCCGCATCGAGGATCTCTTCCAGCGCCTGAATGCGTTCACGCATGCGTTTGGCGTCTTCCGCCAGCTGCGCCAGGCGCTGCATTTCTTGCTGACTCAGCTGGATGCCGGTCTGTTGCCGATTGCTGTAATGCAGCCAAAGCCAAATCGGCGCGACAAACAGCACGAAAATTGTCAGCGGAATGGCAAGTAATAAAGCACTCATTGTTATTCCTTCTTATCGGATCCTGGATAGGCGGCCACCTCCGGCGTGTGGCCGCGGTTCGCCTTACTCGGAGCGGTTCATCTTGGCTTTCAGCGCCGCCAGTTGCTCACTGATGGCGTCGTCGGCTTTCAGCTCGGCAAACTCCTGGTCCAGCGACTTCTTTTTACCGATGCTGATGCTTTCCGCTTCGGCTTCCATATGGTCGATGCGACGTTCGAACTGTTCGAAACGCGCCATCGCCTCATCCAGCTTGCCGCTGTCGAGCTGACGGCGCACCTCGCGCGAGGAAGATGCGGCCTGATGGCGCAGCGCCAGCGCCTGCTGCCGCGCGCGGGTTTCGGTCAGCTTGTTTTCCAGCTCACCGATTTCGCTCTTCATGCGCGCCAACGTTTCTTCTACGGTCGCCACTTCTTGCGTCAGCGTGGCGATCAGGTCGGCAACCTTTTGTTTTTCGATCAGCGCCGCGCGGGCCAAGTCTTCTTTATCTTTGCGCAGCGCCAGCTCGGCTTTTTCCTGCCAGTCGCTTACCTGGCTTTCACCCTGCTCGATGCGACGCAGCAACTGCTTTTTCTCCGCCAGCGCGCGCGCCGACGTAGAACGGACTTCAACCAGCGTGTCTTCCATCTCTTGGATCATCAACCGCACCAGCTTCTGCGGATCTTCCGCCTTGTCCAGCAGGGTGTTGATGTTGGCGTTCACGATGTCGGCAAAACGAGAAAAAATACCCATAATTCACTTCCTCTTGGTTCTGATGGCGTCTGAAGCGCCGCGTTAAGTCGTACAGCTTGCCCAAAGAGATAATCAAAACCCGTGCCAACTTTTATCTAATTGAAAAACAACAACTCTTTATTTTTGACTCTCTGCGCGCTTGCTGTAGAGTGATTATTTTCACCAAACATTGGCGAATTTCATCATGAACGAACAGCCAGAGAATTTGTTGGGCGAAGCAAACGCCTTTGTCGAAGTATTGGAGCAAGTCTCCCAGGTGGCAAAGCTGAACAAACCGGTGCTGGTGATCGGCGAGCGCGGCACCGGTAAAGAGCTGATCGCCCATCGTCTGCACTACCTCTCCAACCGTTGGCAAGGGCCGTTCATCTCGCTCAACTGTGCGGCGCTGAATGAAAACCTGCTGGATTCCGAGCTGTTCGGCCACGAGGCCGGTGCCTTTACCGGTGCGCAGAAACGTCATCTGGGCCGCTTCGAGCGCGCCGACGGCGGCACGCTGTTCCTCGATGAGCTGGCGACCGCGCCAATGCTGGTGCAGGAGAAATTGCTGCGGGTGATCGAATACGGCCAGCTGGAACGCGTGGGCGGCAGCCAGCCGCTGCGGGTAGATGTGCGCCTGGTGTGCGCCACCAACGACGATCTGCCGGCGCTGGCGGCGGCGGGCAAGTTCCGCGCCGATCTGCTGGATCGGCTGGCGTTCGACGTGGTGCAGCTGCCGCCGCTGCGCCAACGCCGGCCCGATATCATGTTGCTGGCCGAGCACTTCGCCATTCAAATGTGCCGTGAGCTGGCGCTGCCGCTGTTTCCCGGCTTTACCGAACGCGCCAGGCAGACGTTGCTCAACTACGGCTGGCCGGGCAACGTGCGCGAACTGAAAAACGTGGTGGAACGTTCGGTCTATCGTCACGGCGACAGCGACAACCCGCTGGATGAGATCGTCATCAACCCGTTTGCGCCACGCGAGGCCACACCGCTTACGCCTGCCCCTGAAGGCGCCAGCGCGTTGCCGGCGCTGCCGCTCGAGCTGAAAAACTGGCAGTTGGAGCAAGAGAAGGCGCTGATCGAAGCAGCGCTGCAGCAAGGGCGATTCAACCAGCGCAAGGCGGCGCAGCTGCTGGGGCTCACCTACCATCAGCTACGCGGTATGCTGAAAAAGCATGCGCTGCTGCAAAACGGCGAGCAAGACGAGGATTAGCAACGCGGGGATTGGGTGCCGGTCTTTCCCGGCCGTCAGCTATTAGCCCCAGGTTGAGAGATGTGGCCTGAGAACGGCCGCCTGGAGAGGCCGGCCTTTCTCGACGGTCACGTCTATCTGCGGATAGCCCGCCGATGAATCACCTTCTTGTAAGATCACAGCGGTATTTTTCCTGCCCGATAAATGACGCCGAGCGACAACGCGACGCAGACCAGAAAGGCATAGCGCAAACCGACAGTTTCGGATAAGAACCCGATTAACGGCGGCCCGATCAGCGTCCCCAGAAAACCGATGGTCAGCACTGCCGCGATGGCGGCGCTTGGCGCCATGGAAGAAGACCTTGCGGCCGCCCCCGCAACCAGCGGAATAATGGCGCAAATGCCAAGCCCAACCAGGAAAAAACCGATTATCGACGTCACCAAACCCGGTAACCAGGTCGTTAGCGTCATGCCGGTGAATGCCAGCATCCCGCCCCATTGCAACGTTCTTCTCACTCCGATCCGATCCACGAACCGGTTCAGCATGAGCCGGCCGATCGTCATGGCCGCCATAAATACCGTAAAACCCAGGCCGATGTATTTTCGATCGACCGAGACGACGTCCTGAAAATAAACGACGCTCCAGTCATACATAATGCCCTCACAAGCCATCGAGCAGAAAACGATCAGGCCATAGTTGAACAGCGAGCGGTCCGGGATGGCGAAAGCGCGCCCGGTCTGTTCCAGTTCCGGTTTGTCGAACAATGCCCGCCGACACAGCAAGGCGGACATCAGAGCCACCGCCGCTATGCCCGCAAAGTGCAGCGGCAAGGCGACATCCCGACCGATCATTAACGCCCCGATCCCTGCGCCGACGAACCCCGCCACGCCCCATATACCGTGAAAGAACGGCAGCCTCGTTTTACCGCTGACCGCCTCGGCGATACTGGCCTGCATGTTGTTCGAGACATTGACCGCGCTGTAAGCGAACCCGCATAAAAACAGCAGCACCGCCAGTTGCAGGACCGTCGCGGCGAAGGGCACCAGAAGCAAAAGCGTGGCGTTGAACAGAATAGCCGCGACGCCGACCACCCTGCTGCCGAGTTTGGCGATCGCCCATCCCGATATCGGCAGCGACACGACCACGCCGGCCGACATGGCGAACAGGACGGTGCCGAATACGCCGTCAGACAACGCAAGCCCTCCCTTGATCGTCGCCATCCTTGAACTCAAACTGCCGAAACACAGCCCCAGCATGAAAAACATGCTGGATATCGCCAGATTTTTTTCTTTCATCATCGACATCATGGGCTCCCCCTTATCCGATTAGCGGCCTGGTCAGGCGAAGGCATCAATGCCGGTCAGCGATGCCGAAAGCGCCCACAGACGCTGCGCCTGTTCCGGGTCGATCGCGTATTCCTTCACGCCGACCAGCGCCTGACTGTCGTGGGCGACGATGCCGGCAATATCGCCATCCTCGCAGTAGAGGCCCCCTAATCCCTGCAACTGCGGTGAGGTGGCGGCCCAGACCTGCGTAGCAGCCCCCTGCTGAGGCGTTTTAAGGGCATCGGGATCGGCCGGATTGCCCTCTTCGTCCATCCAGCCCAGGGCTATCATCTCTGCTCTCGATATGTGCCGCTGCAGCGGCGTGGCGATGCTACCCGGATGCAGGCTAAATGCGCGGATCCCCCGCGAGCGGCCCAGAAGATCCAACCAGACGGCGAACAGGGCATTCGCCGTCTTCGACTGACCATACGCCAGCCACTTGTCGTAACCGCGTTCGAACTGCACATCTTCCCAGCGGATCGCCGAATGGTGATGCCCGGCGGAGGAGACGGTGACCACCCGCCCGCCATCGGCAATGGTCGGCCACAGCAAATTAGTCAGCGCATAGTGGCCGAGATGGTTGGTGGCGAACTGCCTTTCCCAACCGTTCCCCACCCGCGCCTCCGGGCATGCCATCACCCCGGCGTTATTGATGACGATATCCGCCCGTAGGCTCGATGCGGTAAAGTCTGCAGCGAAACGACGCACGCTGTTCAAATCGGCGAGATCGAGTTCGGCGATCTCGACGCCGGCGCTCAGCCCTAACACCGCTTTGGCTGCCGCCGGTGCCCGGCAAGCGACGATAACCCGTGCGCCGGCGTCGGCCAGCGCCAGCGTCGTCTCCAGACCGAGGCCTGAATGGCCACCGGTGACGATGGCCAGCGTGCCTGACAGATCCTGGCTCGCGAGCACCTCGCCGGCGGTCGTTTTGGGCCCGAATCCTGACTTGATGGGGGTTTGTTGGGTAATCACAGGCATTCTCCTCACGGTTAACAGTGGCCGGCCAAACGCAGCCGGCGCGTCGATGAGAAGGAGTATGAAATTCCGTCACGGGACTGTGAATGCATGAAACCCCGAACTTCTGTCGAGATCGTCCAGGTTACGCGGCGAAAAAGAAAAAAGTGGAGCATGGCGGCTCGCCAGGCGAGGTTTCCGGTCTGAAACAGGCAAAAAAAAAGCCAGCACCCGAGCTGGCTTAAAAAACACTGGAAGCAATGTGAGCAATGTCGTGCCTTCCACATCAGAGCCGCAAACTGTGGCCTTCCGTGAACTGCCAGGCGATGATAATAGTTATCAGTATCGTCTGTAAAGCACTTTGTTGAGAATTTTTCTCATTACCACACGAAGATTGCGCAATTACCACTCAGGGAACGGGTCTGCCATCTCCAGCCAATAGTCCACGCCGGCGGCCATTTCGTCGTCGCTCAGCAGGCAGTCGTCCAGCAGACGCACGATCGCCGCCTGTTGCAAGTGCTGGCCGATAAACACCAGCTCCTGGCGCATGTCGCCGAACGGCTCCACCCATTTCTCCTGAATATGCGCCCGCGTTTGCGGATCTTGCGGCCAATTGTCTTGCGGGATCGCGCGCCAAAAGGTGCCCGCCAGGCCGTAATGGGCGATGCCGCCGGCCTGGCTCCACTGCCCGGCCTGCCGCGGCCGCGTCGCCAGCCAGAAGAAGCCTTTCGAACGCAGCAGCTTGCCGCCGCCCCAGTCGCCGTTGATCACGCGGTAGAACTTGTCCGGCGCAAACGGCCGCCGCGCCTGATAGACAAAGCTGCTGATGCCGTAGCTTTCCGTCTCCGGCACGTGTTCGCCGCGCAGCTCTTTCAGCCAGCCGGGCGCCTGCTGCGCCTTTTCAAAACTGAAGCTGCCGGTATTCAGCACCGCCTCCAGCGGCAGTTTGCCCGGCGCGATCGGCACAATGCGGGCGTCGGGATTCAGGCTGGCCAGCAGCGCCATCACTTCACCCTGCTGCGTTGGCGTCAACAGATCGGTCTTGCTGACCAGGATCACGTCGCAAAATTCAATTTGCTCAATCAACAGGTCCGCCACGCTGCGCAGATCGTCCTCGCCCAGGCTTTGGCCGGCCTCCTGCAGGCTTTGCGCCTGCTGGTATTGCCGGATGAAATTCACCCCGTCGACCACCGTCACCAGGGTATCCAGCCGGGCGAACTGCGACAGGCTTTCCCCTTGTTCATCCTCAAAGGTAAAGGTTTCCGCCACCGGCAGCGGTTCGGAGATGCCGCTCGATTCGATCAACAGATAATCGAAGCGCCCGTCCTGCGCCAGCTCGCGCACCGACACCAGCAGGTCTTCGCGCAGCGTGCAGCAGATGCAGCCGTTGCTCATCTCCACCAGCTTCTCCTGCTGGCGATCGAGGCGCACTTCATTCTCCACCAGCGCAGCGTCGATATTCACCTCGCTCATGTCGTTGACGATCACCGCCACGCGCATGCCCTGCCGGTTGTTCAGGATGTGGTTCAGCACCGTAGTCTTGCCGGCGCCGAGAAAGCCGGAAAGCACGGTCACGGGAAGTTGTTTCATGGGGACCTCATTAAAATTCATTGCGTAATGCCTGGTAACCGCGCACCAGTTCGACGTTGGTGGCGGCCACTTCTTCCGAAAACTGCAGCGCGCTGCGATCGACCTGGCGATAGCGCGACAGGTCGCTGTCCGGCCCCACGCGCTCGGTCGAGGGGATATAGCGGTTTTCCGGCAGCGTCACGCCGTCCACGACCGCGTTGTAGCGCACCACGCAGCCGGACTGAACGTGGCAGTTGAACAGCACGCTGTTGAAGCCGATAAACACCCGATCGTCGATGCGGCACGGGCCGTGCACAATGGCGCGGTGGGCGATCGAGCTGTAACGGCCAATAGTCACCGCCGCCCCGCTCTTGGAATGGATCACCACGCCGTCCTGAATATTGGAGTGCGAGCCGATAACGATCGGCTCCATGTCGCCGACGGCGTTCAACTCGTCGGCGCGAATTACCGCATAAGGGCCGACGTAAACGAAGTCTTCGACGATCACCCGGCCGCAAATAATGGCGGTGGGATCGATGTAGGCCAGCGGCGAGACCTGCGGCAGATGGCCACTGGGGTTTTTACGCAGCATGGTGTTCTCCCCGCCAGCTCAGCTCCGCCACCGCATTGTGGGCATGCAGGCTCTCCTGATGCTCGACGCGCAGCGAAAAAGCGCGGTAGTCGCACTGGCTGCGCAGCATGCGATACAGACGGCGCGCCGCGTCCTCGCAAAACATCAGATTCTGACCGTTGGCCAATGCGAAGGCCTGTTCGTCGCGGCGTTTCACCAGCGTTTGCACCGGCGTGCCCAGCGCGTGTTCGATGCGATCAATCAGTTTCACCGGCTCAAACGCCCGTTCATTCTCGGGCGTCACGGTGATCCAGGCCCAGCTGCGCTGGCTGTGGGGGGTGGCCGGCATCCCTTGCTCCAGCAGCCACTCGCTCACCTGCCGTTGGCTGACCCGCTCCGCCGCCTGTTCAAAATCAAACTGGAACTGTTGCTGCGCCAACTGACGGCTGAGCGCCGCCGAACTCGGGCAGGTGGAGGAATAAGGCACGCCGACGGTCAGCGCCAGCGTCAGCGTATCCGTCAGAGTGGCCTCGATGCGCAGCGGATAGGCTTTCCAGCCGCGCTGCGGCGACAGCAGCGCCGGGCGTGACAGCAACAGCTCGCCACTGATCGACAAGCTGGCGCGATCGCTGTGTTCCGGCTGCGAAGCCAAAAAGGCCTGCAGCGTTCGGCCGATGCGCTGCGGCGTCAGCTCGCCCTGCGTCAACTCGTCCAGCGCCAGATACAGCCGCGACATGTGAATGCCGCGCTCGCCCGCCGCTTCGGCGCGCAGGTTGATACCGGCGTCGACCTTCGCCATCAATGGCTTGCAGGCCAGCTCCAGCGGCAGCGCGATCCCTTGCATCCCGACCCAATCGAGCCCGACATCACTCATTTCGCCGCGCCATGCCTGAGCATCCGGCAGCGAACGGCGTGGTGGAAGTGCAACTTCGTTCATACATCCCCTTGCGTTATTGTGACTTTGCCGGGGAACGGTAACATGATTTTGTTATATTATAACATAATATGGAAAACTTTTTTCTTGCCGCTGAACGGGCTGATCAATCAAGTCGCAGAAAACTCAGCGATTTTGCTCAATGGATTGGGCTACTGGTCAGAGTGCGATACACTAACGCTATTGCTGATTAACCCATGAGCCTCTATGCGTGGTTTACCCTTTTGGATACTGTCGTTGTGCCTGACGGGCTCTGCCCTGGCCGCGACAACACCGCCCGCGCCCAGCGCGGCGCCGCTGCCGGACATTCGCCAGAGCGGCTTTGTTTATTGCGTCAGCGGCATACTGAATACCTTCAACCCGCAAATGGCCAGCAGTGGCCTGACGGTGGATACCCTGGCCGCCCAGCTGTACGATCGCCTGCTGGACGTCGACCCCTACACCTATCGCCTGATCCCCGAGCTGGCGCAGAGCTGGGAGGTGCTGGACAACGGCGCCACCTACCGCTTCCATCTGCGCAAGGACGTGCCGTTTCAGACCACCGCCTGGTTCACGCCCACCCGCAAGATGAACGCCGACGACGTGGTATTCAGCTTCGCCCGCGTATTCGATCAGAAACACCCGTATCACGACGTGAACGGCGGCGAATACCCCTATTTCGACAGCCTGCAGTTCGGCGATTCGGTGCAGAGCGTGAGAAAGCTCGACGACTATACGGTGGAGATTCGCCTGCAGTCGCCGGACGCCTCGTTCCTGTGGCATCTGGCGACCCACTACGCGCCGGTGCTGTCCGCCGAGTACGCCGATCTGCTGACGCGTGAGGGCCATCAGGAGCTGATCGACCGCGAGCCGGTCGGCAGCGGCCCGTTCCTGCTCAACGAATACCGCTCGGGGCAATATATTCGCCTGGCGCGCAACGCCGCCTACTGGAAAGGGCTGCCGCGCATGCCGCAGGTGGTGATCGATCTGGGCGCCGGCGGCACCGGCCGCCTCTCCAAGCTGCTGACCGGCGAATGCGACGTGCTGGCTTATCCGGCGGCCAGCCAGCTGTCTATCCTGCGCGACGATCCGCGCCTGCGCCTGACGCTGCGTCCGGGGATGAACATCGCCTATCTGGCGTTCAACACCCGCAAACCGCCGCTCGACAACCTCAATGTGCGCCAGGCGATCTCGCTGGCGATCAACAACCAGCGGTTGATGCAGTCTATCTATTACGGCACGGCGGAAACCGCCGCCTCGATCTTGCCGCGCGCCTCCTGGGCCTATGACAACGACGCGCACGTCACCGAGTACGATCCGGCCAAATCTCGCGAGATGCTGCGGCAGGCCGGCGTCGGCCAGCTGAACCTGAAGCTGTGGGTGCCGACCGCCTCGCAGTCTTACAACCCGAGCCCGCTGAAAACCGCCGAGCTGATCCAGGCCGATCTCGGCCAGGTGGGCATCAACGTCACCATCGTGCCGGTGGAGGGCCGCTTCCAGGAAGCGCGCCTGATGGAGATGAACCACGATCTGACCCTGACCGGCTGGGCCACCGACAGCAACGATCCGGACAGCTTCTTCCGGCCGCTGCTGAGCTGCGCGGCAATCCGTTCGCAAACCAACTATGCTCACTGGTGTGACCCGAGTTTCGACGAAGTGCTGCAGAACGCGCTGCTGTCGCAGCAGCTGTCTCAGCGCATCGACAACTACCGCAAGGCGCAGAAAATCCTTGAGCAGCAATTGCCGGTGCTGCCGCTGGCGTCTTCCCTGCGCCTGCAGGCCTATCGTTACGACATCAAGGGATTGGTGCTGAGCCCGTTCGGCAACGCCTCGTTCGCCGGGGTGTACCGTGAATCCGCGCCGGAGGTGAAAAAGTGATTATCTTTACCCTGCGCCGCATTCTGCTGCTGCTGATCACGCTGTTCTTCCTGACGCTGGTCAGCTTCAGCCTGAGCTATTTCACGCCGCGCGCGCCGCTGAACGGCGCCGCCCTGCTGGACGCCTATCAATTCTACTTCGTCAGCCTGCTGCACTGGGACTTCGGCGTCTCCAGCATCAACGGCCAGGCGATCAGCGAACAGCTGCGCGAAGTGTTCCCGGCCACCATGGAACTGTGCCTGCTGGCCTTCGCCCTGGCGCTGTTTATCGGCATTCCGCTGGGCATCATCGCCGGCGTGCTGCGCGGCAAGTGGCAGGACACCGCCATCAGCACCTTCGCGCTGCTGGGCTTTTCGATGCCGGTGTTCTGGCTGGCGCTGCTGCTGATGCTGTTCTTCTCGCTGCATCTCGGCTGGCTGCCGGTTTCCGGCCGCTTCGATCTGCTGTATCAGGTGAAGCCCATCACCGGTTTCGCGCTGATCGACGCCTGGCTGTCGGACTCGCCGTATCGCGCCGAGATGATCGGCAGCGCCCTGCGCCACATGATCCTGCCGATCGCCGCGCTGGCGGTGGCACCCACCACCGAAGTGGTGCGGCTGATGCGCATCAGCACCGACGACGTGCTGAGCCAAAACTACATCAAGGCCGCCGCCACCCGCGGCCTGTCGCGCTTCACCATCATTCGTCGCCACGTGTTGCACAACGCGCTGCCGCCGATCGTGCCCAAACTGGGGCTGCAGTTCTCCACCATGCTCACGCTGGCGATGATCACCGAAGTGGTCTTCAGCTGGCCGGGCCTCGGCCGGTGGCTGATCAACGCCATTCGCCAACAGGACTATGCGGCGATCTCCGCCGGCGTGATGGTGGTCGGCACGCTGGTGATCACCATTAACGTTCTGGCCGACATTCTGGGTGCGGCAACCAACCCGCTGAAACATAAGGAATGGTATGCCCTTCGATAACGTATACCGCGAGAAAAAGATGCCGAGCCCGCTGCGCTACACCTGGCGGATTTTCTACGGCGACGCGCTGGCGATGATCGGTTTTTACGGCGTGATCGCCCTGTTGCTGTTGTCGCTGTTCGGTAGCCTGCTGGCGCCCTACGCGCTGGATCAGCAGTTCCTCGGCTATCAACTGCTGCCGCCGTCCTGGTCGCGCTACGGCAACGTGTCGTTCTTCCTCGGCACCGACGATCTCGGGCGCGACATCCTCAGCCGCCTGTTGACCGGCACCGCCGCCACCTTCGGTTCCGCGCTGGCGGTGACGCTGGCCGCGGCGTTCTGCGGCGTGATCCTCGGCGTGTTCGCTGGCGTCACCCACGGGCTACGCTCGGCGGTGCTCAACCACATCCTCGATACCCTGCTGTCGATTCCGTCGCTGCTGCTGGCGATCGTGGTGGTGGCGTTTATCGGCCCCAAACTTGAACACGCCATGCTGGCGGTGTGGCTCGCCTTGTTGCCGCGCATGGTGCGCACCATCTACAGCGCGGTGCACGACGAACTGGAGAAAGAGTACGTGGTGGCGGCCCGGCTTGACGGCGCTTCCACGCTGCAGATCCTGTGGTACGCGGTCATGCCGAACATCGCGGCGGTGCTGGTGACCGAGTTCACCCGCGCGCTGTCGATGGCCATTTTGGACATCGCCGCGCTCGGCTTCCTCGATCTCGGCGCGCAATTGCCTTCGCCGGAATGGGGAGCGATGCTCGGCGATTCGCTCGAGCTGGTGTACGTCGCGCCCTGGACGGTGATGCTGCCCGGCGCGGCCATTCTCGTCAGCGTGCTGCTGGTTAACCTGTTAGGCGACGGTATGCGCCGCGCAATCAATGCCGGGGTGGAATAATGCCGTTACTCGATATCCGCAATTTGACGATTGAATTTATGACCGCCGAAGGGCCGGTCAAGGCGGTCGATCGCGTCAGCATGACGCTGACCGAGGGCGAAGTGCGCGGGCTGGTGGGCGAATCGGGCTCCGGCAAGAGCCTGATCGCCAAGGCCATCTGCGGCGTAACCAAAGACAACTGGCGCGTTACCGCCGATCGCTTTCGTTTCGACGACATCGATCTGCTGCAGCTGAGCCCGCGCGAGCGGCGCAAGCTGGTGGGCCACAACGTCTCAATGATCTTCCAGGAGCCGCAGTCCTGTCTCGATCCTTCCGAGAGCATCGGCCGCCAGCTTGCGCAGGCCATCCCAGGCTGGACCTATAAGGGCCACTGGTGGCAGCGCTTCAACTGGCGCAAACGCCGCGCCATCGAATTGCTGCACCGCGTCGGCATCAAGGATCATGACGACATCATGGGCAGCTTCCCGTACGAGCTGACGGAAGGCGAGTGCCAGAAAGTGATGATCGCCATCGCGCTGGCCAACCAACCGCGCCTGCTGATCGCCGATGAGCCGACCAACGCCATGGAACCGACCACGCAGGCGCAGATTTTCCGTCTGTTGGCGCGCCTCAACCAGAACAACAACACCACCATTCTGCTGATCAGCCACGACCTACAGATGATGAGCAAGTGGGCCGATCGGGTGAACGTGCTGTACTGCGGGCAAACGGTGGAGAGCGCCCAGTGCGAAGAGTTGCTGGCGGCGCCGCACCACCCTTACACCCAGGCGCTGATCCGCGCCATGCCGGACTTCGGCCGCTCGCTGCCGCACAAAAGCCGGTTGAATACGCTGCCGGGCGCCATTCCTTCGCTGGAACACCTGCCGATCGGCTGTCGCCTGGGGCCGCGCTGTCCTTACGCGCAGAAGAAGTGCATCGAAACGCCGCGCCTGCGCCCGGTCAAAAACCACTTCTTCGCCTGCCACTTCCCGCTGAACATGGAGGAGCAATAACATGGAAACGCTGTTGGAAGTGCGCAACCTGAGCAAAACCTACCGCTACCGCACCGGGCTGTTCCGCCGCCAGCACGTCGAGGCGGTGAAATCAGTCAGCTTTACCCTGCGCGAAGGCCAGACGCTGGCGGTGATCGGCGAGAACGGCTCCGGCAAATCCACGCTGGCGAAGATGCTCTCCGGCATGGTGGAACCCACCGCCGGCGAGCTGCTGATCGACGATCATCCGCTGGCGTTCGGCGATTATCGTTACCGCAGCCAGCGTATTCGCATGATTTTTCAGGATCCGAGCACCTCGCTCAACCCGCGCCAGCGCATCGGCCAGCTGCTGGATGCGCCGCTGCGGCTGAACACCGATCTTGAGCCCGCCGAGCGCGAGCAGCGCATCAACCAAACGCTGCGCCAGGTCGGCATGCTGCCGGATCACGCCTACTACTATCCGCACATGCTGGCTTCCGGGCAAAAACAGCGCGTCGCGCTGGCCCGCGCACTGATCCTGCAACCGAAGGTGATCGTCGCCGATGAGGCGCTGGCGTCGCTGGACATGTCGATGCGCTCGCAAATCATCAACCTGATGCTGGAACTGCAGGAAAAACACGGCATTTCCTATATTTATGTCACCCAGCACCTCGGCATGATGAAACATATCAGCGACCAGGTGCTGGTGATGCACGAAGGGGAAATCGTCGAGCGCGGCAGCACCGCGGAGGTGTTGGCGGCGCCGCTGCACGAATTGACCAAGCGTCTTATCGCCAGCCACTTCGGCGAAGCGTTGACCGCCGATGCCTGGCGGCGCGACGGCGGCCGCTTCTGAGTCACGCCTTCACCTCAAACCCGCTGCGGCGGGTTTTTTATCGCCTTGCGCGCCTGCCGCTTAGCAAGAAAGTGCACATGCAAATTACATTCTTGTTATATATCCTTATATTTTATTCCTTTCAGTTATTGATTAGTCCGTAACATTATTTTATCTCGCCAGGGCGATCGGTGAGGATATCCCCTACGTTGCACTTCTCATACGACAGGATATCGCACTGATGAACAGCATTCGCCATCGCCGCCTTACGCAGTTTCTGCTCACGCTGGCAGCCGGTTTTTCTGTTTACGGCCACGCCCTCTGCTGTGATGAGCTGCGCTAAAACCGCCTTTCGCCCCGCCTGCGGGCATGTTGCCTCTTTGTCCAGCCGACGCTGCCGCGCGCAGCGGCGGCTGTTGATCATGATTAAGGATTGACCTATGGAACGACTCCGTCGACAACATAATGCCCAGTGGTATCACGAAACCCAAAGCAGCGTGCGGGGCGATGCGCCGCTGGAACCCCAGGCGGCCACCCTTCGCGATCGCTTTCTGCTGGGGCTGGGCGCCTTCGCCGATGAAGCCTTAAACAATGCGCTCAGCGCTCGCGCCGGGGTGTTCAGCGCCTCGTTGGCCGGTTACCACGCGCTGTTTCCCGACCAGGTGCCGCTGTCACGATACGTGACATTGTCACCCTACGATCGCCTCAGCACCGCGTTGACCGTCGCTCAGGTGACGGGCGTGCAATCGCTTTGTAGCCACTACGCCGCCCGCCTCGCCCCGCTGCACAGCCCGGACGCCTCCCGGGAAAGCAATATCCGCCTTGCTCAGATCACCCAATATGCCCGCCAGCTTGCCAGCCAGCCCACGCTGATTTGCCGCAAGGCGCTGCAACAACTCGCCGACGTCGGGCTGAGCCCGGCGGATATTGTCACCTTTTCGCAGGTGATCGGTTTTGTCAGCTATCAAGCGCGCGTGGTCGCCGGCGTCGCGGCGTTGGCCGGCCGCCCGGCGGTGGTAGTGCCCGGCTTTCCTAACGTCGAAGACGCCGATGGCATCGCTTTCAGCGCCGACGAACTGAATTGGTCTGCCCGCCTGCCACCGATCGACGCGGAAACCGCCGCCGCCGAACAGCTTGATGTGTTGGATCAAAGTCACCCGCAGGCGCGCGCCGAATCTTATTATTTGCTGTTAGCCCACGACGCCGCCACCCTGCGCGAGCGCAACGGGGTGTTCAACGGCATCAATGCCGAAGGATATGGGTTATCGAGTCGCCTCAAGGCGCTGGCGACGCTGGCGGTCTCGCGCATCAACGGCAGCCGTTACTGCGCGGCCACCGTCGCGCAAGAATTGCAGGATGAGGGATTGGTTCAGGCGCTGTTCGCCGGGCTGCCTCAGGGGCTGGCGTATACCGAAGATTCGGTAAAACTCGCAGTGATGCGCACCGCCGCCGAGCTGACTCGCGCACCTGAGAAGTTCACCCCGCAGAGCGTGCAGCCGCTGTTCAACAGCGGCCTGGATCAGGCACAGGCGCTGGAGGTGATCCTCACCGTCGCGCTCTACGCCTGGGAAAACCGCCTGCGCCAAACGCTGGGCGATGCGGAACCGGCACAGACTGCCCTGTAATCTATCAATGAGTTGGCGGCCCATTTTGCCGCTAACTCATCGCCCGTCCTTTTTAGAGATAAATATCAATAATCATTTAAATTTCAAATTTAAAACCAAATAATTTAATTAAATTAGTGTTAAACTCCATTTTTCTCTATTTTATTCTCCCGTCGCACTTCGAGAAAATTATCACTGTAAACAGGATAATAGGCAGTTCGTGCTCGCCTCTCATTCTGTAACTGCATTTATCTCAGAATCATCAAAACAAGGTTTTAACCCTGCTAATTAATAGAGGCACCCATTAATTTCTCTACATTTTCACCGGTGGCTGCCTTGTTATTTAGTCTCTATGATTAAGCCGATAGCGCCGTTGTCACTCCTCATTTTAAATATCCATTCAATAAACGGCTGCCATCAACCCCATTATTTTCACTTTCTATCACAGCAAAAAATATTGTGAGGCTAACTTATGTCTGAACAAGAACTTAAATCCAGCAACAATATCGTTAACGTTATTGTCGTCATCGATACCGATGCGCTGATAGAAGCATTCGAGAATAAAAACCCCAGTCAGGATGCCGGCAGCCCGACGGGCATCGGCCACCAATATGCCTATATGGTCGTCACTTCCGAACAGGTGATCGGCGGCTCCGGCACGGCGGACCTGAATTTTAAAGCCAATGTCGGCGACGTCATCCGTTGGACCGGCACTTCCGAATCGGCAAATTTCGATGCCGGCGTCCTGATCTATGGGCTGCCGCAGTTTGGCAGCGGCACCCAGGTTTTCTCCAACCCGACATTCAAAATGTACACGCGCAGCTCGATGATGCCTGCGCAAAATACCGTATTCCCCGTCACTTTCACCAACCAAACCTATTGGTTCATACAGGCTGACATTACCAATACCGGCACGGAAAACTATTGCATTCAATTTGGCCTTTATTATCGACCAAACGGCGGAGACCAAAAACTATTAGGTTACTTCTATTGGGATCCGACTATTACCGTCGGCAATTAACACGTATTTCAGCAACCATTAGAAGAGAAATGATTATGGCCCCTAGGGGCCATAATCATTGCCGGGCACGGGATAAACTTAAATTTTTCTATCCATTTTGCCGCCGCAACCACTCGCTGGCGGCATCGAAAAACTTCTGCGCCAACGGCGTGGCGCGCTCCGACATATCGACCACCACCGCCGCATGACGCGGCATGGCGGCGATGGCCACCGGACGCCGCTGCAATGCCGGCATCAGCGGCGATTGCAGTTGGCCGCGCGGGAACAACCCGCAGCCCAACCCGACGAAAATCCCCTCCAGCAGTTGGAAGATAGAGGTAGTTTCCAGCCGCGGGTGCAGCGTCAATCCAGCGTCGCGGAAATGCTGATCGAGATAGCGGCGGAAATAACGCGTCGGCTCGGCCAGACACAGCGGCAAGGCGGCCACTGCCTCCAGCGGCAACGGCGCATCCCCCACCAGCTTAGGGAAATGCTGCGGATGAAACACCAGCTCAACGCCGGTTTCCACCAGCGGCTGCGATTGGAAATGCAGTTCTTTCAAGGTCGACAGCTCGAAAAAGCCGATGCCGATATCTACGGTGTGCGCCGTCAGCGCCTCCAGCAGCTGATCGGCGCTCAGCACCGCCAACCGATAATCAAGATGGGGATAACGTTCGCTGACCGCCTTGAGCATTTCCGCCACCGAGATGCTGCACTGTGGCACCACGCCGAGGCGCAACGTGCCGTGCAAGCCGTGCTTGAGCGACTCCACCTCCAGTTTCAGCCCTTGGTAGACCGAGACGATCTCGCGCGCCCACGCCAACACCCGTTCGCCCTCGGCGGTAAAGCCGCCGAAATGGTTGCCGCGGTTAATCAGCGAAACGCCCAGTTCTTTTTCCAGATTTTTCAATCGCATGGACAGCGTCGGCTGGCTGACGAAGCTGGCTTCCGCCGCCCGGCCGAAGTGGCGCTCCCGTTCTAAATTACACAGATAAATCAGTTGTTTAATATCCATAGCGCGGCTCAATGATCGGCATTCGCACCAGTATACCACCGGGCGCCGTCGCCCGCCCGGTGAGTCAGAGTTTGAGCTTCACGTAATCCGCCAAGCGGGAGAACACCCCGCCCTGCGGCACCGCCCGCAGCGCCACCAGTGGCAGGGTTTTCACCACCTGACCATTGTCGCTGATGCGGATCTCGCCGACGATTTGTCCTTTGTTGATCGGCGCTTCCAGCCGCGCAACGTTGAGCACGTACTGCGCCTTCAGCTTGTCCGCCTCGTTTTTCGGCAGGCTGAGCGACTGGTCCTGCGCGCTGCCGACCGGCAAGCGGTGGCTTTCACCATACCAGATCGGCTCTTCCCCCAGGCTTTGGCCGGCGCTGAACAGGTGTACCGTGCTAAAGTCGCGCAGCCCCCAGCTCAGCAGCTTGCGCGCCTGTTCCTCGCGGCCTTTTGAACTTTTGCCGCCCATCACCACGGCGATCAGACGGCGATCTCCTTCGGTGGCGGAAGCGATGATGTTGAAGCCGGCCGAGGCGGTGTGTCCGGTTTTCAGTCCGTCGACGTGCAGGGTCTTGTCCCACAGCAGGCCGTTGCGGTTCTGCTGCGTGATGCCGTTCCAGGTCAGCGATTTCTCGCTGTACATATGGTATTCCGCCGGCTCGCTCATGATGATGGCGCGCGCAATCACCGCCAGATCGCCGGCGGTGGTGAACTGGCCCGGCGCATCCAGCCCGTGCACCGTTTCAAAATGCGTGTTCTGCAATCCCAGCTGCGCGCTCTTCTCGTTCATCAGCTTGACGAAGTTGGCCTGGCTGCCCGCCACATAGTCCGCCATCGCCACGCAGGCGTCGTTGCCGGAATCGATGATGATGCCGCGGCTGAGATCGCGTACCGTGACCCTGTCACCAGGCTTCAGGAACATCAGCGAGGAGCCTTTGAACACCGGGTTGCCCTGCGCCCAGGCGTCTTTCCCCACGGTGACGACATCGTCGAGGCCAATCTTATGCTCATCGAGCGCATGGTCGATCACCAAACCGGTCATCAGTTTGGTCAGGCTGGCCGGATTGCGCCGCTCGTCGGCATTGCCGGCCGCCAGCACCTGGCCGGTGGTGTAATCCATCAATACGTAAGAGGCGGCGTCTATCGCCGGTGGGGCCATGGTGGAAAAATGGGACGCCGTTTCCGCCGCCTGCGCCGCTAAAGGCAGTAAGATACCGCCGATCACCACTGATACTGAACGCTTCACGCTGTGTTCCTCAGGCCCGCAGGCTAAATAAAATGCCAATATAATCCGCGAGATAGACTGCATGAATTCACTTTCAGGCGAAACCATTACTCTTTTGCAGCGGGTGTCTTTATGCAACCATTTGTTTAGGTCAGCGTCCGCCTGCGATAGATATGCTCTATGCCGCCATTGCCCCATTCGATTAGACGCCTGCCTGCCGCGCCCCTAAACTTGTGACATAAATACGCAAGACGCATAAAAAAGCGTTTACTTTTTAGCTACAACCACCTGCGAAGTGTCACCATGAAATTCAAACCGTCAATCAAGCCTTATACCGGCCCAGCGGGCGGCTGGGGTTCGCTTGAAGCCACCACCCGCTTTGTCCTCGACAGTAAACAAACCCTAAAAAACATGCGCAACCTGATGCGCGTCAACAAGGCGCGCGGCTTCGACTGCCCCGGTTGCGCCTGGGGCGACGACAACCACAGCACCTTCAGCTTCTGTGAAAACGGCGCCAAGGCGGTCAGTTGGGAAGCGACGCGCAGCGCCGTCGAGCCTGAGTTCTTCGCCGCGCACAGCGTCAGCACCCTACAGCAGCAGAGCGACTATTTCCTCGAATATCAGGGGCGCCTCACGCATCCGATGCGCTACAACGCCGAAACCGACCACTATGAGCCTATTCATTGGCCGGACGCGCTGGCGCTGATCGCCAGGCACATCAACGCAATGGACAACCCGAATCAAATCGAGCTGTATACCTCGGGCCGCGCCAGCAACGAAGCGTCGTACCTTTATCAACTGTTCGGCCGCATGCTCGGCACCAGCAATTTCCCCGACTGCTCCAACATGTGTCACGAGGCGAGCGGCGTCGGGCTGAAGCAAAGCATCGGCGTCGGCAAAGGCACCATCCGCATCGATGACTTCGAAAAAGCCGACGCCATCTTCGTGTTCGGTCAAAACCCCGGCACCAACCACCCGCGCATGCTTCACAGCCTGAAAAACGCCGCCCGACGCGGCGCGCGCATCGTCAGTTTCAACACCCTGCGCGAGCGCGGGCTGGAAAGATTCGCCGATCCGCAGGATCCGGTGCAGATGCTGACGCCAAAATCCTCGCCGATCAGTTCCTCCTATTACCAACCGAATCTGGGCGGCGATATGGCGGCGGTGCGCGGCATGGTGAAAGCGCTGCTGGAAACCCACCGCCAGCGGCTGGCCGCCGGTGAACCCGCCCTGTTCGACCTGGCGTTTATCGAACGGCACAGCGTCGGCGTAGAGGCATACCTGGCGCAGGTGGATGCGACCGAGTGGCAGACCATTACCGCGCAGTCGGGCCTGAGCGAGGCGCAATTGCGCCAGGCGGCGGCCACTTACCAGGGCGCCGAGCGGGTGATCTGCACCTGGGCGATGGGCGTGACTCAGCATAAGCACTCGATTGCGACGGTGCGTGAAATCACCAACCTGCAGCTGCTGTTCGGGCAACTGGGCAAACCGGGCGCCGGTCTGTGCCCGGTGCGCGGCCACAGCAACGTCCAGGGCAACCGCACCATGGGGATTGACGAGAAGTCGCCCAAGGCGCTGCTCGACAGCCTGGAACGCCACTTTAACTTTACCGCCAATCGCGCGGTGGGCCACAACACGGTGGAAGCGATCGAAGCGATGTTGCGCGGCGAAGTGAAAGTGCTGATCGCGCTGGGCGGCAATCTGGCCGCCGCGGCGCCGGACACCGAGCGCACCGCCCGCGCCCTGCGCAACTGCGATTTGACGGTACACATCAGCACCAAACTTAACCGCAGCCACCTGGTGACCGGCAAAGACGCGTTGATCCTGCCGACGCTGGGCCGCACCGAATTGGACATGCAGGCCAGCGGCTCGCAGTACATCACGGTCGAAGATTCTTTCAGCATGGTTCACGCTTCGGAAGGCATCGGCAAACCGCTGGCGGATACCCAACGTTCGGAAACGGCGATCGTCTGCGGCATCGCCGACGCGGTGCTGGGCACGCAGCAGTTGGACTGGCTGGAGTTGGCCGACGACTACTCGCTGATCCGCGATCATATCGCCGCCACCATTCCCGGCTTTGAGGATTTCAACCGTCGCTGCGAGCAGCCCGGCGGATTCTACCTGGGCAATGCCGCCGCCGAACTGCGCTTTGCCACGCCGAGCGGCAAGGCGGAATTCAGCGCCGCCGCGCTGCCGGCGACCCTGTTCCCGCAACTGGGCGACGTGCAAGCGCCGTTTACCCTGCAAACGCTGCGCTCGCACGATCAGTACAACACCACCATCTATGGCCTGGATGACCGCTACCGCGGCGTTTACGGCCAGCGCGAAGTGTTGTTCATCCATCCGGAAGATCTGGCGGCGCTGGGCCTGCAGGATGGCGAACGGGTTGAGATAGAGACTCTGTGGAACGATGGCGTGGTGCGTAAAGTGGACGGATTCAAGCTGGTGAGTTACGACATTCCGCGTGGCAACCTGGCGGCCTACTACCCGGAAACCAACCCGCTGGTGCCGCTGGCCAGCTTCGGCGACGGCACCGGCACCCCGACCTCGAAGTCGATCCCGGTGGCGATTCGCCGCAGCGAACAGCACCCCTCGCTGCGCATTGCCTGAAAACGCGCGCCCGGTTCACGCCGGGCGCTTCAATATCGCCAGGATGGTCTGTAATTCGTCGGACAGCTGATGCCGTCGCCAGACGAAGTACAGATCGCTCACGCCCTCCTCGCCCATTTCCACCACCTTCAGCCCCGGAGCGGGCAAAATCTGCGGCAGCAAAGAACCCGGCACGCAGGCGACGCCGCAACCTGCCTGCACGCAGGCCGCCATCGCGGCATAAGACTCCATTTCCAGCGTCATGCGCGGTTTCAGCCCGCGCGAGGCCAGCCAGTGATCCACCTTCAGGCGGAACGAGCATTCTCGGCTGAACGTGTAAAATTCCAGCGCCGCCAGCGTGGCGGCATCGGGCTGCCCGGCATCGGCCGGCATCAGCATCACCAGCCGTTCGTCAAACGCCTTTTGGCTGGCCAGCAACGGATGTTCAATCGGGCCGTCGGTGATCGCCAGATCGAGGGCACTGTCGATCAGCATGCGCTCCAGCACCAATGAATCGCGGCTGAGCACGTTGATCTGCAGATGGGGTTGTAAACGGCGCAGCCGGGCGATGCGCGCCGGCAAATGGCTGACCAGCGAGAAATCCAGCGCCCCAAGGTTCAGCAGCCCATGCTGATGTTCTCCGGCGAACAGCTGCTTACTGCGCTCCGCCTGCGCCACGATGTCGCGCGCCTGTTGGTAGAACAGCCGGCCTTTGGGATTGACGTACAGCCGGTTTTTATCGCGGAAAAACAGCTCGCCGCCCAACGTCTCTTCCAGCTCGCGCAGCCGCAGCGTGACGTTGGAAGGCACGCAGTGCAGCTCACGGGCGGCGGCGGCGATGGTTTTGTGTTCCACCACGGTGCAGAAAAACTTCAGCTGGCTCAGCTTCATCTATCATTCACTTTTAGTTAGTGTTTTAGTTAAAAACAATCACTTTAGATTAGCATCGATTTCACCTACAGTCTGTCGACACCCTGAGGAGGATCACTGATGCCACTGAATGATTTACTGACGCTGCCCGGCGTGGCGGCCCAACCGGACGCGGTAACCGACGGTTACGTGTTCAACCACACCATGATCCGCGTGAAAGACCTGACCAAAGCGCTGGATTTCTACACTCGCGTACTGGGTTTTACCCCGGTCTATCTGGAAGAATTCAAAGAGGCCGCCTTCACCATCTGCTACCTGACGCGCAGCCCGCGCGAGCAGATCCCACAGGATGACGACGAACGCAAACGCTGGGCGCTGAGCCAACCGGGCATTCTCGAGCTGACCCATAACCACGGCACCGAAAATCAGGCGGATTTCCATTACCACAACGGCAACGGCGAGCCGCGCGGCTTTGGCCACCTGTGCGTCACGGTGCCGGACGTGCGCGCCGCCTGCGAGCGTTTTGAGCGCCTGGGCGTCACCTTCCAGAAACGCCTGCATGAAGGCCGCATGAACTACGTCGCGTTCATTCGCGATCCGGACGATTACTGGATTGAAATCCTGCAGCCGACGCCGCTGCAGGACTGATTGCCCCCCTCCTTCACCCCGGCCTGCGCGCCGGGGTTTTTCATCGTTCGCCCTTCGATTGACCAATCTTGCGCAAAATCGCGCGGCAACGCGGGGTTCCGTGACGTTAGGCTTGCTCGCAGCGGGTGATTCGCGTAAAACTGTCAGCCGCAAATCTTGCCACTCACAACCCATTCACTGGACGATATGTTTCAAGATAACCCGCTGCTGGCGCAGCTAAAACAGCAACTTCACTCTCAGACCCCGCGCGTTGAAGGCGTAGTGAAAGGGACTGAGAAAGGCTTTGGCTTTCTTGAAGTAGACGGTCAAAAAAGCTACTTCATTCCGCCGCCGTACATGAAGAAAGTCATGCACGGGGATCGCATTATCGCCACCCTGCACACCGAGAAAGAGCGCGAAATCGCCGAGCCGGAAACCTTGGTCGAGCCATTCCTGTCGCGCTTTGTCGGCCGCGTGCAAAAGCGCGACGATCGTCTGTCCATCGTGCCCGATCATCCGTTGCTGAAAGACGCGATTCCGTGCCGCCCGGTGCGTGAACTGATCCACAACTTCCAGGCCGGCGACTGGGCGGTGGCGGAAATGCGCCGCCATCCGCTGAAAGGCGATCGCGGCTTCAACGCCGACCTGACCCAGTTTATCACCGACGGTGAAGACCATTTCGCCCCGTGGTGGGTGACGCTGGCGCGTCACAACCTGGAAAAAGAGGCGCCGGAGATGCAGGCCCTCAGCGAGCCGGACGCTGCGCTGGTGCGTGAAGATCTGACCGCGCTCGAATTCGTCACCATCGACAGCGCCAGCACCGAAGACATGGACGATGCGCTGTACGTGACCGACAACGGTGACGGTTCGCTGCAGTTGACCATCGCCATCGCCGATCCTACTGCCTACGTAGAACAAGGCAGCAAGCTGGACGATATCGCCCGCGTGCGCGCCTTCACCAACTATCTGCCGGGCTTCAACATCCCGATGCTGCCGCGCGATCTGTCGGACAACCTGTGCTCGCTGCGCCCTAACGAGCGCCGTCAGGTGCTGGCTTGCCGCGTGACCATCGCCGCCGACGGCGCGCTGGGCGAAGATATTCAGTTCTTCGCCGCCGAGATCGAATCCAAAGCCAAACTGGTGTACGACGAAGTCTCCGACTGGCTGGACGGCATTACCGGCTGGCAACCGCCGAGCGACGCCATCGCGCAACAGATCACCCTGCTGAAACGCGTTTGCGACGCGCGCAACGCCTGGCGCCACCAGCATGCGCTGGTATTCAAAGATCGCCCGGACTACCGCTTCGTGTTGGGTGAAAAAGGCGATGTGCTGGAGATCGTTACCGAGCAGCGCCGCAGCGCCAACCGCATCGTTGAAGAGTGCATGATCGCCGCCAACGTCTGCGCCGCCATCGTGCTGCGCGATCGCCTGGGCTTCGGCGTGTACAACGTGCACACCGGTTTCGATCCTGCGCTGGTTGAGCAAGCGGTCACCGTACTGCAGGCCAACGGCGTCGAAGCCGAAGCCGAGAAGCTGCTGACCCTCGACGGTTTCTGCGAACTGCGCCGCCACCTGGATGCGCAGCCGACCCAGTTCCTCGACAGCCGCATCCGCCGCTTCCAGACCTTCGCCGAGATCAGCACTACGCCGGGGCCACACTTCGGTCTGGGGCTGGAGGCTTACGCCACCTGGACATCGCCGATCCGTAAATACGGCGATATGGTCAACCACCGCCTGCTGAAGGCGATCATCAACCAGCAGCCGGCGGAAAAACCGCAGGATGACGTGACGGTGCAGCTGGCGGAACGCCGCCGCCTGAACCGCATGGCGGAACGCGACGTCGGCGACTGGCTGTACGCCCGCTTCCTGCAGGACAAGGCCGGTACCGATACCCGCTTCAACGCCGAGATCATCGACGTGACACGCGGCGGCCTGCGCGTGCGCCTGCTGGACAACGGCGCGGTTGCCTTCATCCCGGCGCCGTTTATTCACGCGGTGCGTGACGAGATGCAGTGCAGCCAGGAAACCGGCACCGTGCAGATCAAAGGCGAAGTAGTTTATCGCCAAAGCGATACCTTGCAGGTCACCATCGCCGAAGTGCGCATGGAAACCCGCAGCGTGATCGCCCGGCCGGCGGCCTGAACGCCAGCCTGAAACGGTAGCGACGCCAAACGCCGACGGTGAAAACCGCCGGCGTTTTTTTTCGTCCGCGCTCGCTAACGCAATGGGTTACCGCCGGTTTCACGCAGCAATGGCAGCACCGCCAACGAAGCCAGCGTCGCCAGCATCAGGTAGACGGCGGGCGCCAGCAGCGAGCCGCTCAACGCGATCGACTGCGAGGCGATATATTGGGCGAAGCCGCCGAAAATCGCCACGCCGAGGCTGTAGACCAACGCAAACCCCAATGCGCGAATGCGCTGCGGAAACAGCTCCGAAATCATCAGCATGGTCGGCACCGAGCCGAGCGTGGTCAATCCGACCAATATCGCGACAATCAGCAGCAGCACCGCCGGATGCGGCGCGGCGCTCAGCCACCAAAACGCCGGCAAGGCCACGATCAAGATAGCGATGCGCGAGCCTCGGATCAGTGGCAAGCGGCCATAGCGATCGCACCAGTGCCCGACCAACAGGCTGCCGCCGAAGGTCACCAGCCCCGCCAGCAGCATCGCGGCATAGCCGTAGGCCTGCGGCATGCCTAAGTATTTCACCGCGTAAGTGCCGAGATAATACATCGAGATGTAAGTGGCGACGGTGGCACCAATGGTCAGCATCACGCCGAGCACCACCGCTCGCGAGTGCCGTCGCAGCTGCGCTGGCGGTTCATGAGCCCGCGACACCGGCGGCCGGTCGCTTTCCAATCCGAGACGCAGCCAGCAACCGAGCGGCGCCAGCGCCACGCCGATAAAGAACGGAATGCGCCATCCCCACTCGGCCATGGCGTTCGGCTCGCCGGAGATCGCCGGCAACGCCGCGCTGAGCGCCAGCGCGGTGACGCCGCCGACCACGGTGGCGATGCCCTGCGTCGCCAGCGACCAACTGGAATAGAAGCCTCGCCGGTTAGGTGGCGCCGACTCCACCAGCAACGACATCGATGCGCCCACCTCGCCCCCCGCCGCCACGCCCTGGATCAAACGCGCCGCCACCAGCGTGACGGTTCCCCAATAACCGGCGCTGGCGTAGGTCGGCGCAAAGCCGATCATCGCCGTGCCGAGGCTCATCAGTGAAATCGTCAGGATCATCGCCGGCTTGCGGCCATGGCGATCGGCATAGGCGCCGATCAGAATGCCGCCCAGCGGCCGCATGAAAAAACTGACGCCAAACGTGGCGAACGCCAACAGCAACGCCAAATTGGGATCGCTCGAGGGGGGAAAAAACAATACGCTGATATAAATAACGAAGAAGTTATAGATACCGAAATCGAAAAACTCCAGCGCATTGCCGAAGGAGGCGGCAAATATCACTTTCTTGCCGCCTACCCTCGCGGGCGCGTTTATTGTTGGTTGCGTCGCCGCCGTATTTTCACTCATCATTATCTTCCCTGTTATTATTCTTCGAATTTATTTTAAATACGCTTCCGCCAACGCTCCCCAATACTGGCTGCCGGCCGCCAGACACCCATCGTTAAAGTCATATCCCGGGTTATGCACCATGCAGCTTCCTTCGCCGTCACCGTTACCGATGATCAGGTAGCAGCCTTGCGGATGCGCATCGAGCATAAAGGCGAAGTCTTCGCTGCCCATCAGCGGCCTGGCGCCGTAGTGCGCGCGGGCGGCGCCGAACTGCTGCTGCGCCACGCGGTGGGCGAAACGGGTCATCGCTTCGTCGTTGACCAACACCGGCGTGCCGTTAACGTGTTCCACCGTCGCGTGGGCGCCGAAGCTTGCCGCCTGCGCTTCGATCAGCGCCGGAATGCGCGCCAGCAGCGTAGCGCGCGCCTGGCGATCCAGCGAGCGTACGCTGAGCTTCATCTCCGCGCTATCCGGGATCACGTTGGCCGCCTCGCCGGCCTTGATGCTGCCAACGGTGATCACCGCCGCCTCCAGCGGATCGATATTGCGCGAAACGATGCTCTGCAGCGCGACGGTGATATGCGAGGCCACCAGCACCGGATCGACCGCCAGCTGCGGGATGGCGCCGTGGCCGCCGCGCCCCTGCACCCGCACGTTGAACTGATCCATCGAGGCCATGAACGGGCCGTGCTGGAAGAAGAACTCGCCGAGCGGCATCCCCGGCATGTTGTGCATGGCGAAGATGGCATCGCAGGGGAAGCGTTCGAACAGCCCCTGTTCCACCATGCGCGCGCCGCCGTTCAGCATCTCTTCCGCCGGTTGGAAAATCAGGTGCAGCGTGCCGTTGAAGTTGCGCGTTTGCGCCAGGTAGCGGGCGGCGCCGAGCAGCATAGTAGTATGGCCGTCATGGCCGCAGGCGTGCATGCGGTTGGCCACGCTGCTGCTCCAGGGTTTGCCGTTGTTTTCCTCGATCGGCAAGGCGTCCATATCGGCGCGCAGTCCGAGGCGTTTAACGCCGTCGCCCACCCGCAGCGTCCCCACCACGCCGGTGCCCGCCAATCCGCGGTGTACCTCATAGCCCCACGAGCTTAGATAATCCGCCACCAGATCGCTGGTGCGAAATTCTTCAAAACCCAACTCGGGATGCTGGTGAATATCATGCCGGATGGCCGTAAGCTGCGGTAAATACCCTTCAATGACTTTATTTATCATAATTAAATTCCTTTCGTAGCTTTATTATTTATTTAATGAATGAATAAAAGTGCGAATTGAAATAAAGGTATAACACGGCATGAGTAATTTTATTTCGGCGCGCCTCGCCAGATAAAATAATAGGCCGCCAGACGCCGTGCTCTGATAAAAAACGGCGATGATTCGCTGTATGCGAAGTGAAAGTGCAGAATGAACTTCTGCCGGGAAGCGCATGGGCCGCAGCCTGCGCCAGCGGTGTTTCATCACGTTGTTTTTACACTAAAACCCCACCTGCTTCACATTTCTCATCCGACCTGCCACGGTTCGGCGGCAAAACTTCTACTGTTAAAACGTCATTCCTAATAACAACGTCGATTTTACCTCTGCACGCCAAGGAGTTATTTCATGAGAAACATCAGGTCCGGACTTATCTGGCTGCTGGTGGCGTTGGTCGGCGCCTTCGCCTTCGCCATGCTGGCGCTCAGCCGCGGCGAGCACGTCAACGCCGTCTGGCTGGTGGTCGCCGCCGTCGCCTGCTACAGCATCGCCTACCGCTTCTACAGCCGGTTCATCGCCGACAAGGTCTTTGAACTGGATGACCGCCGTCTGACCCCGGCCGAACGCCACAACGACGGCCTGGACTACGTGCCCACCAACAAATGGGTGCTGTTCGGCCACCACTTCGCCGCCATCGCCGGCGCCGGGCCGCTGGTGGGGCCGATCCTGGCCGCGCAGATGGGCTTCCTGCCGGGAACCATCTGGATCCTGGTCGGCGTTATGTTGGCCGGCGCGGTGCAGGATTTTCTGGTGCTGTTCATCTCCACGCGCCGCGACGGGCGTTCACTGGGGGAAATGGCCAAGCAAGAGCTGGGGGCGTTCGCCGGGGTGATCACCATGCTCGGTGCGCTGGGGGTGATGATCATCATCCTGTCGGCGCTGGCGTTGGTGGTAGTGAAAGCGTTGGCCGACAGCCCGTGGGGGCTGTTCACCATCGCCGCCACCATCCCGATCGCCCTGTTCATGGGCATCTACATGCGCTTTATCCGGCCGGGCAAGATCGCTGAAATTTCGGTGATTGGCTTCGTGCTGATGCTGCTGGCGATCGTTTACGGCGGCAACGTGGCGCAAGATCCCTATTGGGGACCGTTCTTCACGCTGCACGGCACCACCCTGACCTGGGTGCTGGTGATCTACGGCTTCGTCGCCTCGGTGCTGCCGGTGTGGCTGCTGCTGGCGCCGCGCGATTACCTTTCCACCTTTATGAAAATCGGCGTCATCATCGGCCTGGCCATCGGCATCGTCTTCGCCATGCCGGAGATGAAAATGCCGGCGGTCTCGCGCTTTATCGACGGCAGCGGCCCGGTATTCGCCGGCGCCCTGTTCCCGTTCCTGTTCATCACCATCGCTTGCGGCGCCATTTCCGGCTTCCACGCGCTGGTCTCCAGCGGCACCACGCCGAAGCTGGTGGAGCGCGAAAGCCACATCCGCTTTATCGGTTACGGCGCCATGCTGATGGAATCTTTCGTCGCCATCATGGCGCTTATCTGCGCCTCGGTGCTGGATCCGGGCGTTTACTTCGCCATGAACTCGCCGGCGGCGCTGATCGGCACCACGGTGGAAAATGCTTCGCAGGTGATCAACAGCTGGGGCTTTATCGTCACGCCGGAAACGCTGGCGCTGATCGCCAAAGAGGTGGGCGAGAACGCCATCCTGTCGCGCGCCGGCGGCGCCCCGACCTTCGCCGTGGGCATGGCGCACATCATCAGTGAGGTGTTCAACAGCCGGGCGATGATGGCCTTCTGGTACCACTTCGCCATTCTGTTCGAAGCGCTGTTCATCCTGACCGCCGTCGATGCCGGCACCCGCGCCTGCCGCTTTATGGTGCAGGATCTGGTGGGCGTGGCGGTGCCGCAGCTGGCCAATAACCGCTCCTGGTTCGGCAACCTGGCGGGCACCACGGTGGCGGTGGCCGGTTGGGGTTTCTTCGTGTATCAGGGCGTGGTCGATCCGCTCGGCGGCATCAATACCCTGTGGCCGCTGTTCGGTATCGGCAACCAGATGCTGGCGTCGATGGCGCTGATCCTCGGCACCGTGGTGCTGTTCAAGATGAAAAAGCAGCGCTACGCCTGGGTGACTATTCTGCCGACCGCCTGGCTGTTCGTGACCTCCATGACCGCCGGCTGGCAGAAGATCTTCCACGAAAAACCGAGCATCGGCTTCCTGGCGCAGGCGAAGAAGTTCTCCACCGGCATCGAGCAAGGCACGATCATTGCGCCGGCCAAGTCTCTGAAAGACATGGAAACCATCGTGTTCAGCAACCAGATCAACGCCGCGCTGTGCGGGTTCTTTATGCTGGTGGCGGTGACCATGCTGATCGCCGCCTTCTTCGCGATCCGCCGGGCGCTGCGCGCCGAACAGCCGACGGCGCACGAGGTCGGCGCCGCGCTGAGGGAAGAGGCCGGCCGCAGCTGAGTCTCGCCGTTAGGAGAAACGGCCGGCCTCTCAGCGTACTGTTCAGAGGCCAGCCGTTATTTGTTTGAAGATGTCGCCCCCGAGAATATTGTCTTCACCGACCCGCTTTTTAATTTCCGTCGCCAGGTACGGCGATGCACCGCTCGCCAGCGCGCCCGCCAGATTATTGCCCGCCAGCGCCGTCAGCACCCCCGTTACCGCCTGCGCCGCCTTCTGCAGGTCGCTGCCGGTGCCGTATTGCCGCATCGCGTTGTCGTACGCCTGCTTCATCACCGCCGCATCGTTCGTCGGTTTCCCGCTCTTCTCAAGCTGCTCCCTGGCCTGCGCCAGCGCCGCCGGGTCTTTCTGCGCCTTCAGCCCGGCAATCTCACCCTGCGTGCGGATGACGTCCATTGCCTGGCCGCCAATCTCCCCAATCAACTGCGCCTGCTTCAGCCGGTTCTGTTCCTTCTCCTTGTTGAATATCGGGCTGATGCTGCCATCGTTGGCGTTATCGACAGGTTTTTGTCCGGCGGTGAGCGTGCTGCCTTGCGACTGGCGGCTGGCGGTGCGGGTTTCGTTCTTCGACGACTGACTGCCGTAGGAGGCGCTGATGCCCATCGTGTTGGTGGCACCCTGCGCTGCACCGTTGTGAGCTGGGGACAAACCGGCGGCGGCGTTTTTCGCCTCCGCCGAGGCGGTCAGTACACGTCAGGTTTACCCTTGTCCCCGTTACAACTGATGAATCGCCACGGGTTTAACAGACTGGACTGACCCCACCCCGCTATGACTGCCTGAAGCGCGGCAGGAACTGACCCTTGACGTAAAAATCCCGGCTCAATGGCCTAATGCCGATCAGTTAAGCCTGAGTGGCATTTTTTTATCCAGCCTCTGGGCGTTCTGTGCAGGGGAATTGCCGTAAATGTCCCCCGGCACTTACTTCTAAACGCCCAATAACTGGTTTAGAATTTGCACCTAAATTACCTACAAGATCCAGTGCCTTGTTTCGAGCATTTTCCCAGTTTTTCTCTGGTTTAAGAATTTGTTCGATTTTAGGCTGAGTGCTTCCCTTAGCCTTACTAATTCCCCCAAACGCTGATGCAGCAGCGCTCGCTACAATACCCGCCTGAACCTCATCCAGACCGTACTCTTTCTGGAGTGCTTCCGATACTTTCTGAGTGGCAACAACACCTTCAGCCTGCATCTGCTGCGCAAACGTCGCCGTCAGATCGTAAACCATCTTGATCGGGATATCTTCACCCAGGGCACGATCTATTGCCTGCTTCACTGCCAGACTGTCGGTCAGCACGTCACCGTATTTCTGCTGACAGCTTTCCGGATTGCTGGCGCAGTCGCTGATGAGCTGCTTCTGCTGGGCGGTACTCAGCTCCTCATACTTCTTGATAACGCCGCTGCAGTCACCGCCGCTGGCCTGGCAGGACTTCATTTCAGCAGACCAGTTATCTATCTGTTTGCTGCTCAGATAGTTATTCTCAACCGCATTCTTTCCAGCCTGACCGCCGGTCACCGCTCCCGCAGTATCCCCCGTCGCCAGGCCGCCTGCAAGCCCTGCGGCCAGCTGGCTCAGCGTGCTCACCTGCTGCTTCTCGCTTTCGCTCAGCTGCTGCGCCGTTTTGCCCGGGAACAGCTGCCCGGCAATGTAGCGCGCCGCCAGTTCACCGCCGCCCGCGCCCAACCCGCCTGCCGCAGCTGACTGGTTGTTCAGCTGCGCCGTCACCGCGCCCAGCACCGCGTGCGCCATCGCATTGGCGGCGATGTTATCCTCACCGACCCGTTTCTTGATTTCCGTCGCCAGGTACGGCGAGGCACCACTCGCCAGCGCGCCCGCCAGGTTATTGCCCGCCAGCGCCGTCAACGCGCCCGTCACCGCCTGCGCCGCCTTCTGCAGGTCGCTGCCGGTGCCGTATTGCCGCATCGCGTTGTCGTACGCCTGCTTCATCACCGCCGCATCGTTCGTCGGTTTCCCGCTCTTCTCAAGCTGCTCCCTGGCCTGCGCCAGCGCCGCCGGGTCTTTCTGCGCCTTCAGCCCGGCAATCTCACCCTGCGTGCGGATGACGTCCATTGCCTGGCCGCCAATCTCCCCAATCAACTGCGCCTGCTTCAGCCGGTTCTGCTCCTTCTCCTTGTTGAATATCGGGCTGATGCTGCCGTCGTTGGCATGCTCGGTATCCCGGTTTAGCTGCGCCACATCCTGCTGCTGTTTCCCGGTATTGCCCGGAAACAGCTGAGCGGCATCAGTGCCCTAGCAGAGGCTGTTGATATTTACTTCAGCATCTTCATTAGCTCATTCATTAGTTCGGAAGCATCTTCTTTATAGCTTGATTCCCACTGAGTTTTCCAATCTACTGGGCGTCCTTCATCCTCCCATTCTGATAGAGCAAGTGCATTGATGATTTCCAGTTCAAACCAGATTCTCAGGTAATTATCTCTGCTTTTTTCATCCTCAAATAACTCATTTAATTGAGCCAAATCCTCTGCATAGCTTACGAACTTAGCAAAGCTAACAACGTTATTTAGAGAACTAAACGCACACTCACGAATAGCATCCTTCTTATTTGTCGCCATATTTAACCGTTACCACCCTTCCTGATTCGTTCGTTACCACTGACACTTTGCTTTCAGGATCAAAATGGACTGTTGTTCCGCCGCGGCTAGGAGTCGACTTTCCATTTTTAATTGTATTCTCAACAACAGAAGGAGTTATTCCTCGATCCTGCATCCTATCTAAGGCATGACCTGAATACTCTCGGTTTCCGATTGTACTTGGTTGATTCCTGACGGGTTGATAAGATGGATTACTTGGTTGATTCATCGGATTACGCTTGCTTCCCATAGGGATCGTTGCCGATACCTCATCACTGGCCTTATTAATCAACCTGGACGCTTCAGCGACATCCCCCTTCTTCAGCGCCGCCTCTGCCGCCTTGATCGCCTTACCGGCCGCATCACCAGCACCTGGGATAATCCCTATCGCCGCTACCAGATAATCCAGCGCACTCTGCGCTTCCGCAAAGCTCTTGATATCTCCAACCACCGGTACAAAATCGGCACCTGTCGACAGGATATCTTTCAGCTCTTCCCGGCGCTCAGTATACATCTTCACCGAGCACGCTTCCGCGCTCATTCCGGCACAGTTTTGCTGCTTATAGCGCTCATTTTCAGCGTCGACACGCTCTTCGGCTACCTGCTGAGGTGTCTTACCCTGAGATACAGCGTCAACAACATCACTCAGCGCGTTATTCTCAACCGCATTCTTCCCAGCCTGCCCGCCGGTCACCGCTCCCGCAGTATCCCCCGTCGCCAGGCCGCCTGCAAGCCCTGCGGCCAGCTGGCTCAGCGTGCTCACCTGCTGCTTCTCGCTTTCGCTCAGCTGCTGCGCCGTTTTGCCCGGGAACAGCTGCCCGGCAATGTAGCGCGCCGCCAGTTCACCGCCGCCCGCGCCCAACCCGCCTGCCGCAGCTGACTGGTTGTTCAGCTGCGCCGTCACCGCGCCCAGCACCGCGTGCGCCATCGCATTGGCGGCGATGTTATCCTCACCGACCCGTTTCTTGATTTCCGTCGCCAGGTACGGCGAGGCACCACTCGCCAGCGCGCCCGCCAGATTATTGCCCGCCAGCGCCGTCAGCACCCCCGTTACCGCCTGCGCCGCCTTCTGCAGGTCGCTGCCGGTGCCGTATTGCCGCATCGCGTTGTCGTACGCCTGCTTCATCACCGCCGCATCGTTCGTCGGTTTCCCGCTCTTCTCAAGCTGCTCCCTGGCCTGCGCCAGCGCCGCCGGGTCTTTCTGCGCCTTCAGCCCGGCAATCTCACCCTGCGTGCGGATGACGTCCATTGCCTGGCCGCCAATCTCCCCAATCAACTGCGCCTGCTTCAGCCGGTTCTGTTCCTTCTCCTTGTTGAATATCGGGCTGATGCTGCCATCGTTGGCATGTTCGGTATCCCGGTTTAGCTGCACCACATCCTGCTGCTGTTTGTCTTTGTCGCGAACTATCAGCGTCCCCTCACTGACGCCGGCCTTCGTCGTGCCCTCGGCGTGCCCGCTGTTGTTGGCGCCCGACAGCATGCCGCCGGCCATATTGGTCAGCAGGTCTTTGCCCACCGGCCCGCCGGTGCTGAATGAACCGCCGCTGTGCGTCGCGCTGTAGTCCGCCTGGTTGTGAATGTCCTTCCAGCCCAGCGTGCCGGTATCGAGGCGGTTGTTCTCTTTGTCTGCCGTGCTGGCGATGACGGCGCCGTCGAACTGGGTATGTTCTTTGACCTTGACGTCATACCCGCCTTTGCCCGCAAACAGCCCGGTCTGCTCCTTGACGCTGTCAAAATTACTTTTGAGCTTGTCCTGGTTCGCGCTGATGTAGCCCGAACCGGTCATCGAGCCTAAGGTGAAACTGCCGCCCGCGCTGACATTTTGCTGTTTGGCGTCATAGCGGTCGCTGTCCTGTTCGCTCTGCAGCGTCAGGTCACGGCCCACGTCGACGGTAACCTTTTCGCCGCTGGCCTGCGCGCCGGTAAGCGTGGTGTCTCGGCCGCTGGTCAGGCTGAGATTACTGCCCGCATCCAGGGTGGTTTCGGTATGGGTCAGGCCGTTGCCGTTCTCATGTCCCTTGCCGGCATTGACGCCGGCCGAGACGCTGATGCCATAGCCGCCCGAGCCGGCGCCGATACCGACGCCGACGTTGCCGCCTTTGCTGCTGTTCTTGCCGACGGTGCTTTCGCTGTTCTGCGCCGACTGCAGGGTAATGTCCCGCGCCGCATCCAGTGACAGGTCTTTGCCCGCCTTCAACTGGCTGCCGGTGATGGTGATATCGCCGCTTTGCGCATTGTGGTTCTTGCCGGTCGCCGTTATCGACAGGTTTTGCCCGGCGGTAAGCGTGCTACCCTGCGACTGTCGGCTGTCGGTGCGGGTTTCGCTTTTCGACGACTGACTGCCGTAGGAGGCGCTGATGCCCACCGTATTGGTGGCGCCTTTCCCCGCCTCTGTGTTGAGCTTGTCGAGTTCAACGGCTTGCGCCGCCTGCACGCCGGAAAGCGCCGCCTTGGTGTTTTGCAGCGCGGTCAGGCGCCCGTCGCCTTCTTTTCTTGCCTGTTGCGCCGAGCTGACGGCGGTGTTGAGCGCGCCGCCCGCGGTGCCCGACAACGCCACGCTCAGGCCGCTCTGCTTTTGCTCGAAGGTTTCTTTGCGCGTGCGCCGATCGTAGCCGGGGTCGATAGTCACGCTGTCGCCGGTTAACGCCAGGTCCTTGCCCGCCACCAGGTCGGCGCCGCCAATGTGCAGTTGGTTGCCCGCCGTGATGTTGACGCTGCCCTGGCTGCTGCCGACGGTGCTGACGCTTTGGCTCTGGGTCGTGGCTTTCTCGTCGACTTCGTGTTTGCTCGACTGTTTGCCAATCGTGAAACCGATGCCGCCGCTTCCCAGCAGGCCGCTCTTTTTCTTCTCTTCCAGCAGGTAATGCGTGTCGGTCTCGGTGGCCGCACCGATATCGATATTACGGCCGGCCTGCAGGTTCACGTCCCGATCAGCGGCAATGGCAGAACCGGTGACCGTCAGGTCATTGCCGGCGCTGATGCTGACGCTGTTACCACTCAGCAGTGTACCGTTCTCGCGCGTGGTTCGGTCGTCGGTCACAGTGTGGCTGCTGCTCTTGTTCAGGAAGCCTTTTTTCTCGGAACGTTCCTCGCTGTAGCGCGACTCGCGCTCGGTGGCCGTATTGAGGGTGACATCCTTTTTTGCCTGCAGGGCGATGGCACCCTGGTCACTGTGAAGGGTGCTGCCGGTGACCGTGACATCGCCCTCACGCCCGATAACCGTGACGCCCTGCTGACCGCTGAAGGTGCTGCCGGTGCTGATTTCGCGCTCGGTTTGTTCGATGCGATGGCTTTTGGTTTTGCCCTCGTGTTTGTTTTCGCTGTCCAGATCTTGCGTGCGGCTGCGCGCGTCTTTAATGGTCACGTCTTGCGCGCTGGCGCCAATACGCCCCTCTTTGCTCTCAATCTGCGCGCCTTCCGCCAGCAGTTGGTTACCCGCCACCAGAGTGACGCCCTGATCACCGCCGAGTGCGCTTAATGTCAGGCTCTCTTCCTGGCGGTCGTTGCTTACCGAGGAAGTCCGGCTGTTGGCATCCAGGTGTGTGGTATTGGTGGTGCTTTCGGCCTTGATGTTGATATCGCCGCCGGCCTGCACGCGGGTGCTGCCGCCGGCCTTGGCCTGGCTGCCCATGAACGTGACGTCTCGCCCAGCATTGAGCGTGAGGTTGCCGCCGGCGTTAAGCTCACTCCCCTGAGCCTGTTGCCATTCGCCGCTGACGTGCGCCATCCGGGAGCCTGCCGCTTCCGTGCCGCCGCGGGTACGGTTGCCCATAGAGCCCGAGATAACCTCAAGGTCGGCGGTATGGTTGCTTTTGGCGGCGGTGATGGTCAGGTTGTTGCGCGCGCTCAGGTTGAGCGTATCGGTCGCATCGAGCTTTGCCCCCGTGAGCGTGATATCGGTGCCGCGCAGGCGAATGTCGCCGGCGCTTAGGGTTGCCTGACGCAACGCATCCTGCAGATTGGTGCTCAGGGTCAGACTGTCGGCCTGCACGTCAATGCTGCCGGCCTTGATGTCACCGCCCTGATGCAGGAACTGCCCGGCGTCGACCGTCAGGGCTTTGTCGGCAAACAGGTTGCCGGCATTGGTGATGCTGTTGGCCGAGAGTTGCAGATCGCCACCACCAATCACCGCGCCATCGCCGGTCAGGCGCAGCGTGGTCTGTGCCAGGTACACCTTCGGCACCCATACCGTTTGCGGGCCGCCTTCCGTTTGCACCGTCTCGCTCACCAGCCAGACAATATCCTGCTGCAGCGCCGCAATCTGCTCCGGCGTCAGGGCCACGCCCGGCACCAGATGGAAGTCCTGGGCGACTTTACTGCCGTTGTTCATCAACTGCTGATACTGTTCCATCGCATCCCAGCCCTTGACGGACGGTTTGCCGGTCAGCGCCAGCACCTGCTCGCGCACCAGACGCTGCTCGTAAAAGCCGTCCCCCAGGCGCTTATGGGCCTGCGCGGGGTCATACCCTACGCGTTCGAGCATGTAGTCGCTGCTGATAAAGTTGTCGCGGCGGGTAAAGCGTTCATCGGTCACCACCAGGAACGGGCTGCCGGTCGCCGTAGGTTGACTAAACAAGCCGTTATTGGGGATGGCGGTGGCCACATTGCCCAGATGCTGTAACTGCGTCAGCGCCAGCTCAGACGGCAGCAGCGGGCGCCCCAGCGGCGAAGACGGTGTGGCGCCGGGTTGCGTCATCTGTTCGCCCGGTGCCAGCGTCGTATCGCCGTCAGATCGGGCAGCACCCTCTACCGTGAAGGCCAGCGGATTGTGCTCCAGTTCGGCGCGTTCGGCATCCACGGCGTTTAATGCCGCCTGAAGCTGGCTGATTTGTGCCTGATTGAGCGTGGTATTGGTGATACGGGCCCCGTTAATGGTGACCGTGCCGTTGCCGGAGATAATCCCATCAACGGTCGCCAGCGCCGTGGTCTCGTCTCGATTGAACGTCGGGTACCAGTGATGCGTGTCCTTGTCATAGTGGTCAACGATCACCGCCTGGCGCCGTTCGTTAACCGAGTAACCTCGGTTGTCTACGCTGCCGCCGCCGTCCTGCGTCAGGTTGCCGTTGGCGGTAATGACGCTGGCGTCATTGAGCAATGCTCCCGTGATGCGCAGCACCATGTTGCCGCCCGCCAGAATACGCGCGCCGATACCTTCAGAGACCAGCCTGTCGCGCGTCAGCGTGCCGCTTTCGGTTCGCTCGCGGAAGTTGTTGTAATCGGTGATGAATGGCGCGCTGTCGATGTCGACATGCTTTTCGGGATCCCAGGTCATCACCTGCGTCCAGTCGTGTTCCCAATGGAAGCCGTTTTGATAAGGCGTCGGGATAGTCGCCAGTTGGTTTCCCCCCCGCGTCTCGTAGAACGTCATCGCATAGCTGCCGTCGGCATTCGGCTTGAGCGCCAGGTAGTTGACCCACAGGTCGGTAAGTGTGCCTTTGTTGTCCTTGACCCGCACCTGCGCGCGCTTGCCCGGCGCATCAATGGCCAGCAGGGTGCCGTAGCGGTTGGTTTGCGCCGCCGCGTCATCCTGGAAGGTCAACTGCTGGGTGGTCGGCGCCAGGGTACTTTTGTCGGGGTTGACCTTTGAGCCGTAGGAGCGCCAGTAATAGTTGTAGCGGTGCCATTTGTAGTCACTTTTTTCCGCCTCTCGCTCAATCACGAGCCCTTCACGCAGGTTGTTCAAGCGACGGGCCTCAATGGTGGCGTCCCCGTCCGCTTCGATAAAGCTCGCCCGGTTATCTATCAGGTCGTCGCTGTGCAGGTGCAGGCGGTCGGCGCTGTAAATCAGGGCGCCATCCCGGTTGGTCAGTCGCTCACCGGCCTGCACCGTCAGGCTTTGGGTCGCCGCCATCACCGCAGGCTGACCATGGTTGTCGATGACGCGCCCGCGCACGGTGATAGCGTCCCCCATCAGCGCCGCCGTGTTGTCCAGGGTATCGACGTTCAGCGTCATGCTGTCCGCTTCAATACGCCCGGTGTTTTGCAACGCCCCGGTCGTCAGCTGCAGCGTTTTGCCTACCAGAGACGCCGGATTAGTGATACTGGCCGCATTGAGCACCAGATTGCCCGGCAGCAACCAGTCCGCCAGGTTGGTAAAGGCGCCGCTCAGGGAGAACGTCACCGTGCCGTTACTACTGATCGTTTCGCCGGTCTGATGGGTGTAGTCCTGCTGTGCGGACAGCGTCAACGCCTGCAGCCCCAGCAGGGTACCGTTCTGATTATTCAGGGCACGCGCATGCAAGGTAAGTTGCCCTGAGCTCTCCACGCGGCCGCCCTGGTTAAGCAGCGCCAGCGGCGAGTCGGTACGGGAGAGGGCAGCGTTGATATCGAGATTGCCGTCGGCCAGGATGCGTCCCTGACGGTTGTCCAACTGCGTGACACCCGAGAGGGTCATCTGCCCGCTGCTCTGCAGGCGGCCTGCGGTATTGTCAATGTCACGGGCGGTGATGTCGGTACGCGTGGTACCCAGTATCAGCCCGCCGTCTCGGTTGTTCAGGCGATCGGTCAGCAGTTTGATTGCCCCCTGGCTGCTGAGCGTGCCCTGACCGCTGTTATCGAGTGCTTCGGCCTTGAGCGTCAGGCCCTGGGTCGACACCAGTTGTCCACCCTGGTTGTTGACCTGTGCCCCCTCAAGGGTGAGCGCGTCGCCGCTGTGTAACTTGCCTTGTTGATTGTTAAGCCGGTCGAGTCGGTAGATGCCCGTGCCCTGACTGATGAGCGTGCCGCCGTCGTTGTTCAGCTGCTTTGATGTCACCGTGATGCCGCCACGGCTGCTGAATACGCCGCGCGTATTATTGATACCGGCGGCCGACACCTCTTGACCACCATTGCTGCGCACTGCACCGCCGGTATTTTCCAGCAAGCCAAAAATGCGCAGTGTCACCTGTTGCTGGCCGTCTATCGTCCCGCCGGCGTTATTCAGCGCTTGTGCGTCAAGTTGAAGCGCCTCACCACTCTGCATTTTCCCATCGCGGTTGTTCAGCGCATCGCTCAGCATAAGGCGTTGTTGTTTCTGGCTGTAGAGCAGCCCGCCCTGCGTATTGTCGAGCGAACGGGCGGCGATACTCAGCCCCTCGCCGGCCAGCCACTGACCGCCAGCGTTATTGACGGCGCCGGCGTGTTCGCCGTCTTTGGCACCCGTAACAGCAAGCTGCCCCTGCGCCAAAACCTTGCCGTTGCGATTATCGATATCCTGCTTGATGCGCAGCGCCAGGTCGTGTGCCGACTGTAGTACACCTTTAGCGTTACCCAGCCAGTCAGCCGCAAGCTGTGCGGCCTGCAGGCTCTGTACGCTACCTTCCGTATTGTCAAAACCGCCGCTGTTCGCCTGCCAGCCGCCCTGACTGCCCATCCAGCCCCGGGCGTTGAAAATGTCCTGCGCCTGCAGCATTTGAGACGACTGACTAAAAATCCGCCCCTGGCCGTTATCCAGCTTGCCGGTGAACTGCATGTCCAGGCTGCCCAGCGCGTTGATTGCACCCAGGGCATTGCGCAGACTGGCGGCGCGCACCTCGGTGCGCCCATTGCCGGTAAACGTGCCGCCCCGATTGTCCCAGTCGCCGGTCAGGTTCAAGAAAAGCACCTGCCCACCGAGCACCACACCGGCGGCGCGGTTGGTCAACTGCCCTCCCAGCAGAGACAGATCGCCGCCGCTCTGCAACGAGCCGCCATCATTATCGAACAGGCTGGTCGCACCGCCGTTAACAGCAAGGGCCTGCTGCGCGGTCAGTATACCGGTGCGATTGAGGATATTGCCTGCGGCGTCAAGTGTCAGGTCACCGCCGGACTGCAGATGCCCGCCAGTATTGTCGAGCGACTGCGCGCTGGCGGTGACCTGCCGGCCGCCTTGTGCGGTGCCGCCCTGATTGTCCCAGTCGCCATCGGTCTTGACGGTGAGTCTATTGCCGCCTTCAAGCCAGCCGGCGGTGTTGCTCAGCCCTTGCTTCGCCGTCAGATCCGCATCCTGCCTGGCGACTACCTTGCCCTGAGCGTTATCGAGGCGCTGCGCCGCCAGTGTGAGTGACTCGCCGCTGATTTCGCCCTCGCGGTTCACCAACTCAGCCGCACTGTTCAACACCAGTTGTTGCCCGCCCAGCAGTTTGCCGGCCTCGTTGCGCACGCTCCCTGCCGCTATGTGGGTTTGCCCGCTCCCCGATATCGTGCCACGGCGGTTATTCAACTTACCGTCGGTGCGCAGGGTCAACGTCTGCCCGGCGCCCAGCACCCCCTGCGTATTGTCCACCCCCTGGCGGGCATGCAGGTCAAGCTGCGCTTGGCCAATCACCTTGCCCTGCGTGTTGTCGAGGCGAGCAGACTTCACCGTCAGCACCGCGGCGCTAATTTCGCCGTCGCGGTTGCTGGTGTTACCCGAGGTGGTCAGGGTTGATGCCTGGCCTGACAGCAGCTTGCCGCCGTCGTTGTTGAGGTTCGTTGCCGTTGCCGTGACGGCCGTTTCGCCTTGCGCCGTACCCCCGCGGTTGTCCCAGTCGCCGGTATGGATATCCAACGCCTTGCCGGCACCAATGAGGCCGCGTTGATTATCCAGGCGGCTGGATGTCAGATCGAGATTGCCCTGACCGATGACCTGTCCCTGCGTGTTATCCAACCGCTGCGCCACCAGACGTACGTCATCACCGCTCAGGGTTCCGGACGCGTTATTCAGATCGCTGCCCGCCTCAAGCGTCAGGCCGTTCCCAGCCAGCAGGTTGCCCCCGGCATTATTCACCGCGCCATTAGCATGGAGCGTGAGCCCCGACTGGGTTTTTAACGTGCCCCCCTGATTATCGAGGCGCCCGGCATCGAGACGCAGGTCGCCGTTACTGCCCAGCGTCCCGCCGGTATTGTCGAGCAGGCCGCCGACCTGCCAGTGCTGCGCCGCGCTCCCCAGCGCCACCAGGCGGCCTCGCTGATTGACTAACTGGCTGGCCGAAAGCCGGAGGTTCTGCGCCTCGATGGCACCGTCACTGTTATCCAATGAGCCCGCTAGGGTAAAACGGCTCTCACCATCACCGGTCTGTGACCAGGTCGCCTGTTGGTTGAACAGATTGTCAGCATCTACCGTCCAGCGCCCAGCCTTGACTTTGGCCTGCTGTGCATCCACATTTTCCGTCGTACTCACGGCCAGCTCACCGCTGTCAACGGTGGACTGGCGCAAGGCAACGCCGCCGTCACGTGCCGTCAGCGCGGTACGACCAGTCGCAACCTGTGCGCCGCTGATATCCACCCGGCGTCCGGACACGTTGACGCTCTTTTTACTGAGCAGACCGCCACTGGCGCGGATATCGCCCTGGCTATCGAGCTGCAGATTGGCATCCTGGACCAGCGTGCTGTCGGCATTGCTGCCCGCCAGCAGGTGGCCGCTGCTCTGGATGCCACGCGCGGCGTTCAGGTGCACATCCCCGGCCGCCGCCAGCGTACCGGACTGCGTCAACATTCCCTCGCGACTCTGCGCGGCCAGTTGGCTACCGCTGTACACTTTGCCGTGCGTCTCGATGTCGCCTTTTGCCGCCAGCTGAATATCGCCGTTGGCCTGCGTGGCCGCATCCGGCGCATCAGAGCGCCAGCTGAGCTTGCCTTCGCTGCTGACAGTGAGCGTTTTGCCTGCCTGAACTTGCCCGTTCTGGTTGCGCACGCCAACGCCGGCCTCAGTGCCAATCATGCGGATACTGCCGCTGTACATGCCGCCCATCTGCCCCATGTCGATGGCAAGCTCTGGTCTGGTACTGCCGTCGTCTGAAAGCGGTGTCGCGGTTTTACCGTCCGCACTCACGCGGTTACGACCGGCCACCACCGACATGCCTTCTTTAGCCCAGACGCCGGCGTTGACCTCCACCGCGCGCGCCAGAATATCGACGTACTCGGTATCATGACGGGTATCCCCGTTAAGTCCGCCACCCTCGATGCGCACCACGCCGCGCTCAACCAGGTAACCCGCCAAGCTGCCATCGGCGTTCAGTTGCGGACGGCCTGTGGTCAGCGTCATGCGCCCGGCATTGATGGTGCCGCAGCCGTTGCAGACAATGCCGGCGGGGTTGGCCACAATCACCTGCGCCTTGCCGCCGGCCACTTCCATAAAACCGCGCAACTGGCTGGGATTGTTGCTGTTGACTTCGTTGAGGATGACACGCGCCGGCGCGGAATTGGGATTGAGGTTAGGGTTACCCTGGATCATCCCGGCCATCTGGGTCGAGGTCATCACCGCCGAGTTATTGAGGATGGCGCCTTTGGCGTCGACATCGAACTGCTGATACTGGTTATGTGAGACCCCAGCCTGGTTGGGGGCTGTGATGTTGACCTGCGGCAAGCCGCTCTGGGTATTGATGACCTCCGGCCGCTGGGAAGGATTGGCACCGCCGTCCGCGACAATGCCGTCTGCCATGACGGGGCCGGCGAACATGAGCAGCCCAAGCAGCCACACTGACCGACGCAAGGTGACCCACAGACGACGTCCAGTCGTTATCCCTGAGCCGATGCGCTGGCCCGGTTCGCTGCTGCAGCTGCGAGCCAGTTCGGACACCACCCGCAGTTCCCCGTGAGTGCGGCTGAAGATAAGGCGATAACAATGTTTGTTCATGGGTCACATCCGTGAGAAAAGTCAGTCCAATCAGGTCAGTATCAGCAACGTTGCCGGTATCGCGATGTTCAGATTTCCAGATTTACGCTAAAACCCGCGGTCGCACCGGAGGTATGGAACCCTGCGGGCTTGTAGAGCGGCACGCCGGCAAACAGGTCATAGCTGAATCGCCCCCACAGCGCACCGCGCACACCGAGCGCACTGCCCGCCAACTGATGCCCCACCAGGTAGCGGGTGCCCGGGCCGTCCACCCGGCCGTAGTCGGCAGCCATATACAGTTCGTGCCCGCGAGAAAACGCATTCCAGGCGATTTCGTTGCGCCACAGCAGCCCTTTTTCGCCGGACAGCATCTGCTCGCCGTCAAAGCCGCGCACCGTGTAACGCCCGCCAATGGCCATCCGCTCCTGCGGCGTCAACGCATTCTGGCTCCACTGGCCCCGCACACTGGTATAAACCCGCCAGGGCTGCTCACCCCAGAAGAAAGGCCGGTTGATACCCAGGTCGCCGAGCAAAATGCCTGTACGCGCACTGCCTTCGTGACGCGATTCTTCCGGCGCAGGCAAGGCATTGAACGCCCCGGTACCGCGGCGCCAGCTGATATTCGCATCCAACGTGGTGGTACCGAGGTAACTGCGCTGGTTAAGCCCCAGCTCCCAGCCGGCGGTCCGGCGTTTTTGCGACGCAATATCAACGTCGTCCACGGCGTTAGTGGAATGTTTGCGGTAGCCGCGCAGGTTAAGCGTTAACTTGTGCGACTGGTCGCGGTACAGCAATCGGGAAACGGTCAACTGAATGTTGTCGCTCTTGCCGCTATAGCGCAGCACCTCGTTGGCGTTAGGGATGTTCTGATGGTAGGTGTAGTCGTTGTAATTGGCCGAGAAGGCCCAATATCCCACCGGGAAGAAGTAATTCAGCGTATGTGAACGGTTGCCAAACGGCCCGTGCTGAAACACATCCTTGCCGATGTTGGCGTAGAAAAGGTCATTTTGCGCAAACGGCGCATCGAGTGCCAGAGTGGCCGAACCGAGATAGCGCCCGGTACTTTTGGAGCCGCTGTCGTCCAGCCCCAGGCTGAGCCGCACCGGCCGCCCCTCGTGCCAGTTGACCTGCAGATCGCTGGTGGCCTCTTGGGCACCGGGTACGATTTTGATGTCGGCACTGGCGCTGGGCACTCGTCTAAAGTTCTCCAGCCCCTGTTCGATATCACGCAAGTTAAGGATATCACCGTGTGAGGCCGGAATAGCGTTCCATATCCGTCCCCGCCAGGAGACCGGTTCCTCGAAACGGATATCACCGATGCGCCCCGGTTGCAACGTCAGCGTCAACACGCCTGTAGTCAGGTCCTGCTCCTGCGCCATTACGCGTGTAGTGACATAGCCTTTCGCCAGTATGACGTTTTGCACCTTGCTGATGGCAAGCGCAATGCCCTGGCCGCCCAAACAGCGGCCTTCGGCATCTGCTGCTGCGCCCAACGCCCACTGAAAGCGATCGGCAGACTCCCCGTCCAACGCTAGCCGGTTGATGATGAAACAAGGGCGTTCATCGATTGGGTAATTGGGCAGCACAACGTCGGGACGGGAAAGGCGCGCATCGGCCTGCGGGGCATTTTGCTGTTGCAGGGCACGCTCGCGCTCCTGCTGGCGCTGCTGTTCGCGGGCATCAATGGACGCCATACCATCGCTGGTAGCCGCCGAAGCGGAAAACAGGGGTACAACGCCTATCAATAATCCCGACAGCCCACAGCGGATAGAATAGAGTAAAGCACGAGCATTATCTGAGCGCATCCTTGGCTCCTCACTGTTACTTATAGTTATTTATCTAACCAAAATCATAAGTTACGTAAATTAATGTAAATAAACTTACTCTTGGGCGAATTATGAGCTTCGAGGGAGAAAAATCAACAGCTTTATGGCACTGCGGTTCACAAAACCATAAGGGAGACGGCGGCATGAGAAGAATGGCGAAACTGCGGAAGGATGACGCCATGATGCGTCATCCTTTAAAATTAATTGTCGATCGGGAAGAAAATTAACACATCAGGCCGTTATCAGCTCAACAAATTGCTGCCGAACGCCCCTTGCCAATCCTGTTCGAATTTCTCGACTGCGGCCTGCACTGCCGGCGCATTCAGGAACTGCTCCGCGACGTCCACCGGCAGCGTGATGGCCTGGCAGCCCGCCAACAGGCACTCCAGCGCCTGGCGCGGCGTTTTGAAACTGGCGGCCAGCACCTGCGCCGACGGCGCATGCAGGCTCAACAGCTGCTGCAGCTCGTGCACCATTTCGATGCCGTCGCCGCCCTGCGCGTCCACCCGGTTGACGTAAGGCGCCACATATTCCGCCCCGGCCAAGGCCGCCAACAGCCCCTGTGCAGCGCCGTACACCGCGGTGCCCAACGTCGGAATGGACATCGTTTTAAGCTTCTTGATCGCCGCCAGCCCTTCGGCGGTCGCCGGGATTTTCACCACCAGCCCCGGTACCCGCTGGCTGAGCAGCGCCGCCTCCGCCACCATACGTTCCGCATCGGTCGCCATCACCTGTGCAAACAGCTTGCCGGTGCCGCCGAGGGCGTCGCGCAGCGCGGGCAGCACTTCCCAGATCGGCTTGCCTTCCTTCGCCAAGATGCTCGGGTTGGTGGTGACGCCGTGCAGCGGCAGAATGCGCGCCAGGCGTTTTACCGCGGTCACATCGGCGGTATCGAGATAAAGCTCCATCACGGACTCCTGTGTCATGTTCTGTAGGCGGATTCAAACTCTGATCATCATAGGGCAAAAACCGCGCTAACTTTTGATCAAAATCAATTCAACTTTCATTCGAAACATCTTTAATGGCGAAAGATACAGCAACGCCAAACGGGTGACTCATGATCTTCAATGTGCAGCGCTACTCGACCCATGACGGCCCGGGCATCCGCAGCGTGGTCTTTTTAAAAGGCTGCCCGCTGAGCTGCCGGTGGTGTCAGAACCCGGAAAGCCGCTCGCGCCACGCAGACCTGCTGTTTGACGAACGTCTGTGCCTGAGCGGCTGCACGCTGTGCGCCGAGCGTTGTCCGCAAGGGCTGCAACGCACCGACGGGCCGCTGACGCTGCAACGCGAGCTGATTAGCGCAGACGATTATGCCGCCCTGGCCGCCGCCTGCCCGACCGGCGCACTCAGTCTGTGCGGCAGCCCGATCAACCCCGACGATATCATGGCCGAGGTGATGCGGGATAAGCCTTTCTACCTGCGCAGCGGCGGCGGTTTAACGCTGTCCGGCGGCGAACCCTTTATGCAGCCGGACATCGCGGCGGACCTGCTGCGGCGCGGCCGCGAGGCCGGCATCCACACCGCCGTCGAATCCTGCCTGCACGTCCCATGGCGTTATATCGCCCCTTCGCTGCCGTGGCTGGATCTGCTGCTGGCCGATCTCAAACACACCGACGAAGCGCGCTTCAGAGCCTGGACCGGCGGTTCCGCCCGCCGGGTGATGAGCAATTTTCGTCGGCTGGCGGCGCACGGCGCGCAAATGACCGTACGCGTGCCGCTGATCCCCGATTTCAACGCAGATCGCCGCTCTGTCCGTGCCATCGTCGACTTCGCCGCCGACGAGATCGGCGTGTCGGAGATCCACTTTCTGCCGTACCACACGCTTGGCATCAACAAGTACCACCTGCTCGGCGAATCCTACCGTGCCGCCCGCACGCCACTGGACGCACCCGACCTGCTGGCCTTCGCCGAAGACTATGCCGGCGCCAAGGGCCTGACCGCCATTTTGCGAGGATAACACCATGACCACGTTGGATTTGACTACCCTGAGCGCCCGTATCCAGGCGCATAAGAATGCGCTGATTCACATCGTCAAACCGCCGGTGTGCACCGAACGCGCGCAGCACTATACCGAGGCCTATCAGCAGCATCAGGACAAGCCGCTGCCGGTGCGCCGCGCCCTGGCGTTGGCCAACCATCTGGCGAAACGCAGCATCTGGATCGCCAACGACGAGCTGATCGTCGGCAACCAGGCCAGCGAGCTGCGCGCCGCGCCGATCTTCCCCGAATACACCGTCGGCTGGATAGAAAACGAAATAGACCAGTTGGCCGACCGGCCGGGCGCCGGTTTTTCGGTCAGCGACGAGAACAAGGCAATTTTGCATCGTCTGTGCCCCTGGTGGCGCGGCCAAACGGTGCAGGATCGCTGCTACGGCATGTTTACCGACGAACAAAAGGCGCTGCTGGCCACCGGCATCATCAAGGCCGAGGGCAATATGACCTCCGGGGACGCCCATCTGGCGGTCAACTTCCCGCTGCTGCTGGAGTTAGGCCTCGATGGCCTGCGTGAAAAGGTGAACGCGCGCCGCAGCCGCCTGCGTCTGACCGAGTGGGAAGATCTGCACAAGGCGCAGTTTCTCAACGCTATCGATATTGTGCTGACGGCGCTGAGCGAACACATCTTGCGCTTCGCTCGCCTGGCGCGCGACATGGCGCAAAACGAAGCCCGCGACTGGCGGCGCGCCGAGCTGCTGGCTATCGCAGACAACTGCGACCGGATCGCCCATCGCCCGCCGCAAACCTTCTGGCAGGCGCTGCAGCTGTGCTATTTCATCCAGCTGACGTTGCAGATCGAATCCAACGGCCATTCGGTTTCCTTTGGCCGCCTCGATCAGTATCTCTATCCCTGGTATCGGCGCGACGTGGAGCTGGAGCAAAACCTGGCGCGGGAAGACGCCATCGAGCTGCTGCACAGCTGCTGGCTGAAGCTGCTGGAGGTCAACAAGATCCGCTCCGGCTCGCACTCCAAGGCCTCCGCCGGCAGCCCGCTGTACCAGAACGTTACCATCGGCGGGCAAAAACTGATCGACGGCCGGCCGTGTGACGCGGTCAATCCGCTGTCCTACGCCATTCTCGAATCCTGCGGCCGCCTGCGTTCCACCCAGCCCAACCTCAGCGTGCGTTACCACGCCGGGATGAGCGCCGGTTTCCTCGACGCCTGCGTACAGGTGATCCGCTGCGGCTTCGGCATGCCGGCATTCAACAACGACGAAATCGTCATTCCCGAGTTCATCAAGCTGGGGGTCGAACCGCAGGACGCTTACGACTACGCCGCCATCGGCTGTATCGAGACCGCCGTCGGCGGCAAATGGGGCTATCGCTGCACCGGCATGAGCTTCATCAACTTCGCCCGCGTGCTGCTGGCGGCGCTGGAACAAGGCCGCGACGCCACGTCCGGGCAGATTTTCCTGCCGCAGGAACAGGCGCTGTCCAAAGGAAACTTCGCCGATTTCGAGCAAGTCTTAACCGCCTGGGATCGGCAAATCCGCTACTACACGCGCAAGTCGATCGAGATCGAGTGCGTGGTAGACAGCGTGCTGGAGGAGAACGCCCACGATATCCTCTGCTCAGCGCTGGTGGATGACTGCATTGAACGCGGCAAAAGCATCAAACAAGGCGGCGCCAAATACGATTGGGTTTCCGGCCTGCAGGTCGGCATCGCCAACCTGGGCAACAGCCTGGCGGCGGTGCGCAAACTGGTGTTCGACCAAGGGGCGATCGGCCAGCAGCAGCTGGCGACGGCGCTGGCCGAAGACTTCGCCGGGCTGGATGGCGAACAGCTGCGCCAGCGGCTACTCAACGCCGCGCCCAAATACGGCAACGACGTGGACGACGTCGATCGGCTGCTGGTGCGAGCCTATCAAACCTACATCGAGGAACTGAAGCAGTACCGCAACACCCGCTTCGGCCGCGGACCGATCGGCGGCGGCTACTACGCTGGCACCTCGTCGATTTCGGCCAACGTGCCCTTCGGCGCCGCCACCCTGGCCACGCCGGATGGGCGCAAGGCGCACCAGCCTCTGGCGGAAGGCGCCAGTCCGGCGTCTGGTACGGACCACCTGGGGCCAACGGCGGTGTTCAATTCGCTCGCCAAGTTGCCGACCGAGGCGATCCTCGGCGGCGTGTTGCTCAATCAAAAGCTGAATCCAGCGACGCTGGACAACCCGCGCGATCGGGAAAAGCTGATGCTGATGTTGCGCACCTTCTTCGAGAGCTATCGCGGCTGGCATGTGCAGTACAACATCGTGTCGCGCGAAACGCTGCTGGCGGCGAAGCAACACCCTGACCAATATCGTGATTTAGTGGTTCGCGTAGCTGGCTATTCCGCCTTCTTTACCGCATTATCCCCTGAGGCGCAGGATGATATTATTGCGCGCACAGAACATACTCTTTAAACCTTTGACTCTTAGTGGCCGCGCCTTGGCGGCCGCATCATCAGGCCGATATGAATTTACGACAACAGACCATATTGCAGTTGGTTAACGATCGCCGGCGGATCAGCGTCAATGAGCTGGCGCGCGCCTCGGGCGTATCGGAAGTCACCATCCGGCAGGATCTCAACCTGCTGGAAAAACGCAGTTATCTGAAACGGGTACACGGTTCCGCCGTGGCGTTGGAGAGCGACGACGTCGACGCTCGCATGATGTCCAATTTCACCCTCAAACAACGATTGGCACAGTACGCCGCGGCGCAGGTCAACGACGGCGAGACGATCTTTATCGAAAGCGGCAGCGCCAACGCCCTGCTGGCGCGCTATATTGCCGAACGCAAGCGCATTACGCTGATCACCGTCAGCCACTATATCGCCAACCTGCTGAAAGAAACCGACTGCGACGTGATTGTCCTCGGCGGCATGTATCAGAAGAAAAGCGAGACCGTGGTCGGCCCACTCACGCGGCTGTGCATTCAGCAGGTGCATTTCAACAAGGCGTTTATCGGCATCGACGGCTTTCAGGCCGAAACCGGCTTTACCGGCCGCGACATGATGCGCGCCGACGTGGTCAGCGCGGTGCTGGCCAAGGGCGTGGAGAATATCGTGCTGACGGACTCCAGCAAATTTGGCCAGATCCAACCCAACCCGCTGGCGCAGCCGGGGCAAATCAGCCGGGTGATCACCGATTCACGTTTGGCGCTGGAGTATCAGCATCAGCTGAAACGTCAGGGCGTACAGGTGGAGCTGGTCAACGAATAACGCGCCGCGCGGGCCACGCCGCCCGCCGTTTCCCTTGCGCAGCGGGATTTTAAGACTATTTACCTGTTTATCCTTCCCGAGAAACCTATACTCAGCTTCGGTAACTTTTGGGCCGTAACCCGCTAATTATTCGGCCGTTAACAAAAAATGCCATTTTTTATATCGATACCGTATGGGAATCAACAGCAGGCCTGATTTATGGTTAACGCCTATACTTATAGGGCACTTCCATATAGCCAATGCTAAGGAGAAGTCATTATGATGATTATCAATAAACGTTTCGCCACCGCCGCTCTGGCTCTGACTCTGGCGTTTTCACTGAGCGCCTGTTCCAACATGTCCAAACGCGATCGCAACACCGCTATCGGCGCCGGCGCCGGTGCAGTCGGCGGTGCAGTGCTGACCAACGGCAGCGCTTTGGGCACGCTGGGTGGGGCTGCGGTGGGCGGCATCATCGGTCACCAGGTTGGCAAATAACCTGCCCGATGCTCCTCCGCCGACGGGCGGGCAAAAGCGCCTCGGCGCTTTGACGTATTAACCAATAACGATGATTTCAGGTCTGTTTTACTTTAAGTCTATAGTTCTTTCGCCGTTAACGGGTTAACCCCCGGCAGCAACAACCTCTAGCCATGCCGCAGCATTGCACTGCGGCATGGCGATTCGCCTCAACCGCCCGCCAGTTTGACCTTCATGCCTTTGGCTTCCAGCAGCTGTTTGAGCAGATCGCGTTTATCGCCCTGGATCTCGATGACTCCCTCTTTCACCGAGCCGCCGCAGCCGCATTTCTTTTTCAGTTCGGCCGCCAGTTTGTCGAGCGCGGCATCATCCAGATCGACGCCGGTAATCAGGCACACGCCCTTCCCCTTGCGGCCGCTGGTCTGGCGCTGGATGCGCACGACGCCATCGCCCTTGGCGCGTTGCGGTTTAACCTCTTCCTGCTTGATGCGACCGGTGTCCGTGGAATACACCAGACGGCTGTTATCGTCATTCATCATCGCTTCCTCAGGCCAAAGAGGCGCGGATCGCGCGCAGCGTCGCGGCCGGATCCGCAGATTGGGTGATCGGACGCCCAATCACCATATAGTCCACGCCGGCGGCCTGCGCCTGCACCGGCGTCATAATACGACGCTGATCGCCCGCCGCGCTGCCTTCAGGGCGGATCCCCGGCGTCACCAGTTGGAAAGCCTGCCCGCAGGCGGCCTTCAGGCGCTGCGCTTCGTGTGCCGAACATACCACGCCGTCCAGCCCGCAGTCGCGGGTCAGGCGCGCCAGGCGCTCGGCGTGTTCTGCCGGACTGGCCTCGATGCCGATGCCGCGAAGGTCTTCCGCTTCCATGCTGGTCAGCACCGTGACGGCGATCAGCAGCGGCGCATCCGCCCCGTATGACACCAGCGCTTCTTTAGCGGCGGTCATCATGCGCGCGCCGCCGCTGGCATGCACATTGACCATCCAAACGCCCAGCTCGGCCGCTGCGGCTACCGCATGCGCCGTGGTATTGGGAATATCGTGGAATTTCAGGTCAAGAAATACGTCGAAGCCGCGCCCGTGCAGATCGCGCACCAGCTGCGGCCCAAACAGCGTGAACATTTCCTTGCCCACTTTCAGCCGGCAGTCTTGCGGATCGATACGGTCGGCGAACGCCAGCGCAGCGTTCTTATCGGCGTAATCCAACGCCACAACGATTGGAGATGATTTTAAGTCATTGTTATTAGTGTTATTTTCAGACTTCATTTCTTCTACCTTCTGTAAAATGGAGATAATCAGGGACTCACCCGCGAAACTGACCGCCGCATTCTACATGCCAGGGGCCAGAAATCCCAGCCGCAGCGCGCACCGGCGCTCTGTCATGTTACCTTGCGTCTTTGTCATGGCGCGTCAACGTAAGCGCGTCAGCAATAAACCACGCAGCGTAAAACGCCGTAAAGATGCGTAAATTATCAATCAAATATTTTGAACCACTTGCTCAGCATTATCAGATTTTCAATCGGCCCAGATGCTTTATTATTCACCACATCGGAAGCGAATGGCTTCCTTCCTAAATAAACAGACTGGAGTCACTCATGAAAACCATCAAATATTTTGCAGCCGCTGCCGCTATCGCACTGACCTCTTTCGCCACTTTGGCCGCTGAGCCGATCAACAGCCAGCAGGCCGATAGCCTGACCGCGACCGGCGTCGTTTCCGCAGGCCACGCAACCACCCTCAGCAGCCTGGAGAAAAAACTGGCCGCTAAAGCAGATGCTCAGGGCGCCAGCAGCTACCGCATTATCTCCGCCGGCGGTAACAACATGTTGAGCGGCACCGCAATCATCTACAAATAAGGATTCCGGTACAGGGCCCGAGATTTCGGGCCCTGCCTCTGTTTCCCGCTTAAAAACCCCGCATTTGCCCCGCTCTTTATTGTTACAAAAATATTAAATTTTTATTACACACTAGACACCCGATCGCCAGTGGCTTAGCTTGAAGGCATCTTCCTGCAGAAAGGCTTTCAAAATGAGCGAGATATCGACACTTACCATTAAAATTCCTCTGGCACTGAAGGAGAAAATCCGCGCCGCCGCCGCTGAAAACGAATTTTCATTGAGCGTGGAAGTGTGCCAGCGCCTGGAAAGCAGCTTCAACGCGCCCGTCGTCAAGGCAGAAAAACCGGCCAAGAAAGCGGACGACCTGCACCACGGCGAGATCGACAATCAAAGCACCGAAGAAGAAATCGAACAGCCTCTGAGCCAAAAAGAGCTGAAGAAGCTGCGTCAGCTATTGAAAACCGGCGCTAAAGGCGGCAAGAAAAAGTAAGCGATGAACATAGAAAAACGGGGCGATCAATCGCCCCGTTTTATTTTGTCTCACCGCCGCGCTATTGTCCGTCCAGACCGCGGATCGGTTTAACCGATGACCAGGCGCGACACGACGGACAATGCCAATAGAGCGAGTGCGCGGTGAAGCCACATTTGTGGCAGCGGTAACGCGGCTTGGTGCGAATTTGCTCGCCGACCATATCGCGCAACAATAGCAGACTCTCTTTCGCACGGCCGTCTTCAGCGTCCGCCAGGTGATAATCCATCAGCCGATAAAACACCCGCATAGTGGGATGACGCTGCAGCTGGCGGTTGATATAGACCTGCACCACGTCGCGCCCTTCGTGCTGCTCGATGATTTCGGCCAGCATCAGATCGGCGGTTGCGCCAGTGTTCTCTTCCACGCAGCGCTTCAGGAAATCAGCCCAGTTGTGCTGCTGTTCCGGCAGGTGCCGGTAGCATTCCTGCAGCATCGGCAGCGTTTCGCTGACCAGCTCTTTATCCTGACTCAATACGCGTTGCAGCGACTCCGCTGCTTTGGCGTAGTCGTTTTGCGCCATGTAAATGCGCCCGAACATGATGGACACGCGCGCGCATTGTTTATCGGCCGCGTCCGCACGCTTGAGCAGGCTCATCGCCCGATCGAGATCGTCGCTGCCCATCGCCTGCAGCGCCAGTTCACAATAAAAGTGCGCGATCTCGACGCGTTGTTTCTCTTTGCCCAGCTTGACCAACTTTTCCGCCACGTCGATCGCTTTCTGCCAGTCGCTGGTCGCCTGATGGATCACCAGCAGTTGCTGCAGCGCCGAGACGCGAAAATCCGCTTCGTCAGTCAACTGGCTGAACATGTCTTCCGCGCGGTCGTAAAGCCCGGCGGCCATATAGTCACGGCCCAGCTGCTGCACCGCCAACAGGCGCTGCTCAAAGGTCAGGGAAGCGCTTTCCATCAAGGCCTGATGGATGCGGATAGCGCGGTCGACTTCGCCGCGCGAGCGGAACAGGTTGCCCAACGTCAGGTGGGCCTCAACGGTGTTGCTGTCCTCTTTCAACATGTCGAGGAACAGATCGACCGCCTTATCCTGCTGGTTTGAAAGCAGAAAGTTCACCCCTGCCACGTATTCACGCGACAGGCGGTTGGCTTCTTGCTGTTTATCCTGCTGAGCGCTTCTGCGCCCCATGTACCAACCGTACGCGGCAGCCACGGGCAGCAACAGAAACAGCAGTTCTAACATAGAGGGTTATTCCTTGCTGACAACGGCCTGAGCCGCCGGTTCAGCGGGCTGCTCAAGCTGCAGCTCCAGCCTTTTGATCTTGCGCTCGGCGCGGCCCAGCGCAATGCGCGTACGCAGATAGAACAGACCGCAAATGATCCAGCCGAGAATGAAACCGGCGCCAAACAGCGTGGCCAACAGGGTCGATACGCGATAATCGCCCTGCGCAACCAGATAGTTAAAATTGACCACCTGATCGTTATGCGCACCCAAGGTGACGGAAATCACGAAGATCACCAGAACCAACAAAAAAATCAGCAAATATTTCACATTCTTTCCCGCGATGCCGAGTGAATCGGATGAACGATGCCAAAACGTGGCGTCCCTAACCCTTAAGTTAGCATTTCCCGTTGCGGCAGGGAAACCCTGCGGCACGATAAAACCACATATCTGCTGGCATATTCGGCAGTAAACGGCTTTAACGAACAAATTGATGAGAAAGCTTCTCAAAACGTCGAATTTATAAGGATATGGGGGCGACGGCGCGGATTGCAATGGCGGGAAAATGTAAGCGGTTAATGCGGCGCCGATCTGGCGCCGCGCTTTTTGTGACATGGTCACATAACGTTCATTTCTCCGGCTTGCGCGCCGCGATTTCCTGCTGCTCTTGCGGCGGCGGCGTCAGAGGACCGAACCAGCGCTGCGCCAGCCAGCAGGTGATCACCACCAGCAACCAACTGATCAACGTGGCCATTGCCAGATCGCGCGGCCAGTGCATGCCCAGCAGCAAGCGGCTGCCCATTACCCCGGCCGCCCACACCATCAGGATCGCGACGGTTTTGTAATGGCGGCGCGGCCACAGCAGCCCTACGCCCAATAGCGCCCAGGTGGCGGCGAACATGGTGTGCCCCGACGGAAAAGCAAAGCCGGTTTCAAACTGCCAGTGCTTGCGCAGCCAGCCCGGCACCAGCGTCTGGTCTTGCAGTTGCTCGCGCACCAGCGCGCTGCGCTCTTTGCGCTGCAGCGAGTAGAAATACTTGCCGTCCACGCCGTGGGTTTGCTCCAACCACACCACGAAAGGACGCGGCTCTTGCACCCGATCCTTGATCAACGACTTCACGCCCTGCCCAATCAACAGCGCGGCGAAAAGCAGCATCGCCAGACCGATGGCCGGCTTCAGCCGAAAGCGCAGGCACCACAAAAACCAACCGCAGAGGATCGCGCTGGTCAGAATGCCCCACGGCGAGGTCACGGTTTCGGTCACCCAGTACAGCGCTTTCAGCAGCCGGTCATTGCCGCCGGGTTGCCAGTGCCAGCCGGATACCCAGACCGCCAGCGGCATCAACAGCAGCAGCAACGCGCCGCCCGCCGTGCGTTTTGCTATCTCATACATTCCCGTTTTCCTCTGCGTGAATCAGGCTGCAGTGTAACAAGAGTGCAATCTTGATAACACGCGAAAAATTAAACAGATAGACAACCTATCGCAATAATAGGTGGCCAGAAAACGCCATCTGCTGGTTTGCTGAGCACCGCCCGGCAAGAAGTTGTGGCAAAATAGCCGATAATTAACGAAATAGAGATCGGCGTAGCACGTTTTAGTCTTGGTCAATGCACTAACCGGACTTAGGATGCGCGACAATGATTGAATCGTAGGTTTTTGTGGAGAGTGACATGCAGCTTAAACGGGTGGCAGAGGCTAAACTGCCGACACCTTGGGGCGATTTCCTGATGGTAGGATTCGAAGAACTGGCGACCGGGCACGATCATCTGGCGCTGGTATTCGGTGATATTTCCGGTGAAGCGCCGGTGCTCGCACGCGTGCATTCCGAATGTCTGACCGGCGACGCGTTGTTCAGCCTGCGCTGCGACTGCGGTTTTCAGCTGGAAGCCGCGCTGGAGCAGATCGCCGAAGAAGGCCGCGGCATCCTGCTTTATCATCGCCAGGAGGGCCGCAATATCGGCCTGTTGAACAAGATCCGCGCCTATGCCCTGCAGGATAAGGGCGCAGACACCGTGGAAGCCAACCATCAGCTCGGCTTCGCCGCCGACGAACGCGACTTCACCTTGTGCGCCGACATGTTCAAACTGCTGGGCGTCGACGCGGTGCGCTTGCTGACCAACAACCCGAAAAAGGTCGAGATCCTGACCGAAGCCGGTATCAATATCAGCGAGCGCGTGCCGCTGATCGTCGGCCGCAATCCGAAGAACGAACACTATCTGGCGACCAAGGCCGCCAAAATGGGCCATTTGCTCGACCAGAAGTGATCGCCGCCACGGTGAAGACAATCAGGGCGCCTTGCGGCGCCCTTTTTACTGCCCGATTTACAGCATTTTCCTGATTACGTAGTGCAGGATGCCGTCGTTTTCGTAGTAGGTCAGCTCATTGCCGGTATCGATGCGGCAACGGGTGTCGATCACCTCCTTGCGCCCGTCGGCATAGGTGATATGTACCGGCACCGTCTGGCCCGGCTGCAGCTGTTGCAGGCCGCCGACGCTGATCTGCTCGTCCCCGGTCAGCCCCAGCGTTTTGCGCGTCACGCCCTGCGGGAACTCCAGCGGCAAAATGCCCATGCCGATCAGGTTGGAGCGGTGAATGCGCTCGAAGGATTCGGCGATCACCACCCGCACGCCCAGCAGGCGCGGCCCTTTCGCCGCCCAGTCGCGGCTGGAGCCGGAACCGTACTCTTTACCGGCGATCACCGCCAGCGGCACTTTCTCCTGCTGGTACTGCATGGCGGCGTCGTAGATAGACAGTTGCTGCTGCGACGGAATATGGCGGGTATAGCCCCCCTCCACGCCAGGCACCATTTCGTTGCGGATGCGGATGTTGGCGAAGGTGCCGCGCATCATCACTTCGTGGTTACCGCGGCGCGAACCGTAGGAATTAAAGTCCTGCGGCGCCACGCCGTGCTCGCTCAGGTAACGCCCCGCCGGGCTGTCGCGCTTGATGTTGCCCGCCGGCGAGATGTGGTCGGTGGTCACCGAATCGGCCAGAATCGCCAGAATGCGCGCGTCCTTGATGTCCTGCACCGGATCCGGTTTCACCTTCATGGTGCTGAAAAACGGAGGATGGCGGATATAGGTAGAATCCTCCTGCCATTGATAGGTCGCCGAACCGGTCACCTGGATCGCCTGCCAGTTGGCGTCGCCATCGAACACTTCGCCGTATTCTTTGTGGAACATCTCGGTGCGCACTTCTTCCACCGCCTGAGCAATGTCCTGGCTGCTCGGCCAGATGTCCTTCAGGTAGACCGGTTGACCGTCATTGCCCTCGCCCAGCGGCTCTTTGGTCAGATCGATCTTCATGCTGCCCGCCAGCGCATACGCCACGACCAGCGGCGGTGAGGCCAGCCAGTTGGTTTTCACCAGCGGGTGGATGCGCCCTTCGAAGTTACGGTTGCCCGACAGCACCGCGCCCACGGTCAGATCGCCCTCTTTGATCGCCTGCTCGATAGGATCCGGCAGCGGCCCGGAGTTGCCGATACAGGTGGTACAGCCATATCCCACCAGGTTGAACCCCAGTTCTTCCAGATAAGCGGTGAGCTTGGCGCTGTCGAAGTAGTCGGTCACCACTTTGGAACCCGGCGCCAACGACGTTTTTACCCAAGGCTTGCTGCGCAGCCCTTTCTTGACGGCGTTTTTCGCCAGCAGGCCGGCCGCCATCATCACGCTCGGGTTGGAGGTGTTGGTGCAGGAGGTGATCGCCGCGATCACCACCGCGCCGTCGTGCAGCTCGTGCTGCTTCCCATCCAGCGTAAAGGGTTTGCTGTCTGCCTTGGTCTTGTGGCCGCCGATATCCAACTCGGTAGCGGCCCTGAACGCCTGCGGCACATTCGGCAGCGCGACGCGATCCTGCGGGCGTTTCGGCCCGGCGAGGCTGGCCTCGACCGTCGACATATCCAGCGCCAGCGAGCTGGTGAATACCGGCTCATCCCCCGGGTTGCGCCACATGCCCTGCGCCTTGGCGTAGGCTTCCACCAGCGCGATTTGTTCGGCGCTGCGGCCGCTGAGTTTCATGTAGCCGAGCGTGACGTCATCTACCGGGAAGAAACCGCAGGTGGCGCCGAACTCCGGCGACATGTTGGCGATGGTCGCCCGGTCCGCCAACGGCAGATCGGCCAGGCCGTCGCCGTAAAACTCGACGAACTTGCCGACAACGCCGTGCTTACGCAGCATTTGGGTGACCGTCAGCACCAGGTCGGTGGCGGTAATGCCCTCGCGGAGCTTGCCGGTCAGCTTAAAGCCGACGACGTCCGGGATCAGCATCGACACCGGCTGGCCCAGCATCGCCGCTTCCGCTTCGATACCGCCGACGCCCCAGCCGAGAATGCCCAGGCCGTTGATCATGGTGGTGTGAGAATCGGTGCCCACCAGCGTATCCGGATAGGCCACGCGGCGACCGCTTTCGTCACTGTGCCACACCGTTTGGCCGAGGTATTCGAGGTTGACCTGGTGGCAGATGCCGGTGCCCGGCGGCACCACGCGGAAACGGTTGAAGGCTTTCTGCCCCCAGCGCAGGAAGGTGTAGCGCTCGTGGTTGCGCTGCATTTCGATACGCACGTTGTCTTCGAAGGCGTTGTCATCGCCGAATTCATCGACGGTAACCGAGTGGTCAATCACCAGATCCACCGGCGACAGCGGGTTCACCTGGTCGACATTGCCGCCCAGCCGCCGCACCGCTTCACGCATCGCCGCCAGATCCACCACCGCCGGAACGCCGGTAAAATCCTGCATCAGCACGCGCGCCGGACGGTAGGCGATCTCACGGTCAGCATGGCCGGTTTGTAACCAGGCGACGATGGCCTTGAGGTCGTCAACCTGCACGGTATCGCCATCCACATGGCGCAGCAGGTTCTCCAACAGCACTTTCATTGATTTCGGCAACCGGTCGATATCACCCAGCTGCTTCGCCGCCAGCGGCAGACTGTAGTAGTAATATTCGCTATTCAGCGCAACCAGCTTATCCAGACTTGTTTCACGAAGATCGGACGACATAGCTCCTCCATTTCTTATTGTGATTAAAACAGGGTAATCAGTGAGGTCTTGTTTAAAGATACCACAAAGATAAGTTAACGTTTTGATAACAACACGATTTGATCACAGCGATAGGTGAGAACAATCAAGAAGAAGGAAGTGCGAGCGCAGCCAAGGGGTTAGGCCACGCGTCAACGAAAACGCCGCAACGAGGCGGCGTTTTGGCAGCGAAAATCTCGCGGCTTTAGCGGGGTTTGCGCACCAGGCGGCGACATACTGTGAGCACAACTGCAGCAATGATAGCAGAGACACCCAATTTAATGGCAATGACAGCCGAGTCGAAACTATTCATCCCTATTTCACCATCACCGCTAATTTCTATGTTGTTGGAAACGAAGCTGTCGAAAATTCCGTCTGGCAGGTAGCGCAACAACAAAAAGGTTAGCAACAAGAACAGAACAATCCAGAGACTTTTTTCATTGTGATACCACGCATTTACTGTAATCAGGCTCGCCTTGAACATCTATACGACCGTACGCCATCAGCCCTCGACCTCCAGGCACTCTCACCTTTCTACGTCTTAGCAGCGCATCCCGAAGGATCTGGAAATCACTCGATAAATCAGCGTAGTTAAGCCTGCATATCTGCATAACGTTGAATTTCCATACTCAATTATCCGAACGTTTTGCAGTCTACTTAGAGGCTAACGGGTTGAAAAGAGGACGGCGGCTTTTCAGGATGATCCTGAGAAACAAGGAAGGTGCGGGTTTCCGGGCTAAAAAAACCCGGTTTAGCAGGCGCCTAACCGGGTTTGATTTGATATCGTCAACGATTACTTAATCGGCAGCTTGATGTCCTTGAACATCGCTTCAATTTCTTCGTTGGAGCGCAGCGCCACTGCGCTGTCGACCACGTCGCGCGTCAGGTGCGGCGCGAAGCGCTGAATGAAGTCGTACATGTAGCTGCGCAGGAAGGTGCTGCGGCGGAAGCCGATTTTAGTGGTGCTGTAGGTGAAGATATCGCGCGCATCCACCGTCACCAGATCCGGATCCTGCACCGGATCCACCGCCATGCTGGCGATCACCCCTACCCCCAATCCCAAACGAACATAGGTTTTAATCACGTCGGCGTCAGTGGCGGTAAAGACGATGCGCGGCGTCAGGCCGGCGCGGTTGAAGGCGGTGTCCAGCTCCGAGCGACCGGTAAAGCCGAAGGTGTAAGTGACGATCGGGTAAGCCGCCAGTTCTTCAATGCTGATGCTGCTTTTGCCCGCCAAAGGATGATCGGGCTTCACCACCACCGCACGGTTCCAGTGGTAGCACGGCAGCATGATAAGATCGTCATACAGGTGCAGCGCTTCGGTGGCGATGGCGAAATCTGCGGTGCCCTTGGAGACCGCTTCGGCGATCTGCGTCGGCGAGCCCTGATGCATGTGCAGCGAGACACGCGGGTAACGCTCAATGAAGCCTTTGATCACGTTAGGCAAGGCGTAACGAGCCTGGGTATGCGTGGTGGCGACGTACAGCGAGCCTTTGTCCGGGTAGGTGTGTTCACCGGCGACGGCCTTGATGGCGTCTACCTTGGACAGCACTTCACGCGCGATGCGAATGATTTCCTGGCCGGCCGGGGTGACCTGGGTCAGGTGCTTGCCGCTGCGGGCGAAAATCTGGATGCCCAGCTCATCTTCGAGCATGCGCACCTGTTTGCTGATGCCGGGTTGAGAGGTATAGAGCCCTTCTGCCGTCGAGGAGACATTCAGGTTGTGGTTAACCACTTCCACAATGTAACGAAGCTGCTGCAATTTCATATCTTATACCATCCTAGGTTAAACACTGCGGCTTACCCGCAGCCAGGTATATCGGTGTCGCCCCGGTATGCTGAAACTCACAAGCCATAAACCCCGTGTTCTACCCTGATGGTGAAGAAAACGCCGTTGTTAATAAGCTTTAATAATAAAAAAACTTTTTATATAACCACTATACCACGATGCAGCTTCAAGTATAGATCCGCGTCACACTATGATAACGATTATTTTGCATGGGTATCAACGTGAAACGGCGGTGTCGGAGGGATAAAAACAGCAAAGGATAGATCCGTTTGCCCCTTTTCACCAATAAAAAAACCAGCCGCCAGGGCTGGTTTTTCATCTTGCGGGCAGGACATCGGCCTTACTTCTTGCCTTCGACCCACTTGCCGTCCACGTAGAACGCGGACCAACCGGTCGCCTTGCCGTCTTTTTCAGAGGAGACGTACTGCTGCTTGGTTTTACGGCTGAAACGCACCAGCGTTTTGTTGCCTTCGGCATCCGCCACCGGCGCATCGGCCAGGTAGCGCAGTTTCTCCGGCAGACGATCCTTGAAGCGAGCCAGTTCTTCCACCAGCGGCGCGCGGGTCTCGCGCGATTTAGGGAAGGTGTTGGCCGCCAGGAACACGCCGGCAGCGCCGTCACGCAGCACGAAATAGGCGTCGGACTTCTCGCACGGCAGCTCCGGCAACGGCACCGGATCTTCCTTCGGCGGCGCGACATCGCCGTTACGCAGGATCTTGCGGGTGTTTTTGCAGTTCTCGTTGGTGCAGCCCATGTACTTGCCGAAACGCCCCATTTTCAGGTGCATTTCCGAGCCGCACTTGTCGCACTCCACCACCGGGCCATCATAGCCTTTCAGACGGAACTCGCCCTCTTCGATCTCATAGCCGTCACACGCCGGGTTGTTACCGCAGACGTGCAGCTTGCGCTGGTTGTCGATCAGATAGCTGTCCATCGCCGTACCGCATTTCTGGCAGCGGCGGCGGGCGCGCAGCGCGTTGGTTTCCGCGTCGTCGCCTTCGAGGATGTTGAGCACTTCCGCTTCCGGCACCAGGTTGATGGTGGTTTTGCAACGTTCCTTCGGCGGCAACGCGTAGCCGGAACAACCGAGGAAGACCCCGGTGCTGGCGGTACGGATGCCCATCTTGCGGCCGCAGGTCGGGCAGTCGATGCTGGTCATCACCATCTGGTTAGGCCGCATGCCGCCTTCTTCCGGATCCTTCTCCGCCGTTTCAAGCTGCTCGCTGAAATCAACGAAGAATTCGTCCAGCACCGCTTTCCACTCGGCCTGGTTGTTGGCGACCTCATCGAGGCCGTCTTCCATGCGGGCGGTGAAGTCATAGTTCATCAGCTCGCGGAAGTTTTCTTCCAGGCGATCGGTGACGATCTCACCCATTTTCTCGGCATAGAAACGGCGGCTTTCCACCCGCACATAACCGCGATCCTGAATGGTCGAGATGATGGAGGCGTAAGTGGACGGACGCCCGATGCCGCGTTTCTCCAGCTCTTTCACCAGCGAGGCTTCGCTGTAGCGCGCCGGCGGCTTGGTGAAGTGCTGGCTCGGGATCAGTTTCTGCAGATCCAGCTCGCTGCCGATTTCGACGAACGGCAACGTGCGATCTTCATCGCCTTTGCGCAGAGCCGGCATCACCTTGGTCCAGCCGTCAAAGCGCAGCGTACGGCCCTTGGCGCGCAGTTGATAATCGCCGGCTTTCACCGTCAGCGTGGTGGAATCGTATTGCGCCGGCGTCATCTGGCAGGCAACGAACTGGCGCCAGATCAGCTGATACAGCTTCTGCGCGTCCGCTTCCATGTCTTTCAACTGCTCGGCGAGCACGTTCACGTCCGAAGGACGGATCGCTTCGTGCGCTTCCTGCGAATTCTCTTTGCTGCTGTACTGATTCGGCGCTTTCGGCAGGTATTTATCGCCGAAGTTGTCGCCGATGTAGCCACGCACCATGTTGAGCGCATCCTGGCTCAGGTTGGTGGAGTCGGTACGCATATAGGTAATATGGCCGGCTTCATACAGCCGTTGCGCCATCATCATGGTTTTCTTCACGCCGAAGCTCAGGCGGGTGCTGGCGGCCTGTTGCAGCGTGGAGGTAATGAAAGGCGCGCCCGGCTTGCTGCTGGTCGGTTTGTCTTCGCGATCCAGCACCGTGTAGCGGGCTTTTTCCAGCAGCTTGACCGCGGCGTGAGTCTGCTCGCGGTTGACCGGCTTGAACGGTTTGTCGTGCGCGTGAGTCACTTCCATCTGCAGCGCGGTTTCACCCTTTGCCAGCAGATCGGCATGCAGCTCCCAGTACTCTTCCGGCACGAACGCCTTGATGTCGCGTTCGCGCTCAACCACCAGACGCACCGCCACCGACTGTACGCGGCCGGCGGACAGGCCGCGGGCAATTTTTTTCCACAGCAGCGGCGAGACCATATAGCCCACCACGCGGTCCATAAACCGGCGCGCCTGCTGCGCGTTGACGCGGTCAATGTTCAGCTCGCCCGGCTGTTTGAACGCCTGTTGGATCGCGTTTTTGGTGATTTCGTTAAACACCACGCGGCTAAAGCGTTTGTCATCCCCACCGATCACTTCCCGCAGGTGCCAGGCGATGGCTTCCCCTTCGCGGTCAAGGTCGGTTGCGAGATAAATGTGGTCGGCGTTTTCCGCCAACGATTTTAACTCGGCGACCACTTTTTCTTTACCCGGCAGGATTTCATAATGCGCTTTCCAGCCGTGGTAAGGGTCGACGCCCATGCGATTTACCAGCGCCGCCTTCTCATCTTTTTTAACTTTTTTCTTGGCTTTGTCTTCGGTTGAGTCAGCGCTCTTTTTGCTGGCTGAGCCACTGGTCGGCAAATCACGGATATGACCGACGCTGGACTTCACCACGTAGTCACTTCCTAAATATTTATTAATAGTTTTGGCTTTTGCCGGGGACTCAACTATTACGAGAGCTTTACCCATATTTACCTTTACCTAATTTATTTCTTCTAAAAAGAAGTCTTTTATCTCGCCGTGCCGCGGCAATTCGTGTCTCTTTTTTTATATTGCGGCAGTCTGGCAAGAGATCAACAGATTTTTTTCTTTTGGTTGCCCAACTGCTCAACCTGAACGCAAGTTGTTGATCCTGCCTGCTATTCACCCATGCCCCAGAAGTATGGCTGCGTGATTTTTATTCATGGCGTAAACAAAACCTTCCACCCGACGCCGCAAAATCCCACACTGTACCTGATAAAAAGCGTCACGCAACCTAATTAGCACGGAAAGGCAGATTTCGCCAACCGGCCGCCGCCCATGGCCATCCAGACGGCAAATAAACCTTAGTCGGTTTGCGGATAAAAGCGAACCGGCGTTAGAATATGCGCAGCGTTTTTTGTTTGGAGTCTAATAAATGCACAAGAATACTGCACCTATCGGCCGCGAGGCCCTGCTGGCGGAAGCAAATAACATCATCCGCCAACACGAAGATTATCTGCACGGCATGATCGCCACCGACGTTGAACAAAAAAGCGGCGTTTTAGTTTTTCGCGGCGAATACTTTTTAGATGCCGATGGATTGCCCACCGCCAAAACCACCGCCGTATTTAATATGTTTAAACATTTGGCTCACCTGCTTTCGGAAAAATACCATTTGGTCGATTGAGAAAACAAAACGGGGGCGCCTGGCCCCCGTTGATTCCTGCTCTTCTCGCCTTACAACAACGGCTTTTCCCCGCGCTGCCACCAGCGCAACAGCAAACGATCGACGCTTTCCGCCGCGCTGCCGGTGAAACGATCCATCAAACGTTTACGACGCGCATAGCGCACGGCGATCACTTCGTGGTTATCCAACTCGGCGATCAACAAATCGTCGCTGGTGCCGATGGCGTCGATCAGGCCTTTCTCTTTGGCCTGGGTCCCGAACCAGTGCTCACCGGTGGCGACGCTGTCGATGTCCAGCGACGGGCGCTGCTCGTGCACGAAGCGTTTGAACAGCTCGTGCGTTTCGTTCAGATCTTCGCGGAACTTCTCGCGCCCCTGCTCGGTATTTTCACCGAACAGCGTCAGCGTACGTTTAAACTGCCCGGCGGTATGCAGCTCCACGTCGATGTCGTTCTTCTTCAGCAGGCGGTGGAAATTCGGGATCTGCGCCACCACGCCGATGGAACCGATGATGGCGAACGGCGCCGCCACGATGCGATCCGCGACGCAGGCCATCATGTAGCCGCCGCTGGCCGCCACTTTATCCACCGCCACCGTCAGGCGGATGCCGCCTTTGCGCAAGCGCTCCAGCTGCGAAGCCGCCAGGCCGTAGCCGTGCACCACCCCGCCCGGGCTTTCCAGACGCAGCAGGACTTCATCCTGCGCCGAGGCCACCGCCAGCACCGCAGAGATCTCTTCGCGCAGCGACGTCACCTCGTGCGCATCCATGCTGCCCTTGAAGTCCAACACGTACAGGCACGGCTTGGCCACTTCCACCGCGCCGGATTTGGCGCGCTGCTTCTTCAATTTGTCATCAGATTTGGTCTGCTTCTTGAACTGTTTCAGCCAAACCTTTTGCTCGGCAGTATCCATACGCGCCAGGCGCATATCGCGCTGCATTTCGCGATACTGTTCACCGAGATCGGTCAGCTGCAGCTCCCCTTTCTGGCGGCTCTTGCGTTGCCCCAGACTGACCGCCAGGATGGCCAACGCGGCGATGGCGAGCACCACCGTGGCGACCTTGGCCAGAAACAGGCCATAAACAGATATAAACTCCACAGATTCCGCCTTTATTTACAGGTTGTTAGTATGATTCTTTCCATTTTAGCCAACCGCAGCGCCTGCTGTCGCGGCTAAATGAAAATTCATTGCGTTCTGCACGTCACTATGGGGACGATTCAAGGCCGAACCAAGCCGCCGCCGCGCCGCTTTTGTTACAAAAGAATGTCATTTCAGCCTGCTACGCATTGAAAATGCCCACGGATTAAGGCATATAACACCCATTATTCATCAATATGATGAGACAGATTCGCTGCGCGGCCCGCAGAAGGTCGAGCTCTCGCTCCCGCCCTGGCCGCGCGTTTCACCCTTGCTCCCCACGATATGCGGGAGAACAGCCACCCAGGCGAGGATTTATCGTGCATTACCAACCCAAACAAGATCTACTCGAACAACGCATTATTTTGGTCACCGGCGCCGGAGACGGCATCGGCCGCGAAGCGGCGCTGACCTACGCTCGCTTCGGCGCCCAGTTAGTGCTGCTGGGACGCACCGAGAGCAAACTGCTGGCGGTACAACAAGAGATCGCGGCCCAGGGCGGCGCCCCGGCCCTGGTGGTCACGCTCGACTTGCTGCACGCCACGCCGGAGCAATGCCGGCAGATAGCCGACGATCTGGCGCGCCAAATTCCGCGCCTGGACGGCGTGCTGCACAACGCCGGCCTGCTGGGCGACATTGCGCCGATGGCCGACCTGTCGATAACCATGTGGCAAGAGGTGATGCAGGTTAACGTCAACGCCACCTTTATGCTGACTCAGGCGCTGCTGCCGATGCTGCTGAAATCCCACGCCGGGTCGCTGGTGTTCACCAGTTCCAGCGTCGGGCGCACCGGCCGCGCCGACTGGGGCGCTTATGCGGTGTCGAAGTTCGCCACCGAAGGCATGATGCAGGTATTGGCCGATGAATACAAAAATCGTAATTTGCGGGTAAACTGCATCAATCCGGGCGGAACTCGCACCAAAATGCGCGCATCCGCCTTCCCGCACGAAGACAAAAACAAGCTGAAAACCCCGGCTGACATCATGCCGCTGTACCTGTATCTGATGGGCGAGGACAGCCGGCGAAAAACCGGCATGAGCTTCGACGCCCAGCCGAACCGCAAACCCGGCGCGGCCGAATAATAAGGAGCGTTTCATGGCGGAAGATCGTCATCAACAGCGCCAGCAGCGCCTGAAAGAACAGGTCGATGCACGCATCGCCGCGGCGCAGGACACCCGCGGCCTGCTGCTGGTGTTTACCGGCAACGGCAAAGGCAAAACCACCGCCGCCTTCGGCACCGTCACCCGCGCGGTCGGTCACGGCATGCGCGCCGGGGTGATCCAGTTCATCAAGGGCGAGTGGCCCAATGGCGAAAAGAATCTGCTGCAGCAACATGGCGTTGAATTTCAGGTGATGGCTACCGGCTTCACCTGGGAGACGCAGAACAAGGCAGGCGACACCGCCGCCTGCCAGGCGGTGTGGCAGCACGGCAAACGCATGCTGGCCGACAGCGGCCTGGATCTGGTGCTGCTGGACGAAGTGACCTACATGTTGACCTACGGCTATCTGGAGCTGGAAGAGCTCAAAGAAGCGCTGCGGCAGCGCCCTGCGCACCAAACGGTGATACTGACCGGGCGCGGTTGCCATCGCGAGCTGCTGGAAATGGCGGATACGGTTACGGAGATGCGGCCGGTGAAACACGCGTTCGACGCGGGCATCAAGGCGCAACAGGGGATCGATTGGTAACAAAACGTTCTGGCCCCGAACGGGGCCAGAATGACGGGATTAGCTGCGTTTGCTCGGTTTGCCCGATTTACTCGGTTTGCTGCCCGGCGCACTGCGACGGCCGCTGCCGGCCACCTGCGAGTGACGCTTGACCGCGCGACGGATTTGGTTAGCCTTCACGCGGCGGCGCTCACGCTCCACCGGCATCTTGCTGACCGTTTCCGGTTTCAATTCAACCAGCTCGCGCAGGTAGTTGATCGCCGGCAGATCCAGCTCGGCCCAGCCGCCGCGCGGCAGGCCTTTCGGCAGATCGATATCGCCGTAGCGTACGCGGATCAGGCGACTCACCTGCACGCCCACCGCTTCCCACAGGCGACGCACTTCACGGTTGCGGCCTTCGGTCAGGGTCACGTTGTACCATTGGTTGAGGCCTTCACCGCCCTGGAAGCTGATGGTGCGGAACGCGGCCGGGCCGTCTTCCAGTTGCACGCCTTTGCTCAGCTGCTTCACTTTCGCATCGTCGACCTGGCCAAACACGCGTACCGCGTACTCGCGTTCCACTTCACGGCTTGGGTGCATCAGACGGTTGGCCAGTTCGCCATCGGTGGTGAACAGCAGCAGACCAGAAGTGTTGACGTCCAGTCGCCCTACCGCCACCCAGCGCGAACCGCGCAGCTTCGGCAAGCGATCGAACACCGTCGGGCGGCCTTCAGGATCGCTGCGGGTACACAGCTCACCTTCCGGTTTGTAGTAAGCCAGCACGCGGCAGACCACCTCTTCGGACTCTTTGATCGACAGGACATGACCATCCAGACGAATTTTCATCGCCGGGGTCACTTCAACGCGATCGCCCAGCTTGGCGACCTTGCCGTCGACGCTGACGCGCCCGGCTTCAATCATGGTTTCGATTTCACGACGCGAGCCGTGCCCGGCGCGCGCTAATACTTTCTGTAACTTTTCGCTCATTGAGCAACCTCTAATGTCGCCTTCACAGGCGTCGGGGGGATAACCGCCGCGGCCAATCGCCGCAACGGTAATAATACGTTTATCAAGATCGAACCGCGCATTATACAGGCTTTCTAAGGTGTTGAAACCCACTTTATCGGCGGTGCCCCCAAGCGGCGTTCACGGCGCCAAGAAGTCCTCCACCGCCCTCAGCACCGCGTCGGGCCGTTCCAGAATGCCGAGGTGAGTGCGGGCCTCTTCTAAACGCGCCACGGAGAAAAACGGCCGCTCGGCGGCAAATGCCTGCTGTTGCCGCAGATAGTCATCGCGGCGATCCAGCGAGTAAATATGCCGGCACGGCGGCGGCGCGCTCATTCCCGCCAGGCGTTGCAGCGGCGAGCCGAACTGCCGGTAGGCCTGTTCGATGGCCACGCCGGCGGCGCGCCAGAGCCGGTCATCTTCCTGCGCCATCTCGACCTCCAGATGGCATTTGACCCGATCGTGGCGGATGCCGCCCTGCCAGAAGTCGAACAAGGCGTCGCGCGCCGCCAGCCACTGCTGCGGCTGCTGCATGCGGCTCACCGCCGCAAAGAACGCTGGCTCCGGCTGCGTCATGATCCAATCGAGAAACACCATGCCCTGCACCTGCTGCGGCAACGCCTCGGCCAACGCCACCGCCAACCAACTGGCGTGCGCCACCGACAGGGTGATCACGTTGTCCAAACGCAGCGCCGTCAGCAATTGGCGCACATCCTCCAGCAAATCGTCCGCCGTCAGCGACATCTCCGCCGCTTTTGACGACAGGCCGTGGCCACGCCAATCGATGCTGATCGTCCGATAACCGTCGGCCGCCAGCGCGATGAACGGCTCAAACACGGTTTTCGGTTCGCACCAGCCGGGCAGCAACACCAACGTGAGCGGCCCTGAGCCGATATCCTGATAATCGAGCGTCATGTTGGCACTGTGAAATGCGGTCATATTACCTCCTGCGCGTCTCTCCCCGACCCGTTCGGGAATTACCGACGGGCTAAGGGTGACAGCGCAGCAGGTCATGATCTATTGAAGTTCGTGCGGAAAAGACCCGAGCGCACCTTATGAAAAAATGCGCACTTATTGGAATGGGAATTTAATGGCGCACGCAGGGATAGGCGGCGCTCAACGCCAGCATAATCACCGACGGTGCGGAATAATGCAGTTGCTCGGGATGTTCGTTCAAGTACTGCATTACCGCGTCGGCGGCTACGCCGATGCTCATTCCGGCCTCTGGGCAGATATTGCGATTGCCCTGCATGGAATAGGTATCGAATACGCCGGCGACGTATCCCATAAACATGCCGCCATTCAGCGCTTCGGCCACGGTGGCTTCACCGCTTTTATTTTTTACGTAACCGCCGGATTCCGCCAGCAAACCGCTGCCCGAATAAAAACCCGCATTCGCCATTGAGGAAAATAATAAGGCCGCTAAAAAAGAAACCTGTTTAATCATTGCTGCGCATCCTGCCCATTATCAATTCTGAAGTCTTCAAGAATAGCGGCTTTCACGCGAAATAGCGTCGCTTCAGCCGTTTTTCAGACAATGGGCAAGGTGGCAATATTTTACATCAGCGGAAAGGCGCCGCGTCGCCGGCGCCTTCGCGCACCACTTCCGGCGAGGATTCGGTCAGATCGATAACCGTGGTCGGCTGTTGGCCGAGGAAGCCGCCGTGGATCACCAGATCGACCACCTTGCCCAAATGATCGCTGATCTCTTCCGGATCGGACTCGGCGAAATCATTGCCCGGCAGCATCAGCGTGGTGGACATCATCGGTTCGTTCAACGCCTCCAACAGCGCCAGCGCGATCGGGTTCGACGGCACGCGCAGGCCGATGGTTTTGCGCTTTTCATTCATCAGGCGGCGCGGCACTTCTTTGGTCGCTTTCAGAATGAACGTGTAGTTGCCCGGCGTATTGTTTTTGATCAGACGGAACGCCGTATTATCGACGTGAGCATAGGTCGACAACTCGGACAGATCGCGGCACATCAGGGTAAAGTTGTGGTTGCCGTCCAGCTGACGGATGCGGCAAATGCGCTCCATCGCCGCCTTCTCTTCCAGCATGCAGCCCAGCGCATAGCCGGAATCGGTGGGATAGACGATCACCCCCCCTTTGCGCAGCACCTCTACCGCCTGGTTGATCAGGCGCGGCTGCGGGTTGTCCGGGTGAATATAAAAAAGCTGACTCATGACTTGCTCCTAAAATAATGCCCGCGCGCGTTGCCACGCGCGTAAAATCAGACCGCCTGGCCCGGCTGCGGCCAATCGCGCCACACCGGCTCGACGCCGCCCGGCAGCCACAGCTTGCGCCCCAGTTCGATCCACGAGCAAGGTTGATGGAAATCAGAGCCTTGCGAGGCCAACAGGCGGTAGTCTTGCGCGTATTTCGCCAGCTGAGTGCGCTCATGCGGCGCCTGCTGACACTGCGCCACTTCCATGGCGTCGCCGCCGTGTTCGGCGAAATGCGCCAGCAAGCGTTTCAGCCATTTCGCGGTCAAATCGTAACGGCCCGGGTGCGCCATCACCGCCTGGCCGCCCGATTGATGAATCGCATCAATGGCTTGTTCTATTGTACACCACTGCGGCGGTACATAGCCGGTTTTCCCCTTGGCCAGGTATTTCTTGAACACCTGAGCCATATTGTCCGCCACACCGATCTCCACCAGGTAACGGGCGAAATGGCCGCGGGTCACCGCGCCGGCTCCGGCCAGGCGCTGGGCGCCGGCATAGGCGTCGGGAATACGCGCCTTGCCCAGCCGCACGCCGATCTCCTGCGCCCGCCGGTTGCGGCGTTCGGTTTGTTCCGCCAACAGCGCCACCAGCGCCGGATGCGCGACGTCCATACCCAACCCAACAATATGGATTTCATGATTTTCCCACAGCGTCGAGATTTCCACTCCATTGACCAACCGCAACGGCAACACCTGCTCCGCGATGGCGGCGGCGGCCTCGGCCAGCCCGGCGGTCGTGTCGTGATCGGTGATCGCCAACACCCCCACGCGCATCTCTACCGCCCGCTGCACCAGCTGCGTCGGCGTCAGGTAGCCGTCGGAGGCGGTCGTATGGCTGTGGAGATCGTACAGGGTAAAAGCGGTGGATTGAGGGTTACTGTCTGTCAAAACGGCTATCCGGCAATGGCTTGGTTTTCTATCATACCTGCGATCGGCGGCCGGACGGAAATCTATTCTGCCCCGGTTGGGCGCGCGGGCGGGATGATGAACAGAATTCACGCTGACCGCTAAAACATTGTACAAAAAGGGGGTTGACTTTGCCCTCGCGAACCAGTTAACTAGTACACAAGTTCACGGCAGTGGCCGTGTCGGATGAGAGTTAACAAAGAGAGTCTGCAAATGAACACATACATTTCTCTTCACGGTTGGTGGCGTACCTCCCTCTTGCGGGCGGTGTAATCGCGCATAGCTGTCATCTGACAATGCAGATTTCCTGAGCCCGCACCTGATGCGGGCTTTTTTATGGACAGAATTCACTGGAACCACCGATGATGAACATCAAACCACAATTGACATTACTGAAGGCGCAGGCCAGTTACCGGGGCGATCCCACCACCCTTTTCCACCAGCTGTGCGGCGCCCGGCCGGCCACCCTGCTGCTGGAGTCGGCGGAAATCAACAGTAAACAGAATCTGCAGAGCCTGCTGGTGATCGACAGCGCGCTGCGCATCACCGCGCTGGGTCACACCGTCAGCGTGCAGGCGCTCACCGCCAATGGCGCGGCGCTGCTGCCGCTGCTGGACGAAGCGCTGCCGCCCGAGGTCAGCATTCAGGCGCGCCCAAACGGCCGCGAGCTGACCTTCCCGGCGATCGACGAGGTGCAGGACGAAGACGCGCGCCTGCGCTCCCTGTCGGTATTCGACGCGCTGCGCACGCTGCTGACCCTGGTCGACTCCCCGGCGGACGAGCGTGAAGCCGTGATGCTGGGCGGCCTGTTCGCCTACGATCTGGTCGCCGGTTTCGAAAACCTGCCGACGCTGCGCCAGGATCAACGTTGCCCGGACTTCTGCTTCTATCTGGCGGAAACCCTGCTGGTGCTGGATCATCAACGCGGTTCCGCCCGATTGCAGGCCAGCGTCTTCAGCGAGCAAGCGAGTGAAATACAACGCCTGCAGCAGCGTCTGGCGCAATTGCAGACCGAATTGAAACAAACCCCGCAGCCAATCCCGCACCAAAAGCTGGAAAACATGCAGCTGAGCTGCAACCAGAGCGACGAAGAGTACGGCGCGGTGGTCAGCGGGCTGCAGGAAGCGATCCGTCACGGCGAGATTTTCCAGGTGGTGCCGTCGCGCCGCTTCTCCCTGCCGTGCCCGGCGCCGCTGGCGGCCTACCAGACGTTAAAAGACAACAACCCCAGCCCGTACATGTTCTTCATGCAAGATGACGAGTTCACCCTGTTCGGCGCTTCGCCGGAGAGCGCGCTGAAATACGACGCGGGCAATCGCCAGATCGAAATCTACCCGATCGCCGGCACCCGCCCGCGCGGCCGCCGAGCCGATGGTTCACTGGATCTGGATCTCGACAGCCGCATCGAGCTGGAAATGCGCACCGACCACAAAGAGCTGGCCGAGCACCTGATGCTGGTCGATCTGGCGCGCAACGATCTGGCGCGCATCTGCCAGGCCGGCAGCCGCTACGTGGCCGACCTGACCAAAGTGGATCGCTATTCGTTCGTCATGCACCTGGTTTCCCGCGTGGTGGGCACCCTGCGCGCCGATCTCGACGTGCTGCATGCCTACCAGGCCTGCATGAATATGGGCACCCTGAGCGGCGCGCCCAAAGTGCGGGCGATGCAGCTGATCGCCGCCTCCGAAGGCACGCGCCGCGGCAGCTACGGCGGCGCGGTAGGCTACTTTACCGCCACCGGCGATCTGGATACCTGCATCGTCATTCGCTCAGCCTACGTCGAAGACGGCATCGCCACCGTGCAGGCCGGCGCCGGCGTCGTGCTGGACTCCATCCCGCAGGCGGAAGCCGACGAAACCCGTAATAAAGCCCGTGCCGTGCTGCGCGCCATCGCCACTGCGCACCATGCCAAGGAGGTGTTCTGATGGCCGATATCCTGCTGCTCGACAACGTCGACTCCTTTACCTACAACCTGGTCGATCAGCTGCGCGCCAGCGGCCACCAGGTGGTGATTTACCGTAACCAGATCGCCGCCGAGGTGATCATCGAGCGTCTGGCGCAGATGGAACAGCCGGTGCTGATGCTGTCGCCGGGCCCCGGCGCCCCTTCCGAAGCGGGCTGCATGCCGGAACTGCTGCAACGCCTGCGCGGCCGGCTGCCGATCATCGGCATCTGCCTCGGCCACCAGGCGATCGTCGAAGCCTATGGCGGCCAGGTCGGCCAGGCGGGGGAAATCCTGCACGGCAAAGCCTCGGCGATCGTTCACGACGGTGAAGGCATGTTCGCCGGCATGGCCAACCCGCTGCCGGTGGCGCGTTACCACTCGCTGGTCGGCAGCAACATCCCGGCCGATCTGACCGTCAACGCCCGGTTCGGCGAGATGGTGATGGCGGTACGCGACGATCGCCGCCGCGTATGCGGCTTCCAGTTCCACCCGGAATCGATTCTGACCACCCATGGCGCGCGCCTGCTTGAGCAGACCCTGGCCTGGGCGCTGGCGAAGTCATAAAAGGAACACGACGATGCAACCTATCCTTGAGAAACTGTACCGCGCTGAATCGATGAGCCAGCAGGAAAGCCAACAGCTGTTCAGCGCCATCGTGCGCGGCGAACTGGAGCCGAGCCAACTGGCGGCGGCGTTGATCAGCATGAAAGTCCGCGGCGAGCGCCCGGAAGAGATCGCCGGCGCAGCCAAAGCGCTGCTGGAAGATGCTCAACCGTTCCCGCGCCCTGACTATCTGTTTGCCGATATCGTCGGCACCGGCGGCGACGGCACCAACAGCATCAATATTTCCACCGCCAGCGCCTTTGTGGCGGCGGCGTGCGGCGCGAAAATCGCCAAACACGGCAACCGCAGCGTCTCCAGCCGCTCCGGCTCTTCGGATCTGTTGGCGGCATTCGGCATCCGCTTGGATCTGCCGGCGGAAGAGGCGCGCAAGGCGTTGGACGATCTTGGCGTGTGCTTCCTGTTTGCGCCGCAGTACCACACCGGCTTCCGTCACGCCATGCCGGTACGCCAGCAGTTGAAGACCCGCACGCTGTTCAACGTGCTGGGCCCGCTGATCAACCCGGCGCGTCCGCCGCTGGCGCTGATCGGCGTTTACAGCCCGGAACTGGTGCTGCCGATCGCCGAAACCCTGCGCGTGTTGGGCTATCAGCGCGCGGCGGTGGTTCACGGCGGCGGCATGGACGAGGTGGCGATCCACGCCCCGACGCACGTGGCGGAATTGAACAACGGCGAAATCTGCAGTTATCAGCTTACCCCGCAGTCCTTCGGATTGGAAACCTATCCGCTGGAGGCCTTGCTGGGCGGCACGCCGGAAGAAAACCGTGACATTTTGGCGCGGCTGTTACAAGGTAAAGGCGAGCCGGCGCACGCTGCGGCGGTCGCGGCCAACGTCGCGTTGCTTCTGAAGTTATTCGGACATGAAGACCTGCGCCAAAATGCGCGGCAGGCACTGGATATGATCAACAGCGGGCAGGCCTATGAGCGTGTCATCGCACTGGCGGCAAGAGGATAAATGATGCAGGAAACCGTGCTACACAAGATTGTCCGCGACAAAGCGCAATGGATCGCGGCGCGACAACAGCAACAGCCCCTGGCCGGCTTTCAGAATGACATCGTACCGAGCGAACGCAGCTTCTACCACGCGCTGCAGGGCACCCGTACGGCTTTCATTCTCGAATGCAAGAAGGCCTCGCCTTCCAAGGGGCTGATTCGCGAGAACTTTGATCCGGTGGAGATCGCCACGGTCTATAAAGATTTCGCCTCGGCGATCTCGGTGCTGACCGACGAGAAATACTTCCAGGGCAGCTTTGATTTCCTGCCGCTGGTGAGCAAAACCGTCAGCCAACCGGTGTTGTGCAAAGACTTTATCATCGACCCGTATCAGATTTACCTGGCGCGCTACTATCAGGCCGACGCTATCCTGCTGATGCTGTCGGTGTTGACCGACGAACAGTACCGCCAGCTGGCGGCGGTGGCCCACAGCCTCAATATGGGCGTGCTGACCGAAGTGATCAGTGAAGAAGAGCTGCAGCGGGCGATCGCGCTGGAAGCCCGCGTGGTCGGCATCAATAACCGCGATCTGCGCGATCTGAGCATCGATCTGGACCGCACCCGGCAGTTGGCGCCGCGCGTGCCGCATGGGGTGACGGTGATCAGCGAGTCGGGCATCAACAATTACGGGCAGATCCGCGAGCTCAGCCACTACGCCAACGGTTTCCTGATCGGCAGCGCGCTGATGTCGGAACCCGATCTGCGCGCCGCCGTGCGCCGTGTGATCCTGGGCGACAATAAAGTGTGCGGCCTGACTCGCCCACAGGACGCCGCCGCCGCGTATCAGGCCGGCGCCATCTACGGCGGATTGATTTTCGTCGGCCGCTCGCCGCGCTATGTGGATATCGTCCGCGCCCGCGAAGTCATTTCCGGCGCGCCGCTGAAGTACGTCGGCGTCTTCTGCGACGCCCAGCTTGATACCGTGGCGCTGACCGTAGAGCGCCTCGGTCTGCAGGCGGTGCAACTGCACGGCGCGGAGGACCAGGCCTATATCAGCGCCCTGCGCGCCCGCTTGCCGGCCGATTGCCGCATCTGGAAAGCGCTGAGCGTGAAAGAACAGGTGCCGGCGCGCGATCTGCAGCATGTCGATCGCTATCTGCTGGACAACGGCGCAGGCGGCACCGGCCAACGCTTCGACTGGTCGGTATTGCAAGGCGAAGATCTGACCAACGTTATGCTGGCGGGCGGTCTGCGCGCCGACAACTGCGTCGAAGCGGCCAAGCTCGGCTGCGCCGGGCTGGACTTCAATTCCGGCGTGGAAAGCGAACCGGGCATCAAGGATCCCGCGCGCCTGGCCTCGGTCTTCCAAACCCTGCGCGCTTACTGAATACGGCTCTACATTAATAACGGATAATGACGGGAACTCTCATGACGCTGCTTAACCCCTACTTCGGCGAATTTGGTGGTCAATACGTGCCGCAAATTCTGATGCCGGCCCTGAAACAACTCGAAGAAGCCTTTGTCAGCGCTCAGCGCGATCCGGCGTTTCAGGCGGAATTCATCGATCTGTTGAAGAACTACGCGGGCCGCCCTACGGCGCTGACGCTGTGCAAAAATCTCACCGCCGGCAGCAACACCAAGCTCTATCTGAAGCGGGAAGATCTGCTGCACGGCGGCGCGCACAAGACCAACCAGGTGCTGGGCCAGGCCCTGCTGGCCAAGCGCATGGGCAAAACCGAGATCATCGCGGAAACCGGCGCCGGCCAACACGGCGTCGCTTCGGCGCTGGCCTGCGCGCTGCTCGGCCTGAAATGCCGTATCTATATGGGCGCCAAAGACGTTGAGCGCCAGTCGCCGAACGTGTTCCGCATGCGGCTGATGGGCGCGGAAGTGATCCCGGTGCACAGCGGCTCCGCCACCCTGAAAGACGCCTGCAACGAAGCGTTGCGCGACTGGTCCGGCAGCTATGAAACCGCGCACTATATGCTCGGCACCGCGGCCGGCCCGCACCCGTACCCCACCATCGTGCGTGAATTCCAGCGCATGATTGGCGAAGAGACCAAAGCGCAGGTGCTGGAGCGCGAAGGCCGCCTGCCGGATGCGGTCATCGCCTGCGTCGGCGGCGGCTCCAACGCCATCGGCATGTTCGCCGATTTTATCGATGACGCCGACGTTGGGCTGATCGGCGTGGAACCCGCCGGTCTGGGCATCGAAACCGGTCAACACGGCGCGCCGCTCAAGCATGGCCATGTCGGCATCTATTTCGGCATGAAGGCGCCGATGATGCAGACCGCCGAAGGCCAGATTGAAGAATCCTATTCAATCTCCGCCGGGCTGGACTTCCCGTCCGTCGGGCCGCAGCACGCCTACCTGAACAGCACCGGTCGCGCCGAATACGTGTCGATCACCGACGACGAAGCGCTGGAGGCGTTCAAAGCGCTGTCGCGCCATGAAGGCATCATCCCGGCGCTGGAATCCTCACACGCCCTGGCGCACGCGCTGAAAATGATCCGTGAAACGCCGCAAAAAGAGCAAATCCTGGTGGTCAACCTGTCCGGCCGCGGCGACAAAGACATATTTACCGTTCACGACATTTTGAAAGCACGGGGAGAAATCTGATGGAACGTTATCAGCAACTGTTCACGCGTCTGGAAAGCAGCAAGGAAGGCGCCTTCGTCCCGTTCGTGACGCTGGGCGATCCTAATCCGGCGCTGTCGCTGCAGATTATCGACACCCTGATCGAAGCCGGCGCGGACGCGCTGGAGCTGGGTATCCCCTTCTCCGACCCGTTGGCGGATGGCCCAACCATCCAGAGCGCGACGCTGCGTGCCTTCGCCGCCGGCGTTACGCCGACCCAGTGTTTCGAGCTGCTGGCGGCCATTCGTCAGAAGCACCCGACCATTCCCATCGGCCTGCTGATGTACGCCAATTTGGTGTTCCATAAAGGCATCGATGCTTTTTACCAACGCTGTGCGGAAGTGGGCGTGGATTCGGTGTTGGTCGCCGACGTGCCGTTTGAAGAATCGGCGCCGTTCCGCGCCGCGGCCGTGCGCCACGGTATCGCGCCCATCTTCATTTGCCCGCCGAACGCCGATGACGATCTGCTGCGTGAAATCGCGTCGCACGGTCGCGGCTACACCTACCTGCTGTCGCGTTCCGGCGTCACCGGCACCGAAAGCCGGGCGCAGTTGCCGCTGCATCACCTGGTGAACAAGCTGCGCGAGTATCACGCCGCGCCGCCGCTGCAGGGCTTCGGCATCTCCGAGCCCGAGCAGGTGAAGGCTGCGCTGCAGGCCGGCGCCGCCGGCGCCATCTCCGGATCGGCAATCGTCAAAATCATCGAACGGCACCATGCCAACCCGGCGGAAATGCTGACCAAGCTGGCGGCCTTCGTCAGCGCGATGAAGCACGCGACCCGCGCGTGATCCCCTTCGGCGAGCGCCTTGCCGGCGCTCGCCTTAACAGCTTGTTTCCCCTCAAAGTTTGTTCTATTTATTTACAGCAAAAATTTGAACAAACCCGCGTCTTGTCTCACAATAAACATTGTTCGCTATGCATTTCTTCGTTTGATTTGGGGAATGCGCTCGCTGCGGCGAAAAAACCGCATCGAATTTCAACCATAACATTGCATGGAGAGTAATTTATGAAGCTGTTTAAAACCCTTTCGGCCTTGTGCATGGCAGCCGTTGTGGCGGTCGCGGTGAGCGCTTGCGCACCGACGGCGAAATCAGAGGGAACAGGCGGTTATATCGATGACACCGTGGTCACCACCAAAGTGAAATCGGCGCTGCTGGCGGATAAAAACATCAAGTCGCGCGAAATCAGCGTGGAAACCTTTAAAGGACGCGTGCAGTTGAGCGGCTTCGTGACGTCAAGCGATGACGCCAACCGTGCGGTGCAGGTCACACGCGGCGTGGCCGGCGTGAAATCTGTTGAGAACGTCATGCAGGTTAAATAATACCGACACAGGGAGGCGCAATGCCTCCCTGTTTGCGGCCTTCATCAGAAGCGATAACCCGCCCCAAACATAAACACCCACGGATCCAATCGCGTATCGAAGCTGTGGTGCCCACCGTTCGCGTCGTTGAAACGCGTTTTGGTTTCGATGTTCATCCACCACACCGACATGTTCAGCATCCAGTGCTCATCCAGGTTGTAATCCAGACCGGCCTGTGCCGCCACGCCCCAGGAGTCTTTCAGATCGAGGTTGCTCAACCCGGCGCTTTTGCCGTAGTCGTTGAACTTCTCGTCGAAGAAAGTGGTGTAGTTAACGCCGACGCCCAGATAAGGACGCAGTTTGTCCTGCTTGTCGCCGAAGTAGTATTGCGCCATCAGCGTAGGCGGCAGTTGATGAACGGTCGCCAGATCGGTGCCGCCCAAGGTAACCTTGTGGCGGAACGGTGTCGCGGCCAACAACTCAACGCCGATGTTGTCCGTCACCATATAACCGAAGGTCAAACCGAGCTGGGTATTGTTTTTCGCATCCAGCGATCCCAAACCCAATACGTTGTCCGAGCCCGCATTTGGACGCACCGTCGCGGTGCCCGCACGGAACAGGAAATCACCGGCCTGATGCGCACTTGCCAACATAGGCGCCATCATCGTCGCCAATACCACCAGAGTTGTCTTTTTCATTATCCATTCCATTTGTGTGGTTAATCTCTCGAGGGGGAATATACCTACTTTCGGGTATTTGTGATCCCATCGAGATCACATCTTATGTGTAAAATTTTAAAATCCCACCAAAAACAAGGTTACCTAACCGCTTAATAAATCAAGGATTGATCTGCATCAAAAAAACGATTTTGTTGCAAATTATCTACATGTTCAAATTTCAGTTGCGGAAAAAAATACGGCTGAGGTAATTTCATCTTCCGTGTTGGTTTTGGTTGGTGCCGTGAGGAGTCGGCGGGCAATCAAGATGAGCGAAATCCTTAATCCCTGTGTCAGCTGCGGCGCATGCTGCGGTTATTTTCGAGTGTCATTCTATTGGGCCGAAGCCGAAGACGGCGGCGGCACCGTTCCCCTTTCCCTGACGGAGCCTCTGACCCCGTTCCTGCGCTGCATGCAGGGGACCAACAGCAAGTCTCCGCGCTGCACCGCGCTGGACGGCGAGATTGGCAAAGCCGTGTCGTGCTCGATTTATCTTAATCGGCCAAGCCCGTGCAGAGAGTTCGATCAGTCCGGTGAAAACGGCCTGCGCAACGAAGCCTGCGATCGCGCTCGCGAACGCTACGGCCTGCCCCCCTTGCCGGTGCCCTTGCCGCTGTCGTTGCCTGAGACGACGATCGTTGAAGAAATAGACGTAGTGCAATTCGCGGGGTGCCACAGCGGCGTGGAACAGGGTACAATCACCCACTGATTTATCTCTGTTTTCTCGACGCCAAGGAGTCTGCATGCCTATCACGGCCAACGCTTTGTACCGTGACAGTTTTAACTTTTTACGCAATCAACTGGCCAGCATCCTGATGCTGGCGCTGTTGACGGCGTTTATCTCGGTGCTGCTGAACCAAGCTTTCAGCCCCGATGCCGAACAGTTGGCGACGCTGGCCGCCTCCACCAGCGATTTTGCGTCGTCGACCGGCATGGGCATTCAGGACGTGATCCAGCAGATGACGCCGGAACAGCAGATGGTGTTGTTGAAAGTGTCGGCCGCCGCCACGTTCTCCGCGCTGGTCGGCAACGTGCTGCTGGTCGGTGGGATGCTGACGTTGATCCGTCTGGTGTCTCAGGGGCAACGCACCAGCGCCCTGCGCGCGCTCGGCGCCTCGGCGCCCGATCTGCCGCGCCTGCTGCTGCTGCTGTTTATCTGCACCTTGCTGATCCAGCTCGGCCTGACGCTGTTCGTGGTGCCGGGCGTGATCATGGCTATCGCCTTCGCGTTGGCGCCAGTGATCGCCTCCGTCGACAAGAAAGGCGTCTTCGCTTCGCTCAAGCTGAGCAGCAAATTGGCCTTCGCCAATGCGCGCGTGATTGTGCCGGCGATGATGCTGTGGTTGGCGGCCAAGCTGCTGGTGCTGTTTTTAGTGAGCCATCTGTCAGTGCTGACGCCGAACGTGGCCAGCGTCGTGCTGACCGCGTTAAGCAACCTGGTCTCCGCCCTGCTGCTGATCTATCTGTTCCGTTTGTATATGCTGCTGCGCGGCTGACGCCGGCGCAACAAATGCCCAGGGGCACGCTTCGGCGCGCCCCTTTTTGTTTACCCCACCGCGGCGGCTTCCGCCTGTTCCTTACTCTGAATCAGCTTCAGCGCCAGATAGAGATCCGGCACCAAAATCAGCTCCTTGTCCCGCCCCAACCGATTGATGCGGAACCAGCGCGTCAGTTCAGTGCGGCGCCCGGCCAGCACCAGTTTGACGTTACGCTGCAACAGATCGCGTTTCAGTTCGTCGATGGCCGCCAGCACGCTGATATCGGCATGGGTAAAGCTGGCCACCGCGTCCACCACCACCCAGCGCGGCTGGAATGGCGTACTGTCGACCAAATTGAGAATGCGGCGTTTGAAGTAGGCCACGTTGAAGTAGGTCAGCGGCGAATTGAAGCGATACATCATGACGCCGGGCACCGCCTTCACCCCATTGTTGTTGCCCATGGAATGGATCATGCCTTCATCGTTAACGCCCAGCAGCTGTTCCGTCGGCCGAAAGACGGTGTGCAGAAACTGCATCAGCCCCAGCAACACCGCCAGCCCGATGCCGCTGATCACCCCGACCAACAAGACGCTGAGGAAGGTAAATATCGCCAGGCGAAAAGCCTGCGCGTTGCGGCGGCGCAAGATCCAGATGCCGCGAAAATCCAGCAGCGACCAGGCCGCATACATCAGCACCACGCCCAATCCCGCCACCGGAATAAACTGCAGCGGCGCCATCAGGAACAGCAAGACGAAAGCGATCACCGCGGCGGCGATGATCGACACGAGCTGGCTCTTGCCGCCGTTGGCGTCATTCACCGCGGTGCGCGAATCCGCCCCGCTGATGGCGAAGCCTTGCGACAATGCGGAGACGATATTCACCATCCCCAGCGCGCGAAACTCAGCGTCAGCGTTGACCTCATAGCCGTTTTTGGCCGCGAAACTGCGGGCGGTCAGCATCATGCTGACAAAGCTCACGACCGCCAGGTTGAGCGCCGGGATCACCATGTCGCGCAGCAGCCCGGGCTGAAAGTCCGGCCACTGGACGATCGGCAACACGCCGCTGAAACCGCCCACCGTCACCACGCCATACTGCTGCAATCCGCCCGCCCAGGTGACGAACGCCGCCACCACGATGGCGAACAGCGGCGCCGGCCAGTTAGGCCGCCATTTTTTAAATCCGAGCAGCGTCACCAGCGTCAACAAGGACACCGCCATCGTCAGCCAGTCGCTGTGCAACAGGTTGGCCGGCAGCGCGTAGATGCGCTCGATCAGCTGCGCCGGGCGCACCGTGAACCCCAACACCTTGCCGATCTGATCGACGATGATGGTCAGCGCCACGCCGTTCAGCAGCCCGCTGAGGATCGGCCGCGACAGCAGATCCGCCAGCGCCCCCAGCTTGAACCGGCTGGCCAACAGGCACCAGCCGCCCATCATCGCGGTCATCATGATGGTCAACTGCCAATGGCGTTCCATATTGCCCGCCGCCAGCGGCGTCACCACCGCGGCGATCACCGCACAGGTGGCGGCATCGGGCCCGACGATCAGCTGGCGTGACGAACCGAACAGCGCATAGGCCACCATCGGCAAGATACAGGAATAAAGCCCCACCACCGGGCTAACCCCGGCCAGTTCGGCATAGGCGATGGCCACCGGCAAGGCGACGGCGGCGACGGAAAGACCGGCGCGCATATCCGGTTTGAGCCAACTGCGTTGATAGCCCAATAAATGCGTCAAACCAGGCGTCAGGGCCTGGAGAGATTTCCACTGCATGCTGTTTTCCGCGGTAAATTATCTGGTTATTATGGCACTTACTATGCGATCTGCGGCCAGCGCTGGCAATGCGCCCGTACTTTCTTGCGTAAGTTTATGCAAATTCCTGCTTTCGCGGCAGAAATCCGCCGGCCAAACGCCGATAATCGGCAGCGCCCGGCGGTACACAGAACTCGCCGAATCCGGTATAGTCGGCCGATGAACAGATGATGGATTGATTTATGAAGCAGTTTCTTGATTTCCTCCCGTTAATTGTCTTTTTCGCTTTTTACAAGCTGTACGACATTTACGTCGCTTCCGGCGCATTGATCGTCGCCACCGCGCTGGCGCTGGTGTTCACCTGGGTGAAATACCGCAAGGTCGAGAAGATGACGCTGATCACCTTCCTGATGGTGCTGGTGTTCGGCACCCTGACGCTGGTGTTCCACAACGATTTATTCATCAAGTGGAAAGTGACGGTGATTTACGCGCTGTTCGCGCTGGCGCTGCTGATCAGCCAGTGGGTGCTCAAAAAGCCGCTGGTTCAGCGCATGCTGGGCAAAGAGCTGACGCTGCCGGACAAAGTGTGGAGCAATCTCAACCTGGCCTGGGCGCTCTTCTTCCTGGCCTGCGGCCTGGCGAACATCTATGTCGCCTTCTGGCTGCCGCAAAGCGTCTGGGTCAATTTCAAAGTCTTTGGCCTGACGGTGCTGACGCTGGTATTCACCCTGCTCAGCGGCATCTATATTTACCGGCACATGCCGGCAGAACAGAAAAAATAGTTACAAATTTGTTAATGCCTGCGGCGCTTGCCGCGGGCAGTATGATGTGATTCCCTCCTTTTAAAAGCAGACTGCTATGACACAACAACGACCTTTACCCAGCGGCGAGCTGGTGCTGCGCACGCTGGCGATGCCGGCCGATACCAATGCCAACGGCGATATTTTCGGCGGCTGGCTGATGTCGCAAATGGACATCGGCGGCGCCATCCAGGCAAAAGAGATCGCCGAGGGGCGCGTAGTGACGGTACGCGTAGACGGCATGACCTTCCTGAAACCGGTGGCGGTAGGCGACGTGGTTTGCTGCTATGCGCACTGCATCCGCACCGGGCGCAGCTCGATCACCATCAATATCGAAGTGTGGGTAAAGAAAGTCTCCTCCGCCCCAATCGGCCAACGCTACCGGGCGACCGAAGCGGTGTTCACCTACGTGGCGGTCGATGCGGAAGGCAACTCGCGCGCGCTGCCTGAGGGTAAAATGAATTTCCGCGTCGGCTTCGAAGAGTAAGCCTGCGGCTGCGCCGCAAATGCAAAAAGGGTCGCCGAGGCGACCCTTTTTTTCTTGGCGCAAACCGAAATCAGTTCATTTCGGTGGTGCCGTTCAGCTTGAAACGAATATTGACGATAAGATCCTTCGCTTCTTTGGCTTGATACCGCCATTTGCGCAGCGCCTGTTTCACTTCTCGCTCGAACATGTTGCGCGGCTCAGCCGACAAGATGCGCACGTTGGTCACGCGGCCATCGCTGTCAACATCGAACTGCACCCGCACGTTGCCTTCGATCTGCAAGGCTCTGGCGCGCGGCGGATAAATCGGTTCCGCACGGCTGATCGGTTTTGGCCCGACCTCGCGCGAGTTGCCCTGTACCGGCGCGGCGGGCGCTTGTTTCACCGGCGCTTTATCGATCGGTTTGGCCGGCGAGTCGTTATTGAACGGCGAAGGCTCGCGCGGCTCGACCTTCTTCGGCTCCGGTTTCACCGGTTTTTCTACCTTCGGCTTTGGCTTGGGCTTCGGTTTCGGCTTGACCGGCTCCGGTTTCACAATCGCCTTCGGCGGCGGCTCCACAATAGGTTCTGGTTCAGGTTCCGGCTCAGGTTCCACCTGCGGCGGCTCCGGTTCTGCCGGAGCAGGCGGCGGCGGTTCAGCCATCGCGGCGGTGTTGACCATCATGACGCTGATCGGCGCCTCTTCAGGCTTTGGCAGCTCAACCACTTCTTTTACCGAAGCGTAAAGCAGTCCCGCCACCAGGGCGCTGTGCAGGCCTACGGACAAGACGAAAGGCACGGATATACGGCGATTAAGGAACATCTTTTTTAGCGGCATAATGATTCTGTTTCCTCTGGTTCGCCAAGTTTAAATGCAAATAGCAATCATATTCAATAACGAAAGGCAAACTATCGCTTTAATCGTCAGTCTCCGCGGCGAAAACCAGCAAACTCATAAGGATATTAACCTGAACGTTGCTTTTTTACCGCCGAATCAACACGCTTCGTTAACGTTCAGACGGCGCTAAAAAATAAAAAACCCGCCGTAGCGGGTGGATTGCGGTAATTAAGCGTTATTCTTCATCACCATAGTAGAGCACGCCCAGTTTGATCAGCGGCCGCCCTTGCGCTTTGCGGTGCAGGTTGGTGTCGCGCAGCGAATAGACGCAGCCGCAGTATTCCTGCTGATAGAAGCGTTCGCGCTTGCTGATCTCTATCATGCGGGCCGCGCCGCCCTTCTTGCGCCAGTTGTAATCCCAATACACCAGATCGGGATACTTTTCCGCCGCCCGAATGCCGCAGTCGGTAATCTGCTGCATGTTCTTCCAGCGCGAGATGCCGAGCGAGCTGGAGATGGTGTCGTAACCGTGCTCATGCGCATACAGCGCCGTGCGCTCAAAACGCATGTCGAAGCACATGGTGCAGCGAATGCCGCGCTCCGGCTCATGTTCCATGCCCTTGGCGCGTTCGAACCAGTTGTCGGTGTCATAATCGGCATCGATGATCGGCACCCCGTGCTTTTCGGCGAAACGGATGTTCTCTTCCTTACGCAGCAAATACTCTTTTTGCGGGTGAATGTTGGGGTTATAGAAGAAAATAGCGTACTCGATGCCGGACGCCTGGATCGCTTCCATCACCTCGCCGGAACAGGGCGCACAGCAAGAATGCAGCAGCAGTTTGCTTTTGCCCGCAGGCAAATCGAGTTTTTCCCTTACCAGTTCCGTCATGTCCTCACCTCAATGGCATATCTGTTTAAGCGCGCCGCACTATACGAATAAAAAGTAGCGGCTTCAAGGCATAAGCGCCAATCCCCCCCATAAATTCACCGCGCGCCGTTCCCCTGCCGCGCCTTTTGCGCTACCTTGGTGGCACCGTTTTATAGCCATGATTTTACAGGTGAAATATGCTTTATCTGATCTACGCGCAAGACGTTCCCCACTCACTGGAAAACCGTCTGGCGGTGCGCCCGGCACATCTGGCGCGCCTGCAGGCGCTGCGTGACGCCGGCCGTCTGGTGGTCGCCGGCCCCAACCCGGCCATCGACAGCAACGATCCCGGCGCCGCCGGCTTCACCGGTTCAACGGTGATCGCCGAGTTCGCCTCACTGGCGGAAGCCCAGGCCTGGGCGCAGCAGGATCCGTACGTCGCCGCCGGCGTCTACGCCGACGTGACGGTGAAGCCGTTCAAGCAGGTGTTCTGATCTCCAGCCCTCCGAATACCGGGAACGCCCCGCTATACGGCGTTTCCGGCGCTAGCCACACCTCAGCGTCACCGTCGCGCTCGGTTCGTCTTCCCCGCGCGGTCGATATTCATGTTCCGCCCCGGAAATACTCACCGATAACGCTTTCCAGCATCGCCACCGCCGATTGACCGGCAGCAGCGGCAGAACGCAGCAGCTGCACTTCGTGCGGAGCGACCGACGGCAATTCGTCGAGGATCCGCATCGCCGCCGTCACGCGTGCGCGGTCGAGCAGCGTGACGGCCAATCCTGCCTCAACGGCGGCAGCCACCACGCTGGCCGAAGGGCTGCTCACAACCACTCGCCAATGCCTTCCCGCCCCGCTCAATGCAGCGATCATAGCCTCTCGGTAAGGGCAATCGGCGGCATGCAACGCCAATGGTATCGGTTGGGCCATATCCAGCGCCAATCGGCGGCCGCCAACCCAAACCGGCGCAGTCACCGCAAGCGGCATCTGGCGCAGTCCCCCCATCGGCAGCACCGCCAACGCCAGCTGTAGCCGGTTGCGTCCGATCTGTTCAACCAACGCCTGGCTGGCGGCCGTAGACACCTCCAGCATCACCGCAGGAAAACGGGTGGCAAACGCCGGCAGCACATCGCGCATGACATGTGATGCGTATTCATCAGGCACTCCCAGCTTGATATGTCCACTCAGCGGTGCGCCCTGCAGCTCACGCAGAATATCGTCGTGGGCATTCAACAGCCCGAGCGTCGAGGCCAGCAGTTTGTCGCCTAAGGGCGTCAACACGACGGACTGATTGTCGCGCTCCAGCAAGCGGCCGCCCACGACCTGTTCCAGACGCTGAATATGAACGCTCACCGCGGCTGGGCTGCGATGAACAAAGGCCGCCGCCGCACGAAATTGCCCCAAACGGGCGATAGCGTGAAAAGTGCGCAAAAGATTAATGTCCAGGGTTGGCCGCATGGTTTAACTCTATTAAACAACTGAACGAAAATTATTCGATTTATTAAATTATAGCGGCTCACTACCCTTGGGGAAAAAGGAGAAGATCACCATGCCCCTGTCAGAATTTCGTCCACCTTCCTGCCGCGATAAGGTGGGCGACAAAGCCGCCGTCTGGTTGCCGGCAGCGGAAGTCCTGCTGATCGTCGCCTGGAGCTCGGGCTTTGTCGGCATCCGTTTCGCCGCCGATTACGCGCCGGTGTTGCTGGTGGCGTTCTGGCGCTGTGTCGTGGTCGCTTTACTGCTGATGCCGTTTAGCCTTCGCGCCATCAGGCGCTCCTCGCCGCAGTCGGTAGCCGCTCATGCCGGGATCGGGCTGCTTGCCATGACCGGATACCTGACCGGCGTCAGTAAAGGCATCGAGTACGGCGTGCCGACCGGGTTGGCCGCGCTCATCGCCGATTTGCTCCCTCTCGGCACCGCACTCTTGAACATGCTGTTTCTACGCCGGCTGCCCGATGGCCGCGTCTGGCTCGGCCTGGCATTAGGCTCTCTCGGGGTGATATTGGCGACGGGCGGTGCTATTTCCTGGGGAAGTGCGCCATTGTGGGGCTACCTGTTGCCGCTGGCGGGGATGCTGTCACTGGCACTGGCGACGCTGTGGCAGCAACGGCTGCCGCAGGCGCAAGCGCAAGCGGTGAGCCTGCCCGCCAGGTTGGGGATACAAAGCGCGATTTCAGCGCTGGCTTTTGCCCCACTGGCAGGCGCAGAAAGCCCGCTGCTGCCAACCATGACGACAGGGTTGGTTATCGGCGTGCTTTGGACCGCGCTTTTGGCCACCCTGGCCGGTTACGGTTTGTATTGGTTCTGCCTTAGGCATACCTCTGCATTGCGTGTGACGAGCCTGCTGTTCCTCAGCCCCTTCGTCACCTTCTGCTGGGCATGGTTAATGTTCGATGAGCCCCTTTCCTGGCCTATGCTGCTGGGCGCAGCAACGGCGGGGAGCGGCTTGTGGCTGCTTATCCGCCCCCCGATGAGGGGCCGGACTGAACGCGCTGAAATGAATAATGGCAGATAAGGTTAACGAAGATGCCGGCTACACGTTGCCGGCACCGTTACACGACGAGTTTTCCCCGCACCACCACCTTGCCCGGCTTTATCTCAGGATCGGCAATACGGCGGATCGCCAGATTCAACGCTTGCCAGGCGATCTCTTGCAAGTCGTGTGACACACAGGGGAAATGGAAACCGTAGATCTCGGCATGTGAAACCTCATCGATGCTGAACAACGACACGTCCTGCATCAACGGCAACCGATGTTCGATACAGGCCTTGATGATGCCCAGCGAGATCTGGTTATTGCAGCCGACGAAAAAATCGGGGGCGGGGTTATTGGCCAGCCAGCGGCTCGTCTCTTGCCAGGCGACATCCATAAAGAAATCGGCATACCGCACGTCGAGCGAAGCCACCTTCCCTTGCAATGCCGCCTGCAAGCCAGTGACCCTGTCACGCGCAACGTTGGAATTCTCCGGCCCGGAGATCACCACCACCCGCTGCGCCTGCTGTTCCAGAAGCCAACGCCCCGCCTGAAGGCCGCAATCCAGATTATCAATATACACTCCGCTGCAGTGGTGACTCTCCAATTCCCGATCGATCAACACCACCGGTATATTGAGCGTTTCCAGACGTTTGAGGTAGGAAGGCCGGTACAGATGATCGTTGGAAATGACCGAGAGAATAATCGCATCGACGTTGTAGCCAATGAGTTTGTCGATGATCCTGTCTTCGCTTTCCTGAGACTCATAGGAGTCGAACACCAGCGTGTCGTACCCCATCTTTTGCGCTTCAAGCGTCATCAGGCGCGTCAGGCCGCCAAAGAATGGGTTGGCCATGTCGGGGTTGACGATGCCAATGGTTCTGCTGCTTTTCGCCCGCAGATTGCGCGCCGCGGCATTGACCACGTAACCGAGTTCGGCGGCGGTCTCCCGAATTCTCCTCAACGTTTCCGGATGGACCTTGTCCGGCTGTGAAAATGCCCGCGAAGCGGTTATTTTGCTGACGTTCGCCTGTGCGGCGACGCTAGCCAGCGTCGCTTTCCGTCCTCGACCCACGGCCAAATGCAGCTCCTTAGCTTGAAGGTATCATTTTGTATCATTCCCGGCATCATGACAGAACTTTGTTCTTGGCGCTAATGGTTTACGCCGGCAAGACGGTTAATTCGCGGATCGGTAAAAATATCCAGCTCGTCACGGCTCTCGGAAGAGAACTCGGACACCACCGCGCCCTGCTTCCCCGCCTGAAACCAGTGACGGGTATTGGGCGCAATGGTGTATTGTTCCCCCGGCCGCAAGAGGATATAGCGATGACAGGTATACCACTGCTCCGCGCCCTCCGGCACCCGGCATACCGGTTGGCCGCCGCGATCGTTGGGCGTCAGACTTTCATCATCGACAAACAAAAACACCTCTCCCCAACGGCAACGGAACGTCTCTTGCTTGCCGGGCGTGCCGGCAAAGGGAGGGTGTAAATGTTCCGGGCAAGTCTGCCCAGGAAACAGCACCAGCTCTTTCGCGCAATACCGAGGTGAGTTGACGTAGGTCAGCAGCTGCAACCCGGACGCGGGATAGTCGGCCAGACCAAACGTCGCAATTTCAATGCGTTGCTGTTCTTCTTCGGTCAAGATAATGTCCGCCTGGCGCAAATACTCCAGCGTAGCGGCTCTGGCGCTTTGTTGTTTGTTCATCATTCCCCCGGCAAAGTAACGGTATCGATATCAACAGGCCGATATTAAAACCGTCATTGCCACGCCGATTTTGTGACCACCGTCGCTATATTGAATAACAACCCGCCAGCAAAATTAACTCTCGTCGAGCAATTCCAACATTGATCACAGTTTAACCACCCGCATTGGCTCACTATCGCCGCATTGAAATGATACCGTTACCATAAAAATGATTCACCAGGAGGCAATATGAAAGCATTAGTGCTGGCCAAAGCGGGGGAAATCGCTATCGAGGACGTCCAACTGGCCGAAACGCTGGGGCCCGACGATGTACAGATAAAAATTCATTCCGTGGGCATCTGCGGCAGCGATGTGCACTATTACCAGCATGGCCGCATTGGCCCGTTTGTGGTCAAAGCCCCGATGGTGCTCGGCCATGAGGCCGCCGGCGTGGTGCTCGCGACAGGTGAAAACGTCACTCACCTCAGCGTCGGCGATCGCGTTTGCATGGAGCCCGGCATTCCCGACCTCAACTCGGCGCAGACGCGCGCCGGGATTTACAACCTGGACCCCGCCGTTCGCTTCTGGGCGACGCCGCCGGTGCACGGCTGTTTGCGCGAAACCGTCATCCACCCCGCCGCATTCACGTTCAAACTGCCGGACAACGTCAGTTTCGCTGAAGGCGCCATGGTTGAACCCCTGGCCATCGGCATGCAAGCGGCCACCAAAGCCGGGATCAAACCCGGCGATATCGCGCTAGTGATCGGCGCTGGGCCGATCGGCGTGGTCACCGCCCTCGCGGCGCTGGCGGGTGGCTGCTCGGACGTCATTATCTGCGACCTGTTTGACGAGAAACTCGCCGTGGCGGCCAGCTATGAAGGGCTGCACGCCGTCAATATCAAAACCGGCGACCTGGCGGGTAAAGTGGCTGCGTTCACCAGCGGCAATGGCGTCGATATCGTGTTTGAATGCAGCGGCGCAAAACCGGCTATCGCTACGCTGGCCGAACATGCGGCGCCAGGGGCAACCGCCGTGCTGGTCGGCATGCCGATCGACGCCGCGCCGATGGATATCGTCGCAGCGCAGGCCAAGGAAATCACCTTCAAGACCATTTTCCGCTACGCCAACATGTATCCGCGCACGCTGCGGCTGTTGAGCAGCGGCAAATTGCGCGTCCAGCCGTTGATAAGCCAAACCTACAAATTCTCCGACAGCGTGGCCGCCTTCGAGCGCGCGGCGGCGGGACATGCCTCGGACATCAAAATCATGCTGGAAATGGAGTGATCCTATGGCGCTCTATGCTGGCATAGACTGCGGTACGCAAGGCACGAAAGTCGTGATTGTCGACAGCACACAGGGCGTGATCCTCGGTGAGGGCAGCGCCCCTCACCGCCTCATCAGCCAAGCCAATGGCCGGCGCGAACAAGAGGCCGACTGGTGGATTGAGGCGTTGGTCACCGCGTTTCGCCAAGCCGTGACTAACGCCGGTATTGATGCCGGGGAAATTAACGCTCTGGGGGTCTCGGGCCAACAGCATGGATTTGTGCCGCTGGACGCAGACGGCAACGTGCTGCACAGCGTCAAGCTGTGGTGCGATACCGAAACCGCGGAGGAAAACGAACTGCTGCTGCAGCGGCTCGGCGGCGCCAAGGGCTCGCTGGACAAGCTCGGCCTGCGGGTCGCCACCGGTTATACCGCGTCAAAAATCCTTTGGTTCAAGACGCACCATCCGGCGCTCTGGGCAAAACTGCACACCGTGCTGCTGCCGCATGATTATTTGAACTTCTGGTTGACCGGGGAGCGTGTAGCGGAATATGGCGATGCTTCCGGCACCGGGCTGTTCGATGTGCGCACCCGTAGCTGGAGTCAAGCCGCCGTCAATCTTATCGATGACAGCGGCCGTTTATGGCATGCCCTGCCGCCGCTCAAAAGCGCGGAATGCTGCATCGGCACGGTGCGCCCCTTCGTGGCGGAAAAGCTCGGCCTCGGCCCGGCAGTTCGGGTCTCGACCGGCGGCGGCGACAACATGATGGCGGCCATCGGTTCCGGCAACATCGAGGCCGGCACCGTTACCCTGAGCCTCGGCACCTCCGGCACGCTATTCGCCTGGTCCGCCGCGCCCGTCGTGGCGGAATCCGACATGATTGCCGGTTTCTGCTCCAGCACCAACGGGTGGCTGCCCTTGATATGCACCATGAATGTCACCTCGGCCACCACGGCCATGCAGACGCTGCTGGACGAAGATCTTGACGGCTTTAACCGCTTATTGGCGCAGGCGGCGCCGGGTGCCGGCGGCGTCGAGATGCTGCCGTTCTTCAACGGCGAACGCGTTCCCCCGCTGCCCCACGCGCGCGCCAGCCTGCATAACCTCGATAGCGACAATTTTACTCGCGCCAATCTCTGCCTGGCGGTGGTTGAAAGCGCCACCTACGGCCTGCGCTATGGCATCGAGCTGTTTCGCCGCCAGGGCATCGAAACGCGCGAGATCCGCCTCACCGGCGGCGGCGCCCGCAGCACCGCCTGGCGACAAATCGTCGCGAACGTGATGGGGTGCCCGGTGGTCTGCCTGAACGTCAAAGAGACCGCCGCGCTGGGCGGCGCCATTCAAGCGATGTGGGCGACGTCGTTGGCCGATCGCCCGCACCAGAACGCCGCCGGGCTCTTGGCTGAACTGTGCCAACGCTTCGTTTCCCTGGATGAAGCCACGCGCACGACGCCAAACGCCGACAGGCAAACGCAATACGAGACGCTTTATCAACGGTACCTGCAGCGTTTGCAGCGGACATACCCGGAGGTTCAATCGTGACGCGAGATCCCCATACGCAAGCCCCTGCCTATCTGCTGGAAGTCAGCGGCGTCAGGAAAGCCTTTGGCCCGGTCGTGGCGCTCAAGAACGCCGAGTTTTGCCTGCGGCGCGGATCCATCCATGCCCTGTGCGGCGGCAACGGCGCGGGGAAATCCACCTTTCTCAGCATTCTGATGGGCTTTATTCAACCCGATGGCGGCGACATTTTTATCAATGGTCAACGCTGTGAATTTCATCATCCCCGGGAAGCCCTCAATGCCGGCATCGCCATCGTGCAGCAGGAGCTGAGCGCGATCCCGGACCTGACGGTGGCAGAAAACATTTGGCTGGGCCGCGAGCCGAGACGCCTGGGTTTCGTCGACTTTGCGACGCTCAACCAACGCACCACCCGTCTGCTCGAGGAACTTGATTTCAAGATCGACGCGCGAGAAAAAATGCGCAACCTGAGCGTCGCCGAGCAGCAACTGGTCGAGATCGCCAAAGCGCTGTCGCACGCCAATGCCGACATCATCATCATGGATGAACCCACCTCGGCGATTGGCGAAGAGGATGCGCAAAAAATCTTTCATACACTTCAGCAACTGGCGGCGAAAGGTAAAGGCATTATCTACGTCTCCCACCGTTTATCCGAGATATTCCAAATCGCGGACAGCTACACCATTTTCCGCGACGGCGCCTATATCCATGAAGGCTATATCGCCGACATTACCCGCGAGCAGTTGATCGAACACATTATCGGCGGCGAGTACGACAGCGAGTTCGCCAAGTTCAATCAACCCGGCGAAGAGGTCTTGCTGGAGGTCAACGGTCTGTGTTGGCGCAGCAAGATAAAGGATATCAGCCTGCAGCTTAAGCACGGTGAGATCCTGGGCATCTACGGCCTGGTGGGATCGGGCCGCAGCGAGTTTCTCGATCTTATCTTCGGCATTCAGCATGCCGACAGCGGCACGATCCGCTTGGGCGACAAGACGCTTAACCGCCATTCCCCGCGAGAGGCCATCGACAGCGGCATTGCCTACGTGACGGAAGATCGCAAGGAAACCGGCCTGGTGCTGTGCCGTTCCGTCAGTGAAAACATCAATATCGCCTCTTTTGCCGGCATAAGCCGAATGGGGTTCGTCAGCGAAAAACGGGAGCAAGCGCGAACCCGCGACATGATCCAGCGCTTTAACGTTAAAACCCACGATGGCGAACAGCCCGTGGGCAACCTGAGCGGCGGCAACCAGCAAAAAGTGGTGCTGGGCCGCTGGGCGCTGTTGGAGCCGGAGGTGTTGTTGCTCGACGAGCCGACGCGCGGTATCGACGTCGGCGCCAAGAAAGAGATCTATCGATTTATGTCGGAGTTCGCCTTGCAAAACAAAGGGATCATCATGGTTTCCTCCGAGCTTTCGGAAATTATCGGCATGAGCGATCGCATCCTGGTGTTTCGTGACGGGCAGTTGGCCGGCGAGCTTGCGGCAGCCGATGCGACTCAGGCAGCACTGATGAAACTTGCGGTTTAACAGAGAGAGAAAAACAAAATGAGCAGCGCCCACTCCTTATCACCAGGAATGTCATTTTTCACCCGCAATAAGCGCCGTATGCACAAATACGGCATTATCATCGCCTTTTTCGCGCTGTGCCTGATCGTGGCGCTGATTGGCGAATATCAGGTCGCCCAGGGAGCCTGGAGCAGCAATTATTTTCTCAGCAATGAAAACACCCTGATCGTACTGCGCCAGGTCTCGATCAACGGCATTCTGGCGATAGGCATGACCTTCGTCATCATCACGGCAGGCGTCGATCTCTCCGTCGGCTCGGTGCTGGCGTTAAGCGGCATCGTCGCCGCCCGCTTCGCCACCAACAATAGCGGATTGGCTATCGGTGATACTGCGACCGCCGTTATGGCGCCGCTGATCGTGGCGCTGGGGATCGGCATCGTCTGCGGCCTGGTGAACGGCACCGTGTTGGCTCGCTACCGGTTGCAGCCGTTTATCGTCACCATGGGCATGCTCTCCGCGGCGCGCGGGTTAACCATGTTGACCACCAACGGCAATCCAGTATCGCAATTGAACAGCGATTTCCGCTGGTTAGGCAATGGCTATGTCGGCGGCGTTCCGGTGCCCGTCATCATCTTCATCGTGCTGTTCGCCCTCGCCTGGCTCGTGCTGAATAAAACCCTCTTCGGGCGCTACATCTACGCCGTCGGCGGCAACCCGAAAAGCGCGCGCACCTCGGGGATTAACGTCACGCGCATCAAAATACTGGTGTATACGCTGTGCGGCGCGCTGGCCGGCATCGCCGGCCTGATCCTCACCGCGCGCACCGGTTCGGCGCAAACCAACGCCGGCGCTGGGTATGAGCTGGACGCCATCGCGGCGGTGGTGATCGGCGGCACCAGCATGGCCGGCGGCGTCGGTACGCTGGTCGGCACCTTCTTCGGCGTGCTGATTATCGGGGTGATGAATAACGGCCTCGATCTGCTCGGCGTGCAATCGTACTACCAACAAATTATCAAAGGCGCATTGATCGTTCTTGCCGTCTTGCTCGACCCCTCGCGTAAGCAACAGCGCGATTAATAACATCAGACCCAACTCTACCAGGAGAAAACCATGAATAAGACCAAGATAGCGTTGTTTGCCTCTGCCATGCTGTTCGGCAGCCTGTCGGCGGCTCAGGCCGCCCCGGTTAAAATCGCGGTATTGATGTACGGCAACAAAGCCGAGTTCGTGCAATTGATGGAAAGGTTCGGCAAGGAACACCCGGCGGTGAAAAGCGGCGAAGCCGTACTGACTTTCTACGATGGGCGTTATGATGCATCGGTGCAAAACGATCAGGCCGCCACCGCTATCCAGACGCGCGCCGATGCCATTATCGTCAACCCGATGGATTTTGAGGCCAATATCGATATCGTCACCAATGCCAACGAAGCCAAAATCCCGGTGGTGGTCACCAACGCGCGCCTGAACACGGACGCGATGACGTCTGAAGTGGTGTCTAATGACGAGCTGGGCGGGTATCTGGAAGCCAAAGCCGTACTGGACAAACTCGACTGCAAGAACCAGAAGGTGAACGTGGTGATTATCGAAGGCCCGAAAGGCGGCAGCGGCGAGATCCAGCGCGGCAAGGGCAATGATAAAGCGATTGCCGAGTGCGGCGCCGGCCAGGTGACCGTGCTTGAACGTAAAACGGCCAACTGGTCACGCGCTGAAGCGCAGCCGCTGATGGAAAACTGGCTGCAGAAACACCGGGGCAAAATCAACGGCGTGATTGGCCAGAACGACGAGATGGCGCTGGGCGCCATCGAAGCGATTAAAGGGGCCGGCCTGAACGTGAAAGACTTTGCCATTGCGGGCGTCGACGGCGTTTCCGACGCGATTCATGCGGTGCAGGCCGGTGAAATGGTCTCTATCCTGCAAGATGCCAAAGGCCAGATGCAGGGTTCCATCGACGTCGCGCTGCGCGCCGTGAAAGGGGAAAGTTATCAACCACAGTCGGATATCTGGAAACAGTACGCCAAAGATCTGAAATGGGAGGGCGGCACGCAGAAGCATTATTATATTCCGTGGACCGTCGTCACCCCAGAGAATGCCCAGCAACTGTTGGACGCGCGCAAGTAATGTCCGGCGCCCCCTGCACTCAGGGGGCCTTTGCTCCGAAGCTTGCCGCAGGCAAAAAAAAAGCCAGCACGGAGGGGCTGGCTAAAAAGTTCTTCGAGGGAATATCTTGTGCGATAAACATACGCCTTTCGCCGCACGCTTTACTAGCTATCAGTGCGATAGGCGCTGCCCGTTAAAATCAACGCCTGCATATCGGCGAACATCGTTTCCCATTCCGCCTGGCCGATATCCATCAAACCGAAATAACGCAGCATAAAGGCGCCTTCGGTGGCCAGAAACGCCAGCCGCGCGCGCTTACCCTCTTCGGTAGTCAAATCCAGCCCGGCGATGCGGCTGCGATACCATTCGCGCGTGCTCGCCAGATGCTCCGGCGTTTGAATCAGCGTCGCCATCAACCCGGCGGCCTTGGCGCTGGCGGTCTGATCCGAACTTTGGGTAGCCAACATATGCGCCCGCACGCTGGTCTGCGGCGAAGGATCGTCGCCGGCGATAGCGGCGAACAGCGTCTCGTAGGCACTGCCCCAGCGATCGAACATCGCGTCAATCAGGGCGTCTTTGCTGCCGAAGCAATACTGCACCCCGCCCTTGGAGATCCCCATCGCTTTGGCGACGGCGTCGATGGTTAAACCGGCGGCGCCCTGGGTGGCGACGATCTCTTCGGCGGTGTCCAAAACCTTGTCGCGATCGATGCTGCGTTGACGTCCCATTAAGAAACCCTTCTTTTCAATACGAACGTATGGATATATATTATCACCAGTATACCACCCGGCATCGCCGGAGGGTTACCGCAATGGCGGCGCCTTCGCGTCGCCCACGTAAACTGGATTATGACTTATGTACGCCAAGAACCGCTGGTTGATCCTGACGATGGTCGCCAGCGCCCTTTTCCTGATTGTTATCGACATGACGGTGCTCTATACCGCTCTGCCACGTTTAACCCAGGCGCTGGACGCCAGCGCCTCGCAAAAACTCTGGATCGTCAACGCCTACCCGCTGGTGGTCGCCGGGCTGCTGCCCGGCGCCGGCATGCTGAGCGATCGCGTCGGCCATAAGCGGCTGTTTCTCGCCGGGCTGCCGGTGTTTGCCGTCGCTTCGCTGTGCGCCGCCTTTTCGCCCACCGCCGAATGGCTGATCGCCGCACGGGTGTTCCTCGCCGTTGGCGCAGCAATGATGATGCCCGCCACGCTGTCCATCGTGCGCCACGTCTTTACCGACGAACGCGAACGCGCGCTGGCGATCGGCATCTGGGCCTCGGTGGCCTCGGGCGGCGCGGCCATCGGCCCGGTGGTCGGCGGCCTGCTGCTGGAGTATTTCTGGTGGGGATCGGTGTTCCTGATCAACGTACCGGTGGTGTTGCTGGTCTGGCCGCTGGCGTGGAAACTGATCCCCCGCTGCGGCGGCGATAACCCGCGCCCCGCCGATATCGTCGGCTCGGTGCAGATCATGATCGGTCTGGTCGGCGCTATCTATGCGCTGAAGGAACTGAGTAAGCCGGCGCCTGACGTCAGCGCGTTGCTCGCAGCGGCCCTGATCGGCATCCTGTTCCTGGCGCTGTTCGTGCGTCGCCAGCAGCGCAGCGCCCACCCGATGATCGATTTCTCCCTGTTCCGCAACCGGCTGTTCGCCGGCGGCATCGGCGTGGCGCTGCTGTCGATGGTGGCCCTGATCGGCGTCGAGCTGGTGCTCAGCCAACGCCTGCAGCTGGTGCTCGGCCTCAGTCCGCTGCAGGCGGCGCTGTTCATCTTGCCGATCCCGCTGGCCTCGGCGCTGGCGGGGCCGATGGCCGGTTTACTGTTGCCGCGCTATGGCGAACGCAGCATCATCCTCGGCGGTTTCGCCCTGACCGCCTTCGGCATCGCCGGCCTCGCCCTGTTGTATCAAAGCAGCATAGCGCTGCAGCTGGTGAGCCTGGCGTTGGTGGGCTTTGGTCTCGGCGGCGTGATCACCGCCGCGTCCACCGCCATCATGCTGAACGCGCCGGAGGAGAAATCCGGTATGGCGGCCTCTATCGAAGACGTCTCCTACGAGCTGGGCGGCGTACTGGGCGTGACGTTGCTCGGCGGGCTGATGACGGCGGTCTACAGCCATAGTCTGGCGCTGCCGGCGGAGCTGCCGGTCAGCGAGTTGGCCTACGACAGCATCGACGAGGCGTTGCGCCTGGCGGCCGGGATGGCGGCCGATCGCGCGCAGCAGCTGACGCAGTTGGCGCGTTTGGCCTTCGATCGCGCGTTTATCATGGTGCTGATCGCCGCCGCGCTGTTAATGGCGCTGGGCGCCGGCGTGGTAAAACTGGCGCTGCGCAAGTAACCGATAAAAGCGACTTTTTTCGCCTGCGGATCCTGCGTAAACTGATTCGGCAATTTGCTCGACGGATTTATCGTCATCGGTTTGAGCGATGGCAATGATGCCTGTTATCGTGTTTAACCCTGCGATAAATCCGGTTACTGTAACAGCTATGGAAATTGATTCTGTCTACCCTTGGAACGAATAATCAGGAGAAGATTATTATGGCAACGGCGAAGAAAGCAGCGAAAACCCATATCGGCCTCGACAGTAAACAATCGGCAAAACTCGCCGAAGCGCTAAATGCGCTGTTGGCGAATTATCAGGTGCTGTATATGAACGTGCGCGGCTATCACTGGAATATTACCGGCCCGCAATTCTTTGAGCTGCACGCGAAATTCGAAGAAACTTACAACGATCTGCTGACCAAGGTGGATGAGCTGGCGGAACGCATTCTGACGCTGGGCTCGCAGCCGCGCCACGCTTACAGCGACTATCTGAAAACCGCCGATATCAAGGAACACACCAATGTGACCGATGATAAGGGCACGCTGCGCGGCCTGTTGGAAGGGTATTCAATCTTGCTGCAACAGCAGCGTGAACTGCTGACGGTCGCGGCGGACGCCGGCGACGAAGGCACCGCGTCGCTGATGAGCGATTACATCAAAGAGCAGGAAAAACAGGTCTGGATGCTCAACGCCTACCTCGGCAAATAAACCCAGGCGCCATAACAAAACAGTCCCTCACGGGACTGTTTTCGTTTTACCACTCGCAGGATACCGCAAACAGCAGCGCGCGCCGATGCTGATCGTCCAGGCGACGGCGCACCCGGATAATATGGCGATTGCTGCAAGACTGGCGCTCCAGCCAACGATGCCGACGGCGTTGGCTCTGCCGCAACATTCGCCAACGGCCCACTTCATTTCTACTGCGTCTCATAATTCCGTCACTCGTTCGTCTAATGCCAACCGCGGGCATTATAGCCCTTTCAGCCCGCGATCCAAGTCGCCGTTATCGGCGACATCGCAGGCGCCGCGCCGCTAAAAGCCGCCCTTTCGATTTCGGCAAGTGCCTTAACTTCATCATATTTATGTAACATAAGCGCCGATAAAAGGTTTCGCCTTGACCGATCTGTGCGTACACTCATCATTGGTGGTTTGCGAACGGGATTTTTCGCCTTTATGACAACATTTTATACCGTAATCAGTTGGCTCATGGTGTTCGGCTACTGGCTGCTGATCGCCGGCGTGACGATGCGCATTTTGATGAAACGCCGTGCGGTTCCCTCTGCCATGGCCTGGTTGCTGGTTATCTATATTCTGCCGCTGTTCGGCATCGTCGCCTATTTATCGTTCGGCGAGCTGCATCTGGGCAAGCGCCGGGCCGAGCGCGCCAAGGCCATGTGGCCGTCGACCGCGCGCTGGCTGAAAGAGCTGAAAGAGAGTCGCCGCATCTTCGCCACCGAATACAGTAAAGTCGCCGAACCGCTGTTCCAGCTGTGCAACCGCCGCCAGGGCATCGACGGCGTCAAGGGCAACCAGCTGCAGTTGCTCACCACCACCGACGACACGCTGAAAGCGCTGATCCGCGACATCGAGCTGGCGCGCCACAACATCGAAATGGTGTTCTATATCTGGCAGCCCGGCGGCCTGGTCGATCAGGTGGCCGAATCGCTGATGGCCGCCGCGCGGCGCGGCGTACACTGCCGTCTGATGCTGGACTCCGCCGGCAGCCTGCAATTTTTCCGCAGCCCCTACCCGGCGATGATGCGCAACGCCGGCATCGAAGTGGTCGAAGCGCTGAAGGTCAACCTGCTGCGCGTATTCCTGCGCCGCATGGATCTGCGCCAGCACCGCAAGGTGGTGCTGATCGACAACTACATCGCCTATACCGGCAGCATGAACATGGTCGATCCGCGCTATTTCAAACAGGATGCGGGCGTCGGTCAATGGATCGATCTGATGGCGCGCATGGAAGGCCCGGTGGCCACCACCATGGGCATCGTCTATGCCTGCGACTGGGAAATTGAAACCGGCAAGCGCATTCTGCCGCCGCCGCCGGACGTCAACATCATGCCGTTCGAGCAGGAAAGCGGCCACACCATTCAGGTGATCGCCTCCGGCCCCGGCTTCCCCGAGGAAATGATCCACCAGGCGCTGCTGACCGCGGTTTATTCCGCGCGCGAACAGCTGATCATGACCACGCCGTACTTCGTGCCGAGCGACGATCTGCTGCACGCCATCTGCACCGCCGCTTTGCGCGGCGTCGAGGTCAGCATCATCGTGCCGCGCGACAACGATTCGATGATGGTGCGCTGGGCCAGCCGGGCGTTCTTCTCCGAGCTGCTGGAAGCCGGCGTGAAAATCTATCAGTTCGAAGGCGGCCTGCTGCATACCAAGAGCGTGCTGGTCGACGGCCAGCTCAGCCTGGTCGGCACCGTCAATCTGGATATGCGCAGCCTGTGGCTGAATTTCGAAATCACCCTGGTGATCGACGACGACGGCTTCGGCAGCGATCTGGCCTGCGTGCAGGAAGATTACATCGCTCGCTCCAAGCTGCTGAACGGCAAAGAGTGGCTGAAGCGGCCGTTCTGGCACCGCCTGGTCGAGCGCCTGTTCTACTTTTTCAGCCCGTTGCTGTAAAAGCCGCGGCGAGCGTGCTTTAATAGCGCCAAATCATTTGTTATCAGGATTTTTTTATGGATTTGAATAACCGCCTTACCGAAGACGAAACGCTGGAACAGGCCTACGACATCTTCCTCGAATTGGCCGGCGACAATCTGGATCCGGCGGATATTCTGCTGTTCAATCTGCAGTTTGAAGAGCGCGGCGGCGCAGAACTGTACGACCCATCCGAAGACTGGAGCGAGCACGTGGATTACGACCTGAACCCGGACTTCTTCGCCGAAGTGGTGATCGGTCTGGCGGACAGCGACGGCGAGCCGATCAACGACGTATTCGCCCGCGTGCTGATCTGCCGCGAGAAAGACCACAAGCTGTGTCACATTCTGTGGAAAGAGTGATTCACCGCTAACGTTTCGGATAAAAAAAGCCCCGCTGAATAAGCGGGGCTTTTTGTTGCCGGCTAGCGGCGCATTACAGCGGATCGACCTTCAGGCACGAAACCGCATGGCGGAAACTGCCCTCCAGCAGCGGGCGCGTCTTGGCGCACTCCGGCCCGGCGATCGGGCAGCGGGTGCGGAACACGCAGCCGGACGGCGGGTTGATCGGCGAAGGCAGCTCCCCTTCCAACAGCTGGATCTGCTTTTCCTTCTCCTTGTCCGGATCCGGGATCGGCACCGCCGACATCAGCGCCTTGGTGTAAGGGTGCTGCGGATTGTGGTACACCTCGTCATAGGTGCCCAGCTCCACCGCATGGCCCAGATACATCACCAGCACGCGATCGGAAATGTGCTTCACCACCGCCAAATCGTGGGCGATAAAGATCAATGACAGCCCCATTTCGCGCTGCAGCTGCTGCAGCAGGTTCACCACCTGCGCCTGAATCGACACGTCCAACGCGGAGACCGGCTCGTCGCAGATCACCAGCTTCGGTTCGAGGATCAGCGCGCGCGCGATGCCGATACGCTGGCACTGGCCGCCGGAGAACTCGTGCGGATAACGGTTGATCAGATTAGGCAGCAGGCCGACCTTCAGCATCATCGCCTTGACCTTGTCCTTCACTTCCTGACGCGGCATTTTCGGGTAGTAGGTGCGCAGCGGCTCAGCGATGATTTCGCCGATGGTCATGCGCGGGTTGAGCGAAGCCAGCGGATCCTGGAAGATCATCTGGATATCGCTGCGGGTTTTGCGCCAGTCGGCGTCGCTCATGCCCAGCAGATCTTTACCCAGCCAGGCGACGCGCCCGCTGGTGGCCTTCACCAGGCCGATGATGGCGCGCGCGAAGGTGGATTTGCCGCAGCCGGATTCGCCGACCACGCCCAGGGTTTCCCCCTCGAACAGCCGCAGCGTAACGCCGTCGACCGCCTTCAGGGTTTTCGGCGGCTGCCAGAACCACTGCTTGTCGTCATGAATGTCGAAGTGCACTTTCAGATCGGCCACTTCGAGCAGCACTTTCTTGTCGGTTACCGCTGTCATACCAACGCCTCCACCGGTTTAAAGCAGGCGCGCAGGCGCCCTTCCCCAAATTGCTCCAACGGCGGAGCGCTCGCGCACTGTTCCATGGCGTACGGGCAGCGCGGCTGGAACGGGCAGCCTTTCGGCAACCGCAGCAGGTTCGGCGGGTTGCCGGGAATAGTCAGCAACGCCTCGCCTTCGGCATCGAGACGCGGCACCGCGTTCAACAGACCGATGGAATACGGGTGGCTCGGCTGGTAGAACACCTCGCGCGCGCTGCCGTATTCCATGGTACGCCCGGCGTACATCACCAGCACCTTGTTGCAGATGCCGGCCACCACGCCCAGATCGTGGGTGATCATGATGATGGCGGTGTTGAACTCACGCTTGAGCTCGTTGAGCAGCGTCATGATCTGCGCCTGAACGGTCACGTCCAGCGCAGTAGTCGGCTCGTCGGCGATCAGCAGCTTCGGCCGGCACAGCAGCGCCATGGCGATCATCACGCGCTGGCGCATGCCGCCGGAAAACTCGTGCGGATACATGCGCATGCGCTTGCGCGCTTCCGGCATTTTCACCGCGTCAAGCATGCGTACCGACTCTTCAAAGGCTTCGCTTTTGCTCATTTTCTTATGCAGCATCAGCACTTCCATCAGCTGTTCGCCAACGCGCATATACGGGTTCAGCGAGGTCATCGGGTCCTGGAAGATCATCGAGATCTCTTCGGCCCGCAGCTTGTTGAGCTGGTTTTCCGGCAGGTTGAGGATTTCGCGGCCGTTGAATTTGGCCGAACCGCCGATGCGGCCATTGCTGGCCAGCAACCCCATCAGGGCGAATGCGGTCTGCGATTTGCCGGAGCCGGATTCGCCGACGATGCCCAGCGTTTCACCGGCGCGCAGATCGAAGTTCAGATCGTTCACCGCCGTCACGTCGCCGTCCGGGGTGGAGAACGTGACGCGCAGATCTTTCACGTCCAGCAGCGGCGACGCTTTAACGCCGACGGCGGTTTGCAGTTGTGGATGTTCAATGGTGCTCATGGTGGCACTCCTTAACGATCTTTCGGGTCGAGGGCGTCACGCAGGCCATCGCCGATAAAGTTGAAACAGAACAGAGTGACTACCAGGAAACCCGCCGGGAACAGCAGCAACCACGGTGAAACTTCCATTGAGTTGGCGCCGTCGCTGAGCAATGCGCCCCAGCTGCTCAGCGGCTCCTGCGTGCCCAGCCCCAGGAAGCTGAGGAAGGATTCGAACAGGATCATGCTCGGCACCAGCAACGAGGCATACACCACCACCACGCCGAGCACGTTCGGCACGATATGCCGCAGCACGATGTTGCGCGTGGAGACGCCGCACACCAGCGCCGCTTCGATGAACTCCTTGCGCTTCAGACCGAGGGTTTGGCCGCGCACGATACGCGCCATGTCCAGCCACGACACCATGCCGATCGCCACGAAGATAAGCAGGATATTCTGGCCGAAGAAGGTCACCAGCAGGATCACGAAGAACATGAACGGGAAGGAGTTGAGGATCTCCAGCAGGCGCATCATCACCGAGTCGATTTTGCCGCCCAGATAGCCGGACATCGCGCCGTACAGGGTGCCGACGATCACCGCCACCAGCGCCGCCGCCACGCCGACCATCAGCGAGATACGCCCGCCGATCGCCACGCGCACCAGCAGATCGCGCCCGGAGGAATCGGTGCCGAAATAGTGCCCCGATTCAACGCTGGGGGCGGCGGACATCATCGCCCAATCGGTATCGTCGTAGGCGAATTGCGACAGCATCGGCGCCAGCACCACAAACAGCGTGATCAGCGCCAGGATGAACAGGCTGCTGACCGCCGCGCGGTTGTGCATAAAACGCCGACGCGCGTCTTGCCACAAGCTGCGCCCTTCCACTTCCAGCTTCTCGCTGAAGTGTTCCAGAGCTTCGCTGTTCTTTTTAGTCAACATCATTCGCGTGCTCCAGATTAATAACGGATTTTCGGATCGATGACCGCATACAGCACATCGACGATCGCGTTGAACAGAATGGTCAGAGCGCCCACCAGAATGGTCAGGCTCAACACCAGGGAGTAGTCGCGGTTCAGCGCGCCGTTAACGAACAACTGGCCGATCCCCGGCAGACCGTAGATGGTTTCGATCACCATCGAGCCGGTGATGATCCCGACGAACGCCGGGCCCATGTAGGACAGTACCGGCAGCAGCGCCGGCTTCAGCGCGTGGCGGAAAATGATGCGGCGCATCGGCAAACCTTTGGCGCGCGCGGTGCGAATGAAGTTGGAGTGCAGCACTTCAATCATCGAGCCGCGCGTGATACGGGCGATGCTGGCGATATAGGCCAGCGACAGCGCCACCATCGGCAAGATGATGAACTTAGGCGCGCCGCCGTTCCAGCCGCCGCCCGGCAGCCATTTCAACGTAATCGCGAAGATCAGCACCAAGAGCGGCGCCACCACGAAACTGGGTATCACCACCCCGGTCATGGCGAACCCCATCACCGTATAGTCCCATTTGGTGTTTTGATTCAACGCCGCGATCACGCCGGCGCTAACGCCCAGCACCACCGCCAACAGAAACGCGGCCAGACCGAGCTTGGCGGACACCGGGAAAGAACTGGCCACCAAATCGTTGACCGAATAGTCCTTGTATTTAAAGGACGGGCCGAAGTCTCCCTGCGCAAGCTGCGCCAGATAATGACCGTACTGTTTCCAGATCGGGTCGTTCAAATGGTATTTGGCTTCGATATTCGCCATGACTTCCGGCGGTAATGCGCGTTCCCCGGTAAATGGACTGCCGGGCGCGAGGCGCATCATGAAGAATGAGATGGTAATAAGGATAAATAGTGTCGGGATCGCTTCCAACAAGCGACGAAGTATAAATTTCAGCATTGCCCTAACCCTGTGCGACAGCCTGATGACGGCTTATTATTCTCAACATGGGCCGGCGGCCTGCGCCGCCGGCTCTTACCGTATCAATGCTTGATGATGTACAGGTTTTTGTCGTACACGTTATCAAGCAGGTCTTTGCCGGTGTAACCACCAACGTAAGGTTTCACCAAACGGGCGTTCACATAGTAATACAGCGGAACGATGGCGGAATCTTTATCCAGCTGCACTTCCGCTTTCTGATACAGGTCGGCGCGTTCGTCTTTGGTCTTCGCGGTCAACACGTTGGCCATCAGCTTGTCGAACTCGGCGCTCTTGTAGTGCGGGGTGTTACTGCTGCTGTCGGACAGCATCATGTTCAGGAACGAACTCGGTTCGTTGTAGTCGGCGCACCAGCCGGCGCGCGATACGTCATAGGTGCCCTGATGGCGGGTATCCAGGAAGGTTTTCCACTCCTGGTTCACCAGCTTCACGTCCACGCCCAGGTTTTTCTTCCAGATGGAGGCGGCGGCGATCGCCAGCTTCTTGTGCAAGTCGGAGGTGTTGTACAGCAGGGAGAAGGTCAGCGGTTTACCCGGGCCGTAGCCGGCGTCCGCCAGCAGTTTCTTCGCCACTTCGTTGCGTTTTTCCTGCGTCCAGCCGAACCACTCCGGCGGGGTCAGCTTGGCGCCGTCGGTGTATGGCGGCGTAAAGCTGTAGGCCGGCAGATCGCCCTGGTTTTTCACCTTGTTGACGATGATGTCGCGGTCCATGCCCAGCTTCAGCGCTTCACGCACGCGCGCATCGGTGAACGGCGCCTTCTGGTTGTTGATTTCGTAGTAGTAGGTGCACAGATAAGGATCGACGTGCAGCTCTTTCGGGATCTCTTTCTTCAACTTCTGGAACAGTTCGATCGGCATGTTGTTGTAGGTCATGTCGATTTCACCGGTGCGGTAGCGGTTAACGTCGGTCACTTCCGACGAAATAGGCAGGAACGTCACTTTATTGATGATGGTTTTGGCGTTATCCCAGTATTCCGGGTTACGTTCCAGTACGATGCGTTCGTTGACAACCCAGTCTTTCAGTTTGTAGGCGCCATTGCTGACGTAGTTGGCCGGCAGCGTCCACTTCTCGCCAAACTTCTCTACCGCGTCCTTATAGACCGGTTTCATGGCGTAGTGTGGGGTCATTTCAACCAGATAAGGCACCGGCTCGCTCAGGGTCACCTGGAAGGTGTGGTCGTCGATGGCCTTCACGCCCAGCGTCGACTTGTCTTTTTTACCGGCGATGATGTCATCGACATTTTCTACGTGGGCGTACTGCAGGTAGCTGGCGTAAGGCGACGCGGTTTTCGGATCCACCACGCGCTGCCAGCTGTAAACGAAATCTTGCGCCGTCACCGGCTTGCCGTTGGACCATTTGGCGTCTTTACGCAGGTGGAAGGTCCAGACTTTGAAATCCTTGTTATCCCAGCTTTCCGCGACGCCCGGCACGATGGAACCGTCCGGGCTGTTGTTCGCCAGGCCTTCCATCAGATCGCGGGTCACGTTGTTTTCCGGCACGCCCTCGATTTTATGCGGGTCAAGCGACTGCACTTCGGAACCGTTGTTTTTGACGATTTCTTGCTTGTCGGCCAGTTGCACGCCTGCAGGAACGTCGGCCGCGAAGGCGGAGGTGGTTGCTGTGATGCCGAGCGCGGCGATGACGCCGGCGGCAATGAGGGTTTTCTTCGTGATGTTGGTCATACTTATCGACTCCAGTTTTTTATTATCACAGGCTCTTCGTGGAACCTGCGTTGCCCGTAAGCGGACTCTGTTTTCCCGCCGCTGCGGAACGAATGCGGCGGCGGGCCTTCCCCATATTCCCCTGCGGTTCAGCGTGAGGAATACCCCTTTTACTGCTTGATGATGTACAGATTTTTAACGTCGGTATAGTCCAGCGGATCTTTGCCGGTGAACCCGCCTACCGTCGGTTTGATCAAACGCGCACTGACGCGGTAATACACCGGAATCAATGCGGAGTCTTTGTCCAACTGCGTTTCCGCCTGTTGGTAGAGCGCGGCGCGCGCGGCTTCATCCGGCGCCTTCAGCGTGGCGGCCATGATGGCGTCGAACGCCGGGCTCTTGTAAAACACGGTGTTGATGCTGCTGTTGGACAGCACCAGGTTCAGGAAGGCGCTCGGCTCGTTGTAATCCCCGCACCAGGTGGCGCGCGCCACGTCGTACTGCCCCTGATGGCGGCTTTCCAGCGAAGTCTTCCACTCCTGGTTGCGCAGCGTGACGTCGGCGCCGAGGTTCTTCTTCCACATCGATGCGGCGGCGATCGCCTGCTGTTTGTTTTGATCGGAGGTGTTGTACAGCAGCGAGAACTTCAGCGGCTTGGCGGCGCTGTAACCCGCTTCCGCCAGCAGTTTTTTGGCTTCGGCGTTGCGCTGCTCCTGGCTCCAGCCGGCCCACGCGGGCTGCGTGAAGTTGGCGCCTTCGGTGAAGGTCGGCGTGAAGCTGTAGGCCGGGATCTGCCCCTGGCCCATGATTTTGTTGGCGATAATGTCGCGATCCAGCGTCATCTTCACCGCCGCACGCACCCGCGGATCGGTGAACGGCGCCCGCTGGTTATTGAGTTCGTAATAGAAAGTGCACAGATAAGGGTTAACGTGCAGTTGATCGGGCACCTCGCGCTTCATTTTGACGTACAGGTACGGCGGAATGGCGCTGTTGGTGATATCGATCTCGCCGCTGCGGAAGCGATTGACGTCGCTGACTTCAGAAGCGATCGGCAGGAAGGTCGCCTGGTTGATCACCGTCTGCTTGTTATTCCAGTAGCTCGGGCTGCGCTCCAGCACAATGCGCTCGTTCACCACCCATTCTTTCAGGCGGTAAGCGCCGTTGCCAACATAGTTAGCGGGCAGCGTCCATTTATCGCCGAATTTCTCCACCACCGCGCGTTTGACCGGTTTGAGCGACGTGTGGCTCAGCATGCTGATGAAATACGGCACCGGTTCGCTCAGGGTCACCTGCAGCGTTTGATCGTCCAACGCCTTGACGCCGAGAGTCTGCGGGCTCTTTTTACCGGTCAGGATGTCGTCGATATTCTCGACTTTGGTGTACTGGAGGTAACTGGCGTAGGGAGAAGCGATCTTCGGATCGGCCAGGCGTTGCCAACTGTAGACGAAGTCTTGCGCGGTGACCGGGCTGCCGTCACTCCATACCGCGCCGGGGCGCAGGTGGAAGGTCCACTGCCGATAATCCTGGTTTTCCCAGCTCGCCGCCGCCGCCGGTACCACATGCCCGTTGGCGTCGGTGCTCACCAGCCCTTCCAGCAGGTTAAGAATGATATTGCTTTCGGGCACGCCCTCGACCTTATGCGGATCCAATGAAGCCACTTCGCTGCCGTTGTTGATGACAATATTCTGCTGCTGCGCCAATTGGACGCCGGCCGGAACCTCCGCCGCCAAACTGCTATTTACGGCAATGACGCTCAACGCGCCGCTAATCAACAAGGTCAAAGAAGTGCGCTTCAGGGTTTGCTGCATAATCGAGGCTCCTTTTCACCGACAAGCATCGCTTATCGAAGTTTGTGAAGTGTTTATAAGAATTCTAAATAAACGGATACCAGCAAAAATCATTCCCGTTTTTATGGCGCATTTCAGTTAATTGACCACGGGAAAGTTGCTCGGAAATTAGCAGAAGCCAAATTCCATAGCCAATAAATTTTACAAAAATGTTAAGCAACTCTCTTTTATCGCACCAAGCCCGATCCGGCCCTTGTGATGAAGGGCAAAGGAAGACATGAAAAAAACTTTGATTTTAAAGGAGAAAACTCAAAATTAGTTTCATTTGAAACTGTCGACGCAATACCATTGCCGCACAAAGAAACATTCAGTTAACAAACCAGCCATTCAAAGAACAAACACCTGCCTACAGGCGGTTAATCACTAATAACACCTGGATGAAAGTGAGACAAGCCCCACAGAATGATGTGATTAATTTAACAACAGCTTTACCGTTTAACGAGGAGAAAACGCGCGGAAATGGGGAAAGAAAAGTGTCTGAAATAACGCTTAGCGTTTTTTTTAAGCAGCAACATGAGATTTATGCAACATAAGAGTGCAATGGCATAAATTTTATTCATCTTGTGCACTATAATAATGCGAACCAATAAATAATTTAACTTTTAAAATTAATTTTAGCCGCGCTCAAGGTCAGAGGCGCGGCCAAGCGAGAGCGATTACAACAGGCCGGGGAATATCGCCTTAATGCCGGTAACGATAAATTCGATCCCGAGCGCCATCAGCAACAGGCCCATGATACGGGTGATCACGTTGATGCCGGTCTGCCCAAGCAAACGCACCAACAGCGGCGCGGCGCGGAACAATAACCAGCAGCAAAAAGCGAATAAGGCGATCGCCACCGTAAAGCCGAGCAGGCTTTGCCAATTGTGATAACGGGAACTCCACACGATGGTGGAACTGATCGCCCCCGGCCCCGCCATCAATGGCAGCGCTAACGGCACCACGCCGATGCTTTCGCGGATCGCGCTCTCCGATTTCTCCTGTTTGTTCTGCTTATCTTCACCCAGCTTGCCGCTGATCATCGACATGGCGATGGTCACCACCAAAATACCGCCGGCGATGCGGAACGAATCGATGGAGATGCCGAACATCCGCAATATCCCTTCCCCCAGGAACAGCGATGTCCATAGAATGATGGCAACCGACAGGTTGGCGGTCAGGTTGGTTTTATTGCGCCCCGCTTCCGCCTGGTAACTGGTCATACTGATAAATACCGGCAAGATGCCCACCGGGTTGACCAGCGCAAACAGACCGACAAAGAACTTGATAAAGCCGGAAAGATCCAACAGAGATTGGCCCACAGATGGCTCCGCGTTAATTGCTGTAAAGGTGTGCTGACTATGCGCGCTAATGTAATGGAATTGCCGCGGGTAATCCATCCGGCCAGAGCAGCATTTTTGACTACCAGCAAGTTAGGCAACAAAACAAATGCCCTTTGTTAAAGTGATGTATGGCCTTTTGATTTTTTATGTTGAAAAAAGAGTCACCGATCACAGTTATTGAGAATCACTCTCAAAAACACCAAGCTGAAAGGTGTCAGCTTGCACTTTTCATGATTTAGATCACAAATCAACTACCCAACAGTGGGTAAGCTCTTAGTCGTAGTCAGGGAGTAGAACAAAGTAGGCCGCGGCATCGCCGGTTCCGTTCTCCTCACTGCCTGCCCCTCCGGTTGGCGTAGGGTGAAGCTCTTTAAGCAAATCAGCAGCATGCGAAGAAATAACGCGGGAAGACCCCGGTATTCTCATCACCGCTTATCCCCGTTACGACTATACTAGTGGCTCGCACGGCTTATTTACTGAAAGAGTTTAACATTATCAGGAGAGCATTATGGCTGTAACGAATGTCGCTGAACTGAACGAGCTTGTCGCACGTGTCAAAAAAGCCCAGCGCGAATATGCCAACTTCACTCAAGAGCAAGTGGATAAAATCTTCCGCGCTGCCGCCCTCGCCGCTGCTGATGCCCGTATCCCGTTGGCCAAAATGGCCGTGGAAGAATCCGGAATGGGTATCGTCGAAGACAAAGTGATCAAAAACCACTTCGCTTCCGAGTACATCTACAACGCCTATAAAGATGAAAAAACCTGTGGCATCCTGTCTGAAGATGACACTTTCGGTACCATCACCATCGCCGAACCTATCGGCCTGATTTGCGGTATCGTTCCTACCACCAACCCAACTTCTACCGCGATCTTCAAAGCGCTGATCAGCCTGAAAACCCGCAACGGCATCATCTTCTCGCCGCACCCGCGTGCGAAGAATGCCACCAACAAAGCCGCCGACATCGTGCTGCAAGCCGCTATCGCCGCCGGCGCGCCGAAAGACATCATCGGTTGGATCGACCAACCTACCGTCGAGCTGTCCAACCAGCTGATGCACCACCCTGACATCAACCTGATCCTGGCCACCGGTGGCCCGGGCATGGTGAAAGCCGCCTACAGCTCCGGCAAACCGGCAATCGGCGTAGGCGCCGGTAACACGCCGGTCGTGGTGGACGAGACCGCAGACATCAAACGCGTGGTCGCCTCTATCCTGATGTCCAAAACCTTCGACAGCGGCGTTATCTGCGCTTCCGAACAGTCGGTCATCGTCGTTGACGCTATCTATGATGCGGTACGCGAGCGCTTCGCTTCCCACGGCGGCTATCTGCTGCAGGGCAAAGAACTGAAGGCGGTGCAGGACATCATCCTGAAAAACGGCGGCCTGAACGCGGCCATCGTCGGGCAATCCGCGCCGAAAATCGCCGAGATGGCGGGCATTAAAGTGCCGGCCAACACCAAAGTGTTGATCGGCGAAGTGAAGCTGGTCGACGAGTCCGAACCTTTCGCCCATGAAAAACTGTCGCCGACGCTGGCGATGTACCGCGCCAAAGACTTCGAAGACGCCGTCGCCAAAGCCGAAAAATTGGTCGCCATGGGCGGTATCGGCCACACCTCTTGCCTGTATACCGACCAGGATAACCAAACGGCTCGCATCGCCTACTTCGGCGATAAAATGAAAACGGCTCGCATCCTGATCAACACCCCGGCTTCTCAGGGCGGTATCGGCGACCTGTATAACTTCAAACTCGCGCCTTCGCTGACGCTGGGTTGCGGTTCCTGGGGTGGTAACTCCATCTCTGAAAACGTCGGACCTAAGCACCTGATCAACAAGAAAACTGTAGCGAAGCGAGCAGAAAACATGTTGTGGCATAAACTTCCGAAATCGATCTACTTCCGCCGTGGCTCGCTGCCAATCGCGCTGGAAGAAGTGGCGACCGACGGGGCGAAACGCGCCTTCATCGTGACCGACCGTTTCCTGTTCAACAACGGCTATGCTGACCAGATCACCAAGGTTCTCAAGTCACACGGCATCGAAACCGAAGTGTTCTTCGAAGTGGAAGCCGATCCGACGCTGAGCATCGTGCGTAAAGGCGCCGAGCAGATGAACTCCTTCAAACCGGACGTCATCATCGCGCTGGGCGGCGGTTCGCCGATGGACGCCGCGAAAATCATGTGGGTGCTGTACGAACATCCTGAAACCCACTTCGAGGATCTGGCGCTGCGCTTCATGGACATCCGCAAGCGTATCTACAAGTTCCCGAAAATGGGCGTGAAAGCGAAGATGATCGCCATCACCACGACGTCAGGCACCGGTTCGGAAGTCACGCCATTCGCCGTCGTGACCGACGACGCCACCGGGCAGAAATACCCGCTGGCCGACTATGCGCTGACCCCGGACATGGCGATTGTCGACGCCAACCTGGTGATGAACATGCCGAAATCCCTGTGCGCCTTCGGCGGCCTGGATGCGGTGACCCACGCGCTGGAAGCCTACGTGTCGGTGCTGGCGAACGAATACTCTGACGGCCAGGCGCTGCAAGCGTTGAAACTGTTGAAAGAGTATCTGCCGGCCAGCTATAAAGAAGGCGCGAAGAACCCGGTTGCCCGTGAACGCGTGCACAACGCCGCCACCATCGCCGGTATCGCTTTCGCCAACGCCTTCCTCGGGGTTTGTCACTCCATGGCGCACAAACTGGGTTCGGAGTTCCACATTCCGCACGGCCTGGCTAACGCGATGCTGATTTCCAACGTCATTCGTTACAACGCGAACGACAACCCGACCAAGCAGACGGCCTTCAGCCAGTACGACCGCCCTCAGGCGCGCCGCCGCTACGCTGAAATCGCCGACCACCTCGGCCTGAGCGCACCGGGCGACCGCACCGCGCAGAAGATTGAGAAGTTGCTGGCCTGGCTGGACGAGCTGAAAACCGAGTTGGGCATCCCAGCTTCCATCCGTGAGGCGGGTGTGCAAGAAGCCGACTTCCTGGCGAAAGTCGACAAGCTGTCGGAAGACGCTTTCGACGACCAATGCACCGGCGCCAACCCACGCTATCCGCTGATTGCCGAACTCAAGCAAATCATGCTGGATACCTTCTATGGCCGCGAGTTCAGCGAAACGGTGGAAGAGGAAGCGGCTGCACCGGTCGCAGCCAAAACCGCAGTAAAGAAGCCCAAGAAATAACGGTTCCGTGAACCGATGAAAAAACCCGCCGAATGGCGGGTTTTTTTATTGCGTCTGGCGCGCGGTTTTTCTTATCCCGCCGCCAAAACGCCTCAGCGGGCGCTGGCGGCATTTTCGCCCCTACTCCAGGGAGTGGATCGCCTCTTTATAATGCTTGCGACAGACGGAGACATAGCTCTCGTTACCGCCAATCACCACCTGCTCGCCGGCGTGCATCGCCTTGCCATGCTCATCCAACCGCAACACCATGTTGGCTTTACGCCCGCAGTGACAGATGGTTTTCAATTCCACCAGCTTATCGGCCCAGGCCAGCAAATATTGGCTGCCGGTAAACAACTCGCCGAGAAAATCGGTACGCAAGCCGTAACACAATACGGGAATGTCCAGTTGGTCCACCACATCGCATAATTGCTCAACCTGCGCTTTGGTCAGGAATTGGCTTTCATCCAGCAGCACACAATGCACCGGCTGCTGTTGATGCTCTTGCTGGATCATGGCGTACAGCATCGAGTCGTTGTTATAGAGCTGCGCCTGCGAGGATAAACCAATGCGCGAACTGACTTTGCCTACGCCAAAGCGGTGATCGATCTCCGCAGTGAACACCAGCGTGCGCATACCGCGCTCTTGATAGTTATATGAAGACTGTAGCAGCGCGGTGGACTTGCCGGCATTCATCGCAGAGTAATAAAAATAAAGTTGAGCCATGGCCCCGCAACTCCGATGGTATAAGAAATATTCAAAATGTTGATTAGGACGGTAAGTGTACCATAACCCGCCCCCCCGGCTCAGCCCAAAGCGAACGAATATTGCGTTCGCCGTAATAATGCGCTTTCAAGCGAAACATATCGTTCTGTCGGCCTGTTCTTTTTACAGCTATTTACAGGATAATGTATGCCTGTCATCACTATTAATTCTTGCTAATGGTTAAGCCCGGTGATTTGCCCATTAATGCCGACTTGCCCATTCCCTCTCGCTGGCGCTGCAGCCGCGGCGGAGCCCCCGTCTATTATACGCGAGCCCAATACCGGGCATTTAATCACCTGCGCCGACGCGCCAAGGTTTACTGACGCAATCTTTACCTATATACCCCTATTGTTTACAATGTCTGGCATGCCGTGGCGTGATTAAGCCCACAGAACTCATTGTAATATTGATATAAATTACTACGATAACTTATCGATGAAAGCCTTGTGATACGCGCCTTTTAAAGCCTGTCTGCTGAAATTTTGACTTAAGCGTGCCAAGGGTAATAGTTAACAGCCCTTCCTATTATTAGTCGGACTGATCCGATTAACGGTTTTTTTAAAGGTAAATTTGAGTATTCAAGCCAATTTGGCTATTGCAGAAAAGAAAAGAGCACTCTATTATTATCGAGACGCCCCCCACCAATATAATTTGAGACTAGGACAATGAGCGAAGCATTAAAGATTTTGAACAACATCCGCACTCTGCGCGCCCAGGCAAGAGAATGCACACTGGAAACGCTGGAAGAAATGCTCGAGAAACTGGAAGTTGTTGTGAACGAACGTCGCGAAGAAGACAGCCAGGCTCAAGCAGAAATCGAAGAACGCACTCGTAAACTGCAGCAATACCGTGAAATGCTGATTGCTGACGGTATCGATCCAAATGAACTGCTGCAAACCATGGCTGCCAACAAGGCTGCCGGCAAAGCAAAACGTGCAGCACGTCCAGCTAAATACCAATATAAAGACGAAAACGGCGAGCTGAAAACCTGGACCGGCCAAGGCCGTACTCCTGCGGTGATTAAGAAAGCAATCGAAGAGCAAGGTAAATCTCTGGATGATTTCCTGCTGTAATAGCGATTCAGTCCGTATCTGAAAGGCTCCCTGCGGGGGGCCTTTTCATTTTTAGAGCGTATAACCCTGATCCCGTCATTCCTCTCTCCTTTTAGTAAATATCCTAATTCGCTTTTGCGCCGTACATGAGATCGCAGCGAAAAAAAAGGGACCCAAAGGCCCCTTCTGTCGCATTTATCCGCGTTCAATTATTGAACCTGATAGAATGCCTTATACCAGTCAACAAAGCGCTTCACGCCCTCTTCAACGCTGGTTTCCGGTTTAAAGCCAATGTCACGATAAAGCTCTTCCGTATCCGCGCTGGTATCCATCACATCGCCCGGTTGCATCGGCAGCATATTCTTACGGGCCGTCACCCCCAATGCCTTCTCCAACGCACTGATATATTCCATCAGTTTAACAGGGGTGTTATTGCCGATATTATAAACGTGATACGGCGCTGAACTGGTTGCCGGCGATCCCTGTTCAACGGTCCATGACGGATCCGCCTGCGGAATAACCGCCTGCAACCGCACTATCGCCTCGGCGATGTCATCGATGTAAGTAAAATCTCGGTGCATTTCACCGTGGTTATATACGTCGATGCTCTCCCCGGCCAATATGGCTTTGGTAAACTTGAACAGCGCCATATCCGGGCGCCCCCAGGGACCATATACCGTAAAGAACCGCAGCCCGGTCGTCGGGAGACCGTATAAATGGGAATAGCTGTGTGACATCAGCTCGTTGGCTTTTTTAGTCGCCGCATACAGTGACACCGGATGATCGACAGAATCTTCGGTGGCAAACGGCAGCTTGCGATTCAGGCCATATACCGAGCTGGAAGAGGCGTAAAGTAAATGCTCAACCTTATTATGACGGCAGCCTTCCAAAACGTTTAAATGACCGATCAGGTTAGCATCGGCATAAGCCAACGGATTGACCAGCGAATAACGTACGCCGGCTTGAGCCCCCAAATGAATGACTCGCTGGAACTGATGCTCGGCAAACAATGCCGCCATGCCTTCACGATCGGCCAAATCCAGCTTGATAAAGCGGAATCCCGGCTTATCCGCCAGTCGATCCAGACGGGCCATTTTCAGGCCCACATCATAATAATCATTCAGGTTATCAATGCCGACAACCTGATGACCGGCGGTCAACAAACGCTCTGCAACGTGATAGCCAATAAACCCTGCGGCGCCTGTAACCAGGAATTTCATGCTCACTCCTTAAATAACCGGTTTAATCGAGGCGCCGCGGCCAATTGCGTAATAGGTAAAGCCGCGATTTGCCAAACGCTCCGGATCGTACAGGTTACGGCCATCGAAGATCACCGGCTGCTTCAACGCACCCTTGATCACATCGAAGTCCGGCGCACGGAAGTTCTGCCATTCGGTGCAGATCACCAGCGCATCGGCGCCGTGCAATGCAGCCTCTTTGGTGCCCACCAGCTTCAAATCGTCACGCTGGCCATAGATGCGCTGAACTTCGTTCATCGCCTCCGGATCGTAGGCTTGAACGGTGGCGCCTGCGGCCCACAGCTGTTCCATCAGCACGCGGCTGGAAGCTTCACGCATGTCATCGGTATTCGGCTTGAACGCCAGCCCCCACAGCGCGAAGGTTTTGCCCTTCAGATCGCCGCCGAAGTAGTCGTTGATAAAGCTGTTCAGCTTGTCTTTCTGCTGATAGTTGACCTGCTCTACCGCCTGCAGCAGCTTCGGTTGGTAACCGATCTGCTCCGCCGTGCGGATCAGCGCCTGGACATCTTTCGGGAAGCAAGAGCCGCCGTAGCCGCAACCCGGGTAGATGAAGTGATAGCCGATGCGTGAGTCGGAACCGATGCCCTGACGCACTTTTTCAATATCCGCGCCCAGCATTTCCGCCAGGTTGGACATTTCGTTCATAAAGCTGATCTTGGTCGCCAGCATGCAGTTAGCGGCATATTTGGTCAGCTCCGCGCTGCGGATATCCATCATGATCATACGATCGTGATTGCGGTTAAACGGTTCGTACAGCTCGCGAATAGGCTCGATCACATCTTTATTGTCGGTACCGATCACGATGCGCTCAGGACGCATGCAGTCTGCCACCGCCGCGCCTTCCTTCAGGAATTCCGGGTTGGATACCACGTCAAACGGCACGTTGCTGCCGCGTTTCGCCAGCGTTTCAGCCATCACCTGACGCACCTTGTCCGCCGTACCGACCGGCACGGTGGATTTGTCGATCACCACTTTGCGATCGGTCATGTGCTCGGCGATAGTGCGCGCCACCGCGGTGACGTACTTCAGATCGGCGGAACCGTCTTCATCCGGCGGCGTGCCGACGGCGATGAACTGGATAGTCCCGTGCGCCACGCCCGCTTTGGCATCGGTGGTGAAATGCAGACGGCCGGCCTCATAGTTTTGCTGCACCAGCGGCGTCAGACCCGGTTCGAAAATCGGGATATTCCCTTTTTTCAGGTTTTCGACTTTTCGCTCATCGACGTCAATACACATAACGTCATGGCCTACTTCAGCCAGTACGGCGGCCTGCACCAGACCCACATAACCAATACCAAAAACTGTTACTTTCATGTGAAAATCCTAGTTTTTCAAATTAAGACGAAAGATCACTCAATTACTTCTTGTCAGCGGCAACAACCTGTTGCAGCCACTGAGAAAATTCTTTGCCCAGGCTGGCATGGCGCATGCCGTATTCCACGAAGGCCTGCATGTAACCGAGTTTGTTACCGCAGTCATGGCTCACGCCTTTCAGGTGATACGCTTCCACCGTTTCCTGCTGCATCAGCATTTCGATACTGTCAGTCAGCTGAATTTCGTCGCCGGCGCCCGGAGGCGTTTTCGCCAACAGCGGCCAGATATCGGCGGAGAGGACATAACGACCGACAATCGCCAGGTTGGAAGGCGCTTTCTCCGGCGACGGCTTCTCGACCACGCTGACCATCGGCGCGCTTTCGCCCGGATGCAATTCGACGCCCTTACAGTCGGCTACGCCGTAGTTGCCAACATCTTTATGCGGCACAGGTTCAACCATGATCTGGCTGATGCCGGTGGTTTCGAAGCGCTGCAGCATGTCGTGCAAGTTGTCTTTTTTCGGATCGGCGCTGTATTCGTCAAGGATCACGTCCGGCAACACCACCGCGACCGGCTCATCGCCCACCATCGGGTAGGCGCACATAATCGCATGCCCCAAGCCTTTGGCATTCCCCTGGCGGACTTGCATCACGGTAACGCCCTTCGGGCAGATTGACTGCACTTCATCGAGCAGTTGACGCTTGACGCGTTTTTCCAGCATCGCTTCCAGTTCGAAACTGGTATCAAAATGGTTTTCGATCGAGTTCTTGGAGGAGTGGGTGACCAGCACAATCTCGTTAATCCCTGCTGCAATGCACTCATTGACGACGTATTGGATCAGCGGTTTATCAACCAGCGGCAGCATTTCTTTCGGAATGGCTTTGGTGGCCGGCAACATCCGCGTACCCAAGCCTGCAACCGGGATCACGGCTTTTCTGACTTTGCGATTTACAGCAGGCATTATTTCCTCTCTTAAAGCTGAAGCGCTCATTTTATGAGCTTGGGCTCGATATAAAAAAACCTTCGGAGTATACCAGCTTATGCGCGCCTGGCATTAACCAGAACACAAATAGAAAACATTTAGGACTATTACCCGTTCTGATAATCGGGAGAAGAAATAGACGGTTTAATTACCGATAAGTGAATAGCTTAAGATATCGCCGATCAACGCCCATTATTCAGCGCTGAGCATCAGCCGCAATCGGCCGCCGCTGCCCCATACCTGACATTGCCAGGCCGTACAGCGTTGACTGATCTGGTTCATGTAGGTGGCGCCCAGCGTGCCCAGCGGCACGCCGTTGCTCAGCTGAATTTGATTGTCGCCGGTATTGACGTTGGCATGCAGCCCGGCGGAAACCAGAATCAGGTTTTTATTTTCGGCGTGATAATATCCCAGCAACAGCGGGAATTGACCGTCTAATTTCCCCTGCCGCAATAATTGATTAACCTGCTTTAACAATGCCGACATTTGCGGCAGGCGATGTTGTTGATTAGCCAGATGGTCTTGCAGCAACCCATTAAATAATGCGCGTAACAGCAGCGCCGCCAATACGCCATTATCACCGGCGCGCGTGACGTCCAGGCAATAGAACGCCAGGTCTTTTTCTGACAATGCCGCGATATCCAGCACCAGCCCGGGATTTTCGCCCGTGGTTAACTGGCGATAGTTGATCCGGCAATGCGCAATGGTTTGCTGCACCGGCGGCTGCAATTGCTTAAGCAGTTTGACGGCTTCGGAAGGATTCTTGCTCAGCGCGTCCCAATCCTGAAACAGCTCAACCTCTTCAATCGCCAGGGAGGTAAACATATTGGGGTATAAACACGCCAGCACCGCCTCACGCAGGCGATTGAGATCGGTCAGCGGCTTCAGCAGCACATCCTGTACGCCCAAACGCAGCACCTTGGCGATGTCCGCCATTTTGTCGGTAGCGGAGATCACCAGCACCGGGATCTGCAGCCCCTGCAGACGCAGGTGTTCAACGAATTCGATGCCGCCCATTTCCGGCATCGCGAGATCGCACAGAATCAGATCCGGCTTGAAGTCATCGACGGCACTCAGCGCCTGTAAACCGTTGGTCGCCTCGCCGGTTTCAGCGCCCAGCGAGGTCAGATAACCGACCAGCACGGAACGAAAAACCTGTTCGTCCTCAACGATCAAGATACGCTTGTGAGTGAGTGGTAATGCCATCAGCCGAGCCTCGTCCCTTTCCATAGTGTAATAGTGGCTCAAAAAGGTCACTTATGCTCGTCTGAAACAGACCAACCGCGCATTGCCAACCAAGAACCGAGAATTATCTATTTTTTATCAACGGCAACAACCGATCCAGTTGTTTTTCAACCGCCAGCAACCCCGCCTCGATCGCTTCATCGGCGCGGTGGAAATCCAGCGTTGAGATCTGCGGGCAAAAAGGCTGGATCAAAACGTCCGGCGGATCGCTCGCCATCCGGTTGCGCTTCAGGCGATTTTCCAGCATTTGAATCGATGTGCTCATAATCTCCATCGCCGTCGGCGCCGTCGTCGGTTTGCGCTTGCGCATTCTGCCGACGCGCTCCCGCAGGCGCCCGCGCCAGGTCTCCGCAGGCGTATCGTCCGGGCTTTCGTCCTCGCCGCGTATCGAGAACAGATCCTGCTGCATCAAATGCGCGTCATGCTGCAGATCGACCGCAATGACAATATCGGCGCCCAGCGCCCGGCAGAGCGACACCGGTACCGGATTAACCACTGCGCCGTCCACCAGCCAATAACCGTCGGCCCACACTGGCGCCAATAGGCCTGGCATGCTGCAAGAAGCGCGCACCGCCTGATGAATATCGCCTTCGGTCAGCCACAGTTCGCGGCCGGTGCTGAGATTGGTCGTCACGGCGCCGAACTTCAGCGCACATTCGGCAATATCATTGATCTTCAACAGTTGCCCGACGGCAGTGAACACCCGATCGCCGCGCAACAAACCGCCGCGCTGCCAGGAAAAATCCATCAGACGAATGACGTCCCAATAGCTGAACGACCGCACCCACTGCTCCATCACCGGCAAACGGTGACTGGCGAATGCCGCCCCCACCAACGCGCCGACAGAACAGCCGGCAACGATATCGACCTCAATCCCCAGTTTCTTTAACGCATTGATCACGCCGATGTGCGCCCAGCCTTTAGCCGAGCCCGCCCCCAGCGCCAGTCCGATCTTGATTTGCCGCATAGCGCCATCCTCTCGGTAAAAGGTGTTCTCTGCTTTCAGGGTAGATTGTCACTGACGAATATTGTTAGGTAACATATGCGCTAAATTCATTTTCAGCCTCGTTTTCTCAGGAGTTATTTTGCCCGAATCATGCCCATGCGGCAGCGGACTGGCGTATAACGCGTGCTGCGCCCCTTTTATCAGCGGCAGTCAGCCGGCGCCGACGCCCGGCCAACTGATGCGTTCACGCTTCACCGCCTACGTGAATCATAACGTCGACTATCTGATCGCCACCTGGCACCCCGACTGCGGCGCCGAAGCGTGGCGCAATGCGATCGTCGACAGTTTCAAAAACACCGAATGGCTGGGCTTGACGATCGTCGAGGAGCAAACCGGCCATGAGCCGGACGAAGGCTTCGTCGAATTCATCGCCCGCTTCACCGATGGCGAAAGCGGCGAGCCCCAGGCGATGCATGAGCGCTCACGCTTCCTTCGTCGCGATCAACGTTGGTATTATATCGACGGCAGCAAACCCCAGCCCGGCCGAAATGCGATATGTCCCTGCGGCTCAGGGAAAAAATATAAGAAGTGCTGCGGGCGCTAGCCGGCCGGCGCTTCACGTTAACGCCTGCGCAGACAGGCCGTTCAGTATCAGACAGGATCCTCAAACCCATGCCACACCAAAATGTACAACGAAAAGTGTTACGCACCATCTGCCCGGACGCCAAAGGGCTGATCGCCAAGATCACCAACATCTGTTACAAACACGAGCTCAATATCGTCCAGAATAATGAGTTCGTCGATCACCGCACCGGGCGTTTCTTCATGCGCACCGAGCTGGAAGGCATTTTCAACGACAACACGCTGCTGGCCGATCTGGACAGCGCGCTGCCGGAAGGTTCGCTGCGTGAGTTGCACAGCACCGGACGTCGGCGCATCGTGGTGCTGGTCACCAAAGAGGCACACTGCCTGGGCGATCTGTTGATGAAAAGCGCCTATGGCGGCCTCGACGTTGAGATCGCCGCCGTAATCGGCAACCACGACACGCTGCAAACGCTGGTGGAGCGTTTCGATATTCCTTTCCATCTGGTGAGCCACGAAGGATTGACGCGCGAACAGCACGACCGCGAAATGACGGCCAAGATCGATCAATATCAGCCGGATTACGTGGTGTTGGCCAAATATATGCGCGTGCTGACGCCGGCCTTCGTGCAACATTATCCGAATCAGGTGATCAACATTCACCATTCGTTCCTGCCGGCGTTTATCGGCGCGCGGCCTTATCACCAGGCCTACGAACGCGGCGTGAAAATCATCGGCGCCACGGCTCACTACGTTAACGACAATCTCGACGAAGGCCCGATCATCATGCAGGACGTGATCCACGTCGATCACACCTATTCCGCCGAGGATATGATGCGCGCCGGCCGCGACGTAGAGAAAAACGTGCTCAGCCGAGCCCTGTATCAGGTGTTGGCGCAGCGCGTCTTCGTCTACGGCAATCGCACCGTTATTCTGTAATCGCTCAATAAATCGGTGCATTTCGTTCAGGGATGCACCGCCAAGAATAAAAAAACGGCAAACGATTCATTTTCTGCATTTCAATGCTTTACACATCCGCTTCATTTGATATGATGCGCCCCGCTTACCGAGACAGCGCTCTCGCAAGCAAGGCCAGTTAAATAGCCATGTATATGGTGGGGTTCCCGAGCGGCCAAAGGGAGCAGACTGTAAATCTGCCGTCACTGACTTCGAAGGTTCGAATCCTTCCCCCACCACCATCT
>NZ_JABXOF010000004.1 GCF_013375155.1 Serratia ureilytica
GTGGTCCCACCTGACCCCATGCCGAACTCAGAAGTGAAACGCCGTAGCGCCGATGGTAGTGTGGGGTCTCCCCATGCGAGAGTAGGACACTGCCAAGCATCAAATAAAACAACAAGCCTCATGCGAAAGCATGGGGCTTTTTGTTTTGTCTGTTATCTGGCGTTCTGCTCGAGCATGGGCATGCGAAAGGCCCGTCGGGAACGGGCCTTAACGCCGCTTGCGGCGGCCCCGCAGGGGAGAGTCTCAGGATGAGACGAATACTGTAGGACACTGCCAAGCATCAAATAAGCCAAGAGGCCATCCGAAAGGATGGCCTTTTTGCTTTCCGTGCCTCTCATCCTCCCTGCCAAGATCCTGACGCAGATCGCGCAATGAAACATTTTCACCTTTCCGCTGAACGCTCGACATCGAAGGAAAAAAACGCTATCTTCGGGCATCTAGAAGTCTAAACGTATAAATGGATGTGTGAGGGTTAAGCAATGCCGATTCGTGTTCCTGATGAGTTACCTGCGGTCAATTTCTTGCGCGGTGAGAATGTCTTCGTGATGACATCCTCGCGGGCAAAAACACAGGAAATCAGGCCGCTGAAAGTGCTGATCCTCAACCTGATGCCAAAGAAGATCGAAACGGAAAACCAGTTTTTGCGCCTGCTTTCCAACTCGCCGCTGCAGATTGATATCCAGTTGCTGCGCATCGACAGCCGCGAGTCGAAGAATACGCCGGCCGAGCATCTGAACAACTTCTACTGCGACTTCGAGGATATCCAGAATGAGAACTTCGATGGCCTGATTGTCACCGGCGCGCCGCTGGGGCTGGTTGATTTCTGCGATGTTGCCTACTGGCCGCAGATCGAACGGGTCATTGACTGGGCCAAAAACCATGTCACCTCTACGCTGTTCGTGTGCTGGGCGGTGCAGGCGGCGTTGAATATCCTGTACGGCATTCCCAAGATGACGCGCGAAGTGAAGCTCTCCGGCGTTTATCCGCACCAAACGCTGCAGCAGCATGCGTTGCTGACGCGCGGCTTCGACGAAAGCTTCCTGGCGCCGCATTCGCGCTATGCCGATTTCCCGACCGAGGTGATTCGCCAATATACCGACCTGGACATCTTGGCCGAATCCGAGCAGGCCGGCGCCTACCTGTTCGCCAGCAGGGATAAGCGACTGGCGTTCGTCACCGGCCATCCGGAATACGATACAATGACGCTGGCGGGAGAGTATTGTCGCGACAACGAAGCTGGCCTCGATCCTGCCGTACCGCTCAACTACTTCCCCGATGACAACCCCGCACTGACACCGAAAGCCACCTGGCGCAGCCATGGCCACCTGCTGTTTTCCAATTGGCTCAATTATTACGTCTACCAGATCACGCCTTACGATCTGCGCCATATGAATCCGACTCTCGACTGATCTTTTCTGCCTGCCGGCGGCTGAATCGAGGCCGCCGCACTGCTCATCCTCTGCACGATCCTCTTTTTACCCGTCAATTCTCCCAAAAAACCATTGCCTAACAACGCGTTAGTCCGTCTTTGCAATTCTATTGGAACCGATTTCCTTACCTGTTGATCGTGTTTTTTATCCTAACCAATTGATAATAAAGTGTTAATAAAATATTTAATAATAAAATGGAAATGGTTTTTGATTTTTATTTTTTGTTGGGTATTCTTAACGCTATCGGGATGAGATCTGACCAGTTTAGGATCGTTTCATCCGCCCTGATCCACAGTGATTTCTGATGAAAATGCGCCGGTCGCCCGGGTGCAACGATGGGAAGGAGCAAGGTCATGACGCAACAGATAGCAGGCACGGAGTTAAGGTTTACGCAGGGTTTCGCCGCTGCGGAGCGCCAGGTGTTAACGGATGAAGCGGTTGAATTTCTGGCGGAACTGGTGGGGAAATTCACGCCACGTCGCAATGAGCTGTTGGCGGCGCGTGCCCGCTGGCAACAAAATATCGATCGCGGCGAATTGCCTGGGTTTATTTCGGAAACCACTTCCATTCGTGAAGGCAATTGGCAGATCCGCGGTATTCCGCAAGACCTGCGCGATCGCCGGGTAGAGATCACCGGGCCGGTCGAGCGCAAGATGGTGATCAATGCGTTGAACGCCAACGTAAAAGTGTTTATGGCGGACTTCGAAGACTCGCTGGCGCCAAGCTGGGACAAAGTCATCGACGGTCAAATCAACCTGCAGGATGCGGTTAACGGCACCATCTCCTACACCAATGAAGCCGGCAAAATCTACCAGTTGAAACCGAATCCGGCGGTGTTGATCGCTCGCGTGCGCGGCTTGCACCTGCCGGAGAAGCACGTGCTGTGGCGTGATGAAGCCATCCCCGGCGGCCTGTTCGATTTCGCGCTGTACTTCTACCACAACTATCGCCAGCTGTTGGCCAAGGGCAGCGGCCCGTATTTCTACCTGCCGAAAACCCAGTCTTGGGAGGAAGCGGCCTGGTGGAGCGATGTCTTCAGCTTTACCGAGGATCGTTTCGATCTGCCGCGCGGCACCATCAAGGCGACCGTGCTGATCGAAACTCTGCCGGCGGTGTTCCAGATGGACGAGATCCTGTATCACCTGCGCGATCACATCGTCGGTCTGAACTGCGGCCGCTGGGATTACATCTTCAGCTACATCAAAACGCTGAAGAACCACGGCGATCGCGTGCTGCCGGATCGTCAGTCGGTAACCATGGAAAAACCTTTCCTCAGCGCCTATTCGCGCCTGTTGATCAAAACCTGTCATAAGCGCGGCGCGTTCGCCATGGGCGGCATGGCGGCGTTTATCCCGAGCAAAGACGCCGAGAAAAACGCCTGGGTGCTGAATAAGGTGCGGGCGGACAAAGAGCTGGAGGCCAACAATGGCCACGACGGCACCTGGGTGGCGCACCCGGGCTTGGCGGACACGGTGATGGAGGTGTTCGGCAACGCATTGGACGATCGTCAAAATCAGCTGGACGTGCTGCGTGAGCAGGATGCGCCGATCAGCGCCGCCCAACTGCTGGAGCCGTGCGACGGCGAACGCACCGAAGCGGGGATGCGCGCCAATATCCGCGTGGCGGTGCAGTACATCGAAGCCTGGATCTCCGGCAACGGCTGCGTGCCGATTTACGGTTTGATGGAAGATGCGGCGACGGCGGAGATCTCCCGTACGTCTATCTGGCAGTGGATCCACCACGAGAAGAGCCTGAACGACGGGCGCCCGGTCACCAAGGCGCTGTTCCGCCAGATGTTGCAAGAAGAGATGTTGGTGGTGCGTGAAGAAGTAGGGGAAGCGCGCTTTAACGCCGGCCGGTTCGAAGAGGCGGCGGGCCTGATGGAGCGCATCACCACGCAAGATGAATTAATCGATTTCCTGACGTTGCCCGGCTATGAGCTGCTGGCCTGAACTTTCCCAATCAACCCTACATGACTGAAAGGATAAAAATTATGTCTACCTCTCGCTCTCAACAGATCCAGCAGCTGGAACAGGAATGGAAATCGGCCCGTTGGGAAGGCATTACCCGCCCTTACAGCGCTGAAGACGTGATCAATCTGCGCGGTTCGGTCAACCCGGAATGCACCCTGGCGCAAAACGGCGCCGCCAAACTGTGGGCGTTACTGAATGGCAAGGCGCGCAAAGGCTACGTGAACTGCCTGGGCGCGCTGACCGGCGGCCAGGCGCTGCAGCAGGCCAAAGCCGGCGTCGAGGCCATCTACTTGTCCGGTTGGCAGGTGGCGGCCGACGCCAACAGCGCGGCCGCCATGTACCCTGACCAATCGCTGTATCCGGTGGACTCGGTGCCGAAGGTGGTCGAGCGCATCAACAACACCTTCCGCCGCGCCGATCAGATCCAATGGGCGAACCAGATTGAGCCGGGCAGCAAAGGGTACACCGATTATTTCCTGCCGATCGTCGCTGATGCGGAAGCCGGCTTCGGCGGCGTATTGAACGCCTTTGAGCTGATGAAAGCGATGATTACCGCCGGGGCCGCCGGGGTGCACTTCGAAGATCAGCTGGCGGCGGTGAAGAAATGCGGCCATATGGGCGGCAAAGTGCTGGTGCCGACGCAAGAAGCGATCCAGAAACTGGTCGCCGCGCGCCTGGCGGCCGACGTGCTCGGCGTGCCGACGCTGGTGATCGCCCGTACCGACGCCGATGCGGCCGACCTGCTGACCTCTGACTGCGATCCGTATGACAGCGCCTTCGTCACCGGCGAGCGTACGGCGGAAGGCTTCTTCCGTACCCATGCCGGCGTCGAGCAGGCGATCAGCCGCGGTCTGGCTTATGCCCCTTACGCCGATATGGTGTGGTGCGAAACCTCAACGCCGGATCTGGATGCCGCCCAGCGCTTCGCCGACGCCATCCACGCCAAATACCCAGGCAAGCTGCTGGCCTACAACTGCTCGCCGTCGTTCAACTGGAAGAAGAACCTCGACGACCAGACCATCGCCCGCTTCCAGCAGGCGCTGTCGGACATGGGCTACAAGTATCAGTTCATCACGCTGGCGGGCATCCACAGCATGTGGTTCAACATGTTCGACCTGGCGCACGCCTATGCGCAGGGCGAAGGGATGAAACACTACGTCGAGAAGGTGCAGCAGGCGGAGTTCGCCGCGGTGGAGCGCGGTTACACCTTCGCGTCGCACCAGCAAGAGGTGGGCACCGGTTACTTCGACAAGGTCACCACCATCATTCAGGGCGGCGCCTCTTCGGTCACCGCGCTGACCGGTTCGACGGAAGAACAGCAGTTCTGATGCGGCAAGCTTGAAGACGTTTCACCCGGAGCCTGCATGCGCAGGCTTCTTTTTCTGGCGGGGGTAAGGATGGCGGCAAAACTGGAGTTGTTGATCGCACAGACGATCCTGCAGGGCTTCGATGCGCAGTACGGCCGCTTTCTGGAAGTGACCGCCGGCGCGCAGCAGCGCTTTGAGCAGGCGGACTGGCCGGCGGTGCAGCAGGCGATGAAAAAGCGCATCCATCTGTACGACCATCACGTCGGTCTGGTGGTGGAGCAGCTTAAATGCATCACCGGGCAGAAATATTTCGACGCCGACTTCCCCAGCCGGGTCAAAGCGGTCTATATCGACCTGCTGCCGGACTACCCGCGTTTTGAGATCGCCGAAAGCTTCTTCAACTCGGTCTATTGCCGGTTGTTCAAGCATCGCGATCTGACGCCGGACAAGCTGTTCGTCTTCAGTTCGCAGCCGGAACGGCGTTTTCGCGACATTCCGCGTCCGCTGGCGCGCGATTTTACCCCCAATGGCGATCTGCCGGCGATGCTGCGCAGCGTATTGAGCGATCTGCCGCTGCGGTTGCCGTGGGAGGATCTGACACGCGATATTCGCTACATCACTCAGGCGCTGCAACGCGCCTTCAGCCCACAGCAACTGACGGGGGCGACCTTCCAGATCGCCAACGAGCTGTTCTATCGCAACAAGGCCGCCTGGCTGGTCGGCAAGTTGCGCTTGGCCGACGGCGTTTACCCGTTCCTGTTGCCGATTCACCACAGCGAATCGGGCGCGCTGTTTATCGACGCCTGCCTGACCGGCAAGGCCGAGGCCAGCATCGTCTTCGGTTTCGCCCGCTCTTATTTCATGGTCTACGCACCGCTGCCGGCGGCGATGGTGGAGTGGCTGCGCGAGATCCTGCCGGGCAAGACCACCGCCGAGCTGTACATGGCGATCGGCTGCCAAAAACACGGCAAAACCGAATGCTATCGCGAATACCTGACCTTTATGGCGCACTCACAGGAACAGTTCATCATCGCGCCGGGCGTGAAAGGCATGGTGATGCTGGTGTTCACCCTGCCGTCCTTCGATCGGGTGTTTAAAGTGATCAAGGATGAGTTCGCCCCGCAGAAAGAGGTGACGCAGGCGCAGGTGATGGCTTGCTATCAGCTGGTGAAAGAGCACGATCGCGTCGGGCGCATGGCGGATACCCAGGAGTACGAAAATTTCGTCGTCGACAAGGCGCGTCTCAGCCCTGAGCTATTGGCGGAGCTGCGGCGTGAAGTGCCGGGCAAGCTGGAAGATCTCGGCGATCGCATCGTGATCAAACATCTGTATATGGAACGGCGCATGACGCCGCTGAACCTGTATCTGGAGCAGGCCAACGACCAGCAAATGCGCGATGCGATTGAAGAGTACGGCAACGCGATCAAGCAGTTGGCCGCCGCCAATATTTTCCCCGGCGATATGCTGTTCAAGAACTTCGGCGTGACGCGCCACGGGCGTGTGGTGTTCTACGACTACGACGAGATTTGCTACATGACCGAGGTCAACTTCCGCGACATTCCACCGCCGCGTTATCCGGAGGACGAGCTGGCCAGCGAGCCGTGGTACAGCATCGCGCCCAACGATGTGTTCCCGGAAGAGTTCCGCCACTTCCTGTGCGGCGATCGGCGCATTCGGCAGGTGTTTGAAGAGTTGCACAGCGATCTGTTTACCGCGGAGTATTGGCGCGGGTTGCAGCAGCGCATCCGCGAGGGGCATGTGGAAGACGTGTTCGCTTATCGTAAGAAGCAGCGGTTCAGCCAGCGCAGCGGGGCGGCGCTGCCGGCCGCCACCGCTGCGATGTAAATCAGGCCTGGGCGCCCGCGACGGCGGCGCGCGCCAGTTCGGTAATGCGCGCGTAGTCGCCGCTTTCGAGCGCGTCCGCCGGCACTAGCCAGGAGCCGCCGATGCACAGCACGCTTTTCAGCGCCAGATAGCTGCGGTAATTGTCCGGCGAGATGCCGCCGGTCGGGCAGAAACGCACCTGCGGGAATGGGCCGCCGATCGCCTGCAGCGTTTTTACGCCGCCGTTGGCTTCCGCCGGGAAGAATTTAAATTCGCGCAGGCCGTAATCCATGCCCTGCATCAGCTCGGAAACGGTGCTGATGCCCGGTATAAGGGGAATGGAACCGGCGGTGGCGGCTTTGAGCAGCTCGTCGGTCAGCCCCGGGCTGATGGCGAACTGTGCGCCGGCCTCGGTCACTTCCCGCAGCTGCTGCGGATTGATCACCGTACCGGCGCCGATGATCGCTTCCGGCACCTCTTGGGCGATGGCGCGAATGGCGTCCATGGCGCAGGCGGTGCGCAGCGTCACCTCCAGCACCCGCACGCCGCCGGCGACCAGCGCTTTCGCCAGCGGCACCGCATGTTCCAGCTTGTTGATCACGATGACCGGCACCACCGGCCCCGCCGTCAGGATCTGCTCGGCGCTTGTTGTCCACTTGTTCATGCTGACGTTCTCCTCTGTGGCCGCCGCCAGGCGGCGATGCGGCCAGGCTATCGATTAAAATTTGATGCAGCAGGCGCCCTGCTCGGCGCCTGACAGCTGGCTGCGCAGCGCGCCGAACAGCTCGCGGCCGCAGCCGATGTGTTCGGCGCTCAGATCGGGTTGGCAAGGCGTGCGCCGCGCCAACTCGTCGGCGTCGACCAGCACCTGCAGCTCGCCGCTGCGGCCGTTGACGCGGATCGGATCGCCGTCGCGCACTTTCGCCAGCAGGCCGCCGGTATAGGCTTCCGGGGTGACGTGAATGGCGGAAGGCACCTTGCCGGAGGCGCCGGACAGGCGGCCGTCGGTCACCAGCGCCACTTTGAAGCCGCGATCCATCAACACGCCCAGCGGCGGCATCAGCTTGTGCAGCTCTGGCATGCCGTTGGCCTGCGGCCCCTGGAAGCGCACCACCACCACGCAATCGCGATCCAGCTTGCCGGCTTCGAACGCCGGCACGATATCGTGCTGGCTGTCGAACACCACCGCCGGCGCTTCGATGATCTGGTTATCGGCGGGCACCGCCGAAGTTTTCATCACTGCGCGGCCCAGATTGCCGGCCATCACTTTGGTGCCGCCATGATGTTCGAACGGCTGGGCCACGCTGGCGATCACGCTGGCGTCGAGCGAGCCGGCCACGCCTTCGCGCCATATCAATTGGCCGTTGTCCAGCCACGGTTCCTGGGTGTAGCGGCGCAGGCCGAAACCGGCCACGGTGTGCACGTCTTCGTGCAGCAGGCCGTGTTGCAGCAGCTCGCGCACCACCAGCGGCACGCCGCCGGCGGCCTGGAATTGGTTGATGTCGGCCGGGCCGTTCGGGTAGATGCGGCACAGCAGCGGCACCGCCTCCGACAGCTCCGAGAAATCGTCCCAGGTGATGATGATGCCCGCCGCCCGCGCCATCGCCACCAGATGCATGGTCAGGTTGGTGGAGCCGCCGGTGGCCAGCAGCGAGACGATGCCGTTCACCACCACTTTCTCGTCCACCAGGCGGCCGATCGGCAGGTAGTTGCCGGCGGTATCGGTCAGTCGGGTCACCTGGCGCGCGGCGGCATCGTTCAGCGCGTCGCGCAGCGGCGTGTCCGGATGGACGAAGGAGGCGCCCGGCAGATGCAGACCCATCACTTCCATCACCATCTGGTTGGTGTTGGCGGTGCCGTAGAAGGTGCAGGTGCCGATGCCGTGATAAGAGGCCGCCTCGGCCTCCAGCAGCGCCAAACGGTCGGCCTTGCCCTCGGCGTACAGCTGACGCACGCGCACTTTTTCCTTGTTCGGCAGGCCGCTGCTCATCGGGCCGGCCGGCACGAACAGCGCGGGCAGGTGGCCGAAGGAGAGGGCGGCCATCACCAGCCCCGGCACGATCTTGTCGCAGATGCCGAGGAACAGCGCGCCGTCGAACATATTGTGCGACAGGCCGATGGCGGCCGACATGGCGATCACGTCGCGGCTCATCAGCGACAGCTCCATGCCGTCCTGCCCCTGCGTCACCCCGTCGCACATCGCCGGCACGCCGCCGGCCACCTGGCCCACGGCGCCGACCGCCTTCAGCGCCTGCTTCAGCCGCTGCGGGTAGTGTTCGTACGGCTGGTGGGCCGACAGCATGTCATTGTAAGCAGTGATGATGGCGATATCGCTGCGCACCATGTTTTTCAGCGACGCCTTGTCATCGGGCTGACAGGCGGCGAAGCCGTGGGCCAGGTTGCCGCAGGCGAGCTGCGCGCGGTGGACGGTTTGGGAGCGGGCCGCCTCGATACGCGCCAGATAGGCGGCGCGGCTGGCCTGGGAACGGTCGATGATGCGCTGTGTGACACGGGACAAGGTTGGATTAATCATGCCTTCCTCACATTGCTGTTGTTATAGTCGCCGCCTGTGGCGGTGCCCCCGGGGGTGATTTGCAGCCCTGGTGTGCAAGGCCGGGGGCGATTTAGGATTTAAAACATCGTGAATGCAATCATGCCGATGGCGCCGCCGACGCTGCCCAGAATGGTTTCCATCACCGTCCAGGTTTTCAGCGTTTGCAGTTCGTTGGCGCCGGTGAATTTGCCGAACAGCCAGAAGCCGGCGTCGTTGACGTGGCTCAGCACGATGGAGCCGCCGGCGATGCAGATGGCCAGCGCGGCCAGTTGCCCGCCGTTCAGACCGAGCTGACTGGTGACCGGCAGCACCAGACCGACGGTGGTCAGGCAGGCGACGGTGGCCGAGCCCTGAATCACCCGCACCATGGCGGACAGCGCGAAGGCGGCCACGGCGATCGGCAGGCCGGCGCCGATCATGGCGTCACCCAACGCCGGCCCGACGCCGGAATCCACCAGGATCTGCTTGAACACCCCGCCGGCGCCGGTCATCAGCAGGATGATCCCGGCCGGCTGCACCGCAGCTGAACAGATGGCCAGCGTCTGTTCGTTGCTCATGCCGCGCGGCTTCGCCAGACCGTAAATCACGATCAGGCAGGCCAGCAGGATGGCGGTGAACGGGTGGCCGATAAACTCCAGCCACTGCTGCAGCTGCGAGCCGGGGGTGACCAGCCGCGCGCCGATGGTTTTCATGCCGACCAGCACCAGCGGGCACAGCACCAGCGCCAGACTGAAGCCGAACGACGGCAGATTGCCCTTGGTCAGCGTCGGCTCATTCTCTTCCGGCGGCATCGGCCAGTTGACGAAACGGCTGATAAAGCTGCCGTACAGCGGGCCGGCGATCAGCATGCCGATCACCGCCGCCACCAGGCCGATGGCGATCATCCAGCCGAAATCGGCCTTCATCTGTGACGCCAGCAGCATTGGCACCGGCCCCGGCAGCAGGAAGGAGGCGGCGGCGGCCACGCCGGCGAACAGCGGGATGGCCAGCTTGACGATATTGCCGTCGGTGCGGCGCGCCACGGCGAACACGATGCCGATCAGCAGCACCACCGCCACGTCGAAGAACAGCGGCAGCGCGCAGATCAGCCCGGCGATGCCGAGCGCGTAGTGCGCCTTGCTTTGTCCGAATCGTTTCAGCAATTGCGCCGCAATTTGGTCGAGCGCGCCGACCTCATGCAGGATCTTGCCGAACATCGCCCCGAGCGCCACCACGATCGCCAGGAAGCCCAGCGTGTCGCCCATGCCTTTCTGCATGGTGTCGGCGATGTGTTCCAGCGGCATGCCGGAGAAAATGCCGGCGGCGATGGACACCAGCATCAGCGCGACGAAGGCGTGCATGCGCGCCTTCATCACCAGGAATAACAGCAGTAAAACCGAGCCGACTGCGGTACCGACCAGCGTTACGGTACTCACGCGCACACGTCCTGCGGCAGGAAGCTCTGGATATGGCGCACGGTATCGGCGATCACCGCGTCCAGCGGCTGATTGATGTCGATCGCCATCACGTCGTTCTCGTCGGCGCCCGGTTGCTCCAGCGCGGCGAACTGGGTGACCAGCATCTGCGGCTTGAAGAAGTGGCCGTTGCGCGCCGCCAGGCGGGATTCGATCACCGGGAACTCGCCGTGCAGATAGATGAATGACAGGTTGCCGTTGCCGGCGCGCAGGCGGTCGCGATACTGCTTTTTCAACGCCGAACAGACGATGATCGACACGTTGTTGGTGCGCTGCATGGCGAAGGCGGCGTCGTTGAGCGCGGCCAGCCACGGCGCGCGATCGTCGTCGTTCAACGCTTCCCCGGCGGCCATCTTCAGGATGTTGCTGCGCGGGTGCAGGAAGTCGCCGTCGAGGAAGCCGGCGGAGAGTTGGCGGGCCGCGGCGGCGGCGACGGCGGACTTGCCGCTGCCGGAAACGCCCATAACGACGTAAATGCGATTTTGATTGTTGGTCATGGCTTGGCTCCAAAACACCGGGTGACGTTACCTTCGTTCAGCTTGATTGTTACCGGTAACATGTTATCGGTAACATTGTCGAAGGAAGTTTGAGCGGTTGCAATGGGCTTTCGCCGTGAGGATCGTTAACTGTGATCGGCTTCAAGCTTTTTTCCTGTGCGCTAAACAGGATGCCGACAGCCTGTTACATGCTGACAACAGAGCATGGCAGGGGAGCAGGGGCGCACTGGGGCGCCCCTCGGATGAGCAGGATTAGCGCACGCCGCCGTAGGCCAGGCTGATCTCTTTCGCCGCGTGGATCACCAGCGCGCCCAGCTCGATCACGCGATCGTCGGTGATGCGCGACACCGGGCCGGAGATGGAAATGGCGGCGAAGGCTTCGCGGTGCTCGTCGAAGATGCAGGCCGCCACGCAGCGCAGGCCGAGCGCGTGCTCTTCGTCGTCAAAGGAGAAGCCCTGTTTGCGGATCTGCGCCAGCCCCTCTTTCAGGTTGTGCGGCGTCAGGGTATGCGGCGTGTAGGTGTGCATGCCTTTCTTGTGCAGCAGTTTGGTCACCTGATCGTCCGGCAGGGTGGCGAGGAACGCTTTGCCGGCACCGGAGGCGTGCATCGGCAGTTTGCCGCCGATCGGCGCCGACATGCGCATCAGCGCCGTGCACTGCACCTGATCGATGATGATCGCCTGGTACTCGCTGGTATCCAGCACCGCCAGGTTGACGGTTTCGCCGGATTCCTCCATCAGGCGGCGCAGCGTCGGATGCACCATCGCCAGCAGGTTGCGGCTTTGCAGGAAGCTGCTGCCGACCACAAAGGCGTGCGAGCCGATGGTCCACAGGCCGAGATCGCCGACCTGGCGCACGAATCCCTGCTGCTGCATGGTGGTGAGCAGGCGGTGAGTGGTGGAGTTCGGCAGGCCGGCCTGCTGGGCCAGATCGGTCAGCGCCACGTTGCCCTGGGCTTCCGAAATGTATTCCAACAGTTTCAGGCCACGGGTCAACGATTGTACCTGACCGGTCGCCGCACTGGCGGCGGGGGCTGCTGCGCGGGGCTTCTTGCCGCGCTTGGCGGGAGCAGGGGTGGCCATGGGTGAGATTCCTTTTTCCGTATGATGGAATTCATTTTCGTTTTTTGCCGATGAATTGCAAGCCGCCGTCAGCTCATCGGAGGTGTTGGCGCACAACCTGAAAAACTCTCAATTGTCGCCTGGCCCTTTGTCCTTACAAGCTGTGCTAGGATGACTCGTTGGTTTTTGCGGCAGTTGAGCAATGGGCTGGATGGCAATGGAAGGGGTTACAGTGACGAATCGAGTAGAACAACTGCGCCGCCAGTTAGCGCAGCGCATTTTGGTGTTGGACGGCGGCATGGGCACCATGATCCAGAGCTATCGCCTGAACGAGCGCGACTTCCGCGGTGAGCGTTTCGCCGACTGGCGTAGCGATCTGAAAGGCAATAACGATCTGCTGGTGCTGACCAAGCCGGAAGTGATCACCGCCATTCATTACGCCTATCTTGAGGCGGGCGCCGATATCCTTGAGACCAATACCTTCAACTCGACCTCCATCGCCATGGCCGACTACCATATGGAGTCGCTGTCCGCCGAGATTAACTATCAGGCCGCCTGCCTGGCGCGCGCCTGCGCCGACGAATGGACGGCGCGCACGCCGGAAAAACCGCGCTACGTCGCCGGGGTGTTGGGGCCGACCAACCGCACCGCGTCCATCTCGCCGAACGTCAACGATCCGGCGTTCCGCAACATCTCGTTCGATGAACTGGTGGCGGCTTACCGCGAATCGACCCGCGCGCTGGTAGAAGGCGGCGTCGATCTGATCATGATCGAAACCATCTTCGACACCCTCAACGCCAAGGCCGCCGCTTTTGCGGTGGAAACCGAATTCGAAGCGCTGGGGGTGGAACTGCCGATCATGATTTCCGGCACCATCACCGACGCCTCCGGCCGCACCCTGTCCGGCCAGACCACCGAAGCGTTTTACAATTCACTGCGCCACGTCAAGCCGCTGACCTTCGGCCTGAACTGCGCCCTGGGGCCGGATGAGCTGCGTCAGTACGTCGCCGAGCTGGCGCGCATCTCGGAGACCTACGTCACCGCACACCCGAACGCCGGTTTGCCGAACGCCTTCGGCGAGTACGATCTGGATGCGGCCGAGATGGCGCGCCAGGTCGGGGAGTGGGCGCAGGCCGGCTTCCTCAATATTATCGGCGGCTGCTGCGGCACCACGCCGGAACATATCGCCGCGATGGCCAAGGCGGTCGAGGGCGTGCCGCCGCGCCGGCTGCCGGATATCCCGGTCGCCTGCCGCCTGGCCGGTCTGGAGCCGTTGACCATCGACGCCAACACCCTGTTCGTCAACGTCGGCGAGCGCACCAACGTCACCGGCTCGGCGCGTTTCAAACGCTTGATCAAAGAAGAGAAATACAACGAGGCGCTCGACGTGGCGCGCCAGCAGGTCGAGAGCGGCGCGCAGATCATCGACATCAACATGGATGAGGGGATGCTCGACGCCGAAGCGGCGATGGTGCGCTTCCTCAACCTGATCGCCGGCGAGCCGGATATCGCCCGGGTGCCGATCATGATCGACTCCTCCAAGTGGTCCGTTATCGAGAAAGGCCTGAAGTGCATTCAGGGCAAGGGCATCGTCAACTCGATCTCGATGAAGGAGGGCGAAGAGGCCTTTATCCACCACGCCAGGCGGGTGCGCCGCTATGGCGCCGCGGTGGTGGTGATGGCGTTCGACGAAGTGGGCCAGGCGGACACCCGCGAGCGCAAGTTCGAGATCTGTCGCCGCGCCTATAAAATTTTGACCGAACGCGTCGGTTTCCCGCCGGAAGACATCATTTTCGACCCGAACATCTTCGCCGTCGCCACCGGCATCGACGAGCACAACAACTACGCCGTCGACTTTATCGAAGCCTGCGCCGACATCAAAACCCACCTGCCGCACGCGATGATCTCCGGCGGGGTGTCCAACGTGTCGTTCTCGTTCCGCGGCAACGATCCGGTGCGTGAAGCGATCCACGCGGTATTCCTGTATCACGCCATTCGCAACGGCATGGACATGGGCATCGTCAACGCCGGGCAGCTGGCGATTTACGACGATCTGCCTGGCGAGCTGCGCGAGGCGGTAGAAGACGTGATCCTCAATCGTCGCGAGGACGGCACCGAACGCCTGCTGGAACTGGCGGAAAAGTACCGCGGCAGCAAAGACGGCGAAGCGGCGGTGCAGCAGGCGGAATGGCGCGGCTGGCCGGTGGAGAAGCGGCTGGAATACTCGCTGGTGAAGGGCATCACCGAGTTTATCGAACTGGACACCGAAGAAGCGCGGCAGCAGGCCGAACGCCCGATCGAAGTGATCGAAGGGCCGCTGATGGCCGGGATGAACGTGGTCGGCGATCTGTTCGGCGAGGGCAAGATGTTCCTGCCGCAGGTGGTGAAATCCGCCCGCGTGATGAAGCAGGCGGTGGCCTACCTGGAACCGTACATCGAGGCCAGCAAGCAGCAGGGCACCTCCGCGGGCAAAATCCTGTTGGCGACGGTGAAAGGCGACGTGCACGACATCGGCAAGAACATCGTCGGCGTGGTGCTGCAGTGCAACAACTATGAAATCGTCGATCTTGGCGTGATGGTGCCGACGGAGAAAATCCTGCGCACCGCGCGCGAGGAGAATGTCGACATCATCGGCCTGTCGGGGCTGATCACGCCGTCGCTCGACGAGATGGTCAACGTGGCCAAAGAGATGGAGCGCCAGGGCTTTACGCTGCCGCTGCTGATCGGCGGCGCCACCACCTCCAAGGCGCACACCGCGGTGAAAATCGAGCAGAACTACAGCGGCCCGACCACCTACGTGCAAAACGCCTCGCGCACCGTGGGCGTGGTGTCGGCGCTGCTGTCCGCCACCCAGCGCGACGAGTTTGTGGCGCGCACCCGCAAAGAGTATGAAACGGTGCGCATTCAACACGCGCGCAAAAAGCCGCGCACGCCGCCGGTCGATTTGCACAAGGCGCGCGCCAACGCCATGGCGCTGAACTGGGCCGACTATCAGCCGCCGGCGCCGCGGCAGCTTGGCGTGTTTCCGGTGTCGGCCGGCATCGAGACGCTGCGCCACTATATCGACTGGACGCCGTTCTTCATGACCTGGTCGCTGGCGGGCAAATACCCGCGCATCCTCGAGGATGAGGTGGTGGGGGAAGAGGCCAAGCGCCTGTTCCATGACGCCAATCAGATGCTGGATCGGTTGGCCGCCGAGCGTAGCCTCAACCCGCGCGGCGTTTACGGCCTGTTCCCGGCCAACCGCGTCGGCGACGACGTGGAGGTATACCGCGACGAACGGCGTGACGAGGTGCTGGCGGTGAGCCGCCACTTGCGGCAACAGACGGAAAAAACCGACTTCCCGAACTACTGCCTGGCGGACTTTGTGGCGCCGAAAAGCAGCGGCAAAGCCGACTACTTCGGCGCCTTCGCGGTGACCGGCGGGCTGGAGGAAGACGCGCTGGCGGCGGCGTACGACGCGCAGCACGACGATTACAACAAAATCATGGTCAAGGCGCTGGCGGATCGTTTGGCGGAGGCTTTTGCCGAATACCTGCACGAACAGGTGCGCAAGCTGCACTGGGGCTATGCCGCCGACGAGAGCCTGAGCAACGAGGAGCTGATCCGGGAAAACTATCAGGGCATCCGGCCGGCGCCGGGCTACCCGGCCTGCCCGGAGCACACCGAAAAAGCGACCATCTGGCAGCTGTTGGACGTCAACCGCCACACCGGTATGGAACTGACGGAGTCCTTCGCCATGTGGCCGGGGGCGGCGGTATCCGGCTGGTACTTCAGTCACCCCGAGAGCAAGTACTTCGCGGTGGCGCAGATCCAGCGCGATCAGGTGGAAGACTACGCGGCGCGTAAAGGGATGAGCGTGAGCGAGGTCGAGCGCTGGCTGGCGCCAAACCTCGGCTACGACGCCGACTGACTTTCCTCTTTAAGGGCGCAGCGATGCGCCCTTGTCATTTACAGCGCTTCCACATCGATGTGCAGCGCGTCGTACCGCCAATACTCCAGGTCGCAATCGATCACCCTGTCGTGCTGATCGCGATTCACCCGCGTAATGAACAGCGCCGGGCTGCCGTAGGTCACCTTCAGCATGGCGGCGGCCTGCTGCGGCAGCAGGGTGGGCAGCATGTCGAAACGCACCCGGCCGTAGTGAATGCCGTAGCGCGCGGCGTACAGCGCGGTCAGCGACTGGGTGAGATCTTCGTCCAGAATGCCGGGGAAATAGGCCGGATTGAGGTAGTGCTCGCAGTACAGCACCGCGCGTCCGTCGATGTAGCGCAGCCGGCGAATGCGATAGGCCTGCGCGCCGGGAGGCAGCGCCAGGCGGCCGGCCAGCGGCGCGTCGAGCGTGACGACCGCGCTGTCGATCGCTTCGGTATGCGCGGCGCGCCCCTGCTGCTGCGCCATGGCGTGAAAATGGCTGCGCTGCAGCGGGTTGTAGATCAAACGTGGCGGCGAGATGAACCAGCCGCGCCGCACCTGGCGGTAGATGACGCCCTGCGCCTCCAACTGACCGAGCGCCTCCTGCAAGGTAATGCGGGTGGTGGCGAATTGCTCGCTCAGGGCGCGTTCGGAGGGCAGCTTGCCGCCTACGGCGAACTCGCCGGCGGTGATGCGGGCGCTCAGCGTTTGGCAGATGGTGGCGACGGTCGTCGGTGCTTCACTCATACAGCGGGTGTCCCGTTTCAGTGCGTTTGGCCTTCCTTAAGGTAGACCAGCGTCGCGTTTTCGCCGTTGCAATGGGTGATAAAACTGTCGCTTTTTTAAGCTGACATATAATTATCACATTCGTCCGTTAGATTGGTTTGGTCCTTGCTGGACTAGTCCAGCCATCCCCACACTACCACCTGGAGCATCAGTTATGAAACGTTTGTGCGCTTCTGTGTTAACCAGTGCCATCGTGTTATCCAGTCAGATGAGCTGGGCCGCGGATACCGATTTGGCGGCGCTGGAGCAGGCCGCGAAGAAAGAAGGCGAAGTCAACAGCGTCGGCATGCCGGACAGCTGGGCCAACTGGAAAGGCACCTGGCAAGATCTGTTGAGCAAGTACGGCCTGAAACATGTCGATACCGACATGAGCTCCGCGCAGGAGATCGCCAAATTTGATGCGGAAAAGAACAACGCCACGGCGGACATCGGTGACGTCGGCGCGGCCTTTGGCCCGGTGGCGGTGCAGAAGGGTGTAACGCAGCCGTACAAACCGTCTACCTGGGATCAGGTGCCGGAGTGGGCGAAAGACAAAGACGGCCACTGGGCGCTGGCTTACACCGGCACCATCGCCTTCATCATCAACAAGCAGCAGGTGAAAGACATCCCGCACAGCTGGGCCGATCTGCTCAAGGGCAGCTATCAGGTCACCATCGGCGACGTCGGTACCGCGTCGCAGGCGGCCAGCGGCGTGCTGGCGGCCACCTACGCCATGGGCGGCAACGAGAAAAACCTCAAGCCGGGCCTGGAATTCTTCGGCAAGCTGGCCAAGGCCGGCCGCCTGAGCCTGAGTAACCCGGTGATCGCATCACTGGAGAAAGGGGAAGTGCAGGTTGGCGTGGTGTGGGACTTCAACGGCCTGAACTACCGCGATCAGATCGACAAAACCCGTTTTGAAGTGCTGATCCCGTCGGACGGCTCGATCACCTCCGGCTACACCACCATCATCAATAAATACGCCAAGCACCCGAACGCCGCCAAGCTGGCGCGCGAATACATCTTCTCCGACGCCGGCCAGATCAACCTGGCGCGCGGCTATGCCCGCCCGATCCGCGCCGAACATCTGACGCTGCCGGACGACGTCAAGGCCAAGCTGCTGCCAGCCGAGCAGTACAAGAATGCGTACCCGATCGCCGATCCGGCGGCCTGGGAACAGAGCGCCAAAGCGCTGCCGCGCCTGTGGCAGGAAAACGTCATTATGTTTATGCAGCAGTGAGTTAACGCACCATGAAAACGATCCTCGTGCTGCTGGACGGCCTCAACTACCGGGTGGCGCACGACGCCATGGGGTATCTGCAGGCCGAATGCGCGGCGGGACGCGGGCGGTTGTACCTGCTGGAGAGCGAGTTGCCCTCGCTCTCCCGGCCGCTGTATGAATGCATCCTCACCGGCGTCACGCCAGTGGAGAGCGGCGTGGTGCATAACCACGTCTCGCGCCTTTCTCATCAACAAAGCGTGTTTCATTACGCGCGCGCCGCCGGGCTGAGCACCGCCGCCGCCGCGTATCATTGGTTCAGCGAATTGTATAACCGCACGCCGTTCGACGCCGCGCGCGACCGCCATACCGACGCCCCCGAGCTGCCTATCCAGTACGGGCATTTTTATTACGACGACGGCTATCCCGACAGCCATCTGTTCGACGACGCCGAAAGCCTGCGCCAGCGTCATCAGCCGGATTTCCTGCTGATCCACCCGATGAACATCGACGACGCCGGGCACCGCTTCGGCCTCTCTTCGCCGCAGTACCGCAACGCGGCGCGCCGCGCCGACGGCTCGCTGTCGCGCTACCTGCCCGAGTGGCTGGCGGCCGGTTATCAGGTGCTGGTTACCGCCGACCACGGCATGAACGACGATCGCAGCCACGGCGGGGTGTTGCCGGAAGAGCGCCAGGTGCCGCTGTTCGTGTTCGGCGCGGGCTTCAGCCTGGACGACGCCGATCCGCAGCAAACCGAGCTGTGCGGCACGATCTGCGATCTGTTGCAGGCGCCGCACGACAAGCCGCGCTGCCGGGCGCTGCTGGCGCAGGATGCGCGATGAACAGCAAAACCAAATGGATCGCCGCGCTGTGCCTGCTGCCGTTTATCGTGCTGTTCGGCGCGTTTCAGATCGCCCCGCTGGTGTGGATCGCGGTTCACAGCTTTTTCAGCGAGAGCAGCGGCTGGGGATGGGGCAACTATGTCGATATCCTCACGTCGCCGTTCTACCTGCAGGCCTTTCAGTTCTCGCTGGAGATCTCGCTGTGGTCGAGCGTCTACGGCTTGCTGATTGCATTAGTGGGCAGTTACTCACTTCGCCAGCTCGGCCAGACCCGCTTTCATGACTTCGTGATGTCGTTCACCAACATGACCAGCAACTTCGCCGGGGTGCCGCTGGCGTTCGCCTTCGTCATTCTGTTGGGGTTGAACGGCTGCCTGACGCTGCTGCTGCGCAAATACGGTTTGATGGAGAGCTTCAACCTCTATTCCAAGAGCGGCCTGATCGTGCTGTATACCTACTTCCAGATCCCGTTGGGCGTGCTGTTGCTGTATCCGGCGTTCGATGCGCTGCGCGCCGATTGGCGCGAGTCGGCGGCGCTGCTCGGCGCCGGCCCCTGGCGCTACTGGCGGCATATCGGCCTGCCGGTGTTGGCGCCGGCGCTGATGGGCACCTTCGTCATCCTGCTGGCCAACGCGCTGGGCGCCTACGCCACGGTGTACGCGCTGACCACCGGCAACTTCAACGTGATCCCGATCCGCATCTCAGCGCTGGTGGCGGGGGACATCTCCCTCGATCCGAACCTGGCCAGCGCGCTGGCGATGCTGCTGGTGGCGATGATGGCGTTTATCACGGTGATCCACCAATGGATGCTGCGCAGGAGTTACCTCAATGCGCGCTCATAATCGGATGGAGAATGCTCATGTCGCGTGTTGAACGCCTGTACCACCGCACGGTGACCGGCCTGCTGCTGTTGATTCTGCTGCTGCCGCTGGCGGCGACGCTGGTTTACGCGCTGGCTACCCAGTGGGGCGCCACCATTTTGCCGGACGGTTTTACCCTGAAGTGGCTGACGGCGCTGTGGAGCGATTCGCGCTTTTTGCTGGCGCTGTGGCACTCGCTGTTGATCTGCTTTGGCACGTTGCTGCTGTCAGTGGTGGTGATCCTGCCGGCGATGTTTGTGATCGCTTACTACTTCCCCAAGCTGGACGCGGTGATGAACGTGCTGATCCTGCTGCCGTTCGCCGTGCCGCCGGTGGTGTCGGCGGTGGGGCTGATGCAGCTGTTCGCCGCCGATCCGCTGCCGCTGCTCGGCACCCCCTGGATTTTGGTGGGCTGCTATTTCACCATCGCGCTGCCGTTTATCTACCGCGCCATCAGCAACAACATGCAGGCGATCAACCTGCGCGATCTGATGGACGCCGCGCACCTGCTCGGCGCCAGCACCTGGCAGGCGGCGCTGTGGGTGGTGCTGCCGAACCTGCGCAAGGGCGGAACGATCGCCGTGCTGCTGTCGTTTTCGTTCCTGATCGGCGAGTTCGTGTTCGCCAACCTGCTGGTAGGCAGCCAGTATGAAACGCTGCAGGTCTATCTGTTCAATATGCGCAACGGCAGCGGGCACTTTACCAGCGCACTGGTCATCTCCTATTTCGCCGTGGTGCTGCTCGTCACTTGGCTGGCGAACCTGCTGAATAAAAACAAGGGCTAACCCGATGGCTTATCTCAACGTCACCCGCCTGAACAAACACTATGGCCAGACCCAGGTGTTTCAGGATATCGATTTCACCGCCGAAGAGGGGGAGTTCGTCACCCTGCTGGGGCCTAGCGGCTGCGGCAAATCGACGCTGCTGCGCTGTCTGGCCGGCCTGACCCCGGTCGACAGCGGGCAAATTTTGCTGCAGGGCCAGGATCTGGTGCCGCTGGCGCCGCAAAAGCGCGGCATCGGCATGGTGTTTCAAAGTTATGCGCTGTTTCCCAATATGACGGTGGAAGGCAACGTGGCCTTCGGCCTGAAAATGCAGAAGCTGGCGGCCGGACAGATCGGCCAGCGGGTGCAGGAGGCGCTGGCGCTGGTGGAGCTGACCGATTTGGCGAAGCGCTATCCGCATCAGCTGTCGGGCGGCCAGTGTCAGCGCGTAGCGTTGGCGCGATCGCTGGTCACTCGCCCGCGTCTGCTGCTGCTCGACGAACCGCTGTCGGCGCTGGATGCGCGTATTCGCAAACACCTGCGCGAGCAGATCCGGCGCATTCAGCGCGAGCTGAACCTGACGGCGATCTTCGTCACCCACGATCAGGAAGAGGCGCTGACCCTGTCGGATCGCATCGTGCTGATGAACAAGGGGCAGATCGTGCAGAGCGGCGATGCGGAAACCCTGTATACCCAGCCGGCGGATGCCTTCGCCGCCGGGTTTATCGGCAACTACAACCTGCTGAGCGCCGAACAGGCCGGCCGCTTGACCGGGCGCAGCTATGTCGGCAAGGTGGCGATCCGCCCCGAATCGATCGGCCTGTTGCCGGCCGGACAGGGGATCGGCGGGGTGATCCTGGGTCACAGTTTGCTCGGGAATGTGGTACGGTATCGGATTCAGGTTTGCGAGGTAGAATTGCTGGTTGACGTGCTCAACCGTTCGGTGGCCGACCTGCGGCTCGACGGCGCGGAAATTGGGCTACACTTGGAACCTGTTGTATTGCGGGAAGTTGCATGACTTCGCAGCGCGGCGCCGGGGCCTTCCCGCCGCCGCATTAACCCTTCTCTTCTGCGGTCTGCCGCCCGCCCGCTGTCCTGCCAGACCCACGCCCGGCAGGCGGGACCGCGCGCTGTATCCGTCATCCTTTGGCTCGCCTCTCTGCGTCGCGTGACAAGCATCGGGTATCAGCCTCCTTTGGCCGGGCGTTAATGGAGCGTATCTTCCGTGCTGACCCTTCTTCACCTGCTTTCGTCCGTGGCGCTGTTGGTGTGGGGCACCCACATCGTGCGCACCGGGATCATGCGGGTTTACGGCGCCAATCTGCGGCGCGTGTTGAGCGACAGCGTTGAGAAAAAACCGCTGGCGTTCGTTTCCGGCATCGGCGTGACCGCGCTGGTGCAAAGCAGCAACGCCACCGCGCTGCTGGTGACCTCTTTCGTCGCGCAGGGGCTGTTGGGGCTGGCGCCTGCGCTGGTGATCATGCTGGGCGCCGACGTCGGCACCGCGCTGATGGCGCGCGTGCTGACCTTCGATCTTTCCTGGCTGTCGCCGCTGCTGATCCTGGTCGGCGTCTTCCTGTTCCTCAGCCGCAAGCAAATGCGGATCGGCCAGATCGGGCGCGTCCTGATCGGCCTTGGGCTGATCGTGCTGGCGCTGGAGCTGATCGTCGCCGCCGCCACGCCGATCACCCAGGCGGCCGGGGTGAAAGTGCTGTTCTCGTCGCTGACCGGCGACGTGATGCTGGATGCCCTGACCGGCGCGCTGTTCGCCATCGTCAGCTATTCCAGCCTGGCGGCGGTACTGCTGACCGCCACTCTGACCGCATCCGGCGTGATTTCGCTGAAGGTGGCGCTCTGTCTGGTGATCGGCGCCAACCTCGGCAGCGGCCTGCTGGCGATGATCAACGCCAGCGGCCAGAACGCCGCGGGGCGGCGCGTGGCGCTCGGCAGCCTGCTGTTCAAGCTGGTGGGCTGCATACTGGTGCTGCCGTTCGTCTCCTATCTGGCGGATTTGATGGCTCAACTGCCGGGCGGCAGCGAAGAGCTGGTGATCTATTTCCACGTGTTCTACAACCTGATCCGCTGCCTGGTGATGATCCCGCTGGCCGGGCCGATGGCGACGCTGTGCGAACGGCTGATCGTCGACGAAGCGGCCGACGATCCGCGCATGCGGCCGCGCCATCTGGACGCCAGCGCGCTGGACACGCCGACGCTGGCGTTGGCCAACGCGGCGCGCGAAACGCTGCGCATGGGCGACGTGGTGGAACACATGATGATCCTGCAGCGCGAAGTGCTGCACGGTAAGCAAGGCGTGGATAAAGAGGTGCGACGCCTCGACGATGACGTCGACGTGTTGTACACCGCCATCAAACTGTATCTGGCGCAGATCCAGAAGGAAGATCTGGGTGAGGAAGACTCGCGCCGCTGGGCGGAAATCATCGAAATGGCGCTCAACCTGGAACAGGCGGGCGATATCATCGAACGCATGGCCGGCGACGTGGGCGCCAAGTCGCACGCCGCGCGCCGCGCCTTCTCGACGGAAGGGCTGGCGGAGCTGGACGGGCTGCACGAACGGCTGATTGGCAATCTGCGCCTGGGGCTGTCGGTGTTCCTGTCCGGCGACGTCACCAGCGCCAAGCGCCTGCGCCGTTCCAAGCACCGCTTCCGTATTTTGGATCGCCGCTACGCGCACGCACACGTCGATCGTTTGCATCAGCAAAACGTGCAGAGCATCGAGACCAGTTCGTTGCATTTGGGATTGTTGGGGGACATGAAGCGCCTGAACTCGCTGTTCTGCGCCGTGGCCTACAACGTGTTGGATCAGGATGCCAAGGACGACGATCGCGACTGGGAAGACACCCCGAGCACGCTGTAAAAAAACGCCCCCGGTTTTAACCGGGGGCATTGCGTAGGGGAGGCGCGTTATTTGCCGCTGAACACGCCAGCTTTAGCATCCGCCTGTTTCGTTGAGGCATGGCCGCTGGCGAACGGCACGTTGCCGTCGACGCTTTGCTTCGCCGCGCCGCCTAGCAGCCCGCCGATCGTGGCGGCCGCATCGACGCGGCCGCCGCCCTGATAGCGCTGGCCGCTGACGTCCTGCTGGCTGACCTTGCCGCCGCCCAGTTCCACCTTGCCCTGCTGGCTGCGGATCTCGCCGCCGGTCAGTTGGGTTTGGCCGCCGACCTGCAGCGCCACGCCGTTCTTGCCGGTAATCGCCGACTGCTCGCCAACCGCGTTGTTGTTCACCACGTCGGCATTGACCTTGAGGTGCCCCTGGCGACCGGCCGGACCGGTGATGCTGTCTTTCACTGCGCCGCCGACGGTGCGTGCGCCGCGATCCCACAGCGGGCCTTGCGGTTTTTCACCGGCCGGCGTTGCCGGCAGCGTGACTTTGCCGTCGGCCTTGCTGAAGCTGACCGCGCCGGTGGTGTCCTGCTGCGGATCGAGGCGACGCGCCACGCTGTTGTACTTGTCGGTGGTGGCGTCGGCCACTTTGTTCACTCCGGCCTCCAGTTTCTCTTTCACCTTACCGGCGTAACGCGGTGTGCCGACCTTCGACAGCTTGGAGGTGATGCTGCTGCCCGGATCGTTGCTGTGGCTCAGGCCGGCATCCACATCGACCTTCACACCGTTCTCAACGTCTTTGCGGCTTTCAACGTGCAGATTGCCGCCCACCTTGCCTTGTACGCTGTCGGCATCGACGCGCGCCCCGGCGAGACGGGTGTCTTTGCCGCTGTTGATCGCCACGTCGCCCGCGGTGATGCCGGTGTTGGCGTGGATGGTTTTATCCTGCTGTTCCACGCCGACCTTCAGACCGGCGCCCAGCGTGTGGGTATCTTTGCCAGTGTTCGGGTCGACCTTGCCGCCGGCGTCCTTGTTGAAGGTTTGGCCGCCTTTGGCGTTGGCTTTGATGCCCAGGCTCCAGTTGTCCTTATGCTGCTCGTTTTTGGCGGACTCCAGCAGGATGCCGCCGTTTTTCGCCTCGAGCGCGGCACTGCCGCCGCTGACTTTGGCGCCCTGCAGATGCAGCGCGTCATCGCCTTTGCCGTTGGCGGACAGGGTGACCTTGCCGTCTGAGGCGATAGTGGCGCCCTGACGCTCGGTCGTGGACTCATTCACCTTGGCGATGTCGAAGGCGCCGCCGGCGGAGAGGTTGCCGCCGGTTTTTTCCTTGCTGTCGCTGCTGCCGGCGCCCAGATCGATATTGCCGGACAGCTTGCTTTCCTTACGCGTTTGGGTCGATTCCGCCGCCTGCAGTGCGACCTTGTTACCCGCGCTCAGGCTGACGTCGCCCTGGCTCTTGACGTTGGTGCCCTGCAGCGTCAGATCGCGGCCCGCCTTCAGCTCAACGCCCTGTTGGCCACTGACGTTGCCGACCTGCGCGGTGCTGCTGCTGCTTTCGCCGTTGTGGGTGCCGCCGCCGAACCCGGCGCCGAAGTTTTTACTGTCGGCGGTGAAACCGCCCTTGGCGGAGGCTTTGACGTTAAAGCCGCTGTGGCTTTCGCTCTGCTTGTCGCTGGCCTGATCAAGGCGGATATCGCCGCCGGCGTTGACGGCGGTTTTACCGCTGCCGCCGTTCAGCGCGGTGCCCTGATAGACCGCGTCTTTTTTCACGTTGACGTTGATGCCGTTGGCCGCGTCGATCGAGCCGGTCACCGCCTGGCTGGCGCTGCTGTTGCTGCGCTGGGTGCCGCCTTCGCCCTTGGCGTCCACGGTCAGATCGCTGCCGGTGGAGGTGTAGACGCGCACGCCGGCGCTGCCGCGGGTATCGCGGCTCTGCTCTTCCTGACGATTTGTCGCAGCTTCGCTGCGGTGGCTGTCCGCCGTCAGCGTGACCGCGCCTTTGCTCGCCTGATATTGCGTGCCCTGATCGCGCACTTCGCCTTTGGCGTTGATGCCGATGCTGCCGGCTTTCACCGAGCTGACCACCGCCTGCGAGCTGCTGCTGCGTTTTTCGCTGCTGCCGCCCTGTGCGCCGATATCCAGGCCGACGTTAGGCGCGCCGATGCCGCCGATGTCGTTGATGACGCCGGTGGCGTCCAGCTTGGCCGCCTTGCCGACCGCGCGTTCGACCGGACGGGTCACGGCGCTGTAATCGACGTTGGCGCCGATGTTCACGCCGACGTCGGTTTTGGTGGTGGTGCTGCTGGTGGTGTCGGCAGCGGCCAGGTGATCGACGTCCGCGGCGTTTTCTTGATAGGCGCCGCCGACGCTGTGCTGTGCGCCTTGCTGGGTCAGCTTGTCACGGGCGTTGACAGTCAGGTTGCCTTTGACGTCGCTGCCGGAGGTGACGGCCTTGCTGCTCTGCGCCTGCGTTTTGCTGTTCTCGTAACCGGCCTCTACGCCGCTGCCGAGCTTGTCGATGCCACCGGTGTAGTAGAAACCGCCACCGACCTTGGTCTGCTCGGTGTTCGAGGTGGTTTTGTCGTCGGCCGCCAGGAACGAAACCTTATTGCCGCTGACGCTGGCGTCGCCTTTGTCGGCGACCAATTTGGAGCCGCTGAAGGTCACGTCCTTATCCGCTTCGAGCTTCACGCTGCCGCCGCTGAGGGTGGCGCCACGGTTCTCGGTGCGGGTAGTTTTCTCGCTGTCGCGGGTGTGTTCGATGCGTACACCGGCGCGGTATTGCTTGTCGCCGGCTTCTTTGGCGTAGCCGTTGACGGTAAGCGCGGTCTTCTGCTCGTCGATGTTCTGCTGCTGCTCGGCGGCCTTGACGTTGATGTTGCCGGTCTGTGAGGTGACGTTCAGTTCGCCGCCGCTGGCGACCTGGCTGCCGATCACGTCGGTATCCTTACGGCTGACCAGCTTCAGGTTGGTGTCGGACTTCAGTTCGCTGGCGGTACTGCTCTGGTAGCTGTTGTCTGCCTTGTGCGAGCTGCTGGTGATGTTGAACACGGTGCCGGTGCGCGCGTCGATTTTGTCCACGGTGGTGCTCAGCGCGTTGTCGATGCGCAGGCCGCCGTGGGTGGCGGTGACTTCGCCACCTTTCTGGCCGCGCGCCTTGCTGCCGGTGATGGTGACGCCCTGCTGGCCGTTCAGGCGCAGGGTGCCGCCGCTGGTCAGTTCGGAAGCGTGGCTGACTTCGCGGCGGTTGCTGTTGTTCTTGTTGTCGCCGCCGCCGATGCCGCCCCAGGAGGTTTTGTCATCGCGCACCGCTTTGGCGTTGGCGGTTTTCTGCACCCCGATCTGGATCTGGTTGTCTGCGTCGATCGTCAGATCGCGCTGGGCGTGGACCCTGGCGCCCTGGGTTGCGACATTGCGGCCGGCTTTCAACGTCAGTTCGCCCTGGCTGCGCAGTTCGCTGGCCTTCAGGCTTTCGCTTTCGTCGCTGCTGCTCCAACTGCCGGTGCGCAGGCTGGAAGTGTGATTGCGCTGGTAGCCGCGTTCGGTGGACTTATCCTTCTCCACCAGCCCGGCGAGGTGCACGTCGCGTGCCGCTTTGATGCTCAACGCCCGGTCGGCGCTGACGTTGGCGCCCAACAGTTTCACATCTTCCTGGGTGCTGATGAGTTTGGCGTTGCCGCTGGCGGCGACGGTGCTGCCCGCCTGTTGTTGTTGCTCATGCTCGCGGGTGACGTCGTATTGCCAGGAATAGAACCAGCGGTCGTCGGTGTGACCCTGAGTCTGCTTCAACTGCTGACCGTCGAGCGTCAGCTTGCCGCCCTGGAGGGTGATGTCTTCGCCGCGAATATCGGTGGCGGTAAGGTGTGCGTGGTTATCCGCCACCAGACTGATGTTTTTGCCTTTCAGCTCGGTGCGGGTCAGCTTCTGGCTGCTGCTGCGATCGTTGACATAGATGCCGCCTCGGTAGTTCTGGTAGTTGTCGCCGCCGTTGCGGTTGCTGCTGGCATCCTCAACGCGGCTTTCGCTGCGAATATCGTAGGCCTTCACCTTGAGCTCGTCGCCGGCGGCCAGCGTGCCGGCCAGCTTAACGCCGCTGCCCTGCGCGGTGTTGATGATGTTGATGCGCCCGGCCTGCATGCTGCCGAGGTAGTAGCTGTCCAGCGCGGTCGTCGGTTGTTCGCTGGCCAGCACCTTGCCGTCGCGCGCCACGCGGTTAAGGCCGCTGATGGCGTTGATCGCCGCCGGCGTCACGCTGCCGTTGCGATGGGTGAAGTCTTGTACGATCACGTCACCACGGCTGTCGATCTTCGGTGCGATCAGATCCAGCACGCCGCCGGCGTTCAGTGTGCCGCTGAGGCTCAGGGTATTGCGGTTGCCCAGGGTGCTGTAGCCCTGCAGCAGGCCGTTCTCCACCAGCGGGTTGCCGACCACCAGCGAGGAGCGGCTGGTGTTGATGAACCCGCAGCCCTGGCAGCTGATGCCGTTCGGGTTGGCGAGCACGTAGTCGGCCGCCATGCCGAAGATCTCTTGCTGGCCGTGCAGCAGAGAAGGGTTACGGCCGATCACTTCGTTGAGGATCACGTTGGCTTCACGTCCGCCCAGATTGGGGTTGGCGCCCAGCTGGCCAGCCAGCTGCGACAGTCCCGCCTCGCGGGAGTTGTTCAGCACCGCGCCGGGCTGGTTGACGTTGAAGTCCTGATATTGGTTGTGCGACAGCCCGTTACCGTTCGGCGCGACGATGTCGACCACCTGGGCACCGGTCGCGGCGGTGGAAACGCCGGGGCCGTTGGCGCCGTTGGCCGCGACGATCTCACCGGCGTAGGCGCCGGCGGAAGCGGCGAGAATTATCGCCAGCGCGGCGGCCAGTTTGCCTGCCGCCGAAAGTCTGAAGTTATTATTTTTCATCCATGTATCTCCGTATATTGCCGTGGGGTCCTGCAAAACTGCTGATTAAAAGGTGTAAGAAAAGCGCGCCAGCACCTGAACGGGATCTTCAGGCGTGGCGTGGTTCGACAAAATCCAGCCGCGGCTGACCTCCAGATCGACCAGCGCCTGCCGGTAGCGTAACGTGGCGCCGCTGCTCACCCCGGCGCTGCTGCGCCAGCCCGAGTTGTCCTGACGCGGCAGAATGCGGCCGACGTCGGCGCCAAGGCGCGGCGTCAGCGTGGCGGCACCTAAATTGAAGCTGCGCGACAGCGTGTTCTGCAGATACCAGCCGTTGTCGCCGGACTGGGTGCTGCGGCTGAAGCCGCGCACGGCGCTGCGATCGGTAAGGCTAAGCCACTCCACGCCGGGCAGTGGGTCGCGGCTGTATTGGCCGTAGAACAGGTTGTTGAGCTGATAGGTGGCGTCACCCAGCTTGAGGCGCTGGCTCAGGTTGGCGAACAGCTTGCCCTTGGTGAATTGACTGTCGAGGTGCACCGAACTCGGGTGGCGATCGGCACCCAGCCAGGGCAGGCCCTGCTCGACGCTGAGGTTGGCGCTGAATACCCCATGGGGCAGAATTTGCAGGTGGCTGGCGCTCAGCTCGGCCAGGGTCAGCGTTGGGCTGCTGACCTCAAGACGCACGCTTTCGAAGTAGTTGTCGATGCGCTTGTAGGTTAACTGGCCGCTCAGGCTGTCTATCTGATCGTGATCGCGATAAAACACGTAATCGCTGCGCAGACCGTACTGTTGGGTCTGGCCGTGCAGTTTGACCACGTTGTGCGGCAGCTGCTGGTGGTTCTCATAGGACGAGAAGCTGGCGAACCCGCTGAAGGTGAACGCGCCGTACGGCAGCGAATAGAGCAGGGTGTAGGCGCGATTGTAGCGGTGAGCCGGGTTTTCCAACGTGCTGTTGGCGTTCAGGCTGACGAAGTCCGACAGGCCGAACGGGCTGTCCAGCGTGGCGGTGGCGCGTGCCAGCCACTGGCCGGTGCTTTTCTGGCCGTAATTATCCGTGCCGGCGGTAATCAGCCAGGGCTTGGCGTGCTGATTGCGCAAACGAATGACCGAGCCGCCAACCTGGCGGCCGGGTAATATATCCAGCTTGGTGGTATTCGATTGCAAACGATTGGCCTGATCCAATCCTTGATCGAGTTCGGTTAATTTCAGCGGCTTGCCTTCCAGCCCCGGAAATAATAAACGGCTGTTGACCCAGCGATCGCCGCCTTCTATTTTCTCGATAAATCCTTCGGTGACGCTTAACCCCAATTCTCCCTGTGAATTAGGGCGAACAATTTGCACGCGCGCGGTGATATAGCCTTTTTGCACATAAAGGCGCGTTAATTCGCGGGTCAGGCGATTGATATCATTGCTGCTGATGCAGTTTTCCGGCAGCGCGCTCAGGGCGGATAAATCGGTCGGCGAGAGCAGGGTGACGCCCTGCAGATAAACGCCGGCGATCGGCAGGCACTGCGCGGATTGCGGCAGGGCGGGCGCGGCCGGTTCCGGTTCCGCCAGCAGGCGCTGTTGCTTCAGTTGCTGATAGCGGCGCTGTTCAATCAGCTGGTTGACTTCACGCGTGCTGTCTTGCAGCGCGCGGCGTGATTCCCCCATCGACATATCCCGCATCATGTGGGAATCCGGCAGGGTTTCAGCGGAAAGGGCCGTGCTGACCAGCAGCATCAAGGCGGTGATTTTTTTTATCATTGTAATCCATTATGAGAGGCTGCCGGGGCAGCCAGCCCAATCCATGAGGTTAACCACGGGCGACCGACGGCCGGCCCGAAATAATGAGCGACATGCACATTGCGAGGTATCTCGATTTGCCGCAGCAAATAAGACGGTGGGTATAGATCTAAATAATAATTAGGCTGCTTCTTTTTTGGCGGGCAACCCTGGTGACTTAATTAATTAAAAAAAGTGGAGCATCTCTCCCCCTTGCCAACATTATCGGCATGGATAGGAAGAATCTGAATTTTTATTTTTAACGGATGATAGAGGATGGGGGGAATTATGACAATCCGACCAGTGGGAAATACGAAATTTCGCAGAGAAGAACGGGGGCGCAAATGTTTGCGTCCCCGCAGGCGGTTTATTTTTTCTTGATGGGGCGTCCAGACCAATAACCCGCCAGCAGCGAGCCGGAGAGATTGTGCCAGACCGAGAACAGCGCGCCCGGCAGCGCGGCCAGCGGCGAGAAGTAGATTTTGCCCAGCGTGGCCGCCAGCCCGGAGTTCTGCATGCCGACTTCAATCGCCAGCGTGCGGCAGGTGGATTCGTCGAAGCCGAACAGCTTGCCGCCCCAGTAGCCGCTCAACAGACCGATGCCGTTGTGCAGGATCACCGCGACGATCACCACCAGGCCGACCGAGGCGATGTGGCTTTGGCTGCCCGCCACCACCGCGCTGATGATCGCCAGGATGCACACCATCGACAGCGCCGGCAGCAGCGGCTCAATGCGCTTCACCGTTTTGGTCAGGGTATGGTGGACGATCAGGCCCAGGCCGATCGGGATCACCACGATCTGCAGGATGCTGAGCAGCATGCCCATGATATCGACGCTGATTTCGGCATCGACGTACAGGCGGGTCAACAGCGGCGTGGCGAACACCCCCACCAGCGTCGAGACCGCCGAGATGGTTACCGACAGCGCCACGTCCCCCTTGGCCAGGTAGATCATCACGTTGGACGCGGTGCCGCTGGCCACGCTGCCCACCAGCACCATGCCGGCGGACAGATCCGGCGGCATGCGGAACAACATCGCCAGGATCCAGGCCGCCAGCGGCATGATCAGATAATGCAGGAAGATGCCTGCCGCCACCGGGCCGGGGCGTGCCAGCACGCGTTTGAAGTCGTCGAGCCGCAGCGTGACGCCCATGGCGAACATGATCAGCATCAGCAGCGGGCTGACGTAGGGGCCGATGCCGGTAAAGGTGCTCGGCGTGTAATAGGCGGCGACGGACAGCAGTATCGCCCAGAGGGGGAATAAGCGCGTGAGTATTGCCAGCATGCAGGTTTTCCTTAGCCAGATTGAGAACGGTGGGTGTGGTTGTGTTTTTTTGCGGGTTCAACAAGCTGAACCCCTGCCGGTTTTGAACGGATTTTTTAGACGCAGGGGCGCAGCATGCTGCGCCCGCAATCAGGGATAATGACTTATTCGAACAGGTTGTGGTGCAGGGTGCGCACCACCTGCTCGGCTTCTTCGCCCGGCACCAGGAAGCACAGGTTATAGCTGCTGGCGCCGTAGCAGATCAGGCGGATGTTGAACGGATCGAGCACGCCGAACACCTCTTTGCCCACGCCGCAGGCCCGCGACAGCTGGTTGCCGATGATCGCCACCAGCGCCAGGTTTTCTTCCACTTCCACCCGGCACAGCGACGACAGCTCGGTCAACAGCGAGGTGGTCAGCAGGCTGCCGCCGACGGAGGTGGCGCCGGTGGTGTCCATGGTCAGCGCGATGCTGACTTCCGAGGTGGTGATCAGATCGACGGAGATATTGTGGCGCGCCAGAATGTTGAACACCTCGGCCAGGAAGCCGCGCGCGTGCAACATGTTCAGGCTGTGCAGCGTCAGCAGCGTTTGCTTGCGGCGCAGCGCCAGCGCGCGGAACAGCGGCGGGTTCTCGGTGGTGTTGCACACCAGCGTGCCGCCGGCCGCCGGATCCTTGCTGGAGCCGACGAACACCGGAATATCGCTGCGCACTGCCGGCAGCAGGGTGGCCGGATGCAGCACTTTGGCGCCGAAGGTGGCCATTTCCGCCGCCTCTTCGAAACCGATTTTATCGATGCGCTTGGCTGCCGGCACCACGCGCGGATCGGTGGTGTAGATGCCCGGCACGTCGGTCCAGATATCCACCCGGCCGACGCCGAGCGCCTCGCCGAGCAGCGCGGCGGTATAGTCGCTGCCGCCGCGGCCGAGCGTGGTGGTGCGGCCTTTCGGTTCGCTGCCGATAAAGCCCTGGGTGACCACCAGCGCTTCTTGCAGACGCGGCTGCAACTGCGCCTGCGCCAGTTCGCTGAGCGCGGCGCTGTCCGGCACGGCGCGGCCGAAGTGATCGTCGGTGCGCATCACTTTACGCACGTCGAACCATTCGGCCTGCACGTTGCGGGCGCGCAGGATTTCAACGAACAGCAGGGTGGACATCAGCTCCCCATGGCTGACCAGCTCGTCGGTCAACGCCGTCGAGGTGGCCAGCGACGCGGCCTCCGACAGCATGGCGATGTTTTCCAGCAGGCGGTCTATCTCGTCGCGGATCACCGCAGGTGCCGCGAGGCGATCGAGGATGGCGTACTGGATGCGACGAATTTCATCAAGCTGGTAGTTGCGCTTCTCGGCCTCGCAACCTTCGGCCAGGGCGACCAGCAGGTTGGTGACGCCCGCCGAGGCGGACAACACCACCAGGCGGACCTGCGGGTTGGCCAGCACGACGTCGGCGCTGCGGTTCATGGCTTCAAAGTCGGCGACGCTGGTGCCGCCGAACTTGGCTACCACGGTGGAATTCTGGGGTACTGCTTGGTTCATGTAGAAACCTCGTGTCAGGGATGCCCGTTTGGGGGCACTGTAATTCCATAGCCTTGGCACAAGGGGAGAGCGGTAAACAGGGGGCAGGCGTAGAGGTCAGGCTACGATACACCCAGAAGCGCCCCACCTTGTCGATCGCCCTGCGGGCGATCCCCTGGTGACAACCCAGGGGATTCAGCCCCTGTAGTCGATACGATAATGGCCGGCCATTACCCTACCTCGGCGTCGCTCCCCCTCGGGTGCCGTCAACGGAGAAACGGCTCCTCTGACACTCTACCTGGGCGACGCGCCTCTTCTGGCTTGCGCACCGGGTGCGCAAGTAGGCTGTTAGGAATAGCCGGTTATCGTCATTCTGTCAACGTACAGACGGTGAGGGATTTTCATCTTGCACCAGCGCGATAAGCGTACAGGGCATCGCAGGCGTGGAACCGGCGCCAATCGGTTGCAGAGAACCGTCTTCCTTTTGGCTGAATAACGGGATAACGCCCTGATGTTTTTCCAAATACTCCAACCAACCGAAATTTTCGTTCAATTTGGTCGCTTTGATGGTGGCCCCCCTGGCGAGCAGGCTGCTCAGACGGCCGTAGGTGGCTTCCTGATTAAATAAAATTTCGTGCCGGCGGAAACGCGAACTTTCCGCGCTGGCGCCGCGCCCTTTCAACGGCGCCCCCGAACGAATGGCGAACACGTGATCCTCGCCGAAGAGGTGGCCGAAGTGATAGACGGCCAGCGCGTTTTGGTGACGATTGGGCGACAGCGCCAGCACCTGGGCGATATTGCTCAGATCGAGATAGTTCTCGGCGTGTTCGGAGTAGGCGTGGCCATAGTAGGCCGGAATGCCGTCCATGCGCGCCTGACGGTAGTATTCCCAGCTGCTGTCGGTGACGATCACCGGCACGTTCAGCTTGATCAGCGCCTGCGCCAGCATGCGCGCCACGCTGTTGGCGCCGACGATCAGCACGCCGCGCGGTTTCTGCTGCTGCACCCGCAGCCAGCGCGCCATCATGCCGCTGGTCAGGCTTTGCAACACCACGGTGCCGATGATGATGGCGAACACCACGGTCACCAGCCGGTCGGCGCCCTGATAGCCGCTGCGCTGCAGCGTCAGCGCGAACAGCGAGCTGACCGCCGCGGCGACGATGCCGCGCGGGGCGATCCAGCACAGCAGCAGCCGATCGCGCCAGTGCAGGGAAGAGCGCCAGGTCGACACCGCGATGCACAGCGGCCGGGCGATGAACTGCACCGCCAGCAGCAGCAGCAGCAGCGGCCAGCCCATGTTCCACAGCGCCTGGATGTCGAGCCGCGCCGCCAGAATGATGAACAGCGCCGAGATCAGGATCGCCGACAGCTCCTCTTTGAACGCCAGAATATCGCTGGTATCCACGTCGCGCATGTTGGCCAGCCAGATGCCCATGACCGTGACGGTCAGCAAACCGGATTCGTCGGCGATGGCGTTGGAAACGCCGAAGGCGGTCAGCATGATCGCCAGCACCGCCAGGTTCTGCAGGTAGCGCGGCAGCCAGACGCGGCGCAGCGCCAGGCCGAGCAGGTAGCCGAACAGCGCGCCGGCGATCAGGCCGACGGCGGCGGTCACGCCCAGCGTCCAAAACAGGTGGGTATAGGATTCCGCATTCTGCTTCAGCACGATGAACTCGAACACCAGCAGGGTGAAGATGGCGCCGACCGGATCGATGACGATCCCTTCCCAGCGCAGCACCTGGTTGATATTGGCGTTCGGCCGCACGACGCGCATCAGCGGGGCGATCACCGTCGGCCCGGTCACCACCGTCACCGCGCCGATCAACGCCGCCAGCTCCGGCGGGAAATCCAGCAGCCACCAGCTGGCGAGGCTGATGACCAGAAAGGTGACCAGCATGCCGACGGTGACCAGATTGCGCACCACGCCGCCAAGGCCGCGAATTTCCTCGAAACGCAGCGTCAGCGCCCCTTCGAACAGGATGATCGCCACCGACAGCGACACCAGCGGAAACAGCAGATCGCCAAACAGCAGATCCGGCTGCACCAGATGCACCGTCGGGCCGAGCACGATGCCGAACAGCAGCAGCGGCAAGATGGCCGGCAGGCGCAGCAGCCAGGCCAGCCACTGCGCCAGCAGCGACGCCAGGCCGATAAGCACCAACATGAGTGGGGCGGATAATTCCATAAGCGAGATCCCTTTCAAATGACGAAATAAGCGACGATGACACAGCCTGATGACAATTCGGCAACCCCGATAACAGGCCGTTAGCCAAAAGTATAGAGTGAAAGCTGAAACGAGGCGGCAATGCGTTGACAGTTAGCGCCTATCGCAAGAAAAGCGATCATAATCACAGTCGAACAGGCTACAATCGGACAAACGCGTCATTTTTATTCTCAAGCCTAAGAGTGTTGCTATGAAAAATATCAATCCTAGTCAAACCGCTGCTTGGCAAGCCCTGCAGCAACATTATGCACAGATGAAAGACGTACGGATCGCCGACCTGTTCGCCGAGGACAGCGATCGTTTCTCCAGGTTCTCCGCGACCTTCAACGATCAAATGTTGGTGGACTATTCCAAGAACCGCATCACGCAGGAAACCCTGGAGAAGCTGCAGGCGTTGGCGAAAGAAACCGATCTGCAAGGCGCCATCAAATCGATGTTCGCCGGTGAGAAGATCAACCGCACCGAAGATCGCGCGGTGCTGCACATTGCCCTGCGCAACCGCAGCAACAGCCCGATCCTGGTCGACGGCAAAGACGTGATGCCGGAAGTGAACGCAGTGCTGGCCAAGATCAAACAGTTCTGCGCGCGCGTCATCGGCGGCGAGTGGAAAGGTTACACCGGCAAGCCGATCACCGACGTGGTGAACATCGGCATCGGCGGTTCGGATCTCGGCCCTTACATGGTGACCGAAGCGCTGCGCCCTTATAAAAACCACCTGAACATGCACTTCGTCTCCAACGTTGACGGCACCCACATCGCCGAAACGCTGCAGCCGCTGAACCCGGAAACCACGCTGTTCCTGGTGGCGTCCAAAACCTTCACCACTCAGGAAACCATGACCAACGCCCACAGCGCGCGCGACTGGTTCCTGAGCAGCGCCGTCGATCAACAACACGTGGCCAAGCACTTCGCTGCGTTGTCCACCAACGGCAAAGCGGTGGCCGAGTTCGGCATCGATACCGACAACATGTTCGAATTCTGGGACTGGGTCGGCGGCCGTTACTCGCTGTGGTCGGCGATCGGTCTGTCGATCGCGTTGTCCATCGGTTACGACAACTTCGAGCAGCTGCTGAGCGGCGCGCACGCCATGGATAAGCACTTCGCCGAAACGCCGGCGGAGAAAAACCTGCCGGTGCTGCTGGCGCTGATCGGTATTTGGTACAACAACTTCTTCGGCGCCGAAACCGAAGCCATTCTGCCGTACGATCAGTACATGCACCGTTTTGCCGCTTACTTCCAGCAGGGCAACATGGAATCCAACGGCAAGTACGTCGATCGCAACGGCAATCCGGTGGATTACCAGACCGGCCCGATCATCTGGGGCGAGCCGGGCACCAACGGCCAGCATGCGTTCTACCAGCTGATCCACCAGGGCACCAAGCTGGTGCCGTGCGATTTCATCGCGCCGGCCATCAGCCATAACCCACTGGGCGATCACCACGCCAAACTGCTGTCCAACTTCTTCGCCCAGACCGAAGCGCTGGCGTTCGGCAAGTCGCTGGAGACGGTGGAAGCCGAGTTCGCGGCGCAGGGTAAAACCCCTGAGCAGGTCAAACACGTGGCGCCGTTCAAAGTGTTTGAAGGCAACCGTCCGACCAACTCGATCCTGCTGCGTGAAATCACCCCGTTCAGCCTGGGCAGCCTGATTGCGCTGTATGAGCACAAGATCTTCACCCAGGGCGCAATCCTGAACATCTTCACCTTCGATCAGTGGGGCGTGGAGTTGGGCAAACAGCTGGCCAACCGCATCCTGCCGGAACTGGCGGGCAGCGAGAAAATCAGCAGCCACGACAGCTCGACCAATGCGCTGATCAACCGCTTCAAGGAATGGCGCTAATTGCCTGATCTGAGCCAATAAAAAAACCCGCCGCGGCGGGTTTTTTTACGTCTGCGAAAAGTTACAGGTTGATCGGCACTTCGAAGCTGACGCCGGCGCCCACGTCATCGGCGGTGCTGTGATCGTTGTCGGTGTACCACAGGCTGGTGTCGAACTTAACTTGAGACGGGAAGGTGTAACCCCAGCCGAGCTGAATGCCCTTCAGCGTATCGGATTTCGGGAACGCCTGGTTGATGCTTTGGCTCAGTGGGTTCACCTTGGCGTAAACCACGCGGGTGCTCCAACGCTGGCTGTCGTCCAGCACCAGCTCGACGCGGCCGGACAGCATCTGGCCGTCGCCGCCCATCGCGTGGCCCAACGGGTAACCCTGTTGGTAGTAGCCGCCTTTGTAAGTGTAGTGAGTGTACACATAGTTTTTACGGCTCATATCCGAACGGGTGTCTGACCCTTCGATATACCAGTTGATGGTGGTCGGACCCCATTCCGGGTGACCTTCCAAACCGAGCAGATAGGTATTTTGCGACGGCAGATAGCCCGCTTCATCTTCGCCCACCAACTGACCGTACAGGCTGACCGGCAGGCCGATCAAAGGCTGCATTTTCAGCTTGAAGTCGAAACCGGCCAGCTGGTTGCCCGGATCGTTGCCTTTACCTGAATCATCGTTATCTTTACCGGTAAAACCATCCCAGAACGAGCTCCATGACTGCGGACGGCCTTCACCACCCCACATCATGATGCGCGATGCCCCTAATTCCAGGAAGTCGGTCGGCATCATGGTGAAACGGCCGCCGATCAGTTTGGTGTGCGGTACAGAACTGTACTGCGACAGCTGGCCGGCGGACAACTGGTATTGCCAGCGGCCGATCCACGACAGCCACGGCGTTTCAAACGGCGATTGGTCGGCGCGCTGCAGCATAAAGCCGGCGACCGGGCGCGCGGCGTCGGAGCGGATCAGGCTGCCGTCGTAACCCGGGCCCCACCACTGGGAGACCTCGCCGAAGGAGAGCCATTGGTTCCAGATTTTCACCGCGCCGTAGGAGCCGTTCATATTGAATTTGGAGCCGTCGCTGACGCGCTGGTCGCCTTCCACCGAGCCCTGCAGACGCACGTCCCAGAACTCGCCGTTGGCGCCGGCGCCGATGGTCAGGCGATCGTCGGCGTACTCGTTTTGGCCGAAGCCCTGCGGGGTGCCGGGTTTATCGGTCGAGGCGTAACCGCTGACGCGGATGTTGGCTTTCAGGGCGTCAACGCGGCGTTGCACGCGGTCGATGACGTTTTTCTCGGTATTGGTGACCGGTTTGGCCTGCGCGATAACGGAACTGATCTCTTCCTGACTCAGCGGCCAGGTGGACAGGCTGACGTTGATGACGCCGCGGTCAGACAACCAGGCGAGATCGTTACGCAGATCGTTGTCAGGGGCTACCAGGCCGGCGGCGTGGCCGGACAATGCACAGGTAAACAGGCCCGCAGCGACCAGTCCGTTAAGTTTAGCGCGCATAAAGAATTCCCTTGTTAATTCGAGGTTATTGGTTTTATGTAAAGATCTCTGTGACCCATGATAGTTGACATTTCGATTTGCTACAAATCTATAAGTCAGAAACATCTTATTATAACTTTATGAATTAAATGGGGTTTAAAGTGCTTTCGCGAAGGGCGTAATTTTTAGGACAATGCCTATATTGGCAAGCTTGAATCATATAAGCGGTATTCAGAGAGAGGTTTTATGGCAAAAACGTCGCGTTCGATAATGATAGCGAAAGGGCTGCAGCGAGTGCTGAACGTGGGCCTTCTGCTGTTGGCGGCAATTCTGGTGGTGTTTCTGGTCAAGGAAACCATCCATCTGGCGAAGGTGTTATTTATCAACAGCGAAGAGTCGTCTTCTTACCTGTTGATTGAAGGCATCGTGATTTATTTTCTGTACTTTGAATTTATCGCCTTGATCGTCAAGTATTTTGAGTCGGGTTATCATTTCCCGCTGCGCTATTTTATTTATATCGGCATTACCGCGATTATTCGTTTGATTATCGTGGATCACAAAAATCCCATCGACACCCTGATCTACGCGGCGGCGATATTGGTGCTGGTGGTGACGCTCTATCTGGCCAACACCGATCGGCTGAAACGGGAGTAGCGATAAAAATGGCGGCCAGAGGCCGCCAAAGACACAGGATATAATTACCCGTCGTCTTTCAAGCGACAGCGTTGTTGACTGCACTCGCTAACCCCAGTTACTTACTGAAGTAAGCGCCTGGGCTTAGCGAGCTGGTCGCCTGGCTGTAACTTGAAATCCATAGGGTAAAAGATAAGGAAAAACATCAAACGCACTGCAGTGGCACAAATTACCCCTTCACGCCGCCGGCCGTCAGGCCGCCCACCAACCAGCGTTGCGCCAGCAGGAACACGGCGGTAATCGGTATCGCCGACAGCACCGCGGCGGCGGCGAAATCGCCCCACAGGTAGTTCTGCGGGTTGAGATATTGCTGCATGCCCACCGCCAGCGTGTAACTGTTCACATCGCGCAGCAGCAGCGACGCCACCGGCACCTCGGTGATGGCGGCGATAAACGACAGAATGAACACCACCGCCAGAATCGGCACCGACAGCGGCAGGAGCACCAGCCGGAACGCCTGCCACGGCGTGGCGCCGTCCAGCGCCGCCGCCTCTTCCAGCGAATTGTCGATGGTTTCGAAATAGCCCTTGATGGTCCAGACATGCAGCGCGATGCCGCCCATATAGGCGAAGATCACGCCGCCGTGGGTGTTCAGGCCGATAAACGGAATGTACTGGCCCAGGCGATCGAACAAGGCGTACAGCGCCACCAGCGACAGCACCGCCGGAAACATCTGGAAGATCAGCATGCTTTTCAGCAGCGTGCTCTTGCCGCGAAAACGCATGCGGGCGAAGGCGTAGGCGCAGGTGGTGGACAGCGTCACGATGCCGATGGCGGTGATCGCCGCGATCTTGATGGAGTTCCACAGCCACAGCAGCACCGGGAACGGCGGCGGCGTCACGCTGCCGTCGGCGTGGGTGACGCTGAAGCCGAGCGCCAGCCGCCAGTGATCCCAGGAGAGGGTTTCCGGTATCAGGCTGCCGGTGGCGAAGTTGCCGGCGCGCAGCGAGATGGCCACCACCATCAGCAGCGGGAACATGATCAGGGCGATAAAGCACAGCATCAAAATGTGGGTCATCCACAGGCGCAGGCGCTGGGATTTGGGTCGAACCATGGCCATCGTTATTCTCCCTAATCGAAGTTCATCTTGCTGGCTTTCAAATTCAGGATCGCCAGCGCGCCCACCAACAGGAAGATCAGCGTGGCGATGGCGGCCGCCAGCCCGAAGTCTTGCCCGCCGCCGCCTTCGAAGGCGATGCGGTAGGTGTAGCTGACCAGCAGATCGGTATAGCCGGCCGGCGTGGTGGTGCCGATCATGTCCGGGCCGCCGTTGGTCAGCAGCTGGATCAGCACGAAGTTGTTAAAGTTGAAGGCGAAGCTGGCGATCATCAGCGGCGTCAGCGGCTTGATCAGCAGCGGGAAGGTGATGCGGAAGAAGTTTTGCCACGGGTTGGCGCCGTCCATCGCCGAGGCCTCGTACAGATCGTCCGGGATGGCCTTCAGCAGCCCCATGCACAGGATCATCATGTACGGGTAGCCGAGCCAGGTGTTGACGATCAGGATCATGCTCTTGGCGGTGAGCGGATCGCTGAACCAGGCCGGTTTGATGCCGAACAGGTGGCTGAGCATCATGTTGATCTCGCCGAAGCTCTGGTTGAACAAGCCTTTGAAGATCAGGATCGAGATGAACGACGGTACCGCATAGGGCAGGATCAGCAGCACGCGGTAGATAGCCTTGCCTTTCAGCGCCTCCCACTGCACCACGCAGGCAAGCACCATGCCGACCGCCACGGTAAGGATCACCGTCATCACCGAGAACACGAGGGTCCAGATGAAGATCGACACGAACGGTTTTTTGATGCCCTCGTCCTGCAGCACCCGCAGGAAGTTTTTCCAGCCGGTGGTGACGGTATAGCCTGGGCTCAGGGTTTCCTGCGCCCAGCCGCCGTCGGCGTTGATCGCCTGATAGAAGCCGATGTCGCCGTTCGGCCGGTAGCGCACCTGAGTCTGGTTATTGGTCAGCGTGCTGCCGTCTTTGTCCAGCGCATACAGCGGACGGGTGCCGGAGAACTGGCGCAGGGAGCTCATGCGCAATTCATCGCCGTCCGGCAGCTGCGCCACCAGTTGGCTCAGCGCCTGCCGGTTCTGGGTGATCACCCGCAGCGTGGCGGGTTCGCCCTGCGGCGCGGCGCTCTGGGCCGTCAATTTCAGGGGGAGCGGCGGCGTCGCGTCGAGGCGGAAAGGCCCGGAAATCAGCGGCTGTTCACTGTCCGGCGAGGTCAGCTGCAGGCGCCACTGCTGGTTTTCCGCCGGGTAGAGGCCGAAGGTGAACGTTTTGCCGCTTTGGAACTGACGCTGCATCAATACCGATTGCGCGCGCTCAAACGTCAGCTGGTTGGTGCTGCTGTAGTTGGTAAAGGCGATGGCGATGGTGCAGATCAGCGGGAACAGGACAAACAATCCCATGCCGGCGACGCCGGGATACACATAGCGCCAGGCGTAGGCGCGGCGGTTGGCGAAGACGTAAAGCCCGGCGCTGACCAGGATCAGCGTCAGGATAGCGAACAGGTATTCACCCTGTGCATACATCAACACAATCAGGTAGCAGGTCACCAGGCTGAACAGGCCGACCACCAGCCATTTCAGCGCGTCGCTTTGCCACCACTTCGATTTTTTACGCGCAGGCGTCCCGGCGTGAGCGAATTGCATAGGGCGTTCCTTTCTGTGAAGCAACGGCGGGGTGCCACGGCGCCCCGCACGACGACATTACTTGGTGATACGGGTCTGCACATCGTCCAACGCGGCTTTCACCGTTTGGCGGCCGCTGACGGCGTTGAGCACCGCGCTGCGTTCGGCGTACCAGAAAGCGCTCATCTGCGGAATGTTCGGCATGATCTCCCCGTTTTGCGAGTTCTGCATGGTGGCGGCGATCTTCGGATCTTTGGCCAGCGTTTCCTGATAGGACTTCAGCGCCACCGCGCCCAGCGGTTTGTCTTTGTTGACGTTCGCCAGCCCTTCGTTGGTCAGCAGATAGTTCTCGAGGAACTCGGTCGCCAGTTCTTTATTCGGGCTGGCGGCGTTGATGCCGGCGGTCAGTACGCCGACGAACGGTTTGGACGGTTTGCCTTTGAAGGTCGGTAGCAGCGTCACGCCGTAGTTGATTTTGCTCTGCTCGATGTTGTTCCAGGCCCACGGGCCGTTGATGGTCATCGCGGTCTGGCCTTTGTTGAACGCGGCTTCGGCGATCGAGTAATCGGTATCGGCGTTGATGTGTTTGTTTTTCACCAGATCGACGATGAACTGCAGGCCGGCCTGCGAACCGGCGTTGGCGACGCCGACATCCTTGATGTTGTATTTGCCGTTCTCATACTTGAAGGCATAACCGCCGTCGGCGGCGATGATAGGCCAGGTGAAGTAGGGTTCCTGCAGGTTCCACATGATGGCGCTTTTGCCGCTGGCGCGCAGCTGTTTGTCCAGCGCCGGGATCTCTTCCCAGGTCTTCGGCGGCTGTTTGACCAGGTCTTTATTGTAAATCAGCGACAGCGCTTCGACGGCGATCGGGTAGCCGATCAGCTTGCCGTCATAGCGCACGGCGTCCCAGGTGAACGGGAACAGCTTGTCCTGGAAGGCTTTGGACGGGTGGACTTCGGCCAGCAGGCCGGACTGCGCATAGCCGCCGAAGCGATCGTGGGCCCAGAGGATGATGTCTGGGCCGTCGCCGGTGGCGGCCACCTGCGGATATTTCTCTTCCAGCTTGTCGGGATGCTCGACGGTGACTTTGATGCCGGTGTCTTTTTCGAATTTCTTGCCGACTTCGGCCAGGCCGTTATAGCCCTTGTCGCCGTTGATCCAGATAACCAGTTTGCCTTCCTCTATCTTGGCGAAGGCGGAAGAAGAGAGCACCAGAGTAGCCAGTGCCGAGAGCGCCAGCGTACGGGCGAGGGTAATGCTGCGAGTCATAATCCAGTCCTTCTTTTTGTGGGCACATAAATCAAGGAGAGACGTTTCGCGATCATAGTGGGTCACAACGCGACATATTCTCATCCTCCCCCCCTCTACGCCCCTGAGATGAGGAGTGTGATCCAGTTAACGTTGCGCTCTATTCTGTGGCGTCAGGCACAAAATAGGGGGGCGATTTTTGCCGGCTTGATCACAGATTTGCCTTAAGCGCGGAACTTCTCATCGCCGCGGTCGTTCTCTCATCCTCCCGTCTCCTCCCCCATGAAAAATCCTGTTACGGATGATTACCCTTTCCGGCGACTCCCGCACTATCGGCCCATTGATTTTTAACGCCACGCGCAGCAGGGATACCGGATTTATGTCGTCAATGCCTATCGCCACTCAGCCCACCCTGTACCGGATCCATCCGGCCAGTTTCCGTGACGGAAACGGGGACGGCGTGGGCGACGCGCACGGCATGCTGGCGGCGCTGCCGTACCTGAAAGCGCTGTCGATCGACGGTCTGTTGCTGCCGCAGACGCTGGCGCCGGAGGCCGAAACGGCGGTGACGGGCGAAGGGCTGACGCTGTGGTACGCCGATGAAGCCCATCGCGTTCGTCATGCCGCCGACGTGCAGCGGTTCGTCCACGGCGCGCTGGCGCTCGACGTGATGCCGTTCAGCGCGGAAAAGCTGGTGGCGGTGCTGCATGCCCGCCGCGCCACGTTGGCGGACAGCCTGTGGAGCACCGGCGACGCCGATCAGCCTCGGGTGGTCAGCCGCTGGGGGCAGGGCGACCTGCGTTCCGCCGCCGCCTTTTTGACGCTGCTGGCGATGTTGCCGGCGCCGATCTGCCTGTACCAGGGCGAGGAGTTGGGGCTGCCGCACGCCGCCGGCCTGCAGGATCCGCGCGGCGCGCAAACGCCGATGCCGTGGCATGAAGCCCCCGAACAGGTCACCGCCGGGGAGATCAGCTGGTATCAGCAGGTGGCGATCGAACACCGCGCGTTGGCCATCAGTCGCCAACAGCACGACAGCCACTCCACCTTGCGTTACTGCCAGACGCTGCTGGCCCTGCGCCGTTTGCCGCTTTTCCAGCGCGGCGAACTGAGCGCGGTCAGCCAGCGCGATGGCGTGGTGCGCTTACTTATTACCCATCAGGATCAATGCCTTGAAGCGCTGATAAACCTGCAGCCTTATACTCAGGCGGCCGCGCCGTCTGAGGCGACCTTGCCGTTGGCATGGCAGCACGGCGCGCAGCAAGAGGGTCATCAATGGGTTTTGGCGGGCTTTGCCTCCGCCATTTTCACACGACATGTTAACTGCGAAAGCAGGGGAGTAACGCATGGCTAGCGTGACACTGCGCAGCGTTTATAAGGCCTTCGGTGAGGCCGTGATTTCCAAAGACGTCAATCTGACCATCGAAGACGGCGAGTTTGTGGTGTTTGTCGGGCCGTCGGGCTGCGGCAAATCGACGCTGCTGCGCATGATCGCCGGGCTGGAGGACATCACCTCCGGCGACCTGCTGATCGGCGAGAAACGCATGAATGAAGTGCCGCCTTCCGAGCGCGGCATCGGCATGGTGTTCCAGTCTTACGCGCTGTATCCGCACCTGTCGGTAGCGGACAACATGTCGTTCGGCCTGAAGCTGGCCGGCGCCAAGAAAGCGGAAATCAATCAACGGGTGAACCAGGTTTCCGAGGTGCTGCAGTTGGCGCACCTGCTCGATCGGCGGCCGAAGGCGCTGTCCGGCGGGCAGCGTCAGCGCGTGGCGATCGGCCGCACGCTGGTGGCCGAGCCGGACGTGTTCCTGCTCGACGAGCCGCTGTCCAACCTCGACGCCGCGCTGCGGGTGCAGATGCGCATCGAGATCTCCCGTCTGCACAAGCGCCTGCAGCGCACCATGATTTACGTCACCCACGATCAGGTCGAAGCGATGACGCTGGCCGACAAGATCGTGGTGCTCGACGCCGGTCGCGTGGCGCAGGTCGGCAAGCCGCTGGAGCTGTATCACTACCCGGCCAACCGCTTCGTCGCCGGGTTTATCGGCTCACCGAAGATGAACTTCCTGCCGGTCAAGGTCACCGCGGCGGAGCCGCGACAGGTGCAGGTCGAACTGCCCAACCGCCAGCTGGTCTGGCTGCCGGTGGAAGGCGCGGGCGTCCAACCCGGCGCCAACCTGTCATTGGGCATTCGCCCTGAACATCTGCTGCCCGGCGAAGCCTCTGAAGTGCGGCTTACCGGCGACGTGCAGGTGGTGGAGCAGCTCGGCAACGAGACGCAAATCCATATCCAAATCCCGGCCATCCGTCAAAACCTGGTGTACCGCCAGAATGACGTGGTGCTGGTAGAAGAAGGTGCCACATTCGCCATCGGCCTGCCGCCTCACCGCTGCCACCTGTTCCGTGAAGACGGTACGGCATGTAAACGGCTGCACCAGGAGCCGGGCGTTTAAAGCATCAAAGTCGGTATAACAGGAGAATAATGATGACTACTCTGCGCAAACTTCCTCTGGCACTGGCTGTCGCCGCCGGTGTTCTCTCTACTCAGGCGCTGGCCGTGGATTTCCACGGTTACGCCCGTTCCGGCATCGGTTGGACCGGCAGCGGCGGTGAGCAACAGTGCTTCAAGGCCACCGGTGCCGCGAGCAAATACCGTCTCGGCAACGAGTGCGAAACCTACGCCGAACTGAAACTCGGGCAGGAAGTGTGGAAAGAAGGCGACAAGAGCTTCTATTTCGACACCAACCTGGCCTATTCGGTCTCGCAGCGTTCTGACTGGGAAGACGTGACTCCGGGCTTCCGCGAAGTGAACGTGCAGGGTAAAAACCTGATCGAGTGGCTGCCGGGCTCCACGCTGTGGGCCGGTAAGCGTTTCTATCAGCGTCATGACGTTCACATGATCGACTTCTACTACTGGGATATCTCCGGCCCGGGCGCCGGTCTGGAAAACATCGATCTGGGCTTCGGCAAGCTGTCCGCCGCCGTGACCCGCAACTCGGAATCCGGCGGCTCTTACGGCTACCTGGATAACGAATGGAAACAGCGTCCGACCGTCAACGATACCTTCGACGTGCGCTTGGCCGGGCTGGAGCTGAACCCGGGCGGCACCCTGGAGCTGGGCGTGGACTACGGCCGAGCCAATGCGCAGGATAACTACCGCCTGGCCGACGGCGCCAGCAAAGACGGCTGGATGTTCACCGCCGAACACACGCAAAGCATCCTGAACGGTTACAACAAGTTCGTGCTGCAGTACGCCACCGACTCGATGACCTCGCAGAACAACGGCCGAAACGAAGGCGCCACCATCGATAACAACGGCAAGATGATCCGCGTGTTGGATCACGGCGCCATCGACTTCAACGATCAGTGGGCGCTGATGTACGTCGCCATGTTCCAGGACATTGACCGCGACAACAACAACGGCACCACCTGGTACACCGTGGGCGTGCGTCCGATGTACAAATGGACGCCGATCATGAGCACCCTGCTGGAAGCCGGCTACGACAACGTCAAATCTCAGCGCACCGGCGATCGCAACGGCCAGTATAAAGTGACCCTGGCGCAGCAATGGCAGGCGGGCAACAGCATTTGGTCGCGTCCGGCCATCCGCCTGTTCGCCACCTACGCCAAGTGGGACGAGAAGTGGGGCTACGCCACCGGCGATGACACCGGGTATAACGCCGGCACCGCTTACAACGACACCAGCATGCATACCTTCAGCCGCGGCAAGGATGACGAAGTCACCTTCGGCGCCCAGATGGAAATTTGGTGGTAACGACAGGGCGGGGAGGGCCGCCGGCTCTCCCCCAACCGCATTCGCCGCGACCCGATCTCTTGCCTGATCCGCCGCGGTGCTGAAAGAGGATATAACGATGAAAAAGAATCTGCTGTCACTCTGCCTGTCGCTGGCGCTGACCGTCGGCGCGCCTTTGGCGGCCAACGCCGATACGCCGGCCAACGTTTCCGTCGCCCCGGCCATCAGCGCCGCCACGCTGCAAAGCCTGCCGTGGCAGCCGCTGCAACCGCCGGTGTCGCAAGAAGTGAAGCTCGACGCCGTTAGCCCGCAGCTCAATCAGGGCGACATTCAGGGGGCGATCGCCGCCTATACGCTGCCGGCCGATCGCGGTTCGCTGGAAGTGACGCTGAGCAGCCTCGCCAAGAACAATTCGCTGTACGCGCCGAGCGTGCTGGTGCTGGACGAGCATCTGCGCCCGGCGGCGTATTACCCGAGCAGCTATTTCCCGTATCAGCCGCCGGGAGCAATGTCCTCCGATCGCCTCGAAGGCACGTTGAAACTGACGCCGGCGCTCGGTCAAAAACAGATTTACCTGCTGGTGTACACCACCCGTCAGGATTTGGCGAAAACCACGCAGCTGACTAACCCGGCCAAGGCCTACGCGCAGGGCGTGGGTAACGCGGTGCCGGATATCCCGGATCCGATCGCCGGCCACGCGACAACCGGCACACTGAAGCTCAAGGTGACCGCGGAACAGGGCACCGGCAACGTGATGATCGGCATGCTGCAACCTGCGCCGACCGTGGCGCCGGTGGTGGTGGGATCAACCGCACCGGCCGCCGTGGCGGCGCCTGCACCGACGCCGGAGAAACCGGCGGAGCCGATGCTCAACGATACCGAAAGCTACTTCAATAACGGCATCAAGCAGGCGGTGAAGGCGGGCGATATCGACAAGGCGCTGAAACTGATGAATGAGGCCGAGAAACTGGGCTCGACCACTGCGCGTAAAACGTTTATCAGCAGCGTAAAAGGCAAGGGGTAACACCCGACGCTGCCGATGCTGGCTCGATGATTGGTGCGCTTTGGCGCACCTTTTTTCATCCGTGGGCCAGCGTTGCGCCGATCAACGCCAGCAGACGGGCGTTATCGACCTGCTGCATGATGCGCACCGGCTTGCCCTGCGGCGCCGGCATGCCGACCGTCAGGCGCAGGCTGTCCGGCCGCCAACGGCGTGAGCTGCCGCGCGTCAGCGCCCCTTCCAGCGCCACATCCACATGGAACATCTCGGTCGTGACCAGCTGCGGTGCCAGCAGCCAGGCGATTACCAGCGCATCATGGATCCAGCAGCCCGGCAGGCGCCGCGTATGGCGCGAATAATCGATCCACGGCTGCGTGGTGGCGCGCAAATAGCGGCACAGCGGCGTATCCGGCTGCGTCAGTGCGGCCAGATCCGCCTGGGTCAGCATGGTCTGGGTGGTGACGTCCAGCGGCGCCAGCGTGATAGCGGCGCCGCTGTTCAGCACCAGCCGCGCAGCTTCCGGATCCAGGCCGAAATTGGTGTCCTTGATGTATCCCTCGACGTTGAACACGCCGCCCATGATCACGATCTCTTTCACCGCCTGCGCCATCTGCGGGTACAGCTGCATGGCGTGCGCAACGTTGGTCAGCGGGCCGATCGCCGCCAGCGTTATCTCGCCGGGATGGCGGCAGATCAGCTCGCCGATGGCGATGGCGGCGTCCGGTGCGGGCGCGTTGGCGAGTGAGGGCGCGGGCAAGTCGCGCCACAGCGCTGCCAGCTTCGGATCGGCGATCGGCCTGTCCAGATGCGCGCGCCATGGCTCCGGCGGCTCGATCAGGGCGCGCGCCGCGCCGAGGGCGACCGGCACCTGGTAGCCGCTTTGCGCCAGCAGCTCGCTGGCGACGGCGAAGCCCACTTCGCGCGGGGTGTTGCCGGCCACGATGCTGATCAGTTCCAGCTGCAGCTGCGGTTTGGCCGCCAGCGCCAGGGCCAGCGCCAGGCCGTCGTCGACGTTGGCGCCGGGAACGCCGTTGCCGGGATCGCAATCAATGATCAAACGCATAGAAGGTGTCCTGAAAAACCGCTAACAGCCGCACGAGCGGCGGATGCGCAGTTGAAAAGCGAATTCATGCAGCTCGGCGGGCGCGGCACCGGCGGCCAGCATGGCGATGGCCCGCTTGGCCATGGCGTCGATAGGCTGCTCGACCGCGCTGAGCGGCGGCACGCTGAATTCGGATTGCTGCGTGCCGTTAAAACAGATCAGCGCCAGATCGTCCGGCGCGCGCAACCCATGCTCCGCCAGCGCCGACAGGCAGCCGAGCGCCTGCTGCTCGTTGGAGGTGAAAACGGCGCGCGGGCGCGGGCCTTGCACCATGCGCTGGGTGGCCTGGTAGCCGCCCTGGCGGGTGTAAGGCGCCTCGAAAATCCACTCGTCGCGCGGCGCAATGCTCGCCTCCAGCAGCGCATCGCGCCAGCCGTTCAGGCGATCCTGCGCGTTGAGCATGGTTAGCGGACCGATAAAAATGCCGATGTCGCGATAGTCGTGCTGCAGCAGATGGCGGGTCGCCTGGCAGGCGGCGTCGCGCTCGTCGACGCGGATGGCGCAGACGCCAGCCTGGCTGTCGATAGTGTCTATCATCACGCAGGGCGTGCCGGAGGCGCGGATCAGCTCGAACCACGGATGGCGATCGACGCTGGTGTACAGCAGGCCGTCGACCTGGCGACGCAGCAGGTTATTGATCAGCTCATACTCGCGCTGCCGGTCATCGCCGGCGTCGCCCAGCAGCAGCACGCGGCCGCGGCTGAAGGCCTCCTGCTGTAGCGCCCGCGCCAGCGTGGCGAAGAACGGGTTGGAAATATCCGGCACCACCAGCCCGTAGGTTTGCGTGCTGCCGGAGGCCAATGCCCGCGCGATGTCGTTCGGCCGGTAGCCGGTCTGCTCGATCGCCGCCAGCACGCGCAGCCGGGTGGCTTCCGCCACCGGGCGCGGGCCGTTGTTGATCACATAGCTGACCACGGCGACGGAGGTGCCCGCTACGCGGGCCACGTCGGCGCGGGTAACGCGTCGCGCGGAGTGATTATCCAAATTGAGGTCCTGTTCGCCTTCTCGCTACGCGGCATCCTGCGGCAGGTTGAGATCGCGGCCGCGGGTTTCGGGAGCAAAGAAGGTGGTGATTAAGCCGATGGCCGCCATTACAACAAAATAGCAGGCGACAGGCCACCAGTGACCGAAACCGGACAGCAGCGCGGTGGCGATCAGCGGCGCGGTGCCGCCCGAGAGGATCGAACCGAGCTCTTTGGCGAACGCCATCTTGGAGTAGCGATTCTTCACGCCGAACAGTTCGACGCCGTAGGCCGCCTGAACGCCGAAGATCCCCAGCGACGCGATGCACATGCCGACCACGATCACCGAGATGACGATAGCCGGTTCACGGCTGTCGAGCAGCCAGAACGCCGGGAAGGCGTACAGCACCAGCAGCAGGCAGAACCAGCGGTAGGTGATGCGGCGGCCGAAGCGATCGGACAGCCAGCCGGCCAGCGGGATCACCAGAAAACCGCACAGCGAGGCGATCAACACCGCCAGCGCCGGCACCGATTTATCGACCATCAGCACCTTGGCGACGTAGCCGACGATAAAGCCCTGGCACAGGTAGGAAGGGCCGTTTTCGCCGATGCGCAGGCCGAGCATCACCCAGAACGCTTTGGTACGTTGCAGGTAGCTGCGCGTATCCGGCGCGGCCTGGGCGGCGTCCAGCATGCGCTGGTGGTTTTGCTGCAGCTCGCGTTCGAACACCGGCGTTTCCCGCACGTGACGGCGCAGGTACAGCGCCACCCCGGCGATCAGAATGCTGGCGAGGAACGGAATGCGCCAGCCCCAGCTCATCAGATCTTCCTTGTCCAGCTGCAGCACCAGCAGCCATACCAGCGACGCCAGCAGGGTGCCGCTGTTGGAGCCGATGGCGATGATCGACGCCACCAGCCCGCGCCGCTTGGCCGGCGCGTATTCCGCCAGCATCACCGCGCCGCCGGACAGCTCCGCACCGGCGCCGAACCCCTGCGCGAAGCGCAGGATCACCAGGCAGGCGGGCGCCCAGACGCCGATTTGCGCATAGGACGGGATCAGGCCGATCAGCGTGGTGGAGAGGCCCATCAGCGCCACGGTGGTGATCAGCACCACGCGGCGGCCTTTGCGGTCGCCGATCCAGCCGAACACCAGCGCGCCGATCGGCCGCGCGACGAAGCCGACGGAGTAGGTGGCGAAACTGGCCAGCAGCGCCACCAGCGGCGTGGCTTCCGGGAAGAACACGTCGCCGAACACCATGCCGGCCGCCAGGCCGTACAGCGCGAAGTCGACGTATTCCATGGCGGTGCCGAGCCAGCAGGAGAAGGTGGCGCGCCAAAATTGGCTGCGCCCCTCTTTGGTCGCCAGGCGTTCATCGGCCGCCAGCGCGGCGTCGGCGGTCTGTGAAGGGGCAAGCGTTGTTTCGCTCATGGCAGTGCTATCCTCTTTTGTTCTGCGCCTGGAGGGGCGCGGTTAAAGATGGTTTCCCTGGTGCCGGCAACAAAGGTGTGCCGACAAATCATGTCGGACGCATGGCGATTCAACGCTGCTGTATCAGGGTATCTACGCGCGTAGATAACACAACGCGAGGAAGCTGAAACTTTGCGGGCGATCACAGAATCGTCAGCGCGCCGGGAAATGAAGATAGAGAATGCGGATGGCAAAAAGATGACAGAACCCCGGTTTTTCCGGCCGATAGGCCTGCCGTTTTCGCCACGAATCAGCCTGCCGCTTTCGCATTTCTGCGCTACAATGGGGGCCTGTTAACAGTTTGTATCGTCTGGCGCGCCGTACCGGCTGCGGTTCAGGCGAGGAGTAAAGCAATGTCTGGCATCAGGGATTCCATCCTGCCGCCGCTGGAGTGGTTATCCGAACAGGATCCTCCGGCGCCCGCCGCCGTCAGCGACTGGCTGATGGAGTTAGGCTCCATGACCCGCCGATTTGAACGCCATTGCGCCCAGGTGCGCGTTGAACCGCAGCGCGAATGCTTCGTCACGCGCGAGGCGCTGGGCGACGAGGCGAACCACCTGCCCGACAGCCCGCGCTACTGGCTGCGCGAAGTGGTGCTGCTGGGCGACGACCAGCCCTGGCTGCTGGGGCGCACGGTGATCCCGGAACATACGCTGACCGGCCCCGATCAGGCGTTGGTGGATCTGGGGACGCTGCCGCTCGGGCGCTATCTGTTCAGCAGCGGCGATCTGACCCGCGACTATATCCATATCGGCCGGCAGGACGCGCTGTGGGCGCGTCGTTCACGGCTGCGGCTGGCGGGCAAGCCGCTGCTGCTGACCGAACTGTTTTTACCGGCTTCGCCGCTGTATTCAGCGGTTCCCGCATAAGAGAGGAGAGCAAGACGTTGGAGGGAAGCGTGACTCAAAGTAAATGGCGGGCTTACAGCCATTTGATGCGCATTGATAAACCGATCGGCACGCTGTTGCTGCTGTGGCCGACGCTGTGGGCGCTGTGGCTGGCCGGGAAAGGCGTGCCGCCGCTGTCGATTCTGGTGGTGTTCGTGCTCGGCGTGTTCCTGATGCGCGCCGCCGGCTGCGTGGTGAATGATTACGCAGATCGCGCGGTGGACGGCTACGTAAAGCGCACCGCCGGGCGGCCGATGCCGAGCGGCCGGGTGAGCGCGAAAGAGGCCAAGGTGCTGTTCGTGGTGCTGGTGCTGATCTCGTTCTGCCTGGTGTTGACGCTGAATGCGATGACCATCTGGCTGTCGCTGGCGGCGCTGGCGCTGGCCTGGGTATATCCTTTTATGAAGCGGGTGACCAACCTGCCGCAGTTCGTGCTGGGCGCCGCGTTCGGCTGGGGCATTCCGATGGGCTATGCGGCGGTCAGCGAATCGCTGCCGTTCAGCTGCTGGCTGCTGCTGCTGGCGAACATCTGCTGGACGGTGGCCTATGACACGCTGTATGCGATGGTCGATCGCGACGATGATCTGAAAATAGGCATCAAGTCCACCGCTATCCTGTTCGGGCGTTATGACAAGCTGATCGTCGGGCTGTTGCAGTTCGCGACGCTGCTGCTGCTGGTGTGGGTCGGTTATCTGGCGCAGCTCGGCGGGGCGTTTTACTGGTCGCTGTTGCTGGCGGGCGCGCTGTTCATTCACCAGCAGAAGCAGATCGCCGGGCGCGAGCGCGAGGCCTGTTTCAAGGCCTTCCTGCAGAACAATTATGTCGGGCTGGTGGTGTTTATCGGCATCGCGCTCAGCTATCTGCCGGCGTAACGGTTTCCTGCAGCAAGAAAAAAGGCACCCCGAGGGGTGCCTTTTGTGTTTCCGCGCCGGGCGAAATCACTCGTCTTTCTCTTCTTGCGCATTGGTTTGCGGCAGAGCGTTGGTCTCTTCCGGCATGTTGACGCTTTCGATGGTCAGCTTGATTTCCGGCGTGATCAGATCGCTCAGCATGTTGTACACCTCGAGGGTGTGCTCGCGGATCGCATCGCCGCTGTCGTTGATGTAGCCTTCTTCGCGCAGCGTCGCCACCAGGGTGGAGAATACCGCCTTGTCGAAGAACTCCGGCGCGTTGATGCCGTGCAGCACCGACAGACGCTGTGCCATGATGCGGCTCTCTTTCTCCAGCGCGCCGCGGTTGATGCTCGGGTTGGCGCTGAGGATCGACATAGTGATGGCGTAGCGTTGCAGGGTTTCGCGCACCCCGGCGGCCAGCAGCTGCAGCGGGCGAATGCGCGCCGGGTTCAGCACCAGCTCGTCGCCTTTGTCGCAGATCAGCTGTTGGCGGATCAGCTCGTCGATCATCGGCCGCAGCACGTCCGGCAGCTGCTCCTTGTCGTTATGCAGGAACAGCTCGGCTTTCAGCATCGGGTAAATCATGCCAATCTGGCGCAGCAGTTCGGCGCGCGATACCCGGCGATGATGCATGACGATGCTGGCGATCAGCGACGGCAACACCAGCAGGTGGTGGATGTTGTTGCGGTAATAGGTCATCAGCACCGCCTGCTCGCGCGGCAGAATGATGATGTCGCCGATGTTGTCCTTTTCCACCTCGAACTTGTTCATGTTCAGCGCGTGATCCAGCAGCTCGTCCGGCGTCTGCGTCGGTACGGTGACGTCATGCGCGTAAGGCGCGTTGCGCATCAGCTGCAGGTAGCACTCGAGCTGCTCGAGCAATTGTTCGCGGGTCAGCGAACGCTGGCGCGAGGCCAGCAGCGCGGTGGAACACAGGTTCATGGCGTTGGCCGCGGCGGCATTGTTGATGCGCACCATGATCTGGCCGGCGAGATCGTTGACCGTCGGCGTCAACCAGCTTGGGCGCTGAGCCTCGATCGGATCGATCGACTCGCGCCACTGCGGCACGTGCTGGTTGAGGTAAGCGGTCAACGGCAGCGGTTCGCCGAAGTTGACGTAACCCTGGCCCAGATTGCGCAGTTTGCGCAGGCCGCGCAGCATCTGCAACAGGCTCTCTTTTTCCTTGGTGGCGCCGCGCAGCTCTTTGGCGTAGGTGCCCACTTCCATCACATGCTCGTAGCCGATGTAGATCGGCACCAGCGTGATCGGACGGGCGCCGCCGCGCAGCATCGCCTGGATGGTCATCGACAGGGTGCCGGTTTTCGGTTCCAGCAGACGCCCGGTGCGGGAGCGGCCGCCTTCCACGAAGTATTCCACCGAGTAACCGCGGGTGAACAGCTCGCCGAGGTATTCGCGGAACACCGTCGAGTAAAGCTTGTTGCCCTTGAAGGTGCGGCGGATGAAGAACGCGCCCAGGCGACGGAAGATCGGACCCGCCGGCCAGAAGTTGAGGTTGATGCCCGCAGCGATGTGCGGCGGCACCAGGCCCTGGTGATACAGCACGTAGGACAGCAGCAGATAGTCCATGTGGCTGCGGTGGCAGGGCACGTAGACGATCTCGTGGCCGTCCTGCGCCAGCTGGCGCACGCGCTCGGCGTTGGTGACGTTGATGCCCTGATACAGCCGGTTCCAGGTCCAGCTCAGCACGCGATCGGACAGACGCACGGTTTCGTAGGAGAAGTCGGCGGCGATCTCTTCCATCAACGCGATGGCGTTCTGCTGGGCCTTCTCGTGAGAGATCTTTTTGCTGCGCGCTTCGTCCTCGACCGCTTTTTCGATCGCTTTGGACGCCAACAGCTTGTTGAACAGATCCTGACGGGCCGGCAGGCTTGGGCCTACAGCGGCCAGGCGCTGACGCGAGAAGTGCATGCGCGCCACGCGCGCCAGTTTCTGCGCGATGGTTTTATCCGTGCCGTGTTCGGTGGCCATGCGGCGCAGCGAAACGGTGTTGGAGAAGCGCACGAAGCTGTCGCGGCCGAGCCACAGCACGGCGAAGAATTTTTGCACGCCGTTCAACAGACGCAGGTGCGGCGTGCCGTGGCCTTCGCGGCCCGGCGAGCGGCCGAACATGACCGAAACCGGCAGCATTTGAATGTCGAGATCCGGATTGCTGCGATGCAGATCCAGGTAGTCGTGGAACAGCTTTACCGACTCTTCTTTCGGGGTGTAGTAGCGGAACACGCGCGGGCCGTCGTGAATGAACACGTAGCTCGGCAGCACGGTGCCGTCGATCTCCAGCGCGTTGAGCGGATCGGGCAGATCCTGCGCCAGGCACTGGGTGCGCAGCGTCAGCAAATCCGCCTTGGAATTGTAAGGTAAAACATACAAAATCGGCCGTGAGGGATCCAACCCTAACTCGGTAACCGGATCTGAAGGGATGACCTTACTTCTTACCAACAATTTAAGTGGTAAATTCAATATTTTATAATAAATTTTACGCCAACCTGACATAACAACGTGAAGCCTCTTGTTAGCAATGCGCCGCAAGCATACCAGAAACCGGGTAGCAGATCTGTGGTGTTCGAAAACCGAGAGCCGTCAGCGCGGACTGTTCTAGACTCTTTTTATTATGACCGACCTCTGAGAAAGGCACGAAAACATGGCAAACCAAGCAACCGGATTGACCCGCATCATCAAGGCCGCCGGCTATTCTTATAAAGGGCTTTCCGCCGCCTGGCAACACGAGGCGGCGTTCCGCCAGGAACTGGTGGTGACCCTCCTGGCTATCATACTGGCTGTCTGGCTGGACGTGGGTGCGATAGCGCGCATTTTATTGATCGGATCGGTGGCGCTGGTGATGATCGTCGAGATCCTGAACAGCGCGATCGAGGCGGTGGTGGATCGCATCGGTAGCGAACACCATGAGCTGTCCGGGCGGGCCAAGGACATGGGATCGGCGGCGGTGTCGCTGGCGATCGTACTCGCGCTGTTCGTTTGGGGCACGGTCTTGTGGCAGCATTTTGGCTGACGCAAAGCGCCTACTGACTGATTTTTATTTATTCTTCGGTTCCCAATCCGCGCTTACCTGTATATACTCACAGCAAGACTGTATAAACAAACAGGGGGCGGAATGAAAGCACTAACTACCAGACAGCAAGAGGTCTACGATCTGATTCGCGATCATATTTCGCAAACGGGCATGCCGCCGACGCGTGCCGAGATCGCGATGCGTCTGGGGTTCCGTTCGCCTAACGCCGCCGAAGAGCACCTGAAGGCGCTGGCACGCAAAGGCGTGATCGAAATCGTCTCCGGCGCGTCGCGCGGTATCCGCCTGCTGATGGAAGAAGAAGAAGGGCTGCCGCTGATCGGCCGCGTCGCCGCCGGCGAGCCGCTGCTGGCGCAGCAGCACATCGAAGGGCACTACCAGGTGGATCCATCCCTGTTCAAACCGAGCGCCGATTTCCTGTTGCGGGTGAACGGCATGTCGATGCGCGACATCGGCATTCTGGACGGCGATCTGCTGGCGGTGCACAAAACGCAAGACGTGCGCAACGGCCAGGTCGTGGTCGCGCGCATCGAAGACGAAGTGACGGTCAAACGCTTGAAAAAGCACGGCAACGTGGTTGAACTGCTGCCGGAGAACAACGAATTCCAACCGATCGTGGTCGATCTGCGCCAGCAGAATTTCACGATCGAAGGGCTGGCGGTCGGCGTGATCCGCAACGGCGACTGGATTTAATCGCCGCGCCATTACCGCCGCTCCCTGTATCAATCGCCCCTGTTTTGGGGCGTTTTTGTTTCTGACTTCGCCCTTCGTCACTCTGTCACAGGAACATCCCATCATGCGCCTGATTTCCGCCTTCACCAGCGACACCGATAAAGCCCTGTGGCGCCTCGCCCTGCCGATGATTTTCTCCAATATCACCGTGCCGCTGCTCGGGCTGGTGGACACCGCGGTGATCGGCCACCTCGACAGCCCGATCTATTTGGGAGGCGTGGCGATCGGCGCGGTGGCGACCAGCTTCCTGTTCATGCTGCTGCTGTTCCTGCGCATGAGCACCACCGGCCTCGCGGCGCAGGCGCTGGGAGCGAAGAACCCGCAGGCGCTGGCGCGCGCCTTTATGCAACCGCTGCTGCTGGCGTTGTTGGCCGGGGGGGCGATCGTCCTGTTGCGCTACCCGCTTATTGAACTTGCGCTGCGGATCGTCGGCGGCGATGGCGAGGTGCTGGAGCAGGCGCGGCGTTTTCTTGAGATCCGCTGGTTGAGCGCGCCGGCGGCGCTGGCCAACCTAGTGCTGCTGGGCTGGCTGCTCGGCGTGCAGTACGTGCGTGCGCCGGTGATCCTGCTGATCGTCGGCAACCTGCTGAACATCGTGCTGGATATTTGGCTGGTGATGGGCCTGGGTTGGAACGTGCGAGGGGCGGCGGCGGCCACCGCCATCGCCGAATATGCCACGCTATTGCTCGGCCTGTGGCTGGCGTGGCGGGTGATGCGTCTGCGTGGTATTACCCTGGCGATGTTGCGTCAGGCCTGGCGTGGCGATCTGCGTCGCCTGCTGGCGCTCAATCGCGACATCATGTTGCGTTCATTGCTGCTGCAGCTGTGCTTTGCGTCGCTGACCATTTTCGGCGCTCGCCTGGGGAGCGATGTGGTGGCGGTTAACGCGGTGTTGATGAACCTGCTGACGTTTACCGCCTATGCGCTCGACGGCTTCGCTTATGCGGTGGAGGCCCATTCCGGCCACGCCTACGGCGCCCGGGACGGCAGCCAACTGCGTAAGGTGTGGCACGCGGCCTGCAGGCAGGCGGGGCTGGTCGCGTTGGCCTTCGGCCTGGCGTATGCCGTTACCGGCCAGCAGATCGTGGCGGCGTTGACCTCCCTACCGGAGCTGCGCGCGTTGGCCGCCCACTATTTACCGTGGCAGGTCATTTTGCCGCTGGTCGGGGTGTGGTGCTATTTGCTGGATGGCATGTTTATCGGCGCCACGCGCGGCGCTGAGATGCGTAACAGCATGGCGGTGGCCGCGGCAGGGTACGGTCTGACGCTGTTCAGTGTGCCGCTGCTTGGCAATCACGGGCTCTGGCTGGCGCTGGCGGTGTTTCTGACGTTGCGTGGCGTGGCATTGGGCTGGATTTGGCACCGTCACCAGGTGCGCGGCAGCTGGTTTACTGCACATTAAACCGGACGTTTTGTTGGGTTAATGGTTAGTTTTTCTTATGATTTTGGTCATGTTTGCTTACATGTTTTCAGCCTTGATCTGTTCGCGTTAGTTCGTTGTTTGTTAGCGTTTTTTGTTTTTATTTTGTTTGTTAATGGTTTTTTATTCTGTGTTTTGGCTTTTTTATTTCCATGTTTAACTAGAATGAATCATGTGGCTGGTAAATGAAGGGGAGCGGTGCTTCTTAAGGTGAAGGAAGCATCGGCCAGAAAAATTTCTGGTTAACCCCGACCGGCAACAGGGATCACTGATTCACCACAGGTTAACGGAGAGACTATGAATAAAGATCAAGCCGACGGTAACTGGAAGCAGCTGAAAGGCAAAGTGAAAGAGAAATGGGGCAAGCTGACCGATGACGATCTGACGGTCATCGAAGGGAAACGCGAACAGCTGGTCGGCAAAATTCAGGAGCGCTACGGTTACCAGAAAGAGGCGGCCGAAAAAGAGGTGAAGGCCTGGGAAGAGCACACCAAACACCGCTGGTAACACGCAGGGCCGCCACTGACGGCGGCCGGCAACAGCGCAGGCCGGCGTCGCTCCATCCTCTGGCGCCCCGGCCGCAGGTACAGGGAAGTACCTGACTTCGTCTTACTTCTTCTTGATGGCGATGCTGTGATCGTGTTCGGCGCAGTCATGCTTGCTGTCACAAGCTTCAACTTCAACGCAACCGGCGCACAGACCGTGCGCTTCCACCACGCTGTGCCGCAGTGCAAATCCGGCTTCCTGTGCCAGTTTCTGCAGCGTTTCCTCCACGCCTTCGGTGGTGCGTTCGGTCACCTGGCCGCAGCGGTCGCAGATAAACAGCGCGGACGTATGCATCGGCTGTTCGAAATGGTGGCACAGCACGTAGCTGTTGGCCGATTCCACTCTATGGATAAACCCTTGCTCCAGCAGAAAATCCAGCGCGCGGTATACCGTCGGCGGCTTGGCCTGCGGTTCGGCGACGCGCAGCAGATCGAGCAGGTCATATGCGCTGATTGCACCGGGTTGCTGAGTCATCAGACGCAGCACTTCCAGCCGTTGCGGCGTCAATCGCACATTGCGTTGCTGGCAGAGGCGTTCAGCCTGCGCCAGCAGCTTTTCCTGGGTGGTTGAGTTCATCGCAAATATCCCGGTACGTAAAAAAGCCGATTTTACCATGATTACGGCGAATCGCCGAGAGTTGCCCCCTTTTCCCCTGATGATAGCGCAGGGAAAGGCGCGTCGATCGCGCTAAAAGAGAGATGCGTCACAACTTTTCCCCGCCGTCGGGCGGCAAATCAACGTTGCCGGTTTTAGCGCTGGAGAGCGGGGGGCGAGCGCGGTATAACGCCTTTTACCCGCGTGATGAGCAGGAGCCCTGTGTGATGACGGAAAGAGAGAAGCTGTTAAGCGGCCTGGAGTACAACAGCCGCGATGAAGAACTGATCGGGATGTACCATCGGGCGAGGGCGTTGATCAAAAGCTTGGGGGCGCTGGACTCGCATCAGGCGGACGAGAAAAACCGCCTGCTCGGCGAGCTGTTCGGCGCCTGGGGGGAAGCGAGCTGGATTGAAACGCCATTCTGGTGTGACTACGGGCAGCATGTCCGCATCGGTAAAAACTGCTTTATCAACGTCAACGCGGTGTTCCTCGACTGCAATACCATCACCATCGGCGACAACACGCTGATCGGCCCCAACGTGCAAATCTATACGCCGAGCCACCCGCTGAAGGCCGCAGAGCGCTTCACCGGCGATCCGGATTTCCCTTTCCGCACCTCGGCGCAGCCGGTGTCCATCGGCAACAACGTCTGGATCGGCGGCAACGTAGTGATCCTGCCGGGAGTGACTATCGGCGACGGCACCACCATCGGCGCGGGCAGCATCGTCACCGGCGACATCCCGGCCAACGTGCTGGCGCTGGGGCAGCCATGCCGGGTTATCCGCTCGTTGGAATAGGGCGTTATCGACGATCAGGAGGCAAGGGGGCGGGATGACGCTCTTTGCGGTGCGGGCCGTCGTTTGCCAACGGGCGGTCATCGGCCAATGCCAGACGTGCGGCCGCCAAACGGCTCATGACGGTGCCGATCGGCACCGCCAGCACTTTTGCGGCCTCCCGGTAAGACAGCCCTTCGACATACACCAGAAACAGCGCGTTGCGCTGGGCCGTCGGCAGCCGGCTGACGCGCCGCATCACTTCATGGAGCCAGACCGGCTGTTCGCCGTTGTCCGCATCGCCCAGCTCTTCCGCCGCCATGCAGCCTTGCCCCTGGCGAAGATGTTGGGCGCGAATTTCATTGAGCCAAATAGAGTGCAAGATGGAAAACAGCCAGCGATCCAGGTGTGAACCGGGGGTGAATTGCGCGGCGTGCTCCAGCGCACGCAGGCAGGTGGCCTGCACCAGATCGTCGGCGACATCCCGCCGGTGCGAGAGCACCAGCGCATAGCGCCACAGGCGGGAGAGATAGTGGCCGAGTTCATCGCGTATCGCATCGCCGCTGATAGTCACCTCCGCAGGCGCGTCAGATCACGATTCCGGGTGGCGGTCGATGGCCGCCGCCAAATCGCGGTACTCCTCGCACCCGGTGCCGCACAGCGACTGGATCACCTGCAGCTGTTGGCGAGCCAGATCGGGTCGGCCTTTCAGCATATAGGCTTCCCCCAGGTACTCGCGCACTTTGGGGTATTTCGGATCGAGGGCTACTGATTTTAAATAATAGCCGATCCCTTCATCGGTGCGGCCAAGCTTGCGCGTGGCGTAGCCACGATAGTTCAGCGCAACGGCGGTGTTGGGATTTTTCAACGTATTGAGCATATCGAGCGCTTCCTGATAACGGCCGCTTTTCGCCAGTGCATAGGCGTAGTTAGTGCGGTCGGCGTCGTCGACCTTGCCGCTTTTATCTACCATGCAAGTCTGAGTTTTGCTGTCGTAGACCTGGCCTTTCGGACAGGTTGGCGGGGTTTGACCGCTGCCGTCGCCGCCCATCGCCAGCGCCGCGCCGGACAACAGCAGGCAGCCGGCAATGGCCGATGCCAGCAGGCGTTTAATGAAGCTGTTCATGGTTATGTCCTCAAGGCAGAGGCGCCGTGCGCGCCCGTAATGAGATAACACCTGAACGAGCGGGTTTATTCGCCTTGTCTCCGCTTATTTTTGCCGGCGGCAAGCGGGTTTTCCCAACGGCGCCGATTGTCGTTATAATAGCCGTTTGCGGCCGCGTGCCGTTCGTTGAACCCAGACAGACTCAGGTAGCCAGTAACTCAGCATGACGAAAGACAACCACGCCCCAACCTACGCCGCCAATCGTTTCTCCATCGCGCCGATGCTCGACTGGACCGATCGTCATTGCCGTTACTTCCACCGCCTGCTGACCAAGGAAACGCTGCTGTACACCGAGATGGTGACCACCGGCGCGATCATCCACGGCAAGGGCGACTATCTGGCCTACAGCGAAGAAGAGCATCCGGTGGCGCTGCAGCTGGGCGGTAGCGATCCGGCCGCGCTGGCGCATTGCGCCAAGCTGGCGGAGCAGCGCGGTTACGATGAGATTAACCTCAACGTCGGCTGCCCGTCCGATCGGGTGCAAAACGGCATGTTCGGCGCCTGTCTGATGGGCCAGGCGGCGCTGGTCGCCGATTGCATCAAGGCGATGCGCGACGTGGTGTCGATCCCGGTGACGGTGAAGACCCGCATCGGCATCGACGATCAGGACAGCTACGCCTTCCTGTGTGACTTTATCGAGACCGTCGCCGGGCGCGGCGAGTGCGACATGTTCACCATCCACGCGCGCAAGGCCTGGCTCTCCGGCCTCAGCCCGAAAGAAAACCGCGAAGTGCCGCCGCTGGACTATCCGCGCGTCTATCAGTTGAAGCGGGATTTCCCGGCGTTGACCATCGCCATTAACGGCGGGGTGAAAACGCTGGAAGAGGCGCGGCAGCACCTGCAGCACTTGGACGGCGTGATGATGGGGCGCGAGGCGTATCAGAATCCGGGTATCCTGGCGCGGGTCGACAGCGAACTGTTCGGCGCGCAGACTGCGGTGCCGGACAGCGTGGCGATCGTCGAAGCGCTGTATCCGTATATCGAGCGCGAGCTGTCTAACGGCACCTATCTTGGCCACATTACTCGCCATATTCTCGGTCTGTTCCAGGGCGTGCCGGGCGCGCGCCAGTGGCGTCGCCATCTGAGCGAGAACGCCCACAAGCCGGGCGCCGATGCGCGGGTGGTGGAGCAGGCGCTGGCGCTGGTGCGTCAGCCGCGCGTCGAAATGGCGTAATCCACAAAAAATTTGACCAACAGTTAGTGTTTTTCGCCAGGCGTTCGGTGCGTTACCGGATGCCTGTCCTCTATTTTCAATGGGTTAGCCCATCCGCCGTTCTGGCACGCTTCTTGTAATCCACTCTGCAGATACGTTGTATTGCAAAGGAGCAATCATGTTGGAAATCTTCTTTCTCATTGGTTTTGTGGTGATGCTGATGGTGACCGGCATCTCGCTGCTGGGGATCTTCGCTGCGCTGTTGGTGGCGGCGGCATTCATGCTGTTGGGCGGGCTGTTCGCGGTGGTCATTAAGCTGCTGCCGTGGCTGATTTTGGCGGTGGTTGGGGTATGGATTTACCGTTCAATGCAGAAACCCCAGATCCGGCGTTACTGATTTTTTGCTGAATAATCAGACAGTCACACTGAAACTTGCACAATTTCCCGCACCGCGAATGCGGCAGCGATCACAGCTTGGCAGTTTTCCCCGGCGATGTGGCACATAAAGCGTGTTTTTTGCCGGACGGGGCTGTTAGGATGTGGGTCGATGCAGTGATGCGACCGATTTCATCACCGTGAGAGACACCTAAAATTCGTGTTGCTAAAGCAACCCCTGTCTCTGGCGGACTCTGCTCTACCCCTACAAAACGCAGTAACAGAAAGGGCTCCGCAAGGAGCCCTTTTCTTTGGCCGCGATCAGGGGATCAGCAGGCTGGAACCGCTGGTGCTGCGGCTTTCCAGCACCTGGTGCGCACGCTGGGCGTCGGCCAGCGCGAATTTCTGCTCGTCTCTCACCTCCACCCGAATGGCGCCGCTGCCGATCAGCGAGAACAGCTCGTTGCTGGCGTACTGCAGCTCGGCGCGGTTGGTGATGTAGCCGTTGAGGGAAGGGCGGGTGACGTACAGCGAGCCCTTCTGATTCAGCAGCGCCAGATCGACGCCGGTCACCGGGCCGGACGCGTTGCCGAAGCTGACCATCAGGCCGCGCCGCTTCAGGCTGTTGAGCGAGGCCTGCCAGGTGCTTTGCCCCACCGAATCGTATACCACGCCGACCTTCTCGCCGTGCGTCAGCTCGGCCACCCGCTGGGCGATATCCTCTTTATGGTAGTTGATGGTGGCCCAGGCGCCGGCCTGCTTCGCCAGCGCCGCCTTCTCGTCGGAGCCGACGCTGCCGATCAGGCGCGCGCCCAGCGCTTTGGCCCACTGACAGGCGATCAGCCCGACGCCGCCGGCGGCTGCATGGAACAAAAATACTTCACCCGGCTGCACTTCGTGGGTCTGGCGCAGCAGATAGTGCACCGTCAGCCCTTTCAGAAAAGAAGCGGCGCCTTGCTCAAAGCTCAGGTTGTGCGGCAGCAGCGCCACTTTCTCTTCCGGCACGTTGTGGATCTCGCTGTAGGCGCCGAGCGACGACTGCGCATACACCACCCGGTCGCCCGGTTTGATCGCGCTGACCCCGGCGCCGACCTTGACCACCACGCCGGCCGCTTCGGTGCCGAGGCCGCTCGGCAGGCTGGCCGGCGCGTACAGCCCGCTGCGCACATAGGTGTCGATGTAGTTGATGCCGATCGCCTTGTTCTCGATCTGCACTTCACCGGCAGCCGGATCGAGCGGTGTAAAATCAACGTATTGCAAGACTTCCGGTCCGCCGACGGCGGAGAATTGAATGCGCTTGGCCATAGGGTTACCTCGTTGGAGTGTCTGATTTCACCCTATTCTTTTTATTATCGGAGATCCAGTTCGCCCGTGCGGGGGTCAATACCTTTTTTGCATCGGTTATGACGCAAAAATCACGTATACTCTCGCGTCAGGATCCTTCATTCGCAACCGGATAAAGACTACGTTTCATGGCAGGAAAAAAACCAACCAACAAAACAAACGCGGACGAAACCAGAGAGCGTTCCAGAGATCGTCAGATGGAAGGGCTGAAGATGCCGCCGCACTCGCTGGAGGCCGAGCAGTCGGTGTTGGGCGGTTTGATGCTGGATAACGAGCGTTGGGACAACGTGGCGGAACGCGTGGTCGCCAACGACTTCTTCAGCCGCCCGCATCGCCTGATCTTTACCGAGATGCAGCGTCTGCTGGAGATGAGCAAGCCTATCGACCTCATCACCCTGTCCGAATCGCTCGAACAGAAGGGCGAACTGGACTCGGTGGGGGGCTTCGCCTACCTGGCCGAGCTGTCGAAAAACACCCCGAGCGCCGCCAACATCGGTGCCTACGCCGACATCGTACGCGAGCGCGCGGTGGTGCGCGAAATGATCTCGGTGGCTAACGAAATCGCCGACGCCGGCTACGATCCGCAGGGGCGCAGCAGCGAAGACCTGCTCGATCTGGCGGAATCCCGCGTATTCCAAATCGCCGAGAACCGCGCCAGCAAAGACGAGGGCCCGAAGGGCATCGAACGCATCCTGGAAGACACCGTCTCGCGCATCGAACAGCTGTATCAGCAGCCGCATGACGGCGTGACCGGGGTCGATACCGGCTATCAGGACCTCAACAAGAAAACCGCGGGCATGCAAAAGTCCGATCTGATCATCGTCGCCGCCCGTCCATCGATGGGGAAAACCACCTTCGCCATGAACCTGTGCGAAAACGCCGCGATGACCCAGGAGAAACCGGTGCTGATCTTCAGCCTGGAGATGCCCGGCGAGCAGATCATGATGCGTATGCTGGCGTCACTGTCGCGCGTGGATCAGACGCGCATCCGTACCGGCCAGCTCGACGACGAGGACTGGGCGCGCATTTCCAGCACCATGGGCATCCTGCTGGAGAAGCGCAACATGTACATCGACGACTCCTCCGGCCTGACGCCGACCGAGGTGCGCTCGCGCGCGCGGCGCATTTTCCGTGAGCACGACGGGCTTAGCCTGATCATGATCGACTACCTGCAGCTGATGCGCGTGCCGGCCTTGTCCGACAACCGTACGCTGGAGATCGCCGAGATTTCGCGCTCGCTGAAGGCGCTGGCGAAAGAGTTGCAGGTGCCGGTGGTGGCGCTGTCGCAGCTGAACCGAAGCCTGGAGCAGCGCGCCGACAAACGCCCGGTCAACTCCGACCTGCGTGAATCCGGCTCCATCGAGCAGGACGCCGACCTGATTATGTTCATCTATCGTGATGAGGTGTATCACGAGAACAGCGATCTGAAAGGGATCGCGGAAATTATTATCGGTAAGCAGCGTAACGGCCCAATCGGCACCGTGCGCCTTACCTTTAACGGCCAGTGGTCGCGTTTCGATAACTACGCGGGGCCACAATACGATGACGAATAATCAGCTAAGGAACTGAAATGAAAGCGGCAACCGCTGTAATCGACCGCCGCGCTCTGCGACATAATCTGCAACAGGTGCGCCGCCAGGCGCCGCAAAGCCGCCTGATTGCCGTTGTGAAAGCAAACGCTTATGGACATGGCCTGCTGGAAACAGCACACACCCTGCAAGACGCCGACTGCTACGGCGTAGCGCGCATCGGCGAGGCGCTGATGCTGCGCTCCGGCGGCATCGTCAAGCCGATCCTGCTGCTGGAAGGCTTCTTCAGCGCCGAAGACCTGCCGGTGCTGGTGGCGAACAACATCGAAACCGCGGTGCACAGCATCGAACAGCTCGAGGCGCTGGAACAGGCCGAGCTGGCGCGCCCGGTGCCGGTGTGGATGAAGCTCGATACCGGCATGCATCGGCTGGGGGTGCGTCCCGAACAGGCGGAGGCGTTTTATCAGCGCCTGTGCGCTTGCCGCAACGTGGCGCAGCCGGTCAATATCATGAGCCACTTCAGCCGCGCCGACGAGCCGGAGTCCGACACCACGTTGAAACAGATCGCCTGCTTCGAGCAGTTCGCGCGCGGCAAACCGGGCCAGCGCTCGGTCGCCGCTTCCGGCGGCACGCTGCTGTGGCCGGACGCCCACAACGAGTGGGTGCGCCCCGGCATCATTCTGTACGGCGTGTCGCCGTTGGATAGCGGCAGCGGCGCCGAGCATGGTCTGCAGCCGGCGATGACGCTGAAATCCAGCCTGATCGCGGTGCGCGAGCACAAGGCTGGTGAAGCGGTGGGCTATGGTGGCACCTGGATCAGCCCGCGCGATACTCGCCTTGGCGTGGTGGCGATGGGGTACGGCGACGGCTACCCGCGCAGCGCGCCGACCGGCACGCCGATCCTGATCAACGGCCGCGAAGTGCCGATCGTCGGCCGGGTGTCGATGGACATGATTTCGGTCGATCTCGGGCCGGACGCCGCCGATAAGGTGGGGGATGAAGCGGTGCTGTGGGGGCCGGCGTTGCCGGTCGAGCGCATCGCCGCCTGTACCGGCATCAGCGCTTATGAACTGATCACCAAGCTCACGCAGCGCGTGGCGATGGAATACATTGGCGACTGATACGCCGCAGGGGCCGACGCGCGTCGGCCCCGTTTCTCAGCGGGTTACTTCTTTACCGCCAACCACTTGTCGATAACCTTCTGATACTCGCCGGTCGCCTTGGCCAGGTGCAGCCACTGATCCACATACAGTTTCCAGCTCAGATCGTCGCGCGGCAGCATGTAAGCCTTTTCGCCGTACTGCATCGGTTTGGTCGGATTCACCGCGCACAGCTTCGGATAGCGCTTCTGCTGGTACAGCGCCTCGGAGGCGTCGGTGATCATCACGTCCGCCTTGCGATCCACCAGCTGCTGGAAAATGCTCATGTTGTCGTGCGTCAGCGTCAGCTTGGCTTTTGGCAGATAGGCGTGCACGAAGGCTTCGTTGGTGCCGCCCGCCGGTTCCAGCAGACGCACCGACGGTTTGTTGATCTGTTCTATCGTGCGGTATTTCTTCACGTCGGTGCAGCGCACCAGCGGAATTTTGCCGTCGGTATCCAGCTTGTCGGCGAAGAACACCTGTTTTTGGCGCTCCAGCGTGACGGAGATGCCGCCCATGGCGATGTCGCACTTGCCGGAGGCGAAGTCCGGCGTCAGGGTTTTCCAGCTGGTTTTCACCCACTTCACCTTGGCGCCGAGGCTCTTCGCCAGCGATTCCGCCATGTCGATATCGATGCCTTCATAGCTGCCATCTTCCTTGAGGAAGGTGTAGGGCTTGTAGTCGCCGGTGGTGCAGACCTCCAGGGTCTTTTGCTGCAGCACTTTGTCCAGGTGGGATTGCGCGCCGGCGCTGCCGGCGGCGAGCAGCAGCGCGAGAGGGAGTAACTTTTTCATCTGGCGTCCTTTTTATACATTCGTGGTTTTATGCGTTACTTCGCCGTTAATTGTCGTTTGCCTGCATGAGTTAGCCGTTTTTTATGCCGCTTACCGGCGAAAACGCCGGGCGTTGCTGCTGTACGCGATTTAAGCGCCAGGGTGTGACGTCGGCAACGGTAAAAAAACTGGTAGGCTGTAACGTCAACATTTATTAACACAGTTTACAGGTGGCTATGTACAACATTGACGATTTTGATATGAAAATCCTGACGCTGTTACAGGCCAACGGCCGTTTGACCAATCAGGAGCTGAGCGAACTGGTGGGGCTTTCCGCTTCCCAGTGTTCACGGCGGCGCATCAGCCTGGAGCAGGCGCAGCTGATCCGCGGCTACCACGCGCGGCTGGCGCCGGAGGCGGTCGGCCTGGGGCTGGTGGGGCTGATTGAAGTCAGCCTGATCACGCACGCTCAGGAGCAGATCGACAGCTTTCATCAGATGCTGGAGGACGTGGACGCGATCCTGGACGCTTACAAGACCACCGGCGACGCCGATTACCTGCTGAAAGTGGCGGTGGCGGACCTGCCGGCGCTGAGCGAGTTCATCAGCCAGACGCTGTCGCCGCACAAAAGCGTGGCGCATATCAAAACGGCGGTGGTGCTCAATCGCATCAAGGAAAACGGTTTGTTGCCGGTGACGCGAGAAAGCTGAAACCGAATACGCTTTTCCGTCTATATTAGGAACGTAACGCTGTGCCCAAACCACAATAAATAAACCAGGAGAAAAAAACGTGTTCCAGAACGTTGACGCCTATGCCGGCGATCCCATTCTGTCGCTGATGGAAAAATTCAAACAAGACCCGCGCGCGCACAAGGTGAACCTGAGCATTGGCCTGTACTACGATGCGCAGGGCGTTATTCCGCAGATGCGCGCGGTCGCCGCGGCGCAAGCGCAGTTGAACAGCGTCGAGCACGGCGCCTCGGTATACCTGCCGATGGAAGGGCTGCAATCCTACCGCACCGCCATCCAGCATTTGCTGTTCGGCGAGCAGCACCCGATGCTGCAGCAGGGGCGCATCGCCACCATTCAGACCGTCGGCGGTTCCGGCGCGCTGAAAGTGGGCGCGGACTTCCTGAAAAGCTACTTCCCGAATTCGCAGGTGTGGGTCAGCGATCCCACCTGGGAAAACCACGTCGCCATCTTCAGCGGCGCCGGTTTCAAGGTGAATACCTATCCGTATTTTGACGGCGAAAGCCTGGGCGTGAAGTTCGACGCCATGCTGGCTGCGCTGAAACAGCTGCCGAAGCACAGCATCGCGCTGCTGCATCCGTGCTGTCACAACCCGACCGGCTCAGACCTGACCCCCGCCCAGTGGGACGAAGTGATCAAGGTGATCGCCGATCGTGAGATCATTCCGTTCCTCGACATCGCCTATCAGGGCTTCGGCGGCGGTATGGAGCAGGACGTCTACGCCATTCGCGCCATTGCGGCGGCCGGCTTGCCGTGCCTGGTGAGCAACTCGTTCTCGAAGATCTTCTCACTGTACGGCGAGCGCGTCGGCGGCCTGTCGGTGGTGTGCGAAAGCGAAGAAGCGGCCGGGCGCGTGCTAGGCCAGCTGAAGGCGACCGTGCGCCGCAACTACTCGAGCCCGCCGAACTTCGGCGCGCAGCTGGTAGCTAAAGTGCTGAACGACGCTGAGCTGAAAACTCAGTGGCTCAATGAAGTGGAAAGCATGCGCACCCGCATTCTCGAAATGCGCCACGCGTTGGTGGACACCCTGAAGAGCGCGCTGCCGCAGCGCAACTTCGATTACCTGCTGGCGCAGCGCGGCATGTTCAGCTACACCGGCTTCAGCGCGGCGCAGGTCGATCGCCTGCGCGAAGAGTTCGGCGTCTACCTGATCCACAGCGGCCGCATGTGCGTGGCCGGCCTGAACCACGACAACGTGCGTCAGGTAGCCGAGGCGTTTGCTGCGGTGCAGTAACGCCTGTTAGTCTGAACGGACGTTCATCGGGAGCGATAGCGATATCGCTCCTTTTTTATTGCCGGCGCGCCGCCGAAGTTGCCGCAAACCGGAGAGAGAATATACTGATTGAGGGGCGCTCACTCATGTGGCATCAGCAAACGCTAATCCTCAGCGCAAAAGCGCGTGGCTTTCATCTGGTTACCGACGAGATCACCAACCAGTTAACCCACTTACACCGCCTGCAAACCGGCCTGCTGCATCTGTTGCTGCAGCATACCTCGGCCTCGCTGACGCTCAACGAGAACTGCGATCCCACGGTGCGAGCCGATATGGAGCAGCATTTCCTGCGTCAGGTGCCGGAAAACGCCCCCTATCAACATGACTACGAAGGGCCGGACGACATGCCGGCGCACATCAAATCCTCGCTGCTGGGCGCTTCCTTGACGCTGCCCGTCAGGCACGGGCGGCTGATGTTGGGCACATGGCAGGGCATCTGGCTGGGGGAGCACCGCATCCACGGCGGAGCACGCCGTATTGTGGCCACATTACAGGGGGAATAACCCAATGAATAACAGCGCATTGCTGGAGTACTGCATGGCGAAGCCGGGCGCGGAGCAAAGCGACCAGAACCAGTGGCAGGCCAGCCAGATCAAGGTGGGCGACGTGATGTTCGCCATGGTGTGCGAAGTGGAAGGGCGGCCGGCGTTGGCGGTCAAGTCCAGCCCGGAGCTGGCGGAAAGCCTGCGCGAACACCACCCTGAGATCGTCGCCTGCAATGGCCTGAACAAGGCGCACTGGAATACGGTATTTCTCGACGGCAACCTGCCGAACTCGCAGTTTTATGCGTTGATCGACAGCTCCTATCAGCTGGTGGTGGAAGGCCTGCCCGAACACGTGCGCCAGGAACTGCGCGCCTGATTGCCGGGCGGCGGCGCCGCCCGTTTTCTCCTGCTTTCTCGCGTTAAACCGTGATCAGGGCTTTAAATTGGGAACGTTCCCTTTTTATTGCCGGGCTAAAGCGGCTACGCTTGGGCATTCAAGAAACGCGGATGAAGGAGGCCGACATGGCCATGAGCGAAGAAAAGCGCAAGATGATCGCCGGGGAACTGTACGACGCCGGCGATGAACTGCTGCGCAGCGAGCGTCGGCGCGCGCGCCAGATAACGCATCGCTACAACCACTCATCGCCGGAAGAGGGCGAGCTGCGCAAACAGTGGCTGGACGAGCTGCTGGGCGGCTATCAAGGCGGCGCCATCGAGCCGACGTTCCGCTGCGACTACGGCTATAACATCTATCTCGGCAAGAACTTCTACGCCAATTTCGACTGCGTGATCCTCGACGTGTGCGAGGTGCATATCGGCGACAACTGCCTGCTGGCGCCGGGCGTGCATATCTACACCGCCACCCATCCGCTGGACGCCGAGACCCGCGCCGGCGGCGCGGAGTTCGGCAAGCCGGTCAAGATTGGCAACAACGTGTGGATCGGCGGGCGCGCGGTGATCAATCCGGGCGTGACCATCGGCGATAATGCGGTTGTGGCCTCCGGCGCGGTGGTGACCAAAGACGTGCCGGCCAACTGCGTGGTGGGCGGCAACCCCGCGCGGGTGCTGAAAACGCTGTAGGCCCGGCGGGGCGGATTAAAACATGCTGCCGTGGCGCTCGAAGCCGTGCATCTCAATGTCTTTGAGCGCCTTGAAGCGTTTGACCATCACCGCATGATCCGACAGCAGGTTGCTGATGCGGACAAACAGCTCCTTGTTCTCTTCTTCGCACTGTTCCAGCCAGGCCTGCGGGTTCACGCCGTGCTGCATCCAGGGGCCGACGGCCAGCAGCCGCACCGTGTCGGCGTAATTCGGGCAGACGGCGAGCGCCACGCGGTCTGCGGAATACTCCTGTGCGCGAGTGGTCGCCAGGCCGGGCAGCACCAGCGACTGCGGCACAACGCCGATCGCCAGACGCCACAGCGACACGTGCCGCAGCTTGTGATGGGCCAATTCATGGGCCAGCACGAACTCCACGATCTCCGGCGCGGTGGGCATCAGCATGGCGATTTCAGCATGGATCACCACGTAGCGCTGGCGGCGGTTGCATTCCAGCGCGAAGGCGTTGACCACGCCGTTGCCGTTGGTCAGATAAAGCTTGGGCAGCGTCTTGAGTTCCAGCCGACGGCCGATATCCTGATACAGCGCGAACAGTTCCGGAAATTGCGCCGGCCCGATGCGCAAGGCGTTGGATTTCGCCTGTGCGGCGAGATAGAAACGGTAAATATAGAAAGCGATCGGGATCAGCGGTAATAACGCGAGCAGGCTGAGGGTATCCAATGTTTCCTTGGCGTCGTCTCCCAACCCAAGTGCAGTTCCATCCGTATTTACCACGACGGCGGCGATGCCAAATAAAAAACCGAACAAGGTAATTATCGCAGATAGCCAGATCATGGGCATTTCCCAGCGGTGGCGAAATGCGGTGAAATTACGACATTCCGTCGCATGATGTTGACACATAAAATATCCTTAATAAGGGAAAGCCACGCCTGACATTGTCAGGTAAATAATGAATGTTTAATTATCCATCCGTTTACCTGACACTCAGCTAAACTGTAGTTCGTTTTTTAATCATGGCGTTTATCCCTTCCTGCACAGACTTAGGCAAAAACGTCAAAAACTGTAGCTGGCGCTGGTGAAGGCCATGCCCGAGGTGGTTTTCTCAACGATGGGGCTGTCGGCCGCGTCGCCCAGCAGGCGCGTTACGCCGACCCCGGCCTGGAAGGCCACGTTCGGTCGCCATTGGTAGTTGAGCGCGGCGGTGAGCGTCGCGTCCTTGAAGCCGCTGCCCGGCCGATACGCGCTGAAGGCGCTGTGCTGCGCCTGCTGCGACGTTACGCCGAAATAGCCGCGCTGATAGCCGCTGTTGGCCCAGGTGGTGGAGAGATTGCCGATAAGCGTCAGCTGTTCGCTGAGCGGATATTGCCCGGTCAGTCCGCTTTCCACATAGGCGGTGTGGCCCAGTTCTTCCCCGCCGTAGCTGCGTTTGCGCGTCGCCTGCATCCCTTTGACATAGGCGCGGAAGGGGTCGAGTTGGTAGCTCAGCTCAGCGCCGGCTTCCAGCGCGCCGCCCAGTTTGCCCATGCCTTTGAGCCGGGTGTTGCGCCCGCGCAAGGTTTTGATTTCCTCGTCACGGCCGGCGTCATAGTTGAGCAATAACGCGATGCCGACGGGCCCGGCGATGGGGAATTGCCAGCGCGCCCCTTCGCTGCCCGCGCTGAATTCTCCCCAACTGGCGTTTTGATAGCCGGCATTCACCTGATACAGCGGTTCAATGCTGTAAAAAGACGAGCCTTCATAGGCGGGAGCGACGGCGAGGCCGCCGGCGAGCGTTAAAGACGCTTCGCCGTCCTGCGCCTGACCGGCGAGGGGAAAAAGAAAGAGCAGGGCGGCGGCAGAGGTACCCAGTTTATTATCCACGTTAAACACCTTTATATCATCCCATTGAATAAACGGCCCGCAGGCCCACGTTTAAATGACGGCTTATTGATAAACGCCATGTTTATATTGATTAATCGACAGGCGACGGCGCGCCATTGGCGTTATTTCACCGCAATAGTGAAACGCATGGGGAATAAACAAAAGCCAAACAAATGGCATGATGGGGCGAGTTTATTATTGGCTGGGTTCAAAGCGCCTGTTTTTAAAGGAATGATGCAGCGAAGGGTATTTAATGTTTCTCGCAGAGGGATAGGTTGATTGCTCAACGAGGCGGAATAGGGCGCCTCGTTGAGCGTATCATCCGCCGTTATTTTTCCAACAGCGGTTTCAGGAAGCGCGCGGTGTGCGATTTTTCACACTCGGCGACCGTTTCCGGCGTGCCGGCGACCAGGATCTCGCCGCCGCCGCTGCCGCCTTCCGGCCCCAGATCGACGATCCAGTCGGCGGTTTTGATCACGTCCAGGTTATGCTCGATGACCACGATGGTATTGCCCTGATCGCGCAGCTGATGCAGTACCGCCAACAGCTGTTGGATATCGGCGAAGTGCAGACCGGTGGTCGGCTCGTCGAGAATATACAGCGTCTGGCCGGTGCCGCGTTTCGACAGCTCGCGCGCCAGCTTGACGCGCTGCGCCTCACCGCCGGAGAGCGTGGTGGCCGACTGGCCGAGGCGGATGTAGGACAGGCCGACATCCATCAGGGTTTGCAGCTTGCGCGCCAGCGCCGGCACCGCGTCGAAGAAATCGCGCGCTTCTTCGATGGTCATCTCCAGCACTTCGTGGATGCTCTTGCCTTTGTACTTCACTTCCAGCGTTTCGCGGTTATAGCGTTTGCCTTTGCACTGGTCGCACGGGACGTAGATGTCCGGCAGGAAGTGCATCTCGACCTTGATCACCCCGTCGCCCTGGCAGGCTTCACAGCGCCCGCCCTTGACGTTGAAGCTGAAGCGGCCCGGCGTATAGCCGCGGCTGCGCGACTCCGGCACGCCGGCGAACAGCTCGCGCACCGGGGTGAAGATGCCGGTGTAAGTGGCCGGGTTGGAGCGCGGCGTGCGGCCGATCGGGCTCTGATCGATATCGATCACCTTGTCGAAATGTTCCAGGCCGGTCACTTCGCGGAACGGCGCAGGCTCGGCGATGGTAGCGCCGTTAAGCTGGCGCTGGGCGATCGGGAACAGCGTATCGTTGATCAGCGTCGACTTGCCGGAGCCGGACACGCCGGTGATGCAGGTAAACAGACCGACCGGCAGCGTTAGCGTCACGTCCTTCAGGTTGTTGCCGCGCGCGCCGCTCAGCTTCAGCACCTTGGTCGGATCGGCCTGCACGCGCTGCGCCGGGATGGCGATCTCGCGTTTGCCGCTGAGGAACTGGCCGGTCAGCGATTCCGGCTGCGCCATGATGTCATCGACGGTGCCTTCCGCCACCACCTGGCCGCCGTGCACGCCGGCGCCGGGGCCGATGTCGATCACGTGGTCGGCGGCGCGGATGGCGTCTTCGTCATGCTCCACCACGATCACCGTGTTGCCGAGGTTGCGCAGGTGGATCAGCGTTTCCAGCAGGCGCTCGTTGTCGCGCTGGTGCAGGCCGATCGACGGCTCATCCAGCACGTACATCACGCCCACCAAACCGGCGCCGATCTGGCTGGCCAAGCGGATACGCTGCGCTTCGCCGCCGGAGAGCGTTTCCGCCGAACGGGACAGCGACAGGTAGTTCAGGCCGACGTTCACCAGGAACTTCAGGCGATCGCCGATCTCTTTCAGCACTTTCTCGGCGATCTTGGCGCGCTGGCCGCTGAGCTTCATGTTCTGGAAGAACGTCATCGCATGGCCGATGCTCAGATCGGAGATCTCCGGCAGCGTGGTGTCTTCGACGAACACGTTGCGCGCCTCTTCACGCAGGCGGGTGCCGTGGCACGAGGCGCAAGGGCGGTTGCTGATGAACTTCGCCAGCTCTTCGCGCACCGCGCTGGATTCGGTCTCTTTATAGCGGCGCTCCATGTTGTGCAGCACGCCTTCGAACGGGTGGCGGCGCACGGTGGTGTCACCGCGATCGTTGATGTATTTGAATTCGATCGACTCTTTGCCGGAGCCGCTCAGCACCGCCTTCTGCACGTTGGCGCTCAGGGTGTTGAACGGGGCTTCGACGTCGAACTCATAGTGCTCCGCCAGCGAGCGCAGCATCTGGAAGTAATAGAAGTTGCGGCGATCCCAGCCGCGGATCGCGCCGCCGGCCAGCGACAGCTCGGGGTTTTGCACCACGCGATCCGGATCGAAGAACTGTTGCACGCCCAGGCCGTCGCAGGTCGGGCAGGCGCCGGCCGGGTTGTTGAAGGAAAACAGGCGCGGTTCCAGTTCGCGCATGCTGTAGCCGCAGATCGGGCAGGCGAAGTTGGCGGAGAACAGCAGCTCGTCCGCTTTTTCGTCGTCCATGTCCGCCACCACCGCGGTGCCGCCCGAGAGCTCCAGCGCGGTTTCGAACGATTCGGCCAGGCGCTGCGCCATGTCGTCGCGCACCTTGAAACGGTCGACCACCACTTCGATGGTGTGTTTTTTCTGCAGCTCCAGCTTCGGCGGATCGGACAGATCGCACACTTCACCGTCGATGCGCGCGCGGATATAGCCCTGAGCGGCCAGGTTTTCCAGCGTTTTGGTGTGTTCGCCCTTGCGATCTTTCACCACCGGCGCCAGCAGCATCAGGCGATTGCCTTCCGGCTGGCTCAGCACGTTGTCGACCATCTGGCTGACGGTTTGCGCCGCCAGCGGCACATGGTGATCCGGGCAGCGCGGCTCGCCGACGCGGGCGAACAGCAGGCGCAGGTAGTCGTGGATCTCGGTGATGGTGCCGACCGTGGATCGCGGGTTGTGCGAGGTGGATTTCTGCTCGATGGAGATCGCCGGCGACAGACCTTCAATATGGTCGACGTCCGGTTTTTCCATCAGCGACAGGAACTGGCGCGCATAGGCGGAGAGTGATTCGACATAGCGCCGCTGCCCTTCGGCATACAGCGTATCGAAAGCCAGCGAAGACTTGCCGGAACCGGACAGGCCGGTGACGACGATCAGTTTGTCACGCGGGATGATCAGGTTGATGTTTTTCAGATTATGGGTTCGAGCACCACGAACTTCGATATTGTCCATTTACACTTCCCGTCTTGATGATACACCGCGCCTGTCGCGATTTTTGCGGGGGATTTTGTGATGGATCTCGCAAAAAACCGGCACAGCCAGGTCGAAACGCATAATTATGACACAAAAAAACCTGAATGGATATCCAGTATGCGAATGCAATAAGGTCGATTGGAAAGACAATTCTGGAATGCAATTCGCACTTATCAACACGGGTGTGGTTTCGTACTCAGCGTGGTAAACTGACGCGTTTATACTGTGTAGAAATCAATCATCGGGAGAAGTGCTCATGGCCAGCAGAGGCGTAAACAAAGTAATTCTGGTCGGGAATCTGGGTCAGGATCCAGAAGTCCGTTACATGCCGAACGGCGGCGCAGTGGCCAACATTACCCTGGCGACCTCCGAAAGCTGGCGTGACAAAGCGACCGGCGAACAGAAAGAGAAGACCGAGTGGCACCGCGTTGTGCTGTTCGGCAAACTGGCTGAAGTGGCGGGCGAATACCTGCGCAAAGGCTCTCAGGTCTATATCGAAGGCTCCCTGCAGACCCGTAAATGGCAGGATCAGAGCGGCCAGGATCGCTACACCACCGAGATCGTGGTTAACGTCGGCGGCACCATGCAGATGTTGGGCGGCCGTCAGGGCGGCGGCGCACCGGCCGGTCAATCTGCCGGCGGCCAGGGCGGTTGGGGCCAGCCTCAACAGCCACAGGGCGGCAACCAGTTCAGCGGCGGCCAGCAGCAGTCTCGTCCGGCGCAGAACAGCGCTCCGGCGACCAGCAACGAACCGCCAATGGATTTCGACGACGATATTCCGTTCTAAGCCTGGCAACAGCGCTAAAAAAACCCCGCTCAGGCGGGGTTTTTTGTGGGCGCTCACTGCCGATTTTCTACGGCGGTGTCGCCAATCAGTAAATTGCTACCGGGTTGATGTTGACCTGGGTTGAGCCGACATACAGCGGTTGCCCCAGTACGAACAGGAATTCCCAGGTTTTCGTGCGCACCAGTGGGCGGCTGTCGATCAGTTCCAGGTTATAGACGCCGCGTTTGGCCAGCAGGTATTGGTTGACCGGGAACTCTTCGTCATTTTTCGGGTTAGGATATACTTCGGAAGCCCAGGTATCACCGCCAAAGGCCACGATGCCTTGGTCAGCCAACCACTTCGCCGCTTCCATGCCAATACCCGGCTCGACCTCCAGGAATTTTTTATTGTCCTTACCAATCAGCTCCAGCCAACCGGTATTAAATAAAACAACGTCGCCTTTCTTTAAGCTAATGCCCTGCTTCTTAAGCACCGCTTGAATATCCGCAACGGAAAATTCGGTGCCGCCCGGAATGATGTCTTTATGATAATAAGCCGTCATATCGAGTACGACGCCGCGTGTGACCATGGGCGGCACTTTTTCCACGCCCAATTTTTTCACGCCATCTACGGTGACGAAATCCGCCGCCTTATTGCCGTTATAATAAACATTGTCGATGCCGATATGGCCAATGCCATTCAACTGAGTGCCGACGCCGGTCCAGGCATTCACCAATTCATCATTAAAGGTGAATTTATTTGGGCCAAGCGTTTTACCGTCCTGCTGACCAGGCTGAATATTATATAAGCGGAAGCTGCGGTGGCGGAACGCCGGGAAATCTTTATCGACGGGCACCGCCAATGACAATGTCTTGCCTTGTTTTACCAACTGCACGGACTGTAATACCCCTTCTGGCGTGAGCAGGTTGGCCGCGCCGATTTCGTCTTTTGCACCGTAAACGGAAGGATACCAGTCTGACGGCTGAGCGGCGGACTCTGCGGCGTGTGCAGGCACTGTGGCAAGCAAAGGCAGCAAGAGGGAGAGGCGATACAATGATTTCATCAGTGACTCATCCTTATAACAACGTATTGCAGGGTGAATGAAAATGAGCCGTCCGGACATGGCGACATCAGGCCGCCGAATAATAACCGGTGGAGAAAGAAGCTCATTTTTGGGTGCGCGGGGTGTATTAGCGTAATGCCTTATAACAAGGCGAGGTGAATAACCACCCGACGATGACTTCCTTATGCGGAAATAAATAACGCCGGGCGAGCGGCGTCATTGATATTATTTTTTCAGCTCCGCACTCATGGTGACGAAATTACCCATATAGGCGCTGGTGATTTTGTAGCCGCTTGCGCCGGCCTCTTGCGCTTTTTTAGCGATGAGGGCTTCGGTGGAATCCAGCGTGCTGCCGGTTGCGGTAACGCTCTCTGCTGCAGCGTTAAACGACAGCGTGGAAAACAGAGCGAGTGAAATAACGGTGGTCATGGTTTTCATATCTTTATCCTGTGTTCGATGATTCGAAAAATAAGGGTGTCCGGTACGACACGATGGAGCGAAGGATAAAGGGGGCAGTGAGGTGAATAAATAACAGAATCGTCAATAAACTATTCCGTTTTTGTACATAAACTGATTCGATTGTTGTATTTCACGCGGGATTGGCGGCGTAAAGCGTGGGCAGGGGAAACAAGCGTGCATCGACGTCGTCAGGCTTGCATACTGCGGCAAGCCAATAAAAAGCCCCTCGCGGGGCTTGGATGTTACGCCGAGAAGCCGCCGTCGATGCTCAGGCTGGCGCCGGTGATATAACCCGCCTGCGGGCCGGCCAGGTAAGCGACAAAACCGGCGATCTCTTCATCTTTACCGTAGCGGCCGATCGCCATCAGCTGCTTGAGCTGATCGGCGAACTCGCCGGCGTCCGGGTTCATTTCGGTGTCCACCGGGCCGGGCTGCACGTTATTGACGGTGATGCCGCGCGGGCCGAGATCGCGCGCCATGCCTTTGGTCAGGCCGACCAGCGCCGATTTGCTCATCGCATACACCGCCGCGCCGCCGAACGGCACGCGTTCGGCGTTGGTGCTGCCGATGTGGATGATACGGCCGCCGTCATTCATGTGGCGCGCCGCCTCTTGGCTGGCGACGAATACGCTGCGCACGTTGACCGCCAGCATGCGATCCAGATCGTCCAGCGCCAGCGCTTCGGTGCTGCCCAATGTAAACACCCCGGCGTTGTTCACCAGAATATCCAGGTTGCCGAAGTGGCTCACCGCCTGGCGAACCGCCTGCTGCAGCGCCGCAGCATCGGCGCTGTCGGCCTTGATGGCGAGGGCTTTGCCGCCGGCGGCGGTCACGGCGCTCGCCACCGCTTCGGCGCGATCGGCCGAGGCGGCGTAGGTAAAGGCGACGGCGGCGCCTTCGTTCGCCAACCGTTTCACGATGGCGGCGCCGATGCCGCGGGAGCCGCCCTGAACGAATGCGACTTTGCCTTGCAGAGGTTGTGCTGTCGTCATGCTATTTCTCCAAAGTGGGTGAGGGGATTGCGCTGTCATTCAGTATGGGTGAAATGAATGGCGATCACTGTCCACAAAGAGCTCTGGCCGCCTGAAACGAGAAAAGCCCCTTGCGGGGCTTCTTTCTTCCGTCGATTGGCTGTCCGACGATCAGTTGAAGATTTCTGCGGTGCCGTACAGTTTGTTTTGGCCGCCGGCGGCGACGATGCGGTAGGAACTGGCGCCCGACGCGGCGGCTTTGCTGGCCAGTTCGCTTTCCAGCGCGCTCAGGTTGGCGGCGCCGCTCACGGTGACTACGCCGATTTTCTGCGCGTCTGCGGCTGGCTGGCTGGTTGGCAGCTCAGCGGCGAAGGTAGCGAAAGAAGCGGTAGCCAGCAGTGCAGCGGTAGCAAAAATTTTGACGTTTTTCATGATGTGTTCCTCAGAGTATTTATTAGGTGAGAGCGTGTTGTCTCTCGATGTGTTAAATACTAGTGCACCGGGTGTGAATAAAAAACCGGAGAGTTTTGAGTATCTCTGTCAAATAAATTGACGGTTTTTCAGCCGTTGGCGTGCGGCAAAAATTGCCACTACCCTTTACAGACGATCCTTAACCGGAGAAGCGTCATGACGGTAAACGCGTTTATCGGCAACTGGGCGTTGGTGTCGTCGGCGTTCAAAAACCAGAACGGTGAGCTGAATTACCCGTTGGGCGAGCAGGTGTTGGGGCGCATCCACTATGAGGCCAACGGCACGATGGCGGCGCAGCTATACAGCGCCGTGCGGCCGCGTTTCGTCGCCGACGATTTGGCGCAGGGATCCGAGCGGGAGATCCATGCCGCCTTCATCAATATGATTTGCTATTTCGGCCGTTATCAGGTGGAAGAAAGCGAGCAACGGGTGGTGCATCAGGTTGAAGGCTGTTCGTTCCCCAATTGGATAGGCAGCCGTCAGGTGCGCTTTTACGCCTTTAACGCCGATCGGCTGACGTTGCGCACGGTGCCGCTGCAGCTCGGCAACGGCGTGCAGATCGGCGAACTGGTGTGGCAGCGGACAGGAGCGTCATCATGATCATTGTTCATCATCTCAATCACTCGCGGTCGCAGCGCATTCTGTGGTTTTTGGAAGAGCTGGGCGTGCCCTATCAGGTGCAACGCTACGAGCGCGATCCGCACACTCTGCTGGCGCCGCCGGCGCTGAAAAAGATCCACCCGCTGGGCAAATCGCCGGTGATCGTCGATGGCGATCTGACGCTGGCGGAATCCGGCGCCATTATCGAATACTTGCAGGAAGCCTACGACGCACAGGGCATGTTTATGCCGACGGACTTCCACGCGCGCCAGCAATACCGCTACTGGTTGCACTACGCTGAGGGATCGCTGATGCCGCTGTTGGTGATGAAGCTGGTGTTCAGCCGTCTCGGCCAGCCGCCGATCCCCTGGCTGCTGCGGCCGGTGGCGGGCGCGATCGGCAAGGGCGTACAGCGCGAATACCTCGACAAACAGATCGCGCCGCACTGCGAGTATCTCGAACAGTACCTGAACAAGGGCAGCTGGTTCGTCGGCAACGATTTCAGCGCGGCGGACATACAGATGAGCTTCCCGCTCGAGGCGATGGCGGCGCGCGGCGCGTTGGACAATTGCCCGAAACTGCGCGGCTTCCTGCAGCGCATCCACGCCCGGCCCGCTTACCAGCGGGCACTGGAACAGGGCGGCCCTTACGACCTGCTGAGTTAAGCGGATGGGCTATACTCGATGGGGTCATTCTTCATCGGAGGTAGCCCATGGCTACGCAAATCTTCGTAAATCTGCCCGTACGCGATCTGCCCGCCTCAATGGCGTTTTTCACCCAGCTTGGCTTCAGCTTCAACCCGCAATTTACCGACGATACCGCCGCCTGCATGGTGGTCAGCGACACGATTTACGTGATGCTGCTGACCCACGACAAATTCAGGATGTTTACCCCCAACCCGATCGGCGACGCCAAACAGGCCACCGAAGTGTTGGTGTGCCTGTCGCAACCCAGCCGAGCGGCGGTGGACGAACTGGTGCGCAAGGCGATCGCCGGCGGCGGCAATACCTATCATCCGCCGCGGGACTATGGCGTGATGTACGGTCACGGATTTCAGGACCTGGACGGCCATATCTGGGAATTGATGTATATGGATCCCGCAGCGGTGCAGGCGCAATAAGATCGCCGTGAAACAGGCTGGCAGGGGCGCCGGATCGCCCCGTCATTTCGCGCAGAAGCCCTTCCCGCCGCTTTCTGCATAAATTGTCGCGATCTTTAGTTGATTAGACGCTATGGAAGGCAGGATAATCGTTTGCCTTGAATAAACCACCATAAATTACCCGTACCGCGCGCTGCGAGTTAAACGTTTGCCTTGGTGCGCATTGCCGTTGGCGATGCGACGGAAGGGCAAGGAAGCGGAACGTGACGTAAACGATTACGTGGCGATCGGGCGCGGGCGAGATGACAGGCCTGCTGTGACGGGCCGATTAATGAAACACAGGGGAAGTAACCTATGTCGAACTCTCAAGCGAACCACGCCGCAAAACCAACCGGCGGGCTTGATGGCTATTTTAAAATTTCCGCGCGCGGCAGCAGCGTGCGACAGGAAGTGGTGGCGGGGCTGACCACCTTCCTGGCGATGGTGTACTCGGTGATCGTGGTGCCGAGCATGCTGGGCAAAGCGGGTTTCCCGCCGGCGGCGGTGTTCGTCTCCACCTGCCTGGTGGCCGGGCTGGGCTCGCTGCTGATGGGGCTGTGGGCTAACCTGCCGATGGCCATCGGCTGTGCGATCTCGTTGACCGCCTTCACCGCTTTCAGCCTGGTGCTCGGCCAGCACATCAGCATTCCGGTGGCGCTGGGCGCGGTGTTCGTGATGGGCGTGCTGTTTACCGTCATCTCGGTCACCGGTATCCGTGCCTGGATCCTGCGCAATCTGCCGATGGGCGTGGCGCACGGCACCGGCATCGGCATCGGTCTGTTCCTGCTGCTGATCGCCGCCAACGGCGTCGGCCTGGTGGTGAAGAACCCGCTGGATGGCTTACCGGTGGCGCTCGGCGCCTTCACCTCTTTCCCGGTGGTGATGACGCTGGTCGGTCTGGCGGTGATCTTCGGCCTGGAGAAACTGCGCGTGCCCGGCGGCATTCTGCTGGTGATCATCGCCATTTCCATCATCGGCCTGCTCGTCGATCCGGCGGTGAAATACCAGGGGCTGTTCGCCATGCCTAGCCTGGCGGACGCTGACGGCAAATCGTTGATCTTCAGTCTGGATATCATGGGTGCGTTGCAGCCGGTGGTGTTGCCGAGCGTGCTGGCGCTGGTGATGACTGCGGTGTTCGACGCCACCGGCACCATCCGCGCGGTGGCCGGGCAGGCCAACCTGCTGGATAAAGACGGACAGATCATCAACGGCGGCAAGGCGCTGACCTCGGATTCCCTGAGCAGCATCTTCTCCGGGCTGGTGGGCGCCGCGCCCGCCGCGGTCTACATCGAGTCCGCCGCCGGCACCGCAGCGGGCGGCAAGACCGGCCTGACCGCCACCGTGGTCGGCGTTCTGTTCCTGCTGATCCTGTTCCTGTCGCCGCTGGCCTATCTGGTGCCGGTCTACGCCACCGCGCCGGCGCTGATGTACGTCGGCCTGTTGATGCTGAGCAACGTCACCAAGCTGGACTTCAACGACTTCGTCGACGCGATGGCCGGCCTGCTGTGCGCCGTGTTCATCGTGCTGACCTGCAACATCGTCACCGGCATCATGCTGGGCTTCAGCTCGCTGGTCATCGGCCGCATCTTCTCCGGCGAATGGCGCAAGCTGAACATCGGCACCGTGCTGATCGCCGTGGCGCTGGTGGCGTTCTACGCCGGCGGCTGGGCGATTTAAGCCTCTTGGGTTTCCCTCGCCCATCGGGCGGGGGAGCCTGTGACGGCAATTCCCTTCTTAAGATAAGTCTTCTTCTGCTCTGCACCGCGTTTTGAAAGGCACAACAAGCTTTAACGGCTGTAAAAAAAGTGATCTACTATCGGGACCAACGCAGGCCCTGAGCCGATGTCGTCTGAATCGTAGAGTCTAAGGAAAGCATGGAAATCTTTTTTACAATCCTCATTTTGATCCTGGTGGTCTCCCTGTCCGGGGTGGTGACGCGCATGTTGCCGTTCCAGGTGCCGCTGCCGCTGATGCAAATCGCCATCGGGGCCCTATTGGCCTGGCCGCATTTCGGGCTGCACGTCGATTTTGATCCCGAACTGTTCCTGGTGCTGTTCATCCCGCCGTTGCTGTTCGCCGACGGCTGGAAAACGCCGACGCGCGAGTTCCTGCATCACGGGCGTGAAATTCTCGGCCTGGCGCTGGTGCTGGTGCTGATCACCGTGGTCGGCGTCGGTTATCTGATCTACGCCATGGTGCCGGGCATTCCGCTGGTGGCGGCCTTCGCGCTGGCGGCGGTGCTGTCGCCGACTGATGCCGTGGCGCTGTCCGGCATCGTCGGCAAAGGGCGGATTCCCAAGCCGATCATGGGCGTGCTCGAGGGCGAGGCGCTGATGAATGACGCGTCTGGCCTGGTGTCGCTCAAGTTCGCCATCGCGGTGGCGATGGGCACGATGGTGTTCACCGTGGGCGGCGCGACCCTTGAATTCCTCAAAGTGGCGATCGGCGGCCTGTTGGCCGGCGTGGCGGTCACCTGGACTTACAGTAAATCGCTGCGGGTGATGAGCCGCTGGAGCGGCGACGATCCGGCGACCCAGATCGTGTTCCTGCTGCTGCTGCCGTTCGCGTCCTACCTGATCGCCGAACATATCGGCGTTTCCGGCATCCTGGCGGCGGTGGCGGCGGGGATGACCATCAGCCAATCCGGCGTGATCCGCAACGCGCCGCTGGCGATGCGCCTGCGCGCCAACAGCGTGTGGGCGATGCTGGAATTCGTGTTCAACGGCATGGTGTTCATCATGCTGGGCCTGCAGCTGCCGGGCATTCTTGAAACCTCCATCCTGCAGGCGGAGCTGGATCCGACCATCCAGACCTGGTATCTGTTCGCCGACGTGGCCACCATCTACGCCGCGCTGCTGGTGCTGCGTTTCACCTGGCTGTGGGTGATGAAGAAGGCCAGCAACCGCTTTATGAAAAAGCGTCCGCTGCAGTTCGGCGATTACAGCACGCGTGAGCTGTGGGTGGCGTCGTTCGCCGGGGTGCGCGGGGCGATTACCCTGGCCGGCGTGCTGTCGATACCGCTGTTGTTGAGCGACGGCACCGCCTTCCCGGCGCGTTATCAGCTGGTGTTTATCGCCGCCGGGGTGATCCTGCTGTCGTTGATTGTCGGCGTGCTGGCGTTACCGCTGCTGTTGCGCGGCGTGCAGGTGACCGACAAGAGCGCCAGCAAGCAGGAAGAGCGCATGGCGATCGCTATGGCAGCCGAGGTGGCGATCGAGAGCGTGAATAAAATGGAAGAGCGCCTGGTCGCCGATACCGAAGAGAATCTCGATCCGCAGGTGTTGAAAGAGGTCAGCTCGCGGGTGACGGGCATGCTGCGGCGGCGTATCGCGTCGAAAGACGATATCGAGAATGCGCTGGCGATGGAAAACCTCGAGCGGCGTTTCCGCCTGACGGCGCTGCGCGCCGAGCGCGGCGAGCTGTACCACCTGCGCGCCACGCAGAAAATCAGCAACGAGACGCTGCAAAAACTGCTGCACGATCTCGATTTGCTCGAAGCGCTGTTGATCGAGCGCGAGGGGTAAACGCAGAGGGAGGAATAAACGTTTTTCCTCGTTATCCCCATCCTGAAGGGCCGCCTGTGCGGCCCTTGTTTTTTGGCTACTTGAGCGGCGGCCAGTAGTCGCGGCAGCAGGCGATCCAGGCCTGTGCGCTGTGCGACAAATAGCTGCCCTGGCGCCAGATCAGGCCGATTTTCCATTCCATGCGCGGTTCCAGCGGCAGCCAGACCAGGTTTTCCTTATCCAGCCAGCGGCAAACCGGCTCCGGCAGCATGGCGATGCCCACGCCGGCCTGCACCATCGAGGCGAGGAAGTCCCATTGGCCGCTGCGCACCGCGATTTGCGGTTCAAAACCGGCCAGGCGAAACGCCTTCATCAGCATCTTGTACAGCGCAAAGTCTTCGTTATAAATCAGGATCGGGCTGTCGGCCAATTCGGCGATATTGATGCTGGTGCGGTTGAGCCACTGCGGCGTGCGCGGCGCCACCACGCACATCGGGTGGCCCAGCAGCGGCAGAAAGGTCAGCGGCTGCTCCGAGTCGAAGGGCAACACCGTCATCGCCAGATCCAGTTCGCCGGACATCACCGCCTGTTCGACCGACAGCCCGCCCAGCTCGGAAATCTTCAATTCGATGCCGGGGTAGGTCTGACGAAAGCGGCGGATCAGATCGGCGATCTGCCTGCCGACCATCGGCGGAATGCCCAGCCGCAACACGCCCTTTTTCACCGAGCTGATGTCTTCCAGCTCCGCCTCCAACTGGCGGAATTCGTCGAGGATCGTCAGGCCGCGCTGATACACCGCCTGGCCGCTGTCGGTCAGGCGCAGCTTGCGGCCTTCGCGGATCAGCAGCGTGCATTCCAGCTCCTCCTCCAGATGCCGCAGCATTTTGCTGATGGTGGGCTGGGTGACGAACAGTTTTTCCGCCGCGCGGGTGAAGCTTTGCTGGCGCACCACTTCAACGAAGTAGCGCAGGGTGCGGACATCCACGTTAGGGTTCTCCTTGGGGACGCTACCGGCGGGAAACTATTCCCGGACGGCATGATGTCGATAATTTTAATTCATTTCAGGCGTGGTTTCCCGGCTGCGTATACTGTAGGCCGTCAATTATTGTTTGAGGTCATCTTTCATGTCTCTGGCGTTACGCCGCGTTGCCCCCTCCCTGCTGACCCGTTTGCAGGTGCCGATTCAGGTGGCGTTGTATGCGGCGCTGTTCCTGATCGCCGATCGCCTGGTGCAACAATTCCACCTGCCGCTCCCCGCCAATATCGTCGGCATGCTGATGCTGCTGGCGCTGATCCTGCTGCGCATTCTGCCGCTCAGCTGGGTCAAGGCCGGCTCCCGCTGGCTGCTGGCGGAAATGCTGCTGTTTTTCGTGCCGGCGGTGGTGGCGGTGGTCAACTATGCCCAGCTGCTGATGGTCGAGGGCTGGAAGATCTTTCTGGTGATCGCAGTCAGCACCATGCTGACGCTGGGCGCCACCGGGCTGGTGGTGGACAGGGTATATCGGCTGGAGATTTGGCTGCAGCGGCGGAAGCAGCGCCATGAATGATTTTATCCTTAGCCTGGCCTGTTTTCTGGCGACGCTGGCGCTGTATTTCGCCAACAAGAAACTCTATCGCCGCCGCCGCACGTTGCTGCTGATGCCGCTGGTGCTGACGCCGATGATTCTGGTGTTGCTGCTGGTGGTCACCCATATCTCCTATCAGGACTACATCGGTGAAACCCACTGGCTGCTGTGGCTGCTGGGGCCGGCGACCATCGCCTTCGCGGTGCCGGTGTACGAGAATCTGCATATCATCCGTCGCCACTGGCTGTCGCTGACCGCCGGGGTAACGACCGCGGTGCTGGTGGCGGTGTACAGCTCGGTGTGGCTGGCGCGCCTGTTGACGCTGCCGGAAGAGGTGCAGCGCAGCCTGGCGGTGCGGTCGATCACCACGCCGTTCGCGCTGGAGGCCGCCAAACAGATGGGCGGGCAGCCGGATCTGGTGGCGCTGTTCGTGGTGATCACCGGGGTGTTCGGCATGGCGGTGGGGGATATTTTGTTTTTGCGGCTGGCGGTGCGCAGCCGTCTGGCGAAGGGCGCCGGATTTGGCGCCTCGTCGCACGGCGCCGGCACTGCCCGCGCCTATGAGCTGGGGCCGCAGGAGGGCGTGGTGTCGAGTTTGGTGATGATGCTGGCCGGCATCATCACGGTCGTGGCCGCGCCATTGATCGGCCGGCTGATGTGGTAAGACCTCTTGGGGCGGGCTCTGCCGCCCCATTGACATTGTCTGCGGTTGGGAACGGTGCCGTTGATTTGCGCACGAAAAAACGCAAAATTTTTTCAGCATAATTTTTCCCATTGTTATAACAAAAAGCGATAGAGCCGCTGCCGATAAAACCGGGCATAAATTTCGATGACAATGAATTAATTAAATTATTAATTATTGTTTTTCAAACAATAAAGTATAACTTATTGATATGGAGAGGCTCTTATCGTAAGAATTGCTGCATATTAACCTCGATGAATAATACAAAAAAATATTAATTATTCTCTAATCATCTCAGGTTAATACAAGTTCAATACCCTCGTCATCCCTGAGTAATATCGGGGAAATAAAATGGTCATTTATTCCCTTTCGCACGTTTCGCCAAAAAAAATATCCTCTCCTATACTTCACAGCTCAGCAAATTGAGGCGCAGGGGGGACCTCTGGATTAGCCATTCTATCCTTTCTTAGTTGGGGGAGACCCAGCTTTTCTACGGTTTTTTTATTCTGACTTGAACTGTCGGGCGGCCAGTCTTTGCCTAAATCCTGACGGTCTATTTCATTAACGTAATGAAAACGTGCTAGAGAATATTATGAACAAACAAACTGATGTGAAGAGTGGGGAATTCCGTGCAGGGTCTCAGGCCGCAACGGAGAAAGTTGAGCTGCATGAAATAACAACCGCCCAGCGTGAACTCTGGCTGGGGGAAAACATCTCCAAAGATTTGTCGTTCAATATCTGGGGCTACGGACAGGTCGACGGGCCGCTCAACGTTAAACTGCTGCGGCAAGCCATCGACGCCATCGTCGAAGAAACGCCGGCTCTGCAAGCGCATTTTGTGGAAAAAGACGGTGAGCTTTATCAATACCGCGCGCCACGTACACATGAGCCGCTGTTCACGCTCGATCTCAGCAAGGAGCCCGATCCTCTGCAGGCGGCCAGACGTTGGATGGTGGCGGATTCGGCGCTGCCGCGCCGCGCTACGGGAGAAGAACCTTTTAGTTTTTATGTCATTACGCTCGCACCACAGCGCTACATCCTCTATCGCCGTTTCCACCATATGATCACCGACGGCCGCAGCGCTGAGGAAGTGATGCGGCGCATCGCGGCTTACTATAACGCGCTGGCGTCCGGCGGCGTCATCCCTGAATTCGCCAACTGCAATTTCTCTCTGCTGTATGAAAACGACATCAAGTACCGCGACTCTTCGCGCTTTTCTTCCGATCAGGCGTTTTGGCGGGAATACACCGCCGCCGCGCCGCAGAGCTTGTCACGCAGGGCCGTATTGACGCCAGACGCTGCGATGCACCACAACACGCAGCTGCTGGAAAAAGACGCCCTGGATCGGCTGCAGCGGCAGGCCGACAATATCGGCGTACACCGTGCGCATATATTGGCCGCCGCCGTAGCATTATGTTTCTACAGCTTAACCGGCAGCGAATATCTTAATTTCAGCATGCCGGTGACCGGGACAAGGGAACGAAACAGTATTGGTATGACCTCTAACGTTGTCCCTTTGATTATTAAGGTTGAACCTCAACTAAGTCTGGCTGAATTTATCCAGAAAGTGGCGGCTGAAATAGCGAAAGTGGTTCGCCATCAATTATATCGCGGGGAGGATATTCGGCGTGATAATGGCGCGACGGATTCCGCCTGGTTTGGCCCTTCAATTAACATCGTTTCTTTCGACCACGGCGATCCTTTCTGGGGATGCCGCACCCGTTGGTATTACGGTGGCAATATTCCGTCCGGCGATCTACAGATTATGCTGTATGAAGACCAGCAGGCGAATGAACTGGACGTCACTTTTTCTGACGCCGCCTATGCAAATTCATTAGACGATCTGGATGTTTTGCAGCGTCGTTTCCAGTTCATTTTACGCGCGCTGAACGCTTCAACGACGGGAACGATCGAAGCGTTGGATCGGCAAGTGGCGACGTTGGCGGATGCCGAGGCCGGCGGCAGCTTTTACGCCAACCGGCGGCAACCGCCTGCCGGCGGCATCATCCGTTGGGATCGCCCGGCTCAGGCGCTGCAGCGCCTGGTGAGCTCGCTGAGCCATGGCGCGGGATGCGCGACGAAGATACTGTTGGCGGAGCGCGTGCTGGGCGTGACGACGCTGCTGGCGGTGAGCGATGAACGCCAGGCCGAACCCGGCACCCTGCTGCGCATCGAGACCGACGGCTGGGAGATCGCCGCGCATCCCGGCGTGGTGCGCGTCGGGCCGTTCTTGCGCGCCGACGACTCGATTCAGCCGGGTGATGCGCTGGCGCAGGCCTGCGGCCTGTTTGTCGGCTCGGTCTTGCCGACGCTTAGCGATGCTGAAGCTTCGCTGTTAGGCGCGGCGTATGGCGCCAGCGCTGACAGCGCCGCTTTCTGGCAACCGCGTCTGACACGCTTTTATCCGGCGCCGTTCCCGCCAGGGCCTGACCGCCGGGCGGACCTTCCCGCACGCTGGCAGGCCACGGCCTGGCAGCGCCTGGAAAAGATTGCCGGCGAGCAGGTGCTGGCGGCAGCAACCCTCTATCTGGCGCGCATGTGTAATGAAACCGATTTTCAGCTGGGTTGGATTACGTCGAACGATCGGGATTGGGGACGTTGGGCTCACCTGAGCGCGCGCGTGCTGCCGCTGCAGGTCTCAGTTGATCACTCCTACAATTTCCAGCAGGCATTGGCCGCGCTGGAACAAGAATACGGCCGGTTGCGCGCTCATGCTGATTATCATCCCGCGTTGCTGACGGGCGATGCGGATCTGCGGGCGCCCCAAGCTTGGCCGACGGCGGTATCGATCGTCAGCCGGCGTTCAGAGACAGGGTTGCAGCCTGAAGACGAGGGCGTGGCTGCCATCATGGCTTCCGGCTCGCGCGCGGTATTGCAAATCTGCAAGGCTGACGGCGCCTTCCGTTGGGTATACGACGCCGCCTCAGTGGCTGACGAACAGATGTTGCGTGCGACGCAACATCTGCTGATGCTGCTCAACGACGCGGTGAGAGCGGGCTCTCATCGTCGCACCATCGGCGAACTCAATCTGGTTTCCGAAGAAGAACGCACGCAGTTGCTGCAGAGCCTCAATCACACCGTTGCTTCGCACTCGCCGGCGGCGTGTCTGCATCGGCTGTTCGAAGCGCAGGTCAAACGCACGCCAGATGCGACGGCGATGACATACGGCGACGACAGCCTGACTTACGCTGAATTGAATACCTGGGCGAACCGATGGGCCCATCGGCTGGTAGAGCTTGGCGTACAACCGGACAGTCTGGTGGCGCTGTGCGCCGGACGCGGTCTGCCGATGCTGGCCGGGTTGCTGGGGATCCTCAAAGCCGGCGGCGCCTATGTGCCGTTGGATCCCGCCTATAGCGGAGAGCGGCTACAGTACATCCTGGCGGACTCCGCGCCGGTGCTGCTGTTGGCGGATGAACTTGGCAGGCAAGCGCTGGGCGGCTGCGAGGTGCCGGTATTGGCGCTGGAACAGCCGTTGACGGGGAAAAGCGACGATCTGCAGGACGTCGAGGTGCGGCCATCACACCTGGCGTATGTGATTTACACCTCCGGTTCGACCGGCAAACCGAAAGGGGTCATGGTGGAGCATCGCCAGGTCGCGCGCTTGTTCAGCGCCACCAACGCCTGGTTTAACTTCAGCGCCGCCGACAAGTGGTGCCTGTTCCACTCATTCGCCTTCGACTTTTCGGTTTGGGAGATCTGGGGCGCCTGGTTGTATGGCGGCCAGCTGTTCATCGTACCGCAGGAGATCGCCCGTTCGGCGCCGGACTTTTATCATTTCGTCTGCCGCAGCGGCATCACGGTACTGAATCAGACGCCGAGCGCCTTCAAAGCCTTTATCCAGGCTCAGGCACACAGCGAAGCGCGCCATCAGCTGCGCGAGATCGTGTTCGGTGGTGAAATGCTGAAGCCTTCCGATCTCGCGCCGTGGTTTGCTCGTCCAGAGAACCGGCAGACGCGATTGGTCAACATGTACGGCATCACCGAAACCACGGTGCACGTGACGTACCGGCCGCTGTCGGCGCAGGATACGGCGATCGTCGCCAGCCCGATCGGCTGCCGTATTCCGGATTTGCGGCTGTATCTGCTTGGCGGCGATGGCGAACCGGTGCCGATGGGGGCGATCGGCGAACTGTACGTCGGCGGTGAAGGGGTGGCGCGAGGGTACCTGAACCGGCCCGAATTGACGGCGGAACGTTTTCTCGAAGACCCTTTCAACCGGGCGCCGGGTGCGCGCATGTATCGCACCGGCGATCTGGCGCGCTATCTGCCGGGGGGGGATATCGAATACCTGGGGCGCAACGACCAGCAGGTGAAAATCCGCGGCTTCCGCATCGAGTGCGGTGAGGTGGAAGCGCAGCTGAGCGCCGATCCGCGCGTGCGCAGCGTAGCCGTGGACGCTATCGACGATGGCGACGGGAATAAGCGACTGGTGGCGTGGGTGGTTCCGGCGCCGGAGACGGAACGCGCTACGCTGGCGACCGAATTGCGCCGGCATCTGCAGGCGCGGTTGCCGGACTATATGGTGCCGGCGGCTTACGTTTGGCTGGAGGCGTTGCCGCTGACCGGCAACGGCAAATTGGACAAGCGCGCCCTGCCGGTGCCGCAGGTCGACGCCTGTGCGCGCGAGGCCTATGCGCCGCCGCAGGGCGAGGCAGAAAATCTGTTGGCGGCTATCTGGCATGAGCTGTTGGGCGTAGAACGGATTGGCCGTTACGACCACTTCTTCGAACTGGGCGGGCATTCGCTGATGGCGGTGCGCCTGGCGAACCGCGTGCAACAGGCCGGATGGCAGCTGCCGTTGCAGGCGCTGTTCGCCAGTCCGGTGTTGCACGTGTTGGCCCAGGCGCTGCAGGTTGCGCCGACGCAGGAATCGATCCCGATGCTGCCGGTGGCGCGCGATGGGGAATTGCCGCTGTCGTTTGCTCAGCAGCGTCTGTGGTTCCTGACCCAGTTGGAGGGGATGAGCGAAACCTACCATATCCCGCTGGCGTTGCGGCTGCGCGGTCGGTTGGACCGGCAGGCGTTGCAACAGGGGCTGGACGCGCTCTATGCGCGCCACGAATCGCTGCGCAGCCGGTTCATCACCCGGGAAGATCGGCCACAGGTACAGATTTTGCCGGCAAACGGGTTACCGCTTGCGTTCCACGATCTGCGACGTCACCCCGCGCAGGCTGAAACGCTGTGTCGTCAGGCGGCCACTCAATCGTTCGATTTGACGCAGGGGCCGCTGGTGCGCGCCGCGCTGCTCCGCCTGGCGGATGAGGAGCATCTGTTCCTGCTCACCTGCCATCACATCGTCTCCGACGGCTGGTCTACCGGCATACTGCTGCGCGAATTGGGCGCGCTGTACGGCGCTTTCCGTCGAGGCGAGGCCGATCCGCTGCCGCCGCTGACCTTGCAATACCCGGATTACGCCGCCTGGCAGCGTCGCTACCTGACGCCGGAACGGCTGGCGGCGCAGGCGCAATACTGGCGTGAAACGCTGAGCGATGCGCCGGCGCTGCTGACGTTGCCGACCGACCGGCCGCGTCCGACGGTACAGTCTTTCAGCGGCGCAGAAGTGCCGATCGCGATCGACGCCGAGTTGACGCAGGCGCTGCGTCAATTCAGCCGACAGCATGGCGGCACGCTGTTTATGACGGTGCTGGCGGCCTGGAGCCTGGTGCTGGCGCGCATGGCCGGACAGCAGGAGCTGGTGATCGGCACGCCGGAGGCCAACCGCGGCCGGCTGGAAACCGAATCGCTGGTCGGTTTCTTCGTCAGCACGCTGGCGCTGCGCATCGATCTTCGCGACGATCCGGATCTGCCGACGCTGCTCGAACGGGTCCGCCACACGGTGCTGGCGGCGCAGGAAAACCGCGATCTGCCGTTCGAGCAGGTGGTGGAGCTGGTCAACCCGCCGCGCCATCTGGGCTATACCCCGCTGTTCCAGGTGATGCTGGCCTGGCAGGACGGCTCGGTGCGCGATATTCCGCTGCCTGGGCTGCAGGCCGAATTGGCCGGGCTGGAATACAGCGCGGCGAAGTTCGATCTGACGCTCGATCTGGCCGATACCGGCGAAGGCATCAGCGGCACGCTGAATTTCGCCACGGCGTTGTTCGATCGCGCCACCGCCGAGCGTTACGGCGTTTACCTGGTACAGGCGCTGCGGGCGATGACGCTGAATAACCCGCGATCGGTATCCCATATCGATTTGCTGCCGCTCGCCGAACGGGAGCATCTGCTGCATGGCTGGAACCGCACCGAGCGTGATTACCCGCTGGATCAGACGCTGGCGGCGCTGTTCGAGCGGCAGGTGCGCCGCACGCCGGATGCCATCGCGCTGGTGAGCGGCGCGGAAAGCCTGAGCTACGCCCGGTTGAACGCCCGCGCCAACCGGCTGGCGCACGCGCTGATTGCGCGCGGCGTGGGCCCGGACAGCCGGGTGGCGGTGTGCGCCGAACGCGGCCTGAACATGGTGACGGCGCTGTTCGGCATCCTCAAGGCCGGCGGCGCCTATGTGCCGTTGGATCCGGCCTATCCGGGCGAGCGCCTGCAGTACATCCTGCAGGATGCCGACCCGGTGCTGCTGCTGGCGGACGCCGCCGGCCGGGCGGCGCTGGGCGAACCCGCGACGCCGCAGCTGGCGCTGGAGGCCGCGTTGCCGGAGACGCTGAGTGCCGAGAACCCGGCGCCGCGCGCGCAGGCGTCGCACCTGGCGTACGTGATTTACACCTCGGGTTCGACCGGTAAACCGAAGGGCGCGATGAACGAACACCGCGGGGTGGTCAACCGGCTGGTGTGGATGCAGGAGGCCTACGGCCTGACGGCGGCGGACACGGTGCTGCAAAAAACGCCGTTCGGCTTCGACGTCTCGGTGTGGGAGTTCTTCTGGCCGCTGATGGTCGGCGCGCGCCTGGTGATGGCGAAGCCGGAAGGGCACAAGGATCCGGACTACCTGAGCCGCGCTATCGAACAGTACGGCGTCACCACGCTGCACTTCGTGCCGTCGATGTTGCAAAGCTTCCTGGCAGATGAGCAGGCGGCGACGCGCTGTGGCAACGTGGTGCGGGTGATGTGCAGCGGGGAAGCGCTGCCGGCGGCGCTGGTGGCGGAGTTTTACCGCCGGCTGCCGCAGGCGGAGTTGCATAACCTGTATGGGCCGACGGAGGCGGCGGTGGACGTCACCGCCTGGCACTGTTCGCGGGAGGCGGACCGGGTGTCGGTGCCGATCGGTCGGCCGATCGCCAACACGCGCATCTATCTGCTGGACGAGCACGGGCAGCCGGTGCCGCTGGGGGCGGTGGGCGAGCTGTATATCGGCGGGGTGCAGGTGGCGCGGGGCTACCTGAATCGGCCCGACTTGACGGCGGAGCGTTTCCTGAGCGATCCGTTCGCGCCGGGCGGGCGCATGTACCGCACCGGCGACGTAGCGCGCTATCTGGCGAACGGTGACATCGAGTACCTGGGGCGCAATGACCAGCAGGTGAAAATCCGCGGCTTCCGCATCGAATGCGGCGAGATAGAAGCGACGCTGGCGACGCACCCGGCGGTGCGGGAAGCGGTGGTGGATGCGCGCGCGGTGGGCGACGACAAACGGCTGGTGGCGTGGGTGGTGCCGGCGGCGGACGTGGCGGAAGAGACGCTGGCGGGCGCGCTGCGGCAGCATGTGAGCGCGGCGCTGCCGGACTACATGGTGCCGTCGGCCTGGGTGGTGGTGGCGGCGTTGCCGCTGTCGCCGAACGGCAAGTTGGACCGGCGGGCGCTGCCGGAGCCGCAGGGGATGCAGAGCCAGGCGGCGTACGAAGCGCCGCAGGGTGAGCGCGAAACGCTGCTGGCGGAGATCTGGCGCGAGTTGCTGAACGTGGAGCAGGTTGGCCGCCACGACAACTTCTTCGAACTGGGCGGCCACTCGCTGCTGGCGGTGAAGTTGATGGCTCAACTGCGGCGTGCCGGTTTGGCGGCGAACGTGCAGACGCTGTTCTCAACGCCGACGCTGGCGGCGCTGGCGCAGGCGGTGAGCGCGCAAGGGGAAATCGACATACCGGAAAACCGCATCTTGCCGGGTTGCGCCGCCATTACGCCGGAGATGTTGCCGCTGGCGACGCTGAGCCAGCCGGAGATCGACGCGGTGGTGGCGCAGGTGCCGGGCGGCGTGGCTAACGTACAGGACATCTACGCTTTGTCGCCGCTGCAGGAGGGGATTTTGTTCCACCATCTGCTGGCGGAGCAGGGCGATCCGTACCAGCTGTCCGCGGTGTTGCGTTTCGACAGCCGCGCGCGCCTGGATGCCTGGCTGGCGGCGATGCAGCAGGTGATCGATCGCCATGACATTCTGCGCACCGCGTTCATCACGCAGGGCGTGTCTTCGCCGGTGCAGGTGGTGTGGCGCAAGGCCGAACTGGCACTGAGCGAGCGGCGTTTCGATCTGGCCGACGGCCCGGTTTGGCAACAGTTGGCGGCCGGTTTTGATCCGCTGCATCAGCGACAGGATCTGACCCGTGCGCCGCTGCTCAACTTTACCGTCGCGCAAGAGGAGGATGGCCGGTGGTGCGCCTTGCAGCAGTGGCATCATCTGATTGGCGATCACTCCACGCTGGCCTTTATGGAGCAAGAGGTCAGCGAAATCCTCGCCGGTCGCGGCGCACGGCTTGGCGCCGCCCAGCCGTTCCGCAATGCGGTGGCGCAGGCGCGCCTGACGCTCAGCGAAGCAGAGCATGAACGTTTCTTCCGCGACATGTTGGCGGATATCAGCGAGCCGGTCCTGCCGTTCGGCTTGAGTGATGTGCATGGCGAGGGACGGCAGATCGTCAGCCGCTACCAGGCGCTCTCTTCGGCGCTGAATCTGCGATTGCGACGTCAGGCGCGGCGGCTGGGCGTCAGCCTGGCCAGCCTGTGCCATCTGGCCTGGGCGCAGGTGCTGGCGCGCGTCAGCGGGCGAGACGCGGTCGTGTTCGGCACCGTATTGCTGGGTCGCCTGCAGGGCGGCGAAGGCGCGGAACGGGCATTGGGGTTGTTTATCAACACATTGCCACTGCGCCTGGACATCGATCGGCGAGGCGCGGAGGCGGCGGCAAGAGAGGCACACGTGCGGCTGAGCGGGCTGCTGGCGCATGAACATGCGCCGCTGGCATTGGCGCAGCGCTGCAGCGGCGTCAGCCCTGGGGCGCCGCTGTTCAGTGCCTTGCTCAACTATCGCCATAACAACGGCGAGGCAGTGTCGCTGCCCGAAGGCGTCAGCCTGCTGAGCGCCGAAGAGCGCACCAACTATCCGTTCGTCTTGTCGGTGGAGGACGGCGGCGATTCGCTGGGCATTACGGCGCAGGTAACCGAGGCGATCGATGCGCAGCGCGTATGTGACTATATGGTGCAGGCGCTGGACTCACTGGCGCAAGCACTGGAGCAGGCGCCGGATACGCCGGTGTGTTCACTGGCGGTGGTGCCGGAAGCGGAACGCGAGCTGCTGCTGCATGGCTGGAACCGCACCGAGCGTGACTACCCGCTGGATCAGACGCTGGCGGCGCTGTTCGAGCGGCAGGTGCGCCGCACACCGGATGCCATCGCGCTGGTGAGCGGGGCGGAAAGCCTGAGCTACGCCCGGTTGAACGCCCGCGCCAACCGGCTGGCGCACGCGCTGATAGCGCGCGGCGTCGGCCCGGACAGCCGGGTGGCGGTGTGCGCCGAACGCGGCCTGAACATGGTGACGGCGCTGTTCGGCATCCTCAAGGCCGGCGGCGCCTATGTGCCGTTGGATCCGGCCTATCCGGGCGAGCGCCTGCAGTACATCCTGCAGGACGCCGACCCGGTGCTGCTGCTGGCGGACGCCGCCGGCCGGGCGGCGCTGGGCGAACCCGCGACGCCGCAGCTGGCGCTGGAGGCCGCGTTGCCGGAGACGCTGAGTGCCGAGAACCCGGCGCCGCGCGCGCAGGCGTCGCACCTGGCGTACGTGATTTACACCTCGGGCTCGACCGGTAAACCGAAGGGCGCGATGAACGAACACTGCGGGGTGGTCAACCGGCTGGTGTGGATGCAGGAGGCCTACGGCCTGACGGCGGCGGACACGGTGCTGCAAAAAACGCCGTTCGGCTTCGACGTCTCGGTGTGGGAGTTCTTCTGGCCGCTGATGGTCGGCGCGCGCCTGGTGATGGCGAAGCCGGAAGGGCACAAGGATCCGGACTACCTGAGCCGCGCTATCGAAGAGTACGGCGTCACCACGCTGCACTTCGTGCCGTCGATGCTGCAAAGCTTCCTGGCAGATGAGCAGGCGGCGACGCGCTGCGGCAACGTGGTGCGGGTGATGTGCAGCGGGGAAGCGCTGCCGGCGGCGCTGGTGGCGGAGTTTTACCGCCGGCTGCCGCAGGCGGAGTTGCATAACCTGTATGGGCCGACGGAGGCGGCGGTGGACGTCACCGCCTGGCACTGTTCGCGGGAGGCGGACCGGGTGTCGGTGCCGATCGGTCGGCCGATCGCCAACACGCGCATCTATCTGCTGGACGAGCACGGGCAGCCGGTGCCGCTCGGGGCGGTGGGCGAGCTGTATATCGGCGGGGTGCAGGTGGCGCGGGGCTACCTGAATCGGCCCGACTTGACGGCGGAGCGTTTCCTGAGCGATCCGTTCGCGCCGGGCGGGCGCATGTACCGCACCGGCGACGTAGCGCGCTATCTGGCGAACGGCGACATCGAGTACCTGGGGCGCAATGACCAGCAGGTGAAAATCCGCGGCTTCCGCATCGAATGCGGCGAGATAGAAGCGACGCTGGCGACGCACCCGGCGGTGCGGGAAGCGGTGGTGGATGCGCGCGCGGTGGGCGACGACAAACGGCTGGTGGCGTGGGTGGTGCCGGCGGCGGACGTGGCGGAAGAGACGCTGGCGGGCGCGCTGCGGCAGCATGTGAGCGCGGTGCTGCCGGACTACATGGTGCCGTCGGCCTGGGTGGTGGTGGCGGCGTTGCCGCTGTCGCCGAACGGCAAGTTGGACCGGCGGGCGCTGCCGGAGCCGCAGGGGATACAGAGCCAGGCGGCGTACGAAGCGCCGCAGGGTGAGCGCGAAACGCTGCTGGCGGAGATCTGGCGCGAGTTGCTGAACGTGGAGCAGGTTGGCCGCCACGACAACTTCTTCGAACTGGGCGGCCACTCGCTGATGGCGGTACGTCTGACCAACCGTCTGCAACAGATGGAATGGCAGCTGCCGTTGCAGACCCTGTTCGCCAATCCGACGCTGCACGTAGTGGCGCAGCAACTGCAAAGGACGAGTGAAGCGCTGCCGCCGATCGAAGCTCTGCCGCGCGACGCCGCATTGCCGCTGTCGTTTGCTCAGCAGCGCTTGTGGTTCCTGACCCAGTTGGAGGGAATGAGTGAAACTTACCATATCCCGCTGGCGCTGAGCCTGCGCGGCGAGCTGGATCTGCCTGCCTGGCGGCAGAGTCTGGATGCGCTCTATGCCCGTCACGAAGCGTTGCGCAGCCGGTTTATCACCGTCGAGGGGCAGCCGCAGACGCACATTCTGCCGGCAGACGCGCTGCCGTTGACGGTTCACGATCTGCGTGGGCAGCAGGATACCCAAAGCCGAGCGCGGCAACTGGCGCAGCACCTGGCGGAGGCGCCTTTCGAGCTGAGTTCCGGTCCGCTGGTGCGCGCCGCGCTGCTCCGCCTGGCGGATGAGGAGCATCTGTTCCTGCTCACCTGCCATCACATCGTCTCCGACGGCTGGTCGACCGGCATACTGCTGCGCGAATTGGGCGTGCTGTACGGCGCTTTCCGTCGCGGCGAGGCCGATCCGCTGCCGCCGCCGACCTTGCAATACCCGGATTACGCCGCCTGGCAGCGTCGCTACCTGACGCCGGAACGGCTGGCGGCGCAGGCGCAATACTGGCGTGAAACGCTGAGCGATGCGCCGGCGCTGCTGACGTTGCCGACCGACCGGCCGCGCCCGACGGTGCAGTCTTTCAGCGGCGCAGAAGTGCCGATCGCGATCGACGCCGAGTTGACGCAGGCGCTGCGTCAATTCAGCCGACAGCATGGCGGCACGCTGTTTATGACGGTGCTGGCGGCCTGGAGTCTGGTGCTGGCGCGCATGGCCGGACAGCAGGAGCTGGTGATCGGCACGCCGGAGGCCAACCGCAGCCGGCTGGAAACCGAATCGCTGGTCGGTTTCTTCGTCAGCACGCTGGCGCTGCGCATCGATCTTCGCGACGATCCGGATCTGCCGACGCTGCTCGAACGGATCCGCCACACAGTGCTGGCGGCGCAGGAAAACCGCGATCTGCCGTTCGAGCAGGTGGTGGAGCTGGTTAACCCGCCGCGCCATCTGGGCTATACCCCCCTGTTCCAGGTGATGCTGGCCTGGCAGGACGGCTCGGTGCGCAATATTCCGCTGCCTGGACTGCAGGCCGAGAGCGCCGAGTTGGGCTACCGGATCGCCAAGTATGATTTGACGCTCGATCTGGCCGATAACGGCGAAGGCATCAGCGGCACGCTGAACTTCGCCACGGCGTTGTTCGATCGCGCCACCGCCGAGCGTTACGGCGCCTATCTGGTGCAGGTGCTGCGGGCGATGGCGACAAACGCTTCGCAGTCTGCTTCGCATATCGACCTGCTGCCGGCCGCTGAGCGCGAACTGCTGTTGTATGGCTGGAACCGAACCGCGGAAGCTTATCCGGCGCAGAACCCTGTTCACGTCCAGTTTGAACAGTGGGCGCGGCGTACGCCGGATGCCATCGCGTTGGTAAACGAGGCGGACAGCCTTAGCTACGCGCAATTGAACGCCCGCGCTAACCAACTGGCACACCAACTTATCGGACAGGGTGTACGCCCCGGCGACCGCGTGGCCACGTCGCTCGAACGCAGTTTCTCTCTGGTCATTGCCCAGTTGGCGATCCTCAAGGCGGGCGCCGCTTATGTGCCGCTCGATCCGCACCTGCCTGTTGCGCGGCAGGCGTGGATCATCGGCGACAGCGGAACGACGTTGATCCTGTGCGATCGCGATCTCGATCGCGAGATAGCCGGCGAGATCGAATGTCTGCGTATCGATCGTCTGCGGCAGGATCCGACCCACGATCCGGCGGTGGCTCGCGCCGGCGACGCACCGGCTTACATCATGTATACCTCGGGCTCGACCGGCACGCCTAAAGGCGTGATGGTGACGCATCAAGGCATCCTCCGACTGGCGATTAACAATCGGTTTGCGGCGTTCGAACGCGGCGATCGCTTTGCTTTCGCCGCTAATCCGGCATTCGACGCCAGCACGTTGGAAATGTGGGGCGCGTTGCTCAATGGCGCCAGTCTGGCGATCATTGCGCCGGAGGTGTTGACGGATGCCGATGCGTTGGCGGCAGCGCTGGTGCGGCAAGAGATTAACGTCTTGTTCCTGACCACGTCGTTGTTTAACCAATATGTCCATAGCATCGCCGCGACGTTGGCGCAGCTGAAATATCTGATCAGCGGCGGTGAAGCCGCGGATCCGCACGCCTTTGCTCGTATGCTGAAAGAGGCGGGGCCGGTGCGTCTGGTCAATGCTTATGGGCCGACGGAAGGCACCGTTATCGCCACTGCGGCGATAGTTGAACAAGTGGGGCCATGGCAACGCCTGCCGATCGGCCGGCCGATCGGCAATACGCACATCTATCTGCTGGATGAGCATTTGCAGCCGGTGCCGCTCGGGGCCACCGGTGAGCTCTATATCGGCGGTGCCGGCGTGGCATTGGGTTATCTCAATCGCGCCGAACTGACGGCAGAACGGTTCCTGGCGGATCCCTTCAATCCCGGAGACCGGATCTATCGTACCGGCGACCTGGCGCGCTACCTGCCGGACGGCAATATCGACTACCAAGGCCGTAACGATCGGCAGGTGAAAATTCGAGGCTTCCGCATCGAATGCGGTGAAATCGAGGCGCGAGTGGCTGGTCATCCGGCGGTGCGCGAAGCGGTGGTGGATGTCCTCGGCGAAGCGAACAATAAACGGCTGGTGGCGTGGGTGGTGCCGGAGGCTGAAGCGGACCGTCAGACGTTGGCGGTGACGCTGCGGCAGTATCTGGCGGGCATGTTGCCGGAGTTTATGCTGCCGACGGCCTGGGTTGCGCTGGATACGCTGCCGCTGACGCCGAACGGCAAGTTGGATCGGCGCGCGCTGCCTGAGCCGCAAGAGGACGCCTACGTGCGTGAGGTTTACGCCGAACCGGAAGGCGAGCTGGAAACGCTGCTGGCGGGGATCTGGCGCGAGTTGCTGGGCATTGAGCGTGTAGGACGTCACGATAACTTCTTCGAACTGGGTGGCCATTCGTTGCTGGCGGTCAAACTGATGGCGCAGCTGCGCCGTGTGGGGTTGAGCGCCGGGGTACAAACGCTGTTCACCGCGCCGACGCTGTCGACGTTGGCGCAGACATTGGTCACGCAGCAAGAGGTGAGCGTGCCGGCCAACGGTATCCAACCGGGTTGCGCTTCCATTACGCCGGAGATGTTGCCGCTGGCGGCGCTGAGCCAGCCGGAGATCGACGCGGTGGTGGCGCAGGTGCCGGGCGGTGTGGCCAACGTACAGGACATCTACGCTTTGTCGCCGCTGCAGGAGGGGATTTTGTTCCACCATCTGCTGGCGGAGCAGGGCGATCCGTACCAGCTGTCCGCGGTGCTGCGTTTCGACAGCCGTGCGCGTCTGGATGCCTGGCTGGCGGCGATGCAGCAGGTGATCGACCGCCATGACATTCTGCGCACCGCGTTCATCACCCAGGGCGTGTCTTCGCCGGTGCAGGTGGTGTGGCGCAAGGCCGAGTTGTCGCTGCAAGAACTGCGGCTCGATCCGGCGCAGGGCGATATCGGTTCGCGGCTGACGGCGTTGTTTGATCCGCGCCGCGTACGGCCAGACCTGACGCGCGCGCCGTTACTGAGCTTTGTCGCTGCACGGGAAGAGGAGGGCAGTTGGTGTGTGCTCCAGCAGTGGCATCACCTGATCGGCGACCACTCGACCCTGGCGGTGATGCAGGAGGAAATCAATCTGATCCTGGCCGGACGCGGAGACGAATTGGCCAAGGCGCCGCCGTTCCGCAACGCGGTGGCGCAGGCGCGGCTCGGCGTCAGCAACGCTGAACACGAGCAGTTCTTCCGCACTCTGCTGGCGGATATCGATGAACCGTCGCTGCCGTTCGGCCTGAGCGATGTGCATGGCGAAGGGCGAGATATCTCGACGGCGCACCTGGCATTGCCGCATGCGCTCAATCAGCAGCTGCGGCGGCAGGCGCGACGGATGGGCGTCAGCCTGGCCAGTCTGTGCCATCTGGCCTGGGCGCAGGTGCTGGCGCGCGCCACCGGCCGCGATGAGGTGGTGTTCGGCACCGTGTTGCTGGGCCGCATGCAGGCCGGAGACGGGGCGGAACGGGCGCTCGGACTGTTTATCAACACCTTGCCGCTGCGGCTAGATGTCAATGAGGTTGGCGCAGAATCGGCGGCGTTGCAGGCGCATATCCGGCTGAGCGGACTGCTGGCCCATGAGCATGCGCCGCTGGCCTTGGCGCAGCGCTGCAGCGGCGTCGCCGCGGGCACGCCGCTGTTCAGCGCCCTACTGAACTATCGGCATAACAGCGGCGAGGAGACTGCCTTGCCGGCCGGCGTGACGCTGTTGGATAGCCAGGAACGCACCAACTATCCGTTCGTGTTGTCGGTCGAGGACGGCGGCGATTCGTTGGGCCTGACGGCACAGGTCAGACAGCCGATTGAAGCGCAGCGCGTGTGCGGTTACATGGCGCAGGCGTTGAGCGCCTTGGCGCAGGCGCTGGAAGAGGCGCCGCAGACACCGATCTGCGAACTGGACGTGATGCCGGATGAGGAGTATGCGCTGCAGCTGTGCAGCTGGAATCATACGACGGAACCTTACCCGGCGGATACCTGCGTGCACGAACTGTTTGAACAACAGGCGCAGTTGACGCCACAGGCCGTCGCCGTGATCCAGGGGGCGCGGCAGCTCAGTTACGCGCAGTTGAATGCGCGCGCTAACCGGTTGGCGCACCGGCTGATTGAGCGCGGCGTACAACCGGGCGATCGGGTCGCGGTGCGGCTGACGCGCAGCATCGAACTGGTTTGCGCCCAACTGGCGATCGTCAAGGCCGGTGCGGCGTATGTGCCCCTCGATCCGCAACTGCCGACCGCGCGTCAGGCGTGGATCGTCAATGACAGCGGCGCGTGTCTGATGCTGGCAGAGACCGCCGGCAATGAGGGCATTCCGCAGCTGCCGGTCGAGGATTGCGAAGGCAATGACGGTAATCCGGCGTTGCGATTGTCGAGCGGCACGACGGCCTACATCATGTATACCTCCGGTTCGACCGGTACGCCGAAAGGGGTCATGACGCCGCACCAGGGCATTACTCGTTTGGTGCGCAACAATCGCTACGCCGCCTTTGACGCTGAAGACCGCGTTGCCTTTGCCGCCAACCCGGCGTTTGACGCCAGCACGATGGAGGTGTGGGCGGCCCTGCTGAACGGCGGTGCGCTGGTGGTGATAGCGCCGGAGGTCATGATGGAAGCCGAACGTCTGGCGGCCGAACTGCAGCGTCATCGCATCACCACGCTGTTCTTGACCACCGCGTTGTTCAATCAGTATGTGCACAGCATCAGCGGCGCGCTGGCGCAGCTGAAATATCTGATCAGCGGGGGGGAGAAAGAGGATCCGGGCGCTTATGCGCGGTTGCTGCAAGAACAAGGGCCGGTGCAACTGATCCATGCCTATGGGCCGACGGAGACCACGACCTTTGCGACCACGGCGCGTATCGAGCGGGCCGAAGGGGAGGCGCGTTTGCCGATTGGTAAACCGATCGGCAATACCCGCGCGTACTTGTTGGACGCCCGTGGGCGCCCGGTGCCGATGGGGGCGATAGGAGAACTGCACATCGGCGGCGTGGGGGTGGCGTTGGGATACCTGAACCGGCCGGAACTGACGGCGCAGCGTTTCCTGAGCGATCCGTTCAACCCGGTCGGCGGCGGCCGCATGTATCGTACCGGCGATCTGGCGCGTTATCTGCCGGACGGCTGTCTTGAATACCAAGGGCGGTGCGACCAGCAGGTCAAGTTGCGCGGGTTCCGCATCGAACCGGGCGAGATCGAGGTGCAGCTGGCAGCGAGCCCGTGGGTGCGGGAAGCGGTGGTGCAGGTTTGTTCGACGGAGCACCACCCGCGTCTGGTCGCCTGGATCGTACCGGCGGCCGAGGGGGAACGCAGCGCGCTGCAAGGGCAGTTGCGGGCCTATTTGAGCGAACGGTTGCCGGAGTACATGGTGCCGTCGGCTTATGTCTGGCTGGATGCGCTGCCGTTGACCGCCAACGGTAAGTTGGATCGGCGCGCCTTGCCGGAGCCGGAGTGTGCGGCAGTCGGCGCTCGGGAGTATGCGGCGCCTCAGGGTGAGACCGAAACGACGCTGGCGCGGGCATGGTGCGAGCTGCTCGAGATTGGCCAGATAGGACGCCACGACAATTTCTTCGAGCTCGGCGGCCATTCACTGCTGGCGGTGCGTCTCTCCAGCCAACTGCGTCAGCAAGGCATCACCTTGCCGGTACAGGCGATCTTCAACCATCCGATCTTGGCCGAATTGGCCGAACGGATCGATCGTCGCACCGCCGAGGCTCCGCTGTGCAAAGCGGTGCCGGCTCGCAGCAGCGGCAGCCGACCGCCGCTGTTCTTCGTCCCGACCGGCTTTGGCGATCACTCTTATGTATTTGAATTGGCCAAGGAGATCGATGAAAGCTTCCCGGTCTACGCTGTGCCGTGGCCGGCGGTGGAGGAGAAGCCGGCGACCATGAGCGACATGGCCGCCAGCGCCGTGGCGTTGATTCGCGAAGTGCAGCCGCAGGGGCCCTACCATCTGGCGGGGTACTCTTCCGGCGGGGTGTTGGCCTATGCCATCGCCGAGCAACTGCAATCGAGCGGGGAAGCGGTCGCTTTCCTGGGGCTGATTGACACGTTGCGGCCGGTGGAGGCGATGCACAGCCCGGTCCAGCTGTTGCTGAACTGGGTGGAATCCACGCAGGAGAGGCCGGATCCGCAGTTCTGTCAGCAGTTGGCCGAGCTGCCGCTACCGGAGGCGATAGCGGCCGTGCAACGCGCCGGGATCAAGACTCAGCGTGCGGAAGTGGCCGACGAGGCGGCCCTCTGGCAACAGCGACACCATTACGCCAAGCTGGTGGAGGCGACTCAGGTGCAGCCTGCATCGCTCAAGATCCATCTGTTCAAGGCGAAGCAGGAGCAGGTTTCCGCCAATTCGCAGAACGAGCAGTTCCAGGTGTACTGGCAGAAGATCAAGCAGGCGGGATATTGCCGCGAAGACGCTTCCGCGCTGGGATGGGATAGGCTGTTGCCGCCGGCGACCGTCCGCGTCAGCCAGGTCAACGGCGACCATGTGTCGATGATGGAGCATCCGGTTCACCGGCGTGAGCTGGGCCAGCACTTCAATCTGGCGTTGCGCGATCTCGGACAGGCGTAAGTCGGCGGGATAGACGATCAGAAAGCCCTCGCAAGAGGGCTTTTTTTATCCGGTGACAACGCCCCGATGGCGCCGATGAACCTTTGTTTACCCGTTGGCGGCTTTGACGAGTTCCACCACCAACGGTGAAAGCTCGCCGCGCAGCGCGGCGCGTTCCGACTGGAACAGCGTGGCGGCGTAAAAACGCCGGCCCGGCAGTTCGATGGCGCGTACGTCGCCTTCGGTGTCGTGGCCGCTGATGATCAGCGGGAAACGCTGCAGATCGGCGACGAAGTCCGGATTCACGCCGAAGTTGCAGTGGTAGCCTTCATGGGCGTTCAGGCTGCCGTAGGCCTGCGCGACGCGGGTGTCAGGCTGAAAAACGATGTCGCCGGTTTTTTCCACCAGCGAGCAGCTCAATGGGGCGATCACCAGCCGGCCACCGCTGTCGGTTTCCGCATGACCGGCGTCGTGCCAGCCCATCACATTGCGGGCGTATTCGACGATGGCGTATTGAAAACCGCCGCAGGAGCCGAGGAACGGCACGTCGTTTTCCCGCGCATGACGGATCGCCATAAAGGCGCCGTCGTCGTGACGATACGGGCTGCCCGGCACCACCCAGATGGCGTCGAAATCTTGCAGCGCGTCGGGGGAGGTCAGGGTTTCGGTCGGGAGCCACTGGGGCTGAACGTCGATGTCGAGGTGGGCGGCGGTGAGCTGGAGTGCCACGGGGATAGCTTGGTGGGCCACGGCTTGCGGGTTGTGATCACCGACCAGAGCAATGCGAACTTGAGCTTTCATCATTTCCGTTCCTGTGCGGGTAAAAAAGGAGATTACAGGAAAGTAGAGTGTCGAGCCGCCGCTTTTTAAACGTGACGCACAAAAAAGCCCGGCGTTGGCCGGGCTGAAAAAAAGAGGGTCAGTACAGCGAGGGCGCGCCGGCCGGTCGGGTTTTGAAGCGGCGGTGCAGCCACATGTATTGCTCCGGCGCCCGCATGATCTCTTTCTCGATCACTTTGTTCATGTAAGCCGCCGCCGCCTGTTCGTCGCTGAGCGGATAGTCTTCCAGGGCCGGCTGGATCAGCAGGTCATAGCCGCGGCCGCGCTCGCGGCGAATCAGTACCACCGGCACCAGCGCCGGGTTGGCCATGCGCGCCAGCATGAAGGTGCCGCTGGTGGTGGCGGCCTTATCGACGGCGAACAGCGGCGCGAATACGCTGCCGCGCGGGCCATAGTCCTGATCCGGCGCGAACCACACCGCCTCGCCGCGCTTGAGCGCATGCACCATGCCGCGCAAATCCTTGCGATCGATCATCGCCTTGTTGGAACGCATGCGGCCTTTGGTCTGCGCCCATTCCATCGCCTTGTTGTTATGCGGACGGTACATCGCCATCATCGGCTGACACAGGCCCATCGCCCGGCCGCCCAGCTCCAGCGACATAAAATGCACGCCGATCACCAGCACGCCGCGATCGTCGCGCTGCGCCATTTTGAGGTGGTTGATGCCGGAGACGTTGAACCAGCGCTTGACGCGTTTATCTGACCAGAACCAGGCCATGCCGGTTTCCAGCAGGCCCATGCCGAGGGATTCGAAATTGCCCACCACTTTGCGCTCGCGCTGCGCTTCGTCCATCTCGGGGAAGCACAGCTCGAGGTTGCGACGGGTGATGGTGACGCGGCGCTTGAGAAAACGCATCGAGGTGCGTCCCATCCACACCCCCAGACGGTAGAGCAGCGGATAGGGGAGCTGTACCAGCAGGAACAGCAGAGCGAGGCCGAACCAGGTTAGCCAGTAGCGCGGGTGCAGCAAGGCCAGTTGAAATGCTTTGGCTGATTTCATAGAAACTCGTTTTATACGTTAAAAGGGGCAGCAAGCTGTAACGCATAAAGGTTCCACTCGATAGCGATACGACTACTCAGACACCCGGGTACGGCCAGGGTTTAGTCGGAATTCCATAATTGACTAAACATTTACATTCGAAGGGCGGTTTGCGCTGCTATCAGGCTTCGGAGGGATAGCTGTTGGCCAGCGGAGGCGGCTCTAGGAATGCTTATGCTAACACAGGGTACGGGGTGTGGCGGAAGAGGGGCATGCGAATATTCTCATTCGCGTTGCCCCTGAGTTGAGGATTGGCGCGTTTTACAGGCTGGGAATGATAATCGCGGCGAAGATCGCGGCGATCACCAGCCATTTCAGCAGGTAGTAACCGCGGCGGTTGCGCGCTTTCAGGCGTTGGCCGGCATCGCGCACCGCGTTGACGTATTTGAAGATGCGGTTGATGCCGCCGGTGCGGTCCTGATCGTCGTTCGGCGAACTGGCCGCCGACATCAGCGTAGCGCCGACCCAGTGGTTGACTGCCTGCGCCCAGCGCCATTTCATCGGCCGCTCGACGTCGCAAAACAGAATGATGCGCGTCTGATCGGTGGCATTCTGCGCCCAGTGCACGTAGGTCTCATCGAAGATCACCGCCTCGCCGTCGCGCCAGCTGTGCTGCTCGCCGTCTACTTCGATGAAGCAGCGATCGTCGTTGGGCGTCATCAGCCCCAGGTGATAGCGCACCGAGCCGGCGTAAGGATCGCGGTGTTTACCCAGGTGGCTGCCGGGCGGCAGCTCGGCGAACATCGCCGCCTTGACCGACGGGATGCGGTTGAGCAGCTCGACGGTTTTTGGACACAGCGTCTGCGCCGAAGGGTGACTGTCGCTGTACCATTTCAGATAGAAACGTTTCCAGCCGCGTTTGAAGAAGGTGTTGAAACCGGCATCGTTGTGCGACTGCGCCTTTTTGATGTGATCCTGCAGGCGCACCGCTTCTTCGCGGATCGTCTGCCAGTTGTCGGTCAGCGTCTGCAGCTCCGGGAAGCCTTTTTCGTCGAAATAGGGCTGTTTGGCGGGCAAACGGGAGAAACCGGTCATAAACATGTTGATCGGCCCCATAAACGTGGAGTGATCGAACAGCTGACGGGTAAGCTTTTGTTTCTCTTTGCCGCGGGAGTGTGCGTAGAGGAAGCTGATGATAAAAATGCCGATAATGATCGCGGCAACCATAGAATCCATCCCTGTTAGTGCTTGTTAAAAATTCGTACAAATTATAGTTTTGTGACAGGAAAAATTTAACTTTTTCGTGCGCTTTCCCCGCTCATGCTGCTTAGTGGCATAAAAAATCAATAAAACTGTTTGTAATAAAATTTTATATCGATTTTTTTGGTTTTAGTCCTATTCTTAAATCGTTCAAGGGGCGTTTCATGCCATCTTGTTTCATGACGAATGGCACGTATCTGAGAAAAGAGGGACTTATGAAGAAATCAATCATTGCCTTGTCTGCACTGCTGCTCGCTTCCCCGGTGTTCGCTGCTGAAACCGCGACCGACACCGCCGCTCACGCCAGCAACGAGGTTGTCGCTGAGGCGCATAAAGGGGCGGATACCGCCAAAGAAAAGCTGCACCAGTCTCAGGACAAGGGTGAAGAGCTGAAGCTGAAAGCCAAGCACGCCGCCGAAGGCAAGAGCGATAGCGTTGGCAGTAAAGTGAGCGAAGGCTCGCAAAAAGCCTGGCACTCCACCAAACAGGGTACGGAGAAGGCTTGGGACAAGACCAAGCAAGGGGCGGAAAGCCTCAAAAACAAAGCGACCGAGTAAGGTCTCCGCTTTTTACCCCAAGGGCCGCGTTGCGGCCTTTTTTATTGCCTGCAAACCGAGCGTGCCCCAAAGAAAAAGGCGCTTATCAAATGAGATAAAGCGCCTTTTCAACACGTTAACTGACTAGTATCAGTTCATGCCGTATTTTTTCAGCTTCTTACGCAGCGTGCCGCGGTTGATGCCCATCATCAGGGCTGCGCGGGTTTGGTTGCCACGGGTGTATTGCATCACCATGTCCAACAGTGGCTGTTCAACTTCAGCCAGTACCAGCTCATACAGGTCATTTACGTCTTGACCGTTCAGTTGAGCAAAATAGTTCTTCAGTGCTTGTTTAACCGAGTCACGCAGAGGCTTTTGAGTCACCTGATCTTGTGAGTTAACGGTAGAAACGGTCAGTACGTCAGAATTTACGCGTTGTTCGAACATAGTTCTGTCAGCTCTTTTTTTACGCTAAGATTTTCGAAATATGCCTCCAACGCCTCCAGCTGTTCGCTGGCATCCTCTATGGCGTTGAATGTGCGCCGAAACTGGTCATTCGGAGCGTGTTCCTGGAGATACCAGGACACGTGCTTACGAGCAATCCGGAATCCCTTGCCTTGGCCATAGAAGCCGTGCAATTCCCGAATGTGCCCAATCAACAAGCGCTTCACCTCGCCAAGCGGCATCGGCGGCAGCAACTCCCCAGTGTCCAGATAATGCTGGATTTCCCGGAAGATCCAGGGTCTCCCCTGAGCAGCGCGGCCTATCATCAGGGCATCGGCCCCGGTGTAGTCGAGCACTGCTCTGGCTTTATGCGGGTCAGTAATATCCCCATTCGCGATAATCGGAATGGAAACACTCTGCTTAACTGCCCGAATGCTGTCGTATTCCGCGTTGCCGTTAAACAGACAGGCGCGGGTTCGGCCGTGAATCGTCAGGGCCTGAATACCACAGTCTTCGGCCAGTTGGGCAATCTCTACACAGTTACGGTGCTCTGGCGCCCAGCCGGTGCGAATCTTCAGCGTTACCGGCACATCCACCGCGTCGACCACCGCGTGGAGGATCCGTTTAACCAGATCCGGGTACTGCAACAAAGCGGACCCGGCAAGCTTCCGGTTCACTTTTTTGGCCGGGCATCCCATGTTGATGTCGATGATCTGCGCGCCGCTGGCCACGTTGATACGCGCGGCGGCGGCCATATCATCAGGATCGCATCCGGCAATTTGCACGGAGCGGATCCCAGGTTCATCGCTATGCACCATACGCAGACGCGACTTATCCGTCCGCCACACCTCCGGGTTGGAGGAGAGCATTTCGGATACAGCCATCCCAGCACCCATTGCATGACAGAGGGTTCTGAACGGGCGATCTGTAATACCGGCCATCGGGGCCGCAATCAGGCAATTAGTAAGCTGGTGGTGTCCAATGCGCATAGACAAAGAGTGACCATACTGTGTCCGCAAGGGCGCGTATATTACGCATTTTTGCGTCGAGATGAAAGGCCAAACTTTAACCAATTGGCCCGATATTAGGACGAAAAATACGCTACGCGGCGATTCATAAAAATATTATATATATTTTACAATAAGTTGACGAAAAGTGCTTATTTTGTGTGCGGCAAAATATTCGCCTTTGCGCAGGATATTATCTGCATTCGCCCGCTATTTTTGCCGGGATAGCCTGCCTGGAAGGCGCATTCTCAGGGCGATCCGTCGTTGAGCGGCGAAAAATTGCATAAAATTTTGTGCCGCCCGAGGGCCGATCGCCGGACAAAAAAAATCCACCGGCGCAGGGTCGGTGGACGAGAGGGGCACTATACCGTGACGCTTACTTGCGGCGGCCGGTAATGCGGCACCACTCTTCGCGCTCGGCGACCGGGTCGAGCGTGAACTTCTCTGCGTAGGCTTCCGCTACGCTGCTCGCCTGGCTGGCCAGCACGCCGGACAGCCCCAGATGGCCACCGGCCTTCGGCAGACAGCCGATCAGCGGCGCCAGCTCGCGCAGCGGGCCGGCGAGGATGTTGGCGACCACCACGTCCGCCAGCAGGTCGGCAGGCTGGTCTTTCGGCAGATACAGCTCCAGACGCTCTGAAACGCCGTTACGCTGCGCGTTGTCGCGGCTGGCCTGAATGGCCTGGGGATCGATGTCGATGCCGATAGCGCGCGCCGCACCCAGCTTCAGCGCGGCGATCGCCAGGATGCCGGAGCCGCAACCGAAGTCGATAACGGTTTTGCCGGCCAGATCGAGGCCGTCCAGCCACTGCAGGCACAGCGCGGTGGTCGGGTGGGTGCCGGTGCCGAACGCCAGGCCCGGATCGAGCATCACGTTGACCGCGTCGGGATCGGGCACGTCACGCCAGCTCGGGCAGATCCACAAGCGCTCGCCGAAGCGCATCGGGTGGAAGTTGTCCATCCACTCGCGCTCCCAGTCCTTGTCTTCCAGCTGTTCTATCTTGTGGCGGAAACCGGCGCCCAGCAGCGGGTGCTGTTCCAGCATCGCCACCACCTCGGCCATATCGGTTTCGGCGTCGTACAGGCCGATCACATCGGTATCGCCCCACAGCAGGGTTTCACCCGGCAAGGGTTCGAACACCGGATTGTCGTGGGTGTCCTGGAAGGTCACCGACACGGCGCCGCTTTCCACCAGCGCGTCGCTCAGGTCTTCCGCCTGGCTGCCGGTGGTGTTCAGTTTGAGTTGGATCCAAGGCATAGCAATTCTCTTCAAGAGGGTAATGATGACGCCGCCCGGCGCTTTTCGCCGACGACGTTACCGAGATAAAACGCCAACAGGCTGAGCAACAGCGAAGGCACGATAGGGTGCAGCCCCGCCGGTTGCAAGTTGAAGCTGGCCAATAGCGTATAGCATACCGCACCCGACACCATTGAGCTAAGCGCTCCCTGTGCATTGGCGCGTTCCCAATACAGGCCCAGCACCAGCGGCCACAGGAAGACCGCCTCCAGCCCGCCGAAAGCCAGCAGGTTGAGCCAGATGATCATCTCAGGCGGCCGCCAGGCCGCCAGCAGCACCAGCAGGCCGAGGATCAGCGTGGTCAGGCTGGAGAAGCGCTTGATCAATCGCTCGTTGTGGATCTGCTGCGGCCGCACGCCCAGGTAGAGATCCTTGATGATGGTGGCGGAGGATTGCAGCAGTTGGGCGTTGATGGTCGACATGATCGCCGCCATCGGCGCCGCCAAAAAGATCCCGGCGGCGTACGGCGGCAGCACGGTGATCATCAGCGTTGGGATCACCTGATCGGGGATCTTGAGATCGGGCAATACCGCGCGGCCGAGCGCGCCGGCCAGGTGCATGCCGAACATCAGCACCGCCACCACTACGGTGCCGAGCAGAATGCCGCGATGCACCGCCTTGCTGTCCTTGTAGGAGATGCAGCGCACGGCGGTGTGGGGCAGGCCGATCACCCCAAAGCACACCAGGATCCAGAATGACGCCATAAACGGCAGGCTGAGGATCTGATCGCCGCCCTGCGGCGACACCAGCGCCGGATCGATCTGCTGCAGTTTGCTTACTGCGCTGTCCAGTCCGCCGGCGGCATGGATCACCGCCACCAGCAACAGCACGGTGCCAAGCAGCATCACCAGCCCCTGCATGGCGTCGTTCAGCACGCTGGCGCGGAAGCCGCCGAAGGCGGTGTACAGCGCGATGCTGATGCCGAAGATCAGCAGGCCGGTGTCATAAGGAATGCCGGCAGCGGTCTCCAACAGGCGGGCGCCGCCGATGAACTGCACCGTCATGGCGCCGAGGAACGCCACCAGCAGGCTGAGGCTGGCCAGCCACACCAACAGGCGGCTTTGGTAGCGGCCATACAGCATGTCATTGAGGGTAATGGCGTTGTAGCGCCGCGCCAGGATAGCGAATTTCTTGCCCAGCACGCCGAGCGACAGCCACACCGCCGGCAGTTGGATCATCGCCAGCAGTACCCAGCCCAGGCCGTATTTGTAGGCGGCGCCGGGCCCGCCGATAAACGAACTGGCGCTGATGTAGGTGGCGGTCAGGGTCATCGCCAGCACAAAGCCGCCCATCGAGCGGTTGCCGAGGAAGTATTCGCTGAGGAAATTTCCGTTCTGACGGCGGCGATAGGCATACACCGACAGGCCGAACACTAGCAACAGGTAGGCGACCAGCGGCAGGATCACTTCAGTTTGCATCGCTGTCCTCCAGCGAAATGTCGCGGAACACCGTGCGCACCATCAGCCAGCACAGGCCGATGAACAGCAGCGGCACCAGCAGGCAGGCCATTTCGAACCAGTGCGGCAGACCGGTGACGCCGATGGCGCTGTCCGGCAGGTAGGCCGCCAGCCCCCAGGCCAGCAGGTAGAGCAGCGTCAGCCCCAGCGCCCAGCGCGCTTCGCGGTGCGCCTGAATAAAGCGTTTGTCCATCCGTGTCTCCCATAGGTTTACGGTGATGGATTCATCAAAGGTAGGGAATTTTACGGCATGACGGCGTTTTGCCAAGCCGTTACTGGCGTCAGCGCCAAAGAAAAAGGCCGGTGATTAACCGGCCTTTCGTCAGACGATGCTGCGTGCCTGCTTAGGTTTCCTGCAGACCCAGCTTCTTCTCCAGATAGTGGATGTTGGTGCCACCGTGCTGGAAGTTTTCGTCGTTCATGATCTTCTGCTGCAGCTCAACGTTGGTTTTGATGCCGTCGATGATCAGTTCAGCCAGGGCGTTTTTCATGCGGGCAATCGCCACGTCACGGTTTTCGCCGTAGGTGATCAGTTTGCCGATCATGGAGTCATAGTACGGCGGTACGGTATAACCGGCGTAGATATGAGATTCCCAACGCACGCCGAAACCGCCTGGCGCGTGGAAGCGGGTGATCTTGCCCGGGCTCGGCAGGAAGGTGTTCGGATCTTCGGCGTTGATACGGCATTCTACCGCATGGCCGTGGATCTTCACTTCTTCCTGTTTGATCGACAGCGGCTGACCGGCAGCGATGCGCAGCTGCTCTTTGATCAGATCCACGCCGGTGATCATTTCGGTAACCGGGTGCTCTACCTGAATACGGGTGTTCATTTCGATGAAATAGAACTCGCCGTTTTCATACAGGAACTCGAAGGTGCCCGCACCGCGATAGCCGATTTCCACACAGGCTTTCGAGCAGCGCTCGCCGATATAGCGGCGCATTTCGCTGGTGATGCCGGGCGCCGGCGCTTCTTCGACCACTTTCTGGTGGCGACGCTGCATGGAGCAGTCGCGCTCGGCCAGATAGATGGCGTTGCCCTGGCCGTCGGCCAATACCTGAATCTCGATGTGACGCGGATTCTCCAGGTATTTTTCCATGTACACCATGTCGTTGTTGAAAGCCGCTTTGGCTTCCGCTTTCGTCATGTTGATGGACTGCTCCAGGTCTTTGTCGCTGCGCACGACGCGCATGCCGCGGCCGCCGCCGCCGCCGGAGGCCTTGATGATCACCGGATAACCGATGCGCTTGGCGAAGGCACGGTTTTTATCCATGTCATCGGTCAGCGGGCCGTCGGAGCCCGGTACGCAGGGCACGCCGGCTTTTTTCATGGCGTTGATCGCGGAAACCTTGTCGCCCATCAGGCGGATGGTTTCGGCTTTCGGGCCGATAAAGATGAAACCGGAGCGTTCAACCTGCTCGGCGAAGTCGGCGTTCTCGGACAGGAAGCCGTAGCCCGGGTGGATCGCCACTGCGCCGGTGATTTCCGCCGCCGAGATGATGGCCGGGATGTTCAGATAGCTTTTTACCGATGGCGCAGGACCGATGCAGACGGTCTCGTCGGCCAGCAGAACGTGTTTCAGATCGCGGTCGGCCGCGGAGTGAACCGCAACGGTCTTGATGCCCAGTTCTTTACAGGCACGCAGGATGCGAAGCGCGATCTCGCCGCGGTTGGCGATAACAATTTTATCAAGCATGGGGGCGCCTCGTTATTCGATGACGACCAGCGGCTCGTCATATTCGACCGGCTGGCCGTTTTCCACCAGGATGGCTTTCACGACGCCGGACTTGTCCGCTTCGATCTGGTTCATCATTTTCATGGCTTCAACGATGCACAGGGTATCGCCGGCGTTCACTTTCTGGCCCACTTCCACGAAGGCTTTCGCGTCCGGGCTTGGGGTGCGGTAGAAGGTGCCTACCATTGGGGAACGAACGACGTGGCCACTCACGGCCGCCGGTGCTGCAGGGGTTTCTGCCGCAGGCGCGGTGGCAACGGCGTTAGCCAGGGCTGGCTGCTGCTGTGCCGGCATCGCGTAGGCCTGCTGCATGACGGGATAAGCCTGCGCCGGTGCGGCACGGCTGATGCGAACCGATTCTTCGCCTTCAGAGATTTCCAGTTCAGAAATGCCTGATTCTTCAACCAGTTCGATCAGTTTCTTGATTTTACGAATATCCATGAGTGTGATTCCGTACTCTTTTTGTGGAGCAATTAGTGGGTTATCGACAGACGGTTAACCGCTGCCTGTAAAGCGAAAGCGTAGCCATCCGCGCCGAGGCCGCAAATCACGCCTACCGCTACGTCTGAGAGATAAGAGTGATGGCGGAAAGGTTCGCGGGCGTGCACGTTGGACAGGTGGATCTCGATGAACGGGATCTGCACCGCCAGCAACGCATCGCGCAGCGCCACGCTGGTATGCGTGAACGCCGCCGGATTTATCAGAATGAAATCGGTATTGCCGCGCGCCTGATGGATGCGATCGATCAGCTGATGCTCGGCGTTGGACTGCAGATGGCTCAGGGTAATATCCAATGCGGATGCCTGGTTTTCCAATCCGTTAACAATCTCTGTCAGCGTCGTGCTGCCGTACTTCTCCGGCTCACGCGTCCCCAGCAGATTGAGATTGGGGCCGTTCAGAAGCAAAATGTGAAACTTATCCGCCATTGTGCTGGTATCTCCGGCAATAAAACCATCATCGTAGAAAATAACCCGATGTTACCGATTTGTCACCTGTTAAGGGGCAAATTCACCCTGAGAACAGAAACAAGGTCGGGCATTATAACGATATCGTAGCAATTCGCAGCTAAATACTGGTCTTATCAGCGAAGATATTCAACCCCAAATCGACGAACTCGGGGAGCCGTGACAGGAATATGAGCGCTGGAACACAAAAAAAGTTCCCGCCGGCGGCGCGCGTTTTTCAGCGGCAATCCCACGCGCCGCCGCGCGATTCAGCGCCACCAGGCGCGGAATTTCTTGTAACGCAGGCCTAACAGCGCCACCGCCAACAGCGCGTAAATGAACGGCTGGGGTGAAAACGTTTTGACCGACCACAGATAGTGGATGGGCGCGAGGATCGCCGCCAGATAGACGAAGTTGTGCAACGTTTGCCATTTGGCGCCCAGTTTGCGCATCGCCCACAGCGTCGAGGTGGCCGCCAGCGCCAGCAGGATCAACCAGGTGAGGATGCCGAGCGTCAGATACGGGCGGTTCACCAGCTCGCTGCCCAGCAGGCCGAGATTGCTCAGCCCCAGTTCCAGCGTAGAGTAGCTTATCAGGTGCAACGTGCCCCAGGCAAAGCACCACAGCCCGACCAGGCGGCGGCAGCGGATCAGCAGCGGTTGCCGGGCGTAGCGCGCCAGCGGGGCGATAGCCAGCGTGGCCAGCAGCAGTTTCAGCGTCATCCTGCCGGTAAAATGCTGAATGTCCTTGGACGGATCGGCGCTGAACCAGCCCTGATCCACCGCCAACACCAGCCAGAGAAAGGGCAAAAACGCCGCCAGATGCAGGGCGGCTTTCAGCCATTTGATATGAACAGGCGTCAGGCGCACTTAGAAATTCTCCCGCAGGTCCATGCCGCGATACAGCGACGCCACCTGATCGGCATAGCCGTTAAACAGCAGGGTCGGTTGGCGTTTGACGTCGAGTATGCCGCCGGCGCCGATAAAACGCTCGGTGGCCTGCGACCAGCGCGGATGATCGACGTGCGGATTCACGTTGGCGTAAAAACCGTACTCGTTCGGCGCAGATTGGTTCCAGGTGGTCGGCGGCTGATCGCGCACCAAACGGATATGCACGATCGACTTGATGCCTTTGAAGCCGTATTTCCACGGCGTAATCAACCGCAGCGGCGCGCCGTTTTGCGGCGGCAGGGTTTTGCCGTACACGCCGACGGTCAGCAGCGCCAGCGGATGCATCGCCTCGTCCAGCCGCAGCCCTTCGACGTAGGGATATTTCAGGCCGCCGCCGATAAAGCGATCTTTCTGGCCGGGCATCTGTTCCGGATCGTACAGCGTCTGGAAGGCCACGTAGCGCGCGCTGCCGTTCGGCTCGGCCAGCTTGAGAAGCTTGCCCAGTTCGAAACCGATCCATGGCACCACCATCGACCAGGCCTCGACGCAGCGCATGCGATAAATGCGCTGCTCCAGCGGGAAACGCTTCATCAGATCGTCGATATCCAGCGTTATCGGCTTCGCCACTTCGCCGTCGATGCGCACTTTCCAGCCTTCGGTCTTCAGCCCGCCGGCGTTGGCGGCCGGATCGGCCTTGTCGAGGCCGAACTCATAGAAGTTGTTGTAGCCGGTGACCTTGTCTTCCGGCGTCATCGCCAGCTGCGCCTGCCAGGCGGCCGGTTTGCTGAATTCCAGCGCTTTGCCCGGCGGCGCCTTGGGACGATCGTTGCCTTTGAACCACGACAGCAGGTCCGCCTGTGCGCCGGTAGGCAGCGCCAGCGTGGCGGCGGTGATGCCGAGCGCCTGCAGCACTTTGCGCCGCTGGTGGAATACGCTCTCCGGCGTGACGTCGGCCTCGGTCAATTTGGGGTGTTTGTTCATGCTATGTTCTCCGCGACTGATGCCCGCCGCCCGCGAGCGGTTAACGGGGCTCCATGAAATAAGCATGGCGCTAAAGCCGGCCGGAAGCGAGGGGTCGCGGGAAAATATGAAATTTCGCAGACGCCGGTGAGCCCCCCGTCGCCGGGGGGAGTCCGTCAGCGGATTTTCACCAGAGTGCGGCCGGTGATTTGGTTGTTCAGCAGCGCGGCGGCGGTGGCCGGCGCCTGTTCGAGGGTGATTTCGTGCGTGGCTTGCTGATAGAAACTGTCCGGCAGAATGCCGGCCAGCCGTTCCCAGGCGGTTTGGCGGCGATGCAGCGGCGTATGCACCGAGTCCACCCCTTGCAGGCGCACATTGCGCAGAATGAACGGCATCACGGTGGTCGGCAACTGATAGCCGCCGGCCAGGCCGCAGGCGGCGACGGTGCCGTTATAGTTCATCTGCGCCAGCACCCGGGCCAGCAGTTTGTCGCCGACGGTGTCCACCGCGCCGGCCCACAGCTGTTTCTCCAGCGGACGCGGCGTGTCGATATACCCATCGCGCGACATCACCTCTTTGGCGCCGAGCGCTTTCAGGTAGTCGGTATTGCTGTCGCGGCCGCTGATGGCGGTCACCCGGTACCCCAGCGCCGCCAGCAGGGCGATGGCGGTGCTGCCCACGCCGCCGCTGGCGCCGGTAACCAGGATATCGCCGTCGTCCGGGTGTACCCCGCCTTCTTCCAGCGCCATCACGCACAGCATGGCGGTAAAGCCGGCGGTGCCGATGATCATCGCCTTGCGCTCATCCAGGCCGTTCGGCAGCGGCACCAGCCACTCGCCGGAGACGCGAGCCTGCTCGGCCAGGCCACCCCAGTGGTGTTCACCCACGCCCCAACCGGTGAGCACCACGCTTTGCCCCTCTTTAAAGCGAGCGTCACCGCTGTGGCGCACGGTGCCGGCGAAGTCGATGCCCGGCACCATCGGGAAATGACGCACGATCTTGCCTTTCCCGGTGATCGCCAGCGCATCCTTGTAGTTCAGGCTGGACCAGTTGATGTCGACGGTAACATCGCCTTCCGGCAACCGATCGCTGCCGATATCTTTGATATGAGCCAGAGTTTGGTCGTCTTGTTGTTCCAATAACAGTGCACGCATGTCACTCTTCCTCTCGTTTACACTTTTCTATCAATGGCTGAATCACATTTATTTGACTATATGCATAATAAGCGGCCCAAGTCCTGATAAAGGACAAAAACGGCGCTTGCAGGTTTAATTCCTCAGCAAGGCTTGTTAGGGTTGGACGGCCCCTTTTAGCTAAAGGGTGAACACTCACTTAACCATAGCGGACAAGGCACAGGGATGCGATTTACCACCAAACTCTCTGCATTGATCACTCTGTTGGTCGCGCTGGCGATGTTTTTGATGCTGATGGGATGCTCATACAGCTTCTTTTACGTTACCCAGGATCGCCAGGAGCGTCGCTTTGATTCGCTGGTCACGTCTCTCGATCAAGCCATGTTGCGCGAGTCGCCGCGCGATCAGGAGAAATGGTTGCCGATTGTCATGCGCCCGCTCGGCATTGTGTCGATCCGCGTAGAGGCCGGCGCCAGCAAGCTCCTCGACTATAAATTGCCGACGGCGAAAAAAGAGCCCTGGGATGCGCTGAACGGCTATCGTCAGGTCTCGCGGCCGCTGTTGCAGCACCCGGGCAGTATGCTGCAAATCACCTACCTCGATCCCTTCGCCAGCGATGTGCGCACGTTGCAATCCACGGCCGCCGTCACGCTGTCGATCGTCGTTATGGTGGTGATTTTGCTGTTCAGCCTGCGCTGGCTGCGTGAACAGGCCGACGGCGAGGATCGTCTGGAGCGCCGCGCGCGGCGCATTCTGAACGGCGAGCGCGAAAACGTCATGCAGGGCGACGTGCGCGAATGGCCGGCCAACGTCAGCGGGGCGCTCGACCGCCTGCTGGCCGATCTGGCGGAAGCCCGGGAGGAGCGCAGCCGGGTCGATACGCTGATCCGCGCCTTCGCGGCGCAGGACGCCAAAACCGGGCTGAACAATCGCCTGTTCTTCGATAACCAATTGACCACTCAGCTGGAAGAGGAAGGCTCGCACGGCATCGTGATGATGGTGCGGCTGCCCGATTTCGAGACCCTGCGCGACACGCACGGCAGCGTAGCGGTGCAGGAGCTGATGTATTCGCTGGTCAATCTGCTGTCTACCTTCGTGATGCGCTATCCGTCGGCGCTGCTGGCGCGCTATTTTCACAGCGATTTTACCGTCTTGCTGCCGCATCGCACGCTGAAGGAGGCCGACGGCATCGCCTCACAGCTGGTCAACGCCATCGATGCCTTGCCTTCCACGGCGATGATCGACCGTGAGGCCTTCCTGCACATCGGCATCGTGGCGTACCGCAGCGGTCAGACCACGGAGCAGGTGATCGATTACGCGGAGCAGGCGACGCGGCACGCCACGCTGCAGGGCGAAAACGGTTGGTACGTGTACGACAGCCAGGTGCCGGAAAAGGGGCGCGGCAGCGTCAAGTGGCGCACGCTGCTGGAACAGGTGCTGGCGCGCGGCGGCCCGCGGCTGTATCAGAAACCGGCGGTGACCGTGGAAGGCGAGGTGCACCACCGTGAGATCATGAGCCGAATTTATGACGGCGCCCAGGAATTGCTGCCGGCGGAATATATGCCGCTGGTGGAGCAATTGGGGTTGGCGGAGAGTTACGATCGCCAACAGGTGAGCCGCATCATCCCGTTGCTGGCGCAGTGGCCTGAAGAAACGCTGGCGTTCCCGCTGTGCGTGGACTCGATTTTGCAGCGCTCTTTCCAACGCTGGCTGCGCGATACGCTGTTGCAGTGCGAAAAAAGTCAGCGTCGACGAATTCTGATTGAACTTGCGGAGGCAGATGTGTGTCAACATATCGACCGTTTGCGTCCGGTGCTGAGGTTGCTGTCAGGGCTGGGTTGCCGCCTGGCGGTGTCCAAAGCGGGGTTAACCGTGGTCAGTACGTCCTATATCAAGTCGTTGCAGGTGGAGATCGTCAAGCTCCACCCGGGGTTGGTGCGGAGTATCGATAAGCGGGACGAAAATCAGCTGTTCGTGCAGAGCCTGACCGGCGCCTGCGCGGGCACGCGCGCTCAGGTGTTCGCTGCCAGCGTACGTACGCGCAATGAATGGCAGACGCTGAAAGAGCGTGGGATCCATGGCGGGCAGGGCGACTTTTTCGCGTCGCCGGAACCGATCGACGTGGGGCGTAAAAAATATTCACGTCGTTATCGTGTTTAAGCTGATTGACGGACAAAAATTGACGTAGAATGAGGACCGGATCCATCTGGGCCTCGTTACCGTCTTTTTGGAGTTTTTTCCAAACTGCCTGCGACAACAACGCCTATTTGAGATAGGCTCTTGTCTGCCTTTATCTGGTTGACGTTGGTAGGTGCTTACCACCGGCGGCAATCAGGGAATATGTTAGATTTTATGAGCTGTGTTACGCCGTTTCGTGCGTTGACAGGGTGGTAAACTGAGCCTTTGTTCAGGGAATTCAGACCTCATCCAATTTCCGTGCATTCGAGCAGAAACAATACAGACTATTTTTCACCGAAGTAGAACGTTTTTGCGCCTTGTCGCTGCTTCGTGTGGTTGGTAAAGTAGGCGGATTTTATTTTCCGCCCCCAGCTTGCAGGATTATCCTTTCGTTATGTTTAAGAAATTTCGTGGCATGTTTTCCAACGACTTGTCCATCGACTTGGGTACCGCCAATACCCTGATTTATGTTAAAGGGCAAGGCATCGTACTGAATGAACCTTCGGTGGTTGCCATTCGCCAGGATCGTGCCGGCTCCCCAAAGAGCGTAGCGGCCGTCGGTCATGACGCCAAACAGATGCTGGGCCGCACCCCCGGCAACATCGCGGCTATTCGCCCGATGAAAGACGGCGTGATCGCCGACTTCTTCGTGACCGAAAAAATGCTGCAGCACTTTATCAAACAGGTTCACAGCAACAGCTTTATGCGCCCAAGCCCGCGCGTGCTGGTCTGTGTGCCGGTCGGCGCAACCCAGGTTGAACGCCGCGCTATCCGCGAGTCCGCCCAAGGGGCCGGCGCGCGTGAAGTGTTCCTGATTGAAGAGCCGATGGCGGCGGCGATCGGTGCAGGTTTGCCGGTTTCCGAAGCGACCGGCTCCATGGTGGTGGATATCGGTGGCGGTACCACTGAAGTGGCGGTGATCTCGCTGAACGGCGTGGTGTACTCCTCTTCCGTGCGCATCGGCGGTGACCGTTTCGATGAAGCCATCATCAATTATGTGCGCCGCAACTATGGCTCGCTGATCGGCGAAGCCACCGCAGAGCGCATCAAGCACGAAATCGGTTCTGCCTATCCGGGCGACGAAGTGCGCGAAATCGAAGTGCGCGGCCGTAACCTGGCTGAAGGCGTACCGCGCGGCTTTACCCTGAACTCCAATGAAATCCTCGAAGCCCTGCAAGAGCCGCTGACCGGCATCGTCAGCGCGGTGATGGTTGCGCTGGAGCAGTGCCCGCCAGAATTGGCCTCCGACATTTCCGAACGCGGCATGGTCTTGACCGGCGGCGGCGCGTTGCTGCGCAACCTCGATCGCCTGCTGATGGAAGAAACCGGCATCCCGGTCGTGGTGGCGGAAGATCCGCTGACCTGCGTGGCGCGCGGCGGCGGCAAGGCGTTGGAAATGATCGACATGCACGGCGGCGATTTGTTCAGCGAAGAATAGTCAGCCCCTGGAAGGAGGAATCGTATCGGATGAATGCGCACAGCGAAAATCGGGTACGGTTCCTCTTTCTGTTGTCGAGGAACTCGCATAATTTATGAAGCCGATTTTTAGCAGGGGGCCTTCCCTGCAACTGCGACTTTTTTTGGCGGTGATCGCGGCCATTGGCCTGATTGTTGCCGACAGCCGGCTCGGCACGTTCGTGAAGATACGTAACTACATGGACACCGCAGTCAGCCCTTTCTATTTTCTGGCCAACGGGCCGCGTAAAGTTTTGGACAGCGTGTCGGAAACGCTGGCCACCCGCCAACAGCTGGAGCTGGAAAACCGAGCTCTGCGGCAGGAACTGCTGCTGAAAAACAGCGATATTCTTCTTCTTGGCCAATTCAAGCAGGAAAACGCCCGCTTGCGCGAGCTGCTGGGTTCCCCGCTGCGCCAGGACGAACACAAGATGGTCACCCAGGTGATCTCCACCGGTTCCGATCCGTATAGCGACCAGGTCGTTATCGACAAAGGGTCGGATAACGGCGTCTATGAAGGCCAGCCGGTGATCAGTGACAAGGGCGTAGTTGGCCAGGTCGTGGCGGTGGCGAAGGTGACCAGCCGCGTGCTGCTGATCTGCGATGCCTCGCACGCGTTGCCGATTCAGGTGCTGCGCAACGATATTCGGGTGATCGCCGCAGGCAGCGGCTGCGCCGACGATCTGCAGCTGGAACACCTGCCGAACAATACCGATATCCGCGTTGGCGACGTGCTGGTGACCTCCGGCCTCGGCGGCCGTTTCCCGGAAGGGTATCCGGTGGCGGTAGTCTCTTCGGTCAAGGTCGACAATCAACGCGCTTACACTGTGATTCAGGCACGGCCGACCGCCGGTCTGCAGCGCTTGCGCTACCTGCTGCTGCTGTGGGGCGCCGATCGCAACGGCGACATGCCGTTGCCGCCGGACGAAGTTCACCGCGTGGCCAATGAGCGCCTGATGCAGATGATGCCGCAGGTGTTGCCGCCTGCCGGTTCGGTCGGGCCGCAGCTGCCGGCGCCGGCCACCGGCGTGGCGCCGCAAACCGTCGCTCCGGCGTCTGCCCAGCCTCCAGCCCAGCCTGCCGCGGCGGGAGTGGTGCAATGAACAGTTACCGCAGCCACGGGCGCTGGATCATCTGGCTGTCGTTCCTGGTGGCGTTGGTGCTGCAAATCATGCCGTGGCCGGAACAGATCTACATGTTCCGGCCTTCGTGGCTGGTGCTGATCCTCATTTACTGGGTGATGGCCTTGCCGCACCGCGTCAACGTCGGCACCGGTTTCGTGCTGGGGTTGATCATGGATCTGATCCTCGGCTCCACGCTGGGCGTGCGCGCGCTGGCGCTGGGCATCATCGCCTACCTGGTGGCGTTCAAATTCCAACTGTTCCGCAATATGGCGCTGTGGCAACAGGCGCTGATCGTCGTGCTGCTGTCGCTGTCGATGGACGTGGTGGTGTTCTGGGCTGAGTTTTTAGTGATCAACGTCTCTTTCCGCCCAGAGGTGTTCTGGAGTAGTGTGGTAAACGGCATTTTGTGGCCGTGGTTATTCCTGTTGATGCGCAAAATCCGCCGTCAGTTCGCCGTACAGTAAGGGTATCTCAATGACTTCGCTTTATCTGGCCTCCGGCTCCCCACGTCGACGTGAACTGCTGACCCTGCTGGGCGTATCGTTCGACATCCTGTTGACGCATACCGAAGAGCAGCGCCGGGAAGGCGAAGCCGCAGAAGCCTATGTGCGCCGCCTGGCGCAGGACAAGGCCAAAGCGGGCGTGGCGCTGGCGCAGGAAGATCGGCCGGTGCTGGGCGCCGACACCATCGTGGTGCTCAACGGCCGGGTGCTGGAGAAGCCGCGCGACGAAGCCCATGCGGCACAGATGCTGGCGGCCCTGTCGGGCAAACAGCATCAGGTGATGACGGCGGTGGCGATCGCCGATCGCCAAGACGTGCGTTGCCAGCTGGTGGTGACCGACGTGACGTTCCGCAGCCTGTCGCAACAGGATATCCGCGACTATATTGCTACGGGCGAACCGATGGATAAAGCGGGCGCCTACGGCATTCAAGGAAAGGGTGGTTGTTTCGTCAGAACGATAACCGGGAGTTATCACGCGGTGGTCGGTCTGCCACTGGTCGAAACACATGAGCTGCTCAGTAATTTTGTCGCATTACGTGATGTAAGAACCGGTTGATGGGCGCTGCCATTATCGACCGGCTCTGAGGAGAAGGCATGACAGCTGAGCTACTGGTTAATATCACACCGTCTGAAACGCGGGTCGCCTATATCGATGGCGGCATTCTGCAAGAGATTCATATCGAACGCGAATCCAAACGCGGCATCGTCGGCAATATCTATAAAGGGCGCGTCAGCCGCGTCCTGCCGGGGATGCAGGCGGCGTTCGTCGACATCGGCCTGGACAAGGCCGCCTTCCTGCACGCCTCCGACATCATGCCGCATACCGAATGCGTCGCCGGCGACGAGCGGAAAAACTTCCACGTGCGCGACATCGCCGAGCTGGTGCGCCAGGGGCAAGACCTGATGGTGCAGGTGGTGAAAGATCCGCTCGGCACCAAGGGCGCGCGTCTGACTACCGACATTACGCTGCCTTCGCGCTATCTGGTCTTCATGCCGGGCGCGGCGCACGTCGGCGTGTCGCAGCGCATTGAAAGCGAAGCCGAGCGTGAACGCCTGAAGTCCATCGTTGCGCCGCATTGCGACGAGCTGGGCGGTTTTATCATCCGCACCGCAGCGGAGGGCATCGGCGAGGAGGAGCTGGCGCAGGACGCGGCGTTCCTCAAACGCCTGTGGACCAAGGTGATGGAGCGCAAGAAGCGCAACCAGACCAAATACAAGCTGTACGGCGAGCTGGCGCTGGCGCAGCGCATCCTGCGCGACTTCGCCGGCGCGGCGCTGGATCGCATTCGCGTCGATTCGCGGTTGACGCACGATCTGCTGGTGGAGTTTACCGGCGAGTATATCCCGGACATCACCCGCAAGCTGGAGCTGTACACCGGCAGCCAACCGATTTTCGATCTGTACGATGTGGAAAACGAGATCCAGCGCGCGCTGGAGCGCAAGGTGGAGCTGAAGTCCGGCGGTTATCTGATCATCGATCAGACCGAGGCGATGACCACCGTCGACATCAACACCGGCGCCTTCGTCGGCCACCGCAACCTCGATGAAACCATCTTCAATACCAACATCGAGGCGACGCAGGCCATTGCCCGCCAGCTGCGGCTGCGCAACCTGGGCGGCATCATCATTATCGACTTCATCGATATGAACAACGAAGAGCATCGCCGCCGGGTGCTGCACTCGCTGGAGCAGGCGTTGAGTAAAGATCGGGTAAAAACCACGATCAACGGCTTCTCTCAGCTAGGCTTAGTTGAAATGACGCGTAAACGAACGCGTGAAAGCATTGAACATGTGCTCTGTCACGATTGTCCTACTTGCAATGGGCGCGGCACCGTGAAAACGGTGGAAACCGTGTGCTACGAGATCCTGCGCGAAATTGTGCGCGTGCATCACGCCTACGATTCCGATCGCTTCCTGGTGTACGCCTCCGCGGCGGTCGGCGAAGCGCTGAAGAGCGAAGAGTCGCACGCGCTGGCCGAAGTGGAGATTTTCGTCGGCAAACAGGTGAAGGTGCAGATCGAACCGTTGTACAGCCAGGAGCAGTTCGACGTCGTCATGATGTAGCCCGCCCGACATCGGTAGGGGCCCGGCACGCCGGGCCCGTCAGTGCATAGATATTCCCGTTGCCAGGCAGCGGAGCAAGGAGAACTGCGTGAGGCGACTGCCTGGGATTCTGTTAGCAACAGGCGCCACCCTAATTGTGATTGTGGCGCTGCTGATCAGCGGGCTGCGCCTGATGCTGCCGAAGCTGAACGACTACCGCCCCCAACTGCTGGCGCAGGTGGAGAAGCTGTCCGGCGTGCCCGTGCGGATGGATTTCGTGCAGGGCAGCTGGGAAACGTTCGGCCCGCAGCTTGAAATGCGCAACCTGAGCGCTACGCTGCCCAAAAGCGATGTGCATATCGAGCGCGTGACGCTGGCGTTGGACGTGTGGCAGTCGCTGCTGCACTGGCGCTGGCAGTTCCGCGATCTGACCTTCTACCAATTCCGCCTCGACTTGAACGCCACGCTGGGCGGCGACCAGCAGGGCGAAGGCCTTGAGCCGGGCAAGATCAGCGATCTGATGCTGCGCCAGCTCGATCACTTCGATTTGCGCGACAGCCGTATCTCGTTCCTGACGCCCGCCGGCGCGCGCGCCGAATTTGACATTCCCCAACTGACCTGGCTCAACGGCCGCGATCGTCACCGCGCCGAGGGGCAGATCAGCCTGTCGACGCTGAACGGCCAACACGGCGTGGTGCAGCTGCGCATGGACCTGCGCGATAATCAGGGCCTGCTGGATACCGGCACGGTCTACCTGCAGGCCGATAACATCGACATGAAACCCTGGTTTACCCGCTGGCTGCGCGCCAACACCGGGCTGGAAAGCGCAGACTTCAGCCTGGCGGCCTGGCTGCAGGTGCAGAACGGCCAGATCGCCGGCGGCAATGCGTTGCTCAAGCAGGGGGCGGCCAACTGGGACACCGGCGCCGCGCAGCACCGGCTGGACGTGGATAATCTGGCGCTGTCGCTGCGCCGCCAGGGCACCGGTTGGCAGCTCGACGTGCCGCAACTGCGGTTGAGCACCGACGGCCAGGCCTGGCCGCAGGGCGGGCTTTCCGCGCTGTGGCTGCCGGAAAACACCGAATTCATGGGGCCGGCGCAGAATGAAGAACTGCGTGTGCGCGCGACTGATATTCAGCTGGAGCGTCTTTCGGCGCTGTTGCCGACCTTCTCCTTCCTCAGCCCGGACGTGCTCGACCGCTGGAACGATCTGCAGCCGCAGGGGCAATTGGAAGCGCTGGCGCTGGACATTCCGCTCAAGCAGCCGGAAAAGAGCCGTTTCCAGGCGCTGTGGCGCGATGTCAGCTGGCAGCGTTGGGAACTGCTGCCGGGCGTTAACCACTTCTCCGGGGCGTTGAGCGGCGGGGTGGAGAACGGCCGCCTGACGCTGGGGCTCACCGACAGCACTCTGCCTTACGGCGACATGTTCCGCGCGCCGCTTGAAATCAGCAGCGCGCGTGGCGCGCTGACCTGGCGTTACAACGATCAGGGCTGGGAACTGGCGAGCCAGGGGCTGGACGTCAAGGCGAAGTCGCTGTGGGTCAACGGCGATTTCCGTTATCAGCAGCCGGCCAAGGGCGATCCGTGGCTGAACATCCTGGCGGGCATCCGCCTGTATGACGGCGCCGACGCCTGGCGCTATTTCCCGGAACCGTTGATGGGCAAGCATTTGGTGGACTACCTGAGCGGCGCCATTCAGGGCGGCCAGGTGGATAACGCCACGCTGATTTATTCCGGCGATCCGCAGCACTTCCCGTATCGCAAAAACGAAGGACAGTTCGAAGTCTTCGTACCGCTGCGCCATGCCACCTTCCAGTTCCAACCGGGCTGGCCGGCGCTGACCGATTTGGCGATCGATCTCGATTTCGCCAACGAGGGGCTGTGGATGCATGCGCCGCAAACCCGGTTGGGCAAGGTGGCGGGTAAAAATATCAGCGCGGTGATCCCGGATTACCTGAAAGAGCGATTGCTGATCGACGCCGAAGTCGCAGGTGCGGGCAGCGATGTGCATGACTACTTTATGCAGACGCCGTTGCACGATTCGCTGGGGGCGGCGCTGGAGCAGCTGCAGATCGGCGGCGATGTCAGTGGGCGCTTACATCTAGATATCCCGCTGGACGGCGAGCAGGTCAAAGCCACCGGTGAAGTGGCGCTGAACAATAATTCGTTGCTGATAAAACCGCTGGAAAGCGAGCTGCAGAAGCTCAGCGGCAAATTCCGTTTCAACAACGGCAATCTGGAGAGCGACACCCTGTCGGCCAACTGGTTCGGGCAACCGGTGGCGGTCAACTTCACTACGCAGGAAGGCGAGCGTGACTACAAGGTCAACGTTGGTCTGAAAGGAGACTGGCAGCCGGGCAAGTTCCCCGGCCTGCCGAAAGAGGCCGCCGATGCGCTCAGCGGCAGCGCGCCCTGGCAGAGCCAGGTGGCCATCACGCTGCCGCACCAAGGTTCGGCCAGCTACGATATCGGTCTCGACGCGGATTTGAAGAAAGTGAGCAGTCACTTACCTTCGCCGCTGAACAAGGCGCCGGGAGAGGCGCTGCCGGTGAACGTCAAGGTCAAAGGCGGTTTGAACGGCTTCATGTTGACCGGCAGCGCGGGCAAACAGAACCGTTTCAACAGCGAATGGAACTTCGATAAAAAACAGGTGAATCTGGCGCGCGCCGCCTGGCAAACCAACGGGGGCGGCACGCCGCCGCTGCCGGCCGGTAAGTCGATGACGCTGAATCTGCCGGCGCTGGACGGTGAGCAGTGGCTGGCGCTGCTCGCGCCGGCGCTGAAACAGGGCGGCGGCAGCGGCCAGGTGGGCGGTTTCAGCTTCCCCACCACCGTGGCGCTGACCACGCCGCAGCTGCTGTTGGGCGGCCAGGCCTGGCATAAGCTGACGCTGTCGGCCGAGAAACAGCTTGGCGCTACCCTCGTGAGCGCCAAGAGCGACGAAGTGGACGGCAGCCTGCGGGTGGCCGATCGCGGGCCGTGGCGCGCCGATATCAATTATCTGTATTACAACCCGCAGTTCGCAGAGACGAAAAACACGGCGGGCACGCCACCGCCGTCGACCGAAAAAGTTTCCTTCCGCGACTGGCCTTCGTTGATGTTGCGCTGCAAGTCGTGCTGGGTACTGGGGCAGAACCTCGGCAAGGTCGAGGCGGATCTGACTAATCGGGGCGATACTCTGACGCTGGATCACGGCCTGGTCGATACCGGCCAAGGACGCATGACCGCCACCGGCCTGTGGAAACAAAACGCGCAGGAAGAGCGCAGCTCGCTGAAAGGCAAGCTGCTCGGCGGCAAGATTGATGAAACCGCCGCCTTCTTCGGCATCACCATTCCGCTCAAGGGAGCGCCTTACGACGTGGATTTCGATCTGTACTGGCATGGCACGCCGTGGCAGCCGCGGGTCGATACGCTGAGCGGCGCGTTGCAGGTCAAAATGGGCAAGGGCGAGATCGACAGCATGGGCGGCGGCCGCGCCGGTCAGCTGCTGCGGCTGGTCAGCTTCGACGCTTTGCTGCGCAAGCTGCAGTTCGACTTCAGCGATACCTTCGGCAAAGGCTTCTACTTTGATTCCATCCGCAGTACCGCCTGGCTGAAAGATGGCATAATGCATACTGATAATCTATTGATCGATGGCTTGGCGGCGGATATTGCTATGAGCGGCCAGATCGATTTGGCGCGCCGCCGCATCGATATGGAAGCGGTGGTGGCGCCGGCGATTTCAGCGACCGTCGGCGTGGCCACGGCGTTTGTCGTTAACCCGATCGTCGGCGCGGCGGTGTTCGCCGCCTCGCAGGTGCTGGGGCCGCTGTGGAGCAAGATTTCGCTGATTCGCTACCATATCGGCGGCGATCTCGACCAGCCGAAGATCAATGAGGTACAGCGTAAGTCAAAGGAGGATAAGGCGTCATGAGGAATGCTAACGTTGCGTTGTTGCAGTTGTGCAGTGGCGATCAGGTGCGCGATAACCTGGCCCAGATTGAACAGCAGATTAAGCAGCTCAATGCCGGGGTAAAACTGGTCATGACGCCGGAGAACGCGCTGCTGTTCGCCAACTCCGCAGCCTACCGCCAACAGGCGGAAAAACAGGGCGATGGCCCGCTGCAGAATGCGGTGCGCGAACTGGCGCGCCGCTATGGCGTGTGGTTGCTGGTGGGCTCGATGCCGCTCGTCAGCCGTGAGAACCCGGAGCTTATCACCACCAGCAGCCTGTTGTTCGACGAGCAGGGCGAGATCCGCGCCCGCTACGACAAGCTGCACATGTTCGATGTGGACATCAACGACGCGCACGGTCATTACCGCGAGTCGGATACCTACCAGCATGGGCAGCACCTGACGGTGGTGGATACGCCGGTCGGGCGTTTGGGCATGACCATATGCTACGATCTGCGCTTCCCCGCGCTGTTCCAGGCGCTGCGGGCGCAGGGCGCCGAACTGATTTCGGTGCCGGCGGCCTTTACGCGGGTAACCGGCGAGGCGCATTGGGAAATCCTGCTGCGTGCCCGAGCGATCGAGAACCAGTGCATGATCCTGGCGCCGGCGCAGGTGGGGCGCCACGGGCCGACCCGTCGCACCTGGGGCCACACGCTGGCCGTCGACGGCTGGGGCAAGGTACTGGCCGAGAACCCGGACGCCGTGGCGGCACTGAAGGTGCGCGTGGACGCCGCAAGCCTGAAAAATATTCGTGCGCAGATGCCGGTGCTGCAGCACAACCGATTCCAGACGTCGCTGACGGCGCCGTCTGACAAGTTATCCTCCAATCAAGAGTGAAACCATTATGAGTCTGACGTTTGTCAGTGAGCAGTTACTCGCTACCAACAAGCTGAGTCATCAAGACCTGTACTCGGTACTGGGTCAACTGGCAGAACGCCGTATCGACTACGCCGATCTCTATTTTCAGTCCAGCTATCACGAAGCCTGGGTGATCGAGGACGGTATCATCAAGGATGGCTCTTACAATATCGATCAGGGCGTCGGCGTGCGCGCCGTCAGCGGTGAGAAGACCGGGTTCGCCTATGCCGATCAGATCACTCTGAATGCGCTGCAGCAGAGCGCCCAGGCGGCGCGCAGCATCGTGCGCGAGCAGGGCGACGGGCGGGCGCATACCCTGGGCGAAATCGGTTATCGAGCGCTGTACCCGCTGCTCGATCCGCTGCAAAGCCTGCCGCGCGAAGAGAAAATCGCCCTGTTGCACCGCGTCGACAAGGTGGCGCGCGCCGCCGATGCGCGGGTGCAGGAAGTGAACGCCAGCATCACCGGCGTTTACGAGCAGGTGTTGGTGGCCGCCACCGACGGCACGCTGGCGGCGGACGTTCGCCCGCTGGTGCGCCTTTCCGTCAGCGTGCTGGTGGAGCAGGACGGCAAGCGTGAGCGCGGCTCCAGCGGCGGCGGCGGCCGTTTCGGCTATGACTACTTCCTGGAAACCGTCGACGGCGACGTGCGCGCCGACGCTTACGCTAAAGAAGCGGTGCGCATGGCGCTGGTCAACCTCGGCGCGGTAGCGGCGCCGGCCGGCAATATGCCGGTGGTGTTGGGCGCCGGCTGGCCGGGCGTGCTGCTGCACGAAGCGGTGGGCCATGGCCTGGAAGGCGACTTCAACCGGCGCGGCACCTCGGTGTTCAGCGGCCATATGGGCGAGCGGGTGGCGTCTGAGCTGTGTACCGTGGTGGACGACGGCACCCTGCAAGGGCGCCGCGGTTCGCTGGCGATCGACGACGAAGGCGTGCCGGGCCAGTACAACGTGCTGATCGAAAACGGCGTGCTGAAAGGCTACATGCAGGACAAGCTCAACGCGCGCCTGATGGGCGTCGCGCCGACCGGCAACGGCCGCCGCGAGTCCTACGCGCATCTGCCGATGCCGCGCATGACCAACACCTACATGCTGGCGGGTAAATCGACGCCGGAAGAGATCATCGCCAGCGTTGAGTACGGCCTGTACGCGCCGAACTTTGGCGGCGGCCAGGTGGATATCACCTCCGGCAAGTTCGTGTTCTCCACCACCGAAGCCTATCTGATCGAGAAGGGCCGCATCACTAAACCGGTGAAGGGGGCGACGCTGATCGGCTCCGGCATCGAGGCGATGCAGCAGATCTCGATGGTCGGCAACGATCTGGCGCTCGATAAAGGCGTGGGCGTGTGCGGCAAAGAAGGCCAGAGCGTGCCGGTGGGCGTCGGCCAACCGACGCTGAAACTGGACACGCTGACCGTCGGCGGCACGGCGTAATTTTTCCTCCAGGGGCCACGCGTTGGCCCCTCAATCATGCTCCATTTTGCGGCCTTTCTCGCATTCGTAACGCTAAGCGCGGCAGGACGCCGTAGCCTGCACGATATAATGGAATAAAATTGACGTGGCGAAAAAACAGAGCAATACGATGATGACGCGTCTGGCTATACCCGCCCGGCGTTGGCTGCTGGCGCTGGGCGTCCTGTCCCTGACGGGCTGCGCCCGCTCCGATGCGCTGTGGGGCGTAGTCGATAAGCTTTGCATGGCCAATTATCAGCAAAAGCGCGATCCGGCGCCCTGTGAGCAGATTTATATGCCGCAGGGGAAGGCGCAGGGCTTTAGCGTGCTGCAAAACCCGCGTTACCCCTATCATTTTATTCTGGTTCCGACGGCGCCGCTCTCCGGCATTGAAAGCCCACAGATGCTGGCCGGGGAACGGACGGACTATTTTGGCTATGCCTGGCTGATGCGTTATCGGCTGGCCGCCGAATATGGCGGGCCGGTGCCGGATGATATGTTGGGCATGGCGATCAACTCCGCATATGGCCGCAGCCAAAACCAATTGCACATTCACCTGACCTGTCTGCGTGAGGACGTGCGGCGTCAATTGCAGGCGGAACGCCCCTACATACAGGAACAATGGCGGCCCTTGCCGGATAAGCTGTTGCGCCACACCTACTACGCGCGCCGCGTGATGCAGCCAACCGCGATGGGCGTTTACCCGATTAAGGATCTGGCGGATTATTTCCATCTGTCGCCGCCGCAGATGGCGGAATATGGCGTGGCGTTAGTGCCCACTACGTTTGGCGGCCAACGGGGGTTTATTTTGCTGGCCTCGAAGCGCGGCTGGGACGTCGGCAATCGCGCTTCGGTAGAGTCGCTGCTGGATAAAGAGTGCGCGATTTTGCCGCGTTAATTTTGCTACATAAAATGACGCAGGTGAGAGCGGCGAGGCATCGCTCTCACCTCGTTGTCCCTACCTGAACCGCGCATCCCGCGCAAACAGAAAAGCGGCTTCCCGCTGGCGAGCATCGGCTTGTGCCTGATCCCCCTGATAGCGCAAGATCATGATCAGCGTGGCGTAGACGTTGGCGTCGATGCGGTGCTGCAGATAGGCATTGGCCCACTGCCGATAGCCGGTCAACAGGGCATCATCGCGCGTTTGGTTATAGACCAGCAGCGCGTGAGATTGCTCGTCGAAGGTTTTGCGCTCCCGGTAGATCCAGGCGGCCGGCGGCGGCATCTGCTCGATGCTGTCGATGTTGGCCAGCATAGTGCGCTCCGACTGAGTGAGCGTCATGCGCCCTTGCCAGGCGAAGGCCGCCATCACCAGCACGCCGAGCGCCGCAAGCGCCACCGGCAGGCTCAGGGCTTTGGCGAACGGCAGCGGGCGGGGCTCGCCGGTTTGGCCGTCCAGCAGCGCCAGCAGCAGCAGAAACGCCAGCCAGTGCGGCGCAGACAGATAGAAAGGGTATTCCAGCTGAGTGTGTATCAGCATCGGCAGCAGCACCAGGAACAGGCCGACGCGCGCACCGTTCGGCTGTTCTCGATCCCGTTGCCAGGCGCTTTTCAGCAGCCGTACGCCGGCGGCAAGGACGATAGCGATACCTGCCAGCGCCGTCAGGCCGCCCTCGACCCACCACAGCAGGATTTCATTGTGCGGATGCCCGGCGACTTCCAGCACTTCTCTCCAGGGCATTTCCTGCAGGCGAAAGTGCGCGAAGCTGTATTCAAAGCCGCCGTAGCCCCAGCCCAGCAGCGGCTTGGCCAGGATCATGGCGCCGACGTCGTGCAGCATGGTCAGGCGCGCGCTGTTGGAAAGCTCCCGTCCGATCAGGCCAGCGCGGCCATCCAGACCGAAACCGGTGAACAGCACCGTCAGACCGATCGCGGCGCCCAGCAGCAGCGCGCCGCCGGCCCAGCGGCTTGCGGCCGGGCGTTGGTGGGCAAAGCGCCACAGCAGCAGCGCCGCCGCCAATGCGGCCCCCAACCAGGCGGCGCGCGACTGGATCAGCACCAGCAGGGCGGAGAAAGCGGCCAGCAGCGCGAGCAGCGGGATTTGCCGCCGCGTCGGCGCAGAGTAGGGAGCCAGCAGCAGCCAGAGCGCCAAAGCCAGCCCGGTGGCGATAAAGCTGCCCAGCACGTTCGGCTGCTGAAAGACGCCGTAGACCCGGCCGCCGTTAGGGGATACCCAGGCCAGCGAGGGGGCGAACAGCTGTAAAGCCGCCAACAACGCCTGAATGCCGACGGCAAACAACAGGCCGAACAGCAGCAGCTCGCGCTGCCGGGCGGTGACGCGCAGCTGCAGGCAGGCGACATAGAACAACCAACCGCCGAGCAGGCCGGCGCAGCGCCACAGGGCGTCTTCGCGCCATTCGGGGCGGGTATACAGCAACGGCAGCGCCAGCAAGGCGATGCCGAGCAGCAACAGGCGTGCGGTGGGCGTGAGCGAAAGGCGGATGCGACCCAGGCAAACGGTAAACGTCACGATCAGCGTAGTAAGCGCCATGACGCCCCAGGCCAGAATGTTTTGCGGCAGCGCCAGACCGTCGCCGCCCATGTTAGGGTAATAAATCGGCAGGACCGCCGCCATCCAGATCAGCAGCAGGGGCAGCACGGCGATGGTCGCTGCGTTAGCGGGAGATTTATCGGCCATGGTTAACCTGCCAAGGCCTGATAGCGTTTATTAAATGCATGCTTTGATTATTCCCTATCCTTTATCCTGGTGTTGAAATGCGTGTAATGTTGAAATCGAAAATGTCTCACGGGAAATTTAAACCGTCTTTATGGTAAAGCGATAAATAATGTTTGCCCTGAGAATGCGCGAGGCTGTTTGCCCAAAGAAAGGTTAAGCCGTATTTTTCACTCGCAAAAGGCATTTTTGTTGTTTGCAAAAACAGACGCGCTATTTTCTCAAATCTATTGTGATTCAGTCAATTTTTAATCTTAATATTATTTTTATTAATTAAAATCAATGCTTTGTCTGTGGTTATCGCGTGTGTGGATATCGAGGGGTATCCCGGCAATGGTCTATATTGGCAGGCAGTGTTAAGAATAAAAGAGGTATCTGCTTGTTTAATTGATGCCGTCAGTGGCGGCGTGAGGGCGGAGATTTACTTCATCGTTTCCCATTGCTGGTTTTTAAATTCAATGTGATTTTCATGGTTTTAATTTTATTAAGATTCTTCCTGTCTTTATCTATTTTTTTTAAATTTTCATGAAATAATTTATTATTAGGATTGTTCTGCTGCATTGGAAATAAAAGCGGTTATGACTTGAGCCTCCCGTTGCCGCGGCAGAATACGGACTAACGCGCCTGCCCAAGCGCGTTAATCTCGTCTCTTGTGCGCTTACTCCACGTCGCCGATCCGCTCCAGCGCATCCACCACCAGATCCCAGAATTTATCCTGATCCAGTTTGACCGCGACCTGGGTGTGGCAGTCCGGCGGCGGCGGCGCGCGGAAGTCCGCGACCGTCATGCCCAACGTCAGGGTGCCGGTCAGCTCTATATCCACCGGCACTTTGCGCACCGACATAACGCTCGGATCGATCACATAGGCCACTGCGCAAGGATCGTGCACCGGCGGGGCGCTGAAGCCCTGCGCCTGTTGGTACATACGGCCAAAGAATGCCAGCAGTTCGCCGACGAAGGTGGCCGGCCGGGTGCCGAGGGCGGCGATGCGTTCGCAGACTGCCGGCGTGGCCAGCGCCTGGTGGGTGAGATCCAGCCCGACCATGGTCAGCGGCCATTTTTCATTGAACACGATGTGCGCCGCCTCGGGATCGATTTTGATATTGAACTCCGCCACCGCGCTCCAGTTGCCCACATGATAGCCGCCGCCCATCAGCACCACTTCCTTGACCCGCTCGGCAATGCGCGGCTCTTTACGCACCGCCATGGCGATATTGGTCAGGCCGCCGGTCGGCACCAGCGTCACGCTGCCGGGCGGGTGGGCCATCACGGTATCGATGATCAGATCCACCGCGTGGCGCGAGTCCAGCTGCAGGTGAGGCTCCGGCAGCACCGGGCCATCGAGGCCGGAGTCGCCGTGAATGTCGGGTGCCACTTCGATATTGCGCACCAGCGGGCGCGGGCAGCCGGCGGCGAAGGGCACGCCGGTGATATTGGCGATGCGCGCCACCGCGAGGGCGTTGCGCGTCACTTTGTCCAGCGTTTGGTTACCCACCACGGTGGTGACCGCCAGCAGGTCGATCTGCGGATTGCCCCAGGCCAGCAGCAGGGCGATGGCGTCGTCATGCCCCGGGTCACAGTCCAGTATGATTTTTTTCATGGTTATTCCTGATGCAGGGAGAGGTGCCCGCAGCATAACGCAGCGCAGCGGCGTGGGATAATGCCGATGATGCTTTTGTTAACGGCATCAAAGCCTTGCCATTATTACGATGTAATGAAACGTAAATCCTCATCGCCGGGCTTTACCCTGGAGTTTACTCCAGGGTTTACAGTGAGCTTCAGCGTGAATGCACAGAGGAGAGGCGGGATGAGCTTACTGAAAAGGTTGTTGGGGCAAGGCGGTATTAACGGCGGTCATCGGCGCGCGGGCCACGGCGGTGGCCACCATGGCAACCGCTATAGCCAGCATGGCGAACAGGGGCCGCAGTGCCCGGAATGCCGGGCCGTGAATAAGCCGGGCGCGCGTTATTGTCACCGCTGCGGCCAGCCGTTTGCTGCGGTGAGCGCCACCTGCGGACAGTGCGCCGCGCCGTTGCCGCCGGGCAGCCGCTTTTGTCCGCAGTGCGGCGGCGGTGTGCCGTGAATCGGGGCGGCTGGACGGTCGCGCTGCTGCTCGGCGCCATGGCGCTGTGGACGTTGCTGGCCTGGGGCGTATCCGGCCTGCTGACCTGGCTGCCGACGTTGGCGGAGGCGGCCGGAAACGCAACGTTGCCGGTGAACGGTGCGCTGAGCCTGGTGCCGCAGACGGTGTTGGACACTTGGCTGCCGTGGCTGAAACAGCTGGGCAGCGGGCTGGCGAGCTATTTTCCTCTGCTGCTGGCCTGGGCGGGCTACGCCGTCTGGCTGCTGTGGGGCATCGGCATGTTGGCGCTGATGCTGCTGGCCGCGCTGGCGCGCCGCTATTTAAGCGCTGCTCAGCGATAACCCTGATAGACCGCCGCTACGCGTTCGAAATAGTCGGTTAAATAGTTGATGCACACCTGTACCTTCAGCGGCAGTTTGTCCTTCTCGGTATAGAGCGCGTAGATCGGCCGCGGATCCGAATGGTAGCTTTTGAACAGGATCTCGATCTCGCCGCGTTTGATCTCTTCGATCACCCACATCAGCGGGGCGTAGGCGATGCCGGCGCCGTTTTTCAGCCAACGGATCATGGTGGAGGAGTCGTTGGTGACGAAGCGCCCCTGCGGGGAAATGCGCGTGGTGATGCCTTCCGGCGACATCAGTTCGAATTCGCTGTCGGGCCGCACGCTGTACTCCAGCCAGGAAAAGTTGACCATGTCGCTCGGCTTCTGCGGCGTGCCGTGCTGGCTCAGGTAGCTTTTGGCGGCGCACACCACCATCGGCATCTGCCCCAGGCGGCGCGAGAACAGACTCGAGTCTTGCAGCGCGCCGGTGCGGATCACCAGATCCAGACCGTCGGTGATCAGATCCGGCGCCGGTATACCGGTCACCAGGTTGACCGTCAGACCCGGGTACTCTTTCATCATCTCGGCGGTCATGTTCGCCAGCACGTTTTGCGCCATGGTGGACGAGCTGCCGATGCGCAGCGTGCCGGCGGGCGTATTGTTAAACGCGTACAGCTGCTCATGCACTTCGCTGACTTCCTGCAGCATGCGTCGGCAGCCCTGATAGTAAATCTTGCCGGCCTCGGTCAGGCCGATGCTGCGCGTGCTGCGGTTCAACAGCTTGACCTGCAGCTCATTTTCCAGTTTCGAGACGGTTTGGCTGATCGATGAAACGCTCATGTCGAGTTGGCGCGCGGCCGCGGTAAACGACCCGAACTCAACCACTTTGGCGAATACCGACATGCGTTTTAATCTTTCCATTATTCACTCTGGCTTAAAAGTGATTTAGATCACAGATTGTTGATGCCTTGATAGTAAGCAGGCTAATATAACGTGGTCGGGTGAATAGACCTCACCAACGTGCGAGAGCGAGCGGCGACGTCATCCTGCCGCTCCTCCGGCACCCTCGCAATCCCTGTCGTGGATGTCTGCCCCAAAGTTTAACCTTTTTTCGGGTTCGTGACCTGGACAAGCTGCCTGGTCAAGATTTGTGGCGCGCGCACGCTAAAATGTAAAGAGAATGTGAATGGCGAGACCTGTCTTTCCCCGGCGCAGTGAACAATAAGGAAAAAGTGATGAGTTTGCTTCCGGTTATGGTCATCTTCGGACTGTCGTTTCCGCCGGTGTTTTTCGAGCTGCTGGTGTCGCTGGCGCTGTTTTTTCTCTTGCGCCGCCTGCTGCAGCCGACCGGGATTTACGATTTTGTCTGGCATCCGGCGCTGTTTAATACCGCGCTGTATTGCTGCTTGTTTTATCTGATTTCGTGTCTTTTTGTTTGAGGTCGCTGTGAAAAATTTTTCGATAAAAATAACCCGAATCGCGATCACTTTGATTCTTGTGCTGCTGGGCATTGCCGCGGTATTCAAGGCCTGGGTGTTCTACACCGAGTCGCCGTGGACGCGTGACGCCAAGTTTACCGCCGACGTGGTGGCGATCGCGCCGGACGTCAGCGGCCTGCTGACCGACGTGCCGGTGGTGGACAACCAACTGGTCAAGAAAGGCCAGGTGCTGTTCGTGGTCGATCGGCCGCGTTATGAGCAGGCCTTGGCGGAAGCCGGCGCCGACGTCGCCTACTATCAGACGCTGGCGGCGGAAAAACGGCGTGAGGCCGGCCGCCGCGTGAAGTTGGGCGTGCAGGCGATGTCGCAGGAAGAGATTGACCAGTCGAACAACTCGCTGCAGACCGTGCAGCACCAGCTGGCGAAGGCCATTGCGGCTCGCGAGCTGGCGCAGTTGGATCTGGAGCGCACCACGGTGCGCGCCCCGGCCGATGGCTGGATCACCAACCTCAACGTACACGCCGGTGAATACATCACCCGCGGGTCGGTCGCGGTGGCGCTGGTGAAGAAAGATTCCTTCTACATCCTGGCGTACCTGGAAGAGACCAAGCTGAACGGCCTGAATAAGGGCGATCGCGCGGAGATTACCCCGCTCGGCAGCAACCGCATCATGCACGGCACCGTCGATAGCGTGGCGGCGGCGGTGAACAACAGCAGCAGCACGGTGAACAACAAAGGGTTGGCCTCGATCGACAGCAACCTGGAGTGGGTGCGCCTGGCGCAGCGCGTGCCGGTGAAGATCCTGCTGGACGCCAAGGACCAACAGCATCCGTACCCGGCCGGCACCACCGCCACCGTGGTGATCGTCGGTAAGAACGATCGCAATGCCGACAGCGGCTCGCCTTTTGTGCGCCTGATGCACCGGCTGCGTGAGTTCGGCTAATGAGCAGCCCAACCTTTATCCGGCTGAGATTTGCCTTCAAACTCAGCTTCGCGATTGTGTTTGCGCTGTTCGTCGGCTTCCATCTCAATCTGGAAACCCCGCGCTGGTCGGCGATGACCGCCGCCATCGTCGCCGCCGGCCCGGCCTTTGCCGCCGGCGGTGAACCCTTCTCCGGCGCCATTCGCCATCGCGGCTGGCTGCGCATCATCGGCACCTTTATCGGCTGCTTCGTCGGCCTGCTCATCATCATCACCACCGCCCGCGCGCCGGTAGTGATGCTGATGCTGTGCTGCATGTGGGCCGGTTTCTGCACCTGGCTCTCTTCGCTTATCAAGGTGGAGAACTCCTACGCTTGGGGGCTGGCCGGCTATACCGCGCTGATCATCATCGTGACGGTCGCCACCAGCGAGGCCCACCTGCTGGAAGCGCCGCAGTTCGCCATCGAGCGTTGCAGCGAGATCGTGCTGGGGATCGTCAGCGCCGTGTTGGCCGATCTGCTGTTTTCGCCGCGTTCGATCAAGCAGGACATCGATCGGGCGGTGGATAAGCTGCTGGTGGATCAATACCGCCTGATGCAGATGTGCATCAGCCATGCCGATAAAGAGGACATCGACCGCGCCTGGAGCAATCTGGTGAAGAGCACCACGGCGCTGGACGGCATGCGCAACAACCTGATGATGGAATCCTCGCGCTGGCAGAAGGTCAACCGACGGGTGAAAGCGCTGCATACCCTGTCGCTGACGCTGATCACCCAGGCCTGTGAAACCTATCTGATCTTGTTGAATCACCCGCAGGCGCTGAAAGAAAGTTTGCGGGAACAGCTGATGGTTCCGGCGGAGACCCCGCAGGAGATCCACAAGCGCATGAAGCTGTTGCGTCAGGTGCTGACCACGCATCGCTCCGAGGAAACGCTGCCGACCATCACCGGCTGGGTCGGCGCGGCGACGCGCTACCTGCTGCTGTCGAAAGGCGTGCACACCAACTGCAGCATCAGCGCGGTGGAAGAGGGCGTCTTGAGCAACGAAACCGTGGTCAAGCCGACCTCGGCGGAAGGGCATCACGCGATGATCAACGGCCTGCGCACCTTTGTGGCGACGGCCTTCGGCTGCCTGCTGTGGCTGTGGACCGGCTGGACGTCCGGCAGCGGTTTTATGGTGATCATTGCGGTGATCACCTCGCTGGCGATGCGCACCCCGGCGCCGCGCATGGTGGCGATGGATTTCGTGCTGGGCATGCTGGCGGCAATCCCGGTCGGTTCTCTGTTCTTCATGGTGATCCTGCCGGCGACCCAGCAGAGCATTTTGCTGCTGTGTCTCAGCCTTGGCCTGCTGGCGTTTTTCATCGGCATCGAGGTGCAGAAGCGGCGGCTCGGTTCGCTGGGGCTGTTGGCGGGGACCATCAACATTCTGGTGCTGAGCAACCCGATGGAGTTCAACGTGACCCAGTTTCTCGACGGGGCGCTGGGCCAGTTCCTCGGCAGCTGCGTCGGGCTGATGGTGCTGCTGCTGATCCGCGATAATTCGCGCGAACGCACCGGCCGCACGTTGCTCAACCAGTTTGTCAGCAGCGCGGTGTCGGCGCTGACCACCAAGGCGGCGCGCCGTCGGCAAAACCACCTGCCCGCGCTGTATCAGCAGCTTAATCAGCTGCTGATGATGTTCCCGAACGACATCGCCAAGTATCGTCTGGCGCTGAACCTGATCATCGCCCACCAGCGCATGCAGCGAGCGGAAATTCCGGCCAGCGAAGAGCTGTCGGCCTTCCACCGCCAGATCCGCAGCACCGCCGATCGGGTGGTCTCCGCCAAGAACGACGTCAAGCGCGCCTATTACTACGATCGCTTGCTGGGCGAAATGAACGAGTACCAACAGAAGCTGGTCGACAATCAGGCGCCGCTCAGCGTCACTGGGCCGGTGAAACGCCTGGCCGACATGCTGCACCGCTACCGCCACGCCTTGATCGATTGATGCGTTCCCTCCTGTTGCGCCGCGCTGTGCGGCGCCTTCCCTGACTATACTGTAAGCAGTCGTTGTTCGGCGGGCCGTCTCAGAGCAGGCGGCTCGTTTTCAGAGAGACTCCGAGTGCCAGAACGGCTGGAAAGTGGCATCATTGACATGAATGGATGAAACCCTCACCGCCGCGAAAACGCAACGTGTCGGTCATCTTAGTTTCATCCAGGTCGACTATATACCTAACTAGCCTGGGGGAGCTGCGGCGCCTCCGGCGGCATAATTTCAGGGAATGTCATGAACAAGCGGATTCTGTTGGCGATTGTCATCGCCGTGGTCATCGCCGTCTTCAGCGCGTTGCGCGGCAACGAGCACCGTGCGATTGGCGGCAATGCGGCGGTGGTGCAAGCGCCGGCGGGGCAGCAACAGAGCATCGATCGGCTCACGCAGCAGCAAACGGTGGTGAGTTACCTGCAGCAGCATCAGCGGCTGCCGGATTATTACATCACCAAGAAGCAGGCGCGCGAGCAGGGCTGGGACCCGCGCTCAGGCAACCTCTGTTCGGTATTGCCGGGCAAGGCGATTGGCGGCGATCGATTTTCTAACCGTGAAGGGCAACTGCCGAGCGCCGGCGGCCGGGTCTGGCGTGAAGCGGACATCAATTACCAGTGTGGCCGGCGCGGCGCCGATCGCCTGCTGTATTCGAGCGACGGTCTGATCTTCGTCTCGCGTGACCATTACAAAAACTTCATTCGTGTGGAGTGAGTTTGATGGCGAAAGTAGAGTTTGATTTTGAGCAGATCCAGGATGTGCCGGCCTTCTACCGCGATTTCGCGCATAAGTTTGCGCTGGACGAGGGGTTTGGCGCCAACCTCGACGCGCTGTGGGACGTGGTGACCGGCGATATCGGTCTGCCGGTGGAAATCGAGTTCACCCACCTCAATGCCCGCAGCAAGCGTCGTTTTGGCGCGATCATTCTGCTGTTTGAAGAAGCGGAAGAAGAGCTGGAAGGCAGCCTGCGTTTCAATATCCGCGAAAGCAGCGGTGAACCGGCGCATCACCGGGGATGAAACGGGTTCATCCCGGGATAGCGGCGGCGCTTAGTCAGCCGCTTCGGCCAGCTCGCGCAGGTATTGGAAGATCTGGCGGTAAGCCTTAGGCGGCTTGTTGGCGGCCTTCTCTTTCTGCGCATTGCGCACCAGTGACCGCAGCTGTTGACGGTCGGCGGCCGGATACAGATCCAGGATCGACGGAATGACGTCATCGCCTTCTTCCACCAGGCGGTCGCGCAGCGCTTCCAGCTTATGGAACAGCGAAACCTGCTGGTTGTGGCGGTTTTTCAGCTTGTCGAGTGCAGTCTGGATCGGCTCGATATCGCGGGCGCGCAGCATCTTGCCGATCAGCTGCAGCTGACGGCGACGGCCTTCTTTCTTGATCTTCTGCGCCAGCTCGATGGCGGCGCGCAAATCTTCGTCCAACGGAATGCGATCCAGCGCGTTTTTGCCCAGATCGACCATTTCGGCCCCCAGGTCTTTCAGCGCTTCGGCATCACGTTTAATTTCACTTTTACTGACCCAGATAATCTCGTCATCGTCCTCGTTTTCATTCTCCGGGACATCGTCGAGCCAGTCTTCAGGCTGTTTGTTCATGGTAGGCTCCGTTAAAAAGAGGCTAATCCTAACAGGTTGCCGGCTTTATGCGAAATTCAACGCGGTTCCTGTTAGACTCAACGGCAGAGATCTCAGGATTTTTGCGCGCCGCCCCGCGTGCACAACTACGCCGCTCCGGCACTTTTCTCAACGATTTTCTGATTAATTATGGCAGATTGATGAAAGTAGTCACTCAAGTTGCAGAACAGCGCAAGGCGCTGGAACAGGCCGTTTCTCAGGCTCTGGAGCTGGCACGCGCCGGTTCCGACGCGGCGGAAGTCGCGGTCACCAAATCGACCGGCATCAGCGTCAGCACCCGCTTCGGCGAGGTGGAAAACGTCGAGTTCAACAGCGATGGCGCGCTGGGCATCACCGTGTATCACCGTCAGCGTAAAGGCAGCGCCTCTTCCACCGATCTCAGCCCGGATGCCATCGCCCGCACCGTACAGGCGGCGCTGGACATCGCGCGTTACACCTCTGAAGATCCCTGCGCCGGCCCGGCGGAGAAAGATTTGTTGGCGTTTGAGGCGCCGGATCTCGATCTGTTCCACCCGACCGAGCTGGACGCCGAGCGCGGCATCGAGCTGGCGGCGCGCGCCGAGCAGGCTTCGCTGGCGGCGGACAAACGCATTACCAACACCGAAGGCGGCAGCTTCAACAGCCACTACGGCATCAAGGTGTTCGGCAACAGCCACGGCATGCTGCAAAGCTACTGTTCCAGCCGTCATTCGCTGTCCAGCTGCGTCATTGCGGAGCAGGACGGCGACATGGAGCGGGATTACGCTTACACCATCGGCCGTGCGATGGGCGATCTGCACAGCCCCGAGTGGGTGGGGCAGGAGTGCGCCCGCCGCACGCTGGCGCGTCTCGCGCCGCGTAAACTGTCGACCATGAAGGCGCCGGTGCTGTTCGCCTCCGAAGTGGCCACCGGGCTGTTCGGCCATCTGGTGGGGGCCATCAGCGGCAGCAGCGTCTACCGCAAATCCACTTTCCTGCTGGACGCGCTCGGCAAGCAGATCCTGCCGTCGTGGCTGACCGTCGAGGAACACCCGCATCTGCTGAAAGGGCTGGCGTCAACGCCGTTCGACAGCGAGGGCGTGCGCACCCAACGGCGCGATATCGTCAAGGATGGCGTGCTGCAAACCTGGCTGATGACCAGCTACTCGGCGCGCAAGCTGGGCCTGCACAGCACCGGCCATGCCGGCGGCATCCATAACTGGCGCATTGCCGGGCAGGGCGCAGACTTCGCCGGCATGCTGAAACAGCTTGGCACCGGCCTGGTGGTCACCGAATTGATGGGCCAGGGCGTCAGCGGCGTCACCGGCGATTATTCTCGCGGCGCCGCCGGTTTTTGGGTGGAAAATGGCGAGATCCAGTATCCGGTCAGCGAGATCACCATCGCCGGCAACCTGAAAGACATGCTGCGCAACATCGTCAGCGTCGGCAGCGATATCGAAACCCGCAGCAATATCCAGTGCGGTTCGGTGCTGCTGCCGGAAATGAAGATCGCCGGCCAGTGATCCTCTGTGCGGTCGGCGCCCGCCGGCCGCGCGTTATCCCGCCTCAACCTTGCTTACAAATCTCCGGTTTCGATTTTGCCCGGCCTTGCCTATGGTAGCGGTGGGTTAACTAAAACAATAACTGGAAGGTGAGCAAACATGCAGAATACCCTGAAAGCGCTGGCGGCGTTGACGCTGCTGGCGGCCAGTTCGCTGGCGGCCGCCGCCGATCTGGGCGACGATATGGACACCCTGGCGGAAAACTACAAAACGGTGCTGAATACCGACTCCGCCGCCACCCTCAAACAGAGCCTGCAGAACATGCGCGCCGCCGCGCAGGATGCCAAGCAGGGTACTCCGCCGAAACTGGAGAGCAAAGCCGCCGACAGCCCGGAGATGAAAGATTTCCGCAGCGGGTTGGATACCCTGATCGGCCAGATCGATCAGGCGCTGGCGCTGGCCAATCAGGGCAAAGTCGCCGAAGCCAAGCAGCTGGCGCAGGGCTTCAAGCAGACCCGCGACGCCAACCACAAGAAATTCCGCTAACCCGTCAACCGTCGCGCCCGTCTTCCGTCAGATAGGAGGAGGGCGCCTGCCCCAGCACGCGGCGAAACATGGTTGAAAACGCCGCGCTGCTGTCATATCCCATCTCCATGGCCACCTGCGTCACGCTGCGCCCTTCGGCCAGCAGCGCCAACGCCAGCACCACGCAGGCGCGCTGACGCCATTGCGAAAAAGGCAGGCCGGTCTGCGCGCGAAAGAAGCGGCTGAAGGTGCGAATGCTCATGTACAGACGAGGGGCCCATTGCTGCGCGGAGTCGTGGGCGTCGGGGTGCTGCAAAAAGGCGCGGCACAGCTCGCCCAGCCGAGGATCGGCGGGCAGCGGGATGTGCAACGGCAAGGGTTGCAGCCGGGCCAGCTCGTGCAGCAGCAACGTCGCCAGCGCCCCGTCGCGTCCCTCCCGCTCATACTCCAGCGGCATGTCCACCGCCGCCATCAACAGTTGGCGCATCAGCGGGGTGACGCTAACCACCTGGCAAACCTGAGGCTGTTCGGCGGGCAACGCGCCCGGTTCGAGGTACAGACTGCGGGTAGTGACGCCGACCATTCTCACCGCGTGCGGCATCTGCGGCGGCAGCCACACCGCGTGCTGCGGCGGGACGATCCAATTGCCTTGCTGCGTGAAAACGTGCATGACGCCGGTGGCGCCGTACAGCAACTGCGCGCGCCGGTGGCTGTGCATCGGCAGCAAATGCCCCGGCGGATAATCGGTGCCGATGGCGATTACCGCGCGCGCTACGTGGTCGATGTCATCAATGCGGACGTTGCGCATGTGTCCTCTTTGGCGGCAGGTTGGCCGAAACGCAATGATAGTTGGCCTTTCATATAAAGCAAGCCAGCGGCGGTCGCCCTACTATCGGGGCAGAAAAATAACGCTTGTCCGGGGCGCCGTTATTTTATCGGCCATAAAGCCCGCGCAAGTTTTCACACCGGGGTGAGAAGAAGGTTTTCGTTCTCGCAATACAAGAAGTTAATAAGGAATAAATCGTCATTTTATTCCAACACCTGAAGCAATAGTTCTTAGCGTAGTTCAATGACTATAAGGTGATATTTCATGTATAAGTTCGGTGTGATTGGCGGCGGAGCCGCCGGCATCTCTTTTGCGTATAACTTTATAAAAAATAAGTCGGTTAATCATTGCAAAAGGCCGCTTTCCCTGACGGTGTTCGACAAGCAGGGCTTCAAGGGCGGTATGGCATACAGCAGCGATTTTGACAGCCATATATTAAATATGACGCCAGAAAATATGTCGGCGGATATTTTCGACGACGCGCACTTCGTTGATTGGATCGCCATGCATTTCCCGCAGTTTTGCCAGGATCGTTATCCGCCGCGTTGGCTGTATCGGGAATATCTCGATTTTATTCGCGACATGACGATGTATATGGCGGCGGACAGCAACGTGGCGCTGAATTTCGTGACCGCCGAAGTGAATGCCATTGCGCCGCACGAGGCAGGCTATCGGCTGACCACCGCCTGCGGCTCCGCCGAACAGATGAACGCGCTGGTGTTGTGTTCGGGGCATAACCCGCCGGAATGTCTCTATCCGGTGGACGGGGTGATCGCTTATCAGGCCCACCGGGATCTGCCGCCGATCAACCCTTACTCAACCATCGGCGTGATCGGCTGCAGCCTGACGGCGATCGACGCCATCGTTGAACTGATGGAGCGCCTGGGGGCCACCGATATCTGCGCCCTGTCGCGTTCGGGCCTGTTCCCCAGCGTGCAACCGGCGTTGATGCGTCCGCCGCCGGAGGCGTTTGTTGAGGGGCTGCGGCGCTTTGTCGCCGGTAACGATTTTATTGATGCGCATCAGCTGGTGCATGCGGTCAACGCCGCGCTGGCGCGTCACTATCCGGGGCCGGAACGATTGACGGTGCTCTCGGCGCTGGGGGAAAGGCGCGATTGCTACCGCGATCTGGCGGACAGCCTCGACCGGGCGCGCTTTGCCCGTGAGCACATCTGCAGCTACCTGGCGGCGATCCATCCGACGGTGTGCGCCGCCTGGGTCAAAATGGATGCCAACAACCGGCAGATCTTCATGCGCTTTTACAACTCCTCCTGGATGCGCAATCGGCACGCCATGCCGATCAAGAACGCCTACAAGATCGTGGCGGCGTTGGAGAGCCAACGCCTGCGCGCCTGCGGTGGCCTGGCGGATATCAGCAAGGGGGCGGACGGATTTATCCTTCGTTGCCATGAGACGCGGGTGCATGCGCAGTATCTGTTCAACTGCACCACGCCTTCTTATCAACTGCCGCCCAACCGCCTGAGCCATCAACTGCTGCAAGACGGGGTGGTGCAGGAGAACCTGTTCGGCGGCGTGAAGTGCAACCCGCACACGCTGAAAATCGCCGATCGCCGCGGCCGCGAGCAGCATCTCTACTCGCTCGGCGCGCCCGCCAAGGGCGACCTTTTTTACACCTCGGCGATGGAATCCATCACGCGAGATATCAGCAAAATCGTGTTTAACAACCCTATTTTCAACGCAAAGAAGGCTGAAGCATGAAAAACGTAGCGCTCTTTGTCGGCAACGACATTTTCTCCTGGCTGGTATGTCAGGATCTGATCGCCGCCCTGAAAGGCGAGTGTGCTTTTACGGTGTATTTCCCCCTGGCGAAAAGCGGCGGCCGCGCCCAGGAGCCGGCGGTTCGCCGCCTGGGGCTGTATGAGCGCGAGGTGCTGAACGATTTCGTGTTCCCGTTCGTTGGCCGCAACGCCGCCGCCTGTGAGGGCGCCTATCAGCCGCCGGCACTGTTCCTGGCCGCCGCCGGGGTCAAAGCGCATCGCGTTCTCGACATCAATGACGCCGCGTTTATCAGCAGCCTGGGTCATATGGACGGGGTGATTTCTTTGCGCTGTTATCAGAAATTTTCCGCCGACTATGTGCGCGCCTTCAGCCGGCGCGGCAAGCTGCTGTGGAACCTGCATCCGGGTGACTTGCCGCGCTATCGCGGGGTGATGACGCTGTTCCGCGCGATGATGAACGGTGACAAGGACTGTGCGGTGACGCTGCATGAAATGGACGAACATTGGGATGCCGGCCCGGTGCTCGCCCGCCTGCCCGCCGAGCTGCGCCACGACCTGTCGTTCCTGGAAAACATGATGTTGCTGGGCGTGCAGAGCGGCACCTTCCTGGCGCGCCAGCTGATGCGGGCGGAACGGAGCGAAGCGATAGCGGCGGAAAAGCAGGGCGATTCGCGCTATTGGGGCTTCCCGGATGCGCAGACGCTGGCGCAGGCGGAACAGGCGGGCATTGAGCTGGTGGATCACGACGCCGTGCGCGAGCAGTATCTGGGGCTGTTTGTCGGCGATCGTTTCCACCCGCTGGCGGGGCAGTTCTGCGCCGGGTTCGACGACTTCGTGCGGGCGCACGGCCATGATTGAAATGTTAATCGTTCTGGGTGCCGGTTTTCTGACCGGCATCACCACCATTCTGTTCGGCTTCGGCGGCGGCTTTGTGGTGGTGCCTTTCGTTTACCATTTGATCTCCGCCTCAGGCGAGCAGCCCGGCCAGGCGATGCATATTGCGGTGGCGACCTCGACGGCGGTGATGATCCTCAACGCAGGGTACGCCACCCTGACCAACTGGCGCAGCGGCAACCTGCTGCGGGAAACCATCGTGCCGCTGATCTTTTTCATCGGCATCGGCGCGGCGCTGGGCGCGTTTGCCTCCTCGCTGCTGGCGGACGGCGTGATCCGCGTGTTGTTCGTGGCCTATATGGCGGTGACCATCGCCGACTGTCTGTTCCGCCGGGGGTTCCTGACCAAACCGGCGCGCGCTGAACTTTCCCCTGCCACGCTGTGGGGCGGCGGGCCGCTGATCGGCGGCATCGCCACACTGCTGGGGGTGGGCGGCAGCGTGATGACCGTGCCGCTGCTGCGCCGCCATGGCTATGACATGAAGTATTGCGTCAGCGCCGCCAACCCGCTGTCGATCCCGGTGGCGGTGATCGGGGCGCTGATGTATATCGTGTTGGGGTGGCGCGAGATGAGCGGGCCGCAGTATCTGGGCTACGTCAATCTGAACATTCTGGGGCTGCTGGTGGTGGCGGGGATTGCGGGGATCGTGTTTGCCAGGCGCTGTTTGCCGAAGGTGAGCGATGCGCTGCATGCCAAAATCTATGTGCTGCTGCTGATCGCCGTGCTGATCGCTATCTGCCTCTGAAACAGAAAGGGCGGCCGGATGCCGCCCTGAGAACCGCTTAACGGTGGTATTCGCCCGCCGCTTCCGGCTGGTACAGCAATTCCAGCACTTCAATCCGCGCTTCTTCACCGTTCGGCAATTGCCAGGAGATCTGCTTGCCGACGTGCATGCCGAGCAGCGCTGCGCCCAGCGGCGCCATCACCGACAGCTGATCGTGGCTGTCTTTCAGCGAGGCCGGGTAAACCAGCGTGCGCACGTGCTCTTCATCGGTGTGCAGATCGCGAAAACGCACGCGGCTGTTCATGGTCACCACGTTGGCCGGCATTTTCTCCGGCGGCAGGATTTCCGCGCGATCCAACTCGTCGTTCAGCGCGGCGGCGACGTCGGTGTTGGCAAAGGCCGGTTGTTCCAATAGCGCATCCAGGCGTTCCGCATCCAGCTCATTAATAGTAATGATGGGTTTGGTCATTCCACTCTCCAGTCAAATCAAAGGGCGCCAGTCTGTGCACCCATAAATTCGGAAAAACAACACAAAGCAACACCCCCGCGCCAGAGGAGCGGGGGTGTGGGTAATGTCGATTTGTCCCATTGATAGTAGGCGGTTGGGGCGAGAAAAGAAAGAGATCCCGATCACGAAGGCTTTTATCGTCAATCGAGGCAAAAAAAACCGTTAGCCGGGTTATGTAATTGTTATCTCATTTACTTTTTCGCCTTAACGCCGTTTTGCGAAATGGATCTCCGCGCGTCATTCGATTTCCACTTCGAACTGGAAAAAACCGGTCTCCACAGAAAATCTTACCGGGGGTAGGGTAAAGACATCACAGAAAGCGGGTTATTCAGGTGATGCGCTTTACGGCTTACTGATTAATGTGGGATCTAGGGGTACTGAAAAGTGAATGATGGATCTGCTTCGATAAAAGAAATTGAACAATCCGATATCAGCGAAGCCGGTGAGATCACCGCTCGGGTGCTGGCGGATATTACCGCGATGCTGAATGCTGAGAATATTTATACCAATGCGGTGCAGCAACAGATGCTGGAATCGCATATTCGCGCCATGGTGCTGCGCTCAATAACCGGTGAGCCGTTGCCGGAGGTGGATAAATCACTGTTCGACGAAATTTCCGCCGAGTCCATGCAAATGGCGGAGCGCGTGGTGGATCAGTTTGGCACATTGCCTATCGAAGAAGCCTATTTATTGTCCGTGCACTTCGAAGTGGCGAAAGATAATAACGCATAGCGGTTAACGCATCGATTTCAATCAGGAGAATATACCATGGGTCAAATTACCGTAGTGATCGGCGATCGTTTGGGAAAAGGGCAGAAAGTCGGCCAGGGCGTTGAAAACGCAGGCGGAAAAGCGGTGGTTATCCCCGGCGTGGCGGCGGATATGAAGCTGGGCGACGTCATGAAAGCGGAAAACGCGCAGCTGGGCATCTCTTTTTGCGGCAGCGGCGGTGCCGGCGCGATTACCGCGCAAACCAAATACGGCTACAAAGCCAAATACGGCATGCGTTCGGTGGAAGAGGGCGTGACGGCAATTAACGAAGGCTGCAACGTGCTGGGGTTCGGCTTTATGGATAAAGAAGAGCTGGGCCAGAAACTGGTGGAAGCCTACGTCAAAAAACATGGCAACCCATAATGAAAGAGCAATATACCACATCGGTAAAGGTGGAGGGTAAAGGCGACAGCAAAGCGAAAGCTTTTGCTTCCGCCTTGGCTAATGTGCAGGGCGCGGTATTAAAGTCCACCAACAATATTCTGCTGCGCATCGAGCCGCAGGACGTCAGCGTGGTGAAAGCGGAAGAGAAAATAACAAAAGAGAAATTTCTTTTCTTCTTTTTGCCGCGTGAAAGAAAGAGCTATGCCGTTTCTCTGGAAATAACCGTGAACGTAACCATTATCAATACCGAGAAGGTTGTCTTCGTCACGAAATAAAAACGTTAGCATAAATGAAAGGGTATACTGATGTTTTTAATCATCTTATTTAAATCGATTATTATCGGTGGGCTGGTGGGGGTTGGCGTAGGGGCCGGCGCCGCACGCATGTTCCACGCGCCGACAACACAGGGCATGGGGGCGTTTCGCACCCTGGGCGAGCTGAACTCCTGCGAGGGCGATCCGGCTTCCCACTTCTCATTCGGTCTGGGCTTCTTCTTCAACGCCTGGGCGTCTTCCGTGGCGGCGGGCTCCTTCACGCAGGACGTCGATCACCGCATCATCCCGCACTGGGGCGCGGCGGCCCTGATGGTCAAGAACCGCAATCTGGCGCAAACGCTGCACGATCCGAAAAAAATGGCCATCGCCTGCGGCATCATCGGCATGCTGGTGGTGGCCTTCCTCAATACCACCGCTTCCGCCGTGCCTGCCGCGCTGCAGGTCACCGCGATCAAGGTGCTGGTGCCGGCGGCCAACCTGCTGGTGAACACCGTGATGCCGGTGATCTTCTGGCTGGCGGCGATCGACGCCGGGCGCCGTTCTGGCTTCTGGGGCACCATTTTCGGCGGCCTGGCGCAGCTGATCATGGGCAACGCCGTACCGGGCCTGGTGCTGGGCATTCTGATCGGCAAAGGCGTGGAAGAGAGCGGCTGGAACAAAATCACCAAGATCATGATGGCGGTGATCGTGCTGCTGTTCGTGCTGAGCGGCTTCTTCCGCGGCTTCGACATGAAAGTTCTCGAGTCCTTCAGCCTCGGCGTGCCGGGCTGGCTGGACGCCATTCACAACACCCTGAGCGGTAAATAAGGAGCGGGATGATGGAAGAGCAAACCCAAAAAGGCTTCTGGTACGCCGACTGGTCATTCCCGATTTTTGTTGGCCTGCTGTCCTCCGGCGTGTTCGCCGGGACGCACATGTACTACCTGTACGGCATCGGCGCCTTTAACGAAGTGGCCTTCGTCTCCATGCTGCGGGCGGGGATGGATACCGGCGTGTACGGCGCGGTGGCGGCGTTCGGCGCCAGCTTCCTGTTCGCGCGTATCATCGAAGGTTCGCTGGTAGGCATCCTCGACATCGGCGGCGCGATCCAGACCGGCGTCGGGCTGGGCGTACCGGCGCTGCTTTTGGGGGCCGGCATCGTGTTCCCGGTCGCCAACTTCGCCGCTTCGCTGGCCACCGGCCTGATCATCGGCCTGGCGATCGGTTATGTGATCATTCTGGCGCGCAAATTCACCATCAATCAGAGCAACTCCACCTACGGGGCTGACGTGATGATGGGCGCGGGCAACTCCTCGGGCCGCTTCCTCGGGCCGTTGATCATCCTGTCGGCGATGACCGCCTCGATCCCGATCGGCATCGGTTCGCTGCTCGGCGCGCTGCTGTTCTATATCTGGGGCAAACCGATCACCGGCGGAGCGATCCTCGGCGCGATGATCCTGGGGGCGATCTTCCCGGTAGCCATTTCTTAAGAGGCCTGCGCCAGGCGCCGCCCGAAACTGCGGCGGCGCCCGGGCTAACAGGAGCAATGCGGTATGTATGACTTAGTAATCAGAGGCGCCAGACTGGCGGACGATACGCTGATCGATCTGGCGGTGAAAGACGGCAAAATAGCCTCGGTGGGGCGGTTGGCGGCGGATGTCAGTGCCGTTCGCCAGCTGGATCTGGCGGGCAACTGCCGCCTGAGCGCCGGTTGGATCGATGCGCACGTGCACTGCTATCCCGAATCGCCGATCTACCATGACGAGCCGGATCGGGTCGGCGTCGCCAGCGGCGTCACCAGCGTGGTCGATGCCGGCAGCGCCGGTGCCGACGATATCGATGCCTTTTATCAGCTGACGCGCAGCGCCAAAACCAACGTTTTCGCCTTCCTCAATATTTCGCGCATTGGCCTGCTGCGGCAGAACGAGCTGGCGGAGTTGACGGACATCGACAAGCGCGAGGCCGGCCAGGCCATCGCCAACCATCCCGGTTTCATCATCGGCATCAAGGCGCGCATGAGCAGCAGCGTGGTGGGCAAGAACGGCACCCGGCCGCTGGTGTTGGCCAAAGAGATCCAGCAGGAAAACCGTCGGCTGCCGCTGATGGTGCATATCGGCAACAACCCGCCGGATCTGGACGATATCGCCGATCTGCTGACCCGTGGCGACATTATCACCCACTGCTACAACGGCAAACCGAACCGCATTCTGACGCCGGCGGGCACACTGCGCGAGTCTATCCAGCGCGCGCTGCGGCGCGGCGTATTGCTCGACGTAGGGCACGGCACCGCCAGCTTCAGCTTCGAGGTGGCGCGCCAGGCGATCAAACTGGGCATTTTGCCGCACACCATCAGCTCCGATATTTACTGCCGCAACCGCATGAACGGGCCGGTGCACAGCCTGGCGACGGTGATGTCCAAATTCTTCAGCGTCGGCCTGACGCTGCCGCAGGTGATCGCCTGCGTGACGGAGAACGCCGCGTCGGCGCTGCAGCTGAGCGGCAAAGGGCGGCTGGAGCCGGGCTATGACGCCGATTTCACGCTGTTTGAGCTGCGCCGCGAACCGCAGGTGTTCGCCGACGCCGAAGGGCAAACCGCCGAGGGCGAACGGCTGCTGGTGCCGCTGGCCGCGGTGGTGGCCGGGGAAATCCTATTAACCGAACAAGGGGAGGCAAGCCATGTCTTCGATTTATGAAAAATACGGTTTGAAGCAGGTGATCAACACCTCCGGCCGTATGACCATTCTCGGCGTTTCCACGCCGCGCCAGGACGTGATCGACGCCGTTGATTACGGCCTGAACCACTATTTCGAAATCAAGGATCTGGTCAACAAGACCGGCGCCTACATCGCCGATCTGCTCAACGTGGAAGATGCGGTGATCGTCTCCTGCGCCTCGGCGGGCATCGCCCAGTCGGTGGCGGCGGTGATCGTTAAAGATAACGCCAATCTGCTGGTGAACCTGCATTCGGCGCCGATCGCCGTGCCGCGCGAGATCGTGCTGCCGCGCGGTCACAACGTCAACTTCGGCGCGCCGGTGGACACCATGGTGGCGCTGGGCGGCGGCAAGGTGGTGGAGGCGGGGTACGCCAACGAATGTTCGCCGGAGCAGATTGAAGCCTGCATCACGCCGCAGACTGCGGCGATCCTGTACGTCAAATCGCACCACTGCGTGCAGAAAAGCATTCTGTCCGTCGAACAGGCGGCGGTGGTGGCGCGCAAGCATAACCTGCCGCTGATCGTCGACGCCGCGGCGGAAGAAGATCTGATGTGTTACTACCAGATGGGGGCCGATCTGGTGATCTACAGCGGCGCCAAAGCCATCGAGGGGCCGACCAGCGGTCTCGTGATCGGCAAGAAACAGTACGTCGAGTGGGTGAAGTTGCAATCCGGCGGCATCGGCCGGGCGATGAAGGTCGGCAAAGAGGGCATCCTCGGCCTGACCCAGGCGATTGAAAGCTATCTGACGCTTGAGAAAACCACCGGGCAACAGATGGTGGAGCGGATGACGCCGTTCCTCGACAGCCTCAACACCCTGACCGGCGTCAGCGCCAAGACCGTCTGGGACAGCGCCGGCCGCGATATCGCTCGCGCCGAGATCACCTTTGATGAGGCGGTGCTGGGGCGGTCGACTTATGACATCGTCCAGGCGTTGAAAACCGGCGATATCGCCATCTACTTCCGCGGCTACAAGGCCAACGAAGGCAAGATTGAGGTCGACGTGCGCAGCGTCGACGAGCGGCAACTGATGACCGTCTTTACCTGTATCAAAAATCTGTTTACGGAGAAACAAGCATGAAGCTGCAGCCTAACTACTATCGCGACCGCGTCTGCCTGAACGTGCTGGCCGGCTCCAAAGCCAACGCGCAGGACATCTACGCTGCGGCGGAAGGCCATGTGCTGGTGGGCGTGCTCTCCAAGAACTACCCGGACGTCGACAGCGCGGTGACCGACATGCTGCGCTATGCGCGCCTGATTGAAAACGCGCTCTCGGTCGGCCTGGGCGCCGGCGATCCTAAGCAGTCGGCGATGGTCAGCCTGATCGCTCAGCAGGTGCAGCCGCAGCACGTTAACCAGGTGTTCACCGGCGTCGGCGCCAGCCGCGCGCTGCTGGGCCAGAACGACAGCGTGGTCAACGGCCTGGTGTCGCCGACCGGCCGCGTCGGTTGGGTGAAGATCTCTACCGGCCCATTAAGCGCCGCGGCGCCGGACGGCATCGTGCCGGTGGAAACCGCCATCGCCCTGCTGAAAGACATGGGCGGCAGCTCCATCAAGTATTTCCCGATGGGCGGCCTGAAGTGCAAGGACGAGTACCAGTACGTAGCCAAGGCCTGCGCCGAGCATGACTTCATGCTGGAGCCGACCGGCGGTATCGATCTGGAGAACTTTGAGCCGATCGTCGAGATCGCGCTGGCGGCCGGCGTGAAACGCGTGATCCCGCATATCTACAGCTCGATCATCGACGCCACCAGCGGCGATACGCGTCCGCAGGACGTGAAAGCCCTGCTGGCGATGACCAAAAAGCTGGTGGGTTGAACGCGTAATGGGATGAGGTAAACGCTGGGAGGCGAAGGTTTTCCCGTGGCGCGGCATGCCGCGCCGTTACCTATATTGAGGACTACTATGCGAAACTGGCAGGCTCCAACCCGACGCGCCGCGTTGTTCCTGGCGCTGCTGGCCGTGACCGGCCCGGCGCTGCATGCTGAGGATGCAATGAACTCCACGTCATCTCATTTTGCCTATATCGGCACCTACAATCCCAACGGCGAAGGCGTTTACCGAGTGCGGGTCGATCCGGCCAGCGGCGCGTTGAGCCAGGTTACGCTGGTCAGCAACGTGCCGAATCCGGCGCAGCTGACGTTGAGCACTGACGGCAAGACGCTGTATGTCGCCAGCGAAGTGGCCGATTTCAACGGCGGCAAGCACGGCGGCATCACCGCCTACTGGGTCAATCCGGCCGATGGCGCACTGACGCAGCTCAACCAGGTGGATTCGCAGGGGGCAGGGCCGGTGTATCTCACCTCGACGCCGGACGGGAGGCATCTGCTGGTAGCGAACTACGTCAGCGGCAGCGTGGCGGTCTTCCCGATTGAAGCGGACGGCAGCCTGGGCGCCGCCAGCTCGGTGCAGCAGCAACAGGGCCCGGCGGGCGCGGCCAAACCGGCGGCAGCGGTGAACGGCAGCTTCGCCATCAGCGATCACAACGGCCCGCATGCCCATATGATCGCCAGCGATCCGAGCGGCAAGTTCGTGTTCTCCACCGATCTGGGATTGGATCGCATCTACCAATGGCGCTTTGACGCCGCGAGCGGCCGGCTGACGCCGAACGATCCGCCGTGGATCGCCGCCTCTTCCGCCGGCGCGGGGCCGCGTCACTTTGTGTTCCATCCGGACGGCGAAACCGTGCTGCTGGTGAACGAAGAGGCCTCGACGTTGACCAGCTACCGTTTTGATCGCCAAAAAGGTACTCTGAAACAACTGCATGCGGTTTCCGCGCTGCCCGCCGACTATCAGGGCACCAGCTTCGCTTCGGGGCTGGCGCTCAGCAAGAACGGCGACACGCTGTACGTCGCCAACCGGCTGCATAACAGCATTGCCCAGTTCAGCGTGGGCGCCGGCGGTGAGTTGAAACCGGTGGCGGAAACCTGGACGCGTGGCGATTATCCGCGTTCGCTGGCGCTGAGCCCGGATGGCCGCTATCTGTATGCGTTGAACCAGCGCAGCGATAACGTCACCCGCTTCAGCGTCAACCCGACGGACGGCAAACTCAGCTTTGTGGGCGGCTATCTGCCGATCGGCAGCCCCTCGCAAATGGCGTTCCTGCCGCCGCCGAAGTAACCTGTGGCCCGCCCGGTTCACCGGGCGGGCCGCCTGATTGACGGACACAGAATGGTGCGATTTCCTTACCCGCGTTTGGCTTACTTGTTCGATGCTTTGCAAACCGAGACTTTGCCGCAGGATGAGCTGGCGAAGCGTTTCGCCGTGTCCACCCGCACGGTGCGGGCGGATATCACCGCGCTGAACGAGATCCTGGACAAATATGGCGCGCGCTTCGTGCATAGCCGCGGGGCCGGCTATCGTTTGCAGGTCGATAATGCCGCGCTGTTCAGCGCCCTGCAGCATCAGGAGCGCCGCAAACACGCCACCCCGCGCAGCGCGCAGGAGCGAGTGCATTATCTGCTGGTGCGTTTTTTGACCTCAGCCTTCTCCCTTAAACTGGAAGATTTGGCTGACGAGTGGTTCGTCAGCCGCGGCACGCTGCAAAACGACATGGCTGAGGTGAGAGAGCGTCTGGCGCACTATCAATTGACGATCGAAACCAAGCCGCGCTACGGCATGAAGCTGTTCGGTGCGGAGATGGCGATCCGCGCCTGCCTGACCGACCTGCTGTTCCAGCTGCAGTTGGCCGACGCCGAGAACCCGCTGCTCAACAACGAGATCCTGCTGCAGCCGCAGGTGGCGGCGTTCGCCGGATTGCTGCACCCGCTGCTGTCGCAATATGCCATTCGTCTGACCGACGAGGGCGAGCAGTACCTGATTTTCTACTGTGCGGTGGCGCTGCGGCGCATCAACGATGGCTATCCGCTGTCGGACTTCGAGGTGGAGGACGGCGACGAGGCGGTGCGCCAGGTGTCGACCCGCCTGGCGGCGGAGCTGCGTGCGGCCTCCGGCAAAGAGATCTCGATGGCCGAAGAGGCCTATCTGCGGGTCAACATCGCCGCGCGCCGCGTGCAGGACGTGCAGCCGACCGAAATCAACGCCGACGATGAAGAAGCGCTGGTGGACTACATTCTTTCCTACATCAACGCACACTATAACTACAACCTGCAGGGCGACGAGCAGCTGCGGGCCGATCTGCTTACCCATATCAAGACCATGATTACGCGGGTGAAATACCAGATCAACATCCCCAATCCGCTGTTGGCCAACATCAAGCAGCACTATCCGATGGCTTACGACGTGACGCTGGCGGCGGTCTCCAGCTGGGGCAAGTACACGCCTTATACGCTGAGCGAGAACGAAATCGGTTATCTGGTGCTGCACATCGGCGTGGGGCTGGAGCGGCATTACAACATCGGTTATGAACGCCACCCGCAGGTGATGCTGGTGTGCGACACCGGCAACTCGACGGTGCGCATGATCCAGGCGCAGATTGCGCGCAAGTACCCGCAGCTGGTGATGACGCGCATCGTCTCGCTGCGCGATTATGAGATGCTCGCGCACATCGACGAAGACTTCGTGATTTCCAACGCCCGCATCGGCGAAAAGAACAAGCCGGTAGTGGTGATGTCGCCGTTCCCGACCGATTATCAGCTGGAGCAACTGGGCAAACTGGTGCTGGTGGATCGCACCCGACCGTACATGCTGGAGAAGTTCTTCGACGCCGAGCATTTCATGGTGCTCAACGAGCCGCTGACGCAGGCGGAACTGTTCAGCCGGGTGTGCGGCCAGCTGGAGCGGGAAGGGTACGTCGGCGCGGACTTTTATCCGTCGGTGGTCGAACGCGAGGCGATCGTCTCCACGCTGCTGGGCGAAGGCATCGCGCTGCCGCACTCGCTGGGGCTGCTGGCGAAAAAGACCGTGGTGGTGACGCTACTGGCGCCGCAGGGCGTCGCCTGGGGCGAGGGCGAGGTCGCGCACGTGATTTTCCTGCTGGCGATCAGCAAGAGCGACTATGAAGAGGCGATGGCGATCTATGAGCTGTTCGTCACCTTCGTGCGTGAACGCTCAATGAGCCGCCTGCTGGGCAGCGACAGCTTCGACAGTTTTAAGGCGGTGGCGCTGGACTGCCTGAGCCGGAGTTGAGGGGCTAATCTGCTTCCGGCAGGAACAGGGCTGGGGGCAGATTGAAGCGTTTGGCCAGCGCCATAATGTGCGGAATGGTCAGCGATCTTTTGCCGTTCAGGATTTGGTTGACCAACGACTTTTTGCCGATCTCATGTTCAAAATCACTTTGGCTGAGTTGGTGCTGTTCCATCAATACGCGAAGCGCGGCCACCCCCTGCGGGAGTTGGGCGATACGCTGGTTGAATGCGGTAAATTCGGCGCTGTTGTCTTCATATTCGGCGATTTTTTTTGCCAACATGTCAATCAGCGGATGGCGTTCATCGTTTTCCAGCAGATATTCCACCAATTCGAGCGCTTCTCGGTAGTCTTGCTGAGCGTGGCTGCCCTGCAATAAGGGTACGGCGCGCAGTAGCGCATCGGCCGCCTTAATGGCATCTGTAATCATGACGAACTCCTTCGATAGTGCTGCATCAGCTTGTCGTATTCGGCGTGGCTAACGATATGCTTTATGAAGACTTTCTGTGTCTCGAAGCTGGCAAAGAACAAGATCCGCAGGTGGTTGCCGCCAACGTCAATGACCCACCATTTCTCTTTGTACTTCATACGATCGAGCGAAGGAAAAAGCGCTTTTAACTCGTCCGGCGTGCGGAACTCACCCCGTCGCAACGCTTTATAAATGGCCTCGAGAGCAGTGGCTTCATTGGGATATTGCTTCGTTGCGTTATTGAACGGTTCCCTGGAAATGATATGCATCGTTCCTTCGATTCCTACCCGGTGAACATTATAGCGACTGCCGGTGAAGTTCACAAATTGTAAACTTTCTGTTGTCCCGCTAGCAAAGCGTGGGGAAACATCCGCCTGTTGTCTGTTTTTGCGTTACACACTATTGCGATTACCGTGGTGGGGGTAAATCCATGACGTGAATTTACAGGCGGTTACGGCTGATTCTGGAAGCGGATTCGCAAAATGAGAAACGGGAGGGCTACGTTATGGGAGGGGCGGAGGCAACACATGCGCCGAGGCGACGCATGGGAAGAGTCTCAGCGACTAATCTTCATCAAACCCGGAGTTGAACAGCTCGACCACCGCCGCCAGCGCGTTGACTTCATCGGGGCCAGTCGCTTCGACTTCGATGTGCCGACCCTGGGCGGAGTCCAGCATCAGCAGCGCGATGACGCTGCTGGCTTCGGCTTCGGTGCCGCTTTCGTTGCGCAGCATCACTTCGGCGTCGAAGCTTTGCACCAGTTCGAACAGTTTCATCGCCGGGCGCGCGTGCATGCCCAGCTTGTTTTTGATTTCAACCGTCTGTTTGACCGTCATTGCTTGCGCTTTTCCAGCGTGCGGTGGCGCGATTGTACGTTCTTGCCGCGCGAGCGGAAGTAATCGGCCAGCTGTTCCGCCACGTACACCGAACGGTGTTTGCCGCCGGTACAGCCGATGGCGACCGTCAGGTAGCTGCGATTGTTGGTTTCCAGCATCGGCAGCCACTGTTCCAGATAGCTGCGGGTCTGATAAATGAAGTTATGCACTTCGGTATGGCGATCGAGGAACGACGCTACCGGCTTGTCCAGACCGGTCATCGGCCGCAGCTTCGGATCCCAGTGCGGGTTAGGCAGGAAGCGCACGTCGAACACGTAGTCGGCGTCGATCGGAATGCCGTGCTTGAAGCCGAAGGATTCGAACACCATCGTCAGTTCGCGCTCGCGCTTGCCGAGCAGGCGGGTGCGCAGCATTTCGGCCAGTTCGTGCACCGACATTTCCGAGGTGTCGATAATCAGGTCAGCCCGCGAGCGCAGCGGTTCGAGCAGATCGCTCTCTTCGTCGATCGCGCTTTCCAGCGACAGGTTTTTGCTGGAGAGCGGGTGCAGGCGGCGGGTGTCGCTGTAACGGCGGATCAGCGTGTTGCGATCGGCGTCGAGGAACAGCAGCTGCGGCGAGAAGCTGTCCGGCAGCTGAGTCATCGCGTATTCGAACACTTCCGGCGATTCCGGCATGTTGCGCACGTCGATGCTGACCGCCGCGGAGATATTGCGTTCCGCCAGCGTATTGGCGAGCTGCGGCAGCAGAACCACCGGCAGGTTGTCAACGCAGTAAAAACCCATGTCTTCCAGCGCCCGCAAGGCGACGGATTTTCCGGAACCGGAACGGCCGCTGACAATCATCAGCACCATGTGGCAACTCCCCTGGCATCGCGGCGGCGTTCATCGCCACCGTTAAACTTTGTTATTCCGGCCGCAGCCGGATCCATCATCGTAAAACAGTATCGTTATCCGGGCTGGAAGTCACGCCGGCCGGGCATCACTCGGTGATGATTTGGTAAAGTTCTTCGTCGCTCTGCGCGGCGCGCAGGCGGCGGCATACGGTTTTGTCTGCCAGGCGTTTGGCGACCAGCGACAGCGTATGCAAATGGGTTTTGCACTGATCGGCAGGCACCAGCAGCGCAAACAGCAGATCGACCGGCTGATTGTCGATAGCGTCGAAAGCGATGGGTTGGTCGAGACGGATAAACACGCCAACGGCCCGCAGTGTGTCCTCTTCCAGTTTGCCGTGGGGAATGGCGATACCGTTGCCGATACCGGTGCTGCCCATGCGCTCCCGGGTGAGAACCGCGTCAAACACCACCTGCGAAGGCAGATTGAGCTGTTTGGCGGCCAGTTCGCTGATAATTTCCAAAGCCCGCTTCTTGCTGGTGCAGTGTACCGAGCTTTTGGTGCACTCGATGTTTAACACCGAGCTTAATTGCATATATTCGTTGTTCATCTCATCTTCACTTAAAACCGCGCCGCCGGGCGAACCCGGCAAGGCGGTTTTTCGTCGGTTTTGACCCTGATTACCGTTCGGCGCGTCACCCATGCGGGTCACGCGCCGAAGGGAGAGGCGGCGACGGATGCCGCCTCACGGAATGGGTCAGGGTGTCAGTGTTGCTTCAATTTGTCTTTATGTTTGTTCAATTGACGTGCCAATTTGTCGATCAGCGTATCAATTGCGGCATACATATTCTCGTCTTCCGAGGTGGCGTGCAACTCGCCTCCATTCACGTGCACCGTTGCTTCCGCAATTTGCTGCACTTTTTCCACACTTAATACAACATACACCTGATTGATGCGATCAAAATACTGTTCGAGTTTGGCGAACTTGTTGTTCACGAACTCGCGCAACGGATCGGTGATTTCGATGTGGTGTCCGGTAATGTTGAGCTGCATAGTGTCTTCCTTCTCAATAGAGGTCAAACCAACTGTTTGCGCTGGTTCGACGGCGGGATGGACAAAGACTCTCGGTACTTGGCGACGGTGCGCCGGGCCACGATGATCCCCTGATCGGCGAGCAGGGTGGCCAGCTTGCTGTCGCTGAGTGGTTTGGCGGGGTTTTCCGCCGCAATCAATTTCTTCACCAACGCGCGGATCGCCGTCGAGGAGGCTTCGCCGCCGCTGTCGGTATTCACGTGGCTGGAGAAGAAATATTTCAATTCGAAAATGCCGCGCGGGCTGTGCAGAAACTTCTGCGTGGTGACGCGCGAGATCGTCGATTCATGCATCTCCACGGCCTGGGCGATATCCGCCAGCACCATGGGTTTCATAAACTCTTCGCCTTGCTCGAAGAACGCCTGCTGCTGATCGACGATGCAGCGGGTGACCTTCAGCAACGTCTCGTTGCGGCTCTCCAGGCTTTTAATCAGCCACTTGGCTTCCTGCAGGTTGCTGCGGATGAACTGGCCGTCGGCTTCGCTGCGGGCGCTGTTGCCCAGCGCGGCGTACTGCTGATTGATCTTCAAACGCGGCACGCTGTCGCCGTTGAGCTCGACCGTCCATTTGTTCTGCGTTTTGCGCACCAGCACGTCCGGAATGACGTATTCCGATTCGCCGGTATTGATCGACTGCCCTGGGCGCGGATCGAGCGACTGAATCAGCAGCATCGCTTCTTTCAGTGTATCTTCTTTTAGCCGGGTTGATCGCATCAGGCTGCGAAAGTCGTGGTTGGCCAACAGATCCAGATGCTCGCTGATGATCAGCCGCGCTTCGGCCAGATAAGGCGTATCTTTGGCGTATTGGGAGAGCTGCACCAGCAGGCAATCGCGCAGATCGCGCGCGGCGACGCCGATCGGATCAAAACGCTGCACGCGCTTCAGCACCGCCTCGACTTCCTCGAGGGTCACGTTCTCGTCGCCCAGGCTTTCCAGAATGTCTTCCAGCGGGACGGTGAGATAGCCGGTGTCATCCACCGCGTCGACGATGGAAGTGGCGATGGCGGCGTCGGTATCGGAAAACGGCGTCAGATCCACCTGCCACATCAGATAATCCTGCAGCGTTTGGGTGGTCTCGCCCTGATAGACCGGCAGCTCGTCGTCGCTGTAGTCGGTGCCGGTGCCGGACGGCGTGCCCGCGGTATAGATTTCATCCCAGGTGGCGTCCAGAGGCAGCTCTTCCGGCATGTCTTTCTGCTCCAAGGCCTCGCGGGTATCGAGCCCCTCGGTCTCCTGGGTTTCTTTGGCGTCGATTTCGTCGTGCAGATCGGTCTGTTCAAGCAGCGGATTGCTCTCCAGCGCCAGCTGGATCTCTTGCTGAAGCTCAAGCGTGGACAACTGCAGCAGGCGGATCGCCTGCTGGAGCTGAGGTGTCATGGCCAGCTGTTGGCTGAGCCTGAGTTGCAAACCTTGCTTCATAGTTTTCTGTCTACTTCCGTTAACGGTGTCGTCCCGCAGGACGCGCCGGCGCTTAGAGGCGGAACTCTTCGCCCAGATAAACGCGTTTAACCTGCTCGTCGGCCAGAATAGCATCCGGCGTGCCGTGGGCAATCAGTTTGCCCTGGCTGACGATGTAGGCGCGTTCACACACGTCCAGCGTCTCGCGCACGTTGTGGTCGGTGATCAGCACGCCCAGGCCGCTGTCACGCAGGTGCTCGATGATTTTCTTGATATCGATAACGGAAATCGGATCCACCCCGGCGAAGGGTTCGTCCAGTAGAATGAATTTCGGGTTGGCCGCCAGCGCGCGGGCAATTTCGACGCGGCGGCGTTCACCGCCGGACAGCGCCTGGCCGAGGCTGTCGCGCAGATGGGAGATATGGAACTCTTCCATCAGCTCTTTGGCGCGGTCTTCGCGCTGTTCGCTGGTGAGATCGGGACGGATCTCCAACACCGCCATCAGGTTGTCGTACACGCTCAGGCGGCGGAAGATCGACGCTTCCTGCGGCAGGTAACCGATGCCGCGGCGCGCACGGGCGTGCAGCGGCAACAGGCTGATGTCTTCCTCGTCGATCACGATGCGCCCGGCGTCGCGCGGCACGATGCCGACCACCATGTAGAAAGTGGTGGTTTTACCGGCGCCGTTCGGGCCGAGCAGGCCGACGATCTCGCCGGATTTCACTTTCAGGCTGACGTCTTCGACAACTTTACGGCCCTTGTAGGCTTTCGCCAGATTTTCTGCGATGAGTGTTGCCATAAGTGATTAGTTACTCTTTTTTTGCCCGTTTTTGTCTTGCAACTGCGACGGTACCAGAACCGTTGTCACGCGTTTGCCTTTGTCGCTAAACGCCTGCATTTGCTGCTGTTGCACCAGATAGGTGATGCGATCGCCTTTCACGTTGCTGTCGAGCTGCTCCAGATAGGCGTTGCCCGTCAGGGTCACCAGCTGGGTCGCCACGTCGTAACGCACTTTCTGCGCGTGGCCTTTGACCGGCTTGCCGCTGTCCTGCATCTGGTAGAAGGTTACCGGGTTGCCGAACGCTTCAATATAGGTCTTATTCTGATCTCCGCCCGGACGGGTGACCACCACCTTGTCAGCGCGGATATCGATGGTGCCCTGTTTGATCACCACGTTGTCAGTAAAGGTGCTGACGTTGCTTTGCATATCCAACGACTGCTTGAGCGAGTCGATGCTGACCGGCTGGCTGGAGTCGGATTTCAGCGCCAGAGCAGGGGCGCTGGCGGCCAAAACTAAGCTGCCGATCAACAGATTACGGAGTTGGTTTTTGGTTCTGGATTTCATAGTTGGTCTTAACCTTATCAATCAGCTCAGCGGTTTTGGTCCGCAGGTTCCCACGCATTTTCATGCCGTTAGAGGTAAAATTGGTCCCGTAAAGCGTGACTTCGTCATCGGAGGTGACGTCCTGGGTGACCAGGTTTACCTGAGCGTTGTCCGTCTTAATTTTTTCCAGCTGCGAGGTGGTGGTCAGGCTGTTTACCTCGACGTGGCCATACAGATACAGCATCCGGTCTTTCGTCAGTTTGGCGCGATCGGCGCGAACTGACCAGGTGGCCACCGCATTCTCGTCGAACAGCGTCATCACCGGCTGGGTGAACCAGCTCAGCTCGCCGGCGGTGTAATACTTCGCGTCTTCCGCCACCAGCTTATAATTCAGTTTACCGGCCGGATTGTACACCACGGTGACCGTGTGCTGGCTCTGGTAGGTCGGATCCTGATCGTTAGCCGGGCCAGGAGCCGTATCGTCGCTGAAGTCCGTCATGTTCCAGCCGATCAGCGCCAGAACGATCACCGTCAACAGGATGGTGATCCAAAGTTTGGTTTTACTCATATCGACAGCCCTTTGGCGTCCTCCAGCTTATTTTGAGCCAAAAGAATGATGTCGCACAGTTCGCGCACCGCGCCGCGGCCGCCGGCAATGCGGGTGACGTAGTGGGCTCGCGGCGTCAGCAGCGGATGAGCGTCTGCGACCGCGACCGCCAGGCCCACCTGCGCCATCACCGGCCAGTCGATCAGGTCATCGCCGATATAGGCGACCTGATCCGCCGTTAACGACAGTTTATCCAACAGTTCGCGGAAGGCCAAAAGCTTATCGGATTGCCCCTGATACAGATGGGTGATGCCGAGCGTTTGCGCGCGGTCTTCCAGCAGCCTGGCGGAGCGACCGGTAATGATCGCCACCTCGATGTCGGAGGTTTTCAGACAGCGGATGCCGTAACCGTCGCGCACGTTGAACGCCTTCAATTCTTCACCGTTGTTGCCCATGAAGATCAGGCCGTCCGACAGTACGCCGTCAACATCGCAAATCAACAGGCGGATGTTCCCGGCACGCGCCATAACCTCTTGTTCTACCGGCCCGTAGCAGGTTTCTACCATACCCATTCCGTTCTATTCCTTAATTAAACGACGCCGGCGCGCAGCATGTCATGCATATGTACCACACCCAGCAACTGGTCGCCATCGGCAACCAGCAACGCGGTGATGTGGCGTTGCTGCATCAGATTCAGCGCATCGACCGCCAGGAGGTTGGGACGCACCCGCACGCCGCCCGGCGTCATGACATCGGCGATCTTGGCTTCGTGCAGGTTGATGCCCATATCGAACACCCGGCGCAGGTCGCCATCGGTAAAGATGCCGGCGATTTTCATCAGATCGTCGCAGATCACCGTCAGACCCAGATTTTTGCGGGTGATTTCCAGCAGCGCGTCGCGCAATGAGGCGTCGGCGCTGACGTGGGGCATTTCGTCGCCGCTGTGCATGATATCGCTAACCCGCAGCAGCAGCTTGCGGCCGAGTGCGCCGCCCGGATGCGACAGCGCGAAATCTTCCGGCGTGAAACCGCGCGCCTTCAGCAGCGCGACGGCCAACGCATCGCCCATCACCAGCGTGGCGGTGGTGCTGGTGGTCGGCGCCAGCCCCAGCGGGCAGGCCTCCTGCGGCACCTTGATGCACAGGTGGATGTCCGCCGCCTTGCCCATCGAACTTTCCGGATTGTTGGTCATGCAGATGAGGGTGATCCGCTGCCGTTTCAACACCGGGATCAGCGCCAGGATCTCGCTGGACTCACCGGAGTTGGAGATGGCGAGCACGATATCCTGCGGAGTGACCATGCCCAAATCGCCATGGCTGGCTTCCGCCGGGTGAACGAAGAATGAGGGGGTGCCGGTGCTGGCGAAGGTCGCGGCGATCTTGCAGCCGATATGGCCGGATTTGCCCATGCCCATCACCACCACTTTGCCGCCGCAGGCGGCGATCGTTTCGCAGGCGCGGGTGAAGTCTGCGTTGATGTAGCTGTCGAGCTGAGCCAGCCCGTCACGCTCTATCTGAAGCACTTCTTTGCCGGCCTGTTGAAAATCGAAGCCCGGTTGCAACTCAATGTTCGACATACTCATTCCCGTCGGTTTAGCCGAAAGTACTGAAAGGGTTAAAGAACAGCACCGCAAGATACGCAATAAAGCCGCATAATAACAGCGCGCCGGCCAGGTGGCCGATGCGGTGTTTGCGGCCGATGCACAGCACGCTCAGCAGCACGCTGGCCGCCAGCATCACCCAGTAATCGCGCTGGAAGGCGGCGGCGTCCACGCTGCCTGGCGACAGCAGGGCGGGGACGCCCAGCACGATCACCGTGTTGAAAATATTGGAGCCGATGATATTGCCAATCGCCATATCATCTTCGCCCTTTAATGCTCCGGCGATGGACGTGGCCAGCTCGGGCAGGCTGGTGCCGATGGCGATAATGGTCAAGCCGACCACCAGTTCGCTCAGGCCGAAATAGTGCGCGATCACCGTCGCGTTATCGACCACCATTCTGGAAGAGAGCGGCAGAATGATAAACGCCAGCACCAGCCACAGCACCGCTACGGTATTGCTGCTGTCCTGCGGCAGTTCGGCGATCTGCTCCATGGTCAGGCTGTCGCTGCCCTCGCGCTGCGCCAGCCGGGCGATTTTCAGCATCAGCAGGATGAAACCGGCGGCGGCGGTCAGCAGCAGCACGCCGTCCAGCCTGCTCAGGGTGCCGTCCATCAACACGAAACCGCACAATACTGTGACCGCTAACATCAGCGGCAGTTCGCGCCGCAGTATTTCCGATCGTGCAGCCAGCGGGTGAATCAGCGCTGCGACGCCCAGGATCAATAAAATGTTGGTGATGTTGGAACCTAATACGTTGCCAACGGCCATATCTATCTGCCCGTTCAGCGCGGCGGTGGTGGACACGATCAGCTCCGGCAGTGAAGTGCCGATGCCGACGATGGTCATGCCGATGATCAACGGCGGCACGCCAAGCGAACGGGAAATCACGGCAGCACCATAAACTAAGCGGTCTGCACCATACACCAGTAGAAATAAACCAACGATTAATAATGCTATTGCGAGAAACATGCAGGGTCCTTTGTCGGGTATTATCCCGGTTCGTTGGTTAAAGCCGTCAATGCGGCGGTATTGCTTGCCCTCCGGTGCGTGCGCTTGAGCGCAGCAACGGTTTTTCCCGGCTAATTGTTGAACACTTTCGTTTTTTTTCGTTATGGCGCCAATTTTGACCGGGTGGCGCGGAAAAGTAAAACCAATGGCATCATTGGTTGCGAAATGGCAGTAAGTTTTTGTAAAGATGAGACGGATTGCGCCCATTGCTTTAACATCACGGGTAGATTCAGCAAAAGATGAGTCGTAAAGGGTCCATTAACATGCTCCAAAAGGCAGATAATTTGGTCGAAGTGCGCGACATGAGCTTCTCGCGCGGCGACCGGCGGATATTTGAAGACATCAACCTGACGGTGCCTCGCGGTAAGATCACGGCGATCATGGGGCCGTCGGGCATCGGCAAAACCACGCTGCTGCGTCTGATCGGCGGTCAGCTGACGCCGGACCGCGGGGAGATTTGGTTTGACGGCGACAACATTCCCGCGTTGTCCCGCCGTCAGTTGTACGACGCGCGTAAAAAGATGAGCATGCTGTTCCAGTCGGGCGCGCTGTTCACCGATTTGACCGTATTCGAAAACGTGGCCTACCCGTTGCGTGAGCACAGCAACCTGCCTGAGCCCCTGCTGCGCAGCACGGTGCTGATGAAGCTGGAAGCGGTCGGGCTGCGCGGTGCGGCGCAGCTGATGCCCAATGAACTCTCCGGCGGCATGGCGCGCCGGGCGGCGTTGGCGCGCGCGATCGCGCTGGACCCGGAAATGATCATGTTCGACGAACCTTTCGTCGGCCAGGATCCGATCACCATGGGGGTGCTGGTCAAGCTGATCGACGAGTTGAACCATGCGCTGGGCATTACCTGCATCGTGGTGTCGCACGACGTGCCGGAGGTGCTGAGCATCGCCGACTACGCCTATATCGTGGCCGATCACCGGGTGATTGCCGAAGGCACCACGCAGCAATTGCAGAACAATCCTGATGCGCGCGTGCGCCAGTTCCTGGATGGTATAGCGGATGGACCGGTGCCGTTCCGCTATCCGGCCGGGGATTATCAGACTGAACTGCTAGGCTTAGGGAGTAAATAAGCTCATGTTATTAAGAGCGTTAGCGTCTCTGGGGCGCAGTGGCATCAACACCAGCGCCAGCTTCGGCCGCGCCGGGTTGATGCTGTTCAACGCATTGATTGGCCGGCCGGAACCCGGCAAGCAGTGGCCGCTGTTGTTGAAACAGCTTTACAGCGTCGGCGTGCAGTCGCTGCTGATCATCATGGTTTCCGGGCTGTTTATCGGCATGGTGCTGGGCCTGCAGGGGTATATCGTGCTTACCACTTACAGCGCTGAAGCCAGCCTCGGCATGATGGTGGCGCTGTCGCTGCTGCGCGAGCTGGGGCCGGTGGTGACGGCGCTGCTGTTCGCCGGCCGCGCCGGTTCCGCGCTCACGGCGGAAATCGGCCTGATGAAGGCGACGGAACAGATCTCCAGCCTGGAAATGATGGCGGTCGATCCGCTGCGGCGCATCGTGGCGCCGCGTTTCTGGGCGGGGATGATCAGCATGCCGCTGCTGACCATCATCTTCGTGGCGATCGGCATTTGGGGCGGCTCGGTGGTCGGCGTGGATTGGAAGGGCATCGACAGCGGCTTCTTCTGGTCGGCGATGCAAGGCGCCGTAGAGTGGAAAAAAGATCTGCTCAACTGCCTGATCAAGAGCGTGGTGTTCGCCATTACCGTAACCTGGATTGCCATTTTCAACGGGTATGACGCCGTGCCTACCTCTGAAGGGATTAGCCGGGCGACGACGCGTACCGTGGTGCATTCGTCACTGGCGGTGTTGGGATTGGATTTCGTGCTGACCGCACTGATGTTTGGGAATTGATTCGATGCAAACGAAGAAGAGTGAAATCTGGGTTGGGGCATTCATGCTGATCGCGCTGTGCGCCATCGTGTTTATCTGCCTGCAGGTGGCGAACCTTAAATCGATCGGCAGCGAGCCGACCTACCGCGTTTACGCGACGTTCGACAATATCGGCGGCCTGAAACCGCGTTCGCCGGTGAAGATCGGCGGCGTGGTGATCGGCCGCGTGGCGGACATCGAACTCGATCCGAAAACCTACACGCCGCGCGTGGCGCTCGATATCCAGAAAAAGTACGACGAAATCCCGGATACCAGCTCGCTGGCGATCCGCACCTCCGGCCTGCTGGGCGAGCAATATCTGGCGCTTAACGTGGGCTTCGAAGATCCTGATATGGGCACCACCATTCTGAAAGACGGCGGCACCATTCAGGACACTAAATCAGCCATGGTTCTGGAAGATCTGATCGGCCAGTTCTTGTATAAAAGCGGCGGTCAGGACAGCGCCAAACCGGGAGACGCGGCCGCTGAGCCGGATGCCGGCGCTGCACCGCAACCCGCTGTTCCAAATCATTAAGAGAGGATACCTGCATGTTTAAACGTTTACTGATGGTGGCTCTGCTGGTGGTTGCGCCGCTGGCGAGCGCAGCCGACCAAACCAATCCTTACAGCATGATGCAAGACGCGGCGCAGAAGACCTTCAGCCGTTTGAAGAACGAACAGCCGAAGATCAAGCAGGACCCGAACTACCTGCGCTCCATCGTGCATCAGGAACTGATGCCGTTCGTGCAGGTTAAATACGCCGGCGCGCTGGTGCTGGGCCGTTACTACAAAGATGCGACGCCTGCGCAGCGCGAAGCTTACTTCACCGCTTTCCAGGCTTACCTGGAGCAGGCTTACGGCCAGGCGCTGGCGATGTACCACGGCCAGACTTACCAGATCGCGCCTGAACAGCCGCTGGGCAACGCCGACATCGTGGCCATTCGCGTCACCATCATCGACAACGGCGGCCGCCCGCCGGTGCGTCTGGATTTCCAATGGCGCAAGAACAGCAAAACCGGCTACTGGCAGGCGTATGACATGATCGCCGAAGGCGTCAGCATGATCACCACCAAGCAAAACGAGTGGGCGTCTACGCTGCGTACTCAGGGCATCGACGGCCTGACCAAACAGCTGCAGGCCGCTGCCGCGCAGCCCATCTCGCTGGACAAGAAAAACTGATGTCGGCAGCGCTCAGCTTCGAATCAGAGCAGCAGACGCTGATCCTGCGCGGTGAACTGGACCGTGAAACGCTGCTGCCGTTGTGGCGGCAGCGCGACGCGCTGATGGCGGATAAAACCGCGATCGACGTGGCGCAACTGCAGCGCGTGGACTCCTCCGGGCTGGCGCTGTTGCTGCATCTGCAGGAAGAGCAGCGCCAACGTGGCGTCGCGCTAAAAATTTTCGGCGTCACCGAGCGTCTGAAAACGCTGATCGCGCTCTACAACCTGCAGGCGATAATGCCTGTCGATACCGCCGGTTAGCGGCGTTTTACACCGCCTTTGCGTGGTTAAACGATACAAAGCCCCTGTTATGCAGGGGCTTTTTCTTTAGTTTAAGAAAACATCGTATTCCACTAAGATACTAGGCTGTTTATGATCCTTTAGCGGCAGAACTGGATACTATGGAAACCAACGAGATTAAAGACGTGCTGATGCAGGCATTGGCACTGGATGAAGCGCACGTGACGGGCGACGGCAGCCATTTTCAAGCGATCGTGGTCGGCGAACTGTTCGCCGGCATGAGCCGCGTCAAAAAACAGCAGACGGTTTACGCACCGCTGATGGAATTCATTGCGGACAACCGCATTCATGCCTTGTCTATCAAGGCGTACACCCCTGAAGAGTGGCAGCGAGACCGCAAACTCAACGGATTTTAAGGCTGTTTGCCCTGCCGGGCGGGCAGCTTCAGATTAGATAACAGAGAGTAGTCAGATGGATAAATTTCGTGTGCAGGGTCGGACCCGCCTGAGCGGTGAAGTGTCTATTTCCGGGGCCAAAAACGCCGCCCTGCCGATCCTGTTCGCCGCCCTGTTGGCGGAAGAGCCGGTCGAGCTGCAGAATGTCCCCAAGCTGAAGGACATCGACACCACCATTAAACTGCTCAGCCAGTTGGGCACCAAGATTGAGCGCAACGGTTCGGTCTTCGTGGACGCCAGCGGCGTGAACGAGTTTTGCGCGCCTTACGATCTGGTGAAAACCATGCGCGCTTCCATCTGGGCGCTGGGGCCGCTGGTGGCACGTTTCGGCCGCGGCCAGGTTTCCCTGCCGGGCGGCTGCGCGATCGGCGCGCGTCCGGTCGATCTGCACATCACCGGCCTGGAGCAGTTGGGGGCCGAGATCAAGCTGGAAGAAGGTTACGTCAAGGCGTCCGTCGATGGCCGTCTGAAAGGCGCGCACATCGTGATGGACAAGGTGAGCGTGGGCGCGACCGTGACCATCATGAGCGCCGCGACCCTGGCGACCGGCACGACCGTTATCGAGAACGCCGCGCGTGAGCCGGAAATTGTCGATACCGCCAACTTCCTCAATACGCTGGGCGCGAAGATCAGCGGCGCAGGCAGCGACAAGATCACCATCGAGGGCGTCGAGCGTCTGGGCGGCGGCGTGTATCGCGTGCTGCCTGACCGTATCGAGACCGGTACCTTCCTGATCGCCGCCGCGGTTTCCGGTGGCAAAGTGATGTGCCGCAACACCCGTCCTGATACGCTGGATGCGGTGCTGGCCAAGCTGCGCGAAGCCGGTGCCGATATCGACGTGGGCGAAGACTGGATCAGCCTGGACATGCACGGCAAACGCCCGAAAGCGGTCACCGTGCGCACCGCGCCGCACCCGGGTTTCCCAACCGACATGCAGGCCCAGTTCAGCCTGTTGAACCTGGTGGCGGAAGGCACCGGCGTTATCACCGAGACCATCTTCGAAAACCGCTTCATGCACGTGCCGGAACTGATCCGCATGGGCGCGCACGCGGAAATCGAGAGCAACACCGTAATCTGCCACGGCGTTGAGCAGCTGTCCGGCGCTCAGGTGATGGCGACCGATCTGCGCGCTTCCGCCAGCCTGGTGATCGCCGGCTGCATCGCCGATGGCGTGACCGTCGTCGATCGCATCTACCACATCGATCGCGGCTATGAGCGTATCGAAGACAAGCTGCGCGCGCTGGGTGCGAACATCGAGCGCGTGAAAGGCGAGTAAGTCATTAGCGCCGGCGCGGCTGCGTCGGCAGGAAGAAAATCAAAGGGCCGGCAATCAATGCCGGCCCTTTTTTAATTGCTGTCTTCCGGGAATTCACCCACCGTCATTTTCAACGTAATGCGTTTGCCGTCGCGCAGCACGATAACCGGTATCTCGGTGCCTGGCCTGATCTCCGCTACCTGGTCCATGGTTTCCAGCACGGATACCGCCGGTTTGTTATCCACGTTGATGATGATGTCGTTGATCTGGAAACCGGCGCTGCCCGCCGGGCCGTTCGGGGTAATTTCGGTCACGATGATGCCCTGCAGGCGATCGATGCCGGAATTCGAGGAGCGCAGCGGAATGATCTCTTTGCCCTGAATGCCGAAATAGCCACGGATCACACGGCCGTCGCGGATCAGCTTGTCCATGATTTTGGTGGCCAGTTCGATCGGAATGGCGAAGCCGAGGCCCTCCGGCGTTTCGCCGTCGGTAATTTTGTCATAGGTCAGGGTGTTGATGCCGATCAGCTCGCCCAGCGAGTTGACCAGCGCGCCGCCGGAGTTGCCGCGGTTGATGGAGGCGTCGGTCTGCAGGAACGTCTGTCGGCCGGTGGTGCTCATACTGATGCGGCCGGTGGCGCTGAGGATGCCCTGTGTGACGGTCTGCCCCAGGTTATAGGGGTTGCCGATCGCCAGCACCACGTCGCCGACGTGGGCAACGCGATTTTTATTGGTCGGGATCACCGGCAAATTGCCGGGATCGATCTTCAGCACCGCCAAATCGGTCAGGCCGTCCGAGCCGACCAACAGCGCTTCGTAGCGGCGGCCATCCTGCAACACCACGGTGATCTGCTGAGCGTCTTTGATCACGTGGCGGTTGGTGATGATATAGCCGCGTTCATTCATGATCACGCCGGAACCGAGCGACAGCACGTTGGCGGCCCCGTTCAGGTTGCGGTTGTAAATGTTCACCACGGCGGGCGCGGCGCGGCGCACCGCTTTGTTGTAGCTCACTGGCGTTTCGTCGCTGGTGCTCTCAGGTTTGTCTGCAAACAGGCCGTTGGAAGAACGCAGCATGGGCAGTGCGGCCAACAGCAGGCCGGCAACGATGAGACCGATAACGACAGAACGCAAGAGCTTAGCAAACATGGAGTTTTCGTGGTGTGGTGAACGATGTTCGGAGGATAGCATGAGTTAACCGGGCGCAGTATGTCACCGAGCCCGGTTTTTGCACAAATTAACGCAGCAGCAGATAAATGGTTTCGTTGCCGCGTACGATATTGAGCGCCATCACCGGTGGCTTGGCCTCCAGCACTTTGCGCAGCGTAGTGATGTTGTCCACGCGCTGACGGTTGACGCCGATGATCACGTCGCCTTTCTGCAGGCCGATCTGCGCCGCCGTCGAGCCTTTATCCACGTTCTCCACCTTCACGCCCTTGTCGCCGCTCGGCAGCGCGCCGTTGCTGAGGGAAACACCCTGCAGCGCCGGCGACAGCGTTTCGGCATTGGTCGAGGCGCTCTCGCTATTGTCCAGCGTGACCGAGACTTCCTGCGGTTTGCCGTCGCGCAGCAGGCCCACTTTGAGGGTTTTGCCCGGCGCGGTGGTGCCCACCTTGGCGCGTAGCTCGGCGAAGCTGCTTACCGGTTTACCGTCGACGGAAACCAGAATGTCCCCGGCCTTGATGCCGGCCTTGGCGGCGGCGGATTTCGGCAACACTTCGCTGACGAAGGCGCCGCGCTGCGCGTCGGTGTTGAAGGCTTTGGCCATATCCGGGGTCATTTCGCTGCCCTTGATGCCCAGCAGGCCGCGTTTCACTTCGCCGAATTCAATCAGCTGTTGGCTCAGGTTCTGCGCCATATTGCTCGGAATGGCGAAGCCGATGCCGACGTTGCCGCCGCTCGGCGCCAAAATGGCGGTATTGATGCCGATCAGCTCGCCGTTCAGGTTAACCAGCGCGCCGCCGGAGTTGCCGCGGTTGATGGAGGCGTCGGTCTGAATGAAGTTTTCCAGCCCTTCCAGATTCAGGCCGGAGCGGCCCAGCGCCGAGATAATGCCGGAAGTGGCGGTTTGGCCCAGGCCAAACGGGTTGCCGACGGCGACGGCAAAGTCGCCGACGCGCAGCTGATCGGAATCGGCCATCTTGATGGCAGTCAGGTTTTTGGTGTCGCTGAGCTGCAGCAGGGCGATGTCGGATTGCTCATCGCGGCCGACCAGCTTGGCGTCCAGCTCGCGACCGTCGTTCAACTGCACGCGGATTTTATCGGCGTTGTTGATGACGTGGTTGTTGGTCAGTACATAGCCTTTGGCGGCGTCGATGATAACGCCGGAACCCAGCCCTTCAAACGGACGGGAGCTTTGCTGCTGGCCGGGGAAGTTAGGGCCGAAGAAGCGCCTGAACTCTTCCGGCAGTTGTTGACGCTGCACCTGAGTGCCGGCGACATGCACGCTCACTACGGCGGGCAAGACTTTTTCCAGCATCGGCGCCAGGCTCGGCAGAGGCTGCCCCTGAACGGCGACGGGCAGGGCCGCGTTGGCCACCGGTACGGAGCTGAGCGTCAGGCCGAGGCTCATTGCCAATGCACTAAGAATTAACGACTTTTTCTTCATTGATTATAACTCTCTCAATACCTGCCGATGAAAATTTGATGATAAGGCAATCACCTTGTCATAGTGAAGGGTAAGACCGTGAATTTGCGTGCAAAGTTCAGTAAAGGTAATGCGAGGGAAGGTCAAGACGGTAAACGGAGGAAGCCCGCGGGTGGCCCCGCGGGCGAAGGGGGTCAGTCGCGGCGCGCGCTTTGCCCGCGCAGCAGGCCGGAGGCGCCTTCCGAATAGTCGCGCGGCATTTCCACCGGCGCTTGATCGTTGTCTGCTTCCGCTTCGGTCAGGCGATAGCGGAACGGATTTTCCTGCATCGGCAGATCCGGCAGCAGGTTGTTCGAGCTTTTCGCCATGTGCTGATACAGCTGACGATAATCGCGCGCCATGTTGTCCAGCAGCTCGGCGCTGCGGGCAAAGTGGCCGACCAGCTCCTGACGGTACTCTTCCAGCTCGGTTTTGCTCTTGTCCAGCTCGTTCTGCAGGACTTGTTGTTGACGTAATTTACGGTTGCCAAAACGCATCGCCACCGCACCAATCACGATACCGACGACCAAACCAATCAGCGCATACTCCCAGGTCATGATGACTCCTATTTTGACTTCGTTGTTCCGCAGGGATTTTTCACTTAATAATATCCACTATAACCGTTAACCTTGTCCGAGTGGAATCCTGATGCGCTTCCACCTAATTTTTACAGGGTTTTCAGCGGCGCCCGCAGCGGGCATTTGTGGCGATAACGGTGCGAATCGGCATCAACTTGCCGCCAACGTTGGCTAAATAATTTCTAAGCGTTCTTAGGGAACATCGAACAGATGCAGGCACTATCACCGTTATCTCGCTACCAGCAGGCGCTGGATGCGGGGGAATATCAGGCCGATGAGGTTCAACGCCGGGCCGTCACTCAACTGGATCGCATTTATCAGGCTCTGTTGCAAAAGCCGGCGGCGAGCGCGCCTGCCGGCGGGCTGCGCGGTAAGCTCAGCCGCTTGCTGGGCAAGGGCGGCGACACGGCGCCGCAGCGCCCGGTGCAGGGGCTGTATATGTGGGGCGGCGTCGGGCGCGGCAAAACCTGGTTGATGGATATGTTCTTCCACAGTTTGCCGGGCGATCGCAAAATGCGTCTGCACTTTCACCGCTTCATGCTGCGGGTGCATGAAGAACTGACCGAGTTGCAGGGGCGGGAAAACCCGCTGGAAATCGTCGCCGACGGCTTTAAGGCCGAGACCGACGTGCTGTGCTTCGACGAATTCTTCGTGTCCGACATCACCGACGCCATGCTGCTGGCCACGCTGCTGCAGGCGCTATTCGCGCGCGGCATCACGCTGGTGGCCACGTCGAATATCCCGCCGGACGATCTGTACCGCAACGGTCTGCAGCGGGCGCGTTTCCTGCCGGCCATCGATCTGATCAACGAGTACTGCGACGTGATGAACGTCGACGCCGGCATCGACTATCGTCTGCGTACCCTGACCCAGGCGCACCTCTACCTGACGCCGCTGAGCGACCAGACGCGCGAGACGCTGGATCGGATGTTCGTCAAGCTGGCGGGCAAGGCGGGGGAGGACGCGCCGGTGCTGCAGATCAACCATCGGCCGCTGCAGGCTATCCGTTCGGTGGACGGCGTGCTGGCGGTGGATTTCCACACGCTGTGCGAAGAGGCGCGCAGCCAACTGGACTACATCGCGCTGTCGCGGCTGTATCACAGCGTGATCCTGTATAATGTGCGGGTGATGGGGCCGCTGAAAGAGAATACCGCGCGCCGTTTCCTGGCGTTGGTGGACGAATTCTATGAGCGGCACATCAAGCTGGTGATCGGCGCCGAAGCGTCGATGTTCGAGATCTATCAGGGGGTGCAGCTGAAATTTGAATTCCAGCGCTGCCTGTCGCGCCTGCAGGAAATGCAGAGCGAAGAGTACCTCAAGCTGCCGCATTTGCCCTGAGTCTGCCGGGCTTGCCGCCGCCGTATCGCCGGTTGTCCGCCGCCGGCGATAAATTTATTTTCCATTCAAAAACCGTTCGATCTTTGTGAGCGACTTCTCTATAATCTTGCGACCCCACGTTACAACAAAGTTTTTTTTCCCAAAAACTTTATAGTGCCGGCAATGGCTATTCGAAGGGGTAGGTTTGCTGGACTTGTATGGTCGTGTGAGCCTCAACTGTTTTCGAGCGTTTGGGTGTTCACCAACGTGTAACTAATTATTGGGTAAGCTTTCTAATGAAAACTTTTACAGCTAAACCAGAAACCGTAAAACGCGACTGGTACGTTGTTGATGCAGATGGTAAAACTTTAGGCCGTCTCGCTACTGAACTGGCTCGTCGCCTGCGCGGCAAGCATAAAGCGGAATACACCCCGCACGTGGATACCGGTGATTACATCATCGTTCTGAACGCTGACAAAGTTGCTGTAACCGGCAACAAGCGTACAGACAAAGTGTACTACCACCACACCGGCCACATCGGTGGTATCAAGCAAGCGACCTTTGAAGAGATGATTGCCCGCCGTCCTGAGCGCGTGATTGAAATCGCGGTTAAAGGCATGCTGCCAAAGGGCCCGCTGGGTCGTGCTATGTTCCGTAAACTGAAAGTTTACGCGGGCACCGAGCACAATCACGCGGCACAGCAACCGCAAGTTCTGGACATTTAATCGGGATTAATGGCAATGGCTGAAAATCAATACTACGGCACTGGTCGCCGCAAAAGCTCCGCCGCTCGCGTCTTCATCAAGCCGGGCAACGGTAACATCGTTATCAACCAGCGCAGCCTGGAACAGTACTTCGGTCGCGAAACTGCCCGCATGGTAGTTCGTCAGCCGCTGGAACTGGTCGACATGGTTGGCAAACTGGATCTGTACATCACCGTTAAAGGTGGTGGTATCTCCGGTCAAGCTGGCGCTATCCGTCACGGTATCACCCGTGCACTGATGGAGTACGATGAGACTCTGCGTTCTGAACTGCGTAAAGCTGGCTTCGTCACCCGTGACGCTCGTCAGGTTGAACGTAAGAAAGTCGGTCTGCGTAAAGCACGTCGTCGTCCGCAGTTCTCCAAGCGTTAATTTCCGCTGCTTCGGCAGTGCGATTTACGCAAAAAACCCGGTGCTTCACCGGGTTTTTTTATGCCTGAAATCCGCCTTCCCCGACTAAAATCTGTGGCATATCAGACAATTCAACATGAATTCGCCGCAGCGCCCCCACAAAACAAGCAAAATCTGGTAAACTATCACCCACTTTTGCGCCTGTTCGCCGTGCAGTTGACCTCCTGGGCCGGTTTTTTATGGGTTCGGGTCGCGCTGCGTGCTGCCGGCCTGCGGCAAGATTATTCAGGATAGCAGCCTGTCAGTTGGCTATTCGCAGTATTTTCTAGATAACTTGGAGGTTTTCATGGCTGTCGCTGCCAACAAACGTTCGGTAATGACGCTGTTCTCTGGCCCGACCGACATTTTTAGCCATCAAGTACGCATCGTACTGGCGGAGAAAGGTGTCAGCGTCGAGATCGAGCAGGTCGAAATGGATAACCTGCCGCAAGATCTGATTGACCTCAACCCTTACCAGACGGTGCCTACGCTGGTCGATCGCGAACTGACCCTGTATGAATCCCGCATCATCATGGAATACCTGGATGAGCGCTTCCCGCACCCGCCGCTGATGCCGGTTTACCCGGTTGCCCGTGGTGAGAGCCGTCTGATGATGCTGCGCATCGAGAAGAACTGGTACTCGCTGATGGACAAGATCGAGAAGAGCAGCGGTCAGGAAGCAGAATCCGCCCGCCGCCAACTGCGTGAAGAGCTGCTGGCGATCGCGCCTATTTTCGGCCAGGCGCCGTATTTCATGAGCGAAGAGTTCAGCCTGGTGGATTGCTACCTGGCACCGCTGTTGTGGCGTCTGCCGCAGCTGGGCATCGAGTTGAGCGGCGCCGGCTCCAAAGAGCTGAAAGGCTACATGACCCGCGTCTTCGAACGCGACGCTTTCCTGGCTTCCCTGACCGAAGCCGAGCGTGAAATGCGCCTGCAAACCCGGGGCTAAGCGCGATGGACATGTCTCAGATGACGCCGCGTCGCCCGTATCTGCTGCGGGCGTTCTATGACTGGCTGCTGGATAACCAGCTGACGCCGCACCTGGTGGTCGACGTGACTCGCCCTGATGTTCAGGTGCCGATGGAGTTCGCGCGCGATGGCCAGATCGTGTTGAATATCGCGCCGCGCGCGGTAGGCAACCTGGCGTTGGGCAACGAAGACGTGCAGTTCAACGCGCGCTTCGGCGGCGTGCCGCGCCAGGTTTCGGTGCCGATGGCCGCCGTGCTGGCGATTTATGCGCGTGAGAACGGCGCCGGCACGATGTTTGAACCGGAAGCCGCCTACGACGAAAGCGAAGGCGTGTTCGAAGGTTTGGACAATGAGACGATCCCTTCGGAAACGTTGATGTCGGTGATCGACGGCGATCGCCCGGATACCGCGGAAGATGACGGCCCGGACGACGAACCGCCGCAGCCGCCGCGCGGTGGCCGCCCGGCGCTGCGCGTGGTGAAATAAGCCCGCGTGAACAAACGAAAAAGCACCCCGTGGGGTGCTTTTTTTTGCCCGGACGAAGCGGATCAGCCTTTCAAGGCGGCAATGCAGGCATCGCGCGGCGCGCTGAGATCGCCTACGCGCACGGTGGACAGCGCGCGGGCCGCGCGCTCACGGAAGCTGGTGATGGCGGTGTCGCCTTGCACTTCCGGCGGCGCGGTGCAGATGTCATTGAGCGGCAGATCGTTGCCTTTGTTGAGCGCCTGCAATACCGCCGCCGGGTTGTAGATCAGGGCGGCGGAGAGGGCAGATTTAATGCCGGCGGTAAATCCGGCATTGCCGCCGCCGGCCAGCTTGGGCGCCAGGGCAATCCAGTTGTCGTCCCCCAACCGGATACTGTTTTCCACGGCGCTGAACTGCCCGGCCTTGCCCAACTGAGCCACGACCGGCCGCGCGCCGCGCGCTTCGATATTGTAACCGACCTCCTGCGAATCCAGCGCCAGGGCTGAGGCGCTGAAACTGACGGCCAGCAGTGCGCCGGCCAACAGGGAAATGGAGCATTTCATGTTCGCTATCCTTATCTCGGTGTCAGGCGCAGCCGCGCCCTGCAATGGTGCTAACTCAATACTATAGCGCGTTGAGGCAGTGAGGAGGGGGAGGTTGTTACAAAGCGTGGCCGGTTAAAACAAAGGCCCGGCAACGTGCCGGGCCTTTGGCGGTACGGAAGGTTTACACTTCCAGGTAGTTCATGATGCCGTCTGCCGCTTTGCGGCCTTCGGCGATCGCCGTCACCACCAGGTCGGAGCCGCGGACCGCGTCGCCACCGGCGAAGATTTTCGGGTTGCTGGTCTGGAATGCGTTGTCGCTGCCTTCCGGCGCCACGATGCGGCCCTGTTTATCGAGCTGCACGTCGTGCGCCGCCAGCCAGTCCATACGGTGTGGGCGGAAGCCGAACGCCATCACCACCGCGTCGGCGTCGATCACGTGTTCGGAACCCGGCACCTGCTCCGCCGCCTGGCGGCCGTTGGCATCCGGCGCGCCCAACTGAGTGCGCACCATTTTCACCCCGGCCACGCGGCCGGCGCTGTTCAGTTCGATGCTCAGCGGCTGCAGGTTGAACTGGAAGTCCACCCCTTCTTCCCGGGCGTTCTTCACTTCGCGCTTGGAGCCCGGCATGTTGGCCTCGTCGCGGCGGTAGGCGCAGGTGACCTGCGTCGCGCCCTGACGCACCGAGGTGCGCACGCAGTCCATGGCGGTATCGCCGCCGCCCAGCACCACCACCCGTTTGCCTTCCATGCTGACATAAGGCTCGTGCTGCTCGGTTTCATACCCCATCAGCTGCTTGGTGTTGGCGATCAGGAACGGCAGCGCGTCGTACACGCCCTGCGCTTCCTCATTCTCCAGCCCGCCACGCATCGATTGATAGGTGCCGACGCCGAGGAACACCGCATCGTACTCGCTCAGCAAAGTCTCCATGCTGACGTCTTTGCCCACTTCGGTATTCAGCTGGAACTCGATGCCCATCTCGCTGAAGATGCCGCGGCGTTTGACCATCACTTCCTTTTCCAGCTTGAAGGCCGGGATGCCGAAGGTCAGCAGACCGCCGATCTCAGGATGACGATCATACACCACCGCTTTGACGCCGTTGCGGGTCAGCACGTCAGCGCAGGCCAACCCGGCGGGGCCGGCACCGACGATCGCCACGCGCTTGCCGGTCGGCTGCACGTGCGACATGTCCGGCTTCCAGCCCATTTCGATGGCCTTATCGCTGATGTAACGCTCGATATTGCCGATGGTGACCGCGCCGAACTCGTCGTTCAGGGTGCAAGACCCTTCGCACAGGCGATCCTGCGGGCATACGCGGCCGCACACCTCCGGCAGGCTGTTGGTCTGATGCGCCAGGTCCGCCGCTTCCATGATGCGGCCTTCGTTGGCCAGCTTCAGCCAGTTCGGGATGTAGTTGTGCACCGGGCACTTCCACTCGCAATACGGGTTGCCGCAGGACAGACAGCGGTCCGCCTGGGCTTTGGCCTGGGTTTCCGAAAACGGTTCGTAGATCTCGACGAACTCGATTTTGCGGATCTTCAGCGGTTTCTTAGGCGGATCAACACGCTGCAGGTCGATAAATTGATAAACGTTCTGGCTCATTAATGACCTACCTCTTACTGCGCCTGCACCCGCAGCTCGGCTGCGGAACGGCTACGGTGACCCAACAGCGCTTTGACATCGCTGGACTTCGGTTTGACCAGGGCGAACTTCGGCGCCCACTCGGGCCAGTTGGCCAGGATCTCTTCCGCGCGGGAAGAGCCGGTCGCCTGCACGTGTTCGGTGATCAGGCCGCGCAGATGCTCCTCATGGATCGCCAACTGATCGACATCCAGCACTTCCACCAGCTCCGGGTTCACGCGCTTGCGGAACTCGCCGTCTTCGTCCAGCACGTAGGCGAAGCCGCCGGTCATGCCGGCGCCGAAGTTGATGCCGGTTTTACCCAGCACGCAGACGATGCCGCCGGTCATGTATTCGCAGCCGTTGTCGCCGATGCCTTCCACCACGGTGATGGCGCCGGAGTTGCGCACCGCGAAACGCTCGCCCGCGCGGCCGGCGGCGAACAGCTTGCCGCCGGTGGCGCCGTACAGGCAGGTGTTGCCGACGATGCTGGCTTCATGGCTGCGGAAGGCGGAGCCGATCGGCGGACGCACCGCGATGCTGCCGCCGGCCATGCCTTTGCCGACATAGTCGTTGGCGTCGCCGGTCAGGGTCAGCTCGACGCCGCCGGCGTTCCAGACGCCGAAGCTCTGCCCGGCGGTGCCGGAGAAGTGCGCCTTGATCGGATCGGCCGCCATGCCCTGATCGCCGTGCACGTTGGCGATAGCGCCGGACAGCATGGCGCCCACGGAGCGGTCGGTGTTGCGAATGTCGAAGTAGAAGGTTTTACCCTGTTTCGCTTCGATATGCGGCTGCGCCTGCGCCAGCAGCTCTTTGTTCAGCAGGCCCTTGTCGAACGCCGGGTTGCTGCTTTCGGTGCAGTACACCGCTTTGCCCGGATGCGGCGTGGCGGTTTTCAGCAGCGGCGACAGATCCAGCTTGTTCTGCTTGGCGGAGATGCCGTCCAGCTCGGTCAGGAACTCGGTGCGGCCGATCAGATCCACCAACTGGCTCACGCCCAGTTGCGCCATGATCTCGCGGGTTTCACGCGCGATAAACTGGAAGTAATTCGTCACGCGTTCCGGCAGGCCGTGGTAGTGATCGCGGCGCAGCTTGTCGTCCTGAGTCGCGACGCCGGTCGCGCAGTTGTTGAGGTGGCAGATGCGCAGGTATTTGCAGCCCAGCGCCACCATCGGCCCGGTGCCGAAGCCGAAGCTTTCCGCGCCCAGGATCGCCGCTTTGACGATGTCCACGCCGGTTTTCAGGCCGCCGTCCACCTGCAGGCGGATCTTGTGGCGCAGACCGTTGGCCACCAGCGCCTGCTGGGTTTCCACCAGGCCCAGTTCCCATGGGCAGCCGGCATATTTCACCGAGGACAGCGGGCTGGCGCCGGTGCCGCCGTCGTAACCGGCGATGGTGATCAGATCGGCATAGGCTTTCGCCACGCCGGTGGCGATGGTGCCGACGCCCGGCTCGGACACCAGTTTCACCGAGATCACCGCCTTCGGGTTGACCTGCTTCAGATCGAAGATCAGCTGCGCCAGATCTTCGATCGAGTAGATGTCGTGGTGTGGCGGCGGGGAGATCAGCGTCACGCCCGGCACCGAGTAACGCAGTCTGGCGATGTACGGGGTGACTTTGTCGCCCGGCAGCTGGCCGCCTTCGCCCGGCTTGGCGCCTTGCGCCACCTTAATCTGGATCACGTCGGCGTTCACCAGGTAGGCCGGTGTTACGCCGAAGCGGCCGGAGGCCACCTGTTTGATGCGCGACACCTTGTTGGTGCGGTAGCGCGCCGGATCTTCGCCGCCTTCGCCGGAGTTGGAGAAGCCGCCGAGGCCGTTCATGGCGATCGCCAGTGATTCGTGCGCTTCCGGGCTCAGCGCGCCGATCGACATCGCCGCCGTGTCGAAGCGTTTGAACAGCGATTCCGCCGGTTCGACCTGATCGACCGGGATCGGTTCGCCTTTCGGCGTGATGGCCAGCAGATCGCGTAGCATGGCGACCGGCCGCTCGTTCACCAGCTTGGCGTAAGCCTGATAGTCGCTGTACTCGCCGCTGTGTACCGCTTTTTGCAGCGAGTTCACCACGTCCGGGTTGTAGGCGTGGTATTCGCCGCCGTGCACGAATTTCAGCAGGCCGCCTTGCTCCAGCGGTTTGCGTTTCAGCCAGGCGCGCTTGGAAAGGTTCTGCAGATCCTGCTGGAAATCGCTGAAGCTGGCGCCGCCAATGCGGCTGACCACGCCCTGGAAGCACAGATCCGCCAGATCGCGGTGCAGGCCGACCGCTTCGAACAGCTTGGAGCAGCGGTAAGAGGCGATGGTCGAAATGCCCATCTTGGACATGATCTTGTACAGGCCTTTGTTGATGCCGTTGCGGTAGTTCAGCATCACGTCGCGGTATTTCTTGTCGATCGCCTGGCTGTCCACCAGCTTGGCCAGGGTTTCATAGGCCAGATACGGATAGATGGCGGTCGCGCCGAAGCCGAGCAGTACGGCGAAGTGGTGCGGATCGCGGGCGCTGGCGGTTTCAACGATCAGGTTGGCGTCGCAGCGCAGGCTTTTTTCCACCAGGCGGGTTTGCACGGCGCCGACTGCCATCGGAGCAGGCACCGGCAGGCGGCCGGGCGCGATGGCGCGGTCGGACAGCACCAACAGCACCGCACCTTCACGCACCTTGCGTTCCGCTTCGTCGCACAGGGCGCGAATGGTCTGCTCCAGATCCTGCTGCTGCGGATCGAAGGTCAGATCGAGCGTCTCGGCGCGATAGTATTCGCCTTCCAGCGTGGTGAGCTGTTTGAAATCGGAGTACAGCAGGATCGGCGATCTGAAGCTCAGGCGGTGCGCCTGGCCTTCGGCTTCGCAGAACACGTTCATTTCGCGGCCGATGCTGGTGGCCAGCGACATGACGTGCGCTTCACGCAGCGGATCGATCGGCGGATTGGTGACCTGCGCGAACTGCTGGCGGAAATAGTCGTAAACGATGCGCGGCCGGCTGGAGAGCACGGCGAACGGGGTATCGTCGCCCATCGAACCGGTGGCCTCCTGGCCAATTTCGCCCAGCACGCGGATCACCTGATCCAGCTCTTCACTGCTGTAGCCGAACTGTTTCTGATAGGTTTCGAGCTGCGCGTCGTCGAGCTCGCGGCTGCCGACCTGATCGTCCGGCAGATCTTCGAACGGCACCAGGCGTTTGACGTTTTTCTCCATCCACTCTTTATACGGGTGGCGGCTTTTCAGATCGTTATCGGTTTCCGCCGAGTGCAGGATGCGGCCGCTGCGGGTGTCGATCACCATCAGCTCGCCGGGGCCGACGCGGCCTTTTTCCACCACTTCATCCGGCTGGTAATCCCAGATGCCGACTTCGGAGGCGCAGGTAATCAGCTTGTCTTTGGTGATCACGTAGCGCGCCGGGCGCAGGCCGTTGCGATCGAGGTTACAGGCGGCGTAGCGGCCGTCGGACATCACGATGCCGGCCGGGCCGTCCCACGGCTCCATGTGCATCGAGTTGAAGTCGAAGAAGGCGCGCAGATCGCCGTCCATGTCCGGGTTGTTCTGCCAGGCCGGCGGCACCAGCAGGCGCATGGCGCGGATGAGATCCATCCCGCCCGCCAGCAGCAGCTCCAGCATGTTGTCCAGCGAACTGGAGTCGGAGCCGGTTTCGTTGACGAACGGCGCGGCGGCCTGCAGATCCGGGATCAGCGGTGTTTGGAATTTATAGGTACGGGCGCGCGCCCACTGGCGGTTGCCGGTGATGGTGTTGATTTCGCCGTTGTGCGCCAGGTAGCGGAACGGCTGCGCCAGCGGCCAGCGCGGCACGGTGTTGGTGGAGAAGCGCTGGTGGAACAGGCAAATGGCCGACTCCAGGCGCAGGTCCGCCAGATCGAGATAGAAGCGCGGCAGATCCGCAGGCATGCACAGGCCTTTATAGATCGTCACCAGGTTAGAGAAGCTGCAGACGTAAAAACTGTCGTCCTCCACGCGTTTCTCGATGCGGCGACGCGCCACGAACAGGCGGCGCTCCATATCACGCGGGCGCCAGCCGGCCGGGGCGTTAACGAAGATTTGCTCGATGCGCGGCAGGGAGGAGAGGGCGATTTCACCCAGCACGTCCGGGTTGGTCGGCACTTCGCGCCAGCCGACGATCGACAGCGTTTCGTTTTGCAGCTCTTCTTCCACGATGCGGCGGCTGATGCGCGCTTCCTCTTCATTCTGGCTGAGGAACATCATGCCGACGGCGTAGTTCTTGGCCAAACGCCAGCCGCGCTCTTCCGCCACCATGCGGAAGAAACGATCGGGTTTTTGCAGCAACAGGCCGCAGCCGTCGCCGGTCTTGCCGTCGGCGAGGATCGCGCCGCGGTGCTGCATGCGGGCCAGCGCGTGAATGGCGGTGCGCACCACCTTGTGGCTAGGTTCGCCTTCTATATGGGCGATCAGGCCGAAACCACAGTTGTCCCTCTCTTGGGATTTATCGTACAACATATCGTGAACCTCCCCAGGCTCTGCGTGACTCTCACAACCTACTGCGAGGGGGCTTCCCAATTTCAGGCAGAAGTCCAATCAGCAAGTTAACCCCGCCAATCTGCTTTTCCGCCCTCCATCAATGGCCTCTCGTGACGGTCTCACAAGTGGTATAGGACTTGTTTTAAGAGGGAGTCTTCAATTACTGCATAAATATGACGAGACGTTTGCCCGTCCAGAAAGCTTCCAGCGGACTTCCAACTTAGCGAGAAAGAATTCGCAGGTCAAATGTGGGCTTAAGATAGATTCTTATCGAATTAATGATGTTTATTTATTTGATAAATAAGTAATTTAATGCATTTTTGCACTATCGTGGGGCAACGCCGATCCTTGCAGAAGTGTGAGCTGTCTCACTATAGTGCAACCCCTTAATCTCTGCACCATGCTAGTGCGGGGGGTAATGCCAGAATTTTATTCTATAAGATATTGCTTGGCTGATGTTTATGACTGTTTTTCACCGTGTTGTCATATTGCCGTTAACGGTTGCGTGACGATTAGAATAATTCATCAGAATTAGAGTGAATTGATTTGCGTTTATGATGAATAGTTATGCCTGATGGCGCCTTGCGGGGAAAGCGTTGATCTCTGTCATCGCGGGAAAAACCGTTTCTTATTAGCATCGCGGCTTTGAACACAGAGAACCACCAAGATTATGCAGTTGCCGCAATTAGTCAATATGTTTGGCGCGGATCTCCAGCGCCGCTATGGCGAAAAGATCCATAAACTCACGCTGCACGGCGGATTCAGCTGCCCTAACCGCGACGGCACGTTGGGGCGCGGCGGCTGTACGTTCTGCAATGTCGCCTCGTTCGCCGATGAAGCGATGCAACGCCAGAGCATTGCCGAACAGCTGGCGCAGCAGGCCGCGCGGGCCGATCGGGCGCGGCGCTATCTGGCCTATTTCCAGGCCTATACCAGCACCTATGCGGAGGTTGAACGGCTGGAGACGATGTATCGGCAGGCGTTGGCGCAGAGCGCCATGGTCGGCCTGTGCGTCGGCACCCGGCCGGACTGCGTGCCACCCGCCGCGCTGGATCTGCTGACGGGATACCGCGAGCAAGGCTATGAAGTGTGGCTGGAGCTGGGGCTGCAGACGGCGCACGAGAAAACGCTGAAGCGCATCAACCGCGGCCATGATTTTCGCTGTTATCAGCAGACTGCGCGACTGGCCCGGCAGCGCGGGCTGAAGGTGTGCTGCCATCTGATCGTCGGGCTGCCGGGAGAAACTCAGCGCGATCATCTGCTCACGCTGCAGCGGGTGACGGAGACCGGCGTGGATGGCATCAAACTGCATCCGCTGCACGTCGTCACCGGCAGTACCCTGGCGCGGGCGTGGCATGCCGGGCGGTTGCCCGAACTGGCGCTGGAAGCTTACGCCGCCAGCGCCGGGGAGATGATCCGCCATACGCCGGGCGAGGTGGTGTACCACCGTCTTTCCGCCAGCGCCCGTCGGCCGACGCTGCTGGCGCCGCTGTGGTGCGAAAACCGCTGGAGCGGCATGCAGGCGGTCGGTGCTTATCTGCAGCAATACGGCGGGCAGGGCAGCGCGCTGGATGAAAAGCGGCGCTACCGCCCCGGAATGCCGCTCTGAAGTGCAATCTTTGCCACACTTCGGCGTTTGCCGCCTTATCTCATTGCGGTTTTACGGTATGATTCAAAAGATTGTGTCTGATGGGAGCCGCTATGAAGCAAATCCGGGTGTTGGCCCAGTACTACGTTGATTTAATGGTGAAACTGGGGTTGGTGCGCTTCTCGCTGCTGCTGGCCTCGGCGCTGGTGGTGCTGGCGATGGTGGTGCAGATGGCGGTGACCATGCTGCTGCGCGGCGAAGTGGAAAGCATCGACGTGGTGCGTTCAATCTTCTTCGGTCTGTTGATCACCCCGTGGGCGGTCTACTTTCTCTCGGTGGTGGTGGAACAGCTGGAAGAGTCGCGCCAACGGCTGGCGCGGCTGGTGGACAAGCTGGAAGAGATGCGCCACCGCGATCTGGAGCTTAATCAGCAGCTCAAAGACAATATCAGCCAGCTGAATCAGGAGATCGCCGACCGTATCAAAGCGGAAGAAGAGCGCCTGCAGGTGATGGAAAAGCTGACGGAAGAGATGGAGCAGCGCGAGCAGGCGCAGATTGAGCTGGGCCAGCAATCGGCGCTGCTGCGTTCCTTCCTCGATGCCTCGCCGGATTTGGTCTACTACCGCAACGAAGATAAAGAGTTTTCCGGCTGTAACCGCGCGATGGAACTGCTGACCGGCAAAAGCGAGAAACAGCTGATCGGCCTGACGCCGTTCGACGTCTACGGCCAGGAGATCGCCGAAAAGGTCATTGAGACCGACGAGAAGGTGTTCCGCCACAACGTTTCGCTGACCTACGAACAGTGGCTGGTGTATCCCGACGGCCGCAAGGCCTGTTTCGAGCTGCGCAAGGTCCCGTTTTACGACCGGGTGGGCAAACGCCACGGGCTGATGGGCTTCGGCCGCGATATTACCGAGCGTAAGCGCTACCAGGACGCGCTGGAGAACGCCAGCAGGGAGAAGACCACCTTTATCTCCACGATCAGCCACGAGCTGCGTACGCCGCTTAACGGCATCGTCGGCCTGAGCCGCATTTTGCTTGATACCGAGCTGAACGACGAGCAGCTGAAATACCTGAAGACCATTCACGTCAGCGCCATCACCCTCGGCAATATCTTCAACGACATTATCGAAATGGACAAGCTCGAGCGGCGCAAGGTGCAGCTCGACAACCAGCCGGTGGACTTCACCGGATTCCTGGCGGATCTGGAGAATCTCTCGGGCCTGCTGGCGCAGCCGAAAGGGCTGCAGTTCATCATGGAGCCGCAGACGCCGCTGCCGCAGCAGATCGTGACCGACGGCACGCGCCTGCGGCAGATCTTGTGGAACCTGATCGGCAACGCGGTGAAATTTACCCAGCAGGGGCAAATTGTGGTGCGCGTGCGGCGCGAGGCGCAGGAGAAGCTGGTGTTCGAAGTGGAAGACTCGGGCATGGGCATCCCGCAGGACGAGCAGGACAAGATCTTCGCCATGTATTATCAGGTGAAAGATCAGCGCGGCGGCCGTCCGGCCACCGGCACCGGCATCGGGCTGGCGGTCTCCAAACGGCTGGCGCAGAGCATGGGCGGCGACATTACCGTGCGCAGCGAACAAGGGCACGGTTCTTGCTTCACTTTGACCATCAAGGCGCCGGCGGTGCAGGAAGCCGTCAGCGCGGCGCCGGAGGAAGAGGAGCTGCCGTTGCCGGCGCTGCACATCCTGCTGGTGGAAGATATCGAACTGAACGTGATCGTGGCGCGCTCGGTGCTGGAGAAGCTGGGCAACAGCGTCGAGGTGGCGATGAACGGCCACGACGCGCTGGCGATGTTCGATCCGGACGAGTTCGATCTGGTGCTGCTGGACATCCAACTGCCGGACATGACCGGGCTGGATATCGCCCGGGCGCTGCGCGAGCGTTACGCCGGGCAGGCGCTGCCGCCGTTGGTGGCCCTGACCGCCAACGTGCTGAAAGACAAAAAAGAGTATCTCGAGGCGGGCATGGACGATGTGCTGAGCAAGCCGCTGTCGGTGCCGGCGCTGACCAAGGTCATCAAACACTATTGGGATCATCAACCTTCTCACACTTCTAAGAAAACGGAGCACAAGGCGATGCAGATTAATGAGTCGTTACTCGATACCGCGATGTTGGAGCAGTACATGGACCTGGTTGGTCCGCAGTTGATCCATCAAAGTCTGGAGATGTTCGAACAGATGATGCCGGGTTATCTGGCGGTGCTGGATTCCAACATGACGGCGCGCGATCAGAAAGGCATCACCGAGGAAGGGCACAAGATCAAGGGCGCCGCCGGTTCGGTCGGCCTGCGTCACCTGCAGCAGTTGGCGCAACAGATTCAAACGCCGACGCTGCCGGCCTGGTGGGATAACGTGCAGGACTGGGTAGATGAGCTGAAGCAAGAGTGGCGTAACGACGTGCAGGTACTGCGGGCTTGGGTAGAGAACGCTGAAAAAAAATGACCCCGACGTGAGCCGGGGTGCGCGAATATTGCGCCAACACCAGGGAAATTGTGAACCTGCGTATTGGTTTCAGTGTTCTGGTCGAGCAGGTTGTAGCGAATTCCTAAACATCATACAGCCAACAACATAGCAAATGTAAGCGCTCTTGTTAGAAGATTCATTAAAATGTGTGATGTAGATTAGTGTTTGTCAACTCCGAGCACGAACCAGTTGACAGCAGCGACAGGAGGAAGAGTGATGAAAAAGGTGGGTGTAGTCCTCAGCGGCAGCGGCGTTTATGACGGTACGGAGATCCACGAAGCGGTGCTGACGCTGCTGGCGCTGGACCGTGCCGGCGCTCAGGCGGTGTGTTTTGCGCCTGATAAACCGCAACGCCATGTTATTAATCACTTATCTGGTGAGGAGATGGCGGAATCGCGCAACGTCCTGATTGAATCGGCGCGCATTGCCCGCGGCGCAGTGCAGCCGTTGGCGCTGGCGGAGGCCGCGCAGCTGGATGCGCTGATTGTGCCCGGCGGCTTTGGCGCCGCCAAGAATCTCAGCAATTTCGCCGAGGCCGGCGCGGAATGTTGGGTCGATGAAGCGTTGGCGCGTCTGACGCGCGAGATGCATAAGGCCAACAAACCAATTGGCCTGATGTGCATCGCACCGGCGCTGTTGCCGAAGCTGCTCGATCAACAAGCGCGGCTGACCATTGGCAACGATCCCGACCTGGGAGAAGTGATTGACGCCATGGGCGGCGAGCCGGTGATTTGCCCGGTGGACGACATCGTGGTGGACAGCGAGCACAAGATCGTGACCACGCCGGCCTATATGCTGGCACCGTCGATCGCGCAGGCGGCCGTCGGCATCGATAAACTGGTGGCGCGGGTGCTGGAACTGGCTGAATGAGCAAATCGGTCGGCGGATGGCGGCGGCTGCGTCCGTGGTATTGGCTGAAACGCGGCGTCATCGCGATTATCGGCCTGTGGGTGTTGGGCATTGTGGCCTTCGCCTTCCTGCCGGTGCCGTTTTCCGCCGTGATGGTGGAGCGGCAGATCAGCGCCTGGCTGAGCGGCGACTTCGGCTACGTCGCTCATTCGGACTGGGTGTCGATGGACGACATTTCGCCGCAGATGGTGCTGGCGGTGATGGCGGCGGAAGATCAGAAGTTTCCAGACCATTGGGGCTTCGATGTGGCGGCCATTGAAAAGGCGCTCAGCCACAACGAGAAGCGCCCGACGCGCATCCGCGGCGCGTCCACGCTGTCGCAGCAGACCGCCAAGAACCTGTTTCTGTGGGATGGCCGCAGCTGGCTGCGCAAAGGGTTGGAGGCTGGGCTGACGTCGGGCATCGAGCTGGTGTGGACCAAGCGACGCATTCTGACGGTGTATCTGAACATCGTGGAGTTCGGCGACGGGGTGTTCGGCGTGGAAGAGGCTTCACAGCGCTTTTTCCATAAGCCGGCCAAGCGCCTGACCGCGGCCGAAGCGGCGCTGCTGGCGGCGGTATTGCCGAATCCGCACCGCTTCAGGGCCGAGGCGCCTTCCGGCTATGTGGTGCAGCGTCAACAGTGGATCATGCGCCAAATGCGGCAGCTGGGCGGGGAAACGTTTTTACGCGAGAACAAGCTGGATTAAGCGGGCGATACCCTGCTTTCGGGCAAGGTATCCCTCTCTTCGGTGGCTAATGCCGCATCAGGGCTTTTCGCTGATAAATGCAGTTAAATCCGCGTGCATCTTTTTAAGCGATAGTTCATCCACGTACGGCATATGCCCGGTGTCATACCAATAGAAACGGATATTGTCGCGTAATTTGGGCGACACGGGCAGATGGCTCATCTCATATTTGGCGACGAAGTAAGGGGTGGCCAGGTCGTAAACCCCGCCAATCACCATCACTCTCATTGTCGGAGTCATTTTCATCACTCGCGACAGGTTCGGCAACACGTTAAATGATCTGTCCCGGCTGTTGCTGGACATGTTCCAGTCATAGACCTCATTGGAAAATGCGCGATAGTTTTGGTCGGCGCTAAAATGCAGCGTTTTGCCAAGATAATCGTGGAATTGCGCGACGTAGGCGGAAGTAATTGCACTGACGTTGGGATCGTAGTTGGACGTTTCAGCGATATTATCCAGCGACGGCCCACGATAGCGGGTATCGATTCTGCCAATGGTCTCGTCTTGGCTGCGCAACAGTTGCTTGGCGAAGACCGGTCCACTCAGGCGCAAATTGGCCTTGAGCCAATAATCGGCCGGAATGCCGGTAAATTGGTAAAGCTGCTCGGCGAGCGTTTGGCGATCTTTTTCAGGCAGATTGGTACCTTGCAGCAAGGCTGGGGCATAAGTCCCCAGCGCAAACTGCTCGGCCTGGTCTAACAGGGTTTTCAGGCTCTGGTGTTTGCCCGGCAGCCGCTGGTGGTACCATGCGCTGGCTGCGTAGGTTGGGAGCGCCAGATAGTAAGGTTGATCGACGCCAGGGTTTTGATTGGGATCGTCGACGTTATTGTCGTAGTTCAGAAACTGCGACATCAGGATAATACCGTTAAGATCGATATTCTGATTTTTTAGCGTCTCGGCCAATACCACCGAGCGGGTAGTGCCGTAGCTTTCACCCAATAAATATTTAGGTGAGTTCCAGCGTTGGTAATGCGTTAAAAACTGAACGATAAATTGAGAAAAAGCCTGAGCATCGCCGTTGACGCCATAGACGTTGCTGGCACTCTGTGCTTTTTGCTGCGCTCTCTCCGGCTGGCTGGCGGCACTGCTGGAAAAGCGGCTGTAACCCGTTCCGGGGGCATCGATAAACACCAGATCGCTGACGTTGAGCAGACTGTATTGGTTATCGGTGAGTTGGTAAGGCGCCAGCTGTGTTTTCTCTGGCTGAGTAGCGATAACCCGTTTAGGCCCCAGCGCCCCCATATGCAGCCACAGCGAGGCGGAGCCCGGCCCGCCGTTGTAGATAAAGGTAATCGGCCTGCTCTCGTTCTTATTCTCATTCTTTTTGAAATACGCAACATAGAACATGCCGGTCACGGGATCTTCCGGATCCTCTTTACTCAATTCCAGCACCCCGGTTTGCGCCTGATAATTGATTTTTACCTGGTCGACCGTGATCGCGCCTTGAGTAGCAACGGTTTGACCGGTCATCGGGGGCGGGGCATGTTCGGCGCGGGGCGTATCCTGAGTGGGATTGGCGGCGGAAACTCCGGCGGTGAATAAAGAAACGGCAGTGAGAAAACCGATTAAAATTCTGTCCATTTGAATTTTATCCGTAATGAAGTGAGAGATTACTTTAAACGCGGCTCATTAAACCAGGGTAAAACAGCGGGAAGCGTACAGAAAATCGGCAAGGGGAAGCCCCCTTGCCTGAAGGATCATTTCACATAGGTAAAGGCGGTGGTGACGTGCTTCACGCCGCTGACCTGGCTGGCGATCTGCGCCGCCGACTGTCCTTCCTGCTGAGTGACCAGGCCCAGCAAGAACACTTCGCCGTTTTCGGTGGTGACTTTCACGTTGGACGATTTCACCGTATCGCTGGTCAACAGCTGCGAACGCACTTTGGTGGTGATCCAGGTGTCGGAGGACGCGGTGCTCAGGCTGACAGGCGTGCCCTGGCGAATTTCGTTATACACTTCGGTCGTGCCTTCCACGCCCATGGCGATCTGCTTGGCGCGCGCGGTGAGATCGGCGTTAGGCGACTGGCCGGTCAACAGCACCTTGCCCTGATAGGCGGTGGCGACCACCCGGGCCTCTTTCTTCAACTGCTGGTCTTTGCTCAGGGCGCTTTCTACCCTGGCTTCCAGCGTGCCGTCATCCACCTGGGTCCCTACGCTGCGCGGGTCGGTGGCGGTTTTGGTGGCGACGGCCGCACTGCCGACGACGACGCCGGCGATACAGCCTTGCAACAGCAGGGCGCTGGACAGCACTGCAAATGTGGCTTTTAGCTTCATCTCAGTTCCTTAATCGTCCTGGTGGGGGAATAACGTATTGTCTATCAGGTCGCACAGGCAGTTTACGGTCAGCATATGCATTTCCTGAATGCGCGAACTGCGGTGCGACGGGATGCGGATCTCGACATCCTGTTGGCCGAGCAACCCGGCCAGCTCGCCGCCGTCGTAGCCGGTGAGCGCGACGATGGTCATATCGCGGGTCACGGCCGCTTCGACCGCTTTCACAATATCACGGCTGTTGCCGCGGGTGGAAATCGCCAGCAGCACGTCGCCGGTGTGCCCGAGCGCGCGCACCTGCTTGGCGTACACTTCGTCGTGCAGGCGATCGTTGCTGATCGCGGTCAGCACCACGTTGTCGGCGTTGAGGGCGATGGCCGGCAGGCTGGGGCGCTCGGTTTCAAAACGGTTGATCATGCTGGCGGCGAAGTGCTGTGCGTTGGCCGCCGAGGTGCCGTTGCCGCAGCACAGGATTTTGTTGCCGTTGAGTAAGGATTGAACCAGCGTCATCGCAGCGCGGGAAATGGCGTCAGGCAACGCTTCCGCCGCCGCGATCTGGGTTTGGATGCTTTCGGTAAAACAGACTTTAATTCTATCCAGCACGTTGTATTAATCCACTAAGTCAAAGGGCCGGTCTGCGCCGCAAAACCCCAATTAATCCGCATTGAAGGCGTTGGGTATCCATTCTAACTGGCTACCGGTAATGGCCAAAACATCAAAACGGCAAGATGATGTGTCAAAACTGGCGCCGCGCCCCGCCAGCCAGACGGCGGCGGCGTGCAGCAACCGCTGTTGTTTGCGAGAGGTAACGCTGGCGGCCGCGCCGCCGAAGGCGTCGTTGCGGCGGTAGCGCACTTCGACGAACACCCAGGTGGCGCCGTCGCGCATGATGAGGTCGAGCTCACCGCCGCGCACCGCGACGTTGGCGGCGCAGAAGGTGAGCCCGGCGCGTTCCAGATGACGGCGGGCCAGTAACTCATAGCCCGCCCCGGCGGCGCGTGGGTTCAAGAGACCGGCACGACCGTACCCTGACGATATTGCAGCCAAGGCAGCTTGCGGTTGATCACGCAGTTCGGCGACGCGCTCAGCGTGCCGGTGGTGCCGGAAACCTGGAAGCCCGGCAGTTGGCGCATTTCAGCAAAGTGGTTGGCCAATGTCCAGGCATCCATCCCCATCGCATACAGGCGCACCAGCGAGTAATCGTTGCGGAAACGCGCGCTGGCCTGCTGCAACAGCTGAGGGTTTGAGCCGGCCAGCAGCGGGATGTCGCTGAACTGCAGACCTTCCATTTCCAGACGGAAGTCCGGGCCGGCGCCGGCCTGGTAGCTGCGCGAGCTGGCGTACATCGCCGGTTTGCCGCGCGAGCTGGTGGCCATGTCGATCATCGGTTTGATCAGCGTCAGCTGGGACTGGGTAGCGACGATATACACCGCGTCGACGCTGCCGCCGGTAGCGGCGGGCACGTCGCTCGGCGGCGCCGGAATGGTCAGCCCGGCGATGGTCACGCTCTGCGGCGCCGGGGCGCTCGACATCGGCGTGCCGGTCATGCGGATGCCGCCGCTGTTCACCATCTGGCGCAGTTCACCGGCGGAGCCGATGTCCTGACGCAGCACGGTTTGCCCGCCTTGCTTCTGCCATTCCTGGTTAAAGGCCTTGGCGACGCGATCGCCGAAGGCGCCGCGCGGCACCAGCAGCAGCGGTTGACGTTTCTGTTGTTCCCAGATGTGGCGGGCGGCGTCGCGCGCTTCATCTTCCGGCGACAGGGCGAAGTAACAGATGTTCAGATTGTCCTTCGGCGTTTCCGGCTGGTTGAGCGCCAGCACGTTCAGCGTGGTGGTACTGGCGGACAGCTGATCGACGTTCTCTTTCAGCAGCGGCCCGACCACCAGAGTGGCGCCATCCTGCTGCGCCTGGCTCAGCAAGGCGGCCAGCGGCTGGCTGGTGGTGTCGTACACTTTGACCTGCGCATTAGCGGCCTGCAGCGGCGTTATCGGCGCGCTGGACGGCGCAGCGGGTTGCGCGGCGGTCACGGCCGGCTGGCTCTCTTGCGCCGAAGGGCTGACCGCGCCGTTGGCGTTGATGTCACCGGCAGCGGCCTGATCGGCCGGCGCCGTTTGGGCCGGCGCGCCGGCCGGTTGCGCGGCTTGAGGCTGCGGCGCCGGCAGGGAACCGCCGTTTTTCGCCGCTTCGAACCCTTGCTGGATGGCGTCGGCGAACACTTTCGCCTGGCCGTTCAACGGCAGCAGCAGGGCGATTTTCGAGGTGGAGGCCTGGGTGAAGTTCAGCACCTGATTCAGGCGAGCCGGCAGCGTTTTGGCCGCCGGGTTCTTCGGATAACGGTTCTGCCAGTCTTTGATGCCGGCCTTCAGCAGATCGGGATCCTGCTTGTTGTCCTGATAGACGCGCAGCAGATCCAGCCAGCCTTGCAGCACGTTCTCGTCGGCGTTGATCACCAGGCTGTTCATCTCCTGCGGCGTCAGCTGCAGCAGGGCCTGCCAGGTTTGATCCAGATTGTCCTGGTGCGCCTTGCCGGTCAGCAACGGCTCCTGAGCGATATAGGCGCGGATCAGCGGCAGCGATGCTTTGCCCTGGTTGGCGGCGATCTGCGCCTGGTAGTAACGCACCTTCTGATTCGGCGACAGCGTACCGCTGTCCAGGTGGCCCAGCGTACTGCGGGCGCTGACGTAGCTCTTGTTGGCGATCTGCAGTTCGGCGGTCAGCAACTGGCGTTCGGTCTGCTGTGCGCCGCTGAGGTTTTTCGGCAGCTGATTCAACTGGTCGCCGGCCTGCGGCAGTTTTCCTTCACGCAGCAAGGCGCGAATAGCAAGTAATTGCCAGTCAGCCTTGTTATCATCGCTGCTTTGCTGCAACTGCTGCAGGTAGTAATCGGAGCTGGCGCTCGCTTCGTCCTGTATATTGGCGGGCGGCGTTTGCGGGGCCCGACTCGGACAGCCTGCCAGGAAAAGGGCGGCCGCGATGACTGCGGTAAGTCGGACAGGCTTGGAACGCCCTGCTTTGGTACGAACGAATGTTGAGGAAAGCATACTGTATCCAGTGATGTTTTTTTCAAGATGCTCAATATTAAATCGGCAACCCGGATGAAACAATGAATCAACACCAACAATCAGTCATTTCTGCATCAACGCTGTATGTGGTGCCCACCCCAATCGGCAATCTGGGCGATATTACCCACCGCGCGTTAGAGGTACTGAAAAGCGTTGATCTGATCGCGGCGGAAGACACGCGCCATACCGGATTGCTGCTGCAACACTTCGCGATCAACGCGCGTCTGTTCGCGCTGCACGATCACAACGAACAGCAAAAGGCCGATCAGCTGCTGGCGAAACTGCAGGAAGGCCAGAGCATCGCGCTGGTTTCCGACGCCGGCACGCCGCTGATCAACGATCCCGGCTATCACCTGGTGCGCCGCTGCCGCGAGGCCGGCATTCGCGTGGTGCCGCTGCCGGGCGCCTGCGCCGCCACTACCGCGCTGTGCGCCGCGGGCGTCGCTTCCGACCGTTTCTGCTACGAAGGTTTTCTGCCGGCGAAAACCAAGGGGCGCAAGGATACGCTGATGGCGCTGGCGGAGGAACCGCGCACGCTGATTTTCTACGAATCCACTCACCGCCTGTTGGAAAGTCTGCAGGACATGGTCACCGTTTGGGGCCCGCAGCGTTATGTCGTGCTGGCGCGTGAGCTGACCAAAACCTGGGAATCCATCCACGGCGCGCCGGTGGGTGAGCTGCTGGCGTGGGTGCAGGAAGATGAAGTGCGCCGCCGCGGCGAAATGGTGCTGATCGTCGAAGGCCACAAGGCGCAGGAGGATGCGCTGCCGCTTGAGGCGCTGCGCACGCTGGCGCTGCTGCAAAAAGAGTTGCCGTTGAAAAAGGCGGCGGCGCTGGCGGCGGAAATCCACGGCGTGAAGAAAAATGCGCTGTATAAGCACGCGCTGGAGCAACAACAGCCGTAAAGCGGTTGACCTGCCGCCGCCGCGACGCTACTATCCGCGCCGGAGTTGACCAGACAGTCGCCGCTTCATTGCCGTCCTCTTCGGGGAGACAGATGGAGGGGAGGAAAGTCCGGGCTCCATAGGGCAGGGTGCCAGGTAACGCCTGGGAGGCGCAAGCCTACGACTAGTGCAACAGAGAGCAAACCGCCGATGGCCCGCGCAAGCGGGATCAGGTAAGGGTGAAAGGGTGCGGTAAGAGCGCACCGCGCGGCTGGCAACAGTTCGTGGCACGGTAAACTCCACCCGGAGCAAGGCCAAATAGGGGTTCACATGGTACGGCCCGTACTGAACCCGGGTAGGCTGCTTGAGCCAGTGAGCGATTGCTGGCCTAGAGGAATGACTGTCCACGACAGAACCCGGCTTACCGGTCAACTCCCTCGACAAAAGAAAACCCCGCGCAACGTCAGTTGCGCGGGGTTTTTCGTTTTCCGGCCGGCTTACACCGGCAGATCAATCAGCAGCGCGCGCAGCGGCGTCTCGGCGCGGATCGTCAGGCGATTCTCCTCGCGCACGAAGGCGCCGTCGCCGCAGGTCAGGCGTTGTTCCTCGTGGCGCTCGCCGGTGGCGGCGATGGTGCCGTGTATCGACTGCAGATAAGCGCGCGGCCCGTTAATCGTCAGCGTTTGTTCTTCGCCCGGCTGCAGATCGAGATGATGGGTCCAGACCTGTTGACGCAGCTGCAGGCTGCCCTGCGCGCCGTCCGGCGAAGCCAACAGCAGGCTGCCCGCCGCCGGCAGCGCCAGGCGCTGCACCCGTTCGTTGCTGCGTTCCGGGCAGGCGTCCAGCCACAGCTGCAGGCGGGTGAGCGGCGTATCACTGCTGACGTTCTGCTCGCTGTAGCTCAGGCCCGGGTGGGTGGCCAACAGCAACGCTTCGCCGGCTTTAACGCGCGTGGTGTTGCCGTCGCTGTCGCGGTATTCCGCCTCGCCCTGCAGGATCAGGTTCAGGATATCCACGTTGGGATAGGTGCGCGGCTGGAACGACGCGCCCGGCGCCAGCACCTCCTGATTCAGTACCCGCAGCGACGCGTAGCCCATCAGTTTGGGATCGAAGTAGTGACCAAAGGAAAAGGTGTAGCGAGCCTGCAGCCAACCAAAGTCAGCTTGCCCGCATTGTTGTGCTGTTCTGCATGTAATCATGGCAATCGGCTCTCTAAATTCATTATCCAAATGGTAAGCGTCTGGACGTCGGATTGTTAGCCAGTTAATCTGGTCGGCATATTCAAATTTCCTGACAGAGGGATGCGATGGCCAGAGATCGGGCGCTCACGCTTGAGGCACTAAGGGTGATGGATGCAATCGACCGGCGCGGCAGCTTCGCCGCGGCCGCCGACGAATTGGGCCGGGTGCCGTCGGCACTCAGCTACACCATGCAAAAATTGGAAGAAGAATTGGACGTGGTGCTGTTCGACCGTTCGGGCCACCGCACCAAGTTCACCAACGTGGGGCGCATGTTGCTGGAACGCGGTCGGGTGCTGCTGGAGGCGGCCGATAAGCTGACCACCGACGCCGAAGCGTTGGCGCGCGGTTGGGAAACTCACCTGACTATCGTCAGTGAAGCGCTGTCGCCGCCGAGCCTGCTGTTCCCGCTGGTTGACAAGCTGGCGCTGAAGGCCAACACCCAGGTGTCCATTTTCACCGAGGTGCTGGCGGGCGCCTGGGAGCGGCTGGAGCAGGGGCGCGCCGACATCGTGATCGCGCCGGACATGCATTTCCGCGCGTCGTCGGAGATCAACACCCGCAAACTGTATAAGGTGATGAGCGTTTATGTCGCCGCGCCGGATCACCCGATCCACCTGGAGCCGGAGCCGCTTTCCGAAGTGACCCGCGTGAAGTACCGCGGCATTGCGGTGGCCGACACCGCCCGTGAGCGCCCGGTATTGACCGTACAGCTGCTGGACAAGCAACAGCGCCTGACGGTGAGCACCATTGAAGACAAACGCCTGGCACTGCTGGCCGGGTTGGGGGTGGCGACCATGCCGTACCCGATGGTGGAGAAAGATATCGAAGCCGGGCGGCTGCGCGTGGTCGGGCCGGAATACAGCCGCGAAGCCGACATCATCATGGCCTGGCGGCGCGACAGCATGGGGGAGGCGAAAGCCTGGTTCCTGCGTGAGATTCCGCGCCTGTTCGCGCAGCGTTAACGTCGGTTGGATGAGATCCCCTTGCCGGGCGGCAAGGGGATTTTTTTCGCCTTAACCGAAGCGCTGGTCGCGGCCGTGTGGCTCGTCCAGATCCTGCGCCGGCCCGATGGAAATGATGCCGTGCGGGTTGATGGTGGCGTGGCTGCGGTAGTAGTGGTTGCGAATGTGCGGCAGGCTGACCGTCTCGGCGATGCCCGGCATCTGGTAGATGTCGCGCAGGAAGCCGTACAGATTGAGGTAGTCGCTGATGCGGTGTTTGTCGCACTTGAAGTGGGTGACGTACACCGGATCGAAACGCACCAGCGTGGTCCACAGACGCAGGTCGGCTTCGGTCAGCCGATCGCCGGTCAGGTAACGATGCTGCCCCAGGATCTGCTCCAGGCGTTCCAGCGCGTTGAATACCCCGTTGACCGCTTCGTCATAGGCTTCCTGGCTGGTGGCAAAACCGGCCTTGTACACGCCGTTGTTCACTTGATCGTAAATCCAACCGTTCAGCTCATCGATCTTGCCGCGCAGCGCGGTCGGGTAGTAGTCGCCTGCCCGAGCGCCGACGCCGTCAAACGCGCTGTTGAACATGCGGATGATGTCGGCGGACTCGTTGCTGACGATGGTTTGCCGCTGTTTATCCCACAGCACCGGTACGGTCACGCGCCCGCTGTAGTGCGGATCGGCCCGCAGGTAGATCTGGTACAGGAAGTCGGTGTGATACAGCGGATCGCCGGTGGTTTCAGGAAAATCCTGGCCGAAGGTCCAGCCGTTTTCCAGCATCAGCGGGTGCACCACCGAGACCGGAATGATCTGCTCCAGCCCTTTCAGTTTGCGCATCAGCAGCGTGCGATGCGCCCAGGGGCAGGCGAGAGAAACATAAAGGTGATAACGGCCCGCTTCGGCCTGGAAGCCGCCCACGCCGTGTTCGCCCGGCTGACCGTCGGCGGTCACCCAATTGCGAAACTGAGCGGTTGAACGTTTGAAACGGCCGCCGGTAGATTTGGTGTCATACCAGATGTCTTGCCAAACGCCATCGACGAGTTGTCCCATGGGAATCTCCTTGGTGTCCGAGTTAAAAAACGACAGGGCCCGGCATGCCGGGCCCTGAATGACAGTTTAGATTACCATTTCTTGTTCAGAAGACGGTCGATGCTGAAGCCGCCTGGGCCTGCGACCGCCAACACGATGAAGCCGCCGGCGATGGTCAGGTTTTTCATGAACATCAGCTGGTTTACTTCGTTCGCAAAATCAGTGTGGAACAGCAGCGCGGTCAGGATGGTGAAACCGGCGGTGAACAGCGCCACGGTGCGGGTCAGGAAACCGAACAGGATCGCCAGACCGCCGCCAAATTCCAGCAGGATGGTCAGCGGCAGCAAGAAGCCAGGCACGCCCATCGATTGCATGTACTGTTGGGTACCGGCGTAGGCGTCACCCATTTTGCCGTAGCCTGCCACGATAAACAGGATTGGCATCAGAATACGAGCAACCAACAAACCTGTATCTTCTAATTTTTTCATCATCTACTCCAAAGTGTTTTTGTATGCCTGTTCGGCGGAAGCCATGTCAACGAGCGGTATATCAGGACATTCGCCCTGTCCGGCTCGTATCGTATTGATGGAGTGAATGTTAAGCGGGAAGTGCTCAGGTTGTTAGCAAGTAAAACTGTCGTAATTTTTCAAAAAATCTGAATCTTTAGCGTGCTAATAAAATGCCGCCGATCAGCAGGTTGCCCGGCCCCGGGGTTGGACGCGTTGTATCAAGGGAGAAAATGCGGGCAGAGCAACAGGAGGTTTGAAGGAAAGACCAAGCGGCTTACTTGGCGGAAAACGTCTTTTTAAACAGACGGATAGCGCTCCAGGCGCCGAAAGCGCGACGCGACCAGCGGATCATCTTGCTGGGATGGCGGATGCCGTACAGCGCCATGACGCTGGAACCGAGCACCAGATAGCGGCGCAGGCCAAACACCGTTTGCCAGCCGCGGTCGATGCGTTCGGTCTTTTCGAGCCACAGAGACTTGTGTTCGGCCAGATCCAGACGCTGTTGCTGGATCTGCCGAATCAGCCTCTCTTTTTTCCATTCCAGATAGCGGCGGCGGCTCATGGCTCTCGCTCCAGTTCGGCGCGATCGAGCTCCAGTTGCTTGCGCGTGGCGCCCAGCAGCGTGGTGCGACGGGCCTTGACCAGCGTCCAGATGGTGCCGACTACGGCGAGGAACAGCAGCACGCCGGTTGTCGCGCCCAGCGCCACCAGCCGATAGACCGGATCGATGGCCCAGAAGATCAGGATCAGCAGGCTCATCAAACCGAAGGCGGTGAACAGCAGCGTCATGCCGGCCATGATCAGCAGCTGAATGAGGTTGGCTTTCTCCTCTTCCAGCTCGACTACCGCCAGCCGGACACGGGTTTCCACCATGCCGACCAGGATCGTGATGATGCGCTGACCGATATCCAGGACCCCTTTAGCGGGGCCCTGTGCGCGCACTTGCGGTTGTTCAGCCATGATTAACGACGCGCGAGCAGCACGCCCAACACCACGCCGACCGCCGCGCCGATACCGATGCCGGTCCACGGGTTGTCGCGCACATAGTCGTCGGCCTGGCCGGCGATCTGTTTGGTTTGCGAAGCCAGCTTGTCACCGGCGTCGCTCAGGCGAGCGCGAGTCTCTTTCAGCGCGCCTTCCGCCTTCGATCGCAGCTTCTCCAGCTCGGCTTTCGGCTTGTCGGTGGAGGAGTTCAGCACTTCCTCCAGCGTATCGGCTAAGGACTTCAGTTCAGCGCGTAAGTTTTCTGCATTTGAATCATGTGCCATGTGATTATTCCTTAACGTTTATTTCGACAGACTTTTAACATAGCGGATTTTTTCGCCGGAGCAAAGGGGTGATGACCAGCAGATAACACCAGACATCAATTCCATATGCTTAAGAAATCCCGTGTGATGGGGCTCTCATCGATAAATCCGCTGGTGTAAAAAAATTATTCCGCCTGGGCGCGTTTCAATTCAGCCTGCGCTTCGGCCAGCTTTTGCTGCTTCTTGGCGACCTTGTCCAGCTTGCCGGTTTGTTGCGCTTCTTTCAGCTCTTCCCGGCGCTCGTCCACCTTGCGCTGTTTCTCTGCGATATTTTTCTGGCGTTCGGCCTGCAGGCCGGCTTCGGTGCAGTGGGTCTGCACTTCGCTCAGCGCTTTTTTCAGCCCATCCACGCGGTGGGTGTTGCCGTGCTGAGTCGCGTAGTCGATTTGCTGCTGGATATTTTGCGCTTTGGCGGCGCAGCCGCCCTCAGCGGCCGAGGACAGCGTCGGCAGCGCGCAGAGTGGCAGCAGCAGTAACAGTGAGTGGCGAAATTTCATTTCTCAGTTCCTTTTCATGGGATGCCTGAACAGGCATCCGCTTTCCTGACTGCCGGAGGCGGCAGCGCGAGAGGAGGGCGTTCATCGCCGGCTGAAGTTATCCTTCAGCATAGCCATGAAACCGGCGCGCCCCCAAAGAATCAGCCGAAATTCGGCGCGACTGATTGTTTTTTGAGCTAAATGATGCGAATGAAAATGAAGATAACGGCAATGAAAGGAATCCCCTTCATTTGAAGGGGATTATCCCAGATTGAGGGGGGAGCGCGCAAATTCGCGCACCCAGTGCGTTGGCACGGGAGATTCGCTCAGCGCGATGTGGTAACCGGGAGGCAGGATGGTTTGCAGCGCTTCGCGCGCCAGCAACTGCTGCTCCGGCGAATCCAGACGAATAACCAAGCCATCGCCTTCCGGCGTGATGCTTTTGATGCGGATACCGCGCTCATCCAGGCGCTGGTAGACATAAAAACCGTCGGGCAGCGACAGCCCTTGCTGGCTGGCGCGAATGCGCAGCTCGCTCTCGGTGCGCACCATGCAGGGCACCAACAGCGTCGCCAGCGCCAGCAGGGCGAACGCGATCATCAGGACGTATTGCCAGCGCGGGCGCTTTGCTGTCACGCCCCTTTCCCCGGGTTCTGGCCGCTGGCGCGTTTCTTGCGCCACAGCACGATCAGCGAGCCGACCAGGCCGACCACCAGCAACACCAGCGGCAACATCATCAGGCAGAACATCAGCTGGTCTTCATACTTGCGGAATACCGGGGTTTTTCCGAGGGCGAAGCCCAGCGTCGTCAGGATCAAGACCCACAGCAGGCCGCTCATCCAGTTGAAGAACTGGAAGCGTGCGTTGCTCAGGCCGGACAGGCCGGCGATGGTTGGCAGCAGGGTGCGCACGAAGGCCAGGAAGCGGCCGACCAACAGGGCGGAAAGGCCGTGGCGGTGGAACAGGTTATGCGCACGCTGATGGTAATGGGCCGGCAGATGCGAAAGCCAGCCTTGCACCGTTCGCGTATTGCCGAGCCATCGGCCCTGTATGTAACTGACCCAGCACCCCAGGCTGGCGGCGACGGTCAGGATAACGATGGTCAATGGGAAGCCCATGGTGCCTTTGGCGATCAGCACGCCGACCAGGATCAGCAGGCTGTCGCCCGGCAGAAAAGCGGCCGGCAGCAGGCCGTTTTCCAAAAACAGGATCATGAACAGCAGGATGTAGAGGGTCCACACCAACGAAGGGTTCGCCAGCGTCTCAAAATCCTGCTGCCATAAGGCATGTATCAGTTCTTTAATGATGTCCATCCGGTGTTCCTAAAACGTCATTGTTTATTTTTATCTCAGCGGCGGAGCGGGCGTGGGCTGAAAGCGCGCGGCGATCCTGAATGCTGATAACGATGAAACGGCGTTGCTTTAAGGTTTCTAAGCGGTGCGACACCGGTCATAGGTGGTAAGTCAGCGTGCCACGGTACTGCATGTTGCTTTCTTTCCAGCCGGCCTGCCGACTTTGTTGCCTGGAGGCGTCCAGCATCCAGTCGACCTGGGCAAGCCGGTTGGGGGCCGGGGTGTCCTGGCGGGGGAAACGAATTCGGTAGCCCGGCTCTGCGGCCAGGGTATAGACCGGCGCCGGCAGGGAGGACGCGAGCAGCGAACCGGGGAAAGAGTACGCTCTGGGCAGCAGCAGCGGCAACTTGCCGGGCGCTTTGCGGCGCGCTTCGGCCGGCGCCCGATACACATGATCATAGGGGGAAAGCGCCGGCTCCGCCAGCAGCGGCAGGCTGCTCAGCGCGCTGGGGGTGGGCTTGGATGACGCCACGCATAGCTGTTGGCCGGAGACCGAACCGGTCCAGCAGAAAAGAGCAATCAGCATGGCAAACAACCAGCGCATTTATTCGCGTCCCGCCCCCGCAGCAATGGGTAAAAAAGTGGGCTAACTCTACCAAAATAGCACGATTGGCAACAGGGAAATCTACGTTGCCGACGGTGAAATAGTACACGGCAAACGGCGGTTCCGGCATCGATTCAGCGGATTTTACATTACCTGACATAAGCCGACGGTTTTTGACCGCCGTGGCTATTTCTGCTCGTGGCTCACGCCGTCCAGGTGCACCACCGGGTTCTCGGCGAACAGATAGCGGTCGGCGTTGTATTCGAAGTCGTCGCTGGTGGCGTTGAACAGCATCTGCTTGGTGTTCTCCAGGTGCTGCCACATCGCCAGTTTGGCGGCGTAAGGATCTTTGCGCATCAGCGCCTTGAGGATCTGATCGTGATCGTCGCACCAGCTGGCGATCGAGCGTTCGTCGATATGCTCGTGCAGTTTCTTCCAGTAAGGGTTGTTGACCCGCTGCACCCACATTTTTTCCACGATGGTGGCCATGGCGGTGTTCTGGGTGGCCAGCGCCACCTGCACGTGGAACTTCAGATCCCACTGCGAGTCGCGGAAACGGTCTTCTTTGCGGGCGTGCTCCTGGATCTCCATCAGTTGCACGATATCCTGCTTGGTCACCTGGGTGGCGGCGAATTCGGCGATGTTGCTTTCTATCAGCTGGCGCGCCTGCAGCAGCTCAAACGGGCCGGCGGTGGCGAACTCGATGCTGTCGCCCGGCACCACCAGGTGCTTTTGCTGGTTGGACACCACGTGGATCCCGGAGCCCTTGCGCACGTCCACATAGCCTTCCACTTCCAGCATGATGATCGCCTCGCGCACCACGGTGCGGCTGACATTCATCTCTTCGGCGATGTATCGCTCGGCCGGCAGCTTGTCGCCTACCGGGTAACGGCCGCTTTCGATGCGTTGCTTCAGCTCGGCGGCCAGTTGCTGATACAGGCGTCTGGTTTCAGTGAATTCCATAGTGAATGCTCTATACGGTGCGGTGGGAAGGGGCGCGTGGCCATCGGATTTGTTATACCACTTATTCGGCACCGCTGCCAGAGGAGCAAGGGGCCCGGCGCAGCGGCCGGGCGGGGGATCAGCTGCGCGCCGGGGTGGGCTGCAGCGCGGCCGGCTGCGGTTCGGCGGCCGGGCGGTTTTGCAGCACCGTCCAGATGACGATGGCGCCGAGAATGTCGAAGACTGACAGCGCGGCGAACAGCGGGCTGAAGCCGAGGGTGTCTGCCAGGGCGCCGACCACCAGGGCGAACAGCGTGCTGGCGGTCCAGGCCGCCATGCCGGTCAGCCCGTTGGCGGTCGCCACCTCATTGCGGCCGAACACGTCGGAAGAGAGGGTGATCAACGCGCCGGACAGCGCCTGATGGGCGAAGCCGCCGACGCACAGCAGGGCGATAGCCGCGTAAGGGCTGGTGAACAGGCCGATCATGCCGGGGCCGATCATCAACACCGCACCCATCGTCACCACCAGCTTGCGCGAGACGATCAGGTTGACCTTGAAATACTTCTGGAACAGCGGCGGCAGATAACCACCGACGATGCAGCCGAGATCGGCGAACAGCATCGGCATCCAGGCGAACATGGCGATCTCTTTCAGGTTAAAACCGTAGGCCTTGAACATGAACAGCGGGATCCAGGCGTTGAAGGTGCCCCACGCCGGCTCAGCCAGAAAGCGCGGCAGCGCGATGCCCCAGAACTGGCGGTTGCGCACGATCTGCCAGGCGGACATCTTTTTGGCGTTAGAGGTCTGGTGCTGCGCTTCCTGGCCTTCGAGGATGTAACGGCGTTCTTCCTGGCTCAGTTTCTTCTGATCTTTCGGGTGTTTGTAGAACAGCAGCCAGCAGATGGCCCAGATCAGGCTCAGCACGCCGGTGATGATGAACGCCATCTCCCAGCTGTGCGCGACGATGGCCCATACCACCAGCGGCGGGGCGATCATGCCGCCGATCGACGAGCCCACGTTGAAATAGCCGACGGCGATCGAACGTTCTTTGGCCGGAAACCATTCGCTGCTGGCCTTCAACCCGGCGGGGATCATCGCCGCTTCCGCCATGCCGACCGCGCCGCGCGCCAACGCCAGCCCGCCCCAACTGTTGGCCAACGCGGTGCCCATGCAGAACAGCGCCCACAAAATGGCGAACATGGCGTAACCGACCTTGGTGCCCAGCACGTCCAGCACGTAGCCCGCCACCGGTTGCATCACGGTGTAGCACGCGGAGTAGGCGGCGACGATATAGGAATACTGTTGGGTGGTGATGTGCAGCGTATCTTCCAGCGTCGGCGCCGCCACGGCGATGGCGTTGCGGGTCAGGTAACCCAGCACGGTGCCGATGGTCACCAGTCCGATCATGTACCAGCGTAACCCTTTAATTTTACGCATCCGAAGTGTCTCCCCGTTTGAAGGTGTGGCCGTCGATGCGGCTGGCGAGACAATAACCTGTCATACAGGTTTAAAAGTTGAGTGATATCACAAAAGGAATTATTCGCCTGAGTGATACTGTGGCCGGTGAAACAGGGCATTTTTGCCGGTAAATTGAGCAAAAAAGGGCGTATAGAGAGGATAAACGGCAGACATCGGGAAAAATTTGCTGGACGTTAGTAAAAATTGGTGTGATAACTTTTGTGATTCGAACCCCGTGCCGCACGGCAAGTAAGGAGCCCGAGATGGCGACGTTTTTGAGCGAAGATTTCCTGCTGGACAGCGAATTTGCCCGGCGCTTGTATCACGACTACGCGGCGCAGCAGCCGATTTTCGATTACCACTGCCATTTGCCGCCGCAGCAGATCGCGGAGAATACCCGCTTCAGCAACCTGTACGATATCTGGCTGCGGGGCGATCACTACAAATGGCGGGCGATGCGCACCAACGGCGTGGCGGAGCGGTTATGCACCGGCGATGCGGGCGATCGCGAGAAATTCGACGCCTGGGCCGCCACGGTGCCGCATACCATCGGCAACCCGCTCTATCACTGGACGCATCTGGAGCTGCGCCGCCCGTTCGGCATCACGGATATGCTGTTGTCGCCGGCCACGGCGGATGAAATCTGGCAGCGCGGCAATGCGCTGCTGGCGCAGGATGCGTTTCGCGCGCGCGGCATCATGCAGCAAATGAACGTGAAAATGGTCGGCACCACCGACGATCCGATAGACGATCTGCGTCATCATCGGGCGATCGCCGACGATCGCAGTTTCGCTATCAAAGTGCTGCCGAGCTGGCGGCCGGACAAGGCTTTCACCATCGATGCGCCCGGCTTCAACGACTATCTGCGGCAGTTGGAGGCGGCGGCGGACACCGCCATCGGCCGCTTTAGCGCGCTGTGCGACGCCCTGTACAAGCGCATGGATCACTTTGCCGCCCACGGCTGCAAGGTGGCCGATCATGCGCTGGACGTGGTGGTGTTCGGCGAGGCCGATGAAGCGGCGCTGGATGCGATCCTGCTGCGCCGCCTGAACGGCGAGCTGCCGACGCCGGAACAGAGCGCCCAGTTCAAAAGCGCGGTGCTGCTGTTTTTGGCCGGCGAATACCGGCGTCGCGGCTGGGTGCAGCAGTATCACATCGGCGCGCTGCGCAATAACAACAGCCGCATGTTGGCCGCCGTCGGGCCGGATATCGGCTTCGACTCGATCAACGACCGGCCGCTGGCGGAACCGCTGTCGCGGCTGCTGGATGCTCAGGCGCGGCAGGGCGGTCTGCCGAAAACCATTCTCTATTGCCTCAATCCGCGGGATAACGAAGTGATCGGCACCATGATCGGCAATTTTCAGGGGGAAGGCACGCCGGGCAAGATGCAGTTCGGCTCCGGTTGGTGGTTCAACGATCAGAAGGACGGCATGCAGCGCCAAATGACGCAGCTGGCCCAGCTCGGGCTGCTGAGCCGCTTCGTCGGCATGCTGACCGACAGCCGCAGCTTCTTGTCTTATACGCGCCATGAATACTTCCGCCGCATCCTTTGCCAGATGATCGGCCGCTGGGTGGCGGACGGCGAAGCGCCGGCGGATATCGCGCTGCTGGGCGAGATGGTGAAAAACATCTGCTTCGACAACGCCAAAAACTATTTCGCCATTGAACTGGCGTAGCCGTTATCCGGGACCGGTTTATGCAAAGTACGATAAAGATTCACGAGCAGGATAACGTGGCGGTGGCGCTGCGCGATCTGGCTGCCGGAGAGCGCGTTGAGCTGGAAGGCGCGGTCGTCAAACTGGCGCAGCCGGTGGCGCGTGGGCACAAGTTTGCACTCGGCCCGATCGCCGAGGGTGAAGACATCATCAAATATGGCCAGCCGATCGGCCATGCGCTCGCGGCCATTGCGCCTGGGGAGCATATTCATTCGCAAAACGTCAAAACCAACCTGAGCGATCTGGACAGCTACCGTTACCAGCCGCAGTTCCCGGCGCTGCCGCCGCAGGCGGCGGATCGCGAGGTGCAGCTGTACCGCCGGGCCAACGGCGAAGTGGGGATCCGCAACGAGCTGTGGATCGTGCCGACCGTCGGCTGCGTCAACGGTATCGCTCGCCAGATCCAGCAGCGCTTTTTGCAGCAAACACAGGCGGACGGGATCGACGGCGTGCATCTGTTCAGCCACCCGTTCGGCTGCTCGCAGCTGGGGCAGGATCATGCCAACACCCGCATCATGCTGCAGAACATGGCGCGCCATCCCAACGCCGGCGCGGTGCTGGTGATCGGGCTGGGGTGCGAGAACAATCAGGTGGATGCCTTTCGCGCCACGCTGGGGATAGGGGACGAGCGGCGGTTGCGCTTTATGGTGTGCCAACAGCAGGACGACGAGGTGGAGGCCGGGTTGGCGCTGCTGCACGAGCTGTATCGGGAGATGCGCCACGATCGCCGCGAGCCGGGCCGCCTGAGCGAGCTGAAGTTCGGCCTGGAATGCGGCGGTTCGGACGGGCTGTCGGGCATTACCGCCAACCCGCTGCTGGGGCGCTTTTCCGACTATGCGATCGCCAACGGCGGCACCACGGTGCTGACCGAAGTGCCGGAGATGTTCGGCGCCGAGCGCATTCTGATGAGCCGCTGCCGCGATGGAGAAACCTTCGACAAAACCGTCGACATGATCAACGATTTCAAACGTTATTTCATCGCCCATCAGCAGCCGATTTATGAGAATCCGTCGCCGGGCAACAAGGCCGGCGGCATCACCACGCTGGAGGAGAAGTCGCTTGGCTGCACCCAAAAGGCGGGGCTAAGCCAGGTGGTGGACGTGCTGAAATACGGCGAGCGGCTGCGCGTGCCGGGGCTGAATCTGCTCAGCGCGCCGGGCAACGACGCGGTGGCGACCAGCGCGCTGGCCGGCGCCGGCTGTCATATGGTGCTGTTCAGCACCGGGCGCGGTACGCCGTACGGCGGCTTTGTGCCGACGGTGAAGCTGGCGACCAACAGCGAGCTGGCGGCGAAGAAACCGCACTGGATCGATTTTGACGCCGGCAGCCTGGTTCACGGCGTGGCGATGGAGACGCTGCTCAGCCGCTTCATCGATCTGATTGTCGAGATTGCCAACGGGCGTCCGGCGCGTAATGAAACCAACGACTTTCGCGAGCTGGCGATCTTTAAAAGCGGGGTGACGCTGTAAAGCTGACAAAAAAGGCGCTCGAGGGAGCGCCTTTCTATGAAGCAACGCGCGATTAACGCACCTTCAGCGGGTCTTCGTTCGCCAGCCGCTGGTCTTCCGCCTGGCAGGCGGCGGCGGTGAACAGCACGTCGGTGGAGGAGTTGAGGGCGGTTTCCGCCGAATCCTGCAGCACGCCGATGATAAAACCGACCGCCACCACCTGCATCGCCACGTCATTCGGAATGCCGAACATGTTGCACGCCAGCGGGATCAGCAGCAGCGAGCCGCCGGCCACGCCGGAGGCGCCGCAGGCGCACAGGGCGGCCACCACGCTCAGCAGCAGGGCGGTCGGGACGTCCACCGCGATGCCCAGCGTGTTTACCGCCGCCAGCGTCAGCACGGTGATGGTGATCGCCGCACCGGCCATGTTGATGGTGGCGCCCAGCGGAATGGAAACCGAGTAGGTGTCCTCATTCAGGTTCAGCTTTTTGCACAGCTCCATGTTCACCGGGATGTTGGCGGCGGAGCTGCGGGTGAAGAAGGCGGTCACGCCGCTCTCGCGCAGGCAGGCGAACACCAGCGGATACGGGTTGCGGCGGATCTTCCAGTACACGATCAGCGGGTTGAGCACCAGCGCTACCAGCAGCATACAGCCGATTAACACCATCAGCAGTTGCGCATAGCCCCACAGCGCGCCGAAGCCGGTTTCCGCCAGCGTGGAGGCCACCAGGCCGAAGATGCCGAGCGGCGCACAGCGGATCACCGCGCGCACCACCAGCGTGACCGCATGGGACATGTCGTTGATCAGCCCCTTGGTGGTTTCGGAAGCGTGGCGCAGCGCCAGCCCCAGCCCGACGGCCCACGCCAGAATGCCGATGTAGTTGGCGTTAATCAGCGCATGGAACGGGTTGGCCACCACACTCATCAACAGGCCCTTCATCACGTCCACGATGCCGCCTGGCGGGGTGATGTCGGTTGCGCCGGTGGTCAGCGCCAGCGTGGAAGGGAAGATAAAGCTGACGACGACCGCCACCAGCGCCGCAGCGAAGGTGCCCAGCAGATAGAGGAACAGGATGGGGCGAATGTTGGTTTTCTGCCCCTGTTTATGGTTGGCGATCGAGGCCATCACCAGTATCAGCACCAGCAGTGGCGCTACCGCTTTCAGCGCGCCGACGAACAGGGTGCCGAGCAGGCCGACCGCCGCTGCCGCCGCCGGTGAAACCAGCGCCACCAGAATGCCGGCCACCAGGCCGACCATGATTTGTTTGACCAGGCTGCCCTGCGTGATCTTTTGTAGTAGTTTTTGCATAGTGCTTCTCTTCCTGATGTTATCTGGCCGCCGCGGCGGGAACGACGCCGGACAGCTTTATATGATTCTGTAACTAAGTGTGTTTGCCGAATCAGTATTCAGTAATCGAATGATGTTGGAAAGAGGCGAGGGTGAAATTCTGAGCGCGGATCAACACTTGATAACATACTGGTTACATTTGTGTGATCGTAATAACGTTTGGCGTTTTGGGGGAATTGCCAAACAATCGCGGGGCGACTAGCGCCCCGGATAACAGATTATGGTTATTTCTTCGCCAGGCGATCGTTGCGGCGATTGACCCAGGCGTTGATCAGCAAGGTGAGCGTCAGGATGCCCGCCACCACGCCGAGCGAGATACCGATCGGGATGTGGAAGAAGTCGATTATCAGCATCTTGATACCGATAAACACCAGGATCACCGACAGGCCGTATTTCAGCATCGAGAAACGTTCCGCCACGTTGGCCAGCAGGAAGTACATGGCGCGCAGGCCCATGATGGCGAACAGGTTAGAGGTCAGCACGATGAACGGGTCGGTGGTCACGGCGAAGATCGCCGGGATGCTGTCCACCGCGAAAATCACGTCGCTCAGTTCCACCAGGATCAGCACCAGCACCAGCGGGGTGGCGAACAGGATGCCGTTGCGGCGCACGAAGAAACGCTCGCCTTCCAGGCTGTCGGTCATGCGCAGGCGGCTGCGCAGCCATTTCACCAGCGGCTTGTCGCCGATTGCCGAGTCGTCTTCCTTCGCCAACGCCATCTTGATACCGGTGAACAGCAGGAAAGCGCCGAACAGGTACAGCAGCCACTGGAACTGGCTGACCAGCCAACTGCCGGCGAAGATCATGATGGTACGCAGCACGATCGCCCCCAACACGCCGTAGATCAGCACCCGCCGCTGCAGGTTGGCCGGCACGGCGAAGTAGCTGAACAGCATCAGCCAGACGAACACGTTATCCACCGCCAGCGCTTTTTCGATCAGGTAGCCGGTCAGGAAGGCCAGCGCCTGGGTATCGGCGACGGCGCGCCCGGCGGTTTCATTCAGGTAGTACCAGAAACCGAAATTAAACAGCAGAGAGAGGCTGACCCACACCAGCGACCAACTGGCGGCCTGCTTCATAGTCATGGAGTGCGCGCCTTTACGGCCCTGCAACAGGAGATCGATTGCGAGCATCACGACTATGACGGCGGCGAAGCTGCCCCACAACCACGGTGTGCCAACGGAATTCATCATCAGAGGTATCCTTCAAAAACAAAAACGGCCAACGTCGGAAGACGCCAGCCGCTCTGTGAACGCTGCAAGCAAACCTCGCCTTCCGGCAAGGTCTCACTTACAACGTTGATGAAGGTGGTTACACCTTTGACATCAGGTTGCCCGGTAACCGGATGCTTGCGCATCGTAATGACGATTAACCGGCAATGAAGTTACTCCCCTTTGCAGAGCAGAAAGTAATGCAAAATGTGTCGGCGGTCAACGTGAATCGCGTTAGCCGGCCAACGCTTTTTGCGCGCCCAGGCTGACGACGAATCCCTGCAGCAGCAGGCGGCTGAACGGCGTGTCGCTAACCTGTTGTTGTTGTTGCTGATAGCGGGCCTGCTGCTCGGGATGCAGCTCGCCGAGCCACTGCAGATACTGGCTCATCACCGCGCCGTTGAATTCCGGGTGGAACTGGGTGGTCAGGGCATGATCGCCATAGCGCAGGATCTGGTGCGCGTCCTGCTGCGAACGCGCCAGCGTCTGCGCGCCGGCGGGCGGCGTCAGCACGCTCTGCGAGTGGATCAGGTTGGCTTTGAAGCGCGGCGGCAGCAGGGTGAGCCGCCGGTCTTCGGCCGCGGCGGGCAGCAGTTCGATCTCCAGCGTGCCCACCTCCATGCCCTGCGGGTGGTAACCCACTTCGCCACCGAGCGCGTAGGCCAACAGCTGGTGGCCGTAGCAGACGCCGAATAGCGGCAGTTTGATCGCCATCGCCTGGCGCAGCCACTCGGCCGCCGCCTCGCTCCACGGCAGCTGTTCGGTCACCATCGCCGGCGAGCCGGTGATGACCACGCCGCAATAGGCGGCCGGCGGCAACGGCCGCTCGCCGGCGGGCAAGTGTACGATGTGCGCGCGTTCGGCGTCGATATTGCCCTGTTGCAGGAACATGCCATCAAAGTTGGCCAATTCCTGACGAATGGCCTGCGGCGCGTCGCCGGTTTGCATCACGAGCAGCGGTTTCATCTCATTCTCCGTCGGCGGGGAAGACGACGCCGGTCTGGCGGCGGATATCGGTCAGCAGGCGGGCGACGATCAGCGAATTCTCCAGCCCCGGATGTTCCACCCGGTGATTTTCCACCAGCTCGGCGAAGGCCAGCGCTTCATACAGCATGGTGTTGATGTGCTGCGGCTGGCTCAGATCCTGGCGGTTGCCGCCGCGCGGCGTCAGCGCCACGCCCTGACACTCGGAAATCTTGTCGATAATCAGCGTGCCTTCCTCTCCCTGGATCTCGCTGGGGATCGTCGAGTCGCTGACCTTGGAATGGGAAAGCGTGACGTCGAAATCGCCGTAGTTCAGGCAGACGGTGCCGTGGGCGTCCACGCCGGTCTCCAGCAGTGTGGCGCTGGCGAGCACCGACTGCGGCGCGCCGAACAGCGCCACCGCGCTGGCCAGGCAGTAGTAGCCGATATCCATGATCGAGCCGTTGGAGAACTGCGGGTTAAACGTGTTGGGGTTCTCGCCGGCCAGGTAGCGCGGGTAGCGCGAAGAGTATTGGCAATAGTTGATGCAGGCTTTGCGCAGCCGGCCGACTTTCGGCAATGCCTGCCGCAGCGCCAGAAAATTCGGCAGATAGGCGCTTTTGAACGCTTCGAACAGCACCACCTGATTTTCCCGCGCGCAGGCCGCCAGCTGTTCCGCTTCGTGCTGGTTGGAGGCCAGCGGTTTTTCGCAGATCACGTGCTTTTTATGGCGCAGGAACAGCAGCGATTGCGGGCAGTGCAGGGAATTGGGGCTGGCGATATACACCGCGTCTATGGCGTCGGACTGGGCCATCGCCTCGAGAGAGTCGAAAAACTGCGTGACCTGATAGTTGGCACCAAACGCCTGCGCCTGTTCCAGCGAGCGTGAATACACGGCGCTCAGCTTGAGTTTGCCGCTTTCATGGGCGGCATCAATAAAACGTTCCGTAATCCAGTTGGTGCCGACGACGGCAAAGCGAATCATGGCGAGCTCCGGTCCAGGCTTAAAACCGCAGATTATCACGCCCTCACTCGCTATGCATACAGCTCGCCGAACAGCGAAAGGTGCGTCAGATACAGCCGGGTATCAAACTCCAATTGGTGGTAATTCGGCTCCATATGGCAGCACAGACTGTAGAACGCTTTGTTGTGATCTTTCTCTTTCAGGTGTGCCAGCTCATGCACCACGATCATGCGCAGGAAGGGCTCGGGCGCGACTTTGAACACCGTCGCCACGCGGATTTCTGCCTTGGCCTTCAGCTTGCCGCCCTGCACGCGTGAGATGGCGGTATGCAGGCCAAGCGCGTGCTTCATGACGTGGATCTTGCTGTCGTAGGCCACCTTGCTCAGCGGCTGGGCGTTGCGCAGATACTGGTTTTTCAGATCGACGGTAAACTGATACAGCGACTTATCGGTGGTGCAGTCGTGCACCTGCGGATAGCGCTGCAGCAGCACGTCTCCCAGCCGGTTATGGTGGATCAATTGCTGCACCTGACTTTGCAGATGCGCCGGGTAGCCTTGCAGGTAGGCGAGTTCGATGTCATGCATGAGTGATATTGCGTCCCAGTATTTCTTTGATTGGCCGCAGCCGCACACGCTGCGCATCGGCCTGTCTGGCTTCCCAGCGATCGTGTGCCGCCTGCAGGTTTAGCCAAAAGTCGGCGGTCGTTTCGAACAGATCGGCAAACAGATTGGCCTCGGCAACGCTCATGCGTCGATGCCCGTTGCACAGGCGATTGACGGTGGCGCGGGTGACGCCCAATACCTTTGCCAGTTCTTCTTGGCCGATGCCTAACGGCGTTAAATATTCTTCCTGCAGCACTTCTCCCACCGTGGTGGGTTCGCGAGTCGTGGTTTCCAACATAGGTTCCCCCTCGTTCAGGTATCTTGGTGAGGATCGAGGTAAATTTTTTCGGCGGCATCATGCCGCCACTGGAACATCAGCCGCCAGTGCATATTGACGCGCAGACTCGACCATCCCTGAAATGGCCCGGATAGCCGCTTGTAATAGTTACCCTTGGGGTGATGCAAATCACGCTCTTGCTGCGCGGCGGCTAACATATCGAGCTTTCTGGCCAACTGCCGCTCGAGCGCGCCGGGGATAAGACGGCTGCGCCTGCCTTCCAGATAGAACTGCTCCAGATAGCGATCGCGGAAAGATTTAATCATGCTTTCCCCCTTCCATAGGGACTGGCAGTGTAACATTTAAAGTTACACCCCGTCAGGTTAAAAAAACATCGGCATGGGTGCTCGGGAGGGAAAGGTTAATGTTGTTGAAGGAGAAAAGGGGCGCAGGTTTTCAGATACGCGGCGCAATACGCAATTTATCCGAAAAAACATTTTACTGACGGGCGTTTTTAGGGGATAAACAGCCCAAATTTTATCAGTCAGGAGGGGCAATGAGCCAACTCGATCTGGGAACACAGCAACTTGAGCTGGAGCGTTATCCCCAACAGGAAGAATCCACCCAGCTGCAGGCGTGGGAAGCGGCGGACGAATATCTGCTGCAACAGCTTGAAAACGTAGATATCGGCGGCCGCCCGGTGCTGATTTTCAACGATAACTTCGGCACCCTGGCCTGTGCGCTGCACGCGCATCGTCCTTACAGCGTCAGCGACTCGTACATGAGCCAGCTGGCGACGCGTCACAACCTCAAGCTCAACGGTCTGGATCCTGAGCAGGTCACGCTGTTGGACAGCCTGGCCGAGCTGCCGGCGGCGCCGGCGGTGGTGCTGATTCGCGTGCCGAAAGCGCTGGCGCTGCTGGAACAGCAGCTGCGCGCGCTGCGCCACGTCGTGACCGAAGACACGCTGATCGTTGCCGGCGCCAAAGCGCGCGACGTGCACACCTCGACGATGCAGCTGTTTGAAAAGGTGCTGGGCCCGACGCGCACCAGCCTGGCGTGGAAGAAGGCGCGCCTGATCTTCTGCCAGGCGGCGGACATCGTCCCGCCGGCGGCGGCGGAAACCACCAACTGGACGCTGGACGGCACCGATTGGCTGATCCACAACCACGCCAACGTCTTCTCGCGTGGCAGCCTGGATATCGGCGCGCGCCTGTTCTTGGATCATCTGCCGCGTGGCCTGAACGGCCATATCATCGATCTGGGCTGCGGCAACGGCGTGATTGGCCTGGCGGCGCTGGCGCAAAACCCGGAAGCGCAGATGACCTTCGTCGATGAATCTTACATGGCGGTGGCTTCCAGCGAGCTGAATGTGGAGCACAACCTGCCGCAAGAGCTGGATCGCTGTCAGTTTGAGGTGAACAACGCGCTGGCGGGCATCGAGCGCGAAAGCGTGCAGGCGGTGCTGTGTAACCCGCCGTTCCACCAGCAGCACGCCATTACCGATCATACCGCCTGGCAGATGTTCTGCGACGCCAAGCGCTGCCTGCAGGTGGGCGGCGAACTGCGCATCGTCGGCAACCGTCACCTTGACTACCATCAGAAGCTCAAGCGTCTGTTCGGCAACTGCACGCTGGTGGCCTCGAACAAGAAGTTCGTGATCCTGAAAGCGGTGAAATCCGGCGCGCGTCGCTGAGTGAATAAAAAGGGGCGCCGGGCGCCCCTTTTTTACAGCGCCATCGCCAGCCGCGTGCCCTGATCGATCGCGCGGCGGGCGTCCAGCTCGGCGGCCACGTCGGCGCCGCCGATCAGATGCACGGTTTTCCCCATCGCCAGCAGCGGCTGCTGCAGTTCGCGGCGCGGTTCCTGCCCGGCGCAAATGACCACCGTGTCCACCGGCAGGCAACTCTCTTGCTCGGCGCGGGTGATGTGCAGCCCTTCATCGTCGATCAGCCGATAGCTGACGCTATTGAGCATCTTCACGCCGCGCATCGCCAGGCTGGCGCGGTGGATCCAACCGGTGGTTTTCCCCAGGCCTTCGCCCACCTTGCTGGTTTTGCGCTGCAACAGGTAGATCTGCCGGGCGGCGCGCGGTGCCTGCGGGCCTTGCGCCGCCAGCCCGCCGCGTTGCTCAAGGCGGCCGTCGATGCCCCATTCGCGGTTAAATTCCGCCTGATCCAGGCTGCTGGAGACGCCGTGCTGGCTAAGGTACTCGGCGGTGTCGAAGCCGATACCGCCGGCGCCGATGATCGCCACCCGCTGGCCGACCGGTTTTTTATCGCGCAGCACATCCAGATAGCTCAGCACCTTGGCGTGCCCGATGCCGGGAATATCCGGGGTGCGCGGCACGATGCCGCAGGCGAGGATCACCTCATCGAATTCGCTTAAATCCGCCGCCTCGACTTTGGCGTCTAGTTTGACCGTCACTTCACGCAGCGCCAGCTGACGGCGGAAGTAACGCAGGGTTTCATGGAATTCTTCCTTGCCGGGGATCTGCTTGGCGATGTTGAACTGGCCGCCGATCTGCTCGGCGGCGTCGAACAGCGTTACCTGATGACCACGGCTGGCGGCGGTGGTGGCAAACGCCAGCCCGGCGGGGCCGGCGCCGACCACCGCCAGTTTTTTCGGCTTTTCCGCCATCGTCAGCGGCATTTCGGTTTCACGGCAGGCGCGCGGGTTGACCAGACAGGAAGTCAGCTTGCCTTCAAAGATCTGGTCGAGGCAGGCCTGGTTGCAACCGATGCAGGTATTGATCTCGTCGGCGCGCCCCTCGGCGGCTTTTTGCACAAAGGCGGCGTCGGCGAGGAACGGACGCGCCATCGACACCATGTCGGCGCAGCCGTCCGCCAGCACCTGCTCGGCCACCGCCGGATCGTTGATACGGTTGGTGGTGATCAGCGGGATGCTGACCTTGCCCATCAGCTTGCGGGTCACCCAGCTGAATCCGGCGCGCGGTACCATGGTGGCGATGGTCGGGATGCGCGCTTCGTGCCAGCCGATGCCGGTATTGATGATCGTGGCGCCTGCCTGTTCGACCGCCAGCGCCAACTGCTCGATCTCCTGCCAGCTGGAGCCGTCTTCCACCAGATCGAGCATCGACAGCCGGTAGATCAGAATGAATTCCGGGCCCACGGCCTGGCGTACTGCCCTGACGGTTTCGACGGCGAAGCGCATGCGGTTGGTGAAGCTGCCGCCCCATTGGTCGTCGCGCTGATTGGTGCGCGTCGTCAAGAATTGGTTGATCAGATAACCCTCGGATCCCATCACCTCAACGCCGTCATAGCCGGCCTGCTGCGCCAGCGCCGCGCAGCGGGCGAAGTCGGCGATAGTCTGCTCGATCTCCGCTGCGCTGAGCGCGCTCGGCGTAAACGGGTTGATCGGCGCCTGCAGCGCGGAAGGGGCCACCAGCTTGGGTTGATAGCTGTAGCGGCCGGTGTGCAGGATCTGCAGCGCAATTTTGCCGCCCGCCCGGTGGACGGCTTCAGTCACCGGGCGGTGGTGAGGCAATTGCTCCTCGCTGTTGAGGATCGAACCGCCGCGAAACACCACGCCCTGTTCGTTCGGGGCAATGCCGCCGGTAACGATCAGCGCCACGCCGGCGGCGGCGCGCTCGGCATAGAACGCGGCCAGGCGCTGCGGGCCGTCGGGCAGCTCTTCCAGGCCGGTATGCATCGATCCCATCAGCACCCGGTTTTTCAGGGTGGTGAAGCCGAGATCCAGCGGCGCCAGCAGGTGAGGGTAATTGCTCATTGCACTCTCCATCGTTCATCCCCCGCCTCTTTCAACCTGCAGCGTTGTTGCCTGCGTTCGCTCGCCCCAGTCACTTACTTGAGTAAGCTCCTGGGAACGCCCGAACTTGCCGCCTAGCTGCAGGTTGAAAGCGATTGGGGATGAGCATCTGTTATTATTATGTGAACACAAGTGGTCGGATGAGATAAATCTAGCCGTTGTCGCGCCGCTTGGGAATCTGCGTTGCGCCGAATGTGATAGATGTCATGAATCTCAGACTCTGTTTGCATAACGAACAAAAGATCGGTTAGCCTTTACGCGTTGTAAATTCCTTCTCTCTGCGGAGCCATTACCGAAAATGAACACCCACACCTGTTGATATCGTGTCCCACGCTGTGCGCTCTCGCGCCCTGTGGGGATGTTTTGATCTCATTCAGGAGTGCTTATGGCTTATTCAGCGCAGTCCCCTTATTTCGTTTTACATCAACTGACCTGCCAATTTGCTGACGGCGAAACGCTGTTCGGCCCGCTGGATCTCGCTTTCGACCGGCAGCGCTGCGGCCTGGTAGGGCGCAACGGCGTCGGCAAAACCCAGCTGCTGCGCCTGATCGCCGGGCGGGATCGGCCGGGCAACGGGCACGTCGAATCTCATGCCGCAGTAGCTTACGTTGCACAGCAACCGGAGATCGCCGCGGACACCACGCTGGCCCAGCTGTTGGGCTATGGCGAGGCGTTCGCCGCGCTGGCGCGTCTCGAGCAGGGACGGCCGCTGGCGGACGATATCGATCGTCTGGAAGGGCGATGGGATCTCCACGATCGCCTGCAAAACGCCTTCGCCGCCGCCGGGCTGCCGGCCTTCGATCCGTTGCGATCCGCCAGTTCGCTGAGCGGCGGCGAGCGGATGCGCGCGGCGCTGTGCGGCGCCTTGCTCGGCGAAGCGGATTTTCTGCTGCTGGACGAACCGACCAACCACCTCGACAGCGTCGGGCGCGCCTGGCTGTATCAGCAGCTGGATCAGTGGCGGGGCGGGTTGCTGATCGCCAGCCATGACCGGCAGTTGCTGGCGCGCATGGAGCGCATCGTCGAATTGACGCCCGGCGCGCTGCGCAGCTACGGCGGCAACTATGATGACTACCGGCGCCAGCGCGATACGGAGCAGCAGGCGGCGCGCGCCGATCTGGAGCATGCGCGCGAGGAGCGCCGCCGCACCCGCGCCCGCCAACAGAAAGAGCACGACATGAGCCAGCGGCGCTCGGCGCAAACGCTGCGCGTCGTCGATACGCTGAATATCGCCTCTTTCGAGCGGGTGGCCTACAAGTCGGCGGCGAAAGAGAGCCTCGGCACGCTGCGCAAACAGCATCAGGATCGGCGCGACAGCCTCGATGCGGCGGTGCGCGAAGCCTACCAGCGGGTGGAAGAGGAACAGCCGGTGTTGCTGGCGCTGCCGGGCAGCGAAGTGAACGCGAACAAGCAGGTGCTGGTGCTCGAGCGGCTGCAGCTGCCGTTCGTCAGTGCGCCGCCGCTCGATCTGCGTATCGACGGCCCGATGCGCGTGGCGTTGACCGGCCCCAACGGCTGCGGCAAATCCACTTTGCTGAAGACTATTCTCGGCCGGCTGGCGGCGCTTTCCGGCCATTGTCATTGTCCGCTGTCGACCGCCTACCTCGATCAAACCCTGTCGCAGCTCGACCCGGGCCTGTCGGTGATGGAGCATCTGGGGCTACAGGATTCGCCGTTGGCGGAAGGCGCGTTGCGCACCCGGCTGGCGCAGTTGCAGCTTGGCGCGGATCGCATCGCGTTGCCGCTGGGCTCGCTGAGCGGCGGTGAACGGCTGAAGGCAGCGTTGGCCTGCGCGCTGTGGCGGCGACAACCGGCGCAGCTGCTGTTGCTCGACGAGCCGACCAACCACCTGGATCTGGCGTCGTCGTTGGCGATTGAAACCGCGCTGGCGGATTTCCCCGGCGCGATGATGGTGGTGTCGCACGACGAAGACTTCCTGCAGGCGCTGCGGCCGACGCACCGCCTGCACCGACAGGCGGACGGCTGGTGGCTTCAGGCCTGGTGAGGCAGGTGGGCGGCGCTCTGACTTAGTGCGGGGCGTTGATGCACGCCAGCAGTTGGGTAAAGGCGGCGGCCATCTGCTCTTCCGGCACGCAGGCAAAACCCATCAGCAGGCCGCGCCGCCGATTGGGCAGCATGTAGTAGCGCGACAGCGGCCGCACCAGCACCCCTTGCGCGCCGGCGGCGGCGGCGATCGCCACGTCGTCGGCCTCGTCCGGCAGGTTGAGGATCAGGTGCAATCCGGCGTTGCTGTTGAACTCGCTGAGCGCCTGTTTGCCGAGGTGCCGTTCGATCAAGCCGGTCAGGAAGGCGCGCCGCCGGGCGTACAGCAGCCGCATGCGGCGGATATGCGCGGTGTAGTGCCCCGCCTGGATGAACTCCGCCAGCGCGCTCTGGATCAGCAGGTGCCCGCCGCGGTACAGCTCGGCGTGGGCGGTTTTCAGCGCCTGCACCAGTGGCGGCGGCAACACCACATAGCCGAGGCGCAGCGCCGGGTAGAGTGTTTTGCTGAAGGTGCCGATGTAAATCACCGGCGCGTCGGCTTCCAGCCCTTGCAGCGCCGGGATCGGTTGGCCGGAAAAGCGGAATTCGCTGTCGTAGTCGTCCTCGACGATCCAAGCGCCGGCGTTGCGCGCCAGCGCCAGCAGCCGTTGGCGGCGCGCCAGGCTCATCACCGAGCCGAGCGGATACTGGTGCGACGGGGTGACGAAGATCAGCCGCGGCGGGTTGGTCGGCTGCTCCGGCGGCACCAGCCCGGCTTCGTCCACCGCCAGCGGGCAGATGTTCAGCGCATTGATGCGCAGGATATTGCGGATCCCCCAATAGCCCGGCTCTTCGATCCAGGCGTAATCCCCCGGATTGCACAACATGCGCGTCACCAGATCGATCGCCTGATGGATGCCCTCGGTGATCAGGATCTGTTCCGGCGAACAGCGCACCGAGCGCGCCACCCGTAAATACTCCACCAACGCATGCTGCAGCTCCGGGCTGCCGCCCTGATTGCTGTAGGTCAGCCGCTGCGGCGTCGGGCGGCGGCTGAGGCGCGCCTGGATCTTGCTGAACAGCTGATGGGGAAAGGCGTTGACGTCAGGCACGCCGGGAATGAACGCCCCCCACTGTTTGGGGCTGGCGCTGGCGTGGTGCAGCAGCGTGGCGCCGCGCTCCGACAGTTCGACGCGCCGCGGTTGCCCGCTGCCGTCCGCCGGGGCGCCGCCGGTGGAGAGGCAGCTGTCCGGCACCGTGTCGGCGACGAAGGTGCCGCTGCCGGCGCGCGCCGACACGTAGCCTTCCGCCAGCAGTTGTTCATAAACGGTTAACACGGTGTTGCGGGACAGGCTGAGTTCCTGCGCCAGATCGCGTGAGGCGGGCAGGCGGCTGGAGGGCGGCAGGCTGCCGTCGAGAATGCTGGTGCGGATCGCGTTGTAAAGCCGCTTGTGCAGCTTGTCATCGGGCTGTTCGCCGAGGCGCTGCAGCAACAGATCACCACTCAATGAGCGCAATTGGATCCCTCAATTATTCGTAACTGGCACTCGATTATAGGGCCACATCCTGTGTAAATAAACGGCATTGTTTCACGAATGTGAACGAAACGTGTAACTGGCACCGACCGGAGAGAACAGCATGAAAAACGCAGAATTGAACCAACGCCGTCAGGACGCCACCCCGCGCGGAGTGGGCGTGATGTGTGGTTTTTACGCCGAGCGCGCAGAGAACGCCACGCTGTGGGATGTGGAAGGCAAAGAAGTGATCGACTTTGCTTCGGGGATCGCCGTGCTGAACACCGGGCACCGTCACCCGAAGGTGATCGCCGCAATTGAAAAGCAGCTGCAGGCCTTCACCCACACCGCCTATCAGATCGTTCCTTACGAAAGCTATGTTTCTTTGGCGGAGCGCATCAACCAGCGCGCGCCGATCGCCGGCCCGTGTAAAACCGCTTTCTTCACCACCGGCGCGGAAGCGGTGGAAAACGCGGTGAAGATCGCCCGCGCTTACACCGGCCGTCCGGGCTTGATCACCTTCGGCGGCGGCTTCCACGGCCGCACCTATATGACCATGGCGCTGACCGGCAAAGTGGCGCCTTACAAACTGGGTTTCGGGCCGTTCCCCGGCTCGGTGTTCCATGGGCAGTATCCGAATGCGCTGTACGGCGTGACCACCGAAGACGCGATGAACAGCCTGGATCGCCTGTTTAAAGCGGATATCGATCCCAAGCAGGTGGCGGCCATTGTGCTGGAGCCGGTGCAGGGCGAAGGCGGCTTCAACGTAGCGCCGGCCGAATTCATGCAGGCGCTGCGCGCGCTGTGCGACCAGCATGGCATTCTGCTGATCGCCGACGAAGTGCAGACCGGCTTCGCCCGTACCGGCAAGCTGTTCGCCATGGAGCACTACAGCGTTAAACCGGATCTGATCACCATGGCGAAAAGCCTGGCGGGCGGCATGCCGCTGTCGGCGGTGGCGGGCCGCGCCGAGGTGATGGACGCGCCGGCGCCGGGCGGGCTGGGCGGCACCTATGCCGGTAACCCGCTGGCGGTGGCCGCCGCGCACGCGGTGCTGGACGTGATCGACGAAGAGCAGCTGTGCCAGCGCGCTCAGCGCTTGGGTCAGCACCTGGTGGAAGTGCTCCAGCAGGCGCGCAAAACCAGCCCGGCGATCGCCGATGTGCGCGCGCAGGGATCGATGGTGGCGGTGGAGTTCAACGATCCGGTTACCGGCAAGCCTTCGGCGGAGATCACCCGTCAGGTGCAGCAGAAGGCGATGGAGGAAGGGCTGCTGCTGTTGAGCTGCGGCGTGAACGGCAACGTGATCCGCTTCCTCTACCCGCTGACCATCCCGGACGATCAGTTCACCAAGGCGATGGGCATTCTGTCCCGCGCGCTGGCCCACTAAGGAGCGATCGGCATGAAATTGAATAATCCCGAGCTGTTGCGCAGCCAGTGTCTGATCAACGGCGAGTGGTGCGATGCCCTGAGCGGCAAACGTGAAGCAGTGATCAACCCGGCCACCGGCGTCGAACTGGCCAGCATTCCGCTGGTCAGCGAAGAGGAAACCCAGCAGGCGATCGCGGCGGCGCAGCGGGCGCAAAACGACTGGAAACAGCTGACCGCCAAGCAGCGTTCCGCGCTGCTGTTGGCCTGGGCCGACAAAGTGTTGGCCGCGCAGGAAGATCTGGCGCAGCTGATGACCGCCGAGCAGGGCAAATCGCTGGCGGAAGCGCGCGGCGAAGTAGCCTACGCCGCGTCGTTCATCACCTGGTTCGCCGAAGAGGCCAAGCGGGTGGACGGCGCGGTATTGCAGGCGCCGCAGGCTTCGCAGCGCCTGGTGGTGGTGAAGCAGCCGATCGGCGTGTGCGCGGCCATCACCCCATGGAATTTCCCGGCGGCGATGATCACCCGCAAGGTGGCGCCGGCGCTGGCGGCGGGCTGCGCCATCATCGTCAAACCGGCCGAGCAAACGCCGCTGACCGCGCTGGCGCTGGCGAAGCTGGCGCAGGACGCCGGCATTCCCGCCGGCGTGTTGCAGGTGGTGACCGGCGAAGCGGCGCAGGTGGGCAAGGTGCTGTGCGACAGCCCGGTGGTGCGCAAACTGAGCTTTACCGGCTCGACCGAGGTCGGCCGCATCCTGATGGCGCAGTGCGCGCCGAGCATCAAGAAACTGTCGCTGGAGCTGGGCGGTAACGCGCCGGTCATCGTGTTTGACGACGCCAATCTGGACGCGGCGGTGGCGGGCATCATGGCCTCCAAATTCCGCAACAGCGGCCAGACCTGCGTGTGCGCCAACCGTATCTACGTGCAGGACGGCATCTACGAGCGGCTGGCGGAGAAACTGGTGGCGGCGGTCGAGCAGTTGAAAGTGGGAGACGGCAGCCACGAAGGCACCACCCAGGGGCCGTTGATCGACAGCGATGCGGTAGCGAAGGTGCAGAGCCATATCGACGACGCGCTGATCAAAGGGGCGCAGATCGCCACCGGCGGCCAGCCGCACGCGCTCGGCGGCACCTTCTTCCAGCCGACGGTGGTGACCGGCGTGACGCAGAAGATGCGCTTCGCCAAAGAAGAGACCTTCGGGCCGGTGGCGCCGCTGTTCCGCTTCCATGACGAGGCGGAAGCCATCGCCATGGCCAACGACACCGAATTCGGCCTGGCCGCCTACCTGTTCACGCAGAACGCCGCGCGCCAGTGGCGCGTGCCGGAAGCGCTGGAGTACGGCATGGTCGGCATCAACACCGGGCTGATTTCCAACGAAGTGGCGCCGTTCGGCGGCGTGAAACAGTCAGGGCTCGGGCGTGAAGGATCGCGCTACGGGATAGAAGAATATCTGGAGCTGAAATACCTGTGTATCGATGTGAGCCGTTGAGCGTCAGGACGTTAACCCATCCCGGCGGCCAGCGTCGCCGGGCGATAAAGGATGATGCATGTCTGATAATATCTCTGTTTCTCCGGCGCTTGCCGCCGGGGTGCGAGCACCTGCACCCGCCAAATCGTTAAGTTTCCTCGAAGGGGTGGCGATGATCGTCGGCACCAACATCGGCGCCGGGGTGCTCTCCATCGCCTACGCCTCCAGCAAGGCCGGCTTTCTGCCGCTGCTGTTCTGGCTGGTGCTGGTGGGAAGCCTGACCACCATCACCATGCTGTACGTTGCCGAATCCACGTTGCGCACCCGCGCGCATCTGCAGCTGAGCGGGCTGGCGAAGCGCTACGTCGGCGGCCTGGGCGCCTGGCTGATGTTCGCTTCGGTATGCGTCAACAGCGTTGGGGCGCTCACCGCCTACATGACCGGCAGCGGCAAGCTGCTGCAATCGCTGTTCGGCATCTCGCCGGCACTGGGCAGCCTGCTGTTCTTCGTGCCCGCCGCCGGCGTGCTGTACCTCGGTTTGAAAGCGATTGGCCGCGGCGAGAAGTTCATCAGCATCGGCATGGTGGTGATGTTGACCGCCCTGGTGGCGGCGACGCTGCTGAAAGACACCACCCAGATGCGCAACCTGTTGGACGGCGACTGGCGCTATATGGTGCCGGTGTTCAACGTGGTGGTGTTCTGCTTCTCGGCGCAGTACATCGTGCCGGAAATGGCGCGCGGCTTTGCCGACAAACCGGAGCAACTGCCGAAGGCGATCATTGTCGGCATGGTGGTGACGTTCATTTTGCTGGCGGCGGTGCCGATGTCGGTGATTGCGCTCAGCGGGCTGAATGACATCTCCGACGTGGCCACTATTTCCTGGGGCCAGGCGCTGGGGCAGTGGGCGTTCTTCTCCGCCAACATCTTTGCGCTGTGCGCGATGCTGACCTCGTACTGGGGATTGGGCGGCAGCTTCCTGACCAATATTTTCGACAAGTTCCGGCTGGGCAACGACGAGCTGCCGCTGCGCCGCTTCGGCGTGCTGCTGCTGGTGGTGGTGCCGCCGTTCGCGCTGGCCTACAGCGGGCTGGTGTCGTTCGTCAACGCGCTCTATTTCGCCGGGGTGTTCAGCGGGGTGATCCTGTCGATCATGCCGATGCTGATCCTGCGCGGCGCGCGCAAACACGGCGACCAAACCCCACGCTGGCAGTGCAACTGGATCACGCATCCGCTGCTGCAGATCAGCATTGTGTTGCTGTACCTGGCCAGCGCGGTGTACGCCATCGCTTCATTGTTAGGCTATCTGCCCTCTGGATGGTGATTTGCCTTCCCTCAAGCAGTGATGTTGTTTCTCGGCATTGAGAACGGCGGCGTCGTGGCCGCCGATTTTTTTCTCACGCGCGCCGCTTTTCCGACAACGCCAGCCAGGCCTGCACCGACGGGCGCTGCCACTGCTTGTGCGCATAGTGGCGCACGCGCTCCGGCACCGGATCGCCGTGTATCACCAGCCGGTTGAGCATCAGCGCCAGATCGGTGTCGGCGATGCACCACTCCCTGAACAGATTGTCCTGCCCGTGGCTCAGCAGTTTTTCTACGGCGGCGATCAGCTTGCGCGCGGCCTCCTGCGCGGCTTCGGACAGCGGCGGGAACTTGCCGTTGTTGAACACCACCTCGGTCGAGCGCTCGGCGCGGATCGGCAGCAGATCGCTGCGCAGCCAGGCCTGGATCTCGCGCGCCTTGGCGCGCAGCTTCACGTCGCGCGGGTATACGGCGTGGGCCGGGTGGATGTCTTCCAGGTATTCGGCGATCGCCGAAGACTCCGAGAGCTGGAACTCGCCGATCGCCAGCGTCGGCACCCGGCGGGTGAGCGACAGCGCCGCGTAGGCCGCCTCTTTGTTCTCTTCTTTCGCCAGGTCCACCGGCTTCACGGTGAACGGAATGCCTTTTTCCGTCAGCACGACAAAGGCGGACATGGCGTACGGGCTGAAAAATTCACTGTCGGTGTAAAGCTCGGTGATCGGTTGAGACATCGGCGGTTCCTCGGGGTTAAGGGGGGAACATTCATCATTGTTGAGGGGAGGCTAAAAATCAATCTGTTAGCCTAAAAGTTCTTTTATGACGCGGCGGACGGCGGCGCTGGCGCGACGTGATATATTTGTTGCCAACACGTGAATTGAGCCGTATTGGGTAACATGAAGACGCAGTGGATAGAACGAGTGAAAGTGGGATGCGCGCGCCTGTGGCCGCACCCGCTGGCGGTGGGCAAACGAGAGATGCTGATTTCCAGCGTTGGCGCCGGTTTGGGGCTGATGCTCGCCGGCTGGATCAGCCACTTTATTTTGGGCGAGGTGAACCTGTGGTTTATCGCGCCGATGGGCGCTTCGGCGGTGCTGCTGTTCGGCGTGCCGAACAGCCCGCTGGCGCAGCCCTGGTCGATCGTCGGCGGCAATGCGCTGGCGGCGACGGTGGGCGTCAGCGCCGGTCTGCTGATCCCCGATCCGGGCCTGGCCTGCGGCGTTGCGGCGGCGGTGGCCATCGGCCTGATGTTCAAGCTGCGCTGCCTGCACCCACCCGGCGGCGCGGTGGCGCTGACCGCCATCCTCGGCGGCCCCGGCATTCATCAGATGGGCTACCACTTCGTGTTGTACCCGGTGCTGCTGAACTCGGTGCTGCTGGCGGCGCTGGCCATTCTGTTCAATAACCTGGCCGGGCGGCGCTACCCGCACGCGCTGGCGCCGGCGGAGCCCAAGCCGGCCAATCTGCCGATCGATGCCGTTTCCATCACCCGCGCCGATCTGCACGAGGCGCTGATGGAGGGGGATCTGTTCGATATCGATGAGGACGATCTGCAGGAGATCCTGCTGCGCGCCGAGCAGCTGGCGCATCAGCGGCAAAGCAAGATTGCCTGATCAGCCCAGCGTTTTGCGGTAAAACACCACCCGCTCCGTTTCGGCAAAGCCCAGCGCCGCATGCAGGCGCTGGGAGTCCAGATTGTCGATGTCGGTATCCGACGCCAGCTCGCTGCACCCCTGCTGCTTCGCCCACTCCTGCACCTGCGCGATCAAGCGCGCGGCCCAGCCCTGGCGGCGGGCGCGCTCGACGGTATAAATCCCTTCCAGAAACGCCACCGGCGACGATTCGCAGCCGTTGACGTAATCGTAGCGCAGCGCGACCTCGGCAAAGCCAACGAAAGCGCCGTCCAGCCCCCGCGCCATAAACGCGGTGTGGTGCGGCGAAGCCAATATCTCGCGCATTTCCGCGCGGTGATCTTCAGGCGAGCTGGAGGGCCACAGCGCGGTGCGCAGCGCCAGCCAGGCGTCGAGGTTGTCGTGGTCGCAGATGACGATCATGCAGGGGCCTTATGAGTCGGAATAAATCAGGAATGCCGAGAGGGAAGTGTGGCACGGCGGCGGGAAACAAAAAAGCCATTATGCCGAGGGGCGCCCTTCATTAGGATGAAAGGGGTGTTGATATTTTAAGCGAAGTTAGTATAGGGTACGGCCAGGGCGCTGATAAGGGATTGTTATGGATGCGAAAGCCGTAGCTCAAGGAATACTTGAGGGAATAGAGTCTTTACCAAGGGGCATTGCCTATAGTGCTCGTAGGACATGGCAGGGAGCAGGGCTCGGCGGTCGAGAGCTTAAGCGCCGCAATGAAATCGAAACGGAACGGTTCATCAAGGTCGTTCGTGCCGGCTATGGTATCGAAGCCCCGCTACGTGAGCTGATAGCGGTGATTATCCGTGACTGCTATCAGCGGATGGATCTGCAAACACAAACCGTGCTAAGCCAAAAATTAAACCATGTAGAGGGTTATCTTACAGGACGTATGGGGACGCAGTTCATTCTGGTTCAGCAAATCACACACCATATTTTGAAAAAGGTTATCGGCAGCACACTTTTCAAATGGGTATTCAAAGGTGTCACCATTGCTGGGCTAAACATCATTCTTTTACAAGGAATTATTGAACAGGCCGCCGTTTCTTCGCGTCGTTTGCGGGAACAATATCCCTCAACGTACCATAAGCTCACGCCACGAAATTTGGACATGATCTACTTTCTGGCGGAGGAGTATCTTGAACCCTTTGTTGCCTATACCAGCAAATCGAAAATGTTCTGTGAAGGTGTGAATCATGAGCTATCTAAAGTCTTGGGGCAGTAAGCTCGGTAAAGGATTGTCGCACCTTGTGGAAGCGATTTTGGGCGGGATATTTTCTGTCGCTGCGTTTGGCTCACTGTTCTGGTTCGACGAATGGTGGCAACGAATTCTGAGCGCGGCAATATTCCTGTTGCTGGTGTTTGTCACTATTGCTTTGTGTAGCCTTGTGAGAGGCGAGCGATAGCGGATAGATCAATCAAAAGCCAGCGGTTGGATTTTAACTAATGATCAAGTGATGATGACTTCCTATCGTTAAGTAATAAAATCAATGAACTGGCTAAAATCCTTGCTTGTGAAGTTCGTTAAATTTGTTGGCCGACAAACTGCTGACCTGGCTGAATCCATAGTCATTGTGACCTGCCCCCAGTATTAGATACAACCATCAGTTAGTAATGTCGGTTTGTTTACCTTCACATTTTCCATTTCGCCACCGAGCTGCAAACTCTGATGGCGTGAACGATATCGCTGAACCAGTGCTCATTCAGGCATTCATCGCGGAATCGTCCGTTAAAGCTCTCTATGAATCCGTTCTGCGTTGGCTTGCCCGGCTGGGTTAAGCGTAACTCAACACCATGCTCAAAAGCCCATTGATCCAGTGCGCGGCAGGTGAACTCCGGCCCCTGGTCAGTTCTTATCGTCGCCGGATAACCTCGAAACAGTGCAATGCTGCCCAGGATACGCGTGACCTGAACGCCTGAAATCCCGAATGCGATGGTAATTGTCAGACTCTCCTTCGTGAAGTCGTCCACACAGGTCAGGCACTTGATCCTGCGACCAGTGGCGAGCGCGTCCATGACAAAATCCATCGACCAGGTCAGGTTGGGCGCCGACGGGCGGAGCAGCGGCAGGCGTTCTGTTGCCAGCCCTTTACGACGCCGCCTGCGTTTACGCCCAGCCCACTCAGATGATAAAGGCGGTACACGCGCTTGTGATTAACATGCAGGCCTTCACGGCGCAGTAATTGCCAGATGCGGCGGTAACCAAAACGCCTGCGCTCCAGTGCCAGCTCAGTGATACGCCCTGATAAATGTGCATCGGCCGCCGGACGCTGAGCCTCATAGCGGAAGGTCGACAGGGACAAACCTGTAAGCCTGCAGGCACGACGTTGAGACAGACCGGTCGCATCACTCATAAACTCAACAGCTTCCCGCTTCTGGTCTGTCGTCAGTACTTTCGCCCCAGAGCCACTTGAAGTGCCTCCTTATCCAGCATGGCTTCGGCAAGTAGCTTCTTGAGTCTGGCATTCTCTTCTTCAAGCGACTTCAGGCGCTTAACCTCGGGCACCTCCATACCGCCATACTTCTTACGCCAAGTATAAAAGGTGGCATCGGAAATGGCGTGCTTGCGGCAGAGCTCACGGGCAGAAATCCCGGCTTCAGCTTCGCGGAGGATACTGATGACCTGTCCATCGGAAAAACGCTTCTTCATGGGGATGTCCTCATGTGGCTTATGAAGACATTACTAACATCGCGGTGTATTAATCAACGGGGAGCAGGTCATCACTATGTGATATACCCATGATGCTTCAAGTTGCAGGAGCCTGAACTTAGGGCCGCAGTCGGGGTAACTTGTTTGAGTACTACCATCCTGCATCTTGAGGTTACTTGGGTATACATACTACAAAATCAAGCATAGAAAGCTTAAAAAGGATCTGATAGTCTAAAAATGTTTTAAATTTAGGCTATTACACAGCAGAATAGGGATTTGTATGGCTGATATAAGAAGTAAGTTGAAAAGTAAGTACTCTCAAAGAAATAAATATGCTAATTTTGGCTCGGCTCTGAGAAGTATAGATATTAAAGGTTTTCGAGGTATAGAGGATATTACTCTGAGCTTGGATTTTCCTGTAACGGCAATTTCTGGTTTAAATGGCGCAGGTAAAAGTACTCTTGGGCAATTAGCTATTTGTGCATATAAAAAACCGGTAACAGCACAAGGTTATAAACGGCTTTATATAAAAGACTTTTTCCCCGTATCAAAAGCTGATCCGAGTCCATTTAAAATGGATTCAAGTGTTATTTATAAATATGAAACCAATGACCATAATAGAACTCAAGATGTAACCGTTTCACGTATAAAATCTTCTTGGTCTGGATATAAACGTCAGCCGGAGAGACATTGTTATTATATAGGTTTTACTGTATACATTCCAAAAGTTGAGCGTCGTGATCTCAGTGTCTATGGGGGAAGGGATTTCGATTTGACAGTGAGAAGGAATGTTGACCAAGAGATAATATCAAGGATGGCTAAAATTATCGGCCATCCATATGACGATGTTGCATTTCAGGGAATATCGCATAGGAAACGAGAGACAGAAATAGGGATGGTTGAAAGACTTGGATATTCATATTCAGAAAATAACATGGGCTTTGGCGAAGGCCGGGTGCTTTATACCGTTGATATGTTAGAAACATCCCCGGAACAGAGCTTATTTGTTTTAGAAGAGCCAGAAACGTCTCTTCATGAAAGTGCGCAATATGAATTTACGAAATATCTTATGGATGTTTGTGAGCGGAGAAAACATCAAATTATTCTTTCTACTCATTCTAGTGTTATTTTAAATGCATTGCCTCCAGAGGCTCGTAAATTATTGATTCGTGATAAAACTGGCGTGGATATAAAAGACGGCATTTCAACAACGCACATAAGATCAATACTCTCAGACGGTCATTTTAAAGGACTGCATGTTTGTGTTGAGGATCATTTTGCTAAGGTACTACTTAGCCAAGTAATAAGGCTTAAAAGGCGAGACATCCTCAAATCCATTCAGATTACTGATGTTGGTGATAAAACTGCTGTAAGAAAAGCAGTAGAGATTTTGAGTAAATCTGAACTAAATGCTATTGCAGTTAGGGATGCTGATGTAGGTGAGGATCATAGAGGGAACTTATTTTCTTTTCCTGGCAATCGTCCTCCGGAAGTTGAGGTTTACCAACATGCTGCTGTTAAAGAATTTTTAAAGCAAGAATATGGAATTGATTTTGATTGGCTAATACAAAGAAAAGGCGTTGAAGATCATCACCTCTATACAAAAACAATTTCAGAAGAAGTGGAATGCGAGGAGGAAGTGGTGAGAATACTAGCGATTAAGAAATACATAGATGTTCTTGGGGATCAGTTTGATAGCTTGGTTGATAAAATTGTCGAGAAAATAGTTTAGCAACTAAATTATTTGAAGATATGCAGGATTACCTCTAAATACTAAGTGGCGGTATCCTATAGGTATCCTGGAAAGTAGTAAGGGCTTGCGAATCATCGCAAGCCCTTGATTTTTGGTGGCCCCTGTTGGGTTTGAACCAACGACCAAGCGATTATGAGTTCCTACCGGAACAACCGAAAATCAATAGTTTGCGTTATTTATCATTGACATAGATTGCCGTTGTTTGCCAGTAACTGCCTTCTTCCGCCATCTTTATCGCCATTTTATCGCCATTTGATTAGTAACTTGAGTCGATGAATCGGTAGTAGCCGAAACCAGATTTAAGATGCAGCTCAGAGAGCAAAGCTGACAAATCAGCAGGTTCTGATACTTCTACTGACTCTGTACACTCATTTCTGATATCCTTGGATTCAAGCCAATATATATAGCCAACTCTTTCATAATATTCTTCCATATCAAAATCATTTCCGTACTTTGATAAAAAAGCCTGAATATACAGAAGGATGGTTCTTGTTGCTCGTTGAATCAAAAAATATAATGTTTTCCAGTTATCACCTGTAAAACCATACTCTGGGTTAAGATTTATAGGGATTACCCCATGTGCAATGTCATTTCTTATATTTCGAATAATATTGAGGGCATAGCAACGGTGTTCTTTAGGGTAACTTAATTTATTATTCACTTTTTTGTTATAAAGCGAGGTGTATCGTTCGAATAAAGTGCATAAATTTTGATTGTAATGTTCGAAATGTTTTGGTAAATGCCTTTCCTCAATTTTATCAAATAAAATCAGACATTTCATACTGTTATCTCTGACAGGGTTCTTGAAGGATGTATTTAGCTCATTAGTAAAGAAGGTTGATACAAACCTATAGACTTCTTCTAGAGCATTGCAAACGAAGAAAAGTCTAGTTAACTCTGTGGTATAGGCACTAAAGTATTTTCTATCAGACTCTAATGCTTCGTAATGCGGACGGCACATTATTGATAATGAACTTCTATCATGCAAATAAGGATTTATTTCTACATTATCAAGAGTTGAAGATAGAGTTAACCACTGATTCATTGCAAGGAAGTTTGATCTATGATTTCCGTAGAAGCATTCCGTCAAAATAGCTAATTCATGCAGGTGGCTTTTTATTTCCGTTAAGGAATGACATAAAGAGCAATTTTTACCTTTCATCTAAAGTCCCTGATTCAAAGAGCTTAAAGGATTTAGTTTTACTGCATCTTCGAGATGGTCGGGGGCAAAGTGCGCATATCGCATTGTCATTTTTATGTCGGTATGACCGAGTACGCGCTGCAAGACCAAAATATTACCACCATTCATCATAAAGTGGCTGGCGAAGGTATGGCGCAAAACATGGGTAAGTTGTCCTGCCGGTAGTTCGATGCCTGTTCTTTCCAGAGCAGACCGGAACGCGCCATAACAATCACTAAACAACCGGCCTTTTTTATCATCAGGTAGAGACTCATAGAGCTCTTTGCTGATTGGGACGGTGCGGTTTTTTCTGCCTTTAGTGTTGGTGTATGTGATTTTGTATTTCGCGAGTTGGCTTTTTCTCAGACTCTCAGCCTCAGACCACCGTGCGCCAGTGGCGAGACAGATTCTTACCACGGTTTCTAAATCAGGGTGATCATGCCGTTTACACTCACCGAGCAGTTGCGCAATCTGGTCGTGAGTTAGCCAGGCCATTTCCATTTCTTCTGTGCGGAATGGGCGCATATTTTTCAGTGGGTTTTCACCCTTCCATTCTCCGAGACGGTTTAGCTCATTGAACACCGCCCGGAAGTAGGCCAGCTCAAGATTAAGTGTGCGAGGCGATACCTCTTTCACTCTGTTTGAACGAGCATACTCACCTTTTAACCGTTTTTCTCGGTAGCGGGAAAACATCTGCGCATCGAAATCGCGTGCGAGTGGTTCGCCCATACACTCAAAAGCATGGTGCATGGCTAACTGGCGTTTCAAGCCGTCTTTCAGGGTAATGCCATGAGCGCTATACCATGAATCAACCAGCTCTTTTAACGTGCGCCTGTCTTCCTTTTCTTCCTGCCACGGGTTTTGAACGGTGTACTGCTCAAACGCCAGAGCCTCGCCCTTAGTAGCGAATTTCTTTCTGATACGTTTGCCTTTTGCGCCCTTTGGGTAGAGTTCACAAATCCAACCGCCAGCCGGATTTTTACGGACGGTCATCAGTTAACCTCGCTGTATACACCCACCACACGCCCCAACGCTTTAATATCATCAATGCCGCATTCGAAAGGAACCTTCCCGCCTGCAACATGTAGTTTTCTGCCCGGTAGTTTTGTTAACTCTCGAATGCTTATTGCTCCCTCAATGTCGACTAGCCATAGGCCGTCAGACAATGACGCTTGCTTGTCCACAAAATAAATTTTCCCCTCGGAACGGATAGCCATCCCATCTGTGAGTGGTTTTGTGAAAAATTGGGCATCAATGCTCAGTTGCTTATCGGATTTGAGGATTTCTTCACTTAATGTGAATCCATCAATCCTTTTAGCGTCGCTAGATTCTCTGTTATTTACAAACGCTTCCCCTTCTCCGGTAAGTAACCACCGAAGATTAGCACCTGTTTCAAGGGCGCAGTGAGCCGCAAAGTCATAGGAGATAGCGCCTCGGGTGTACCTATTTGACAATGAACTGGATGCGATATCGAAGTGGTTAGCTAATTGAATTTTCTGTGAAAATCCATACGCCTCGCAGATGCGGTCAAGTACATCTACGTTGCTCCATCCTAAAGAATCTATTCTCATTTCGATAAAACCTATTTACTATCTCTCAATTGGGAGATATATTTTGGCTAAACCCACGCAATTGATGGCACGTGTTGGCAAGCAGAGTCAAATCAATTGCAAACTTTGGCTAATAGGGAATCATGCAATATGGCTTCTGAAATCGCAATCATCAAAGTGCCTGCACCTATCGTTACTCTGCAGCAATTCGCAGAGCTTGAGGGTGTATCTGAACGTACCGCTTACCGCTGGACAACCGGCGACAACCCTTGTGTACCAATCGAACCCCGCACCATCCGTAAAGGCTGCAAGAAAGCAGGTGGCCCGATTCGCATTTATTACGCACGCTGGAAAGAAGAGCAGTTGCGTAAAGCGTTGGGTCATTCCCGTTTTCAACTCGTCATCGGCGCTTAATTCACTTTATGTGAATTGTAAGGATGCAACATGTTTGATTTTCAGGTTTCCAAACATCCCCACTATGACGAAGCGTGCCGGGCTTTTGCGCAGCGTCACAACATGGCGAAGCTGGCCGAGCGTGCGGGTATGAACGTTCAAACGTTACGTAACAAGCTCAACCCGGAACAGCCGCACCAGTTCACGCCGCCTGAATTGTGGCTACTGACTGACCTGACCGAAGACTCAACTCTCGTTGATGGCTTTCTGGCTCAGATTCATTGCCTGCCATGTGTGCCGGTTAATGAACTGGCTAAAGACAAATTGCAGGCCTACGTCATGCGCGCAATGCGTGAGCTCGGCGAACTGGCGAGCGGCGCGGTATCTGATGAACGTCTGACCTCTGCCCGTAAGCACAACATGATTGAAAGCGTTAATGCTGGCATTCGCATGTTGTCATTGTCGGCACTGGCGCTGCATGCGCGTCTGCAGACTAATCCCGCTATGACAAGCGTGGTCGATACCATGAGCGGTATTGGCGCGTCATTCGGTCTGATTTGAGGTGCTTATGCTGAAAAGTGAACCGTCATTCGCGTCGCTGCTAGTAAAGCAAAGTCACGGCATGAACTACGGTCACGGCTGGATCGCAGGTAAGGACGGCAAGCGCTGGCACCCGAGCCGCTCACAGGCTGATTTACTGGCTGGCATCTCCACTCAAAAGCAGGGGGAATCATGGCTATCGAAGCTGTTTCCGCGACTGTTCCGCTGAAAGCGGGTGAACGTCTGGCCGGTCTCAATCATGTAGCTGAATTGCGCGCGAGGTATTGGGGCGATAGCTGGAAAGAGGTCGAGCGTTTTGTCGATGATATGCGCGATAAACGCGATCCACAATTTGAAGAAAATAGTCGGGCGCTGGCCGCTATTTTCTTTCTGGCAAAAATACCGGCGGCTCGTCATGAGCTCGAATTAAGTGAGCTGACTACTGACGAGAAAAAGGCGCTTATTACAGCGATGAATCATTTTCGTGCAGTGGTGAGTTTATTTCCCAAACGGCTAACCATGCCGAATTAATCCAAACAGAAATTTAATGGCGTAAACCCGCCGGGCTTCTTATTGCCCGAAATCAGGAGAGTTAATTATGCGTAATACCGAAATCCGTAGTTTTAACACTGATAGTGATGCGCTGGCCGTATTGCTGACCGATGCAAAAAAAGAAGAGCGTAAAGACCGCGCGCTCGCTGTTTCCATCCGCCTTGAGGCGCTGGCTATCCATATCACCAAAGAGGGTATGAGCGGCACCGAAGCTGCCGAACTGCTGCGCCGTGAAGCAACCCGCTTTGAGAACGAATCACAGGAGCTGCACTAATGGCCGACGCAATGGATTTAGCACAACTGCGCGAGCAGGAAGACCGCGAACGCCACATCAGCAACGCGCGCAGCCGTATCGCTGCGCCTTCTCGTTTCCTCTGCGAAGAATGCGACGCACCAATCCCGGAAGCTCGCCGCATTGCGATTCCGGGCGTGGCTTTGTGCGTGACCTGTCAGGAGGTCACGGAGCTGAAATCAAAACATTATCGGGGGGTATAAATGAGCATGGCAACGCAGGTCATTGCAGTCTCTGATATTTCGGCAAAAGTCAGGGAAATAGAAACTGCTTATCGCAATTATCTGGATGTTTTTCGTATACCAGAAGACCACAGAATTGTAGTGAATTATTCAGCAGGTAAAGATAGTACTGCAACACTGGCCGTAGCGAATGCTCTGTTTGGTCGTCGCGTACAGGCCGTGATGGCCGATACTGATAATGAGCATGAATTAACGATCGATTTCGCCAGGACTATCCATGAACAGATTGGATGTCACCCGGTTCAGGTTGTGAAGCGTAACTACAGCGAGGCAGATTTTGCCCGCCGACGCGCCTATATGAAAAAGAACTGGTCGAAGAAACAGGCAATCCGGATGGGGGCTTACCGGGGCGTCATCATGCCATCACTGGCCCGTGCAGATACCGCATTTGGCCGAGCTTGGCAGAAGACAGCTAAGCGCTGGGGTATCGACTTTGAAACCGCATTAGATGCGGCCCTGTCAGTGATGTATCCAAGTGGAAATAGTTTTCTCGATGCGGCTCTGCTCCACGGCAAATTCCCGATGCTACGCGACCGTTTTTGTACCGATGAGCTCAAAATACAGATTGCCTACGATGCGGCCATTCGCCCTATGCTGGATGAGGGCGATGTTGTGGTTCAGTGGTCAGGTGTTCGCGGTGATGAGTCATCCAAACGTGCTGGTTATGACCGCTTCGCAGCTGATATGCGCGATGAGGGGTTTCTCTATAACTTCCTGCCCATTCATCAATGGACGGCGGCGGATGTTTTTGCCCTGCATCATTATCTGGGTATCAAGCCAAATCCACTTTATTTGCAGGGTGCTTCTCGCGTAGGTTGCATGAACTGTGTGCTTTGCAATAAAGAGGAAATTTCAGAGACGGCGGCACGCTGGCCGGAGCATATCGAAAAACATCACGCGTGGGAGAAGAAAGTACGTCTGGCATCTCGCTGGGTTCACTGGATGAGTATCGGCACAGAAAGCCAGTCATGGATGCGTATGCATCTTGGGAGTCGTGATGTTATCCATTGTTATGAGGGTGAGTTCACTGGTGAGGAGATTGTACAGCGCAGAAGATACCCGATAAATCTAGGTCAGGAAGTAAAATTATATGGGTTGGAGCCTGACATCCAGAATATTGAATGGTCAGGATTCTATGGGCCTCGTGGAAACATGGGGGCTCCATCAGCGCTTGATGTTGTGGAGTGGGCAAAAACTGGTCGCGGCGGAAAGGTCTATGACCTCGTTAAAGCCAGTCTTGATACAGTCACTTGCTCCTCGCGCTACGGCCTGTGCGAATGAGCTCAATTTCTTATGCCTATCCGTGGAACGCTCCACGGTCGGCAGTAACCAGCCCATATCTTACTTATGACCAACAGTATCGCCGCGACCGTATGTTCGCGGCTTTGCTGCATGCGAGAAAGGTGCTTTCTCTCCAGCCTGAGTGCGTGCGTTTTGATGTTTATCGAACCGCTGCGGTGCTGGAGCAAAATCAGGGCAGTCAACGAGCCAATGCTTTTTTAATCAGCTTCTGCAAAAAGGCATTGCCGCGTCTTGAACTGGTCGCAAAAAAATACGAGTGCGCGGGTATTAACAGCAATGTATCAGCCGCTGTTTTCGATGGTCATTTTGATACCCAGCTTATGCAATATCTGGCGTCACGCATGGTCAATATGGTCGCCAGATTTAACCGCCTCCCGGATATGTCGCGCGCCGATATTGACCTGCTGGCCGCTGATATCGCTAATTTCATTCGTGCTGAACTGGCTGATATTGATGACACCGGATTTAGCGAACTAAAAACGCTGTACACCTGGTACATGCGCGCCGGCTTTATTTCCCTGCAATTCAACGTTACACCGCCGAAATGGGAGCGTGTGACTAAAAAATATTTTGGCGAGGATGAAATCGCACCGGCAGTAATGCGCATGTTTAATGAGGTTTGGTGGCGTGGTCGTTTACGTCGCATTGCGTCTGCATGGCGCGAACATCTACAAATTGCTGTTGGCAACGTCAGTAAGAGAAAGCACGCCTACGCGAGTAAAAACTGCGTGACTGACTGGCGCGAGCAGAAACGCCGCACACGAGAATTTCTTAAAGGACTGGAGCTCGAAGACGAAGACGGCAACCGCATCAGTCTTATTGAAAAATACGATGGTTCGGTTGCTAACCCTGCAATACGTCGCTGTGAGCTGATGACCCGCATCCGTGGGTTTGAAAATATCTGCAATGAGCTCGGTTATGTCGGTGAGTTTTACACTTTAACCGCACCGTCTAAATATCACGCCACCACCAAAGCGGGCTACCGTAACAGCAAATGGAACGGTGCCAGCCCGTCGGACACGCAGAGCTATCTAACCGGTCTTTGGGCACGCATACGAGCCAAGCTACACCGGGAAGAAATCCGTATTTTCGGCATCCGTGTTGCCGAGCCTCATCATGACGGAACGCCTCACTGGCACATGCTTATATTCATGTTGCCGGAAGATGTCGAGCGCGTGCGCCTCATCATTCGCGATTATGCGTGGGAGGAAGACCGTCACGAACTGAGAAGTGATAAGGCCAAAAAGGCACGTTTTCATGCCGAGGCCATTGACCCGGAAAAGGGTAGCGCTACCGGCTATGTCGCTAAATACATTTCCAAAAATATCGACGGCTATGCTCTCGATGGTGAAACCGATGACGAAAGTGGTGAGCTCCTAAAAGAGACAGCCCCCGCTGTTTCAGCATGGGCGGCGCGCTGGCACATTCGACAATTTCAGTTTATCGGCGGTGCGCCTGTGACGGTCTACCGTGAGTTGCGTCGTCTCGCTGATACCGAAACTGCGCACGGCTTGAGTATTGAGTTTGCCGCCGTTCATGACGCTGCTGATGCCGGTGATTGGGCTGGGTATGTCAATGCGCAGGGTGGTCCGTTTGTCCGTCGTGATGATTTGCAGGTGCGCACGCTGTATGAACCGCGCGCCGAGTTTAACCAGTATGGTGAGGAAACCGTCTGCATCCGTGGTGTGTACGATTCCTCTGTAGGTTCTGGCACCCCGATTTTAACCAGGCTAACGCAGTGGAAAATTGTGCCGAAGCGCGCCGTTGATTTGGCCGTTGACGTTAAGGGCGCTCCTGCGCCCTCTCGGAGTTCTGTCAATAACTGTACGGGAAACGAAAGTGATCCGCCGGTGCTCGATTTATCAAAACCCTTGAGTCGGCATGAAAGGCGAGCTCTAACTAACAGGCTAAGGAAGCAAAAGCCAGTCATACGGCGAAAATTTATCCACGGCAGGGATGAGCAAAGTGCGGCCATAGCGAAAACTATCGACGATATACATCTGACAACCGGCACAACCATTAGCAGGGGAGAAGCTCTGCACCTGATGGCAGGTGGTAAAAGTTGTTTTAACGATAAATGGCTGCGTGGAACGGCCAAGGGAGAAGTCTTTGCGGCAGAACCACCATATCAGACCAAGGCTAGGGGAATTCTCAGTCGTGTCGCGGCATTAGCAGTAATATCAACCAAATCATAATCAGTAATGTTTATCCATATCATGTACATACAGTGTATTCCTTTGTGATTTTTTTCTTCACACCATTTATCAATACGTGCTACTGTATGTTTGTACAGTATCTCGTTGTGGAGGTTGTGTGGATAGAGAGTTAAGAGAACACGTCATGATCGAGCGTGTCGAAATGATTGCGCGTCTTACGACTGAGGGGACTTGTCAGGAGCGAGACCGAGAAATTGCCTTAAATTTGATTGCGGAAATAGCAAAAGGCAACCTAATGAAAAACAATAATTTTTCCGTTGTTTTTTCCGCGCCATCTGTAGATGAACCTTTTGCAAGGGAAAGCAAAGTGAAAGTTAACATCACGTTAGATAAAGACCAAAAAATAGGTCAACCAGTAATTGACGCTTTTCAATGCGAACTAACCCGGCGGATAAAGTCAGTCTTTCCGTATGTGTGCGTTAGCGTGAAAAAAGGCTCCATCACTGGTGTTGAGTTAGCGGGGATCGATGAAGATTCAGACCGAGAAGCGTTGGATAGCATTCTTCAAGAAGTTTGGGAAGACGGAAGCTGGCGATAGGCTTGAAAGAATATACAAAATACAATCTCATATTTAAATCATGATTTTTGTGTGAGGGTTACACCCAAGAGGAAGATGTAGTAATAGTATTTATATTTTCAAGTCTACTCTTGAGTTGCACTATGTCCACATGATTGAGAATAAATCGGCTAGATAATACTTTGCAACGATTAATATAATGAAGCCCATGTGATAAATTTAGTAGGAAAATTTAGATATTAGACGTATGGAGTGAAATCATTTTAATAAACAACCACAATATGGTGGTTGTTTATTAATTTAAGTTAGGCTAACAAATTCTTTCTTATCAATTTTATGTTTTTAGCACTTGTCTTTAATATTTTCTTTTGTTTTATCGACCACACTTTATTCGATAGTATAGGGCCTGACATATTTAGGTTATGGTCAGTGATTTTTTTTATTGCACTTTTAAGATCAAAGTTAAGGTTAACCATTGCATACAAAACCACATCGGTATATATATCCCAGCCAATTGGTCTGAAGAGAATGTGCCCTCCAGTTTCCGCGTTTCTATAAAAACCAGAGTTCCTGTTACCCTTAACTACTTCAATCAGTTCAGGACATCCTTTGAATGTGTATTCATAAAAATCAGAAATAAAATTAAATAAATCTGTGCTATCTCTATATCGATATTTATCTAGATCGCTTATTTTCACCCCTAATTTATATGAGACCAGTTTTTGAATGTTGTCATATATATTAACAATAGATGTTATACTGGTCTGATCACGAACTGGGCCTGAGTTAAATGAGATGTTATCTTCATTGAAAAACATAAACTCGTCTGATTCAATAAGCCTTCTTGTTATGCATGCAGCTATATCATCTTCATCTAACGCTATAATGGTATCCTTGCTAACTAACTTGGCTTTTTTATTCAAAGTAGTAAATAGCCTTCTGGACCTAATCTTCCCCTGAGGGGTATTAGCATGAGCAACAATTATAACGCTAACAAGATCGTTTGCTAACTCAGTGTTAACTTCCAAGGCTGCTTTGATGCCAGCTAATCGATGTTGGCCATCGAGAGCAAAAAACTTCTCTTCCCTAGTTATAGATAAGAAGCCTAAGCAATTTCCCGTATATTCTGGAAAATCAAGCAATGCAGCTTCTTCATTATTAGGTGTGATACCTCCAATCTCATGCCAATTTGGGTCACCATCATAAACTGCAACCACTAATGAGTTAAAAAAACGATCATCATTTTCAACTAAATAACGTGATATTTCTTCAGCTCGATCAGTATTCAGTTCACGTTGGATTTTATCGGATAACTTTTCAATTTGATGAAGCTCTTCCGCAAAACCAATCAACTCTGATGCATCTGAAAGCCTCATCATGCAACTATATGTAGTCCAGCTCCCCATATAGCCTCTTAAACAAGGCAGAACTAAGCGCTGACTCATATGATTCTAACTCCTCTTAATAAACTACGCACATTGGCGGAAAAGTCTCTTTGACAGCAAGGTGGGACGAAAATATCAGCTAATGTAGATTCAACATCAGCAGTAGATTGCCCTGCTGGAATTGTTGCATAAAAATAATATAAATGATCGCTAAAGTGTTGGATGAGTTTCTTAATTCTGGGTCTGTCTCTGAATCCTGATGGATTAACATAATCCTTAAATCTTTTTAAAATTGTATTGTTTGAATCGGTATCACCAGCTTTACCGACGTACATCACATAGGAATTTGTTGGCAAATTGGCATTTTCAAAAGCCACCATGAATATGTACACGCCCTGTTGATTCGGAAATACATGAGTCGCATGGTCAGAATATTTAACTTTAATCCAATTTAAAGCAGGTAGATCCACACTTCTTCTATAAAGTGTGGGGCAAAGTAAAAAAGGGAAATTATTTCTAAAATAACCTAGATAAGCCTCCCGTTGGTCATCATCATCAAAATCAGTGATGGATTCATCTATTTCCGCATTGATGTTTATCATTACATGTCCATGATTTAATTAATTAAATCTTTCCGACAAAATGCCAAATAAAATTTAGATTGTCAATGAAAACAATGAATAATACTTAGCAATATGACTCTTGGTACATAACCCACCTTATTTTCAGACTAGCAGTATCCGTATCTTACGATAGATGTGCAGTATCTTTGATGTATGTCACGTTTTTAATGTTGATTAAAAAATGCATTTGTAAGGTGCATTTATCTGCATGAACTTTTGGTCATGCTAGACACCTTTCCTCTACCTGCCAGGCTTGATTTTACAGGAATGATGCAACTGCATGAAAACCGACCTATAAGCGGGCAGGCGTGGCGGGGAAAGCATTGCGTGTATGAAAGCAGGTAATCCTTTTAATTGAACTGCACCCGACATGGTATGTAGAAAACGAGGTACAAAGAAAAGCGATAAAGTGTTTCTAGAGCATGCATGACTATGCTGCATGAATCCGCATGATCGTTTGAGGATCGTTTTAGCTAAGACCCGCCAAGAATGGCGGGCTTTTGCTTAAGTCATGCAGGCGCATGAAAACCACTACATAAAGCGGGCAGGCGAGGCGGGGATAGCATTGCGCGCAAGCCGTGTTGAACCCCTACCAAAAGAGCCGCCAGCGTCCCGTCACGGCGATTTATCGCAATACTTGTATGAGAATGGGGTTTGATGTTGTGGCGCCATGATGGCGCTCTCAGGCGCTTACAGCGCACTGCATAACATCGCCATTTAGTGACACCAAAAAATGACACCATAATATTCTTGCAATGGTGTCATAAAGTGATACTATAAACCCCATGAACAAACGACACCAAAAAACGCTGTCAGATGTGTTTGCCCGGCCTGTCAACGGTTCTATAAAGTGGTCTGATATTGAGGCGCTTTTTACCGCATTAGGGGCGGAGATTCACGAAAGGGAAGGTTCTAGGATCGCGGTGCTGTTGAAAGGTGAAAAAAGAGTCTTTCACCGGCCACACCCCAGACCTACCACTGACAAGGGGGCGGTTAACTCCATTCGGATCTGGTTGGATAGCTTAGGAATAAAACCATGATGAATAACACACTGAAAATTGACGGCCATACGGCCGTCATCAACTTCGACCCTGAAATTGAAATGTTCCGGGGAGAGTTTGTCGGGCTGAATGGCGGCGCCGACTTCTACGCCTACAGCGTGGACGAGCTGAAGAAAGAAGGCGCGATCTCACTCGCGGTCTTTCTCGATGAATGCCATAAAGACGGCATCGAGCCTTACAAGTCGTACAGCGGCAAAGTAACCACCCGCCTGTCGCCGGAACGCCATCAGGCGTTAGCCATTGCCGCACAGGCCACCGGGCAGTCGATTAATGAACTGCTGAATGAAGGTGTTGATCTGGTTATCGAAAAGCATTCCTGATCCAGCGCCAACAAAAAAGCCGCCAATCACTGGCGGCTTTCTGCTTATTCGGTCGGCAACTCATACGGCGCGAATCTAATCACCTCTTCCCCGATCCAGTCGTTCACCTCCTTCATGCGCTCTTGCAGCGGTGTTAGCTCGTTGCGTACAAACACCTGAGCGGCTTTTTTCACGTCCCCGAAGCCGCCGGTATTGTTCGGGATAATTCCCATCATCTGCGGCGGTACACGGTGAGCACTTAGCAAATCGTCGCGGCTGGCATTCTTGATGTTGAAAAAGTCGTCCTTGGTAGCGACCTCGGACAGCGGCAAAATTTTAATACCGTCCGGTTTGCCATTCGGGGCGTACATGAACAGATTGCGGAAGTTCCCCAAGCCCTTAGTGTCGGCCATGGCTTTGCGCATTCTGTCAACGTCGCTGGTACTCTGCGACGCGTCGGTAACATACAGGATGTAACCGGCGTGCGCCCCGTTCTGGTAATACTTACGGCGGAACAGCGTCGCCGCCTCATTCAGCCAGGCGGAGTTAAGCGCGCTGAGGTACTCCGGCAGGCCGTACAGTTCCTGATTGATGTCCGGCTCAATCAGGTGGAAAACGCTGTCGGTCTTGAAGCGGTGCGCCTCTTTCCAGTCCTGCACAAACCAGTAAGCCCCGCGCTCCACCCCGCGCCGTGTGTACTTGGCCGGGGAGGATTTCAGCTGCAGCGGCGCGCCGAGCCGGTTTTGGCGCTCTTCTAAATAGGCGTTGCCGAACACCAGATAATCCAGCGCATAGCGGCTAAACTCCTGCTGACTTAACAGCCGGTGCGGGATAAACGTTGACGCTAAAATATTGCGCTTAACGTACATCGGCGAGCTGTGATGCACGGCGGCGCGCACGCTGCGCGCCAGCCCGTCGAATGAGATCGGCGGCTCGTACCACTTGCCATTTGTCGTGCATTCGATGTAATCCAGAATTTCCCGCTTATCCAGCACCGCGGACGGCTCGCCAAAGGTAAAAGCCTCAAAATCCTGCTTCTGCTCTGCTGTTGGGGCTGGCGCCGGTGTGGTAAATGCCTTGCGGCCTTTGCGTTTGCTCATCAGTAAAACTCCAAAATATTCGGGCTGCTGTGGCCGCTGCCTGCGGTCAGCGGTTCGTTTAAGAGGGCGTGCATGATTGCCCACGCGACATCGGCGTGGCTGGCTTCTTCGCTGCGGCTGGCGGTGTAGGTTGAGCGCGCGCCGCTGGCGGTCATGGTTTTGCGGATCGCCATAAAGGCGGCGGTGATGTCGGTGTGGCTGGTGTCGTATTCCAGACAGCCGCGCCCGATGGTGTCTTTTGCCTTCAGCACCATGGCGGTTTTGATTTCCGGGGTGTATTTGATTTCCCGCGCGGCCGGGAAGAACTCGCGCACCAACTGGAAAACACCTTGGCCGACGGTGGTCGCATCGATACCGATGTACTCCACGCAGTATTTTTCGGTAAGGTCTTTTATCTTCTGGGCCTGAGCGGCAAAGTTCATGCCCTGCCACTGGTGGCGCTCCAGCACGCGGAACTTGCCCCCGGCCACCATTGGCGGCGCGATCACCGCGCACCCGGCGCTGTCGCCGCCGTTGGCTTCCGATGGGTCGTAACCGATCCACACCGGGCGATAACCGAACGGCCGCACGGCGTATGGGTTGAAGTCCTCCCACTCTTCCAGCGTATCGACCATGCAGCCTTGCAGCTCGGCGAACGGGAATACCGACGCGGTATCGTCCACAAACTCACACATCAGCAGGTTCTGATACTCTGCCGGGCTGTATTCGAGCGACAGCTGATCGAGGTCGAACAGGTTACAGCCGCCGGTCAGCGCATCCTCAACCGTGACAATCTGGCGCCATTGCCCATCACCGCACAGCACGCCTTTTGACAGGTGGCTGTGGCTGAGGTCGAGTTGAACGTGATCGGCTTTACTGCGGCGGCCTTTGTTGAACAGTTCCCCCGACCAGAACGGATAAGCGGAGTGCGCCAGACTCGACGGCGTGGAAAAGTAGGTAGTGCGCCACCGCTTGTGCAGCGACATCCCGCTGGCGACTTTGCGCAGCTCCTGGAATTTCGGGATCCAGAAATACTCATCAAGATACAGATTGCCGGTGTAGCTCTGCGCGGTGCGCACGTTGGTGCCGAGGAACATCAGGCGGGCGCCGTTCGGCAGCACCATCGGATCGCCTTTCAGGTCAACCTCGACCAGCCGGGCAAAATCAATGATGTAATTGCGGAACACATGCGCCTGCGCCTTACTGGCCGACAGGAAAATCTGATTGCGGCCGGTGGTCAGCGCATCGAGCAACGCCTCGCGGGCAAAGAAGAACGTGGCGCCGATCTGGCGCGATTTCAGGATGTTGCGGATACGGTGTTGCAGCCCGGCGCGATACCACCCCATCTGATATTCGAAGGTGGTTTCTGTGAAGATGCTTTGCAGCTTCTCCACGGCGGCCTCGCTGAACACGTTGCGCTCGGCGGGCTTGCGCTCGCCTTTGTTGCGGTTGGCGACGTTCGGGTTTAAGTCCGCCTCGTTACCGGTCGCCGAATAGCGATTAACCCGCGCCAGCCGTTCAATCTGGCGGCCCAACAGGTCGATTTCTTTGAAGTCTTTCCCCTCCTTGACGTCTTTCATGATGAGCTGAATCAACCGCGCTTCCATGCTTTGTTCCACGCGGGAAATGGGCGCGATGTCGTCCCATTTATCGCGCAGTTTCCAGCTCTGCACGGTCGGCCCCTTGAGGTTCAGCGTTTCCGCAATTTGGCGCACAGAAAAGCCCTGCCAGTAGAGCAAGGCAGCTTGGCGGCGCGGATCGCTGATGATGGTTGTTGCCGGTGTCGTATTCATGCCGCCAAGGCTACGAAAGCGCCGGGCGACTCGCATTAAGCCCTTGTTGTGCCTCAGATCTTCCAACCGCAACGCGTTGAGACGCGGCGCCATTCCCCCGAAACTAGCCCCGAACCCAATCACCACAACCGGAGCCGTTTACATGGCAAAGAAAGTTACTAAGTTTTTCCGCATCGGCGTTGAAGGCGACACCGTTGACGGCCGCGAGATCGGCGCTGCGGATATTCAGCAGATGGCCGCGACCTACAGCACGAAGGTGTACGGCGCCCGTATCAACATGGAGCACATCAAGGGGATTTTGCCGGATGGCTATTTTCGTCGTTACGGCGGCGTGGTTGAGCTGAAGGCCGAAAAAATCGACGAGCCGGACGAACCGCTGTTGCACGGCAAGTGGGCGCTGTACGCCAGTCTGGCCCCGACCGCCGATCTGGTGTCGATGGTCGGCGCGGGCCAAAAAGTTTTCACCTCGATGGAGATCCGCCGCGATTTCGCCAAAACCGGCAAGTCTTATCTGGTCGGGTTGGCCGTCACCGATGATCCGGCGAGCCTCGGCACTGACATGCTGGAGTTCAGCCGCCGCCACGAGAACGTCGAGTTCTCCGCGCCGCTGGAAGTCTGTTTCGATTTTGAGCCGGTCGCTGACCCGGAAACCTCATTCTCTGCCCGCATCAAAGCGATGTTTAGCCGCAAGCAGGCCACCGACGATGTGCGCTTTGGTGAGATGGAAGGCGCCGTGATGACCGTGGCCGAACAGTTACAGGACGCGGACACCCGCTTTACCGAGACGTTAGCCGTATTGAGTGAGCAGGTTGCCGACCTCAAGCAACAGGTAAAAACCGGCAGCGATGCGTTCAGCGCGCTGCAAGCCCAGCTTTCCACCTCGGAAGATTTCAGCCAGCAGGCCCGCCCGGAGGCCACCGGCGGCAACAGCGCGCAAGACGTGCTGACCGACTGCTAAGGCAGTCACACCCGATAAAACCGAACAAAACAGGAAGAAAAATGCGCAAGCAAACTCGTTTTAAATTTAATGCTTTTCTGTCCCGCCTCGCCGAACTGAACGGCGTCGCCACCGGCGATCTGGATAAAAAATTCAGCGTTGAGCCGTCCGTTACGCAGACCATCATGACCCGCGTACAGGATTCCTCGACGTTCCTGACCCGCATCAATATCGTGCCGGTTAAGGAAATGAAGGGAGAGAAAGTCGGTTTAGGTGTGAGCGGCTCCATCGCCAGCACCACCGACACCGCCGGCGGCGATGAACGCGAAACGGCCGACTTTGCCTCGCTGGATGCAGAAGGCTATTTCTGCCAGCAGGTGAACTACGATTTCCACATCCGCTACAACACCCTTGACCTGTGGGCCCGTTATCAGGATTTCCAGACCCGTTTACGCGATGCAATTGTTGAACGTCAGGCGCTTGACCGCATCATGATCGGCTTTAACGGTACGCACCGCGCCAAAACCTCCAACCGCGTTAAATTCCCGCTGTTGCAAGACATCGGGCCGGGCTGGTTGCAGAAGTACCGCGAGAATGCGCCGGGCCGCGTGATGAATAAAGTCGTGGGGGAGGACGGCAGCGTGGTGTCTGAAAAAGTCCGCGTGGGCGCCGGTGGCGATTACGCCAACCTCGACGCGCTGGTGATGGATGCCACCAACACCCTGATTGCACCGTGGTATCAGGAAGACCCGGAACTGGTGGTGATCTGCGGTCGTCAATTGCTGGCCGACAAGTATTTCCCGCTGGTCAATCAGGAACAGCCCAACACCGAAGCGATGGCCGCCGATCTGATTATCAGCCAGAAACGCATCGGCAACCTGCCTGCTGTGCGTGTGCCGTACTTCCCGGCGGATGCGCTGCTGATTACGCGCATGGATAACCTGTCGATCTACTGGCAGGAGGACACGCACCGACGCCATATGGTGGAAAACTCGAAGCGTGACCGCATCGAAAACTATGAATCCATCAATGAGGATTATGTGGTGGAGGATTACGCCTGCGGCTGTCTGGTGGAGAACATTAAGCTGTTACCGACGGAACCAAAAAAAGATGAAATCGCCGAGCTGGCCGAGGCCATTGTTAAGGCGGTCAAAGTAGCCGCCGCACCAGCGGAGCCTGCCGCTGATACCGAGGTGAAAGCCCCGGAGGAAGCACCGGCAGACGACAAAGCGAAAGGCGGTAAATAACCATGACCAGCCCTGCCCGCCGTCACCTTATGCGCCAGTCAGCGGTCGAGGCCGCGCAGCGGGAGAATGACCCGCTGCGCCACGCCAACGGCTATGAACGGATGATGCTTAAACTCAATGAAGATAAGCGAAAGCTCAAACAGGTGCGCTCACAAGAGCGTAAGGCCGAACTCAAGCGCCAACTGCTGCCGGACTATGCCCCCTGGGTTGCCGGTGTGCTGGCCGAAGGTCGCGGCGCGCAGGACGCCATTCTGATGACGGTCATGATCTGGCGTCTGGATGCCGGGGACATTCCCGGCGCGCTGGACATCGCCCGCTATGCGCTGCGTTACCAGTTGGCGCCGCCGGGCAATTTCGCGCGCTCCACGCCATACCTCATCGCAGAAGACGTCGCCGAGTCTGCCACCCGCGCCTTTGAGGCCGGGGAGCCGGTCAACATTGACCACCTCACGCAGACGATGGAACTCACCGACGCAGAAGACATGCCCGACCAAGTGCGCGCCAAGTTGCACAAAATCACCGGGTACGTCTTGCGCGCGGCGGGCAGGGCTGAACTGGCATTGAACCACCTTAAGCGTGCGCTGCAGTTGCATAACGGCTGCGGCGTGAAAAAGGACATTGAACGGCTGGAGCGGGCGATACGCACCGTCGCCAGCCGCTGACAGAACGCGCCCCGCGCCGGGCGGCACGACGGCCGCGACAGGTTTCACCTCGTTAACGCCGTCGTCCACCGCCCCCTAACTTTCTGAGGTCATATGAGCACCGTTGTGATCCAACGGCCACGCCCGGACGCGCCAGCACCGCGCCCGGAGGATGAGCCGATCGTTAAAAACGTCTTTTTCTGGCCGGACATTGACCCGGCGGACGTGCGCGACGTGATGCGCATTGAAGGCACAATCACCGCCCCGCGCCTGCGGCTGGCAATTAAAAGCGCGATCGCGGAGGTGAACGCCGAATTGTTCATTTTCCGCCGCGACCAGATGGCCGACGGCTATCAGCGGCTTGAGGATGTGCCGGGCGAACAGCTCGACGGCGAAAGCGTGCGGGTGAGCGAATACCGCAACGCGGTCAGCGCAATGACCATGGCGACGCTCTCGGAGCAATACCGCAGTTTCGACACCACCGCCACCGGCGGCCGCAAGGCTGATGTGGTTGAAGCCTCGATCGGTGAGTTGTGGCGCAACGCCCGCAACGCGATCAGTAACGTGGCCGAGCGTAGCCACTGCATCATCGGACTGCTCTGATGAGAGTCTACGCTCTGCAGGGCGACACCGTTGACGCGATTTGCTGGCGCTACTACGGGCGCACGCAGGGCGTGGTTGAGCAGGTTTATTCGCTAAATGAAGGGCTGGCCGCTGCTGGGGCAATATTGCCCCACGGCCACCCGGTAGAGCTGCCGGACGTGACCGCCGCGCCGCAGCGTGAAACCGTCAATTTATGGGATTAGCAATGGAGAAAATTACGTCGTGGGTGGCCTATACCGTAGCGGCCTTTCTCGCTTGGATTGGCCGATACAGTCCGCAGGACATCGCCTTTATGGTCGGCGCCGCCGTTGGCGTTGGGACGTTCCTCGTTAACTGGTACTACCGCCGCAAAAGCTACCAGCTGTTGAACAAGCTAGGCGTTAGCCGGAGGGTTTACGATGAACTCAATCGCTAAACGCTGCAGCGTGGCCGCCGTGCTGGCGCTGGCGGTGCTGCTGCCGCAATTCAGCGCACTGCAGATCTCTGAGGCCGGGTTGCGACTGCTGGCCGATTTCGAGGGCTGTCGTTTATCCCCTTACCAGTGTCAGGCGGGCGTCTGGACAAGCGGCATCGGCCACACGGCCGGGGTAAAGCCCGGCGCGGTTATCAGCGAGCGCCAAGCTGCCGTTAACCTCGTCGCCGACGTGTATCGCGTGGAGCGCGGCATAGGCCGCTGTATGCCTGTCACGATGCCGCCGCCGGTTTATGACGCGGTGGTGTCCTTTGCCTTTAACGTCGGCGTCACGGCCGCTTGCGGCTCTACGCTGGCCGGTTTCATCAAGCGGCAGGACTGGCGCAACGCGTGCCAGCAGTTGCCGCGCTGGGTGTTCGTCAACGGCGTCAAATCGCCGGGGCTGGAACGGCGCCGGGCGGCGGAGCTGGCCCACTGCCTGATCGGGGCCGCGCCATGAGCCGCGCGATCGGCTGGTTTCTGGTGCTGGCGCTGGTCGTCGCCGGTTGGATGAAATGGCAGGTTGTCACGTTGGGGGAACGGCTGGAAAGCGCCCGGCAGGAGAACGGCCGGATTGCGGCGGCGCTGACCGATACCCGCGCGGCGATCGACACGCTGCAGGCGGCGGCAGGTGTGCTGGCGCAGGAAGAGGAAAAGTTAAGGGGCGACCTAAACGCCGCGCACCGGCTGGCACTGACGCGCGAGCAGAAAATACAGAGGCTACTCAATGAAAATCAGCAATTACGCGATTGGTTTAACACTGCTTTGCCTGCTGACGTTGCCCGGCTGCACCAGCGCCCCGGCTTCACCGGCGTCGCGGATTATCTACGTTGGCTGTCCGAAAGTGAGTCCGTGCCAAATCCCGGCCAGCCGCCCGGCGACTAACGGCGATCTGAGCGCCGATATTCGCCAGCTTGAAAACGCCTTGGCGGCCTGCGCGGTGCAGGTCGAAACGATAAAACACTGTCAGGAACAACACGATGTTAAAACCGCAACAGCTCCGCGCTGAGCTGACACGCTGCCTGCCGTGGCTACAGCGCAACCCTGAAAACCTGCAAGTTCGGGTAGAGCGCGGCAATGTGGCCGCCACGCTTGCCGTCTCGCTGTCCCATGAGTACCGCTATACGCTGAACCTGCTGTTTTTGGACTATACCGGCGATCTGGATTTAATCATGGTGCCGGTTCAGGCATGGCTACGGGAAAACCAGCCGGACATCATGGCAACGGAGGAAAAGCGCCGCACCGGGATCACCTTTGCGAGCGACTTTAACAACAACGGCTCTTACGATTTCAGCGTGTCGCTGCAGCTGACCGAACGTGTTTTGGTGAAAGAGCAAGGCGATGGCGCGTTGCATGTTGAGCACCTGCCGGAGCCGCCGTTACCGGAGGACGTGACGCGGCCGATGCAGCTCTTTGTTCACGGCGAATTAGTGAGTGAATGGCATGAGCGAGCTTAACCCCTTTGACACCCGGCTGGCCGGGCTGATTGCCAAGCTGTCGCCGCAGTCGCGTAAGTCGCTGGCCGTTGCCGTGTCAAAGCGACTGCGCGCCGGTCAACAGCAACACATCAAACGCCAGCAGGCGCCGGACGGTACACCTTACGCGCCGCGCAAAACGCGGCTTCGCAGCAAAAAGCGCCTGCGCGATCGGGCGATGTTCTCCAAGCTGCGCACGGCCCGCTATCTGAAAGCCCAGGGCAACAGCGATGCGGCCGTGGTTGAGTTTGTCGGGCGTGTGAAACGCATGGTAAACGTTCACCATTACGGCCTGCGCGATCGGCCGACGCCGCACAGCGAGGCGGTAAAATATGAGGCCCGTCCGTTACTGGGATTTGGCCCGGATGACGTCAAAATCATAGAAACGGCCGTGATAGAACACCTCACAGAATAACCCCCTGTTGTGCCTCCGATCTTCCAACCTCATCGCGTTGTCGCCGCCCGCGCCGGGCGGCATCCTTCCAGCATGAACAATCAACACGACATTTTGCGCCTGCTGCGCAACCTGATCCGCATCGGCACTGTGAGCACCGTTGACCTTGATAACGGCCTGTGCCGCGTCGAAACCGGCGGCAATCTTACCGACTGGCTCAACTGGCTAACCTGTCGCGCCGGGCGTACTCGCAGCTGGTCGGCGCCCTCGGTCGGTGAGCAGGTGCTGATCTTTGCGCTGGGTGGCGAACTCGATACCGCGTTTGTACTGTGCGGCATTTTCTCTGACGACTTCCCGGCCCCGTCTGCGTCGGCGGATGCGCTGCATATCGCGTTTCCGGATGGCGCGGTCATCGAGTATGAACCGGAAACCGGCGCGCTGAGCGTGTCCGGCATTAAAACCGCTGACGTGCAGGCGTCGGAGTCCATCACCGCCAGCACCAAAGTGGTGATCGTTAAGGCTGACAAAATCACGCTCGATGCGCCGGAGGTGGTCTGCACCAACAAGCTCACCACCGGCACGCTGGACGTGCAAAAAGGCGGGGCGATGCGCGGGAACATTGAGCATAGCGGCGGCTCGTTCTCGTCGAATGGCGTCGTTGTTGATACGCACACCCACGGCGGCGTCCAGACCGGCGGCGGGAGAACCGATGAACCCTCATGAGGACACCTGTATGAAAACCCTATCAGTAATTTTGGCCGCTCTTGTTTCTCGATTGGGTGCTGCGATTGCCTTATCGGGTGCTGTCATGCTGGCTCTTAAAGGAGTGTCCGGCTGGGGCTGGTTCCTGTTTATCGGGCTGCTGCTGTCATGAACAGCGCCAAATATATCGGCATGAACCGAGGCACCGGCCGCACGCTGACGGACATCGAGCATATTCGCCAGTCCGTGGCGGACATCCTGATCACGCCGCAGGGTTCGCGCCCGATGCGCCGGGCTTATGGCTCGTTGCTCTCTGAGCTGCTCGACCAGCCGCAGAACGACGCGCTGCGCCTGCAGATTATGGCCGCCTGCTACAGCGCGATTTTGGCGTGGGAGCCGCGCGTCAAGCTGACCGGCATCGCTTTTAATACCACCTATGACGGCAAGATGGTGATCGACATCACCGGCACCCGCACCGATGCCCCCGGCGCGCTGTCGCTGTCTGTTCCTGTGAGCTGAAACCATGGCAACGATTGACCTTTCACAGCTGCCCGCGCCGATCGTCGTTGAGGTGCTGGATTATGAAGACATTTTGGCAGAGCGAAAGGCTACGCTGATTTCGCTTTACCCGGAGGAACAGCGGGAGGCCGTCGCGCGCACGCTGGCGCTGGAGTCGGAGCCGATCGTTAAGTTGCTGCAGGAGAACGCCTACCGCGAGGTGATTTTACGCCAGCGCGTCAATGATGCCGCCAAAGCGGTGATGCTGGCATATTCCACCGGCGAAGACCTCGACCAGCTCGGCGAAAACTTCAACACGCCGCGACTGGTGATCGTCCCGGCGGATGAGAGCACCATTCCGCCGACACCGGCAATCATGGAAGCGGATGAAGATTACCGCCTGCGCCTGCAGGATGCTTTCGAAGGCATGAGCACAGCGGGATCGGCCGGTTCCTATCGTTTTCACGCCCGCTCGGCCGATGGCCGGGTGGCTGATGTGACAGCAATCAGCCCATCACCGGCTAACGTGACCGTCACCGTGTTGTCACGGGACGGCGACGGCACCGCCAGCCCTGAATTGTTGCAGGTTGTCCGCGATGCGCTGAATGATGAGGATGTGCGCCCGGTCGCCGATCGTGTCATCGTGCAAGCGGCCAAAATAACCCGCTATGGCATTGATGCCACGCTGTTTCTCTATCCCGGCCCGGAGGTTGCGCCGATCCTCACGGAGGCGAAACAACGTTTGCAAAATTATGTGCTGACCATGCGCCGCTTAGGCCGCAGTATCCGGCGCTCCGGCATCATCGCAGCGCTGACCGTAGAAGGTGTTGAACGTGTTGAGGTTGCTCAACCGACCACCGACATCGTGCTGGATAAAACGCAGGCGGGTTACTGCACCGGCGTGAAAATCACACCGGGGCGCGCCGATGACTAACCGCTTATTGCCTGTCGGCTCATCACCGCTGGAGGTTGCGGCCGCTGCCGCGTGTGCCGAGCTGGAGCGCGTGCCGGTTCCCCTGCGTGATTTGTGGAACCCGAAAACCTGCCCGGTGCATCTGCTGCCCTATCTGGCGTGGGCGTTCTCTGTCGATCGCTGGGATGAGGCGTGGCCGGAGGACGTGAAGCGGGGCGTGGTTTCGGCTGCGTTCTACATTCACCGGCACAAGGGCACCATCGGCGCCGTGCGCCGCGTGGTGGAGCCGCTCGGCTACCTGATCAACGTTATCGAATGGTTCCACACCGACGGCGCAGATCCGCCCGGCACGTTCCGGCTGGATATTGGCGTACTTGAAACCGGCATCACCGAGGAAATGTATCAGGAAATGGAGCGCCTTATCGCCGACGCCAAGCCCCTGAGCCGCCACCTGATCGGCCTCAACATTTTGCAGGACATCCCCGGCCGGATTTACACCGGCGCGGCCACTATTGATGGCGATGTCATTACCGTTTACCCCGGATAAGAGAAAATCATGAACAAATACAAAGCGATTATTACCACCGCCGGGGCGGCCAAGATTGCCGCCGCCAGCGCGGGCGGCACGCAGTTGAAAATCGTCTCTATGGCCGTCGGCGACGGAAACGGCACGCTGCCGACACCTAACCCGGCACAAACAACGCTCGTCAATGAGAAATACCGTGCGGCGCTCAACGGGCTGGCTATTGATAAGGCAGTGAAAAATCACATTCTGGCCGAAATGATTATTCCGGCGAACGAGGGCGGGTGGTGGCTGCGTGAAATGGGCCTCTATGACGAGGCCGGGACGCTGATTGCCGTCAGCAATATGGCGGAGAGCTACAAGCCGAAACTGGCAGAAGGCTCCGGGCGCACGCAGACGCTGCGCATGATTTTGATTGTCAGCAGTTCCGAAGCGATTCAGGTGATCGCCGGTGATGACACCGTGCTGGCGACAAAAGATTTTGTGGCTGAGGCGATCGCCGCGCATGAGAAAACCCGCAATCACCCGGATGCCAGCACCATAGCGAAAGGGTTGGTACAGTTGAGCAGCGCGACAACCAGCACCGACGAAACGAAAGCCAGCACGCCGAAGGCGCTTAAAACGGTCAGCGATGCGAGCTTGAAAAAGGACGCTAATCTGTCCGACCTGCCGAATAAAGCCGCCGCGCGTGGCAATCTGGCGTTAGGTACGGCCGCGACGAAAAACGTCGGGCTGGAAGGTGGGCAACTGATGGAGGTCGGTGCTTTTGGATTGGGAAGCGGCTCACGTCACCGGGAAGATGCGTATTGCAATCAGGGGGAAATCTATCGGGTTAATGGCTCATCAAAGAATGCACCGGGCGGCGATGTTTATGGTGTGCTGAGTTTGCCCTGCGACGGTGGCCCGTCGGGCGCGTATATGGCGGTACAAAACAACGGAAACGCATTCTTTGGCCGTTCAAATATCGCAGAAAACGGTGTGACTTGGTTTCAGGCTTACACCACCAAATTTAAGCCGACAGCGGCAGACGTCGGGGCATGGAGCAAAACAGAAGCCGATGGCCGTTTTCTGATGCTTTCCGGCGGCACAGTAAAAAAACTGGCGATTAAGCCCGGCAACGAGGAAACAGAGGGAAACACACTCAATATTGAGGGAAATCAGCATACGCCCTTAGTGATGAGTCGTCTTTCTGCTCAGGGAAATTTATCTATCGGCTTCCAAGTCGCGGGAAAGGCGTTAATGCGCCTTGGTTTTGGGGCTGATGGCGAGTTGCATTGGGGGACTGAAGCTAATCAGGCGTCGAACCCGCGCATTTATACGACGGCTAAGCCGCCTACCGCGCAAGAAACAGGCGCGCTGACCGATGCGCAGGCTATGCAGAAATATGCGCTCCGATCCATCAAGGTGAACGGCAAACCGTTGAGCGGGGATGTCAATCTGTTGGCCGGTGATGTCAACGCATGGAACAAAACCGAAGCGGATGGCCGCTATGTAAAACAGACCGGCGACACGATGAAAGGGGCGTTAACTCTGCCGCGTATCGTATTCCCGAACGAAAATACCGCCAATGCTGACGATGACTTAAATCGCGAAAATGGCTTTACCGTTGAGTCATTGGTTGCCACAACAAATAAGGGCTATCCCGTGCCGGGCGGCATGGGGGTGTTGTTTACCGGGAAAGTGAACGAGTTCCGCAATGTGCAATTTGCGGTAGGCTCCGGCGATATGGCGTTTTATTTGCGCTCGATGCGAAAAGACAGCGCGGCTTCGCTCCGCTGGGCGCGAGTTTATACGACGGACTACAAACCCACTGCGGCAGACGTCGGCGCGCTGACCGACGCGCAGGCCGCGCAGAAATACGCGCTGCGCTCTATCAAGGTGAACGGTAAGCCGCTGTCCGCCGATGTCAATTTGTTGGCCGCTGACGTTAACGCCTGGAATAAAACCGAAGCAGATGGCCGCTATCTGGCGAAGACTGGCGGGCAGTTAACCGGGACGCTAAAGACCAGCGCGGAGATCCAATCTACCCACATTGATAATTATCGCATGGTCGGCGGCGGGTTCGGTTCCTTCTGGCGCAATGACGGCAACCGGCTTTACCTGCTGCTTACAAAAGAAAACGACCAGTACGGCACATTCAACAACCTGCGTCCGTTTTCTGTTGATGTCAGAACCGGTGCCGCCGCCTTTGAGTCAGGTATTCATATCGGCGGTAACTGGCCTGCGATCACCACATCCAGCGGGACAACGTGGCATCCGGACGGCAACGTTCAGGGCAGCTGCTGGGGCGGCTACCTCAGCAACTGGCTTAATAAAAATATCTCGGCTGCGCAGAACAATGCGCAGAACTGGGCCTATCAGAATTTGGTTCAGGGTGTGCGCATGGCCGGGCGCACGGTTATCGCGGATACAGGCGGGCGCATCGATTTACCGTCGGGCTGTGTTTATACGGGTATGTCCGGCTCAAACTACAACCCCTCAATCTGGGGCGCTTATTCAGCGGTTCAGGTGCTGATTAACGGCACATGGGCAACAATTGGAACGGTGTAAAATGCAACACATTAAGAATTTGAAGCGGTACACGCCGGAAGAATTATTCCTCGGCGAGAACGTGGTTTATCTTCAGGATGATAACGGTATTGACTGGTACGCCGCGCAAAAATTGTTTTCGCCGGACACCGTAAAACTGGCTTATGACGAAAGCGGCATTATCTGCGCGATTAACAGCGATGTGTCGATGCTGTGGCCGATTGGCTTATCGGTTATTGAGCTGAACCCAACGAAACTACCAAAGCGCTGTCTGGCTAATGGTGAGTGGGTGTTTGACGGTAAGAAGGTGAGCCCGCGCGCCTATTCCGCAGAAGAAATGATGGCGAGGACTGAAGCCAGAAAAAATGAATTGCTGGCGATAGCGGGCGCGGCTGTTGCGCCGCTTCAGGATGCTGTTGATTTGGATATGGCGACCGAGGCAGAAAAAGCGCTGTTGGCGGACTGGAAAAAATACCGCGTGACGCTGAATCGCCTTGATATGTCAGCCCCGGAAATTGACTGGCCGGTGGCGCCCGGCGCCTAAGAAAAAAGCCCGCAGCGATGCGGGCTTTTGTATTTGCGGTATTCCCTGATGTTGCCGCATCTACCTTTCGACATTACCCCGCCCGGCTAAAATCCGTCCAATTGATTGCATAGATCAATACAGCGTTATTGATCGGCGCGAGCGATCGTTATTCCCTCCAAAATCCCCCAATCCGGCCCGGCCTGTTGTCTGGTCGGCCTTCCAGCACCCACCGCGTGCGGCCCGGCGCGCCGGGCGTCATCATGCCTGCACCTACTCACCACCCGGAGCAAATTAATGGGCGATTATCATCACGGCGTGCGCGTCGTCGAAATCAACGACGGCACCCGCGTTATTTCTACCGTATCGACGGCAATCGTCGGCATGGTCTGCACGGCGGAGGATGCTGACGCGTCGGTTTTCCCGCTCGATACCCCGGTACTGATCACCGACGTGCTGGCCGCATCCGGCAAGGCCGGTAAAAAAGGCACGCTGGCGGCGTCGCTGCGGGCGATCGCCGAACAGGCGAAGCCGGTCACGGTGGTTGTTCGCGTTGCCACCGGCAAAGACGCGGCGGAAACCACCTCCAACATCATCGGCGGCGCGAACGCTGAAGGCCGTTACACCGGCATGAAAGCGCTGTTATCTGCACAGGCTGAGCTGGGCGTTAAGCCGCGCATCCTCGGCGTGCCGGGGCTGGATAATCAGGAGGTCGCGACGGCGCTCGCCGGGATTTGTCAGCAGTTGCGCGCGTTCGGCTATATCAGCGCCCACGGCTGCAAAACCGTGCAGGAGGCGATTAAGTACCGCGACAATTTCAGCCAGCGTGAGCTGATGCTGATCTGGCCGGATTTTGTCAGCTGGAACACCACCGCCAACCAGAGCGACATCGCCTACGCCACCGCCCGCGCGCTGGGCCTGCGTGCCAAAATCGACACGGAAACCGGCTGGCATAAGACGCTTTCGAACATCGGCGTTAACGGCGTGACCGGTATCACCGCCAGCGTGTTCTGGGATTTGCAGGCGCCCGGCACCGATGCCGACCTGTTAAACCAAGCGTGCGTCACCACGTTGATCCGCAAAGACGGCTTTAAATTCTGGGGTTCCCGCACCTGTTCCGATGATCCGTTGTTCATGTTCGAGAACTACACCCGCACCGCGCAGGTGCTGGCCGACACCATGGCCGAGGCGCACTTATGGGCCGTTGACCGCCCGGTAACGCCTACGCTGGTGCGCGACATGATTGACGGCATCAACGCGAAATTCCGCGAGCTGAAATCCGCAGGGCTGATTATCGACGGCACTTGTTGGTACGACGAAAGCGCCAACACCAAGGAAACCCTGAAGGCGGGCAAGCTGTTTATCGATTACGACTACACGCCGGTGCCGCCGCTGGAGGATTTAACCCTGCGCCAGCGTATCACCGATCGCTATCTGGCGACGTTTGCGGCATCCGTGAACCGCTAAAGGAGACGTTAGAACATGGCACTGCCGAAAAAACTGAAATACCTGAACCTGTTCAACGACGGCTACAGCTATATGGGCGTCGTGTCCTCGCTGACGCTGCCGAAGCTCACCCGCAAGCTGGAGAAATACCGGGGCGGCGGCATGAACGGCGCGGCCTCCATCGATATGGGGCTGGACGATGACGCGCTGGCCGTTGAGTGGTCGATGGGCGGCATTGATGAGCTGGTGCTGAAACAGTGGGGCGCCGTCGATGCTGTGCCGCTGCGCTTTGCCGGTTCCTTCCAGCGTGACGACACCGGCGAGGTGTCCGCTGTGGAAGTGGTGATGCGTGGCCGCCACAAAGAAATTGACTTTGGCGAGTACAAGCAGGGCGAGGATACCGAAACCAAGGTTTCCACCGAGTGTACTTACTTCAAGCTGACCGTGGACGGCAAAGAGCTGATCGAAGTCGATACCGTGAACATGGTCGAAAAGGTCAACGGCGTTGACCGGCTGGCCGAGCATCGCAAGGCGATCGGCCTGTAATTTTTGTGCCAGCCCGCCGGGCTGGCCCTTTTCCCCCTGATTTGAGAGAACACCATGAAAGACGCAAAAGAAAATACCGTTACCCTCGACACCCCGATCCAGCGCGGTGAAACCACCATCACCGAGGTGCAGGTGATTAAACCTAACGCGGGCGCGCTGCGCGGCGTCGGGCTGGCGGCGATCGCCAACGCCGATGTTGACGCGCTGCTGGTTGTGCTGCCGCGTGTGACCGTGCCGAACCTGACCAAAGAAGAATGCGCGCGCCTTGAGCTGCCGGATTTGGTGGCGCTGGCCGGGAAAGTGGTCGGTTTTTTGTCGCCGAACTCGGCAGCGTAATCCCCGACGCCCGGCTGGGCGTTGATGACCTGATGGCGGACATCGCGGTGATCTTCCACTGGCCGCCGTCTGAAATGGCCGGAATGACGCTCACGGAGCTGTTGAACTGGCGCCACAAGGCACTGCAACGCAGCGGAGTTAATCACGATGAGTAAAAGCCTGCAGCTTCAGGTCTTGCTGAAGGCCGTAGACCAAGCCACCCGCCCGCTAAAGAGTATCCAACAGGCAAGCAAACAGCTCGCCAGTGACATCAAAACCACGCAGCAAACCCTCAAGGCACTGGACGCGCAAAGCGCCCGGATTGAGGGGTTTCGCAAGGCGCAGGGGCAGCTTGCCGTTACCGGCAAGGCACTGAAGAAAGCCAAGGAAGAGGCGGCCGCGCTGGCCGTCCAGTTCAAGGCGACGGAAAAACCCACGGCGCAGCAAGCGCGCTTGCTTGAGGCGTCGAAGCGCGCCGCCGCCGAGCTGCAGACGAAATACAACGGTCTGCGCCAGTCGGTGCAGCGCCAGCGTGACGCGCTCAACGCTGACGGCATCGCTACCCGGAACCTGAGCGCCGAACAGCGCCGGTTGAAGGCCAGCGCCAGCGAAGCCACGACAGCGCTGGGCCGCCAGCGCGGCGAGTTGGAGCGCCTGAGCAAGAAACAAGAGCAGGTTAACCGCGTCGGCGCGCGTTACCGTGCCGGGCAATCGGCAACCGCGGCTGTCCGTAATACCAGCGCGGCCGGGCTGGGTATCGCTACCGCCGGGCTGGTCGCTGAAGGGGCGTTTATTGCGCCGGGGGTGCAGTTCGACAGGCAGATGTCAGACACGCAAGCCACGTTAGGGCTGGCGAAGAATGACCAGCAACTGGCCGCCATTCGCCAGCAGGCGCGGGATATTGGCGCAACCACTGCGTTTTCGCCGACGGACGTCGCCCGCACGCAATCCGTATTGGCAAAATCCGGCTTTAACGGCGATGCCATTCTGAAATCGACCGAATCAACGGTCAATCTGGCGCTGGCCTCCGATCTGGACATCGCCGACGCGGCCGACATCATCACCAACATGCAATCGGCGTTTAACATGCCGATAGACGAGATCCAGCGCGTCGCGGATGTGATGACCAAAGGTTTCACCAGCTCGAACAGCAACCTGATGGATTTTGGCGAGGCGATGAAGTACGTCGCGCCGATCGCCGAGGCGGCCGGGGCCAGTATCGAGGACACCACCGCCTTGCTGGGCGTGTTGGCAGATAACGGCATCAAGGGGTCTATGGCCGGTACGGCGGCCAGTGCGATGTTTACGCGGTTACAGGCGCCCGTCGGGCAGGCGGCTGATGCGTTGTCAGAATTGGGCGTAAAAACAAAGGACGGCAAGGGGAACATGCTGCCGATCGCGAACATCCTCAAGAAAATTAACGGCTCGTTTAAAACCAACAAGCTCGGCACCGCGCAGCAGGCCGAATACCTGAAAGTCATTTTCGGCGAAGAGGCGATGAAAGGCGCTATCAAGCTGATTGATGCCGCCGGTAACGGCAAGCTGAGCGAAAAACACAGCACCGTCACCCAGTCAAAAGGGGCTACGGCTCAGATTGCCCGAGTGAAAGTAGACAACCTCGACGGCGACCTGAAAAACCTGTTTTCGGCGTGGGAAGATGTTCGCATTGAGGTGTTCGACGGCCAGAATTCAGCGCTGCGCAAGCTCACGGTTTCCGCCACCGAATGGCTCACCAAGGCGGGGGCATGGGTGAAGGCCAATCCTGAGCTGGTCGGCACGCTGGTGAAAGTCACGGCGGGCGTTACGGCCCTGATCGGTGGCCTCGCTGCGCTGGGCCTTATTGCATGGCCGGTGATGGCCGGGGTCAATATGTTGATCGCCGGGGCCGGGCTGCTGGGAACGGTCTTTACCACCGTTGGTGCCGGGATTGCGGCCGCATTCAGTGTGATCACCCTGCCGGTGGTCGCGGCGGCGGCGGTGATTGCCGGTGTGGCGTTGACTATCCGTAAATATTGGGAGCCTATCAGCGCCTTTTTAACGGGTATCGGCGAAGGCTTCAGCGCCGCTTTCGCGCCGATGCGCGCCGCGCTTGTCCCGCTGGCTGGCGCATTTACGCCGCTGCTGAACATGGTGCGCAACGTCTGGCAGTGGTTCGGCAAGCTGATCGAACCGGTGAAATCTTCACAGGCCGAACTCCAGACCGCCGCGCGCTATGGGCGCATGTTCGGTGAATGGATCGCGGCCGGATTGAGCCTGCCGCTGCAGCTGTTGGGCGGATTGCCCGGCCTGCTGACCGGCATCTGGGGCGTTGCGAGCGGGATTGCAGAGCGTGCCGCCGCCGTCTGGGACACCATTGGCGAGCGTGTTAACGCGGCATGGCTGGCGCTGAGCGCCGCCACGGTTCAGGCATGGGATCGGCTGACCGGCTGGCTTAATGGCAAATGGGAGGGGCTGGTAAACGGCGCTAAAGCGCTGCCGGGGCAGTTCAAAGAAGCCGGGATGAACATGATTAACGGGGTCATTGACGGCATTAGCGAGCGCTGGCAGGCACTGAAAGACAAGTTTTCCGGTCTCACGGATATGTTGCCGGACTGGATGAAGTTTGGCGACGATGAGGCGGAGGTTAACCCGGCGATTTCATACAATCGTCCGGCGCCTGAGCTGATGCCGGGGCCGGGCTATGCGGGGGCATTCGACAAGGGCGGCATTATCCCGCGCGGCCAGTTCGGCATCGTCGGCGAGCGAGGCCCGGAGATTGTCAACGGCCCGGCGAACGTCACCGGGCGCAGGAAAACGGCGGCGCTGTCGGCGGCGATGTTATCGCTGTCAACGCCGGTGATGGCGTCGGCCCCGGCTGCCGCACCCGCTACGGCGCCAGCCCCGATCACGATTCAGGTGTACGGCGCCCCCGGCCAAGACGCGGCATCTATTGCGCGCGAAGTCTCGCGCCAGCTTGAGGCCGAACGACGCAAACACGCGGCCGCCGCGCGTAGCCGCATGACTTACGGAGATTCATGATGATGTTAACGCTGGGGCTGTTTGTTTTTATGCTGCAGACGCTGCCTTATCAATCCATGAGCCGCAACGCGGAATATCGCTGGCCGAGCAACGCCCGCGTTGGCCTGCGCCCGGCGGCGCAATTTCTGGGGATGGATGAGGAAAAAATCACGCTGTCCGGGGTGCTGCTGCCGGAGATCACCGGCGGCCGCTGGTCACTGCTGACGCTGCAACTGATGGCCGAGCAGGGCCGGGCGTGGCCGCTGATTGAAGGCACCGGCACGATTTACGGCATGTTTGTGATCGAGTCGATTTCTGAAACGCATTCCGAGTTTTTCGCCGACGGCAGCCCGCGTCGTACAGAGTTCACGCTCAACCTGAAGCGGGTCGATGAGTCCCTGTCTGCGATGTTTGGCGATCTGCGCCAGCAGGCCGGGGAACTGTACGATAAAGCCGGAGAGATGGCCGGGAAGGCCGCCGGTGCTATGGGAGGGTTGTTATCATGATCACCGGCGTAAGCCTGCCAGCCGGGGCGCGAGTTGCCCCGGATTTCTCGCTGTTGCTGCAGGATAACGACATCACGCAGAACATCCGCAAGCGGCTGATTTCTCTGTCGCTTACGGATAACCGGGGCTTTGAGGCCGACCAGCTCGACATCGAGCTGGACGACAGCGACGGACTGATGGCGATGCCTCAGCGCAATGCGGTGCTGTCGCTGGCGCTCGGCTGGCAAGGCTCGCCATTGACGCCAAAAGGCCAGTTTACGGTCGATGAGGTCGAACACCGGGGCGCGCCGGACACGTTGACTATTCGCGCGCGTAGTGCGGATTTTCGCGGCTCGCTGAACACCCGGCGCGATGAGTCCTACCACGACACCACCCTGGGCGACATCGTGCAGCAGGTGGCTGCGCGTAATAAGCTGAAAGCCTCGCTGGCCGCCGGTCTGGGCACCATCAAAATCAGCCATATTGACCAGACGCAGGAGACGGATGCGGCATTTATTACCCGACTTGCAACGCTCAACGGCGCGGTGGCGGCGGTGAAAAATGGCGCTCTGCTGTTGTTGCGACCGGGGAACGGCGCCACGGTAGGCGGGAAGCCATTGCCGGTGTATACAATCACCCGGCAGGATGGCGATCAGCACAGTTTCAGCATTGCCGATCGGGATGCCTACACCGGCGTTACGGCGAGCTGGCTCAACACAAAACAGCCGAAACCGAAGAAAGTGAAGCTGCAGCGCAAGCCAAAAGAGCAGCATTTGCGCGCGCTGCAACACCCGAAGGCGAAACCGGGCAGCAGTAAAAAACCGGGGAAACCGGCGGAGGCAGCGAAAGGCGATTATCTGGTGGGGGCTGACGATAACGTGTTTGCGATCACCAAAATTTACGCCACCAAGGCCGCCGCAATGCGCGCCGCACAGGCCAAGTGGGAAAAGCTTCAGCGCGGTGTGGCTGAATTCTCACTGTCGCTGGCGATGGGCCGGGCTAACATCACCCCGGAAACGCCGGTACGCGTCAGCGGGTTTAAAGCGGCGATCGATGCGCAAGACTGGATAGTGAGCAAAGTTACGCACAATTTGAGTAACGGCGGTTTTACGACGGCGCTGGAGTTTGAGGTTTTGCTGTCGGATGTGAATTATGATGTCACATAAAGTGAATTGTAAATTCACTTAAAGTTTATTCTGTTTCGAGTCCTGAGAGGTATTATCGGCGGCAACAGTGTTAGTGACGAGGAATTAATCATGTTTCATTGCCCGTTATGCAGAACAGCGGCACATGCCCGCACTAGTCGTTACCTGAGCCAACACACGAAAGAGCGTTATCATCAGTGCCAAAATATTAACTGCGGTCACACGTTTAAAACGATGGAAACCTATGATAGCGCGATCATGACGCCGGGACAGGTAGATGCAGTGCCGCCGCATCCGGTCGGTGCCAGTGTGGCAGGACAGCAACAGGTTATGTGGATGTAATCAGCCCATAGAAAAATAGCCCGCTTAGTGCGGGCTTTTTTATGCCTAAAGCAAAGCGGCGGTAAAAACTCATCGCCATTTCATCGCCACTGTGATTTTTGATAATAAAAAAGCCACCGCAAGAGGTGGCCTAATTATATGATTTTAAAGCTAAAATTTGGTGGCCCCTGTTGGGTTTGAACCAACGACCAAGCGATTATGAGTCGCCTGCTCTAACCACTGAGCTAAGGGGCCAAGCCGCGAGATTATAGGGAATCCTTAAGCATCGGTCTACTGTTACCCGCCCGTATGTTGCTTTTCTGCACAGTTCTAGCCTGTTGTAATTGCTGGCGGATTTTGCGATAACCGCAGTAAATCCCTGCAATGGACTCACGATACTCATGGAACTTCTGGCGCCTGGCCTGCGGGTGGTGTTTTGCGGCATCAACCCCGGCCTTTCTTCCGCCCATCAGGGCTACCCTTTCGCCAACGGCAGCAACCGCTTCTGGAAGGTGATCCATCAGGCCGGCTTTACCGAGAGCCAGTTGGCACCGGAGCAGTGGCAGCAGCTGAAGGATAACGGCTGCGGCATTACCGCGCTGGTGGCGCGCCCGACGGTGGCGGCCAGCGAGCTGTCGCGCGACGAGTTGCGCAGCGGCGGTGAGGCGCTGCAAGAGAAGATCCTGCGCTACCAGCCGCGCGCGCTGGCGATTTTAGGCAAGCAGGCGTTCGCCACCGCCTTCGGGGTGAAAAACGCGCCCTGGGGCAAGCAGGCGATGATGCTGGGGCAAACCGAGGTGTGGGTATTGCCCAACCCCAGCGGATTGAACCGCGCCACGTTGGAGCAGCTTACCGCCAGCTATCGCGAGCTGTTCCTGGCGCTGCAATGACATAAGGGAGTATGCGATGACATCGATAATGAAAGGCTGTGTGATGGTGCTGTTATTGGTGACCGGCGCTGCACAGGCGGGGCATTCACCACAGGAAGCGCGCAACAAGCAGAACGTGCTGGAGTTTTATCGGCAGGGGCTGAACAACAAGGATTTTGCGGCGGCGCGGCCGTTTTTGGGGGAACAGTACAAGCAGCATAACCCCAACGCCATGGACGGCGTGGCGGGTTTTCGTCAATTTGTCGAGCTGCTGAAAACGCGTTACCCCAACTCGCACAGTGAGGTAAAACAGGCGTTCGTCGACGGTGACTATGTGATTTTGCATGTGGAAGTCAGCGGGCGCGAGGCCGGCAAGACAGCGGCGATCGTCGATATCTTCCGTCTCGACGGCGCCGGAAAAATCGTTGAGCACTGGGACGTGACGCAGCCGGTGCCGGAGAAGACCGCCAGCGGCAACAGCATGTTCTGAGGCATAAAAAAACCCCGGCAGGCCGGGGTTTTTGTTTTGAGTGCAACCGCCGGACTTAGTCGTCCAGGAAGCTGCGCAGCACTTCGGAGCGGCTTGGGTGACGCAGCTTGCGCAGCGCCTTGGCTTCGATCTGACGAATACGCTCACGGGTAACGTCAAACTGCTTGCCAACCTCTTCCAGCGTGTGGTCGGTGTTCATGTCGATGCCGAAACGCATGCGCAGCACTTTCGCTTCGCGCGCGGTCAGGCCGGCCAGCACGTCGTGGGTGGCGGAACGCAGGCTTTCCGAGGTCGCGGAATCCAGAGGCAGCTCGAGGGTGGTATCCTCGATGAAGTCGCCCAGATGCGAATCTTCGTCGTCGCCGATCGGCGTTTCCATCGAGATTGGCTCTTTGGCGATCTTCAGCACTTTGCGGATCTTGTCTTCCGGCATCAGCATGCGCTCGGCCAGCTCTTCCGGCGTCGGCTCGCGGCCCATCTCTTGCAGCATCTGGCGCGAAATACGGTTGAGCTTGTTGATGGTCTCAATCATATGCACCGGGATACGGATGGTGCGCGCCTGGTCGGCGATGGAGCGGGTGATAGCCTGACGGATCCACCAGGTGGCGTACGTCGAGAACTTGTAGCCGCGGCGGTATTCGAACTTGTCTACCGCTTTCATCAGGCCGATGTTGCCTTCCTGGATCAGATCCAGGAACTGCAGGCCGCGGTTGGTGTATTTCTTGGCGATGGAAATAACCAGACGCAGGTTGGCCTCAACCATCTCTTTCTTCGCGCGGCGGGCTTTCGCTTCACCGATCGACATGCGACGGTTGATGTCTTTGACCTGCTCGATGGTCAGGCCGGTTTCTTCTTCGATCTGACGCAGTTTCTGCAGGCTGCGCTGCACGTCTTCAGCAACGTCTTTCAGCTTTTCCGACCATGGCTTGGCCATCGCCAGTGCGGCTTCGAACCAGGAGTCGCTGGTTTCGTTGCCGGCGAACAGGGTGACGAAGTTTTTCTTCGGCATTTTGCACTGTTCAACGCACAGCTTCATGATGATGCGTTCCTGGGTGCGAACGCGATCCATCATGGTGCGCATGCTGTTGACCAGGAAGTCGAACTGTTTCGGCACCAGGCGGAACTGCTTGAACACTTCAGACAGCTTCAGGATCTCGTCCGCGGCGCTGGCATGGCTGCGGCCGTTCTTTTTGATCACCAGACGCGTCGCTTCATACTGATCGCGCAGTTCGGCGAACTTCTGACGCGCCAGCTCAGGATCGATGCTGTTGTCGTCTTCGGTGTCGTCGTCTTCGGCATCCTCATCTTCTTCGTCGTCGTCTTGCTCTTCGCTCGACAGTTCGGAACCGATGTGGGTCGCGGTTGGGGCGATGTCCTCTTCCGCGTTAGGATCGACGAAGCCGGTGATCAGATCGGACAGGCGCGCTTCGCCCGCTTCGACGCGATCGTACTGCTCAAGCAGATAGGTAATGGCTTCCGGGTATTCGGCAACCGAGCACTGCACCTGGTTGATGCCGTCTTCGATGCGCTTGGCGATGTCGATTTCGCCTTCGCGCGTCAGCAGTTCGACGGTACCCATTTCGCGCATGTACATGCGCACCGGGTCGGTGGTGCGGCCGATTTCGGATTCCACGCTGGACAGAACCTGTGCGGCGGCTTCTTCCGCATCTTCGTCCGTGCTGTTCGAGTTTTCGGCGAGCAGCAGGTCATCGGCGTCCGGTGCTTCTTCCATCACCTGGATGCCCATGTCGTTAATCATCTGGATGATGTCTTCGATCTGATCGGAGTCGACGATATCTTCCGGCAGATGGTCATTGACCTCAGCATAGGTCAGATAGCCTTGCTCCTTACCACGGGTGACAAGTAGCTTCAGCTGTGACTGCGGGTTTTGCTCCATAAGACGGTATCCACACTTCAGAGTATTTAGGTTGGTGTCGGTCGGCGAAACCGCCAACAATAGCATTTGGGGCGTTTTCGTTATCGCCGCGGCCCACTATGGCGGCACTGTGCAGGGCTCTGCCCTCGCAATTATCGGCACTTAAGCCGTTTGGTATTCAGTTTTTCTTCGCTAAAACCTGGTTGAGGGAACGGACTTCTTCACGTTCCTCCGGGCTCAGGCCGCGCGTTCTGGCCTGCGCGATCAGCGTTTCCAGCCGTTGCTCGAGCACCGAGTCGTACAGGCTGGCCAACGTATCCAAAAAGGTCTGTTCGACCATGTCCTCAACGATCATATGGTTCCAGGTCGCCAAGGTTTCAAGCTGCTGGCTGAATTTGTTGTCGCGATACAGCTCAAGCAATTGCCCGGTTGTCAGGCCCGGCTGCGCCAAACAGGTCTGCACCAGTTCGACGAACAGCGGCAATCCCGCCTGTTTGGTCTGCTCCAACCCTTCCAGCGAAGGGATAAGTGTAGCCAACTGCGGATTTTGCACCAGTAACCCTATCAGTATACGCATGGTTGTGCGTTTTAGCTGGGGCGCCTGATAAGGATTCGCATTTTCAGCCTGCTTGGGCATCAGCTTGTCGAGCTGGCTGTCGTCCAGCAGCCCCAGCTTGTTGCCGAGCTCCTGACGCAGGTACAAGCGCAACGTTTCGCCCGGCACCTGAGTAATCAGCGGCAGCGCCAGCGTGCTCAGCTTGGCGCGCCCGTCCGGGCTGCTCAAATCCACCTGCGGCAGCAGGCTTTCGAACAGGAAAGTGGACAGCGGCTGCGCCTGCTCCATTCGCTGCTCGAAGGCTTCTTTGCCTTCCTTGCGCACCAGGGTGTCCGGGTCTTCGCCATCGGGTAAAAACATGAACCGCAGCTGGCGCCCGTCGTTCAGGTACGGCAGCGCGGTTTCCAGCGCCCGCCAGGCCGCTTCGCGGCCGGCGCGGTCGCCGTCGTAACAGCAGACGACGTTGTCGGTGGCGCGGAACAGCAGCTGAATGTGTTCAGCCGTCGTCGAGGTTCCGAGCGAGGCGACGGCATAATCGATGCCGAATTGCGCCAACGCCACCACGTCCATATACCCTTCCACCACCAGCAGCCGCTGCAGGGTAGGGTGATTCTGCTGTGCTTCATACAGGCCGTACAGCTGGCGGCCCTTATGGAAAACTTCGGTTTCCGGCGAGTTCAGGTACTTGGGCATGCCGTCGCCCAGCACGCGGCCGCCGAAGGCGATGACGCGCCCGCGCTTGTCGCGGATGGGGAACATCACCCGTTCGCGGAAACGGTCGTACGAACGCCCCTGATCGTTAGTCACCAGCATGCCGGCATCGTTCAATGCGCGGCGCGAGTCGGCGTCGCGGCCGAAACGCTTCAGGGCGTTGTCCCATCCCGCCGGCGCGAAGCCGATGGCGAAATGGCGAATAACGTCGTCACTTAATCCGCGCTGCTGCAAATAGCTGCGCGCCGGCGCCCCGGAGGACTGCTGCAGTGACTGTTGATAGAACGCGCTGAGCTGTTCCATCAGTTGGTATAGGCTCTGGCGCTGATGGCGTTCGATCTGGGTCGGCCCGGTGCCCGCTTCGTAAGGCACTTCCAACCCGTGCATGGTCGCCAGCTCTTCGATGGTTTCGACAAACTCGAGTCGGTCGTAATTCATCAAAAAGTCGACGGCGTTGCCGTGCGCACCACATCCAAAACAGTGATAAAACTGCTTTTCGCCATTAACGGTAAATGAAGGCGTCTTTTCGTGGTGGAACGGACAGCACGCGTGGTAGTTCTTGCCTTGCTTCTTGAGCTTCACGCGGGCGTCGATCAAATCGACGATGTCGGTGCGAGCCAGCAAGTCATTGATAAATACGCGCGGAATTCGTCCAGCCATAAGCCCTTACTTCATTAGCCTATAAACGAGAACAAGCCGCGCATTCCTTTCGGAAAGCACGGCCTTCGTATGCAACTACTCGGTCTGCGCGATTTTGAAAATCAGAAATTCACGCGGTGGGGTTGCCCCCGAAGAATTAATACAGACGAGTGCGGCGTGCGTTTTCGCGAGCCAGTTTCTTCGCGTGACGTTTCACAGCAGAAGCTTTAGCGCGTTTACGTTCGGTAGTTGGTTTTTCATAAAACTCACGACGACGAACTTCAGCTAAAACACCCGCTTTTTCGCAAGAGCGTTTGAAACGACGCAGAGCAACGTCAAATGGCTCGTTTTCACGTACTTTAATTACCGGCATGTGCCTCTCACCTCAATAAAATTCGGTTTGTTGCTGGCCAAGCGCCAGCCTTTTCAAAATGGTGCGGAATTTTACTCCAATGGATGCTGCTTTGTAAAGCATCACAGCAAATTGAAACCCGCGTCGCTCTGCCGCAACGTGCGCAATTTTGCACCGGGCGCTGATTATAGACTAATCAGAAAAAAATGCTCGTGTTTAATCGCTCGGGCATTTTCTGGATGAATCATCGACATAGGCGCAAGCCGGTGACAAGATGCGCCGCATCGGCGGTAAATGCGGCGGAATGTGGTAGACTGGCGGCCGCACGTGAATGATGGGAAATGTAATGCGAGTACTGGGTATAGAAACGTCCTGCGATGAAACCGGAATTGCAGTGTATGACGATCAAACCGGTTTGTTGGCCAACCAATTATACAGCCAGGTGAAGCTGCACGCCGACTACGGCGGCGTGGTGCCGGAACTGGCCTCCCGCGATCACGTGCGCAAAACCGTGCCGCTGATTCAGGCGGCGCTGAAAGAGGCCAACCTGACCCCGGCCGATATCGACGGCGTGGCTTATACCGCCGGGCCGGGCCTGGTAGGCGCGCTGCTGGTCGGCGCTACCGTCGGGCGCGCGCTGGCGTTCGCCTGGAACGTGCCGGCGGTGCCGGTGCACCACATGGAAGGCCACCTGCTGGCGCCGATGCTGGAAGATAACCCGCCGGCGTTCCCGTTCGTCGCGCTGCTGGTCTCCGGCGGCCACACTCAGCTGATCAGCGTCACCGGCATCGGTGAATATGAACTGCTGGGCGAGTCGATCGACGATGCCGCCGGCGAAGCGTTCGACAAAACCGCCAAGCTGCTCGGCCTGGATTATCCCGGCGGGCCGATGCTGTCGAAGATGGCGCAGCAGGGTACGGCGGGGCGTTTCACCTTCCCGCGGCCGATGACCGACCGTCCGGGACTGGACTTCAGTTTCTCCGGGCTGAAAACCTTTGCCGCCAACACCATTCGCTCCAACGGCAACGACGATCAGACGCGTGCCGACATCGCCCGCGCCTTCGAGGATGCGGTGGTGGATACGCTGGCGATAAAATGCAAACGCGCGCTGGAGCAGACCGGCTTCAAACGCCTGGTGATGGCCGGCGGCGTGAGCGCCAACCGCACGCTGCGCGCCAAACTGGCGGAGATGATGCAGAAACGCGGCGGGGAAGTGTTCTATGCCCGCCCGGAATTTTGCACCGACAACGGCGCGATGATCGCCTATGCCGGCATGGTGCGGCTGAAGAGCGGCGCCAACCCGGAGCTGAGCGTGTCGGTGCGGCCGCGCTGGCCGCTGGCGGAACTGCCTGCGGTATAAAACAAAGGGCCGGATTATCCGGCCCTTACGTTATTCGTCTTTCGGCTGGTCGCCGTTATCCTCATCCGCGTCGTTTTTCTTCTTGCGGAACTTGCCCCAAATCTTGCCTTCTTGGCCGCGCCACAGGCGCTGAATATTGTCGTGATGCCGCATCAGGATCAGGCAGGAGAGCATCGCCACCGGGAAGGTGAACTGCGGTTTGAACCACCAGACGTAGAACGGGGCGATCAGCGCGCTGACGATGGCGCCGAGCGAAGAGTAGCCGCTGAGCAACACCGTCAGCAGCCAGGTGCCGGTCATCAGGCCGGTCAGATCCCAGCCGATAGGCGCGATGGCGCCAAACGCCGTCGCCACGCCTTTACCGCCGCGGAAGTGGAAGAACACCGGATAGATGTGCCCAAGACAGGCGGCGATCGCCGTCAGGCCCAGATACAGCGGCGGCACATTGAGTTTGTAGGCCAGCCAGACCGGCAACATCCCTTTCAGAATATCGAACACCAGCACCGCCGCCGCCGCCAGCCGGCCGCCGATGCGCAGGACGTTGGTCGCCCCGGGGTTTCCTGAGCCATGTTCACGCGGGTCCGGCAGCCTGGCGATCCGGCAAACCAGGATCGCGCTCGAAATCGAGCCGCACAGATACGCGAAGATAATCATGCCAAGCGCGGTAGCACTCATAACGCGGTTCCGTTTAATAATGGTCGTTTTACTCGCAACATCTATGGATAATACGCACATTCCGCTGGAAGTGGTATCCGGCAAGGCCAAAAACAGAGAATGACGTGATGGATATCGTATTTATTGAAGAGCTTACCGTAATTACCACCATTGGCGTTTATGAGTGGGAACAGGGCATTCGTCAGAAGCTGGTGTTCGATATCGAAATGGGCTGGGATAACCGGCCGGCCGCCGCCAGCGACGACGTAAATGACTGTCTGAGCTATGCCGACGTCAGCGATGCCGTGATCCAACACGTGGAGTCGAACCGGTTCGCGCTGGTGGAGCGCGTGGCGGAGGAAATATCTGAAATTTTGCTCCAGCGCTTCAATTCCCCCTGGGTCCGTATTAAGGTCAGCAAACCGGGCGCTGTAGCACATGCCAATCGGGTCGGCGTGATCATTGAGCGCGGCACCCGTCCCGCATGATTTTATGTCATCTGCTTGCAACGAAAGACCGTTAACCTGGTCTTAATCCTGAGAATTGTTTTAGCGGCATTGTCTTTAAGCATTGCCGCTTTTTTATGTGATAGCCGTTATTTTATGGGGTGAGCGAAGCACATGGCAGACATGCATTCACTGTTTATTGCGTTTGTTCTTGGGGTTGTCGAGGGATTAACCGAATTTTTGCCGGTGTCTTCCACCGGGCATATGATCATCGTCGGCGAGTGGCTGGGCTTTACCGGCGACAAAGCCAAAACCTTTGAAGTCATTATCCAGCTGGGGTCGATCCTGGCCGTCGTCGTGATGTTCTGGCGCCGGTTGTTCGGTCTGATCGGCATCCATTTCGGCGGCAAGCCGGTGGAGCACGAAGGCAAAACCAGCGGCCAGCTGAAGCTGGGGCACATCCTGCTGGCGATGATCCCGGCGGTGGTGCTGGGGCTGGCCTTCCATGATTTCATCAAGTCGCTGTTTGCGCCGAAAAACGTGATGTACGCGTTGGTGGTCGGCGGCCTGCTGCTGCTGGCGGCGGAATGGCTGAAGCCGAAGAAGCCTAGCGCGGAAGGGTTGGATGACATCACTTACCGTCAGGCGTTCATGATCGGTTGCTTCCAGTGTCTGGCGCTGTGGCCGGGCTTCTCCCGTTCGGGTTCCACTATCGCCGGCGGCATGCTGGTGGGCGTGAACCGCTATGCGGCGTCCGAGTTCTCCTTCATTCTGGCTGTGCCGATGATGATTGGCGCCAGCGGCCTGGATCTGTATAAGAGCCTGCACTTCCTGACCTGGGGCGACCTGCCGATGTTCGCCGTCGGTTTCGTCACCGCCTTCGTGGTGGCGCTGGTTGCGATCAAGACCTTCCTGTCGCTGATCAAACGCATCTCGTTCGTGCCGTTCGCTATCTACCGCTTTATCGTGGCGGCCGTGGTTTACATGGTGTTCCTGTAAGCCTTCACGCCAAGAAAAAACCCCGCTCCGCGGGGTTTTTTTATGCCTGATCGTTGATGATGGTTTGGGTGAGCTTCCACTCGGCCAGCGCCTGCTGGCGGCGGCGTTTGAGCTCGTCGCGGATCGCGGTGCCCTGCAGCCCGCTGGCCACCACCTCTTTAATCGATACCGCGTTCGCCACCTGATACGCCTGGCGCAGATAGTCGCCCTGTGGATAGGGATTCTCCTCAAAGCCGGTACGGCCGCGCGCGTCCGCCTCGCTGGTCAGGATCATCTGCTCCAGCCGGTGCGGCTTGCGCCAGACGTCGATGGCGTCGAACAGCTTCAATAGGGTCTCCGGCCGCAGCTTGTTCACGGTGTGGATCAGATCATGGTACTCGGCCACCAGCTTGCTCAGATCGCGCACCGGGTTAGGCACCCGCAGCCGCTGGCACAGCGCCTCAACCAGCCGCACGCCGGCCGGGCCGTGGCCGTGGTGATGCGGCCAGAACTCTTTTGGCGTCAATCCCTTGCCGAGGTCATGGCACAGGGTGGCGAAGCGCACGTCCACCTCCGGCGTGAGGCGGGCGGCGATCGCCAACGCCATCAGCGTGTGCACGCCGGTGTCGATCTCCGGGTGCCACTTGGCGGGAGCCGGCACGCCGAACAGCGCGTCGATTTCCGGGAACAGCACCGCCAGCGCATCGCAGTCGCGCAGCACCTGAAAATAGACCTGCGGGCTCTGGCTTTGCAGCGCCTTTTCCGTTTCTTTCCAGACGCGTTCGGCGGTCAGCGCGGCCAGTTCACCGCTGTGCGCCATCCGGCGCATCAGGGCGAGCGTTTCGTCGGCGATGCGAAAACCCAGATGGGCGAAGCGGGCGGTGAAGCGCGCCACGCGCAGTACGCGCAGCGGATCTTCGCCGAAGGCGTCGGAAACGTGGCGCAGCACGCGCGCCTGCAGATCGGCCACGCCGCCGTAAGGATCAATCAGCTCCCCCTCGGCGGAACGGGCGATGGCGTTGATGGTCAGATCGCGCCGCAGCAGATCCTCCTCCAGCGTGACGTCCGGCGCGGCATAGCAGGTAAAACCGGTGTATCCCTGGCCGGATTTGCGCTCGGTGCGCGCCAGCGCGTACTCCTCGTGGGTGTCGGGATTGAGGAATACCGGAAAGTCTTTGCCGACCTGCTGGTAGCCCAATGCCAGCAGCTCGGCCGGCGTGGCGCCCACCACCACCCAATCATGATCGACCACCGGAATGTCGAGCAGGCTGTCGCGAACGGCGCCGCCGACCAGATAAATCTGCACTGTTGACTCCTGAATATCGTGTAAGGCTCTGTCTATCAGATTACATGAATTGGCCGCGGGATGTCGGCGCCAATAAAAAGGGCGCCCGCAGGCGCCCATACTCAAACTGAACGATACTGAGATCAGTTCATCCAGCGATTGTTGTTCTTGCGGCGCGGGATCAGGTGCGGCAACAGCAGGCCCAGCAGCAAGCCGACGCCGGCGACGCCGCCGCCGTACATGAACCACTGCAGAATAATGGTGCGCTGTTTGTCGTCGAGCTGCAGGTTAACGGCGTTAACCTTCTTCTGCGCGACCACCAGCTGGTTTTTCAGATCCTGGTTTTCCTTCTGCAGGCTGCTGATGGTGCTGTCGCTGCCCGCGACTTTTTCCTGCATTTCCGCCGTGCGCTGGTTCCAGGTGTTATCGATGTTGGCCAGCTTGTCGGTCAGGGTTTTCACCTGCTGTTCCAGCTCGGGCACGCGGGTGCGCAGGCTCGGCGTCTGGCTGAGCTGATCGAGTGGGATCCAGGTGGTGCGGCCTTTCGGATCGCGGATCTGGCCGTAGTTGGTGCTGTCGTTGACGCTCAGCAGGGTGACTTCTTCACCGGCGTTCAGAGTGCCGACAATACGGTACTGATTACCTGGGCCGCTATGGACGTAAGTGCTTAACTCATCGGAGATATAGCGTTTATCTTCGGCATGTGCGCCCCAAGTGATGCTGAAGCTCAGCGCGGCAAGGCAAATCAGGCGTAATTTCTGCATTAGTTCATCGTTTCTTGGTGAATTTATGGAACGATAGTAGAGCGTTCAGTCTGACGACGCAACGCCAAAACCGGAATGAGAACTATCTTACTGTGGCTGATTCTGTGAGTTGCGCGGCGTTTTATAACGTAACAGGTTTTTTCTACAGTTAGCAGGGTTAAGGCGCCGGGAATCGCGGTAAGATAACGGCAACTGTGCGTCATTGGGCAGTATGCGGCGGCCGAACGCGCCGCGCTGAAACAGACGTGAATGCATAACTTATTGGTGTTAAAGAATTATGACCGTTGAAATTGAACTGAAATTCATCGCCGCGCCGCAAGCGGTGGCCGCTCTGCCGCAATGGCTTGCCGCCTGGCCGCATCAGCATTCCGCGCCGCAAAAACTGACCAACATTTACTTCGAAACGGCCGATAACTTCCTGCGCAATCACGACATGGGGCTGCGCATTCGCGGTTTCGACGATCGTTATGAGATGACCATCAAAACCGCCGGTAAAGTGGTGGCCGGCCTGCACCAACGTCCGGAATACAACGTCGCTATCGCCGAGCCGCAGCTGGCGCTGGCGCAGTTTCCTGCCGACATCTGGCCACAGGATTGTGATATCGCGGCGCTGCAGCAGGCGTTGCAGCCGCTGTTCCGTACCGACTTTGCGCGTGAAAAGTGGGTGGTCACTTACGGCCAAAGCGAGATCGAGATTGGCTTGGATCAGGGAGAGGTGCGTGCCGGTGACCTCAGCGAAGCCCTGAGCGAGATCGAACTGGAGCTGCTGAAAGGCAACACCGCCGATCTGCTGGCATTGGCCGGCGAGCTGGCGGCCCATGGCGGGCTGCGTCAGGGCAGCCTGAGCAAGGCGGCGCGCGGCTACCACCTGGCGCAGGGCAATCCGCCGCGCGAGGTGCGCCCGCTGCGGGTGCTGAAGCCGGCGGCGAAGGCGACCGTGGAGCAGGGGATGATCGCCGCCTTCGAGCTGGCGCTCAACCATTGGCAGTACCATGAGGAGCTGTGGCTGCGCGGCGATGCGCAGGCGCGCGGGGCGGTCCTCGAAGCGGTCGGCACCATCCGCCAGGCGCTGGTGATCTTCGGCGGCCTGGTGCCGCGCAAGGCCAGCGCCGATCTGCGCGCCCGCCTGACCGAGCTCGAACCGCTGTTGGCGGACAAAGCCGCGCAACCGGAAAGCCTGTGCTACAGCGCGGCCTATCTGCAATGTAAGTTGGCGCTCACATCATGGCTGGTGCGCGGCGCCTGGCGGCCGTTTATCGACGCCAAAGGGCAGGCCAAACTGGACGGTTCTTTCAAACGCTTCAGCGACATCATGCTGGGGCGCAGCGGCGCGGAGCTGAAAGAAGCCTTCAGCCGTACGCTGAACGAAGATGAATATCAGGAACAATTGCCGCGCCTGACGCGTCAGATTTCGGCGCTGGTCCTGCTGTCGGGCGCTTACCCCGACGAGCAGACCGGGCCTTATATCGACGCCTGGCGCGAGCTGCAGGCGGCGCTGAGCGAGCGCCGCCAGGGCTGGTATGAAGCCAGCCGCAAACAGGCCTTATCGCATGCGCCATTCTGGTTAAACGGCGCGCTTCGTTAATCCAGCCGGCCCGCCAGCCGTGGGCCGCAGAACGGGTCATACACTATGTCGCCACTTTCAGCCGCGTTACAGGCTCAGGCACAGCAGGTTGTGCAGCGTTTTCAGGAAGTTCACGGCGCGGACTGCGCCTTTAGCGAGCAAGAGCAGTGGGTGCTGGCGTCGAGCGACTTCGTCAGCGACGCGCTGCTCGCCCAGCCGGCCTGGCTGGCGACGCTGCGCGAACAGCCGCCGGCGCCTGGCGAGTGGCAACACTACGCCGCCTGGTTGCAGGACGAGCTGGAAGAGGTGCGCGACGAAGCGCAACTGATGCGCACGCTGCGTCTGTTTCGCCGCGAAACGCTGGTGCGCATCGCCTGGGCGCAGGCGCAGGGGCTGTGTTCGACCGAAGAAACGTTGCTGCAGCTGAGCGGGCTGGCGGAGACGCTGATCGTCAGCGCGCGCGACTGGCTGTACCAAACCTGTTGCCGCGAGTGGGGCACGCCGTGCAATGCCGACGGCGAACCGCAGCCGCTGCTGGTCCTCGGCATGGGCAAGCTGGGCGGCGGCGAACTGAACTTCTCGTCGGACATCGATCTGATCTTCGCTTACCCGGAAAATGGTCAAACCCAGGGCGGGCGGCGCGAGCTGGATAACGCCCAGTTCTTCACCCGTCTCGGCCAGCGGCTGATCAAGGCGCTGGATCAACAGACCATCGATGGCTTCGTCTATCGCGTGGACATGCGGCTGCGGCCGTTCGGCGACAGCGGCCCGTTGGTGATGAGCTTTGCGGCGCTGGAGGATTACTACCAGGAACAGGGGCGCGACTGGGAACGCTATGCGATGGTGAAGGCGCGCCTGATGGGCGGGGCGGAAGACGCCTACAGCCAGGAGCTGCGTAAAACGCTGCGGCCGTTCGTGTTCCGTCGTTACATTGATTTCAGCGTCATTCAGTCTCTGCGCAACATGAAGGGCATGATCGCCCGTGAAGTGCGGCGGCGCGGCCTGAAGGACAACATCAAGCTGGGCGCCGGCGGCATTCGCGAAATCGAATTCATCACCCAGGTATTCCAGCTGATCCGCGGCGGCCGTGAACCGGCGCTGCAGGGGCGTTCGCTGCTGCCGACGCTGCAGGCGGTGGGCGAGCTGGGGCTGCTGGAAAGCAAGCAGGTGCGGGCGCTGAGCGCCGCCTACCTGTTCCTGCGGCGGCTGGAGAACCTGCTGCAGGCGATCGGCGATCAGCAAACCCAGACGCTGCCGCAGGAGGCGCTCGATCAGGCCCGGTTGGCCTACGGCATGGGGTTGGCGGATTGGCCGGCGCTGATGGCGGCGCTGGACGTGCACATGCAGGCGGTGCGCGCGGTGTTCGACGACCTGATCGGTGACGATAGCCCGGATGTCGGCGAAGATCCCGATTACCAGCACTATCACAGTCTGTGGCAGGACGCGCTGGAGGAGAACGAGCTGGCGCCGCTGACGCCGCACCTGGACGAAGAGGCGCGTCGACAGATGCTGCGCACCATCGCCGATTTTCGTCACGACGTCGACAAGCGCACCATCGGCCCGCGCGGCCGCGACGTGCTCGATCAGCTGATGCCGCGCCTGCTGGCGGAGGTATGCCCGCGCCAGGACGCACCGACCGCGCTGGTGCGGCTGGCGCAGCTGCTGCTGAGCATCGTCACCCGCACTACCTATCTCGAGTTGCTGGTGGAGTACCATGCGGCGCTCAGCCATCTGATCCGCCTGTGCGCCGCGTCGCCGATGGTCGCCAACCAGCTGTCGCGTTACCCGCTGCTGCTGGACGAGCTGCTGGATCCGGCCACGCTGTATCAGCCGGTGGCGCTGGACGCCTACCGCAGCGAGCTGCGGCAGTATCTGCTGCGGGTGCCGGAAGACGACGAAGAGCAAAAGCTGGAGGCGCTGCGTCAGTTCAAACAGGCTCAGCAGCTGCGCATCGCCGCTGCGGATATCGCCGGCGCGCTGCCGGTGATGAAAGTGAGCGATCACCTGACTTATCTGGCTGAGGCGATCATCGACGCGGTGGTGCAACAGGCCTGGAGCGACATGGTGGCGCGCTATGGCCAGCCCACCCATTTGCAGGAGCGGGAGGGGCGCGGCTTTGCGGTGATCGGCTATGGCAAACTGGGCGGCTGGGAGCTGGGGTACAGTTCCGATCTCGATCTGGTGTTCCTGTTGGATTGCCCGCCGGAGGTGATGACCGACGGCGATCGCTGCATCGACGGCCGCCAGTTCTACCTGCGGCTGGCGCAGCGGGTGATGCATCTGTTCAGCACCCGCACGTCCTCGGGCATTCTGTATGAGGTGGACGCGCGCCTGCGGCCTTCCGGCGCCGCGGGGATGCTGGTCAGCACCGTCGAGGCGTTCGCCGACTACCAGCAAAACGAAGCCTGGACCTGGGAGCATCAGGCTCTGGTGCGCGCGCGCATCGTGCACGGCGATCCGGCGCTGCATCAGCAGTTCGACGCGATCCGGCGCGAGATCCTGTGCAAAACGCGCGATGCGCAGACCCTGAAGCGCGAAGTGCGCGAGATGCGCGAAAAGATGCGCAACCATCTCGGCAACAAGCAGCGCGATCTGTTTGATATCAAGGCCGATGAGGGCGGCATTACCGACATCGAATTTATCGCCCAATATCTGGTCTTACGCTATGCGCCGGGTGAACCGCGCCTGACGCGTTGGTCGGACAACGTGCGCATCTTCGAGCTGATGGCCAATTACGACATCATGCCGGATGAAGAGGCGCGCGCGCTGACCCAGGCCTATGTCACCATGCGCGACGAGATCCACCACCTGGCGCTGCAGGAACATTCCGGCAAGGTCGGCAGCGGGCTGTTTGCCGCCGAGCGCGAGCAGGTGCGCGCCAGCTGGGCCAAATGGCTGGATTAATACCTTTTTGCGGGTATTCCGGCGGTCTGTGGTAATATCTGCGCCACTAAAATTTTGTTCTTTTTTGGAGTTATCGGATGAAAGTTACGCTGCCTGATTTTCGCCGCGCCGGTGTGCTGGTGGTCGGTGACGTCATGTTGGATCGCTATTGGTATGGGCCGACCAGCCGCATTTCACCGGAAGCCCCGGTGCCGGTGGTCAAGGTCGATACCATCGAAGAGCGTCCCGGCGGCGCGGCTAACGTGGCGATGAACATCGCTTCGCTGGGCGCCACTTCCCGTCTGGTGGGCCTGACCGGCATCGACGATGCGGCGCGGGCGCTGAGCGCCAAGCTGAATGAAGTCAACGTGCGCTGCGACTTCGTCTCGGTGCCGACCCATCCGACCATTACCAAGCTGCGCGTGCTGTCGCGCAACCAGCAACTGATCCGTCTCGACTTCGAAGAAGGCTTCTCCAACGTTGATCCGCAGCCGATGCTGGAGCGCATTCAGCAGGCGCTGCCGCAGATCGGCGCGCTGGTGCTGTCCGATTACGCCAAGGGCGCGCTCAGCCAGGTGCAGGGCATGATCCAACTGGCGCGCGCCGCCAAGGTGCCGGTGCTGATCGATCCGAAAGGATCCGATTTCGAGCGCTATCGCGGCGCGACGCTGCTGACGCCGAACCTGTCCGAGTTCGAAGCGGTGGTGGGCCACTGTAAGGATGAAGCGGAACTGGTAGAACGCGGCATGAAGCTGGTGGCGGATTTCGAGCTGTCGGCGCTGCTGGTTACCCGTTCCGAACACGGCATGACGCTGCTGCAGCCGGGCGTTGAGCCGCTGCACTTGCCGACCCAGGCGCAGGAAGTGTTCGATGTGACCGGCGCCGGCGACACCGTGATCGGCGTGCTGGCCGCCTCGCTGGCCGCCGGCAACTCGCTGGAAGAGTCCTGTTTCCTGGCCAATGCCGCCGCCGGCGTGGTGGTGGGCAAGCTCGGTACCTCCACCGTGTCGCCGATCGAACTGGAGAACGCGGTGCGCGGCCGCGCCGAGACCGGTTTTGGCGTGATGACCGAAGCGCAGTTGAAACAGGCCGTCGCGCAGGCGCGTCAGCGCGGCGAAAAAGTGGTGATGACCAACGGCATCTTCGACATTCTGCATGCCGGCCACGTCTCTTATCTGGCCAATGCTCGCAAGCTGGGCGATCGCCTGATCGTGGCGGTGAACAGCGATGCGTCGACCAAACGCCTGAAAGGGGAAAAACGCCCGGTCAACGCGCTGGAGAACCGCATGATTGTGCTGGGTGCGCTGGAAGCGGTGGATTGGGTGGTGCCGTTCGAGGAGGACACGCCGCAGCGCTTGATCGCCGACATCTTGCCGGATCTGCTGGTCAAAGGCGGCGATTACAAGCCGGAAGAGATTGCCGGCAGTGCGGAAGTGTGGGCCAACGGCGGCGATGTCAAAGTGCTGAACTTTGAAGACGGCCTGTCGACCACCAACATCATCAAAGCGATCAAAGACGGGCGCGGCTAACGCCGGGCGACGTAAAGAACAAGGGCGCGCGGTGCGCGCCCTTGGCGGGAATTATTCGTCTTCCTGTTTGGCGGCCGGCGCCGCGCTCAGCTTGCTTTCCAGCTCGGCCATGCGCTGTTCCAACAGCGCCAGCTTTTCGCGGGTGCGCAACAGCACCTGAGTCTGCACGTCGAACTCTTCGCGGTTAACCAAATCCAGGCGGGTCAACTGCGACTGCAGCACCTGACGGATTTTTTTCTCAACGTCTTCCCCGAATTCACGAACGCCTTTAGGCATGGACTCATGAACCTGGCGTGCGATTTGTTCGATTTTTTTCGGGTCAATCATGGCGTATCCCTTTCAGAGTTTAATAGCTGCCGCTTAGTGTAATGCGAGTTGCCCGCCGGATAAACACCATTAAGCGCATTCGCCGCGCGTGGCCGAATTGTGCTTTTGCCAATTGCCCTGTCTATCCATTAGCGTTATAGTCATCTTGCTTATTCTCAGGGCGGGGTGAAAGTCCCCACCGGCGGTAAATCACCTTCTACGGTGAAAGCCCGCGAGCGCTCAGCCAGCCTGTAAAGGCCGGTTAGAGGTCAGCAGATCCGGTGTAATTCCGGGGCCGACGGTTATAGTCCGGATGGGAGAGAGTAACGGTATCTGCCGGGCATGCGCCCGCTTGCGTTATTTTTTTAGCTATTGCTAGCTACTCCTCAAGATCGCCCTGGTTCTGGTAATCCATAATTTTTAATGAGGTTTTTTACCATGAATCAGACGCTACTTTCAGACTTCGGCACGCCGACAGAACGCGTTGAACGCGCGATCGACGCACTGCGCAACGGGCGCGGCGTGATGGTGCTCGATGATGAAAACCGTGAAAACGAAGGTGACATGATCTTCGCCGCGGAAACCATGACCGTTGAGCAGATGGCGCTGACCATTCGCCACGGCAGCGGCATCGTGTGCCTGTGCATCACCGAAGAACGTCGTCAGCAGCTTGAGCTGCCGATGATGGTGACCAACAACTCCAGCCAGTTCCAGACCGCCTTCACCGTGACCATCGAAGCGGCGCAGGGCGTGACCACCGGGGTTTCCGCTTCCGATCGCCTGACCACCATCCGTGCGGCGGTGGCAGACAGCGCCAAGCCGAGCGACCTGAACCGTCCGGGCCACGTGTTCCCGCTGCGCGCGCAGCCGGGCGGCGTGCTGAGCCGTCGCGGCCACACCGAAGCGACCATCGATCTGGTCTCCATGGCCGGTTTCAAACCTGCCGGCGTGCTGTGTGAACTGACCAACGACGATGGCAGCATGGCGCATGCGCCGGAAGTGATCGCCTTCGCCAAACAGCACGACATGGTGGTGCTGACCATCGAAGATCTGGTGGCCTACCGCCAGGCGCACGAGAAAAAAGCCAGCTGATAGCCGGCCGCTTTCAACGATAAAAAAGCCGCGTAATGCGGCTTTTTTGTATCTACCGTTCTGACAGGCGTTCGCTGATGCGGCTGGCGTAATTCATCACGTGGAAGGTGTAGTTCTCCTCAACCGTACCCTGGAACAGATGTGCCCAGGGGCCGATGGCGTAGATGCCGAGATCTTCCCCGCCGTGCGTCTCGCTTTTCAGCGGCACCAGCGCCGGCTGAATAAAGTCGGGCGCGGTGGTTTGCTCCATGGTCAATGCCGGGCGCTCGGTCAGCGGGATCGCGCCGCCGGGGCCGTTGGCGAAACCGAGGGTGGTGTAGGGCTTGCCGTCGCTGCCCAGCCGAGGTTTACCGTCGACGCCGACGGAAATGCCGAGGATAGGATTGCCGCGCTTGGCATAGCCGGCGATGGTCAGCGTGTGGCTGTGATCGCCGGTCACGATCACCAGCGTTTCGTCCAGGTTGACCTTGCCGACAATGGTTTTCACCGCCTCGTTCAGGGCGACCGCGTCGCTTAGCGTGCGGTAGGCGTTGCCGTTATGGCTGCCGTGATCGACGCGCCCGCCTTCCACCAGCAACAGATAGCCTTCGGGATTCCTGGCCAGAATATCGATGGCCTTGCCGGTCATTTCCGCCAGCGAAGGCTCTCCCGCCGCGTCTTGCCGCCGGTCATGCTCGAAGTTCATGTGCGACGGCTCGAACAGGGCCAGCAAATGGTCGACGTTGCCCGGTTCGATTTTGTCGAACTGGGCCTGATTCCAGACGTATTGTCCGCGCTCGCCGTAGCGTTGCAGCCAGGCCTGCGTCAGGTCACGGCCGTCCCTTCTGGCGCCTTTCTTGCCGGGATATTCCGGATCGCTCACGCTGTCGGGCAGGAAGTTGGCGCGCCCGCCGCCCATCGCCACGTTCAGGCCGTTGCCGTATTTCATTTCCACCAGCTGGCGCGCGATGTCGCGGCAGCCTGCGGCCAGGGCATCCGCCGGCATTTTGGCGTCAGACTCCCAGTCGCGGTTGGCGATATGGGCATAGGTGGCGCCCGGCGTGGCGTGGGTAATGGTCGCGGTCGTCACGGCGCCGGTGGACATGCCGAGCGTTGCGGCCATCTCCCACAGCGTGGTGACGGCCTTGGTTTGCTGATCCTCGCAGTTGTTGAGGGCGGCCGTATGGTTGAGACCCATCAGATCGTTGATGGTTTTGACGCCGGTGGTCATCGCCACCGCGCTGGGCGCGGAGTCGGTGATTTGGGCGTCGGCGGAATAGGTTTTGGCTGCCGCCAGATAGGGGAAGGCTTCCCAGGCCAGCACGTTGGATTCGCCGTCCACGCCGCGCTGCTGTCCTTCAAAAATACGGGCGGCGGTCACGGTGGAAAACCCCATGCCGTCACCGACCACCAGAATGACGTTTTTAGCGCGGTTGGTGTTTGGGGTCTGTTTCAGTCGCTGTTGCAGCTGAGCTTGCGCCTGAAGGAAGTAAGGGTCTTCGCGCTGCGTCAGCGGCGCGTTGTCCGTCGCTTTGGCGGCTGCCGCCCCGGTGGCTAACAAGGACATGGAAAGCGCCAGGCGGGTTGCCAGTGTGAGTCTGAACATGAATTCCTCCTTGGTGAGACGTGATTCCCGTAGCGCCGACGGGCTGCCAACACCCTGTCGACGGCAGGAGGAGTGTATCGATTGTGTTAACAAAAAATACATAAATTTTTCACAATTTAGATCTGTGTGGCAGTAATGCCATGGTATTCATGATTTTTATTAATCATTTGAAAATCATTCATTTTTTAACTTTTTGTTTGCCGGTGCATTTTTGCGATTTTTAATTCAAATTTATTGAATATCTTCATCACGGTTATCCGGCTGTGTTGCTGCGGCAAAGCGCGTAATGTAACGCCATAGCACAATTTGAACTAAGGATCGCTCTATGAACACCTCTCGTATGCCGGCACTGTTTCTTGGCCACGGTAGCCCGATGAACGTGCTGGAAGACAACCGCTACACCCAGGCATGGCGTGCGTTGGGTGAGTCATTGCCGCGTCCGAAGGCGATCGTGGCGGTTTCTGCGCATTGGTATACCCGCGGCACTGCGGTCACCGCTATGGAAAAACCCAAAACCATTCACGACTTCGGCGGGTTCCCGCAGGCGCTGTTTGATACCCGCTACCCTGCGCCGGGTTCCCCCGCGCTGGCTGCGCAGCTGCAGCACATTCTGGCGCCGGTGCCGGTAACGGCGGATCTCGGCGAGTGGGGGTTGGATCACGGCACCTGGGGCGTATTGATCAAGATGTATCCCAATGCCGATATCCCGGTGGTGCAGCTCAGCGTCGACGGCACTCAGCCGGCGGCTTACCACTATGAGCTGGGCCGCAAACTCGCGGCGCTGCGGGATGAGGGCGTGATGATCGTCGCCAGCGGCAACGTGGTACACAACCTGCGCATGGTGAAATGGCAGGGCGATACCAGCGCCTATCCGTGGGCGGAGTCTTTCAATAACTTTGTCCGGGATAACCTGCGTTATCGGGGCGATAACCACCCGCTGGTGGATTTCATGCGCCATGAGGGCGCGGCGCTGTCGAACCCGACGCCGGAACACTATCTGCCATTGCTGTATGTGCTCGGCGGCTGGGATGGAAAAGAGGCCATCAGCGTGCCGATCGACGGTATCGAAATGGGAGCGCTGAGCATGCTGTCGGTGCAGGTGGGCTAAAGAAAAACGCCAGTCAGAGACTGGCGTTTTTGCCTTCAGCGGGGCGATCAGCCGAGGATGGTGTGCGGATAGAAGCGCGACAGATCCTGCGTGATCAGTTCGCGATCTTCGCGCAGGCCGATGCCGCAGGGTTGATCGTTCACCAGCCAGCTGCCGATCAGCGTGTAGCTGTCTTCGAACTTCGGCAGCGGATGGAACTGCTGCACGATCATGCCTTCTTCACCGTACGGTCCATCGACGCGCGCCACTTCCTGACCGTTTTCGACGATCTGGATATTGGCGCCTTCGCGTGAGAACAGCGGTTTGGTGACGTAATGATCCATCGGCGGATGATCGTCTTGCGCGAAATAAGCCGGCAGCAGGTTAGGGTGATTCGGGAACATTTCCCACAGCAGCGGCAGCAGCGCCTTGTTGGAGATGATGCTTTTCCAGGCCGGCTCCAGCCAGCGCACGCCGGCGTCTTCCAGCTTGGTGGAGAACATCTCGCGCAGCATGAATTCCCACGGATAGAGCTTGAACAGGTTGCCGATCACCTGATCCTGCAGATCGGTGAACTGGCCTTTCTCGCCGAGGCCGATCTCTTCCATGAACAGGAACTCGGTCGGCAGACCGGCTTCCTGCGCGCAGTCCTGCAGGTATTGCACCGTGCCGCGATCTTCTTCGCTGTCCTGGCAGCAGGCCAGGTGCAACAGGCCGAAGCCGTGATGCGCTTTCAGCTCGGCGAAACGCTCGATCAGTTTCTCCTGCAGGCTGTTGTACTGATCCGATTCCGGATCCAGCTTGCCGGCGTTGATCTGGTCTTCCAGCCACAGCCATTGGAAGAAGGCCGCTTCATACAGTGAGGTGGGCGTATCGGCGTTGTTCTCCAGCAGCTTCGGCGGATTGACGCCGTCGTAGGCCAGATCGAGACGCGAATACAGCGACGGCTGGTTGGTGCGCCAGGAGCTGCGCACGAATTCCCAGGTGTGTTTCGGGATGCAGAACTTGGCCATCAGCTCGTCGCTGGCGACCACTTTCTCCACCACCTGCAGGCACATCTGATGCAGCTCGGCGGTGGCATTTTCGATCTCTTCAATCTGCGCCAGCGTGAACTGGTAATAGGCGTCTTCACACCAGTACGGCTCGCCGTACATGGTGTGGAAACGGAAGCCGAACTCGGTCGCTTTTTCGCGCCAGTCCGGGCGCTCGGTAATGGCAATACGTTTCATGCATCAACCGCCCATGCTGCGAGAGCCGGAGTTGGAGGTGGCGCTGCTGCGCTGCATGCTGGTCTGCTTGGCCACGGTCTCGCCGAAACCGCCGCGGGTCACGGTGTTGGTGACCGCAGGCTTCGGCGCCATGGCGGTTTTCGGCACCGTCATGGTGCGACCGCCGGCGGTGGCCGGGCCGTAGCTCTTGCCGCTGGCGTCGACAAACTTGCCGTTCGCCGGGCTGGCGGCGTTCTTGGAGGTGAACAGCGGCTGCTGCGCGAAACCGGAACCGCCCATCAGGCGGCCCATCATGTAGCCCGCCATCAGCGGCATCCAGAAGCTGCCGCTGCTTTGCGATTCCGCCGCCATGCCGGCCTGCGCCGGAGCCGGCGCCTGGGTGCACTGCGCTTCGCCGAACTCGGCGACGCAGTCTTCGCGGGTGGCGTATTTCGGCGCGGTTTTCGCCGCTTCTTTCAGGGCGTTGTTGTAGGCGGTGGTGCACTGCTCGCTCATCGAAGGGTTGGCGCGCGAACAGTCATCGGCATTCTGATACAGGGAGACCGTTTCATCGCTCTTCTCGCAGCCGGCCAGCATAAAGACGGCGCTGATCGCCAAGGCCACGGGCGCGACACGGTAGCTGCGCCAGGATTTGCGGAACGTCTCTTGGTTGATGTTTTTTGTCCGTTTCATCGTTATCAATCCCATCATGCGGGCTGTTTTCGCCCTTTCCCAGTAGTGGCGCTAAGGATAGGGGAAACATGGTCAAAATTAAAGCTGAAACGCCCGCAGAATCCACTCTTTACGCAGTTATACGTTGGGGTGTGCGCCAGTTCGCTTTCGCGGCGAAAAAACGCGCATTGGCGTTTCATCATGAAACGTTATCGCTATGATGATGTTCCATAATGGAACAAAAATCGCGTGGCTCGCCAGGCGGGCGGCAGGCGCTCATAGTCGAAGCACAACAACAAGCCGGCGGCGAAGTCGGCGCGTCATCACCTGATATCTGAACGTTACCATCGCCAACTCCCTACAAGGATCCGGTTATGTTGAGAATCATCCAGTCACCAGGCAAATACATTCAGGGCGCCAATGCGCTGGCCGCCGTCGGCGAATACGCCAAATCCCTCGCCGACCATTATTTCGTGATCGCCGACGACTTCGTGATGCAGTTGGCGGGCGACACCTTGATGGGCAGCCTGCAGCAGCACGGCGTGAAACATCATGCGGCCCGCTTCAACGGCGAGTGCTGCCGTAAAGAGATAGACCGGCTTGGCCGCGAGCTGCAGACCCACGGCTGCCGCGGGGTGATCGGCGTCGGCGGCGGCAAGACGCTCGACACCGCCAAGGCCGTCGCCCACTACCAACGGCTGTCGGTGGTGCTCATTCCCACCATCGCCTCCACCGATGCGCCGACCAGCGCGCTGTCGGTTATCTACACCGAACAGGGCGAATTCGCCGAATACCTGATCTACCCGCGCAACCCGGACATGGTAGTGATGGACAGCGCCATCATCGCCAAAGCGCCGGTGCGCCTGCTGGTAGCCGGCATGGGCGACGCGCTCTCCACCTATTTCGAAGCGCAGGCCTGCTTCGACGCTCAGGCCACCAGCATGGCCGGCGGCAAATCGACGCTGGCGGCGCTCAGTCTGGCGCGGCTGTGCTACGACACGCTGCTGGCCGAAGGGGTGAAGGCCAAGCTGGCGGTCGAGGCCGGCGTGGTGACGGAAGCGGTGGAACGCATCATTGAGGCCAATACGTATCTGAGCGGCATCGGCTTCGAGAGCAGCGGGCTGGCGGCGGCGCACGCCATTCACAACGGTTTCACCGTGCTGGAGGAGTGTCACCACCTCTATCACGGCGAAAAAGTGGCGTTCGGCACCCTGGCGCAGCTGGTGCTGCAGAACAGCCCGATGGCGCAGATTGAAACCGTGCTGGCGTTTTGTCATGGCATCGGCTTGCCGATCACGCTGGCGCAGATGGGCGTTACCGGCGACGCGGCGACGAAGACGATGGCGGTGGCCGAGGCCAGCTGCGCCGCCGGCGAAACCATTCACAACATGCCGTTCAAGGTCACCCCTGCTGGCGTGCAGGCGGCGATCCTGACGGCGGATCGGCTCGGCGCCGCCTGGCTGCTGCGTCATTGATACCGTTGGGGCGCGGTGCGCCGCGCCCCTGGCTTACAGAGGAAACCATCGTGAAAAAACTGATTAATCAGGTCGAGTCGGTGTTGGAAGAGCAGTTGCAGGGGCTGGCAGAGGCTCATCCCGAGTTGCTGGTGCATGCGGATCCGGCGTTCGTCACCCGCGCCGACGCGCCGGTAGCGGGCAAAGTGGCAATTCTGTCCGGCGGCGGCAGCGGCCACGAGCCGATGCACTGCGGTTTCGTCGGTGAAGGGATGCTCGACGGCGCCTGTCCGGGCGAGATTTTCACCTCGCCGACGCCGGATAAAATGTACGAGTGCGGTCAGGCGATCGACGGCGGCGCCGGGGTACTGCTGCTGATCAAGAACTACACCGGCGACGTGCTCAACTTCGAAACCGCCACCGAGCTGCTGCACGACAGCGGCGTCGCGGTGGCGACGGTGCTGGTGGATGACGACGTGGCGGTCAAGGACAGCCTGTTCACCGCCGGGCGGCGCGGGGTGGCCAACACCGTGCTGATGGAGAAATTGCTGGGTGCCGCCGCGGCGCGCGGCGACGATCTGGACAGCGTGGTGACGCTGGGGCATCGCATCAACAACCACGGGCATTCGATCGGTATCGCGCTGGGCGCCTGTACCGTCCCCGCCGCCGGCAAACCGTCGTTCACCCTGGCGGAGAACGAGATGGAGTTCGGCGTCGGCATTCACGGCGAGCCGGGCATTGCGCGCCGTCCGTTCACCACGCTCAACGCGGCGGTGGATGACATGTTCCATACGCTGATCGACCACGGCCACTATCAGCGCACGATCCGCGTCTGGGATCGCCAACAGGGTGAGTGGCGCGACGAGATGCAGACCAAGCAGCCGCTGACGCGCGGCGATCGGGTGATCGCGTTGGTCAACAACCTGGGCGCCACGCCGCTGTCCGAGCTGTACGGCGTGTACCATCGGCTGGCGGAGCGCTGCGCCGAGGCGGGCATCATCATCGAACGCAACCTGGTGGGCGCGTATTGCACTTCGCTCGATATGCAGGGCGTGTCCATCACGTTGTTGAACGTGGACGACGAACTGTTGTCCTTGTGGGATGCGCCGGTGAAAACGCCTGCGCTGCGTTGGGGTTGCTGAGGAGGAATTATGGCGTTGACCAAACCACAGGTCGTCGATTGGCTGATGCGTTGCGGCGAAGTGTTCAGCCGGGAGCGCGATTTTCTTACCCAACTGGACACCGAGATCGGCGATGCCGACCACGGCCTGAACATGAATCGCGGTTTCAATAAGGTGGTGGAAAAGCTGCCGTCGGTGGCGGACAAGGATATCGGCTTTATCCTGAAAAACACCGGCATGACGCTGCTGTCGAGCGTAGGCGGCGCCAGCGGTCCGCTGTTCGGCACCTTCTTCATCCGCGCGGCGCAGGCGGCGAACGCCAAGCAAAGCCTGGATCTGGCGGAGCTGCATCAAATGATGCAGGAAGGGGTGGAAGGCGTGGTGATGCGCGGCAAGGCGGAGCCGGGCGACAAGACCATGTGCGATGCCTGGTGGCCGGTGGTGGAAAGCCTCGGCCAGTCCGCGCAGCAGAACCTGAGCGTGGCGGAGGCGCTGCAGCGCGCCGCCGACAGCGCCGAGCGGGCGGTGGAGAGCACCATCACCATGCAGGCGCGCAAGGGGCGTGCCAGTTACCTGGGCGAGCGCAGCATCGGCCACCAGGATCCCGGCGCCACTTCGGTGATGCTGATGATGAAAACGCTGGCCGAGGTCGCCGGCAGTTAGCAGGAGGCGAGATGATTAATATCGTGGTGGTGTCGCACAGCGCGTTGCTGGCGCGCGGCGTTGAGCAACTGGCGCGGCAGATGATGCGCGGCGACGGCTGCAAGTTGGCGCTGGCGGCGGGCGTGGATGACGAGGAGCACCCGATCGGTACCGACGCGGTCAACGTCATGGAGGCGATCGAAGCGGTCGCCGACTGCGATGGCATTCTGGTGCTGATGGATCTGGGCAGCGCGCTGCTCAGTGCCGAAACCGCGCTCGATCTGCTGGATCCGGAGTTGGCCGCCAAGGTGCGGCTGTGCGCCGCGCCGCTGATCGAAGGCACGCTGGCGGCGGTGGTGGCCGCCAACTCCGGCGCTTCGCTGGAGCAGGTGGTGGCGGAGGCGCAGGGGGCGCTGCAGGCCAAGCAGGCGCAGCTGAGCGAGGCTTCACCTACGGCGAAGCGCGCGGCCTTGCCGCTGGCGCAGGGCAAAAGCGCAACCTGGACGGTGCAGAACCCGCACGGACTGCACGCGCGCCCGGCGGCGCGGCTGGTCGAAGCGCTGGCGCCGTTCAAGGCCGAGCTGGTGCTGGAAAAACAGGGGCAGTGCGTCGATCCGCGCAGCCTCAATCAGCTGGCGCTGCTGCAGGTGCGCCACGGCGACACCATCCGTTTGATCGCCGACGGCGCGCAGGCGGACGAGGCGCTGGCGGCGTTCAAAACGCTGGCGGAGCAGCATTTTGGCGAGACGGTCTCCGAGCGGCAGCAGCCCTCGCTGCACGGCATTCCGGTGGCGGAAAGCGTCACCAGCGGGCCGGTGTTCCAGGCCCGCAGTGTCTGGCCGTCAGCCGCCGAGCGCCGGATCGGCGCGGACGAGGTGTTGGGCGAACAGCAACGCCTGCGGGAGGCGCTGCAGCACACGTTGAGCGATCTCAACCGGCTGGCGGAGCGCACCGGCACGCTGATCGGCAAGCCGCAGGCGGCTATCTTCGGCGCCCACAGCATGCTGCTGGACGATCCGGATCTGCAGCAGGCGGCTTACACCCGCATTGCGCAGCAGTTGTGCAGCGCCGAGCAGGCCTGGCGGCAGGTGCTGGAGGCGATCGCCGAAGAGTACCGCGAGTTGGATGACGACTACATGCGGGCGCGCGAACTGGACGTGCGCGACATGCTGCGCCGCACGCTGTGCCACCTGCAGGGGCAGCCGCTGCCGACCATTGCGCTCGCAGAGCCGTCAATACTGGTGATGGATGAGCTGATGCCCTCAGAGGTAGTGATGCTGGATCGCCGACTGGTGCTCGGCATCTGCCTGAGCGGCGGCAATGCCCTCTCGCACAGCGCCATTCTGGCGAAGGCGATGGGCATTCCGATGGTGGTCGGCATGCAGGATTGCCTGAGCAAAACCCGCAGCGGCCAGAAGGCGATGCTGGACGCCGCGCGTGGGGTGTTGCAGCTCAGCCACTAGGCGCGCAGCTTGAACTGGCGGATGTCGATCCCGTGTTGTTTGATCTTCCGCCACAGCGTGGTGCGGCCGATGCCCAGCAACTGCGCCATTTCCGTCAGTTGGCCGCGGCTGACGGTCGCCGCCCGCAGGATCGCCTGGCGCTCCATGTCCGTCAGCGTCAACAGCGGCGCGCCGGGCTGCGGATCGCTTTCCAGCAGCGACGGTTGGCCGAGCAGGTGCGCCGGCAGGTCCGCCAGCTGGATGTGGTGGCCGTGGCAAATCATTGCCGCGCGCTCCACCACCCCTTTCAGTTCCAAATCGTTGCCCGGCCACAGATAGAGCGCCAGCTGAGCCATCACCTCGTCATCCACCCGGAAGCGACACTGAAAATGTTGCTCCAGCGTGCGCAGATGGTGTTTGACCAGCAGCGGAATATCGCTCAGCCGCTGACGCAGCGGCGGGATTTGGATCTCGAACGCCTGCAGGCTGTAAAACAGCTGGCGGCGGAAGCGGTTTTGCTGCACCAGCAGCGGCAGGTCGGCGGCGCTGCTGGCGATCACCCGCACATCGACCGGGATCACCCGGCTGGAATTGAGGCGGATCACCACGCCGGTTTTCAGCACCTGCAGCAGCGCCGACTGCATCTCCGCCGGCAGGTATTCGATCTGTTCCAGGTACAGCGTGCCGCCGTTAGCCAATTCGAATTTACTGAGCTGGCCCGCCTCTTCTTCGCTGGCGTCGCTGCCCAGCAGCTCACGCAGCCCCTGCGCCTGCGGCAGCAGTTGGCAGTTGAGGGCGATATACGGCCCGGCGGCGCGTTCGCCGGCGTTGTGGATAGCCTGGCTGAGCAGCTCTTTGCCGACGCCTTCTTCCCCACGCAACAGGATCGGATGCTGGCCTTTGGCCGCCTGCTGCCCGTAACGGATCAATCGCCGCATTTCCAGCGAGGCGGAAGGCATCTGTTCGAAGCTGTGGCTGACGCGCCCCAGCTGGCTGCTGACATATTGGCGCAGCCGTTCGAGCGGGTGCAGCAGGGCGATGAAACTGCAGCGATCGCCGTCGAAAATCGGCTTGAGCGTCAGCAAGGCGGCGATAAACTGCCGCTGGCTTTCGAAGGTGACTTCGACGTGTTGCAGCGGTTGGCGATCGGCGATGGCGCGCTTGAGCAGCGCGGGCAGCGTCAACAGCTGCGCCAACGGCTTGCCCTGGCTCTGCTGTTCGTCCAGCTTCAACAGGCCGGCGGCGCGCTGGTTGATGTATTGCAGGTAGCCGCGGTGATCCCAGGCCATGACGCCGTCGTCCACGCCGTCCAGCAGGCCGTAAAGCTGATTCAGATGGCGGTTGGATTCCGCCAGCAGGCCGTCGGCGTTCAGCGAGTTGCCGATTTCGCGGGCGATGGCCAGCGTCAGCGACAGATCGCCGGCGGCGCAGTCGGCCAGCAGACAGCCCAGCGCGATCGAGCCGCGCTGGCGGCCGCTGTTGTCGTAGACCGGCGTGGCGCAGAACGACCAGCCGTGCAGCGCTCGGCGCACGTGTTCTTCACCGCTCACCCGCACCGGGTGGCCTTCCGCCGCCGCCAGCGCCGGGGCATTGGTGCCTATCAACCCTTCGGCCCAGTAAGCGCCGGGGGCGAACCCCAGTTGCTGCAGATGTTCCCAGGTTTGGGCGTCGCCGCAGCGCCACAGCATGCAGCCGCTCTCGTCGAGGATCATCAGCAGGCAACGCCGCGGCTCCATGTATTCACAGGCGTCTTCCAGCGCCGCCTGGCCGAGCGTCAGCAGATCGTTCTTGCGGCGGCAAATCGATTCGAAGGTGGCGCCCTGCGCACGGTGCGGCGCTTGCCAGACATCGGGCTGCATCAGGCTGCGGCAACGCAGCCAGGAGGCGTACACCGCCGGCGTCGGGCGCAGCGGCGGCGGCAGTTCGCCGTCGTTAATCAGTTGCTGCCAACGTGAATCGTTGTCCATCGAACCTCATCCAACTGCGAAAACGAGAGTGACGATGATATCACCTGGCGCAGCGGCGGCTGTGAGGCGGCGGGCAGAAGCGGGGAAAATCGGGACAAAAAAAACGGGGCGCGGCGCAGGCCGGACCCCGTGTTTGTCAGCGTGCGGACATCAGTTGCGGAATGGGTTGCCGCTGTGGCGAGCCGGTTGGCTGGTGGTAACGGCCGGCGCGGATGCGCGAGTGGCCGCCGGTGCCGGCGCCGCAGTCTGTTGCATCGGCGCATTGTCCTGATAACCGTCCGCATAGGCGTCCTGCGCGCGGTTTTGCGGTGCGACGGCGTCAGGCGCGGTCGATACCGGCTTGCCCAACGCGCCGTTCAGCAGCAGCAGATCGTTCTGGTTCAGCGTGCCGAGCGCCGACTTGATGTTCAGCTGGTTGATCAAATAGGTATAACGCGCGTCGGACAGCTGACGTTTGGCGTTATACAGCGTGGTGGTGGCGTCCAGCACATCGACGATGGTGCGGGTACCGACCTGATAACCGGCTTCCATCGCGTCCAGGGAGCTCTGTGCGGAGATCACCGCCTGTTTGTAGGCGTTGATGCTGCTGATCGAAGCGTTAACGTTGTTGAACGATGAACGCACGGTCTGCACCACGCTGCGGTGAGCGCTTTCCAGCTGCTCGCTGGCGCCGACGAAGCCGTACTGCGCTTGTTTAACCTGCGAGTTGGTCGCGCCGCCGCTGTACAGCGGCAGGTTGAAGCTGATGCCCACTTTATTTTGGCCCGCATCGGAGTCGCTGTAGCGTGCGGCATTCGCGCCGCCGGTGTTTGAGCCGTTATATTTGGTATTGCTGATGCCGGTTGACGCGCTGACGTCAATCGTCGGCATATAGCCGGTTTGGGCTGCGCGGATCTGTTCGCGCGCCAGATCCTGGCTCAGGCGGGCGGACAGCAGGCTCAGGTTGCGCGCTTCAGCTTCTTTCAGCAGGTTGTTCACCGCTTCCGGGCGCTGGGTGCTGAAGCGATCGGTATTCAGCGAGGCCAGCTCAGGGTAGAAGCTGCCGGTGACCTGACGCAGCGTTTCCAGCGCGTTGTCCAGATCGTTGCGGGCGGAGACTTCCGCCGCCAGCACGGTGTCATAGTTCGAGCGGGCGTTCTGCACGTCGGTGATCGCCACCAGGCCCACGTTGAAGCGCTGAGTGGTTTGATCCAGCGTGCGGTACACCGCGTCTTTCTGCGCCTGGGTGTACGACAGCGTGTCGATCGCCTTCAGCACGTTAAAGTAGGCGGTGGCGGTGTTGAGAATCAGCGACTGCTCTGCGGTCTGGAAGGTGACGTCGGAGATGCCGGCGCTCTTTTCCTGCAGCGTCAGCTGGCGCCATTTCGACATGTCGAAGAGGGTCTGCGTCAACGCCAGCGAACCGCTGGTGACGTTGCTGTTAACGCCATTGCTGTCACGATAACCGTTGGTGTAATCGTAACCTGCGGTTAAACCGAGCTGCGGCAGCAGCGGGCTGCGCGCTTCATTGATCTTTTCGAATGCGGCGTCGCGGTCAGCAGCACTTTTGCGCAGATCCGGGTTACTTTCCCTGGCCTGTTTGTAGACCTGCAGCAGGTTCTCTGCCTGGCTCATTGCACTGAAGCCGCCCAGGCTCAGTCCGATAAGAAGGGGGAGCAGTTTCTTCATTTGCATTCCTTGTTGTGCAGCAATATTGCTATGTTAGCGCTGACGATAGACGAAATAGTTGCCGATTCTAGCAGAGTCTGCGGTACGCATCAGGTGGCTGAATGTGCCATCTCACGTAACTTTTACCTTTCAGACCGCCCATTTACCTTGGCGTACTGCCCGGGCCGACTGCAGCTGATATTATGGCTGACAATCAGGATTGTTTCCCGCTATTACCCGCGAGCGCACAAACGCGCCGCGTCCGGCGGCGAAAAACAGCCTAACATAAAGCGGCGGCGGTGAGACCCGCTGTTTCTGTCATCAAAACCGTTTATTTTATCGGCATACTCACGCAGGAGAATTCGCGCATGAACCGTTCGCAGCCGTCACCCGTCACCTTCGATAAAAAAGATGTAGAAATTATTGCACGCGAGACGCTGTACCGTGGTTTTTTTTCACTCAATTTATACCGGTTTCGCCATCGCTTGTTCAATGGCGAAATGAGTCCTGAAATCACGCGTGAAATTTTCGAGCGCGGCCATGCGGCGGTGCTGCTGCCCTACGACCCGGTGCGCGATGAAGTGGTGCTGATTGAACAACTGCGCATCGCCGCGGTCGATACCAGTAATTCGCCCTGGCTGCTGGAAATGGTGGCGGGTATGATCGAAACCGGCGAAAGCGTCGAAGACGTGTGCCGCCGCGAAGCGCAGGAAGAAGCCGGCGTGGTGGTCGGGCGCTGCAAGCCGGTGCTGAGCTATCTGGCCAGCCCCGGCGGCACCAGCGAACGCTTGTCGATCATGGTCGGCGAGGTGGATGCCGGCACCGCCGAAGGCATCCACGGCCTGGCGGAAGAGCATGAAGATATTCGCGTCCATGTGGTCAGCCGTGAGCAGGCTTACCGCTGGGTGGAAGAAGGCGCGATCGATAACGCCGCATCAGTGATTGCATTGCAATGGCTGGCGTTGCACCATGAATCGTTGAGAAAAGAGTGGGCCAACTAATGAAACAGCGCTATACCCCTGATTTCCCCGAAATGATGAGATTGTGCGAAACCAACTTCGCGCAATTGCGCCGCTTGCTGCCGCGCAACGACGAAGCGGGCGAAACGGTGACTTATCAGGTGAACGGCGCTAGCTATCGTTTGACCATTGTTGAGTCCACGCGTTACACGTCGCTGGTGGAGATCGAGCAGATCTTTCCGGCGGTCAGCTACTGGAGCCTGCCCGCGATGACGGTGCGGTTATACCATGACGCCATGGTTGCGGAAGTGTGTTCCAGTCAGCAGATCTACCGCTTTAAAGCGCGTTATGATTATCCTAATAAAAAGTTGCATCAACGCGACGAAAAGCATCAAATTAACCAGTTTCTTGCTGATTGGCTGCGCTACTGTTTGGCGCATGGAGCGATGGCGGTTCCGGTTTGTTAGACAGACTGAAATAACAAAGGACACCATTTGGAAAGCCTGTTTAAACTGCCCGTGGCGAGTGGGGCCGCGGTCAGGATTCTACAAATAACAGATACCCACCTTTTTGCCGGCGAACACGAGACGTTGCTCGGCATCAATACCTATCGCAGCTATCACGCGGTGCTGAACGCCATTCAGGCGCAGCGCCGCGATGTCGATTTGATCGTCGCCACGGGAGATTTGGCGCAGGATCATTCGCAGGAGGCGTACCGCCACTTCGCCGCCGGAATCGCGCAACTGCCGGCCCCGTGCGTGTGGCTGCCGGGCAACCACGATTTCCAACCGGCGATGGTCGACGCGTTGGCCGCCGCCGGCATCGCCCCTTCCAAGCAGGTGCTGCTGGGCGATAACTGGCAGGTGCTGATGTTGGACAGTCAGGTGTTCGGCGTACCGCACGGCGAGCTGAGCGAATACCAGCTCGAGTGGATGGAGCGCTGCCTGCAGGCGCACCCCGAGCGTTACACGCTGTTGCTGCTGCACCACCATCCGCTGCCTTCCGGCTGCACCTGGCTCGATCAGCACAGCCTGCGCAACCCGCATATGCTAGGCGCGATTCTGTTGCGCTACCCGAAGGTGAATACCGTGGTGTGCGGTCATATTCACCAGGATCTGGATCTGGAATGGCAGGGCCGGCGTCTGTTGGCGACGCCGTCCACCTGCGTGCAATTCAAGCCGCACTGCACTAACTTTACCATCGACGACGTCTCCCCCGGCTGGCGTTACCTCGATCTGCTGCCGGACGGCCGCGTCGAGACGCAGGTGTTCCGCCTGGAAAACGACGATTTCCGCCCCGATATGGACTCGGATGGATACTGATGCCTTCGACACTGCTCTACCTGCACGGTTTCAACAGCTCGCCGCAGTCGGCCAAGGCGGTGGCCTTCAAGGCCTGGCTGGCCGAACACCATCCCGCTATCGAGATGCTGGTGCCGCAGTTGCCGGCCTTTCCGGCGGAGGCCGCCGAGATGCTGGAAAATCTGGTGCTGGAACGCGCCGGACAAACGCTCGGATTGGTGGGGTCCTCGCTGGGCGGCTATTACGCCACCTGGCTGTCGCAGTGTTTTTCGCTGCCGGCGGTGGTGGTCAACCCGGCGGTCAAGCCGTTTGAGCTGCTGGTCGACTATCTCGGCGCCAACGAGAACCCCTACACCGGCCAGCAATATGTGTTAGAGTCTCGTCACGTTTACGATCTGAAAGTGATGCAGATCGATCCTTTGGAGTCGCCGGATTTAATCTGGCTGCTGCAGCAAACGGGCGATGAAATTCTCGATTACGGCCAGGCAGTGGCGTATTACACCGCGTGTCGGCAAACGGTGGAGTCGGGTGGAAACCACGCCTTCGTCGGTTTCGAGCACTACTTCCCCCAGATTGTGGATTTTTTAGGGCTAAACGCGGTCTGACGGACCGTTCCGGCACCTCCCTTTAACCACGAAAAAATAATCAACGATGACTCAATCCAGCTATAACGCTGATGCCATTGAAGTACTCAGCGGTCTAGAACCAGTGCGCCGTCGTCCCGGCATGTATACCGACACGACGCGCCCAAACCACCTCGGCCAAGAGGTGATCGATAACAGCGTCGACGAAGCGTTGGCCGGACACGCCAAGCGTATCGACGTGATCCTGCACGCCGATCAGTCGCTGGAAGTGATCGACGACGGCCGCGGCATGCCGGTGGACATCCACCCGGAAGAGGGCGTGCCGGCGGTTGAGTTGATCCTGTGCCGACTGCACGCCGGCGGTAAATTCTCGAATAAAAACTACCAGTTCTCCGGCGGCCTGCACGGCGTTGGGATCTCGGTGGTCAACGCCCTGTCGAAGCGGGTGGAAGTCAACGTGCGCCGCGACGGCAACGTCTACGGCATCGCCTTCGAAAACGGCGACAAAGTGCAAGATCTGACGGTGACCGGCACCTGCGGCAAACGCAACACCGGCACCAGCGTGCACTTCTGGCCGGACGAACAGTTCTTCGACAGCCCGCGTTTCTCGGTATCGCGCCTCACTCACCTGCTGAAAGCCAAAGCGGTGCTGTGCCCCGGCGTTGAGATCTATTTCATCGACAAGGTGAACAACACCGAGCAGCGCTGGTGCTACCAGGACGGCCTGACCGACTACCTGATGGAAGCGGTTAACGGCCTGATCACCCTGCCGGAAGCGCCGTTCGTCGGCAATTTCGCCGGTGATACCGAAGCGGTGGACTGGGCGCTGCTGTGGCTGCCGGAAGGCGGCGAGCTGCTGACCGAAAGCTACGTCAACCTGATCCCGACCATGCAGGGCGGCACCCACGTCAACGGTCTGCGTCAGGGGCTGCTGGACGCGATGCGCGAGTTTTGCGAATTCCGCAACATCCTGCCGCGCGGGGTGAAACTGTCGGCGGAGGATATCTGGGATCGCTGCGCTTACGTGCTGTCGGTGAAGATGCAGGATCCGCAGTTCGCCGGGCAGACCAAAGAGCGTCTCTCTTCGCGTCAGTGCGCGGCCTTCGTTTCCGGCGTGGTGAAAGATGCCTTCAGCCTGTGGCTGAACCAGAACGTTCAGGCGGCGGAACAGCTGGCCGAGCTGGCGATTTCCAGCGCCCAACGCCGTCTGCGCGCCGCCAAGAAAGTGGTGCGCAAGAAGCTGACCAGCGGGCCGGCGCTGCCGGGCAAGCTGGCGGACTGCACCTCGCAGGATCTGGCCATGACCGAACTGTTCCTGGTGGAAGGGGACTCCGCGGGCGGATCGGCCAAGCAGGCGCGCGATCGCGAATATCAGGCGATCATGCCGCTGAAGGGCAAGATCCTGAATACCTGGGAAGTCTCCTCGGACGAAGTGCTGGCCTCGCAGGAAGTGCATGACATTTCCGTGGCGATCGGCATCGATCCGGACAGCGAAGATCTCAGCCAGTTGCGCTACGGCAAAATCTGCATCCTGGCGGATGCGGACTCCGACGGCCTGCACATCGCTACGCTGCTGTGCGCGCTGTTCGTGCGCCACTTCCGTTCGCTGGTGAAAGGCGGGCACGTTTATGTGGCCATGCCGCCGCTGTACCGCATCGATCTCGGTAAAGAGGTGTTCTACGCGCTGGATGAAGAAGAGAAAGCCGGCGTGCTGGAACAGCTGAAGCGCAAGAAAGGCAAGCCGAACGTCCAGCGCTTTAAAGGGCTGGGCGAGATGAACCCGCTGCAGCTGCGCGAAACCACCCTCGATCCGAACACCCGCCGTCTGGTGCAATTGACGGTCGCGGAAGATGATGTCGATCAGACGCTGGCGGTGATGGACATGCTGTTGGCCAAGAAGCGTTCGGAAGATCGCCGCAACTGGCTGCAAGACAAGGGCGACATGGCCGAATTGGCGGTCTGAGCCTGACCCTGGCCCGGTGAAACGCCGGGCCGGCTTTCCCGCAGGGCGTTCATGCGGCGCCCGATAACCTGGGCCGGAATGCATGAAGATCACGCTCGAAGAATTGCTGGCGTTCACTTCGGTGGTCGACAGCGGTTCCATCACCGCCGCCGCCGATCGGCTCGGCCAGACGACTTCCGGCATCAGCCGCGCGCTCAGCCGCCTGGAGAATAAGCTCGATACCACCCTGATGCGCCGCACTACGCGTCGCCTGGAGCTGACCGAAGAGGGGCAAAGCTTCCTGAGCCATGCGCGTACGATCATCAACTCGGTGGAAAATGCCGAAGAACAAATGGCGGTGCGCCGGCAGATGCCGGCCGGGCGACTGCGGATCAATGCGGCTGCGCCTTTTATGGAGCACGTCATCGTGCCGCTGGTGGCGGGGTTCAGGGAACGTTATCCGCAAATTTCGCTCGAGCTGAACACCGACAATCTGATCATCGATCTGCTGGAAAAACGCACGGATATCGCCATTCGCATCGGCGCGTTGCGCGATTCGACCATTCATGCGCGCGCGCTGGGCGCCAGCCGGTTGCGCATCCTCGCCAGCCCGGCTTATCTGCAGCAGCACGGCACGCCGCAGAGCGTGGAGGCGTTGCACCGGCATTGTCTGCTCGGTTTTACCCAGCCAGAATCGCTGAACCAGTGGCCGTTGCGCTATCGCCAGGCGCCGCATTTCGCCATCACGCCGACGATCTCGGCGTCCAGCGGTGAAACGCTGCGGCAATTGGCGCTGCGGGGCGAGGGGATCGTACAGCTGGCAGACTTTATGACCCGACGCGATCGGGAAGCGGGCAAGTTGGTGACGTTGCTGGAGCAGGAGACGCTGGACGTGCGCCAGCCGATTAATGCGGTGTATTACCGCAATACGCAATTGGCGGCGCGCATCACCTGTTTTCTTGACTACGTCAGCGCACACATCGACGCGCAAACGTTATAAGGCAGAGCTTACAGGGCGTTTTCCAGAATGTAGATCTCGGTGTCCAGCACGCTGTCTTTGAGGGTGTCGCGGTGTTTGAGCATGTGCTCAATGGCCAGATGTTTTTCCAGATGCGCCATGCTTTCCCATTTCTCCAGCATGAACACCGAATCCGGCGACCGCTTCTGCCACGGCGCCTGGGTATTGCTGTCGACCATCGGCGTGTATTCGCCGCAACCCTCTTCCGCCAGCACCAGCGGCACCAGCTTTTCAATGGCTTGCAGTACGGTGGCGCGGTGGCCGGGTTTCACTTTGATTTCTGCGATTACGGTGATCATGCTTACCTCGTTGATGAGTATGTTCTGCGTCAGTTAAGCAAAAATTTTCGCCAGATGCTCGCGATAACGTGCGATGTCCGCTTCGATATCCGGTTGTTTTATCACGTCATTGCAGATAAAGGTCGGCAGCGCTTCCATTCCCAGGAACTGGTTGGCCTTGTGGAAGTGCAGGTAAACGCCGTCGACGCCGACGCCGTGGAAGAACTGATCGGGATCGGTGAAGGCCTCCAGCGGGGCGTTCCAGGTCAGGCTCAGCAGGTATTTTTTGCCCTGGATCAGGCCGCCTGAGCCATATTTTTTGCTTTCGTCAGAACGAGAGCGGCCGTCGCTGGCATACAGGCTGCCGTGACCGGCGGTGAACACTTCATCGATGTATTTTTTCAGGATCCAGGGTTCGCCCATCCACCAGCCCGGCATCTGGTAGATGACCGCGTCGGCCCACAGGTATTTCTTTACCTCGGCTTCGATGTCATAACCGTCGTCAACCACGGTGACCTGCACATCGTGCTGCAGATCGCGCAGGAAGCTTTCCGCCACGTCGCTCAGGGTTTGGTTGAGTTCGCCGTTGGAATGGCCGAATTGTTTTTTAGCGTTGATAATCAGGATATTGCTCATCTTTCGCGGCTCCCGTCAGAGTTAAGATATGGCATGCTTCCCGCCGAAAAGGCGGAAACCAGCTCGCTGGCGACGAGTGTAATCGTTAGGCAGGCAAGTAAAAATGCGATCCAGCGCACAACAGTGTTGACTGCCAGTCAATAAACGGGCCGCCAGACAGCGAAATTTTGCATAAACCGCAGCGCGCAACCGGCCGCCGCCGGCGATCCTTGCGCCAACTGTGACAGCCACCCTGCAGATGGGTTACTATCGTGGGCAGAATCGACAAGCGATGCCTTTTGTCGTCCAAGGGATTGCCAAGCCACGGTCTGAGGATAATTGAGTAATGAGTGATCTGACTCATGACGGTGTAGAGCGTTTACCGCTGCACACATTCACTGAAAACGCCTATCTGAACTATTCCATGTACGTCATCATGGATCGGGCGTTGCCGTACATTGGCGACGGTTTGAAGCCGGTACAACGCCGCATCATCTACGCCATGTCTGAACTGGGGCTGACCAACAGCGCCAAATTCAAGAAGTCCGCCCGCACCGTGGGCGACGTGCTGGGTAAATATCACCCGCACGGCGACAGCGCGTGTTATGAAGCCATGGTGCTGATGGCGCAGCCGTTCTCGTATCGCTATCCGCTGGTGGACGGCCAGGGGAACTGGGGTGCGCCGGACGATCCCAAGTCGTTCGCGGCGATGCGTTATACCGAATCGCGCCTGTCCAAATACGCCGAGGTCTTGCTGGCCGAGCTGGGCCAGGGCACGGTCGACTGGATCCCGAACTTTGACGGCACGCTGCAAGAGCCGAAGATGTTGCCGGCGCGCCTGCCGAACATCCTGCTGAACGGCACCACCGGCATCGCGGTCGGCATGGCGACCGACATTCCGCCGCACAACGTGCGCGAAGTCGCCGCCGCCGCGGTGGCGCTGCTCGACAAGCCGGGCGCTTCGCTCGATGACCTGCTCGAGTTCGTACAGGGGCCGGACTTCCCGACCGAAGCCGAGATCATCACCCCGCGCGATGAAATTCGCAAAATTTACCAGAGCGGCCGCGGCTCGGTGCGCATGCGCGCCGTGTGGAAGAAAGAGGATGGCAGCGCGGTGATCACCGCCTTGCCGCATCAGGTTTCCGGCGCCAAGGTGCTGGAGCAGATAGCCAGCCAGATGCGCGCCAAGAAGCTGCCGATGGTCGAAGACCTGCGCGACGAATCCGATCACGAGAACCCGACGCGTCTGGTGATCGTGCCACGTTCCAACCGCATCGATCTGGAGCAGGTGATGAATCACCTGTTCGCCACCACCGATCTGGAGCGCAGCTACCGCATCAACATGAACATGATCGGTCTGGACAACCGCCCGCAGGTGAAAGGGCTGGTGGAGATCCTCACCGAATGGCTGGCCTACCGTCGCGATACGGTGCGTCGCCGCCTGAACTACCGCCTCGAGAAGGTGCTCAAGCGCCTGCATATCCTCGAAGGTTTGCTGGTGGCGTTCCTCAACATCGACGAGGTGATCCACATTATCCGCAGCGAGGATGAGCCGAAGCCGGTGCTGATGCAGCGCTTCGGCATCTCCGATACCCAGGCGGAAGCGATCCTCGAGCTGAAACTGCGTCACCTGGCCAAGCTGGAAGAGGTCAAGATCCGCGGCGAGCAGGACGAACTGGCGAAAGAGCGCGATCAGCTGCAGGCGCTGCTGGCGTCCGAACGCAAGCTGAATACGCTGATTAAGAAAGAGATCCAGGCCGATGCGCAGACCTACGGCGACGATCGCCGTTCGCCGCTGACCGAGCGCGCGGAAGCCAAGGCGATGAGCGAGCACGACTTCGTGCCGTCCGAGCCGGTGACCATCGTGCTGTCGGAAATGGGCTGGGTGCGCAGCGCCAAGGGCCATGACATCGATCCGACCGGGTTGAGCTACAAGGCCGGCGACAGCTTCCGCGGCGCGGCGCGCGGCAAGAGCAATCAGCCGGTGGTGTTTATCGACTCTACCGGGCGCAGCTATGCGCTCGATCCGATGACGCTGCCTTCGGCGCGCGGGCAGGGCGAGCCGCTGACCGGCAAGCTGACGCCGCCGCCGGGCGCCACCATCGAGCAGGTGCTGATGGCGGCCGACGATCAGAAGCTGCTGATGGCGTCTGACGCCGGTTACGGTTTCGTCTGCACCTTTAACGATCTGGTGGCGCGCAACCGCGCCGGCAAGGTGATGATCACGCTGCCGGACAACGCCAGAGCGCTGCCGCCGATGGAGATCCACGGCGCAGACGATATGCTGCTGTCGATCACCGCCGCCGGGCGCATGCTGATGTTCCCGGTCGCCGATCTGCCGCAGCTGTCGAAGGGCAAGGGCAACAAGATCGTCTCCATTCCGGCGGCGCAGGCCGCCGCCGGTGAAGACAAGCTGGCCTGGCTGTTCGTGCTGCCGCCGCAGGCGTCCGTCACGCTGCACGTCGGCAAACGCAAGCTGACGCTGCGTCCGGAAGATCTGCAGAAGTTCCGTGCGGAACGCGGCCGCAAGGGCACCCAACTGCCGCGCGGCCTGCAGCGCATCGATCGCGTCGAAGTGGATGCGCCGGTGCGGGCGTCGGGTGGCGACAGCGAAGAGTAAGCGTTGGCACCAGCGTTAACGGGCGGTCGCAGCATGCTGTGGCCGCCTTATTTATTTTTGCTGGCGTTTATTTTCCAAATAGTTAACATTTCTGCGCATAAAATTATTGTGCGTACTGCCGCCTGGCGGGAAAATAGCGAGAAATGCAGGCGACATAGGCGTGCTTTCCGCCTGGTCGGCAAATAATGAGTAAAGGAATCTGCGCAGCGAAGTAAACTGCGTTGGCAGTGTGCTAATGAGGTTGTTATGTTATTGATTTTGCGTGCCGTTCTCGCCACTCTTTTCTGTATTCTGGTGTGTATTTTCGGTTCGGTTTATTGCTTGTTCAGTCCGCGTAATCCTCGCCATGTGGCGACCTTCGGCCATCTTTTCGGCCGTCTGTCGACGCTGTTCGGCATCAAGGTTGAAACCCGCGTGCCGGCCGATGCGGCCAACAACGGCAACTGCATCTATATCGCCAACCACCAAAATAACTACGACATGGTGACGGCCTCTAATATCGTGCAGCCGCGCACCGTGACGGTCGGTAAAAAAAGTCTGGTGTGGATCCCGTTTTTCGGCCCGCTGTATTGGCTGACCGGTAATCTGCTGATAGATCGTGATAATCGCGCCAAGGCGCACGGCACCATCGCCCAGGTGGCGGAGCAGTTCAAGAAGAAAGACATTTCGATCTGGATGTTCCCGGAAGGGACCCGCAGCCGCGGCCGTGGGCTGATGCCGTTTAAAACCGGCGCGTTCCACGCGGCCATCGCCGCCGGCGTGCCGATTGTGCCTATCTGTGTATCCACCACCAGCGGTAATATAAATCTTAATCGCTGGAATAACGGCCATGTGATCGTCGAGATGTTGGCGCCGGTGGATACCAGCAAATACGGCAAAGAAAACGTGCGCGAGCTGGCGGCCCATTGCCGCGAGCTGATGGAGGCGAAAATCGCCGAATTGGACGCCGAAGTCGCCCAGCGCAACGCCGCCAAAAAATAAGAGTCTACCGGCTTCAAAGAAGAGTTTTTTAATTGGCGTTCAGCGCCGTTAACGCCTGAGCGCCTGCTAATCTTGATTGGCGGGCGTTTGGGTTTTGCACACGGTTTAGTTATTGCTTTTCATGGAGAAAATATGTCACTCAGTCGACGTCAGTTTTTACAGGCATCGGGCCTGGCGCTGTGCGCGGGCGCCGTGCCGCTGAGGGCTGAGGCGAGCGGAACGCAGACCCCATTACCCATTCCCCCGCTGCTGGAGTCTCGCCGCGGTCAGCCGCTGTTCCTGACCTTGCAGCGCGCCCACTGGGCGTTTATGGATAACCGCAAAGCGGCGGTGTGGGGCATCAACGGCATGTACCTGGGGCCGACGGTGCGGGTTTACAGCGGCGACGACGTCAAACTGATCTACAGCAACCGCCTGCAGGAGCCGGTGGCGATGACCATCAGCGGTCTGCAGGTGCCGGGCACGCTGATGGGCGGCGCGCCGCGCATGATGTCGCCCAACGTCGACTGGTCGCCGGTGCTGCCCATTCGTCAGGCGGCGGCTACCTGCTGGTACCACGCCAATACGCCAAACCGCATGGCGCCGCATGTGTATAACGGGCTGGCCGGATTGTGGCTGGTGGAGGATGCCGTCAGCAAAGCGCTGCCGCTGCCCAACCACTACGGCGTCGACGATTTCCCGCTGATCATTCAGGACAAACGCTTCGATAACTTCGGCACGCCGCAATACGATGCGCCGTCGCAGGGCGGCTTCGTCGGCGATACGCTGTTGGTCAACGGCGTGCAAAACCCGTATGTCGACGTGTCGCGCGGCTGGGTGCGTTTGCGTTTGCTCAACGCCTCCAACGCGCGGCGTTATACCCTGCAGCTCAGCGACGGGCGGCCGTTCAACGTGATCGCCAGCGATCAGGGCTTCCTGCCTGCGCCGGTTGCGGTGCAGCAGCTGTCGTTGGCGCCGGGCGAGCGCCGGGAAGTGCTGATCGACATGTCGAAGGGCGACGAGGTGACCATCACCGCCGGTGAAGCGGCGGGCATCATGGATCGCCTGCGCGGCCTGTTCGAGCCGTCGAGCATTCTGGTGTCCACCCAGGTGCTGACGCTGCGCCCGACCGGCCTGCTGCCGCTGGTGACCGACAACCTGCCGATGCGCCTGCTGGCGGATCAGCTGTTGGACGGCAGCGCCAGCCGCACCCGCGATTTCCGTCTGGGCGACGGCGGCGTCGGCATCAACGGCGCAATTTGGGACATGAACCGCATCGACGTACAGGCGCAGCAAGGCACCTGGGAACGCTGGAACATTCATGCGGATACGCCGCAGTCGTTCCATATTCAGGGCGTGCAGTTCCTGATTAAACGCGTCAACGGCGCGCAGCCGATGGCGGAAGATCGCGGCTGGAAGGATACCGTCTGGGTCGATGGCGACGTCGAGCTGCTGGTGTATTTCAACCAATCCACCTCCGAACACTTCCCGTTCCTGTATTACAGCCAGACGCTGGAGATGGCCGATCGCGGCACCGCCGGCCAGCTGATGGTGCAGCCGACGATGTAACCCGCTCTGCGGGCCGCTTAGGGCGCCCGCAGCATCGCCAAAAAAGCCTGCACCACCGGCGTGACGCTGTCGGTACGGTATACCGCATACAGATCCGCCGGGGGCGCCTGCTGCAGCGAGCAAAACCGCACGCCGGGCCACGGGATGCGGCCGTAGCTGTCCGGCAGCAGCGTAATGCCGCAGCCTTCCGCCACCAGCGCCAGCAGGGTTTGCGGTTCATTGACCTGATAAGCGACGTCCGGCAAAAATCCCTGCTGCAGACACAGATTGTGCAGATACAGCCCCAGGCTGGCCTCATGCGGCGGCAGCACGATGAAGCTGTTGTTTTGCAGCGCCGCCAGCGGGATATTCTCCTGCTGCGCCAGCGGATGATCGAGCGGCAGCACCACGGCGATGCTTTCGCGCGCCAACCGTTGGCAGGTCAACCCCGGCAGCGTCTGTTGCTGCGCCTCTCGCCAGACCCCGATATCGATATGCCGCTTTTGCAGCGCGGTGATTTGCTGGCTGGGCGTCAGCTCATTCAACGACCAGGTAGCGCCGACGCTCTGCTCGCTGAATCGCCGCAGCGCCGCGATCAGCCCGCCCCAGGCCGAGGTGCCGACCATGCCGACCACCATGTGGCCGCCTTCGCCGCGCCCCATTTGTTGCACCTGATGCAGCGCGCTGTCGGCCTGATCCAGCAGCCGCTCGACGTTGCGCAGCAGCGTGCGGCCAGCCGGCGTCAGCGTCATGGAGCGGGTGGTGCGTTTGAACAGTACCACGCCGAGCTGGCTCTCCAGTTCCTTGATGTGCTTGCTGAGCGGCGGCTGTGACATATTCAACCGCCGCGCCGCCTGAGTGAAATTCATCTCTTCCGCCACCACGCGGAAATAGTGCAGTAGGCGGAAGTTAATCCGACCGGGATCGGGCAGGGCATGGGGCGGGTTCATCCGGGGTATCGCCTCCTGTGACGCAGCTCAACTTATAGATAAATGGAATAAATCGGCCGCCAAGAATGTATTGGTCTCGGCCGCGCCTCGCTCTCTACTATGGGGCTTATTGTCCCCCGCTTAAAGAGAGAATACGATGTTTAATCAAGAAGATGCTTTTATCTGCGCCGATGTTGTCCGCGCACGTCTGCCGGGTTTTCAGCCGAAAGCGGCCTTGATTCTCGGCTCTGGGCTCGGCGCTCTGGCGGAGGTGATGACTGAAACCGTCACCCTCGATTACGCGGCGCTGCCGGGCTTCCCGGTGAGCGGCGTCGCCGGCCACGCCGGGCAACTGGTCGCCGGCAAGCTGGAGGGCGTGCCGGTCGTGTGCATGAAAGGGCGCGGCCACTTCTATGAAGGGCGCGGCATGCAGGTGATGACCACCGCAGTGCGCACCTTCAAACTGCTGGGCTGCGAATTCCTGTTGGCGACCAACGCCGCCGGTTCGCTGCGCCGCTCGGTAGCGCCGGGCAGCCTGGTGGCCATTACCGATCATATCAATTTCATGCCGGAATCGCCGCTGGTCGGTGCCAACGACGAGCGCTTCGGGCCGCGCTTCTTCAGCCTGGCGAACGCCTACGATCGCGATCTGCGCGCCCAACTGGCGGCGGTGGCCGAAAGCGCGGGCATCCCGCTGGCGGAAGGGGTGTTCGCCGCTTACACCGGGCCGAACTTCGAAACGCCGGCGGAGATCCGCATGATGCAGACCCTTGGCTGCGACGTCGTGGGCATGTCGATCGTGCCGGAAGTCCTGACGGCGCGCCACTGCGGCCTCAAGGTGCTGGTGGTGTCCGCGATGACCAACTACGCCGAAGGGCTGTCGGATACGCCTCTTTCTCACGAACAAACGCTCAGCTGCGCGGCGCTGGCGGCGGACGATTTCATGCGTCTGATCCGCGAGCTGTTCAAAACGCTGTGACACCGTAAGCAAACCGGCGGCGGGCTGCTGGGGGCCCGCCGCACCAATCATCGTTGAAAGCATAATAACAAGGTGATGGCGATGGCGATAAAAACACGATTGAAGGTGATGATTTTCCTGCAGTTCTTTATCTGGGGTGCCTGGCTGGTGACGCTGGGCTCCTATATGATCAACACGCTGCATTTCAGCGGCATGCAGGTGGGAATGGTTTACAGCGCCAAGGGGATCGCGGCGCTGATCATGCCGGGCCTGGCGGGCATCATCGCCGACCGTTGGATGAGGGCCAACTACCTGTATGCGCTTTGCCACCTGCTCGGGGCGTTGGCGCTGTACTGTGCGGCGCAGGTTGAGCAACCGATGCTGATGTTCTGGGTGATGCTGTTCAACGCCATGGTCTATATGCCGACCATCGCGCTCTCCAACGCCATTTCCTATTTTTGCCTGGAGAAGCACGGCTTTGACACGGTAAAGGACTTTCCGCCGGTGCGGGTGTACGGCACCGTGGGATTCATTCTGGCAATGTGGCTGGTCGGTTTCAGCCAAATCGAGCTCAGTAATCTGCAGCTGTATCTGGCTTCTGCGGCGTCGCTGCTGCTGTCCGCCTATTCGCTGACGCTGCCGCGCTGCCCGACCAACCGCGCGGCCGAGTCGAAGCGCTGGGTGAGCGTGCTGGGGCTGGATGCGCTGGTGCTGTTTCGCCAGCGGCGCATGGCGCTGTTTTTCCTGTTCGCCATGTTGCTCGGCGCGGCGCTGCAGATAACCAACACATTCGGCAACCCGTTCCTGCACGATCTGTCGCTCAATCCGCTATATCAGGACAGCCTCAGCGTCCGGTATCCGGCGGTGCTGCTGTCGCTTTCGCAGATCTCTGAAGTGTTCTTTATCCTCACCATTCCCTTTTTCCTGCGCCGTTACGGCATCAAGCAGGTGATGCTGATCAGCATGGCGGCCTGGACGCTGCGTTTTCTGTTCCTGGCCTACGGCACGCCGGTCGGTTTTGGTTTCGTGCTGCTGCTGTTGTCGATGATCGTTTACGGTTGCGCGTTCGACTTCTTTAATATTTCCGGCGCCATTTTCGTCGAGAAGGAGGCCGATCACCGCATCCGCGCCAGCGCGCAGGGGCTGTTCATGACCATGGTCAACGGTCTGGGCGCCTATGTGGGGGCACTCGCCAGCGGCGAAGTGGTGGATTTCTTCAGCCGTGACGGCGTGAAAGACTGGCAGAGCATCTGGCTGGTGTTTGCGCTGTATACGCTGGTGCTGGGGATTGTGTTCGCGTTGAGCTTCAACTATCGCCACTCGCCGCAGGAGAGTGCGGCGGCGGCGCAGTAAGGCTGAGGGCGCTGGATGGCGGCGCCCTGAAACGTCAGGCCTGCGGGAAGCGTTGTTGCAGTTGATGCCGGTCCGGCGGATTGGCGGCGCCGAGGCTGGCCACCACGCAGGCGGCGACCCGGTTGGCCAGATCGACCGCCCGCGGCAGCGGCCAGCCGGCGGACAGCCCCGCCAGCAAACCGGCGCAGTGGGCATCGCCCGCGCCGATGGTATCGATGACGTCCACCGGATAGGCGGGAACGTGCAGCGGCGGCGTGCGGCCGTCACAGATCCAGGCGCCGTCGCGATCCAGGCGGCAGATCAGCGTCAGGTTACGGGCGGCGGCATAGCGCTGCGCGGCATCCACGGCGTCGCCGGCGCCGCACAGCGCGGCCACTTCGTCGCGGTTGAGCGTCAGCAGGGTGTGGCTGTCGCTGAGCATGGCGAAGAAATCTTCGCTGAGCTGGGCGATGCGCGGGCCGGGATCGATCAGACGCGGTTGGTCGAACGGCATGCGCGTCAGCCACTCGCGCAGCGCTTCGCCGTTTTCGCCCGCCAGCTCGTAGCCGCTGGCGTAGATCAGGGTGTGTTCCGTCAGCGGCAGCGTGGCCAGCTGCGCTTTATTCCATTGGCTTTCGCAACCGGAAACCGTGATGAAGGTGCGTTCGCCGTTCGGCTCCACCAGCGCCAGGCACCAGCCATTGTCCATCTGGCCGTGGCGCAACAGCACCTCCAGCCCCAGTTCGCCCATGGCGGCTTCGATCGCCGCGCCCCATTCGCCGTTGCCGACCGGCATACCGTTGATCACCGGCACTTCAAGGCGCGTCAGCGCGCGCGCCACGTTGAACGCGCAACCGCCGATTTGCCGCGCCTGCGGCTGGGCTTCGATATCTTCGCCGCTGGTCGGCAGGCGCGGCAGCGTCATCACCAGATCGCCGACCGCGCCCCCTATCACCAGGACAGGCGTTACAGCTTCCCATTCATTCATTGATGTTCTCTGCGTTGGGTCAGGTACAGACCGTAAGCGATCAGACTAACCGCAAACGACACAAACAGCCCCAGACTGGAGTCGGCAAACAAGCCTTTAGCCAGCGGGCCGTCGATAAAACCGGTTTTGGTGACCAGCAGGCCGCACAGGGCGCCGAGGAACCAGCAGAACAGCGGGGCTTTGCGCACGCCGCGGTTCTGGCCATGCAGGCCGTACAAAGCGTTGCCATCATACCCGTGGTGGCGGCGCAGGCACAGGTAATCGAGCAGGAAAATCGCCTCCCAGGCCGCCAGGAACACCCCGCAGAACACCAGGAAGGAGATGAACGGCCCCATAAAATCGCCGGAGATGAACAGCACATACAGGGCGATACCCAGCACCACCACGGCGTCGATCGATACCGCCAACCACTGTTTGACCTGCACGCCGATGGTCAGCAGGTTAAGGCTGGCGGAATACAGGCTGAGCACCGCGATGGTGACGATGCCGGCGGTGGCGGCCAGCAGATAAGGGATCGCCATCCAGGCGGGCAGCACTGAGCCTATCAGCGCGATGGGATTGGCGGCGTTGGCCAGATCGGGCAGCTGCACGGAAAGCAGAATGCCGGCCAGCATCAGCAGCATCAGCGGCAAACAGGCGCCGCCCATCACCGCGGCGAAAATGCTTTTGCTCGACGAATTCGGGCTTTGATAGCGGCTGTAATCGGCGCCGGCGATCGCCCAACTGATGCCGGTACCGGCGGCGATCACCGAGACCGCCGGCAGGAAGCCGGTCAGCCAGCTGCCGGAAGGCAGCGCCAGCACCTGGCTCCACTCGGTGTTGAACAGGATATAGAGCACCACGATCAGCGTCATGGTGCCGAAGATGCGGCTGAACCAGCTTTGCATCCAGACTACGGTATTCTGCCCCAGCAGGCTGACGACGATAGTGAGCCCGGCGAACAGCAACAGGCTGAGCGCGGTCAGCAGATGGCTGGCCCCCAGCCCGAAGGCCTCGAACAGCGCCGCCAGCGTCAGGGTGCCGGTGATCACGTTGACCGCTTCCCAGCCCATCAGATTGATCCAACTGAACAGGGTAGGCGCCACGTTGCCCTTCAGCCCGAAAATCACTCGCGACAGCGTCAGCGTAGAGGTGCGCCCGCGCTTGCCGGCGAAGCTGGTGAGGCCAACCAGCACGAAGCTGGCGACGCCGAACAAGGCGGCGAGCACTGATTGCAGGAAGGATAAGCCGAAGCCGACGATGATGGCGCCATACACCACGCCGAGAATGCCGATATTGGCTGCCGACCAGATCCAAAACAGCTCGATGGGCCGCCCGGTCTGTTCCGCATCCGGCACCCGGTCGATACCGGTGCTCTCTACCTTCCATGCTTCATTGCGATTGATATCGGTCATAGCAATTGATCCCTGTTGCGCAGGGCCTTGAGGGCCGCCGCAGTTAACTGAAAAGCGATTTTGTTGGCGCTGCGGCCGCCGCCACGGATGAGGCTTGCCGACCGCACGGCGCCAATGAGTGTAGACAAAGAGTGGGTCTGCAGCGGAGTTTGGAAGAGAGAGAACGTTTTTATTTGCAGGCATCAGTCCGTTTCACCCGGCGCAAGGGGGATCGCGCGAGGGGATGATGAGCCGTGAGCAAGCTATCCATTAGCACCGTTGCTTATTATTTGTCATTTGTAGTGGCGTCTTGGGCAACGTGACCCATCGGGTACGGCGAGAAGCGGGCAATTCATCCCAAAGGGTCGCCCATCCGCTTCAGCGAACGGGATGCGGACAGCGTATGCCCGCTGCCTGACCATCAGGTGCGTCCTGTCTGGTCGGCAGCGGATTTTTAGTTGTTTTAAAGGTGGATCCCTGGTGTTGGTGCCATTGATGTTTCAACATCAATAAGCACAGATTACGCGCGATCTAGATCCAATGAAAGTCCATTGAATAAAAATTGTGATGTCCCTCTGAAAACATTAGCAATATTTTAGTTATGGTGAGAGGCTTTATCGCCGGATCGGCGATAGGAGAAAGCGAAGTTTGGGCATAGGGCGGAACAAGAGGGCGGGCGAATGACGGATTTTATGGCCTGGCTGCGTGAACATCTGGCGCAGGGGGCGGCGGCGCCGCGCTATATTCAGCTGGCGACGGCGATAGAAACCGCGATCAGGCAGCAGGTGCTGGCAGCGGAGGCATTTCTGCCGCCGGAGCGACACATGGCGGAAGGTTTGGCGCTGTCGCGCGTCACCGTCAGCAAGGCGATGAAACTGCTGGAGGAGAAGGGGCTGATTTCGCGGCAGCAGGGCGTTGGCACCCGCGTGGCGATGCGTATCGGCTATTCCCTCGATAAGGACAGCGGTTTTACCGCTCAGGCGCTGCGTCATGGCAGCAGCGTCAGCAACCGATGGCTGCTGCGCGCGCGGGTCGGCGCGCCGGCCAAGGCCGCGGCGGCGCTGGGGATCGCGGAAGGGGATGAGGTGGTCAAACTGCGGCGTTTACGCTTGTTGAACGGCAGCCCGGTCTCGCTGGAAACCACCTATATTCCGCTGCGCTTCCTGCCTGAACCGGCGCAGCTGGAGCATTCGCTGTATGCGTTATGGCAATCGCGCGGCATCGTGCCTGAAGATAAACACTTTTTGTTGAAGGCGGTGTCCTGCAGCGGCGAGGTCGCCGAGCTGCTCAACGTACCGTGCGGCGCGCCGTTGTTGCACATCATCCAAACCAGCCGCAACGCCCGGGGCGAGGCGCTGGAGTTCAGCGATATCTTGTGCCGCAGCGACGTTTATGAATTCGAGGTGAATGGTTAGCGAAATAACCATGCTCTTTTTGCCACTAGTGCGTATAATCGCCGCCCGGCGATTAATTAACCTGTAAAAAGAGCAGCAGAATGAGCACCACCAGCCTGATCCAACCCGATCGTGAACTGTTTTCTTATAAGCCTTATTGGGCGGAATGTTATGGCACCGCGCCGTTTTTACCGATGTCGCGAGCAGAGATGGATCAACTGGGCTGGGACAGCTGCGACGTGATCATCATCAGCGGCGACGCCTATGTCGATCACCCGAGCTTCGGCATGGCGATCATCGGCCGCATGCTGGAAGCGCAGGGCTTCCGCGTCGGCATCATCGCGCAGCCGGACTGGAGCAACAAAGAAGACTTCATGCGGTTGGGGAAACCGAATCTGTTCTTCGGCATCACCGCCGGCAACATGGATTCGATGATCAACCGCTATACCGCCGATCGCAAACTGCGCCACGACGACGCCTACACCGCCGGCAACGTCGGTGGCAAGCGCCCGGATCGCGCCACCCTGGTTTACAGCCAGCGCTGCAAAGAAGCCTATAAAGACGTGCCGATCGTGCTGGGCGGCATCGAAGCCAGCCTGCGTCGCATCGCCCACTACGACTATTGGTCGGATACCGTGCGCCGCTCGGTGCTGGTGGACTCCAAAGCCGACATGCTGATCTACGGCAACGGCGAACGCCCGCTGGTGGAAGTGGCGCACCGTCTGGCCGCCGGCGAGAAGATCGGCGATATCCACGATATTCGCAATACCGCGGTGATGCGTAAAGAAGCGCTGCCGGGCTGGAGCGGCGTGGATTCCACCCGCCTCGACAAGCCGGGCCGCATCGAACCTATCCCGAACCCGTACGGCGAGGATCTGCCGTGCGCCGACGGCGCCAAACCGAAGGAGCCGGAAGCCAAGCCTGTCACGGTGCGCGCCGCCAAGCCGAAGCCGTGGGAGAAGACCTACGTGCTGCTGCCGTCCTTCGAGAAAGTGAAGGGCGACAAGGTGCTGTATGCGCACACCTCGCGCATTTTGCACCATGAAACCAACCCCGGCTGCGCCCGCGCGCTGATGCAAAAACACGGCGATCGCTACGTGTGGATCAACCCGCCGGCGATCCCGCTGACCACGCCGGAGATGGACAGCGTCTTCGCCCTGCCTTACCAGCGCGTGCCGCACCCGTCCTACGGTCAGGAGCGCATTCCTGCCTACGACATGATCCGCTTCTCGGTGAACATCATGCGCGGTTGCTACGGCGGCTGTTCGTTCTGTTCGATCACCGAGCACGAAGGGCGCATCATCCAGAGCCGTTCGGAAGATTCGATCGTTCGCGAAATCGAAGAGATCCGCGACAAAGTGCCGGGCTTTACCGGCGTGATCTCCGATCTGGGTGGCCCGACCGCCAACATGTACATGCTGCGCTGCACCAACCCGCGCGCCGAGCAGACCTGCCGCCGCGCCTCGTGCGTGTATCCGGAGATCTGCACTTATATGGATACCAACCACGAGCCGACCATCAAGCTTTACCGCCGCGCGCGTTCGCTGGAGGGCATCAAGAAGATCCTGATCGCCTCCGGGGTACGTTACGATCTGGCGGTGGAAGATCCGCGCTATATCAAGGAACTGGCGACCCACCACGTCGGCGGCTACCTGAAGATCGCGCCGGAGCACACCGAAGAAGGCCCGCTGTCGAAAATGATGAAACCGGGCATGGGCAGCTACGATCGCTTCAAACAGCTGTTTGATCACTATTCGAAGCAGGCGGGCAAAGAGCAGTACCTGATCCCGTACTTCATCTCTTCGCACCCGGGCACCCGCGATGAAGATATGGTGAACCTGGCGCTGTGGCTGAAGAAGAACCGTTTCCGCCTCGATCAGGTGCAGAACTTCTATCCTTCGCCGATGGCCAACTCCACCACCATGTATTACAGCGGCAAAAACCCGCTGAGCAAGGTGGGGTACAAGAGTGAAGACGTGGTGGTGCCGCGCGGCGAGCGCCAGCGTCGCCTGCATAAGGCGCTGCTGCGTTACCACGATCCGGCCAACTGGGCGCTGATCCGCACCGCGCTGGAAGAGATGGGGCTGAAGCACCTGATCGGCAGCCGCCGCGAGTGTCTGGTGCCGGCGCCGAGCATCGACGAGCAGCGCGAAGCGAAACGGCTGCAGCGCCACACCCGACCGGCGTTGACCAAGCATACCGACATCAATCGGCAGCGCACGCCGTCCAACCGGCCGCCGCGCAAACCGATTCGCAAGGCCAAGCCGTAACGACGAGGCCCGCGCGCAAACAAAAAGGAGAACCCTCGGGTTCTCCTTTTTACTTTGGCTAATTACAACCGTTCGTAAGCGGCTTCCACTTTCATCAAATGGCGCGGCGCCTGCGGGGCGGGATGGTATTTGCGCACGTGCCAGTTAAAGGCTTCCGGCGACAGGTTGTTAATCATCGCGATCGCCTGCTGGCGGTTGCTGGAGAAGGTGCGCAGCAGCGCCCCGGTACCGTTGACGTAGGCGATGATGGTGGCGTAGCGCAGCGTGACGGGATTGGCGATCCCTTTAAGCTGTTGTTTTTGCAAGGTGGCCAGATAGGCGGCGCCGAGATCGATATTGGTGTCGGGATCCCGCAGGTCATCGTCGTCCGGGCAGCCGCGTTTGCCTTTGTAGCGGTAGGCGTCGCAGCCGGCGGTATCGGCTTTCAGCTGCATCAGACCGATCGCATTGGATCTGCTCACTGCGGAAGGGTTGAAGCCGGACTCCACCTGGATCATGGCGGTGATCAGCTTGGCGTCCACGCCGTATTCGCTGGCGGCGTCTTGAATGGCGCTATCGAAGGCGTGGCGATCGTAGCTGACGCGCTGTTTCTTGCCGGCGCAACCCGCCAGCACCAGCATGATGCAAAGCATGCCCAGCCGTGACCCGTGTGAGAAAGAGAATTTCATGGTGCTCCGTGCTTGTCTGTTTTTTAACGGCGTTAACCGGTGGCCGGAGCCTCCGGCGTCGTCATCATAACGTCAGGCGGCGCAAAGGAGCAATGTGCGGGAAGGAAAAGCCCCCTCCGGCGGGAGAGGGCTTGAGGGGGGTTACAGGGTATCCGGATCCGGCCCCAGGCGGTTGCCGACGTCCAGCTTAGCGATCTCGCCCAGTTCGTCCTTATCGAGTTTGAAATCAAACACCTCGAAGTTTTCGCGGATGCGCGACGGCGTGACCGATTTCGGGATCACGATAAGGCCGCTGTCCAGGTGCCAGCGCACCACGATCTGCGCCGGAGTCTTCTCGTATTTCTCGGCCAGCGCCTTGATCAGCGGCTGGTTGAATACCCCTTCACCGCCCTGCGCCAGCGGGCTCCAGGATTCGGTGGCGATATGGTGCGTGGCGTTCCAGGCGCGCAGCTGGCGCTGTTGCAGCAACGGGTGCAGCTCGATCTGGTTGACGACCGGCGCCACGTTGGTTTCATCCAACAGACGCTGCAGGTGCGGCGTATGGAAGTTGCACACGCCGATGCTTTTCACCAGGCCTTGTTCGCGCAGTTTGATCAGCTCGCGCCAGGCGGAGACGTATTGATCCTGCTGCGGGCGCGGCCAGTGGATCAGATACAGATCCACGTAGTCCAGCTTGAGCTTTTCCAGACTGGTTTCCAGCGCCGCCAGCGGATCGCCCTGATCGTCGTTCCACAGCTTGGTGGTGATGAACAGGTCGTTGCGCGGCAGCGCGCTGGACTGCAGCGCGGCGCCGACGCCTTCCTCGTTCTTGTAGATCGCGGCGGTGTCGATGGAGCGGTAACCAATCTCCAGCGCTTTGCTGACCGCGCGGGTGGTCTCTTCAATACTCGCCTGCCAAACGCCGAGACCCAACTGCGGCATCAGATTACCATCGTGGAGTTTGATGATGGGTTGTTGCGTTGTCATGCGCATCTCCTTGTGTACGGATTGCGGCGCCTGCGGCACCGAAACGGCTATAGATAAATTCTAGTTGGCAAAATGGGCGGTTGCCGGGTTTGCCAGCCTAATTTCAGCGGTGGCGGGAGGGCGATTTTCTCCCCGCTCTCCCTGCGAATGAGCGGTAAGACGAAGGGTACGAAACGAGCGGCGGCGCGCTGAGGCGCCCGACTGCGCACGGCGATCGGCCGAGCGCAGAATGCGGCGAAAAATGGCTGGCGAAGACTAAAGCCTAGCAAAAAATCGCCGTTTTGCGATTAACGCGCCGCTTCATAAATGCGGCGGCTGACGTCCAGGGTGATGTCCTGATGCTCGCCCAGGGCGGTCATGCCGTGCTGCTGCAGCTTGTCGAGCAGCGCGGGAATGCTGCTGCCGTCGAGCTGATAATCCGCCATGCGGGTCGGCACGCCCATCTGCTCGAAGAAGGCGCGGGTGGCGGCGATCGCGTCGTCGATTCGGCTGTCTTCGCTGCCTTCGCGCAGGCCCCAGACGCGTTCAGCGTACTGCAGCAGCTTTTCGCGTTTCTGCGCTTTCTTCTCGTGCAGCAGCGCCGGCAGCACGATGGCCAGCGTTTGCGCGTGGTCGAGGTCGTGCATGGCGGTCAGCTCATGGCCCAGCATGTGGGTCGCCCAGTCCTGCGGCACGCCGGCGCCGATCAGGCCGTTCAGCGCCATGGTGGCGCTCCACATCACGTTGGCGCGCACCGCATAGTTCTCCGGCTCGGCCAGCGCGCGCGGGCCGTCTTCCAGCAGGGTCAACAGCAGGCCTTCGGCGAAGCGATCCTGCACCTTGGCGTCGACCGGGTAGGTCAGATACTGTTCCAGGGTGTGTACGAAGGCGTCGACCACGCCGTTGGCTACCTGGCGCGGCGGCAGCGAGTAGGTCACCACCGGATCCAGCACGGCGAAGCGCGGCTGCACCAGCGGTGAGAAGAAGTGCTGCTTGTCGCCGCTGCTCTTCCGGGTGATCACCGCGCCGCTGTTGGATTCTGAACCGGTGGCCGGCAGCGTCAGCACGCAGCCCATCGGCACCGCGTCAGTGATGTGGCTGCCGACGGTCTGCAGAATATGCCAGGCATCGCTGTCGGCCGTATAACGGGCCGCGGCGGCGATGAACTTGGTGCCGTCAACCACCGAACCGCCGCCGACCGCCAGCAGGAAATCGATGTTTTCCGCTTTCACCACCTCGACCGCTTTTATCAGGGTTTCGTAGGTCGGGTTAGGTTCGATGCCGGAGAATTCCCGCACGTCGCGGCCGGCCAGCGCGCTATACACCTGGTCGAGCACGCCGTTTTTCTTCACGCTGCCGCCACCGTAGGTGATCAGAATGCGCGCGTCCGCCGGGATCTGGCCGGCCATTTCGGCGATTTGCTGCTTGCCGAACAGGATTTTGGTTGGGGTATGCAGAATGAAGTTTTGCATGGTTGATTTCTCTCTTTCTGTCAGGCGGGCGCCAAAGCGGCGCAAAGGTTTCTGGCCCGTATTGTCAGCAACCTGGCGGTAACGCACAATGCACATTCCTGTTTGGTTCTTGCCTATTTCTACAGCTGACTGTAGAAATAGAGAGTTTTAAATTATGATTTATGCCGAATCGTTCTGACTGTAAGAGGGTGTTTCCGTGATTGAAATCGATGCGCTGCGCAGCCGCATGGCGCGCCAGGCGATGGCTATCGCCACCGGCAACGGCTATACGCCGTCACCGGTGCCGCGGGTGAAGATCCTGTATGTCGATCGCCACTGCCCGCGCCAGCCGGTGATGTACGAACCGGGGATCGTCATCATCTTTCAGGGGCACAAGGTCGGCTATTGCGGCAACAAGGTGTTCCAGTACGATCCGCGCAACTACCTGCTGATGACGGTGCCGCTGCCGTTCGAGTGCGAAACCTTCGCCAGCCCGGAGCTGCCGCTGGTTGGATTGGCGGTCAATATCGATACCCAAATGCTGCAGGACTTGCTGATCGACATCGGCGACGACGACTACCTGATGCAGCCGCGCGCGGAGAGCAACGGCGTAAACCTGGCCGAGCTGACGGAAGAGCTGTTGTGCGCCACCGAACGCCTGCTGGACGTGATGGCCAAGCCGCTCGACGCTCGGGTGTTGGGGCCGCAGATTGTGCGCGAGATCCTCTACTACGTGCTGCGCGGCGCCTGCGGCGCGTCGCTGCAGGAGCTGGTCAACCGTCATACCCATTTCAGTCAGATCGCCAAGGCGCTGCGGCGCATAGAAAATCAGTATGCCGAGAGCCTCAACGTCGAGCAGTTGGCCGGCGAGGTCAACATGAGCGTGTCGGCGTTTCACCATAACTTCAAGGCGGTGACCAACACCTCGCCGCTGCAGTACGTGAAGTCGTACCGGCTGCACAAGGCGCGTTTGCTGATGGTGCATGACGGCCTGAAGGCCAGTACCGCGGCGATCCGCGTCGGCTACGAGAGCGCGTCGCAGTTCAGCCGTGAATTCAAACGCCTGTTTGGCGTCACGCCGGGGGATGAAGTCGCCCGGCTGCGCGACGCCAATCCGCTGATGCTGGAGGGGTGAGCCGCCGCCGGGCAGTGGGCTATGGGGTTAGCACGATCTTGCCGAACGGGCCGCGATCGAGGTGATCCAACGCCTGCGGCAGTTGATCGAGCCGGTAGACTTGGTCGATCACCGGCTGCAGGTTGACGGCGTCCACGGCGCGCACCAGATCTTCCAGCGCGCGGCGGTGGCCGACGCCGATGCCCTGGATCTCCGCCGATTTCAGCAGCAGCAGGCCGGCGGGGGCGGTGATCTCGGCGCCCGCCAGCACGCCGATCACTGAGATGCGGCCGCCCACCGCCACGGCGCGCACCGAGTTGCCCAAATTCGGGCCGCCGACGGTATCGATCACATGGTCGATGCCGCGATCCTGCGTCAGCGCATAAATCGCCTCCACCCAATCGCCGTCCAGCCGGTTGATGCCATGATTGGCGCCCAATGCCAGGGCTCGCGCCAGCTTTTCATCGCTGCCGGAGGTGACATAGACCTCCGCGCCGTGGGCTTTGGCGATCTGCAGCGCGAACAGCGCCACGCCGCCGGTGCCTTGCACCAGCACCGTCTCGCCGGCATGCAGTTTGCCCTGTTCCACCAGCGCGAACCAGGCGGTCAGCCCGGCGCAAGGCAGGGTGCTGGCCTGCACGTCGTCCAGCGACGCCGGCGCCGCCACCAACCAGTCTTCATGCAAAATCACGTATTCCGCCAGCACGCCCTGATAGAAGCCGCCAAGGGTGTGGTAAGGCACCTGGCGCGCATTGCCGTACGGTTTTTGCCGGCCGTCGATCCAGCCGGGGCTGAAGGTAGAAATGACCCGGGTGCCGGGTTGGAAACGGCTGACGCCGGGCCCGACGGCGTCGACCTCGCCGGCCATGTCCGAGGCGGGGGTGAACGACTGCGGCAGCGTCAGCCCCATGCCGCTTTCAATCATCATTTTGTCGCGGTAGTTGAGCGCTACCGCCTTCACTTTCACTCTGATCTCGCGCGGCCCCGGCTGCGGGATCGCGTCGGTGGTCAGCTGCAGGTGTTCACGCCCCAGGGCGTCCATCGTCCAGCGTTGCATCGTGTCGGTCATGATGTTCTCCAAAGTCTGCGATTAACGACCTGTCGATAATATCGTTGATGAAGGTTCGCCAGTGGCGATAAGATTTCCGCAGATTGTTTCTTTTAGGGCGACAAATCATGAGCGATCGGTTGAGCGGCATTTCGGTATTCGTCACCGCCGTGGAGGCGGGCAGTTTTGCGTTGGCGGCCTGTCGGCTGCACCTGTCGCGTTCGGCGGTGGGGAAAACCATCGCCCGGCTGGAACAGCGGCTGGGCGTGCGGCTGTTTCATCGCACCACCCGCAGCCAGAGTCTGACCGACGACGGCGCGTTATTCTATGAGCGCTGTCTGCGGGCGCTGGAGGAGATCCGCAGCGCGGAAACGTTGCTGGAGTCAGGCAAGCGGCAGGTCAGCGGCCGATTGCGGGTATCGATGCCGGTGCTGTTTGGCCGCATGTGCATTGCGCCGCTGCTGACCGAGCTGACGCGCGAGCACCCCGGCCTGGAGCTGGAGCTGTCGTTCAGCGATCGGGTGGTGGATCTGATTGAGGACGGCTTCGACATGGCAATCCGCAACGGCACGCTGGCTAACAGAGGTGGGCTGGTGGCGCGCCGCATCGGCGATCATCGCATGACGCTGTGCGCCTCGCCGGCATACCTGCAGCGGTGCGGCGAGCCGTACAGCATCGAACAGCTGGCGCAGCATGAGGCGGTGACCTATATGCGCGCCGGTGCGCGGCGCAGCTGGTTGGTATTGGATAACGACGGCAAGCCGCAGGAAGTGATGCCGACTAACCGGCTGCAAATGGACGATCTGCAGGCGATTGCGGATGCGGCGACGGCGGGGTTCGGCATTGCCTGGCTGCCGTGCTGGTTGGTGCGTGAGCAGCTGTTGAGCGGGACGTTGGTGCGCTTGCTGCGCGACCGGCCGGGCGCTGCCTTTGAAGCGCATGCGGTGTGGCCGCACGCGCCTCACCTGCCGCTGAAGGTGCGGCTGGCGGTGGATACGCTGGTGAGCAAGTTGCCGCCTCGCCTGGCGTTGGTCGAGAAAGCGCTGTAGCGCGCCGGGATCAGGAAGAGGAAGCGCGTTTTTTACGCCAGACCACCAGCATGGCGCCGAGCAGGCCGACGAACAGCAGCAGCAGCGGCAGCAGCATCAGGCCGGTCATCACCTGGCTTTCGTGGCGTTTCACCAGCGGAATTTGGCTGAAAGCGTAGCCGAGGCCGACCAGCGCGCAGACCCAGATCGCTGCGCTCAGCCAGTTGAAAACCTGGAAGCGCGAGCTGTTGAGCCCGGAAATGCCGGCCATGGTCGGCAGCAGCGTACGCACGAAGCCGAGGAAGCGGCCGATCAGCAGCGCCGTCAGCCCGTGGCGGTTGAACAGGTTATGCGCGCGCTGATGGTATTGCGCCGGCAGTTGCAGCAGCCAGCCTTTCACCAGGCTGGTGTGGCCCAGCCAGCGGCCCTGGATATAGCTCAGCCAGCAGCCGAGGCCGGCGGCGGCGGTCAGAATCAACAGGGTGGGGGCAAAGCCCATCACGCCTTTGGCGATCAGCGCGCCCGACAGCAACAGCAGGCTATCACCGGGGAGGAAGGAGGCGGGCAGCAGTCCGTTTTCCAAAAACAAGGTGGTGAAAAGTACGGCGTAAACCACCCAAATCACGCTGGGATCGGCGAGGGCGATGAAGTCCTGCTGCCAAAGCGCATGAATAATCTCTCGTAATACATCCATTTTATGTCCTGTTGCATGCCGGTTGCGCCCGGGGTCACGTTCTCCAGGATGCGGCGGTTACCGTATCTGACAGTTACCCGGTTAGTGTACCGCTAATAGCTTAAGCCGACATTAAACGAGACGAAGAAAATTACCGGAATCCGCCTTAGCGCACGCCGTTGAGGCGATCGAAGCCGGCCGCCAGATCGGCGATCAGGTCTTCGACGTTCTCCAGACCGATATGCAACCGCACCAGCGTGCCGGAAAAATCGACGCTGCCCGCCGGGCGGATCGCTTCCAGTTCTTCCGGCTGATTGGCCAGGATCAGCGACTCGAAGCCGCCCCAGGAGTAGGCCATGCTGAAGTGGCTGAAGTTGTCCAGGTAAGCGGCCAGCTGCGCCTCATCCAGCCGCTCTTTCAGCACGAAAGAGAACAGCCCGTTGCAGCCGCTGAAGTCGCGGCGGTAGAACGCGTGGCCCTTGCAGCTGGGCAGGGCCGGGTGATTGACCGTCGCCACCTCCGGCCGTTCGGCCAGCCAGTTGGCGACCTCAATGCTGCTGCGTTCGTGCTGCTTGAGCCGCACGCTCAGGGTGCGCAGGCCGCGGCTCGCCATGTAGGCGGTGTCGGCATCCACCATCTGCCCCATCAGATAGGAGTACTCGCGCAGTTGCTCCCAACAGCGCGCGTTGGCGACGGCGGTGCCGAGCATGTAATCGGAATGGCCGATCAGGTATTTGGTGCCGGCCTGAATGGAAATGTCGATGTCGAAATCCAGCGCCTTGAACAGCACGCCCGCCGCCCAGGTGTTGTCTATCATGATCACCACGTCCGGCGCCACGGCGCGAATGGCCTGCACCATCGCCGGGATATCCTGCACTTCCAGGGTGATGGAGCCGGGGGACTCAAGGAACACCACGCGGGTATTGGGTTGGATAAGCGTGGCGATGTCGGCGCCGATCAGCGGATCGAAATAGGTGGTGCTGACGTTCATGCGGCCGAGGATGTGGGTGCAGAAGTCCTGGGTCGGTTCATACGCTGAGCCGGTGACCAGCAGGTGATCGCCGGCACCGACGAACGACAGGATCGCATTGGCCACCGCCGCCGCGCCGCAGGGGTACAGCACGCAGCCGGCGCCGCCCTCCAGCTCCACCATCGCATCCTGCAGCGCGAAGTGGGTCAGCGTGCCGCGTCGGCCATAAAACAGCTCGCCGTGGGCGCGTTGCGCGGTGGCCTGTTTTTTGGCGGCGACGGAGTCGAAGACCAGGGAAGAGGCGCGTTGAGTCACGGGGTTGACGGAGCCCTGGGTGTAGCGTTTGCCGCGGCCGGCGCCGATCAGCGTGGTTTCGATGTGTTTTGACGTCATGGTACCTGGCTCACCTCTGGTTGCTCTGCACTGCCCGTTTGCGATAGCCCTTACGTTAGCATGAGTTATTATAGCCATCCAGACGTTTTAACTTCTGGATATAGAAACGGCTATAATTGGCTGCCGCCCGCGCATTTTTCGCGTCATCCTTCTGCCGAGCGGCCAGAGAGAAGCCCATTCATCGGTCGAGACGCCGTTCGGCAGCGTGGCGTTGTTGCGCCGTTGTGGGAGAAAAGTAACGAAATCGCCCTATAAAAGGGGCTTTTAGCGGTGAACGGGCGTAGATTGGCGTTTGGTTGCGGAGGTGTCTAAAATTTTCTCGTTTATTTGGTAAATAATAATGAGAACTACTATCAATCCCCGGTTGGTTTGATATGATCGCACGCTGAATTATTCCTTAATTTTGATCGGTAATGGGTGGAGGCACAGCGTGAAAACGGCTGGCAAGAATTTAAATCAAGGATCGTTCGGCCAGGGCCGGGCGCAGTGGGGCAAGGCCTTTGGCCGCAGCCTGATGGCTTCAATGGTGCTGGTCGTAGGGTTGGCCGGCAGCGCGCAGGCTGCGCCGGCGGCCAATCCGGCCGTTGCCGAAAGCGTTGCGCCGGCCACCGCGCCTGCGCCTGCAGCCGCCGCGCCGGAGAGCATCACGCCGGTGAACCCGGCGCCCACGATCCAGCCGCCGGAAACCCGCGGTATGGACTTGTCCATTTGGGGCATGTACCAGCACGCCGACGCGGTGGTGAAAGCGGTGATGATCGGCCTGGTGCTGGCGTCTATCGTGACCTGGACCATTCTGTTCGCCAAAGGCAGCGAACTGCTGCGCGCCAAGCGCCGTCTGCGCCGCGAGCAGTCGGCGCTGGCCGACGCGCGCTCGTTGGATGAAGCCTCCGAGCTGGCGCAAAATTTCTCCCCGGAGAGCGTCAGCGCGGTGCTGCTGAACGATGCGCAAAACGAGCTGGAGCTGTCCGCCGAGTCTGACGACAACAACGGCATCAAAGAGCGCACCGGTTTCCGCCTCGAGCGCCGCGTGGCGGCCTACAGCCGCAACATGGGCCGCGGCAACGGCTTTCTGGCCACCATCGGCGCCATCTCGCCGTTCGTCGGCCTGTTCGGTACCGTATGGGGCATCATGAACAGCTTCATCGGCATCGCCCATTCGCAGACCACCAACCTGGCGGTCGTGGCGCCGGGCATCGCCGAGGCGCTGCTGGCAACCGCAATGGGCCTGGTGGCGGCGATCCCGGCGGTGGTGATCTACAACATCTTCGCCCGCGTCATCAGCGGCCATCGCGCCCAGGTGGGCGACGTGGCGGCCCAGGTCTTGCTGCTGCAGGGCCGCGATCTGGATCTGGCCGCAACGGCGGAAGCCAAGCGCTCACAGCACGCACATCAACTGCGGGCGGGGTGAGTCATGGCGATGCGCTTAAATGAAGATCTGGACGACAGTGGCGAACTGCATGAAATCAACGTGACGCCGTTTATCGACGTCATGTTGGTGCTGTTGATCATCTTTATGGTGGCCGCGCCGCTGGCAACGGTAGATATCCGCGTCGATCTGCCGGCTTCTTCCGCCAAGCCGCAGCCGCGGCCGGAAAAACCGGTCTTCCTGTCGGTGAAGGCCGACAAGCAGCTCTACGTCGGCGATCAGCCGGTGAATGCCGATCAGCTGACCTCGGTGCTGGATCAACGCACTCAGGCGAACAAAGAAACCACCATCTTCTTCCAGGCGGACAAGAGCGTGGACTATGAAACGCTGATGAGCGTGATGGACACCCTGCGTAAAGCCGGTTACCTGAAAGTGGGGCTGGTGGGTATGGAAGGCGCCGCCAAGTAGCGGCAGCAAAACGATAAAGGGCGCTCAGGCGCCCTTTTTTTACGGCTAAAGAGCTGTCACGCCTTTGCCAATAAATCCCTGGAACCGGCATGGCGCCAGTGGATGCGGCCCGGCAGATACAGCGCGTTCTGTTCCAGCGGCCGTTCGTCGATAAGCGCGGTGACATTGTCGAAGCTATGTTGCGCCAGTGCCAGGCAGTCTTGCGCGACCGTGTCTATCTTCAGCGTCATGCAGTCGAACAGGTAGTGATCGTCGAAGCTGCACAGGTGAATGTCGCTCTCCATCAGCTGATGCTGAGTCAGATAACGCAATACGCCTTCCAGCAGGCCGCAGGCGGCGGTAAACAGCGCTTTGGGCGGACGCCCCAACTGTGCGCACAGCTGAGCGAACATCTCGTAACCTGAGCTGGGGTGATAGTTGCCGTTGATGATCCATTCCGGTTTGCACGTTACGCCGGCGCGCTTCAGGCCAAGCTGGAAGCCGGCCAGGCGATCGCGGGTCGGCGAAATGCGCGGCTGCCCGCCGAGAAAATAGATCTCATCCGGATGTTGGCGCGCGACCGTTTCCACCAGGTCGGCGGTCGAATTGACCGAATCGGTGATCACCAGCGGCAGTTCGGAGCCGGCGATCAGGCGATCCATCTGCACCACCGGCAGCCCGGCGTTGATCTTCTGGTATTCTGCGTCGTTCAACTGGCTGGAGGCGACGATCAAGCCGTCCACCTGCCGCTGTACCAGACTGTTCACCGCCATCATCTCCTGCGCCGGGTTTTCATCGGTGCAGGCGATCAACAGCTGCAGGCCAGCTTCGCGGCACAGTGTTTCCAGCTCGCGTGAAATCACCGCAAAGCCGTAGTTGGTCATCTCCGGCACCACCAGCCCCAGCGTGTGGCTGCGGTTGGAGCGCAGGGAGCGGGCGTGGATGCTGGGCTGATAATGGTGTTCGTGCGCCAGCGCCAGAATGCGGTCGCGGGTGTCGTCGGACACCCGGTATTCCTTGCTGCGGCCGTTCAGCACCAGGCTGGCGGTCGATTTCGACACCCCGGCCAGCGTGGCGATGTCACTGATGGTAATGCGTTTATTTTTTTTCACTGACGCCATCTGAAGTCATCGGAGGATGCGTCATTCTAGCATGCATGGCGTCAGCGGCCAGTATTCCAACGCCAGCGGCGCGTTTCCGGACAGCCGCAGTTGCGGCTCAATGGCCGGGAAGTAGCGCGCGCTCATCACGGCCTCGCCGCGGTTGATGAAGATCTCCACGCTGGAACGATCGAACAGCAGCTGCAGATGCGTGACCGGGCCGCGCCAGTAACGGTGCTCCGGCTGGCCGTCGGCCAGGGAAGCGCGCGTCAGCCGCAGCCTTTCGCCGTCCCAGTTCAGCGTCATGGCGTCGCCAAAGGCGGCGTTGAACGCGCCCTGCGGCGCCAACTGCAGCTCCGCGGCCCCCAGCGCGCAGGCGGGGGCGTCATCGGCGCGGCCCTGCCAGCATGTTCGTTCGCCGCGCAGCTGTTGCAGCTCGCGCGCCGGACGCTGCTGGAGGCGGCCATGCCGCAGCGACAGCTCGCGCGGGCAGGTCATGGTGTGGATCCAGCCGTAGCGGCGCGTCGGATGGGCTTCTTCATCTTGCTCGGGCACGCCCATCCAGCCGAACAGCAAGCGGCGGCCATCTTCCGCCAGCGTCGTCTGCGGCGCATAAAACTCGAAGCCGGCGTCCAGTTCGCGGAATTCGCCGTGACGGAAGGCCGCCTGGCGGTAATCCAGCTTGCCGATCAGATAACCGGCCTGATAGCGATTGAGGTAGCGTTCCGGCTGCGGCGCCAGCCCCTGCGGGCAGCAGATCAACACGTCAGCGTCGTCCAGCGAGAACAGATCCGGGCACTCCCACATGTAGCCGAATTCGCCTAAGCCGTTCAGGCCGGAACCGGCGATCTCGCCCAGCGGTTGCCAGCCGCGCAGATCGGCGGAGCGCAGTAAAAGCACCTTGCCGCGATCCTGCAAGTCCCGCGCGCCGAGCACCATGTACCACGCATTCTGATGACGCCACACTTTCGGATCGCGTACGTGCCCGCTGTAGCCCGCCGGCAGCGGCAGCACCGGCCCGAGTTTGCGGTACTCGCCCCGATCGCTTTCCTGAGCCAGGCACTGGTAAGCGGTGCGTGAGCCGTCGGGGAATTTCACGTTGCCGGTGTAGATCAGCGTGATTTTGTCTTCCGCCACCACCGCCGAGCCGGAGTAACAGCCGTGGCTGTCGTAACAGGCGCCCGGCGCCAGGGCGATCGGCTGATGCGCCCAACGCAGCAAGTCGGTCGACTGCCAATGTCCCCAGCACTTGTTGCGATGGTCGCAGCCCAGCGGATTCCATTGATAGAACAGATGATAAACGCCGTTGTGCTGAATGAAGCCGTTGGGATCGTTCAGCAGGCCAACGCTGGGCGCCAGATGCCAGGCCGGGCGGTGCGGATCGCGCAGCGCGAGTGGCAGGCCGTTCATGACCGCCCGCATTGCCTGTTTGATTAAGCTGAGTTCCTCCATCATTGCGCGTCCGTTTTATATTTCAGCAGCAGGGAGAGGGCGAAGGCGCTGCCAAACGCGATCGCCAGGCCGATGATATAGCTGACCAGCGAACTGGCCTGCACGATCGCCATGCCGGGGATCGCCGTCAGCCCGACCGCGTTCATGCCGACATGATTGGCCACCACCCAGGCGCCGCCGAGCGCGCCGCCCGCCAGCGCCGCCAGGAACGGTTTCACGAAGCGCAGGTTGATGCCGAACAGCGCCGCCTCGGTGATGCCGAGCATGGCGGAAAAGGCTGAAGGCACCGCGATGGCTTTGATTTTGGCATCGCGCGTTTTGAAATACACCGCCAGGCAGGCGCCGCCCTGAGCGATGTTGGCCATCGACCAAATCGGCAGCAGGAAGTTGACGCCGATGTTGGGGTTGCCGAGCAGCCCGGCCTCCACCGCGTGGAAGCTGTGATGGATGCCGGTGATGACAATGGCGGAATAGAGGCCGCCGAACAGCAGGCCGGCGAACCAACCGGCATGGGCGATCAGCGTGCTGAGCACGAAGGAGATGCCGTCGCCCAGCGCCCGGCCGGCGGGGCCGATAAACAGCAGGGCGACAAACCCGGAGATCACGACCGTCAGGAACGGCGTCAGGATCAAATCCAGCGCGTTGGGGATCACCTTGCGCAGGCGTTTTTCCAACAGGCTCATGAACCACACCGTCAGCAGCACCGGAAATACCGTGCCCTGATAGCCGATCATGGCGATCTCCAGACCGAAGAAGTTCATGGTATGGAACCCTCCGGCGACGCCCCAGGCGTTGGTCAGCGCCGGGTGCGTCAGAATGCCGCCGAGCGTGGCGCCCAGATAGGGGTTGCCGCCGAATTCGCGGGCGGCGGTGAAACCGATCAGAATCGGCAGGATAATGAACGCCGCCGAGCTGAACATGTTCAGCATCACGAACAGCGCGCTGTCGGCATCCGCCCAACCATAGGTTTTCACCATGCCGAGCAGCCCCATCAGCAGGCCGGAGGCGACGATGGCCGGGATGATCGGCACGAAGATGTTCGACAGCAGGCGGGCGATGCGCTGCAGCGGGTTGAGCTTTTTCGCCGCGATATCGGCGGCTTCGGCCTTGCTGGATTCGCTGACGCCCGCCGCCTTGATGAATTCCGCATGCACCTTGTTGACCAGCCCGGTGCCGAAGATCACCTGGATCTGACCGGCGTTGCTGAAGCAGCCTTTGACGCCGTCCAGTTTGCCGATGGCCTCTTTGTCCACTTTGCTGTCGTCCACCAGCACCAGGCGCAGGCGCGTGGCGCAGTGGGCGGCGCTGGCGATGTTCTCTTTACCGCCGAGCAGCGGCAACAGCGCGTTGGCGGTTGCGGTAATGTCCATGTTGTCCCCTTGCTGAATTAAAATGCCGCCGCGCTCTGCGCGGCGGAAATACGTTCATCGATGTCAGAAGAAATACTTGAATCTGGCGCGCACGCCGTAACGCTGGTCGTTGTCGCCGTTGGCGATCTTGTTCTCGGCGTTGGCTTCCAGCAGCGAAACATAGGCGCCTAAATACACATTGAAATTCTTCATATTCATAATGTTAGGTATCTGATACGACGCGTGAACGGTGTGGATGTCGTAGTTGCCCGGCTCGCTGAGCGGATTGTGGATATCGGCGGCGATCCCGGCGGTATTGAACTCTTTGATGTTGTTGTGCGCATAGATATAACCCAGTTCGAAGCGCCGCCACAGCACGTTGACGCCGGCGGTCAAGTCCTGCTCGCCGGCGGCGTCCAGGTAGGCGGTGCTCAGGTTGGCCACCACGCCGTTATCCGGATCGGCCGCGTTGGTGTTCCAGCTCATGGTCATGCCGTAGCCGTTGCGCTTGGATTGATCGACGAAGCGGCCCTGGCTGTCCTGATAGCCGTAGGCATTATTCACCACGTTGCTTTCCATCGCCGCCGCGATGCTGAAGGCCTCTTTCTTCCAGGCGATCACCGGGCGCAAATAGGCGACGTTTTTCTTATTGTTCAGCGCATTGCCGTGGTAGCTGTTGTCCTGGAACAGCGAAGTGCCGTCTTCCACCAGCGTGTTCAGTTCGAAATAGACATCCCCGGCGTATTTGCTCAACATCAGGTTTCCGCCGCTGCTGCTGCGGCCACGGCCTTCTTTCATCATATAGATATAGCCAAAGCCGTCAGCGTAAAGATCGTTGGCGGTGTTGCCTGAATACTGAATGAAAGTGTCCTGATTCAGCGGGAACATGTCGTAGGCTTCGAAGCGGCCGATTTTGGTTTGCCAGTTCTTTTCATTGCCGAAGAAGAAAGCGGCGTCGTCCAGGTTCATTTTGCCGGTCATGTCCGCCAGCGGCTGGACGCTGAAACCGGAGAAGTTGCCGTCCGGATTGCGGCGATAGCCGTCCAGCCCCACCAGAATGCGGCCGTTGATGTCCCAGCGCTCTTTGTTGCCGGGTTTCCAATCCTTGTGATCGCTGCCTTTCAACGACGTCAGTTGGCCGCTGCGGCTGGCGCCGTCCAGATTGAACTCCACGTCGCCGTATAGCTTCAGATCGTTGAAGCCGTTCAGTTTTAGCGCGCCGGTCACGGGGGATTGCGTTTCCAGCGCGGCGGCGCGTTGCGCGACCCGCGCGGTTTGCCGCTCGGTGCTGGCGGTGCGCTGCTCCAGCTGTTGCGCCCGGCGTTCCGCCGCCGTGGCGCGGGTTTCAGCCTGAGCGGCGCGCTGTTCCGCCTGCGCCAGACGTTGTTCCAGCGCGTTAAGACGCGCCTCGATACTGCCGTCGCCGGAGGCTGCAGCGGCAGAAGTGGAGAGGAAAAGCCCTGTTGTTATCGCCAAATAGCTGAGTTTTTTCATCATCGTCTATCATCCGGGAAGGGTTGTTATTATTTTTTGCTAAATTGCTAAACCGGTTTTTCATGGCGAAAGATAACGATCGAGAAGCGGACTGGCAATCAAGTTTGCTAACCCGATTCAGCTATTGTGATCGAGTGCGCAAATCGTGGGGTTAAAAGACCACGGCGCCCAGGGGATCGCCGTGGTTGCAGGGGATCAGCGCAGAAAAGCGGCGAGCTCTTCGGCGCGCGGCAGGGCGGTCATGGCGCCTTTGGCGGTGGTGGCCAGCGCGCCGCAGGCCTGAGCCTGAGCGATAATCGCCGGCCATTGCGCTTCTTGCGGCAAAGCGTGAAGGCGCGCCAGGGCCGCTAACAGCCCGGCGACAAACGCGTCGCCAGCGCCGGTGGTATCGACCGGCACGACAGGCGCCGCGCGGAAATGACGCAGCCGTTGGCCGTCATGCACGTAGACGCCGTCGCCGCCCAGCGTGACCAGCAACAGGCGCAACGGGTAGGTTTGCATCATCCAGCGGATGCCGTTCTCCACATCGTCAAGATGGCTGATGAAAACCAGCTCTTCGCGCGACAGTTTCACCACGTCCGCCAGCAGCAACGCCTTTTGCAGGCAGGGGCGCAGCGCTTCCGGTTGGCGCCAGATCTCTTCGCGGATATTGGGATCGAAACTGACCCGCCCGCCGGCCGCCCGAATGTTTTCCATTGCCGTAAAGGCCGCGCTGCGGCTGGGCTCCTGCGACAGCGCGATGGAGCAGAGATGCAGCCACTCGCCGCGTTGGAAGGCCGGCAGATCGTCAGGCTGTAAAAACAGATCGGCACTGGGCTGTACCATGAACGTGAATGAGCGTTCACCGTGCTGATCGAGATCCACCACTACCGTGGAGGTGTGGTGTTCGGGATCCGAAAGCATATGGTCAATATCCACCCCTTCTTCGCTCAGCACCTGCTGCAGAAAGGCGCCGAAACTGTCTTGCCCCACTCGGCCGATAAAGGCGCTGTCGCCGCCCAAGCGGGCGACGCCCACCGCCACGTTAGCCGGCGCGCCGCCGGGGCATTTAAGATAACTGTTTGAATTTTCTGGCACCAAATCGACCACTGCGTCGCCCAGCACCCATACGCGATTCGCCATGCTTAATCCCTGTTTCTACCGATGTCTGATGGGTGGCTAAAATAGAAGAACCGGTTTAGCAAAGCAATGAAATAATGCGTCAGGCGTTTGGGGAGTGAGCAAGATCAAAAAATAGGGCGGGTCAGGCGCAGGAAATACCGCCCGCGATGCGAGCGGGCGGTATGGATGAACGAAGCGCCTGTAGTGGGCGCTGGGGGTCAGAATGCGACGGAACCCTGCACGAAGAAGGTGCGCGGTTCACCGACGTACTTGCCGAAGTTATTGTCGTTGGAGCGGGTAAAGTAGCGCTGATCGAACAGGTTTTTCACCCCGGCGCCCAGCGTCAGGTTCGATAGCTGCGGCCCGAAATTATATTCCCCGCGCATGTTCCACACCATGTAACCGGCGATATTGCCGAACTGACCATCGGCGCTTTCCTGCGTGACGTACTCCGGCCCGGTGCCCGGCGAATGCTGTTTGGACTGCGCGTAACCGTCCAGATTCCATACCCAGTTGCCGGTGGCGTAGCGTGTGCCGACGGTATAGACCTGGCGCGAGTAGAACGGCAGGTCTTTACCGGCGAAGTCGCCCTTGTCGGTGCTGGCCTTGGTGTAGGTATAGCTGGTGTAGACGCTGGCGCCGTCCAGCGCGCGGTTCAGCTCGCTGAGATCGTAGCTGAGCGCCAACTCGATGCCTTTGTGCTTGGTGGCGCCCATGTTGGTCCAGCCCACATCGTTGCTGATGTATTGCAGCTGATTATCGAAGTCGATATAGAACAGCGTGGCTTCGGCCTTGACCACGGTGTCGTCGTAGCGGGTGCCGAACTCATAGGTATGCGCTTTTTCCGCCGTCAGCCCCGGCGCAGGCTGGTTGCCGTTGCCGCCTTTGGTCAGCTGGAAATACTGCATGCTGCCGAACGAGGTGTTGGCGTTGGCGAACAGTTTCCAGGCGTCGGACAGGTGGTACATCACGTTCAATGACGGCAGCGGTTCGCTGTAGCTTTTCTCGCGGCTGATGTTGTTGAACGAATCGTCCACGTGGGTGCGAATGCTTTCATAACGCAGGCCCGGCGTGACCGTCCAGTTGCCGACGTTAATGGTATCGTCGATATAGAACGCGTTGGCTGCGGTGCCGCCGGAGGTGTGCTGGTAATAGTCCGGGGTATCCGGCGTGGCGCCGACATTCGCCGGGTTATACCAGGCCGAACGTGACGCCTTTTCATCCATGGTTTCATTCAGGTAGCGGTAACCGAGGGTGATCTCGTGCGCCATATCCCAGAAGCGAAACAGTTGCGAATAGCTTGGTTCGATCGCCCAGGTCGAATAGTGGCGCGGATAGGACACCATGCGCCGCAACCCGGCATTTTTGCCGGTGCCTTCCGACTCGATGTTGCTGCCGCGGTAGCTGTCGGTGAAGTAGGTCAACACTTCGAACTGTTTGTCGTCTTCCTGATGTTTGTATTTGAACGACATATCCTTGCGGCGGCCTTCGAACTGGTCCCAGGGACGCGTGGACTGGAACGGGTTCTGCGCGTATTGCGCGCTGCTCAGGCCGCCCGGCATGCCGGCTTTGGCGTCGTAGTAGTGGAAATTGGCCAGCAGTTCGTCGCGATCGGTAAACGCATAACGCGTTTTCAGCATGAAATCGTCGATGTCGGTGTTGTCGTTGTTGTCGCGGTAGCCCTGGCCGTGCAGGCCGGAATAGAGCAGTTCGGCGCCGAGACCGTTGTCTGCGGTGCCGCCCACGGAGGCGCTGGTCAGGGTCTTCAGGCCGCCGTGGCTGGCGCCCTGGGTTTGTACGCCGGCGGTGCCGCCAAACGTTTTGGGAATGTCTCGGGTAACGAAGTTGATCACGCCGCCGACGTTCTGCGGCCCGTAGCGCACCGCGCCGCCGCCGCGCACCACGTCAACCGATTGCAGGTTGCCGATCGACAGCGGCGCCATCGACAGCTGTGGCTGGCCGTAAGGCGCGACGGCCAACGGAACGCCGTCCATCAGAATGGTGGATCGCGGAGAAAGGCGTGAGGTCAGGCCGCGCACGCCGACGTTGAGCGAAATGTCGCTGCCGCCGGTGCCGTTGCTGTCGCGCACCTGCACGCCGGGCACACCGCGCAGGCTGTCGGCGATGGTTTGGTCGCCTTGCTCATGCATCTGCTGCTGAGTGACGATGGATCGCGCGCCCGGATGGTTGAGCAGCACCGAACTGGTATCAGGGTTGTCCAGCCAGTTGCCGACGACGGTTACCGTATCGGCATCGTTTTGAGATGAGTTATCAGCAGCAAGGATGGGGAAAGCAACGGCGATAGAGGTCGCCAGCAGGGAGAGGCGAAAAAGAATTGACATAATAATGCCTTAGAAGTTTCAGACCCGGATGTGTTTTTTTAGAAACGACAATCTTAATGATAATTATTGGCAAGTAAATAGAATTGTTATGGAATAGTTAAGCGGGTAACTACATGAAGGATGCCGGTAGCAGGGCCCGGTTGGCGGGCCCTGGCGGGGATTATTGCGGCGTAAGCCAGAAGACCCCGCTGTAATCCAGCGCGGTGAATTTCTGGTGCACGCTTTCGATATCCGCTTGCGGATCAATATCTTTAAACAGCGCCGGGTGCAGGAATTTGGCGATCGCCTCGACCGCGATAAAGTTGAGCGGCGTGTCGTAAAATTGATGATAAATCGCCATCACGCGTTTTTCTTTCACCGCTTTCAACACGTTAATGCCGGTGCGATCCAGCAGATGCGCCAGTTTCTTTTGGCTGGTGGCCATATCGGTGGTGTAGCCCAGCGGCACGGCCAGCGTACCGCGATGGCCACGGCTCCAGTCGGCGCCGGTCAGCAGATAGAAATCCGGATTGCTGGCGATCACTTGTTCGACGTTCACTTCACCGCCCATGTCTGAAAACAGTTTGCTGCCGATATTGTCGCCGCCGGCGGTATCGATAAACTGCCCGAAGCTGCCTTTGCCGAAGGTATTGCAGCACTGCTCGCCTTTGATGCCGGCGCTGCGTTCGATGAAGACGCTGGGGCGCTGCTCCGGTTTCAGCGTGGCGACGCGCTGGCGCACCAGCTCGAGGCGTTGCTGATAGAAACGGATAAAGGCGTCGGCGTTGGGCTGCTCGTCAAACACTTTGCCCAACAGCGCCATGCTGGCGACGGTGTTGGTCAGCGGCTGCTGGCGGAAATCGATGATCAGCACCGGGATGCCGACTTTTTCCAGCTGGGTCAGTACGCCGCTGTCCTTCAATTTGCTCAGCAGACCGATGTCGAAAATGATCAGGTCCGGTTGGCGCACCACCGCGCTCTCCACGCTGAAGTCACTGGTGTAGGGGTTGTCGAAGGTGGGGATTTGCATGACCTGCGGGAATTTTTTCGCATAGGCCTCAACCAGATCCGGGGCTTTGACCTTCAGCGAGTTGTCCCAGGCGATGATGTTTTTCAGCGGCTCCTGCGGATGCAGAATATTCAGCGCCAACAGCGCGCGGGCGTCGGCCAGGATAACGCGCTTGGCCGGTTGCGGCAGCGTAACCTGACGGCCGGCGACATCGGTAACGACGATCGGCGCGGCTTGAGCGGCGCCGGCCAACAGCAAAACGCAGGCGGCCAGCCAGCGGCCGGCTTTGGCGATAAGAACAGCGGACATGGAGATCCTTGAGTAATCGGCTAGGAACGAGAACGCAATGATAAGCGATATCCTTTCGCTTTTTGAACCTCTTCGCTGTCGATAGGCTACTCCTGGCCCATCAGCGGGTCGCTGACGCTGTGTTCGCCATCCTCCAGTCGGCCCGCCAGGCGGCGCCGCCAGCCTCCGGCGCTGTGCAGCGCAAGATCATACCAACCGCCGCTGGCGCGGGCGTCAAACGTTTGGCGGTGGCTGCCGCCCGCAGGCAGCGTGATGGGCCACGGGCCTTGTTGCGTGTAAGGGCAGCGGTCGAGAGTGACCGTCACCGTTTCGGCACCCGGGTTATCCAACTGCAGCAGCAGGCTGCGGCCCGTCGGGCGCAAACGTACTTCCGGCTGCGGCCGGCTCAGCGCGCCGCGCATTTCACGATGAAAGCCGTTGGGGCCGAGCAGCCACAGATGGTACTCGTCCTCCGTCTGCCAGTCGTCGCTGACCGCCTTGCCGGCCTCGACGGTATAGCGGCGCGGGATCTGCGTCAGATCTCGCCGGTCGTAGACGTGAAACACCGCCCCTTGCTCGCCGGTATTGAACAGGTTCAGCGTTACGCGCCGCTGCTCGGCCGCGACGCTGGCCTCGACGTGCAGCTGATAGGGCAGTGCGCGGGAAGGGCGCGCCAGGCGGCGTTGGTGTGGCAAACGCTGGCGGGCGGGCGGCGGCAGCGGCACCTGCGGCAGCTGCTCCTGACGCTGGCGCAGGCCGTCGGCGGCGTGGCGGCTGGTGGCGGGCAGGCTCGGCAATGCTTCGCCGTTAGGATCGACAAAGTTGAACGCCGAGGTGAGATCGCCACACACCGCGCGGCGCCAGGCGCTGATGTTGGGTTCATGCACCTGAAAGCGCTTTTCCAGGAATTGCAGCACCGAGGTGTGATCGAAGACCTGCGAATTGACCCAGCCGCCGCGGCTCCAGGGCGACAGCACCAGCATCGGCACCCGCGGGCCGGGGCCGTAGATGCGGCCGTCCGGCGGCGGCTGGTCCTGTGAGCCGGGCGGCGCCACGTGCTGGAAGATCTCGGTATCGAACGGCACCGTCGATTTACCGGCGAAGCTGCCGTCTTCGCGCAGCGACGGCGCGGAAGGCGAAGGCATATGATCGAAAAAACCGTCGTTTTCGTCGTAGTTGACCAGCAGCACGGTTTTACTCCACACCTCCGGGTTGTCGGTCAGCGCGTTGAGGATCTCTTGCGTGAACCAGCCGCCCTGCACCGGGCTGGAGGGATCGGGATGTTCCGAATAGGCCGCCGGCGCGATGATCCAACTGACCTGCGGCAGTTTGCCCTGCTGCACGTCGGTGCGGAATCCGGCCAGCATGGTGTCCAGATCGTTGCCGTCGGCGGCCGGCAGGGTGTTGCCGTTGCCTTTGTACAGCGGCGCGGTCGCGTTGAGCTCGTCGCGATAAGGCACGAAGGCGTTGAAGTCTTTTGGCGGCCGAGCTGGGTTGCCCACCTGAATGCTGGCGGCGCGGTATTGGCGAAAGCCCGCCAGCGGATTGTCGGTAAAGTTGTCCGGCAGGAATTGGTACACCTTCCAACTGACGCCGCTCGCCTCCAGCCGTTCCGGATAGGTGGTCCACCGGTAGCCGATCTCTGCCGGGCCGGGGCTGTCCCATTCGTTGACCACTACCGCCACGTCGGCGGCGGACGGGCCGTTGGTGCCGGTCCAGTGGAACAGCCGATTGGTGTTGGTGCCGGCGTGGATGGAGCAGTGATAGGCATCGCACAGGGTGAAGGCGTTGGCCAGCGCGAACTGGAACGGCAGCTCCTGCTGGCGGTAGTAGCCCATCGAGGCCGGCGTTTTGTAGGTGGGCCAGGCGCTCATGCGGCCGTGATCCCAGGCGGATTGCTCATCCACCCACGAGTGCGGCGTGCCGGTGACGCGCTGGGCGTTGCCGCGTTTGCTGTCCAGATGGTAGGGCAGCACCAGCCGTTCAGCGCCCTGTTGCTGCCAGACCAGGCGATCGCCGGGCAGTGGAATGGTAAATCGATCGCTGAAGCCGCGCACGCCCGGCAAGGTGCCGAAGTAGTGATCGAAAGAGCGGTTCTCCTGCATCAGGATCACCACGTGTTCGGCGTCGCGCAGGGTGCCGGTGCGGTTATTGGCGGGAATGGCCAGCGCTTTGCAAATCGAGGCGGGCAACAGCGAGAACGCCGATCCGATGGCGGCAGCCCGCAGGATGTCTCTGCGAGAAAGGTCAGGCATGCGTCGTTAATCTCCGTCAGTGTGCTTTGAAGATAGCCGCTGACGACGATAATGGCGAAAAATAACAGGGAGATGAAAGCGAGAGAAACAATGCTCCCTGGCGGGAGCATTGGGGGATGAGGCTTACTGTCTGATCAGGCGGCCGAGCGTCGGCGCCGTTTCGAAATCGCTGCGGAAGGGGTTGATGTCCAGGCCGCCGCGGCGGGTGTAACGCGCGAACACGCTGAGTTTTTCCGGGCGGCAGCTCTGCTTGATGTCGTTGAAAATGCGCTCGACGCACTGCTCGTGGAATTCGTTGTGCTGGCGGAAGGAGATCAGGTAGCGCAGCAGGCTTTCGCGATCGATTTTGCGGCCTTCATAGCGGATCACCACGCTGCCCCAGTCCGGCTGGTTGGTGACCAGGCAGTTGGATTTCAGCAGATTGGAAGACAGCGTCTCCGCTACGTGCTCCCCTTGATCGGCCGCGCCGCTCAGGTATTCCGGTTTGAAGGCGAAGTCGTCGACCGCGATATCCAGATCGTCGATGTTGATGCCCGGCAGACGATCGATCTGCGCCGGATAACCTTCCAGACCCGGATAGAGCTTGACGGTGACCTGGCCATTGGCCGCCTGCGACAGATCCTTCTGCATGGCGGCGCTCACCTGTTCCACGCTGTCGAAGCGCGTTTGGTTGAAGCTGTTGAGATACAGCTTGAACGATTTGGATTCGATCAGGTTGGAAGAGGAGTGCGGGAAGGTAAATTCGCCGATACCCACCACCGGTTTGCCCTTGCCGTTGAGCCACGACAACTCGAAGGCGGTCCACAGATCAAAGCCGCTGAACGGCAGCTGCCGTTCGTCCACGCCGATCAGATCGCGGCCGCGTGCGCGCGGCAAGGCTTCGAGCAATGCGGGAGCATATTGGTCCGGATAATCGGAGTTCGCGCCAAGATGGGTGATCTTATCTTGCTTTTGGATATGCATATTCATTGCCCTTTGCTTGTTCGGTATTGATGTAGCGGTTAAACAGACTGCGGGTGGCGTAAATCGGCCCGACGCCCAGCAAGGCGTAAACCACCTTGATCAGGAACTGAGACAGGATCATGGTTTTGATGATGTCCCAGCTCAGCACGTTGTAGAACGCCAGCGTACAGAACACCACGCTGTCGATGGCCGATGCGATTACGGTGCTGGTGATCACGCGCACGAACAGGTAGCGGGAGTTGGTCAACTCCTTGATCTTGCAAAGCAGATAGGAGTTGACGTTCTCGGAGATCAGATAGGCCGCCGAAGAGGCCACCAGCACCGCCATGATGCTGTGCACAATGCCGTTGTAGGTCTCGCTGTACTCCCACTGTGGAATGCTCGGCACCAGCGTCGTCACCCAGACGCCGAGAACGAAGGTCAGGTTGGCGATGAACGAGATGATGATGGTGCGTCTGGCCAGCCGCAACCCATAGAACTCGTTGAGAATGTCCACCAGAATGAACGTGAGCGGATAGATGAAGATCGCCGGCGGCGTGATGAGATTCAGCACCGGAATTTGGATCGGCTTGACGCCGCACAGCGTCGAGAAGATATAAATCACGCTGAGCGCCACGGTAATAATCAGGTAGGCGTACCAGGAACGTTCATGGCGATCGCTGAGCTCATAGGCGGTTTTTTGTTGATTGTCGCCGTAGAGTTTACGGTACAGCGCCTGCAGCTCGTGCCGGCTCAGATCTTCCGATATTTCGCTGTCGGCCAGCTCATTGAGCCCCATGGTAATGGTTTTGCCGGTGGCCAATACCATGACATTGGCCGCGATGGTGCCATGTCGGGTGAAGCCCAACAGCTTGAACTTCTGATTCGGTTCCATTTATAACCTTTCTCCAACGATATAACCCAGGAATTGCACCGTCTCCTGAAGGCGTTTGTCCATGCTTTCGCTGTCTTTGTCGTCAACCACAAAGAAGCCGCTTTTTCCCGAGTGATACAGCAAAGGTGAATCGCAAATCAGTACCGGCGGACGTTTGATGATAATGACTTCGCCCGGAATGAATGACCCTTTAATTTCGGTCTCTATTTTCATTGCCAACATGTTCGACTCATCGCCGAAGAAATAAGTCAAAGGAAACTCGGTGACCAGTTGCCCGATCTTGCGCTGCGAGACGGCCAGATAGCGCGACTGCGGGATCACCGGAATGGCGGAAGGGTTCTTGTTGCCTTCGGTGGACAACGTTTCGTTGAGCAGCTCCAGTTTTTCCAGATCGTAGTCTTCGATCTCTTCACAGGAGACACCGAAAAAATCGGAAATCCGATTAACGGTGGATTGCTGAACGTTGTTCACTCTTCCATCAAGAATTTTGTATAGGGTAGTGCGCGTCAGGCCGCTGCGGTTGGAAAAGGAAGCCTTGGTTTCACCGCGGGTACGCATTAGATATTCAATATTTTTAATGATGTTGATTTTGCGCTGTGCGTTGGGGGTTTTCATAGGCTGTCCTTACAAACATTACGCTGGCTTCACTATATCTTACGCGTTGGCGTTGTCCAGATAAAAAGGCGCAGGGAATAGGATAACAGACTGATTATTTTCGTTAATTATTGCTTTCTGTCAGCGGCTTGGCGGGGGGCGGGCGACGTGGATGCGGAAGGCGGTTTGGGGAAATGATAAAGCTGTGCAAATCAATTGATTAGCTTTTGCTTATGGAAAAGTGAACACAAAAGCCAATTTTATGTTCACTTTTATGTTGACCAAAGGCGATTTCATGGGCTACTGTTCATGCAAGCTGAAGTTTTTCTTTACGATCAAAACACTGAAGCTAACGACTTTTATAATAAAAAGCTCAGAGGGGGATGTTCCCGCACTCTGAGCATAATGGATAGCTTGCTACCGACACCAGGGACCCTCATCACCACGGCCGTTTGTCTGCGCGATCGGCCTATTCCTTTGCGCTGAACTCCGCATTTTGCGAGCAATAAAACACTCCCCCGTCATCGGAGGAGTGCGTTAACGCCTGTGCGAAAATCAGAGCGACTTCTGCGAGGCCAGGGGTTTTTGCGCCCGACTGAAGGCCAGCTTGAGCACCCAATACAGCAGGCTGGCGGCCACCAGTGAGTTGATGGTCGGTACGCCCCATTCGGTCGCCAGGCCAACGGCGCCGCCGGCGATGCTGGCGACGATCGCCGCCCAGCCGATGGTTGGGGTTTCGTTCGGCAACTGGCCCGTACGGCGGCTCTCGTCCAGGATTTTGCGGTGGCTGCGCAGCAGGTAATAGTCCACCAGCATGATGCCGATAATGGGCGGGAAGACCACGCCAAGCACCGTCAGGAAGTCGACGAAGCGGTCGAGAATGCCCAGCACCGACAGCGTGGTGCCCAGAATACCGATCGCCAACGTGGTGTAGGTGTACTTCAGCTTTTTGCCGGTGATGCCTTCCACCGCGTTGACGATGCCCAGCGAAGAGGAGTACAGGTTGAGATCGTTGACGCGCAGGGTGGAAAACACCACCACCAGCAAACCGGCGCCGCCGGCCGCTTGCGACATGATGGTGACCACATCCGCGGTGCCCAGGGTTTTGGCGATCAGGATAGCCAGGCCATTCACCACGAACTCGCCGGCGACGATGGTGAAGATCGTAACGCCGAGCACGTGTTTGCCGTTTTTGGAGTAACGGGTCAGATCGGGCGTCATCAGGCTGGCCACGATGGCGCCGCCGACGACGATGGTGATGCCGGCGCTGATGGTCAATGGTTCACCCGGCGGCGCCAGCTGGATGATCTCCTGCAGGTTATGGCCGGAAAGCGCGGTCACCGAAATATAGGCCACCAGCATAATGAACATCGGCACCGCGATACGGGCGGCGATGCGCAACGCCTTGAAGCCGAATGCCACCAGGATGGTCAACAGCGTGCCCGAGAGCCCGGCGGCCAGGCCAAAGCCCAGCTTATTGCCGAGCGCGAAATCGAGCGACTTGGCGAAAATGGCGTTTTGAATGCCGAACCAACCCAGCAGGCTGACGGCCACGACCACGCCGATCAGCACCGAGCCCAGGCGGCCAAAGCCGCACCAGCGCGCCAGCAGGCTGCCGGAAATCCCTTCGCGCATGCCCGCCATCCCAAGCCCATAGGTCACCACGCCGAAGATCAGGCTGCCGACGAAAATGGCGGTGAAGGCGTCAATCAACGTCATGGAGTTGCCGAGCACGGCGCCGAGCATGAACTGGTCCAGCGCGGTCAGCATGCCCATATGCACGATGGCCACGCTTAAAAACGAGACTCTTTTATCCTGCGGCACCCGGGTGAGCGGATAATCTTCGATCTTTATCACGGTGAGATCTTCCTTGCGGTTCAAATAAACTGAATGCCCTTGGTTATCAGGCGATCGGGAATGTAGTTATCCAGGTTGGCGTATTTGCAATACTCCTCAAACTGTTGCTGAGTATGCACGTTGGCCTTCTGGTAAATATTATAAATGCGGTTTTCGATGGTCTTATTGCTGACGTTATAGATTTTGGCGATCTCTTTCACCGTAAATCGCTGCAGCATAAGGAAAATGACATCGAGCTCGGCGCGGGTGAACAGCTCGTTGTTAACTTCGGTGGTCAAGATGCTGGGTTTTTGCTGATTGATGTATTTCAGCGGCGACAGGCTGTTCATCGGCTTGGCGTTCCAGATCACGCCGATCACCTGTTTGTCATCGTTGTAGACCGGCAGCTTTTCGCTGATAAACGGCGTCAGGCTGTCCTTGCCATACCAGTAGTGCGTCTCGATGACCGTGACCCGATCGCGCGCCGCTTCGGTCATCTTGTCATGCTCGATAAAGTCGGCGGCGGAATCGGCCCAGTCGGCGGGGAATTCGTGGTCATATTTTCCGGCGACGTCGAAATTCAGCGGCGTATTGGTATAGAGATAAGCGGCGCGGTTCATATAGAGGTGGCGGGACAGCTGGTCTTTGATGCCCCAGGGCTCGCTCAGGTGCTCCATCATGGTGATGAGGCCCTTGAAATAAGATTCATTATTTTTATGCGATGAACCCATACCCACCTCTGCGCCGCTCAGGCCGCGTTACAGGCTTTTAGCCAGGTAATGGCGGGTATGGCGATGCGCATAGTCACCCAGCTCGCCATAGACCCGGTAGCCCAGTTTTTCGTAGAAGCCTCTGGCCTGGAAATCGAAGGTATCGACGTAGGCCATATGGCAACCGCGCTTGCGGGCTTCTTCTTCGGCCAGCTGCATCAGTTGGCGACCGTAACCGCTTTTGCGGCATTGATCGCCGACCCAAAGATACTGTACTTCCAGGCCGCCCCACCAGGTACGTGCGACCAGACCGCCGACGATCTGCTGGTTGTCGTCGGTGACGGTCAGGAACAGCGGGTGAATGTCTACGGGCTGGGTTTTATGGTTGTGCGCCCAGAGGCTGTCGATAACGAACTCTTCATCCTGCGGGTTGGGTTTGTCGGTGATATTAATATTCATTTTTAATATAATTCCCTGATTTAATTATTCAAATCTGAACTAGACGCTTTCGCCCCAACCGCTTCTATTATCACTTTTATTAATGTATTTCAAGGGTGGTTTTCACCCTTTTCCGCCGTGCAGGCGGGCGCTTATAGTAAGCATCACAGGGTGAAGAAAATAGCGAAACAGGCAGTATTAAAACGCTGAAATGCCCTGCCAACACCATCTTTTCCTACTTGCGCCTCACCAGGGCCCCACAGGGAAAACTGCAGTACTGTACGGCTCCACCGGATAGAGCAAGCTAACTTGCCGACGGGGGAGCCACTTTGTTTTTGCGCATGCGTTCCGCGATGACTGCGCGCTGTCTCAGATATTAAACGCTCTTCTTATCAGAAGATATGAGCCGCCGATGAAAATGCGGTCGATACCCTCCTTTAGTCTTCATATGCCACGCTGCTCAGTGCCGGCTCGATGGCGGCACCCAGCATGGCGCCGTGTCCCAAGTCGGGCCACTCCCGATAGCCGACGGTAAGACCGTCGAGCTTTGCCAGGCGTTCCGCCAGCATTTGCGCCGCGTTCGCCGGCAGAGCAGGGCTCTTCACGCCGGGCGGGGCCGCGCGCTCGCGCTCCGCCAGACCCACCCACAACTGCAGCCTTGCCGCCGGCGTCGGATGCCGTTCCGCCCACTGCTGCGCCTCTTGCAGGATCATGCCGTTGCCCCACCACAGCGAGGGTTCCACGGCGATATAATGCTGGAAGGCGGCGGGATGGTTGAATAACGTATGCAGAACGAAGAGCCCGCCGTAGGAATGGCCCCATAGCGTTTGCCGCTGCTGATCGACCGCCAGTTTGGCGGCGATCGCCGGTTTGATCCGCGTTTCAATCAATTGCAGGAAGGCCTCCGCGCCCCCGCCCGCCTGCGGCGGTTTCTTCATGCCCGTCGGCAGAGGCAGCGTATAGTCGTAGGCGCGGCCGGCGGCATCGATGCGCAGATAGTTGTCATAGCCGATCATCACCAGCACCGGTGGCCGCTTCGCCGTCGCCAATCTGGCCAGTAAGCTGGCGTTCAGCTCCATCAGCACCGCATTGCCGTCGAGGAAATAAATCGTCGGATAGCCGTCAGGCGCAGGCGCCCGACGCGGCTGGGCGATACGGACGCGGTAACGTCGTTGACCATCGGCGGAGGTGAAGCGCAGATCGCTGAAGCGGTAATCCGCAGAGTCGCTATCGGCGACGGTCACGCCGATCCTGCGTTCCAGATCGGGCCTGGCCTGCACGGCCCCCGGCAACCAAAAGCCGATGGCGAGCGCCAGAAGCGTGCAGATAAAATGCCGGTGAGACAATAACATGCGGGTCAGCGTCCTCGAAAAAGGCCGATATTAGCATCGGTACGCGCCCAGTAAAAACCTCTCCTTCGGGCGGGTATTTCAGTGGCGAAGTGCGGCCGGGGTCAGGCGGTGGCTGCCTGATGCTTCGCAGGGTTAATAGCAACTCATTGTTATTATTGGCAAGTCAGGAATAAGAAGGGTTACGATTAATTAGAAATGATTATGTTTTTTTGAGGGGGTAATCTGCTGATGGGTGCAAAAACACTCAATCATCAATGGGTGTTAGCGAAAAAAAAGCCCTATAAAATAGGGCAAAGACACACAACAACACCAGGGAAACTTTCCGGTATCTTATATTATAGCTTCCTATACATATAGAACATTTTATTATAAATATGTAAACGATTCTTATTAATGTTCTAATGCCATTGTTTTTCAAGGGGTTATGTCGCCCAAGGGGGAACGTTCCCGATGGCGGTGCAAGCCACTCCGCAGTGGATTAAGCGCAGGTGGCGGGGCGGTGCCGGCCCGCCGCCCCACAGTGAGATGCCGGCGGGCGGCCTGCGAAAACGCCGGCCGGTATCTCCTGTTTGATGGATGCGCAGGGGAATTGCGCCGCCTTTTGTTGATGATAATCAGTGCTGTTGCAGCGTCAGCATCTTGCCAAGCAAAACATCGGTCGGTGGCAGAATATCCGTATCCAGCCCGGCCGAGGGGGTAAAGGTCAGCTCACCGAAAATGATTTGGCCCTGAGAGATGTAGAAATCAACGCGTACGAACTCGAAGGGTGCTGACAAACGAGCGGCATACTCAAACAGCTCATCGTATCCCTCCGGTTTCACGAAGGCGTCTATCTCCTCCTGGCTCAACGCCAGGCAGTCCTCGCTATAGCAAAGGAACTTGAAATCTTTGTCGAAGAAGTAATATTTCGGCGTCCCGGTATCCCTGCCGACGCACAGCAAGGTGCAGTAAGGCACGCCGCGAAAACAATAAATTTTGTAGTCTTCAGGCCCGTGACCATTGGCCGATTCGATATACTTTTCTCCAATGATCTTTTTTTGTATCCCTTTGTAGTTGAGTTCTACATAGGTTTTCCAGTAATCGTCTTTCATCCAGCCATCGATCAGCTGGGAGGCGCTTTTAATGTTCAACGATTGTTTATTCTGGCAAATTAAATTATATCCTGAGCCGTGATTTCCCTTGATGACAAATTTCTCAGGCAGCGTTTCCCATGGGATCTCCTGTACCGAATCACAGGCAAAGTACAGCTCATTAAGGATCTCTTCACATCCTTTTGCCTTGATGTACTCTCTAACCGCATATTTATCTGCGCATTGAGTGACTAAGGCATTTTTACTGTAGTCATTCAACTTAAGGTGATTGATTTTTTCATTCCAGGTCGATGGCGCCTGCAAGTTCAGCGGTTTGCCAAATGCTCTTTTGTAGATCAATCTGGCCTTGAGTTCGGGGGCCAATACGGCCAACTGATTCATAATGAACTTGTTTATTTGTCTTTTCATATACGTAATTCCATCAAAGCATAGTGACAATGATTAAGACGTTCTTGTATTTAAAACGCGGGTGGCGCGCCTTCACTGCGCCATTGAATGGCTGTCGGCGTTGTTCCCAAATCAAATGGCTGGTGGTCTAACGCCCGATTAAGAATGCGGGCCGAACGCCACGCCATCAGGCTCAGCTGAGGATCGGCAATGCCGTGATTATGCATACTGGCGTTCATCGCAAATAAGCAGTTCTCCGCCGGGCCTTCCCACTCAAAGGTAAAGTCCGGGGCTATGCGGTACTCGCCGTCCGCCGTGGTCAACAGTCGGTGGGCCAGAGGCGCAAGGAATTCAGGCGTCGCCGATTGATAACCGGTAGCAAAGATCACCACGTCCGCCTTGAAGGTTTCCTCGCCGTGATCGAGATGATGACGCGTTTCGAGTTGGTAGGCGTTATCCAGCGTGTGTTTTACGGCCGTCAGCGAACGGCTGGGCAGCAGGCGCACCCATAATTTCTCGCGCAGTACGTCGAAGCGGTGGTACATGGCGCGATAGATGGCCAGCAGCGACTCGCTGGTGATGCCGTCTGAGGTCATCTTTTGTTCGGCCAGCATATGCCGCTTGGCCGCGCTGTCCAGTGAGTAGAAACTCTCGACGTAATCTGGCGTGAAATATTCATTGGCAAAGGCCGCCTCATCAAGCGCGTTGTAATTGTTGCGCCGCGATATCCAGTCGAGTTGTTCTGGCTGCCCCCATTCCCCTTTAAAAATATTCAGGAACAGATCGGCGCCGCTCTGGCCGCCGCCGACGATCGCCACGCGTTTGCCTGCCAGATTAGGGTTGCGCAGCATCATTTCGCTGGCGTGGAAACAGCGATCGTTTTGCGCCGTCACGCAGTCCGGTAACTTTATTTTCTTGCCAATACCGATACTTACGTGTCTGGCGTGGAAGATTTCCCGTGAGGTGGTCACCACGAACTGGCGTTGCCGATCGTCAAACTCGACTCGCTGAACGTCTTGATTGAACGCCAACGATCCCATCCCGCTTGCGGCCCAGGTGAGGTAATCGGCGAACTCTTCACGCGATGCGGTACGCTGTTCGGTCGTCAGGAAACGGTAGAATTTTCGGTTTTTTACCAGATAGTTGAGAAAGCTGTAGGGATTGGTTGGGGCAACCGCGCTCACCAAATCCTTTAAAAAGTTGGTTTGCATGTTGCAGTCAGCCAAAATCATGCCCGGGTGCCAGGAGAAATGAGGTTTGCGCTCAAGGAATTGCCCCGTAAATCCCTCGATTTCGCTCCCTAAGGCCGCCAGGCTAAGATTCGACGGGCCAAGGCCAATGCCGATGATATCGAAACGCTGATTCATTAATAAGCTCCAGTATAATGAGAATAATACCCAGAAATACGGCTGCAAAGGGGTTGGCTTATAGCAACCAGGCTGCCTTTTTCTTATAAGTAAACGACATGAATTAAAAATAATTAAAAGATATGCGGGTTAAAAATGCGTCATTTTTAAATGCCCGTTTAGAATTCGGTAGCACATCAGGTAAAGGCTACGGGTGTATTTCTTTCCATGAAAGTCCCTGCGAAAGCTTGCGTATGTGTTTAATTAATATTCTTAAGCAATAATCTTAGAAACCGCGTTCATCATTCCATGTAAACGACACTCCGCAAAGAGGATAAGCCGCATGGGATTGGCATCGACTATTGACTGTTAACGTGTATACGCCGTTCTGCGTTCGGCTTGTGTTTCTTGAATCAGGTATTCGCTGCTTAGAATAGCGTTAAAAGGGATTCTGGGAAGGTGAAATAACATGATATTAGGCGTTGAGCGCTTTTTGAAAAGATGAAATTAAAGTGAAATTATGAAATCAGGCCGTTTTGATGGTATTTTTATCATTATATTCAATGTGTTATTATCTTTTGGATGCGAGAGCTATTGCGTCTGGGCGGCATGGGGTATCCGCTTTCACATCGGCCAATGCGCCCAGTTTTGTTGTTTGCGGGCCTGTGCAGCGGGAAATTATCCCTATATGCATTAATTTCAATGAGTGAATGTTCATGTTATATACAGAGGCGCCTGTTGACGTTGGAAAAGCGCCAATTAAAAACCGATTGGCCGACAGTTGGACGTTTAGGTTCGTTTAGGTTCAGCGACGGCGTGACGTGCAAGGATATCCGTGTGCCGCCGGAACTTACCTGAATGTAGCCGCCATGATATCAACCCGGTTTGAATTGTTTTGGCGTTTCTCTTTTATAATTCCTTTGCCGCTGATGATGATTCTCATTACCTGAGCGTTCACGTTATCGACACGTTAAACGCCATGGGAATGGGGTAAAGTATGGCGCTCGTGTGGGCAAGAGAATCGATGTTGGCGCTGCGACAAACGGATTGCCGCAGCAATAATTTACTCGTGGATAAATTTAACGTCAGTTGGCGTACCTATCTGGACGCTTACGCCGTTGCCATATAATTCGCCGGTATCCAGATCGCGTTGTAATACGGTAACGTTATTACTAAACACATTGGCGATTAGCAGAAACTTTCCGCTTTTATCGAAGGCGAAAGCGCGCGGTTCGATTCCGCCGGAAAGCGTGCGGCCAATCAGCGTGAGTTTGCCATTCTCCGGGTTAATTTTATAACCCACGATTTCGTTGGTTTTTTGGCGATTGCTCGCATAGAGGTATTTTCCGTCAGGGGAAAACGCCAGCCCGCCGCCGCCCTTTGCATCCGCGCGGGCGCTTTCCGTCAGCGCTAATGTCTGGATGTTCTCCAACCGATCGTTATTAATCTGGTAGGCAAAAATATTCGCCGACATTTCGCTGATCACGTAGGCGAATCTGCCATTTGCGGAAAAGATCATATGTCGCGGGCCGGTGCCCGGTGGAAACGACAAATCGTAATCCGGCGCGAGCCTGAACGGCGCGGCCTTATTTGCCGCGTCGTAGAAGAAGGCATGAATGATGTCGCCGCCCAAATCGGCGGCGTACATCATGCGCCCGTCGGGGGTGAAGTTGACGGAGTGAATATGGGCGCTGGCTTGCCGTTCGGCAACGGCCTCTGAGCCCTTGGTGAAGGGAAAGCGCTGCAGCACCTCGCCGAGTTCACCGTTCTGGAGAATGGGGGCCACGATGACGCTGGCATGCCCGGGGGCGTTGGAGTAATTGGCGGCCAATAAGTAGCGCCCGTCTGGACTGATGGCGGCATGCGTCGGCTCTTGTCCCTGCGAGTCGATGCCGCTGATGCGTTGCGGGTCGCCGCCTTTGCCGAGCCTGAGCGTGCTGATTTGGCCTTGCTGAGTTTCATTGGTGGTATAGGCAAATTGGCGATTTTTGCTCAGAACTATCCAGGAAGGGCTGTCCATTTTTATGCGATTCAATGGCAGCAGGCTGCCGTCTTCGTTGAGCGCCAACCGATACATCCCCTGGCTGGGATAAACGGGCGGCTGAACCCGATCGCCGTCTCTTTCCCCTGTCCAGGTGCCAATCAAAACGATTTGCGCGGTGCTGCCCGGCTGCGGCTGCGGGGGAGCGGCCTGGGTGATCCAGGCCGGCAATAATAAAGACAGAAAGGAAAACTTGGCGATGCTGGGGAACGTTGCGTTTTTCATGGTCGGGATCCTGGCGTGATTGACTGTGTTTTGTGACCGAGGCGAACGGTGTACAGGGTTTATCGTCGTAGCGAGGCACCGCCCAGAATGAACAGGCAGACATAACCAAAATAGTGCAAAACGCCGGCGGGGCCTATTTTTAGCACATCATTGGCGTATGGCATCAGAGCCTTGCGCGCCGGCAGACAAGCTCCCTGCGGCCGCCAGCGTAGGGAGCTTTAATTGGCGTGAATCACGCGCCGCGGCGTTTGCGCACCCGCCACGCGATGGCGGCCAGTAGCGCCAGCGCGCCGCCGCCCAACCCCGGTGCCATATAGGGCTGCATCTCGGCCAGCAAGGGCGCCGGGCCCCCTCGTCTGAGGATCGCAACGTCTTCGGCGGTGACGTGCGCCGCGGGGTTGCCGTAATGTTGCAAGACATAGTTGCCGATCGCCGCAATCTGTTGGTCGTTCAAGGGATTGACATAGGATTGCGGGCCGAAATTCGGCATCAGGATATGTTGATCCCCGACGCGGCGCTCGACGCCGAACAAAATGGCCGAGATCAGATTGGAGGGATTGCGCGAGCCCGTCGCCGTGTTGTTGAACAGCGATGGATAGGCCTGGTTTTGACTGCCGCTGCCGTCGGGTTGGTGGCAGCTGGCGCAGTTGCCGCTGAACAAGGCGGCGCCGTCAATCACCGTCTCGTTGGCGGTCGGCGGATGCGCGCCGCGCAGCTCGGGTTCAACGTTGAACGGCTTGCCAAAGCTGTCTGCCGGCCGCGTATCGCGTCGATCTCTGATCGGCGGACTGTTTTTCAGGTAAGCGGCAATCGCGGCCAGATCGTCGTCCGACAAATATTGCAGGCTGTTTTCTATCGCTTCCGCCATGCCCCCCGCCGCCTGGTTTTTTCCCGCCGCGCGCCCGGTTTTCAAATACTGGATTAGCTCAGCCTGGCTCCATCCGCCAATGCCGCTGATCGGGTCGGAAGTAATATTGGGCGCATACCAACTGCCGACCATGGCGCCGGAAAGCGGTTGCCCGCTGTATTCAGCCAGTAACACGTTGCGCGGCGTATGGCAGGTATCGCAGTGTCCAGGGCCGTTGACCAGGTAGGCGCCGCGGTTCCATTGCGCATCTTCGCTGCTGTCGGCGCTGAAATGCCCCTCTTCCAGAAACAAACTGTTCCAGGCCGGCATGATAAAGCGCAGGTTAAAGGGGAAGGGCAGTTCGGTTCGCCTGTTGTGCTGAACGACGGGGGCGACGCCGTTCATAAAGTAGGCGTACAGCGCGTGAATGTCCTCGTCGTTTAATTTGACGTATGACGTATAAGGCATTGCCGGGTACAGCGGGGTGCCGTCCGCGCGAATGCCTTCACGCACGGCGCGGGCGAATTGCGCTTCGCTGTAGCGGCCAATGCCGGTTTCCTTGTCGGGGGTGATGTTGGTGGTGTAAATCACGCCTACCGGCGTGGCGATGCTGTAACCGCCGGCAAATCGCTCGCCGCCTCCCGTTTGGGTGTGGCAGGCCTGGCAGTCCGCTGCCACCGCGAGCCGCTCGCCTTTTTCAATCAGCTCGGCGCTGAAATACGGTCCTTCGTCGGCGGCGAACGCCGAGCCGCCGCCCGCCGCGAGGAGCAGCGCCAGCCAGGCTATCCTTGCAGGTTTTCTCATGATTTCACCGCCAGTTTGCGGGCAATGTCGTCCGCCGCTTTAAGGCCCAGGGCCGCCATCGTCAGCGTGCTGTTCACCACGCTGGCTGAAGGGATGGCGCCACCGCCGGGCAGCCACAGGTTCGGATGATCGTGCGCACGGCAATCGCCGTTCACCACGGAATTTTTCTCATCGTTGCCCATGATGGTGCCGCCCATAATGTGATTATTGGCATTCAGGCTGGTGGTGATGGTGAATTCATCGGCATCAAACAATTGGCCAATATGCTTGAGCTGCCGGTGCGCCGCTTCAGCCCCTTTTCGCACATAGTCCCCCACGTCATAGTAAATGTCCGGGCAAGGCAAACCGTGGGCGTCTTTGCGCGTTGCGCTCAACGTCAGACGGTTATTGGGATCGGGCAGCGGTTCCAGACTGATGGACAAATCGACGCCGTACGCCGCGCGGCGGCGGATCTCGTCATCCAGCGCTTTCCCCACCAGGCCCTGCGCCAGGGCCTGACGCGTAGCCGGCAAAACGCGGTTGATGTTATTGAGGATCATCTTGTTGGCTGAGTAATGCTTGCGGAAATCCCCATCGCGCGGGCCGACCAAACAGCTGCTCTGCGCCGGGCCGCGTCCTGGCCACAGCGGCTCTTTCGCCAGGAAGGTGCAGTGAAAGCCGGAGTGATCCATCATATTGCGGCCAACCTGATCGGAGCTGTTGGCGATCCCATTCGGGTTTTGCGCATTGGCGGCCATCAACAGCAGGCGCGGGGTTTCGATGCCATTGCATGCCAGGACGAACGCGCTGGCGCTGGCTTTGTGCGACCGCTTTTGGTTGTCCAGCCAATGCACGGCGGTAACCTGATTTTGCCCATCGGTATCGATTTTGTACGCCACCGCTTCCGCCAGCACGAGCGCTCCTTTCATTTCGGCGCGTTCGATGTGATGGATGCCGTTATACATGGCGCCAATCGGGCAGATAGGTTGGCAGTTATTGTTGCCGCAGCAGGTGGGCCGCCCCTGCCATGGTCGCGTGCTGCGCCCTTGGGGGATCGGTACGGAGCGGTAACCGTGCGGGTTGACCACTTCGGCGAAGCGCGTATCTCCGTGGGCCCAGGGCACCATATCCATGGGATAAGGCTTGCTGCGCGCTGAAGGCGATTGTTTGGCCGGATCGTTTGGGCCGGCGACGCCAATCGCCTCCTCCGCGCGGCAGTAGTAGGGCTCGAGATCGTCATAGGCGATGGGCCAGTCGCGGCCAACCCCGTACAGCGTTTTCATTTTGAAATCGTTTGGCAGATGGCGCCAGCAGGAGGCCGCCCAGTGCCAGGTCGTGCCGCCCACGGTGCGTAAATAGCCCTGCTTAAAGCTGTCCGCGCTTGGGCCACTTAACGCGACATAATCGTTTGGCGGAAAATAGAGCGGCGCGGTGGCGTAGGCTGATTGCGGGTACAAGCCTTGAAAATCGGAGCCCGCACGGTTATCAAACGACATATTGCGCCAGTTTTCGACGGCCTGCGCGCGATCGATACGCAGGCCCGCCTCCAATACCAGCACGGAATAGCCTTGGCCGGCCAACTGGTCCGCCATCATGCCGCCGACGATCCCCGAGCCGACGATGACAATATCGGCCGAGGCATCGCCATCAGCCGTGAATACCGGTTTTTTCATGATTCAGCTCTCAGAGGGCAGTAAGGCGTTAACCTCAGGTGGGGCGACGGTCCACCAAAGCGGGCCGTTGCCGCAATAGGTGGGCACAATCAAGGCGTCTTTAACCGGGCGATACATCAGGGCATCTTTATAAGCGATGAGACTGGCGTTTGCCCCCTGGCCCACGGTACCGGTATACCAGGCGGTGACGATGGCCGAGACCAATGCCGAGAGCCCCAGTTGGCCGGCGATTTGCTGAAGTTGCCGGGCGCTTTGTCCGGCCTTCACGCGTGCGCTTAATCGCTCAACCTGTGATGAGAATTGCGGGTTTGCGAGGCTCAACGCAGTGAAAATACGAGCCGAAAGGCCAGGGTCAATATCCTGACGTTCTGTCAATTGCCGGGAGAGCGCGAAGAAACGGGCAAAAAGCAGGGGGTTTTGCGCGGCGGTATGCTGTTCCGCCAGCGTGAGGAATGGGGCGCCGGCCAATGCGGTGGCGACAAGCGTTGACGCCAGGCCGAGCAAGACATTTCTGCGGCTGACGCCCTTGCCATGTTGATCCGGCTGTTCGCCATTGTCTGATAAACCATATTCCATATGTTTTTTCTCAACGGGTGTTTAATGCCAGAGCCAAAAAAGGCCAAAATATCAGTGGGTGAGCAGGCTAAATTAAGCGTTCTATTACGGTGATATGACGATCTTCACCGATGTGATGTTTTAAGAACGCCTGTCGGTAAATTAGCAGCGGCAACGGACGGTATTTATCAAAAAATCACAAGGTGAGTGCCGACCGCATTTTTGGTTTATTTTTAATAACGGCAGGGGGTTATGTGATGGGGCTCTGTTTAATTGATTGTTATTTAATGTTTTTATCGGTTTGTGGCTGTGGGTTTTTATCAGGCGCAGAATGAAAACATTAATGGTATCCCGTGTTTGCGTATTAATTCAAATGACGGCGAAAATAAGGAGGGTTGGGTTATGGCGCAAATGGAAATAATACAGTGCCGTAAACACAGGGCAGGGGGCGGGCATCAATTAAGACTGCGAATATAAAGGCCGAGATTTAGGTTAAAGAGATAGGAACAGGAGCACTTCTGCTCGGTATTCAAGGTCTCAGCGCTGGCCCGCAGGGTGAGGCCTTTGGCCGAATAATCGAACGCAGTTCGATGGAGAGTCCTGTCCCTGAAAAGCAAAAACCCAGCCATAGGCTGGGTTCTCTAAATATGGTGCCCGGACTCGGAATCGAACCAAGGACACGGGGATTTTCAATCC
>NZ_JABXOF010000005.1 GCF_013375155.1 Serratia ureilytica
AGGTCGGCTTTTCAAATGGTGGTGGAGCTAGACGGGATCGAACCGTCGACCTCTTGCATGCCATGCAAGCGCTCTCCCAGCTGAGCTATAGCCCCACAAAAGTGGTACGCGTTGACCGGCGTTACGGTATTCCCCAACCTCTCTGAGAAGAAGGTTGGTGGAGCTAGACGGGATCGAACCGTCGACCTCTTGCATGCCATGCAAGCGCTCTCCCAGCTGAGCTATAGCCCCGTTCCACAATCACTTTGTGCTGTGAACGGGGCGCATAATATGAAACCCGCTCAAAGCTGTCAACGGCTAAATTGAATTACTGAATCAAGCGTTGAAAAAGCCGCCAAATCAGCATCTTTGGCGCCAAAAAATCATCACTTTGCGCAGAGTTCATCCATTTTGCGCGCTACTTCTCAAAATGGCAAAAGACCCTGCATATCACGTTGATTTTTAATTAACGGAATGTTAGCGAAATGCGCTTGAGTCGGGCTCCCGAGCGGCATAGACTGCCCGCGCCATAAACTTTATTACTATAAACCGAGTCCGTCATGTCTTTGCATTCACCAAAAGAAATCGCCGCCCTCGCCGTTCAGGCCGGGGTAAACAAAAGCCGCGCCCCTCTCGCTAATCTGCTGATTCTGGGCTTTCTCGCCGGCGCCTTTATCGCCACCGGCTTCCTGCTGGATATTCACGTCATCGGCACCCTGCCGGCCGAATGGGGCTCTTTCGGCGCGCTGTTGGGCGCCGCGGTCTTCCCTATCGGTTTGATCCTGACCATTCTGGCCGGCGGCGAACTGCTGACCGGCAACATGATGACCTTGCCAATGGCCTGGTTCGCCCGTGAAATTCCCGCCATCGCCGTGCTGCGCAACTGGTTTTGGGTCACCCTGGCCAACTTCGCCGGCAGCGTGGCCGTCGCCTACTTCTTCGGCCACCTGCTGGGCCTGACCGAAGGCGCGTTTTTACATAAGACGCTGGCGATCGCGCAGGCCAAAGTGGATGCGGACTTCCTGCACGCCTTCATTTCCGGCGTCGGCTGCAACTGGTTGGTATGCCTGGCGGTGTGGTTAGCCTTCGCCAGCAAAGATGTGCCGGGCAAAGTGATCGGCATGTGGTTCCCGGTCATGGCTTTTGTCGCCATCGGCTTCCAGCACGTGGTGGCGAATATGTTCATCATCCCGGCGGCCATCTTTGCCGGCGGCATGGGCTGGGAGCAGTATCTGCCTAATTTCGTCGCGGTATTTCTCGGCAATGCGCTGGGCGGCGCCGGCTTTGTCGGGTTGATGTATTTCCTCGCCTACCGTCCGGGTTTGCCGGCTAGCGAACAAGCCTGACAAAGCGCAATAAAAAAGCCCCGGGATCGCTCCACGGGGCTTTTTCTTTAAGGCGTATCAGCCTAATCAGGCTTGAGCTTCACGCTCGGCGATGTAAGCCAGCGCCATATCGATACGCTGCAGCGAACGCTTCTGGCCGATCGCATGCACGGTCACGTCCATGCCCGGCGACTGGCCGGCGCCGGTCACCGCGACACGCAGCGGCATGCCGACTTTACCCATGCCGACGCCCAGCTCATCCGCCGTGCCCTGAATGGCGTCGTGCACGTTTTCCGGCGTCCAGACGGTGATGGCGGCCAGCTTGGCGCGCACCGCTTCCAGCGGCTGACGCGCGACCGGACGCAGGTGCTTCTTGGCGGCGTCGGCGTCGAACTCGCTGAAGTCTTCGTAGAAGTAACGGCAAGACTCCGCCATCTCTTTCAGCGTCTTGCAGCGCTCGCCCAGCAGCTTGACGATGTCCTTCAGTTCCGGTCCGTTGCGGGTTTCAATGCCCAGTTGCTCAACGTGCCATGCCAGATGCACCGCCACTTCTTCCGCCGGCATATGGTTGATGTAGTGGTGGTTCAGCCACTGCAGCTTCTCGGTGTTGAACGCGCTGGCGGATTTGTTGATCGCTTCCAGCGTGAAGAACTCTTTCATCTCGTCGATGGAGAAGATCTCCTGATCGCCGTGGGACCAGCCCAGACGCACCAGGTAGTTCAGCAGCGCCTGCGGCAGATAGCCGTCGTCGCGGTACTGCATCACGCCCACGGCGCCGTGACGCTTGGACAGCTTTTTACCGTCGTCGCCAAGGATCATCGACACGTGCGCGTATTCCGGCACCGGCGCGCCCAGCGCTTTCAGAATGTTGATCTGGCGCGGGGTGTTGTTGATGTGGTCTTCGCCACGGATCACGTGGGTGATTTCCATGTCCCAGTCATCGACGACGACGCAGAAGTTATAGGTTGGCGAACCGTCGGTGCGGCGGATGATCAGATCGTCCAGCTCCTGGTTGCTGAATTCGATCGGGCCGCGAATTTTATCGTCGAAGATCACCGACCCTTCCTGCGGGTTGCGGAAGCGCACCACGTGCGGCTCGTCGTCGGTGTGGCTGCACTGGCTGTCGCGGCAGTGGCCGTCGTAACGCGGCTTCTCGCCGTTTTCCATCTGCTTCTCGCGCAGCGCTTCCAGGCGTTCCTTGGAGCAATAGCATTTATAGGCCGTGCCCTGCTCCAGCATTTCGTCGATGACCGCGTTGTAGCGATCGAAACGCTTGGTCTGGAAGTACGGGCCTTCATCCCAATCCAGATTCAACCAGTTCATGCCATCCATAATTGCGTCGATCGCGTCCTGGGTAGAACGTTCCAGATCGGTATCTTCGATACGCAGAACGAACTCACCGCCCGCATGGCGGCTGAACAGCCAGGAGTAAAGTGCGGTACGCGCGCCGCCGACGTGGAGATAGCCGGTCGGGCTCGGTGCAAAACGGGTTTTGATTTTCATTGGGTTCACTGCCTTATTACGCAACGCGTGTCGGCGATGGCCGACGATTGCTCGGAATTGAAAAAAGAGTGGACGACATTGTATCACCACGCGCTAATTCCTCAACGCCGACACGATATTGCGCCGGTCGATTTCGCGCGTTTTGCGGCGAGTTTCGCAGAGCGTTGCGCAAAGAATCGGCGCCGTTGGCGATAATTATCGCGCCCTGCCTAAATTTGCGGCGAACGATTGAAATCATTTTAAAAACCGTTGACTCACTTTGAACTATCCCTATAATGCGACTCCAACAAGACGGGGCGATTAGCTCAGTTGGTAGAGCATCTCCTTTACACGGAGGGGGTCGGCGGTTCGAGCCCGTCATCGCCCACCATCTTGTTGAGAAAAATGAGAACGAATGAGGGTGATTAGCTCAGTTGGTAGAGCATCTCCTTTACACGGAGGGGGTCGGCGGTTCGAGCCCGTCATCACCCACCATCATTCTCTCGTTTAGCAGTGCCTGGAAGTCCTGAAGTGGGTGATTAGCTCAGTTGGTAGAGCATCTCCTTTACACGGAGGGGGTCGGCGGTTCGAGCCCGTCATCACCCACCACTTCTGCGGGTCGTTAGCTCAGTTGGTAGAGCAGTTGACTTTTAATCAATTGGTCGCAGGTTCGAATCCTGCACGACCCACCAATTCAGAAAAAAGCGCCTTTTGGCGCTTTTTTCGTTTCTGCCGTTCGCCTCCCTTTCTTCATTATTCGCCACTCGCTGAGATACGAATGGTTATCATTTTGACGGCTTGGATGGTAAATTAGCGGGCATACACCACGCAGCCAATCCGCCGCCGGATTGATACGCCTTAGTTCAAGGAAAGAAAGAGCCCGCTCATGACCCTATCCTTACGCCAGCTGTTCATTGCATTTATCGCCACTTCCAGCCTGCTGCTCAGCGGTTGCGGCCCGGACGACAAGAGCGACGGGCAGAAACCGTCCGCCCCCTCTGCCGACAGCAGTTGGCCGCGCACCATCGATAGCGCCAAAGGGAAGTTCACGCTGGAAAAACCGCCGCAGCGCATCGTATCCACCAGCGTCACCATCACCGGCACGTTACTGGCTATCGATGCCCCGGTGGTCGCCAGCGCCGCCACCAGTCCAAATCCCCTGGTGGCCGATCAGCAAGGCTTCTTTACCCAATGGAGCGAAGTGGCCAAACAGCGCCACGTCGAACGGCTGTATCAGGTGGAACCCAATGCCGAAGCCGTCGCCGCCGCCGCGCCGGATTTGATCGTCGTCGCCGCGACCGGCGGTGATTCGGCGCTGAAACTGTACGATCAGCTGTCCGCCATTGCGCCGACGCTGGTGCTCGATTACGGCGACAAAAGCTGGCAGCAGCTGGCCAGCGAGCTCGGTGAGATCACCGGTCACGAAGCCGGCGCCAAACAGGCGGAAGATCGTTTCGAGCAGCGCGTGGAACAAGTGAAGCAGGCGATTACCCTGCCGCCGCAGCCGACCACGCCGCTGGTGTATGCCGACAACGGCCGCGAAGCCATGCTGTGGACGCCGGGCTCCGCCCAAGGCAAGCTGCTGACCCAGCTCGGTTTCCAGCTGGCTACCCCGCCGGAAAGCGCCAAAGGCAACGCCAGCATGGGTAAACGCCATGACATCATCCAGATCTCCGGCGAAAAAATGGCCGAAGGCCTGAACGGCAAAACCCTGATCCTGTTCGCCACCAATGAGCGCAAAGTGCAAGAGGTGCTGGCCAACCCGTTCCTCAAACATCTGGAGCCGGTGGAACAGCGGCACGTCTACGCCGTCGGCAACGATACCTTCCGCCTCGATTACTACAGCGCCACCAACATGCTGAATCAAATCGAACGGTTGTTCAAAAAGCCCTGAATCACGCCGTCGGCAGGCCAGTCCCCTGCCGACGCTTTTCGCAAACGGGGCAACAATTCACATTCAATCAATTGAAATATCAATAGTTATTAACATCGTCCACGCGCCTTCGCCACCAACCGGCGGGTGCATGCGGGCGTAAACTCGTGTTACTATTGGCGCCCTTCACGAACGCAAATAACAATGAGAATAAAAATCATAAAGGAGTTACCGGTGTGAACGTACCCACTCCGACTGAGCGGACGCTTTCGTCCGCACCGCACGCAGCTTACGCCAGTGGCTTCAAACGCATCGCCGGGTTCGGTATCGGCTTGGCGTTGTTGTTGCTGTGCATCATTGCCAGCCTGATGCTGGGTTCCAAAGCCATCCCCTTCCATACCGTCTGGCTCAGCCTACAGGGCGCCGCGAGCGGCTCCGACAGCACCATCATTCTCAACGCCCGGGTGCCCCGTACGCTGGCGGGCATTTTGGCCGGTATGGCGCTCGGCGCCGCCGGCGCGCTGATTCAGGCGCTGACGCGCAACCCGCTGGCCGATCCCGGCGTGCTCGGCATCAACGCCGGCGCCAGCTTCGCCGTGGTGATCGGCATCATGTTTTTCGGCGCCGCCACCACCGAAAGCTATATGGCCTATGCCTTTGTCGGCGCGGCCCTCACCACCCTGCTGGTCTACCTGATCGGCACGCTGGCGGGCGGGCGCATCAACCCGGTGCGGCTGACGCTGGCCGGCGTGGCGATCGGCGCGGTGTTGCTCGGCATCACCACCGGGCTGTCGCTGATCGATCCGCAAACCTTCGACCAACTGCGCTTCTGGCAGGCCGGCACGCTGGATATCCGCACGCTGGCCACCCTGCCGGTGACCGCCCCCGCCATTTTGCTCGGCTGCCTGCTGACGCTACTCATCGCCCGGCCGCTGAATACCATCGGCATGGGGGAAGATCTGGCTATCGCGCTCGGCGCGCGCGTAGTGCTGACTCAGGCGATCGCAGTGATCGCCATTACGCTGCTGTGCGGCGCGGCGACCGCCACCGTCGGCCCGATCAGTTTCATCGGCCTGATGGTGCCGCATATCGCCCGCTGGTGGGTCGGCCCCGACCAACGCTGGATCCTGCCCTACTCCATGCTGCTGGCGCCGATTTTACTGCTGTGCGCCGACGTGGTCGGCCGCTTGCTTGCGGCCGGTGAGCTGCGGGTTTCCATCGTGGCGGCCTTCATCGGCGCGCCGGTGCTGATCTGGCTGGTGCGCCGCAAGAAAACGCTGGGGGGTCTGTGATGAGTCTGCCGCACACGCTGCATATCGGCCGCCCGGACGGCGTCATCAACGGGCGCCTGCCGCTGCGCCTGCTGCTGGTCAACCTTTCACTGTTGGCGCTGTGTCTGGCGATGGCCGTCGCCGCCCTGTGCTACGGCACGCTGCAACTTTCGCTGGAGCAGGTTTTTGCCGCGCTGACCGGCGAGGCGCCGAAAAACCTGGTCACCGTGGTCACCCAATGGCGCTTGCCGCGCATCGCCATGGCGCTGCTGTTAGGCGCAGCGCTCGGCATGAGCGGCGCCATCTTCCAGTCGATTATCCGCAACCCGCTCGGCAGCCCGGACGTGATTGGCTTTAACATGGGGGCTTACACCGGCGCGCTGATCGCCATCACCCTGTTCAACGGCGGCTATTACTACATCGCCGGCGGTGCGTTGGCCGGCGGCATTCTCGCCGCGCTGGCCATCTACCTGCTGGCCTGGCGGCAAGGCATCGCCGGCTTCCGGCTGATCATCGTCGGCATCGCCATCAGCGCGGTGCTGGTCTCCACCAATACCTGGCTGATCATCACCGCCTCGCTCGAGCGCGCCATGGACGCCGCCATGTGGCAGGCCGGCTCGCTCAACGGCATGACCTGGCAGAAAGCCCAGCCCGCCACGGCGTTCATCCTGCTGGCGGCCGCGGCCGCGCTGTTGATGGGCAAACGGCTGCAGCTGCTGGAAATGGGCGACGACACGGCGCGCGCGCTGGGCGTGAACGCCGAAGGCAGCCGGCTGTGGCTGATGCTGTTCGGCGTCACCCTCACCGCCGCCGTCACCGCCACCGCCGGGCCGATTTCCTTTATCGCGCTGGCGGCGCCGCAAATCGCCCGCCGCTTGGCCGGGCAATCCTCGGTCACCCTGACGTCCTCGGCGCTGATGGGCGCGGCGCTGCTGCTCGGCGCCGACGTGGTGTCCCAACATCTTTTCGCGCCGATCCAACTGCCGGTCGGGATCGTGACCGTCTGCATCGGCGGCCTGTACCTGATTTGGCTGCTCATCCGTGAGGCCCGCAGATAGATAATGAAGAGTGATAATGCCATGAGCCACCGCCTGCACGCCTCGCACCTGAAGCTGGGCTACGACAATAAAATCATCGCTGACGATCTGAGCGTGGCGATCCCCGACGGCGCCTTTACGGTGATCGTCGGGCCGAACGCCTGCGGCAAATCGACGCTGTTGCGCGCCCTGTGCCGCCTGCTGAAATCCAGCGCCGGCGAGGTGATGCTGGACGGCAAGAACATCAGCAGTTTCGCCACCAAGGCGCTGGCGCGCGAGCTTGGCCTGCTGCCGCAAACCTCGATCGCACCGGACAGCATCACCGTGGCGGACCTGGTGTCGCGCGGCCGCTATCCGCACCAGAGCCTGCTGAAACAGTGGACACAGGCCGACAAACAGGCGGTGGAAGCCGCCATGGCGGCCACCAACGTCAGCCAACTGGCGGATCGCAGCGTCGACGAGCTGTCCGGCGGGCAGCGTCAGCGCGTCTGGGTAGCGATGGCGTTGGCGCAGCAAACGCCGCTGCTGCTGCTGGATGAACCGACGACGTATCTGGACATCGCGCACCAGATCGAGCTGCTGGATCTGTTCCGCCAGCTCAACCGCGAGCGCGGTCAAACCCTGATCGCGGTGCTGCACGATCTCAACCACGCCTGCCGCTATGCCGATCACATCATCGCCATGCGCGACGGCAAGATCGTGGCGGAAGGGAAACCGGCGGAGATCATTACCGCCGAACTGGTGGAGCGGGTGTTCGGCATGCCGTGCATGATCATCGACGATCCGCTGTCCCACACGCCGCTGGTGATCCCGCGCGGCCGCTACCACTGCGACGCGCCGCAGGCATGAAAAAGGCCGGGTTACCCCGGCCTTGTCGTTACTTCTCCAGCGACACCTGCTTGAAAATGTGTTTGCCGAACGGGTCTATCTCGTAGCCTTTCACTTCCTTGCGCACCGGTTCGAAGATGGTCGAGTGCGCAATCATCAACGCCGGCATCTGATCGTGCATTATCACCTGCGCCTGCTGATACATCGCCACCCGTTTGGCGTGATCGTTCTCCTCGCGCGCCTGCAGGATCAGCTGGTCGAACGGTTTATAGCACCATTTCGCCGAGTTCGAACCGCCGAGCGAAGCGCAGGTGAACAGCGGGCCGAAGAAGTTGTCCGGATCGCCGTTGGCGGTGGTCCAGCCCATCAGCGCGGTCTGGTGTTCGCCGTTTTTAATCCGCTGTAAATACTCGCCCCACTCGAAGGTGACGATTTTGGCGCGCACGCCGATTTTAGCCCAGTCGGCCTGGATCATCTCCGCCATGCGCTTGGCGTTGGGGTTATAGGGCCGCTGCACCGGCATCGCCCACAGATCGATGTCGAAGCCCTGCCCCAGCCCGGCCTCCTGCAACAGCTGCTTCGCCCGCTCCGGTGAATACGGGTAGTCTTCAAGCTGCGCGTTGCTGCCCCATTGGGCCGGCGGCAGAAGATTTTTGGCCGGCTGACCGGCGCCGTGGAACACCGCGTCGATGATCGCCGGCTTGTTGACCGCCAGCGCCAACGCCTGGCGCACCTTAACGTTATCCAACGGTTTCTTCTGGGTGTTGAACGCCAGGAAACCGATATTCAAGCCGGATTTTTCCATTACCTGAATGTTGCCGTCCTGCCGCATGCGTGCCAGATCCGCCGGATTGGGGAACGGCATCACCTGGCATTCGTTCTTTTGCAGCTTGGCGTAACGCACCGCCGCATCCGGCGTGATCGAGAATACCAGCCGATCAAGCTTCGGCTTGCCTTCCCAGTAGCGGTCGAACGCCTTGTAGAGGATTTTCGCGTCCTTCTGGTACTGCACCAGCTGGAACGGCCCGGTGCCGATCGGATCGTTGTCCACCCGCTGCGGCGTGCCGGCCTTCAGCATCGCGTCGGCATATTCCGCCGATAAAATGGTGGCGAAATACATGCCCAGATCGGCGACGAACGGCGCCTCGGCGCGGGAGAGCTCAAAGCGCACGGTGTGCTCATCCACCTTGACGATCCGGTCAATCAGCGTGCCGAACTCCATCGACTCGAAGTTGGTGTAGGCGCCATTGGAGACCTTGTGATACGGGTTGTTGGCGTCCTTCTGGCGCATAAACGAGAAGATGACGTCATCGGCGTTGAAATCGCGGGTGGGCGTGAAATATTTATTGCTCTGGAATGCCACGCCCTTGCGCAGATGGAAGGTATAGCGCTTGCCGTCTTCGCTCACCTCCCAGCTTTCCGCCAGGCTGGGTTGCAGCTCGACGGTGCCGGGTTTGAAATCCACCAGCCGGTTGTAGATCGCCGCCGAACTGGCGTCTACCGTGGTGCCGGAGGTGAACAGCTGCGGGTTGAAGCCTTCCGGCGAGCCTTCGGAACAGTAGACCAGCGTATTGGCCCGCGCGCCGCCGGCAATCGCCAACGCCAGCAGCCCGATCGTTATTGCTTTTCTTTTCATTGCGCTATCCCCAGTGGTGAAAAAACAGCCGAACGGATAGCAATAAATCATGCAGTTAGCGATGTAAAGGACAAATTCCGCGCATAAAAACGGGCAGGCGCGCAAGCGGCCTGCCCCGGTGAAACGGCGCGAGGATGATGAAATTAAATCATCTGGCTGAAGTTCATCTGCGCCATCAGCTTATAGTTATCGGCGTAGTCGACCGGAATGGCCACCACCACCGGCCCCTGGATCTCCATCGCCTTGCGCAGCATCGGCCGCAGATCTTCCACCGACTGCACGGCGAAACCGACCGCGCCGCAGGATTCCGCGTAGGCCTTGAAGTCGATCGGCCCGAACTCCACGCCGGATTTGCGCTGGTATTTGTTCACTTCCTGCATTTCCACCATGTTGTAAGCGTTATCGACCCAGATCACGTGCACGATGTTGTTTTTCAGCCGCACCGCGGTCTCCAGCTCCATGCTCGACTGCATGAAGCCGCCGTCGCCGGAGATTGACACCACCTTATCGCCGGGGCGCACCAGCGCCGCGCCAATGGCCCACGGCAGCGCTACCCCCATGGTTTGCTGGCCGTTGGAGATCAACAGCTGGCGAGCGCGGAAGCTGTAAAGATAGCGGGCTATCCAGATGTGGAAACTGCCCATGTCCACGCACAGCGTCACGTCGTCGCTGACGATGTCCTGCAGCTCCTTGACGATACGCAACGGATGGATCGGCATGCCGCCGCGGCGCGCGGCGCGTTCCGCCAATTCGGCGCGCTGGCGGCCGAGATCGGTCAGGATCAGTTCCACCTCCGCCGGGACGCAGACCGCCTCATTGAACGCTTCGGTCATCATGTTCAGCGTGGCGCTGATGTTGCCCACCAGCTCGACGTCCGGCCGATAGCAGGTATCGATGTCCGCCGGCAGCACGTCGATATGCACCAGCTTCAGCCGCCCGTGGCTGTTCCACATGCACGGATCGTATTCGATCGGATCGTAGCCGACGCTGACCACCAGATCGGCCTTTTGCAACAGCTGATCGGCCGGCTGGTTGTTGAACAGGCCGACGCGGCCGGCGAAGCGGGCAAAGTGATTGACGTCAATCACCCCCGCCGCCTGATAGGTGCCGACCACCGGCATATGGGTGCGGTACAGCAGATGGCGCACCGCCTCGCTGTTCTCCGGCCGGCTGGCCTGCAAGCCCAGCAGCAGCACCGGGCATTTGGCCTGGCGGATCAGTTTCACCGCCGCCTGAATGTCGTCCGCCGCCGCGGCCCCCATGCGCGGCAAGCGGCAGCCCGCCAGCACCGGCGCCGTGACCGGCTCATTGACGATATCCATCGGCAGGCTGACGAACGACGCCCCCGGCCGGCCGAACTCGGCGCGGCGGAAGGCGTTGGCGATCACCTCGGAAATCGCCGAACCGGCATGCACTTCGGCGCAGTACTTGGTCACCGGCCGGAACATGCTGACGGTATCCATGCTCTGGTGCGTCTGCTTCAGGCTGTCGGCGCGCTTCACCGCGCCGCCGAAGGCCACCACCGCATCCCCTTCCGAGGTGGCGGTCGCCAGCCCGGTGATCAGGTTGGAGCTGCCCGGCCCGGAGGTGACCAGCGCCACCCCCGCCTTGCCGGTCAGGCGGCCGACCGCCGCCGCCATAAAGGCCGCGTTGGCCTCATGGCGCACCACTACCGTTTCGATCGACGGCGCATCTTCCAGCGAATCGAACACCCGGTCGATCTTGGCGCCCGGAATGCCGAAAACGTGTTTGACGCCCTGCGCTTCCAGGTTTTTCACCACCAAGTCGGCGCCGCATTGCCAGTCATTGCCTGTTTTTTCCTGTGCCATGGTTCCACCTCCTAAGAAAACGATCGCCGGGATTAGCCCTCGGCGGAACGAATCGCGCGATCCAAATCCTCTGGACAGAGGTTGGCGCGCAAGAAATCCGCATCATGCGGCAACTGAAGATTGAGACGGGTGATGACGCCGAACTGCAGGCGGCCATGATCGAGCTGGTAATCCAGCACGTGGCCGCCGCCGCTGCGGTCGTCGGTAACGAAGTGTTCGTGATAGCCGGCCACGCCGATGCCCTGCATGTAATCGGGCGAGCGGAAGCCGACCAGCGTGCCGCGCCGCTGATGGAACGAGAAGGTCGGCTGCTCTTCTATCGCTTCCAGCATTGGGCGGTAAGGCCGTTCCTGACGCGGCACGGTGCGGGTTTCGACATGGCTGAACTCACCGTCGACCCGCACCGCGCAGAACAGGTTCGGCGAGGCGACCTGTTCATCGATGCATTGGTGCAGTTGCGCCTTGGTGATCGGCCGATCGAATTGCTGGCTGACGCTGGGCTGGAAAAAGGTGACGACGGCGAAAGGGGTTTTCTGTTGCAAACCGGCCGGGCGGGCGCTGCCGTCGGCGCGCAGCTGGTGTATTTCCTGATCGAACGCGATCAGTTCGCCATCCAGATGATTGAAGGTGCCGAGGCCGAAATCGCCGTGTTTCAGCAATTCGGCGATGGTGGTCTCCCCTTCATAAACCCCGTCGATGAGCGCGCTCATCAGCGAGATTTGATAGATTTCGCCCTCCCCGGCGTTGATCGACTGCCTGGCGAAACCCTGCGCCAAATGGCGCGCACAGGAACACCCGTGTTTTTCGTTCATGCTGACTCCTCCACCAGCGCGGAACTGCGGTTCCACGCGTTCAAAAGACCCGCCGACGGCGAGCCAAGATGCCCCTCAGGCGCGTTCATCAGTTGGAACGATTCAGCCTGAGGCGACAAAAAAACCGGCACGGCTGGCCGGCCGATATCCAGAAACAACAGGAAGATAAGTGAAAGTAAAGACTCACTAATCATTGAGGTTGAGTCGGATATCAAATTGAACGGTTAATCTGGTGTTGGAGCGACAATCAACGCCACAGGCGGCTGACGCAGCCTGGGAAAAACATCTGCTATTTGGTGCTAAACGCCGCTAGGTTTATGCGTTTTCTCTCTATGCGGCCGGGATGCGGCGGCGCTGAAGCCCGTCGTCAACCCGCAATCAGAGTAGCCGCAGCATCGCCAACAGAGAAGCGGGTATTCATAAGAAACGCTTTTGCATATAATGCAAAAATGAATGACGCCCGCTATGTAGAACATCTGCCAATCTTTCTCGACGTGGCCCGCCTGGGCAGCTTTTCCGCCGCCGCACGCCAGCTGGGTATGGTGCCTTCTTCGCTGGTGCGCCATATCGATGCGCTGGAAAGCGCGCTCGGCGCGACGCTGTTCGTACGCTCCACCCGCGGCCTGTTGCTGACCGACGCCGGCGAGCTGCTGCTGGCACGCGCCGCCGCGCTGATGACGGACATTACCGGCATTCGCGCCGAGCTGAACGCGCTGAACGAAACGCCGCAGGGCACGCTGCGCATCAGCTGCCTGCCGACCTTCGGCAAAACCTATGTGCTGCCGCTGCTGCCGACGCTGGCGGAACGCTACCCTCAGCTGTGGGTCGATCTCGATCTGACCGAACGCCAGACCGATCCGACCCAGGAACGGCTGGACGCCGCCATCCGCATCGGCGAGCAGAAGGACAGCGCGCTGTACGCCAGCCGCATCGCCACCCAACGCTGGGTGATGTGCGCCAGCCCCGGCTACGTCGCCCGCTATGGCCTGCCGAGCGATCTGGAGGCGCTGCCGCAGCACCGGCTGATCGCCCGCTACCACAAACAACAGCCGGCCTGCTGGGCGCAGATCCTCGACGCGGCGTTGATGAACCGCTGCACCATGGCGCTGCGTTGCGATGACTTCACCGCGCAGCGTCAGGCGGCGCTGCTCGGCCTCGGCATCGCCTTTCTGCCCAACTGGGTGGTGGGGCCGGACGTGCAGCATGGGCGGCTGGTGCAGATGCTGGAAGATCCGCGCCATGAACAGCAAGGCATCTATCTGCTGCGGCCGGTGGCGAAAGTGTCCGCCCGCCTGGCGGCCTTCACCGCCCTGCTGCAGCAAACCATCGGTCAACCGCCCAACTGGGCGTAAAGCGGGGTGACGCGGCCGCGCAGCGCCGGGTTGTCGCTCTCGTCTTTCAGTTCGACGCCGGTCAGCCCTCGCCGGCACGCCTGTTCCAGCAACCAGGCCAATTTGAACGCCGCCTGCGGATAATCCAGCCCCTCCGGCCGCACATTGGAGATGCAGTTGCGCTCTGAGTCCCTTCTGCGCGCGTTCGGCTCCCAGGTCAGATAAATCCCCAGGCTGTCCGGCGACGACAGCCCCGGCCGTTCGCCGATCAGCACCGCCACCGCCCGGGCCTGCAGGCACTCGCCGATCTCATCCCCCAGCGCCACTCGCGCCTGATGCGCCAACACCACCGGCGCGATCGCCAGCCCCAACGTATCGAGATAGGGCCGCAGCGCCTGCAGCAGCGGCAATGCCTGGCGGTGCACCGCCTTGGAGGAGAGGCCATCCGCCACCACCAGCAGCAGATCGGTCCGGCGCGGCGGCACGCCGAGCAGCAGGCGGCGGCTGTCCAGCGCCAATCGCCGCCCCAGATCCGGACGGCGCAGATAGGCGGCGCGGTCAACGGCCTGGCTGTGCACCGCCAGCGTGGGCCAACCGGCATCGTGCAGATCCGCCGCCAGCCGTTCGCTCTCGAATGGCTGATGCACCGCGTCGCGCGCCTGGGCATGGGCCAGGCCGAAGCGCAGCAGCTCGTCGGTCGGCAGACTGGCGCCGGTGCGCCCCAGCGCGATGCGCGCATCGGTAAAGGCGCGCAGCGCGTCCCAACTGTTGACGTGAACCGGTTTGCTCATGTCCGTTCTCCCTGCAGCGCCAGCAACAGCGGGTGATTGGCGGCGGCGTCGCGCAGCCGTCCGCGTTCATCGGTGATGTTCATCGCCGCCAGCCAGGCGGCGAACTCCGGCGCGTGCTTCAGCCCCAGCAGTTCACGGATATAGAGCGCGTCGTGGAACGAGGTGCTTTGGTAATTGAGCATGATGTCGTCCGCGCCCGGCACGCCGATCAGGAACGTCAGCCCGGCGGCGGCCAACAGCGTCAGCAGCGTGTCCATATCATCCTGATCGGCCTCGGCATGGTTGGTGTAACAAACATCGCAGCCCAGCGGCAGGCCGAGCAGCTTGCCGCAGAAGTGATCCTCCAGCCCGGCGCGGATAATTTGTTTGCCGTCATACAGGTATTCAGGGCCGATAAACCCCACCACGGTGTTGATCAGCAGCGGTGAGAAATGCCGCGCCACCGCATAGGCGCGCGCCTCGCAGGTCTGCTGATCGACGCCGTGATGCGCGTTAGCCGACAGGCAACTGCCCTGCCCGGTTTCGAAGTACATCACGTTATCGCCCAACGTGCCGCGCTTGAGGCTCAGCGCCGCCTGCTGCGCTTCCGCCAGCAGCGCCAGACTGATGCCGAAACCGCGATTGGCCGCTTCGGTACCGGCGATCGACTGAAACACCAGATCCACCGGCGCGCCGCGCTCCATCAGCCGCAGCGTGTTGGTCACGTGGGTCAGCACGCAGGATTGGGTGGGTATGGCGAAGCGCTGGATCACGTCGTCCAGCATGTAGTTGAGTTTTTCCAGCAGCGGCAGGCTGTCGCTGGCCGGATTGATGCCGACCACCGCGTCGCCGCTGCCGTACAGCAAACCGTCCAGCATGCTGGCGGCGATGCCTTGCAGGCTGTCGGTCGGGTGATTGGGCTGCAGCCGCACGCTGAGGTGGCCCGGCAGGCCAATCGTATTGCGAAAGCGCGTCACCACCCGGCATTTCTTCGCCACCAGGATCAGATCCTGATTGCGCATGATCTTGCTTACCGCCGCCGCCATCTCCGGCATAATGCCGGCGGCCACCTGCGCCAGCATGGCACTGTCCGCCTGCTCGCTCAGCAACCAGTCGCGAAAATCGCCGATCGTGAGGTGCGAGATGGGCTCAAAGGCGGCGGCGTCGTGGCTATCGATGATCAGGCGCGTCACCTCGTCCTGCTCGTACGGCACCAGCGGCTGCTGCAGGAAAGTCTTGAGCGGCACATCCGCCAGCGCGATGCGCGCCGCCATGCGCTCTTCGGCGCTTTCCGCCGCCACCTCCGCCAGATAATCGCCGGAACGCGCCGGCGAAGCTTTCGCCATCAGCTGGCGCAGGCCGCCGAAGCGATAGCCGCGTTGGCCCAACGTTGCCTGATACATAGCCCCCCTCCCTTGCCCTGAGTGACGAGATAAAAGCCCTGCACCAAGTGTAGTCAGTGAAGCAAGAAAATTAATTTGCCTGCTATCGCCGCCATCGCGCATCCCCCCATTTCACCCGCCGCCGCTTCGGGTTACAGTAGCCGCGAAAACAGGAGGGGTGATGGATCCGCAACGGCAAATTATCGACTGGCTGCAACAAGATAGCGCGCGCATGGCCGCCCTGCGCACCGTGCGCCGGCTCGGCCTGAATGACTGGTGCCTCGGCGCCGGCTTTGTGCGCAACCTGGTGTGGGATCGGCGCCACGGCTATGCGGAGCCCACGCCGCTCAACGATATCGACGTGATCCACTTCGATGCGGAGCGGGCGGACGCCGAACGCGATCGCATGCTGGAGGCGCGGCTGCAGCAGTGGCTGCCGCAGCCGTGGTCGGTCAAGAACCAGGCGCGCATGCACCTGCGCAACGGCCGCGCGCCCTACCGCAACAGCGAAGAGGCCATCAGCTTCTGGACCGAAGTGGAAACGGCGATCGGCGCGCGCCTGAACGCCGACGACAGCATCACGCTGGTCGCCCCTTTCGGGCTCGCGGCGCTGTTCAACGACACCATTACCTTCAACGTGAAAAATGGCGATCGCACGGCCTATGCCCAGCGCGTGGTCGACAAAGGCTGGCTGCTGCGCTGGCCGCGTCTGCAGCAGGTAAAGATTTAGCCGCCGCTGCCGATACCCTGAACAGCGAGATCCAGACTCAGGGAGAGCAACCATGTCGACCACCATCACCATGATCGTACCGATCAAGAATACCGTCCCCGGCGTCAGCAACGTCTTCAGCGCGCCGGGCCATCAGGGCGAATTACTGATGGCCAAACCGGTCAACAACCAGCCGCAAGGCGGCAAGATGGAGAAAAACGAACGCGCCAACGGCAATGACGAACCGGTTAACCTCAATGAAAGCCGCGCTTCGGCGCGTATCAAGGCGCTGAACCGGCAGATTCAGGCGCTGCAGCAAAAGCTGGTGGAACTGAAGGATTCCGACGCCGATCCCAAAGAGATCGAAAAGCAGAAACAGCTGATCGAAGCGCAGATCAAGATGTTGCAGGCCGAGATCGCGCGCATCCAGAAAGAAGAAATGGAAAAGCAGCAGCAGGAGCAAATGGAAAAAGCCGCGGCGAAATCCGGCGACGGCGTAAACCGCCCAACGCCGCTCAACGCAGTGGACGTCTATATCTGACTCAATATTCCGCGTTTTCCTGCCGGCGCTGTTGCAGCAGCGCCGCCTGCTGACGCGCCACCAGCCAGATGGCCTCCGCCGCCGGCGTCAGCGAGCGGTTCTTGCGTCGCACCAACATCAGCGCACGGTTAATTTCCGGTACCAGCCGCCGTACCCGAAGCCGCCCCCCTTCCGGCAACGGCAGCGCCAACGCTGGGAAAATGCTGATGCCGATCCCCGCCGCCACCATCGGGAACAGCGTCGCCGGATGGCCGATTTCCTGCACCACCTGCGCCTCGACGCCCTGCTGCCTCAGCGCGCTGTCGATCAGCGGCCGGCTGCCCGACGCATAATCCTGCAACACCAGGCGGCAGCCGTTTAACGCCGACCAACGCACCTCTTGCTGCTCAGCAAACGGGTGATCGTCGCGGCACAGCAGCAGAAACGGTTCGTGCAACACCGCTTCGCACTCCAGATCCACCGCCTGCACCGGATCGACCACGATGCCGAAATCCACCTCGGCGTTACGCACGCTGTGCAGCACCTGCTGCTGCGCCTGATCGCGCAGCATGATGCGGATCTCCGGGTATTCGCGTTCGCCGGCGGCGATGCACTGCGGCATCAGATGGGCGGAAATGGTCTGGCTCGTCGCCACCCGCACCGTGCCGCTGCGCTGTACGCCAAAGCTGCGCGCATCCAGCAACGCGGCCTGCAGTTCGTCCAGCAGCCGCTCGACCCGGTTGGCCAACCGCAGACCGGCGTCGGTCAACACCACTTCACGCGTGGTGCGATCCAGCAGCCGCACGCCGACCTCCGTTTCCAGCTCTTTCACGCTGTGGCTGACCGCCGATTGCGTCAGGCCGATCGCCTCGCCGGCGCGGCTGAAGCTGCCGTGGCGGGCGACAACGACGAACACCCGCAGCTGTTTGAGTGAGTAATTCATGTATTTTATTCATAGATGAATTAAATAAATCAATTTAATTATTATATGCCCACGCGGGAGAATAGCCCTATCGATTTTCGACCCTGAGCGCATCGCCATGAGATTCCTGCCCGATCGTTTTACCCTGACGCTGATCGCCACCGTGCTGCTGGCGTCGTTCCTGCCGGCGCGCGGCGAGTTCGTCGGCTGGCTCAACGCCCTGACCATCGCCGCCATCGCCCTGCTGTTCTTCATGCACGGCGCCAAGCTGTCACGCGAGGCCATCCTGGCCGGCAGCAATAACTGGCGGCTGCATCTGTGGGTAATGTTCAGCACCTTCATCATTTTTCCGGCGCTGGGGATGCTGTTCGCCTGGTGGGCGCCGATCGACGTCAGCCCCGAGCTGTACGCCGGTTTCATTTACCTGTGCATCCTGCCCGCCACCGTGCAGTCGGCCATCGCCTTCACCTCGCTGGCGGGCGGCAACGTGGCGGCAGCGGTGTGCAGCGCCTCTGCATCCAGCCTGCTGGGGATCTTCGTGTCGCCGCTGTTGGTCGGCCTGCTGATGAACGTGCACGGCGATACCGGCGGCCTGCGGCAGGTCGGTTCGATCGTGCTGCAGCTGCTGGTGCCGTTCGTCGCCGGTCACCTGCTGCGGCCGCTGATCGGCGGCTGGATCGAACACCATCGGCCGCTTATCGGTAAAACCGATCAGACTTCAATTCTGCTGGTGGTGTACGCCGCCTTCAGCGAGGCGGTGACGCACGGCATCTGGCATCAGGTAGGGATGGGCTCACTGGCGTTTATCGTCGGCGGCAGCATCGTGCTGCTGGCGATCGTGCTGGTGGTGAACACTTACATGGCGCGCTGGCTGGGGTTCAGCAAAGCGGACGAGATCACCATCGTATTCTGCGGTTCGAAGAAGAGCCTGGCGAACGGCATTCCGATGGCCAATATCCTGTTCCCGGCGGCGACGGTGGGGATCATGGTGCTGCCGCTGATGGTGTTCCATCAGGTGCAGCTGATGACCTGTGCGGTATTGGCGAAAAGGTATCAGCGCAAGCAGCAGGCGCAACAGGCGGTGCCCAACGCGCAGGCGTCGCGCGGGTAAAAAAAAAAGACGGGCCAAGGCCCGTCAGTTCAGCTTTTCTTCAGCGGCTTGACCAGGTGGTCAAGCCCTTCGATTTTAATCGCCAGCGTCATCTCCATCAGTATGCCGAGCTTGCCTTTGGGGAATTCACCCTTGCGGGCGAACCACAGCAGGTACTCTTCGGGCAGATCGATCAGCACCCGCCCCTGGTACTTGCCGAACGGCATCACGGTATTGGCGATCTCCAGCAGGTTTTCTTTTTCCATCACTCACCCAGCAAGCGGATCATCTCCGCTTCGTCGATCACGGCGATACCCAGCTCCTGAGCCTTCGCCAGCTTGGAGCCGGCCGCCTCGCCGGCGATCACCAGATCGGTTTTCTTCGACACGCTGCCGCTGACCTTGGCGCCCAGCGCCGTCAGGCGATCTTTGGCCTCGTCGCGCGACAGCTGGCTCAGCGAGCCGGTCAGCACCACGGTTTTGCCGGCGAACGGGCTGTCTATCTCTTCCGCCGCCACCACCACCGGCGCCGGCCAGTGGATGCCGATCTCGGCGCCCACCAACTCGTTGATCACCTGCTGATTGAGCGCTTCATCGAGGAAGTTGCGGGTGTGTTTGGCCACCACTTCGCCGACGTCCGGCACCTCTTTCAGCGCCTCGATGTCGGCGGCGAACAGCTTCTCGAGCGATCCGAAATGCGCCGCGAGGTTGGCGGCGGTCGCTTCGCCGACCTCGCGAATGCCGAGCGCATACAGGAAGCGAGCGAAGGTGGTCTGCTTGGATTTCTCCAGCGCATTAACCAGATTCTGCGCCGATTTCGGCCCCATGCGATCCAGGCCGGTCAGAATGCCGGCGGACAGCCGGAACAGATCGGCCGGGTTCTTCACGTACTCCTTGTCCACCAGCTGCTCGATGATCTTGTCACCCATGCCTTCAACGTCCAGCGCGCGGCGGGAAACGAAATGCTTCAACGCCTCTTTGCGCTGCGCGCCGCAGATAAGACCGCCGGTGCAACGCGCCACGGCCTCGCCTTCCACGCGCTCAACGTCGGAACCGCACACCGGGCAGTGCAGCGGGAACACCACTTCGCGCGCATCCTGCGGCCGACGGTCTTCCAGCACGCCCACCACCTGCGGGATCACGTCGCCGGCGCGGCGCACGATCACCGTATCGCCGATGCGCAGCCCCAACCGCTCAATTTCATCGGCGTTGTGCAAGGTGGCGTTGCTGACGGTCACCCCGGCCACCAGCACCGGCTCAAGGCGCGCCACCGGCGTAATCGCGCCGGTGCGGCCAACCTGAAACTCCACTTCGCGCACCACGGTGATCTGCTCCTGCGCCGGGAATTTGAACGCCGTCGCCCAGCGCGGCGCACGCGCCACGAAGCCCAGCGTTTCCTGCAGATCGATGTCGTCAATCTTGATCACCACGCCGTCGATATCGAAACCGAGCTGTGCGCGGTCCCGCTCGACCTGGCGATAGAACGCCAGCACTTCCTCGCTGCCGGTGCGGCGCTGGGCGCGATCGCTGACCGGCAGGCCCCAGGCCTTGAACTGCATCAGGCGTTCAAAGTGGCTGCGCGGCAGCTCGCCGCCTTCCAGCAGCCCGACGCCATAGCAGAAGAAGGTCAGCGGGCGTTTGGCGGTAATGCGCGGATCGAGCTGGCGCAGCGAACCGGCGGCGGCGTTGCGCGGATTGGCGAACACCTTGCCGTCTTTGCGCCGCGCCTCTTCGTTCATCTGTTCAAACCCGGCCTGCGGCATGAACACTTCGCCGCGCACTTCCAGCCGGCGCGGGATGTTGTCGCCGGTCAGGCGCAGCGGGATGGCGCGAATGGTGCGCACGTTGGAGGTGATGTTCTCGCCGGTGGTGCCGTCGCCGCGCGTCGCCGCACGCACCAGCTCGCCGTCTTCGTACAGCAGGCTGACCGCCAGGCCGTCCAGCTTCAACTCGCAGCAGAAGGTCAGCGGATCGCTGCTCTTGAGCCTGTCCTGCACGCGCTTGTAAAACGCCAGGAAGCTCTCTTCGTCGAACACGTTGTCCAGCGACAGCATCGGCACTTCGTGACGCACCTGATCAAACGCCGCCAGCGGCGCCGCGCCCACGCGCTGGGTCGGCGAATCGGCGGTGATCAGCTCCGGATGCGCGCTCTCGAGCTCGCGCAGCTCGCGCATCAGGCGGTCATATTCCGCATCCGGCACTTCGGGCGCATCCAGCACATGATACTGGTATTCATGATGGCGCAATGTGGCTCGTAGTTGATTGATTTGTTGGATTATCGATTCCATGGCTCACCATCAAAGATAAAAAACCCCCGGCTAGCGGGGGCTTTGTTGTTACGGATGTTCAGTGCGCGCGGCAACCCGGTCAGGCGTTGTTTTCCAACACTTCACGGATACGCGCTTTGTAGGTTTCCAGCTTCTGCGGCGTCATCATGCGGCGCTCGTCGTCCAGCACCACACCGCCCACGTCGTCGGCGATGCGCTGCGCCGACTGCAGCATCAGCTTGAAGTTCTGATTGGCGTCGCCGTAAGACGGCACCATCATGAACATCGACACGCCTGGCGTGGAGAAATCGGACATCATGTCAGGATCGAACGACCCCGGCTTGACCATGTTCGCCAGGCTGAACAGCACCGGGCCACTGCCGGCCGGGCTGATATGGCGGTGGAAGATGCCCATCTCGCCAAACTGGAAGCCCGCCTGCAACACGCTCTGCAGCAGCACTTCGCCGCCGATCACGCCGCCCTGATGGGCCGCGACGTGCAGCACCAGCACGGTCTCTTTCAGTTTAGCCTGTACTGGCGCAGCGGCCGGCTGTTGCGGCTGCGGTGCAGGTTCCGACGCAGGCTTCACTTCCGGCGCTTGCTGCACCGGGGCGGGTTCGGCGTGGAATGCCGGTTCCGCCGCCAGCGGCGCCTCATGTTCATGCGGCAGATCGTCAACGCGCGGCTCGCGGCGCACGGCCGGTTGCGGTTGCTGCGGCTCGGCCGGTTCTTCGTCCGGCGCGTAGTTGTTCAGCAGGATGTCATCGTACTCCGGCCGCTGAGACAGCGGAGGCGGCGTCTGATGAGCAGCCGGCTGAACGGCGCGGGGCGCAGGCGCAGCCGCCGGAGCGGGCTTCGGCGCGACCACGGGTTCTTCGCGTGCGGCATCGAAATGGCCGAATGACGGCTCGTCTTGCGGGTGAGCGGCGCGTACGCGCACCTCACCGACGCCTTCTTCGAGATCGTCGATCGGAGTTTGTTCACGTTCCTTTTGGGAACGTTTGGCTGGGCGATCGCGGAAGAGCGCTGACCGTTCTTTGCGACTGGTCCACAGACCGTGCAATAACAGCGCTATTATGGCGATCGCGCCAACAACGATTAATATCAGACGCAAATCCTGCATCATTGCTATCTCTGTTGTTCCAATACATTGCCACCGCGGCAAACATTCACTCTTTAACTCTATTTGCCCGCGCACACAAGTGCAAGTCCGTGCTGAACTTTATGCCAATAAAGATGATTATACTGCCTTTTTCTGCTGGTTTTTCAGCCAACCCTACCCTAGCCAGTGGAAAATCATCCCTATATGATAATGATGCCTGTTCAGACAACGAGATAACTTAAGATATGTCCTATACGCAGCCCCCTTCCCGTTCCACCAGCGGCATTCATTATTTCGCCGAAGGCTGGCGCCTGATTTCGCGCCCGGGGATTAAACGCTATGTGGTCCTGCCGTTGCTGGTCAACGTGCTGCTGATGGGCTCCGCTTTCTGGTGGCTGTTCAGCCGCCTCGGCGACTGGATCCCGGCGATGATGAGCCACGTTCCCGATTGGCTGCAATGGTTGAGCTACCTGCTGTGGCCGCTGGCAGTCATTTCGGTGCTGCTGGTGTTCAGCTATCTGTTCAGCACCCTCACCAACCTGATCGCCGCCCCGTTCTGCGGCCTGCTGGCCGAACAGCTCGAAGGCAGCCTGACCGGCAAACCGCTGCCGGACACCGGCCTACTCGGCATCGCCAAAGACCTGCCGCGCATCATGGCGCGCGAATGGCGCAAGCTGATGTATTACCTGCCGCGCGCGCTGCTGTTGCTGGCGCTGTACTTCGTGCCCGGCATCGGTCAAACGGTGGCGCCGGTGCTGTGGTTCCTGTTCAGCGCCTGGATGCTGGCGATCCAGTATTGCGACTACCCGTTCGACAACCACAAGGTGAGCTTTGCCGACATGCGCCGCGCTTTGCGCCAGCACAAAACCGACAACCTGCAGTTCGGCGCGCTGGTCAGCCTGTTCACCATGATCCCGATCCTCAATCTGGTGATCCTGCCGGTCGCCGTCTGCGGCGCCACCGCGATGTGGGTCGATCGCTACCGCTCGCAATTCGTCCGATAACCGCCGTTTTTTGCCGCCGACAGCGCGGAAATTTTCGACAGGGCGCGCATTTCGCGCCCTTATCATTGTGCTTAAAACTTATTTCCTAATAACATATAGATATACCAATTCTTTACTTCCCTGCCGGTACTGTTAGCGTATGCTTTCGATGTTCCCCACATTTTCATAGAGTTAAAGGACGGGCTATGAGCAAGATATATGAAGACAACTCATTAACAATCGGCCATACGCCGCTGGTTCGTCTGAACCGTATCGGCAACGGACGCATTCTGGCCAAGGTTGAATCACGCAACCCGAGCTTCAGCGTCAAATGCCGCATCGGTGCCAATATGATTTGGGATGCGGAACAACGCGGCGTGCTGACCGCCGGCAAAGAACTGGTGGAGCCGACCAGCGGCAACACCGGCATCGCGCTGGCCTTCGTCGCCGCCGCGCGCGGTTACAAGCTGACGCTGACCATGCCGGAAACCATGAGCATCGAGCGCCGCAAGCTGCTCAAGGCGCTGGGCGCCAATCTGGTGCTGACCGAAGGGGCGAAAGGCATGAAAGGCGCCATCGCCAAAGCGGAGGAGATCGTCGCCACCGATCCAAACCGCTACCTGATCCTGCAACAGTTCAGCAACCCGGCCAACCCGGCCATCCATGAAAAAACCACCGGCCCGGAAATCTGGGAAGACACCGATGGGGAAGTCGACGTGTTCATCTCCGGCGTCGGCACCGGCGGCACATTGACCGGCGTCAGCCGCTACATCAAGAACACCAAAGGCAAGGCCATCACCACCGTGGCGGTCGAGCCGACCGACTCGCCGGTCATCAGCCAGGCGCTGGCCGGTGAAGAGCTGAAACCGGGCCCGCACAAGATCCAGGGCATCGGCGCCGGCTTCATTCCAGGCAACCTCGATCTTGACCTGGTGGATCGCGTCGAAAAAATCTCCAACGACGAAGCCATCAGCATGGCGCGCCGCCTGATGGACGAAGAAGGCATCCTGGCAGGCATCTCCTCCGGCGCAGCGGTCGCAGCGGCGGTGAAACTGGCCGAAGAACCGGCGTTCGCCGACAAGACCATTGTGGTCATCCTGCCCTCTTCCGGCGAACGTTATCTCAGCACCGCGCTGTTCGCCGATCTGTTCACCGAGCAGGAATTGCAGCAGTAATCCCGCCACTGCACAAATCGCTAAAAAAGCACCCTGTGGGGTGCTTTTTTGTGGACTGGATCAAACTTTATAGCAGTCCAAGATTGCTTTTGCCCGTCGCCTTTAGTATTTAACGGTGCATTATTTCGATGCGCAAAATTAATCACTCTCCGAGCCTGGTCGAGGCTGAATCGATTTACTCATCTGTCGCCGACGCGGCGAATCGGGCATAATGGGGAGCGGATTGGAACGACGTCTAAAGCCGAGTTTTTTGATCTGAAGTGCCTAACGCGTCGTTTTCTGTTGCATCAACGTTCGCCCCTGTCCATAGTCAGGCGCTATAACCAGACAAGTTAAAGTCAGGCCCCTGGGCTAAACTTTAACTCCACAACATTAATCCAATAAGTTGGGGAAACATCAATGTTCCAGCAAGAAGTTACTATTACCGCTCCGAATGGTCTGCATACTCGCCCTGCCGCTCAGTTCGTTAAAGAAGCCAAAGGCTTCACGTCTGACATCACCGTGACCTCCAACGGCAAAAGCGCCAGCGCTAAAAGCCTGTTCAAACTGCAAACTCTGGGGCTGACTCAAGGGACCGTAGTGACCATCTCAGCTGAAGGTGAAGACGAGCAGAAAGCCGTTGAGCACTTGGTAAAACTGATGGCAGAGCTTGAGTAATCGGCCCGTCTTTTTAGTTAACACCAGTCAAGAGTAAGGTAGGGTTATGATTTCAGGCATTTTAGTATCACCGGGCATCGCTTTTGGTAAGGCTCTCTTGCTGAAAGAAGACGACATCGTCATCAACCGGAAGAAAATCTCTGCTGATCAAGTAGAGCAGGAAGTCTCGCGTTTTCTGGCCGGCCGCGCGAAAGCGTCCGAACAGCTGGAAGCGATCAAGACCAAAGCTGGCGAAACCTTCGGCGAAGAGAAGGAAGCTATCTTCGAAGGCCACATCATGTTGCTGGAAGACGAAGAGCTTGAGCAGGAAATCATAGCCCTAATCAAAGACGATCTGGCCTCCGCAGACGCCGCCGCCTACACCGTGATCGAAGGTCAGGCGAAAGCGCTGGAAGAGTTGGACGACGAATACCTGAAAGAACGCGCCGCCGACGTGCGCGACATCGGCAAACGCCTGCTGCAGAACATTCTGGGCATGCCTATCGTCGATCTGGGCTCCATTCAGGACGAAGTGATCCTGGTGGCCACCGATCTGACCCCGTCCGAGACCGCGCAGCTGAACCTGGACAAAGTGCTGGGCTTCATTACCGATCTCGGCGGCCGCACCTCCCACACCTCTATCATGGCGCGCTCCCTGGAGCTGCCGGCGATCGTCGGCACCAGCGACGTGACCAAGCAGGTGAAGAACGACGACTATCTGATTCTGGACGCGGTTAACAACCAGATTTACGTTAACCCGACCGCTGATGTGATCGATCAGCTGAAAGCCGCCCAGAACCAATATATCACCGAGAAAAACGATCTGGCCAAGCTGAAGGACCTGCCGGCGATTACGCTGGACGGCCATCAGGTTGAAGTCTGCGCCAACATCGGCACCGTGCGCGACGTCGCGGGTGCAGAGCGCAACGGCGCGGAAGGCGTCGGCCTGTATCGTACCGAATTCCTGTTCATGGACCGCGACTCGCTGCCAACCGAAGACGAGCAGTTCCAGGCTTATAAAGCCGTGGCGGAAGCCATGGGCTCGCAGGCCGTGATCGTCCGCACCATGGACATCGGCGGCGACAAAGACCTGCCGTACATGAACCTGCCGAAGGAAGAGAACCCGTTCCTCGGCTGGCGCGCCATCCGCATCGCGATGGACCGCCGTGAAATCCTGCACGCCCAGCTGCGCGCCATCCTGCGCGCCTCGGCGTTCGGCAAACTGCGCATCATGTTCCCGATGATCATCTCCGTGGAAGAAGTGCGCGATCTGAAAGGCGAAATCGAGACGCTGAAGGCGCAGCTGCGCGAAGAAGGCAAGGCGTTTGACGAGAGCATCGAAGTGGGCGTGATGGTGGAAACACCGGCTGCGGCGGTCATCGCTCACCACCTGGCGAAAGAAGTCGACTTCTTTAGTATTGGGACAAACGATCTAACCCAGTATACTCTGGCGGTAGATCGCGGCAACGAGCTGATTTCTCATCTCTATAACCCGATGTCCCCATCAGTGCTTGGCCTGATTAAACAGGTTATTGATGCATCTCACGCGGAAGGCAAGTGGACCGGCATGTGCGGCGAACTGGCTGGCGATGAGCGTGCTACACTGTTGTTATTGGGCATGGGGCTGGATGAGTTCAGCATGAGTGCGATTTCAATCCCGCGCATCAAGAAAATTATTCGCAACACGAATTTCGAAGATGTGAAGGCGTTGGCAGCGCAAGCCTTGGCACAGCCAACGGCACAAGACCTGATGAATTGCGTCAATAAATTCATCGAAGAAAAAACGCTCTGCTAAACTTCCACGACACTGGAACGCCGCCCAATTTAATGCTTAGGAGAAGATCATGGGTTTGTTCGATAAACTGAAATCTCTGGTTTCTGATGACAAGAAAGACACGGGCACTATCGAGATCGTCGCTCCCCTTTCTGGCGAAATCGTCAATATCGAAGATGTGCCGGACGTAGTGTTCGCTGAAAAAATCGTTGGCGACGGTATCGCCATCAAACCGGCCGGCAACAAAATGGTTGCTCCGGTTGACGGCACCATCGGTAAGATTTTCGAAACCAACCATGCATTCTCTATCGAATCCGACAGCGGCATTGAGCTGTTCGTCCACTTCGGCATCGATACCGTAGAACTGAAAGGCGAAGGCTTCAAACGCATCGCCGAAGAAGGTCAGCGCGTCAAGAAAGGTGACGTCGTTATCGAGTTCAACCTGCCACTGCTGGAAGAGAAAGCCAAGTCTACCCTGACGCCGGTCGTTATCTCCAACATGGACGAGATCAAAGAGCTGATCAAACTGTCCGGCAGCGTAACCGTTGGCGAAACCCCGATCATCCGCATCAAGAAGTAATCGCGAATGAGCAAGATAAACGGCGCCCTCGGCGCCGTTTTTTTTATCCCCTTCGTCGTATCCCAATCTCGCTACGTTATGACGACCAGCGCGGGATACGCAGGGTAATGACCAGCCCCTCTCTGTCGCCGTTGCGCGCCTCAACCTGGCCACCGTGCGCCAATACCACCTTGCGGGTAATCGCCAGCCCCAGGCCGTAGCCCTTGCCCGACTGCGCCGACTTCACGCGCACGAATGGATCGAAGATGCTCGACAGTTTCGACTCCTCCACGCCCGGCCCCTGATCGCTGACGGCGAGCTGGAACTGGTTGTCGATGCGCGACAGCGCTACCGTCACCCGCTGGCCCTGGCTGGAAAAGCGCAGCGCATTGCGCACGATGTTGTCCACCGCGCGCCGCATCAGCTCCGCATTGCCCTTGACGGTATACTCCACGTCCGACTCGGCCTGCAGCACGATCTCCACGCCGGGCACCTGCGCCTCGTAGCGCGCATCGCTCACCACCGCATCCACCAGGCCGTACAGATCGAAGTACTCCTCGTCCGGCAGGCTGCTGTGTTCGGTGCGCGACAGCGCCAGCAGCTCGCCGATCATTTTGTCCAGCCGCCCCGACTCATGTTCGATGCGCTTGAGCGAGGTTTCGACGTTGCCGGCGTTTTGCCGCGCCAGGCCGATCGCCAGCTGCAGGCGCGCCAGCGGTGAACGCAGCTCGTGCGAGACATCGTGCAACAGCTGTTCGCGGGCGCTGACCAGCAGCTCCAAGCGTTCGGCCATGGTGTCGAAATCGCGCGCCACGTCGGACAGCTCGTCATGACGGCGCCGCATTTTCGGGAACAGCCGCACCGACAGATCGCCCTGCGCCACCCGATCCAGGCCGCCGCGCAGCTGACGCATCGGCCGGGTCAGGTTCCAGGCCAATACGGCGCTGAACAGCAAACCGCCCAGCCCGCCGACCCACAACATCGGCGCAGGAATGTTGAAGAAATGGGAACGCCGCTCCGGCCGATACTCTTCCCGCAGCCCGCGCACGTTATAACTCAGCCAGTATCCCTGCCCTTCCCCGGTCTGCACCCAGGCGGAAATCGCTTTCGGCATCCGCCGCCCTTCAAACAGCGGTTCTTCCGGCGCGGGCGGCGGCGGTTGGGTCATCGGCGTTACCGACAGCAGACGCCTGTCGTCCTCGGGCCAATCGCGCATCAGCGCTTCCAGCGCCGGCATGCCGCCGCTGCGCAATTGGGTGGCGGCGGAGGTCAGCTGCAGGCCGATCGCCCGCCGCGCCATGGCGTTCTCCGGCGGCACATAGCGATCGCCATAAAGAGAAAACGCCACCCACAGGGCCTGCGTCATGATGAGAAAGGTCAGCCAAAAGCCGAGCAAAATTTTCCAGAACAGTCTTCCGCGCATGTCAGGTTACCGGATGCGATAGCCGATACTGCGCACCGTTTCGATGCTCAGCGTATTGCCGGCCAACGCGCTCAGCTTCTGGCGGATATTGCTGATATGCACATCCACGCTGCGGTCATAGGCTTCACGCGGGCGCCCCAGCCCCTTCTCGGACAATTCGTCCTTCGACACCACGCGGTCCGGCGCGCGCAGCAACAGCTCCAACAGATTGAATTCCGAAGCGGTCAGATCGAACGCCTTGCCGCGCCATTCGCTGCTGCGGGTTGAAGGGTTTAACGTCAGCTCGCCAACGCTGATGGCGGCCTCGTCGTCCACTTCTTGCGGCCGTTCTTCGAAACGGCGCAGCACCGCGCGCAAACGCGCCACCAATTCGCGCGGATAGCAGGGTTTGGGCATGTAATCGTCGGCGCCCATCTCCAAACCAATCACCCGATCGATGTTGTCACCTTTGGCGGTCAGCATGATGATCGGCAGCCGGCTCTTTTTGCGCACGTCGCGCAGCACGTCGATGCCGCTCATATCCGGCAGCATGATGTCGAGGATCATCGCGGTATAGTCGCCCGACAGCGCGCCCTCTACCCCCGCCTTGCCGGTCAGCACCAGCGTGGCGTCGAAACCTTCGCCCGTCAGGTATTCGCTCAGCATGGTGCCAAGCTCCAGGTCATCGTCGACCAGTAAAATTTTCATGCCTTGCTCCTTCACCGATTTTCGTTATTTTCCCGCCAATTTCGCCGGTCCGCAGCCGGTTTTACTCAATCCTTACACATCGCTCTTGGCGTCTCGTCACCGTTATTGTGGCCGCTGTCGCGCGATTTCTCTACTTCAGTCATGGCATTGTCGCACGGGCAAGCGGCAGCCGCCGCAAGCGGGGCTGCCGTCTGTCGAAAGGAAAGGAGGAAAGGTTTTCCCGACGGAACACACCGCCGGGAGGGCGCGCTCAGCCGAACACGCCGGTAGAAAGGTAGCGATCGCCGCGATCGCAGACGATCGCCACCACCACGCTGCCGGGGTGAGCCGCGGCGACGCGCAAGGCGCCGACCACCGCGCCGCCGGAGCTGACGCCGCAGAAGATGCCTTCACGCTGCGCCAGCTGGCGCATGGTCTGCTCGGCATCGCCCTGTTCGATATCCAGCACCTGATCCACCAGCTCCGGGCGGAAAATACCCGGCAGGTAAGCGGGCGCCCAGCGGCGAATGCCGGGGATACTGCTGCCCTCCGCCGGCTGCAGGCCGATGATCTGCACCTGCGGATTCTGGCTTTTCAGGTAACCGCCCACGCCGGTAATGGTGCCGGTGGTGCCCATGCTGGAAACGAAATGCGTGATGCGCCCTTCGGTTTGGCGCCAAATCTCCGGGCCGGTGGTAGTGAAATGGGCGTAGGGATTGTCCAGGTTGTTGAACTGATCTAACACTTTACCCTGCCCCTGGCGCTGCATCTCCAGCGCCAGATCGCGCGCCCCTTCCATTCCCTGCTCACGGCTGACCAGGATCAGTTCCGCACCGTAGGCACGCATCGCCGCCTGCCGCTCCAGGCTCATGTTCTCCGGCATCAGCAGCTTCAGCGTATAGCCTTTCAATGCAGCGATCATCGCCAACGCAATGCCGGTGTTGCCGCTGGTGGCCTCAATCAGCACATCGCCGGGCTTGATCTCACCGCGCAGCTCCGCCTGCTGAATCATCGCCAACGCGGCGCGATCCTTCACCGATCCCGCCGGGTTATTGCCTTCCAGTTTGACCCATACCTCGCTGCCCGCCTGGGCGGCCAGCCGTTGCAGTTTTACCAGCGGGGTATTCCCGATGCATTGTTCGAGCGTTGTCACGATCTTTGCCTGTGTTGGTGTGCGTAAAGTAAAAAGGCAACCCTGGGGTTGCCTTGAATAAAGGGCTGCTAAAACCTATCAGGCGCTTTTGGCTAACGCAACAGGTTGCAGCAGTTGATCGCCGGCATACAGCCGCGCATTGAGGCTGCCGACGTAATAACGGCCGCCGCGCACCGGCGTGGCGTTGCCTTCCGGCAGCACCACGCTGATCGGTTCCTGGTGCCAGCCGATCGGCTGCACCGTCAGCTGCCAGAAATGGCCACGCGGACTGACTTCCAGCACCTGAACCGGCAGCGGGCAACGTTCGCTGCTTTCGGTCGCCACTTCCATTTCCCACGGGCGCAGGAACAGATCGACGCTGCCCTGGTGCATCGGCTGGAACGACAACGGCCACTGGTGCGCGCCGACGAACAGCTGGGAGCCGCGAATTTCGCCGTTCAGGCGGTTCACTTCCCCCATGAATTCCAGCACAAAGCGGCTCGCCGGTTCGCGCATGATGTCGACCGGCGACCCGACCTGTTCGATATTGCCCTGGCTCATCACCACGATGCGGTCGGCCACTTCCATCGCCTCTTCCTGATCGTGGGTGACGAACACGCTGGTGAATTTCAGCTCTTCATGCAGCTGACGCAGCCAGCGGCGCAGCTCTTTGCGCACCTGCGCATCCAGCGCACCGAACGGTTCATCCAGCAGCAGAATCTGCGGTTCCACCGCCAGGGCGCGCGCCAGCGCCACGCGCTGTTTCTGGCCGCCGGACAGCTGAGACGGATAACGGGTAGCCAGGTGGCCCAGCTGCACCATTTCCAGCAGCTGAGTGACTTTCTGTTTGATCGCCGCGGCATTCGGGCGCTCGCGGCGCGGCAGCACGGTCAGGCCGAAGGCGATGTTGTCGAACACCGTCATGTGGCGGAACAGCGCATAGTGCTGAAACACGAAGCCCACGCGCCTGTCGCGCGCGTGCATGTGGCTGACGTCGGTGCCGTGGAAGCCCAGCTTGCCGCCGCTCTGGCTTTCCAGCCCGGCGATGATCCGCAGCAGCGTGGTCTTGCCGGAACCGGACGGCCCGAGCAGCGCCACCATCTCGCCGGAAGCAATATCGAGCGAGATATCGTTCAATACCTTGGTGCGACCGAAGTACTTGTTGATGCCGTTAATCTCAATGCTCATGATTTTCCTCCCGCTCGAGACGCGCGTTTTGACGTTCCAGACGCCACTGCAGCGCGCTCTTCAAAAATAGGGTAACGATCGCCATCAGGGTCAACAGGGCGGCGGCGGTAAAGGAGCCGACGGTGTTGTAATCCTGCTGCAACAGCTCGACCTGCAGCGGCAGGCTGTAGGTTTCGCCGCGAATCGAACCAGACACCACCGACACCGCGCCGAACTCGCCGATGGCGCGCGCGTTGGTCAGCACCACGCCATACAGCAGCGCCCAGCGAATGTTGGGCAGCGTCACGCGGCGGAACATCTGCCAGCCGGACGCCCCCAGCAGAATCGCGGCCTCGTCTTCCTGGCTGCCCTGGCTGAGCATCATCGGCACCAGCTCGCGCACCACGAAGGGGCAGGTGACGAAAATGGTCACCAGCACCATGCCCGGCCAGGAGAACATGATCTGGATGTTATGCGCATCCAGCCAGCCGCCCAGCAGGCCGTTGCTGCCGTAAAACAGCAGGTAAATCAGCCCCGCCACCACCGGTGAAACGGCGAACGGGATATCGATCAGCGTCAGCAACAGCTGGCGGCCGGGGAAGGTGAAGCGCGTCACCAGCCACGCCAGCAACGTGCCGAACACCAGGTTGAACGGCACGGTGATCAGCGCGATCAAGACCGTCAGCCAAATGGCGTGCAGCATGTCCGGATCGAGCAAGTTGCTCCACATCGCGCCGAACCCTTTGGAAAAGGCCTCGGCGAAAATCGATATCATCGGCACCACCAGCAGCAGCGCCGAGAACAGCGTGCCGATGGCGATCAGCGTCCACTTGCCCCAGTTAACGCGCGGGCGCTCGGCGCCGTTGAAGGCGGAAATATCAGCCATCAGTGCCCTCCTCCCAAACGTCTGCCGAAGCGGCTTTGCAATACGTTAATGCTGAACAGCAGCAGCAGCGACGCCGCCAGGATCACCGAGGCGATGGCGCTGGCCGCCGGGTAATCGAACTCCTGCAAACGCACAAAAATCATCAGCGAGGTCACTTCCGTCTTCCAGGCGATGTTGCCGGCGATGAAAATCACCGCCCCGAACTCGCCCAGACTGCGGGTAAAGGAAATTGCGGTGCCGGCCAGCAGCGCCGGCGCCACTTCAGGCAGCACGACGCGGCGAAAACTCTGCCAGCGCGTGGCGCCCAGCGTCTCGGCCGCCTCTTCGTACTCCGGCCCTAACTCTTCCAGCACCGGCTGCACGGTGCGCACCACAAACGGCAGGCTGGTGAACGCCATCGCCACCGCGATCCCAAGCCAGGTGAAGGTGACCTTGATGTCGAAGTGCGCCAGCCACTGCCCGTACCAGCCCGTGGTGGAAAACAGACCGGCCAGCGTCAGGCCGGCTACCGCCGTCGGCAGCGCGAACGGCAGGTCGATCAGGCCATCCAGCAGCGAACGGCCGGGAAAGCGGTAGCGCGTCAGGATCCAGGCCATCAGCATGCCGAACACCGCATTGAACAGGCTGGCGACAGCGGCCGCCAGCAGCGTCACTTTATACGCCGCCACCACCTGCGGGTTGGAAATCACTTCCCAATATTGCGCCAGGCTCATCTGCGCCAGCTGCATCACCAGCGCACTGAGCGGCAGCAGCAGAATCAAACAGGTATAAAACAAGCTGCTGCCGAGGCTGAGGCCAAATCCGGGCAGCACCCGCTTACTGGACGACAACGCCAACATTTACTTGCGCCCTGCCGCTAACAGCTGATCCAGCTCGCCGCCGGTGGCGAAGTGGGTTTTCATCACCTGCGGCCAGCCGCCGAATTGATCTTCCACGCGGAACAGTTGGGTGTCCGGGAATTGCCCCTTGGCCGCCGCCATCGCTTTCTGGTCATACACGCGGTAGTAGAAACTGGTGATCACCTGCTGCGCCGCCGGGCTGTAGAGATAGTTCAGATAGGCTTTGGCCGCCTGTTCGGTGCCGTTGCGCGCGACGTTTTTGTCGACCCAGGCCACCGGGAACTCCGCCAGAATATCGACCGGCGGCACGATCACTTCGTACTTGTCTTCACCGTATTGCTTGCGGATGTTGTTCACTTCGGACTCGAAGCTGATCAGCACGTCGCCCAAACCGCGCTCGACGAAGGTGGTGGTCGCGCCGCGGCCGCCGGTATCGAACACCAACACGTTTTTCAGGAAACGGGTCATGAAGGCGCGGGTCTTGGCCGCATCGTTGCCGTCGGCCTGGCTGGCGGCGCCCCAGGCGGCCAGATAGGTGTAACGGCCGTTGCCGGAGGTTTTCGGGTTCGGGAACACCAGCTTCACGTCGTCACGCACCAGATCGTTCCAGGTGTGGATACCCTTCGGGTTGTCCTTGCGCACCAGAAACGCCATGGTGGAATAGAACGGCGAGCTGTTGTTCGGCAGACGCGACTGCCAGTCCGCCGGGATCAGCTGCCCGCGATCGTGCAGGATCTGTACGTCGGTGACCTGGTTGTAGGTCACCACGTCGGCGCGCAGGCCCTGCAGGATCGCCAACGCCTGCTTCGACGAGCCGGCGTGCGATTGTTTGATGGTCAGCTTGTCATTCGGATGCTGCTGGTTCCACTGCTGTTCAAAGCCGGGATTCAGCGCGACGAACAATTCACGGGAAACGTCATAAGAGCTGTTCAGCAATTCCGCCGCCGACACGGCGCCGCTCGCCAACAGCGCAGCCGCCAGCCAACCTTTCAGCACGAGATTTTTAACCCGGTTTTGTTTCATTCTGCACCTTATCACTGAGTCATTCCTTCAGGCTTTCGCCTTATTGACGACCAGTGTATTTATAACTCGGTGCGGAGCTGTAACGCTTTTATATACCGTTTAGTGATTTACAAGCATCAAACGCTATAAGGCAGGAAATGCGAGGCGTTTTGGGGCGGGAAAACAGACCGAAGCCGGACGCGCCGGCTTCGGCAACGGCGTCAAAGTGACAGCAAGCGCGTCAGCGATGGCGCAAAGTAGTAGCTGCCGGTGACCGCACGGCTGAAACGCAGCATCGCGTCGCGTTTGCCGTCCAGATCGCCGAACATGCTCAACAGTTGCTGCTCGATATTGTGCAGGCGCGCGCAATAGGCGATGAAGAACAGGCCGTGCTTGCCGCTGGCGGTGCCGTAAGGCAGGCTCTGGCGCAGAATTTTCAGGCCTTTGCCGTTCTCTTTCAGATCGACGCGGCTGACGTGAGAGGTATCCGGGCGCTGATCCGCCGGCAGCTCTTCGCTGTCGTGCTTGGTGCGGCCGATGATCTGCTCCTGTTGCTCGGTGGTAAAGCGCTGCCACTGGCGCAGGTTGTGCTCGTAGCGTTGCACCAGCACGTAGCTGCCGCCAGCGTCCTCTTCACCTTCGGCGATCGTCGCCACTGCCGGGCGTTGGTCGCCCTGCGGGTTTTCGGTGCCGTCGATGAAGCCGCTCAGATCGCGCTCTTCCACCCAACGGAAACCGTGGGTTTCTTCCTCAATCTTGATGACGTTGCCGAACGCCGCCAGCGCGGCCTGCGCCAGCGTGAAGTTGACGTCGTGGCGCAGCGACTGGATGTGGATCAGCATATCGCGCTGGGTGGCCGGCGCCAGCCCTTTGCCGAGCGGCGTGAACGGCTTCAGCTCTTTCGCGCCCTGGCCGCTGGAGAGATCGTGCCAGACGTCGTAACCGAAAGCGATCACCGCGCCGAGGCGCGCATCGGGGAACTGCTGCTGCAGCTCGCTCAGCGTCTGACAAAACTGTTTGCAGCCCTGGCGCAAATCGGCGAATTCGCCCTGTACGCTGGCTTCCATAAAAATGGCGAAACGGCAGTGCTCCAGCAGAATGCCGCTCTGAACCTGTGTCATGTTGTTATCCTCAATACCAGAATCCGGCAACAGGTAAGGTATGGCGGTTGACGCGCGGGGTCCCTGTTACAAACGCGCGCTATCATACCGCAAGCACAGGCGATTGCCTTGCAGCAGCGCAAAGAAAATAGGGGTAATGATTTGGACAAGCAGGCGCCGGGAACCGGCGCCCGTTGAACGCGTTACTGCTGCGGCTTGGCGTGCCAAATGATTTTGCTGACCGTCCAGCTTTTCAGGGTGTCGTCCGGCGGGATGATATCCTGCGCGCCGGCCCACTTGCCGCTGAAGATGTAGGTGACGTATTTGCTCTGCTCCGCCACGCACTCCACTTTACCGGCGTCTTCGCCGCTGCCCGGCTTACAGGAGCCGAACGCCTTGCTGTACATGTCGCCGAACGGCGTGCCGAGCTTGTTGCCCCACTCCGTCGCCACTTTCGGATCCAGCACGTCCACCCGCTGCAGGCGCCCTTTCGGTTCGCCGGTGATCACCAGCTTCACCTCGTCGCCGGACAGCGCCTGATAATAAGAGACGATCTGGCCGTTGTTGGTCGCCATGCCGCCACGCAGGCGGTAGTTGCCGTCCAGCCCGTCGTTGATGGCGCTTTCCGACATCGGCGTGCCGGCGTTGAGCTTGCCGACGCCCTTGGCGCCGACTTCCAGGCTGCTGCCGAACCAGTTGAACGGCGACAGGCTGGACCAGGAGAAATTGGACATGCTCGAACAGCCGGTCAGTAACAGCGGAAGCCCTAACAACAGGGGGCGAATATTCATCTCTAGCTCCTTAGACATCAATGGCACGGGGCGGGTCACCCGCTCCTGCCGCACTCGGCGTTTTGCTGCGTGCCAGCCTCTCACAACGGCCCGCACTACGCCAACGGTTGCCAGCTTGGAGTGCGGAAAATGCGAAAAGTGCCGCACTTCTCGGCAATTAGTCGACGCGCTCCGCCGGCGCGAAACAGGCTTTCAGACGCGTGTTCAGCAGCAGATAGCTCAGCGCCAGCGCGTCGAGCAGCGCCAACGTCAGCTCCAGCCCCGGCGCATCGCCGTCCTGGCGCCACAGGCTGAACAGCGAGCCGCCGAACGACGCCAGCAGCGAGACAGCCAGCCCCCAGCGCCAACCGCGCCACAGCCGCGGCCATTGGTGGCGACGGCCGCTCAGCAAAAACGCCAGCGCCGCCGGCAGACCGAGCAGCATGCCGTACCAAAAGCGTTGGGTATCCGGATAAAACAACGCCAACAAGCTTTCGCCCTGCTCGCGCGAAGCGCCGGCCATCACGAACAACAGCCAGGTGCGCGCCTGCAAAATCAGCACGGCCCAAAATCCCAGCGGCAGCCGCAGCGCGCCGTGCTGATCGTAATCGTCCGGGGAAAACCGGGGTGAGAATGGCTTCAACGCTCGTTCCTTGCCAACAGAATAAAGACTAAAGACTATGGCTACAGATGGGCGCCGGCGATGGGAATTTCAATGCGTCGGCTTAAGAAGCTCTTAAGATCGGTGTGTTTTAATCCTTATCACTTAGCAAGCACCCGATATCAGCGGGATGTGATTTTCGATAACGATAAGGAAGCGCAACATGAAAAAACTGACTCTGGCCGCTCTGATCGCGCTGTGCAGCGCACCGGTACTGGCGCAACAAGGCGGGTTCCTCGATCCGGCCGCGCCGCAGGCTCAAACGCAAACCACCGCACAAGGTGGTTTCTCCGGCCCCAGCGCGGCGCTGACCACCGTGGACAAGGTGAAATCGCTGAGCGACGACACCTGGGTGATGCTGCAAGGCAACATCGAGCAGCGCATCGGCGACGATACCTACACCTTCCGCGACGCCACCGGCACGCTGACGGTCGAGATCGATCGCAAACGCTGGAACGGCCAAACCGTCACGCCGAAAGACAAGGTGCAGCTGGAAGGCAAAGTGGATAAAGACTGGAGCAGCGTCGAAGTGGACGTGAAAACCGTCAAAAAGCTGCCGTAATGCGTTGCGGCGGGCGGGGCAACGCCGCCGCCCGCCGCTCGATCAATATTCCTGATCTTCGATCAGCCGCTTGCCCAGGCTGGTGATGCCCTGGATCTCGTAGCCGAGCTTCTCGTACATCTCGACCACCGTGTCGTTGTCTTCGCGCACCATAATCTGGATCTTCGGGCAGCCGCGAGCGATCAGCTTCTTCTCCAGACGGTTGATCAACGCATTGGCGATGCCGCGCCCACGATAGTCGGGATGCACCCCGAGGTAATACGCCGAGCCGCGGTGGCCGTCATAGCCGCCCATCACCGAACCGACCACTTCGCCGCCGACTTCCGCCACCAGGAACAGCTCAGGATCGTGGTTCAGCTTGCGCTCGATGTCCATTTCCGGATCGTTCCAGGGCCGCAGCAGATCGCAGCGCTCCCACAGGGTAATGACTTCTTCAAAGTCGTCTTGTCGAAATACGCGAATTTCCATCGATGTTGGCCGCTGTTAATTAAGGTGTTTATCTGATTATCGCGTGATTATTCACTTACGCAATATCAAACTGCGATTTACCGCGCTATTTGCCCCGAAATCGCCGGTAACAGGCGTAATAAATGGAAATAGTTATCGGGTCGATTAATGATTATCAATACGATATAACGTCGCGAAATAGAATCGTCGATGGAGCGTTGCGTAATGAAAAAGCAGGGTAAACAATTCCTCAATTTTAAGCCGCTTGCCGTTTCCCCGACGCGACGCCAACTGTTGCTTTCCGGCCTGGCAGTAGCACTGTTCGGCGTGAAAAACCCAAGCGCCAAGGCGGAAGGCATGCTGCGCAATCAGCACAGCAAACCGGCGGCGAAACCGGCCGGCGGCAAAAAGCGGGTGATGATCGATCCCGGCCACGGCGGCATCGACTCCGGCGCGGTCGGCCACGAAGGTTCGCAGGAAAAACACATCGTGCTGGAAATCGCCAACCACGTGCGCCGTTTCCTGCATGAGCACGATCACATCGAGGCGCGCCTGACGCGCGAAGAAGACGAATTCATTCCGCTGTTCCAGCGGGTGGAGATCGCCCACCAGCACCAGGCCGATCTGTTCATTTCCATTCACGCCGACGGTTTTACCAGCCCGTCGGCCTCCGGCGCTTCGGTATTCGCCCTCTCCAACCGCGGCGCCAGCAGCGCCATGGCGCGCTACCTGTCCAACCGTGAAAACGCCGCCGACGACGTAGCGGGTGGCAAATACAAGGATCAGGACAACTACCTGCAGCAGGTGCTGTTCGATCTGGTGCAAACCGACACCATCAACAACAGCCTGACGCTCGGCCGCCACGTGCTCGGCCAAATTCGTCCGGTACACCATCTGCACAGCGACAGCACCGAACAGGCGGCGTTCGCGGTGTTGAAATCCCCGTCCATTCCCTCGGTGCTGGTAGAAACCTCGTTCATCACCAACCCGAACGAAGAACGGCTGCTGGGCACCACCGCGTTTCGCGAGAAAATCGCCCGCGCCATCGCGGACGGCATCGTCAACTTCTTCGACTACTTCGACGCACACCAACGCAAACCCCGCTGATGCCGCGGGCGGCGAATAAGAGTATACTCAGCGCCTTGTTCAGCCAGACGCTATAAAGACCCCGCATGAGTTTACCTAACATCGCTGAAGTAAAATCCTTCCTGCTGGCGCTGCAGGATCATATCTGCGCGCAGCTCGCCCAGGCCGATGGCGGCGCCGTGTTCACCGAAGACCAATGGACGCGTGAAGAAGGCGGCGGTGGCCGCAGCCGCGTGCTGACCAACGGCGCGGTGTTCGAACAGGCGGGGGTCAACTTCTCGCACGTCTCCGGCGCCACCCTGCCGGCCTCGGCGACCGCGCACCGTCCGGAACTGGCCGGGCGCAGCTTCCAGGCGATGGGCGTCTCCCTGGTTATCCATCCGCTCAGCCCCTACGTGCCCACCAGCCACGCCAACGTACGCTTTTTCATCGCTGAAAAGCCGGGCGAAGCGCCGGTGTGGTGGTTCGGCGGCGGTTTTGACCTGACGCCGTTCTACGGTTTCGCAGAGGATGCCGTGCACTGGCACCGCACCGCGGCCGAGCTGTGCGCGCCGTTCGGCGACGAGGTCTACCCCAAATATAAACAGTGGTGCGACGATTACTTTTTCATCAAGCATCGCAACGAAGCGCGCGGCATCGGCGGCCTGTTCTACGACGATCTTAACACCCCGGATTTCGACCATTGTTTCGCCTTCACCCGCGCGGTGGGCCAGGGCTTCCTCGACGCCTACCTGCCGATCGTCGAAAAACGCAAGGCCTTGACCTGGGGCGAGCGCGAGCGCCAGTTCCAGCTGTATCGCCGCGGCCGCTATGTGGAGTTCAACCTGGTGTGGGATCGCGGCACGCTGTTCGGGCTACAAACCGGCGGGCGCACCGAGTCCATCCTGATGTCGATGCCGCCGTTGGTGCGTTGGGAATATAACTACCAGCCGGACGCCGACAGCCCGGAAGCGGCGCTGGCGCGCGATTTCCTGCCGGTGCGCGACTGGCTGCGGGAGACGAAATGATGCAGATTTGGGTCGATGCGGACGCCTGTCCGAACGTGATCAAGGAAGTGCTGTTCCGCGCCGCCGATCGCACCGCCATCACCGTGACGCTGGTGGCGAACCAACCGCTGCGCACGCCGCCGTCGAAGTACATCCGTTCGCTGCAGGTGGCGGCCGGCTTCGACGTGGCCGATAACGAGATCGTGCGCCGCTGCGAAGCGGGCGATCTGGTGATCACCGCCGACATTCCGCTGGCAGCGGAGGTGATTGAGAAAGGCGCGGTGGCGCTGAACCCGCGCGGCGAACGCTATACGCCGGACACCATCCGCGAGCGCCTCAACATGCGCGATTTTATGGATACCCTGCGCGCCAGCGGCATTCAGACCGGCGGCCCGAACGCCCTGAACCAGCGCGACCGCCAGCAGTTCGCCAACGAGCTGGATAAATGGCTGCTGCAGGCGAAACGGGCGCAGTGACTGCGCCCTGCTCCGCTGCGGTTTAGAAGCGCACCTCCCCGCCGAAGATATAGGTGCGTCCACGGGCAGTGTTGGTCGGCGTCTCATACTGCGACTGAGACGGCAGCGAGTTCATCTTGTTCAGCGCGTCCGAGTAGTCCTTGTCCATCAGGTTTTGCACGCTGAGCTTCAGCAGCAGATTGCGATTCACCTGATAGGTGCCGTACAGATCGATAATGGTCGGAATATGCGGCGCCGGCTCTTTCAGCAACTGCTCATTCTCATCGTAATCAGAGTCCGGCGACAGGCGCACCGATTTGCCGGTATATTTCACCACCCCGCCCAGCGTCAGTTTCTCGTCCAGCAGGCGCACCCCGCTGTCCAGCGTGAAGTAGAACTCCGGCAGCTCGCTGATATCGCCCGCGCCGAATACGTTGCTGGCCTGGTTGGTCGGCTGGGAGGTATGCTCCTTGCTTAACGACAGCTTGGTGAAGGCGAAACCGGCGTCGTACAGCGCTTCAAGCTCCACCCCGCGCATTTTGACCGGTTCGGGGGCGTTGCTGTACATGGTCATGCTGACGTTGACGTCCGCGTCATCCCACTCTTCCTGCGTCGCCTGCGAACGGTTGCACTTCTGGCGATTTTTACACACCAGGTAGGATTGGCTGGAAATGTAGTTTTTGATCCTGGTTTCAAAATAGACCGCTTTCAGTTGGAAGCTGTCCTGCTTGAACAACAGATCGTGAGCATTGGCGTTGAACCCGCCCTGCCAGGTCTCCGCTTTTTCGCCCTTGAGGAACGGGTTCATCGACTGGCCGCCGCTGTTGGCGAAGAACACCTCCTGGATATTCGGCCCGCGCATCGACTTGCTGTAGCTGACGAACGGCTGCAGCCACGGCGTCACCTGCGCCGACAGCATGACCGACGGGTTGAAGCCGTGTTCGTTACGGCTAATAGTGCCAGCGCCCTGCGGGAAGCACTCTACTCGCTCGTCACAGGCCGGCTTATAGCCGGAGAGGCGATAGGCGGTGTAGTTCAGATCGAAATTCCCCTGCCAGATGCCGTAGTTGGCCTGCAACCCGCTGTACAGGCTGGAGATATCCTGCTTGCCCGACATTCCCACCGGCATGCTTTCCGCCTGATTGTCATCCGTCACCAAGCCAGAGGCCTTTTTCTTATACTCGTTGCGCACCAGCTTGCCGCCGTAGCTGAAAGCGAAATCGACGTCCTGCAGGCTGAAACGGCTGGTGTTGTTGATATCCAGCGCATCGGAGATGTTTTTCGCCGTGCTGTCGCTGAATCCCGCCATGTTGTCGGACATGAACTGCTGCTTGCCGCGGCTGGTGCTGGCGGTCAGGTTGAAATCGATCAGCTCCGAGAACGGCGCATAGTGGTATTTAAGGTAGAAATCGTCGCTGTCGATGTGGCGGCGGGTGATTTTATTCTGGTAGCTGCGCGCCGACAGTTCGATGCTGTTGAAGGCATCCGGCTTGATGTCCACCTTGAACAGCTGGGATTTCGGATTCTGGCGGTAGGTCTTATCGACGTTGAACATCTCGCTGTCGAAACCGGCGCCGTTTTTGTAGTTGGAGGTGATGGAACTGCCGCTGATCGCCGCCATCGCCCCCAGGCTGCCGCCGTCGGCAAAGGCGGCGGTTTTGGCGCCCACGGCGATCATGCCGCTGCGGCCGATGCCGTTATTGCCCACCGAGAATTTGGTGCGCACGCCGAACGGGTTGTCGGAAAATACCACGTCATCCACGCCGATGGTGCGGAAGTTGGCGCTGCCCGCCAAGGCGTTCACCCCAGCGGATCCGGTGGCGTTGCCGCGCGCCACGTCGACGCCGACGATAAAGTTAGGATCGATCAGCGCCCCGAACTGGCTGGTGGGCAATCCCCCGTGCGCTGCGTCGCTCGGCGAGTTGCCGTAGTAGTTTTGCGTGATGCCGTCGACCATGGTGTTGACCCGGCCAAAGCCGCTCAGGCCACGGATATTGACGCTGACCGATCCCTGGCCGGGATCGATCTGGGTATAGGTGCCCGGCATGCTGCGCAGAATGCTGTCCACCGACTCCAGATTCTTGTTTTCATCGCGCGAGCTGAACGCGCCTGGCCTCGCCAACGCGTCTTTTTCGCTGCTCTTGCCGCTGTCGGCCGCCGAGACGTTGAGCGGGCTGAACGCCACGCTGCCTTTATTATTTTCCGCCTGTTCCTGCGCGGCCGCAGCCTGCCCGTACAGCGCCAGTCCCGCGCCGATCAGGCTCGCTATCATTTTGATTTTCATATATCCCCAGAAATAGCCAATAAGGTTTGATGGCCGACAATGCCCAGCAAAAAGCCCGCCGAAAGCGCGGTAAAAGGTTGTTATTGTTTTATTGCGCCGCAGCGTGCTGCGGCGCTAAAGATTATTTCTGCGCCTGCCGGTCCGCCGCCAAAATAAAGGCGTACTCCAGCGCGCCGTTTTCCAGCCGCGCCAGGCGACCCGATTTGCCGCCGTGGCCGGCGGTCATGTCGGTGGAGAGCAGCAGCAACGAATCGCCCTGCTTGAAGCGCCGCAGCTTCGCCACCCATTTGGCCGGTTCCCAATACTGCACCTGCGAGTCGTACAGACCGCTGGTGACCAACAGGTTCGGGTAACGTTGCTTACGCACGTTGTCGTACGGGCTGTAGGACTTCATCAGCGCATAGGCGGCCGGCTGGTGCGGGTTGCCCCACTCCTCGTATTCCCCGGTGGTGAGCGGAATGCTGTCGTCCAGCATGGTGGTCACCACGTCGACGAACGGCACCTGCGCCACCACCGCGTTGTACAGCTGCGGCGCCTGATTGATCACCGCCCCCATCAGCAAGCCGCCGGCGCTGCCGCCCATGGCGTAGATGCGCCCCGGTTGGCCGTAGCCGTCTTTGATCAGCGCCTGGGTGGCGTCGATGAAGTCGTTGAAGCTGTTCGGTTTGTGCGTCAGCTTGCCCTGTTTGTACCAGCTCTGCCCCAGCTCGCCGCCGCCGCGCACGTGGATCAGCGCATAGACGAAGCCGCGATCCAGCAGGCTGATGCGGTTGGCGCTGAACGCCGGATCCATGCTCATGCCGTAAGCGCCATAGCCATATACCAGCAGCGGGTTATGCCCGTTTTTGAACAGCGATGTGCGGTACACCAGCGAGACCGGCACCTTCACGCCGTCGCGCGCCGTGACCCAGATGCGCTCGCTGTGATACAAGCTGGGATCGACGCCTTTCACCTCCTGCTGTTTCAGCAGGGTGCGCTCGCCCTTGTTCAGGTCCCACTCATAGGTGCGGGTCGGCGTGGTCATCGCCGAATAGCCGTAGCGCAAGCGATCGCTGTCCGGCTCGGGGTTATAGCCCAGCCAGGCCATGTAGCTGGCATCATCGAACGGGATGGCGCGCTCGGTTTTGCCGTCCCAGCTGATTTGCCGCAGCTGCACCAGCCCGTTGGCGCGCTCCTGCACCACCAGCCAATCGCGGAACAGGCTGAAGCTTTCCACCTCGTGCTGCGCCTGCGGTGCGATCAGCGTCTGCCACGGTTTGCCCGCCGCCGCCGTGTGGTACAGGCCAAAGTTCGGATCCTGATGGTTGGAGCGCAGGTAGAACTCGCCCCGGTAGTGATCGAGGTAATACTCGCGGCCGTTCTGCCGGGCGGCGAACAGCTGCGGCTCGCGCTGCGGCTGGTTGGCGTCGATCAGGCGCACTTCGGAGGTGGTGTTGCCGCTGATGGTCAGAATCAGGTAATCGCGCGAGGACGAGCGGCCGAGGCTGAGGTAGAACGCCGGATCGTTTTCCTGGTACACCAGCTTATCTTCCGCGGTCGGCGTACCGTACCGATGGCGGTAGACCTGATATGGCAACAGCGTTTGCGGGTGGTTGCGCACGTAGAACAGGGTTTGGTTGTCGTTGGCCCACACCATGTTGCCGGAGGTGTTTTCCAGCGTTTCCGGCGACCAGCGTTCGCTGTCTATCTCGCGCAGGGAGATGCGGTATTGGCGGCGGCCCTGCAGATCCTCGGCCACTGCCAGGCGGCGGTTGTCCAGGCTGACGTCCATCGCCCCCAGACGATAATACGCATGGCCGGCCGCGCGCTGATTGGCGTCCAGCAAGGTTTGCCACGGCGCGTCGGCGGTGAGCGCCTGGCGCTGATACCGCGCGAAATCTTTACCGGCAGCGTAGCTTTCCTGATAGCGATAACCGTTGAGCTGATACGGCACCGAACGATCGTCAGGGTTCACGCGACCCAGCATCTCCTGATACAGCGTGGCGCGCAGCTTCTGGTACGGCGCCATCATCTGCTCGGTGTAGCGGTTCTCCGCCTTCAGGTAGTCCAGCACCTTCGGCTCTTTTCGGCTATCGTCGCGCAGCCAGTAGTAATCGTCGGTGCGCGTCTCGCCGTGCGCCGTCAGCGCTTTCGGCGCGCGTTCCGCCAACGGCGGCTGCGGTTGCGCCAGCGCGACGCCGGCGACGCCTAAAGAAAGCCAGAGCGCGGCCGCGATGCGACGGCGCGGGGTGAATAACAGCGGATTCATAATCCCTCACGAAGTTTGAAGAGGTGCACGACGGCGATGCGGCGCCTGCGAGCATTAACGGCGGGCATTCAGCTCCGCCAGATTGAAATCGATCGGCATCCTTACCCTGACGGCTCCCTGCTGCAGCATCTCCGGCGGCGGCGGCGGCAACGGCTGGGCGCGCGACACCACCGCCACCGCTTCCCGATCCAGCGACGCGGTGCCGGAACGCACCTGCAGCATGACATTCGAGACCCGTCCCTGCGCGTCAACGCTGAAACTGACCTGCGGCATGCCGCTGCGCCGGCGGCTGCGGGCATCCAAAGGGTAATCCTTGATGCGATTCAGTTTGCCCTTCACCAGGCTCTCCCACGACAGTTTGGCCTGCGCGTTGCTGTTGGCGTCGCTGTTGATCGGTGCGGCGGTTTGGTGGGAGAGCGTCTGCGCCTGCGGCGCAGCAGCGCTGGACGCGGCGGCGTTGCGCGTCTCTTTGGCCTGCTCCTGCGGTTTCGGCTGCGCTTTTTGCGGGGGACGGTGTTCGGCGCGCTTCTTCTGCGCCGTCACGATTTTTGCTTTATCGGCACGCGCCAGCTTGGGCAGATCTGGCTGTTGCTGCTGCTCCGCCGGCTGCGCCGCGGCAGATTCAGCCTGCTGCACGCCCAGCGGCAGCGGCTTACTTTCCGGCGCTTCAATCTGCGCCGCCCAGCTCATCATCACCGCCGGCGGCGGCAGCTCGACCGGCTCGAGCGCCGTCTGCGGCCAGTAAAACAGCAACGCTAACGCCGCGTGCGCCGCCAGGGCGAGCAGCAAGCCGCGCGCCCAGCGCGGCTGCGGCAGCGCAAAGGCCGGAGGGGGATAAGACTGACTTAACATAGGGGCATTAGCTTACTTAATTGCGAATGATTGCAGATCACATTTACTAATGATAATCATTTGCAACTATAATTAACACCCCTTTTCACTGCCTTAACGTATTCATTTCACTGATGGTGTAATCCACAGGTAGTCCGCCGTGTGCGCGTCAACCTGTACGCCCGGCTCCGCCAGCATCAGCACCGTCGGCGCCGCCGCCGGTTGCAGATCCCGCACGTGCAGCGGCACGCCCACCGATTTGGCGGCGTGATAACCGCCGGCGATCAATAGCGCGGGCGTCGGCGCCGCCAGCAGGCGCTCCGCCATGCGCCTATCGCGCTGCTGCTGGATCGCCAGCATCGCATGCAGCTGCGCGGCCTCAATCTGGCCGCCGTGCGAAGTGCGGATAGTCTCTTCCAGCGCCTTGCGCACCGCCGGCTGCGACGAGAGCTGCCCCGCCGGGAACTGCGGCTGCTGATAGAACGCCGCGATCTCGCTGCGATCCAGGTTGGCCGACCACAGCGGGTAAGGCGCGCGCATCGCCGCCATCGTCACCCCGCCATACAGCGCCCATTTCCAGCCCGGCTGCCAGGCGATCAGCTCCGCCACGCGGCCATCACGCACCGTGGGATCGCTCTGCAGCCACTGCTTCACCTTGTCGACCTGCGCCTGCTGGTTCGGGTTGATCATCTCCATCAGCACGCTACCCTGCGGCCGCAATTGCGGCAGCTGCTGCACCAGCCATTGCTCAATCTGATGGTGGTAAGGATTGTCATGCTTTTCCCCGACGATCACCCGCGGCTGCTGCGCCAACCGCGTCAACAGCTGCTCGGGCGTCAGGGTCGCGCCGCTGTGCAGATCGGTGATATTCCCCAGGCTCGCGACGTCGCTGGCCGGCGTCTTCACCGGCGTTTGGCTGCAGGCGCCGAGCGCCAACGCCGCCAATAAAATCAGATATCTCATCATGTTGCCCCATTAGCGAAAATGGCGACATTATAGATAATAATTATCATTTGCATATAGATCTGGCCTGACGATTTTTTTACGCGGCGATCGCCGGTGACGCATTGCGTTGAAACGGCATTGCGGGTATAACCAATAGCCATTCAGATATTTAGACGTCTATACGGATAGATTATTATGCACTCATCGGCGCCCGCCGCAGGGCAGTTCAAACGCAGCATGAAGGCCCGGCATCTGGTGATGCTGTCGCTGGGCGGCGTGATCGGCACCGGGCTGTTTTTCAATACCGGCTACATCATCTCCACCACCGGGGCGCTCGGCACGCTGCTGGCCTACCTGATCGGCGCGCTGGTGGTGTATCTGGTGATGCTGTGCCTGGGCGAGCTGTCGGTGGCGATGCCGGAAACCGGCGCCTTTCACGTCTATGCTTCGCGCTATCTGGGGCCGGCCACCGGCTATGCCGTCGCCTGGCTGTATTGGCTCACCTGGACGGTGGCGCTGGGCTCCAGCCTGACCGCGGCCGGATTCTGCATGCAGTACTGGTTCCCGCAGTCGCCGGTGTGGCTGTGGTGCCTGATCTTCTGCGCGGCCATTTTCCTGCTCAACGTCGTGACCACCCGTTTTTTCGCCGAAAGCGAATTCTGGTTTTCGCTGATCAAAGTGGTGACCATTCTGGCGTTTATCATTCTGGGCGGCGCCGCCATGTTCGGCCTGCTGCCGATGAAAGACGGCACGCCGGCGCCTTTCCTGCATAACCTGACCGCTTCCGGCTGGCTGCCGCACGGCACGCTGCCGATCCTGATGACCATGGTGGCGGTGAACTTCGCCTTCTCCGGCACGGAGCTGATCGGCATCGCCGCTGGTGAAACCGAGAACCCGGAAAAAGTCGTGCCGCTGGCGATCCGCACCACGGTGATCCGCCTGATGCTGTTCTTTATCGGCACGGTCTTCGTGCTGGCGGCGTTGATCCCGATGGATCAGGCGGGGATCGTCAAAAGCCCGTTCGTGCTGGTGTTTGAACGCATCGGTGTGCCTTACGCCGCCGATATTTTCAACTTCGTGATCCTGACCGCCATCCTGTCGGCGGCCAACTCCGGCCTGTACGCTTCGGGGCGCATGCTGTGGTCGCTGGCCCACCAGCGCACCCTGCCGGCCTACTTTGCGCGCGTTAATGCGCGCGGCATTCCGATCAACGCCCTGACCTTCAGCATGCTCGGCGGCGTGCTGGCGCTGCTGACCAGCGTGATCGCGCCGGACACGGTGTTTGTCGCCCTGTCGGCAATCTCCGGTTTTGCGGTAGTGGCGGTGTGGCTGAGCATCTGCGCCGCCCACTATGCTTTCCGCCGCGCCTATCTGCACAGCGGCCAGCCGATAAGCGGCCTGAAATACCGTGCGCCCGGCTATCCATTGACGCCGATCCTCGGCTTTGCGCTGTGCCTGCTGGCCTGCATCGGGCTGGCGTTCGATCCGGAGCAGCGCATTGCGCTCTACTGCGGCCTGCCGTTCGTCGCCTTGTGCTACCTCACCTATTTCCTGACCCGGCGCGCCGGGCAAAAAACCGCTTTGGGAGAACAACATGTCGGTTAATAACCCCGTCGCCCGCCTGCTGGCCGAACACCCCACGCTGATCCTGGACGGTGCGCTGGCTACCGAACTGGAAGCGCGCGGCTGCGATCTGACCGATCCGCTGTGGTCGGCCAAGGTGCTGATTGAAAATCCCGAGCTTATCTATCAGGTACACCTCGATTATTTCAACGCCGGCGCCCAGTGCGCTATCACCGCCAGCTATCAGGCCACGCCGCAGGGCTTCTTGCGCCGCGGCCTGGATCAGGCTCAGTCGCTGGCGCTGATCGCCAAAAGCGTGCAGCTGGCGCAGCGCGCACGCCGCGATTATCTGACCGCGCACCCGCAGGCGGCGCCGCTGTTGATCGCCGGTTCGGTGGGCCCGTACGGCGCCTATCTGGCCGACGGCTCGGAATACCGCGGCGACTACCGGCTGGCGCAGGATGACTTCATTGCCTTCCACCGCCCGCGCCTCGCAGCCCTGGCCGCCGCCGGCGTCGATCTGCTGGCCTGCGAAACGCTGCCGTCGTTTGCTGAACTGCAGGCGCTGCTGACGCTGCTGCAGGAGTTCCCGACGCTCGGCGCCTGGTTCGCCTTCACCCTGCGCGACAGCCAACACCTCAGCGACGGCACGCCGCTGACGGAGGTCCTGTCCGCGCTGCGCGGTAACCCGCAGGTGCTGGCCATCGGCATCAACTGCATCGCGCTGGACAAGGTCGCCCCGGCGCTGCGTCAGCTGAGCGCGCTGGCCGACAAACCGCTGCTGGTCTACCCCAACTCCGGCGAGCACTACGATGCGGTGAGCAAAACCTGGCGCGCCTGCGGCGGCGAGCACGGCAGCCTGGCCGATCAGGCGACGGCGTGGCGCGCGCTCGGCGCACAATTGATCGGCGGCTGTTGCCGCACTACGCCGCAGGATATTCGCGCCATCGTCGCGCGCTGCAAGGCATAAAAAAGCCCCCGGCGCCAACGGCACAGGGGGCCAGTCATTAACCCGGGCTTACAGCGGTTCGGTCTGGGCTTCCACCACCGCCAGCGCCACCATGTTGACGATGCGGCGCACCGAGGCGATCGGCGTCAGGATGTGCACCGGTTTGGCCACCCCCATCAGCACCGGCCCGACGGTCACCCCTTCCGAGCAGGAGACGCGCAGCAGGTTGTAGCTGATGCGCGCCGCTTCCATGTTCGGCATGATCAGCAGGTTGGCCGAGCCTTTCAGCGGGCTGTCCGGCATCAAATCGTGACGGATGCTTTCCACCAGCGCGGCGTCGCCGTGCATTTCGCCGTCGATCTCCAGCTCCGGCGCCAGCTCGTTCACCAGCTCCAGCGTTTTACGCATCTTGCGCGCCGCCGGGCAATCAGACGAGCCGAAGCTGGAGTGAGACAGCAGCGCCACCTTCGGCTCGATGCCGAAACGGCGCACGGTTTCCGCCGCCATCAGGGTGATCTCCGCCAGCTGTTCCGGCGTCGGATCGTCGTTGACGTAGGTGTCGGCGATGAAGGTGTTGCCGCTCGGCAGCAGCAGCGCGTTCATCGCGCCGGCAACGTGCGCGCCTTCACGGAAGCCGAACACGTTCTTCACCACGTCGTAATGCTCGTGGTAGCTGCCGATGGTGCCGCAGATCATCGCGTCCGCTTCGCCGCGGTGCAGCATGATGGCGGCGATCAGCGTCGGGTTGCCAATCACCGCGCGGCGCGCCTGCTCTTGCGAAACGCCACGACGTTTCATGATCTGGTAGTACTCTCCCCAGTATTCGTTGAAGCGCGGATCCGACTCGTTGTTCACCACTTCGAAATCTTTGCCCGGCGTCAGTTGCAGGCCCAGTTTTTTCAGGCGCATCTCGATCACGCTCGGACGGCCGACAAGGATCGGGAAAGCCAGCCCCTGCGACACCAGCTCTTGCGTGGCGTGCAGCACGCGCTCTTCCTCACCTTCCGCCAGCACCACCCGCTTCACCTCTTTGCGCGCCTGCGAGAAGATCGGTTTCATGAACAGATTGGTTTTGTAGACGAACTCCGCCAGCTTCTCCACGTAGGCGTCGAAGTCTTCGATCGGACGCGTCGCCACGCCGGAGTCCATCGCCGCCTTGGCCACCGCCGGTGCGATCTTGACGATCAGACGCGGATCGAACGGTTTCGGAATGATGTATTCCGGCCCGAAGGAGAGATCCTGATCGTCATACGCGGAGGCCACCACGTCGCTCTGTTCCGCCAGCGCCAGATCGGCGATGGCATGCACGCAGGCCAGCTTCATCTCTTCGTTGATGGTGGTGGCGCCCACGTCCAGCGCGCCGCGGAAAATGAACGGGAAGCACAGGACGTTGTTCACCTGGTTCGGGTAGTCGGAACGGCCGGTGCAGATGATGGCGTCCGGGCGCACCGCTTTGGCCAGCGGCGGCAGAATTTCCGGTTCCGGGTTGGCCAGCGCCATGATCAGCGGATCGCGCGCCATGGTTTTCACCATATCCTGCGTCAGCACACCCGGGCCGGAGCAGCCGAGGAAGATGTCGGCGTTCGGGATGGCGTCGCCCAGCGTGCGCTGGCCGTTATCCTCGATGGCGTAGGCGGCTTTGGTCTGTTCCATATTGGCGTCGCGGCCTTTATAGATGACGCCCTTGGAATCGCAGACGGTGATGTTCTGTTGACGCAGCCCCAGCGCCACCAGCAAGTTCAGGCAGGCGATGGACGCCGCGCCGGCGCCGGACACCACCAGCCGCACATCGGAGATGTTCTTCTTCACCACGCGCAGGCCGTTGAGCACCGCGGCAGTGGTAATGATCGCCGTGCCGTGCTGGTCGTCGTGGAACACCGGGATCTTCATGCGCTCACGCAGTTTCTGTTCGATGTAGAAACACTCCGGCGCCTTGATGTCTTCCAGGTTGATGCCGCCGAAGGTCGGTTCCAGCGCGGCGATAATGTCGATTAATTTGTCAGGGTTATGCTCATCCACTTCGATATCAAATACATCGATACCGGAAAACTTCTTGAACAAAACGCCCTTGCCTTCCATCACCGGCTTACCGGCCAACGCGCCGATATTGCCCAGACCCAGTACCGCCGTGCCGTTGGAAATCACCGCCACCAGGTTGCCGCGCGCGGTGTATTTGTAGGCCGCCAGCGGATCTTCGGCGATCTCGAGGCAAGGCGCGGCGACGCCCGGCGAATAGGCCAGCGCCAGATCGCGCTGGGTCGCCAACGGTTTGGTTGGGGAAACCTGGATCTTCCCTGGGACAGGAAACTGATGGAAATCAAGGGCACTCTGTTTGAGCTGTTCGTCCATTATGGATTCCTTTGTTTTTTGCTTTTATGTTGAGGTAAGGCTTTGAGGCTGCGCCCTGCCGTGGGCCATGGCGCCCAGGTACAATGACAGGGCACAGCCTTGAAGTATAGTGAGAGAAACATCACAAACTTTGAAGCGCGCCATAACCTTGGTCGAAAGACCGTTTTAAAAGTAAAAAAAGAAGGCCTGCGGGACAAGTCAGACAAGCGCCGCCGTCAGCGCGGCGGCAGCGTGGCGCGCCAGGCGTTGAGCGTCTCCACCTGGCCGGCGCAAATGTGTAACGAGGTTTGTAACGCCAGTGCATAGCTTACCGCATCGCCCCAGGTCTCCCCCTGCAACTGCGGCTGCTCACAGGGAGCAAATACCGACTCAGGGGGCAACAGCGGCACGGCCTGCGGCGCCGGCGGCCGGGCGCAGGAGCTCAAGCACAGCGCCAGGCAGAGGCTGAGCGGCGCAGGGATCGTTTTTAATCGCTTCACGGTATTTCCTCTGATAAGCCTCGTGTTGTTGGCGCAGCTGCTGTTCCTGCCGCTGCTGCGCCGCCATCAGCGCACGATTTTGCGCATCCTGGGTCTGCAGGGTGGCGATCAGCCCCGCCTGCTGCGCCAGGCTTTTTTGCAGTTCCGCCGCCTGTTGCCGCGCAGACGCCAACTGGTGCGACAACAGCGAGCTGTAGCCGCCGAGGCAGATAGCCGCCAGCAACAGCAGCAGCAACCCGCCCTGCATCAGTTTTTGCAGCCAACCGCTCATGCCGGATAGTCCCGAAACGGCAGCTGGAAGTGCGGGCCGTCCTTGAGGGTCTTCCATTCGCCGCCCCATTCGACGTTGATGCCGCATTCACGCGCCGCGCGCCGCACCGCCACCGCAATTTGCGCGTAGTAATCCCACTCCCAGGAGACCACGCCCGCCGGCATCGCCACCACGTCCACCGCGTGTCCGGTCAGATGGCGGCTGCGCAGCGTTTGGCTGTTGCCGGCGCGCACCATTTCCCGCTGGCGCGCCATGCTGCGCAGCCCCTCGCTGACGGAAAACGGCACCAGGGAATAGCGCAGCGCCAGACGAATAACGCGCACCAGATCCGGATGCACGCCGCGCAGGTTCTCTTCGCTGCGGGCGGTAAAGCGAATCTCTTCGATGTCATTTAACATTTTTAAACCCCGTTTTTTTGCCGATGAATTTTTTAATTAAGGCGTTGATGTAATCCGCCCCCATAAAGCCAATCAATACGCTGGCCAAATTCGCCCAGTTTAATTCCAGGCCCATCAACGCCAGCGCATCGCGCACCGTCCAGGCCAATAACGCGCACATCGCCGCATTCAATAAACGTCGCCGAATACCCACGTTGCGATAGGCACCGTGTAATAGCGCCATCACGCCGGCCAGAATGGCGTTCAATACCGGCTGAAGATATTCACATACTCGCTGGACTATTAAGCCAACAGCGTCAGGCTCTATGCTGGACATAGCTCATCTCCTTTTTTATTTTTAATTAAATGCCAATCACGGCCGGTGGGACATCGGATACTCAGAATCTAGTTAAGGATGCTATTACAAAGCAAATGAATAAATACAGGCCCTATGGTCGAATTCATTCATGCTGAATGCTGGCACAACACATAAACGCCAAGGCAGGCGGCAGTGAATAAAAAATTCATTCTTATCGTGATTTGTTTCGACTGTTATTTCCGAGAAAAATAAACATTAATGGCAACGGGAAATATTTTCCCATCCAAAAACATCCACTCTGGAGAAATGCCATGTCCACACGTAAAGCCGTTATTGGGTATTATTTTATTCCGACCAACCAAATCAATAATTACACCGAGACCGATACGTCTGTCGTGCCGTTCCCGGTTTCCAACATCACGCCGGCCAAAGCCAAACAGCTGACGCACATTAACTTCTCGTTCCTGGATATCAACGACAATCTGGAATGCGCCTGGGATCCGGCCACCAACGACGCCAAGGCGCGCGATGTGGTCAACCGCCTGACCGCGCTCAAAGCGCACAACCCCAGCCTGCGCATCATGTTCTCCATCGGCGGCTGGTACTACTCCAACGATCTGGGGGTGTCGCACGCCAACTACGTCAACGCGGTGAAAACCCCGGCGTCGCGCGCCAAGTTCGCCCAATCCTGCGTGCGCATCATGAAGGATTACGGCTTCGACGGCGTGGACATCGACTGGGAGTACCCGCAAGCCTCGGAAGTGGACGGTTTCATCGCCGCGCTGCAGGAGATCCGCACCCTGCTGAACCAGCAAACCGTCGCCGACGGCCGCCAGGCGTTGCCGTACCAGTTGACCATCGCCGGCGCCGGCGGCGCCTTCTTCCTGTCGCGCTATTACAGCAAGCTGGCGCAGATCGTCGCGCCGCTCGATTACATCAACCTCATGACCTACGATCTGGCCGGCCCCTGGGAGAAGGTAACCAACCACCAGGCGGCGCTGTTCGGCGATGCGGCCGGGCCGACCTTCTACAATGCGCTGCGCGAAGCCAACCTGGGCTGGAGCTGGGAAGAGCTGACCCGCGCCTTCCCCAGCCCGTTCAGCCTGACGGTCGACGCCGCGGTGCAGCAACACCTGATGATGGAAGGCGTGCCGAGCGCCAAAATCGTGATGGGCGTGCCCTTCTACGGCCGCGCCTTCAAGGGCGTCAGCGGCGGCAACGGCGGGCAATACAGCAGCCACAGCACGCCGGGCGAAGATCCGTACCCGAACACCGATTACTGGCTGGTGGGCTGCGAAGAGTGCGTGCGCGACAAGGATCCGCGCATCGCCTCCTATCGCCAACTGGAGCAGATGCTGCTGGGCAACTACGGCTATCAGCGGCTGTGGAACGACAAGACCAAAACGCCTTACCTGTATCATGCGCAGAAAGGGCTGTTCGTCACCTATGACGATGCCGAGAGCTTCAAATACAAAGCGAAATACATCAAGCAGCAGCAGTTGGGCGGCGTGATGTTCTGGCATCTGGGGCAAGACAACCGCAACGGCGATCTGCTGGCCTCGCTGGATCGCTATTTCAACGCCGCGGACTACGACGACAGCCAGCTGGATATGGGCACCGGGCTGCGCTACACCGGCGTCGGCCCCGGCAACCTGCCGATCATGACCGCGCCGGCTTATGTGCCGGGCACCACTTACGCGCAGGGCGCGCTGGTGTCCTACCAGGGTTACGTCTGGCAGACCAAATGGGGTTACATCACCTCGGCGCCCGGTTCTGACGGCGCCTGGCTGAAGGTGGGCCGCGTGGCGTAAGCCGTAAAAAAACCCCGTAGCCGAATGCTGCGGGGTTTTCATTGAGTTAACCGTTTGATTTTCGCGTCCCTTCGTCTCTATTCCTTCAGTTGTGGCACCAAGGATAACCGCCATCCCGCACCACTTCGCGGCCCATCAGGCTGTAGACATCGCTTTTGCGCGTCAGCCGCTCATGCCACCAGTTAAACCCGGCGCCCTTGCTGGCCGGGTGCCACGCCAGCCAAATCATTTCGTCGCCCTTTTGCATCTCTACCGGCACCGTCACCAGTTCGCCGCTGGCCAATTCCTTTTCGATCAAAGCAGGCGGCAGAAAAGCGTGGCCGATGCCGCGTTTGAGCAGCGCCAGGTTGCTTTCCACGTCGCATACCACCAACTGACGCTGCAAGGGCAGCGTGCCGTGATTACGCTTGGGCAGCTCATGGCTGCTGTCGGCGATCACCACCACGATGTCGTTCAACCGCTGTTTCTTGCACACCGGCTTTCTCTGCGCCGCGAACGGGTGCGAAGGCGACACGCACAGCACAAAGTTGAGCTTGCCGAGCATCAGGGTTTTGGCCTGCACGCTGTCGGGAATTTGGCCAATGGCGATGATCAGATCCGCCCGGTTGTTCTTCAGCGCATCCCAGGTGCCGTTCAACGCTTCTCGCTGCACCGAGATACTGGCGTTCGGGCAATGCTGAATATAGTCGCGGATATCCTGCGTCAGGGTTTCCAACGGGAAGAAGGTGTCTACCGCCAGGCGGATATTATTGTCCAGCTTGGGGATGTTGCGCACCCGGCTTTCCAGATCCTGCACCGCATTTAATATCCAGCTGCCTTCCTGCAGGAGAAATTCCCCTTCATCCGTCAGGGTAATCATGGGGCCATTGCGATGAAAAAGTTTCACGCAGAGTTTGCTTTCAATATTGGAAACCCGATAAGAGATCGCCGAAGGCGTTTTATGCAGCGCCTCCGCCGCCATAGAGAAAGAACCGGTGCTCTTGATGGTGCTGATTATTTTAATCGCGTCCAGGGATAATCTAGTCATACAAATTCCTCTTTAAAATAAAATAAGAAAAATGACACTAAATTCCCAAGGTGGTGGCGCACAAAAATCGATCAAATCGAACAAGGGTACTCATAGCAACAAGCAATATACTTCATAAATGAGAGCGCTATCTTAAATACTATTCATCACGACCTGATATAAAATTCATCATAGCGCCCTACTTTTACACAGCGACAGTTAAATAAATTCAGCCTAACGATCAAAGATCGTCATCATAATAATTTTCGTTAATAGCCGTTAAAACATTCCGCTCTATCGCACGACCAGAATGATAAAAATAAAACAAGCCGACAAGAAGGGTTATTTCTAATTGCGTTATTAGTCTCTCATTTTGTCGGTGAAATACGCTCAACTTACAACATAATTTCAGTCAGGAGTGACTTATGAACAAAACTTCCCGTACCCTGCTCTCTCTGGGCCTGCTGAGCGCGGCCATGTTCGGCGTTTCGCAACAGGCGAATGCTCACGGTTATGTCGAGTCGCCGGCCAGCCGCGCCTACCAGTGCAAACTGCAGCTCAACACTCAGTGCGGCAGTGTGCAGTACGAACCGCAGAGCGTCGAAGGCCTGAAAGGATTCCCGCAGGCCGGCCCGGTTGACGGCCATATCGCCAGCGCCAACAAGTCCACCTTCTTCGAACTGGATCAGCAAACGCCGACGCGCTGGAACAAGCTCAACCTGAAAACCGGCCCGAACTCCTTTACCTGGAAGCTGACCGCGCGTCACAGCACCACCAGCTGGCGCTATTTCATCACCAAGCCGAACTGGGACGCTTCTCAACCGCTGACCCGCGCTTCCTTTGACCTGACGCCGTTCTGCCAGTTCAACGACGGCGGCGCCATCCCTGCCGCGCAGGTCACCCACCAGTGCAACATACCGGCAGATCGCAGCGGTTCGCACGTGATCCTTGCCGTGTGGGACATAGCCGACACCGCCAACGCCTTCTATCAGGCGATCGACGTCAACCTCAGCCACTGATCCGTCAAAAGGGGGATGTCTCTGGAGGGTTCAGCCTGGCGCTGAACCCTTTTTTGCGGGTGCCGCTATTGCGACATGTTGAGGATAGTGCGCACATTGAGCGCGCTGGTGGCGATAATGTCGATGGCGCCGGTGCGCAACGCGCCCAAAATCGCCAGCGCTTTGGTATTCTCGGAGGCAATGGCGATCACGCACGGAATTTTGCGCAGCTCATCAATGCTCAGCCCAATCACACGGTCATTCATCACCGTATCGACATGCTGCCCCTGGGCATTGAAAAAGTCATAGCCGGCGATGTCGCCGATCACGCCCTGATTAAGGCTGGCGTCGATAATCTCGTGCGGCGTAAACCACCCCAATTTCACCATATAACTGTTTTCATTCATGTCGCCAATGCCGACTAACGCCACATCGGCCTTACGCGCGCGATCCAACGTTTCCTTGATCGTGCCGTTCTGCATGAAGGCGTCTTTCAACGCGCGATTTTCGACGTAGGCCGGCGCATAGAGCGTCTCGCTGCTGCCGCCGAACTTCTTCGCCAGACGCCGGCTGATATGGTCGGCGTTGATCGCATCGCCCGGACGGTGGGTGCCGCCGATGCCGCAGATGAACTTGCAGTTGCGCTCCGTCACGCTGCCGACGTGATCGGCGATCGCCGCCACGTTGCGTCCCTGCCCGACCGCCAACACCATATCGTCTTTCAGCGACATCGCCAGGTAGTTGGACACCAGCGCCGCCACCTGCCGACGCTGTTCCTCTTCGTCCTGATGATCGAGCGCGATCAGCGCGCGGCTGATGGGAAAACGTTCCATCATCTGCTGTTCCAGCCGGGTGCTGAACACCGGGTGATAACGCACGTTGATCTCGACGATGCCTTCTTCCTTGGCGCGCTTGAGCAAACGACCGACTTTGATCCGTGAGATGCCGAACTTTTTGGCGATCTCTTCCTGCGTGATCTCATCCTGATAATAAGCAACGGCGATTTCGGTCAGCAGTTCGTTATCCTGGGACACAGTTTGTTTTTCCATCCGTTAGACGTTTCCCCACGGCAGGCCGGTTAATCATGGCGGAGGGACGATACACGCCCCTCCGACAATGCTGAATGCCCGCTAGTATAACGCGTTCAGGCGGCAACGGTATTCAGTCGTTGCTCCACCTCGTCCGCCAATCGGGTCAAGAGCAGGCAGCAAGATACCGCGCCGGCGTCCAGTACGCCGCGCGAACGCTCGCCCAGACGGCTGGCGCGGCCGATTTTCGCCACCAGCTCGCGCGTGGAATCGCGCCCGCGCACTGCGGCGATCCTCATCTGTTCCAGCGCAGCGGCGAAGTCGTCACCGCGCCCCGCCGCCTGCTCAAACGCCGCTACCGCCGGTATCAGCGTATCCATCAGACACTTGTCCCCCACGCCCGCGCTGCTGATGTCCTGCAGTTCGCGCAAACCGCTGTGCAACATCGCCAAAAATGCCTGCTTATCCAGCACGCTGCGCTCGCGCACGCTCTCCGCCATGCCCATGAACAGACTGCCGTACAGCGGCCCCATCGAACCGCCGATGCCCTCCATCAGCGCATCGGAAACCGCATCGAACGCCTGCGCCAACGTGAGCTCGCGGCCGCGAATGGCATCGCCGCACATCGCGAATCCCTTCGACATGTTAATGCCGTGGTCGCCGTCGCCGATGGCGCCGTCGATTTCGCTCAGGTATTCGCGGTTGCTGACAATGGTTTCTATCAGCCCCGTAACGATCTCACTGCCGTACCGGGTTGAAATTTGTTCCGTCATGATTCACTCCACCTGGGTTAAGCCTAAAGATTGCGCCGGCATGTCCAGCAGCGTTTTCAGTTCGTCATCCAGCGTCATCAGCGTCAGCGTCACGCCCATCATTTCCAGCGACGTGAAGTAATTGCCGACGTAGCGCCGATGCACCCGCACGCCTTTCGCCGTCAACCGACGCTCTATTTCGGCATAATAGATATACAGCTCCATCACCGGCGTGGCGCCAAGCCCGGAGATCAGCAACGCCACCTCATGCCCCTGTTCCAGCGGCATGTCGTTGAGCACGAAATCGAGCATGGTGCCGGCCATCGCCGACGCCGACTGGATCGGCGACACCTCAATGCCCGGTTCGCCGTGATGGCCAATGCCGATCTCCATCTTGCCGTCTTCGATATGAAAATTGGGTTTGCCGACCGCGGGAATGGTGCAGGAACTGAGGCCGACGCCGATCGAACGACACCGGTCGATGGCTTTTTGCGCCGCGCCGATCACGCCGTCCAGATCGTATCCCTTGGCCGCCGCCGCCGCGCCGACCTTCCACATCAGAATTTCTCCGGCCACGCCGCGCCGTTTATCGATCTCACTGGCCGGCGCCGAGGCGACGTCATCGTTGGCCACCACGGTTTTCACCCGTATGCCGGCCGCCGTGGCCTTCTTGATCGCCATCTTGACGTTCATGTTGTCGCCGGCGTAGTTGCCGTACAGGCAAGCGACGCCCGCACCGCTGTCCGCCGCCTTGAACGCGTCGAGAAAAGCCCCCGCCGTAGGCGATGAAAAAATCTCGCCAATCGCGACGGCATCCAGCATGTTTTTGCCGACATACCCCAGGAACGCCGGCTCATGGCCGGAACCGCCGCCGGTGACGATGCCCACTTTGCCGGCGATCGGCGCCGGCGGATATTTCAACACCCGCGCATTGTCGGTGGCGGCGTAATAGTCCGGGTGGGCCAGCCTATAGCCCTGAATGGCGTCTTCCACTACGTGATCGGGATCGTTAATGATTCTGTTCATCGCGGCCTCTCTGTCGCCTGAATAAGAAATTATTGAATGGTGTAACCGCCGTCGACCACCAGGTTGGCGCCGGTGATCATCGCCGCCGCGTCGCCGGCCAAAAACAGGGCGCTGGCGGCGATATCTTGCGGCTCGGCGAAGCGCCGCAGCGGGATTTTCTGCTTCATCTGCTCAGCCACCTCGCCAGACCAGGCCTTACGGCCCAGCTCCGTCAAAACGACGGTGGGTGAAATGGCGTTGACCCGCACGTTGTGCGGCCCCCACTCCAGCGCCAGCACCTGGGTCAACCCGATAACGCCCGCTTTGCTGGCGCAATAGGCCAGGTGATTCGGCAATGCCACCACCCCGGCCTGCGAGGCGAGATTGATGATGCTGCCGCCGCGCTGGCGAATGAAACGGCGACCCACCGCCTGGCAGGTGAGAAACACGCCTTTCAGATTGACCGCCAGGGTTGCATCCCACGCCGCTTCCGGCAGTTCCTCAGCGGGATGCAGCGCGACGATGCCGGCGCTGTTGACCAGCACGTCCAGCTGCCCGAAATGCGCCTCACTCTGCGCCACCGCCCGCTCCACCGACGCGGCATCGGTGACGTCGGCCACGACGCCCACCGCCGCCTCGGCGTCCAGCTGTCGCGCCACTTCAGCAACCTGCGGCGCACGATCGAGCAGCGCCACGCGCGCGCCGTTTTGCAGATAGCGTTCGGCGATAGCGAGGCCGATCCCCGCAGCGCCGCCGGTAATCAGCGCCACCTTGCCCTGCAGCGAGAGCTCGCGCGGCGCCGTAGTTTGATGATTAATCATATATTTCCCCTTAAAACTGTGAACTTCACCCTCGGTCAGGATATTTTCGCCAAACTCGCGCCGCGTTCTTCCTGCGCCATCGCGCTTTCTTTCGGCAGCGTGACAAATTTCATCAGCACGCCGCTGAACAGGTACAAACCGGTAAAGATCCAGATCACGCCAACGGTGCCGAGGCTGCCGATAAACAGCCCCACCACCGCCGGGCCGACAAAGGTGCTCAGGCCGGCGCCCAGATTGAGAATCGACATCGCCGCGCCCTTATTGTCCGGCGCCAGCGACGGCATGATGGCCGACAGCGGCACGAACGCCGCCAGGCAGGCGCCGAACAAACCGGCGGCGCAAACGGTCAGCAGGTAATTGGCGCCGAAGAATTGCGGCACGTAGTAGAACATCAGCGTGGTCAAGGCGCAGCCGACGCAGCCGAACCACATCACCACATTGCGCCAGCCGAGCCCGTCGCTGATCACGCCGAAAATCAGGTTGAAAATGATGTTGACCGTCCACAGCGCGGCGTACATCTGCAGCCAATGCGTGCGGGTGAATCCCATATCCATCATGTACATGGGCATGAATACGACGAAGCCGTATGCCGCAGAGGTATTAATGGTGCGCACGATGCCGCCCAGGCCGATCTTCGGGTTTTCAAACGCGATGGTGATGCCTTTCAAGACGTAACCCAGCGACGCTTTTTCCCGGTTGCCGCTCTGTGCCGCGCCGTCGTCGCGATTGAGCATCAGCGCAATCACCGCGCCCAGCACGACGAAAATCAGCGCGCTCCACAGCGTGTGGATCTCGCCGAGATAAGGCAGCATGATGCTGGAATACAGCACGCCCAGCACGCTGAGCCCGCCGCTGTAGACGAACCAGAAAATCCCCACCGCCGACCCCAGCCTTTCCGGCGGCGCCTCATACGCCACCCACACCAGAAAGCCGTAGGCGAACAACGGATAACCCAAGCCGCGCAGCGCATAGGTCGGCACCATGATCGCCAGGTTGTTGCTCGGCAGGCCGAACGTCAAAAAGCACACCGAACCGAACAGAAACAGCAGCAGGCCGGCCAACATCACCCGCCGGGCGGTAAAGATTTCCGCCAGCACGCCGGAAAACCAGGCGGCGATCGCGGCCGCAAAGCCATAAACGCTGAACAGCAGCGCCGATTCCTGAATGCTCAGCCCCTTGCCGATCAAATAAGGCGACAGCCATCCTTGTTCCAGCCCTTCGCCCATCATGAACACCAACACGCCGGCATAGCCCAGCAGCAGTTTCGGTGACAGACCAATGCGATGAATCAGTCCATGCAACATAGAACACCCCAGCACATGTGATTATGGAGGCGCAGGCTCGCCCGCACCCGAAGAACGATGCAGGTTTCAGAGGTTTGGATTAAGCACCACTTTGATTGAACCGATGCCGCGCTTCATCAGCTCGAAGCCCTCGGCGAACTGTTCCAGCGGCAGCGTATGCGTCACCACGCCTTCGGTCGGCAGATCGCCATTGGCGATGCCTTCGATCACCAGCGGGTAGCAGTAAGGGCCGAGGTGCGAACCGAGCACGTCCAGCTCCTTGCGGTCGCTGATGATGCTCCAGTCGACGGTCACCGGATCCTTGAACACGGAAAATTCCACGAAGGTGCCGAGTTTGCGGATCAGCGTCAGGCCCTGTTCCACGGACTTTTGGGCGCCGGTCGCCTCGATGTAGATGTCGCAGCCGTAGCCGTCGGTCATCGCTTTAACCGCCGCGGGCACGTCGTCACGGGTCGGGTTCAGCGTCACATCCGCGCCGAAGCGCTTCGCCAGCGCCAGACGCTCGTCGGACAGATCCAGCACCACCAGCTTCGAGGGCCCGGACTTTTTGATCGCCCCGATCATGCCCAGCCCCAGGGTGCCGGCGCCGGCCAGCACCACGACATCGCCCAGTTTGATATTGGCGCGTTGCACCGCATGGAAGGAGCAAGCATAGGGTTCGATCAGAATGGCTTTTTCGATCGGCAGATCGGCCGGTACGTGATAGTTAATCGCCTCTTTGGTGAACTTCATGTACTCGGCCATGCCGCCATTGACGTTTTTCTGGAAACCGTACAGGTCATGCTTTTCGCACATCCAATACTGGCCGCGGTTGCAGAAGCGGCATTGCCAACAGGGAACGATCTGTTCTGATATCACCCGATCGCCGAGATTGAAGCCCTCGACGCCTTCGCCGTATCCCACCACGTGGCCGATAAACTCATGACCGGGGATCATCGGCGCCTTGATGTATGCCGGTTGTTTTTCATCGCCCCAGAAGCTGGGCGCCCCTTCGAACGCTTTAACATCGCCGGCGCAGATGCCGCAGGCCTCGATCTTCACCAGGATCTCTTTCGGGCCGATCTTCGGTACCGGCACCTGTTCCAGGCGGTAATCTTTCGGGGCGTACGCCACAACCGCCTTCATGATCTCGGGGATACCGTCCGCCATTTTCGCCTCTGTCATGCAGGTCTGACACATAGCACTCTCCTCTGGTAGGGTGACTCTTTATGATCAATAACACAAATAAAGAACAAATGAACACTAACGTCACGCGTTCAATTTGCCCACAGAGAACTTGCCAAACTGTGATATCGCTCAAAAACCCGTCTACATGAGGATAAATAACGATTAAAACCTCTTTTTTAGTGACGAATGTCACCTTTTAAAGGGAGGAACAGAAAAATCAGGCAAAAAACAAAAGAACACCAATTGAACATTTGATTAAACAGGAATACGGTAATGAACGTGGCGCCACCGAGGATCGCCGCCCTTTTCGTTACCAATCAGGAGACCGCTATGCTGCCTATCGCCATCGGCGCCGACGATGCCGCCATTGAACTGAAGGATCTGATCGTCGCCCACCTGCAACGACGGGACATTCCCGTCATTGACTACACGACGGATCGCACCGCAGAAACGGGGATCTATCCCGATATCGCCTATCGCGTCGCGCAGGCGATACGGGAGGAAAAACATCGGCGGGGGATCCTGCTGTGCGGCACCGGCATCGGTATGAGCATCGTGGCCAATAAAGTGCCCGGCATTCGCGCGGCGCAATGTCACGATACCTACTCCGCCCAACGGGCGCGCAAAAGCAATGATGCGCAGATCATCACGCTGGGCGCGCGGGTCATCGGCGCCGAACTGGCGAAAACCATCGTCGATGCCTGGCTGGAATCGGAGTTTGAAGGGGGAGGTTCGGCGCCGAAAGTCGAGCGGATCGGCTATTACGAAAACGCGGTCGGTCGGCGTTAAACCGCCTGCAGTCTCGATGGCGGTCGCGCGCAAGCCGCGCTCCGCCTGGGTTTATTCGTCATTCATTGTTATTATCCATCGCAACAATCAGAAAAAGCGCATTTTCATTCTCGATCCGATGATGCAGTGTGTTCCCCCTATGATGAAAAAGGTTCTCATTTCCCTACGTTGAGCTTGGTCAAGGAGCTTATCAATGAATCAATTAGACGCACTCAAGCAGCTGACCACGGTGGTCGCCGACAGCGGCGATATCGAATCCATCCGCCAGTTCGAACCCCAGGACGCCACCACCAACCCTTCGCTGATCCTGAAAGCCGCCGCGCTGCCGCAGTACAAAGCGCTGATCACCGAAGCGCTGGAGTATGCCCGCCGCCAGGGCGGCAGCAAGGAAACCCAGCTGATCAACGCCAGCGATAAACTGGCAGTCAACATCGGCGTCGAGATCCTCAAAAGCGTGCCGGGCCGCATCTCCACCGAAGTGGACGCCCGCCTGTCGTTCGACCGCGGCATGTGCGTCGCCAAAGCGCGCAAACTGATCGGCATGTATCAGGAACAGGGCATCGACAAATCGCGCATCCTGATCAAGCTGGCTTCCACCTGGGAAGGCATCAAAGCCGCCGAAGAGCTGGAAAAAGAAGGCATCAACACCAACCTGACGCTGCTGTTCTCCTTCGCTCAGGCCCGCGCCTGCGCCGAAGCCGGCGTGTATCTGATCTCGCCGTTCGTCGGCCGCATCTATGACTGGTACCAGGCTAAACAGCCTGCCGCCGACTACGACGCCGATCAGGATCCGGGCGTGAAATCGGTGCGCACCATCTATGAATACTACAAGCGTCATCGTTACCAGACGGTGATCATGGGCGCCAGCTTCCGCAAAGTTGAGCAGATCCTGGCGCTGGCCGGCTGCGATCGCCTGACCATCGCGCCGAACCTGCTGGAGCAGCTGAAAAACAGCGAGCAGCCGGTCGAACGCAAGCTGACCCCTTCGACCGAGGGCTTCCACCAACCTGCCCCGCTGGCCGAAGCGGAGTTCCGCTGGCTGCACAATCAGGACGCCATGGCGGTGGAAAAACTCGCCGAAGGCATCCGCCTGTTCGCCGTCGACCAGCAGAAGCTGGAAGACATGTTGGCCGCTCAACTGTAATCGCACTGGAGTTTCGTTATGTCTTCTCGTAAAGAGCTTGCCAACGCCATCCGCGCACTCAGCATGGACGCCGTACAAAAAGCAAATTCCGGCCACCCGGGGGCCCCTATGGGCATGGCGGACATCGCCGAAGTCCTGTGGCGCGACTACCTCAACCACAACCCGACTAACCCGCACTGGGCTGACCGCGACCGTTTCGTGCTCTCCAACGGCCACGGCTCCATGTTGATTTACAGCCTCCTGCACCTCACCGGCTACGACCTGCCGATGCGCGAGCTGGAAAACTTCCGTCAGCTCCATTCCAAAACCCCGGGCCACCCGGAGTACGGTTACACCCCGGGCGTTGAGACCACCACCGGCCCGCTGGGCCAGGGCATCGCCAACGCCGTCGGCTTCGCCATTGCCGAACGCACCCTGGCGGCGCAGTTCAACCGCCCTGGTCACGACATCGTCGACCACCACACCTACGCCTTCATGGGCGACGGCTGCATGATGGAAGGCATCTCGCACGAAGTCTGCTCCCTGGCCGGCACCCTCAAGCTCGGCAAGCTGACCGTCTTCTACGATGACAACGGCATCTCCATCGACGGCCACGTCGACGGCTGGTTCACCGACGACACCGCCCTGCGTTTCGAAGCCTACGGCTGGCACGTGGTGCGCAACGTCGACGGCCACAACCCGGACGCCATCAAGGCCGCGATTGAAGCAGCCCGCAAGGTGACCGACAAGCCATCGCTGCTGATGTGCAAGACCGTTATCGGCTTCGGCTCGCCGAACAAGGCCGGCACCCATGACGTGCACGGCGCCGCGCTGGGCGCCGCCGAAGTGGCCGCCACCCGCGAAGCGCTGGGCTGGAAATACGCCGCCTTTGAAATTCCGCAGGACATCTACGCCCAGTGGGACGCCAAGGAAGCCGGTCAGGCCAAAGAAGCGGCCTGGAACGACAAGTTCGCCGCCTACGCCAGGGCCTTCCCGGAACTGGCCGCCGAGTTCAAGCGCCGCATGAACGGCGAGCTGCCGGCGGACTGGAAAGCGGACGCCAAGGCGTTCGTGGAAAAACTGCAGGCCAACCCGGCCAACATCGCCAGCCGCAAGGCGTCGCAGAACGCGCTGGAAGCGTTCGGCAAGGTGCTGCCGGAGTTCCTGGGCGGCTCCGCCGACCTGGCGCCGAGCAACCTGACCATGTGGTCCGGTTCGAAAGCGCTGAACGTTGACCCGGCGGGCAACTACATTCATTACGGCGTGCGCGAGTTCGGCATGACCGCCATCACCAACGGCATCGCGCTGCACGGCGGCTTCCTGCCGTACTCGGCGACCTTCCTGATGTTCGTGGAATACGCCCGCAACGCGGTGCGCATGGCGGCGCTGATGAAGCTGCGCAACGTGTTCGTCTACACCCACGACTCCATCGGTCTGGGCGAAGACGGCCCGACCCACCAGCCGGTGGAGCAGCTGGCGAGCCTGCGTGTGACCCCGAACATGAGCACCTGGCGTCCGTGTGACCAGGTGGAATCGGCGGTGGCGTGGCAGTACGGCATCGAGCGCAACGACGGCCCGACCACGCTGGTGTTCTCGCGCCAGAACCTGACCCAGCAGCCGCGCACCGCAGAGCAGCTGGCGAACGTGTACCGCGGCGGCTACGTGCTGAAAGACTGCGCGGGCACGCCGGACGTTATCCTGATTGCCACCGGCTCCGAAGTGGGCATCACGGTGGAGGCGGCGGACAAACTGACCGCGGCGGGCCGCAAGGTGCGCGTGGTGTCGATGCCGTCGACCGACGCGTTCGACAAGCAGGATGCGGCGTACCGCGAGTCGGTGCTGCCGGCGGCGGTAACGGCGCGCGTGGCGGTGGAAGCGGGTATCGCGGACTACTGGTACAAGTACGTGGGCCTGAACGGCGCTATCGTGGGCATGACCACCTTCGGTGAGTCGGCGCCGGCGGAGCAGCTGTTCGCCGAGTTCGGCTTCACCGTGGACAACGTGGTGGCCAAGGCGCAGGCGCTGCTGAAGTAAGCCGCCGGGCGCAAGCCGATAAAAAAGCCGGTCATCATGACCGGCTTTTTTTATTCCATCACCCGATGAATCTGCAAATACTGCAGTAGCATGATGGTTTTGCCGTCTTTAATCCGGCCATCGGCGATCATCGCCACCGCGTCGCGAAACGGCAGTTCGATCACCTCAATATCTTCATCTTCAATGCCGCCGCCGGCCGCGCGCCGCTCATCGTCATGGTATTCGGCGATAAAGAAGTGCACGATCTCGGTCACGCCGCCCGGCGACATGTAGGCTTCGAAGATTTTCTTCACCTCGCTGACCTGAAAACCGGTCTCCTCCACCGCTTCGCGGCGCGCGCACTGCTCCGGAGAGTCGGCGTCCAGCAAGCCGGCGCAGGCCTCGAGCAGCATGCCGCTCTCGTTGCCGTTGACGTAGGTCGGCATGCGGAACTGGTTGGTCAGCACCACCGTGCCCTTGGCGCGGTTATACAGCAAAATGGTGGCGCCGTTGCCGCGATCGTAGACCTCGCGCACCTGTTGCACCGAACCGCCGTTTTTGCGTTTCAGATCGAACGTGTACTTGTGCAGCACATACCAGTTGTCCGACAGCAGCTCTTTCTTCACATTCTCAATTTTCGACGACATAACCCTTTTCCCTTGCGTGACAACGTGAAGATCATACCGCGATTAGGCCGCGCCGCGGCAGACGATTTGCAACAAAAATCACACCGCGCCCCGCCGGACAAGCCGGGACTTAACATTGCTTAAAATAATGAAAAATAAGTCGCGCTCAGGCGCATGAGATTGCATAAAACCCAGTGCGATTCGCCCCCCAAAGACAAATCGTCAGAGGAAACCGGCCCGCCGCTGAAAATCGACGGGCGTTTCGCTATTCATTTGATTACACAACCACAATTGTTCCCGTTTTGTTGACAACTTGATACAAATCGCGGTGCATTTTAGTTGCAAAAGTTATAGTTTTGCTTTCGAATGAAACTGGCGACGCGCCCTACCTGAGAGAAGGATCCTTGATTGCTTGTTAAACGTTCCGTGACCGGCAGCCTGGCCAAAGCGCTGTTCGGCATCGTGATACTGTCGGTGCTCGCCACCGGGTTGGCGTTGACCACCGTCGCCGGCAGCCAGAGCGATGCCGAAGCGATCAATATCGCCGGTTCGCTGCGCATGCAAAGCTACCGGTTGGCCTTCGATCTCGACCAGCAGAGCCCAGAACTGGAGCTGCACCTGCAGCAATACCGGCAGTCATTGCAGGCGCCGGCGCTGCAAAAACTGGCGCGCTTCTACGTACCGGCCGAGGTGCGCAACCATTATCTGGCGCTGCAACAGGCGTGGCAAACGATGGAGCGGCAGATCCGCAACGGGCAGGCGATCGCCTATCGGGCGGAGGTCGCCGGTCATGTCAATCGCGTTGACCATTTCGTGTCTGCCCTGCAGCGCTATTCCGAACTGAAACTGACCCTGGTGGCCGCCGTCAGCGTGCTGGGTTACGCCGCCATCATCGGTCTGGTGCTGTTTTGCATTCGTTTCATGCGCCGCCAGGTGGTCACCCCGCTGCAGCATCTGGTCGACGCCAGCCAGCGCGTGCAACAAGGGGATTTTCGCCACCCGCAGTTGGACGTGACGTTGCCGAACGAGCTCGGCGTGCTGTCGCAAACCTTCAGCGCCATGTCGGACGAACTGGCCCGGCTCTATCAGTCGCTGGAGCTGAAGGTACAGGAAAAAACCCAACGTCTGCAGCAGGCCAATGAAACGCTTGAGGTGCTGTATCGCTGCTCGCAGGCACTGAGCGTGCGCCAGCTCGATCAGCAGGCGTTCGAAAATGTGCTGCGCATCGTGCGCCAAAGCGAACGGCTGCGCTGCATCCAACTGCACGTAGCGGACGGCCAAGGCCAGTGGCGGCTGAGCGAAGGGGAAGCGGCGCCGACGCAGGCCTGGAACGCGCTGCCGATCACCCAGGGCGACAAGCCGCTGGGCGAGTTGCGCTGGCAGCCCGAGGCGCACCCGCCGCATCCTCACCTGATGCAGAGCCTGGCCAATATGTTGGGCCGCGGCGTTTACTTCAACCGGGCACAAAAGCAGCACCAATATCTGCTGTTGATGGAAGAGCGTGCGACCATCGCCCGCGAGCTGCACGATTCGCTGGCGCAGACGCTGTCGTTCCTGCGCATCCAGCTGACGCTGCTGCGGCGCAGCGCCGCCGATCCGGCGGCGCAGACCATTATCGACGATTTCGATCGCACGCTGGCCGATGCCTATCGCCAACTGAGAGAGCTGCTGGCCACCTTCCGCCTCAACATTCAGGAGGCGGATCTGAACGCCGCGCTGGAGCAGCTGTTGCAGCCATTAAAAGCGCTAACCCCCGCGCGGATTCAGTTACACTGTCGGCTGTCTTCGCAGGCGCTCAACGCCCAGCAGCAGGTGCACGCGTTGCAGATCGTGCGCGAGGCGGTGCTCAATGCCGTCAAGCACGCTGGGGCAGACGAGATTACGGTGTGTTGCGAGGTCAACGCCGCAGGCGACAACGTTTTCAGCATTACCGACGACGGTTGCGGCATCGCCAGTCTGGAGGAACCGGAAGGGCATTATGGTTTGACCATCATGAGCGAACGCGCGGCGCGATTGGGAGGAACGCTGCACATTCAGCGCAGAAGCGGCGGCGGCACGGCGGTTTGCCTGACATTCTCGCCCTGACCTTGCGCTGTTCATTCTGCGTTACGGTTGCCGCCGGGCGGAAGGCCGTCCGGGGAGGTTTACGGCGCTGATTGCCGCTATTTTTGAAGAGACAGTCCCACTGTGAAGCACGCCGCAGGGCGCGTTTGAGTGGCTTTACTTGCTACAGGGAGCATATTTCATGGTGATGAAGCAATACCGAGTCATGATCGTTGACGATCATCCGTTGATGCGGCGCGGCATCAAACAACTGCTGGGACTGGATGCGCGATTTAGCGTGGTGGCGGAGGCCGGCAACGGCAGCGAGGCGGTTGCGCTGGCGCTGCAGCACGCCCCGGACGTGATCTTGTTGGATCTGAACATGAAGGGCATGTCCGGGCTGGACACGCTGCGGGCCCTGCGCGACGAAGGCGTGGACGCGCGCATCATCGTGCTGACGGTCTCCGACGCGCGCAGCGATCTGTATGCGCTGATCGACGCCGGCGCCGACGGCTACCTGCTGAAAGACAGCGAGCCGGAACTGCTGCTGGAGCACATCGGCGCCGCCGCCGAGGGGCAGAACGTGATCAGCGACGCCATGGCCGACTATTTGCTGGCGCGCAGCGAGCAGCGCGATCCCTTTGCCGCCTTGACCGAACGTGAGCTGGATGTCTTGCAAGAGGTGGCGCGCGGCCTGTCCAACAAACAGGTAGCGGCGCAGCTGCATATCTCTGAAGAAACCGTGAAGGTGCACATCCGCAACATACTGCGCAAATTGGACGTGCGTTCTCGCGTGGCGGCGACGGTGATGTACCTGGAGCATAAAAGCCAATGAACGTCAGCCCCGGCCGCTGCGCCGGGGCAGCTTACTCGATGGCGCTGAGCAGCGCCTGATGGTGCTGGTGCACCCAGCTCTTGTTGAACGGCCCCCAGCTTTCCAGCTGATAAAAACCGTCGTTGTTGCGCACGCCCTGCTGCACGAACTGCAGCTCGACGCCCATGCCGGGCAGCGCCTTCAGCACATCCTGCAACGTGCGGCGCGGCCAACCGGTCAGCGCCATCAACCGCGGCACATTGGGCCGCTCACTGTGGCTGATCAGCCAGCACAAATAAAGCCGACGGGCAAATACCGGGTTAATTCCCATGCCAAGCTCCTGCTGTAAGGTGAGTCCTGTTTATTTCCGGTTCCGTGCGCGCAAAAAGGCGCGCAAGGCCTTCGACAGTCATAAAAATGTCTTAATCGCGTCTCGTTGTCGGCAAACAAGCGCCAACGCCGTTTTACGCTACCGTTATTTACACTATCTCCTTTTTTTCTCCACGCTTTCCTCGGCTTTCCCGAGTACAGTGCAATAGCGCCGGGATCCCTCCCTGCCGCTGAAATGCATAATTCTGATGCGTTTTAAAGATAGAACAAGTCATAACGAGGTTCGCGCTGCATGGCCAATTTTTTTATTGATCGCCCGATTTTCGCCTGGGTGCAGGCAATAATTCTTTGCCTGACCGGGGCGTTGGCGATTTTTTCTTTACCGGTAGAACAATACCCGAATTTGGCGCCGCCGAACGTGCGCATCAGCGCAACTTATCCAGGCGCTTCGGCGCAAACGCTGGAAAACACCGTCACGCAGATCATTGAACAGAATATGACCGGCCTCGACAACATGATGTATATGTCGTCGCAGAGCACCAATACCGGCCAGGCGACCGTCACGCTGACGTTCGAAGCCGGCACCGACCCCAACGAAGCGATGCAGCAGGTGCAAAACCAGCTGCAGGCGGCGATCAAACGTCTGCCGCAGGCGGTGCAGAATCAGGGGGTCACGGTCTCGAAATCCGGCGATACCACGCTGATGATGGTGGCGTTCGTCTCCACCGACAACAGCATGGACAAGCAGGACATCGCCGATTACATCGTCTCCAACCTGCAGGATCCGCTCAGCCGCATCAACGGCGTCGGCAGCATGGACGTCTACGGCTCGCAGTACGCCATGCGCATCTGGCTCGATCCCAACAAGCTCAACAGCTATCAGCTCACGACCCAGGACGTGGTCAAAGCCATTCAGTCGCAGAACGCCCAGGTGGCGGTCGGCCAGTTGGGCGGCACGCCGTCGGTCGATAAACAGGCGCTGAACGCCACCATCAACGCCCAGTCGCAGCTCCAGACGCCGGAGCAGTTCCGCCAGATCACCCTGCGGGTCAATCAGGACGGTTCGCTGGTGACGCTGGGCAACGTCGCCACCGTTGAGTTGGGCGGCGAGAACTACAACTACCTCAGCCGCTACAACGGCATGCAGGCCGCCGGCATGAACATCAAGCTGGCTTCCGGCGCCAACGAACTGCAGACCGACCAGTTGGTGAAGGACAAAATCGCCGAGCTGTCGCAATACTTCCCGCACGGGCTGGAAGCCAAAGTGGCCTATGAAACCACCCCGTTCGTCAAAGCCTCGATCAAGGACGTGGTGAAAACGCTGCTGGAGGCCATCCTGCTGGTGTTCCTGGTCATGTACCTGTTCCTGCAGAACTTCCGCGCCACCCTGATCCCCACCATCGCCGTGCCGGTGGTGCTGATGGGCACTTTCGCCATCCTCTCCGCCTGCGGCTTCAGCATCAACACCCTCACCATGTTCGCCATGGTGCTGGCGATCGGCCTGCTGGTGGACGACGCTATCGTGGTAGTGGAGAACGTCGAGCGCGTGATGAGCGAGGAAGGCTTGCCGCCGCGAGAGGCCACGCGCAAATCCATGGGGCAGATCCAGAGCGCGCTGGTCGGCATCGCTCTTGTGCTGTCGGCGGTGTTCGTGCCGATGGCGTTCTTCGGCGGCACCACCGGCGCCATCTATCGCCAGTTCTCCATCACCATCGTCTCCGCCATGGTGCTGTCGGTGCTGGTGGCGATGATCCTGACTCCGGCCCTGTGCGCGACGCTGCTTAAACCGATCGCCAAGGGGCATCATCACGGCAAGCGCGGCTTCTTCGGCTGGTTCAACCGCATGTTCAACCGCAATGCCGATCGCTATGAGCGCGGCGTGGGGCGCATCCTGCACGCCAGCGGCCGCTATATGGTGATTTATCTGCTGCTGCTCGGCGGCATGGCGCTGCTGTTCATCAAGCTGCCGACCTCGTTCCTGCCGCAGGAAGACCGCGGCATCTTCACCGTACAGGTGCAGCTGCCGGCGGGATCGACCCTGCAGCAAACGTCCAAAGTGGTGGAGAAGGTCGAGCAGTACTTCCTCACCGAAGAGAAACAGGACGTGTTGTCGGTGTTCGCCATCATCGGCTCCGGGCCGGGGGGCAACGGCCAAAACGTGGCGCGCCTGTTTGTCCGGCTGAAAGACTGGGACCTGCGCGCCTCGGGCGCCAACAGCTCATTCGACATCATCGATCGCGCGACTCAGGCATTCAGCAAGATTAACGAAGCCCGGGTGATCGCCAGCAGTCCGCCGGCGATCACCGGCCTCGGCAACTCCTCCGGCTTCGATATGGAGTTGGAAGACCACGCTGGCCTCGGCCACGCCAAGCTGATGGCGGCGCGCGATCAATTGCTGCAGCTCGCCGGGCAAAATCCACTGCTGTCGCGCGTGCGCCACAACGGCCTGGACGACAGCCCGCAGTTGCAAATCGATATCGATCAACGCAAGGCTCAGGCGCTGGGCGTGTCGATCGACGACATCAACAGCACGCTCTCTACCGCCTGGGGCTCGACCTACGTCAATGACTTCGTCGATCGCGGCCGGGTGAAAAAAGTCTACGTGCAGGCTGCGGCGCCGTTCCGCATGCTGCCGGATGACATCAACAAATGGTATGTGCGCAACAGCACGGGCGGCATGGTGCCGTTCTCGGCCTTCGCCAGCTCGCACTGGGAGTATGGTTCGCCACGGCTGGAACGCTATAACGGCAGCTCGGCGCTGGAGATCGTCGGCGAAGCGGCCAACGGCGTCAGCACCGGCACCGCCATGGCGGAAATGGAGAAACTGGTCAGCCAGCTGCCGACCGGCTTCGGTCTGGAATGGACGGCGATGTCCTATCAGGAACGGCTGTCCGGCTCGCAGGCGCCAGCGCTGTACGCCATCTCGCTGCTGGTGGTGTTCCTGTGTCTGGCGGCGTTGTACGAGAGCTGGTCAATTCCGTTCTCGGTGATGCTGGTGGTGCCGCTGGGGGTGATCGGCGCGGTCGCCGCCACCTGGCTGCGCGGCCTGGAGAACGACGTTTATTTCCAGGTCGGCCTGCTGACCATCATTGGGCTGTCGGCGAAAAACGCCATTCTGATCGTCGAGTTCGCCAATGAGCTGAACCAGAAGGGGCAGGATCTGATGTCGGCGACGCTCGACGCGTCGCGCATGCGCCTGCGGCCGATCCTGATGACCTCGCTGGCGTTCATCTTCGGCGTGCTGCCGATGGCCACCAGCAGCGGCGCCGGTTCCGGCAGCCAGCATGCGGTCGGCACCGGGGTGATGGGCGGCATGATCTCCGCCACCCTGCTGGCGATCTTCTTCGTGCCGCTGTTCTTCGTGCTGGTTCGCCGCCGCTTCCCCGGTAAAGCGCATCCTGCCGCCACACCGCCCGCCGAAGAGTGATCGGCGGCGCATAAAAAAAGCAGCGTCGGATGACCGATGCTGCTTTTTCGAACGAATATCTCGTTCCCACGGTGTTTCAGTAATTTTCCAATGACTCAACCTTGCCATCGGCTTCATCGCTGTGTCAGTTGCCCAACATCTCATCAATGAAGTCTTTCCAGTTTCCTAATTCACGATCAACCATAATACTTTACAACCTCAATCATTTGACGAAGCGGATTCTACGCCTGTTTTTTGACCATGTGAAGGGAAACGGGAACGATGCCGGGCCCGGAAACCGGGGTTAGCGCACATTTTCGTATTTATCTGATCAATGTTCAGTGCGGCTATTCCCTTGTGATATCAATTTCTCCACGATAGCGTGTAAAAGGTATAACAATACGCCAATGGAGCGCCGATCATGTCCACCTCTTTGTCTGTCTCACAGTTGAAAGCGCAAGGTCATTATCAGGAAGCCACTGCGCTGGCGTTGCGGCAACTGGCGGCAGAGCCGGAAGCGGCGATGCTGCATTTTCAGCTGGCCTGCCTGTACGACGTTCAGGGTTTGGAGCGACAGGCGATTCCCTGCTACCTCGCGGCGTTGGATCGCGATTTGCCGCCCGCCCAGCGCCGTGAAGCCTGGCTGGGCCTCGGCAGCACTTACCGCGCCCTCGGGAAATACCCGGCTTCGCTGCGCGCTTTCGACGATGGCCTGGCTGAGTTCCCGCAGGCCAACGAGCTGATGCTGTTTCGCGCCATGACGCTGTACAACCTGGGTGAAGGTAAACGGGCCGTGGCCGATCTGTTGTTGTTGCTGGCGGAAACCTCGTCAGACCCCGACATCCGCGGCTATCAGCGCGCCATTCGGCACTATGCCGCCGATCTCAATCATATTGATTAGAGGAAAACGATGGAAATCATCACCGATATGAACCGCCGCGCCATCGACTGGCGGCGGCTGTGTGAATTGCTGCAGGCCGCCGGGCTGGGCGAACGCGATCCGCATACGCTGCAACGCGTTTATCAACACAGCCAGTTTTGCTATTGGGGGTTTATCGGCGATGAGCTGATCGCCACCGCGCATGCCATCAGCGATTTGACTTCGGTCGCTTACCTGGCCGACGTGGCGATCGATCCGCGCTTTCAGGGGCAGGGATTGGGGCGCCGGTTGATGGACCGGGTAATGCAAGATCTGGCGCCGCTCGGCAAGGTTTTCATCTATTCGGTGCCGGAAAAACTGGCTTTCTATGAAAAGTACGGTTTTCACGATTTGACCACCGGCATGGTGTTCGCAGAGGGGGATGCTCTGTGGCGTTTGCAACTGGGGGGCTACGTGCGTTAATCGCGCATTACAACGTTCGGCTGATAAAAATAGGGCGGCAGATGCCCCGCAGAATTGCTGCCGCTGTCAGGATCTTTCACCACGGCCGACGATTGTCGTAGCCGATATATTCATCGTTAACGCGATCCAACCCGTCCACAAGACAAGACGCTATTTCCGACGTGATCTTATCGGAAATTTCGATCCGGCATTCTTTCATGCCGTTCCCCCGTATAAATCCTCCCCACTTGCACAACGCACGCAGCTTAAAACATCGCATTTTTTTGATTAAGATTTATCTTTGCCATTAATTTGGCGCGCGCCATGAGATTGTCCCAGCACACTCTTTGAACTGCGCTAAAAATAAGCAACACCCCTCGCTAAAAAGCAAGAAATATCTTAATTATTAATTCATTAACATTCCCTCCCTCACAGAAACGATCGATATTAACGATCGAATATTTTATTTTGATAGCCATTTTCTATGTTAATTCCTTTTAATAACCGGAGTATTAATAGAGGATTTCTATTCTATTCCTCTTTCTTCACTGGGCAGCTCGATTAAAAACCAAATTTACTCTTTATAAATCATGCTAGTATATGGGGCTTTCCTGATTGTCCACCGCAGGATAGCGTTCTTTCCCTGCGGCGCCCAATAAGTTCAATGTGAAATTATTTAGATTGTTTCTTTTTTTATGTTTTAAGATATCAATCCTCACCGGGAAATAGAAATTAAGGGATTATAATAAAATGAAAATTGATATTTTCAGCGCGTGTGCCTATACCGCTATCGGCATCCGGCAACTCATCAATCAAACCTGGGCGGAGAAACGCGCGCCGGCCGGCTTTAGCCGCAAAAGGGTCTGCTTTATCGATGTCACCATCGCCAATTTTGAAGCGCGCTACCGCGATGAATATGCCAACCCCAATACCTACAAAATAGTCATTATCACCGACTGCCTGCATGACATGGTGATTGTCGACAATAAAACCATTATATTATCAAACCTTATATCATTGAGCCGCTTCAGCCACCTGATCGGCGACTTATATAAGCGCTACAGCCACTATACCGAGCCGCCGCAACTCTCTCAGCGCGAGTCGCATTTTCTCTCGGAATGGTCGACGGGAAAATCGCTGGCCGACATCAGCAATGCCATGAATATCAGAAATAAAACCGCCAATCATTACAAGTCGCGAATAATGAAAAAACTCGGCGCCAGCCGGATAAAACCGCTCTTGCATATTACCCGCGTACGGTGTTTGACCGATCGTTTAAACATAAGGATCAATAAAGAGTAGCTCTCTCTCCGCCAGCTCTGCATTGGCGGCAAAACGCTTTCGCCGGCGCCTTTTCACCAGCACGGTCGGCGAAGGCAGCCGTTCAACCACGTTGCCGACCTCTTATCCCTGGCGCGCAATCGCACCTCACACGCATCGTTGTCTGGATCTCGCCGCCGCTTTACTGGCATTATCTCTGCTATCGCCGGGCGGCTAGCGGGCCAAAGATCGCCCACGCCGCTCAGTATCGACTCGACGAGACAGGTAGCTTTACGCCATGGCAAACAAACCGCAACAGACAACGCTGACGATGTACGGCATCAAAAACTGCGACACCATCAAAAAAGCCCGCCGCTGGCTGGAAGATCAGGGCGTGGCCTATCATTTTCACGACTATCGCGCCGACGGCCTGGACGAACAACGGCTGCGCGGTTTCGTCGCGCAACTGGGGTGGGAGCCGCTGCTCAATACCCGCGGCACCACCTGGCGCAAGCTGGATGAAGCGCAGCGCAACGCCTGCGATAACGCCGACGCCGCCATCGCGCTGATGCTGGCGCAGCCGGCGATCATCAAACGCCCGTTGCTGGACGCCGGCAACGGGCGCGCCCTGTTCGGTTTCAACGCCGACGCTTACCAGCAATTTATCGCCGAGGTCGCCGTATGACTTGCCCGGTTATCGAACTGGCTCAGCAACTGATCAAACGCCCTTCCCTCAGCCCAAATGATGAAGGCTGCCAGCAGCTGATGATCGATCGCCTGCAGGCGATCGGTTTCACCGTCGAAGCAATGGACTTCGAAGACACCCAAAACTTCTGGGCCTGGCGCGGCGAAGGGCAAACCCTGGCGTTTGCCGGGCACACCGACGTAGTGCCGACCGGCGATGAAAAGCGCTGGGACAACCCGCCGTTTGAACCGGCGATCCGCGACGGCATGCTGTACGGCCGCGGCGCGGCGGACATGAAAGGGTCATTGGCCGCGATGGTGGTGGCGGCGGAACGCTTTGTCGCCGCCAACCCGAATCACCGGGGCCGCCTTGCTTTTCTGATCACTTCGGATGAAGAGGCCAGCGCCACTCACGGCACGGTTAAAGTGGTTGAAGCGCTGATGGCGCGCAACGAACGGCTGGATTACTGCCTGGTCGGCGAGCCGTCCAGCACCGAGCGCGTCGGCGACGTGGTGAAAAACGGCCGTCGCGGCTCCATCACCGCCAACCTGCATATCCACGGCGTACAGGGGCACGTCGCCTATCCGCATTTGGCGGACAACCCGGTGCACCGCGCCATGCCGGCGCTGAATGAACTGGTGGCGATCGAATGGGATCGCGGCAACGAGTTCTTCCCGCCGACCAGCATGCAGATCGCCAACGTGCAGGCCGGCACCGGCAGCAATAACGTGATCCCAGGCGATTTCTACGTGCAGTTCAACTTCCGTTTCAGCACCGAACTGACCGACGCGATGATCAAGCAGCGCGTGGAAGAGCTGCTGGAACGCCATAAGTTGAATTACAGCATCGAGTGGCGTCTGTCCGGCCAGCCGTTCCTCACCTCGCGTGGCGCGCTGGTGGATGCGGTGGTCAACGCCGTCGAGCACTATTCTGAATTGACGCCGCAGCTGTTGACCACCGGCGGCACCTCCGACGGCCGCTTCATCGCGCAGATGGGTGCACAGGTGGTGGAGCTGGGGCCGGTCAACGCCACCATCCACAAGGTCAACGAATGCGTCAACGCCGCGGATCTGCAGCTGCTGAGCCGCATGTATCAACGCATCATGGAGCAATTGATCGCATGATCAACGCAGAAATGCTCACCGGCCGCTCGACCGAGCACCTGGCGCCGCTGAGCGGCAACCATCGGCTGCAGCCGGAAGCCGTCAACGCGTTTCTGGCGATGCAGCAGGCGGCGCGTGCGGCGGGATTCGATCTCCAGCCCGCCAGCACCTTCCGCGATTTTGACCGGCAGTTGGCCATCTGGAATGGCAAATTCTGCGGCCAGCGGCCAGTATTAGATAAGGACAGTCAACCGATCGACGTCGCGCCGCTGTCCGCCGCCGAGCGCTGTGAGGCGATCCTGCGCTGGTCGGCTCTGCCGGGCGCCAGCCGCCACCACTGGGGCAGCGATCTGGACGTGTACGATCCGTCGCTGTTGCCGGAAGGGCAAAAGCTGCAGCTGGAACCGTGGGAATATGAGGAAGGCGGCTACTTTGCGCCCCTTAACCAGTGGCTGACGGCGCATATGGCCGAATTCGGTTTCTACCGCCCCTTCACCGAAGACTGCGGCGGCGTAGCGGTGGAGCCGTGGCATCTGAGCTACCGGCCGCTGGCGCAAGAAGCCGAACACTTGCTGACGCCGGCGCTGTTGCTGGCGGCCTGGCAAGACAAGGAGGTCGCCGGTGCCGAATGGCTCGAACGCCATCTGCCATCGATTTTTTCGCGTTTTATACGCAGTAAAGGAAAGGAGTAGCTATGCAATGGTTAGCTGATTACTGGTGGATTATCCTGCTGGTTCTGGTGGGGATGGTCGTCAGCGGCATCAAGGAACTGCGCCGCGTTGACGTCAAAAGCTATCTGGCCAACAAGCCGGAGATACCGCCGCACCGCGACAACAACGCCCAGTGGGATGACGAAGACGACTGGCCGAAGAAGAAGTGATATCAGGGCGCTCATCGGCGCCCTGAATTTTTAGCGGAAGGCGATCAGCTCGCCGCGCTTGCCGGACAAGGCTTCGTCCCAGTAGCGCTGCGGCACATAGTAATGCAACCTTTCCAGCGCGGCGTTCATCATGCCCTGGTTGATCGCATGCCCAACGTCCTGTTCCACGTCCAGCGTGAAATCGGCGCCGTTGGTCCGCAACGCCTCCGCCGCCGCGTGAGCATGCTGCACCGCGATCACCGCGTCCTCTTCGCCGTGGATCAAATGCACCACGCTGTCGCCGAACGCCTGCTCAGGCAACTGGGCGAAACGCCCGCTGAACGCGACCACTCGCCCGGCGAGGCGGGTTTCCGCCTTCAACGCCTCCAGCGCCATGATCGCTCCCTGCGAGAACCCCACCAGGGCAGTGCCGGCATAGCCAACGCCGCTCAGCTGCTGCCAATGGCGCACCACGGCCACAAACTGCGGCATTACGTCTGCGATGCGGGCCACGCGGTTCTCTTCGGTCACGTCCTGCACCGAAAACCACTGGCGGCCGGCGCCGTTGCCAAACGCTGCGGGGCCACCGATGCTTACCACCTGCGCCTGGGGAAACTCTTTGGCGAAGTAACTGCCGATCTCCCCCATCGCCACCGGGTTGTCGCCGACACCGTGAAACAGCAAGATCAGCTGCGCCGCCGGGGTCGCCGGGCTTTGGACAACGAAATGCTCATGTTTCATCGATGACTCCTTAATAGTAACCAAACCTGACGCAGCGACTGTCGTCGCCACACCGCTGACAGCCACTATACGCCGCTGAGAAATCAGGAAAATCGGGTTTTATTGAGCAAGTTCTTCAATTTATTGCAATGACTGCGCCCAGTCGCGCCAGTAGCGGCAGTGCTGCGCATTCAGCTGTTCCAGCGCCTGCGCCGTTTCGTGCCGCCAATGGCGCAGCAAGGCTTTCTGGCCGCTGACGCCCGCCCGCTCTGCGCACTCCGCGGGAGAGTGCCGCCGCTGCAGATGGCCGCGCAGTGCGGGCAGCGGCAGACTGCTGGCCAACAGCAACCGCTGCAACGCCCCCAGGCTGGCCTCCAGCGGCCGATGGGCAAAAGCGAACCCGGCCAGCTCGCGCCAGTCCTCTTCGCCGAGCGACGTATCGCCATCGTCGCCCGGGATCGCCAGCGTTAGCTCGATACGCTGCCGCAGCCAGGGCCAGTCGCGCGCCAGATGCTTGTGCGCCGCGTGCCGCAGCGCCTCTCCTTGCTCGCTCAGGGGCAAGATCGCCATCGCGGTATAGCAGCCGCTGCTGGCCTCCGGCTTGCTGCCGATGCGCACCAGCTCGAAACCGCAGGATTGCCAAAAGCGCCACAGCGGCTCGGTATAGCCGAAGCTGACCGACAGGAAGTCCAGCCCCTGCGCCTGACGGCGTTGCCGCTCGATCAACTGGCGCGCGATACCCCGCCGCCGCAATGCCGGCAGCGTCGCGATGCGGGTAATGCGCCGAGACCGCAGCGTCGGCGCCCAGCATTGGCCGCCATGCGCCGCCAACGACTGCGCCACCAGATTGCCGCGCGGCCGACGGCGACCGGCCCACACGTCGTGCGCCAACTCGGCGCTCAATCCACCCTCTTCCACCAGCCACACGGCACCGACCACCTCCAAACCGGCCTGCGCCAGCCCAAAATGCATGCCGGGCGCATCCATCAGCCGGCGTAAATCCAGCGGTGAGGTGCGGTAATGCGCGCTGCTCAGCAGGGCGTAGAAACGCGCCAGCCGCTGCGGATCGGCGCACAGCTCGCCTTGTTCCGCCTGGCTGTAATCGATCGCCTGGCCATCCGCCGGCCAGGCGGGCAGCTCATTGAACAACAGCGCATTGTCCGTTATCCGTTCCAGCGCATCCCCCTGCGCCCAACGCATCGGCTGCTGCAGGCTCAGCGCCTGATAGGCCGGCAGCCCGGCGCAAAACTTCAGCAGAAAACCGCGGCCGGTGCCTTCATAGCCCTGCACCGTGGTGGTCAGCAACACGCGTGGGAAATAGCCGATCAACTGCTGCAACAGCGGCGCGGGGATCGCCGCCGCTTCATCCACCAGCAGCCACCCCACGGCGCTGACGTCCCCCTCCCGGCACTGCGCCAACAGGGCATCGGGCGCCCAAAACTGCGCGCGCCCCTGCGCCCATTCCCCGGCCACCTCAGTGGCGGCGCGGCTCGGCCCGGTTATCCAACAGGTCAGCGGCGACTGCGCCACCAGCATGCCGGCCAGTGTCGATTTGCCGCGGCCGCGGGCGGCGGTCAACACCCACACGCCGGATTCGGCCTGCAGCAGCGTCGTCAAGATCGCCTGTTGTTCCTCGGTCGGCCGGCCGTCCGGCGGCTGCCATCCTTCACGCGCCGGCAGCGCGGCCAACGTCAGGGGCTCATCCTGCCGCCAGATCGTCACTTCGCGGTCGTCGGCCAGATGCTGCTGCAGGTGGTGGATGAAATGCGGGGTGGTAATTGGCTGCGGGCAATCGCTCCAGCGCAGGCTGTCGCCGTCCGGCTGCTGCGGCCATTGCCGCCAGGGCGGCGTCAGCAACAGCAGCCAGCTGCCGGCACGCAGTGCGCCGCACAGCGCCGCCAACGCCTCCACGTCCAGCGACTGACCGGCGTCGAACACCGCGTGCAGCCGTTCCTGCCCCAGCAGTTGGCGCACTGCGCCGCTCGCCAACGCCGCCTGGCCGGGCGGCGGATTCTCCCCGACCCAAGGCCAGTCGCCGGGCAACGTCGCCGCCAGCCGCTGCGCCTGTTCGCGGCACCACTCGGGTTCGCCGCTGAGCACCAGCAGGCGCCGGATGCCCTGCCGCCGCATGAGTTGTTGCGCTGCCTGTAGCATAAGGCTGTATCTCAATTCGAAAAAAATGCCGGAGTCAGGCTCCGGCACGTGAGGTGTTAACGGGATGCGAAGGTGTTGCAGGTATTGGGATCGCCGCTGTCGAAGCCCTGTTTAAACCAGGTGTAGCGCTGCTGCGAAGTGCCGTGGGTAAAGCTGTCCGGCACGACGCGGCCCTGGCTCTGTTGCTGCAACCGATCGTCGCCAATCGCCTGTGCGGCATTCAGCGCCGCCTGCAGGTCGCCCTCTTCCAGCATCTGCTGCTTCTCGGCGTATTTGCCCCATACGCCGGCAAAGCAGTCCGCCTGCAGCTCCATTTTCACCGACAGGCGGTTCACTTCCGCCTGGCTGGCGCCCTGCTGCATCTGGCGTACTTTCGGCTCGATGCCCAGCAGGTTCTGCACATGGTGGCCGACTTCGTGCGCCACCACATAGGCCTGAGCGAAATCACCGCCGGCGCCCAGTTTGGTCTTCATGTCCTGATAGAAAGACAGATCGATATACACCGTTCTGTCGCCCGGGCAGTAGAACGGCCCCATCGCCGCCTGACCGGTGCCGCAGCTGGTGCGCGTCACGCCGCGATACATCACCAGCTTCGGCGGTTGGTAGGTTTTGCCCATGCGCTGGAAAATCTCTTTCCAGTTATCTTCGGTCGAGGCCAGCACCACCGAGGTAAATTTGGCCAGTTCATCGTCTTTCGGACTGATGCTGGCGCTCTGTTGTTGACCCTGAGGAGCGACATTACCGCCGTTCAACAGCGGCGACAGATCGATGCCGTAATAGCCGGCCACCAGCACCACCACCAGAATGACGATGCCGCCCTTGCCGCGCACCGGCACGCGGAAACCGCCGCCACCGCCGCCCAAACCTGAAGACTGCCCGCGACGATCCTCAACATTGTCACTTTCCCGACGCCCTTGCCAACGCATAAATACACTCCAGATATTTCCCCTGCTCGTTGAAGATGCCGCGCGTTGGTAAGCGCAAAGGCAGCTTCAAGCCTGAGTGGGATAGGTTTTAGTCATCTCACATCCATCATTATAAATGGTCTGCTGCGGAGGAAATGTAGAAATTTTCTGGAAAAATGCAGAACAGCGGGACGTTCCGGCCGGATCGTCCCGAATGGCGGTGCCAACGCTTAGTCGAGCTTCACGCCGATGCGGCGCGCCACTTCTTCGTAGGCTTCGATCAGCCCGCCCAGGCTTTGACGGAAGCGGTCTTTGTCCATCTTGTCCAGGGTGTTTTTGTCCCACAGACGGCTGCCGTCCGGCGAGAATTCATCGCCCAGCACCACTTCGCCGTTGAACAGGCCGAATTCCAGCTTGAAATCGACCAGGATCAGGCCGGCGTCGTCGAACAGCTTGGTCAATACTTCGTTGGCGCGATAGCTCAGCTCACGCATGCGCGCCAGATGCTCTTTGCTCACCCAGCCGAAGGTTTCGCAGTAGGATTCGTTGACCATCGGATCGTGCATGGCGTCGTTTTTCAGGAACAGATCGAACAGCGGCGGGTTCAGCACCAGACCTTCTTCGATGCCCAGACGCTTCACCAGCGAACCGGCGGCGCGGTTGCGGATCACGCATTCCACCGGCACCATGTCCAGCTTCTTCACCAGCACTTCGTTGTCGGACAGCAGACGCTCCATCTGGGTCGGGATGCCGGCTTCTTCCAGTTTGCTCATGATGAAATGGTTGAACTTGTTGTTCACCATGCCTTTGCGATCGAACTGCTCAATGCGCTGACCATCCAGTGCTGACGTATCGTTGCGGAACTCCAACACCAACAGATCGGGATTCTCGGTGGTGTAAACGGTTTTTGCCTTTCCGCGATACAGCTCAGCTAGCTTTTGCATCTTACTTACTCCAGTGATGTATCCCCGTTGTCTCCCGAGCGCGGCCCGAAATTAGGGGGTATAGAATTGACCTAATGAATTCTTTGGCGTGCCGGGCACTATTGTGCCAAACCTGCGACGCAAACGATACCGTATAGACAAAACAAAAAGGGGCCGAAGCCCCTTTTTGGTTATTTAACGCTGGTTTTACTGAAGGCAGACTGGAATGCCGCCACCAGTGCGTCGTTTTTCGACTGGGTGAGCGGTTTGCCTTTCGGATCGATGAATTGCAGACTGGTGCGGTTGTTGAGATCGCCGACCTGCAGCTTGTAATCCCCTTCCGCCAGCTCAGGATCCTTGACGCCCAACGCATCCCAATCGCTGCTGCTCAGGGACTTGTAGGTCACGGCGACGGTGCCCTGCGGACGGCTGCGGTCACCCACTTTCATCCCCAGTTTTTCGAGCGCCGGCGGCAGGCGATCCCACACCACGGTGTACGGGCCGCGCACGACCAGCATCGGCAGGCCGGTATCATCGGCGCCGCTCTGCACGTCCAGCGCGCCGAAGCGGCTGGCGGTCTGGCTGCTCGCCAGATTGTCCTGCTTGTCCAGACCTTCGATCAGGGTGTTGATCATCATGCCATTGTAACGCTGGATCTCAGACTGATCGGTGACCTGTTCGGTCTTGCCCTGCTGCTGCAGGCCAACGCTTTTCACCACCAGCGCCTGCTGGTAGCCTTGTTGCTGCACGCTGATCTGATAACGGCCTTCGTACTGGTTGTCTTCGTCCAGACGGTTCCACTTCACCCAGTCGGTGGTCAGGGTCTGACCGGCGTCCTGGCGGGAAGCGATCGCGATGTTCTTCGCCTGCAGCAGGCTGACGACGCGCGACCACAGGTTTTGGTTCTGCGGGCTGTTTTCCAGCAGCAGCGTGCCGCTGTCGCCGGCGTATTGCGCGCGAGAACCGCTCAGCAGCGCCAACGGCTGCACCGGCGGACGAATGTCCAGTTGCTTGCCGACGTTGCCTTGCAGCGTCGTGGCGGGCACGTCATAGTTGCCGCTCTGCACCGGCAGGATCATGCCGGACGGCGCGTTCAGCGCCTTGAGCGGAGCCGCGTCGAGGTAAGCCTCGTCGCCGCTGACCTGGCGCTTGTAGCGCTGATCGCTGCTGCAGGCCGCCAGCATCATCACCAAAGAGATGCCCACTACTTTTGCTACCGTCGACTTTTGCAATGAATAAGCCATCAAATTTCCCTTAGAGTTACAGCAAACCGACGCTTTTCAGCGCGCGCTCCACCACCGGGCGGGCGGTTTCGCTCAACGGCGTCATCGGCAAACGCAGCGTATCGGTTGCCATCAATCCCAACGCCTTACAGGCCCACTTCACCGGAATTGGGTTTGCTTCTACAAATAGATCCTGATGCAACGGCATCAAGCGCTGATTTAAGCGGCGCGCTTCGGCGAATTTGCCCTGCGCCGCCAGCGCACAAAGTTCCGCCATCTCGCGCGCAGCCACGTTGGCCGTCACGGAAATCACCCCTTTGCCGCCCAGTTGCATGAAGTCCAGCCCGCTGGCGTCGTCGCCGCTCAGCAAAATGAAGTCTTCATCGTCAACCAGCACTTGGATCTGACTAACGCGACTTAAGTTCCCCGTCGCTTCTTTTACAGCAACAATATTCTTGATTTTCGCCAGCCGAGCGATGGTCGGCGGCAGCATGTCGCAGCCGGTGCGCGAAGGCACGTTATACAGGATCTGCGGCAGCTCGGTGCTCTCGGCGATCGCCTTGAAGTGCTGATACAGCCCTTCCTGCGTCGGCTTATTGTAGTACGGCGTCACCGTCAAACAACCTACCACGCCAGTGTTGGCGAAGCGGGTGGTGAGCGCGATGGCTTCGGCGGTAGCGTTGGCGCCGGTGCCGGCGATCACCGGAATGCGGCCGTCGGCCAGCTCCAGCGTCTGCAGCACCACGTCAACGTGCTCGTCATGGGCAAGCGTTGCGGACTCGCCGGTGGTCCCTACGGAAACGATCGCCGCGGTGCCACTGGCTACATGATAATCGATCAATTTTTTCAGGCTCGCGCGATCGACAGCACCTTTGTCGTCCATCGGCGTAACCAGTGCAACAATACTTCCCGTAAACATTGGCCGTCCCCTCCACAAACAAGTCACTCATGGTACTTTTGCTGCCTATCCAAAAGCAAGCGCACAACCGCGTTGTAAGCGCTTGGCAGGCGGTTTTTTTTATGTTTACCATGGTAACCCCATTAAGCACGACAGGAAGCGCCATTTTGCCTCAGTCAGACGAACACTATCTCGTGATTACCGCGCTCGGCGCCGACCGCCCCGGAATCGTCAATACCATCACCCGCCACGTCAGCAGTTGCGGATGCAATATCGAAGATAGCCGTCTGGCCATGCTGGGAGAGGAGTTCACGTTCATCATGCTGCTGTCCGGCAGCTGGAACGCCATCACCCTGATCGAATCCACCCTGCCGCAAAAAGGCGCGGAGCTGGAGCTGCTGATCGTGATGAAGCGCACAAACTCGCATGAAAGGCCGCCGATGCCGGCCACCGTGTGGGTTCAGGTCGAGGTGAAGGACTCGCCGCACATCATCGAACGTTTTACCGATCTGTTCGACTCCAGCCAGATGAATATCGCCGAGCTGGTCTCACGCACGCAGCCAGCGGACGGCGACCTGCCGCCGCAGCTGTATATTCAAATCACCGCCCACAGTTCCGGCGATCGGGACGCCTCAAATATTGAGCAAGCCTTCCATCGCCTATGTACAGAATTGAACGCGCAAGGCAGTATTAGCGTGGTGAACTATCCACAGCATGATGAGAAAGATGGAGAGTAGTGATGAGCCCATTGAAAGCCGGTGACACAGCGCCGAAATTTAGTTTGCCTGACCAGGACGGTGAGGAAATTAATTTGGCCGACTTCCAGGGACAGCGAGTATTGGTTTATTTCTATCCGAAGGCGATGACGCCGGGCTGCACCGTGCAAGCCTGCGGCCTGCGGGACAACATGGACGAATTGAAAAAGGCCGGCGTCGAAGTGCTGGGCATCAGCACCGACAAACCGGAAAAACTGTCGCGCTTCGCCGAAAAGGAGCTGCTCAACTTCACGCTGTTGTCTGATGAAGACCATCAGGTATCGCAACAGTTTGGCGTGTGGGGCGAGAAAACCTTCATGGGCAAGACCTATGACGGCATTCACCGCATCAGCTTCCTGATCGACGCCAAAGGCAAGATTGAAAAAGTGTTTGATGATTTCAAAACCACCAATCACCACGACATCGTTCTGAACTACCTGCAGCAGTAATTCTCACGAAGCGCAGCGGCCTGCTGCGCTTCGTTTCCCTCCGTCAGCCGGCCTTGTCTTCCACCTCGACCCGCAGTTCATCCGGCCAGGCGTGAATCACCGCCTTCACCAGCGTCGCCAGCGGTATGGCGAAAAACACGCCCCAGAAGCCCCACATTCCGCCGAACACGATCACCGACAGGATAATCACCAGCGGATGCAGGTTGACCGCCTCGGAGAACAGGATCGGCACCAGCAGGTTGCCGTCCAGCCCCTGCACCACCAGATAGGCGACGATCAGCGTCCAGAAATCGGCGCCGACGCCCCACTGGAACAGCGCTACCACCACCACCGGTATGGTGACCAGCACCGCGCCGATATAGGGGATCAGCACCGAAAAACCCACCAGCACCGCCAGCAGCAGCGAGTAGCGCATGTCCAGCACGGCGAACACCAGGTAGGTCGCCACGCCGACAATCACCATCTCCAGCACCTTGCCGCGAATATAGTTGGTGATCTGCTGATTCATCTCGTTCCAGACCTGCCCCGCCAGACCGCGATTGCGCGGCAACACGCGGCGCACCGCGTTCAGCAGCTGCTCTTTGTCTTTCAACAGGAAGAACATCATCATCGGCACCAGGATCAGGTAGATAGCCAGCGTCAACAGACCGACCAGCGACGCCAGCGAGAATTTCACCACCGACTCGCCCATGCCGGACAGCCGGCTGCGCAGATTTTCCGCCATCATGTCGATGATGCCGGCATCCACCAGCGCCGGATAACGCTTCGGCAGCGTCGCGGCAAAGTTATAGAACTGGTTGAGCATGCCCGGCAGATCGCTCATCAGATTGATGCCCTGCTGCCAGGCGGTCGGCGCGACGACGAACACCAGCAGCATGGCGATGCCCGCAAACACCAGCAGCATGATGCTCGCCGCCCAGGTGCGCGAACAGCCGATGCGCTGCAGGCGCGCGGTCGGCCACTCCAGCAGATACGCCAGCACGATGGCGACCAGCAGCGGGGTCAGAATGCCGTGCAGAAAATAGAGAATGAGGAAGCCGGCGACCAGAATCACCAGCAACGCGATAGCCTGTGGATCGGTGAAACGGCGGCGGTACCACTGTAATAGCATCTCCAGCATCAGAGCGGGCTCCTCGAGATTTGGCGGGCGGGCATAGCGATTCCTGTGATGGGCCTGATTAAAGCATAGATAGAACGGGCGCACTCGAGGTGTGCAAGGCACTCAGAGTACTCAAAGTTGGCCATACATCAACAGCGATTTGGCTGATTTTATCGCGCAGGCGAGCGATTGGCGCAAAAATCCGCAGACGCGGCGACAGACTGGGTGAACGGCCCCGGACGGGGCCGTGGAAGATTACAGCGAGGCGCTGATGGAGAGGGGCGAACCAACCGCCAGTGCGAACAACAGCACACAGCCAATCGCGATCGCCGCCGCCAAATCATTTTTCATTGTCCCGTCCCTTGATGCTTGAAGTGATTATCGTCACGAACTCTGTCGGTTCTACGTTGACGGCCTTTGCCGATGCACATCATTAAAAACCCCCGCCTAAGCGGGGGAGAAGACGTTCTGGTGCATCAAGTATTACAAGGAGGTCATGAGGGATTGCTAACCCTAAATGACTATTTCAAGCTAGGATTATTCCCAGAACATGGCAAGCGATCGCGTCGAGGTTATCCGCACTTTGAGATAAACCTCATAAAAAAATCCCGCACGGCAGCGGGATGAAGGGATGATAACGTCATAAATTTTTTATGCGGACAATGAGGCGGTATTGTCGTCATTTGGCGACAATACCGCGCCGCTCAGGCGGTCTCAAGGGAAATCTGACCGCCGTAAGGAAATCAGAATTTCGCCAACGCACGCGATCGTGAGCCATTCTGCAGCAACGAAAAGAAATGGGATTTTCGTCAGACCGCCGCCGTGTAAAAACCGGTAACATGGTCGTCATAATCCCAAATGCCGTCGGGGGAGAGATGAACAACAAGCCATTTGAATTTGATGAGGCAATCTGCCAGGCAATTGGGCGCGGCGTGTGCGAAGTCGTGAAAATAGGGGATGAAATCAGCGTCTTCTCTCTGCTGGAAGCTATCGAGAGCTTCATCGAGCGGCAGGCGCTCAGCGAGAGCGAAATCGCGGCGGCGGACGACGCGCTGGATTTGATCAGCGGATTGGTCCGCCGCCAGTGCTGAGGCCGGTTACGAGGTGCAGCCGATGAGCCGTTGCTCTATCGCAACGCCGGGCATCATTTGTCGTAAACCGGCAATCAATTCGTCGCCCGCCGCATGCAGCGCCGCCAACGGCATTGCCGGCAGGCTCTCCAGGATGAACCACATCCGTTCGGCCTCGGCGCTCAGCCGGGTTCTGACGCCCTGACGCCAGTTCCAGCGGCGGCAGGTCACGCCGCGATCGTCGCGCCAGACCACCTCCCCCGCCTCCGGCGATTCATGGATCACCGCACCCTCCTTGACGGTATCGAACAGCTCACTGCCTTCCGCGACGATCAGCCGCGGCTCGCCGACATAAGCCGCGATATTCTCGCCCCCCACCGGCACCGCATAACGAATGCTGACGGCGTTGTAGAGATCGACCACCGGATCGATGCTGGGCATCGTGCCGTCGCGCAGCGCGCGCTTGCGCAAGGCATCGGCGGAACAGGGCGTACGCTTGGGTTTGGCGCCAAACCGCATGAAGACATCGCGCCAGGCCGAGAGATGCGCCTCAGCCCAGGGCGCGTCCTCCTCGCCGAGGGCGCGACAGGCCTGCGCCAACGCCAGCGCCCCCACGTCCGGGTTGGTTATGGGAGCCGCGGCCACGGTAATGCTTAACGCCCGGAATCCGGGCGCCAGCGCAGCGACGGCCGGATCGATTGACGGATCGACTAAAATCATTGAATAATCCTATACTGACCATTTTATTCCATAATATTGACCGATGAGCGAAAAAGTCAACAGACCGACCGAGTTCGGCGCCGACGTGCAAACCGTCAGCGAAGCGGTGTCACACCGCATCAAACAGCAGCGAAAAAGCCAAAAGCTGTCGCTGGACGAACTGTCGCGCCGGGCGGGCGTCAGCAAGGGCATGCTGGTGGAGATCGAGAAAGGCAGCGCCAATCCCAGCATCGCCATCCTGTGCAAACTCGCGGCAGCGCTGGGCCTGTCGGTGGCGGACATCGTCAACGTGACCCGCGCACCCGCCGCCTACCTGATTGAAAGCCAAGACATTCCCACGCTGTGGCACGGCGATCGCAGCGGCTCGGCCCGCTTGCTGGCAGGCACCCGCGGCCCGAATATGATAGAACTGTGGCGCTGGGAAATGGCGCCGGGGGAAGCCTATGCATCGGGCGGCCATCCAGCGGGCACCTTCGAGCTGCTGCACGTTGAACAAGGCGTCTTGAGCCTTGCCGTCGAACAAACCGAGCTCAGGATTACGCCAGGCTGTTCGGCGGTCGCCAGAACGGACGGCCCGCACCGTTACGCCAACGAGGGCGAAGACACGCTGATTTTCACCATGACGGTCGCCGAACTGCACGCCTGAACGGCGGCCCAGACCTTAACGCTTGCACAGGAGAAGAACCCTCATGACAATTCCTGCCCCACGGGAGTGGCGGCGTGCTGACTATCTCGTCAGCACCGAGCCCAGCCTGCTGGATATTGACGCCATTCATGCATTTCTGACCCGTTCGTCATGGGCGGAGGGCATTGATAAAGAGACCGTTCGCCAGTCCCTCTCCCACAGCCTGTGCTTCGGCTTGTATCACGGCACCAGACAAATCGGTTTCGCCCGGCTGGTCACCGATTACGCCACCTTCGGCTATCTGTGCGACGTGTACGTGCTGGAGACGCATCAAAAAGGCGGGTTGGGCCTGTGGCTGGCGGAATGCTGCCAGGCCCATCCGCTGATGGCGACGCTGCGGCGAATCATGCTGGTCACCAGCACCGCCCCTTGGCTCTATGAAAAAGTAGGCTATACCGCCATCAACTGTCCCGATTTTGTCTGGCAGATCGCCCGACCGGACATCTACCGACGTTAATTTTTCAGCAAGGCCGCCCCAGTTCACACTCTTCCCCCGCGACATTGGCAATCGCGGCGGTTAGGGCCCATGCTGGCGACAAATTTTACCGTTTGCCCCTTTCAAGGAGAATCTATGCCCGTTTCAGCCCGTAACCAGTTAGCCGGTACCGTGTCCGCCGTCGCCAAAGGCGCCGTCAATGACGAAGTGGAGATCACCCTGCAGGGCGGTGAAAAACTGGTGGCTATCGTCACGGTACAAAGCCAACAGTCGCTGGGGTTAACCATCGGTAAAGAGGCCGTCGCGCTGATTAAAGCGCCGTGGGTGATCCTGGCAACAGAGGATTGCGGTTTGCGTTTTTCCGCCCGCAACCAGTTTGCCGGGGAAGTGATTGCGGTTGAGCACGGCGCAGTCAACAGCACCGTACACCTCAAAGCGGATGCCGGTTTTGTGCTGACGTCGGTGATCACCAATGAAAGCCTGCAGGAGATGGCGCTGAAGAACGGTTCGCGCGCCATTGCCCTGATCAAAGCCTCATCGGTGCTGCTCGCCGTCAAAGCCTGATACCGCCAGGCCCGCACAAGCGGGCCTTTCGAACCACTATTTCAGCGCCTGCTCGGCCAGCAGCCCGAGGGCGATGACGATCATCGCCGCGCCGGAGATGCGCCCCACCACCTTCGCAGCCTGCGGGCGCGTGCGCAGCACCGACTGCGAACCGAATCCCACCAGCAGATACACCAGGCCGCAGCTGATCAAATGCACCACGCCCAACGCCAGCATCTGCATCGGCACCGACCATTCGGCCCGGGCGTCGGTAAACTGCGGCAGCAGCGCCAGAAACAGCAGAAACACCTTGGGGTTCAGCCCGCTGACGCACACGCCCTTGCCGGCCCAGCGCAGCCAGGAATCGGAACACTGATCTTCGCCGGCGCCGGGCACCGGCGGGTGCAGCAGCATGTTGAAACCGATCCACAACAGATAAGCCGCCCCCAGCAAGGTAAGCGCCGTCAGCGCCAGCGGGTTGCCGACCAGCAGCGCGCCGACGCCCGCCACCACGATCGCAATCATCAGCAGGTGGCCAAACAGCAAGCCGGCGACGGCAGGCACCACTACCCGCCCGCGAATGCCCGCCGAGATCACATAGGCCCAATCCATACCCGGCGTGATCACCAACAAAATCGACACCGCCCAAAAAGCGGCGAACAGAGCGAGCGTCATGCCGGCGCCCTCTCAAACGCGCCGCGCCATTCCGAACAAAGAACCATTGCGCTTTCCTCTTGGAAGAAGAACGGCCTCCGCCTGCCGCGGCGGCCGTCAAAACCGTTCAACAGATGGCAAGAATATCCTCAAGGCGTTAAAATGTGCTTTCAATTACTTGCCTGAAACCGGCATAAGCGGGGAAATTTTTCCAAATGGATAAGATTGATCGCAAGATTCTTGCTGAACTGCAGGCCGACGGGCGTTTGTCGGTGACCGAGCTGGCCGAGCGGATCGGTTTGAGCGTGTCCCCCTGCCACCGCCGGGTGCGCGCATTAGAGGAGTCCGGGGTGATCAGGGGTTACCGCGCCCAGCTCGATCCCGGCAGCCTGGGCTATAACTTTTCCGCCCTGGTGTTCGTCACCATGCGCGAAGGCGATCGCCGCGCCGTTGAAACCTTCGAAAACGCCATGGTGGACATTCCCCAGGTGGTGCAGGCGCAGCGGCTGTTTGGCGATCCGGACTATCTGCTGCACGTGATCGCCCGCGATCTGCCCGCCTTCCAGCAGCTTTACGACGAGAAGCTCTCCGCTCTGCCGGGCGTGCAGCGCCTGAGCTCCACGCTGGTGATGAAAACCGTGGTGCCGGAGCGCTCGTTCCTGCCGCTGGGCCAATGACGACGGGAGCGTTGCCGCTCCCGTTTTCTCTTTTCTTTAAGGCACAATCACGAAATCCGGATTGGCGACGGCAAACAGCGCCTCGCGATCCGCCGCCGGTGGGTAAATCCACTGCGTGTTGATCTCCTGCTTAATCTTTTTGCCTTCCTCACGGGTAAAGCGCACCTGGCGCTCCCAGCCTTCGGTATACAGCGCGCCCCAGGGGCCCAGATCCAGACAGGTCACATACTTCGGCTGGCTGTAAGGGTGCGCCGGCAAGCCCGTCAGCTCCGCCGCCGCATTATGGCCGGCGACACGGCCAAGGCTCAGCGCATGCTGGCAGGTCATCAGGTTGTGGTTACCGAGATCATCGGTCGCCGCCTTTACCGTATCGCCGGTCACGAAAATGCCCGCCGCCGCCGGCGCACGCAGGAAAGCGTCGCCGATCACTCGGCCACTGCCGTCGCGCTCGCCGGGGATCTGTTCGGTCAGCGGGTGCGCCCGCACGCCCGCCGCCAGGATCACCGTGTTGGCGGCGATGCGCTCACCGTTCGACAGCATCACTCCCTCGGCATCGATAGCCGAAACGCGCAGGCCGGCCCGCGCTTCCACGCCGCACTCCGCCAGCGCCTGGCGTATCACCGCCCCCGGCTCTGCCCCCATTCCCGCGCCCACTTCCGGCGCGGTATCGACGATCACCACGCGCACGTTCTCGTCTTTGCCCAGCGCATCGCGCAGCCGTTGCGGCATCTCCGCCGCGCTCTCCAGGCCGGTCAGTCCCGCTCCCACCACCACGGCGGTGTTGCGCGCCGGCGTCGACGGTTTGGCCGCCAGCGCTTTAATATGAGCATCCAGACGCTGCGCGCTTTCCAGCGTATCGACGTTGAAACCGTATTCGGCAAAGCCCGGTACCGCAGGCACGGAGAGCCGACTGCCGGTGGCCCACACCAGGCGGTCGTAAACCAATTCAAGGGCTTCCCCCGTCGCCTGCGCCACCGTGAGCGTTTTGGCGACGGCATCGATGCCCTCTACCGTCCCGGCCAGGTGCCGTACGCCGACGGCGGCGAGCTGCGCGGAAATATCCGGGTTCATGTTTTCCAACACCGCTTCATACAGGCGCGGGCGGATGGTGACCGTTGGCGTCGGTGAGACCATGATCACCTCGATATCCTCATGCTTACCGGCAAGGGTAATGGCGCGCATGGCGGACACGGCGGCCCAAAAACCGGCAAAACCGGAACCGGCAATCACTATTTTCTGCGTCATGGGATGACTCCTTCATACAGGGTTAACCGGGCGACAAGGCTGCCCGCAGTTTTTTCGGATGAACGATGCCGTTCCGCTCCCGTAACAGGGTGCAGAAGGCCCGCCCGCCCCTTCCGAAGAGGCGGGAAAAAGTGTGTTTCGCTTTAAGGAAAGGCGGCGATTAGGACTTGGCGCGCGCCGTTTTGCCGCTGCGCGCGGTGCGTTCCGTCATGCGCTCGTCGAGCCAGAGGTTGACCTCACCGAAGAAGCCCTGCGGCGCCTTGCGGCCAAAGCGGGCGGCGACGGCGCCGAGGGTCTGCGCCGCCAGCGCATCGCGCATCGCCTTCTCCGCCTGCAGCATCACCGCATGGATAGCGCATTTGCCGGAGATCGCCCAATCCGGCGGGGAGTCATCGAACACCGCACAGCGCCCGCGCACCTCCTGGCAATCGAACAGCGGCTTGTGCCCCTCGATGGCGTCGATAATCTCCAGAAAGCTGATCTCTTTCGCCGGACGGGCCAGCCGGTAACCGCCTCGCACCCCTTCACTGGCGGCGACGATGCCCGCCTTTTCCAGCTTGGGGAAAATCTTGGCCAGAAAGCTGGGGGAGATCCCTTGCAGTTCGGCGAGTTCGCGGCTGCTGAGCGCGCGCTGGTTATCGCCGACCAGCCACAGCAGGCAGTGGATGCCATATTCAACGCTGGTTGTGATGTACGCCATATGTCCGTTTTTGACCGTCAGTAAACCTTCAATAACGCAGACTATATGAGTCTGCGTTTATCTTGTCAATAAAACACAGACTAACTTTATCCGCGTTTTATTGAAGTTCCGTCTCGCTCCCGACGGAGAAGACGCCCTTCGAAATGAAAAATAAAACTTTTTTGCCCTATTCACCCCCGGCTAACGTTTCCTTGTCGCCTGCCGCTGACTATGATGTGATGATTGCCGTCGCGGCGGTTTGTGATCCGCCGCACTTTCACGCGGATCGCGCCGTGGGAATAAAGAACTCTTGTCTGCTGCTGACGTCTTAGAAATGATTATTTAAGGGAAACGCCTGACTATGACCAACCGGTTGACCAAAACCGCGTTAGCGGTGCTGTTGCTCGGCACGTTGAACGCCACCGCCCTGGCGCCAGCACAGGCGGAAAGCCAGGACCAGTTGCCGGATATGGGCACCTCCGCCGGCGGCACCCTGAGCATCGGACAAGAGCTGGCGATGGGCGACTTCTACGTGCGCCAACTGCGCGCCAGCGCCCCGCTGATCAACGATCCGCTGCTGAGTCAATACATCAACCAACTGGGCAACCGGCTGGTGGCCAGCGCCTATTCGGTGCGCACGCCGTTCCATTTCTATCTGGTGCGCAACGACGAAATCAACGCCTTCGCCTTCTTCGGCGGCAACGTGGTGCTGCATTCCGCCCTGTTCCGCGTCAGCGACAACGAAAGCCAGCTGGCCTCGGTGCTGGCGCACGAAATCTCGCACGTCACCCAGCGCCACCTGGCGCGCGCAATGGAAGATCAGCAACGCAACGCCCCGTTGACCTGGGTGGGCGCACTTGGTTCCATCCTGCTGGCGATGGCCAACCCGACCATGGGCATGGCGGCGCTGAGCGGCACCATGGCCGGCACCCAGCAGGGCATGATCAGCTTTACCCAATCGAACGAACAGGAAGCCGATCGCATCGGCATTCAGGTGCTGCAGCGCGCCGGTTTCGATCCGGAAGCGATGCCCGACTTCCTGCAGAAACTCTCGGATCAGTCGCGTTACGCCTCCAAGCCGCCGGAAATGCTGCTGACGCACCCCTTGCCGGACAGCCGTCTCTCCGACGCGCGCAACCGCGCCAACCAGATGCAGAAACACATCGTGCAGTCTTCGCAGGATTACCTGATGGCCAAGGTGCGCGCACTGGGCATGTACAGCTCGGAAGGCTATGGCCTGAATGAAGAGCTGCTCGGCTCGCTCAGCAAGGGGAACGTGCGCGAACAGGCGGCCGCCAAATACGGCCGCGCCATCCTGTTCTATGAAGCGAAAAAATACGACGACGCGCGCAACATCATTCAACCGATGCTGGCGCAGGATGCGAAAAACGTCTGGCTGATTGACCTGATGACCGATATCGATCTCGGCCAGAAACGCGCGCCGCAGGCCATCGCCCGCCTGCAGGCGGCCAACGCCGCCCAGAACAACAACCCGGTGCTGCAGCTCAACCTGGCCAACGCCTATGTCGAAGGCAACCAGCCGGCGCAGGCGTCGAAGATCCTGAACCGCTACACCTTTGCCCATCCGGACGATCCGAACGGCTGGGATCTGCTGGCGCAGGCCAGCGCCGCTCAGGGGCTGCGCGATGAAGAGCTGTCGGCCCGCGCCGAAAGCCTGGCGCTGAACGGCCGGCTCGATCAGGCTATCGGCCTGCTCAGCAATGCCAGCTCGCTGCAGAAACTCGGCAGCCTGAAACAGGCGCGCTACGATGCACGCATCGACCAGCTGCGCCAACTGCAACAGCGCTTCCGCCAATACCAGCGCAGCTGATTCAACAAGGAATGAACGCCATGAAAAACGTCACGATTTACCACAACCCGCGCTGCTCCAAGAGCCGTGAAACCCTGGCGCTGCTGGAACAGCACGGCGTCGATCCCAAGGTGGTGCTGTACCTCGAAACGCCCCCTACGGTCGATGAGCTGAAAAAGCTGTTGAAGGAACTGGGCTTCACATCCGCGCGCGAGCTGATGCGCAAAAAAGAAGATCTGTACAAGGAATTGAAGCTGGCGGACGACAGCCTGAGCGAAGAGCAACTGCTGGCGGCAATGACGGCGAACCCGAAACTGATCGAACGCCCGATCGTGGTGAAAGGCAGCAAGGCGCGCATCGGCCGGCCGCCGGAGCAGGTGCTGGAGATTTTGTAATCGTCCGGCAAATCTCTTATTGAACCGCAAAATACCAATAGCCCTGAACAGGGCTATTTTTAATTAATTGTTATATAAATACTTTTCATCATCACAGTCTTCTTCCGTTGCTATGCTGCGCAAACGCCAAATCTCTCGGTGAAACAGCCGTTGACAATCGTCAACACCCCACCTACCCTGATCGCATCACTGGACGAGCGATGAAAAAACACCCAGACAAGCACATTCAGGCGGCATTAGCTTACGCCCTTTCTCAGGGTTGGCATTTTCGGCCCAGCAAGGGGCACGCATTTGGCCGACTACATTGCGCCTTTGCCGGGCATCAAGAACATATGATGAGCATCTGGAGCACGCCAAAAAACCCAGAGGTACATGCCAAACAGATTCGGCGCAAAGTCGATCACTGCCTGGCGCTGTCGCAGAAAAAATAACCGGAGAATCACCATGACGCTCTATCATTTCTCATTGACGCTGGATGGGGTCACCGCCGATACCGCCGGGCTGGAAGATGCGCTGTATGCGGCGGGATGCGATGACGCGCTGATCTGTTTCTACGGTAAAGCCGTTTACCTGGAGTTCGATCGAGAAAGCGATAACTTTGCGCACGCGATTTGCAGCGCCATCAGCGATATTGAATCCGCAAATATCGGCGCCAAGGTGATATCGGTGGACTCCAGTCTGGTGGGATTAAGCGATATTGCCGAGCTCACCGAACTGTCGCGTCAGGCGATCGCCATGCTAAAAGACGGGACTCGCGGCCCCGGCGGCTTCCCTTCCCCCATTCAACGGCTCGGCGGCGCCTCACCGCTGTGGCGCTGGGCTGACGTGGCGGCCTGGTTGGCACAGCAGGGGAAAATCGACCCACGGCTTGCAGACAATGCGCAGTGTCTGGAACATATCAATCTCGCTTTGCAACTGCGAAACGATCGGCAACGCCAGCAGGTTGAGCACTACTGCTCCCTGCTGGAACACGCGGAAAAATAGGCAGATTAGCCCGCCCGTTACAGCCCCAGGATCTCTTTAACGAACGGGATGGTGAGCTTGCGTTGGGCGGTGATCGAGGCGCGATCGAGTTGATCGAGGGTCATAAACAGCGTGCGCATCTCGCGATCCAGTCGTTTCAGCAGAAAGCGGCCCACATCTTCCGGCAGCTCGAAGCCGCGCAGTTTGCCGCGCAGCTGCAGCGCCAGCAGTTTCTCTTCGTCCGACAGCGGCTGCAACTTGTAGATCTGCCCCCAGTCCAGGCGTGAAGCCAGATCCGGTAAACGCAGGTTCAGCTGACGCGGCGGACGATCCCCGGTGATGAACAAACGGGTGCGGCCGGTTTCCAGGATGCGGTTGTAGAGGTTGAAGATCGCCATTTCCCACTCTTCGTCGCCGGCGATGCATTCGATATTGTCGATGCAGACCAGCGCCAACTGCTCCATGCCGTCCAACACTTCAGGCACGAAGTAGGCGCGCTTGTCGAGCGGCACATAGCCCACCGCTTCGCCTTTCTGCGAAAGCTCGGCGCAGGCCGCATGCAGCAGATGGCTGCGCCCGCCGCCTTCACGCGACCAGAAATAGATATAGCTGCCATGTTCCTGACGGACGGCGGATTGGATCGCGGCTAATAGGGATGGGTTCTCGCCCGGATAAAAACTGGCGAAAGTTTCATCATCGGGAAGATAAAGTGGCAGTGAAAGCTGTGCCGGCGTATTCAGAGAAGCACCTCAACCAAAACTGGCAGAAAAACGTGGGCAGTTTAACACAGAAAACGGGCGCTGTTGAACCGGCAGGATCTTATGCCGCAATAGTGAACAATGCCTAAGCGCCGCTTGATCGGCGGCGGCGCCCGCCGAGGCAAGAATTATCCGATATCATTCCCTAACTCCATGCCTGCGCAGGTTAAATTTGTAATTTAAGTAAAATCTGACCTAGTATAGGTAGGCTAAATGCAATCACCATCAACAAGGTTTCTGCAAGGATATAGACGATGAAAGTATGGAATAAAGTGCTGTTGGCCTCCTTTATCGGGTTGTTGGTTGCCGGCTGTGATGACTCCTCCAAGGTTGACGCCAACCTGGATAAAGCCAAAGACAGCGCCGAGCAGATGAAAGACGCCGCCCAGAAAAAAGCGGACGATCTGACGGACAAAGCGAAAGCGACGGCGGATGAAATCAAAAAAGAGGCCGCCACTCAGGCGGATCAGCTGAAAGACAAAGCTTCGGCGATTAAAGAAGACGCCGCCAAGCAGGCGGACGCCATCACCAACGACGCCAAGGCCAAAGCCGCCGCGATCAAAGACGACGCAGGCAAACAGAGCCAGCAGTTGGTGGATCAGGCCAAGGCCATCAAAAACGACGCCATCAACGGCGCCAACGATCTGACCGAGCAGGCCAAGGCGAAGACCGAAGCCATCAAGAACAGCGCCGAAAACAAAGCGCAAGAGTTGAAACAAGAGACCGATGCGGCGGTGAACGGCAATACTCAGCCGGCCACCCAGCAGTAAGCTATTCTCAGCCACCAAAGAAAGGAGCAGTAAATGGGGATTATTTCCTGGATTATCTTCGGCCTGATCGCCGGTATTTTGGCTAAGTGGATCATGCCCGGCAAAGACGGCGGCGGCTTTATTCTGACCGTCGTGCTGGGGATCATCGGCGCCGTGGTCGGCGGCTATATCAGCACCTTCTTCGGCTACGGCAAGGTTGACGGCTTCAACTTCGGCAGCTTCGTGGTGGCGGTTATCGGCGCCATCGTGGTGCTGTTCGTGTACCGCAAAATTCGCAGCTAAGGCGAATGCCATAAGTCAAAAGGGCAGCCCCTGGGCTGCCCTTTTCGTTACTTCTGCTCCGCCGGTTCGTCCGGCGCGTCAAGCACTTCTTCTTCCTTGCGGAACAGGCTGATGACCTTGAACAGCAGGCTCAAGCCAATGCCGACGATGGTCGCCAGCGCCATGCCTTTCAGCTCCGCCGCGCCGATGTGCACCTTGGCGCCGCTCACGCCGATGATCAGGATCACCGAGGTCAAAATCAGGTTCTGCGCTTTGTTGTAATCCACTTTGGATTCGATCAGCACGCGAATGCCCGAAGCGCCGATCACACCGTACAGCAGCAGCGAAACGCCGCCCATCACCGGCACCGGCACCGCCTGGATCGCCGCCGCCAGCTTACCGATGCAGGACAACAGGATCGCCAGCACCGCCGCGCCGCCGATCACCCAGGTGCTGTAGACCTTGGTGATGGCCATCACGCCAATGTTCTCGCCGTAGGTGGTGTTCGGCGTGGAGCCGAAGAAGCCGGAGAATACCGTCGAGATGCCGTTGGCGAACATCGAGCGGTGCAGGCCCGGATCGCGGATCAGGTCTTTTTTCACGATGTTGGCGGTCACCACCAGGTGGCCGACGTGCTCGGCGATCACCACCAGCGCCGCCGGCAGAATGGTGAAGATGGCGAACCACTCAAAGCGCGGGGTGTAGAAGGTCGGCAGCGCGAACCAGTGCGCCTCGCGGATCGGGGTCAAATCCACCACGCCCATGAAGAACGACAGTGCATAGCCCACCAGTACGCCGATCAGGATCGGGATAATCGCCAGGAAGCCGCGGAACAGTACTGAACCGAGCACCGTGACCGCCAGCGTCACCAGCGAAATGGTGATGGTGGTCGAGTCGGCGCTGGCGCCTTCCGCCGGCAGCAGCCCCGCCATATTGGCCGCCACGCCCGCCAACTCCAGGCCGATGACGGCGACGATCGCCCCCATCGCCGCCGGCGGGAACATCACGTCCAGCCAGCCGGTGCCGGCCTTTTTCACGATCAGCGCCACCAGGCAGAACAGCACGCCGCACATGATGAAACCGCCCAACGCCACTTCGTAACCGAGCGGCAACAGCAGCAGCACCGGCGAGATAAACGCGAAGCTGGAACCGAGGTAGGCCGGGATCTTGCCTTTACAGATGAACAGATACAGCAGCGTGCCGATGCCGTTGAACAACAGCACGGTCGCCGGGTTGATCTTGAACAGGATAGGCACCAGCACGGTGGCGCCAAACATGGCGAACAGGTGCTGGAAGCTGAGCGGAATGGTCTGGAGCAGCGGCGGGCGCTCGCTGACGCCGATGGCGCGACGGGTCATGTGTGCTTTTCCTCGGTTTATTGGTTTTATAGGTTTTAGTCAAAAAAAAGCCGACTCGTTAAGTCGGCTCAAATGTTTACTTAGTACCAAATATCTTGTCGCCCGCATCGCCCAGGCCAGGCACGATGTAGCCCTTGTCGTTCAGACACTGATCGATGGAGGCGGTGTACAGCTCAACGTCCGGATGCGCTTTCTCCAGCGCGGCGATGCCTTCCGGCGCCGCGACCAGAACCAGCACCTTGATGCTGTGGCAGCCGGCTTTCTTCAGCAGATCGATAGTGGCGATCATCGAACCGCCGGTGGCCAGCATCGGGTCGACGACCAGCGCCATGCGCTCTTCGATGTTGGAAACCAGCTTCTGGAAGTACGGCACCGGCTCCAGGGTTTCTTCGTCGCGGTATACGCCCACTACACTGATGCGCGCGCTCGGCACGTGCTCCAGCACCCCTTCCATCATGCCCAGGCCTGCGCGCAGGATTGGCACTACGGTAATCTTTTTCCCTTTGATCTGATCCACTTCAACTGGCCCGCACCAGCCTTCGATGGTGACTTTTTCCGTCTCCAGATCGGCGGTCGCTTCATAGGTCAGTAAACTACCCACTTCTGAGGCCAGCTCACGGAAGCGTTTGGTGCTGATGTCATTTTCGCGCATCAGGCCAAGCTTGTGTTTTACCAGCGGGTGTTTCACCTCAACGATCTTCATCATTTTTCTCCTATTAAGGTGGTTGCGGCCAAAAAAATCGCGGGATTATACCTCCTTTTTTTCGCCGCGCCACCCACAATAGCCCGATCGGGATCAACAAAAGTTTGAATATCAGTATAGATGACGAAAAAGCGGAGCCGGTTCACAAGCCGCTCGCAAACGTTTGCCTGCGCTGTTAGAATTGCCGCGCCTTATTCCGGAATCAACATCGGAAGCACAGTTTTCAAACCGCAAATCGTCGTGGGGAATCGCGCAGTGACCGACAAAACCTCTCTCAGCTATAAAGACGCAGGTGTCGATATCGATGCAGGCAACGCATTGGTAGATCGCATCAAAGGTGTAGTTAAACAGACCCGTCGCCCGGAAGTGATGGGCGGTCTGGGCGGGTTTGGCGCCCTGTGTGCGTTGCCGCAGAAATACCGCGAGCCGGTGCTGGTTTCCGGTACCGACGGCGTGGGCACCAAGCTGCGTCTGGCGATGGATCTGAAACGCCACGACACCATCGGCATCGATCTGGTGGCGATGTGCGTCAACGATCTGGTGGTTCAGGGCGCCGAGCCGCTGTTCTTCCTCGACTACTACGCGACCGGCAAGCTGGATGTGGACACCGCGGCCAGCGTGATCACCGGCATCGCCGAGGGCTGCAAACAGTCCGGCTGTGCGCTGGTGGGCGGCGAAACCGCTGAAATGCCGGGCATGTACCACGGCGAAGACTACGACGTGGCCGGTTTCTGCGTCGGCGTGGTCGAAAAATCCGAGATCATCGACGGCAGCAAAGTGCAGTCCGGCGATGCGCTGATCGCCCTGGGCGCTTCCGGCCCGCACTCCAACGGCTACTCGCTGGTGCGCAAAATCCTGGAAGTGAGCAACACCGATCCGACCGCCACTCAGTTGGAAGGTAAACCGCTGGCCGACCACCTGCTGGCGCCGACCAAGATTTACGTGAAGTCCGTGCTGGAGCTGATCGAGAAGGCTGACGTACACGCCATCGCTCACCTCACCGGCGGCGGCTTCTGGGAAAATATTCCACGCGTGCTGCCGGAAGGCATGCAGGCGGTGATCGACGAAGCCAGCTGGCAGTGGCCGGCGGTGTTCACCTGGCTGCAGCAGGCCGGTAACGTCAGCCGTCATGAAATGTATCGCACCTTCAACTGCGGCGTAGGCATGGTCATCGCCCTGCCGGAAGCCGAAGTGGAAGCGGCCATCGCGCTGCTGACCGCGGCAGGTGAAAAAGCGTGGAAAATCGGTAAACTGACCGCCTCTTCCGACGAACAACAAGTGGTCATCAACTGATGAAAAAGATCGTGGTGTTGGTCTCCGGCCAGGGGAGCAATCTCCAGGCGCTGATTGACGCCTGCCAGCAGGGCCGCATCGCCGCCGAAATCGTGGCGGTGTTCAGCAACAAGGCGCAGGCATATGGCCTGCAACGCGCCGAAGCGGCGGGCATCGCCGCCCAGGCGCTGGATGCCAAGGCCTACGCCGATCGCACGGCGTTCGACGCCGCATTGGCGGACGCCATCGACCAGTACCAGCCCGATCTGGTGGTGCTGGCCGGCTACATGCGCATCCTCAGCCCGCAGTTCGTGCAGCGCTATGCCGGCCGCATGCTGAACATTCACCCTTCCCTGCTGCCGAAATACCCGGGGCTGCATACTCACCGTCAGGCCATCGACAACGGCGACAGCGAACACGGCACCTCGGTGCACTTCGTGACCGAACAGCTCGACGGCGGCCCGGTGATTTTACAAGCCAAGGTGCCGATTTTCGCTGACGACGAGGAGGATGACGTGGTTGAACGGGTGCAAACCCAGGAACACACGATCTATCCACTGGTGGTGAGCTGGTTCGTCGACGGCCGCCTGGCGATGCGCGACGGCGCCGCCTGGCTGGACGGTGAACGCCTGCCGGCGCAGGGCCACGCCGCCGACTGATGCGCGCAGCCTGAACCTTGCCTAAACGGCGCCCACGCGGCGCCGTTTTTTTTCGCTGCCCGCCGCGATGGTTCCAAAAGGCTCGCTGCGCCGTGGCCAAACTGCCCGCTTTAGGGCCAACCCCGTCGTGAGCGCGTCCCAGTATGTCGCATCAATGCCCCGCCCGGAACGGAACGCATCACGGACGCCAAGCCAACTGTGGTTCCGCGCGCAATAATCCTTGTCAAAAAATAAAACCATTATAATACTTTCTACCCTAAACAATATTGGGTGAAATTTTTCAAAAAAGAATATATTTATCCCTTATACATAGTTTTAAATTAAATAAATTAACGTCAACCCCATGATTATTGTGAGCTTCGTTGCAATAACAGAAAACACCCCTGTCAATTGTAATGATGTGTTGCCGTTCTATTACAAGTATGTAAGAGTGTGTCTAACACGATAACTTAACATTACGTACATAGGATTCCTTTCATATTCGCAAGCGCCAGTCATATATGACGCCTTCAAATGCAAATAATTCAATATGAAAGAATTCAGTATCGCCGCTGCTTATTTTTATATAATTAGCGCGATATTAAAATTGATTTTTATTTTTCAGATAAATATTTAATGGGGAATATCCCATTGAGATGAATTCGTTTGAATATATTTCAACGATATGCAGCAGCTCGAATCATGTTATAGCTAACTCATCAACAAACTGATTAATAAGGATATTTATGCTTAATCATACCTCTCTGACTCGTCAATCCCACCGTTTCGATATTGTTCTCGACTCGCCTTCCATGCCCTCTGACGGCATTGATTTATTAGTCGAAGAACTGCCTGAAACGCTGCACTTTGCCAGCGATTGCGCCTCAACCGGCAGCAGCGTCAGCACCGCCTCTACAGCGGGCTGCGGCTGCATTGCAACGGCGAGCTGCATCGGCACAATGGGCAGCGTTACCAGTAGCGGCAGCTAAATCATTACCCACAACCGGTACAAGATACTGTGCCAGTTAGTTATCTGAAACTCTACTCACTGGCTTTAAACAATGAGCACGTACACTGACGCCACTTTAGATTTCGACAGCAGTCATAAGCCAACCCTGGATATATCCTGGGATCGCAAACGGCCGCTATTAGAGGTCGAGTCACTGAATAAGTTTTATGGTGACACGCAAGTTCTTCATGACATCTCGCTGCAAATCAAGCCGGGAGAAATCATTGGATTGGTCGGACCTAACGGTGCCGGCAAAACGACGCTCATGGAAACCTTGTACGGAGGACAGCCCTTTGAAGCCGGCTTGGTGCGTTTATTTGGCGAAGACGTTCGACAAGGGCTTAATCACGTCATCAAGCAACAGTTAGGCGTCGTTCCGCAATCCTTTAGTTTGCCTTCGCTGCTGCGCGTTGAAGAGATCATTTCGCTCTATCAGGTACTTTATACGGATGCGTTGTCGGTTAAGCAGTTATTGGACATTGTGGCGCTAAAAGCGCAGCGTAAAATGCGTTTCTCGCGGCTTTCAGGGGGGCAAAAAAGACGTTTGGTGTTGGCGCTGGCATTGGCCGGCAAACCCAAGCTTCTTTTGCTGGATGAACCCACCAGCGATCTTGACCCGCAAAGCCGACGCTATATTTGGCGGCACATTATTGCGAATTCTCGTCAATCTGGCACGGGCGTATTGATCGCCACTCACCAAATGGATGAGGCGGAGAATTTATGCGACCGGGTGATGATCATCAACCACGGCCGGTTGCTGGAGAATGCCAGCCCACAACAGCTTATTGAGCGTTATTGTCCTGGGCATCATATCCGATTCTCAGTGCCGTTGACGTCGGTTGACGAGTTCCTCGCGCTCTTCCCTGAGGCGACGCAGGAAAGCGATGAACATGATCAAACCTTCCGCCGCCTACATATTCCCACCCAAGAATTGGCACAGGTGTTACCGCAAGTGATTGCGTTATCACAACGATTGGGTTGTGAACCCGAACAAATGCAGGTAAGCAAAAACACCCTCGAGGATGTGTTCATTCATCTGACAGGCGAAGCATTAAGGGATTAACATGAGCCATAGCTGGCAGATTTATCGGCGCTTCTTCGGCGCCAACACCAAAGAATATTTACGCGATCCGCTATCAACCTTATTTTCTCTTGTATTGCCGTTATTTTTCATCTTTACCTTTGGCATAACGGCAAAAATTATTAATGGCAATCATCAACCGTTCTCCATGCAGGTGAGCGTTGTCGGAGACACGCCGGAAACAGAGGCTCTCTGGCTTAAATTGAACAATTATCCTGGCCTGGCCGTCCAGCGCCAGCTTCGAAGCGATCCGGAAGCGCTGGTGCGCGCGAATGAAGTGAACGCGGCGGTGAGTTGGGATGCAGTACAACAACGCCCTGCGATCACCACGACGGAATCCATGAGCTCCGTCGCTCAACTGGTTTCCGCCGCACTCAATCAGCAACCGGCCGACGCCCAGCAGCCGATACGCTTCATTACGCTGAAAACTGAGCGTTTCAACTATTTTAGTTTTATCTTCCCGTCCTTGCTGACGCTGGCCCTGTTGCAAGTCGCCTTATTTGGCACGGCGACGCCGCTGATCGCCGCGCGAGAAAAAGGCACTTACCGCTATTACGGCGTCATTCCGTTGCCGCGCTGGATTCTGCTCGCATCACAGGTCAGCGTCCGCCTGGCGATATCACTGGTTCAGATCGCCCTGTTAATGCTCATTAGCAGTCTGGTCTTTGGCTTTACCCTTGAGCATCCCCTGCTGTTTATCGTGCTGCTCGTCGCCAGCGCACTGTTGCTGGTGAGCTTTGGGTATGCGCTGGCCGGCTTATTCCGCACGAATACCGTCGCGACAATCGCCCTGACCTTACTCAACTTTTGGTGCATGTGTTTCGGGCAATTGTTCCTCGATCTGAGCGCATTCCCGCCCCTCAAATGGTTAATTTTGACGACGCCGGTCGGTTTTGTCGCCGATGCACTGCGATACGCCATGAATGGCAGCGAAGGCGTATTCCCCTTCTTCATTAACTGTATCGGCATGGCGATATGGGGTGTGATCACGCTGTTTGTCGGCGTTAAGTGGTTCCTTTTCCAGCCAAAACAATCTTAAAAAAAACAGGTACGCAAAGATGAAAAACAGATCGGCATCTTGGCATTTTTACAAGCTGTATATCGGTAGCCATCATGATGGAATGGACTTTCTGATCACCCAGGGATTGACCCAAGCACTGGCGTACGCTCCTGATTCTCCTTGGTTCTTCTTACGTTATATCGATGAAAAAGGATTACATTTACGCGTTCGTTTTCTGCTGCAGGAAAAGGACAGCCAGCGCCTGGAAACCGCCATTTACGCTGCGCTGCATGATGCGCTGAATAGCCTGCCGTTGCGCCCGGCCAACCTGTGGACGCCATTGGTCAGCTTCCGCGGCAACACGCCGTTTCCCACGCATGAACTCCCGGTCCATTGCGAACGCGCGGAATATGAGCCGGAAACGGACGTCTACGGGGGCGAAACGGGCATTGGCATCGCCGAAGCGCTGTTTCACCAATCCAGTGACATTGCCCGTGCCATATTGCTGGCCGAGGCAGGCGGCGGCATGACGCGCAAAGAGTTTGCGTTGCCTCTGATGCTGGCCATGTTGGAAACGTTCATTCCTGTTGCCCGGCGTTCCGCCTTCCTTGAAAGCTTCTCGACTTTCTGGCTGGCGGGCTCTGCGGATATCGGAATGATCAAAAACAGCTTTACCGATCGCGCATGGGAACTGATTGATGAAAACTCGGTTCTTCTGTCGCCGCAGATACGGCAAGACGCGCAAAGCGCCGAACTGGTGGATCGCTGGCAGTCTGCGCTAGACCAGACCCGGCGTAACTATGAACGCCATTGCGAACGATACAGTGACGGCCTCGCGAAAAATCTGGCATTCCAATTCATGCACCTAATGAACAATCGCCTTGGCTTAAGCACGCTGGATGAAGCCTGGCTGGCCGTGTTGCTAAGCAAAAGCCTGGAAAGCGGAGTTATTCATGCATCATCATAACTTTGCCGTTTCCGCGTCCATGCGCCAGAAATATCCGTTCATGTCGCTGCTCTCGCCGCTGACGGGCGTTGTCGGCAGCGTCTACCCGTTGGAACCGCAGGAGATGCATATCCCCCGCTTTTCGTCGGTTCTGGCCAGCCTGGGCAATCTGTCAATGCCATATCCCCATATCATTGACAATAAAGGCAACGACCTGCAAAAAATCGCGCTTGCCGGCTGCGGCGCCGATGAACACGTCGATATGGCGATCGTCCGCGCTGTCGCCGAAGCGGCAGAGCGATACGCCACCTGCGTCTACCATCTTCGCGATGTTTCGGTCGCCAGCTTCCGCGAACTCGGGGCTGACGGTTTGGCGGCCGACAGCCTGCCCCGTTGCAGCGAGGAGGAGCTCGCCGATCCGCTCTGCCCGGTCAAACCCATTGATGACGCCCAGCCGTTGCGCTGGGTGGAAGGTTACTCGTTGACGGACTCCCGCCCGCGCAAGATCCCGTTGATCATGTCGCATCTGTATGTGCGGCCCTGGGAAAGCGAGCGTTTCTGGTTGCCGATATCGACAGGCGTCGCGGCGCACACCGACCTCACCACCGCCACGGTAACCGCGATCAATGAAGTCATCGAACGCGATGCGATTGCCCTTACCTGGCTATTGCAAATGCCTTTAGCGCGCATCCGCTTCGATGAACCGGTACCGGATAGATTACAAGACAAGTTTTCACGCCTGGCGGCCAGTGGGCTGGAACAGCTGTTCTTCGATGCCACTACCGACATCGGCTGCCCGACAATCTACGGATTGCAGCTGCGCGACGGGCATCCGACCTCGGCCCAGTTCGTCAACTGCTCTACGGGGTTCGATCCCTGGGGCAGCTGCGGCAAGATTATCCGAGAAAGCGCCATGGGGCGTTCGGTACTCGAACATCAACTGCCGGTGCCGGACGATATACGCGATTTTATCGCTCTCGAACATGGCGCCATCTTCATGGGGCGAGCCGAACAGCGCTCCGCATTCGATTTTCTCACCGCCAGCGAGCGGCAGATGCCGATTAGCCGCCTGCAGGCCGGGCAACCGCAAACGCCGGCAGCACAGCTGAAAAAATTGGTGGCGCGTTTTCGTCAACTCAAGATGGACGTCGTGATAGCGGACATGACGACGGATGAACTGCGCGATGCCGGTTTACATGTGGTGCGCGCTGTCATCCCCGCCCTTTTGCCCATGACGGCATGCTATCGCGCCCGCTATCTCGGGCATCCGCGCCTACGGGAACAGCAGCAACGGTTGAGTGAACAATTAGGCAAAGCCGCCACGATAAATCCGTGGCCGCAACCTTTTGCCTGAAGGAGAGTGGTAATGATTATCGTCAGTGACACCGCGTTCGGCAATGACGTGGCCGATTATATGCACTGCCAGGAAGGGATCTCTCAACTGACATTGGCAACCGCACTGAACTATTCCTGGGCCGACAGCAAGGCTTCGTTCGTCGGGATCGCGCTATCCGGCGGCGCGCCGCTTAAGCTTGAACAGCTCACCACGCAGCTGTTTCGCGCCGGGATCCCTCACGCTTGCACCGTGTTGAACGACCATATGCTGTTTTGCGGCCCCCTAGTCATCCCAGGCCGAACCGCCTGTTATGCCTGTGCGGCGAAGCGCCTGCTCAGCCTCGCCGAAACGCCGCGTACGGCAATGATGGATTTGAACCTGCAGCGATATCATGAACAGCAGCCGCAGAACGCATTGCGCGGATATACGCCGGCGCTGGTGCTGATGGCTGGATTACGGTTAAAGCAGTATGCGCAGCTCCCCGAAGACCAATTCGGCAAACTGACCGCCGTGAGCTTTGGCAGCAATCGCACCGCAAGCAGTTCCGTGGTGGCGTTACACGGCTGCAGCTGCCGTGAAAACCGGCATATTTCGCAGGCTCAGGGCACGGCCTTGTTGGCCGAACACCTGGAAGGAGCCTTACGCTAATGAAAGCCACTCATATGTCGACCGTCTTGTCGGGCGCACAGTTTAGCCACCATAACGATCTTTACGCTTTGCTGCCCAAGCGCCCCAAATTAATTCCGGAACTGATTTTCATTCCTGAAAGCGATACCCGCGTAGCCGTGTATGGCGCCTATCAGCCGCGCATCCTGACCTGCGTTCAGGGGATAAACACGCTGGCGGTCTTCCTCGAGCGCCTCGATGGCGTCAACGTGCTGGAAAGCGTGCTGACCGACGACGCGACCATGAGCCGCGAGAATGCCCTGGGCATGCTGTCCTTACTGTTTCGCTATGGCTTCCTTGAAGAAGGTGAAGGCCTGGATGACGGCGCCCCAAGCCATTTGGCAAGCTATTGCGGCCGCTTTGTCGACAATACCCGCCTGCACGCCAACCGCACTGCGGCGCTGCAGTCCGCCCGCCGCCGCAGGCTCGCCCTGGTTTGCCCGGAAGATGTGTCATCGCTGCTGCAACACGCGTTGGCGCCTATGGCCGCCAGCATTGACGTTCTGACCGAGCGCCCAACGTCCAGCGCCCTCCCCTGGGATGATGCACTGATCATTTTTGACGGCAGCGAGTCCGACGTTTTCCGCCAGGCATGCGCCGATGGGTTGCACCAGGCCGGCGTGCGTTATCTGAGCTGCATTATTGGCGCGGATCGCACGCTGGTGGGCCCTTATACCCTCCCGAACATCAGCGCCAGTTATCAATGCGCACGCACGCAATGTGAGCAGCCATCGCCCGCCAACGATCGGCAAGAGGTGGCGTTCCGCGCCGTCTATGCCGCCCATGAGCTGGGGCAAATTCTGCTCGGGCTGTCCTCTGAAAGCTACCTCAACAAGGTCGTTTCCCATAGCCATCGGGGCGAGGGGGAGTACACCTTAGCCTATAAGGTCGCCCGCATTCCCGGTACCGCGCTAAGCGGTTTAGGCCATGCCGCCTATCTGCCGCCGGGGGAAGAGGCATTTACTGCCTGGCAGCACCATATCGGCACACGCTTGCCGCCGCAGGGCTTGTTGCCACCGCGTTCGCATCAGATGCACTTCACGCTGGATAACCTCAACCGCCACGCCTCAAGGCCGGTCAGGCTGCATGGGCAGCAGCATATCAACCTGCCCGACAGCGCATTGGCGGAGCGCTGTCCGCCGCCCTGGCGAATGTCGGCAATGCCGTCACAACCGTTGACACTGGCCAATCTGGGCTGGTTGCTGCGCCACGCCACGGGTTATCAAAAAGGTGAAGACGGCACATTACGCCGCATCGCGCCCAGCGGTGGGCAACTGCTCTCGTGCGATATGTTTGTGGTCGTCCGCCGGCCGCTGCCGGAGATACCTTGCGGGGCCTGGTTCTATCTCGGTGAAAAGCACCAGCTCGTCAGGATTGACGGCATTGACTGCCAGCAATTGGAACACTTGCTCCAGCATCCCGAAGAGCCTATTTCACTCATTATCAGCGGCAACCTGAACCGCGTGCGCGGCAAATATAACGACTTCAGCTATAACATCGTTAACCTTGACGCTGGAGTGGTTAATCAATATTGCGCGCTTTCCGCGCGCGCGGCGGGCTGGACGCTGAGAGAAGATCATGGCGTCGACCTGCAATGGTTGGCGTCATTGCTCTTCTTCACGCAACAGGATAACCCCCATATCCTCTGCCAGGTCTTGCATGTGCAAGCGCCCCCGTCACAGGGTGAGCCGTGCCCTGCTCCACTTTATGAAACGGCGAGCAGCCTGGTCGCCGTTAGCCACCGCCCACGGCCGGCCGCCGCGCCAGCGTCGCCCACGCCCGCTGCTCTTTCATCACTGGCGACTGTGCACCGCGATGAGCCGCTCTCCGCGTTACTGGAGCGCCGCAGGGCGACGTATGACTATGCCGATAGCCCGTTCCCGGAAACCTGGCTGAATACCCTGATCGCCGTCGCGCATGCCGGTCTTGAACAAAGCCGCCTGCGCGGGATGCCGGCGTTGCCAATGGAACCCTGGATATTGCTGCCGGAAGCCAGCGGCGAACTTGCCGCGGGCATTTATCAGTGCAGTCAGGCAGATCGCCGTTACTGGCGGAAACGGGATAGCGGGTTTGGCCGCGCACATTTGGCTGATTGCATCAATCAATTAGCGTTCCATAAAGCCGGCGCGTTGCTGATGTGGGTTGCCGATCTTGAAAAGACCCTGCATGACCATGGCGCGGCGGGATACCGCATGCAGCTGCAAAACGCCGCGGCAAGCGCGATGCAGTGCTGGTTGGCGGCGCTGGACTGCGGCTTGACCGGAACGCTGGCGGGAGGCGTGATCGAAGAAGGGCTCATTCGCCACGCGGGCGCCGACGGCTATCGCGAGGCGCCGCTGTTCTGTCTAGTGCTGGCGTCCCCTCCGCCGGCAGAGGGTGTTTAACATGCCGCCTGCATCCCCCCTGTTGCGTTTAAACGAGGATGTGAAACTGATCTCTCCGCAGGCGAATGTGGCGCTGTTGCTGCAAGAAAACAGTAATGCGCCGTTAAAGCTGAGTGGGTTTTCTGCCCGGCTTGCCCAACAGTTGCAAGGGGGCAGCTCCATGGCGGCCCTCCTGGCGGAGCTGGCAGAACACCACCCGAACGCAACGCCCGAACAGTGCCAACAGGCGCTGTCCGCGTTTCTGCTGCGGTTGAAACAGGCGAATATGATCGTTGATGGCGCGCAAAAGCCGCCTGCGGCGGCGAAAGTGGCCGGGCGATATCAGCTGCCTAACCCCGATCGCGCCGCACATAAAATCGCCACCGTGCTGCGGGTTGTCCCGCGCGGGTTAGGTTACGGCCTGCTGAGCCTCGCGATTGCCGCTGCCTTGTGGCGTTTCATCGCGTGTTTGCCAGGGCTAAACGCCTGGCTGCTGCAGGGCGAATGGGCCAGCGTCCAGCTGATGGTGATGCTTGTCGGCATACCGTTATGGCTGTTTTTGCATGAAATGGCGCATGCCGTCGTTTGCCGTCTTTACGGCTGCCCGGTTCTGGGGGCAGGTCTGCAATTTCGCGGCTGGTGGCTGCCCTCCGTGTTTGTCAACACCAGCGCCATCGCGCTATTCCCACTGCGCGGCATGAAGGCCTGGGTGGCGATGGCAGGGCCATTGATGGATCTCTTGTGTCTGGGAGCGCTCGCGGCGCTGAGTGAAAGCGCCGTCGCCACCGCGATACGGCCGTTACTGCTGTTGATACTGTTCGGCCTGCTTTTCAATCTCACCCCTTTTCGGCTTTCGGATGCCACGCGGGCATTTCGCGCTTTTGCCCAACCCGGCGCCAATAAGAAAACCCGCGAGTGGTCTGCCCGAGGCCGCCGCCTATTCCGCAGTTATTGCCTGCTTTACAGCCTCTGCATGGCGGCGGCGATGGGTTGGTTAAGCTTCGTGAGTTGGCAGAAGGTGAATAACTGGTTGGCATCTGGAGTATTATCATGACGTTACCCGCGCAGCCTTTGTTGCTCGTCGCCCCTTTTATCATGCTGCGCACCGCAGGCCTGCCGGCGCACTATGTCAGCCAACTTCCGGATGATTTATCCGCGATTATCCGGCAACACCACTTGCAGGAGCCGGCCTGGCGGCAACTCGGGCAGGCGCTTATCGCCAGGCTGCATGCGAATATCGCATTACCCTCGGCGGACAGCGTTCGCCAGGATATGATTCGCTGTCGCCGCCATATCTTCAACGATCGCTATTTCAACCTGTCTGCCGAAGTGCGCGCCTGGTTGGCGCATTACGACTCAGCCGCTCTGGAGCAACTGACCGAATGGTTGGCGATAGCGAATGAGCGCCGGCAGTTGGCGGCAACCTTTAACCAACGCTGGCAGCGTGTCAACGAACAGACGCAGGCCTTGTTGCTCAAAGCCGCCAACGAACCGGCTCTGCGCCGGGCGCTCTGCCTTGCCTCCCCGCAGTTGCTTTGCGATCTGGAACAAAATTGGCAGAGTTGGCCGGCCAAACGGCGCCGGCGCGTAGAGCGCTCCTTGTTTGCCTACATGATTCGAGCGGCGGGCAAAGTCAGCCCATTCAGCACCTTTTCCTCTTTTAGCCTGGTCCCGTTTGAAAGCTCGGCCGGCGAAGCCACTCTGCAAACCGGTGAAGGCAAGGTGACCTCGACCGTACACCTCAACCGCTCCATCGCATTAGCCTTGCGCGACGCGCTGTATACGCAGCTCTGGTTGGCGAAACATGATCTGCCGCTGTGCCGTAACCCCTCCTTGCAACGCATTTCCGCCAGCCAGATGCGCGGCCATTTCTATCGCTATGAGAAACGCCACGGTTTGTTATGGAACGAAGAGCAGCAATTTGTCCTGGGCCTGGAGGCGGCGGAAATCGACGCCGTTCTGAGCGCCAGCCACCAGCAAAGCTGGAGCGCGTGGCGAACGCATTTCGAACTGGCTGGGATGGCCCCGTCCGAAGCGGAAAGACTGCTGAGAAAGCTGGTGCGCAAGGACGTCTTGCGCCCGACATTACAGTGGGGAACGCATCATCCTGCCCCTCTGGCCGATGTTTTGGCGCTGATGCCGGCGGAGCTCTCCAGCGACGCTCTGCGCAACCTGCCCGAACTGCCCGAACGCTTTGGTGCGGCAGAAAACGCGGAGCGCGTTGCGCTGCTTGAGCAGGCTCAACAGACGATTCAACAGAGCTGGGAGCGGCTGACCCGCCATCAGATGCCCGAAATTCGCAATATTTTATATGAAGACGCCTGGCGGGAAGGGATCAGGATGACATTGCCTGACGCTTTCATTCCCAATGTACTTGCCCGCGTAGCGAAAGCGGTGGCCAAACGCGCCACGTTGTCGCAGGAGTACCTCTGGCTGCTGCAGAACTTTATCGACAAATACGGCGCAGGTGGCCACTGCACCGATGTCTCATTGTTTTTGCAGCAGAGCTGGCAGGGATTTATTCAATTCACCCAACAACGTATCTCGCAATCCGCCGCCACAACGGCCCGCTGGCGGCAGCACAATATCAATCCCGCCGCCCTGAAGCTGCCGGTAACGCTCTTCCTGCAATTGGATGCCCGTCATGTGGGGCAGCTAGCGCATCCCCGGGGCAAAGTGGTCATCAACAATGCGTATTCGCGTATCGGCTGGCAGTTGGCGCGCACCACGTTGACCAACGACAGCCAGGCCGACGACAGACGCCATCAGCTGCAAAACTGGCTGCGCCAGTTCGCCGCGCCGGCGCTGCCATTAACCTTCAGCGTCAGCGGCGAGTCCAGCAATCTCCAGGCTCAGGCCCGCCTGGCGGCTCATCATCTGTGCCTGGATGAGCCGCCTCAGGTTGCCGGCGACCTGACGCTCGACCGGCTCCAACTGCATCATGATACGCAGAGCGGCCTGCTGAAGCTGACGGACAACCAGGGACAAGCGTTCCAATTATGTTACCTCGGCGCGGCGACGCCGATGGTGGCCTGGGGAACCAAATACCTGCTTACCGTACTGGCCGAACCGGTGCAGATTGGCCGCCCCGCCTACAAGCGATTGATGGCCAATGAGCTGGATCATGACTTCCGCCATGCCCCGCGCATGGAGGAGGAAGACTGTGTCCTGATCCGTGAAACCTGGTGGGTCCGCTCTTCCCGCATTTTCCATGAGCTGTCCGGGCATCAGGCGGCGGAGCATCCGGCGCGCCTGTTGGCATTGTTACTGAAGAACGGCATTCCGACAGACAGCTATGTGAACGGGCAATTCAACGATCATCTTAGCTGGCAGTCATTTAACAACGACAAGATTCGCAAGCCGATGTGGTGCAGGCTGGGCAATTCACATTGCCTTGACCAATTGCTGCTACTGGCGCGAAAAGTTGACTGGTTAGTCTTCCGAGAGGCTCTCCCGTCACCGGAAAACAGTTGGATGGAAGTGAAGAATGAAACCTATCTCACTGAAATTCACACTGAGATGGTCATCCCTGGCGATTACCTCGACGCCTCTCTTATGTCCCCTCTGAAGGAGAAATCCCATGCATAAAGTATCAGGCTTGCTGCTTATTATCGGCCTCGTCATGTTCGCTGTCGCCCTGGCCCTCAATATCTACAGTAGCTACACGGCGAGCAACGCCAACGGTGCGTCATTGTTCTCCACCAACTGGTGGGCGCGCTGGTTCCCACTTTACGCTTCGGGAGCCGCTCTGCTCTTCATTGGTGTGATCTTGCGTCTGACAGTAGGGGATCGTTAAGCACCTATGCGTTCCCCATCTTCAGAGGCACCGCGCAACTCCGCCCGCCAGCAGGCGTTGCACCTGCTGAACTCGCCTCATACTCCGCCGCGCGGGCGGCCATGGCGCAAAGCGGCGCTCGTCGGAGCGATTGCGCTGGCGTTAGCCTTAGGTCTCGTTGCCGGCAGGGCATGGTTTACCCAGCCAGCAGCGGCCGAGCGCGCCAGCGCCGCCGAGCCTCAGGCCAACACCGCAGCACCTGTCGAGCCAGCGCCCCCTGCGGCGGCCGCATCTGCAGTCACGGCCGCAGGATTCATCAAGGCCTCGCGCCTCTCCACCGTTTCGGCAGAGATTACGGGAACGGTGCAAGAGATTTATGTGCAACGCGGGGACAAGGTAAAAAAAGGCGAGCGATTGGCATCACTCGACGGGCGTTCGCTAAGAGCGCAGCTTGCGTCGCTCCAGGCCAGCCAGCAAATCGCGGCGGGCAAACTCGCGCAGACAGAGTCCCGCCTGCCGCGCGCGCGCAATCAGCTGCAGCGATTGAACCGTTTGTTGCCGCTCAACTATGTGAGCCAGGATGATGTCGATAGCGCCAAAGCGGAGTTGGATTCGTTCGAGGCGCAGCGCCGCCAATATCAGGCAGAATTACAACAAGTGGGCTGGCAGATAAAAGCCAGTGAAATCGACCTGTTGCGTACGATTATCCGCGCGCCCTTCGACGGCCAGGTGGTGTCGTTAGACGCCTCCCCGGGGGAAACGGTCTCGCCCATTTCCGCCGGCGGCGGTTTCACCCGCACGGGGATCGCCACCATTGTCGGTTTGGATGATTTTGATGCCGAAGTTTGGCTGCCCGAAAGCCAGCTGGCGAAAGTCGCGCCCCAACAACGAGTGACAATCAAGCCGGATGGCCTCCCCGATCGACAGATCTCAGGCACCGTCAGCCTTATCTCTTCGGTGGTGGATGAGCAACGCGCGGCGGTTTTAGTCATTATCAAGCTCGCTCAGCAACAGCCCTGGCTGAAACATAATATGTCAATTCAGGTAGATTTTTATGAATAAAACGGCAACCGCGCCGAGCGATCCGGTCGTACAACTGCAACAGGCCGGCAAAGACTATAAAAAAGGGCGCGAGCACATCACGGTATTGCACGATCTTGATTTTAGCCTGCACGGCGGCGAGATGGTCAGCATCATGGGGCCATCCGGCTCAGGGAAATCGACGCTGCTCAATCTGATCTCCGGCGTTAATGTCTGCGATCGGGGCGAGGTATTTTTGCAAGGGCATTCGCTGCATCGGCTGCGACCTGAAGAACGCACCTCGCTGCGAGCCCGCCATATTGGCTTCGTCTTTCAGTTTTATAACCTGTTGCCCGTGCTCAGCGCCGAAGAGAATGTCGCCCTCCCCCTGCACCTTTGGCATATGGACGCCAAACAGCGCCGGCAACGCGTCGACGCCGCGCTGGAGCTGGTTCAGATGGAACACCGGCGCCGCCACTTGCCGGATGAACTCTCCGGAGGAGAGCGCCAACGCGTGGCCATTGCGCGTGCGATAGCCACTAATCCGGATCTGCTGCTGTGCGATGAGCCTACCGGCGATCTCAGCCAGGAGGCGGGGGAGGAAATTATGGATATTATGACGCTACTGAGCCGGGAGCAGGGCAAGGCTATCATCGTCGTGACGCATGATATTCAGGTCGCCGCGCGGGCACAGCGCCAATTCCAACTCAGGGACGGCAAGCTGATCCGTAGGGATATGCCATGAGAGCCGTGTTTTACCTCTGGTTGTGGCGCTCCGCCACTGAGCAGTCGAGAAGATTTATCATGATCTTGCTGTTTATCGCCAGCGGCGTCATGTTGCTGCTGCTCATGCTGACCTTTGATCGCGCCTTCAGCTTAAAGGCAAGCGATCCGCCCGGCGCAGACAACCGGCTACTGGTGCTGAATGCCCTCAGTTCCCAGATGCTGCTGCCGCAGTTTTATCATCAGAAAATGAGTCAACTGCCGGCGTTGGATCGGCTGAGCTGGGGAGTTTGGGTCGGTGCTTACTATCGCCACCCCGGATGGTTCGTGCCCGCTATCGCGGTAGAAGACCAACACTACTTCGCCATGATCCCCTCTTTAAAAATAGCGCCGGGCTTACTGGAGCGTTGGCAGAATGACCGGCAAGGCGTGCTGGTCGACAGCCGTTTTGCGGCGCAATATCGCTTAAAAGCGGGCGATCGGCTGCCGCTTTCATCCGCGATTTGGAAGCTCGCGCCTAACCCCATTCTCGATCTTTACATTACTGGCATCGTTGAAGAAACCCAAACCGACACCCCTCCCGCGGTCTGGATGCATTATGACTACCTCGACAGCGTGAGACAAAATGGCAAGCGGCTGGTGAGTTTTTTTATGGCGACCCCTAAACCCGGCATGTCTGCCGAGAACCTATCCCGGCAGATTGATGCCCTGTTTGGCGCGGAGCGGTTGCGCGGCACCACGCAGACAGCCCCCGTACGCATGCATATAAAATTGTTTATGAGTAAATTGTTCGATTTCCATCGCGTGATTTTTTGGGTCAATCTGGCGCTGTGCCTGTTATTGGCGCTGCTGCTCAGCACCAACTTCTATGTCATGACGCATAAAGCCTTGAGCGACTACCGCACCCTTAATTATCTGGGTTTTCGCAAATCACAGTTGATTAAAGCGGTTGCCGTGCAACTCGGCGCCATCACCTTGGCGGGTGCCATCGTGGGCATAGTGTTGTCGGTTATTTTTATTCTGCTGTTGCCGACGCTGTTCCCCGCCGTATTAAACGCCGTTGAGCCGCATTTCCAGGATTATGCCATCGGCCTCCTGCTGGTCTTTATTTTATCCCTGGTCTGCGCATTGCCCTCCCTCTTGCAAATCGCTCGCCTGCAGGAGGAGAGAAAATGAACCCGCGTTCATCCTCGAAAATCCACCAGCTCGGGATATTGCTGGGCATTGGATTACGCAACCTGTGGCGGCGGCCGCTTTATTTCACCGCGATTCTATCCAGCTTCATTTTTCTCGCGGTCATTGTGACATCGTTATTTTCACTGCGCGCAGGGCTGATCGGCGCGCTGGAGTCGAGTGCGGAACCCGGCCTGTATTTTGCGCAAAGCAAAGACTCCTCTTCCGAACTGACCAGCACGATAACGCGAACGCAGGCGGCGCAACTTTCGCGCTTGCCCGGCCTTGTTGCGGCTTCGCCGGAGTGGGTTGTCCTGGTGCGGCTCCGCCCAGACAACGTGGAGAAAGAGTATCTGGTGCGCGGCGTAACGCCGGCGGCATTCACGCTGATGAACGCGAACAACGGGCAACCGCTGGTCACCCTCACCCGCGGCAGAGCATTTCAGCCGGGGCAAAATGAGCTCGTCGTCGGCGCGTCATTGGCGCGGCATTATCCGGCGTTCCACGTGGGCGAGACCATACGCCTGCACGACCGCGATTGGAAAATCGTCGGTGAATTTACCACCGGCGGTTCGCCGCGGCAGTCCGAGTTCATGGCCGATCTGGAACATATCCGCACCAGCTGGGGCGCGGGACTGGATTACAACCTGGTGGCATTGACCAGCAATGTCACCTCTGTCGAGCAACTGCAACAAGCCATCCAGGGAACGCTCAATGACCGAGTCGCCATTAGCGACAGCCGAACCTACTATGCCGGCAGCAGCGAAGGGTTGGGCCAGGTGCTGCTGTGGTTCGGCCTGTTATTTTCATTGCTGGCGGGGGTGTCGGTGACTGCGGGCATCATCGCGCTGTGTGAATCGCTCATCGCCAACCAACAAGACCAGCTGGCAATAACGCTGCTGCTGGGATTCGGCAGGGTTATTGATGTGTCTTATCTCTGCCAAACCCTCTTGCTGGGCCTGGCAGGCTCTTCCATTGGCGCCTTGTTGAGCATGTTGCTGTTCAACGGCATCACGTTCACCACGTTTGGCCACGCGCATGAGCTGGTGTTCCCCATGATGGTCAGCGGAAAAATGCAGATGATCAGTATCGCTTATGGCGTATTCATCAGCTTTATCGCCTCACTGTTTGTGCTGCCGGCCATTCGCGCAGCGACAAAGGGAAAATAATGCCGGGCGCAACAGAGAGCCGGCGAAAAGCAAGCCGCGCGTCGCCGCCGGGGTGCGGCCCAATAGCGATTAAAAAATGATAGCTACTTAATTTATTGCGGTATGCCCGGCGAAACGCGGCAGAAGATTTTGCGATGACCTTGGCGATAAGGGCAAGGCAATTTCCCCCGCCGGTCATTGTCGCCAACGAAGAGCGCAGGGCATTCATTGAATGAAATCGCGCTAGGTGAAAAACCCAAAGCACTGAATATCAATTACACAGAGATATTGATTTGATTTTGCAGGCCAAAAGAAAATGGAAAGCCTGGTGACAAGGCACTTGAGTACCACTCCAGAACAGGAGCCAGAGAAAAAATGAATGATTCATCCCTTAATAATACCCCCCTGGCGGACACCCAGCAGGGCGTATGGTACGCATCGCAAGCGAGCCACTCTTCCAAACTCTATGCGACGGCGCAAGCCCTGCGCCTGCACGGTGAAATTAATCGGACATTATTGCTCAACGCCATCGAACTGGCTCTGCAGGATATTGAGGTGCTCAACCACCGTTTCCTCGATATCGATGGCACTCCGTCTTTCGGCATCCGCCAGCCTGCTGGCCGCGTGACCGTCTGCGATCTCAGCCATCACGCAGACCCGGAGGCGCTCGCCTGGCGCGCGATGGAACAGATAACGCAACGGGAACAGGGACCGGAGAATTTACATCTTCATGAACATCAGCTGTATGTTTTGAATGAACGCGAAGCGATATGGTTTTCCCGAATACACCATATCGCTTTCGACGCCTACGCCTATTCCCTGCTCCACCGCCGTGCGGGGGAGCATTACCGAGCGCTGTTGCAAGGAACGCCGCCTCTCCCCAGCCGCTTTGTCAAACTGACCACGCTCTGCCAGGACGACGTCCTCTACAGGCAGAGCGCGCAATATGCGGACGATCACCGCTACTGGATGCAGCGCTGCGCGCAGTTGCCTGCGCCGACCTTTCTGGGTGCGCCAGCGCAAGCCATGGCCGAGCACACGTTGGAAGTCGAGACCGTTATCGATACCGAGCTGGCGCTAGCCCTGGGCAGCTTCTACCAAAGCAGCGGGATCGCGTTATCCGACATCTTGCTCAGCGCGTTCGCCAGCTATTTCTCCCGCTGTCAGTCGGGCGAGCGGCAACTGTTGTTCGGCCTGCCCTGCATGGGGCGGCTTGATACTTATGGTGCCCAGGCGGCGGTCACACGCAGCAATATCCTGCCGCTTCTGCTGGATTTGCCGCAACACGCGCACTTTCGCGACGTTTGCGCCACCGTCGCCCGCAGCCGGCGCGAGCTGCTCGCGCACCAGCGCTACCGCGGAGAATGGATCGGCCGAGCCATCGGCAGGGTAGGCGATACTCTGCCCCTTTACGGCATCGAACTGAACATCTTGCCTCCGCCTGCGACGCTCGATTTTGCGGAGCTAAGCGCCACGGTCAAACATATCGCCACCGGCCCCGTACGCGATCTTAACCTCCACCTGGAACTGGGTACGGACCTGCAACCGCGCCGCCTGCGTCTTATCGCCAATGCCGCGCGCCATCATCACGCAGAGCTGCAATTGCATGTGCGGCGGCTGTTGCATTGGATCATGCAGTTGGTTGCGGCGCCGACCCTTCCGCTGCAACAACTGACGCTGCCAGCACCGGCGGAACTGGCGTTAATCGCGCAATGGAACGACACCGCCCAGCCGTTACCCGCCAACACGATCCTCGGCCTGTTCCTCAAACAGGCTCAAGCCACTCCGCATCAGCTAGCCGTGCTCGACGAAAACGAACGGCTGAGCTATTCGGCGCTGGAACTGCGCTCACGGCGGTGCGCGCATGCCCTTGAACGCCATCTGCAAGGCGCTCGCGGCCAGGTGATCGCCGTCACACTTGAACGCAGCGTAGCCTTAGAAGTGGTTCTGCTGGCCATTATGCGTGCCGGCGCCACGCTATTGCCGCTGTCGCCCGAACTGCCGACGCGGCGACAGCAAAAGATGCTCGAGCAGGCCAATGCGGCATTGCTGATAGCCGATCGCGCCGATGACGACAGGTTGCCGGACAGCGTTCCCCGGCTCGATCTCGCCGCGCTGTACTCACTAGCCGCCCATCAGGGCGACGCGGCATTGCCGCTCGTCACGCGGCAAAGCGGCGCAGATCCGGCTTATATTCTGTTCACCTCCGGTTCCAGCGGCGCCCCAAAAGGGGTGATCGTGAGCCATCTTGCCTTGGCCAATCGCCTGCAATGGATGCAGGCCGAATATCCTCTCGGAACGCAGGATCGCGTGCTGCAGAAAACGCCGGCCACCTTTGATGTGTCGATTTGGGAGTTTTTCTGGCCGCTGATCGGGGGCGCAACCTTGGTGATGGCGCGGCCCGGCGGCCATACCGATCCGGCGTACCTGCTGAATTGCATCGTGCAGCATCGCATCACAACGCTGCACTTTGTTCCATCGATGCTGGCGCTGTTTCTCGACGCCGTCGAACGCAGGCCCGAACCGCTGCCGCTGCTCAGGGTATTCGCCAGCGGGGAAGCCTTGTCGCCGGAGCTGGCCCAACGGCAGCGGACATTGCTGACGGCGCCTTTGCATAATCTTTACGGTCCGACGGAGGCCGCCATTGATGTCACTTACCACGCGCTGAGCTGCAGCGACGAGAAGCGCAGCGTGCCTATCGGCCGCCCCATTTGGAATACGCGCATCCACGTGCTGGATCCCTTCGGCAACACCACCCCCATTGGCATCGAAGGGGAATTGCACATTGAGGGCATTTGTCTCGCTGACGGCTATGCGGGCCAACCCGAGCTGACGGCAGAACGGTTTTTCGCCACGGCGGACGGCAAGCGCCTTTACCGCACGGGAGACCTGGCGCGCTGGCGCCCGAATGGCGAAATAGACTATTTGGGGCGGCTGGATCACCAGATAAAAATACACGGGCAGCGTATTGAGCTGGAGGAAATTGACGCGGTTCTCAATCGACATCCGCAGGTGCTCCAGTCCTGTGCCAACATGCATGACGGGCGCATTGTCGCCTATGTCGTGGCCAGCGGCGCCGAGGCCGATGAAAAAGCCTTACTAGCGCTCTGCCGGGAATATCTCCCTGCCTACATGCTGCCGCAGTGCCTGGTGTTTCTCTCCGAACTGCCGCTCAGCCGCAATGGCAAACTGGATAGAAAAGCGCTGCCCGCTCCGCAAAGCCCGCAATCACAGGGCGGTGGCATTCCCTCCTCCCTGACGGAGCAACGGCTGTGCGAATATTTTGCCGATGCGCTGCGCCTGCCTGCCGTGGCGCCTGAAGCCAACTTCTTCGAACTGGGAGGCAACTCGCTGAGCGCCGTTGATGTCGCCGCCCGCATTAACGCCGGCCTGGGTTGGCAAATCACCATCGCCAGTATCTTTGCTCATCCTTCAGCCCGGGCGCTGGCCGAACAAGGCCAGCACTCAGCGCCGGATATGCTCGATGCCACACTGCTGCTGCGCCCTGGCGCCGGCGCTTCGCAAAACGCGCTGCCGACGCTGTTTTGCATCCATCCGGCCGGTGGCATCGCCTGGTGTTACAGCGGCCTGGCGCGTTTTCTCAAAACGCCGTGTGAAATCGTCGGCTTGCAAGCTCAAGGCCTGACGCCGGGCAGCAATATCACCCGAACGATGGATGAAATGGCCGCAGAATATGCCAGGCGCATACGCGCCCATCAGCCCGAGGGGCCTTACTGGATCATCGGGTGGTCGGTTGGCGGCATGATCGCCCACAATGTCGCCATCCACCTAGAGCAACAAGATCAGCAGGTCGAATTGCTGGCGATGATGGATGCCTATCCCAGCGATCTGTGGCGACGCTTCGCTTTTGAAACGCTCAATGGCGAAGAGGAGGAGAGCCTGGCGCTGGCCGCCCTGTTGTTCATTGCGGGCATCGCCTTGCCCTTCGATCAAGAATTGCCTTCGCTGGTCGTGCCGAAAGGCGAGATCCTGCAACGCGCGGAAACAATCGCCCTGTTGCGAAAACACGGCAGCGCCCTGGCCAGTCTGGATGACGGCACGCTCGACCGCTTGATTGACGTGGTGATTAATAGCCGCCGCCTGGTCGGCCAGTCGGAACACGGCCACTTCTACGGTAATTTGCTGTTCTTCACGGCAGCAGCGCCGCGCGCAGAAGACTGGTTGGATTTGGAGGCCTGGCGCCCCTATGTACATGGACGAATACAAAATATCGACATCGACTGCGATCACCCCGCGATGGCCAGGGCGGAAGCATTGCGCGATATCGCCGGGCATCTGGACGCCGCTTTTGCTCGTTTCGCGCAGCGCACGTCCGTATCAGAACTGAACTACACCATAGAGTACATCACCCAATGAGCGATTCTTTTTTACTTAAGGACCTGGCGGAAAATTTAGTGCCTTTCACGGCACACCGGGTTACGTCCTCTCTCATTTGGTCCGCCGAAGAAAAGGCAGACGGCGAAGCGCTGCACGCCGCGTGCAGCTATCTGGTCACTCCCGATACGCCAGGCGCCGTCAAAGTTTTCCACGCGGAACGTTACGGCGGAGGCGGTATTCAACGTAACGGCGGCGGCGCCCGCTGCGGTTTTGATGGCCGTTACCAGGTGAAAGGAATCGGTGCTAATCCGCTGGTCGGGCAAGGTTCGGATTGGTATCACTCCAATGGCGAACTGCGCGCCGAACAGGCGATCTATGAAGCCCTATGGAGCGAAATGCTGGCGCAGACGTTGCCTTATGGCGCCGCGCGCACCCACGCGATTTTGCTCACCGACAGCTATACCCATGGGGATTTCACCCGCACAAAGGGCCGCTCTCGCCGCGCCCTTCTGGTTCGCGAGCCCCTGGTCCGCCCGGCACATTTTGAACGAACGCCCTACTTCCGGCCCAAAGCGGAATATGCAGGGCAGCTCATGCATGACGTTCAACGGGTTAAATCCGTGCTTCGCCGCCTGCCGGACTATTTGCCGGTCCCCACCGCGGGCTTCAGCGAACAGGCCGCTCGCGATCCGCGGCGCCGCTGCCTTGAGGGGATGTATGAGCTCACCAAACGTCTGGCTCGGCAAATGGCGTTTTGCCGCACCCGCTTCCTGATGTTGACCACTTCATCCTCCAACATCACCATGGACGGTAGGGTATTGGATTTTAACGGGCTAACCTGTTTATTCCCCAGCGATCATCGTTACGATTTCGAATACCAGCTCAAGTTTGCACAATTGATGAGAGAACCGGCAATCATTCAGAACAGCCTATCCGAGCTGTGCTTCTACCTTGGGAAGTACCTGTTTGATCGGCCTTTCATTGCCATCGCCCAGCAACAGGTAAAAACCTATTTCTGGCATTTTTTTCAGCAGGCCTGTTGCCGTGGCTATTTGACGCTACTGGGCATTCCCATCGACCTGCTCTCACCGGCGGAGACGCCAAAACCCTTAGAGAGGCTGGCAAACAGTTTCCTGCAGCTGCTTATCCACCGTTGCCGAAAGCTCTATGTCTCAGCGGAAATGGCGGGAGACGAATCGCCGCTGGAACGTTTGGTCGTGACCTTGATTCGCTGCAGCCAAGGGCACCCCGTCCCCACGCATGACGATTTCTCACGGGATGCGCGTTTTATGGGCACCCTGCGCGCTTTCTCGCAGGTCAATCATTGGTTGGTCGAAACCTGCCGCGCCCAGGGAATCGATGCCACCGTTATTCAGAAAGGCATGGCGCAACAGGCTCGCCTCAGGCTGCGGCCCCGCCCCCAGTGCGGGAAAATACAGATGCTCAACGAAATCACGGCTCTGGTGGAGGCCAATGGTGATGACGACCAACGCTTGCGGCAACTGTTAACCGACATGCGGATAAAGGCGGTGGCCTTCGCCAAAGAAACCTTTGGCGGGCAGCCGCTTGTCATCCCCTCCAGGAGAAATGAACCAGCATGACGCTCTATATTCGAGAAACCGCCGGCGGCCAAGAACAATGGTCAGACTATGAGCAGCTTGGTTTTGCCGTGAGCTGCATGTTACATCACCGAAATTACAGCCTTCATCCGATAAAAAGCGTTCAAGAGCGCTTGATATTTGCCATACAGCACGGGCAGATCAAGTTTCTTTTCGACACCAATGACCAACCGCTGGCCTATGTTCTCTGGGCCTGTCTGACGGAGGACACCGAAACGCAATTGCAACGCGATCCGGGGTTCCCACTTCACCCTTCCGAATGGAATGAGGGAGACAGGATATGGCTGCTCGATTTTTGTTGCAGGCCCGGTTTCGCACCTCAGGCAATCAAGCGCTTCAACAAGCTCAAACCCTGGGGAGAGGGCCAGGTGCGCTGGCAGAACAGAAAGAGAAAGGTAATGACGCTGGCCTGATCCGCACGGCCCGCTCCTTAAATAAAACGAATGGAGAGCCCCTCGATGGACGGATTTGTACTCATGGCGATCAAACGAATCGCGGTAGAAACGGCATTTTTCTGTGAAGGCCCCTATGACAGCGATAACGGATTTGAGCGTCTGATGGCCTGTAAAACCCGCAGCGACTTGAACAATAGCGCGTTTGGCGATGTCTTCCTGCATTCGTTTCTTCGCGGCAAAAGCGTGGAAGAAATAAAAAGCGTTGTCCTAAATTCGGCAATTCAATTGATTGTTGCGATTAAAAAAGTATCGGCGGAAATCGCCGAACAAATTTTATTGCAGACTCCATTGCCACCAGAGGCCATAAGTGTCGCCAGGCCAGCTAATACCTGCACCGTCTGAAGTCTGAACCTTGCCTAAACGGCGCCCACGCGGCGCCGTTTTTTTTCGCCTTCATCCATTCTGTGAAGTTATACTTTGCACAATTTCACGGCACAGAGGAGCCCACATGTCCAGCACTGCCAGCGTCAGGTTACGCCCATTGGAACGGGACGATCTGTCGTTCGTCCACCAGATGGACAACAACGCCAGCGTTATGCGCTATTGGTTTGAAGAACCCTACGAAGCCTTTGTCGAACTTTCCGATCTCTACGACAAACACATCCACGATCAGAGCGAGCGCCGCTTTATCATCGAGCACGAAGGCGCCAAGGTCGGCCTGGTGGAACTGGTGGAGATCGATCACATCCACCGCCGCGCAGAATTCCAGATCATCATCGATCCCGCCCACCAGGGCAAAGGCTACGCCAGCACCGCCGCCCGCCTGGCGATGGACTACGGCTTCTCGGTGCTGAACCTGTACAAGCTGTACCTGATCGTCGACAAGGAGAACCCGAAGGCGATCCACATCTACAGCAAGCTGGGCTTTAACGTGGAAGGCGAGCTGATCGACGAGTTCTTCGTCAACGGCGAATACCGCACCGTGCTGCGCATGTGCATCTTCCAGCCGCAATATCTGGCGAAGTTCAAAACGCCGGGCGATAAGCCGCTGGTGAAGTGACGGTCTGCGAGAAAAAAGAGAAAACCCGCGCTGGCGGGTTTTTTATTGGCGAATAACCGGCTAGTATTCGGTGATGCCATTTTTACCGGAAAATGAGCTGATAAAAAATCCAAGAACGTATTTAACCGGAATAGTGGATGAAACAGTAACGCACCGCAATAACAAGAACCTTTCCTCTGAATTTCTACGAAGGAGTAACGTAAATGGCTAAAGTTTCAAACCTGCTGCTTTTTATCGGCCTGGCGATGCTCGCCATCGCCGCCGGTCTAAATACCTATAGCGGCTACGCGCCTGCAGATCCCAACAGCACCCCGCTGTTTTCCCCGCTCTGGTGGACGCGCTGGTTCCCGCTCTATGCCTCGGGGGCTGCGTTGCTGTTGGTGGGGTTGGTATTGCGGGTTACGGCTAAAGGCCGCGCGCATTAAGGATTACCATTTCAGCACCGCCGAGCCCGCCACAGCCATTATCGACATGAACAATTATATTGATCATCACCGACAACATAATTGTGGTTGATAATAAATTGCAGAGAATGGATTGAATTCCACATGATGAAAGATGAATAAAACAAACTCGCCGGCAATCAGACTTATGCCATGCATTAATTCATGCCGGCTTAATGCGCGGGTAAAATAAAACAGCAGACGCAGGCCGACTGCAACGGCCATTGCCGGCGACGGAGCGAAAACCTCCGTCGCTCTCCCCTCACCCATACCGCCCGGTAATATAATCCTCGGTGCGGCGCTGGCGCGGCGACGTGAAAATGGCGTCGGTGTCGTTGTATTCCACCAGCCGCCCCTGATGAATAAAGGCGGTGTAGTCGGAGACGCGCGCCGCTTGCTGCATGTTGTGCGTCACCAGCACCACACTGTAACGCTGCTTCAACGCCGAAATCAGCTCTTCGATGGTCAGCGTGGAGATCGGATCCAGCGCCGAAGTCGGCTCGTCGAGCAACAGTACTTCCGGCTCGATGGCGATGGCACGCGCGATCACCAGGCGCTGCTGTTGGCCGCTGGACAAGCGGAAGGCGTTTTCGCGCAGCCGGTCCTTCACCTCATGCCACAGCGCGGCGGCGCGCAGCGAACGCTCCACCGCTTCATCCAGCAAGCGCCGGTCGCGCACGCCCTGCAGGCGCAGGCCGTACACCACGTTTTCATAGATCGATTTCGGGAACGGGTTCGGCCGCTGGAACACCATGCCCACCCGCCGCCGCAACGCCGCCACGTCGATCTGCGCGCCGGAGATCGCCGCGCCGTTCAGCTGCAGTTCGCCCTCGATGCGGCAGTTGTCCACCAGATCGTTCATGCGGTTGAAACAGCGCAGCAGCGTCGATTTGCCGCAGCCCGAAGGGCCGATCAGGGCCGTCACCCGGTGTTTCGGGATACGCAGCGAGATATCGTGCAGCACCTGTTTGTCACCATAAAACAGGTTCAGGCCGTTGACCGCCAGCGCGGTCTGTTCATCGTCGAGATGCTGGACATCCAGCCGGGGCAAACTGCCTGGCGTCATCAAACCCATTACGCACTCCCCAAAAATAGCGTCATTGTTACTGCGACCATGCTCGGTACCGCTCCCTCAGCGAATGGCGGATGCCCATCGCCGCCAGATTCAAACTCACCACGATCGTCACCAGCAAGAAGGCGGTGGCGAACACCAACGGCCGCGCCGCCTCCACGCTCGGGCTCTGGAATGCCATATCGTAGATCTGGAAGCTCAAATGCATGAACTTCCGCTCAAGGTGCAGATACGGGAAAATCTCGTCCACCGGCAGCACCGGCACCGATTTCACGACCCCCACCAGCATCAGCGGCGCGGTCTCCCCGGCGGCGCGCGCCACCGCCAGGATCAGACCGGTCATCATCGCCGGCGCCGCCATTGGCAGCACGATGCGCCACAGCGTCTCGGCCCGGCTGGCCCCCAGCGCCATCGAGCCCTGCCGCAGCGAGGTGGGTATGCGCGACAGCCCTTCCTCGGTGGCGACGATCACCACCGGCAGCGTCAGCAGCGCCAGCGTCAGCGCCGCCCACAGCACGCCGGGCGTGCCGAAGGTCGGGTTGGGCAGGGATTCAGGATAGAACAGCTGATCGAGCGTGCCGCCTATCATATAGACGAAGAAGCCGAGGCCGAATACGCCATAGACGATCGAGGGCACGCCGGCCAGATTGACCACCGCGATGCGGATCACCCGCGTCAGCAGATTGTTGCCGGCATATTCGTGCAGATACACCGCCGCGATCACGCCAAACGGCATCACCACGATCGACATCAGGATCACCATCAACACCGTGCCGAAAATGGCCGGGAACACCCCGCCCTCGGTATTCGCCTCACGCGGGCTGTCGATGAGAAACTTCTTCACCTGCTCGCCCCAGTGCGCCAGCTTCTCGGAGGTGCTCATGGCGTTCGGGTACCAGGCATCGCGCACCTGGCTGAGCGGAATGGTCAACGTCTGCCCGTGCATGTCGCGCAGCAGCAACGCGTCGCGCTGGCGATCGCGGTTCAGCCCCGCCAGACGTTCGGACAACAGCTGATACTGCCGCTGCAGCTCCAGCCGTTCGGCCTTGATGGCGTCCTGTGCGCGGGCGTCCAGCTTATCGTCGCGCTGCAGGCGCTTTTCCCGCAGCCGCAGCGCGTCAAACTGCTGATTGATGCGCGCCATGTCGCGGAATTGAATGTCGTGCGCCTGGCGTGAGAGCGCGGCGATTTGCGGCAGGCGCTGCTGCAACGCCTGCCCCAGATTGCGGCCGGTCAGCGGTTGCCCGTCTTCCAGCAGCCCCGCCAGATAGCCGTAAGCGGTGCCGTGGCTGTCGCGCTCCAGCACCAGCAGGCTGCGCGGCGAGCTTTGGCTGCGGATATCGCTGGCCAGCAAGGTGCGGAAATCCTGCCCCTCGCGCTCGCGGTTGCCGACCTTAATCAGATAACGTTCGACGTTCTGCGCCTCGCCCGGCGGCGTGACGCCCGCCTCAGCCAGCTGGCGCCGGGAAATGCTTTGTTGCTGGTACAACTCGCCGATCACCGTCACCGGCCCGGCGCCGTTCTGATTCAGTTCGAACTGATAAACCGGGCTCGGCCAGAAATAGCGCATCCCCTGCCCGGCCAGCAGCAACAGAATGCCGATCAGCGCCAGCAGGCTGACGGCGACCGAACCGGCGGTCAGCCACACCCACGGTGACCCGCTCTTCACCCAGTTTTTCATGGCGCCTCCTGATTCGGCGTGTAGCGCTTGCGCAGCCGCAGGCGCACCGCCTCCGCCAGCGTGTTGAACACGAAGGTGAAGACAAACAGCACCAGCGCAGTCAGGAACAGCACGCGGTAATGGCTGCTGCCGGAAACCGCCTCCGGCATTTCGATGGCGATATTGGCCGCCAGCGCTCGCAGCCCCTGGAACAGGCTGCCGTCGATAATCGGCGTGTTGCCGGTGGCCATCAGCACGATCATGGTTTCTCCCACCGCGCGGCCAAAGCCGATCATCAGCGCGGAGAAAATGCCGGCGCTGGCGGATGGCAGCACCACCTTGATCACCGTCTGCCATTGGGTGGCGCCCAGCGCCAAAGAGCCCTGGCTCAGGGTGGCCGGCACGCTGAACAGCGCATCCTCCGCCAGCGAGAAGATGATCGGCACCAGCGCGAACCCCATCGCCACGCCCACCACCAGCGCATTGCGCTGGTCATAATTATCCCCCAGCCAGAAATGCAGCGGCTCACCGAACAGCGCCACCTCCAGCCACGGCCCCAGGCTGAACGCCAGCCACACCGTCAACGCCAGCAGCGGCAACAGCAACAGCAGATCGACGCCCGGCCGGCAGCGCGGCATAAAGCGATGGGTCAACGCGCCGCACAGCAGCACCGCCGCCGCCAGCAGCAGCGGCAACGCCAGCACCGCCAACAGATACTGCTCGATGATCGGCGCCAGCCAGATGCCGGCCACCAGCCCGATCACCACCGTCGGCAGCGCGCCCATCACTTCGATAGCCGGTTTGATCACTCGCCGCAGCCCCGGCGTCATAAAGTAAGCGGTATAGATGGCGCCGGCCAACGCCAGCGGGATGGCGAACAGCATCGCGTAAGCCGCCGCCTTGAAGGTGCCGAAGATCACCGGCATCAGGCTGAATTTAGGTTGGTAGCTGTCTTCGCCGGAGGTGGACTGCCAGACATAGGCCGGCTGCGGGTAGTTCTCATACCACACCTTGCCCCACAGCGAACGCCAGGTGACGTCCGGATACGGGTTGTCGAGCGCATAGCGCTGCCAGCCCTGCGCGCTCTCCAGCAGCAGGCCATCGCCGCGCGGCGCGAACGCCATTTGCCGCACCTCGGCGCCCAAACGGGTATTCAGCAGCGGCTGGGATTGGATCGTGGAGAATAACGAGAAGCCGCCATCGGGCCGCAGGGTGGCGAACACCCGGCGATAAGGTTCAGCCACCGTCAGCTCCTGCCCGTCGGCGCCGTGGTCGAAATGCTGCACCGGCGTCAGTCGCCAGCGCTGCTCTTTTTCCACCTCAAACCACTCGCGCAGGTTGCCGTCGGCGCCCTTGATCAGCAGCGCGCTGCCGCCGGGCAGCGCCGTCATCTGGTACGGGGCGTGTTCGCCCAAGGTGCGCGTTTCACGCAGTTGCAGCTGCGCGCCGTCGATCTGGTAACGCGCCAGCCGGTTGCCCGCCAGCAGGTAAAGCTGGCGGCCATCCGGCGTCAGCACCAACTGCTCTGCGTCGTGTTCCAGCGGCCGCTCGCTGAACTGCGGCGGCCGATCCGGGCTGAAACGGCCGAACACCAGCCGCCGATCGTCGGTCACCCCGGCCAGCAGATACTGCCCGCGATGCGCGTCCGCCAGCGACAACAGCTTCAGCGGCTTGCGCTGCGGATCCAGCGCCAGCGGCGGTTGGCCGAGTGGGAACAGCCACTGCGGCCGGCCGTTTTCCGCCGTGGCGAAATCCGCGCGCGCCACCACCAACCGGCCGTCGGCCTGCGCCAACGCGAACAGATCCCGCTCTCCGGCGGCCTGCGCGAGCAGCGCCGGTTTGGCCAGCAGCGTTTGCTGCACCAGCGGTGTCTGGGCCTGGCCGCTCGGCGCCGGCGACAGACGATAAAATTGCCCCGTGCCCTGCGCATCGATGCGATAACCGACGCGCTGCTGCACGTCCATGCCCAGCGCCAGCGCCGGGGAAGACGCCACAATCGGCAGCGGCTGAACTTGCCCAAGCGAGGCCGGTTTGAACAGCGGCAGCACCGCAAACAGCAGATAAACGAAGATCAGCATCAACGTCATCAGCACCATCAGCCCGCAGGCGGTCACTGCCGCCTGCACGCCGCGGTCGATGCGCCCGCGCAGGCGATCTCGGGGATGTTGATTTGCCGTCGTCTGTGTCATGTGTCTCGCTGTCGCTGATGTAATCGGGCTTACGCCGTAAGATAACCGGGCATCTTATGTCAGTTTTATGACGTTTGCATGACAAAGTTACCCGACTCAACCCAGGTTTTTTACACTGCCAACAGACAATATGAATTTGATATATTGCTGAAAAATGACCATAAACACGCTTTATAACGCCAAGAATAAGCCTGCTAACCGTCATTTCATGCTGATCGTTTCACTGCCGGGCATCCCGCCGCGGGGAAAATTTATTGTCGGCGAAAAACGCCGCGCGCCAACGCAATGGATATGTTGGACTTTCCTGTCAATCTCTCGCAATAATGATGAAGGACACTAGAGCGGCATCCGGGCGCTGCGTCCCGGATCCTATTCTAAAATTGAACTGGAGTGGCAATGGGTCAGGAAAAGCTCTACATCGAAAAAGAACTAAGCTGGTTATCCTTTAATGAACGCGTGTTGCAGGAAGCCGCAGATAAGAGCAATCCCCTGATTGAACGAATGCGTTTTCTGGGCATTTACTCCAACAACCTCGACGAGTTCTATAAAGTCCGCTTCGCCGATCTCAAACGCCGCATCCTGATCAGCGAAGAGCAGGGCTCCGCCGGCGCCTCGCGCCACCTGCTGAAAAAGATCCAGGCCAAGGTGCTGAAAACCGATCAGGAATTCGACGGCCTGTACAACGATCTGCTGCTGGAAATGGCGCGCAACCAGATCTTCCTGATCAACGAACGCCAGGTGTCCGAAAACCAGCAAATCTGGCTGCGCCAGTATTTCAAACAGCATCTGCGCCAGCACATCACGCCGATCCTGATCAACCACGACACCAATCTGGTGCAGTTCCTGAAAGACGATTACACCTATCTGGCGGTGGAAATTATCCGCGGCGCGCGCACCGACTATGCGCTGCTGGAAATCCCGTCGGACAAAGTGCCGCGCTTCGTCAATCTGCCGCCGGAAGCGCCGCGCCGCCGCAAGCCGATGATCCTGCTGGACAACATTCTGCGTTACTGCCTGGATGAGATTTTCAAAGGCTTCTTCGACTACGACGCGCTCAACGCCTATTCGATGAAGATGACCCGCGACGCAGAGTACGATCTGGTGACCGAAATGGAATCCAGCCTGCTGGAACTGATGTCCTCCAGCCTGAAACAGCGCCTCACCGCCGAACCGGTGCGCTTCGTTTATCAGCGCGACATGCCGAACGAGATGGTGGAACTGCTGCGCGGCAAGCTGGGCATCTCCAACTACGATTCGGTGATCGCCGGCGGCCGCTATCACAATTTTAAAGACTTCATCAGCTTCCCGAACGTCGGCAAGGCCAATCTGGTCAACAAGCCGCTGCCGCGCCTGCGCCACATCTGGTTCGACGGTTTCCGCAACGGCTTCGACGCCATTCGCGAAAAAGACGTGCTGCTCTACTACCCGTACCACACCTTTGAACACGTGCTGGAGCTGCTGCGCCAGGCGTCGTTCGATCCGAGCGTGCTGGCGATCAAAATCAACATCTACCGCGTGGCGAAAGACTCGCGCATCATCGAATCGATGATCCACGCCGCGCACAACGGCAAAAAGGTCACGGTGGTGGTCGAGCTGCAGGCGCGCTTCGACGAAGAGGCCAACATTCACTGGGCGAAGCGCCTGACCGAAGCCGGCGTACACGTGATCTTCTCGGCGCCGGGGCTGAAAATCCACGCCAAACTGTTCCTGATTTCGCGCCGTGAAGGCGATGAAATTGTGCGCTATGCTCATATCGGCACCGGCAACTTTAACGAAAAAACCGCGCGCATCTATACCGACTATTCGCTGCTGACCGCCGACTCACGCATCACCAACGAAGTGCGCCGGGTGTTCAACTTTATCGAGAACCCCTACCGGCCGGTCACCTTCGACAACCTGATGGTGTCGCCGCAGAACTCGCGCCTGAAGCTGTATGAGCTGATCGACAACGAAATCGCCAACGCCCAGGCCGGGGAACAGGCCGGCATTATGTTGAAAATAAATAATCTGGTGGATAAAGGGCTGGTAGATCGGTTATATACCGCGTCCGGCGCCGGCGTGAAGATCCGCCTGCTGGTGCGGGGCATGTGTTCCCTGATTCCCAACCTGCCGGGGATCAGCGACAATATTCAGGTGATCAGCATCGTCGATCGCTTTTTGGAACACGATCGGGTTTACGTTTTCGACAACAAAGGTGACAAACGGGTGTATCTGTCCTCCGCCGACTGGATGACCCGCAACATAGATTACCGTATCGAAGTGGCGGTATCGCTGCTGGATCCGGCGCTGAAACAGCGCGTTCTGGACATTCTGGAGATCCTGTTCAGCGATACGGTCAAGGCCCGTTATGTGGATAAAGAACTGAGCAACCAGTACGTGCCGCGCGGCAACCGCCGCAAAGTGCGCGCCCAGGTGGCTATTTACGAGTATTTAAAAGCTCTGGAACAACCAGGACAGTAGGCCAGCAACTATGCCGCTAAAAAACACTGCAACGAACAAACCGCAGGAAATCGCCGCCATCGACCTCGGGTCGAACAGTTTCCACATGGTGATCGCCCGCGTCGTCAACGGCGCCTTACAGGTATTGGGCCGTTTAAAACAGCGGGTGCACCTCGCCGACGGATTGGACAGCAACAACGTACTCAGTGAAGAGGCGATAGAACGCGGCCTGGCCTGCCTGGCGCTGTTTGCCGAACGGCTGCAGGGCTTCCCGGCGGATAACGTCACCATCGTCGGGACCCACACCCTGCGCCAGGCGGTGAACGCCGAAGTGTTCCTCAAGCGCGCCGCCAAAGTGATCCCCTACCCGATCGAAATCATCGCTGGCCAGGAAGAAGCGCGCCTGATCTTCATGGGCGTGGAGCACACTCAACCGGAGAAAGGCCGCAAGCTGGTGATCGACATCGGCGGCGGCTCGACCGAGCTGGTGATCGGCGAAGACTTCGAGCCGCTGCTGGCGGAAAGCCGCCGCATGGGCTGCGTCAGCTTCGCCCAGCTGTTCTTCCCCGGCGGCGAGATCAGCAAAAACAACTTCCGCCGCGCGCGGCTGGCGGCGGCGCAGAAGCTGGAAACGCTGGCCTGGCAGTACCGCATTCAGGGCTGGCAGTACGCGCTGGGCGCCTCAGGCACCATCAAGGCCGCCCACGAAGTGCTGGTGGCGATGGGCGAAAAAGACGGTCTGATCACCCTCGAACGCCTGGAAATGCTCGCCGAACAGGTGCTGCAGTTCAAAAGCTTCAGCTCACTGAGCCTGCCGGGGCTGTCGGAAGATCGCCAATCGGTGTTCGTGCCGGGGCTGGCTATTCTGTGCGGCGTGTTCGATGCGCTGGCGATCCGCGATCTGCGCCTGTCTGACGGTGCGTTGCGCGAAGGCGTGCTGTATGAAATGGAAGGCCGCTTCCGCCACCAGGACATCCGCAGCCGCACCGCCAAAAGCCTGGCCGATCACTACAACATCGACCGCGAACAGGCCAAGCGGGTGCTGGAAACCACCGAACTGCTCTATTCGCAGTGGATGGCGCAAAACACCAAGCTGGTGCATCCGCAATTGGAAGCCCTGCTGAAATGGGCCGCCATGCTGCACGAAGTGGGGCTGAGCATCAACCACAGCGGCATGCATCGCCATTCGGCTTACATTCTGCAAAACTCCAATCTGCCTGGCTTTAACCAGGAACAGCAGCTGCTGTTGGCGGCGTTGGTGCGTTTCCACCGCAAGGCGATCAAGCTGGAAGAGCTGCCGCGCCTCAACCTGTTCAAAAAGAAACACTACCTGCCGCTGATCCAGCTGCTGCGTCTGAGCACCCTGCTCAACAACCAGCGCCAGTCGACCACCACGCCGGAAACGCTGCGCCTGACCACCGACGACAACCACTGGACGCTGCGCTTCCCGGCCGGCTACCTGGCGCAAAACAACCTGGTGCAGTTGGACTTCGAGCGCGAGCAGGCCTACTGGAACGACGTCGTCGGCTGGAAGCTGCTGATCGACGAAGAAGGTTCGCAAGACGAACAGCGCTCCGCCTGATCCCCCGCCCCCTGCCAGACAGGGGGTTTTTCTTTCCGCCCCCGCTCCGCCAACCTAAACGAAACCCTAATACGGCGCGCCGCTCGCCGGAAAAAAATGGACAACTTTTGTCATCAGCGCCTAAAATCCGGTTACAAATTCTCGAGCGAATAACACAGGACACCGGCATACCGGGTGATATATGCGCAAGAAAACCACCGGACAGATGACGAAGATAGTGTTGTTTATCAGCTTTATCATTTTAGTCGGCCGACTGCTGTACGCCGCCGTGGTGGCGGTGCCTCATCATCAGGAAAAAAAGCAGGCCGCTGCGCAAAACGCCGCCGAAGTCAGCGCGCCGCAACAGGACGCCTCCTCTGAATAACCGCCGCGCCCCGTCCGTTTCATAAAAATGACTCCGGCACTCGCTATGCTCTATCTTTTAATGAGCCTGCGTCAGGAACGCCGAGCGCCCGTTAAGGAACACCATGTCAGCCGCAACCCATAACGTCAAAAAAGTCGCTGAACACCGCCAGCGCATTCTCACTCTGTTGTTGAACAATAAGGAATTGGTCGACGGCATTCTCGGCCGCCCAGGGGATGAACACGCCCTCAGCCAAAGCGAACTGCTGAACCAAACGGCGGAAATTACCGGCCTGCTTGACGACATGCACGCCGCCGACCTGGCGGACCTGCTGGAAGCGCTGCCGCAGGACGAGCGCATGGCGCTGTGGCGGCTGGTGGGCAACAGCAAGCGCGGCCAGACGCTGGTGGAAGTCGCCGAACCGGTCTGGGACAGCCTGATCGAAGAAATGAGCGATAAAGACCTGCTCAAAGCGATCAAAACGCTGGACGTGGACGAACAGGCCTATCTGGCGCAATACCTGCCGCGTAACCTGATGGGCCGGTTGCTGACCTCGCTGGAGCCGGAGCAGCGCGCTCAGGTGCGCGAGATGAGCCAGTACGCCAAAGACAGCGTCGGCTGGATGATGGATTTCGAACTGGTGACGGTGCGGCCGGACGTCACGCTCGGCGCGGTGCACCGTTTTTTGCGCATGCGTAAAACCATTCCCGACGCCACCGATAAACTGTTCGTCACCGATCGCAAAAACACCCTGCTGGGCGAACTGCCGCTCACCGCAGTGCTGCTGAACGACCCGGAGATCCCGGTGCGCGAGGTGATGGACAGCGATCCCGCCACCTTTCAGCCCGAAGACAAGGCCGATGAAGCGGCCGGCGCGTTCGAACGTTACGACCTGATCAGCGCCCCGGTGGTTGATGCCAAAGGCAAACTGATGGGCCGCCTGACTATCGAAGAGATCGTCGACGCCGTCAACGAAGAGAGCGACACCAATTTGCGCCGCATGGGCGGTTTGAGCCCGGAAGAAGACGTGTTCGCCCCGGTCAGCAAGGCGGTCAAGACCCGCTGGGCCTGGCTGGCGATCAACCTCTGTACCGCGTTCGTCGCCTCGCGCGTGATTGGCCTGTTCGAACACACCATTTCCCAGTTGGTGGCGCTGGCGGCGCTGATGCCGATCGTCGCCGGCATCGGCGGCAACACCGGCAACCAAACCATCACCATGATTGTGCGCGCGCTGGCGCTGCACCAGATTGAAGTCGGCAACATCTCGCGCCTGATGCTCAGGGAGCTGGGCGTCGCCATCATCAACGGCGTGGTGTGGGGCGGCATCATGGGCGTGATCACCTGGCTGCTGTACGGCGACGCGGCAATGGGCGGCGTGATGACGCTGGCGATGCTGCTCAACCTGCTGTTGGCGGCGCTGATGGGCGTGGTGATCCCGATGACCATGCTCAAACTGGGCCGCGATCCGGCGGTCGGCTCGAGCGTGCTCATCACCGCGCTGACCGACACCGGCGGCTTTTTCATCTTCCTCGGCCTCGCCACCCTGTTCCTGCTGTAATACGCCAAAAGCCGGCCTCGCGCCGGCTTTTTCGTCATTCTGTCGCCGGGCTGGCGTTAACGCAGTAAAGTCGGCCTTCCCGGTAGGTTTTCCTCTCGCGCTGTACTACCCTTTGCCAATAAATCGTCTTAATTCATCCACGTCATGAATCCAATCACTGACAGAGGCCATCGGTAAGGGTGTCTATGGATATCAGCGCGCCGAACACGTTCGGCACACACAAAGGCGTCGTGGTGACGCATTCCCTGTTCGTGGCGCTGGCGACGTTTTTGCTCGCCTTGTTGAGCCTGTCGCTGTCCAACGAAGCCCGCCACTTCACGCCGCTGTGGTTCCCGACCGCCGCCGCAATCGCGGTGCTGTACCGCCACGCCCCGCGTCACTGGGGGCTGCCGCTGCTGGCCAGCGGCCTCGGCATCGTGCTCGCCAGCTTCTTGCTGTTCGGCGTCAGCGTCACTCCCGTCAAGCTGGCCGCCATCAACCTGCTGGAAGCGGCGATTTGCGCCCTGCTGTTGCGCCGCATGCTACACCCGTACGATCCGTTGAATGATCTCGCCAGTTGGCTGCGTTTTGTGGTCTGTGCGGTGATTTTTACCCCGCTGTTCAGCGCGCTGCTGGCCGCCGGCCTGGTACCCGCGCCAGAGCAGCCTTTTTGGCAGCCGTTCGGTACCTGGTTCATTTCCGAAGCGATAGGGGTACTGTCGCTGGCACCGATCGGCCTCGCTTACAACCGTCGTACCCTGACGGCGCTGAACCCGTTTCCATTATTGCTGACACTGATGGTTACGCTGGCTTTCAGCTTTATGGCGCTGACCTATCTGCCTTTTCCGTTCACGTTCGTGATTTTGCCGCTGCTGTGGGCAGCCATCGCACTGCCGCGTTTTGAGGCGTTCACCGTTTGCTTCTGCACCCTCTTGCTGATCACCGTGATGATTTCGCTGGGACTGCTGCATTTTCAGGCTACCGGCAAACACCTTGGCGATCTCGGTCTGTACTTGCCGATGCTGCTGATTTTAATCCCGGCGCACGCAATGGCGGTGGTGATGCACGCCTTCCGAGTGGAAAAACAGCATATCGTCGAAAGTGAAAGCCGCTTTCGCAGCGCGCTGGAGTATTCCGCCATCGGCATGGCGCTGGTGTCGCCGCAGGGCAAATGGCTGCAGGTCAATCAGGCGCTGTGCACGCTGCTCGGCTATACGCCGGAGGCGCTGCATAAGCTGACCTTTCAAGAAATTACGCATCCCGACGATCTCAACGCCGATCTCAGCCAGTTGCACGACCTGCTCGATGGCCATATCAGCAGCTATACCCTGGAGAAACGCTACATTCGCAGCGACGGCCAGACCGTTTGGGCGCTGCTGGCGGTTTCGCTGGTGCGCGACGCCGAAGGGGTGCCGTTGTACTTCATCTCTCAGGTGGAGGACATCAGCGATTTGAAGCGCAGCCAGGCGGAAAACAACCGGCTGGTGGAGCGCATAACGCTGGCCAATCAGGTGGGCGGCGTCGGCATCTGGGAATGGGTGATAAGCCAGGAAAACTTCACCTGGGATCAGCGCATGTTCGAACTCTACGATCTCAATTCCGACCAAACGCCGACGTTGGCGCTGTGGCGTACGCTGTTGGTGCCGGAAGATCGCGACCGCACCGATCGCGAGCTGGCCGAGATTCTGGCTCAGCCACGACCATTCGTCATGGAATTTCGCATCACCACGCGCGGCGGCAAGTTACGCCATATTCGCGGCCAGGGCAATGTGATCCTCGACGACCAGGGCCAGCCGCTGCGCATGATCGGCACCAATATCGACATGACCGAGCTCAAGATCCTCGCCGAAGCGCTGCACGAGGAGAAAGAGCGCTTGCACATTACCCTCGACGCCATCGGCGAAGGGGTGATCTCCACCGACGGTCACCAGCGCATTACCTTTATGAATCCGGTGGCCGAGCAGATGTGCGGCTGGCCGCTCGATCTGGCGATCGGTATGCCCGTCGCCGGCGTGGTGCGCCTGACCAACGGTAAAGACGGCCCGGAAATCGAAAACCTCACGCAATACCCACGGCAGTGGCCGGCGGATTACGCGCTGGTGCTGCACAGCCGCGACGGGCGCTATTTCGACGTGCAGCAGTCGGTCTCACCGCTGAAAACCCTCGACGGCGAAACCATGGGCGCGGTGATGGTGCTGCAGGATGTCACCGCCTCGCGCGAATTGATGAAAAAGCTCAGCTACAGCGCCTCACACGACGCGCTGACCGGCCTGCCGAACCGTACCCGCTTCGAGAAGCAGTTGAAAGCGGCGATCGTCGCCAGCGGCGAACCGTCGTCGTCGCATTCGCTGGTGTTCCTCGATCTGGATCGGTTCAAGGCGGTGAACGACACCGCCGGCCACGCGGCGGGTGATGCCTTGCTGCGGGACATCTCCCAGCTGATGCGGCACCAGCTGCGCAACAGCGACTGCCTGGCCCGGCTGGGTGGCGACGAATTCGGCCTAATCCTGTTCGACTGCCGGCTTGAACAGGCCAAATCGCTGATGCAACAGGTGGTCAACCAAATCAGCCAACACCCGTTCTACTGGGAAGGAAAGATTTACCGCGTCGGCGCCAGCGCCGGCATCACGCGCATCGGCGGCGACGCCAAAAGCAGCGAGCTGCTGGCGCAGGCCGACATCGCCTGCTACACCGCCAAACACCACGGGCGCGGCCAGGTGTATCTGTATGAAACGCGACAAAAACAGCTGCTGGAACGGCAGCATGAATTGCTGAGCCCACAGGAGGTACAGGCGATCGTCAGCGAGGGGCAGCTGCGGCTGCTGACCCGCGCCATCGCGCCGCCGGCGACGCCGCTGTCGGCCGCGTTTCACCAGGTAACACTGCAGGTGATGGCGCCGGACGACCGCCCGCTGTCGCACGAGGCGTTCATCGCCGCCGCGCAGCTGTACGGCCTGATGCCGGACATCGACCGCTGGACGGCGGCGCAACTGCTGGTGAAATATGCCGACGACATCAAACGCAAAGGGCTGTCGCTCGCGCTGCCGCTGGCCATCGACAGCCTGCTGAGCGCCGACTTCCAGCGCTACCTGACTGAAACGGTGCGCGCTTCCTCGCTGCCGCCGCAGGCGCTGCTGTTCAGCGTCGATGAGGCCGCAATACTGGAGCACGCCGCGCAGTGTCGGGCATTTCTCCGCGAACTGCAGCAGCAGGGCTGCCGGCTGATCGTCAACGGCTTCGGGCATAACATCAATGCGTTCGATGAGCTCAGCGACCAGAGGATCGACATCATTCGCATCGATGAGCGCTTTATCACCAACGTGCACTGCAACCAGATGGACGAGCTGATGGTCTCGATGCTCAACGGCGCGGCGCATCGCATTAAAGCGCAGACCTTCGCCGGACCGGCTCACCAGCCGGTGACGCTGCAGGCGCTGCGCGACATTGGCGTCGATCTGGCGGACGGCGACCAGGTGGCGCTGGAGCAGCCGCTGGCGGTGTTGCTCAGCGACGGCTATTTCGGCATCCGTTAACCCTCTCCCCCCTCTCAGGCGCCGTCTCCCGGGCGGCGCCTCGCATCTCGTTCGTTACATAATATTAACCAAGACAAGATTAGTGATATAAATAACACCTTAGGCTTAAACGATTAAGTAAGATGAAGCACCCGTACGAGTATCAGCGTATCCGTTGATTTTCCTCGACATGTGATGGCTCAGGGATAAGGGACTATGGAAAAGAAATGGTTTTCCGCCAGGGAACTGATGGGTAAGGCGGGGTTGCCGTCAACCCCGCAAGGGGTCAATCTGATGGCCCGACGCGAAGGCTGGGTCAGCCGCCGCCGCAGCGGCGTGCAGGGCAAAGCGCTGGAATACCATATCGACAGTCTGCCGTTCGGCGCGCGCAGCCTGTCGGCCTTGCGCGAGGCAGACCATCCGGACTACGCGGTCAAACGCCAGGATCCGGTGCGGGTCTGGATCGAGTATTACTACCACCTGACGCCGGCCGAGCGGGAAAAGCTGCTGGCGTTCCTGATGCGTGAAGGCATGAGCCGCCTGCTGCAGCTGATCGAGTCCCCCCGCTAGCCGCGTTCAACTCTCTCCTTCCGGCGCCCAGCCGCCGTTGTGCCACAGGTGCAGCGTGGCGTAAGAGCGCCACGGGCGCCAACGTTCGGCGTAGCGTTCAATCTGGCGCGGCGTCATACCGGGGAAACGCTGTTTGATCAGGTAGTCGCCGGCCAGGAACACGTCCGGCCACGACCAGGCGCGCATCGCGATATAGCTGGCGGTCCAGTTGCCGATGCCCGGCAGCGCGGTCAGCGCCTTGATGCCCTGTTCGATATCCAGCACGTTGTCGAGCTGCAGCCGTCCTTCCCCCAGCGCGCGGGCGATCTCGATCAGCGCCGCCGCGCGCTTCACTTGCACCCCGAGCGGGCGCAGTTCTTCAGGCTGCAGCTGCGCCACCCGTTCTGCTGTGGGGAAAACGTGGGTGATGCCCTCATGCGGCGTCGCCAGCGCTTCGCCCCAGCGTTCGGCCATCCGTCCGGCGAAGGTCGCCGCCATTTTCACGCTGACCAACTGCCCCAGCACCGCACGCGCCGCCTGCTCGAAACTGTTCACGCAGCCCGGCAGGCGCAGCCCCGGCGCATCGGCCGCCAGCGAGCCCAGCGCCTCATTGATGCGATCCGGCGCGGCGTCCAGATCAAACAGCAGGCGCACCCGGCGCAACACCTCCGTCGTCACCAGACTGAGCGTCGGCGCAATCTCGACCCGAACCCGATTGCGCGCCTCTTCCGGCTGCACGCTGAGCCAGCCGCGGTGTTCCGTGCCGCCCTGGCTGACGGCGATCGAGCGCAGGTAGCGGCGCCCCTCGACCCGCTCCACGCCCTGCACGGCGCGCGCCTGCAAGAAATTCAGCATGCGCGCCCAGTCATAGGGCGGCCGATAGCCCAGGTGAAACACCAACCCGCTGGCGGCGGCCCGTTCACCGCGCGCGCCGCCGCTGCGCAGCGCCGAAGGGATCAGGCGGTAACGCGCCTTGAACAGCTCGTTGAAACGCCGCAGGCTGCCGAAACCGGCGGCGAACGCCACCTCGCTGAGCGGCAGATCGGTGTCCGCCAGCAGGCGCTTGGCCTGCAGCAACCGATGTGACTGCGCGTAGTCGATCGGCGAAGCGCCAAACTGTTCGGCGAAGATGCGCCGCAGATGGCGATCGGAAATGCCCAGCCGCGCCGCCAGCGCTTCGCAGCTGTGTTCGGACAGATACCCCTGCTCGATGAGCTGCACCGCCACCTGGGCATAGCGGTTGCCCAGATCGATCAGCGCCAGGCCGGGCGCCAGTTCCGGTCGGCATTTGAGGCAGGGGCGAAACCCCGCCAGTTCAGCCGCCGCCGCGCTCGGATAAAAGGTGCAGTTTTCCAGCTTCGGCGTGCGGGCGCTGCACACCGGGCGACAATAGATGCCGGTGGAAGAGACGCCGACGAAAAAACGGCCGTCGAATTTGCGGTCACGCGCGCGCAGCGCGTCGTACAACGCTTGCTGTTGAGTATTCATGGCAACGCTCGGGTTCGGTTTTTTCTGCATTATGGGACTCGGCTAGCGCGCTGACGTGCGGAATTCGGACATTAAGTTACGCACCTTCCCACCGTCCAGATTAGCGATTGTCTTTAATGATTATGCGTCTGAACAGCGTTCAGACGCACCATTTTCACCGCCACCGACATAAAGCCCCGCTGCCCGACGACTTATTGCCCCTGGCGCGGTACCCCCAATGCCCGGCGCATCAGCCCATCGAAGGCGCGATCGGACAACAAGCGCCGCAGAAAAATCAGCGGTTTCGCGCCAAACCCCACGGCATAGCGCGTTTTCGGACGATGGGCGGCGACGGCTTTGGCGATCGTATCGGCAATCACGCTCGGCGGCGATTGCCGTTTCTTGCTGGCGTCGCTGACCATGGCGTGGGCGACAGCGTGAGCCTGAGCGGCGTACTCGCTCTGGCCGGAAACGCCGATCAGTTTTTCCGCGGCGATATCCGCCCATTCACTCTGGATGCCGCCGGGTTCGATCACCACGACGTCGATGCCGAAAGGTTGCACCTCCATGCGCAAACAGTCGCTGATGGCCTCCAAGGCGAATTTGGTGCCGTGATACCATCCACCCAGCGGCGTATGTATTTTCCCGCCCATCGACGTAATATTGATGACGGTGCCGGAGCGCTGCGCTCGCATGTGCGGCAAAATCAGCTGCGTCAGCCGAACCGCACCGAACACATTCACATCAAATTGAGCGCGAGCCTCATCCGCAGAAACGTCTTCAATAGCGCCATAGGAGCCGTAACCGGCGTTATTGACCAACACATCGATACGCCCCGTTTCGGCGATGATGGTCTTTACCGCCTGCGCCATGGAAGCATCGTCGGTGACGTCCAACGGCAAAACGCGAATGCCGGCGGCAGCCAGAGCCTGCATGCGTTCAACCCGGCGGGCGGCCGCATAAACGGTATGCCCGCGCTGCTTTAACGTGACGGCGGTGGCTTCGCCAATACCGGACGAGGCGCCGGTCACCAGGATCACTTTGGACTTCATACTGACTGCTCCTTATTAGGATGATTGCGTTGGCGACTGCCTGCGCAGTCTGTATGTTGTCCACTTTAAGCGACGGGCCCTGCCGCAACCATGTCGAACCGCGCCAATCAACTCGCAGAATGCGCCAACGTGAACAGCGCCTCTCGGCTAATTCAGCCGCATCGCCTGGCGAGCCGCTTCCGGCGTTTGCCCTGTCCATTCGTGAAAGGCGCGGAAGAAAGAGTTCGGCTCTTCAAAACCGAGCAAAAAGGCAATCTCTCCGCTGGTAAGGGTCGAATGCTTAAGATAGTGGCGCGCCAATTTTTCCCGGGTGCCGTTGCTCAGCGAACGAAAACTCTCGCCCTCATCTTCCAGACGCCGCTGCAGCGTCCGGCGGCTCATGCCCAATCTTGCCGCCACCGCGTCGATGCCGGCGGTATTGCTGGGAATCAACTCCAGCAGCACCGCACAAACGCGCTCTCCGGTGGTTGCCGTGGCGTCCAGTTCACTGAGGCGACGACGCAGCTCGGGTTCGAAAACGCGCCACATGCCCTCATTCACTGTCAAAAAGGGACGCAAGGCATCTGCGGAGGAGAAAGTAATGCCCGGCCCTGCCCCAGGCGTTACCGCGCAGCCGAAGAAGGCTGCCAAGGGGCGTGAAAGGGCTGCAGGCGGCAGTTCAGGCAAGGTGATACGGCGCGCTTTTACCGGTTCGCGCGTGGCAAGCTGCGCCAGCCGAACATAAAATGCCAGCTCAGCCACCAGTAAAGACGCCGGTACCGCCTCCTCCGCCAACAACCAGCGGGGTGAAATCGTCATTTCGCCTTCAGGGCCGATGGCGAGCTCCAGGCTCATCGGCGCCGTAAGTTGCTTGTATTTCGCTAACCGCTGGACAGCTTGCGCCAGATTGGCGCTGCACAGGGCGGCGAATATCGGAGGGTCAAACGATTCCGTTGACATCAGCGCAACGATTTTCAACGGAAACAACGGGTCGCCCGTTCCTTCCTCCATCGCGCGCCAGAAGCGGAAATATTCTTCCGTAGTGATCCCTTCAGCGGTGCGTGACAACAGATCTTCAGGCAATGCAGCCCGGCGTAAAACATCCGTCGGCTGGAGCCCCAGATCTTTCAGCAGGGTTCTCCAGCCGATATTCATGAGAAAGGTCGAGTTGCGCGTCATGAAATCCTCATCACAGAGTCATAGGGAAAGGCATTCCCCGCTCGGAATACCTGTTGAGTATAAAGAAATGGCGTGCGTCTTGATGGGCGAAGCACGCCATTTTCATAGCCGACTGTGCCATTGCTGCGGCTTGAGCGTTATCTGCACTGAGAAAGTTCGCGCACGCCGCCGCGCCCGCTAAATTTTTCGACACTCGCGCATTGGCGCATTGCCCGCCGGCCCCGTCTCGGGTAAAGTCGCCCCCCTTCATTGGCATGGGGACAAAAAAGAGATGTTTATTGGATTCGATTACGGGACAGCCAACTGTTCCGTTGCAGTGATGCGCGACCACGGCCCCGAGCTGTTGACGCTGGAAAACAACGCGCCCTATCTGCCTTCGATGCTGTGCGCGCCGACCCGCGAAGCGGTGAGCGAATGCCTGCACCGCCATTGGCAGATCCCGACCGGCAGCGAAGAAAACCAGCAGCTGCTGCGCCGCGCCATCAGTTACAACCGCGAAGAAGACATTCCGGTCAACGGCGACAGCGTGCTGTTCGGCCTGCAGGCGCTGGCGCACTATATGGAAGATCCGGAAGAGGTGTACTTCGTGCGCTCGCCGAAGTCCTTCCTCGGCGCCAACGGCCTGAAACCACAGCAGATCGCGCTGTTCGAAGACCTGGTGTGCGCCATGATGTTCCACATCAAACGCCAGGCGGAAAATGTGCTGCAAACCGGCATCGATCAGGCGGTGATCGGCCGACCGATCAACTTCCAGGGCATCGGCGGCGACGAAGCCAACCGGCAGGCGCAGGGCATTCTGCAACGCGCCGCCGAACGCGCCGGTTTCAAGGACATTGAATTCCAGTTCGAGCCGGTGGCGGCGGGGCTGGACTTCGAAGCGACGCTGAGCGAAGAGCAAACCGTGCTGGTAGTGGACATCGGTGGCGGCACCACCGACTGCTCGGTGCTGCTGATGGGGCCGCAGTGGCGCAACCGCGCCGATCGCCAGCAGAGCCTGCTGGGCCACAGCGGCTGCCGGGTCGGCGGTAACGATCTGGACATCATGCTGGCCTTCAAGCAGCTGATGCCGCTGTTCGGCCTGGGTGGCGAAACCGCGAAAGGCATCGCCCTGCCGGCGCTGCCTTACTGGAACGCGGTGGCGACCAACGATGTGCCGGCGCAAAACGATTTCTACAGCACCGCCAACGGCCGCGTGCTGCGCGATCTGATCCTCGACGCGGCGGAGCCGGAAAAGGTCAAGCGCCTGCTGAAAGTGTACCAGCAGCGCCTGAGCTACCGATTGGTGCGGGCGGCCGAAGAGAGTAAGATCGCCCTGTCCGGCCAAACGGCCATCAGCGCGCCGCTCAATTTCGTGCAGGCCGATCTGGCGGAGAACATCAGCCAGGATCAGCTCGCCGACGCCATCTCGCAGCCGTTGATGCGCATTCAGGAGCAGGTCAGCGCCGCGCTGGCCAGCAGCCAGACCGCGCCGCAGGTGATCTACCTGACCGGCGGCAGCGCGCGTTCGCCGCTGCTGCGCGCCGCGCTGCAACAGCAGCTGCCGGGCATTCCGATCGTCGGCGGCAACGACTTCGGCTCGGTCACCGCCGGGCTGGCGCGCTGGGCGCAAACGCTGTTCCGTTGACAGCCCGCGGGCGCGGCTCGCCGCGCCCTTGTTCATTGGAGGCTATGCATCATGTCGACCATCCTTACCCTCGACAGCGCCAGGCTGCGGCTGCGCCCCTGGCGCGACGACGACCTGCCGGCCTTCGCCGCGCTCAACGCCGATCCGCAGGTCATGCGCTATTTCCCGGCGACGATGACGGCCGAGGAAAGCCGCGCGCAGGCCGAACGCATCCGCGCTTTCCTGCAACAGCACGGCTGGGGGCTGTGGGCGGTGGAAGTGAAAAGCGGCGCGCCTTTTATCGGTTTTGTCGGGCTGGCGCAGCCGGGCGACGATCTGCCTTGCTCCCCCTGCGTGGAGATCGGCTGGCGGTTGGCGGCGGCCCACTGGGGCAACGGCTACGCCGCTGAGGCGGCGCGCGCCGCGCTGGCGTGCGCCTTCGACACGCTGCATTTGCCGGAAGTGGTGTCCTTCACCGCCGAAGATAACCAGCCGTCGCGCCGGGTGATGACGCGCATCGGTATGCGCTTCGACGGCGAAACCTTCCTGCACCCGCGTCTGCCGGCGGGCCATCCGCTGCAAAAGCACGTCTTATACCGGCTGAATCGACAAACGTGGCGCGAACGCCACGGCGATTAATACAGCGTATCCTTCAGCCGCTGCGGCAGCGCGCTGTCGTACTCCTCACCGTCGAAGCGCGTTTGGCTCACCGCGGCCAAAATATGGCCGGGGCTGGGCAGCACCGAACGCTCGAGGCGGCTGGCCTCTTCCCATAACCCCGAACGCAAGATCGCCCGGCTGCACTGGAAGAACACCGCCTCCACCCGAATGCGCAGCACCGAACGCGGCAGCTGGTTGCGGTGGGCGAAGCGCTGCAACACCGCCGGCGCCACCACGATCTCCGCCCGCCCGTTAATCCGCAGCGTTTCGCCGATGCCGGGGATCAGCAGCAGCAGCGCCACCCGGTTGTCGTGCAGGATATTGCGCAGGCTGTCGATGCGGTTATTGCCACGCCGATCCGGCAACAGCAGGGTTTTCTCGTCTTCGATATGAATGAAACCGGCCGGATCGCCGCGCGGCGAGACGTCCATGCCGTCCGGCCCCACCGTCGAGAGGGCGGCGAACGGCGCCGCCTCGATAAACGGACGGTAAGCCGGGTGGATGTAGCTGACTTCTTTAAAAACCGAGGGCGCGGCGGGCTTGCCGTACAGCTGTTCCAGCGCCGCGAGGTCGTTGATGATATCGCCAGACATTGCAGTTTCCTGAATGAGTCATATTGACCCCTTCAGCATAGAGCAAAATCGCCGGCGGCTCTTACTCGGCGCTGGCGTGGTTCAGCGTCTGAATGTCGTCCGCATCCAGCGTCAGACGCGTGGCGCTGACCAACTCATCCAGCTGCGACAACGAGGTGGCGCTGACGATCGGCGCGGTGATGCTCGGACGCGCGATCAGCCAGGCCAGCGAGACCTGCGCCGCAGAGACGCCGTGTTTGCCCGCCACCTGATCCAGCGCCGCCAGGATGCGGAAACCGCGCGGGTTCAGGTAGCGTTCGACGATGCGATCGCCGCGCTGACTTTTGCCCTCATCCGCTTTGCTGCGGTATTTGCCGGTCAGAAAGCCGCTGGCCAGCGCGAAGAAGTTGATCACCCCGAGGCCATGGCGCTGCGCCACCCGCTCCAGCTCGGCTTCATACCCTTCGCGCGCATACAGATTGTATTCCGGCTGCAGGGTTTCGTAGCGCGCCAATCCGTTGCTCTCGCTCACCCGCAGCGCTTCTTCCAGGCGATCCGCCTGATAGTTGGAGGCGCCGATCGCCCGCACCTTGCCGGCCTTAATCAACGCATCGAACGCCGCCAGCGTCTCTTCCAGCGGCGTATCGCGGTCATCGTCATGCGACTGATAAAGATCGATATAATCGGTTTGCAGGCGCCGCAGCGAATCTTCCACCGCCTGCTGAATATAGCGCGGCGACAGACCCTGTTTGCCTTCGCCCATCGGTTTACCCACCTTGGTGGCGATGATCACCTGGTCGCGCTTGCCGCTCTTCTTCAGCCATTCGCCGATGACGGTTTCCGATTCGCCGCCCCGGTTGCCCGGCGCCCAGCTGGAATAAACGTCGGCGGTATCGATAAAGTTGAGCTGATTGTCCACCAGCGCATCCAGCAGGCTGAACGAGGTCGCTTGATCCGCCGTCCAACCGAACACATTGCCGCCAAAGGTCAACGCCGGCACCTGAATGCCTGAGCGGCCCAATTCTCTGTTGCTCATCACCTGCTCCTGTGGGAAAAGATTCGCGGGTTAATTATTAGCGCCAACCAGGATAGAACGCTAAAACGGATTGGCTATAAGCTGAAACAAATCACTTATAAACATAGCACGCTCAAATCACCCACTTATTAGGACAATGCTGACGGTTCCTCCATATTTCCTTCATTTTTATGCCGTCCCCGCTGGCTAAACTAGTATCCTGTAAGGAGTGTCATTTTTGTGGCAATGAGTGCCCGCACCCCTGCCTTTTGGAGAGAATTTTCGCCGCCATGAATGCAAAACCCCAACGCCGTTCCCTGATGCCGCGCCTGCTGGTTGCGGCCATCCTGGTCATCGCCGCCGTCTTCGCCTGGCGTTATTTTAACGCCGCTCAACCGCCGGCCGGCACGGCCCCGGGCGCGCAGCAGGCCGGCGGCAAAGCGGGGGCCGGTCGCGCGGCGGGCGGGCGGCGCGGCGCGCCGATGTCGCCAGTGCAGGCCGCGACGGCCACGCAACAGACGGTGCCGCGCTATCTTTCCGGCTTGGGCACCGCCATCGCCGCCAATACCGTCACCGTCACCAGCCGGGTCGACGGCCAACTGATGGCGATCCACTTTACCGAAGGCCAGCAGGTCAAAGCCGGCGATCTGCTGGCAGAAATCGATCCCCGGCCGTTCCAGGTGCAGCTGACCCAGGCGCAGGGGCTGTTGGCAAAAGATCAGGCCACGCTGGCCAACGCCCGGCGCGATCTGGCGCGCTATCAGCAATTGGTGAAAACCAATCTGGTTTCCCGTCAAGAGCTGGATACGCAGGCCTCGCTGGTGCAGCAAACCGAAGGCGCCATCAAAGCCGATCAGGGCGCGGTCGACAGCGCCAAACTGCAGATCACCTACAGCCGCATCACTGCGCCAATCGACGGCCGCGTCGGGTTGAAACTGGTCGACGTCGGCAACTACGTCACCAGCGGCAGCACCACCGGTTTGGTGGTGATCACGCAGACGCACCCGATCGACGTGGTGTTCACGCTGCCCGAAGGCAACATCGCCGATCTGCTCAAGGCGCAAAAAGCCGGGCCGGTGAGCGTCGAAGCCTGGGATCGCACCAACCAGAACAAGCTGACGACCGGTTCGCTGCTGAGCCTGGACAACCAAATTGATACCGCCACCGGCACCATCAAGCTGAAAGCGCGCTTCGCCAACGAAGACGACGCGCTGTTCCCCAACCAGTTCGTCAACGCGCGGCTGCAGGTGGATACCCTGCACGATGCGGTGGTGATCCCGACCGCCGCGCTGCAGATGGGCAACGAAGGCAACTTCGTCTGGACGCTCAGCGAAGACAACAAGGTCAGCAAACACCGGGTCACCGCCGGCGTGCAGGACAGCCGGCAGGTGGTGATCAGCGCCGGCCTCAACGCCGGCGATCGGGTGGTGACCGACGGCATCGATCGCCTGACCGAAGGCATGCAGGTGGAAGTGCTGGCGCCGAACGACGCGCCTGCGGCGTCAAAAGCCAAGCGCGAACCTGACGTTCAGAGGAAGTCCTGATGCAGGTGATGCCACCGACCCGCGGCGGCGGCCCTTCCCGCCTGTTTATCCTGCGCCCGGTCGCCACCACCCTGCTGATGGTGGCGATACTGCTGGCGGGGATCATCGGCTATCGTGCGCTGCCGGTTTCCGCGTTGCCGGAAGTGGACTACCCGACCATCCAGGTGGTGACGCTGTATCCCGGCGCCAGCCCGGACGTGGTCACCTCCGCCATTACCGCGCCGCTGGAACGCCAGTTCGGCCAGATGTCCGGCCTGAAGCAAATGGCGTCGCAAAGCTCCGGCGGCGCCTCGGTGGTGACGCTGCAATTCCAGCTGGCGCTGCCGCTCGACGTCGCGGAGCAGGAAGTGCAGGCGGCGATCAACGCCGCCACCAACCTATTGCCGAACGATCTGCCCTACCCGCCGATTTACAGCAAGGTTAACCCGGCCGATCCGCCGATCCTGACGCTGGCCGTCACCTCCACCGCCATGCCGATGACGCAGGTGGAAGACATGGTGGAGACGCGCGTAGCGCAGAAAATCTCTCAGGTGACCGGCGTCGGCCTGGTGACCCTGGCCGGCGGCCAACGCCCGGCGGTGCGTGTAAAACTGAACGCCGCGGCGGTCGCCGCCTATGGCCTGAACAGCGAAACCATCCGCACCGCCATCAGCAACGCCAACGTCAACTCGGCAAAAGGCAGCCTGGACGGCCCGACCCGCTCGGTCACCCTGTCCGCCAACGACCAAATGAAATCCGCCGACGACTATCGCCAGCTGATCGTCGCCTATCAGAACGGCGCGGCGATCCGCCTGCAGGATATCGCCACCATCGAACAAGGGGCGGAAAATACCCGACTGGCGGCCTGGGCCAACCAGCAACAGGCGATCGTGCTGAACATTCAGCGCCAGCCCGGCGTCAACGTCATCACCACCGCCGACAGCATCCGCGAAATGCTGCCGACGCTGATTAAAAGCCTGCCCAAGTCGGTCGACGTCAAGGTGTTGACCGATCGCACCACCACCATCCGCGCCTCGGTCAGCGACGTGCAGTTCGAGCTGCTGCTGGCGATCGCGCTGGTGGTAATGGTGATCTACGTGTTCCTGCGCAACGTGCCGGCGACCATTATCCCCAGCGTGGCGGTGCCGCTGTCGCTGGTCGGCACCTTCGCCGCCATGTATTTCCTCGGCTTCTCTATCAATAACCTGACGCTGATGGCATTAACCATCGCCACCGGTTTCGTGGTGGATGACGCCATCGTGGTGATCGAGAACATCTCGCGCTACATCGAGAAAGGGGAAAAGCCGCTCGACGCCGCGCTGAAAGGGGCCGGCGAGATCGGCTTCACCATCATCTCGCTGACCTTCTCGCTGGTGGCGGTGCTGATCCCGCTGCTGTTCATGGGCGACATCGTCGGCCGCCTGTTCCGCGAGTTCGCCGTGACGCTGGCGGTGGCGATTTTGATCTCCGCCGTGGTATCGCTGACGCTGACGCCGATGATGTGCGCCCGCATGCTCAGCCACGAATCGCTGCGCAAGCAGAACCGCTTCTCCGCCGCCTCCGAGCGCTTTTTCGAGCGCGTGATCGCGCGATACGGCCAGTGGCTGAAAACGGTGCTTAACCACCCCTGGCTGACGCTCGGCGTGGCCGTGGGCACCCTGGCGCTGACGGTGTTGCTGTACCTGCTGATCCCGAAAGGCTTCTTCCCGGTGCAGGACAACGGCATCATTCAGGGCACGCTGGAGGCGCCGCAGAGCGTTTCGTTCAGCAACATGGCCGAGCGCCAGCAGCAGGTCGCGGCGCAGATCCTCAAAGATCCGGCGGTGGAAAGCCTGACCTCGTTCGTCGGCGTCGACGGCAGCAACGCCACGCTCAACAGCGGCCGGCTGCAGATCAACCTGAAGCCGCTGAGCGAACGCAGCGACCGCATTCCGGCGATCATCAGCCGGTTGCAGCAGCAAACGGCGCAGTTCCCCGGCGTGAAGCTGTACCTGCAGCCGGTGCAGGATCTGACCATCGATACCCAGGTCAGCCGCACCCAGTACCAGTTCACCCTGCAGGCGATGTCGCTGGACGATCTCAGCCTGTGGGTGCCGCAGCTGATGGATGAGCTGAAACAAACCCCGCAGCTGGCGGACGTCACCAGCGATTGGCAGGATCAGGGGCTGGTCGCCTACGTCAACGTCGATCGCGATTCGGCCTCGCGCCTCGGCGTCACCATGAGCGACGTGGACAATGCGTTGTACAACGCCTTCGGCCAACGCCTGATCTCCACCATCTACACCCAGGCCAATCAATACCGGGTGGTGTTGGAGCACGACGTCAGCGCGACGCCGGGGCTGGCGGCGCTCAATGAGATCCGTCTGAGCGGCAAGGACGGCGCCGTGGTGCCGTTGAGCGCCATCGCCAAAATCGAAGAACGGTTCGGCCCGCTGTCGGTCAACCACCTCGACCAATTCCCGTCGGCCACCGTCTCGTTCAACGTCGCCGCCGGCTACTCGCTCGGCGAAGCGGTAGACGCGGTCACCCAGGCGGAAAAAAATCTCGCCATGCCGAAAGACATCACCACCCAATTCCAGGGCGCGACGCTGGCCTTCCAGGCGGCGCTCGGCAGCACGCTGTGGCTGATTTTGGCGGCGGTGGTGGCGATGTATATCGTGCTGGGCGTGCTGTATGAAAGCTTCATTCATCCGGTGACCATCCTCTCCACCCTGCCGACCGCCGGGGTCGGCGCGCTGCTGGCGTTGATGCTGGCCGGCAGCGAACTGGACGTGATCGCCATCATCGGCATCATCCTGCTGATCGGCATCGTGAAGAAGAACGCCATCATGATGATCGACTTCGCGCTGGCGGCGGAACGCGAACAGGGTTTATCGCCGCGCGACGCCATCTATCAGGCCTGCCTGCTGCGTTTCCGGCCGATCCTGATGACCACGCTGGCGGCCTTGCTCGGCGCGCTGCCGCTGATGCTGAGCACCGGCGTCGGCGCGGAGCTGCGGCATCCGCTGGGCGTCTGTATGGTCGGCGGCCTGATCATGAGCCAGATCCTGACGCTGTTCACCACGCCGGTGATCTACCTGCTGTTTGACAAACTGGCGCGCAACACGCATCGCCAGCCGGATACGCAGGAGCTGCCGTGAAATTCTTCGCCCTGTTCATTCACCGGCCGGTGGCCACCACCCTGCTGACGCTGGCCATCGCCATCAGCGGCGCGATCGGTTTTCGCCTGCTGCCGGTGTCGCCGCTGCCGCAGGTGGATTTTCCGGTGATTTCGATCAGCGCGTCGCTGCCGGGCGCCTCGCCGGAAACCATGGCCTCCTCGGTGGCGACGCCGCTGGAGCGCGCGCTGGGCCGTATCGCCGGGGTCAATGAAATGACCTCGATGAGCTCGCTCGGCAGCACCCGGGTGATTTTGCAGTTCGATCTCAGCCGAGACATCAACGGCGCCGCGCGCGACGTGCAGGCGGCGATTAACGCCGCGCAAAGCCTGTTGCCGACCGGCATGCCGAGCCGCCCCAGCTATCGCAAGGTCAACCCTTCCGACGCGCCGATCATGATCCTGACGCTGACGTCGGACATCTACAGCCAGGGGCAGCTTTACGATTTCGCCTCCACCCAGCTGGCGCAGAAGATCAGCCAGACCGAAGGCGTCGGCGACGTTTCCGTGGGCGGCAGCTCGCTGCCGGCGGTGCGCGTGGAGTTGAACCCTTCGGCGCTGTTCAATCAGGGCGTTTCGCTGGATGCCGTGCGGCAGGCCATCAGCAACGCCAACGTGCGCCGCCCGCAGGGCGCCGTCGAAAACCCGCAGCAACGTTGGCAAATCCAGGCCAACGACGCGCTGAAAACCGCCGACGCCTACCGCCCGCTGATCGTTCATTACAACAACGGTTCGGCGGTGCGGCTCGGCGACGTGGCCGAGGTCAAAGATTCGGTGCAGGACGTGCGCAACGCCGGGATGACCGACGCCAAGCCGGCGATCGTTCTGGCCATCAGCCGCGCGCCGGACGCCAACATCATCGAAACCGTCGATCGCATTCGCGCCGAGCTGCCCGCCTTGCAGGAGAATATCCCGGCCTCGATTCAACTCAACGTCGCGCAGGATCGCTCGCCGACCATTCGCGCGTCGCTGGCCGAGGTGGAACAGTCGCTGGCGATCGCCATCGGGCTGGTGATCCTGGTGGTGTTCATCTTCCTGCGCTCCGGCCGCGCCACGCTGATCCCGGCGGTCGCCGTGCCGGTGTCGCTGATCGGCTCGTTCGCCGCCATGTATCTGTGCGGCTTCAGCCTCAACAACCTGTCGCTGATGGCGCTGACCATCGCCACCGGCTTTGTGGTGGACGACGCCATCGTGGTGCTGGAAAACATTTCCCGCCACGTCGAGGCAGGCATGAAACCGATCAACGCTGCGCTGCTGGGCGCACGGGAGGTCGGTTTCACCGTGCTGTCGATGAGCGTTTCGCTGGTGGCGGTGTTTATCCCGCTGCTGCTGATGGCGGGCCTGCCCGGCCGGCTGTTCCGCGAATTCGCCGTCACCCTGTCGGTGTCGATCGGGCTGTCGCTGATCGTCTCGCTGACGCTCACGCCGATGATGTGCGCCTATCTGCTGCGCCACCAGCCGGCACGTTCGCAGCGGCGCGCGCGCGGCTTCGGCAAAATGCTGCTGGCGCTGCAGCAGGGATACGGACGCTCGCTGAACTGGGTGCTTGGCCACTCGCGCTGGGTGCTGGCGGTGTTCCTCGCCACCATTGCGCTCAACGTCTGGCTGTATATCAGCATCCCGAAAACCTTCTTCCCCGAACAGGATACCGGCCGCCTGATGGGCTTTATCCAGGCCGATCAGAGCATCTCGTTCCAGGCGATGCGCGGCAAACTGGAAGATTTCATGAAAATCGTGCGCGAAGATCCGGACGTGGAAAACGTCACCGGCTTTACCGGCGGCTCGCGCACCAACAGCGGCTCGATGTTCATCTCACTGAAACCGCTGTCGGTACGCAGCGACGACGCGCAGAAAGTGATCGCCCGCCTGCGCGCTCGCCTGGCCAAAGAACCGGGCGCCAGCCTGTTCTTGATGGCGGTGCAGGATATCCGCGTCGGCGGCCGCCAGGCCAACGCCAGCTACCAATATACGCTGCTGGCGGATGACCTCGCCGCGCTGCGCGACTGGGAACCGAAGATCCGCGCCGCGCTGGCGGCATTGCCCGAGCTGGCGGACGTCAACTCGGATCAGCAGGATAAAGGCTCGGAGATGGATCTGGTCTACGATCGCGAGACCATGGCGCGTCTCGGCATTTCGGTGTCCGACGCCAACAACCTGTTGAACAACGCCTTCGGCCAGCGACAGATTTCGACCATCTATCAACCGCTCAACCAATACAAAGTGGTGATGGAAGTGGCGCCGCCTTACACTCAGGACGTCAGCTCGCTGGACAAGATGTTCATCATCAACAACGAAGGCAAGGCGATACCGCTCTCCTACTTCGCCAGTTGGCGACCGGCCAACGCGCCGCTGTCGGTCAACCATCAGGGGCTGTCCGCCGCCTCGACCATCTCCTTTAACCTGCCGGACGGCGGCAGCCTGTCGGACGCCACCGCCGCTGTCGAGCGCACCATGACTCAGCTCGGCGTGCCGTCCACGGTGCGCGGCGCCTTCGCCGGCACCGCCCAGGTGTTCCAGGACACCCTGAAGTCGCAGCTGATCCTGATCCTGGCGGCGATCGCCACGGTGTATATCGTGCTCGGCGTGCTGTACGAGAGCTATATCCATCCGCTGACCATCCTCTCCACCCTGCCTTCCGCGGGCGTGGGGGCGCTGTTGGCGCTCGAGCTGTTCGGCGCGCCGTTCAGCCTGATCGCGCTGATCGGCATCATGCTGTTGATCGGCATCGTGAAGAAAAACGCCATCATGATGGTCGACTTCGCGCTCGAGGCGCAGCGCAACGGCGGCATCAGCGCCCGCGAGGCGATTTTCCAGGCCAGCCTGCTGCGCTTCCGGCCGATCCTGATGACCACGCTGGCGGCGCTGTTCGGCGCGCTGCCGCTGGTGTTGACCAGCGGCGACGGCGCGGAGCTGCGCCAGCCGCTCGGCATCACCATCGCCGGCGGTCTGGTGATGAGCCAGTTGCTGACGCTGTACACCACGCCGGTGGTCTATCTTTACTTCGACCGGCTGCAGGCGAAGTTCCGCCGCAACAAGCAGCTGGCCCCGCTGCCGCACTAATGGCCGACCGATGCTGATGAAACACACCGCCACGGTACGTTGGCAACTCTGGATAGTGGCGTTCGGCTTCTTTATGCAGACGCTGGATACCACTATCGTCAATACCGCCCTGCCCTCGATGGCCGCCAGCCTGGGGGAGAACCCGCTGCGCATGCAGTCGGTGATCGTCGCCTATGTGCTGACGGTGGCGGTGACGCTGCCGGCCAGCGGCTGGCTGGCGGACAAGGTCGGCGTACAGCGGGTGTTTTTCAGCGCCATCGTGCTGTTTACCCTCGGCTCCCTCCTCTGCGCCCGCTCGGCAACCCTGAACGAGCTGATCGCCTCGCGCGTGCTTCAGGGCATCGGCGGCGCGATGATGGTGCCGGTCGGCCGCCTGACGGTGATGAAGATCGTGCCGCGCGAGCAGTACATGGCGGCGATGACCTTCGTGACGCTGCCGGGCCAGATCGGCCCGCTGATGGGGCCGGCGCTGGGTGGACTTCTGGTGCAATACGCCAGCTGGCACTGGATTTTCCTGATCAATATTCCGGTGGGCATCGTGGGCGCCATCGCCACGCTGCTGCTGATGCCCAACTACCAAATGCAGACCCGCCGTTTCGATCTCAGCGGCTTTTTCCTGCTGGCGATCGGCATGGCGTCGCTGACGCTGGCGCTCGACGGCCACAAAGGCATGGGCCTGACCGGCGGCGCCATCGCCGGCCTGGTGGCGCTGGGCGCGGCGGCGTTGTTGGGGTATGTTTGGCATGCCTACGGCAATAGCCGCGCCCTGTTCTCGCTGCGGCTGCTGCGCACCCCGACCTACAAGATCGGGCTGCTGGCCAGTCTGCTGGGGCGCATCGGCAGCGGCATGCTGCCGTTCATGACACCGCTGTTTCTGCAGGTGGGCATGGGCTTCACGCCGTTCCACGCCGGGCTGATGATGATCCCGATGATCATCGGCAGCATGGGCATGAAGCGCATCGTGGTGCAGGTGGTCAACCGCTTCGGCTACCGCAACGTGCTGGTGGCCGCCACGCTGCTGCTGGCGCTGGTCAGCCTGAGTTTCCTGCTGGCGGCGATGCTCGGCTGGCTGTGGCTGCTGCCGGTGATACTGTTCTTCCAGGGGATGGTCAACGCATTGCGCTTCTCGGCGATGAATACCCTGACGCTGAAAGACCTGCCGGACCGGCTGGCCAGCAGCGGCAACAGCCTGTTGTCGATGGTCATGCAGCTGTCGATGAGCCTCGGCGTCAGCGTCGCCGGCATCTTGATCGGCAGCTTCGCCCATCACCAGGCGGTGGCCGACAGCCCGGCCATCCACAGCGCATTTATTTACAGCTACTGCTGTATGGCGTTGATTATCGCCCTGCCCGCGCTGGCCTTCGCGCGCGTGCCGGCGGATAGCGCGCCTAACCGCACGCTGGCCAAAGAGCCGGGCACCGGCTCAACGAGGTTGCAATGAAGATAGGCATTACCGGGAAGCTGTTCCTGGCCATTTTCGCCACCTGCATGCTGGTGTTGATCACCATGCACTGGGGGGTGCGCGTCAGCTTTGAACGCGGTTTTATCGACTACATCAAGAGCAGTAACGAGCAGCGCATCAACATGCTGAGCGAAGCGCTGGAGGAGCAGTACAGCCATCATGGCAACTGGATATTCCTGCGCAACAACGATCAGGTGGTCTACCAAATCATGCGTTCGTTCGAGCAGAACAGCGACAGCAGCCACAACCTGCCGCCCAAGGGCTGGCGCACCCAGTTTTGGGTGGTGGACAGCCAGTTCAATCGGCTGGTCGGGCATTCCGGCCCGTTGCCGAAAGAGGGGCCGCGCCACCCGATCCGCTACAACAACGAGATCGTCGGTTGGGTGCTCACTACCCCGGTCGAACGCCTGACGCGCAATACCGACATCAACTTCGATCGCCAGCAGCGCCGCACCAGCTGGATCATCGTCGCGCTCTCCACCCTGCTGGCGGCGGCGGTGACCTGGCTACTGTCGCGCGGCATGCTGGCCCCGGTTAAACGCCTGGTGGCGGGCACCCATCGATTGGCGGCGGGCGACTTCACCGCCCGCGTGGCGGTCAGCAGCCAAGATGAGCTGGGCAGGCTGGCGCACGACTTCAACCAGTTGGCCACCTCGCTGGAGAAAAATGAACAGATGCGCCGCGCCTTTATGGCCGACGTGTCGCACGAACTGCGCACGCCGCTGGCGGTGCTGCGCGGCGAGCTGGAGGCGCTGCAGGACGGCGTGCGCCAGCCGACGCCCGCGTCGCTCAGCTCGCTGCAGGCCGAGGTGTCCACCCTGACCAAACTGGTCGACGACCTGCACCAGCTTTCGCTCTCCGATCTCGGCGCGCTGGCCTATCGCAAATCGTCGGTGGACTGCGTGCATCTGCTGCAGATCGCCGTCGCCGCCTTCCGCGAGCGCTTTCGCGCCAAAGGGCTGGAGATCGTCACCCATCTGCCGCCCCAGGCGCCGCTGTTCGGCGATCCCGATCGCCTGAATCAACTGTTCAATAACCTGTTGGAAAACAGCCTGCGCTACACCGATGCCGGCGGCCGGCTGGAAATCAGCGCCGAGCTGCAGCCGGGGCGGCTATCCCTCTGCTGGCAGGACAGCGCGCCAGGCATCAGCGATCAGCAACTGACGCGCATTTTCGAACGTTTCTACCGGGCGGAAGGCTCGCGCAACCGCGCCAGCGGCGGTTCCGGATTGGGGCTGGCGATCTGCCACAACATCGTGGAAGCGCACGACGGAAAAATCCGCGCCGAGCATTCGCCTTTAGGCGGCGTGCGCATTACAGTAGAATTTGCTACCCCGATAAAAAATAAGGCGCCCTGATGGACATTCAGAATCAACCCGTGCAGATCATGATTGTTGAAGATGAGCCCAAACTGGGCCAGCTGCTGGTGGATTATCTGCAGGCGGCGGGCTACGCCACCCGTTGGCTGACCAACGGCAACGAAGTGGTGCCGACCGTGCACCAGCATCCGCCGGCGCTGATCTTGCTCGATCTGATGCTGCCGGGCGCCGATGGGCTGACGGTGTGCCGCGAGCTGCGCCGCTTCAGCGACGTACCGATCGTGATGGTGACGGCGAAAATCGAAGAGATTGACCGCCTGCTGGGGCTGGAGATCGGCGCCGACGATTACATCTGCAAACCCTACAGCCCGCGCGAAGTGGTAGCGCGGGTGAAAACCATCCTGCGCCGCAGCTATCGGCCGCAGGAGAATGCGCGGGAAGATGACCTGTTGCACATCGATGAGCCGCGTTTCCAGGCCAGCTATCAGGGGCAATTGCTGGATCTGACGCCAGCGGAGTTCCGCCTGCTGAAGACGTTGGCCAGCCAGCCGGGCAACGTATTTTCGCGCGAGCAGCTGCTGAATAACCTGTATGACGACTATCGGGTGGTCACCGACCGCACCATCGACAGCCACATCAAAAACCTGCGCCGCAAGCTGGAGCTGATCGACGGGCAAAAATCCTTTATCCGCTCGGTATACGGCGTCGGTTACCGCTGGGAAGCCGAACCCTGCCGGCTGGTGAATGGGGTTTAGGGGAGAGAATCGACCGCGTTCCACCAAGGCGCGCGGTCAGCCACACACTGTTGTCGCTCATCCGACAGCAGGAAGTCGTGTGGTAGGGCTGTGTTAGCGATCATTCTCAACAGAGGCTCCCAATCTTTATCGCTGCCCTCGCTTTTATCATTTCCTACTGACCGTTCGATTTTTTCCATCCTTGGCGCTCCTGTGCAAAATTTGCCCTATTTTATCTCTGCGAGGTGAACCCGCCAAGATGAAATCGCGAGTGTTCCACGGCTTAGACGTCCCAAATACTGCACTGCGCAATCACCGCCCCTCCCTTAGCTTCCCGTGCGGCGCCGGGCTTCTCGGGCGAAAACTCCGCGCCGGCGCAAAAAAATTGCGCATTTTTTCGACTAAGCTGCTGTGAGGTTTAGCCACCGATTTTCAAGCGATTGGCTACACTTACATCACGAATCGGAACCTACAGGAGAAGAACCATGGCAATCGGTCATTACGAGCTGAAAAAAGCAAAGAACGGACAGTACCACTTCAACCTGAAAGCCAGTAACGGCGAGATCATTCTGACCAGCGAGATGTACGCCAGCAAAGCGTCGGCGGAGAACGGCATCGCCTCGGTGCAGACCAATTCGCCGCATGAAGCGCAGTTTGAACTGAAGCACAGCACCAGCAACCAGCCCTACTTTGTGCTGAAGGCCAAGAACCATCAGGTGATCGGCGTCAGCGAAATGTACAGCTCCGAAAGCGCAGCCAAAAACGGTATCCAGTCGGTGATTAAAAATGGCCCGACCACCGATATTCGCGATTTGAGCGCCTGATCTCCCGTTTCGCCCGCGCGGTGGCCGCCATCGCGCGTTTTCCGTTTGACCGGGATCAATCTCCCTTGAATAAATCCGGTTAACTGCTGATTTTTTGCCGCGCCGCAGCTACAATCCCCCGCTTTTACTGCGCCATCAGGTGGCGTGGTGCTGACCTGAAATCAGACCGAGACACACTATGTTTACACCGGAACTTCTCTCCCCGGCCGGCACGCTGAAAAACATGCGTTACGCCTTCGCCTACGGCGCCGATGCGGTTTACGCCGGCCAGCCGCGCTACAGCCTGCGGGTGCGCAACAACGAGTTCAACCACGAGAATCTGGCGCAGGGCATCAACGAAGCGCACGCGCTGGGTAAAAAATTCTACGTGGTGGTCAACATCGCCCCGCACAACGCCAAGCTGAAAACCTTCCTGCGCGATCTGAAACCAGTAGTCGATATGGGCCCGGATGCGCTGATCATGTCCGATCCTGGCCTGATCATGATGGTGCGCGAAGCCTTCCCGCAGATGGACATCCACCTGTCGGTGCAGGCCAACGCCGTTAACTGGGCGACGGTGAAGTTCTGGAAACAAATGGGCCTGACCCGCGTGATCCTGTCGCGCGAGCTGTCGCTGGAAGAGATCGCCGAGATCCGCGCCGAAGTGCCGGACATGGAGCTGGAGATCTTCGTCCACGGCGCGCTGTGCATGGCCTACTCCGGCCGCTGCCTGCTGTCCGGCTATATCAACAAGCGCGATCCCAACCAGGGCACCTGCACCAACGCCTGCCGTTGGCAGTACAAGGCGGAAGAAGGCAAAGAGGACGACACCGGCAATATCGTGCACCTGCACGAGCCGATCCCGGTGCAGACCGTCGAGCCGACGCTGGGCATCGGCACGCCGACCGACAAGGTATTCATGCTGTCTGAGGCGCAAAAACCAGGCGAATATATGAGCGCCTTCGAGGACGAACACGGCACCTACATCATGAACTCCAAGGATCTGCGCGCCATCCAGCACGTAGAGCGTCTGACGCAGCTCGGCGTGCATTCGTTGAAGATCGAAGGGCGCACCAAGTCCTTTTACTACTGCGCGCGTACCGCCCAGGTCTACCGCCGCGCCATCGACGACGCCGTTGCCGGCAAACCGTTCGATCCGACCCTGCTCACCACGCTGGAAGGCCTGGCGCACCGCGGCTATACCGAAGGCTTCCTGCGCCGCCACGTGCACGAAGCGCAGCAGAACTACGAATACGGCTCTTCGCTCTCCGAGCGCCAGCAGTTCGTCGGCGAGTTCACCGGCGTGCGCCGCGAAGGCTGGGCGGAAGTCGACGTGAAGAATAAATTCTCACTCGGCGACAGCGTCGAGATGATGACGCCGGGCGGCAACGTGCTGTTCACCCTCGAAAGCATGCAAAATAAGAAAGGCGAGCCGATTGAGGTCGCGCCGGGCAACGGCCATATCGTTTATTTGCCGATCCCGCAGGATATCGATCTCAATTATGCTTTGCTGATCCGCAATTTGGCGGAAGAAAATAGCGCCGGAGCCTAACAATGAATCGCCGTCATTCGGCGGCGATTTTTAGCAAATATTAGAATTGGATCACATCAATGTGCCCGCAGCTTGGTTACTATCACGCTGCTTAAAACGAACAACGAAAATATTTGCATAGCAATACTAGGAACCACCTCCTTAGCCGGCCCAATCTCCCTTGGGCTGGCTTTTTCTTTATGGGCCCGCCATTGCCGCCGGCGCGCCTATTTCTCATTACGTTTTCCCGTTATCCATTTTAATAAAAATAATAACGCCACATCGATATATAAATAACGCTATAGCGATTAATCCTGCCGCCATTAAAATTGCGCTTATTGTCAGGTTAAATTCAGATAAATTCGCATCGTCTTCATATTCACGGCGCAATGGGAAATAACCGGAATTAGCTGAATATTCTGATGGCTTGGCGGCCTGGGCTGGTTTATCTTGAGGCATTATTGGTTTTCCGCCGGAGGAGCTCGGCAATGCCTCAACACTCACATGCACCAGCACTGCTTATCATCAACGGCAAGGGCGCCGGCAACGAAGAGCTGCGCCAGGCCGTCAACCGGCTGCGCGAAGAGCAGATAACGCTGCACGTGCGCGTCACCTGGGAACACGGCGACGCCGCGCGCTACGTCGCGGAAGCCGCTCGGCTCGGCGTCGGCACCGTCGTCGCCGGCGGCGGTGACGGCACCATCAACGAAGTGGCCGCCGCGCTGGCGCAACTGCCGGCGCAAGGTCGGCCGGCGCTGGGCATTTTGCCGCTCGGCACCGCCAACGACTTCGCCATGGCCTGCAACATTCCCCTCTCGCCCGAGCAGGCGCTGCAGCTGGCGATCAAGGGCCGCTCGGTGCCTATCGATCTGGCCAAGGTCAACGGCGAGCGCTACTTCATCAACATGGCCACCGGCGGCTTCGGCACCCGTATCACCACTGAAACGCCGGAGAAGCTGAAGGCGGCGTTGGGCGGCGTGTCCTACTTCGTGCACGGCCTGCTGCGCATGGATACGCTGCAGGCCGACCGCTGTGAAATCCGCGGGCCGGACTTCCGCTGGGCCGGCGAAGCGCTGGTGATCGGCATCGGCAACGGCAAACAGGCCGGCGGCGGCCAGGAACTGTGCCCCAACGCGCTGATTAACGACGGGCAGTTGCAGCTGCGCCTGCTGATCGCCGATGAACTGCTGCCGGCGCTGGTGGCCGCCCTGTTCAACGACGAAGAGAGCAACAGCATCCTCAGCGCCGCGCTGCCGTGGCTGGAGATCGACGCGCCGCATGAGATGACCTTCAACCTCGACGGCGAGCCGCTCAAAGGCCGCCATTTCCGCATCGAAGTGGTGCCGCAGGCCATCGAATGCCGCCTGCCGCCGAACTGCGCCCTGCTGGGCTAATCCGGCTCTGCGCCCGCTCGCCGCTCGGAACGCCAAGGCAGGCGAGATCGAACAATCAAGCACTTAACGCGCCGGGGGCGATCGCCCCCGCGTATTTGGCCACGCCAATGGCATTTCCTCTCAATCGCATCTATTGTTTGTCCTTGCCGGATCAAGTTCGGTAGCATCGCTTTACAGCTTCAATCACCGCTTTTTTACTACGCCGGTGGTCAAAAATCCTTGCATTGCCGGTGTATGAAGAAGCTTAATCGGGAGTGAATCATGACTGATATTGTGCAGTTGCTAGGAAAGGAAGCGGAAGATCTGCTGCAACACCGCTGTACCACTATCCCCGCCGAGAATCTCTACCTGCCGGGCGCCGACTTCGTCGACCGCGTAATGATCGATAACAACCGCCCCAACAGCGTGCTGCGTTCGATGCAAACCCTGTTCAACCACGGCCGCCTGGCCGGCACCGGTTACCTGTCGATCCTGCCGGTCGATCAGGGCATCGAGCACTCCGCCGCCGCCTCGTTCGCCGCCAATCCGCTGTATTTCGATCCGAAGAACATCGTCGAGCTGGCGATTGAAGCCGGCTGTAACTGCGTCGCCTCCACCTACGGCGTGCTGGCGTCGGTATCGCGCCGCTATGCGCATAAAATTCCGTTCCTGGTCAAACTCAACCACAACGAAACGCTGAGCTACCCGACCCAGTACGACCAGACCCTGTACGCCAGCGTCGAGCAGGCGTTCAACATGGGCGCAGTGGCGGTTGGCGCCACCATTTACTTCGGCTCCGAGCAGTCGCGCCGCCAGATCGAAGAGATCTCGATCGCCTTCGAGCGCGCGCATGAGCTGGGCATGGTCACGGTGCTGTGGGCCTATCTGCGCAACCCGGCGTTCAACAAGGACGGCGTGGACTACCACTCCAGCGCCGATCTGACCGGCCAGGCCAACCACATCGCCGCCACCATCGGCGCCGACATCGTCAAACAGAAAATGGCCGAAAACAACGGCGGTTACCGCGCGGTGAAATTCGGCTATACCGACGATCGCGTCTACACCAAGCTGACCACCGATCACCCGATCGATCTGGTGCGCTACCAGCTGGCCAACTGCTACATGGGCCGCGCCGGGCTGATCAACTCCGGCGGCGCCGCCGGTGAGAACGATCTGCAGGAATCGGTGCGCACCGCGGTGATCAACAAACGCGCCGGCGGCATGGGCCTGATCCTGGGGCGCAAGGCGTTCAAGAAATCGATGAAAGACGGCGTGGCGCTGATCAACGCCGTACAAGACGCCTACTTGGACAAGAAGGTCACCATCGCCTGATGTGACAGACCGCCTGTCACAAAGCCCGGTTCGCCGGGCTTTTTTGTGCCCGTTATCCCGCCTCTCGCGCCGTTCACCTTCTCTTTCTTTCACTTTAAACTTTCAAAATAAAATATTTATCTTTCAAATTGTGATCTATTTAAAACAAATAGCCCAACAAAGTGACTACTGTAAGGCCCATGGCGACAGAGCCGCCGTTCGCTCCAGGCCATATCAGTCCATTACAGGAGAACATAATGATTGAGCTAATCACCCACGGCGCCGAGTGGTTTATCGGCCTGTTTCAGAAAGGCGGTGAAGTGTTTGTCGGCATGGTGACCGGCATTTTGCCTTTGTTGATCAGCCTGTTGGTTATCATGAACGCGCTGATCAAATTTGTTGGCCAGGAACGTATCGAACGATTGGCGCAGCGCTGCGCGGGCAACCCCGTCTCGCGTTATCTGCTGCTGCCGCTGATCGGCACCTTTGTCTTCTGCAACCCGATGACCCTCAGCCTGGGGCGCTTCATGCCGGAGAAATACAAGCCGAGCTACTACGCGGCGGCCTCCTACAGCTGCCACTCGATGAACGGCCTGTTTCCGCACATCAACCCCGGCGAGCTGTTCGTTTACCTCGGCATCGCCAGCGGCCTGACCACCCTCGGCCTGCCGCTCGGCCCGTTGGCGGTGAGCTATTTCCTGGTGGGGCTGTTCACCAACTTCTTCCGCGGCTGGGTCACCGATCTCACCACCAGTCTGTTCGAACGCAAGATGGGCATCCGTCTGGATCGCCAGGTGCAACTTTAATTCGTGGAGTGCAGCATGAGTGCTTATATCCGTATTGAAAAAGGCGCCAGCGGCTGGGGCGGCCCCCTGGAACTGCCGATAGAACCCGGCAAAAAAGTGGTGTACATCACCGCCGGCACCCGGCCTTCCATCGTCGATCGCCTCAGCGAATTGACCGGTTGGCCCGCCGTCGACGGTTTCAAAGAGGGCGAGCCGCCGGCGGAAGAGATCGGCGTGGCAGTGATCGACTGCGGCGGCACCCTGCGCTGCGGCCTGTACCCGAAACGCCGCATTCCGACGGTCAACATCCACGCTACCGGCCAGTCCGGCCCACTGGCGCAGTTTATCCTCGAAGACATCTATGTCTCCGGCGTGCGCGACCACAACATCAGCCGAATCGACGCGACGGAGAACCCACCCGCCGCCGCCGCCGTTGCAGCGCCGCCCAAGGCGCGCGACTACGACACCAGCAAGAAGATCACCGAACAAAGCGACGGGCTGCTGGCGAAGGTCGGCATGGGCATGGGATCGGTGGTGGCGGTGTTCTTCCAGGCCGGGCGCGACACTATCGACACCGTGCTGAAGACCATTCTGCCGTTTATGGCGTTCGTCTCGGCCTTGATCGGCATCATCATGGCCTCCGGCCTCGGGGACTTTATCGCTCACGGCCTGACGCCGCTGGCCAACAGCCCGATCGGCCTGGTGACGCTGGCGCTGATCTGCTCATTCCCGCTGCTGTCGCCGTTCCTCGGCCCCGGCGCGGTCATCGCCCAGGTGATCGGCGTGCTGGTCGGGGTGCAGATCGGCCTCGGCCATATTCCGCCGCAGCTGGCGCTGCCCGCGCTGTTTGCCATCAACGCGCAGGCAGCCTGTGACTTCATTCCGGTCGGCCTGTCGCTGGCGGAAGCCAAACAGGACACCGTACGGGTCGGCGTGCCTTCAGTGCTGGTTGGCCGCTTTCTGACCGGCGCGCCGACGGTGTTGATCGCCTGGGCCGCCTCGGCCTTTATTTATCAATAGCATGATTTCCAGGGAGACGTTTATGCACACCATTTTTCATACCACCATCACACAGATCGGCGGCTGCGCCCGCGACGCGTTGCTGGACAACATGCTGATCACTTTCCGTGAAGGCGCGCCGGCGGATATCGAAGAGTTCTGCTTTATCCACCGCCACGGCGCGACCGCCGGCGAACTGCAGGTGGGCGGCGTGATGGAACTGGCGCAGCAGCGCTACGCCATCACCGCCGTCGGCAGCGTCGCCACGCAGAATCTGCGCGAGCTCGGCCACATCACCGTACGCTTCGACGGCGAAGCCGAAGCCGAATTCCCCGGCTCGATCCACGTTTCCGGCCCGACGCCGACCGATATCCCGTTGGGCAGCACGCTGTCATTTATCGCATAAGGAGTAGACCATGTCTGAAGTAGCTGTAGTGATCGGCGGCGGCCAAACGTTAGGCGCCTTTTTGTCCCACGGGCTGGCGCAGGCCGGCTATCGGGTGGCGGTGGCCGATCTGAACGCCGACAACGCCAATCAGGTGGCGCGGCAGATCAACGAAGAGTATGGCGCAGGCAGCGCCTGCGGTTTTCAGGCCGACGCCACCGACGAGCAGAGCGTGATCGCGCTGGCGGCGGCGGTTGACCGGGAATTTGGCCAAACCAACCTGCTGGTCTACAGCGCCGGCATCGCCAAGGCGGCGCCGATCACCGACTTCCCGCTGGGCGACTTCGACCGCTCGCTGCAGGTGAACCTGGTGGGCTATTTCCTCTGCGCCCGCGAGTTCTCGCGCCTGATGATCCGCGACGGCATCGCCGGGCGCATCATTCAGATCAACTCCAAGTCCGGCAAGGTCGGCAGCAAGCACAACTCCGGCTACAGCGCCGCCAAGTTCGGCGGCGTGGGGCTGACGCAGTCGCTGGCGCTCGATCTGGCGGAATACGGCATTACCGTGCATTCGCTGATGCTCGGCAACCTGCTGAAATCGCCGATGTTTCAATCGCTGCTGCCGCAGTACGCGCAAAAATTGGGCATCGCGCCGGACCAGGTGGAGCAGTACTACATCGACAAAGTGCCGCTGAAGCGCGGCTGCGACTACCAGGACGTGCTGAACACCCTGCTGTTCTACGCCAGCGATAAGGCCTCTTACTGCACCGGCCAATCGATCAACATCACCGGCGGCCAGGTGATGTTCTGAGGCCACCGACGCCCCCTTCCGCGGAAGGGGGCATAAGGAGAACCCCATGACACAAGCTTTGATCGCCTTCGCGCTGCTGGCCTGGCTGCTGCAAATCGCCTTCGGCTGGTGGCAACTGCAACGTTTTAACCGCGCCTTCGACGGCTTATGCCGACTGGGCGCCGTCGGCGTCGGCCGCTCCGGCGGCCGTTTCCGCCCGCGGGTGGTGCTGGCGCTGGCCTTCGACGCCGATCGGCGGGTGTGCGGCAGCCTGTTGCTGCGCGGCCTGACCGTTTTCGCCCGGCCCCGCCCGCTGCCTCATTTGCACGGTTTGCATCAGCGGGATTTGCGCCCGGATGTGATCTTCCCCGAGGATCGCGCATGCCAGTCTGCACTATCGTTAGCGATTGAACCCAAATCGTGATATTTTCACATTAAAAGGCATTACCTTTCATAGTGAATTATTCAGCGAGGGGAAATGCCCCACTCTTGTGAACGGGAATCGCGATGAAACCAAAGCAGCGGCAGGCCGCTATCCTTGAATATCTGCAGCAGCATGGCAAAACGGCAGTGGACGCCCTGGCCGAGCATTTCTCCACTACCGGCACCACCATCCGCAAAGATCTTACCCTGCTGGAAGAAGAAGGTGAGGTGATCCGCACCTACGGCGGCGTGGTGCTCAGCCGCGACGACGGCGATCAGCCAATCGACCGTAAAACCCATATCAACACCGAGAAAAAACGCCGCATCGCCAGCGCCGCCGTGGCGCTGATCGCCGACGGCGACTCGCTGATCTTCGACGCCGGCAGCACGGTGCTGCAGATGGTGCCGCACCTGGCGCAGTTCAATAACATCACGGTGATGACCAACAGCCTGACCATCGTCAACGCGCTGGTGGAACTGGACAACGATCAGACCATCCTGATGCCCGGCGGCACCTACCGCAAAAAATCGGCCTCGTTCCACGGCAGCCTGGCCGAATCGGCGTTTCAGCAATTCAGCTTCGACAAGCTGTTTATCGGCGCGGACGGCGTCGATCTCAACGCCGGCGTCACCACCTTCAACGAAGTGCACAACGTCAGCAAAGCGATGTGCGAAGCCGCCGGCCGCATTATTTTGTTGGTGGACTCCTCGAAATTCGGCCGCAAGAGCCCGAACGTGGTGTGCGAACTCAGCGCCGTCGATACGCTGATCACCGACCGAGACATTAACCCCGATTACCTCGCCGCCCTGCAGGCGAAAGGCATCAATATCATTCTGGTAGGAGACCCCGATGAGTAACGCCAACGCCCTGCTCGCCTTCGCCCGCGAAACGCTGGAGATCGAGTTGACCGAAGCGCAGCGCCTGCTGGCGCGCCTGGATGACAATTTCGTCTGCGCCTGCGAGCTGCTGCTGAACTGCCGCGGCAAAGCGGTGATTTCCGGCATCGGCAAGTCCGGCCATATCGGCAAAAAAATCGCCGCGTCGCTGGCCAGTACCGGCACGCCGTCGTTCTTCGTTCATCCGGCGGAGGCGCTGCACGGCGATCTCGGCATGATCGGCGCCGACGACGTGGTGGTGTTCATCTCCTACTCCGGCCGCGCCAAAGAGCTGGATCTGATCCTGCCGCTGCTGGCGGAGAACGGCATTCCGGTGATCGCCATCACCGGCGGCAAAGAATCGCCGCTGGCGCAGGGCGCGGCCTGCGTACTGGATATCGGCGTCGAGCGCGAAGCCTGCCCGATGGGGCTGGCGCCCACCTCCAGCGCGGTCAACACCCTGATGATGGGCGACGCTCTGGCGATGGCGCTGATGCGCCAGCGCGGTTTCAATGCGGAAGACTTCGCCCGCTCGCACCCGGGCGGCAGCCTGGGGGCGCGCCTGCTGAACCGCGTGCATCACCTGATGCGCACCGGCGATCGCCTGCCGCGCGTGAGCGAAAGCGCCAACGTGATGGAAGCGATGCTGGAACTGAGCCGCACTGGGCTCGGGTTGGTGGCGGTGTGCGACGCGCAGCAGCGGGTAGTGGGCGTGTTTACCGACGGCGACCTGCGCCGCTGGCTGGTGAAAGGCAACAGCCTGCAGGACCCGCTCAGCCCGGCGATCACCCGCCCCGGCTATCGGCTGCCGGAGCAGTGGCGCGCCGGCGAAGCGCTGGAAGCGCTGCACGAACAGCACATCAGCGCGGCCCCGGTGGTCGATATGGAGGGCGTGCTGGTGGGGGCGCTCAACCTGCACGATCTGCATCAGGCCGGCATCGGCTGATCGACGCCGGGGGCGACATTGTCAGCGCCCCCGGTCAGATCATTTCCAGTCGGGATTGTTCTCGAACTGCTGCTTAAGCAGCGCTTTCATGTCGTCATCCGGCTTGCCGAGCCACTGGTACTTGGCGTATTTCTTCGGATGATCGACGGCTTCCGGCCGATCTTCCACCGCGACTCGCACGCCCCAGGCCTGGGATTTATCCGCGCTGAACGCCACGATCAAAAAGTTGTTGCCGCAGTCGTGCGGTTTGCACAGATTGCCGACCAGATACTCTTTGCCCTTCCAGCTCAGGTTTTGCGCCGGCGTAGAGGTGCCGACGCCCTTGCGCGCCCAGCCCGGCATCCGCGCCTGGCCTTTGACCATGTTTTGCCAGCTGGCCTGATACCCCGGCTGCTGAATCAAATCCGATGTGGTGACGATCTGCTGAGCGAAGCTGCCCGCGCTGAAGCTGAGCAGTGCGCCGAAGAGGGCGCAACGCAGCGCCTGGTGTCCCGTCATAGTCCTTCTCCCTAGGTTAAATCAGGTTTCGCCCGTAAACCGGGCCTGAACTAGTCAGACCACGGTTGCGGCAAAAAGTTGACTCACCACCAGGCGTGAAAATGATGCACCGGCCCGATGCCGTGCCCCACTTCCAGCGTGTCCGCCTGTTGCAGCGCGTGTTGCAGGTAGTCCTTGGCGGCGGCCACCGTGGCCGCCCAGTCGGCATGGCGCGGGCGCAGCGCCGCCAACGCGGCTGAGAGCGTGCAACCGGTGCCGTGAGTGTGGCGGGTGGCGACGCGCGGCGCGGTAAAGCGCTGCTCGCCTTCGGCGGTAAACAGCCAGTCCGGGCTCTCGCTTTCGCTCAGGTGGCCGCCCTTCATCAGCACCGCCCGGCAGCCCATCGCCAGCAGCGCCCGCCCCTGCTCGCGCATCTGCGCTTCATCTTCCGCCGGCGCGCACGCCAGCAGCGCCGCCGCTTCCGGCAGGTTCGGCGTAATGATCGACACCAGCGGCAACAGCTCGCGCCGGATAGACTCTACCGCCTCCGGCGCCAACAGCGGATCGCCGCTTTTCGCCAGCATCACGGTATCCAGCACCACGAATTCCGGCCGGTAATGGCGCAGCCGTTCGGCCACCGCCTGCACGATGTCGGCGTTGGCCAGCATGCCGATCTTGACGCTGTCGATGCGCACGTCGCTGAACACCGAGTCCAGCTGCGCGGCGACGAACGCCGGATCGATGTAATACACCGACTGCACGCCGCGGGTATTTTGCGCCACCAGCGCGGTGATCACCGAGGTGCCGTAGGCGCCAAGCGCCGAGAAGGCCTTCAAATCGGCCTGAATGCCGGCGCCGCCGCTGGGATCGGTGCCGGCGATGGTCAGGGCGTTAATGCGTTTCATCACAGATCCTCCCCGCGCAGCTGATACAGCGCGTCAAGGAACGCCGGCGTAAAGCTGCCCGGCCCGGCGGCCTGCCTGGCCGCCAGACCGCCGCAGTGGGACATCACCCGGCAGGCGGTCGCCACGTTGTCCAGGCGATCGCCCGGCAGGGCGCAAAACGCCGCCACCACCGCCGACAGCGCGCAGCCGGTGCCCACCACCCGCGTCATCAGCGGGGAGCCGCCTTCGATCGCCCAATCGCGTTGGCCGTCGGTGACGTAATCCACCGCGCCGGTGACCGCCACCACCGCGCTACTGCGCCGCGCCAGCTCACGCGCGGCGGGCAATGCCACCAGCGAGTCGTCGCCGCTGTCCACGCCGCGGCCGCTGGCCAGCAACCCGCTGAGCGCCATGATTTCCGAGGCGTTGCCGCGTATCGCCGCCGGTTTCTCGTCCAGCAGCTGTTTGGCGAAGGCGGTGCGGTAGGAGAGCGCGCCGACCGCCACCGGATCCAGCGTCCAGGGCTTACCGGCCCGATTGGCGGCGGCCACCGCCACCCGCATCGATTCGGCACGCAGCGCGTTGAGGGTGCCGACGTTGATCAGCAGGCCGTCGGCCAGCGCGCTGAACTGCGCCGCCTCTTGCGGCTCCACCACCATCGCCGGAGAGGCGCCGAGCGCCAATAGCACGTTGGCGGTCAGCGACTGCACCACTTCGTTGGTCAGGCAGTGGATCAGCGGAGGCCGCTGTTGGAATTGGGTCAGGCAGGCCGCGGCGCGGGCGCCGGGTAGTGCATCAGGTCGAGCGATCATATTCCTCCCAACCGGCGTTCAAGAAGGCGGCGCCGGTTGAGCGGCCGTGACTTCCCTACGCTGGCATTATCCAGATCAGGTAATACGGGTATTTCTCAGCCTTCACGCGGAAGGGCACCCCGAGTCATGAAAATCAATAGGTTGTGATCAACGTTGCGTTAATCCCTGCAGGGGATCATGCCAGCGGCGGCGCGGACAAACAAGCGATTAAATTGGCCCAGCGGGCATACGCCGCGCAATGCGCTATAGTGAGCACAAACCACCGGGAGATGCCATGCAGATAAGACCCTACCAAGAGACCGATCGCCCCTTCCTGCGCACGCTGTACCTGGCGTCGCGCAAGGCGGCGTTCGGCTGGCGCGATACCTCAAACTATCAGTTGGAAGATTTCGACGGCGCGACGCTGGGCGAAGCGATTTGGGTGGCGGAAGACGGCGGCGCGCTGCTGGGATTCGTCTCCGTCTACCGCGAAGATAACTTCATTCATAACCTGTATGTCGATCCCCATCAGCCGCCGCGCGGCGTCGGCAGTGCGCTGCTGCATGCGGCGCAATCCACCTTCACCGCCACCGGTTCGCTGAAATGCCTGGTGAAAAATGAAAAAGCGCTGGCGTTCTACCGCAAGCACGGCTGGCGCATCATCTCCACCGGCAACGACGGCGAAGAAGATTATTACCTGATGCACTCACCGGCCCGCTAGCCCTTACCCGCCGCATCCGGCATCCCGCGCAGCGTCAGCCGCCAAAACAGCAATGCGCTCAGGCTGACGCCCGCCCCCAGCCAGCAGACGCCGCTCCAGCCCGCCCAGGCGTACACATGGGTGCCGGCAAAGGCGCCCAGCCCGCTGCCGACGGCGTAAAACAGCATGTAGCAGCCCACCAGCCGGCTGTGCGACTGCGGATGCGCGCGGAAGATCATGCTCTGGTTCAGCACGTGGATCGCCTGGCCCGCCAGATCCAGCAGCACGATGCCCGCCACCAGCCAAACCAGGTCGCTGCCGAGCAAATCGAGCGGCAGCCAGGCCAGCGTCAGCAGCAGCAGACACACGCCGCTGGCCGCCTGCCCCAACCCGCGATCCGCCAGATGCCCGGCGCGCACCGCCGCCAGTGCGCCCACCGCGCCGACCAGGCCGAACGCCCCGACCGCGGCATGGGTGAAGTTGAACGGCGCCTGGCTCAGCGGCAACACCAGCGAACTCCAAAAGAGGCTGAAAGCGCCAAACATCAGCAGCGCCAACATGCCGCGAATTTGCAGCGTGCGGTCATGCAGCAACAGGGTCAGCATTGAACGCAGCAGCTCGGGATAACTCAGCGTACTGGGAGCGGTGCGCGGCGCAGGCAGCAGGCGCAACAGGATCGGCAGCAATACCAGCGTCACTCCAGCAGAGAAGAAATACACCGTGCGCCAACCGCCAACGTCCGCCAGCGCGCCGGACAGGGTGCGCGCCAGCAGCAACCCCAGCACCACTCCGCCCTGCGCCGCACCGACTACCCGCCCGCGCTCCTGCGGCGCCGCCAGTGCCGCAGCGAAAGCGATCAGCCCCTGCGTCATGGCAGTGCCCAATAAGCCTACCAGCAACATCCCTACCAGCAGCCCGGATGCGCTGTGCGCCCAGCCCACCAATAGCAGCGCGCCAATCAGCCCCAGCTGCTGCCCCGCCAGCAACCGATGCCGGTTCAACCGATCCCCCAACGGCACCACCAACAGCAACGCCAGCGCGCAGCCCAACTGAGTCACGGAGATCACCATGCCGACCGCCGCCAGGCTGATGGAAAAATCATGGGCGATGGCGTCCAACAGCGGCTGCGCATAGTAAACGTTGGCCACGCTGAAGGCGCTGGCGGCGGCCAACAGCAGCACCAGGGGGGCCGGCAGGCGCCCCAGCACCGCACAGGGAGGATCCAACAGTTTGTCGCTCATTGCACACCTCAATCTGGTTTCATTATTAAACCCAATGAACTTTAGGTGCAGAGGTTTTATAATGCAACCACAATATGCAGCTGGAGATAACCGTCGTGAAACGTAAAAGCCTGGAAGACGCGCCGTGCCCGGTGGCGCGCACGCTGGATGTGATTGGCGACTGGTGGTCGCTGCTGATCGTGCGCGACGCCTTCGACGGCGTCACCCGCTTCAGCGAATTTCAAAAAGGGCTGGGGATGGCGAAGAACATCCTTGCCACCCGGCTGCGCGCCCTGGTGACGCACGGCGTGCTGGAGATCGTGCCCGCCGCAGACGGCAGTGCCTATCAGGAGTATGTGCTGACCGAGAAAGGCCGCGCGCTATTTCCGGTGATCGTTGGCCTGCGCCAGTGGGGGGAAGATCATTTGTTCGCCGAAGGAGAGGCGCATTCAACGCTGGTGGAAAGCGACAGCGGCCGCCCCGTGCCGCGCCTGACGCCGATCGGCAACGCCGGGCAGACGCTCACCCCGCTTAACACCCGGGTGGTGAAGGTATGAAGAGTCTCAATAAGGCCTGCATCACCTTGCGCTATTGCATCTATTCTCGAACAGCTTCCGCAATCCCCTGCGGGTAATGTATAGTCCGCGTTTTACGGAGATCCCATGCTGACTAACTCATCCATTCGTCTGAACAAATACATTAGCGAGAGCGGTATCTGCTCACGCCGCGACGCCGATCGATACATCGAACAGGGCAACGTTTTCATCAACGGTAAACGCGCCACCGTTGGCGCCCAGGTATTTGCCGGCGATGTGGTGAAGGTTAACGGTCAGCTGATCGAACCGCGCAATGAAGAAGATCTGGTGCTGATCGCGCTGAACAAACCGGTCGGCATCGTCACCACCACCGAGGACGGCGAGCGCGACAACATCACCGACTTCGTCAACCACAGCAAGCGCATCTTCCCGATCGGCCGCTTGGACAAGGATTCGCAGGGGCTGATCTTTCTGACCAACCACGGTGACCTGGTCAACAAGATCCTGCGCGCCGGCAACAATCACGAGAAAGAGTATCTGGTGACGGTCAACAAGCCAGTGACCGACGAGTTTATTCGCGGCATGGGCGCCGGCGTGCCGATGCTTGGCACGGTGACCAAAAAGTGCAAGGTGAAGAAAGAAGCGCCGTTCGTGTTCCGCATCACGCTGGTGCAGGGGCTAAACCGCCAAATCCGCCGCATGTGCGAACACTTCGGCTATGAGGTCACCAAACTGGAACGCACGCGCATCATGAACGTCAGCCTGAAAGGCTTGCCGCTGGGCGAATGGCGCGATCTGACCGATGACGAGCTGATTGAGCTGTTCAAGCTGATTGAAGGCTCTTCGTCCGAGGCTAAACCGACGAAGAAAGCCCCGGCCAAATCTGCCCCGGCGAAAAAACCGAGCGCCGGCGGACCGAAAAGCGCCGATAAAACCGCTGCGCCGGCCGGCCGCAAACGCTTTACCCAGCCAGGACGCAAGAAAAAAGGGCGTTAACGCCCCTCCCTTTCGTCCTCGCTCAGCCCGCCGTTGCGCGGGCTTGGCGAGGGCGAAACCCTGACCACCACCTAGACGAGTCTGATTGAAAACGAGGAAAAATCAGGGGGTAAGAGTAAGAGTCACTATTTTTTTAACAGCGTGGTCTTACCGTCAGGCTCTTGAGCAAAAGTCTTCCCATCCAGACTGATAAAAATCCTTTTATTAGCATCACCATTAATAATCATCGCTATATCCTTATAGATACATTTGTTCTTGGCATCGCCCTCGGCAAAACAATGATAGTCATCAACACTTCCATCATTGCTACCCGTCGGAGCGGCAACATAGCCATCAAAATTCATTACGGCAACGGTAAAGTGACTCTCGTCTTTGATAATATGATATTTTTCCTGAAGTTTATCTTTATTATCATTCCACCAAGATATTTTACCTTCCGTGGTCAACGGAAGGTATTGAACATAAACAGCAGCACCATCAACCCGCACAACATTAGCCGGCCTGACAAGCACCCAAACCAACCAAAAAGCCGCTACGGCAACCAAAGAAAAGAACGCAACCTTTTTCTTGTTAAGCATAGTTTTCACCTGTCACTATTATCTTCGCGCCAAAGTTGGTGAAAAAGGGTCTAAACGCGAACTCTTTATACCTTTGAAGTACAAACCAAATCCTGAAAAAACCAATAGAATTAAACTTTAACTTGCTAATATCTTCTTTATCCAATCCAAAATGATCCTGAGCTTTATAGCTAATCACGGCAGTATATCTATTACCTTGAAAAACCAAAGAATCAACACTGATCTCTGTACTGTTGACCTCATGCACACTGACTCCCATTCCATTTATGCAGTCTTCCCAGCGGACATACTTTGGCAAACGGCTCTGTGATAACTGAAGAGCAAATGCCTCTTTATTCAGCCGATATGAGTTAAAGTCAAAGGTGTCGAGAACACTTTTAATTCGAATTAGCGTACTATTTTCTGATTTATCGCTCAGTATCAGCCTTTTATAGGCTAAATCCATTTGAACATCTTGAAAGTCAGTTCCGTTATTGCCCTGCATGTGATTGAAGAGCTTAACTATCAAGCCTTGATAAACGCCAGTAAAAGAAAAGTATCTCGATGCAGCTCTCAGCTCATCAAAAAGCATGGCAACCGCCTTTTCTTTTCCTGCTGCCGGAATATTTCGCGTTGCCGGATGATCATAGGGCGATTTATAAGTACTCCAATCGATAAACGTTGATACTTGCCCCAAGCGATACCGTTGCTTAAGTGTACGTTCATCCATATCGCCATATTGCATATCATCCGCAAAACAGTCGTTAAAAGGCTTCTTACTGGTGAAAATCGTTAACGGCCTTGTCAATTCACGCATTGGAAAATCAGTCCCTTGCCCATACCAAGAAGAGCATTAATCATACAGACAATCCCGCCCTGCTCATATCGGGAAATGTCTTAGCGCCCCCTTACGCAGGCTCACGGGAAACTTAATGCCCACCATAAAAAAGGCCCGCATCAAGCGGGCCTGCAAGTACCAGAGAAGTCTAGAGGAAAAATCAGAACGACCAGCGCAGGTTGGCGTTGACCGAATTGACGCGGGTATCGGCGCCGAATTGCCCCTGATAGCCAACATCCAACGTCGCAGCGCGCGACAGCTTCACGCTCACGCCGATATCGCCCACCATCACGTTGTCATCCACGGCCTGGCCCTGAGTAACGAACGCGTCGCTGCCGGCAAACGCCATGCGCGATGAGGTGTTCTTATCGCCGTAGGCATGTTGCCAGCCGAGCGAGCCGTAAAGGCTGACGTTCTTCGGCAGTTCAGTCACGCCGCGCACCCCGAGCGTGGAGTAGAAGGTGTCCATCGTTTCATTGCGCACGCTCAGCGCCGCCGCGCCACCCGACTCCTGGAAGCTGTCGGTATGCAGGCGGATGTAGCTCAGGTTGATGAACGGTTCGACGTTCATCTCCGGTTGGCCGAAACGGTAACCCGCTTCGGTGAACGCCAGCAGCGAGTTCGCGTCATAATCCGACTTCAGCCGATCCGAGAAGCCGCTGAAATCGACGTTGCGCTTGCCTTCAATCTTGTGCCAGGTGTAACCCAGCGCGCCGCGCAGCGAGAACGCATCCTGTTGCCCGGCCGCATACAGGCCGAGGTGGTAGTTGTCGGTATCGGCCTTGGAGCGGCGGCTGTCGACGTCATAATCGCCGCGGCTGTAACCGAAGTAACCGCCGATGCGCACGTTATGGTCCGCCAGCTTGCGATCCGCCCCCAACAGGAAGCCGGTGGTGTTGCCATCCAGCTTGCCCACGTTGCCGTTGCCGCTGTTCCTGCCCCAGGAACTGAAGGTCTGGCCCCAGACGCCGCTGTTTTGCGCCTGCGCCGGTTGCACCAGCGACATCGCCAACGGCGGTATCGGCAGGCTGTCATTGTCGAACAGGCGCAGCATGCGCTGGTTCAGCACGTTGAACAGCTGGGTGCTGCCGGCGATCAGGTTAGACTGCATCGACGGATAGACTTCGCCGGACAGCTGATTGAACGCCTCGCGCGCTTCCGGCGCGCTCAGCAGCAGCAGCGAGTTGTACAGCGCCAGTGAAGGACCGCGCTGCGCCAGCGTAGAGAGCGCGCCGGCGGTATTCCACTGGTTGCCGCTCTCGGCCACCGTTTGGAAAATGCCCGGCTTGCCGCTGCCTGGATTCTCGCCCCCCGGATTTTCCCCGCCAGGGTTTTCTCCGCCCGGATTCTCGCCCCCTGGATTCTCACCGCCAGGGTTTTCTCCGCCCGGATTCTCACCACCTGGATTTTCCCCACCCGGATTCTCGCCGCCTGGGTTTTCACCGCCCGTGTCTTTCTGCGCGATAGTCAGATCCACGGCGTTGGCGCTGTGTTTTAACGCCACATCGAGGAAGGCGGACTTGGAGACCGCCGACGCGAACTGGCCGTCAATGCCGCCGTCCGAGGTCAGAATGCGGTAGCTTTGGCCGGTTTTATAGCTGGTTTGTGGATCCAGCGCCGTAACCTGCACCTTGGCCCGATCGCTGATGGTGGTTTTGCCCGCCACCAGCAGTTGATCGCTGCGGCCGTCGCCGGCGATATCGACGTCATAGAATGATTCGCCGATAAAGTTCAGGTAGCGTTTCAGCGTCAGCGTGCCGATATTGCCGTCGCCGGGCGAGATATGGCCGCCGGACTGGATCTCGGTCTGGCCCAGCGTGCCGTTGCCGCCCAGCGTGCCGCCGGCCTTGATCGACGCGGCGCTGCTGTAGCCCAGCCCGTTATTGACGTCGGTGCCCGCCGTCGCGTTAAGGATCAGCGTGCCGCCGTTCTCGGCGCCGAGGGTTTGGATCTCGAAGATGTCGTCTTCTTTCTGGGTATTGATGTCGCTGGCGATGATGAGCTTGCCGCCGCGCGCGGTGACGTTCGCCTGCAGCTCAGAGAGATCGCCGTTCAGCGTCGTGTGCCCGGCGCTGTTGATCACCTCGCCTTCGCCGCTCATCTTGTTGCTGAAAACGTAATTGCCGTCGGTATGGTTAAAGTACACATAGCTGCGGAACAATCCGCCTCGCAGGGCGATCGCCGTCTGGGCATCGATAGTGCCTGCAGCGCCCGCCGCGCCGAGCGTCGGTTCGGTTAACCCGGTGCCGGTGTCCATATTGCCGCGGCTGCCGATAATCAGCGCGCCGCGGTTCGAGCCGGAACCGGTCTTGCCCAGCACCACTTCGTTGCCGCCGGCGGAGAATGTCCCGCCGTCCATGACCGCCAACACGCCGTTGCCGTAATCGCCGACGTTGACGCTGCTGCCGCTGGTAAACCGTGAGCCGTTGCCGGCGATCGTCAGCTCGGCAGTTTTACGCGCGCCCGAGACGCCCGCCACCTGAATATTACCGACGTTGACCGCAGCGCCGTTCAGCACGTCCAGATCGCCGTAGAGCGTGAGCGCACGGCCGACGTTCCACTGGGAATTGTCCCCCTTGACCGTGGCTTTCGGGCTCAGCGTATCGGTCTCACCCGGCCCGCTGCCATTGCCGATGCGTGCGTCAAAGGCAGTGTTCAGCACCGCGCCGTCTTCAATCGCCAGCGTGGAACGTGCCCCCAGATCGGTGCCGACGCTGAGAAAATTGCTGGTAACGCGAGAACCGGCGCCGGTGGCGATAAGGTGGCTGTCATAGCCACGGGTGGTGCCGACCACGATCTCTTTCGCGCTGGCCAGCGCACCGTCTTCAACCCGCAAAGTGCCCCGCCCCAGATTGAGGCCGCCGCGCAGCACGAACTGATCGTTCACCGCATTCAGCTCGGCGTTCGGCCCGCGGACCGTGACTACGCTGTCATGAATTTGGCCGTTGAACATCCGGCCGATATTGATGTTATAGGCGCTGATCTTGCCATTCTCGATCAGCAGGTTGCCGCTTTGGTTACGGCCGACGTAAACGTCCCCGGTGTAGGCCAATGATTCGGTAATTTTTGAGTCGCCGTCAAAAATGGCATCGTCTGCGCGAGCGATATCGGCGGGCGCCAGCATCAACAGCGGCGCGGAAAATAGAGCGAGGTAAAGTTTGGAAAGCGGTGTTTTAACCGCTAAAGAATGCGATGTCGTGTCATTCACGGGCTATCTCCGTACTCGTTAGCGTGATGTCGCGGAATGTATTGTTATAAGAAAACTCAATGCGCTAGAGGAGGTATGAGGCGTTATTCCGCGCACGCAGGTTTATTGATCGTCGAAGCAAAAGCTTATTGCCCCCCGGCGCTGGCGCTCCGACGATGGAAAACCAGGAAGCGGCAATACCGCCTCCAAAGCGAATTATTTATGGGTGACTACCGGTGTACAGGTCGGCGCGCTCAGCGACGGCGAGGAGCCTAAAATTCCCGGCATCATCAGCGATGAACAATCGAAAATTCGGCCTTTTTCCGTGGTGGCGCGATAAGAAAGTTTTTGGCCGCCCAGCGCATCCGGCTGCGCGCCATTGACATTGGTCACGGTAATTTCGTCCGATGAACCCAGGCCCAGCATTTTAGCGGTTTCCGCCTGCAGCAGCGGAATGGCCTGATCGGTTTTCAGGGTGGAACAACCGGCTATCATCATCGTAACGGTTAAAGCGATAAGTGGTTTCTTCATAAATTATCCTTTATAACCAATCAGTTAAAATTACCGATTGGCTTTATGTTTTCTCTTATCCAAATCCTCGAATAATATATTTCCCTTTCCTAAACGAAAAAACCCTCCTAAAGTAGGGAGGGTTGATAATAACTCATCAGACCTATCTGATATTTGAAGGCGAAAGGAGAATCCTTTGGGGCAGGATTATGCGTTGGTCGTTGATGACCATCCATTGGTAGCAAGCGGCATCGCTAATTTTCTCAGCACGCATTGCCGATTCAAACAGGCGCATGTGGTGACCACAGAAGAGAATTGCTACCGTCATATTAGGGAAAATGGCCCGCCGCGTTTACTGGTGATCGATTTTTGGCTCTCTTCCGGTACGGCGTTGAAATTACTCAAAGAAGTAAAGCAACTTTATCCTCAGGTGCGGATCTTGGTGGTTAGCGGCGACGAGAATAACGATATCTGGCAGAAAGTGCACACTGCCGGCGGGCATGGATTTGTATTAAAAAACGAACCTCCTGAATTATTCGCCAAGGCGGTCTTTGCGCTGAACGATAATCAGGAATGGTTTCCTGACGGGAATGAATTCGCCGTTAAAAGCAACCACGAGCATTTAAAAAAATTTAATTTAACCCCACGACAAATTGACGTATTAAATATGATGATGCGCGGCCTGCCCAATAAAAGGATCGCCGCGCAGCTGTCTATTTCCGAACCCACCGTCAAAGAACACATCAGCAATATTTTGAAAAAGATCGGCGTCAACAGCCGGGTCGAAGCCATTACGCTGTTGCACGGCAAACGGGAGCCGTCGCAATGAGGTTTTTCCAGAATTTACAAAATGATGGCATCTCACCACGCGCGCAGATCCGCCTGCTGGACAACACCTTCATGCGATTGGTGTTCAGCTTTACCGCCGTACCTTTCGTCGGCATCCCTTTCGCCATCTGGATTTATTTGCTGGGGGATGAACTTGGCCCAACCATTGCCTGGATCATGGTTTACCTGCTATGCGCCGTGGCGATCAGAATATGGCATCGGCGCTACCTGCGCGAGGCCAAAGAAAATGATGAAGACACCGTGCTGCGCCGCTGGCTGCCGCGCATTAATAAGGTGGCCTTTATTCACGGGCTGGGGATCTCCTCACTCTATTTAATTACCCCGCAGACCCATAACTTTGACTTTTTCCTGCTGCTCAATATCAGCATCGCCGCGATCGTCGCCGCCAACGCAACGCATCTTACGCCCGTCATCAGCACCTTTACGCGTTTTTTCTTCGCCTCCTGGGGGCTGCTGAACCTCGGTATCATTTGGCGGCTGGAAGACGTGATGTTCATCGTGCTGATGCTGAACTTGCTGTACGGCTTCGCCATTTATCGCCACGCGTTAACCTCACATGCGTTCTTTATTCAGCAAGCGCTGCTCGAAGAGCAAAGTTCGCGCCTGGCGGAGCAGTTCCGCCAGGCCAAAGAAGAGGCGGAACAGGCGCTGTTGGACAAGAACCAGTTCCTGACCACCGCCAGCCATGATCTGCGCCAACCGGTGCACGCCATGGGTTTTCTGATCGAAGCCATCATCCACAAAAACCGGGACGACAGCCTGACGCCGCAGCTGCTGGATCTGCAGCAGAGCGTGCGCTCAGTGCATCTGATGTTCAATTCGCTGCTTGATCTCAGCAAGATCGAATCCGGCAACGTGCGCACCGCCGCCACCCATGTGGATATCGGCGCACTGCTCGACTCAGTGATCACCCTGTTCCGCGAAGAGGCCAACAGCCGCTCGCTTGCGCTGCGCACCTGGCGGCCCAGGCGGCGCATCAGCGTGATGGGCGATCCGCTGCTGGTGCGGCAATCGCTGATCAATCTGATCCAAAATGCCCTGCGCTACACGCAACGGGGCGGCGTACTGATCGCCATCCGCCCGCGCGGCGCCGAGTGCCTGGTGGAAGTGTGGGATACCGGCGTAGGCATCGCCGACGAAGAGAAAAGCAAAATCTTCTCCCCTTACTACCGCCCCGAGCTGGCGTGGAAGATAGACAGCGCCGGGCACGGGCTGGGGTTGGCAGTGGTAGCGCGCTGCGCCAAGCTGATGAAGGTGAAGTACGGCATGCACTCCGTCGAGGGCAAAGGCTCGCGCTTCTGGATGCGCTTTGCGCAATACCTCGGCGAAGACAAAGCGCCGGAGAGCGCGGCGACGTACGACAACACCGCCACGCCCACCCGCTACGCGCCGCTGCGGGGATCCTGCCTGGTGGTGGACGACGATCCTTTGGTGACCTCCGCCTGGGAAAGCCTGATGAGCACCTGGGGCATCACCGTGCGCTGCGCGGCCTCCGCCGAGGAAGCCTTCGCCATCGTCGACGACGGCTTTACGCCGTTCGCCGTGCTGTGCGATCAACGCCTGCGCTCCGGCGAGAGCGGTTTCGACATCCTCAAAGCGTTGTTCGAACGCCTGCCGGACGTGAGTGGCGCCATGGTCAGCGGCGAGTTCAATTCGCAAGTTCTGCAAGAGGCCGAGCAGGAAGGCTATCTGGTGCTGCGCAAGCCGCTGGAACCGGCCAGGCTGCATGCGCTGTTGACGCAGTGGGGGGCAAGTTAACTACACAGATGGCGCAGGTTATCCGCCAGCAATAAGACAGGCTCAATGAATAAAACATTAAGCCTGCCGCATTTTACGTGGCGTTATCTAAATACGATTAATCGCATTTAGGCGGTTCTGGTTTGCAGACCGGCGGCTCAGGTTTACATACCGGCGGTTTTGGCGTGCAACCGCCCCAGGCATTATTCCACGCGTTTCCCCAGCTGTTAACAACCTTGCCGATAATAGCCAGACCCAGGCCAATCGTTGCGCCGTTCACCTGCTGAACTTCTGTTGAGTTTAATTCTCTCATTTTTCATCTCCATTCACTAAAAAGAATCAATTAAAAAAGACTGCTTTTTATGAACCGTCGGTTCACGCTTTAGGTATAAGGTGCTCGATAAATTAACTCAATAACGAAAATCTTAATTAAAGATGAAATAAATATAAAATTTTATATTTCATCAAACAATTACGCCATTGCATTTACAGGCTGCAAAGTAATTACCCGATCTGCCGATGCAATCGTCGATGGCCGATGAGCAATGATAACGCGGGTCATTTTCAACGAGGATATGGCTTCGTTCACCCTTTTTTCATTGTCCAGATCCAAATGACTGGTGGCTTCGTCCATAAACAGAATACTGGGCCTTCGATACAACGCGCGGGCGATAAGCACCCGCTGTTTTTGCCCGCCGGAAAGGCTCCCCCCCAATTCGCCCACCAACGTTTCATATCCCATCGGCATTTTCATAATATCGTCGTGAATATTGCAATGCTTGGCGCATTCAACGATAAATTCCGTATCGGGATGAGCATCAAAACTGCATATGTTCTCGGCAATTGAACCGGCAAGCAGTTTATCTTCTTGCAATACACATGCGATGCACTCCCGATAATTATTAATGCCGATATCATGAATGTTAATGCCGTTGATAAACAAACGCCCTTCCGTCGGTTCCAACAGCCCGCACATCAGCTTCATCAACGTGGTTTTGCCGACGCCTGAAGGCCCGACGATCGCCACGCTTTCTCCCGCCGCGATCTGCAGGCTGAGTCCGGGGATCACTGGGCGCGAAAGGCTGTCATATTGATAAAGCAGATCGCGCACTTCAAAAGTCACCGCCTCGTTGGGATTGCATATCTTGCGATAGGGCTTTTCTTCCTCTGTCGTAGAAAGCACGATGTCCGCCAGCCTTTCATTATGCAAATTCAGCATTCGCAGCCGAATGACCATATCGATAAGATTTGACGCGCGATCGGAGAATTGCCCCCGATAGGCATTAAAGGCGACAAACATGCCTAATGTCATTTGACTGTCGATCACTAAAGACGCGCCCAACCACAAGATAACGATTTGATCGCAGGCCGCAAGAAACGCATTCACGCCGCCAAAGAACATATCGAGCTTCGTCACCCGAATATTGGCGTTTGCCGTATCGATATTTAAATTTAACCAGAATTGCGAACGCGTTCCCGCCAACCCCAACGACTTCAGCGTCGCGATGCTGTACAGCGTCTCCATAAAATGTGAGCTGGCTTTCGCCGACTTCACCAATTGCTCCTCGGACGCTTGCCGATAATAGCGATAGGTCGAAAGGCGCAGCAGAACATATAAGACCGTAAAGCCGGAGGCTACCCACACCAGCCAGCCACCGTACATGAACATCATGATAAATACGCCGACCGACATGATGCCATCAATGATGCTGGAAACGATACTGGTGGTAAACGTGGTGCGAATGGCGTCCAACGAGCCAAAGCGCGATTGAATATCACCCAGCTTGCGCTTTTCAAAATAGGCAAGCGGGAGCTTCATCAGATGATCAAACAGCCCTGATTTCCACTGTATATCGATCAGCGCGCCCATCACGATGGAGATCCACGAGCGAAACATCGAAACGCAGGTGCGGAACAAGATAAAAAACAGTAAACCGACGCAAATAATGACCAATAAATTATGGTCGCCGGCCTGGATGACGTGGTCCATCACCAACTGAGTCCCGACGGGCATCAGCAGGTTGACGGCCTCAATGACCAGCGACAGAGCGAAAATTTTTACCAGCGCGCTTTTAAGACCGGTGACATTGCTGAGCAGTTTTCTAAAGTGCAGGCGATTTTTCTGCACCACAGGCGTGAATTCACTGCTTGGCCATACCTCTAAAGCGATTCCGGTAAAATGCAGGGAAAACTCCTGCAGGCCGATAACCCGGCGGCCAAATGCCGGATCGTGCAGGGTTATCCGCCCACCGCGAATGTTGACCAGGACCACAAAGTGATTCATATCCCAGTGCAATATGCAGGGCCTTTTCACCTGGTGAATCTCATCCAGGCTCAAGGATAAGGCCCGCGTTTTCAAATTGAGATTCTCGGCGATCGCGATCAGCGAGCTCAGGGTGGCGCCGCGGGCCGAGATATCAAACTTCTGGCGCATCGACAGCATATCGATGTGCATGCCGTAATAGCCGCACACCATCGCTAAACTGGCCAGCCCGCATTCGGCGGCCTCCGTTTGCAAGACCTGCGGCACTTTTCTTCTGAGCGACAGGTTCAGCTTGCCAACGATATTCTCATAAACTTTATTCACGAAGTGGCCCCGACACACTGTTTTTCATGTCATAAAATGGCGCGAACATCCATTGGTAGATGGGTCTTTTCTCCAGGAAAAGCGTGGCTTGCGCCTTCATGCCGCTTGAAAGGTTCAGCTTCTTTCCCTGATAGCCAAACTGCGTGTTATCGATAGCCACCAGCACTTTGTAGTACGACTCAACCAGTTCAGCCGATTGTCGAGTTGGCGAACTGCTGTAAGTGGACATTTCCTGAATCGATGCGGGAACATAAGCGATGCTTTCGATCACACCGGGAAACTGACCAAATTTTTCATACGGGAAGGCGTCATAGCGAACGTTGATGTGATCGCCTCGGCTCACGTAAGGCACGCTGCTGTTGGGCAACCATAAAACCAAATAATAGATGGCATGATTACTGGGGATTAATTGCGCCAGGCTGTCTCCCGTATTGACCATTTGCCCAGGCGTCACGCTGAGCGATTCAACGCGCCCGTCCGCCGGCGCATTGACAATCAACGAGCCGCTGGCGTCCGCTTCGGCCAGCTGCCGCAGGAGATCATTGCGCTGAAATTGATATTGTGAGATTTGATTATCGAAATCGGACGCTCTTGTCGCGAGATCGCTATTCAGGTTAGTTATCTGCAAAGACTCTTGAATGCTTTGGTTATAGAGACTGTGGAACGTACTCTGCTGCTGATAGTAGAGGTAAACCTGGTTATTCAGCTGATCCCGATTAATGAGCCCCTTACTGCGATACTCATCGTAATTTTTCATGGTTTCGCGCATGAAGTTAACGCCGTTGCGTGAATTTTCGACCATCTGTTTGGACTGGCTGTGCGCCAGTTTATATTGGTCAATCTGCGCTTGCAGATTGACCAGGGTCGTTTTCTTGTTCGCCTCCAATTTGGCGATGATGCTATCGACCTGCGCCAGTTGATTTTCTATCGCCTGCCGCGTGCTTGCGCTGACGGTGCCGGAATCCGTCACCCTGCTGACGTCTATCTGATAAAGATGCTGCCCTTTTTTTACCTGATCGCCCACATTGACAAAGCGTTGTGCAATGAATCCCTGCTGAGTAGCAAATATATTGACCGATCTTGGCAGCGTCGTGACCTCTCCGCCCACGCTGATACGCCGGGTATAACCGCCATAGGTCACGAAAATGATCAGCACAGAAACGAATGAAAGTGAAATGCCCGCGATGACCCAGGCCGGCAATCCTGCAATTAACAATGCTTTTCCTGCCCATTTAGAACGACTGTGCGATAAGGCCTCTTCCCTAAACAAATTCTGACCTCTCCATATATAGCGACACCGTTCATTTTTATCTTATCCCTGGCCCAACACGGCGCTTATTTAGATTTAGTCTTTGTTGGCAAAACCCACAAGTAATAATAATCTTAAAAAAACACAAAACTGCTGAAACGTCACAAAAAGTGCGACCCTAATATTAGCGACGGCGTTATGAGTTGCATATTTCAACGCCGACCTCTTTAATCTAAGCGTATTCTCATCAAGCCGTCATTCACAGAGGCTGCGAGAATTAAGCGGCGAAACGCTTTACGTTTCGTTCCTGAGGTATAGGGATAAAGTTGAAAGGATTTACTATGAAAGAGCTAAATACTGCAGAGATCGAAATCGTTTCTGGTGCGGGGATTATTTCCGATACGGCAAGCTTTGTATCAGGATTTGCCGGCGATGTTATCATTGATACCGTAAAATTGGCCAATGATGCGCTTAATACCCGATTGATCTCTTCCGTAGGCCAAGGGTTCAACGCGATCGGTTTTGGCTTGGGCGCCGTTCATAATGTCGCGGACTCGCTTGGCTATGCGGCATTTAAAAGCGTTGCAGCCGTAGGCTCCCTGCTGGGTGGGGATGCAAGCCGTATCGAATATCATTACGAGAAAGAATGGGGTGCTTGAAAACAAGCGGCTCCCTCTGAAAGGTTAATGATGCTAACCACCTGCCCAATCAGGTGGTTATTTCAATTACGCACTCACTAACTCTTCTGTTTGAAAACCGCTTTGGTCAATGGAGAGGAGAACACGTTGTGCGGATCGTACTTATTCAGCACGTTGCAGGCATGATTCCAACTGTCATTGTTCCCTGCCCCGGCATTAAAGCTGCGCGGAATGTTTTCTTCGAGTACGGTTTTATCCTGCCACGCGGCCTGTGACGTATAACCCCAGCCTTTACTCCACTCTACGCGAACCGTCGCATAGTCGCCCGCATAGTGGCTAAAAATCCATTTTTCCATTTCACTGTAGAATTTATTGGCATCCGGCGTATCGGGCATGGTCAGAATATCCAACCAGATCGCGACATCCCATTCCGGATGGGATTCAACGGGACGAATAGCCGAAAGATCGGGAGCAATGGCATTGGCCACCGCGCTCTCTTTTGCACTGTCCAATCCGGTGACGCGAATTTCAATCGGGCCATTCATCGGAAATGAATTCTTGCGCTGGTAATCGGCCACCATTTCTTCATATTTTTTCGTGAAATCGTGCAATACGTTTTGAATATTGCTCCGCTTCGTGATTATCGCGTAACCATTGGCCGTCACGCGCAGCGTTGTCGGCTTCACATACAACAGCAGATCCTTGCTCCACCCCCACAGATCCGCCGACACGGTGGCCCCTAAACCAATGCTGACCAACTCCATCTGCGCCTTGCCGAGTGTCGGGGTCAGCTCCGGGTGGCCATTATTGATTTTTTTAATGATATCGGAAATTTTAACCGGCAAATTATCCGAGAACGGATAGTTAAATGGACCATTAACCGGTTTTGACACTTTTGGGAAGCTGTCTTCTTGCTTCCACACTTTCAGCCATGGTTTTTCCGTGAACGGGAACCAAATGACTTCAACGCGCCCGCACAGATCCAAGAAATGGCTGAAGGTATTTTTTGTCGTGCTTGCAGTGGAAAAAAGATCCGCCGCGGTGACATTAACATAACTTTGACAGCGTAAACGCCGGTTGCGCGGCACCTGCAGCGTCACTTCGCTGATAAAAGCCCGGCCGACATGCACCAGGAATGCCGAGCTCTCCGCATTATCACGCGTAAACTCCTTTAATTCATACTTCGACCGCGCCTGATCCCAGACGACAGCTTTTAGCGACACCACGCTATTGCTCACGGAACCAAAACTGGCAAACTCAGCCAGAGGCTCATCTTTTGCCGGGATGCAGGTTCCATGGCCGCCGATGGCAAGCACGCCGCCCAGGGTCAGATCGCCAGGCGCCGGCGTCGCGTAAAAGCCGAGTTTCTTTTTTTCTAATTCAGTGAGCAAAGCCTGCATTGTCACCCCCGTTTGCGCGGTGACGTATCCATGCTCTCCCACTTTATTGATTGAGATGTTTTTGAATTTTCTGGTGAGGTCGATCAGCACGACATTGCTGTTATCCTCCCCGTTTGCAATAACGAGCGGGGACCAGTTGTGCTTGATGCCAACCGGACGCACGCAATATTTATTCTCATGCGCCCAGTTAATTACGGCCAAGAGCTCATCCGTATTTTGTGGATAGCAGGTCAGAATATGATTGCCGGAGATTTCTTTTGACCAATTAACAAAATTGACATACTCATAGCCCACAGGGAACGTGTTCAAACTAGAACCAGTCATAACTGACTTCCTTTTAAAATTAAAATAGATAGAGATAAAAACGGCAACAGCCCGAGCGCTAATTAATCACCCTGATAAGCACCTCCTTTTCCTTGGGATAATCCCTCTGTTTTACTGCCCGAAGAGCGTCAAGACTTGCCAATATAAATCAACACCTTGACGTTAATTTCCGCGTATTGAAAATTCTTTTCTTTATGCAACTCAATTAAAAAGCCGTTTCTTATTCGCACGCCAAGCAAAGGAAGATAGGCGTCATAGATGCTGTCAAAAAAAACCAGATATTCGTTCAACCTGCCGTTAAACTCGAACAATAAATACTGCCCTCTTATCAACGTCAGATTGCGTGTCTCGTAGTACCCTTTGCTGAGCGTTACTTCCCAACCGGATGAAGCCAACTTTACCGTGCGCATTGACGTATCGGTATTTTTCCCTGTGCGGCTGCCGTATTTCTGTCGTTCCTCTCCTCCAGAGCTGGAAGCATTCATTGAATGATAGAGAAAAAACTTATATCCCTTAAGCAGGTATATGTTATTGGGCATTTCGATAAAATGATATGCTGACGGATTTTGTATTAAAAAGGGAGGGAGATGTTTGGAAAAGTCCCATTCCTGGCTCGTTCTAAAGTCCTTTGGGCTTTCACCGAAAAAGCGTTGAAAGGCGCGGCTAAAAGCCTGCTGGGAGCTAAAGCCGATAGCAGTAGCCACTTCCAATACTTTTAAATCAGACTGTTTGAGCATGACGGCAGACTTGCTCAGACGCCTATTTCTGATATACGTCGCTATTTTCATTCCCGTATAACGCTGAAACATTCTTTGCAAGTGCCATTTCGAATAACCAGACAAATCCGATAACTTTTCTATCGAGAGATCATGCTGTATATTCATCTCGATCAAATTAACTAGCTCGACCACGATACTATGCTGGTAACTCATAATGACATCCATGTCCTAACAAAACCCACCCTCAGACAACCTGCTCATTGGGCTTTTATCCATTAAAATGAAAAACAAAGCGCTGCCGCAATCATGCAATTAGGATTAGAATGTGAAAAACGATGAACCTTTTATAATTGATTGACAGAGAGATACTTCTTTTTGGGTAGACATCCTCCTTGTGACGTTATTGGTATAATTCTTATAAAGCTTTTCCCTGGTGAAGGCTTTTCCTGTCTCTTTCATCTTGACCAATATCCATCCTGACGTTGTGCAACTAAGCAGTCAAAAGAAAGCATATCTTGGCATCCGTTGATAAATCGTTTGCCTCCCTCTCGGCGGTGCATTTTAATACCCTTACATTTAGAGTAGCCTATGTAGATAGCTTAGAAAATATCAAATGCCAGATAATTACACAGTTCGCACTTTATGTTACGACAATAATTAAAAGACAAGAAAAATCATATAATTAGAATTTCAACTCCAAGCAATGAATGCCGATAAAACGTAGGAATCGCCCTTGAGAAGGGTTATTAAATACAATAAAACCGCTGATTTCCTCAATAAAAACAGAAGGAAAGATTTATAAAATAAGAAATAGACTAATTCATCGCATCCTTCTGATATATTTATTCGTCAGACCAAGTCTTTCAGAAAAATCCCATAAAAGGGCGCACGGAGTCCTTTTATTTTCGCAGAGGATTAATTAGCTACGCCATCGCCCGATGCCGATGAGTCGACGCGCCTCAATACGGCAATTCATTATGCCGCGGCCCGGCGGATACGGTGAATAAAGCCCCGTTATCCGACGACATCATCGCACCGGCGAAGTGCGCGTGGTTGCAGAATACCGTTCTGCGGATAGGCGCAAAGCCGAGATGGGAAACGCAGCGCCTCAGGAAATGAGCCGTAAGCAAAGCGCAGGCGGCTCCGCGCGGGCTGTCCTCTCCGTTCGCCCCTATCTCAACCCAGCCCTCCTTTCGGAGCGGAGGCCGTCTACGGCACAGGGCGCCAAACATCGGGCATAAAAAAACCCGCCGTTAAGCGGGTTTGGTTCTCATGTGCGGTTCACTGACGCCAGCCTACGCCGGACGCGGGATTACTCCCACTCGATCGTCGCCGGCGGCTTGCCGCTGATGTCGTACACCACGCGGGAGATGCCGTCCACTTCGTTGATGATGCGGTTGGACACGCGGCCGAGGAAGTCATACGGCAGATGCGCCCAGTGCGCGGTCATGAAGTCGATGGTTTCCACCGCACGCAGGGAGACCACCCAGTCGTATTTGCGGCCGTCGCCCATCACGCCGACCGAGCGCACCGGCAGGAACACGGTGAACGCCTGGCTGACTTTGTTGTACAGATCGGCTTTGTGCAGCTCTTCGATGAAGATGGCGTCGGCGCGGCGCAGCAGATCGCAGTACTCTTTCTTCACTTCGCCCAGCACGCGCACGCCCAGACCCGGGCCCGGGAACGGGTGACGGTACAGCATGTCGTACGGCAGGCCCAGTTCCAGGCCAATTTTGCGCACTTCGTCTTTGAACAGCTCTTTCAGCGGCTCGACCAGGCCCAGCTTCATCTCTTTCGGCAGGCCGCCCACGTTGTGGTGCGACTTGATCACGTGCGCTTTGCCGGTGGCGGAAGCGGCGGATTCAATTACGTCCGGATAGATGGTGCCCTGCGCCAGCCATTTCACCTGCTCTTGCTTGCAGGCTTCTTCGTCGAACACTTCAACGAACACGCGGCCGATGATTTTACGCTTGGCTTCCGGCTCGTCGACGCCCGCCAGCGCGGTCAGGAAGCGGTTTTCCGCCTCGACGTGCACGATGTTCAGGCCGAAGTGGTCGCCGAACATTTCCATCACCTGCTTGGCTTCGTTCAAGCGCAGCAGGCCGTTGTCGACGAACACGCAGGTCAGACGCTTGCCGATGGCGCGGTGCAGCAGCATCGCGGTCACGGAGGAGTCAACGCCGCCGGACAGGCCGAGGATCACGTGGTCTTCACCCACCTGCTCGCGGATGCGCTCAACCGCATCTTCGATGATGGTCGCCGGCGTCCACAGGGCCTCACACTGGCAGATGTCCAGTACGAAGCGCTCCAGCATGCGCTGGCCCTGACGGGTGTGGGTCACTTCCGGGTGGAACTGCACGCCGTAGAAGCGTTTTTCTTCGTTGGCCATAATGGCGAACGGGCAGGTATCGGTGCTGGCGACGGTCACGAAGTCGGACGGGATCGCGGTCACTTTGTCGCCGTGGCTCATCCACACGTCCAGCAGCGGTTTGCCGGCCGGGCTGATGGCGTCTTCGATGTCGCGCAGCAGTGCGCTCTCGTTGACGATTTCCACCTGCGCGTAGCCGAACTCGCGTTCGTTGGAGCCCTGCACATGGCCACCCAGCTGCATCGCCATGGTCTGCATGCCGTAGCACACGCCCAGCACCGGCACGCCGGCGTTGAACACGTAGTCAGGGGCGCGCGGGCTGCCGGCTTCGGTGGTGCTTTCCGGGCCGCCGGACAGGATGATGCCGCTTGGGTTGAATTCGCGGATCTGCTCTTCGCTAACGTCCCAGGCCCACAGTTCGCAGTAAACGCCGATTTCGCGCACGCGGCGGGCGACCAGTTGGGTGTATTGCGAACCGAAGTCCAGTATGAGGATGCGATGCTTATGGATATTTTGTGTCATGTGAGGCGAATTCCAGCAACAAGAGAAAAAGAGCGAAAATGTATGTTTTCGGGATGGGGCTTAGCGCCCCACCCCGGCCTCTCACTCAGGAGAGGTTAAGGCATCAGCCCATGCGGTAGTTCGGCGACTCTTTGGTGATGGTCACGTCGTGCACGTGGCTTTCCTGAATGCCGGCGCCGCTGATGCGCACGAACTCCGCCTTGGTGCGCAGATCGTCGATGGTGGCGCAGCCGGTCAGGCCCATGCAGGAGCGCAGGCCGCCCATCTGCTGGTGCACGATGGCTTTCAGCATGCCTTTATAGGCCACGCGGCCTTCGATACCTTCCGGCACCAGTTTGTCGGCGGCGTTATCGGTCTGGAAGTAACGGTCGGAAGAGCCTTTGGACATCGCGCCCAGCGAGCCCATGCCGCGGTAAGATTTGAACGAGCGCCCCTGATACAGCTCGATTTCGCCCGGAGATTCTTCGGTACCCGCCAGCATGGAGCCGACCATCACGCAAGAGGCGCCCGCGGCAATCGCTTTGGCGATATCGCCGGAGAAGCGGATGCCGCCGTCGGCGATAACCGGAATACCGGTGCCTTCCAGCGCTTCCACCGCGTCGGCGATGGCGGTGATCTGCGGTACGCCTACGCCGGTCACGATGCGGGTGGTACAGATGGAGCCAGGGCCGATACCCACTTTCACCGCGCTCACGCCGGCTTCAGCCAGCGCTTTGGCGCCCGCCGCGGTCGCGACGTTGCCGCCAACGATCTGCAGATCCGGGTATTTGGCGCGGGTTTCGCGGATGCGCTGCAACACGCCTTCGGAGTGGCCGTGCGAGGAGTCGATCAGCAGAACGTCAACGCCTGCCGCCACCAGCGCATCAACGCGCTCTTCGTTGCCGGCGCCGGCGCCGACCGCCGCGCCCACGCGCAGACGGCCGTGCTCGTCTTTACAGGCGTTCGGCTTACGTTCCGCTTTCTGGAAGTCTTTAACGGTGATCATGCCCAGCAGGTGGAAGCTGTCGTCCACCACCAGCGCTTTTTCTACGCGCTTTTCGTGCATCTTCTGCAGCACCACGTCGCGCGCTTCACCTTCTTTCACGGTGACCAGGCGATCTTTCGGCGTCATCACCGCAGTCACCGGCTGAGTCAGATCGGTCACGAAGCGCACGTCGCGGCCGGTAATGATGCCGACCAGCTCGTTGTCTTCGGTGACGACCGGATAACCGGCGAAGCCGTTGCGCGCGGTCAGCTCTTTCACTTCCTGCAGCGTGGTGGCCGGGGTAACGGTCTGCGGGTCGGTGACTACGCCGCTTTCATGTTTTTTCACGCGGCTGACTTCTTCAGCCTGGCGCTCGATGGACATGTTTTTGTGGATGAAGCCCAGGCCGCCTTCCTGCGCCAGCGCGATGGCCAGGCCGGATTCGGTAACGGTATCCATGGCTGCGGACAGCATAGGGATGTTCAGGCGGATGGTTTTGGTCAGTTGAGTGCCGAGCTCTGCGGTGTTAGGCAGAACCGTGGAGTGGGCTGGAACCAGGAGGACGTCGTCAAACGTCAGAGCTTCTTTAGCGATACGTAGCATGGGCAATATCTCACCAGGGTGGGCTGTGAAAAAGATAAAATATTGCCGCGGCATTATACAGAGCGGAATCGGTTGCCTCCAGCACTTTCTTACAAAAAGTCTTGATTACCTTTTTCAGCCATGTAGTATCGACCAATTAAGTGATTGTTTTGAAATTTGATCTGGGTCACATGTCGCTACCTGTTTCGCCTTCCATTTTTACCGTAAGCCGCCTGAATCAGACGGTTCGCCAACTGCTGGAAATGGAAATGGGGCAGATTTGGCTCTCCGCCGAGATCTCCAACCTCTCCCAGCCCGCCTCCGGCCACTGGTATTTCACCCTGAAAGACGACCGCGCCCAGGTGCGCTGCGCGATGTTCCGCAACAGCAACCGCCGCGTCACCTTCCGGCCGCAAAACGGCCAGCAGGTCTTGGTGCGCGCCAGCATCACGCTGTATGAACCGCGCGGCGACTACCAGCTGATCGCCGAGAGCATGCAGCCCGCCGGCGACGGCCTGCTGCAGCAACAGTTCGAGCAGTTGAAACAGCGCCTGAGCGCCGAAGGGCTGTTCGATCAGCAGTTCAAGCAGCCGCTGCCCGCCCCGGCCAAACGCGTCGGGGTGATCACCTCCGCCAGCGGCGCGGCGCTGCACGATATCCTGCAGGTATTGCAGCGGCGCGATCCGTCGCTGCCGATCGTCATCTACCCCACCTCGGTGCAGGGCGCGGAAGCGCCGATGCAGATCGTGCGCGCCATCGAGACCGCCAACCGCCGCGATGAATGCGACGTGCTGATCGTCGGCCGCGGCGGCGGTTCGCTGGAGGATCTGTGGAGCTTCAACGACGAACGCGTGGCGCGGGCGATCTTCGCCAGCCGCATTCCGATCGTCAGCGCCGTCGGCCATGAAACCGACGTCACCATCGCCGACTTCGTCGCCGACCTGCGGGCGCCGACCCCTTCCGCCGCCGCCGAACTGGTGAGCCGCAATCAGCTCGAGCTGTTGCGCCAGCTGCAGTCGCAGCAGCAGCGGCTGGAGATGGCGATGGATTACTACCTGGCGCAGCGTCAGCAGCAGTTCACCCGCATTCATCACCGTTTACAGCAGCAGCATCCGCATCTGCGCCTGGCGCGCCAGCAGACGCTGCTGTTCAAGCTGCAGCGCCGAATGGAAGACGGCATGCAGCAGCAGCTGCGCCTGGCCGCCCGCCGCAGCGAACGCGTCCAGCAGCGGCTGGCGCAGGTGCAGCCGCAGGGCCGCATTCACCGCTACCAACAGCGCGTGCAGCAGCAGGAATACCGTCTGCAGCAGGCGATGGAGCGCCAGCTCAACGCCTACCGCCAGCGTTTCGGCGTGGCCTGCAGCCAGCTGGAGACCGTCAGCCCGCTGGCGACGCTGGCGCGCGGCTACAGCGTGACGCAAACTCCGCGCGGCGAGCTGCTGAAAACCACCAAGCAGGCGCAGGTCGGCGAACTGCTGAAAACCCGCCTGCAGGATGGCTGGGTGGAAAGCGAGGTGAAAACCATCACCGTCGCCAAAAAGCCGCGCAAGAAGCGCGCGGCCGAGTAAGCCCTACTCCAGCGTAAAACGCTCGCCGGGTTCACCGTTCACCCACAGCGCGCGCGTTTCGCCTTCCGGCAGGCTGAGCGTCAGCGTGCGCCAGGCCGGGCGGAAATGCCCTTCCGTCGTGATATCCAGCATGATGCGCTGATGGTCGCAGCGCATTTCCCAGCGCAGCCACAGCGCCTCGCCCTGCCGCCAGCCGTCGCTTTCGCCGTCGTCCTCAAACAGCAGCCCGCCGCTCGCCCCGCCGCCCTTGAGCGGAAACAGCCGCAGCTCGCGCCGATCGTCGGCGGCCACGTCCACATGCGCCAACCGCTGCGACAGCGGCAGCGCCGCCCCGGCGCGCACCAGCAGCGGCAGACGCTCCAACGGCGCCGCCAGCGTCACCGTCTGGCCGCCGCCAAACCACTGGCCGCTGTAGAAGCAGTACCAGCCTTCGCCGTTATCCGGCAGATACACCGAACGGCGACGTTGCCCCGGCTCCACCACGCTGGCCACCAGCAGATCGCGGCCAATCAGAAAATCGTCGTTTTCGCCAAAGGTGTGCGCATCCTGTTCGTGATCGAGAAAAGTCGGGCGCAGCATCGGCTCGTCGTCGGCGCAGGCCTGCCACAGCAGCGTGTAGAAATACGGCAGCAGCCGGTAACGCAGGTTGATCGCCTCGCGCACCGCCGGGGTGGCGGCCGGGTACATCCAGGGTTCGTTGACCGTGGCGTCGTCATTCCAGGAGTGGATGGTGAAACGCGGGTGCATCACGCCGTTTTGCACCCAGCGCACCAGCAGCTCCGCGTCCGGTTTGTCACCGGAGAAGCCACCGACGTCGTGGCCGAGGTTATACAACCCGGACAGGCTCATGCCCAACCCCATGCGAATGTTGTAGCGCAGCGTCTGCCAGCTGGTGCGATTATCGCCGCTCCAGGTCTGCACGTAGCGCTGCATGCCGGCGCAGCCGGAGCGCGAGATCAGGTACGGCCGCCGCTGCGGCGCAAAGCGCAACTGGGCCTCCATCGAGGCGCGCATCATCAGCAGCGGCATCACCGGGCGGAGATGTTTGATGGCGATCGGCCGTCCAAAGCCGTGGCAGCGCGCTTCGCCGTCCCACACTTCGTACTCGTTGTTGTCGTTCCAGGTCGAATCGATGCCCATCTCCAGCAGCTGCTGTGTGACGCCCTGCTGCCACCATCGCACCGTCGCCGGATTGGTGAAGTCGAGGTGCGATCCTTCGTCGTCCCAGAAGCTGGAGCGTTCCGGCGCGTCGCTTTGCGAATCGCGGATAAACAGCCCCTGCGCCGCCACCTCTTGATACTGCGGATGATCCTGCAGCAGGCACGGCTTGATGTTGGCCGCCAGCTTGAGGCCGGCGTCGTGAAACGCCTGGCTGAGCAGCCTAGGCTGCGGCACCTTGTCATAGTTCCAGTTAAACACGTAGCGTTTGTTGTTGATCGAGGTGTAGCCCGACGACAGCTGGAAAGAGTCGCAGGGGATGGCATGTTGACGGCACAGCGCAATGAACTGTTGCAGCTGCTGCTGGGCGTCCGGCGCGTCGGTGTAGTGCATGGTCGAACCGCTGTAGCCCAGGCTCCACTTCGGCCCGAAGTGGGTGCGGCCGGTCAGGCGCACGAACGCCTTGGTGACATCCAAAACCTTCGGCCCGAGGAACAGGTAGTAATCCAGATCGCCCGCTTCGGCCTGATAGCGGCGGTAGGCCGTATGGTAGTTGTCGATCTCGTTGCCCAGATCCAGCCAGCAGCTGCTCAGGTTGTCGTAGAACAGGCCGAAGCTCGCCTCCGGCCCGCGGGTGATGGTAAACGGAATGTGCTTGTACAGCGGATCGGTGCTGGCGGCGTTGTAGCCCATCGCGTCCAGGTTGCGCATCTCGAAGCGGCGGCCGGTGCGTTCCAGATCGCCGGCCTTCTCCCCCAGGCCGTAATAGCGCTCATCGGCGAAACGCCGCTGGTAATGCGCCACGCCGTCGCCGTGCGCGTTGAGCAGGTAGGCGCTGGTCGGCCGATCCGCCGCCAGCGGCCGCCACTCGCCGGCGGCATTGCAATACTCCCACGCCAGCCACAGCGGCTGATGCACCGTCACGCGCAGCAGCGGCGTGCTGACCACCAGCCGATCGCCCTCCCGGCGCAGCTGATAGCCCGGCAGGCTGAAACCAGCGACGCTGAGCCGATCGCGCCCCTCCCAGGGCACATCCTCCTGCGGCGCAATGCTCCAGGTGCGATCCAGCGCCAGCTCGCCCTCACGTTTGATCAACACGCGGAACAGACCGTCTTCCAGCACGTACAGGCAGAAACGGTGGCGTTCATCGACCAGCAGCTCGACGTGGTCGGCATGCTGCGCCGCCAGCGTCCAATTTTTCAACGTTTTCATACATATTCCACTTAGCTGTGTGAAGGGGTTTTCTTACCGCCGCGCTCGGCGATCAGGGCGATCAGGAACAGGGCGCCGATCAAATCGAAGAAGCCCATCGCGATAAACAGCGGGTTGAAACCGAGGGTGTCGGATACCGCGCCGATCAGGAGCGTGAACAGGAAGCTGGCGATCCAGGCGCTGGAGCCGCGCATGCCGTTGACCGTCGCCATTTGGTTTTTATCGAACGATTCCACCACCAGCGCGCTGAGCATGCAGGAGATCACCTGATGGCCGAATCCGCCGATCGAGATCAACGCGATCGCCACATAGGGATCTTGGGTGATCGCCACGAACGCCAGCGACACCATCAGGAAAGCGCCGGTCACCGAGCTGGCGACCACCGAGTTGACGCGGCTGCAGCCGAACCATTTGCGGTATAGGGTGGTGAGATAGCCGCTGGCGACGCTGCCGATATCCGCCGCCAGGAACGGCAGCCAGGCGAACATCGCGATCTGCTTCAGATCCATGCCGCGTTCGGTGGCCAGGTACAGCGGCACCCAGAAACTGAAGACCGCCCAGGCCGGCTCGGCGAGAAAGGCCGGGATGGCGATGCCATAGAATTTCTTGTTCTTGCACAGGCTGGCCAGCGAAGTGAAGAACGGCAGCTTCGGCAGCACCGGCTCGTTGTCTTCACGGATCAGATCCAGCTCTTGTTGGCTGAGGTTCGGGTGCTGCTGGGGCGAGTGGTAGAACAGCCACCACAGCACTACCCAGATCAGCGCCAGCCCGCCGGAGAACAGGAACGCGCCCTGCCAGCCGAAGGAGACGTGGGCGATGACGATGATCGGCGGCGCCAGCATGGCGCCGATGGAGAAACCGACGCCCGCCCAGCCGGCGGCGATCGGACGCTCCTTCTTCGGGAACCAGTCGGAGATCGCCTTGGCGTTGGCCGGAGTGGCCGCCGCCTCCGCGCCCCCCATGAAGAAGCGCAAAATGGCCAGTTGCAACCAGCTGCCGGCGCCGGCGTGCAGCATGCACACCACCGCCCAAATGCCCGCGCAGATCAGAAAGCCCATCTTCAGGCCGATGACGTCGATCAGCCAGCCGCAGATCGGCTGAAATACCGTATAGGCCAACTGGAACGACGCCACCACCCAGGCATATTGCTCGGTGCTCATGTTCAGGCTGGTTTTCAGTTCCGGCGCCAGAATGCCCAGCGAGTTGCGGGTAATGTAGTTGACCGTGACGCCCAGCAAGAACAGCGCCAGCATCCACCAGCGTAGCGATTTGAACTTGCGCCGGCCGCTCTGCGCGACCGTCTGATTGATCTCCACACTCATCGGTTCTCTCCCCGCGGCCGCCCATGACAGCGACGCGCGCATTGGTAGGGTACGTTGCGCTATCAAAAGGGGACGGTGAACACAGGCCAACGCCCGCATAACAGGCCGGCAGTCCATCACAACCCCATGATTTATTTTTTGTTTTCTTCTTTGCACACCGTTAAAATTGGACTGACAAGTCGTTAAAATTGGTGTACCAATGCAGACTACTCAGCGATCACGCACAGCGAAACGGGGTTTTTTGCAAAGATTTTCACAGGCGGGTGAAAAAATAGTCATAATGGCCGCAGGATCCAGTCAAAGTGCTGAAAAGCCGCAGTGAAAATATTCTCATGGGCGAATTTGAAGGAGATCACAAAATGAACGGAAAGCTGAAAATCCAGGAGATCGCCCGCCAAACCGGGCTGTCGATCAGCACCGTTTCCCGCGTGCTGGCGGGCAAGGCCAACACCAGCGCCGAAGCGCGCCGCAAGGTGCTGGAATGCGCGCAGCAAAACGGCATTCTACAGGGCATTTCCAGCGGCCGACTGATGTTGAACAATGTGATGGTGTTCGCGCCGCAGCGCGCGTTCGACGTGCGCACCGATATCTTCTACTACAAGGTCATTCAGGGCATCGCCGCCGCACTGATGCAGCACGAGGTGCGCATCCGTTACTGCGGCCTGGAAGAGCAGCACAGCGACGGCGCGCTGTTTCTGGAAAAAATGAGCGATCCGCACACCGAAGCGGCGCTGATCATCGGCATCGACGACGAACACATCCATACCCTGGCGGCCGATCTGCCCAAGCCCTGCGTGCTGATCAACTGCACCGATCGGCAGATGCGGCTGGACAGCGTCTCGCCGGATCATCAGCTGATCGGCGACTATTCCGCCAGCTATCTGTTCCAGCAGGGGCACAGCCATATTCTCAACCTGCAGTGTCTGCGCCGCCACACCATGGAGCTGCGGCTGGCGGGCATCCGGCAGGCCTACGCGCGGCATCATCTGCCGTTCGACGACGGCCGCCATCTGGTGACCACTTCCGGCTTCGGCAGCGAAGAGGCCGAACAGGCGCTGAGCACCTACCTGAACCGCGCCCCGCTGCCGACGGCGATCCTGGCCGGCGGCGACTACATGGCGGTCGGGGCGGTCAAGGCGCTCAACAAGCTGGGGCTGAGCGTACCGGGCGACGTATCGGTGATGAGCACCGATGGCTTCAACCTGGCGGAAATACACGACGTGCCGCTGACCTCGGTACAGGTGCCGCGCGATGAGCTGGGCTACGAGGCGATCCAGCTGCTGCAGCGGCGCATGCTGCGCGCCGACGCGCCGCCGTGCAACCTGCTGCTACATGGCCGGTTGGCGGTACGCGCCTCGGTGCGGCGCATAAGTCCCCACAAGACCACCCCGGCGGTGAGCACGCATAACCACAGGCTTTATGACGAGTAGACTACACTTAGGCTCAGTGCATTCATTCGATGAGGTAAATTTTTTGCCTAAGGAGAGCCACTATGCCAGCCCAGCGCATGCGTTCCGTCATTCCTCCCTACATGCTGCGCCGCATTATTGAACACGGTAACGCCCCGCAGCGCGACTGCGCGCTGCACACCCTGAACCACGTGCAAAGCCTGCTCGGCAACAAGCCGCTGCGTTCACCGACCGAGAAAAACGCCCGAGCCGGCGAAGCGCTCCGCGATATCTACGACGCCCAGAACGGCACCCAACTGCCCGGCAAACAGGTGCGCAAGGAGGGCCAGCCCAGCAACCACGACGTGGCGGTGGACGAGGCCTACGACTATCTCGGCGTCACCTACGATTTCTTCTGGCAGGCCTACCGGCGCAATTCGCTGGATAATAAAGGGCTGCCGCTGGTCGGCAGCGTGCACTACGGCAAGGAGTACCAGAACGCTTTCTGGAACGGCCAGCAGATGGTGTTCGGCGACGGCGACGGCGAGATCTTCAACCGTTTCACCATCGCCATCGACGTGGTCGGCCACGAGCTGGCGCACGGCGTGACCGAGAGCGAAGCCGGGCTGATCTACTACCAGCAGTCCGGCGCGCTCAACGAATCGCTGTCTGACGTGTTCGGTTCGTTGGTCAAGCAATTCCACCTGCAGCAAACCGCCGATAAAGCCGACTGGCTGATCGGCGCCGGTCTGCTCGCCAAGGGCATCAAAGGCAAAGGGCTGCGCTCGATGTCAGCGCCCGGCACCGCCTACGACGACCCGCTGCTGGGCAAAGACCCGCAGCCCGCCAGCATGAAGGATTACATCCAGACCAAGGAAGACAACGGCGGCGTGCACCTCAACTCCGGCATTCCCAACCGCGCGTTCTACCTGGCGGCAACCGCGCTGGGCGGCTTCGCCTGGGAAAAAGCCGGCTACGTCTGGTATGACACGGTGTGCGACAAAGCGCTGCCGCAAAACGCCGACTTCGCCACCTTCGCCCGCGCCACGGTGAAACACGCGCAGGCGCGTTTCGATCAAAGCGTGGCGGACAAGGTGCAACAGGCCTGGCATCAGGTGGGGGTGGAGTAATGAAACCGCTGCCGACGCTCAATCAGGATACGGTCATTGAGCTGGCGCGCGAGGGAGGCTTCGCCTACATTCCCAAACTGGCGGGCCAGCGCCGCATTGCGCTGGCCGATATCACGCCGGAGCAACGGCAGCGCCTGAATCAGTTGCTGAATCAGACGCTGCCGTACGCCCAGGAAGAGGGCCAACCCAACTCCCCCGGCTGCGGCGACCAGCGCTACTACCGCGTACAGATCAACTACACCAGCCCCACCCTGAGCACCGAGATCGTGCTGTTAATCCCGGAAAGCAGCGCGCCGCAGGCGCTGGTGGATTTGTGGAAAACCGGCCAGGTGGATGAGTGAGGGCTTACAGCGGCTGATAGCTGAAATTCACCCGTTTTTTGGAGATCAGCCCGTGCCCGTTCTGGCACAGGTAATCCACCGCCCCGCAGGCCTTCAACTCTTGCAGCGGCTGCCCGCACTCCGGGCAGCTCGCCAGCTGCCGATAATCGCGCTGACAGGCGGCACAATGGTAGTGACCCGCTACCCAATTCATGGTCTGACGACAGTGCGGACAATGCGCATCCATAACAGCTCCCAGGTTAAATCACGCCCCATGAGCGCAAGAAATAGATCCCCAACGCGGTGGTGAAGAACGACCCGACGGTGGTGATAGCGATAATGTTGGCCGCCAGCGTGGCGTTGCCGCCCATGGCGCGCGTCATCACATAGCTGCCCGAAGCGGTCGGCGTGGCGGAAAACAGGAAGATGATGCCCAACGCCGCCCCCTGAAACCCGCACAGCCAGCCGGCCAGCGTCATCAGGAACGGCACCAGAAACAGCTTGGCCGCCGACGACAGCGCCGCCACGTTGGACGAGCGGAACATGGCGCGGAAATCCAGGCTGGCGCCGGTGCACAGCAGCGCCAACGGCAGCGACAGCGCGGAGATATAGCTGCCGGTTTGGCGGATCACGGTCGGGATACCCAGCCCGGTTTGCGCATACAGCAGCCCGCACACCAGGCCGATGATCAGCGGATTGGTGACAATGCTGCGCAGCAGCGACAGGTGGCTGATTTTCTTGCCCTGCCCGCCCTGCAGGCTGCGCGTGAGGGTGATGACCGACAGTATGTTGAACAGGATCACGGTCACCGTCAGGTACAGCGAGGCGAGCGCAATGCCTTCGCTGCCGTAGGCGGTCATGGCGTAGGCCAGACCGACGATGGCGGTGTTGGCGCGAAACCCGCCCTGCACGAACACCCCGCGCTCACGCGGTTCTTTCACCAGCCACTTGGCGGCCAGCTCCAAGAGCAGGAAGGTCGCCAGCGTGCCGACCGCGCCGAACAGCACCAGCGGCAGATTGCCGAGCAGCTGCGGATGGTTGGTAGCGATGCTGAAAAACAGCAGGCACGGCAGCGCCAGATTGAACACCAGGCGGGTCGCGCCGTCGACGAAGCGGTCATCCATCAGGCGCCAATGGCGCAACAGGATCCCCAGCAGCATCATCAGCAGATTGGGCACGGTGACGTCGAACGCAAAACTCCAGGTTTCCCAGGACATGGTGTTCCTTCAGACAGGCGAGGTAATCTTCAGATAATAAAACGATTTCGGGCCAATAAAAAAGGGGCGCGGCATCACTGCCGCGCCCCTCATGAGCGATTACTTGCTCTTTTTCAGGTGGCTCATCAGGCGTTTGCGCTTACGCATCTGGGTCGGCGTCAGCAGGTTGCGTTTGCCGGCGAACGGGTTGTCGCCCTCTTTGAACTGGATGCGGATCGGCGTCCCCATCACGTTCAGCGAGCGACGGAAGTAGTTCATCAGGTAGCGCTTGTACGAATCGGCCAGATCGCTGACCTGGTTGCCGTGGATCACCACGATCGGCGGGTTGTAACCGCCGGCGTGGGCGTATTTCAGCTTCACGCGGCGGCCGCGCACCAACGGCGGCTGGTGATCGTCAACCGCCATCTGCATGATTTTGGTCAGCATCGAGGTGTTTACGCGACGGGTTGCGCACTCGTAGGCTTCCTGTACCGATTCGAACAGGTTGCCGACGCCGCTGCCGTGCAGGGCGGAAATAAAGTGCACGCGCGCGAAGTCGACGAAGCCCAGACGCAGATCGAGCATCTCTTTCACGTGCTCGCGATCTTCTTCGCTCATGCCGTCCCACTTGTTGACCGCAATCACCAGTGAGCGCCCACTATTGAGGATAAAGCCGAGCAGCGAGAGGTCCTGATCGGAGATGCCTTCACGCGCGTCGATCACCAGCAGCACCACGTTGGCGTCTTCAATCGCCTGCAGGGTCTTGATCACCGAGAATTTCTCGACGGTTTCGGTCACCTTGCCGCGTTTGCGCACCCCGGCGGTGTCGATCAGCACGTATTCGCGTTCGTCACGCACCATCGGAATGTAGATGCTGTCGCGGGTAGTGCCCGGCATGTCGTACACCACCACGCGCTCCTCGCCGAGGATACGGTTAGTGAGCGTAGACTTACCTACGTTCGGGCGGCCGACGATCGCCAGTTTGATCGGCAGATCCTGCGGATTGAACGCTTCTTCCGGCTCTTCGTCTTCTTCGCCTTCCAGCGTTTCGCCGTTTTGCTCGGCCCAGTAAGCGGCGTTGGCCTCTTCCTCGGTCAGCTCGACGTCTTCCGGTTTTTCCGGCACGAACGGCACCAGCACGTGTTCAATCAGCTGGGTCACGCCGCGGCCGTGAGAAGCGGCGATAGCGAACACTTCACCCAGACCGAGCGAGTAGAAATCGGCGGTGGCGGTGTCCGGATCCAGACCGTCGGTCTTGTTGGCCACCAGGAAGGTCGCCTTCTGGCGGCTGCGCAGGTGCTGGGCGATGCCCTGATCCGCCGGCATCAGGCCGGCGCGGGCGTCGACCATGAACAGCACGATGTCCGCTTCTTCGATCGCCAGCAGCGACTGACCGGCCATGCGCGTTTCGACGCCGTCTTCGGTGCCGTCGATGCCGCCGGTATCGACGATGATAAATTCATTGCCTTCGATTTCAGCACGACCATACTTGCGGTCACGCGTCAGCCCCGGGAAATCCGCCACCAGCGCATCGCGCGTATGGGTTAAACGGTTGAACAAGGTGGATTTACCCACATTCGGGCGCCCGACCAGCGCGACGACAGGTATCATTGTTGAAGCCTCATTACTTAATAATCAATGCGTTACTGCACTGTGGATAGACACCAGCGGTGCAGCTTATAAAATACGAAACGGCCCCTGAACATTCAGGAGCCGTTTTCCCCTTCATCTTTCGCGCCACAGCGGCGTTGTCTGCGCACCTTCGCCTCGGTCACTTAGCTCACTAAGCTCCCGAGGACTCATGCGCTTGCCGCCTGGCTGCAACCCGAAATCATTCGGGTGCAAGAAGGGATGCGACGAGCGGCGTTAGCGGGTGAAAGCGTAAACTTTCCCGCCGCGAGCCTGGATGACCAGCTTGTCGCCGGCCACCATCGGCGCAGACAGGAAGCCGGAGCTGTCCACTTCCTGCTGGGCGACAAAACGGCCATCGGTGGTGTTGACCCAGTGCAGATAGCCTTCGGCGTCACCGGTCACCAGATAACCATTATACATCACCGGCGGCGTCAGGTTGCGGTGCAGCAGATCGCTTTGCGTCCACACGGTCACGCCGCCTTCGGTGCTGAGCGCCACCACGCGATCGTTCTGGTCGATCAGGTAGATGCGGCCCGCGTCGACGATGAAATCATTCACCGAACCCAGCTCGCGTTTCCAGATGATCTGACCGGAACGCAGATCCAGCGCCGTCAGGTTGCCGTTGTAACCCAGCGCGTAGACCACGCCGTCAACGATCACCGGCGTGGTGTCCACGTCGTTCAGGCGATCGATTTCGGTCGCGCCGCTCGGCTGAGAAATGCGCTGTTGCCAGATCAGTTGGCCCTGCTGCATCAGCACGGCGCTGACGCGGCCGTTATCACCGCCGACGATGGCGGCGCCAAAGGCGACGGCCGGCGCGGATTCACCGCGCAGCGACAGCGAAGGCATGTCCAGGTTAACCGTCCACTTCACCGCGCCATCGGCTTCGTTCAGCGCCTGCAGCATGCCGTTGGAGGTATGCACCAACACCATGCCGTCGCTGACAACCGGACGGGAGATCGCTTCGCCGGCCACTTTGGTCTGCCAGGCGATGGCGCCGTCGGCGGTGTTCAATGCGTAAACCACCGCTTTTTCGCTGCCGACGTAAACCTTGTCACCCGCAACCGTCAGGCCGCCCGACAGCAGCGCAGACAGGTTGCTGGAGAAGAAGCCGGTCTTCTCGGAAAGATTGACCTTCCACTTCTCGTTGCCGCTGTCGGCATCCATCGCTTTCACGATGCCGAAGCGATCGGCGGCGTAAATGGTGCTGTCCTGATAGGCCGGAAGCAGGTGGGAGTAATACTCACCGATACCGTCGCCCACCGAGGTGCTCCACGCCTTGTTCGGCGTAAACTGATTTTCAACTTTCGGCAACGGCGACATGGTAACCACGTCTTCTTCGCTGTTAAACAGCGAGCAACCACTCAGCAAGGCAGCGGAAACCAGTCCGACCAAGAGTGTTTTACGCAATTGCATGGGAATTCCCCTTAGCTGGACAAGTTATTCAATTTCATGCGCAGCAGAACCTGCAGCGCTTGAGAAGCGTTGGACTCAATGCCTTTGCTGTAAGCTTCGCGCGCGCCCTTGGCGTCGCCCTTCGCCAGCAGCACATCGCCGCGCACATCCTGCATCATCGCCGCCCAGCCTTCGCCTTTCACGCCATCCAGCGTTTTCAGCGCTTCATCCAGCTTTTTCTCCTGCAGCTGGACGCGCGCCAGACGCAGGTCGATCATCGCCAACAGGTTGTCGTCTTTGGTCTGGCCCTGAGCCAGCGCCAATTGTTGTTCCGCCTTGGCGAAATCATTCTGTTCGACAAAGTGCTTAGCCAATTGCAGCGCGGCCAGTACGCCGTAGCTATTGCCGTTGGCCTGGACAAATTTCTCTGCGGCAGCCACGTCATCCGGCTTGCCGGCCGCCAGACGATCGCTGGCTTCCTGATAGGATTGCGATGCCGCCATCATGTTGGAGTTTTCATGGCTCTGCCAGTAACGCCAGCCAACCAGGGCACCAATTCCGAGCACCACGCCCACCGCCAGCGCTTTGCCGTTCTCGGCAAAGAACCGACGCAGTGCGTCGACTTGTTCGTTTTCAGTGGTATAGACTTCCACGGTGTCCTTCTCCTTAACCTAACATCAAAGCCAGACGCGCAGCGACTTCGCTTTGCGCCAGCGTTTCTTGTTCACCACTGCGCAGGTCTTTCACCACCACCTGCTGCGCCGCCACTTCGCTCTCGCCCAGGATCAGCGCGATGCGCGCGCCCCATTTGTCCGCACGGGTGATCTGCTTCTTGAAGTTGCCGCCGCCGTAATTGGTCATCAGCTTCAGCTGCGGCGCCGCGTCGCGCACCTGTTCAGCCAGCTGCATCGCCGCGCTCTGGGTGCCCGCGCCGGAAGAGATGACGTACACGTCGATAGCCGACGGCGCCTTGAATTCCGGGTTGACCGCCTGCACCAGCAGCACCAGACGCTCCAGGCCCATGGCGAAACCGACCGCCGGAGTGGCGCGGCCGCCCAACTGCTCGACCAGACCGTCGTAACGGCCGCCCGCGCAGACGGTGCCCTGCGCGCCCAAGCTGGTGGTCACCCACTCAAACACGGTGCGGTTGTAGTAATCCAGACCGCGCACCAGGCGCTCGTTAACGGTATATGGGATACCTGCCTGCGCCAAAAGTTCACACAGACCGGCGAAGTGAGCACGGGATTCTTCATCCAGGTACTCGGACAGGCGCGGCGCGTCGTTCAGCAGCGCCTGCACCTCAGGATTCTTGGAGTCCAGCACGCGCAGCGGGTTGCTGTACATGCGGCGTTTGCAGTCTTCGTCCAACACCTCGACGTGCTGCTCCAGGAACGCCACCAGCGCATCGCGGTAGTTGGCGCGCGCTTCCAGCGAACCGATGGAGTTCAGCTCCAGCTTGACGTGCTCGGCGATGCCCAGCGCTTTCCACCAGCGGGCGGTCAGCAGGATCAGCTCGGCGTCGATATCCGGGCCTTGCAGGCCGAACACTTCCGCGCCCAGCTGATGGAACTGGCGATAGCGGCCCTTTTGCGGGCGCTCGTAGCGGAACATCGGGCCGATGTACCACAGACGCTGTTCCTGATTGTACAGCAGACCATGTTCGATGCCGGCGCGCACGCAGCCGGCCGTCCCTTCCGGACGCAGCGTCAGGCTTTCGCCGTTGCGGTCTTCGAAGGTATACATCTCTTTTTCCACGACGTCGGTCACTTCGCCGATCGCGCGTTTGAATAACGGGGTCTGCTCTACAATCGGCAACCGGATTTCGCTGTAACCGTAGCCGCCCAGCACCTGCTTGAGGGTGCCTTCAATACGCTGCCATAATGCCGTTTCTTCCGGCAGGTAGTCGTTCATGCCGCGGATGGCTTGAATGTTCTTTGCCACGTGAGTTCTCTGTCCGTTGTCTGTAAAAATGAACCTGATTATAGGGACTTTGCCGCCCGGTATTCAACGCGGATGCGGTTTTCCGCCCTTCAGGCGCATAAACAAGCGGGCCAACAGGCCCGCCGTGTAGCGATAACGCTTATTTTTCCAGCAGGTTGACCGTGATACGGTTGCTTTCGTCCATCATCGCGGCCTTGGCGCGAATCTTCGCTTCCAGCTGGTCGATCATCTGTTCGTTGTCGAAACGCTCTTTCTGGCGCACGCCGTCTTCGTAGAAGCCGCTCTTCTTGTGGCCGCCGGTCACGCCCATGGTGGACACCAGCGCTTCGCCCGGGCCGTTCACCACGCAACCGATGATCGAGACGTCCATCGGCGTGATGATGTCTTCCAGGCGCTGCTCCAGCGCGTTCACCGTGCCGATCACGTCGAACTCCTGACGCGAACAGGTCGGGCAGGCGATGAAGTTGATGCCGCGCGCGCGGATGCGCAGCGACTTCAGGATATCGAAACCGACCTTCACCTCTTCGACCGGATCCGCCGCCAGCGAGATGCGCAGGGTATCGCCGATGCCTTCAGACAGCAGCATGCCCAGGCCGATGGCCGACTTGACCGACCCGCTGCGCGCGCCGCCGGCTTCGGTGATGCCCAGATGCAGCGGCTGATCGATGCGCGACGCCAGCAGACGGTAGGATTGCACCGCCAGGAACACGTCCGACGCCTTGACGCTGACCTTGAACTGGTCGAAGTTGAGGCGATCGAGGATATCCACGTGGCGCATGGCGGATTCCAGCAGCGCTTCCGGCGTAGGTTCGCCGTACTTTTCCTGCAGATCTTTCTCCAGCGAACCGCCGTTGACGCCGATGCGAATCGGGATGTTCTTGTCGCGGGCGCAGTCCACCACCGAGCGAATGCGCGATTCGTTGCCGATGTTGCCCGGGTTGATGCGCAGGCAGTCCACGCCGTATTCGGCAACCTGCAGCGCGATGCGATAATCGAAGTGGATATCGGCGACCAGCGGCACGTTGACCTGCTGCTTGATCAGCTTGAACGCCTCGGCGGCGTCCATGGTAGGAACCGAAACGCGGACGATGTCGACGCCCACGCGCTCCAGCGCTTTAATCTGATTAACCGTTGCTTCAACATCGGTGGTACGGGTGTTGGTCATCGACTGCACGGCAATCGGCGCGCCATCACCAATAGGCACCTTGCCGACGTAAATGCGTGTAGATTTTCGACGGTTGATGGGCGCTTGGTTATGCATTACTTACTCTCCATTGCTGCTCTGACATCACGACCGGGGCCGCGCGATTACTGCGCGGCGACGGTCAGGCGAGCAACACGGTTTGACTTAACGAACCGGCTCAAATCAACCGGTTTACCCTGATACTGGATCTGTACTGCCGCCGGCGCGCCGATGGTCAGTTTGTACGGCGCAGTGCCGGTCAGGTTCAGCTTGCCGCCCTGCTTCTGGGTGCCGCTGAACAGCGTTTTACCGCTCGCGTCGGTCACCTGCAGCCAGCAGTCGGCGGAGAAGTCCATCACCAGCGCGTTCGGATCGGCCGCCGGCGCAGCAACGCCCGCATCGGCGGTCGGCAGCGGCGATTGCGCCGCCGGCGCGGTTTCCGGCAGGGTGGTCTGGCTTGGCGACACCACGGCAGGCTGTTGCTGAGCCGCGCCCGGCGTCTGGGCGGTCGCCGCCGGCGCCTGAGCCGCTGCGCCGGTATCGGCCGGCGCGGCGCTGTTGTCGGTCAACGGCACGTTAGTGCCGGCGTCGGCGTTGCCGTCCGTCAGCGGCACGGACTGCCCTTCGTTATTCTGTGAAAGCTGCGCCGAGGATTGATCGGCCATGGTGGCGATCTCTTCCTGCTGCGCCTTGTGGTTTTGCCACCACCAGGCGCCGGTCAGGCCAATCACCACGAACACGATAAGCCAGGTGAAGCTCATCAGCCAGCCGTCGCGTTTCTTGCGGCGCTTGCCCAGCGAGAAGCTTTGCATCGGCGCCACTTTCGCCATCTTCAACGGCGCCTGCTTGGCCAGCATCGGCAGCAGTTCGTCTTCCGGCAAATGCACCAGCTTGGCGTAGGAACGGATGTAGCCGCGCACGAAGGTGGACGCGAGGTCAGCGGACACGCTGTCTTCCTCGATATCGCGCACGGTGGACATTTTGAGACACAGGCGTTCTGCAACGGCCTGTTGGCTCAGCCCGAGTTGCTCACGGGCCTGACGCAGGCGCTGGCCCGTCGTCATGGATACGGTTTTATCTTGGGAGGCTTCAGTATTCATTAGCTAAGAACTGCTGGTACTGTTTGGATTGTGGAAAACTTCGCGCTAACTGCTTGCCATAGCGTTGAACGCTATCCTGACGGCCGGCTAACGCGGCGAAACGAATCTGTAACCATAAGCTGCTGGCGCTAGCCGGCAGAACATGCTGATAAACATCCAATAAAAGTTGCGACTGGGCGCGCTTCCCTTCTCCAAATTGCTTTTCGGCCTCCGCCAACAGCGGAGCGCCTTTGTCCGGATCGACTTTCAGCGCGCGGCTCAACAGCGTGCGCGCTTCATCGTTTTGTCCGGCCTTGAGAAAACAGTAACCTGCGTTTTCCAGGCTGTCAGCGACCTGACCATAATCGGGCGCCAGCGCCGCAGCGCTAAACTGCTGTTGCGCCGGTACATACTGCCCTAAACTGCAAAGAAACGCACCGTAATTATTCAGTACGGTGCCATTGCCCGGCGCAAGTTTGAGCGCTTGCCGATAACGCTGTTCGGCCGCGGCGTTTTCACCGATCCGCTGCGCGTAGAGCGCCATGCCCAACTGCGTGCGGTAATCCTGCGGGGCCGCGTCCAGCGCCTTTTCCAGGTTCTGGCGCGCGGCGTCCATGTCACCTTGCTGCAGGTACTCCAGCCCCAGCTGCAACCGCGTCTGGCCCGCCTCAGCGACCTGTGCTTCCTTTTCCGGCGATGAGCCGGAACACCCGGCCAACAACCCGACCGCCAGCCACACACCCCACAGTTTCAGCTTCATGCCCGCATTCATTTCCTTATCGGCCGTCAGCTAACGCCCATTAGCGTCAACATCTCGCATAACAGGCTGTTAGATAACAAAAAAGGTGCTATAGGATTCAGACCGCCCGTACGCTGATAGGTTCCCCGGCCATTTTCTTTTTCAGGGTACGCTTGGTACGGTCGATCACTTCACCCGCCAGTTGCCCGCAGGCGGCGTCGATATCGTCACCGCGGGTTTTACGAACAATAGTCGTAAAGCCGTATTCCATCAACACCTTGGAGAAACGGTCCACCCGGCTGTTGGAGCTGCGGCCGTAAGGGGCGCCCGGGAACGGGTTCCATGGGATCAGGTTGATCTTGCACGGCGTGTCTTTCAGCACTTCCGCCAACTGATGCGCATCGTCGGTGCTGTCGTTGATATGATCCAGCATCACGTACTCGACGGTGACGCGCCCCTGGTTGGCGTTGGATTTCTCCAGGTAGCGACGCACCGCGGACAGGAAGGTCTCGATGTTGTACTTGCGGTTGATCGGCACGATCTCATCGCGGATGGTGTCGTTAGGCGCGTGCAGCGAAATGGCCAGCGCCACGTCGATCATGTCGCCCAGCTTGTCCAGCGCCGGCACCACGCCGGAGGTAGACAGGGTCACGCGGCGTTTGGACAGGCCAAAGCCGAAGTCGTCCAGCATGATTTCCATCGCCGGCACCACGTTATTCAGGTTGAGCAGCGGTTCGCCCATGCCCATCATCACCACGTTGGTGATCGGGCGTTGGCCGGTCACCTTCAGCGCGCCGATGATTTTCGCCGCGCGCCACACCTGGCCGATGATTTCCGACACGCGCAGGTTGCGGTTGAAGCCCTGCTGCGCCGTCGAACAGAATTTGCACTCCAGCGCACAACCCACCTGCGAGGAGACGCACAGCGTCGCGCGGTCGGCTTCCGGGATGTACACGGTTTCGACCTGCTGATCGCCCACCTTGATCGCCCATTTGATGGTGCCGTCGGCCGAGCGCTGTTCTTCCGCCACCTCCGGCGCGCGGATTTCCGCCACGCGCTGCAGCTTGCCGCGCAGGACTTTGTTGATGTCGGTCATCTGCTCGAAATCGTCGCAGCAGTAGTGATAAATCCACTTCATCACCTGATCGGCGCGGAACGGTTTCTCGCCCATTTCGGCGAAGAACTCGCGCATTTGCTGGCGGTTCAGATCCAGCAGGTTGATTTTGGCCGCAGCCGGTTGCTCCACGTTAACGGAGGGGGTAGTCAGCGAATTATTTTCAGACACGGTGTGCTCGGACGTGATGGGTTCTAACATAATGATCTCTGGCCTCGTTATTACACGTTATGGCGCTAAAGAATGGAAAGTAAGTTGTGCATTTCAGCCCGCGAGATTCGGGTGGCGGCACTAAAAACACGCCCCTGACAAGTCGTCTTATCAGGGGCGCGGCATTGTACAAATTTTAGTAGCGGGTTTCTATGGCTGAAAGGCATTCAGGGCATTTTTATTGTTTCAGCCGGTGAATGCCTGGCTATCAGCTCAGAAACGGCACGATTAACGTGCGCAGATTTCGCTTTCGTTGAAGAAGTAAGCGATTTCACGCTGTGCGGATTCAACGGAGTCGGAACCGTGAACGGCGTTAGCGGTGAAGCTGTCCGCGTAGTCGGCGCGCAGGGTGCCGGCCAGTGCGTTGTCCGGGTTGGTTGCGCCCATGATGTCGCGGTTGCGCTGCACGGCGTTTTCAGATTCCAGAACCTGCACCATGATTGGGCCGGAGGTCATGAACTCTACCAGACCGTCGAAGAATGGGCGGCCTTTGTGCTCAGCGTAGAAGCCTTCAGCTTGCTCGCGAGTCAGACGCAGCATTTTAGCGGCGATGATTTTGAAACCGGCGCGCTCGAAACGCGCGTAGATAGCGCCGATGTCGTTGTTGGCTACAGCGTTTGGTTTAACGATGGAAAAGGTACGTTCTACGGTCATGATGGCCTCTGTATGACTTCCAAAACAGGCCGGTCTGCAATGTTGCCGGCCTTCTCAAGTGGCGCAGATTATATGTGCGCCGTTAACGCTTGCCTACGGGAAAATCAACATTTCATTAAAAAAATATGATCTTCCTGCGGCATTTCCGACCACGCGCCGCGTTACTGGGTCTTGTCGGTGGACGGGATCAAATTGCGCAGCCAGCTGCCCCAGCGGCGCTGATAAAACGGCTGCGTATGGGCGATCAGGTAGTGGCTGATGCCGCGCTCTTTCTCCGACACCAGGCAGAAATCGACCGGTTCGTCATTCGGCGCCGTTTCGCTGGCGACGCTGCCGGCCTCGTTGATCAACGCCTCGATCTCCGCCGGTTCTGCATCCACTTCCAGCCCGATCAGCAGATTCGGCTTCTCGTCCGCCGCCTGGTCGTGCATCAGCGCCAGAAACGCGCGGCGCACCGGTTTGCGCTGGCTGAACAGCGTGGTCAGCGCATCCACCATCGCCGACGGGTACTCTTCGGGCTGCCCCAACAGGATTTGGGTCTCTTTGTCGACGTAATGCTCAACCGGTTTGACGACGCCACCGGTCGCCAGCAGCATCGCCACCTCTTCCGGGTAGAACTCTTTGCCGTATTCCGCCTTCGGGTTGAGGAACAAATCCGCGCCCTGGGTGATTTCAAACAGCACCCGCGCCGGCATGGCGATGAACGGCTGTTCGTCCTCAACGGCCTTCTGCAACGCTTCCAGCGAGGTGAAGAACGGAATGATGCTGCCGCCGTCCTGCTTTTCCCAATGCTGGATATTGACCGGCGTATCCGCGTTCAGCGTGATGTCGCCGTCCTGCTGCACCTGCTCGCTGTCGCCGAGGATCAGCACCGTGGCGTCGAGCAGTTCACGGAAGAACGCCGGACGGTGGGCCGGCTCCGTCACCGCCAGCTTCAGCAGGCGTTCAAGCTCGTTCTCGCTCGGGGCGGCATCGTGATGATGGGAACTCATGGCAAACTCCAGGGATCAAATAGCGAGGCCCAGCATGCTGGGCCCCGAAGATAATGCGCATTCTAGCGCCCGACGCGGCGGGCGTTCAATTATTTGGCTTTGCTCAGCAACAGATTGGCCAGGGTGCGCACGCCCAGCCCGGTCGCGCCGGCCGACCACTGATCCACCGCGCCTTTGCGGTAGGTGGCGGAACAGTCGATGTGCAACCAGCCTTGCTGGTAGTTCTTAACGAAATGCGACAGGAAGGCCGCCGCGGTGCTGGCGCCGGCGGTGTAGGCCGGGCCGGCCACGTTGTTCAGCTCGGCGAAGTTGGACGGCAGCTGGCTGCGGTGGAACTCGGCCAGCGGCAGACGCCAGAACGGCTCGTGCTCGGCGGCGGCGCTGCTCAGCAGTTCCTGTGCCAGCGCATCGTCGAAGCTGAACAGGGCGTGGTAGTCGTTGCCTACCGCGGTTTTGGCCGCGCCGGTCAGGGTCGCGCAGTCGATAATCAGCTGCGGATTCTGCTCAGAAGCGTCGATCAGGCCGTCGGCCAGTACCAGGCGCCCTTCAGCATCGGTGTTCATCACCTCGACGGTTTTGCCGTTGCGGTAGCGAATGATGTCACCCAGTTTGAAGGCGTTGCCGCTGACCATGTTGTCGGCGCAGCACAGGTACAGCTTCACGCGCTGCTTCAGACCACGCGCCGCCGCCAGCGCCAGGGCGCCGGTGATGGTGGCCGCACCGCCCATGTCAGCCTTCATCGAATCCATAAAGGCGCTCTGTTTCAGGCTATAACCGCCGGTATCGAAGGTGATGCCCTTGCCGACCAGGCAAGCGAACACCGGCGCGTCCGGGTTACCGGTCGGGTTGAAGTCCAGCGCCAGCAGCACCGGCGGGCGCTCGGAGCCGCGGCCGACGGTGTGGATGCCGGCATAGTTCTGCTCACGCAGATCTTCGCCCTTGGTGATGCGGTAGCTGACGGCATCGCAGCCGACGTCGCACATCAGATCGACGGCGCGGGTCGCCAGTTGCTCCGGCCCCAGCTCTTCCGCCGGCATGTTGATGGTGTCGCGCACCCAGTCGACGATCTTCAGGCGCTGATCCAGCTCCTGACGCGCGGCTTCCGGCAGTTCGGCCCATTCGACGTTGCGTTGCCCTTTCAGCCCGCGGTAACCCTGCCAAAACGCCCAGCTGTTTTCCAAATCCCAACCGTCGCCGGCCAGCTTGACGTTTTTGATGCCCTGACCGTCAATTTTGCGGCCCGCACGCTGGATCGCGCCCAGCTTGTCGGCGCCGGTCAGGTGGATGGTCATCCCTTCGCCGTTGGTGCTGAGCAGCGCTTTTTCGCCCCAGCGGGCGTCGGCAGGTTGTTGCGACAGCGTAACCTGCATGAATTCTGTTGTCATAGCCTTCTTACTCCGGATGTTCCCTTTATTATTTCATTAGGGCTTTATTGCATACCCTATGGATTTCAAATTGCAGCTAGGCGCCCAGCGATCTCATCCCCAGGAGCTTACTCAGGTAAGTGACTGGGGTGTGATCGTGCAGGTAACAACGCTGCGGTTTGAAAGACGACGGGTATGTCGGATACAAAATAAACGGGCCGCCCATGGCAGCCCGTTACGCTATTTACTCCGCTTCATCTAACCAGACCAGCAGGATCGCTTCCAGTATTTTTTCGTTGGAAGCCTGCGGATCGTCGTCGAACTCTTCCAGATCGCAGATCCACTGATGCATGTCGGTAAAACGCACGGTTTTCGGATCGGTGTCCGGGTATTGGTCGTACAGGGCTTCGCCGATTTCACGGCTGTCGGTCCACTTCAGTCCCATTATGATCTCCGGGTTGAGGCTGCGGCTAACAATTAATGCTCACGCGCGTGGTTGACGGTGTAGCGCGGCATTTCGACCACCAGATCTTCGTCGGCGACCAGCGCCTGGCAGCTCAGACGGCTTTCCGGCTCCAGCCCCCACGCTTTGTCCAGCATGTCGTCTTCCAGCTCGCTGCTCTCTTCCAGCGAATCGAAGCCTTCACGCACGATGCAGTGGCAGGTGGTGCAGGCGCAGGATTTCTCGCAGGCATGCTCGATTTCAATGCCGTTGCGCAGCGCAACGTTGAGGATCGACTCCCCTTTTTCGGCTTCCAGAACCGCCCCTTCCGGGCACAGATCTTGATGGGGCAGGAAAACAATTTTAGGCATGGTTAAACCTCATCCACAGAATGGCCAGCCAGCGCGCGGCGAATGGAAGCGTCCATGCGGCGCGCGGCAAAATCTTGCGTTTGTGCATCTAATGTTTTGATGGCGTCTTCGATAGCGGCGGGATCTTCACCCTGCGCCGCCTGCTGCAACGCCTGGGTCGCGGCGGCGATCGCCTGGCTTTCCGCCTCGCTCAGCAGCGCCGCGTCGGTGGCCAGCGCGCCCTGCAGGCTTTCCAGCACCCGCGCGGCTTCCACGCGTTGCTCCGCCAGCTTGCGCGCGCCCACGTCGCTTTGCGCGTTGGCCATCGAATCTTTGATCATGCCGGCGATTTCGCCGTCCGACAGGCCGTACGACGGCTTGACCTGGATCGAGGCTTCCACGCCGGTGGATTTCTCCATCGCGGTGACGCTCAGCAGACCATCGGCATCCACCTGGAAGGTGACGCGAATGTGCGCGCCCCCGGCAGGCAATGGCGGCAGGCCGCGCAGCGTGAAGCGCGCCAGCGAACGGCAATCCTGCACCAGCTCGCGCTCGCCCTGCAGCACGTGGATCATCATCGCGCTCTGGCCATCTTTAAAGGTGGTGAACTCCTGCGCGCGCGCCACCGGAATGGTGGTGTTGCGCGGGATCACTTTCTCCACCAGACCGCCCATGGTTTCGAGGCCCAGCGACAGCGGGATCACGTCCAGCAGCAGCATGTCGCTGTCCGGCTTGTTGCCCACCAGAATGTCGGCCTGGATCGCGGCGCCGATGGCGACCACTTTATCCGGATCGATAGACGTCAGCGGCGTGCGGCCGAAGAAGGCGCCCACCTGCTCACGCACCAGCGGCACGCGGGTGGAACCGCCGACCATCACCGCTTCCAGCACCTCGTCGGCGGCGACGCCGGCATCTTTCAGCGCGCGGCGGCAGGCCATCAGCGTACGTTTCACCAGCGGAGCGATCAGCGCTTCGAACTGGGCGCGGGTCACCTCGCCCTGCCAGCCGGCTACCTCAACGCACACGCTGTCGGCATCGCTCAACGCGATTTTGGCGGCGATGGCGGCGTCCAGCAGTTGGCGCTGCACACCGTGATCGCTGCGATCGGCCACGCCGGCCTGGTCGCGCAACCAGTCGGCCAGCAGGTGATCGAAGTCGTCGCCGCCCAGCGCGGAATCGCCGCCGGTGGCCAGCACTTCGAACACGCCGCGGCTGAGGCGCAGAATGGAGATATCAAAGGTGCCGCCGCCCAGATCGTAAACCGCGATCACCCCTTCCTGGCCGGAATCCAGCCCATAGGCGATCGCGGCCGCAGTGGGTTCGTTCAACAGACGCAGAACGTGCAGGCCGGCCAGACGCGCCGCGTCTTTGGTGCCCTGGCGCTGCGCGTCGTCGAAGTAAGCGGGAACGGTAATCACGACGCCATCCAGCTCGCCTTCCAGCGCCGCTTGCGCGCGCGCGGACAGAGCCCGCAGGATATCGGCGGAGACGCCAACCGGGTTAACCGGGCCGGCGGCGGTGACGATCAGCGGCAGGCCGTTGTCGCTGGCCTGAAATTGATACGGCAGGTTCGGGTAACGTTGCTGGACGTCCGCCAACGAACGGCCCATCATGCGTTTGATGGAGCTGACGGTATTGGCCGGATCCTGCGCCGCCTGTTGGCGCGCCTCCCAGCCGACGCGCTGCGCGTCCGCCTGATAATGCACTACCGAAGGCAGCAAATGGCGACCCTGTTCGTCGGCCAGCGTTTCCGCTTGCCCGCTGCGCACCGTGGCGACCAGCGAGTTGGTGGTGCCCAAGTCGATGCCGGCGGCCAGACGTCGCTGGTGCGGCGCGGCGCTGAGGCCAGGCTCACTAATTTGTAATAAGGCCATGTTGAAGCTTCCACAATCAGAATCAGAAGGTGTTACTCAAAACCCAGCAGTTTTTCTTCGAGTTGTTCAACCTGTTGCTGGAGTTTGTCCAAGAAGCGCAGCTTGCGCACGGTGTCGGCGGCGTCCGCCCACTGTTCACTGTCCAACTGCTGCAGCATCAGCGCGCTGCGCTGTTTGACCGAGGCGGCCAGCCGCGCGCCGAAATCGGCCAGCAGGCTTTCCGCCTCCGGCTTGCGCTCAATGGCGTCGAGCTCTTCGCGCAGTTCCAGCTGTTCCATCAGGAACGCGGTGTCGCGCATCGTATGCTGTTCGTTGCCCAGATCGAAGCCGTGCAACGATAGCATATACTCCGCGCGTTTTAACGGGTGCTTCAGCGCCTGGTAGGCTTCGTTGATGGTCGCCGCCTGCTGCAACGCCATCAGGCGTTCGCGCTCCGGCTGGTTGGCGAAACGATCGGGGTGGAATTGGCGCTGCAGATCCTGGAAGCGGGACGCAAGCAGGCTGCCGTCCACGGTGTAGCGAACTGGCAGCCCGAATAAAGTAAAGTAATCCATAGCGTGCTCTGGGCGTTAGCGGATGAAGTTCCCCCGCCGAAACGGGGGAGCACGATGGACTGTCAGACGTTGAAACTCTCGCCGCAGCCGCACTCGCTTGAGACGTTCGGGTTGTTGAACTTGAAGCCTTCGTTCAGGCCTTCCTTAACGAAATCAAGCTCGGTGCCGTCAAGGTAGACCAGGCTCTTGCCGTCGATGATCACCTTGATGCCTTTGTCTTCAAATACGATGTCGTCATCGTTGGCTTCGTCAACAAATTCCAGCACGTACGCCATCCCGGAGCAGCCGGAAGTTCGCACTCCCAGACGCAGGCCGAGACCCTTGCCGCGGTTCGTCAAAAACGCCTGAACACGCTGCGCAGCGCTGTCGCTCATGGTAATAGACATCACAACCTCACACTTCACATCAAAGCCCGGCGCGGCCGGGCCGACTCAGACAAATTACTTGGCGCTATGCTTGCTCTTATAGTCGGCAATCGCTGCTTTGATGGCGTCTTCAGCCAGGATCGAGCAGTGAATTTTGACCGGCGGCAATTCCAGCTCTTCGGCGATCTGGGTGTTTTTGATCGCTTCAGCCTGATCCAGCGACTTGCCTTTCATCCATTCGGTCACCAGCGAGCTGGAGGCGATGGCGGAACCGCAGCCGTAAGTTTTAAAGCGCGCGTCTTCGATGATGCCTTCATCGTTAACCTTGATTTGCAGCTTCATCACGTCGCCGCAAGCCGGCGCCCCTACCATGCCGCTGCCGACGGTAGGATCTTCGTTGTCGAAAGAACCCACGTTGCGCGGGTTTTCATAATGATCGATTACTTTTTCGCTGTAAGCCATGACCTTGCTCCTGAAACCTGAGAATTAATGATGCGCCCATTCGATGCTGTTGATGTCCACGCCCTGCTTGAACATCTCCCACAGCGGGGACAGATCGCGCAGACGGCCGATGGATTTACGCACCAGTTGAATGGTGTAGTCGATCTCTTCTTCCGTGGTGAAACGCCCCAGGGAGAAACGGATCGAGCTGTGCGCCAATTCATCGCTCATGCCCAGCGCGCGCAGCACGTAGGACGGCTCGAGGCTGGCGGAGGTACAGGCTGAACCGGAAGAAACGGCCAGGTCTTTCAGCGCCATGATCAGCGACTCGCCTTCAACATAGTTGAAGCTGACGTTCAGGATGTTCGGTGCGCCGTGCTCCAGATCGCCGTTCAGATACACTTCTTCCATATCTTTCACGCCGTTCCACAGACGATCGCGCAGGGTGCGCAGACGCGCCATCTCTTCGGTCATCTCTTCTTTGGCGATGCGATAAGCTTCGCCCATGCCGACGATCTGGTGGACAGGCAGGGTGCCGGAACGCATGCCGCGCTCGTGACCGCCGCCGTGCACCTGCGCTTCGATGCGGATGCGCGGCTTGCGACGCACATACAGCGCGCCGATGCCTTTCGGACCATAGATTTTGTGGCCGGAGAACGACATCAGGTCGACTTTCAGCTTGCTCAGATCGATAGGCAGTTTGCCCACGCTCTGGGTGGCGTCAACGTGGTAGATGATACCGCGCGCACGGCACATTTCGCCGATCGCTTCGATATCCTGCACCACGCCGATTTCGTTGTTGACGTGCATGATGGAGACCAGGATGGTGTCATCGCGCATCGCCGCTTCGAGATCCTGCAGGCTGATGATGCCGTTGCTCTGCGGCGCCAGGTAGGTGACTTCAAACCCTTCGCGCTCCAGCTGACGGCAAGTGTCGAGCACGGCTTTGTGTTCGGTTTTGCTGGTGATGATGTGCTTGCCTTTTTTCTGGTAGAAATTGGCAGCGCCTTTTATCGCCAGGTTGTCGGATTCGGTCGCCCCGGAGGTGAAGACGATTTCGCGCGGATCGGCGCCCACCAGTTCGGCGATTTGGTTACGGGCGATGTCTACCGCCTCTTCCGCCTGCCAACCGAAACGGTGGGAACGGGAAGCCGGGTTGCCGAAAGTGCCGTCCAGGGTCAAAAACTGCATCATCTTCTCAGCAACGCGCGGGTCAACCGGCGTCGTTGCTGAGTAATCCAGATAAATCGGTAATTTCATTGCTCTTGTGCTCCGTACATCACTTCCAAAAACTAAAATAATTTCGCCAGCTGCTTATGCGCGCAGATTAACGTTGATAGTTTCTTGCGGACGACCGTTGGCCGTGCGGCGCGTATCGTTGTTTTGACGATCCGCCACCACCAGCACTTCCTGGTTGTTGACCAGTTCAGCCAGCGTAATGTTGTTCAGGAACCCGCTGATGCGCTCGCTCAGATCGCGCCACAGGGCGTGGGTCAAGCAGCGATCGCCGCCCTGACAGCCTTCTTTGCCCTGGCAACGGGTTGCATCTACCGATTCATCGACGGCAGTGATGACAGCGCCAACGGCGATCTCACCCGCGTCTTTACCCAGCAGATAACCACCGCCCGGACCGCGCACGCTGGCCACCAGGCCATTCTTGCGCAGACGGGAGAATAATTGTTCCAGATAAGAGAGCGAAATACCCTGGCGTTCGGAAATGTCCGCCAGTGGCACCGGCCCTTCCTGGGAATGCAGCGCTACGTCGAGCATAGCGGTTACGGCATAACGGCCTTTGGATGTCAGTCTCATAGCTCAATGGTTACCTGTTGGTCAAATATGGCCGAAAGTCTGACATTCCTGAGTAAAACAGTCAACTATTTAACCTAGTAATTGACTCAAGTATTAGCACGTTTTGAACTTAGCAAGAACAAAGGTATATAAAATACATGTTATAACCTTTGGATAACTAATACTATTGTCGCCCACCGTTATGCCACATCAATTAATTACCTTGATGTTTATCCTGTTTCTCGATCGAGGTCAGCATGCCGCGCAGGATATTCAGCTCCTGCCCTTCCGGGCGTGCGCGGGTGAACAGCCGACGCAGGCGGCTCATCACCTGGCCCGGATGGGACGGGCGAATAAAGCCGGTGCGCTGCAGCGTCTGCTCCAGGTGCTGATAGAAACGCTCGAGGTCATCCACCAGCGGATACGGCGTCTCTTCCAGCTGCGGCGCGCCCGCCTGTTGGCGATCGAGGTAAGCCACGCGCACTTCATACGCCAGGATCTGCACCGCCATCGCCAGGTTCAGCGAGCTGTAGTCCGGGTTGGCCGGAATGGCGACGTGGTAGTGGCACTTCTGCAATTCATCGTTGGTCAGCCCGACGCGTTCGCGGCCGAACACCAGCGCCACCGGCGCGTGTTCGCCTTCGTGTACCGCGCGCACGCCGCATTCACGCGGCTCCAGCATCGGCCACGGCAAGGTGCGAGAACGTGCGCTGGTGCCCACCACCAGGCTACAGCCGGCGATGGCGTCATCGAGGGTATCGACGATGGTGGCGTTGCCGATCACGTCGCTGGCGCCGGCGGCCAGGGCGATGGCCTGAGAATCGGGTTTGATCAGCGGATTAACCAGATAAAGGTTGGTTAACCCCATGGTTTTCATGGCTCTGGCGGTCGAGCCCATGTTGCCGGTATGTGAAGTCTCTACCAGAACAATGCGGATATTGTGCAGCATACAAACTCTGAGCGTGGCGGAAAATCGCAGCATCTTAACACAGCCGTAGGCAATTTGCCGAACAGCTGCTATACTTCGCGCCGTTTCCTGTTCTTTAACATCCTAGTTGGAAGATACCCATGCATCCGATGCTGACTATCGCCGTGCGCGCTGCGCGCAAGGCCGGTAACCTGATTGCCAAAAACTACGAAACCCCGGACGCTGTAGAAGCGAGCCAGAAAGGGACCAATGACTTCGTCACCAACGTCGATCGCGATGCAGAGCATCTGATCATCGACGTCATCCGCAAGTCTTATCCGCAACACAGTATCGTGAGCGAAGAACGCGGTGAGCTGATCGGCGAAGATCGCGATGTGCAATGGGTGATCGATCCACTGGATGGCACTGCAAACTTCATCAAACGTTTCCCTCATTTCTCCGTTTCCATCGCTGTACGCATCAAAGGCCGTACTGAAGTGGCCGTGGTTTACGATCCGATGCGCAACGAACTGTTCACCGCCACGCGCGGTCAGGGCGCCCAGCTCAACGGTTATCGTCTGCGCGGCACCAACGCCAAAGATCTGGATGGCACCATCCTGGCGACCGGCTTCCCGTTCAAAGTCAAACAGCACGCAACGCCTTACATCAACATCGTCGGCAAGCTGTTCACCCAGTGCGCGGACTTCCGCCGCACCGGTTCCGCTGCGCTGGATCTGGCCTATGTGGCCGCCGGCCGCGTAGACGGTTTCTTCGAAATCGGCCTGAAGCCGTGGGACTTCGCCGCGGGCGAACTGCTGGTGCGTGAATCCGGCGGCCTGGTCACCGACTTCGTCGGCGGCCACAACCACTTCAGCTCCGGCAACGTGGTAGCAGGCAACCCGCGCGTCGTGAAAGCCATGCTGGCCACCATGCGCGAAGAACTGAGCGAAGCGCTGAAGCGTTAATCGCCAGAAGCGAATCGAAAAAAGCGCTGCCGATGCAGCGCTTTTTTTATGCCCGTTAGCGGGAGAAGGGGCGGATGCCGCCGCCGAATTCCGGCTGCGCGCTGACGTACAGCAACAGCCCGGCGGCCAACAGGATCAGGCCCCCGGCCAGCGCCAACGATCCCCAGGCCACCGCGCTCCAGGCGGCGGGCGCACGCGAGCGGCTAAGGCGCACCGCCAGCCGTCGGCTGTAATGCACCAGCAGCGCCAGCATGGAGATGGTCAACGACGTGCCGAACGCCATCGCCAGCGCGGAGATCACTCCCCAGCCGAACACGCCGATCACCTTAGAGAACAGCAGCACCAAAATCGCCCCCGAACAGGGACGCATGCCCATCGCCAGCACGATGGCGGTCTGGGTGCGCCAATCGCTTCCCGCCTGCAGCTCGCTGTCGCTCGGCAGATGCCGGTGGCCGCAGCCGCAATCGGCGCTGTGCACATGCTCCGCCGCCAGCGGCGTCAGGCTGTTAATGCGCAGCGCCGGCGCCGGGCGCATCGCCTTGATCGCCGCAAACAGACGTTTCAGCGCGCGCCAACTCAGCAACACGCCAAGCAACATCACCAAAATAAAGCTGCCCTTCTCCAGCCAGAAGCTGCTTTGGTGAAGCTGGCGCGAAGAGAGCTGCAATACCACCAGCATCAGCGTAACCAGCGCGATCGCCACCCCGCCCTGCACCAGCGAAGCGGCGAAGGTCAGCTTCAGGCTGCTTTTCAGCCGCGCCGGATGGGTGGCCAGGTAAGTGGCGATCACCACTTTGCCGTGGCCGGGGCCGAGCGCATGCAAGACGCCATAGCCGAGGCTGAACAGCATCAGCGCCAGCCCGGCCTGCTGCGGCGCAGCCTTCACCTGCTGCAACAGCCCCGCCATCTGCTGGTGCAGCGCTTTTTGCCACACCACGCTCTGCATCAGCAGCTGCGGCCAATAGTGCCACGCCAGCAGCGCGGCGGCCGCCAGCGCCAGCGCGAACGGCAGCAGCGGCCACAGGCCGAAGGCCCAGTGGCGCCGGCTCGTCGTCGGTTGCGAGAGATTTAACGACATTGCAGCGTCACCCGCTGGGCGAACTGTTGCCCCAGCGCCAGGTCTTCGCCGGGCGAGTCGTTCTTGTCGAGCGACAGCGCATAGGCCTGCAGCGACGCATTCGGCTGCGGCGTCATCAGCTTGTAGCTGCACTGCTGCGCCATCTCCGGCGGCAGATGCAGTGCATTTTGGTCTTTATAGGTCATATCCACGAAATAAGTCGGATCGTAAGTAGAAAGTTCGAACGGCTTGCCCGCCAGCGGCTGCGGTTCGGCCAGCGGCAGCACGAACTCCAGCACCGCCTGATTGCCCTGGCGCGACAGGTGATATTCGCTGGGCAAGTTCAGGTATTTCACCGGCTTGCCGTCGCGGTAAAGGTCGGTGAAATAGTGCTGCCCCAGCACGTTGGCCATCACTTCCGCCGCCAGCTTTTTCCACACTTCCGAATCGCTCTTGGCGTTTTTCGCATCGTAGAGCAGATCCGCCGAGGTGATTTCATCCATCACCCACACCATTTTCAGGCCGACCAACCGCTGATCCTTGGCGACGAAGGTGGTGTTCATATCAATAAAGCTGTGCGGATGCGCGATCGCACCGGCGCTGAACACGGCGCCAAAGGCAGCCAAAAGTCGACGTAACTTCATCATTATCCTGCTTTACCTATATTTGTTATAACGTAACACAAATAAATGTCGAACGGCCCGCCTCTGCCGGCGATATTTGTGACGAAAGTTGTAAGCCGAAGTAAAAGCCGCGCGTTAACCCTGCCGGTACAACGCCTTTTGCTATGCTTAGGCATAATCGCAACCTTTTATGCCGGAAGGTGATATGAGCCTGGACACCTCTCCCGTGCCTGAGCTCTCCGGACAACAACGGCGCTGCCATCTGCTGCTGATGCTGTACACGCCGGAGCCCGAGTTACAGCTGGAGACCCTCAGCCGAATCAATGGCGTCGCCCCCCCGATAACCCGGCAAGATATAGCCGAGGTGGCCAGTGAAATCCAGCGTTTCCACCATCTGGAGATCGCCGTCGATCCCGACCATGGCTACCGATTGAGGGGCAGCGCGCTCAACCAACGCCTGTGCCTGCTCCATTGGCTAAGGCGCACCCTGCGCTGCAGCCCGCGGTTCGTCGAAGACGATTTCGCCCCGCGCCTGCGGCAAGCGCTGGCGGCCGATGCCGAGTCGACATCGCTGTTGGCCCAGGCGCTCGACGCCTGCGAGCCGCTGCTCAATCGTCACTTTGACGCGCGCGACCGCCAATTCCTGCAGCATTATCTGCTCTACTGCGCCTGGCAAAACCGCCTGCAGCAACACCCGCGTTTCGACGCCGTTCAGCGCGACTGGCTGCGGCAAAAACTGGAGCAGCAAGCCGCCGCCTGGCTGCATCAGACCTGCAACCGGCTGTTTAACCAGCCGCCGCACGCGGACGAGCGCGATTTCCTGGCGCTGACCTTCACCCTGTTGAAAAGCCACAGCTACCACAGCAACGACTCGGCGCATGAGCAGCGGTTGATGACGGCGATCGACAGCATGGTCGAGCGGTTCCAGCAGCTGTCCGGCATGGCTTTCAGCAGCAAGGCGGAGCTGGTCAGCCAGCTGTTCGCCCATCTGGCGCCGGCGCTGGAGCGCTGCCGTTTCGCCATCGGCATCGACAATATGCTGCTGGAAGAAGTGGTGCGCAAATACCCGCGGCTGATGCGCACCACGCAGGAAGCGTTGAAACCGCTGGAGCAGGAGTACGGCGTGCATTTTTCCAACGAGGAGGCGGGCCTGGTGGCCATCAGCTTCGGCGCCTGGCTGATGCAGGACAACGCGCTGCAGGAAAAACAGGTGCTGCTGCTGACGCTGGATAACCCGCAGTTGGAAGAGGAAGTGGAATATCAGATCCGCGAGCTCACGCTGCTGCCGCTGAACATCAAGTATCTGCCGCTGAGCGACTATCTGTGCGGCGGAGCGCCGCAGGGCGTCACGCTGGTGATCACCCCCTACGCGGCGGTGCACAGCGCTCCGCACCCGCCGCTGATCTATACCGAACTGCCGCTGGAAAACCGCCAGCGCCAGGCCATCCGCGCGCTGCTGGAAGCCCCTTAATCACCGGCTGACGCTGACCGCCGGCGGCCGGATGAACAAGGCCGGCACCGCGACCGCCGCCATCACCCAGAACACCCCGCCCTGCCAATGTTCGAACAGGAACCCGGCAATGACCGTCATGACGGCGATACCGCCGCCCATCGCCAGCGCCGAATACACCGCCTGCAGTTGGATCACCTCTTGCCCCTGGCGCGCGGCGATAAAGCGCATCGCCGCCAGATGGCACACGGTGAAGGTGCCGCAGTGCAGGATTTGGATCAGCAGCAGCCAACCCAGCTCGGTGCTGTAGGCCATCAGGCTCCAGCGCAACACGCCGCAACAGGCGGAAAGCAGCAGCAGGTTGCGCGCATTCCAGCGGCGGAACAGCACGTTGCTGCTGGCGAAAATAATCACTTCCGCCACCACGCCCAGCGACCACAGGTAACCGATGGTCGAGGCCGAATAGCCCGCCTCCTGCCAGTAAATGGAGCCGAAGCTGTAGTAGCCGGCGTGCGCGCCCTGCAGCAGCGTGACGCACAGCAGGAAGCGCCACACCGGCCCTTCTTTCAACAGCGCCCACAGCGAACCCTCGGCCCCGCCGTGCGTGCGCGCTTCGCCCTGCGGCATCACGCTCGGCTTCAGCAGCATGCCCAGCAGCATCGCCAGCACGCTGAGGATCAGGCTGTAGAGAATGGCGTTATGGCCCCACACCGCCACCAGTTGCCCGGTCAGCGCCGAGCCGATGACGAACGCCAGCGAGCCCCACAGCCGCACCCGGCCATAGTCCATGCGGATCTGCTTTTGCCAGGTGGCGGCCAGCGCGTCGGTCAGCGGCACCAGCGGCGAGAAGAACAGGTTGAACCCCGCTATCACCAGCATCAGCCAGCCCCAGCCGTTGCCGAAGCAGAAGCCAACCGCGAAAGCCAGGGTCAGCAGCGCCAGCAGGCGCAGCGCGGAAACCAGATGAGAGGGATCTTTAACGCGGGGAGCAATCAGTAAACTGCCGAGGAAGCGGGCCACCAAACCGGCGCCGAGCAATATGCCGATGGTTTCGGGCGCGATGCCCTCGCCTTTCAGCCACACGCCCCAGAACGGTAAGAAAATGCCGTAGGAAAAAAAGTAGGTGAAATAACTGAGCGCGAGCCAACGCGTGGATTGCAGAACCATGATCCCTCCGGAGTGAGGGCAATACTTTGACAGAGCTCACACCTGCCCGCAATCTTCATTCCACGTCAATGCGTTAGAGTGCCAGACAGCTCACAGTTTGCCGCGAGCGGCCACAAAAAAACCCGCCGCAGCGGGTTTTTTCAGGCAAAAGCGGGATTATGCGTAAACCGGCAGGCGGGCGCAGATATCCAGCACTTTCTTCTTGGTGCGTTCGATGGTGGCTTCATCGTTGATGTTGTCCAGCACATCACAGATCCAACCGGCCAGTTCGCGCACGTCGGCTTCTTTGAAGCCGCGACGGGTCACGGCCGGGGTGCCGATACGCACGCCGGAGGTGACGAACGGGCTCTTCGGATCGTTCGGCACGCTGTTTTTGTTGACGGTGATGTTGGCGCGGCCCAGGGCGGCGTCCGCTTCTTTACCGGTCAGGTTTTTGTCGACCAGATCCAGCAGGAACAGGTGGTTATGGGTGCCGCCGGAGACCACTTTGTAGCCGCGCTGCAGGAACACGTCAACCATCGCCTTGGCGTTGACCGCCACTTGCTGCTGGTAAACCTTGAACTCAGGCTCCATCGCTTCTTTCAGCGCCACCGCCTTGCCGGCAATCACGTGCATCAGCGGGCCGCCCTGGCCGCCAGGGAACACGGCGGAGTTCAGCTTCTTGTACAGCTCTTCGTCGCCGCCCTTCGCCAGGATCAGGCCGCCGCGCGGGCCCGCCAGGGTTTTGTGGGTGGTGGTGGTGACGATGTGCGCGTGCGGTACCGGGTTCGGGTACACGCCGGCGGCGATCAGGCCGGCCACGTGCGCCATGTCGACGAACAGATAAGCGCCGATGCTGTCAGCGATTTCGCGCATTTTGGCCCAGTCAACCACGCCAGAGTAAGCGGAGAAGCCGCCGATGATCATTTTCGGCTTGTGGGTTTGCGCCTGTTTGGCCAGATCGTCATAGTCGATTTGACCTTTGTCGTCGATGCCGTAAGGCACCACGTTATACAGTTTGCCGGACAGGTTAACCGGGGAACCGTGGGTCAGGTGGCCACCGTGCGCCAGGTTCATGCCCAGAATGGTGTCACCCGGCTGCAGCAGCGCGGTGTAAACGGCGAAGTTAGCCTGGGAGCCGGAGTGCGGCTGCACGTTGGCGTAATCGGCGCCGAACAATTCTTTGGCGCGGTCGATAGCCAGCTGCTCAACGATATCCACGTATTCGCAGCCGCCGTAGTAACGCTTGCCCGGATAGCCTTCAGCGTATTTGTTGGTCAGCTGGGAACCCTGAGCCTGCATCACGCGCGGGCTGGTGTAGTTCTCAGACGCGATCAGCTCGATGTGCTCTTCCTGACGCACCACTTCCTGCTCCATGGCACGCCACAGTTCCGCATCGTAATCGGCAATGTTCATTTCACGCTTTAACATCCGGCATCTCCTGACTTAAATCAGCTAACTAAAAAATCACCAAATAACTACCCGTTTGGGTTCTGGGCCACAGTGTAAACCGTTTCGCCCCACCGAAGATAGGTCTTGACAGAGGTTTTTACGCAAACGATTGGCATAAGGCAGCGCAAGGCTTTGATCCGCTAAACGCCGCCGTTTATCAACGGACATTTCCTCATGCGAACGATGCGCTTTTTTCATGTTCTGTGAGCGCGATCGACGCCCGAAGAACACCGCAACGAAAACAAGGGTATTTACAAGCGGCGTGGAACCCAATAAGATGCATTTAAAATGCATCATTAAAATTCTCGTCAAGATCCCAACCCAAGGAGCGCTCCCATGCTGGATAGCCAAACCATCGCCACCGTTAAATCCACCCTTCCCCTGCTGGCTGCGACCGGGCCGAAGCTGACCGCCCACTTTTACGATCGCATGTTCGCGCACAACCCGGAATTGAAAGACATTTTCAACATGAGCAACCAGCGCAACGGCGATCAGCGTCAGGCGCTGTTCGACGCCATCTGCGCCTATGCCGCCAACATCGAGAACCTGGCGGCGCTGCTGCCGGCGGTGGAGCGCATCGCGCAGAAGCACACCAGCTTCAATATCCAGCCGGAACAATACCAAATCGTCGGCGGCCACCTGCTGGCGACGCTGGACGAAATGTTCAGCCCGGGTCAGGAAGTGTTGGACGCCTGGGGCAAAGCCTACGGCGTGCTGGCCAACGTGTTTATTCAGCGTGAAGAGCAGATTTATCAGCAGAGCGAAACCGACAACGGCGGCTGGCGCGATCTGCGCGCATTCCGCATCCTGAAGAAACAGCCGCAGAGCGACGTGATCTGCAGCTTCGTGCTGGCACCGGTGGACGGCGGCCGAGTGGCGGACTTCAAACCGGGGCAATACCTGGCGGTCTATATCAAGCACGACAGCCTGGAGCATCAGGAAATTCGCCAGTACTCGCTGACCACCTCGCCAAACGGCGAGTTCTACCGCATCGCGGTGAAGCGCGAAGATCAGGGGAAAGTGTCCAACTACCTGCACCAGCAGGCGCAGGAAGGCGACGTGATCGACATCGCCCCGCCGCACGGCGACTTCTTCCTCGATGTGGCGCCGACCACGCCGGTGGCGCTGATCTCCGCCGGCGTCGGCCAAACCCCGATGCTCGGCATGCTCAACAGCCTGCACGACAACCAACACCAGGCGCAGGTCCACTGGCTGCACGCGGCGGAAAACGGCAGCGTACACGCCTTTGCCGATGAGGTAGCGGATATTGCCGGGCGTATGCCGAATCTGAGCCGCCATGTGTGGTACCGCGAGCCGGGTGCCGATGACGTGGAAGGCCGCGACTACCACAGCCGCGGATTGATGGATTTGAGCGCGCTGCAAGGCAGCCTGGCCGATCCGCAGATGCACTATTACTTCTGCGGCCCGGTGGCCTTCATGCAGTTCGTGGGCAAACAGCTGCTGGAGATGGGCGTAGAGGCCGAACGCATCCACTACGAATGCTTCGGCCCGCATAAGGTGCTGTAATGCTTGCGGAGCGCGGCCGTCAGACCGCGCTCCCTCTTCATTTCGCCTGCAGTTGGCGCGCGTCCTGCACCTGCTGCACCGTTACCGGCGCCGCCTGGTTGCCCCAGCTTCCCCGCAGATAGCTCATCAGGTCGGCCGCCTGCCGGTCGTTCAACGCCCAGCCGTAAGCCGGCATCCCGAGCGCCATCGCCTGCTGCGTGATCGGGGTATGCGCCCCTTCCAGCACCACCCGCAGCGCGGTCAGCGGATTGTCCGCCGTTACCGTGGCGTTGCCCGCCAGCGCCGGGATGGTGAAGTCGGTGCCCTCTCCCTTATTGCCGTGGCAGGTCGAGCAGTACATCGCATAGGTCGCCTTGCCGCTCGGGTTATCCGCCTGCGCAGCCTTCGAGGCGGCCCCGGCGACGGGGCCCGGCGCCAGACTGCGCAGGTACACCGCGATGGCGTTCAGATCGCCCTCGCTGAGGTACTGCGTGCTGTGGGCCACCACCTCGCTCATCGGCCCGGCGACCGCCGCATGGCGGCTGCGGCCGGTTTTCAGCAGCGCCGTCACCTCTTCCGGCGGCAGGCCGCGCAGGTTGGAAGCGTACCAGCCGTCCAGCTCGGCGCCGCTCAGGAACACCGGTTCCTTACCGTCCAGCCCCTTCTCCTGCATCGCCCAACCGCGCGGCGTATGGCAGCTGCCGCAGTGGCCCGCGCCCTGCACCAGGTAGGCGCCGCGATTCCACTCGGCACTTTGCTGCGGATCGGCCTGATACGGCTGGTCGTCGTGGAACAGCTGGTTCCACACCGCCAGCGGCCAGCGCATCGACAGCGGCCAGCTGATGTCGCTGGCGCGGTTGGCGACGTTCTGCGCCGGCACCTCGTTCATCAGATAGTCATACAGCGCGCGCATGTCTTCCGCGCTCATTTTGGCGTACGAGGTGTACGGCATCGCCGGATAAAGCCGATGACCGTCTTTGGCGATCCCCTGACGCATGGCGCGATCGAACTCTTCGAATGAGTAAGCGCCGATGCCGTGCAGCTTGTCCGGCGTGATGTTGGTGGCGTAGATAGCCCCGAGCGGCGTCGGGAATTTCATGCCGCCCGCCAATTCGGCGCCGCCCGGTGCGGTATGGCAGGCGGTGCAGTCACCGGCTTTGGCGACGTATTCCCCGGCCGACATCGCCTGGGCCGAGCCGCCGGCGGCCAGCAGGCTCAACAGGTACAGCGAACGCAGACTCATGCTCCCTCCTTGGCGGCAACCTTGCCGTAGGCCAGTTCGTTAACCGCGCGCCACGCCTGATCGATCGCCGAGTTGGCGTACGGGCTCCAGTCGGCATCGGAGTTGGCGATAGCGATCTTGCCGATCGGCTGCCGCGCCGTTTCGATGATTTTCTTGGCTTCGTCTTCGTCGTCAAACAGCCCGTTGAGGAAGTAGGAGTAACCGTGCGACCAGCGGTTGACGGTGATCGCCTGAATGTCGCGCTGATGATCGAAACCGGCCTCGCCCAGCATGCCCTGCAGCTGTTCGCGGATCATCTGTTCGTGCACTTCGAACGGCGTGCCCAGCAGCAGCGCGCGCCCTTTACGCGACTGTTCGCGCGTGCTGAGGCCGCTGCCCGGCAGCGTCGGCACATACACCATATGCAGGCCGATCGGCCGATCCGGATCGCGCGGGTGCTGATAGCCGCCCATGCTCACCGGATAGTCCAGCTTCACGCGGCTGTACGGCGCGGCCGGCGAATAGACCTCGTGCACGCCCAGCTTGATGAACGGCTGCCAGTTGCGGATCACCACCTTGCTGTACACCAGCGGCGCCTTGACGTTCTGCTTCAGCGCCTCCTGCTGCTCGTGCGACATCTCCGGCACCAGATACGGGATCATCATGTTGTAGCCAGCCATCACCACCTGCCCGGCGCGCACTTTGGTCATCTTCTCGCCGGTCATGTAGGTGACTTCCACCTTGTCGCCGACGTTGGCCGCGTGCAGCCCGGTGCTGTTCAAACGCAGCTTCACCGGCGATTCCGGCCGATCGAGCTGGCTGTAGTCGAATTTGGCCAGCACCACGTCGTTCATGTCCTTGCCTGCCGGCGCCACCGCCGGGATCAGTTGGCGCACCATCAGGCGCGCCAGCGTGGCGTTGCCGTCCGGGAAGTGGAACACGTAAGGATCGTCGAGATCCGCCTGCGACTCTTCGTCCAGCGGCGGCAGATTCATGCCGTCAAGGCCCGGCAGATCGCAGATGCGCGCATCGCTGCACGAGGTGCCGTCAATACCCACCGCCTGGAAGTCGTTGGTGGTCTGCTGGAAATAGCGGATCGCCAGTTCGCTCAGGCCCACCTTCTCGCGCAGGAACTGGGTATAGCTGTGGGTATCGAGCCACTCGACCTTCTGCTCCAGCGTCATCTCTGGCAGATAATCCTTCTCCACCGTGTGTAGCGCGATCAGCGCCTGGCGATCGCTTTCCGGCAGCGGGAAATCGCCGATGAACGCTTCATAAGAACGGCCGTTGAGCCGATCGCGCGGAATGTCGTCCGCCACCGTGCGCCCCGGATCGCCGCTCACCACCTTGTCGACGCCGAAGTTCTTGCGATCGAAGTAAACCCCGCGGCTCAAATTCAAATCCGGGTAGAAGGTGGTGTCGAAAGCCTGCTCCAGTTGGTCGATATCGACGCCGAGCTTGCGCAGCAGCCCCATCGCCACCGGGCTGAAGTTGGAGCGCGGCGACTGCAACGATTCGCTGCCGCCGTAGCCGAGCAGCATGCCGTCGTCGGTGTTGAATTCGTTGCGCTTGGCGTGGCCGCCGAAGTCGTCGTGGTTGTCGATCAAAAGAATGCGCTGCCGCTCGCCTTTCAGTTGCTGCCAGAAACAGGCGGCCGCCAGCCCGCTGATGCCGGCGCCGACCACCACCAGATCGAACTCTTCAACGGCGGGTACGCTGCCGAAATCAAAGGTTTTGCCGTCGCGCCCCAACTGGTGCGCATGCTCGAACGAGCCCGGATGGTTGCCCCGCAACCCGGTCAGCGCCGGCGGATAGTACAGGGTTTGATTGGCGGTTTGCGGCGACGCGCGCAAGATTTGCAGCGGCGTCAACCCGGCGGCGATGGTGATCGCCACTCCGTTGAGAAAATCGCGTCTGGTGATACCCATATAGGCTTCCTTTCAATTTTTATTATCATCAGCCGGCCGGAGCCGGCTCGAAGGCCGCGCTATTGTGCGGATAATTACTGTAAAATCAATGTTTGAACATCACATGACGAATGGCCGTGTAATCCTCCAGCCCGTACATCGACATATCCTTGCCGTAGCCGGACAATTTCTGGCCGCCGTGCGGCATTTCGCTCACCAGCATGAAGTGGGTGTTCACCCAGGTGCAGCCGTATTGCAGGCGGGCGCTTAAGCGATGCGCGCGGCCCACGTCGCGGGTCCACACGGACGACGCCAGCCCGTAATTGGATTCGTTCGCCCAGGCCAGCACCTGCTCTTCGTCGTCGAACAGCGTCACCGTCACCACCGGGCCGAATACTTCGCGCTGCACGATCTCATCGTCCTGGCGCGCGCCGGCCAACAGCGTCGGCTGGAAGTAGTAGCCCGGCCCTTTCACCTTCTCCCCGCCGGTCACCACCTGTACGTGCGGCAACGCTTTGGCTCGCTCGACAAAACCGGCCACCCGCTCCAGATGCTGGGCGGTAATCAACGGCCCCAGTTCGGTGCTCTCGTCGTCCGGCGCGCCGATCTTCAGGCTGGCCACCGCCTCGCCCAACCGCTTGACCAGCTCGGGATAAATGCTTTTCTGCGCGTAGATGCGGCAGGCGGCGGTGCAATCCTGCCCGGCGTTGTAGAAGCCGAAACCGCGAATGCCGTCCACCACCTGCTGCAGATCGGCGTCGTCAAACACCAGCACCGGCGCCTTACCGCCCAGCTCCATATGGGTGCGCTTAATGCCGGCGGCGGTGTGGGCGATAATGTGCTCGCCGGTGGCGATCGACCCGGTCAGCGACACCATGCGCACCTTGTCATGCCCGGTCAGCCGATCGCCCACGCCGGCGCCGCGCCCGAACAGCACGTTGAGCACGCCCGGCGGGAACAGCCCGGCGGCCAGTTCGGCCAGTTTGAAGGTGGTCAGCGGCGTCTGCTCAGAAGGCTTGATCACCACGCAGTTGCCCGCCGCCAACGCCGGCGCCAGCTTCCAGGCCGCCATCATCAGCGGGTAGTTCCACGGCGCGATCGAAGCCACCACGCCGAGCGGATCGCGGCGGATCATCGAAGTGTGCCCGGCCAGATACTCGCCGGCCGCCATGCCGGTCAGGCAGCGGCTGGCCCCGGCGAAGAAGCGAAACACGTCGGCCACCGCCGGCAGTTCGTCATTCAATACGCAGTGATAAGGCTTGCCGCAGTTGAGCGACTCCAGCCTGGCGAAGGTCTCGGCATGCTCATCGATCAGATCCGCCAGCTTGAGCAGATGCTCGGCGCGCTCCTTCGGCGTGGTTTGCCCCCAGGCGGCGAACGCGGCGTCCGCCGCCAGCACCGCGCGATCGACCTGCTCCGGGCTGGCCTCCGCCACCTGCGCGATCACTTCGCCGGTCGCCGGGTTATACACCGGCTGGGTCGCGCCCTGGCCATTCACCAGTTGGCCGTCAATCAACAGTTGGCTTTGCATAGGGTTATCCTTTTATCAGAGGTCGGGTAAGGAAATTATTTGCCGCTGCCGGCGACGCTTTCTCCACCTTTGGTCAGGTAGTAAGCGCCGAGGATCGGCAGCATGGTCAACAGCATCACCGACAGCGCCACCACGTTGGTGATTGGTACGTCGCGCGGGCGGCCGAGCTGGTTCAGCAGCCACAGCGGCAGCGTGCGCTCGTGGCCGGCGGTAAAGGTGGTCACGATGATTTCGTCGAACGACAGCGCAAACGCCAGCATGCCGCCGGCCAGCAGCGCCGAGCCGAGGTTCGGCAAGATCACGTAACGGAAGGTTTGCCAGCCGTCGGCGCCGAGATCCATCGACGCTTCGATCAGGCTGTACGAGGTGCGGCGGAACCGGGCGATGACGTTGTTGAACACGATCACCACGCAGAACGTCGCATGGCCGACGACGATGGTCAGGATGCCGGGCTCGATGTTCAGCGCCTTGAACGCCGCCAGCAGCGCCAGGCCGGTGACGATCCCCGGCAGCGCAATCGGCAGCAGCAACAGCAGCGAAATGCTGTCCTTGCCGAAGAAATCGCGCCGATACAGCGCCGCCGCCGCCAGGGTGCCGAGCACCAGCGCGATGGCGGTCGCCAGGCAGGCGATCTGCGCCGACAGCAACACCGCATCGATAATGTCCTGCCGCCCGGCGGCGACGTTGAACCAGTGCAGCGTGAAGCCCTTCGGCGGGAAGCTGAAGGCCGCGTCCTCGGTGTTGAAGGCGTAGATGGCGATGATCGCCAACGGGAAATGCAGGAAGACAAGTCCGCCCCAGGCGGCCAGCTTCAGCCCTAAGGGCGCGCGTTCAGAGTGCATCGAAAGCCCCCAGACGTTTGACGATGGAAAGATAGATGGCGATCAGGACGATCGGCACCAGCGTAAAGGCCGCGGCCATCGGCATATTGCCGATCGCGCCCTGCTGGGCGTACACCATGCTGCCGATGAAATAACCCGGCGGCCCCACCAGCTGCGGCACGATAAAGTCGCCCAGCGTCAGCGAGAAAGTGAAGATCGATCCGGCGGCGATGCCCGGCACCGCCAGCGGCAAAATGACGTGGCGGAAGGTCTGCGCCGGCCGGGCGCCCAGATCCGCCGAAGCGTGCAGTAGCGAGGGCGGCAGGCGCTCCAGCGCCGCCTGGATCGGCAGGATCATGAACGGCAGCCAGATATAGACGAACACCAGAAAACGCCCCAGCCCCGAGGTCGACAGCGTGTTGCCACCGACCCCGGGCACCGTCAGCAGCGACGCCAACAGCGGCTCCAGCCCCAGGTGCTGCAGGAACCACTGCGCCACGCCATCTTTCGCCAGCAGCAAAGTCCAGGCATAGGCTTTGACGATATAGCTGGCCCACATCGGCATCATCACGGCGATGTAAAAGAACGCCTTGACGCGGCCGCTGGTGTAACGCGCCATGTAATAGGCGATGGGGAACGCCAGCGCCGCGCTGGCCAGCGACACCAGCACCGCCATGGTCAGCGTGCGCAGGATAATGTCGTAGTTGGCCGGGTTGAACAGCGCCGCGAGGTTGGCGAAGGTCAGATCCGGCGTCACCGCCATGGTGAAATCGTCGAAGGTGTAAAATCCTTGCCACAGCAGCGTCAGCAGCGAACCGAGGTACACCGCGCCGAACCACAGCAGCGGCGGCACCAGCAGCAAAAGCAGATACAGCGTCGGCCGGCGATAAAGCCAGGTCGACAGCGTGCGCACGGTGCCGCCACGCGCCGAGGGGGAATCGATGCTCATGTCCATCTCACCTCTCCTCCAGCAGCGGCACCATCGCCGCGCGCGGCCAGCAGGCGACGATCGGCTGGCCGATCTGCCGCTGTTGCCCTGCGGCGATCCACTGCGGATTGGCCTGGCTGACCAGCAGCTTTTCGCCGCCGTTCAGCGCGATTTCATAGCGCGTGGCCGCGCCCTGGTAATGGATTTCCTGCAGCGTGCCCTGCACCTGGATCTCGTCCTGCGCCGCGCCGCCGTGCTCCAGCAGGCGGATATGTTCCGGCCGGATCGAGAAGGTTCGGCTTTCGCCGAGCAGGCGCTGTGCCAGCTCGCTGCGCACCACGTTGGAGGTGCCGACGAACTCGGCGACGAACGGCGTCTTCGGCCGCATGTAAAGCTCGCGCGGCGTATCCACCTGTTCGATGCGGCCGTTATTGAACACCGCCACCCGATCGGACATCGACAGCGCTTCGCTTTGATCGTGGGTGACGAAGATAAAGGTGATGCCCAGCTGACGCTGCAGCTTCTTCAGCTCGCCCTGCATCTGCTCGCGCAGCTTGAGATCCAGCGCGCCGAGCGGCTCGTCCAGCAGCAGCACCCGCGGCCGATTGACCAGCGCGCGCGCCAACGCCACGCGCTGGCGCTGGCCGCCCGACAGGTGCGCCGGTTTGCGTTCGGCAACGAAACCGAGCGCCACGCTCTCCAGCGCCTCTTGCGCCCGCGCCAGCCGCTCGCGTTTGGCGACGCCCTTCACCATCAGGCCGTAGGCGACGTTTTCCAGCACCGACATGTGCGGGAACAGCGCGTAATCCTGAAACACGGTGTTCACGTCGCGCTGGTACGGCGGCAGGTTGGCGGCTTCCTGACCGTGAATGCGAATCGAGCCGGAAGTCAGCTGTTCAAAGCCGGCGATCAGGCGCAGGCAGGTGGTTTTGCCCGAGCCGGATGGCCCGAGCATGGAGAAGAATTCCCCGTCCTGAATATCGATGGATACCCGATCCACGGCGCGAACATCGCCGAAAGTCCGCGAAACATCGATGAATTGCACGGCAATGGTCATTTTCTGTGCTCCATACGGATGTAATTCGGGCGCAGCGGGCTGCGCCCCGCGGCTTAGCGGCCGCCCATGATGGCGATGTAGTCCTGGGTCCAGCGACTGTACGGCACGAACTTGCCACCCTGCGCCTGAGGCGTTTTCCAGAAGGCGATTTTGTCGAACTGGTTGAAGCCGTTGGTTTCGCAGCCCTTCTCACCCAGCAGCGCGCTGGCCTTGCAGCCCGCCGGCGAAGCCGGTACCGACCCGAACCAGGCCGCCACGTCGCCCTGCACCTTCGGCTCCAGCGACCAGTTCATCCACTGGTAGGCGCAGCTCGGGTGTTTGGCGTCGGTATGCAGCATGGTGGTATCCGCCCAGCCGGTCACGCCCTCTTTTGGGAACACGGTGGCGATCGGCTGCCCCTCGCCCTTCAGGGCGTTGGCCTGATACGGCCAGGCGCTGGAAGCCACCACGCCTTCGTTTTTAAAGTCGCTCATCTGCACCGAGGTATCGTGCCAGTAGCGGTGGATCAGCGCGTGCTGGCTGCGCAGCAGCTTCAGCGCCGCCTGATACTGCTCTTCGTTGAGCTGATAAGGATCGCTGATGCCGAGCTGCGGCTGGGTGGCCTTCAGGAACAGCGCCGCGTCGGCGATGTAGATCGGGCCGTCGTAAGCCTGCACCCGCCCCTGGTTGCTCTTGCCGTCCGGCAGGTTCTGCTGCTGGAAGATCACCGCCCAGCTGTCCGGCGGCGTCGGGAAGGTTTTGGTGTTGTACATCAGCAGGTTCGGCCCCCACTGGTACGGCGTGCCGTAAGTTTTGCCGTCCACGGTATACCAGGCGCCGTTCAGCAGGCGCGGATCGATGTTCTTCCAGTTCGGGATCAGCGCGGTGTTGATCGGCTGCACCCGCTTGCCGAAGATCAGGCGCAGCGAGGCGTCGCCGGAGGCGGTCACCAGATCGTAGCCGCCCTTGGCCATCAGGCTGACCATTTCATCGGAGGTGGCGGCGGTCTTCACGTTCACCGCACAGCCGGTTTGCTTCTCAAACTGGGTGACCCAGTCGTAGTTTTTGTCGGACTGGCCGCGTTCGATGTAGCCGGGCCAGGCGATGATGTCCAGCCGGCCTTCGCCTTTGCCCAGCGACTGCGGCAGATCGGCCGCCTGAGCCAGGCCGCACAGCACGGTGAGACAGAGCGCGGAGACGGTGGTGGTGACTGCGGTAGTTTTTCTCATCGTAATTACCCCTGTGTTGCGTATCTGTGTGCGGCAGGGAACGGCTGCCGCCCGATTTTGCTTTATAGAACCGCTAGAAGCTGGCTTTGAACTTCGCCATTACGTGCCTGACAACGCTGTAATCCTGCAGCGAATCGCTGGACAGATCCTTGCCGTAGCCGGAGCGTTTCAGGCCGCCGTGCGGCATTTCGCTCGCCAAGGTGAAATGGGTGTTGATCCAGGTGCTGCCGTACTGCAGATGGGCGGCGATGTGCAGCGCCCGATCGATATTTTGCGTCCACACCGACGAAGCCAGCCCGTATTCCGAGTCGTTGGCCCACTCGACCGCCTGCGCCAGATGCTCGAAGCGCGTGACGCTGACCACCGGGCCAAACACCTCGCGCTGCACGATCTCGTCGCTTTGCAGGCAGCCCGCCAGCAGGGTCGGCTGATAGTAGAATCCCGGCCCGGAGTGCGCCGCGGCGCCGGTGATCAATTCGATATGCGGTTGGCTGAGCGCCCGCTCGACAAAGCTGGCGACGCGATCGCGCTGGCGGCTGCTTATCAACGGGCCGATCTCGTTGTCCTGATCGCGCTTGCGGGCAAAGCGCAGGCTGGCAACCGCCTCGCCCAGCGCGTCCACCAGCTTGGGATAGATGCCCGCCTGCGCGTAGATGCGGCAGGCGGCGGTGCAGTCCTGACCGGCGTTGTAATAGCCGTAGGTGCGAATGCCGTTGACCACTTCGTCGAGATCGGCGTCGTCACAGACGATCACCGGCGCCTTGCCCCCCAGTTCCAGGTGGGTGCGCTTAACGCTTTTGGCCGCCGCCTGAAGAATTTTTTGCCCGGTGACGATATCGCCGGTGACCGACACCAGCCGCACCTGCGGGTGCCCCACCAGCTGGCTGCCGACCCCTTCACCGCCGCCGTAGACGATATTCAGCACGCCCGGCGGCAGGATCTCCTGCAGCGCGGGCACCAGCGCCAAAATGGTCAGCGGCGTATGCTCGGAGGGTTTAAACACCACGGTATTGCCCGCCGCCAGCGCCGGCGCAATCTTCCACGCCGCCATCATCAGCGGATAGTTCCAGGGGGCGATCGAGGCCACCACGCCGATCGGATCGCGGCGGATCATCGAGGTGTGGCCGGGCACATATTCGCCGGCCAGCTGCCCTTGCTGCGTACGCACCGCGCCGGCGAAGAAGCGGAACACGTCGACCGCCGCCGGCAGATCGTCATTGAGCGCCTGATGCAGCGGTTTGCCGCAGTTGAGGGCCTCCAGCTGCGCCAGCTGCGGCGCCTGCCTCTCGATGGCGTCGGCAATGCGCAACAGCAGCGTGGCGCGCTGGGCCGGTGTAGTGCGCGACCAGTGGCCAAATGCCTGCTGCGCGGCTTTCACCGCGCTGCCAACCTGCGCCGAAGAGGCTTCGGTCAGGGCGATCAGCGTCTCGCCGTTGGCCGGATTGACGATGCATTCCTGCTGGCCTTCGCCGTCGATAAGCTGACCGTTAATGAACTGCTGACAGGACAAACCTGAGAGAACTTGCACATCTGCCATCGCCTGACGCCCCTAAGTGACAAAAACGTTAACCAAATGTGAATAAGTTAGTTTTAATCAGCCTAAGCGAGCCTCTGGCGGGCAACAAATTCTAAATACTGAACGCCGCGTTCGATTAAATCGAATGCTTAAGCCCGGCGGCGTGTTTGCTGCCGTTCTCGCGCGCGATGGTGATGAACGGCGTCACCAGTTCCGGCCGCGCGCTGCCGCGCCGCCACGCCAACCCGATATCCAGCGGCTCCAGCAGATCGTCCAGTTTGCGTGCCTCGATCATGTTGCCTTCCAGCGACCAGGCGCGGTACGCCATGTCCGGCTGGATAGACACCCCCATCCCCGCCGCCACCAGGCTGCGCACCGCCTCGGTCGAGGCGGTCTTCATGGCGATCTCCGGCTTCAGCCCGGCGCGCGCCCAGATGCGCCGCGCGTGCACGTCCATTTCATCGGCGTTGAGCTGGATCAGCGGCTGTTTAGCCACGTCCGCCAGGCTGATGCTCTCGTGCTCCAGCAGCGGGTGCAGCGGCGGCAGCCACAGGCGATACGGCGAGTGCATCAGCACCTCGGTCTGCAGCGCGTCGCGGTCTTCGATGTTCGACAAGATCAGCACGCCGATGTCGATCTCGCCGCTGACCAGCAGATGCTCGATGTACGGGCGTTCGTCTTCAACCACCTGCACGGTGACGTTGGGATAGGCCGATTTAAAGCGCGTGAGCAGTTCCACCAGGAAGTAGCCCGCCACCAGACTGGTGACGCCGATGGTCAGCTTGCCGGTCAGGCTTTCGGTGCCGATCTGCAGGCTGCGCTTGGCGTTGTCCACCGTCGCCAGGATCAGATACGACTGGCGTAGAAACTGATGCCCCTGATGGGTCAGCGTCATGCCCTTGGCATGGCGATCGAACAGCCGCACGCCGATCTCGGTTTCCAGCTGCTGGATAGCGAGCGTCAGCGAAGACTGGGAGACAAACACCGCCTGGGCGCCGGCGGAGATCGACCCGGTTTCCGCCACCGCGATAAAGTGGCGGATTTGGCGTAACGTCATCATCCCCATCGCCTTTCAAGCCGCTGCGTTGTTGTCTGCGTGCTATTACGTGGCCCATCCGTAGGCCACGCCCTAACGGGCCGCTGCGAGCAGCGTTCAAATCTGCTCCCGGCAGATTTGTCCCCCCAGTCACTTACTTGAGTAAGCTCCTGGGGATGCACGCCCTTGCCGCCTAGCCGCAACTTGAAATTCATTGGGGATCACCTTAATCAAAATAGTTACGTTGATTGTAGATCTCGCGAGAGAAGCGATCGGGAAAAGTATCAAAAACGCGATAGCGTTCGCTTTTTTAGAATGCCGACAGGCAAAAATGGGGGGAACAATGAGGCGAAGAAGTGCGATGTGCGGGGGACAGAAATGACAAGGGCGCAGCAAGCTGCGCCCTGATGGCCGATGATCCTGCGGAAGATCAGATCGCTTCTTCGTCCTGCTCGCCGGTACGGATGCGCACCACGCGCGCCACGTCGAAGACGAAGATCTTGCCGTCGCCGATCTTGCCGGTCTGCGCCGTCTGCATGATGGTTTCCACGCAGGTGTCGACGATGTCGTCGGCAACCACGATCTCGATCTTCACCTTCGGCAGAAAGTCAACCATGTACTCGGCGCCGCGGTACAGCTCGGTGTGGCCCTTCTGGCGGCCGAAGCCTTTGACTTCGGTGACCGTCATGCCGGTGATGCCCACTTCGGCCAGCGCTTCGCGGACGTCATCCAGTTTGAACGGCTTGATAATCGCGTCGATCTTTTTCATCTTCTTTCCTTTTACCAATTTTTGCGGCCAAAACCGGATGTGATGGGGTAGCGGCGGTCTTTGCCGAAGTTACGGGCGGTGATGCGCGGCCCGACGGCGGCCTGACGCCGCTTGTATTCGTTGATGTCCACCAGGCGGATCACCTTGCGCACGATCGCTTCGTCGAAGCCTTCGGCCACCAGATCGGCGACCGACTTGTCGCGCTCAACGTAGCCTTCCAGGATCGCATCCAGGATATCGTACGGCGGCAGGCTGTCCTGATCGACCTGATCCGGCGCCAGCTCGGCGGACGGCGGACGATCGATCACCCGCTGCGGGATCACGTAGGAGACGGTGTTGCGGTATTCGGACAGCTTGAACACCAGCGTTTTCGGCACGTCCTTCAGCACGTCGAAACCGCCGGCCATATCGCCGTACAGCGTAGCGTAACCGACCGCCATTTCGCTCTTGTTGCCGGTGGTCAGCACGATGCTGCGGCGTTTGTTGGACAGCGCCATCAGCACCACCCCGCGGCAACGCGCCTGCAGGTTCTCTTCGGTGGTGTCGCGCTCGGTGCCGGCGAACATCGGCGACAGCTGGCCCATAAAGGCATCGAACATCGGCTCGATGGAGACGATATCGAACTCCACGCCGAGGATTTCCGCTTCTTCCTTGGCGTCGGCGATGCTGATATCCGCGGTATAGCGGAACGGCATCATCAGCGCCTGCACCTTGTCTTTGCCCAACGCATCCACGGCGATCGCCAGCGTCAGCGCCGAGTCGATGCCGCCGGACAGCCCCAGCACCGCGCCTTTAAAGCCGTTCTTGGTCACGTAGTCGCGCACCGCCAGCACCAGCGCCTGATACACCTGCGCCAGCTGCGGCAACTCAGCGGCCGGATCGGCCATCGGCACCACGTCCAGCTCGTTGAATTCCAGGCGAGTGACCTGCTCGTCGAAGGCCGCCAGACGGTGGGTCATGGTGCCGGCGGCGTCGAAGACCTTGGAGCAGCCGTCGAAAATCAGCTCATCCTGGCCGCCGACCTGGTTGAGGTACACCAGCGGCAGCTGGGTGCGCTGGCAGTGGCCGGCCATCAGCGTTTTGCGGATATACGGTTTTTCGCGGTTATACGGCGAGGCGTTGATCGACAGGATAATCTCCGCGCCGGCGGCCTTGGCGGCGTCGATCGGCTCCGGGAACCACAGATCTTCGCAAATCAGCAGCCCCAGACGGTAGCCTTTCAGTTCCACCACGCAGGTGTCGTTGCCGGCGTGGAAATAGCGCTTCTCATCGAACACGCCGTAGTTCGGCAACTGCTGTTTGAAGTAGCGGGTCAGCAGGCGGCCTTCGGCAAACAGCGACAGCGCGTTGTACAGCTTGTCGCCTTCGCGCCACGGGTGGCCGACCAGGATCGCCGTCTCGGCGGAGGCCTGCTGCAGGCGCAGCAGCTGCGCATCACAGCGCTGATAGAAATCATTGCGGTACAGCAGGTCTTCCGGCGGGTAGCCGGACAGCGCCAGTTCGGTGAACATGACCAGATCGGCTCCCGCCTTCTGCTGCTCCTGCACGATTTGCAACATGCGTTCGGTGTTGCCTTCAATGTCGCCGACCAGCAGGTTCAGCTGGGCCAGGGCGATGGAAAGTGATCTGCTCATTTGTGTACGATCCCGCTTAATACGTTCCATGGTGCTCTACGCCGGGGCGCGCCGCGGCAAAGAGAACGGAGTGTAAATCATTCCGCCGGATTTGTTGAGAACCTGCGTGGCAGGCGCCGGCGGGAATCTGTCATTCTTTGAAATCGTTGGCGTCCAGCTCGTGGCGCGACAGCAATTTGTAAAACTCGGTGCGGTTGCGGCCCGCCATGCGCGCGGCCTGGGTCACGTTGCCCTTGGTGATCTGCAGCAGTTTGCGCAGATAGTGCAACTCAAACTGGTTGCGCGCTTCGGCGAAAGTCGGCAGCGCGGTGTTTTCCCCTTCCAGCGCCTGTTCCACTAGCGCCTCGCTGATCACCGGCGCCGAAGTCAGCGCCACGCACTGCTCGATGACGTTGACCAACTGACGCACGTTGCCCGGCCAGCTGGCGGTCATCAGCCGCTTCATGGCGTCGGTCGAGAAGCTGCGCACGAACGGCTTGTGCCGCTGAGCCGCTTCGCGCAACAGGTGATTGGCCAGCAGCGGAATGTCTTCGGCGCGCTCGTTGAGCGCCGGGATCTTCAGATTCACCACGTTGAGGCGATAGTAGAGATCTTCGCGGAACTCGTTCTTCGCCATCGCCTTTTGCAGATCGCGGTGGGTGGCGGAGATAATGCGCACGTCGATGTCCAGATCGCGGTTGCTGCCCAGCGGCCGCACCTTGCGCTCCTGCAGCACGCGCAGCAGTTTCACCTGCAGCGACAGCGGCATGTCGCCTATCTCGTCGAGGAACAGCGTGCCGCCCGCCGCCGCCTGGAACAGCCCTTCGCGGCTGCTGACCGCGCCGGTGAAGGCGCCCTTGGCGTGGCCGAACAGTTCGGACTCCAGCAGTTGCTCCGGCAGCGCCCCGCAGTTGATGGCGATGAACGCCTTGCCCGCGCGCGGGCTGGCGGCGTGGATCGCCTGCGCCAACACCTCTTTGCCGGTGCCGCTCTGGCCGTTGATCAACACGCTGACGTCGGACTGGGCCACCATTTTCACCTGCTCCAGCAGGCGCAGCATCAACGGGCTGCGGGTGACGATGTCTTCGCGCCAGGCGTCGTCACCCGCGGGGGAGGCCGACAGCGACAGCGCCTCGTCGATGGCCTTATAGAGCGCATCGCGATCCACCGGTTTGGTGAGGAAGCTGAACACCCCCTGCTGGGTGGCGGCCACCGCATCGGGAATCGAACCGTGCGCGGTAAGAATGATCACCGGCATGCCCGGCTGATGCTTTTGGATTTCGGCGAACAGCGCCATGCCGTCCATCTCATCCATGCGCAGATCGCTGATCACCAGATCGATCTGTTCGCGCGCCAACAGGCGCAGCGCTTCCTGGCCGCTTTCGGCGGTGGTGACGTGAAAACCTTCGCTGGTCAGGCGCATGCCCAGCAGCTTCAGCAGGCTGGGATCGTCGTCAACCAATAACAGGTTGGCCGGTTTGCGTGCGGTCATTGCGCGTGGGACTCCTTATTGGCGGGGTGCGGCGTATAGGTGTCTTCCGGTTCAACCGGCAGCGCGGTGCCTTTTTCCAGTTCGTCCTGCGTTTCAGCGCCTTTGGCGGCCGCGCCGCTTTTACCGGCGGCGTCGCCCTTCTGCTGGCCCGCGCCGTTTTCCGGGATTTCCCCTTGCAGCTGCTTGCGCGATGAGAGCTGGCGTTCGATATCGGTCAGGTTTTCCAGCTTGCGCGAGGTGTCCTGCAGCTGCGACTGCAGGCGCGCCTGATTCTGGCGCAGCGAATCGATCTGGCTGTCGCTGCTCTCCTGCAGATGCTGATAACGCGCTCTCTCATCGAACAACGTGATCTGCAGCATCTGCTGCTGGCGCCACAGCTGCGTCAACGGACGTAGCGAACCGGGGAACTCCATCCGGTAACTGTTGATCCTGTCGAGCATCTGGCGGCGTTCACCGGAGGTCGGCTGTGCGCTCCCCAGCAGGATGCTCTGTTTGAAAACGCCGGACCAGCTGTCGCCCGGCACCGTTTTCGCCAGCGCACGCGCCTGGGTCGAGCCGATGCGATCGGCGCAGTCCATCGCGCGCAGCCAGTAGAGCGCGTTATCCAGCGCGTCCTTGTCGTCCAATTGCCACAGGGTATCGCAAGCCGCGGTGCGGTAATCGATCACCTTGGTATCCGGGATCGCCTCTTGCTGCTGAGCGCTCAATCCGCCGCTGACGGCGCGATCGACGCAGCCCGCCAGCAACAGCGGCATAAAGAAAACGGCGCCCAGCCAGGTGATCGGGCGTTTGCCGAGCGGCGCTCTGTGCGTGGCACGCGGTGAACGTTCGGTCTGTGAAAGACGAAGGCGTTTAGACCATGTGTACATTATTTATTCATTCTCGGCGGTTAACGGCAGTTCAATGCGGAAGCAGACGTCTGCACCGGCGACCGTCGCCAGTTGCAGCTCACCGCGCATGCGACGGATACAGTCCTGAGCGATGCTCAACCCCAGTCCGCTTCCTTTTACCGCCCCTTTTCGCTGGTGACTACCCTGGAAAAAAGGCTCGAAAATCATGGCTCTTTCAGCCTCGGGGATCGGCGTGCCGGTATTGGCGACGTCGATTTGCACCCGTTGTCCAACCTGACGGCTGCGGATCCAAATGTTACCGGATTCCTTGCCGTAGTGCACCGCATTGGAGTAGAGATTATCCAGCACGCGCATTAATAGCGTAGGCTCTGCCCAGCAGATTTCCGCTTCCAGCGCGATTTCGGTGGAAATCATCTTCGCCCGCGCCGGCAAACTGTGCGCGGCGACCACCAAATCGACCATCTCGCGCAGCTCGACGTTCTCGTGCTCCGCCGGGCCATCGGCCAGTTTGCGGTTGTAATCCAGCAGTTGTTCAATCAGCTGCTGCAGGTGGCGGCTGCTGTTGTCGAGGATCGTCACCACCTCTTTCTGGTCGGAAGTCAGCGGCCCCGCCACCTCGTCGGCCAGCAGTTCGGTGCCTTCGCGCATGCTGGCCAGCGGCGTTTTCAATTCGTGCGAGATATGGCGCAGGAACTCGTGGCGCTGCGACTCCAGCCACGCCAGCCGTTCGCTCAGCCAGATGATGCGCTGCGCCAGCGAACGCAGCTCGCGCGGCCCTTTGAATGATGCGGTGCTGCCCAACGCGCGCCCTTCCCCCAAGCGGTTGATCATCCGCTCCACGGCCTTGACCGGCCCGATGATCATGCGGGTGAACAGCACCACCAGTAGCACGCTGACCAGGAACAGCAGCAGCGCCTGCCAGCCGAAGAACTGGCCGCGCTCGGCGATGGCCTGCTGCAGCTGCTGGCCGCGCGAGAACACCACCGCGCGCGTGGCCTGCACCATTTCGGCATTGGAGCGCGAGAACGACTCGAGCAAGGCGGAGGCTTCTTGGTCCGGCCCGCTGTTATGGCACTTGATCGCCGCCAGCTGGGTCAGCAACTGACGCAACGTTTGGTAGTAGCGCTCGTCCGGCAGAATCGGCGCGTGGGCGTCCAGCATCTGCGAATACTGCTTGCGCTGATTTTGGTACAGCTTCTGCAGCGTGGGCTCAACCAGCACGCAGTACTGACGATAGCTGCGCTCCATCTCCAGCGCCACGCTGGTCATCGCCTCGCTGCGCCGCGCGTCCACCAGCGTGGTGCGGTTGATGTCCGCCGCCTGCGCGCTCAGGTGATCCAGACTCTGGTAGGCCTGATAGGCCAGCACCAACAGCGGCAGCAGCACCAACAGGAACGCCAGCAGCACCAATTGCCGCAGCGAACGGGGGAATAAACGCCATTTTTTCAACGAAATCATCTCATTCTCTCAGCTCTGTCACGATGCTAACTGACTCGCCGGAAAGAGAAAAGCCCGGCAAGGGAGAATCCTGAACGCACAAGGAAAAAGTTGCGGGTTCGGTGAAACGCGCCCATAGGCCTGGCCTGCCGACGGCATGCGGCCTCGGTAACATCAACCGGTGCAAAAGCGATAGCGTGGGGATAACGTCTGCGTTCGAGAGCATAGGTAACGAAACAGGGATAAGCGCAGCGTTGAGAAATGACATCGGGGCAAGAAACTTGCCCCAACGCAAGGAAAGTGTGGATGCCCTTGAACCTCGTCCCCAGGGTGATGTAGCGCAGCGGCTGGCATCGAACGGGACGAATAGCATCCGTAAGTATCCAGGATTGATGAACCCTTCATCACAGTTGGATACAGGCGGTGCCTCACTCCACGTGTCGCCCGATGCTTGATAAAGCCGCTTGCGCGGTCTGTTATCGGTTTAGTTGGACGATAGGCACCATTTCTTTGGCATCATTCGGAGGCTTATGAGGTAATTTGCCGTCTAATTACGGCACCGTCATAAAAAGGTGAATGAGCAGCCGCCGAGAATAATGCACGTTACGTGCCAACTTTGCAATAAAAATCATAACATAATGATTTTATTTGATAATAAATAAAAAAAGGTAAATCCATGCACCCAATCAGCACCAATGCACGATGAAAAAAACACCACCCTGTCGCCAAACGCCGACAACTAAAGTCAAACCTGTTTACCGACAATAAAATCAATGGGTTAAATGTCTCCATTTAGCGACAAGCAAACCAGCGCTTGTCGCTAAATGCAGACACTGCCGCCAATCGCCGAGTGCCGGCCATAAAAAAGGGCGCAATTGCTTGCGCCCTCTGTACGGTGGTGGCCGTTTTTAGCCCAGTTGCTTACGGGCGTTGCGGAACATGCGCATCCACGGGCTATCCTCGCCCCACTCTTCCGGGTGCCAGGAGTTGCTGACGGTGCGGAACACGCGTTCCGGGTGCGGCATCATCACCGTTGCGCGCCCGTTGGCGCTGGTCACGGCGGTGATGCCATTCGGCGAACCGTTCGGGTTAGCCGGGTAAGCTTCCGTGACCTGACCGGCGTTGTTGACGAAACGCAGCGCCACCAGGCCGTGGCTTTCCAACGCCGCCAGATGCGCCGCATCGCGCACTTCGACATGCCCTTCGCCATGGGAAACGGCGATCGGCATGCGCGAGCCGGTCATGCCCTGCATGAACAGCGACGGGCTGGCCGCCACTTCCACCAGGCTGAAGCGCGCCTCGAAGCGATCCGACAGGTTGCGCACGAAGCGCGGCCAGTGTTCGGCGCCCGGGATCAGCTCACGCAGGTTGGACATCATCTGGCAGCCGTTGCACACGCCCAGCGCCAGCGTCTGCGGACGGTGGAAGAACGCCTCGAACTCGTCGCGCACCCGCTCGTTGAACAGGATAGACTTCGCCCAGCCTTCGCCGGCGCCCAGAACATCGCCGTAAGAGAAGCCGCCGCAGGCCACCAGCGTGTGGAAGTCCTGCAGATCGCGACGCCCGGCCAGCAGATCGCTCATGTGCACGTCCACGGCGTCAAAGCCGGCGCGGTGGAACGCCGCCGCCATTTCAACGTGGGAGTTCACCCCCTGCTCGCGCAGCACCGCCACTTTCGGGCGAGCGCCCTTGGCGATGTACGGCGCAGCGATGTCTTCCTCGGGTGCGAAGGTCAGCTTCACGTTCAGGCCGGGATCTTGTTCATCCTGCTTGGCCTGATGTTCCTGATCGGCGCACGCCGGGTTGTCGCGCAGACGCTGCATCTGCCAGGTCGTTTCCGCCCACCAGGTGCGCAGGGTATTGCGGCTTTCGCTGTACAACGCTTTGCCGTGCTGATTGATGACGAAACGATCGCCGGCCTGTACGCTGCCGATGTGATGCACGTTGTCGGTCAGACCGTGCTGCGCGAACGCCCGCTTCACGTCGTCGAGACGTTCGGCGCTCACCTGGATCACCGCGCCCAGCTCTTCGTTGAACAGCACCGCCAGCGCATCGTCGCCGAGGCCATCGAGGTTAACCTCTACGCCGCAGTGACCGGCGAAGGCCATCTCCGCCAGCGTCACCAGCAGGCCGCCGTCAGCGCGGTCGTGATAAGCCAACAGCGCGCGATCGGCCACCAGCTGCTGCATGGCGTTGAAGAAGCCCGCCAGCTGCGCGACATCGCGCACATCGGCCGGTTTGTCGCCCAGTTGGCGATAAACCTGCGCCAGCGCGGTAGCGCCCAGCGCGTTATGGCCGTTGCCCAGGTCGATCAACAGCAGCGCGCTGTCGCCCTTATCGGTGCGCAATTGCGGCGTCACGGTGTGGCGCACGTCTTCCACGCGGGCGAAGGCGGTGATGACCAGCGACAGCGGCGAGGTCATTTCACGCTGTTCATTGCCCTCCTGCCAGCGGGTTTTCATCGACATGGAGTCTTTGCCCACCGGAATGGTGATGCCCAGCGCCGGGCACAGCTCTTCGCCCACCGCTTTCACCGCTTCGTACAGGCCGGCGTCTTCGCCCGGGTGGCCGGCGGCGGCCATCCAGTTGGCGGACAGCTTCACGCGCTTCAGGCTGCCGATTTCCGTGGCGGCCAGGTTGGTCAGCGCTTCCCCGACCGCCAGGCGGCCGGAGGCGGCGAAGTCCAGCAGCGCCACCGGTGCGCGTTCGCCGAGCGACATCGCTTCGCCATAATAGCTGTCCAGACTGGCGGTGGTGACCGCGCAGTCGGCTACCGGGATCTGCCACGGGCCGACCATTTGGTCGCGCGCCACCATGCCGGTGACGGTGCGGTCGCCGATGGTGATCAGGAAGGTTTTCTCCGCGACGGCCGGCAGATGCAGCACGCGCTTCACCGCGTCGGCCAGCGTGATGTTCTCACGCTGTACCGCCTGGCCCTGCGCCTGCAGACGGGTCACGTCGCGGGTCATCTTCGGCGTCTTGCCGAGCAGCACGTCCAGCGGCATGTCGATCGGCTGATTGTCGAAGTGACGATCGTTCAACGTCAGATGTTGCTCTTCGGTCGCTTCGCCGATCACCGCGTAAGGCGCGCGCTCGCGGCGGCAGATCTCGTCGAACTGCGCCATCTGCGCCGGGGCGATCGCCATCACGTAACGTTCCTGCGATTCGTTGCACCATACTTCCAGCGGGCTCATGCCCGGCTCGTCGTTGAGGATGTCGCGCAGTTCGAAGCGGCCGCCGCGGCCGCCGTCGCTCACCAGCTCCGGCATGGCGTTGGACAGGCCGCCGGCGCCGACGTCATGGATAAACAGGATCGGGTTCTGGTCGCCCAGCTGCCAGCAGCGGTCGATCACTTCCTGACAGCGGCGTTCCATTTCCGGGTTGTCGCGCTGCACCGACGCGAAGTCCAGATCGGCATCGGACTGGCCGGACGCCATCGATGACGCCGCGCCGCCGCCCAGACCGATATTCATCGCCGGGCCGCCCAGCACCACCAGCTTGGCGCCGACGGTGATTTCCCCTTTCTGCACGTGATCGGCGCGGATGTTGCCGATGCCGCCCGCCAGCATGATCGGTTTGTGGTAGCCGCGCAGCTCAACGCCGTTATGGCTGTTGACGCGCTCTTCATAGGTACGGAAGTAGCCCAGCAGCGCCGGGCGACCGAATTCGTTGTTGAACGCCGCGCCGCCCAGCGGGCCTTCGGTCATGATGTCCAGCGCGGTGACGATGCGCTCCGGTTTGCCGAAGTCCTGCTCCCACGGCTGTTCAAAGCCGGGAATGCGCAGGTTGGACACCGAGAAGCCCACCAGGCCGGCCTTCGGCTTGGCGCCGCGGCCGGTGGCGCCTTCGTCGCGGATCTCGCCGCCGGAGCCGGTCGCGGCGCCCGGCCACGGCGAGATCGCCGTCGGGTGGTTGTGAGTTTCCACCTTCATCAGGATATGCGCGTCTTCCTGATGGTAGTCGTACGTGCCGTTCTCCGACGCGGCGAAGAAGCGGCCGACCTGCGAGCCTTCCATCACCGCGGCGTTGTCTTTATACGCCGACAGCACATAGTCCGGCGTCTGCTCATAGGTGTTCTTGATCATTTTGAACAGCGACTTGGGCTGCTGTTCGCCGTCGATGATCCAGTCGGCATTGAAAATCTTGTGGCGGCAGTGCTCAGAGTTGGCCTGCGCAAACATATAGAGTTCGATATCCGTCGGGTTGCGCCCCAAACCGGTAAAGGCATTCAGCAGGTAATCGATCTCGTCCTGCGCCAGCGCCAGGCCGAGCCGGACGTTGGCCTGCTCCAGCGCGGCGCGCCCTGCGCCCAGCACGTCGACCGACTGATACGGCGCCGGCTGATGGTGCGCGAACAGCTGTTCAGCCTGTTGCAACTCGCTGAAGACGGTTTCCATCATGCGATCGTGCAGCAGCGCGGCGAGCTGGTGCCACTGGGCTTCGGTCAGCTCAGGCGCCTTGACGTAGAACGCCAGACCGCGCTCCAGCCGCAGCACCTGTTGCAAACCGCAGTTGTGGGCGATGTCGGTGGCTTTGGAAGACCAGGGGGAAATGGTGCCCGGGCGCGGCGTGACCAGCAGCAGCCGGCCTTCGGGGGCGTGTTCGGCGAGAGAAGGACCGTACTTGAGCAAGCGCTGAAGTTTGGCGTGTTCTTCGGCACTTAGCGGTGCGCTAACATCGGCAAAGTGGACGTACTCGGCGTAGATATCACTGACGGGCAGGTGGGCGTCCTGGCAGCGGGACAGCAGTTTGGTAATGCGAAAAGCCGATAAAGCGGGCGAACCACGCAGAATTTCCATAATCAAAGTTCTCTCGTCTTCGAAGCGACGGATAAGACGCTTCATTGGGCGCAACAGGGGAAAACGCGCGTCATTATAGAGAATCCTCGCCGCCGACGAAACCGTTTGCGTAGGGATTATTGATAAAAGCGCGCCGCACCGTCGAATTGTCATAACGTGTCAATAAAGTTGCACACTGGCGTTTTGTTGCGCAAAATGCCCCCCGCACTGGTGATTTAACCATGAGAAAAGTCGCGGTTATCGTCGCCGGCGTACCTGTACCACCACTGGATAACTATTTGAAACGTCTTAAAATAAACTACATCCTCATCGGCGTTGTCACCCTGCTTCTGGCTCTCGCGCTGTGGCCCAATATCACCTGGCGCAGCGGCCAGGGCGGGCAACTCCAGGAGATCATTTCCCGCGGCGAGTTGCGTATCAGCACGCTGAACTCACCGCTGACCTATTTCAACACCAAGCAAGGGCCGGGTGGGCTCGACTACGAACTGGCCAAGCGCTTCGCCAACTACCTCGGGGTAAAACTGGTGGTGATCCCCCATCAGAACATCAATGACCTGTTCGACGATCTGGACGACGACGACGCCGACCTGCTGGCGGCGGGCCTTATCTACAACCAGGAGCGCCTCAGCCGCGCGCGCACCGGCCCCGCCTACTACTCCGTTTCCCAACAGCTGGTGTACCGGCTGGGCACCCCGCGGCCAAAAGGCTTCGCCGACATCAAAGGCAAGCTGGCGGTCGCCTCCGGTTCCGCGCACGTCAGCACGCTAAAGCAGCTCAAACAGGATAAATACCCGGATCTCGCCTGGGAGTCCTCCAGCGATCTCACCTCCAAAGAGCTGCTGGAGCGGGTTGCCGACGGCAAGCTGGACTATACCCTCGGCGATTCGGTGACCATCGCGCTGCTGCAGCGCATCCATCCGCAGCTGGCGGTGGCGTTCGACGTCACCGACGAAGAGCCGGTCACCTGGTACCTCAAACGCGACGGCGATGACAGCCTGTACGCGGCGATGCTGGATTTCTACAGCCAGATGGTGGACGACGGCACCCTGGCGCGGCTGGAAGAGAAATACCTCGGCCACGTCGGCAGCTTCGACTACGTGGATACCAAAACCTTCCTGTCGGCCATCGACTCGGTGCTGCCCAACTTCCGCCCGCTGTTCGAGAAACACGCCAACGAGATCGACTGGAAGCTGCTGGCGGCCATCGCCTATCAGGAATCGCACTGGAATCCGCAGGCCACCTCCCCCACCGGCGTGCGCGGCCTGATGATGCTGACCCGCGCCACCGCCGACGGCCTGGGGGTCAACGATCGCCTCGATCCGGAAGAGAGCATTCAGGGTGGCGCCCTGTACCTGCAGCGGCTGATGGCCAAGGTGCCGGACAGCGTGCCGGAAGATGAGCGCATCTGGTTCTCGCTGGCGGCCTACAACATGGGCTGGGGCCATATGCTGGACGCACGCAAGCTGACCAAAACGCAAAAAGGCAATCCGGACAGCTGGGTCGACGTCAAACAGCGCCTGCCGATGCTCAGCCAAAAGCGCTACTACCCGCAGCTGACCTATGGCTATGCGCGCGGGCGTGAAGCCTACAACTATGTAGAAAACATCCGCCGCTACCAGGTCAGCCTGGTGGGTTATCTGCAGGAAAAAGAGAGAAAGGCGGCGCAAGCGGCCGCCGAGCAAGAGGCGTTGGGGAAAGGCTACCCGACGGTGATGCCGGAACTGGCGCTCAACTACTGATTATTCCGGCTTATCCGCCGCCCGCTGCGCCAGCCTGAGCGCTTTTTTCTGTTCGCGGCGCAGGCGGAAGAAATTGCTCAAGGTGGCGGCGCATTCGTCCGCCAGCACGCCCGAGACGATCTCCACCTGATGGTTCATGCCCGGATGGCGCAGAATGTCCACCAGTGAACCGACCGCGCCGGTTTTCTCGTCGGCGGCGCCATACACCAGCCGGCGAATACGGCTGTGCACCATCGCACCGGCGCACATCACGCAAGGCTCCAGCGTGACGTACAGCGTGGCGTTCAACAAGCGGTAGTTTTGCAGCACCGCGCCGCCCTGCCGCAGCGCCATGATCTCGGCGTGCGCGGTAGGATCGTGCCGGCCGATCGGCCGGTTCCAGCCCTCGCCGATCACCTGATTGTCCAGCACCAGCAGCGCACCCACCGGCACCTCGCCCTCTTCCTGCGCGCGCAGGGCCAGCTGCAATGCCTGACGCATCCAGTACTCATCGTTATATTCAGTCATCGCATAATTCCTCGTGCGCTTTTGCGGCGGGCATTATACACACTAGCCTCCCTTTGTCGTAGCCGCCCGCCAATGGCTATACTGGCCACATCAGCGTGTGATTCAGGGACAAGAAACATGAAACTCAGTAAAAAGAACGCCGTCGTGGTGCGCAAGGCGCTGGACGGCTGGGTTGGGGAAGGTGCCTTGACCCCCGAGCAACAACAGCAACTGCTGCTGCATGTGGACGTGCAGCCTTTCGACTGGCGACGGCTGGCGCGCTATGCGTTTCTCGCCGCGCTGGCCTCGTTGCTGATCGCCGTCACCAGCCTGTTCGCCGACAGCGCACTGCTTGAATGGCTGAGCGAACTGTTCCGCTTCGACGCGCCGGTGCGCATGGCGATCGCCGGCCTACTGGCGGCGCTGGCCTACGTCTGGGCGCTGCGTCGTCGTCAACGCCACCCGGAAAAACGCTACGGCAATGAGGCGGCGCTGTTTGTCGCCGTGTTGCTCACCGCCTGCGCCTTATGGCAACTGGGCGTCTGGCTGGATAACGGCAGCGGGCGGGTTTCCGTGCTGCTGCTGGTCGCCGCGCTGCTGTACGGCGCCATCGGCTGGTTCAGCCGCTCCGGGCTGGTATGGTGGTTCGCCCTGCTGTCGCTCGGCAATGCCTTCGGCGCCGAGACCGGCTACCTGTCCGGCTGGGGCGCCTACTGGCTCGGCATGAGCTACCCGATTCGCTTTATCGCCTTCGGCGCGGTGCTGATCGCCGCCGCATTGCTGCTGCGGCCGCTATTGGCGCAGCGCGGCCTGCAGCGGGTATCGCTGGCGATGGGCCTGCTGTACCTGTTCATCGCGCTGTGGCTGCTGTCCATCTTCGGCAACTACGGCGATCTCGACAGCTGGTACCGCGCGCGCCAGATTGAGCTGTTCCACTGGAGCCTGCTGTTCGGGCTGGCCGCCTTCGCCGCCATCTGGCTGGGGTTGAAGCATGACGACGCCATGCTACGCGGTTTCGGGCTGACCTTCCTCGGTATCAACCTCTATACCCGCCTGTTCGAATTTTTCTGGGACAGCATGCCGAAGACGATTTTCTTCGCGCTGCTCGGCCTGAGCCTGTGGGCGTTGGGGCATTATGCGGAGAAGATTTGGCAGCTCGGACGCAAACCGCACGACGTAACCGAAGACTGATCGCGGCAGCGATAACAGCAAAGGGCGGAATTCTCCGCCCTTTGTTTATTCCAGCTGCTGCAGCTCGCCCTGCTTACTCACCCGCCAACGGTGCTCGCAAAAAAACAGCAGCGGGTTATCCTGCTTGCTGTCGCTGTAACCGCTGTACAGCTTCAGCGGCGCGCCGAGCCGTTGCTCCAGCTGCACCACTTTTTGTACGCCCAGACAGCGCAAGGTCAGCACCCAGCCGCCATAGCGGCGCGCGATGCGGCTGCCGACCAACCGCACCCGCGGCAGAAACGCCGAATCCCGATACACCTGCGCCACCAGTTGCTCCGGCGAGCCGGTAATCAGCCACACCTCGGCATCGTGCTCATCCAGATACTGCCGCAAGCGCATTTGCACCACCGGAAACGCAGTCACCCTCTGGCGGAAAACCTCGATGAACTGCCGCTCCAGCGCCTTCAGCGTCGCTTCGGTACGCCCGAAGGTGATAGCCCACAACAACAGGCTCATCGGCCAGCGCGCGGCGCGCCCCAGCAGCAACAGCGCCAGACCAATCAATGGCAACAGCGGTATCACCAGCAGCAAATTCAGCGGTAAACGGCGCAGCAGGAAACGCAAGAAACTGCCGAACATATCCTCCTGATGCAGAGTGCCGTCCAGATCGAAAAAGACCACGCGGCGCCCTGCTGCGGCCGATGGTTGCTGCTTGTCGCTCAAACGCTACTCCTCGGGATCGTTGAACCCCATCATCCAGGTGAAGAGAAAACCGGCGATAATCGTAATCAGCATCCCCGCCAGATACAACATCACCTTACCTGAGACGATGGTCAACGCCAAAGGCAGCCCCGAAATGCCAAAGGTAATCACCGTCGCCACTTTCCAGTAGCTGATCAGCGCGCCGCCTACCGCACCGCCGAGGCAGGCGCCGATAAACGGCCGGCCCAGCGGCAGCGTCACCCCGAAGATCAGCGGCTCGCCGATGCCGAGAATGCCGACCGGCAACGCCCCTTTGATCACCTTCTTCAGCCGCGCGTTACGGGTTTTCAACAGCACCGCCAGCGCCGCCCCCACCTGACCGACGCCGGCCATCGCCAGGATCGGCAACAGCGGGTTGGAACCGTGCGCCTGCACCAGCTCGACGTGGATCGGCACCAGCCCCTGGTGCAAGCCGGACAGCACCAGCGGCAGGAACAGCCCGGAGAGCAGCGCCCCCACCAGCAGCCCGCCTTTGTCGATCGCCAGATTGGCGCCGTGGGCGATGGCATCGGAAATGGCGCCGCCGATCGGCTGCAGGATCAGGATCGCCAACGAGGCGGTCACCAGCGTGGTCAGCAGCGGATTGAGGATCAGTTCGACCGACTCCGGCAGCAGCGTGCGCAGGCGTTTCTCCACCCAGCACATCAACGCCACCACCAGCAGCACGGCGATCACCCCGCCGCGCCCCGGCTGCAGCGCCTCGCCGAACAGGGTGATCTGCGCCAGCGCCGGGCTGGAGAGGATCCCGGCCATCACGCCGCCCATCGCCTGTGAGCCGCCGAACACCCGCGCGGCGTTCACCCCGACCAGAATGTTCATGATGGCGAACACCGCGCTGCCGAAGATCGCCAGCAGCCCCAGCGCGTTCGGGTAGTCCAATGCCAACTGTCCGGCGATGTCGGGCCGTTTCAGCAGGTTGATGATGCCAGTGATCAGCCCCGAGGCGATAAACGCCGGGATCAGCGGAATAAAAACGTCGGCCAGCTTTTTCAGCGCGCCGCTCATCGGCGCCGCGTATTTCTGTTTGGCCTGCGCCTTGGTGCGGGCGGCGTCACCAACGGCGGGCTGCGCGCTGCCGCTCAGCAAAGCGCGCATGGCGTCCACCACCTTGGCGGCGGCGCCCGGGCCGACGATAAACTGATGCTGTTCACCCTGCTTGATATAGCCCTTCACGCCGGGCAACTGCTTGAGGGCCGCCAGATCCAGCCGCTGTTCGTCGCTGACCTCGACGCGCACCCGCGTCATGCAGTTCTCCAGTTTGAGGATATTGCCCTCGCCCCCCACGCCCGCCAGGATCTGTGTCGCCAATGCCGTTGTCTTGTCCATCGCCGCCCCCACCGTGAATTAACGCGCCAACGCCGCGCGCAGGTAGCCGTCGTGCCGCTGCAGCCGCTGCTGCGCCTCATCGGCGCTGACGCCGGCTAAAATCATCAGGATCGCAGGTTTGACCTCAAAGCCGGTCTGCGCCAGCGCCGCCTCCGCCTGAGCGCGTTCGGCGCCGGTGGCCTCCACCACGATGCGGCAGGCGCGATCCACCAGTTTGACGTTGGTGGCCTTCACGTCCACCATCAGGTTCTGGTAAACCTTGCCCAGCTTGACCATCGCGCCGGTCGACAGCATGTTAAGCACCAGCTTCTGCGCGGTGCCGGATTTCAGGCGCGTCGAACCGGTCAGCGCCTCCGGCCCCACCACCGGCGAGATCGCCACCTGCGCTTCGTGCGCGATCGGCGAATCCGGGTTGCAGGAGATGGCCGCCGTCGGGCAACCCAGCCCGCGCGCATAGCGCAGCGCGCCGATCACGTAGGGCGTGCGCCCCGAGGCCGCCAACCCCACCACCATATCGACGGCGGTCAGGTTCAGCGCCCGGAGGTCGGCCTCGCCCAGGGCTGCGTCATCTTCCGCCCCTTCCACCGCCTTCAGCAGCGCGCCCGGCCCGCCGGCGATTAGCCCCACCACCACGCCGTGCGGCACGCCGAAGGTCGGCGGGCACTCGGAGGCATCCAATACGCCCAGGCGCCCGCTGGTGCCGGCGCCCAAATAAATCAACCGCCCGCCGACCTTCAGCGCCGCCGCGGCCAAATCGACCGCCTGCGCGATCGCCGGCAGCACTTTTTCAATCGCCTCCGGCACCTTGCGATCTTCCTGGTTAAAGCAGCGGACCATGTCCAACGTCGACATCTCATCCAGCCCCATAGTGGCCGGGTTGCGGGTTTCCGATACCAGTGCGCCTAAGTTCATCTGTTCACCTTTGAATTTTTAATTCACAAAATTAAGTCAATATTTGAATATTTTATTCAACAAAGCGAGCGCTATTTGCTATTTTAACGACGAGCTCACAAAAATTTTCACCGCGCGTTTTCGCCGCCTGCGTGGCAAAATGGCCGCTGGTTTCCAGGGAAAGATCAATGAGTACCCTTCTGCGCATTCGCCAGATGTATCCGACACTGGCGCAAAACGACCGCAAGCTGGCGGATTTTTTGCTGAACAACGCCGAACAGGCGCGCCATCTCAGCTCGCAAAAGCTGGCCCAGCTGGCCGGCGTCAGCCAGTCGAGCGTGGTGAAGTTCGCCCAAAAGCTGGGCTATAAAGGTTTCCCGGCGCTGAAGCTGGCGCTGAGCGAGACACTGGCCCAGCCGCAGGCCGAACCGGTAGTGACCGTTCATAACCACATCCTCAGCAGCGACACGCTGAAAACCGTCGGTGAAAAGCTGTTGGCGGAAAAGCAGGCGGCGCTGCGCGCGACGCTGGACATCAACAGCGAAGAACGGCTGCATCAGGCGCTGGACATGCTGCGCCAGGCGCGCCGGGTGATGCTGATCGGCATCGGCGCCTCCGGGCTGGTGGCCAAGGATTTTTCCTTCAAGCTGCTGAAAATCGGGGTGATGGCGGTGGCCGAAGCGGATATGCACGTTCAACTGGCGGCGGTGCAGGCGCTGGACAAACGCGATCTGCTGGTGGCGATCTCCTTCAGCGGCGAGCGGCGTGAAATCAATCTGGCGGCGGAAGAAGCGCGCCAGGCCGGCGCCAGGGTGCTGGCGCTGACCAGCTTCTCGCCCAACGGCCTGCAGCAACGCGCCGATCACTGCCTCTATACCATCGCCGAAGAGCCCCGCACCCGCAGCGCGGCCATCTCTTCCAGCACCGCCCAGTACGCTCTCACCGACCTGCTGTTTATGGCGCTGATCCAGCACGACCTCGATCATGCCCGCGACCGTATCAGGCACAGCGAACAATTGATGAAAAAGTTGGTTTAACCGGTATAATCGCCGCTGCGAAAAATACCCCTGTTAATAATGAGAGATACGCCATGGCCCTGCTAATCACACGCAAATGCATCAACTGCGACATGTGCGAGCCGGAATGCCCGAACCAGGCGATTTCGATGGGCGATGAGATCTACCAAATCGATACCGACCGCTGCACCGAGTGCGTTGGCCATTACGATACGCCAACCTGTCAGCAGGTCTGCCCCATCGACAACACCATCATTACCGATCCGCAGCATCGCGAGACTAATGAGCAGCTGTGGGATAAGTTCGTGGTGTTGCACCACGCCGATCGCATTTAACCCGCCGCAGGACTGACAAGGGCGCCGCAGGGCGCCCTCTCTATTTTCAGCTTTCGACGATCACCGTCGCGCAGGCATAGCGCCTTTCATCGGCCAGCGAAACGTGGATCGCGGTGACCCCCATCTCCCCCGCCAGCTCGGCGGCGCGGCCGTGCAAACGAATATTCGGTTTGCCCAGCGCATCGTTGAACACCTCGAACTGGTTGAACGCCAGGCCGTTGCGAATGCCGGTGCCGAACGCCTTGGCGGCGGCCTCTTTCACGGCGAAACGCTTGGCCAGAAAGCGAATCGGCTGCTGGTGCTGCTGGTACAGCGCCCATTCGGCGTCGCTCAGCACGCGGCGCGCCAGACGATCGCCGCTGCGCTCCACCACCGCTTCGATACGCGCCATCTCGACGATGTCGGTACCCAGCCCGAGCACCGCCATTACCGGCGCGCTTCCCGCATCAGCACTTTCATGTCGGCAACCGCAGCCGGCAGCCCGCTCATCACCGCCTGGCCGATAATCGCATGGCCGATGTTCAGCTCGTGCATTTCCGGCAGCGCAGCGATCGGCTGCACGTTGTGATAGGTCAGGCCGTGGCCGGCGTTGACCTTCAGCCCCTTCTCGGCCGCGTAGGCGGCGGCGACCGCGATGCGGCGCAGCTCGGCCTGAACCGCCAGCTCGCCCTGCGCTTCGGCGTAGGCGCCGGTGTGGATTTCGATATAGGGGGCGCCCACCGCCACCGCCGCGTCGATTTGGCGATGATCGGGATCGATGAACAGCGAGACCAGAATGCCCGCCTGCGCCAGGCGCTCGACCGCCACGCTCATTTTGTCCAGCTGGCCGGCAACGTCCAGGCCGCCTTCGGTAGTCACTTCTTCACGCTTTTCCGGTACCAGGCAACAGAAATGCGGCTTCAGCTCCACGGCGATGTCCAGCATCTCGTCGGTCACCGCCATCTCCAGATTCATGCGCGTCTGGATGGTCTGGCGCAGCAAGCGCACGTCGCGGTCGGTGATGTGGCGGCGATCTTCGCGCAGATGCACGGTAATGCCATCGGCCCCCGCCTGTTCGGCAATGAATGCCGCCTGAAGCGGATCCGGGTATTGGGTTCCGCGCGCGTTACGTAACGTGGCGATGTGATCGATATTGACGCCCAGCAGTAAATCAGCCATGACAACCTCTAAATACGATTTTCAGTGCCAGCAGTTTACACGCGGGTGCAGAACGGCAAAAGGGGAAAAGGTCAGGCGTCGTCGACCGGCGTATTCGGCTGTTTGCGCACGAATTGGCGAAACAGTTCGCGGCTCTTCAACGGCTTGCCGCCGAGGTAGGGTTTCAGCGCCATGCGGGTGAAGCGCTTGGCGGCGCGCAGCGTCTCGGCATCGGGAAACTGCCGCTCCGCCAGCGCGCGCAGTTCGCGCCCGGTGAAGCTGTAGTGATCCACCACCAGGCTGGCGATAAAGCCTTTCTCTTCACGGTAGCGGTAGGTCATGGCGTCATCCACCGGCAGGCCGCTGCCGGCGCAGTGCAGGAAATCGAGGCCGTAACCCAGGTGCTGCAACAAGGCCAGCTCGAACTGGCGCAACGCCTGTTCCGGCGAGCTGTCTTCCGCCGCCAGCGCCTGCAGGCATTGCAGGTAGTCGAAGAACAGCACCGAGTAGTTGGTTTCCTGCTCCAGCACGCGCGCCAGCAGTTCGTTCACGTACAGGCCGCTGTAAAGCATCATGCCGCTGAGGGGTAAACCGAGAGAGACCGCTTCGGCGTTACGCAGCGTTTTCACTTCGCCGCGGCCGCCCCAGCGCACTAACAGGGGGGTAAAGGGCTGCAGGCAACCCTTCAGATTGGAGCGGCGGCTGCGCGCGCCTTTTGCCAGCAAGCGCACCCGCCCATGACCTTCGGTAAACAGATCCAGCATCAGACTGGTTTCACTGTACGGCCGCCCATGCAGGACGAAAGCGCGCTCCCAGCCGTCCACGGCGTTACTTCAGATCGTCAACATAGCCCAGGCTGCGCAGCGCACGTTCGTCGTCCGCCCAACCGGATTTCACTTTCACCCACAGCTCCAGATGCACTTTGGCATCGAACATCTGTTCCATGTCCTGGCGCGCTTCGATGCCGATGGTTTTGATCTTGGCGCCCTTGTTGCCGATGACCATTTTCTTCTGGCCTTCGCGCTCGACCAGGATCAGGCCGTGCACATCGTAGCCGCCGCGATCGTTGGCCACGAACTGTTCGATTTCCACCGTCACCGAATACGGCAGCTCTTCACCCAGGAAACGCATCAGCTTCTCACGAATGATCTCAGACGCCATAAAGCGCTGGGAGCGATCGGTGATGTAGTCTTCCGGGAAGTGGTGTTCCGCTTCCGGCAGCAGCTTGCGCACGATGCCGGCGATGGTGTCGACGTTCATCCCTTTCTCGGCGGAGATAGGCACCACGTCGAGGAAATTCATCTGCTGGCTGAGGAACGCGATGTGCGGCAACAGCTTGGATTTGTCGGTGACGTTATCTACCTTGTTGATCGCCAGCAATACCGGGCAGCGCAGGCTGCGCAGCTTGTTGACCACCATTTCGTCGTCGGCGGTCCAGTTGGTGCCTTCAACCACGAAGATAACCAGTTCGACGTCGCCGATCGAGCTGCTGGCCGCGCGGTTCATCAAACGGTTGATGGCGCGTTTTTCTTCGATGTGCAACCCTGGGGTATCGACGTAGATCGCCTGATAGGCGCCATCGGTGTCGATGCCCATGATGCGGTGACGGGTCGTCTGCGGCTTACGCGACGTAATGGAAACCTTCTGCCCCAGCAGTTGGTTCAGCAACGTCGATTTGCCCACGTTCGGGCGGCCGACGATGGCGATAAAACCGCAGTGTTGTTTTACTTCACTCATTCAAGCTCCAGCTTTTTCAGCGCTTGTTCCGCTGCCGCCTGCTCGGCTTTACGGCGGCTCGAGCCGGTGCCCACCACGGGCTCGCTCAAACCACTCACCTGGCAGTGGATGGTAAACTCTTGGTCGTGCGCTTCACCGCGAACCTGCACCACCAAATAAGAAGGCAACGGCAGATGACGCCCCTGCAAAAATTCCTGCAAACGGGTTTTCGGGTCTTTCTGCTTATCACCGGGGCTGATTTCGTCCAACCGGCTGCGATACCAGTCCAAAATCAGGCGCTCGACGGTCTGGATGTCGCTGTCCAGGAACACGCCGCCGATCAATGCCTCCACCGTATCCGCCAGGATTGACTCGCGGCGGAACCCACCACTTTTCAATTCGCCCGGCCCAAGCCGCAGACATTCGCCCAGGTCAAACTCGCGCGCCATCTCCGCCAGCGTGTTGCCGCGCACCAGCGTGGCGCGCATGCGGCTCATATCGCCCTCGTCTACGCGAGGAAAGCGGTGATAGAGCGCATTGGCGATGACAAAGCTAAGAATCGAGTCACCCAGAAACTCAAGACGTTCATTGTGTTTACTGCTGGCGCTGCGGTGAGTCAAAGCCTGCAGTAAAAGCTCCTGCTGTTGAAAAGTGTAGCCCAGCTTCCGCTGCAGCCTGTTTATTACGATGGGGTTCATGAGTTACCAATAGATCAAGAATGCGTCAAAAACTTGCAGCATACGGAACAGGCCTGCTTCGCCGAAAGCCGATCCAAAGCTGTTTCGTTTGCAGTGGCTCCCAGCAGGAGCCAACTTTTATCGCTCGAGAAAGTATTCTACAACGAGTGGAAACATAATGCTGTGTTTATATCCCCTTAATCTTTCACGCCGCAGCAGGCTGCGGCGTGAAATTGACAGGGAATAAATCAGCGATTAATGAATGCCGCCAATCCGGCTGAAACGCACGCCGGTAGGCCACTCGCCTTCCTGCTTTTCAAAGCTCATCCAGATGGCCGTGGCTTTACCCACCAGATTCTTCTCCGGCACAAAGCCCCAGTAACGGCTGTCCGCGCTGTTGTCGCGGTTGTCGCCCATCATGAAGTAATGCCCGGCCGGCACCACCCACTCCGCCAGCGGTTTGCCCGGCTGTTGGTAGTAAGCGCCCACCTGATCCTGCGTGCCCGGCACGGTCAGGATGCGGTGCGTCACGTTGCCCAGGCTCTCCTGACGTTCACGCAGACGAATGCCGCCCTGCGGCACGTTGTCATTCAGCGGGATCTGGTAGAAACCGTTGCTGGCCTCGCCCATGCCGCTGCGGCTGAACAGCTGTACGAAGTCGCTCGGCTGCGCGTCGGCGTAGGTGACCGCCAGCGCGGTATCGCAGGACTGCCCGCTGTTGCACGACGGCTGCACCGTAACGCGCTTATTCACCGGATCGTAAGTAATACGGTCGCCCGGCAGGCCAATCACGCGCTTGATATAATCCAGCTTCGGATCCAGCGGATATTTAAATACCGCAATATCGCCGCGCTTCGGATGACCGGTTTCAATTAGCGTGGTCTGGGTTATCGGATCTTTAATGCCGTAAGCATATTTCTCCACCAGAATGAAATCGCCAATCAACAGCGTCGGCATCATTGAGCCGGACGGGATTTGGAACGGTTCGTAAATAAACGAGCGCACCACAAAGACCAGCAGCAACACCGGGAAGACCGATGCCCCGGTCTCTACCCAGCCTGGCTGCTTAGCCACTTTCGCCAGCGTTTTATCGTCTACTGCGCCCGCGGTCTGCTCGTTGACCGCCGCAATCTTCGCGCGGCGGGCCGGCGCCCATTTAAAGCGCTCGAAGCACCAGATGATCCCGGTGACCAGGGTGGCCAACGCCAGGATCAGGGCAAACATATTCGCCATGCAAACTCCCTCGTTTCGCGAACTCGTCGCGGTTACTTGCCGTCTTTACCGACGTGCAGAATGGCCAGGAACGCTTCCTGCGGCAGCTCGACGTTGCCGACCTGCTTCATGCGCTTCTTACCGTCTTTCTGTTTCTGCAGCAGCTTTTTCTTACGGCTGACGTCACCGCCGTAGCATTTCGCCAGCACGTTTTTACGCAGCTGCTTCACGGTGGAGCGCGCGATGATGTGCGTGCCGATCGCCGCCTGAATCGCGATGTCGAACTGCTGACGCGGGATCAGATCTTTCATCTTTTCCACCAATTCACGGCCGCGATACTGCGAGTTATCGCGGTGGGTGATCAGCGCCAGCGCATCCACGCGCTCGTTGTTGATCAGCACGTCCACGCGCACCATGTCGGAGGCCTGGAAGCGCTTGAAGTTGTAATCCAGCGACGCATAACCGCGCGACGTGGACTTCAGGCGGTCGAAGAAGTCGAGCACCACTTCCGCCATCGGGATTTCATAGGTCAACGCCACCTGGTTGCCGTGGTAGACCATGTTGGTCTGCACGCCGCGTTTCTCAACGCACAGGGTGATGACGTTGCCCAGGTATTCCTGCGGCATCAGCATGTGGCATTCGGCGATCGGCTCGCGCAGTTCCTGGATGTTGTTCAACGGCGGCAGCTTGGATGGGCTGTCGACGTAGATCACTTCTTTGCCGGTGGTTTCCACTTCGTAGACTACCGTCGGCGCGGTGGTGATCAGATCCAGATCGTATTCACGCTCCAGACGCTCCTGAATGATCTCCATGTGCAGCAGACCAAGGAAGCCGCAGCGGAAGCCGAAGCCCAACGCGGTGGAGCTTTCCGGTTCGTAGAACAGGGAGGCGTCGTTAAGGCTCAGCTTGCCCAGCGCATCGCGGAAAGATTCATAGTCGTCGGAGCTGATCGGGAACAGACCGGCGTACACCTGTGGCTTCACTTTTTTGAAGCCCGGCAACGCTTTATCCGCCGGCTGACGCGCCTGCGTCAGGGTATCGCCCACCGGCGCGCCGAGGATGTCTTTGATCGCACAGACCAGCCAGCCCACTTCGCCGCAGTTCAGCACGTCGCGATCGACCTGCTTCGGCGTGAAAATGCCCAAACGATCGGCGTTGTACACCTGGCCGGTGCTCATGACCTTGATCTTGTCGCCCTTGCGCAGCGTGCCGTTCTTGACGCGCACCAGCGACACGACGCCCAGGTAGTTATCGAACCAAGAATCGATGATCAACGCCTGCAGCGGCGCATCCGGATCGCCCTGCGGCGCAGGAATGTCGCGCACCAGGCGCTCCAGCACGTCGGGCACGCCGACGCCGGTTTTGGCCGAGCAGCGCACGGCATCGGTGGCGTCGATGCCGACGATGTCTTCAATTTCCTGCGCGGCGCGATCCGGATCGGCGGCCGGCAGGTCGATTTTGTTCAACACCGGCACCACTTCCAGATCCATTTCGATCGCGGTGTAGCAGTTGGCCAGCGTCTGGGCTTCTACGCCCTGGCCGGCGTCCACCACCAGCAGCGCGCCTTCGCAGGCCGCCAGCGAGCGGGACACTTCATAGGAGAAGTCAACGTGGCCTGGGGTGTCGATAAAGTTAAGCTGATAGGTCTGCCCATCCAGCGCCTTGTAATCCAGCGTGACGCTCTGCGCCTTGATGGTGATGCCGCGCTCGCGCTCCAGATCCATGGAATCGAGCACCTGCGCAGCCATTTCACGGTCGGACAGGCCACCGCAAATTTGGATAATGCGGTCAGACAGCGTCGACTTACCGTGGTCAATATGGGCAATAATGGAGAAATTTCGTATATGCTTCATTATAAAAGTTTTTCTGCCTTGGTATTTCTGAATTACTCGCCTATAGAAACCCGCATGGACCTAAAGCGACAGTGAATGGGTTAGGCCGTCTTGCACCTGAATCGCTGCATTCTACATGCCACACCACTGAAAACCTAGCGATCGGTGCAGTGAAGGCATTCTATTATGCGCAGCTAAATGTTACAGGGCGCCCCGGCTGATGAAAACAGATGTTAACACGGGCTATACGGCCTGAACCCAAGGCTTGCAGGCGCTCCGTGGCCGTCAAACTCCGGCGCTAATACATAACCGGCCGCAGCGCAATAAACCCCTTCTGAAATTATCGAAAAAGAATATTTGGATCAACCTCTTAGAATTCGATTTTGCCCCACATCCTTTAGGAAAAACCCCATATACGCCACCACCGTCCCTCGGATAGAAAGGGCATGAACTCCGCGACAAAACATTATTCCGGGCACTACATCGGCAGCCCACCGGGGTTCACCAGCATATCTGCGTACGTTGATTGGAAGGTGCATTATGATCGATAAAGGGCAAATGCTGAGCCGGCACGATTTTTCGAAGGTCAACTGGGGCATTCTGGCGGCGGCGGCGCTGCTGTTCAGCGTGGGTGCGGCGCTGTTGGTGCTGCCGCTGCTGAGCAGCATTGATGAGAACGACGTCATCACGCTGTTGCAGGCCGGCGCGGGCACAATTTTACTCGGCTGTACGCTGCTGGCGCTGCGGCATTACCTGCGCCCGGTGTTGACGTATCGGCTCTACGAGCACGGCGTGCGGGTCTTTGACGGCCACCATCACAAAGAGCGTTTCATTCCGTTTGAGAAAATCGGCGACATCTATCGCTTTCGCGGCGGCAAGGCTTTTGGCGGGTTGTTTGACGTCACGGCGTTCCGCGCCGGCGCGGATCAGCCCTGGTGCACGGTCTTCAGCAATGTCGCCCATTCGTGGCGACTGGCGGACGTGATCGTCGATCAGCAGCTGCAGCAGCGCGGGCCATTGGCGTTGAACGCGCTCTATCAGGGGGAGACGGTGTCGTTTCACACGGTTGAGGGCGACGCACGCTGGCTGTGGCAGTTGCTGCTCGGCAAACGGCAAGGCACGCCGACCGAAACGCTGCGGCTGAGCGCCACCCTGCTGACCACTGAACGGGGCAACGTGCCTATCGAGCAGATCCGCGCGTTGGAAAATCATCCGCAGCGCGGCATCCGCTTATTCGACGGCCAGGGCAATGTGCTGTTCGCTATCAACGATGATTCGCTGCTCAGTGCCGATCTGTTCATCGCGCTGCTGGAACATATGATCCACAACCGCATCCCCGCCTATCACAACCCGGCGATGACGCGGCCGTCGGTTTAAATCAGCGGGGAGTTTTCCGCCTGCATGCGCAGTGCGGTAGGCGGTAAGCCAATCTGCAGCACCACCGGCTGATAGTCGGCCTGCTCGCCCAGACGCCGGGCCAAGCGGCGCGCCAGCATAAAGGCCACCCCGCCGCCCAGCACGGCGCCGACTGCCGCCGAGGCGTCGCTGCCGAAACAATATTGCAATAACGCGCCACCCAGCATCATGCCCAGCAGCGGCGTCAGGTAAACCAGCATGGCGGAGCGCAGCAGGCTGCCTTCCGCGATGCCGACCTCGACACGCTGCCCCGGCTCGAGCGGCTGATCGATATGCACCTGCAGCTGATGCTCGGTTTCCGGCACCAGCTCGTTCAACGCACGCGCGCCACAGCCGGAGCGCGCGGTGCAGCTGCCGCAGCCGGCCTTGGGTTCACAGCGCAGCAGCGCTACGCCCTGTTGCCACGAAACCACCGTGGCCCACTCTTTCATCATTACGGCGATACCTTGAAAGAAATGCTGTCGGCGATGCGTTTGGCCGTCGCCGGCGGCAATTCGCCCACAATCGTGATTTCGTTGCCCGCGCGCACTTCGGTCTGGATGGTGCGGCGCCCTTGACGGTAGTACTGCTGCCCGGCTCCGCTGCCCGCCGGGCTGACGTTGACCGAGAAGCTGAACAAGCCGTCGCTGTAAAGGCGGGATTCAACCGGCACGGCGACGTTAGGCAATTTGCGGCGGTTGCGCGCCACCTCGTCTACCCCCGCCGGCAGCCAGCCGGTGCTCCAGCTCAGCTGGACGTTTTCCACCGCCGGCAGCGACAGCAGCGGCGGCAGGTTGGCTTTGAGCAGCCCCTGCATCGCGCCCTGCACGTCGGCGCCGACCGCGAAGGAGATCACCCGATATTGCTCCAGCGTTTCGCCGTCGCGATCGAGCAAATCCACCCGCAGCGGCAGCTTGGTGTCCTCGTCCATCCAGACGATGTAGCTGTAGCGGGAACCGTCGCGCGCCACCACGCGCAGCACTTCACACGGCCGATCGGCGATGCGGGTGCTGCCCACGGAGATGAAGTCGTAGTACTTGGCCAGGCGGGTGAAATCGGCATAAACGATCGCCGGCAGCGCATCGACGATGTGATCGCCGGTGAGCGTGAACGGCTCCAGGCCGGGTTCGAAGTAGCTGATCCCGCCGCCGCGCTGCAGCACTTCGCGGCGCGGGCCGTCCATGTGCAACAGCTGGCCGAGCGGCACGTTGCCGATCACCGCATGGCGATAGCGCAACGACTCGATTCCCTGCTTGCTGATGCTGATGTAGGCGAGCTCGTAATTGAGAGAACGGCTGGCGCTGCTCATCTGTTGCAATAACGCCCCGGACGCAGTCGGCTGCGCCGGGGCGATGCTGGAATAGAGCAGGCTGCCCGTCAATAAACAAACGGAGAACCAGATTTGCTTCATTACTGCTGTTGCATTCCTAAAGACTGAGTTCCGGGAACCTGAATGGCAGCCTGTTGCGGATTGCTTTGCTCAAGCTGCAGCTGATCCGAATGCAGGCGACGTTGCAGTTCATAGTCCTGCAGCATGGCGTTGATACGCTTACGCTGTTCCTGCACCTGCTGCTGTTGGCCGCTGCCGGTGGAGAAACTGTCGGCAGGAACGCCCAGGCTGACCGGTGAGGCCTGGCCCATGATCGGCAGCGTGGTGAAGGCCGGCGATTCGGACGTGTTCGATGACGCAGAAGGCTGGTTGTAGTGCTGCACGCCGACGATGACCGCCAGCGACACGCAGGCCGCCATGCCGATTTGCGTAATCTGGCTCGCCCAAGGACGCACTTTGTCCCAGAACGGCATTTTCTGCCAGGTGTGAGGCTGCGGCTGAGATTCCTGGACGGCGGAAGGCACCAGCCGGGCAGGTTCTTTCTCAAGTGCAGCGGCGACGCGATCGGCGATATCGAAATGCATCACTTGTCCGATATCACCCCGCAGTGTGTCACGTATCAGGTGATAGCTCTGCCAGCTTTGCTGAAGCGTTCGATCTTGCGACAGAGAACTCAACAGCTCGCTGTCGAACGATTCACCATCCATCAGAGCGGAAAGCTTTTCTTTCTGCATGCCTAAGTACCCTTCCTGTGCCCGCCATTGCTAACGCTGGATCAGCGGTTGAACTTTATTATCGATAGCTTCCCGGGCGCGGAAAATACGCGAACGTACGGTTCCGACCGGGCAATCCATGATGGCGGCTATCTCTTCGTAGCTTAGACCATCCAACTCCCGCAGGGTAATCGCCATGCGAAGATCCTCAGGGAGAGACTCAATGGTACGGAAAACTATCTGTCTCAGCTCTTCTGACAACATTAAGTTCTCAGGGTTCGAAATTTCTTTCAGTGCGCCCGCACTTTCGTAATTTTCCGCATCGTTGGCGTCCACATCACTGGATGGCGGACGGCGCCCCTGAGCAACCAGATAATTCTTTGCCGTGTTCACGGCGATTCGATACAACCAGGTATAAAAAGCGCTGTCGCCACGGAACGATTCCAGTGCGCGATAGGCCTTGATAAACGACTCCTGCACCACATCGGGCACATCGCCCTGCGGCACATAGCGGGAAACGAGACTCGCCACCTTATGCTGATAGCGCACTACCAGTAGGTTAAACGATTTCTGGTCGCCCTTTTGGACCCGCTCAACCAGAACTTGATCCGTTAACTGCTCGCTCATCCGAGGTAAACTCTCCCCAAATCCGTCTCCACGCGTAAAATTGTACTGCCAGCCATACATTATTTTCCTGAGCAAGCACTCGCTTGGAGTTCATATAGAACACGAAGTTCCATATCGCCATTGTTTTTTCTGTTGATGTCACCCTATCCGTGGCTTTTGCCCGGACAGTTAGGCTAACATGAAATTCACTCTTCTTCTGCACACATCATACGTTATGCAACCATCATCTGAACATGTTAGCGATGTACTGATCGTCGGCAGCGGCGCTGCGGGCCTGTCACTGGCGCTGCGCCTGGCGCAGCATTGCAAGGTTACCGTTCTCAGCAAGGGGCCGCTCAGCGAGGGGGCCACCTTTTACGCCCAAGGCGGGATCGCCGCGGTGTTCGATGAGACGGACAGCATTGCCTCACACGTTGATGACACTTTGATTGCCGGCGCCGGCCTGTGCGACAAAGAGGCCGTCGAATTCATCGCCGGCAACGCGCGCCACTGCGTGCAGTGGCTGATCGATCAGGGTGTGCTGTTCGACACCGAGGTCAACGCGCAGGGCGAGGCGCATTATCACCTCACGCGCGAAGGCGGCCACAGCCATCGCCGCATCCTGCACGCCGCGGACGCTACCGGTAAGGAAGTAGAGACCACGCTGGTGGGGAAAGCAAGCGCTCACCCCAATATTTGCGTGATGGAACGCCGCAACGCGGTTGACCTTATTACCTCGAACAAAATCGGCCTGCCGGGCACCCGCCGAGTCGTGGGCGCTTACGTCTGGAACCGCGAGCTCGAGCGGGTGGAAACCTACCGCGCCAAAACGGTGGTGCTGGCCACCGGCGGCGCGGCCAAGGTATACCAATACACCACCAACCCGGACATCTCCTCCGGCGACGGCATCGCCATGGCCTGGCGCGCCGGCTGCCGGGTCGCCAACCTGGAGTTCAACCAGTTCCACCCGACCTGCCTGTTCCACCCACAGGCGCGCAACTTCCTGCTGACCGAAGCGCTGCGCGGCGAAGGGGCTTACCTGAAGCGCCCGGACGGCAGCCGCTTTATGCCCGATTTCGACCCGCGTGGCGAACTGGCCCCGCGCGATATCGTCGCCCGCGCCATCGACCATGAAATGAAGCGCCTGGGCGCCGACTGCATGTACCTGGATATCAGCCACAAGCCGGCGGAGTTCATCACCCAGCATTTCCCGATGATCCACGAAAAGCTGCTGACGCTGGGCTTCGATCTGACTCGGCAACCGATCCCCATCGTCCCGGCGGCGCACTACACCTGCGGCGGCGTGATGGTCGATCAGCACGGCCGCACCGATCTCGACGGGCTGTACGCCATCGGCGAGGTCAGCTACACCGGCCTGCACGGCGCCAATCGCATGGCGTCGAACTCGCTGCTGGAGTGCCTGGTTTACGGTTGGTCGGCGGCGGAAGACATTCTGCAGCGCCTGCCGTTCATCCAGCAGGCCAAACAGGTGCCGCACTGGGATGAAAGCCGGGTGGACGATGCGGACGAACGGGTGGTGATTCAACACAACTGGCACGAGCTGCGGCTGTTCATGTGGGATTACGTCGGCATCGTGCGCACCACCAAGCGCCTTGAGCGCGCCCTGCGCCGCATCAACACGCTGCAGGCGGAAATCGACGAGTACTACGCGCACTTCCGCATCTCCAACAACCTGCTGGAGCTGCGCAATCTGGTGCAGGTGGCCGAGCTTATCGTGCGCAGCGCCATGGCGCGCAAAGAGAGCCGCGGCCTGCACTACACGCTGGACTACCCGGATTTGCTGCCGGAAGCGCTGCCGACCATTTTGCAACCTTAAACTCTGCGACAGGGCGCCTTATCGGCGCCCTTTTCTTTTCAGTAGAACAGGTAGAAGTCGGTGATCAACCGGCGGAAATCGTCGGTATAGCTGCCGTCGGCCTGTTTGATCGCCAGCGCCTGCTCCCGCAGCGGCGTTTCCCGCCGCGTCAGCGCCAGCAACATCCGGTGCAGCGGCGTATCGGCCCGATCGCTGACGTTCACTTTCGCCGCCGTGTGCCAACCGCTTTGCTGCGCCAGGCGTTCGAATTCGGCGCCGATGTCGTGCGGCAGCACCACGCAGAACGTGCCCTGCGCGGCCAACAGCTGCGCGGCGCAGGCCAACAGCGCCTCGTGCGTCAGGGTTTCGGTGTAGCGCGCGTTGTGGCGCGCCTGATCGCGGCAGGCCACCGCCGGCTCAAAATAAGGCGGATTGCTGACGATCAGATCATACTCAGCGGCATGCTGCTGCGCATAATGGTGAATATCCTGCGCATGCACGCGGATGCGCTGCGGCCACGGCGATTCCGCCGCGTTTTCGCGCGCCTGGCCGGCGGCGGCTTCATCCAGCTCCACCGCGTCGATGGTCACTTCGTCGCCGCTGCGCTGCGCCAGCATCAGCGCGATCAGCCCGCTGCCGCTGCCGATGTCCAGCACCCGGCGCGCCTGCCCCAGCGGCGCCCAGGCGCCGAGCAGCACCCCGTCGGTGCCCACTTTCATGGCGCAACGATCGTGGGCGACAAAGAATTGTTTAAAGGTAAAACCCCCGCGGCGCGGGGTAAAATCGGCTTTCGATCGCTTGCTCACACTCACCACCTGGCTATAAAACTGGCGTAGCATAAGGCAATCTGATCGGCGGGAAAAGAGCGGCTTTCCGCTTAAATAGGTGAAGATCGCGGCCAACCCGTCTATAATCGGCGCCCCAAGTAGAGGTAGACCATGACAGCAACCACTTTTTCCGAACTCGAACTCGATGATCGCCTGATCGACGCGCTGCGCGACAAAGGCTACGATCGCCCCACCGCCATTCAGGCCGCTGCGATCCCGCCGGCGATGGACGGGCGCGACGTCTTAGGTTCGGCTCCGACCGGCACCGGCAAAACCGCCGCCTTCCTGCTGCCCGTGTTGCAGCACCTGCTGGACTTTCCACGCAAGAAATCCGGCCCGCCGCGCGTGCTGATCCTGACGCCAACGCGTGAACTGGCGATGCAGGTCGCCGATCAGGCGCGTGAATTGGCTGCTCATACCTCGCTGGATATCGCCACCATCACCGGCGGCGTCGCTTACATGAACCACGCGGAAGTGTTCAGCGAAAACCAGGACGTGGTGGTCGCCACCACCGGCCGCTTGCTGCAATACATTAAAGAAGAGAACTTCGACTGCCGCGCGGTGGAAACCCTGATCCTCGACGAAGCCGACCGCATGCTCGACATGGGCTTCGCGCAGGACATCGAAACCATCTCCGCCGAAACCCGCTGGCGCAACCAGACGCTGCTGTTCTCCGCCACGCTGGAAGGCGAAGCGATCCGCGAATTCGCCGAGCGCATCCTGAAAGAGCCGGTGGAAGTGGAAGCCGATCCGTCGCGCCGCGAACGCAAAAAGATCCTGCAATGGTACTATCGCGCCGATGACGTGCAGCACAAAACCGCGCTGCTGATCCACCTGCTGAAGCAGCCGGACGTGCAGAAATCGGTGATCTTCGTGCGCAAGCGCGAGCGCGTGCATGAGCTGGCCACCTGGCTGCGCGAAGCGGGCATCAACACCTGCTATCTCGAAGGCGAAATGGTGCAGGCCAAACGCAACGAAGCGGTCAAACGCATGATGGATGGCCGGGTTAACGTGCTGGTGGCCACCGACGTTGCCGCGCGCGGCCTGGATATCCTCGATATCACCCACGTGTTCAACTTCGACATGCCGCGCACTGCGGATACCTACCTGCACCGCATCGGCCGTACCGGCCGCGCCGGGCGCAAAGGCACTGCCATTTCGCTGGTGGAAGCGCACGACCATCTGCTGCTGGGCAAAGTGGGCCGTTACCTGAACGAGCCGCTGAAAGCGCGCGTGATCGACGAACTGCGGCCGAAAACCAAGGTGCCGAACGAGAAGAGCAACGGTAAACCGTCGAAGAAAGTGCTGGCCAAGCGCGCGGAAGACAAGGCGAAGAACAAAGAAAAGGCCAAGGTGAAAGTGCGCCATCGCGACGCCAAAAACGTCGGCAAACGCCGTCAGGCGAAGGCCAAACCGGCCGGCGACGCGCAATAACCGCCGCTGCCTAAGAAAAAACCGCCTGTACAGGCGGTTTTTTTATGGGCGTTTACTGCTGCGCGTAATGCGTGGCCAGGCGGCGCCCCTGCAGCCATTTATCCAGCTCGCGGAACTGCGCCTTCAGCTCGTCATTCTGCAAATGCGCCGGCGTTTGCGAGAAGTAAAACTGGAACGCATAACCCTGCTGATTGCGCGCCCGGGCATCGGCACCGGCCTGCAACAGCAACAGCGCTAGGTGCGGCGCGTTGATCTTCGCCGCCAGATGCAGCGGGGTATCCCCCAGCCGATCGCTCAACGTGGTGTCCGCCCCGGCCGCCAGCAGCAGCCGCAACTGCTCCTCACGCCCGGCCAGCACCGCCGCCGCGAGCGGCGTGGCGCCGGTAACGGCATTGCGCACGTTCACCGGCGCCCCTTCGGTCAGCAACAACCGCAGATACTGTGCGTCTTGCAACATCGCCGCGGTGTGCAGCGCGCTGTTGCCGTCCAGCCCCGCCGTCGCCGGGTCGGCACCGAGCTCCAGCAACGTCTGCACGCTGGCCGGCTGTTGCGAAAGCACCGCCCACTGCAACAGCGTGACCTGCCGATCGCCCCGTTCGCGCAAGCGATCCTGCGTGGCCTGCGCACCGATGCCCTGCGTATCGCCGCGCGCCACCGCCTGAGCCAGCGCCTGGTTGCTGCGGCCGTCAAACGGTGAAATCTCCTGCCCCATCTGTTGCTCCTTAGCCATCATCAGTAAACCGGTCACCGCGACCAGCGCCAGTAAGGCTATCGCCAGCGCCCGCCGCAAGCGACCCCCTTCAGGCATTGGCCTTCGCCTCCCACGGCTTTTGTTCCGCCATCGAGCTTATCACCTTGTCGATGCCGTGCGCCGTCAGGCTGCGATCCAGATGCTTGCTCGGCCGCCAGTCATCGATGCCGGTCAGGGTATCGTTGTTGGCCAGGGTAATGTTGTGGCCGATGGCGTCCGGGATCAGCGAAGTCGATTCCTGGGTGCTGGTCAGCATGTCATATTGCTCGCTGTAACGGCGAATGCCGCCGGCTTCGGCGTCTTTCTTCGCCGCCGCCGGATCGATCCCCAGGCGATTCAGGGTGTAATCCGACACCCCGGCCGCATTGAAGGTGACCGCGACGGTGCCGGTCGCCAGCGCCGCCGTGGCCGCCAGACCGCCGCCGAGCGAATGACCGGCGATCACCAGCGCATCGCCGAAGGCCGCCTTGGCGCTTTTGGCGGCGGCAACCGCCTGATTGTACTGCACATCGTCATACCCCGTCGCCTGCCGCACGTTGCTCAGCCAGTCGCGCCAGTCGTTGGTGCCGGCGAACGCCAACACATACTGCTTGTCGTTGCTGTAAATCCCGGCCTGGAAACCGCTGCCCGCGTCGTGCAGGCTGGCGGGATCGATACCGAAACCGAGCAGCGCGCTGTCGCTCAGACGGTTGAACCCGGCGGCGCCCTGGCCGTTCAGCGAGTAAACGTCCTTGGCCAACAGCGCCAACGCATAATCGCCTTCCTGAGATTGTTGTCCCCGGGTCACGCCCGGCGCAACCGCCGTCGGCGCCGCCGCGGAGATATCGCCGACCAGCGTATTCAACAGGTTCTGCGCGTTCAGCGTATTCTGAGAAGGGGTGGCCACCGGCGCCGGATTTGCCGGCGCGGCCGCAGGCTGCGATGCCGTCGCCGTTTCGGCAGCGGCGCGAGGTGTAGGGATCGCGGCCACCGGGGATACTGCAGAGGTAAAACTTAAAGGCATACTCATGCCGACTCCTTGTCGATAGACTTTTTTATTTAGCACCTGAATAGGTGCTGATTTAGCTATCGGCAGGTCGGATGAGTTCTGTATCAGGAATGCTTATCTTTGTGCAGAATGTGATCCGCCTTCAGTTTTCGGCTATCAAGCACAAAAAAGGGAGCCGAAGCTCCCTGATTGACTGCGCCGCCGATTACAGGCTTTCGGTAAAGGTGCGGGCGATAACGTCGCGCTGCTGTTCCGGCGTCAGGGAATTGAAACGCACCGCATAGCCGGACACGCGGATGGTCAGCTGCGGGTATTTTTCCGGATGCTTGACCGCGTCTTCCAGGGTTTCGCGACGCAGCACGTTGACGTTGAGGTGCTGGCCGCCTTCCACGCGCACGGTCGGCTGCATTTCCAGCGGCACTTCACGGTATTCGATCTGGCCCAGATCGCTGACCGCGACAACCTGATCTTCCGCGTAGTTGGCCTTGGCGCACACGCAGCGAGCTTCCGCTTTTTCATCGTCCAGCAGCCAGAAAGAATTCACCAGCGCCTGGTCGTTCGCTTTGGTAATTTGAATACCGGTAATCATTATGTTGCCTCCGTACAAGGGCGTAAAAATTCACATCGTGAGAAAACCCAATTCTGGTTTCGGCCATTTGGTAAAACCATTGTTGTCTTGTTGTTCTGTATACCAGCCTGACCGGGCCAGTTCTTTGATTAAAGTCAATTTTTACCGGGTAGGCACAGGGCGTGAAGGGGCAAATTTATGTTTTATATCAATTTTCCCACTGCGGCAAAAACCAATTATTTTTGTAAATTTTCAAAAATAATTGCATAAGGCACGGCGGCGAGAAATGAAAAGCGGGTTTCGCTGCGCGTGCTGAAACGGTAAGCTATAGCCCATGAATTGCTAAAGAAAACAAAGGAGAGCGTTTATGGCCACCTCCCTCACCTGGCATGACGTGATCGGCAAAGAGAAAGAGCAGCCCTATTTTGTTGAAACGCTCGCCTTTGTTGCCGCTGAGCGCCAGGCCGGTAAGACCATTTATCCACCGCAGAAGGACGTGTTCAACGCTTTCCGCTATACCGAGCTGGCGGACGTCAAGGTCGTCATCCTCGGCCAGGATCCGTATCACGGCCCCAATCAGGCGCACGGCCTCTCTTTCTCGGTGCGCCCCGGCGTGCCGGCGCCGCCGTCGCTGGTGAACATGTATAAAGAGCTGGCGACCGACATTCCCGGTTTCGAGCGCCCGGATCACGGCTACCTGCAAAGCTGGGCCGAACAGGGGGTGCTGCTGCTCAACACCGTGCTGACGGTGGAAGGCGGCCGCGCGCACTCGCACGCCAACCTGGGCTGGGAAACCTTTACCGATAAGGTGATTGCCGCCCTGAACGAGAACCGCGAAGGCGTGGTGTTCCTGCTGTGGGGCTCGCACGCGCAGAAGAAAGGCAACTTTATCGACCGCAACCGCCACCATGTGCTGAAAGCGCCGCACCCGTCGCCGCTCTCCGCGCACCGCGGTTTCCTCGGCTGCCGCCACTTCTCGCAGGCCAATCAGCTGCTGGAGCAGCAAGGGCTCACGCCGATCGACTGGATGCCGCGCCTGCCGCAGGCGTAGTCCAGAGACAAAAAAGGCACCCTCGGGTGCCTTTCTTTATGCCGTTGCCGGGGCGATTACGCCTTGGCTTTGGAGACCGCGACCATCGCCGGACGCAGCAGGCGGCCGTTCAGCGTATAGCCTTTCTGCATCACCATCATCACGTGGTTCGGCTGGTGATCGGCGGATTCCATCATGCTCATCGCCTGATGTACTTCCGGGTTGAACGGCACGTTGACGTCGCCGACGATTTCGATGCCGTACTTGCGCACCACGTCCAGCAGCGATTTCAGCGTCAGCTCGATGCCTTCGATCATCGCGGCCAGTTCCGGATTGTTTTTATCCGCCAGATCCAGCGCGCGCTCCAGGTTGTCGATCACCGGCAGCAGATCGCCGGAGAATTTCTCCAGGGCGAACTTGTGCGCTTTCTCGACGTCCAGTTCGGCGCGGCGACGGATGTTCTCCGCTTCCGCTTTGGCGCGCAGCAGGCTGTCGCGCTCGTGCTGCTGAGCTTCCGCCAGTTGGGCTTCCAGTTCGGCGATACGCGCATCGCGCAGATCGACGCCTTCCGCCGCTTCCGGCAGCGTATCCTCGTGATGAGCGTGTTGTTCCATTTCTTCCGAGACTTGCTCGTTTGGCGTCTTCTGTTCTTTACTACTCATGAATATCTCCGCGTTTTAGCATTAATCTCGCAACTTGGCTTATTATGGGGATCAAAACCGGGGTTTCAAGTCAACCGGTCACAATGTGGGGCATAAACGGGTCCCGGTGAGGAAAATCACAACAAATGAATAAAAAATTCGCCTGTATTGGCATTGTTGGCCACCCGCGTCACCCTTCAGCGCTGGCAACCCACGAGATGCTGTTCCACTGGCTGGTCGCCCGCGGCTATTCGGTGATGGTCGAACGCCAAATCGCCCATGATTTGGGGCTGAAAGACGCCGTCACCGGCAGCCTGGCGGATATCGGCCAGCGCGCCGATCTGGCGGTGGTGGTCGGCGGCGACGGCAACATGCTCGGCGCAGCGCGCGTGCTGGCGCGCTACGACATCAAGGTAATCGGAGTCAACCGCGGCAACCTCGGTTTCCTCACCGATCTCGATCCCGACAACGCCCTGCAGCAGCTGGCGGACGTGCTGGAAGGCGAGTACATCGACGAACAGCGTTTCCTGCTGGAAACCATCGTGCATAAAGAGCACCAGCAGTGCCGCATCAGCACCGCCATCAACGAAGTGGTGCTGCACCCCGGCAAAGTGGCGCACATGATCGAATTCGAGGTGTATATCGACGATCGCTTCGCCTTCTCGCAGCGCTCCGACGGCCTGATCATCGCCACGCCGACCGGCTCCACCGCCTACTCGCTCTCCGCCGGCGGGCCGATCCTCACCCCGTCGCTGGAGGCGATCGCGCTGGTGCCGATGTTCCCGCATACCCTTTCCGCCCGGCCGCTGGTGATCAACGGCGACAGCACCATCCGCCTGAAATTCTCGCAGATCGGCAGCGATCTGGAGATCAGTTGCGACAGCCAGATCGCACTGCCGATCCAGGAAGGCGAAGAAGTGCTGATCCGCCGCAGCAACTTCCATCTGAACCTGATTCATCCGAAGGACTACAGCTATTTCAACACGTTAAGCACCAAGTTGGGCTGGTCGAAAAAATTGTTCTAAAATCTGCATCGGCCACTTTACTGTATATAAAACCAGTTTATACTGTATGAAACTACAGTTATGTGTTTATACACAGGAAGGTTCCCATGCTGGCGCAATTAACCATCAGCAACTTTGCTATCGTTCGTGAGTTGGAAATTGATTTTCAACCGGGCATGACGGCGATCACCGGTGAAACCGGCGCCGGCAAATCCATCGCCATCGATGCGCTGGGGCTGTGCCTCGGCAACCGCGCCGACGGCAACGTGGTTCGCCTGGGAGCCGCCCGTGCCGACATTTGCGCCCGCTTCTCGCTGGCGGACACCCCGTCCGCGCGCGCGTGGCTGGAGCAGAACCAGTTGGACGACAGCAACGAATGCCTGCTGCGCCGGGTGATCAACGCCGACGGCCGTTCGCGCGGCTTTATCAACGGCACCGCCGTGCCGCTGTCGCAGCTGCGTGAGCTGGGGCAACGCCTGATCCAAATCCACGGTCAACACGCCCATCAGCTGCTGCTCAAGCCGGAGCACCAAAAAGCGCTGCTCGACGCCTACGCCGACGAACCCGCCCTGCTGGCGGCGATGAGCCAGGCCTACCAACGCTGGCATCAGAGCTGCCGCGAGCTGGCGCACCATCAGCAGCAGTCCATCGAGCGCGAAGCGCGCAAGCAGCTGCTGCAATACCAATTGAAAGAGCTGAACGAATTCGCGCCGCAGGCCGGCGAGTTCGAACAGACCGACGCCGAGTACAAGCGCCTGGCCAACAGCGGCCAGCTGCTGACCCTCAGCCAGCAAACGCTGCAGCTGCTGGCCGACAGCGACGAGAACAACATGCTCAGCCAGCTTTACAGCGCCAAACACCTGCTGCTTGAGCTGGCCGGGCTGGACGATAAGCTCAGCGGTCTGCTGGACATGCTGGAAGAGGCCTCTATCCAGATCAGCGAAGCCAGCGACGAACTGCGCCATTACGCCGATCGCATGGATCTCGATCCCAATCGCCTGCACGAGCTGGAACAGCGCCTGTCGCGTCAAATCAGCCTGGCGCGCAAACACCAGGTCGCGCCGGAAGAGCTGCCGCAGCTGCATCAGCAGTTGCTGGATGAACAGCAGCTGCTGATGCAGCAGGAAAGCGACCATGAGCACCTGAACGAGGCGGTTACCCTGCATCACCAGCAGGCGCTAGCGCTGGCGGAACAGCTGCACCAGAAACGCCTGCACTACGCCGCCGAGCTGACCACGCTCATCACCGACAGCATGCAGGCACTCTCCATGCCGCACGGCAAATTCAACATCGACGTGCGCTTCGAACCGCAGCACCTTAGCGCCGAAGGGGCCAGCCGCACCGAGTTCTGCGTCTCCACCAACCCGGGGCAGCCGCTGCAGCCGCTGGCGAAGGTCGCCTCCGGCGGTGAGCTGTCGCGCATCGCGCTGGCCATTCAGGTGATCACCGCCCGCAAGATGGAAACTCCGGCGCTGATCTTCGATGAGGTGGACGTGGGCATCAGCGGCCCGACCGCCGCCATCGTCGGCCGTCTGCTGCGCCAGCTCGGCGAATCCACCCAGGTGATGTGCGTCACCCACCTGCCGCAGGTGGCTGGATGCGGGCATCAGCACCTGTTCGTCAGCAAGCAGACCGACGGCACGGTCACCGAAACCCAGATGGCACCGCTGGATAAACGCGCCCGGCTGCAGGAGCTGGCGCGCCTGCTCGGCGGCAGCGAAGTCACCCGCAATACGTTGGCGAACGCCAAAGAACTGCTGGCGGCATAAAAAAGCTCAACTTTTTCACTTTCCTGCGGTCTGACAGTGACGCTGTTGGCCCGAGAAATATCTAAAGTGCGGCGCGGCGGTGATCCAAAGCCATCTCAACAGCCTGAAAAAGGCCAAGCGCTTGAGGTGCTAAAGGAAAGCCAATGCGTCGCAACGTGAAAGATGAAGGGTATAAAGGTTTCCAACTGCCGCAAGGTCTATTATCATCGGCATCCTATGCCCTAAAGGAATGTGATTACTATGCGCTGTAAAACGCTGACTGCCGCCGCTGTAGTTCTTGTGATGCTGACTGCAGGCTGTTCTACTTTTGAAAAGGTGGTTTATCGTCCTGACATCAACCAGGGGAACTACCTGACGTCGACCGACGTGGCGAAAATTCAGAAAGGGATGACCCAACAACAGGTCGCTTACACATTGGGCACCCCAATGCTGCAAGACCCGTTCGGAACTCAGACGTGGTTCTATGTGTTCCGCCAGCAGCCTGGCCATGAAGATATCACCCAGCAGACGCTGACGCTGACCTTCGACAGCGCAGGCGTGTTGACCGACATCCAGAACAAACCGGCGCTGACCAAGTAATCGGCGCTGACCGCTCTTCCGGCCCATGAGGGGGCATGGTGTTCCTCATGACAGTCGCAGGCTGCAACGCGGAAGAGAAAATCAGTTTCAGATAAAAAAATAAGGCGCTATAAGCGCCTTATTTTTTTGCCTTTTCTGCCCGTTGCCGGCGCAGCTCTTTCGGATCGGCGATCAGCGGCCGGTAAATCTCCACCCGGTCGCCATCGTTCAGCGTATCGCCCAGCTTGGCCGGGCGGCTGTAGATGCCGATTTTATTGCTTTTAAGATCGATATCCTGGCGCAGCTCCAGCAGGCCTGAAGCCTGAATCGCCTGCTCGACGCTGCTGCCCTCGGCCAGCTTCACCTTGCGCAGGTACTGCCGCTCCGGCAAGGCGTACACCACCTCGACCTGGATGTCAGACACTGTAGACCTCTTTCGCCCGCTGGGTGAATGCCTGCACCATGCTGCCCGCCAGCTCTTTGAACACCTTGCCGAACGCCAGCTCAATCAGTTTGTTGGTGAACTCGAAGTCCAGGTGCAGCTCCACCTTGCAGGCCTCTTCGCTCAGCGGCGTGAACTGCCAGCCGCCCATCAGCTTGCGGAACGGACCATCGACCAGTTGCATATTGATGCTCTGGTTATCCAGCAGCGTATTGCGGGTGGTGAAGGTCTTGCTGATACCGGCCTTGGCGACGTCCACCGCGGCGGTCATCTCGTTGGAGGTAGCGTTAAGCACCCGGCTGCCGGTGCAGCCTGGCAGAAAATCGGGATAAGAATGAACATCGTTAACCAACTGATACATCTGCTCGGCGCTGAACGGCACTAATGCAGACCGACTGATCTGGGGCATATCATTTCCTGTAAGACATAAAACGTACAGATAATACCATTTATCTGGCGGCAAACAAAAAATCTGCTAAGGGATGAGGGCACCAAAAATGCGAAAAATTGCGCAGGTGCTGAACGGGAAAGGATTTCTTTCGCTGAAGCATCCAGTATAATGAACGCACTATGACAAAGAAAAAAGCACACAAACCCGGTTCCGCCACCATTGCCCAAAACAAGCGCGCGCGTTTCGAATACTTCATTGAAGAAGAGTTCGAGGCGGGCCTGTCGCTGCAAGGGTGGGAAGTTAAATCGCTGCGTGCAGGCAAAGCCAACCTCAGCGACAGCTATGTGACGTTCCGTGACGGTGAAGCCTACCTGTTTGGCGCCACCATCACCCCGCTCAACGTGGCTTCGTCGCATGTGGTGTGCGATCCGACGCGTACCCGTAAACTGCTGCTGAACCGACGCGAGCTGGACACCCTGCTCGGCCGCGTCAACCGCGACGGTTACACCGTGGTGGCCTTGTCCCTGTATTGGAAAAATGCCTGGAGCAAGATCAAGATCGGCGTAGCCAAAGGCAAGAAAGAGCACGACAAACGCGATGACATCAAAGATCGCGAATGGCAGACGGCGAAAGCCCGTATCATGAAGCACGCCAATCGTTAAGCCGCTGGCTTATCGAGGTAAACTTCTGGTATACTGCACAAAGTTACTTGGGGCTGATTCTGGATTCGACGGGATTTGCGAAGCCCTAGGAGCATGCCGAGGGGCGGTTGGCCTCGTAAAAAGCCGCAAAAAAATAGTCGCAAACGACGAAAACTACGCTTTAGCAGCTTAATACCCTGCTTAGAGCCCTCTCTCCCTAGCCTCCGCTCTTAGGACGGGGATCAAGAGAGGTCAAACCCAAAAGAGATCGCGTGGATGTCCTGCCTGGGGCTGAAGCGTTAAACTCAATCAGGCTAGTCTGTCAGTAGCGTGTCCATCCGCAGCTGGCCGGCGAATGTAAAGATTGGACTAAGCATGTAGTGCCGACGGTGTAGTAATTTCGGACGGGGGTTCAAATCCCCCCAGCTCCACCAAATACGTCGCCAGTGAACCAGATAGACCCGGCGATAATAGCGAAAAAGCCCACAACTTCGGTTGCGGGCTTTTTTGTTTTTGTCACATTCAGGGGGGAAGCCCCTTGGCCCGGGCTCCCCGGGCCGATGCAGGCTAGTGATCCAAATAGAGGTAGTGCAGCCAGCTGGTCATGCGCAGCAGCACTTTGCGCATCACGGAGACGTGCTCGAAGTGCCCGGTATAGACCGCCGCCTGAGCGCTCACGCCGTCGGGCAGATGATCCAGATCCGGGTTGGCCGCCAGATCGATCATCACGTACACCCCTTCCCGGCCCGGCGTGGCGCTCAGGCCCTGCAGTGCGCCGCTGGCCTGGTAGCTGCCGTCCGGTATCGCCGGCAACACCCGGCTCACGGTGCCGCCATAAACCTGTCCCGGCAAACCGTTAAACACCACTTCAGCCTGATCCCCCTGCGCCAAGCGCAGGATGGCGTTCTGGCGGAATACCGCCACCACCTGGCGCTTTTGCTGCGGGATAAAGATCATCACCGGTTTGAACGGCAAGCGCACCGCCGCCGTGCCCGGCCGCGCCAGCACCTGCGTGACATAGCCATCGCTCGGCGCACGCACCACCGTTTGTTCCAGGTTGTAACGCGCTTCGGCTATTTGCGATTTCAGGCTGGCTATCGTGGCGTCTTCGCCGTCATAGCGCCCGGACAACCGCGCCTGTTCCTGTTGGAACTGGGCTTTCGCCGCCTGCAGCGCGGCGGATTGCGCCTGATACTGCTGCTGCGCATGGCTGACGTCCTGCTCCGAAAACGGATTGACCGGCATGGCCGCCCCTTTCGCGTAGCGCTGGTAATCTTTACGGGCGCGATCAAACTCCACGTTAGCCCGCTGCACGTTGGCGGCGGACTCGCTAAGCGCTGCCCGACGCGTTCTGATCTCCGCCTCCGCCCCGGCCAGATCCGCTTCCAGCTTGGTGAGCCGCGCGCGGTAGCGACTGTCGTCGAGCCGGAACAGCACCTCGCCTTTGCGCAGCAGCACGTTGGTTTTCTCCGTCACCTCAACGATCATGCCCGAGACCTGCGGCACCATCGGCACCGACACGGCAATTTTCTGCGCCCGATCGCTGTACGGATGGTTGTAGTTCATCGTCAGAATCAAGGCGCCGACGATAAATATTCCGCCAAGCACCGCAGTCGGCACGGTCCATTTGTTGACCGGAATGCGGAACAGTTTAAATACGCCGTAGCTCAGCGCCACGTAGCTGAGAATAATGAGCAAATCCATAGGCTACGCTCAACTTACCGTGGAGCCGGGAACCGCCGTCGGCTTTTCCTGCAGGCGTTGTAATTCCGCTTCGAGCAGTGCGATGCGCGCCTGCAGATCCGTTGAGGGTTCCGGCCTTTCACTCATGCCCCAGCCGCGTTCCGGCCGATAGAGCGTCGCCCAGATCCACAGCAGCGGCCAAATGGCGTGCAGCGTAAACAGGCTGACCCAACCGGCGACGTGAATCGCATCCTGATGCGGATGGCGGCGCTTCTTCGCCAGTAAATAAGGAATGTCATGAATAATAATGACGCCGTAGAATAATATCAGGAATACTGCGATCAGTACGCCTAAAGCAAAATAGTTAAGAAACATGTAAAGTCCTGGTTGAGAATAATGGAAATAAATAATCTCTATAGCGTGTTATATTGTCTGATATCGTTGGCGATGGTATCGATGGCATTCTTCACGTCGGTGACTTTCAGCTGTGCTTTCTCATTATTAAGATTTTCCCCCGAAGCCTTACGCACCACTTTAATGACCGGCTGATTGGTCGCGGCATCGATAAACTCGCCTTCCATATAGACCGCGCTCTCCATAGTACGGTGCCCGGTGACGCTTTGCGTCGCGGCGATCAGCAGCGTGATTGGCAAGACTTCATAGACCTGCAGCCCTTTCTTCTGCGTGTCGATCGCCGTGATGGCGCCGCGGAAAATCAGGGTATGCTCGCGCGGCATGTCCACCAGCGTAAAATGGGTGCCCATCGCCTGCTTAAACTGCTGGTTGGTGTAATTCAGGATATTGTCGAGCGCGCGTTGGCTCACCATCTCGCTCGGTTTCGGCCGCGGGAAATAGATCATCGGTTGATACACCAGATATTGATAACGGGAAAAATCGACGTTCTTGTCCTTCCAATATAAAACGTCTTTGCCGGACGCGGATTGACCTTTATTGATATCGTTATAATTGGTCAGAAAGGTCGAGTATTTTTCTTTTTCGGTCACGGCGGAAGAGCACGCGGCCAGTAATAACAGCGCAGGTAAAATAACCGCTCTTGTCACTTTCATTGACGGATTTCTCTTTATTTTTGTGGGTATCAAATAATCAAATCGAATGATACCCACCCACCCGTGATAAGTCATATGACAATGCCGCCAAAGGTGTATATCATTTTTGATATACAAACTCATACGAGCCAGCCAGTGAAAGAGAAAGACTTCCGCATTGAAGAACTCAGGATTGTCCGCGTCATTGCCGAAACGGCGAGCGTCAGCAAAGCGGCGCAGCTGTTGGATATGCCGCAGTCTAACGTGTCGCGCGCCCTCACCGCGCTGGAGCGGCGGCTCGGACTGGAGCTGTTCCTGCGCGGCCCGCGCACTCTGTCACTGACCGAGTTCGGCGAACAATTCTTGCGGCGCGCCTCGCAGTTGCTGAACGAGCATAGCGATCTGCTCGATATGGCCGGCACCTATAAGCGCAGCCTGAACGGCATGGTCACGCTCGGCGCGCCGATCGGCATCCACGCTTTCCTGGCCAGCTATTTGCTGCCGCCGCTGCTGCACGCTGCGCCGGCGCTGACTGTCGATCTGGTAACCCGCAACCCCGACGAACGCGAGAAAAAATATGGCGCAGTATTCGACAGCGACTGCGATTTGCTGATCAGCTTTTTCCAGCCGCAAAACGAAAGCCTGATTGCCAGGCCCTTTACCCGTTTTCGCGTCGGGCTGTTCGCCGCGCCGGATTACATCGCCCGCTCGCCGCTGAATGAGCTGGATGAACTGTCGCAGCATCGCTGCATTACCTTGCGCATGCTGGGCGGCATTCGCAATACCTGGAGCGGCTACAGTGCGCAGGGGGAGTTGGTGCAGGTCGAGATCAACGGCGCCAGCGTCTGCGATAACATTCTGCCGGCGATCGAGCTGGCCAAACAGGGCCTGGGCATCGTCTACGCCCCGTATTATTCCGTCGCCGCCGAGCTCGATGCCGGCACGCTGCTGCCCTGCCTGGCGCGCGAGCGCGGCATCGATATGCAGGCCTACCTGATCTACCGCCGGCGCGGCGTGTTGCCGCACCGCGTGCAGGTGACGATGGACAGCATCATGGAAAGCGTCAAACTGCACGCACACCGGCTGATATAGCCAAGAAAAACCCCGCCGCAGCGGGGTTTAACGCATCACATCGGCGCAAAATACCTCACCGCCCCTCTTTTTCCCCCAGGAAGAAATACCACAGCGGAATGGAAAGCAGCAGGGTGAACACCAGCGTATACAGCAGCACCATCAGGCTCTGCATGATCACCATCTGCGCGCTCCAGTCACCGATCGGCAGCTGAAACTGTTCGACGGTGCCGCCGAGGATCGCCCGGCCCATCACGCAGCCGACCGCCACCGCCACTGTCGCCACCGCCGCGCGGAACTTGCGCACCTCGGCGCGGCGGGCGGCGGCTTCCGGCGTTTCGTCCCGAAGCCCTTGCCGCTGGCCGCGCCAGCGCCACACGTCCACCAGCAGCAACGCCGCGAGGCTCACGCCCATTACCGGCAGGCAATAACCCAGCGCCGCTGCTACCAGCAGCGTGACGGCGCGGGCAGGCAGAGAAAGCGCCAGCCAGGCGGCAACCAGGGTCTGCACCGGATGCTGCGCACCCGCCGCCGGGCGGCGCATCCACCACATGCGGTAACCCAGCACGATCGTCAGGCACAGCCCGAGGCCGAACGCCGCCAGCAGCAGCTGATTCGGCAAGCCGAACAGAATGCCCATGTGGGCGTCGATGCCCCAGCGGGTCAGCTTGGCGATGAGCGGGAAGGTGTCGAACCGCACCTGGTCGACGACGGCGAAGCTTTGCGGCGCGATGGCAACCGCGTCCACCTGCGTCGGCCAGCTGCGATCCACTTCGGTCACCGTCCAGGCTTTGCCCTCGCCTTTCGGCTGGCGCAGCTCGACCTTAGCGGCGTCTATTCCGGCGGCGCGCGCGGCGTGCAGCGCCCGATCCCAATCGCCGTTCAGCGCATTGCTTTGCGCGGCAGGGCCCATCTTCATTCCAGGCATCATCCCGCGGTGCTCGGCGTGCGGATCGGCCGGCGTCTGCGGCGCATCGGCCTGCAGGCTGGTGTTGACCTGCGGCGTCAGCCAGCCCAGGTTGGCCCGCAGTGCGTCGATGTTGCCGCCGGCCCACTGCGACCAGGTCAGCCCGGTAGCCGAGAAGAACAGCAGCCCGGCCAGCAGCGCCACGCCCAGCGTGATATGCCAATGGCGGCTGGCGGCGAAGCCCCCTTTTGCCTTTTTCAGCTTGCGCTTCGGCCGCGTCGCCAACCACAGCGCCACGCCGCCCAGCGCGGCCACCCACAGCCAGGAGGCCGCCAGCTCGCTGTAGTTGCGGCCCAGATCGCCAAGCAGCAGGCTGCTGTGCAGCTTGTCCAGCCAGGTGCGCAGCGGCAACACGCCGGAGGTGCCGTACACCGTCATATCGCCCTTGATCGCCAGGGTATAGGGATCGACAAACAGCGCACGTGACTCGGAAGCGCCCAGATCGGCACTCGCGAACTGTACGCGCGTGGTGTCCATTGCGCCGGGTGCCGGACGCACGGCGTAAATGCGCGCCTCGTCACCCGCCGCACGGCGGGCAGCGGCGATCTGGTCAGCCAGCGATCTCGCCTGCCCGTGCGGCTCGGTGAAAAGCGCATCGCGATACAGCGCCTCTTCAAGTTGCGGCGTCAACACATACAGCGTGCCGGTCAGTGCAGCGACCAGAATAAAAGGAGCGACCAGCAGGCCGATATAGAAATGCAGCCGTCTTATCAGGTTCAGCATCGCGCCACGCGGCGATGCGGCAGGTGGATTTTTGGTTATTGAAGACATGGCCTTTCTCGTTTTTCAAACTGTGTGCGCAGGCAAACCGTCCGCAGCGATACGGACGGCGTTACCCATGATCAAGCAATAGGGAAAAACGGTTGGCCGGGCGGCCCGCGCGGGCTCGGCCGCAGAGTAAGGCGCCGAAGGGGCGGAGAAACGATGCGCGGCGCGCAAGGCAGGCGCGCGATGCGCGTCATCAGCCACAGCAGCGGGACGAATGCCCACAGCAGCAGCGGCACGTGGATCAGCAGCTCGCAATAGCCGCAGAAAATCATCTCCGCAGGATCCATGCCGTGATGGCCGGCATGCTCGGCGGCGAGCATCGCCATCCCGTGCATGTCGTGCGGCATGGCGGCGTCCGTTTGCATCATGCCGCCCATCATCGGGTGGTGCATCAGCGATTTCGACACCACCGGCGCCACAAACAGCAACAGCACCGCCATAATGGCGATGCAGGCGGTAAAGCGTTGCTGTAGCTGGCGTGACACTCTCATCGCGGCGGCGAATTAACCCGGTCGGTGGCGAACAAGCGGCCAGTGTAACCCGCGATGCGCGATGAGGTGAAAGAAAAGTCAGGTTTGTCTTACGCGCCCCCGACGGCGGCGATCACAGCACCCGCGAATAGACCCGCGAGGCTTCGCCCCAGGGGTGATAGCCGAGCCCGTTATAAACGAAGCCGCTGCGCTCGTAGTAGCCTTCCAGATCGGTGCACAGGTGCAGCTGCGGGAAGCCCAGCCGGCGGGTTTCCGCCGCCACATGCTCAATCAGTTTGGCGCCGTAGCCCCGGCCGCGCTGCGTTTCCTCTACGTAGAGCGCACACAGCCAGGGATACAGCTCGCCACGGCTGATAAAGTCGTTGGTAATCAGCCCCGCACAGCCGAGGATCTGGTCATTTTCCATCAGCAGGTACCACTGCGGCAGCGGGTTGGCGGCGCCGAGGCTGCGGTTGATGGCGTCTTCATACATCATCAGCGTCTCTGCCGTGGCCCAGTGCCGCTGAAAATACGCAATGGCGCGCGGCGCCAGCTCGGGCGCTTGCCGCACCGAAATCATGTCCATCGTCATTCCCGTTATCCATGTTGTCAGCGTAGAATTATGCAGCAATATGCAGGGTATGGCAGCAGCATTCCGCCGCCGTCATTCACCCCAAGGAGTCATCATGACGCAAAATATCTATGACAATCAGGCCTTCTTCGACGGCTATGCGCAGCTCAGCCGCTCGCAGCACGGCCTGGACGGCGCGCCGGAATGGCCCGCCATCCGCCGCATCCTGCCGGATTTACAGGGCAAAAGCGTGGTCGATCTCGGCTGCGGCTACGGCTGGTTCTGCCGCAGCGCCCGCGAACAGGGCGCAGCCAGCGTGCTGGGGCTGGACGTCTCGGAAAAGATGCTGGCCAAAGCGCGGGAGATGACCGCCGACTCGGGCATCGAGTACCGTCGGCAAGATTTGGCGCAGCTGCAGCTGCCGCCGGAAAGTTACGATCTGATCTACAGCTCGCTGACGCTGCACTACCTCGAGGATCTGGCCGCGCTGTTCGCCACGGTTTACGCCGCGCTGAAACCCGGCGGGCAGTTCATCTTCACCGCCGAGCACCCGATCTACACCGCCCCGGCGCAGCAGGGCTGGCTGACCGACGGCAACGGGCAGAAATCCTGGCCGGTCAACGGCTACCAACGGGAAGGCCGGCGCGTCTCCAACTGGCTGGCGGAAGGCGTCATCAAGCAGCACCGCACGCTCGGCAGCTATATCAACCCGCTGGCGCAGCAAGGGTTTATCATCCAGCATTTGAACGAATGGGGCCCCAGCGCGCAGCAAATCGCCGCTACCCCGGCGCTGGACGAAGAGCAGGAACGCCCGATGATCTTCATTCTCGCCGCCCGCAAACCCGCCTGATTGATCCGCAGTAAACCGTTCACACCACCACAGTTGGGGAGGCCGCCTCCCCCCAACGGCTATTGTACCGGCAGCGCCGCCCCGTGCGCCGCGAAGTGCGTCAGCGCCTCGCCCTCCATGCGATAACGCACCCACTCGCCCTGCGGCTGCGCGCCGATGCTAAGGTAGAAATCGATAGCCGGCTGATTCCAGTCCAGCACGCTCCACTCCAGGCGGCCGCACTGCCGCTCGCACGCCAGTTGGGCGATGTGCCGCAGCAGCGTTTTACCGGCGCCCGCGCCGCGATGCTTCGGCGCCACGTACAGGTCTTCCAGATAGATGCCGTTTTTACCCAGCCAGGTGGAGTAACTCATAAAGAACACCGCATAACCCGCCGGCTCGCCGTTCACCGTACAAATCAGCGCTTCGGAACAGGCGCCCGGCCCAAACAGGCTGCGTTCGATGTCCTCCTCGCTGGCCCGCACCTGCTCGCGCGCCTTTTCGTACACCGCCAGCTCGATAATCATATCCAGAATCAGTTTGGCGTCGCTTTTTTGCGCCGGGTAAATCTCAATGGTCATGGCAAGTCCCGTGTGAGTTGATGGCCGTGCTTGCCAGCATACAGCGCCTCTCGTGCTGCATGAACGGCATTTTCATCAACAGGCAATGAATATCATGCATCTGGATTTGAAACGCCTCGATCTCAACCTGCCGCGGGTGTTCGAAGCGGCGTTATAACGCGGGTTCGCCGATCGGCAGATACCCTTGCCACAGCGGCCGGGCCGGTTCGCCGTGCGGGTTGGCGCGCAGATGAACGTGGTAGCCCTGCAGCGCCTGCAGCAGCAGGCAGTCGTCCACCTCAGCCAGATCATCTTTGTGCTGCTGCGCGCTGTCCGTCAGCAGCACCCGTTTGGCTTTCTCCTTCGCCTCGTCGGCGGAGCGCGCCACAAACAGACCGAACTGGTGCAATTCCGCCAGCTCATCGCTGCGGTAGCCGCCCACGTTGACGAAAAACAGCTTCTCTTCACCGGTAAACGGCACAGGCTCTAGACTCACGTCGTAACCGTCCGCCCAGTCGATGCGCGCATAGCCGTCGACATGCACCTTGCGCTTATCGCCGAACCACTTTTCGCGCAGCAGCGGATACGCTTCTTCCGGCCGATCCGCCGCCGCGAACTGCACGTCGTGCAACTCAATATTGGCGCCCGGCGCCGTACCGCCCACATAAAACATCAATAATCCCGGCATGTTAGTCTGCTCTCCCTGGTGATAATCGCTGTATAATTTAATACATAACGAAACACCTGCCAACGGCGGCGCCATTCTGTGTTATCAATAGATGAGGTTTAATCTGTTGTGGAGGAACGCATGGCATTCAATATCGGTGATTTTGTACAACGCACCACCGGCGGCCCGAAGATGACCGTGGTGGCGATCGACGGCGAAACCCTGGTTTGCAGCTGGAATGAACTGGGTAAAGAACAGCGTACGGAGGTGCAGGCCAACGAGGTGGCGCTGTACCACGAAGACGGCGATTTCGGCGTCTGCTGAATGATCGGGGCGCGCCGCGCCCCGTTATCGCCTCAGGCGCGAATGTCCTGGTAGGCTGGGGTGGTATCGAACTCATGCTTGGCGAACGGGCACAGCGGAATGATTTTACGCTGCTCCGCGCGCATTTTCTCCACCACCAACGCCACCAGCTTTTTGCCGACGCCCTGCCCCTTCAATGACTCATCCACCCAGGTGTGATCGATAATGGTCAGCTTGTCGCCGCTCGGCACGAAAGAGATCTCGGCGATCAACTTGCCGTGCTCGTCATTGATATAAAAACGCTTCTCGTCCGCCAGTATTTTATGATCCATATTATTTCTCCCTATATTTCAGTGCGCCGCTGGGGCAAGTATCGATAACGCGTTTCACTTCGGCCGCGTCGGCATTGTCCGGCATAATCCACGGCCGGCGATTCAGGGTAAAAATAGCCGCGTTGCCACGCACGCAGTTGGCGGAATGGCGGCATATCGCGCTGTTAAAATAAACGTCAATCTTGTCGCCGGAATAACGGCGGTAACCGGCGGCGGTCAATTCTTCATCCATCATGGCCTCACATTGCCCGTTTTATTGTTTTTGCTCCAGGCTCAAGTATAGGCAATGCCGCCGGCTTCACCACGCCTCTCGTCCGCCGAAAAAAGTGGCGCAACCGCCCGCCGCAGCTAGAAAAAAACGTAAATTGTTCTAATCTTTAATCAGCAAGACAACATAATTCCGACAGTGGCTAAGGAGTTCGAAATGGGTGATAGCTCAAAAGACGGCGTAATTCTGCTGTCCCGCATTCTACTGATGGTTCTGTTTATCATTTTCGGCTGGATGAAACTGGTCAACTTCGGTGCGACCGTCACGGCGATGGAAGGCTATGGCACGCCGATGCCTTATTTGGCGGCGATTGTCGCCGTGGTGGTGGAGTTTATTTTCGGCATCGCGCTTATTCTCGGCCTGTTTACTCGCCCTATCGCGGTCATTTTTGCCCTGTATGTGTTGGGCACCGCGTTTATCGGCCATCCGTTCTGGAAAATGACCGGCATGGAAATGATGGGCAACGAAATCAACTTCTTTAAAAACATCAGCATCATTGGCGGTTTGCTGCTGCTGGCGGTGACTGGCGCCGGCCGTTATTCGCTGGACTATAAAATATTTAATAAATAATTCATCGATGGCCGGCGATATGCGCCGGCCATTTTATTTCGGCTATCCTTTCACCGGCTGCGCTTGGCGTGGCGCTCAAAGTTTTCCGCCCTGGCCTGCGCCGATTTACGCAGCGTGACATAGCAGGCGCCCTCGCCGCCGTCGCGCGGTAAGGCGCGGCAAAACGCCTGCACCTGTTCAAACTGCGCCAGCCATTTGGCGACGTAACTGCGCACGATATTCGGATGGCTTTCGTTCTGCCGCCCGCGGCCGTGCACGATAAGCAGCGAACGCAGGTTTTGCGCCTCCGCCTGCATAATGAAGCGGAACAGCGCCTGCCGGCTGGCTTCAACCGGCTGACGCAGCAAATTCAGCGACGCCTGCGGCGGGTAACGCCCATTGCGCAGCTTGTCCAGCACGCCCTGCTGAATGCCTTCCCCTTTGAACTCCAGCGGCCGATCGCAGGGGATCACCTCGAGGAAATCGGTGCTGAGGAAGTTTTCCTGCCGCAGCCGCTGCGCTTCGCGCCGCGCGCTTTTGTCCACCGCCTCCTGCGGCTTGAGGTACAGGGTCTGCCGCCTGCTCGCCAGCGGCACCACGTCCGCCATCGCCTGTTCAAAAAAGTCTTTTTCCTGCTCGCTCATGTTCCACCTCTCTTGAACGGCAGCCTTTACGGCCGGGGATGGGGACGATTGTAAGACGCCTTGGCGCGGTTGCAAGCCGGGAATTGTCAGCGGCATTTGTCTCAATTGTCGTCAACGGGTGAGCTTGCGAGCAGTTTTCGCTATACTGCTAAGCCATCATTGAGTGCCGCAAAGGATCGAGCCCATGACAATGCGCGAGCTGGAAATCCAGTTTCAAAATGCGATGAATGAGTTGCAGAGCAGCTTCGAACGGCAACACCGCGAATGGCAGCGGAGCTACCAGGCGCTGCAGCAACTGCTGGAAGAAGCCAAACAGCGCGAAGCCGCGCTGCGGGCGCAGAATGAACAACTGGCGCGCAAACTGAGCACCGCCAGTTCGGTGCCGGAGCAGCATGCGCTGGTCAAGCAGATCAAAATGCTCGGCGCCCATCTGGACGCGCTGGCCAAAGACGCGGCCACCTTCAATCACCACCTGCGCCAACAGAGCGCGGTCGGTAATTTCAGCGGCGAACAGCATTGATAGCGGGCGCTGTCGCACAGCGCCTCCCGCCCCTCTTCTGGCGTACTGAGAGTGTAATAAAGCCTAAATGACCTGGATCATCCTCGCCGCCCTGATCGTCGTATTCATCATCGGTTACCGCATTTTGACGTCCGACACCCGTAAAGCCATCGATTCGCTGGCCCATCTGCTAAGGGTCAAACCGATGCTGATCGAATCGATGATCCAGGAAATGGGCGGCCGCCAAAGCCAGACCTTTATCCGCATGCTGAACAACGGCTATACCGAAGAGATGCACCAGGCCGCTTACCTGCTGTTCATCTACCTGACGTTCATCAAACAGGCGGACGACGAGCAGATTGGCCATTGGCGCGACGTGCTGCTGCGCGCCGGGCTGTCGCCGGAGCTGCACGCCGAGCACACCGAAGCGGCGCTGTTTTACTTCGCCGAGTTGGATATCGATGCGTTTGAACTGGCGCAGTTCCGCCGCGCCTACAACGAGCGTTTCAACCGCGAAGCGTTGGCCCACGGCTGATAGCGTCCCCCTGGCGGGGGACCGTTTACAGGAACATGCTGTAGAGGTAACGCGACAGCGCTTCGCGCGAGCTGAAGCCGTGTGCGATGCCGTAACGCTGATTCGGCGCGTCGCTGCTTAAATCCAGGGGAAATTCCAGATATTGCTCGCTGGTGCGCACCGGCGAGGTCGGCGTGGCGAAATGCACGCTTTTCTCTTTCAACGCCGGGTGGATCACCAACGCGGTTCTGCCCATCCGCGCTTCGCGATTCACATACACGTAGTGTGCACCCTTGCGGTAACCATAGGCCTGATCGGTGACATAATCACGCTCAAAGCCGGTATTCTCCAACACTTTAGCCACTTCATCCGGCCGTAAATACATCGATTCCTCCTCTCATTCTGGACCGCTGAGCGACCTTACCGTAATCATTCACCGAAACAATGATTTTCTGGGGAGGAATCCGGGTTTCGGACTATTCCTGAATCAGACCCGGCTGCGCTGCAGCAGGCGCAGAGTGAGCAACACCCCGAGCGCCACCAGCAGCGCCGCCGCCAGATAAATCGACGGCACGCCCGCCTGCCCGATCAGCAGCCCGGCCAGCGGGCCGGTGATGCCCAACGCCAGGTCGAGGAACGCCGAATAGGTACCGAGCGCCGTGCCCTGATTCTGCGGCGGCACCTGTTTCACCGCCTCAACGCCCAGCGCCGGGAACACCAGCGAAAAACCGGCGCCGGCCAGCAATGCGCCGGTTTGCACCATCCAGGGCTCGATGGCCTGCCAAATCAACAGCAGCCCGACGATCTCAACCAGAAACGACGCCAGCGTCACCTTCAACCCGCCATGGCGGTTGATGACATTGCTGAAGATCAGGCGAATGCCGACGAAGGCGCAGCTGAACAGCGTCAGCGAAAACGCCGCGCCGCTCCAGCCTTTGTCGGCGTAGTAAAGTGTGATGAACGTGGCGATCACGCCGAAGCCGACGGTGCCCATCGCCAGCCCGAGACCATAGGCCCAAATGCGGCCGAACACCGCGCGAAAGGCGATGCGTTGCCCGGCGGCGATCGAGACGTCCGGCTTGCCGCTCGCCAACAGCAGCGCCACTGCGACCGCCAGCACGATCAGCGCCGCCACCCCGGCCAAGCCCCACTGCTGATTCAGATACACGCCGAGCGGCGCGCCGGCCGCCATCGCGCCGTAGGTGGCGACGCCGTTCCAGGAGATCACCCGCGCGGTGTGCATCGCCCCAACCCGGCCGATGCCCCACAGCGTGGAACCGGTGCTGGCGAAGCTTTCGCCGACGCCGAGAAACACCCGCCCCACGCACAGCAGCAGCAGGCTGAGCCATGGCCAACCGTCAACGCCGAACGCGAGCGCGTAAAACAGGCCGCTGGCGCCGCAGCAGGCCAGGCCGAACAGCACCACCTTCTTCGGCCCCAGCTGATCGGCGTAACGCCCGGCGTGCGGGCGGCTGAACAGCGTGGCGAAGTATTGCGCGCTGATGATAAGGCCCGCCAACACCGAGTTGTAGCCCAGGTGGTCATGCACAAATCCCGGCAACACCGCCAGCGGCAGGCCGATGGTCAGGTAGCAGACGAAGGTGAACATCACCACGGACAGAATGCGTCGGTTCAGTTGGAGGTTATTTTCTGCGGTCATCGAAGGCGGCTCGCATCGGACGGGGTAGACAGAGATTGCCAGCATACCCCGACGAGATTTGATGATAAATGAGAGAGTGATAACGAATTATTATCTCGCTAACGGTTTGCCGCCACCCGCGCACGCAGAAAATCGATAAACGCCCGCACCTTCTCCGGCACGTGGCGCGTGTTCGGGTAGAGCGCATAGATGCTCTGCTCGGGGAAACGGTGATCCGGCAGCAACCGTTGCAGCCTGCCGGCGTCGATGTCGGGCTGCGCCAGCCACGCCGGCAGCAGCGCTACCCCGGCGCCATGCAGGGCGAACGCCAGCAATGCGGCGGCGCTGTCGCCGGTGAGCGTCGCCGCATCCGCGACCTTGAACAGCACCGCGTCGCGCTGCGGCGTGACCACCTGCCAGCTGAGGGGCGAACTGAGCCGGCTGTGGGCGATCCACTGCGCCTGCGCCAGATCCGTCAGCGAATGAATCGGCCGCTCGGCCAGATAATTCGGCGCCGCCACCGGAAAGATGGCGAAGCTGTCGATCAGCGCCGCGCGGTGGCTGGAATCCGCCAGCTGGCCCAGGCGGATCGCCACGTCGAAGCGCTCAGAGATCAGATCGGCATGATAAGAGGAAGACACATGCTGGATGCGCAGGCGCGGATGCTGCCGCGAAAACGCCGCCAGCGCCGGCACCACGACCTGCGCGCCATACTCAGGCGTGCTGGTGATACGCAGCACGCCGCTCAGCCCGTGATGATCGCGTCGCACGTCGTCGAGCACGTTCTCGGCCTCCTGCAACAGCTGCAGGCTGCGCTGGTAGAAGCGTTCGCCGGCATCGGTCAGCGACAATCGGCGGGTGCTGCGCGCCAGCAGTGACACCCCCAGCTCATTCTCCAGCTGCTTGACGTTAAAGCTCACCACCGCCTTGGTTTGCCCCAGCGCCGCCGCCGCCGCGGTAAAGCTGCCCGCTTCCACCACCGCCGCGAAGATCGCCAGACGCTGCAAATTCAGCATTTCGCCGCCCTTATTGTCAAAATCATTTTGACAGTGTAATCGCCCGCCGCCGATTTATCCGCACTTTTCCCCCCGATACACTGCTCGCCTTCAACCGGAGGCACCATGTCTTATCGCAGCAAAGTGGCAATCGTCTATCTGCTCGGCTTTTTCGTCGATCTGATCAATATGTTTATCGCCAACGTCGCCTACCCCGCCATCGGCCAGGCGATGGCGGCGTCGGTCAGCCAGCTGGCGTGGGTCAGCAACGGCTATATTCTCGGCCTGACGCTGGTGATCCCGCTCAGCGCCTGGCTGGCGCAGCGCATCGGCGGGCGGCGGGTGTTTCTGCTCTCGCTGGCGCTGTTCATGCTGGCCACCCTCGGCGCGGGCAACGCCGACAGCATCGGCGCGCTGATCGGCTGGCGCACCCTGCAAGGCATGGGCGGCGGTTTGCTGATCCCCATCGGCCAGACGCTGACCTATCAGCTGTACCGCAGCCATGAACGCGCCGGGCTGTCGGCCGCCATCATGTTGGTGGGGCTGCTGGCGCCGGCGCTGTCACCGGCGCTGGGCGGCTGGCTCGTCGATAGCCTGGACTGGCGCTGGGTGTTTTTCGCCAACCTGCCGCTGGCGGCCCTGGCCCTGGCGCTGGCGGCGCTGTGGCTACGTGCGGAAACGCCGACGGCGGCGTGCAAACCGCTCGACGCGACAGGATTACTGAGCGCCTGCGCGGCGCTGACGCTGCTGCTGCTCGGCCTGACCCGGCTGAGCGAAGCCGGTCATCAGGTTTCCGGCGCGGCGCTGCTGGCCGCCGGGCTGCTGGTGCTGGCCTATTATCTGCGCCATAGCCTGCGCACCCCGCAGCCGCTGCTGAACCTGCGGCTGGTCGGCGATCCGCTGCTGCGCAACGCCATGGCGGTTTATTTGTGCATTCCCGGCCTGTTCATCGGCGTCAGCCTGGTGGCGATGCTGTATTTGCAAAACCAGCTGGGGATGCCCGCCGCGCAGGTCGGCGGCCTGATGCTGCCCTGGGCGCTGGCGTCGTTCCTGGCCATCACGTTGACCGGCAAAAGCTTTAATCGCCTCGGCCCGCGGCCGCTGCTGATCGCCGGCTGCCTGTTGCAAGGCGCCGGCATGCTGACGTTGGCCCAGATCGATCAGGCCGGGCAGCACGCGTTGCAGATCGCCGCCTTCGCCCTGATGGGGTTCGGCGGCAGTCTGTGCAGCAGCACCGCGCAGAGCAGCGCGTTTCTGCAGATCCCCGACGGCCAATTGGCGGACGCCAGCGCACTGTGGAATATCAACCGCCAGCTCAGTTTTTGCCTCGGCGTGGCGCTGCTCAGCCTGCTGCTGAATCTGCTGCTGACCGTGTTGCCGCCCGCGGCGGCTTACCGAACCTGCTTCATTCTGGCGGGCGCCAGCGCACTTATCCCGCTGTTGCTGTGTCTGCGCCTCGCCAACCGCGCCATCGTGCGCCAACTCAATGCTCAACAGGATGCTTTATGAACCCGTATTTTACCGAAGTGATCGACGCCCACATCGCCATTGAACGCTGGCTGGGCAAAGGCGCCGGAGAGGAGCAAGCGCTGCTGGCGCGCTTTACGCCGGATTTCAGCATGATCGCGCTGAACGGCGCCCCGCTGGATTTCACCGCGCTGTGCGCTTTTTTCCGCGCGCATCGCGCCGCCAAACCGGGACTGGAAATCGAGATAGAAGAGATGAAGCTGGTGGCCGAATGGCCGACTGGCGCGGTAGTCAGCTACCGGGAAAAACAGAGCCTGCAGGGGCAAAGCGCCACGCTGCGCTACTCCACGGTGGTGTTTGAACGCCTGCCCGACGCGCTCGGCTGGCGGCATTTGCACGAAACCGCCGCGGCGCAATAATTACAGGAAGCTGCCGGCCAGAAACAGTTCCCAACCGACGATCACCCCGCACAGGGTTACCGCGCTGAAAATGACTTCAAACAGATAGCGATGGATCATCGTGAGTAGCCTCAAAAGAAGACACCCGGAAAGACCGGGTGTCTGGAATACGGGCTGTAGAGTGCGGAACCTTGTCGGTTCCGCAAACATCACTTAATTAAGCTTTTTTACCGGCTTTTTTGTGGTGTTTTTTAGCGGCCTGAGCTTTCTGCACTGGCGCTTTTTTGTGGTGTTTTTTAGCAGCCTGGGCTTTCTGAGCTGGCGCTTTTTTGTGGTGCTTTTTAGCGGCCTGAGCTTTCTGGGCTGGCGCTTTTTTGTGGTGCTTGGCTTTCTTGTGGTGCGTTGCTTTAGCTGGCGCTTTTTCAGCAGCAGCCGCTGGCGCAGCGGTAGTGGTGGTCGCAGCTGGCGCGGTGGTGGTAGCCGGAGCAGTAGCTGCAGTATCAGCAGCGAAAGCAACAGAAGACAGACCCATAGTGGCAGCAACGATCAGCGCTAATACTTTTTTCATCTTTAAATCCTCAGAGTGTTGTTTCGGTAAGCTCCGGTGGAGCCGTTGAAACAGATACTAGTGGAATCAAACGGCCGTTTCCGTGAGTGATTGGTTTCGCCGAGTAACCAAATGTACAAAGCCCAGGTGCCGGCAAACACCTGCGTGACGGCGGTTTTTTTCCGTGATCGGCCACACAAATCTCGGCATGGTCTACACTTAAAAGACATGTGTCGAAATGGAGAGCTGAATGTTTAAGAAAGCGGAAAGAACAGAACGCGATATCGATCAGGATGTGACTCTGTTGGCCGATACGCTGGATGAAGTGTTGCGCGAGTCCGGTGACAAGACCAAAGAGGAACTGAAAGAGCTGCACAGCAAGGCGAAAGGCGTGCTGCGCGACGCGCGAGCGCGATTCAACGGCTCCACCAGTCTGACACAACATGCGCGCGACGCGGTCGATCAAGCCGACAGCTATGTGCGTGACAAACCTTGGCAGGGCGTAGGGATCGGTGCCGCCGTCGGCATCGTGCTCGGCGTGCTGCTAGCCCGGCGTTAACACCCCTGCAGTCATAAAGATAAAACAGATGTGCGTCTGGCCCGCGGAAATCGCGGGCCGTTTAATTTTAGCGAAACAGCTGCGCCAGCCCCTGTACCGCCCGCTCCGCCTCCTCTCGCCGGCTGAAATTGGCGAACCCCAGCAGTAACCCTTGCCCCGCCGGATGGTCGATTCGCCAGTCAGACAACGCCTGCACCGCCAGCCCCTGTCGCCAGGCTTGCGCCGCCAACGGCGCATCCGCCAAGCCGTCGCGCAGCCGGGCCAACAGCTGAATGCCGCCCTGTTGCGGCACCGTCGTCAGCCACGCCCCCAGCTGCCGCTCCAACGCCAGCGTCAGCCACTCGCGCCGCTGGCGGTACAACGGCCGCATGCGTTTCAGGTGGCGATAGAAATGCCCTTGCCGGATAAAATCCGCCACGCCGGCCTGCAGCAGCGGCGGGCAACCGCAGCCGCGCAGCCGACTGCTGCGCGCAAAGGCCTCCGTGAGGCCGACGGGCACCACTAAATAAGCCATGCGCAGCGCCGGGAACAGCGTTTTGCTGAAGGTGCCGGCGTACAGCACCCGCCCCTGAACATCGAGGCTCTTCAGCGGCGGCAGCGGCCGCCCGTGATAGCGAAACTCGCTGTCGTAGTCATCCTCGAGGATCCAGGCCCCGCGCTGCTGCGCCCAGTCGAGCAGCGCCACCCGCCGCGCCAGACTGAGCGAGACGCCGAGCGGGCTTTGATGGGTCGGCGTCACCACCGCCAGCCGCGCCTCAGGCTCCGTCAGAATACCGGCGGCCACGTCCATGCCCTGTTCATCCACCGGCACGGCGACCGGTCTGACGCCGGCGGCCCGCAGCAGCGGGCGCGTGACCGGATAGCCGGGATCTTCTATCCATACCGCGTCGCCGGCGTGCAACAGCGTCTCCGTCACCCAGTCCAGCAACGCCGGATAACCGGCGCAGAGGAAAATTTGCTCCGGCCGGCAGCTGATGCCGCGCGACAAATGCAGATAATGGGCGATCGCCTCACGCAGTTCAGGCAGGCCGCCGGCCGGCGGCAGCGCCAGGGAAGCCGCCGTAGAACCGCGCAGCTGGCGGGCGACAATGCGCTGCCACAGCGCGCGGGGAAACGCATCCAGCGCCGGCACGCCCAGTTGGAAAGGCTGCAGCATGCCCTGCGGCTGCAGCGGATCGGGCGCTATCGTCGCCAACGGCGGCATAGCGGGCATTGCGCCCGGCGGCATGTGCGGCAACTGCGGCGAGACATAGGTGCCCGCCTGCCCCCGGCTCTGCAAGAAACCTTCGGCAATAAGTTGCGCGTAGGCGCTTTCCACCGTGGCGCGCGCCACGCCCAAATCGCTCGCCAACCCGCGCACCGAAGGCAGCCGGCTGCCCGCCGCCAGGCTGCCCTGGGCGATGGCGTCTTTAATCCGCTGGTAAATCTGCCGGTACAGTGGCTCGGCGAGCCGGCTGTCCAGCCGCAATGAAGTCAGGAACGGCGGCATCATGGCCCGGTTAAATAATCACTTTATGGCCCTATAGCATAGACCATAAGGCCGCTAAAGTAGCGCCATGATTTCGTTACTATCGATTGAGGTTGACCATGATTAAGCAACGTTTGAACTATGCCGAGCTGGCGCCCGCCCCGTACAAAAATATGGTGAGCGCGCTGATGGCGCTGGAGAAAGGCGCCCTGGACAAAGCGACCATCGAGTTGATGTTTATGCGCGTTTCGCAGATCAACGGCTGCGCCTACTGCCTGGACATGCACGGCAAAGCGCTGCGCGAAAGCGGCTTCAGCCATGCCAAGCTGGATACGTTGGCGGGCTGGCGCGTCAGCCATGAATTCAGCGAACGTGAACGCACGGCGCTGGAGTGGGCCGAGTCGGTTACGCTGATCGCCGCCACCGGCGCGCCGGACAGCGCTTTCGAGGCGCTGAAGGCGCACTTCAGCGATACCGAGATCGCCGATCTGACCTTCGCCATCAGCATCATGAACGCCTTCAACCGGCTGGCCGTCAGCATGCGTCAGTAATGCGCTCGCCTCCCCCTCTTGACTCTGAGGGGGAATTTCACACCCGCAAAAATTTTTCCCCTCGCCTTTTCCAGCCCCGGCGCGGCCTGCGCGCAAAACCCGACAAAACACCATATATGGCGTGGTTGATAAAACAAATATCAACATATAGTATTTTATCTATCAGCCGCAGGGAATGTTGTTCGGCTGATAACGCCGTCAGAAACGCCAGGAACAATGCTCCGTTCTCTGACTTGTCCGCCTTTCCCTCAGCTTAAAGGTAAATGCGAATCATGAGCATTATTATTTACAGTAAGCCGGACTGTGTCCAGTGCAACGCTACCTATCGCGCATTTGATAAACAGGGGATTGATTATCAGGTGATCGACCTCACTCAAGATCCGCAGGCGCTGGACCACGTTAAATCCTTAGGTTATCAGCAAGTTCCGGTGATTATCGCCGGTGACGATCACTGGGCCGGTTTCCGGCCGGACAAAATCGGCGCGCTGGCGCTCACCTGCTGAGGCCCGACGATGAATCCGCTGGTCTATTTCTCCAGCAGCTCGGAGAACACCCACCGATTCGTTGAGAAACTGGGCCTGCCGGCGATCCGCATTCCGATCGCCGGCGCCCGCAGCAAATTGCTGATGGAACAGCCCTATATCTTGATCGTGCCCAGCTATGGCGGCGGCAGCGCCGTCGGCGCGGTGCCGATCCAGGTGATCCGCTTTCTCAACGTTCCGCAAAACCGTTCATACCTGCGCGGCGTCATCGCCGCCGGGAACACCAACTTCGGCGCAGCATACGGCATCGCCGGCGACATCATCGCCAAAAAATGCCAGGTGCCTTTCTTGTACCGCTTCGAGCTGCTCGGCACTACGCAAGACGTTGAAAACGTTAGACAGGGAGTAACCGCATTTTGGCAACGACAGAACTGACCAGGCCCGAGACGGGCGCGCTGGATTACCATTCGCTCAACGCGATGCTCAATCTTTACGATGCGGAAGGCCGGATCCAGTTCGATAAAGATCGGCTGGCGGCGCGGCACTACTTCCTGCAGCACGTCAACCAAAACACCGTGTTCTTCCATAACCTGGAGGAAAAGCTGCGCTATCTGGTGGAAGAAGGCTACTACGAGCCGCAGGTGCTGGCGCAGTACGAATTCCCGTTTATCAAGCAGCTGTTCCAGCAGGCCTACGCCAAAAAATTCCGCTTCGAGACTTTCCTCGGAGCCTTCAAGTACTACACCAGCTATACACTCAAAACCTTCGACGGCAAGCGCTATCTGGAACGCTACGAAGACCGGGTGTGCATGGTGGCGCTGACGCTGGCGGCGGGCGACACCGCACTGGCGCAGGATCTGGTGGAAGAGATGATTTCGGGCCGCTTCCAGCCGGCCACGCCGACCTTCCTCAACTGCGGCAAACGCCAGCGCGGTGAGCTGGTCTCCTGCTTCCTGCTGCGCATCGAAGACAATATGGAATCGATCGGCCGGGCGGTGAACTCCGCGCTGCAGCTGTCGAAACGCGGCGGCGGCGTGGCCTTCATGCTGAGCAATATTCGTGAGGTGGGCGCGCCGATCAAGCGCATCGAGAACCAGTCCTCCGGCGTCATTCCGATCATGAAAATGCTCGAAGACGCCTTCTCCTACGCCAACCAGCTCGGCGCGCGTCAGGGGGCCGGCGCGGTGTATCTCAACGCCCACCACCCGGACATCCTGCGTTTTCTCGACACCAAGCGGGAAAACGCCGACGAGAAGATCCGCATCAAGACGCTGTCGCTGGGGGTAGTGATCCCGGACATCACCTTCGAGCTGGCGAAGAACAACGAAGAGATGTACCTGTTCTCGCCCTACGATGTCGAACGGGTGTATGGCGTGCCGTTTTCGGAGATTGCCGTCAGCGAGAAGTACCGCGAGATGGTGGATGACAAGCGCATCCGCAAGTCGCGCATCAACGCGCGTGAGTTCTTCCAGGTGCTGGCAGAGATCCAGTTCGAATCCGGTTACCCCTACGTCATGTTCGAAGACACGGTCAACCGGGAGAACCCGATCGCCGGGCGCATCAATATGAGCAACCTGTGTTCGGAGATCCTGCAGGTCAACCGCGCCAGTACGTATCACGAAGATCTGAGCTACGATCGCATCGGCAAGGATATCTCCTGCAACCTCGGCTCGCTGAACATCGCCAAAACCATGGACGCGCCGGACTTCGGCAAGGCGATCGAGACCGCGATCCGCGCGCTGACCGCGGTGGCCGACATGAGCGATATCCGCTCGGTGCCGTCGATCGCCGAAGGCAACCGCAGCGCCCGCGCCATCGGTCTGGGCCAGATGAACCTGCACGGTTACCTGGCGCGCGAGCGCATCTTCTACGGCTCGGAAGAAGGCATCGACTTCACCAATCTCTATTTCTATACCGTGGCCTATCACGCCATCCGTGCCTCGAACCGGCTGGCGATCGAACGCGGCGGCACGTTCGACGGCTTTGAGCACTCGCGCTATGCCAGCGGCGAGTACTTCGACAAGTACACCGAACGCGACTGGCTGCCGCAAACCGAGCGGGTGCGCGAGCTGTTCGCCGCCGCCGGCATCGCTATTCCGGGCCGCGACGAGTGGCGCGCGCTGCGCCAGTCGGTGATGATGCACGGGCTGTACAATCAGAATCTGCAGGCGGTGCCGCCGACCGGCTCCATCTCGTACATCAACAACGCCACCTCCAGCATCCATCCGATCGTCTCGCGCATCGAGATCCGCAAGGAAGGCAAGATCGGCCGCGTTTACTACCCGGCACCGTACATGACCAACGACAACCTGGCGTATTACCAGGATGCCTACGAGATTGGCCCGGAAAAAATCATCGATACCTATGCCGCCGCGACGCAGCACGTCGATCAGGGGCTGTCGCTGACGTTGTTCTTCCGCGATACCGCCACCACCCGCGACATCAACCGCGCGCAGATCTACGCCTGGCGCAAAGGCATCAAGACCATTTACTACATCCGCCTGCGCCAGATGGCGCTGGAAGGCACCGAGGTGCAGGGCTGCGTGTCCTGCGCGCTGTGAGGCAACTTATGACGACCGTAACATCGGCGCCGCTGGTGCGCGCCATCAACTGGAACATCATCGAAGACGACAAGGATCTGGAGGTGTGGAACCGCCTGACCTCCAACTTCTGGCTGCCGGAGAAGGTGCCGCTGTCCAACGATATCCCGTCCTGGGCCACGCTGACGCCGAAGGAGCAGCAGCTGACCATTCGGGTGTTTACCGGGCTGACGCTGCTGGACACCATCCAGAACACCGTCGGCGCGCCGGCTCTGATCGCCGATGCGCTGACGCCGCACGAAGAGGCGGTGTACTCCAACATCAGCTTTATGGAGGCGGTGCACGCCCGCTCTTACAGCTCAATCTTCTCCACCCTGTGCCAAACGCCGGACGTGGATGACGCCTATCGCTGGAGTGAGGAAAACCGCGCGCTGCAGAAGAAAGCCGGCATCATTCTGGCGCACTACCGCAGCGACGATCCGCTGCTGAAAAAGGTCGCCAGCGTGTTTCTCGAGTCGTTCCTGTTCTATTCGGGCTTTTATCTGCCGATGTACTGGTCCAGCCGCGCCAAACTGACCAACACCGCCGATCTGATCCGCCTGATCATTCGCGACGAGGCGGTGCACGGCTACTATATCGGCTATAAGTTCCAGAAAGGGCTGGAGAAAGTGGACGCCGCACGGCGCCAGCAGGTGAAAAACTTTGCCTTCGACCTGATGCAGGATCTGTACGACAACGAGGTGCGTTACACCGAGGAGCTGTACGACGGCGTCGGCTGGACGGAAGACGTGAAGACCTTCCTGCACTACAACGCCAACAAAGCGCTGATGAATCTGGGGTATGAAGCGCTGTTCCCACCGGCGATGGCGGAGGTCAACCCGGCGATCCTGTCGGCGCTGTCGCCGAACGCCGATGAAAACCACGACTTCTTCTCCGGTTCAGGGTCGTCCTACGTCATCGGCAAGGCGGTCAACACCGAGGATGAGGACTGGGATTTCTGAGGACATGACAGCGATGCCGGTCTTTCAGGCCGGTATCGTGCATTCAATACCCTTGTTCTTTCTGACTGCGGATCGCCAGAACAAACGCCGTATCGATATCAGGAATGTATTTGTAGAGCGCCAAATAACCGCGAGCTTGCTGCCCAATAATCAATTCACGCAGCCCTGCGCCAAGGGACCGTCCGATCAATGGATTATGTTCCAATACCGCAATTGCCTGGATGATTTCCTGAATGCGCCGCCCTGAATCCGCAGCGCCATACTGAGCCAAATGAGCGAGAATACGTTCGATATCATCCCTGACCTCTGGCGCCAACTCGACATTTGCCATCAGCGCCCCAATTTTTTAACCGGAGGTTTGACAGCGGCAGTATCACCCGCTGCGTAATTTTCCAAATAACCGCGCATCTCTTTCCAAGAGACCGTCTCTCCCGTCGCAATTATCTTGGCATAGCGTTTTTCCGCTTCATTCTCAAAGTCGCGGCGCAACTCTTCCTGCTGCGTTTTCTCCGCGATTGCCTGCAAAATAAAGCTGTGAGACGTTACGCCAACCTGCTCGGCGACGGCAGCGACTCGGGCTTTAAGCTCATCTGGAATACGAATGGTCGTCGTCGACATAATCGCTCCTAACGTCGGTCAATCACATGTAGCTCAATTGTGCTACATGCAGTCTGGCAGCGCAATAATGCAGAGGATTATTTCACCGATTGACGCGGCTCTAGCCGCCGCCAGATAGCGCGTTTCTCCGCATCGCTGGCGGTCGGCCAGGCGGCGATCTCCGCCCGCGTGCGCCGGCATCCGCGGCACTGCTGGGTTTCGTCGTCAATCCGGCACAGGCTGACGCAGGGCGACCTGACGCCGGGATGAAACTGCTGATTGTCGCCCGTCATACGCTGCCCTTGATGTGATGAGTTCCGCCACAGGATACCCGATCCTGCGGCGGCGCGTCGTCAATCAGATGATGCCGCCGTTGGCGCGCAGGGTTTGGCCGTTGATCCAACCGCCGTCGGCCCCCGCGAGGAAGGCCACCGCCGCAGCGATATCGTCCGGCGTGCCCAGGCGCTCCAGCGGCGCCATCTTCGCCAGCCGCTCGATAAGCTCCGGGGTTTTGCCGTCGAGGAACAAACCGGTGGCGGTCGGTCCCGGCGCGACGGCGTTCACCGTGATATTGCGGCCGCGCAGCTCTTTCGCCAGCACGCTGGTCAGCGCTTCGATCGCCGCCTTACTGGCGGCATACATGCCGTACCCCGGCTGCAGCAACCCCACCACGCTGGAGGAGAAGTTGATGATGCGGCCATTGTCGCGCAGGCGCTTCGCCGCCTCGCGCATCGCATTGAAGCTGCCTTTCAGATTGATGTCGAGCAGGCGATCCACGTCTTCGTCACGCATGTCCGCCACCGGCGCCAGCGCGATCACCCCGGCGTTATTGACCAGCACGTCGACGCCGCCAAACGCCTGTTCGGCGCTGTCGAACAGGCGGGCGACCGCAGATGCATCGCTGACGTCGGCTTTGACGCTCAAGGCGCGGCCGCCGCCCTGTTCAATCTTGCGCACCAGCTCATCGGCCGGCGCCGGGTTGCCCGAATAGTTGATGATGACGGTGAAGCCATCGGCGGCCAGACGCTCGGCGATGGCCGCGCCGATACCGCGCGATGCGCCGGTGACGATGGCGACGGAGGGAGTTTTCTGATTCATCGGGAGATCCTTAAAGAAAACGACGAGGGTAACGTTAATCATGCACTCTTTATCACGGCGAATAAGCCCCGATTCTCTGGCATCATCATCCCAAATTATCGAACAATGTCCCCAAGGCGCTTACGATGGCCGCCCGTTGGGCGGCCATCTCCATTACAGCGCGCCGTAGTTCAATGGCACCCAAGTGTAACCGTCGCCCTGGCGGTTCAAATACCCCAACCCCGGGAACGACAGGTGTGCGCCACCCACCAGCTCGCTCTGCCGCGCGCTGTCACCAAATATCCGCAGCCGCTGAGCGACCGCCGCCTTGGCGTCATTATCAAAGCTGATAGCCACCTTCGGATGCGGCATCTGCACCGCCGCCACGTGGATCAGATCCCCCAGCAGCAACAGCTTCTGGCCCTGGCTGGTCACCTGATACACGCTATGCCCCGGCGTATGGCCGTGGGCGGCAAAGGCGGCAATGCCCGGGGAAAGCTCACCGTCGCCGCTGAACGGCTTAAAGTGGCCGGCCGCCTGATACGGCTTGATCACTGCCTGAGCCCTTTCGAAGTTGCTTTTACTGCCCGCGCTAGCCTGTTTCAGTTTGTCCGCGCTTAGCCAGAAGTCCGCGTCCTGGCTGGCGGCGCGCACCACCGCATTGGGGAATACCGCCTTGCCGTCGTGCGTCAGGCCGCCGAGGTGGTCCGGGTGCATGTGGGTCAGGTAGATCTCATCCACCTGCTCCGGCTGGTAGCCCGCCGCACGCAGGTTATCCACCAGCTTGCCCAGGCCGTCGCCCAGCAGTTGGCCGGCGCCGCTGTCGATCATCACCAGCTTGTCGCCGGTATTGATCAGATAAGCATTGACCGACGTGACCACCGGCAGGCTTTGATGCTGCTCGGCTACCCCGGCGGCGATCTGCTGCGGCGTACGGCCCAGTAACAGCTTATCCGCCGGCAGGCGAATAATGCCGTCGGACAACGCGGTCACTTCAAAGCTGCCCAGCATGATGCGGTAAAATCCCGGCGTCGGGGTTTTGGCCTGCGGCGCGGCGGCGCCGGCCTGTAACGACATAACGGCCAGCGCCGCGCCCAACAGACAACGTTTCCAGAACATGATGACTCCTTGTGAGAATTGAACAGCGCTAAGTATTGACGCAAAAAGTCCGATGCGCCTGTTTAATAAATGCCTTTGATAAATATATAAATAATATATTCATTATGAATAATTTTGTTTGCCAAGCCACACAACCCCAATCCATATTTTCTCGTGCGCCGCTTCGTTATTTTTCTTACTCCCTAAACCACGAGTAAGGAAATATGATGAGCTATCAATTCGAAAACCTGGTCTTTGAAGGCGGCGGCGTAAAAGGCATCGCCTATGGCGGCGCACTGGAATTGCTGGAGGCCAAAGGCATCATGCCGCAGATCAAGCAAACCTCCGGCGCCTCAGCGGGCGCTATCGCCGCGCTGCTGGTCGGGCTGGGCTGCAGCTCGGCCGACGTGACCAAGATTCTGTCGGCGATGGATTTTAAAAAATTCCTCGATTATAACGGCGGTTTTTTCGGCACGCTCCAGGACGCCTATCGCCTGTTCAATCAATACGGCATCGCGCCCGGCGATTATTTCTATCAATGGTCACGCGATATTATCAAACAATATACCGGCAACCCGGATATTACCTTCGAACAGTTCGAAGCGATGAAGGCGGCGAAAGGGTTCAAGTCGATTTACTTTATCGGCGCCAACCTCAACAGCGGCCAGCGAGAGGTTTATTCTCACCGTACCACGCCGCGCATGAAAGTGGCGGATGGCCTGCGCATTTCGATGTCGTTCCCGTTCGCCTTCGTGGCGAAGAAAAATGCCCTGGGCGACCTGTGCATCGACGGCGGCATGATCGACAACTACCCGGTGCGGCTGTTCGACTATGACTTCTCCGCCACGCCGCCTTACATCGACAGCACCAGCCAGCGCATCAACACCCGTACGCTGGGCATTCGCCTGGACTCCGCCAGTGAAATCGCTCAGGCCGCCGGTCAGGCCGGCCCGCGCACGCCGGTCAACAACCTGTTTGATTTCACCCTGGCGGTGGCCAACGTGATGCTGGACATCCAAACCAAGGTGCATCTGGACAGCGATGACTGGAAGCGCACCGTGTATGTCGACACGCTCGACGTCGGCACGCTGGAGTTCGGCATCAGCGAGGAGAAGAAACGCGCGCTGATCGAATCCGGCCGTCGCGGCGTAGAGCGCTACTTCGCGTGGTACGACGCCGCCATGAAGCAAGCGGCGTAACCGGCAGTTCCCCGCCCGCGCGTCGGGCCGGCGCGCGGGCAAAAAAAATCCCCGCGGGGGCGGGGAAAGGCAAAGTAACGCTAAGGATTTATAGGAGTTATACGAAGAACTTGGCCAACACCAGCAGCGACAGCGAAACGTTGATAGCGCCGCCGATACGGGTTGCGATCTGGGCGAATGGCATCAACGACATGCGGTTGCCGGCGGTGAGGATCGCGACGTCGCCGGTCCCGCCCTGCCCGCTCTGGCAGCAGGAGACGATCGCCACGTCGATAGGATGCATGCCGATTTTCTTGCCGACGAAGAAACCGGTCGCTACCAGCGCGCTGACGGTGGTGACGATCACGATCAGATTCTGTACGGTGAACGCGTCCACCAGTTCCTGCCACGGCGTGATGGCTACCCCGACGGCGAACAGGATGGGATAGGTCACGGCGGTGCGGAAGAATTTGTACACCACCTGCGAGCCTTCCTGAATGCGCGGCGACACCCCGTGCGCCAACTTCACCGCCACGGCGGCGAACAGCATGCCCACCGGCGCCGGCAGGCCGATCAGACGGTGCAGCAGCATGCCCACCATATACAGCAGAATGGCCAACAGCGCGCCGCAGGCGATGGTGCTAACGTCCACCTTGCCGCTGATTTTTTCCACCGCGCTCATGTCGCTTTCACCCTGCTTGCTCGGCATCAGGCTGCCTTCGCCGGTCAGGTGCGGATAACGCTTGCCCAGCTGGTTGAGCAGGCCGGCGATGACGATAGCGGTCAGGCTGCCGAGCATCACGATAGGCAGAATGCGCCCCAGCGCCACGCCCTGCTCCATGTGCAGGATCGCGGCATAGCCCATCGACAGCGGGATCGCCCCTTCACCTACGCCGCCGGCCATGATCGGCAGGATCAGGAAGAAGAAGATCTGGAACGGTTCCAGGCCCAGCGCCATGCCGACGCCCATCCCCACCAGCATGCCGACGATCTCGCCGCACAGCATGGGGATGAAGATGCGCAGGAAGCCCTGGATCAGCACCTGGCGGTTCATGCTCATGATGCTGCCGACGATGATGCAGCAGATGTAGAGGTAAAGAATGTTGGTCGATTTGTAGAACTTGGTGGTCGACTCCACCACCACGTCCGGCAGCAGGCCATAGTGCACCAGCGCGGAAGGAATGAAGGTGGCGCAGATCGCCGCCGCGCCCATTTTGCCGATCAGCGGCAGGCGCTTGCCGAATTCGCCGCAGGCGAAACCGAAGAACGCCAGGGTGGCGACCATCACCACGATATCGCTCGGCAATTTGCCTTCCAGGCAGTCGAGCAGAATCAACACGCCGGCCAGAATAAAGAACGGTAACGGAATAATCCCTACTTTATAATTATCCAGTATCCGCCACCATTTCTCACGCAGAGGAATATCAGCGGCCTTGTCTTTGGCTACGAGGTAAGAATCATCTGTTGTGCTCATAATCTGGCCTCTTATTAGTTTGTTCAGCCATCATAGAGAAGCGCACGGATTATCTGCTGTGATTATGTTCAAAATTAAAAAGGGTTTTTAATGGTGGTTATGGTTTCTATGGAGTTAATTAAGATTATGTAAAAATCATCGTGGTTTTAATGGTGTTAATGCCGTTTTTATTTTAAAGCTTATCAACTTTATCGCAGACGAACAATTCTCGTCCGGTTCACGCTAATCCCGTGTGAGGGATCACAAGTTGATCGGGCGCAATATTACACACCCCGTATCTCGTGATAGGGTAAGGCTTCAGGATCTCTTTACGGTGAAGCTCCGCCATGCGCCTTAAACTCTCATTTCAAATCAAGCTGTTTCTGTGCCTGGTGGCCTTCTCCTGCCTGCTGCTGAGCTGCATCGGCGCCTACACCTATTACCAGCTGGATGCGCAGCTGCACCGCGATCTCGGCGCCCGCGCCCAGGTGCAGGCGCGTGAAATCGCCCTTATCCCTTCGCTGGTGGACGCGGTGGAAAAACACGACGCCGCCAGAATTGCCGCGCTGATGAAAAAAATCCGCGCCAGCAGCGACGCCAGCTATATCGTCATCGGTGATAATCATGCCCGTCATCTCTATCATTCCGAATATGAGGGCCGCCTGGGCACGCCGATGATCGGCGGCGATAATAAAGAAGTATTGGAAGGAAAAAGCATTATTTCCATTCGCAAGGGCGGCATCGGCGTTTCATTACGCAGCAAGGCGCCGATTCTGGATGAAAATAATCACGTCATCGGCATCGTTTCCGTCGGCTATTTGAAATCGCATATCGATAATTTAAATGCCAGGACATTAACGCAAATTATCGGTTCCATCGTGCTGCTGCTGATCGCCCTGTTCGTTTTTTCCTGGCTGCTGTCGAAAAACCTCAAACGCCAAATGTTCTGGCTGGAGCCGAAAGAGATCGCGCTGCTGGTGCGCCAGCAAAAAGCGCTGCTGGAAGCCATCTATGAGGGCGTGATCGCCATCGATCCGCAGCTGCGGATCATCACCATCAACCATGCGGCGCGTGAGCTGTTGGATCTGCATCAGCCCGCCACCGGCCTGCTGGGCCGGCCGATCGGCGACGTGATCCAGGCCCAGCCGGACTTTTTCGCCGTCGCGCACTTGGAGCACGACACCCATGACGAGGTGTGCCGCTTCAACCACGTGCGGGTGATCGCCAGCCGGGTGCGCATCATGCAGGAGCAGGAGCTGCAAGGCTGGGTGATCAGCTTCCGCGACAAGAACGATATCAATACCCTGAGCAGCCAGCTCAGCCAGGTGAAACGCTATGCCGACAACCTGCGCATCATGCGCCACGAGCAGCTGAACTGGACCGCTACGCTGGCCGGGCTGCTGCATATGCAGCGCTACGACGAGGCCATCCGCTATGTGGAAGCCCAGTCGGAGGGGGCGCAGGAGATCCTCGATTTCATCTCGCAGCGCTTCAGTTCGGCGGCGCTGTGCGGGCTGTTGCTGGGCAAATACTCCAGCGCCAGAGAGAAAGGCATCGAACTGCGTTTCGATCCGGCCTGCCAGCTGCGGCAGATCCCGGCGGCGCTGAATGAGACCGAACTGATGTCGATCGTCGGCAACCTGCTGGATAATGCGGTGGAGGCGACGCTGCACTGCCCGGCTCCGCACGACGCGATCGAACTCTATATCAGCGACGGCAGCGACGAGCTGGTGATCGAGGTGGCGGATCGCGGCACCGGCATCGCCGAGGAGATTCGTGATACGCTGTTTGAACAGGGCGTGACCACCAAAGCGGATAAAAGCGACCACGGCATCGGCCTGCATCTGGTCGCCAGCCACGTGGCGCAGGCGCACGGCAGCATAGAAGTGTCGGACAACGAGCCGCACGGCGCGATATTCTCTATATTTATCCCTAAATAAAACCCATAACCCGATTTTTTTGAGCACCCGATTATGTCACACCAAACACTGGACGTTCTGATCGTGGAAGATGAGCCGCAACTGGCGACGCTGCACGCAGAGTTCATCGAGAAAAATTTCAACCTGCGGGTGGTGGCCTACGCCGCCACGCTGGCCGAAGCGCGGGCCAAAGCCAACGAGCATCAGCCGCGGCTGATCCTGCTGGACAACTTTCTGCCGGACGGCCAGGGCATTGAGCTGATGGAAGAACCGGCGGTAAAGAATCCCGCCTGTTCGGTGATTTTCATCACCGCCGCCAGCGACATGCATACCTGCAGCCAGGCGATCCGCAACGGCGCCTTCGACTACATCATCAAGCCGGTGTCTTACAAACGGCTGCGCAACTCGCTCGAGCGCTTCATGCAGTTCGTGCAGACCCAGCGCACCTTCAAAATCATCGATCAGGACAATGTCGATGCGCTGTACAACCTGCAGTCGAAGCAGTTCTCCAGCGAACCGAGCGCCAAAGGCATAGAAACCAACACGCTGGAGCTGGTGCAGGCTCTGTTTATCGCCCAGCCGGCGGTGGCGCATGCGGTGGAAGACGTGGTCGAACAGGTCGGCATCAGCAAAACCACCGCTCGCCGTTATCTGGAATATTGCGTCGCCACCCAGTTCGTGCGGGTGGAGATGCTGTACGGCAATATCGGCCATCCGCGCAGGCTGTATCGCAAGGCCTAAGGCTGCCATCTGGCTGTCATACTAAGGCGATAACATGACGCTCGACGATATCCCCCTCGATATCGGCACCTGTCGTTAAAACTGATGAAATACTGATGACTTTTGCCCGGCCTCTGGTCGGGTTTTTTATTATCCGAACGGCAGGCGCGGCGCCCAAATATTTCTCTGCGCCACACCGTATTATTTCCCCAAAAACCAAACCATTATGGCGAATAATGGCCGTCAATTTTGAGTCACGGGCCAAATTACCATAACTAATTAAAACCTTGATGTAAACCACTAATATCCCATTTAAATGACATTGAGGGTTGTTTCAGATATTCACTGTGTTAGGGTAAAAAGCTCTTTTATTTTGCTAAGGACAGCCCATAACGCTTTAATTAAACCAGAGGAAACAGCAAATTGCATGGCAATTAAACTCGAAGTAAAGAACCTGTATAAGATATTTGGCGAGCACCCGGAACGCGCATTCAAACTGCTGGATAAAGGTCTGACAAAAGATCGGCTGTTTGAAAAAACCGGCTTATCGCTCGGCGTAAAAGACGCCACTCTGGCCATTGAAGAAGGCGAGATATTTGTCATCATGGGGCTCTCCGGTTCCGGCAAGTCCACCCTGGTACGCCTTCTCAATCGTCTGATAGAACCCACCCGCGGTCAGGTGCTGATCGACGGTGAGGACATCGCCAAAATATCCGACACCGCGCTGCGCACCGTGCGGCGAAATAAGATCAGCATGGTATTTCAGTCATTCGCGCTAATGCCGCATATGAATGTTCTGAATAATACCGCCTTTGGCATGGAATTAGCCGGAATACCGCTGCAGGAACGCCAGGAAAAAGCGCTGGACGCCCTGCGTCAGGTCGGGCTGGAAAATTATGCGCTGTCTTATCCGGATGAATTATCCGGCGGCATGCGTCAGCGCGTGGGATTAGCCCGCGCGATGGCCAATAACCCGGATATATTATTGATGGACGAAGCCTTCTCGGCGCTCGATCCGTTAATTCGCACCGAAATGCAGGATGAGCTGGTGAAATTACAGGCTCAGCATCAGCGCACCATCGTGTTTATTTCCCACGATCTGGACGAAGCGATGCGCATTGGCGATCGCATCGCCATCATGCAGGGCGGCGAGGTGATCCAGGTCGGCACGCCGGACGAGATCCTCAATAATCCGGCCAACGACTACGTGCGCACCTTCTTCCGCGGCGTGGACATCAGTCATGTGTTCAGCGCCAAGGATATCGCCCAGCGGCGTCCGGTGACGCTGATCCGCAAAACCCCCGGTTTTGGCCCCCGCTCGGCGCTGCAGCTGCTGCGCGATGAGGACCGTGATTATGGTTATGTTGTTGAACGCGGGAAGAAATTTATCGGCGTGGTGTCGATAGAGTCGCTGAAAAAGGCGCTGTCCGCCAATCAAACGCTGGACGATGCCCTGCTTGAGGCCCCCGCCGCCGTGCCGGCCGACACGCCGCTCAGCGATCTGATCTCCCTGGTCGCCCAGGCGCCGTGCGCGGTGCCGGTAGTGGGCGAAGAACATAACTATCTCGGCATCATCTCCAAGGCCATGCTGCTGCAGGCGTTGGACAAGGAGGGCTCAGCCAATGAGTGATACCACGCAAACCCAAGATCCCTGGGCTACCGCACCGGCCGATGCCGGTGCCGCCCCCGCTCACGATGCCGCCGCCAACGCCGGCGACGCCTGGTCCAGCGCGCCGCCACCGGCCGCTCATGACGCCGCCGGGCAAGGCGCCGATTGGCTCAGCAGCGCCCCGGCGCAGCCTGAGCACTTCAGCCTGCTTGATCCGTTCCACAAAGCCTGGGTGCCGTTTGATTCCTGGGTCACGCAAGGTATCGACTGGCTGGTGCTGCACTTCCGCCCGCTGTTCCAGGGCATCCGCGTGCCGGTAGACGTGATCCTGAGCGGCTTCCAGCAATTGCTGTTGGGCATGCCGGCGCCGATCGCCATTCTGGTGTTCTCGCTGGTCGCCTGGCAGATCGCGGGCCTCGGCATGGGCGCCGCGACGCTGCTCTCTCTGGTCGCCATCGGCGCCATCGGCGCCTGGTCGCAGGCGATGGTTACGCTGGCGCTGGTGCTGACCGCGCTGTTCTTCTGCATCCTTATCGGCCTGCCGCTCGGCATCTGGCTGGCGCGCAGCAAGCATGCCGCCAAAGTGATTAGGCCGCTGCTCGACGCCATGCAGACCACCCCGGCCTTCGTCTATCTGGTGCCGATCGTCATGCTGTTCGGCATCGGCAACGTGCCGGGCGTGGTGGTGACCATTATCTTCGCGCTGCCGCCGATCGTGCGTCTGACCATTCTTGGCATCAAGCAGGTGCCGGAGGATCTGATCGAGGCCGCCGAATCCTTTGGCGCCAGCCCGCGCCAGCTGCTGTTCAAGGTGCAGCTGCCGCTGGCGATGCCGACCATCATGGCCGGCGTGAACCAGACGCTGATGTTGGCGCTGTCGATGGTCGTCATCGCCTCGATGATCGCCGTCGGCGGTCTGGGCCAGATGGTGCTGCGCGGCATCGGCCGGCTGGATATGGGCCTGGCCGCCATCGGCGGGGTCGGCATCGTGATCCTGGCGATCATTCTCGATCGCCTCACCCAATCGCTGGGGCGCGATCGCCGCAGCAAGGGCATCGGCCGCTGGTACCGTCGCGGCCCCATCGGGCTGTTTACCCGTCCATTTATCAAACAAGCCTGACGCTTTTCCCGCCGGCGGCTGCGGCCCCGGCGGGCCAGGGCACCACCACATCAAAAGAGGGGAAACACTATGCGCACCACGGGCATCTGGGCTCTCGCCCTGACGACACTGATTGGCTCACAGAGCGCCATCGCGGCGGATTTACCCGGCAAGGGAATAGCGGTACAGCCGGTACAAAGCACCATTTCCGAAGAGACGTTCCAGACGCTGCTGGTCAGCAAGGCGCTGGAAAAACTGGGTTACGACGTGAAGGAACCGCGCGAAGTGGATTACAACGTCGCCTACACCTCCATCGCCTCCGGCGACGCCACCTTTATCGCGGTCAATTGGGATCCGCTGCACGCCGATCAGTACAAGGCCGCCGGCGGCGACGCCAAGTTCTACCGCGAAGGCGTCTACGTCAACGGCGCCGCGCAGGGCTACCTGATCGACAAGAAAACCGCCGAGCAGTACCACATCACCAACGTCGAACAGCTCAAGGATCCCAAGATCGCCAAGCTGTTCGACACCAACGGCGACGGCAAGGCCGATCTGACCGGCTGCACCCCGGGCTGGGGCTGCGAGGCGGTGATCAACCATCACATCAAGGCCTATGGCCTGAGCAATACCGTCGAACACAACCAGGGCAACTACGCGGCGATGATCGCCGACACCATCACCCGCTACAAAGAGGGCAAACCGGTACTGTATTACACCTGGACGCCGTACTGGGTCAGCGATGTGATGGTGCCGGGCCGCGACGTGGTCTGGCTGCAGGTACCGTTCTCTTCCTTGCCGGGCGAGCAGAAGAACGTCGATACCAAGCTGCCTAACGGCGCCAACTACGGATTCCCGGTCAACACCATGCGCATCGCCGCCAACAAGCAGTGGGCCGAAGCCAACCCGGCGGCCGCCAAGCTGTTCGCCATCATGAAGCTGCCGATCGCCGACATCAACGCGCAAAACCTGCGCATGCATGAAGGCCAGGCTTCGGAGGCCGACATCCAAAACCACGTCAACGGTTGGATCAAGGCGCATCAGGCGACCTTCGACGGCTGGGTGAAAACCGCCGCCGAAGCGGCGAAGCCGTAACCGAGCGGGGGCGCCTCTGCCGCGCCCCTACCCCGCCAGATCGATGCCGCTGAACTGTAAAAAACGGGCGGCGGCGTTCGACAAGGGCTGCGGCCAGATGCAATACACCTGGCGCCGCGGCCCGTCTTCAATCGGAATCGACACCAGCGCGCTTAAGCGTTGCGCGGTCGAGATCGGTACGATGCCCGCCGCCAACCCGCGCCGCACCAGATTCTCCAGCCATTCGATATGATCGATTTCAAAACTGACGTGCCGGCGGATGCCCGCCGCCTGAAAGGCGCGGTCGGTTTGGCGCCGCGCGCCGGTGCCGCTGTAGAAATCCACCAGCGGCACTTCCGCCAGCGCCTGCAGGTTCACACGCTCGCGGTTGGCCAGCGGGTGCTGCGGCGCCACCAGCGCCACCAGCGGCTCATCGGTCAACTGCCGGTGCGACATCGGCAGCAGATCGACATCGCCGGGCCAGATGCCGACGAATGCCATATCGCACTTCTGCTGACGCACATCCTCCAGCAGGGCTTCGCTCATGCCAACGTACAGGCGGATGTTTACCGCCGGATAGTGGCGATGAAACTTGTCGAGTTTTTCGGTCAGATCAATCGCGTTTATGGTTGAAATCGTGCCGATGGTCAGGGTGCCGGACACCGCATCGCCGGCGGCGGTCACCTCCTCCACCAGCGCCTGCTGCGCCGCCAACAGTCGCTGCGCCGAGGGTATGAAAGCCTGGCCGGCGGGGGTCAAGCGCACCCGGCGCGAAGTACGTTCAAACAGCGTACAGCCCAGCTCTTCTTCCAGTTTGGCGATCTGGTGGCTGAGCGCCGACTGCACCGTATGGCAGCGCTGCGCCGCCCGGGTGAAACTCTGTTCTTCCGCCACCGCCAGCGCATAGCGGATCTGTTTCAGGTTCATGGCATCTATCTTGAAATGAGATAAATAAAATGAAAATTATACATTGGTTTCCGGACGCGCGTTGCCGGATACTGCGCGCCATCTTCTTTCCGTGATGAAAAAAACATGAACCAACAAAACGCCCATCCGGGCCTCAGCCCGGCGCTGACCGTGCTGATTGCCATCGCAACCGGTCTGGCGGTCGCCAGCAACTATTACGCGCAACCGCTGCTGGAAACCATCGCCACCGGTTTCAACCTGTCGGTCAACCAGGCCGGCTTTATCGTCACCGCCGCGCAGCTCGGTTACGCCACCGGCCTGCTGCTGCTGGTGCCGCTCGGCGACATGTTCGAACGCCGCGGCCTGATCGTGTTCATGACGCTGCTGGCCGCCGGGGGCATGCTGATCACCGCCACTTCCGCCACGCTGCCGATGATGATCCTCGGCACCGCGCTCACCGGGCTGTTCTCGGTGGTGGCGCAGATCCTGGTGCCGCTGGCCGCCACGCTGGCCCACCCGGAAAAGCGCGGCAAGACCGTCGGCATCATCATGAGTGGCCTGCTGCTCGGCATCCTGCTGGCGCGCACCGTCGCGGGCGCCTTGGCGTCGTTCGGCGGCTGGCGCACCATCTACTGGGTCGCCAGCGTGCTGATGATCCTGATGGCGCTGATCCTGTGGCGCGCGCTGCCGCGCTATAAGCAACACTCCGGGCTGAACTACCCGCAGCTGCTGGCCTCGATCTTCAGCCTGTTCTGCCGCACGCCGCTGCTGCGCACCCGCGCCATCCTCGGCGCCCTGTCGTTCGCCAACTTCAGCGTGCTCTGGACCTCAATGGCCTTTCTGCTCGCCGCGCCGCCGTTCAACTATTCCGAAGGGGTCATCGGACTGTTCGGTCTGGTGGGCGCCGCCGGAGCGCTGGCCGCTTCGCGCGCCGGGCATCTGGCGGACAAAGGCAAGGCCGGGTTGACCACCACCGTCGGCTTGGTATTGCTGCTGCTGTCCTGGATACCTATCGCGCTGGCTAAACAATCGCTGTGGGCGCTGATCGCCGGCATCCTGATCCTCGATCTGGCGGTGCAGGCGGTACACGTCACCAACCAGAGCGTGATGTATCGCATCATGCCGGAGGCGCGCAACCGCCTGACCGCCGGCTACATGACCAGCTACTTTATCGGCGGCGCCCTCGGTTCGCTGCTCTCCGCGTCCGCCTATCAGCATGCCGGCTGGTACGGCGTAGCCGCCGTCGGAGGGGTGTTATGCCTGCTCAACCTGCTGACCTGGTGGCTCGGCAAGCATCACGATCCGCAGGGGCCGGCGGCAATCTGATTATCGTGCAAATAGTCACTAAAGAAATTTATTAGCGGTGCAGGGTATAAACATTACTTACTCTCTGGTAATGTTCTGGGCATAAACTATTGACGACCTATCTACCCTGCGACCCACAACCATGCAAAGCCAAGCTGCAGACAGCCTTACTCCGCCCGCCGTCAGCGCCACCTTCGCCAACGGCGTCGTCGACAGTTTGCCGATCGTCATCGGGTACGTGCCGGTGGCGTTCGCTTTCGGCCTCAGCGCCGTCAAACTGGGCTTTTCCCCGCTGGAAAGCATTTTCTTCTCCTGCATCATCTACGCCGGCGCCAGCCAGTTCGTGATCACCGCCCTGCTGAGCGCCGGCATGTCGCTGTGGGTCTCCGCGCTGACGGTAATGGCGATGGACGTGCGCCACCTGTTGTATGGCCCGGCGCTGCGTCACCGCATCGTCTCGCGCCTGTCGCCCGGCAAAACGGCGCTGTGGGCCTTTGGCCTGACCGATGAGGTCTTCGCCGCCGCCACCGCCAGGCTGATGCGCAATAACCGCAGCTGGAGCGAAAACTGGATGCTGGGCATCGCGCTCTGTTCCTGGCTCTCTTGGGTAGCCGGCACCGCGCTCGGCGCGCTGTTCGGCAACGGCCCGCTGGAGCAGTTCCCGGTGATCGAGGCCTCGCTCGCCTTCATGCTGCCGGCGCTGTTTCTCAGTTTCCTGCTGGCCGCTTTCCGGCGCCCGCAGAGCCTGACCATCGCCGCCGCGCTGGCCGGCGCGCTGCTCGGCGTGGTGCTGTTCTCCATTCCGGTCGCCATTTTGGCCGGCATCGGCGCCGGCTGCGCCGCCGCCCTGTTCCAACCCCCGCACGCGGAGGCCAGCCATGAACACTGATGTGTTGGTGATCGGCCTGGTGGTGGGCTGCGCCAACTACCTGTTCCGTTATCTGCCGCTGCGGCTGGCGCCGGCGCGCGCTCAGCCCGGCATCAAACGCGGCAAAGCCGCCCTGCTGCTCGACAGCATCGGCATCGCCTCCATCTGCGCCCTGCTGGTGGTCTCCAGCACGCCGGTGGTGATGCGCGAACCGGACAAGCTGCTGCCGACGTTAGCGGGGTTCGCCGCGCTGGCGCTGTGTTTCTACCGCAGTAAAAGCATCATTCTGTCGACGCTGCTCGGCGCGACGGCCTTTGGCGTCACATTAAAATTGTTAATGTTTTTCGGCCCTGGCTGACGCCGCCTCCGACCGTTTGGCTTCACACTGGCGTTTTCAGGCGTCACATCTTTACAAACACTGACAAATGACACGAATTGCTAAATTATCCGCACGGCTGAACATTTACATTATTTGTCACCGTCGTTACTATCTCGAACGAAATTAATGAGGCCCTAAATTATGGAAAGCTCGTTTGCCCCCATAGAACAAATGCTGAATTTCCGCGCCACGCGGCAGAAAGATTTCCCTTATCAGGAAATCCTGCTGACCCGTCTGTGCATGCACATGCAAGGCAAGCTGCTGGAAAATCGCAATAAGATGCTGAAAGCGCAGGGGATTAACGAAACACTGTTTATGGCGCTGATTACCCTGGATGCGCAGGAAAGCCACAGCATCCAACCTTCTGAGCTAAGCTCTGCCCTGGGCTCCTCGCGCACCAATGCGACCCGCATCGCCGACGAGCTGGAGAAGCGCGGCTGGATCGAGCGCCGGGAAAGCGACAACGATCGCCGCTGCCTGCATCTGCATCTGACGCCGCAGGGGGAAGAATTTCTCAGTCAACTGCTGCCGCCGCAGCACCAATGTCTGCATTTCCTGTGGTCCACGCTGACCGACGATGAGCAAAAACAGCTGGAACAGCTGACGCGCAAATTGCTGGCACGTCTGGATCAAATGGAAATCACAGAACAGTTACCCTAATTCACAATTTCTGTTCAGGTACCTACTTATGCGATCCCCATTTCACTGGAGATTCACCCCGCTGTTCGCCGTGTTGCTGCTGGCCGGGTGTGCTTCTACCGATAATATTGCCCCGCAATCCACGCTGATGGATCCGCAGAGCCTGCAGTTGGCTCAGCCGAAAGTCAGTTCGCTGGCCGTCAGCCCGCAGTGGTGGCGCGCCCTCAAGGATCCGCAGCTGGACGCCTTGATGACGCAAACACTGCAAAGTTCGCCGACCCTGCGTCAGGCCGCCGCCCGCGTGCGCGAAGCGCAGAGCGTGGTAGGCGAAGCCAACGCCGCCAACGGGCCGAACCTGGATCTGAACGCCAGCACCCAGCGTCAGCGCGTGCCGCAGAACGTCAATATGGGGCTGGGGTATCCGCATAAGCCGATCTATTCAAGCTCCAACTCGCTGGGGTTGAACCTGGCGTACGAGTTCGACTGGTGGGGCAAATACCGCAACCAGGTGAACGCCGCCAAGGCGCAAGTGAACGCAGCGCGCGCCGAGCAGGAACAGGCGGCTCTGACGCTGACCAGCTCGGTGGCGTCCGCCTACTATCAGCTGCAGAGCAATCTCGCGCTCGAGAAGCTGCTGCAGCAGGAAGTGAACAACAACGAGCGCCTGACCGCGCTGCGCCAACAGCGCTATCAGGCCGGCCTGACCGGCGTCGACGTGCCGCAACAAACCCAGGCGCAGTCCGACGTCGCCAAACAGCAGATTCTGCAGCTGCAGTCGCAAATCGAACAGCTCAGACACCAGCTCGCCGCGCTGGCGGGCCAGGGGCCGAACGCCATGCAGCACCTGCGTCAAGTGCCGCTGCCTGCAGACAACCTGATGGCGCCGCAGGGCGAACTGACGGCGGATCTGCTGGGCAAACGCCCGGACATCGCCGCGCAACGCCAGCTGGTGGAGTCTTACAGCCAGCGCGTCAGCGCCGCGCGTAAAGAGTTTTACCCCAGCCTGACCATTTCAGCCTTCGCCGGCCTGATGACCACCAATACCAGTGGCACCAGCCCGAATCTGTTTGAAGCGGCCAGCCAGGCCTGGAACGTGATGCCGGCGATCTCGCTGCCGATCTTCCACGCCGGGGCCCTGCGCAGCAAGCTGGGCGAGGAATCCGCGCTGTATGACGAAGCGGTGGAATCCTACAACCAAACCATCCTGAATGCGGTACAGGAAACCGCCGACGCCATCACCATCCAGCAGAGCTCTGCACAACAGCAGCTGCAGGCGGCGTCCGCGGCCCAGTCGATGCAACAGGTGTATCAGGTCGCCAACGCCCGTTACCAGGCAGGGATTATCGGGCGCGACGATCTGTTGACCAGCCAGACGCAGCTATTGCAGCAGCAACAGGCGGAGTTGAATGCCAGCAGCAATTTACTGCAGGCGAAGATAGGACTGATCCGCGCGTTGGGCGGTGGCTATCAGGCCCCGGCCGCAGCGGATTCGAAAGCATAATAATATAAGGCTTGGAGAACACCATGAGCGCAAGCGCGGAAACCCAAAACCCGCAGCAGCCGAGCGGCAAAAAGAAGCAGCGCAAATTTTGGCTGCTGTTGCTGACGGTTATTTTCATTGTTATAGGGGTGGCTTATTTAGTGTATTGGTTCCTGGTGCTGCGTCATCACCAGGAAACCGACGACGCCTACGTCTCCGGCAACCAGGTGCAGATCATGGCCCAGGTGTCCGGCAGCGTGAACAGCGTCAACTTCGACAACACCGACTACGTCAAGCAGGGCGACGTGCTGCTGACGCTCGATCCGACCGATGCCGAGCAGGCGTTTGAACGCGCCAAAACCGGCCTGGCCAACAGCGTGCGTCAGACCCACCAGCTGATCATCAACAGTAAGCAGTATCAGGCCAACATCGCCTTGCGCAAGACCGATCTGAGCAAGGCCGAGAACGATCTGAAACGTCGCGTGGTGCTGGGCAGCGTTGACGCCATCGGCCGCGAAGAGCTGCAACACGCTCGCGATGCGGTCGACAGCGCCAAAGCCGCGCTGGAAGTGGCGGTGCAGCAATACAACGCCAACCAGGCGATGGTGCTGAACACCCCGCTGGAACAGCAGCCGGCGATCCAGCAAGCCGCCGCGCAGATGCGCGACGCCTGGCTGGCGCTGCAGCGTACCAAAGTGATCAGCCCGATTACCGGCTATGTCTCGCGCCGCAGCGTGCAGGTCGGCGCGCAGATCGCCGCCGGTTCGCCGCTGATGGCGGTAGTGCCGGCCGATCACATCTGGGTTGACGCCAACTTCAAGGAAACGCAAATCGCCAATATGCGCATCGGCCAGCCGGCGACGGTGGTCAGCGACGTCTACGGCGACGACGTGGTGTATCAAGGCAAAGTGGTCGGTATCGACATGGGCACCGGCAGCGCCTTCTCGCTGCTGCCGGCCCAGAACGCCACCGGCAACTGGATCAAGGTGGTGCAACGTCTGCCGGTGCGTATTGAGCTCGACGCCAAGCAGGTGGCCGATCATCCGCTGCGCATCGGTCTTTCGACGCTGGTGACCGTCGACACCGCCAACCTGGACGGCCGCGTGCTGTCTGACGTGGTGCGCGACAAACCGCTGTATCAGAGCGACGCGCTGGCGTTGAATCTGGCGCCGGTTAACCAGCTGATCGCCGACGTGATCCATGCGAACGCCGGCTAAGCGCGCGGGAGGCCATCTTGCCACAGAAACCGCTTGAAGGCGCCCAGCTTGCCTGGATGACGGTCGCGCTCGCCATGGCGACCTTCATGCAGGTGCTGGACTCCACCATCGCCAACGTGGCGATCCCCACCATTGCCGGTAACCTCGGGTCTTCCAACTCGCAGGGCACCTGGGTGATCACCTCGTTCGGCGTGGCGAACGCCATCTCGATCCCGATCACCGGCTGGCTGGCGAAGCGCATCGGCGAAGTGCGGCTGTTCCTCTGGTCCACCGCGCTGTTCGTTCTCGCCTCCTGGCTGTGCGGCATCTCCAACAGCCTCGGCATGCTGATCTTCTTCCGCGTGATCCAGGGCGTGGTGGCCGGGCCGCTGATCCCGCTGTCGCAGAGCCTGTTGCTGAACAACTACCCGCCCGCCAAGCGAGCGATGGCCCTGGCGCTCTGGTCGATGACCGTGATCGTCGCGCCGATCTTCGGGCCAATTCTCGGCGGTTACATCAGCGACAACTACCACTGGGGTTGGATCTTCTTCATCAACATCCCGATCGGCGCCTTCGTTATCCTGGCGGCGATGGCGACGCTGAAGGGGCGAGAAACCAAAACCGAGATCAAGCCGATCGACACCGTCGGTCTGGTGCTGCTGATCGTCGGCATCGGTTCGCTGCAGGTGATGCTCGATCAGGGCAAGGAGCTGGACTGGTTCAACTCGACCGAGATCATCACCCTGACCGTCGTGGCGGTCGTGGCGCTGCTGTTCCTGGTGGTCTGGGAACTGACGGACGATCATCCGGTGGTGGATTTGTCGCTGTTCAAGTCGCGCAACTTTACCATCGGCTGTCTGTGCATCAGCCTGGCGTACATGCTGTATTTTGGCGCCATCGTTCTGCTGCCGCAGCTGCTGCAAGAGGTGTACGGCTATACCGCCACTTGGGCGGGGCTGGCGTCGGCGCCGGTCGGGCTGATCCCGGTGCTGCTGTCGCCGATCATCGGTAAGTTCGGCAACCGGCTCGACATGCGCAAGCTGGTGACTTTCAGCTTCATCATGTATGCCGTGTGCTTCTACTGGCGCGCCTATACGTTTGAACCGGGCATGGACTTCGGCGCTTCGGCCTGGCCGCAGTTCGTTCAAGGTTTCGCCATCGCCTGCTTCTTCATGCCGTTGACCACCATCACGCTGTCCGGCCTGCCGCCGGAACGCATGGCGGCGGCATCGAGCCTGTCGAACTTTACGCGAACCCTGGCAGGGTCGATCGGCACCTCTATCACCACCACCCTGTGGACGCAGCGCGAATCGCAGCATCACGCGCAGCTGACGGAGTTCGTCAACCCGTACAATCCGCAGTCGCAGGAGATGTACCGGCAGCTCGAGCAGCTCGGCATGAGCAAGCAGCAGGCGTCGGCCTACATCGCCAACGAGATCACGGCACAGGGGCTGATCATCTCCGCCAACGAGATTTTCTGGCTGTCGGCCGGGGTATTCCTGGTGCTGCTGGCGCTGGTGTGGGTAGCGAAACCGCCATTCAGCTCCGGCGGCGGCGGGGGCGGTGGCGCTCACTAAGCTTCAATAAACGAAACGGGCGCCCTGAGGCGCCCGTTTTTTTATTCGACGTAATGAAAATCACGCCTGATTCTGACGCCACCAGTCCGCCAGCAGAATGCCGGTCGCCACGGAAACATTCAGGCTTTCTACCTTGCCGGTGCCGCCGATAGACACGTTCATATCGCCCTGCTGCCAAGCGCTGTCGCTGAGGCCGTCGCGCTCCTGGCCAAGCACCAGCACCATCTTGGCCGGCAGCTTGGCCTGCGCCAGCGCGGTGCCTTTGTGGCTGGAGGTGGTGACGATGGTGTAACCCGCCTTGCGGAAGGTATCCAGCACCGACAGGAAATCATCGGCGTTGATCGCCTTGATGTGCTCCGCGCCGCCTTCTGCGGTACGCACCGCCGCGCCGGATTCCAGCAACGCCGGATCCTGCAGCAGCACGCCGTTGACGCCGAAGTGGGCGCACGAACGGACGATGGCGCCCAGGTTATGCGGGTTGCCGACTTCTTCCAGCGCCAATACGCAGTCGGTCGCCGGCGCAGTTTTCAGGTAGGTCTGCGCATCCAGGCCCTGACGCTTTTTGATCAGGAAGCAGACGCCGCCGTGGTGCTCGGTGCCGGAAGCCTTGGCCAGCTCTTCCTCATCCACCACGTGGTAGGCTTTGCGGTTAGCCGCCATCCAGCGCAGCGCTTCACGGAAGCGCGGCGTGACCGACTGCACGAACCAGGCGCGCACGATCGCTTCCGGACGGCTGGCGAACAGCGCCTGACAGGCGTTCTCACCGTAAACGCGGGTTTCTTCCGCGCGCTGGCGGCGCAGCTGTTCCGGATCGATAAAGCTTTTGCCGCTGATGCCGCCGTGATCGAACGCCGGCTCTTCACTCGGCGCGCGCGACACGGTTCTCCACGGCGACTCGTTGCCGCCGCGATCTTCAGAGCGCGCCGGACGGCGAGGACGATCGCTTTCACTGCGGCGGGAATCGGCTCCGCGACGGTCATTGCCGCCGCGCGCCTTGTCTTGACCGGTGCGGCCCGAGCGCGCACCGTCAGCCAGACGGCCTTTGCCGGCCGGACGTTTATTCTTGTTGCGGTCGTCGCCGTTGTCGTCGTCGCTGCGGACGTACATCACTTTGACCTTACCGTTCTTGCCACTAAATGAATCGTTCATTGTCTTCTCCACCAACGCGCAGGGCGCGAAGATTACCTGATGTTGGTGCATGAAGCCACCAACTTGCGCTAAAAGCTCCCAACTATCACATCCATTGAACAAACCTCATTGTTCATGCGCCGGGTTTTGCCGATAATCGTCAGCATTAAAGAAACATCTCCGCAACCGCGTTGCGGGGACCCGGCTTTCTCAGTACCCGAGGTCAACATGAATACAGTTTGTGCAGCTTGCAATGCCACCAACCGTGTGCCGGAAGAACGTCTGGCGGACAACGCGAAATGCGGCCGCTGCGGCCATGAGCTCTTCGACGGTGAAGTGATCAACGCCACCGCCGCCACGCTGGACCAGTTGCTGCAGGACGATCTGCCGGTCGTGGTCGATTTTTGGGCGCCGTGGTGCGGCCCGTGCCGCAGCTTTGCGCCGATCTTTGAAGACGTGGCCGAAGAGCGCGCCGGCAAAGTGCGCTTCGTGAAAGTGAACACCGAAGCCGAGCCGGAACTGAGCGCACGTTTCCGCATCCGCAGCATCCCGACCATCATGGTGTTCCGTCAGGGCAAGATGGTCGACATGCTCAACGGCGCGATGCCGAAGGCGCCGTTTGACAACTGGCTCAACGAGTTAGTGTGATTCGGCAAGTATAGGCCGTATCCCGCCATCGCGCGCGAACGCGCCCCGATCGAGCCCGCCCCTCCCGGCGGGCTTTTTTCTGCGTTACAATAGCGGTTTTTCCCCAGGATCGTTATGACCGACAACGCCGTACTTCGCCTGCGCCAATTCCGTTTAGACCGCGCCACCCGCCCCTTTCTGGCGCGCGGTTGCCGGGTGGCGCGTTGTCAGGGGTGCCTGCTGCCGCATAAGAACTGCCTGTGCGACACCATTCGCCCGCAGCAGGCCGGCAGCCGTTTCTGCCTGATCATGTTCGGCGCAGAGCCGCTCAAGCCCAGCAACACCGGGCGCCTGATCGCCGATATCCTGCCGGACACCCAGGCGTTCCTCTGGTCGCGTACCGAGGTCGATCCCGCCCTGCTGGCGGCCATCAACGATCCGACACGGCAGCCTTACGTGGTGTTCCCCGCATCCTACGCCGACGCCGAGCGGCCGGTGTTCAGCGAACTGCCCGTCGGCGGCAAACCGCCGCTGTTCATCATGCTGGACGGCACCTGGGCGGAAGCGCGCAAAATGTTCCGTAAAAGCCCGTATCTCAATAAATTCCCGGTGTTTTCACTCAACGTCGACGCCGCATCGGCCTACCAGCTGCGCGAAGCCAGCCGCGCCGAGCAACACTGCACGGCGGAAGTGGCCGCCGCCCTGCTGCAACAGGCGGGCGATATGCCGGCCGCTGACGGATTGAATCAGCATTTCCGCTATTTCCGTCAACAGTATCTGGCGGGAAAACCGACCCGACCGGAGGCACCGGTCACAGCAATGTAGCCATAAAGCGCCTAAAATCAGGCGTAACGTTGCCAAAAGGAGCCGTGCATGAGCCAGCGAGGGTTAGAAGCGCTACTACGTCCCAAATCGATCGCCGTGCTGGGCGCTTCGCAGCAGCCGGGCCGCGCCGGCAACCTGATGATGAGCAACCTGCTGGCCGGCGGTTTCGGCGGGCCCATCTTGCCGGTGACGCCGCGCTACAAGGCGGTATGCGGCGTCATGGCCTATCCCGACGTCGCCAGCCTGCCGCTGACGCCGGATCTGGCGATCATCTGCACCCACGCCAGCCGTAATCTGGCGCTGATTGAAGCGCTGGGCCAACGCGGCTGCAAAACCGCCATCGTGCTCTCTTCGCCGCCGGAACAGTTCGCCGAGCTCAAAGCCTGCGCGCAGCGTTACGCCATGCGGCTGCTGGGCCCCAACAGTCTGGGGCTGCTGGCGCCGTGGCAAGGCATCAACGCCAGCTTCTCGCCGGTGCCGATCCAAAAGGGCAAGCTGGCGTTTATCTCGCAGTCCGCCGCCGTCGCCAACACCATTCTCGACTGGGCGCAGCAGCGCGAAGTTGGCTTCTCCTATTTCATCGCGCTGGGCGACAGCCTGGATATCGACGTCGACGACCTGCTCGACTTTTTGGCGCGCGACAGCAAGACCAGCGCCATCCTGCTGTATCTGGAAAACATCAGCGATGCGCGGCGCTTTCTCTCCGCCTCGCGCAGCGCCTCGCGCAACAAGCCCATTCTGGTGATCAAAAGCGGCCGTAGCCAACAGGCGCAATTACTGCTCAACAGCCAACTGGGGCTGGACGCCGCCTATGACGCCGCCATCCAGCGCGCCGGCCTGCTGCGCGTCCAGGATACCCATGAGCTGTTCTCGGCGGTGGAAACCCTCAGCCATATGCATCCGCTGCGCGGCGAACGGCTGATGATCGTCAGCAATGGGGCGGCGCCGGCGGCGATGGCCTTGGACGAACTGCTCGGCCGCAACGGCAAGCTGGCGACGCTGAGCGAGGAGAGCCTGGCGACGCTGAGCGACGCGCTGCCGGACTTCATTCGCGCCGGCAACCCGCTCGACCTGCGCGACGACGCCACGCCGCAGCGTTATCTGGCGGCTCTCGAAGCGCTGCTCGACAGCCACGACTATGACGCGCTGCTGCTGATCCACGCGCCGAGCGCGGCTGCGCCCGGCACTGCCACGGCGCAGCGGCTGATCGACGCGCTGCATCGCCATGCGCGCGGCAAGCGCATCACGCTGCTGACCAACTGGTGCGGCGAATACTCTTCGCAAGAGGCGCGCCGGCTGTTTACCGAAGCCGCCATTCCGACTTACCGCACGCCGGAAGGCGCGGTCACCGCCTTTATGCATATGGTGGAATACCGCCGCAACCAGAAGCAACTGAAGGAGACGCCCGCGCTGCCGGTCGGCCTGACCGCCAATACCGCCGATGCCCACCGCCTGATTCATCAGGCGCTGGCCGAAGGCGCCACCCAGTTGGATACCCACGAGGTGCAATCCATTCTGCAGGCCTACGATCTGAGCACCCTGCCGACCTGGATCGCCGAAGACAGCGCCGAAGCGGTGCACATCGCCGAGCAGATCGGCTATCCGGTGGCGCTGAAGCTGCGCTCGCCGGATATCCCGCACAAATCGGAAGTTCAGGGCGTGATGCTTTACCTGCGCACCGCGACCGAAGTGCAACGCGCGGCGGAGGCGATCCTCGACCGCGTGAAGCGCACCTATCCTCAGGCGCGCATCCACGGCTTGCTGGTGCAGAGCATGGCCAACCGCGCCGGCGCCCAGGAGCTGCGCATCGCCGTGGAGCAGGATGCCATTTTCGGCCCGTTGATCATGCTGGGAGAAGGCGGCGTAGAGTGGCGCCAGGAAAATCAGGTCGCGGTCGCGCTGCCGCCGTTGAATATGGCGCTGGCGCGTTATCTGGTGCTGCAGGCGGTGAAAGGCGGCAAGATCCGCGGGCGCAGCGCACTGCGGCCTTTAGATATCCCCGGGCTGAGCCGCTTGCTGGTGCAGGTTTCCAACCTGATCCTTGACTGCCCTGAGATCGCCCGACTGGATATTCATCCGGTGCTGGCTTCCGGCAGCGAGTTCACCCTGCTGGACGTTTCGATGCAGCTCGCACCGTTCAGCGGCGATCCGCAGGCGCGGCTGGCGATTCGGCCTTATCCGCATGAGCTGGAAGAAACCATCGCGCTGAAAGACGGCAGCCAATGCCTGTTCCGCCCGATCCTGCCGGAAGACGAGCCGGCACTGAAGCATTTCATCGACCGGGTGACCAAGGAAGATCTCTATTACCGCTACTTCAGCGAGATCAACGAGTTTACCCATGACGATTTGGCCAACATGACGCAGATCGACTACGATCGGGAAATGGCCTTTGTGGCGGTGCGGGCAGACGAGATTATCGGCGTGACCCGCGCGCTGTCCGATCCGGACAACACCGATGCCGAGTTCGCCGTGCTGGTACGTTCCGACCTGAAAGGCCTGGGCCTGGGCCGCCAGCTGCTGGAGAAAATGATCGCCTATGCGCGCGCGCATGGCCTGACCCGCCTGAGCGGTATCACCATGCCGAATAACCGCGGCATGATCGCGCTGGCGCAGCGGTTGGGCTTTGGCATCGAGGTGCAGCTTGAGGACGGCATCGTCAATCTGACGCTGCCGCTGCAGGCCGACGACGCGCAGTGACCTGCGTCGCAATGCGCTACGAATCCACCACTTAACGCCAAAACATACGCACAATCGAGGCAACTAATGGTATTATCGCCCGATTATTCGGTTTATTGTTTTTAAGTCTGTGGCGTTCCGGCCATCAATCATGAGAGAAGAAGCGCACTGTGATGTTGTCAAAATTTAAACGTAGCAAACATCAACAACACCTTGCACAACTGCCCAAACTCCCCCAGACGGTTGCTGATGTTCGTACTCTGTACGCGCCGTCCGACTTTCGCGCCACGCTGCTGGATTCCATCGCCAACGCCACCCAACGTATCTATCTGGTGGCTCTGTATCTGGAGCATGACGACGCCGGGCGTGAGATCCTCAACGCGCTGTATCAAGCCAAACAGCGGCGGCCCGAGCTGGAAATCTGCGTGCTGGTCGACTGGCACCGCGCACAGCGCGGGCGCATCGGCGCCGCCGCCGCCAATACCAACGCCGACTGGTACTGCGCCATGGCCAGCCAGCATCCGGAACAGTCGGTGCCGATCTACGGCGTGCCGGTCAATACTCGCGAAGCACTGGGCGTATTGCATCTGAAAGGTTTTGTGGTCGACGATACCGTTATCTACAGCGGCGCCAGCATCAACGACGTCTATCTGCATCAGCATGAGAAATACCGTTACGATCGCTACCAGTTGATCACCAACGGCGTGCTGGCCGATACCCTGATCGATTACATCAAGCAGCATCTGCTCACCGCCGGCGCCGTACAACGCCTGGATCGCAGCGATCGGCCGAAAAGCCCGGAGATCAAAAACGAAACCCGTCTGTTCCGTTTCGCCCTGCGCCGCGCCGGTTACCACTTCCGCGGCAAGGCCGGCAACGATGAGCTGGCGGTGACGCCGATGGTTGGGCTAGGCAAACAAAGCGTGCTGAATAAAACCATTCATCACCTGATGTCATGCACCGACCAGAAACTGACGCTGTGCACTCCCTATTTCAACCTGCCGGCGCTGCTGGTGCGCAACATCATTTATCTGCTGCGACAGGGCAAGCAGGTGGAAATCATCGTCGGCGATAAAACCGCCAACGATTTCTATATTCCGGAAGACCAGCCGTTCAAAATCATCGGCGCGCTGCCCTACCTGTATGAGATCAACCTGCGCCGCTTCCTGAGCCGGTTGCAGCGTTACATCGACACCGGCCAACTGATCGTGCGTTTGTGGAAGGATGGCGATAACAGCTATCACCTGAAAGGCATGTGGGTAGACGAAGAGTGGCAGCTGATTACCGGCAATAACCTCAACCCGCGCGCCTGGCGGCTGGATCTGGAAAACGCCATTCTGATCCACGATCCCAAGCAAGAGCTGCGCGAGCAACGGCAGAAAGAGCTGGAATGCATCCGTACTCATACCACTGTAGTCGGCCATTATCAGGAACTGCAAAGCATTCAGCAGTATCCGATCAAGGTGCGTAAGCTGATTCGGCGTCTGCGCCGTATCCGTATCGATCGGCTGATCAGCCGTATCCTGTAAGCGGTATGCTGACCCCGGCCAAGGCCGGGGTTTTTATTACAGCTGTATCTCCTTGCCTTTGCGATGCAACCGGAGCGAGACCAGCAGCGCCAGCAGGCACATGCCGGAGACATACCAGAAGAAAGCGTTCTCCACGCCAAACGATTTAAGCGACAGCGCGACATATTCCGCCGAGCCGCCGAACATGGCGTTCGCCACCGCATAAGACAAGCCCACCCCTAAAGCACGTACCTCCGGCGGGAACATTTCGGCTTTAAGCAGCCCGCTGATCGCGGTGTAAAAACTGATGATGAACAGCGCCAGCACGATCAGGCCAAACGCCATATAAGGATTACTCACCTCTTTCAGAGCGAACAGGATCGGCACCGTCAACACCGTGGCAAAGGCCGAGAAGATCAACATCGAGCTGCGACGGCCGATTTTGTCCGAAAACGCGCCTACCGCAGGCTGCAGCAGCATAAAGACGAACAGCGCGACGGTCATGATGGCGCTGGCCAGCTTGGCGTCCATACCGGCGGTATTCACCAGATATTTCTGCATGTAGGTGGTGAAGGTGTAGAAGGTCAGCGAACCGGCGGCGGTAAAGCCCAGCACCATCAGGAACGCCTTGCGATTTTTCCACAGCCCCGTCAGCGAACCGGCATCTTTGTGGTTACGCGTCTTCGCATCGGAGGTTTCATTCAGCGAACGGCGCAGGTACAGCGCAACTACCGCCAACACGGCACCCAGGGCAAACGGAATGCGCCATCCCCAGGCTTTCAGCTCTTCGGCGGGCAATATCTGCTGCAGGATCACCAGTACCAGCAGCGCCAACAGTTGCCCGCCGATCAGCGTCACGTACTGGAACGAGGCGTAAAAGCCGCGTCGCCCCTTAATCGCCACCTCGCTCATATAGGTCGCGCTGGTGCCGTATTCTCCCCCTACCGACAGCCCCTGGAACAGGCGGGCGATCAGCAGCAACGCCGGCGCCCAGCTGCCGATCGATTCATACGTCGGCAGGCAGGCGATCACCAGCGATCCGGCGCACATCATGCAGACTGAAAGCAGCATGGAGTTTTTTCGGCCATGCTTGTCGGCAATATAGCCGAACAGCCAACCGCCGATAGGTCGCATAAAGAAGCCGGCGGCGAAAACACCGGCGGTTTGCAGCAGCTGCGTGGTGCTGTTGCCCGCTGGAAAGAACGAGGCGGCAAAATAAATGGAACAGAAGGAGTAAACGTAAAAATCAAACCACTCCACCAGATTGCCTGATGAAGCCCCGACGATAGCGAAAATGCGTTTCTTGTTATCCAGCGCCCCCTGTTCGACGCCGTGCTCATCCCCAAGAGCCGAGGTTGTTTCTGTCATGATGTATTCTCCGAGCCATAGCAATGATGAAATTTGGCTTCCTGCCGCCCTGGTTGTTACTTTATTGTTACTTATAAGTTAACAGCCAAACTTAATAGCGGACGAAGAATATCTGACATTCAGAGAAACAATGCGTTGGTTTTGTGATGAATATTAAACAGTACGATGAAAGCTGAAGCGGATTACAACGGGGATTTTCCATTTTACGCAAAGCAAAAAGCCCTGAACGTCAGTTCAGGGCTTTCGGCTTTATTTGATGCCTGGCAGTGTCCTACACAATTCGTCTCATCCTGAGACTCTCCCCTCCGGGGCCGCCGCAAGCGGCGTTAAGGCCCGTTCCCGACGGGCCTTTCGCATGCCCATGCTCGAGCAGAACGCCAGATAACAGACAAAGCAAAAAGCCCCATGCTTTCGCATGAGGCTTTTTGCTTTATTTGATGCCTGGCAGTGTCCTACTCTCGCATGGGGAGACCCCACACTACCATCGGCGCTACGGCGTTTCACTTCTGAGTTCGGCATGGGGTCAGGTGGGACCACCGCGCTATTGCCGCCAGGCAAATTCTGTTTCATTCCAACCGCTTCACTTCCATGAAGCCATCAGAACCAATCTTGGAACGTCGCTGAAAATCTCTCTAAAAACACCTTCGGTGTTGTAAGGTTAAGCCTCACGGATCATTAGTACTGGTTAGCTCAATGCATCGCTGCACTTACACACCCAGCCTATCAACGTCTTAGTCTTAAACGTTCCTTCAGGGGCCTTGAAGGCCCAGGGAAGACTCATCTTGAGGCAAGTTTCGCGCTTAGATGCTTTCAGCGCTTATCTTTTCCGCACTTAGCTACCGGGCAATGCCATTGG
>NZ_JABXOF010000006.1 GCF_013375155.1 Serratia ureilytica
CTTACGGACGTGAGGGTTCAAGTCCCTCTCTTCGCACCAATTGATGATCTCCCCGGCAGTATCCTCGAAAAAATCCCAACGCATTGATGAATCACACGCTAAAGCGTGATTTTGCCGTTTCCGGCGTTTCACCCGAAGCTGAAGTTCAGGCTGACAGCCGCCAGGCCGCCCGCCAGCGCCATACAGGAAGGCAGCAGCAGATAGTGGCGCAGCCGGCTGTTGAACAACATGACCAGCGTGGCCAACATCGCTATCACGATCAGGGTGCGCAACTGCACCATATCCAGGTCGATCAAGGCCAGCAGCGGCATCAGCGCACAAGGCAGCAAAACGCCCCAGGCGCTGGCCAGGCGATCCCCGAGGCACCAACTGACGCCCCACAGCCCGCACGCGGCAATCATGGCGGTGAGCATGACAACCCCCCTTCAAGTGATAATGATAACCAATATCATATAACACTTTTTTGGCCGCCGCATCATTTTCACTGCGCTGACCAAACCCAGATGACACCAGCATGAAAAAATGATAATTTGACATAAGAAAATTCCTAGTCCTGTTTGCATGATAATAATCACAATCCTCAACCATGCAATTCAAGTGGATATTCGCGCCAAAGGAATGCTTCTCAACCTTAATTATTCGACAGAACGACTTTGCAAAGAGTGACCTCCGTATGAACGCCCGTTCTTATCAGGAATTACTGAACAGCAAGCAGCGCCTGGCATTATTTCTTTTTCTGATAATGAATGCCGCCTCTTCCGTATTTACATTATTGTTCCCTTTTAGGGATACGCCCGCATTTACCCTACCTTTATTATGTATACCGCTATTTTGTCTGGTAGCGGCGCTATTGTCCCTGCAAACGCCACGCAAATACTTGTGCAAACTCAACCTGTTCGCCGGCGTGCTCGGCCTGCTCTGGGCCGCACATATTTACGTTAAAAGTCAATATTGCCTACCGAATAACCAAGATTTTTTATTAATTAGTTTGTTTAGCATCTTTTTTATCAGCGCTATTTCCCTGACGGACAACTTTACCGCCTTTTGTTTACACGCCGTGCCTTCCGCAATGGTGATCCTGGCTTTAGACGGCATGCATAATACCCTGCGGATATTATTCACCACGCTATTACCTATTATCGCTTTCTCCATCCACCACCTGATGTTGAAACGCAGTGAAATCTTTACTCACGCGCTGGTGGCCAACCTGTATAACGAGCGAGATAAATTCAATAATTTGAGCATGATCGATCCTCTGACCGGCCTTTATAACCGGCGCGGGCTGGAGAATAAGATCACGATGCTGCTGGAACCGCAAACCGGCCATCATTACGTGCTGTTGCTGGATATCGACCACTTCAAGGTCTATAACGACAGCTACGGCCACGCCATGGGCGATCGGGCGTTGGTGCAGGTGGCGGTCGCCATCCGCGATGCGGTGCGTTCGCGCGACATCGTGGTGCGTTACGGCGGGGAAGAATTTTTGGTGCTGCTGACCAACGTGCACGAAGGCTACGCGGCGCAGCTGGCCGAACGGGTGCGCCAGCGGGTGGCGGAGCTGAACATCCCGCACGGCGCCAGTCCGCAGCACAGCGGCACGCTGACGCTCAGCGCCGGCATCTCCGCGTTGGAAAAACTGGACATCGAATCGGCGATAGGCGCGGCCGACGCCGCGCTCTATCTGGCGAAGCACAGCGGCCGCAACAATATTCAGCTGGCGCAAAACGTCGAGCCCGCTGCCGTTCACTCTTAAGCCGCCGTGGTAACGGCGCGGCGGCTGACATCAACACTTATACGGCTATACGGCGGTGGAACGCAGCCCGTTCAGCAACAGGTTCAAACTGGCCAAGGCTTGTTCCAGCCCCACGTCTTTTTCCGGATGATGGGCGACCCACAGCGCGGCATCCATCAGGCCGCCGTTGATTAAATGCGCCAGCGCTTCCGGATCGGCAACGGCGATACGCCGCTGCGCCATCAATAACTCCAATGCGCCCGTCATCCAGCTGATGCACGCCAGCTTGCTGGCCCGCAGATATTCAGCTCCCAGCACCGAAGGTGAATCACGCAACAGAATGCGTTGCGCTTGCGGCTCCGTCATCATGATCAGATAACTGCGGCAACGCGCCGCAAAAGCCTCCCAGTCATCCGCAGTACTCGCGGTTATCTCAGCCAGATGCGCATCCATCTCCGCATCTATCGCCTGCACCACCGCCAGGAACAGCCCCTTTTTATCGCCAAAATGGTGATAGAGCGCGCCGCGCGTCAGGCCGGCCTGGGCGGTGAGATCATCCATCACCGTTTCGGCATACCCCACGTTGCCGAATTGCAGGCGGGCCGCCGCCACCAGCTTTTGTCGGGTTTCTTCAATCATTTCGGTACGCGCTTTACGTGCCATGGGTTCACTCCCGCCTCGTTATTGATGACGTTATAATTGACATACGCTATGTATGTCAATTAACGTAACATACGTGGCGTATGTCAATGATGGACATTGAGCGAATACCGAGCCGCAACATTCCGGAGCCCATTTTATGGCAAATCCTTATTTCAAACTGTTCACCGCCCCGGGCAGCAAGGCGTTTTCCTCTGCCGGGCTAATCGCGCGCCTGCCGGTCTCGATGACCGGCATCGGCATCATTACCATGCTCTCGCAGGTACGCGGCTCCTATTGGTTAGCGGGCGCGGTGGCGGCGACGTTCGCCTTTTCCATGGCGCTGCTCGCGCCGCAGATCGCGCGCGCAGCGGATCGCTTCGGCCAACGCCGAGTGCTGCCGTATGCCACCGGGACCAGCGCGATCGCCCTCTTGCTGCTGCTGATTTGCACTCGCTGCCAGGCACCGGATTGGGCGCTGTTCGTCTTCGCCGCGCTCGCGGGCGGCATGCCCAGCATCTCCGCGATGGTCAGAGCTCGCTGGAGCGAAATTTATCGCGGCACGCCGCAGCTGCACACGGCATTTTCATTCGAGTCGGTGTTGGACGAAGTCGCCTTTATCATCGGCCCGCCGATCGCCGTGGGGCTCAGCGTTTCACTTTTCCCAGAAGCCGGTCCTCTGGTGGCCGCGCTGCTTCTGGTGGCGGGCGTCACGGCATTCGCCTTGCAAAAAAGCACACAGCCCCCGGTTTACACCCACAACAGCGAGCGGCAGCGCGCCATCCTGGCTATGCCGTCAATGCAAATTCTGGTGCTGGCGCTGATCGCCCTGGGCACCATTGTCGGCACCGTGGACGTCATCAGCGTGGCCTTCGCCGAGCAGCAAGGCCAGCCGGCCGCCGCCAGCATCGTGCTGTCGGTTTACGCGTTTGGCTCCTGCCTCGCCGGGCTGATTTTCGGCGCAATGAAGATCCCCGTCCCCTTGCCCCGCCTGTTCTTATACGCGGCGTTCGCCACCGCATTCACTACCCTGCCGCTGCTGTGGGTGCACAATGTCTTGACGCTGGCGGCGGCGATGTTTGTCGCCGGACTGTTTTTCGCGCCGACCATGATCATTGCCATGGGGCTGGTTGAAAACATCGTGCCCCCCGCCAGGCTGACGGAGGGATTGACCTGGATGGTCACCGGTCTGGGGATAGGCGTGGCGTTCGGCGCAGCCCTGGCGGGCCTGGCGATCGACGCTGCGGGGATAACGGCCGGCTTTGGCGTCACGCTCACGGCCGGCCTGGTCGTACTGCTGGTGGCGGCCGGCGGCTATCGCCTAATGCGGCGAACGCTGGCCTTGAAAGCGGCGTAAACCGCCTGCGCTAAACGGTTTCCCAAATCGCCTTGCCCTGCCAGCGCCGTTCGATCGCCGCCAGAAACAGTTTCACTTTGGGGGAGAGATGGCGTCGGCTGGGATAGACGGCGCAGATCGGCGGCCCCGGGCGACAATAGCGTTCCGGCACCAGCGTGCCGGCCGCCATCTGTTCACCGACCAGAAACGCCCCTACCTGACACAGACCGGCCCCGGCGACGGCTGCATCCCGCAATGCCTCGACGTTGTTGAAACGCATCCGGCCGCGCACCGGCTGTTCGTGCAGTTGGCCGTTAACCCGATAGCGCCAGGGCGCCGGCAATCCCTGGTGGCTGAAGACCAGCGTCTCGTGATCGCCCAGCGCCTCCGGTGTCGCAGGCGTGCCGTAGCGCGCCAGATAGTCCGGCGCCGCGCAGGTGATCAGGCGGTGCGGCGCGAGCACCCGCCGCACCAGCCGACTGTCGTCGCTGCCGCCGACGCGGATCGCCATGTCGATGCCGTCGCGCACCAAATCGCTGTAATCGTCGGAGAAGCTGACGTCGGCGTCCACCTCCGGCCACTGCGCCAAAAATTCCCGCAGAATCGGCAAAATATGCAACCGCCCCAACGAGACCGGCACATCCAGCCGCAGCCGCCCGCGCGGGGTTTGCCGCCGCGTATTGAGCGCCGTTTCCGCCTCTTCGGCCTGCGACAGGATGCGCTGCGCATATTCGTAAAACACCGCGCCGTCTTCGGTCAGGCTGACGCTGCGCGTGGTGCGTTGCAGCAGCCGGGTCGCCAATCGCGCCTCCAATCGGTTCACGCATTTGCCCGCCGCCGATCGGGAGATGCCCAGTCTCTCGGCCGCCAGCGTGAAGCTGCAGGCGTCGGCGACGCGAATGAATACCAGCAGGTCGGTCAGGTTATCCAACGGCATAGACGGTAAATTAGCCACGCTTTGTCCCCAATGTTGCGCATTCAGGCCAGTTTATCAGCCATTTTGGCGCGGATACACTGAGGTTCGTCATCTGTTGGGAGAGTCATTATGAGTGCCTTACACGCCGACGGCGGCGCAAAAGCGTGGCTGGCGACCTTCGCGGTCGGCCTGTCCACCTTTACCGTCGTCACCGCAGAAATGCTGCCCGTCGGGCTGCTGACCCCGATCGTCAGCACCCTGAACGCATCGATCGGCCGCGCCGGGCTGCTGATTTCCCTGCCGGCCCTGTTCGCCGCGCTGTTCGCCCCGCTGGTGGTGCTGGGCGCCCGGCGCACGGACCGCCGCAACCTGCTGGCGGGCTTTCTGCTGCTGCTGATCGCCGCTAACCTGCTGGCCGCCGCCGCCACCTCCCTGGCGCTGCTGTTCGCTGCGCGCATTCTGCTGGGCTTTTGCATCGGCGGTATCTGGGCCATCGCCGGCGGGCTGGCGGAACGCCTGGTGCCGCCGGCCTCCGTCGGATTGGCGCTGTCCATCATCTTCGGCGGCGTAGCGGCGGCCTCGGTGTTCGGCGTGCCGCTCGGGGTATTCCTCGGCGAAGCGCTGGGCTGGCGCATGGCGTTTCTGGCGGTCGCCGTTCTGGCGGCGCTGACCCTGCTCCTGCTGGTGTGCGTGCTGCCGCCGCTGCCGGTCACGCAGGCGATCGGCTGGCGGTCGTTCACCGCGCAACGCGCGAATCGCCGGCTGCTGACCGGGCTGCTGCTGACGTTTCTGCTGGTCGCCGGTCACTTTATGGCTTACACCTTTGTCCGTCCGCTGCTGCAGACGGTCTCCGGCACCGAGAGCCGCTGGGTGGGGCCGCTGCTGTTCGCCTACGGCATCGCCGGCCTCGTCGGGAATTTTATCGCCGGCCAGGCCGCCGCCAAACGACTGTGCCGCACCCTGGCGCTGATCGCCCTCGGGCTGGCGCTCGCCGTCCTGCTGCTGCCGCTGCTGGGCCACACGCCGCTGAGCGGCGGCGCCTTCCTGCTGCTGTGGGGCATCGCCTACGGCGGCGTTTCCGTTGCGCTGATGGCGTGGATGCTCAAGGCGGCTCCCGATGCGGCCGAGGTCGCCTCTTCACTGTATATCGCGCTGTTTAACCTGGCGATTTCCTGCGGTTCGCTGGTGGGCGGGCTGGTGGTGGATGCCGGCGGCCTGACGATAAACGGCGCGCTGTCCGGCCTGGTGCTGCTGCTGGCGTTGGCCATCCTGATGGGGACCCGGCGGCAGATGCCGAAAACGGCGGCGAAGGCCGATTCGCCGCCGGGTTGAATCAGGCGCGGCGCTGCCGCAGGCCGTAAACCAGCACCACCGCGAAGCACAACAGCGGCAGCAGATAAGAGAGCGCGGTGCTGTAACGGTCAGCCAGCGCCCCCATAAAGTACGGCATGATGGCGCCGCCGACGATCGCCATGATCATAAAGGAGCTGGCGCGCTTGGTGTGTTTACCCAGGTTTTTCACCCCCAGGGCGAAAATGGTCGGGAACATGATCGACATAAAGAAGAATACCGCGATCAGCGCCACCACCGACACGCCGTCAACGCTCAGCATCACCACGCCGCACAGCGCGATGTTGATCAGCGCATAGGCCGCCAACAGCGTCGCCGGCTTGACTCGCCCCATCAACCAGGTGCTGAAGAAGCGCCCGACCATAAAGCAGATCATGGCGATCGACAGCAGGTAAGAGGCGCTCTGGTTAGACACCTCGCGCCAGTGTTCGGTGGCATAGTTGATGAAGAACGCCCCTACGCCCACCTGCGCCGCCACGTAAAAGAACTGCGTGATAACCCCGCCGACGAAATGCGGATGCTGCCACAATCCCTGCGCTATCACGCCGTGTACCGGTTTTTCCTCTTCGCGGATCGCCGGCAGCCGGGTGCGGCTGAACAACAGCGCGATCAGCAGCACCAGCACGGCGATCGCCACATAGGTCATCTTCACCGCGCTCTGATCGCCGCCGCCGGCGGACTGGCTGGCGGAGAAGAACAGCGTGCCGCCGATCAACGGGCCGATAAACTGCCCGAGGCCGTTGAACGACTGGGCCAGGTTGAGCCGCCGTTCGGCGCCCTGCGCGTCGCCCAGCACCGTGGCGTACGGGTTGGCGGCCGTTTCCAGGCAGCCCAAACCGCTGGCGATAACGAACAGCGCGAACAGGAACACGCCGAAGCTGTTGGCCGACGCCGCCGGCACGAACAGCAGCGCCCCCAGCGCATACAGACACAGCCCGACCAGAATGCCCGCCTTATAGCCCTTGCGGTCCATAAAGTATCCGGCGGGCAGCGCCACCAGGAAATAGGCGCCGAAATAGGCCGCCTGCAACAGCCCCGACTGCGCCTTGGTAACGTGCAACGTCTCCTGAAAATGTTTGTTTAATACGTCCAGCAGGCCATAGGACAGCCCCCACATGAAGAACAGGCTGGTGACCAGGATAAAGGCCCAGCGCAGATTGGCGGTCACGGGGACGCCCGGCTGCGCGGAGGCCGCACTTTTTTCAGCAAGCATGGTGATACCCTCGTATCGTCTGGCGATGATGATGTTGGCGTTATTGCTGTTGCAGAGAGAAAATCCGCGCCATTTCCACCCATTTTTCGCCCTGCGGCGTCCAGGGGGTGGCGGCCTGGTAGTGCCACATCAGCGCTTCCCATCGCTGTACTTCGGGGTTGTTCAGGCTGGCGGCGTCAAAACGCGCGGCGTCGAAATCGGCGCTGACCTCCACGATCATGAACAGCCGGGTGCCCAACCGGTAAATCTCCATGTCCAGAATGCCGTGCTCGCGCAAATGCACGGCGATGCCCGGCCAAATGCGCTGATGATGCTGCTGGTACTCCGCAATCAGCGCCGGTGAGTCAATCAGATCGAGCGCCTGGCAGAAACGGCGCCGCCCTGCCGCCGCGCCGCTCACGTCAGCGCCCGATCGAGATGCAGGTAGCCGCCGTCCACCGACAGCCACTGTCCGGTGGTGTGTGATGACCGCGACGACAGCAGAAACGCCACGGTATCGGCGATCTCCTGCGGCGTCGTCATGCGCTGCCCGAGCGGAATGCGCGCGGTGATCTTCTCCATCTGCCGCTGCGGGTCGGCGAAGGTGTTGAGCCAGCGCTGGTACTGCGGGGTGATCACCTCCGCCGGCACCACCGCGTTCACCCGCACCCCGTCATGGCGCAGCGACACCGCCCATTCGCGCGTCAGCGCCAGCACCGCGCCCTTGGCGGCGGTGTAGCCGCTGGTGCCGCCCTGGCCGCTGAGCGCGGTCTTGGAGGCGATGTTTACGATGGCGCCCCGGCTCTCCCGCAGCGCTGCCTGGCACAGGTGCGCCATCAGGTAGTAGTGCACCAGGTTCTTTTCCAGCGAGCCGACGAACGCTTCACGCCCCGCCTCCAGCCCGACGCCGTCGTTGACCCCGGCGTTGTTCACCAGCCCGTCAATGCGGCCGAAGGTCGCCAGCGTCTGGCTGACCGCCCGGCGGCAGGCCGCCTCGTCGCACAATTCGGTGAGGATCACCCCGGTGCGCGGCTGCAGCCGCTGCAAATCGGCCAGCAGCGCCGCCTCCGGCGCGGCGTTGGTGACCAGCACCGGGATCGCCCCCTCTTCAGCCAGCACATGAGCAATCGCCGCGCCGATGCCGGCACCGCCGCCGGTGACCAGCACCACCTTATCTTGCAGATACAGATCCATAACCAGACTCCGTTAACCCGTAAATTCGCCGGGCGGTATCGCCCCAAATCGCCGCCTGCTCGGCAGCCCCCAGCGTCGACAGCGCCCGTTCGCACAGTTGCACCACCTGGCGGTAGTCGCCGGCCAGCAGGCACACCGGCCAGTCGGAGCCGAACATCAGCCGCTGCGGACCGAACGCCTCCAGCGCGGCGTCGAAGAACGGCAGCAGTTCCTCCGCCCGCCACCGGCCACCCGGCGCCTCGGTGATCAGCCCCGAGAGCTTGCAGGCCACGTGCGGCAGCGCCGCCAACGGCCGGATTTGCTGCGCCCAGTGCCGCGCGCCGCGCGCGATGTCCGGCTTGCCGAAGTGATCCAGCACCAGCCAGTGTTGGTCGTGGCGGCCGGCAAACGCCGCCGCAGCCGCCAGCTCCCGGTGCGTCACCAGGATCTCGTACACATACCCGGCACGCTGCAGCGTTTGCATGCCGCGTTCCACCTCCGGCCGCGCCAGCCAGGCCGCCGGATCCGCTTCGTCCTGCACCTGATGGCGCACCCCGCGCAGCGCGGCACGCGGCCGTAAGGCCTCCAGACGCTGCGCCAGCTGCGGCGTGGCGATGTCCAGCCAGCCCACCACGCCGCATATGCCTTCGCTCTGCTCAGCCAGCGCCAGCAGGGCCAGCGTCTCGTCCTCGCTGGGGCGCGCCTGCACCGCCAGCGCGCCGTCGAAACCGTGTTCCCGCAACAGCGGCCGCAGCCGGGGCGGATCGAAATCCTGCCGCAGCACGCGCATCCGCTCGTCGATCCACGGGTAGTGCCGTGGGTGATAGCGCCAGTAGTGCTGGTGAGCGTCGATGCGCGGCATGCGATCCTCCCGGCTCACCCGCGGAACCGATACTGCTCGATCGAAGACGGATGCATCTCGATCGAATAGCCGGGACGGCTCGGCGGCATGTAGGCCGCACCGTTGATCACGCAGGGATCGACAAAGTGCTCATGCAAATGATCGACGTACTCGATCACCCGGCCTTCGTGGGTGCCGGCAATGCACAGGTAGTCGATCATCGACAGGTGCTGCACGTACTCGCACAGCCCGACGCCGCCGGCGTGCGGGCAGACCGGCAGCTGGTATTTGGCCGCCATCAGCATCACCGCCAGCACTTCGTTGACGCCGCCGAGGCGGCAGGCGTCGATCTGCACCACGTCCACCGCGCCACGCATGATGAACTGCTTGAACATGATGCGGTTCTGGCACATCTCACCGGTGGCCACCTTGACCGGCGCCACCCCTTCGCGGATGCGGCGATGCCCTTCGACGTCGTCCGGGCTGGTCGGCTCTTCGATAAACCAGGGTTTGGCGAACGCCAGATGTTTCACCCACGGAATGGCTTCATCCACCTCCCACACCTGGTTGGCGTCGATCATCAGCCGGCGATCCGGGCCGATCACCTCACGGGCGATGCGCACCCGGCGAATGTCGTCTTCCAGATCGCGCCCGACCTTCAGCTTCAGGTAGGAGAAACCGGCGTCGACCGCTTCCTGGCACAGGCGGCGCAGCTTGTCGTCCGGGTAGCCCAGCCAGCCGGCGGAGGTGGTGTAGCAGGGATACCCCTCCTGCAGCAGCCGCTCCAGACGCTGCTCTTTGCCCTCGGCCCGCTGTTTCAGCAGCGCCAGCGCTTCCTGCGGCGTGATGCAGTCGGTGATGTAACGGAAGTCGATGCAGCGCACCAGCTCCTCCGGCGTCATCTCCGCCACCAGCCGCCACACCGGCTTGCCGACCGATTTGGCCCACAGATCCCACACCGCGTTGACCACCGCGCCGGTCGCCAGGTGAATGGCCCCCTTGTCCGGCCCGATCCAGCGCAACTGGCTGTCGCTGGTGAAACGCCGCCAGAAGGCGCCCATGTCGGCGGCGATATCCTCCAGCCGCTCACCAACGATCTGATGTTCCAGCGCGCGGATCGCCGCACAACAGATCTCGTTGCCGCGGCCGATGGTGAACGTCAGCCCGTGGCCGCTGAGATCCGCGCGATCGGTCTCCAGGATCACGTAGGCGGCGGAATAGTCGGGATCCGGATTCATGGCGTCGGATCCGTCCAGCCCCAACGAGGTGGGGAAACGAATGTCTTCAACCCGCAGTGCGGTAATGGTGGTCATGGCGGCGCTCCCGGTTAAGCCTGTACGGTTTGCTGGCGCTGTTCGCCCAGCCCTTCGATGCCCAGACGCATCGTCTGGCCCGCCCGCAGATAGACGGGCTGCGGTTTCTGCCCCATGCCGACGCCCGGCGGCGTACCGGTGGAGATCACATCGCCCGGCTGCAGGCTCATAAAGCGGCTGAGGTAGCTGACGATTTGCGGAATGCGGAAGATCATGGTGCTGGTGTTGCCGTCCTGATAGCGCTTGCCGTCCACCTCCAGCCACAGGTTCAGGCTGTGCGGATCGGCGATTTCGTCGGCGGTCACCAGCCAGGGGCCGATCGGCCCGAAGGTGTCGCAGCCTTTGCCCTTGTCCCAGGTGCCGCCGCGCTCAATTTGATATTCGCGTTCGGAGACGTCGTTGATCACGCAATAACCGGCGACGTGGCGCATCGCCTCCGCTTCGCTGATGTAGCGCCCGCCCAGGCCGATCACCACGCCCAACTCCACTTCCCAATCTGTTTTCTGCGAGCCGCGCGGGATCTCCACCCGGTCGTAGGGGCCGACCACCGCGCTGGTCCATTTGTTGAACACCACCGGTTCTTCAGGAATGGCCGCGCCGGTTTCCGCCGCGTGATCGGCGTAGTTCAGGCCGATGCAGATGAACTTGCCGATGCCGCCGACGCAGGCGCCGAGGCGCGGCTGCCCCTCGACCAGCGGCAACGCGGCGCTGTCCAGCGCGCGCAGTTTGGCGAGCGACGCCGGCGATAACGCGGCGCCGCCCACGTCGGCGATATGCTGCGACAGATCGCGCAGGCGGCCCTGCGCATCCAACATGCCGGGGCGCTCTTGCCCGGGTTCCCCATAACGTAAAAGTTTCATGCGTTCCTCTCTCAAAAATGGCGGCTCAGTTGCTCCAGCCGCCGTCGATGATCTGCACCGTGCCGGTGGTGTACGAACTGGCGTCGGAGGCCAGATACAGCGCCAACTGGGCAATTTCCTCGGTGGTGCCGATGCGCCCGATCGGCTGGCGGGCAACGAACGCCTGATACACCTCTTGCTCGCTACGCCCCTGCTCGCGCGCCTGCTCGGCGATGCGCTGACGCAGCGACGGCGATTCCACCGTGCCGGGGCAAATGGCGTTGCAGCGGATGCCCTGGGTGACGTAATCCGCCGCCACCGAGCGCGTCAGGCCGATCACCGCCGCCTTGCTGGCGCCGTAGGCGAAGCGGTTCGGCACCCCTTTCACGCTCGAGGCCACCGAGGACATGTTGATGATCGAGCCTTTGCCGCGCGCCAGCATGCCCGGCAGGAAGGCGCGGATCATGCGGAACATCGCGGTCACGTTGAGATCGAGCGCGAACGCCCACTGCTCCTCGCTGCAATCGAGGATCGATCCGCTGTGCACCACACCGGCGCAGTTGAACAACACGTCGATCGGGCCGATCGCTTCCGCCGCCGCCGCAATGGCGGCCGGATCGGTGACGTTCAGCGCCAGCGCGCGGATCCCGGCGCAGTCCTGCAGGCGCTCGAGGTTGATGTCGCTGGCGATCACGTCGGCGCCGGCGGCGGCGAACAGCCTGGCGGTGGTGAATCCGATCCCTTGCCCGGCGGCAGTGATCAGTACGCGTTTCCCGGTTAAATCCATCTTGACTCCTCGGCCTAAAGGTCTAATGGTCAGGCCACTAAAGGCGGTTAAAGGTCAGGCCTCTAACATGACAAAAGACGCTTTACGCGTTATCGTTGGGGGAAGAAGTTAATAAAAACAGCCTTGAAACTGCATTTCAATTAACCATTTTTTTACACTTGAATAACGATTACTCAAGCGCCTTGTCGCATAATTGTGCGCCAAATCACTGAACGCCGAATCGTCAAAGGTCAAAAATGCCGATTACCCGACTGGAAAACCCAAGGATTTACAGACAGATAGCTGACCAGCTCAAACGTCTTATCGAGAACAACGAATTTCCGCCGGGCAGCCGCCTGCCCTCGGAGCGCGATCTTGCCCAGCAGTTGCAGGTCAGCCGCGCGTCGGTGCGCGAGGCGCTGATCGCGTTGGAAGTGATTGGCCTGGTGGACGTCAAGGTGGGCAACGGGGTGATCGTGCGTTCGCAAACGCCGCCGCCGGCGTCGCAAGAACCGGTCATGGCCCAGGCCGGCCGCAACCAGTGGGCGGAAATCGACGACGAACTGAATATCGAGCTGGATTTCAACGCCGAGCTGCCGCCGTTTTCACTGCTGCAAACCCGCCTGTTGATCGAACCGGAGACCGCCGCGCTGGCCGCGCGCCACGCCACCGACGAAGAGCTGGCGGGCATCCGCGCCGCCTATGAGCAGAACTGCCGCGATAACCGGGCCGGCTCCGCCACCCACCCCGGCGATAGGCTGTTCCACATCCGCATCGCCCAGGCCAGCGGCAACCCGGCCTATGCGTTCATCATCGGGCACCTGCTCGGCCACCGTTACGGCAGCATGTTCCGCGTGCTGCAGCGCCACTATACGCCGGACGACATGCCGCACCGTTCCGAGCTGGAACACCGGGCGATCCTGGCGGCAATTGAAGCGCGCGACGTGCGCGGCGCCCGCAAGGCGATGAAGGCGCACCTGGACGAAGTGATCGCCATTTTCGCCCGCGCGCAATAGGCCGCGGCGGTTAAAAATTTTTATCGCCACCGCTCTTTTTTCTACATGCAGCAGGGGCCTGGGGGCATTACACTGGGCGACGAATAACGCCCTTTCCCGCTGCATTGTTAAATGGATAACGACCGTTGAAGAACTCTGTCTCCGCTTTATTGCTGGCGCTGGGCCTGTGCGCCGCGCCGCTGGCCGTGCAGGCCGCGCCCCCGCAGCTGGCTTCGCAAATCGTCGACCAGTATGCCGAACATATTTTCTACAACAGCGGCGCCACCGGCATGGCGCTGGTGGTGATCGACGGCAATCAAGTGGTTAACCGCAGCTTTGGCGACACCAAGCCCGGCAACAACCTGCGCCCGCGCCCGGATTCGCTGATCCGCATCGCCTCGATCACCAAGCTGATGACCAGCGAAGTGATGGTGAAAATGGCGGCGGCAGGCCAGGTCAAGCTGACCGACCCGCTGCGCAAATATGCCCCCAAGGGCGCCTATGTGCCGGCTTACAACGCCGGCCAGCCGATCACCTTATTGAACCTGGCGACCCACACCAGCGCGCTGCCGCGCGAGCAGCCGGGCAAGAAGCCGCCGAAAACGCCGGTGTTCACCTGGCCGACCAAGGCCCAGCGCTGGCAGTGGCTGGCGCATGCCAACATCACGACGCCGCCGGGCGTGCACGCCGCGTATTCCAACCTGGCGTACGATCTGCTGGCCGATGCGCTGTCGCGCGCCGCGGGCAAGCCATACAACGCGCTGCTGAAAGAGAAAATCACCGCGCCGCTCGGCATGGTCGACACCACGCTGACGCCGAGCCCTGAACAATGCTCGCGCCTGATGGTGGCGGCGGCCGGCCCAAGCGCCTGTCGCGACACCACCGCCGCGGCCGGCAGCGGCGGCGTCTACTCCACCCCGCGCGACATGCAGCGCTGGATGCAGCAGTTCCTCTCCTCCAGCGCCAGCGGCCCGCGCAAAGCCACCGCCGCCAGCGAGCAAACCATGTACTTCCAGCGCCACGATCTGGTGTCGCTGAAGGGCATGGACGTGCCGGGGCAAGCGGATGCATTGGGATTGGGCTGGGTGTATATGGCGCCGAAGGACGGGCTGCCGGGCATCATTCAGAAGACCGGCGGCGGCGGCGGATTCATCACCTACATGGCGATGATCCCGGCGAAAAACGTCGGGGTGTTCGTGGTGGTGACCCGTTCGGAGCTGAGCAAGTTCACCAACATGAGCGATCCGGTCAACCGCCTGGTGAGCGATCTGGCGGCCAACAAGAGTTGAGATGGGGGGGCGCAGCTGGCTGCGCCCCCAGGCGTCAGGCCGGCACCGCCATCTGATGGATCACCGAATGGAAGTTGCGCTTGAAGTAGATCAGGCCGTTGCCGGCTTCGCTCAGCGCGATCTGCTTGATCTGCACCAGGTACATCTGGTGGGTGCCGATGCTCTGGATCTGCTCGATCTCCCCTTCCAGGCTGGCCAGGGTATTGCGCAGCACCGGCTGCCCCAGCGCGCCGAGCTGCCACTCTTCCAGCCGGAAACGATCTTCCATGCTGACGCCGGTCATGCCGGCGAAGTGGCGCGCCATCAGTTCCTGCTCGTGGTTGAGCACGTTGACGCACAGCCTGCGGTTTTCCTGAAACACCGGGTTCATCGCGCTGTTGCGGTTGATGCACACCAGCAGCGTCGGCGGCGTATCGGTCACCGAACACACCGCCGTGGCGGTGATGCCGCAGCGCCCCGCCGGGCCGTCGGTGGTGACGATATTCACCGCCGCCGACAGGCTGGCCATGGCGTCGCGAAAGCGCAGCCGCTGTTCATTTTCCTGAGACATACAACCTCCTCCTGAATTACTTCAGCAGATTATCCAACTGATTAATATCGTCATTGTTCCGCAGGTGCGGCACCTTCCAGCCGTGCTGATCGTAATCGGCCAGGCACTTGTCGACCATCTGCATCATGCGATCCATGTTGCCGGATCCCTGCGCGTGGCGCAGGCACTGCAGGCGGATCTCATCCTGGCTGCCGGCGTAGTTGATCTCATACAGCTCGTGGCGCCCGCCGAACTCGCTGCCGATCGCATCCCACATCAGCTTGAGGATCTTGATGCGTTCGACGTGATCCATGCCGTCCGATCCACGCACGTAGCGCGCCAGGTACTTGTCGATCTCCGGGTTGTTCATGTCGCGCACGCTGGACGGCAGGTAGATCAGGCCGCTGGTGACGTTCTTCTCGATGATGTGTTTCACCTTGGTGTAGGCCATCGGCGCCATCACGCGGTAGGTCTGCAGCGCGGCGGAATCCGGCAGGTAGGCGCCGTTTTCCCATTTTGTGGCTTCGGCACACATCGCGTCGCTCAGCGACCAGAACAGGTTGCGCCAGGCCACCACTTCGCCCAGATCGGCCTGCACGCCGCGGAACTCCAGCACGCCGGTACACGAGAGGCTCTTTTGCAGCAGCGCGGTGATAAAGTCCATCTTCACCGCCAGGCGCACGCAGGCCTGCAGCGGGAACAGCCGGGCGAAACCGCCCTGGGTGCTCCAGCGGCGGCAGCGATCGAAATCGCGGTAGATCAGCACGTTTTCCCACGGGATCAGCACATGATCCATGATCAAGATCGCGTCGTTCTCATCGAAGCGGCTGGTGAGCGGGTAGTCGAACGGCGATCCGGTGGCGCCGGCCACCAGCTCGTAGGAGGCGCGCGAAATCAGCTTCACCCCTTCGGCGTCCATCGGCGCCACGAACATCAGCGCGAAGTCCGGGTTATCGCCCATCACCTGCGCCGAACCGAAGCCGATGAAGTTGTAGTGGGTCAACGCCGAGTTGGTGGCCACCACTTTGGCGCCGCTGACGATGATGCCGGCGTCGGTCTCTTTCTCCACCTGAATGTAGACGTCCTTCACCTCGTTGACCGGCTTGTGGCGGTCGATCGGCGGGTTGACGATGGCGTGGTTGAAATAGAGCCCGGTTTCCTGAATGCGTTTGTACCAGTGGCGCGCGTTGTCGGCGAACTGGCCGTAGAACTCCGGATAAGCGCCCAGCGCGCAGCCGAAGGCCGCCTTATAATCCGGCGTGCGCCCCATCCAGCCGTAACTTTGGCGCGACCAGTCGGCGATGGCGTCACGCTGCTGGCGCATCTCTTCCGGGCTGCGGGCATAGCGGAAGAACTTGTGGGTGTAACCGCCGTTGCCGGTGTCGGTATTCCAGCACAGGCGATCCTGGCTGGCCGGATCGTGCAGCGCGTCGTACAGCTGGCCGACCGAGGCCGCCGCATTGCGGAACGCCGGGTGGGTGGTGACGTCTTTTACGCGTTCGCCGTAAATGTAGATTTCGCGGCTGTCCTGCAAACTTTTCAGGTACTCGGCGCCGGTGAACGGACGCTTGCTGTCGGCACGAAAGTCTTCTGGTTTCATCGGGTCTTCCTCGTCATCGGCATTTTTCAGGCCGTGGAGCCGGCCATTTGTTAAAATAATGTTTTCTTTTGGTTGCTTAATTGAAGCTGCCAAAGCCGGTTTCGAGAAGAGACTTTTGCGGCAATCGCCGGTACTTTTCAGGTCAGTTTGCCGCTTTCGCGGCAAACTGTGATCGCGGTTACGAAAGGGCGTGTTGCGCCGCGCGGTAGGTTGAAGGGGAACAGCCTTCCAGCCGATTGAAAAAACGGGCGAAATAGGCCGGATCCTTGAAGCCGAGGCTGTAGGCGGTTTCATGCACCGTGCAGGCGCTGAACAGCAGCATGCGCTTGGCCTCGCGCAGCAATCGATCGAAGATCAGCCGCTTGGGCGGCCGGTTGGCGAAGCGCCGACACAGGTCGTTGAGCCGCGATTCGGTCACGCCCAACGCCTGCGCATACTCCGGCACCGGCAGATGCTCGCGGAAACGCTCGTCCACCATCTTGTTGAAGCGTTGAAACAGCTGCAGTTCGCCGCGCACGCCGCTGTTGGCGCTGTCTTCCAGCGCGGTGTTGCGCAGCAGCAACGTGAACACCGCCTGCGCCAACAGCGCCAGCGTCTGTTCGCGCCCGGCCAGGTTCTGCGCGAACTCGCGGCGGATCAGCGCCCAATAATGGCTGAGCGCCGTCAGCTCCTGCGGCGCATCGGCCAGCGACAGGCAGATGCCCGGCATGTCCAGCGCCAGATTGCTGCCGGGATACAGGCGCTCCAGCAGCGGCCAAATCAGCTCCTGACGCACCGTCAGCACATGGCCGTCGCTGTCCGGTTCGGTGAAGAACGCATGCGGCACCGACGGCGGCGTGAGGATGAACAGCGGCGCCTGCACCGAATAGTGCTGATCGTCGAGCTGCAGCTCTATCTTGCCGGTCTCCAGAAAATGCACCTGGAAGAAGCAGTCGTGCCAGTGCACCTGCATGTCGCGGCCGAAGAACGCCGCCAGCCCGGCGAAGGTTTCGTAGTGCACCTCGTCGGCGGCGTAGCGCGCGTCATACTCTTTGCAAATATCGATGTTGGCGATAAAACCGGTACTTTTCCGCACCTCATTACCTCCTGCAATCCTGCCTATCTGCGTATCAAGGCGTCGCTCTCGGGCGCGAATCCTTCATCGGGATGCGCCACACCAGCACGGCGCCGACGATCAACAGCGCCGAGACGAAATACAGCCCGGAGTTGAAGCTGCCGGTCATGTCCTTGAACCAGCCGATCAACAGCGGGCTGAGCGCCGATCCGATATTGCCGGTGGCGTTGATCACGGCGATCCCCACCGCCCGCGCTTCCAGGCTGATCGACTGATCCGGCGTGGTCCAGAAGATCGCCATGGCGGTAAAGGAACCGACCGACGCCATCACGATCCCCAGCAGTTGGATCAGGCTGTGATCGGTGGCGGAAGCCAATAGCCAGCCGGCGGCGGCGAACAGATACGGCAGCGCGGTGTGATGCTTACGCTCCTGCAGCCTGTCGGATCGTTTGCTCCACCACACCATGCCGGCGATGGTGCAGATCTGCGGGATCGCCGCCAGAATGCCGATCGTCACGTTGCTGCTGCCCTGGTTGAAGCTCTGCAGGATCTGCGGCGTCCAGATGTTGATCGCGCTCAGGGTGTTGGTCAGACAGAAATAGGCCAGCGTGTACATCAGCACGATCGGCGTGAAGATCTCGCGCCACAGGCTGCGCTGCTGCAGCGCGCGGTGGCTGCTCGGCCCGTTGGGTTGCACCAGCTGTAGCTTGTCGGCCTCCATCATCGCCTTCAGGCTGGCTTTTTCCTCGTCGGTCAGCCACTTGGCCTTGGCCGGGGTGTCGTCGAGGTAGAACCACACCACCACGCCCAGCAGCACCGACGGGATCCCTTCCAGCAGGAACAGCCACTGCCAGCCCTTCAGGTTCATCACCCCGTCCAGCGCCAGAATATAGCCGGAGACCAGCGAACCGATCGCCATGGTCACCGGCATGGCGATCATGAACAAGGCGTTGGCCCGGGCGCGGTAAAACGCCGGGAACCAGTAGGTGAGGTACACCAGAATGCCCGGCAGGAAGCCGGCCTCGGTGATGCCGACGATCATGCGCAGCACATACAGGCTGGTCGGCCCGGTGGCGAACATCGTGCAGGTGGAAGCGATGCCCCACAGCACCATGATGGTGGCGATCCAGCGCCGCGCGCCGACCCGGCTCAGCATCATGTTGCTCGGAATGCCGAAGATCACGTAGGTGGCGTAGAACAGCGTCGCCGCCAGCCCGAACATGGTCGAGCTGAGGCCGAGATCCTTGCCCATCGTCAGCCCGGCGAAGCCGATGTTGATGCGGTCGAGGAAAGAGAAAACAAACAACACGAACAGGAAAATAATCAGGCGCCGAAACAACTTTTTAATCACCGATTGCTCGGCGGCGGTTAACGCTTTATGTTGCTGCGCCGGGTTGGCCGGCGGCAGCGAATCGACGTGGTTCATGGTTCAGTAGACTCCCGATGAAGGCGCTTGCGCCCCGCCCTGTTTGAACTCGTTCGCCAGGGCTTCCGCCGCCCGCGCCAGCAGGGTGGTATCCACCCCTACCGCGACGAACAGCGCGCCGGCTTCCAGATAGCGCTGCGCCAGCGCCTTGTTGGCCATCAAAATGCCCGGCGCCTTGCCGGCAGCGCGGATGCGCGCAATGGCGTCATCGATGGTGCGCTGCACCTCCGGATGCTGCGGATTACCGGCGAAGCCCATGTCGGCGCTGAGATCCGCCGGGCCGATAAACACGCCGTCCACCCCTTCCACCTGCAGGATCGCCTCCAGGTTTTTCACCGCCTCGCGGGTTTCAATCTGCACCAGCACGCACATCTGCTCGTCGGCCTGCTGCAGGTAATCGGGCACTCGGTTCCAGCGCGAGGCGCGCGCCAGGGCGCTGCCGACGCCGCGCACGCCATGCGGCGGATAGCGCGTGGCGCGCACCGCGTCGCGCGCCTGTTCGGCGTTTTGAATCATCGGGATCAACAAGGTTTGCGCGCCGACGTCCAGCAGTTGCTTGATGATCACCGCGTCGTTCCACGGCGGCCGCACCACCGGCTGGCTCGGGTAAGGGGCGACCGCCTGCAGCTGCCCCAGCACCGTCTGCACGTTGTTGGGCGCATGTTCGCCGTCGATCAGCAGCCAGTCGAAACCGGCGCCGGCCAACAGTTCGGCGCTGTAGCTGCTGCACAGCCCGAGCCACAGCCCGATCTGCGGGCGTTTTTCCTGCAGCGCTCGCTTGAAGTGGTTGGTTAACATCGCATTCTCCCTGACAAGCGGGCGCGGCGCGTGGCCCCCGCCCGGTTATTGCGGCTCGGTTCGCCGAGCCTGCTTATTAGACGAAGCGGCAACTGATACAGCCCATCGGGCCGTAATCGACGTGGAAAGTATCGCCGCGCCGCGCCGGCACCGGCCGGGTGAAAGAACCGCCGAGGATCACCTGCCCCGCTTCCAGCTCCACCTCATACGGCGCCAGCTTGTTGGCCAGCCAGGCCACGCCGTTGGCCGGATGATTGAGCACCGCCGCCGCCACGCCGGACTCTTCAATCACGCCGTTGCGGTACAGCAGCGCAGAGATCCAACGCAGATCCAGCGCATCCGGCTTGATCGGCCGCCCACCCATCACCACCCCGGCGTTGGCGGCGTTGTCGGAGATGGTGTCGAACACCTTGCGCGGCCGCTGCGTCTCGGGATCGACGTTGTGGCTGCGCGCGTCGATGATCTCCAGCGCCGGAATGACGTAGTCGGTGGCGTTGTAAACGTCGAACAGCGTGCAGTTCGGCCCGCGCAGCGGCTTGGCCAGCACGAACGCCAGCTCCACCTCCACCCGCGGCACGATGAAGCGATCGATCGGAATATCGCTGCCGTCGTTGAAGAACATGTCGTCCAGCAGTGCGCCGTAGTCCGGTTCGGTGATCTGCGAGCTGACCTGCATGGCGCGCGACGTCAGGCCGATCTTGTGGCCTTTGAGCGCACGCCCCTCGGCGATCTTCAGCGCCACCCACTGCCGCTGAATGGCGTAGGCGTCTTCGATGGTGATCTCGGGATGATCGAGCGACAGCGCGCGGATCTGCTCACGACTCTTTTCCGCCTGATGCAGGCGCTGCACGGCGCGGTTAACCTGCTCTTTATCCAGCATTTACGACCCCTTATTCACGCTTTATTGAACAGCGCGTGGACATTGTTCTGTTTGTAATTCAGCACCGGATCCAGCTCTTCCATGGTGAAAGAGAGCGCCAGGTAACGCTGCGCCATCAGCGCGGCAAAGTGTTCCTTGATCAGCGCAAACAGCATCTCGCCCACCTGCTGCCGGCTTTCCAGACTGCGGCCGTGGCCGATTTTCAACGTCATGTGCACGAAGGCGTAATCCTGCTTGCCGTCGGCCATCTGCCAGGTATCGAGCCAGATGGCCCGGCTGCGCACGCCGGCCAGCGGGAAGATGCCGGTCGCCGCCAGCGCCTCGTTGACCTTGGCGAACAGGGTGGGCAAATCCGCCTCGCGGCGGATGTTGTCGGTACATTCAGCGTAAAAATGGGGCATAGCGTTCTCCAGACGGCGCATAGGCGCGGGCACGGCCCGCGCAGCGGCATTTACAGCGTATTGCCAAGTTTGAAACCTTTTTCCGTATCGCCCTCGCGGGTATAGGAAAAACCGTCTGCGCCGATGGTGACGGCCATTTCGCTGGGCGCACTGCGCTCGATGACCGGCTGCGGCTGCCCATCGAGATCCAGCACCAGCGATCCTTCGGTATACCAGCTCGGCACCACCGGATTGCCCCACCAGTCGCGGCGCTGGTTGTCATGCACGTCCCAGGTCACGGTCGGGTTGTCCGGATCGCCGGTGTAGTAATCCTGCGTGTAGATTTCCACGCGGTGGCCATCGGGATCGCGCAGGTAGAGATAGAACGCGTTGGAGACGCCGTGGCGGCCGGGGCCGCGTTCGATCAAATCGGATTTGCGCAGCGCGCCGAGCTTGTCGCAGATGGCCAAAATGTTGTGCTTTTCATGGGTGGCGAAGGCGATGTGGTGCATGCGCGGCCCGGCGCCGCCGGTCATCGCGGTATCGTGTACCGTGGCCTTGCGGCGCATCCAGGCGGCGTAAACCACGCCGTCTTCATCGCGGATGTCTTCCGTCACGCGGAAGCCCAGCCCCTGGATGTATTCCACGGCGCGCGGCACGTCAGGGGTGATTTGGTTAAAGTGGTCGAGGCGCACCAGCGCGCCCGGCGTATACAGATCGTAGCGCCAGGCCAGGCGCTCGACGTGCTGCACGTCGTAGAAAAACTCATACGGGAAACCGAGCGGATCTTCTACCCGCACCGCATCGCCGATGCCTTTGGCGAACCCGTTCACCCGACGCTCGGTACGGCAGCCAAGCGCCTTGAAATACGCTTCGGCGCGATCGACGTCTTCCGGCGTGCGCACGCGGAAAGCAAACGCCGCCACGGCGGCGACCGGGCCTTCGCGCAGCACCAGGTTATGGTGAATGAACTCCTCCATCGAACGCAGGTAGAGGGTTTTGTCATCTTCGGCGGTCACGACCAGGCCGAGGATATCGACGTAAAATTCGCGTGCGGCTTTAAGGTTCGTGACCTGAATTTCCATGTAGGCACAGCGCACGACGTCGGGAGCAGGGACAGCATCAGTGGTCAGTTTTGTCGTCATTGTTCTCATCTCTTTCGTTATTATTGTGGCCTGAGGCTCAAACGCCCCATTTCGGGATCGGGTGGTCGCCCATGGAAATGCACACGTTCTTCATCTCGGCGAACACTTCGAAGCTGTATTCGCCGCCTTCGCGGCCGGTGCCGGAGGCTTTCACGCCGCCGAACGGCTGGCGCAGATCGCGTACGTTTTGGGTGTTGACGAAAACCATGCCGGCTTCGATACCGCGGGCCAGGCGCAGAACCTTGCTCACATCCTGCGTCCAGATGTACGACGCCAGGCCGTACTCCACGTCGTTGGCCATGCGCAGGCCGTCTTCTTCCGACTTGAACGGCAGCAGGCAGGCCACCGGCCCGAAAATCTCCTCCTGCGCCACGCGCATCCGGTTGTCGACATCCGCCAGCACCGTCGGGCGCAGGAAGTTGCCGTGGCTCAAACCGGCCGGTTTGTCCGGGCCGCCGGCCAGCAGGGTTGCCCCTTCTTCCACCCCGAGGCGGATATAGCCGGAGACTTTTTCCCAGTGCTGCGGACTGATCAGCGCCCCCACCTGGGTGTTGGGATCTTGCGGATCGCCCACGCGCAGACGGTTGGCGCGCTCGGCGAAGCGTTTGACGAATTCCGGGTAGATGCTCTCCTGAATGAAGATGCGTGAACCGGCGGTGCAGCGTTCGCCGTTGATCGAGAAGATGGTGAACAGCGCGGCGTCGAGCGCCCGCTCGATGTCGGCGTCTTCAAAGATCAGCACCGGCGACTTGCCGCCGAGCTCCATGGAGAATTTCTTCAGCCCGGCGCTTTCGATGATGCGTCGGCCGGTGGCGGTGCCGCCGGTGAAGGAGACCGCGCGCACATCTTTATGGCGCACCAATGCGTCGCCGGCGGTGGCGCCGTAGCCCTGCACCACGTTCAGCACCCCGGCCGGAATGCCGGCTTCCAGCGCCAGCTCGCCCAGGCGATCGGCGGTCAGCGGCGACAGTTCGGACATTTTCAGCACCGCCGTGTTGCCCAGCGCCAGGCAAGGCGCGGTTTTCCAGGTGGCGGTCATGAACGGCACGTTCCACGGCGACACCAGCGCGCATACCCCCACCGGCTGCACCAGCGTGTAGTTGAGCATCTTGTCGTCCACCGGGTAGGTCTTGCCGTTCATCTGCTGGCACACCTCGGCGAAGAACTCGAAGTTGTGCGAAGCGCGCGGGATCAGCACGTTTTTGGTCTGGTGGATCGGCAGGCCGGTGTCGGCGGTTTCCAGTTCGGCGATCTGCGGCACGTTCTGGTCAATCAGCTCCCCCAGACGACGCATCAGGCGCGCGCGCTCTTTCATCGGCGTGTTGGCCCATTTGGGGAACGCCTCTTTCGCTGCCGCCACCGCCTGGTCGATCTCCAACTGACCGCCGGAAGCCACCTCCGCCAGCACCTCGCCGTTCGCCGGGTTGGTGGTGGTGAAGTACTCTTTGCTGGCGACGTTCTTGCCGTTGATCCAGTGGTTGATGGTTTTCATCGCAGGCTCTCCTCGTAATCTTTTTCACTGATAATGTGGTTAACCAGACGGCCGATGCCCTCGATCTCCACCACCACTTCGTCGCCCGGCTGCACGTCGGCCAGCCCTTTCGGCGTGCCGGTGGCGATCATGTCGCCCGGCTGCAGCGTCATGAATTCGCTCAGGTAGGCGATCAGGAACGGAATGTCGAAAATCATGTCGGCGGTGCTGCCGCGCTGGCGCAGCTCGCCGTTGACATAGGTGCCGAGCGCCAGCCGGTGCGGATCGGCGACGTCGTCGCGATCGACGATATACGGCCCGATCGGCGTCAGGGTGTCGCGGCTCTTCACCCGCAGATTTGGCCGGTAGTAGTTCTCCAGGTAATCGCGGATGGCGTAGTCGTTACACAGGGTGTAACCCGCCACGTACTCCATGGCGTGCTCACGGCTGACGTTGCGCGCGGTCTTGCCGATCACCGCCACCAGCTCGGCTTCGTAATGCATGTACTCCACGCCGGCCGGGCGTACCGACACCTGACGGTGCCCGGTCAGGGTGTTCGGCGCCTTGAGGAACACCAGCGGTTCTTCCGGCGCCTTGAATTCCAGCTCGCTGGCGTGGTCGGCATAGTTCAGCCCCAAGGCGAACACCGTGCCCTGCGCCGGCGGCAGCCATTCCACTTCGCGCTCCTGCAGCACCTCGCCGTTCGGCAGCGTGACGCGCAACTGGTCATCCACCTGCACGTTGAAGACCTGGCCATGATGGCGAATACGAGCATGTTTCATGATGCGGCTCCTGCCTGGGTGACGCGGTTGGTCAGAGTGGGCAGGCCGGCGGCGCGCACCGTCACCTCATCCCCCGGTTTGATCTCCACCCGCTGGTGCGGGGTGCCGATCAGCACCGCATCGCCCGGCTGCAGGGTGATGAAATCGCTGATGGCGGCGATCAGCTCCGGCACCGAGCGCACCAGATCGGCGGTGGACCAACGATCCTGCTCCACGCCGTTGATCTCGGTGACGATCTCCAGCCGATCGGCGTTCTCCAACTGCCCCATCTCCCCCAGCGGGCAGAAGCCGTCGCGGCATTTGGCCTTGATCGCCGGGCGATAGAAGCTGCTCTCCGGCAGGCTGACGTCGTTGGCCAGCGCGTAACCGGCCAGATAACGGCTCACCTGCGCCGCCGGCACCTTGCGCGCGGTGTCGCCGATGATCACCGCCAGCGTGCCGCCGCTCTGCACGGTTTCACCGGCCGGAAACGGGATCGCCCCGCCGTTGGCGAGGTGGGTATTGCGCGGTTTGATAAACCACACCGGGGTTTTGGGTGGGGTTTGATACGGCGGCTGGTGAAACGCCTGATCCCAGGCGTCCAGTTGGCTGCGGTGGTTCAGCGCAACGGAAAATACGGTGCCTTTCATGCGAACTCCTCCAATGGCAAAAACATGACAACCGGCATTCATTAATATATTAATGATTACTTTTATACGCTGTGCAGCTTTTACGCAACGCGCTTGGAGTGATTTGTGATCGTGATAACAAAATATTCACAAACAACGAACATTAGCGTGATTATTCAGCGTATTAATCATTTTTCTCGCCATTTTTTCGCTGCGCCGCGCATTTTTGCTTTATCCCTACAGGTAACTTTGGCTACTATTAAGTTATTAACAAAACCGGGCCTGGCGGGGTAACAGCCCTGCGGTAAGCACCGTGACAACGAACACCTTGATAGCTAAGGCCAAACTTATGCATGAATCGTTAACCATCGCCCTGCTGCAGGCGCGTGAAACCGCCATGGGGTTCTTTCGCCCGATCCTGAAAAGCCACAACCTGACCGAGCAGCAGTGGCGCATCATCCGCGTGCTGGCCAACAGCCGCTCGATCGAATTCCACGAACTGGCGGCGGAAACCTGCATCCTGCGCCCCAGCCTGACCGGCATTCTGTCGCGCATGGAGCGTGATAAGTTGATCTTCCGCCTCAAGCCGGTTAACGATCAGCGCAAGCTGTACGTGTCGCTGACCCAGCAAGGCCAGGATCTGTATGAAGTGGCGCGCCACCAGGTGGAACAGGGCTACGCCGAGATTGAAGCCGCTTTCTCGCGGCAGAAAATGGACCAGCTGATGACGCTGCTGGACGAGCTGATCACCTTGGGCGACAGCCTGCCCGCCAACGTCACCGCGCATCCCGCCAAGCAGTGATTTAACCCACCGGAATTCTCAAATTAATTGGCGTTGCAGCCAACAACGCTGCAGCGTCAAGTCAGCAGAGAATTCGTTTCCGGCAACAGCGCGCCGCCGTCCACCACCAGCGTCTGGCCGGTGATGTAGGCCGCCGCCGGCGAGGCGAGAAACACCATCGCCGCGGCGATGTCTTCCGGTTCCCCCAGCCGCCCGAGCGGCACCGAGGCTGCGATCGCCTGATTCACCTGCGCGTCGCCCAGGTTGGCCATCGCCGGCGTGCGGATCATCCCCGGCTCCACGCCGTTGACGCGAATGTTCTCCGCCGCCAACTCCAGCGCCGCCGCGCGAATGAATCCGTTCACCCCGGCCTTGGAGGCGGCGTAGTGCGCCAGCCCCGGGTAGGCTACCCGTGGGCCGGTCACCGACGAGGTCACCAGAATGCAGCCCCCGCCCTGGCGACGCATCCACGGCAGCGCCGCCTGCGCCAGAAAGAACGGCGCCATCAGATTGACGCTCAGCGTGCGTTGCAACAGGGCCGCGTCGATGGCGGTAAACGGCGTCAGCGGAAAATAGGCGGCGTTGTGGATCACCACGTCCAACCGTTGACGGCGCTCGCCCACCGCCACCACCCCCTCGGCGATCTGCCCCGGCTCGGCCAGATCGCAGGCCAGCGCCTGTACGCTCAGCCCTTCGTCCCGCAGCGTTTGCGCCGCCGCCTGCGCCTGCGGCAGCTGCACGTCCGCGATCGTCACCTCGGCGCCCAGCCGGGCAAAGGCGCTGACGATCGCCAGCCCAATGCCCTGAGCGCCGCCGGTCACCAGCACCACCTGCCCCGCGAAGGCGTCGGCCGCATAGGTTGCGCTCATCGGCCTATCCTCGCGGGTGGCGCGTGGTGTTCAGCACCTGCGCATGGGCGCCGACCGCAAAGTTGCTCAGCGCGCTGAAATCGCTGCCCTGATAACCGAGGATCTTGCCGTCGGTGCGCATGCCCTGCAGATCGATCATCACCACGCCCAGCGTCGGGATGATCTTCTCGCGCCAGACGAACAGATAAAGCTGCTCCGCCACCTTCACGTAGTGGCAGCGATCGACGTCCGCCAGCCCTTTCTCCACCCCGTCCAGACACTGCCAGGCGTAGAAGTTATCGTTCAGGTAGATGTGCTCGTACCGTTCGGTCGGGCTGTAGGTGTACATGTTGCGCATGCCGATCAGCTCATCGGTAAAGCCCGGTGGCGCCACGTCGGCGTCATCCAGCGTGCCGAAGCGGAATTCGGCCTCGACCGCGGTCAGCGGCAGCCCCTGCTCCACCCGGCTGAAGGCGTCGAGCCGCGCCTGCGCTTCGTCCGGCAGCTGGCCGTATACCGCAGTGAAGTTGCCCTGATTGCGGTCGCATACCAGCGTAATGCTGGCGTTGGCGCGGGCAGGATCGAGAAAATCGATGAACAGCACGCCGGGGCGAATGCTGGTGGCGCGATAGGAGACGCCGCGCCGTTCGCCCCACTCCAGCGTCTGCTCGTCGGTAAACCGGCAGCGCTGCGTCGCGCCGTCGCTGAAACGCAGCGTCAGCGTGGTGCCCGCCAGGCCGTGCTGGCGTTCCAGCGTATTGCTGTGCGGCGCAAAGCCTTCCGCCAGCGCGCCAACCTGAATGAATACCGCTTCTGAACTCATGGAATGCTCCTTATAGGGAAGTGAAAGCCAGGGTCGGCACATCGACAATGGTGGAGCCGCCGTCGGCCACCAGCGCCGCGCCGGTAATGATTGAAGCTTCGCTGGAGCAGAGGAAACGGCAGACGCGGGCGATCTCCTCGGCGCTGGCCGGCCGGCGCAGCGGCACGTCGCGGCAGACCATCTGGTAAGCCTGCTCCAGCGAAATCTGATGGGCGTCCATCAACAGCTGCATCTCTTCGTCCGCCATCGGCGTGGTCACCCAGCCCGGGCACACCGCGTTGGCGCGCACGCCCAGCGGGCCATAGTCGCGGGCGATGGAGCGCATCAGGCCGATCAGCGCGTGCTTGGCGGTGACGTAGCCGCAGACCTCCGACCCGGCGGCCAGCGAGGCGATAGAGGCCACGAACAGCAGGTTGCCGCCGCTCTTGATCAGCTCCGGCAGGCAGGCGCGCGCGCTGGCGAAAGCGCTGTTGAGGTTGCTGTCCATCGCCCCTTGCCACTGCGCGTCGCTCATCTCGGTAATGCGCTTGAAGCCCATGCCGCCGGCGCTGCCGATCAGGCAGTCGATGCGCCCGGCGTCGCGCAGAATGGCCGGCAGCAGCGTGTGGGCCCAGCTCTCGCCGCTGGCGGCGTCGCCCACCAGCGCCTGCGCGCCGATCTCTTGCGCCAGCGCCGCCAGCGGTTCCGGGCGGCGGCCGATGATGAACACCCGATCGCCCTGCGCCGCCAGCAAACGGGCGCAGGCGGCGCCAACACCGGTGCCGCCGCCGGTAATCACAACCACTCTATTCATGATTCAGCTTCTCCATCAGTTGGCCGATCATCAGCAGGCTGCTCAACAGCAACCGCCGCTGTTCGGCATCCAGCCGCAGATAGCGGCGGCCGGCCGGCACGCGGCTGACCACCTCCGAGGCGGCGAAATGCTCGATATCCGCCTGCCAGCGCCCGTCGTTCACCGTCAGCCGCACGCGGCGAAAATCCAGCTGCGCCAGCGTCTCGCCGATCTGCGGGTAGCGCAGCAGGCCGTCCAACAGCCGCTGCGCGGCCGCATGGCGCTGGCGCAGCAGATAGCGCACTCCGCGCCGCCGCAGCCAGCCGCCGGTCACCACGTCCAGCGTCAGCGGAGGCTGCGCTGTGCACGTGCCCTGCAACCGAAAGCGGTGGCTGACGATATGCGCCAGAAACAGCCCCTGCACCTGTTCGCTGACCTCGATCTGCGGCCCCTGCGGCAGCGTCAGCCGCAGCAGGCCCGGCGCCAGGCGTTCGCATGTATAGGGCTCCAGGTTGCGCGCCAGACGATCCAGCGCGGCGCCCGGCCGATAGCCCGACGGCGCTCGCCGCCAGGCGCGATTAAGTGAGGGAAGTAAGCCGATCAAACTGCGCCTCCTCGTTTTCGCCCTTGGCGAACGCGTTCTCCAGCACCTGCTCGACCGGCACCGGCTTAAACGGATTCACTTTCTGCACGCACAGCGTCCAGAACAGCGCATAGGCAGCGGTCAGGCCGATCATCCAGCCGAAGGGAATGTAGACGTCGCGCGGATTCATCCCCGGCGGCGTGATGTAAACGATGGCCAGCACGATGCCGACGCTGGAGATGACCTGCGGCAGCGGGAACCACGGCGATTTATAGGCGCGCGGCAGATCGGGGCGGCGCAGGCGCAGCAGCACCACCGAGCAGGTCACCAGCAGGTAGGCCACGCCCCAGGCGCACACCGCCGCCAGCACCAGCGGAATGATCTTGTCGAGGTTGCCCTGAATGGCGAAGGCATGCACGCAGGGGATCAGGACCGCCACCAGAATGCCGACCACCGGCGTCTTAAAGCGCGGGTGCAGATAGGCGAACATACGCGGCAGCGCGCCGTCCAGCGCCATGCCGTACAGAATGCGCGGCACCGCCGCCATCAGCGTGTTGATGGTCGCGGCACCCGCCAGCAGCAGGCCGACGCCCAGCCAATATTTGCCGAACTGGCCCATCACCTGGCTGGCGAACGCCGGGATGGCCATCGGCGTTTCCAGCAGGCGTGTGCCGCTGGCGGCGTCGATCACCACGTTTTCCACCTGGTGGCTGAGCGCCGCGCCATACAGCGCCATGCACACCGCCACGCCGCACAGCCCCAGCGCCATCGCGCGCGGGATCACCCGATCGCAGCGTTTGATCTCCGGCGCCATCGGCGTCACCAGCTCACAGCCGACGAACATGAACATCGCCATGCCGATCAGGCTGAACACCGCGAAGGGATCGTTCAGGCTCAGCGTGCTGCCGAACCAGCCCTCGAGCGGCACCGCATGCGGCGACAGCAGCCCGACGATGCCGAAAATCACCAGCGTGCTCCACATGGCGAAGGTCAGCACGATCTCCGCCTTGCCGAAGGCCTCGATGCCGAACGCGTTGAGCAGGCCGAACACGATTACCAGCCCGACGCCGACCATCCAGGAGGCGTTGTGGCTTTCCATCAGGGTGTTGAGGTGCTCGAAGTTCACCAGCGCCATGATGCCGGAGAGAATGGTCTCGGCGGTGCCGGCGAAGATGTGCACGATCAGGTAGGCCGACAGCGCGCCGGTGATGGCGAAAAAGCGCCCCATGCCGCAGGAGATGTAGTCGTAAACCGAACCGGAGGTTGGCAGCAGCGCCGCCGCTTCGGAGAAGGTGGTGAGCTGCGCCTGCATCATGATGAAGGCGATCAGCATCGCCAGCGCGAAGGTGTCGCCGCCGATGCCGAAGCCGCTGGTGACCGTCAGGATCACCGGGCTGGCCATGATCACCCCTACCGAACTGGCCAGGGTGGTGGGAAAGCCGACCTTGCCTCGAGCCAGGTGGGCGTGCAACCGCGACGACAGGTTCATGGTTATTTCCTCTTATAGTTTTGGCCTGATGCATGCAGGTGCTTGCAGGTTTTTCACCGCCAGCGGCGGTAATCTCACTATAGAGAGGAAAGGAAAATGCTGACTATCGTCCTTAAGGACGAGACGCTTTCAACCTGCGGCCGCGCTCACGGCGGCGCGCTCGCTCAGCATGAAGCGGATCGGCTCAGCCCAAGCAAGGTCATCATTTTTTCGTCTTATACGTTTGGCGCCGACTGGCGCTATCTTCAATGCGCAATACAGGAAGCGGCGGAAAAGCCTGGCTATCGTTCTTAAGAACGAGGGGCAGCGGCGGCTGTAGCACGCGCGCAGCGGCGAGGCCCTCCCCCGGGCAGGCGTTGAAAAGCGCTGTAAATTCAGCGGGAAAAGCGGTGAATTATTTCATTAACCTATTAATGAAAATCGCGATAAATCCGAACAAAAAAGCCCTGATTAACGCAGTGTCATCTTGTTATTTCTGTGTTTTATTGCAATCGGCCTCACGTTGTTAATATGTTTTTATTGTGTTGCCAAATTGCTACAACTATGCTTGTATCGTTCATATATTGACCGCCAACATTCTCCAGATTGAACGATAAAGGGAGGAACACGAATCATGCACAGCACAGCATCCGATGCCTTTATCAACAGTTGTTTGGCGACTATTACGCACCTGATCCCGGTGTCTGCCGGGGTGTTTTATCTGGTCGATCGCGACCTGCGGCCAGATCACTACATCCTGCACGGCATGCCCGATAAAACGCATCAGCAGTACCTGAACCACTTCCAACAGATAGACCCGCTGCAGCCGGCCAATTTCCATCGCCAGGACATCACCATGGTCGGCATGAGCCCGGCGGCGATCGCCGGCAACCGCCGCTATTACCACGACTTTATGCTGCCGAACGACATGCGCGACATGACGGAGATTTTCATTCGCCAACGCAAACGCATCGTCGCCGGGGTGTCGCTGATCCGCGATACGCCGTTTACCGAAGTGGAGCGCGGCCGCCTGCGCGCGGTGCTGCCGCTGATCGAGCTGGCGACGCGCGATCTGCTGCCCGACAGCGAGGCGCAGCTGTTGACCGCCAAAGAGCAAGAGATCGTCAACCTGGTGCGCGAAGGCGCCAGCAATAAGCGCATCGCTCTAAAGCTGGGCATTTCGCTGTCCACGGTGAAAACCCATATGCGCAATATTTTCGCCAAAACCGACGTGGTGAACCGCACCGAGCTGGTCGCCGGCGGCTTTCTCGCCCACGGTTAACGCCCGATAACGGCCGCCGCTGCCGACGGCCGGAAAATAACGCCAAAACGTATTCGCCATTTATGGCGCGGCCTCCCCCTGCCCGCAATCGGGCCGGGCGGGATATTTCATCGTCATTCAACGCTCGGGGAAAAGGTTTATGTCCAGTGATTCGGTTTCCGCGCCCGCCGTCGGCACGGCGCTCCCCTGCCCGCCGCGGCTGTTGACCGCCATTATCGTCTTCGCCGCCATCGCGCCGGGCATTCTGATGACCGCCCCCGCCGTGGCCGCCCAGCTCGCTACTCAGTGGCAGCTCGGCCCGGCGCAAATTGGCCACCTGTTCTCCACCGAACTCGGCGCCATGAGCCTGGCCACGCTGCCGGCGTGGTGGTGGATCGGGCGCATCAACTGGCGGCGGGTCGCTACGCTGTCGGCGCTGGTGTTTATCGCCGGCAACCTGGCTTCGGCGCTGGTGCAAGATTTTACCTTGCTGCTACCGCTGCGCTTCATCGCCTCGCTGGCGGGCGGCACCCTGATGATCCTGTGCATCACCTGCGCTGCCGGCACCGCCAATCCCAGCCGCGTCTATGCCTTCTGGGTGCTCGGCCAACTGGTGCTGGGCGCGGTCGGGCTGCTGGTGCTGCCACCGCTGTTCGCGCACTTTGGCCTGATGGCGGTCTACCTGATTTTGGCCGCCATCATGCTGTGCTGCCTGCCACTCATCCCGGCGTTTCCCAACGGTTTCACCGCCGCCCGCACCGCCCGCAGCGGCCCCGCCGCCTCGCTGGCGCGCAAGCTGTGCGCCGTGCTGGCGGTGCTGACCTTTTACATCAGCCTGAGCGCGGTCTGGACCTTTATCGGCGGCATCGCCGCAGGCGCCGGGCTGTCGCCGGCCCACAGCGGCCAGGTGTTGGCCGTCGCCACCTTGCTCGGCATCGTCGGCGCGGGCGCCGCGGCGCTGATCGGCGCGCGCTTCGGCGGCGGACGCCTGATCGTACTGGGGTACGCCCTGCTGCTGGCCAGCGTGGCGCTGTTGGCAGGCCAACCCTTGCTGCTGCGCTTCGCCCTGGCCGCCCTGCTGTTCAAATTCACCTGGACCTTCGTGCTGCCATTCATTCTGGCGCGTGTCGCCGGACTGGATAACGACGGCAAGCTGATGAACGGCATCAACCTGGTGATCGGCGGCGGCATGGCCATCGGCCCGACGCTGGCCGGCTCTCTGATCGAATCTTCCGGCGGTTTCAACGCCTTGCTGTTCGGCGCGCTGGGCTGCGCGCTGCTGTCGCTGCTGTTGATTTCGCTGGCTTCACCGCGCGCACCGCGCCGTATAACAGGAGGAGAAAGGTGAAAAGAACAACCGGTTTCTTGTTTGATGAACGCTGTTTCTGGCACAGCACCGGCCTGCACGCCACCACCCTGCCGGTCGGCGGCTGGGTACAACCGCCCTCGGGCGCCGGCCACGCCGAATCGCCGGAAACCAAACGGCGTATGAAGAACCTGATGGACGTATCCGGCCTGTCGCGCCAGCTCACCCTGCTGAGCGCCGAACCGGCGACGGAAGAAGACCTGCTGCGCATCCACCCCGCCCACTACCTGCAGCGCTTCAAACAGGTGAGCGACAGCGGCGGCGGCCTGCTGGGAGAGGAAGCGCCGCTGGGGCCGGGCAGCTATGAAATCGCCAAACTCTCCGCCGGGCTGGCCTGTGCGGCGGTAGAGGCGGTGCTGCAGGGCGAACTGGATAATGCCTATGCGCTGTCGCGCCCGCCGGGCCACCACTGCCTGCCGGATCAATCGATGGGCTTCTGCTTCCTGGCCAATATTCCCATTGCCATCGAGCGCGCCAAGGCCCGCTACGGCCTCGGCAAAGTAGCGGTGCTCGACTGGGACGTGCACCACGGCAACGGCACCCAGCACATCTATTGGCAGCGCGGCGACGTGCTGACGCTGTCGCTGCATCAGGACGGTTGCTTCCCGGCGGGCTATTCCGGCGAGCAGGATCGCGGCGAGGGCGCCGGGGCGGGCTGCAACGTTAACGTGCCGATGCTGGCCGGCGCCGGCGACGACGGCTACCTGCACGCCATGCGGCGCATCATCATCCCGGCGCTGGAAAAATTCGAGCCGGAGCTGATCATCGTCGCCTGCGGTTACGACGCCAACGCGCTCGATCCGTTGGCGCGCATGCAGCTGCACAGCGACAGCTTCCGTGCCATGACCGCGCTGGTGCAGGACGCCGCCGACCGGCTGTGCGGCGGCAAACTGGTGATGGTGCATGAAGGCGGCTACGCCGAATCCTACGTGCCGTTCTGCGGGTTGGCGGTGATGGAACAGCTAAGCGGCGTGCGCACTGAAGTGCAGGATCCGCTGCTGGCGTTCATCCAGCAACAGCAGCCGCGCGACGCCTTCAACCGCTTCCAGCGCGAAGCGCTCGACGCGTTGGCGCGCCAGTTCGGCCTGTAATCCCCCCCTTTGTGGGCGCCGCACCCGGCGCCCCTGACAACCTCGCCGCCAGCCGCTACGCTGAAGGGCAACCCTACCCACCATGAGAACAATAACATGTCCGAACAAACCGTCAGCTTTATCAAAGGCCGTCACGGCGACATCGCCGTGCACGACTGGGGCAACGACAAGCCGCGCTATCTGGCGCTGCTGGTGCACGGCTACGGCGAGCACCTCGGCCGCTATCAATACGTGGCGCGTACGCTGCAGGCGCAGGGGGCGCGGGTGTTCGGCCCCGACCACCTCGGCCACGGCCTGTCGCAGGGCGAGCGCGTGCTGATCGAGGATTATGACGCCGTGGTCGACGACGTGCAGCGCGTGGTCAGCCATTTCCGGCAGCAATATCCCACCTTGCCGCTGGTGGTGATCGGCCACTCGATGGGCGGCATGATCGCCACCCGCTACGTGCAGCGCTATGGCGAGGAGGTACGCGCATTAGTGCTGTCCGGCCCGCTGCTCGGCGACAGAACGGCGATTTCCGATCTGGCTGAACTGCCGACGATCCCCGACGCGCCGCTGGATACCGCCACCCTGGCGCGCGATCCTGCGGTTGGCGCGGCCTATCAGGAAGATCCGCTGGTGTGGCACGGGCCGTTCAAGCGTCCCACCCTGCGCGCCATGCAGCGGATCCTCGCCGCCATCAACGCCGGGCCGGGCTTCGGCGCGCTGCCCACGCTATGGATCCACGGCGACGACGATCGGCTGGTGCTGATGAGCGAAACGCAAACCGCGCTCGATCGTCTGCAGGGCGACGATTTCGAGAGGATGATCAATGCGGGCGGGCGGCACGAGAGCTTTAACGAAACCAATAAGGATCAGATCCTCAAGCGGGTGACCGATTTTATTGCGCGGGCGTTAGGCTAAAGCGCTCCCCCTCAGCAGGCTGAGGGGGGCATGACGGCGTCAGCCTTCGACGATGGCGAGGTAGTGTTTGACGAAGCGATCCGAGGTGATGTCCCAGCGCACCGGGGTGCCCTTCTCGACGAACCAGGAATCGCCGGCCTGATACTGCACCGATTCGCCGGTGCGTTCGTTGGTCAGGGTCGCGCTGCCTTCCCACACTGTGGCGTGCTCGGCGAACGGATACTCCATCACGAAGCTGCCGCGGGTGCAGCTGAACACGCCGCAGTTCAGGTTGTCGGTCGGTTCGCCGAAGATGCTGGCCACGCCGACGTTTGGCGTGCCGGCGATCACCGTGGCGCCCAGGTTGCTGACGCTGCCGATCTCCAGCAGTTCCGGCAGCGGTTGTTTAAGCAGTAACGGTTTCATGTGATTCTCCTCTGAGGGTTAACGGCGGCCTTTCCAGTAGCCGGATGTCTGGTGCCAAACCTTACCGGCGGTGGTCATCACCCGCCGCAGCTTGTCCTTGCCGAAGATGTTGACGTGCGGGATCGAGCTCATCAGATCGTAGCGATCGGATCCTTCGCTCATGCCCTCTGCCAGCACCTTGCACACGATGTGGCTCGGCGTCACACCGAAGCCGGAGTAGCCCTGCACGTAAAACACGTTGTCGCGATCCGGCAGCGTGCCGATCTGCGGGAACAGGTTGGCGCTGCAGCACAGCGGGCCACCCCAGGCCAGATCGATCTTCACGTCTTTCAGGTACGGGAACACCTTCAGCATCAGGTTACGGTTCCAGGCCTTGAGATCCGACGGGAAGTATTCGATCAGGCGGGTGGCGCTGCCGAACAGCAGCCGGTTCTCGTTGGTCACCCGGTAATAGTCGATCACCGGGCGGATGTCGCTGTAGGCGCCGCGGATCGGGCTGATCTGACGGATCAGATCGTCAGACAGCGGCTCGGTGGCCAGCTGGAAGGCGTAGGTATTGATGGTCTTGCGGTAGATCTGCGGCTCCATGCCGTTGAGGAAGCCGTTGCAGGCCCACAGCATCTTGTTAGCGCGCACCGAGCCCATGGCGGTGCGCACCGTGATGCGCGGGCCATACTCCACGTTGAGCACGCTGCTGTTCTCGAAAATTTTCACCCCGTAGCCGCTCAGCGCCTTGGCCTCGCCCAGCAACAGGTTGAGCGAATGCACGTGGCCGCCACCCATGTGTTTCAGCGCGCAGGTGTAGGCATCGGAGCCCACCACCTGCTTCACCTCCGCCCCGGTGTAGAGTTCAATCTCCTCCTGCGGCGCTACCGCCTTGAACTCCTTCAGCCAGCCGCGCAGGGTCTTCTCCTGGCGCGCGTTGCTGCCGAGATAGCCGTAGCCGAAGCAGAAGTCGGCGTCGATGTCATATTTCTTGATGCGCTCGCGGATAATGCCGGCGCCGAGGTTGCTGATTTTGAAGATGGTTTCCAGCCCGGCCGGGCCGACGTGGCGCTTGATCTTCTCCAGATCGTGGCCGATGCCGGCCATCACCTGGCCGCCGTTGCGCCCGGTGCCGCCGTAGCCCAGATAGCGGCCTTCGAGAATGGCGATGTTGGTGATGCCCTTCTCCGCCAGCTCCAGCGCGGTGTTGATGCCGGAGAAGCCGCCGCCGATGATCACCACGTCAACGTCCAGATCCTCTTCCAGCGTCGGGAAGCGCAGATCGTATTTTTTGGTCGCCGCGTAGTAGGTTAAGGACTCGATTTCGTTGTTCACTGCCGCACTCCCGATTGCCTATGCCATGACATCGGATTATCGGGAGCGGTGGGATCGTCCGCTATGTCCCCTTAGGGACATTCGCTACAAAAAATTAACATTCACGCGCTGCGCCGCTGCGGGGCGGCCAGCAGCAGGCTGAACAGTTCGGCCTGCGAACCGATGTTCAGCTTGCCGTAGATGTTCTTGCGGTGGTTTTTTACCGTGCCGAGGCTGATGAACAGCCGGTCGGCAATCTGCTGCGAACCGCAGCCGGCGAGGATCAGATCGACAATCTCGCGCTCGCGCGGCGTCAGCAGATAGCGCGCCTGGGCGCCGTCATCGTTCACCGTCGCAGCCTCGGCCGGCGCCGCCACCACTTCGCCGTGCAACCGCGCCACGCTTTTCACCAGCGTCAACGCGCTGCGCAGATCCGCCCGCTGCGGGTAGCGCACCGCCACCGTGCGGCGCGCCGAACCGAAAAAGACGCCCAGCCCGCGCTCCGGCGTCAGCTGCAGCAGCACGCCGGCCTCGTCGTGCCAGCCGGTCTTGCGATAAAAATTACGGTAATAGTCGCTGTGATAAAACCCGCAGGGCGCCAGCTGGCGCAGCGTGAGCACCTCGCCTTCGCCGCCGTCGTTCAGCGCGCGGTAAAACGGATCCTGCAGGTAGGCGCCCTGCTGGTAGAGCTGATTGACCGCGTCGCTGTTTTCGCGCTCGGTTTTAATCAGGCAGCGCGGCGGCCGGCCGCGTTCGAAGGCATAGACGATGGCGTTGTCGAAGGCGAAAAACCCTTCCAGCCAGTTCAACAGGCTGGGATAAAAGCGTGGGCTGGCCACCGCATCGATCACCGCAGACAAGCGTTCAACCTGAATTTCCATACCCGCCTCGCCATTATTAACACATTAACAATCTACCGATTTCGGATGGGGTTGGCCGCACGACGGCCGGTACTGTTAAAAAAAGCATCCGCAGCGCCGAAATGCAAGAGCGCGATCGTTTACATGTTAAACAACTCACAGGTTGCCGCGGCGGGGAAAGCGGTGGCCGCTCCGCGCCCGCTGGCTTATGCTGTGGCATCGCGACCTGCAACGCCGTCAAGGAGACCTCATGTCCGTCAGCCACATCATCGCCAACCGCCAGACTTGGTTCGGCCACGGCAGCATCCAGCAGCTGCCGCCGCTGCTGCTTGCCGACCCGCAGCCGACGCTGCTGTTCAGCTGCCGCTCTTTTCTCAACGGCCCGGTGTACGCCGGCCTGCGCGAAGCGCTGGCGCCGCTGCTCATCGGCACCGAAATCGTCAGCCACGAGGCGTCGCCGCAGGAAATCGACGCCTGGGTGGCGCGCTGGCGCGGCCAGGCGCGGCGCGTGGTGGCCATCGGCGGCGGCAGCGTGCTGGACGCCGCCAAAGCGTTCTCCGCGCTGGTTGAGCACCCGCTGCCAACGCTGCGCTATATGGAAAAGGTGGGCGACAGCAAAATCAGCGGCGCCACCCTGCCGCTGATAGCCATTCCCACCACCGCCGGCACCGGCAGCGAGGTGACCCAGAACGCGGTGATCACCGATACCCAGGTCAGCAAGGTGAAAGCCTCGCTGCGCCATAACAACTTCGTGCCGCACACCGCCATTCTCGATCCGCAGCTGCTGGCGGGCGCCCCGGACAAGGTGCTGGCCTACTGCGCTATCGACGCCTTCACCCACCTGTTCGAGGCCTATCTGTCGAAAACCGCCGGCGCCATGACGCGCGACATGTCGCTGAGCGGCATCCGCCACTTCCTCGCCGCCTGGCCGGCGCTCAACCGCAGCGACGCGGCGCGCGAAGCCATTATGCAGGCTTCCTACCTCGGCGGGCTGACGCTGAGCGCCGCCGGGCTGGGGGTCATTCACGGCATCGCCGGCGAGATCGGCGCGTTGCGCGACTACCACCACGGGCAGGTCTGCGGTCGCCTGCTGTTGCCGTTCCTCGCCCTGTTGGAAACCAGCGAACAGCCGCAGCAGCGCGCGCTGATGGCCGAGCTGGCCGCCAGACTGTACCCGCACTGGCAGGGCAGCCCGGAGAGCTACCTGAGCGATTTCATCACCCGCCACGCCATCGCGCCGTTCTGGCAGGACGATTTGCCGATTTCCGGCCAGGAGCTGGCGGTGGCGCTGGAGAAATCCAACAGCAAGAATTCCTGGATCGACTATGCGCCGGCGCAGCGGCAACGGATGATCGAAGAGGCGTTTCGCGTCGAATGATTATATAATCAGATCAACGCACTAGCAGGAGTTAAGGAAATGGGCATCATCGGCTGGATCTTCGCCGGCATCGCGGTCGGCATCCTGGTCGGCGCGCTGATCAGAATCTTCGGCAAGAAGAAAGAGCAGTAAGCGTCACGCTGTTCCGTGGGCCGCCAGCAGGCACTCATGGAACAGCTTCACCACCCGTTGCGGCACCGGCGAGCGGCGCAGCACGCTGGAGTACTCGCAGTGATAGCGGAACAGCGCCGGTTTGATCGCCCGCATCAGGTTCTGCGCCACAAAAAACGCCGCGTAGTGATCCGGCAAAAAGCCGACGTATTTGCCGGACAGGATCAGCGTGGCGATCGACTCTTGCGCGAACCCCGTCGCCTTGCGATGCAAATGTTGCTGCAGGCTCAGTTCCATATTCGGCGAATGGTAGCCCAATCCGGCGAAAGCATAATTGTGCAGCAGATCCCAATTTAATGTTTCATGGCGGGCGGAAAATAATTCATGCTGCGCGCCGCAATATAAGAACATCCTCTCACTGAATAACGAATGATAAGATAAACTTTCCGCGCTGCGGTGCATGGGAATAACGCCAACCTGAAATTGCCCGTCAATAACGCCACGTTCAATGGTATTAATCGGCTCCACGTACATTTGCAAAGAAACCTCCGGCGCGCGCTCGCTGAATAACGCGATGGCCCGGCCGATCTGCGCCTGCGGATTGCTGACCGTATGGTCGAATATCGCCACGTGCAGCTGCCCGCCCATGCGCTGGTGCACCTCGTCCACCCCGCGCCGGAACGCCTCGGTGGCCGCCAGCAGGTTGACGGTTTCCTGGTAGATAATCAGCCCCTCGTCGGTGACCGCAAAGCCCTCGCGCCCGCGCTGGCACAGCGTCAGGCCCAGCCGCTGCTCCAGATCCTTGATGTGCTTGCTGATGGTCGACAGGCTGATATTCAGCTCCAGTTCGGCGGCGCTCATGCCGCCGCAGTCGACCACGGCCTTGAATACCCGCAGCAAACGCAGATCCATATCCGACAATTGTCCCAGCAACGCGCGCTTTTTTACTTGCATAAAACCTTAAGTAAGTTTCGACATATGATTATTCACAGTAGAGAACAAGCGGTACATAGTCAATTTCGTACAACAATTCGTTAACAACTCATTTTATTTAATTAATCGCACTTATTTTCCTGCCCGGAGGAAAACATGGCCGCTGAAAATTATTCGCTTAATCGTCTCGATGCCGAAGGGTTAGAAGCCCATTGGATGCCTTTTACCGGCAACCGCAATTTTAAAGCGCAGCCGCGCATCATTACTCAGGCCGCAGGGGCGTATTACACCAGCCACGACGGCAGAAAGATTTTCGACGGCCTGTCCGGATTGTGGTGCTGCGGATTGGGGCACGGCCGGCAGGAAATCACCGACGCCGCCCAGCGCCAGTTGGCGACGCTGGATTACTCGCCGGCATTTCAGTTCGGCCACCCGCTGTCGTTCGAGTTGGCCAACAAAATCAAGGCGCTGACGCCGGCGGGGCTGGATTACGTGTTCTTCACCGGCTCCGGCTCGGAAGCGGCGGACACCTCGCTGAAAATGGCGCGCGCTTACTGGCGCGCCAAAGGCCAGGCGGGCAAAACCTGCTTTATCGGCCGGGAAAAGGGCTACCACGGCGTTAACTTCGGCGGCATCTCGGTCGGCGGCATCGCCGGCAACCGCAAGGCGTTCGGCGCCGGCGCCGAGGCGGACCATCTGCCGCACACCCTGCTGGCCGGCAACGCCTTTTCGCGCGGCATGCCGCAACAGGGGGCGGAGCTGGCGGAAGAGCTCAACCGCATCATCGCGCTGCGCGACGCCTCGACGATCGCCGCGGTGATCGTCGAACCGTTCTCCGGCTCCGCCGGGGTGATCGTGCCGCCGGTCGGCTATCTGCAGCGCCTGCGCGAGATCTGTACCCAGCATGACATTCTGCTGATCTTCGACGAAGTGATCACCGCCTTCGGCCGCTGCGGCGCGATGACCGGCGCCGAGGCGTTCGGCGTTACGCCGGACATCATGAACATCGCCAAACAGGTGACCAACGGCGCGCAACCGATGGGCGCGGTGGTGGTGCGGCCGGAGATCTACCAAACCTTCATGAACGGCGGCGAGCCGGACTACCAGCTCGAATTCCCGCACGGTTACACCTACTCCGCCCATCCGGTCAGCTGCGCGGTGGCGCTGGCGACGCTGGACATCCTGCAGCGCGAACAGATGGTGGAGCGCGTGCAGGCGCTGGCGCCCTATTTCGAGCGCGCGGTGCACAGCCTGCAAGGAGCCAAACACGTCGCCGACATTCGCAACATCGGCCTGGCGGCCGGCATCACGCTGGCGGCGCGGCCCGGCGAACCGGCGCGGCGGCCCTTCGAAGCGGCGATGCGCTGCTGGGAAAGCGGGTTTTACGTGCGCTACGGCGGCGACACCCTGCAACTGGCGCCGCCGTTCATCAGCAGCGAAGCGCAGATCGATGCGCTGATCAACGCCGTCGGCGATGCCCTCAACGCCACCGAATAAGGAGCGAACCATGACCATTACCCATTGGATCAACGGCGAACCCGCCGCCGGCGGCGAACGCAGCCAGCCGGTTTACGACCCGGCCACCGGCCAATCGGCGCAGGAGGTGCTGCTGGCCGATCGCGCCACGGTGGAGCGCGCCATCGCCGCCGCCGAGCAGGCTTATCCCGCCTGGCGCGACACGCCGCCGCTGAAGCGCGCGCGCATCATGATGAAGCTCAAGGATCTGCTGGAGCAGCACGCCGACGCCATCTGCCAATTGATCACCGCCGAGCACGGCAAAGTGCTCAGCGACGCCCTGGGCGAACTGCAACGCGGCATCGAGAATATCGAATACGCCGGCTATGTGCCGGAACTGCTGAAAGGCGAACACAGCAAAGAGGCGGGCCCGGGCATCGACAGCTGGAGCGAGTTTCAACCGCTCGGGGTGGTAGCGGGCATCACCCCGTTCAACTTCCCGGCGATGGTGCCGCTGTGGATGTGGCCGATGGCGGTCGCCTGCGGCAATACCTTCGTGCTGAAGCCTTCCGAGCGCGTCCCTTCCGCCGCGCTGTATATCGCGCGGCTGGCGGCGGAGGCCGGGCTGCCGCCGGGGGTGCTCAACGTGGTCAACGGCGATCGCGAAGCGGTGGAGACGCTGCTGCATGACGGACGCGTGAAGGCGATAAGCTTCGTCGGTTCGACGCCGGTCGCAGAACACATCTATCACACCGGTTGCGGCCAGAACAAACGGGTGCAGGCGCTGGGCGGCGCCAAAAACCACGCGGTGGTGCTGCCGGACGCCGATATCCCCGGCGCGGTCGGCGCGCTGATGGGCGCGGCGTTCGGCTCCTGCGGCCAGCGCTGCATGGCCATCCCGCTGGTGGTCGCGGTGGGCGACGGCACCGCCGACGCGCTGATCGCCGGGCTGCGGCAACAGATGGCCGCCATGCGCGTCGGCCCCGGCAGCGACAACCGCAACGACATGGGGCCGCTGGTGACTCAACAGCATTATCAGAAGGTGAAAGGCTATATCGATCAGGGCGTGGCCGAAGGCGCCGAGCTGCTGGTGGACGGCCGCGAACTGCGCGTGACGGACGCCGACGGCCGCCCCAGCCAGGGGTATTTCCTCGGCCCGACGCTGTTCGACCGCGTGACGCCCGGCATGCGCATCTATCAGGAGGAGATCTTCGGCCCGGTGCTCGGCGTGGTGCGCGCGGCGTCGCTGCAGGAGGCGATGGCCTTGATCGACGCCCATGAATACGGCAACGGCACCTGCCTGTTCACCCGCGACGGCGAAGCGGCGCGCCACTTCTCCAGCCGCATTCAGGTCGGCATGGTGGGGATCAACGTGGCGCTGCCGGTGCCGGTGGCCTACCACTCGTTCGGCGGCTGGAAGCGCTCGCTGTTCGGCGATCTGCACGCCTACGGCCCGGACGCGGTCAGGTTCTACACCAAACGCAAGACCATTACCCAGCGCTGGCCGGCCTCCGGCGATGCCCGCCGCGCCAGCTTCAGCTTCCCGTCGGGGCAGGGGTAACACATAAGAACAATAAACTTCCGGGGAGCAACGCTCCCCGGCATTTAGCGCGCTCCATTTGATTTCTGCGTACAGCCTGTGCAGCAAAACAATTACTCACTCACACGTTAATGGAGTCGTTAACCATGAAAGAGTCCGCCCCTGAACACACTTTCAAAGGCAATCTCAGCGTCCTCGACGTGGTGATGATTACCGCTTCCGGCGTGACGCCGGCCAGCTCGATCTTCGTCATCGCGCCGCTGGCGATCGCCAGCGCCGGCAGCGGCGCCTTTCTGTCGTTTCTGATCGCCGCCTGCGTCGCCGCCACCATCGCGCTGTGCTATGCCGAGCTCGGCGCCGCGCACCCCAGCGCCGGCGGCGAATACAGCATCATCAAACGCCTGTTCGGCACCCTGTGCGGGTTGCAGACCTATCTGTTTATTCTCAGCGCCGCGCTGTTCGTGCCGGCGGTGCTGGCCACCGGCGCCGTGCCCTATCTGAATACCGCGTTGGGCACCTCATTCGACGCCTCCACCGCCGGCATGATCACCGTGCTGATCGGCGGCGCCTGCGCCATTTTCAACATCAAGGCCAACGCCCTGCTGACCGGCGCCTTTCTGGTGGTGGAAGTGGCGGTACTGGCGCTGATCGCCTGGCTCGGTTTCAGCCATCCGCATCAAAGCGCGGAGATCCTCACCGCGCCGGTGATGCTGGACGCGCAGGGCAGCCTGGCGCCGGTTTCGCTGCCGCTGATCGTCGCCATGGTCGGGGTCGCGCTGTTCTCCTACAACGGCTACGGCGCGGCGGTGTACATGGCGGAAGATATGCGCGAGCAGGGCAAACCGATGGCGGTCGCGATCATGCTGACGCTGGTCATCGTGGTGCTGGTGGAACTGGTGCCGTTCACCGCCCTGCTGATCGGCTCGCCGTCGCTGGCAGAGATGGCCAAACAGGCCGATCCGGTCGGGTATGTGGTCACCCAGCTCGGCGGCCCGACGCTGGCGCGGGTGGTAAGCGGCGCGATCTATCTGTCGGTATTCAACGCCATCATCGCCATCGTGGCGCAGTTCAGCCGCATGATGTTCGCCAGCGGGCGCGACGGCTTCTGGCTGCCGACGTTCAACCGCGCGCTGAAAATCATCCACCCGCGCTTCGGCACCCCCTGGATCGCCACCCTGCTGTTCGGCGTCCCCTCGGCGCTGCTGGCGTTTTGCTCCGACCTCGAATCGCTGACCTCATTCACCGTGATCCTGCTGCTGCTGGTGTACATCATCATGGCGGTGGCGGCGCTGATCAGCCGCCGTCGCCGCCACTTCCATCACCCGTACCTGATGCCGCTGTGGCCGCTGCCGGTGGCGGCGGCGCTGCTGTGCTGCCTGTACGTGCTGTGGACGATTTTGATCGCCAGCAGCCTGAAAGACTTTATTATCATTGCCGGCATCATCGGCTTCGGGCTGGCGCTGAACCACTTGCGCGGCCGCCAGACGGCGCCCCTCGCCACCCCCTCAATAGAAGGAGAATAACCATGACGCAGCGCGCTCAGGATCTGGGCATCACCATCGGTCAGGGCACGCCCGGCCCGCTGAACGCCATCACCGACGTGCCCGGCGTGCGCGTCGGCTATGCCAGCCTTCATGCCGATTTGGCGGACGGGCGCAGCGTGCGCACCGGCGTGACGGTAATCGAACCGCGCCCCGGCTCCGCTCGCCACGCGCCCTGCTTCGCCGGCGTGCACGTGCTGAACGGCAACGGCGACGCCACCGGCCTGGAATGGGTGCGAGAAGCGGGCCTGTTGACCAGCCCGATCGCCTTCACCAACACCCACAGCGTGGGGGTAGTGCGCGATGCGCTGATCGCGCTGGAGCGTGAAACGCTGCCCGCGAGCGACAACGCGGTGTACTGGAATATGCCGGTGGTGATGGAAACCTTCGATGGCCTGCTCAACGACATCAACGGCTTTCACGTCAAGGCCGAGCACGTGCGCCAGGCGCAGCAGGCGGCCAGAGGCGGCTTGCCGCAGGAAGGCGCGGTCGGCGGCGGCAGCGGCATGATCTGTCATGAATTCAAGGGCGGCAGCGGCACCGCATCGCGCCGCTTGCCCGCCGATCAAGGCGGCTGGACGGTGGGCGCCATCGTGCAGGCCAACCACGGCAAGCGCGAGTCGCTGCTGGTCGGCGGTTACCCGGTGGGCCGCCACCTGGGGCATATCCCCTCGCCGTTCACGCCGCAGTTGCCGCATCCCGGCATGGGCTCCATCGTGGTGGCGCTGGCGACCGACGCGCCGCTGCTGCCGCACCAGTGCGCACGGCTGGCGCAGCGCGCCAGCATCGGCATCGCCCGCACCGGCGGCGGCACCGAGGATTCGAGCGGCGATATCTTTATCGCCTTCGCCACCGGCAACGACGGCCTGCCGCCCGCTGACTACGCCAATAAAGGCGATTTCACCACGCCGCTGCGCATGGTGAACAACGACTACATTTCGGCGCTGTTCGCCGCGGCGGCGGAAGCGGTGGAAGAGGCGATCGTCAATGCGTTGCTGGCGGCCAATACCGTCAGCGGCAACGGCCATCGGGCGGAAGGGTTGAGCGCCGAACAGCTGGTGACGGCGCTGGAGAAGGCCGGCTGGCGGCGGTAAACAACGCGGGGCGCGGGTTAACGCGCCCTGACCGTCAGGATTCGCCGCCCGGTTTGGGCGTCGGGTAATCGTAATCCAGCTTCAACGGCTCGGCGTAGACGCTGTCCCACAGCTGTTGGTACAGCCTGTCCAACCGCCCGCTCATCGCCGTGCTGTGCAGCACCAGCTCCAGATTGCGCGAGTTGTCCAGATAGCCGCCGGTCCAGTTGCTGGTGCCCACCCAGGCAATCTCATCGTCGATGGTCATCAGCTTGCTGTGAATCACGCGGGCAAACGGGATGAAGCCGCTGCTGGCCGGCGGAATGGTCACCACCTTGATCTGCACGTTCGGCACCAGCGCCAGGCTCTTCAGCCAGGCGATATCCGGCTTTTTGGTGTTCCAGTTGGCCACCATCAGCTCGATCTGCACCCCGCGCGCCGCCGCGCTGCGCAGCGCGTTGTCGATCACCGCGTAGAAGGGGCGGCTGCGCTCCGGGCCAAACGACAGCGGCGCGTAGTCCATCACCTGCACCCGCACCCGCCGTTTGGCGTCGGCCAGCAGACGCGGCAGCTCGGCCTGCGAATCGAGCACGCCCGCCGGGTTGTAGGCGCGCGGGCTGGCCACCAGATAGTTGCCCTGCGGCTGCGCCGTCGGCGGCGAATCGGGCAGCGCCGGCACCGGCTTATCCTGCGCCAGCAGCGCCTGCGCCCGCCAATCCTGTTCGAAGATCGCCTGGATCTGCCCCACCACCCTGGCGTCGCTGATGCGCAGCCCGGTTTCGTGAATGTGTTCCAGCGCGCGCCAGTCGAAGTTCTGGCTGCCGACGAACGCCTGCTCGCCGTCCACCAGCAGATACTTGGCATGCAGAATGCCGCCGCTCAGCTTCTGGTATGGGATGATGCGCAGCTCCAGATTGGGGATCGCCTTCAGCTGTTCCAGCGTTTCGGCGGTGGAGAGGCGAATGCCCTTCTCTTCCAGCAAAAAGCGGATTTTCACCCCGCGTTCGCCGGCCGCCTTCAGGTGCTGCAGCACGCCGTCCAGCAGCGAACCGTCCTGATTCGCCACGTAGAACTGCCCCAGATCGATGCGGGTTTTCGCCGCGTCGAACATCTCGCGCCATACCTCGGCGGTGTTGCGCAGGTCGTCGGCCTGCAGCGCGGTTTCCACCGGCGCGGTGTACACCAGCTCGTAACCGGGAATAGCAAAACGCGCCGCAGCGCTCTGGCTCAACATCAACAAACAACCGCTCCACAATGCCGTATAAAGGCGGCATCTCGGCCGCCGTACTGGATGGCCATTAGGCATAGCGCGGCGCTCCGCTGTCAACCCATTGTTCGCCGCTGCCGCTTTCCGGACGGCTGGCCGGTTGACCGGCGCGGATCAGCAGCACCTTCAGCAGTTCGTTGATGCGCTCCATACGGCTCTGCAGGAAATTGTTGGCCACCAGGCACAGCAGCGCGATGGCGATGCCCAGCCCGGTGGCGTACAGCGCGGTGCCCATGCCGGCCGACACCAGACTCGGCTCGGACACCCCCGAGGCGGCCAGCGCCTTGAAGGTTTCGATGATCCCCATCACCGTGCCCAGCAGCCCCAGCAACGGCGCGGCGGTGACCACGGTTTCCAGCAGCCACAGGCCGCGCGCCATCGGCGGCTTGCTCAGCAGATACTGGGCGTCGATCAGATCGCCGATCGCCTCACGGTCGCCGGCGCGGTGTTTCTGCGCCAGCACCGGCGCGATCACGGCCATCGGCAGGCTGTTACGCTGGGTCAGCACGTCCGGCAGATCGGCGGCGCGGCGCACCTCCGGCGTCAGCGCCTGCTCCAGCCGGCGCGCCTGGCGTTGGGTGTAGGCGAAGTACAGCGTGCGTTCGATGATGATCACCAGCGCGATCGCCAGCGCGGCGTACATCACGTAGAAAATAATGTCGTGCAACAGATTGGCGTCCATACAGGGCTCCTCTTCCCCGCAGCCGGGCAGACGGCGGGGCATTCAGTTAAAAGGTGGCTTCCAGCGAGACGCTGAAGGTGCGTTCTTCGCCGACGTTGTAATACGGGGTGCTGGCCTTCACGCCGCCGTAGGGCGCCGCGTTGAAGGTGGTGGTGCGCACCGAGGTCAGGTATTCCTTGTCAAACAGGTTGCTGATGCCAAAACGCAGCGCGGCGCTTTTGACGATTTTCTTGTCCACCGGCAGATGCACCCCCGCCGCCAGATCGAACACCGTGCGCCCGCCGATCTTCTCGTCGTTGGTCAGATCGCCATAGAACGCGCTGACGTACTTGCCGCTGACGCTGCCGTAGTACAGGCCGTCGTCATAACCCAGCGTCATGTTCAGCAGGTTTTTCGGCACGTTCGGCACCTCTTTGCCGGAGGTCGGCAGCGGCAACCCGCCGTTGCTGACGATGTCGCTCTTCTGCTTCGATTGGGTATAGGTATAGGAGGTGTAGTAGTTGAAGTTATGCGGCAGTTGGCCGCTCCACTCCAGCTCCAGCCCTTTGTTCTCCACGTTGCCGATGTTCATCATCTCGTAGTCGCCGGCCGCGTTGGTGGTGGAGATCTGGCGATCGCTGTAGCGCATGTAGAACAGCGTGGCGCTCAGCAGCATGTCTTCCTGTTGGAAGCGCCAGCCCAGCTCGTGGTTCCAGCTCAGCTCCGGCTTGGTGCTGAGCGAATCGCCGACGTTGTACAGCACATAGTTCGGCGGCGTGCGCATGTTGCGCGTCAGGTTGTAGAACACCTGGTTTTCCTGGTTCACCTTATAGCTGGCGCTGAAGTTCGGCAGGAATTCATGATAGGTGGCTTTGCGTTTCTCCGGCGCGTTGTACAGGCTGCCGCGATTGTCCCCTTTACGTTCCACGTACTGATAGGCCAGGCCGCCGACGAAAGTCCAGTCCGGCGTGGCGAACCAGGTATCCTGCAGCCACACCTTCTGCGCCGGGGTGATGGTGTACTGGTTGCGCCCCTGAACGGTGTTGCCGTTGGCATCCTTCACCTGATCGGAACCGCCCGGCGGCCCCCAAATCTGCGACGGGTTGCCGTCGCCCTTGATGCTGATGAACGGCTGGGTCTGCAGCTGGCGCGCGCGCTCATACCAGTAACCGATATCCAGACTGTGCTGATCGTTGATGTCCCACTTCAGCTTGGTGGTGATGCCCGGCCGCCAGGTCTGCGTCCACGACGGGCGGTAGTAGGTGTTGGATTTCAGGTTGCTGAGATCGTACTGCCCTGCCCTGTCCGACGTGCTGGACAATACCGACGCGGTTTGGCCGTTGAAGCTGCCGCCGTTGCCCCAGTAGTAATACGGTTGCAGGGTCAGCGCCAGGTTGTCGCGCAGCTGCAGCTTCTGGGTGAACGACAGCGTGAAGTTCTCGAACGGGTTGCGCTCGAGCTTGTAATACTTGTTCAACTGTCCGCGGCTGTTGTACTCCGGCGTGGTGGCATAGTCGGTGTCGCGGCCGTCGTTTTGGAACTGCGCCTTGCTCAGGGTGTTGTAGTTGGTGTTGTTCTGGCGGTTGTACTTCATCACCAGATTGCTGCTGTTGCCGTTGCCGTCTTCGTACAGCGAGTTCATCTCGAACTTGTCGGAGTACAGCCGCCCCTCGCCGCGCCACTTCTTCGCCTCGGTGTGCGAATAGGAGAGCCAGTTGCTGAAGCCGTTGTACTCGCCGGTGTCCAGGCGGGCGAAGGTTTTGCTCAGGCTGTTGCTGCCCAGCGTTTGCTTGACGAAACCGCCGAAGTCTTTCGCCGGGCGGCGCGTTACCAGGCCGATGTTGCCGCCGCTGGAGCCGATATGCGGGCCGTCCGCTTCGGAAGAGCCCTGGGTGACGAACACCTCTTCCAGGTTCTCCGCATCGCCCAGCAGGTTCGGGTATACCGCGTAGTTGCCGGAGTCGTTGATCGGGATGCCGTCCATCGACAGGCCGATCTGATCCGAGTTCATGCCGCGCATGGTGTAGTCCACGCCGCTCAGGCCGCTGGCGTCATTGCTGTTGACGTTGAGGCCCGGCGTGAACTTCAGCTTGTCGATGGCGTTGGCCGCCGACGGCATTTTATCCATCGCCTCTTTGGTGACGGTGGAGCGCGCTTTGGCGCTGTCGTCCTGCACCATCATGCCGCCGCCGAGCGACTGCCCCTTGACGCTGATGGTGCCGACGTCGGTGCCGTCGGCCGCCAGCGCGGCGCCCGGCAGCATCGCCGACATCACCGCCAGATAGATCCCAGAACGATTGAACGATTTCATGGTGTGCATCCCTTAAAAATCAAACGATTAACCCTTGCGCTAAGGCGCCTGATAATTGAACGTCGCGGTAAATCTTTTGGTTGTTTGCCCGGCGAACGCGTCGCTCGGGAATGGCTTCACTGAACTGATGCTTTGCAGGCTGCTCATCGCCGCGCGATTCAGCAGCATGCTGGCGGCTTTGTTGGCGATGCCGGAAGAGACCACCCGCCCGCTGCGATCGACCTCCAGCCACACCTCGACGTTGCCCTGCGGGCGCTCGAGGGAGGCCTGACGGCCGGTCGGGTAGCGCTTGCGCTGTTCCAGTTCGCGGCGCAAGGCCAGCAGATAGCCGTTTTCAATCGCCTGCGCATTCACCTTCGGCGCCGCCGGGGCGGCCGGTGCGGGTTGCGCCGCCGGTTTACTGACCGGCGCGCGCGGCGCGGCGGGCGCCGGCGTCGGTTTAGGCTTTTCCACCGGTTTGGCTTTCTCTTTCACCGGCTTGGGTTTGGGCTTCGGTTGCGGTTTCGGCACCGGCTTGGCTTCCACGATCGGTTCCGGCGCCGGCACCACCGGTTCGGGGATCGGCTCCGGCTCGGGCGGCGGCGGTTCGGGCTGGGGGTCCGGCGGCGTTTGCGGTTGAGGTTCAGGCGCCGGTTCAGGCTCCACCAGCGCCAGTTCGATGGCGGTTTCGTCGTAGCGCGGCTGGATCTTCAGCGCCGCCTGCTGGCTGGCGAACAACAGGCAGCCGGCGACAATCAGCGCCGGCAACCAGCTGAAAAGATGACGTGAGCGATAGAGCAGATACATGTCACAGCTTCCGTGTCGCGATGGAGACGGAGAAGAAACCGCCCTGGCGCAGGTTATCCATGACCGCCACCAGCCGCTCGACCGCCACGCCTTTGTCGCTGTTGACGATGATGGTGGTGGTCTGGTTGGCCTGCTGCTGTTGCTTGAGCGTCGTGACCAACGCGTCAAGCGCGATCGGCTGGCCATCCAGCTGCAGCTGTTCGTCGGCCCCCAGCGTGATAATCGCTTTCTTCTGCGGTTTCAGCTGTTGCGCGCTGCCGGCGGACGGCAGCTGCGTTTTCAACCCGAGCGCCGGAATGACGTTCAGGCTGATCAAGACGAAAAACACCAATAAAAACATCATCACGTCGATCATCGGGATCAGTTCGATGTGCGCTTTGTTCTTTTTCGGTTCGTTCCAGTTACGCATGACACTCCCTCACAAAAGCGAAGCAGCCAATATAGGAGGGGTTTGTTTACCTTTTGTTACGCTTGTGTGATCTTATTTTCACAGTGCGGATTTTTTGCGAGAATTTTTTCAATGGCAGGCGATAACGAAGAAGATATAACTTATTAATTAGCTATAGTTTTTAATGGAATAATCACAGGACGGACGCACTCGCCTAACGGGTAGCAGAGCCTGAAATGTGAAAATAGTGACAGCCGCACCGGGCCCAGGGCAACGACGAGAAGAAATCGCCTCAGCCCGTCCGCAATAAGGGCATTATGATGCTTTCCACCGCTGCCTCCAGTGATATCGCCTTTTTTAGCCAAGAAGATTCTCAATTCCCGTCATAAAAATATCGACAGAAAATAAATACTCGCATATATAACCAAACAATATTCCACGTTGGATATATTATTGCCAACGGCTTATCAGCTGTTATATTTTTAAATTGAAATAGCGCGTCAGCGTTATTTTCGGTATTAATTAAACTCACTAAGTCACCCTTTTATTTATAAGGATTGTATATGAAAGTACTTAGTCAATATGAAGAGCAGTACGTTAGCGGTGGCGATCTGAACGCGGCCTGGGATGGGTTGCTGGACGGCGCTATGACCGGCGCGCTGATTGCAGGCAAATCCGCAGGGGCCGGCGGCTTTATTGCCGGCGCCGTCGGCCAACTGGTCGGTACCATTATCGGCGGCGTCGCAGGCGGCGTGGGGCTGGGGCTGTATGGCCTGACGCATACGCAGCAGGAAGTGGCGGACTACGCAAAACATTTCCGCGAAACTATCGGCTCCACCTCGACCTCGGTCGGCGGCAGCCTATAAGCACGAATAGATAGTCACCCTCGCGGTGGCTATTTATTTTATTGCCAACCTCACCCTACGCGCCCGCTGAACGCGTTATCATTATCGCATCCCGATATTCTTTCAAGCCTGAGGTTATCGCCTCGGTATTCAATTGCGAAACCATCCACGGGCTGAAAGCGAAAGGCGTTAATTTTACCGCCGCCATTAAATGATTGAGCTCGACCCAGGCATAATCCGCAACCTCATCCGGATTGCCATGGAGCGTGCCTTTAATTTGCGCGGCAAATACCGGGCAAACTTCATTCTCCATCACGCCGGACGCGTCGGTAGCCTGGTAGCTGAATGCCTCGCTCAACAGCATTATCTGCTCCACCTCCGTGCCCAGTTCAACCTGAGCGCGGCGCCTCACCGCCTGTGCCAGCGCCTCTTGCGGCAAGGGATGGCCGCAAAAGGAATTGGTCCAAACCCCCGGCCAGGCGGTTTTACTCAACGCACGTCTTGTGGCCAGCACGTTGCCCTCTGGGGTAAAGAGGTAACATGAAAAGGCCAAATGCAGCGGCGTATGGTGCGTGTGCACCTGATTTTTCGGCATCGTCCCGCAAGGCTGCCAGGCGGCATCGAGCAAAACGACGTCTTCGTTATTCATCATCGCGATTTCCATAAAAGACGGACGCTTGCCCGCCTTCAGTCTCATTTCGTCAAAAGAGGAGGAATGGCCGGCACGTCCGGCGCATTATCGATATCCTGCTGAGTCATGCGAAACTCAGGCGGATAATGCTCCCGTTCCGTTCTGCCAGCAGGCTCGGTATTCCGCCAGCTATAAAGACAGTGCTGGCATTGATATACCGTCCCTACGCCCTTCACCGGTGAATGTATCATGATGTCTGTCTGTTTATCGGCCCGACAAGGGCAAATCATAGGATCGCCTTAAGGACGGTTAGCCGGCATGGCGGTTAATTGTCTCTCCCCCCAGGCCGGCCTCATCAGAGGGTACAAAAATCATAAAAAAAGACGCCCGCAGGCGTCTTCTTGGTATTGTCACTGAAGCCCGAGGCGATCAGTTCACTTTCACCGGCATACCGGAACGGGCCTTGATCGCCGCATCCACTTCGCTCTGGTTGACGCCGGCGTCCATCAGCACTTTGCCGACCGGCGCGGAAATGGTCAGCGGCACCGGATCCTTGGATTGCAGCTGCTCTTCGTTGGCCGACAGCGGGTTGTGCACTTCCACGTAGCGCGAGCCGTCCGGTTCGACGGTGGCCTTCATCGGTTCGTTGATGAACTGCACGCGGGTGCCGACCGGCACGTTCTGGAACAGGTACTTGATGTCGTCGGCGCGCAGACGCACGCAGCCGTGGCTCACGCGCAGGCCGATGCCGAAGTTGGCGTTGGTGCCGTGAATGGCATACAGGCGGCCAACATACAGCGCATACAGCCCCATCGGGTTATCCGGGCCGGCCGGGAACACCGCAGGCAGGATCTCGCCGTCAGCCGCGTATTCGGCGCGCATTTTGGCGGTCGGCGTCCAGGTTGGGCCGTCTTTCTTGCGCTGCACGGTGGTGGTCCAGTTCAGCGGGGTGTCTTTACCCAGCTGGCCGATACCGATCGGCAACACCACGACGGTGTTGGAACCTTTCGGGTAGTAGTACAGACGCATTTCGGCGCTGTTGATGATGATGCCTTCACGCGGCGCGTCCGGCAGGATCAGCTGTTGCGGGATGGTCAGGGTGCTGCCGGCCTTCGGCAGGAACGGATCCACGCCCGGGTTGGCCTCCAGCATGTTGCTCAGCCCCATCTGATACTGGGCGGCGAAGCTCTCCAGCGGCAGTTTGCTGTCTTCCGGTACGGTGATTTGGATATTTTCGCCCACCAAACGGCTGTCTTTTGGCGGCAGCGGGTAGACGACGGCGAAGGCAGCCTGGCTGAATGCAACCAGTGCCGTAAACAGGGTTAATAACGCGCGAATGCTCATTTTCATCTTCGTGTTGGTCAAGGCCACTGGCGATTATGGGTATTGGTTTCTACGGCCACTTTGCCCCGTTGAATTTCAGCCGGCAGCCAACGGCGCTGCGGCCTGAAAAACCAGGGGGGATTTGACCGGATGCGCATTATATGTGCACATCAATCAAAGTGTGAACCATTACCGATGTAATATCGCAATTTTTTGTAACCTGACGCGCCACGAAGGCGATTTTCTGCGAGAACCGCCGCCTAACTGGCGGCGGCCAGCGCCTCCGCCCGCCGAATGGGGATCAGATATTCACAGCGGATCGCCGCGCCGCCAAGCGGGCAACTGCCCTCCTGCGCCGGGTAGAACCGCTCGATATCCTGCCCTGGCCGGCGGATGGCGTTCATCTGCGGCATGGCGGTGTCATACAGCCGGACAATAAAGTTTTGTAACCCTTCCGCCTGCCCCTGATAGGTGAAACGGGCGTATTCCCCCTGTTCGATGGTCACCCGTTCCCCCACCGCCCCTTCGTCCGGCAAAGCGGCGGTATACGCCATGCGCGGGCAGCCCCGACGCTGCCGGTCGATCTCCAGGCTGGTAAGGCCATACATCACCTCGGGCAGCGTCTGCGGCCGCAGCAGTTGCCGCCAGGCATGGCGACGCAGCTCGCATTTGGAAGCCGCCAACTGCCCCAGCGTAAAGCTGCGGCGTTGCGTGTTGCCCACCAGCTGCATGGCGGGCAGCGTCACGATGTCGGCCTGCGGCAGCGGCGCTTCGGTCAGCCGCAGCGGCGGCTGCAGACCGTAGCTCGACCAATCCTGGCTGCGACGATAGCTGGCCGGCGGCAGACCAAACTGCTTGCGGAAGCAGCGGGTGAAGGTCTGCTGCGAATCGAACTGGTACGTATCGGCGATACAGGCCACGCTGGTGCCGGTCAGGCGCAGTTCGCGCGCGGCGGCGGTCAACCTTCTGCGGCGGGCGTACGTGCCGAGGATATGGCCGGTGTGCTGCTTGAACATCCGCTGCAAATGCCACTTGGAATAGCCGGATTTGGCGGCGATGTCGTCCAGCGTCAGCGGCTGATCCAGGCTCTGCTCGATCCAGGCCAGCAGCTGCTCAATCACCTGTTGCTGGTGCATGGTGTTCCCCTTATTTGCTCAGTAATGTCAGCGCCAACATCCGGCCTGCGGCTTCATCGGCGGCCACCAGTATCGGATAGCCCCAGAATTTGGCGCCGTATTCGGCGAATGCTTCCGCCGCCGCGCGTTTGGCGTCGTCCGGTTCCAGCATGATCATGCCTTTCGCCCACCGCTTCAGCGCCGCGCGGTTATCGCGCTTCCACAGCGCCACCTGAGTGCGGGCGTCGCGATCGTGCTCTTCACCTTCATCGCCGACGCTGCGATCGGTCATCAGGACGAAAGGCTCGGCGCGCGCCAGCAGCGCGCTGAATTCAGCCAGCTCGGCCTGGGTATCGCGCCCGTTTCGGCGCATCCACACCAGCGGAAAATCGGCGGTATCGAGTGACATAATCAGTTTCCTCGCGAAAGGGTTTAGGACTGGCGCTTACTTTATCGGCACCGGCGCTAGACCACATTGCGCAATCAGGACATAATACTTTTCAATTCCGCCAAATTGAGAATTGTTCTCATGAAAGTCCAGATCCCACGCCGCAATATCGATATCGATCAGGTGACGCGCCCGCTGTTCGCCGTGCAGAGTTCCACCATCGAGCAGGACTGGGAAGTCGAGCCGCATCGTCATCAAAAGGCGCAGCTGATCTATACCGTGCGCGGCATGATCCGCTGCGAAGTGGAAAACGGCCTGTGGCTGGTGCCGCCGCAGTGCGCGCTGTGGATGCCGGGCAACGTGTTGCACAACGCCCAGGGCGCCGGCTCGACCGAGGCTTACTGCCTGTTCGTCGATCAACACGTCGTCGCCGGCTTGCCGCAGAGTTGCTGCACGCTGTCGGTCTCGCCGCTGCTGCGCGAACTGCTGCTGCAGGCCACCACCTTCGAACCGCTCTACGACGAACAGGGCGCCGAAGGGCGCCTGACGGCGGTGTTGCTGGATCAGCTGGTGGCCGCACCGATCGAGAATCTGCATCTGCCGGTATCCGACGACGCGCGCATACGGCAGTTGACCGAAGGCATGCTGAGCTGCCCGGCGGACAAATCCACCCTCGGCCAGTGGGCGCAGCGCATCGGCATGAGCGAGCGCTCCCTCAGCCGCACGCTGCAACAGCAGATGGGCATGAGCTTCGGCCACTGGCGGCGTCAGCTGCACGTGATGCTGGCGCTGCAGCGCTTGACGCAGGGCGAGAGCGTACAGACGGTGGCGCTGGATCTGGGTTACGAGAGCGCCAGCGGCTTCGTCACCATGTTCAGAAAGGCGGTGGGCAAACCGCCGGCGCGCTACCTGGCGGAACGCAACGCCTCAGGGCAACCCCTGGGCGGCGCGATCAGCATGTGAACGGCCGGCACCCGCGCCGGCCTGGCAAGAGGCGGATCAGAAGTCGTAGAACACCGTTATCCAGGTGGAATCCGGCTCGTTGTCGCTGCTGTTGGCCAGCGTGCGCTCCACATACACCGACAGACCGTAACCGATGGTGGTGCCCGCGCCGAGGTAGACGTGGTTGGCGTGATACGCCTCGTCTCCTTTCAGCCGCAGCGAGTCCGCCGCGACGTAAGGCTGAACGGATTTGAGGAACGGCTTGTCGATATTGAAGGTGTAACCGACGAAGCCTTCCAGCCCGTAGCCGTCGCCGGCGAAGAAGTGCGACAGCGTGCGCTGGCGGGTGCTCGGCACATAGTCTTTGTAATAGCTGGCGGTGCCGACGATGTACCAGTTGTTCGGCTGCCAGGTCAACGCGGTGCCGGACAGCTGCTGGTGATAATCCTTTTCGTTGTACAGATTATCTTTGATCTTCGCGTCGGTATAACTGTAGGCGGCGCTGAAGGTGAAATCCTTCGTCACCTTATAATCGAAGCCCAGCCCGCCACCGCCCTTGCGGCGGTAAATCAGGTTATCCGCGGTGTGCAGATCGTCTTCCGGCAATAAATAGTTGGCGTACAGCGTTACCGGCCCGAAATCATTGGTGTATTTGATGCTGTTTTTCGGTTTATTGCCGCCGTCATAATCGCCGGAAATACCGATGCCGGTGCCGCCCGCGTGGCCGTCGTTATCCCAGACGTCGCTTTTGATGCCGACCACAGAATAATAGATGCCGTACTGGTGGCCATAGGTCAGGGTGCCGTAACGATCGTCCTTGAAACCGGCGTACAGCTGGCGCTGATAGTCGCGTTTGCCGTCCTCATTGTAGTGCCCGTCCCAGCTGAGCGCGTGCGCCAGATCGACGCCCCACTCGTAATAGCCGATGATCGAGGTGTCCTGCGTCAGCGCATAGTCGCCGCTGAAGCGAAAACGCGTGCCGCCGTCGTGACCGTTTTTGTCATAGCCCGGCTCCGGGCCGTTATTGAAGATCCACTCGGGGCGAATGCTGCCGCCCACCTTTAAACTGAGCGGCGCCAGCAACACATTGCTCTGCGGGTTTTTATCCAGAATGGTGATCTCGGCCTGTGCGCCGGCGGATAACGCCGACAGCAAGACGCCGCCAATGAATATTGGCGTTGTATTCTTTCTCATTATTACCCCTGCCCGAAAAAATTATTGTTATAAACACGGTGGTCTTAAGCCACGCGGAAATAATTACCCGATGTCAACAGCGCACGCAAGATATAAAAATTCACGTCATAATCTGCCATTATTTCAGGTTGGGCTTATTTTCAGCAGAAACGTGTTCACCTGTAACACGGAGAAAAATAATGTAATAACCGCAGCACGAAATAAACCAATCCGCATCTTTTACCCAAAATAACCCGGCGTGATTATCTGGGAATAAAAATAGCAAATAACAAATAAATATTATTGCCGCAGGTAAACCGTCACGCGAGGGAATTAATTAATGGCGGGAAATAACGACGGAGCGCATTGCGCGCTCCGGGAAAATGCCCTCACTACTGCGCCAGCCAGCCGCCGTCCATGTTCCAGGCGGCGCCGCGCACCTGCGCCGCCGCATCGCTGCACAGGAACAGCGCCAGTTCGCCGAGCTGCTCCGGCGTGACGAACGCTTGCGACGGCTGCTTCTCCGCCAGCAGCTCATCGCGCGCCCGCTGCGGATCGATGCCGGCGGCAATGCGCTTGTCGATCTGCTGTTGCACCAGCGGCGTCAGCACCCAGCCGGGGCAGATGGCGTTGCAGGTGACGGGCGTGCGGGCGGTTTCCAGCGCCAGCGTCTTGGTCAGCCCCACCACGCCGTGCTTGGCCGCCACATAGGCCGATTTGTCTTTCGACGCCACCAGCCCGTGCACCGACGCCACGTTGATGATGCGCCCCCAGTTGCGCTCGCGCATACCCGGCAGCGCCAATCGGCAGGTGTGGAACACCGCCGACAGGTTGATGGCGAGGATCGCGTTCCATTTCTCCACCGGGAACTGATCCAGCGGCGCCACGTGCTGAATGCCGGCGTTGTTCACCAGAATGTCCGCGCCGCCGAACTCACGCTCGGCATAGTGCATCATGTCCGCTATCTGGGCCGCATCGCCGAGATCGGCGCCGTGATACCCCGGCGCGGTGCCCAGCCGGGCAACCTGCGCCTTCGCCGCTTCCACATCGCCAAAGCCGTTGAGGATCACACGCACGCCGGCGGCGGCCAGCACGGACGCTATCCCGAGGCCGATGCCGCTGGTCGAGCCGGTCACCAGCGCGGTTTTGCCTTGTACACTCATGGTATCGCTCCTTTAAACAATGCCGGTCAGGTAGAACACGCCAATCACAAACAGCACCGCGGCGCTTTTGATCAGGGTGATGGCGAAGATGCCGCCATAGGCCTGCCGGTGGCTAAGGCCGGTGATCGCCAGCAGGGTGATCACCGCGCCGTTGTGCGGCAAGGTGTCCATGCCGCCGCTGGCCATCGAGGCCACCCGGTGCAGCACCTCCAGCGGAATGTGTGCCGCATGGGCGGCGGCCACGAAGTTATCGGCCATCGCCGCCAGCGCGATGCTCATGCCGCCGGAGGCCGACCCGGTGATGCCGGCCAGCAGGGTGACGCTGATCGCTTCGTTCAGCAGCGGATTGGGGATCGCCGACAGCGCCTGCGACAGCACCAAAAAGCCCGGCAGGGCGGCGATCACCGCGCCGAAGCCGTATTCGGAGGCGGTGTTCATCGCCGCCAGGATCGCGCCGCCGACCGCCGTCTTGCTGCCTTCCGCCAGCCGGCCGCGAATATTGCGAAAGCCGAACGCCACCACCAGCAGAATACCCGACACCAGCGCCGCTTCCACCGCCCAGATGGCGGTGATTTTCGCCACGTCGGTGGTGATCGGTTTGGCCAGCCCCGGCAGCGTCAGCTCGTGGCTGGCGCCGTACCACTGCGGGATCCAATGGGTGAAGCCAAGGTTGAATACCCCGACCAAAATCAACGGCAGGATGGCGATCAGCGGGTTCGGCAGATTGATATCGTCCGGGGTTTCCGGCTCGTTCAGCAGATCGGTACCGTACCCTTCTCCCTTCAGCTGCGCCTTGCGCCGCTGGCGTTCAAGATACAGCAGACCGACCGCGATGATGAACAGCGAGCCGATCAGCCCCAGCCAGGGCGCGGCCCAGGCATTGGTGCCGAAGAAGCTGGTCGGGATGATGTTTTGGATCTGCGGCGTGCCCGGCAAGGCGTCCATGGTGAAGGAGAAGGCGCCGAGCGCCACGGTGGCCGGGATCAGCCGCTTGGGGATGCCGCTCTGGCGGAACAGCTCGGCGGCGAACGGATAGACCGCGAACGCCACCACGAACAGCGACACCCCGCCGTAGGTCAGCAGCGCGCACACCAGCACGATCACCGGAATGGCGTGACGCCGGCCGAGAATGCGGATCGCCGCCGCGACAATCGAACGGGAAAAGCCGGACAGCTCGATCAGCTTGCCGAACACCGCCCCCAGCAGGAACACCGGGAAGTAGAGCTTCACGAAGCCGACCATCTTCTCCATAAACAGCCCGGTGAAGGTCGGCGCCACCGCGCCGGGGTCGGTCAACAGCACCGCGCCCAGCGCGGCGATCGGGGCGAACAAAATCACGCTGTAGCCGCGGTAGGCGGCCAGCATCAGTAATCCCAGTGCTGCCAGGGCAATCAAAACGCTCATCAGGCACCTCGCTATCGTTGTTATTGTCAGGTACGGCGTGCGAAATTACGGTTTCAGCGCAAAGCGCAGCTGATGCGCCCGTCGCCGTTGAATGCGTTCCCTGCGCGCTTCATCCCAAAGATAAAATCCCCGGCCGCTGCGCTGGCCGATATCGCCGCGCTGCAGCCGCTGTTCCACCAGCACCATCATCTCGTCGCCGGTCGCCAGTTCCGGGAACAGGTGGCGGGCGATGTCCGCCACCGTCGGGAGCCCGGTCATGTCGGCGGCCTCCAGCGGGCCGACCATGGCGTAGCGCCGCCCCAGCGAGGCGCGCATCACCTGATCCACCACCTCAGCGCTGGCGATGCCGCTGTGGACGATGTGCAGCGCTTCACGCAGCACCGCAAACTGCAGCCGATTGCCGACAAACCCCGGCGCGGCACGTTCCAGCAGCACCGCCTCCAGCGCCATCTCGCCCAGCAGCGCCTGCACCGCCGCCAGATGGCGCGGCTCGGTGGCGCGGCCGGGCACGATCTCCACCAGCGGGATCAGGTGCGGCGGGTGCCAGAAGTGGGCGATCAGCAGGCGCTGCGGATGAGTCATGCGCGCCGCCAGTTCGTCCGGCGGCAGGCCGCTGGTGTTGCTGGCAATCACCGCGTCGTCGGCGATCAGCCCTTCCAACTGCTCATACAGCGCGTGCTTCAGCTCGAGCCGTTCCGGGATCGCCTCGATAAGCAGTCGGGCGCGCTCCACGTCGTTCAGATCGCCGGTCACGCGCAGGCGCGCCAGCGCCGCTTCGCGCTCACCGCGATCAAACTGCCCGACGTCGCTCAGCTCGGCCAGAATGCCGCTCGCCACCGCCGGCGCTTCCACCCGCCGCTGCGGATCCGGGTCATACAGCAGCACCTCATGGCCGTGGCGAATAAAGTGGGTGGCGATACCCACCCCCATCAGCCCGGCGCCCAGTACCGCATAGTCAGATGACTGCATGGTGCCCTCCTCGGTTGTTTACGGGCGCTCTACCGCCAGCGCCACGCCCTGCCCGCCGCCGATGCACAGCATCGCCAGCCCCTTGTTCACCCCGCGGCGCTGCATTTCGTACAGCAGCGACACCAAAATGCGACAGCCGGACGCGCCGATCGGATGCCCCAGCGCGATCGCCCCGCCGTTGACGTTGACCCGCTCCGCCTCCCAGCCCAGTTCTTTGCCCACCGCCAGCGCCTGCGCGGCAAAGGCTTCGTTAGCTTCGATCAGATCGACCTCCTCCAGCCGCCAGCCGGCTTTCTCCAGGCAGCGCCGAGTGGCCGGCGCCGGGCCGATGCCCATGATCGCCGGATCGACGCCCGACGAGGCGTAACCCGCGATGCGCGCCAGCACCGGCAAGCGCAGCGCGGCGGCTTTTTCCGCGCTCATCAGCAGCACCACGGCGGCGCCGTCGTTGAGCGACGAGGCGTTGCCGGCGGTCACCGTGCCCTCCTTGCGAAACGCCGGACGCAGCCGCGCCAGCGCTTCCAGGCTGGTGTCGCGCGGCTGTTCGTCGCGCTCTACCCGCAGCGCTTCGCCCTTCGGCTTCGGCACCGTCACCGGCGTGATCTCCTGCGCGAAACGCCCGGCCTGCTGCGCCGCCTGCGCCTTCTGCTGCGAACGCAGCGCGAACCTGTCTTGTTCTTCTCTGCTGATGGCGTATTTCTCCGCCAGGTTTTCGGCGGTGATGCCCATGTGATAGTCGTTGAACGCGTCCCACAGGCCATCGTGGATCACGCTGTCCACCATCTGCGCGTGACCGAGGCGCAGACCGGCGCGCGCGCCGGCCATCAGGTAAGGCGACCGGCTCATGCTCTCCTGGCCGCCGGCGATCACCGCGTCGGCGTCACCGCTGCGGATCGCCTGCACCGCCAGATGCACCGCCTTCAAACCGGAGCCGCACACCTTGTTGATGGTCAGCGCCGGCGTCGTAAACGGCAGCCCGGCGTTCAGCGCGGTCTGGCGCGCCGGATTCTGCCCGCAGCCGGCGGTCAGCACCTGACCGAGGATCACTTCATCGATCTGCTGCGGCGCCACGCCGCTTTGCGCCAGCAGCCCCTGCACCGCCGCCGTGCCCAGTTCCACCGCCGTCAGCGGCGCCAGCGCGCCATGAAAACTGCCGACCGGCGTGCGCGTCGCCGCCACAATCACCACTTCACGTTGTTGCACATTCACCTCCCGTTCCAGAAACGCATTTCCGGCACATGCTCCGGCACGATCAGCCGGCCGGCGGTTTTGGCGACAATCTCCGCCACGCTGACGCCCGGCGCGCGTTCGCGCAGCACGAAGGCGCCGTCTTCAATTTCCAGATAGGCCAGATCGGTCAATACCTTGCGGATGCAGTTGGCACCGGTCAGCGGCAGCGTGCAGCGCGGCAGCAACTTGGACTCGCCGCCCTTCGCTGCGTGGGTCATCACCACGATGATGTTCTCCGCCCCCGCCACCAGATCCATCGCGCCGCCCATGCCCTTGACCATCTTGCCGGGGATCATCCACGAGGCGATGTTGCCCTCGACGTCCACTTCAAACGCCCCCAGCACGGTCAGATCGACATGGCCGCCGCGGATCATGGCGAACGACTGCGCCGAATCGAAGATCGACGCGCCGAGGCGCGCGGTGACCGTCTGCTTGCCGGCGTTGATCATGTCGGCGTCCAGCTGTTGCTCGGTCGGGAACTCGCCCATCCCCAGCAGGCCGTTTTCCGACTGCAGCATCACGTCCATGCCCGCCGGCACGTAGTTGGCCACCAACGTCGGGATGCCGATGCCCAGATTGACGTAGTAACCGTCCCTCAGCTCTTGCGCCACGCGCTGCGCCATTTGTTCACGGGTAAGCATGCGAATTCTCCTTATGCCCGCAGGGTGCGTTGTTCGATACGCTTTTCGAATGTGCCCTGGATCAGCCGATCGACATAGATGCCGGGGGTGTGGATCGCCGCCGGATCCAGCTCGCCCGGCGCGACGATCTCTTCCACTTCCACCACCGTGATGCGCCCGGCGGTCGCCATCAGCGGATTGAAGTTCTGCGCGGTGTGGCGGTAGATGACGTTGCCGAAGTGATCGGCCTTCCAGCCTTTCACGATGGCGAAATCGCCGGTGATGGCGGTTTCCATGATGTAGGGGCGGCCGTTGAACTCGCGCACCTCTTTGCCTTCGGCGATCGGCGTGCCGTAACCGGTGGCAGTGAAGAATGCCGGGATGCCGGCGCCGCCGGCGCGGATCTTCTCCGCCAGCGTGCCCTGCGGCGTGAGATCCACCTCCAGCTCGCCGCTGAGCGCCTGCTGTTCGAACAGCGCGTTTTCGCCGACGTAAGATCCCACCACCTTGCGGATCTGATGGGTTTCCAGCAGCCGCCCGAGGCCGAACCCGTCGACGCCGCAGTTGTTGGAAACCACCGTCAACCCGCGCACGCCACGCCGGCGGATCTCTTCGATCAGATTCTCCGGGATGCCGCACAGGCCAAAGCCGCCCGCCAGCACCGTCATGTTGTCCGTCAGGCCTGCCAGCGCTTCCTGGTAGCTGCCGACGCGTTTGTCGAGCCCTGCCATATCGTTGCCCCTGCATGTTGCGGCGCAGGGCGAAATGCCCTGGCTTGCGTGAGGGCATCTTCAGGTCACAAAAATGATTTGTTAATTTTGTTTTTATGCCGCATTCATTTAGAATTTTTATTAATCAACCGTTAACCGAAAATTAACAAAGAGTTAACGCCAACCAAAATGAAAATGAGCATCAAACAGTTACGCGCGTTTTTAGCGGTAGCTCACACTCTGAATTTCGCCCAGGCCAGCGAGCGGCTGAATATTTCTCAGCCGGCGCTCAGCCTGGCGATCCGTGGGCTGGAAGACGCGCTGGGCGGGCCGCTGTTGCTGCGCACCACCCGCCGGGTGACGCTGACGCCGGAAGGAGAAACCTTCTTCCCGATGGCGCGCCAGCTGCTGGCGGATTGGGATAACGCGGAAGAGGCGATGCGTCAGCGCTTCACCCTGCAGATGGGCAAGGTGGCGATCGCCGCCATGCCGTCGTTCGCCGGCAACCCGCTGCCGCCGATCCTCAAGGCGTTTCGCGATCGCTATGCCGGCATCAACGTGGCGGTGCACGACGTCATCAACGAACAGGTGTTTGAAATGATCCGCGAAGGCCGGGTGGAGATGGGCATCGCCTTCGAGCCGGAGCCGAGCGACACCCTGCACTTCACCCCGCTGTGCCGCGATCGCTTTCTGGCTGTGGTGCCGAAGGATTCGGCGCTGGCGCGCAAGGCGCAGGTGAGCTGGAAGGAGCTACTGACGCTGGATTTCATCACCCTCCAGCGGCCATCGGCGGTGCGGCTGCTGCTGGAGCAGGAACTGGCCCGCAGCGGGCGAACGCTGGAGGTGGCGTTTGAGAGCCACCAGTTGGTGACGGTCGGGCGCATGGTGGCCAACGGCCTCGGCGCCAGCGCGGTGCCGGCGCTGTGCGAGCAACAGATGGATGAGCTGGGGGCGGTCTGCGTGCCGCTGATCGGCCCGATTATCGAACGGCGCGTGGGCCTGATCCGCCTGGCGCAGCACCAACTCTCTTCCGCCGCGCAGGCGCTGGCGACGGTGATCGAACGGGAGATGGCGGGGAGTGGCGGGCAGCCTGCGCTTAAACCGTAAACCCGACGTGCTTGCCGTCCGGCAGTTCAATGTCCAGGCGCAGCGTGCCGCCCATCGCTTCCACGTAGCCACCAACTACAGCGGCATTAAAACGTTATGAATGGGTATTGCGAGCTTTCCTGAACAATCCAAAGAACCGGAACACCTTGCTATGACAAAACTTTATCTCTCTTTACTGTGCGCACTGCTACTGAACGGCTGCCAATCCACTCAGCCCTGGTACCATCCGTTGGATGTCTCGCTCAAAGACAACCAACCTTGCTTTGCCGTGCCTATCAACAGCGTTCGCAGCGGTGACAGCCTGCAAAACCGGGGGGTGATCGTCTCACGACAGGAACAACAGCAATGGCATATCGTCTGGGCCTCACCAGAAGTCACTCCGTTGCCCGACCTGAAACCGGGACAATGCGCCACTTATCCGCAGGTAAACTGGGCTGCGGGAGAATACTCGGTCTTGCTCGGCGTCTCGATGAATAACGACACGAAAAGGCGTAAATACATGAAAGAATTCAACTTAATAATTAATCCCAAGGGAGAAATACAGCTACAGTAAGGAGACTGGGATTATTTATTCCCCCTCCACCGCCTGCACCGCCGCCTTCTGCGTGGCGCGCTGATATAAGCACAGCTCCCTGCCCGGCTGGTTTTTCATAAACGGCTGCGGGTAGCGCCCGCCGATAAACAGCGCCGAATAGCCGACGTCATCGCCGTAGTGAACGATCGCCCCTTCCACCCTGGCGTTTTTTAGCCCGCTGGCTTTCAGGCAGGCGGCGCGCATCGCCCGTTCGCTCTCGGCCCACGCCTGTGGGGAAGACGCGGTGGCGTGGAACGCGGCCAGCGCGGCGATAAGCAGCCCTATTCTCTTCATTGTTATCTCTCCTTCTACGGCCCGTCTCGCCAGTATAGACCGTGCCGACCCGGCCAACCCGCCGCGCTCTTTACGGCATTTTTATTCCGCGCCCCGTTAACGTTACGGCGTTTTTACAGACAGTTTTTGCCGCCGCAGATACCCTTTCCACATCGCCGCTATGGCCTCACAAGAGAGTTGTCTCATGCGTTTATCCCTGCCTCTGGCCGTGACCGGTCTTCGTTCTGGAGCGCGCCATGCATTCTAATATTATCGGGTTCAATCCTCTGCTGGCAGAGCTGCCCGCATCGCCGACGCGTACCTTCCGCAAAGAGCTGGAACACTACCTGCAGCGCTATCCGGATACCGAACAGCTGGATATTTATCTGCACGATCTGAACGGCCAGCTGCGCGGCAAGCGCCTGCCGATCGCCGAAGCCTTTGGCCTGGAAAAAGGCTGCTACTTCCCGCTGTCGATCTACGCCCTGGATCTGCACGGCCGGGTGATTGAAGAAAGCGGGCTGGGGCAACGGGCGGGCGAGCCGGATCGGCTGTGCCTGCCGGTGCCCGGCACGCTGCGCCCCTGCGCGCGCGATCCCGAACGCCACGCCCAGCTGCTGCTGACGATGCAAAACGCCGACGGCGACGCCTGCGAGCTGGAGCCGCGTGTGGTGCTGCAACGGGTGCTGAAGCGCCTGCACGAGCGCAACTGCTTCCCGGTGGTGGCGGCCGAACTGGAGTTCTACCTGCAGGATCCACAGCGCCCCGCCGAGGCGGAAGCCTGCCCGACGCAGAGCTTCGCGGTGGATGCGCCCGAGCGCCACCATGCGCTGCTGAGCGACATCGAACGGCACGCGCGGCTGCAAAGCCTGCCGCTGACCGGCGTGGTGGCCGAAGCCGCTTCCGGCCAGTACGAGCTGAACCTGCATCACAGCCGGCGCGTCCTGGAAGCCTGCGACCAGATCATGGCGCTGAAGCGCCTGACGCGGCAGATTGCCGAGCAACATCACCAGCACGCCTGCTTTATGGCCAAGCCCTGCGCCCATGCCGCCGGCAGCGGGCTGCATTTTCACATCAGCCTGCAGAACGAGCACGGCGAGAACCTGCTGACCGGCGCGCCGGGCGAACTGAGCGACAACATGCAGCAGGCGATGGCGGGCATGCTGGCGCTGATGCCGGCGTCGATGGCGATCCTGGCGCCCAACATCAACGCGTTTCGCCGCTTCCGCCCCGGCATGCACGTGCCGCTGCGCGCCTCCTGGGGCCACAACAATCGCACGGTGGCGCTGCGCCTGCCCTGCGCCGACAGCGCCAACCAGCGCATCGAATACCGCCTGGCCGGCGCCGACGCCAACCCCTATCTGGCGCTGGCGGTAATGCTCGGCGGCCTGCTGCACGGGCTGGAACACCCGCTGCCGCTGCCGCCCGCCGCCAACGGCTGCGAGAGCGACAACGCCGCGCCCTTGCCGCTCGGCCAGCAGGAGGCGCTGGCGCTGTTCCGCCACAGCGATCCGCTGCGCGAACTGCTCGGCCCGGCGTTCTGCACCCTGTGGCTCACCTGCAAAAGCGCCGAACTGCGCCGCTTCGAGGAACAGGTCACCGCCGCCGAACTCGGCTGGATGCTGTAACCGCCCACTGATTCGTTAACTTAAGGATAATCATGAATATGCAACCGCAACGGGCGCCCGCACAGCCGCTGCTCTGCTGGCGCAAAGGCGTTTTTCATATCAGCACCGATCGGCAGTTGTTGGATATCGACGCGATCCAGCGTTTTCTCAGCCTGCAGGATCGAGCGGCGGCGGAGCGCCTGGCGCGCCACGGCCTGTGCTTTGGCCTGTATCGCAAACGCCACCAGCTCGGCTTCGCCCGCATGGTGACCGATTACGCCACCTTCGCCTCGGTGAGCGAACTGTTCGTCAGCGCCGAATACCGCGGCGTCGGGCTGGGAAGCTGGCTGACGCGCTGCTGCCTGGCGCATCCGGCATTGCGCGGCCTGCGCGTCACGCTGCCCGCGCTGCAAGCGCCCTGGCGCGCCGACTGCGCGGCGCACGCCCCGCGCGCCCTTCACTGATAAGGAGACCCCCATGTCTCGTTTGGTGCTGATTTCCAACAAGCAGTGCGATGGTAAGGATCTGGCCTGCGCCGGCCGGACGCTGGCGGCCGACGCCGAACCGGGGCTGTGGCTCGGCTGGAATGGCGACGTACAGAATTTCGCGCAGCGCCCGATCCACTGCCGTCAAGACGCCGGTTACGATCAGGTGACCTTCCCGCTGTCGATCGAAGAGTTTCGCCGCCACTATCAGGGCTACTACCACGACGGCCTGTGGCCGGTGTTCCACAACCAGCCGGAGAAGGCGCACTTCACGCCGGAAAACTACCGCGCCTACCGGCAGCTGAATCGCCGTTTTGCCGATATCGCCTGCGAACACCTGTGCCCGGGCGACATCGTCTGCATCGACGATTACCAACTGCTGCCCTGCGCCCAGGCGCTGAAGGAACAGGGGCTGCTGAACGACTGCGCGTTCTTTTTCCATCTGCCGTTCCCGTCGGCGGCGCTGCTGCGGCGCATCCCGGAACATCGCCAGCTGATCGCTTCGCTGCTGTTCTACGATCGGATCGGCTTTACCACCACCGACGATCGCAACGCCTTTCTCAACTGCCTGGCGGCCGAGTTTCCGCTGGAGATGCTGGCCGACGACCAGATCCAGGCCAACGGGCATCTCTTCGCCACCGGCATTTTCCCCGCCGGCATCAACGGCAGGCAGGTTTATTAATGTTACGGCGCGCGGTATTCAGGCGCGCCGTTTTATTTCGCCGCGATTTATTTTCACCGCATTTACCGCCATCAAAATAGGTTATTTTATTTTCTGAATATAGCGATTAAAAAATGAATATTCATCCTGTTACATATCAACCATAAAAACCGCGCGCCGCCAATTGCTTTTTATTAGCAAAACACATTACCCTCTCCGTGCCATATTTAAACCGAGGAGGGCCCTATGGGCGATGAAAGTTTTAGTTTTACGCTAATGCTATTGGGCACCTTTCAGTAATGCCATCCACGTTGCATTCTGAAAGATACGGAATGCGGCAACCGCTCCCCTTCTGACGGCCTTTCCCGCTCTGCCTGCCCGCCCATCGCCTCGCTGCGAAAATAACGTTTGTCTCAACCGCTGTGGCGGTATTTATCTGATGTCGCCGGGCCTATTACCCGAGCGCCGACGGATTTCTTATGGGAAAAATAAGGTATTGCGTTATGCAAAATAACCGGGGTACATCTGTTTTCAGAAAGTCTTATTTAAATGACTTTATCGTTATCGCCATCGGCGTTTTCTTCATTGCCTTTTTTATTCGCGCGTGGGGCGACATGCACGGCGACTTCAATGAACAAAACGTCTCTGCCATTAGTCTCGATGCCTGGAACCTGCTTTATTATTCGCTCAGAACCAGCATGCGTTTTCTCCTCGGCATGGCCTGGTCGCTGCTGTTTTCTGTGGTGTTCGCCGTGCTGGCCGCGCGCTATGCGCCGCTGCGCCGGGTGATCCTGCCCTTCGTCAACTTTATGGAGTCGGTGCCGCTGGTGGGGTTCCTGACCTTCACGACCGTGTACTTTCTCAACCTCTACCCACACAGCGTGATGGGGCTGGAGTGCACCGCCATCTTCGCGGTGTTTACCGGCCAGGCCTGGAACATGATGCTGACGCTGTATCAGACGCTGCGCATCGTGCCCAAGGAGCTGGACGAAGCCGCCCGCAGCTTCAATTACAACCCGTGGCAACGTTTCTGGCGGCTGGAATTCATCTATTCGGTGCCGGGCCTGCTGTGGAACGCCATGGTGTCGCAATCCGCCGCCTGGTTCGCCCTGGTGGCCTCCGAAGCCATTCCGGTCGGCGATCGCTCGGTCGAACTGCCCGGCGTCGGCTCCTATATCGCCGAAGCGCTGGCGCAGCAGAACGTGCCGGCGATCCTGTATGCGATCGTCGCGCTGGCCGCCAACATCGTGCTGCTCGATCAGCTGGTTTTCCGCCCGCTGGTGCGTTACACCGCCCGCTTCAAATACGAAGACGTCACCGCCAATCGGGCGCTCGGCAATCCGTGGTTCTACAACAGTCTGGCCTTTTCGCACGTCGGCGCGGCGCTCGGCCGCACGCTGCGCGCGCTGGCTGATCTGTGGCTGTTCAAGCTGCCGCGGCTGTGGTACGCCCTCGGCCTGCACCGCCTGTTTCGCCTCGCCGCCAAAGGCAATTGGCTGTGGCGCAGCCTGTGGTATCTCGGCGTGGTGCTGGCCTGCGTCTGGTTCGGTTACCGGCTGTGGGAATACTTCCCCAAACAGTACTTCGCCATGCTGCCGGAGTGGATGCTGCTCACCACCGCGCGCGTGGCCGCGGCCATGCTGCTCAGCGTGGCGATCTTCACGCCGCTGGGGGTGTGGATCGGCCTGAATCCGCGCCTGGTGAAGATCTTCCAGCCGATCATCCAGATCCTGGCGGCCATTCCGCCCAACATTTTCTACCCGCTGATCGCCGCCTTCATCGCCATTTATCATCAGGATCTCGGTTGGTGGGCCATTCCGATGATCATGCTGGGCACCCAGTGGTACGTGTTGTTCAACGTGATCGCCGGCGTTTCCGCCATTCCGACGCAGATCACCGAGGTCAGCGAAACCTTCGGGCTGCGCCGTTTCCGCTGGTGGCGCTACTACATGCTGCCGGCGATCTTCCCCTACATCGTGACCGGCATCATCTCCGCCGCCGGCGGCGCCTGGAACAGCGCCATCGCCGCCGAAGTGATCCAATGGGGCAGCACCACCCTCAGCGCCACCGGGCTGGGCGCGTTCATTTCCGTCGTCACCGACGCCGGCAAGAACCCGGAGTCCGCACTGGGCTGCGCCGCGATGTGCGCGCTGGTGGCGCTGTGCATCATCTTCGTCTGGCAACCGCTGTATCGCATTGCGGAAACCAAATTCAAATATGACTGATCAAGGGGGAACAACATGCTGACTCAAGACGTGATTATCAGCGCCCGTCGGTTGAACAAGACGTTTATCGGCGAAAACAAGCGCCCCACCCCCGTGCTGCGCGACGTGTCGCTGACCGTGCACGCCGGCGAGTTCGTCACCATTCTGGGGCAATCCGGTTCGGGCAAGTCCACGCTACTGCGCATGCTGGCCGGGCTGATCCCGCCGGACAGCGGCACGCTCACCCTGGCGGGCAAACCGGTCTGCGGCCCGAGCGCCAACGCCGGCATGGTGTTTCAATCCTACGCGCTCTACCCCTGGCTGACGGTGTACGACAACATCGCCTTCGGCCTGCTGGCGCAAAAGCTGCCGCCGCAGACGATCGCCGAACGGCTGGAGGCGCTGCTGCGCCTGGTGGGGCTGAGCGGCTATGAGCACGCCTGGCCGCGCGAGCTGTCGGGCGGCATGCGCCAACGGGTGGGCTTCGCCCGGGCGTTGGCGGTAGAGCCCGATGTCTTGCTGCTGGACGAGCCCTTCTCCGCCCTCGATATCTTTACCGCGCAAAAACTGCGCAGCGATCTGCTGGCGCTGTGGGGAGACAACCGGCTGCGCACGCGCGCCATGGTGATGGTGACGCACGACGTCGAAGAGGCGGTGCTGATGTCCGATCGGGTGCTGATCCTGGACGCGACCAGCAAACGGATCGATGACGAATTCAGCATCAATATTCCCCGCGCGGCGCGCAACCGGGACAGCCTGCGGCACCTCACCGATCGGATCCGCAGCTGCCTGTACAGAAAAATCGCGCGGGCGCAACCGGCCGGATAAGGCCGCATTTTCGTTAACTCAGGGTAGTGAAATGAAACATAAAAGCTTACTGATGGCGTTGGTCATCCTGATGCCGGCGGCCGCCGCCGGGGCAGAAATCGTCAACAAAGACGGCAATAAACTGGATCTCTACGGCCAACTGAACGGGGTGCATTACTTCAGCAGCGATGCCGACAATAACGGCGATCGCTCCTACACCCGTTTCGGTTTCAAAGGCGAGACGCAGATCGCCGACGGGCTGACAGGGTATGGCCAATGGGAATATCAGGCGGGGCTCGATCAGCCGGAAAGCGCCGGGCCGGGCAATAGCTATACCCGGCTGGGCTTCGCCGGGCTGACGTTCGGCCGCTGGGGCAGCCTGGACTACGGCCGCAACTACGGCCTGCTGTATGACGTGGCCGGCTGGACGGACGTGCTGCCCGAATTCGGCAACGACAGCTACGAAGCGGCCGACAACTTCATGACCGGCCGCGCCAACGGCCTGCTGACCTACCACAACCGCAGCCTGGGCGGGCTGTTGGACGGTCTGGATCTCGGCCTGCAATATCAGGGGAAGAATCGGGGGGACGACGCTCTGCGGGCGAAGGATATTCAAACGCAAAACGGCGATGGCTACGCCTTTTCCGCCACCTACGACACCGGCGCGGGGCTAAACTTTGGCGCCGCCTACGCCAACTCTGCGCGCACCCTGGCGCAGCAGCGCTTCGGCCTGGCTGACGGCGATCGCGCCCGGGCCTGGACGCTGGGGCTGAAATACGATCTGGACAACCTCTACCTGGCGGCCAGCTATGCGCGCACCGAAAACATGACCTATGTCGACGGCGATCGCTACGCCGGCTTCGCCCCCCGCGCAGACGCCGTCGAGGCGGTCGCGCAGTATCACTTCGATTCCGGCGTCACGCCCTCGGTGGCCTACCTGCAAACGCGCGGCCGTAACCTGCCCGGCATCGGCGACGCCGATCTGGTCAAATACCTGGATCTGGCGCTGAACTACAGCTTCAACGCCAATATGTCGACCTACGTGGAGTACAAGCTCAACCTGCTGCAACGGCAGAACGCCGTCGGCGCCGGCGCCGACGACATTGTCGAAACCGGCATCATGTATCAGTTCTGACCCGATACCGGCCGCAGCACCCGCTGCGGCCGGTTCATTATTTGTCTTGCGCCCGCCCTGTTATTCTCTCGTTTAATTCAGGTTTATATTTCCATAAAATAGCGCCTATATTCACTCTCATGATTTTCGTTGACGCCCCGTTTAATAAATAAAGAAAAACTTTCCCGCATTCATATTAAATTACATTTTGCCGCGATAATTCCGCCTAACCACATTGAATCACAGGCAATATCACGCGTATTATGGCCACACGAAAAATAACGGGGAAATGATATGGACGGCGACAGTTGGTTGTTTATTTTATTGTTGGAATCGCTGAGGTCACAGGAGCAATAGTCATCCCATTGCATCCTGAAAGTGTCAGGATATGCGTCAGTTACCACATCCCTTCGCTTTACCCCTTCAGCGCATGGCCTACGCGCACGCCGCTCCGGCGCGCCTGACAGGCTAATCCTTCCAGCATACGCTTATTAACAGTCCGATAACGCTCAGGCTTATTTGCGCTCGCATTTATTTTACCCCTGCGCGGCGATAACTATCGGCCATTTTTCCATGCTCATATTTTTAATTGAGTGGAGAAACATCATGATGGTAAAAAAAACCACGCTGCTGACGGTTAATAACGTCAGCAAAAGCGTTCAGCCTACCGGTAAAGAAAAACGCCTGGTGCTGAATGAAATCAACCTGCGCCTCTACGACAACGAGGTCGTCAGCATTTTGGGGCAGTCCGGCTCGGGCAAGTCCACCCTGCTGCGCATACTTTCCGGCCTGATCGCGCCGGATCTGGGCACCGTGATGCTGGGGGATAAAAAAGTCTCGGGGCCGAATCCGCAGATCAACATGGTGTTCCAGACCTTCGCCATTTTCCCGTGGCTGAACGTCTACCAAAATATCGCCTTCGGGCTGCAGGCGCAGGATCTGCCGCCGCAGGTGGTCGAAACCCAGACGCTGAAAATGCTCGATCTGGTCGGGCTCGCGCCCTACCGCGACGCCTACCCGCGCGAGCTTTCCGGCGGCATGCGCCAACGGGTCGGCTTTGCGCGCGCGCTGGCGGTAGAACCGATGCTGCTGTTGCTGGATGAGCCGTTTTCCGCGCTGGACGTCTATACCGGCGAACACCTGCGCAGCGATCTGCTGCGCATCTGGAGCACGCGCCAGATCAAAACCCGCTCCATCGTGCTGGTGACCCACAGCGTAGAGGAAGCGGTGATGATGTCTGATCGCATCCTCCTGCTGGGCGCCGGCACCCTCGACGGCTGCTATCACATCGCGCAGCGCCGCGAGACGCGCACCCGCGAGGGGATGCAGCCGCTGACGGACAAAATCAGCGAGACGCTCAGCCGGCAGATCGCCGCCGCGCACTGAGCGCCGCCCTGGCCTGGCGGGACGGATCCCGCCAACTTAACTACCTGTTTATCAAGAGTCACCCCGCCACGGGTGGCTCATGATAAGCGGATAATACATCGAGTTATTATCATGCATTTCATTCATACACTGCTGACGCTGCTGACCGCGTCCGTCCTGGGCGCCGCCATCGGCTATGAAAGACAATTCCGCCAGCGCACCGCCGGGCTGCGTACCAATACGCTGGTGGCCACCAGCGCGGCGATCTTCGTCCACCTGGCCATGACCATCGACGGCAGCGGCGGCGCGGTGCGCGTCATCTCCTACGTGGTCTCCGGCGTCGGCTTTCTCGGTGCCGGGGCCATCATGAAAGAAGGGATGAACATCCGCGGCCTGAACACCGCCGCCACGCTCTGGGGCTCCGCGGCGGTCGGCGCCTGCGCCGGCTGCGGCCTGTACGGCGATGCGCTGGCCGCCACGCTGTTCGTGCTCGCCGCCAACACCCTGCTGCGCCCGCTGGTCAATATGGTCAACAAACAGCCCTTCAATGACGTTAACGGCGAATCCACCTACCAGATTTGCGTCATTGCCTTCGAGCATGAACAGCGTGAAGCGCTGGCCAAATTCAAACAGGTGCTGCAAGGAGAAAACTGCTTTATCTCGCATCTGGATATCGAACCCTTTGGCGACGACGACGTGGAGATCACCGCCACGCTGATGCCGGCCTCCGTCACCACGCCGGTGCTCGACCAGACCATCAATAAACTGCTGAACGACAGCATGATGAAACAGGCCTATTACAGCCGCATCGCCGGCTCCGGCTAATGCCGTTCACTTCCAGGGAGATCCACCATGAAAACCATGCCAAAACTGGCTCATCTGACGATGTTCAAAGACATCGTTCACTGCGGAAGTTTGCACGATGCCGCGAAAAAACTGGCCGTCTCGCAACCGACGCTAAGCCGGGTGCTCAAAGAGCTGGAAATGTCCATCGGCGCGCGGTTGCTGGAGCGCAGCAACCGCGGCGTGCGCCTGACGGCGGTCGGCGAGCTGTTTTACCGGCGGATAGACGCCGCCACCAATCAGTTGCTCAGCGCGTTTGACGAGCTGCGCGGCATGAGCGCCGGCGGCGAGAAGCGCCTGCGGGTGGGAATGAGCGTCGATCCGCTGCTGTGCTACCTGCCCCAGGTGCTCGAAGGCTTCAACCGCCGCTACCCGCATACCCGGGTGACGGTGGTGGAAGACGGCCCGGAAGGCCTGCTCGCCCGGCTGAGAAACTGCGAGCTGGATTTGGCGGTCAGCAGCCTGAACGGCGCGGCGGGCGGCGCCGATCTGGCCATGCAGGCGCTGAAGAGCGAGCGCTTCTCGCTCTATCAAGGGGGCGACCTGACCGCCGCCGGGCAGCCGCCGGCCGAAGCCAAATGGGTGGTGCCGCGCTCCTGCTCGGTGGGGCACGCCGCCATCCGCGAGATCGCCGAGCGTTACACGCCGCACGGCCAGATCGTCGAGACCGACTCCTTTCTGGCGACCTGGTGCCTGGTCAGGCAGCAGGGCTATATCGCGCTGCTGAGCGATCGGGTCGTCGCGCACTACGCCCCGCAGCTGCACCTGCAGAAAATCCCGACGCAGGGGATCGACATCAGCGCGCGCTTTTATGTCTTTACCCGCCATGAGCCGGCCACGCCGCCGCTCAGCGCCGCCTTTATCCACCTGCTGCAAACCCTGCAAACGGGTTAACGCTCAGGCCGCCGCCCGCTGGCGCTCCAGTTCGCGCACCAGCGGGATCACTTCGCGGCCGAAGTACTCCACCTCTTCCTGGAAGTGCAGAAACGCCAGCAACAGCAGATCCACCCCGGCGTCTTTCAACGCGATGATGCGCTCGGCGATCTGCTGCGGCGTGCCGATCAGGTTGGTTTTAAAGCCGTCGTTATACTGCACCAAGTCTTCGAAGGTGGACTTGGCCCAGTTGCCCTCGCCCTCGGGCGAGGCCGCCCCGGCGTTCTTCACCTCGTGCCCGAAGCCCTGCACCGCCTCCGGGTTGGCGTGATCGATGATCTCCTGCAGCACCGCCTGCGCCGCCTGTTCGCTCTCGCGGGCGATGACAAAACCGTTCACCCCCACCTTCACCCGATGGTGATTGGCCTGCGCCTTGCTCTGGATGTCCTCCACCTGCCGGCGAATGCCCTCCACGCTGTTGCCGTTGGTGAAATACCAGTCCGAGACCCGCGCCGCCATGTCGCGCGCCGCGCGTGAGCTGCCGCCCTGGAAAATTTCCGGCAACGGCGCCAGCGGCTTCGGCTTCAGCGAGTAGTCGCGGAAACGGTAGAAATCGCCGGCGAAGGTGAAGCTGGGCTCAGTCCAGATGCCGCGCAGGCAGCGGATAAACTCTTCCGAGCGCAGGTAGCGCTCCTCATGATCCAGCCACGGCTCGCCGATGGCCTTGAACTCGCCTCGGAACCAGCCGCTGACAATGTTCACCGCGATGCGCGCGTTGGAAAGATGGCTGATGGTGGCGATCTGTTTGGCCGCCAACGTGGGGTTCCACGGCCCCGGCAGCAGCGCGGCGATCACTTTCAGCTTTTCGGTGGCGTCCAGCAGGGCCTGTGAGAACGACACCGACTCGTGCTGGTTCTCCGCGCCGTAACCGGCGGTGAAGCGGATCTGGGTAAGCGCGTAGTCGAAACCGGCGCGCTCGGCGATCTGCGCCAGCTTGCGGTTATAACCGATGTCCCAACCGGTGCGCTGCGGGATATTGCTGATCACCAGGCCGCCGGAAACGTTCGGCACCCAGTAGGCGAACTGAATCGGCTGCTGCGAGTGGTTTGCTGCTGACATGCTTCTCTCCCTCTGACCGTCGGCGCCGTTATGCGGCGCGCATATAACCATTATTGATTTCCAAATATTGAAAACCTTGTTTTGGTTATAAAACCGATAGCAGGATGCGTGCCAATCGCCACGTTAAGGCATCTGGCTGAAAAACCGGGCGTTTAAAGCCGACGGGTGCGGGCGGGTGCTGCATTGGCAACAGCGGCTGACGGGCGGCTGTTGGTTATGCAACAAACCGCTCACCCCGCCAATCCAACCGTTCACCCGGCGGATCTGACCGCTGACCGAAATACGCCTGTCTTCCCCCCTAACCCCCGGCGATGATGAGCTGTTCCTAAACCCGCCTTACCTCGGGAAAGACGCTACGGCTCACCGCGCCACTCTGACATCTCTTACAAGCGGATGAGTTCATTCATATTTTGCAGACTGGAATTAAGGATACCTCATGAAACGAGAGGGGATTTTAAAGCACATTCCGTGGATGCTGCTGGGGATACTCGGCGCAGCCTGCCTCGGCGTGGTGGCGCTGCGCCGCGGCGAACACATCAGCGCGCTGTGGATCGTCGTCGCTTCGGTGGCGGTGTATCTGGTGGCCTACCGCTACTACAGCCTGTACATCGCCACCAGGGTGATGAAGCTGGACGCCGGCCGTGCCACCCCGGCGGTGGTCAACAACGACGGCCTCAACTACGTGCCGACCAACAAGAACGTGCTGTTCGGCCACCACTTCGCCGCCATCGCCGGCGCCGGGCCGCTGGTGGGGCCGGTGCTGGCCGCGCAGGTCGGCTACCTGCCCGGCACGCTGTGGCTGCTGGGCGGCGTAGTGCTGGCGGGGGCGGTGCAGGACTTTATGGTGCTGTTCATCTCCTCGCGCCGCAACGGCGCCTCGCTCGGTGAGATCATCAAAAAAGAGATGGGGCCGATACCGGGCACCATCGCGCTGTTCGGCTGCTTCCTGATCATGATCATCATCCTGGCGGTGCTGGCGCTGATCGTGGTGAAAGCGCTGGCGGAAAGCCCGTGGGGCGTGTTCACCGTCTGCTCCACCGTGCCGATCGCGCTGTTTATGGGCATCTACATGCGCTACCTGCGCCCCGGCCGCGTGGGTGAAGTGTCAATCATCGGCATCGTGCTGCTGGTGGCCGCCATCTGGTTCGGCGGCGTGGTGGCGCACGACCCGTACTGGGGCCCGGCGCTGACCTTTAAAGACACCACCATCACCTTCACGCTGATCGGCTACGCGTTCGTCTCCGCTCTGCTGCCGGTGTGGCTGATCCTGGCGCCGCGCGACTACCTGGCCACCTTCCTGAAAATCGGCGTGATCGTCGGGCTGGCGATCGGCATCGTGATCCTCAACCCTGAGCTGAAAATGCCGGCGGTGACCCAGTTCGTCGACGGCACCGGCCCGGTGTGGAAAGGCACGCTGTTCCCGTTCCTGTTCATCACCATCGCCTGCGGCGCGGTCTCCGGCTTCCACGCGCTGATCGCCTCCGGCACCACGCCGAAGCTGCTGGCCAATGAGACCGACGCGCGCTTTATCGGCTACGGCGCGATGCTGATGGAGTCCTTCGTCGCCATCATGGCGCTGGTGGCGGCTTCCATCATCGAGCCGGGCCTGTACTTCGCCATGAACACCCCGCCGGCGGCGCTGGGCATCACCATGCCGGACCTGCACCGCCTGGGCACTGAAGACGCGCCGATGATCATGGCTTCGCTGAAGGACGTGACCGTGCACGCGGCGGCGGCGGTCAGCTCCTGGGGCTTCGTCATCAGCCCGGAACAGATCCTGCAGACCGCCACCGACATCGGCGAACCTTCGGTGCTGAACCGCGCCGGCGGCGCGCCAACGCTGGCGGTGGGCATCGCCCACGTGTTCCACCAGATCATTCCGGGCGCCAACATGGGCTTCTGGTATCACTTCGGCATTCTGTTCGAGGCGCTGTTCATCCTGACCGCGCTGGACGCCGGCACCCGCTCCGGCCGCTTTATGCTGCAGGATCTGCTGGGCAACTTCGTGCCATTCCTGAAGAAAACCGACTCGCTGGTGGCCGGCATCATCGGCACCGCCGGCTGCGTCGGGCTGTGGGGCTACCTGCTGTATCAGGGCGTGGTGGATCCGCTCGGCGGCGTGAAGAGCCTGTGGCCGCTGTTCGGCATCTCCAACCAGATGCTGGCCGCCGTGGCGCTGGTGCTGGGCACCGTGGTGCTGATTAAGATGAAGCGCGCGCAATACATCTGGGTGACCGTGCTGCCGGCGGTGTGGCTGCTGATCTGCACCACCTATGCGCTGGGCCTGAAGCTGTTCAGCGATAACCCGCAGTTGGAAGGCTTCTTCTTCCTGGCCGGCGAATACAAACGCAAGATCGCCGAGGGCGGCGCCGAGCTGAGCGCCCAGCAGATCGCCAACATGAACCACATCGTGGTGAACAACTACACCAACGCCGGGCTGAGCATTCTGTTCCTGCTGGTGGTGTACAGCATCATCTTCTACGGGGTGAAAACCGCGATGGCGGCGCACAAGAACCCGAAACGCACCGATCAGGAAACGCCTTACGTGCCGGTGCCGCAGGCGGCGCCCACCGACGGCGTAACTGAGGGGGAGGTCAAAGTTTCGACCCAGCATTGATGTGATTTAACGGATACCCTGCATAATAAACGTTAAGTAGTACCCAAAGCCGCACGGCCTGCGTATCGCAAGATGCCAGGCGTGCGGCGCGATGCAATCGAGATACCCGGGGCGACCCGGAGGTGGGGCATCCCTGCGGGAACCCCATCCCCCGGCTTCCCCTAATATCAGGCTTAAGCAAGCGCTGTAGTGATGCAGGGTAAAGTTGGAGAAGGTTTATGTTCGGAAATCTCGGCCAGGCGGGGAAGTACCTCGGGCAGGCGGCGCGCATGTTGGTGGGCGTGCCTGACTACGATACCTACGTCCAGCACATGAAAGACAACCACCCGGACAAGCCGGTGATGACCTATAAAGAATTTTTCCGCGAGCGCCAGCAAGCGCGCTACGGCGGCGACGGCAAAGGCGGCATGCGCTGCTGTTAACCCGCAGTCACAAGGACCCGTATGAAACCCATTGCAGTCACCATCCTGACCGGCTTTTTGGGCGCCGGCAAAACCACCCTGCTGCGCCACATCCTGAACGCCGAACACGGCTATAAAATCGCGGTCATCGAGAACGAGTTCGGCGAAGTGCCGATCGATGACGCACTGATCGGCGATCGCGCCAGCCGCATTACCACCCTGAGCAACGGTTGCATCTGCTGCAGCAAGTCCAACGAACTGGCGGACGCGCTGCTGGATCTGCTGGACGGCGTCGACAGCGGCCAGCTGGCGTTCGACCGGCTGATCATCGAATGCACTGGCATGGCCGATCCCGGCCCGATTACCCAGACCTTTTTCTCGCACGAAATCCTGTGCGAGCGCTTCCTGCTGGACGGCATCATCACCCTGGTGGACGCGGCGCACGCCGAGCAGCAGCTGAGCCAGTTCAGCATCGCCCAGGCGCAGGTGGGCTACGCCGACCGCATCCTGCTGACCAAAACCGACGTGGCGCCGGACTGCGAGGCGCTGATCCAGCGGCTGCAGCGGATGAACGCCCGCGCGCCGGTCTACAAGGTCACGCACGGCGATATCGATCTAAGCGTGCTGTTCGACATCGAAGGCTTCACGCTGAACGACAAGCTGAACCTGACGCCAGCCACCCCGCTGTTCCGCCGTATCCCGCAGCCACAGAGCGACATCCGCTCAATTGTCGTGACGCTGGAGCGCCCGCTGCCGCTGATGCAAATCTCCGACGTGATGGAAGGCCTGCTGCTGGAATACGCCGACAACCTGCTGCGCTACAAAGGCATTCTGTCTATCGAAGACGAGCCGCGCCGCCTGCTGTTCCAGGGCGTGCAGCGGTTGTATAACGCCGACTGGGATCGGGAATGGCTGCCTGAGGAAGAGCGCAAGAGCACGCTGGTGTTTATCGGTGTGGATTTGCCGGAGGAGGAGATTCGGGAGCAGATTGGGGGGTTGGGGTAAGGGCGAAAAAACGCGCCCATGGGGCACGCTGACGCATCGCAACGCGCTGCGCTTTGGCGACATCGCCGTATTGGCATGCTAAAATATGACCAATAATGGAGGATGCCCCATGACCCAAAGAGCCATCGTTAGCGTTGCCAACTATGTTCATCAACTGGCTAAAGACCATGAAATTACACATTCCCGCGACGGCATGAGCCGTATGGCGGTGGCCATTACCGGCCTGGCTGACGACGCTGTCGAATTGGATGAGGTGGAACAATTACTGGTTAACCTTAAACGAAAAGGTATCCTGACCAAATCTGAAATTCTCAGCCTTCAGGGGCGTTATTTCCGCGAACAGAGGGCCGTTCGTAAGAAATTCAAAGCATGATGTTTGATCCTTTCGGCGATTTTGATGCCAACGGCTATTTGCAAAATAGCCTGAAGCTTAAAGATCCCGATGAAATAAAAAAGGCAGAACATCTTTCATTCGAATTAAGCATCGAAGACGCCCTCAGCTACCTCGCCCAAACGCAGCGCATAGACTACCCGTCTATTCTGAAAGTTCACGAAATCCTGTTCTCTGGTTTCTATCCTTGGGCGGGAAAGGACAGAAACACGCTGGTCCCCCATCTTGCCGTCTTCAAAGGCTCAAAGAACGAACCGCGCCATACGGTCTTCGAACGTCCTGATTCTATCCGCAGAGCCGTTGATTATGCGCTGCGGCTTGCAGCAGACGAACAACGCTTCAGGGAACGGCCAGGGGAAGTCATGGGATTATTGGCTTTCGCACATCCCTTTCTGGACGGCAACGGCCGCACAATTTTGTTAGTCTTCATGGAGCTCAGCTTCCGTGCCGGGTTCAGCATTAACTGGGCGGAAACGAATAAGCATGACTACCTCCAGGCTATGACTGACGAGATAAACGCCCCCGCTCAGAGACATCTCGACCAATATCTGCAACCTTTTGTCATCGACATAGCCAGCCGCGATGATTGGCCAAACATCATCGGTGGAATAAAAGGACTGGATGGTTTAGATAAAGAAAATATCTCCTACGGCAGCATGGACGATCCTGAAGTACAGAAAATTTATATGACTTACCGTGGCGAACAATAAGCCAACCCTACCGTTTTACCCCTTTTGAAAATACGGCCCCGCCGCTACCGACTCGCGCTCGATCAGGCTGGCCGGGAAGCTGGGGCGCTTGCTGAGCTCGCCGCCGTCCAGCATCGACAGCAGGCGGTTGATGGTCTCCTGGATCATCTCGGTGACCGGCATCTTCATGCTCGACAGCGACGGCACGGTATAGGGCGCCAGCGGGATGTCGTCGAAGCCGACGACCGATACCGCCTCCGGCACCGCCACGCCGCGCTCCGCCAGCCGCTTCATCGCGCCGATGGCCATTTCGTCGTTGCCGGCGACGATGGCGCTGAACGGCTGCCCGCCGGCCAGCAGCGCATCGACCGCCGCCACGCCGCTTTGCGCGTTCCATTTTCCTTCGACGATCAACGCCTCGTTAACCGCAATGCCCTGCTGCGCCAGCGCGGACTTGTAGCCGGAAAGCCGCTCCAGCCCGGTGGGGGAATCGAGCGAACCGGTGATAAAGGCGATGTCGCGATGGCCGCGCGCGATCAGGTGCGCCACCGCCGCCGCGCCGGCAGCGTGCTGATCGCTGAAGATGCAGTAGCTGTCGTTCAGCCGCAGCCGCCGGTTGATCACCAGAATCGGCTGGCGGTGTTGGGAGACGATCTCGTCCATTTCCGCGATCGACAGAAAACGCGGATAGATGATCACCCCGTCGCAGCGCAGATCCAGCAAAAACTGAATGGCGGCCCGCTCCTCTTCGGCGGTGTGCTTGCCGTCCGCCAGGATCAGCTGGCGGCCGTTCGCCTCCATGATGCGCGCCGACTGCGCCATCAGTTCGCTGAAATAGTTGCCGCTGTAGAGGGTGTTGGTAACCACCAGGCCGAGGGTTTGGGTGGTGTTGGTCGCCAGGCTGCGCGCCAGCAGGTTGGGCCGATAGCCGGTTTCCGCGATGGCTTTATCCACCAACGCGCGTTTCTCCTCGCTGACATAGCCGCTGCCGGACAAAACGCGCGACACCGTCGCCTTTGAAACGCCGGCCTTTTTCGCCACCTCGAGTATCGTTGCCATCTGTGCGCCGCCAAAATCCATGGGTTCAGCGCAGTCTACCCAAGACGCCCGGCGTTTGGAACGCTTTCGCGCCCCTGCGCGTCGGTGCGCACTTATCCCTGACGATCCAGATCACGAAAACGAAACGCCAAAAATCATAGTTCTTGCCAACTACAAAACACAAATACATGATTTTGTGAAACCGGTTTCTTATGGGCGTTTCATACGGATGGAACGACGGATCGCCCAGGCAGTAAATATTCGCCTTTGGGCTATCCGAATTGCTATCTGAGAGACGACACGCCATGCCGAAGAACTACGCAGAGATCTCGCACGCCATCGTGGCCGCCCTAGGCGGCACGGGCAATATCGAGGCCGTGACCCACTGCATGACCCGCCTGAGATTCGTGGTGAAAGACAAAGCGCAGATCGACACGCCGGCGCTGAAGGCCATCGACGGCGTGCTGGGCGTGGTGCACAGCGGCGAGCAGTGCCAGGTGATCATCGGCAACGAGGTGGCCAAAGCCTATCAGGCGGTGCTGGCGCTCGGCATGCCGGGCGCGGCGGCCCCCGCCGCCCCGGTGAAGCGCAAGCTCACCCTGAAGGGCATCGGCGCCGGCATTCTCGACGCGCTGGTGGGCACCATGTCGCCCCTGATCCCCGCCATCATCGGCGGCTCGATGGTGAAGCTGCTGGCGATGATCCTGGATATGGCCGGGGTATTTGAGAAAGGCTCCTCGACCCTCGTCATCCTCAATGTGATCGGCGACGGCGCGTTCTTCTTCCTGCCGGTGATGGTCGCCGCCTCGGCAGCGCTGAAGTTCAAAACCAACATGTCGCTGGCGATCGCCATCGCCGGAGTGCTGGTGCATCCCAACTTTATCGATCTGATGGCCAAGGCGGCGCAGGGCCAGGCGGTGGAATTCGCCTTCATCCCGGTGACGGCGGTGAAATACACCTACACGGTGATCCCGGCGCTGGTGATGACCTGGATCCTGTCGCACATCGAACGCGGGGTGGATCGTATCACCCCGGCGGTGACCAAAAACTTCCTCAAGCCGATGCTGATCGTGCTGATCGCCGCGCCGATCGCCATTCTGCTTATCGGGCCGCTCGGCATCTGGATCGGTAGCGGCATTTCGGCGCTGGTCTACACCGTGCACGGCTACCTGGGCTGGCTTTCCGTGGCCATCATGGGGGCGATTTGGCCGCTGCTGGTGATCACCGGTATGCACCGGGTGTTCACCCCGACCATCATCCAGACCATCGCCGAGACCGGCAAAGAGGGCATGGTGATGCCTTCGGAGATCGGCGCCAACCTGTCGCTGGGCGGCGCTTCGCTGGCGGTGGCGCTGAAAACCAAGAACCGCGAGCTGCGCCAGACCGCGCTGGCCGCCGCCGCTTCCGCCATCGTGGCGGGGATTTCCGAACCGGCGCTGTACGGTGTGGCGGTGCGCCTGAAGCGGCCGCTGATCGCCAGTCTGATCAGCGGCTTCGTCTGCGGCGCGGTCGCCGGCATCGGCGGGTTGGCCAGCCATTCGATGGCCTCGCCCGGGCTGTTCACCAGCGTGCAGTTCTTCGATCCGGCCAACCCGATGAGCATCGTGTGGGTGGTGGCGGTGATGGCGCTCTCGGTGGTGCTGTCGTTCGCGCTCACGCTGATGCTGGGCTTCGAGGATCTGCCGGAAAACGCCGCCGCGCCCGGCCAAACCGCACCGGCGGCGAACGCCGCCAGCGCAACGCATTGAGACACCAGAGGATTGCATGTCCAATTCAACATTCCCTAAAGGATTTTTATGGGGCGGCGCTTTAGCCGCCAACCAGGCGGAAGGTGGCTATCGCGAGGGCGGCAAAGGGCTGACCACCGTCGATATGATCCCGCACGGCGCCAACCGCATGGCGGTCAAACTCGGGCTGGAGAAGCGCTTTAACCTGCGCGACGACGAGTTTTACCCTAGCCACGACGCCATCGATTTCTACCACCGCTACCGCGACGACATCGCGCTGATGGCGGAGATGGGCTTTACCGTGTTCCGCACCTCCATCGCCTGGAGCCGGATTTACCCCAACGGCGACGAGCTGACGCCCAACCCCGAGGGCATCGCCTTCTACCGCAGCCTGTTCGAAGAGTGCCGCCAATACGGCATCGAGCCGCTGGTGACCCTGTGCCATTTCGACGTGCCGATGCACCTGGTGACCGAATACGGCTCCTGGCGCAGCCGCAAGATGGTGGAATTTTTCACCCGCTACGCCCGCACCTGCTTCGAAGCCTTCGACGGGCTGGTGAAATACTGGCTGACCTTCAACGAGATCAACATCCTGCTGCACAGCCCGTTCTCCGGCGCCGGGCTGGTGTTTGAAGCGGACGAAAACCCCGAACAGGTGAAATACCAGGCCGCGCACCACGAACTGGTGGCCAGCGCGCTGGCGACGCGCATCGCCCACGAAGTGAACCCCGCCAACCAGGTGGGCTGCATGCTGGCCGGCGGCAACTTCTACCCGTGGTCCAGCAAGCCGGAAGACGTGTGGGCCGCGCTGGAGAAAGACCGCGAGAACCTGTTCTTTATCGACGTGCAGGCGCGCGGCGCTTACCCCTCCTACGCCGCCCGCGTCTTCCGCGAGAAAGGCGTGAGCATCGCAATGGCACCGGAAGACGCCGACATCCTGAAGCACACCGTCGACTTCGTCTCCTTTAGCTACTACGCCTCGCGCTGCGCCTCCGCCGACATGAACGACAACAACAGCAGCGCCGCCAACGTGGTGAAATCGCTGGCGAACCCGCACCTGCCTCGCAGCGACTGGGGCTGGGGCATCGATCCACTAGGGCTGCGCATCACCATGAACATGATGTACGACCGCTACCAAAAGCCGCTGTTCCTGGTGGAAAACGGCCTGGGCGCGCACGACGAGTTCAATGCAGCAGGCGAGATTGAGGACGACTACCGCATCAGCTACCTGCGCGAACACATCCGCGCCATGGCCGACGCCATCGCCGACGGCGTGCCGGTGCTGGGTTACACTACCTGGGGCTGCATCGACCTGGTGGCCGCCTCGACCGGCGAAATGAGCAAGCGCTACGGCTTTGTCTACGTCGACCGCGACGACCAGGGCAACGGCACCCTCGCTCGCACCCGCAAGAAATCGTTCTGGTGGTATAAGAAAGTGATCGCCAGCAATGGGGGGGATTTGGGGTAGGTTGGGGCGGTGGGGTTAGCGTGGGGTGCGGAGGGCTTCCAACCTAAGTTGATCGCCTTCCTGCTGCATAACGAATTCGGCGACAAATTCACGTGCAGAGGGGAACTCACCTGCCTGTTCTTTCTTCTGGGAGACCAGCTTCACGGAGAAATGGTATTGCTGCCCCGGCGTAAATACGTAGCCCTCATCAGGGACGCACTGATTGGGAGCGACATCCCGCAGCGGATCGAAGAATTTGAACGTGCGGCTCTGCGCCTCATCCAATCGGTAGATCGAGATGCCCGCAAGCTTTTCATCTCCCTGCGGCTGAACGGTGATGCATACTTTGCCCTCACGCAGGCCGGCGGTAGCGGGATAGTCTACGGGGATACGCTCGCCTATCGACGGACAGCCGGCGAGCAGGAAGGGGAATGCGAGGGGGAAGATCCGTTTCATTTTGTCTCTGCGTTATCTGCTGCCCTGTGTGATATTTTCAATTTCGTAAACACCATTGAGCTTTGTCACTTTGAAGTGAGCAATAAAGGCCCTGCCGGAAACATCCTGCAGGTTTCTGCGCTTCTCAATCGGCACAAAATTTAGCCTCATGCTGTAGGTATGATTTTCCTGAAACGGGTAATCGTTCTGCATAACGCAAATACCCTTTTTAAGATCCTGATTCCCCGCCTCAATCAATTTCTCATCAGCATCACCACTGAGAAAGAGCGTATCTGGCCTTTCGTTTTCCTTTGGTGACGGATAGATGCAGATGTCGCCATTCGCTTTAGCATGGGCGGTGATAGGGATATCCGGCGCATAGCGCTGATCGAGACGATCGCCTACACAGGCGCTTAGCAAGGTCACACCAACAACGGCACAGAACAATCTCGCCTTCATAATCAATCCTCTTACTTGTAAGGAAAACCGACTAACACTTTCTCATATTTTTCTTTTACTTTTCTCACATCGGCATAGTCATTACCGCTATAAGTCACTTCCTTGCCGAAGCGATTTCTCCAAACAGCATAACCTGAAGAGGTCAACAAATGATAATCAGCAACGATCTGAGCCTGTTGCTCCATAGCGTAGTTCTTTAGATGTTTGGATCCATCCAGTTCATAACTGTAATTTGCCAACCAACTGTAGAGGCCTCGAGTCTTAACCCACATACCACGCTGGTATTGCCAAACATGAACCATTTCATGGATGAAAAGATGTTTATGACTATACCCTTCCTTTGAGAAATCGGGCACGTACCAGTCTCTAAAATACAGCTCACCATTGGGTGACATCGCAGTGTTTCGATTTTGTAAGCCAAAGGGGAAGTAGCTATCGTGATGAACCCAGACTTTCCCATAAATAATTGAACCACCAAATACCGACTTCGCAAGGCCGATCTCCCCGGAGGTTAATAGCCTTAAAGCCCCCTCTTTCTTTTCCATCGTAGTGCATCCCTGTCATTATTTTAAAAAACTCACTACCGCGAGTATTAACAAAGAGGTTGATAATAGCACCCTAGGTACACAGGATAAACATTCAACCATTCTTTTTACATTCATTCACTTCAACGTATTTCGTGACAACAAAATTCACAGATTTAATAATTCATTTAGCAAATGAATTATCCTAACTGATTAGCCTGAATTAAAATTTAATAACTGCGATCTGCATTCCAACCTCATGAGTAAACAGCCTGTAATTCCATACAGCTTATTTTTTCCTTTTACTGATAACGTTATAGTTTTTCTGCTGCGGCAAAATCCGCAGCCGGAGTTAGCGTTCCGAATCCCCCAACCCTGATCGAATATGGTATAAATTCGAACATGCCGATGCGCACCCAAACAATGGTGGCTCGGGCGGTGCTTCCTCCGGGAAGGCCGGTATCCGTTGGGGCCGGTACGCTAACGCCGTTCGAGCTACCACCCGAGTTTAGCGTCTCTTCTGGTAGCGGTATTTCTCTCCCAATGGAAATAGCCGATATGGAAAACACAAACTTACCCAACGCTTCTGAAACCATCCCCAACACCCTCACTCTCTATCGCCAACTGTTCAACCACCTCGATCTCAGCGCTTTTAACCCTTCAGAACTTTTAGACCTGGCCGCACTTTCTGCCGAGCAAGCAGAAGGGCTGTGCCACGGGCTGATGCTGTTCGGCCATTTACTGCAAGAGACCCCGCAGTTGGATACCGAAGGCTGGGAACAGCTGAACCGCTATCTCAACGCTACAGCGCATCTGGTTCCTGCGCTTTGTAATCTTTATGGGCGGGCGTTGCGGGAGATGGAAGCCTGCGGCTAACGTAAGCGACAATCAGGGCGATGCTCATCGCCCCTTCCTACTCACGCTTTTCCAATAGATCTGACTGACATATCACAACAAAAGCATTCATCAAGGTAGGCATTTCCTCCCCTACCTGGCATAGTTAACTCATTCGGTAAATCGATGAGTTAACTGCTGGGTATTGATGCATACTGCTCTCGTCAGCAAGCACATTGCTCAGAGGCTACTCGGCAATGTGAGGGAGTGGTTTTGGCAACTGCAATAGAGGCGTTATCTTCAAAAGAATCCGTTTTAAAAGCCATCGAAGAATATAAAAAACTTGGCCGAGATGAATTCTTAAAACAACATAAAATTAAGCGATTTAAAAAATTCACCCTTCATTATAATGGCGAAAAGTACGACATCCGAGGCATTGCCGCTAGAGCATACAGTGAGCAGAATGGTTATCCGTTTAAGGGAATCAACGCCGATAGCGGAACGGAAAAAGCCATCCAATTTCTCAAAGGCCTCGGTTTTGAGATCGTCGAAACGCCACATCCTTTTGACTATTTAACCGAAGGCAAACTGTACACACGCAAAGCGCTTATCGAGCTCTACGGCGGGCAGTTGCAAGGCGGTATCTGGACCCCGCGGGAATTCCCGGTGATCTTTATCTTCACCGGAGAAAGCGGCGAAACCTACGGCTATAAAGATGGATGGACAGCCGAAGGCAGCTTCTCTTATACGGGAGAAGGCCAAAAAGGCGATATGGAATTTATTCGAGGTAATAAATCCATCCGTGACCATAAAAAAGACGGCAAAGACATCTTCCTGTTTGAAGACAACAAAAAAGAAAAAGGCGTCCGCTATCTTGGCATGTTCGAGTGCGATTCTTGGGATCATATTCAGTGCTTAGATTTCGAAAATAACCTGCGGCAAGGCATTACCTTTAACCTTTTCAAAGTCTCGTCACTGCATGCGGTTGAAGAAGATGCAGAAACCGATGAAGCTGATACGCAGACAGAGACGCTCGAACAGTTGCGCAAGAAGGCACTGCAGTCCTCACAGCAATCGGGCCAGCGCCAACAGAGCGACAGCAAAAAATCCTGGTTCAAACGCAGCGAAGACGTAAAAAAATACGTGCTCAAGCGCGCCAATGGCATCTGCGAAGCCTGCGAGCAGCCGGCACCGTTCAAGAAAAAGAACGGCGAGCCCTACCTCGAACCCCATCACACTAAACGCCTAGCCGACGAAGGCCCCGATCATCCGCAGTGGGTGGGCGCCATCTGCCCAACTTGCCATCGGCGGATTCATAGCGGGGTGGATGGGAAGGACATTAATAAGATTTTAATGAAAAAAATAGAGCTGAAAGAAGCCGGTTTCATATAGATTCACTGTATAGAAAAAAACTCTCCTATTTCGCTTACATGGGTATCGGAGGGTTATTTATCATTGGGAAACCCCACTTTTCGTCTGAAATTTACTTTTCAAGTAATAGAGATTGGACATATCCCTCCTGGGACAGCCAGAGATAAAAATGAGGCTATATGCAGAAACGACCAAAAGGTCAGATATTTCGGCAACGGAATAACCACGTTCCGTTATTTGACGGACGGTATCTTCCTTAAATTCAGGTGTAAATTGTGGTGTGCCCATACGCTCTTCCTATGCTCAAAATATAATACAGAATCGTCTACCGGCATAAGAGCAGTCCACTTTCAGCTCCGTTTATTCACTTACAAAACCAGGTAAAGCTATACCCCTTTCAAAACGACCTCAAAATCGGCACCACTCAAATCAGGCGTAGCGCAGAGCATATCCCTGGCTAATGCACGTCGACGCTGTAAAAGGTCATCCAGAGTTTCTTCAAATGTGGTTATTTCAGTATCCCTTACCGTCGGGTAATAAACATACACATCTTTAGTTTGCCCAATTCGGTACGCCCGGTCCGTTGCCTGATCTTCTTTGGCTGGGTTCCAGCAGCGAGTGAAATGAATGACATGATTGGCTTTCTGTACGTTAACCCCAAAACCAACAGCGACCGTGGAGAGAATAATCACGCCAAAGCCGAGTTGGGCCTGGAAATCATCAATCAATCGCTGACGGCTGTTCTGGTTCTGACTTTTGGTGCTGGTATCACCATTGATAATAACAGGACGAAAACCAAACTTTTGATGGATCGCATGTTGAAGTTCGCGCTGTAAATCTCGAAGCTCGGTAAAAATAATAACCTTGTCTTCAGTGGTGTTTTTTATTTCTGAGAGTATTTTCAGCAACCAGCTAAGCTTGGGCGAGTTATCACGAAAACGTTGCTCTGGATTGACTACTGCAGGATGCGCGCAAATGAGTTTCAGCCGGTGTAACAAACCTAACATACCGGTTCCGGCCTGCTGCATCCCTTCGCTCAGTGCTTGCTGCTGTTGCCAGTTTGCAACAGACGAAAGGTAGAGCTGTTTTTGCGCACCAGACAACATCAATTGCTTGCAGCTTTCCACTTCAATTTTCTGTGGTAAATCACGCGCAACCTCTTCTTTAGTTCGGCGCAACGTCTGCGGCTCGATCAACGCGCGTAAATTCTCAAGTCTTCCTGTATCCCGGCCCGCTTCGTTTTCGATAGGACGAACATAGTGTTTACCAAATTCATTTAGTGCCCCTAACAATCCTGGTTGGGCAAAATCAAATAGGCTCCACAGATCGACAAGTGTGTTTTCGACTGGCGTGCCTGTACATGCCACTTTAAACCTAGCTTGTACCGCATTGGCGGCATGGGTAATTAATGCAGCAGGGTTCTTTATTTTTTGTGCTTCGTCGCACACCATGATAGACCACGGCTGGCGCGCCAACGAGAACTCCTGATCGCGAAGCGTTTCGTAGGTTGTCAGAATGATTTTCGACTCACCCTGCCAGCCGGGTTTGAGCAGATTTTTGATCCCCTGAGACTGCAGATGAGCAGGAATAGCCTGTTTCGGATATTTCATCGCCTTAATGGTGTCACCATACAATTTCAACACCGAAATCCCAGCAGGGTAGAAGAAATTGTCCAGTTCACGTTCCCAGTTATCTAAAAGAGATACGGGGGCAACAATGAGACTTGGTGGTTCATCAGGGAATTTTTCAATGAACCATACCAGGAAGCTCAGAATTTGCAGCGTTTTTCCCAGCCCCATATCATCTGCAAGCAGGCAACCTGCGGTTTCCTCAGGAGAACGAAGGAAGAGTTGCTGGAGCCAGGCTATACCTTCACGTTGGTGGTCTTTAAGTCGGATGTGCTCTTTCAGACTCAGGGGAATTTCAGGTTTGGCATGACGCGCACTAAGGAGTGAATCACGGCGCTGTTTGATGTAGGCAGCTTCTTCAATATTCTGCTCAATTTTGAGTACAGCTCGGACCGCTTTATCACCAACGTTGTCTTGAGCATCATTTTCAGTGTTATGTTGTTTTTCCCAGTTTTTACTGAAGGTTTTGGCTGTATCCAGCGGTAATTGGCTATCATTCCACGGTACGGCAATATGCATTTCACCAGCTGCATCTGCCTGAGCAATTCTCTCCTGCAATTCGTTTAAATGGTTAAAATTTTCGGGCTGCCAACCACCCAGTACTTCGCCTGAAAATGCTGAGAATGAGAAATCGATGTCATCTGGAAGCCAGTTTTCACTCTGCGCTTTGGTCAGCCAGGGTGAGGAGATTTTTTCAAACTCACCAATGCCAATCACCCGATCGCCATACTTAGCAATATCCAGCACATCGCTAAATTCTTTTCCTTCAATTTCTTGCTGCCAGCGAGTGAGTAGTGTCTGGCAATCGAGCCACTGTTGTTCAGTGAACTGACTTAATTCCAGCTCGTAGCCTTGCCATGAACCGGCAGGCATCTGTGCAGCAACGCTAATACCGAGTTGCTGTATGAATTTTTCCAGCTCCCAGGGCGCTGAGAACACAAAAGTGATTTCTGGCTGGGGAACAGGTGAAACGGGCTCAAGTATCAGCATAACTTCCGCGATCTTATTCTCAGCACTCAATTGCGGTATCAACCTGAAATGATGAAAGAAAATCCTGGCATCAAACAATGCCTGTTCGTGTTCCTCAGGGGCAATAACACTGGCGGCCTCTTCACCCAAAAATGTATAAGGATTGCGAACAAAGGAAAGCGCTTCACTTCCGGCCACTCGACGACCTGGGATCGAGTGTATTGAATTTAATACCTCTTTTACTTCGGGAGGGATGATGACATGGCTGAGTTCGCCATTCTCGCCGGGGATGCGGTAGCTATCGTGAACCTGCGAGTTCTTGTCAAAACTGCCCAGCCAGTTAGGTGGCTGGTCCTCGAAATGGGGTTCAATTTCGATAACTTCAGTATCGGCAACCGTTGCTTTACGCAGACGTAATGACAGTGAAGTTGGTTTGACGACATGCGTTTTTTCTAAATAATCATCAAATTTTGCGGCAGCTTGTTTCGCACATTTGCGGATTGCGGCCCATCCCAATTGATTAGTGGTTTCGCCAGGGGTCTGATTTTGCTGTGCATTGAGTTGCTCTGTTGCCTGTAAGAGTGCCCAGTTTTCCCGCGATAACAGGTATTGCTGATTTTCATGGGTTAAAATGGCACCGGTACGACTAAAACGGATCGGCTTGCGGGCGGGAAGCGAAGCCCATTCAGCAATCCAGACGCGAAAATCACAGTCACTTAATGCGCCACGTGAACTCAGGCTTGCGCGTAAAGGCATTACCTCAGGTACACCGATAAGAGGCAGGCTGCTGGCATGTTCCTCATCCCCCAGTAGGCGATACAGCGAGTCCCAACTCAACAACCACCGGTCTGTGAGTGATATCAGATAGTCTTCTTCTGCCAATTGCTCAAGCCAGGATGCCAGCGCCCAAAGCTCGGGATCATTCACCAAAGATTGAGGAAAACTGAGCCCGTTTTCCTCAACCTGGTACTGATTCTTGAGGTGGCGTTCTATCTGCTGACGGTTTCCCGTCAGTTTACTTAACAGACGTTTCAGCATTATTTGATCCAGTAACGATGTGGTTCTTTAGTCACAGGCGCAAAGCCTAATCGTAACAACTCTCTTTCTATGGTGTCATCAGGTATGCTGAGCTGAACGGACAGCACGCCGCCTTTTTGTCGATTATCGCTGACGACACATGAGCTACCATCAACCAAGTGCTGTATAGCCGTATCACGCAACGGATTGATGATTTTGATGGCAGACAGAGAAACAGGGGAGGACGCATTTTTATCGACAAACTTAACGGATTCCTCCGCCATCCACCGAATGCCTAACTTGCGTAACTCATCATCGTATTTCAGCATCCAACCCGTGATACGGACCTTGTTATAGCCCTCAGCTCGTGGCGTATGAGGCATGCGAATCGCACAGCGTACCTGATCTTTTAGATGGTTGATGTCCAGGGTACGAGATTCAGGGTTAAATGGCGCGTGTCCTATCCTGTAGGCATACATTGCATTGCCTGTTCCGGAAAACTCGACGAACAGATAATCATTGATCTGCATAATCATTGCGTTATCGAGGCTGCGTCCGCCTCGTAAATAGCTCAACCGCCCTTTATTCTCTTCGCGGAATTTCACAAAATCGCTACCACAATCTTGCCAGGCATCCGGCCCCATGACGATACGAGTAAATCCCATCTGATTGGCAAAACGCAGCCAGTAGTGCAATCGAGCCTGATCAACATCACCATTACCGCGCAGCAGTTCAAAGAAATGCATCAGGTCTTGTTTAGCCAGCCAGCCTCGCACCATGGCTGCTACGGGTTCAGAAACGTACTGGTGCCATTTATTCTGCTGGCTTTTCAGTTGCGGGTTATCCCAGTATTCCAGCGCGGCCTGTTTCAGAGCTGAATGAGACTGATCGCGATAAATAGAATGGTAATAACGAGTCAGGATCGCACTCATGATGTCATCACGGAAACGTACCCACTGCGCAGCCAGACCTAACAACCAGCTAATTTTGTCCAGAAACTGGGGATCGTCAAGTGTGTCTAGCTGAGCTAAAAGCACCGTGAAAATACGTTTCCACAACCAACTGCTATCAGGGATTTGTGCGATTTTTTCTAATGACGAAAATGAATTGATCTCACCCGCAAGTAACTGTCTGGAGATCAGGTCCCCCGCCTGTGGGGTAAAGATATCATTATAAAAATCAATGGTTTTAATCCACGACTTTTCTCTTCGTATAGCCGCTTTCACCACCAGGTAACCCTGAGCGATATGCCCACGCAGCACGCACCAGTGTGGGTTTGTCTCAGGTGATGGGTTCTGGTAGGCAAAATAGCTTGAACAAAGTGCGGCCCAGTCTCGACGTTTCAGGGTTTTAGTTTCAAGACGTTTTTTGATGGCATTGTTTACTTCAGGGAAAAAAGCATCATCCTCAAGCAGTATTGGCTGATCAGGATATGACGGATCATTATCGGCGAGACCATAAAACACCATCCGCCACTCTCGTTCCGAAAGTTCTTGTGCAAGACGAAGGCGACGCATAGCCGCCAGCCGCATTTCTTGTGGCGGTAAAGGGATTTTTTCTGCCTTATCAAACCGCTTTTCCATTTCGATAGCAGCGGAGGCCAGCGCGTGGAAATCATTATGCAGATAATGGCCATCCCGTTGGCTGGAAGAGAGTCTCGCTGCAATGCGTTGAGAAAGAGAATTGAGTGCGGGTGTCATTGCGGCATCACCAACTGGCAAACTTCTTTATTGACGACGGGGGGAAAATCCACCTCACCGGTCCCATCACGTTTATCTTTAAGTCCGAAGAACTGCATACGTAATTCGACACGGCGGCTAGCTTCCTTGCTTTCCTTGGCATTATTGAAGGAGACGCCACCCGCGAGGAAAAGTTTACGGATTTGGAGCTGCTGTTCTGCAGATATATTTTTTTGCAGAGGGCTGCGGCTATCGAGCAGACTACACATTACCCACTCAGATCGTTGCAGGGAAAGATGTAGGTTGTATAAGTACGAACCGTCGGTATCGGTAAACCCTTCAATGACAATTTGCTTAAACCACTTCTTGCCTTCTTCACTGTTGGACGCTTCCAGCACAAGAGGAACAACATCCTGCAACGCTGTTTGCCCTTCAGCGTTCAGGAAAAATTGGTTGTGATTGAAACGCCCGGCTTCGCCAAAGCTGATACGGTTATCGTGGCAATCTACCACGATGGTTTTATTCACGTTGCGGGCATGCAGTTCCAGGCGCTCACACAGTCTGGATATATCCTGTCCCCTTGTTTTTTCACCTTGTTCCGCACGTTGAATACGTTGTGTAACGGAACTCAGCGAAGCAACCATAACGACCAGAAATAACACCATCATGGCAGTCATCAAATCGGCATAGGAGATCCAGAAGGGTTTCTCTGCTTCATCGCTGCGGCGTTTTTTAACGCCAAATGCATTTCCAAACATCAGCCGTCACCCCTTAGGCACGAACGCGTGACAGGACATCATCAAGCTCGCTGACGCTTTCTCCGATCTGTTCGACAGAACCCGCGAGTAGAGTAGAGGCCTTCGCCATTTCGACGTCCAGTTTGCCCAGCGTTTTATCCAGACTGCGTGAAACTCCTTCAGAGAAGTCTTCAAACCCTTTCCCGAGCACGTTACTGACATTTTCCATAAAGGCCTGTGCTTCCCGGTTATAGCTCTGCAGACGCTCACCGTGCTGCTTAAGATCGGCGATAAATTGATTGCGTGTGGTTTGTTCAGACTGCGTATTGGCGGCGAGCAGCTCCAGCATGGCAATGGATTTGCTAACAGCTTCCCGATTGTTACGATAATCAGCCACAACGGAAGTGAGTTCGCTGGTGGCAAGGGAGAGTGATGAACCTGCTGATTGCGCTTTATTCAGCACGTCAGCGGTAAGGTGGTTTGCTTCCGACACCCGATCACCTGCATGCTCAAAGCGTTCGGCAGCCAGACGCATTTTTTCCGCGCCGTTTTGCATATCCTGAATCTGTCGGTTAGTTTGTTCTGCGAGCAAGCGGAGTGTTTCAGTCGTCCCCTGATGTTGGCTGGCAACAGTGTCGATCAGCTGTTTAATCTGATCGTCTACCTCACTCATTACACGCTGTGTTTGTTCGTGAAGGGACTGCTGATTCGCTTGCTGATTCGCTGAAATCTGTTGTTGGCCCTTGTCAATCTGCCCAAACAGGCTACCCAATTGCTCACCGAGCGCTTCGACAGAGGTTGCCATTTTTTCCATCGTGGCACTTTGGCCCTGCTGTACTGAATTCTGAATGGCTTCAATAAAGGCGGACATGTGTTCTGCCTGTGCTTTTTCCCGCGCCTCACTGTCGGCAAACATTTTCTCAAGCTGGCGGGCCATGCGTTCGCCAGCACCTTCGCCTTCAGCACCCATTTTGGCAACTGAGGCCTGAAGGCTAGTAAGCATGTCATTCATGCCAGCCTGCATAGCTTGCTGGCCAGACTTCATCTCTGACAACAGTTGCTCAATGAGCTGGGCGCTGCCCTGACGGGAATCATCGCTCACCTGACGCATGTCCTGTAGCAACGTGGCAAAACCGGTTTGCATTGTCTGAATCGAGCCAACGGTTTGCCCCATCATGTCGTTAAGATTTGTAAACTGCTGACCAAAGGTGGTATCGAGTTTCGCCATAAATGCCGTCAGCACATCCTGGAGCATGTTCTGCACCATGCCGCTTTGATCGCCACTCGCGGTTTGCACTGCGCCGGCAATTTTATCCAGAGGTGACTTCAGGCTATTTTCAATCGCGCCACTGACTTGCTCGGCAAACTGTTGCCCTGATTCTCGATAGGTCGTGCTAAGCGTGGTTGCCAACCGCTCGTTCTCCACTTTCTGGCGTTCGGCCAGATTCAGCAACATATCACGTAAATCGGTAACCAAACTCTCTTTCAGATGGCGAGCCTGGGTCGCGCTTTCATTACTGGATTTTACCAGTGAGGCAAGGTACTCCTCGCCCACGCCGCTGACGTAAAGTGCGTCGAGGGCAGCTGTGAATTTTTCCAGATATTTGTAGCACTTAGCGATGGATAATTTTTCAAGCCAGGTGACCAGAATGGAGGCGAAAATAGCAAATGCAGATCCCAGGAAGGCGTACAACACATCGCGCAGCAGATTATTGACGCTGCTGGAAACCTGCTCTGGTGTGCTGGGGTCGAAGTGGTTGAGACCAATCATCAGACCATAGAAGGTACCGATAATCCCTACCCCCGTCAGAATGCCGGGCAGATGTTTGAAAAATTCGGTGTTCAGAGGAATATCGACCAGCTGTTGCTCCGAGAAGAAGCTGGCGCTTGGTGCAGTAGCCCGAATACGGACGATTTTCTCTTCCCCATCTTCCAGCTCATATTGTGAGTGCAATGATTCTTCGAATTCATTCCAGGCGTGCTTTATCTCAGGCTGTACAAACAAATTTTGCAGATGCTGAAGTTGATCATCTGGCTCATTATTTTCGATGCTATTAATCGACTGAGTATACTTTTTCAGGTTGTTAATAATTTTAACTGATCTAAAAAGATAAAAGAAAATAAAACAGAGGAATGCAAAACTGACGAGGCCGATAACGGTTGCCGGCACCATATAAGGTTGCACCGAGGTGAGCGCCAATAAGACAGAATTAAGCCAGGACATAGTTTTACCTGTTATATATTCAAAAAACACACGACAGAACAACCATTGATAACATTTTGATTGCTTTTGATCAAAAATTACTCACAGCTATTCACTTTCAATACCCATCAAATTTTTTGTTTCGATGCAACGTAGCAGAGTAGCAGACTTAGCTGCTCAAACGTTGAGCTTCACAGGAAGGTGAACAGGCTGATGTTGCAGACGAAACGGTGCTTTAGTTTCCTATTTTTCACCGATCAAAAGCAAACTTCTTTATACCACGTGATCCTGATCTCTTCCCAAGATCAGTGCCAGGCTAAATCAGAGAACCGGGCCTTTTTGCAGGCTTCGGATAAATTCTGCCGGAGTCTGGTTATTTACGAGGAATTTCGAGATAAATCCGCTGCCATTGTTCGTCTGTACCGCTGTGGTAAACGATGCTGTGTCTGCCTGATACGTTCCATCACGGTGACCATATCGTCACCGCGAAGTCCCTGGCCTACCTCGATCGCCACGCATTCACGACTAAAATTATCGACTACAGTCAGGACACGGATCCGGCGTCCGTTGAACAGATTATCAGCAACGAAATCCATGCTCCAGCACTGATCCACAGCGGTCACGCCCGGGCGGATACGCCTGTGCCTGGCGGTCACGTGCCGCCGCGGGCGTTTTGACCGCAGATTCAGCCCGTCCAGACAGTAAATCCGATGAGTTTTCTTGTGGTTAACCAGCCAGCCCTCGCGCCGCAGCAGGATATGGATCCGCTGCACACCATAACGAATGCGGGTTTCTGCAATCTCCCGTATCCGCTGCGTGAGGGACCTATCATCGCGGCAGCTGCGGTAGTTATAGACCGTTCGGCTCTGCATCATCAGCCGGCATCCCCTGCGAACCCCGATGCAGTACGCAGCCAGCAGATAGTCGACCACCTCGCGTTTCTGCACCGGCCTCAGAACTTTTTCGGATGACGCCCTACAGTATTTCCTTGTCCAAACTGAGATCGGCGACCAGCCGTTTCAGGCGGTGATTCTCTTCCTCCAGCTGGAGCAGCCGACACGGTTCCGTCACGCCCGTGCCGCCAAACTTCTTCTCCAATTGTAAAAATTAGCCTCAGAAATCCCCATCTTTCTGCAGACTTCCTCCACCCGCGTGCCTATTTCTGCCTGCTTCAGGGAAGAGCTATCTGTTCTTCGGTATAACGCCTCTTTTTCATGCCGGATGACCTCATTTGCTCAGGGAAAGAAAGGCCGGAAACTCCACTTTACGTCGGTACTGAACAAAGGGAAGAGATCACAAGGCAGGAACGATTCCCAAAGCACCAGAAATTTTTAACCTTATGATTGTAAATAAAAAATATAAAACCCAGGAGTCACAACAGCTACAGAATACTTTGGTTATTAGTAACATAGTAACATATTGATGAAAAATGAATTTTAGTACGTAAAAATTCACGTAAAAAAGCTATAAATCCAGCCGTAGATTACGTAAAATATCACGTAATGAAATTCATTGGATATCTAAACGGATTTTAGTATGGCTAATATTGATGCAAATTATTGCTACTCGTTTCCAGCTATACGTGGCATTCAGGCTGGTCGCCCTTTCTACATCGCCACGTGCCCGATGCGCATCATCCCCAAGATATTCAGCTTTGATGAAAACGACGTACCGCCTGAGCTACGCGCGCAGCGCACGCTGAATAAATCACGCATCCCCGAAATGGTTCGTTATCTTCTTGAAAATCCGAAAGATTATGTATTTTCCGCACTAACAGCGTCCATCGCTGTTGACGTCCAGTTTGATGAGCACCCAGGTACAAACAATCTGGGGACGTTATGTGTGCCAATGGATGCACAAATCCTCATTAATGATGGCCAGCATCGCCGTAAAGCAATTGAAGACGCTTTAGACGCTCGCCCGGAACTGGGGCAGGATAATATTCCGGTGCTGTTTTTTGTCGATGAAGGGTTAAAACGCAGCCAGCAGATGTTCGCCGATCTGAATAAATACGCCATTCGCCCCAGCCCGTCGCTAGCGTCTCTATACGATCATCGCGATGCCAGTTCAAATCTGGCACGTTACCTGGCGATGTCCATAGAGCCGTTTGTTGGGATGACAGAACTGGAAAAATCTGGCATCAGTCAGCGGTCGAATAAGTTATTTACGTTGAGCAGCATCAAGCAGGCTACCCGCGCATTGTTGGGTAAAGATCCCAAAGAGAACAACTTTGAGGAATGCACCCAAATTGCTACCCAATATTGGCAAGCTATTTTTAGCGTGATGCCGGATTGGCAGCTAGCGGCTAAAAAAGAGGTTTCACCGGTTCAGTTACGACAAGATTATGTTCACGCTCATGGCATTGGATTGCAGGCACTTGGGCAACTGGGATATACCCTGCTAACGGATTATCCTGAGCAATGGCCGGAGAAAATAGCCGCACTTAAAACTTTTAACTGGCGCAGAAACAACCCGGATCTCGTCAAACGTGCGATGCAGCACGGCAAACTGAGTAAAACCAGTACGGCGATCCAGCTCACCTGTAATGCGCTAAAAATCGCGCTCTCAATCCCCCTCACTCCTGAAGAACAGGAGCTTGAAGCTCAAATGGTTGTCTCATGAGTAAATTAGTTCAGGCCTACGATTTGGCCGAATACGAAGATTTTATTAATCAGGAGCTGTTCGCTGGACGCCCCTTATCCGAATATGTTGCTGAAGTTCAGAGAATTTATTGCGCAGATAAACGCCCATGGGTAATTGGCTACAGTGGTGGTAAAGACTCTTCAGCGGTTATTACGCTGGTATATCTGGCCTTACTGGGCTTACCCCCTGAAATGCGTAGCAAAGATGTTTTCTTAGTATCCTCCGACACTTTGGTAGAAACGCCAGTAGTTGTTGATCTTATTAAGAAAACCATGTTGCAGATTGAGGCTTGTGCAAAACGCAATGGCTTGCCGATCACCCAACATGCCGTGATGCCAAAAACCAATGAAACCTTCTGGGTTAATTTGCTGGGAAAAGGTTATCCGGCCCCAACCCGTAGTTTTCGCTGGTGTACCGAGCGTATGAAAATCAATCCGGTGAGCGACTTTATTAAAGATAAGGTCAGCCAGTTTGATGAAGTGATTGTTGTCCTCGGCTCACGTAGTAGCGAGAGTGCCTCCCGTGCGCAGGTCATCGCAAAGCACAAAATTGATGGCTCCCGCCTGGCCCGGCACACCACACTAGCAAATGCGTTTATCTATACCCCTATTGATACCTGGGATGTAGAAGACGTCTGGAAACTGCTACGCGGCGCGTTCCGCTATGCTCCTGAAGATATCGACGAATGGGAAAGCCCGTGGGGAGGAAACAATCGTCCTCTGTGGACGTTGTATATGGACTCTTCCGCACAGGGTGAGTGTCCCTTGGTGATCGACGAAAGTACCCCTTCTTGCGGGAATTCTCGCTTTGGCTGCTGGACCTGTACCGTAGTCACCAAAGATAAAGCGATGGAAAGTCTGATCAAAAATGGCGAAGAGTGGATGTCGCCTTTGCTGAAATATCGTGATCTGCTGGCGTTTACCACCGATCCGGCGAATAAAGACACCTATCGCAACTATAAACGCCGCACTGGTAAGGTGAGCTATCAGTACGCTAAAGACGGCGAAGATCGTAGCGCAGAGCGTAAGCATGTTCCTGGCCCCTACTGGCTCAAATACCGCCAGCAGTGGTTAAAAGACTTACTGGAAATTGAGCGTGATTTAAACGCCCAGGGCCACACGATTACGTTAATTACCCAGCCGGAGCTGCACGCTATCCGTCAGGAGTGGTTGAAAGATCCTAACGAGCCAGACTGGCACGACACATTGCCGGGGATTTACCGCGAGGTATATCAGCAGGATTTGAATTGGGTGGTTGACGATCAGTCGCGCTTTGATGCCAGCGATGCTGATTTGCTGGCGCAGATAACGCAAGGGTTCGACGTAGTACCTGAAATGGTGATGAAACTGATTGAGCTGGAAACCTCGATGGAAGGGTTAAGTCGTCGCCAGGGGATTTTTGACAAGCTCGGAACAATTTTAAAGCAGGACTGGGGCAGCCTGGAAGAAATCCAGCAGCAACAGGCAACGCTGCAAAAACGCAACGACCGAGATATTCATCAGGACGAAGTGGATAAGCTAGAAGCTGAACTCCAGACTTTACAGCGCAGAATTATCGATGCAGGCGAATCGTCTGTGCTTATCGATGAGGAAAATGAACGTGCTCATTAAGCAACTAGTATTACATAATTTTCGCGTATTTTGCGGCACACACACCATCGATCTGGCTCCCAGAAAGCGTCCGCATGAAGTAAACCCTCGCCCGATTGTGCTATTTGGTGGTTTAAATGGTGCAGGGAAAACATCTATTTTGTCGGCAATTCGACTGGCACTGTATGGGCGTTTAGCGTTTGGCCCGGCAATGCAGCAGCAGGAGTATGTTGAACAACTCGGGGCACTGGTGCACAACGGGACGTATACAGCAGAGCGTCCGGATGAGGCCGCAGTAGAACTGACCTTTACCTACAACCAAAACGGCCATGAGACTGAATTCACCGTCACGCGAAGCTGGAAGAAAGGAAAGAAAGATCGTCTCTCTTTGCAACAGGATGGACAACCGCGTAGTGAACTCAGTTATGACCAGTGCCAAGGGTTTTTGAATGAATTAATTCCTCACGGTGTCGCCGATCTTTTCTTTTTTGATGGAGAGAAGATTGCAGAGTTGGCGGAAGATGAATCTGGCAATATTCTGCGTACAGCGGTGCGTCGTTTGTTGGGACTGGATCTGATCGCCAGACTACAAAATGACCTGATGATTTTTGTCAAACGCCAGCAAACCGCGCAGTTGGCTGGCTCCCAGCAACAGCAGGTTGAAGCGCTTGAAGCAAAGATTAAAACGCTTGCCGGTCAGGCAGAGAAATTGCTGGAAGAGGCCGATTTCGTCAACTCGCGGATTGAATTTTTATCCCAGGACATTATTCGCCATGAGGGATTGTTAAATGCGCAGGGCGGCGCATTTGCCCAGACTAAAGCACAGGAAAAACAGAAAGTTGAAACGCTGTTAAAAGAAAAAGAGCGTCTGGAAAAAGCGTTACGACAGGAATGCGATGGATCGTTGCCCTATGCGTTAGCGCCTAATACGTTGTCGCGGTTGCTGGAAAAAATTACCAATGAAGCACAGATCAAGCAGGCGAAAAATTTTGAGACGGAGTTAAATCAATTTTTAACTCAACTCAAAAATGATATCGCGTTCCGTTCCAGCAGTGAGAGTAGTACCAGAGCCATTGCTACCGAAGCGATTACCAATAATTTGGACGCATATATGGCAGCCAAACCAAAAGGTGATTTGCTGTTTGATATTTCTGAACGTGAAGCCGGTATGCTCCAGCAGTCCATTGAGCAGGACAGCAAAAAAGCATGGCAGCGTTTTGATATGTACCGCCATCAATTAGCGGATATTGAACAACAACTGGAACAAGCCGCTGCTAATATTGCTCGCGCCCCGGAAGACGAGCAGTTAATGGATCTCTTTGCAGCACTACGCGATCTCGATCATAAGCGTGAAAAACAGCGGCAAAAATATCGCTCATTGCTGGAAGAGGCTAAACGGACGAAACAGCAGCAACTGGAATGTGTTCGTCAGGTACAGAAAGCACATGACATAACCCGTAGCCAACATGGTCTTAGCAGTGCGTTTAAAAACGCGCAGGAGACCATTAACCTGCTCGATTACTACAGCGATGTGTTAACGCAGGCGCGAGTGAAAAAGTTATCCGCTAACTTTGAAATTGCCTACCATAAGCTGGCTCGTAAAGAGGATTTACAGCTTAATGCGCACATAAACCCACAGACATTTGATGTTGAACTGGTGGATGAAAAAGGTTCGGTGATTAATCGTAAGCTGCTTTCTGCGGGTGAAAAGCAGATTTATGCGATTGCGATTCTTGAGGCGCTTGCAAAAACCTCTGGGCGTGATTTCCCGGTGATTATTGATACGCCGTTAGGGCGTCTGGATTCTCAGCACCGGGATAAGTTGATTAATCATTATTTCCCGGAGGCCAGCCATCAGGTTGTGCTGCTATCCACCGATACTGAAGTGGACGAGCGTTATTTCGTCGACCGACTGCGTGATGATATTTCTCATGCTTATGAGATTGTGTTTAATGCGCATACCAAATCATCTGCGCTGAAACCCGGTTATTTCTGGGAACTAACTAAGGAGGCTGTTTGATGCTCCCGAATCGAATGGTGCTTAGTCGTCAGACTGAAGACCAGCTCAAGAAGTTAAAAGGATATACTGGGATTACGCCCAATGTCGCGACTCGACTGGCATTCTTCCGCTCGGTGGAGAGTGAGTTTCGTTATTCGCCTGAGCGTGATACTAAGAAGCTCGATGGCTCGCTAGTGCTGGATAAAATAACGTGGCTTGGGGAAACGCTGCAAGCTACGGAATTGGTGCTGAAGATGCTTTATCCGCAGTTGACACAGAAGGACATAATAAAGGCGTGGGCGGCGCATGTTGAGGATGGGATTGCTGCATTAAGAAATTATCGAAATTTGAGAGATTTATCTAACAATATATAAACAAACATGGCGCTAATAACAGCGCCATGTTTATATATTTCTCTAAGAGAAAGAAAATACCTTTATGGCAGCTTCAACATACATGTCTGTAAGTTTTTTAACAGACTCTTCCGTCCACTTTTCTTGTTCATAAATCCATGAATGAATACCAATTCCTGTATTTTTAAATGTATCCTTCTTATTTATAAAAGACTTATTATCATTCTTATTATTCCGAGAAGGATCTAAAAGGACAATATTCCCAATGTTATTTTTAATTTTTTCCATATCCATATTTTTATCCTCTTGGTGTGCTGAATATGGATATATATGCTCAAGAGTCATACTGTTAAAATCAAAAATCACAGTTTGATCCTCTCTCTTTAATCTATTTAGGCTATTACCCTGACAAGGCTGTATTAACCACTCCCAATTTTCTTGAATTGTCATTAATAAACATTTTATCGGTTTATTATCTCCTTTTTTTTGATAGATCAAACTTCTAACATTAGCACTAAACTTTACATCTTCATGATCTTTATCTAAGAGAGTTTCATTAAACGCGTTATGTAAATTAGAAATATCAAATCTATCACGCTCCGTATGTATTTTTAATGCTAGGGCTGCATATAATTTTGAGAAAATACTTGCATGTAAGTCACTAATCATTTTACATCTAATAAAAAATTTGCTTGTTTCATTTACAATATGCTTAAAGTTATTTTCGGATGAGAAACTTGCAGCCAGTAATAATGGCATTGCATGCAAATGTTTTAATTTATTGATAAGGAGGTCTAATTTGCTTTTATGCCATTTATTATTATCATCATTCTCGAAGGGCCACTCACCACTTGATATATACTCCAGCCTCTCAACACACTCTCTAATGTAAGCGACTGTTTTATTTATTTCTGATTTATTTATTGATTCATTAAATACTGTTTTTTTATATTCTTCCAAAACAGACGAGGCAGTAATATTAGTGCCGGTTAACATAATTAAAATCCATCTTAAATAATCAGTTACTTTCTTTGATGGATGTTTAAGTATGGCATCCCAATTATCTGAAATACTCCGTTGATACGAAGTGTTATCGCTACATATACCTATTGTATATGCTTTAAGTAATTCCCCTTCAGTTAAGTTAATGCCTCTATCATTTAGTACGGTAAATAATTTGTATGCATCATCAATACTATTGGTTACAATATGAATAACTAAAAAAGACTCTTCAAATAACTTGACTATGTCATCTATGATTTCTAAACATTCGGAGATTTTTTTGTTTTTAAATAGACTATCCCTAATAAAGGCATTAAAGTTTTTCCTAGCTCTTAACATTAATTCATGCGAATTCCGTGTAGCTTTTAATGGGTTAGCATCAATTAATGATTGATAAAATTCGTTATCAGCATTGCCTATTGTAATTCTTACATGTTTTTTAATTTCACGATTTTCTCTTTCATCAAGATGAAAGTATTTATAGATATCCTTTAAAATCATGGTTCTGTATTCGGCGTCTTTTTCTTCCTCACAATTAAGTGCATTAATAATATTCCGAATGACAGAAAAGAAAAGTACAATAGTGGATAGTCTTTGCTGGCCATCCACTAATAAATTCTCTATCCTTCTGTGCCCTCCAAAAGTTTTCTCTTGAGCACAGACAACTCCTCCAAAAAAATGTTCGCAACTTTTCTGGGATTTCTTTTTCCTCAAAGCATCTTGTATATCATTACAAAATTGCTCTATCTGCTCATCTTCCCATGAATAGTCTCGCTGATATGTAGGCGTATAGAAAATATTACTATTCTTAAATAATTCGCCAAAGGACATATACTCAGGTTTAACGTTCATTCAATATCTCCAGTAAATTTTACTAATCTAGTTCCCAGAACGCCTTGTCACGTAACTTTGAAACGGTTTTTGAACCATCAATATAAAGGCTAAAATGCTTCTCAAGCTGTCGAATCTGCCCCATCAAAGACTCCTGCTCACCTTTATCATCAACGTTAAATACCGCCTTAATATCCGCATTCCTAATCTCAGAAACACGATGGATTACCCACGTTAAAATATAGGAGGCATAATTATTTTCCCCGGTCTTAAAGTGAGTGATCTCCTGCGTTGACAGGATCGCACCAACACCATATTCACGGCCTTCTTTAAGGATCTTACGCAGGCTGGCAAAATCCTGACGCATAAAGTTATCGGCTTCGTCCACCAGAATCATTTTGGTGAGCTGACGATAATCCCCCCGAACCACTGGTTTACCGCGCTTTTGCATCTGCGCATAAAACAGATCCAGCGTGAGCGCAACTACCAGGTTTTGCACTTCTGGCGGGTAGCCAGCCAGTTCAATCACGGTGACGCCGTCAATCAATTCGTACAAACTGGTCATCTTCTCCGGGATAGTCTCGAATATCTTGTAACGCGCCAGTTTAGAAAGTGCTGCGTAAAGCGAATCTTCTTCAACCTTCTCCTGATCGAGGAAGCGCTGCCATACATCTTCAATCGTCGGCGCAGTCCTTGACCATGTTGTCGGATCTTCCGGCGAAATACCTGCCGCTTCGTAGCATTCTAAAATCAGATTTTCTAATTTGAGCTGCTGCTTATGGCCCAACCCATAAGCTTTCGCCATCGTTTCCGATAGTCCACCAGCGGTATGGATTGGTAGCATTGGCGTATCGCCAAACAGAGATAAGGGGTTGTAAGGCAGCTTAAATAACTTGTACTTTTTAGCACCCGTTGCATCAAGAAAAGCCTCATCCACATAGTCTGATTTGTAATCGAAGATCAGCAAACCAATAGGTTTACCGTCAACGTTACAGGACTGATTACGCATCAACTGTGTGACCAGTGATTTAGTAAACTGGGTTTTACCGGTGCCCATCGTTCCAATAATGCCGGTATTGGTATTCATGAACTTGGCGGTGTTGGTTGGCTCCCAATATAACGGACTCTGACGCGTAGCATCATGACCAAACAAGATCCGTAATGGAGTATCGCTAATATCAGGAGCCGCTACCGATACAGCAGGCTGTAACAACTCTGGTTCCGAAATGGACTGTGCAGTGATCGGCGTTGTGACTTTTACCACAACTTCGGGTTGTGACGGACTGGCATCACACTCTGGCTTAAGCAGGTATTTTTCCGGCACCCGGTAACGTTCCGCCAGCGGTGGTTCATCCCCCTGCGCAGCAATCAGCGAAGGCAACAGTGAATAAGGGATTTCGATCTGTAAGATATTCTCCGCTGTCTCTTTATAAGAGAGATCGAAGCAGGTTGCGCTGTCCACATGCGCCACAACGAAGCCGTCCGCATAGTCGGTCAACTCACCTAACTGATAGTCGCCCGTTAACCACCATTCGCGTCGATCCAGCAAGGGAGACAGTTTGTTACTGTCCAGCACCCCGTACAGACGTAGTTTCTCCACCTGCATCAACACCTGACGTATAAAGAGCGCCCGATACAGCTGTGATGCCAGCGTTTGTGGTTCCAGAATATCCTGCTGTAAATAACGTTTCAGCTCACGAGCCTGTTGGCCCGCGTAGCTGTAGTCCGGTCGTGCCCCGGTTTTAACTTCCAGAGGCAACAGATGGAGGCGGTCTTCTTTGAATCCCACAAAGAGCACATCATCAGAGATCGCACCTTTACGATAACCCTGTAAATTTCTTGATAAATCACTCTCTTTCATTTTCAGCCCGACATTGCCGGACACGCGGATCATTTCGGCTACTGATAACGGAATCCAGCAAATATCGGACTGGTGCAACATAGATTGCACAAATTTGTACGCACCTATAATGCCATGCTTCTCTTTACGCTCTCTTTCACTGGAACGCAGCATTTTCAGCAGCCATTCACCGTTAAAGGCATTAAATTCAGCCAACAGATGCTGACTATCAACAGCAGGTTGCCCTGACTGGCTTCCGGTCTGGAGCAACCGCAGGAATAAATCAACCTGCTTCGTGACAGTGACAGCATCGTAGCCCGCGCAACTGGTGTACTGGTCAGAATAGTGGATAAGCACCACATCTTGCTGACTGGTAAAAAAGTCGAGGGTGACTTTAGGATCAATGATGGTGGTCCAGAGCGCGCTATTGTAAGAGTAATTGAGCAGCTGTTTAAAATTGCCACTCACGGCCAGGCCGATCCCTTGTCCATGATACTGGCTGTTGCTTTGACGTGCGGGTTGCCACAGGCAGCCGATTAGTCGGGCAAGACGCAGGGCGCAGTAGGACTCAGTATCCACATCACGCAATCCAAACGCGGTAAAGTAAGCATCCCCCTGCGTTTCGGCACCTTCCCCAGCGATCAACCCATGACACAATACCCCGCTAGACGCATCTTCAATGCGGATCTGGCGGCAATCCACAGGTGCTGTATTGGTGAAAAATGCCAGATGTGCATAGGCCAGCTTGTCGCTTTCTGACGGCAGAACAAATTTGCTGAACGTTAACCGGCTACGCAGCAGGTCAATCAGCATATCGGCTTCCGCCCGCCATACGCCGCTGTTCAGATCGAGATCGTTTTTAAGCTGCTCATAGCTACCACTTTCGGCAAAGTGATCGAACATATTGGGTAGCAAACGTTCATCATAGCAGTTCACATGAACCGAAATAGCGTGCTCTTTTTCTTGCTTAAAATATTCTACTAATCCCAGAAACAGTTCTTTAGCATTCCCTTGATTAATGGCACTGATAATCAACGCACTGTTTTCAGCGCTCTGGAACAACCGGGCATAAGCGTCTGTGAACTCATTGAGTTTGTCTTTTACCAAACGTTTAACGTAGTCATGGCTGACCTGCCGCTGAGGAACCGCATCAATCCAGAAGCGGTTTTCCTCCACCGGCTGTAGTTGCGCATATTCATGCTCACTGTGGTAAACAAACGGCATTAACCCGGAAACCATCAAGCGATCAAGAGTGATCGGCGGTAGTATGGCAAATGAAGCCGAATCGTTCTGTTCCGACTCCGCAACGATAGTGTCTGCCAGTTGTAGATGGTAGGCCAGCACTAATGGGTGCAGTGGTGAGAGACGCTCATGGCTATCATTGCGGCAAATCCCCAGATGCAGAAGACGTTTCTCTTGCGCTGTCAGCGCTCTGCTCAGGCCTATTTGCTGGAGTGACCGTTCAAACGTAGTAACAATGTAGCTGACCAGTGTGCGATATTCCGCTGACCACGAAACCAGACTCGGTAGGGTGTTACGACGATGATAGTAGGCAAATAACTGCTCATAGGCGTTATGGAGATCGGGGTAACTAGCAAGAAGTTCATCCAGCGCAAACTCACTATCGTCACTTCCCTTACCCAGCAGACGTTGTTCAATTAATGAGGCTTCCAGTATCAACAACTGCTGGCGTACACCGACGACCTTGTGTTCAGTATTATCGAGAATGATGCGCCCTTTTAGTCGGTTCCAGGTTGCATTGCCCTCTTCTTTGAACAATTTATTGAAACGACTTTGGTCAAAAAGCAACGGCAACGTTAGCCCTTCTTCTGCTCCCGGCCCCTCGATGTTAAACGACAGACGGGAATCACCGGAAACGAGCGCAAACTGAACCAGGTCACTTTTATTTGCCAGCGTCTCAAAATTCACATGAGCATAATGCTGGCAGTTGATATCTTCACTCTCGTCATCCAACGTACAGATCAAGTTGCCAGACTCGGCAATACGCAGAGTGTTATCTTCCAGTTGCAGGGTTATTTGGTCTTTACCTGGCTCAATGCGGTAACAGTGCTGGATATCGTTAAGCCAGAATTGTCCCTGCTCGACCAACAACAGGCGAAATTTATACTCTTCAGCTGAATTATTGCGGTTGGTCAGTTCAAGACTAAAGAAACAAGGATGCCCGTCAAAAGGCACCGATGCCATAATGCGGGAAGTCTTGCCTCCCGCTCGGCTAGTGCGCCAGAAAGGTGCATTCTTTAACTGCCGATTATGGGCAATCTTTATCTGGTTATCCTGAAGATCATTACCCTGAAAACTGAACTCCAGCTCAGCCTTTGATTGCCCTGGCTGCACCTGCACCAGCAGGCTGATGTCTCGTTTGCCTGCCTTACTGGCGCTTTTCGCCCGTTGCCAAACCTCGCCGTTTTCGACGGAGACGTTCTCCAGCACCAGTTTTTGTTCACTATTCTGTTCTTTCTCTTTTCTGTAGTCGGAGAAATCGAGCTCACGCCAGTCATCTTTATCGTAAAAATGCTCCTGAATGAATTTTGAACTAAACTCAGGCAGCACATTCTCCAGCTGTCCACTGTAGCGTTCAACACTATCTTCTATCTGGCGATATAATTTCCGGTTTTCATTCAGTCGGGTGCGTAGCTGCTTCTGGCTATAGTTCAGTAGTTCATCATCTTTAAACAGATGAAGCTCGGAGAAATCCAGATTGCCATCATCCAGCAAGCGATACAGCGAAGAGAAACCAAATACGGTCGCCCCTTCATCCAGTACCGTCGCCAGTTGATCCTCCAGCAAACAACGGGACAATTCCGAACGGTTACTACCAGTGGTAATAAGCTTTTCCAGTTGATGACTGAAAGTTTGTGGATACCAGATAGCATCCGGTGCAGCTACGTCTTTTGTGCTGTTAATCAGGGTATCGAGCATACTGTTGTGAATAATCAACAGCGCTGTTTGGGCAAAAATGCCGCTGCGCCCTGCAACTTCATCGCGCAAATGAGAAATGTAGTTTTCTGTGAATGCTGGAGCCTCGGCTCCGTGCAGTACAGGAATAAGCTGAACACCATTGCAGGGGAGGCAATCAATATACTGCCCTGGCGCAATTTCCAACTGATTGCCGTCCGCCAGAGAGACGAATGCTTCCCAGAGTTTTAGGGCATTATCGGGATCGGGAGATTTGAACTGGTAGCGCTCGCCGGGCTGAATGATGCCACCTACCCATTCAATAAAGGTTTCTGCCAGATAGGTTTCATACTGTTTTACGGACATATACGGCGTCTCCACTATCACTCATTCGCTCTACGTTTCCCATGCGTTCATAAAACGCCACCAGCGTTTGCGCCGATTGGTTGTCCAAATAAAAACCGCGCTGTTCAAAACCACGCAGCAGTTCATGCAGGCGGAGTTTGTCATTTATGCCCACAGTAAGATTAGTCAGTAACAGAAGACGATCCTGATTTAGCACCAGCACTTTCCCTGCCCGACCACGGACCTGAATGAAGTCAGTGCAAATCTGGCTTTCCAGCTCCTTAATGTAGTTCTTATTTATATCCGCGCGGTTAGTTTTTTTATCCTGGAATTGCTCTATGGCAACGGATAATAGCTGTTTGAAAGCACTTTCCAGGTTTGTTGCGCGGTCACGAGCAGGAAGATCTCGTTCGTCCTTACTAATAAATTTCTGTATGTAATCATTAATCTCATCTAACACCTGGTTTGGGGGACCAGAATAATTCAAACAATCCTGATATACCTGCCAGAGAGGGCGTTTTTTCTCTCCTTTTACCTGCAACACCTCCAGCGCGGAAAGTATCGGAAACAGTTTTTCGCTCTGGCTGGCGAAAAGCTTATAGCCATAACGTTTCACCTTTTCACGTTCGGAGCTGGCTTTTTCGCTATCAAGAATAAAAAACAGTGATTTGCTTTGTGGTTCGCCGTCCTGCCAGTTGTCCAGATTGAGCGCCAGTTGAGCGCACCAGCTAAAGGCGTACAAACGTAGGGTGTTGGTCAATTCTTGTAAAAGGTATTGTGGGTGCTCCGCCAAAAACGCCAAATCGGACTGAAAACACGTTACCATGTACGGAAGATACGGTTGCTCTTCAGCAAACGGTCCTTTCCCCAACAGCTTTATTTTTTCATTGAGCTTATTCAGCATTTGCTGCTCGATGAAGTTCAGTCTGTCCTGTATGGGATAACGAAGGCTGAAATCTCCCATCAAATGGGCAAACAGCGTGCCAAGTCGTTTATCTGCCGTTGAACTCGCACTTATTTTTTCACCATTAAACTGGGCGTGGAACAGTAAAAAAAGTGGGGAGACATGGAAAATATCCTGACTGGAAAAATACATCCGTTCCAGCACGGACCAGAATGCAGGCTCATCAAGCAGTTCCTGGAGATGTGTTTTACAATCTTCTCGGAATTGTTCGGGATCGTAAGCTTCGATTTTGCGTTTCAGGGCGTAGCTAAGGACCAGACCAGTGACGAATTGCCAGCTAATATCGTTATTTTTATTGCGCACAGGCAGGTAACTATCCAATTGATTGTTACCCACTTTTAACTCGTTCGCGATAGGGTACATTCTGCTAACCCTCCATACCGCTAATAGTGATCATATCGTCATCCGCCTTTGCACGATAAACCCGTTGTCTGCCATCATAAAATTTGATTTCGCTGCTGGATTTAGCCTGCTCCGCGATCAACTCAACAATTTCATCCAGTAACACGATGGCATTTTTATCGTATTTATTCGGACGATAGCCATTATTCAACTTGTCCAATAATTCGAACAAATTAAGTCCGATATGGATATGCGGCAGTGGATTTCGCCCCACCTTTAAATAGACATCGAAGCCAGTTGGATGAGCCGTATGTTTATTACGGATAGCATCCCAATCAGGCTTCACCTCTACCGGTGCGGTTATTTTTACCCCACCAAACTCACCCAAGAAGAACTCTTCTTTTTGCATACTTAATTCAGGTGCTTTGCGGTTAGCATAGCGCTGGATACCTGCGATAAGCTCAAAAGCATAGAAGCGATTCAGTGATCTTTTTTGCTCCGGATCTGCTGTGTAATTTCTATGCAAGTGCCAGATTTCTGAGTAACGTTCAAACAACGATTCGTTAAAGAAAGCGGAAAATTTCCGATGATAATCATTACCCAATGACTCGTGCTGCAACAGCCAGAAAAGCCGGATCAAGGAGGTTGCATCACCGGGCTTAACGCTCTGGCGATCAAACTTAATGTGCAACGGCTCAAGTGCGGCTAAAAAATTATCGAGATCAGCGTCACCCAGTCCCAGGTCATAGCGCAAAACAAACTGATCAAGTTCATAGGTATGCAGTCTGGCGGGATCAAAATCAGAAACTTTTTTAATCAGATCATTTTCTGCACCGATGAAGAGGTTATCAAATAAGTAACCAGGCCCCATCAACAGATGATGCAGAAAGTCCAGCAGCGTTCGGGTCGTAACAAACTGGTCTTTAATCAACCGCGCTTTAAAGAGCTGCGTAATTAATACATTCTGCACGCCAGGCATGCAAAGCAATTTAAAGTTTGCGACCTCTTTTAGCTCTGGATTAATTGACTCATCGCGCCGAAAGATAAACTGAAATAAATTATTATCATCGTCACGAGTTAAGTTATCTAATAAGGATTTAATAAATGATGAATAGTTTTTATTTTCGTTAAACTGGAATTTAGGATAGTGTTCAAAATCAAAAAAAGAACAATTCTCGTTATGGTAAGGACGGCTTGCATCCTGCTGCCCTGATAAAAATGAGTCAATGGCAGACCGGATCACCCTGTGGCATTCAGCGCCTTCTCGGGCAAAGTTAGCAAGCATTCCGGTGTTGATGCCAATGAGCAACGGAGATGACTGCTGATGATGATTAGCAAATAACTCATTCAAAGCATCAATGGCTGATTGTCGAGGGGCAAAGCTATGAGTGGCATCCAGATGGAAAATAAATCGCCGCTGATAACGCGGATCTGACTGACAGCGGGTTAAAATTTCGGACTTACCGTCCCCGCTACTACCGCACAAAAAAATAATTTCGCCAGGCGCGGCAATATCTAAATAACGTTGTAATTCAGTTTCGATCTCTTGTTTAACAAAGAGTTGTTCTTTCAACTGGTCGAACTCATCCTTCTGGCGATGTGTCACGGTGGTGACGGAAAACGAAGATGACTTCGCAAGTACACCTAACGCCTTACGTAATGTGATCGCGCTCATAACTTCATGTTCTCAAAAGAAAGAATATCCTCATTCTATACAAAATAACAATTGATCTCCAGATGCGTTTGTCTCCAGTTATGCTGAGCAACTGAAGTCATCATCTGTAATGAAAATAAACAAATGAAACTAATAGCGATTGAATTATTAAAAGAGTCCAGTAAACACTTCCGCCTGCCATACGCTATTGAATATGATTCAATCAGTTCTTTGATATACCTACAAGACTTAACTCCGCTATTCCAAACGAGTTTATACTTTGTATTTGGGATGTACCGACAAACTCTACCAATATAACAGGCTATGCAATAGCACTAGCTTTAAGCATATGTACGTTGCAGCAGCTTGTTGACGCAAATCGTAGAAAACCCAGCCCAGGGCAAATTCCAGGCACAAAAAAACCACCTTTCGGTGGCTTCTTGTTCGCGCGGTACTTAATGGTGCCGAAGGCCGGACTCGAACCGGCACGTATCTCTACGGTTGATTTTGAATCAACTGCGTCTACCGATTTCGCCACTTCGGCACTGAAGTAGTATGCGGAAAACGGGTGAATTATACCTTCCCGCGACCAGCACGCAACACTTATCCGTTGTTCAATGAGTTAAGTGTCGAAAAAACCGCCGCCACGCGCGTTTGCACGCCCCATCCTCTCGCTGTGCGCCCTTCCCAACCACGTTGATGATGAGCATACTGCATTGCAACGAGCATCCAGGATCAGGCGCCACACTCACGCAATACCATCCGATCCCAGGTTCTAGCATCGTTGCACAGAGCAATGGTGGCTCCTGTGCCGCACGTCACTCACTCCCACTAGCCAGAACCGCTCGCCCTGCTAGCGAAACAGGTTCAGGAGCCCGGCACACCGCAGGCCGCAACCGCCTCCCCCATCGCCACTGTCTCACCCTGCGCCTGGCAAAAACAAAATAATCCCCAGCCGTAATGGCAATGCTGCAAATAATTGCACGCCAATGTGTCAGCGAATAAAGAATGAGGTTGCGCAACATTCCGAGAACACTATTTTTTCATTAATGAATATCAGATGGGAAATAAAGAAGCGGAATACTGCTTTCAGGGGAGAGGCGCTATTTCGGTTAGATGGGGGGTTATCTAAAATCACCAGAAAATAGCGTACATACGTAACAAAATAGCAACTCAAGGCGTAAAAACCAGCAGAGAACACTTGCCTCTGCAGAGTTAATAGCTTTAAGATGATGTAAGAAAATTTTCCCTGGTGTTGGCCAATATTGGCAGCCTGACCTACGCGGTCAGGTTTTTTTTTATATTTTTTATCAAAACATTACCGGGAAAGTGTATCGCCTTAAGGGGTGAGAAACTAGTTAGACTAAAGTACAGTCCCTTACTAGACCTTTATCAGTTCATGCAGGTTATTATTTCACATCGTAGAAATCAGGGCCGGTGCTGTATTGCTTCCCTCTCGTGAGCCGCCACGCTGCCCACTCAATACCGATTAACGCCCGTCATTTCCCGGTTCGAAAGCTGCCGTGAGCGAGCAGCCTATCCATCCACCGGTTTAATCAGCCGCAGCTCCATCCCCAGGCGCACGGCATGTCGGGCATTCGTTACCCCCAACTTTTTGACGACGTTGGACATATGGTACTTGATGGTGCCGGTCTTTATGCCCAGGATCATCGCCGTTTCCTGGTAGGTTTTACCCACGCTGGCCCAATAGAGGATTTCGTTTTCCCTGTCGGTAAAGCGGGCGTTGCCCTCCAGCGCTGCGGCGTTTTTATCTGACGGTGGGGCCAGCGCCAGATACGACTCATGGATTGAGGCCAGCAATACCGAGATTTCACCTTTACGTTCGATGAGCGCCGGGATGATTTCCGCTTTCTGTTCTGCGCTGAAGGCAAAGGAAAGCGTGACGAGATTGTTGTTGTAATCGTGCAATACGAAGGTATAGCCGTGCGTCACGCCAAACTCGCGAGCCTGCTCGAACAGTTCGGGAAAATGTAGCCCTGAGTCGGCCATGATTTGCTCGTCCCAGGCGAAGGGGGTCAGGCGGTTGCGGGCGGTAATCACCACCGGATCAATGTACTGCAAACCCTGCTCTTGATACTTGTTGACCCATTCAGTCGGGTAGTTGGTGACGCCAAAAATACAGGAAATGTCTTTTTTGGATAACACCACATACGCCCACAGGAGCTCGCCCAACTCCCCCAACGCCGCTTCCAGGCGCTTGCCGATGATATTGCTGAGATTGTATTCGTCTTCCATTGACTGCCCGCTCCCTCTATCCGCATGCCGCAGGGTTGACTATAGCACGACGAAAAGCGACAGGTCGGGGGAGTGGTTCACCGGGGCATGCCGCACCCACAAAAAAGGCGCGGCCCCGCGGCCACGCCTTTTCCCATACCGCTCGCCCCGCTACTTGCGTTTGAGCAGCATATACACGCTGATCAGCAGGAACAGCATGCTGGGCAGCAGCGCCCCCAGCACCGGCGGCATGCTGTAAACCATGCTCAGCGGACCGAAGATCTGATCCAGCACGTAGAACAGGAAGCCGAAGCTGATGCCGGTCACCACGCGGATGCCCATCGGCACGCTGCGCAGCGGGCCGAAGATGAACGACAGCGCCATCAGCATCATCACCGCCACCGACAGCGGCGAGAAGATTTTTCGCCACATGTTGAGCTGGTATTTGTTGGATTCCTGGCCGCTCTGCTTCAGGTACTTCACGTAGTTGTGCAGCCCGCTGATGGAGAGCGAATCCGAATCCAGCGCCACCACGCCCAGCTTGTCCGGGGTCAGGTTGGTTTTCCATTCGCCGGTCAGCGTCTGGGTGCCGGTCACCTGTTTCGGGTTGGTCAGATCCGAGGTGTCCACCTGCGAAAGCTGCCACAGGCCGTTCTCGAAGCTGGCGGTGGCGGCATAGCGCACCGTCTCCAGGCGACGCTGATCGTTGAAGTGGTAGATGTTGACGCCGGAGAGTTCTTTATCGCCGGAGACGCGCTCGATGTAGATGAAGTCGTTGCCGTCCTTCGCCCACAGCCCGCTCTTGGTGGAGAGCAGCGAGCCGCCGTACATCTGCTGGGCGCGGTAGTTGCGCGCCATCTGCTCGCCCTGCGGCGCCACCCACTCACCGATCGCCATGGTCAGCAGCACCAGCGGAATGGCGGTTTTCATCACCGAGCCGGCGATCTGCAGGCGGGTGAAGCCGGAAGCCTGCATCACCACCAGTTCGCTGCGCGTCGCCAGCTGGCCCAGGCCGAGCAGCGCGCCGAGCAGCGCCGCCATCGGGAAGAAGATCTCGATGTCTTTAGGCACGCTCAGCAGGGTGTACATGCCGGCGCTCAGCGCGGTGTATTCGCCCTGGCCGACCTTGCGCAGCTGATCGACGAACTTGATGATGCCGGACAGCGACACCAGCATGAACAGCGTCATGATGATGGTGTTGAAAATCGTTTTACCGATATAACGGTCTAATACGCCAAACATCAGGCCGCTCCTCTCAGGCGTGCGCGCAGCTTGCGCATCGGCACGGTATCCCACAGGTTCAGCGCCAGCGCCAGCGCGAAGTAAACGCCGTTAACCAGCCACAGCCACAGCATCGGATCCAGTTTGCCCTTGCCGGCGTTGGAGCGCAGCGAGGTCTGCAGCAGGAAGAAGATCAGGTACAGCAGGATGGCCGGCAGCATGCTCAGCACGCGGCCCTGGCGCGGGTTCACCACGCTGAGCGGCACCACCAGCAGCGCCATCAGCGCCACCGACACCACCAGCGTCAGGCGCCAGTGGAATTCGGCGCGCGCGTCCGGATCGTCGGATTCCCACAGCGTCTGCATCGACATCTGTTCGGATTCGGTGTTGTCCGCCGCCACGGTGCGGTGGCCAATCACCGCCTTGTAGTCGGTGAAGTCGGTAATGCGGAAGTCACGCAGCAGCGCGGTGCCTTCAAAGCGGGTGCCCTTGTCGAGCGTCACCACCTGCGAGCCGTCTTTCTGCTGCACGATGTTGCCGTGCTCGGCCACCACCACCGACGGACGTTGGTTGCCGTTCGGCCGCAGCTGCGCCAGGAACACGTCGTTGAAGGTGCTGCCCTTCACGTTGCCGATAAACAGCACCGCGTTGCCGTCCTGCGAGGGTTTGAACTGCCCTTCCGCCAGCCCGGCGATGCTCGGGTTGGCCTTGGCTTCGTTCACCACCACGTCCTGATAGCGCGAGGCCCAGGGGCCGGCCCAAAATACGTTCACCGCCGCGATCGCAGAGGTGAGCAGCGCCAGGATCATGGCGGCGATAATCAGGGTGCGTTTGCCCAGCCCGCAGGCGTGCATGACGGTGATTTCGCTCTCGGTATACAACCGCCCAAGCGTCATCAGCAAGCCGAGAAACAGGCTCAAAGGCAGGATGAGCTGCGCCATTTTCGGCACGCCCAACGCGAGCAGAGAGAGTACTAAGTTTGTCGGGATATTGCCGTCCACCGCGTCGCCCAACACCCTGACCAAATTCTGACAAAAGAAGATCAGAAGCAGGATGAACAGGATGGCGATTTGGCTCTTGAGCGTTTCCCGTACCAGATATCTTATGATGATCACGCTTATTACGCCTGTGAAAACTTGTCTTTTTGCAGGAAAATCGATAATTTCATCGTTAATCCGCCATTTATTCTCATCATATGGCAACCTTCACAGCTAAAATAGTATTACAACATCAAGCCGTTTGGGTGTCCTATAGGAACTTGCTTATAGTCGCCAAAACAGAGCAATTTATGCCGTTCAGGTTAACATAATCCGTTAACTCAAATGGCAGGAGATCGTTACGGAGTCGGTTATTCTAGCCGTAGCGTCCGCCTTTGTCTTTAAGATTCAGGAGAGTGCATGGAGTTCAGTGTAAAAAGCGGTAGCCCGGAAAAACAGCGCAGTGCCTGTATTGTAGTCGGCGTTTTCGAACCGCGCCGCCTGTCCCCTATCGCAGAACAACTCGACAAAATCAGTGATGGTTATATCAGCGCATTGCTGCGCCGTGGCGAACTGGAAGGCAAGGTCGGGCAGACGCTGCTACTGCACCATGTGCCCAACATTCTCTCCGAGCGCATTCTGCTGATCGGCTGCGGCAAAGAGCGCGAGCTCGATGAGCGCCAATACAAGCAGGTGATCCAGAAAACCATCAATACCCTCAACGACACCGGCTCGATGGAAGCGGTCTGCTTCCTGACCGAACTGCACGTGAAAGGCCGCAACACCTACTGGAAAGTGCGTCAGGCGGTGGAAACCGCCAAAGAGACGCTCTACACCTTCGATCAGCTGAAAAGCAACAAGGTGGAGCCGCGTCGTCCGCTGCGCAAAATGGTGTTCAACGTGCCGACCCGCCGTGAGCTCACCAGCGGCGAGCGCGCCATCCAGCACGGCCTGGCGGTGGCTTCCGGCATCAAGGCGGCCAAAGATCTCGGCAACATGCCGCCGAACATCTGTAACGCCGGCTACCTGGCCTCACAGGCCCGCCAACTGGCGGACGCCTTCAGCACTAACATCACCACCCGCGTCATCGGCGAACAGCAGATGAAAGAGCTGGGCATGAACGCCTATCTGGCGGTCGGCGCCGGTTCGCAGAACGAATCATTGATGTCGGTGATGGAATATAAGGGCAACCCAAATCCGGACGCTAAGCCGATCGTGCTGGTAGGCAAAGGGCTGACCTTCGACTCCGGCGGCATCTCGATCAAACCGGCCGACGGCATGGACGAGATGAAATACGACATGTGCGGCGCGGCGACCGTGTACGGCGTGATGCGCGTGGTGGCGGAGCTGAACCTGCCGCTGAACGTGATCGGCGTGCTGGCCGGCTGTGAAAACATGCCGGGCGGCCGGGCGTATCGACCGGGCGACGTGCTGACCACCATGTCCGGCCAGACCGTCGAGGTGCTGAACACCGACGCCGAAGGCCGTCTGGTGCTGTGCGACACCCTGACCTACGTCGAACGCTTCGAACCGGAGCTGGTGATCGACATCGCCACCCTGACCGGCGCCTGTGTGATCGCCCTGGGCCACCACATCACCGGCCTGATGTCGAACCACAACCCGCTGGCGCACGAGCTGCTGGGCGCTTCCGAGCAGGCCGGCGACCGCGCCTGGCGTCTGCCGATGGCCGACGAGTACTACGAGCAGTTGGACTCCAACTTCGCCGACATGGCGAACATCGGTGGCCGCCCTGGCGGCGCCATCACCGCCGCCTGCTTCCTGTCGCGCTTCACCCGCAAGTACACCTGGGCGCACCTGGATATCGCCGGCACCGCCTGGCGCTCCGGTAAAGCCAAGGGCGCGACCGGCCGCCCGGTGGCGCTGCTGTCGCAGTTCCTATTAAACCGCGCAGGCCTGAACGGCGACGATTAAATCTGAGCGGTAATTCAGGTATAATCCCAAGGGGCACAGCATGCTGTGCCCCTACATTTTTTTATCGGCAGCGGTGGATCCTTAATGAAACAGGCGACGTTTTATTTGCTCGACAACGCGGAACCGTCAGGCGCGCTCAGCGCCCATGAGGCCGTGGCCTGCGCCGTTGCCGCCAGCGGCTTCCGTTCCGGCAAGCGGGTGCTGATCGCCTGCGAGAGCCAGGAGCAGGCCCAGCGGCTGGACGAAGCGCTGTGGCAGCGCGAGCCGCATGAATTCGTGCCGCACAACCTGGCCGGCGAAGGGCCGCACTACGGCGCGCCGGTGGAACTGTGCTGGCCCGGCAAGCGCGGCAACGCCCCGCGCGATCTGCTGATCGCCCTGCTGCCGCAGTTTGCCGATTTTGCTACCGCTTTCCATGAAGTGGTAGACTTCGTTCCTTACGAAGACACTCTGAAACAGTTGGCGCGCGACCGTTACAAGGCCTATCGCAGCGTCGGCTTCCATTTGACCACGGCTACGCCGCCAACTCACTGAATACGATAAAGAATGGAAAAGACAAACAGTCAGCTCGACACCGCATACGACCCAAAACAGATCGAACAGAAGCTGTACGATCACTGGGAGAGTCAGGGTTACTTCAAGCCGAACGGCGACACCAGCCAGGAAAGCTTCTGCATCATGATCCCGCCGCCGAACGTCACCGGCAGCCTGCACATGGGCCACGCGTTCCAGCAGACCATCATGGACACCATGATTCGCTATCAGCGCATGCAGGGTAAAAACACCCTGTGGCAGGCGGGCACCGACCACGCCGGCATCGCTACCCAGATGGTGGTGGAGCGCAAGATCGCTGCGGAAGAAGGCAAAACCCGCCACGACTACGGCCGTGACGCGTTCATCGACAAAATCTGGCAGTGGAAGGCGGAATCCGGCGGCACCATCACCCGTCAGATGCGCCGTCTGGGCAACTCCGTGGACTGGGAGCGCGAGCGCTTCACCATGGACGAAGGCCTGTCGAACGCGGTGCGCGAAGTGTTTGTCCGTCTGCACAAAGAAGACCTGATCTACCGCGGCAAGCGCCTGGTGAACTGGGATCCGAAGCTGCGCACCGCCATCTCCGATCTGGAAGTGGAAAATCGCGAATCCAAAGGTTCCATGTGGCACCTGCGCTACCCGCTGGCCGACGGCGCGAAAACCGCCGAGGGCAAAGACTACCTGGTGGTCGCCACCACCCGTCCGGAAACCGTGCTGGGCGATACCGGCGTGGCGGTCAACCCGGAAGATCCGCGCTATAAAGACCTGATCGGCAAAGAGATCATTCTGCCGCTGGTCGGCCGCCGCATCCGCATCGTCGGCGACGAACACGCCGATATGGAAAAAGGCACCGGCTGCGTGAAGATCACCCCGGCGCACGATTTCAACGACTACGAAGTCGGCAAACGCCACGGCCTGCCGATGATCAACATTCTGACCTTCGACGGCGACATCCGTCAGGAAGCAGAAGTGTTCAACACCCTGGGCGAAGTCTGCACCGACTACTGCAACGAGATCCCAGCCGAGTTCCGCGGCCTGGAGCGTTTCGCGGCGCGTAAAGCGGTGGTTGCCGCCTTCGATAATCTGGGCCTGCTGGACGAGATCAAACCGCACGACCTGACGGTGCCTTACGGCGACCGCGGCGGCGTGGTGATCGAGCCGATGCTGACCGACCAATGGTACGTGCGCACCGCGCCGCTGGCCAAAGTGGCGGTGGAAGCGGTCGAACAGGGCGACATCCAGTTCGTGCCGAAGCAGTACGAAAACATGTACTTCAGCTGGATGCGCGACATCCAGGACTGGTGCATCTCGCGTCAGCTGTGGTGGGGCCACCGCATCCCGGCCTGGTACGACGTGAACGGCAAAGTCTACGTGGGCCGCAGCGAAGAAGAAGTGCGCAGCGAGAACAACCTGGGCGCCGACGTGGTGCTGACCCAGGACGAAGACGTACTGGACACCTGGTTCTCGTCCGGCCTGTGGACCTTCTCTACCCTGGGCTGGCCGGAGCAGACCGAGGCGCTGAAAACCTTCCACCCGACCAGCGTGATGGTCAGCGGCTTCGACATCATCTTCTTCTGGATCGCGCGCATGATCATGCTGACCATGCACTTCATCAAGGATGAAAACGGCAAGCCGCAGGTGCCGTTCAAGACCGTCTACATGACTGGCCTTATCCGCGACGACGAAGGCCAGAAGATGTCCAAGTCGAAAGGCAACGTGATCGATCCGCTGGACATGGTCGACGGCATCTCGCTGGAAGATCTGCTGGAAAAACGCACCGGCAACATGATGCAGCCGCAGCTGGCGGAGAAAATCCGCAAGCGCACCGAGAAGCAATTCCCGAACGGCATCGAGCCGCACGGCACCGACGCCCTGCGCTTCACCCTGGCGGCGCTGGCATCGACCGGCCGCGACATCAACTGGGACATGAAGCGCCTGGAAGGCTACCGCAACTTCTGTAACAAGCTGTGGAACGCCAGCCGCTTCGTGCTGATGAACACCGAAGCGCACGACTGCGGCTTCAACGGCGGCGAGAAAGTGCTGTCGCTGGCGGATCGCTGGATCCTGGCCGAATTCAACCGCACGGTGAAAGCCTACCGCGAAGCGCTGGACACCTACCGCTTCGATCTGGCGGCCAACATCCTGTACGAATTCACCTGGAACCAGTTCTGCGACTGGTATCTGGAGCTGACCAAGCCGGTGGTGAGCAACGGCAGCGAAGCGGAACAGCGCGGCACCCGCCACACGCTGATTACCGTGCTGGAAGCGCTGCTGCGCCTGGCGCACCCGATCATTCCATTCATCACCGAAACCATCTGGCAGCGCGTGAAGCCGCTGACCGGCACGACCGCAGACACCATCATGCTGCAGCCGTTCCCGGCCTACGACGCCGCGCTGGAAGACGAGCAGGCGCTGAACGATCTGGAGTGGATCAAGCAAACCATCATCGCCGTGCGCAACATCCGCGCCGAGATGAACATCGCGCCAAGCAAAGCGCTCGACGTGCTGCTGCGCAACTGCAGCGCCGACGCCCAGCGCCGCGTGCAGGAGAACCAAAGCTTTATCGCCCGCCTGGCGCGCCTGGAATCCATCGCGCTGCTGCCGGCCGGTGAGAAAGGCCCGGTCTCCGTCACCAAGCTGGTGGACGGCGCTGAGCTGCTGATCCCGATGGCCGGTTTCATCGACAAGGACGCCGAGATCGCGCGTCTGGCCAAAGAGATGGGCAAACTGGATGCGGAAATCGCCGCGATCGAGGGCAAGCTGGCGAACGAAGGCTTCGTGGCGCGCGCGCCGGAAGCGGTGGTCGCCAAAGAACGCGATCGTCTGGCGGCCTGCAAAGAAGGCAAAGTGAAGCTGCAGGAACAGCAGGCGACCATCGCCGCGCTGTAATCCGCCGGCTCACGCCAACGCCTGAAAAACAGCGGGGTCTTCCCCGCTGTTTTTTTATCGCCGTTGCATCCGGGCCGGGTTAGATGTTATTACAAGATATTACTGCTGCAGGGACGCCGCCGGGAAATAATCCCCGGCGCGTTTCGTGCTGCGATAAAAACGAAAAACGAACGTGGTCTCTTTCAATGGCGAGTGTAAACATGACAACAGCAACCCCGGCGCGCCTGCTGGTGCGCCCCATCACGGCGGAAGACAATGCCGCCATTGCTCACGTCATTCGCGAAGTCTCCGCCGAGCACGGCCTGACGGCGGATAAAGGCTATACCGTCTCCGATCCCAATCTGGACGCCCTGTATCAGCTCTACAGCCTGCCGCGCAGCGCTTACTGGGTGATCGAGGTGGACGGCCAGGTCGCCGGCGGCGGCGGCATCGCGCCGCTGCAGGGCGGCGCAGACGATATTTGCGAATTGCAGAAGATGTATTTCCTGCCGGTATTGCGCGGCAAGGGATTGGCGAAACGCCTGGCGCTGCAGGCGCTGGATTTCGCCCGCCGGCACGGCTTCCGCTGTTGTTACCTCGAGACCACCGCCAGCCTGACGCAGGCCGTTGCGCTGTACGAACACCTGGGTTTCGAACACATCGACCACGCGATGGGCGCCACCGGCCACGTCGATTGCGAAGTCACCATGCTGAAAACGCTGTAACCGTCCCGTCTCTCCATCAGGGTGCAGCTTGCTGCGCCTTTTTATTAATATCGCAATCAATCAGTAAAACTCGCTATAACGCCGTTTTTCAAGCAGATAAACTGACGTTAAAAACCGCGATGTAAATTTAATGTGAAGTTCGTTAATAAATTAACGATCGTAAATTGACCGCTTGCTCCCCCGCGCTACTCTGCCAGTATCCCAATCGCGCACGGAGAGCTGTCATGTCGGAAAACACCTTTGATTACATTATCGTCGGCGCCGGTTCCGCCGGCTGCGTGCTGGCGGCGCAGCTGATCCGCCGCACCCAGGCGCGGGTGCTGCTGCTGGAAGCCGGCGGCGACGACAATAACCTGTTTATCAAAATGCCGGCCGGCGTGGCCAAGATCATCGCCAAAAAGAGCTGGCCCTACGAAACGGAACCGGAACCGCACGCCAATAACCGCCGCATGCAGATCGCGCAGGGCAAGGTGCTGGGCGGCAGCAGTTCGGTCAACGGCATGATCTACCTGCGCGGCCAGCCGCAAGATTACGACGACTGGGCCGAGCGCTATGGCTGCGCCGGCTGGAGCTACCGGGAGGTGCTGCCCTACTTCAAACGCGCCGAGGCCAACGAAAGCCTGTCCGACGACTACCACGGCGCCGACGGGCTGCTGCCGGTCAGCGAAAACCGCTACCGCCACCCGCTGAGCATGGCGTTTATCCGCGCCGGCCAGGAGTTGAACCTGCCCTATCGCAACGACTTCAACGGCGATAGCCAGCACGGCGTCGGTTTCTACCAAACCACCACCCGCAACGGCGAGCGCGCCAGCACCGCCCGCACCTATCTGAAGGCGGTGCGCGACGAACGGCGGCTGGTGGTGAAACTGAACGCCCTGGCGCACCGGCTGACCTTCGAGGGCAACGTCGCCACCGGCGTGGTTTACAGCCAGAACGGCGGCGCGGAAGTGACCGCGCGCGCCACCAAAGAGGTGATCGTCAGCGCCGGCGCGGTCGGTTCGCCGAAGCTGCTGATGCTGTCCGGCATCGGCCCGCGCGACCACCTGCAGCAGCTGGGCATCGAGGTGCGGGCGGATCTGCCGGTGGGCAAAAACTTCCACGACCATCTGCACATGTCGATCAACGTCAGCACCCGCGAGCCGATCAGCCTGTTCGGCGCCGATCGCGGCCTGCAGGCGCTGAGCCACGGCGCGCAGTGGCTGGCGTTTCGCAGCGGGGTGCTCTCGTCCAACGTGCTGGAAGGCGCCGCCTTCACCGACAGCCAGGGCGACGGCCGGCCGGACGTGCAGATCCACTTTCTGCCGCTGCTGGACAGCTGGGACGACGTGCCCGGCGAACCGCTGCCGAACATTCACGGCTTCACGCTCAAGGTCGGCTACCTGCAGCCGAAGGCGCGCGGCGAAGTGCTGTTGCGCAGCAGCAACCCGCGCGATCCGGTCAAGCTGCACGCCAACTACCTCGGCCACCCGGACGATCTGGCCGGCAGCGTGCGCGCGGTGAAGTTCGGCCTGGGCTTCCTGCAAACCGCGGCGCTGAAGCCGCTGATCAAAGATCTGCTGATGCCGCAGCCGGAGTGGACGCGCGACGAAGCTCAGCTGGAAGCCTTCGTGCGCAACTTCTGCAAGACGGTGTATCACCCGGTGGGCAGCTGCCGCATGGGGCCGTCGCCGCAGGACGCGGTGACCGATCCGCAGCTGCGGGTGCACGGTTTTGAACGGCTGCGGGTGATCGACTGCTCAGTGATGCCGCAGCTCACCAGCGGCAATACCAATGCGCCGACCATTATGCTGGCGGAAAAGGCGGTGGATTTGTTGCTGGGCGCGCCGCAGTAAGGACGCGCCTCAACGTCAGGCGGCGGCGGGCACGCCGCTGTGGAAACGCAGCTCGCTGTCCGGCGACAGGATCAGTTCAGCTTCGAGGCGGCCAAAATGCGCCACCCGTTCGCTGATGTCGCCGCCGGCGATCTGCTCGGCCAATGTCAGGTAGTCCTGATAGTGGCGCGCTTCGGATCGCAGCAGCGAGACGTAAAAGCGGTTCAGCTCATCGTCCAGGTGCGGCGCCAGTTTGGCGAAGCGCTCGCAGGATCGCGCTTCGATGTAGGCGCCGCAGATCAGTTTGTCGATCAGCGTCGCCGGATCGTGGGTGCGGATCTCGCGGATCATACCCTTGGCATAGCGGCTGGCGGTGATCTTACGATACGGGATCCCGCGCGCCTGCATGATCTCCAGCACCTGCGAGAAGTGATGCAGTTCTTCCTTGATCAGCAGCACCATGCGATCCGCCAGATCCTGGCCGTAGGCCGAGCCGTTTTTCGGCAGGATCTTGCGGGTGAACTGACCCTGACGGAACAATGTATCGGGCGCGCCCTGCGCTTCGTGCAGAAACGCCTCGTAGGGCCGCAGCAGCGCCAACAGCGCGTCGCCGCTCTCTTTGTCCGCCACGTAGCGGCGGATCAGCCACATGCCGGTCTGCGCGGCTTTCAGCTCGCACACCAGGTGGTCGGTCAGCAACAGCTGCAGGTTTTCCGGACGGCGCGCGGCGTCGATCCAGGCGTCGGGAGTTTCACAGTGCAGGAAGCTTAAAATCGGGGCTAGCAGGGATTGGTATGTCATGGCGTCATTGCCCTATGTATTTCAAGTTGCAGCTAGGCGGCCAGCTCACTCATCCCCAGGAGCTTACTCAGGTAAGTGACTGGGGTGAGAGAGTGCAGCCAACAACGCTGCAGCTTGAAAGACGACGGGGATATCAGGGGCCGGCGAGAGCCGGCCCACAGGCATTAATCGGAAAGGAATTAGTGGCGTTTGCCGTCGTCGTCTTCGTCGATGTAGTCGCCGTCTTCGTCATCCTCACCGTCTTCACCGTTCGGATCTTCAAAGTAGGTGCCCCAGCCGTCGTAGTTGACGCCGCAGCGCTCCGCCAGCGCCACCAGCTGTTCTACCTGGGCGTCGATCAGCTCGGCGTTCAGGCCGACTTCGCTGATCACGTCGCAGCACATCACCAGCGAACCGTCTTCCACTTCCAGCTCTTCGGCGTCGGTCACTTCGTAGCCCAGCTTGAAGGCTTCAACGGCGGCCTGCTCCAGAACCTCAAATTTCTCGGCGGACAGATGGTGCTCGATGGTGTAGAGCGCGTCCGGATCGCTGCCGTCTTCCAGCAGCTCTTCGATGATCAGGCGGGTCTCTTCACGTTGTTCTTCCAGCAATTCGCGGTTTGCCATGCCTATATCCTCAAGTCAAATGGCCTTCATTCCTTCTATTTTCACACACCGCCGACATTGCTTCCACGATAAACGTGAAAGATTTCCTCGCCGGGGTTGAAATTGAATATTCATACATATAAAGTGAATTTTAATTCAATTGAGCAATCGGGGAATCGGACTATGAGCACCGGCAATACGTTCTACCAACGTCACTTTCTGAGGTTAATGGATTTCACCCCCGCCGAGCTGCAGGCGCTGCTGCAGCTTTCGGCCGATCTGAAGCAGGCCAAGAAGCAGGGGCAGGAACAGCGCCGGCTGCAGGGCAAAAACATTGCGCTCATCTTCGAAAAAGACTCAACCCGCACGCGATGCTCTTTCGAAGTTGCCGCATTCGATCAGGGCGCGCAGGTCACGTACCTCGGCCCGAGCGGCAGCCAGATCGGCCATAAAGAGTCGATGAAAGACACCGCCCGGGTGCTGGGCCGCCTGTACGACGGTATTCAGTACCGCGGCTACGGCCAGGCGCTGGTGGAAACCCTGGCGCAGCACGCCGGCGTGCCGGTGTGGAACGGCCTGACCGACGAGTTCCACCCTACCCAATTGCTGGCGGATCTGCTCACCGTGCAGGAACACCTGCCGGGCAAGGCGCTGAACGAAGTGAAGCTGGCGTACGTCGGCGACGCGCGCAACAACATGGGCAACACGCTGCTGGAAGCCGCCGCGCTGGCGGGCATGGATCTGCGGCTGGTGGCGCCGAAGGCCTGTTGGCCACAGCCGGAGCTGGTGGCCGAATGCCAGGCGCTGGCGCAGCAAACCGGCGCGAAACTCACCCTGACCGAAGACATCGCCGAAGGGGTGCAAGACGCCGATTTCCTCTACACCGACGTGTGGGTGTCGATGGGCGAACCGAAAGAGACCTGGCAGGAGCGTATCGCGCTGCTGCGGCCGTATCAGGTCAACATGGCGATGCTGAAACTGACCGGCAACCCGAACGTGAAGTTCCTGCACTGCCTGCCGGCGTTCCACGACGATCAAACCACGCTCGGCAAGCAGATGGCGCAGCAGTACGATCTGCACGGCGGCATGGAAGTGACCGACGAGGTGTTCGAGTCGGCGCACAGCGTGGTGTTCGATCAGGCGGAAAACCGGCTGCATACCATCAAGGCGGTGCTGGTCGCCACGCTGAGCGCAACGCTCTGACACGCCTCTCCCTCCGCCCTGGCGCCCCCGGCCAGGGCGGCTAATATATTCCTGGAATATCAAATAGCGCATTGGCCTTTGCCCGCCGCGGACAAAGGTTCTACCGTGACAGGCCGACGGCGCCCGCGCCGTAAAAACCAACGATAACAAACCGTTCTCAGCGCCGCCTTGCGGCGCCTTCAGGGGATACACACCGATGAAAACCAAACTCTTGCCGCTGTTCCTGCTCGCCGCCCTGCCCGCCGCCGCGTTAGCCGCCACGCCGCCGAATACGCTGGTGGTGGTGCAATCGCTGGATGACATCGTCAGCCTCGATCCGGCGGAAGCCAACGAACTCTCCAGCATCCAGACGGTGCCCAGCCTGTACCAGCGCTTGATACAGGCGGATCGCGACGATCCGGCCAAGGTGGCACCGGTGCTGGCAGAAAGCTGGCAGAGCGATGCGGCGGCCAAAACGCTGACGGTAAAACTACGGCCGCAGGCGGCGTTCGCCTCCGGCAACCCGCTGACCGCCGACGACGTGATCTTCTCCTACAGCCGCGCGGTGAAAATGAACAAGTCGCCGGCGTTCATCCTCAACGTGCTCGGCTGGCAGCCGGACAACATCGACGCGCAGCTGAAGAAGATCAACGACCATACCGTGCAGCTGCGCTGGACGGCGGACGTCAGCCCGGCGGTGGCGCTGAATATCCTCTCGACGCCGATCGCCTCGATCGTCGACAGCAAAGCGGCGCTGGCCAACGTTAAAGACGGCGACTTCGGCAACGCCTGGCTGAAAATGCACTCCGCCGGCAGCGGCCCGTTCAAGATGCGCGTCTATCAGCCGCATCAGGCGATCGTGCTGGACGCCAACCTCACGACGCCGGGCGACAAGCCGCAGCTGAAAAACATCATCATCAAGAACGTGCCGGATCCGGCCACCCGCCGCCTGCTGGTCCAGCAGGGCGACGCCGATATCGCCCGCGAACTGGGCGCCGACCAGACCGACACGCTGAAGAACCAGCCGGGGGTTAAGGTGCTGGAGATCCCGTCCGCCGAGCAAAACTACCTGGTATTCAACACCGGCAACGGCGCCAATCCGCTGCTGAACAACCCGGCCTTCTGGGAGGCAGCGCGCTATCTGGTGGATTATCAGGGCATCACCCAGGATCTGCTGAAGGGCCAATACTTCGTGCATCAGAGCTTCCTGCCGGTCGGGCTGCCGGGCGCGCTGGAGACCAACCCGTTCCGCTACGATCCGGCCAAGGCGAAAGCCATTCTGGCCAAGGCGGGCATCACCCACGCCGCCTTTACGCTGGACGTAGAGAACAAACCGCCGTTCATCACCATCGCGCAGGCGCTGCAGGGCAGCTTCGCCGCCGCCGGCGTGAAGGTCGAGCTGCTGCCGGCCGCGGGCAGCCAGGTTTACTCCCGCGTGCGCGCCAGGCAGCATCAGGCGGCAATCCGCCTGTGGATCCCGGATTATTTCGACGCCCACTCCAACGCCAGCGCCTTTGCCTACAACGACGGCAAGAGCAGCACGGTGGCCGGGCTGAACGGCTGGCAGATCCCGCAGTTGAATAAGCAGACGCTGGCGGCACTGGCCGAAGCCGATCCGGCCAAGCGCCGCGAGCTGTACACCGCCATGCAGCAGGAGCTGCAGCGCAGTTCGCCGTACGTGTTTATCGATCAGGCCAAAACCGAAGTGGTGCTGCGCGACAACGTCAAAGGCTACCAGCAGGGGCTGAACGCCGACATGGTCTACTACGATCGCGTCAGCAAATAGCCCGCAGGCGGCCATCGCCGGCCAATCGATTGCGGGGCGGCAAAAAACGGCGTTTTAACGCTTGCAGTGGCGAAAAGCGCGAGTATAATGCGCCACAATTTGCCAGGAGAAAGCATGAAAAACGACGTTTGTTTTGTTAGCCGCAATCGACAAAACCGACTGCCTATCGGCGGCCAGCTGCCGTTGTTTCTCCTGTTGCTAAACCGATCGTTTCAAGCCCCTCATTGAGGGGCTTTTTTTTGCCTTAAAAAGTCCCGCGCCACGGGCACGCGTCGAGGAGGAGTGAAAAATGGCCAACCCGCTGTATCACAAACACATCATCTCTATTAACGATCTCAGCCGCGAGGATCTGGAGCTGGTGCTGCGCACCGCCGCCGGTCTGAAAGCCAACCCGCAGCCGGAACTGTTGAAACACAAGGTGATCGCCAGCTGCTTCTTTGAAGCCTCGACCCGTACCCGCCTGTCGTTCGAAACCTCGATGCACCGCCTCGGCGCCTCGGTGGTCGGTTTCGCCGACGGCAGCAACACCTCGCTCGGCAAAAAAGGCGAAACCCTGGCCGACACCATCTCGGTGATCAGCACCTACGTGGACGCCATCGTGATGCGCCATCCGCAGGAAGGCGCGGCGCGCATGGCCTCGGAGTTCTCCGGCAACGTGCCGGTGCTCAACGCCGGCGACGGCGCCAACCAGCACCCGACCCAGACCCTGCTGGATCTGTTCACCATCCAGGAAACCCAGGGCCGCCTGAACAACCTCAGCATCGCCATGGTCGGCGACCTGAAGTACGGCCGCACCGTGCACTCGCTCACCCAGGCGCTGGCCAAATTCGAAGGCAACCGCTTCTACTTCATCGCCCCGGACGCGCTGGCGATGCCGGCCTACATCCTGAAAATGCTGGAAGAGAAAGGCATCGAGTACAGCCTGCACGGCAGCATTGAAGAAGTGGTGCCGGAGCTGGATATTCTCTACATGACCCGGGTGCAGAAAGAGCGCCTCGATCCGTCCGAGTACGCCAACGTGAAGGCGCAGTTCGTGCTGCGCGCCGCGGATCTGGCCGGCGCGCGCGCCAACCTCAAGGTGCTGCACCCGCTGCCGCGCATCGACGAGATCGCCACCGACGTGGATAAAACGCCGCACGCTTACTACTTCCAGCAGGCGGGCAACGGCATCTTCGCCCGTCAGGCGCTGCTGGCGCTGGTGCTCAACGCAGATTTGGCTCTTTAAGGGGGAACCGCCATGACTCACGACAATAAACTGCAGGTTGAAGCGATCAAATGCGGCACGGTGATCGACCACATTCCGGCGCAGATTGGTTTCAAACTGCTGACGCTGTTCAAGCTGACCGCCACCGACCAGCGCATCACCATCGGCCTGAACCTGCCCTCCAACGAGCTGGGCCGCAAGGATCTGATCAAGATCGAGAACACCTTCCTGACCGAGCAGCAGGCCAACCAGTTGGCGATGTACGCGCCGAAGGCCACGGTAAACCGCATCGACAACTATGAAGTGGTGCGCAAGCTGACCCTCAGCCTGCCGGACCACATCGACGGCGTGCTGACCTGCCCGAACGGCAACTGCATCAGCCGCAGCGAGCCGGTGGCGTCGAGCTTCAGCGTCAAATCGCGCGACGGTGAAGTACACCTGAAGTGCCGCTACTGCGAAAAAGAGTTCGAGCATCAGGTGGTGCTGCAGGCGGACTAATCCCGGCATGGGCGCCGGGAGATGGCGCTGTTATTCTCCCGGTGACGCCCTATAATGGGTCCTCTGAAAATCACTCTACCCACGTTGCTACCCACCGAATTTTACGCTGCGGCCGACCGCGCGGCGGCGTGAAAGACAACGGGTTTATCAGGAGAAAACATGTCACGTAACATCAGCACTGAACTCGCCCCGGCAGCCATTGGTCCTTACGTGCAGGGCGTTGATCTGGGCAGCATGATCATCACTTCCGGCCAGATCCCGGTCGATCCGAAAACCGGCGCCGTCGCCGACGACGTCGCCGCTCAGGCGCGCCAGTCGCTGGAAAACGTCAAAGCGATCGTCGAAGCCGCCGGCCTGATCGTTGCCGACATCGTGAAAACCACCGTGTTCGTGAAAGACCTGAACGACTTCGCCACCGTCAACGCCGCGTACGAAGCCTTCTTCACCGAGCACAGCGCGCCGTTCCCGGCCCGTTCCTGCGTGGAAGTGGCGCGTCTGCCGAAAGACGTGAAGATCGAAATCGAAGCCATCGCCGTGCGTCGTTAATCGACGGTCACGCGCATCACGGCCAGTGCAGACTGGCCGTTTTTACATTACTTGAATGCTGGGCGCCGACGGACACAACCCAGAGTTTCCGCTGCTGGAGAGGATGAAGCGTTAACCTGTTTTACCGCCTGTTTTAAAACGGCGATAACCTCTTCTCGCGAAGCCGTAATCGGTTTGCCGCGAGGCGTTATGCGGTCAATCTGTTCAGATGTATAGGTGTTCACTGCATCTACACCTTCCATGCCGAATTTATACACCTTCAGCTCATAAGAGGCAGGTTGTGTTACCTGACGTTTTGTTGACTTTATCACCATGCGAACCTCCTGTGACCCCACCGGCATTTCGTCATTATTGCGCAAATTTCATCCACCTTCAATTATGAGGCCGGCGGCAAAAAACCTTCCTGGAACCACAGGAAAAGCGCCTCAGCATCTCGATAAAGTATCTGTTTGAGCCCCCCGGTGAGGTCAACAAATTGATGATAATTTATATAATAATCAGCCAACTCCGTATTAATCGGCGATATTAAACGCAAACCTGCGCATGCCGTATCCACCATAAAGAGCACGGCGACATAGAGCGCAAAACGCAGCGTATTGCCATCAAGGCTCGAGTCTCTAATCCGAAAGTTTTGCAGCATCTCAATATTTAACATCGCCAGTTGCTCGCCAGCCGCCGGACAAAATCGGCAGATACAGGCGCCTGCCGGCCGGTCATCGATGCCCTGTATCTTAAAACTAAACGTAAAACCGTCAGGATCGTCCAACGCGGCGCCATTCAACGCCCAGGGAATACGGCGCTCTTCAGGTTGTTGGCGAGCCAACGCAACGCACCACTCAAAATCTTCAGCCTTCATCATTTGCACCCGGACGCCATACCCGGCCTCAGCAAAGAGGTCATTGGTTGCAGCCAGTGCGCGTTCTCCAATCAATCGGACATTAAAAACCTGCGGCATTATCAATCCTTTGAATGCGTAAACCGTATTGAATGAACAAATCGGGCTGGATTTTACAACCAGCCCGTCGTTTCTGCTCTTTCAACCACATCGCAATGTCGAGATATGGAATACGCCCCGCAGTTTATTCGCCACCTCTCCTTACGGAGCCGTTTGTAACCCCCGCAGCAACGCCTCCAGCGGGTACACCGCCGCAATCACCACTTCGTCGCGCGTCTGCGCCGCCGCATCCAGCCGGCGCTGCGCTTGTTCTGCCTCTGCTCGGCTCAGCGGTTTATCCTGCTGATAGCGCTCCAGCAGCGTTAACCCCAATGCGGCCAGGGCATCGACGTCCTGCGCCACCGGCGCCAGCTCCCGCAGCGTGCGGTTGCCCGCGATCGCCGTCTGCAGCGCCGCGCCGTTCGCCTGCCAGCGCTGCAACCGTTCGCGCAGCGCCTGCGCCGTCGCCTTATCGCGCTTATCCTTCAGCAGAGCCGCGACCTGCGCATGCATGGCGTGCACCGCCTCGCTCTCCGGCGGCAGCGCATCGGCAAAGCGGTTCAGCGGTTCGAACTGATGATAGTTGCCGGCCTGGAACTTCAGGTGCTGGCGGGTGTAATACTGCGCCGGTTCCACCGCCTCGGCCAGGATCTGCAGCGGCATGATCTGCACGCTGTTGCTCAGCCGGGTGAATTCGCGCGCCGTTTCCGCGTGCTGCTGCAGGCCGACCGACACCACCGACCAGGCGTCGATCGCCGCCAGCCGCCGGTACATGTTGCTTTCGTCGATGACGTCCTGCGCCGACCACAGCCGCTCCGCCACCGCAAAGGCGCGCGGCCACAGCTTGAGATCGATCAGCGGCGCGCGCACGTTTTCCGCCCACAGCGCCGCTTCCCCGCCGAGGATCTTGGCCTGCCCCTTCTCATCCGGCACCACCGGCATCTTGCCCGCCGGCGCCGCCGCCAGTTTCTCGCCCTGGGTGGGGTAACGCACGTTGCCGACCAACGTATAGCCGCTGAGCTTGTCCTGTTGCAGCGTAAACACCGGCCGCGTGTCGCCCATCCAGGTATCGACGCGGAACGTCACCTGCTGCGGCGTGCGCCAGACGATATCGTGCACCGCGCGGCGCGATTTGCCGTTGAAATCGATAAAGCCGCGCCAGCCCTGCTTGCCCTCGATCAGCGTGAAACTGCCCTCCACCGCGCTGCCCTTCAGGCGCGGCATGCTGAAACGCCAGCTTTGCGCCTGCTCGCCGGGTTGCACCGCCGTTTCGACCCCCAGCGTCTGCGGCAGAATTTCATTGCGGTAGTGATAGGCGATGCTTTGCGGCTGATCGAGATAGAAACCGGTGGAGAGAATGCCCTGATAGCCATCCTGCGCGCTGGCGCCCAGCGAGTCTTGCCCCTGCCAGGACTGAATGACGATCGAACGCGGCAGCGACGGATGATAGATCTCGTCCCAGCCGACCATCTGCCGCTGGTGCTTCTCGAGAACCTTTTCCAGCTTCTGGTTGAAGTAGGCCTGCAGCGCATGGGTATCCGCCAGCCCGTTCTGCTGCATAAACGCCTGAATCGACGGCGACGCCCGCCACTGGCTGGCGTCCACTTCGTCGCCGCCGATGTGCAGATAAGGATCGGGGAAGATCGCCGCCAGCTCGCCAACGATCGTATCGACAAACTGATACACCTCGTCGCGGGTCGGATCGAGCGTCGGCTTATGCACGCCCCACTCGCGCTCCATGCGATACGGCCCCGGCGCGCTCATCAGGTCGGGATAGGCCACCGCGATGCTGGAGGCGTGCCCCGGCATGTCGATCTCCGGCACCACGCGAATGCCGCGCGCCGTGGCGTAAGCCACCACCTGCTGCATCTGCTCGCGGGTGTAGAACTGGCCGTCGCTGGCCTGCTGCTGCAATTTGGGGTAATGCTCGGAGGCGAAGCGCCAGCCCTGATCGTCGCTCAGGTGCCAGTGCAACACGTTGAGCTTGGCCGCCGCCATGCCGTCAAGCTGGCGCAAAATGTCCGGCAGCGGCAGGAAATGGCGCGCCGAATCCAGCAGCACGCCGCGCCACGGAAAACGCGGCACGTCGCGAATATCCACCAATGGCAGGAAAGTGTTTTGCCCATCGGTCTGCAGCAGTTGCAGCAGGGTCTCCATGCCGCGCAGCGCGCCAAAGCGGGTGTTGGCGGTCAGCGTGGCGCCCTGCGGCGTGACCGCCAGCCGGTAACTCTCATCGCTGCCCGGCAGCGGCTGCGCCGCCACCCGATCCTTGATCACCACCTTGATCGCCGCGCCGTTTGCTTCTTCCCTCGGCGCCAGCGTCCAGCCGGTCTGCAACTCGATGCGCTGGCGCCAGCGCGGCAGCGCGTCGCCCAAATCATCGCCCTGGAGGCTTAACGACAGCCGGTGATCCAAAATCAGTTTGCCCGCCGGTTGCGTCACTTCCACCTGCTGCGGCCAGGGCATCAGCGGCAAATCACCCGCCGGCTGCGCCAGCGCGCCGCAAGAAAACCATAACGATGAAGCCAGTAGCGTATAACGGAAAGGTCTGTGCATCGGAAATTCCTCAGAGGAAAAAAACAAAATATCCCCAATGAATTTCAAACCACCGCTAGACGATAAACAACAACGCGTTGGTTTGAAAGGCGCAGGGGAAAACAGCCAACGCTGTAGATAAAGACTTAGCACAGAACAGATGTCCAACCGTTGCGGTGAAAAAGCGGACGGGATCACAGTTGCCCCCTCCCGGCCGGAGGGGGCGAACGGGTTATTGCCAGCCGTAGCGGCGCACGAACCAGCCTTTCACGCACTGGGTCAGCACCATGTAACCGGCGAGGATCAGCACCAGCCACGGGAAGTAACCGAGCGGCAGCGCCTGCAGCTGCAGGAAGCCAGCCAGCGGCGAGAACACCAGGCCGATGCCGGTGGCGATCACCGCCAGCGTCATGATGCACAGCGGCCAGGACGGGCGGCTCTGGATAAACGGAATTTTGCGCGTGCGGATCATGTGCACGATCAGCGTCTGAGACAGCAGCCCTTCCACGAACCAGCCGGACTGGAACAGCGTCTGCATTTCCGGCGTGTTGGCCTTGAATACCCACCACATCAGGCTGAAGGTCAGCACGTCGAAGATCGAACTGATCGGCCCAAAGAACACCATAAACCGCCCCAAATCGGCAGAGTTCCAGCGCTGCGGCTGGGTGATCTGATCGTCGTCGACATTATCGAACGGGATGGCGATCTGCGAGATGTCGTACATCAGGTTCTGAATCAACAGGTGCAGCGGCAGCATCGGCAAAAACGGCAGGAAGGCGCTGGCGATCAGCACGCTGAACACGTTGCCGAAGTTGGAGCTGGCGGTCATCTTGATGTATTTCAGCATGTTGGCGAAGGTGCGGCGCCCTTCGATCACCCCCTGCTCCAGCACCATCAGGCTTTTTTCCAGCAGGATGATGTCCGCCGCTTCCTTGGCGATGTCCACCGCCGAATCGACGGAGATGCCGATATCGGCCGCGCGCAGCGCCGGCGCGTCATTGATGCCGTCGCCCATAAAGCCCACCACGTGCCCCTGGCGGCGCAGCAGTTTGACGATGCGCTCCTTGTGCAGCGGCGTCAGCTTGGCGAACACCGTGGTGCGCGCCGCCGCCTGCGCCAGCTGCTCGTCGTCCATCTGCTCGATCTCGCTGCCGCGCAGCAGATGATCGGCCTCGAGCCCGACGTCCCGGCACACTTTGGCGGCCACCAGCTCGTTGTCGCCGGTGAGGATCTTCACCGTGACGCCGTTCTGTTTCAGCGCCGCCAGCGCCGGCGCGGTGCTTTCCTTCGGTGGATCGAGGAAGGCGACGTAGCCTTCGAGGATCAGATCCGACTCGTCCGCCACGCCGTATTCATGGGTTTGCGCCGGCAGGATCTTGTTGGCCACCGCCACCACCCGCAGCCCCTGCTGGTTGAGATCGTCGGTGATGCGGCGGATCCTCGCCAGCAGCGCCTCGCTCAGCGGGATCACCTCGTCTTCGTGGCGCACGTGGCTGCAAATCGCCAGCATCTCTTCCAGCGCGCCCTTGCACACCAGCTCGTGATACTCGTTGTCTTTGGCCACCACCACCGACATGCGGCGGCGCACGAAGTCGAACGGGATCTCATCCACCTTGCGGTAGTTTTGCAGCGCCTGCGGCTGCTGATTTTGCTCCGCGCAGCTCAGCACCGCCACGTCGAGCAGGTTTTTCAGCCCGGTCTGGTAGAAGCTGTTCAGCCAGGCGTAGCGCAGCACCCGCTCGCTGCTGGCGCCGAACACGTCGGTATGGCGCTCCAGCACGATCTTGTCCTGGGTCAGAGTGCCGGTCTTGTCGGTGCACAGAATGTCCATCGCGCCGAAGTTCTGGATGGCGTCCAGCCGTTTGACGATCACCTTCTGGCGCGACAGCTTCACCGCCCCTTTGGCCAGCGTCGAGGTGACGATCATCGGCAGCATCTCCGGCGTCAGCCCGACCGCCACCGACAGCGCGAACAGCGCCGCCTCCCACCAGTCGCCCTTGGTGTAGCCGTTGATCAGCAGCACGATCGGCGTCATCACCAGCATAAAACGGATCAGCAGCCAGCTGACCTTGCTGATGCCGCTCTGGAAGGCGTTCGGCTGCTCATCCTGGCTGGTGACGCGCTGCGCCAGCTGGCCGAAATAGGTGCCGCCGCCGGTGCCGATCACCATCGCCAGCGCGGTACCGCTGACCACGTTGGTGCCCATGAAGCACAGGTTCGGGCAGTCGAGCGGATCGGCCGCCGACAATTGCGGCGCGGCGGATTTTTCCACCGGCAGCGATTCGCCGGTCAGCGCCGCCTGGCTGATGAACAGATCCTTAGCCGACAGCACGCGCAGATCCGCCGGGATCATGTCGCCGGCCGCCAGCTTGATGATGTCGCCCGGCACCAGCTGCGCGATCGGCAGCTCCACGTGCTCACTCTTGCCGGTGAGCGCATCGCTGCGGATCACCGTGGCGGTGTTGCTCACCATGGCCTTCAGCGCGTCGGCCGCCCGGTTGGATCGCGCCTCCTGGATGAAATTCAGCAGCGTGGAGATCAGCACCATCAGCGCGATCACCAAGGCGCCGGTCAGATCCTCGGTGGCGTAAGAGATCATGCCGAGCGCGGTCAGCAGCAGGTTGAACGGGTTGCGGTAGCAGTGCCAGAGGTGTTGCCACCAGGCCTCTTTCTGCTGATCGTCGATGACGTTCTCGCCGCAGCGCTGGCGCACCTGTTCCGCCTCATGGGCGGTGATGCCTTCCGGATGGCTGTGAAAACGCTCAAAGAGTTGCATCGTTTCTGCGGCGGCGCATTCCAGCCGCTGCTGCGCCAGGCCGGCCGGCATGTCGCGCGCAGCGCCGCCGACGCTGTCCAGCAGGCTGTCGCGGCGCACCAAACGGCGCGGGAGGCCGCGGGCGAACAGGCCCAGCAGCTGACGGGGGAGTTTTTTCAGTTTCATGGTTCGCACCTCGTCGCCCGGTGCCTCACGGCAGCGGGTAAACGGGGATCGTCATCGGCCGGGCGAATGGCGGGTGCGCCAAAAAGCCTCTGCCAACGCAGATCCTTATTCTTTTTTTCAGCAGCAGGAGCGAACGACGAAGCGCGCGCTACCGGTTACCGTGATGTACTTCACCGGTAAAACAGCAGCGCCAGGCGGAGAGGTTTTACCGGAGAACCGAGTGAGTGTCTAAAGCAGTCGGGTCGGGGTCCATATGGGGAATAACCTCCGGTAAAGGGAAAAACAGAGCGGCAGGAGCGGCCGTTCATCGCAATGTCACAATCCCGTTTTGCATCAAGATCCGCGTCGGAAAATGAGCTATGCTGACGGGCATTGTTTTACAGGCCTTTATGTTACGCCTGTCCACCTCAACGAAAAGTAAACCATGCAAAACCGGCTGACCATCAAGGACATCGCGCGCCTGAGCGGCGTAGGCAAATCCACCGTCTCACGCGTGCTGAATAATGAAGGCAGCGTGAGCCCGCAAACCCGTGAACGGGTGGAAGCGGTGATCCGTCAGCAAGGGTTTACGCCCTCCAAGTCGGCGCGCGCCATGCGCGGCCAAAGCGACAAAGTGGTGGGCATCATCGTTTCCCGTCTCGACTCGCCGTCGGAAAACCAGGCGGTGCGCACCATGCTGCCGCTGCTGTATCAGCAAGGCTTCGATCCGATCGTGATGGAGAGCCAGTTCGAAACCCGCCTGGTGCAGGAGCACCTGCACGTACTGCATCAGCGCAACGTCGACGGCGTGATCCTGTTCGGCTTCACCGGCCTGACCGCGGCGATGCTCAAGCCGTGGCAGGAAAAAATGGTGGTGATGGTGCGCGAATACGACGGCTTCTCGTCCGTCTGCTACGACGACGCCGGCGCGGTGAACCTGTTGATGGATCGCCTGTATCAGCAAGGGCATCGGCATATCGGCTATCTGGGGGTGCAGCTCAGCGACGCCACCACCGGCCAGCGCCGCTATCAGGCCTATCTCGACGCCTGTGAACGCCTCACGCTCACGCCGCGCGCCACGCTGGGCGAACTGAGCTACCAGAGCGGTTTCCAGCACGCCGCCGAAGTGATTGACGCGCACACCAGCGCGCTGATTTGCGCCTCCGACAGCATCGCCCTGGGGGCGATCAAATACCTGCAACAACAGCCGACGCGCGCCATCCAGGTATGCGCCATCGGCAACACCCCGCTGCTCAGCTTCCTGTTCCCCGACACCCTGTCGGTGGAGTTCGGCTACGGCAGCGCCGGCCTGCTGGCCGCGCAGCAGCTGCTGGCGCAGCTCAGCGGCGAACAGGGGATCCGCCGCCTGGTGGTGCCCAGCAAACTTTCCTGATCGGAAGTTGACCATTTTTCGTCATTTTGTGATCCTCGCCCCAAACCGGGAACGTTCCCATTTCATTCAAAATGCCGAGTGGCTAAGCTTTGATCATTACTCAGTCAACACCTCTGCAGGTATCCCATAATGAGCAAAGTAAAACAGCAGGATATTGATCGCCTGATTGTTTTGGTCGGCGGCCGCGAGAACATCGCCACCGTCAGCCATTGCATTACCCGGCTGCGTTTCGTCCTCAACGATCCCAACAAGGCGAAACCGAAAGAGATCGAAGAGCTGCCGATGGTCAAGGGTTGCTTCACCAACGCCGGGCAGTTCCAGGTGGTGATCGGCACCGACGTCGGCGACTACTATCAGGCGCTGATCGCCAGCACCGGCGTCAACGAGGCCGACAAGGAACAGGCCAAGGTGGCCGCACGCCAGAACATGACCTGGACCGAGCGCACCATCTCCCACTTCGCCGAGATCTTCTTCCCGCTGCTGCCGGCGCTGATCAGCGGCGGTCTGATCCTCGGCTTCCGCAACGTGATCGGCGACATCCCGATGTCCGGCGGCCAAACGCTGGCGCAGATGCACCCGGCGTGGAAAACCGTTTACGACTTCCTGTGGCTGCTCGGTGAAGCGATCTTCATGTTCCTGCCGGTGGCCATCTGTTGGTCGACGGTGAAAAAGATGGGCGGCACCCCGGTGCTCGGCATCGTGCTGGGCGTCACCCTGGTGTCGCCGCAGCTGATGAACTCCTACCTGCTCGGCCAACAAACGCCGGAAGTGTGGAACTTCGGCTGGTTCGTGATCCAGAAAGTGGGCTATCAGGCGCAGGTGATCCCGTCGATCCTGGCGGGCATGGCGCTGGGCTGGATCGAAACCCGGCTGAAAAAGATCGTTCCCGACTATCTCTATCTGGTGGTGGTGCCGGTGGTCTCGCTGCTGCTGGCGGTGTTCCTGGCGCACGCGCTGATCGGGCCGTTCGGCCGCATGATCGGCGACGGCGTCGCCTGGGCGGTGAAATCGGTGATGACCGGCAGTTTCGCGCCAGTGGGCGCCGCGCTGTTCGGCTTCCTGTATGCGCCGCTGGTGATCACCGGCGTGCACCAGACCACGCTGGCTATCGACATGCAGATGATCCAGAGCATGGGCGGCACCCCGGTGTGGCCGCTGATTGCGCTGTCCAACATCGCGCAGGCCTCGGCGGTGCTCGGCATCATCATCATCAGCCGCAAGGCCAACGAGCGTGAAATCTCGGTGCCGGCGGCGATCTCCGCCTACCTCGGCGTGACCGAACCGGCGATGTACGGCATCAACCTCAAATACCGCTTCCCAATGCTGTGCGCGATGATCGGCTCCGCGATCGCCGGCCTTATCTGCGGGCTGGACGGCGTGATGGCCAACGGCATCGGCGTCGGTGGCCTGCCGGGCATCCTGTCTATCAAGCCGCAGTTCTGGCTGATTTACTCGCTGGCGATTCTGGTGGCGATCGTCATCCCGCTGGTGCTGACCATCATGGTCTACAAACGCAAGGCCGCCCGCGGCGAGCTGCCGGTTTGATTGACGCAAAATACGCAACATGAATGTAGGGGCCGGAAATACCCTATAGCTTTCGAGCTGTAGCTAGGCGGCAAGGGTGCAACAAATCGGTCGGGAACCGATTTGAACAGCGCCTGCGCTGGCCCAAAGGGCGAGCCTCCGGACGAGGCTCGTAATCCCCAGGAGCTTACTCAAGTAAGTGACTGGGGTGCAGCACCAGCAGCCAACAACGCTGCAGTTTGAAAGATGAAGGGTACGGGCCTGTTGTCACGATTCAAAGGTATCCAGTTATGAGCAACCCAACCCCCTGGTGGCAGAACGGCGTCATCTACCAAATTTATCCGAAGAGTTTTCAGGACAGCACCGGCAACGGCTACGGCGATTTGGCCGGCGTGACCCGGCGGCTGGACTATCTGCAGGAGCTGGGCGTCGACGCCATCTGGCTGACGCCGGTCTACGTATCGCCGCAGGTGGACAACGGCTATGACGTGGCGGACTACTGCGCCATCGATCCGGCTTACGGCACGATGGCGGACTTCGAGCAGTTGGTCGCCGCCGCCCACCAGCGCGGCATCCGCATCGTGATGGACATGGTGTTCAACCACACCTCGACCGAGCACCCGTGGTTCAAGGCCGCGCAGGATCGCCACAGCCCGTATCGTCAGTTCTACGTCTGGCGCGACGGCGAGGGTGAAACGCCGCCGAACAACTGGCGCTCCAAGTTCGGCGGCAACGCCTGGCTGTGGCACGCCGACAGCGGCCAGTACTACCTGCACCTGTTCGCCGCCGAGCAGGCGGATCTCAACTGGGAGCACCCGCCGGTGCGCGAAGAGCTGAAGAAAGTGTGTCAGTTCTGGGCGGACAAAGGCGTCGACGGGCTGCGTCTCGACGTGATCAACCTGGTGTCCAAACAGCAGGACTTCCCATCCGACAGCCAGGGCGACGGCCGCCGCTTCTACACCGACGGCCCGCGCATCCACGAGTTCCTGCAGGAGATGAGCCGCGACGTGTTTCAGCCGCGCGGCCTGATGACGGTGGGCGAGATGTCCTCCACCACGCTTGAGCATTGCCAGCGCTACGCGGCGCAGAGCGGCGAAGAGCTGTCGATGACCTTCAACTTCCATCACCTGAAGGTGGACTACGCCGGCGGTGAAAAATGGACGCGGGCGGCGCCGGATTACGTGGAACTGAAGCAGATCTTCCGCCACTGGCAACAAGGGATGCATAACCGCGCCTGGAACGCGCTGTTCTGGTGTAACCACGATCAGCCACGCATCGTGTCGCGCTTCGGCGATGAAGGCGCACTGCGGGTGCCGGCCGCCAAAATGCTGGCGATGGTGCTGCACGGCATGCAGGGCACGCCTTATATCTATCAGGGCGAAGAACTCGGCATGACCAACCCCGGCTTCCGCGCCATCGAGCAGTATCGCGACGTGGAAAGCCTGAACATGTACGCCGAACTGCGCGCCCAGGGCCGCGGCGACGCCGAGCTGCTGGCGATCCTGGCCGACAAATCGCGCGACAACGGCCGCACGCCGATGCAGTGGAGCGCCGCACCGCACGCCGGTTTCACCACCGGCACGCCGTGGATCGGCTGCGCCGAGAACTACCCGCAGATCAACGCCGACGCGGCGCTGGCCGATCTCGACTCGGTGTTTTACGCCTATCGCCAGCTGATCACCCTGCGCAAGCAGTATCCGCTGCTGACCCACGGCGACTATCAGGATCTGGCGCCGGAACACCCGGCGCTGTGGTGCTATCAGCGCAGCTGGAACGGCCAGCGCCTGCTGGTGGCGGCCAACCTGAGCCGCGAACCGCTGGCCTGGGCGGCGGAAGGCGTGGAAGCTTCCGCGCAATGGCGCCCGCTGATGAGCAACTACGCCGATTCGGCGGACCAGCCGCAGGCGCTAACGCTGCGGCCGTTCGAAGCGGTGTGGTGGCTGCTCGAAGACTGACCCCGCAGGGCGCGGCGAACGCTGCGCCCTACCATTTCCCCAGCAGCGCCGCCACGCCGGCGGCCTCTTGCGCCAACTGCTCATCGCTCATGTCGCTCACGCCCTGCACCAGATGCGGCGGCAGATAATCCATGCCGGTCAGGTTGGCCATGGCGTGGAACGGCAGCAGCAGATCCTGCACCGGATAACGGTTATACCCTTGCGCCGTATAAGCCTGCGCGTTACCGCCGGTGCTCACCACCAGCTGCAGCGGCTTGCCGTGCAGTTGGGTGCCTTCGCTGCCGTAGGCAAAACCGTAGGTTAATACCGCATCCTGCCATTCGCTGAGGATCGCCGGCGAGCTGTACCAGTAAAACGGGAACAGCATCACTACCGCATCGTGGCTCTGCAGCAACTCCTGTTCGCGCGCCACGTCGATGCGGTAATCCGGGTACGCGCGGATCAGCTCATGTACGGTCACGTTAGGCAGCGTGCGTACGGCCTCGATCAGCGCCTGGTTGATGCGTGACTCGTCGGGGGTGCGGTGGGCGGTTAACACTAAAATGCGTGACATAACGATTCCTCGGTCATAAGAAGATGAGGCATTTTTCCATTTCCGCCGCTGCGGGTGTAGGCTGTTAGAGGTCATTTCAATTTCAACTGAAAGTATCAACCACTATGTCGCTGCCCTTTGACGTACACCGCCTGTTGCCGGCCTTCCTCGCCGCCGCGCAGGCGCAAAATTTCTCCGCCGCCGCTCGCCAGCTGGGCGTGACGCCGGCGGCGGTCAGCAAAAACATCCGCGCGCTGGAAGAGAAGCTGGCGCTGCGGCTGTTTCAGCGCAACACCCACAACGTGCTGCTGACCGACGAGGGCAAAGCGCTGCTGGCGCAGGTAGCGCCGCTGTGGCAGGCATTGGCGGCGACGCTGGAAAGCGCCGGCGGCGAACGGCAGGCGCCTGCCGGGGTGGTGCGCGTCACGATGATCCCCGGCTTCGGCCGCCAGATGCTGATGCCGTTGATCCCGCAATTTTTGGCGCGCTATCCGCAGATCGATCTCGATCTGTCGCTGGACGCCCGGGTGGTGAATCTGGTGGGCGAAGGTTTCGACGTCGGCATCGGCAGCCGGGTCGATCCCGACAGCCGGCTGGTGGCCCGCCCGCTCTACCCGATGCACATGGTGCTGGCGGCGTCGCCCGACTATCTGGCGCGGCGCGGTGAACCGCAAACGCCGCACGATCTGCTGCGGCACGACTGCCTGCTGCACCGCAACCCGGCCAACGGCCGCCACGTCAAATGGCAGCTGCGCCATCAGGGCGAAACGCTGGCGCTGGATCTGAACGGCCGGCTGGTAGCCAGCCGCCCGGAAATGCTGCTGGATGCGGCGCTGGCCGGGCTGGGCATCGTCAACCTGGCGCGCTGGTACGTCGAGAAACACTTCGAGCAGGGCACGCTGCGGCCGGTGCTGGCGGAATGCTGGCCGCGCCCGGTGCAGCTGTGGCTCTATTACGCTTCGGCGGATCTGCCGCCGCGGGTGCGCGTCTGGGTCGATTTTCTGCTGGAACATTTTCGCGATCGGCCGGCGGGCGATTGACGACTGTTCAGCTTGCGCACGCTCTTTCGTTTTCCTTGTTCTACATCAAAAGAATCGCGCCGATATCTATATATAGTGCATTAAGAATTGCGAACACCTATATATAGTAGTTATCCACAAAATCATCCACACGCCGCCACAGCCCTTGCGCGCTGCGGCTTTGCCCTGTGGATAAGCGAAATTTGACGGTTGCTCGCCACGCCAGGCGGGTATGAACGCTCCCTCGGGGAACAAGGAGTACAATGTGAAACCAGTAGTGATTAAGCGGGACGGTTGCCAGGTACCTTTTGACGAAGCGCGCATTGCGCAGGCCATCGAGCGCGCCGCGCTGGCGGTGGGCGTGGTCGATGCCGACTACTGCGCCACCGTCGCCCGCGTGGTCGCTCAGCGCATGGAGCAGCAGCCGCGCGTCGATATCCACGAGATCCAGCAGGCGGTGGAAAACCAGCTGATGGCCGGCGAATACAAACAGCTGGCGCGCGCCTATATCGAATACCGCCACGATCGCGACGTGGCGCGCGAGCTGCGCGGCCGCCTGAATCAGGAAATTCGCGGCCTTGTCGAGCAGAGCAACCGCGCGCTGCTGAACGAAAACGCCAACAAGGACAGCAAGGTGATCCCCACCCAGCGCGACCTGCTGGCGGGCATCGTCGCCAAACACTACGCCAAGCAGCACATCCTGCCGCGCGACGTGGTGCTGGCCCATGAACGCGGCGAAATTCACTACCACGATCTCGACTACTCGCCGTTCTTCCCGATGTTCAACTGCATGCTGATCGATCTGAAAGGCATGCTGACCAACGGCTTCAAGATGGGCAACGCCGAGATTGAGCCGCCGAAATCGATCTCCACCGCCACCGCCGTGACCGCACAGATCATCGCCCAAGTTGCCAGCCATATTTATGGCGGCACCACCATCAACCGCATCGATGAAATTCTGGCGCCGTTCGTCGACGAGAGCTTCCGCAAACACCTGCAGGTGGCGGAAGAGTGGCAGATCCCGGACGCCAAAGGCTATGCCATGGCGCGCACCGAGAAAGAGTGTTACGACGCCTTCCAGTCGCTGGAGTACGAGGTCAACACCCTGCACACCGCTAACGGCCAGACGCCGTTCGTCACCTTCGGCTTCGGCCTCGGCACCAGCTGGGAATCGCGCCTGATCCAGCGCTCGATCCTGAAAAACCGCATCGCCGGGCTGGGCAAAAACCGTAAGACCGCCGTGTTCCCCAAGCTGGTGTTCGCCATCCGCGACGGCCTCAACCACCAGTACGGCGATCCGAACTACGACATCAAGCAGCTGGCGCTGGAGTGCGCCAGCAAGCGCATGTACCCGGACATTCTCAACTACGATCAGGTGGTGAAGGTCACCGGCTCGTTCAAAACGCCGATGGGCTGCCGCAGCTTCCTCGGCACCTACGAGCAGGACGGCGAGCTGGTGCACGACGGCCGCAACAACATCGGCGTCATCAGCCTCAACCTGCCGCGCATCGCGCTGGAGGCGATGGGTGATGAGTCGCGCTTCTGGGCGCTGCTGGATCAGCGCCTGCAGCTGGCGAAAAAGGCCCTGATGACGCGCATCGCCCGGCTGGAAGGCATCAAGGCGCGGGTGGCGCCAATCTTGTACATGGAAGGCGCCTGCGGCGTACGGCTCAAGGCCGACGACAACATCGCGGATATCTTCAAGAATGGCCGCGCCTCGATTTCGCTGGGCTACATCGGCCTGCACGAGACCATCAACGCGCTGTTCGGCGGCAAAAACCACGTGTATGACGACGAAGCGCTACGCGCCAAAGCAGTGGCGATCGTCGCGCGGCTGCGCGCCGCCGTCGACGCCTGGAAAGACGAGACCGGCTACGGCTTCAGCCTCTACAGCACGCCGAGCGAAAACCTGTGCGATCGCTTCTGCCGGCTGGACACCGCCGATTTCGGCGTGGTGCCGGGCGTCACCGACAAGGGCTATTACACCAACAGCTTCCACCTCGACGTGGAGAAGAAGGTCAATCCGTACGACAAGCTGGACTTCGAAGCGCCCTACCCGCCGTTGGCCAGCGGCGGCTTCATCTGCTACGGCGAATACCCGAACCTGCAGCACAACCTGAAGGCGCTGGAAGACGTGTGGGACTACAGCTACACCCGGGTGCCTTACTACGGCACCAACACGCCGATCGACGAGTGCTACGAGTGCGGCTTCACCGGTGAATTCTCCTGCACCAGCAAAGGCTTCACCTGCCCGAAATGCGGCAACCACGACTCGGCCAAGGTCTCGGTCACCCGCCGGGTGTGCGGCTATCTCGGCAGCCCCGATGCCCGGCCGTTCAACGCCGGCAAGCAGGAAGAGGTGAAACGCCGGGTGAAACACCTCGGTAATGGGCAGCTCGGCTGAGAAACGCCGTGCAACCTATGCAGAAGCCTGTTCATCAGGCGTGATTGTCGCAGCCAGTTTGCCTTCGGCCAGCGCGCACCAACCGCAGCGTACACGCAGTACGTGAGGAGTGGCAGCACTGCCCGGAGGCAAAATGGCCAGTAAAATAGCCTGATGGGCAGGCCTCACATGAATTATCACCAGTACTACCCGATCGACGTGGTCAACGGCCCCGGCACCCGCTGCACGCTGTTTGTCGCCGGCTGCGTGCACCAGTGCCCCGGCTGCTACAACAAGAGCACCTGGCGGCTCAACTCCGGCCAGCCGTTTACCCCGGCGTTGGAAGACCGCATCATCACCGATCTGAACGATACGCGCGTGCCGCGCCAGGGGTTGTCGCTCTCCGGTGGCGATCCGCTGCATCCGGCCAACGTGCCGAGCATCTTAACGCTGGTGAAACGGGTGCACGCCGAGTGCCCCGGCAAGGATATCTGGCTGTGGACCGGCTACCGGCTGGCGGAGCTGGACGCACAGCAAATGCAGATAGTGGACAGAATCAACGTGCTGATCGACGGCAAGTTCGTGCAGGATTTGAAAGACCCGGCGCTGATCTGGCGCGGCAGCAGCAACCAGGTGGTGCATAGGTTGCGCTGAGCCAGCAACACACATATCAATGGGTATTCATCCAAACTCGACCTGACGCATCGGCAGCATAGAGTCATCTGACAGGTGGCTCTGTGCCAAGAGCGGATGTTAGGGTTGCAAACCTTGCTCTAATGATGCCGTAGGTTCTACAGAGGTTATGATTGACTGAGAGGGCGACTGATTTTTTAAACTTGTAAAATCAGTGATTTCAGCCTCATTGCGGTAATGGCATAATCAGGCTGGCGAAAGTGAGGGTGAGAATGGATAAAACATCTAAAAATCAGATAGTAGACAGCGATATTGCGCGTTTATTGCTTAAACATAGAAAGGCACGCAACTGGACGGTAGCAGAGCTTGCCCAACGGTCGGGCGTCAGTCAGGCCATGATCAGCAAGGTTGAACGGGGGGCTTCCAGTCCCAGCGCCACGATCCTCGGCCGTTTAGCCAATGCCATGAATATTACGCTATCAAAACTTTTCGCAGAACTTGAGCAACACCAGAACTCACTGGTGCTCTTTGCTCATCAGCAGCAGCATTGGACAGATGAAAAGTCGGGCATTACCCGCTGGTCTCTGTCCCCAGCGGGCGCATGCCCCGAACTTATCAAAGTTGAAATTCCTGCTCTGGGTCAACTTACGATACCCGCTTCCGCCAGTGAGCATCTTTCCGGCCAAACGCTGTGGGTGTTGAGTGGCAGCCTTGATTTTCGGGTCAATAATCAAACCCATCATTTACGCGCCGGTGACTGCTTTGCCCTGACCTTTGCCAGCGAGTACCAAATGAGCAATCCCGACAGTGAGCAGGGTTGTGCATATGTCGTTGCTTTTAGCCAAAAAAATCAATAATGCGCCACTGCCACGACGGCTACATTCCCGCCGAGCGGCTTAGGTGCAATAGGGGATAGGCCCTGCCTTGATTATCCAACTCGGAACGCCCTGAAACTTCAAAGCCCATATGTTGATAAAACCCGACGGCCTGTTGGTTTTGTTCATTCACATCGACGCTTAAATCAGGATGAAGCGCCAGTGCATGTGATATCAACTGCTTGCCGACGCCATGTCCGCGAGCTGCAGCATCGACAAAAAGCGCCTCCAGATGACCATCATGTAAAAACATAAATCCCAGCGGATGGTCTTCCCGATCGGCGGCAACCCACACGGGGGTTTCAGAAAAAAAACCGACAACCTCTTTTTCGATCTCTTGTCGATCGTGCGCAGTGAGAAAGTCGTGCGTAGCATCTACAGAATTTTTCCAGATTCGTATAATTTCTGGCGCTTCAGATGGACGTGACATTCTGATTTTTAACATTCTTCTACCTTACCGTGGTCATTACTGGGTGTATTTACATACAAAATTAGTCCACGCAAATTTACTATAGTGAATTTAAGTTCACAATAGTGCATTCAATGTGATGTCATGATATCCGACAGGAGAAGCGTTAACTCACTGACGCCATTGGTCCGCTTTACCGGTTGTTAAACGTGGCCATTGCCGTCTCCTTCTTGAGACAGCAACGGTAAATTACACCAACCCCATCCCCACCACGCCGGTCAGCATGCCGCACAGCGCCACCAGCGCCGCCGTCAGGCACAGCGCGCGGGCGGAGAAGGCCTTGTTGAGCATCAGCAGCGAAGGCAGGCTGACCGCCGGCAAGGTCATCAGCAGCGCCAGCGCCGGGCCGGCGCCCATGCCCGCCAGCATCATGGTCTGTACGATCGGAATTTCCGCCGCGGTGGGGATAACAAACAGGCAGCCGACGATCGCCAGAGCAACGATCCACAGCAGGCTATTGTCGACGGCGCCGTCGGCATGCGGGAACAGCCAGACCCGCGCCGCCCCCAGCGCCAGCACCGCCAACACGTAGATCGGGATGGTCGACCAAAACAGCGCCCACAGCGCTTTGCCCCAGCGGGCGAGGAACGGCCGCTCATCGCTCTGCGCCGTCAGCACCAAAGGCTGCGGCGCGGCGGGTTGCGGATCGTTGGCGGTCACGCGCTGCACCAGCCAGGCGATGCCCAGCACCATCACCACGCCCGCCACCAGGCGGATGGCGGCGAACGGCCAACCGAGCACAAACCCCATGAACACCAGCGTCGCCGGGTTCAATACCGGGTTGGCGAGCCAAAAGGCCAGCGCGGCACCGCTGGACACCGACTGGCGGCGCATGCCGGCGGCAACCGGCGCGGCGCAGCAGGTACACATCATGCCCGGCAGCGCGATCAGCGCCCCCAGCACGGTGCCGGAAAAACGCCGGTGGCCGAGCGTGCGCGCCAGCCAGTCGCGCGGGATCAGCACCTGCACCAGCGAACCTAACAGCACCCCGAGCAGCGCCGCCTTCCATACCGCGGTGAAGTAGACCAGCGCGTACTGCCAGGCCGCCAGCCAGGGGCTCGCGGCGCCGTCGGCCAGGATCGATTTGCCGATCGAGTGGCTGTCCGCCGCCACGAACGCCTTGCCGTAGTAAGGCTGCCATTTGACGTAGTAGAGGCCAACGGCCACCACCAGCAGAAACAGGATCGGTTTCCACAGCGGCCAGGCGCGTGGGGCGTGTTCAGGGGCGTTTAGAGGTTGCGGCATGGTCGCGGCCAGAGTCAGTCAACAGAGGCGCCAGCATAGCGCGCCGTCGCCGCCCGTGCACGCCCGGGCTGTCCTAAATAGTTCATCTGTTCGCCACCGACGCGTAACGCGATTGTCATCTGCGCCCGGCACCATGATGCCAACTTGAAAACCACAGGGTAGACGCCCGATGAAACGCACCGCTTTCGCCTTCATCGCACAGCCATCGGTATGACGAGGTTTTTATTATGATGGAGTTATCTAGACATCCGACCACTTACCCCACGCGCTATCAGCAGATCGCCGCGCAGCTGGAACAGGAGCTGCGCACGCAATACCGCTGCGGCGACTACCTGCCTTCGGAACAGCAGCTGGCCGAGCGTTATCAGGTCAATCGCCACACCCTGCGCCGCGCGGTGGATCAGCTGGTGGAGCGCGGCTGGCTGCAGCGCCGCCACGGCGTCGGCATTCTGGTGCTGATGCGGCCTTACGACTACCCGCTGCACGCCAATACCCGCTTCAGCCAGAACCTGTTCGAGCAGGGTAGCCATCCCACCAGTGAGCGCTTACTCGCTGTCTTGCGCCCGTGCAATGGGCATGTCGCCAGCGCACTCTCGCGTGAAGAAGGCGAAATGGTAATCCACCTGCGCACTCTGCGCCGGGTCAACGGCGTGCCGATGAGCGTCATCGACCACTATCTGCCCGATCTGGACTGGTGGCCGGCGCTGCAGCAGTTCCACAGCGGTTCGCTGCACCAGTTTATCGAACAGCACCTGCAGCAGCCGCTGACCCGCCGCCAGACGCGCATCAGCGCGCGCCGTGCGCAGGCTAAAGAGAGCCGGCTGCTGGAGATCGCCACCCACGCGCCGCTGCTGTGCGTGCGCACCCTTAACGTCCGCAGCGGCGGCGAAGACGTGGCGGAATACTCCGTCAGCCTGGCCCGCGCCGACATGATTGAACTGACGATGGAGCACTGAATGCAAGCCTTAGAGTCGAGACAACGCTGGATGTCGGTGCTGGCGCACAGCCGGCCCGAGCAGCTGCGCAGCCACTGGCAGGCGCTGAACCTCAGCCCGGGTTACCGCAGCATCCGCGCGCCGGAGATCGGTCTGGCCCAGCTGCAGGGGCGCATGGGCGCCACCGGCCGCCGCTTCGTATTGGGGGACATGACGGTCACCCGCGCGGTGGTGCAGCTGGACAACGGCGGCTACGGCTACAGCTATATCGCCGGGCGCGACAAGGCGCACGCCGAGCTGTGCGCGCTGGCCGATGCGCTGCTGCAACAGCCGGAACACGGCGAACGCCTGCAACAACAGCTGATCGCGCCGCTGGCCGCGCTGCAGCACGAACAGCGCCAGCTGCGCGCCCGGGCGATCGCCGCCAGCCGGGTGGACTTCTTTACGCTGGTGCGAGGGGATTAAGCCATGAGTTTATTGACCGGTTTTGAACAACCGATAGACCAATCGCAGCACGCTTTTCGTTTGATTCTTAAAGCCTTGAGCGAACCGGGCCACCGGGTGACGCTGCCGGCCGGCACGGCCTGGGCGCCGCTGAACGCCGCCAGCACCGCCGCGCTGCTGACGCTGGCCGATCAGGAAACGCCGCTGCTGCTGTGCGCTGCGCTTAAAAGTGAGCAAGTGCTAACAAACATTCGTTTTCACAGCGGCGCGCCGCTGGCCGCCACGGCGCAGGAGGTCTGTTTTGCCCTGTTCGATGAGCAGCTGCAGGCCGCCGATCTGCAGGCGTTGCCGCACGGCACGGAAATCTCGCCGGAATGCGGCGCCACGGTGGTGGTGCAGCTTGCTGAGCTGGAGAACGGCGCCGCGCTGCGCCTGACCGGCCCCGGCATCGAGAGCCAACGCCTGATAGCGCCGCGCCTGCCGCCGGCACTGCTGGATTACCTGGTCAACCGCCCGCAGCGCTTCCCGCTGGGGCTGGATATCTTGCTGACCTGCGGCGATCGCCTGCTGGCGATCCCGCGGACCACCCGCGTGGAGGTGTGCTGATGTACGTAGCGGTAAAAGGGGGCGAAAAAGCCATTGAGGCCGCCCATCAGCTGCAGGAACAGCTGCGGCGCGGCGACGAGGCGCTGCCGGCGATCGGCGCGGAACACATCGAACAGCAGCTGGGGCTGGCGGTGGATCGGGTGATGACCGAAGGCGGCATCTACGATCGCGAGCTGGCGGCGCTGGCCATCAAACAGGCCAGCGGCGATCTGGTGGAGGCGATCTTCCTGCTGCGCGCCTATCGCACCACCCTGCCGCGCCTGGCGGTCAGCGAGCCGCTGGCCAGCGAAAACATGCGGCTGGAGCGGCGCATCTCGGCGGTTTACAAGGACTTGCCCGGCGGGCAGGTGCTGGGGCCAACCTACGACTACACCCACCGGCTGCTGGACTTCGCGCTGCTGGCGGAAGGCGAGGCGCCGCGCGCGCCGCAGGCCGACGAACCGCTGCCGGACAACTGCAGCCACGTGTTCGATCTGTTGTGTCGCCAGCAGCTGGCGCGGGAGGAACAGGACGACGGCAGCGCGCCGGACGACATCACCCGCAACCCGCCGGTCTACCCCTGCTCGCGCTCGGCGCGCCTGCAGCAGCTGGTGCGCGGCGACGAAGGTTTTCTGCTGGCGCTCGGCTACGCCACCCAGCGCGGCTACGGCCGCAACCACCCGTTCGCCGGCGAGATCCGCACCGGCCACGTTTCGGTGGAGATCGTGCCTGAAGAGCTCGGTTTCGCCATCGATATCGGCGAAATCCTGCTGACCGAGTGCGAAATGGTCAACGGCTTCGTCGATCCCAAGGACCATCCGCCGCACTTCACCCGCGGTTACGGGCTGGTGTTCGGCCGCGCCGAACGCAAGGCGATGGCGATGGCGCTGGTGGACCGCGCATTGCAAAGCCCGGACTACGGCGAAGGCGTCGCCGGCCCGGCGCAGGACGAAGAGTTCGTGCTGGCCCACGCCGACAACGTCGAGGCCGCCGGCTTCGTCTCCCATCTCAAGCTGCCGCACTACGTCGACTTCCAGGCCGAACTGGAGCTGCTCAAGCGGCTGCGACAGGAATACAGCGAGCGTCAGGAGGCCCGCGATGAGTGAAGTATTGACCGGCTATAACCTCGGTTATCTGGACGAGCAGACCAAGCGCATGATCCGCCGCGCTATCCTGAAGGCGGTGGCGATCCCCGGCTATCAGGTGCCGTTCGGCGGCCGCGAGATGCCGATGCCCTACGGCTGGGGCACCGGCGGCATTCAGCTCACCGCCAGCGTTATCGGCCGCGCCGACGTGCTGAAGGTGATAGACCAGGGGGCCGACGACACCACCAATGCGGTGTCGATCCGCCGCTTCTTCCAGCGCGTCGCCGGGGTGGAAACCACCGAACGCACGCCGGAGGCCACGCTGATTCAAACCCGTCACCGCATTCCGGAAACCGCGCTGCGCGAAGACCAGATCCTGATCTATCAGGTGCCGATCCCGGAGCCGCTGCGCTTTATCGAACCGCGCGAAACCGAGACCCGCAAGATGCACGCCCTGGAGGAGTACGGCGTGATGCAGGTGAAGCTGTATGAGGACATCGCGCGCTACGGCCATATCGCCACCACCTACGCCTACCCGGTGAAGGTCAACGATCGCTACGTGATGGATCCGTCGCCGATCCCGAAATTCGACAACCCGAAAATGCACATGATGCCGGCGCTACAGCTGTTCGGCGCCGGGCGCGAGAAACGCATCTACGCCCTGCCGCCGTTCACCAAGGTGGAGAGCCTGGACTTCGACGACCATCCGTTCAGCGTGCAGCAGTGGGACGAACCCTGCGCGCTGTGCGGCTCGCGCCACAGCTATCTGGACGAGGTGGTGCTCGACGATCGGGGCAACCGCATGTTCGTCTGTTCGGACACCGACTACTGCCGGCAGCAGCTGGCGCAATCTTCGCAAGAGGCGCAGCACTGATGACTTCCACCCCTTTGAGCACCACCCCGCTGCTGTCGGTGAACCGGCTCACCCACCTGTACGCCCCCGGCAAGGGCTTCAGCGACGTGTCATTCGACATCTACCCCGGTGAAGTGCTGGGCATCGTCGGCGAATCCGGCTCCGGCAAAACCACGCTGCTGAAGTCGATCTCGGCGCGGCTGGCGCCGCAGCACGGGCAGATCCTTTACCGCCCACAGGCGGGCCAGGAACAGGATCTGTACGCCATGGCAGAGAGCGATCGCCGCCGCCTGCTGCGCACCGACTGGGGCGTGGTGCACCAGCACCCGCTCGACGGGCTGCGGCCGCAGGTCTCCGCCGGCGGCAACATCGGCGAGCGGCTGATGGCCATCGGCCAGCGCCACTATGGCGACATTCGCCGCCAGGCCGGCCAGTGGCTGGAAGACGTCGAAATCCCGCTGTCGCGCCTCGACGATCTGCCGACCACCTTCTCCGGCGGCATGCAGCAGCGGCTGCAGATCGCCCGCAATCTGGTGACCCACCCCAAGCTGGTGTTTATGGATGAGCCGACCGGCGGGCTGGACGTGTCGGTGCAGGCGCGCCTGCTCGATCTGCTGCGCAACCTGGTGGTGGAGATGCAGCTGGCGGCGGTGATCGTCACCCACGATCTCGGCGTGGCGCGGCTGCTGGCCCACCGTCTGCTGGTGATGAAACAGGGCGAAGTGGTGGAGAGCGGCCTGACCGATCGGGTGCTGGACGATCCACACCATCCTTACACCCAGCTGCTGGTTTCTTCGGTGCTGTCGTAACCCAAGGCGATAACAGATGACTATGCAAATCCGAGTTGAACATCTCAGTAAAACCTTTGTGCTGCATCAGCAGTACGGCACCCGCCTGCCGGTGCTGCACGACGCCAACCTGACGGTCCACGGCGGCGAATGCGTGGTGCTGCACGGCCACTCCGGCAGCGGCAAGTCCACCCTGCTGCGCTCGCTGTACGCCAACTACCTGCCGGACAGCGGCCATATCTGGATCAACCACCAGGGCGACTGGCTGGACATGGTCAGCGCCGACGCGCGCCAGATTCTGGCGGTGCGCCGCCATACGCTGGGCTGGGTCAGCCAATTCCTGCGGGTGATCCCGCGCATCAGCGCGCTGGAGGTGGTGATGCAGCCGCTGCTGGAACAGGGCGTCGAGCGCGCCGAATGCCGCGACCGCGCCGAAGCGCTGCTCGCCGCGCTCAACGTGCCGCATCGCCTGTGGCCGCTGGCGCCGTCCACCTTCTCCGGCGGCGAACAGCAACGGGTGAACATCGCGCGCGGCTTTATCGTCGATTACCCCATTCTGTTGCTGGACGAACCGACCGCCTCGCTCGACAGCCGCAACAGCGCGGCGGTGGTACAGCTTATCGAACGCGCCAAGGCGCGCGGCGCGGCGATCGTCGGCATTTTCCATGATGAAGGCGTCCGCCGACAGGTCGCCGACCGGCTTTATGACATGCAGGCGCCACAGGCGCTGGAGGCCCTCTGATGATCGTCAATAACGTTAAGCTGGTGCTGGATGACCAGGTGGTGCAAGGCTCGCTGGAGATGCAGGACGGCGTGATCCGCAGCTTCGCCGACGGCCCGAGCCGGCTGCCGCAGGCGCTGGACGGCGACGGCGGCTGGCTGCTGCCGGGGCTGATCGAGCTGCACACCGACAACCTGGACAAGTTTTTCACCCCGCGCCCGAACGTCGACTGGCCGGCCCATTCGGCGATGAGCAGCCACGATGCGCTGATGGTGGCCAACGGCATCACCACGGTGCTGGACGCGGTGGCGATAGGCGACGTGCGCGACGGCGGCCACCGGCTGGAAAACCTGCAGAAGATGATCGATGCGGTGATCCACAGCCAGCGCGCCGGGGTGAACCGCGCCGAGCACCGGCTGCACCTGCGCTGCGAGCTGCCGCACGAGAGCACGCTGCCGCTGTTCGAACAGCTGATGGACAAGCCGGGCGTGTCGCTGGTGTCGCTGATGGACCATTCGCCGGGCCAGCGCCAGTTCGCCTCGCGCGAAAAGTACCGCGAATATTATCAGGGCAAATACCACCTCAACGATCAGCAGATGAGCGAGTACGAGGCGCAGCAGGTCGCCCTGTCCGCCCGCTGGGCCGCGCCGAACCGCGAGGCGATCGCCGCCCACTGCCGCGCACGCCGCATCTCGCTGGCCAGCCATGACGATGCCACCGCCGCGCACGTGGCCGAATCCTGCGCGCTGGGCAGCGCCATCGCCGAGTTCCCCACCACCGAGGCGGCCGCCCGCGCTTCGCACCAGCAGGGCCTGCAGGTGCTGATGGGCGCGCCGAACATCGTGCGCGGCGGTTCCCACTCCGGCAACGTGGCGGCGCACCACCTGGCGGCGCTGGGCGTGCTGGATATTCTCTCTTCCGATTATTACCCGGCCAGCCTGCTGGATGCGGCGTTTCGCCTCGCGGCGGACGAACGCAACGCCTACGATCTGCCCCAGGCGGTGCGCATGATCACCCGCAACCCGGCGCGGGCGCTGGATCTGCAGGATCGCGGCACCCTCGCCGAAGGGCTGCGGGCGGATCTGGTGCTGGCGCGGCCGCACGGCGAGCACGTTTACGTGCAGAACGTGTGGCGCCAGGGCAGGCAGGTGTTCTGATGGCGCGGCTCATCTACCTGGTGGGGCCTTCCGGCGCAGGCAAGGACAGCCTGCTTGCCGCACTGCGGGCCGACGCCGACCGCGCGCCGCTGGTGGCGCACCGTTACATCACCCGGCCGGCGGACGCCGGCTGCGAGAATCACATCGCGCTGAGCGAACCGGAATTTCTGCGCCGCCGCGCCAAGGGGCTATTCGCGCTCGACTGGCAGGCCCACCAGCAACACTACGCGTTCGGGATCGAAGTGGATCTTTGGTTGCTGCAGGGGATCGACGTGGCGGTCAACGGTTCGCGCGCCCACCTGCCGCAGGCGCAGCAGCGCTATGGTGCGCAGCTGCTGCCGGTATGCCTGCAGGTCAACGCCGCGATCCTGCGCCGGCGCCTGCAGGATCGGGGGCGAGAAAGCGCCGAACAGATCGAGCAGCGGCTGGCGCGGGCGGCGGAATATCAGCAGAGTCTGCCCGCCGGCTGCCGGGTGCTGCACAACGACGGCCCACTCGACGACACCCTGGCGGCGCTGCTGGCGCTGCTGCCCACCCCTACCCGACAAGCTCAGGATGCGACGCCATGAACGACTTTGCCCAGCCGAAAATCGGCGACAACGTGACCCTTAACCGCACCCGGCTCGGCCAGTATGTGCACCTGGCCGACGATGCGATCCTGGAAGAGGTGGAGATGGGGGACTACTCCTACACCGCCGGGCACAACCAGATTTTTTACGCCACCCTCGGCAAGTTCGTCTCCATCGCCTCCTATGCGCGCATCAATCCCGGCAACCACCCGACCTACCAGCGCATCGCGCAGCATCACTTCACCTACCGCGCTTCCGAATACGGGCTGGGGGAAGACGACGCGGCGTTCTTCGACTGGCGGCGCGAGCACCACGTTACCGTCGGCCACGACGTGTGGATCGGCCATAACGCCATCCTGATGCCGGGCGTCAGCGTCGGCAACGGCGCGGTGATCGGCAGCGCGGCGGTGGTCACCAAAGACGTGGAGCCCTACAGCATCGTCGCCGGCGTGGCGGCCAAAAAGATCGGCATGCGCTTTGACGACGCGCTGATAGAACGCATCGAACGCAGCCAGTGGTGGCACTGGGATCACGCCACGCTGCAGGCGCGGCTGGCGGATTTTCGCGACATCAACCGCTTTGCCCAGAAGTACCTTTAACGGAGGGGAGCGATGCAACTGACCTTTCTCGGCACCGGCGGCGCGCAGCAGGTGCCGGTGTTCGGCTGCGACTGCCTGATCTGCCAACGGGCGCGGCGCGAGCCGGCATTTCGGCGGCGCGCGTGCAGCGCCATGCTTAACTATCAGGGGGAAACGACCTTATTGGATGCGGGATTGCCGGCTTTGGAGCGGCGATTTTCGGCGGGGCAAATTCAACGTTTTTTACTGACACATTACCACATGGATCACGTTCAGGGGTTATTTCCTTTGCGTTGGGGGTGCGGAAATTCCATTCCGGTGTATGGCCCACCGGATGAACAGGGCTGCGACGATCTGTTCAAACACCCGGGCATTCTGGCGTTTCAGCCGCCGCTGGCGCCCTTCGCCACCGTCGAACTGGGCGGCATGCGCATCACCCCGCTGCCGCTGCAACACTCCAAACTGACCCACGGCTACCTGATCCAGGCGGCGGGCGCTGCGCTGGCCTACCTGACCGACACCGTCGGCCTGCCGCCGGCCACCGCCGACTATCTGCAGAACGTGGCGCTGGATCTGCTGGTGCTCGATTGCAGCCTGCCGCCTCAGCCGCAGGCGCCGCGCAACCACAACGACCTGACCCGCGCGCAGGAGACGCAGCGGTTGCTGCAGCCCAAACGCACGCTGCTGACGCACATCAGCCATCATCTCGATCTGTGGCTGCTGGACAACGAACTGCCCGCCGGGCTGGAGCTGGCGTTCGACCACCTCAGCGTCAGCCTCGGTAGCAGTGCAGCCGATCCGACTCCAGCACCCTGACCCCTTCGCCCGGCGTGAACGCCTGCTGCAGCAGCGTTTGCGCCACGTCTTTGGCGGCGACGGCGCGCCATTTGCCGGGCAGCAGCCTGAACAACGGCAGCAAGAGGCGCTCCATCAGGCGCGGCGCAGGGCGATCCCCCACCAGCATGGAAGGCCGCACCAGCGTCAGGCGCGGCCAGCGCTGTTCGCGCAGCGCCTGCTCCATCTCGCCTTTGGTGCGGTTATACAGGAAGGTGGAATCCGCGTTGGCGCCCAACGCGCTCACCACCAGACAGTGCTGCGCCCCCAACCGGCGGCCGGTCAGCGCACTCTCCACCACCAGTTGGTAATCGACGTAGCGGAAGGCATCGGCGCTGCCCGCCGCCTGGCGGGTGGTACCCAGGCAGCAGAACACCAGATCGACCGGCTGCTGCAGGCCGCTCAGCAGCTCGAACAGCGCATCGCCGACCGGGTTGGTCAGCTTGTCGTGCGGCGGCAGCGGCGTGCGCGTCGGCGCCACAATGGCCGTTATCTGCGGATCGCTTTGTAACAACTGCAGCAACTCGCGCCCCACCAGCCCGGTTGCGCCGACTAACAGTGCTCGCGCCATGCGATCTCCCGTTGTAATCAATACGTCGACTTAAAGTATAGACCGCGCCCAATGCAGCTTCTTGCCGAAGCCGAGGGTGTTGTCGGTCATCTTCACCTCGTGCAGATCCAGCCGCCATACCGAGGCCTTCATCGCCCTGGCGATCGGGAAGCGCTTGCAGTAACGCGCGCGCGCCGCCTCAGCCTCTTCGCCGCTCAGCAGCACCGCCTCGGCGCGGTACTGCACGCCGCGGATCAGCGCGATGCTTTTCGGCTTCGGCGCGATGGTGCCGACCACCCGGCCGTTGTTCAGCATCAGCCCGCCGTGGCGGGTGTGCGGTTCGGTCATCAGCCACAGCGCCATCGTCGCGGTGTCGAACACGTAAAAACAGTTGGCGCACCACATGTCGAGACCGTCGCCGGCGCACAGCGTTAGGACATGTTGCTTGCCGATGAAATCCGCAATCTGTTGCCGTTGTTCTGGGGTATTCAAGGTTACTCGCCTCCCGGTTCACTCACTTCATCTTACCCTGCGTTGTTGAAGCGAGTCACAAATAACGATAATCACCAAAAATCCCATGCGAATATAAAATCACAATATCTGTATTTTTACTCACTTCAACATCGGGCGGGTTTATAACATAAAAAAAACAAACCGGATTTATTTGATCGTTAGGCAACCGATTAATTGCGCCATTCTTTTATTCCCATCCTGACGGCACGCAAATTTAGCGCGTCTGCCCGGCGCCGATTAGCAATTTATTTACATGCTCATTTGTCTGCCAGGCCGCAGTTTATGCAACTCACTGCATAATCAATGAATAGTTATTTATAAACACCGGCATTTATGTGATGAAAATCACGATTTTCTGCCCATCTTGCGTTAAAATAGCGCCATCTTTTCACTCAGCAAGGTGGATTAGAAAATGGAAAACAATAATCGAAAAATGGCGCACATCAGGCGCACAACCCATATTATGATGATGGCTCATCGCAGCTGCTTTAGTTTCGCATTCTTCAACTACAGATAACCCTCACCCCCTCGCTCTTACGCCGTTGTTAAGAGTGTCTTTGCGTTTCACTTTATTCTCCGCACTCCGGTGATAATGTCTTTCCCCCGCAAACCGGGAAGGGCGCGCAATACATTTTTAATACCGTAAAAGAGCCTCCAAGAAAAATAAAACAAAGAACACAGTTAATGTCTTAGGGCATCACTGGGTTCTCGTACACCTTTATTTTCGTGAAGGCGTTAGCGGCAAATGGAATTATTTGCCGACGGCGCGCCTTTGCCTGAAGAATGAGAAAAATGAAAAAATTAAAAATTGCCGCCAACACCCAAACCCTCGGCTGCTTTGAAACTGAACGCGACATCGTCGATGTGCACCACAGCGATTTTAATGACGTCGCCGCCATCGTGCTGTCGGTAGAAGACATCGCGCAAGGCATGGTGGTGCGCATCGAAGAGCACGGCCTGAACATTCCGCTGTTCGTCGCCGTCTGCTGCGAAGAAGAGCTGGATAACGCCGTATTGCCGGCGCTGCACGGTGTGTTTGAGCTGTGCGGCAAGAATACCCAGTTCTACGGCAAACAGCTGGAGGCCGCCGCCGCCAAGTATGAGAGCGAGCTGCTGCCGCCGTTCTTCAATACGCTGACGCAGTACGTGGAAATGGGCAACGCCACCTTCGCCTGCCCCGGCCACCAGGGCGGCGAGTTCTTCCGCAAACATCCGGCGGGCCGCCAGTTCTTCGACTTCTACGGCGAAACGCTTTTCCGCTCCGACATGTGCAACGCCGACGTCAAACTGGGCGATCTGTTGATCCACGAAGGCGCGCCTTGCGCGGCGCAGCAGCACGCCGCCAAGGTGTTCAACGCCGACAAGACCTACTTCGTGCTCAACGGCACCTCGGCCTCGAACAAGGTGGCGACCAACGCCCTGCTGACGCGCGGCGATCTGGTGCTGTTTGACCGCAACAACCATAAATCCAACCACCACGGCGCGTTGATCCAGGCCGGCGCCACGCCGGTTTATCTGGAAACCGCGCGCAACCCGTTCGGCTTTATCGGCGGCATCGACGCGCACTGCTTCGACGAGCGCTACCTGCGCCAGCAGATCCGCGAAGTGGCGCCGGAACGCGCCAACGAAGCCCGCCCGTTCCGCCTCGCGATCATCCAGCTCGGCACCTACGACGGCACTATCTACAACGCCCGTCAGGTGGTCGACAAGATTGGCCACCTGTGCGATTACATCCTGTTCGACTCCGCCTGGGTGGGCTATGAGCAGTTCATTCCGATGATGAAAGACTGCTCGCCGCTGCTGCTGGAGCTGAACGAGAACGATCCCGGCATCATCGTCACCCAGTCGGTGCACAAGCAGCAGGCCGGCTTCTCGCAAACCTCGCAGATCCACAAAAAAGACAAGCATATCAAGGGGCAGAGCCGCTACTGCAACCACAAGCGCTTCAACAACGCCTTTATGCTGCACGCCTCCACCAGCCCGTTCTATCCGCTGTTCGCCGCGCTGGACGTCAACGCCAAGATGCACGAGGGCAAGAGCGGCCAGCGCCTGTGGCAAGAATGTGTGCGCGTGGGCATCGAAGCGCGCAAAATGCTGCTGGATACCTGCACGATGATCAAACCGTTCGTGCCGGATCAGATCGACGGCAAGCCGTGGCAAGCCTATGACACCGCGGCGATGGCCAACGATCTGCGCTTCTTCAACTTCGTGCCCGGCGAAAAATGGCACGCTTTTGAGGGCTATGCCGAATCGCAGTACTTCGTCGATCCGTGCAAACTGCTGCTCACCACGCCGGGCATCGATACCGCGACCGGCAGCTACAGCGAGTTCGGCATCCCGGCGACCATTCTGGCCAACTACCTGCGCGAAAACGGCATCGTGCCGGAAAAATGCGACCTCAACTCGATCCTGTTCCTGCTGACGCCGGCGGAAGACATCGCCAAGATGCAACACCTGGTGGCCCTGATCGCCCGCTTCGAGAAGCACATCGAGCAAAACTCCCTGCTCAGCGAGGTGCTGCCTGCGGTCTATAAAAACCACCAGCAGCGCTACAAAAACTACACCATCCGCCAGCTGTGCCAGGAAATGCACGACCTTTACGTCAGCTACGACGTTAAAGAACTGCAAAAAGAGATGTTCCGCAAAAGTTATTTCCCGCGCGTGGTGATGAATCCGCAGGACGCCAATACCGAGTTTGTACGCGGCAACGTGGAATTGGTCTCGCTGGCCAAGGCCGAGGGCCGCATCGCCGCCGAAGGCGCCCTGCCTTACCCGCCTGGCGTGCTGTGCGTCGTGCCCGGTGAAATTTGGGGCGGCGCCGCGCAGCGTTATTTCCTGGCATTGGAAGAAGGCATCAACTTATTGCCGGGATTCGCGCCGGAACTGCAGGGCGTTTATATCCAACAGGATGAGGACGGCTGGAACCGCGCTTACGGCTACGTCATGAAAAATTAATCACCTTACGGGGCGGCGATTATTCTCGCCGCCCGGATCGCATCCTAAAAGAGAAAATGATCATGAGTAAGTCCAATAATAAAATGGGGGTCGTGCAATTAACGATCCTGACCGCCGTGAATATGATGGGTTCCGGCATAATTATGCTGCCGACCAAGCTGGCCGAAGTGGGCACGATTTCGATCGTTTCCTGGCTGGTGACCGCCGTCGGCTCGATGGCGCTGGCCTACGCGTTCGCCAAATGCGGCATGTTCAGCCGTAAATCCGGCGGCATGGGCGGCTACGCCGAATACGCCTTCGGTAAATCAGGCAACTTCATGGCGAACTACACCTACGGCGTTTCGCTGCTGATCGCCAATATCGCCATCGCCATTTCCGCCGTCGGCTACGGCACCGAGCTGTTCGACACCACGCTCAGCCCGCTCGGGATCTGTATCGCCACCATCGGCGTGCTGTGGCTGGCGACCGTCGCTAACTTCGGCGGCGCGCGCATCACCGGCAAAATCAGCGGCATCACCGTCTGGGGCGTGATCATTCCGGTGGTGGGCATCTCGGTCATCGGCTGGTACTGGTTCAGCGGCAGCGCTTACGTCGCCGCCTGGAACCCGCATCAGGTGCCGACCTTCGAAGCCATCGGCGCCTCGATCTCAATGACCCTGTGGGCGTTCCTGGGGCTGGAATCCGCCTGCGCCAACACCGACGTGGTGGAAAACCCGGAGCGCAACGTGCCGATCGCCGTACTGGGCGGCACCCTCAGCGCGGCGGTGATCTATATCGTTTCGACCAACGTGATCGCCGGCATTGTGCCGAACATGGATCTGGCCAATTCCACCGCCCCGTTCGGGCTGGCGTTCTCCCACATGTTCAACCCAACGGTCGGCAAGATTATCATGGCGTTGATGGTCATGTCCTGCGTCGGCTCGCTGCTCGGCTGGCAGTTCACCATCGCTCAGGTGTTCAAATCCTCCGCCGACAGCGGCTTCTTCCCGAAAATCTTCTCCAAGCTGAGCAAGGCCGACGCGCCGGTTAAAGGCATGCTGACCATCGTCGTCATCCAGAGCGGTTTGTCGCTGATGACCATCAGCCCGTCGCTGAACAAGCAGTTCAACGTGCTGGTGAACCTGGCGGTGGTGACCAACATCATCCCTTACATCCTGTCGATGGCGGCGCTGGTCATTATTCAGAAAGTGGCGAAGGTGCCGGACAACAAGGCGCGCATCGCCAATATCATCGCCGGCATCGGCGCGCTGTACAGCTTCTATGCGCTTTACAGCTCCGGTGAGGAAGCGATGATGTGGGGCGCCATCGCCACCTTCCTCGGCTGGACGCTGTACGGCATTGTCTCGCCGCGCTTCGAGCTGGCGGGAAAAAAGGGGTAAAGCGGTAAGGCTCCGGCGGCCGGGGATGGGATTGTGACGGCGAACATGCCATCATACGCCGACCCTGGCCACCGAAACGGCGTACGATGACCGACACTACCCCCACTCCCTGGCACCTCTACATGCTGCGTTTACCGAGCGGCATGCTGTATACCGGCATCACCACCGACGTGGCGCGCCGCCTGGCGCAACATCAAGCCGGCAAAGGCGCCAAGGCGCTGCGTGGTAAAGGGGAGCTGACGCTGGCGTTTCACTGCCAGGTGGGGGATCGCTCAACGGCGCTGAAGCTGGAATACCGCGTCAAACAGCTGAGCAAAATACAAAAAGAGCGGCTGGTGAATCACCCGCCGCTGTCGTTGGAGTCTCTATTGCCGGTCGTTAAAAGCGATTAAACGGCGCCGAAAACGCCACTTCGCCGCTGACGCCATTCAGAGCGTCTTGCGCCAGCGGATACACCTGGAATGCGCTTTCCGTGTCCGGCCAGCGACAATTCAGGCCATAGGCGGCGGCCGGTTTGAAACCGAAGCGGCCGTAATAGGCCGGATCGCCCAGCACCACCACCGCGGCGTAGCTGAATTCGTTCAGCGAATCCAACCCCTCGTACACCAGCTTTTCAGCCAGCCCCTGACGGCGCAGGCTTTCATCTACCGCCAGCGGCGCCAGCGCCACCCATTGGCGATCTTCGCCGGCCACATCCACCGGGCTGAACGCGGCATAACCCACTACGCCGCCTTCGTCGTCAGTGGCGACCACGCCCAGCGTCAGCAGGCCGTCTTCGCGCAGCTGCTGCACCAGATCGGCTTCATCGTCGCGGCCAAAGGCGCGGCGCAGCAAGGCATCGATGCCCGCCGCGTCTACCGGTATCTCTACGCGGATCAGCATGATGCCGCCACACGGGAAGCCGACGCCGTGCCCTCCTGCAGCCCTGCTTCGACAAAATCAGCCAACTGCAACAGCCCCATGCGCAGCGGCGCAGGCATGCTTTCCAGCTCAATGGCGTCCATCAAATTTTTCACATACAGGCCCAATTCGGTATCCCCTTCAATCTGCAGCCGACGCTGAAAGAACAGCGTATCCGGATCTTGCTTACGCGCCGCGATCAGGATCAGATCGTTGGCGTCGCCGCTGAAGCTGACGTCCGCTTCGGCGTGCTGGCTGACCACCAGTTTGTCGTTTTCTACCGTCATAAACCATTGTAGCGCCAGATCGCGAACTTCGATCTTTAACCAGCGCGATTCGAGAAATTCCAGATCGCCATCCGCCAATGCCTGGCGGAACTGCCAGCTCAGCACCTGTTGCAGCAGTTGGCGCTGCAGAGCGAACGGCGTGAATTTCAGCGGGATGCGCAGCAGCGACGGCCCCTGGCGCACAAGGCGTGCTCGTAGTTGTTCCAACACGGTCATCCACTCCTTTCAATACGGACTACCGCTATTTTGCCACACTGACGCGCGGCTTCAGCGGTCTATATCAACAAATAGTGCATTTCACCGCCATGTTTATCAATACGCCATAAGCTGCCTCAAATCAAAACCCGTGCGCGCCCCTTTGCCTAAAATGGCCTCCCCGATTCGCGTTTGCCGGCGGAACACCGTCGTCGGCAACCTTTAAAGACAGCGTGCGCCCGGCCGGGCGTACGGCTAAGCCAGGATAAATCTATGGAGCTGCTTTGTCCCGCCGGCAACCTGCCGGCCCTGAAGGCCGCGGTGGATAACGGCGCCGATGCCGTTTACATCGGGCTGAAAGACGATACCAACGCGCGCCACTTCGCCGGCCTCAACTTCACCGAGAAAAAGCTGCAGGAAGCGGTCGATTACGTGCATCGCCACGGCCGCAAACTGCATATCGCCATCAACACCTTCGCCCATCCCGACGGCTACGCCCGCTGGCAGCGTGCGGTGGATATGGCCGCCCAACTGGGCGCCGACGCGTTGATTCTGGCGGATCTGGCGATGCTGGAATACGCCGCCCAGCGCTACCCGCAGCTGGAGCGCCACGTTTCGGTGCAGGCTTCCGCCACCAATGAGGAGGCGATCCGTTTCTACCAGCGCAACTTCGAGGTCGGCCGGGTGGTGCTGCCGCGGGTGCTGTCGATGCACCAGGTGAAACAGCTGGCGCGCACCAGCCCGGTGCCGCTGGAAGTGTTCGCCTTCGGCAGCCTGTGCATCATGGCCGAGGGGCGCTGCTACCTCTCCTCCTACCTGACCGGCGAGTCGCCGAACACCGTCGGCGCCTGTTCGCCGGCGCGTTTCGTGCGCTGGCAGCAAACCGCACAGGGCATGGAGTCGCGCCTGAACGACGTGCTGATCGACCGCTATCAGGACCACGAAAACGCCGGTTACCCGACGCTGTGCAAGGGCCGCTATCTGGTGGACGACGTGCGCTACCACGCGCTGGAAGAGCCTACCAGCCTCAATACCCTGGAGCTGCTGCCGGAGTTGCTGGCCGCCAACATCGCTTCGGTGAAGATCGAAGGCCGCCAGCGCAGCCCGGCTTACGTCAGCCAGGTGGCGCGCGTCTGGCGCCAGGCGATCGACCATTGCCAGGCCGATCCGGCCGCCTACCGCGCCGACGCCGCCTGGATGGAGACGCTGGGCGCGATGTCCGAAGGCACCCAAACCACGCTGGGCGCCTATCACCGCAAATGGCAGTAGCCGGAGGAAACATGAAATACGCACTCGGGCCGGTACTCTACTACTGGCCGAAAAACGACATCGCAACGTTCTATCAACAGGCAGCGGACAGCAGCGCCGACATCATTTATCTCGGCGAGAGCGTCTGCGCCAAGCGCCGCGAGATGAAGGTCGGCGATTGGCTGGCGCTGGCGCGCGAAATCGCCCGCAGTGGTAAACAGGTGGTGATCTCCACGCTGGCGCTGCTGCAGGCGCCGTCCGAACTGAATGAGCTGAAACGCTATGTGGAAAACGGCGAGTTCCTGTTTGAAGCCAACGATCTGGGCGCGGTGAACATGGCGGCGGAGCGCGGCTTGCCGTTCGTCGCCGGCCATGCGCTGAACTGTTACAACGCCTATACCCTGCGCCTGCTGCGCCGTCAGGGCATGATCCGCTGGTGCATGCCGGTCGAGCTGTCGCGCGACTGGCTGGCCAATCTGCTGACGCAGTGCGACGAGCTGGGCTTCCGCCACGACTTCGAGGTGGAGGTGCTGAGCTACGGCCATCTGCCGCTGGCCTATTCCGCGCGCTGCTTCACCGCCCGCTCGGAGAACCGCGGCAAGGACGAGTGCGAAACCTGCTGCATCAAGTATCCGCAGGGCCGCATGATGCGTTCGCAGGAACAACAGCAGGTGTTCGTACTCAACGGCATCCAGACGATGAGCGGTTACTGCTATAACCTCGGTAACGAGCTGCCGAACATGCAGGGGCTGGTGGACATCGTGCGGCTGTCGCCGCAGGGCGCCGAGACGCTGGCGCAGATCGATGCCTTCCGCGCCAACGAGCGCGGCGAGCAGCCGCTGGCCTTGACCGACCACGCCGACTGCAACGGCTACTGGCGCCGCGTGGCCGGGTTGGCGTTGGTGGGGTGATTGAGGCCGGCGCCGGGCTTTCCCTCGCCAGAGGAGCCTTTCAACGCCATTATTCGGCTGGCCGCCCGTGAGGAGAATGCGCCCGAAACCACACATCGGGCGCATTCAGCCAGAACAACGGCAGGCGATTACCCTTTCAACGCAATTCGCTTTAATGACTGCCACAGGCGTTCTTTATCGCCAACTTTCAGGTGGGTTTGTTCCAGGGATTTCATAAAAACAAACCTGTCATTAAAGCGCTCGCCTTTCTTCAATTTATTGCTGACGCTGGTCAAAATCTGGGTATTCAACCGGCTGATTTTCGCTCTCACACTGTCCAGCGATTCAGGCTGCCAGCCGTTTTCCGGCGCCGACAGCCAGTCTGCCCGGTAGCGATACTGAATCGCTTTGGCCGCATCCATTTGCGCCTGTATAAAAGGAGCCACCGACTTGCCATCCAATCCCAATGCTTCCGCCTCGCGGACTGAGTTGGCCAATACGTTGGCCTCCTGAGGCAAATCCTCAATGGCCAGATGGTTGTTTGCCTTATACCCGGCAACGTCTTTCATGTAAGACAATCGCTGGTTAATCAATGAGGCGGTCTCGTCGGTTTGAATAGGCTTTGCCACCGCCGTGATAGAGAAAAATAATCCAGCCAAAAGCAGCAACCCTCTCGTCACTTTAAAATCCATTTAACCTCTCCTGTCACAGCCCTGTTGGCAGTGGTTTTTGGCTCGCAACGAAATTCGCTATGCGTGCATAATCTTTTGCCACCGCCGGATGTTTGCGCCCGGGAAGAAACTCGAAGCTGCAGCGCTCGCCGTCTTTCACTAACTGCGACGCCAGATTCCTGACATTCAACCTTGGGTTATCCCCTATGCGCTGGAAGATCTCTTTCTCAAGATCGGTACTGTCCGGCTCCGCCCGCTCCTCGCGGCTGCCTAATAGCAGCGATAACCAATCAATGCTTGCGGCAAGCTTAGCGTCGCCTTCGGGCAGCACCGCGCCATTCGCCCACCAGAGCGCGGGACTGGCGGCAACATAGCGCTGAAAAGCCGTTTGATGATGAAACGCCACGTATAAGGTGAAATGCCCGCCAAACGAATGCCCCGCCAGCGTTTGCATTTGCTTATTGACCTTAAAACGACATTCGACCCACGGTTTGACGACATCCTGAATAAATCGATAAAATTGCTCCGCTCCGCCCCCGTCTTTAAAGCGTTCGCTGCCATCGCTCACCGTATAGTCGAATGTGCGAGCCGCCTTAATATCGACCCCCTCCTGATAACCGATTCCAATATAAAGCACAGGGGATACATCATCACCGTGATAACCCGCCTTAATTAGGGTCTCAAAGTGTCTGTTGGCATCTAAAAAATACAACGGATTTAATTCGTTGCACCCAACATGCCGTTTATCGCATGCCAGGAAGACCTTATATTTTTGTCCATGATATTCAAACAGAACCGTTTGAACGCTTAATTTACCCGTCATACATCATGCTCCTTCATATTTGTTACATAACGGCACCTATCTGAAACATCCCGTTTACAGACCAATCTCATGACTATGAGCGAGCAATCCATTTAATTATCCTACAATTAATGATTTCCGCACGCTAAGATCGTAAATTCCGAGGAGTTCATCACACACATAAACAATTAAGAAAACTTAATCATTTTGGGCGAAATAGAAATATAACAATTAAAATTGGATAAGCAATGTTCTATCCCGGCAAATATCACTTTTGGCTAAATAGTCGAAGGGTTATTTTTTAGGGATGATAAGGTTGAAAGAATTAGGAATAGCCTTATCAAAAAGAGAACATAACACTGCAACACAAACAGGCGTGATTGAAGGCGTGCGTGATTGTCGGCGGGCCAGACCGAATTTCAAGAAGGGGTTGCTGCGTGCCGCTAACGAGGAGAGTTTATGCTCGGCCGAAACCCGATTGCCGGGTTGTGGTCGCTTTGCGTTATCCCCGCCGGCCGCGGGAATAACGCAATAACCCATTGGATTAATTATCTTTTGACGTCACCGGGAAAGGCATCAATGCCTCCCCTTACGCCCGCCGCTTCCTGAACATCCCGCGCAGCGCCACGCTGTTGCGCAAGAAGGCCACGCCGAAGCCCAGCAGGGTGTAGACCACGCCGAGTATCAGCATCATCACCACGTCGCCCCACACTTCATTCAGCGACAGCCCCATCTGGTTGACGCCGGCGATCGCCTTGGTGCCCCAGGTGGAGGGAATGCTGTACGAGATGGCGCGCACCCAGGCCGGCATCGACTGCAGCGGCCAGATGGTGCCGGACAGGTAGAAGACCGGCGTAGTGATGAACGCCAGCGTCAGGTAGATCATCTCGACGCTGCGCAGGCACTCGGTCACCAGCTTGCCCAGCCCCAATACCGCCAGCAGGAACGGGAAGGTCAGCAGCAGCAGTTCGGCGATGTTCGCCGTCTGCCTATAGCCCAATACCCACGGCCACAGCACGAACAGCACGATCGACAGGAACAGCCAGATCGGCAGCAGCGCCGTCAGCCCGCCGAGGTGCGCCGCCAGCGGCGCTTTGCCGCCGGGCATGCTTTTCATGGCGATATTGACGCGGATACAGGCGATCAGCAACGAGTGCTGCAACAGCATCACCAACAGCCCGGGGAAGATGATCGCCGCAAAGCTGATGCCGGGGTTGAACACGTCCAGCGTTTGTCCCAGTATCGGCGTCAGCAGTATCTGCGCCTGCCGTTCGCTGAAGCCGCTGCGCAGCAGCAGCCCGTTGTTGTACTCCGTCAGCAGCTGCTGATAGGCCGCCACCACGTCTTGTTGGATCTGGCCGTTAGCCAGGCGGTTGGTGGCGTCGCCGTAGACCGGCACCACGATGTTCTGCCCGCTGAGGATCTTCTTCTCCAGATCCACCGGCATGATGATCACCGCAAACAGCTTGCGCCAGCTGAGATCGCGCTGCGCCTGTTCCAGGCTGTCGTAGGTTTCAATCGCTATCTTGGACGTGGCGTCCAGCTGGCGGATCAGCTGCCGGCTGGCGGTGCTGTGATCCTGATCGACCACTCCCACCGGCAGATCCCAGACCGTGCGGTTGGCGTACACCAGGCTCATGATGCACAGCGACAAGATCAGCATCAGCCACACCGGCCGCTCCAGCATGCCGAGCAGCACTTTAACGAAGGTTTGCCAATAGAGCTTCATCCGGCGTTCCCCTCTTTTTCCAGCCGCGCCGGCAGGCGATTGCGCACCAGCAGCGCGGCCACCAGCGGATAGACCGCCAGCAGCGCGCACACGCTGAAGATGGCGCTGGCGTGCACCTGCCGCAGGAACACGTCAAACATCGCGTACAGCGCGTGGGTCAGCGGTTCGATGTTGGAAATGATGCGCGCCGGCAGCGGCATCGACAGCTCAGGCACCGCCATGCCGGAGAAGGTCATCGCGATACTGACCAAAATACCGATCAGGCTGTACGCGGTAATGGTACTGCCGGTAAAGGTGTACAGCAGCAGGCCGATGCTCTGCGCCGCCATCACGTAGAACAGGCCAATCATCAACATAAACAGCGGGTTGCCGCTGACGCGGGCGTCAAAGATGCCCACCAGCGCCGCGATCTCGACCATCAGCAGGGTGGTGAAACACAGCGTGTACGGCGCCAGCTTGCCGAGTAGCGCCAGGCTGAACGGCTTGGCCTGCAGCAGCGACTTGCTGCGCGCCAGCACGTAGATCATGCAGGTCACCGCGAACAGCTGCAGCAGATGGATGGTGGCGGCGAACTGCTGGTAATAGATATAGCTGCCGCTGGCGTTGAACAGGCTGCCGTAGGAGAGCGTCACGTCCGCCAACGGCGGCAGCGTCTTGCCCATCTCGGTGGCGATGATGCTGCGGGTGCTGGCGTTGATTTCGTTCATCAGGCCGCCAAAGTCCTGGGTGGAGTACAGCCCGGCGCCGTAGAACAACGCATTGTAGTACATCACCACGCTCGGCTGTTTGCCCGACAGCGCGTTGGCCTCAAGATCCGGCGGGATATACAGCAACGCGTAATCCTGCGCGCTGCGCAGGCGGCTCAGCGACTCCGGCAACCCGCCGCCGTAAGCCTCGACGTGGGCGTGCGAACCGGCGTCCAGCCGCCGCGTCAGCGATTTGGACAGCGGGCTGTGATCGCTGTCCACCACTGAGACCGGCAGATCGAGCAGCGTGCCTTCGGAGAAGTTGCTGCTGATCAGCGCAAACAGGATCAGCGGAAAGATCCAGCTCAGCCAGTGCACCACCGGGCTGCGAAAGGCGACGCGACACTCTTTGTCGAACGCGTGACTGAAGCAGCGCCAGCCGGCCCTTACTCTTTCCATTGCCATAAGGTGCTCATCCCCGGACGCAGGCCGTCCACCGGCTGTGACGGATACAGGCGCACTTCGAAGGTTTTCAGGTCGAAGTCGCCGGTGGCGCGGGTGGCGCGTTTGGTGGCGTAATCCCCCAGCGGCGCGATGTAGCGCACCTCGGTGTCGATCATTTTGTCCTTCAGCGCCGGCACCCTCAGCTTGACCTTGTCGCCTTTGCGCACGTGGGCCAGGATGTCTTCACGCAGGTTAAACACGAAGTAGGCGTCCGGCACCCGGATCAACGTCACCAGCGGGCTGCCGGCGTTCAGCAATTCGCCCACTTCGGCCGGGATCGGCCCCACTTCGCCGTCTACCGGCGCTTTCACCTGCAGATCGTCGCTCTGCGCCTGGATCTGCAGCAGGTTCTCTTCCGCCGCCCGCAGCGCCGCCGCATATTGCTGCCGCTGCTCGACGCGGTCGCCGTTGATGCCTTCATCCAGATTGGCCTTGGCGGCCTGCACCTGTTGGAAGGCGGTGTCGCGCGACCGGCGCGAAGCGTCCAGCTCGGACTTCGAGATATAGCCTTTGCCGGCCACGCTCAGGTTCCGGTTGTAGTCGTTTTGCGCATTGCGGTACTGCGCCTCGGCCTGCGCCAGGTTGGCGCGCAGGTTGCGGATGCTCTCTTCACGGGTGCCGTGCAGCGACAGCTCGAGCTGCGCCTTGGCCTCGTCGCGCGTCGCCTGTGCGGAACGCAGTTGCGCCATCAGTTCGGGGCTATCGAGTTGAATGATCAGTTGGCCGCTTTTCACGTCGTCGCCGCGTTCGATCAGGCGTTCAACGACCCGGCCTTTCGCCTTGGATGCGACGATCACTTCGGGGGCATCCACTTCACCCTGCAGCAACAGATCCTGATTGTGCGCGCGGAACAGGATCGCCAATGCGATCGCCGCCAACATCAGCAACAGGGTAAACAGCGTCTTTTTTTTCATTATGTCAGCTCCCGGAACGGTAAGCGGCGGGCGGGGATAATCATTTCCATGTCTCAAATTGCTCCAAAAAACACCATTGCACTCATGAGGATATCACAAGCACATATCTCCTCTTTTATAACTATAAATTGGATTATGCTTTTAACACTAAAAAGCATCTTTTTTTCGGCCTTTTAGTATGCAGACTCCTGCAATCGCCCTTTAAGCGATCCACTCTCTGATGGACGATGTCATGACTGAACACACTGCCGTACCGCTTTCGGTACTGGATTTATCGCCAATCCCGCAAGGGGCCAAGGCACGCGACGCTTTCCACTGTTCGCTGGACTTAGCGCAGCACGCCGAACGCTGGGGCTACCAGCGCTACTGGCTGGCCGAGCACCACAACATGACCGGCATCGGCAGCGCCGCCACCTCGGTGCTGCTGGGCTATCTGGCCGCCGGCACCCAGAGCATTCGCCTCGGCTCCGGCGGCGTGATGCTGCCGAACCATGCGCCGCTGGTGATCGCCGAACAATTCGGCACGCTGGAGTCGCTCTACCCGGGGCGCATCGATTTGGGGTTGGGCCGCGCGCCCGGCACCGATCAGCGCACCATGATGGCGCTGCGCCGCCACCTGTCCGGCGACGTGGATACTTTCCCGCGCGACGTGCAGGAACTGCAAAACTACTTCTGCGACGCGCAGCCCGGGCAACCGGTGCAGGCGGTGCCGGGCCAGGGGCTGCATGTGCCGCTCTGGCTGCTCGGTTCCAGCCTCTACAGCGCACAGCTGGCGGCGCAGCTTGGCCTGCCGTTCGCCTTCGCTTCACACTTCGCCCCGGATATGCTGTTCCAGGCGCTGCAGCTGTACCGCGAGAACTTCAAACCGTCCAAACAGCTGGCGCAGCCACACGCCATGGTCTGCGTCAACGTGATCGCCGCCGACAGCGACCGCGACGCGCGCTTCCTGTTCAGCTCGATGCAGCAGCAGTTCATCAATCTGCGCCGCGGTTCGCCCGGCCCGCTGCCGCCGCCGGTGGATAACATTCACGCGCTGTGGACCGCCGGCGAGCAGTACGGCGTCGAGCAGGCGCTGCGGATGTCGATCGTCGGCGATGAAAAAACGGTGCGCCACGGGCTGCAAACGCTGCTGCGTGAAACCGATGCCGACGAGATCATGGTCAACGGCCAGATTTTCGATCACCAGGCGCGACTGCGTTCGTTCGAGATCGTCGCCGGCGTGAAGGGCGACATCGTGAAGGGCTAAAAAGCGAAAAGGCGGTGGGAACCCCACCGCCTTGGCGTTAACGCTGGATCAGGTAGCGAATGGTCGGCCCGTCCTGCTGGATATCCAGCACCTTGTAGCCGTGGTTGCGCGCATCGAGCGGGATGTTGTTGATCGACTGCGGGCAATCGCTGATCACCTCCAGGATCTCCCCCGGCTTCAGCTGCGGCATCGCCTCCAGCGTCGCCACCGCCGGGTATGGGCAAGGCTCGCCCAGCATGTCCAGCCGGTAGTCCGGCACTATCGTTGTCGCTTTCATGGCATGCTCCTCAAATTCACCACCTGCGCCTCAGGCCGGGCGCGGAAAAAGCGTTTCTCCCACCACAGCATGGCGGCGAAGGCCAGCGCCAGCAGCAGGTAAGTCACCAGCAGGCCGCCGATCGGGCCGAAGGTATCGAGCAGGTTGATCTTGTCGTAGTCGGTCGCCAGCGCCGGCGCCAGGTCGTCCCAGTAATAGGCCAGCAGCGTAGCGCCGATGATGTTGCCCAGCCCCACCCACCAGTAGTGCACCTGCCCTTCCACGGCGCGGTACATCCAACCGGTCTCGCAGCCGCCGGCCAGCACGATGCCGAAGCCGAACAGCAAACCGCCCAGCACCGCATTCGGGCCGGCCCACATGATCTTCGGCGCCACGCCGAGCTGCACATAGCTGAAGATGCCGATGGCGCTCACCGCCATGCCGATGATGATGGCTTTCGCCATGTGGGTGCGGCCGGTGATCCACAGATCGCGGAACGCCGAAGTGAAGCAGATCTGCGCGCGCTCGATCAGCAGGCCAAAGCCGATGCCGAACAGCATGGCGATGCCGAGCTTCGGCGCATCGAACAGTGTCCACAGCGACCAGGCCACCGCCAGGCCGAAGACGGCCATGCCCAGCCGGAAGCGGCGGCGCGCCTGCTCAGGCTTCTGCGTCAGCGGCGCGGCGGCCTTCACCTTTTGCAATTTGACCGGGATGCGGAACATCGGCAGCAGCGTGAATTTGGCGCCGAAGTAAGAGCCGGCGGCGGTCGCCAGCGCGAAAAACCAGGCGTGCAACGAGAACTGAGGAATGCCGGTGAAGAAGGCCGCCAGGTTGCACCCCATCGCCAGGCGCGCGCCGAAACCGGCGATGATGCCGCCCAGCAGCGCCTGGACGATGCGAATGCGATGCTGCGGTTGACGCAGCTTGATGTTGTTGGCCCACAACGCGGCGGCGATGCAGCCGGCGAACATGCCGATGATCATGCGCCCGTCGATGCGCTCCAGCGGCGTGCCCTGCAAACCGATCACCTTGAAATAGCCCCACTGTTCAGGGTGCAGACCGAACCACTGCAGCACATGGCCGCCCCAGCGCGTGAATTCGCCGGTCACTGCCCAGAAGGTGCCGGTCATGCCGAAGTAGTAGGTAGAGAGGATCCCGGCGGCGATCACCGCCGGCAGCGGTGCCCAAAAGCGCACCAGGTATTGAGATTTGAACTGCTGCCAACTCATGGCATCTCCCGTGCATATCATCCGTAAGAAAAAACCTTATGAATGATACGCCATTCAGGGGCGTTTGACGGCAATTTTCAGGCATAAAAAAACCAGCCCGCAGGCTGGTTTTTCAGAGCGCTCACCGCGAACGGTGAATCGGCGATTACGCGTCGCCGAAACGACGACGTGGTGCCGCCGGGGCGCCGTCATCACGGCGTGGCGCCGGCTTGCCGTCACGGTTGTAGTTACCGCCACGACGCTCACCGCCGTTACCGCCTTCACGACGTTCGCCGAAGGAACGACGTGGGCCGCCTTCGCGACGTTCGCCGTTGAACGGACGACCGTTGCCGCGACGCTCGCCGCCGTTGCCGCCGTCACGACGCTCGCGACGTTCGAACGGCTGTGCATCGCCCAGCAGCTGCATGTTCATCGGCTTGTTCAGGATGCGAGTGCGAGTGAAGTGATTCAGGATCTCGCCCGGCATGCCTTTTGGCAGCTCGATGGTGGAGTGGGAAGCGAACAGCTTGATGTTGCCGATGTAACGGCTGCTGATGTCGCCTTCGTTAGCGATAGCGCCAACGATATGACGGACTTCTACGCCATCGTCACGGCCCACTTCGATGCGGTACAGCTGCATTTCGCCAACGTCACGACGTTCGCGACGCGGACGATCGCCGTCACGGCTGTCGCGGCTGTCACGACGGTCGCCGCGGCGATCGTCACGGTCGTTGAACTCACGACGCTGACGCGGCTTGAAGACCGGATCCGGCGGCAGGATCAGCGGACGTTCGCCCTGAGCCATTTTCAGCAGCGCTGCGGCCAGGGTTTCCATATCCAGCTCTTCTTCCGGCTGCAGTTTGGTCAGCAGTGCGCGGTACAGATCCAGATCGCTGCTTTCCAGCTGCTGCTGAACTTTCGCGGCAAACTTGGCCAGACGACGCTCGCCCAGCAGTTCTGCGTTCGGCAGCTCCACTTCAGGGATGGTCAGCTTCATGGTGCGTTCGATGTTGCGCAGCAGGCGGCGTTCGCGGTTTTCCACGAACAGCAGCGCGCGGCCGGCGCGACCCGCACGACCGGTACGGCCGATACGGTGAACGTAAGACTCGGAGTCCATCGGGATGTCATAGTTGACAACCAGGCTGATGCGCTCGACGTCCAGGCCACGGGCCGCAACGTCGGTCGCGATCAGGATATCCAGACGACCGTCTTTCAGGCGCTCCAGGGTCTGCTCACGCAGCGCCTGGTTCATGTCGCCGTTCAGCGCGGCGCTGCTGTAACCGCTGCGCTCCAGTGCTTCGGCCACTTCCAGGGTCGCGTTCTTGGTACGGACGAAGATGATCGCCGCGTCAAAGTCTTCAGCTTCCAGGAAACGCACCAGCGCTTCGTTTTTACGCATGCCGTAGACCGACCAGTAGCTCTGGCTGATGTCCGGACGGGTGGTGACGCTGGACTGGATGCGCACTTCCTGCGGCTCTTTCATGAAGCGGCGGGTAATGCGACGGATCGCTTCCGGCATGGTGGCGGAGAACAGCGCGGTCTGATGTTCAGCCGGGATCTCAGCCATGATGGTTTCTACGTCTTCGATAAAGCCCATGCGCAGCATTTCGTCGGCTTCATCCAGCACCAGACCGCTCAGGTTGGAGAGGTTCAGGGTGCCGCGCTTCAGGTGGTCCAGCAGGCGGCCTGGGGTACCCACAACGATTTGCGGGCCCTGGCGCAGAGCGCGCAGCTGCACGTCGTAACGCTGGCCGCCGTACAGGGCTACCACGTTGACGCCGTTCATGTGTTTGGAGAAATCGGTCATCGCTTCAGCAACCTGAACCGCCAGTTCGCGGGTCGGTGCCAGCACCAGGATCTGAGGTGCTTTCAGGTCTGCCTGCAGGTTGTGCAGCAGCGGCAGCGAGAACGCTGCAGTTTTACCACTACCGGTCTGTGCCATGCCCAGCACGTCGCGGCCGTTCAACAGGTGAGGAATACACTCAGCCTGGATCGGAGATGGTTTTTCATAGCCCAGATCGTTCAGGGCGGAAATGATTGGAGCAGACAGCCCCAGATCAGCAAAAGAGGTTTCAAACTCAGTCGTCATGTACACGTGCCTCATTAATAATGGCAGCCAGTCTACATAACTCGTCGAGAAAATTTTCAGTCATTTTCATTGAAAAGTGTGAACCGGCTCAAATTAGATTATAAAACGAACAAAAAAGCCCTCGCCCGTTAAGGCGATAACTTTGGTTAAAAACCAATGTTCATCAGGCTGATAGGTGTTCGTCAGCTATTGCTGGTCCGATTCCGATAGGTCGTCTTGCTCTTGGCCCAAAAGCGCCAATTCCAACAATGCATAGCGGTGCTCAACGAAGTTGTGAACGTTGTTAGACACCGTCAGTTTGAACAGCGCCGAAGCGGTGTCCTTGTCCCCCAGACTCAGGTAGTGTTTACCCAAATAGAAGTCAGTTTCACTGAGATGCTCAGCGAGCGAAGTGTTATCCGTTGCATCTGCCTTGAGGCGTTCCATCAGCGTTTTTTCGCTGATCTTGCCCAGGTAGAATTCGACAATATTCCATCCCCATTGCCCTCTGTCCGCTTTGTCATAGCGCTGCTGAAGCGCTACCTCGGCCTTCTTGGGATCGATTTCTCGCTCCACCAGATACAGCCATAACGAACGGAAGGGATCGTTTGGGTCGTCTTGATAAAACGCCTGCAGATCATCCTGCGCCAACGGGAAGCGGCCGCCATAGTACAGTGCGATGCCCCGGTTTAAACGCGCGTAATTGTAAGTTGGATCAAGCTCTAGTACAGAATCAAACGCTTCATAGGCAGCATCAAAATTGCCTGCCTGCGTTAAGTAAATGCCCAGGTAGTTGAAAACTTCCGGCATGTCGGGACGTATCGCCAGCGCCTGCGAGAAATCATTGCGCGCTAATGCACGTAACCCGAGGCTATCATACAGCACACCGCGCTCATATAAAAGCTGTGCGCGTTCGTCATCCGTCAGTGCCCGGCTGGCAAGAATTTGTTCCATGCGCGCCAGGATCACTTCCTGCTGCAACGTAGGCTGCAACGGGATTGCCAAAACTTCGTCTTTACGCCAATCATGGTTGCTGCATCCTGCCAGCATGAGTGCTGTCGCAACGTAACACCAGCGCAAGAAAGGCTTCATTTCCCACTCCCGAAGACAAACATTGGATGAACGTCCTGTCCTCCGTTTGCTAAAACGCGGGCATCCTACCCGCGCGATACGAACAGCTCCCAACCCCGTGGCGGGGAGCTGTAAAACTATCTATACAGTTATTCTGCTTCAGGCGCAGGTGAACCTGCTTCCGGCGCCATCGCTTCTTTGATGCTCAGACGCACGCGGCCCTGACGGTCAACTTCCAGTACCTTAACCGGCACTTCCTGACCCATCTGCAGATAGTCGGTCACTTTCTCAACGCGCTTGTCGGCGATCTGAGAAATGTGCACCAGGCCTTCTTTACCACCGCCGATAGCGACGAATGCGCCGAAATCAACGATACGGGTCACTTTACCCTGGTAGATACGGCCCACTTCGATCTCTGCCGTGATCTCTTCGATGCGACGGATAGCGAATTTCGCTTTCTCACCGTCGGTCGCAGCGATTTTAACTGTACCATCATCTTCAATTTCGATGGTAGTGCCAGTCTCTTCGGTCAGCGCGCGGATAACGGAACCGCCCTTACCGATCACGTCTTTGATTTTATCCGGGTTGATGCGGATAGTATGAATACGCGGTGCGAATTCGGAGATATCGCCGCGCGGAGTGCTGATAGCCTGTTCCATTACGCCCAGGATGTGCAGACGCGCGCCCTTGGCCTGGTTCAGAGCCACCTGCATGATTTCGCGGGTGATGCCTTCGATTTTGATGTCCATCTGCAGCGCGGTGATACCGTCGCGGCTACCGGCCACTTTGAAGTCCATGTCGCCCAGGTGATCTTCGTCACCCAGAATGTCGGACAGAACCACATAGTTGTCGGCTTCTTTCACCAGGCCCATCGCGATACCCGCAACGGCAGCCTTGATTGGCACGCCGGCGTCCATCAGCGCCAGAGACGCGCCGCACACGGAAGCCATGGAAGAAGAACCGTTGGATTCGGTGATTTCAGACACCACGCGAACCGTGTACGGGAAATCTTCCGGTTTAGGCATCATAGCCAATACGCCGCGTTTCGCCAGGCGACCGTGACCGATTTCACGACGCTTAGGAGAACCGACCATGCCGGTTTCGCCTACGGAGTACGGAGGGAAGTTGTAGTGGAACAGGAAGCTGTCGGTCTTCTCGCCCATCAGCTCGTCCAGGTTCTGTGCGTCGCGCGCGGTGCCCAGGGTCGCGGTAACCAGCGCCTGAGTTTCGCCACGGGTGAACAGCGCGGAACCGTGGGTGCGCGGCAGTACGCCGGTGCGCACATCCAGGCCACGGATCATGTCTTTTTCACGGCCGTCGATACGCGGCTCGCCACGCAATACGCGGCTGCGCACCACGTTCTTCTCGACGGTGCCCAGGATGTCCTGGATTTCGCCGGCGTCCAGCGTTTCGTCCTGCGCCAGCAGGGTTTCAACCACGCTGTCTTTGATCGCGTCAACCTGAGCGTAACGCTCTTGTTTTTCGGTAATGTGGTAAGCGTCGCCCAGGCGAGCTTCAGCCAGTTCAGCCACGCGCGCGTGCAGCGCTTCGTTGACCGCAGGCGCCTGCCAATCCCACTTCGGCTTGCCGGCTTCGGCAACCAGCGCGTTGATGTTTTCGATAACCACTTGCTGCTGGTCATGGCCGAACACCACGGCGCCCAGCATCTGATCTTCGCTCAGCACGTCAGCTTCGGATTCCACCATCAGCACCGCGCCGGCGGTACCGGCAACCACCAGATCCAGACGGCTTTCTTTCAGTTCGTCGGTCGTTGGGTTCAGTACGTACTGATCGTTGATGTAACCTACGCGCGCGGCGCCGATTGGGCCGTTGAACGGAATACCGGACAGGCTCAGGGCGGCAGAGGCGCCGATCATCGCAACGATGTCCGGGTTCACCTGCGGGTTAACGGAAACCACGGTCGCGATCACCTGAACTTCGTTCAGGAAGCTGTCCGGGAACAGTGGACGGATCGGGCGGTCGATCAGACGGGAAGTCAGCGTCTCGCCTTCGCTCGGACGGCCTTCGCGGCGGAAGAAGCTGCCCGGGATACGGCCGGCGGCGTAGGTACGCTCTTGGTAGTTCACCGTCAGCGGGAAGAAGCTCTGGCCCGGCTTGGCTTTTTTCTGGCCAACGACGGTAACGAATACGGCGGTGTCATCCATGCTCACCATAACGGCGGCGGTGGCCTGACGCGCCATCATACCGGTTTCGATGGTGACGGTATGCTGGCCATACTGGAATTTGCGAATGATCGGTGTCAGCAAAATTATATCCTTGATTAACGGCGCGCAATCGCATTGACGACTCGACACGCCTGTGACTCGATTTGCCTTCTCACTACATCCTCGCGACTAATGACAATCCTTATCTCAGGCGGGAGATAAAGCCTCTCATTAGCCGCGCGAACCTCTGTAACGGAAGAACCTGTTTGGAAACATCAGTAATACATTAACCTGATTTGCTTATGCTTCCTAGAAGAAAGGGGCCAAAATAGGCCCCTTTCCACTGAAACTTGCTAGATTAGCGACGCAGACCCAGACGCTCGATCAGGCTGGTGTAACGTGCTACATCTTTACGCTTCAGGTAGTCCAGCAGCTTACGACGCTGAGAAACCATACGCAGCAGACCACGACGGCTGTGGTGATCTTTTTTGTGCTCGGAGAAGTGGCCTTGCAGATGGTTGATCTGCGCAGTCAGCAGGGCAACCTGAACTTCGGTAGAACCGCTGTCGTTAGTACCACGACCGAAATCAGCTACGATTTGAGCTTTAGCTTCAACACTTAGAGACATTGTAATACTCCAGATTATAGATAATAAAAACAGGCGCCGATCTCTAATTCAGCAACCCAATGCATAAGCTGCGCCATTCTACTCTTAGCGCAGTGCGATCGCAAGGCGACGCAGTGCCCCGCCGTCAGTCGAAATGCTCGACCACCAGGCGGCGCGGCGCCACGCGACCATCCTCGGCGATGTCGCCAACGCCGATGAATTTTCGCTCTTCACCCTCGGTGATGCGCACCAGGCCGGAAGCCGGCGCGCCGGCCACTTGCACCGGTTGCCCCTGCTTGACGTAACCCGCAACCACCGGCAGCAAATTCACTTCCGGATAGTTCTCAACCGGGCTGTCCATCGGCATCAGCAGCGGATCGAGCAACTCGCCGGGCGCGATTTCCTGTTCCTGCGCCTGCGCCAGCAAAGCGTTCAGCTGTTCCAACGTCACCATGCGCGCGATCGGATAAGTCGCCACCTGCAGGCGGCGCAGATAGATCACGTGCGCGCCGCAGCCCAGCAGCTCGCCGAGATCGTCGGTGATGGTGCGGATGTAGGTGCCTTTCGAGCAGTGGATCTCCAGTTCCAGCTCATCCCCTTCCCAGCGGATAAACTGCAGCTCGTACACCGTGATGCTGCGCGCTTCGCGCGGCACTTCAATCCCCTGGCGCGCATACTCGTAGAGTTTCTTGCCCTGGTATTTCAACGCCGAATACATCGACGGCACCTGCTGGATGTCGCCGCGGAAGGTGTCCAGCGCCGCGTCGAGCTGCGCCTGGGTGAAGTTCACCGGGCGTTCCTGCACGATCTGCCCGTCGGCGTCGGAGGTATCGGTACGCTGCCCCAGCTTGGCGATCACCCGATAGCGCTTGTCGGAATCGAGCAGGTATTGCGAAAACTTGGTCGCTTCGCCCAGACAGATAGGCAACATGCCGGTCGCCAACGGATCGAGCGCGCCGGTATGGCCCGCTCGGTTGGCGTTGTACAGACGTTTTACTTTTTGCAGCGCATCGTTGGACGACAACCCCTGCGGCTTGTCCAGCAACAGCACGCCGTGGATGTCACGGCCGCGGCGACGAGGGCGACTCATTAATCCTCCTTGTCATCGCCTGAGGCGGAACGGCGCTCTGCGTCGTTCTTCACCACGTTGGTCACCAGGTTGGACATGCGCATGCCTTCCACCAGGGAGTTGTCGTAAGCGAAGGTCAGCTCCGGCACCACGCGCAGGCGCATCGCTTTGCCCAGCAGGGTGCGGATATAGCCGGAAGCGTCCTGCAACGCTTTGATGCCGTTGGTGACCAGATCCGGATCGTGGTTCTCGGTCAGCACGTTCAGGAAGGTGACGTAAACCTTGGCATACGCCAGGTCGCGGGACACTTCCACGCCGGAAACGGTCGCCATGCCGACGCGCGGATCTTTCACTTCACGCTGCAGAATGATCGCAATCTCTTTCTGCATCTCTTGCGCCACGCGTTGACCGCGGCTGAATTCTTTTGCCATTTTGGATTCTCCAGACAAATCGGGGGGCACAAAGGCCCCCCGTAAACAGATATAAGCAGATGTGCAATCGTTAAGCGATGGTGCGTTGGATCTCAATGATTTCGAACACTTCGATCATGTCGCCGACGCGCACGTCGTTATAGTTCTTAACGCCGATACCACATTCCATGCCGTTACGGACTTCGTTAACGTCATCTTTGAAGCGACGCAGGGATTCCAGCTCGCCTTCATAGATAACCACGTTGTCGCGCAGTACGCGGATTGGGTTGTGACGCTTGATGGTCCCTTCGGTAACCATACAGCCGGCGATAGCGCCGAACTTAGGCGATTTGAACACGTCGCGCACTTCGGCCAGGCCGATGATCTGCTGCTTGTATTCCGGCGCCAGCATACCGCTCATCGCCTGCTTCACTTCGTCGATCAGGTTATAGATCACGGAGTAGTAACGCAGATCCAGGCTTTCCGCTTCGATCACGCGGCGCGCAGAAGCGTCGGCACGCACGTTGAAGCCCAGGATGATGGCGTTGGAAGCCGCAGCCAGCGTCGCGTCGGTTTCGGTGATCCCACCTACGCCGGAGCCGACAATCTTCACCTTCACTTCGTCGGTGGAGAGTTTCAGCAGCGAGTCGCTGATCGCTTCGCAAGAACCCTGTACGTCGGATTTCAGTACGATGTTCAGCTCGGACACTTCGCCGTCGGTCATGTTGGCGAACATGTTTTCCAGCTTGGACTTCTGCTGACGCGCCAGTTTGACTTCGCGGAACTTGCCCTGACGGTACAGCGCCACTTCACGCGCTTTCTTCTCGTCACGCACCACGGTCGCTTCGTCACCCGCTGCAGGCACGCTGGACAGACCCAGGATTTCCACAGGGATAGACGGACCGGCGGAGGTCACTTCACGACCCAGCTCGTCGCGCATCGCACGCACGCGGCCGTATTCGAAGCCGCACAGGACGATATCGCCCTTGTTCAGCGTACCTTCCTGAACCAGCACGGTAGCAACCGGGCCACGGCCTTTATCCAGGAAGGACTCGATCACTACGCCGCTCGCCATGCCGCTGCGAACCGCTTTCAGCTCCAGCACTTCGGCCTGCAGCAGGATGGCCTGCAGCAGCTCGTCGATACCGGTACCGGCTTTCGCGGACACGTGAACGAACTGCGCTTCGCCGCCCCACTCTTCCGGCATAACGCCGTACTGAGACAGTTCCTGCTTAACGCGATCCGGATCGGCTTCCGGTTTGTCGATTTTGTTCACCGCAACCACCAATGGCACCTGCGCCGCTTTCGCGTGCTGGATAGCTTCGATGGTTTGTGGCATCACGCCGTCGTCGGCCGCCACCACCAGAACCACGATGTCAGTCGCCTGAGCACCGCGAGCACGCATCGAGGTAAACGCGGCGTGGCCCGGGGTGTCCAGGAAGGTGATCATGCCGTTCTCGGTTTCTACGTGGTAGGCACCGATGTGCTGGGTAATGCCGCCAGCTTCGCCCGCCGCCACTTTGGTGGAGCGGATGTAGTCCAGCAGAGAGGTTTTACCGTGGTCAACGTGGCCCATGATGGTCACGACCGGCGCGCGCGGCTCGGCCGCAGCGCCCGTATCACGGTCGCTCATCAGCGCTTCTTCCAGCTCGTTTTCACGACGCAGGATAACTTTGTGGCCCATCTCTTCGGCAACCAGCTGTGCGGTTTCCTGGTCGATAACCTGGTTGATGGTGGCCATGGCGCCCAGTTTCATCATCACTTTGATGACCTGAGAACCTTTGACCGCCATCTTGTTGGCCAGCTCGGCCACGGTGATGGTTTCACCGATCACCACGTCACGGTTAACCACCTGCGCCGGCTTGTTGAAGCCCTGCTGCAGAGCGCTAGGCTTGCGTTTGCCGCCTTTGCCGCCACGGGTAACGGCACGCGCTTCTTCGCGATCCGCTTTGGATTCGGACAGCTTGTTGCCTTTCTTCTGCTTGGTGGCTTTGCCGCCGCGGGTGCGGCTGCGACGATCGCCTTCAACTTTGGCGTCGTTTTCGTCTTCAGCGGCACGGGCGTGCTGAGAGGTGGTCACGTGATAGTCGGCGCTTTCAACCGCAGCGCTAGCCGCGTCGGCCTGGGCCCACTTCTCGCCGTTCTCTTCGGCCATGCGACGGGCTTCTTCCGCCACGCGCTTGGCTTCCTCTTCAACCTTGCGGCGCACTTCCTCTTCCGCTTTACGTTTCAGTTCAGCGGCTTCGGCTTCACGGCGTGCTTTTTCCGCCTGAGCTGGCTTGGTCATTTCGTCGGTATGTTGATTGGTCACTTTTTCTTTTTCCGCTGAATTACGCTTAGCAATCTCCGCGGCCTCACGTTTGGCTTGCTCTTCGGCTGCGCGCTTCGCTTCCGCTTCGCGTTTTGCGAGCTCTTCCGCTTCGCGCCGTGCCTGCTCTTCCGCTTCACGCTGTGCCTGCTCTGCCGCTTCAGCCAACTGGGCTTCCTGCGTATCGCGATTTACATAAGTGCGTTTCTTGCGGACCTCAATTTGCACCGATTTACTTTTACCGCCGGTGCTCGGGATATTCAAGGTGCTGCGCGTTTTGCGCTGCAAAGTGAGTTTACCCGGCGCGCTGCCGTGTTCACGGTTCAGGTGCGCCAGTAATGTTTCTTTTTCTTGCTGGGTAACAGAGTCCGACTCGGACTTGTTGATCCCTGCATCAGCAAACTGCTGTACCAGGCGATCAACCGGAGTCTGAATCTCTGCTGCCAGCGATTTTACGGTTACATCTGTCGTCATGCTGTTCCTTCCTGCTACAGTTATTACGCGTTGTCGCCAAACCAACAGATATTGCGTGCAGCCATGATCAGCTCGCCGGCTTGCTCATCGCTAAGCCCTTCAATATCAGCCAGATCGTCAACACCCTGCTCGGCAAGATCTTCCAGCGTACAAACCCCACGCGCGGCCAGTTTAAAGGCCATGCTGCGCTCAAGACCCGGCAGGTTGAGCAAATCGTCGGCCGGTTTGTTGTCGCCCAGGCTTTCTTCTTGTGCCAGGGCCAGCGTGGTCAATGCAGCTTTGGCGCGTTCGCGCAATGCTTCAACCGTATCTTCATCCAGACCGTCGATTTCCAACAGCTCTTTGATCGGCACGTAGGCCAGCTCTTCCAGCGTGGAGAAGCCTTCTTCAACCAGTACGGTGGCGAAATCTTCGTCGATATCAAGATACTTGGTGAAGGTATCAATAGCGGCATGAGCCTCGGCCTGGTGCTTGGCCTGCAGGTCGTCCGCCGTCATCACGTTCAGTTCCCAACGATCGTCGCCGCGGTGTTGTTTCAGCAGTTGGGAAGCCAAACGCACGTTTTGGCCGTTACGGCCGATCGCCTGCGCCAGGTTGCTGGCTTCAACGGCGATATCCATGGTGCAGTTATCTTCGTCTACCACGATCGACGCGACGTCGGCCGGCGCCATGGCATTGATGACGAATTGCGCAGGGTTATCATCCCACAGGATGATATCGATGCGTTCGCCGCCGAGCTCGCTCGACACGGCCTGAACGCGCGCACCGCGCATACCTACGCAGGCGCCGACCGGATCGATGCGCTTGTCGTTGGTTTTCACTGCAATTTTCGCACGGGAGCCTGGATCGCGGGCTGCCGCTTTAATCTCGATCACTTCTTCGCCGATTTCCGGCACTTCGATGCGGAACAGCTCTTTCAGCATTTCCGGGCTGGAACGGCTGACGAACAGCTGCGCGCCGCGAGCTTCGGGACGTACGGCATACAATACGCCGCGAATGCGGTCGCCCGGACGGAAGTTTTCGCGCGGCAGCATGTCTTCACGGCCAATGACCGCTTCGGCGTTGTTGCCCAGATCCAGCGCGATGCTGTCACGGTTCACTTTCTTCACCACGCCGGTGACGATCTCACCTTCGTGTTCACGGAAAGCGTCGACCACCATCGCACGCTCGGCCTCGCGCACTTTCTGCACGATAACCTGCTTGGCGGTTTGGGTGGTAATGCGGTCGAAGGTCACGGATTCGATCTGATCTTCGACGTATCCGCCGAGCTCGATGCTCGGATCTTCAAACTGAGCGGCTTCCAGCGTGATTTCACGCGTCGGCTGAGTCACTTCGTCTACGGCGACCCAACGGCGGAAGGTATCGAAATCGCCGGTTCTGCGGTCAATGCTGACGCGCACGTCGATTTCCTGCTCGTATTTTTTCTTGGTTGCGGTGGCTAATGCAGTTTCCAGCGCTTCGAAAATCTTCTCGCGCGGAAGGGATTTTTCATTGGAAACTGCTTCAACAACAGCCAGAATCTCTTTGTTCATCCTAGTTGCCTCTTCCAAACTTTAAAAGTGGGGTACCAGGTTCGCTTTCTGGATGTTGCTCAGCGCGAACACTTCATCTTTCCCTTCCACAGTAACCGTGATCATCTCGCCTTCGACAGACTTGATAATACCCTGCCACTTGCGACGGTTCTGTACCGCCATGCGCAGGACCAGGCTGACTTCTTCACCGAGGTAACGCGTATAGTGTTCTGCGGTGAACATCGGGCGATCAAGGCCAGGAGAGGAGACTTCCAAGTTGTAAGCGACCGTGATTGGATCTTCGACGTCCAATACAGCGCTGACCTGGTGGCTGACATCAGCGCAATCATCAACATTGATGCCGTTATCACTATCAATATAGATGCGGAGCGTCGATTGGCGCGCACGAATGAATTCGATGCCTACAAGCTCAAAGCCCAACGCTTCTACCGGTGCCGAAAGCATCTCTGTTAACTTTTGCTCTAATGTGGACAAGCCCACCCCCAAGACATAAAAAAAGGGCTAAATAGCCCAGTGATTCTGTTGCCAAATAACAAAAAACCCCGAAAAATCGGGGCTTTATGCAACTGGACCCTGTTTGCCGCTAGGCGGCCTCGGTACAACTTTCGAGCAAGTGTCATTTTCAAATGTTGATCGAGAAAAGCGGGTTTCAATCGAAAAGTGTATTTGAAAATAAACACTTAAAGGAAAGTGGTTGCGGGGGCCGGATTTGAACCGACGACCTTCGGGTTATGAGCCCGACGAGCTACCAGGCTGCTCCACCCCGCGTCCGAAAACGTGGCAAATACTACGCCGATAATCGCAAAATTGCAAGTTATCTCTGGGATTTGGTACCGAGGATGGGACTCGAACCCACAAGCCCGTTAGGGCACTACCACCTCAAGGTAGCGTGTCTACCAATTCCACCACCTCGGTACTGATTCTTACTGCTAACGGCCGTTGTTCTTTCGAGTTCACAACCACCGTTTTCAAACTTTGTTGCGGCTTACTGCGGGATATCGCTGCTCGGCTTGGCTGGTGCCGCCGGCGCGGTCGTCTGCTCAGTTTTCACTGGCTGACCCAGGTTTTCCCACTCGCTGCCTTTCTTGCTCTGGTTGCTGCTGAGGTTGCCCAGAATCAGACTGATGACGAAGAACAACGTCGCCAGCACAGCAGTCATGCGGGTCATAAAGTTACCGGAACCACTCGAACCGAACAATGTGCCTGATGCACCTGCTCCGAAAGAGGCTCCCATATCAGCGCCTTTACCTTGCTGCAACATAATCAGAGCAACCAGCCCGATTGAGATCAGCAGGAAAATTACCAGAAGAGCTTCGTACATAGTAGTACCCGTATCCTTGCGGCCTTACCGCATGCCAAATGCTTCACACTCATCAAGCAGGCGTTTTTATAAACTGCCTACTGAAGCGGGTGTGAATACTAACCAAAGCCGCCAACCCGCGCAAGGGCAATTTGCAGCCGCCGGCGCGTTTGCGGAAAAAAACGCCAACAATCGCCTGTTCGGGCTCAGCGATGCCAAGCCCGGCGGCTAACTGTCTGTTTTAACCTGCGGATTTCACCGCGTCGGCGATGCGATGCGCCAGCGCGGTCACCTGCTGCTCGTCTTCGCCTTCCACCATCACGCGGATCAGCGGCTCGGTGCCCGATTTGCGCAGCAGCACCCGGCCGCGGCCGGCCAGCTCGGCCTCCACCTGCTCGGTGACTTTGCGCACTGCATCAGACTCCAGCGGATTGTGCTCGCCGGCGAAGCGCACGTTGACCAGGATCTGCGGCAGCAGCTTCATGCCGCTGCACAGGTCATGCAGGCTCATGTGGTTGCGCACCATGGCGGTCAGCACCTGCAGCCCGGCCACAATGCCGTCGCCGGTGGTGGTTTTGTCCAGCAGGATCACATGGCCGGAGTTTTCCGCGCCGATGCGCCAGCCCAACTCCTGCAGCTTCTCCAGCACGTAGCGGTCGCCCACTTTGGCGCGAGCGAACGGAATGCCCAGCTGTTTCAGCGCCAGCTCCAGCCCCATATTGCTCATCAGGGTGCCGACCGCGCCGCCGCGCAGCTGGCCCTGACGCAGGCCTTCACGGGCGATGATGTACAGGATCTGGTCGCCGTCCACCTTGTTGCCCAGGTGATCCACCATCATCACGCGGTCACCGTCGCCGTCGAACGCCAGGCCGACGTGCGCTTTTTCCTGCAACACGCGCTCCTGCAGCTGACGCACATCGGTAGCGCCGCATTTTTCGTTGATGTTCATCCCGTCCGGCTCAACGCCGATGGCTATCACCGTGGCGCCCAGCTCGCGCAGCACGCTCGGCGCGATGTGATAAGTCGCGCCGTTGGCGCAGTCAACCACGATTTTCAGCCCCTTCAGGCTCAGCTCGCTCGGGAAAGTGCCTTTGCAGAATTCGATATAGCGGCCGGCGGCGTCGATGATACGGCTGGCTTTACCCAGCTCGGCGGACTCTACGCAGGTCAGCGGTTTTTCCATCTCGGCTTCGATCGCCTCTTCGACGTTGTCCGGCAATTTGGCGCCGTCGATCGAGAAGAACTTGATGCCGTTGTCATAGAACGGGTTGTGCGAAGCGGAGATGACAATGCCCGCTTCCGCGCGGAAGGTGCGCGTCAGGTAGGCCACCGCCGGCGTAGGCATCGGCCCAGTGAAGGAGGCGGATAATCCGGCGGCCGCCAGGCCGGCTTCCAGAGCGGACTCCAGCATATAACCGGAGATGCGCGTATCCTTACCGATGATGATCTTGCGGGAACCGTGACGCGCCAGCACTTTACCGGCCGCCCAGCCCAGTTTCAGCACGAAGTCCGGCGTGATGGGGCTGTCCCCGACCTTGCCTCGGATGCCGTCGGTGCCAAAATATTTGCGCTCGCTCATGTCTCTACTGTCCTTTAGCTGAAAGTGTTGCCTCGACGACACGCATCGCCTCGACGGTTTCTTTAACGTCATGCACTCTGACAATCTGCGCCCCCTGCATCGCCGCGATCACCGCGCAGGCCACGCTGCCGATAACCCGTTGATCCGGCGGCACGTTCAGCAGTTGTCCAATCATCGATTTGCGCGACATGCCGACCAACAGCGGCAAACCGAAACGATGAAATTCCGACAACCGGGCCAGAAGCTGATAGTTGTGCGCCAAATTTTTACCGAAACCGAAGCCTGGGTCGAGCAGCAATTTCTGATTTGTTATCCCCGCCTCGTTACAGCGCCGGATATGGTGCTCGAAAAACGTCTGAACGTCGGCGATCAGATCGTCGTAGTGGGGCGCCTGCTGCATGGTGCGCGGCTGCCCCTGCATGTGCATCAGGCAGACCGGCAAACCGCTTTCCGCCGCCGCCGCCAGGGCGCCCGGCTCCTGCAGCGAACGGATGTCGTTGATCAAGTGTGCGCCGGCGTGCGCCGATTCGCGGATCACACCCGCTTTCGAGGTATCGACCGAGATAAAGACTTCAAAGCGCTGCGCCAGCGCTTCCACCACAGGCACGACCCGCTCAAGCTCCTCCTCTTCGCTCACTTCCGCCGCACCCGGCCTTGTCGATTCGCCGCCGATATCAATCATCGTGGCGCCGGCCGAAATCAGCGCATGCGCATGTACCAGCGCCTGGTTCAGGGTGTTGTGGCGGCCGCCGTCGGAAAACGAATCCGGCGTCACGTTGAGGATGCCCATCACCTGAGGATGGGAGAGATTGAGCGTCATGTCGCGCACGGTTAACTGCATGGTTGGTCCACCTTACTGTTGCCTGGTTCACTGCCCGCCGGGCAAAAAAAAACCCCGGCATGCCGGGGTTTGATGTTATTACACAGCCGCTGTTACTTGTCGAGCTGTTCGGACATGGTGTTGCCCGGCGTTGGGGTGCGCGGCTCATCTACCGGCGTCGGGGCTTTCGGGGTGCCACCGTTGTCGGAGCTGTTGCCTTTGTTCGCATCGTCCCAGCCCGCCGGCGGACGCACGTCTTTGCGGTTCATCAGATCGTCGATCTGCGGCGCATCGATGGTTTCATACTTCATCAACGCATCCTTCATCGAGTGCAGGATGTCCATGTTTTCCATCAGCAGCGAGCGAGCACGCGTGTAGTTGCGTTCGATCAGCGACTTCACTTCCTGGTCGATGATACGCGCGGTTTCATCCGACATGTGCTTCGCCTTGGCCACGGAACGGCCCAGGAACACTTCGCCCTCTTCTTCCGCATACAGCAGCGGCCCCAGCTTCTCGGAGAAGCCCCATTGGGTCACCATGTTGCGGGCGATGGAGGTCGCCACTTTGATGTCGTTCGACGCACCGGTAGAGACTTTTTCCGGCCCGTAGATGATCTCTTCCGCCAGACGACCGCCGTACAGGGTGGAGATTTGGCTCTCCAGCTTCTGACGGCTGGCGCTGATCGCATCCCCTTCCGGCAGGAAGAAGGTCACGCCGAGCGCCCGACCACGAGGAATGATGGTGACCTTGTGCACCGGATCGTGTTCAGGAACCAGGCGGCCAATGATGGCGTGGCCCGCTTCGTGATACGCGGTCGACTCTTTCTGCGCTTCAGTCATCACCATGGAGCGACGTTCCGCACCCATCATGATCTTGTCTTTGGCTTTCTCGAACTCCACCATCGACACCACGCGCTTGTTGCCGCGGGCTGCGAACAGCGCCGCTTCGTTGACCAGGTTGGCCAGATCGGCACCGGAGAAGCCCGGCGTGCCGCGCGCAATGACGGAGGCGTCGATGTCGGCCGCCAACGGCACGCGGCGCATGTGCACCTTCAGGATCTGCTCACGGCCACGCACATCCGGCAGCCCGACCACGACCTGACGGTCGAAACGGCCCGGGCGCAGCAGCGCGGGGTCAAGCACGTCCGGACGGTTGGTCGCCGCGATGACGATGATGCCCTCGTTGCCTTCGAAACCGTCCATCTCAACCAGCATCTGGTTCAGGGTCTGCTCGCGCTCATCGTGACCGCCACCCAGGCCGGCGCCACGCTGGCGACCGACGGCGTCGATTTCATCGATGAAGATGATGCACGGCGCGGCTTTCTTCGCTTGTTCGAACATGTCGCGCACGCGGGATGCACCCACGCCGACGAACATTTCGACGAAGTCGGAACCGGAAATGGTGAAGAACGGTACCTTCGCTTCGCCGGCGATCGCTTTCGCCAACAGCGTTTTACCGGTCCCCGGCGGGCCAACCATCAGCACGCCTTTCGGGATCTTGCCGCCCAGCTTCTGGAAACGGCTCGGTTCGCGCAGGTATTCCACCAGTTCGCTCACCTCTTCTTTCGCTTCGTCACACCCGGCGACATCGGCGAAAGTGGTCTTGATCTGGTCTTCCGTCAGCATGCGGGCCTTGCTCTTGCCGAAGGACATCGCGCCCTTGCCGCCGCCGCCCTGCATTTGCCGCATAAAGAAGATCCAGACCCCGATCAGCAACAGCATCGGGAACCAAGAGATAAAGATAGAAGCCAGCAGGCTCGGCTCTTCAGGCGGCTCGCCGACAACTTTCACATTCTTCGTTAACAACGTATCCAGCAACTTAGGATCGTTGACAGGGATGTAGGTCGTGTATTTGTTACTGTCTTTCTTGGTAACGTTAATTTCACGTCCGTTGATTCGCGCTTCGCGAACCTGGTCCTGGGTCAGTTCGGACATGAAGGTAGAGTAATCCACCCTACGGCCATTCGACTCGCTGGGCCCAAAGCTCTGGAATACAGACATCAACACTACCGCGATGACTAACCAGAGAATTAGGTTTTTCGCCATGTCACTCAAGGGATTAACCTCATCTTACAACTGTGTTAACAAACAGCGTTAGGGTACTACAGTTTGCGCCCTGTCGCTACAATGTACACTTCGCGCGAACGGGCGCGGGAAGCGTCTGGCTTACGAATCTTAACCTTCGTAAACAGGGAGCGAATTTCCCGTAGGTACTCGTCAAAGCCATCTCCCTGGAACACCTTCACCAGGAAACTTCCGCCTGGTGCGAGGACATCACGACACATATCCAGCGCCAACTCCACCAGATACATCGACCTTGGAATATCGACCGCCGGGGTGCCACTCATATTCGGGGCCATATCGGACATGACCACCTGAACCTTACTCTCGCCTACTCGTTCCAACAGTGCCTTCAGCACCAGTTCATCACGAAAATCGCCCTGAAGGAAATCGACGCCAACGATAGGATCCATTGGCAAAATATCACAGGCGATGATGCGCCCGGTACCGCCGATTTGGGTGACCACATACTGCGACCAGCCGCCCGGTGCGGCGCCCAGATCAACCACGGTCATGCCCGGTTTGAACAGTTTGTCGCTCTGCTGTATTTCATCAAGTTTAAACCAGGCACGGGAACGCAGTCCCTTTTTCTGCGCCTGCTGTACATATTTATCGCTAAAGTGTTCTTGTAACCAGCGACTGGAGCTAGCCGAACGCTTTTTATTAGCCATCTCGTTTTCCAACTATCATAAAAAGAGTCTTATGTCAGGGTCGCTGCTCACGTAGACTCACACCGGTGAAGACCGATTTGGTGATATACATGAGATGGCGGTAGAATGTACCGTTTTCAATCCCAACTTAAGCAAAAAAGACAATGAATCTGAATAATAAACAAAAACAGCACCTGAAAGGCCTGGCGCATCCGTTAAAACCGGTGGTGATGCTGGGCAATAACGGTCTTACCGAAGGGGTGCTGGCTGAAATTGAACAGGCTCTGGAGCATCATGAGCTGATCAAGGTAAAAATCGCCGCTGAAGATCGCGAAACCAAGACCCTGATCGCCGACGCTATCGTGCGTGAAACGGGCGCCTGCAATGTGCAAGTTATCGGCAGTACGCTTATTCTTTACCGCCCGTCGAAAGAGCGCAAGATCAGTCTACCGCGTTAATAACCATCAGGTTAACGAAAAGGTGCCATGCGCCTGACCAAGATAAAAGGCCGCTTGCGGCCTTTTTCCTATCTTTACAAAACGTTGGCGCATTAATGACCAACGGTCCCGATCAGAGATACTCGACCTTCAGGATCTCGTATTCCACGTCGCCGCCTGGGGTTTTGATCACCACCACATCGTCTTGCTCTTTGCCGATCAGGCCGCGCGCCATCGGCGAGTTTACCGAAATCAGATTTTTCTTGAAATCGGCCTCATCGTCGCCAACGATGCGGTAAGTCACTTCTTCTTCGCTGTCCAGATTCATCACCGATACGGTGGCGCCGAAGATCACCCGACCGGTGTTCGGCATCTTGGTGATGTCGATCACCTGAGCATTGGACAGCTTGGCTTCGATTTCCTGAATGCGGCCTTCACAGAAACCCTGCTGTTCGCGGGCGGCATGGTACTCGGCATTTTCTTTCAGGTCGCCGTGTTCACGCGCTTCAGCGATATCCGCAATGATTTTCGGGCGGCGCACGCTTTTCAGATATTCGAGCTCTTCGCGCAGTTTTTCAGCGCCAAACAAGGTCATCGGAATTTGGTTCATCGTATAAATACCTCTAAATCTTTCCTGTTCAAATAACCGTCATCCTGACGTATTCGTATGAAAACACGGTTGGCATACTGCCCCCCGCCTCCAGGCGACAAACAAAAGAAACCTGACTCGGAACGGAGCCCAAGCCAAGATCGGTTTTGCATTTTGATACGCATTTTAGCCTAGAGTTCCTTGAGGGTCATCGTTTACTTTTTCCCTGATTGCACCGTAGTATGACGGCACGTTATCCAGCTGTTATCCCGAGATTATGCGTTTTTCACGAATTGTCAGTGCATTGGCTTGCGCATTTATTCTGAATGCGAATGCGGCCCCGGTTGAAGAGTACACACAATATCTGCCTGATGGGGCCAACCTTGCCCTGGTCGTTCAGAAGATCGGCGCCGGCACGCCGACGATCGATTACCACTCTCAGCAAATGGCGCTGCCGGCCAGTACCCAAAAAGTGCTGACGGCGCTGGCGGCATTGCTGCAACTCGGGCCCGATTACCGTTTCACCACCACGCTGGAGAGCCAGGGCGATATCCGCGACGGCGTGCTGCGCGGCAACCTGATCGCTCGCTTCAGCGGCGATCCGACCTTCAAACGCCAGAGCCTGCGCAATATGGTGGCCGTCCTGAAAAAGCAAGGCGTGCGCCAAATCAGCGGCGACGTGCTGGTCGATACCTCGGTCTTCGCCAGCCATGACAAAGCGCCCGGTTGGCCGTGGAACGATCTGACGCAGTGCTTCAGCGCGCCGCCGGCCGCCGCCATCGTCGATCGCAACTGTTTCTCGGTCTCGCTGTACAGCGCGCCGAATCCGGGCGACATGGCGTTTATCCGCGTCGCCTCCTATTATCCGGTTAATATGTTTAGCCAGGTGCGCACCCTGGCGCGCGGCTCGGCAGACGCGCAGTACTGCGAGCTGGACGTGGTGCCGGGCGAGCTGAACCGCTTTACCCTGACCGGCTGCCTGACGCAGCGCAGCGAGCCGTTGCCGCTGGCCTTCGCCATCCAGGACGGCGCCAGCTATGCGGGCGCCATCTTGAAAGACGAGCTGACGCAGGCCGGCATCCAGATCGACGGGCATTTGAAACGCCAGACGCGTCCCGGCATTACCGGCACGGTGATCGCGCAAACCCAGTCGGCACCGCTGCACGATCTGTTGAAGATCATGCTGAAAAAGTCGGACAACATGATTGCCGATACCGTCTTCCGCACCATCGGCCATGAGCGCTTCGGCGTGCCGGGCACCTGGCGAGCGGGCTCCGATGCGGTGCGCCAGGTGCTGCGCCAAAAGGCCGGCATCGATCTGGGCAATACCATCATCGCCGACGGTTCCGGCCTGTCGCGCCACAACCTGCTGGCCCCGGCGACCATGATGCAGGCGCTGCAGTACATCGCGCAGCACGACAACGAGCTGAACTTTATCTCGATGCTGCCGCTGTCCGGCTATGACGGCACCCTGCGCTACCGCGGCGGCCTGCATGAAGCTGGCGTCGACGGCAAGGTGTCGGCCAAGACCGGCGCGCTGCAGGGCGTCTACAACCTGGCGGGCTTCATCACGACAGCCAGCGGCCAGCGCATGGCCTTCGTGCAGTATCTCTCCGGCTACGCCGTGCCGCCGGAAGATCAGAAACAGCGCCGCGCGCCGCTGGTGCGCTTCGAAAGCCGCCTGTATCGGGATATTTACCAAAACAACTGAGGGTCATCATGAAGCTGCTGGTCGTTGAAGATGATGAACTGCTGCAACAGGGGCTGGCGTTGGCGCTGACCGGCGAGGGTTACGTCTGCGACTGCGCCGCCACGGCGGCGGAGGCCAACAGCCTGCTCATCACCAGCCAATACAGCATGGTGATCCTGGATCTCGGCCTGCCGGATATGGACGGCGCGGCGCTGCTGCGGCAGTGGCGCCGCCAGCAGATCGATCTGCCGGTGCTGATCCTGACCGCCCGCGACGCCCTGGAAGATCGCGTCGACGGGCTGGACGCCGGCGCCGACGACTACCTGGTCAAACCCTTCGCGCTGGTTGAGCTGCAAGCGCGCGTGCGCGCCCTCCTGCGGCGCTACCAGGGCCACAGCGACAACCTGATGCAGGTGGATGACCTGCAGTTGAACCTCTCCAGCCAGCAGGTCTACCTGCAGCAACAGCCGGTGGAAGTCACGCCAAAAGAGTTCGCCATTCTGTCGCGCCTGATCATGCGTGCCGGGCAGACGGTCAACCGTGAGCTCCTGCAACAAGATCTCTACACCTGGCAAGACGACCTGGGCTCCAACACGCTGGAAGTGCACATCCACAACCTGCGCCGTAAACTGGGCAAGGATCGCATCCGCACCGTGCGCGGCATCGGCTACCGCCTGGAACCTTCCTCATGATCAGCATGCGCCGCCGCCTGCTGCTGATGTTGGCGCTGATCCTGTTGGTCACGCAGCTCATCAGCGCCTTCTGGCTGTGGCACGAAAGCCAGGAACAGATCAGCTTCCTGGTGGACGAAACCCTGTCCGCCAAAGTGCGCAGCGAGCGCGTCGATACCGAGATCGCCGAAGCCATCGCCTCGCTGTTGGCGCCTTCGCTGATCATGATGATCGTGACCCTGCTGGCGTCTTTCTGGGCCATCAGCTGGATCACCCGCCCGCTCAACCAATTGCAGCAGCGGCTGGAAAAGCGCTCTGCCGATAACCTGACGCCGCTGCCCATCACCAGCGACAGCCAGGAAATGGTGGCGGTCACCAATGCGCTCAATCAGCTATTCTCGCGGCTGGACAACACCATTCAGCAGGAACGCCTGTTCACCGCCGACGCCGCCCACGAGCTGCGCACGCCGCTGGCCGGCATCCGCCTGCATCTGGAACTGATGGAAAAACAGGGCGTCAAGGGCAGCCAGGCGCTGATCGCCCGCATCGATCAACTGATGCACACCGTCGAGCAACTGCTGATGCTGTCGCGCGCCGGGCAAGACTTTGCCAGCGGCCATTACCAGCATTTCGATTGGGTAGCCGATGTGATCCAGCCGCTGCGTGAAGAGCTCGACGAAATGACCGCCCAACGCGGGCAAACGCTGGCCTGGCAATTGCCGGCCGCCGCCGCGGTGAACGGCGATCCGGTGCTGCTGCGGCTGCTGCTGCGCAACCTGGTCGAAAACGCCCACCGATACGGCCCGGAAGGTGGCGCGATACAGGTGCGGTTAACGCCGCAGGACCGCGGTTATCTGCTGCAGGTCATCGACGATGGCCCGGGGATCAAGGAAGAGATGGTCGGGGAGCTGACGCAGGCGTTTCGCCGCATGGATCAACGCTACGGCGGCAGCGGACTGGGCTTGAATATCGTGATCCGCATCGTGCAGCTGCACCAGGGGCGCTTGACGCTGGAAAACCGCCGCGATGCGCGCGGCCTGAATGCCCAGTGTTGGCTGCCGGAAAAGGCGCTCAAATAACAAGGGCCCAGCGTTGCTGAGCCCTTTATCATCGAATTACTTCTGGTAAATGATTTCGACGCCTTCGTCGTCGTCTTCGTCCCAGTCGTCATCCCAGTCGTCATCCGCTTCCGATTCCATCTCCGCCAGCTGTTCGCGGTGATAGTCGTCCCACATGAATTCGACTTTTTCCGGCGCGCTTTCTTCGATCGCCATCGCTTTCGGCTGGGTGTTGATGAAGTTCATCACGTCCCAGCACAGCGCGTTGACGCCTTCGCGGTTGGCGGCGGAGATCATGTAGTACTTTCCTTCCCAGCCCATGCCTTCCACAATCGCCTTGGCGCGTTCGGCAGCTTCTTCCTCACCAATCACATCAATTTTGTTGAACACCAGCCAGCGTGGCTTCTGCGCCAGATTTTCGCTGTATTGGTTCAACTCGTTGATGATGACTTTGGCGTTTTCCACCGGATCGGATTCGTCGATCGGCGCAATGTCCACCAGGTGCAACAGCACGCGGCAACGCTCCAGGTGTTTCAGGAAGCGAATGCCCAGGCCAGCGCCTTCGGAGGCGCCCTCGATCAGCCCCGGAATGTCGGCGACCACAAAGCTCTGCTCGTGGTCCATGCGCACCACGCCCAGGCTTGGCACCAGCGTGGTAAACGGATAATCGGCCACCTTCGGCTTGGCGGCGGACACCGCGCGGATGAAGGTCGATTTGCCGGCGTTCGGCAGCCCCAGCATGCCCACATCGGCCAGCAGCAACAGCTCCAGCAACAGATCGCGCGCTTCGCCGGCGGTGCCCAGCGTCTTCTGACGCGGCGCACGGTTGACCGACGATTTGAAACGGGTGTTACCCAGACCGTGCCAGCCGCCTTTGGCGACCATCAGTTTCTGCTCGTGACGGGTCATGTCGCCGAGGATCTCGCCGGTGCCCTGATCCTTCACGCGCGTGCCGACCGGCACCTTGATGATGACGTCTTTACCGCGTTTACCGGTACAGTCGCGGCTCTGGCCATTCTGACCGCGCTCGGCGCGGAAAGACTTCTCAAAGCGGTAGTCGATCAGGGTATTGAGGTTCTCGTCCGCCAGCAGGTAGACGTCACCGCCGTCGCCGCCGTCGCCGCCGTCAGGCCCACCGTTAGGGATATATTTTTCGCGGCGGAAGCTGACGCATCCGTTTCCGCCATCGCCTGCAACGACCAGAATCGCTGCTTCATCTACAAACTTCATTTACCGTCTCCGTAAATCATTCACCGGGCTGCTTCAAAGGAGCAACCTGGGGGGGTTCTGCCCGTCGCGGCCACCACCGGTGACCAATTGCGGAAAACATAGCGCCCGCCACGACCACAAACGCGCCAACATAGCCGACGAGATTTAACGTCGGCGCGGCGAATGCCTGGGGCCAGGCCAGCGCCAATAAATCAGAAAACAGCAGGGTAAACAGCGGGGTCAGCGTCACCAACGCACTCACCTGCGCCGCCTGCCAGCGCGCCATCGCTTCCGCCAGCGCGCCATAGCCGATCAACGTGTTGGCGCCGCAAAACAGCAGGCACGCCAATTGCCAGCCGCTAAGCTGGAAAATCACCTCGGGTTTGGCCAGAGGGAACAACGCCATCGCACATAAAGTGTACAACATAACCAGGATCTGCGGCGAAGCCAGCCGTCGCAGCAATACCTTCTGCGCCACGCCGTAGCTCACCCAGACCATCGCCGCACACACGCCCAGCATGACGCCCAGCGTGTAGTCCGTCAGCCGGGTAAAGATCTCTATCAGACTGACGTTGAAAAACAGCATCAGTCCACAAATCAGCATCAAGGCGCCAATGACCTGGGTGATGCGCATGCGCTCTTTTAAAATCAGCACGCTGGCGAACATCATGCCCACCGGCGACAGCTGGCCAATCACCTGCGACGCCGTCGGGCTCAGGTATTGCAGCGAGGAACTGAAGAACACAAAGTTGCCCAACAGCCCCGCCGTGGCGATCGCCAACAGCAGCAGCCAACGCGGTTGACGGAACATCTTCAGCGGCGGCAGCTTGCCGCGCACCGCGAGGATCACGCCCAAACCGATGGCGGCCATGGTAAAGCGATACCAAACGACGGTAAACGGCTCCATCACCGCCAACACTTCTTTCATCGCGATCGGCAACGCGCCCCAGCAAACCGCCGTGGTTAACGCCAGGGAAATACCCACGCCGACCTGCTGCTTCGTATCCATATTACCTTCGCCAACGCTGACAGGGCTGCCCGCAGGCAACCCATAAATGTAAAAAGCCCCGCAACGAATTGCGGGGCTTACATCTATTTCGTAAGGCTCGAAAAATTATTCAGCTTCGATGCTGATGAATTTACGATTGCTCGGGCCTTTAACTTCGAATTTGACTTTACCGTCTTTCAAAGCAAACAGAGTGTGGTCTTTGCCGCAACCCACGTTGGTACCAGCGTGGAATTTGGTGCCGCGCTGACGAACGATGATGCTGCCTGCCAGTACTGCTTCGCCGCCAAAGCGTTTTACGCCCAGACGTTTAGCTTCTGAATCGCGACCGTTACGAGTCGAGCCGCCAGCCTTTTTGTGTGCCATTAATCCGCTCTCCTAACTTAAGCGCTGATGCCGGTGATTTTAACGTCAGTGAACCACTGACGGTGGCCCTGCTGCTTACGGTGGTGTTTACGACGACGAAACTTAACAATTTTAATTTTCTCGCCACGACCGTGAGCAACGACTTCAGCTTTGATCTTGCCGCCATCGACGAAAGGAACGCCGATTTTGATATCTTCGCCATTAGCGATCATCAGAATCTGGTCAAACTCAACCGCTTCACCAGTTGCGATGTCCAGCTTTTCCAAGCGAACGGTCTGACCTTCGCTTACTCGGTGTTGTTTACCACCACTTTGGAAAACCGCGTACATATAAAACTCCGCTTTCCGCGTGCCCGACTGTGTTAGTTCAGAGCGCGCTATAAATATTCACAATAGGGCGCGAATTCTACGCAAAAAAGCGGCGCATGACAAGAGCAGAATAAGACCAGATGTACAAAAAAGAAGAAAAAAAACACAGTTTCTTTCGTGGCGTTTATCTGAACCGTTTTTCAAGTACAATCATAGGGACAGTTACCGCCATGTACCGATGTGAGCAGCGATCTCAACGCGGTGAAGAGAAACACAGCTGAAAAAAACACAATGAACCTAGAGCAAATTACCGAGTTAACCGCGCAAGATATGGCGGCCGTGAACGCAACAATTCTCGAACAGCTGAATTCCGATGTCACGCTCATCAATCAGCTTGGCTATTACATTATCAGCGGTGGCGGTAAACGCATCCGGCCGATGATCGCCGTCCTGGCGGCGCGAGCGTTGGGCTATGAAGGCAACAAGCACGTCACCGTCGCCGCCCTGATCGAATTCATCCATACCGCCACGCTGCTGCATGACGACGTCGTCGACGAATCGGACATGCGCCGCGGCAAAGCCACCGCCAACGCCGCGTTCGGCAACGCCGCCAGCGTGCTGGTCGGCGACTTTATCTATACCCGCGCCTTCCAGATGATGACCAGCCTGGAATCGCTGCGCGTGCTGGCGCTGATGTCGGAGGCGGTCAACGTCATCGCCGAAGGCGAAGTGCTGCAGTTGATGAACGTGCACGATCCTGACATCAGCGAAGAAAGCTATATGCGGGTGATCTACAGCAAAACCGCCCGTCTGTTTGAGGCGGCGGCGCAATCGTCGGCGATCCTGTCCGGCGCCAACGCCGAGCAAGAGAAGGCGCTGCAAGATTATGGCCGCTACCTCGGCACCGCTTTCCAGCTGATCGACGATCTGCTCGACTACAGCGCCGACGGCAGCACCCTGGGCAAAAACACCGGTGACGATCTGAATGAAGGGAAACCGACCCTGCCGCTGCTGCACGCGATGCACAACGGCGACGACGCACAGCGTGAGATGATCCGTGGCGCGATTGAGCAAGGCAACGGTCGTCATCTGCTGGAGCCGGTATTGCAGGCGATGCAACAATGCGGTTCGCTGGAATACACTCGCCAACGCGCCGAGGAAGAAGCCGACAAGGCGATCGCCGCGCTGCAGGTCTTGCCGGCCTCGGAGCACCGCACGGCGCTGGAAGGCCTGGCGCATCTGGCAGTGCAACGCGATTTTTAAGAAATAAAAGTTTCTTAACATTCTTATCAGGCCCGCTGAGGCGGGCCTGTCTAGGTATTGTTCTCTTCGTCAATACGCGCTAGCAGGCCGCCTATCCCTTCCCGCATCAGGAAAGCCACCATTTTCTCGCGCTCGCTCTCCGTCAAATGGTAGTAATACTCGATCCATACCGCTAACGGATCCTGGCGTTCTACGTCATACGCCGCCCCATCTTCTTTCAGCATCAGCAGGTTGCGTGCACCAGGCGGCAGGCTGTCGATATGATACTCCAACGCTTTTCCCTGCACGCCTTTACGCCTGCGGCTTATCCAGCCTTCGCGCCGGGCCATCAGATTGATTCCCTGTGGTGAGGAAGGTAATCCTGCGATGCCTGTCAGTTCCTTGGCGGCAAACCACTCGTTTTTCATAGCCATCATCTCTGGGCAATAGTGGGCAAAGTCATTTTTGGAAATTACTTGGGTATTTTTTAGGAAATTTAATGGTATTCTTGTTTCCGAATAAGCGTTTCACGTTGTTCAAACGCCTAACCCTGATCCGTTAGTTATACCACTAACGCAACTTTGGCTAATCAGAAAAGGAATGTAAACATGAATTCAAGGAACCCAGATTGGCATCCGGCAGATATCATCGCGGCGTTACGCAAACAGGGCACCACGCTGGCGGCGGTGTCGCGCAAGGCCGGATTAAGCTCATCAACGCTGGCCAACGCGCTGTCGCGTCCCTGGCCGAAGGGGGAATGGCTGATCGCCGAAGCAATCGGCATCCACCCATCGGAGATCTGGCCAAGCCGCTATTATGATCCGCACAGCGATTGCCTGCTGGATCGAAAAGCCCGCATCAAATCGTGAACGCGGGGCAAAAAAAACCGCCGGAACAGCGTCCGGCGGCGTTTATCGGCTGACTATCGGCGACGAGACGATCAGTTATTGATGAACTTCTCGCCCAGTTCGATATCTTTGTGCAGCACGTCCAGCATCTCATTCAGCGCTTTCTGTTCGAAGGCGCTTAGCGTGCCGATATCCTTGCGTTCTTCAACGCCGTTTTTACCCAGCACCAGCGGCTGTGCGAAGAAGCGAGCGTATTTGCCGTCGCCTTCAACGTAAGCGCATTCCACAACGCCTTTCTCGCCCTGCAGTGCGCGCACCAGAGACAGACCGAAACGCGCGGCCGCCTGGCCCATGGACAGCGTAGCAGACCCGCCACCGGCTTTGGCTTCCACCACTTCGGTGCCGGCGTTCTGAATGCGTTTGGTCAGATCCGCCACTTCCTGATCGGTGAAGCTCACGCCAGGGATCTGCGACAGCAGAGGCAGGATAGTCACGCCAGAGTGGCCGCCGATGACCGGCACATTCAGCTCTTCCGGCTGCTTGCCTTTCAGCTCGGCCACGAAGGTGTTGGAACGGATGATATCCAGCGAAGTCACGCCGAACAGTTTGTTCTTGTCGTAAACGCCGGCTTTTTTCAACACTTCCGCCGCGATGGCGACCGTGGTGTTAACCGGGTTGGTGATGATGCCGATGCAGGCTTTCGGGCAGGTTTTCGCCACTTGCTCAATCAGGTTACGCACGATGCCGGCGTTAACGTTGAACAGGTCAGAGCGATCCATGCCTGGCTTACGGGCCACGCCGGCGGAAATCAGCACCACGTCCGCACCCTGCAGAGCCGGGGTCGCGTCTTCGCCGCTGAAGCCTTTGATTTTAACTGCGGTTGGGATGTGGCTTAAGTCGACGGCAACGCCTGGGGTAACGGGGGCAATGTCGTAGAGAGAGAGTTCAGAACCTGAAGGAAGCTGGGTTTTGAGTAGAAGGGCGAGGGCCTGGCCGATACCGCCAGCAGCACCGAGAACTGCAACTTTCATCCTATACTCCTTTATTGTCTTAAATATATAAAGCGCCGTGAATGTGTTGGTGACGGACCTTAAATTATTACACCTTTAAAAACAATAAATTAGCTAATTGTTGCCTGCAGGTGCAATAAAATGACCGCTGTCGCGCCCATTTTAGATTAAATCGCTTACGCATGAAGGGCATAGCGCACACTAATCAAAAATAGTGCGAGGTTATTCACGAGCAAGTTAACCGGCCGTTACATTACACCCTTACGCAACATCAGAACAACATCATTTTAATAACATTTTATTTACTAGCGCAGGCCGATTTTCCGACGTCAAAAGGGCATATTCATCACGGCCGGATTTTGTTAAAATGCCGCCCTTTCCTCGCCGCCCGGTCATGTTTATTTTCTTTGGGTCGGCCTTTGTTGCATAAAAATTCATCTATATGCATAATCATGACTTCCATTATCAACATTCCACGGTGCAAAATGCGTAATCCCGCAAAACAGGAAGATCTGATCAAGACGTTCAAAGCGTTATTGAAAGAAGAAAAATTCAGTTCTCAAGGCGAGATCGTTTTGGCGCTGCAAGAAGAAGGCTTCGAAAACATTAACCAATCCAAAGTATCGCGCATGCTGACCAAGTTCGGTGCGGTACGTACGCGCAATGCCAAAATGGAAATGGTGTATTGCCTTCCTGCCGAACTCGGCGTGCCGACCACCACCAGCCCGCTGAAGAACCTGGTGCTGGACGTCGACCATAACGACGCCGTCGTGGTGATCCACACCAGTCCGGGCGCCGCACAGCTGATCGCCCGCCTGCTTGACTCCTTGGGCAAATCCCAGGGCATCCTCGGCACTATCGCCGGCGACGACACGATTTTCGTCACGCCGTCCAGCGGCTTTACCGCTCAGAAGCTGCATGAAGCGATCCTGGGCGTGTTCGAGCAAGAGCTGTGAAACCTGGCGCTAACAAAGTGCGGCTACCGCCCGCATTTTGTTAGCGCTTCTTTAACCCTCGCGTTACCTTTCCGGCCTTCAACCGCGTTTAACACTGCTTTTTTATCCCGCAACAACACATTTCCATGACATATCCATGTAACCAGCAGTACCCACTGTGATCTTCCGCACTTTTGGTCAAAAGCACTTACCTTATTGAAATTACATAAATTTAACATCGAAAGATCGTTTTATGAGCGTTTTTTATTCCTTGTAGTTATAAAAAATAAGGTTCATCGGTTTAAAGTTTCACTAGCAACTGTTAGCGAACTATTAATTTTTGGCGTTACTAGCTGTATACTCATTTTCGTGAACTGAATCACAGTTCGTTGGAACTGATAAAAGAATACGATGAGGTGAGATGATGAAAATTAAAGCTACCGTTGCAACCCTGAGCGTTCTGTCCATGCTTTCCTTTGGCGCATTCGCAGCACAATCTGTTGATGCAACCCAGGCCGCAAAACTGCAGCCCGCCGGTGTGATCACCGTGAGCGGCGTCGCCGCTGCGCCTTCCGACATTCGTCAGGCGCTGTCCGATAAAGCCGACGCCAAAGGGGCGACCGCTTACCGCGTGATCGAAGCGCGCAACGACGGCAACTTCCACGCGACCGCTGAAATTTACAAATAAGTACCGGCATTACCCGGCAACGGGCAATACATCTCTGGAATCAAACGCTGTCATAACGGCCTTCAAGAATAAAAATCGCTGCCAAGCCCTTCCAGGCTGTTATGACCAAGGATCGCTATCATGAACATGAAAACTACTCTCGCTGCACTCGGTTTGCTGTCTGTCATCTCCTTTGGCGCGTCTGCCGCCCAGTTGGTGACTAACGATCAGACCGCCAATCTGCAATCTATCGGCACCATTACCGTCAGCGGTATCGACGGCGCACCGACCGACATTCGCCAGGCGCTGTCGGAGAAAGCCGATGCTAAAGGCGCGACCGCCTACCGCGTGATCGAAGCGCGTAACGAAGGCAACTACCACGCCACCGCCGAGATTTACAAATAACAACTCTGGGAACGGCTTTGCAGAGCTGATTACCCTCGTCACTGCCACTGCCGAGTTCTGACGCAAACGCCGATTTCCCAGAGACCCTCTCGTCGTCCTATCCGACGAACCCCGTTGCCCTCGCTCGCGAGGGCTTTTTTATGGGCGTAAAAAAGGCCGCGAATGCGGCCCTTAGGTTGGCTTATGCGGCTGAACAATCAGTAGGTCACCTTCGGTTCCTGCTTTTTCGCCAACGCGTCCAACAGGCGATCGTGAATGCCGCCGAAACCGCCGTTGCTCATCACCAGAATGTGGTCGCCCGGCTGTGCGGTTTTCACCACCATCTCCACCAGCGTGTCGAGATCCGCGCTCCAGTGCGCCGGCTGCACGCAGGCATCCGCCACTTCCGCAACCTGCCACGGAATGTGATGCGGCTGGAACAGGAACACTTCATCGGCACGGCCGAGCGAAGGCGCCAGATCGTTTTTGCTGATGCCCATTTTCATGGTGTTGGATCGCGGCTCCAGCACCGCCAGAATGCGCGCCGTGCCGCCTACCTTGCCGCGCAGCGCGGCCAGAGTGGCCAGGATCGCCGTCGGGTGGTGCGCGAAATCGTCGTAGACCGTGACGCCGTTGGCTTCGCCACGCAGCTCCAGGCGGCGACGGGCGTTGATGAAGTCGCCCAAGGCGCGGCAGGCGTCCGCCGGCTGCACGCCAACGTGACGGGTCGCCGCGATGGCCATCAGGCCGTTATGCATGTTGTGCTCGCCCACCAGCGCCCAGTTCACTTCGCCGACCTGCTCGCCGTCGAGGAACACCGCGTAATGACTGGCGTCCGGCGTCAGCTTCTGCGCGCGCCAGGTGCCCTCTTCGCCCACCAGCTCCTGTTCGCTCCAGCAGCCCATCGCCATCACCTGCTTCAGGTGGCTGTCGTTGTCCGGCAGGATGATCTTGCCTTTTCCCGGCACCAGGCGCACCAGGTGGTGGAATTGTTTCTGAATGGCTTTCAGATCGTCGAAGATATCGGCGTGGTCGAACTCCAGGTTGTTCATGATCAGCGTGCGCGGGCTGTAGTGCACGAACTTGGAGCGCTTGTCGAAGAACGCGCAGTCATACTCGTCGGCCTCGATCACGAAGAACGGGCTGCCGCCGAGGCGAGCCGAGACGTCGAAGTTGCCCGGCACGCCGCCGATGACGAAGCCCGGCTGGTAGCCGCAGGCTTCGAGGATCCAGGTCGCCATGCCGGCGGTGGTGGTTTTGCCGTGGGTGCCGGCGACCGCCAGTACCCAGCGATCGCGCAACACGGCGTCGTGCAGCCACTGCGGGCCGGAAACGTAAGGGATACCACGCTCCAGCACCGCCTCCACGCACGGGTTGCCGCGCGTCATGGCGTTGCCGATGATCACCAGATCCGGCGCCGGATCCAGCTGGGCCGGATCATAACCCTGAATAAGATCGATCCCCTGGTTCTCCAGCAGCGTGCTCATCGGCGGATAGACGTTGGCGTCCGAACCGGTGACGTCATGCCCCAGTGAGCGCGCCAGCATCGCCAGCCCGCCCATAAAGGTGCCACAGATCCCAAGAATGTGAATGCGCATAGGTTTCTCATGTGAGTGCATCGAATGTCGGCATATTCTAACGCTCAGAATCGTCCAGAAGAAATGGATTTGCCTATGAATGGCGCGCATCTTTGGGCTACACTGCTCGCGAAAACGTTGGCGGTTTGTTAACAGGCCGCTATCCATCCGTAGATTCAGGGATTGTGTCATGAAAACGTTAGGCGAATTTATCGTCGAGAAACAGCACGACTTCTCGCACGCCACCGGCGAGCTGACCGCGTTACTTTCTGCCATTAAACTGGGCGCCAAAATCATTCACCGCGACATCAACAAGGCCGGCCTGGTTGATATTCTGGGGACCAGCGGGGTGTCCAACGTACAGGGCGAAGTTCAGATGAAACTGGACCTGTACGCGAACGAAAAACTGAAAGCGGCGTTGAAAGCGCGTGGTGAAGTTGCGGGTATCGCTTCCGAAGAAGAAGATGAAATCGTGATATTCGACGGCGAGCGAGCTGAAAATGCCAAGTATGTCGTATTGATGGATCCGTTGGACGGTTCGTCCAACATCGATGTCAACGTCTCGGTCGGTACGATTTTCTCTATCTATCGTCGCATCACGCCGGTCGGCACGCCGGTGACCGAAGAAGACTTCCTGCAGCCGGGCAGCGCCCAGGTCGCAGCGGGTTACGTGGTTTACGGTTCGTCCACCATGCTGGTGTACACCACCGGTTACGGCGTCCACGCCTTCACGTACGATCCGTCTCTGGGCGTGTTCTGTCTCTCTCACGAGAAAGTGCGTTTCCCGGCGAGCGGCAACATGTATTCCATCAACGAAGGCAACTACATCAAGTTCCCTCTCGGCGTGAAGAAATACATCAAGTACTGCCAGGAGCAGGATGAAGCGACACAGCGCCCTTACACCTCGCGCTACATCGGTTCTCTGGTGGCGGACTTCCACCGCAACCTGCTGAAAGGCGGCATCTACATCTACCCAAGCACCGCCAGCCACCCGCAAGGCAAGCTGCGCCTGCTGTACGAATGCAACCCGATGGCGTTCCTGGCCGAACAGGCCGGCGGCAAGGCCAGCGACGGCAAAAACCGCATTCTGGACATCACGCCGGTGAAACTGCACCAGCGCGCGCCATTCTTCGTCGGCACCAAGTCGATGGTGGAAGACGCAGAACGCTTCATCGCCGAAAACCCGGACGAGTAACGCGTTCTTTGCCAGGGTTCGGCGCCTTGCCGAACCCTTATTGCCTTACAGCTTGAACGCCGCCATGCTCTGCGCCAGCAGCTGAGCCTGATCTTCCAGCGAGCGCGTCGCCGCCGCAGACTCCTCCACCAGCGCCGCATTCTGTTGCGCCACCTGATCCATCTGCGCCACCGCCAGATTCACCTGTTCGATACCGCTGCTTTGTTCGCGCGTCGCCGCCGAGATCTCACGCATCAACGCCGTCACCCGGCCCACTTCACCGGTGATGCCGCTCATGGTCTGCGCCGCCGACTCCACCATCTGTTCGCCTTCCTGCACCCGGTTTTGCGACGCTTCGATCAGCCCTTTGATCTCTTTCGCCGACTGGGCGCTGCGCTGCGCCAGGTTGCGCACTTCACCGGCCACCACCGCGAAACCGCGTCCCTGTTCGCCGGCGCGCGCGGCTTCCACCGCCGCGTTCAGCGCCAGGATGTTGGTCTGGAAGGCGATGCCGTCCATCACGCTGATGATATCGGCGATGCGGCGCGAGCTGTCGGTGATCGCCTGCATCTTGCTCATCACCTGGCTGACCACCTCACTGCCCTGGTTGGCGATATCGGACACGCTCAGCGCCAGCTGGTTGGCCTGTTCACAGTTCTCGGCGTTCATTTTCACCGTCGAGGTCAGCTGTTCCATGCTGGCGGCGGTCTCTTCCAGCGACGCGGCCGATTCTTCGGTGCGCTGCGCCAGATGCAGGTTGCCGGCCGCCAGTTCGCGCGAACCGGTGTCGATCTGGCTGCTGGCGTCGCGCACTTTGCTGACCGAACTGGCCAGCGCCTGCTGCATGCGCTGCATCGCCCGCACCAGGCGCCCCATCTCGGTATCGCCCTCGCCGCGGATCTCGTGGGTCAGATCGCCGCCGGCGATGTGTTCCAGCTGCGCGATGGACTCATCCAGCGGACGCAAAATGATCACGCGCAGCGCGAACCAGGCCAGCAACGCCAACAGCACGCTGAGCAGGCCCGCCACCACGATCAGCGAGATCTTGGTGCTGGCGTTGCTTTCCGCCTCATACACCTGCTTCTCGCCGAGCTTCATGGCGAAGCTGCGGAAATCGGTGAGATCCTTTTCAAACGCGATGCTCAAGGCGGAAATGCGCGTCTCCTGGATATGGTAATACTCATCGATCTTGCCGGCCTTGATGGCGGCGGCCATCGGCTTCACGCCCTGCTCCAGATAGGCGCGATAGCTGTTTTGCAGGCGGCTGGAGAGTTCGCGGCCGCGCTCGGTCACGGTGCCGACGCCGACAAAGCGCGCCATTTCCTTGTTCGACTGCTCGAGGTAGCCGTAGATGCGGCCCACGGTGGCGTCGGAGACATCAGTCTGGCCGATCTCCCGTTGGCGCACCGCCAGCGAGGCGGCGGTTCGGGCGCGCAGCGTCAGGTTGGAGCTGTTGGCCAGCGAGCCCAGCTCTTCGCCGAGGATCTGGTTTAAGGTATGGATCGAGCGCGATCCTTCGTTAATCGCGTTGACGCCAATAACGCTGACCATGATCAGCAGCATGGTCATCAGGCTCAGCAGGGCGATCAGCCCAGCCTTCACCGTAATCTTTTTTAGCATGAGTTCTTCCCGGCTTCAGAATAGTGAGATCAGACGTAGTAGGGGTGGCAAAACGCGGAGCCAGCTTTGCTGGCTCATTATTGTTTGTTGAAGTTATCGGCAGGCGGAGGCAAAACTTCATGCCGCGGCGGGATTAATCTGGAAATTATCCCTGCGTCGGCGCGCGGGGTTTTCGACGATGAAAAGGGCAGGAAATCGCAAAAGAGTCCGCTATAATAGCCGCCACTCCATTTCTGGTTTGATGATTAAAGGAAACCGACATGAGCTTGAATCTGGTCCCTGCTGGCAAAGACCTGCCGGAAGACATCTACGTAGTAATCGAAATCCCGGCCAACGCCGATCCAATCAAATACGAAATCGACAAAGAAACCGGCGCGCTGTTCGTTGACCGTTTCATGTCCACCGCGATGTTCTACCCGTGCAACTACGGCTACATCAACCACACCCTCTCTCTGGACGGTGACCCGGTTGACGTGCTGGTTCCAACCCCATACCCGCTGCAGCCGGGCTCCGTGATCCGCTGCCGTCCGGTTGGCGTGCTGAAAATGACCGACGAAGCCGGTGAAGACGCCAAGCTGGTTGCGGTGCCGCACAGCAAGCTGACCAAAGAGTACGATCACGTGAAAGACGTGAACGACCTGCCGGAACTGCTGAAAGCCCAGATCGCTCACTTCTTCGAGCACTACAAAGATCTGGAAAAAGGCAAATGGGTGAAAGTGGAAGGCTGGGCAGACGCTGCCGCGGCTAAAGCGGAAATCATCGCCTCCTTCGAACGCGCTGCCAAGAAGTAATTCCAGCCGCCGTCCGATGAAAAAACACCGCTCATTGAGCGGTGTTTTTTTTCTTACTGTTCTTCGAGACGCTTCAGCCAGTCACCGCTGGTAATTCGCGGGTAACCGTCCACGCTGTGTTTGTACAGGTAGATCCACGCACTCCCATAAGGCGTCTGAATCAGCTCGCGCTTATAGTCCTTGGTGTTGCTTTTCAGTTCGTCCAGCTCTGCCAGAATCGATGAGTTAATACGATACACCTCGCAATGTATCGTGCCCTCTCCAGGGATCGCCGCCGGGTAATGGCCCAGATTGTAAATCTGATAGCCTTCGAGCTCGTGCTCGCCGAGCCATTGGGCGTTGGTCATCCAATGGCTGTTTCCCTGTTTGCGTCGTAAACTGCCGTAGACAATTATTCGCATCGCTAAAACTCAAACTGATAGAGCAAATCTAATGCCTGGTCGAGACCAGACACCGCTTCAAGATACAACTTAGGCATCAGGCGATAACGCAACGTCAGCGTGGCCAGCGAGTCGAAAATGCCCACCCCATATTTTACTTGTAAGCCTGGGAGGACATAGCCGCTCACGACAACCTGGGAATTGTCGCCAACCCCTTGAGTGTCCAGAGCCAAATTACTCACGCCGAATGCCTCGCCGATTTTACCCACAAGTTGACCACTTTGTGCAACCCCCATGCCGATTAACATCGACGTCATGGCGTTGCCGTCGGCGCCTGAGCTGTTCAAGCCCTGGCCGCGCAGCAGATAAGACAAGGCTTCCTGTTGCGATTTGGCCGGATCGGAGAACACTTCCAGCTTCGGCGCATCCGCCAGGCCGGTCACGCGCACGCCGGCGGTCACGTCGTCCTCGGTGGATTCCGGGTTGCGGATCGCTTCGATATTGAGCAGCGGCTGATCCGGCGGGCCGGAGAACATCAGCTGCCCTTTACGCACGATCAAATCCTGACCATAAGCATGGAAGCGACCGGAAGGGATGTCAATCTGGCCGTTGAGGCCCAGCCCTTTCTTGTCCTGCACCACTTTCAAATCACCCTTCAAGCGGGCTTTGAGGCCGAAGGCGTCCAGCCGCACGTCATTGCCGACGTGGATCATCAGGTTGCTGTTGATCGGAATCGAGGCGGTCTTCGGTTGAATCGGCTTCAGCTGGTCGTCCAGCATCACTTCGTCGGAAGAGACGCCCACCGCGCTTTCCGGCAGCTCCTGCACCGTGATGCGCGCCCAAGGGATGTCGACCTTGCCGTTGAGCGAGAACAGCTGCGGCGTGGCTTCGAACACCAGATCCGGCGACACGTCGATGCGGATCATCGGCGGCACCGTCACCCGCAGCTTGTCGCCCTTGGCGGCAATGCGCGCACGCCAGGCGTTGATGTCACGCCAGTCGGCATCGCCCGCCAGATTCAGCTGGCCGCGCGTGGTGCTGAGCAGCCCTTCCAGCGTCGAGGTCATGCCATTGAAATTCACCGCCAGCCGCGCGTCGGTCATATCGAACGGCATCCAGTGGCCCTGCACCTTCGCCCGATCCAACGCCAGACGCCCGAACACCAGCGGCTTCTGCGCGCTGCCGCCCAGACGCAGGTTGGCGTTCAGCATGCCCGCCGCGCTTTCACCCTTCATCAGCGCTGGGTTGATCAGCGCCAACGAAATGTTGGTGATATTGACGTTGCCGCTGATGGTGCGCCGCACCTGCGGATCCGCCACCTGGATATTGCCGTCGAACTGGCCGTTGTTGGTCAGTTTGATCCGCCAGTCGGCCTGCGCGCGGCCGTTGTTCAGACCGGCGTTGAGGGTCAGCGTATCGAAGGCGATCGGCAGCGCGTTGCCCTGCACCTGCTGCACCACCTTGACGCCGTTGCCGGCCAACGTGACCTTCGCCTCCGGCAGCGCGCCGCCCGGTTTCCAGCTGACGTCGGCCCGGCCGGTGAACACGCCGCTCAGGGCGGTCTCCGGGCCGAGGAACGGCTTGATCATCGCCAGATCGAACCGGTTGAGCACCACGCTGGCCTGGCCGCTCTGGCCGGCTTCGATGGTCTTCGGCACGCACAGCTCGGCATTCGGGTTCTGCCAACAGTGCGGCCCGATGCTGATTTTCTGCGCGGTGTTCAGGTAGTCCAGCGCGATGGCGCGCGTCAGGCGCCACTCCCCCACCGGCGTATCGAAGCGGGTATTGTTCAGATTGCCGCGCCAGCGCTGCTGCTGACGATCGAAGCTGCCCTGCAGCGCCAGCTGGCCGGAGACCGGCTTACCGTCGATCTTCAACTGCAGCTGATGCTGCTTCTCGCTGCCTTTGGCGTCCAGGGTCAGCAGGCTGACTTCCAGCGCGTCCTGCTTCAGCTGCTCGACGCGAACCGCCAACTGCCCCTGGATCTGATCCGTGGAGCGCACGTCACCGTCGATCTTCACCCGGTTGATGCGCAGCGCCTGCCACTGCAAACCGGAGGCGGTCAAATCCGCCAGCAGCTGAGGTGCCTGCAGATTGCCGCGCAGCTTCAGCAGCCCTTTGGCGGTGCCGCCCAGGCCCGGCAGCGCGCCGTCCAGACGCGGCGCGTCGATGTTGGCGTCCAGGTTCCAGCTCTTCTCGTCCAGCTGTCCTTTGACGTTCAGCTGGTTGCGCCCCAACGTCAGATCGATGCCGGGGATTTTCCACTGCCCGGCGGCGTTGCCGCTCAGCGTGCCGCGCGCCGTGACCTTGTTCTGCTTCACGTTGCCGTCCAGCTGCAGCACCGGCACCTGCAGCTGCCAGCTGCCGCCGTGCAGGCTGCCGCGCGTGGTGATCTTGCCGTCGAGTTTCGCCGGCCATTCCGGCCACTGCTTGGCGGTATTGATGCCGCTCAGCGTCAATTGCGAGTTCCAGCTGATGGCCTTGCTCCAGTCCACCAGCGCGGTGAGCTCGGTATTACCCTGCAGCGCCGCCAGCCGCAGGCGCTCCAGCTTGAACTGCTCGACGTTGCCTTTGCCGTCCAGCGTCAGCACCGCCGGCGGCAGATCCTGACCTTTCAGATTAGCGCGCGTCGACAACGCATAGTCGGTCGCCTTGCCGTTAAAGCGCAGGCGGAAATCGTTAACCTGGTACTGCGCCTCGCCGCTCAGCGGCCATTTCAGCTGTTTGCTCTGCAGCGTCAGCGCCAGCGGCAGGCCGGCTTCGGCCAGCCGGGTTTGCACATCGAGCTGGGCGCCGACCGGGCCGGACAGGTTCAGCGCGACCTTCAGCTCATCACGCAACCCGCCGCCGATGTTCAGCTTCACCTTCTCGCCCTTCAACGGGTCGATGTTCAACGCGCTGTTGGCGGTCAGGGCCACCGGCCAATCGCCGGTCAGGGTCGCCTGCCCCTGCACCGACAGCGTACCCTGCGGCGACTTCACGTCAAAGTTGTCCAGTTGGATATGCTGATCCTGCGTGCTGGCCTGCAGCAACAGACTCGTGATCAGCACGTCGGTATCGCCGGTCAAGCGCAGCTGTTCGCCGCTGATCTCTTTCACGGTGATATCCAGCGGCAGGCGGATGTCCGGCAGATCCGGCAACAGCGGTTTGGCGAACAGTTCCTTCAGCGTTTCGCCAAGCGGCTTCTCTTCCGGCTGCGGCGCCGGTTTCGCCGCGTCGGTAACCTGCTCACCGACCTTTTTCGCCACCTCGACCGCCGGTTGCACCGCTTCCGGCAACGGATTTTGCGGCGTTTTCGGCAAGGCGATCAGCAACGAGCCGATCTTGGTCGGCATCAGCGTCAGCGCACGCTCTTGCCACTGTGCGCCGGTGCGGAACTCGGCCAGAGAAATGGCGGTGTCGTCGACGGTGACCTTGACGTTGTTCAGCGCCAACAGGCGCAGGGTGATCGGATAAGGCGTACTGAGATTGGTGGTCGGCTCGCTGCTCTCCTCCACCGGCGCGGAGGGCGCCATCTCTTTGGTGTTCACCGCCACGTCCACGTCCTGAGCGGTCAAGGCGTTGACGCACAGCGAGCTGCGTTTAAAGCAGGAGAGATCGAGGGACAGATGGAATTGCCCGGCGTTGACCGTCACGCCCGGCATCTGATACTTCACGCCCTTCAGCGTCAGATCGCGCCAGCCGCCGCTGACGCCGGCGATCTCCAGCCCCGGCACCCAGCGCGCCGCGCCGTTGATGACCATATGCAAACCGGTGGTGGTCCCCACCAGAAAGGCCAGTCCGCCGATCAGCAGCAGCAAAACGACCAGAAATCCGAGACAAATCTTTTTAACCAGGCTCATAGTTCAGGCCCCAAACCGATGTAGAACTGCATCCCGTGAGTGTCCTTGTCTCCCACGGGCGCGGCGATATCCAGCTTCACCGGCCCCACCGGCGACTGCCAGCGCACGCCTACGCCGGCGCCGGTCTTGAAGTTGCTCTGCTTGATATCGTTCACCGCTTCACCGGAATCGACGAACATCGCCCCCCACCATTTGCCGGTCACGTTGTATTGATACTCCAGCGAGCCGGTCAGCATCTTGGAGGCGCCGGTCAGCTTGCCGTCGTCGCCGCGCGGAGAAATGTCTTTGTACTTGTAGCCGCGAATGCTGCGGTCACCGCCGGCGAAGAAGCGCAAATCCGGCGGCACCTTGTCGAAGTCGTTGGTTTCTATCCATCCCACCTGCCCGCGTGCCACGAAACGATGCTTGTCGGCGAGCGTGCGGATCCAGACGTTCTGCGCCTGCATCAGCGCGAAGTCCACGCCCGAGCCCCAGGTGGTGTCGGATACGTCGATGGAGTAGCGCTGGCTGTCGCCCCAGGTCGGCATCAGGCCGCCGCGCGAGCGGGTGCGGTTGAAGCTGACGCCGGGGTACAGCAGCATGGTGGTGTTGCTGACGTTGCCCTGGGTAAAGTTATCCCAGCGCCAGGTCAGGTTGATCGCCCGCTGCCAGCCGCTGGAGAGATCCCAGTTGCGCGAAGCCACCACTTTGGAGGTCACGGATTTGGTGTCGTTAAGGTCGACGTTCTTGAGCCCGCCCTGCAGCAGGTAATACTGCTCCAGCGGATTCTTCAGCAGCGGGATCTTATAGGTCAGATCCAGCTGCTGCTCCGGCGCCGACACGCTGGCGCTGGTTTCCAGGCTGTGGCCGCGATCGTTGAGCCAGGGCTTTTTCCAGGTGCCTTTCACCCGCGGGCCGACGTCGGTGGAGTAACCGATACCGGTTTCGATGGTATTGCGCGTACGCGGCGTTACCAGCGCGTCCAACGGCAAAATCTTGTTCTCTTTGGCATCGTTGAAATCAGGGGACACCACCACCGAGTTGAACCAGTTGGTGGCGGACAAACGGCGGTTCAGCTCGGCCAAATCCTCCGAACTGTAGTAATCCCCCTGATGAAAGGGCACCAGATTTTGCAGATAGTCTTCGCGGATTTGCGAACCGGTGAATTTCACCTTGCCGAAGCGGTAACGTTCGCCGCTGTTGAAATCGATATCCCAAAACGCCTTGTGCAGATCTTCTGCCACGCCGAGTTGGCTTTTGGTCATATCGGCGTCGAAGTAACCTTTGCGCAGCGCCAGGCCGGTCAGCGAGCCTTTGAAACTGTCATACTTGCCGTGGTTGAGGATCTCGCCGATGGTCGGCCGATCCTTCTTTACCAGCGCCAGGTAGTCCTCATCGGTCTTCGCGCCGCCTTCCAGCACGATGTTGGCGCCGGCGATGCGCACCGGTTCGCCCGGATTGACCTTGGCATGCAGCACCGGACGCGACATCCCCGGCCGATCGTCCAGCGTAAACTCGATGGTCGGCTGGTAATAGCCGAGCGCGCGCAGCCCCTGGCGCACCGCCTCATCCACCCGTGCGCGGAAGCGACCGTCGGTGCCGACCTCTTCAGGCGTGATCGACGACAGCCGCACCCGGACGTTTTTTTCCAACTCTCCGCTTAACCCCTCCACCTGCAGCCGCACGTTGGCCGCATAGGCTGCAGGTGCCGCAAGCAACACAGATATCAAGCACATGACCGGGTACTTTGGCACGTGTTCTCCTTATTGATTTTACTTTCCTGTTATGGTGTTCGCTCCGGGGCCAGGGCAGACTCCGCGCTATCATGACGGCAGCCCTCTTCAACCTTCTTCCGGACGCCGCCCGCCGCGCTTTGCCGCCGCGCAACAGGCGAATTCTTCACTTTTGGCGCTCAAAATACTGCGTTAAGCTTATACAAAATCCCACTTGCCGCTTATTGTGGGCAAAGACGCGGTGAGATACAACCGAACCGCCGCCATGTAGGGTCAATTCTTACTGTGACAACAGGAGTCAACCGTGGTGCCATTTTTTGATAAATCACAAACCGTCGATAAGGCAAGCGCGCTGCCTGGCCGCACCACGCCAATGCCTGTCGCAACGCTCAACGTCGTCACCGAACACTCGATGACTCAGGTGCCGGCCGGCATGGAAGTGGCGATCTTCGCCATGGGCTGTTTCTGGGGCGTTGAGCGTCTGTTCTGGCAACAGCCGGGCGTCTACAGCACCGCCGCCGGCTACAGCGGCGGCTACACGCCGAACCCGACCTACCGCGAAGTGTGCAGCGGCCAGACCGGCCACGCCGAAGTGGTGCGCGTGGTGTTCGATCCGCAGGTCGTCAGCTACAAGCAGCTGCTGCAGGTGTTCTGGGAAAATCACGATCCGGCGCAGGGCATGCGCCAGGGCGGCGACGTCGGCACGCAGTACCGCTCGGCGATTTACACGCTGAGCCCAGAGCAGCAGGCCGAGGCGGAAAGCAGCCTGCAACGCTTCCAGCAGGCGATGGCGGCGGCGGGCGACAAGCGCGTCATCACCACCGAGATCGCGCCGGCGCTGCCGTTCTATTATGCGGAAGACGATCACCAGCAGTACCTGTTCAAAAATCCGGAAGGTTACTGCGGGCTGGGCGGCATCGGCGTTTGCCTGCCGCCGCAGGGCTGATCCGATGCCGGCCGGCGGCACTTTTTTAACCGCTGGCGGCCCCTGTGGGGCAACTGCTATACTGTGCGGGCCGCTTCTGCGGCCCGATAGCTTCCCTTCTGGTTGTTATCGCTGCTTTTTTTACTATGTACTACCCTTCCTCAAGAGCGCCGGCATCCCGTCGGCACGTATGGATAGATTATGTTAAACAGTATTTTACTGATTCTTTTTCTGATCGCGGTGAGTGCGTTTTTCTCACTGTCGGAAATCTCTCTGGCCGCCTCGCGCAAGATCAAACTGAAGCTGATGGCGGACGAAGGCAACATCAACGCCGCCAGAGTGCTTAAACTGCAAGAAACCCCTGGCATCTTCTTCACCGTGGTGCAGATCGGCCTGAACGCCGTGGCCATCCTCGGCGGTATCGTCGGCGACGCGGCGTTTTCCGGCACCTTCCAACAGTTCTTTATTCGCTTCCTGTCGCCCGAACTGGCGGAACAGGTCAGCTTCATCTGCTCCTTCGTGCTGGTGACCAGCCTGTTTATCCTGTTCGCCGATTTGACCCCGAAGCGCATCGGTATGATTGCACCAGAGACGGTCGCCGTCCGGATCATCAACCCGATGCGTTTCTCCATCATGATCTTCCGCCCGCTGGTGTGGTTCTTCAACGGCATGGCCAACCTGATCTTCCGCATGTTCAAGCTGCCGATGGTGCGTAAAGACGACATCACCTCCGATGACATCTACGCGGTGGTGGAAGCCGGTGCCCTGGCGGGCGTGCTGCGCAAGCAGGAGCACGAGCTGATTGAAAACGTGTTCGAACTGGAGTCGCGCACCGTGCCGTCTTCGATGACCTCGCGCGAAAGCGTGGTGTACTTCGATCTGCGCGAAAGCGAAGAGAGCATCAAGGAAAAGGTCTCGACCCATCCGCACTCCAAGTTCCTGGTGTGCGACGGCCATATCGATCAGGTGGTGGGTTACGTCGATTCCAAAGACCTGCTGAACCGCGTGCTGGGCAACCAGAGCCTGGTGCTGAGCAGCGGCGTGCAGATCCGCTCGGCGCTGATCGTGCCGGACACGTTGACGCTGTCCGAAGCGCTGGAAAGCTTCAAAACTGCCGGCGAAGACTTCGCGGTGATCCTCAATGAATATGCGTTGGTGGTGGGCATCATCACCCTTAACGACGTGATGACCACGCTGATGGGCGATCTGGTCGGCCAGGGCCAGGAAGAGCAGATCGTGGCGCGCGACGAAAGCTCATGGCTGATTGAAGGCGGCACGCCGATCGACGACGTGATGCGCGTGCTGGATATCGACGAGTTCCCGCAGGCGGGCAACTACGAAACCATTGGCGGCTTTATGATGTACATGCTGCGCAAGATCCCGAAACGCACCGACTTCGTCAAATACGCCGGCTACAAGTTCGAAGTGGTGGATATCGACAGCTACAAGATAGATCAGCTGCTGGTCACCCGACTGAGCGACAAACCGGCGGCGGTGCTGCCGAAAGCGCCGGACGACACGCCTGCGGCCTGACGGCGCGAAGGACAAAAACATCAGCGGCCCCATCGGGGCCGCATTTTTTTACCGCTGTCAGCGCCGTGTTCAGCCGACCTCGGCCTGCAGCAGCAGCACCTGGCGGTTCACTTCGGACATCACGCTGAAATGGCGCTTGTCGCGAATCTTCGGCGGCAGGATTTTCCCCTCGTCGAATTCAAATGCGCCCACGTCCTTGATATACAGCCTTCCGCGAAACAGGGTCTTAACGTACTTCGCCACTTTCAAAGGGTTATAACGCTGGAAGATTCTCATTCTTTTACGCTCCTCCCGTTGATCCATGCGCTCAGCGAGCCGCCAAAGGTGGCAGCCTCGAAATTCAGAACGCAACTTGATTGCATGTAGTAGACCCAGTAAAGACCAGATCGTTCACTTCCGCCCGGTGATCTGCACTGGATTTACACTTTTTGACAGAATTGTATATGATGATTTATAACGTTTTCAGGATATCCCTTCAAAATCTGATGATTAGCGAACCAAGGGAAAAACTGCGATCCGGTTAACAGGACAGACCTCTTATCACATCCTATGCTTTAGGCTGTCGAAGTGCTGTCGCACAAATTCCCCCATTTACAAGGAGAAAGCATGAAAACAAGTCGCATGCTGATGGTAACCCTGCTGCTCGCCCCGCTTTTCGCTTCCGCGCACAACTTCCAGCTCCAACAGCGCGTGGCGCCGGTTGGCGTCAGCGATAAAGGAGAGCTCAATTACGCTGACGGTAATTTTAGCTACCAGAATTGGAACAGCGCGCAGCTCAGTGGAAAAGTGCGGGTGATACAGCACATTGCCGGCCGCAGCTCCGCCAAAGACATGAACGACCCACTGATTGAAGCGATTAAGAAGGCGAAGCTACCACACGATCGTTACCAAACGACGACAATCGTCAACACCGACGATGCCCTGATGGGCACCGCCATGTTCGTGCGCAGCAGCATCGAAGACAGCAAGAAAGAGTTCCCGTGGTCGCAGTTTATCGTCGACAGCGACGGCAACGTGCGCAAAGCCTGGGATCTGCAGCCGAAAGGTTCCGCCATCGTGGTGCTGGATAAGCAAGGGCGCATTCAGTTCGCCAAAGACGGCGCGCTGACGCCGGAAGAGGTGCAGCAGGTGATGTCCAAGCTGCACCAGCTGTTGGCGAACTGACTCAGAACAGCGAAACCCGGAAGCCGGGGTTGAGGAAAGATTCACGCGGGGTATAGAGCAACGGCTTGCCCTGCCAATCGTGAATTTGCGCCCCGGCGGCCACCGCCACCGCGTGTCCTGCGGCGGTATCCCAAATATTGGTTGGCCCGAAGCGCGGATAGAGCTGCGCCTTGCCTTCCGCCACCAGGCAGAACTTCAGTGAGGAACCGACGGACACGGTCTGGTGCTCGCCCAGCTGCTGCAGATAGTCTTTCAATTCGTCGTCGATATGCGAGCGGCTCACCACCACCAGCGGCGGATGCGCGTTGCTGACGCCGATCGCCTGCCGCACGCCCTTCTCTTCTTTCCAGGCCTTGCCGCGCTCCGCCAGATACAACACGTCGATCGCCGGGGCGTACACCACGCCCATCACCGCCTGCCCGTCTTCAATCAGGGCGATATTGACCGTGAACTCGCCATTGCGATGCAAGAACTCTTTGGTGCCGTCCAGCGGATCGACCAGCCAGTAGCGCGTCCAGTTGCGGCGCTCTTCCCACGCCGGCGGATCCTCTTCCGACAGCAGCGGCACCTCCGGCGTCAACGCCGCCAGGCCGCGCTTGATGATGTGATGCGCCGCCAGATCGGCCGCCGTCACCGGTGAGTCATCTTTTTTCTTTGCGACATCAAGCGGTTGTTCACCGTCGTACACCGCCATGATCGCCGCCCCCGCCTCGCGGGACAGTTGGCAAATTCGCTCTAACATCATGCACCTCAACTCTGCATCTCCGTGGGAAATTTCCCTCTGTCTCTGCTAGCAGACTAGTTTTTTTTACGCCGAATATCCATCTCAACCGGCTAAGCTACGGGAATTCCTCAGATCTTGTTGGGCACAACTGTGAACTTCCCCGCGTTACCCGCCGCCGTTTTCTGCCACACTTCACAGTTTACTGTGGCAAGCAGTGTTAATTACATTTCCCTCTGCGATAACACTCGAATAATGGAATGGAGAGAACCCCAAATGATGAAGCATCCACTAACGCTGTCCGCGCTTGCGCTGCTGGTATGCGCCTCGGCGCAGGCGGCCACCGTCGATCTGCGCGTGCTGGAAACCACCGATCTGCACAGCAACATGATGGACTTCGATTACTACAAGGACACGCCGACCGACAAGTTCGGCCTGGTGCGCACCGCCAGCCTGATCCAACAGGCGCGCCAGCAGGCCGCCAACGCGGTGTTGGTGGATAACGGCGACATCATTCAGGGCAGCCCGCTCGGCGATTACATGGCGGCCAAGGGGCTGAAACCGGGCGACGTGCACCCGGTCTATAAGGCGATGAACACGCTGGACTATGTGGTCGGCAACATCGGCAACCATGAGTTCAACTACGGGCTGGACTACCTGAAGAACGCCATCGCCGGCGCCAAATTCCCGTACATCAACGCCAACGTCATCGACGCCAAAACGCAAAAACCGCTGTTCACGCCATACATCATCGTCGATACCCCGGTGAAGGATCGCGATGGCAAGGCGCATACGCTGCGCATCGGCTACATCGGCTTCGTGCCGCCGCAGATCCTGGTGTGGGACAAAGCCAACCTGCAGGGCAAAGTGACGGTGGACGACATCACCGCCACCGCCAAGCGCTACGTGCCGCAGATGCGTAAACAGGGCGCCGATCTGGTGGTGGCAATCCCGCATTCCGGGTTGTCCAGCGAGCCTTACAAGGCGATGGCGGAAAACTCGGTCTATTACCTCAGCCAGGTGCCCGGCATCGACGCCATCATGTTCGGCCACGCCCACGCGGTGTTCCCGAGCAAGGACTTCGCCAACATCAAAGGCGCGGATATCGACAAAGGCCTGCTGAATGGCGTACCGGCGGTGATGCCGGGCCAATGGGGCGACCATCTCGGCGTGGTCGATCTGCAGCTCAACAACGATGGCGGCAGTTGGAAAGTGACCGCCGCCAAAGCGGAAGCGCGGCCGATCTACGACAAAGAGAACAAGAAATCGCTGGCGGCGGAAGATGCCGCGCTGGCGAAGGTGTTGGCGGACGATCACAAAGGCACGCGCGAGTTCGTCAGCCAGCCGATCGGTAAATCCGACGGCAACATGTACAGCTACCTGGCGCTGGTGCAGGACGATCCGACGGTGCAGATCGTCAACAATGCGCAGAAGGCCTACGTCGAACATTACATCCAGGGCGACCCGGACCTGGCCGATCTGCCGGTGCTGTCCGCGGCGGCCCCGTTCAAGGTCGGCGGCCGCAAGAACGACCCCGCTAGCTTCGTCGAAGTGGAAAAAGGCCAGCTCACCTTCCGCAACGCCGCCGATCTCTATCTCTATCCCAATACGCTGGTGGTGGTGAAGGCCAGCGGCAAAGAGGTGAAAGAGTGGCTGGAGTGCTCCGCCGGCCAGTTCAACCAGATCGACGTCAACAGCGCCAAGCCGCAAGGCTTGATCAACTGGGACGGCTTCCGCACCTATAACTTCGACGTGATCGACGGCGTCAACTACCAGATCGACGTCAGCCAACCGGCGCGCTACGACGGCGAATGCCAGCTGATCAACGCTAAGGCGGAGCGCATCAAGCAGCTGACCTTCAACGGCAAGCCGATCGATCCGAACGCCACCTTCCTGGTTGCCACCAACAACTACCGCGCCTACGGCGGCAAGTTTGCCGGCACCGGCGACAAACATATCGCCTTCGCTTCGCCGGATGAAAACCGCTCGGTGCTGGCGGCCTACATCACCGCCGAAACCCAGCGGCATGGCGCGGTGCGCCCGCAGGCGGACAACAATTGGCGTTTGGCTAACTTCAGCAGCAAGCAGCCGCTGGATATCCGCTTCGAGACCTCGCCTTCGGACAAAGCGACGAAGTTTATCAAAGAGCACGCCCAATACCCGATGAGCGCCGCAGACAGCGACAGCATCGGCTTCGCGGTTTATCGCATCGATTTAAGCGGTAAGTAACTCACTGTCACTGGCCGGCTCGCCCGGCCATTCATCGCCCGTCTGCGCGGCGCATAAAATAAGGGCGCCACGAAGGCGCCCAGAGTAATCCTCGGTGGAATTACAGGATTTCCAGCAGCTCGACGTCGAACACCAGCGCGCTGAACGGCGGGATGGACGCGCCTGCGCCACGCTCGCCGTAGGCCAGGTTGTGCGGGATATACAGCTGCCATTTGGAACCGACCGGCATCAGGGTCAGCGCTTCGATCCAGCCTGGGATCACGCCGCTGACCGGGAATTCTGCCGGCTGGCCGCGTTCAACCGAGCTGTCGAACACGTCGCCGTTGATAAGACGGCCGGTGTAGTGCACACGCACGCGATCCTGACGGGACGGGATTGGGCCGTTGCCCTGCTCCAGTACGGAGAACTGCAGGCCAGACTCGGTCAGCGTCACGTCGTCGCGCTTGGCGTTGTCGTCCAGGAACTTCTGGCCTTCAACGGCCATCGCCTGCTGGCGCTCGCGGCGCACCGCATCCGCACGCTCGTGGATTTCACGCAGCGCACGGTGCACCACGTCTACCGGAACCGCCGGGGCATTCCCTTCCAGCGCGTCGCGCAGACCCGCCAGCAAAGCTTCCGGTTGCAAACCTTCCAGCCCGGACTCTTGCAGCTGCTGGCCGACCTGTAAACCAATCCCGTAACTTGCTTGCGCTTCAACGCTGTCAAAAGAAGGGGTTGTCATGGGGTTTTCCTTAAGTCTGTAAAAAGTCGAAAGCGCAGCATAACAGCGCGTCAATGCCGGGTAAAATCTTGTGTGGAGAATGATGACTTTTGTCGTAGAAAAAGAAACAATAACCTTCTGTTAACGCCCGCAGCCGCAAACCCCGGCCCTGCCGCTCAGCCGCCTTTCACTTCAATCAGTTAGCGGACTATACTGAAAGCAGGATATCGGGCAGGCGACGCGCTTGCCGCGCCGCGCTTATTATTACGCCGTCGAAGAGAGGTCACCATGGGCAGAATCGCGCCCAGGAAAAGGAAAACCACCCGCATCTACCAGCCGCTGCTGCGCACCTGGCTGAACATCAGCCAGCGCCTGAAACCCTGCGCCGCACCCACGCAGGAAGACGCGGAGTCGCCATCGGAACCGCCGTCGGCCAACGACAAGATGCAGCGGGTCAAAGCGCTGCTGGCCAAAGTCTGGCATCTGCCGGACGGTTTCCATTGGATGGAACCACTGCCCTACTTTCACCGCCGCTGGGTGCTGATCTTCGGCATCATTCTGCTGCTGGCGTTGCTGTGGCCCTACTCGCCCGAAAGACAGCCGTTCCCGGTCTCTCAGCAGGAAACCAGCGTGCCGCTGCAGGCTGAGCTGCAAAACGGCGGTGGCGCCGCCACGCCGGCCAACGAACCGACGCCGGCGGGCAACTGGCAGCGTTATCAGATCCAGCCCGGCCAGACGCTGGCCCAGCTGTTTCGCGACAACAATCTGCCGGTGAATGAGGTGTTCGCCATGGCGCAGGTGGAAGGCGGCGACAAACCGCTGAGCAACATGAAAGCCGGTCAGGAAGTGCGCATCGAACGCGACGCCAACGGCGTGATTAACGCGCTGTCGGTCACCACCGTGGACAACAGCCAGGCGCTGTTCCGCCGCCAGGCCGACGGCAGCTACCGCCGGGAACGCTAATCGCTAAAGCTGCGCCAGCAAAAACTCGCGCAGCACCACGCCCTGGTTGTGCTCGGTATCTTTGCTGCCATACAGCAGCGTCAGCGCCTCCCCCTGCCGCAACAGCGCCACCAGCGGCTGCCAGGCGTCGTTGGCCGCCAGCTGTTGGCGGTAACGCGCCTCGAAGGCTTCCCACTGGTCGGTATGCTGATGGAACCACTTGCGCAGCTCGTCATCCGGCGCCACCTGTTTCAACCACTGCACGCCCGCCAGCCTCTCCTTGCTGATGCCGCGCGGCCATAGCCTGTCTATCAGATAGCAATGCGCCGGCGCCGGCGCGCTGAAATCGTAAACCCGCTGTAGCGTAATCGTTGCCATCACACGCTCTCCCTTTTCATCCCGTCTTCTAGCGTAGCGCGTTTTGCCGGGCGCAGAAAAGCAAAACGCCAGCGCGAGGCTGGCGTTTTAACCGGGTTAACAGCAGCGTAAATTACGCTTCTGCAACCACAACTACATTCAGCTGTGCGAACACGTCGCTGTGTACCTGGAAGTGCACTTCGTGCTCACCAGTGGTACGCAGAACGCCGTTCGGCAGACGAACTTCGCTCTTGGCAACTTCAACGCCTGCCGCAGTCACTGCGTCAGCGATGTCGCGGGTGCCGATAGAGCCGAACAGTTTACCTTCGTCGCCAGATTTGGAAGCGATGGTCACTGAACCCAGTTCGTTGATCTTGGTTGCGCGAGCTTCAGCAGCAGCCAGAACGTCAGCCAGTTTGGCTTCCAGTTCAGCACGGCGTGCTTCGAAGAACTCAACGTTTTTCTTGGTAGCAGGAACAGCTTTGCCCTGTGGTACCAGGAAGTTACGAGCGTAGCCCGCTTTAACGTTAACTTGATCACCCAGGCTGCCCAGGTTTGCTACTTTATCAAGCAGAATAACTTGCATTACCTTATCCTCTCAAAGTCGTTAATGGACAGTGGCCGATTACTGATGACGATCAGTGTACGGCAACAAAGACAGGTAGCGCGCGCGCTTGATAGCACGGGCCAGCTGGCGCTGATATTTTGCACGAGTACCGGTGATACGGCTCGGTACAATTTTACCACTTTCGGTGATGTAGTTTTTCAGCGTAGCGATGTCTTTATAGTCAATCTCTTGAACGCCTTCCGCGGTGAAACGGCAGAACTTGCGACGACGGAAATAACGTGCCATTTGGCTAGTCTCCAGAATCTATCAATTCAATCTGCTCGGCATGCAGAACCAATTTGCTCAGCCCGTTGCGCCCTTGATGGCAGCTTACAAAGCCTTGCACGGTAATCTGACTGCCGACCGTTAATCTTTGAGTTAGTGCTTGTGACTGTTGTCCGCTGACAACCACGGGCATTCGGCACCATGCTTGTCTGCTGAATCCGGCTTCCATCTGCTGCGAACGGTGCTCTAGCACAAATTGGCAGTGCGGTATCCCGGAAGGACTCACTTTTCGAACCGGCGCCTTGCACACAGTGCCCGACAAAACCAGACGATTAGCCGTCACGGCGGCAATTACTCTTCAGAATCCCCAGCATCTGCATCATCTGCGGTTTCGTTAGCGAAGTCTTCGCGGCGATCGCCACGACGTTCGTCTTTCGCTTTAACCATCGGAGATGCTTCAGTTACCGCGTGCTTAACGCGCATAACCATGCTGCGGATAACGGCGTCGTTGAAGCGGAAGTTAGTTTCCAGCTCATCGATCGCTTCCTGCGGCGCTTCAACGTTCAGCAGAACGTAGTGAGCTTTGTGCAGTTTGTTGATCGGATAAGCCAGCTGACGGCGGCCCCAGTCTTCCAGACGGTGAATCTGACCTTGCGCGTTAGTGATGGTAGCACTGTAACGCTCGATCATGCCCGGAACCTGTTCGCTTTGGTCAGGATGGACCATAAAAACGATTTCGTAATGACGCATCGAATTGCTCCTTACGGATTATTCAGCCTCCTGTCAGGGTCAACCGCGGCCCATGGAAGCAAGGAACGTGTTTAGTGTGCGGCTGAAAAATGACGCGTAATCATACTGACGCAGGGCGGGAAACTCAAGGACTGCGTGGGTTTTATTCGCGTTATTGAGAGGGGGTATGGGAAATAGCACGATTTGCTGGCGGGGAAACCTATGTACGCCAATCCATCAGTTTCAAAAATCTTTCAATGAAATCAGCGCTGAGTCACAAATCTATTTCATTTTTTTTGAAAGAGGCCATCAAAACGCCCCGCTTTTTAATCCGCCGCAACCGACTAAAATTAACCTTATCCGCCGCAGACAGCGCGACGAAAAAGATTCCAGGTTATTCAATGCAGATAAATGACTTTTTGCCGCAGCGACACTCGCTGTCAGGCCGTAACGGCAAAAAGTAAGAGAGGCACTATGAAACGCATCATTCTCGCGACGGCGCTTGCCGCCCTGTTCTCCGCCAACGTGATGGCCGCGACGGAGATCTCCTCGCACCAGGCCGATCAACGCCAGAGCGTTGGCTTCGTCACCCTGAACCAGAACGTGGTCTCGCCGGATGACGCCAGTAGCCAGGTCAGTAAAATCGCCGATCAACGCGGTGCAAGCTCTTATCGCATCATCGCCCTGCATGAACCGGGCGACAACAGCACGATGCACGTTAGCGCCGAGCTGTACCGTTAAAAAGACGCGCCACGCCAGGGAAATCCCCAGGGCTTCATCAGAAAGCCCGTTCAGTCCGCATCGGAGCGCCGCCTGTCGGGCGCTCCACTTCCTCACCCATCACAGTTTGAGCAACGTCGGCGCGCTGAACGCCTTGCCCGGATTGTGCAATTGCAGCGCCATCCGCATATAGTTTGTCCGTACCTGCAGCAGTTCGGCGCTTTCCTCCAGCGTCGCCCGCTGCTCGAAGGAGAGCGAGCCGGCCTTCGCGGTTTGCGCGGCCGCCGCTTTCGGCGCGGAGGCGAACAGCGCCGTCATGTTATGCACCGTATGCGCGGTGATGCGCGACAGCGGATTCGCCTTGTTTTGCCGCGACTTGCCGTCGGCTGCCCCCAGCATCTCACTGAAGGCCATTGAGTTAAGATCGGCGCGCGCTTTCATCGTTCCCGCCAGCCCGCGCGCTGTCTCGGCCGTATTGCTGATACCCTTTATCATGCTCTCCGCTCCTTGCCGCCCCTGAAAGAATTCACGCTGACATTCTCCTCCGCCATGCGTCAAACAATGACCGAAACAGCCTACAGAGAGCACCGCAATTCCACGCATCGCGCCCGGAGGCGCATTACAATTCGCGGCGAAAGAAATCGGTGGTGGCGGACAGCGCCAGCGGCGTGATGCGATGCTTCACGCCCGGCTCGACGAGCGATGTCAAACGGCCGTCCGCACCTTGCTGCCGCAGTTCAGCCGCCAAACGCAGGCTGTCCGCCGCCGGCACCACGTCGTCCGTCTCGCCGTGCCACAGCAGCAGCGGCCGCCCTGCAATCTGCGCCAAACGTCCTTCCAGCTCATACTCCGCCAGCACGGCGGTGCGCGCCGCAAACGCCGTCGGCGAGAGCGCCTCGCCCGTCTCGCCCAACGGCGGATACAGCGTTTGCGCCAGCGCACGGTAATAGCCGGAACCCATCAGGCTGGCGGCCGCACGGATCCACGGAAAGCGCGCGAAGGCGCCAAGCGCGGTCATGCCGCCCATTGAGGCGCCGGCGACGCCGATGCGGCCGTCGGCGATCAGGCCAAGCCGCTCAAAATGCGCGTTGATCTGCGGCAGTTCGTCGATATTGCTGCGCAGGATCTCCCAGAATGACGCCAGGCGCCGCGCCTCATCGCCGTCGAATCGCTCGCCGTGCCGATCGGCATCCGGCAACACCGCCCGAAAACCGGCGCGCGCCAGCGCATAGGCGAAATAAGCGTATACCTCTTTCGACGAGGTATAGCCATGGCAGAAGAACACCGTCGGCAGCGGCCGATGATACTGCCCCGCCGGCACCGCATGGATCACCGCGATATCGCCAGCCTGCTCGTCATGAATTTCGATCATCCGTTCATCCTCAACTCACCTGTTGGCATTCATCATGACAAACTTGCGCGAAGCAGCGTTAGCTCAATCTGTTACAGCTTATATTGCGTTACACTGAAGCCATCGCACCGGCGCTTACGAGGTCACCATGACGATTGCCCGCACACTCATTACCCTGACGCTGGCCGCACAGCTTTCCGCCTGCGGCATCATGACCACCACGCCGAAACCGCCGCCGCCCCCCACCGCTCAGGCGCAGGAGATCGTCCGCGCGCAGACCGCCGAGCTGGTGAAAATGGGCACCGTCACCGCCGTGGTGCGCGGCAGCCCGATGGACGTGGAAGCGGAGATCCAACGCAAGGCCACCGCCGCCGGCGCCCGTTATTACGTGATCATCATGAACAGCGAAACCGTCGTGCCGGGCCAATGGTATTCCCAGGCGATCCTGTATCGTTAAGGCGGGGATTTTTTAAGCAGCTTTACACTGGCTTTGCACTGGCTGAAGAAGGGTGTTGCACACTGAGGGACAGCATGCCGCATGTTGCGGGTGTCGATTCAGGATCTGACGAAGGGGAACGCCATGAAACGCTCCACCGCACTCACCTCCCTCTTGCTTTCCATGGGATTGCTCAGCACCGGCGCACAGTCCGCCGAGCTGGCGCCCGCCGATCGCGTGACGCCGCTCAGTGAAATCGCCGAGATCACCTTCAACGATTTGCCCGGCTCACCGCAGGAGGCGGAACTGGCCATCGCCCGCACCGCCGACCAACACGGCGCCAGCTATTACCGCATCCTGCGGATGGAAGAGCAGGCGCACCCGCTTGGCTGGCGCGCCTCGGCCATCTTATACCTTTAGTAGCTCATGCAAGCCGCATTCAACACCCCGCCGCTGACGGAGACGCCCCCCAGGAAAATCCCGGCGGCCAGGTGATTCGCTTCTATCTTGTCGCTGATGCGCGGCATGTAGATCTTCACGGCGGCGAACAGCAGCAGTTGCACCACCAGCGCCACCACGCCCCACAGCAGGTAATCCAGCAGGCTGATCGAGTTGATCGCCGCGCTGGCCAGCGGGATCACATATCCCAGGCAAGCGCCGATAAAAGCAAAGGCGGCGGATTGATTATCGGCCTTGATCAGCGCCCATTCGTCGTGCGGGGTGATGCGGGTATAGACGAACAGAAACACCAAAATCATGGCGAAGCCGCTGAAGAAGTAAGAGGCGAACGCCGCCAACGCGCTGAGAATATCCATGTGCATTTTCCTGTCAGAGTGAGGCTGAATTAAAAAGGTTTTCGCCGCCGGGCGCCACCCTTTTCCCTAACCGCCGATGGCGCGGTTCAGCAGCAGTTCGCACGCCTCGGCCGACAGCAGGCTCTCGCCGCGGTGATCCAGCGTCAGATGACACCAGGCGTCGGCGATCAGCGGGCTGGCGTGCTGCAGCAGCTGCGCGGCGCAGCACAGATCGAACAGCTGTTGAGTCAGCAGCCGCCCCATCTCCTCGCTCGGTTGCCGGGCACGCTGCTGCCACTGCCGCCAGGCGTGATCGAACAACCGATTCTGGCCGCGCACCGGCTGCAGCTCGAACTGCAACATCTCGAGCGCGCCCGGCAGTTTATGCAGACTGCGCAACACGTCCAGACACATGATGTTGCCGGAGCCCTCCCAGATGCTGTTCACCGGCATTTCACGGTACAGGCGCGGCAGCTCGCTCTCCTCGCAGTAACCGATGCCGCCCAACACCGCCATAGCCTCGGCGATGAACGGCATGCCCTGACGGCAAATGCTGTATTTGGCCGCCGGGGTCAGCAGCCGGCTGTAGATCAGTTCGCCTTCATTGCTGCGGCTCTCCCAGGCGCGGGCCAGCCGGAACAGCAACGCGGTATGCCCTTCCAGCCGCAGCGCCATGCGCGCCAAGACCTGGCGCATCAGCGGTTGTTCTATCAACAATTTGCCGAACGCCTGCCGCTGCAGCGCATGATACAGCGCCACCGACAGCCCGCGGCGCATCAGGCCGTGGCTGCCCAGCGAACAGTCGAAACGGGTCAGGCCGCCCATCTTCAGGATATGCCGCACCCCGTCGCCCTCATCGCCCAGCAGCCAGGCCGTGGCGTCCTGAAACTCCACCTCGCTGCTGGCATTAGAGCGGTTGCCCAGCTTGTCTTTCAACCGCTCAAGGCGAATGGCGTTGCGGCTGCCGTCCGGCAAAATGCGCGGCAGGAAGAAACAGGACAGCCCGCCTTCGGCCTGCGCCAGCACCAGGTGCGCATCGCTTTGCGGCACCGAGAAGAACCACTTATGCCCCACCAACCGGTAGGCTTCGCCCGGCCCGCGCGCGCCGAGCGGCGTGGCGGTGGTGGTATTGCTCAAGACATCGGAGCCGCCCTGTTTCTCCGTCATGCCCATGCCGATCAGCAAGCCGCGCTTCTGCCCGCCCGGCAGCAGGTGAGCGTCATAACGATCCGACAGCAGCGGCGTCAGCCAGGAGCGAAACTCGGCCGGTAACGCCTGCAGCAGCAGCGGCGTGGCGCCGAAGGTCATGGTCACCGGGCAGAGCGTGCCGGCCTCGACCTGCGCATGCAGCATAAAACGCGCGGCGCGCGCCACGAAGGAACCGATGCGCGCATCCTCCTGCCAGGGCAGGTTGTGCACCCGGTTGGCGATCAGCCCCTGCATCAGGATATGCCAGGCCGGGTGAAAGCGAACGTCGTCCAGCCGCTGGCCGGTGGCGTCGTAGCGCAGCAGCTCCGGCGGGTTGGCGTTGGCCAGCCGCCCCAGCTCCAGCGACTCCTGCGTGCCGAGCTGCTGGCCCAGCGAAGCCAATACCTCGGCGTCCCAACCGCCTTGCTCGCGCTGCAACGCTTCGCGCAGCGGCGTATCGGAGAGAAACAGGTTGCTGTTGCCCAGCGGCTTGGGTTGGTTAAAAACGGTGTGCGTAGTCCAGACCATGAGAGTGCTCCCTGAAAAAAGCGTCAGGAGTAAGTATGGTCGGCGCAGAGATTTCTGCCGCAGGCGGGATCACAAGAGGGGGAATTAACGGGAGCACGGCGCCCCCGTCAGAAGAATCAGCCGCGCTGGCGCACCGCTTCGAACAGGCAGATGCCGGTGGCGACCGACACGTTCAGTGAAGAGACGGTACCGGCCATCGGGATGCTGATCAGCTCATCGCAGTGTTCGCGGGTCAGGCGGCGCATGCCTTCGCCTTCCGCGCCCATCACCAGCGCCATCGGGCCGGTCATTTTGCTTTGATACAGCGTATGGTCGGCTTCGCCGGCGGTGCCGACGACCCAGACATTCATCTCTTGCAGCAGACGCAGCGTGCGCGCCAGATTGGTCACGCGGATCAACGGCACGTTTTCGGCGGCGCCGCAGGCCACTTTCTTGGCAGTGGCGTTCAACTGGGCGGAACGATCGCGGGGCACGATCACCGCGTGCACGCCGGCCGCATCGGCGCTGCGCAGGCAGGCGCCGAGGTTATGCGGGTCGGTCACGCCGTCCAGCACCAGCAGGAATGGCGTTTCCACGCTCTCCAACAGGCCCGGCAGATCGTTCTCCTGATACTGACGCCCTTCGCGCACCCGGGCGATGATCCCCTGGTGCACCGCGCCTTCAACCTTGTCATCCAGCCATTGGCGGTTCGCCACCTGGATCACGATGCCGGTCGCTTCCAGCTCGGCGATCAGCGGCTGCAGGCGGCGATCTTCGCGGCCTTTCAGGATAAACACTTCCAGGAAGCGTTGCGGATCGCGCTCTAACAGGGCTTTGACGGCGTGGATGCCGTAAATAATTTCGCTCATGATGCTCTTTTAAAGTCGTGCGGCCGGCGATAACCGGCCGATGGTAACGATGTGCGGCAGGTTAAGCCTGCTCGGCACCTTTCTTCTTGGCTGCGCGTTTGGCTTTGGTCGCCGCCGCGATTTTCCGCGTTTTGTCGGACGCTTTCTTGGCTTTCTTTTTCGCCTTCTTCACGTTGTCCGCGGGCTTGGCGTCATCCTGCTTACGGAAGGCGCTGTCCGGCTCGAAGTTGGCCGGCGGTTTGCCGCCGCGGCGCTTGCCGCGCCCCGCATTGCCGCTGTCGCGCAGCGTGCGCTGGCCGCCCTTCTTAGCGCGATCGCGCTCGGTTTTGCCTTCACCGCGCGCTTTGCGGGTGCTGGACACCAGCGCGAAGTCGATCTTGCGCTCGTCCATATGCACCGCATCCACGCGGATCTCCACCGTATCCCCCAGGCGATAGACCGTGCCGGAAGACTCGCCGATCAGGCGCTGGCCGATATTATCGTAGCGATAGTAATCATTATCCAGCGTTGATACGTGCACCAGCCCGTCGATGAACAGATCGTTCAGGCGCACGAAGAAGCCGAAGCCGGTCACGCTGGAGATGATGCCGCTGAACACTTCACCGACGTGATCCTGCATGAAGTCGCACTTCAGCCAGTCGGCGACGTTGCGCGTCGCTTCGTCCGCGCGGCGCTCGGTCATCGAACAGTGTTCGCCCAGCTGCAACATCTCTTCGAATTCGCTGTGCCAGCCGCCGGTCGGCGTCCAGCGCTCTTTCGGCTCGCCATGCTCTTTGGCCAGCTGGTATTTGATCGCGCGGTGCAACGCCAGATCCGGATAACGGCGGATCGGCGAGGTGAAGTGGCCGTAAGAGGCCAGCGCCAGGCCGAAGTGGCCGCGGTTTTCCGGATCGTAAATCGCCTGCTTCATCGAGCGCAGCAACATGGTTTGCAGCATTTCGTGGTCAGGGCGCTCGGACACTTCATCCATCAGCACCGCATAGTCCTTCGGCTGCGGCTTGTTGCCGCCGCCCAGCGTCAGCCCCAGCTCGCTCAGCACGCTGCGCAGCGCGGAGATGTGGTCATCGCTCGGACGATCGTGCACGCGGTACAGCGCCGGCTCGTTGCGTTTCTCGACGAAGCGCGCGGCCGCCACGTTGGCCATGATCATGCACTCTTCGATCAGCTTGTGGGCGTCGTTGCGCACCGTCGGCTCCACGCGCTCGATGCGGCGTTCGGCGTTGAAGATGAATTTGGCTTCTTCGGTTTCAAACGCGATGCCGCCGCGCTCGGCGCGCGCCTTATCCAGCACCTTGTACATGGCGTGCAGCTCTTCCAGGTGCTTGACCAGCGGGTGGTAATGCTCGCGCAGCTCCTGATCGCCCTGCAGAATGTGCCACACCTTGTTGTAGGTCAGGCGGGCGTGGGAGCTCATCACCGCCTCGTAGAACTTGGCCGTGGACAGGCGCCCCTGGGCGGAGATGGTCATCTCGCACACCATGCACAGGCGATCGACCTGCGGGTTCAGGGAGCACAGCCCGTTGGACAGCACTTCCGGCAGCATCGGGATCACCTGCGACGGGAAATACACCGAGTTGCCGCGGCTGCGCGCTTCGTCGTCCAGCGCGGTGCGTGGACGCACATAGTAGCTGACGTCGGCGATCGCTACCCACAGGCGCCAGCCGCCGCCGCGTTTTTTCTCGCAGTACACGGCATCATCGAAGTCGCGCGCGTCTTCACCGTCGATGGTGACCAACGGCAGCTTGCGCAGATCGACGCGGCCCTTCTTGGCCGCTTCCGGCACCTGTTCGCTGAGATCGGCCACCTGCTTTTCCACCTGCGGTGGCCAGGTATGCGGGATCTCATGGGTGCGCAGCGCGATATCCACCGCCATGCTGGTGCCCATTTTGTCGCCGAGGATCTCGACGATCTTGCCGACCGCTTTGGTGCGGCGGGTCGGGCGCTGAGTCAGCTCCACCACCACCATGTAGCCCATGCGCGCGCCGCTGACGCTGTCTGCCGGGATCAGAATATCGAAGCTCAGACGGCTGTCGTCCGGCACCACGAAGCCGGTACCGGCATCCATGAAGAAGCGGCCGACGATCTGGCTGGTTTTCGGCACCAGCACGCGCACAATGCGCGCTTCGCGACGCCCTTTGCGATCCGCGCCCAGCGCCTGCGCCAGCACCACGTCACCGTGGATCGCCATTTTCATCTGTTCGGCGGACAGGTACAGATCGTCTTTGCTGCCTTCAACGCGCAGGAAGCCGTAGCCGTCGCGGTGGCCGATCACCGTGCCGCGCAGCAGGTCCAAACGCTCCGGCAGCGCGTAGCACTGGCGGCGGGTAAACACTAACTGGCCATCGCGCTCCATGGCGCGCAGGCGGCGGCGCAGCGCTTCCAGCTGTTCTTCGCCGCTGAGGCCCAATTCGTTGCCCAGTTCTTCGCGGCTGGCCGGCGTTTCTCGTTTCGCCAAATGGGCCAGGATATATTCACGGCTGGGAATGGGAGATTCGTATTTTTCTGCTTCTCGTTCCAGGAATGGATCTTGTGACATTGCGGTTCCTCCGTTGTCATCAGCAGGATGACGTTGAGCCTTGTCTTCTCAACGTCGTTTTATTCGACAAGCAATAGCTTGTAGAGCGGCGGATTGTCTTCGACCATGTCGGCCAACGTATGCTTATCCAGCTCTTCAAGGAAATTCTGTACGCCCTGTTGGAGCACCTGCTTCAATCGGCAGGCAGGGGTGATGTGGCAAAACTCGCTGCTGCAGTTAACCAGCGCAAGCGGCTCCAGCGCCCGCACGACATCGCCGAGGCGAATGCTCTCGGCCGGTTTGCCCAAACGGATGCCGCCATGCTTGCCGCGCACCGCCGTGACAAAACCGACCCGGCTCAACTGATTGATGATCTTCACCATATGGTTGCGAGACACGCCATACACCTCGGTCACTTCCGAGATACTGGTCATCTTGTCCTGCGGCAACGAGGCCATGTAGATCAACGCCCGCAGACCATAATCAGTAAAACTTGTTAACTGCACATCTTACCTCTGGGTATGACTTTACCCGTCTGATACGCCGCTTTTCGGCGCTATTCAAAAGATTACTCATTGGATAATAAACCAGCCGGAGAGTTCGTCGCTAATTATTTAGCGAATCCCGCGCCCTAAGGCGGGTTTATGAAAGGATTTTTTGACGTGAAACCGCAATCGGAGGGAGTCAGGATAAAAACAAACCGGGACGCGCCCGGTTTGTTTAATGCCGCAAAGCCTGATTATGCGTCGAACGGGTCGCGCAGGATCATGGTTTCGCTGCGATCCGGGCCGGTAGAGATGATGTCTACCGGTACGCCGGTCACTTCTTCGATGCGCTTGATGTAGTTCAGCGCAGCCTGAGGCAGCTTGCTGTGCTCTTTCACGCCAAAGGTGGTTTCGCTCCAGCCCGGCATGGTTTCGTAGATAGGCTCAATGCCTTCCCAGCCTTCAGCCGCCAGCGGAGTGGTGTCAACTTCACGGCCGTCCGGCATGCGGTAACCCACGCAGATCTTCACTTCTTTCAGGCCGTCCAGGACGTCCAGTTTGGTCAGGCAGAAGCCGGACAGGGAGTTGATCTGCACCGCGCGACGCACCGCTACCGCGTCCAGCCAGCCGGTACGACGACGACGGCCGGTGGTGGCGCCGAACTCGTTACCCTGCTTGCACAGGTACTCGCCGGTTTCATCGAACAGTTCGGTTGGGAACGGGCCTGCACCCACGCGAGTGGAGTAGGCTTTCACGATGCCCAGCACGTAGTCCACATAACGCGGGCCGATGCCGGAACCGGTAGCCACGCCGCCGGCGGTGGTGTTGGAAGAGGTCACATACGGGTAAGTACCGTGGTCGATATCCAGCAGGGTGCCCTGAGCGCCTTCGAACATGATCAGATCGCCACGCTTGCGCGCGCCGTCCAGCAGTTCGGAAACGTCAACCACCATCGCGGTCAGGATATCGGCGATAGACAGCACGTAGTCCAGCGTCGCCTGATAATCGACGGCTTCAACTTTGTAGTAGTTGACCAGTTGGAAGTTGTGGTAATCGACGATCTCTTTCAGCTTAACGGCGAAGGTTTCTTTGTTGAACAGATCGCCGACGCGCAGACCGCGACGAGCCACTTTATCTTCGTAAGCCGGGCCGATGCCGCGACCGGTGGTGCCGATCGCTTTCGCGCCGCGCGCTTTCTCACGCGCGTTATCCAACGCAACGTGGTAAGGCAGGATCAACGGGCAAGCTTCAGAGAGTAACAGACGTTCGCGTACCGGGATGCCACGCGCTTCGAGTTCACCCATTTCTTTCATCAATGCGTCCGGCGCCAGAACAACACCGTTGCCGATGATGCTGGTGACGTTTTCACGCAGAATGCCTGAAGGAATTAAATGAAGAACGGTTTTTTCACCGTTGATTACCAGAGTGTGGCCAGCGTTATGGCCACCTTGGTAGCGCACAACATATTGAGCCCGTTCAGTCAGCAGGTCTACAACCTTGCCTTTACCTTCGTCACCCCATTGGGTGCCCAGTACGACGACGTTCTTACCCATTTTTCAAAATCACCGATTGCTTAAAAATGGATTCTACCACCGTAATTTTCGATTTTCAGCACTTTTAGCATACGATTGCATAAATTTTGGGCTAGACTTTAAAGACCCGTGCGGCCGCTCAACATGTAGTAGATCACGCAGCCCGCAACCACTATTCCACCGCCAAATCGCCGCAGCGTCGCGTCCGGCAACTGCGACATCGCCACAATCATTTTGCGCCAGGCCTGCGGAAACAGCATCGGCCCCAGTCCTTCCAGCACCAGGACCAGCCCGAGCGCCAGCCAAATCGTTGAGTTCATGCATCCCCCAAAAACGAGAAAGGGCCCGCGAAAACGGGCCCTCGATCAGATTGCCTGCCGCGCTTATTTGCGCAGGGTATCAGGCGACTTCATGTAGCGGAAGAAATCACTGTCCGGGCTCAGTACCAGCACGTCCTGGTTGTCCTTGAAGCTGGCTTCATAGGCACGCAGGCTGCGGATAAAGGCATAGAAGTCCGGATCCTGGCTGAACGCATTGGCGAACAGCTTGGCTGCTTCAGCATCGCCTTCACCACGGGTGATACGCGCCTGACGCTCGGCTTCCGCCAGGGTACGGGTCACTTCGTAGTCCGCGCTGGCACGCAGTTTCTCGGCTTCTTCCTGGCCCTGCGAGCGCAGGCGACGGGCTACCGCTTCACGCTCGGCGCGCATACGCTGGTAGATGGCGTCGGAGACTTCGGCCGGCAGGTTGATCTGCTTGATACGCACGTCGATCACTTCGATGCCCAACGCCGCCATGCTGTTCGGGTTCACCTGCGGCTGTTTGCCGGTGGTTTCCCGCTCAACGCGCGCCGCCGCAGAGGCGATAGCGTCATCGGCTTCGGTGGTCGCCACTTCTTCGCCGTCACCCACGGTGCCGGTGTTCAGCGCGTCACGCACGTCAGACATCAGCTTGCCGCGCGAGTCGGTCACGATGTCTTTCACGTCCAGGCGGCCGATTTCGGAACGCAGACGGTCGCTGAACTTACGCTTCAGCAGCACTTCGGCCTGGGAGACGTCGCCGCCGCCGGTCGCCAGATAGTAGCGGCTGAAGTCGCTGATGCGCCACTTCAGATAGGAGTCAACGATCAGGTCTTTCTTCTCGCTGGTCACGAAGCGATCGGCCTGGTTGTCCATGGTCTGGATACGCGCATCCAGGTTCTTCACGGTCTCAATGAACGGGATCTTGAGGTGCAGACCCGGCGCATACACCAGCGGCTTGTTTTCGCCGTCGCGCAGCACTTTGCCGAAGCGCAGCACAATGCCGCGCTGGCCTTCCTGCACCACGAACAGCGAAGCGTACAGCACCACCAGCACCGCGAGGACAATAACTACAAAAGACTTACGCATTGATTACTCTCTCCCTACGCGAGTGGTGTCGTCACGCTGCGCATTCGCCCGGCGCTGATCCATAACCGATCCGCTGCTGGTGCGCGGGGTGCTGCTGTTGGCAGCCGGCGCTGGATTCGGATTGAGGCGAATCAGGCTGGTATCCTTGTTGCCGCTCTCCGTCGCCGCGCCTTGGCCGCGCAGCATCTGATCCAGCGGCAGCACCATCAGGTTGTTGCCTTTGTCGCTCACCAACACCTTACGGGTATGGCCCAGCACTTTTTCCATGGTTTCGATATACAGACGCTCGCGGGTGATCTGCGGGGCGGACTTGTATTCCGGCAACAGCTTGGCAAAGCGCGCCACCTCACCCTGAGCTTCCAGGACGGTGCGGTCTTTATAAGCCTTGGAGTCTTCCAGCAGACGCTGCGCCTGGCCGTTCGCACGCGGCTGAACTTCGTTGGCGTAAGCTTCCGCTTCACGGATGTATTGCTGCTCGTTCTCACGCGCGGCGATCGCATCGTCGAACGACGCCTTCACCTCTTCCGGCGGACGCGCCGCCTGGAAGTTGACGTCCAGCAGCGTGATGCCCATGTTGTAAGGACGAATGGTCTCTTCCAGCATGCGCTGCGTATCGTTACGCACCACGGTACGGCCTTCGGTCAGGATGCGATCCATCGAGTATTTGCCGATCACGCCGCGCAGGGCGCTGTCGGTCGCCTGGCTCAGGCTGTCGTCGGCATTGACGACGCTGAACAGGTACGCTTCCGGGTTGGTCACGCGGTACTGCACGTTCATTTCCACGCGCACCACGTTTTCATCGGAGGTCAGCATCACGCCGGACGCCGCCAGCTCACGCACGGATTCCACGTTCACCGGACGCACGTCGTCGATGAAGGTCGGCTTCCAGTTCAGGCCCGGCTGCACCAGGTGGCTGAACTTACCGAAACGCGTCACAACGCCGCGCTCGGCTTCCTTGATGGTGTAGAAGCCGCTGGCGGCCCAGATCACCACCACGGCAACCGCCGCGATACCGATAATGCGGCCGCTGAAGCCCGGACCGGAGGCCCCGGTGCCGCCGCTATTGCTGTTGGAGCCTTTGCCCCCGCCAAAACCGCTCAATTTCTTGCTCAGTTTGCGGAAGATATCATCCAAATCAGGTGGCCCTTGATCACGACCGCCTTTGTTGTTACCGCCAGAGTTGCCGCCATTGTTATTGCTGCTCCCCCACGGGTCGCGGTCCTGTCCGTTATTACCGGGCTGATTCCACGCCATGTTTTAGCTCCATATTCTGTGATTGGGTACTTCAGGCTTTCGCGAAGCATAAATGTAACAGGATATGATCATACGATAAAGTCAATCAGGTCCTGTTCTTGCTTGCAGAGACGACGCCATTCGACGATCGGCATTCGCACCACCACGCCAATGCTGCCGTCCTCTTCGTTCCACTCTTTTTCAATCGCCTGAAGCTGGTAAAAACGGCTGCGAAGACGGCCTGCCCGTGGCGGTAAGCGCAATTCGTAATGCGCGATCTCCCCCGATAAGCGCTCCGTCAACGCCTGATACAGCAACGGAATACCCTCTCCGCTGGCGGCGGACAGCCACACCCGGATCGGCAGGTTTTCATCGTTGCGGTCGATACGCGGCACAAAATCGTCCAGCATATCTATTTTGTTCATCACTAACAGTGTAGGGATTTCATCCGAGTCTATCTCCGCCAGCACGGTGTTCACCGCGTCGATGTTCTCGTCGACGCGCGGATCCGCCGCGTCGATGACGTGCAGCAGCAAAGAGGCCTGGCGCGTCTCCTGCAGCGTCGCCTTGAAGGCGGCCACCAGATCATGCGGCAGGTGCCGGATAAAGCCTACGGTATCCGCCAACACGGTATCCCCCACGTCCGGCACATCAATGCGCCGCAACGTAGGATCCAGGGTGGCAAATAGCTGGTCCGCCGCATACACCTCGGCAGACGTTATTCGGTTAAACAGGGTGGATTTGCCGGCGTTGGTATAGCCCACCAGCGATACGGTCGGCACATCGGCGCGGGTCCGCGCACGTCGGCCTTGTTCACGCTGCTTCTCTACCCGCTCCAGGCGGCGCAGAATCAAGCTGATGCGATCGCGTAACAGGCGACGGTCGGTCTCAAGCTGGGTTTCCCCCGGCCCGCGCAGGCCTATCCCCCCTTTTTGCCGCTCCAGGTGCGTCCAGCCGCGTACCAGACGCGTGGCGATGTGACGCAGCTGCGCCAGCTCCACCTGCAGCTTACCTTCATGGGTGCGGGCACGCTGGGCGAAAATGTCTAAAATCAGCCCGGTGCGATCGATCACCCGGCATTCGCACAGGCGCTCGAGGTTTCTTTCCTGCGCCGGGGAAAGGGAATGATCAAACAGGACAACAGACGCGCCGCTGGCTTTCACCGCATCTGCAATTTCTTCGGCCTTTCCTTCGCCGACAAAGTACTTCGGATGTGGGGCTTTGCGGCTACCAGTCACCACTTGCAAAGCTTCGACACCGGCTGAGGAGACCAGCGATTCGAACTCGCTGAGATCTTCCGTATCTTTGTCTTGCGAGAAATAGATATGAACCAGTACGGCCTGCTCACCGGCTTCATAACGGTCAAACAAGCGTGCAACCTCTCAAACGGACACTCACCGTGAGTTTGGGGGACATAAACAGCACGCGGCTGCTTATGCTCCCCGTCATGGTTGACTTGCAACGCGCTTTATTCAGCGTCATCGCTTTCCTGCTGCGGCTGTTGCTGCGCAGACGGATTGTTACCATGGTGATAGTTGCTTGAACCGCCGCTCGGATTGTTGCTGTGATGCGAGACCGGGCGTGACGGGACAACGGTAGAGATAGCGTGCTTGTACACCATCTGGCTAACCGTGTTCTTCAACAGGATGACAAACTGGTCAAAAGACTCAATCTGGCCTTGCAGCTTAATACCATTCACCAAATAAATAGAAACCGGAACACGTTCACGACGCAATGCGTTCAGGAACGGATCTTGCAAAGATTGCCCCTTAGCCATTCTATCTTTTCCTTATTTGCTTGTTGTTTGTAACTAAGAACCTGTCGGCTCTAAAATAAACGACGTAAAAAATTTGCGCGCTGAATACTCAGCAATTGTACACAATCACCCAACCTATGCACTAACAACCTGTGTCACCGAGTCCAAAGCCTCTCCCGGCTTTTCACTGTCCAACCAATGGACCGACTCCCAACCCCGTAACCAGGTCATCTGGCGTTTAGCCAACTGACGTGTTGCGCAAATACCACGATAAACCATCTCATCGTAACTAATTTCACCAGACAAGTATGACCACATCTGGCGGTAACCGACACAGCGAATGGAGGGCAAGTCCGTATGCAAATCACCCCGTGCGAAAAGTGCACGCGCTTCCGTCTCAAAACCCGCCGCCAACATTTGATGGTACCGCAGCTCGATGCGTTGATGGATCAACTCACGGCTGGTCGGCGCTATCGCAAATTGGTGAACTTGATACGGTAACGATTCACCCGAAATTTTAGTCAGTTCCGTTAAAGTTTTACCCGAAATAAAAAAAACTTCCAGTGCTCTGGACAGTCTCTGCGGATCATTCGGATGAATTCTCACTGCCGCGACCGGATCGATCGCCTGTAACTGACGGTGCAGCGCCTCCCAGCCCTGCTCCGCCGCTTGCCGTTCGATGCGCTCGCGCACCGCGGGATCGGCGGACGGCAACGGCGACAATCCTTCCAGCAACGCCTTGAAATACAACATGGTGCCGCCCACCAACAGCGGAATGCGGCCGGCGGCGGTGATGTCGGCCATCTCTTTCAGCGCATCGGCGCGGAACTCCGCAGCCGAGTAAGCTTCGGCGGGATCGCGAATATCGATCAGCCGATGCGGCGCCTGCGCCAATTCTTCGGCGCTCGGCTTGGCGGTGCCGATATCCATGCCGCGATAAATCAGCGCGGAATCGACGCTGATCAGTTCCACCGGCAGGCGCTCGCGCAGCGCGATCGCCAGCGCGGTCTTGCCCGAGGCGGTCGGCCCCATGATGAAAATAGCCGGGGGACGTGATGTCATTTCAGTTTCAGTCATGCTTGAGGGCCGCCAGTGCGGCCTGTAAATCAACGGGTTGTAAAAGTCCGCTCGGTGGCGATTTGACCAGCTGCGGGCAAAGTCGTTCAACGTCGGTCAGCAATTGTATCGCTTGCGAGGTGTTCCACTGTTCATGTTCGCTGCCGAGACGGCGAGCGAGCCAGGTGGCCAACACCGCGGGCGACATCTCCTGATGCTCGGCCAGATAGCCTAACAGTTCGGGTATCAGTTTTTGTAAATTTTGTTGGCGTAATGGTAAAGGCACTGCGCGCAGCGTCACACGGCCGTGATCCGTCTGCAAGTCCAGCCCCATCATCGTCAGCAGCGCCTGATGCCGCGCGATGGCCGCCGCTTCGTTCTTGTCCAACGTCAGCTTGACTGGGATCAGCAGCGGCTGCGGCCGCAGCCCTTCCGTCGGCGGATTGAGCTGCGCCTGGCGCAGCCAGCGCTCGGCCACCGTCAGGTTGAGCAACGCCGGCTGCTGGCACTGTTCAATCAGTGCGTAGCACGGCGGATGGATCATCAGCACCCGGCCAAAGCTGTGTTGCCCGCTCGCCAACGGCGTTTCCACGGCGGCTTTCACCGGTGGGAACAGCGGCGGCCGACTCGGGGCTTCCGGCGCGGCCTCGGCCTGCGGCTCGGCGGCAGGCCGCATCAGTTTGCCGTACAGCTCGCCTTCGCGTTTCTGGTAACCGCCCGCCGTTTGCCAACCGGGCTGCGGCGCGCGCTCGCGGGCGGCGTCGGCCGGTGGCGGCGTTTCGCGACGCGGCGCCGGCTGTGAAAAATGGTTGCCGCCGGCGGCGACGCGGTTTTCCTGCTGCCAGACCGGCGCAGGCGCCTCGTCAGGCGTTTCCGCCAACGGCAGCGACGGCGTCTGTCCGGCCTGTTGCAGCACCGTGGTCACCGCCTGGTAGATAAAATCGTGCACCAGCCGCGCCTGATGGAAACGCACCTCGTGCTTGGCGGGATGAACGTTGACGTCCACCTGGTGCGGATCCACCTCCAGATACAACACATAAGCGGGCTGCTGATCGTCTTTCAGCTGATCCTGATAGGCCTGACGAATGGCGTGGTTGATCAAGCGATCGCGCATCATGCGGCTGTTGACGTAGCAGTACTGCATTTCACCCAGCTGGCGCGCCCCGTCCGGATCCGCCACCCAACCGCGGATGCTCAGATCGCCGTGCTGCCAGTCGATGTTCAGCGCATGCTGCAAAAACGCCGGGCCGCAGATGCTGCCCAAACGGCGCTCGTGCTGGCTTTCTTCCTTCGCCGCCCGATATTGGCGGATCAGTTTGCCGTTGTGGCTGAGGTTGATCGCCACATCGAAGCGCGCCAGCGCGATGCGCCGCACCACTTCATCGATATGGCCGAATTCGGTTTTCTCGGTGCGCATGAATTTGCGGCGCGCCGGGGTGTTGTAAAACAGATCCAGCACTTCCAGCGTGCTGCCGACCGGGTGCGCGGCGGGTTTGACCGTCACCGCCTGCTCGCGCCCTTCGGCATAGGCTTGCCACGCTTCGCTCTGGTCTGCTGTGCGCGACGTCAGGGTCAAACGGGAAACCGAGCTGATGCTGGCCAGCGCTTCGCCGCGAAAACCGAGGCTGACGATCGCTTCCAGGTCGTCGAGCGTGCTAATTTTACTGGTGGCGTGCCGCGCCAGCGCCAGCGCCAGATCGTCCTTGCCGATGCCGCAGCCGTTGTCGCGAATGCGGATCAACTTGGCGCCGCCGCGTTCGATATCGATATCGATGCGCGTCGCACCGGCGTCCAGGCTGTTTTCCACCAGCTCTTTGACGACCGACGCGGGGCGTTCGACCACCTCTCCGGCGGCGATCTGGTTGGCGAGCTGTGGCGGTAACACCTGGATAGGCATGCTGACTCCTGTAGCGGTGGCGCTAGGCCTGCGGAATGGTCAGCGTCCGATCCAGCGGCGCGACGTCCGACTTCAGATTATTGACCCGTTTCAAATCGCCGACGCTGACCCCGTAGCGAGAAGCGATGGAGGACAGCGTGTCCCCGCGGGCCACTTTATGTTTAGACGGCTTCTTCGCCGGCGTTTTCGCTTTGGCGACGGCGGTGACGGCGGCGGTTTTCCCCGCCGGCACCTTCAGGCGTTGCCCGACCCACACGCCGTCTTTCTTCAGTTTGTTCAGATCCCGCAGCGCCGCCATGGTCGTGCCGTAGCTGTCGGCGATGCCGGACAGCGTCTCCGCCCGTTTCACCACGTGGATCTGGGTCTTGCCGCTTACGCTGCGGCTCGCGCCGGTCGAGCTGACGATAGGCTCAGGCTGGCGCACGTCTGGTGTTGAAGTGTTAACCGCCGCTGCGACGTCCAGCGGTCGGTTTTCCACCTTTGGGTCGGCTTGCAGCGGATGCGCCAGGAAGTAGCTGCGCAAGCCGTTATGAATGGCCTTGGCAATCTTCTCCTGATACGCGCTACTGCCCAGCAGCCGCTCCTCCGTGCTATTACTGATAAATCCTGTTTCCACCAGCAGCGATGGAATATCCGGCGAACGCAGCACGCCCAGGCTGGCGTGTTCCGGCCGGCGTTTATGCAACGATCCGACGCTCTGCAGCTGCTGCAGCACCTTCACCGCCACATCGTACCCGACGCGCTGCGAGTGGCCGAACTGCAGATCCAGCACCGCCTGGCTCAGATAAGGGTCGGCCTGGCTGTTGGCCAGCAAGTCGCCGGCGCCGCCGAGCAGCTCGGACTGCTTCTCATGCTGTTCGAGCCAGCCGGCCATTTCGCTGTTGGCGCGGCGATTGGACAGCACCCAGACGGAAGCCCCGCTGGCGCTGCGGTTTGGCGCGGCGTCGGCGTGGATGGAGACCAGTACGTTGGCGCCCTGTTTACGCGCAACGTCGGAGCGCCCCATCACCGAAATAAAATAGTCGCCGTTACGCGTCAGCACCGGCTTGAACTGCGGATCGGCGTCCAGCATCGCCTGCAGGCGGCGCGCGATGGCGATAGTGACATTCTTCTCCTTCAACCCGCTCGGGCCGATGGCGCCCGGATCCTGGCCGCCGTGGCCGGCGTCGATAGCCACCACCACCCGATCGCCGGAACCGGCGGAAACGCGGCTGCTGCGCGGCGTCACCTCAGTGGCGGTGCCCGCGACAACGCTCTGTTTATTGGTAAAGGGATTCGATCCCGTCGGCGCTTTGCGCAGCGGCGGCTCCGGCGCTTCACGCACCGCGACCGGCGCCTGACGCGGCGGTTGGCTGACGGCGACCGGCGCAGGCGTTTGGACCGGCGCTTTACGCGCCACGGTATTGACGCCGCCTTCGGCCGTAAGGGTGAATACCACGGTGTGCACGCCGCCGTTCTGGCGGGTGGAGACGCGGGTTTTAGCGCGCTGAGTCAGATCAAACACCAGGCGCACGCTCTGAGCGTCTTTCGGCGCGCTGGAGCGAATGCTTTTCACCAGGTTTTGGCCGCTGAAATTGAGCGGCAGCCCGCCGACCTTGCCTTTCTGGTTGACGTCCAGCACCACGCGCTCCGGGCCGTGCAGCGGGAAAAACGCGTAGTCCGGCGGGCCATTGAAGTTCACCGACACCGTCGCTTCGCGCTGGGCGTTGGACACTTTGATATCGGACAGCGAGGACGCCGCCAGCGCGTTCAACGCGCCGAGCGGCCCCAGCACGGCGATCAGCATGATGACCGCAAATTTTTTCAACGCATGCGTCATTGCAGCATCATCCCTGTGATCCATGAATACGGTCTAACAGCTGGCTGCCGTAAGCAGAAATCGCCTCGATCTTCGCCTCTCGCCCCTCGCCCTGATAGCTGAGGTGCAGCGCCAGATCCGGCTCCGGCAGCACGCCAGTGCCCTGCTGCGGCCATTCGACCAGGCAGATGGCGTCTTGCGCGAAGTAATCGCGAATGCCCATAAATTCAAGCTCTTCCGGATCGGCCAGGCGATACAGATCGAAGTGATATACCGCCAAGGGCTGCAAGGCATAGGGCTCCACCAGCGTGTAGGTCGGGCTTTTGACATTGCCCTGATGTCCCAACGCCTGCAGGAAGCCACGGCTGAAGGTGGTTTTACCGGCGCCCAGGTCGCCGTAGAGATAGATGACGCTGGCGCGATCGCAGGCCTTGGCCAAAGTGGTGCCCAAAGCGACAGTCGCTGCCTCGTCCGGCAGAGGTAAAACGAGTTCTTTCATTCGATAAAGTCTATTTTGCCCACTCAGGGTTAACGAAATGAAGGATGTCCGGCAGTAAATCGGTCGCCAACATGCCTCTTGTTCCTTGTCTTTCCGCTACGCGATCGCCGGCCGCGCCGTGTACGACGCAGCCCGCACAGGCGGCATCATACAGCGAGAGCTTTTGCGCCAGCAAACCGCCGATGATGCCCGACAGCACATCGCCCATGCCGCCGGAGGCCATGCCGGCATTGCCGACGTCGGCGATCGCCATCTGGCCCTGCTCATCGGCGATCAGCGTGCCGGCGCCTTTCAGCACCGCCACGCCGCCATAGCGCGCCGTCAGGTTACGCACGGCAAGTAAGCGATCACTCTCGATGTCGGCAGTGCTGCAGCTCAACAGCCGCGCCGCCTCTCCGGGATGCGGAGTCATCACGCGATTCTGCCGTTTCTCGGGATTTAATGCCAGCAAGTTCAGCGCATCGGCGTCCCACAAGGCCGGTTTATCGCTGGTTTGCAGCACGTTCAAGGCGTTTTTGCCCCACTCAGCCTGGCCCAGCCCCGGGCCAATCACCAGCACGTCCGCCCATTGCATCGCCTGCCGCAAGGTCGTCTCGTCCAGCGCCTGCGCCATCAACTCCGGCCTGGCCGCCAGCAGCGGCGCGACGTGCTCAATGTGAGTAAGCACTCGCACCAATCCAGCCCCGCTGCGCAGCGCCGCTTCCGCCGCCATGCGAATGGCGCCGCCGAATCCGCGGTCGCCGCCCACCAGCAGCAGACGGCCATGCTCGCCCTTATGGGCGCAGGGGCGCCGCGGATGCAGCCAGCGCGGCAACGCCTCGGCGGTAAGCCGCTGAATCTGTTCCGGTTGCTTCGCCAACCAATCCGATAAGCCTAGCGTATTCTGATGAAGTTGCCCGACCCAGTCGCGCGCCTGCCCGGTCAGCAAGCCCGGCTTGAGGCCAATGAACGTGACGGTATGCGCGGCACGCACGACCGCGCCCGGCGCCGCGCCGCTTTCCGCCAGCAGCCCGGACGGAATATCGAGCGCCACCACCGGCGCCGAATGGCGGTTGGCGGCCTCGATCAGCGCATCGTAAGGCGCACGCGGCGCACTGCCCAGGCCGGTGCCTAACAGACCGTCGATAATAAGAGAGACGGATGCCGGCCAGCGGCTGTTCGCCGGCAGAATATCGCCGCCGGCGGCCAGCCAGGCCTCGCGGGCCGCTGCGGCCTCCGGCGGCAAAGGGCGTGCGCCTTCGCAGGCGATCACCGTCACCTGCACGCCCGCCGCCTTCGCCAAACGCGCCACCACATAGCCGTCGCCGCCGTTGTTGCCGTGGCCACAGAGCACCAGCCAGTGGTTGCAGCAGGGATAAGTGTCGCGCGCCAGTACGTAGGCCGCCTGACCGGCGCGCAGCATTAAATCGTAAAGAGAAAGACCGAGCGAGGCCGCCGCCGCAGGTTCCGAACGACGGATCCAATCCGCAGGCCAGATAGAGTGTGGTAAACTGTCAGCGTATGCTTTTTCACTGTGGCCCGTCATGACGCACCCCCTCGATCTCCATCAACTCGCCCAACATATCAAGCAATGGGGGCAATCGCTAGGATTCCAGCAGGTTGGCATCTGCGATACCGATCTCAGCCTGGAAGAGCCGAAGCTGCAGGCCTGGCTCGACAAACAGTACCACGGCGAGATGGAGTGGATGGCGCGCCACGGCATGCTGCGCGCGCGCCCCCACGAGCTGTTGCCGGGCACGCTGCGGGTGATCAGCGTGCGCATGAACTACCTGCCGGCCAAGGCGGCGTTCGCCAGCACCCTGCAGAACCCGCAATTGGGCTACGTCAGCCGCTATGCGCTGGGGCGCGATTATCACAAGCTGTTGCGTCAGCGCCTGAAAAAGTTGGGCGATCAGATCCAGGCCTACTGCGGCGAACTGAATTTCCGCCCCTTTGTCGACTCGGCGCCGGTCATGGAGCGCGCGCTGGCCGCCAAGGCGGGCATCGGCTGGGTTGGTAAACACTCACTAATTCTTAACCGCGAAGCCGGATCCTGGTTTTTCCTCGGCGAACTGCTGATCGACCTGCCGCTGCCGGTGGATAAGCCGCAGGAAGAGCAGTGCGGCCGCTGCGTCGCATGCATCACCACTTGCCCGACCGGGGCCATCGTCGCGCCCTACACCGTCGATGCCCGGCGCTGCATTTCCTATCTGACCATCGAACTGGAAGGCGCGATCCCGGAGGAATTCCGGCCGCTGCTCGGCAACCGTATCTACGGCTGCGACGACTGCCAGCTGATCTGCCCGTGGAACCGATTTTCGCAACTCACCGACGAAGACGATTTCAGCCCGCGTGCCGCGCTGCATGCGCCGCAGCTGATCGATCTGTTCAGTTGGACGGAAGAAAAATTCCTGCGCATCACCGAAGGCTCGGCGATACGCCGCATCGGTCACCTGCGCTGGCTGCGCAATATCGCCGTGGCGCTGGGCAATGCGCCTTATGAGGACAGCATCGTGCTCGCGCTGCGCACGCGTTTGGGCCAGGACGCCATGCTGGACGAACATATCCACTGGGCACTGGCGCAACAGCTCGCTCGCCGTGAAGCACAGGGCATCGAGGTGCAAACGGCGCAGAAAAAACGGTTGATACGGGCTGTGGAAAAAGGTTTGCCAAGGGATGCCTGACGGGGTGCGCCGCGCGGGCGTATCGCCCGAAATCTCACTCTGTGGATTTGTGCATAAAAATAAAAACACGTTGTCTTTCAACTGCAACAAAAAGAGCAAGTGATCGGCATAACGTTTTGGGATAAATAAATAAGCTTATAAATCAAATGTATAAATATTTAATTTGTATGACGTTGATTTTTCAGGCTGGCGGGTTTATGTACAGAGGCTGTGGATAACTCTGTTCACAACGTTTTTAGCAGGTGTGTAAAACGGGACAAAAACCCGCGCCGGATAAGGCGTTGGATTTGAGTTTGAAACGAAGAGAAAATTGGAGCGGGAAACGAGACTCGAACTCGCGACCCCGACCTTGGCAAGGTCGTGCTCTACCAACTGAGCTATTCCCGCATTGAGATGCTTTTGGCATCCGGTCACCAAACACTGGCGTGACCTTTGAATTTTTGGAGCGGGAAACGAGGCTCGAACTCGCGACCTCAACCTTGGCAAGGTTGCGCTCTACCAACTGAGCTATTCCCGCGTCGCATAGGTACTGCTTGATACTGCTTTATTTATTCATCATGCCGCATCGCGACATTGTTGAATTTGGAGCGGGAAACGAGACTCGAACTCGCGACCCCGACCTTGGCAAGGTCGTGCTCTACCAACTGAGCTATTCCCGCCCGGCGTATCGATGGTGGAACGTTACGAAATTCTTCATCGGTACGGGGTGCGCATTATACGAGAAATCCTTTTTGTCGCAAGCCCCTGAAAGCAAAAAAACGCGATTTTTGTTTGATTGCCGATTAAAGCGCCAGATTGGCGAATTAAGCGGCTAAAAACGGCGTTTTTTCCCCGCAGAGGCCGCCATCGCCTTAAAGCTGAATGAAATGTTCGCGGTAATAAGCCAGTTCGGCCACCGATTCGCGGATGTCATCCAGCGCCTGATGGGTGCCCTGCTTCTTAAAGCCGCCGAGAATTTCCGGCTTCCAACGGCGCGCCAGTTCTTTCAGCGTGCTGACGTCCAGGTAGCGGTAATGGAAGTAGGCCTCCAGCTCCGGCATGTAGCGGAACAGGAAACGGCGATCCTGGCCCACGCTGTTGCCGCAGATCGGTGATTTGCCGGCCGGCACCCATTGCTGCAGAAAGGCTATCGTTTCCAGCTCGGCGGCGCGATCGTCCTGCCGGCTGGCTTTCACCCGCTCCACCAGCCCGCTGCCGGTATGGGTGCGCACGTTCCACTCGTCCATCAAGGCCAGCTGCTCGTCGGATTGGTGCACGGCGATCACCGGCCCTTCCGCCAGGATGTTCAGATTGGCGTCGGTGACCAGCGTGGCGATCTCGATAATGCGGTCACGCTCGGGATCCAGCCCGGTCATCTCCAAATCGATCCAAATCAGGTTATTTTCGTTTGCTGTCATGATGTTTCCTGCCTAAAAGCCGAGAGAAAAACGCTGTGCGGACGAGACGACGGCCGCCGCCGATGGCGACGCGCCGCAGCCGGCGGCTAACAACGGTTATTTAATATAAAATAGCGTGTATCATAGTCTTTTTGGTCGCCATGGGCGACATATACCCTGACGGGTTCAAGGCTGCGCCCGGGGCAAGTCCCCCGCCGCGGCTGTGCGTATACGTAAAGGTATAAAACCGATTCAAGTGAGGCGCAGTGAGTAAGAACAAACTGTCCAAAGGTCAGCAACGCCGCGTGCAGGCGAACCATCAGCGCCGTCTGAAGCGCGCCGATAACAAACCGGAACCGGATGATTCCCAGCTGGGCGAGCCGCAGGAAGGCGTCGTCATCAGCCGTTTCGGCATGCACGCCGACGTTGAGGCGCCGGATGGCACTCAGCACCGCTGCAACATCCGCCGCACGCTGCGTTCGCTGGTGACCGGCGATCGCGTGGTGTGGCGCCCCGGCCTGGGCGCCCATGAAGGGGTAAAAGGCATTGTGGAAGCGGTGCACGAACGCACCTCGGTGCTGACGCGCCCGGACTTCTATGACGGCGTGAAGCCGATCGCCGCCAATATCAATCAGATCGTCATCGTGTCGGCGATCCTGCCCGAGCTGTCACTGAACATCATCGACCGTTATCTGGTGGCCTGCGAAACGCTCGAAGTCGAGCCGCTGATCGTGCTCAACAAAATTGACCTGCTGGACGCCGAAGCGCGCAAGCTGGTCGACGGCATGATGGATATCTATCGCAAGATTGGCTACCGGGTGCTGGAAGTCTCCAGCCAAACGCGGGAAGGCATGGCGGAGTTCGAACAGGCGCTGGCCGGGCGCATCAGCATCTTCGCCGGTCAGTCCGGGGTCGGCAAGTCCAGCTTGCTGAACGCGCTGCTGCCGCCGTCTGAAGAGCAAATTCTGGTAAATCAGGTTTCCGACGTCTCGGGCCTCGGGCAACATACCACCACCGCCGCGCGGCTGTACCATTTCCAGCACGGCGGCGACGTGATCGACTCCCCGGGGGTGCGCGAGTTTGGCCTGTGGCACCTGGAGCCGGAACAAATCACCCGCGGCTTTGTCGAATTCCGTGATTATTTAGGCGGTTGCAAATTCCGCGACTGCCGCCACGATACCGATCCCGGCTGCGCCATTCGCGCGGCGATGGAGAAAGGCGATATCGCGCAAGAGCGGTTCGACAACTATCACCGTATTCTGGAAAGCATGGCGCAGGTGAAGGTTCGCAAGAACTTCACGGACGCCGCAGACTGACACTGACGAGCGAGCATTGACGACGGCGGAGCCCTCGTTACAATGCGCGCCCTTTACCCTGATTCACGAGGTTAACGTGCTGGATAGCATCAAGATTAAACTGCAATATTGGCTGCCGAAGCTGGCGCTGACCCGCCTGGCGGGCTGGGGCGCCGACAAACGGGCCGGCTGGCTGACCCAACTGGTGGTCAAGGCCTTCGCCCGCTTCTACCGCGTAGACATGCAGGAAGCGCAAAATCCGGACCTGGCGTCTTACGCCACCTTCAACGACTTCTTCGTGCGCCCGCTGCGCGACGGCGCGCGCCCGATCGTCGCCGACGCCAACTGGCTGGCGCTGCCTGCCGATGGCGTCATCAGCCAGCTCGGCCCGATCCGCGACGATCAAATCTTCCAGGCCAAAGGCCACCACTACAGCCTGGAAGCGCTGCTGGCCGGCAACTACCTGCTGGCCGAGCCGTTCCGCAACGGCCTGTTCGCCACCACCTATCTGGCGCCGCGCGACTACCACCGCGTGCACATGCCGTGCGCCGGCGTGCTGCGCGAGATGATCTATGTGCCGGGCGATCTGTTCTCGGTCAACCCGCTCACCGCCGCCAACGTGCCTAACCTGTTCGCGCGCAACGAGCGCGTGATCTGCGTGTTCGACACCGACATCGGGCCGATGGTGCAAATCCTGGTCGGCGCCACCATCGTCGGCAGCATCGAGACCGTCTGGGCCGGCACCGTCACGCCGCCGCGCGAAGGCATCATCAAACGCTGGACCTACCCGGCCGCCGGTGAAGAAGGCGCCATCGCGCTGGAAAAAGGCGCCGAGATGGGCCGCTTCAAACTCGGCTCCACGGTGATCAACCTGTTTACCGCAGGCAGCGTGCAGTTCGCGCCGCAGCTGCATAACGGCACCGTCACCCGCATGGGTGAGGCCTTCGCCGAAATCCCGGCCGCCGCTGAAACGCCACAGACCCCGCTCTAAAGGAATCGACGCCGTGCGCCTTTTCATCACGCTTTTGCTCGGTTGCCTGCTGTGGCAACCGGCGCTGGCCGCCCCCGTGCCGACCGAGACCCAGCTCAAACAGGAGCTGAAGCAGGCGGAAAGCAGCAAAAACGCGCCGAATCAGGCGGAAACCACCGAGGCGCTGCAAAGCGCCCTCAACTGGCTGACGGAGCGCAAAGAGTCGCAGACTCGCTCCGAGCAGTATCAGAGGGTGATCGACGATTTTCCGAAGATGACGCAGGAGCTGCGCCGTCAGCTGGTGCTGGAAAGCAACAAGATCCTGCCTAACGGCGACGATCTGCCGGCCGCCGAGCTGGAACAGCAGATCCTGCAAACCAGCAGCCTGCTGCTGGAACAGGCGCGCCTGCTGCAGCAAGAACAGGATCGCACGCGGGAGATCAGCGATTCGCTCGGCCAGCTGCCGCAGCAGCAGACCGACGCCCGCCGTGCGCTGACGGAAGTGCAGCGCCGCCTGCAGGCGCAGCCCGCCAACCCGACCACGCCGTATGCGCAGGCCGCCCTGGCCCTGCTGCAGACCGAAGCCGCGGCGCGCAAAGCCAAAGTGGACGAGCTGGAGCTGGCGCAGCTGTCGGCCAACAACCGTCAGGAGCTGGCGCGCATGCGCGCCGAGGTCTATAAAAAGCGCCACGAGAAAATAGACGTTCAGCTGCAGGCGCTGCGCAATAACCTCAACGCCCAGCGCCAACGCGAAGCAGAGCTGGCGCTGGAAAAAACCGAGCAGTTAGCCGAGCAGAACGGCGATTTGCCAAAAAGCATCAGCCAGCAGCTGCAGATCAACCGCGAACTGTCCGCCGCGCTGAACAGCCAGGCGCAGCGCATGGATCTGATTTCATCGCAGCAGCGGCAGGCGGCGGCGCAGACGCTGCAGGTGCGCCAGGCGCTGAGCACCATCATCGAGCAGGCCCAGTGGCTCGGTTCGTCGTCGGCGCTGGGGGAAACCCTGCGCGCCCAGGTGGCGACACTGCCGGAAATGCCCAAGCCGCAACAGCTGGACGGCGACATGGCCCAACTGCGCGTGCAGCGCCTGCAGTTTGAAAACCAGCTGGAAAAACTGTCGCAGCGCGAATTCAAACGCGACGACGGCAGCGCGCTGACCAACCAGGAGCAACGCATCGTCGATGCCCAGCTGCGCACCCAGCGCGAGCTGCTCAATTCGCTGCTGTCCGGTTGCGACACCCAAATCCTCGAGCTGACCAAGCTGAAGGTGGCCAACACCCAGCTGATCGAAGCCTTGAACGAAATTCGCGATGCCACCCACCGCTATCTGTTCTGGGTGCCGGACGTCAATCCGATCAACTTCTCCTACCCGCTCAACGTGGCGCACGATCTGACGCGCGTCCTGTCGCTGGACACGCTGTCTCAACTCGGCGGCGCCTTCATGATGATGGTGACCAGCCGCGAAACGCTGATCCCGATCTTCGGCGCCCTGCTGCTGGTGATTTTCAGCATCAGCTCGCGCAAGCACTACCACGCCTTCCTCGAGCGCGCGAGCAGCCGCGTCGGCAAGGTGACGCAGGACGAATTCTTCCTGACGGTGCGCACCGTGTTCTGGTCGATTCTGGTGGCGATGCCGCTGCCGGTGCTGTGGGCCGCGCTCGGTTACGGCCTGCAAAGCGCCTGGAACTACCCGGTGGCGGAAGCGATCGGCAAAGGGGTAACCGCCACGCTGCCGATCCTGTGGATCTGCATGATCTGCGCCGCCTTCGCCCACCCGCAGGGGCTGTTCATCGTGCACTTCCGCTGGCCGGCGAAGCAGGTTTCGCGCGCCATGCGCTACTACAAGATGTCGATCTGGCTGATCGTGCCGCTGATCATGGCGCTGATCACCTTCGATAGCCTGAAAGAACGCGAGTTCGCCAACACCCTGGGGCGGCTGTGCTTCATCCTGCTGTGTCTGGCGCTGGCGCTGGTCACCCACAGCCTGAAACGCGCCGGCATTCCGCTGTATCTGGATAAAAACGGCTCCGGCGACAACATGCTCAACAGCGCCTTCTGGGGGCTGCTGCTGTCGGCGCCGCTGCTGGCGGCGCTGGCCTCGACCGTCGGTTACCTCACCACCGCGCAGGCGCTGTTGGCGCGTCTGGAAACTTCGGTGGCGATCTGGTTCCTGCTGCTGGTCGTCTACCACATCATCCGCCGTTGGATGTTGATCCAGCGGCGGCGCATCGCCTTCGATCGCGCCAAGCAGCGCCGCGCCGACATTCTGGCCCAGCGCGCCCGCGGCGAAGACGAAACTTCACATACCCCGAACAGCACCGAAGGCGCCATCGATCCGGACGATTCGGACTTCGATCTGGACACCATCAGCGCCCAGTCGCTGCGGCTGGTGCGTTCGATCCTGACGCTGATCGCGCTGGTGTCGGTGATCGTACTGTGGTCGGAGATCCACTCCGCGTTCGCCTTCCTGGAAAACATCTCGCTGTGGGATGTGACCTCGACGGTGAACGGCGTGGAAACCGCCCATCCGATCACCCTCGGCGCGGTTCTGATCGCCATTCTGGTGTTGATCATCACCATGCAGCTGGTGCGCAACCTGCCGGCGCTGCTGGAGCTGGCGGTGCTGCAGCACCTGGATCTGTCCCCGGGCACCGGCTACGCCATCACCACCATCACCAAGTACCTGCTGCTGCTGTTCGGCGCGGTGCTCAGCTTCGCCTGGATCGGCATCGAATGGTCGAAACTGCAGTGGGTGGTTACCGCGCTCAGTCTGGGGTTGGGCTTCGGCATGCAGGAGATCTTCTCCAACTTCATCTCCGGCTTGATCATCCTGTTCGAGAAACCGATCCGCATCGGCGACACCGTGACGATCCGCAATCTGACCGGCACCGTCACCAAGATCAATACCCGCGCCACCACCATCTCGGACTGGGACCGCAAAGAGATCATCGTGCCGAACAAAGCGTTTATCACCGAGCAGTTCGTCAACTGGTCGCTGTCGGATACCCTGACCCGTGTGGTGCTGACCGTACCGGCGCCGGGCGAGGCCAACAGCGAAGAAGTGACCAAGATCCTGATGAACGCCGCCGAGCGCTGCGCGCTGGTGCTGGATAACCCGGCGCCGGAGGTCTATCTGGTCGATCTGCAACAAGGCATTCAGATCTTCGAGATGCGTATTTACGCCGCCGAGATGGGCCACCGTATGCCGCTGCGCCATGAGATCCACCAACTGATCCTGGCGGGCTACCGCGAGCACGGCATCACGCTGCCGTACCCGCCGTTCCAGGTGCGTACCGAGACGCTGTCGCGGCTAACCAACAACGGCCGCACGCCGCCGTCCACGCCGGCGCCGAACACCAAGCGCGACGCCGGGGGGCTATAAGCGCTTCTCGCGATAAAAAAAGGGGGTCGGCAAATGCCGACCCCCTTTTTTGCTTTTGACCCGTCCTGAAACGTCAGGCGATCCCGACCGGGAAGGCTAATACGTCGCTCAGGCTCTCGGCGCCCAGCGCCAGCATCACCAGACGATCCACGCCCAGCGCCACGCCGGAACACTCCGGCATGCCGTGCTGCAACGCCGCCAACAGGTTGTAGTCGATCGGTTGCTGCGGCAGGCCGCGCTCCGCGCGTTTGCGGTTGTCCTGCTCGAAGCGCTGCTGTTGTTCACGGCCGTCGGTCAGCTCGCGGAAACCGTTCGCCAGCTCGATACCCTTGAAGTACACCTCGAAACGCTCCGCCACGCGGTGGTCTTCGGTGCTGATCTCCGCCAACGCCGCCTGGCTGGCCGGGAAGTGGTACACGAACGCCGGTTTTTCACGGCCGATATGCGGTTCCACGCCCACGGTGAACAGCAGCTGCAGCAGCGTATCGCGATCTTCTTCGGTATCGGCGATGTTGCTCAGATCGAGTTTGGCCGCCGCTTCGCGCAGCTGCGCCTTCTCCGCCGACAGCGGATCGATGTCCAGATGGCGCAGGAACGCCTGCTGATAGGACAGGGTCTCCGCGCTCTCGCAGTCCAGCACCTGTTGCAGCAGATCGTCCACCTCATTCATCAGGCGGTACATGTCGTAGTGCGGACGGTACCACTCCAGCATGGTGAATTCCGGGTTGTGATGCCGCCCGGCTTCTTCATTGCGGAAGCTGCGCCCCATTTGGTAGATCGGGCCGCTGCCCGCCGCCAACAGGCGCTTCATGTGATATTCCGGGCTGGTCATCATGTATAGCGTCAGGCCCTCTGCCGCTCCCGGCCCGACGAAACGCGTCTCGAACGGGAACAGGTGAACGTCGGTGACCGTCGCCTGGCTCATGGTGGGCGTCTCAACTTCCAGCACGCCACGATCGGCGAAGAAACGCCGGATCTCAGCCAGAATCGCTGCGCGTTTCAACAAATTGGCGATGGGTGCACTAGGCTGCCAGCTTGCCGTTTCGCTCATGGTAATTAACTCCGAAATCAAACAGGGGATGCAGTCTACTCGCATCCTTGCAGCCAAACAAATTCTTCACGATGCGCAACCGGCGATAACGCCAATTTCCGATAAAAGGGCGGCAAAAGCGCGTTAAAAAGGGTAAAGCCGGCCGAACGCGCAAAAAAACAGACAAGCCTGCCGGGCAAGCGTTAATCGACAAAACAATCGATCACATCAAATTTCGACTACTTAACTTTAGGTATAGTTAATTCCCCATTATTGGTGGGAGATATCTATCCTTAACCTTTAAGCAACATTAATCGGTTCAATTAGTTAGCACCCGAAGAGTTCGCTAAATTTTAAGCATAGATATTTAACTTGCCGTTCTTAACAAGAACATTGGAGGAATGCAGTGCAAACCTTTAACGCCGATCTTGCCATTATTGGGGCCGGGGGCGCTGGTTTACGTGCAGCAATAGCCGCAGCGGAAGCCAATCCCCAACTGAAAATCGCGCTGATCTCTAAGGTCTACCCGATGCGCAGCCACACGGTCGCCGCCGAGGGGGGCTCCGCCGCCGTCACCCAGGATCACGATACCTTCGACTATCACTTCCACGACACCGTCGCCGGCGGCGACTGGCTGTGCGAGCAGGACGTGGTCGATCACTTCGTGCATCAGTGCCCGCGCGAGATGACCCAGCTTGAGCAGTGGGGCTGCCCGTGGAGCCGTAAACCGGACGGTTCGGTCAACGTGCGGCGCTTCGGTGGCATGAAGATCGAACGCACCTGGTTCGCCGCCGACAAGACCGGCTTCCACATGCTGCACACCCTGTTCCAGACCTCGCTGAAATACCCGCAAATCCAACGCTTCGACGAGCACTTCGTGCTGGATATCCTGGTGGATGACGGCCAGGCGCGCGGCCTGGTGGCGCTCAACATGATGGAAGGCACCCGCGTGCAGATCCGCGCCAACGCGGTGGTGATGGCCACCGGCGGCGCCGGGCGCGTTTACCGCTACAATACCAACGGCGGCATTGTGACCGGGGATGGCATGGGCATGGCGTTCCACCACGGCGTACCGCTGCGCGACATGGAGTTCGTGCAGTATCACCCGACCGGCCTGCCCGGTTCCGGCATCCTGATGACCGAGGGCTGCCGCGGCGAAGGCGGCATCCTGGTGAACAAGGATGGCTACCGCTACCTGCAAGACTACGGCATGGGCCCGGAAACCCCACTGGGCGAACCGAAGAACAAATACATGGAGCTGGGCCCACGCGACAAAGTGTCCCAGGCCTTCTGGCACGAATGGCGCGCCGGCCGCACCATCGCCACCCCACGCGGCGACGTGGTCTACCTCGATCTGCGCCATCTGGGCGAGAAAAAGCTGCTGGAGCGGCTGCCGTTCATCTGCGAACTGGCCAAGGCCTACGTCGGCGTCGATCCGGTGAAAGATCCGATCCCGGTGCGCCCTACCGCGCACTACACCATGGGCGGCATTGAAACCGACCAGAACTGCGAAACCCGCATCAAAGGGCTGTTCGCAGTCGGCGAATGTTCCTCCGTCGGCCTGCACGGCGCCAACCGTCTCGGCTCCAACTCGCTGGCGGAACTGGTGGTATTCGGCCGCGTCGCCGGTGAACACGCCGCGCGCCGCGCGCTGGAAACCGCGCCGGCCAACGGCAGCGCGCTGGATGCGCAAACCCGCGACGTCGAAACCCGCCTGGGCAACCTGATGAAGCAGGAAGGCAACGAAAACTGGGCGAAGATCCGCGACGAAATGGGGCTGTCGATGGAAGAAGGCTGCGGCATCTACCGCACGCCGGAGCTGATGCAAAAAACCATCGATAAGCTGGCCGAGCTGAAAGAACGTTTCAAGCGCGTCAAAATCACCGACAACACCAGCGTGTTCAATACCGATCTGCTGTACACCATCGAGCTGGGTTATGGTCTGGACGTCGCTGAATGCATGGCGCACTCCGCATTTAACCGCAAAGAGTCGCGCGGCGCCCACCAGCGCCTGGACGAAGGCTGCACCGAGCGTGACGACGTCAACTTCCTCAAGCATACGCTGGCATTCCACAATCCGCAGGGCGCGCCGCGTCTTGAATACAGCGACGTGAAAATCACCAAGCTGCCGCCGGCCAAACGCGTCTACGGCGCAGAAGCCGAAGCGCAGGAGAAAAAGAATAAGGAGCAGGCAAATGGCTGAGATGCAAACCCTGAAGATCGAAGTCATGCGCTATAACCCGGAAAGCGACGCCGAGCCGCATTTCGTCACTTACGCCGTGCCTTACGACGAACAGACCTCGTTGCTCGATGCGCTGGGCTACATCAAGGATAACCTGGCGCCGGACCTCTCCTACCGCTGGTCTTGCCGCATGGCGATCTGCGGCTCCTGCGGCATGATGGTCAACCGCGTGCCGAAGCTGGCGTGCAAAACCTTCCTGCGCGACTACGTCGGCGGCATGAAGGTCGAAGCGCTGGGCAACTTCCCGATCGAGCGCGATCTGGTGGTCGACATGACCCACTTCATCGAAAGCCTGGAGGCGATCAAACCGTACATCATCGGCAACGATCGCAAACCGGAGGATGGCCCGAACGTGCAGACTCCCGCGCAGATGGCCAAATACCACCAGTTCTCCGGCTGCATCAACTGCGGCCTGTGCTATGCGGCGTGCCCGCAGTTCGGCCTCAACCCCGAGTTTATCGGCCCGGCGGCGATCACGCTGGCGCACCGCTATAACCTGGACAACCGCGACCACGGCAAGAAACAGCGCATGCCGCAGCTCAACGGCCAAAACGGCGTCTGGAGCTGCACCTTCGTCGGCTATTGCTCCGAAGTCTGTCCGAAACACGTCGATCCCGCCGCCGCTATCCAGCAAGGCAAGGTGGAGAGCGCCAAAGACTTCATGATCGCCATGTTGAAGCCGCAATAAGGGAGAAAATTGCCATGACAACTCAACGTAAGCCCTATGTGCGCACCATGACGCCCACCTGGTGGCAAAAGCTCGGCTTCTACCGTTTCTACATGCTGCGCGAAGGCACCTCGGTGCTGGCGGTCTGGTTCAGCATCGTGCTGCTCTACGGCGTGTTCGCGCTGAAGGGCGGCGCCGAGAGCTGGGCCGGCTTCGTCGGTTTCTTGCAGAATCCGCTGGTGCTGTTAATCAACGTCGTCGCATTGCTGGCGGCGGCGCTGCACACCAAAACCTGGTTCGATCTGGCGCCGAAGGCCGCCAATATCGTGGTCAACAGCGAGAAAATGGGACCGGGCCCCATCGTGAAAGGGCTGTGGGCCGTCACGATCGTCGTCAGCGTGGTCATCCTGGCCGTGGCCCTGTTCTAATCCGGAGGAAACATGATAAATCAAGCACCTAAACGCTCCGACGAGCCGGTTTTCTGGGGATTGTTCGGCGCCGGCGGCATGTGGGGCGCGATCGTCGCGCCGGCTATCGTACTGCTGGTCGGCATTCTGCTGCCGCTGGGGCTGTTCCCCGGTGAAGCGCTGGGTTACGAGCGCGTGCTGGCGTTCTGCCAGAGCCTGATCGGCCGCCTGTTCCTGCTGCTGATGATCATTCTGCCGCTGTGGTGCGGCCTGCACCGCATCCACCATGCGATGCACGATCTGAAGATCCACGTGCCGGCCGGCAAGTGGGTGTTCTACGGTCTGGCGGCAATCCTCAGCGTCGTCACCGTCATCGGCGTCGTCACTCTGTAAACCGCTCGGGTGGCCAACGCCCGTTGGCCGCCCTTTTCTCATCGGCTACACTGTCTACTCGCCCCCGGTAAACAGGAGTCACCGATGCGTTTATGGTCAAAGCTTTGCGTCATGCTTTCCGCCCTGCTCTCCGTCGCCTGCAGCGTCTCCCCGCCTAAAGACATCAAGGTCGTGAACAATTTCGACAGCCAGCGCTATCTCGGCACCTGGTATGAGATCGCACGTCTGGATCATCGTTTTGAACGCGGTTTGCAGCAGGTGACCGCCCATTACAGCCCGCGCGCCGACGGCGGACTGAACGTCATCAATCGCGGCTTCAATCCGCAGAAACAGCAATGGCAAGAAAGCGAAGGCAAAGCCTACTTTATCGGTTCACCGCAGGTCGCGGCGCTGAAAGTGTCGTTCTTCGGCCCTTTCTATGGCGGCTACAACGTGATTGCCCTGGATCCGGCGTATGGCTACGCGCTGGTTTGCGGCCCGAACCGCGACTATCTGTGGATCCTGTCGCGCACGCCGACGCTTGACGCCGCCGTGCGCGACCGTTTATTGCAGACAGCCAAAGGCTACGGTTTCGCCACCGACAAGCTGATCTGGGTGCAGCAGTCCGCCGATCAGTGACTGCTGAACTTCAGCCCGAGTATGCCGACCACGATCAGGCACAGGCTGATGATGCGCGCGATATTGGTCGATTCGCCCAACAGCACCATGCCCATGATGGCCGCACCCACCGCGCCGATGCCGGTCCACACCGCGTAGGCGGTGCCGGCGGGCAGCGTTTTCATGGCGTTGGCCAACAGCAACATGCTGACCACCATCGCGGCGATGGTGATGATGCTCGGCGTCAGCCGGGTAAAACCGTGGGTGTATTTCAGACCGATAGCCCAAACCACTTCGAGCAAACCGGCGATAAGCAGAATAATCCAGGCCATGAGACGGCCTCCCTACCACTGGGGTCGTCCCCGATAAAATGACGCGTAAACGGGTCGTCCCGTTTAGCGAGGTGATGCATGACGGGTAACCTCACCCGCACTGCGGCAGGATAGCAGCAGCGTTAACGCTCAGGCAAGGGATAGAAATGTGGCGGCTCTCCGCAGCCGGAACGCCGCCGGGTGGAATGCGGATTATTCCGCGCTGCGCTGAATAGCCTTGCCGCCGGCCTGAATGTCTTCACCCACACCGCGGGTGGTATTGCAGGCGGTCAGCGAGCTCAAAATCATCAAAGAGAAGATCGCGATAATACTTTTCTTCAGCATAAGAAAGTCCTTATTTGTCGTTGATGAAAAAGTACGGCTTTCTAAGCGTAGTCAAAATTGACGGAGGGTGTAGGATCGTGACCGGCTTTGTGGCGCAAATACATCGGGTTAAAGGCGGGATCAGCTGGCCGTGCGGGAGATGGCGCCGCCGAGATGCTGAACGTCTTCGCCGAAACCGCGAAACGTATTGCAACTGCTGAGGGAGAAAAGGAACAACAGGGAGAGCACGGCCAACAGCGTTTTCTTGAACATGCGGATTTTCTGCCAACGAACGGGGATGGGATAAAACAGAGGAACCGCGGGGGTTCCTCTGTTTTGAAACTTACTTGACGCGAGAGACGTATTCGCCAGAGCGAGTGTCAACCTTGATCACTTCGCCGATCTGGACGAACAACGGCACTTTTACCACGGCGCCGGTGCTCAGGGTAGCCGGCTTGCCGCCAGTCCCTGCGGTATCGCCTTTCAGGCCAGGATCGGTATCGGTGATTTCCGCTTCGATGAAGTTCGGCGGCTGAACGGCGATTGGACGGCCATCCCACAGGGTGATGATGCACTCTGCGTTATCCTGCAGCCATTTGGCCGCGTCGCCGACGGTTTTGCCGTCAACCTGATGCTGTTCGAAAGACTCAGGGTGCATGAAGTGGTAGAACTCACCGTCGCTGTACAGGTAGTTCATGTTGGTGTCCATCACGTCTGCGCCTTCGCAAGAATCGGTAGACTTGAAGGTTTTTTCCACGCGGGTGCCGGTCAGCAGACGGCGCATTTTCACGCGCGCGAACGCCTGGCCTTTGCCCGGCTTAACGAACTCACTGGCTTCGACGGCGTAAGGTTCGCCCTCGAACATGATTTTAAGACCCGGACGGAAATCGTTGCTAGAATAAGTCGCCATGATGGCCCTCTGAATATTTGAACTGGTAGCTTAGCCAAAAAAATGGCACACATTATAACCCAAAGTACGGCACATAGAGAAGATTGGTTGCATCAACTCGCCGATGTTATTACCGATCCCGATGAATTACTGCAGCTTTTGTCACTGAATACGCACCCGGAACTGCCGCGGGGGCGCGATGCCCGTCGGCTGTTTGCCCTGCGCGTGCCGCGCGCCTTCGCTGCGCGCATGCGCCCCGGCGATGCCAACGACCCGCTGCTGCGCCAGGTGCTGACCGCCAGAGAGGAGTTCATCAACGCCCCAGGGTTCACCACCGATCCGCTGGATGAACAGCGCAGCGTGGTGCCGGGCCTGCTGCACAAATACCGCAATCGCGCGCTGCTGCTGGTCAAAGGCGGCTGTGCGGTCAACTGCCGTTACTGTTTCCGCCGTCACTTCCCCTATCAGGATAATCAGGGCAACAAGAACAACTGGCGGCAGGCGCTGGATTATATCCGCCAACACCCGGAACTGGACGAGATCATTTTTTCCGGCGGCGATCCGCTGATGGCCAAAGACAGCGAGCTGGAGTGGCTGGTCGGCGAGCTGGAGGCCATCCCGCACCTGAAACGCCTGCGCATTCACACCCGTCTGCCGGTGGTGATCCCGGCGCGCATTACGCCGGCGCTGTGCCGCCTGCTGTCGGCCTCGCGCCTGCAGGTGCTGATGGTCACGCACATCAACCACGCCAACGAAATCGACCGCGAGCTGCAGAGCGCCATGGCCCAGCTGCGCCTCGCCGGCGTCACGCTGCTCAACCAGAGCGTGCTGCTGCGCGACGTCAACGACGATGCCGATACGCTGGCGGCGCTCAGCAACGCGCTGTTCGACGCCGGCATCCTGCCCTATTACATCCACGTGCTGGACAAGGTGCAGGGCGCGGCGCATTTCATGGTCAGCGACGATGAAGCGCGCGTCATCATGCAGGCGCTGCTGAGCAAGGTGTCCGGTTATCTGGTGCCGCGCCTGACGCGTGAAGTGGGCGGCGAACCGAGCAAAACGCCGATCGACCTGCGCCTGATGCAGGAGTGACGCGCGCGCCACAGGGCTCGACGAAACGAAAAGAGGAATGCCGTGGCATTCCTCTTTTTTTATCTCTTCGCGGCGTTAGGCCTCAGCGCCTTACGGGCACTTGTAAACCTGGCCGACCATTTTGCTGTCCAGCGGCGCGAAGCTGGAGAGCAGGTTCTGGCTTGGGCTGTTGGCGCCGTAAATGACGTTGCCGCCCATCGCCGCTGCCTTGTTGCGCAGATCGTTGGCCGCACCGCGCATGGAGCTGCCTTCACCGCCGTTGCCGGACAGCCAGTTGCTCTGGGTGCCGGTCACTTCCCCCAGCAGCTGGCATTCCGCCGCCGGCTTGCTGTCGGTGAACTTGATCTGCTGACCCGCAGCGGTCAGTTCATGAGTGGTGCTGCAACCCGCCAGCAGCATCGCTGCCGAAAGACCCAGTAAGGCTTTAATCCGCATCTTGTTCCCCATTCGATGTTGAGAATTACGCAAAATCTTCTACCCGTCGCCTTTCAAGCTGTAGCGTTGTTGACTGCACTCGCTCACCCCAGTTACTTACTCAAGTAAGCGCCTGGGGACTCACGAGCTGGCCGCCTAGCTACAACTTGAAATTCATAGGGTATATCAGAAAGCGATGCCATCTCTTAAGCATCCGTTGCCACGCGAGCGGGCCAACGTCTTGAGCGACAGCTGATGACTTACCAGTTTACCAGCTAAATCGCCCCGGGCGGCAAAAATATCATCAAATACAGTGCGGCGGCGTTATACCCAACCGGCAACGACCGCCGATGCCTGCGCCAGCTCTTCGCCCTGACGCGGTTCCCCCTCCGCCAGTTTGAATACCGCCACCGCCTGCGCCAGCAGGGCCGCCTGTTCCTCCACGCCGACGGCGGTGGTCGCCACCTCCTCCACTAGGGCGGCATTCTGCTGGGTCACCTGATCCATCTGGGTCACCGCTACCCCGACCTGCTCGACGCCTTTGCTTTGCTCTTCCGACGCATAGGAGATGTTATCCATCAGCGACGTCACCTGGTTCACCGAGCCGACGATGGCATTCATCGTCTCGCCCGCCTGTTCCACCAGCCGCACGCCGGCGGCGATATCGCCGGTTACGCCGTCGACCAGACCGCTGATCTCCTTGGCCGAAGTCGCGCAGCGCTGCGCCAGATTGCGCACTTCGCCGGCTACCACCGCAAAACCCCGCCCCTGCTCCCCAGCACGCGCGGCCTCGACGGCGGCGTTCAGCGCCAGAATGTTGGTCTGGAAGGCGATGCCGTCGATCACGCTGGTGATATCCCCCACCTGACGCGCGCTGTCGTTGATCGCCCGCATCTTGTCGACCGCGCTGGCCATCAGCGTTTCGCCGTTGCGGGCAATGGCGGCGGTCTGATTGACCATGCCGGCGGCCTGAGTGGCGTTATCGGCGTTTTGCCGCACCGTGGCGGTAATCTGCTCCATGCTGGCGGCGGTTTCCGTCAGCGCGCTGGCTTGTTCTTCGGTGCGGCTGGAGAGATCGGCGTTGCCGACGGCGATCTCGTGCGTACCGTGGTTGATCGACTCCACACCGTCACGCACCTGCTGCACGGTGGCACTCAGCTCCTGCTGCATCGCGCGTAGGCTGGCGAACAGCATGCCGATCTCATTGTTGTTGCGTACCGCGATCTCGCTGCGTAGATCGCCGCGCCCAACCTTTTGCAAGTGTTCGGCGATCTGGCGCAGCGGCAGAATCAAGCGCCGGCGGAAATCACGCTGCACGGCGACCAGCAGCAACAGGATCACCGCCAGGGTGCCGCTCAGCAGACGGGCGAAGACTTTTTGGGTCTGCTCCGCCTCTTCCACTGCCAGACGGTGGGCGGCCACCGTGGCCCGCATGTAGTCGGCAAACTGGTTATCCAGCCGCTGGCGCACCTGGCGCTTCTCTGCCGCCATGGCGTGCAGCCGCTCGATCAGCGCCGCCTGCGGCGTGTCGGCCAACAGCGTCAGTTCTTGCTTCAGCACCGCCTGCTGCGCCAGATAGACCTTTTTCATCGCCTCGCCCAGATCCGGGCGCGATACCGTCAGGCCCGGCGTCTCCCAAAACAGATTGAAAGCGACGTCGGCGCTGCGCAGCTCAACGCGCGCCTCATCGATACCCTGTTGAATATCGGCTCTGCTGGTCTGCGCCCAGCGCTCGAACGCCATGTTGTCGATCAGCGTCTGCGTTTGCAGCAAAGCACGCCAACTGCGGTTCAGCGCCGCTTCCTCGTCGGAGAAGGTGCTCATCCTGTCGATGCTGTGGCCGTTTTGCTGCATGAAATAGAAGGCGATGGCGCCGGTTCCCATGGGCATCAAGCCCAGCAGCAACAGCATTAACATCAGCCAGGTGGCTATTTTCATATTTTTCAGCATAAGTCGTCTCCGTTGACAGTCACACCGGCGAGGGGAAATTCCCCGCTCGGTAAGGGCTATATCGGTACGAAACGACAACGGTTTAGGGTAAAAGAAAAATAATGCAATAATTCATTCAGTGAACTAATAACAAGCTAAATAAACATTCTTTTTATTGATTTTTAAGCTAAAAAAAAACCCCGGTCATTTGACCGGGGCCTTCAGCACACAAGCGTGTGGGGGATGATTACATCATGCCGCCCATACCGCCCATGCCACCCATGCCGCCTGCTGCGCCCAGATCCGGTGCGTCAGCCTTCGGCAGGTCGGTGACCATGCATTCGGTGGTGATCATCAGGCCAGCCACGGAAGCCGCGTACTGCAGAGCAGAACGGGTCACTTTGGTTGGATCCAGGATACCCATCGCGATCATGTCGCCGTATTCTTCAGAGTAAGCGTTGTAGCCGTAGCTGCCTTCGCCCGCTTTCACCTGGTTGGCGATAACGGAAGCTTCTTCACCGGCGTTGACCACGATCTGACGCAGAGGGGCTTCCATTGCGCGCAGCGCAACTTTGATACCCACGTTCTGGTCTTCGTTGTCGCCTTTCAGCGCGGCGATTTTGCCTGCAACGCGGATCAGCGCTACGCCGCCGCCGGCAACCACGCCTTCTTCCACTGCGGCGCGGGTCGCGTGCAGGGCGTCTTCAACGCGGGCTTTCTTCTCTTTCATTTCAACTTCAGTGGCTGCGCCAACCTTGATAACGGCAACGCCGCCGGCCAGTTTCGCTACGCGCTCCTGCAGTTTTTCACGATCGTAGTCAGAGGTCGCTTCTTCGATCTGCTGACGAATTTGAGCAACGCGGCCCTGGATGGTCGCTTCGTCGCCCACGCCATCGATGATGATGGTGGTGTCTTTGTTGATGACAACGCGTTTCGCCTGACCCAGGTCTTCCAGGGTGGCTTTTTCCAGCTCCAGACCGATCTCTTCAGAGATAACGGTACCGGCAGTCAGGGTAGCGATGTCCTGCAGCATGGCTTTACGACGGTCGCCGAAGCCAGGCGCCTTAACGGCAGCCACTTTCACGATGCCGCGCATGGTGTTGACCACCAGGGTCGCCAGCGCTTCACCTTCAACGTCTTCAGCGATGATCAGCAGCGGTTTGCCTGCTTTGGCAACGGCTTCCAGCACCGGCAGCATTTCGCGGATGTTGGAGATCTTCTTGTCAGCCAGCAGGATGAACGGGCTTTCCAGCTCAACAGAACCGGTTTCCGGCTTGTTGATGAAGTATGGGGACAGGTAACCGCGGTCGAACTGCATACCTTCAACCACGTCCAGCTCGTCTTGCAGGCCGGTGCCTTCTTCAACGGTGATAACGCCTTCTTTGCCCACTTTCTCCATCGCTTCCGCGATCAGTTTACCCACGGTTTCGTCGGAGTTGGCGGAGATGGTGCCGACCTGAGCGATAGCTTTGGAATCGGAGCAAGGTACGGACAGTTTTTTCAGTTCTTCAACCGCAGCGACAACCGCTTTGTCGATGCCGCGCTTCAGGTCCATCGGGTTCATGCCTGCAGCAACCGCTTTCAGGCCTTCGGTGATGATGGATTGAGCCAGTACGGTTGCAGTGGTGGTGCCGTCGCCCGCCGCGTCGTTCGCTTTGGAGGCCACTTCTTTCACCATCTGTGCGCCCATGTTCTCGAACTTGTCTTCCAGTTCGATTTCACGCGCAACGGAAACGCCGTCTTTGGTGATGGTCGGTGCGCCGAAAGATTTATCCAGCACTACGTTGCGGCCTTTCGGGCCCAGGGTCACTTTTACTGCATCAGCGAGAACATTCACGCCGCGGAGCATTTTCACGCGAGCGTCATTGCCGAATTTTACGTCTTTAGCTGCCATTGGTATTTCCCTTCAACTCGTTCAGTTCAGAAGATAAAGCGCAATTACGCTTCAACAATTGCCAGAATGTCGCTTTCGGACATGATCAACACTTCTTCATTGTCGATCTTCTCTGCTTTCACGCCGTAGCCGTCGTTGAAAATCACGATATCGCCAACTTTCACATCCAGCGGTTGGATGTTGCCGTTTTCCAGCACACGCCCTTTACCCACTGCAACCACTTCACCGCGAGTGGATTTACCCGCAGCAGAGCCAGTCAGGACGATGCCGCCAGCAGATTTTGATTCAACTTCTTTGCGCTTGACGATAACGCGGTCATGCAATGGACGAATACTCATTGAACGCTCTCCTGTAAGAAGGTCTCTATCAGATTTAGGGTTGTACACCGGATGGTTGTTATTACCGGCCTCGTGGCATTTGAGATGGGGGCGTTCCAGCCCCCTTCAAGGGGGCGAACAAAAAAAATTTCGCATTTTTGGTCCGACGAGTGCCGCAGAGATGAAAAACGCGGCCAGAGCCGCGTTTGCTTAACGATCGTGAGGTTTGCGATCCTCGTCCGAGCGGTGTTCCAGCACCGGGCGTTCGTCGTCCTTGCGCTGGAATTCGCCGTCGAAGGTATTGCCGTTGGCGGCGTCGCCGCCCGTCCAACCGCCGGGGCGATACACCGACAGGTGCGGCATCAGTTTCAGCGTCAGCGATTTTTGCACCGGCGGCAGCAGCAGCAACAGGCCGAGGAAATCGGTGAAGAAACCCGGTATCAGCAGCAGGAAGCCCGCCAGCACCAGCGAAACGCTTTTCACCATTTCCGCCGCCGGGCTTTCGCCGGCCGCCAGTTTTTGCTGCATCTGCACGAAGGTTTTCATGCCCTGATTGCGCACCAGCGAAATGCCGACGCAGGAGCTGAACACCACCAGCAGCAGGGTGACAGCCACGCCGAGCACGGCGGCGACTTTGATAAAGATGGATATTTCTATGTAAGCCAGCAGAAATATCAGCAGTAGCGGTAACCAGCGCACCTGGTTCTCCTATCGGTAGGTAAGGCACGGCCGCCACGGGGCGACGGCGCGAAAAAAGAGGCCGTAAACGGCCGACACTATTACAATGAGGGCATCCCCCCACCATTTCAACCGAGAGCCGGTTTTTATTGCTAAAGTTCACAAACGTGAAAGAAGTCACAGAACCGAAAAAGGGCATATCCTTAAACACCATAAGGTGATCTGGATTCAGTCATTTCTTACCAACCAGCATATGATCTGGGCAGCTACGGGCGATTTGGTTAATCGTTTCACGCCCCAAGCCTTCGGCAATATTAATTTAGGCTGTGCCCTTACTAGCCTTGACCTGACAAATTATTAATTCGGCAGCAACACATAGAGAAGGTTCTCATGTCAAACAACATTCGTATCGAAGAAGACCTGTTAGGAACACGTGAAGTCCCCGCAGACGCTTACTACGGAGTTCACACTCTGCGTGCGATTGAAAACTTCTACATCAGCAACAGCAAAATCAGCGATGTCCCCGAGTTCGTTCGCGGCATGGTGATGGTGAAAAAGGCCGCGGCGATGGCCAACAAAGAACTCAAAACCATCCCGCGCAAAATCGCCGACGTGATCATCCAGGCCTGCGACGAGGTGCTGGATAAAGGCAAGTGCATGGATCAGTTCCCGGTGGACGTATTCCAGGGCGGCGCGGGCACCTCGCTGAACATGAACACCAACGAAGTGCTGGCGAACATCGGCCTGGAGCTGATGGGCCATCAAAAAGGCGAATACCAGTACCTGAACCCGAACGATCACCTCAATAAATGCCAGTCCACCAACGACGCCTACCCGACTGGGTTCCGCATCGCGGTGTACGCCTCCAACCAGAAACTGATCGACGCCATCAACCAGCTGCGCGAAGGCTTCGATCGCAAGGCGAAAGAGTTCGAAACCATCCTGAAAATGGGCCGCACCCAGCTGCAGGACGCGGTGCCGATGACCCTCGGCCAAGAATTCCACGCCTTCAGCGTGCTGCTGAACGAAGAGACCCGCAACCTGCACCGCACCGCGGAGCTGCTGCTGGAAGTGAACCTCGGCGCCACCGCCATCGGCACCGCGCTCAACACCCCGGAAGGCTACCAGCCGCTGGCGGTGCAAAAACTGGCGGAAGTCAGCGGCCTGCCGGTGGTGCCGGCGGAAGACCTGATCGAAGCCACCTCCGACTGCGGCGCCTACGTGATGGTGCACAGCGCGCTCAAACGCCTGGCGGTGAAACTGTCCAAAATCTGTAATGACCTGCGCCTGCTCTCCTCCGGCCCGCGCGCCGGCCTGAACGAAATCAACCTGCCGGAGCTGCAGGCGGGATCGTCCATCATGCCGGCCAAAGTGAACCCGGTGGTGCCAGAAGTGGTCAATCAGGTGTGTTTCAAGGTGATTGGCAACGACACTTGCGTTACCATGGCGGCCGAAGCGGGCCAGCTGCAGCTGAACGTGATGGAGCCGGTGATCGGCCAGACGATGTTCGAGTCGATCCACATCCTGACCAACGCCTGCTACAACCTGCTGGAAAAATGCATTAACGGCATCACCGCGAATAAAGAAGTCTGCGAACACTACGTCTTCAACTCGATCGGTATCGTCACCTATCTGAACCCGTTCATCGGCCACCATAACGGTGACATCGTCGGGAAGATCTGCGCCGAAACCGGCAAGAGCGTGCGCGAAGTGGTGCTGGAACGCGGCCTGCTGACCGAAGCCGAGCTGGATGACATCTTCTCCGTGGAGAACCTGATGCACCCGGCCTATAAAGCTAAACGCTATACGGATGAAAATGAACAATAACAGACCTACCCGGTAGCCCTGAAAGGCACGCTAAATCCTCTGGATAGCGTGCCTTTTTACTTTTAGGCGCCCACAAAATTTTAACGTTTTATTTTCAATTTACACCCTAAATCATTGGGACTGCATCAAGGCGGCAAGAGCGCAAGTCCCCAGGAGCTTACTCAAGTAAGTGACTGGGGTGAGCGCTCGCAGCCAACACCGATGCAGTTTCAAGGATGACGGGAAATCTCATTTTAAGGAGTAAACACTATGCTAGCCGTAGAATTGGTTATCGTTCTGCTGGCCATCTTTTTAGGGGCCAGGTTGGGCGGTATCGGTATCGGGTTCGCGGGGGGACTGGGCGTATTGGCGCTGGCGCTGATCGGCGTCAAACCGGGCAACATTCCCTTCGACGTCATCTCCATCATCATGGCGGTGATTGCGGCGATCTCCGCCATGCAGGTCGCCGGGGGGATGGACTACCTGGTGCAACAGACCGAAAAACTGCTGCGCAAGAACCCCAAGCACATCACCATTCTCGCCCCTATCGTCACCTACTTCCTGACCATCTTCGCCGGCACCGGCAACATCTCGCTCTCGGCGCTGCCGGTGATCGCCGAAGTGGCGAAAGAACAGGGCATCAAGCCTTGCCGCCCGCTGTCGACCGCCGTGGTGTCCGCCCAGATCGCCATCACCGCCTCGCCGATCTCAGCCGCGGTGGTGTACATGTCTTCGGTGATGGAAGGCCACGGCGTCAGCTACCTGCACCTGCTGATGGTGGTGATCCCGTCCACCTTCTGCGCGGTGCTGGTGATGTCGCTGCTGGTAACCTGGCTGTTCGACTCCAAACTGTCTAACGATCCGGTGTACCTGAAACGCCTGGAAGAAGGCCTGATCACCCTGCGCGGCAACAACGCGCTGGCGATCAAACCACGCGCCAAAACCTCGGTGCTGCTGTTCCTGCTCGGCGTGCTGTGCGTGGTCGCCTACGCCATCATCAACAGCCCGGGCCTGGGTCTGGTGGCCAAGCCGCTGATGAACACCACCAACGCCATTCTGATCATCATGCTGAGCGTCGCCACGCTGACCACCCTGCTGTGCCGCGTCGACACCGACATGGTGCTGAACTCCAGCACCTTCAAGGCCGGCATGAGCGCCTGTATCTGTATCCTCGGCGTCGCCTGGCTGGGCGATACTTTCGTCCAGGCCAACATCGATTGGATCAAAGAGACGGCCGGCAGCGTCATTCAGGCGCACCCGTGGCTGCTGGCGGTGATCTTCTTCTTCTGCTCGGCGCTGCTGTACTCGCAGGCCGCCACCGCCAAGGCGCTGATGCCGATGGCGCTGGCGCTGAACGTGTCGCCGCTGACCGCCGTCGCCTCCTTCGCCGCCGTTTCCGGCCTGTTCATCCTGCCGACCTACCCGACATTGGTCGCCGCGGTGCAGATGGATGATACCGGCACCACGCGCATCGGCCGCTTCGTGTTCAACCACCCGTTCTTCATTCCCGGCACCATGGGCGTGATTTTCGCGGTGGTATTCGGCTTCCTGCTCGGCAGCGTCATGCTGTAAGGCGTCGACCGGGGCTGCGGCCCCGGTTTTCTTTCTGGCGATAAACTCGCCTTCTAGCCAATCCGCCTTCAGGGTATAGTGCCCATTCGAACCGATGAGAGGGCTGAAGATGTCTGATTGCGAAGCTGTCGTCATACTCTGTACCGCACCCGATGAAGCCAGCGCCCAGGAACTGGCGGCGCGGGTCCTGGGCGATAAGCTGGCGGCCTGCGCCACGCTGCTGCCCGGCGCCACCTCGCTGTATTACTGGGAAGGGAAACTGGAACAGGAATACGAAGTGCAGATGCTGTTCAAAAGCGATCGCCGCCGTCAGCAAGCCCTGCTCGACACCCTGAAACAACATCACCCATACCAGACGCCTGAGCTGCTGGTCTTGCCGGTGATGGCCGGAGATAAAGACTACCTGTTATGGATCAACGCTTCATTAAACTGATTTTGCTGCTGTGCAGCCTGTGCTTCCTGCCGCAGGCGGCGCAGGCTTCGCTGTTCGCGCCGAAGGGCGGCAGCCAGTTCGTGCCCGTCGATCAGGCCTTCGCCTTCGATTTCAAACAGCAAGGCGGCCAGGTGACGCTGAACTGGCAGATCCGCCCCGGCTATTACCTGTATCGCCAGCAGATCAAACTGGTGCCGCAGCAGGCGACGCTCGGCGCCTTTACCCTGCCCGAAGGGCTAAGCCACAAGGACGAGTTCTTCGGCGAAGTGGCGATTTTCAAACAGCAGCTGAATCTGCAGGTGCCGCTGCAACAGGCGGCGGCCAACGCCAGCCTCAGCGTCACCTATCAGGGCTGCGCCGAGGCCGGCTTCTGCTACCCGCCGGAAACCCGAACCATCCCGCTGGACGCGGTCAGCGCCACCGCAGCCGCGCCGCTCCCGGCGGCTGCCTCTGAGCCAGCCGAACAATCCGCAACACCAGCCAGCCTGCCGTTCTCGCCGCTGTGGGCATTGCTGATCGGTATCGGCATCGCCTTCACCCCCTGCGTACTGCCGATGTACCCGCTGATCTCCGGCATCATCCTCGGCCGAGACCGGCCGCAAAGCAGCGGCCGCATTCTGGCGCTGGCGCTGGTTTACGTGCAGGGCATGGCGCTCACCTACACCCTGCTGGGCTTGGTGGTGGCCGCCGCCGGATTGCAGTTCCAGGCGGCGCTGCAGCATCCTTACGTGCTGATTGGCCTGTCGGCGCTGTTCATCGCGCTGGCGCTGTCGATGTTCGGCCTCTATTCCCTGCAGCTGCCCTCGGCGCTGCAAACCCGGCTGGCGAGCTGGAGCAACACCCAGCGCGGCGGCTCACTGACCGGCGTATTCCTGATGGGCGCGCTGGCCGGGCTGATCTGTTCCCCCTGCACCACCGCGCCGCTCAGCGCCATCCTGCTGTATATCGCCCAGAGCGGCAATCTGTGGGCCGGCGGCGGCACGCTGTACCTGTACGCGCTGGGGATGGGCATTCCGCTGGTGATCGTCACCCTGTTCGGCAACCGCCTGCTGCCGCGTAGCGGCCCGTGGATGCAGTACGTGAAAGAGGCCTTCGGCTTCGTCATTCTGGCGCTGCCGGTGTTCCTGCTGGAGCGGGTGATCGGCGATCTGTGGGGCATGCGCCTGTGGAGCCTGCTCGGCCTGGCGTTCTTCGGCTGGGCCTTCGCCCTGAGCCTGAGAAGCGCGCGCGGCTGGGCACGCGCCCTGCAACTTCTGTTGCTGGCGGCGGCGGTGATCGCCGCACGGCCGCTGCAGGACTGGGCTTTCGGCACCGACCAGGCGCAGCAGGCGGCTCAGCCGCACCTGGCCTTTACCCGCATCAACAACGTCGAACAGCTCGATCTCGCGCTGCAACAGGCGCGGGGCAAGCCGGTGATGCTGGATCTGTACGCCGACTGGTGCGTGGCCTGTAAAGAGTTCGAAAAATACACCTTCAGCGACGCCGCGGTGCAGGCAAGCCTGGCCAACGCGGTGCTGCTGCAGGCGGATGTGACCGCCAACGGTGCGGAACAGGCGGCGCTGCTGAAGCACCTGCAGGTGTTGGGGCTGCCGACGATCCTGTTTTTCGATCCGGCGGGCCGCGAGCTGACGGCCGAGCGGGTCACCGGTTTTATGAAGGCAGAAGCCTTCAACGCGCATTTGCAGAAAGTGATGCGATAACTGACACTGAAGATCGGAAGCGAATGGGAGGAAGCACAAGTGCAACGTGAACACGTCCTTGATACCGCGCTGGGTCTGTTGGAACAACAGGGCCTGGCGACCGCCACATTAGAGATGCTGGCGGAAAAACTCGACGTTCAGCCCGGCGATCTCAAACGGTTCTGGCCGGATCGCGAAGCGCTGCTGTACGACTGCCTGCGCTACCACGGCCAGCAGATCGACACCTGGCGCCGCCAGCTGCTGCTGGACGAAAATCTGAGCCCGCAGCAAAAACTGCTGGCGCGCTATGACGTGCTGGCGGAATACGTGCAGCAAGACCGCTACCCCGGCTGCCTGTTTATCGCCGCCTGCAGCTTCTTCCCGGAAACGGATCATCCGATCCACCAACTGGCGGAGCAACAGAAGCTGACCTCGCTGGAGCTGACCCGCGAGCTGCTGCGCGACATGGATGCCGACGACGCCGACATGGTGGCGCAGCAAATGGAGCTGATTCAGGAAGGCTGCCTGAGCAAACTGCTGGTAAAACGCCAGCTCCAGGACGTATCGGTCGCCAAACGGCTGGCGGAAGACATCTTGCAGGTGGCGCAGTGCCGCCGCAACGGGGCGTTGAGCTGAATCGGCAGGGTTGGCAGCGCCACCAACCCGAGGCGATAGCCCCAACAGGCGCATTTTTTGCGCCCTTTGCCTGAAAAGCCAGCAACCGGAGGCATTTTCGCGTATTTCACGCATAAAGCCGTTGACGGCTTTCGGCCAATACGGTTTAATGCTGCCCGTTGCCCGGATAGCTCAGTCGGTAGAGCAGGGGATTGAAAATCCCCGTGTCCTTGGTTCGATTCCGAGTCCGGGCACCATATTCAGAAGAACCCGCCTATGGCGGGTTTTTCGCTTTCTGGGGTACGGACTCTCCATCGAACTGCGTTCGATTATTCGGCCAAGGGCCTCACCCTGCGGGCCAGCGCTGAAGCGCTGTTCAACGCGGCGCCAGCGCCGGCTGTCCGAGTCCGGGCACCACTATTTAGAGAACCCAGCCTATGGCTGGGTTTTTGCTTTTCAGGGACTGGACTCTCCATCGAACTGCGTTCGATTATTCGGCCAAGGGCCTCACCCTGCGGGCCAGCGCTAAAGCGCTGTTCAACGCGGCGCCAGCGCCGGTTGTCCGAGTCCGGGCACCACTATTTAGAGAACCCAGCCTATGGCTGGGTTTTTGCTTTTCAGGGACTGGACTCTCCATCGAACTGCGTTCGATTATTCGGTCTAAAGACCTCACCTTGCGGGCCAGCGCTGAAGCGCTGTTCAACACGGCGCCAGCGAGCGACATAGGGCGAATGTTCCCTTGCTACTTGGCCCCCTCCCCCCCAGAAACGTTGGCTCCAAGGGTAAGCGAATTACCGCATTCTCGGCATTAAGCGTGAAAGTGGCGACGTCAGGCGAGCAATGCCCAATTTCGTTGAGGCGGATACTCACTCTCTGGTAAAAAACGCTACCTCATACAATGTGCAGCAGCGTCAATGATGACGTAGTAATGCCAACCACCAGGAAGAATGGCCGTAGTCTTGGATAGACAACTGCCTTTTCTTCATCCGCTGCGCATGTTTGTAGAATGAATAGATGCTTAAACAGAACAAGAATATCGCAAAATAAAACAAATCCACTTCACCTTTCCCTTGGTGTAGATAATACCTAACGTAAATTACGTACAGCTACCCTCGCTGCCAACGACAATAATTCACCGAAATTATGCTTTGAGTCGAAACAACAGGCTATTTAATCAATAGTCACAAAAAAAGCAGGGAGGATGACCCTGCTTGTGATTTAAAAATCAATATTATTGACATAGCGGCGAGTATTTTTTCATAAACGGCGATTCGCAGATCGCATTCATGACTTCGCCTTTATCTTTCTCTTTAGGCTTGGCGCCTGAGTTGGTGCTGCTTGCACATTGCCCGCCATTTTTCCCCTGGCCATTGATGCATTGGCCAAAGTCGCTATTGCCGGCACCGCTGGCGTTGCCATTATTGCCCTGCACATTCTGATTACCGTTAAAACCGGCATGCGCGTAAGACGCCATCATGATGCAGGCGCCGAAAAGCAAAGTTGCTGTCTTTTTCATAATTTTCCCTTTGTGTTATTTAGCAATTGAATAAAACAAGATTTAATATTCCTCTGGGGAATATTAATCATAATCCATTGTCTTTTAGCGTTATAAAGATAGCAGATGAGAACAACTAAAATTATTCCCCATCACGGTTAGGAATACTCTGCCTCAGGGGATAGCAGCCAATAAATAAAATCATGGCTGCGGTTTAACATCAGCTTACCCATCACCGAACGTTTATGGCTGTGCACCGTTTTAACGCTCACCCCCATTACCCTGGCGGTTTGCGATTGGTCAAACCCACGCCGCAAATAGCCGATAACCTGTCGCTCACGGGGGGTCAACAGCTTAGCGGGAAACCGACACACCGGCCTCGGATTAGCCAGCGTATCAGACAGCAGCCTAAACAGGCATTGCTGATCGTCGGTACGGTACAGCACCCGGCTCGCGCGCCCGGAGGCAACGGTCTGCTTTTCCTTAATGGTGACGACATGTGCTCCAGAATAGGCGGCCCAGCGCCGGATGCGGCGTGCCGGCGAGGTCAGCACGATGTCAGGCCGCTCATCACTGCCTGGCGACAGGAAATGCACGACGTTATTATGCTGCTGCGCATATGTCGCAATGCTTAACCGCAAGCCGGCGGCAAAATAGCGGTTCTCGTCATCGATGACGATATTGAGAGATTTCATTATCCCCTCCTAATTTATCCATCACCCTATTTAGATTAAAATTTTAGTAAAAAAACGATTGACAGCGTTATTGTGCCCATCATTTGCAACGGACGTTTCAACTCATTTTTTTACTTACCCTTATAAATCTAAGATTATAAATCAGGGAAGGGTCAGCATAATGACCTTATACCCCTGAAAATCGCCAGTGCCACCGCTGTACCCGCTTAATGTTGACGTCAATGTGAGGGTTTTCCCTTCAGGGCCAATCCGGTCGAAATAACCAGAACCAATATCGACACCATTTACTTTAAGATGACTGATAATGCTACCACCAAGAGAGACGGAACCATTTTTATCTACAGCGATGATAGCCAAGCTAAATTTATTATTGCAGTCAACGCGAAATTGCTTCGCTGCAACATCCCCATTAACTGAATTAGTGTCTATCGTGCCGTGATTCAGCTCGATATAAGAATCGGCAATCCTGCAATAGGTTGGATCTATTTGTGGTGCAAAGCATTCAAACTCGCCACCGGGCAAAGGAACAAAAGATTTCCCTCCAGTGCTAAACAAAGGATAAGCCAAACCCAGACAAGGCTCCGCGTATAGGCCAAATTGCGATTTGGCTTCCTTATTGATAAAACCTTTCCGTGCGAATACCTGGGCTAATTCTCCCATCGTCTCTAAACCTGCCGCCTCAGACATATCCATTTCGCCAAAAGTAGATATAGCATGTGAGCGGTTAGAGTACGTAAAAGCCAGTTTACAGTTATCAAGCCCCCTGCAATCTTTTAATGGATTCGGAGCAGGATCGTACTCATCCCACCGAATTACTTTCACGATAAACCTATTTTGAGAAGGCGAGTATTGTGCATCTACCTCCCAACTGGCAGTCGCCTGTGGAACGTGCAACAACAACCATAAAAAGAGTATTTTTTTCATTTTTTCTTCTCGCTATCGAACTGGCGATTTTCACATTTACATTTCAGGGCATTGCCACCCGACGTCAGCGACAGCGGCTTGCCGCTCACGCCCAGCGCTTTCTCCAGCTGCAGGTTATCCGCAACAGTCGGCGGCAACCCTATCACGGTGACCAAACTGAGCCGCGTCATCTTTCCTGTGCGGTGCCAATATATCGGCCACTTATTTTCTTTTTTATTCGCACTGAGTACCTTACTAAAATAATTCTCAGACGGGTTCTATAACCATAATGGCGTTGCCGCAATAACTCCCGACATTATTCACGCCCAATGACTTCGTTATTAAACCAAGCACATTAACACCTGCCAGCAGATTAAATAATCCACCAATCGCATAACCATTTACGCTTATATACGTAAGCCCCGCAGGTGAGAGATTAATATAGGATTCATCATTAATTAATCGCACCCTTAATTTTGTTCCCGTGCTACATTGAATTGAATCCTTGCCTTCCTCTATGGAGCTCTCTGCTTCTTTAATAGAAAGAGTACCATGATCAATTTCCACTTTCGGTGTTATAATATTGCCCCATTGCTGGGGAGGAACTTTCAGGCATACCGCTTTTAATCGTAATTAAGGCTAAAATCCACCACAGCATCAAAACTCCCCACCCACAAAGGCGCACCGGTACGTTCCGCCATAACGCTGTAGTTCAACACATTGCTGCCCGGCGTCAGCCACAGCGGCTTGCCGCGGCTGCCTAAGCGAATGTCTTCACCCTGGGCCCCCAGCAGGCGCAGCCCCATGCCGCTTACGCCCTGCGCTTTCACCAGCTGCGGGTTGTCCGCATCGGCCGGCGCCCGGAAGCTCACCCGCACCGCAGGCTGATCCGCCGCCCAGCTCCGCGCGCCGGTGCGTTCATCCCGGCTAGCCGCCGAACCGCGCAGGCAATCGCGCAGCCGCAACTCAAACGCCACCGGCGTACCACGAGCGCCCGGCTGCTCTAACCTGCCGGTCGCGACCTCCCCCAGCCAGATCTCCTGCCGCAGGCTGTCCATCTCCAGCCGGCACGCGCTCTCGGTCATGGCGCCGCGAATTTCCAGCACGCCGCCGGCGCCATCCACCTGCCAGTTATCCACGGCGTTCGCCGTCGGCAGCAGCCACAGCAGGGCTGTCAAGCTGAGTGGCGCCATCAGCGCCAGCCCGCCCAACACGGCGTAATAGCGCAGCTCGCCGCAAAGGTACGCCCAATCGCGCGCCGTTCGTTTCCCGGTCATGTTTCTCTCCAGATAAATCCATCCGTTATTTTCATTAGCGGTAGCGCTAACTACACCTACTCATATTCCAAACCGAAGGTTGCCACGGCAGAAAATGTCCCCAGGCCGATGCTTTTCTGCGCTATCGCCTCCGGCTCTCCCTGAACATAAACCTGCAATTGCAGGCTGTTGCTGCCCTTGCCGATTGCATATCCCTCACTCGATTTGTTCAGCGCCAGCGGCGCGCCCGCCGCCGTTTCCAGCCCCAGGGCGATGCCCTGCGCCAGACTCCCTCCGTCCGGCCTCAGCAGGCCGGGCAATGTCGCGCTCTCGGCCCCCTTGAAGGTCACTTTCACCGAGTTGCCCAGGCTGATGTCACAGTCTTGCAGCACCAGGCTGAACGCCTTGCCGGCGGTGCGGCCATGGGTGTACAGGTATTTATCGATCACGGTGCCGAACTCCAGGCGAATATCCTCATCTCCCGGGCGCAGCGTGCAAGGCTCGGCCACCAGTGCGCCGCTAAAATGCATATTGTCGGCGGCGGCCCAACTCCAGCTCGCGCTGACCAACAACCCCGCGCCGATAACCCCTCGCCACGCCGCCGCTTTACTTATCCTCTTCATGCGCTTTTCCTTTCCCTTTCCCAGCCGTCCCTGTCACTCACAGGTAATCCGCCTGCAGCGTCGCCGTTGCAGCGAACGCGCCTTCCGTCAGTGGAACGCCCGCTTTGGCAACCGGCACCGCCTCCAAACGCGGCGGATTGGCAGGATCGATTTTGATGCTGCTGTTCGGCGCGAACGGTTTGTCATCCCGGTACACTCGGATGCCGAGATTGCTGTTATCGGTTTGCAACGCGGCGTTATCAAAGGACGCGGCGTTGCCTTTAAAGGTCAACGTCAGTTCCCACGGCAAGGCACCGGGCGAATCGCATTGGATAAGGTAGTTCACCGCCTGCCGGTAGTTGACGCCATCAACCTTGTTGATACCGACACGCTGACCAAACGCCACTTCGATAACGCCGCCATCGTTGATGCGGCACGGCGGCGGCGCACGCAGCGTCCCTTTCAGGTGCATGGCGACCTCTTCAGCCGCCGGAACGGAATAGCTGACCAGGCCACTTGCACACAACAGCATCACGGCAATACCCTGTTTCATGTTCGCCCCCCGGTTCATTGGTAATCGACGCGCAACGTGGCGGACGCCGTAAACTCCCCCGTCGGCAGCGCTGCGTTCGCTTGCTTCACGGGCACCGCCTCCAGCGTCGGCATATCGGGAAAGGTGAATGTTTGCCAACTGTTCAGCGCGATGCGCGACCTGTTGTTTAAAAATGCAATGCCCAGGCCGTCGACGCTGGTCTGCAGCAATTTGCCATCAAACCCCGCCCCCGTTCCGGCGAGCAGCAACCGCATGCCGTTCTTTTCCGGCTTGGTACAGGTGAATTCATAGTCGACTGGCGTACGATAATTTTCGCCATCGATACGCGTCGTCAGCACCTCGTCGCCGAAGTTCACTTCGATCGGCCGATTGCCGTTGAGCACGCAGGGCAGCGGCGCCAACACGGTCACCTTGACCGACACCGTAGTGGCGGCCTGCGCCGCCCCCATCGTCAACAGGCAGGACGCGCCGGCCAGGTAAAGAACGCATGCTAAATTCGGTATAATATTCACTTTGCCTCCCCCGTTCTTCTTAACCCGATATATCCCGCCCTGTTACAAAATAGCGCTATGAATGCTACCCAGGGAACGCCATAACACGCTTCTGCCGGTGATATAATTCCCCCATTAAGGCAAGGAAATAATGATGCTTTTAGAACCGTGAAACTCCCCCACGCTGCCGTCATATCCCGCCAGCGTTGACGTCAATGTTAAAGTCTTTCCTTCGGGTGGCGCCGTAACCAGCAACCCGTTTCCCACATTAACGCCGTCTAGCTTCAACTCACTACGGAACTGCTTTTTATCGTTGAAATAAACTGTTCCAGACTCATCAGAACTCATCACTCTTATCTTGAAATTAAACGTGCAAGCCACCGTCAATTTAGCTTCTACCGTATTGCCATTAATCATTTCAGCCCGCAACATGCCATGATCCAGCTCCACCATCGGCTCACGCAATTCGCAAACGTTGGGTACGATCTCCGGCACTCGGCACTGTTCGCCACCGGGAAACCAATAGACAGTCCATGAGCCATTGCTTCCCTGCCCGTTATAACCAAAGTAAATACAACTGGGTTTACCAGGATAATAATAGTCTCTACTGCGATACTCCCGATTGAGAAGGCCAGCCCGGATAAAATTCGCCCCCAACTCACCTAATGTTTTGCTTGTTGTATCATTAGGTATTAAAACATCATTTAAGAAAGTGAAATTATTCACAGTGAACGCCAGATAACAGTATTCGCGCCCGCCAACACAGCCATATAAAGGATTAGGCGCTTTATCCTCCGTATCCCAGGCAACAATTTTAGCGACAAAATAGCCGTAGGTCGCATTAACCGGCCGATATTCCGTTTTCATTTCCCACGCAACAGAAAAGGCATCAACAGAATATAAATAAATTAAAAAAGGAAAAAAAAACCGCTTTAACATAGGGTAATCCCTGATATGAATAAAAATTCAATTATCCCTTTGCAATCGAAAACGGCGATAGAAAAATAGCCTGTTCTCTCCTTCAGCATATCCATTTAGCTGTCTGTTAATTTTTAATCGCCGCTGGCGGTAGCGTATTCGCACCGGCCTTTAAGACGCCGTATTCTTCTCCGCCACCACTTTGCAGACCGCACCTGCGCAGTTAAAGCTCAGCTGCGGCCGGCCGCCGTAGTCGTTGATGTAGGTCAGCACCGGGCTATTGCCGAGGCTCCCGGCGCTCACCGTCAACGGCAGGTTGCCCTTCGGCGGCACCATCAACGGTTCGAACTCCTTGGCGCCGTCAATGCCTTTGCGGCTGGCGGCATCAATGATGGTGACGTAGTACGGCGTTGGGTTGTTCACCACATACTTGTCGCCCTGCTTGCTCAGCGTCAGCTGTTCCTGCCACGGCGCCGCGCCACGTTCCGGGGCGATCGCCGCCGGGCGGTAAAACAGCTTGATACGCGTTTGCAGCGCAATCTGCAGCGAGTTCGGCTTGTTGCTCTTCGGCGGGATCTCGCGCAGGTTGAAGTAATACAGCGTCTCCCTGTCCTGCGGCAGCATCTTCGCCGCCGGCAGCGCCTGGATCTTCACCTGGCTCGGCTTGCCCGGTTCGATGCGCTGCACCGGCGGCAATACCGTCAGCGGGCTCTGGATCTTGTTGCCCTGTTCGTCTTCCAGCCAGCCCTGCGCCAGGTACGGTAATTGCTTGTTCTGGTTACTCACGCTCAGGCTCACCGACTGCACGCTGCCATCAAAAATCACCCGGGTGCGATCCAGCGCAATGGCCGCCTGCGCGGTTGGCGCCAGCGCGCCGCCCAGCAGCGCCGCCGTCATCAATAAAACGCCAGGTTTACGCATCGTGTTCATCATAAAAAACTCCTTAATTCATTGTTCTTTGCTATCCACACCGGCGCTTAGCGCCCGGCACGGCAGCAGTAAATTGGCTGTCAGCATCTCGGCCGGCAGTGGCGTCGGCATCTGCACTTCGCACTGTTCGGCGCCGTTCCAGCGCACCGTCATCCGCTCCCCGGCGTTGATGCCGCTCAGATAAACGCTGCCGCCGTCGTTGACGATGCCGGTCTCCTGTTTACGGACGTTCAGCACCGTGGCGCCAAACGGCGGCTCGCTGCCGTCCGCCAGCTTAATTACGGCCATCGCCTTCTCCCCGGCGATCACCGCAAACTTGCGGTAACCGATAGCGCCTTCGGTCAACGTCGCCTGCACCACCGAGGTGGTGGCCTCGGCGTTATCGCCCAGCGTGTCCAGATCGATGCTGGCCTTGTTGCGGTAGTAGCTGTTGACGTCCGCCACCACCGCCTTGCCCCAGCGGTTGGTCGCCACCGCGCTGCCGTAGCCGCGTACCGGTACCCCGGCTACGCCTTCGGTATCCAACAACAACCGGGTGCCGCCCGCCATATTGCTGCGGTGCAGCGCACCGCCTTCGGCGGTCAGCGTCATCCCGCCCTGAAGAGAACCGCCGACCGCGCTGTATCTGTCCTGTTGATAACTGGCGTTGGCGCTTATACGCGCGATATCGCCGTCGCGGTTGTAATAGCCGCTCAGGTTGGCGCCGCTGCGCGAACTGCCGGCGCTGAGCTGATAGTTACTGCGATCGTCCAGTCGCTCGTAATAGCCCACGCGGTGGGTATTGTCGTTACGGTTGAACGTGGTGTTGTAGCTCAGCGTCGCACCGTTGCCCCACGGCACCGAGAGCCCCAAATACATGCCATCGTCGTTGGTCTCGTTGTAGCGGTTACGGTACGCCGACAGCGACAGGCTCATGTTTTTAAACCTGCCCAGGTCGAAATAGCGCGACATCGTCAGGCTGTAGCGATCGTTGGCCGGCCGCTCCCAGTAGGTCTGATGACTAAAGTTGAGATAAGCGCTCAACCCGATATCACGCAGCTGCTGGTTGTAGGTGATGGTGTACATCTCCTTGCTGTTGCCGTACCGCTGCCCGTATTGGCGCGCGTCCAGGTACTCGCTCATGCTCATAAAGTTCCGCTCAGAGAAGCGGTAGCCGGCGAAGGTCACCTGGCTGTCCAGCTCGTCGAAGCTTTTCGAGTAACTGAGGCGGTACGAGCCGCCGCTCAGCGTCTCACCGTTGTACGGCAGTTTGGCGCGCGACTGGGTCGCGTCGAACGACAGCGCCCCCAGCAACAGCAAATCGCGCCCGATACCCAGCGCCGCAGCGTTATAGTCGCCCCCCAACAGCGCGCCGCCGAACAGCGACCAACCGTTGCTCACCCCCCAGGAAAACTCACCGGTGCCGAACATCGGCCCCTGGTAGCGGTGATCCATATCCGACGGCTTGCCCGCCGCCAGCTTGTAGCGCAGCGAGCCGGGGCGCGTCAGGTACGGGATGCTGGCGGTGCTCATTTTGAACTCCTGCACGCTGCCGTCCTGCTCCTCCACCCGCACGTCCAGATCGCCCGTGACCGCATCGTTGAGATCCTGGATCCGAAACGGCCCGGCGGCGACGGTGGTTTCGTACAGCACCCGCCCTTGCTGGCTGACGGTCACCTTGGCGTTACTCTTGGCCACTCCGCTGACTTCCGGCGCGTAACCGCGCAGGTTGGGTGGCAGCATGTTGTCGTCGGAGCGCAGGCTGACGCCGCCGAAGCGAAAGCTGTCGAACAGCCCGGAATCCAGGTAGTCCTCACCCAGCGTCAGCTTGGATCGCAGCGCCGGGATCGCCCGATAGGCGTAATAGCGGCTCCAGTCCAGGTTCCGGGTGGATTCACCGCCGCCTTGCCGGTTCCACTGCCCCTGCCAGTCGGCGCGCAGCCGCCAGGCGCCCAGGTTGGCTCCCGCCGTGCCGTTGCCGCCCAGGCTGTAGTTCTGAGTGCCCGCCTGCTGCTGGCGCTGCGCCTGGCCGTTGAGGTTATAGTCGAACAGCAGCCCCGGTATCCCCTCATCCCAGCGGGCCGGCGGATCCCAATCCTCCGAGACATAGTCCAGATAGGCCTGGGGGATGCTCAGATACAGCGCCGACGTGGCCAACTCACCCCGCACTTCCATGCCCGGTAGGCTGGCCTCGTCCAGACAGGCGCCTTCTCGCCACCAGGTCAGTTTTTTCGCGGCCTCATCTTTGATACCCAACTGCGCCACCAATTCCGGCGTCAGGCAGGCGCGGCTGCCGTTAGCGTCCCCGTCCGGCGCATAAAATGCCACCGGTTGTTCCGGCAGGTCGCTTTTATTGACGCGCACCACCATGCTGTACTGTCCGGGCATAATGTAGCCACCGCGCGAAAACTGGCTCAGATCGATGTTTTTACGATCGTTTACGTCGAGCACGTCGGTGTTGAACTGAATGTCTTCCACCGCGCCGGCGTTACTCGTCAAACTGCCCAGCACCAGCGCCACGCAGGCGCTGAGAATATGCAAACGAAACGGTTTTCCGGCAGGTAAAAACATCATTTCCAAGACCTTTTAATTTATTAACTTCCCTGATTCATCAGCCGCTCAGTAATAATCCATTTTGAAACGCACCGATGAAAAATAGTCCCCGGCCTTCAATGGCCGCTGATTGCTGATTAACGTCATGGCGTAATTCAGGCGGTAATTCCCCGGCAATATATTCACCGGCGGCAATGATTTCCCTGGCGTGGCAATATTGCCGGCGGCATCGGTAATTTTCAGCGCAATACCGGAGGCATGGCCGTTGATACCAAACATCTCACCGTCCACGTGGCCATCAAACGTAATCCGAAACTGTTTCCAGTCCGGTAAATGCTTATCAACGCGTTCGAGTACGCAATTTACTAACTCAATGCTGAATGGCACCGTTCGGCTTCTGCCATCTCGTGCAATATCTGAAATGGGGATAATATCCATATCGATAATTTGCTCTCGGCTTTCAGTCGCAATGGCACAGGCCGTATCGATAATAGCCCCTTGCATATTGACGCGCCCTTCACCTTGCCCGGCAGACATTGCCTGCTGGGAAATAAAATACGGCACCAGCAATAGGCAAAAAGCCCCTGTCTTTTTTAGCTGTTCATTCATTGCCATTCCCTGGTGAAATCATGTTTCCTCAAAATGGCATGCGGGTTGCCCCGCATGCCCGATAATCACACGTATTTCGTCAGGTAACGACTTACTGGTACGCCAGCGTGAAGTCGGCTACAGACTGGAACTCACCCGGGGTGATCTCCGCGGTAGAAGCGCTGGCGCCCTGCAGGTAGGCGGAGAAGGTCAGGGTGTTGGCGCCGTTCTGCAGCGCTTGCGCTTTAGAAGCAGTGCCCAGTTCAATGTTGGCACCAGCGCCGTCAGTGATGGCGATGCCCGCGCCCTTGGCGGAACCGGTGATGCCCAGCAACTTGTCGTTAGCTTCAGACTTCGCGCCGCTGAAGGTCAGCGCAACGCTTTTCTTATTATCAGACAGTTCGCAGTTTTCCAGCTTGATCTGGAAGTTGCGCGGGGTAGATTTACCGCCGCTTTTCAGCGCCACGTTGGAAATCGCACCCAGTTCAACGGTCTGATCCAGAGAATCAGGCGCGATTGAGCAAGGAGCATCAATGATAGAACCGCTGAAGGTCACTTTACCGTGGCCCTGGTCAGCAGCGTGCGCCAGAGAAGAAACACCAAATGCCATAACGGCGGCCAGCATAATTTTATTCAGTTTCATAGAAATCCCTTACATTCCTTAGTAAGTAGTGGAGTAAATTAAATCCTTAAGTCACGCATGCAATGCCACAGCTTTATTCCTGAGCGTTGTATCCGTGGCTAATACGCTGCGTTTCCGCGTTCCGTATCAGTGGGAACAAATTTACACTCCCCGAGCTCCGTTTGAAACGTTATGTCGCAAAAAGACAAAAACACAGGATTATTATCGATAAAATAATAATTAAATAGATTATAAAGCCAACAAATAGGAATTAATTATCACTATTTATATAAAAAAACTTGTAAACATATAAACATTTCATGTCAATTATACGGATAGAGAGAAAAATCCTATTTACATACAGAGTGAAGGATTGAAAAAAGCCGCATCAGGTCTCAGAATAATCCCTCGACAGGAAAGTTGATGGGTAAATGAAATGATTTTTATCATAAATGAAGACATCCTCTTTAATGAGGATGAGGGCACGCTGTCGCATGTCGATAATGCCAGTAATAAAATAGCGTTACTTAAACCGACCAGCAGATTGCTTTCGTTGTTTATTCGCAATAATGATAAGCTGCTGCTGCGAGAGAGGTTGCTTAATGACGTCTGGGTTGAACATGGGCTCAAAGCCTCCAATAACAACCTGAATAATTACGTTTCCGGCCTGCGTAAGTCATTGGCGCAGTTCGGCGTGGAAGATATTATTGTTACCTATCCCCGTCAGGGGTTTAAATTTAGCGCCGCAAGCATTCAGCTGATGGATATAAATACCGATGAAGTTAATAATAATGATTATAGCGAAACCGAAATAGCTTCAACGCCGCCACCGGTTGCACGAACGCCGAACTTTCGTCGCTCTGTTCAGCGCTTAATTATGATTATGGCCGCTTGTTTAGTGCCGTTTGCCGCGATTGTGCTTTACCAAAACAGCACGCGCATCAGCGTTTATCCGTTGGGCAATGAGCAAAATTGCCAAATTTACACCATGCGGTTAGGCAGCGGTGAGTTGGCAAACATTAAGCGAGAGATACGGCAAGCCGGCTTCAACTGCCAATACCGGGCGGATATCTATTACTATGACAACATTCGCAATGAGGGCGCAGAAAAGGACGAACAGTGGTTAACCTATTGCCCGCGGGCGAGCAATAGCCCCTGCATTAACAATTACATCAATAATAAACAACCATAACATTGCGCCATTTATCCCCAGGGCCAACGAAAAACAATCCCCCGGCGTTGCCGGGGACATTCTCCGCTCAGGAGGCCGTGGTGCACACGAACAGCGGCGCATGGTTACCACTGAACAGATAGTGACGCTCATCGACTTTTTCAATTCGCCAATGGATCAATGGCGCCGACATAGGCAAACGGCGGTTAAGCGCTTCATTATCCAAATTGTCTTGCGACTTTCTGACCGCTTCCTTACGGCGCAGCGTGTAATTACTCCCCTGTCGCTGATAGTCCATGATCATTGCCCGCTCGATGGTATAACGCGTATCGCCGTCAAAAAAGCTGCCGCTCAGCAACAGGGTCACGCTCCGCGCGCCTTCGGGTACAACGCTCACCAGCAAGACACGCTGCATCAATTGGTCAGGCAACTGATCGGTTGAACGCAGTACCGCACGGCACTCCGGGATTTGCGGTTTGAAAAACAAGAAATAGGCGGAAACGCCGCAGCCTGCGATCGCCATCGCGCCTAACAGCGCGTAACGGTAGCGCCAGAGGCGCTTACTTAACCCGGCTTTCATAATAGTTCTCACATTGCACTTTGCCCGCGGCCATTTCCGCTTGTGGGCAATAGAAGTAATAAGAAGCCCGGGCTCGCCCAACGGCCCCCGACAACACCGATCCGCTATCGTAGTACAGCAGCGTCGCCGGTTCCGTACACCGAACCGACTTATCTTGCGCCAACATATTTTTCAAATGCGCCAGATCGGCCTCACCGGGTCCCACCTTATGGTAAGAAGCCACAAACTTCACCTCACAGCTGCCGATGTTGCCTACGCTTACCGTGCTGATCGGCGCATAGCCGGCGTCCTGCCAGGCCCACAGGCCGCTCCCCGCCGCCAGCAACAACAACGCGGCTAGTCCGAGGCGCTTAAATCGCAACGTTAGCAGCGGCCTGGTCGGCAAGGCGTTGTCTGCAGCCACCGGGAGCGGCATCTCCGGCAAACTCTCCGCCAGGCTGTCCGTCGTTTTCAATGAAGCGGCGGTGAACATGAATCCCTGGCGCGGCAACGTAACGATAATGTCGTCCTCGCCCAGGGCGGCAAACATCTTGCGCAGAATGGAAATGGTGTTATTGAGATTATTGCCGGAGGCCACCTGACCGTGCGCTTCCCACACCTGCGTCAGCAGGGTATCGCGGGAGAGCACCAGGTTATTGTTTCTGACCAAGGCGGACAGCAGGCGGTTCAGGGTAGCGGTGAGCGGTTGAGGCGGCAGCTCAGCGTTGAGATCCACCAACTCTGATCTATCCTCATGATATTTAATCTTATTATTAATTACGTATCTCATTGTTCCCCGCTCAAAAAACTAATTAATAATAATTAGCCCTTGTTAAACATGAGAATAGTAGCACACGGCATGAGTTAAGAAAATTCCTAGAAAAACGCATAAAAAGCTAAATAAACATAAATATAGGAAATAACATTGCGCTGTCTCACAGGGCGCCAAACATTTAACTGATGATTGTCGATTTTTATCATGTCGATATTAAAAATGCCGCCCGGCAAATACCGGGCGGCACGAGAAATATCCATTTTCACCAGGCTCAACCGCCGCCGGGCTTACGCCTTTAAACGCCGCAGTTGCCGATCCTGCCAGCCACCGAACAGCCATTGACCGGCTATCGCGCCAAGCAAGGCGCAGAACATGTCGGACTGCGTGTCCCACGGGTCGCCCTGGGTGCCGAGAAACTCATCGGCGCCCTGGCCCAGCGCCAGCGCCGCCCACCACTCGATAAGCTCATACACCGCGCTGATCGCCAGCGCGATACAGCACACCACGAAGCCCAGCATTTTGCGGCCCCGCACATAACCGCCGCGCAGCAGGATCTCGCGCGCCGCCAGCGCCGGCACCAGCCCCTGGAAGAAATGCCCCAGTTTGTCGTACGGGTTGCGGCCAAGATCCAGCCACTGCTGCACCTCAAACCCCAGCGGCACGCGGGCGTAGCTGTACATGCCGCCGAAAATCAGGATCAGCGCGTGGAAGAAAATCAGCGTATAGAGCAGCGGCGTCAGCGGATAACGGCGATGGGTCAGCCACAGCAGCGGCAAAACAATCAATACCGGCGCCACCTCCATCAGCCAGGTGGTGCGATCGTAAGGGCTGATGCCGCTGTGGATCAGCGCGGCCAGCAGCAGCAGGGTAATAACGGACAACAACAACGGCGTGCGTGAGACGGGCATAACCAACGTTCCTTCGGGTCAATAGGGCAATCCCCTCTTTATACCGCAGATCGCACGGCGAAAAAAAACAGGCGGAGCGTCGCCGCTTCGCCTGTTCGAGGGGTGCTTACCCTGCTCGGGATTACTTCAGCGCTACGCGGATCACGTCGTCCGGCGCGGTCGCTTCTTTCTCGCGGCTGGAAGCCTGCTTGACGCTGACGTACAGCGTCTGGCCGTCCGGCGACAGCGCCAGGCTATTCGGGTGGGTCGGCGTCTTGATGGTGTTCAGCACCTTGTAGCTCTTGGCGTCGATCACGCTCACTTCACCCGCCTGGCGATGGGTCACGTAAACTTCATTGCGCGCCGGGTTGAACAGCACCGCCAGCGATTCCGGCACGTCGATCTTGCTCAGGATGTTGCCGCTGCGGGTATCCACTACCAGCACCTGCGGCTGCTTGGAATCGGTGATGAAGGCGCGATGGGTGGCGGTATCCAGGCTGATGTTCAGGAAGAAGTGCTCTTTAGTCTCATCCAGCTTCTTGCGTGACAGCACCTTGTTGCTCTGGGTATCGATAGTCACCAGCTCGCCGTCGGCGTTGGTGACGTACAGACGTTTGGCGGCGGCGTCCAACGCCAGGCCGGTGCCGTACTTGCCGGTGTCGGTTACGGTGGCGCGCAGGGTCAGATCCTTGCCGTCCACCACCCACACCACGCTGGATTCACCCAGCCCGGTGATGTACAGGGTATCGCTGTCGGCATCCGCCACCAGTTCGCGCGGCGCCAGCGGTTTGACGGTCTCGGAGCGCTTGCGCGCGTCCAGCACCAAGCGGCCTTTCACGTCGCCGGTCTTGGCGTCGATGGCGGTCACCGAGTTATTGACCGTGTTGCCGAAGAACAGCGTGCCGGTTTTAGCATTAACGGCGGCGCCGAACGGCTTGATGTCGTTATGGATAATTTGGGTCACGTCCAGCGTGGTCGGATCCAGGCGGTAGACGATGCCGCCCTTATCCAGCTTGCGGCTCTGCGACGTCGCCAGGTAAAGCGCGTTCTCGCTCGGGCTGTAGGCCATTTCATAAGCGCCCTTGCCGACCGGTTTGCGCAGCACGTCCGGCGCGGTCTGCGCCTGCAAGGTGTTGGAGAACAGCAGCGTGGACAGCAGCATCAGCGGAAATGCCGCCCGTTTTCCCTTGGTGATCAAAGCATTCATCGAAATTTCCTTATAGAGCTAACGGGGCGACCGCGCGGCCGCCCTCTTTTCATTATTAAAATCAGGCTTTCTCTTCGGAAAGCAGCGCCCACCAGCTGTCGATGGTCGGGTTGCGCGCCAACGCGATAAAGTCGATATCGCCGCGGATCTTGCGCCAGCGGGTCGCCAGCTCCATGATGCGCACCGAATCCAGACCGTAATCGATCAGGTTTTCATCGTTGCCCATGTCTTCGCTGTCTTCGTCCAGCAGCGGCAGGATTTGCTGACGCAACGCGTCGATGCTGGCGATGCCGGCCGCCGGCAGCAGAGACGCGGTGGTCACCACCCGGCCGCAGCGGCCGGCGGTGTAGCGCAGCGCCATCAGGTGTTCGTCACGCGAGAAGTCCGCCAGGCCGTCGGCCACCATGAAAGGCTGGATGTTGCGCATGAAGGCGTCGATGGCGGTGGTCAGGCAGCCAATGTGCGCATACACGCCGCAGATGATCAGCTGATCGCGGCCGGACTCCTGCAGGATCTCCTGCAGCGGCGAGCGGTGGAAAGCGCTGTAGCGCCATTTCACCAGCACCGTGTCGTCTTCGTCCGGCGCCAGCGCAGCGGTCACCGCCTGCTGCTCGGGGTGTTTGTTCAGGCCCGGCCCCCACATGTCGTTCAACAGCGCGCGATCTTCATCGCTCTGCTGATTCGGCTGAGCGGTATAGAACACCGGAATGCCATGCTGTTTGCAGTAGCGACGCAGGTTGGCGATGTTCTCCACCACCTGTTTAATCAGCGCGCTGTCTTCGCCCCAGAAATTGAGGAAATACTGCTGCATGTCGTGGATCAGCAGCGCGGCGCGCTGCGGTTCTACCTGCCAGGTGACTTTATTTTGCGGCAGTTCGTCCGCCGTCGGCAGCGCGTAATCATTAAGTTTTGGAATGGCCATCAATTAATCTCCCTGAGCCTGAGTCTGTAGTTGCGCGTCGAGCTGCTCGCGCAGCCGTTTTTTGTCCACTTTGCCGACCGGGGTCAGCGGCAGGCTGTTCACCTGAATAAAGCGATCCGGCAGTTTGAAGTCCGCCACGCCCTGTTCGCGCAGGTGGCGACGCAGCACCACCGGCTTCAGCGGCGCGTTGGCGATGATATAGGCGCAACTCTTCTCCCCCATCAGCGCGTCCGGCATCGACACCAGCGCGGCGTTGATCACGTCCGAATGACGCAGCAGCAGGTTCTCGATCTCCTCGGCGGCGATCTTCTCTCCGCCTCGGTTGATCTGGTCTTTCTGCCGCCCCTGCACGGTGATGTAACCGTCTTCGCTAATGCTGATCAGATCGCCGGAGCAGTAGAAACCGTCGGCGTCGAAGGCATCGGCGTTGTGCGCCGGGCTCTGGTAGTAACCGCGAAAGGTGTAAGGCCCGCGCGTCATCAACCGCCCGATCTCACCCGCCGGCAACGGATTGCCGTCGTCATCCGCCACCCACACTTCGTCGTCCGGCGACATCGGCCGCCCTTGCGTCGTCAGGATGTGGCGTTCGTCGTCGTCCAGCCGGGTGTAGTTCACCAGCCCTTCCGCCATGCCGAACACCTGCTGCAATTGGCAGCCGATTTCATTCTGAATGCGCGCCGCCAGCGTTTCGCCCAGCTTGGCGCCGCCCACCTGCAGCAGTTTCAGGCTGGCAAGCTGGGCATTGCCGCCCCACTCTTCGATCGCCTGCAGCCACAGCGTGACCGCCGGCGGCACCAGCGCCGTCACGTTGATTTGATGCTGTTCGATCAGGCGGAAGCACTGCCCGGCATCAGGATCGGCGGCGAACACTACCCGCCCGGCGCCATAAAATACGCCCAGCACGCCCGGCGAGCTCATCGGGTAGTTGTGCGCCACCGGCAGCGCGCACAGATAACGGGTCTGCGCGTCGAAACGGCAGATCTCCACGCTGCGGCGAATGCTGTAGTAGTAATCGTTGTGGGTGCGCGGGATCAGCTTCGGCGTGCCGGTGCTGCCGCCGGAAAGCTGGAAGAACGCCACCCGATCGGCCGCGGAAGGCTGCGCGACGAAACCGTCGCTGGCTTCGTCCAGCCAGGCGGCCAGCGCCAGCTCGCCCTCGGGCTGGCTGCGCAGCGCCACGGCACGCAGCGAAGGATGCGCATCGCGGAAGGCGTTCAGGAATTGATCGTCGGCAAACAGCGCGTGCCGGCGGTCGGCGATCAGCAGCGCCGGTTTGATCTGCTCGGCATAGGCGTTCAGCTCGCTGCGCTGATGGCTGAACAGCGCGTTGACCGGCGCCACGCCAATTTTCAGCAGCGCGAAGAACACGATATAAAATTCCGCCACGTTGCCCAGCTGCACCAGCGCGGTGTCGCCGGATTTCACGCCGCGGCGCAGCAAAGCGGCCGCCAGGCGATCGGAGCGCTGCTGCAGCTCGCGGTAGGTCAGGCTGCCCTGGGCGTCGATAATCGCCGGAGCGTCGTTGTTGGCCTGGCGGTCGAGGATCTCGGTCAGCGGCTTGTCAATCCAGTAGCCGCGCTCGCGATAGCGGCTGGCGAACTCCGCCGGCCAGGGGGTAAAGGCAATGCTCATCTTGTCGTTATCCTTGATTCATACCAAAGGCACGCAGAATGGTGCTGAGTTTGGTACCTGTTTCATGCCATTCAGATTCGGGTGAAGAGTCTTCCACAATGCCGGCGCCGGCGAACAGCCGTACCCGGTTGCCGTCAACGGTGCCACAGCGGATAGTCACAACCCACTCGCCGTTGCCTTCGTCGTCGCACCAGCCGACGATGCCGCCGAACAGGCCGCGATCGAACGGCTCCAGCTTGCCGATCAGGGCGTGCGCCTCGGCCGTCGGCATGCCGCACAGCGCCGGCGTCGGGTGCAACAGGCAGGCCAGCGACAGGGCGTTTTCGTCCGGAGACGCCGCCTCGCCGTCGATCGGCGTGGAGAGATGCCACAGCGTGGTGGTGGTCAGCAGTTCAGGGGTGTGCGGCACGTTCAGGTAGCGGCAGCGGCCGGCCAGCACGTCGCGCATGCTTTCGGTGACGATGCGGTGCTCGTGGCGATCTTTCGCCGAGGCCATCAGCCGCTCCCCCACTTCGCGATCGCGCTGCGGATCGGCCTCGCGCCGGGCGGAACCGGCCAGCGGGTTGGAATAGAAACGGCCGCCGTCCTGACGCAGCAGCAGCTCTGGGCTGGCACCCAACAGCGCGCCCTGCTCCAGCGGTACATGGAAGTGGAAACCGTGTGGGTTCTGGGCGATCACGCGCGCCATCAGCGCATGGCGATCCACCGGCTGACGCGTTTCGATCTCCAGCAGGCGCGACAAAACCACTTTATCCAGCTCACCGGCCTTCATCGCGGCAACGGCGTCGCTGACCATGTTCATGAACGTCTGCTGCGGCGGCAGCTCCGTCACCCCGGCCAGTTCAGGGCCGTTCGCCGAAGGCCGAACGCCGGCCATAAAGGCGGCGCGGTCGAACCAGCGGCTCTGCTGGGGAACAAACAGCGCCGAAGGCTGCCGGGTATCGAACGGAATGGCGCCACACAGCAGCGGCTTTTTGATGCCGGCCTGACGGGCCTCGGCAAACGCCTGCCGCACGCGGCGCTGGAACTCGCCGTTCAGATCTGCGCCGTCCGCGGCCGGCAGGCGAATGCGGCTGAAACAACCGGTGGTGGTCAAGCTGCGGTAAGGGGAGGTAAAGAAGAAGCCCGACGCCGGAGAAAAATCAGCGGCGAACCGGTGTTCTTCGCGCTCCTGCATTTCCTTTCGATTGATGTCGTTCACGGCAGTAACCATCGCTTCGCCCTCAAGAATTTGAAGTGATAACCAATATAATAATGATTATCATTTGAGTTGATTCCGCGCTAAATTACTCGCCGATATTTGCTATGTCAATAAACGTAAGCACTTCTTTCATTTCGAAATCATGACATAAACGCTGTGGGTTTTACGCATGCCGATGATAAGCATTGCTATTTGATCCCACAGCGTTGTTTTAACGCGTTCGACTACTTTTCTGTGGCGGGCTGCGGCTCCGGTTTGTGCAGCGTAACCTGGCGCAAACCGGTCATGGCGAACAGCAACAGGATGCCGAGCAGCGCCGCGCCGAAGCCGAAACCGCTGGCGCTCATCGCTGGCAGCATAAAGGCGCCCATCGCCCCCAGCAGCAACGCGCCCAGCGCATCGCCCACCACGTTCTGAGCCGTCCACAGACCGTTGATGCGGCCAAGGAAATTGTCCGGCGTCAGGCCCTGGATCAGGCCGTATTGCAGCAGCGAGTTCAGCGCGCTCAGGTAGCCAAACGCCACCAGGCACAGCAACGCCAGGCTGTACCACGGCATCAGGCCGAACAGGCCAATAGAGGCGAAAGCCGCGATCGCCGTCAGCAGCATCACCCAACCGGGGCGCGCCACGTGCGCCACGCGCCCGCTGGTGAACGCACCAATAGTCGCGCCGAGCGGCACGGCGGCGTACATATAACCGAGGTGGGCTGCATCGATGCGCCAGCTTTCCGCCATCGCCGGGTACAGCACGCGCACCGCGCTGGCCATGGTCAGCAACGCGCCGATCAGCGCCACCATGCCGATCACCTTGTTCTGGAACAGGAAGGCGAAACCGCCCGCCAGCGCGCGCAGCGGATGTTCCCGCGGCTGCGGCGGCGGCATCAGCTGCGGCAGGCTCAGCAGCGGCAGCAACGTCAGCAGAGTGCCGAACGCCGCCAGGCCGTAGTTCCAGGCGATGCCCATATGGGCGATCACCAGGCCGCCGATGGCCGGGGAAAGAATCGAGCCGAAGCGCACCGTCAGCATGCTGATGGCGCCCGCCTGCACGATGTTTTCGCGGCCCACCAGCGCCGGCGTGGCCGCCAGCAGCGCCGTCACCCCCACGGCGCCGAAGAAACCGTCCCACACCGCCAGCAGATAAATGGCCGCCAGCGAAGGTGACGGCAACAGGGCGTTGAGGCACAGGCCGACGAACCCGATGCCGCAAGTGGAGCGCGCGAACAGGATCAACCGGCGCCGCTCATAGCGATCGGCCAATACGCCGCCCATCAGCAGCCCGGCGAACATGCCGCCGCCGGCCAGCGTCACCGCCAACCCGACCTGCAGGGTGGAACCGGTCAGCGCCTGGATCTGCACCGGGATGGCGATCGCCATCAGCCCCAGCGCCACAATGGAGATGAAACGCGCGCAGAATACCGCGCGAAAGGCCCGGTGGGTTTTCAGCAGGCTAAAATCAAGCAGGATGGAGGGTTTGCTACTCATCGGTTGTTCACCACATCTTTAAACGGGGATTCTGCAGTTGCGGAGCGCTATGCTAGCACAGATAACGAAATCAATAATGATAATAGAAATCATTGATATTCAATTGTGAGCGGACGCAAGAAACGCCGCCAAACGCGGGGCAATCCCCGTGCCTGGCGGCGAGATGACGGGCGTCATTACAGCGTGCGCAAAATCCGATTCAGCAGCGGCCCCAGCACTTTGAACGACGCCGGCGAAACGATATCGACATGCGCGCAGTCGAGCTCGTGCGCCTGCAGCGCATCGACGTACTGCGACCAGGTCTGCTGCACGTCCATCCCTGCCTGCAACGTGCGTTTGGCGACGAACAGCGTCGCCTGGCCGTGGAAGCGGGCGGTCCGCGTGTGCGACAGCAACCGCACCGAATCGGCGTAGTTGGCTTCGATGTTGTCGAACATCAGGGTGCGCGTCTCGCCCAGTACGGGATCGAGCGTATCCTGCGACACCGCCAGGAACTGTTCGCGCTCGCGCTGCACTTCCTTCAACACGTTGTCGTCCAGCATTACGTCCCAGTTTTGGGTCTCCGGCGGATAGGTATCCAGCAGGCCGAGGAACGCCACCTGCTCGCCGCGCGCCTGCAGCCGGGCGGCGATGCCCTGGGCCAGCGTGCCGCCCAGCGAGTAGCCGATGAAGTGGTACGGCCCGTGCGGCTGCACCTGCAGCACCGTCTGCAGGTGCGCCTCCACCACCTGGTCCATGTCTTCGCTCAGCGCCAGCGGGCCGTCCGGCCGCGGCGACTGAATGCCGACCAGCGACCAGTGCTGATCGAGATAGCGCGGCAATACGCTGAACTGCCAGGAGAAACCGGACGCCGGATGCAGACAGAACAGCGTCGGCCCCTCGGTGACGCGCAGCGGCAATACGCTGTCGAAGCCACTGCGATCGGCCTCTTCCTGCGTGCGATCTTCCGCCAGCAAGGCGGCCAGTTGCTCGACGCGCGACGCCACCATCACCTGGCCGACGGACACCGCCTTGCCCAGATCGCGGCGCAGCTCGGCCGCCAGACGCATCGCCAGCAGCGAATGGCCGCCCAGCGCGAAGAAATCGTCGTCGGCGAACACCTGCTCGCGCTGCAGCAGGCGGGCAAATACTGCGGCGATCTCGCTTTCCACCCCGGCCTGCGGCGGACGCCCTGCCTTGCGCTCACCGCCCTGCGGCTGCGGCAGGGCCTTGCGATCCAGCTTGCCGTTGGCGCTCAGCGGCAAATCGCGCATTTCCACCAACGCCACCGGCACCATGTGCGGCGGCAGACGGTCGGCCAGCGCCGCGCGCAGGGCTTCCGCATCCCAGCTCGCGCCAGGCTGCATCACCAGATAACCCACCAGCTGGCGCGCATCGCCGCCGGCGTCCACCGGCGTGCCCTGCAGCACCCGCGCGTGCGTCACCGCCTGGCGCACGCCCGGCAGCGACAGCAGGGCGTGGTCGATTTCACTCAGCTCGATACGCTGCCCGCGGATCTTCAGCTGATCGTCGCTGCGGCCCAAATATTCCACCGCGCCGTCCGGCAGCCAGCGCGCCACGTCGCCGGTGCGGTACATGCGCCCCCCCTCACCGAACGGATCGGCGACAAAGCGGCTGGCGGTCAGATCCGGCCGGCCAAGGTAGCCGTGCGCCAACTGGACGCCGGTCAGATACAGATCGCCCGCCACGCCCGGCGGCACCGGCCGCAGACGCGCGTCCAGAATGCGCAGCCCGGTGTTCCACACCGGCAGGCCAATCGGCACGTTGGCGCCGGTCACCTTCGCCAGCGCCTCGCCGTAGGCCGGATGCCAGGTCACGTCCACCGCCGCTTCGGTCGGGCCGTAGAGGTTGTGCAGCGGCACCGCCGTGCGGCTTTGCCACAGGCGGCACAGCTCCGCCGGCAGCGCTTCGCCGCTGCAGAACACCTGGCGCAGCGCGGCGCAGCTCGCCACCGCCGCGTCGTCGTCCAGGGCGGCAACGAAAGCCGCCAGCATCGACGGTACGAAGTGCATCGTGGTAATGCGGTGTTGAGCGATCAGCTGTTGCAGCTGCTGCGGATCGCGGTGCGCCTCCGGCGGCGCCATCACCAGCCGGGCGCCGACCATCAATGGCCAGAAGAATTCCCACACCGAGACATCGAAACTGCACGGCGTTTTCTGCAGCACCGCGTCGTCCGCCCCCAGCGGATACTGGTGTTGCATCCACAGCAGGCGGTTGACGATCGCCTGATGGCCGACCAGCACGCCTTTCGGGCGCCCGGTGGAGCCGGAGGTAAAGATGATATAGGCCGCATGGTCCGGCGTCGGGCCCGCGATCGCCACCCCGGCGGCGTGATCGGCCGCCAGCGGCGCGTCATACAGCAACATGTCGCCCTTATCGGCGAAACGCGCCTGCTGCGCCGGGTGAGTGATGAGCAAGCGGGGCGCGGCGTCTTCCAGCATCATCGCCAGCCGCTCGTCCGGATAACCGGTGTCCAGCGGCAGGTAGGCGGCGCCCGCTTCGACGATCGCCATCAACGCCAGCGACAGGAACACCGAGCGCGGCAGCGCCACCGCCACGATGTCGCCCGGCCGCACGCCCTGCGCCACCAGCTGGCGCGCCAGCGCCGTGACCTGCTCGCGCGTTTCGCGGTAGGTGAAGCTGAAATGCGCATCCGCCAACGCCGGCGCGTCCGGCGTGGCTTGCGCCTGCTGCGCCAGCAATTGGCTCAGCGTGGTCGCCGGCACCGGATGCGCCGTGTCGTTGATCCGCGCCAGCAGCGCGCGATCGTCGGCGGTCAGCATATCGGCCTCGCCGATCGGCAACGTTGCCTGCGCGGCGAACTGCGCCAGCAGCAGCGGCAACCGTTGCAGGTGCGCCTGCAGCTCCTGGCGGCTGTAACGTTCGGCATTGGCCAGCAGCTCCACCTTCAATTGGCGGTGTTCATCGATAAACAGCGCAATCTCCAGATCGCGCACCGGCCCGGAGGCCAGATCGTGGGTAATGCCCTCGATGCCGGCGAAATCCAGCTGGTAATCGAACATTTTGAAGTTGAAGACCGTGCCGTACAGCGGTTCGCCGTCGCCGATGCGCCCCAGATCGCGCTGCACCTGTTCGGCGTCGTAGCGCTGATGGCGGCGCACCGTTTTCAGCTCGCGGCTGATGCGTGCGGCGGCCTCATACAGCGTGGCCTGCGGCTCGAGATGCATCTCCATCGGCAGCACGTTGATCACCGGGCCGGCGGCGCACAGGGCGGCCGAGCCGGTACGGCGCATGAAGATAAAACCGGCGCTGAAGCTCGGTTGGCCGCTCAGGCGCGACACCCACAGCGCCACCAGCGCCACCGCCATATCGGCGGCGTTCAGCTTCTGCTGCGCGCCACGCTGCACCAGTTCGGCGAAGGCCTGCGGCTCGCAGCGCTGTTCCAGCCGGTGGATGCGCGGCGTGGGCGTTTGCCCGGCCAGCGGCTGCGGGCAGATCGTGGCCGGCGGCGGCAGCTGCCGCGCTTTTTCGCGCCAGAAATCGGCGTCGCGTTGCCAGGCCGGCGCCTGCCGGTAAGCCTGGTATTCCGCCACCACGTCGCTGAACGCCGTGAAAGGCGTCGGCTCCAGCGCGTCGCCGCGGCAAAGATGGGTATAAATCGCCGCCACGCGGCGAGCGATGGCGGTGAAGCTGAAACCATCCACCAGCAGATGGTGATAACGCTGATACCAGAACCAGCGATCGTCCGCCAGGCGCATCACCACATGGCGATACAGCGGTGCGCCGCTGCCGGCGCGCAGATCGCTCGCCAGATCGATATCCATCAGCGCGCGCGCGGCGGCTTCGGGATCCGGCGACGTCGTCAGATCGACAAGTTCCGGCGCGTGCACCGCCAGCGAGTCATCCAGCCATTGCACCGGCACGCCGTCGCGTTCCGCAAAACGCAGCCGCAGCATGTCCACCTCGCCGAGGCCCTGGGTGATGGCCTGCAGCAGGGGCTCCACGGCGACGGGGCCGTTGAGTTCGATGGCATGCGCCACCGCGTAAGCATTGCGATGCGGGGAGATTTGATCGGCGACCCAAATGCCGGGTTGCGCCGCGACCAGCGGCCATTCGCCCGCAAGCGCCGGGCCGCTGAGAGAGTTAGGGGTGTGTGACACTGCTTATTGCTCCCGTGATTACCAGGCGCCGGTCACGCCTTGCGTGCTGCGACCGGCAGAATATCTTGCCAATGCTGTTCCAGCCACTCGGCGCACTCGGTGCGCGCCGCCGGGCCAAATACGATCGTCCAATCGGGTGGAATGGCGCGGAAATCCGGCCACAAACTGTATTGTTGTTGTACGTTGCGCAGCACCAGGCTGCGCTGCTGTTGATCATCGAACGGATTCAGGCTTTCCATCCTGCGTTCCTTGTGCCGCCGTCGTTACCGATGCCGGATAAGCGGTGGCGAAAGCGGAAGCCCACACCGCCTGCAGCCCGTCGGTCAGGCCGCTGCGCCAGCACAGCGCGTCGTGCCCGCCTTCCACCACCCGGTAGTGCACCCGATGGCCGGCTTCGCTCAGGCGCGCCGCCATTTGCCCGCTGACCTGATGCACCAGCTTTTCCTGCGTACCGGCTTCCATAAATACCTTCAGCGCGCCGTGGTTGCCCAGGCCGTGGCGTTCGACCTGTTGCATCAGCCAGCAGGCGTCGTCGGGAATACTCGGCAGCTGCAGCATGTCGCGCCGCGGCCACCAATAGGAGCCGGACTGGGTGATCACCGCGCCGAAGCGCTGCGGCCAGCGCAGCCCGGCGTACAGAGAGGCCAGGCCGCCAAAGCTTTGCCCCGCCACCACAGTCTCGGCCGGATTGTCGCTGTGCGGCGCCCATTCGGCCAGTTGCGGCATCAGTTCTTCCTGCACCGCCAGCCAGAAATCGTCCTTGCAGGTCAGCTCACGCGCCCGGTGCGGCAGATCGATGATGTCGATCAGCACATACACCGCTTCCGGCAACGCCCCCTCGCGGGTCAGTTGCATCAACGGCGCCCAGACCGGCATTTGCTTCGCCCAGAACTGGCCGTCGAGCAGGATCGCGAGCGGGCGTTCGGCCGGCTTGCTGTCGCCGGTGGTGTAGACCCAGACATCGCGGCTGTTGCCCAGACGCTCGCTCTGCCAGGTATGGCGCTGCAAACGCGCCGGCAGCGGTGGCGTGCAGCGCCCGCTGGCGATCTCATACTCATCGAACGAGCGCCACACCGGCTGCGGCGGCGCATCCGGCATGTGCAGACCGGAAACGCTGTGGCCGCTGGTGCTTTGCCAGGAGCGATAGGGGTTGAGCAGATCGGGAGTGGCGCAGGCGAACACCTGGTGCCACCAGTGACGCAGGTTGTGCATGTTGGCGTGCGCGTCGTCGTCGCTGAACGCCGGCGGCCGCTCGTCAAAACAAGGAATAAAGCAGTAGCTGCCGCGCCAGGCGCCGTTCAGCTCGGTCTGCCAGTACCATACGTCGGTACCGGCCAAACGCAGCAGGCTTTGCGGCGGATTCGGCTGATGGTGGTCGGTCAGGCAGTTGATGTTGATCCACACCCGGCGGTAGGCGGAAGTCAATTCGCATCCCTGCGGATCGCGCCAGAAAAAGGTGGTTCGCCACCGGCCGTTACCCGCCGGTTCTACCCATGGCGTACCGCGTCGTGCCACCGTCAACCACCACCCTGGACTGCCCGCATTGCTGCTGGCCAATAATCTGCTGCTTTCTGACTCTAGTTCTGTATTCACAACGCCTACCCATTTTGTAGTTGGCGGCACCGGGAACGTCGACTTTTCCCTATCGCCGGCCACCGCCCGAACACACTGTAGGCCAAATACTATTGATAATAATTTGCATTTGCAATAGTGTGTAAGGCTTGGAGATCGTGCTGGTATTGCGCGCAACGGACAGGGATCGGGGATACATCAATGGCATCCCTTGCCGCAGCCGATTTTCTATTCCGACTACACAAAAACTACAACCGCCTTTCCCCCATTCGGCGAGGGAGGGCAGCAAGGTAGGACACTCAAATGAAAAGCAAGCTATCACGTTATTCTTTGGCCACTCTTATCGGCTTGGGATTGGGCGCGTCCGCGTTCGCCAACGCCGCGCAGCAGACCGACACCCCCACCACGGAAGAAAACAGCGGCACAGCGGATAAAAAGCCGCGCGGCGAAGACACCATCGTCGTGACCGCCGCCCGGCAGAACCTGCAGGCGCCGGGGGTATCCACCATCACCGCCGACGAGATCAAGAAACGCCCGCCGGCGCGCGACATCAGCGAACTGATCCGCACCATGCCCGGGGTTAACCTGACCGGCAACTCCACCAGCGGCCAGCGCGGCAACAACCGCCAGATCGATATCCGCGGCATGGGCCCGGAAAATACCCTGATTCTGATCGACGGCAAACCGGCCTCCAGCCGCAACTCGGTGCGTCAGGGCTGGCGCGGCGAACGTGACTCACGCGGCGATACCGCCTGGGTGCCGCCGGAAATGATCGAACGCATCGAAGTGCTGCGCGGCCCGGCTGCGGCGCGCTATGGCAACGGCGCCGCGGGCGGCGTGGTCAACATCATCACCAAGAAGGCCGGCGATGCGCTGCACGGCTCGCTGAACGGCTACTTCAACGTGCCGCAGCACAAGCAGGAAGGCGCCACCAAGCGTACCGATTTCAGCCTGTCCGGCCCGCTGAGCGATTCCCTGAGCTTCCGCCTGTTCGGCGGCTACAGCAAAACGCAGGCCGACGCCTGGGACATTAACGAATCGCACAAATCCGAACGCGTCGGCGCCTACGCCAACAGCGTGCCCGCCGGGCGCGAAGGGGTGGTCGATAAAAACATCGACGCCTTGCTGCACTGGGATTTCGCCCATCTGCAGTCGCTGGAGTTCGAATACGCCTATGGCCGCCAGGGCAACCTGTACGCCGGCGATACTCAGAACACCAACACCAACGCCCTGGTGCAGAGCAACTACGGCAAAGAGACCAACCGCATCTACCGTGAAACCTTCGGCCTGACCCACCGCGGCGCCTGGGACAACGGCGTGAGCACCAACAACTACGTGCAGTTCGAACGCACCCGCAACACCCGTATAAACGAAGGGTTGGCCGGCGGCACCGAAGGCATCTTCGATACCAAGAACACCGGTTTCGGCACCACCAAGCTGGATGACTTCCTGGCGCACAGCGAAGTCAGCGTGCCGTTCGAGCTGGGCGTCGCGCAAACCGCTACGCTGGGTACCGAGTGGAGCCAACAACGCATGAAGGACGGCACCTCCACCAGCCAAACGCTGATGGGCGGCACCATTCCCGGCATGACGACCGGTACGCGCAGCCCTTACGCTTCCGCGCATATTTTCTCGCTGTTCGCCGAAGACAACATTGAACTGACCGACACCACCATGCTGACGCCGGGTCTGCGCTACGATCTGCATTCGGAATCCGGCAACAACTGGAGCCCGGCGCTGAACCTGTCGCAGGAACTGGGCGACTACTTCACGCTGAAGATGGGCATCGCGCGTTCCTATAAAGCCCCGACCCTGTTCCAGACCAACGGCAACTATCTGCTGTACAGCAAAGGCCAGGGATGCGCCGGTAGCGATACCAGAAACGGCTGCTACCTGCTCGGCAACGACGATCTGAAGGCGGAAACCAGCGTCAACAAAGAGATCGGGTTGGAGTTCCATAACGACGGCTGGCTGGCCGGCGTGACCTACTTCCGCAACGATTACCACAACAAGATTGAAGCGGGTAACTCCCGCATCGCCACCAGCAGCACCGGCACGGCGGTCTATCAGTGGGAAAACGTGCCGAAGGCGGTGGTGCAAGGGCTGGAAGGCTCGCTGAACGTGCCGGTCAGCGAGACCGTCACCTGGAGCAACAACGCCACCTACATGATCGAGAACAAGAACAAGACCACCGGCGATTACCTGTCGGTGATCCCGAAGTTCACCGTCAACTCGACCCTCAGCTGGCAGGCCACGCAGGATCTGTCGATGCAGTCCACCCTGACCTGGTACGGCCGGCAGAAGCCGAAGAAGTACAACTACCAGGGTAAACCGGCCACCGGCGGCGAAACCCGCGAGGTTAGCCCTTACGCCGTCGTCGGCGCCAGTGCGACCTATGATCTGACCAAAAACGTCAGCCTCACCGCCGGCATCGACAACCTGTTCGATAAACGCCAGTTCCGCGCCGGCAACGCGCAGAACGTCGGCGATCCGAACACCGGTGCGATCAACATCGCCGGTGCGGGCGCGGCCACCTACAACGAACCGGGCCGCACCTACTACATGAGCATCAACACCCACTTCTGATGACATGAACCAACGACAAAGGGGTGCTCAGCCCCCCTTGAGGTAAATGACAAAGCGGATGACGTTGCCGGGCTTTCATTAGGCGACAGATAGAAAACAAGGAAAATCAATTCATTGATTTTCGGCTGATAACCACAAAGGAGGAAAAACCACGCTTTTTCCTCCTTTGTCAGCCACGAGAAAGGGCGCCGCGGCGCCCTTTTTTTATCTTTCCATTCGGTTATTTGGTGTGTAGCTGAATGCGCACCACGCTTTCAGCTTTGCCGGCCTTGGTGGCAGCGCCGTCGTTTTTCACCGTTACGAACAGCGCATCGCCTTTCGGATCCAACGCCAGGCTGTTAGGGTGCGGTGGCAGGTCTACGGTTTGCAGGCGCTTGAGGGTCTTGGCGTCGAACACCGTCAGCGTCCCGGCGCCGTGATCCACGCGCACGCCCTTGCGGTTGGCGACATACAGCCGCTGGCTGCGCTCGTCGAGCAGCAGACCGATCGGCACTTCATCCGTCAGTTCGCTGGCCAGCACCTTGCCGCTGTCCGCATCCAGCGCGAACACCCGGTGGCCGCTGCTGCGCTTCACGTAGTCGCGCCCCAGATGATGGTTGCGGTAGTCGTCGCGGTCGATGCCCTGATCGACGCCCAACAGGCGGTTGCTCGCCGGGTCATACACCAGGTTCAGCAACTGATCGGCCTGCACCTCGTGCGTGGCGGCGATCGCCAACGTGTCGGCGTTCAGGGTGATCACCTGCCCCTGCATGTTGGAGACGAACACTCTGCGGCCCTTCTCATCCAGCGTGATGCCCACCGCGTTGTAACCGAAGCCCGGGATCACTTTCTCCAGCTTGCCGGCCTTGGTATCGACCACGTACAGCACGCTGTCGACGCCGAAGCCCAGCCCCGGCAGGAACAGGCGGCCGCTTTGCGCGTCATATTTAATCTCGCGGATGCGGTACAGGTAGTCCTCAGTGATCTTGAACTTCTTCAGCTCCGCCAGCAGGAAATCCAGGCGCTTGCCGCTGATGCCCGCCTGCTTGTAGGCCTGCTCCAGCACCGCTTTATCCAGCAGCTTGATGCTGTCGAGCGCATGGTTGGTGGTGGTGTCCACCACCCCGACTTCGCCGTTGAAGGCCTGCGTCAGGTACAAACGGTTGCCCGCATCGTTCAGCGCCACGCCGAAGCCTTTCACCTTCAGCGGGATCTCCGCCTTGATCGCCAGGGTGTTGGGATCCAGCCGCAGCACGCGGGAGCGCGCTTCTTCCTTCCAGTCCGGCGCGCTGACGAACAGCGCCTGCTGCGAGGTGCTGTAGGCCATCTCCACCACCGCCGACGACAGCGCCTGGCGCTTGATGTCCTGCGGTTTGATGCCGGCATCGTCCGCCTGCGCGGCGCCGGCGACCACCAGAGAGGCCGCCACCAGCAGCGACAGTAACGCGCGCGGGGTTGCTAGGGTTCCAGACATCCTTTTATCTCCTTGAAAATCATGCTTTCGGTTAGAGTGAAACAACGTCATGCCTGCGGCCCGGGCGGCAGCGCCGCCAGAGCGATATCACCAGCGATGTGCTGCGCAAACTGGGTAAAGACATGCTGAACGCCGTCGGCGATCAGAGTGGCCTGCTCCCGGCTGTAGTGGTCCTGACGGTAGGTCATCATCACCCGCAGGGATTTCTTCCCGGCCAGATCGTCTTCCATCACCTCAAACTGCAGGCCGAGCAGCGATTCGGCTTTCTCCGGCTCCACCTGACGGTAGGCGATCGCACTGCCGTCCTGCAGCCGGAACTCGCCGTTCAGCTTGATGCGGCTGTGGATCTGGATGAACACTTCGAACATGTGGTTCTTGCGGTCGGCGTCCACGCCGAACAGCCCTTCTTCCACCAGATCGATCGGAATGTCGGTGTACGGCAGCGAGCCATTGATGGTGTTTTTCACCTGGCTGACCAACCCGGCCACCGTCAGCCCTTCGTCAAAGCGCACGCGGTGCACCACCACGGTGGTGAAATAGCCGACGGTATCGAAGAACTCGGCGTCGTTACGGCCAGAGGTTGAGGTGCCCACCAGCAGATCCGCCGGGCCGCCCAGCAGACGCAGCGCCGAGGTAATCCCGGCATACACCACGTTGAACAGCGACGCGTTGTTGCGGCGGGCAAGCTGATACAAGCCTTCCGCCACGGCAGGATCGACCTCGAACTCCAGCCAGCCGCCGTTGACGTCCGCCGGTGCCGGCACCGCCGGATGGGTGGACGCTTCTTGCCGGAAGATCGGCTGGCCGACCGGCGCGCCGCGCAGCGCATCGAGCCAGTAGTCCAGATGTTGCTGCTGCACCCCGGAGGCCCGCTGCTGCCGGGCGAAAGTGTGGAACTGCGGCGGCTGCCCGCTCCACTGCGGCGCCTGGCCGACGACGCGATGGCGATAGGCGATGCCCAACTCGTCCATCATCAGGTTGAGCGACCATTCATCCAGCACCACATGGTGGAACAGCAACGACAGCAGCTGTTGGCCGTTGTCCGCATCGCGCAGCAGCGTGGCGCGCAGCGGCAGCTCGGCGGCCAGATCGAACCGGTGCTGGCCGGCGTCGGCCAACAGGGCGGCGGCATTACCCGCTGGCGTCTCGTGAGAGAAGCGGAACCACTGATAATCCGGCAGTTCTGCGGCCGGCACCACCACCTGTACCACCTCCCCCTGCTGCTCGACAAAGCGTGAACGCAGCACGGTATGGCGAGTCATGACGTCGATAAACGCCTGGTGCAGCGCCGTTTCGTCCACCGCATCGAAGAAGCGCAGAGAGAACGGCAGGTTGAAAATCTCGTCATGGCCGAAGGCTTCATACACCTTCCACAGCGATTCCTGCGCCAGCGACAGCGGCGCCTGCGCCCGATCATGATCGTCAGCGATGGCTACCGAGGCATTCGGCTGCGCGACGTTCAGGCGTTTGGCGTAGCCCGCCAGCCCGCGCGCCGTCGGATGGCTGAACAGATCGTTAATGTTGATTTCGATCTGATGCAGGCTCAGCAAGCGGCCAATCACCCGGGTAGCGACCAGCGAATGGCCGCCGCGATCGAAGAAGTCTTCATCCAGGGTCATTTCCGGGGCCACCAGCGCCTCACGGAACTCCTGCAAAATCAGCGGCGCAACGCTTTCGTCGGCGTCGCCGTTCGCCACCGGCGCGGCCATCGCCGGGGAAGCGGACTCAGCCACCGGCAATGCGACGGCAATTCGCTGCCCGGCCAGGAAAGCGCTGAACTGCTCCAGCAGGAAAGGCGCCGCGTGCGGAGACAGGCGCGGGTCGGTGACCAGCTCCAGCGTCAGCGCTTCCGCCTCGGGCAAGCCCAGCAGCAGCGCCAGTTCAAACGGCGTATGCAGCGGCGGCAGCAACAGGCGCTCGGCATGAACGCCTTCCAGCCGCCACTCTGCGGCCAGCTCGTCGCGCCAGGCCACCAGCAGCTGCGCCCGTTGCGGATCCGGCTGTTCAGCCACGGCCTGCGCCAGCAGCCGCTGCCCGATGTCGCCCTCGCCATGCTGCACGGTCAGGCGCATCAGCGGCGCCGCCGTCAGGCCCAGCTCCAGACCGACGCACTCCGCCGTTTCTGCGGCCGGCACGCACAGCTGGACCGCTTGGCCACCGGCCTGCGCGGCGACGAACTCGGCAAACCGCGCCGCCACCGCCGCCAGCAAGGCCCGCGGCGTGTCGTTGGCGGGCAACAGCGAGCGCGCAATGCGCGTGACCACGCGCGCGCCCACCGACGGCAAGGCTTCAGCACGCTGCGCCGGGCTGCGGTAATCCTGCAGCGAAACCGCCTGGCGCGCCCAGGGCAGCTGTGGCTCAGGGATTTCCGGCGGCTCGACCGGCTCCGCCGCGAAAGGCAGAGGCATCGCATCTCCGTTATAACGGGCGGACAACATCGCCGGCAGGTGGCGCCACGGCAGCGTTTCCGCCAGGATGTCATGCAAGACCGCGCCCAACATCACGTCACCGCCCGGCGTGAGCAACAGCAGGAAGCGCAGCGGCGCTTCGCTTTCCAGTTCAAACGGCGCCGCCTGCGCCTGGAGCAGGCAATCCATGGCGTGTTGTTCATCCGCCACCTGACGCAGGCTCACCGACAACGGCGCCGAATCGGCGGCGCGTTTAATCAGACCGTTTTCGTCATCAAAAACGTAATGCACGTTCACGCCCGGCGTTTCCCGCACCAGCGCCTGCAGCGCCGCCGTCAGTTGGGCGATATCCACCTCTCCCGTCAGGCGCCAGGCCAGCGCCCGCTGCCCGCGCGCGTCACCCTGCTGCAGATGGGCAAACCATGCCCGTTCTTCGGCTTCGCTTACCGGCCGCTCGCCGTTCGCCGCCCCCGCGCCCAGCGCCTGAAACGCGCTCTCCAGCCGCTGGGCCTCTTCATCGCTCAGAATGCTGTCAAAATCACCGATCACTGCGTTATCTCCTTTGCCCGGCCGTGCCGGGATAGCGCATAAAACGGGGGACATTCGTCCCCCGTCACCGCGATAGCGTTAGAAAGTCAGCTCAACCGCTGCGCCGACCAGGCGGCCTCGCTGGAGCGTCGCCGTGTAAATGTCATTGCTTCTGACCATCTCGCGGCGGTCGGAATCAAACAGGTTTTTCGCATACAGCGTGGCGCGACCGTAGTCGAAGGTGTAAGCCAGCTGGGCGTTGGCCGTCCAATAGGAGCCGATGCGCCCGCGCGAGTCGTTGTCGTATTGCGAATAGTAGGAGTCGGTAAACGCCACATTGCTGCTCAGCTCCCACCCTTTCAGGAACTGATATTTGGCGCCCATGTTGGCGGTGTAAGCCGGCGCGCGCGCCAGCTCATGCCCTTCCACGCCGCTGCCCGAGAACTTCTTGATGTCGGTTTTCAACAGGCCGAGGTTGCCGAACAGTTCGAAATCCCAGCGCGGCTGCCAGGTAGCGCCGATTTCCGCGCCGTAGGTTTCCACCTTGTCGGCGTTGCGGATCACGCTGGAGTTCTCGCCCAGCGAGTACGGCAGCTGCATATCCTTGTAATCGTTGTAGAAGATGTTACCCGTCAGCACCACATTGGCGTCTTTCAGGTGATGGCGGGTGTACAGCTCGTAGTTCCAGACATACTCGGAACCGTAGGTGTAGCTGACCACCGGCGTGCCGATCGTGATGCCGCCGCCGCCGGCGTTATAGCCGCGTGCGATCTTGGCGCCGTAGGTTTGGGTATCCGTCGGTTTCCAGGCCACGTCCAGCTTCGGCAGAAACACGGTGTAGGTTTCATCGAAATCGATGCGCACCGCCTGGCTGCCGCCGTCGCGGCGACGATGTTCGCGCTCCAGACGGCTGGCGGCGGTCACGTCCACCTGCGGCGTCAGCGCATAGGTCAGCTCGGCGAACGCCGAATGGGTATCGGTCTTATCCTTGAAGGTCGAGCCGCCGAAGATGTTGACGAACTCATCCTGCGTGCCGTGGAAGTAACGCAGCCCCGCCAGCCCGTGCAGGCGGCTGTCCGCGCCGCCGAAGCGCACTACCGGCTCCACGTGAACTTCCTGGCCGTCGATCTCGGCGTATTGGATGTTGTAAGCGGTCGGACGGTTGATGTTGAAATCGGTGTAGATAACGCGGTTTTCCAACGTCAGTGCGTCGGACTGCTCCCAGGCCAGATCCCAGATGGTGCTGTTCATGTTGCTTTTGAACACGGCGCGGCGCGGATCGTGGCGCGGATTGGTCGGATGTGGCTGCGGGTTGAGGCTTTCGTTCTGCGGCGCGGTGCTGCCGAAGTGGTTGAAGGTCAGCTTGGTGGTCAGATCGCGCAGGCCGGCCGGGTTGAACAACAGCTTGGCGCGGGCGGTGGTGGCTTCCACTTCGCGCGGATCGCCCACCGGCGCATAGGCCGGCAGATCGGCTTCGCTGCGGCGGCGCTGGCGATCGACGCTGACGCGGAACGCCAGCTGATCTTCCACCAGCGGGCCGGACGCCATGGCCGCCAACTGTGAAGAGTGCTGGTTGCCGGCCCCGCCCTTGAAGGCGCTTTCCCACTCGAAGGTCGGATCCTTACTGGCCATGACGATGGCGCCGGCGATGGCGTTGCGCCCCTGGATGTAGCTTTGCGGGCCGAGGAACACTTCGACGCGATCCAGATCCCACAGCGACTGCGGACCGAACGCCTGTTCGTTATAAGTCAGCGAACGGCCGTCCAATGACAGATTGAGGCGCGGGCGGGTGCCGCTAAGGAAAGCGTTGGCGCCGACGTTCGGGCCGGAACCGTCGATGCCGCGCACGGTCGGCAGTTCGTTGCCGATGCCCAGATCCACCACGTTGGGGGTCATGCGCAGCAGATCGGGGATCTGCACCGCATCGGGCATCGAGGCGATGCGGTTGCTGTCGAACACCTGCACGCTGGAGCCGGTGTCGAAAATGGACCGTTTGATCTTCTCACCGGTGACCAGCAGCGTTTCCGCGTCCTGGTAGGTTTCGTTGCTCTTCGTTTCCGCCGCGTTGACGTTACCGATCGCCAGTGAACAAACCCCTAAAAATACGGAGGAAAATGCCCCAATGGCTTTCAACCCCGCCTTTTCCCCGTTTCCTACGCTTTCATGCCGTTGAGCCGCAAAATGCTTGCCCATAGATGTCTTCTCCTTTCATCCCAGAGGTGCACAAAATTTGATTTTTTTTTACACAACCTACATCGACACTCACACAGATCATGACGCTGCGGCCTTCCCGGCCTTGCTGTTGCTTATCCCTGCGGCAAACCCATGTCTTTCGCGGCCGAACGGGCGCGGCCCCGTCCACGGCCAAGCCGCCGGCGGAGCCGGCCGGCAGCTTGTATAAAAACGTAAAATAATGTTAAGAATGATAATATTTTGCATTTTCTAATGCAAATCATTATCAATAAAGGTGTGAGGCCTGACAAGATAACTGCCAGAAACCCTTATACTTTCGCAGGAAAAACGAGCGCTGTAATAACAAGCAATCATTTCAATGCTAAGAATAATATAGATAAATTATTCACGCCCAACGCCCTCTCTGCTCGGTATTGCTAAAACGCCTTATAGATAGCACCCGTGCGCCAAATGGATCAAATAATAATAATTTTCATTCCTATTAACATTTGGATATATTCTTGCAGTCTCGTTGGCTTAATCAAAATGGATACCCGATGAAAGCGTTAACCACGATGCAGGCCGCCTATTGGGTAGGCCGACAGTCCGCTCCCCCTCTGGGCGGCATGGCCGCCCACCTGTATGCGGAGTTCGACGGCGGCGAGCTGGATGCCGCTCGTCTGCGCCAGGCCGTAGAGATGTTGTACCTGCATCATCCGCTGCTGCGCCTGCGCATTACCGACGATGGCCAACAGACGATCGCGCCCCCCAGTCCCCGGCATACCTTGCATCTCGACGACTGGCGACACGCCGATGAAGCGACGCTGGCGGCCGCGCTCGCCGCCAAACGCCAGGCGAAAAGCACCCAGCTGCTGCCGCTGGAACAGGGCGTTCCCTGCGATATCAGCCTGAGCCTGCTGCCGGAAGGGCGCAGCCGCTTGCACGTCGATCTCGACATGATCGCCGGCGATGCCATGAGCTTTCGCCTGCTGATGGAGGATCTGGCGGCGTTTTATCACCAGTGTCCGGCGGCGCCCTCCCATGACGCGCCGCCGGCCTACTTCGATCACCTCGAACGACGCAACGCCGACGAGGCGCTGCACCAGCGGCGCGAACGCAGCCAGCGTTGGTGGCGTGCTCGCCTGGCGCAGGTGCCGCCGGCGCCGCGCCTGCTGCGCACGCCGGACCGCTGCCGCAGCGATCGTTTGGCCATCCAGTTGAATGCAGAAGAAAGCCGCGCGCTGGAGAGCGTGGCCAAGCGGCACCACACCTCCCTCTCGACGCTATTTCTGGCGCTGTTCGCGCTGGCCGTCGGCCAGGGTTGGAACATGACGCGCTTCCGGCTCAACGTGCCGCTGTTCCACCGCGAGAGCGAACGGGAAGACGCGCATCGCCTCGTCGGCGACTTCTCTAATCTGGTATTGCTCGGCGTGGAATTGAACCCGACGGAAAACCTGAACGCCTTCTGCCAACGCCTGATGGCGCAGCTGGCGGAGCTGATCGAGCATGCGGATTATCCCGGCGTCAGCGTGATGCGCGATCTGTCACGCCTGCACGGCAGCCTGCAGCCTTCGCCGGTGGTGTTTACCGCCGGTTTCGGCATCCGCGGCAAGACGCTGTTTTCCGAACGGGTCGCCGACACCTTCGGCCCTCTCGGCTGGGTCATCTCTCAGGGGCCGCAGGTCGCGCTGGATGCGCAGGTCGCCCACGTCGACGACGGCATTCTGATCAACTGGGACGTGCGGCTGGACGCGTTTCCCGAGCACGTGTTGCCACGCCTGCTGGCCTGTTACCGGGCGCTGCTGCACCTGGCCGCGCGGCAAGCGGGGGCGTTCGATCGCCCGCTGTCGCAACTGCTGGCGCAGTGTACCCCCGACGCGCTGGCGCAGCAGGCGCCGGTGCGCCAGGTGCTGCACCGGCTGCTGGAGCGGGTGGCTCCCGAGGCCGGCTTGCACGACCACGACGATATCCACCGCTTGGCCCTGCCGGATGCTGGGGTGAACGCGCTGCTAACGGTGCTCAACAGGTATCTGGCGGCGGCGCTGACGGTGCAGGATCTGGCGGCGCATCCCTCTCCGGCGGCGCTGGCGGCATTGATCTGCCAACGCTCGCCCGAGGCAGGACGGCATGCGAAAACGCTGCTCGCCGCGCTGGCGCCGCAGCACTGAGATCGGTTTCCGGGCGCGCGACGTCCGGCACGTTTTAATCGGTTAGCGACTATAGGGAAGCACCATGGAGACACCATTAACCGCACTGCAGCAGGCCTATCTTCTCGGCCGCAGCGATCGATGGCCGCTCGGCGGCGTGGCGATGCACGACTTCCGCGAATACCGCGCCCGGCAGCGGGATGTGCCGCGCCTTGAAGCGCGCCTGGCCGAGCTGGTACAGCACTACCCGGCGTTGCGCACCTGCATCGATGTGCAGCGCGGCACGCAGCACGTGCGCCCGGAAATCACGCTGCATCTGGATCGCCACGACCTGCGCTCGCTGGATGACGAAGCGGCGCAGCGCCAGACGGAACAACTGCGCGAGCGTTACTCCCACCAGCGCCACGATCCGAGCCAACCGCTGTGGCGCATCGCCGTGATCCAACTTGCCGAACAGCAGGATCCGACGGGATCGCCGTACGATACGCTGATCTTTACCAGCTTTGATGCCTTGATTCTCGACGGCCAGGGGATCTCCGCCGTGATCGCGCGCCTGTTCGACGATCGCCCTCTGACGCCGACCGCCGCCGCGCTGCCGCCCCCTGCGGCATCGGCGGCGCAACGCCAGGCCGATGCCGCCTATTGGCGCGAGAAGCTGCAGGATGTCACCACCCCGTCGGCGTTGCCGTGGCGCGCCCCGCTCGCCAATCTCACCGCATCACGCTATCGCCGCGCCACCCTGACGCTGCCGCACGACACGGTCAAACAACTCGGCCGCCTGGGATCGCCGCATGCGCTGCTGCGCAACAGCCTGCTCTCGGCGCTGATCCTTGATACGCTGGCCCACTGGACCACCGACGGGGAGCTGTGCGTCGGGGTGCCGGTGGCGTTCCCCGCCGCCGACGGCGCGCTGGGCAACGCCTCCAGCTTCGTGGCGGTGCGCTATTCGCGCTACGGCGAAGACTTTATCCAGCGCGCGCAAGCCTTGCAGGACGATGTGCTCGGCGCGCTCGATCACCTGGCGTTTTCCGGCGTCGATCTGGCGCGTCAGTTGCTCGGCCAAAGCCAGGGCGGCCCGGCGCTGCCGGTGATCCTGACCAACTGTTTGGGTTGGGAAACGCTGCCGGCCGAGGCGCCGGTGCGCTTCCACGATGGCCTGACCCAAACGCCGCAGGTCGCCATTGATATCCGTCTGACGCTGGACAGCGAAAAAAACCTGCAGCTGTGCGTGGATTACGCCGAGCAGGCGCTGCACGGCGAGCAGGTAGCGGCCATACTGGCGGCCTTGCAGCGGCGCATCCTGCACAGTTGCCAACGCGCCGATCTGGCGATCGCCCCGCGAGATTTCATCGATCTGGCGCATTACCGCCACAACGACAGCGAAGCGAATTACGCGCCTTATCCTTATCTGGCGCAGCTGACCGAGCGGCTGTTCGGCGCGCATAACGGCGGCAACGCGCTTATCTGTGGCGAGCAGACGCTGACCTATCGCGAGCTGGGTCAGCAGATCGCCACGGCGATCGCCAACCTGCAGAGCCGCGGCGTACAGCCGGGCAACGTGGTGGCGCTGTATTTGCCGCGCAGCCCGGAACAGATCATCTTCAGCCTCGCCTGCGCCCTGCAGGGGGTGATCTGGGTGCCTATCGACATCAACTCGCCGCCGGAGCGCACCGCCTACCTGCTGGAGAACTGCCGGCCGACGCTGGTGGTGCACGGCGGCGATCTGGAGACGCCGATCGGCGTGACGCCGGCTACCCTGCTGACGCCGACAGATCGCGCGCCCGCGCTGCCGGATGAACAGGCGTTGGCGGAACGCAGCGCCAGCCAGGCCGCGAGCTATTACCTGTATACCTCCGGCACCACCGGTAAACCCAAGTGCGTGGTGCTCAACAACCGCGCTACCGCCAACGTCGTGCACCAAACCCAACAGCGCTGGAGAGTCACCGCCGACGACGTCTTTATTTCCGTGACGCCGCCGCACCATGACATGTCGATGTTCGATCTGTTCGGTTCGCTGTGCGCCGGCGCCACGCTGGTACTGCCGGCGCCGCATCAGGAAAAAGACGCCATCAGTTGGAACCAGTTGGTGGAAAAACATCGGGTCAGCCTGTGGTGCTCGGTGCCCGCCATTCTGGAGATGCTGCTCACCTGTAAAACGGCCGACAGCCTGCGCTCGCTGCGCTTGGTGGCGCAGGGTGGCGACTACATAAAGCCAGCGACGGTGCAAACCCTGCGCACTCTGCGCCCGGATCTCACTCTGTTCTCACTCGGCGGGCCGACCGAAACCACCATCTGGAGCATCTGGCACCCGATCGCCCCGCAGGAGAGCGGCACCGTGCCTTACGGCCGCCCGCTGCCGGCCAACCGCTATTTCATCTGCCATGACGACGGCAGCCACTGCCCGGCCGGCGTGGTCGGCCGCATCCATACCGCCGGGGTCAACCTGGCGTTGGGCTACCTGGAGCAGGGGGAGCTGAAGCAGCACGACTTCGTCACCCTCGCAGGGCCGGACGGGCAGCCGCTGCGCGCTTTCCGTACCGGCGATCAGGGCTATTACCGTCCGGACGGCAACATCATGTTCGCCACCCGGGTGAACGGCTATGTGAAGATCCGCGGCGTGCGCGTCTCGCTGCCGGAAATCGAAGACGTGCTGCGCCGCCATCCGGCGATCCGGGATATGGTGGTGGTGGATTATCCCAGCGGAGAGAACAACGAGGCGGCGCTCGGCGCCCTGTATCTGACCCGCGACGGCAAGCCGCTGCCGCTGTCCGAGATCCGCGCCTTCGCCACCGGCTATCTGCCCTGTACCCATATTCCCACGCGCTTTATCCACGCCGAGGCGCTGCCGCTGTCTGCCAACGGCAAAACCGACCGCCATCGCATCCGCGCCGACCTGAGCCAGCGGCAAACCGCGCCGGCGCTGAACGCCTGCGCAGCCCCGCCGCCGAACGCGCCTTTGGCGCGCAGCGCAGAGATCCTGACCATCTATTGGCAGGCGATCGGCGTGACGCCGCGCCCGGAATGGGGAGAAGAGACGGCATTTATCGCCATGGGGCTGAAGCTGCCGCATATCAAACAGGTGGCGGAGCGCCTCAATGACGCTTTCGGCACCCGGCTGGTGAGCAGTGCGCTCTTGCCGTGCAAGAATGCGCGCGAAGTGGCGGCGTTACTGACCAGCTGAAGCCACATCACTCGGGCGGGGATATCCCCCGCCCGCAGGTTATCAGGCGGGCAATGCCGTCAGGGCCGCGAGCGGTTGTTCCCAGGCTTCCCGCTGCAGCGCGCGCAGCAGAAATTCTTGCAGCGCCTCGCCATAGTCCAGCGCATCCTCCATCGGGAACTGTTCCAGATAAATGTCGATATCCACCTGCAGATCGCGGGCGTCGGTGCGGCCGCGATACGTCAGGTTGAAACCGTCGCCCGAGCCCCCGGCCAATACGCGCCGGGCGCCGCGACAGCCGACAAAACGGGGCGCATCGAAGGGTTGCACGTTGATGAAGGGAGAAATAAAGAAGCGCGAGTTCGGATCCACGCCGCGATCGGCGGCCAGTTGACGCAGACGATAGCCGGCGTGGCTGCGCAGCTCGCGCAGCTGCTGCGTCAGGGTGGTCAGAAAGCTCCCCAGCGTCTCCATTGGCGCCGGCGATACCAGCAGCGGCAGGGTATTAACCGCCAGCGAAGGGACGTTGGTGGCGGCTTGCCCGCGGCGATTCATCGCCGGCATCCACATCGGCAACGCATCGCCCTGCCGGGCGTGGCGCGGCATGACCTGAAACAGCCAGACCGCCGACAGCGCCACCAGCAAGTCGGGCCAATTGATGCCACTGCATTCCGACTGCTGCGCCAGACGTTGCGCGACTTCTGTCGGCAACCGACGGTTGACGCTCAGGCGTCGCACGCCATACTCACCGCCGCCCTTACGCACCGTCGGCAGCGCCTGCGACGGCGGCAGATAGGCCTGCCAAAAGCGCCGATCGCGCTCGCAGCGTTCAGAATCGACATAGGCCAACTCGGCCTGTTGAAAGGGGGCGAAGGCGCCCAAAGGGATGCCCGCGCTCCCCTGGCCGAGGTAGTGCGCATAGAGCGCGGCGCAGCGGTGCTCGATTAGCGCCATGCCGAAACCGTCGACCAGAATATGGTGCGCACGCACGTACCAGAGGTAACGCTCCGGTCCCAGCTTCAGCAGCCAGGCGGCGGCTAACGGTTCGCGGTGCAGCGCCCGGTGCTGCGCGATATCCTCGTGCATCAGGTTTTGCGCCGCCTGCCAGGGATCGCGATGCGTTTGCAGATCGATACGTTGCAATGACGGTATGCGCTGTGGCTCGTGCCGTAGCGACGGAGGATGGTCGCCACGCCGTTCGCCAAAGCGCAGGGCAAACGCCTGCGTCTCGGCGAGGGTGGTGGCGATCGCCCGGCAGAGCGCCGCTTCCTCTATTGCGCCGCACAGTTCGGTGCAATGGGCGACGGTGGATAAGGTCTGCCCAGGGTGCAAGGTGTATTCTTCCCAGAAATCAAGCTGCGCTGGCGCCAGCGGCAACCATTCAGAGGCCAAAGCGGTGTCCGACATGTTACCTACCTTTGATAAGCCTGAATAAAAGCGCCGAACGGGCGATACCCCGCCGTTCAACGGCTTTTGTGTGTCTCCATACATCATCAAATGAAAATGATAATAACATCTATTATCATTTCCAATAATTTGGTAACACTTTAGATTCTGTTAAGCGGGGATGCAAGCGACGCAGCGGGGGCAGAGAAAAGAAAGTGGCAGGCTGAAAGGGCATAAAAACAAAACGCCCCGGGCACGGATGCCCGGGGCGGTTTTCATATCCCGCTAGCCGGTGATTAGCCTTGATTGGCCGGCTTCACCTTCTGCGCCAGGAACTCCGTTTCGTAGGCCAGCGCCTTCTTGCGATCGAACTGGTGCTCCCACTTGGCGATAACCAGTACCGCCAGCGCGTTGCCCACGACGTTCAGCGCGGTGCGCGCCATATCCAGGATACGGTCCACGCCGGCGATAAACGCCAGGCCTTCCAGCGGAATGCCGACGCTGCCCAACGTCGCCAGCAGCACCACGAACGAGACACCCGGCACGCCGGCGATCCCTTTCGAGGTCACCATCAGCGTCAGCACCAGCACGATCTCCTGCCCCAACGATAGCTCAATGCCGTACAGCTGGGCGATAAAGATGGCGGCGATGCTCTGGTACAGCGTCGAACCATCCAAATTAAAGGAGTAACCGGTCGGCACCACGAAACTGGTGATCGACTTGGGCGCGCCGTAAGCCTCCATCTTTTCGATGATGCGCGGCAGCACCGTTTCCGAACTGGCGGTGGAATAAGCCAGGATCAGTTCGTCTTTCAGGATGCGGATCAGCGTCCAGATGCGCAGGTTGCACAGCCGAGCGACCGCCCCCAGCACCACCAGGGCGAAGAACGCGATGGCGAAGTACACCAGCACCACCAGCTTGGCCAACGGCAGCAGCGAAGCGAAACCGAAGTTCGCCACCGTGACCGAAATCAGACCAAACACCCCGATCGGCGCATAACGCATGATCATGTGGGTGACTTTGAACATGCTCTCGGACACTGCCTTGAAGACCTTCAGCAGCGGCTCTTTGGTCTCTTTCGGCAACGACGACAGCCCCAGACCAAACAGCACCGAGAAGAAGATAATCGGCAGCATGTCGCCCTTGGCCATCGACGAGAAGACGTTCGACGGGATCAGCGACAGAATGGTCGCCACCAGGCTGTGCGAACCGCTTTGCACCTGTTCGGTGGTTTTCTCATACTGCGAAATGTCCACCGTGGTCAGCGTCGACATATCGATGCCGTGACCCGGTTGGAAGACGTTGGCCAAGGTGAGCCCCACCACGATGGCGATCGTGGTGATCACTTCGAAGTAAATAATGGTTTTCAATCCGATGCGGCCCAGCTTTTTCGCATCCCCCACGCCGGCAATACCGACGATCAGCGTGGAAATAACGATCGGCACCACAATCATCTTAATCAGACGAATAAAGATATCACCCGCCGGGCTGAGAATATTGCTCACCAGCCACTCACGAGATTCGGTCTGGTTGTGCAATACCGCGCCAACAATAATACCCAGCACCAACGCGATCAGGATTTGCCAAGCCAGGCTAATTTTTACACTTTTCATACCCAAAAAGTCCTCAAAGACTCTTTGCGCCGTACAAAGTCGCAACACGGCGAAAAGAATACTTAATCATTTATTACAGGCTTATGTTAATTCAGTGGAAGCGTTCACCTGCCCTGGGTGCGACGCAGTATAAATCTGTATCATCCGGGCGGCATGCTCTGCAAGCCTTGATTTGTCAGGGTTGAGCGCTGAATCGAATCACAAAAAATTCGCGCAACTATTTCAAATGGCATAATTGCTTGTTATTAAAAACATAATTTTTCATATAATGAAGCACATAACCGCGCCAGCGACGTTTTTTTGAACGCGATTAAAATGCGTTATTTTTCGTCCATTCTGCATATTTAGTCCGCATCAAATGTTTATATTTTGTTACTCAAAAGTCAAATAAATGGGAATTGACCGAGTGACATTTTCACCCATAAATGCAGCGCCGTTTTATATTCCGATTAAAAATCGAACAATTCGGCATGATGAATGCCACACGGTATTTCCCGAGTTTTCATCAGGAATTAAGCGTTAATAGAACGTTATTTCACGATGTGCCGTCCATCGTTATATCGCGTTAATACCAACTTCGAATATTAATAGCGAAAAATAATCAAAAAAGATTTATAGCGCGAAATAATGTCGGTCTCTCCCCCCCTTATTAAGCGCGAGGCAAACACCCTCGCCTTTGTTTATTCTTTTTTGTTCTTTAGATAAGTGTTTTTGGCTAAAAAAGCGGGTTTATGATGATTTAAACGCCAAATAGATAGATACGTACTGCAAATACGACAGAACTATTACAAATCAATATCTTTGTTGCGTGATCTGCCGCGCAAAAAAGAAACAAAGAATCGTAGCAAACTATACTTAACCTTCAGTTGACATATCATTAACAACTTCAAGGAGAAAAGCTATGAGCCAACTGCATAAACACGCTATTCCTTCTGCAATTGCAGAACGCGCCCTGATTAATCCGGCACAATACCAACAGTATTATCAACAGTCGGTTCAAGACCCAGAAGCTTTCTGGGGTGAGCATGGCAAAATCCTGGACTGGATCAAACCCTATACCAAAGTCAAAAACACCTCGTTCGATCCGGGCCACGTCAGCATCCGTTGGTTTGAAGACGGCACGTTGAACCTGGCGGCCAACTGCCTGGACCGTCATTTGGCCGAGCGCGGCGACCAGACCGCCATTATCTGGGAAGGCGATGACCCGACCCAATCCAAGAAAGTGACCTACAAACAGCTGCACCATGATGTCTGCCAATTCGCCAACGTGCTGAAAAAGCTCGGCGTGAAAAAAGGCGACGTGGTGGCTATCTATATGCCGATGGTGCCGGAAGCGGCGGTCGCGATGCTGGCCTGCGCCCGCATCGGCGCCGTACATTCGGTGATCTTCGGCGGCTTCTCACCGGAAGCGGTCGCCGGGCGCATTATCGACTCCAACGCCAAACTGGTGATCACCGCCGATGAAGGCCTGCGCGCCGGCCGCGCCGTGCCGCTGAAAAAGAACGTCGACGATGCGCTGAAAAACCCCGGCGTGGTCAGCGTGGCCAACGTCGTGGTGTTCCAGCGCACCGGCAAACCGGGTTACTGGCAGGAAGGGCGCGATCTGTGGTGGCATGAGCTGACCCAGGGCGTTTCCGCCGATTGCCCGCCGGAAGAAATGAACGCGGAAGATCCGCTGTTTATCCTGTACACCTCCGGCTCGACCGGCAAGCCAAAAGGCGTGCTGCACACCACTGGCGGCTACCTGGTGTACGCCGCGATGACCTTTAAGTATGTGTTCGACTATCACGACGGCGACATTTACTGGTGCACCGCCGACGTCGGCTGGGTCACCGGTCACAGCTATCTGCTGTACGGCCCGCTGGCCTGCGGCGCCACCACGCTGATGTTCGAAGGCGTACCTAACTATCCGGGCGTCAATCGTCTGTCTCAGGTGATCGACAAACACCAGGTCAACATTCTGTATACCGCGCCGACCGCCATTCGTGCCCTGATGGCCGAAGGCGACAAGGCGATCGAAGGCACCCGACGCGATTCGCTGCGCATCATGGGCTCGGTCGGCGAACCGATCAACCCGGAAGCCTGGGAGTGGTACTACAACAAGATAGGCAACGCCAAATGCCCGATCGTCGACACCTGGTGGCAAACTGAAACCGGCGGCTTCATGATTACCCCGCTGCCGGGCGCCACCGAGCTGAAGGCCGGTTCCGCCACGCGGCCTTTCTTCGGCGTACAGCCGGCGCTGGTTGATAATGTCGGCACGCCGCAGGAAGGCGCCTGCGAAGGCAACCTGGTGATCGTCGATTCCTGGCCGGGCCAGGCGCGCACCCTGTTCGGCGATCATGACCGCTTCGAGCAAACCTACTTCTCGACCTTCAAAGGCATGTATTTCAGCGGCGACGGCGCCCGCCGCGACGAGGACGGTTACTACTGGATCACCGGCCGCGTCGATGACGTGCTGAACGTCTCCGGCCACCGTTTGGGCACCGCCGAGATCGAGTCCGCGCTGGTATCTCACCCGAAAATCGCCGAAGCGGCGGTGGTCGGCATTCCTCATAACATCAAAGGCCAGGCGATCTACGCCTATATCACGCTGAACCACGGCGAAGAACCGACGCCGGAGCTCTATGCCGAAGTGCGCAACTGGGTGCGCAAAGAGATAGGGCCGATCGCCACGCCGGACGTGCTGCACTGGACAGACTCGCTGCCCAAAACGCGCTCCGGCAAGATCATGCGGCGTATCCTGCGCAAAATTGCCGCCGGCGACACCAGCAACCTGGGGGATACCTCCACGCTGGCGGATCCGGCTGTAGTCGACAAGCTGTTGGAAGAAAAACAATCAATGAAAGTGCCGTCATAATTTACGCCGCTTCAGGCCGCTCATTCGGATAACGCGCCGTTGAGCGGCCCTGGCGCGGCGTACTCTATCAATACCTACTGGAGACACTCTGATGAATGACACCATTTATCAAGGGATTGAAGAAAACCCGCGCTTTAAAGAGCTGGTGAGAAAACGCGGCCGGTTCGCCTGGCTGCTTTCGCTGATTACGCTGGCGCTGTACGTCGGCTTTATCTTGTTGATCGCCTTCGATCCCCAATGGCTCGGCACGCCGATCGCCGCCGGATCGACCATTACCCGCGGGATCCCGGTCGGCGTCGGGCTGATCGTGATCTCTTTCGTCTTGACCGGGATCTATGTCTTCCGCGCCAACGGCGAATTCGATCGCCTCACCGCAGAGATTCTGCGCGAGGTGAAACAATGAAGCGCTTATTGTCCGCCGCCGCGCTGCTGTTGCTGCCGGGCCTGGCCTGCGCCGACGCCATTGGCGGCGAGGTGCATCGTCAGCCGCTGAACATCCAGGCGATCGTGATGTTTATCCTGTTTGTCGGCGCCACGCTCTACATCACCTATTGGGCCTCCAAACGCACCCGTTCCCGTCAGGACTACTACACCGCGGGCGGGCGCATCACCGGTCTGCAAAACGGGCTGGCGATCGCCGGCGACTTCATGTCCGCCGCCTCGTTCCTCGGCATCTCCGCACTGGTCTATACCTCGGGCTATGACGGCCTGATCTACTCCATCGGCTTCCTCATCGGCTGGCCGATCATTCTGTTCCTGATCGCGGAACGCCTGCGCAATCTCGGCCGCTATACCTTCGCCGATGTCGCCTCTTACCGTCTGCAGCAGAAACCGATCCGCACCCTCTCGGCCTGCGGCTCGTTGGTGGTGGTGGCGTTGTATCTGATCGCGCAGATGGTCGGCGCCGGCAAGCTGATCCAGCTGCTGTTCGGGCTCAACTACCATGTGGCGGTGATCCTGGTCGGTATCCTGATGGTGCTGTACGTGCTGTTCGGCGGCATGCTGGCCACCACCTGGGTGCAGATCATCAAAGCGGTGCTGCTGCTGGCCGGCGCCAGCTTTATGGCGCTGATGGTGATGAAGTCGGTTAACTTCGACTTCAATACCCTGTTCGCCGAAGCGGTGAAGGTGCATCCGAAAGGCATCGCCATCATGAGCCCCGGCGGGCTGGTGTCCGATCCGATTTCCGCGCTGTCGCTTGGCCTGGCGCTGATGTTCGGCACCGCCGGTCTGCCGCACATCTTGATGCGTTTCTTCACCGTGAGTGACGCCAAGGAAGCGCGCAAGAGCGTGTTCTACGCCACCGGCTTTATCGGTTACTTCTATATTCTGACCTTTATCATCGGCTTCGGCGCCATCCTGCTGGTCAGCGCCAATCCGGCGTTCAAAGATGCCACCGGCGCGTTGCTGGGCGGCACCAACATGGCGGCAGTGCATCTGGCCAATGCCGTTGGCGGCAACTTCTTCCTCGGCTTTATCTCGGCGGTGGCGTTCGCCACCATTCTGGCGGTGGTTGCAGGCCTGACGCTGGCCGGCGCCTCGGCCGTGTCCCACGATCTGTACGCCAGCGTGATTAAAAACGGCAAGGCGACCGAGCGCGATGAGCTGAAGGTCTCCAAGATCACCGTCGTGGTATTAGGCCTGGTCGCCATTGCCCTGGGGATTTTGTTCGAGAAGCAGAATATCGCCTTTATGGTCGGGCTGGCGTTCTCCATCGCCGCCAGCTGTAACTTCCCTATCATCATCCTGTCGATGTACTGGTCGCGTTTGACGACCCGCGGCGCGATGATTGGCGGCTGGTTAGGCCTGCTGACGGCAGTGATTCTGATGATCCTCGGCCCGACGATCTGGGTGCAGATCCTCGGCCATGAGAAACCGATTTACCCGTACGAATACCCGGCGCTGTTCTCGATGATCGTGGCCTTTGTCGGCACCTGGCTGTTCTCGATCACCGACAGCTCACTGGCCGGGCAGCAAGAGCGGGAACGCTTCCGGGCGCAGTTTGTTCGTTCGCAAACCGGGCTGGGCATTTCTCAGGGCAGCTCGCATTGACCGAATAATAAGTGAAAAAAGCAAACACACCCTAATCAAAGGCCCTTCGGGGCCTTTTCTCTGGCTCGCTGACGGAGAATGGAGAATAAGGAGGGGAAAGCAGTGCAGCGTAGCTGCGCTTTTTTGCGTTTTACGCACAGCAAAAAGCCCTGAACGTCAGTTCAGGGCTTTCGGCTTTGTTTGATGCCTGGCAGTGTCCTACTCTCGCATGGGGAGACCCCACACTACCATCGGCGCTACGGCGTTTCACTTCTGAGTTCGGCATGGGGTCAGG
>NZ_JABXOF010000007.1 GCF_013375155.1 Serratia ureilytica
TGGTGCCCGGACTCGGAATCGAACCAAGGACACGGGGATTTTCAATCCCCTGCTCTACCGACTGAGCTATCCGGGCAACGGGGCGCATTAAACCGTATTGGCCGGATGGCGTCAATCGCTTTCTGTCACAAAGCCGATCGGTTGCTCTATTTTCAGGCAGCGAACCCGAGGCGCTAGAGCCTGTGGCGATATCGGCACCCAATAAATATGCATAAAAAACGTGTATTTATACCACTTTATCAATGTTGTTTTTCATGTTTATTGTTAAGTAACAATAAGTTATGCTTGCGTTAACGCAAGCTCAACCCAGATGATTCTCGCTTGAACCTCGTAACGAATCATGCAATCATTGCGCAAATTTTAGCACTCTCCGTTCCCTGACGGTGTTCCCGCTTCTTATAAGTCAGAGGGTTATTGGCATGACTGGTTTTGTCGCTCAAGCGCTGTCGCGCACCAGACCTCTGACGCCGCCACCGTTCCGTCTTTGCTTGCTCCGAACGCCATCCGTCCGAATACGCCTGCCGATCATGCGGTAAGGCCGCCTGATGCTCGCTGTTAGGCATGCGTAAAGCCAGCGCTGCGGCCCTGATTTTACTGATGCCTGTCGGACGCTGCCAAGACCAGTTCCCCCGATAGCTGCCTGATGGTCCCCGATCATGAGGCGGTCACGCACGCCGCTTATGCTGCCGTGCCCGGGTATCGCTTTTACCGGGATAACCGCGTTATCTCATTACCGTGCCGGTGGCACACCCTCATCCTTCACCGTTTGAGAGTCAGCATGATGAAAGAATTGAAAATCGCAACCAGCGCCAGCCTGGTCGCCACCATTGAGACGCTGCGCCAGATCGTGCGCGTAGAGCAGACGGACTACACCGACGTGGCGGCAGTGGTGGTGTCGGTCGCCGACGTGGATGCCGGCATTCTGGCGCGCTTGCAGGCGACGGGGTTCGATATTCCGACCTTCGTGGCGGTGGAAGGGGACGAGCATCTTTCCCCGGATTATCTGCCGTTTGTCAGCGGGGTCTTTGCGCTACTGGCCGGCGCCAGCAAGCCATTCTACATGGCGCAGCTGGAGGCCGCTGCCGACGCCTACGAGCAGGCGCTGCTGCCGCCGTTCTTCAAAACGCTGAAGACCTACGTCGAGATGGAGAATTCGACCTTTGCGTGTCCAGGACATCAGGGCGGCGAGTTCTTCCGCAAGCACCCGGCCGGCCGGCAGTTTTTCGATTTCTACGGTGAAACTCTTTTCCGTTCCGACATGTGCAACGCCGACGTCAAGCTGGGCGATCTGCTGATCCACGAAGGCTCGGCCAAGGATGCGCAAAAGCATGCGGCGCGGGTGTTCAACGCCGATAAAACCTACTTTGTGCTCAACGGCACCTCGGCGGCCAACAAGGTGGTGACCAACGCGCTGCTGACCCGTGGCGATCTGGTGCTGTTCGATCGCAACAACCACAAATCCAATCACCACGGGGCGCTGATCCAGGCCGGCGCCACGCCGGTGTATCTGGAAACCGCCCGCAACCCGTTCGGCTTTATCGGCGGCATCGATGCGCGCTGCTTCGACGAGCGCTACCTGCGCGAGCAGATCCGCGAGGTAGCGCCGGAGAAGGCCACGGCGGCGCGGCCGTTCCGGCTGGCGATCATTCAGCTTGGCACCTACGACGGCACGATTTACAACGCTCGCCAGGTGATCGACACCATCGGCCACCTGTGCGATTACATCCTGTTCGACTCCGCCTGGGTGGGCTACGAAGGTTTTATCCCGATGCTGAAAGAGTGTTCGCCGCTGCTGCTGGAGCTGGACGAACACGATCCGGGCATCTTCGTCACCCAGTCGGTGCATAAACAGCAGGCGGGGTTCTCGCAGACCTCGCAGATCCATAAGAAAGACGACCATATCAAAGGGCAAAAGCGCCACTGCAACCACAAGCACCTGAACAACGCGTTCATGCTGCATGCGTCGACCAGCCCGTTCTATCCGCTGTTCGCCGCGCTGGACGTCAACGCCAAGATGCACGCCGGCCCCGCCGGGCGCCGCATGTGGATGGACTGCGTCAAGCTGGGCATCGAGACGCGCAAACAGCTGCTCACGCGCTGCTCGCAGCTGAAGCCGTTTATTCCGCTGCGGGTGGCGGGCAAGGACTGGCAGGATTACGATACCGATCTGATCGCCAACGACGCGCGCTTCTTCACCTTCGTACCGGGGGAGACGTGGCACGGCTTCGAAGGTTACGCCCAGGATCAGTATTTGGTCGATCCGTGCAAGCTGCTGCTGACCACGCCGGGGATTGACGCCGCGACCGGCCAATACACCGAGTTCGGCGTGCCGGCCACCATTCTGGCCAACTTCCTGCGCGAGAACGGCATCGTGCCGGAGAAGTGCGATCTCAACTCGATCCTGTTCCTGCTGACCCCGGCGGAGAACCCGGCCAAGATGGAACAGCTGGTGGAGATGCTGGCGCAGTTCGAACGCTATGTCGAAGAGGATGCGCCGCTGAGCGTGGTGCTGCCGACGGTGTACCGCAAGAACGAGCAGCGTTACCGCGGCTACAGCATTCGCCGGCTGTGCCAGGAGATGCACGATCTGTACGTCAGCTTTGACGTTAAGCAGCTGCAAAAGGAGATGTTCCGTCAGGATCATTTCCCGCCGGTGGTGATGAACCCGCAGGACGCCAACGTGGAGTTTATCCGCGACAACGTCGAGCTGGTGCCGATCGGCCAGGCGGAAGGGCGCATCGCGGCGGAAGGGGCCCTGCCGTATCCGCCGGGCGTGCTGTGCGTGGTGCCGGGCGAAGTGTGGGGCGGCGCGGTGCAGCGCTACTTCCTGGCGCTCGAGGAGGGCATCAACCGCCTGCCGGGCTTCTCGCCGGAGCTGCAGGGGGTCTACATCGAGAAAAAAGATCACGGCTGGAAGCGCATCTTCGGCTATATGATCAAGCCATGAAAAAAGGGCCGGTTCGCACCGGCCCTTCTTCTATCCACGCGGGAAGCGCTACTTTCTGCGGTAGCTCTTCTGCGCGGTATTCACTTTCACCAGATAGCGGCGCGACTCGGCTGCCGGGTGCTTGGTGGTCAGCGTTTGGTACACGTCGCCCGGCTGCATGCCGTTGATGATGCCCACCGCGCGCGTTCTGTCGCTGGAGAACACCCGCAGCACGCTGCCGGCGCCGCCGTTGTAAGCGGTGATCACCGCATAGCGGCGCGAGGTCGGGTTCTGAATGCCGCCCAGGTAGTTGTTCTGCAGGATCGCCAGGTAGGCGGTGCCGGTATCGATGTTGTTCTCCGGATCGAACAGGTAGCTGCGGCTCGGGGTGCCCCATTTGCCGCGCATCTGGAACACATCCTTACCGGCGGTGTGCTGCACCACCTGCATCAGGCCCAGCGCGTCCGAACCGCTCACCGCATACGGGTTGAAGCTCGATTCGGTCTGCATGATAGCCAGGATCAGCGACTCGTCCACGCCATATTTTTCCGACGCCTTGCGCACCATCGGCAGATATTTATGCGCACGTTTGTCCAGGTGGTTCGGCACCAGTTGGATGGTGACCGAGTAGATGACGTGCAGGCCGGAGGTGCGTTTTTGCAGCTTGGTTTGCAGCAGGTAATCGGCGAAGTGCGCCGCGCGCCATTCCCAGCGGATCGGCGCCCCTTTGTTATCCAGCACCTGGCCGTACAGGAACGGCTCTTTGCTGATCTGGATATCGTTGGCGTCGGAATAGAGGTCGATCGAACCCGGATCGTCACCCATCAGCAGCGTGCTGATGATCGCCTGGCGCAGGTGCGCGGCCGGATCGGTGGTGGCGATGGTCTCGACGGTGATGGCGCCGGTGTCGAAGTTGATGTGGCTGCGGGTTTGGTATTGGTCGGTGTACTTGACGTAGTCTTTCGGCCCGGCGATCAGAACTTCGTTCAGACCCCAGATGTTCTCGATGTTGTGGGCGAATTGGCCCATCAGAATGTCGAAGCCGTTGGTGTCTTTGATCCAGGCTTCGTTGATTTCTTCACTTTTTTTGCCGGAACAGGAGATCAGCAAAGGCGCTATTACGAGCAAAGCTAAAATTTTCTTCATCTTAAAGCCGTTTGGAAGAAGTATAAGAGGATTGAAGCGGGCCAGCGCCTGGCCCCAACAGCGTTATTCGCTCGGCGGCGTATAGCCTTCGATGTGCACGTCGTGCCCTTCGAACAGGAATTTGATCATTTCCTCTTCCAGCAGTTTGCGGTCATCCACGTTCATCATGTTCAGCTTCTTCTCGTTGATCAGCATGGTCTGCTTCTTCATCCACTCGCCCCAGGCTTCCTTGGAGATCTCGTTGTAGATGCGTTTGCCGACGTCGCCGGGATAAAGCTGGAAGTCCTGGCCTTCGGCGTCGCGTTGAAGGAAAGTACAAAAAATGGTGCGGCTCATGCTAATTCCTCATCGATGGCGCTATCGCCATATAAGTTTTGTTGGATCGGGGGCTGCTTCGCCAGCTGTTGCAACAGGCGGTCCACCGGCGCTGCCAGCCCGACCGACGGCGGCTGCGCTAAGTTATACCAGAGACCCGCGCCCTCATCCATGCCGCTGCCCGCCGCGTCGAGCGACAGCCACATCGGCACGATATCGAGATGGAAATGGCTGAACGTGTGGCGAAACGCGGTCAGCTGTTCCAGGCGCTTGCCTTTCAGACCGCGCTGCTGCAGCCAGAGTTCCAAATCCACGCGCGCGCTGAACTGCGGGAAGCAGAACAGGCCGCCCCACAGGCCTACCGCCGGGCGCTGCTCCAGCCACACGCGGTCGCCGTGCTGCAGCAATAAGAAGTAGGCGGTTTTTTCCGGCAGGGTCTGCTTGGGCTTCTTGCCGGGGTAGTTGGCCCAGCTGTGGTTGGCGTAAGACAGGCAGCCGACGTTGAGCGGGCAGAGTTCACACTTGGGCTTGGAGCGGGTGCAGACCATGGCGCCCAGATCCATCATCGCCTGGTTGAACTGGCCGACGCCCTGGGCCGGGGTGACTTCTTCGCTGATTTTCCACAGCCGATTTTCGACCTCTTTTTTGCCCGGCCAGCCTTCCACCGCGTAGCAGCGAGCCAGCACGCGCTTCACGTTGCCGTCGAGGATCGGATAGTGTTGGCCCAGCGCCAACGACAGCACCGCGCCGGCGGTGGAACGGCCGACGCCCGGTAAATCGGCGATTTCTGCGAAGGTTGTCGGGAACTCGCCGCCGTGCTGTGCGACAATGGTCTGCGCCGCTTTGTGCAGGTTGCGGGCGCGGGCGTAATAGCCGAGGCCGGTCCACAGATGCAGCACTTCGTCCAGCGGGGCCTCCGCCAGCGCGCGCACGTTGGGAAAACGGGCCATAAAGCGCTGAAAATAAGGAATGACGGTGGCAACCTGGGTCTGTTGCAACATCACTTCGGAGAGCCATACTTGATAGGCGGTTTTCTCCAGCTGCCATGGCAGGGTTTTGCGGCCGTAGCGCTGGTACCAGTCAAGCACCACCTGTGCGAATTGTTGTGCTTGCATCATGAAGAGTCGTTATCCGGCAGAAAATGAAGCGAGATTGCAGCATAGAGTCATGATGCTGTAAACCGGAACTTTCCGACGCCGCACGGCGGGTACAGAAGATGAACACTTGCTAAACCAATGTATCTTTGCATAATGCGCGTTTCCCTAATTGGCAGCCAAACAGACAGAAAGCACTATGATTAATGACGTCATCTCCCCGGAATTTGATGAGAACGGCCGCGCGATGCGCCGTATCCGCAGTTTTGTCCGCCGCCAGGGGCGGCTGACCAAAGGCCAGCAGCACGCGCTGGAGAACTATTGGCCGGTGATGGGCGTGGAGTATCAAGCTGACGCTGTCGATCTCGCCGCGCTGTTCGGCCGCGAAGCGCCGACGGTGCTGGAGATCGGTTTTGGCATGGGCGCCTCGCTGGTGACCATGGCGGGCAACAACCCGCAGCAGAACTTTTTAGGGATCGAAGTACACTCGCCGGGCGTGGGCGCCTGCCTGGCCGACGCCCATGAGGCGAAGCTGAGCAACCTGCGCGTAATGTGCCACGATGCGGTTGAAGTGCTGGAAAACATGATCCCGGACGGCTCGCTGGACATGGTGCAGCTGTTCTTCCCCGATCCGTGGCACAAGGCGCGCCACAACAAGCGCCGCATCGTGCAAACGCCGTTTGTCGAACTGGTGCTGCGCAAGCTGAAGACCGGCGGCGTCTTCCACATGGCCACCGATTGGCAACCTTATGCGGAACATATGTTAGAGGTTATGAACGGGGTCGCAGGCTACCGTAATCTTTCCAGCGATAATGATTATGTGCCGCGTCCGGATTCGCGCCCACTGACGAAATTTGAATTACGCGGCCAGCGCCTGGGACATGGCGTTTGGGACTTGATGTTTGAGAGGAAAGAATAATGGCTAAGAACCGCAGTCGTCGTTTACGTAAAAAGTTGCACATTGAAGAATTTCAGGAGTTGGGTTTCTCCGTAGCCTGGCGCTTCGCCGAAGGCACGTCGGTGGAAGATATCGACAGCACGCTGGATACCTTCATCGATGAAGTGATCGAGCCGAACGGTCTGGCGTTTGACGGCAGCGGCTACCTGCAGTGGGAAGGTTTGATCTGCCTGCAGAAGATCGGCCACTGCACCGACGAGCATCGCGAACTGGTGAAAAACTGGCTGGAAGCGCGCAAACTGACCGACGTTAAGGTCAGCGATCTGTTCGATATCTGGTGGGATTGATCGCGCTTGCCCGATGAGCGCGGCTTCGCGCCGCTTATTTCCCCCTAAATAATTGGATTCGCATCACGGCGGCAAGAGGGTGAGTCCCCAGGAGCTTACTTCAGTAAGTGACTGGGGTGAGCGCTCGCAGCCAACACAGATGCGGATTCAAGTATGACGGGGATGGATTTAAGGTGCCTTAACGGCGCCTTTGTTTTGCCCGGAGTGTGACCGAGGTGGTAACAACATTGGATAACGCGTTGCTGGAAGAGATCCTGCAACAGGTGCGCCCGCTGATTGGCCAGGGAAAAGTGGCCGACTACATCCCGGCGTTGGCGGAAGTGCCCGCCGATCGGCTGGCGATCGCCGTGTGTACGGTGGATGGCGAACTGTTCCAGGCCGGCGACGCCGCGGAGCGCTTCTCCATCCAGTCGATCTCCAAAGTGCTGAGCCTGACGCTGGCGCTGACGCGCTATCAGGAGCATGAGATCTGGCGGCGCGTCGGCAAAGAGCCTTCCGGCCTGCCGTTCAATTCGCTGCTGCAGCTGGAGATGGAGCAGGGCAAACCGCGCAATCCGTTTATCAACCCCGGCGCGCTGGTGGTGTGCGACATGCTGCAAACCCGGCTCAGCGCCCCCAAACAGCGTATGCTGGAGGTGGTGCGTCAGTTGGCCGGTGAAGACGACCTGGCCTATGATCTGCGGGTGGCGCGCTCCGAGTTCGAACACTCCGATCGCAATGCGGCCATCGCCTATCTAATGAAATCGTTCGGCAACTTCGAAAACGACGTCATCACCGTGCTGCAAACCTATTTCCACTACTGCGCGCTGCGCATGAGCTGCGTGGAGCTGGCGCGCAGCTTCGTCTATCTGGCCAATCACGGCCGCGATCTCAACGGCGAGACGGTGATCAGCCCGCTGCAGGCCCGGCAGATCAACGCCCTGATGATGACCAGCGGCATGTACGACGGCGCCGGCGAATTCGCCTATCGGGTGGGGATGCCGGGCAAGTCCGGCGTGGGCGGCGGCATCGTGGCCATTGTGCCGGGCGAGCTGTCGATCGTCGTCTGGTCGCCGGAGCTGGATGCTTCCGGCAACTCGCTGGCGGGAACTGCGGCGCTGGAACTGTTGTCTCAACGTATCGGTCGTTCGATTTTTTAATCCCAATCTGGATGGGAGTCAGGAGAAGCTATGTTGAAGAAAACCGGGTTAGCCTTACTGCTGCTGGCGGCGACTGCCGCGCAGGCCCACGCCGAGTACCAGTGCAGCGTTAAACCCCAGGACGATGTGATCATCAGCCCGCAGAGCGTGCAGGTGAAAGGCGCCAGCGGCGACCTGCAAATTTCGCCGGATGGTGACGTGATCCGCAACGGTCAGGCGCTGAGCCTGAGCGACAGCCAGCGGCAGAAAGCCTTCAGTTACCAGAGCGCGCTGCGCAAGCAGCTGCCGTGGATCGACGACGGCGCGCAGAAACACCTGGAGAAAGCCCGCGCAGCGCTGGATAAGGTGATCGTCAAAGAGCTGGGCAGCAACAGCAACGTGCGCAACCGGCTGACCACCCTGAATGGCCAGCTGAAACAGCAGATGAACCGCATCATCGAGCACCGCAGCGACGGCCTGACCTTCCACCACAAGGCGATTGACCAAGTGGAACAGGATGGCCGCAACATCGTGCAGCAGAGCATGGGCGGCGTGCTGCAGGACAGCCTGAACGAGATGGGCGTCAAACAGGCTGCCAACAGCGGCGGCAATCCGCTGCAGGCGATCATGGGCAACCTGGGCGGCTTGCAGAAGGCGATCCAGAACGAGTGGAACAACCAGGAGCAGGACTTCCAGAACTTCGGTCGCGACGTTTGCAACCGCGTCACCGCACTGGAAACCCAGCGCAAGGATCTGCTGAAGGCGTTGAAGTGATTCAAGAACCTTCTCGGCAGTATGTTTTTTGACCTTCTTAAGCTTATCTGACAGACTGGTCAAACTACGTACAGATTTATGGATGTTTACGGAGGACGCTATGAGCCATACACGTTACGAAACCGATGTTGTTGCCTGGGCAAATGAACAGGCCGCTCTTTTGCGCTCCGGAAAATTGTCTGAGATCGATATTGAAAAGATCGCCGAGGAGATTGAGGACGTGGGGAAGAGCGAGCAAAGGGAACTTGCTAGCCGGATGACGGTGCTGATTGCACATTTGCTTAAATGGAAATATCAGCCGGCCAGGCGCGGAATCAGCTGGGAAAGAACGATTAAAGCGCAGCGCAAAGAGGTGCTTTACAGCTTGAAAGAGTCGCCCAGCCTAAAAGGTAAACTGAGCGATGCCGATTGGCTGGATGTCGTCTGGTCGAAGGCCGTTGCGCTCGCCACGGCCGAAACCGGGCTGGATGTGTATCCGGAAAACGGCATCTGGGAAACTCAGCAGATTCTGTCTCAGACGCTTTACCCGGATTAACACCAATAAAAAAGCGCTGATCATTCAGCGCTTTTTTTTTACTCGTCGTCCGCCAAGAACAGTTCCAGCAGCGAGTTGAGGAACAGTTTGCCCTTCTCGGTGATCTGCCAGTGCTCCGCGGTTTCTTCCAGATAGCCTTTGGCCAGCGCTTCGTCCAACTGCGGGCGAATGACGTTTTCCGCCAGTCCGGTGTAGTTGGCGAAGTCGGCGCGCGGCGCGGCTTCCAGCAAGCGGAAGCGGTTCATGAAGAATTCGAACGGCCGATCCGCCGCCGCCACCTCATGCTGCTTGTCCATGTAGTCGCCGCGCATAAAGCCGCGCGGGTGCTTGGTCTTGGCGGTGCGCAGGATGCGTCCGTCGCTGAAGGTCACCTTGCCGTGCGCGCCGCAGCCGATCCCCAGATAGTCGCCGAAGCGCCAGTAGTTGAGATTGTGCTGGCATTGGTAGCCCGGCTTGGCGTAGGCCGAGGTTTCATACTGCTGATAGCCGGCGGCGCTCAGCAACTGGTGGCCGCGCTCGAAGATGTCCCACAGCGCATCGTCGTCCGGCAAAACCGGCGGGCGCGAGCTGAACAGGGTGTTCGGCTCGATGGTCAGCTGATACCACGACAGGTGCGGCGGATTGAGGGCGATAGCCTGGCGCAGATCGTCCAGCGCCTCTTCCAGCGACTGATCCGGGAGGCCGTGCATCAGATCGAGGTTGAAGCTGCGCAGGCCGAGGCCGGTCGCCAGCGTCGCCGCGCGTTTGGCTTCTTCCGGGCCGTGGATGCGCCCCAGACGGTTCAGCTTCTCGGCGCTGAAGCTTTGCACCCCGATGGAGATGCGGTTGACGCCGGCGCGCTGGTAGCCGCTGAAGCGATCGGCCTCCACGGTGCCGGGATTGGCTTCCATGGTGATTTCGGCGTCGTCGGCGACGCGAATGCGCGCCCGCACGCCGTCCAGCAAGGCTTGCATCGCCTCGGCGCTCAGCAGGCTGGGGGTGCCGCCGCCGATAAAGATAGTGCTGATTTCCCGGCCGCCGGCCAGCGGCAGGTCGGCATCCAGATCCGCCAACAGATGATCGACATACTCCTGATGCGGCACGTCACCCTTCAGCGCATGGGAGTTGAAGTCGCAGTACGGGCATTTCTGCACGCACCACGGGATGTGGATGTAGAGACTCAGCGGGGGCAGCTTAAGCATTGCGCATGGCTTCCAACATCAGCTTCAGCGCCTTGCCGCGGTGCGAAATCGCCCGCTTCTCGTCGCGGCTCAGCTCGGCGGCGGTGCGGCCCAGCTCCGGCACGTAAAAGATAGGATCGTAACCGAAACCGCCTTCACCGGCGGCCTGTTCGGTGATTTCACCGGCCCAGCTGCCGTGAAACACCAGCGGCGTCGGATCTTGCGCATGGCGCAGATAGACCAGCACGCAGTGAAATTGCGCGCCGCGCCGGCCCGGCGCCACGTCTTTCATCGCCGCCAGCAGCTTGTCGAGGTTCTGCCGATCGTCGGCGTCTTCACCGGCGTAGCGCGCGGAGTAGATGCCCGGCGCGCCGCCCAGCGCATCTACCGCCAGACCGGAGTCGTCGGCGATCGCCGGCAGGCCGGTGACCTGTGCTGCATGGCGCGCTTTCAGAATGGCGTTTTCGATAAACGTCAGGCCGGTTTCTTCGGCGGACTCCACGCCCAGATCGGTTTGCGCGACCACGTCCAGGCCGAAATCGGCCAACAGGTCGGCGAGTTCGCGCACTTTGCCCGGGTTACCGGTGGCAAGAACGACTTTTTGCATAATGACTACCTTGAAAATTATTCGATGAGCGCCGCGACCACGGCGGGGATCTGTTGCGGATTCACGATGCGTAACTGTTTATGCCGCCCCAGTTCGCCTTTCTCGATGGTGACGCTGCTTTTCGCCACTTTGAACTGCTTGGCGATAAACTTGATCAAATGGGCGTTGGCTTGGCCGTCGACCGGCGGAGCGGTGATGGCGACTTTCAGTTCGTCGCCATGCAAGCCGATAATTTGGTCGCGGCTGGCTTTCGGCTGAATATATAGCCTGATCGCCAGCCCGTCCAGCACCGGAGTGACTGCACTCACAGCAGGAACCAAAGTTGGGGGAACAGATCCATGCCCAGGTAGTTGAGCAGATAGAGGATCAGGATTACCACCATGGCGGAAAAGTCGATGCCGCCCATCGCCGGGATGATGCGACGGATCGGCGCCATCAAGGGTTCGGTCAGCTGGTACATCACGTAGTCGATCGGGCTGCGGCCCTGGCTTACCCAGCTCATCAGCGCACGAATGATCATTACCCAGAAGATCAGGTAGCCGACGGACTTCACCAGCGAGATCAGGCCGAACAGCAGGTTATAGGGGCTGAGCGAGATCGCGCCGTCCTGGATCAGCAGCAGCAACGGGTACTTGATAGTCATCAGCAGGAACGCCAGCAGCAGCGAAGCGCTGTCGATAGGCCCCAGCGACGGGAGGATGCGGCGCAGCGGGCCGACCACGGGTTGGGTGATCTTCACCACAAACTGCGAGAACGGGTTGTAAAAATCGGTGCGCGCCCACTGCATCCAAATGCGCAGCAACAGCACCATCACGTACAGATCAACAACGGTCTTGACCAGGAAAGTCAGCGTTAGCATGAAGTGGTCCTTCTCCTTAACTCGCGGTTATTTAAAATAATTTTTCCATCTCTTGCGCACGGGAAACGGCGGCCTGCATCGCTTGCGCCACGGTTTCCGGCAGTTGGCGTTCGTTGAACACCCGCAGCGCTTCGGCGGTGGTGCCGCCTTTGGAGGTCACCTGCTCGCGCAGCGTGCCCAGCGGCGTATCCGGGTTGGCTTCCACCAGCGCGGCGGCGCCGGAAGCGGCCTGCTGCACCAGATCGCGCGCGGTCTGGCTGTCGAAGCCCATGCGTTCGGCCTCTTTTTGCATCGCCTCCATAAACAGGAAGAAATAGGCCGGGGCGCTGCCCGCGGCGGCGATCACGCCGTTGATGCCATTTTCGTCATCGACCCAGCAAACTTTACCGACCGACGCCATTAAATCGCCGGTGTAGTCGCGATCCTGCCGGCTGACCTGCTCCGGTGCGTACAGCCCGCTCATGCCCTTGCCGACCAGCGACGGGGTGTTGGGCATGATGCGCACGATGTTCAGCTTGTCGCCGAGCAGCTGATAGAAACGGCTGACCTGAATACCGGCGGCGATCGACAGCACCAGCTTGCCTCTGAAATCGACCTGCTCGCGCAGCGGCTGGCAAACGTCGGCCATCAGCTGCGGTTTGACCGCCAGCACCACCACGTCGGCCGCGCGCGCGCAGGCGACGTTGTCGCCGCTGCTGACGATGCCGTAGTCTGCCGCCAGCGCGTCACGGTTTTTCGCCGAAGGGGCGCAGACGCTGATGGATTTGGCTGGATAGCCGCCCGCCACCAGGCCGGCGATGATTGCACGCGCCATGTTGCCGGCGCCGATAAAGGTAATCTTGCGATGTTGCATCAAATCCCTCGTCTGTTTGTCAGGCCTGCGAGTAGTCGCGGGCGCCAAAAATTGCGGTGCCGATGCGCACCAGGGTGCTGCCAGCGGCGATCGCCGCCGCCATGTCGTCCGTCATGCCCATCGACAGCGTATCGGCCTGCGGATAACGCTGGCGCAGGGCGAGAAAGGCATCGTTCATCCGGCTGAATACCGCCAGCTGCCGCTGGTAATCCGCTTCCGGCGCCGGGATGGCCATCAGGCCGCGCAGCGTCAGGTTCGGCAGTGCGGCGATCGCTTCGGCCAACGCCGGCAGCTCGGCCAGCGCGATGCCGGATTTACTCTGCTCATCGCTGATGTTGATTTGAATCAGCACGTTGAGTGGCGGCATACCGGCCGGGCGCTGATCGCTCAGGCGCTGGGCGATACGCAGCCGGTCTACGGTATGACACCAGGCGAAGTGTTCCGCCACCAGCCGACTCTTATTGGATTGCAGCGGGCCGATAAAGTGCCACACCAACTCGCCGCTCTGCGGCGACTCGGCGAAATGCCGGATCTTGTCTACCCCTTCCTGCACGTAGTTCTCGCCGAAGGCGCGCTGGCCGGCGGCGATGGCTTCTTCGATCGCCGCCACAGGTTTGGTTTTGCTGACTGCAAGCAGAGCAACTTCTTCTGGCGCCCGCGCGCAGTTTTGCGCGGCGGCCGCGATGCGGTTTCTGACATCCTGCAGGTTCTGTTGGATAGTGCTCATTATTGACCCGGGAGAGTGATATGGATATCGATGAATTCGTGGCCCTTAGTGTAAAGCATAATGCTTCCGATCTGCACCTTTGTGCCGGTCATCCGCCGATGTTGCGCATCGACGGTGAACTGCAGCCGCTGGCGGCGGCGCCAACGCTGACGGCGCAAGGCGTGCAGGCCCTCTGCGACGGATTGCTGAATGCGCAGCAGCGCGAGAGCCTGCGGCGGCTGGGGCAGATCGATCTGGCGCTGCACAGGCCGGGTGGGGAGCGGCTGCGAGCCAACGTTTTTCAGCAACGCGCGGGGATGTCTCTCGCATTGCGGCGCATCGCCGGGCAGGCGCCTTCGCTTGCCGAGCTGGCGGCCCCGGCCATCGTCCCGGCACTGCTGCGGCGCGACGACGGGCTTCTCCTGGTCACCGGCGCCACCGGCAGCGGCAAGTCCACCACGCTGGCGGCGATGATCGACGAGATCAACCGGCACCAGCCGCGGCACATTTTAACGCTGGAGGATCCGATCGAATTCCTGCACCGCAGCCGGCGATCGCTGATTCAGCAGCGGGAGATCGGCCGCGACAGTCACAGCTTCGATACGGCGTTGCGCGCTGCGCTGCGCGAAGATCCGGATGTGATCCTGCTGGGCGAGCTGCGCGATGTAGCCACCATTCGGCTGGCGCTCACCGCGGCGGAGACCGGCCATCTGGTGCTGGCGACGCTGCACACCCGCAGCGCGCCGCAGGCGGTGGAACGGCTGGTGGACGTGTTTCCGGCGGAAGAGAAACCCTATGTGCGCGCCCAGCTGGCCGGCAGCCTGCAGGCGGTGATCGCGCAAAAGCTGATGCGGCGGCCCGGCGGCGGGCGAGTGGCGATCTTTGAGGTGCTGACGGCGACGGCGGCGGTCAGCAACCTGATCCGCGAAGGGAAAACCCATCAGTTGGCGAGCGTGTTGCAAACCGGCGCGCAGTCCGGCATGCAAACCTTTGAGCAAGGTTTGCAGCAGCGGATCGACGCCGGCGTGTTGGGGGATTGTGTTGGCGAAGGGGCGGGGAGTTAACCCAGCTGCCGTTCGAACCAGCTTTCGAGGATCACCACCGCAGAGGCGGAATCCACGCTGCCTTTGTCGAGCGCGCGGAAGCCGCCGCGATCGAACAGGTTGGCGCGCGCTTCCACGGTGCTCAGGCGCTCGTCATGCAGATCGATCTGGATGCCGAAGCGGCCGTGCAGGCGGTTGGCGAACTTGCGCGCCTGGGCGGTCACCGGTTGTTCGGTGCCGTCCATGTTCAGCGGCAGGCCGACCACCACCAGATCCGGCTGCCACTCCTTCAGCAGCTTTTCGATTTTCAGCCAGTCCGGCGAGCCGTCCTGTGCTTTGAAGGCCGGCAGGGCGCGAGCGCTGCCGGTCAACTCCTGGCCGACGGCCGCGCCGATGCTTTTGGTGCCGAAGTCGAAGGCGATAATGGTGCGGTTGCTCATCAGGCGTGTCCTGCGTGGTTGGCGATGCTGCGAATGTCGATACCCAAAAGGTTCCCCGCCTCACGCCAACGGCTGGCGATCGGCGTGCGGAACAGAATGTCGGTGTTGGCTTCGATGGTCAGCCAGGCATTTTCCAATACTTCCTGCTCCAACTGGCCCTTTTCCCAACCCGCATAACCCAGCGCCACCAGCACGTCGTCCGGTTGCTCCGGCGTGCCGAGCGTTTCCAGCACGTCTTTCGAGGTGGTGATCATGGTGTTGGGCGAAATTTGAATGCTGGCGCCGAAGCCGTGGCGCGGCGTATGCAGGATAAACCCACGATCGTCCGCCAGGGGGCCGCCGGCGAACACCGGCTTGTCCAGGCTGATGGCCGGATCGCGCGCAGGCGGCATGATCTTCAGCTTGCTCAATACCGTGGCTACCGTGAACTGCTCCACCGGTTTATTGATCACCAAACCCATGGCGCCTTCTTCGTTGTGCTCGCAGACGTAAATCACCGAGCGCTTGAAGCGAGGATCCTGCAGGGTGGGCATGGCGATCAGAAAATGGTGCTGTAAATTCATGGCGTTAGTATAAGGTAATCAATGGGTGAGAAAATAAACAGCCGCCAGTATGCGGCTATACCCGCCGCCTTTCAAGCCGTTGCCGAAAGGCGCGCTTTGGCGGGCGCGATGCAGGTTAGCGGGCGGCAGGCCGCCCGCATGACGCATTACTTCGCCGCCAGGCGCTTTTCAATCGCGTCCATCAGCATGCCGGTAATCGAGATCGGGAATGCCGCCTCAATTTCGCGTGCGCAGGTTGGGCTGGTCACGTTGATCTCGGTCAGGCGATCGCCGATCACGTCCAGGCCGACGAAGATTAGCCCTTTCTCTTTCAGCGTCGGGGCGACGGTGCGGGCGATTTTCCAGTCGCTCTCGCTCAGCGGACGCGCTTCGCCACGGCCGCCGGCCGCCAGATTGCCGCGGGTCTCGCCCTGCGCCGGAATGCGCGCCAGGCAGTAAGGCACCGGCTCGCCGTCCACCACCAGGATGCGTTTGTCGCCGTCCTTGATCGCCGGCAGGAAGTTCTGCGCCATGCAGAAACGGCTGCCGTGTTCGGTCAGGGTTTCGATGATCACCGACAGGTTGGGATCGTCCTGCTTCACGCGGAAGATAGACGCGCCGCCCATGCCGTCCAGCGGTTTCAGGATGATGTCGCCGTGCTGCTGGTGGAATTTGCGGATGTGCGCGGCGCTGCGGCTGACCAGCGTATCCGGCGTCAGCTCAGGGAACCAGGCGGTGAACAGCTTCTCGTTGCAGTCGCGCAGGCTTTGCGGCTTGTTGACCACCAGCGTGCCTTTGACTTCGGCGCGCTCCAAAATGTAGGTCGCGTAGATGTATTCGGTATCGAACGGCGGATCCTTGCGCATCAGGATCACGTCCAGATCGTGCAGCGCCAGATCCTGCTCGCTGCCGAAGCTGAACCAGTTCTCCTTGTCTTCCTTCACGCTCAGCAGGCGGGTGCGGGCGCGCCCGTCACCGGCGTGCAGATAGAGATCGTTCATCTCCATGTAGTGCAATTCGTAACCGCGGCGCTGCGCTTCGAGCAGCATGGCGAAGCTGGTGTCTTTCTTGATGTTGATGGAATCGATAGGGTCCATCACGATGCCGAGCTTAATCATCTTTTCTCCTTTAACCCAGGTCGCCGAAGCGGACCTGCAGAGCGGTAATGGCGGTGAGCGCTGTGGTTTCGGTACGCAGAACGCGTGGTCCCAACAGAATATCAGTAAATCCGTGGTCGGTGGTCATGGCGATTTCGTCGGCGGACAAACCGCCTTCTGGGCCGATCAGCAGGCGGACGCGGTCTACTGGCTGCGGCAGCGTGTTGATGCTGTGGCTGGCGCGCGGATGCAGGTTGAGCTTCAGGCTGCCGTCCTGCTCGGCGCACCAGGCCTCCAGCGACATCGCCTCGCGGATTTCGGGAATGCGGTTGCGGCCGCACTGTTCGCAGGCGGCGATGGCGATCTTTTGCCATTGCTGGATTTTCTTCGCCAGACGCTCGCCGTCCAGTTTGACGCCGCAGCGCTCGGAAAATAGCGGGGTAATGACGTTGACGCCCAGCTCTATGGATTTCTGAATGGTGAACTCCATCTTCTCGCCGCGCGAGATCACCTGGCCCAGATGCAGGTTGAGCGGCGATTCGATGTCATCCACGCGGCCGTCGCCGAGGCGCACCAGCACGCTCTTTTTGTCCACCCGAACTATCTCGGCGTCGAACACCTGGTTGCTGCCGTCGAACAGCTGCAGCGCCTGGCCGGCGCTCATGCGCAGCACGCGGCCGACGTGGTTGGCGGCGTCCTCGCTGAGGGCGATCTCCGCCCGATCGGTCAACGGCTGTGGATGGTAAATGCGGGGTATGCGCATGGGTTGTCTGATCCTGACGAAACGGCGCCGCGGGTTGGCGGCGCCATGAAAGATAAAGGCTATAGTAGGTTAGCTTTTCCGCTGCTGACAAGCCTGTTGAATATAGGGGTTGTGGTTGCCCTGCACCTTGGCGATACGTGCTTCACGCTGACATTCCCATTGGCTCACCGGATATTGCCGGTTCCACACCTCGAACAGCTGGGTTTGCTGGCGTGACAGCCGCAGCTGGTAGCGATCGCGCATGTAGAAGTAGGTGCGGGCAATGGCGCCGCGTGCGCGGGCGGGCGGCTCTGCCTGTTTATTCTTGAAGTCCACCTTCATCGGGCATTGCCCGTATTGGCCTTCGCCGCCGTTCCATTGGCTGTACATGAAGTTATTGCGATCGCCGTTCACCTCACCAATCGCCGGTTGCAGGTTGTGCAGATCGGTTTCTATCTGGCGATAGGTGGCGTCTTTGTTGCAGTTCTTGCGCCCGCCGTCCTGCCAGCACTGCAGCTGGTGGCCGAACTGCCAGGCCGGCACCACGTGTTCCCACTCGATGCGCTGCGCGCGCTGGGCGTTTTTACGCACCTGATAGCCGCAGCCGGCGAGATCCGGGATGCCCTTCTTGCCTTGCCAGTCGATGCGGCAGCCGCAGTAAAAACTGCCCGGCGCATCCTGATTAATCTTGGCCGCCGCCGCCTTGGCCTGAGAAAAGTTATTGATGCCGTGCGCCTGTACGGCGCCTGCGGCGAAAACCGCGATAAACAAAATTCTGCGAAGCATATTCCAAAACAGCTCAAAATTGGAAAAGCAGGCAGGGTAACGGAACTTGCCGGCAGTGGCAAATGGCGATATTTGCTTGTTTTAACGTATAAATCGTTTAACTAAAGGTTCTCGCTAGCAAGAAATTTCAGTTTTTCGCCGCACCGGCGGCAGCGGTATTCGCTTTCGCCGCGCAGCACGCGGTTATGGCGGCGAATGGTGAGCTGGTGCTGCCCACAGGCGCAGCGGTAGGGGAAGGTCTTGCTTTGCACCGAGGCGGTTTCGAAACGGTGAGTGCGGCTGGCGGGCGTCAGCAGCACGCTTTCCATCATCCAGCGCCATTCGCGGCCGTGCGGCGCCACCCGGCCGAATTGGCGAAACACCAGCAGGTGCGCCAGTTCGTGCGGCACCACTTCATCGATAAACGGCTGTTGGTTTTCCAGCAGCAGCACCGGGTTCAGGCGGATTTCCCAGCTTTGCAGCCAGGCGGTGCCCGCGCTGGTGCCGCGTTGCTGATAGACGATGCTGGGTTCGGGGAACTCGACGGCAAAATGCCGGCGGGCCAACTGCAGCTTTTCTCGCAGGCAGCGCATCACCGCTTGTTGCAGCGCGATGGGGATTCTCGGTTTGTTCATTGCGGCTAGCTTAAGCAATGGCGCGGCGGCTGACAATACGCACCGGCGCAAATCGCATCCGGCGCTTTTTCGCCACATTGATAAAGCGATCGCCACCGATGGATTGTAATCAATGTGTTAACTGCGGGATAATAAAGCGTGCATGATGAGCCTGTACCCGCAGTTCTCACCGAGCAAGGTTGAAACGCCGCCTGTGGCAATCCCTTACGCAAAGAGCGGTTATTTTGCGATTTGGCGCAATAACTGACTGATTAAAAATACGTAAGGTGAAGGCAGTTTTTTGACAAGGCGCCGCCTCGCGCGCCGCAAGTGTGAATTTAACGCAGCTGATGTTGCAAGTGAGAGATCAATGTCGAATAAACCGTTCCACTATCAAGATCCGTTCCCGCTGAAGAAAGACGATACCGAATATTACCTGCTGAGCCGCGACCACGTTTCCGTGAGCGAGTTTGAAGGCCAGGAAATACTGAAAGTTGCCCCTGAAGCGTTAACCCTGCTTGCCCAGCATGCGTTCCACGACGCGTCGTTCATGCTGCGCCCGGCGCACCAACAGCAGGTGGCCGATATCCTCAAAGATCCGGACGCCAGCGAAAACGACAAGTACGTTGCGCTGCAATTTCTGCGTAACTCAGAAATCGCCGCCAAGGGTATTTTACCGACCTGCCAGGACACCGGCACGGCGATCATCGTCGGCAAAAAGGGCCAGCGCGTCTGGACCGGCGGCGGCGATGAAGAAGCGTTGTCGCGTGGGGTGTACAACACCTACATCGAAGAGAACCTGCGCTATTCGCAGAACGCCGCGCTGGATATGTACAAAGAGGTCAATACCGGCAGCAACCTGCCGGCGCAGATCGATCTCTACAGCGTGGACGGCGAAGAGTACAAGTTCCTGTGCATCGCCAAGGGCGGCGGTTCAGCCAACAAAACCTATCTGTATCAGGAAACCAAGGCGCTGCTGTCGCCGGGCAAGCTGAAAAACTACCTGGTCGACAAGATGCGCACGCTGGGCACTGCGGCCTGCCCGCCGTACCACGTGGCGTTCGTCATCGGCGGCACCTCGGCGGAAGCGACGCTGAAAACCGTCAAACTGGCCTCGACCAAGTATTACGATGGCCTGCCGACCGAAGGCAACGAGCATGGCCAGGCGTTCCGCGATCTGGAACTCGAAGCGGAACTGCTGCAAGAAGCGCAGAACCTGGGGCTGGGCGCACAGTTCGGCGGCAAATACTTCGCGCATGATATCCGCGTCGTGCGTCTGCCGCGCCACGGCGCCTCCTGCCCGGTCGGCATGGGCGTTTCCTGTTCGGCGGACCGCAACATCAAAGGCAAGATTAACCGCGACGGCATCTGGCTGGAAAAACTGGAGCACAATCCGGGTAAATTCATTCCTCAGGAGCTGCGCCAGGCCGGGGAAGGCGAGGCGATCAAGGTCGATCTCAACCGTCCGATGGCCGAGATCCTCAAACAGCTGTCACAGTACCCGGTTTCCACCCGCCTGTCGCTGAGCGGTACCATCATCGTTGGCCGCGATATCGCGCACGCCAAGCTGAAAGAGCGCCTGGATCGCGGTGAGGGCCTGCCGCAGTACGTCAAGGATCACCCGATCTACTACGCCGGCCCGGCTAAAACGCCGGAAGGCTATGCGTCCGGTTCCTTGGGGCCGACCACCGCCGGGCGTATGGATTCCTACGTCGATCTGCTGCAATCTCACGGCGGCAGCATGATCATGCTGGCGAAAGGCAACCGCAGCCAGCAGGTGACGGATGCCTGCCACAAGCACGGCGGCTTCTACCTCGGCAGCATCGGCGGCCCGGCGGCGGTGCTGGCGCAGCAGAGCATCAAGAGCCTGGAGTGCGTGGAGTACCCTGAATTGGGCATGGAAGCGATCTGGAAAATCGAAGTGGAAGATTTCCCAGCGTTTATCCTGGTGGATGACAAAGGCAATGACTTCTTCCAGAAGATCCAGGCCGGCCAATGCGCCAGCTGCCTGAAATAAGCGTTGCCCCCTTCGCCGCTCGCGGGCGGTGAAGGGGGACTGTGTAAAGTCCTGTAGCTTGCTGGACGGCGAGTTTTAACCTGTATACCCTACGCGGATAGCACTAAAATTCGACTAATGGAATATCGGTAACATAAGGTTCGGCAAGCACATGGGTACGCAGGAAAGTCACATCAGGGAATTGCTGGTCTGGATTGAAGATAACCTGACCAATCCGCTGTCGTTGGATATCGTTTCCGCCAAGTCAGGCTATACGAAATGGTACCTGCAGCGCATGTTCAAGAAGCAGACCGGATTGTCGTTAGCCTCCTACATCCGCGCTCGTCGCCTCTACCTCGCCGCCTTCGCCTTGCGCTTCACGCAGAAGAGCATTCTGGACATTTCGGTTGAATATCAATTCGATAATCAGCAGACGTTCTCGCGCTGTTTCAAGAAACACTTCGCCGAGTCGCCCAGCGTTTATCGTCATGCCCGCAAACAGGACTTCAGCAATCTGGTGCGTTCACTCGCGGCCAGCCAGCCCGGCGATATTGAGGTTGAACGCGTCAGCATCGCCAGAGGGCAATACGCTTTTCACGGCAAGCAGTACGCTTACCACCTGGACATAGAGAGGTTGGATAAGTCGCATCTGCCGCAGCGCAGCGCGCTGCGGGCGCAGTTTTACACCTTGTTGGGCGAGCGCCCGACGCAAACCTATTCGTTTACCCAACTGGTGCCGGACGGCGAGCGGGTCAGGGTCGACTATACCCTGGGCGTGACGACGGACTATCCGCTGCGTGAAGGCGTGACGCTGGAGCCGCTGCCGGAGATCCACGGCGAGTTTTGCCGTTTTCGCTATTCCGGCAAGCCGGTGGCGCTCAATGATCACATCATTAAAATTTACACGCAGGTGCTGCCCGAAATGGGGCTGGCCCGCGGTGACGGGCCGGACATGACGGTGTTCAGCTATTCGCTGAGCGGGAAAGAGGAGCTGCATCTGGAGCTGCAGCATCTGGTGCCGGTGGTGCCGCTGCACTGATCCCGTCGGCGGCCGGCCGCCGGTTTTTCTGCTGCACGATCGCCGCCATCACCGCCAGGGCGATCTCCGCCGGCGTTTTGCTGCCCAGCGGCAGGCCGATCGGCGCATGGATGCGTTCCAACTCCTGCGGCGTGAATTCGGCAATCTGCTGCAACCGCTGGCGCCGCCGCGCGCTGTTTCTCAGCGATCCCATGGCGCCGATGTAAAACGCCGGAGTGTGGATCGCTTCCATCAACGTCAGATCGTCCATACGCGGATCGTGGGTCAGCGCCACGACGGCGGTATTGGCGTGGCAACCGCCGTCCTCAATGAACTTGGCCGGAAACTGGCGCAGCAGCGTCACGCCCGGTTTTAACTCGGCGGCGAAGTTATCCAGCGCCTCCGGGCGATTCTCGCACACCAGCACCTCAAACCCCAGCGCCACGGCGAAATCGGCGCAGTACAGCGCCACGCTGGACAGCCCGGCGATCAGCAGGCGCGGCGCGGCCGCGATATGCAGGGTAATCTGTTCGAGCCGGCGTTCCACCTGGGTGGCGCTGGTGAAATGACTCTGCTCGAGGCTGTGGCAGGCGTGGGGCAGCGTCAGGCGTTTGAGCAACGCGTGATGCCCTTCCAGCGCGCCGGCGATGCGTCGCAGGTAAGCGACGCTGGCTTCTCCCGCCGGCAGATACTCGATCAGCACGTCCAGCACGCCGCCGCACGGCAGCGCCACGTTGGGCGTCATACCGCCTTCGCCGTAACGGATCACCTGGCTGGCCGCCTGATACTCCCCGGCGGCCACGCGGCGCAGAAAGTCCTCCTCCACGCACCCGCCCGACAACGAACCGCTGTAGCGGCCGTCGCGGGTAGCCGCCATCAGCGCGCCCGGCGAGCGCGGCGAAGAACCATAGGTGCTGAGGACGGTGCATAACCAGACCGACTGGTGTTGCAGCCAGCTTATCGCCTGGCTGACCACGGTGACATCAAGATGTTGCATAGGTGAATTTACTCGCTGGCCGGAAGTTGCGATGGAAGATCAATATCCTGCACGACGCCGGGGTGTTCAAGTGGCAACAGGTGCACCGCTGCGCCTTGCAACAGCCCACGGGCGCCATTATCGCCGCGCAGTTGGCAAAGTTGTTTGCGCAATAGGGCGGAAAAGCCGACCGGGTGACCGGGCTGTTGCGCATAGCTGGGGCGTACGATCGCGTGTTGCCGTAAGGCGCTCGCCACCTGCCGGAAAACGTCGGCGCCGACGAACGGCATATCGGCCAGATGGATCAGCCAGCCTTGCCAGTGCGGCGTGGCCGCAACGCCTGCGGCGATCGAGTCGCCGAGGCCCGCGCTGGCGAGCAGGGTAACCGGCACCTGATTGGCGGCGCAGGCTGCCAGCACCGGCAGATTATCCGGACGGGTCACCACCTGCACCGGCAGCTCGGAAGCCAGCGCCTGGCGCAGGGTGTGTTCGAACAGCGAACGCCGCTCGCCCACCGCATCGGCAAACCCGGCGTTCAGTTTGTTGCCCTGGCCGCCGGCCCGAATAAAGCGCTCCCCGCGTCCGGCGGCGGTAATAATGATGCCCGTGATCATGGTTCAAGCCCGCGTTTGCGCAAATTATTTATTAGCGTACAAACCTTATGTGTTTTGCAAATGTTTTTTTGTTGAAAACAGCCTGTTAATCATCACATAATTTTAGTTATAAGCATATGCTTATGACGTCTACGGCAAGGTCGTCAGCGTTTGCGCAACAACACCGCGAACAAAAACCAATTACAAGAAAGACGTGAAGGACTTATTTATGAGCAATTTCAACCCGTCGCGGCGTCGCTTTATCAAAAGCGCCGTGATTGCGGGGGTATCCGTGTACCTCGCGCCCCTGTACAGCCGCGCCTACGCCGCGCTGTTCGAGCAAAAAATCCTCCAGTCGCCCAATTGGGATCCGCAGGCCAAGCGCGTGCGTTTCCGTATCGACGGCCGCGCCAAGGTCATGGGGCAGAAGGTGTTCGCGCGCGATATCCGCGCGGTGGACATGCCGCACTGGCCGCAGAAACAGGCGCACGCCTTCATTCTGCGCGTGACCAAGGCCGACCGGTTGTTCGAAGGGGTCGATCTGTCGCTGTTGGGGGACGATCTGCAGCCGGATCGCCTGGTGACGGCGGAAGATCTGGCGCGCGACGGCCTGGCCTTTCCGGCGTTCTACGGTGATGACATGCTGCTGCCGAGCGGCAAAACCCCGGCCTACCTCGGCCAGGCGGTGGCGATCCTGATCTATCACGACTTCGCCCGTTTCCGCTTCGCCAAGGACAAGCTGAAATTCCGCGAAGAAACCATCAAATACGGCGCGGTGACCGGCCCGCTCGAGCGCGATCCCTGGGGCAGCTTCCGCTATGTGCGGGTGGGAGGAGAACAGCCGTTCGACGACGATCGCTTCTCCAGCCTGAAGGACACGCCGATCTTCCCGGTGTCGATGAAAAAACACCTGCCGGTGTGGCCGGAAGGGCGCGAGGGCGGCAAGCTGGATCAGGAGGGCATGCGCTATGCAGGGATGATCGCCGACGAGTTGGCGAATCCGCCGGCCGACTGGCTGGTAATGTCGCGCCGCTACACCACGCAGTCGATAGACACCTCGGCGCTGGAGCCGGACAACGCCAACGGCTGGTTCGACGCGCAGACGCAAACCCTGCATCTGGTGGTGCCGACGCAGTCGCCGCAGGAAGTGGCCGACGAGATGCCGCGCATGCTGGCCAAGCGCAATCCGCCGGTGAAACAGCTGATCCTGCACCCGTGCTACACCGTGGGCTACGGCTCGAAAGACCACTACAACTTCCCGTATTACGGCGCGGTGGCGGCGATGTACGGCGACGGTCACCCGGTGCGCCTGGCCAATGATCGCTTCGAACAGTTCCAGACGGCGTTGAAGCGCCACGCGTTCGACATGAACTACCGCATCGCGGTGAATAAGCAGACCGGCGTCATGCAGTCGTTCCTCGGTGACATGACCGCGGACGGCGGCGGCCGCAGCAACTTTACCCCTTCAGTGGTGATGGTCGGCGCAACCGCCGCCCAGTCGATTTACTACTTCCCGAAAAGCGATCTGTCGTCGGTCGGGCTGGCTTCACGCGCCATCGACGCCGGTTCGGCGCGCGGTTACGGCACGCTGCAGAGCATGGCCGCCACCGAGATGATGGTGGATGAGTTGGCCGCCGAGCTGAAGATTGACCCGATCGAGTTCCGCCTGCGCAACGTGCTGAAATCCGGCATGAAAAACACCCAGGGGGCGATCCCGGCCGGTGCGATCCGCGCCGATGAAGTACTGGAAAAGGCGGCGAAGCATGAGATATGGCTTAAGCGCGCCGAACGCAAGGCCGAGTTTGAGAGCCGCCATCCCGGCAAGCGCTATGGCGTCGGCTTCGGCTGCGTGCAGAAAGACTTCGGCACCGGGGCGGAAACCTCGTTCGCCCGGGTGGAGCTGAGCGAAGACGGCCGCATCACCCTGCATCACAGTGGCGCGGAGATGGGCACCGGCATGTCGACCTCGCAGTCGGTATTGTGCGCGCAGTGGCTGGGCAAACCGGCCGACGAAGCGCACTTCTCGGTCACCGACTGGTCGGTGCTGCCGATGGTCACCAGCGGCGATCCTTACCTGATGTCCCAGGAAGAGCAGGACAAGCTGCAAACCAACCCCAACTGGACGCCGAGCTATTGTTCGCCGTCCAGCGCCAGCAACTCGGCCTATTACTTCTCGCACAGCACTCGCGAAGCGGCGCGCCTGATCTTCGATCACGGCCTGTGGCCGGCGGCGATGGCGCTGTGGCAGGCCGGTATCGGCGGCGGCCAGGCGGCGCCGCTGGTGGTGCGGCGCGAAGATGCGCGTTGGGTCGAAGGCGGCCTGACGGCGGCGGGCATGTCGGTGCTGAGCCTCGAGCTGCTGGCCAAGACGGCATATAAGATGGGCGGCGTCACCGGCGCGGCGGTGCATGTGTTCAACCGCTGGCAGTGGGCGGAGGCCGATTTCACGTTGAACGGCAAAAGCGAACGCCTGCCGATCGACGGCATGGCGCTGCGCAACGCCGGCGGCGAATTCAAACCGCTGGCGCGCGGGCAGGTCTACTACCCGCCGACCCAGCGCAACAATGCGGCGGTGACCTACTACAGCGCCGTCGGCACGCTGGCGGAAGTGGCGGTGGATATCGCCACCGGCCAGGTGGAGTTGCTGAATCACCACTCAATCATGGAGTGTGGCAACCTGATCGTGCCGGAACTGGTTTCCGGCCAACTGCAGGGCGGGCTGGCGATGGGCATCGGCCATGCGCTGCACGAATATTTACCGCTGTACGAAGACGGCCCGGGCAACGGCACCTGGAACTTCAACCGTTACCACCTGCCGCGCGCCAGCGACGTGGCGGTATGGAAACAGAGCGGCGACATCCTGCCGGCGCTGTCGGAAACCGATCCGCCGAAAGGCATGGCGGAAGTGGTGATGATCCCGATCGTGGCCGCACTGGTCAACGCCATTGCCGACGCCACCGGCCACCGTTTCCGTGATTTGCCCGTTCGTGCAGAAAATATTCGTGAGGTATTACAATGAGCATTAAAACCCAGCCGATTTCCCTGACCATCAACGAGAAACAGTACGGCCCGATCGAGGTGCCGGAAGGCTTGATGATGATCGATTTCCTGCACGAGTATCTCGATTTGACCGGTTCGCGCCTCGGCTGCGGGCAGGGCATTTGCCACGCCTGCGTGGCTATTGTCGATCACCCGAGCGGCACCAGCGAAGAGGTGCGCACCTGCATCACCGGCGCGCATTTCTTCAACGGCAAGAAAGTGCGCACCGTCGAAGGCCACGCCAGGGTGGACGAACAGGGGGAGGTGGTTGAGCTGTCGCCGATCCAGCAGGCGTTTCTGGAGCACTACAGCTTCCAGTGCGGCTACTGCACGCCAGGCTTCGTCAACGCCGCCACCATCTTCGTGGAAAAGCTCAAGCGTGAGCCGATCGCCCGCGATCAGCTGGAAAGCGCCATCGAACAGGCGCTGGACAGCCACATCTGCCGCTGCACCGGCTACGTGCGCTACTACGAAGCGGTGCGCGACGTGGTGCTGAAAACGCCGGGCCTGCTGAAGGAGACGGCGCAATGAAAAAACGTCTCGCAATGTTGATTGTGCTGGTGGCGATCGTGGTGATTGCGCTGTTGTGGTGGCGGGAAAACCGCCGTTACGACGGCCCGGTGCAGCAGGTGACCGCCAGCGCCGAACAGATCGCGCGCGGCCGCTATCTGGCGCAGGCCGCCGACTGCGCCGCCTGCCATACCGCCAGCGGCGGGGCGCCGTTGGCCGGCGGCTATCCGCTGGAAACGCCGTTCGGCACGATTTACGGCAGCAACCTGACGCCGTCGGCCGACCACGGCATCGGGCGCTGGAGCAAGGACGACTTCTTCCTGGCGCTGACGCAGGGCGTGGCGCCGGGCGGGCGGCACCTGTACCCGGCGATGCCTTACACCTCGTACAAGGGCATTTCGCGTCAGGACGCCGATGACATCTACGCTTACCTGATGACGCGCCCGGCGGTGGACGTGGCCATTCCGGCCAACGACATGCCGTTCCCGTTCAACCAGCGCATGGCGCTGATCGGCTGGAATCTGCTGTTCCGCAGCCAGGATCCGCTGCCGGCCAGTTCGCAGGGCAGCTCGCCGCAATGGCAGCGCGGCCGCTATCTGGCCGACGTGCTGGGCCACTGTGGCGAATGCCACACGCCGCGCGGCGCGCTGGGGCAGATGGATCTCGGCAAGCCGATGCAGGGCGGCGATCTCGGCCGCTTCATGGCGCCGGACATTACGCCGCACGGCTTGGCGCAGCGCGGCTGGACGCCGCAGGACGTCAGCCGCTTCCTCGGCACTGGCCTCGCGCCGCAGGGTTCGGCCTTCAGTGAGATGCATATGGTGGTGGATCTCAGCACCCGTCATTTGACGCCGGAAGATCATCAGGCGCTGGCGCTGTATCTGATGGGCGAGCAGCCGCCGGCGGCGGTGCCGGTGAAAATGGGCCAGGGCAGCGATGCCGGGCGCATGACCTATCTGGATCAGTGCGCCGGCTGCCATGCGCGCGAAGGCGAAGGCAAACCGCACGTCGCGCCGGCGATGCGCGATAACGCCACGCTGCGCCAGGCGGACGGCAAGAACCTGATCGTGTCGGTGCTGGACGGCCTGCCGGCCCAGCAGTTCCCGAACGGTGAAAGCATGCAGAGCATGCCGGGCTTCGGCGAGCGTCTGAGCGATGCCGACGTGGCGGAACTGGTAAACTACCTGCGGGTGACCTGGGGCGGTTTGCCGGCGGACGTCACCGCCGAGCAGGTGAAAGCGCTGCGCAAGTAAGCGGCGTACAGACGAAAAAAATGGCCCGCAGATGCGGGCCATTTTATTGCACGGTCACGGGATTCAACGGCTGGTGACGCCGTCGACACGTTGGCTGCGCTGTTTGATGGCGTAACCGACGGCCAGGATCGCCACCCATACCGGGATCAGCAGCACCGAGATTTGAATGCCCGGCGTCAGGTACATGATCACCAGGATGCCGGCCATGAACAGCAGGCACAGGTAGTTGCTGAACGGGTACCAGAACGCTTTAAACTTCGGCACCACGCCTTCGCGGTTTTTGGCGGCGCGGAATTTCAGGTGCGCCAGGCTGATCATAGCCCAGTTGATCACCAGCGCCGATACCACTAACGCCATCAGCAGTTCGAAGGCGCGGCCCGGGATCAGGTAGTTAATCAGCACGCACAGCGCGGTGGCGAGGGCGGAAATGCCGATGGCCACCACCGGCACGCCGCGGCCGTCGACCTTCAGCAGGCTTTTCGGGCCGTTGCCCTGCTGCGCCAAGCCGTACAGCATGCGGCTGTTGCAGTAGACGCAGCTGTTGTAGACCGACAGCGCGGCGGTGAGCACCACGATGTTCAGCACGGTCGCCACCAGGTTGCTGTTCAGCGCGTGGAAGATCAGCACGAACGGGCTGCCGCCTTCAACCACTTTGCCCCACGGGTACAGCGACAGCAGAATGGCCAGTGAACCGATATAGAAGATCAGGATGCGGTAGATCACCTGATTGGTGGCTTTCGGAATGCTTTTTTGCGGGTTGTCGGCTTCAGCGGCGGTGATGCCGACCAGCTCGAGGCCGCCGAAGGAGAACATGATCACCGCCATCGCCATCACCAGGCCCATGACGCCGTTCGGGAAGAACCCGCCCTGCGCCCACAGGTTGGTGACGGTGGCTTCCGGGCCGCCCATGCCGCTGAACAGCAGGTAGGCGCCGAACACGATCATGCCGATAATCGCCACCACTTTGATGATGGCGAACCAGAACTCCATCTCGCCGTAAACTTTGACGTTGGCCAGGTTGATGGCGTTGATCGCCAGGAAGAATACCGCGGCGGAAACCCAGGTGGGGATCTCCGGCCACCAGTACTGCACGTAGATGCCGACCGCGGTCAGCTCCGCCATCGCCACCAGGACATACAGCACCCAGTAGTTCCAGCCGGAGGCGAAGCCGGCGAAGTTGCCCCAGTATTTGTAGGCGAAGTGGCTGAAGGAGCCGGCGACCGGCTCTTCCACCACCATTTCCCCCAGCTGGCGCATGATCAGAAACGCGATGAAGCCGCCGATGGCGTAGCCGAGGAGCACTGACGGGCCGGCCATTTTTATTGTTTGAGCGATACCGAGAAATAACCCGGTGCCGATTGCGCCACCTAAGGCGATGAGCTGAATATGGCGGTTTTTCAGGCCGCGCTTCAGCTGGTCACCATGCTGTTGACCATCCATCAATCTAACCCTCTGTCGTTGTGAATGCCCACCTGCCTGTAAAGCAGTGGTTACGATGTGTGTTTTGTTTTATTTACGGCGTTATAGCTATTAATTCCACGGCGCCGCTACCGTTTGGCAGAGAATAATGTTATGCGCGTCGGTTTGCACCTGCTTTGTCGTGTGAGTGATTAAGATTGCAGCAGTTTAGGAAACAAAATGCGGGTTGTGTGACGGCAGGGGGGATTCAGTGCATGAAATAAGCAACAAATCACATAATGCGCAAAAATAACGTAGATCTGAACGGTGGGCCGCGTTCAAATAATGAACGAACCGCCGTTGCGCTGTTCGCCAAATAGCCATTCATTAAAGCGTAATAACCATGCAATAAAACTCGGGCAAAAAGTTTGCACTCTGCCTTGCGTAAGGTTTGGTAAAAGTTAAATCCCCAACCCGCTGCGTAAATGGTAATACCATCACGGCGTTACCGGTTTGCAGCGGGGTTTTCAGCGGGGTGTTAAAATGTGCGGGTAACCTGATTTCGATCAAGGCCCGTATGGACAGGAGGTGAATACTTTGTTACTTTACCGTCACGTTTTTGAAATTGGTATTACCAATTGACTCCGCGCCATTCGCAGAGAAGAATTCACTCATGGCCTACAGCAAAATCCGCCAACCCAAGTTGTCAGATGTTATCGAGCAACAGCTCGAATACCTGATCCTCGAGGGGACACTGCGCCCAGGCGAAAAACTGCCTCCGGAGCGCGAGCTGGCGAAACAATTTGATGTCTCCCGTCCTTCTCTGAGAGAGGCCATTCAGCGCCTTGAAGCGAAAGGGCTGCTCCTGCGCCGTCAGGGCGGCGGCACCTTCGTGCAAACTAATCTGTGGCAGAGCTTCAGCGATCCGCTGGCCGAGCTGCTGGCCGACCATCCCGAATCACAGTTCGATCTGCTGGAAACCCGTCACGCGCTGGAAGGCATTGCCGCCTATTACGCGGCGCTGCGCGGCACCGATGAAGATCTGGCGCGCATCCGCGACTGCCACATCGTGATTCAACAGGCTCAAGACAGCGGCGATCTCGACGCCGAAGCCGATGCGGTCATGCAGTATCAAATCGCCGTGACTGAAGCCGCTCACAACGTTGTGTTACTTCACCTGCTACGCTGCATGGGGCCGATGCTGGAACAGAACGTGCGTCAGAACTTTGAATTGCTCTACTCGCGCCGTGAGATGTTGGCAAAAGTGAGCAGCCACCGCGCCGGAATTTTTGAGGCGATTGTGGCACGCGAGCCGGAAAAGGCCCGTGAAGCCTCGCATCGCCACTTGGCGTTTATCGAGGAAATCTTGCTGGATCTCAGCCGGGAGCATACTCGGCGCGAGAGATCGCTGCGGCGTCTCCAGCAACGCAAGGATTAAGAGCTGTCCTCTTCAGGGTACACCAGCCTGCGGGGGTTAAGTTCGAGGTACTTAGTTAAGTACTTAAGCGGCAACTAAACTGATGGGCCTGTCTTCGTGTGTTTTTTCACAGAGCACAGGAAGACAGGCTCCAAACAAACCATTAGACAGATAAGGAATACCACCATGTCAGAACGTTTAAACAATGACGTGGATCCGATCGAAACCCGCGACTGGCTGCAGGCGATCGAATCGGTCATCCGTGAAGAGGGTGTTGAGCGAGCTCAGTTTCTGATTGATCAGGTATTGGGAGAAGCCCGCAAAGGCGGCGTTAACGTTGCGGCCGGTGCTGCAGCGCACAACTACGTCAACACCATCGCGGTAGAAGACGAACCGGCTTACCCAGGCAACCTGGATCTGGAACGCCGCATTCGCTCTGCGATCCGTTGGAACGCGATCATGACCGTTCTGCGCGCATCCAAGAAAGACCTGGAGCTGGGCGGCCACATGGCTTCCTTCCAGTCTTCCGCGACCTTCTATGAAGTCTGCTTTAACCACTTCTTCCGCGCACGCAACGAGAAAGACGGCGGCGACCTGGTCTACTTCCAGGGCCACATCTCTCCGGGCGTTTACGCGCGCGCCTTCCTTGAAGGCCGCCTGACCGAAGAACAGATGAACAACTTCCGTCAGGAAGTGCACGGCAACGGCCTGTCCTCTTACCCGCATCCTAAGTTGATGCCGGAATTCTGGCAGTTCCCGACCGTATCCATGGGCCTGGGCCCAATCAGCGCCATCTATCAGGCGAAGTTCCTGAAATACCTGGAACACCGCGGCCTGAAAGACACCTCTGAGCAGACCGTTTACGCCTTCCTGGGCGACGGTGAGATGGATGAGCCGGAATCCAAAGGCGCCATCACCATCGCCACCCGCGAGAAGCTGGACAACCTGGTGTTCGTCATCAACTGCAACCTGCAGCGCCTGGACGGCCCGGTCACCGGTAACGGCAAGATCATCAACGAACTGGAAGGCATCTTCTCCGGCGCAGGCTGGCAGGTGCTGAAAGTGATCTGGGGCGGCCGTTGGGACGAGCTGCTGCGCAAAGACACCAGCGGTAAACTGGTTCAGCTGATGAACGAGACCCTGGACGGCGACTACCAGACCTTCAAATCCAAAGACGGCGCTTACGTGCGCGAGCACTTCTTCGGCCGTTACCCGGAAACCGCGGCGCTGGTCAAAGACATGACCGACGACGAAATCTGGGCGCTGAACCGTGGTGGTCACGATCCGAAGAAAATCTTCGCTGCACTGAAAAAAGCGCAGGACACCAAAGGCAAACCGACCGTTATCCTGGCTCACACCATCAAAGGTTACGGCATGGGTGAAACCGCGGAAGGTAAAAACATCGCTCACCAGGTGAAAAAAATGAACATGGAAGGGGTTCACCACTTCCGCGATCGTTTCAACGTGCCGGTTGCCGATGCTGACATCGAAAAACTGCCGTACATCACCTTCGAGAAAGATTCCGAAGAGTACAAATACCTGCACGAACGTCGCCAGGCTCTGAAAGGCTATGTGCCTACCCGTCTGCCGGAGTTCACCCAGAAGCTGGAAATGCCGGCGCTGGAAGATTTCAGCTCGCTGCTGGAAGAGCAGAACAAAGAGATCTCCACCACTATCGCTTTCGTGCGTGCCCTGAACGTGATGCTGAAGAACAAGTCGATCAAAGATCGCCTGGTGCCAATCATCGCCGACGAAGCGCGTACCTTCGGTATGGAAGGTCTGTTCCGTCAGATCGGTATCTACAGCCCGAACGGCCAGCAGTACACCCCGCAGGACCGTGAGCAGGTTGCTTACTACAAAGAAGACGAGAAAGGCCAAATCCTGCAGGAAGGCATCAACGAACTGGGCGCAGCCTCTTCCTGGCTGGCCGCAGCGACCTCCTACAGCACCAACGATCTGCCGATGATTCCGTTCTACATCTACTACTCGATGTTCGGTTTCCAACGTATCGGCGACCTGTGCTGGGCAGCGGGCGACCAACAGGCGCGCGGCTTCCTGATCGGCGGGACCTCGGGCCGTACTACCCTGAACGGCGAAGGTCTGCAGCACGAAGATGGCCACAGCCACATTCAGTCTCTGACCATCCCTAACTGCATCTCTTACGATCCGGCTTACGCGTACGAAGTGGCGGTGATCATGCACGACGGTCTGGTGCGCATGTATGGCGACAACCCGGAAAACGTGTACTACTACCTGACCACGCTGAACGAAAACTACCACATGCCTGCGATGCCGCAGGGTGCGGAAGAAGGTATCCGCAAGGGTATCTACAAGCTGGAAACGCTGGAAGGCAGCAAAGGCAAGGTGCAGCTGCTGGGCTCCGGCGCCATCCTGCGCCACGTGCGCGAAGCTGCGCAGATCCTGGCGAAGGACTACGGCGTGGGTTCCGACACCTACAGCGTGACCTCGTTCACCGAACTGGCGCGCGACGGCCAGGATTGCGAGCGTTGGAACATGCTGCACCCAACCGAAGCGCCACGCGTGCCTTACATCGCTCAGGTGATGAACGACGCGCCGGCGGTAGCCTCTACCGACTACATGAAACTGTTCGCCGAACAGGTTCGTACTTATGTGCCGGCCAGCGATTATCGCGTACTGGGCACCGACGGCTTCGGTCGTTCGGACAGCCGCGAAAACCTGCGTCACCACTTCGAAGTCGATGCGTCCTACGTGGTGGTTGCTGCTCTGGGTGAACTGGCTAAACGCGGTGAGATCGAAGCTTCTGTGGTTGCTGATGCAATCAAGAAATTCGACATCAACCCGGAAAAAGTTAACCCGCGTCTGGCCTAAGAGGTACTGAATAATGTCTATCGAAATCAACGTACCGGACATCGGTGCAGATGAAGTCGAAATCACCGAGATTCTGGTGAAGGTCGGCGATAAAGTTGAAGCGGAACAATCGCTGATCACCGTGGAAGGCGACAAGGCCTCCATGGAAGTGCCCTCCCCGCAGGCGGGCGTGGTGAAAGAGATCAAAGTGGCGGTCGGCGATAAAACCGAAACCGGCAAACTGATCATGATCTTCGAAGCGGCAGGTGCAGCGGAAGCTGCACCGGCGGCGAAAGCGGAAGAAAAACCGGCGGCAGCAGCTGCCCCGGCTACCGCTGCGGCCAAAGACGTTGCCGTGCCGGATATCGGCGCCGACGAAGTCGAAGTGACCGAGATCCTGGTGAAAGTGGGCGACAAGGTGGAAGCCGAGCAGTCCCTGATCACTGTGGAAGGCGACAAGGCTTCCATGGAAGTCCCTGCGCCGTTCGCGGGCACCGTGAAAGAGATCAAGATCGCGACCGGCGACAAAGTGAAAACCGGTTCCCTGATCATGGTGTTCGAAGTGGCCGGCGCCGCTTCCGCTGCGGCCCCGGCTGCGGCTGAAGCACCGGCTGCCGCTGCAGCGCCTGCGGCCTCTGCGGCCAAAGACGTCGCCGTGCCGGATATCGGCGGTGACGAAGTCGAAGTGACCGAGGTGATGGTCAAGGTGGGCGACAAGGTTGCCGCCGAGCAGTCTCTGATCACCGTGGAAGGCGACAAGGCCTCCATGGAAGTGCCTGCACCGTTCGCGGGTACCGTGAAAGAGATCAAGATCGCGACCGGCGACAAAGTGAAAACCGGCTCCCTGATCATGGTGTTCGAAGTGGAAGGCGCTGCGCCTGCCGCTGCTGCCGCTCCAGCCGCTAAAGCGGACGCTGCGCCGGCTCCGGCCGCCGCTAAAGCCGCCGCTCCGGCTGCGAAAGCTGAAGACAAAGGCGAGTTCGCCGAGAACGCGGCCTACGTGCACGCGACTCCGGTCATTCGTCGTCTGGCGCGTGAATTCGGCGTTAACCTGGCGAAAGTGAAAGGTACCGGTCGTAAAGGCCGCATCCTGCGCGAAGACGTTCAGGCTTACGTGAAAGACGCGGTGAAACGCGCTGAAGCGGCCCCGGCTGCTGCCGGCGGCGGTCTGCCAGGCATGCTGCCATGGCCGAAAGTGGACTTCAGCAAGTTCGGCGAGATCGAAGAAGTCGAAATGGGCCGCATCCAGAAGATCTCTGGTGCGAACCTGAGCCGTAACTGGGTGATGATCCCGCACGTGACTCACTTCGACAAAACCGACATCACCGATCTGGAAGCGTTCCGCAAGCAGCAGAACGAAGAAGCGGCCAAGCGCAAGCTGGACGTGAAGTTCACGCCTGTCGTGTTCATCATGAAAGCCGTCGCTGCCGCTCTGGAGCAGATGCCGCGCTTCAACAGCTCGCTGTCCGAAGATGGCCAGAAGCTGACGCTGAAGAAATACATCAACATCGGCGTGGCGGTAGATACCCCGAACGGCCTGGTGGTTCCGGTGTTCAAGGACGTGAACAAGAAGAGCATCACCGAGCTGTCTCGCGAGCTGATGACCATCTCCAAGAAAGCGCGCGACGGCAAGCTGACCGCGGGCGAGATGCAGGGCGGCTGCTTCACCATCTCCAGCCTGGGCGGCATCGGGACAACTCACTTCGCGCCGATCGTCAACGCGCCGGAAGTGGCTATCCTGGGCGTCTCCAAGTCTGCGATGGAGCCGGTCTGGAACGGTAAAGAGTTCATGCCGCGCCTGATGATGCCGATGTCGCTGTCCTTCGACCACCGCGTTATCGACGGTGCCGATGGTGCGCGCTTCATCACCATCATCAACAACATGTTGTCCGACATTCGCCGTCTGGTGATGTAATGCAAAAGGGGCGCAGCATGCTGCGCCCCTGACGATTCTGTAGCAGTTTTGTCGGATTTTGCATAACTCGACAAAATTGTTGAGACACGGGTCACTCGAACACGCTTTGCAGATTATTAACAATTCTGTAAACTGCTCGCGGTGTAAGCGTCCCGGTGGATGAAGGGCGTTATGAGATCGATTAGCAATAAAAATGACGTCTGACCCGCCGGACAATCAATTAAGAGGTCATGATGAGTACTGAAATTAAAACTCAGGTCGTGGTACTTGGGGCGGGCCCGGCAGGTTACTCTGCAGCCTTTCGTTGCGCTGACTTAGGTCTTGAAACCGTTCTGGTTGAACGTTATTCCACTCTGGGCGGGGTTTGCCTGAACGTGGGATGTATCCCTTCCAAAGCACTGCTGCACGTTGCCAAAGTGATCGAAGAAGCCAAAGCGTTGGCCGAACACGGCATCGTTTTCGGCGAGCCGAAAACCGACATCGACAAAGTGCGCGTCTGGAAAGAAAAAGTCATCACTCAGCTGACCGGCGGTCTGGCTGGCATGGCGAAAGGCCGTAAAGTGAAAGTGGTCAACGGCCTGGGCAAGTTCACCGGCGCTAACACCCTGGTTGTTGAAGGCGAAAACGGCCCAACCACCATCAACTTCGACAACGCCATCATCGCTGCAGGTTCTCGTCCGATCCAACTGCCATTCATTCCTCATGAAGATCCACGCGTGTGGGATTCTACCGATGCGCTGGCGCTGAAAACCGTCCCAGAGCGTCTGCTGGTTATGGGCGGCGGCATCATCGGCCTGGAAATGGGCACCGTATACCATGCGCTGGGTTCACAGATCGACGTCGTTGAAATGTTCGATCAGGTTATCCCGGCGGCAGATAAAGACGTGGTGAAAGTCTTCACCAAACGTATCAGCAAGCAGTTCAACCTGATGCTGGAAACCAAAGTGACCGCGGTAGAAGCCAAAGAAGACGGCATCTACGTCACGATGGAAGGTAAAAAAGCGCCGGCAGAACCACAGCGTTACGACGCGGTGCTGGTGGCGATCGGCCGCGTGCCGAACGGCAAACTGCTGGATGCCGGCAAAGCCGGTGTTGAAGTTGACGAGCGTGGCTTCATCAACGTCGACAAACAGCTGCGCACCAACGTGCCGCACATCTTCGCCATCGGCGACATCGTCGGTCAGCCGATGCTGGCGCACAAAGGCGTGCACGAAGGCCACGTTGCCGCAGAAGTTATCGCCGGCATGAAGCACTACTTCGATCCGAAAGTGATCCCATCCATCGCTTACACCGAGCCGGAAGTGGCATGGGTGGGTCTGACCGAGAAAGAAGCGAAAGAGAAAGGCATCAGCTACGAAACCTCCACCTTCCCGTGGGCGGCTTCCGGCCGTGCGATCGCTTCCGACTGTGCAGACGGCATGACCAAACTGATCTTCGACAAAGAAACTCACCGCATCATCGGTGGCGCGATTGTCGGCACCAACGGCGGCGAGCTGCTGGGTGAAATAGGTCTGGCTATCGAGATGGGCTGCGACGCGGAAGACATCGCGCTGACCATCCACGCTCACCCGACCCTGCACGAATCCGTGGGCCTGGCGGCGGAAATCTACGAAGGCAGCATCACCGACCTGCCTAACCCGAAAGCCAAGAAGAAGTAATTCTGCTGGTTTGACCGGTTAACAAGCGGCTCCTGAGAAGGGGCCGTTTTTTTTTGCTCAGATGCAGAACGCGGTTTTTTGTGGCCGCTGCGCCAAATTCCGATCCTCATGCTTATATCAGTTTTAATTGTGTGGATATAATGCCCTGTTTGTCCGGCAGCCGATTACGCTGCGCTCAACGATTCAGCAAAGATTTAATGTTGCTTTTATGTGAACGAATTAACAACCGTTTCAAATCCTGATATGCTGGCTGAGCGGAACCGGGCACTGTACCTTACAGTCCAGGACATCGACAGCAGTGCCCCGTCAGGATAGATGGCATCAATATCGCCGTGCGCTCTACCCATCAGTCTTTCATGCTGTAACGCTGTTTGACCGTGCTTGTTTGCCCCAATCACCGTTTCGGGGCCTTTACGGGCCGATCGCCTAGCCACAGAGTGAAACCCAAAGGGTATAAACCCGGTTTGCATATACGCCAGGCACAATAAATGACAATGAGAGCGAGGAGAACGTCGTGCTAGAAGAATACCGTAAGCACGTAGCCGAGCGTGCTGCTGAGGGCATCGCCCCTAAGCCGCTAGACGCCACCCAAATGGCCGCGCTGGTCGAACTACTGAAGAATCCGCCAAAAGGCGAAGAAGAATTCCTGTTAGACCTGCTGATTAACCGTGTTCCACCGGGCGTCGACGAAGCCGCCTACGTCAAAGCAGGTTTCCTGGCGGCCATCGCCAAAGGTGAAGCGACATCCCCCCTGGTTACCCCCGAGAAAGCCATTGAACTGTTAGGCACCATGCAGGGCGGCTATAACATTCATCCGCTGATCGAAGCCCTGGACAACGAAAAGCTGGCGCCGATCGCCGCCAAAGCGCTGTCCCACACGCTGCTGATGTTCGACAACTTCTACGATGTAGAAGAGAAGGCGAAAGCCGGCAACGCGCACGCCAAGCAGATCATGCAGTCCTGGGCCGATGCCGAATGGTACCTGTCGCGCCCGGAGCTGGCGGAAAAGATCACCGTCACCGTGTTCAAAGTGACCGGCGAAACCAACACCGATGACCTGTCCCCGGCGCCGGACGCCTGGTCGCGCCCGGATATCCCGCTGCACGCGCTGGCGATGCTGAAAAACGAACGTGAAGGCATCGTGCCGGATCAGCCGGGCAGCGTCGGCCCGATCAAACAGATCGAGCTGCTGAACAAGAAAGGCTTCCCGCTGGCCTACGTCGGCGACGTGGTCGGCACCGGTTCCTCCCGTAAATCCGCCACCAACTCGGTGCTGTGGTTCATGGGCGACGACATCCCGCACGTGCCGAACAAGCGCGGCGGTGGCGTGGTGCTGGGCGGCAAGATTGCGCCTATCTTCTTCAACACCATGGAAGATGCCGGCGCCTTGCCGATCGAAGTGGACGTGTCCGAGCTGAACATGGGCGACGTGATCGACGTTTACCCGTACAAAGGTGAAGTGCGCAACCACGAAACCGGCGCGCTGATCGCCAACTTCGAGCTGAAAACCGACGTGCTGCTGGATGAAGTGCGCGCCGGCGGCCGTATCCCGCTGATCATCGGCCGCGGCCTGACCACCAAGGCGCGCGAAGCGCTGGGTCTGCCGCACAGCGACGTGTTCCGCATCGCCAAACCGGTAGCCGCCAGCAACAAAGGCTTCTCGCTGGCGCAGAAAATGGTCGGCCGCGCCTGCGGCGTCGCCGGCATTCGCCCTGGCGAATACTGCGAGCCGAAGATGACCTCCGTCGGCTCTCAGGACACCACCGGCCCGATGACCCGCGATGAGCTGAAAGACCTGGCCTGCCTCGGCTTCTCCGCCGACCTGGTCATGCAGTCGTTCTGCCACACCGCCGCGTACCCGAAACCGGTCGACGTGACCACGCACCACACGCTGCCTGACTTCATCATGAACCGCGGCGGCGTCTCGCTGCGCCCGGGCGACGGCGTGATCCACTCCTGGCTGAACCGCATGCTGCTGCCTGACACCGTCGGCACCGGCGGCGATTCCCACACCCGCTTCCCGATCGGCATCTCCTTCCCGGCCGGTTCCGGCCTGGTGGCGTTTGCCGCCGCGACCGGCGTGATGCCGCTGGATATGCCTGAGTCGGTGCTGGTGCGCTTCAAAGGCAAAATGCAGCCGGGCATCACCCTGCGCGATCTGGTGCACGCCATCCCTTACTACGCGATCCAGCAGGGTCTGCTGACCGTCGAGAAGAAGGGCAAGAAAAACATCTTCTCCGGCCGCATTCTGGAGATCGAAGGCCTGCCGGATCTGAAGGTCGAGCAGGCGTTTGAGCTGACCGATGCGTCCGCCGAACGTTCCGCCGCCGGTTGTACCATCAAGCTGGACAAGGCGCCGATTGAAGAGTACCTGAACTCCAACATCGTGCTGCTGAAGTGGATGATCTCCGAAGGCTACGGCGATCGCCGTACGCTGGAGCGCCGTATTCAGGGCATGGAAAAATGGCTGGCGGATCCGCAACTGCTGGAAGGCGATGCGGATGCGGAATACGCAGCGGTGATCGACATCGATCTGAACGAGATCAAAGAGCCGATCCTGTGTGCGCCGAACGATCCTGACGATGCGCGCCTGCTGTCTGACGTGGCCAACAGCAAAATCGATGAAGTGTTCATCGGTTCTTGCATGACCAACATCGGCCATTTCCGCGCGGCGGGCAAGCTGCTGGATCAGCACAAGGGCCAGCTGCCGACTCGTCTGTGGGTGGCGCCGCCAACCAAGATGGATGCGGCTCAGCTGACCGAAGAAGGCTACTACAGCGTCTTCGGCAAGAGCGGCGCGCGTATCGAGATCCCGGGCTGCTCGCTGTGCATGGGCAACCAGGCGCGCGTGGCGGACGGCGCGACGGTGGTCTCCACCTCGACCCGTAACTTCCCGAACCGTCTGGGCACCGGCGCCAACGTCTATCTGGCGTCTGCCGAACTGGCCGCGGTAGCGTCCCTGCTGGGCCGCCTGCCGACGCCGGACGAGTACCAGACCTATATGGCGCAGGTCGATAAGACGGCGGCGGATACCTACCGCTACCTGAACTTTGACCAGCTGGGCCAGTACACCGAAAAAGCCGACGGCGTGATCTTCCAAACCGCCGTGTAAGCCGCTATATTGCGCAACTGTTTAACGGGAGGCCTTGGCCTCCCGTTTTATTTTGCTCAGTTGCCAACTTTGCGAGCGCTCACTGAGTTAGTCCGCCATTTATGTTTACACTAAGAAAAAGGGCTCAGGAGGGCATGCTATGGATTACGAATTTCTGCGTGACGTCACCGGTCAGGTGATCGTCAGATTTTCGATGGGGCATGAAGCGATTGGCCACTGGATCAACGAAGAAGTCAAAGGCGATTTCAACCTGCTGGACCGCATTGAAGCCGGCGCGGCCGAGGTCAAAGGCAGCGAGCGCCAATGGCAGCTGGAAGGCCATGAATATACGCTGCTGATGGATGGTGAAGAAGTGATGATCCGCGCCAATCAGCTGGAGTTCGAGGGCGACGAAATGGAAGAGGGGATGAACTACTACGACGAAGAAAGCCTCTCATTCTGCGGCGTTGAGGATTTCCTGCTGGTGTTGAAGGCCTATCGTTCTTTCATGCTGAAGTACTAAGCATCAGGGCGCGGCGCGCCGCGCCCTTTCCATCACAGATGCGGAATATTGCGGCCGTAATAGATTTCCTGCATCTCTTTCCATAACAGATCGGTGATCTGCTTGCGTTCGGCTGCGCTCAACGCCTCCGGCTCCGCGTTAAACAGGTAGTGCTTCAGATCGAAATCCTTCAGCAACATCTTGGTATGGAAGATATTTTCCTGGTAAACGTTCACGTCCATCATGTGGTACAGCGCCTTGATGTCTTCCGACATAAAGTTCTGGATCGAATTGATCTCATGATCGATGTAATGTTTCACGCCGTTCACGTCGCGGGTAAAACCGCGCACGCGATAGTCCATGGTGACGATGTCGGATTCCAGCTGGTGAATTAAGTAGTTCAGCGCCTTGAGGGGCGAAATGACGCCGCAGGTCGAGACCTCGATATCGGCGCGGAAGGTGCACAGCCCGCCTTCCGGATGGCTTTCCGGGTAGGTGTGCACGCAGATATGGCTCTTGTCCAGGTGCGCGACGACCGTATTCGGCAGCGGACCGGGGTGTTCCGACGTATCGACGTCTTTCGGATCGATCGGCTCTTCGCTGACCAGGATGGTGACGCTGGCGCCCTGCGGCTCGTAGTCCTGACGCGCGATGTTCAGAATATTGGCGCCGATGATCGAGCAGGTTTCGCTCAGGATCTCGGTCAGCCGGTTGGCGTTATATTGTTCGTCTATGTAGGCGATATAGCCGTCGCGATCGTCCGCGGTTTTGGCGTAACAAATATCGTAAATACAAAAACTCAGGCTCTTGGTCAGGTTGTTGAAGCCGTGCAGTTTTAGCTTATGCAATTTGGGCCACCTCCTTTATCTTCTCGCTTAACGTGTTACGTTCAGGGCATTGAGCAAATATTGCGGCAGGGCAAAGCTGCCGACGTGAATTGCCGGGTTGTAATAACGGCAGTGTAGGCCGCTTTGGTTAAAGCGCTGTTGCAGGGTTGGCAGATCGCGCTGGCGCAGCGCCGGGTTCTGGCTCGCCCAGGCAAAGGTCATGATGCCGCCGTAATAGGTCGGGATCGCCGCCTGATAGAAGCTGACGTCGGTAAAGTAGCGGCTCAGTTTGGCGTGGCTGTTGACCGCCTCGTCCTGCTGCAGGAAACAGACGCCGTTTTGCGCAACGAAAATGCCGCCCTCATTCAGGCAGCGGGCGCAGCCTTCATAAAACGCCGAGGTGAACAGGCTTTCGCCGGGGCCGATCGGATCGGTGCAGTCGGAGATGATCACATCGAACGTTTCGTCGGTTTGATTCACGAAGTTGACGCCGTCGTCGATCACCAGCTTGAAGCGCGGATCGTCATAGGCGCCGGCGCTGTGGTTGGGCAGGTATTGGCGGCAGAACTCGACGACGCCGGCGTCGATTTCGACCATGGTGATCTGCTCAACGCCAGGATGCCGGCTGACTTCGCGCAGCATACCGCCGTCGCCGCCGCCGATGATCAGCACTTTCTTCGCCTGGCCGTGCGCCAACAGCGGCACGTGGGTCAGCATTTCGTGATAGATGAACTCGTCACGCTCGGTGGTTTGCACCACGCCGTCGAGCGCCATCACGCGCCCCAGCACCGGGTTCTCGAAGATCACCAGATCCTGATGATCGGTCTTCTCGCGGTACAGCACCTTCTCTACCGAAAAGTACTGGCCGAAGCCCGTATGCAGCGTTTCGTACCAAATTTCTTTCTGGGTCATGTGCGGGAAACTCCGTAATAACAGCCATGAAAAATCGGCGCAACATCATAGCTAACTCTGCCTGGCGATGCACGGTTGAATTTCAGACAGAGAGAGCGGAGGGCGGACGGGCGAGGGGGAAGATTAATTGGCGTAGGCCAGCAGGCTCAGGGAGTCGCGCGCCAGCGATTTGCACTTCTTGGGCGTTGGAATGGCGATGCCGCTCAGATCGCGATAGCTGTCTTCGCCCAGCGCCTTCATGTTAAAGCTGTTGTAGTTGCTCAAATCCCAGCGGTTTTGTTGCGCGAAATAGACGATGGCGCGCTTGATTTGCGCATTTGGCAAATCGTTGTAGCCGCAATCATTTTTCAAATAAATAAATACCGCCGTCAGATCGGCCAGATCTTCCGCCTCGGATTCATTCAGCGCCAGACTGGCGTTGGAGAAGCCCAGCATCGCCAGCAACAGCATCGTTAACGTTGTTTTTTTCATCATGAAATAGGCCTGTTTGTCGTCTGCAGACGTTACCACACTTGTCTGTAAAGGCACCAAATTTTATTGCTGACGGGCGCTGCCATAGCGCTCACCCACGGCGCGCTCTTGATTGTGAGGCATAGCTTAAAATACCGCCAGGAAAGGCTTGACCTTCCGCCTGGGGGAAGGTTTAGGCTGGCTGCGTTGAGTTATGTCACTGAGAAAAGGGAGTCAGCGATGTTACGCCGTGATTTTATTAAATTGACCGCTGCATTGGGCGCCGCGAGCGCATTGCCGTTATGGAGCCGGGCCGCCTTAGCGGCCGAGCGGCCGGCCCTGCCGGTGCCCCCGTTGTTAACGCCCGACGCGCAGGGAAAGATTGCGCTGGCGCTGCAGGCGGGGGAAACCCGCTGGTTGCCCGGCGCCGCCACCAAAACCTGGGGATTCAACGGCGCGCTGCTCGGGCCGGCGGTGAAGCTGCAGCGGGGTCAGCCGGTGACGGTCGATATCAAAAACAGCCTGGCGGAAGCCAGTACCGTCCACTGGCACGGCCTGGAAATCCCCGGCGACGTCGATGGCGGCCCGCAGGCGTTGATCCATCCCGGCGCAACGCGCACGGTGAATTTCACCGTCGATCAACCGGCGGCCACCTGCTGGTTCCACCCGCATACCCACGGTAAAACCGGCAGCCAGGTGATGATGGGGCTGGCGGGGCTGGTGCTGCTGGAAGACGATGAAAGCGCCAAACTGCCGCTGCCGAAAACCTGGGGGCAGGATGACGTTCCGGTGATCCTGCAGGATAAGCGCTTGGGCAAAGATGCCCAGATCGAATATCGCCTGGACGTGATGAGCGCTGCGGTGGGTTGGTTTGGCGATCGCATGTTTACCAACGGCGCGCAGTACCCGCAACATCTGGCGCCGCGCGGTTGGCTGCGTTTGCGTTTCCTCAACGGTTGCAACGCCCGCTCGCTGAATCTGGCGGCCAGTGACAACCGTCCGCTGTACGTCATCGCCAGCGACGGCGGTTTCCTGGCGGAACCGGTGAAGCTGACCGAGCTGCCGATGCTGATGGGCGAGCGCTTTGAAGTGCTGGTCGATGCCTCCGACGGGAAAGCGTTCGACATCGTGACGTTGCCGGTGAAACAGATGGGCATGACGCTGGCGCCGTTCGATCGGCCGCTGCCGGTGTTGCGCATTCAGCCGTCGTTGGCGCAGGGCATCAAAACCATGCCGGACAGCCTGGTGAAGCTGCCGACATTGCCTGCCACCGCCGGCATCCAGGAGCGTTGGCTGCAGCTGATGATGGATCCGCAGCTGGATATGCTCGGCATGCAGGCGCTGATGGATCGTTATGGTCATCAGGCGATGGCCGGCATGAGCATGAATCATGGCGCGACGGGCGCTGGAGACATGAAAGGCATGGATCACGGTAACATGAAGGGCATGGAGAAGGGCGGCATGCAGGGCATGGACCACGGCGACATGAGCAGCATGAAAGGCATGGATCATGGCAAGATGGCCGGGATGGATCATGGCGGCGCGCAGGGCAACGCCAAACCGTTCGACTTCAGCCACGGCAACATGATCAACGGCAAGGCCTTCGACATGAACAAACCGATGTTTGCCGCCAAACGGGGCCAGTATGAAAAATGGACCATTTCCGGCGAGGGCGACATGATGCTGCACCCGTTCCACATTCACGGCACCCAGTTCCGTATCCTGTCGGAAAACGGCAAACCGCCGGCGGCGCATCGCAGCGGCTGGAAGGACACGGTGCGCGTCGAAGGTTGGCGCAGCGAAGTGCTGGTGCGTTTCGATCATCCGGCAAGCAGCGAACATGCGTATATGGCCCACTGCCACCTGTTGGAACACGAAGATACCGGCATGATGATGGGCTTTACCGTCGCCGATTGATCGCGGCCTATCGCTCAGGTGGCGGTGCGCTCGCGTCGCCACCGGCGAAAGGCTATGCTAAACTCTGCGCCTTTCTTCCGGCAACTGACCTGAATACTATGAAACACACTGTAGACGTAATGATTTCCGAGCAGGAAGTTAAGACCCGTATCGCCGAACTTGGCCGCCAGATCACCGAACATTACCGCGACAGCGGCAGTGACATGGTGCTGGTCGGGCTGCTGCGCGGCTCCTTCATGTTCATGGCCGATCTGTGCCGCGCGATTGACGTGCCGCATGAAGTCGACTTCATGACGGCTTCCAGCTACGGCAGCGGCATGTCCACCACTCGCGACGTGAAGATCCTCAAGGATCTGGACGAAGACATTCGCGGCAAAGACGTGCTGATCGTGGAAGACATCATCGATTCCGGCAACACGCTGAACAAAGTGCGCGAGATTTTGGCGCTGCGTGGGCCGAAATCGCTGGCGATTTGCACCTTGCTGGACAAGCCTGAGCGCCGTGAAGTGCAGGTGCCGGTCGAATATGTCGGCTTCTCGATCCCGGATGAGTTCGTGGTGGGGTATGGCATCGACTACGCCCAGCGCTACCGTCACCTGCCGTACGTCGGCAAAGTGGTGCTGCTGGACGAGTAATTGATGTGGGGCGCGGCCTGCCGCGCCCGCGGCGGGATTATACGCCTTTATCCTGCTTCAGTTTGGCTATCGCTTTGCGGTAGCCCATCTCCAGGCTCTCGCGGCTGGTCGCCAGCACTTCCATATCGCGCAGACGGCCGTCCTGAATGCCGTACACCCAGCCGTGGATCATCACCTTCTGGCCGCGTTTCCAGGCCGATTGCATGATGGTGGAGTGGCCCAGGTTGTATACCTGCTCAATGACGTTGATCTCGCACAGCATGTCGAAACGCTGTTCCGGTGGCAGCTCGCCCAGCAGCGAACTGTGCTTGTACCACAGATCGCGAATGTGCAGCAGCCAGTTGTCGATCAGCCCCAGCTCCGGGTTTTCCACCGCGGCCTGCACGCCGCCGCAGCCCAGGTGGCCGCAGATGATGATGTGTTCGACCTCCAGCACATCTACCGCATACTGCACCACCGACAGGCAGTTAAGATCGGTGTGGATAACGAGGTTCGCCACGTTGCGATGGACGAACAGTTCACCCGGCTCGAGGCCGGTCAGGCGTTCTGCGGGAACGCGGCTGTCAGAGCAACCAATCCATAAGAAGCGGGGCTTTTGCGCCTGGGCTAAACGTTCAAAAAAATCCGGGTCTTCCTGACTGATATTGGCCGACCAGGCCTGGTTGTTGGCGATAAGCTCTTCGATTTCTTTCATGGAGGTGATTGACCCGTAACGAACAGATTGCGTTGGGGTAATATAGGGTAAGCGTCACAATTTGGAAATCGGAACAGTGGTGCAACCTCATTTACCGCACGGATTCGACGCAGTGAAAACGCCGTCGATGCTAGGATTATTGTTATTGTTTCAAGCCTCGCAAACAGGGGGCGCGGCGGCATACTCATCGTTATAAGGTACTATTTTACATATGAATTATGCACTGGAATTAGCGCAGCTGACCAAGACTTACGCCGGTGGCGTCAAGGCGCTGCGCGGCATCGACCTGAGCGTCGAGGCGGGGGATTTTTATGCCCTGCTGGGGCCAAACGGCGCCGGAAAGTCCACCACCATCGGCATCATCAGCTCGCTGGTGAATAAAACCGCCGGCAGCGTGCGGGTGTTCGGTTACGACATCGATAAAGACATCGTCAACGCCAAGCGCCAGCTTGGCCTGGTGCCGCAGGAGTTCAACTTCAACCCGTTTGAGACCGTATTGCAGATCGTGGTGAACCAGGCGGGTTACTATGGCGTCACGCGGCGTGAAGCGATGGCGCGCGCCGAAAAGTACCTCAATCAGCTGGACTTGTGGGGCAAGCGCAACGAGCGTGCTCGCATGCTGTCCGGCGGCATGAAGCGCCGTCTGATGATCGCCCGCGCGTTGATGCACCAACCAAAGCTGCTGATCCTCGATGAACCGACCGCCGGGGTGGATATCGAGCTGCGCCGCTCGATGTGGGGCTTCCTGAAAGAGCTGAACGCCCAGGGCACCACCATCATCCTCACCACCCACTATTTGGAAGAGGCGGAGATGCTGTGCCGCAACATCGGCATCATCCAGAACGGGGAGCTGGTGGAAAACACCTCGATGAAGGGGCTGCTGGCCAAGCTCAAGTCGGAAACCTTTATCCTCGATCTGGCGGCGAAAAGCCCGCTGCCGAAGCTGGACGGTTACCGCAGCCGCCTGACGGATACCTCGACGCTGGAAGTGGAGGTGATGCGTGAACAGGGGCTGAACGGCCTGTTCGCCCAGCTGAGCGCGCAGGGCGTGCAGGTGCTGAGCATGCGCAACAAGGCGAACCGCCTGGAAGAGCTGTTTGTCACCCTGGTTAACGGCAATGGAGAGAAAGCATGACGCGTTTGTATTGGGTGGCCTTACAGAGCATCTGGGCCAAAGAGGTGAACCGCTTCGCGCGCATCTGGATCCAGACCCTGGTGCCGCCGGTGATCACCATGACGCTGTACTTCATCATCTTCGGCAACCTGATCGGGTCACGCATCGGCGATATGCACGGCTTCAGCTACATGCAGTTCATCGTGCCCGGCCTTATCATGATGGCGGTGATCACCAACTCCTACGCCAACGTCGCGTCGTCGTTCTTCAGCGCCAAATTCCAGCGCAACATTGAGGAACTGCTGGTGGCGCCGGTGCCGACCCACGTGGTGATCGCCGGTTATGTCGGCGGCGGCGTGGCGCGCGGTATCTGCGTCGGCGTGCTGGTGACCATCATCTCGCTGTTCTTCGTGCCGCTGCAGGTGCACGCCTGGTGGGTGATTGCGCTGACGCTGTTGCTGACGGCGATCCTGTTCTCGCTGGCGGGGCTGATCAACGCGGTGTTCGCCACCACTTTCGACGACATCAGCCTGATCCCGACCTTCGTGTTGACGCCGCTCACCTACCTGGGCGGGGTGTTCTACTCGCTGTCGCTGCTGCCGCCGTTCTGGCAGGCGGTGTCAAAGCTGAACCCGATCGTCTATATGATCAGCGGTTTCCGCTACGGTTTCCTCGGCATCAACGACGTGCCGCTGGCGTTCACCATGGCGGTGCTGGTGGCGTTTATCACGGTGTTCTACCTGCTGTCCTGGTACCTGATCGAACGCGGCCGCGGCCTGCGCAGCTGATCCTGATGCGCCCTCGTTTTCCCGGCGGGGGCGCTTTTCCCGATTTGGCGCAGGCGGCGCGTAAATCAATAGAATCGCTCAAATAACCGCTAGTTCCCCGCTGTTCAAATCGTGCTATGCTGGCGCTCCACATTTCCTTCATTTTTGTCATTACGCACTCGTAAGCAGAACATCATCATGCGGCCTCAATACAAGTTGGCGACTGGGTTACTCGGCATTCTGATGTCGTTGGTTTCCCCTGTGAGCCTGGCGAATCTGCTGTCGGAAGACGGCGCGGTTAAATCTGAATACATGGAAGCGCAGCGCGACAGCGAAGTCTATTCGCTGGTGGGCGAGCATGTGATCCCGGTAGGGGAAGTGAAGCGCGGGCAGCTGATCCAGGTGTTCCCGGCGGATGCGGAATACTACGAATTCAAATTCGGGCACGGCACCGGCTTTATCGATAAAGACGACGTGCGCGAGCTGAAGAAGTCGCGCAAGGTGCAAGACGATCTGGGCGAGCTGAACAAGCCGCTGACCAACCAGAATCTGATCACCCAAAAGGCGATCGACGTATACACCGCGGCGGACAAGGACAGCGAGGTCTTCGGCACGCTGGAAGGCAATCTGCGTTATCCGATCATCGGCAAGCTGAAGGATCGGCTGAACAATACCTGGTACGAGGTCAACATCGGCGATCGGCTGGGGTTCGTCAATGAGCTGGACTGCGAGATCGATAACGGCATACCGGTGCTGACTTACCATCACCTGCTGAAAAACGAAGAGAACAAGCGCTTCCGCCATACTTCGACCACCACCTCAGACGTGGCGTTCAGCAACCAGATGACCTACCTCAAGCAGGCGGGCTACGACACCATTTCGCTGTATCAGCTGGAAGCCTACCTGAAGAATCAGATCAACCTGCCGGGCAAGGCGATCGTGCTGACCTTCGACGACGGGCTGAAATCGGTTTATCGCTACGCTTACCCGGTATTGAAGGATTACGGTTTCCGCGCGACGGCGTTCATCATCTCTTCGCGCATCAAGCGTCATCCGCAGAAATGGAACCCGGACTCGCTGCAGTTTATGAGCGTCTCGGAGCTTAAGCAGATTCAGGACGTGTTCGACGTGCAGTCGCACACCCACTTCCTGCATCGCACCGACGGCAATCGCCAGCCGATTTTGCTGAGCCGTTCGCTGCATAATATCGAGTTCGATTTTGAGCGCTCGCGCCGCGCGCTGTCGCAGTTCAACCCGCACGTGCTGTATCTGTCCTACCCGTTCGGCGGCTATAACCAGCGGGCTATCCAGGCGGCACAGGACGCCGGTTTCCATCTGGCGGTGACCACAGTGCAGGGCAAGGTGAAGCCGGGGGATAATCCCTATACGTTGAAGCGGCTGTATATTCTGCGCACCGACTCGATCCAGACCATGGCGGATCGGATAGCCAACAAGCCGGGCACGGTGGTGCAGTAAGGAAAAGAACGGGCGCGCGAGGCGCCCGTTTTACCGTCAGGCGACCTGAACCGGCACGGCTTTCGCCTTGCGCTGCAGGTTGTTGTCACCCTCGAAATAGGCGACCTTCGGGTGATGTTGGCGGGCGTCGGCGTCGGTCATTTGCACATAGGAGCAGATGATCAGTTTGTCGCCCACGCAGGCGCAGCGCGCGGCGGCGCCGTTGACCGAAATGATGCGCGAACCGCGCTCGGCGGCGATGGCGTAGGTGGAGAAGCGCTGGCCGTTATCCACGTTGTAGATATCGATCGCTTCATATTCCAGAATGCCGGCCGCTTCCAGGAAATCCTGATCGATGGCGCAGGATCCTTCATAGTGCAAGTCAGCCTGAGTGACTTTGACGCGATGCAGCTTGCCTTGCAGCATAGTACGTATCATAGCTTTACCTAACTGAATATCGGCCTTCACAGGCGTTGGGGTTGAACATCTCTCCTGCATCCCTGCAATCTCTATCGTCACCGATCGTTCCGCCATTGTCTACCTATGGTCAGGGCGGCAGGATGACGACAGTATAAAAAATGACTTACAGCGTCAGGTCAACCTGCTGGTTGTCGATAAGCCGCGCTTTGCCCAGCCAGGCGGCCATCAGCACCACCGCCCGTTGGCTGTCCACCGTCAGCGGCTGCAGGCTGTCGGCATCGCGAATAAACAGCTCATCCGGCGTAAAGCCGGCGGCGCGCAGTTGCTCGGCGGTCTGTTCCAACAGCGTTTCGACATGGCGCTCGCCATTGGCCAGCTGCTGCGCCAGCGCGTTCATGATTTTGCTCAGCTGCGGCGCAACCTTGCGTTCCTCGGCGGTCAGGTAACCGTTGCGTGAACTGAGGGCCAGGCCGTCTTTGGCGCGCACGGTCGGCACGCCGACGATGTCGATGTCGTAACCCATGTCCGCCACCATTTTGCGGATCAGCGCCAATTGTTGGTAGTCCTTCTCGCCGAAACAGGCCAAATCAGGCTGCACCAGGTTGAACAGCTTGCTGACGATGGTGGAAACGCCGCGGAAGTGGCCCGGCCGGCTTGCGCCTTCCAGAATGGTGGAGATGCCCGGCACGTCGACATAGGTTTGCTGCTCCAGCCCCTGCGGATAGACCGCGGCCGGGGCCGGCGCGAACACCAGATCGACGCCGCGGCGGGTCAGCTTCTCGCTGTCTTCCTGCAGCGTGCGCGGGTAGCGCGCCAGATCGTCCGGGCGATCGAACTGCATCGGGTTGACGAAGACGCTCACCACCACCACGTCGGCGCGGGCGCGCGCTTCATCGACCAGCGTCATATGGCCGTCGTGCAGGTTGCCCATGGTCGGCACCAGTGCGATGCGCTTGCCGTCCTGGCGCCAGCGGCGGATCTGCTGACGCAGCAGCGGCAGGGTTTCGATAATAATCATTGGGTGACTCCTGGAACCATCGCTTAGTTAAAAGAGTGTTCAGCCGCCGGATAGAGGCCTTGCTCTACTTCCTGAATGTAGTGTTGCACCGCCGTGCGGATATCGCCGCTTTGCGCCAGGAAGTTCTTGGCGAATTTCGGCGTGTGGCCGCCGGTGATGCCGAAGGCGTCGTGCATCACCAGGATTTGGCCGTCGGTGCCGTTGCCGGCGCCGATGCCGATGACCGGAATGGAGAGCGCTTCGGTGATCTGGCGTGCCAGCTCGGTCGGCACGCACTCCAGCACCAGCAGCTGAATGCCGGCCAGCTCCAGATTCTGCGCATCCTGCAGCAGCTGTTTGGCGGCCAGTTCGTCGCGCCCTTGCACCTTATAACCGCCGAACACGTTGACCGACTGCGGCGTCAGCCCCAGGTGGCCGCATACCGGCACCGCGCGTTCGGCGAGCATTTTCACCGTGTCGCACAGCCAGCTGCCGCCTTCCAGTTTCACCATGTTGGCGCCGGCGCGCATCAGCTCGGCGGCGTTGGCGAAGGTCTGTTCCGGGGTGGCGTAACTCATGAACGGCAAATCGGCCAGCAACAGGCAGGCCGGCGCGCCGCGGCGCACGGCGCGCGTGTGATAGGCGACGTCGGCGACGGTGACCGGCAGCGTGGAGTCGTGGCCCTGCAGCGTCATGCCCAGCGAATCGCCCACCAACAGGACTTTAATGCCTTGCTCTTCAAACAGCTTGGCAAAGCTGGCATCGTAGGCGGTAAGGGTAGCAAACTTGCGTTGCTCCTGTTTCCACTGGCGCAAATGGGTCACGGTGGTGGGTTTCATCACAACGTCTCCTGAAACGGGCCGTGCGGCTTACGCAGGCCCAGGCTGCAAAAAAGTGCAGCCATTCTACTGTAACCCGATCGGGGTGGGTAGCGCGGATCGCCATGCTTAAGCGGTTCTTAAGAACCTTGTGGTGCAATGGCGTCATGACTCAAAAGGGATACTCATGCGAATTCTGCTGATCGAAGATGACAAACTGATCGGGGACGGCATCAAGGCCGGGCTGACCAAACTCGGCTTCAATCTGGACTGGTTCACCGACGGCGCGGTTGGTAAAAACGCCCTGGGCAGCGCGCCGTATGACGCGGTGATCCTCGATCTCAGCCTGCCGGGCCTCGATGGACTGGATCTCCTGCGCCAGTGGCGCCAGGCCGGGCAGGATGTGCCGGTGCTGATCCTTACCGCCCGCGATGCGTTGGAGCAACGGGTCAGCGGGTTGCAAAGCGGCGCCGACGACTATCTGTGCAAACCGTTCGCGCTGGCCGAAGTGGCGGCGCGCCTGCAGGCGCTGATCCGCCGTCGTCACGGCCAACTGATGCCACAGCTGACGCACGGCAACGTGGTGTTCGACAGCGCCACCCGCAGCGTGAGTTGCAACGGCGAACCGGTGACGCTGACGCCGCGCGAATTGGCGGTGCTGGAGCTGTTTCTGCACAACAAAGGGCGCGTGTTGGCGCGGCCGTTGATCCAGGAGAAGCTGTACAACTGGGACGACGAGGTGAGCAGCAACGCGGTGGAGGTGCATATTCACCACCTGCGGCGCAAGCTGGGCAACGGCTTCATTCGTACTATCCACGGTGTGGGCTATACGCTGGGGGATGCCCCGTGAAGCGCCTCAGCCTGCGGCTGCGTCTGATCCTGATTTTCAGCCTGTTGGCGCTGCTGACCTGGTGCACTGCCAGCGTGGTGGCCTGGGTGATGTCGCGCAATACCATCAACGAAGTGTTCGACACCCAGCAGATGCTGTTCGCCAAGCGGCTGGCGACCGCCAACCTCGGCGATCTGCTGGCCGATGAAAGCGCGCGCAGCCTGCCGAAAACCAAGAAGCTGGTGCATCATGGCAAACGGGGCGAGCAAGATGATGACGCGCTGGCGTTCGCCATCTTCGATCGCCAAGGCAAGATGCTGCTCAACGACGGCGAGAACGGTGCCGACTTCCTGTTTGACGGGGAGCGTGAAGGTTTTACCGACGGCGAACGCAAAGGCGATGACGACAGTTGGCGCCTGGTATGGTTGACCAGCCCGGACGGGCGCTACCGCATCGTGGTCGGCCAGGAGTGGGATTACCGGCGCGATATGGCGCTGGGCATGGTGACCGGCCAATTGGTGCCCTGGCTGGCGACGCTGCCGGTGCTGATGTTGCTGATTGCGCTGATGGTCGGGCGCGAGCTGCGGCCGCTGCGTGCGGTGGCCGCCGGTTTGCGTCGGCGCGCACCCGATGACGCCACGCCGCTGGATGCGCGCCAGGTGCCAACCGAGGTGCGCCCGCTGGTGGATGCGCTCAACGCGCTGTTCGCCCGCATCAATGCGTTGCTGGTGCGGGAGCGGCGTTTCACCTCCGATGCCGCGCACGAATTGCGCAGCCCGCTGGCGGCATTGCGGGTGCAGACCGAAGTGGTACAGTTGGCGGGGGAGGATGCGCCGATGCGCGAGCACGCGCTGGACAATCTGACGGTCGGCATCGATCGCGCCACCCGGCTGGTGGATCAGCTGTTGACGTTGTCGCGGCTGGATTCGCTGTCGGATCTGGCCGAGCTGGCGCCCATTGACTGGAACGAACTGGTGATGATGACCCTGGCGGAACAGGATCGGCTGGCTCATGCGGCGGGCGTGACGCTGCGTTATGAACAGCAGGGAACGCCGCCGGTGCGTCAGGGGCAGACTCTGCTGCTGTCACTGTTATTGCGCAACTTGCTGGACAACGCGGTGCGTTACACCCCGCAGGGCGGCGCGGTCACCGTGACGTTGAGCGAGCGCTCGCTGACGGTAGAGGATGAGGGGCCGGGGGTGACGACAGAGCATCTGGCGCGGTTGGGGGAACGCTTCTATCGCCCGCCGGGACAGGAGCAAACCGGCAGCGGGCTGGGGTTATCGATCGTGCAGCGTATCGCCGGCTTGCATGGTTTACAGGTCAGTTTCGCCAATCGCCCGACAGGCGGGTTCGTCGCGCGGCTGGCGCTGTAGGCGGGTCAGGATTTCGGTTTTGACGAGTGCCACAGCGCCATGCCGTTTTCCGGCACGCGCTTGAGGCAGCTGGCGAGCGGTTCGCCATCGGGGAAAATCAGATCGGGGGCGATTTCCGCCAGCGGGTAGAGCATGAATTCGCGCTCTTTCAGGCCGTAATGCGGTACGGTCAGGCGATCGGTATGGATCACCTTGTCACCGTACAGCATGATGTCTAAATCGAGCGTGCGCGGCCCCCAACGTTCATCCTTGCGCACGCGCCCCTGATTGCGTTCTATCGCCTGGGTATGGTCGAGCAGCTGTTCGGGCGGCAACAGGGTATCCAGCGCCACCACCGCGTTGAGAAAGTCCGGCTGGTTTTGCGGCCCCAGCGGCTTGGTGCGGTAAAACGAAGAACAGGTGACCAGCCGGGTGCGCGGGAGATGCTCCAGCGCCTCCAGCGCGGCGTTAACCTGTTGCAGCGGCTGCGCCAGGTTGCTGCCCAGCGCGATATAAACGCGGATCATTATGCCCCTTCTTTACGCGGTGCCCGGCGACGAGGACGGCGTTGACGTGCGCGACGCGGCGCCGGATCGTCACCCAGGGTGCTCAGCATGGCTTTCTGCCGCGCCGGCGTGGCGTCCTGGAACTCACCCCACCACTCGGCCAGACGCAGCATCTCCTGATTGTCTTCCACTTCCGCACGCAGCGCCAGCAAATCATAGGCGGCGCGGAATTTCGGATGTTCCATCAGTTTGTGCGCGCGTTTGCCCTGACGACGAGACAGGCGCAGCTGAAGCTGCCAGATATCGCGCACCAGCGTGGTAATGCGTTTCGGGATCGCCAGCGAGCGGCACTGCTCGTCGAGCACATCGTTCATCGCCAGCGCGAAGGCGTCGTAGTACGCCAGGCCGCTTTCCTGCGCCAGTTTCTGCGCGTGCTCCAGCAGCGGGTACCACAGCATGGCGGCAAACAGGAAGGCCGGATTGACGCGCATGTCGTTCTGCAGGCGATGATCGGTGTTCTTCAGCACCTGCACCAGAATGCGCTCCATCGGCGTATCGTGGTTCGGCGTGAAGTTGCGGGCGATCAGCGGGAATAGCGGTTGGAACAGCTGATATTCGCATAGCTTCAGGTAGGTCTGGAAACCGTAACCCGCCTGCAGCAGCTTGAGGGATTCTTCGAACAGACGCGCCGGTGGGATCTCATGCAGCAGCGAAGCCAGACGCGGGATCGGCTCGGCGGTCTCTTCACTGATGCGCATATCCAGCTTGGCGGCGAAGCGCACCGCGCGCAGCATGCGCACCGGATCTTCGCGGTAACGGGTTTCCGGATCGCCGATCAGGCGGATCACGCCTTGTTTCAGATCGTTCAGGCCGCCGACGTAATCGCGCAGGGTGAAATCCGCCACGCCGTAGTACAGGCTGTTGATGGTGAAATCACGGCGCTGGGCGTCTTCCTCGATCGAACCGAAGATGTTGTCGCGCAGCAGCATGCCGTTTTGCGCCTGCTGGGAGGAATTCTTGTCGGATTCCTGATTCTGTTCGTGGTGACCGCGGAAGGTGGCCACTTCGATGATCTCCGGCCCGAACATCACGTGCGCCAGACGGAAGCGGCGGCCGACCAGGCGGCAGTTGCGGAACAGCTTGCGCACTTGCTCCGGCGTGGCGTTGGTGGTGATGTCGAAGTCTTTCGGCTTTTTGCCGAGCAACAGATCGCGCACCCCGCCGCCGACCAGATAAGCCTCGTAGCCTGACTTGTTCAGGCGATAAAGCACTTTCAGCGCATTCTCGCTGATGTCTTTGCGCGAAATCGAGTGCTGTTCGCGCGGGATCACGGTCATCGAGTCGTTGCTCTCGGCGAGGGGGAAAGGCGGACGCTTGCGCGGCGTTGAGCGGCGGGCAGGGGCGTTGCTGCCGTTATCGGCGGCGCGCGGCTGCGGCCCAGGGCGGCTTGGCGCCGCGGCACGCTCTTCGCGGACTACGTTTTTATCGCCGGCCGCCGCGTCGTCGCGGGGCAGCTTGTCATCGCGGGTCAGTACCTTACGACAGAAGTTGGCTACTCGGGTAAAAATGGTACACCTCGATAGTGACTGATAAAAATGGAGCTAACAAAAAATAGCGGCTAATCATAGCTCACCATGGCTCCTTTGAGAATGCCGGCGTGTTTTCATCCAGAGGGATAGCCTCCTGACGCGGCACGTTTTCCAACCGCCAGTGTTCGATCGCCCAGCTCAATAATAATGGCAGGTCAAGATCTTGCCAGCTTTCCGGCAGCGGTTGGCGCAGAAATTTCAGCGCGGCGATCAGCACCGGCCGCGGATCGCCAGCGGGCAACGCCGGCGCATGGTTTTGCTTCGACAGTTTGATGCCGTTGGCACCCAGCGCCAGCGGCAGATGCACATAGGCGGGCACCGGCGCCTGCAGCTGGCGATAAAGGGCAATTTGGCGCACCGTCGGTTCGATCAGATCGGCGCCGCGGACAATCTCGGTCACGCCCTGAAAATGGTCGTCGATCACCACCGCCAGGTTGTAAGCGAACAGCCCGTCGCGGCGGCGAATGATAAAGTCTTCTCCCGCCAGCGCCGGATCGGCGTGCAATTCTCCCTGCAGGCGATCGTGGAACCGGTAAACGGGGGCGGTCTGACGCAAGCGGATGGCGGCGCCCTGCGGGCCGAGCTGCAAATCGCGGCAGTGGCCGTCGTACAATCCGCCGATTTGCTGGATGCGGCTGCGGGTGCAGGTGCAGTAATAGCTGAGCCCCTGGCGCTGCAACAGATCCAGCGCGGCGCGATAGGCGTCGTGACGTTGGGATTGATAGATGACCTGGCCGTCCCAGTGGAGACCATAATGTTCCAGCGCGGACAGGATGCGAGCGGCGGCGCCGGGGACTTCGCGCGGCGGGTCGATATCTTCGATGCGAACCAGCCACTGCCCGCGTTGGGCGCGAGCCTGAAGGTAGCTTCCCAGAGCGGCAATCAGCGAGCCGAAATGCAGATCCCCGGAAGGCGATGGGGCAAAGCGCCCCACATAATGACTTTCTTGCATATCAGAGGGGAGGGGTTCCCTTTTCTCTGTGCGGCGCACGCGGATGCGCACGCCGCAGCGGTAACATACTCGTTATGCTTGAAACTGCATCTGTGTTAGCTGCGCCTGCTTACCCGAATCACTTACTTGAGTAAGCTCATCGGCATGCGCATTCTTGCCGCCTTGATGCAGCTCCAATCATGTAGAGTAGCGGTATTAGCCGGCCATCTGCTTTTCGCGGATCTCAGCCAGCGTCTTGCAGTCGATGCACAGATCGGCGGTCGGACGCGCTTCGAGGCGACGAATACCGATCTCCACGCCACAAGATTCGCAGTAGCCGAAATCATCGTCTTCCACTTTCTTCAGCGTTTTCTCGATCTTTTTGATCAGTTTGCGTTCACGGTCACGGTTACGCAGTTCAAGGCTGAACTCTTCTTCCTGAGTAGCGCGGTCGGCCGGATCAGGGAAGTTGGCTGCCTCTTCTTGCATATGCGATACAGTACGGTCCACTTCGTCCCTGAGCTGGTTGCGCCACGCTTCAAGAATGCGCTTGAAATGCGACAACTGGGCGTCGTTCATGTACTCTTCGCCCGGCTTCTCTTGGTACGGCTCCACCCCAGCGATGGCGAGAATGCTCAAGGACGAGGTTTTACGGTTTTGCCCTTCTTGCATGTTGCTTCTCCTACATACACACGCACTATCGAATCCCCAATGCGGGGGAAAAACAGGCCGCTATAAATAACAGAAGGAAGGTAGGTTGGCAATTATTCCTGTCGCCCGCTTGACAATCGTGTGAAGGAAGGCGTATTTGGCGATCGTGCTGGCCGGTTGTCTATTTATAGGGACCCGGCTGCGCTAATCGATAAAAAACGGCAGCTTATCGCAGAGATAAATACCGTCAGGTGATAATTTTGCCCCATAGCAAACCACTTCCACTCCCAACTGCCGGACCTGTGCCAACAGCGCCGCATAGCGCTCATCTATATGATGTGCCGGTGCGACCTGCTCAATACCGCTGTGTAACACGGCAAAGAACAATACCGCCCGTTGCCCGCTTTCAACCACGCTGAGCAACTCACGCAGGTGCTTTTGCCCTCTGAGCGTTACCGCATCAGGAAAGTAACCACGTTGTTGTTGCAGTAATGTGACTGACTTAACTTCAATATAGCAGTTAACCCGATTTTCTGCCTGTAATAACAAATCGATACGGCTGTTTTCACCGCCGTATTTCACTTCGCCGCTAATTTTACTGTAACCGGATAATTCATTGATTAAATTGTGTTCAATTGCCTCGCGCACCAGCGCGTTGGCGCGCAGGGTGTTGACGCAGATCCAGTGTCCCTGTTGGGTATGGGTCAGCTCCCAGCTGTGGGCGTATTTGCGTTTGGGGTTGTCCGAGGTGGAGTACCACACGGTGTCGCCGGGCGTGGCGCAGCCGGTCATGGCGCCGGTATTGGCGCAGTGCAGCGTAAAGGTTTCCCCTTCCGGGGTGATCACGTCAGCCAGAAAGCGTTTGTAACGTTTGATCAGCGTGGCGGAGCGCAGCGGTGGAGAAAAAATCATGGGGATGCCTGCTTGGCCAGCGGCCACTGTTCAAGGTGTTGGTAACGGGTGCGGCCGTTTTCGAACACCGACTCATACAAGGAAAAGGCGTCGGCGCTGAACGCCCAGCCCGGCGTCGCCGGCGGGATCGCCACCGGCTGGGTAGCGGCGCGCAGCAGCGTGATGTGCGGATGGAACGGCAGCGCGCTTTGATGGCAACCGCTGCGTGCGGCCTGCGAACGCAGCAGCTCGGCCAGCTGCAGCAATCCGCGCGGCGCGCGGCGGGTACCGAGCCAGACCACGCCGGGGCGCGGCCAATGGCCGAGATCGTCGAGCCGCATGCTGAAGCCGGGTTGGGCGATGCGGCCGGCCAACTTACGCAGCGCCAGTTCTTTCTGTGCGCTGACTTCACCGAGAAACGCCAGCGTCAGGTGCAAATTGGCCGCCGCCACTGGCCGACCGGCCTCCGGTGCAAACGCCTCGGCGCGCCAGCGGACCACCTGCTGTTGCAGGGCGTCAGGCAAGGACAGGGCGAAAAATAGGCGGCGCGAATTGGACATAAGGGCTCGGCAAATGCATGACAATGCGGTCGGGAACAGCGGTAAACGTTACTGGCAGCGGCCCCGCGAGGGGCGCGGCGCACGAATGAGCTCCGTACTATAGCTAACGCCGCAACAGTTTGAAAGGTTACGGGGATAAAGCTAATGCTACACTGTACGCCGTTTAACGCTAATCACTACGGAGAATTCAGTGTCTTCATTGCCCGTCAGCGCAGTGCTCAATGAGTTGCTGGCTGCGCTGCAGTCTGCCCCGCAGGTGCTGTTGCACGCCCCGACCGGCGCCGGTAAATCCACCTGGCTGCCGCTGCAGATCATGGCTAAGGCCGGGTTGCCGGGGCGCATTATCATGCTGGAGCCGCGGCGGCTGGCGGCGAAGAACGTCGCCTATCGCCTGGCGCAGCAACTGGGGGAGGAGCCTGGCCAGACCGTGGGTTATCGCATGCGCGCCGAAAGTAAAAGCGGGCCGCAGACCCGGCTGGAAGTGGTGACGGAAGGCATTCTCACCCGCATGTTGCAGCAGGATGCCGAGCTGCAGGGCGTGTCGTTGGTGATCCTCGACGAATTCCACGAACGCAGCCTGCAGGCCGATCTGGCGCTGGCGTTGCTGCTCGATGTGCAGCAAGGGCTGCGCGACGATCTGAAACTGCTGATCATGTCGGCCACGCTGGATAACGCCCGTATGACGCAGCTGCTGCCGCAGGCGCCGGTGGTGGTGTCCGAGGGGCGCAGTTTCCCGGTTGAACGCCTGTATCAGCCGTTGGCCAGCCATCAGCGGCTGGAGGATGGCGTAACGGCGGCGGTGAAGCGCATGCTGGCCGAACAGCCGGGATCTTTGCTGCTGTTCCTGCCGGGCGTAGCGGAGATCAACCGGGTGCTGGAGCGTTTGACCGGCGAAGTGGCGAGCGATACCGATCTTTGCCCGCTGTATGGCGCTCTGCCTCTGGCGCAACAGCAAAAAGCGATTCAGCCGGCGGCGCCGGGTCGCCGCAAAGTGGTGTTGGCGACCAACATCGCCGAGACCAGCCTGACGATCGAGGGCATTCGGCTGGTGGTGGACAGCGGTCTGGAGCGCGTGGCGCGTTACGACGTGCGCAACGGTTTGACGAGGCTGGCGACGCAGCGCATCAGTCAGGCCTCGATGGTGCAGCGCGCCGGGCGCGCCGGGCGTCTGGAACCGGGCATTTGCTGGCATCTGTTCGCCAAAGAGCAGGCGGAGCGCGCGGTGGAACATGCTGAGCCGGAAATTTTACAGAGCGATCTCACCGGCTTCTGGCTCGAGCTGCTGCAGTGGGGGTGCCATGATCCGGCGCAGCTGACCTGGCTTGACGCGCCTCCGGCAGCGGCATTGGCGGCGGCCAGGGCGTTGCTGTACCGGCTGGGAGCCACGAATGACGGCGACAAACTCACCGCGCCGGGGCGCCAAATGGCCGCTCTGGGATGTGAACCGCGGCTGGCGGCAATGCTGGTCGCCGGCGCGGCGCTGAGTGCCGACGGCCTGGCGACGGCCGCGTTGCTGGCGGCATTGCTGGAAGAACCGCCGCGCGGCGGGCAGATGGATATCGGTTATTGGCTGAGCCGCCCGCAGCCGAACTGGCGGCAGCGAGCCGCGCAGTTGGCCAAACGTCTGCCGCAACGTGCGGGGCAAGTTGACGCCGATTTGGCGCCGCGGCTGTTGGCGCTGGCATTTACCGATCGCATCGCCCAGCGTCGCGGTCAGGATGGCCGCTACCTGCTGGCCAACGGCCTGGGCGCGGCGATGAACCAGGACGAGGCGCTGTCGCGCGCGCCCTGGTTGATTGTCCCCAACCTGTTGCAGGGCCACAACAGCCCGGATGCGCGTATTTTGTTGGCGTTGCCGGTCGATATCGAGGCGTTGGCGGCGCAGCTGCCGGCGATGGTTATGCAGCGCACGGCGGTAGAGTGGGATGAAGAGAAGGGGACGCTGCGCGCCTGGAAGCGCCAACAGATCGGCCGTCTGACGTTGCGCGCGCAGCCGCTGGCTAAGCCGGCGGACGAAGAGCTGCAGCAGGCGCTGCTCGACTGGGTGCGCGCGCAGGGGCTGGCGGTGCTCAACTGGGAGGGCGCAGCTGAACAACTGCGGGTGCGCCTGCAGTGCGCGCAAGCCTGGCTGCCGGAGGCGGAGTGGCCGGCGATGGGCGAAGAACCGCTGCTGGCGGCGCTGGAGCAGTGGCTGTTGCCGTCGCTGAACGGCGTGCGCGATCTGCGCGGATTGAAGCAGGTCAACCTCGCCGAGGCGTTGTCCCGGCTGTTGGACTGGCAGCAAAAACAGCGGCTGGATAATGCATTACCCACTCATTACACTGTGCCGACCGGCAGCCGCCTGCCGATCCGTTATGAGGCCGGCAAACCGCCGGCGCTGGCGGTGCGTTTGCAGGAAATGTTCGGCGAGCAGCGCAGCCCGATGTTGGCTGAGGGTCGCATCCCGGTAGTGCTTGAGTTACTCTCACCGGCGCACAGGCCGTTGCAAATCACCGGCGATCTGGCGGCCTTCTGGCAAGGCGCCTACCGCGAGGTGCAAAAAGAGATGAAGGGCCGCTATCCGAAACACGTGTGGCCGGACGATCCGGCCACGGCGGCCCCGACGCGCCGAACGAAGAAATATCAGTAGGCCGCGATCGTTTAAGGTTTGGAATTCAGATGTTTCTTCTGTTCAGCGCCACGGCGTCGGCACAGATTAAGCGACTCATTATGGCCGGCAGTGTCGGCAAGCTCGGAGAACAACAGCCATGGCTGGGGATGACCGCGAGCCCATCGGGCGCAAAGGAAAACAACCAAAAAGCACCGCGTCGCGCAAGCCGCCGCGCCGTCGCCGAGACGACGATTATGACGATTACGAAGAAGACGAGTATGACGATGACGAGTATGAAGAGGAGGAGGAACGCATGCCGCGTAAGGTGAAAGCGACTCCGCCGCGTAAAAAACGCCGCTGGCTCGGCCTGTTTATCAAACTGATCCTGGTGCTCGCCGTCCTGTTGGCGATCTATGGCGTCTACCTGGACTCGCAGATCCGCAGCCGCATCGACGGCAAAGTCTGGCAGCTGCCGGCGGCGGTGTACGGCCGCATGGTCAACCTGGAACCGGGCATGCCGTACAGCAAGAAGGAGATGGTTAACCTGCTGGAAGGCATGCAGTACCGCCAGGTCAGCCGCATGACGCGTCCGGGCGAGTTTACCGTGCAGGCCAACAGCATCGAGATGCTGCGCCGCCCGTTCGACTTCCCGGATGGTAAAGAAGGGCAGATCCGCGCCCGCCTCGATTTCCAGAATAACCGCCTGGCGAAGATCGAAAACCTGGACAGCGGCCGCAGCTTCGGCTTCTTCCGCCTCGATCCGCGTCTGATCACCATGCTGCAGTCGCCGAACGGCGAACAGCGGCTGTTCGTGCCGCGCTCCGGTTTCCCGGATCTGTTGGTGGATACGTTGATCGCCACGGAAGACCGCCACTTCTATGAGCATGACGGCATCAGCCCGTACTCCATCGGCCGCGCGGTGCTGGCCAACCTGACCGCCGGCCGCGCGGTGCAGGGCGGCAGCACCCTGACGCAGCAGCTGGTGAAGAACCTGTTCCTGACCAACGAACGTTCGCTTTGGCGTAAGGCCAACGAAGCCTATATGGCGCTGTTGGTGGATTACCGTTACAGCAAAGACCGCATCCTGGAGCTGTATCTGAACGAGGTATACCTCGGCCAGAGCGGCAGCGACCAGATCCGCGGCTTCCCGCTGGCCAGCCTGTATTACTTCGGTCGCCCGGTGGATGAGCTGAGCCTCGATCAACAGGCGTTGCTGGTCGGCATGGTCAAGGGCGCGTCGCTGTATAACCCGTGGCGTAACCCGAAACTGGCGTTGGAACGCCGCAATCTGGTGCTCAAACTGCTGCAGAACCAGGGCGTGATCGACGGCGAGCTGTATGACATGCTGAGCGCGCGTCCGCTGGGCGTGCAGCCGAAAGGCGGCGTCATTACGCCGCAGCCGGCGTTTATGCAGATGGTGCGTCAGGAACTGCAGACCAAGCTGGGCGATAAGGTGAATGACCTGTCCGGCGTGAAGATCTTCACCACGCTGGATCCGGTGTCGCAAGACGCGGCGGAAAAAGCGGTCGAAGACGGCATCCCGGCGCTGCGCGCTGCGCGTCACCTGCAGGATCTGGAAGCGGCGATGGTGATCGTCGATCGCTTCAGCGGTGAAGTACGCGCCATGGTCGGCGGCGCCAACCCGCAGTTCGCCGGTTTCAACCGCGCCATGCAGGCGCGACGCCTGGTCGGCTCGCTGGCCAAACCGCCAACGTACCTGACCGCGCTGTCCGAGCCGGACAAATACCGCCTCAACACCTGGCTGGCGGATGCGCCGCTGTCGCTGAAACAGCCGAACGGCGCCGTCTGGCAGCCGAACAACTACGATCGCAAATTCCGCGGTCAGGTGATGCTGGTGGATGCGTTGGCCAACTCGCTGAACGTGCCGACGGTGAACCTCGGCCTGTCGGTCGGGCTGGATCAGATCAGCGCTACGCTGCAACGCCTGGGGATCCCGAAAGCGGAGATCAATCCGGTGCCTTCGATGCTGCTGGGGGCGATCGGCCTGACGCCGATGGAAGTGGCGCAGGAATACCAGACCATCGCCAGCGGCGGTAACCGTGCGCCGCTGTCGGCGGTGCGTTCGGTGATCGCCGAAGACGGCACGGTGCTGTACCAGAGCTTCCCGCAGGCGGAGCGCATGGTGCCGGCGCAGGCCGCTTACCTGACGCTGTACGCGATGCAGCAGGGCGTGGCGCGCGGGACCTCCCGCTCGCTGTCGGTGAAGTTCCCGAACTACAACCTGGCGGCGAAAACCGGTACCACCAACGATCTGCGCGACAGCTGGTTCGCCGGCATCGACGGCAAGGAAGTGGCGATCGCCTGGGTCGGGCGCGATAACAACGGCCCGGCCAAGCTGACCGGCGCCAACGGCGCGTTGACCCTGTATCGCCGCTATCTGGAAAACCAGACGCCGCTGCCGCTGATGCTGCAGCCGCCGGAAGGCATTAACCAGATGAGCATTGACTCCGCCGGCAACTTTATCTGCGGCGGCGGCAGCTGGCGCACCATCCCGGTCTGGACCGACAATCCGCAGGGACTGTGTCAGGCCAGCCAGGCGGCGGTGCAGCAACAGCAGCAACCGGCGGCGGGTGAGCAAAAAGATGGCGATGGCGTCGCCGGCTGGATCAAGGATATGTTCGGCCAGTAATCGCTGCCGGGGCGCCGGCCCGGTGAAAATTTTTTCTTTGTTATTAAGCCCGTAACCTTGGTTGCGGGCTTTTTTATTTTTCCGCTCGTTTTATTTCCCTGTTAACCGCATGGCTAAGCGCCTAATCCTTAACCTATTTGCCTTATGGATTCGGCTTGCAGTTTAATTTGGCTTCTGCATAAAATGCGACGCTTATAATAATTATTATCGTTTACATTCGTCATTTAATTATTCATCAGAGAAATCAACTATGCCGACCAAGCGTCTTTCATCATCCGTGGCCAAGCAGGGCCGCACCCCCGTCAGCGCGTTAGCGATCACCGTCGCTGCGGCGTTGGGCACGCTGGCGATGCCGGCTTTTTCCGCCGACGCCAAGCCGGCCGCCAAGGAAGACACGATTACCGTTGTGGGCGGTAGCAATACCGCCCAGCAGGAAAGCGCCTGGGGGCCGGTCGGCACCTATGTCGCCAAACGCAGCGCCACCGGGACCAAAACCGATACGCCGATCGAGAAGAACCCGCAGTCTGTTTCCGTGGTGACGCGTGAAGAGATGGATATGCGTCAGCCGGATACGGTGAAGGGCGCGCTGGCCTATGCGCCGGGCGTATTTGCCAGCCGCGGCAGCTCCACGACCTATGATGCGGTGGCGATCCGCGGCTTCCCGGCCACCAACACCACCCAGTATCTGGATGGGTTGCGGTTGCTGGGCGACAACTACAGCGAAGCGTCCATCGATCCTTATTTCCTCGAGCGCGCCGAGCTGCTGCGCGGCCCGGTCTCGGTGCTGTACGGCAAAAGCAACCCGGGTGGTTTGGTCTCGATGGTCAGCAAGCGGCCAACCACCGAGCCGCTGCGCGAAATCCAGTTCAAAATGGGCACCGATAACCTGTTCCAGACCGGTTTCGATTTCAGCGACGCGCTGGACGATCAGGGTATCTATTCTTACCGCCTGACCGGCCTGGCGAAAGACAGCGATGCGCAGCAGAACATGAGCAAAGAGAAGCGCTATGCGATCGCGCCGTCCTTTAGCTGGCGTCCGGATGACAAAACCAACTTCACGCTGTTGGCCAACATTCAAAACGATCCCTATACCGGTTATTACGGCTGGCTGCCGAAGCAGGGCACGCTGATTCCGCTGCCGAACGGCGGTAAGCTGCCGACCGATTTCAACGAAGGCGAAGCCAGCAACTACACCTCCCGCAAACAGCGGATGATCGGCTACAGCTTCGAACATGCCTTCAACGATACCTGGGCGGTGCGCCAGAATCTGCGCTATATGCAGCTGGAAACCGACATGAAGAGCATCTATGGCAGCGGCGTTTCTGCGGCGACGCCGACGACGATTAATCGCGCCTATGTCCAGTCGAAAGAACACCTGAACAATTTCTCTGTGGATACCCAGGCGCAGGCGAAGGTGAAAACCGGCGATATCGACCACACGCTGTTGTTCGGCGTGGACTACATGCGCATGCGTAACGATATCAATGCCGCATTTGGCTCTGCGGACGGTCTGAGCATGACCAATCCGCAATACGGGAATGACGCGGTCAATATCAACTTCCCCTACCATTACCTGAACCGTCAGGAACAAACCGGCCTGTATGTGCAGGAGCAAGGGGAGTGGAACCAGTGGCTGTTGACGCTGGGCGGGCGCTATGACTGGGCGAAGACTTCCGCTTATAACCGCGATGCGAGTTCGACGAGCCAGCAGACCGATCGCCAGTTCACCTGGCGCGGCGGCCTCAACTACCTGTTCGACAACGGCGTGACGCCGTATTTCAGCTACAGCGAATCGTTTGAACCGAATCTGGGCACGACGCAAGGGGGGAGCACCTTCAAGCCGTCGATCGGCAAGCAGTATGAAGCCGGCGTGAAATATGTGCCGAAGGATCGCCCAATCGTGCTGACCGGCGCCCTGTATCAGCTGACCAAGAACAACAACCTGACGCCGGACCCGAGCAATGCGCAGTTCAGCGTGCAGAGCGGCGAAATCCGTTCACGCGGCGTGGAGCTGGAAGCCAAGGCGGCGTTGAATGCCAACGTCAACCTGATCGCCTCCTATACCTATACCGATGCGAAGTACACCAAGGACAACACCTATCAGGGCAAACCGACCGTCGAGGTGCCGAAACACATGGCTTCGCTGTGGGCGGATTACACCTTCCACGAAACGGCGGTGAGCGGCCTGACGCTGGGTTCCGGCGTGCGTTACGTCGGCTCCAGCTCGAGCTTCAACAGCGATAATTCCGCCTTCAAGGTGCCGGACTACACGCTGGTGGACGCTACCATTAAATACGATCTGGCGCGCTTTGGCCTGCCGGGCTCGTCCGTGGGCGTCAACATCAACAACCTGTTCGACAAGACCTACGTGTCGAGCTGCTACCGCGACTACGCCTGCTACTGGGGCGCAGAACGCCAGGTGGTCGCCACCGCAACCTTCCGTTTCTAACCGGATAGCCGGGGCGGCGCCGCGTCGCCCCGGACAAAGCAGGATCTATGCAGGACAAACTTCTTAATCCCGGCGCGACCTTCGCGCTGGATAACGCCAGCTTCGCCGTCCCCGGCCGGGTGCTGTTGCAACCGCTGTCGCTCAGTTTTCCCCAGGGCAAAGTCTGCGGCCTGATCGGCCATAACGGTTCCGGTAAATCCACTCTGTTGAAACTGCTCGGGCGGCATCAAGCCCCCAGCGGTGGCCAGGTACTGCTCAATCGGCAGCCGTTGGCGCAGTGGGACAGCAAATCCTTCGCCCGCCAGGTGGCCTACCTGCCGCAGCAGTTGCCGGCGGCGGAAGGCATGACGGTGCGCGAGCTGGTGGCCGTCGGCCGCTATCCGTGGCATGGCGCGCTGGGGCGTTTTGGCGCCAACGATCGCCAACAGGTGGAAGAGGCCATCGCGCTGGTGGGGCTCAAGCCGTTCGCCAACCGCCTGGTGGACAGCCTGTCCGGCGGTGAGCGCCAACGCGCCTGGCTGGCGATGATGGTGGCGCAGGACAGCCGCTGCCTGCTGCTTGACGAACCGACGTCGGCGCTGGACATCGCGCACCAGGTTGAGGTGCTGGCGCTCATTCAGCGCCTGAGCCGCGAACGCGATCTCACGGTGATCGCCGTGCTGCACGACATCAACATGGCGGCGCGCTACTGCGATCATCTGGTGGCGCTGCGCGGCGGTGAAATGATCGCTCAGGGCGGCCCGCTGGAACTGATGCAGGGGCCGGTGCTGGAGCAAATTTACGGTATTCCTATGGGCACGTTGCCGCACCCGAGCGGCGGCGCGCCGGTGAGTTTTGTCTACTGATGTCTTCTGCATTCACTTCTTCTCACGATCCGCTGCGCCGCCGCCTGTTGATGGCGCTGGCGCTGTCGCCCCTGTTGGGATCGTTGCCCGGGCGAGCGGCGGATGCGCCGCCGGATATCGCGCGCGTTGCGGCGCTGGAATGGCTGCCGATCGAGCTGCTGTTGGCATTGGGCGTGACGCCGCTGGCGGTGGCCGATGTCCATAACTACAACCTGTGGGTGGCGGAACCGAAGCTGCCGGCGACGGTCGTCGACGTCGGGCAGCGCACCGAACCGAATCTCGAACTGCTGCAGCAGCTCCAGCCTTCGCTGGTGTTGCTGTCGCAAGGCTATGGCCCGACGCCGCGAAAAATCCAACCCATCGCGCCAACCATGAGCTTCGGCTTCAACGACGGCAGCGGCAAACCGCTGACCGTCGCCCGCCAGTCGCTGCTGGCGCTGGGGCAACGATTAGGCATAGAAAGCCGGGCGATAAACCACCTGGCGCAGTTCGACAGCTTTATGCAGGATGCGCGCCAGCGCCTGCAAAGCTACACCCGGCAACCGTTGCTGCTGTTTTCCCTGATCGACACCCGCCATGCGTTGATCATCGGCCAGAAAAGCCTGTTCCAGGAAGCGATGGACCAACTGGGCATCCGCAATGCCTGGCAGGAGCCAACCGACTTTTGGGGCACGGCGGTGGTGGGGATTGAACGGTTGGCCACGGTGCGTAACGCCCGAGTCATTTATCTCGATCACGGCAATCAGGCGATGATGGACAAGGTCAGCGCGACGCCGCTGTGGCAGTCATTGCCCTTCGTGCGGCAAAACCAGCTGCGGCAGGTGCCGGCGGTGTGGTTCTACGGTGCCACGCTGTCGACGATGCGGTTTTGCCGCCTGTTGGCGCAGGCTCAGGAGAGTGCGGCATGAATGCGGGCATTCGGAAATTGCCGCTGACGCTGATCCTGCTGTTGCTGGCGGCGGCAGGCGGTTTGACGATATACAACCTGACGCAGCAACTGCCGCCGGCGCAATGGGCGCGGGCGCTGAGCGCGCCGGACATCGACGACGTGCGGCAAATGCTGTTCCATTACAGCCTGCTGCCGCGGTTGACGGTGTCGCTGTTGGCCGGGGCCGGTCTGGGATTGGTCGGCGTATTGTTCCAGCAGGTGTTGCGCAATCCGTTGGCGGAACCGTCGACGCTCGGCGTGGCCGCCGGCGCGCAGCTCGGCCTGACCATCGCCACGCTGTGGGTGCTGCCGGGGGGCGAGTTCACTCGTCAGCTGGCCGCTATGGTGGGGGCGATCGCGGTGGGCGGGCTGGTGTTCGGCGTCGCCTGGGGCAAGCGGATGTCGCCGGTGACGCTGATTCTGGCCGGGCTGGTGCTGGGGCTTTACTGCGGCGCAGTCAACAGCCTGTTGGCGCTGTTTAATTACGATCAGCTGCAGGGCATGTTCCTGTGGGGCACTGGCGCGTTGAACCAACAGGACTGGAGCGCGGTGCAGTTTATCCTGCCGCGTTTGCTGGTGGCCGGTGCGCTGGCGGCGCTATTGCTGCGCCCGCTGACGCTGCTGGGGCTGGACGACGGCGTGGCGCGCAACCTGGGGTTGGGGCTGTCGATGGCGCGCTTCTGCGCCCTGGGGCTGGCCATCATTTTCAGCGCCATGTTGGTGAGCGCGGTGGGCGTTATCGGCTTTATCGGCCTGTTTGCGCCGCTGATGGCGAAGATGCTGGGCGCTCGCCGCCTGGCGCATCGCATGATGTTGGCGCCGTTGCTGGGGGCGTTGCTGCTGTGGCTGACCGATCAGGTGATGATTGGGGTGGCGCAGGTGTGGCGTGAGATCCCGACCGGGGCGGCCACCGCGCTGTTCGGCGCGCCGCTGCTGCTGTGGTTGCTGCCGCGTTTGCGCAGCGCCGCCACGCCGCCACCGATGAACCTTGGCGACAAGGTGCCTGCCGAGCGCGGGAATCTGCCTGGCTGGGCAGCGCTGGCCGGCGTCGTGCTGTTGATCGGCCTGACGTTGGCGCTGATGCTGGGCAAAAACGCCGGCGGCTGGCACTGGAGCCTGGGCGAGGAGCTGGACGCCTTGCTGCCGTGGCGCTGGCCGCGGGTGCTGTCGGCGTTGGCGGCGGGCATGATGCTGGCGGTCGCCGGCACGCTGATCCAGAAGCTGACCGGCAACCCGATGGCCAGCCCGGAAGTGCTGGGCATCAGCTCCGGCGCCGCTTTTGGCGTCGTGATGATGCTGTTTATGGTGCCGGGCGACGCCTTCGTTTGGCTGTTGCCCGCCGGCAGTCTGGGGGCGGCCGTTACGCTGCTGATCATCATGATTGCCGCCGGCCGCGGCGGTTTCTCGACCGAACGCATGTTGCTCGCCGGCATCGCGCTCAGCACCGCCTTTACCACCGTCATCTTCCTGCTGCTGGCCAGCGGCGATCCGCGTATGGGGGGCTTGCTGACCTGGCTCTCCGGTTCAACCTATTCGGTGGAGCCGGCGCAGGCGCTGCGCACCGCGCTGATCGCCGCCGGATTGATGATATTGGCGCCGCTGTGCCGCCGCTGGCTGACCATTCTGCCGCTCGGCGGGGCTACCGCCCGTTCGGTGGGGATTGCGTTGACGCCTGCGCGATTGACCATCCTGTTGTTGGCCGCCACGCTGACCGCCATGGCGACCCTGACCGTGGGGCCGCTGAGCTTTGTCGGGCTGATGGCGCCGCACATGGCGCGCATGTTGGGCTTCCGCCGCGCGCTGCCGCAAATGGTGATCGCCGCGCTGTTGGGCGGTTTGCTGATGGTATTTGCCGACTGGTGCGGGCGGATGCTGCTGTTTCCGTATCAGATCCCCGCGGGGTTACTGGCGACCTTTATCGGCGCGCCGTACTTCGTTTATCTGTTGCGTAAGCAGACGTCGTAAGCTTCACCCCTACTTTGCCTTCTTCACCATCAAGGGCCCAGCGTTGCTGGGCCTTTTTTCAACGCTTTGCAAGGCGTTGCGTGTCGCTGCGCAAGAAAGACATTTAACGTGAAAAGGAACGCGGGAAGAGAGGGGGAGGTGAATATACTGCGGGCGGGTGCTCTGGATCTTTGTCTCTGGAGCCTGCGTGAAAGATACAAAGAGAAAAGCCCCGAGTCGATATCCATCAACCCGAGGCCTACTCTAACGCATCACAACGTTAAGTTAGCCTCTTACCCGCCGCGAGGCAAGGAGAAGAAGGCATGATGCCGAACAAACGGAGCCTGTTAAAATTGGTGGTTATTTGTGCCACGGTAATATCACTGGCGTGGATAACCCGCAGCACGCTGTGTGAGCTGCGTATCCGATCGGGCACTACGGAGGTTGCGGCCATTTTGGCTTACGAATCCGAACGGTAAGGCAACCCGGCGGCGGGGGCTTTGCCTCCGCCGGCCGGCAGTCGATGCGTTGATCCATGAGCACCCATCCGTTCAAAAAAAACGGCGAGCCTTGGCTCGCCGTTTTTCATGTTGATGTCGGGGCTTATTTCAGGCCGGCGGCATCGCGCAGCTGCGCAGCTTTGTCGGTCGCTTCCCATGGGAAGTGTTCGCGGCCGAAGTGGCCGTAGGCGGCGGTTTCGCGGTAGATCGGCTGCAGCAGATCCATCATCTGGATCAGGCCGTATGGGCGCAGATCGAAGAATTCGCGCACCAGCAGCGTCAGTTGTTCGGTTGGCACTTTCTCGGTACCGAAGGTTTCCACCATGATGGAGGTCGGTTCCGCTACGCCGATAGCGTAAGACACCTGGATCTCGCAGCGATCGGCCAGGCCGGCGGCGACGATGTTTTTCGCCACGTAGCGCGCCGCGTATGCCGCGGAACGGTCAACCTTGGACGGGTCCTTACCGGAGAAGGCACCGCCGCCGTGGCGAGCCATGCCGCCGTAGGTGTCGACGATGATCTTACGGCCGGTCAGGCCGCAGTCGCCCATCGGGCCGCCGATAACGAAACGGCCGGTCGGGTTGATGTGGTATTTGGTGCCCGCCGTCAGCCATTCCGCCGGCAGTACCGGCTTGATGATCTCTTCCATCACCGCTTCTTGCAGATCTTTCAGCGAAATGTCTTCTGAGTGCTGGGTGGACAGAACGACGGCGTCGATGCCGACGATTTTGCCGTCGTCGTATTGGAAGGTCACCTGGCTCTTCGCGTCCGGGCGCAGCCACGGCAGGGTGCCGTTTTTACGCACTTCGGATTGGCGCTGCACCAGACGGTGCGCGTAGGTGACAGGCGCAGGCATCAGCACGTCGGTTTCATTGGTGGCGTAGCCAAACATCAAGCCCTGATCGCCGGCGCCCTGCTCGAGAGGATCGGTACGGTCAACGCCCTGATTGATATCCGGAGATTGCTTGCCGATGGCGCTCAACACTGCGCAGGAGTTGGCGTCAAAGCCCATGTCCGAATGAACGTAGCCGATCTCGCGCACGGTCTTGCGGGTGATCTCTTCGATATCGACCCAGGCGCTGGTGGTGATTTCACCGCCGACCAGCACCATACCGGTTTTCACGTAAGTTTCGCAGGCGACGCGCGCTTTCGGATCTTGTTCCAGGATGGCGTCGAGGACGGCGTCGGAGATCTGGTCGGCGATTTTATCTGGATGTCCTTCGGAGACGGATTCGGACGTGAAGAGGTGTTTAGCCATTGTGTTCTTTACCTTGCATAAGACGGGTTAGAAATTACTGCACAGCGCTGGAGATCCGGCATCGAAGCGAAGGGTCTTCCGCTGATGGCGCGAGATGCATCCTGCAACGCCCCTCAGGCAAAGCCGTTAAGCAGTTTATCAGTTAACCAGTATAGATGGATTAACATCTGGACGTCTATTTTAGGTCAGGGTTTAGCCAGATTGCCAGTAATTTTTTGCGCTTTCGCTCTTTTGCGCAAACGGGTTGGCGCCATTTTCATCGCTTGAAACAGTTTTCGGCGAATTTTCATTTTGCTTTTTCACCTGCTTACCGGTATAAACTGCGCGCGCGGTTCATTTGCTGCACAGTACGGCGGTCTGGCGTGGGGGAAGGTACGATAAACTTCCGCTTTGCATTCGCCGGCATTGCGCTATTATCCGTCGCGGGCGTTCGCCGTGGCGCCGCCGCTTCATCGAACGGTCACGTTCTTACACTATTTTAGAGGCTGGGTCGTTCACTCCGAACGGCGCGCGTGGAGGTGGTTGGATTAATGATCCGTTGTCTACCGGTTGTTGGTTCTCAACAGCAGTGCCGTTCTGGCGCACATTCTTCTGCTATTTCCCGTCTTGTCTCTCTGTCACTTACCAGGTGCGATAAACACTTGGCCGCTACTCAGGATTCTCGGGCCGGCTAACGGTCGTCTGAAGAACTGAACAAGGGTAGCCTGCAGCCTTCCTGTGGGATGTTTCTTGGCCCGATTCACGAGGTTTGAACAGGGTGTCTTACAATTATATGAGTGATAAACCGATCGCTGACCGCGAACGGCAGTTCTCTTCGCTGCCGCCGGCGCGGCTTGTTGGGTTGTTCTCGCGGGTTGTAGCTGCGATAGTGGCTGACGGTTTCGTCAGTACGGAATGTGAGGCGAACCATGTCTGATGATCTGTTGATTCACCGTCCGCCGGTTGCGGGCGAGTCTTTATCTTTGCGCTCCATGCAGGAGGTTGCCATGAATGATCGTAATGCCAGCAAGATGCTGCGTACTTATAACGTCGCCTACTGGGGCAACAATTACTATGACGTCAACGAGCTGGGCCATATCAGCGTGTGCCCGGATCCGGATGTCCCGCAGGCGCGCGTCGATCTGGCAGAACTGGTGAAAACGCGCCAGAAAGACGGCCAACGTCTGCCGGCACTGTTCTGCTTCCCGCAGATCCTTCAGCATCGCCTGCGCTCTATCAACGCCGCGTTCAAACGCGCGCGTGAGTCCTTCGGTTACCAGGGCGGCTATTTCCTGGTGTATCCGATCAAGGTGAACCAACATCGCCGCGTGATTGAATCGCTGGTGAACTCCGGCGAACCGCTGGGGCTGGAAGCCGGCTCAAAGGCCGAACTGATGGCGGTGCTGGCGCATGCCGGCATGACCCGCTCGGTGATCGTCTGTAATGGTTATAAAGATCGTGAATATATTCGTCTGGCGCTGATCGGGGAAAAGCTGGGGCACAAGGTGTACCTGGTGATCGAGAAGATGTCCGAGATCAATCTGGTGCTGGAAGAAGCCGAGCGGCTGAACGTCATACCGCGCCTGGGCGTGCGTGCGCGTCTGGCATCGCAAGGCTCCGGCAAATGGCAGTCGAGCGGCGGCGAAAAATCCAAGTTCGGTCTGGCGGCGGTGCAGGTGCTGAAGCTGGTGGAAACCCTGCGTGAAGCGGGCCGCCTCGACAGCCTGCAGCTGCTGCACTTCCATTTGGGTTCGCAGCTGGCCAATATTCGCGACATCGCCACCGGCGTGCGCGAATCGGCGCGCTTCTACGTTGAGCTGCACAAGCTGGGCGTCAACATTCAGTGCTTCGACGTGGGCGGCGGCTTGGGCGTCGACTACGAAGGCACCCGTTCGCAGTCCGATTGCTCGGTCAACTACGGCCTGAACGAATATGCCAACAACGTGATTTGGGGCATCGGCGACGCCTGTAACGAACACGGCCTGCCGCACCCGACGGTGATCACCGAGTCCGGTCGCGCCGTGACCGCGCACCACACGGTGCTGGTCTCCAACGTGATCGGCGTAGAGCGCAACGAGTTCAGCGAACCGCAGCCGCCGGAAGCCGACGCGCCGCGCGCGCTGGAAAGCATGTGGGAAACCTGGCTGGAAATGAACGAGCCGGAAAACCGCCGCTCGCTGCGCGAATGGCTGCACGACAGCCAGATGGATCTGCACGACGTGCATACCCAATACGCGCACGGCATGCTGGACCTGACCAAGCGCGCCTGGGCCGAGCAGCTGTATCTGAACATCTGCAACAAGATCCAGCAGCAGCTCGATCCGAGCAACCGCGCGCACCGTCCTATCATCGACGAACTGCAAGAGCGCATGGCGGACAAGTTCTACGTCAACTTCTCGCTGTTCCAGTCGATGCCGGATGCCTGGGGCATCGATCAGCTGTTCCCGGTGCTGCCGCTGGAAGGGTTGGATAAGCCGCCGGAAGGCCGTGCGGTGCTGCTCGACATCACCTGCGATTCCGACGGCACCATCGACCATTACGTCGACGGCGACGGCGTGGCGACCACCATGCCGATGCCGCCATACGATCCGGAGAACCCGCCGGCGTTGGGCTTCTTCATGGTCGGTGCGTACCAGGAGATCCTCGGCAACATGCACAACCTGTTCGGCGACACCGCCTCGGTTGACGTGTACGTGTTCCCGGACGGCAGCGTCGAGACCGAGCTGTCCGACGAGGGCGATACCGTGGCGGACATGCTGGAGTACGTGCAGCTCGATCCGAGCGCGCTGCTGTCCAAGTTCCGCGATCAAGTCAAAGAAACCGATCTGGACAGCGAGCTGCAGGCGCAGTTCCTGGAAGAGTTTGAAGCTGGCTTGTACGGCTACACGTATCTGGAAGACGAGTAACCGCCTTCTTCAGGGGGGCGATATCGGCCCCCTTGAAGCATGAACAAAATGCGGCCATAATCTGCCGTATCGGTAGCACCGAAACACACATCGAATAAATCCCTTTCTCGTCGGGCTAACGACGCGGGAGGGATTTTTTTTTGTCACGGCCCGGCGTCTGCGCCCGGCAACTTGTTGAACTACGAGGGTTTACTATGAGCACCTTAGGCCATCAGTCCGATAATTCATTAGTGTCCAACGCCTTTGGTTTCCTGCGCTTTCCGCTGAACTTCATGCCTTACGACAGCGATGCAGAGTGGGTCATCACCGGCATTCCGTTTGACATGGCGACCTCCGGTCGCGCCGGCGGCCGTCATGGCCCGGCGGCCATCCGCCAGGTGTCCACCAACCTGGCCTGGGAAGGCAACCGTTGGCCGTGGAGCTTCGATCTGCGCGATCGCCTGAACGTGGTTGACTGCGGCGACATCGTGTTCAACTTCGGCGATGCGCAGGACATGAGCGACAAGCTGCAGGCGCACGCGGAGAAACTGCTGAAAGCCGGTAAGCGCATGCTCTCGTTCGGTGGCGACCACTTTGTCACCCTGCCGCTGCTGCGCGCGCACGCCAAGCATTTCGGCAAGCTGGCGCTGGTGCACTTCGACGCCCATACCGATACCTACGCCAACGGCAGCAAGTTCGACCACGGCACCATGTTCTATCATGCGCCGAACGAAGGCCTGATCGACCCGCATCACTCGGTGCAGATCGGCATTCGCACCGAGTTCGATCACGACAATGGCTTTACCGTACTGGACGCCGCGCAGGTGAACGATCGCAGCGTGGACGACCTGCTGACCCAGATCAAAGGCATCGTCGGCGATATGCCGGTGTACCTGACCTTCGACATCGACTGCCTGGATCCGGCGTTCGCACCGGGCACCGGCACGCCGGTGATCGGCGGTCTGACTTCCGATCGCGCGCTGAAACTGGTGCGCGGCATGCAGTCGCTGAACATCGTCGGCATGGACGTAGTGGAAGTGGCGCCGGCCTATGACCAGTCCGAGATCACCGCGCTGGCCGCGGCGACGTTGGGTCTGGAGATGCTGTACCTGCAGGCGGCCAAGAAACACGCCTGACGCCAGGCCACGCCTCGCTGAAAAAGCGGCTCCCATCGTATGGGGGCCGCTTTTTTTATTTCATTTGTCGCCATCCGTGCGGCGATTTTCAGTCTGTTGCAACGCCTTTGCGCAATTTTGCGCAGAAATGAAACGGAGTCAGTAAAAAGGAACCGGGATAACGGGGAGGATGAATATACTGCGGGCGGGTGCTCTGGATCTTTGTATCTAGAGCCTGCGTGAAAGGTACAAAGAGAAAAGCCCCGAGTCGATATTCATCAACCCGAGGCCTACTCTAACGCCAGCAACGTTAAGTTAGCCTCTTACCCGCCGCGAGGCAAGGAGAAGAAGGCATGATGCCGAACAAACGGAGCCTGTTAAAACTGGTGGTTATTTGTGCCACGGTAATATCACTGGCATGGATAACCCGTAGCACGCTGTGCGAGCTGCGGATCCGATCGGGCACTACGGAGGTTGCGGCCATTTTGGCTTACGAATCCGAACGGTAAGGCAACCCGGCGACGGGGGATGTCCCCCGTCTGCTGGTTGTTGGCGTCCAGATCCATGAGCACCCTCTCAAGGCCATTGGCTTTCTCTGCCGCAACGGTGCGGGAACAGGCTATGCCCGCTTCACCTGGCGCGCCAGCAACATGCGGCCAAACAGTGCGCCGCCCGCCAGCAGCGTCAGCAGCTGCGAGGCGATCAGTACCGCAAAGCCCGAGGATACCTTGCCCTGGCTGGCCATCACCATGCCCATCGCCATCGGCACGAACGCCGAGAACAGATTGCCGATGCCGTTGATCAGCCCATAGGCGCTGCCGACCGCCTCCGGCCGCGCATAATGCTGCAGCAGCGTGGGGATCGCCGCGCCTTGCGCGCCCCAACAGGCGTTGGCCGCCAGCAGGAAGAACGCGATCCAGCCAAGCTGATGGCTGTTCATTACGCCATAGATGCACAGCGCGGTCGCCGCGCCGCCAAAGACGAAGATCAGCGGCGCCTGATAGGGGCGGATACGATCGAGCAGCACGCCGCCGAGGTATTTTGAGGCGATGCTGACGATGAAAGGCAGTGCGGCCATCCACCCCATCTGCTTGATGGAGAATCCTTTTTCATCGGTCAGATAGGCCGGCAGCCAGGCGCTGGACCCCCACAGATAGCTGAGCGTGGCGATCTCGATCAGCAAGATCCAACCGAGCATCGGCGTGCGCCAGGCCAGCGCGAAGGTGTGCCAGACGCGGCTCAACACCGGCTGAGGATCGGCGGGGCGTGAAGATGAGGGTAAGGCGAGCGGATGAACGAACAGCCGCACCAGCGCCAGGCCCAACAGCAGGTTGAGCAGCGCCAGCAGGTGAAACGACATCGCCCACCCGAAGTGCGCCATCAGAAAACTCACCAGCGGAAAGCCGATCACCAGCCCCAACGAGACGCCCAGCGCGCTGACCGCGTTGGGTTTGCCGCGTTCGTCGGCGGCGAAATGATCGCTGATGTACATGGTCTTGAGCGAGAATAGCGGTCCTTCGCTGACGCCAAGCAGCGCGCGCACCGCGCACAGCAACAGCAGCGATCCCGCCAGCGGCGACGCGGCGGTGAGCAGCGCCCACAGCACGACGCTCAGCGTCAGCGCGCGGCGGTAACCCATCAGCGTTTCCAGAAACGGCGTCAGCAACATGGCGGACAGGCCGTAACCGAGTAAAAACACCGTCATCAGCGTGCCCTGATGGGCGCGGTCACCGCCGAGTTGAAAGTGTTGCAGGAAGTCGGGATTGACCAACATCACGGCGATATTAACCCGATCCGCATAGGCGATAACGATCAGAAACAACAGGGCAATCACCCCAAACCAGCGTTGACGTTGTTGCACGGCGCGTTCCTCAGTGCGAGCGGTTGACGAATTCAGGCAGCAGTAAACTGATCCGCGGAGGCCATTACGCGCAAACGCGGGGATGAGGCCGATTTATGTAAATTTATTGTTATAAAATTGGGTGTAAAAGACAGCGAGAGCACTCTTTTACGCGCAATACGCCGCCGGGATCAACGCATTTTTTGCCATAAATTAGCTAGGGAGCGCACAACTGACATAGGTTTTTCATATCGGTGCATGATTTCGTGATCCTTCCCGCATTTGTCATTTTTAAACAACCTTTCATTAACATTTGCCGTTCCGCTCGCTTGACGAAAGTTTCGCCAGACTTATAGTGGCTGTATTAAATAAGAAACTGAGTTTCATATATGAAACAATCAGATAGAGGATAAAAGCAATGAGCTGGAAGAATGTGTGCGAAGTGTCTCAGGTGAAAGAAGATTTTCCTTTCTCCGGCAAAGTGGAAGGCAAAGAGATCGGGGTTTACCTGCTCGACGGTAACTACTATGCGCTGGAAGACGTCTGTCCGCATGCTTACGCCTTGCTCAGCCAGGGGTTTGTAGACGACGGCAAGGTTGAGTGCCCACTGCACGAAGCGCTGTTTGACGTGCGCACCGGCCAGTGCCTGCGTGAGCCGGGCGGCCGCGATCTGCAAACCTATCCCACCCGGGTGGTCGACAACCAAATCCAGATCACCTTTATCGCGGAGGAGTAATCATGCAGCACATCACCGATTTCAATCCCTGGCTGCCGGACACCCAACAGGTGACGCCGGCCCGCGAAGGCGGCAACGGCCAAATCCATCAGCCGGGCCAGTTCCGCAATGTCATCTGGCAAAACCGCGCCCGGGTGCCGGACGGTTTCGAAACCGCGCTGGTGGCGGCGCTGGAAACGATCTTCGAGCAGGGGGCGGAAGAGCTGGAGCAGATCGTCAGCGCGTTGAATCAGCGCCGCCTGTTCGATCGCAGCGGCCAACCGTGGAATGAGGCGACGTTCCGCGAATTCCTTCACGTTAACGGTTTCTGAGCCACATCCGGGAGAAGACAATGACAGCAAACACAACATCCTCCGAACAGAGCTTGCAGGACTATCTTGACCAGGGGCTGCGCGGCATGTGGTATCCGGTGCTGGCCAGTTGGGAAGTAGGCAACAACCCGGTCGGCATCACCCGCCTTGAGCAGCAAATCGTGGTGTGGCGCGACGGTGAAGGCCAGATCCATGCGCTGGAAGATCGCTGCCCGCACCGTGGCGCGCGGCTTTCCATGGGGTGGAACCTCGGCGATCGCATCGCCTGCTGGTATCACGGGGTGGAAGTCGGCGGCGACGGGACGGTGAAAGACGTGCCGGCGGTGGATCGCTGCCCGCTGGTGGGGCAAAAATGCCTGCGCGCTTACCCGGCCAAAGAAGCCTACGGCGCGGTGTTCCTCTATTTTGGCGTGACGGCGGATGAAGCGCCGGCGGAGCTGACTTTCCCGCAAGAGCTGGCGGACGAAGCGTCGTACAGCCACTTCTTGTGTACCGCCAGTTGGAACTGCAACTACCAATACGCCCTGGAAAACGTGATGGATCCGATGCACGGCACCTACCTGCACTCTTCCTCGCACTCGATGGCGGAAGGGGATCGCAAGGCGGACATGGGGCTGGAGCCGACCGACAGCGGGTTTATCTTCAAGAAAAACGGCCAGATCGGCGTCAACTTCGACTGGGTGGAGTTCGGCAACAGCGGCGCGTATTGGATGCGTCTGTCGATCCCGTACAAAAAACGTTTCGGGCCGGGCGGCCACTTCTGGATCATCGGCATGGTGGTGCCGGAAGACAAGGATCACTGCCGGGTATTCTTCTGGCGCATCCGTAAGGTCAAAGACTGGCAGCGCGACATGTGGCGCTTCATGTATCGCAATCGCCTGGAATCATTGCATTGGGACGTCCTCGAGCAGGATCGCATCGTGCTTGAAAACATGGCGCCTAACGCCCGTGGCCGCGAATACCTGTACCAGCACGACGTCGGTCTGTCGCGCCTGCGCCGCCTGATGCAGAAAGAGGCGCAAAAACAGCTGGCGACGCTGCGCGAGCGGGAGGCGGCGCAGTGAACGGCCTGCTGAACGGCAAGCGCATCGTGGTCACCGGCGCGGCGCGCGGTCTGGGCTACAGCTTCGCCGCCGCCATTGCCGCTGCCGGCGCGCAGGTGGTGATGTGCGACATTTTGGCGGATGAGCTGGCGGCGAGCGGCGCCGCGCTGCGCGAGCAGGGCGCTCAGGTAGAAACGCAAATCATCGATCTGGCCTCACCGGATTCGATCCGTTCGGCGTTCGAGAAGATCGCCACAGGCGGCGGGATCGACGGGCTGGTGAACAACGCGGCGCTGGCGACCGGCGTCGGCGGTAAAACCATGATGGAATACGACATCGATCTGTGGGATCGGGTAATGCAGATCAACGTGCGCGGTACCTGGTTGGTGAGCCAGGCGGCAGTGCCGCTGCTGGCGCGCAACCCGCACGCCAAGATCGTCAACGTGGCGTCGGACACCGCGCTGTGGGGCGCGCCGCGCCTGATGGCCTATGTCGCCAGCAAAGGCGCGGTGATCGCGATGACGAGATCGATGGCGCGCGAGCTGGGCCCGCAGGGCATCTGCGTCAACGCTATTGCGCCGGGCCTGACGCGGGTGGAAGCCACCGAGTATGTGCCCGCCGAGCGCCATCAGCTGTATGAGCAGGGGCGCGCGCTGGCCGGGGCGCAGCATCCGGACGATGTGAACGGCACGGTGCTTTATCTGCTGTCGCCGTTGGCGGATTTCGTCACCGGCCAACTGCTGCCGGTCAACGGCGGCTTCGTATTCAACTGACGGCCCGCAGGGCAGGCGCACAGCGCAGGAGCGAGAGATGGCGGACGAGCAAGCATGTAAGTATCTGATCCCGGGACTGGATCGCGGATTGCAGTTGCTGCTGGCGTTTGGCGAGCAGCATAAGGAAATGACCTTTGCCGAGTTGCATCGCCTGGTTGATATGCCGAAGGCCACCGCCTACCGCGTGGTGCAGACGCTCGAGCACCTGGGCTTTCTGGAGCGCAATCCGCGCACCAATACCTTCGCGCTGGGCATCAAGGTGCTGCGTCTCGGCTTCGAATACATCGCGTCGCTGGACGTCGCGCAGGCCGGCCAGCCGGTGATCGAACAGCTGCGCGATCGCAGCCAGTGCAGCAGCCATCTGGCGATCCGCGACGGGCGCGACGTGATCTATATCGCCCGCGTCAGCGCCGCCGGTTCTCAGATCAATCAGGTCAGCGTCGGCACCCGTTTGCCGGTGCACCAAACCTCGCTTGGCCGCATGTTGTTGACCAGCGCCACCCGCAGCGAGTTCGAACAACTCTATCCGGACGAGCAGCTGCCGGGCAACGCGCCGGGCACCCCGGCGGATCGCGAAACGCTGTGGCAGATGGTGCAGCAAGACAAGGCGCGCGGCTATGTGATCGGCGAATCATTCTTCCGCCACGGCATCTCCTCGATCGTCTACCCGATCTTCAACCGTGAGCAGCGGGTCGAGGCGGTGGTCAGCATCATGGTGCCGTCCGATGAGATCCCGAAAGCGGATCGCGAGCGGCTGCGCATGGAAGTGCGCGATGCGGCGGAGAAAATTTCCGGCTTCCTCGGCGCGCCGCCGCAGGCCAACGTCGGCTAACCGACAGGACCGACTCTTTCACTCAGGCAGGGATAAGGCCCACAGCAAACAGGGGCCGGGGTTCAGTCATGCCTGAAAACCGTATACAGCGAGAACGTGAGGCTGAGCAATGAGCGTAATCGGAATCGAAAAACTGGAGTTTGGCGTCGAAGATCTGCCAACCTGCGAAAAATTCATGCATGACTTTGGCCTGCAGCCCGCCACGCAACATTGGGGCGAACCGCAGCGCGAATTCACTACCCTGAGCGGGGCGCGGGTCGTTCTGCACCCGTTGCAAAGCGCGGCGCTGCCTGCGGCGTTTGAAGGCGGTTCCACCCTGCGACGCATGACCTGGGGCGTGGCATCGCCCGCGGATCTGGCGCGTCTGCAGCCGCGTTTGGCGTTGATGCCCGGCTTTCGTCAGGTGGGGGAAGAGCTGGAATGCCGCGATCCCAACGGCATGACGCTGCGCTTCGTCGTCAGCCGCCAGCAGGCGGTCGAGGTGCCGGTCACGCCGATCAACCAGTGGGGCGACGTGCGCCGCATCGATCAACCCAGCCCGGTCTATTCGCAGGCGCAGCCGATCAATATCGGCCACGTGGTGTTCTTCGTTGACGATCTGGCGGCGACCGAGCGTTTCTACCGCGAGCTGTTGGATTTCCAGGTTTCCGATCGCTATATCGATCGCGCCGTCTTCCTGCGCACCCAGGCGCGCGGCGGCCACCATAATCTGTTCCTGCTGAAGCTGCCTAACCGCCCACGCGGCCTGAACCATGTGGCGTTCACCGTGCGCGATATCCATGAAGTGATCGGCGGCGGCATCGCCATGAACAAAGAGCAGTGGAGCACCTTCATCGGCCCTGGCCGCCACCCGATTTCCTCGGCGTATTTCTGGTACGTCAACAGCCCGACCGGCGGCGCGTTCGAGTACTACACCAACGACGATTATCTGACGGAAAACTGGCAGCCGCGCGAGCTGGAACATTCGCTGGTCTCCTTCACCGAATGGGCGGTAGAAGGCGGCATCGATCACGATACTCGCCGCCAGCATAAAAAGGCGGAGGCGTTATGAACCGGCCGGAACAGGCGGGTATTGTCATCGTCGGCGGCGGCCAGGCCGGCGGTTGGGCGGCCAAGACGCTGCGTGACCGGGGATACAGCGGCCGGCTGACGGTGATAAGCGACGAACCCTACGATTTTTACGAGCGGCCGCCGCTGTCGAAAGCGGCGCTGCTGGATGCCGTGGCTCCCCTCAGTCGGCTGTTCAGCGAACAGGCGGTGGCGGAGCTGAACATCGACTGGCGTCGCCCGCTGCGCGCCGAGTCTATCGATGCCGAACAGCAAATCGTCACGCTCAGCGACGGGCAACGGCTGCAGTTCGAGCAATTGCTGATCGCCACCGGCGGGCGGCCGCGTTTGCCGGGCGCCGCTTGGGCGCAGCACCCGCGCGTGATGACGCTGCGTTCCTGGGATGATGCGGCCCGGTTGCGGCAGGGCCTGCAGAGTTGCCGTCGTCTGGCGATCGTCGGCGGCGGTTGGATCGGGCTGGAGATCGCCGCTTCTGCGCGCCGTCTCGGCGTTGAGGTGACGGTGTTTGAGCGCCAGCCTGCGCTGTGCATGCGCAGCGTCGGCGCCGATGTCTCACAGGCGTTGCTCGAACTGCATCGCCGGCAGGGCGTGACGGTGTTGTGCGGCTGCGGTGAGATCTCGCTGGAAGATCGCGACGGCGCCGCCTGGATCGGCAGCGAAGTCAGCGATCCGCAGGCCTTCGACCTGGTGGTGGTGGGGATCGGCGTCGAGCTGAATCTCGAACTGGCGCGCAGCGCCGGGCTGGCTATCGAGTCCGGCATTGTGGTCGACGGCCAGGGGCGCACCAGCCATCCGGCGATCTTCGCCGCCGGCGATGTGGCGCGCCACCCGACGCTCGGCCTGTGCCTGCAGTCCTGGGCCTACGCGCAAAATCAGGCCATCAGCACCGCCTGCGCAATGCTCGACGCCTTCGCCGCTCCGTATGACGACGTGGCCTGGCTTTGGTCGGATCAATACGACGTCAATATCCAGATCCTCGGCGTGCCGAGCGGCGGCGTGCACCATGTGGTGCGCCGCACGCCGCAGTCGCAGGTGTTCTTCACGCTGAACGCCGATCGGCAGCTGGTGCAGATGGTGGCGTTCAACGACGCGCGCACCATCAAGCTCGGCAAGCGTTGGCTGGCGAGCGGCCGGGTGCTGGATCCGCAGCAGCTGGCGGATGCGGAGTTTTCTTTGATGGCGTTGAAATAACGCCCGAACCTCGGGAGCGTTTTATGACTACGCAAGACATTGACGCCCGCGCTGGACGGGCGGGGGAAAACGTTGCCGAAAATCCGCAGCAGCGGGTGCGCTGGTCGGTGCCGATCGCGCTGTTCGCCTGCGTGCTGCTGGCGTTTTTCGACAAAATCAGCATCGCGGCGCTGTTTTCCGAGGCCGAGTTTCAGCAGGCGCTGGGCATCGGTTTTGACCCGGCGCGGCTGGGGTTGCTGATGAGCGCGTTTCTGTTCTCCTACGGCATCTCCTCGATGCTGCTCAGCGGCATCGGCGATCGGCTTAATCCGGTCAAAGTATTGATTGGCATGATGGTGGTATGGGGCGTGCTGATGGTGTTGATGGGGCTGGTGCGCTCCTATCACGCCATGATGACGCTGCGCATTCTGCTCGGCATCGCCGAAGGGCCGCTGCTGCCGATGGCCTACGCCATTATTCGTCAGGCCTTCCCGCCGCAGCTGCAGGCGCGCGCCACCATGCTGTGGCTGCTCGGCACGCCGCTCGGGGCCGCGCTCGGCTTCCCGGTCACCCTGTACATCCTCAATACCTTCGACTGGCAGGCCACCTTCTTCTTTATGGCGTTTCTGACGCTGCCGGTGATGTTGCTGGTGCTGTTCGGCATGCGCCACCTGAACGTCGCGCGTCCGGCGGCGGCGGCCAAGCCGGCGGTGTCCGAACGCCAACAGCATCGCCGCGAGCTGTTGCGCAGCCCGCATTTCTGGATGATTTGCCTGTTCAATATCGCCTTCCTGACCTACCTGTGGGGCATGAACGGCTGGTTGCCGAGCTATCTGATCAAGGGCAAAGGCATTCATCTGGAACATGCCGGTTACCTCTCTTCGCTGCCGTTCATCGCCATGCTGCTCGGTGAAGTGCTGGGCGCCTGGCTGTCGGACAAGTTGGATCGGCGCGCGCTGGCCTGCTTCCTGTCGCTGTGCGGCGCCGGCCTTGGCCTGGCGGTGGTGCTGCACCTGCAGGGCACTTACAGCGTGATCGCCGCCATGGCTTTCAGCACCTTTATGTGGGGCGCCGGCGCGCCGAATATTTTCGCGCTGTTGGCGAAGGCGACCAGCAGCAAGGTCAGCGCCACCGCCGGCGGCATTTTCAATGGACTGGGCAATTTTGCCGGCGCGCTGGCGCCGGTGCTGATGGGAGCGTTGATCGCCGCCACCGGCAATATGGATAACGGCCTGCTGTTCCTGGTGGTGATGGCGTTCGTCGGCTGCCTCATTCTGCTGCCGTTGCTGAGAAAGTACTGATTAATCAATCGTTTCAACAGAGGAGTGACAACATGTCTCAGGTTGAGAACAAAGCCGGCGTCAAGCCGCAGGATCTGTCGATGGAAAACTGGGTGGAGTCGCGCATCGCTCGTTTCGAAGGCCGCAAATACGACTGGAACGCGCTGAAATTCCAGGCCGATTTCGACCCGAAATACCGCCGTGCGCAGATGCGCTACATCGGCACCGGCGCCACCGGCGTGGCCAGCGACGCCAACACCATTCCGGCGGGCAATTTCACCTTCTCCACCATGGTGTTGCCGTCGAAGTGCGAGGGCCCGTTGCACCTGCACGACGACGTGGAAGAAGTGTTTTTCATGCTGAAAGGCAGCATCACGCTGATGATCCAGGATGGCGAAGAGTATTACGAAACCAGGCTGAAAGAGCGCGATTTGATCTCGGTGCCGGCGGGCGTGTATCGCGGCCTGTTCAATCACGGCGAGGAAGAGGCGCTGATGTGCGTGATGCTCGGCACCGCCAAGCCGGAGATCCCGACTTATCCGGCGGACCACCCGCTGTCCAAAGTGAAGCGTAACTGATGAACGGCCTGGCGCAACGCCAACGGGCGCGCTGCGGGGCGTATACCCTGAGCTGGCGCGAGGCCGGGCAGGGGCGGCCGGTGGTGTTGCTGCACGGCATCAGTTCCGGATCCGCCTCGTGGATCAAGCAGTTTAACGACAGCGGCCTGACGGACGGCCATCGTCTGTTGGCGTGGGACGCGCCGGGCTACGGCGGCAGCCTGCCGTTGGCGGATCCGCAGGCTGACGCCGCCGGTTATGCGGCGGCGTTGGCGGCGCTGATTGATGAGCTGCAGCTGGCGCAGCCGCTGATCGTCGGCCATTCGCTGGGAGCGCTGATCGGCAGCGCCTACGCCGCCGGCTATCCGGACGGGCTATGTGGGCTGGTGTTGGCGGATCCGGCGCAGGGCTATGCCGCGGCGCCGGAGGAAAAACGCCGACAGGTGTACGGCCAGCGCCAACAGATGATGGAGACGCTGGGGCCGGTGGGCTACGGCGAGCAGCGGGCGGCGGCCTTGCTGCGCGAAGGTGCGGATCCGCAGGATATCGCCTGGGTGCGTAACGGCATGCAGCAGCTCGATCCCGACGGTTTTCTGAGTGCCGCCTGGATGCTGGCCAACGATGATATTGGCCGCTATCTGGCGCGCTATCGCGGCCCGCTGGAAGTGTGGTGCGGTGAACAGGATCGCATTACGCCGCCGGAGAAGGCGGCCGAGCTGGCGCGTGAGCAAGACGCGACGCTGCGCCTGATTGCCGCCGCCGGTCACGCCAGCTACCTCGATGCGCCGGCGTGTTTCAACCGCTATCTGCGGGATTTTACGGGAGCAATCCAACGATGAATTTTCAGCTTGAGGATCGGGTGGCGGTGGTGACCGGCGGCTCATCGGGCATCGGTTTCGAAACCCTGAAACTGCTGCTGGCCGAAGGGGCGAAGGTGGCGTTCTGCGGCCGCGATCCGGACAAACTGGCCGGCGCGGAGGCCAGCCTGCGCGCGGACTTCCCGCAGGCGGAGATCCTGGCGCTGCGCTGCGACGTGCTGGATGCGCAGCAGGTGGCGCAGTTCGCCGCTCAGGTGACGGCGCGTTTCGGCGGCGTGGATCTGCTGATCAACAACGCCGGTCAGGGCTTCGTCGCCCACTTTGACCAGACGCCGCGCGAAGCCTGGCTGCATGAGGCAGAGCTGAAGCTGTTCGGCGTGATCAACCCGGTGCAGGCGTTTTTACCGGCGCTGGAACGATCGGATATCGCGTCTATCACCTGCGTGAACTCGCTGCTGGCGCTGCAGCCGGAAGAACACATGATCGCCACCTCGGCGGCGCGCGCCGCGCTGCTCAATATGACGTTGACGCTGTCGAAAGAGCTGGTGGGCAAAGGCATTCGGGTTAACTCGATCTTGCTGGGGATGGTGGAGTCGGGCCAATGGCGCCGCCGTTTCGACGATCGCAGCGATAAAGATCAAAGCTGGGAGCAGTGGACGGCGGCGATCGCCGAACGCCGCGGCATCCCGATGAAGCGCCTCGGCAAGCCGCAGGAACCGGCGCAGGCGCTGCTGTTCCTCGCTTCGCCGCTGGCTTCCTTTACCACCGGCGCGGCGCTGGACGTTTCCGGCGGCTTTAACCGCCATGTGTAACAGGGGCCGAAAAAGATGAAGAAGATCATGATGATTGGCTATGGCGCGATGGCGAAGGAAGTGATCGCCCGTTTGCCTGAAGGCGTGGAGGTCGGCTGGATCCTGGCGCGCGCAGCTCATCATGCGGCGATCGATGAGGCTTTTGCTGGGCGCGTGCAGGCACTGACCCATCCGGAGCAGTGTTCGCAGCGGCCGGATCTGGTGCTGGAGTGCGCCAGCCAGCAGGCGGTGGCGGAGTTTGGCGAAGCGGTGCTGCAGCGCGGCTGGCCGCTGGCGCTGATCTCGACCGGCGCGCTGGCGGACGCCGCATTGCAACAGCGGTTGCAGCAGGCCTGCCGCAGCCATCACGGGCAGCTGATCGTGCTGTCCGGCGCGGTGGCGGGCATGGACGGGCTGGCGTCGGCGCGCGAAGGCGGGCTGGAAAGCGTGACCTATCAGGCCAGCAAGAGCCCGGCCAGCTGGCGCGGCAGCCCGGCGGAGCAGCTGATCGATCTCGATGCGGTGCGTGAAGCGCAGGTATTTTTTGAAGGGTCGGCGCGTGAAGCGGCGCGTTTATTCCCGGCCAACGCCAACGTGGCGGCCACCATTGCGCTCAACGGCCTGGGGATGGATGCCACTCGGGTGCGCCTGCAGGTCGATCCCGCCACCCGGCGCAATACCCATTGGCTGCAGGTATGCGGCGACTTTGGCGAGTTTCACATCGAGCTGAGCGGCACCCCGCTGGCGAGCAATCCCAAAACATCAACCCTGGCGGCGCTGAGCGCGGTACAAGCCTGCCGCCGTCTGGTGGACGGCGGTTTTATTGCCTGAACGGCAGGAGCGGAGCATGGAACGATTGAATATTTTTGTCGCCGGGCGCTGGCGTGAAGGGCGCGGCGAAGAGATGGCTTCGGTATTCCCGGCCGACGGCAGCGTCAACGCGCGGCTGCGCGCCGCTAACGTCGAGGATGTCAACGAGGCGGTTGAGGCGGCGGAAAAGGCCTGGCGCGCGCCGGAATGGCGTGGGCTGGTGCCGCACCAACGCGCCTCAATTCTCTACCGCGTCAGCAACCTGATTCTGGCGCAGCAGGAACAGCTGGCCGAGCTGCAGACGCGCGACAACGGCAAACCGCTGGCGGAAACCCGCGGCCTGGTGGCCAGCGCGGCAGCGACCGCGCGTTACTTCGCCGCCGCTTGCGAGGTGTTGGAAGGCGAGCTGCCGACCCCGCGCAGCGCCGAAGTGATGACGCTCAGTCAGTATCAACCGATGGGGGTGATCGCCGCCATCACGCCGTGGAACTCACCGATCGCCAGCGAAATGCAGAAGGTGGCGCCGGCGCTGGCGGCGGGCAACGCCGTGGTGCTCAAACCGGCCGAAGCCACGCCGCTGATGGCGCTAAAGCTGGCCGAGCTGTTCGAACAGGCGGGGCTTCCTGCCGGGCTGCTCAGCGTGCTGCCGGGCAAAGGTTCGGTGATCGGCGAGGCGTTGGCGCGCCATCCGCTGGTGAAAAAGATCGCCTTTACCGGCGGGACCAGCACCGGGCGCCATTTGGCGCACATCGCCGCCGACAAGCTGATCTCCACCTCGCTGGAATTGGGGGGCAAATCGCCGACCATCGTGCTGGAGGACGCCGATCTTGAGCAGGCGGCGCGCGGCATCTGCTACGGCATTTTCAGCTCCGCCGGGCAGGCCTGCATCGCCGGCTCGCGGTTGTTCGTGCATCGTTCGCTGTATCAGCCGCTGCTGGCGCGCTTGACCGAACTGACGGCGGGGCTGCGCATCGGCAACCCGCTGGTGCCGGGCGTGCATCTCGGCCCGCTGATCAGCGCCAAACACCGGCAAAGCGTGGCGGACTACGTGGCGCTGGCGCGGCAGGAGGGCGGCCGGGTGGTCATCGGCGGTGAAGCGCCGGCCGATCCGCAACTGGCGAGCGGCAGCTATTACCTGCCGACCATTATTGAAGGTTTAAACAACGACGCCCGCGTCTGCCAGGAGGAGATCTTCGGGCCGGTGCTGGTGGCGCTGCCGTTCGACGACGAGCGACAGCTGATCGAACAGGCCAACGACTCGGTGTACGGCCTGGCGGCCGGCATCTGGAGCCGCGATTTCCCGCGGGCGATGGCGCTGGCGGAGCGGCTGGAAACCGGCACCGTCTGGGTCAACACCTACAAAACGTTCTCGATTTCCACGCCGTTCGGCGGTTTCAAAGAAAGCGGGCTGGGCCGCGAAAAGGGCCTGAACGGCATCAAGGCCTACATGCAGCAGAAAAGCGTGTATCTGGCGCTGAGCCATCAGGTGAACCGCTGGAGCGACTAGGCCAACACCTCTACGCATAACCCTAATAACGACTACCCTAAGAAGGCAGATGATGAGCGATAAAATCACGGTTGGCGAGGCGATAGCCCGGACTCTGGAACAGTACGCGGTGTCGGCGATGTACGGCATCATTTCGATTCATAATCTGCCGATCGCCGATGCGGTGGGGCAGCGCGATAAAATTCGTTTCGTGCCGGCGCGCGGCGAAGCGGGCGCGGTCACCATGGCCGATGCGCATGGGCGCTTCTCCGGCCTGGGCGTGGCGTTGACCAGCACCGGCGCCGGCGCGGGCAACGCGGTGGGGGCGATGATTGAAGCGCTTAACGCCAACACGCCGCTGTTGCATATCACCGGCCAGGTAGAAAAAGCCTATCTGGACGCTGACGCCGGGTTTATTCATGAAACCCGCGATCAGCTCGGTTTTCTGCGCGCCTGCTCCAAGCGCGCCTACCGGGTCAATTCGCCGGAACAGGCGGTGGCGGTGATCCAGCGAGCGATCCTGGATGCGCAAACCGTGCCCTGCGGCCCGGTGGCGGTCGAGATCCCGATCGATATCCAAAGCAGCCTGGTTTCCCGCTCGGTGCTGACCGAAGCATTGGCGCCGGCGCCGCTGCCGAAGGCGGACGATGCGGCGGTGGAGCGGCTGCATCAGCGGCTGAAACAGGCCAAGCGCCCGTTGCTGTGGCTGGGCGGCGGCGCGTTGGCCTGCGGCGATGCGGTGCGCAAGCTGGCGGACGCCGGCGTGGCGGTGATCTCCAGCACCCACGGGCGTGGCATTCTGCCGGACAGCCATCCGCGCAGCCTGCGGGCGTTCCACAACTCGCCGAGCATCGAGGCTATCCTGACGCAGTGCGACCTGACGCTGGTGGCCGGTTCACGGCTGCGCAGTAATGAAACTCGCACCTGGACGCTGCCGCTGCCGCGCCCGCTGGTGCAAATTGACATCGATCCGGCGGCGGCCAACCGCAACTACCTGGCCGATGAGCAGATCAATGGCGACTGTGCGGCGCTGCTGGCCGCGCTGGCGGCGCGGCTGAGCCCCGGCGAGAAGGTCAACGCAGAGTGGGATGCCGAGATCGCGGGGGCGGTGCAGCAGGCGGAGAGCGCGTTGCGTCAGCAGTCCGGTGAATACGCCAAACTCAACGACGCCATCGACGCCGCGCTGCCGCAGGACGGATTGCTGGTGCGCGATATCACCGTATCCGGCAGCGTCTGGGGCAGCCGTTTGTTCCGCGCGATCTCGCCGCTGTGCAACATTCACTCGCTGGCCGGTGCTATCGGCATGGGGCTGCCGATGGCGATCGGCACCGCGATCGCCAACCCGCAGCGCAAGGTGGTGGGGCTGGTGGGCGATGGCGGTTTGGCGCTGGGCCTGGGGGAACTGGCGACCATGGCGCAGGAACAGGTGAACATCACCCTGCTGATCATGAACGACGGCGGCTATGGCGTGATGCGCGGCATTCAGGACAAGTATTTCGCCGGGCGCCAGTATTACAACGAGCTGCATACGCCGGCCTTTACTCAAATAGCCGAAGCGATGGGGCTGAAAGCCTGGAAGGTCGAGGCGGCGGCGCAGTTCAACGGCGTGCTGGCCGAAGCGATCAACTACCCGGGGCCGTCGGTGGTTGAGGTGGACATGAAGCAGGTCGGGCCGCTGACCTTCGCCGGGCCGCCGCAGAAAACCCTGTATTGATACGATAAAAAACGCCCGGCGGTTGCCGGGCGTTCTCGTTGTTATTTCTCTGCCGCGATGCGATCGCGAATGTGCTGCGCGCGCGCTTGGGAAGACGGGTGATCGTCGAACATGCTGCTCTGACGGCCGGCTTCCATTTGGGCCAGTTTTTCGAAGCTGGTGGCCAGGCCGTTCGGATCGATGCCGCGCTTTTTCAGCAGATCGAACGAGTAATCATCCGCTTCGCTTTCCTGCTTCTGCGAGAACTGGGCGCTGACCAGCTTCTCGCCGATGTCCGCCAGCTGCGACTGCGACAGCGAGCCGATAACGCCGCCGGCGGAGGACGCCGCGGTGCGCAGCGCCACGGTGCCGTAAGCCACCTGCATCGCTTTACGGGTGTGGCCCAGCGCCACGTGGCCCATTTCGTGGCCCAGCACGCCTTCCACTTCGTTGTCGTTCATCATGTCCATCAGCCCGCTGTAGACGCGGATACAGCCGTTGGCCATCGCCCAGGCGTTGACGTCTTTGGTCACGTAGACCTTATAGTTGGCCGGGGTGCCGTTGATGTTGTCGCCCAGCGCCGCAGCGATTTTGTTGAGACGCTTGGCATAGGTGCTGTCGGCCGGCGCGATTTGTGCCTTGCTGTCCATCTCGGCGCAGGATTTATCACTCAGGGCCTTAACGTCGTTGTTGCTCAGGGTCGCCGCCTGGAACGCCTGCGCGCCGGACTGCATCAAGGTTTCGGTATTCAGGTTTTGACAGCCGGTTGCCAAGGTAGCAATGCCCAACGCAATCAAAGAGGTACGGATCTTCATAACGCCATCTTCCTGTGAAGGTAACAAGGTAAAAGAGTCATTTTGCTTGGAGGAAATCTTGTCGCAAGAGCCTAGTGTACGCCAGCCAAGGCGAGAATAGTGTTATTCCGAAAAAGCGTCCAATCGTGCTAATAAGTGGTGAACTCGCTCTCATTTGGCATTAGGGATTGCCGTTGTGATGTGGAGTCTGAGAAAATAGGGAACTTGACTGCTTTTTTTATCCGACCTGGAGTAAAACATGTCCTCTCGTAAAGAGCTTGCCAACGCCATCCGCGCACTCAGCATGGACGCCGTACAAAAAGCAAATTCCGGCCACCCGGGGGCCCCTATGGGCATGGCGGACATCGCCGAAGTCCTGTGGCGTGACTACCTCAACCACAACCCGACTAACCCGCACTGGGCTGACCGCGACCGTTTCGTGCTCTCCAACGGCCACGGCTCCATGTTGATTTACAGCCTCCTGCACCTCACCGGCTACGACCTGCCGATGCGCGAGCTGGAAAACTTCCGTCAGCTGCACTCCAAAACCCCAGGCCACCCGGAGTACGGCTACACCCCGGGCGTTGAAACCACCACCGGTCCGCTGGGCCAGGGCATCGCCAACGCCGTCGGCTTCGCCATCGCCGAACGCACCCTGGCGGCGCAGTTCAACCGCCCGGGCCACGACATCGTCGACCACCACACCTACGCCTTCATGGGCGACGGCTGCATGATGGAAGGCATCTCGCACGAAGTCTGCTCCCTGGCCGGCACCCTCAAGCTCGGCAAGCTGACCGCCTTCTACGATGACAACGGCATCTCCATCGACGGTCACGTCGACGGCTGGTTCACCGACGACACCGCCCTGCGTTTCGAAGCCTACGGCTGGCACGTGGTGCGCAACGTCGACGGCCACAACCCGGACGCCATCAAGGCCGCGATTGAAGCAGCCCGCAAGGTGACCGACAAGCCATCGCTGCTGATGTGCAAGACCGTTATCGGCTTCGGTTCGCCGAACAAGGCCGGCACCCATGACGTGCACGGCGCTGCGCTGGGCGCCGCCGAAGTGGCCGCCACCCGCGAAGCGCTGGGCTGGAAATACGCCGCCTTTGAAATCCCGCAGGACATCTACGCCCAGTGGGACGCCAAAGAAGCCGGTCAGGCTAAAGAAGCGGCCTGGAACGACAAGTTCGCCGCCTACGCCAAAGCTTTCCCGGAGCAGGCTGCCGAGTTCAAGCGCCGCATGAACGGCGAGCTGCCGGCTGACTGGAAAGCCGACGCCAAAGCGTTCGTGGAAAAACTGCAGGCCAACCCGGCCAACATCGCCAGCCGCAAGGCGTCGCAGAACGCGCTGGAAGCGTTCGGCAAGGTGCTGCCGGAGTTCCTGGGCGGCTCCGCCGACCTGGCGCCGAGCAACCTGACCATGTGGTCCGGCTCGAAAGCGCTGAACGTTGACCCGGCGGGCAACTACATTCATTACGGCGTGCGCGAGTTCGGCATGACCGCCATCACCAACGGCATCGCGCTGCACGGCGGCTTCCTGCCGTACTCGGCGACCTTCCTGATGTTCGTGGAATACGCCCGCAACGCGGTGCGCATGGCGGCGCTGATGAAGCTGCGCAACGTGTTCGTCTACACCCACGACTCCATCGGTCTGGGCGAAGACGGCCCGACCCACCAGCCGGTGGAGCAGCTGGCGAGCCTGCGCGTGACCCCGAACATGAGCACCTGGCGCCCGTGTGACCAGGTGGAATCGGCGGTGGCGTGGCAGTACGGCATCGAACGCAACGACGGCCCGACCACCCTGGTGTTCTCGCGCCAGAACCTGACCCAGCAGCCGCGCACCGCAGAGCAGCTGGCGAACGTGTACCGCGGCGGCTACGTGCTGAAAGACTGCGCGGGCACGCCGGACGTTATCCTGATTGCCACCGGCTCCGAAGTGGGTATCACGGTGGAGGCGGCGGACAAACTGACCGCGGCGGGCCGCAAGGTGCGCGTGGTGTCGATGCCGTCGACCGACGCGTTCGATAAGCAGGATGCGGCGTACCGCGAGTCGGTGCTGCCGGCAGCGGTAACGGCGCGCGTGGCGGTGGAAGCGGGTATCGCGGACTACTGGTACAAGTACGTGGGCCTGAACGGCGCTATCGTGGGCATGACCACCTTCGGTGAGTCGGCGCCGGCGGAGCAGCTGTTCGCCGAGTTCGGCTTCACCGTGGACAACGTGGTGGCCAAGGCGCAGGCGCTGCTGAAGTAAGCGGCCTGGCGCCAGCCGATAAAAAAGCCGGTCATCATGACCGGCTTTTTTTATGGGCGGAAATCGCGATTACGACGCGGCCTTGACGCTTTCGGCGCTGCGCAACCGGTCGTAAGCCGCCGCCAGCAACAGCACCAACAGCGTAGGCTGCAGCCAGACCAGACCCTGCTCGGCCAGCGGCAGCTTATCGAACCAGGCGGGCAGCAGGCCGCTGAAGCTTGAAGCCTTCAGGCCATCGGCCAGGCCGAACACCAGGCTGGTAGCGATCACCGGCGCGAAGACGCGTCTGGCGCTGCGCCAGCGGTTCTGGCTGAAGCTGAGCAACACCAGCGCGATGCAAGGCGGGTAGATCGCCGTCAGTACAGGCAGTGAGACGCGGATCAGATTGGCCAGCCCCATGTTGGAAACCAGCATGGCGAAGAGGGCGAGGATGACCACCAGCGCGCGATAAGAGAGCGGCAGGTAGCGGGAGAAGAAGTCCGCGCAGGCGCAGGTCATGCCGACCGCCGTCACCAGGCAAGCGATGAACATCAGCACCGCCATAAAGACGCTGCCCAGATCGCCGAAGGTGTGCTGCACATAGGCGTGCAGGATCGCTGCGCCATCCTGAGCACCGCTGCCGATCAGGCTGCCGCTGCCGGCGCCGAGCTTGAACATGCAGATATAGACCAGCGTCAGGCCGACGCCGGCGATCAGGCTGGCCCACAGGGTGTAGCGCAGCAGCAGGCCGCTGTCGCTGACGCCGCGTGAGCGGGCGGCGGTGACGATAATCGAGCCGAACATCAGCGCCGACAGCGTGTCCATGGTTTGATAACCCTGCACGAAGCCGGTGGAAAACGCCGCGGCCTGATAGCTGCCGACGGCGGAGACCGGCGCACCGGCGGGCCACACCAGGGCGGCGATGCCGAGCGCGGCCAGCGCCAGAATTTTCAGCGGCGCCAGAATATGGCCGACGTTATCGAGCAAGCGGCCGGGATACAGCGACACAACCATCGCCAGGGTAAAGAACAGCAGGCTGTAGATGAACTGCGGCAGGGCGCCGTTGCCGGTGAAGGGCGCGATGCCGAGGGCGAAAGAAACATTGGCGGTTCGCGGGGTGGCGAACAGCGGGCCGAGCGCCAGATAGCAGACGGTCGCCAACAGCAGGCCGGCGGTGCGGCCGATGGGGCCGGTCAGCAGGCTGATGCTGCCGCCGACGCGCGCCAGCGCGATCACGGCGATCACCGGCAGAGCGACGGCGGTCACCATAAACCCGAGTGCGGCCGGCCACAGATGTTCACCGGACTGCAGCCCCACCAGCGGGGGGAAAATGATGTTGCCGGCGCCGACAAACAGGGCGAAGGTCATAAAGCCCAGGGCGATAATGTCTTTCGGGGATAAACTCTTGGTCATAACGGTATGGCACTGCCTGTATTCATGAAATAAACGGCCTGGCTGCGAAATGAAGCGCTGCAGAAGGAGGCGCGTGGGGCTGCGTACGCCCGCAAAAATTTTCGTCCGGCAGGATATAATAATTCGGCGACAAAAACCTGATTAATACAGCGCTGTTTATCCTGGCGTGAACCGGCTGCACAGAGGGATCATGGCGGCCGACCCGGCAGCGCGTTAGCGCGCCACCCTGTCTATCGACAGCGGAATTTCGATGTGCGGCTTGAAAGAGACGTGGCCGTCTTCGACCGGTTTACGGGGGAAAAAGATCGGCATATCGCGGGTCGAATGCCGGCTTTGTTCTGACGTTGCAGGGTCGCCATCGTACAGCGAATTCGCCTGCTGCGGCGTTCTCGCCTGGCCGAATAGTTTGCGACAGGAAGCGCCGTAAAGCCCGCGCCGCCGGGCGTGGGTATTGACTGAAAAACGTCCAACCTCACAAAACCGAAAGATAACAAGCAACGCCGTTGCCTCGTCGCAATTATTAACTGTATGTTAATTTTTGGTTTATTAAATGTGATCTGGGGATGGATGATGATGAAAAAAATCAGCGCTACCGTGGCTGCAATCACCTTACTGGGCTCCGTTTCCGCCTATGCGGCCTTCCCGGCGGGCTACCCCGCCGACTACCAGAAACTGGTCGACGGCGCGAAGAAAGAAGGCAAGGTGGTGATTTACTCGACCACCGACACCAAGGCGGCGGCGCCGCTGATCCAGGGGTTCGAGGCGTTGTATCCGGGCATCAAGGTCGAATACAACGACATGAACAGCACCGAACTGTATAACCGCTTTATCAGCGAGCAGGCGGCCGGCGGCACCAGCGGCGACGTGGTGTGGAGTTCGTCGATGGACACCATTTTGAAACTGGCGGGCGATTACGCGCAGGAATACGCCTCTCCCGAGCAGGCTCAACTGCCGAAATGGGCGGTATGGCAAGATAAGGTGTATGGCACCACCTATGAGCCGGTGGTGTTCATCTATAACAAACGCTTGATCCCGCAGGGCGATGTGCCGGATTCGCACGCGGCGTTGGCCAAGCTGATCGCCAGCCAGACGGACAAATTCAAGAAGAAAGTCACCACTTACGACATCGAAAAATCCGGCGTCGGCTTCATGCTGTCGGTGCAGGACTTCAAGGCCGATCCCAACTACTTCAAAACGCTGGCCGACGTGGCCAAGGGCGGGCTGGCGGTGCAATCCTCAACCGGCACCATGATGGAACGCGTTTCTTCCGGTGAAAACCTGATCGGCTTCAACATCCTCGGTTCGTACGCCGAGGCCCGCGCCAAGAGCGATCCGTCGCTCGGCATCGTCTATCCGAAAGACTATACCCTGGTGCTGTCGCGCGTGAGCTTCATCAGCAAAGAAGCCGGTCACCCTAACGCCGCCAAGTTGTGGTTCGACTACGTGCTGTCGGAGAAAGGGCAAAATATTCTCGCTAATCAGGCTGATATCCCTTCGATCCGCAACGATGTCGAAGGCAAGAACGACATCGACGGCATGACCAAGCTGCTGGGCAACGCGCTCAAGCCGATCCCGGTCGACGACAGCCTGCTGGAGTATCTGCAGCCGGCCAAGCGTCTCGACTACATCAAACAATGGCGCGCCGCCGCGGCGAAATAACAGGGACTGCATTCGGACGCGCGCCTGACATACAGGCGCGCGCCCTTTGGTCGTCGTTTACAACCATAGGGAGCATTTATGCAAGCATGGCGCAGAAAGTGGCAGAGCCTGCCGCGCGGCTTGGTGGTGTTGATAACCGCGCTGGTTATCTATGTCCCCCTGTCGTTTATCATCATTCAAAGCTTCCTCTCGGCTCCGTTTTTCTCTCCCTCCAAGGTCTTCAGCCTGGAGGCCTTCGAGTTCATCTTTACCGATCCGGATTTCTACAAGGCGCTGAGAAGCGGCTTTATTCTGGCATTCGGCCTGGTGATCATCGCTATCCCGCTCGGCGGCATTTTGGCCTTCCTGATGGTGCGCACCGATCTACCGGGGCGGCGGATCATCGAACCGCTGATTTTGGTGCCGATCTTCGTGTCGCCGATGGTGCTGGGCTTCGGTTACGTGGTGGCGGCGGGGCCGGTGGGCTTCTTCTCGCTGTGGGCGGAGGCGCTGCTGGGCTTCGTGCCGTGGAACATCTATTCGATGGCCAGCATCGTGGTTATCGCCGGGTTGACGCACGTGCCCCATGCCTACCTGTACATCTCCTCGGCGCTGCGCAGCGTGGGCTCCGACGTTGAAGAAGCGGCGCGCACTGCCGGCGCTACGCCGCTGCAGGTGATGACCGCCGTCAGCCTGCCGATGGTGCGGCCGTCTATCTTGTACGCCGGGGTGCTGCTGTTCTTCCTCGGGCTGGAGGTGTTCGGCCTGATGCTGGTGTTGGGCGATCCGGAAGGCAACCTGGTGCTGGCGACCTACCTGTATCAGTTGACCAACAAGCTGGGCACGCCGTCTTACCACCTGATGGCGGCGGTAGCGGTGGTGCTGATCTGCATCACCATTCCGTTGGTGATGCTGCAGCGCAGGCTAATGCGTACCGCCAACCGTTTCGTCACCGTCAAGGGCAAAGCCTCGCAGGCGCGCGCGTTGCCGCTGGGCAAATGGCGCTGGGTGGCCGGCGCGGTGGTGATGTTCTGGCTGACCGTGACCATCGGCGTGCCGCTGATCGGCGTGGTGCTGCGCGCCTTTATCTCCAACTGGGGCGTGGGCGTGTCTGTCTGGGACGAACTGTCGATCAACACCTTCCGCACCATCTGGGCGCAGCCCAACCTGCTGCGCGCCATCGTCAACTCGATGGCGATCGGGGTGATCGGCGGGGCGCTGGCGGTCGCGTGCTATCTGTTTATCGGCATCGCGATGCACCGCAAGCCGGACGGCGCCACGCGCTTCCTCGACTACAGCGTGCTGGTGCCGCGCGCGGTGCCGGGGCTGTTGGCCGGTTTGGCGTTCCTGTGGGTGTTCCTGTTCCTGCCGATGTGGCTGGATAAATCGCTCAAGGAAGGCTGGCTGTCCGTGCTGCCGATGGCCGAATGGCTGCGCGAGAACGTGATCGTCTGGCTGCGTTCGCTGCGCAGCACCATCTTCAGCGTCTGGCTGGCCTACACCGTGGTGTGGATGGCCTATGGCCTGCGTCTGATCTCTTCCACGCTGCTGCAGGTGGGGCCGGAACTGGAGGAAGCCGCGCGCAGCGCCGGCGCCAGCCGCGGCCAGATCACCCGACACGTTACCATTCCGCTGTCGCGCTACGGCCTGATCGGCTCCTGGCTGCTGATGTTCCTGATCTTTGAACGCGAATATTCCACCGGGGTGTATCTGCTGTCTCCGGGCACGGAAACCATCGGCTCGATGCTGGTTTCCCTGTGGGCCGCGGGCGCCATCGATATCGTCGCCGCGCTGTCGTTCATCAATATCCTGCTGGTGGTGCTGGGGCTGGGGATCGCTTTGCGCTTTGGAGTGAAATTACATGATTGAACTTTCGGTAGAGAACCTGCATTTGACCTATGGCGACAACCCGGTGCTGAAAGGGGTGTCGATGGATCTGAAACGGGGCGAAGTGGTCTCACTGCTGGGCCCGTCGGGCAGCGGCAAAACTACGCTGCTGCGGGCGGTGGCCGGGCTGGAGAAGCCGAGCCAGGGGCGAATCGTCATCGGCGACAGCGCGGTTTACAACGGCAGCGCGCGCAGCGAAATTCCCGCCGAAGAGCGCAACCTGGGGCTGGTGTTTCAGTCCTACGCCCTGTGGCCGCATAAAACGGTGTTTGAGAACGTCGCTTATCCGCTGAAGCTGCGTAAGACCGCCTCGGCGGAAATCGCCCAACGGGTACAGGCGGTGCTGGATCAGCTCGGGCTGGGGCATTTGGCCAAGCGCCATCCGCACCAGCTCTCCGGCGGCCAGCAACAGCGGGTAGCGATCGGCCGTGCGCTGGTCTACAACCCGCCGGTGATCCTGCTGGATGAGCCGCTGTCCAACCTCGACGCCAAGCTGCGCGAAGAAGCGCGGGTATTTCTGCGCGAGCTGATCATCAAGCTCGGTCTGTCGGCGCTGATGGTGACCCACGATCAGAACGAGGCGATGGCCATTTCCGATCGCATCCTGCTGCTCAATAACGGCAAAATCGAACAGCAGGGCACGCCGCAGGAGATGTACGGTTCGCCCGCCACGCTGTTCACCGCCGAATTCATGGGCAGCAACAACCGGTTGCCTGGCAAGATCGTGGCGCTGGAAGATGGCCGGGCGCGCATCGAAGGTAAGGATTGGGCGCTGTGGGGCAAAGCGGGCGAAGGCGTGCAGGTCGGGCAGGAGGGCACGGCGGTGATCCGCGTGGAGCGCGTGCGGTTGGGTGAAGATCCACAGGGTAATCAGCTTGAGCTGCCGTTGCTGACCAGCATGTATCTCGGCGATCGCTGGGAATACCTGTTCCGCACCGTGGCCGAAGATTTCGTGGTACGCGCCTATGGCCACGAGGCGCGCGATCGGGCGCTGTGCCGGCTCTCCCTGCCGGCCGAGCATCTGTGGATATTCCCGAAAGCTTAACCAGGACGCCCGCCGTTGCGGGCGCTCCTTTTACAAATCCAGCACCAGCCGGCTGCCTTTGGCGCGCGAGCAGCAGATCAACAGGGTCTGCTGCGCCGCGCGTTCTTCCTCGCTGAGATACTGATCGCGGTGATCGGCTTCCCCTTCGACGATGCGGGTTTCGCAGGTGCCGCAAATGCCTTCGCGGCACAGGCACTCGACCTTGGCCGCCTTGCTGTTTTCCAGCGCCTGCAGGATGGTCATGTCTTGCGCCACTTCAAGCTCAATACCCGATCGAGCCAGCACCAGCGTAAAGGCGCCGCCCGCCGTGTCTTCGGCGGCAAAGGCTTCGCTGTGCAAGCGACCGGCATCGATACCCCGTTCGGCGGCGATCCGGTAGACCGCTTCGTTCAGCGCCGCCGGGCCGCAGACGTAGATATGGGCGCCGGGTTCCACATCGGCCAGCGTGCGCGCCAGATCCAACCGGCCGCCAAGGCTGGAGACATGGCAACTGACGTTGTCTGCGAACGGCGCTTGCATCAGCTGCTGCTGGAAGGCGTTGTGCTCTTCACTGTGGAAGCAGTAGTGCAGATGGTAGCGTTGGCCGCTGCGTTGCAGCTCATGCAGATGAGCCATAAACGGCGTGATGCCGATGCCGCCGGCGATCAGCACGTGATGTTGCGCTTCCGGCGCCAGCGCGAACAGGTTATTCGGGGTGCTGATGGTCAGCGTATCGCCGACCGCCAGCCGGTCATGCATGAAGTCGGAACCGCCTTTGGAAGGAGACTCGCGCCGAACGGCGAACTGGTAATGCTCGAGTTCGAACGGTGAGCTGAGCAGCGAATAGGCGTTGCTGTAGCGCTGCTCGCCGTCCTGCATTTGCACGATGATGTGGCTGCCGCCGCTGAAGGCAGGCAGCGGCCGGCCTTGCGGATCCGTCAGGGTAAAGCGCTTGACCCGTGCGGTGACGGTTTCGATGTCGACGACGCGGACATCAAGCATCTGATAGCTGGTCATTCATTGGCTCCAAAGCGCGGGCGTCCCCGCGCATGAAAAAGTTATACCGCCTGGCACAGGTATTTGAGCTCCAGATAGTCTTCGATGCCGTATTCGGAGCCTTCACGCCCCAGCCCCGACTGTTTCACCCCGCCGAACGGCGCCACCTCGTTGGAGATAAGCCCGGTATTGATGCCGACCATGCCGTACTCCAGCCGTTCCGAAACGCGCCAGATGCGCGCCGCATCACGGGTGTAGAAGTAAGCGGCCAAGCCGTAAATGGTGTCGTTGGCCTGGCGGATCGCCTCGGCTTCGTCATCGAATATCACCAGCGGCGCGACCGGGCCGAAGATCTCTTCTTCCAGCAGCAGCGAGCCGGGCTGCACGTCGCCCAGCACCGTCGGGGTGAAGAAATTGCCGCCCAGCGCGTGCGGCGTGGCGCCGGTCAGCACCTGAGCGCCTTTGCTCAGTGCGTCATCGAGCAGCTCCAACACCTTATCGCGCGCCTTGCGATTGATCAGAGGGCCAATCTGTACGCCGGCTTCGAAGCCGTTGCCGACCTGCAGTGCCGCCACGCGGGCGACAAACTTCTCGGCGAACTGCGGGTAAACGCCGCGCTGCACGTAGAACCGGTTGACGCAGACGCAGGTCTGCCCGGCGTTGCGATACTTGGCGATCAGCGCGCCTTCCACCGCGGCATCGATGTCCGCATCGTCAAATACGATGAACGGCGCGTTGCCGCCCAGCTCCAGCGACACTTTCTTGATGGTGTCCGCGCTCTGGCGCATCAGCAGCCTGCCCACCGGTGTGGAGCCGGTAAAGCTGAGTTTGCGCACCTGCGGGTGGCGAGTCAGCTCGGCGCCGATCGCCTGCGAATTGCCGGTCACCACGTTGAACACCCCGGCGGGAATGCCGGCGCGTTCGGCCAGCTCGGCCATCGCCAGCGCCGAATAAGGGGTTTCGTTGGCGGGTTTGACCACCAGCGTACAGCCGGCCGCCAGCGCCGGCGCAGCCTTGCGGGTGATCATCGCCGCCGGGAAGTTCCAGGGCGTGATCGCCGCGCACACGCCGATGCCCTGTTTCAGCACCATCAGGCGTTTATCGCTGCTCGGCGAAGGAATGATGTCGCCGTTGGCGCGCTTGGCCTGTTCGGCGAACCATTCGATAAAGGAGGCGGCGTAGCGGATCTCACCCAGCGATTCCGCCAGCGGTTTGCCTTGCTCCAGCGTCATCAGGTTGGCCAGATCCTGCTGGTGTTCCAGCATCAGTTCAAACCAGCGCCGCAGCAGCTGCGCGCGCTGTTGCGCCGGCAGCGCGCGCCAGCCTTCCAGCGCCTGCTGGGCGGCGTCGATCGCCCGTTGGGTTTCGGCCGTCGCCATGTTGGGCACGCTGCCGATGAGTTGGCCGGTGGCGGGATCGCTCACCGGCAGGGTTTCCTGGTTGTCGGCGTCGCGCCATTGGCCGTTGATATATGCCTGTTGGCGGAATAGCGCCCGATCGGAAATTTTCACAAGAACCTCACAAGTCAGGGGAAAGGGGCCCGCGGGCCCCGTCGCATCAAGGTTGATAAACCTGCGCCAGCAGGTTGTGGAAGTGGGCGATGCCGTGTTCGCTGACGCCGCTGCCGGCGCCGTCGGCCATGATGCGCCCCTGGCCGCGATAGCCGCGCGACTTCAGGCCTTTTTGCACGCTTTCCACCAGCCGCAAATCTTCCGGGCGGAACACGTCGCGGTACCAGTCGATCAGTTTGAGCTGTTCGTCGCTCAAATCGGTGTTGGTGAAGTAGATGTCGTAGTGCTGCAGGGTGGTTTCCGCATCGACCGGGAACTCATAGATCACCGTCATCATGCCTTCCAGCGGCGGCATGTTGAACATGGTGCACGGCCACAGCCAGATGCCGTGGAAGCTGGATTCTTTGCCCTCTTCAAACTTGAACGACTGCTCGGAGGGACGGGCGTAGCCGAACTGCAGCGTCCAGTTGCCGTGCAGGGTGTGCCAGTAGCGATCGACCTGCACCGAGTCGGCGAAACCGGGATGCGCCGGGCCGCAGTGGTAGCACTCGAGGTAGTTGTCGACGATGTTCTTCCAGTTGGCCGGGGTGCGGGTGACGAAGCGTGCCGCCAGCTTGAGGTCGTCGACCTGCGGGCAGGCTTCGCGCACTTTGGCGCCGAGGCCCGGCAGCTGGTCTTCCACCGTGCCGGCCTGCGAGTCCAGGTTGACGTAAATAAACCCGGCGTACTCTTCGACCCGCACCGGCATCAGGTGCGAGTTTTCCTTATCAAAGTTCTGCACGTTTTCACAGTTGCGCGCGTGCGCCAGCTCGCCGTCCAGCTTGAATGCCCAGGCGTGATAAGGGCAGGTGATGACGTTTTTCGCCCGGCCGTCGCCCGCCAGCAGTTGGTGGCCGCGGTGCGGGCAGACGTTGTAAAAGGCGCGCAGCACGTTATCGCGGCCGCGCACCACCAGAATGTTTTCACCGATGATCTCGCGGGTGATGTAGTCGTTCGGTTGGGCAAGCTCGCTGCGGTGCGCCACGCAGATCCAACTGGTGGCGAACACCTGCTCTTTTTCGTGCTCGAACGCCGCCTGGTGGGTGTAGAACCGGGCCGGTATGGTGTAGGCCTCGCGTGCGTCGGCGCAGAAATCTTTCGGTAAGGTAAATTCAGGGATCAGAGTGCTCATAAGTTAACCTTCCTCTTTTCTTATTGTCATTTCGCCATAGGGCGCGGTTGATACGACGATGGAGCGGAGAGTTCGCCGGCCGGCGGCGCTTCGGGCAGCGTTGGCGGGCTGCTTTCGATCAGGTGCGCCGGGATGGCCGCGTAGTCCTGCTTCAGCCAGCGGGCGAAACCGTAGGTTTTCACCAGCAGCACCAGCAGGAACGGCAGTGCGGTCAGGATCACCGTGGTTTTCATGGTGTCCAGCGAGGCGCCGGTAAACAGGATCGACAGCGGGATCAGGGTGATCACCACGCACCAGAACAGCCGCAGCATCGGGCTGGGATCTTGCCCCTCCTGCAGGTTGCGGGTGCTGGTGGCGGCCATGGTGTAGGCCACGGCGTCCATGTGCGAGGCCAGGAAAATGATCATGATGAACAGATAGGCGGCGAGGAACAGCTTGCCGAGCGGCAGCGCCGTCAGCAGCATCTGCACGGCGGTTTCGCCGCCCTGGGTGCTGAGGATCTCCGGCACGTTGAGCTGCCCGCTGATGAACTGGTGCATGGCGTAGCTTTCCAGCGAGCCGAAGAAGAACCAGCAGCCGAGGGTGCTGCCGAGCAGCAACGCCCAGATCACTTCTTTAATCTTGCGGCCGCGCGAGACGCGGGTGACGAACATCGCCACGCCCGGAGTATAGGAGATCCACCACAGCCAGTAGAACACCGTCCAGCTGCGGCTGAAGCTGCCGTCGCCCATCGGATCGGTGAACAGGCTCATCTGCAGAAAGTTTTGCGCCGTCAGGCCGATGGCGTTGATGGTGTTGTTGATGGTGAATTCGGTCGGGCCGACCAGCAGCACCAGCCCGGCGAAAGCGAATGCGCCCCAGCCGACCATTTTACTCAGGCGCTGCATGCCGCCGTCGATGCCGATGTAAGAGCTGAGACAGAAGATCACCGCTGCCAGCAGGATCACCGTCGCCTGCACCGCGAAGTTGTCCGGGATGCCGGTCAGCGCCGTCAGCCCGCGGGTAAAGGTGGAGGCGGTCAGCACCAGTGAAATGGTGAGGGCGCCGACGGTGGCGACCAGGAAGATCAGATCCACCGCCCGCCCGACCGGGCCGTTGGCGCGCACGCCGGTGATGGCGGAAATGATCCCCGACAGGCTGAGCCCTTTGTTCTTACGCACGTGGAAGTGATAGGCCATGATCAGCGAGGCGAGGGCGTAGGTCGCCCAGGCGCTCAGGCCCCAGTGGAAGAAGGAGTAGCTGATGCTGTATTCCAGCGCCTTCGGGGTGCGCGGCGCGATGTTCAGCCCCGGCGTCTGGTAGTAATACGCCCATTCCATCACCCCCCAGTACAGGGTAGACGAGCCCAGGCCGGCGCAGATGAACATGAACAGCCAGGCCAGCGTGGAGTATTGCGGTTTGCCTTCGCCGAGGCGGATATTGCCGTATTTGCTCAACGCCAGATACAGCACCACCAGCAGGGCGATCAGCACCAGGATTTGAATGGTTGAACCGAACAGCCGGGTGACGCCGTTGAAAATGGTGTTGGCGATAAGCGCGGATTGAGCCGGAAAGAGCATCAGGCAAAGGGCGATCAGCGCAATGCTGCACAGGCTGATGGCGATGAGCGTGACATCCTTTTTGGGATTGCTCTGCATGGGAGTGAACTCCTGTTATCGGTGGTGGGCCGGTGCGCAAAGCGTAGGGTGCGCCCGGGCCTTATTGGCTTGAACCATTTGTTTTGTTACACCGCGAGGAGCAAACCGCCCGGTGGGTCGCTACCGGGAATATTCACTCTTCATTAACATTTTCGAGTGTGCACAAATTACAGGAGGGCCACAATTGGGGCATCTGTAAAAGGATAAAACACAGTATGTAAACAATTTGTTGTGATCTTGACCGGGGTATTGGCGTGCCTTCTGCGGTGGTTTTCAACGGATTTGCGGCAGCGATCGAAGCGGAAAAACGGACGTGGCAAAGCAGGGCGCGGAAGGGCGCCCTGCGCGGGAAAATCTGCGGCGTTTAGCGTTGCAGCAGGGCGGCGATCGCCTGGCCGACTTGCTGGGTGGAGGCGCCGCCGCGCATGTCCGGCGTGCGCGGCCCGTCGGCGATAATGCGCTCAATCGCCTGCAGGATGCCGTCGTGCGCCTGGCGGTAGCGGGCATCGCCGTCGCCGAGGAAGTCCAGCATCATCGCGCCGCTCCAGATCATGGCGATCGGGTTGGCGATGTTTTTGCCGAAAATGTCCGGCGCCGAGCCGTGCACCGGCTCGAACAGCGACGGGAAGTTGCGCTCCGGGTTCAGGTTGGCCGAGGGGGCGATGCCGATGGTGCCGGTGCAGGCCGGGCCGAGATCCGACAAAATATCGCCGAACAGGTTGGAGGCGACCACCACGTCGAAGCGTTCGGGGTTCAGCACGAAACGCGCGCACAGAATATCGATGTGCTGTTTGTCCCAGGCGATATCAGGGTATTGGCGCGCCATCTCCGCCACGCGCTCATCCCAGTACGGCATGCTGATGGCCATGCCGTTGGACTTGGTGGCGGCGGTCAGGCGTTTGCGCGGGCGCTGTTGCGCCAGCTCAAAGGCGTACTTCAGGATGCGGTCCACGCCCTGACGGGTGAAGACCGATTCCTGGATCACCATCTCGCGTTCGGTGCCTTCGAACATCCGTCCGCCGAGCGAGGAGTATTCCCCTTCGGTATTTTCGCGCACCACGTAGAAATCGATATCGCCCGGCTGCTTGTTCGCCAGCGGGCAGGGCACACCGGGAAACAGCCGCACCGGACGCAGGTTGACGTACTGTTCGAAGTCGCGCCGGAATTTCAGCAGAGAACCCCACAGCGAGATATGATCGGGCACCGTGTCCGGCCAACCGACGGCGCCGAAATAGATGGCGTCGAAGCCTTTCAGTTGCTCGAACCAGTCGTCCGGCATCATCTGGCCGTGGTGCTGGTAGTAGTCGCAGCTGGCCCACTCGAAGGTGGCGAATTCCAGCGACAGATCCCAGCGCGCCGCCGCCGCCTGCAATACTCGTATGCCTTCCGGCAACACTTCCCGCCCGATCCCGTCCCCGGAGATGGCGGCAATCTTGTAAGTTTTGCTCATACAGAGGTCTCATTTGTAGGTAGGGGAGATTGACAACACTGTTATCCTATAATTGACTAACTGTTAATCAATCCTGAAAACGGTGAAACATAAAACACGAATCATGAACAATATGCCGATCCTGAGTGACCTGCGGGTGTTCGTGCTGGTGGCGCGCCGCGCCGGGTTTGCCGCCGCCGCCGAAGAGTTGGGCGTTTCGCCGGCCTTTATCAGCAAGCGCATCGCGCTGTTGGAGAAGACGCTGGACGTGTCGTTGCTGCACCGCACCACGCGGCGGGTGGCGATCACCGAAGACGGCGAGCGCATCTACGAATGGGCGCAGCGCATTCTCAACGATGTCGATCAGATGATGGATGAGCTGTCCGAAGTGCGCCAGGCGCCGCAGGGCATGCTGCGGGTGGTCAGCAGCTTCGGCTTTGGCCGGCGTTTCGTCGCGCCGGCGCTGTCGGCGCTGGCGCGGCAGTATCCGCAGCTGGAACTGCGGCTCGACGTTTCCGATCGGCTGGTGGATCTGGTCAGCGAAGGTTTCGATCTGGATATCCGCATCGGCGACGATATCGCCCCCAATCTTATTGCGCGCAAGCTGGCGGACAACCAGCGCATACTGTGCGCTTCGCCGGCGTACCTGCAGCGCCATGGGGCGCCGAAAAACCCGGCGGAGCTGGCGGGCCGTTCCTGTCTGGTGATCAAAGAACGCGATCATCCGTTCGGGCTGTGGCGGCTGCAGGGGCCGAGCGGTGAAGAAACGGTAAAGGTGACGGGCGCGCTGGCGTCGAACCACGGCGAAATCGTGCATCAGTGGTGCCTGGACGGGCAGGGCGTCGCGCTGCGTTCCGCCTGGGACGTGAAAGAGAACATCGACAGCGGCCGACTGGTGCACATCCTGCCGGAGTATTATCAGCCGGCCAATATCTGGGCGGTGTACGTTTCCCGGCTGGCAACGTCGGCGAAAGTGCGGGTGACCGTCGAATTTCTGCGCGACTATTTTCGTGAGCACTACGGCGAAACGGTGCCGGCGAGTGAAAATCCGTCGCGGTCTTAAGGCCAAAAATGTGCGCCAGATCATCTTATGCTCGTAAAATTCCCGTCCGTTACCTGAGGAACTGTCGCACGTGTTCCTTTTGCCAAAACTTTGGTTTATGCTCAGCTGAAGCGTTTCAGTTGAAGCACTCTTCGACAGAAATGCCGATGTGACGGCGGTGAAAAACCGCTGAGGCGCGGGAATAATGCAAACTCGGCGATTCACAGCGGGCGGTACGATCCACTACTCTATGCGGGTTAGTGAGACAACCAGTCAGCGCCGGGCGGCGCCGGTGAGTCAACCCGGCGTGGACGGCCCTTTTTCAGGAGCAGCATGACCATCCGCATAGCGATAAACGGCTTTGGCCGCATCGGCCGCAGCGTATTGCGCGCACTGTACGAATCGGGCCGACGGGCGGAAATCTCCGTGGTGGCGATCAATGAGCTGGCGAACGCCGAAGGCATGGCCCATCTGCTGAAGTACGACTCCAGCCATGGCCGCTTCGCCTGGGATGTGCGGCAAGAGTGCGACACGCTGAGCGTCGGAGACGACGCGATTCGCCTGTTGCACCAACCGGCGGTGGAGCAGTTGCCCTGGGGCGAACTGGGCGTCGACGTGGTGCTGGACTGCAGCGGCGTGTACGGCAGCCGGGCGGATGGCGAGGCCCATCTGGCGGCGGGGGCGAAGAAAGTGCTGTTCGCCCATCCGGGCGGCAACGATCTGGACGCCACCATCGTGTTCGGCGTCAACCATCAGACGCTGCTGGCGGAACATCGCATCGTGTCCAACGCCTCGTGCACCACCAACTGCATTATTCCGGTGATCAAGCTGCTGGACGACGCCTACAGCATCGAGTCCGGCACCGTGACCACCATTCACTCGGCGATGAACGATCAGCCGGTGATCGACGCGTATCACGCGGATTTGCGGCGCACCCGCGCGGCGAGCCAGTCGATCATTCCGGTCGATACCAAGCTGGCCGCGGGCATCACCCGCATCTTCCCGCAGTTTTGCGATCGCTTCGAGGCTATCTCGGTGCGCGTGCCGACCATCAACGTGACGGCTATCGATCTTAGCGTCAGCGTGAGCGCCGCAGTGAAGGTGGCGGAGGTCAACCAGCTGTTGCAAAAGGCCGCACGGGAATCATTTCGTGGTATAGTTGACTACACGGAATTACCATTGGTCTCGATCGATTTTAACCATGACCCGCACAGCGCTATCGTCGACGGTACGCAGACCCGGGTCAGCGGGCAGCACCTGATAAAGACCTTGGTCTGGTGCGACAATGAATGGGGCTTTGCCAATCGGATGTTGGATACAACACGGGCAATGGCCGCCAGCGGTTTCTAGTACGGCGGCGCCGGCGTGATTGGCGCGCTGCTCAGGCAATTTTATAGAGATTCAATAAAGAGGGTTCACCATGTCTGTAATTAAGATGACCGATCTGGATCTGGCGGGTAAACGCGTACTGATCCGCTCCGATCTGAACGTGCCGGTAAAAGACGGTAAAGTGACTTCCGACGCGCGTATCCGCGCTTCCCTGCCGACTATCGAAGCTGCGCTGAAGCAAGGCGCCCGCGTGATGGTAACCTCCCACCTGGGTCGTCCTACCGAAGGCGAGTACAACGAAGAATTCTCCCTGCTGCCTGTGGTCAACTACCTGAAAGATCACCTGAAATCCCCAGTGCGTCTGGCGAAGGATTATCTGGATGGCGTCGACGTCGCCGAAGGTGAACTGGTGGTGCTGGAAAACGTCCGTTTCAACAAGGGCGAGAAGAAAGACGACGAAACCCTGTCCAAGAAATACGCGGCGCTGTGCGACGTGTACGTGATGGACGCGTTCGGCACCGCGCACCGCGCGCAGGCTTCCACCCACGGCGTGGGCAAGTTCGCGCCTGTCGCCTGTGCCGGCCCGCTGCTGTCCGCCGAGCTGGAAGCGCTGGGCAAAGCCCTGGGTAACCCGGCCCGTCCGATGGTCGCCATCGTGGGCGGTTCTAAAGTCTCCACCAAACTGACCGTGCTGGATTCCCTGTCCAAAATCGCCGATCAGCTGATCGTCGGCGGCGGCATTGCCAACACCTTCGTGGCGGCGCAGGGCAACAACGTGGGCCAGTCCCTGTACGAACCTGACCTGATCCCGAACGCGCAGAAACTGCTGGAAACCTGCGACATTCCGGTGCCGACCGACGTGCGCGTGGCGACCGAGTTCTCTGAGACCGCGACCGCGACCGTGAAGCAGGCCAACGAGATCCAGGACAACGAGCAAATTCTGGATATGGGCGACGTCTCTGCCGAGCGTCTGGCCGTTATCCTGAAGAACGCCAAAACCATTCTGTGGAATGGCCCGGTTGGCGTATTCGAGTTCCCTAACTTCCGTAAGGGCACCGAAATTGTCGCCCGCGCGATCGCCGATAGCGACGCTTTCTCTATCGCTGGCGGCGGCGACACTCTGGCAGCCATCGATCTGTTCGGTATCGCTGACAAAATCTCCTACATCTCCACCGGCGGTGGCGCATTCCTGGAATTCGTTGAAGGGAAACCGCTGCCTGCAGTCGTGATGCTGGAAGAGCGCGCTAAGCAGTAATTCAGACAACGGGAGGCGAAAGCCGCCCGTTTGTTTTATACCGCGCGGCAAATGCTGCGCGGCGTGAAAACATCGATTTACATCCATCTACGGCCGACGAAACAGGACAAAGTAACATGTCTAAAATTTTTGATTTCGTAAAACCGGGTGTCATCACGGGTGATGACGTTCAGAAAGTCTTCGCAGTTGCTAAAGAGAACAACTTTGCGCTGCCAGCGGTAAACTGCGTGGGTACCGACTCCATCAACGCAGTGCTGGAAGCCGCGGCTAAAGTGCGCGCGCCGGTCATCGTTCAGTTCTCCAACGGCGGCGCCGCATTCATCGCCGGCAAAGGCGTGAAGACCGATGTGCCTCAGGGCGCAGCGATTCTGGGCGCTATCTCCGGCGCACACCACGTTCACCAGATGGCTGAACACTACGGCGTGCCGGTGATCCTGCACACCGACCACTGCGCGAAGAAACTGCTGCCATGGCTGGACGGCCTGCTGGACGCCGGCGAGAAACACTTCGCCGCTACCGGCAAACCGCTGTTCTCTTCCCACATGATCGATCTGTCTGAAGAGTCTCTGGAAGAAAACATCGAGATCTGCAGCGCCTACCTGAAGCGCATGGCCAAAATCGGCATGACGCTGGAAATCGAACTGGGCTGCACCGGCGGTGAAGAAGATGGCGTGGACAACAGCCATATGGACGCTTCCGCTCTGTACACCCAGCCGGAAGACGTGGCTTACGCGTACGAAAAACTGAACGCCATCAGCCCGCGCTTCACCATCGCTGCATCGTTCGGTAACGTGCACGGCGTGTACAAGCCAGGCAACGTTAAGCTGACTCCAACCATCCTGCGCGATTCTCAGGATTACGTGTCCAAGAAATTCAACCTGCCGCACAACAGCCTGAACTTCGTGTTCCACGGCGGTTCCGGTTCTACCGACGCAGAGATCAAAGAGTCTGTGGGTTACGGCGTGATCAAGATGAACATCGACACCGACACCCAATGGGCGACCTGGGACGGCATCCTGCAGTACTACAAAGCGAACGAAGCTTACCTGCAGGGCCAGCTGGGCAACCCGAAAGGCGCCGATCAGCCTAACAAGAAATACTACGATCCACGCGTATGGCTGCGCGCAGCGCAGACCAGCATGGTGACGCGTCTGGAGCAGGCCTTCAAAGATCTGAACGCGGTAGACGTTCTGTAATCTTCGGCACCTGTTGCATGATGTACAAGGCTCCCTGCGGGGAGCCTTTTTGTTTATGGCAAGCCTGATGCGTGGCTTGGCTTGCCGTAGGCAAAATATAAAAAATAAGGAAAATCAATTTATTGATTTTCGACTGATGATCACAAAGGAGGAAAAACCACGTTTTTTCCTCCTTTGTTTGCAATTTAAAGGCTCCCTGCGGGGAGCCTTTTTCGTTTTCAGCCCAACAGGCCGGCGCCGACGTTGATGGACAGGCCCAGGATCAGCATGTTGAACGCGAAGGAGATCACCGACTGCAGAAGGGTGATCTTGCGCACCTCTGCCGCGCCGACCGCCACATCGGCGGTTTGCGACGCGACCGCGATGGTGAAGGAGAAGTAGGCGAAATCCAGATAGGTGGGATCGGCGAGATTGCCGGGGAACAGCAGCGGCAAAGGATCCTGCTGTGCGCCCTGGCGATAAAACTGATGAGCATAGTGCATGGTGAAGGCGGTCGGCAGAAGCAGCCAGGAGACCGCCAGCGTGGCGCCGGTCAGGAGCAAATGCAGCGTTTTCAGAGAGCCGGCCACCTGTTTGGCGCTGCTCAATTCAAACAGGATCGCCAGTAAGCTGACCAGGCAGCCGAGGCTGACTAACGCCAGCACCATGCTGGCGCTTTCGTCCTGCCGCCGGGCGATTTGGCGAATGTGCTGCGGCGTGCTGACCAGCATCAGCCGCCAGAGAAACAGCAGGTAGAGCCAGGCCAGCGTATTCCAGCCGATCATCAAGCGTTGCAGCAGCGAGAGCTGGGCGGGCAGCAGCAGAAAGCATAGCAGCCCGGCGCCGACGGAAAACAGCAGCCTGGGCCGCACTTGCCAATAGTGTTTGAGCGAAGAGCGAATGTGCATGAAGAACGGATCCCTTGTCGTGAAATGGCCAACGCGCTGTTCTCAGCATAGAAGAAGCGGCGGGCGGTTTCGGCTATTTTTAATGCTGATGGTTGGCATGAGCCTTTAATGTTGGTTACCCTTAGGCGTGGTTTCCTACTGGCCGCCGAGGCCAGTGTATTTTTGCGAGTTTCTCCCGTTAGGGACTGAGTTAGGACGACACGAATGAAAGATTTGAATGTAGTAGACGGCATCAACGGTGCCGGCGACTGGTTGGTGAAGAATCAGGATCTGTTGATCCAGTACGCGGTGAATATCGTCGCCGCCATCGTTATCCTGATCATCGGTTCGATTGTGGCCCGCGTGGTCGGCAATGCGCTGAACCGCGTGATGAAGCTGCGCGGCATCGACGCCACGGTGGCCGACTTCCTGTCGGCGATCGTGCGTTACGGCGTGCTGGCGTTCACCTTCATCGCCGTGCTGGGGCGCGTCGGCGTGCAGACAACCTCGGTGATCGCGGTGCTGGGTGCCGCCGGTTTGGCCGTCGGCCTGGCGCTGCAAGGCTCGCTGTCCAACTTCGCCGCCGGCGTGCTGCTGGTGATCTTCCGTCCGCTGCGCGTGGGTGAATATGTCGATCTGGGCGGCGTGGCCGGTACCGTCGATCAGGTGCAGATTTTCTCCACCACCCTGCGCACCGCCGACAACAAAACCATCGTGGTGCCGAACGGTAAAATCATCGCCGGCAACATCATCAACTACTCCCGCGAACCGAACCGCCGCGTGGATATCGTGGTGGGCGTGGCCTACAACGCCGATATCGACGTGGTGAAGAAGGTGCTGGGCGACGTGATCGCCGCCGACAAACGCATCATGCACGCCAAAGGCGTGACCGTGCGTCTGAACGAGATGGCGCCGTCCTCGCTGAACTTCGTGACCCGTTCCTGGACCACCAATGCGGAATACTGGAACGTGTACTTCGATCTGATGGAAAACTTCAAGCGCGCGCTGGATGCCCACAACATCGGCATTCCGTTCCCGCAGATGGATGTGCACCTGTATCGCACCGAAGACGCTTCCGCCAAGGCGGAATAACAGAGAAGGGGGCCTTGCCCCCTTTTTTATTGCTATTTTCCCCGTATTAGCCAGGCAGCCATTCAATCTGTCTCCGCTGTATCGATATTGGCGCCAAGCCGATATGCGCCTTCGGAAATTGCGGCCTATGACAAGTAGATGCGGGCGTAATAACGAGAAGCTCAATAAGTCGCGGTAAAAACGACTTTTCGTTGTTACTGTTTCCTTCTCTGATACCATAGCTTTCTTGTGGATTGTCGATAGGAAAGGGATGAAATGAAAAGGGCTGTTATTGCCGCATTATTGAGCGTCTTGATCTCTGGATGTGGGCCAAAAGCATTGTCGCCTGAACAAATACAGCAAGTAGACGATTTAAAGTCAGAGCTGGTGAGTACGGATGCCGAGATTGAAAACGCAGCTAAACAGCAGGACACGTTAAACGGCGGCTTGATTAAATCTCTGGTGATGGCGCGACTGGAAATTCTGAAAACGAACAAGGCGCTTATTCAGCAACGAATCAATGCGATCGAGTCTGGATCAAAGGTTGAGATTGTCACGAACCAGACCGCGCCGGATCTGAAGCTGGCGGAAAAGCTCACCGCCGAATTGGCAATGCTGACTCGGGAAATATCGACCGCTAAACAAGAGGCTGCACAATACGATGGTGGTCTGATGGGGTCGATAAAAAAGGCAACGATAGCCACTCAAGAGCAAAGTCTGGCGATGTTGCAGCAAAAATTGCTGTCGGCGAAATATGGCCTGGCCGTTCCGACGATAGCCCATCATGCAACATCAACCGCTTCAAAATCCAATCAGCGGGAAGAACCGGTGGCGAAAGACGCGTTGCTTCCGCCCGGCATTGGGCCGTTTGGACTGCAAATGGGGTTGACGAAAAAGAACGTCGAGGACATGACAGGCGTTACCTTAACGGCAATACCGAATCGTCTTAATATTTATACTACGGAGGTCGTCCCCAAAACGTATTACGCCTTTGAAACCTACATTTTGCTCATCTCTCCCAAGGTTGGTTTATGCCGAATTCGCGCGCTTAGCGGTGATATCAATACAGACAGTTATGGGGTGGAGTTAAAGTCCAGGGTGAAGGACATTGCTAAATCATTGACCGCTAATTATGGCAAAGGAAATGCTACTGATTTGCTGTTGCCGGGGTCGTTATGGAAAGAACCTGGTGATTGGATGATGGGGCTGCTTAAAAAAGAACGCTATTTCGGTATTGACTGGGAAGAGAAAAAAGATAAACCGTTCAAGAACGATTTGCAGGGGATTATGCTTGAAGCGACCGCCGTCAATAGTGGGATTGGGAGCGTTTATCTGCAATATGATTTTAAAAATGTCGATGAGTGCATAAAGGAAGCCAATGACAAGGAAAACAGTGCACTATAGCGGCACGCGCTTTTGAAAAATAACCGATAGGTTAAGGGTTTCTCATGAGAGGCCGAGACGCCATCGATGGCGTCTCGGCCTTTTCTTTTCCGCGAGGTCAGGCGCCAGCGGCCGGTTCCGCGAGCGGCGCGCGACGATGCAGGCTGAGGCGATAGAGCAGGAAGATAGCGACTGCGCCCAGCAGCGCCGGCAGCGCTAGCCAGAGGAAGAACACTTCCGCCGATCCGGCGGCGGTCATCATCCAGGCGCCGAGCATCGAGCCGACGATCGAACCGAAGCGGCCATTGGCCATGGCCCAGCTGACGCCGGTCACGCGGGCAGCGGTCGGGTAAAGGGTGGCGGAGACCAGGTTCAGGCCGTTTTGCGCGCCGGCCACGCCGAAGCCAATCAGGAACACGACGGCGGCCAGCGTATAGACGTCGCCCATCAGATACCCGGTCGCGCCGATCACCAGCGCAGCGCCCAGGTAGGAGACGGCCAGCACGCGGTAGGGCCCGATCCGATCCATCAGCAGCGCCATCAGGATGGCGCCCAGGGTGCCGCCGAGCGGCACCATCGCCCCGATGCGCGAGGCGTGGGCGATATCGTAACCGGCGTCTTTGAGGATCGTCGGCAGCCAGCTGGTGAGCAGGTAGAACACGAACAGCGAACAGAAGAACGCCACCCACAGCAGCAGGGTGCGCACGGCGCGGCCTTCGATAAACAGGTGTGATATCGGCGATGTGGCCTGCGGTGGGCGCTCGTCATCGACAATCGTCACGCCGGCCCAACGCTGGCCGGTGATGCGTTCGACCACCCGGCGCAGCCGATCGGCATGTTTGGCGCTGGCGGCCATAAAGCGTACTGATTCGGGCATCTGCCAGGCCAACAACGGCAGCAGCGCCAACGGCGCGATGCCACCGACCAGCAGCAGGCCGCGCCAGCCGAACGCCGGGATGATCTGCCCGGCCAGCAGGCCGCCCAGGGCCAACCCGGCGGTAAAGCCGCTCCAGCTCAAGGTGACCATCAGCATGCGGCGGCGCGCCGGCGAGTACTCCGAGCTGAGGGTGATGCAGGTCGGTATCGCGCCTCCGAGGCCAATGCCGGTGATGAAGCGCAGCAGGGTCAGGGATTCGATCGAATGCGTATAGGCCGAAGCCAGAGTACAGCCGCCAAACACCAGCACAGCGACGAGCAGCACGCGTTTGCGGCCAATGGCGTCGGCGATCGGCCCGAACAGCAGGCTGCCGATCAGCAGGCCGAACAGCCCCGCGCCGAAGGCGGGGGAGAGCTGAGCGGGCAGCAGATCCCACTCTTCGCGCAGCGCCGGCGCGATATAGCCGATGATGGCGGTATCGAAACCGTCCAGAAGGGCAATGAGGAAACACAGGGTCAGGATCAGGATTTGGTAGGGGGAGATCCTGGCGCGATCGATGATTTCGCTGATGCGAGCGGTATTTGGGCTCATGGTTATTCCACTGTTATTCGGCTTGTGTGGGCTGGCTGAGGGCTGTTCAGGCCAGGCCTGAACCAAAACCGCTGTGGCTGGCATCGCGTAGAAATCCGAGTATACACCAGAGCGGGGGCGTTGCGGGGAGGGGGAATTGCTGATAATCGCCCGCCGCAGGAGGTGTCTGTGGCGGGCGCAGGCAAGGTTATTTGGCTAACAGCTCTCGGCGCACGATCTCGGCGCCTGCGCTTAACGCATTCAGCTTGCCGCGGGCGACCTGACGGGGCAGGGGGGCCATGCCGCAGTTGGTCGACGGATAGAGTTTGTCGGCATCGACAAACTGCAGCGCTTTGCGCAGCGTGTCGGCCACTTCCTCCGGCGTCTCAACGGCATGATTCGCTACGTCGATGGCGCCGACCATCACCTTTTTGCCGCGGATCAGTTCAAGCAGATCCATGGGCACATGCGAGTTATGGCACTCCAGCGAGATGATATCGATGTTGGACGTTTGCAGTTTCGGAAACGCCTCTTCATATTGTCGCCATTCCGAGCCCAGCGTCTTTTTCCAGTCGGTATTGGCTTTAATCCCATATCCATAGCAGATATGTACGGCGGTTTCACACTTAAGCCCTTCAATGGCTCTTTCCAGGGCGGCGATGCCCCAGTCATTCACCTCGTCAAAGAACACGTTAAATGCGGGCTCATCAAACTGAATAATGTCGACGCCTGCGGCCTCGAGCTCTTTGGCTTCCTGATTGAGGATCTTCGCGAACTCCCAGGCTAATTTCTCGCGGCTTTTATAGTGGTTGTCATAGAGCGTGTCGATCATGGTCATCGGCCCCGGCAGGGCCCATTTAATCGGCTGTGTGGTCAGCTGGCGTAAAAATTTGGCGTCTTCAACGAAAACGGGTTTTTGACGCGAGACCGCCCCCACGACCGTCGGCACGCTCGCCTCATAGCGATTGCGGATTTTAACCACTTCGCGTTTTTCGAAATCGACGCCGCTGAGATGCTCGATAAACGTCGTGACGAAGTGCTGACGGGTTTGTTCGCCATCGCTGACGATATCGATGCCGGCCTGTTGTTGCTCTGCCAGTGACAAACGCAGAGCGTCCTGTTTCCCTTCGATGAGTTCTTCATTCTGCAATTTCCAGGGCGACCACAGGGTTTCCGGTTGGGCCAGCCAGACCGGTTTGGGCAAGCTGCCGGCGGTCGATGTGGGGAGCAATATTTTCATGATAGGTGACCTGTATTTAAGTGAATCAAAGCGCGTAGTGAGCAGACCATTGCTCAAGAATAGGCTTGTAGGGTTTGATAAATTGCTCTTCCGTAAATTTCCCCTGCTCAATCGCTAACTGGCTACGCTCTTCGCGATCGTAAACAATCTTGGTTAATGAATGATCCTGGTTATTCAAGCTTGGCTGATAGCATTGCCCCGCCGCCGAATTGGCATTGTAAATTTCAGGCCGATAGATTTTCTGGAAGGTCTCCATCGTGCTGATGGTGCCGATCAGTTCCAGGTCGGTGTAATCGCTCAGCAAATCCCCGGGGAAATAAAAGGCCAGGGGCGCAACGCTATTTTTCGGCATGAAATAGCGCACCTGCAGGCCCATTTTTTTAAAATACCGGTCGGTCAATGAAGCGCCGTCTTGCCGATACTCGTCGCCCAAGACCGGGTGTTGATTGCCCGTCCGATGGTAGGTGTCTTTGCTGGATACGCTGAGGCAGATCACCGGCGGTTTGCTGAAATTTTCATGGTATTCGTTTGAATTGACGAAGTGCTTAAAGATATTGCCGTGCAAATCGCCGAAATCATTCGGAATGGTAAATTCCGCCGCGTTTTTATTGTGCGCCGGCAGCAAGACGCTAAAGTCGTAATCGCGCACGTAAGACGAGAAATTGTTCCCGACGATGCCCTCGATACGCTTTTGCGTTTTTTTATCGATGATGTTGGTTTTCAGGATTTCGATAACCGGAAAGCTGGCGCCCTGATCTTCGATGCGCATCTCAACCGAGATGATTTCCAGCTCGACAGAGTAGCGATCGGCCTTGGGGTTATCCCAATAGGCTAGTGCATTAAAGCGATTGTCGATCATCACCAACGTGTTGCGCAGGTTCTCCCGGCGGTTTTTCCCTCTGGCCAAATTAGCAAAGTTGGTGGTGATACGCGTATTTTCAGAAGGGTTATAATCTTCGTCGAAAGAACTGCTCTTAATCGTAAAGGTAAAGTCTGTATTCATCGTCTTATAGCATCCTGTTATATGATATGAAGGCTGGATTTATCCATTTCTTTCAATGGCTTGTTTTTCTATTTTTTTATTCAGCTGATTTCATATTGTCTGTCGTTAATGAGGTCTATTTTTGCCAGAGTCCCGGAGGGAGTGAAAGAGACTTAATTTCATTACCACATGAGCGGTATTCATGATCGGGCGTTCGGGCCGTTTTACCGCCGTTGCTCTGCGGCGCAAACCGCCGGTGGGTTGGCCGGCAACCTGGTGCAGCCTGAAAAATTACGGGTATAATCCCTTCATGATCCCACGGCTTCAGACACGAACATGACAAAACTCACCTTACAAGAGCAGATGCTCAAAGCGGGCTTGGTAACCAGCAAGAAAATGGCCAAAGTCCAAAGAACGGCTAAAAAATCACGCGTTCAGGCCCGTGAGGCCAGAGAGGCGGTGGAAGAGAATAAAAAGGCGCAGCTTGAGCGCGATAAGCAGTTGAACGAGCAGCAAAAGCAAGCCGCGCTGTCCAAAGAATACAAGGCGCAGGTGAAGCAGCTGATCGAGATGAATCGCATCGTGCTGGCGAAAGGCGATATCGGTTTTAACTTTACCGACGGCAACCTGATCAAAAAAATCCTGGTGGATAAGGCGACGCAGACCCAACTGATCAATGGCCGCCTCGCCATTGCGCGTTTGCTGATCGAGAACCGGGAAGAGTGTGAATACGCGATTATCCCCGCGAGCGTCGCCGATAAAATCGCGCAGCGCGATGCGGGCAGCATTGTGTTGCACAGCGCGCTGAGTCAGGAAGAGCAGGATGAAGACGATCCGTACGCCGACTTTAAAGTGCCTGACGATTTGATGTGGTAAGCCGCGTTCAGAACGGCGCGGCGTGACGAGCGGTTATCCGCTCTCCGCGGATGGGGTGCACAAAGTCCAGTTCGCTGGCGTGCAGCATCAGCCGCGGTGTCTGCTCGGCACCCGGCAGCAGGCGCCCGCCATACAGATCGCAGCCTAAAATAGGGTGGCCCAATTGCCGGCTGTGAATACGCAGCTGGTGGGTGCGCCCGGTCTCCGGAATGAGCTGTACCCGCGTTAGCGGCAGCGAGATCCCGCCTTCCGTTTCACGATAAAAACGCTCGACGACCCGATAGCGGGAGCGAGCGGGCTTGCCGTGAAGGGCGCAAATCGACATCAGCGGGAACAGCGCCGGATCGTTGGCGATCGCCGCGTCTATTACCCCTTCGTTATCCGCCAGATGGCCGCAGAGCAGCGCGCTGTAGACTTTACCGACGGTGCGCTCGCTGAACTGCCGGCAGAGCGCGGCATTGACGGCCTTATTGCGGGCTACCACCATCAACCCGGACGTGCCGAAATCCAGGCGGTGTGCCAGCGTGCAGCCGGGGAAGATCTGCACCAGCCGATAGTGCACCGAGTCGAGATTTTGCGGATTTTTGCCCGAAAGGCTGAGCAACCCGGCGGGTTTATTGATCAGCGCCAGATGATCGTCCTGATAGAGGATCTCTATCTGGTCATGACAGGGCGGGGCGATGAAGGTATCGGTAATCGTAGACATCGGTCGGCCGGCTGGAGGGAGGAGGGGCGGATGATAGCGAATTTTTCGCCGATGGGCGAATCTGGCGGCGCTGGCCTGGCGCCCACAGGGTATTAGCATCTCTGATACTTGATTAGAAACATCAATTTCACCTAATGATCGCTTCCTCGTATGATGCGCATGTTGACCGATACGCGCCCACGTCCGGCGCCTTTTATCATTCGAGGAATTTCCCATGCTAGCCGTCTTCCTGCAGGGCTTTGCCCTGAGCGCCGCCATGATCCTGCCGCTGGGCCCGCAGAACGTATTCGTGATGAATCAGGGCATTCGCCGTCAGTATCATCTGATGATCGCCTCATTGTGCGCGCTGAGCGATATCGTGCTGATCTGCGCCGGTATTTTCGGCGGCAGCGCGTTGCTGACCCGCTCGCCGCTGCTGCTGGCGTTGGTGACCTGGGGCGGGGTGGCGTTTCTGCTGTGGTACGGCTGGGGCGCGTTCCGTTCCGCCTTCAGCCCGCAACCGGCGCAGGCCGCGGCGCAGGAGCTGGCGCAGAGCCGCTGGCGCATCGTGGTCACCATGCTGGCGGTCACCTGGCTGAATCCGCACGTCTATCTGGATACCTTCGTGGTGCTCGGCAGCCTGGGCGGACAGCTGACGGCGGACGTGCGTTCCTGGTTCGCGCTTGGCGCGGTCAGCGCGTCGGCGGTGTGGTTCTTTGGTCTGGCGCTGCTGGCCTCCTGGCTGGCGCCGTGGCTGAACACCCAGCGGGCGCAGCGCATCATCAATGCGCTGGTCGGTCTGGTGATGTGGGGCATCGCGCTGCAGCTGGCCTGGCAGGGGGCAAATTTATAAGAATTTGTCACTAATCCGAATTCAAAACGCCGTGCGATATGCTACGTTTGATGCCAGGAAACCGGCGGTTCTCGCAGGGAAAAGCCGGCGATCAGAGACAGCCTGTCATTAAGGAGACACTGTGAAGCTAAAAGCATTGGCTATGGCCGCAATGGTCGGATTAGGGACGCTACCGATGGCGCTGCAGGCGGCTGAATTGCCTGAAGGGCCGCACGTCGTCACCTCCGGCACCGCCAGCGTGGACGCCACGCCGGATATCGCCACTCTGGCGATCGAAGTGAGCGTTTCCTCCAAAGACGCCGCCCAGGCGAAGAAGCAGGTGGACGAGCGCGTGGCGCAGTACTTTGATTTCCTGCAGAAAAACAACATCGAGAAGAAAGACATCAGCGCCGCCAACCTGCGCACCCAGCCGGAATACGATTACCTGAAAACCGGCGAGTCGGTGCTGAAGGGCTACCGGGCGGTGCGCCAGGTGCAGGTTACCCTGCGCCAGTTGGACAAGCTGAACGAGCTGCTGGACGGCGCGCTGAAATCCGGCCTGAACGAGATCCGCGCGGTGGAGCTGGGCGTCGCCAAGCCGGACGTGTATCGCGAGCAGGCGCGGCAAAAAGCGATCGAGAACGCGACTCAGCAGGCCGAATCCCTGGCCAAGGGCTTCCACGCCAAGCTGGGGCCGGTGTACAGCATTCGCTACCGGGTCGCCAACTACCAGCCGATGCCGGTGGCGCGGATGTATAAGGCGGCCGGCGCGGCGGCGGAAAACGACGCGGCGCAAACCTATGAACAGCAAAGCATTCACTTCGACGATCAGGTGGATGTGGTGTTCGAGCTGCAGCGCAACGCCGCGCAGTAAGGGGGTTGTCATGAAGAAAAGGTTCGCTGCGGCGAACCTTTTTTCGTTTTAATCCTGGCGCAGCACCTGGTGACCGTGCTCCAGCAACGCGTCGGTCACTTTACGCATCATGCGGCTCTCCGGCGCGAAGCGGTGCCAGTACAGCATGCGGCGCTGGTACAGCCCCGGCGTCAGATCGATCAGTTCGCCGGATGCCAGCTCCTTTTCGATCTGCAGATGTGGGATCATACAGCAGGTGGTGCCCTGACGGGCCAGCTGCACGAAGGCTTCCGATGAGTTCACGATGTGGCAGGGCACGCTGCCCGGCGACAGATCGAAGTTCTGCTGCAGAAATGCCTGGTGCATGTCGTCGAGATGATCGAAGGCCACCGCCGGCGCTTTCAACAGCGCGGAGCGGGTGACGCCGTTCGGGAAATAGCGCTCGGCGAAGCCGCTGGAGGCCACGAACAGGTAGTCCAGCGCCCCCAGCCGATCCACCAGGCAGCTCGGCAGCGGCTGCGGCTGAATACTCACCGCGCCCACCACCTCACCACGGCGCAGCCGCTCCTGGGTGCGGGTTTCATCTTCCACCTGCAGATTCAGACGAATGGGGGAGTCCGCCAGCACCGGCTTCAGCGCCGGCAGCAGCCAGGTCGCCAGACTGTCGGCGTTGACCGCCAGCGACAGCAGCAGCGGCGTATCGACGCCGGTGTCGTTGCCCAGCCACTCTTCTTCCAGCAGCTCCACCTGATGCAGCAGCGCCAGCAGCTTTTGCCCCTGTTCGGTCGGGCGCGGCGGCACGGTGCGGACCAGCAGCGGTTGGCCGAACAGGTTTTCCAGCTGTTTGATGCGTTGGGATACCGCCGATTGCGTGATGCAGAGTTTTTGCGCGGCGCGCTCGAAGCCGCGCTCACGGATCACCGCGTCCAGCGCTTGCAGCGTACGATAGTCTGGGCGTTTCATCGGAAAGATATCCCTTAAATTAGAATGATACCGGCACTATGCCACATTTTGCGTGCGGCGCAGGTGGAAAAATCACGCCCCCAGCTCGCCGCCAAGCGGGTAAAAATGCGGGCTGCGGTAAATAAGTGTGATCCTGCCGGCGTGAAAAACAGCGTTTTACCCTATAATACGCACACGTTTTCGTACAGAGGCAAGGGACATATTATGACGCAGGATGAACTGAAAAAAGCGGTGGGCTGGGCGGCGCTGGAATACGTGACGCCGGGCACCATCGTCGGGGTGGGCACCGGCTCTACCGCCGCCCACTTTATTGACGCGCTGGGCTCCATCAAGCACCAGATTGAAGGCGCGGTGTCCAGCTCAGACGCCTCAACCGCCAAGCTGAAAAGCCTCGGCATCCATGTGTTCGACAGCAACGAAGTGGACTCGCTCGATATCTACGTGGACGGCGCGGACGAAATCAACGGCCACATGCAGATGATCAAAGGCGGCGGCGCGGCGCTGACGCGCGAGAAGATCATCGCCGCCATCGCCAAGAAATTCATCTGCATCGTCGACGCCAGCAAGCAGGTGGACGTGCTGGGCAAATTCCCGCTGCCGGTGGAAGTGATCCCGATGGCCCGCTCCTATGTGGCGCGTGAGCTGGTGAAACTGGGCGGCCTGCCGGAGTATCGCCAGAACGTAGTGACCGACAACGGCAACGTGATCCTCGATGTGCATAACCTGAGCATCACCGACGCTATCGCGCTGGAGAACAAAATCAACAGCATCGCCGGCGTGGTGACCGTGGGGCTGTTCGCCAACCGCGGCGCGGACGTGGCGCTGGTCGGCACCCCGGAAGGCGTGAAAGTGGTCAAATAAGCCTCTGCGGCCTGTGGCCCGGCAGTGCCGGGCCGCATATTTCTTCGGTTAAAACATCTTTTCTGAAAAGCGGCAAATTTGGTGACTTATGTCACATTGTGAAAACTGACTCCCCAAAGCTTCTGCCGAAAACTTTCCCTATGGCATTTTCTGCCGTAAACCGCCATCAACGCTGCGCCTTGTCCTGCCGGGCAGGCAATCGTTTGTATTGCCGCCCGCGTTATTTTTGTTATGTTGGATGGGAGCTGTGTCGTCACAGCCGCTTCTGAAGTCTGAACATAGGGTCGGGTAAATGGCAAAAGTATCATTGGAGAAAGACAGGATTAAATTCCTGTTGGTGGAAGGGGTTCATCAGAGCACGGTCGATAATTTGCGTGCCGCCGGTTATACCAACATCGAATACCACAAGGGTGCGTTAGACACCGAATCGCTGAAGGCCTCCATCCGCGATGCGCACTTCGTCGGCATCCGATCGCGCACGCATCTGACCGAAGAGGTGTTCGCCGCCGCAGAAAAACTGGTGGCGGTGGGCTGCTTCTGCATCGGCACCAACCAGGTTGACCTGAAAGCGGCGACCAAACGCGGCATTCCGGTCTTCAACGCCCCGTTCTCCAATACCCGATCCGTGGCCGAAATGGTGCTGGGCGAGCTGCTGTTGATGCTGCGCGGCATTCCGGCCGCCAACGCCAAGGCGCACCGCGGCGTGTGGCACAAACTGGCCGTGGGCTCCTATGAAGCGCGCGGCAAAAAACTGGGCATCATCGGCTACGGCCATATCGGCACCCAGCTGGGCATTCTGGCCGAAGGGCTGGGCATGAAGGTGTTCTTCTACGATATCGAGAACAAGCTGCCGTTGGGCAACGCGCAACAGGTGCGTCATCTGTCCGATCTGCTCAATATGAGCGACGTGGTGACGCTGCACGTGCCGGAAACGCTGGCCACCAAGAACATGATGGGGGCGGAAGAGCTGGCGCTGATGAAACCGGGCGCCATTCTGATCAACGCCTCGCGCGGCACCGTGGTTGATATTCCCGCGCTGTGCGACGCGCTGGCCAGCAATCACCTGGCGGGCGCGGCGATCGACGTCTTCCCGGAAGAGCCGGCGACCAACAGCGATCCGTTCAACTCGCCGCTGTGTGAGTTCGACAACGTGCTGCTGACGCCGCACATCGGCGGTTCCACGCAGGAAGCGCAGGAGAACATCGGCGACGAAGTGGCCGGCAAGCTGGCGAAATACTCCGACAACGGATCGACTCTGTCCGCCGTCAACTTCCCGGAAGTGTCGCTGCCGGCGCATGGTCCGAACGCCAGCCGCCTGCTGCACATCCACGAAAACCGTCCGGGTGTGCTGACGCAGATTAACCAGATCTTCGCCGAAGAGGGGGTTAACATCGCCGCCCAGTATCTGCAAACCGGGCCGGAAATCGGCTACGTGGTGATCGACATCGAAGCGGAAATCGCACGCGCCGACGCCGCGCTGCAGCGCATGAAGGCCATCGACGGCACCATTCGCGCCCGTCTGCTGTTCTGATTCGGCGGCTCGCCGCAACGAAAAAGGCCGGAGCGATCCGGCCTTTTGCTATTTGGGCTCCCGCCACGCCCAGCTGCAGAGCGGGGTGAGGATTTCCGGCAGCGGGATATCCCAGTGCTCGGTCGGCAGGTGCTCCACCTGCTGGCAATCATGGGCCAGGCCGATGGGATAGGGGCCGCCGCTGCGCCAGTTTTGCAGGGTGCGATCGTAGAAACCGCCCCCCATGCCCAAACGCTGCCCGGTATGATCGAATGCCACCAACGGCGTCAGCACGACGTCAAGTTCGCCCAGCGGCAACACCTGGCGCACATCGAGGCGGGGCTCGAGAATATTGAAGCGATTGCGTACCAGCGGCGTTTCCGGCGCATAGCGCAGGAACAGCAGGTGACCCGGGCTGAACGGGTGCAGCACCGGCAGGTAAACCCGTTTGCCGAGCGTCCACAGACGCTCGATCAGCGGCCCGGTATCGAGTTCGCCGTCAAACGACAGGAAGACCGCGATGTTGTGCGCCGCTTGAATGCGCGCGTGTGCGGTGAGGCGTTCGGTTATCTTTTCTGCGGCAAAGCGTTGCTGCTCGGGCGTAAGCTCGCGCCGACGTTGGCGAATGAGTTGACGAATGGCTTGGCGCTGCTGCGCGAATTGGGATTGAAAAGACATCATATCAGGCTTGCTCAGTGTGGCGTTCAGCACACAAAACCGCTGAGAAGGGGAATCTCCGAGATGCCGTCGCAGGCTGTAACCCTTGAACCCATGGTTCAAGGTGAACGTGCCGTCGCAATCTTAAGGCTTCTCGGCGCACCGAGCGTGCTCACCGATCGCGGAGCAACACATTCTGTTTGTACTAAATATCGGCTCAGGGGACTGGCCCGCTGGCGAACATCTCAGAGAAATTTTGTACTCGTTGCCGAAAACTTGGCTTTCAACAACTTAAGTTATTCGAATTGTGCATCCTGACGTTCAGAGATGCGACCTTGTTCAAGCAGCGCTTGTTCAATGGTCTGCTGCAGCATCCGTATGCGTTGTTCCATATTGGACGCATAGTCACGGGTTTTCAACCGTTCTTGAGCAAGTTCGTGACAGACGTTCAATGCCGCGATGAAAACCAGTTGCTCAGTATTGGAGACTCTAGTGCGAACTTTAAGATCTTGCAACCGTTGGTTAAGATCGTCCGCCGCCATATTCAACGCATCTTGTTGTTCTGGCGGGCAATTGACTCTTAACGAGCGGCCAAAAATTTGAATATCTACCGGTTGTGCAGACATGCCACCTTCCTGCCTAAATTTCGCGCCAGCCTTGTCCGCCCGGGCCGGGCCGTCAAAGCGGGCGCCACTATATATACCTCGGTACCAAGATACAACCCCTTTTTCAGTACCTGGTTGTAATCTACTGTGGCGGACATTGCCAGTCAAAAAAGGGTTTCAAAATGCGTATTTACCGCACTTTCGTCACCCGCCGGCGCAGTGTGAAACCTGCCACATCGCGATTATAACTAGCCACTGAGGTGTCGCGCTTATCTGGTATAGCGACGGACCTTGGTGGTAGCATAACACGAACTTATCCTGCCAACGATGACGAATGCGCATGTCTATACAGAATACATTTCCAAGTTACCAATCTTTGACCGTGGCCCTCAACCAGCAGTCGGTGGCGCTGACCGCGGCAGAAATGCACGGCCTGATCAGCGGCCTGCTGTGCGGCGGCAGCCGTGACGCCGGCTGGCAGGCGCTGGTGCACGATCTGACCAACGAAGGCGTCGCCTTCCCGCAGGCGCTCAGCCAACCGTTGCAGCAGCTGTATGAAGCGACGCGTGACACGCTGGAAGATGACGAATTCCTGTTCCAACTGATGCTGCCTGAAGGGGAGATCGTCAGCGTGTTCGATCGCGCCGACGCGCTGGCCGGTTGGGTCAACCACTTCCTGCTCGGGCTGGGCATGATGCAGCCGAAGCTGGCTCAGGTGAAAGACGAAGTCGGTGAAGCGATTGACGATCTGCGCAATATCGCGCAGCTGGGCTACGACGAAGACGAAGATCAGGAAGAATTGGAACAGTCGTTGGAAGAAGTGGCGGAGTATGTGCGGGTCGCCGCCATCATGTGCCACGGCGAATTCACCCGTCACAAACCGACGGCGCCGGAAAATATCAAACCGACGCTGCACTAAACGTTCTATCGCCTCTCCGCCGGCGGTGCGGATGGCATGATTTCAGGAGAAGGTAATGACTCAGCAGGAATTCAACAACCGCCGCCAGGCGCTGTTGGCGAAAATGGCGCCGGCCAGTGCGGCGGTTATTTTCTCTGCGCCGGAAACGACGCGCAGTGCAGATTCAGACTATCCCTACCGGCAGAACAGCGATTTTTGGTACCTGACCGGCTTCAATGAGCCGGAAGCGGTGCTGGTGCTGATTAAAAGCGATGAAACGCACAACCACAGCGTGTTGTTCAACCGGGTGCGCGATTTGACGGCGGAAATCTGGTTTGGCCGCCGCCTGGGGCAAGACGCCGCACCGGCAAAGCTGGGCGTGGATCGCGCGCTGCCGTTCGATGAAATCAATGACCAACTGCACCTGCTGCTCAACGGCCTGGACGTGGTCTACCACGCGCAGGGCGAATACGCCTATGCCGATCAGATCCTGTTCAGCGCGCTGGACAAGCTGCGCAAGGGGTTCCGCCAGAACCTGCAGGCGCCGGCCACCGTTACCGACTGGCGGCCGTGGCTGCACGACATGCGGCTGTTCAAGTCGCCGGAAGAGCTGGCGGTGATGCGCCGCGCCGGTGAGATCAGCGCGCTGGCGCACACCCGCGCGATGGAAAAATGCCGTCCGGGCATGTTCGAATACCAGCTGGAAGCGGAAATTCATCATGAGTTCACCCGCCTCGGCGCCCGTTACCCGTCTTACAACACCATCGTCGGCAGCGGCGAAAACGGCTGTATCCTGCACTACACCGAGAACGAGAGCCAGATGCGCGACGGCGATCTGGTGTTGATCGACGCGGGCTGCGAGTACCAGGGATACGCCGGCGACATCACCCGCACCTTCCCGGTCAACGGCAAGTTCAGCCGGCCGCAGCGCGCGGTGTACGACATTGTGCTGGCGTCGCTGCAGCGCGCTTTGGAACTGTTCAAACCCGGCACCAGCATTCGCGAAGTCAATGACGAAGTGGTGCGCATCATGGTGGTCGGGCTGGTGGAGCTGGGCGTATTGAAAGGTGAAGTCGACCCGCTGATCGCCGAGCAGGCGCACCGTCAGTTCTTCATGCACGGGCTGAGCCACTGGCTGGGTCTCGACGTGCACGACGTTGGCCACTACGGCACGCCGAGCCGCGATCGGCTGCTGGAGCCGGGCATGGTGCTGACCGTGGAGCCGGGGCTGTACATCGCGCCGGATGCGGACGTGCCGGCGGAGTACCGCGGCATCGGCATCCGCATCGAGGACGATATCGTGATCACCGCCGACGGCAATGAAAACCTGACCGCCACCGTGGTGAAAGACGCCGATGCCATCGAAGCGTTGATGGCGGCGGCAAGGTCATAAAATGAGCGTAATTATCGTTGGCGGCGGCATGGCGGGCGCGACCTTGGCGCTGGCTATCTCGTCGCTCACACAGGGCAGGATGGCGGTGGATCTGGTCGAGGCGACCCGGCCGGACGACCGCAGCCATCCGGGCTTTGACGCCCGCGCCATCGCACTGGCGCAGGGCACCTGCCAACAGCTGGCGCGCATCGGCGTTTGGCCGGCGCTGCGCGATTGCGCTACGCCGATCACTCAGGTGCACGTCAGCGATCGCGGGCACGCCGGGTTTGTGAATCTGCAGGCGCAAGATTATCAGGTCGATGCGCTCGGCCAGGTGATCGAACTGCACGACGCCGGGCAGCGGTTGTTCGCGCTGCTGGCCAAGGCCCCCGGCGTTACGCTGCACTGCCCGGCGCGGGTGGTGGACGTGATTCGCACCGCAGAGCGGGCGGAAGTGCTGCTGGACAACGGCCAGCGTCTGCGCGGGCAATTGCTGGTGGCGGCCGACGGCTCGCGCTCTGCGCTGGCGCAAGCCTGCAATATGCAGTGGCGGCAGGAGGACTATCCGCAGTTCGCCACCATCGCCAACGTCACCACGGCGGAAGATCCGCAGGGGCGCGCCTTTGAGCGCTTTACTCGCTATGGGCCGCTGGCGCTGTTGCCGATGTCGCAGGGGCGCAGTTCACTGGTATGGTGCCATGCGCGCGAAGATCGCGCCCAGGTGGATGCCTGGGACGACGAGCGGTTTATCGCCGAGCTGCAACAGGCCTTCGGCTGGCGGCTGGGGCGTATCCTCAAAGCCGGTAAACGGCACAGTTACCCACTCGGTCTGCTGACCGCCGATCGCCATGTCAGCCACCGGCTGGCGCTGGTGGGCAACGCGGCGCAAACGCTGCATCCTATCGCCGGGCAGGGGTTCAACCTTGGCCTGCGCGACGTGATGTCGCTGGCGGAAACGCTGGCGGAAGCGGCAGACAGCGGCGAAGACGCCGGCGGTTACGCACTGCTGAGCCGTTATCAGCAGCGGCGGCAAAACGATCAGCGGGCGACGATCGGCGTGACCGACGGGTTGATTCATCTGTTCGCCAACCGTTATGGCCCGCTGGTGATCGGCCGCAATCTGGGGCTGATGGCGATGGAACGTTTGCCGGCGATACGCGATGCCTTCGCCAAGCGTACGCTGGGCTGGGTGGAACGTTAGAGACATGGTCGGGCGCTTTAACGCGCCCAAAGCGCGGCGCGGCAAGGCGTCGCGCGTTATTTAAGGAAATCGAGCAGCATGCAATCATTTGACGTGATTATCGCCGGTGGCGGTATGGTGGGGCTGGCGTTGGCCTGCGGCCTGCAGGGCAGCGGGCTGCGCGTGGCGGTGCTGGAGCAGCGCCAGCCGGAGATGGCGCCGCCGTCGGAACAGCCGGCCCTGCGCGTCTCCGCCATCAATGCCGCCAGCGAGCGGTTGCTGCAGCACATCGGCGTGTGGGACGACATTCTCCAGCTGCGCGCCAGCGCCTATAACGCGATGGAAGTGTGGGATCGCGACAGCTTCGGCAAAATCGCCTTCCGCGGCGACGAGTGCGGCTTCAGCCATCTCGGCCACATCATCGAAAACACGGTGATCCAGCAGGCGCTGTGGAAGCGCGCCGAAAGCCTGTCGGACATTACGCTGATTACCCCGGCCGCGCTCAAGCAGGTGGCGTGGGGCGAGAACGACGCCTTCGTCACGCTGGAGGACGGCCGCATGCTGACCGCCCGGTTGGTGATTGGCGCCGACGGCGCCCAGTCGTGGCTGCGCCAGCATGCCGATATCCCGCTCACCTTCTGGGATTACCGCCACCACGCGCTGGTGGCCACCGTTCGCACCGAAGAACCGCATCAGGCGACGGCGCGGCAAATTTTCCACGGCGACGGCATTCTGGCGTTCCTGCCGTTCAGCGATCCGTATTTGAGCTCTATCGTCTGGTCGGTGACGCCGGAAGAAGCCGAAAGGCTCAAACGGCTGGAACCGGCGCAGTTCAACCGCGAACTGGCGATGACCTTCGACATGCGCCTGGGGGCTTGCAGCCTGGAAAGCGAACGGCTGGCGTTCCCGTTGACCGGCCGCTATGCGCGCAGCTTCGCAGCGCACCGCCTGGCGCTGGTGGGCGATGCGGCGCATACCGTGCATCCGTTGGCCGGCCAGGGCGTTAACCTGGGCTTCATGGACGCCGCCGAGCTGATTTCCGAACTGCGCCGCCTGCAGCGGCAGGGCAAGGATATCGGCCAGCACCTCTATTTGCGCCGTTATGAGCGCCGCCGCAAACATGGCGCGGCGGTAATGCTGGCCAGCATGCAGGGTTTCCGCGAACTGTTCGACGGCAATCACCCGGCCAAAAAGCTGCTGCGCGACGTGGGCCTGCGGTTGGCAGACAGCCTGCCGGGCGTCAAACCGAAGCTGGTGCGTCAGGCGATGGGCCTGAACGATCTGCCCGAGTGGCTTGCCTGATCCCTTCCTTCTGCGGGCCCGCACCGGGCTCGCGCTTCCCGCCTTATTCCATCGCTTTTCCTTATATAACCCTTCATTTGAAATAATCTAATTTCAGCCGCTTTTTATCATTACTTTTTCTAATTCCATGTTCGGTTATCAAAAGTCCGGATCCCATGTGAGGCCATAGGTTTGTTATATAAGTTCGGTGTTTTGCCGCTTTAATTGTTAATTTTGTGCCTTAAGGCGCATTTTTCCAGTGAAAAACTCTGCACACTAGCCCGGCGTTTTACCGCCCCGGAACGGCGATGAGCCTATTTTAACTTATGGTTAATGTGGTCGTTCGGTGATAAGTTCGAGGGAAAGGTATCGTTTGCGTCACGGCGGTTGCACGCAGTTTCCGCCCGTCCCGGCGCAGCATTTGTGTTGAGCAGTCAGTGCGCCATGGCGATCGGGCCGCGAGCCAGGCTCCGCCGCATTGCGTGGCAGCACCCTAACTTCTAGCGACGAGTGGAAAGAGGGAAAAGATGGCAAAGCAAACCCCACTGTACGACCAGCATGTGGCGTGCGGTGCGCGCATGGTAGACTTTCACGGCTGGATGATGCCGCTGCACTACGGCTCGCAGCTCGATGAGCACCACGCGGTGCGTCAGGATGCCGGCATGTTCGACGTGTCTCACATGACCATTGTGGATCTGCACGGCGCCCGCACCCGCGAGTTCCTGCGCTACCTGCTGGCGAACGACGTCGCCAAACTGACCCAACCCGGCAAAGCGCTGTACACCGGCATGCTGAATGCCTCCGGCGGCGTGATCGACGACCTGATCGTTTATTTCCTCACTGAAGACTATTTCCGCCTGGTGGTGAACTCCGCCACCCGCGACAAAGACCTGGCCTGGATCGAAGAGCACGCCGCACCGTATGGCGTCGCGCTGACGGTGCGCGACGATCTGGCGCTGATCGCGGTGCAGGGCCCGCAGGCCAAAGAGCGCGCCGGCACCCTGTTCACCCCGGAGCAAAAAAGCGCGGTCGAAGGCATGAAGCCATTCTTCGGCGTGCAGGCCGGCGAACTGTTCATCGCCACCACCGGTTACACCGGCGAGGCCGGCTATGAGATCGCGCTGCCGAAAGAGCAGGCGGCGGATTTCTGGCAAAAATTGCTGGCCGCGGGCGTCAAGCCGGCCGGTCTGGGCGCACGCGACACCCTGCGCCTGGAAGCGGGCATGAACCTCTATGGGCAAGAGATGGATGAAGGCGTTTCGCCGCTGGCCGCCAACATGGGCTGGACCATCGCCTGGCAGCCGGAAGATCGCCGTTTCATCGGCCGCGAAGCGCTGGAACAACAGCGCGAGCAGGGCACCGAGCAACTGGTCGGCTTGATCATGACGGAAAAAGGCGTATTACGTAATGAGCTGCCGGTGCGTTTCACCGACGCGGCGGGGCAAACCCACGAAGGCGTGATCACCAGCGGCTCGTTCTCTCCGACGCTGGGCTTCAGCATCGCGCTGGCGCGCGTGCCGGCAGGCATCGGCGAGCAGGCTATCGTGCAGATCCGCAACCGTGAAATGCCGGTCAAAGTGACCAAGCCCGGTTTCGTTCGCGCCGGCAAGCCGCTGACAAATTGATTTTTTATTGATTGATTCTTTTATTTCTTCGAAGGAGTAACCGGCGATGAGCAATGTGCCAACAGAATTGAAATACGCATCTTCCCACGAGTGGGTTCGTGCAGAAGGTAACGGCGTTTACACCGTAGGCATCACCGAACATGCGCAGGAACTGCTGGGCGATATGGTGTTTGTCGATCTGCCGGAAGTGGGCCGCAGCGTCGCCGCCGGTGAAGATTGCGCCGTGGCGGAATCCGTCAAGGCGGCATCGGACATTTACGCGCCAATCAGCGGCGAAATCGTGGCGGTGAACGGCGAGCTGGAAAGCTCTCCGGAACTGGTGAACAGCGAACCTTACGGTGACGGCTTCCTGTTCCAGATTAAAGCCTCCGACGAAGGCGAGCTGGCGAACCTGCTGGACGCCGCAGCTTATCAGGCCTCGATCGACGAGTAATCGTGACCACGCCCCAGGCCTTTCGGCCGGGGCGTTTTAGTTACCGTTCAAGCTATATCCCGTATCACGCAAGCATTCAGGAATTTGTAGCAATGACTCAGACACTCAGCCAACTCGAACACAGCGAAGCGTTCATTGAACGCCACATCGGCTCTTCTGCGGAACAACGCCAGGAGTTGCTGGCAGCGGTGGGCGCTCGCTCGCTCAGCGCGCTGATCCAACAGATTGTGCCGGCGGACATTCAGCTGCCGGGGCCGCCGCCGGTCGGCGACGCGGCGACCGAACATCAGGCGTTGGCTGAGCTGAAGGCGATCGCCTCGCAGAATCAGCGCTACAAATCCTATATCGGCATGGGCTACAGCGCCGTGCTGACGCCGCCGGTGATCCTGCGCAACATGCTGGAAAACCCGGGCTGGTACACCGCTTATACCCCCTATCAGCCGGAAGTGTCGCAGGGCCGTCTGGAAGCGCTGCTGAACTTCCAGACCGTGACCCTCGATCTGACCGGTCTGGATCTGGCCTCCGCTTCGCTGCTGGATGAAGCGACCGCCGCCGCCGAGGCGATGGCGTTGGCCAAACGCGCCAGCAAGCTGAAAGACGCCAACCGTTTCTTCGTGGCTGACGACGTGCATCCGCAAACGCTGGACGTGGTGCGCACCCGCGCCGAAACCTTCGGCTTCGACGTCATCGTCGATAAAGCGGAAAAAGTGCTGGAGCTGGACGGCGTGTTCGGCGTGCTGCTGCAGCAGGTGGGCACTACCGGTGAACTGCACGACTACAGCGCGCTGCTGGCCGAACTGAAATCGCGCAAAATCATCACCAGCGTGGCCGCCGACATCATGGCCCTGGTGCTGCTGACCGCGCCGGGCAAGCAGGGCGCCGACGTGGTGTTCGGCTCCGCGCAGCGCTTCGGCGTGCCGATGGGCTACGGCGGCCCGCACGCCGCCTTCTTCGCCTGCCGCGACGAGTTCAAGCGTTCGATGCCGGGCCGCATTATCGGCGTTTCCCGCGATGCCGCCGGCAACACCGCGCTGCGCATGGCGATGCAGACTCGCGAGCAACATATCCGCCGCGAGAAAGCCAACTCGAATATCTGTACCTCGCAGGTGCTGCTGGCCAACATCGCCAGCCTGTACGCGGTGTATCACGGTCCGCAAGGCCTGCAGCGCATCGCCGGGCGCATCAATCGCCTGACCGACATTCTGGCCGCCGGGCTGCAGAAGGCCGGCCTGACGCTGCGTCACCACACCTGGTTCGACACCCTGACCGTCGAAGTGAAGGACAAGGCCGCCGTGCTGGAGCGCGCGCTGAGCTTCGGCATCAACCTGCGTACCGACATTCACGGCGCCGTCGGCATCACGCTGGATGAAGCCACCTCGCGTGAAGACGTGCAAACGCTGTTCGCACTGCTGGCCGGCGACAATCACGGTCTGGACATCGACGCGTTGGACGCGGCGGTGAGCAAAAACAGCCAATCGATCCCGGCCGCCATGCTGCGCCAGGATCCGATCCTGACCCACCCGGTATTCAACCGCTATCACAGCGAAACCGAGATGATGCGTTACATGCATCGCTTGGAGCGCAAGGATCTGGCGCTGAACCAGGCGATGATCCCGCTGGGTTCCTGCACCATGAAATTGAACGCCGCGGCGGAAATGATCCCGATCACCTGGCCTGAATTCTCAGAGTTGCATCCGTTCTGCCCGCCAGAGCAGGCGGCCGGTTACCAGCAGATGATCGGCCAACTGTCCCAGTGGCTGGTGCAGCTGACCGGCTATGACGCGGTGTGCATGCAGCCGAACTCCGGCGCGCAGGGCGAATACGCCGGCCTGCTGGCGATCCGCCGCTACCACGAAAGCCGCAACGAAGCGGGCCGCCACGTCTGTCTGATCCCGAGCTCGGCACACGGCACCAACCCGGCCTCCGCCCAGATGGCGGGCATGAGCGTGGTGGTGGTGGCCTGCGACAAGAACGGCAACATCGATCTGCACGATCTGCGCGTTAAGGCGGAGCAGGCAGGCGAAGAACTCTCTTGCATCATGGTGACCTACCCGTCGACCCACGGCGTGTATGAAGAAACCATCCGTGAAGTGTGCCAGATCGTGCATCAGTTCGGCGGTCAGGTGTATCTGGATGGCGCCAACATGAACGCCCAGGTGGGCATCACCACGCCAGGCTACATCGGCGCGGATGTTTCGCACCTCAACCTGCATAAGACCTTCTGCATCCCGCACGGCGGCGGCGGCCCGGGCATGGGCCCGATCGGCGTGAAAGCACACCTGGCGCCGTTCGTGCCGGGCCACAGCGTGGTGCAGATCGACGGCGTGACCACCCAGCAGGGCGCGGTCTCCGCGGCGCCGTTCGGCAGCGCCTCCATCTTGCCTATCAGCTGGATGTACATCCGCATGATGGGCGCGGAGGGCCTGAAGCAGGCCAGCCAGATGGCGATCCTGAACGCCAACTACATCGCCACCCGTTTGAAAGACGCGTACCCGATTCTGTATACCGGCCGCGATCACCGCGTGGCGCACGAATGTATCCTCGATATTCGTCCGCTGAAGGAAGAGACCGGCATCAGCGAAATGGACATCGCCAAGCGCCTGATCGACTTCGGTTTCCATGCCCCGACCATGTCGTTCCCGGTGGCGGGCACGCTGATGGTCGAGCCGACCGAATCGGAAAGCAAGGTGGAGCTGGATCGCTTTATCGATGCGATGCTGGCGATCCGCAGCGAAATCGACCGCGTCGCCAAGGGCGAATGGCCGCTGGAAGACAACCCGCTGGTGAATGCGCCGCACGTGCAGGCGGAGCTGGTCAACGACTGGCAGCATCCGTACAGCCGCGAACTGGCGGTGTTCCCGGTGGCCGGCGTACGCGAGAACAAGTACTGGCCGAGCGTTAAGCGTCTGGACGACGTGTACGGCGACCGTAACCTGTTCTGCTCTTGCGTGCCGATGAGCGATTACGAATAACACGTTCGGCAAAGTTTGTGTTCGGGGGACACCGCATCATGCGGTGTCCCTTTTTATTTTATAGCGGCCTATTCTTTCCTTTACGTTCCCACGATTTGAGGAGTCACCATGCAAGCGGCAATCGTAACAGCGCTGGGGCAACCCCCGGTTTTCGGCACCTTTGAGGAGCCTCAGGCGCAGGCGAATGAAGTGCCGATCGACGTTCTGGCGGCCGGCATCAAACAGCTGGATCGCGCCACCGTCGCCGGCACCCACTATTCCAGCCCGAAGCAATTGCCGATCGTGCCCGGCACCGATGGCGTTGGCCGTACGGCGGACGGGCAACGGGTGTACTTCGCCTCTTTCCGTCGCCCTTACGGCGCGATGGCAGAGCGCAGCGTCGCGTCCTGGACGGTGCCGGTGCCGGCGACGGTGGACGACGCCACGGCGGCCGCGCTGATCAATCCGGCCTTCGCCGCCTGGCTGCCGCTGCGCTGGCGGGCGGATCTGCAGCCCGGTGAAACGGTGCTGATCATCGGCGCTACCGGTACCTCAGGCAAGCTGGCGGTCGCGGCGGCGCGTCAGGCGGGGGCCGGACGCATTGTTGCCGCCGGCCGTCGACTGAGCGTGCTGGAAGCGTTGGGTGTAGACGCCACGGTGGATCTGAGCCTGCAGGGCGAGGCGCTGACGCAGGCCTTCGCGGCGGCGGCGGGGCCGGGCGGTTATCAGGTGATCGTCGATTACATCTGGGGCCCGGCGACGGAAGCGCTGCTGGCAACGCTCAACAATCACGATCTCTCGTCTTACGCCGGCGGACGCGGCATTCGCTTGGTCAACGTCGGTTCGATGGCCGCGCCGGACATCCGGCTGCCGGCGGCGGTGTTGCGCAGCAATCAGCTGCAGATCCTCGGCAGCGGCACCGGCAACTTTCCGCCGATCCCGGAGATGCAGCGCTACGCGACCGAGATTTTGGCGCTGGCGGCGACCGGAGCGCTCACTATCGAGACGCAGGAGCACGCGTTGGCGGAGATCGCCGAGGTGTGGGATCTGAACAAGAAAAGCGACGTGCGTTCGGTGATGCGCATCGCCCGTTAACCCCGGCCGCTAGCGGCAAGGGCAGACCAGGTGAATGTCTTCCGGCTCACGGGCGAACAATTCGGTATCCGGCTGTTCGATGAGCCGGCAGCCCTGCGCCAGATAGAAGTCTACGGTGCTTTTATTGGGGATGGAGGAGACATACAGCCCGGCGGCGCCGTCTTGCGCCGCCTGACGCAGGCAGAGCTGGAACAGCTGCCTGCCTAACCCCTGGCCGCGTTTGTGCGCGCTGACGTAAAAGAACAGCAGCTGGCGCAGATCCCGCTGTGGGCCGCGCGGCTCGGTGTCCAGCGCCGCCGCCGCCACGATCTCCTCGCCTTCGAACAGCGCGAAGAACGCGCCGCCGCGATCGAAGCACGCTGCGTGGATTGGCGTATAGGTTTCCCGATCGTGCGGATCCCAGCCGCGCACGTCGTAGTACTCCGCATAGGATTGCAACTTGCCGTCCTGTAGGCGATACAGAGTGTCGATAATTTCGCTGCGGTCGATATCCCATAGCCGGTCGAGTTGCTGCCGTTGCAGCAGAACAGGGGCAATCATGGTCGTGGTTCACTCTCAGTCTGTGGCCGATAACTTTCCGGCAAATCGATGATGAAGCCGATGCCGCGATCGTCAAGGCCTTCGGTAACGCGCAGCTGCGCGCCGATTTTGTCGGCCAGGTTTCGGGCGATGGCCAATCCGAGCCCGCTGCCGGTTTGCTGCGTGCCGGGCACGCGGTAAAAGCGTTCAAACAGGCGGGAATGATGTTCTTCGCTCACCCCCGGGCCGTTATCGCGTAACGTAATATAGCAGCCGAGCGGCGCCAGCGAGCGGATATTGGCCTCGATGCGGCTGCCGGGCGGCGCGTACTTGAGCGCGTTATCCAGCAGGTTGGTGAAGATGGCGATCAGCGCATGGCGGTCGGTACTCACCACCACATCCTCGCTGCCGTCGAGCGACAGTTCGACATCTTTCTCCAGCGCATAGGGGACGTGCTGTGCGATGCATTTGCCGATCTCCGCATAGATATCCACCGCCTCAATCTTCAGCGGAAAATCTTCCGCCTCCAGCTTGGCCAGGTTGATCAGCTGGCGTGACAGCGACGCCGCGCGATCCAGCCCTTGCTGCATGTCGCCGATGATTTCCCGGCGCTCCTGCTGCTCGCTGACCTGGGTCAGCAAATGTAGCTGCGCCAGCACGGCGGCGATCGGCGTGCGCAGCTCGTGCGCGGCGTCGGCCATAAAGCGTTTCTCGCGCTGATTGGCCGCGTCGATGCGCGCCATCAGTTTGTTGACCTCCATCACCACCGGCCGGATTTCCTGATACTGCTCACTGACGTTGAGCGGCGACAGGTTGCCAGGCTGGCGATCGGAAATGGTGCGGGCGATCTGGCGCAATGGCCGCAGGCTGAAGTAGGCGGTAAACAGCAAGGTAATGATGATCGCCGCCAGAATGCCCAACAGCGGTACGGCGGTGCTTTCCGCCGGGTTGCCGAACAGCGTGGTGCGATCGTTGAAAGACTCGCCGACGATCACCCGGTACTGGCGCTTTTCGCTCCAGCTGCCGGCAAGGTGCCAGTTGGCGCCGGCGTAATTGACGGAGCCGGACAGCACCGAAGGCGGCAGACGCAGCGGTTCTCCCTGCGTTTGCGAACTGTAAAGCACCCGGCTGTCCCGATCGTAAACCACAAACAGCGGGTGATAGTCGATTTCATCCTGCATGCCGTTATTGATGGAATCAATGTACATGCCTTCAATGGTTTTGATGATGCCGCGGTAATCGATATTATCGGTGCCGGTTTCATCGAGAATATTGGCGATGCCTGCGGCGACGATGCGTTGCTGGTTATCGAAATATTTCTCCATGTCGGGGTAATACCAGTACTTCACCCAGGCGACGAGGATCCCCCACAATAATAAAATGGCCAGGACCTGGAAAATAATGGTGCGCATAAAGAAGGATTTGAAACCGATCATCCCGCTACTCTTTCTTCAGCAAATAGCCAATGCCGCGTACGGTAATGATTCTTTCTTTACCAATCTTGCGGCGTAAATTATGCATGTGTACTTCCAGCGAGTTGCTTTCCACGCTATCGCCGTGGCCGAACAGCCGCTGTTCCAACACCGCTTTGCGCACCACGGTGCCGGCGCAGCGCATCAGTTCGTGCAGCAGGTGATACTCTTTTTTCGACAGCATCAGCAGTTCGTTATCCAGCATGACCTGATGGTTGACCGGATCGAGATACAGCGCGCCGAGGCTCCAGGTTTGAGACGCGAAGCCCGCCATGCGCCGGTTGACTGCCTTGACGCGCGAGATGAGTTCGGGCAGCGCGAAAGGTTTGGCCAGAAAGTCGTCCGCGCCGGAGTCGAGGCTGTTCACCAGGCTCTCGATGCGATCGCGGGCGGTCAGGATGATGATCGGGATATTCTGTCCGGCGGCGCGCCAGGCGATCAGCTTCTGCAAACCGTCGCCGTCCGGCAGCGTGAGATCCAACAGCATCAAATCGAACCCGCCGGGTGAAAGTTTATTTTCCGCGTCGGTGAGCAGGCGCACCCAGCACAAATTAAAGCCGGCCAGCTCCAATGCTCGGCACAGCGCCTTGCCTAATTGCAGGTCGTCTTCCACCAACAGTATATTCACGTTATTTCCGCTGAGAGCCTTGAGTCGCGATTATCTAACTATAACGCTGGCGGGAAGACAACGAGGAAAACCGCTCTGCCTACGCGTTCTTAAGCAAACCTTAATCTGGCTTTAATCTCGCGTTAAGGGAACGGGGGGGAATTTCAGTTATTTTGCTGCCATTCGAAATCATGGCTGAGGGAGCGAAACATGCAGACTGAAGGTTTCCCGAACGCGGGCGCCTCGCGGCGGCTGATGTATTCAGGCGTGGCGATACTGCTCGTTCTGTTGATGCTGTCTTTTCGCGGTGATGCGCAGAGCCATAGCCACGGCGGCCATCATGCTTCCGCTTTGCAGCGGGTGCATCAGGCGGCGGCGACGGACGCTTACGGCTGCGCCAAGTCGCGCATTAAAAAGCAGCTGCGCCGCCTGGCTCAGCTTTGAAGCGTTTTTTAGGGCGCCGCTCTATACTCTGACGGGCAAACGGAAGGCCTGTGCGCAGGCCGTTGTCGACATCGCCAACCAGAGAAAAAATACGATGATGAAAGTGGCATTGGTGACCGGCGCAAGCCGGGGAATTGGCCGCGCGACCGCTTTGCTGCTGGCCCGGCAGGGCTATGCGGTGGGCGTGAATTACCTGCGCGACGAAAGTGCGGCGCGGCAGGTGGTGGCGGAGATTGAGGCGCAGGGCGGCAAGGCGCTGGCGCTGCAGGCCGACGTGGCCGATGAAGCGCAGGTGATGGCGATGTTCAGGGCGCTGGATGCCGGGCTGGGCACGCTTAGCGCGCTGGTCAACAACGCCGGCATTCTGTTCCGGCAGGCGAACATTGAACAGTTGACCGCCGAGCGCATCAATAAGGTGCTCGGCACCAACGTCACCGGGTATTTCTTGTGTTGCCGCGAGGCGGTGAAGCGCATGGCGCGGCGCCATGGCGGGCAGGGCGGCGCTATCGTCAACGTTTCCTCCGCGGCGTCCCGGTTGGGGGCCGCGGGGGAATACGTCGATTACGCCGCCTCGAAAGGCGCCGTCGATACCCTGACCATCGGGTTATCGCGCGAGGTGGCGGCGCAGGGCATCCGCGTCAACGGCGTGCGGCCCGGATTCATCTATACCGAGATGCACGCCAGCGGCGGCGAACCCGGCCGGGTGGATCGCGTGAAGGACAGTTTACCGATGCAGCGCGGCGGCCAGCCGCAGGAAGTGGCGGAGGCGATCGCCTGGCTGCTGTCTGACGCCGCGTCTTATGTGACCGGCACCTTTATCGAGGCCGCAGGCGGGCGTTGAACGCATCCGGAGAATTTTGACATCCCTTCGGAGGTGATGTATTTTGATTAAATAACAACCAAAATGTAGTTACAAAAATGTATGTTTATTTTGAATGGAATCAGGATAAAAATCACAGTAACCAGCGCAAACACCGTGTCAGTTTTGAGATAGCGCAACGGGTTTTTCTGGATCCCAACCATTTGGCTGTGCTGGAAAGGATCGAGGATGGAGAAGAACGTTGGCAAACGATCGGTATGGTCGGATCCTGTTTGCTGTTGCTGGTGGCACATACGACGATCGAAACGGATGTCGAAGGCGATACAGTAGAGATCGTGCGTATCATTTCAGCACGCAAGGCCGATGCCAAAGAGAGGGGAAGATATGAAGCGCAAAAATTCCGCCAAAAATCTGGCCCATAGCGTACTCCCGCCGTTGACGGAGGAGCAGAAAGCGCAAATTGCTTCACTGAGTGCGTTGCCGGACGAGGGAATCGATTATGCCGATGCGCCGGCGCTGGGGGAAGAAACGTGGCAGACTGCGGTTCAGGGGCGTTTTTATAAGCCGATGAAAGTATCAAAAACCATCCGAATCGATGCGGATGTGTTGGCTTGGCTTCAGCGACCAGGCAAAGGCTATCAGAAACGCCTGAACGCCGTGTTGCGTGAGGCGATGTTGAAAGAGCATGAGCACGAGGAATAATTTGTGTCAGGCGGCTAACGATCCGGTGAGATTCTCACCGGATTTTTTTTGCTGTTTTTTCAGGTAATGCGTTATCAACGCTGGCTGTCTCCTTGCGGCGCTCGGTCAAAACCACACAAACGGTCATTAACGGTCATGCCGCGGAACGTGGAATTGTGACCGTTTACCGTTTCTCTCCTGTCTGTCTCAGGCGGTCGCGCATCATAACTGTCTGTTACTCCACACTTTCGTAATTATTCATTTCATTTCCTTCCCGATTTTTTTGACAACTATCACAGCGCGATCGTTGACCGATCGCGGGGCGATGCGCTTTGCGTCTGCGCGCAAAACGCGGCGCGGCAAATCGATATCGTAATCATCGTCGTGGAGGAGAAAAGAAACATGCTGCCTGTAGAACGTCATCGCTTTATTACCGAAGTCTTGAGCCAGCGCGGCCGCGTGATGGTGCAGGAGGTGGCGCAGCTGTGCCACATCTCTATCGAGACGGCGCGGCGTGATCTGGCCCTGCTGGAACGGCGCGGCCTGCTGCTGCGCAGCCACGGCGGCGCGGTCTTCGTCGAGCCGCCGGCGGTGGAAAAAACCTATGTGCCCGCCGAGATAGATCAGGGGGAGTCCTTCCGCCAGCGCAGCAATGAGTCGCCGGAGCAGAAGACGCGCATCGCCAAACGCGCGCTGGAGTTTATCGCGCCGGGGGATTGCCTGCTGCTGGACAGCAGCTCCACCAGCTGGTTTTTGGCGCGCCAGCTGCCGGATATCTCGCTGGTGGTGCTGACCAACTCGCTGCACATCATCCAGACGCTGGCCTGCAAGGCCAACGTGCGCACCATCGGGCTGGGGGGCGAGTATTCCGCCAAGTACGAGGATTTTATCGGCGTGCTGGCGGAGCAGATGCTGAAAGAGTTCGTGATCAACAAGCTGTTTTTCTCCTGCCACGGCATTTGCCAGGACGGCGGCATCCGCGAGAGCAATGAGCACCATGCGCGGCTGAAGCAACAGATGCTGCTGGCCTCGGAGCGCAAGTTCCTGCTGGTGGACAGCAACAAGTTCGGCCGCCGCTCGTTCGCCCGCATTTGCCATTACCGGGAAATAGATACGCTGATCACCGACAGGCTTGGCGATGACGAGTTTCGTCAGGAATTGGCCTGGAACAACGTCGATGTGATTGAAGTTTCACCCGCCGCGAAAAGGGCGGCGCGATAACAACAACGAAAACCTTTTATTACAGCCAACACTTGTGGAGAGAGAACAATGAAAAAATCCGTACTGGTCGGTCTGTTTGCCTCGCTGCTGCTGTCGGTCTCCGCGCAGGCGGCGGACAAGCTGAAAATGGGCGTGGTGGTGAAGATCGGCGGCATTCCCTGGTTCAACGCCATGGAGGCCGGCATCAAAAGCGAGAGCGCCAAACGCGGCATCGACGCCTGGATGGTCGGGCCGACGGCGGCGGATCCGGCGCTGCAGGTGCGCGCCATCGAGGATCTGATCGCGCAGAAGGTGGACATCATCGGCGTGGTGCCGAACGACGCCCGGGTGCTGGAGCCGGTGCTCAAGCGCGCGCAGGAGGCGGGCATCAAGGTGATCGTGCACGAGTCCCCCGGCCAGAAGTACGCCGACTGGGATTTTGAGCTGGTGGACGCCTCGCAGCACGGGGTCAACCACATGAAAGCGCTGGCCGCCTGCATGAAAGAGCAGGGCAAGTACGCGGTATACGTCGGCAGCCTGACGGTGCCGCTGCACATCACCTGGTCGGACTCGGCCATCAATTACCAGAAGCAGCACTACCCGAACATGCAGCTGGTGGGCGACAAGTTCGGCGTGGGGGAATCGCTGGATGACAGCGTGCGCACCACCAACGATCTGATGGCCAAATATCCCGATCTGAAAGGCGTGCTGGCGTTCGGTTCGCAGGGGCCGATCGGCGCCGGGCGCGCGGTGCTCAACCGCGGCAAAAGCAACGATATCTGCGTCATCGGGCCGTTCAGCCCAGGGCAGGGCGCTTCGCTGGTCAATCGCGGCGCCATCAAGGGCGGTTATATCTGGAACCCGATGGTGGCGGGCGAAGTGTTCGTGCGCATCGCCGACATGATGCACAAGGGCGAAAAAATCACCGATGGCATGACCATCGAAGGCATGGGCAAGGTGCAGGTGGATGCGCAGCAGCACACCATTCTCGGCAATGCCACCGAAAGCCTGGATAAGCAAAACCTGCCGAAGCTGGTGAAGATGGGGCTGTAATCATGGCGATTTCCGGCAATACGGCAACGAGGGGCGCGCCGCTTATCGAACTGCAACAGCTGTCGATGACCTTCGGCGGGCAGCGCGCGCTGAACGATATTTCATTGGCGCTGATGCCGGGGGAGGTGCACTGCCTGGCCGGCACCAATGGCTGCGGCAAGAGTACGTTGATCAAGGCGATCGCCGGCGTGTATCAACCGGATGACGGCAGCCGCATTACCTTCGATGGGCAAACCTTCGGCCGGCTATCGCCGGATCAGGCGCGCGCCTTCGGCATTCAGGTGATCTATCAGGATCTGTCGCTGTTTCCCAACCTGACGGTGGCGGAAAACATCGCCTTTGAGCACAACCTGCACGGGCTATTGGGATGGCACCGCCCGGCGAGGCTGCGGCGCACCGCCGAGCGCCTGCTGCAGGAGCTGAATTTCAATCTCGATCTCGACAAACCGGTAGCGGAACTGCCGATCGCCCAGCGCCAGCAGGTGGCGATTTGCCGCGCGCTGGTGGCGCAGGCACGGCTGGTGATCATGGATGAACCGACCGCCTCGCTGACCCGCACCGAGGTCAATCAGCTGCTGCGCACGGTGGATTATTTGAAAGCGCAGGGCATCTGCGTGGTGTTCGTCAGCCACCGGCTGGACGAGGTGCTGGAGATCTCCGATCGCGTCACGGTGATCCGCGACGGCAACAAGATCGGCACCTGGCCGGCGGCGGAGATCACCGGCGATCGCCTGACCGAATTGATGACCGGCCTGACGCTGGACTATCGCCTGAAGTCACCGAGCATGAATAAGGATCGGGTGATGCTGGAGGCGGATCGTCTCAGCCGCGCCGGGCAGTATCACGATGTCAGCTTCCGCCTGCATCAGGGCGAGGTGCTCGGGCTGTGCGGACTGCTCGGCTCCGGGCGCACCGAGCTGGCGCTGAGCCTGTTCGGCATGACCCGGCCGGACAGCGGCAAGCTTTACCTCGACAGCAAACCGGTGCGCTTTCGCGGCCATGAGGACGCGATCAGGGCCGGCATCGGTTATGTCTCGGAGGATCGCCTGACGCTGGGGCTGGTGCAGCAACAGTCGGTGGCGGACAACGCGGTGCTGACCATTCTCGATAAGCTGCGCGGGCGTTTTCGCCTGATCGACGATTACCGCAAGAATCGCATCGTCGCGGAGTGGATCGCCAAACTCGGCGTGCGGGTGGCGGATCCGGATCAGGCGGTTTCGACGCTGTCCGGCGGTAATCAGCAAAAGATCGTGCTGGCCAAGTGGGTGCTGACCCAACCGCGGATCCTGATCCTCGACTCGCCGACCGTCGGTGTCGACGTCGGCGCCAAGGCCAGCATCTACCAACTGATCCATCTGCTGGCGCAGGAGGGGATCGCGATTCTGCTGATCTCCGACGAGGTGCCCGAGGTGTATTACAACTGCGATCGGGTGCTGCACTTCAGCGGCGGCAGCGTGATCGGCGAGTACCTGCCGGAGCAGGTGAGCCAGCAGCAGCTGGCGGAGGCGGTTAATGCGTAGATTCAGTCTGAAACCGCGCGGCAACGAAGGCTACCTGGCCTGGGTGCTGCTGCTGACGGTCATCGTCTTTTCGCTGCTCAGCGATCAGTTTTTGACGGTGCAAAACCTGCTCGATCTCAGCGAAAGCTACGCGGTGAGCGGCATATTCGCTCTCGGCCTGTTCGTGGTGCTGGTGACCGGCGGCATCGACATTTCCTTCGCCGCAGTCGCCTCGGTGGTGCAGTACCTGATCGCCACGCTGGCGACGCATTACGGCCTGGCCAGCCCGACGGGCAGTATTTTGCTGGCGTTGGCGATCGGCGCCGCGCTCGGCATGGTCAACGCGCTGTTGATCTACTGCCTGCGCATCGTCTCGATCATCGTCACCATCAGCATGCAGGCGTTGTTGTTCGGCATGCTGATGTGGCTGACCAACGGCCGCAGCCTGTACGCATTGCCGGACTGGTGGACGCTGCCGCGCAGCGTGCTGCCGTTCCAACTGGGTGAGCAGAGCTATCAGCTCGGTTTGCCGACGCTGGTGATGCTGGCGGTGGCGCTGCTGACCTGGCTGCTGCTGAACAAAACGCACCTCGGGCGCCAGCTGTTTGCCGTGGGCGGGGATGCGGAGTCGGCGCGGCGCATCGGCATCCGCGTCGGTCTGCTGCATCTGTTCGCCTATGGCTATCTGGGCGCGATGGCGGCGATCGGCGGCCTGGTGCAGGTGTATCGCATGGGGGAAGTGGTGCCCAATGCGCTGGTGGGCGGCGAGCTCGACGTGCTGGCGGCGGCGGTGCTGGGTGGCGCCAGCCTGAACGGCGGCAAGGGCAGCGTTGTCGGCACGCTGATGGGCGTGTTCCTGATCGGCGTGCTGAAAAACGGCCTTAACCTGATCGGCGTGTCCAGCTACTTCATGAACGTGGTGATCGGTCTGGTGATCGTCGCGGCGATCACCGTCACTCACTACAAGAAACGCAAAGAAACCGACGTTGGTTTCGCCTGAGGAGCGCTTGATGGGCAACAACCTGAAATTTCGTCTGGACGGGGCCGCCGTCGGTTTGCTGGCCTTGCTGCTGGCGGTGGTGCTCGCCTTCAGCCTGCTGATGCCGGGGCGCTTCTTCAGCGGCGCCACCTTCACCAGCGTGGCCTTCCAACTGCCGGAACTGGGCCTGCTGACCCTGGCGATGTTCATTCCGATCCTCAGCGGCGGCCTGAACCTGTGCATTATCGCCAGCGCCAACCTGACCAGCCTGCTGATGGCCTGGCTGTTCATCAGCTACCTGCCGGCGGACGCCGGGCTGGGCTTGCAGGCGCTGTGGCTGGCCTTGGCGCTGGCGGCGGCGATGCTGCTGGCCGGGCTTATCGGCGCGGCGACCGGCGCACTGGTGGCCTACGTCGGCGCGCACCCGATTTTGGTGACGCTGGCCACCATGACCACGGTCAACGGCATCGGCATCTACCTGACGCGCGGCGCAGCCCTGAGCGGCATGCCGGAGATCGTGCGGTTTATCGGCGCCGAGAGCGTGCTGGGCGTGCCGGTGCCACTGTGGATCTTTCTGGCGGTCGCCGCCTTGCTGGCGCTGTTCCTGCAGAAAACCCGGCTCGGCAAATGCATCTACATGAGCGGCAGCAACATCAACGCCACCCACTTCAGCGGCGTGAATACCCATCGGGTGCTGATCGCCATTTACACCCTCTCCAGCCTGCTGTGCGTCATTGCAGGGCTGGTGATGATGGCGCGCTTCAACTCGGCGCGCATGGGCTACGGCGACTCTTACCTGCTGCTCACGGTGCTGGCGATCATTCTGGGCGGCACCGATCCGTTCGGCGGTTTTGGCCGGGTCAGCGGCGTGGTGCTGGCGCTGATCGTGCTACAGGTGATCGCGACCGGTTTGAATCTGATGAACGTCAGCCCGCATTTCAGTCTGGCGATGTGGGGCGCCGTGCTGATCGCGGTGCTGGCGCTGAAGTTTTTCCGGCATCGCTATCGGCAGCGGCGGGCGATGCGCCGCAGCGCGGCCCAGGCCAGAACCGCGGCGGGCCACTGATCCTTTTCCCTTTTGCGCAGGATAACGCTAATGAAATACCAGATTTCGCCTTCACTGATGTGCATGAACCTGATGGATATCCGCCAGCAATTGGCGGTGCTGAACCGCCGCGCCGATATGCTGCATATCGACATCATGGACGGGCATTACGTTAAAAACATCACGCTGTCGCCGTTCTTTATCGAACAGATCCGCCCGCACACTTCGTTGTTGCTGGATGTGCATCTGATGGTGGAGAACCCGACCGACTTTATCGAGCCAATCGCCCGCGCCGGCGCGGACTTTATCTGCCCGCACGCTGAAACCATCAACCGCGACGCGTTTCGGGTGATCAATCAAATCCGCGCGCTGGGCAAAAAAGTGGGGGTGGTGCTGAACCCGGCCACGCCGGTGGAGTTTATTCGCCACTACCTTCACCTGCTGGACAAGGTCACCGTCATGACCGTCGATCCGGGCTATGCCGGGCAGCCGTTCATTCCCGAGATGCTGGAAAAGATCCGCCAATTGCGCGATCTGAAAAGCCAACAAAATCTGCGCTATCTGATCGAGATCGACGGATCCTGCAACCAGCGCACTTACCGCGATCTGATGGGCGCCGGTGCAGAAGTGTTGATCGTCGGCAGCTCCGGGCTGTTCAATCTCGATCCGGATCTGGAGACGGCATGGGAAAAAATGCTGGATCAGATGCGGCAGGCGGCCTGAGGCGGGGGACATGATGCGGTATTTTCTTGGCGTTGACGTCGGCGGCACCAATACCCGCCTGCTGTTGATGGATGATGAAGGTGAATTCAGCGGTTACTGCAAGATAGCGACCGCCGACTGGGCGCGGCAGGCCGATCCGCTGGCGGCGTTGGGCCGGCTGATCGCCGGGCATTGCCAAGATCGTCAGGTGGCGCAGGTGATGCTGGGGCTGCCGGGGATCCTCAGCCGCGATCGCTCGCGGGTGCTGTCGCTGCCGTTTATCCCGGCGCTGGACGCTCAGCCGGTGGCGGCGCTGTTGGCCGATTTGCTGGCGCTGCCGGTGCGAATGGACAAGGACGTCAATCATCTGCTGTGGTGGGATCTGCAGCAGCTGCCTGCGTTGCCGCAGGTGGCGGTCGGGCTGTATCTGGGCACCGGCATGGGCAACAGCCTGTGGCTGAACGGCGATTTTTACCACGGCGCGCACGGCGCCGCCGGCGAGCTGGGGCACATTCCCTGGCCGGGCCATCAGGGCGAATGCCCGTGCGGTAAACGGGGCTGCGTCGAGAGTCTGACGTCCGGTCACTGGCTAACCGGCTGGGCGCGCGCCAACGCGGCGCAAACGCCGTTCGACCGGTTGTTCGAACGCCACGGCGATCATCCTGATCTGCAGCGCTTCGTCGAGCGATTGGCGCAGACCATCGCCATCGAAATGAACGTGCTCGATCCCCAGCAGCTGATCCTGGGCGGCGGCGTGATCGCCATGAGCGGTTTCCCGTTGGCACTTCTGGAACAAGAGATCCGCCGCCATTTGCGCGGGCCGCAGCCGGCGCAGGGGCTGGCGATCTCCATCAGCCGCCTGACCGATGAAACCGGCAGCAAAGGCGCCTGCCTGGCCGCCCGGCGCCACCTCCAATTGAGCAGGGAGTACCCGCAATGAAAGGCAAAGTCTGCGTGTTCGGTTCGTTCAACCTGGATATCGTCGCCGGCATGGCGCGCTTTCCGCAGCCCGGCGAATCGCTGATCGCCCGCAACAGCATGATGGGCGCGGGCGGTAAGGGGGCCAACCAGGCCACCGCTGCGCTGCGCGCTGGGGCGCGGGTGCATTATATCGGCAAGGTGGGGCGCGACGACTTCGGCACCTTCGCCCGGCGCCACCTCGCCGCCGCCGGTTTCGATGCGGTGACGCTGTTCTCGACCGGCGATTGCCCGACCGGCAATGCGCTTATCTACGTTGCCGGCGAGGATGCGGAGAACATGATCGCCGTCGATCCCGGCGCCAACCTGACGGTCAGCGAGGACGAGGTGCGCCAGTGCCGCCCGGCGATCGCCGCGGCGGATATTCTGTTGACCCAGCTGGAGAACAACCTGCCGGCGATCGAACAAGTGATCGCCATCGCCCGCGAAGCGCAAACGTTCATCATACTCAACCCGGCGCCGTTTCAGCCGGTGCCGGACAGCCTGTTGGCGCAGGTCGATCTGCTGACGCCCAACGCCACCGAGTGCACGTTGCTGACCGGCGTGCCGGTGCGCGATGTGGCTTCGGCGCGCCAGGCGGCGCAGGTGCTGCACGCCAAGGGCATTCGTTTGCTGATCGTGACGTTGGGCACGCAGGGGGCGTTGTTCTCGGATGGGGAACACAGTGAGCTGATCCCGGCGTTTCCGGCGCAGCCGAAAGACACCACCGGCGCGGGGGATGCGTTTAACGGCGCTCTGGCGGCGCAGCTGGCGAATCAGGTGCCGTTAGCCGAGGCGGTGCGCTTTGCCGCCGCCTATGCGGCGGTCTGCGTGGAGCGCGCCGGTGCGGCGGGATCGATGCCGAGTTATGAGGAGGCGTTGGAACGCCAGCAGGCGTTCGCTTGACGTTGACGGGCTGCGGCGCAGAGGCGGCAGCCCGGCTCCCTTACTTCAACCAGCCTTTGCGCTGCGCGTCCCGCAGATGTTGCTCCATATGGCGCCACAGCTCGGGATGCACGTCGGCGATCGACGCATTGCGCGCCAGCACCTGCTCCAGGCTGATGCCGTTTTCTACCCAGCTCTGGCCTTCATTGTGCAGATTCATCAGCATCGGCATGGTGCGATCCAGCAGTAAGGCAAAGCGCGCATCGGCGCTTTCGCCGTCTTCATATTCCTGCCATAAAGCGGTGAAATACTCGCGCTGAGCCTCCGGCAACATGCCGAACAGACGGCGCGCCGCCGCCACTTCCTGATCGTGGATCGCCGCGCGGGCCGCCAGATCGTAGACCAGCACGTCACCGGCGTCGATTTCCACGATGTCATGCAGCAGCGCCATCTGGATCACGCGCTGAATGTCTACGTCATCACCGGCGTACGGGGCCAGGCTCATGGCGGCGATGGCGAAGTGCCAACTGTGTTCGGCGGAGTTTTCCTGGCGCTGGGTGCCCAGCACTTTGGTGCGGCGTTGCACGCCTTTCAACTTATCGATTTCCATCAGGAACTGGATGGCCTGGGTCATTGAACCGAAATCTAACGCGGGTACAGCGGATGACATGGTGTAAACCTCAAGGTGGGTGGGTTGAAGCCTGACGATTGTAGACCACCGGGCAGGGGATTTCGATGGTTACACGCGTTCACATTTTTATTTTAGCGTACACGTGTACACTGGAATTATTCTCAGTTAAGCTGCTTTGCGTTAATTTCGAACAAAGCAGGGCATTTTGAGGGGTTGCGCGTTATGGGGAAAACGGACGTAGTGAAAGCCGGGACCAATAAGATTGTCGCCGCGGCTTATCCGTGGGCGGAAGAGATCGCCAACAGCATCAGCCATGGCATCGGGCTGGTGTTCGGCATCGTCGGCCTGGTGTTGCTGTTGGTGCAGGCGGTGAATACCGGCGCCGATGCGACGGCCATCACCAGTTACAGCCTGTACGGCGGCAGTATGATCCTGCTGTTTCTCGCTTCCACGCTGTACCATGCGATTCCGCACCAGAAGGCCAAGCATTGGCTGAAAAAATTCGATCACTGCGCCATTTATCTCCTGATTGCCGGCACTTACACACCGTTTTTGCTGGTGGGGCTGGATTCGCCGCTGGCGAAGGGATTGATGGCGGTAATCTGGGGGTTGGCGCTGCTCGGCGTGCTGTTCAAACTGGCCTTCGCCCACCGTTTTGAAGCCCTGTCGTTGGTGACCTACCTGACGATGGGCTGGCTGTCGCTGATCGTGATTTATCAGTTGGTCACGCGGCTGGAGGCCGGCGGCGTCACGCTGCTGGCGATCGGCGGGGTGGTCTATACCCTGGGCGTGATTTTCTACGCTTCCAAGCGCATTCGCTTTGGCCACGCCATCTGGCACGGCTTCGTGCTCGGCGGCAGCGCCTGCCATTTCATGGCGATCTACCTGTACGTCTAAGCGTTGCCGCTACGTCTGAATGCGTATTGAACTGGCGCCTCTTTTGTTTTAAAAAAGAGGCGCTTGCTTCTTTCGGGTATCCAGCAAGCCCGTTCCTTCATTTCTGAGCCCGCATACCGTTTCTTTAACCTCTGTTCAGGACTCACCAAGATGATCGTTCGCTTATCCAAAGCGCTGCTGGTCTGCGCTATCGCCTTGTTCGCTTCGCTGGTCGCCTTCGGCAACATCACCGACTACGGCTCCAACTTCGCCTTCGTGCGCCACGTCTTTATGATGGACACGATTTTCCCCGACGCCACCATCGGCTACCGCTCGATACAGACGCCGTGGCTGCATCACGCCGGTTATATTTTCATCATTGCGCTGGAGGGCCTGACCGCGCTGCTGTGCTGGATTGGCGGCCTGCGCCTGCTGTGTGGCCTGAAACTGCCTGCGCACGCCTTTAACGGCCGGAAAAAGCTGGCGGTAGTGGGGTTGACGCTGGGCTTCCTCACCTGGCAGGTCGGCTTTATGTCGATTGGGGGCGAGTGGTTTGGCATGTGGATGTCGAAGCAGTGGAACGGCGTGCCGGATGCGTTTCGCTTCTTCGTCACCATCATTCTGGTGCTGATTTATCTGGTGCAGCGCGACGGGGAATTGGACGAGTAACGAAGATGGCCGCAGGCAGGGGGCCTGCGGCCGACGGATTATTTCTCTTCGGCCAGCGAGTAGGGCAACGGTTTGATCGCCAACTGGCTGGCGGCATCGTCGCGCACCCGCAGCTTGCTGTCGGCATCCAGATCGTTGTTCATCACCACCTGCACCCACAGCGTGCCGTCGGCCAACTGACTCGACGCCAGTACGGTGCCGGTGCGGCGCCAGTTTTCCCCCAGCTGCAGCTCCAGATCTTCCGCCGCCTGCGGGGCGCGGGCCGCTTTACCTTCCAGCCAGTAGAGCGCACGCTTGTTGGCGCCGCGGAATTTGGCGCGCGCCACCATCTCCTGACCGGTATAGCAACCCTTGCTGAAGCTGATGCCTTCCAGCGCCTGCAGGTTGGTGGCCTGCGGGATCAGCTGCGCGCTGTTGGCGGCGTCGATAACCGGATAACCGGCTTCGATCTCCAGGGCCAGCCATTGGCTGCTGTCATTCAGTTCCGCCTGGTCATGCAGTTTGCCGATCAGCTGTTCGGCTACGGCGGGGCGGGTCACCAGCAGAAAACGTTCCGCCGGCGCAGCGAAGTGCAGAATCGTGGTTTCGCCTTCCTGCACCACCGGGTGCTCGGCGTCCGGCAATGTGGCGAACAGGCCCGTCAGCGCGGCGCGCGCCTGGAAACCGGCGACGCCCAGCAATACCGCGTCATTATCGGCGGCGATAGTGACTTTGGAAAACACCGCGTATTTTTTGATTTCCGCCAGTTGGCTGTCCAGCACGCTGCGGCGTTCCAGATAGGCGAAGCCTTCGCCTCGGTGGAACAGACGCAGGTTGCTCCACATTTTGCCCTTGGCGTCGCAGTGGGCGCACAGCACGTGTTGATCGGCCGCTAGCGCGTCGATGTCCGCCGTCACCTGGCCCTGGAGATATTTCACCGTGTCCGGCCCGTTCAGCGTCACCAGCGCCCAATCTTCCAGCGAGATCAGCGTCAGGGGAAGATGGGTGGAAGCGGAGGGCTGACGGGGTGGGAATGGAATGTTATGCGCCATAGTAAGTTCCTGCTCAACGTTTAGCTTACCTGAAGGGTATTGAGCCCATGGTAAAAGAGGCGGCGGGCTTTGCAAACTGTTATTCGCGCCGTGGCGCCGGGGTGCGCTTTTTTTGGCATTTTGCGCTTTATTGCGTTTTCCGCAGCAAAGCGCCTTCCCGGCGTGTATGTCAAATTGTTACTCTATAGGCTTGCGGCCAGGGCACCCTTGCAGACAGATCCCCGGCTGATGGAATTATATTGCGACGGCGTTGCCATACAGTGTGTCATTTGAACCCTGCGCTGGCGCTGCCGCGCTGAAAAGAGGTGAGTCATAACAACATGGATATTAACAACAAAGCACGTATTCACTGGGCTTGCCGTCGTGGCATGCGCGAGCTGGACATCTCCATCATGCCGTTCTTCGAATACGAATACGACAGCCTGAATGACGCGGACAAGGCGCTGTTTATCCGCCTGCTGGAGTGTGACGATCCCGATTTGTTCAACTGGCTGATGAATCATGGCGCGCCGCAGGACGGCGAGCTGCAGAGAATGGTGACCCTGATCCAAACGCGAAATAAAGACCGTGGCCCAGTGGCGATGTGATATCCGCATTTCCTGGCGCACCCAGCTGTTTTCACTGTTGACCCACGGCGTTCTGATCCTGCTGATCCTGATTTCGCCCTGGCCGGAGGGCTTTGGCCCGCTCTGGCTGGTGCTGCTGACGCTGGTGGTGTTTCAGTGCATTCGCAGCCAGAAGCGCATCGCCGCGGTGCAGGGTGAGCTGCGGCTGCTGGCGGACAGGCGTTTCAGCTGGCACGGCCGCGAGTGGCGGCTGGCGAAAAAACCGTGGATGCCGGGTTACGGCATGCTGTTGACGCTGCAGCCGATGGAGGGCAAAAAGCGCCGCCGGCTGTGGCTGGCTTCCGACTGCATGAGCAAAGAGGAGTGGCGCCACCTGCGGCAGCTGTTGCTGCATCCGCCGGCGGGTAACGGCGAGGAACCCTGATGAAACCCGTACTCTGGTTGGTGGAGGATGAACCCAGCATTGCCGATACGCTGGTTTACACGCTGGAGAGCGAAGGCTTCGAAGTACGCTGGTTCGAACGTGCGGAACCGGCGTTGCAGGCGCTGGCGCAAGGCGCGCCCGTGCTCGCTATCCTCGATGTCGGTTTGCCGGATATCAACGGCTTTGAATTGTGTCGCCGCCTACTGGCTCAGGCGGCTGACCTGCCGATTCTGTTTCTTACCGCCCGCAGTGATGAAGTGGATCGCCTGATCGGGCTGGAGATCGGCGCCGACGACTATGTCGCCAAGCCGTTCTCCCCTCGTGAGGTCAGCGCCCGGGTGCGCACCATTTTGCGCCGCCTGCATAAGCAGCAGCGCCTGCAACAGAGCGCGCGCTACCATTTCGGTGCTTTCACGCTCGATGAAGATGCGGCCACCATCTCCTACCATCAGCGGCCGCTGCCGCTGACCCGTTACGAATACCTGCTGCTGAAGACGTTGCTGTTGGCGCCGGGGCGGGTGTTCTCGCGGCAGCAACTGATGGAAAGCGTTTGGGCGCAGGCGGAAGAAAGCCTGGATCGCACCGTCGATACCCACATTAAAACGCTGCGCGCTAAGCTGCGTGCGGTTGAGCCCGGTGAGCCGCCGATCCACACCCACCGCGGATTGGGCTACAGCGTGAGCCGCCAGCCATGAAAATTGGCCTGCGCCTGCTGCTGGGATATTTTCTGATCGTGGCGGTGGCCGGGTACTTCGTGCTGAGCATTTTCGTCCAGGAAGTGAAGCCCGGCGTGCGGCGCGCTACCGAAGGCACGCTGGTGGACACCGCCAACCTGCTGGCGCAGATCGCCCGTCAGGACATGCAGCGCGGCGATGCGGCGCATGGCCAACTGGCGCAGGCGTTCACGCAGCTGAACCAGCGGCCGATCGGCGCCAATATCTCCGGCATCCGCAAGGATCGCAGCGAATACCACGTCTATCTTACCGATGCCCAGGGGCGGGTTATCTTCGATTCTGCCGGCCGCGCGCAGGGGCAGGACTATTCGCGCTGGAATGACGTTTATCGGACGCTACGCGGTGAGTACGGCGCTCGCAGTACCCGCAGCGATCCAGAAGATGAAAACAGTTCGGTGATGTATGTGGCCGCGCCGGTGATAGAACAAGGGCGTATTATCGGCGTGCTCACCGTGGGCAAACCCAACAGCACCATGGCGCCGGTGATCAAACGCAGCGAACGGCGCATTCTGTGGGCCGGCGCGTTGCTGCTGGGGATTGCGCTGCTGATCGGCGCGGTATTCGTCTGGTGGATCAACCGTTCGATAGGCCGGCTGGTGCGTTATGCCGACGGGGTGGCGCAAGGGGAAATCGCGCCGCTGCCCAAAGTGGGCGGCCGGGAATTGACGCAGCTGGCGCAGGCGTTGGAGAGCATGCGGCTGAAGCTGGAAGGCAAAGCTTATATCGAACAGTATGCACATACCCTGACGCATGAGCTGAAAAGCCCGCTGGCGGCGATCAGGGGCGCGGCGGAGCTGTTGCAGGAACTGCCGCCGCCGGAGACCGCCCGGCGTTTTCTCACCAACATCGAGCAGCAAAGCGCACGCATCCAGCAACTGGTGGACAAACTGCTGGTGCAGGCGCGGCTGGAGAGTCGGCCAGACATGGAGACCGCGCCCATCGCGATCGCGGCGCTGGTCAGCCAGACGATGGCGGGCAAAGAAGCGCAGGCGACGCAGCGCGGCGTCAGATTGCAACTGGAGGCGTTGGCGGAGGTGACGCTGAACGGCGATGCGTTGCTGATCAGCCAGGCGCTGACCAACCTGCTGGACAATGCGATCGACTTTACTCCGCCGGGCGGTTGCGTCAGCGTGCGAGGCGAACGGCGGGAACAGCATTACTGCATCAGCGTTTGCGATGACGGCAGCGGCATTCCGGACTATGCGCTCGATAAGGTGTTCGAGCGTTTTTATTCGCTGCCGCGCGCCGAACGGCCGAAAAGCAGCGGGCTGGGGCTGAACTTCGTGCAGGAGGTCGCCCGTCTGCATCATGGCTGCATTCACCTGTGCAACCGCCGGCCGCACGGGGTGGAAGCGACTTTCATGTTATCGCTGTAACTTCACCTTCCCTTCACATAACCACATTCTGATTTCACCTGCGGATTTTATCGTGGCCTCATAACCTACGAGGAGCGAGCATGATGAAATCGGTACTTTTCTGGAAAATAACCACGCTGCTGGGATTGATGGTGGTGATGTTGATCCCCATCGCCCAACTGATGAGCGTGATCGACGAGCGCAGCGGCTATCGGCAAAGCGTGGTCGGGCAGGTGAGCGAAAGCACCAGCGGGGCGCAGCGCGTGCTCGGCCCGTTGATTGTCATTCCCTATGTCGAACGCGAAGAGAAGAAAGACGAGAAAGGGCAAACGGTAGTGCAGCGGGTGCAGCATTACCGCTATTTGCTGCCTGAGTCGCTTCAGGTGCAGGGGGCGCCGAAAGTAGAGGTGCGCAAACTGGGTATTTATCAAACGCAAGTTTACCAGGGGCCGCTGAGCTTCAAGGTGCGTTTCGGCCAGCCGGAGCTGACGGATTTGCAACGCGCCAACGTGACCGTCGGCCAGCCGTTCCTGCTGGTGGCGCTGAGTGACTCTCGCGGCATCAAGAGCATTTCTCCGCTGGCAATGCCGCAGCCGGTGGCGTTTGAGCCAGGCACCGGCGTGGGATCGTTGCGCCAGGGGATCCACGCCCCGCTGACGCTGGCGATGCTGCAACAAAAAGAGGGGCTGAACGCCGACTTCACCCTGACGTTGGCGGGCACCAGCAGCCTGTCGTTGGTGCCGCTGGGGCGCAGCAGCGAGCTGCAGCTGCAAAGCAACTGGCCGCATCCGAATTTCCTCGGCAACTTTCTGCCGGACGAACGCAAGGTGACGGAGCAGGGGTTTAGCGCTCGCTGGCGCAGCACCTGGTTTGCCAACAACATCAACAGTGCGTTCTATTACGACGATGGCATTATCGACGAGGACAAGCTGCCGGCCTTCAGCGCCAGCCTGGTCGAACCGGTCGATCATTATCAGCTGACCGAGCGCGCGGTCAAATACGCGCTGCTGTTTATCGGGCTGACGTTTATGGCATTTTTCCTGTTCGAAACCCTGACCGGGCTGCGGGTGCACCCGATTCAATATCTGTTGGTCGGCGCGGCGCTGGTATTGTTCTACCTGATTCTGCTGGCCTTCTCCGAACACCTGGGATTCGCTCTCGCTTACCTGGCGGCCAGCATCGCCTGCAGCGGACTGATCGGCTTTTATCTGAGCGCCGTACTGCGCGGCAAGCTGCGCGGTGCGCTGTTCGCCGCGAGCCTATTGCTGTTGTATGGCGTGCTCTATTTGCTGTTGCAGTCGGAGGACAATGCGTTGGTGCTGGGAGCAGGGCTGCTGTTCGCCATTCTGGCGGGCATTATGCTGTTGACGCGCAAACTGGACTGGTATCAGGTGGCTGATCCGGCGCGTTTGACCAAGGAAACGCCAGCTGCGGAAGACGAGCCACGCTTCCGTCTGTGGAAATAAGCGAGGGGGATCGGGCGCGCTACGCGCCCGATAGCGGCTACAGCAGCGGCTCCATCTCCAACAGGATCTGTTCGCACCATTGCTGCAGGCGCTCTTCGCTCAGGTCGTATTGGTTGACCTCATCGAGCGCCAGGCCGACGAAGTGTTTGCCGTCGGCGCTCAGCGGTTTGGGGCTGGTGAACTCGAAGCCCTCAGTTGGCCAGAAGCCGATGAACTGCACGCCCAGCGGCGCGATGTGATCGTGCAGCATACCCAGCGCGTCGAGGAACCACTCGCCGTAACCGAGCTGATCGCCCATGCCGTACATGGCGACGATCTTACCTTTCAGATCCAGCGCCGGCAGCTGCGGCCAGATCGCTTCCCAGTCTTCCTGCAGTTCGCCGAAATCCCAGGTCGGGATGCCGAGGATGAGAATGGAATAGTCCTCCATCAGCTTGGGCGAGACGTCTTTCAGGTTGTGCAGGTCGACCAGGTCTTCACCCAGAATCTCACGGATTTTTTCTGCCGCCATCTCGGTGTAGCAGGTGCTGGAGCCGTAAAACAGACCAATCTTCATGTGTAAACCGTTACGTTGCTGTTTAGAGAATTGCAGCGAGTATACCTGATTTGCGTCGGCTTAAGGCATAATGGCGCGGGTGGAAATGCAACGAAGAGAGGACCGCGTGCAACAGCAAGACAATGCGCTGATTGAGCAATTCCTGGATGCGCTGTGGCTTGAGCGCAATCTGGCGGAAAATACGCTGGCCTCCTACCGGCTGGATTTGCAGGCCCTGGGCGCCTGGCTTGGCCAGCAAAACACCGACTTGCTGCAGGCGCAGGCCTTGGATCTGCAGGCGTTTCTCGCCGAGCGGGTGGACGGTGGCTACAAGGCCACCAGCTCTGCGCGCTTGCTGAGCGCCATGCGTCGCCTGTTTCAGTATCTGTACCGCGAAAAGCTGCGCGCCGACGATCCCACCGCACAGCTGGCGTCTCCCAAGTTGCCGCAGCGTTTGCCGAAAGATCTGAGCGAGGCGCAGGTCGATGCGCTGCTGCAGGCGCCCTGCGTCGATCAGCCGCTGGAGCTGCGCGACAAGGCGATGCTCGAGGTGTTGTACGCGACCGGGCTGCGGGTCTCTGAGCTGGTGGGGTTGAACATCAGCGACGTCAGCCTGCGTCAGGGCGTGGTGCGGGTGATCGGCAAGGGCAACAAGGAGCGGCTGGTGCCGCTGGGCGAAGAAGCGGTCTACTGGATCGAAAATTATCTGGAGCACGGTCGCCCGTGGCTGGTCAACGGCCAGACGCTGGATGTGCTGTTCCCCAGCAACCGGTGTCAGCAAATGACCCGACAGACGTTCTGGCATCGCATCAAACACTATGCCATCCTTGCGGGCATCGACAGCGAGCGTCTGTCGCCGCACGTGTTGCGGCACGCGTTCGCCACCCATTTGCTGAACCATGGGGCCGATCTCCGTGTCGTACAGATGTTGTTAGGCCACAGCGATCTCTCGACCACGCAAATTTATACTCATGTAGCGACCGAACGACTGAAACAGCTACATCAACAGCATCACCCGCGCGCCTGAGCGGCGGGTTCGAAAGGATTGGAACAATGAAAAAAGGTTTAATGCTGCTCTCTCTGCTGGTGGCTTCGGTGGCCGGCGCCGCCCATGCCGATGACGCGGCGATCAAAAAAGCGCTCGCCAGCCTGGGCATTCAGCAGGCGGACGTGCAGCCTTCGCCGGTCAACGGCCTGAAAACCGTGCTGACCGACAGCGGCGTGCTGTACGCCTCCGAAGACGGCAAGCACATCCTGCAGGGCCCGCTGTTCGACGTCAGCGGCAAAGAGCCGGTCAACGTGACCAACCAACTGCTGAGCACCAAGATGGACGCGCTGAAAGATCAGATGATCGTTTACAAAGCGCCGAAAGAGAAACACGTGATCACCGTGTTCACCGATATCACCTGCGGTTACTGTCACAAACTGCATCAGCAGATGAAAGAGTACAACGATCTGGGCATTACCGTGCGTTACCTGGCGTTCCCGCGCCAGGGGCTGGCTTCCCAGGCTGAAAAAGACATGCAGTCGATCTGGTGCACCGCCGACAAGGCCAAGGCGTTCGACGCCGCCATGAAGGGCGACGCCGTTTCTCCGGCGACCTGCAAAACCGACATCAGCAAGCATTACGAGCTGGGCGTGCAGTTCGGCATTCAGGGCACGCCGGCCATCATCCTGGAAAACGGCATGATGATCCCGGGCTATCAGGGGCCGAAAGAGATGGCCGCCATGCTGGACGCGCATCAGGCCGCCACCAAAGCCGGTGGTTAATCGCCGGTGAGTATCAAAACGCAACTACGCCGCCGCCCGGCGGCGGACGACACGCATCTGCCCGCCAGTTTGCCGCCGCTTCTGCGTCGGCTTTACGCCCTGCGCGGCGTGCAGGCTGAGCAAGAGCTGGAGCGCGGCGTTAAGGGCATGCTGCCCTGGCAACAGCTGGACGGCATCGACGACGCCGTCAGCCTGTTGCAGCAAGCGCTGGCCGACGGTCGCCGCATCATGGTGGTGGGCGATTTCGACGCCGATGGCGCCACCAGCACCGCGCTGACGGTGCTGGCGCTGCGCAGCATGGGCGGCGCAGCCGTCGATTATCTGGTGCCTAACCGTTTCGAAGACGGTTACGGCCTGAGCCCCGAAGTGGTGGAGCAGGCGGCGGCGCGCGGCGCAGAACTCATTGTTACCGTCGATAACGGCATCTCCTCCCACGCCGGCGTCGACGTGGCGCACGCCAAAGGCATGCAGGTGCTGGTGACCGATCACCACCTGCCGGGCGAGACCCTGCCGGCGGCTGAAGCGATCGTTAACCCCAACCTGCGCGGCTGCGCCTTCCCGTCCAAATCGCTGGCGGGGGTAGGCGTGGCGTTCTACCTGATGCTGGCGCTGCGAGCCCGGCTGCGGGACAGCGGCTGGTTCGAGCAGCGCGCGCTGGCGATGCCGAATCTGGCGGAACTGCTGGATCTGGTGGCGCTCGGCACCGTGGCCGACGTGGTGCCGCTGGACGCCAACAACCGCATTCTGGTGTATCAGGGGTTAAACCGTATTCGCGCCGGCAAATGCCGACCGGGCATCCGCGCGCTGCTTGAGGTGGCCAACCGCGACGCCCGCCAACTGGCGGCCAACGATCTCGGTTTCGCCCTCGGCCCGCGGCTCAACGCCGCCGGCAGGCTGGACGACATGTCGATCGGTGTGGCGCTGCTGCTGAGCGACGACATCGCGCAGGCGCGCATGCTGGCCAACGATCTCGATGCGCTGAACCAGACGCGACGCGAGATAGAGCAGGGCATGCAGGTGGAAGCCCTGCAGCTGTGCGATCAGCTGGAGCGCACCAGCACCGAGCTGCCTTACGGGCTGGCGATGTATCACCCGGAATGGCACCAGGGCGTGGTGGGCATCCTCGCTTCGCGTATCAAAGAGCGTTTCCACCGCCCGGTGATCGCGTTCGCGCCGGCGGGTGACGGCATCCTGAAAGGCTCCGGCCGTTCGGTGCCCGGCCTGCACATGCGCGATGCGCTGGAGCGGCTGGATATGCTGAACCCCGGGCTGATGATGAAGTTCGGCGGCCACGCGATGGCGGCCGGGCTGTCGCTGGAAGAGGCCAAATTCGACGAATTCCGCCAGCGTTTTGGCGAGCTGGTGGGCGAATGGCTCGATCCGGCGATGCTGGAAGGGGTGATCTGGTCCGACGGCGAACTGGCGATGCAGGAGCTATCGCTGGCCACGGCGGAGCTGCTGCGCGAGGGCGGCCCGTGGGGCCAGGCGTTCCCGGAACCGACCTTCGACGGCAAGTTCCGCATTCTGCAGCAGCGGCTGGTGGGCGAAAAACACCTGAAGCTGATGGTGGAACCGCTCGGCGGCGGCCCGCTGCTCGACGGCATCGCGTTCAACGTGGACACCACGCTGTGGCCGGACAGCAGCGTGCGCGAGGTCGAACTGGCCTACAAGCTCGACGTCAACGAGTTTCGCGGCAACCGCAACGTGCAGCTGCTGATCCAGCATCTTTGGCCGCGCTGAGGCGAAATTGAACACAATTCGGGGATTGGGCTCTCCAATCCCCTGCATCCTTCCCGATCGCCACAAAAACTGACCAACTCGCTATAAACTGCCGCCCGGATCCGTTAGAATTAGCGGTTCCAATGGCATTCCGCCATCGACGACATCAACGTAAAAGAACGAAACCATGTTTGAAATTAACCCGGTAAAAAACCGAATTCAGGACCTGTCCGAGCGGACTGCGGTTCTTAGGGGGTATCTTTGACTATGATGCCAAGAAGGAACGCCTAGAAGAAGTCAACGCCGAGCTGGAACAGCCGGACGTTTGGAACGAGCCGGAGCGCGCACAGGCGCTCGGTAAAGAGCGCGCCGCGCTGGAAGCCATCGTTGAAACCATCGATCAGCTGGAGCAGGGCGGCGAAGACGTCGGCGGGCTGCTGGAACTGGCTGTGGAAGCCGACGATGAAGAAACCTTCAACGAAGCGGTCGCCGAGCTGGATCAACTGATGAGCAAGCTGGATCAGTTGGAATTCCGCCGCATGTTCTCCGGCGAATACGACAGCGCCGACTGCTACCTGGATATCCAGGCCGGTTCCGGCGGCACCGAAGCGCAAGACTGGGCCAGCATGCTGCTGCGCATGTACCTGCGCTGGGCCGAAGCCAAGGGCTTCAAGACCGAAGTGATCGAAGAGTCCGACGGCGACGTCGCGGGCCTGAAGTCTGCCACCATCAAGATCATCGGCGACTACGCGTTCGGCTGGTTGCGCACTGAAACCGGCGTGCATCGCCTGGTGCGCAAGAGCCCGTTCGACTCCGGCGGCCGTCGCCATACCTCGTTCAGCTCGGTGTTCATCTACCCGGAAGTCGACGACGATATCGATATCGAAATCAACCCGGCGGATCTGCGTATCGACGTGTACCGCGCCTCCGGTGCGGGCGGTCAGCACGTCAACAAAACCGAATCCGCCGTACGTATTACTCACCTGCCAACCAACATCGTGGTGCAGTGCCAGAACGACCGTTCTCAGCATAAGAACAAGGATCAAGCGTTTAAACAGCTGCGAGCCAAGCTGTACGAGTTTGAGATGCAAAAGAAAAATGCTGATAAGCAGACGATGGAAGACAACAAGTCCGACATCGGCTGGGGCAGCCAAATCCGTTCTTACGTGCTGGATGACTCCCGCATCAAGGATTTGCGCACCAACGTCGAAACGCGTAACACGCAGGCCGTACTGGATGGCGACCTGGATAAATTCATTGAGGCAAGTTTGAAAGCCGGGTTATGAGGAATAGAAATGTCTGAACAACAAGTACAGGGCGCCGATCAGGCGCTGGATCTCAATAACGAACTGCAGTCCCGTCGCGAGAAACTGGCCGGCCTGCGTGAGAACGGCATTGCGTTCCCGAACGACTTCCGTCGCGACTCCACCTCCGACAAACTGCACGCCGCGTACGGCGATAAAGACAACGAAGAGCTGGAAGCGCTGGGCGTAGAAGTGACCGTCGCCGGCCGCATGATGACCCGCCGCATTATGGGCAAGGCATCCTTCGTTACGCTGCAGGACGTGGGCGGCCGCATTCAGCTGTACGTCGCGCGCGACGATCTGGCTGAAGGCGTGTACAACGAGCAGTTCAAGAAGTGGGACCTGGGCGATATCCTCGGCGCGCGCGGCAAGCTGTTCAAAACTAAGACCGGCGAACTGTCGATCCACTGCACCGAACTGCGTCTGCTGACCAAAGCGCTGCGTCCGCTGCCGGACAAATTCCACGGCCTGGCGGATCAGGAAACCCGTTACCGCCAGCGTTACCTGGATCTGATCGCCAACGAAGAATCGCGCAACACCTTCAAGGTGCGTTCTCAGGTGATGTCAGCTATCCGTAACTTCATGGTGGAACGCGGCTTCATGGAAGTCGAAACCCCGATGATGCAGGTGATCCCGGGCGGCGCGTCGGCGCGTCCGTTCATCACCCACCACAATGCGCTGGATATCGACATGTACCTGCGCATCGCGCCGGAACTGTATCTGAAGCGTCTGGTGGTCGGCGGCTTTGAGCGCGTGTTCGAAATCAACCGCAACTTCCGTAACGAAGGCGTTTCTCCGCGTCACAACCCAGAGTTCACCATGATGGAACTCTACATGGCTTACGCGGATTACAAAGACCTGATCGAGCTGACCGAGACGCTGTTCCGCACCCTGACCGAGAAAGTGCTGGGCACCTCTCAGGTGCAGTACGGCGACGAAGTGTTCGACTTCGGCAAGCCGTTCGAGAAGCTGACCATGACCGAGGCGATCAAGAAATACCGTCCGGAAACCGATCTGGCTGACCTGGCCGACATGGGCAAAGCGGTGGCCATCGCGGAATCCATCGGCATCAAGGTTGAGAAGAGCTGGGGCCTGGGCCGCGTCGTGACCGAGATCTTCGAAGAAGTGGCGGAAAGCCATCTGATTCAGCCGACCTTCATCACCGAGTACCCGGCTGAAGTGTCGCCGCTGGCGCGCCGCAACGACGTGAACCCGGAAATCACCGACCGCTTCGAGTTCTTCATCGGCGGCCGTGAAATCGGCAACGGCTTCTCCGAGCTGAACGACGCCGAAGACCAGGCGCAGCGCTTTGCCGATCAGGTGAACGCCAAAGACGCCGGCGACGACGAAGCGATGTTCTACGACGAAGACTACGTCACCGCGCTGGAGCACGGCCTGCCGCCGACCGCCGGTCTGGGCATCGGCATCGACCGCATGGTGATGCTGTTCACCAACAGCCACACCATCCGCGACGTGATTCTGTTCCCGGCGATGCGCCCGCAGAAATAATCGCGTTTAGCGTGCAACAACCGGTGCGGGCAACTGCGCCGGTTTTTTTTCGTCTGCAGGACTTAACCGCTTAAAACATCGACAGTTACGCGCCATCTCCGCTTGCCCGCCGCCGATAACCGGTTATAATGCCTGTCGCACACCGATGCGGGTGTAGTTCAATGGTAGAACGGCAGCTTCCCAAGCTGCATACGAGGGTTCGATTCCCTTCACCCGCTCCAGTACCCCCTCATAAAAGCATCCTGATTCTCCAAAACGTTACCCCAACCCAATCCTTTGCACATGTAAGCATTATTTCTGGTCGCCCGCCATCCCACCCGCATCATCAGCGCCGCAGGGAGGAAGGCAGGGCAAAAAAATGCCGCCCCTGGGGACGGCATGTCGGCATTCAGCGCACCAGATGCAAGAAATGCAGATGCTTTTCGTACTGGTCGAGAATATCGTTGATCAACTGCTCCTGATTCCAGCCCATGACATCGTAGTTCTGGCCGCCTTCTTTCAGGTAGATCTCCGCGCGATAATATTTGTGCTGCTCGGCTTGCTGTTCATCATTATCCAGCCCGGCCAGGGCGAAGGTCGGCGAGCTGTAGCCGCGCAGTCTGACTTCATAGATAAAGTTAAGCTCATCGCCTAAATCAACCTCGAAACGAATGCGATCTTCCGCGCCGGTGTTGATACTGCTGAGCGTGCCTTGCTTACTCAGCTCCTCCTGCACCAGCGTCATGGCCGACTGGATGACTTCGTCCATAAAGCGCTTAACCAGCGAGCGCTTTGGCAGATAAGCGATATTACGCAGCCTGCGCTGCCAGGGGATAGGATTGCGGGCGGCGGTAGGGGCGATGGTGGCCATATTCTGGCTGTCGCGCTTGGTCAGATCGCGACGCAGCGCCTTAAGCAAACCGTAAATGGATATCAGCAAGATGGCCGAGAAAGGCAGCGCGCTGGCGATGGTGACGGTTTGCAGCGCGCTGAGCCCCCCGGCGATCAGCAAGGCGATGGCGACGATGCCCATCAGCGACGCCCAGAAAATGCGTTGCCATACCGGCGTGTTGCTGGAGCCGCCCGAAGCCAGCGTATCCACGACCATGGCGCCGGAGTCGGCGGACGTGACAAAAAAGACGATAACCATCGCCATGGCGATAAACGAAAGCACGCTGGAGAATGGGAAATGCTCCAGGAAGTTAAACAACGCCAAGGCCACGTCTTGTTGTACCGTAGCGGCGAGATCTGTCGCGCCCTTTTCCATGATGAGGTAAATGGCGCTGTTGCCGAACACGGTCATCCACATGAGGGTGAAGCCGGCCGGGACGAACAGCACGCCCGTGACAAATTCGCGGATGGTTCGGCCGCGGGAAACCCGTGCGATGAACATCCCGACGAAAGGCGACCAGGAGAGCCACCACCCCCAGTAGAGCAGCGTCCATCCGCCTAGCCAGTTGCTGGATTTGGGTTCATAGGCATACAGGTTGAAGGTTTTGCTGACCAGCTCGGACAGATAGCCGCCGGTATTTTCCACAAAGGATTTCAACAGCAAAACGGTTGGCCCCAACAGCAAGACCAAGGCCAGGAGCAACAGCGCCAGGCTGAGGTTCAGCTCCGACAGAAAGCGTATGCCCTTCTCCAGCCCGGAAACCACGGAAATGGTGGCCAGCCCGGTAATCACCACGATTAATATCACCTGAACGGTTTCGTTGATTGGCACGCCAAACAGGTGGTTAAGCCCGGCGTTGACCTGCAATACGCCATAACCCAGCGAGGTCGCGACCCCGAATACGGTGCCGATGACGGCGAAGATATCGACGGCGTGGCCGATAGGGCCATAAATGCGATCGCCGATGATCGGATAAAGCGCGGAGCGCAGGGTCAACGGCAGGCCATGCCGATAGCTGAAGAAGGCCAGAATCAACGCCACGATGGCGTAGATTGCCCAGGCATGCAGCCCCCAGTGGAAAAAGGTCAGGCGCATGGCTTGTTTGGCCGCCTCGATGCTCTCGGGCGTGCCGACCGGCGGCGAGAGATAGTGCATAACCGGTTCCGCCACGCCGAAGAACATCAGACCAATGCCCATCCCCGCCGAAAACAGCATGGCAAACCAGGAGTGGTAGCGAAAATCGGGTTGCGCATGATCGGGGCCAAGTTTGATGTCGCCGTAACGAGAAAGCCCCAGAAACGTCACGCTGAGCAATATGAGCGCCACGGCCAAAATATAAAACCAACTGGCGTTGGTGAAGATTTGTTGCTGCAGAAGCTTGAAGTTTTTGTCAGCGACGTCGGGGAAAAAGGCGGCGAAGGCGACCAGAAGAAAAATGAGGACTGCAGAGGTGAAGAATACCGCTTTGTTGATATGGCTTTGCGGCTTATTTAAGGAGGTGTCTTTCTCACTCATAAATTGATTTATTCCATTTGTTTGATTATCGCCCTGAATGGAGGAAAGGTGGTGACTGTAATATCGTAGCAAAATAGTCGGGCTGGCGCAGGAGGCCGACGCCGCTCTATAGAGCGGAATTACCGCTGTCTCTGTGCGGTAATTCCGAATAATTCACGTTGCCGTTAGTTAAATAAAAAGGCCAATAACCCCGTCACCTTATTCTTATTTTCCCATCCCTCCAATTTCATGCAGGCATTAACGTGTTCTTTTCTGCGCATTTCATTACGGTCCGAAGGAAAAACGACGCCGTGAGTATTGGGGATATCCGCACCGTTGATATTCATGGAGGAGAATACAGGCGAGCGGGTGTCTAAAGACAGGCTCACGGGATAGCGTTGTTCGGCTTCTTGTCGGCAGCTTGCTCTGGCGGCTTCAAGGGGTGTCGGAGCCGCCGTTTGCGCTTCCCACTTTTCCGGCGTAGCGCAGGAAGACATCATCAACGCGGCGGTGATAACGGCATATTTTCTCAACGTTAAAATCCCTTTTCAAAAAAATCCCGCCTATTCTACCCAACCCCTCAAACAGGGGCAGCGTTATTCACGTTTAACGCCTCCGGCGAGACGCACGGCTATTCATGCGGTGTGGCCCGCCGGAAAACCGGGCAGGCCGTTATGGCGCATTAACCGAGGGTCTCCTTGGCGAGTATTTCAAACAGCGTATCGATCTCATCAAGGGTGTTGTAGTGCATCATGCCGATGCGCAGCACGCCGCCGTCCTGCAGCCCCAGTTGCTGAATCAGGCCCAGCGCATAGAAATGTCCGCTGCCGGCGCAGATGTTGTGGTGCCCCAGCCGTCGGGCGATCGCGTCGGGCGCCTGGCCGCTGAAGGTCAGGGCGAAGGTCGGCGTGCGGCGTGCGCTGTCCGCCTGCGGATTGCCGTAGAGCCGCACGCCGTCGAGTTGCTGCAGCCGTTGCAAAAAGTGGCGGCACAGCGCCTCTTCATACCGGTGGTAGGCGGCGAAGCTCTCCTGCAAGCGCTGCCTTAACGGCGCGCCGGGCGTGCCCCACTGCGCCAAATACTCGATAGCGGCCGCGACGCCGGCCAGCGCTTCGAAGCTCTGCGTGCCGGTCTCGAAACGGCCGGGGCCGACGTCGGTGGCCGGTTCGACTTTGTACGGACGCAGGCGCTGCAGCCACTGCGGCGCGATGTAGGCCATGCCGACGTGCGGGCCAAAGAATTTGTAGGCGGAGCACACCAGGAAGTCACATCCCAACGCCTGCACGTCGATCAGGTTATGCGGCGCGTAATGAACGGCGTCGACATACACCTGCGCGCCCACCCGATGCGCGGCTTCAACGATGGTTTTGATATCGACGATGCTGCCGGTGACGTTGGACGCGTAGCTGACCGCCACCAGACGCGTGTTGGCGTTGATGCGCGCGCACACTTTTGCCGCGTCGAGAGAACAATCGGCGCTCTCCAGCGCTATCTGATGCACCACGGCGCCTTTGTCGGCGGCGGCCTGCTGCCAGCTGGAGACGTTGGCGTAGTGATCCAGCGCGGTGACGATGACCTCATCGCCGTCCCGCCAATCGCGACTGATGATGCGGCTGAGATGAAAGGTCAGCGTGGTCATGTTCATGCCGAAGACGATGTTGTCGGGCGACGGCGCATTTAACAAGGCGCGCACCGATTCGCGCGCCTGACTCATCACCTCGCCGGTAACCCGGCTGGAGAAGTAGTGCCCGCCCAGGTTGGCGTTGTACTTCCCCAGGTAGTCGGTCATTTTTTCCAGCACGCCCTGGGAAACTTGCGCACCGCCGGGGCCGTCGAAAAAGATCGCCGGTTTGCCGTCGATCTGCCGGGACAGGGCGCTGAACTGGCGTCGGGCGAGCTCGGGGGTAAAGGTCATGCTTTCTCTCCCCGAGCGGTGAGGACGAAGAGATCCAGATAGCCTTCTTCATTCGGGCTTACGGTATTGATCGGCGTGGCGTTGTGCCACAGTTTACTGTCCGCCAACAGCACGGCTTCACCGTCGGCCAGCGCTTTTTTGAAGAAAGGATCGTGGCGGCTGTCGTCGTACAGCATGATTTCGCCGCCGACGATATTGTGGCGGTGAATGGCGATCATCGCGATATGGTCGAAACCGTCCTGGTGAATGCCTTCCGGCGCCACCAGCGTATCTTTTTGGATGGCGACCACGCGCATCTGGTGGATCTCTATCTCGGCGCCTTCCGGCAGTTCGTTATTTTCGGCAAACAGGTTACACATCTCCGCCATGCCGGCGCTCTGCAGCACGGCGCTGTCGATAGGCTCGAAGCGGCGCACCACGTTGCCCTGGAAATGGTTGATCTGATCCGACTGCATGAAGGTGCGCGGCCCCACTTCGGCGATGTTGGGGTTGAGGTATTTCACGACGGAATAACGGCGCAGGCGATATTTGCCGTCGGCATGTTGCGTGTGGGGCAAGGAAGAAAATGAGGGCATCAGCTCTTGGGTGGCTTGCGGGCTTAGTACAGTCATACTTATTACGTTTTCGTGTTTCTGTAACATAATCACCTCTAATAATAATAATTTCTGATGTTGTAGGGGGTAATTCGATTGAATTGTAGACGACTCTATAACCAACGCAATGTGGGGTTGGCGAGGTGTGATGGCGGTCGTAAAGTGGGGAGAGCGCAAAAAGATAACGTGGCGAAAAGTCGGCTGATGCGGCGGTGAAACGGCGCGGCATCTTGCCCGCACCGGCAGGTATCAAGCGATGGGCGCGCGGCCCTCGTGTTCAGAATGTCTCGAAATAAAGCTCGCGCAACAGCCAGGAGATTTCGTTATTGGTGCGGTTCAGGACGTCTATTCTGTGAACCCCTATCGCTTCTGCGCGCAGGTCGAGCAGCAGGTTGCGAATCTGCCGGAATAACGGGGTTTGCGGGTTGGGTTTGGCCAACTGCTGTCCACACAGTTTGATACCGGCGTCGCAGCCGGTGGCGATGTCCGTCAGGCAGCACGGGCAAGCGGTTTTTTGGCGCGCCATATTGCGGCATTGTTGCCCGATTACCTGGTTGAAGTGGCGTAATTGCAGGCAGACTTCCCGCGAGTTCAACGGTTTGGAATGGGTTGTCATCGGTTTCAGCTCCCTTGTCTTCGCCTATATTGGCACTTACCGATGAAGATAACCACGGACAAGCTGAGGGGGTATCGCCTTGTTTTGTTTGCAAATGGGGAGGGGATGGCGGCCCGCCGTCGGCGGGCCGTTACGATCAGGCGCGTTTAAACAGATTCGCCGCCTGGAACAGGGCAAAGGAACTGACCAGCATCTCGATGCCGACGATCGCCGTCACCAGCGTCACCGACGCCGCAGGGCCTGAGCCGATCAGCATCCAGGCGATGATCAAATCGAGCACGCCGATGACGAACTGCAGCCAGTTGCCCGGCAGGCCTCGGCGCATATAGCCTGCCGCCAGGCGCGCGATGCCGCCGAGCGCAAACAGCACGGCGAGGTAGACCGCCAGCGCCAGAATGCCCGCCAGCGGGCTGGTGATGAACACATAGCCGATAATCAGGTAGGCCACGCCCAGCAGAATGCCGCCGATCATCGGCCAGGTATTCTGCGCCCGGTTGGCTATCATGGCGATAATCAGCCCGGCGCCGCTCAACAGCAGCAGGATGCCCACTACGATGCTCAGCGCTGCGCCGGAGGCGAAAGGATTCACCAGGCACAGTATGCCGCCCGCCAGCAGCAGGAAGGCGATGATCAGCAGGGTGGTGCGTTGCTTTTTGAGCAGCTCTTCGCTCAGGAGGGGCAGATTATTGCGGTCGAGGTTCAACATGACAGTACTCCATTTCGTCGTTGGGTAATTAATCAGTCATCCTTACCTGTTTAGCATAGACCGTCTGGGGGTTTTTGACTGACCCGGCGCAAATGTTACACTGTGCGGCTGACGCGTATCAGAACCGAAAAGACGATTGGGGACAGGATTTGAGCACAGGAAGCAAGCTGGCAAGGTGGCGCCGCATCGCGGTGTGTCTGACATTGGGGCTGCTGTTGGCCGGGTGTTCGGGTAAAAACACCTACAACCGCGACTACGACAAACTGCCGAAGGGCAGCTACACCGGCAAGTCCTACACCGTCAAACGGGGCGATACGCTGTACTACATCGCCTGGATCACCGACAGCGAAGTCGGCGATCTGGCCAGAATCAACAAGATACGCCCGCCCTATAATCTGGAAGTGGGGCAAAAACTGCGGCTGAGCGGCGGCGCGCCGACCAAAACCGCCGCTACGCGCCGTAAAACATCCTCGTCTTCCGCCGCGATCGCCAAGCAAACGCCGCCGCCGGGCGCCGCACGTTGCTGGCGCTGGCCGACCAGCGGCCGGATCGTGCAGGCGTACTCCAATGCCGATGGCGGTAACAAGGGCATCGACATCGCCGGTAAACGCGGCCAGCCGATTTACGCTTCCGCCAAGGGCAAAGTGGTGTACGTCGGCAACCAGCTGCGCGGCTACGGTAACCTGATCATGATTAAGCACGGCGAAGATTTTATTACCGCCTATGCGCACAACGACACTACTCTGGTGCGCAACGGTCAGGATGTGAAAGCGGGGCAGAAGATCGGCACCATGGGCAGCACCGGCACCGATTCGGTGTTCCTGCACTTCCAGATCCGCTATCGCGCTACCGCACTCGATCCGCAGCGTTATCTGCCGCCGCAAGGTTCGTCGCCGTCCTGTTAACGTCAATCTGGCTCCTTGCGGAGCCAGATGTCAGCTATTTCAGCGGCAGGTAAAGATCGGTCACCAGTTCATATTCCGCCACCTCGTGCACGAAGTTGTGGTAGTGGAAATAGAGCGGAAAATCGCGCAGCTCCTCGCCGCTGGCCGGCAACCACTCGCGGTACAGATAGTGGGCACTTTCCGAGAGCCCATCCAGCGAGCCGTGATGGCGCAGCACCGCGCAGCGCCCGGCCGGCAGCGTGCCGTTCACCACGCCAAAGGCGTTGTCCTCCGGGATCGGCGCAGTGACCTCGCCGCAAATGAAGAAGTGGAAGTCCTGCGCTTCGGTGATGGCCGGATCGTGCGGTGCGATGCCGTAAGTGCGGCTGCTTCTGACCGGCGACAGGCCGCTGGTTTTGCGCCACTCGATAAAGCGTGCGGCGGTTTCGTTGACCAGCGCGGGCGGGCCGCTATGTTCGATCATCGCCACCGGCGTGGCAGGGAAATCGACAATGTCTACCTTCATGGGTTGTTTCCTTTTGTGTTTTGGTTCGGGAAAGCGCTGCTGCCAATCGATCCAGGCCGGCTGTTTGCGAAACTGGCTCGGCGTTTGGCTGAACGCCTGTTTGAAGGCGCGGCTGAAGGACTCCGGGTTTTGAAAACCGGCGTCCAGCGCGATGTCAATCACCGGCTCCAACGGGTTATACGCCAGGCGGTAAGAGGCGCGTTTAAGCCTCATCCACTGGATATAACGCCACACCGAGATGCCGCAATACGCGCTAAACTGGCGTTGAAAATGAAAGCGCGAAAAATGGGCCACTTCGCTCAGTTTTTCGACGGTGAGCGCCTCGTCCAGGTGGCGGTCGATATAGTCAAAGACCTGCGCAAAGCGCTTTGCATACGTGTGGGTCATGTGATTGTCTCCTCCATGCCTGAACTTTGCCCGAGTCGCCGCCGCTTCTCCTGACGGATGATGCTGAGTTGCCACCGCAGGAAAACGGGATGGCTGCGGCGTTCGCCGCCGGCCAGGCCAAACTCATAACCCCCGCGCGGCCATGCGCCGCGAGCCCGACCGAGAAGATGAATATTACATGATGGATCGTTCCCGCTTGCTGAAATTCCTGCTGCCCTATCTGTGGCCGAAAGACAACCCGCGGCTGCGGGGGTATTTGGTGGTGGCCTTCGTGTTCATGGTGGCGGCCAAGGTCAGCACCACGCTGGTGCCGCTGGCCTACAAAGCGATGGTCGATGCGCTGAGCGGCGAGACGGCGAAAATGCTGGCGGTGCCGCTGGGGCTGATCGTCGCCTACGGCGTGGCGCGGGTGGGCGGCGCGCTGTTTGAGGAACTGCGCAACGTGATGTTTATCCACGTCAGCCAGAACGCCACGCGCCTGTTGGGCGTGCGGGTGTTTCGCCAGCTGCATGCGCTGAGCCTGCGCTTTCATCTGGAGCGCCAGACCGGCGGGCTGTCGCTGTCTATCGAGCGCGGCACCCAGGCGGTGTCCACGGTGCTGTCACGATTGTTGTTCTCCATCGTGCCGATCCTGTTCGAGCTGACGCTGGTCACGGCAATCATGTGGCATATGCTGAACGGCTGGTTCGCGTTGGCGATCCTGACCACGGTCGGCTGCTACATTCTGTTCACCGTGCTGGCGGTGAGCTGGCGCACCCGCTTTCGCCGCGAGCTCAACAAGGCCAACGCCGACGCCAACAGCAAATCCATCGACAGCCTGCTGAACTATGAGACCGTGAAGTACTTCGGCAATGAAGCGTTCGAGGCTGAGCGCTTCGATCTGTCGCGCCGGCTGTACGAATACGCCGCCATCAAGAACCAATTCAGTTTTACCGCGATCAACCTGGGGCAAACCGCCATTATCTCGATCGGGCTGATCGTCATGATGGCCATGGCGGCGCAGGGCATTACGCAGGGGACCATGACGGTCGGCGACTTCGTGCTGGTCAACGCATACCTGCTGCAGCTGTACCAGCCGCTGAACTTCTTCGGCTTTATCTACTCGGAGGTGCGCCAGGCGCTGATCGACATGGAGAACATGTTCGATCTGCTGCAGGAAAAGCGTGAGATCGTCGATAGCCCGGATGCGCAGCCGCTGCGCCTCGAGCGCGGCGAAGTGCGGTTCGACGCGGTCAGCTTCGGTTACGACACGCGTCGGCCGATCCTCAAGCAGGTGAGCTTTACCATTCCGGCGGGCCACACGGTGGCGGTGGTCGGCGCCTCCGGCGCGGGCAAGTCCACGCTGTCGCGCCTGCTGTTTCGCTTTTACGACGTGCAGGGCGGCGCCATTACCCTCGACGGCCAGGACATTCGCCAACTGACCCAGGCCAGTCTGCGGCAGGCGATCGGCATCGTGCCGCAGGATACGGTGCTGTTCAACGATACGCTGCGCTACAACATCGGCTATGGCAAAACCGGCTCCAGCGATGAAGAAATCGAGCGTGCGGCGCGGCTGGCGCATATCCATGATTTTATCGTCGGTCTGCCCGACGGTTACGACACCCGGGTGGGCGAGCGCGGGCTGAAGCTGTCGGGCGGTGAAAAGCAGCGAGTGGCGATCGCGCGCACCATCCTGAAAAATCCGGCCATCCTGGTGTTCGACGAGGCGACCAGCGCGCTGGATACCCAGACCGAGCGCGAAATCCAGGGGCACCTGCGCGAGGTGAGCCGCAACCACACCACGCTGGTGATAGCCCATCGGCTCTCCACCGTGGTGGACGCCGATGAGATCATCGTGCTGGAGGCGGGGGAAATCGTCGAGCGCGGGGGGCATGAGTCGCTGTTGGCGGCGAACGGCCGCTACGCCGCCATGTGGCAAACCCAGTACAGCGAAGAGCAGGAGCCGCGCTGACGCTGCCGTTCACACCATCGATGGCGCGGCCTTGAGCCGTTGTATCACGTACTCGCAGGCGATGCGGTAATCCTGCTGCAGATCGGTGTCATCCCCGGCCAGGCTGCCGCGCAGCCAGAGCCCATCGATCATCGCCGCCAGCCCGCGCGCCGCTTCGCGCGCCTGCTGCAGCGGCAGCTCGCGGCGGAACTGGCTGCATATATTGGAATAGAGCCGCCGATCGTTGGCGCGCTGCAGGCGGCGCAGCACCGGCTGGTGCATGCTGGCGGCCCAGAAGTCGAGCCAGGCGCGCATGGAAATGGCGTTGGTTTGACTGGGGTGGAAGTTGCCCTGAATGATGGCGCACAGCTGCGACTGGCTGTCGCTCGCTGCCTGAGCGCGGCACTCGGCCACCGCGTCGCGCAGATCGCGCAGGATCTTGCGCATGGTCGCGCTCAACAACCCTTCTTTATCGCCGAAATAGTGGCTGACGATGCCGGTCGACAGCCCGGCCTCTTTCGCCACCTGCGACAGGGTGACGCCAGCCAGCCCCACAACGTTGATGGTCTCGAAGGCGGCGTTAATCAGCTGCTCCTTGCGCTGCTCAGGAATGTCTCTGCGGTACATATTTTCCTCAACTGATAGGCAAATCACACTTTGAATTTGATTGATTGAACGGTCAATCAATACTCTATATGCTGCGAAAATGTCAAATAAATGACGACAGGATGTTAACCAAAAGTTGCATTTAAATCGTCTGTCTTTCGCATCATGGAAGCCTGCCAATGACAATGAAAACTCCCCCATCGCTTGACGAAGAACCTGTCAGATTGAATGTCCCGGTATTTTTCGGCTCGGCCGCGGTGATCTTGCTGCTGGGGGCGCTGATTGTGCTGTTTCCCGCCGCCAGCAAACAGTGGCTGAATGTCGCGCAAAGTTGGGTGGCCGACGTGTTCGGCTGGTATTACATGCTGTTGATGGTCGCCTGTATGGTGTTCGTGTTCTGGCTGGCGCTGTCGCGCTTTGGCCATATTCGCCTCAGCCAGGATGATGAGCCGCCGCAGTTCAGCTATCCCTCCTGGGTGGCGATGCTGTTCTCGTCGGGCATCGGCATTGCGCTGGTGTATTACGGTGCCTATGAGCCGTTGGATCACTTCCTGTCGCCACCGGAAGGCGACGGCGGCAGCGTACAGGCGGCGCGGCAGGCGATGGCGCTGACCTTTTTACACTGGGGGCTGCACGGTTGGGCGCTGTATGCGTTGATCGCCACCGCGCTCGCCTATTTCGCCTATTGTCGCGGTTTGCCGCTGGCGCTGCGTTCGGCGCTATACCCGATCTTCGGCGAGCGCATCCACGGCGGCGTCGGCCATCTGGTGGACAGCTTCGGCATTCTGGTGACGGTTATCTCGATGGTGACCAACCTGGGGATCGGCGCGCTGTTGGTGAACTCGGGGCTGTTCTACCTGTTCGACATCCCGCAAAGCACCGGCGTGCTGCTGGCGCTGATCGTGGTGATGATGGTGGTGGCCACGCTGGCGGCGGTCACCGGCGTCGAGAAGGGCATCGCCATGCTGTCGAACATCAACGTCGGCTTCCTGTGCCTGCTGTTGCTGTTCGTGTTTCTGGCCGGCCCGACGCTGAACCTGCTCAACGGCATGTTGCAGAACATTGGGGATTATCTGACCTCGCTCGTCAGTCGCAGCTTCGATATGTATCTGTACGGCAAGGCGCGCCAGTGGCAGGGCGCCTGGACACTGTTCTATTGGGCCTGGTGGGTGGCGTGGGCGCCGTTTGTCGGGCTGTTTATCGCGCGTATTTCCAAAGGCCGTACCATCCGCGAACTGATCTTCGGCGTGTTGCTGATCCCGCTGGGGTTCACGCTGGCGTGGCTGTCGATCTTCGGCAATACCGCCATCAGTCTGGTGCTGGAGGGCGGGCAAGCGATTCTGGGGCAGGTGGCGCAAAGCGATCCGCCGATGGCGGTGTTCAAGCTGTTCGAATACCTGCCCTATACCCAGCTGACCGCCGGTTTTGTGGTGGTGATAAGCTTCGTGCTGTTCCTGACGCCGGTCGATTCCGGCACGCTGATGATAGCGAATCTGTCCTGCCAGGGCGGTTCCGCCCACGATGACGCGCCGGCCTGGCTCCGGGTGTTCTGGGCGGCGGTCACCACGCTGGTGTGCGCCGGGCTGCTGTACGCCGGCAGTTTCAGCGCGATGCAGACTGCCGTGGTGCTGTGCGGCTTGCCTTTCTCGGCGGTGATCGTGCTGTACATGCTCAGCCTGCGCAAGGATCTGCGCGGCTACGCCATGAAGCCGGCGCTCCCCTGAGGCGGCTTATTCGTCCGCGCGCGGCCGATGATGCACGTATTCGATAATCGTGCCATCCGGCAGGCGCGCATTGAAACAGGCGCCGGTGGGCACTTCCACCGGGCCAAAGAAGATATCGGCGCCGGCGGCCTGTAGCCGCTGGTGGTAGGGATAAATGTCATCGACCAGCAACGTGCCGACGGTGCTGCGAAAAGGACGCAGGTTTTCTTCCGAGCCTTCCAGGATCAGAAATGGCCCCACCGCCGCCAGCACCAGCCGATGCTCGGGGAAGTCGAAACGCATATCCGCTTCCACGCCGTGCAGCTGCTCGTAAAACGCGATGGTGCGGTCAATCTCGCCTTCGTTGACGTAGACCCGGATCAGCACGCGCGGCTCGCGCAGCGATGAAGAGTCGGCGGTTTTGCGCCAAAAGCCTGCTTCTGTCAGTTTTGCCGTCATTGCTCATTCCTCATGGTGGCTCGTTTCCTTGTCATCATGCCGCCGTTTGACGGCAGGGATTAGACCGAGTTGTTATGAACCAGCAGCGTCGGAAATAAAAAAGCCCCGGTAACGGGGCAAAGACCCGCTCAGGTCGGAATAGCGGGCTAAAGCGGGCGTCAGGCGCGATGGAATTCCGGTAACACCCATTGGCCGATCTCCTGCATCGTCTCTTCCAGCGGCCGCTGGTTGCGGCGAAAATGCAGGCCGATATGGTTGACCCCGGCGTCACGCATGGCGCTCAGTTCCTGAATCAACCCATTGCGGCCGCTTTTGATGCCGAAGCGATGGCGCTGAATCGGCGCGTCGGCGTTATCGGTGAGGTCGAGATGAATAAAGCTGACGTAGGGCTTGTCACCGGCTACGTTGCGCCAGAGTTTGACCCGCGAAACGTGGTCCGCAGGCGTGCCGGGATACGACAGCCAGCCATCCATATTTTTCCCCACCCACTCGGGCGTTTGTTGCGCCAGCCCGGCGACCAGCAGCGGCGGCGGCGGCGTGGCCGGCAGCAGGCGCAGTCCCGGTTGCAGTGCACTGTCGGCTTCCCCTTTGAGAATGCCGACGCTGGCGCGGAAGCTTTCACCGCGCGCGGCGTAATCGGCGCCGAACAGCGGGTACTCCACGGGGCGATCGCCGCTGGCGACGCCGAGCAACAGACGATCGCCGCTCAGCGTTTGCAGCGTGGAAGCCGCTTTGCGCACCAGCCACGGCTGCCGCAGCGGCAGCACCACGGCCGCGGTACCGAGCAGAATATTGCGCGTCAGGCTGGACAGGTAGCCGAGGTAGGTAAAGGTCTCAAACACCTGCGCGGCGTCGCCGAAGTCCGGATCATACAGCGGCACGTCGCGAACCCAGGCGGCGCGAAAGCCGAGCTCATCGGCCAGCTTGATGCGCGCAGCGTGTTCGCTCATGTCCGGCACGCCGAACGGCCGCCCGTCCTGCTGGCGTTTCAGCTGCCCGCTGGTGGACCAATCGTTGTCCAGCGGCAACTCGATGCCGATGGAAAGCGGCTCCCGGGTTAGTCTTTCGATGCTCATGTGTCACTCCGTCTCAGGCCTTGCGGCGCGGTGTCGAACGATGGCCCGAAGTGTTGCATGGCGCTAAATTGAGATAAACAGCCCTAATCGCAATAGATAATTGCTGTTGCGAGCATAATTGCTTTGCAGGATACGGCATGATTGCCGTGATTTACGTCACGCTCTGCGCTTTTGTTATTGTCCAGACGGGGTTATATAACCCCGCCGTTGGCCTTTCCCTCGTAAGAGTTAGTTTTTTCTGCGGCCTTAAAATAAAACGAGATGATTCAATAGATAAAAATGGCTCTGAAGCGCGAGCGGCGATCATTCAATGCCGATAAAAAATTAATAAGCCTGAAGCGTCATCGATGGGATTATTCGCAAATAACGCGCAAACAGGCTTTTTTTAATCGCAAGAAAGTACCGGACATTATTTTATATGTATCAAGAACAGAAGGATAAATAACCTGAAGGTGATAATGCGATATTGAAATAGTACCCGTTCAGAATTTCATTTGTCTCTCGAAGAGCGCCGGTTGACAGACCGCCGGCTTGCGATAATTTTATGCCATTAACATGTTAATGAGTTGTTGTCGTGACGGAGGGCCAATTTCTCTCTTGGCCGAGCGCTTAACACACTTATGCCATGGCGGGTCGCCATTCATAAGTTAACTTATGGACAAATGACGCTATGAATACATCGCCAGCGGCACGCAGAGCATTAAGTGAAGAGAACCGGTTGCTGATTATTTTGTTTTTCGTGTTCGGCTGCGTGTTCGTCGATCGTCTGACCATCTCGTTTCTGTTTCCGATGATTGCCGCCGACCTCAAGCTCAGCAACGTGCATCTCGGCACGCTGTCGGCGGTGTTGGCGCTAACCTGGGCACTGTCCGGCGCCGGGTTGGGGGCGATAGCCGATCGTTTTAATATCCGTAAACCGATGCTGATCCTGTCGATCCTGGTGTTTTCGCTGTTCTCCGCACTGTCGGGGCTGGTCAGCGGGTTTGCCATGCTCTTGATCTTCCGGGCGCTGATGGGGATTGCTGAGGGGCCGGTATTGCCGATCGCGCAATCGTTGATGGTGGAAAGATCGCAGCCGCAGCGCCGCGGTTTCAACATGGGATTGATCCAGGGCGCGGCGCCAGGGCTGTTGGGCGGCATCATCGCGCCGCCGCTGATCATCTATCTGGCGCAGAAGTGGGGATGGAGCATGGCGTTTCACCTGACCGCCGTGCCGGGCATCATTCTGGCGTGGCTGATCTATCGCTATGTGAACGGCAAAAAGGATCCCGCTTTCAGCGCCGCGCCGGCGGCCGGTAAGCCGGCGGGCAAGGCCGCTTACGGCGAGCTGTTCAAAATCAAGAACGTGGCGCTGTGCATTCTGATCTCCTGCGTGTTCGTCACCTGGTTCATGATCATCATAACCTTCACCCCTAACTTTTTGGTGACCGACCGTGGCTTCGGTGAAGGCACGATGGGCGGCATCATGAGCGCCATCGGCGCCGCCTGGGTGTTCTGGGGCGTGGCGGTACCGGCGATCTCCGATCGCCTCGGGCGCAAACCGACGCTGATTTTCTTTTCGCTGCTGGCGGTGTGCTGCCCGCTGTTCCTGAGCTACGTCGCCAATCCGTGGCTGCTGGGCGTGCTGGTGTTCCTGTCTTATACCGGCCTTGGCTGTTTCACGCTGTTTATGGCCACCATCCCGTCGGAAACGGTGTCGCCGGCGCGCATCGCCACCGCGTTGGGGCTGGTGATGGGGATCGGCGAGGTGATTGGCGGCTGCCTGGCGCCGTTTATCGCCGGGCTGATCGCCGATCGCTACGGCCTGGTCAGCGTAATGTGGCTGGCGGCCGCCGGTGCCGTGTGCGCCGGGGTACTGAGTTGTTTTCTCGATGAAACCGCCCCTGCCGTGGTGAACCGCCGAGCGGTGAAGCCGGCGGGCGTCGCCGACGTTTGAGACGAGTTTTATCCCATTCAATCAAGGAGAGCGAAGATGTCAGCAGAATCATCCGTACTGAATCAAAATGCCGAGCCGGACTGGAAGAATTACGACGATTTCGCGCGCGGCATCGATACCAACCGGTTGCCGGGTACCCAGGACTGGCGCGGCAAAACGCTGCAGATCGCCTTTGAAGACGGCGGGGACATCACGCTGCGTTTCAGCGCCGACCGGCAACGGGTGCTGTGGGCCTGGGGAGGGGAGAGCGGTGAGGACGCTTACGAAGAGGTGCAAACCTCCGCCGCGCGCTATTTCTTCAATATTCCGCTGCAGTCGCCGGGCAACGAATGCCTGACGCTGGTGCTCAACCGCGACAGCGGCCGGGCGCTGCTGGTGCGCAGCACGCTGTTGCCCGAACAAACGGTGGAAAAGGGATCCCGCCTCAAGCAAAGCTTCCACGTTGGGCTGATTGCCGGCGTCACGCCGGGCGGCATCGCGCCGCATCTGACCCGCGAGCTGATCGGTTATCGCACGCTGAACGTTTACAGCCCCAACCATTACTACGAGCACTTCTACGTCAACACCGAGCGTTACGCCTGGCAAAACCTGCGCGGCGAGCAGTTCGGGCACGGCGACATGGATTACGCCACTTACTACAAGTTTGAGGACGAGATGTTCCTGTTCACCTTCCGGGAAAAGATTATCCCGGTGTGCTCGGTGTTCTTCTTCGACTTTATCTCCGGGCGCTGCACCGGCACCTTCCTCGGGTTGGACGCCGCCGGCCGGGTTCTGGTGTCACCGGCCGGGGCCTTCATCAGCAAGATGAGCTACAACGTCTACCCGGAGGGCGTGCAGCCGCTGTGAGTCAGGCGTTTCTGACCAGCGATCCGGCGTTGATCTCCGCAATGGTTTTCGCGCCGGTGAGCGTCATGGCGACGCGCATTTCCTTGTCGATCAGATCCAGCAAGTTAGCCACCCCGGCTTCGCCGGCCGCCGCCAGCGCATAGACGAAGGCGCGCCCCAGCAGCACGCTGTCGGCGCCCAGCGCGATCATGCGCACCACGTCCAGGCCGCTGCGGATGCCGGAATCGGCCAGTAAGGTAATGTCGCCTTTCACCGCGTCGGCGATCGCCGGCATGGCGCGCGCGGTCGACAGCACGCCGTCCAGCTGGCGGCCGCCGTGGTTGGAGACGATGATGCCGTCGGCGCCGAAGCGCACTGCGTCTTTGGCGTCTTCCGGATCCAGAATGCCTTTGATGATCATCGGGCCGTCCCAGAATTCGCGGATCCACTCCAGATCTTTCCAGGAAATCGACGGATCGAAGTTGGCGCCCAGCCAGCCGATGTAGTCTTCCAGGCTGGTCGGTTTGCCGCGGTAGGCCGAGACGTTGCCCAGATCGTGCGGCTTGCCGAACAGGCCGACATCCCAGGCCCACTGCGGATGGGTAAACGCCTGCAGCACGCGGCGCAGGGCGGCGTTGGGGCCGCTCATCCCCGAGTGGGCGTCGCGGTAACGGGCGCCGGGCACCGGCATGTCGACGGTGAACACCAGCGTTTTCACGCCGGCGGCTTTGGCGCGCTCCAGCGCGTTGCGCATAAAGCCGCGGTCTTTCAACACGTAGAGCTGGAACCACATCGGCCGATCGATCGCCGGGGCCACCTCTTCGATGGGGCAGACCGACACGGTGGACAGCGTGAACGGAATGCCTTTTTTGGCCGCGGCGCGCGCGGCCTGCACTTCGCCGCGGCGGGCGTACATGCCGGTCAGCCCCACCGGCCCCAGCGCCACCGGCATCGCCAACTGCTCGCCGAACAGCGTGGTCTCCAGGCTGAGTTCGGACATATTGCGCAGCACGCGCTGGCGCAAGGCAATATCGGCCAGATCTGCGGTATTGCGCTTCAGCGTATGCTCCGCGTAGGCCCCGCCGTCGATGTAGTGAAACAGAAACGGCGGCAGTTTGGCCTGGGCGGCGGCCCGGTAGTCGGTTGACGCGGAGATGATCATAGTGTTTACCTTCTTGTCTTCTTGCAAATAACGGGTTGTCAGTCAGAGCGAGAGGATCGCCGCCATAGCGGCCGCGATCCCGCCGTACGCCAGCATCGGCAGCGCGGTCTTTCTGATGATTTTGCCTTCGGCGTTGCCGATCCCCAGGATCGAACAGACCGCGATAATGTTGTTCAGGCATACCATGTTGCCCATGGCGCCGCCGACGGACTGCAAGGCCAGCGTCAGATTGACGTCGAGGCCGCTGCTCTGGGCGATCGATTGCTGAATGCCGCCGAACGTCAGGTTCGAAACGGTGTTGGAACCGGAGAAGAACGAGCCCAGCGCGCCGAGGAACGAAGAGAACAGCAGCCAGCTCTCGCCGGTCAGCGCCGCCAACGCTTTCCCGATCAGGATCACCGGCGCGTTGTCGCCGCCCAGCATCATCAGATTGACCATGACCAGCGCGCCGAACAGGGCGATAAAGGGGCGCGTGATGCGCCCGCCGGTTTCGCTGAACATTTGCCGCACCTGGCCGCCATTCAGACGGAACAGCGGAATGCACAACACCACCACCAGCAGGAACGGGATCAGCGCCGGGACATACAGCGTTTTGTAGCCGGCCGCGGCGGAGGTGCCCAGCACCTGCCGCAGTTCGACGATCAGCGCTTGGCTGATGCGCAGCTCCCCGAGCCAGCCGAGGTTTTCCTGCCACAGCAGCGTGGTGGTGTTGAGCAGCGCCTTGAGGCCCAACTGGTGAATGCGCGTCACTATCAGGATAGCAATCAGCAGCAGGGTCGGCGTCATCGCCTTGACCACCTGCATGAACGGCACCGCCTGCGCGGCGCTCTGCGGTTTTTCCGCGCGGGCGAGGCCAATGCCGCCGCGCGCCAGCAGCACCGACAGCGCCAGGCCGAGAGCGCCGCCGACCAGCGCCGGGAATTCATAGTTCACCTGGGCCAGCAGCAGATAGGGGACGGTGCAGCTCAGCACGCTGAGCAAGATAAACGGCAGGTTGCGGCGAATATCCTGCCAGGAAACGATAAAGCGCAGCGCCAGCAGAGGAATGACGAAGCCGGCGACAACGTGGATCAGCGCGGTTTGCCGGCCGATCTCCAGCAGGCTGGCGTCCGACAGGCCGAGGTTGGCGAAGCCGAACCAGGTGGGGGTGCCCACGGCGCCGAAGGAGACCGGTACCGAGTTCATCACCAGCGTCAGCAGGGCGACGCGCAGCGGGTTGAAGCCCAGCCCGACCAGAATCGGCGCGGCGATGGCGGCCGGGGTGCCGAAGCCGCTGGCGCCCTCGATCATAAAGGCGAACGCCCAGCCGATAATCATCAGTTGGGCCACCGGGTTGGGGCTAACGGTTTCCAACCAGCGGCGCACCACGTTTTCCGCACCGCTTACCTGCATCAGTTTGTTGAGCAGGATGGCGCCGGCAATGATGGTGATCGGCGTCAGCGTCGAGACCAGCGCGGTGATGATATTGGCATGCAGCAGCCGCAGTGAGGCATCGAACCACCAGAGCTGCAGGACATATACCACGGCGGCCGTCAACGGCAGGGCCAGATAAGAGGGCACGCCATTCCTTTTGGTCATCATCCATATCAGCAGGACGATGGGCGCAATACTGAAAAGCAGGGGCATAAGATCCTCAGGGTTATTATTTTTATGGGCAGAGATATGTAACTGAAAGGTTAATTACCGCAACATTTTCATTCTAATCACAACGTTGGCGATGATGCCACGCGATAATTTTTTAACGTCGGCGAATGGTGCCGGCGGCGGGAAAAATGTCGGCTGTTGAGGCTGAATTAAATTGATTTAAAATCAATTGGATGGGTTTTTATGTTGTGTAATGAATGCGCTGGATCACATTAATTAGGCGTTAATGTTCACGAGTTCATGTCCAAAAATGCGGTAATCCACGCGGTACTTTACGACGCGTGGAAATAATCAGGAGTGGAAACTTAAAAGTAGTGACTGATATTTTGATAGGAACCGATGATATGTTCGATCAGCAGGCGAGTTTTTAACGGCAGATTGCGGGTATAAGGGTAGACGGCGTAAATGCCCAATACCTTGCCGCAGTGGCCGGCCAGGATCTCCGTCAGTTTGCCGTCCTGCAAATCTTCGTACACCATGCAGCGCGGCACCATGGCGATGCCGTGGCCGCCGATCACCGCTTTGCGGATCGCCCGCGCATTGTTGGCCGACAGGTTGCCGTCAACCTGCAGCTCGTAGATTTCGTTGCGCCCTGGCCGCTTCATCAGCCAGTTGGCGGTGCCGCTCTCTTGATAGGTATAGGTCAGGCAGTTGTGGCTAAGCAGATCGTCGGGATTGCGCGGCTCGGGGTGGTTCTCCAGATAGCCCGGCGAGCAGACGATCACCCAGCGGGAATCGAAGATCGGCCGCGCAATCAGGCTGGAGTCCGGCATGGTGCCGGTACGGATCGCCAGATCGATGCCTTCTTCCACCAGATCGACGAAGCGGTTTTCCAGCCGCATCTCGACCTTCAGGCTGGGGTGCTGGGCGCAAAACTCCGCCACGCTTTCACTCAGCAGCAGCTCACCCGAAATGGTCGGCACCGACATACGAATGGTGCCGGTCAGCTCTTCGCTCTTTTCGCTGACGGCGTACAGCGCTTCCTGCACTTTGGCGCCGATCTCCTTGGCCTGCTGGTAGAGCGCCTGGCCGCTTTCGGTCAGCGTCAGGCTGCGGGTGGTGCGGTACATCAGCCGGGCGCCGAGCGATTTTTCCAACCGCCCGATGCGTTTGCTGACCACCGAACTGGTAATGCCGGCGCTCTCCGCCGCCTTGCTGAACGAGCCGCAGTCGACAATCAGGGCAAACAGAATCAGGTCGTTGGCGTATTCGTGAGTCGCGAGCATGGGCATCCTAAGAGTGAGAGTCCTGTTGCTCAGTGTAAGTCCGGCGCGGCAGGAAGCAATCTTTTCAGCCTGTTTCCAGCGCCGGTTAACTGGTCGGATCTGAAATTTTCTTGGTTAATTACCTCTTAAACTGAGAATTATCCTTCAAATAAATCGTGGCTATTCCGGGGGTGAAATTAACTTCCATGTTTTTATAAGTAATTAAATTAGAATAATCCTTATATCAAACGTTACTTATTCCACTAAGCCTGCGGTGCAGTGTAAATAATTGTATTGATCTGCTTGTGTGAGAGGGCTATTCTTTTTCCCGCGGCGCTCTCATTGTTATCAATTAAATGTTTTTCAATGTATTGAAGAATTACTCTGTCTTGCAGGCAGAGTGATGGGTAGTGTGTTTATATTTTAATATATATAAGGATATTGTAATGAAGAAAATCAATCTGTCTGAAGCGGCAAACATCGTCGGCGGTACTTTTGTGTGTACCAAGGAATTTGCCTGGGTGGGCGGTGGCAATAACCGCACTTGCCAACTGGTGACCACCTGTTCCGATAAGTTTGGCGGCGTGACCAAAAACTATCGTCCGGCGCCGGTGGCGAGCTGCCCTTCCACGCCGACAATCCCGAGCTGATGCGAGCTGAACGCTTGCAGTTAGGTTAGTGATGGACAGGCGGGGCGCTTGCGCGCACCGCCTGATAACGGAGATGAATTCCTTTTTTATCGCTGAACCGTCAATCTCCCTTTCTGATTTATAACGCTCATGCTCAAGTGAGTATTTATTTATTCGCAGGATGCGTCTGCTATGTATAAACGTCCTTTGCTGTTTTTTAGTTACACGCTCGTCATTATTTTCGCCTCTTCTTTTTTGACTGCGCTTTATTTCCAGCATTACGTTATGGCCTCGCCGGCGGCGGAAAGCCTGAGTTTTATCTCTCCGGAAAAAATAGAGCAAAGCCCATTGCAAGATGATAACGCCATTGTCGAAGTCTTCTCTTACGCCTGCCACTATTGTGAAGTTAACGAAAGCGGCGTGGCCGAGCTGGAAAAACGCTTACCGGCGGGAGCCAAATTGGTGCGCCTGCATCTCAGCGACGACGATCACGCCGGCATGGCGGCCTTTGCGCCCCTCTTCGCCACCCTGACGGTCATGGGGATCGAGGCGCAGCATCGTCCCGCTGCTTACCGCGCCATTATCAAAGAAAACCTCAATCTGGCGGATGAAAAGCAACTCAGTGCCTGGTTGGTGGCCAACGGCATCGACGAGGCCGCCTATCAGCGGACCAGAGATTCAGAGCGGGTCAAGGAACTGTTGGCGTATATGACGGCGGTAAGCCGCTATTACCAGGTCAACGCGACCCCCAGCTTTATCGTCAATCGCAAATGGCTGGCGTTGCAAGACCGCGAGTTTTCCGCTTTCAGCCAGCAACTGCTGTCGCTGTTGCAGCACGATAAGCCGCTGGCCCCCTGATGCGCCTGCTCGCGGTTCGGGGTTATCTGGCCTGGCGTAACGGCCTGGACGCCGTGGCGCGTCTCTCGGCTGTCCGCACCGGGGTGAGCCGGAGTCTGACGTGCGCTCTGCTGCGGCGCGTGGATTATCGCCTGTGGCTAAAGATGCAGAGGCGGTTGAGGTGGGGTCTGCAGCAACGCCGTTTTCGCCACCGGCAAGCGGTCGCTGAGGCGAATCGCCAAAGCCTGTTGGGCGACGGCAGGCTGGACTTCGCCTGGCTGATGCAGCGGCGACAATGGCTGGATTTGGCGGCGATCCAGGCCCGCAACGCCGTGTTGATGGAGCATTTGGCGCAGTGCACTTTACAGCTCAATCAGGTGGTGGAGCCGCTGCATCGCGCCGGGGTGCCAGTGTTGTTGGCGCCGATGCACACGGTTTCCGATGTGCTGGCGACTCTGGTCGGCGCGGGCGTTTATCCCGGGCGGGCAACGGTGATCGTTTCCGGCGACGCACAGACGTTAGCGCGGCGAGCGCCTGAGGGGGAATGGCGGCAGCGGCTCGACTATTGCTCGATTCACGACGATCCCCGGCATATTGCCGGCACCTTGTCGCAGGCGCTGCTGGAGGCGACGGAGCATCGGCGCAACATCATCCTCTTCCCGGACATCACGCCGGATTACACCTTGAACAGCACCCGGGACACCTCGGCCAAACTGGCTTGCCGTTTGTTCAACCGGCCAGCGCATTTGCATAGCGGCATCGTTCGATTATCCCGAGCGATGCGGGCTCGAGTGGTGTGCTATTCGCTTTATTACGATCGCGGCGTTCGCATTCACATAGAAGAACCGATTGCCACAGAGCTGGTCGGCCGCGCCGTGCCGGAGATCGTCGAGCGCACCCTGTGGCGACATGCGGATGATTGGTTGCTGTGGCATTCGCACTCTTTATTTTTTATCAACGAATAAGTCAGGGATATCACTACGCATGGAAAACACCCTCCCTACGCCGGTCTTGCAGAGCGAAATCAATGAGTGCGGGCTGGCCTGCATCGCCATGCTGGCGGAAACGCAGGGCGTTCGCGCGCCATTGACGGAACTGCGTGAGCGTTACCCCGCTTCGCAACACGGCACTTCGCTGGCGACGCTGTGCGCCATTTTAGGGGAGCTGGCGTTGCCGGCTTATCCGGTGGCGTTCGAGCACCGGGATCTGGCGGCGCTGCCTTTACCGGCGATTCTGCATTACGGCGCGGGCCACTATGTACTGCTGGCATATCGTCAGGGCGGTTACGTGTGCGTAATGAATCCGGCGTTGGGGCAACAGCTGCTGCCTTACGCCGCCCTGAAGGCGGAAATCAGCGGCTACGCATTGGTGCTCGATCGCGATGATTTACCGTCCACCACCCCCGCCGTGCGGAGCCACCGACGCGGTGCTTTCGCCAGTTTAAGCCTGAAGGATACCGCCGGCATCGCCGGCATTTATCGCCTGGCGGCGATGACGTTTCTTATCTCGCTGACGCTGTTCATCATGCCGATGATGGTCGCCAGCGCGATCAATCAGGTGTTCGCCATGGCCGGTGAGGTCGCGTTTCCTTACGCCTACTATCTGCTGGCGTTTGTGGCATCCACGGCGCTGGCCCTGATGGCGCGCATCATCACCGAGCGTTTTATCAAAAACTTCGTGTTGCTGCACGGCGCCGCCGGGTTTTCCCGCCTGCTGGAAAATTCGCTGAATTTCTTCAGCAAGCGCGCGCCCGGCGAGATTTTCAGTCGTTTCACCAGCTGGCAGATGGCCGCCGGCCAGAAAATCGAGCTGGATAACGGCCTGCGCACCGACTGGATCATCGCTGCTATCGCGCTGGCGGTGATGGGCTATTTGAGCCCGATGTTGGCGCTGGTGCCGATTGCCGGCGTACTGCTGATGGGGGCGATCAGCGTTTGGGCTATTTATCGCGATCGCCACTTCACCCAGCAGCTGCAGGTGAGAGGGGCGGCGCAGAATGATTTTATTCTGGAAACCATTCAGGGGTTTTCGACCATCAAGTCCGCCGGGCTCGCCGGCCAGCGGCAAGAGGGCTTTGCCGAGCATGCCCGTTCGCTGTTCAACTGCCTGCAGCGGCAAAAAGTCTATGAGCAGGTCAAGGGCAGCATTTATCAACTGATTGGCAGCCTGGAAATGGTGGTGTTCATGCTGCTGGCGCTGCCGCTGCTAAAGGGGGGCGAACTCAGTCTGGGGGCATTCTTCGCCTACAGCTTTCTGCGCGAAATTTTTACCTCTTACACCAGCAAGATCTTTTTTGCCGTCCTGCAGAAAAACCAACTGCACGTGATCGATGAGCGTGCGCGGGATCTGTTTCCTGCCGTATCTCTGCGTACCGGGTCTGGCGACGAAAGCGTGAACCATTTTGATGTGCAGTTGGCGTATCGGGGAGTGAGCTTTGCGTACGACGCCGGCCAACCGGTTTTGCGCGACCTGTCGCTGACGCTGGAACGGGGCGAGTGTATCGCCATCTGCGGCGGTTCCGGCGCGGGCAAGAGCACCTTGCTGAAGGTGCTCGCCTGTCTGTTGACGCCGCAGCGGGGGGAACTGACGCTGGATGGCCGCGTGCTGGCTAACGCCGCCGCGCAGCGGCTGTTCTTCCTGCAAAGCCAAGAGGACATTCTGTTCAATGCCTCGGTGTTGCAAAACGTCACGCTGTTCGCCCCGTCGGCGCCAGGCCAGCAGAGACAAGTGGAACAGGCGCTATGCAGTTTGGGGCTGGCGGATGCGGTGGCGCAACTGCCCGGAGGCGTAAACGCTCTGGTGAGAGAGAGCCATGCCGGGCTGTCGCTGGGGCAACGGCAGCGTCTGTTGCTGGCGCGTGCCATGTACAGCCGTTGTCCGGTGTTGGTGCTGGATGAACCGACGGCGAATCTGGATGAAAAAACCGCTGCGGCGGTGATGTCGGCTTTGGTAGCGCATTGCCGCGAGAAGGGGAAAACCCTGGTGACCGTGACGCATAACCCGCGGCTGCTGCCGTTGTTTGATCGGGTGCTGCACTTGTCGCAGGGCCGGTTGTTGGCCGCCGTCGACACCAGGATGAATGACTGTGCTGAGGTGGAGTGACGTGCCCGGAAAGAAACGCTGGCGGCGTGTGGCGCTGGCGGCGATCGTGTTGGGGGGGCTGGCCGGCGGGCTGTTAGGGTTGAATCGGGCACCTGACATATCACCGCCGCAGACGGCGCGCGTCGATCGCGGCGACATCGAAAAAAGCGTGTTGGCTACCGGCATTTTGAAACCGGCCCGGCAGGTGAATGTTGGCGCGCAGGTCAACGGCCAACTGAAAAAACTGTATGTCAAACCGGGGGACAGAGTGGCTCAGGGCCAGCTGTTGGCCGAGATAGATCCGACGTTGCAACTTAACGAACTGCGCAAGTCGCAGGCCGAATTACGCAGCGCGCAGGCGCAGAAATTGGCGAGTCAGGCGCAGCTCAAGCAGTACCAACTGGAGTTGGCGCGGCAAAGGGCGTTGGCGCGAGATCGTGCCGGCGTGACCAGCGATTTGGAAAAAGCGCAGGCGCAGCACGACGCGCAACTGGCGCAGTTGAAAGTGAACGAGTCGCAGATCGTTCAGGCCGAAGTCGCGCAGGAAACGGCGAGAGCCAACCTGGCTTTTACCCGTATTACCGCGCCTATTGACGGCGAAGTGCTGGGTATCGTCACTCAGGAAGGGCAAACCATCGTCTCATCGCAAAGCGCACCGACCATTTTGGTGATGGCAGACGTGGATACGATGATGGTGCATACCCGCATATCGGAAAATGACATCTTGCAGGTGAGGGCGGGGCAGCCGCTGTGGTTTTATGTCGCCGCCGATCCCCGCCGCCGATATGAAGGGGTCATGGGTGCGATACAGCAAGCGCCGGCAGAAGCGCTGGAAGCCGATCCGCTGGGCAGAAATTCAAGCCAGCAAACGGCGGCGGTGTATTACAACGGCGTATTTGCCGTCGCCAACGGCGAACGTCGATTACGCACCGCGATGACGGCGCAGGTATTCATCATTACCGAACGCGCCACGGGGGTGGTGCGGCTGCCGATGGCGGCATTGGGAGAGGCACTGGATGGCGAGCGCTATCAGATCAGAGTGTTGGAAGGCCAGCGGGTTGTCGCGCGCAGCGTGCGCATCGGGAAGCGCGATCGCCGCTATGCGGAAGTGTTGGAAGGCGTGAGAGTGGGTGAGCAAGTGCTGCTGGAACACCAGCCAGATACGGAGGGTGAGCATGTCAGCTAGCACGGATCCCATTATCGTTTTGGAGAACGTTTCGCGCGAGTTTCAAGCCGGAGAGCAGAAAATCACGGTCCTCAAACGCGTTTCCCTGAGCATTCAGCGGGGAGAAATGGTCGCTATCGTCGGCGCCTCCGGCTCCGGAAAATCGACGTTGATGAATATTATCGGTTGTCTGGACAAGCCTTCTCAGGGGGACGTGTACATCAACGGGGTGGCGATTGGGCAAGCCGACGGCAATCGCCTGGCGCGGCTCCGCAGTCGGCATATCGGCTTTATTTTCCAGCGCTATCATCTGATGCCCTATCTGACGGCCGGTGAGAACGTGGCGATCCCTGCATTGTATACCGCCATGCCGGCCGCCGAGCGCCGCCTGCGGGCCGCACATTTGTTGGCTCGCCTCGGGTTGGCGCAGCGCGGTGGCCATCGTCCGGCGCAGCTTTCCGGTGGGCAGCAGCAGCGGGTCAGTATTGCCCGAGCTCTTATGAACGGCGCGGAAATCATTTTGGCCGATGAACCTACCGGCGCGTTGGATAGCGCCAGCGGTCAGGCGCTGATGGCCATTTTGCATGAGCTGAACGCTGTCGGACACACCGTGGTCATCGTGACGCACGATCGGCGGATCGCCGAGCAGGCGCAGCGGATCATTGAGATCGGCGACGGCGAGATCGTGGCGGATCGTCGCCACGATGCCGCCCGACAGCGTTTTGCGTTCGAGAGGCCGCTGGCGTTGGCTGCGCCGCTGAAACGCATGAGCCCTTGGGCGGCGCTGCGAGAGGCGCTCGGCATGGCTTGGCGGGCATTATTAGGGCATCGGGTCCGGGCATTATTATCGATGCTCGGCATCATCATCGGCATTGCGGCGGTCGTTTCCGCCATCGCCATCGGTGAAGGCACGCGCCAAAGCATCCTCAGGGAAATTAGCCAGCTCGGCTCCAGCACGTTGGACATTCGTCCCGGATTGGGATGGGAAAAAACGCGTCCCGATTTTGCGCGTTCGCTGAGTGCGCGGGATGCAGCGCTGCTGGCGGCCTTGCCTTATGTCGACAGCGTTTCGCCGGTCATCAGCACTCAACTGTCGGCCGTGCGCGAAGGCAAGCAGGTGCCGCTCGCCGTGATGGGCGTCGGCGAAGGGTATTTCCGCACGCAGGGCATTCGGCTGCTTTCCGGTGGCCTGTTTACTGCGCAGGATCTGAGTGACCGCGCACCGGTGGCGGTGATCGATCCCTTGCTGCAACAGGCTCTGTTTTCTTCCCGGCAAGATCCGGTGGGCGCGGTTTTGCTGATCGCGGGTGTGCCTTATCGGGTGATCGGCGTCGCGCAGCGCCGCGGCGCCCAATACGCCGGTTCTCAACCGCTTGCCTGGCTGCCCCATACCTCCCTGACTGGCCGCATCGCCGGCGATATGCCGCTGGAATCGATTGTGATGCGAGTGAATGAAAAATTGACGTTGGAAGCGGCAAGGCGGGATGTGACCCGGCGTTTGACCGTAGAACATGGCCGGCGGGATTTTTTCACGCTGACCGACGATCAGCTGACGCAATCCATTCAGCGTGCCTCCGACTCCATGCGATTGCTGATTACCGCGATTGCCGCCATCTCGCTGCTGGTCGGCGGGGTGGGGGTGATGAACATCATGTTGGTTTCGGTGACGGAACGAACCCATGAGATCGGTATTCGATTGGCGGTGGGCGCCGCTGAGAAAGACATTATGCGGCAATTTTTGATTGAGGCGGTGGTGATCTGCAGCCTGGGAGGCGTGTTGGGGATCGCCTGCGCCGCGCTGGTTAAAGGGATTCTGAGCAGCTTGGCGCCGCAGGTGACGATGATCTTTACCTGGCCGCCATTGCTGCTGGCCTGCGGGTTCTCGGCGTTGATCGGCGTCGGGTTCGGCTTCTTTCCAGCCCGTGCCGCCGCGCGCCTGCAGCCGGTGGAGGCGTTGGCGCGAGAATGAACCGACTTTTGATTTATGGACTGGTCATGCTGTCTTTGAGCGCTTGCGGAGGGCGGCCGATCGACGCCACGGCGCCACCGTCGTTGCCGCAGCAGTGGCGCGTGGTCGATGAACGTTCAGGTTCATTGCGGGCAGGCGTCGCCTGGTGGGAAAACTTCAATGATCCGCAGCTTTCCTCGCTGATCGATGGCGTGCTCATCGCGAATCAGGATCTGGCGCTGGCTGGATTGCAGTGGCGTGAGGCCATGTTGGAGGCCGGGTTGGTAGCCGGCAATGCGACTCCCGACCTGGCCGCCAGCCTGAGTGGCCGCAATACCAAGGCATTGCGCGGCGCGGCGCGGCCGCAAGAAAGTTACCGCGCAGGGCTGTCACTGAGTTATGAACTGGATTTATGGGGCAAACTGGCGCGTATTCGCGAGCAGGCTCAGTGGCTGGCCGTCGCTTCGGAGTTGGATCGGCGCAATACCGCGTTGACCTTGATCGGCGCTACCGCTCGCGGGTATTGGCAGATCGCCGATTTGAATCAGCAAGTCACCCATCAACAACAGGCGGTGGCGTTCGCGCGTGAGACTTTACGGCTGGTGGCGGCACGTCACACCGCCGGCGACGTCGGCCGATTCGAGTTATTGCAGGCGGAGCAAAACCTATTGGCGCGGGAGAATCAACGGGATGAACTGGCACGGCAGCGGGAAGACGCTCGCAACTCGCTGGCGCTGTTGTTCGGCCGTTCACCCTTGCTGCGATACAGCGAAAGGCGAGCGCTACCGATCAACGAGGTGCCCATTGCGCCACGTCTGCCGGCGGCGGTGATGGCGCGGCGGCCGGACGTGCAGGCGGCGGAGCGGCGCCTGCGGGCGGCGCTGGCCGGTGCGGAGGCCGCTACATTGCGTTTTTATCCGGCGCTGAGTCTGGATGCCGCACTGGATGCCGGCAGCGGGCTTTTCCGCCAATGGTTCAGTGAACCTTCGCGCTCGCTGGGTGCGACGTTGACGCTGCCGTTCATCGAGTGGCGCAAGATGCGCTTGTCCAGCGACAAAGCGGCGTTGCAGGCGCAGCGCGCGGAGATTCAATTTCGCGATACGGTTTACCGCGCGCTGGCAGAGGTAGACAGCGCCATGCGGGAACGTCTGGAAGCGCAGCGGCAAATCGGCAATCAGCAGCGGCATCTGGCGATGGGGCGACAAGCCGTGGCATTGGCCCGCCATCAATATCAGGCCGGTTCCGTCGCGCTGCAAACGTTGTTGGACGCGCAAGAGGCGGTGTTAGCCAGCGAGAATTCACTGTCGGCACTGCAATATCGCTACCTGAACGCCACGATGCAGCTCTGGCTGGCGCTGGGCGGCAACGAGGCTTTCGCATCCGGGCAAGGGGAGTAAGCATGGACAAAGAACGGAATACAAGACGCGTGGTGGTCACCGGTTACGGCGCCGTCACCGCGCTGGGTGGCAACGCGCAGCAAAACTGGCAGGCGATCATGGCCAACCGTTTGGCCTATCGCTATCACGATAAATCGGCGGCGGGGATCCACGCGCGCTTTTTTGCTTTGCTGGAGGCCGAACCGGCGTTGGAAGACGTTGCCGCGCGGGTAAGCCGCCGGCTGCCCAGATTCGCCAGGCTGGCGCTGGCCGCCGCCTCGGAGGCGATCGACATGGCGTTTTCATCTGGCCACGTGAGGCCCGGGCATTTTTATTCGTCGTTGGACTGCGGGGTGATTATCGGCAGCGGCTGGGGCGGCCAGGATGAGATCATGCAAAACAATGCGGACTATCTGCAATCCGGCATGGGGCAGCTGTTTGGCTGTTTTCACGCAATGCCCAATATTGCGACCGCCATATGCGGCCAACATTGGCAGTTACGGGGCTATCAAAGTTCGCCGGCGGCGGCCTGTGCGACCGGCGGCATCGCGATTGGCGATGCGTTTGAGGTGATCCGCAGCGGCCGCGCTTCAATGATGTTGGCCGGCGCGTCGGAATCACTGAGCGGCAATGGCGCGATATGGAACATCGACGCGTTGCGTTTGCTGAGTCGGGAGCAAAAGGATATCACCAAGGCCAGTTGCCCGTTCAGCCGGGAGCGCAGTGGCTTCGTGTTGGCGGAAGGGGCCGCCGTGTTGTGTCTTGAGGAGCGAGAGGCGGCTTTAGCGCGCGGCGCGACAATACTGGGGGAGGTCAAGGGATACGGCAACTTTTCAGACGCTTTTGACCTCACCGCACCGGCGGAGGATCCGCAGGCCAAGGTGAAAACCATTCGATGGGCTCTGGAACAGGCGGGGCTAGGCAATCATGAAATCGACTATATCAATGCGCATGGCACGTCGACGGCGCAAAGCGATGTGAACGAAACCGCTGCGATCAAGGCGGCTTTGGGGCGCGATGCTTACCGTACACCCATTTCCAGCACGAAATCCTATACCGGGCACTTGCTCGCCGCATCCGGCAGCTTTGAGGCGATCGTCTGCCTACAGGCGTTGCAGCAGCAAATGATGCCGGCAACCTGCCATTTGCACGAGAGCGATCCCGAATGCGATCTCGATTATATCCGCGAGGGGCATCGTCACGGTCGTTTGCGCAATGTCATGAGTCTCAACTTCGGTTTCGGCGGTGCTAATGCAGCGCTGGTATTCGGCAATCACAATGGATAATGGTAGGGCATATGGAAAAGTATCATCGATTGTATGAGGCGATTTGCGGCCTGTTGTATGAAGCCAAAGGATTGGACAGAACGCTGCTATCGGCCGATATGCCGCTGCAACAGTTGGGGTTGGACAGCCTAGATTATATGGAGTTGATGCTGCTGGTTAGGCGTGAGTTCGGCATTACGCTCAATGCGGAAATGTTTATCGAACGGCCTGATCTGACCCTTGGCGAGCTGTGTCACGTTATGACCAGTCAATAATTCTCCCCCCCCCCCCCCAGGCGGCCGTGTGCGGCGGTCAGACCTGGGTTATTCCCCATCGTGACTTTTATTTCCTCCTGCCCTGACCTTTCCTCTTATCGATTCACATAAAGATTAATACTTATCGGTTTGGTTAAGATACGTTCGCGCCGGCGGATTTATTTCGTTTTTTTACGAGCCGTATAACGCTTTGAAACCCATGGCGCCTCGCGATTTTATTAGGATTTTTCTTTGTTTTGTCGGTTTGTTTGCCAATTTTAGCGCATGTGTGAAATGGAAGTATTAACGCAAACTAAAGTGAATCGGGAAGTATGCCGTCCTTATTATTTCTGATGGTGGCAGTTGAGCTGCGGTTTTCATTAATGAGGGGGCCTCAAGGGGGGCGCTGAAGGGGGGATTAATCCCTGTACACTGTTCGCGTTTGGCAAATCCGTTATACTCCGCGCTGGATGCAGGAACCTATCCATAGCCAGGGGAAACCCTGAGTGTCCATTGTGGTGATGTAAAAGGAAAATGACAGCCACATTTTTCCGATCAAAGTAATAGAGGTTGTATGTCTAATCGTAAACATCTGACGCCTTCTGAAGTGGAGAGACTGCTTGAGGTCACGCTGCATGGAAAGAATCCAGAACGCGATTATTGTCTGATTTATATGTGTTTTATTCATGGTTGCCGCGCCAGTGAAATTGGGGGATGGCGTTTGTCGGACATCGATCTGGAAGGCGGCAACATTTATGTTCATCGCTTGAAGAATGGTTTTTCCACGGTGCATCCGCTTTATCTGCGAGAAAGGCAATGTTTGCGGCGTTGGCTGGATAAACGCCGGCAACACCGTTGGGCCGATCAGGAATGGTTATTTCTTTCCAATCGGGGCGGGCGTTTGTCGCGCCAACGTATTTACGGCCTGCTTCGTCATTACAGTAAGGTGGCGAAACTGGAGATTAACGCCCATCCGCATATGCTGCGGCATGGTTGCGGATTTGCGTTGGCGGACCGAGGTATCGATACCCGATTAATTCAGGATTACCTCGGGCACCGAAATATTCAGAATACAGTGATTTATACCGCCAGCAATGCACAGCGCTTTAAAGAAATTTGGTAAGCGCGATTTAATAGAGTAACGGCAAGGAGTCACTTTGAACTAAACTGAAACATACTGTAAGGACGCGTAAAAACAATGTCAATATTCCTACGCTCACTTTGCCTGACAAAGGAAAATCTTTTTTAAAAACATAGCGTTGTGTTCATGCTTCATTTTTTCCGCACTCCAGCCATCTAAGCAAAATCCTAATAAAAGAAAAGTCAGTTTAAATCAATCGGCCAATCCCTTGGTTTTTTGGTCTGATTTGAGGTTATTTTGTTTTCTATTTGGTTTTAAATTCTGTCTTTTATTTGTTTTTTGGTTTTAAAAACCAAAGGAGTCACTTTAGTTCAAAATGAATCGTTTGGGTGAATAAGCCTTAGGCCATCAATAAGTTTGGTCAAGGGTATTTGCTCTTCGTGGAACTAAATAAAAGGGAATGACATTAAGGATATGTCGGAAATAAAACCATGCATATTTTGCATAATTTTAAGGAAAGTAGGATGAAAAAGAATCTGCTGGCTGTAGCTGTTTTGACCGCGTCTGCATTTACCTCCTCCGTATTTGCCGCTGATGGAAAGCTGAATATCACCGGTAGCATCACCGATCAGTCGTGCACCGTCGATCCGGACTCCCAAAACAAGCAGGTCGCTCTGGGTAAGATCGCCAAAGATGCGTTTATTCAATCTAATACTGCAGGTGCCAAGGCATTCAACCTGGTGTTAAAAAACTGCCCGGCGACTGTCACCGGCGCCACCGTGCGTTTTGACGGCACTCAAGTTCAGGGCCAGTCCGGGTTGTTGAAGCTGACTGACGCCGCCGATGTTGCTGGTGGCGTTGGCGTACAGTTGCTGGATGATGCCAGCAACGTGCTCAATATCGGCAACGATTCCCGCGTATATACGCTGGCAGAGAACAAAGACAACGTTCTGGGCTTTGTGGCGCGTTATTACGCTTACGATACCGTTTCCGTCGGTAGCGCGAACGCCACCGCCAACTTCACTATCGCCTATCAGTAAATTCACGCCGTTATATCGGCGTGAGCGTTAGAAAAATGGGCCAGAGGCTGTGTCTCTGGCTCTTTATTCATCGGGGAAGATAACAAAATGAAAGCGGGATATTTTGCGCTGACGGCAGCGTTATTGATGGCGCTTTGGGCTCCGGCTCAGGCCGGCGTGATCGTGGGCGGGACACGGCTGATATACGACGGAGGTAAAAAAGAGTCCGCTCTGAATATCAATAATCCGGATGCGGTGCCTTATTTGATCCAGTCCTGGGTCGATGCTCAAGAGGGGGAAAGCGCTAAAGCGCCGTTTATCATCACCCCACCGTTGTTTCGCTTGGACGGCGGCCAAAATAACCTGCTGCGCGTAGTGCGTGCGGGCGGCAATTTGCCGACGGACAGAGAATCGCTGTATTGGCTGAATGTGAAGTCTATTCCTTCGGTAGAAAAGAAAGAAAACACGCTGCAAATTGCGATCAAGACCCGCATCAAGCTGATTTATCGTCCCCAGGGGCTGGCCGGCAATCCGGAAGAAGCGGCCGGCAAAGTAACGTGGCGGCGCAGCGGCGATCGGCTGCAGGTGACCAACCCTTCACCCTATTACCTCACCTTTTTTAATTTGAAGCTGAACGGCAGTGCCATTACCGGCAACACCATGGTTGCGCCGCAAGCTACCGCCAGTTTTCCGTTACCGACGGCGCAGGGTGGGGGAGGCAGCCTGAGCTGGCAAATCATCAACGACTATGGCGGAACCGGCCAGACCTATACCGGCACGTTATAGCCGGGCCGCGATGCGTGTTTTTTGGCCCCGGAGTAACGCTGGGGCCGGCGTTCGGCTTACCTGAATTTTAGGCGGCTGAGCCAATCGGGACAGGGAGTTAAAAGGATGAATAACCCGAATAGCATTGGTTTACCAGGGACACGATCGATTTTGGCCGGTTTGATGTCTTGCCAGGTGGCGCTGCTTTATCCAATCGGTGCAGCGCATGCACGTGATTACTTCAACCCGGCGCTGTTGGAGATTGACAACCCGGCGCTGCGCGGCGCCGATCTCTCCGTATTTGAGGAAAACAACAGCCAGGCGCCCGGCACTTATCGGGTCGATCTTTACCTTAACGGCGAACAGGTTGACAGTCTCGACGTCGAGTTCCGGCTGATGCCGACGGCTGGCGGAAAGCAAGCGCTGCAGCCTTGTTTCAGCGCGGAAAAATTGGCCGAATTGGGGGTGAGAGTCTCCATGTTCCCGGCGATCGCGGCGGAGGAGCGCTGCGTCAATCTGGCGCAGGCCATTCCTCAGGCTTCGACGGTGTTCCAGTTTAATCAGCTGAGATTGAATCTGAGCATTCCGCAAGCGGCATTGAACTTAAATGCGCGCGATTATGTTTCTCCGGATAAATGGGACTCCGGCATACCGGCGTTGTTGGTCAATTACAACTTCAGCGGCGCCAATAGCCAAACACGCGGCAGCGAACGGCAGAACAACAATAACTATTACCTCAATTTGCGCTCGGGCATCAACTGGGGCGCCTGGCGTTTGCGTAACTATTCCATCTGGAATCACTACACCGGCGGCGCTTCATCCTGGCGTTCAATCAATACCTATCTGCAGCGCGATATTGTTGCGTTGCAAAGCCGCCTGACTCTGGGCGACAGCACAACGTCCAGCGAGGTGTTCGACAGCGTACAGTTCCGCGGCGGGCAATTGGCTTCTGAAGATGACATTCTGCCGGACAGTATGAAGGGCTACTCGCCGGTGGTGCGCGGGATTGCGCGCACTAACGCGCAAATCGTGATCCGGCAAAACGGCTACGTGATTTATCAAAGTTATGTGCCGCCGGGTGCGTTTGAAATTACCGATCTGTACCCCACGGGCGGCAGCGGCGATCTGAACGTCAGCGTGCGCGAGGCTGACGGGCAGGAGCAACATTTCGTGGTGCCTTATGCCGTGGTGCCGGTATTGCAGCGTGAAGGGCGTTTCAAATACAGCCTGACCAGCGGGAAATACCGTTCATACAGCGGCGGCGTTGATGAACGTCCGTTCAGCCAGGCCACCGGCATCTACGGTTTGCCGTGGGGGGCCACGTTGTATGGCGGCGTGCAAGCCGCCAGTAAGTACCAGTCTCTGGCGCTGGGGTGGGGGCAGAACATGGGGGCGCTGGGGGCGCTGTCCGCTGATGTCACTCAGGCATGGACCAAGCAGGAAACTCGGCCGAAAGAGCAAGGGCAATCATGGCGCCTGCGTTACGGCAAAAACTTCATTGAAACCGGCACTAACTTCAGCTTGGCCAGCTACCGCTATTCCACGCGCGGTTTTTATAACCTGCAAGAGGCGCTGGAGAGCTACGGCGGCAACAGCGCGATCTATAACGATCACAAAAAGAGCCGTGCCGAGTTGACGATGAGTCAGAGCCTGTGGGATCTGGGGGGAACGCTGTCGCTCAGCCTGTTTAACGAAGACTACTGGAATGACAATCGTCGTTCGCAGTCGGTCAGCCTCAGCTACAACAACAGTTGGGAAGCTGTCAGCTATGGACTGAATTACACCTTCAGCCAGAACGGGTATGACAACAACGGCAACCGCAGCAATATTCGCGACCATATCGTGGCCTTCAACGTCAGCGTGCCGCTCAGCAAATGGCTGCCTGGCAGCTACGCCACCTACAACATGAACGCCAGCCGCAACGGCGCCACCAGCAACAATCTTGGGTTGAGCGGCACCGCTTTGCCGGGCAACAACCTGAACTACAGCATCAGCCAGGGCTACACCGGCAGGGGCGTGGGGGCGAACGGTAATATTCAGGCGGACTACAAAGGCGCCCTCGCCGAGTGGAACCTGGGGTATGGCTACGATCGCCATCGCCAACAGGTGAGCTACGGCGTGCAGGGCGGTGTTCTGGTGCACCAAAACGGCGTCACGCTGTCGCAGCCGCTGGGCGATACGGTGGCATTAGTGCAGGCGCCCGGCGCTTCAGGGGTGGATGTTTTGAACCAGACCGGGGTCAGCACCGACTGGCGCGGCTATGCGGTTGTGCCTTACCTGACGCCTTATCGGCGCAATATCGTTGGCCTGGACGGCGAGTCTTTCGCCGAGGATGTCGATATGACCTTGAGCAGTCAAACGGTGATCCCAACCCGTGGCGCCGTGGTGCGTGCCAGCTTCAATCCGGATGTCGGTGCCCGCGTGTTGCTGACATTACTGACGCGCAGTGGCAATCCGGTGCCGTTCGGCGCCACCGTCAGCAATCTCAATAGCCCCTCTGATAATGCCGGCATTGTCGGTGACGGCGGGCAGGTTTATTTGGCCGGCATGGCGGAGAGTGGCCGGCTGCAGGTTAAGTGGGGCAATGACGCGGCTCAGCAGTGTCAGGCTAACTATCAATTGGCTAATCAGCCAGAGAGCGGCGGAATACGTCTCGTTAACGGACAGTGTTTATAAGGTGCAGACAATGGCGACAGGAATATCGATTCAACGCAGGGCGATCGCCGGTGGGCTGCTGGCGTGCGCAATACTGGCTGTACAGCAGGCGCAGGCGGCGCTAGGGCAGTGTACGCCGATATCAGGAACGCACGGCTTTTCATTTTCCTTTTCCCCAAGCTTAAGCGACCCATCGCAAAACGTGACGGGGCGGATTATCAAGAACGCGGATAAGAACGCATGGAACTTGCCCGGTTCGTATTATGTGAAATGCGAATGTACCGCTCGCACGGCTTCTTACATCACCGCCAAAATGCTGTTGACCAACCCGGTATTTCAGGAGGGCGGATTGACGTATTACGCGTTGAACGAATATCTGGGCGTCGCCAGCGAGGTCTTCGTGGCGGGGCAGCGCAATGAATACCTTGCTGCACCCTTTACCAATGAGACTAACCGTAAGACCAGCATGGATGGCGATGATGAATCCTGTGCCCGTTCGCCCTACAACAGCGGCGCGCGTGGGCGCATTCACCTGTATTTCCGTCGGCCCTTCGTTGGCGTGACGGCGATCCCGAATACCCGACTGGTGGAAACGTATGTATCGGTAGTGAGTGGCGTGAAAAGCGATACGCCGGTTTCCACCATCTCTATGAGCGGTACCGTCACCGTGCCGCAGAGTTGCGAGATCAGTCCCCAGACGGTGGTGATCGACTTTGGCGATATCGTCAGCACCCATTTCCAAACGAAAGGCGCGATGCCACCTCGTTTCACACCGGAAGAGAGAACGCTGACGCTGGCTTGTCGCAATATTTCCGAGGGCGTCAAAGTCAGTCTGTCATTTCGCGGCGAGGCCGACGGCAACATGCCGGAGGCGCTGAAGACCAGCAACCGCGACATCGGCGTGATGATTAAGGATATGCAGGGCAATGTGATTCGGCCGCAGAGCGGGCGCTTGCCCATCGATAACTTCCACTATCCCGACCAAAGCGGCAGTTCGCGGATCAGCGTATATCCGATCAATACCACCGGGCAAGCCCCTTCAGTGGGGCAGTTCAATGCCACGGCGACCATTCAGGCCGAAATCCAATAAACGGATATTTCAACGGCAGCGGGCTGACAGGCCCCTGCGTTTAACGACAAGGAGCAGATTATGGTGAAAATGTGTAATCGTTTTGGCTGCAACCTGGCGCTGACCGGCGCGTTGCTTTTGACCGTACCGGCGGCGCACGCGGTATCGAAAATAGTGATTAGCGGCAACATTAAAGCCGCCCCCTGCGAAATCGACGGTGCGAACGGCACTGTGTCCGTCAATTTGGGAGACGATATTTCCGCTGCTACCCTGGCGACGTCCGGGGCTTTCAGCCCCTGGATAGAGTTTCCTCTGACGTTAAAAAACTGCCCAAGCACCACCACCTCTGTCGTCGCGACCTTCAGCGGGACGCCCGCCGAGGAAAGCGCCAGCTTGTACAAGAGCAACGGCGGCTCTCGTCGGGTGCAAATTGAGTTGCAGAATAGCCAAGGGGCCAACCTGGGCAATGGCAAGAGCATGACGCAACTGGTGGATCGCGCGACGAATAATGCCAGATTCGATTTACGTGCGCGGGCATACAGCACCCATGGCGGATCGACGCCAGGTTCAATAGACGGCGCTCTGCAGGTCACTTTTGTCTATCAGTAGGCAATGGGACAAAAGGACCGGCGTGGGCGGAAGGTTAACGACAGAGTTAAGGTGATGATATGAAAATCAATTATCCCAATGGAATGGCCTTGGCGGTGGGCAATGAAGCGGCGGGTGCCGTGGCTGTCATGGAACCCTGCGCCATGACGGCTCTGGGGATGAGAAACCGGTTGATTGAATCCTGTGGTCTCCAACCTGGCAACATTCGGCAGGTAGCAAATCTGGTGGAACTGAGAGCCTTATTGACTGAGCATCCGCATCGTTTATTGGTGATGGAGCTGTGTGGTCAATCAGAGTCGGTATTGGAGGGATTCAAGCTGATCGCTGAGGTGCGGGAAAACTCGCCGGACACCGCGATTGTCATCTGTACGGCATTGGATGAACCGAGGCTGTTGCGGCAGCTCATCGCTTCCGGCATTCGCGGCCTGATGCTGAAGCAGGAACCGGCTATTGCATTGACCCACTGTGTTCAGCAAGTCCTGACAGGCAGTTGCAGCTTCAGCCACCGGGTACGCCAACGTCAATTGCATGAGGCTGGCGCCGATAAACCGCTGACGGCGAAGGAATTGGATGTGTTGACCCAACTGTTTTCCGGTAAGAGCGTGACCAGCGTGGCGCTGACCATGTGCCGTGATATCCGCACCGTCAGCACCCATAAACGCAATGCGATGTTGAAGCTGGGGTTTCACAGCGATGGGGAACTGTATCTTCAGGGGAAATGGATGGCTGCGCAAGGTTCATCCTTGGTTCGCTAGGCAAGCGCACGAGGTCTCGTGGGCAAGCAAGCATAGGAGCAGATTATGCATTTATGGCGTCAGCAACCGCTGAACATAGCATTAATGGACAGATGTCCATTGACGCTGGAAGGGTTGGCCAGTTTTTTAAAAACGCTGCCAACCCAGGTAAAAGTCGTCGTAAAGGAAACCAGCGTACGTGCGGTAGTGGATAGCGTGGTCTATCAGCAGGCTGACGTGCTGATTACCGAACTGGACGGTGAAGATGAGACGCCCGCTAAGGGCAGGGAAGCGTTGCTGGCCCTGTGCACGCAACTGCCCGAATTACGGGTGATTGCCTATACCCGTTGCCGTAATGCAGAAGAGTTAGGGCGATTGTTGCCTCAGCCCAATGTCAGCATCGTCGCCAGAGATGACGCTTTACCGCTGGTGGCGGAGTTTTTTAATCGGGTCTTGCTTGGGGAGCGAGTGTTGAGCCCACAGATAGGGACTTTTCTGGCCCCCTCGGTTAGCGCAGATGAGGTGTTCACCCGAAAGCTGACTCGCTGCGAGACTGATGTGTTGGCCTTTTTGTTCAACGGCATGAGCCTGCGGCAAATTGCCGAATTGCAACGCCGCAGCATCAAGACGATCAGCGCGCATAAATGCAGCGCCATGCGCAAACTGCAGGTGAAGAATGACAGCGAACTGTTTTCATTGCACGGCAATATTACGCGGCAATTTGGCGGGAAGTGGTCAAAGGGGACTTAATCGTTAATGACAGGGTATAAGCAGGTAGCATAGGCGTTGAAAAAACAATCAAACAAGTGTTCCCCTGGGCGGGTGGATGAAAGCAGCTCGGCGTTGGAATAGTGCTGAATTAGACCGTTGTTGACGTGCCGGGCTGCATTTTTCCATCCGATATTTTTACCTTACTCGATGCGCATGTTAAAAGAAGATGAGCGCCTGCACCGTTATTTCCATCGTAATATTAAATGCTGATCGTGCGGAATCGCTCTACATTGGTTGCGGTGTAGATCACCGTATTCTGGATATTTTTGTGCCCTAAATAATCCTGAATCAAGCGCGTATCGACCCCGTTATCTGCAAGCGCGTAACCGCAGGAGTGTCGCAGCATGTGAGGATGAACCTGAACGCTAATACCGGCCATTTCACCGTACATTCTCATTAGGCGATACAGTTGCTGACGTGAAATTTGCCCGCCGTGGCGCGACAGAAATAACCATGGGGAATTGGCGTCAGGATAGTTCGCCCGCTGGGCCAGCCAGTTTAACAGCGCCTGTCGTTCTCGCGGCTGAATGGGGTGCTGAACGGAAAAACCGTTCTTTAGCCGAGATATATGGATCCGATGGGAGGTAAGATCAATATCTTGCAGGCGTAATGATCGCAGTTCGCTCACCCGCAAGCCGTGAATGAAGCACATTAATAGTAAACAACGATCTCGAATGCTATTTTTACCCTCATGCACGGCGGCAATCAGTTGTTCAATTTCAATCTGGCTAAGGAATTTCCTTTTTTTCATTTTCCTTTCCTGCGTATCTGGTACTGTCGATTTCCATCATGAAGTTTTATTAAAGCATTGGAACATAATAGGCGGCAAAGAAAATAAATAATTTTACTTGCTAAAGCATGGGTTTATTTTATATTTTTCTTTTTGTTATTTTTTTAGTGAATGTATTTTGATTTTATAGATCTATTTTCTTTAGCAGGTTATTTAATTGGCGAATATTTAGCGCCCAGAGCGAACGATGCTGCGAATTGGCCGCCGGCAGGCGGCAACCGCGATAACGTCTCACCCCAACCGGTGCTTGATAAGCTGTGATGAGAATTCGTCTTGATCTCATTCTCACGCCGCTTACAATGCCTGCCAGATCGCGACTTCAGAGGTTTGTTCATGGAACTGCTACGGGTGGTTTATCGCCAGTATCGTTGGCCATTTCTGGCGGTTATGGCATTGACCATGGCCAGCGCCGGTTTAGGCATCGGTATCATTGCTTTTATCAATCAATATCTGATGGACGTCAGCGGCAACCCATTGGCCGTGTTGCCGATGTTTCTCGCCCTGCTGGCATTGTTGATAGCGGTCACGTTGGGTTCACAGCTGGCGCTGACCACATTGGGCCATTACTTCGTCTATCGATTGCGTGGGCAACTGGTGAAGCGCATTCTGGATACCGAGATCGAGCGCCTCGAACAGTTAGGCAGCGCCTCATTGCTGGCCAGTCTGTCCAGTGACATCCGCAATATCACCATCGCCTTCGTGCGCTTGCCCGAATTGGTGCAAGGGGTGATTTTGACCCTGGGGGCAGCGGCCTATCTGGGGTGGTTATCGCCGAAAATGCTGGCGGTCACGGCGGTTTGGGTGGCGGTGACCGTGGTGGGTAGCGGCTGCCTGGTGTCACGGGTTTATCGCCATATGGCCAGTTTGCGCGAGTCAGAAGAGCGTCTCTATCATCGTTATGAATCGGTGATTGACGGCCGTAAGGAACTGACGTTGAACCGCAAACGGGCGCAGGCGTTATACGAGCAGGCCTATCAGCCCGACGCGCAAGCCTATCGCTACCATATCATTCGCGCCGATACCTTCCATTTGAGTGCGCTCAACTGGTCAAACATCATGATGTTAGGGGCGATCGGGCTGGTGTTCTTTATGGCCAACAGTTTGGGATGGGCGGACTCGACGGTGGCCGCGACCTACTCGCTGACGCTGCTGTTCTTGCGCACGCCCTTACTGCAGGCCGTGGGGGCGTTTCCGACGCTGGTCGGCGCCGAAGTGGCCTTCAACAAGCTGAAAGCGCTGCGTCTGGCCGAGTATCAGCCGGGGTTTCCAGCCGCCGTTGGCCGTTCCTGGCAGACGCTGGAGCTGCGCGACGTGGTTTTTCACTATGCAGATGCGGAACAACAGCCCGGTTTTACCGTCGGGCCGCTTAATCTGACGCTGCGGCGCGGTGAGCTGGTGTTTCTTATCGGCGGCAACGGCAGCGGCAAGTCAACGCTGGCGATGCTATTGACCGGATTGTATCGGCCGGTAAGCGGGCACATCGTTCTGGATGGTGTCGCACAGACCGCGGCGGATATGCCGGACTATCGCCGGCTGTTTTCAGCGATTTTCACCGATTTTCATCAGTTCGATCGTTTACAAGGACCGGAAGGCGGCGAACCTGATACGGCGCTGGTCGCGCATTGGCTTGAACGGTTGAATATGAAAAGCAAATTGCAGTTCGACGGCGCCAGAGTGACCAACCCGCAACTGTCGCAGGGGCAGCGCAAACGTCTGGCCCTGTTGCTGGCGGTGGCGGAACAACGCGATATTTTGCTGTTGGATGAATGGGCCGCTGATCAGGATCCGCAGTTCCGGCGCATTTTCTATCGCGAACTGTTGCCGGCGCTGCGCGCGTTAGGCAAAACGGTGTTCGCCATCAGCCATGATGATCACTATTTCGAACACGCCGATCGGTTGCTGGAGATGCGCTCAGGCCATTTACGCGAGTTGACCGGCAGCGAGCGTGAACACGCCAGCCGGGATTCCGTCAGCAGAATCGGTTAACTTACGCCGGCCCGTGCCAGACCAAAACGGGCCGGCGCTTCTCCCGAGCATTATTTCAGTGCGTCGCTTCATTTTCTCTCGCTCCTCCAATGCTGTCTGCTGCCGATTTGGCTTACGACCAGTCAAATAATTGATGTTTGAATTATTTACCGGTGGTTTAATTTTGACCTTTAAAGGTGTGGCACACTGCGCATTCGTTCGCCTATCAAAACACGTTCTCGCCTGCCGATAACAGTGATATCCACGGTGCCGTTGTGGCTGATTCGGCAATGCAGACCTATGGGTAGCAGCATTTTTTTAAATTTCCATAGGAAAAAACGACTTTATTGATCGTTAAAATAGATCAATAATTTTATTTTGAGTGGTTTAATCTATTGGTTAGGGGCGCTGTGGTGAGCAAGGATGGATCAAATATCAAACGTAAAGCATGGCTGTGTGTGTTTATCGGTAGCGGGCTGTTCTGGCTGCTAACCGCTGCCGTGATTTACTGGTTACTGAGTTAGCAGGTTAAGCAGGAAGACGATTCGTGAACAAGAAGCAGGCTAAAAACCGTGAGGGCGTTCAGCGTCGCGCGCAGTCAAAAATTCCGCCTTCATGGGGGCTGAGCGATGAGCAGCGCGCCTTTATTGAAGATTTATGGCAGGATACCGCTCCCGAAGCGGCGCGGCCCATCGTTCAGCGACGTTAGCCGATCACGCGGCTGCGGCCGGCCAGCGCGCCGAACAGCATTTGCAAGACGGTCAGGCATAGCAGAGCGATCAACGGCCAGCGCCAGCCTTCCGTCAGATCGTGCAACAGGCCGAATAAGGTGGGTCCCAGCGCGGCCAACAGATAACCGACGGATTGCGCCATGCCCGACAGCAGCGTCGCCTGATGATGATGCTGACTGCGCAATCCAAAGAACGACAGCGCCAGCACCAGCGAACTCCCCGCTCCCAACCCGGCAAACGTCAGCCACACCAGTGAACTGGCGGGTTGCACCAATAATCCCCCGACGCCGATAAAGATCAGCAGAGAACTGCCCAGCGCTATCGCCCGCTGATCGCGCGCCCGCGGCAAAATCACCACCATGACAAAGTTGGCGACGATCGCCACCACCTGATAAACGAACAGCTCGAAGCCCGCCTGCTGGGCTGAGGCGCCGTGGCTGACGGCAAAGGCGCTGAACCAGCCGATAATGGTGTAGAAGGCGATCGATTGCAGCCCCATGAACATCGCCACTTGCCAGCCCAGCGCGCTGCCCCAGGGAGAGCGATAGCGTTGCGGCTCTGCCGATTGTGGCTCTTTGGCTGCGGGTGTGGCTGTGCGCCGCAGCTGCGGCAACCAGATCAACAGCGCCAACAGCGCAGGTAATCCCCAGCACAGCAAGGAGAAGCGCCAGCCGAGATCGGCCAGGGAAGCCAGCGGTACCGCCAGACCGGAGGCGATGGCGGCGACCAGTGACATCACCGCCGCATAGGCCGCTATCATCGCGGCGGCGCGATGAGGAAAATCTCTTTTCACCAGCGTTGGCAGCACCACATTGGCGAAGGCGATGGCGGCGCCGATCAGAACGCTTCCCAGCCAGAGCATGGCGTCTTGCGGCAGGGAACGCAGCGCGATGCCGCAAACCAGCAGTGCGAGGGCAAAGCCCAGGGTGCGTTCGATTCCGAAGCGTTTCGCCAGCGCCGGGGTGAGTGGCGAGAGGACGGCGAACAGGATCAGCGGCAGCGAGTTGATCAGGCCGGCGGCGGTGGCGGACAACGCCAGCTGTTGCTGAATCTGTTCCAGCAGCGGGCCGACGCTGGTGAGGGCGGCGCGCAGGTTAGCCGCGATCAGCATGATGCCAACGATCAGCAGAGCAGGGCGATGCAAACGGCAACGCGGGGTCGCGATGGATGATGATGAAGATGAAGCGGGTTGCGGCATGAGTTCCTCGCACCATGGCATGCAGACAATCAGCGCTGCATGGCGTGATGCGTTGATTGACGTTAACGCTTACGTACCGACAAGGAGCCGATATCTGATCGCAAGTGTAGGGAAGATGGCTCGTGCTGACAAGGGGATGGCCCGGCGGGATGGAGAGGGCTGACCCCCGCCGGCTGCAGGATAATTACCATTATGTGATCCTGGTCACTTAGCGAACTAAAAGTCATGGCGCAGGGCGGGGTCTGCAGCGCTTTCACTTCTGCCGCCGCCGGTGCGGCTGCTCTCCGGCGCTCATGCTCGTCATGGCATTTCATTTTTCTCCCATTCCATTTTTGGGCTTTTCGATTCGTTTCGATTCGAAAGGTTTTTTGGCGGTTTTTTTGCTAAAACGGGGCTGTAAGCCCGATCACAATTTCATTGCTTTCGCTTTGCTGTAATGCCAGCGCAGTAGAGCGAAAGCCATCTTCTCCCCGGCGATACCGGAAACCTGAGGACCGCAGCTCATGCCAGTGAATACCGCAAAGCGACGTGAACACATCATCGATCTGTTATGCGAGCACGGCAGCGTGCGTGTGGAACAGCTCAGCAAACAGTTTGCAGTATCCACGGTGACGATCCGCAACGATCTGCGCTTTCTGGAACGAAAAGGGTGTGCGCTGCGCGCTTACGGCGGCGCAATGCTCAATCAGCAATTCGCTTTCGATCGGCCGCTGCGGGACAAAGGGCGGTTGAATCGCGATGTCAAAACGCTGATCGCCAACGCGGCGGCCGGCTATGTGCGCGACGGCGAGGCGCTGATCCTCGATTCCGGTTCAACCACCGCGCAGATTGTGCCGTTCCTGAAGGGGCGGCGCGATCTGGTGGTGATGACCAACGCGCTGAACATTGCCTATGAGCTTTCGGGAAACGACGGGGTGGAAGTCATGGTGCTGGGGGGCAGCGTGCGCCGCAACTCTTACTCGCTCTACGGTCCGGCTGCCGAGCAGCAATTGCGTCAGTACCGCTTCGACAAGCTGTTTTTGGGCGTCGACGGGTTCGATCTGAGCGCCGGCATCACCACGCCTCACCCCGGTGAAGCGCACCTCAATCGCGTGATGTGCGAGGTGGCGCGCGAGATTATCGCGGTGGCGGATGCCAGCAAATTCGGTCGCAAGAGCTTTTGCATGATTCGCGAAGCCGGACAAATCCATCGGCTGATCACTGACAGCCGTCTTCCGGACGATTACGAGCGGGCGTTAACCGAGCTGGGCGTGGAGGTCATCATCGCCGATCGGTAGCACGGCGCCTGCATGGGGGCTTCATGCAGCAGTTGTTACAGCTTGTCGAGCAGCACAAGGCCGGTATGCCGGTCGGGATTTTTTCCGTCTGTTCCGCCCATCCCTGGGTTCTGGAGGCCGCGCTGCGGCAGGCTAAAAGCCGCGGCACGCCGGTGTTGGTGGAAGCGACCTCCAACCAGGTCAATCAGTTCGGCGGCTATACCGGCCAAACGGCGGCCCAGTTCCGCGATGCGCTTTGGCGTCTGGCGGATGAGGTTGGCCTGGCGCGCGAGCGCGTGTGGCTGGGCGGCGATCATCTGGGGCCGAACGCCTGGCAGGATCGCCCGGCTCAGGAAGCGATGGCGCTGGCGGAAACGTTGATCGACGATTACGTTCGCGCCGGATTTCGCAAAATTCATCTCGATTGTTCCATGTCGTGCGCCGGCGATCCCTCGCCCCTGGGGGATGCGGCGGTCGCCGAGCGTGCGGCACGCCTGTGCGCGGTGGCGGAACGCGCCTGGGCGCAGAGCGGCGGCGAAGCGCCGGTCTATGTGATCGGCACCGAGGTGCCGGTGCCGGGCGGCGCGCAGGAGGCATTGGCGGGCCTGCAGGTCACCACGCCGCAGGCGGTGGCGCAAACGCTGGAAATGCACCGTATCGCCTGGCAAAAAGCCGAGCTGAACGATGCCTGGCAGCGAACCATTGCGCTGGTGGTGCAGCCGGGCGTCGAGTTCGATCACCACAGCGTCGAACGTTATCAGCCGCAGCGCGCCGACGCATTGAGCCATTTCATCGAACGGCAGCCGGGCATGATCTATGAAGCGCACTCTACGGATTACCAACCGCCGCAGGCCTATCGCCAGTTGGTGCGCGATCACTTCGCCATCCTGAAGGTGGGGCCGGCGCTGACCTTTGCGCTGCGAGAAGCGCTGTTCGCTCTCGATCGCATCGAGCGTGAATGGCTGGGGGAACGCCAGTCGTCGCAGCTGCGCGCCACGCTGGAACAGGTGATGCGCGAGCAGCCGCAGCAGTGGAGCCGCTATTACCACGGCACGCCGCACCAACAGTATCTCGATCGCCACTACAGCCTGAGCGATCGGGTGCGTTACTACTGGCCGCAGCCGCAGGTGCAGCAGGCGGTCGACGGCTTGCTGGATAACCTGCGCCGCAACCCGGCGCCGTTGGCGCTGCTCAGCCAGTACCTGCCGGATCAGGCGCGGGCGCTGAACGCCGGCGAATTGAGCGCCGATCCGCAGGAATGGGTGCTGCATAAAGTGACGCAGGTACTCGACGATTACCACGCCGCCTGTTACCCGGAGGGCCGCTAGCATGCCGAACATTTTAATGACCCGCATCGACAATCGCCTGGTGCACGGCCAGGTAGGCGTGACCTGGACCAATACCCTCGGCGCCAACCTGGTGGTGGTGGCCAACGACGAGGCCGCCGCCGATCCGGTGCAGCAGAACCTGATGGACATGGTGGTGGCGGAAGGGGTGCAGACCCGTTATTTCACGCTGCAGAAAACCATTGACGTGATCCACAAGGCGGCGGATCGGCAGAAGATCTTTCTGGTGTGCAAAACGCCGCAGGACGTGTTGACGCTGGTGCGCGGCGGGGTGCCGATCCGTTTCGTCAACGTCGGCAATATGCACTTCGCCGAGGGGAAGCGGCAGGTGCACAAAACGGTGTCGCTGGACGACGGCGACGTGGCCGCGTTCCGCGCGCTGGCGGAACTGGGCGTGGAGTGCGAAGTGCGACGGGTGCCGGATGAAGCGGGTGAGGCGATCGGCAAACTGCTCTTTTGAGCCAGGGGGAAAGCATGTTGACGGATGCGTTATTGATTGCGCTGTTGGCCGGGCTGGCGGGGGTTGACCTGTTCGACGGTCTGACCCACTTCCACCGGCCGGTAGTGATGGGGCCGCTGGTGGGGCTGATTTTGGGCGATGTCTATACCGGGTTGCTGGTGGGTGGCACGCTGGAGCTTGTGTGGATGGGGATGGTGCCGTTGGCGGGAGCCCAACCGCCTAACGTGGTGATCGGCGGGGTGATCGGCACCGCATTCGCCATTCTGACCAAAGCCGATCCTAAAGTGGCGATCGGCGTGGCGGTGCCGTTCTCGATCGCGGTGCAGGGCTGCATCACGCTGCTGTTTACGTTGTTCTCGCCGATGATGCACCGCTGCGATCGCATGGTGAAAGCGCTGAACTGGCGCGGCATTGAACGGGTGAATTATCTCGGCATCGGCATTCTGTTCATCTTCTATTTCGTGGTGGCGTTCCTGCCGATTTACTTCGGCGCCGATGCGGCCAGCGCCATGGTGCAGAAAGCGCCGGGCTGGCTGCTGGACGGGCTGGCGGTGGCGGGCGGCATGATGCCGGCGATCGGTTTCTCGCTGCTGATGAAAGTGATGATGAAAAAAACCTACGTGGCCTATTTTATCCTCGGTTTCATCTCGGTCACGTTTCTCAAACTGCCGATCCTGGCGGTGGCGCTGGGCGCCCTGGCGATCGCTTTGATTGATTTCTTCAACACGCAACGCGGCGCGGCAGAGGCGACGGCCCGGCCCGCTCCGCAGGAGGACGCCGAAGATGGCATTTAACGATTCCGACGATCTGCTGGCGCAAAAGGCCGAGCAGCGTATGGCGCAGGCGCTGGCCACCAGCCAGGTGGAGCAGGACGACTATCTGGACAGCCGGCCCGCCGAAGCGCTGACGCGCGGCGACATCAACCGCATGGCCTGGCGTTCGCTGCTGCTGCAGGCGTCGTTCAACTACGAGCGCATGCAGGCGGGCGGCTGGCTGTATCAGCTGATCCCCGCGCTGCGTAAGATCCACCGCAACCCGCAGGATCTGGCCAACTCGATGAAGATGCACATGGAATTTATCAACGTGCACCCGTTCGACGTCACCTTCCTGTCCGGCCTGGTGCTGGCGATGGAGCAGAACAAGGAAAAGATCTCCACCATTCGCGCGGTGAAAGTGGCGCTGATGGGGCCGCTCGGAGGTATCGGCGATGCGCTGTTTTGGCTGACGCTGTTGCCGATCTGCGCCGGCATAGGCGCTTCGCTGGCATTGGAGGGCAGCCTGTTCGGGCCGATCGTCTTCCTGCTGCTGTTCAACCTGTTCCACTTCGGCCTGCGTTTTGGGCTGGCGCACTACGGCTATCAGGCCGGCACCAGCGCGCTGGCGCTGCTGAAGACCCATACCCGGCGCATTTCTCACGCCGCTTCCATTGTCGGCATGACGGTGATCGGCGCGCTGGTGGCCTCGTACGTGCACCTGTCCACGCCGCTGGTGATGCATGCCGGCAAGGCCAGCGTGGCGCTGCAGACCGACGTGCTGGACAAGTTGATGCCCAACTTGCTGCCGCTGTGCTTCACGCTGCTCATTTTCTTCCTGATGAAGCGCGGATTCTCGCCGGTGAAGCTGATTGGCGTCACGGTAGCGATCGGCGTGGCGGGCAAATTTATCGGCATTTTATGAGGAGCGGGATATGCCAGGCATTGTGATTACCGGCCACGGCGGCTTTGCCTCCGGGCTGCTGCAGGCGGTGGAACAGGTGGTGGGGCCGCAGCGACATTGCGCGGCGGTCGATTTCCCCGAACAGATGAGCACCGCGCAGCTCAGGGATGCCTTACGCTCGGCGCTGGTCGCGGTGGCGCAGCCGGACGGCGTGGTGTTCCTGACCGACATGCTCGGCGGTTCGCCTTTTCGCAGCGCCTGTGAACTGGCGGATGCGCGGGGTGATTGCGAAGTGCTGACCGGCGTCAACATGCAGCTGGCGGCGGAAATGATGCTGGAACGTGACGGACTGAGCCTGGATGAATTTCGCGAGGTGGCGCTGGCGTGCGGTAAACGCGGCCTGACCAGCCTGTGGCATGAACGCCGCCGCGTGAAGTGCGAAGACGCGCAGGCCGACGGCATCTGAACGAAAACCGGGCGCGGGCGCGCCCGGCTCCGTGAGTTAGGCCGGCAACGGGCTCAGCGCCAGACGCGCCGGTTGGTCTGCGCCGCGGCTGAAGCGCCAGCAGGTCTGGTGGTATTTCGCCACGCTGTTGCGGTGCGCCACGCTGACCAGCGTCACGTCCGGCAGTTCATCCACCAGCAGGCAGTACATCAGTTGCTCGGTTTCGTCGTCCAGTGCGCTGGTGGCCTCGTCGAGGAACAGGATGCTCGGGCGAATCAACAGGGCGCGGGCGAAGGCTAGCCGCTGTTGCTCGCCCGGCGACAGGCGATGGCTCCAGTTGGCGGAGGTGTCCAGCCAGCGCTGCAGGTGCTTCAGGCGGCAGTTTTCCAGCACCCGCATCAGCTGCGCGTCGCTGTATTCCGACGCCAGGCTCGGGTAGCTCAGCGCTTCGCGCAGCGTGCCGATCGGAATGTAGCTGCGCTGCGGCAGGAACAGCATGTTGGCGTTGCCCTCTACCCCGATGGCGCCCGCGCCGTAAGGCCAGATACCGGCGATGGCGCGCAGCAGCGTCGACTTGCCGCAGCCGGAAGGCCCGACGATCAGCAGGCGATCGCCGCGTTGCAGCGTCATCTCGGCGCCGGTCAGCAGCGGCTGGCCGTCGGGCAAGTGCAGGCTGAGGTTGTCTAGCGTTAACGGATGGGCGGTCTCCTCCCGCAGTTGAATGCCGCGCGGCTGATGGTGAACCTGATCGACGGCGGCGTTGAAGCCGGCCAGACGGTTAACGCAGGCTTTCCAGGTCGCCAAATCGTTAAACGCGTCGATAAACCACGACAGCGCGCCCTGCACCTGGCCGAAGGCCGAGGCGATCTGCATCAGGCCGCCCATCTGGATGGCGCCGGAGAAGTAGCGCGGCGCCGCCACCAGCAGGGGAAACACGATGGCGAACTGGCCGTAGAAGTTGGTGGCGATGTTGAGCCGCCGGGTGATGCGCATGATCGCCCACCAGTTGCTGCGAATGGTGTCGAAACGGTCACCCAACTGCTGCGCCTCGCGCGGTTCGCCGTGGTACAGTGCAATGGCGTCGTTGTTTTCGCGGATGCGGATCAGGCCGAAACGGAAGTTCGCCTCATACCGCTCCTGGTTAAAGCCCAGCATGACCAGCGGTTTGCCGACCCACCAGATCAGCAGCGATCCCAACACCGCATACAGCAGCGCGAACCACACCATATAGCCGGGCAAGGTGATGGCGTGTTGCCCGAGCGCGAAGGTCATCGGCCCGCTGACATGCCATAAAATGTCGATAAAGGAAAACAGCGTCACCAGGCTGGAGAGCAGCCCGAGCGACAGCGACAGGGTATATTGGGTCAGCACGTTGAGATCTTCAGCGATACGCTGATCGGGGTTATCGACGATCTGCTGCTGCTCGGTGTGGTAATACGCCTGGTGCGCCAGCCATTTTCCCATGAACCTTTCCGTCATCCAGCGCCGCCAGCGCATCTGCAGCCCCTGAGTCAGGTAGATCTTGTAGACCGCCAGCACGATGAAGATCAGCGCCAGATAGGTAAAGCGCCACAGCTGCGCCTTGAATACCGGGTAGTTTTTGTTCTGCAGCGCGTCGTAGAACACCTGGTTCCACTGGTTGATCTGCACGCTGATATAGACCAGGCCGAGCGACAGGACGACGATGGCGATCAGCATCATCCAGGCGCGCCATCGTTCCTCCGACACCCAAAAGGGTTTGATCAACTGCCAAATGGCGTGTTTCTGCAAGGGGGTTGCGTTCATAACGGCTCGATAATTGCGGTATTTTGTTCAGCATGGGCTGCGGGCCGGTAACAAACAAACCGCGACTGTAAGCAGTTTTGACTCCGCTAACCGTTTGAAATAAGGCGGCTGAATCGCCGTCGGCGCGCAGGTGAGCGCAATTGCGGCATACACTCCGGCGCCGGGCGGTTATACTGGCGCCGAATTTTTGCAGAAAGGATAAACGATGAAGGCTTGGTTTCCCCTGTTGCTGACCTGCGGCGTCTTCGCCAGCGCCCGGGCCTGGGCGCACATTGACGAGCCGGACATCGCCGCCGACTGCCAAAAGGTGGCGAGCTACGCCGAACTGGGAAAAAAGGCCTATCAGCGCCAGGATTACGCCAAAGCCGCCGACATCTTTCGCGATCAGGCGGCCTGGAGCGAGTTTTGCGGTCTGAGCGAGCAGGCTGTCGCCACGGCTTACAACAACGTGGCGCTGTCGCTGATGCACGCCGGTGAATTGCTCAAGGCGCAGGCCTATCTGGCGCTGGCGCCGCACGATGACAAATCGCAGCACAACATGAGTCTGTTGCGCCAACGCCTGGCGCAGCGGCCGCAGCCGCAGGGGCCGGGCGGCGTGTACTGGCAATACGCCGGGCGCGGGGTGTGGAGCGAAGTGGTGGTGAAGCCGCAGGGCGAGCGCTGGCTGATCGATTTTTCCGGCTACGCCATGCCGCAGATGGGGCTGTATTACGGCCCGAACATGGGCGACTTCACCGCCGAGCTGCCCATTGAGCACGGCAAGGCCGTCTACCATCAACATGACTCGGAAAGCGCGCAGGTCTGCGACGTGACGATGGCGTTTGGCGAGCAAGCGCTGGAGATGCATACGCGGGGGGATTGCGGGTTCGGCCACAATGTGCGGGCGGAAGGGCGGTTCGTACGGGTCGAATGACCCGCCCCGGTGGCCGGGGCGAGAAGGGTTACGCCAGCGCGGCGGCGCCCAACAGATTCTTCCAGGCTTCCACATTGCCCAGATAATTGCCGGCCGGCAGCAGATGCAGCTGGCCCTCGCTATCCTGCAGCGCAAAGGTCGGGAAGCCCTGGCCCTGCACTTTGGCCAGCAGCGCCCGGCTTTCCGCGATGTGTTGCGCGGTCGGCGCACCGCTGTTGAAGCGCATTTCGGCGATAAACGCCGCCGAAGGCAACCCCAGCTCTTTCGCCAACGCTTCCAGCACCGGCGTGTCGGCGATGCGTCGCCCTTCCTGATAGTGCGCCTGCTGAATGCGGTGCAGCATGTCCAGCCCGCGTCCCGCCAGTTTTTCCGCCGCCAGGATAGCCGTGATCGGCGGCTCGGAATCCATCACCGCCGTGGTGTCGCGCAGCAGGCCGTTGAAATAGGCTTCGCCGAAAGGCTGGCCCGTCATCTCGGCGATGCGCTTGTCGTGCGGAATGACGTAGTTGCGCCATTCGTCGGTGATCTGACGGCGGTTGTTGCCGGTCATCATGCCGCCGGCGTGCGGCACGACCTTCAGCCCGGGGAGGCTCTGAGCCGCTTTTACCAGCGGTGCGGCGCCGTAGCACCAACCGCACAGCGGATCGAAAATGTAATGCAGAGTGGTTTCGGTCATTTTTACTCCTCGCTTGGCGCGCGGCAAGCCGCCGCGGCGCCAGGGCTGGTTCAATCACGCTCGGGCGCTTATTGCGGCCACTTCATCTCGCCTTTCAGCACTTTCGCGCTCAGTTCCAGGCTCGATTCGTCTTTCAGCGTCGGGTAGTGCTTTTTCATCGCTTCAATCAGCGCGGCGGAATCCTTGGCTTTCGGCAGTTCGGCTTCCAGCGTGGTCAGGTATTTTTGGGTAAAGTGCACCGATGCCAGCGTCTGTGCGGCACCCGGCAGGAAGTGGCCCGGCACGACGACCTGCGGCTTCAGCGCTTCGATGTTTTTCAGCGTCTGCTGCCAGTGCTGGCGTGATTCTACGCTCTGGTTATCGGCGATCCACGGATGGATATTGTCACCGGCGACCGCCACGCCGCCCACGACCGCTTTCAGCACCGGGATCCACACGAAGGTGCGATCGGGAGTCGGGCCGTTCAGGCCTTTCACTTCCACTTTTTGACCGTCGATGGTGAAGCTGTCGCCCTGCAGCGGCTGCGGCACGATCACGGTTTTCGGCGCGTTGTCTTTCAGGATTGGGCCCCAGTAGGCGATTTTGCCGTCTTTGGTGGCGTTAATGTCCTTGATGGTGCCAGGCGAAGCGATGATTTTCGCCTCCGGGAAAGCGGCCTTAATCACGTCCAGACCGAAATAGAAATCCGGATCTGAGTGGCTGATGTAGACGGTGGTCAGTTTCTTGCCGGTCGCCTTGATCTTTTTCACCAGCTCTTCGGCATCGTTGCGCTGGAACTGTGCGTCGATCAGCGCCACTTCGTGTTTGCCGCTGACGATTTCGGAAGACACCGGGAACACGCTTTTCTCGCCCGGGTTATACACTTCCATGGTCAGGGTATCGGCAGCGGTGGCGTAGGTGCTCAGGGTGGCGACGCCGGTGAAGGCCAGAGTTAACAGTGATTTCTTAAACATGGGCAGAGGTCCTTAGGTATCGGTTAATGTTGTAATGATGTTAGGTTGCATAAAGCGATAGAAAAACCGGATAATAAGCAATTATTCGTTGCATAAATCGGACTAATCATGGATCGCATTACCGCCGCTGAGGTTTTTGTCACCATCGTCGATCGCGGCAGCATGATCGCCGCTGCGGAAACGCTGGAGATGTCGCGCGCGATGGTCACTCGCTACCTGGCCCAGATGGAGCAATGGGCCGGGGCGCGTTTACTGCACCGCACTACCCGTAAGCTTAGTCTGACCGACGCCGGTGAGCGTACTTTGGAGCGCTGCCGACAAATGTTGGCGCTGGCGGGGGAAATCGATCTGGTGGAGGAAGGGCAGAGCGACGAACTGCGCGGCCTGCTGCGCATCACCTGTTCGCAATCGCTCGGACAAACGGCGCTGGTGGGGGCCGTCGCCCAGTATCTGAAGCGTCATCCGCAGGTGGCGGTCGATCTGCAGATGAACAACCGGGCGGTGAACCTGGTGGAAGAGCGCATCGATCTGGCGCTGCGCATCACCAATGAGCTGGATCCCAACCTGATCGCCCGGCCGCTGTCCACCTGCGCGTCGGTGGTGTGCGCCGCGCCGGCGTATCTGGCGGCGCACGGCACGCCGCGCCAGCCGCAGGATCTGGCGTTACACAACTGCCTGACTTATTCCTATTTCGGCAAAAGCCTGTGGCATTTCGACGCTCAGGGGGTGAAATCGGCGGTGGCGGTCAGCGGCAACCTGAGCGCCAACGAATCGGTGGTGCTGATGGCCGGTACGGTGCAGGGGGCGGGCATTTCCCTGCAGCCCTACTATTCGGCGGCGCCGCTGTTGGCCAGCGGCGAACTGGTGGAGCTGCTGCCGGGTTACCGGCCGCAATCGATGGGTATCTACGGCATCTACACCTCACGCCGACAAATGCCCGCCACCTTGCGCACCATGCTGGACTTTCTGGTGGAATGGTTCGCCAGCGATCCGCAGTGGCAGGCGACGCTGCGCTAAGGCCGCGGCAACATTCCCACGCCGTTTTCAGCGCCTGACGGCGGCGGCCAGGCGGGCGGAGAACAGTGCCGCCTGTTGATGCAGATGGTCGATAAAGGCCGTCACCAGCGCCGATGAAGGGCGGTGCAGCGGCCGTATCAGGCTGACGGTGAACGGCACGTCGATGCTGAATGGCCGCACGTGCACGCCGCTCCCGGCATAGTCGAGCGCCGTCAGCGGGTTGACGATCGAGACCCCCACGCCGGCTCTCACCATGGCGCACACTGACGCCGCGCTGTGCGTTTCCATCACCATGCGGCGCTCGACGCCCTGCTCGGCGAACAGCGCATCGAGCAAGTGGCGATAGCTGTCGGTGCTCGACAGGCTGATAAAGTTTTGCCCGGCGAAATCCTGCGGCGTCAGTTGGCCTTTCGCCAGCAAAGGATGGCCCGCCGGCAGCACGCAGACCTCATTCAACGTCATCAGCGTTACCCGCTCGGTGCCCGCCGGCGTCAGGGTGGTTTCCGTCAGCCCCAGATCGTGGCGCTGGGCCGACAGCCACTCTTCCAGCAGCGGCGATTCTTGCGGGATCACGCTGAAGCTGACTTCCGGGTAACGTTCGATAAAGGGCCGGCACACCGCCGGCAGCAGCGATTGGGAAAATACCGGCAGGCACACGATCGACAGCTGCGCCTGCTGAAACTGGCGAATGTCGGCGGCGGCGTTGACGATGCGATCGAGGCCATAATAGGAGCGTTGCACCTCTTCGAACAGCCGTAGGCCCTGCACCGTGGGGGACAAGCGCCCGCGAACCCGATCGAACAGCTGCAGCCGAATCAGCTTCTCAAAGCGCGCCAGCTCACGGCTGACGGTGGGTTGCGAGGTTTGCAGCAGGGCCGCCGCCTCGGTCAGGTTGCCGGTGGTCATCACCGCCCGAAAGATTTCTATCTGCCGCAAAGAGATGCTGTGCATGACGAGGCTGCTCGACTGTAAAGAAAGCTATATCATAAATGAATAGACTACGGCTAAATAGATATTTTCCACCCGATTCAGCGTGCGGCACTATGGCCTTATCTGCCGTTACTTTCGAATTGGGAATATCGCCATGCCACGCCCGTTGCACGACACCTCCACCGCGTTGAACGCCGCTAACCTGCTGGCCTTGCCGCAGCGCTTCGGTTGCCCGGTCTGGGCTTATGATGCCGACATCATCAGCCAGCGCATCGCTCAGCTGCGCCACTTCGACACTATCCGTTTCGCGCAGAAAGCCTGTTCGAACATTCATATTTTGCGCCTGATGCGCGAGCAGGGCGTGAAGGTGGATTCGGTGTCGCTCGGCGAAATCGAGCGGGCGCTGCAGGCCGGTTTTCAGCCGGGCGGCGAGCCGAGCGATATCGTGTTTACCGCGGACGTATTGGATCACGCGACGCTGGCGCGCGTCAGCGCATTGAAGATCCCGGTCAACGCCGGTTCCATCGATATGCTGGATCAGCTCGGCCAGGCTTCCGCGGGGCATCCGGTGTGGCTGCGCATTAATCCGGGGTTTGGCCATGGCCATAGCCAGAAAACCAACACCGGCGGCGAGAACAGCAAGCACGGCATTTGGTATGCCGACCTGCCGCAGGCGGTGGAGAAGATCCGCCGCTACGGCCTGAAGCTGATCGGCGTGCATATGCATATCGGCTCCGGCGTCGATTACCAGCATCTGGAGCGCGTCTGCGATGCGATGGTGCAGCAGGTGATCGATCTCGGTCATGACATCAGCGCCATTTCCGCCGGCGGCGGTCTGTCTATCCCGTATCAGTACGGCGAAGAGGCGATCGATACCGAACACTATTTCGGTTTGTGGAACCGGGCGCGTGAGCGCATCGCCGCGCATCTGGGGCACCCGGTGCAGTTGGAGATTGAACCCGGACGTTTCCTGATGGCGGAGGCGGGCGTATTGGTGGCCGAGGTGCGGGCGGTAAAAGACATGGGCAGCCGCCACTTTGTGCTGGTGGATGCCGGTTTTAACGATCTGATGCGCCCGGCGATGTACGGCAGCTATCACCATATTTCGCTGTTGCCGGCCGATGGGCGCGACACCTCGGAACAACCGCTGCGCGACACGGTGATCGCCGGGCCGCTGTGCGAATCCGGCGACGTCTTCACCCAGCAGGCGGGCGGCGGCGTGGAAACCCGCGAGCTGCCGCCGGTGCAGATCGGCGATTATCTGGTGTTTCACGATACCGGCGCCTACGGCGCATCGATGTCCTCCAACTACAACAGCCGTCCGCTGTTGCCTGAAGTGCTGTTCGAAAACGGCGAGCCGCGTTTGATCCGCCGCCGCCAAACCATCGAAGAACTGATCGCGCTGGAACTTATCTGATAAGCGGGCGGGCGCCTTGCGCCCGCTTCACAGCGTCATGCGGCGGTGCTGGCCATTGGGCAATTGCACATCCAGCGACAGCGTGCCGCCCATCGCCTCGATATAGCGTTTGAGCGACGACAGCTTTATTTCGCTGCCGCGCTTTTCCAAATTGGCGACGGAGGGTTGGCTGATACCGAGCCGCTTCGCCAATTCAACCTGAGAGACCGCCAGCTCTTCCCTCAGCATTGCCAGCCGCAGTTCGAAAATTTCCTTGTCCGCTTTTTGCCTGGCTGCGGCAACGACGGCGGGATCGAGCTTGTCGATCAGTTGGGATAACGGTTTGGCCATCTGCACTACCTCCGGGTTGCCAGATAATGTGAAAATTCCATGGCAGCGATGGGCAACATGCGCTGGTAAAAGCGTTTGTCGCCGGTTTTATCGCCACCGCACAGCAATACTGCTTGCCGCTGTGGGTCAAAGGCGAAAAACACCCTGAAAGGGCGCCCGCGATGTTGAACGCGCAACTCCTTCAACTGCCGGGCCGCTTCGGAAAAATGCAGCGTATCGGCGTGCGGCCGCGCCAACTGCGGGCCGAACGTCTGTAATTTGAAGATTGCCGCCAGGATGCTTGTTTGCTGGGCGTTGTTCAGCGCCAAAAACCAGTCGTCGAATCGTTCGACGGTCACCACTTGCCACATGATGCGCTTCGAATATAGCGTTTATGCTATATAGTGTAAAGGTTATTGTGCCAACAATCTGCACGAACGCAGGGAGCGGAAAAAATCCAAAAGCGAGAAATGCGGCGGGCTGCGCAATCTGAGCGCATGGGTGACGGCTCACCCATGCGGCGGCATGATTACGGCTGTTCGTGCGCGTTGTTGAGGGTGGCGACCGAGTGGCGGCGCACCAGCGTTGGGCTGAACATGTTGGTGATTTCCGGCAGCGGTTGCCGGTTGGCCAGCGCCAGCGCCAGCTCCGCCGCCTGGGTGGCCATCGCCACGATAGGGTAGCGAATGGTGGTCAGGCGTGGGCGCAGGTAGCGCGAAATCAACACGTCGTCGAAACCGATCAGCGAAATTTCTCCCGGTACGTCGACGCTGTTATCGCTCAGCACCGACAGCGCGCCGGCGGCCATCGGATCGTTGTAGCAGGTAATGGCGGAGAACGAACGGCCGCGGCCGAGCAATTCGGTCATCGCCTGTTCGCCGCCGATCTCGTCCGGTTCGCCGTAGGCGATCAGCTTTTCATCCACCGCAATGCCGTGTTCCTGCAGCGCGTCGAGATAGCCTTGCAGACGATCGGTGGCGTCGGAAATCTGGTGAGTGGAGCAGATGATGGCGATGCGCTGGTGCCCTTGCTGGATCAGATGTCGGGTCGCCAGCCAGGCGCCGTAGCGATCGTCGAGCGCCACGCAGCGCGTTTCAAACCCCGGCAGCGTGCGATTGATGAGCACCATGCCCGGGATCTGTTGCATCCAGCCGAAAAGTTCCTGATCGCTTAGCCTTTTGGCGTGCACCACCAGCGCTTCGCAGCGGTGCCGCACCAGCTGTTCAATCGCCTGACGCTCTTTTTCGGCGTCGTGGTAACCGTTGCCAATCAGCAGAAAATTGTGGGTGGCGTAGGCCACCTGCTCGACCGCCTTGACCATCGCGCCGAAGAAGGGATCGGAAACGTCGGAGACGATCAGCCCCAGCGTCTCGGTGGATTGCTGCGCCAGCGCTCGTGCGTTGGCGTTAGGGTGATACTGCAGCTGTTCCATGGCGGCCTGCACCGCAGTGCGCGACCCTTCGCTGGCCTTGGGGGAATTGTTTATCACGCGGGATACCGTGGCCACGGAAACACCCGCCAGCCTGGCAACATCCTTTATCGTAGCCATATCAGTCAACACATCCTGGGTAATCGCTTACATCCCCCAGTTTTGCGGAAAAAAACCGGGGCTGCAAGCGGTCTCGTGCGCAACTTGTGGTGGCGGTTGCAGAATCTCTTCGCGTCTGTACGCATAACCGACTGCTACCGAACGATAGCGCAATTTGTACGTTGGCACTGGCGGCGGGCTGAGGTAACGTCTGTGCATTCCGATTTGCGCCGAGAACGCCATGTCCATTAAACGCTATCCGCAGCTCGCCCATTGGGGCGCTTATACCGCCGTGGTTGAAGACGGCCGGCTTATCCGTTGTGAACCCTTCGTCGACGATCCTGATCCTTCGCCGCTGCTCGATTCCATCGTCCCGATGGTCTACTCCGACAAACGCATCCGCAAGCCGGCGGTGCGCCGCTCGTGGCTGCAAAAGCGCGAGGGCAGCGACCGTACGCTGCGCGGCAGGGAAGATTTCGTCGAGGTGGACTGGGAATTGGCGCTCGATTTGGTGGCGCAAGAGAATCGCCGGGTGCGCGAGCGTTACGGCGCCTCCGGGTTGTTTACCGGCTCTTATGGCTGGTCGTCGGCCGGGCGGCTGCACCATGCCCGCTCGCTGGTGCGGCGGTTCTACTTCAGCGGCGGCGGCGGCGTCGATCAGCAGGGCAACTACAGCTGGGGCGCGGCGCAGTTCTTTCTGCCGTATGTGATCGGCACTTTTTCGCCCTTGACCGGGCGCGTCACCAGTTGGCCTAGCGTGGTGGAGCATTGCGAGCTGTTTGTGGCGTTTGGCGGATTGGCGCTGAAAAACGCTCAGGTCTCTTCCGGCGGCGCGGCGGAACATGCGCTCAAGCCCTGGCTGCAAAAGCTGGCGCGCAAGGGCACGCCGGTTATCAACATCAGCCCGATGCGCGATGATTGTCCCGAGTTTGTCAACGCGGAATGGATCCCGATCCGGCCGAATACCGACGTGGCGCTGATGCTGGCGCTGGCTTACGAAATCCAGCGGCTGGACGCGCAGGATGAAGCCTTCCTGCACAGCCACTGCGTGGGCTATCAACAACTGGCGGATTACCTGAACGGCACCGGTGACGGCGTGGCGAAAACCCCCGTTTGGGCCAGCGCCATTACCGGCATTCCGGCGGCGCGCATCGCGCTGCTGGCGCGGCAACTGATCGGCGTGCGCAGTTTCATCACCTGTTCCTACTCCGTGCAACGCGCGCATCGGGGGGAGCAACCGTATTGGATGATGATCGCGCTGTCGGCGATGCTGGGCCAGGTGGGGCTGCCGGGCGGCGGTTTCTCGTTCGGCCACGGTTCGATGAACGGCGTCGGCAATCCGCGCGTGGATACGCCTGCGCCGACCATGCCGGTAGGCGAAAATCCGGCCGGGCTGGCGATCCCGGTGGCGCGCATCTGCGACATGCTGTTGCACCCCGGTGAGGCCTATCAATTTTGCGGCGAGACGCGGCATTATCCGGATATCCATTTGGTGCACTGGGCCGGCGGCAACCCGTTCCATCATCATCAGCAGTTGAATCGGCTGGTGGAGGGCTGGCAGAAGCCGGACACGGTGATCGTTCAAGATATCTGGTGGACGGCGGCGGCCAAAATGGCAGACATCGTGCTGCCGGTCACCAGTTCGCTGGAGCGTAACGATATCGGCGGCTCGTCGCGCGATCGCTACGTGTTGGCGATGCATCAGGCCATTGCGCCGCAGCATCAGGCGCGCAACGATTTCGATATCTTCGCCGATCTGGCGGAGCGTCTCGGCTATCGTGAGCGCTTTACCGAGAATCGCGACGAGCGGGCCTGGATCGAAGCTATCTACCGGCAATGCGGCACAGCGCAGCAGCGCGCCGGCGTCGCCTGGCCCGAGTTTGAGGCCTTCTGGCAACGGGGCTATGTCGAGCTGCCCGCGCCGGCTAAAGAGTTCGTATTTTTTGATGCATTCCGCGCCGATCCGCAGGCTAACCCGCTGCAAACGCCCAGCGGCAAGATAGAGCTGTTCAGCGAGCGGATCGCCGGCTATCGCTACGAAGATTTCGCTCCGCATCCGCAGTGGCGGCCGCCGGTGGAGTGGCTGGGCGCGCCGCAGGCCAAAAACTGGCCGCTGCACCTGATCTCCATTCAGCCGAGCGATCGCCTGCATAGCCAGATGGATCCGGCGCCGCTGGCGCAGGGCAACAAGACCGCCGGGCGAGAAACCTTGTACATGCATCCGGACGATGCGGCGCCGCGCGGTGTGGCGGACGGCGCCGAAGTGCTGGTCAGCAACGCGCGCGGCAGCTGTCTGGCGGGGGTATCGCTCACCGATGGCGTGACGCGCGGCGTGGTGCTGATGGCGACCGGTGCCTGGTTCGAGCCGGGTTTCGACGCGCAGCGCCGGCCGGTCGAGCAGGCGGGCAACCCGAACGTGCTGACGCTGGATATCGGCACCTCGCCGCTGACGCAGGGGCCGAACGCCATGAGCTGCCTGGTCGAGGTCAGCGCACGATGAGCGAAGATGTCACGTCTGGGTCACTGGCTCGTCGTTGTTATATTTATTTTCGTCGCTGCGGTAAGGTTTAAGTTTCATTGAGTTATTACAGCAGATCGTGGGAAATTTACAGCTGGTTGCATTTGGAGCAGAACTCTTGCGATTCGCCGGTAGTTTCCTGCACGCCATCTCTCTAGAGTAGGTGATCCCAGAGGTATTGATTGGTGAGAAATCAGCGTGCCTTGCATGCTGAAGCCATTTTCAATTGCACCAACCTACGCGGATGCGTAGGTTTTTTTTTGCCTGCCATATAGTATTCTTTTCCCTACAACGATTTACGCCTCCATGGCCAAGGGAGAAGGGCATGATCTTTTCACTGCTGCGCGCGCTGTTTCGCCTGTTGTTTCGGGTACGGGTCGAAGGGGACGTCCAGCACTTCGAACGGCAAAAATTACTGATTACGCCGAACCACGTCTCTTTCCTCGACGGCGTACTGCTGGCGCTGTTCCTGCCGATAAAACCGGTGTTTGCGGTCTATGCCAGTATCGGCGAGAGCTGGTTTATGCGCTGGCTGCGGCCTTACATCGATTTTGTCTCGCTCGATCCCACCAAGCCGATGGCCATCAAGCAACTGGTGCGCATGGTCGAGCAGGGACGGCCGATCGTGGTGTTCCCTGAAGGGCGCATCACCGTGACCGGCGCGCTGATGAAAATTTACGACGGAGCGGCGTTTATCGCCGCCAAATCGGGCGCGACCGTGGTGCCGGTGCGGATCGATGGCCCGGAGTTCAGCCCGTTTGGCCGCATGGCCGGGGTGTTCAAGATCCGCTGGTTCCCGCAAATCAGCATCCGCATCTTGCCGCCGACCACGCTGCCGATGCCGGAAGCGCCGCGCGCGCGTGAACGCCGGGCGCTGGCGGGCGATCGGCTGATGCAGATCATGATGTGGGCGCGCATGGAGACGCGCGAGCCGCAAACGCTGTTCCATGCTTTGCTGGCGGCGCAGCACCGCTATGGGCGCCGCAAGCCTTGCATCGAAGACATCGCTTTCAAAGAAGACAGTTACCAGACGCTAGTCAAGAAATCGCTGGGCGTCAGCCGCATTCTGCAGCGCTTTACCGCCGAGGGGGAGCACGTTGGGCTGCTGTTGCCCAACGCCACCATTACCGCGGCGGCGATCTTCGGCGCTTCGCTGCGCAATCGCATCCCGGCGATGCTCAACTACACCGCAGGCGCCAACGGCCTGAACAGCGCGATGACGGCCGCCGGCATCAAGACCATCGTCACCTCGCGCCAGTTTCTGGAGAAAGGCAAGCTGACCCACCTGCCGGAACAGGTGCCACAGGCTAACTGGGTGTATCTGGAAGATCTGAAAGAGACGGTCACGCTGGCGGATAAGCTGTGGATCCTGCGTCACTTGCTGCAGCCGCAGCGCGCGGCGTTGCCGCAACGTCCGGAGGATCCGGCGCTGATCCTGTTCACGTCCGGATCCGAAGGCCATCCCAAGGGCGTGGTGCATTCGCACGCCAGCCTGCTGGCCAACGTAGAACAAATCCGCACCATCGCCGATTTCACGCCGCGCGACCGCTTCATGTCGTCGCTGCCGCTGTTCCACTCGTTCGGCCTGACGGTGGGGCTGCTTACGCCGCTGATCACCGGCAGCCGCATTTTCCTCTACCCCAGCCCGCTGCACTATCGCGTGGTGCCGGAGCTGGTGTATGACCGTAACTGCACGGTGCTGTTCGGCACGGCGACCTTCCTTAACAACTATGCGCGCTTCGCGCATCCGTATGATTTTGCCCGCCTGCGCTATGTCGTGGCCGGCGCGGAGAAACTGGCGGACAGCACCAAACAGATCTACCAGGACAAATACGGCATCCGCATTCTGGAAGGCTATGGCGTGACCGAGTGCGCGCCGGTGGTCTCGATCAACGTGCCGCTGGCGACCAAGGTGGGCACCGTCGGCCGCATCATGCCGCAGATGGAGGCGCGTCTGATCGCGGTGCCGGGTATTGATAATGGCGGCCGTCTGCAGCTGAAGGGGCCGAATATCATGAAAGGCTATCTGCGGGTTGAACGCCCCGGCGAACTGGAGCCGCCGGCGGCGGAAGATGCGAACGGCGTGCTGCAGCCGGGCTGGTATGACACCGGCGATATCGTCAGCCTGGATGAGCAGGGTTACTGCACCATTCGCGGGCGCGTGAAGCGCTTCGCCAAGCTGGCGGGCGAGATGGTGTCGCTGGAAAGCGTCGAATTGCTGGCGCAACGGCTGTCGCCGGATAAACTGCATGCCGCCACGGTCAAAAGCGACAGCAGCAAAGGCGAGGCGTTGGTGCTGTTCACCACCGATCCCGCCATTACCCGCGAGGCATTGCTGCGGGTGGCGCGCGAACTGGGCAGCCCGGAGCTGGCGGTGCCGCGCGATATTCGCCTGTTGAAAACGCTGCCGGTGCTCGGCAGCGGCAAACCTGATTTCGTCACCCTGCGTCATATGGCCGAACAGCCGGAGAGTGCCTGATGAATCCTTCGACCGAATCCCCTTTGTTGTCACGCGGCATGATCGCGGTGATCAGCGCGCAGTTCCTTTCGGCGTTCGGCGACAATGCGTTGCTGTTCGCCACGCTGGCGTTGATCAAGCAGCAGCTGTATCCGGACTGGAGCCAGCCGATCCTGCAGATGGCCTTTGTCGCCACCTATATCATTCTGGCTCCGTTCGTCGGCCAGATCGCCGACAGCTTTGCCAAAGGGCGGGTGATGATGTTCGCCAACGCCCTGAAATTGGCGGGGGCATTGGTGATCTGTTTTGGGGGTAATCCGTTTCTGGGTTACAGCCTGGTCGGCGTGGGAGCCGCCGCGTATTCACCGGCTAAATACGGCATTCTGGGCGAGATCACCAGCGGCGAGAAACTGGTCAAGGCTAACGGCCTGATCGAGGCTTCGACCATTGCGGCCATTCTGACCGGTTCGGTGGCCGGTGGTATTCTGGCGGACTGGCACGTGGCGGCGGCGCTGGCGGCCTGCGCGTTGGTTTACGCGGGAGCGGTGGTCGCCAACCTGTATATTCCGCGTTTGGCGGCGGCGCGTCCTGGCGCTTCGTGGCGTCCGCAGGCCATGACGCACAGCTTCTTTGCTGCCTGCGTTACGCTGTGGCGCGATGGACAGACGCGTTTCTCATTGATTGGCACCAGCCTGTTTTGGGGGGCCGGCGTGACGCTGCGTTTTCTGCTGGTGCTGTGGGTACCGGTGGCGCTCGGCATCGCCGATAACGCCACGCCAACGCTGCTGAACGCCATGGTGGCCGTCGGCATCGTGGTGGGCGCAGGTGCCGCCGCGCGCTTCGTCACGCTTAAAACGGTGAAACGCTGTATGCCGGCCGGGATCCTGATCGGCGTCGCGGTCGCGGTGTTTGCGCTGCAAACGACCATGCTCAATGCCTACGTCTTGCTGGCGCTCATCGGCATGCTGGGGGGCTTCTTCGTCGTGCCGCTCAATGCGTTGCTGCAGGAGCGGGGCAAACATTCGGTCGGCGCCGGCAATGCGATCGCAGTCCAAAACCTGGGTGAAAACGCCGCGATGTTACTGATGCTGGGCCTGTATTCTTTGGTCGTGAAGCTGGGCGTGCCGGTGGTGGGCGTCGGCGTAGGGTTTGGCGTGGTGTTTGCGCTGGCGATTAGCGCGTTGTGGTGGTCGCAGCGGCGGTGAAACGGGGCGCAGCCAGGCTGCGCCCTCCGGCTTCAAGGCGCCGGAATGGTAAACCGGGTGTGGATTTCTTCGAGCGCCTGCAGCACGTCCTCATCCAGAATCACGTCGAGACTGTCGAGGTTGATTTTCAACTGCTCCACCGAGGTGGCGCCCAGCAGGGTGCTGGCGACGAACGGCTGCTGACGCACGAAGGCCAACGCCATCTGCGAAGGATCCAGCCCGTGTTTTTTGGCCAGCGCCACGTATTCGGCGATCGCCCGTTGGGTTTGCTGCCCTGAATAACGGTTGAAGCGGGTGAACAGCGTATTGCGCGCACCGGCCGGTTTAGCGTCGTTGAGGTATTTACCGCTCAGCGTGCCGAACGCCAGGCTGGAATAGGCCAGCAGTTCTACCCCTTCGTGCTGGCTGATTTCGGCCAGGCCAATCTCAAAGCTGCGGTTCAGCAGGCTGTACGGGTTTTGAATCGACACGATGCGCGGCAGCTCGTGTTTCTCCGCCAGTTGCAGATAGCGCATCACGCCCCAGGGCGTTTCGTTGGAGACCCCGATATAGCGAATTTTACCGGCGCGCACCTGCTCGGTCAGCGCCTCCAGGGTTTCCAGCAGCGTGACCGTGGCTTTGTCATCGGTATATTGATAGTTGAGTTTGCCAAAGCAGTTGGTGGCGCGCTGCGGCCAGTGCAATTGGTAAAGATCGAGATAATCGGTGTTCAGCCGCTTGAGGCTGGCGTCCAGAGCGGCGCGGATGTTTTTGCGATCGAGCGCCTGCTGCGGGCGGATGCTGCTGTCAGTGCCGCGCACCGGGCCCGAGACTTTGCTGGCCAGGACGATTTTTTCGCGATTGCCGCGCGCTTTGATCCAACTGCCGATATAGCTTTCGGTCAGGCCCTGGGTTTCCGGGCGGGGCGGCACCGGGTACAGTTCGGCGGTATCTATCAGGTTCACGCCTGCGGCCAATGCATAGTCCAGTTGCGCATGGGCGTCGGCTTCGCTGTTCTGTTCGCCAAAGGTCATGGTGCCCAGTCCCAGCACGCTCACTTCTAAAGAACTGTGGGGAATACGGTGGTATTGCATTAACGGCCTTCCTTTCTTGTTAGCGCTGACGGGCCGTGTGGCCCGGTGAAACAGGAGCCCAATTCAGAAGACGGCGCAAAGTCCGTCGGGCGGCGATGTCGCCTTTCCTGACTATAACCAAGCGGTGAAGATGGGGGAAGCGGATTCCGTGCGGACACGAATGAGGGCTACCGCGCTCGAGCGGGCGATAGCCGGCGTGCGGTGATTAGCGTTCGATAACCTGGGAAACCTGATCGCCGTTGATCTGGCGGTGATTGCCTTTCTCATCTTTATAACTGATGAGTCCGGTGTCTGTGTCGATCTCCGGTTTGCCTTGCGTCAGGATCATGTTGCCGTCTTTGGTCGCCATGACGTAGTCGCTGGAACATCCCGCCAAACCGGCGGCCATAACCAGCGCAGACACTGCCATTACCCACTTTTTCATCCTGCGGATCCTCGATTATGCAGAAAACAATGTTCTTTCAAGATTAGCAAACTCTTGGCAGAGAGCGTCTCAGATAAGTCTTTATCTGATAAGAAAAACTGAAATGAGGGGGCAACGAAACGGCGGAAGCCGCCGATGGCGGCCTCCGCGTAGGGTTATTCCGGCGAACGGTTTTTCTTGCTGCGCATCAGATTGAGCGCTTCTACCGACATGGAGAAGAACATGGCGAAGTAGATGTAGCCTTTCGGCACGTGCACCTGGAAACTTTCCAGCATCAGCGTGAAGCCCACCAGGATCAGGAACGCCAGCGCCAGCATTTTCACCGACGGATGGCGATTGACGAATTCGCCGATCGGCCGTGCGGCGAACATCATCACGCCGACGGCAATCACCACCGCCGCCATCATGATGAACAGGTGATCGGAAAGGCCTACGGCGGTAATCACCGAATCCAGGCTGAAGATGATATCCAACAGCATGATCTGTACGATCGCGCCGAAGAAGCTGTGCACCTTGGTGTGGTGCTCTTCTTCCGTGCCTTCGATGGTTTCGTGGATCTCTTTGCTGGCTTTCCAGATCAGGAACAATCCACCGAGCAGCAGGATCAGATCGCGGGCTGAAATGGCGTGATCCAGCACGGTGAACAGCGGGTGCGTCAAGCGGATCACCCAGGCGATGGAGGCCAGCAGCGCCAGGCGCATCAGCATGGCGGCGGCCAAGCCCATTCGGCGAGCTTTGTTCTGTTGCGCTTTGGGCAGCTTCGCCACCACCAGCGACAGAAAAATGATGTTATCAATACCCAGTACGATCTCAAGAATGGTTAGCGTACCTAACGCTAACCAGGCATTGGGATCCATAATCCATTCGAACATTGCCCGACACACCTTAATACTTAATAAATGCAAAGGGTGAATTATACGCGTTTATCGTGGCGCTGACAGGGCTAGCTAAACCAGAGTTAAACGAAATCGCCTAGATTGAGAAATGTCTTGCCAGCAGCGCGCCGGTAAAACCCTTTTTCAGATAGAAACCGCGCGGCAGCGTCATGATAGGTTGCCCCTGTTCGCCGATGGCTTCGGTGAGCGCCTTGTTGTTGGCCGCTTTGGGGCGCAGTTGCAGCACTTCGCCGTGGCGTGCGGTGATGCGTTCTACGTGACCGAGCACAATCAGATCCATCAGCTCTTCCCAATCGCGGCGCAGCATCTCTTCTTCTGCAGCGCTCGGGCTCCACAGCAGCGGCGAACCGACGCGGCGCTGCGCCAGCGGGATTTGCCGTTCGCCCTCTACCGGTATCCACAACACGCGCGCCAGCTTGTGGCGAACGTGGCTGCTGGCCCAGGTGACGCCGCTGTTGCCGGTGAGCGGGGCCACGCAGACGAAAGTGGTCTCCAGCGGTTTGCCGGCGGCGTCGACAGGAATGGTTTTCAGCTCAATGCCCAGCTCGGGAAAATCCTGTTCCGGTTTGCTGCCGGCCATGGCGCCGAGGTACAGCTCCAGCAGCATGCCCACCCAGCCTTTATCGCGCTTCAGATCCTTGGGGATCGGCAACTGCGCGCGGGCGGCCAGTTCGCCAAAACTGAAGCCGGCCAGCGCCTGAGCGCGCTCGAACAGCTGCCGTTCATTTTCCGGCGGGGGCGGCAGAGGGGATAAAAACGCCATAAATCAAGCCTGTCGAATTTGGTTGAAAAACGTACTGCAAAGATACACGGGAAACGGTAACCCCAGTCGCCTGGGGAAAAGAATAATAGTAGCATGATTTTACATGACTTTTTTTCTTTCCTTGCGCGGGCGACAATGCACCCGCGAGGCTTGTTCACCTGAAGCCACCGACAATAAACAGGATCTTACACCTATTTATCCACAGATTTATGGGATAACCCAAATTTTTACCGATCACTGGTTCAATTTACAGCCTTGACTCGGGCGGTTTTTTACGAATTTGTCCGTTTTGTGCGTAACTTGCCCGGATAATCTGTGGATAAAAACGGCGTTGGTGGATCTTTCGCCAGGGTAAGATCCTTACCGTGCATAGATCACATTTTTGCCCTGTACATAACTGTGGGGTGTTGGTTAATTATATGTTTTTAGGAGTAATATTGTTTTTTCGGTGTGAGGAGGGATTTTCGGGGACGAGAGTTTTACCGGCTTATCCCTCGAGTTCTACACACACCTATCCACAGAAAAAGTGAATAAAACCGGTCTGAAATGCCGATGCATGTTTATAACTTTGCCTATATCTGTGAGTTATCCCAATGTTATCCGGCCCGCAGCGCCGTAAAGCAGTGGTTTACCGCCTGTAGCTTGTGTGAAACAATCAGGACATCTATGCGAATTTAAGCTTATCGAGGTAGTCCGGTGATCGATGATGATGGCTACCGCCCGAATGTTGGTATCGTAATCTGTAATCGTCAGGGGCAGGTCTTATGGGCCCGCCGTTACGGTCAGCACTCCTGGCAGTTTCCCCAAGGTGGGATTAACCCTGGCGAAACTGCGGAGCAGGCGATGTACCGTGAGCTGTTCGAAGAAGTGGGGCTGAGTAAAAAGGATGTGCGCATCCTGGCTTCGACCCGCAACTGGTTGCGCTATAAATTGCCGAAACGTTTGGTGCGTTGGGACACAAAGCCGGTTTGTATCGGCCAAAAGCAAAAATGGTTTTTGTTGCAGCTACTGTGCAATGACGCTGATATCAACATGCAGCGCAGCAGCACACCGGAGTTCGACGGTTGGCGCTGGGTGAGCTTCTGGTATCCGGTGCGCCAGGTGGTGTCGTTTAAACGCGACGTCTACCGCCGGGTGATGAAAGAATTCGCCGTGACCGTGATGCCGATGCAAGAGCAGGCGGCGCCGCGGCAGGCCCCCGCTTATCGCCGAAAGAGAGGTTAAGTTAAGCCGACTATGCTCACGCGCTTGCGAGAAATTGTAGAGAAGGTGGCCGCGGCGGCCAGTCTGACGGATGCGCTGGATCTGCTGGTCAATGAAACCTGTCTGGCGATGGACACCGAAGTGTGCTCCATTTACCTGGCGGACAACGATCGCCGCTGTTACTACCTGATGGCCACGCGCGGGCTGAAAAAGCCGCGCGGGCGCACTATCGCATTGGCGTTTGACGAAGGTGTCGTCGGGTTGGTCGGCCGCCGGGCCGAACCCATCAACCTGGCCGATGCCCAAAGCCATCCCAGCTTCAAGTACGTTCCGCAGGTCAAAGAGGATCGTTTCCGATCCTTCCTCGGGGTACCGATCATTCACCGGCGCCAGCTGTTGGGGGTGTTGGTGGTGCAGCAGCGCGAGCTGCGCCAGTTCGACGAAAGCGAAGAGTCGTTCATGGTCACCCTGGCCACGCAGATGGCCGGGATCCTTTCACAGTCGCAGCTTAATGCCATTTTCGGCCAGTATCGCCAAACGCGCGTGCGCGCGCTGGCGGCCTCGCCCGGCGTAGCGGTGGCGGAAGGGTGGCAGGACAGCAGCCAGCCTTCGCTCGATCAGGTTTACCGCGCGTCGACGCTGGACACCGCCAGCGAGCGCGAGCGCCTGACGTTGGCGTTGGAAGAGGCCGGCGCGGAATTTCGCCGCTTCAGCAAGCGTTTTGCCGGCAGCTCGCAAAAAGAGAGCGCGGCGATCTTCGATCTTTATTCTCACCTGCTAAACGACGCCCGCCTCAAGCGCGAATTGTTCGCCGAAATTGACAACGGCTCGGTGGCGGAATGGGCGGTGAAGCAGGTGATAGAAGCCTTTGCCGAACAGTTCGCCAAACTGCAGGACACCTATATGCGCGAGCGCGGCAGCGACCTGCGCGCGCTGGGCCAGCGCCTGCTGTTCCACCTCGACGACACCACTCAGGGCGCCACCCAGTGGCCGGCGCGTTTTGTGCTGGTGGCGGATGAACTGACCGCGACATTGCTGGCCGAAGTGCCGCAGGATCGCCTGGTTGGCGTGGTCGTGCGCGACGGCGCCGCCAATTCGCATGCGGCGATTTTGGTGCGGGCGATGGGGGTGCCGACGGTGATGGGCGCCGACATCCAGCCTTCTCTGCTCAGCCAGCGGCTGCTGATCGTTGATGGGTATCGCGGCGAACTGCTGGTCGATCCTGAGCCGGTGCTGGTGCAGGAATACCAACGGCTGATCAGCGAAGAACAGGAACTGAGCAAGCTGGCGGAAGACGACGTCGAACAGCCGGCGCAGTTGAAAAGCGGCGAACGCGTTCAGGTGATGTTGAACGCCGGCCTCAGCCCGGAACATGAACAGCTGTTGGGCGGCCGGGTGGACGGCGTGGGGTTGTACCGCACTGAAATTCCGTTCATGTTGCAAAGCGGTTTCCCTTCTGAAGAAGAACAGGTCGCGCAGTATCAAGGCATGCTGCAGCTTTACCCCAACAAACCGGTCACGCTGCGCACGCTGGACATCGGCGCCGACAAGCAACTGCCCTACATGCCGATCAGCGAAGAAAATCCCTGCCTGGGCTGGCGCGGCATTCGCATCACTCTGGACCAGCCGGAGATTTTTTTGATACAGGTGCGCGCCATGCTGCGCGCCAATGCCGGCACCGGCAACCTGGGCATTTTGCTGCCGATGGTCACCAGCCTGGAAGAGGTCGATGAGGCCAAGCGCCTGATTGACCGCGCCGGGCGCGAGGTGGAAGAGGTGCTTGGCTACGCGATCCCGAAACCGAAAATCGGCGTGATGCTGGAAGTGCCGTCGATGATTTTCCTGATCCCGCATTTGGCCGGGCGCGTCGACTTCATCTCGGTAGGCACCAACGATTTGACCCAGTACCTGCTGGCGGTTGATCGCAACAACACGCGGGTAGCCTCGCTGTACGACAGCCTGCATCCCGCGATGCTGCAGGTGCTGAAGCTGATCGCCGAACAGGGGAAAGCGGCCGGGCTGCAGCTTAGCCTGTGCGGTGAACTGGCCGGCGATCCGATGGGCGCGCTGTTGCTGGTAGGCATGGGCTATCGCAATCTGAGCATGAACGGACGCAGCGTGGCGCGCATCAAATACCTGCTGCGGCATATCGATCTTGCCGACGCCGAAGTGTTGGCGCACCGAGTGTTGAACACCCAAATGACCACGGAAGTGCGCCATTTGGTGGCGGCGTTTATGGAGCGACGCGGCATGGGCGGGTTGATTCGCGGCGGCAGATAATCGCCGCGCGATGTGATTTTTTTACAGAACTTTTCCCGCGCTGCCGGCCCGGACCGCGCTAAGCCTATGTTATGATGCGCAACCTCAGCGCGACGCATGTTCGTCGTCTTGCAAACCGCAGTGGCCAACGCTGCCGTTTGAAAGGCGTGTGACAACCTGCGCCGACGTTTGGCACCTGCCGCCCCCGCATGGGGAAAAATAACAGACATGTTGTGGTGATAGATGAGCAATAGCTATCTGGCGTTTCCTAAATTTGATCCGGTCATTTTCTCCATTGGCCCGGTTTCTTTGCATTGGTACGGCCTGATGTATCTGGTCGGCTTCGTTTTTGCCATGTGGCTGGCGGTGCGCCGCGCCAACAAGCCGGGCAGCGGCTGGACCAAAGACGAAGTGGAAAACCTGCTCTACGCCGGTTTCCTGGGCGTATTCGTCGGCGGCCGCGTGGGCTATGTGCTGTTCTACAACCTGCCGTTGTTCCTGGATAATCCGCTATATCTGTTTAAAGTCTGGGATGGCGGCATGTCGTTCCACGGCGGATTGATGGGGGTGATTCTGGTGATGTTCTGGTTCGCTCGCCGCACCAAACGCACCTTCTTCCAGGTTTCCGATTTTATCGCGCCATTGATCCCGTTCGGTTTGGGCGCCGGCCGCCTCGGCAACTTCATCAACGGTGAACTGTGGGGCCGCGTGACCACCGACACCCCTTGGGCGATGCTGTTCCCAAGCTCGCGCAGCGAAGACGTGGCGCTCGCCGCCGCCGATCCTTCTCTGCTGCCGCTGCTGAATCAGTATGGCGTGCTGCCGCGTCACCCGTCCCAGCTGTATGAACTGCTGCTTGAAGGCGTGGTGCTGTTTATCATTCTGAACCTGTTCATCCGCAAGCCGCGGCCGATGGGTGCCGTATCGGGCCTGTTCCTGATCGGTTATGGCGCATTCCGCATCATCGTTGAAGCGTTCCGCCAGCCGGATGCCCAGCTTGGCCTGTTCGACGGCGTGATCAGCATGGGGCAGATCCTGTCCATCCCGATGGTGGTGGCCGGTGTTATTATGATGATTTGGGCGTACCGTCGTCGCCCGCAGCAACAACTGTCGTGAGGGACAAATGAAACAGTATCTGGATTTGATGAACAAGGTGCTCGCCGAGGGCACTCCTAAAGCCGACCGTACCGGCACTGGCACGTTGTCGATTTTCGGCCACCAGATGCGTTTCAATTTGCAGGAAGGCTTCCCGTTGGTGACCACCAAGAAATGTCATCTGCGTTCGATCATTCATGAGCTGTTGTGGTTCCTGAACGGCGATACCAACATCGCCTATCTGCGTGACAACAAGGTCACCATTTGGGACGAGTGGGCCGATGAAAACGGCGATCTCGGCCCGGTGTACGGCAAGCAGTGGCGAGCCTGGGGGGCGGCGGACGGTCGTCAGATCGATCAGCTGAGCAACGTGCTCCAGCAACTGAAACAAGATCCGGATTCGCGCCGCATCATCGTTTCCGCCTGGAACGTCGGTGAGCTGGACCAGATGGCGCTGGCGCCGTGCCACGCGTTCTTCCAGTTCTACGTGGCGGACGGCAAACTCTCTTGCCAGCTGTACCAGCGTTCCTGCGACGTGTTCCTCGGCCTGCCGTTCAACATCGCCAGCTACGCGCTGTTGGTGCATATGATGGCGCAGCAGTGCGATTTGGACGTCGGCGACTTCGTCTGGACCGGTGGCGATACCCATCTGTACAGTAATCATATGGAACAGACGAAGCTGCAGTTGACGCGTGAACCCCGTCCGTTGCCGAAGCTGGTGATCAAACGCAAGCCGGCTTCGCTGTTCGATTACCGTTTCGAAGACTTCGAGATCGAAGGTTACGATCCGCACCCGGCCATCAAGGCGCCGGTCGCGATCTGACCTTAACCGCATCACACCAGGGGCGCAGCGATTGCGCCCCTTTTTTTATCCGCATTGCGCGCCGCGCCGCATTTTATTGTCGCCATTTGTCGCTATAGGGAAAACATTGCGCAGCTTGCCGCAAGGCTTGCGCATGCGGCTTTACCGCCTTGTTACGGCCCTTAAACTGGCCGCATGAAAGAAAATACGCTCTCGAACATCGATGACCGCCAGCGTGGCATGACGCTGATTGAGCTGTTGGCGGCGCTCCTGATCGCCGGCATGCTCACCGGCTGGGGCGTCGGTCAATGGCGCCACCATCAGCAAACGTTGCGCCTGGAACATACTGCCCAGCAGATGCTGGCATTTTTACTGCGACTGCAGGCGGACGCCAACTGGCGCAACCGCACGACGCTGCTGTGGTTCAAGAACGGCACGCCCTGGTGCCTGGGCGGCGGTGTGCCGCCGCCGGATTGCGCTTCCGCCGAGGGTTCCGTTTTCTCACCGTCTTACCGCGACGTCGTTTTGAGCGGCTACACCGACAAAGAGATCGGGTTTTACGGCTTGCGCAATACCGCGCAGGCGGGGCACATCCTGCTCAGCAACGAGGCAGGCGGCCTGCGGCTGGTGCTGTCCGCCCGAGGGCGGCTGCGTTTGTGCAGCGAAGGGCTCCGGATAAGGGGGACCGCGCCATGCTGACTGTCGAACGCGGTTTTACCTTGCCGGAGGTGATGTTGGCGCTGGTGTTCGGCAGCGTGATCGCGCTCGGCGCCGCGAAAACCTACCCGCTGTTGCGCCAGCAAAACGTGGCCGTCGGCCAGCATTTTCGGCTGGAGTCAACGCTGCGGCAACTGGCGTTCGGCATCGAGAAGGACCTGCGCCGCGCCGGTTTCTGTGCCGGGCAGTGCGCCGGCCGCCCGCTGCTGATCGGCCAGGCGGCGGGAGAAGCGGCGGGCAGCTGCGTTATCGTCGCTTACGACATCACCCGCAGCGGGCAATGGCTCACCTCGGGCGAGGATGCAGGTTATTTCGGTTATCGGCTGCGCAATGGCGGCTTGGAAGGGCAGCGCGGCGTAAGCCAATGCGACGGCGGCGGCTGGGAGCGGCTGCTCGATCGTGACGAAGTGCGCATTGAGCGGTTTCATGTGGCGATAGAGCGCGGGGAGCATGGCGGTGCGCTGGGCCGTTTGACTCTGGCGGGGCGCTCTGTCGGCGATGCGCGTATCAGGCGCAGCCTGAGCGGGAACGTCGAAATGGCGGCGTTGCCATGAACCGGCGGAGCCAGCGAGGCGGCAGCACTTTGGCGGCGGTAATGTTGCTGTTGGCGTTGGGGTTGATGTTGCTCAATGCCCAGCACCGGCAATTGGATAACGCGCTGTTACTGGCCGCCGATCAGCAGCGCTACCTCCAGGCTTACAATCAGGCCGCTTCGGCGCTGAGTTGGGGCATGCTCCAGCGTTGGCCGCGCGCCGAGCTGAGTGCGGCGGCCTGGTTATGCAGGCAGCGCGCGGAACTGACGGCCTGCGCCCGGCTGTCTGCCAGAGCGGGCGTCGTGACGGTACGCGGCCTTGGGGAGATGCGTGGCGGTGAGCCGCTTTGGCTGTATCAATGGGGCGCGTTTGACGGTGTGGAATCGGTCGGCAGGGTGCAAGCGCAGCCGGGCGGCCGGCTGGATTTTTGCCCCGAGAAAAGGCCGGCCGACTGTGAGGGTTAACGCTCGCGCAGGGCGGTTATCCCGCAACGGCTTCAGCCTGCCGGAAGTGTTGGTGGCGGCATTGTTGTTCTCGGTGTCGCTGCTGGGCTTGTTACAGTATCATCAGGTGCTGTTGCAGTCGTTCCAGCGCCAGTGGCACTACCGGCAAGCCTGGGTGATGGCGCATCAGCAGTTGGAGGCATTCGCCGTCACCGGTCGGCTCGATGCCGAACCGCTGCCGGAAGGCTGGCGACGCGAGACGGCGTTCGACGGCGCGGATGCGGATTGCCGCCGATTGACGGTCAGAGTACAAACTCCGCAACGGCAGTGGGCGACGCTGAGCCGCTGGTATTGCACCCGTTTTTGAGCCGGTACGTATCTTGTTTTAAAGGAGCCATCATGTTCACGGTTTATCATTCCAATCAGCTGGATTTATTGAAAACGCTGACCAGCGCGCTGATAGCCAGAGATCCGTTGGCCGATCCTTTTCAACAGGAAGTGGTGCTGGTTCAGAGCCCCGGTATGGCGCAATGGCTGCAAATGCAGCTGGCGGAGCAGTTCGGCATCGCCGCCAATGTCGCGTTTCCGCTGCCGGCGACCTTCATTTGGGACATGTTCACCCGCGTGTTGCCGGATATCCCGAAAGAGAGCGCCTTCAGCAAGGACGCCATGACCTGGAAGCTGATGTGGCTGCTGCCGGAGATGCTGACCCAGCCGGCGTTCGCGCCACTGCAGCACTATCTCACCGATGACGGCGACAAGCGAAAAATCCACCAATTGGCCGGCCGGGTTGCCGACCTTTTCGACCAGTATTTGGTTTATCGCCCGCAGTGGCTGGAGAGCTGGCAGCGCGGCGAACGCATCGACGGTCTGCCCGAGGCTCAGCAGTGGCAGGCGCCGCTCTGGGCGCGGCTGGTGGAGTACACGCGCGAATTGGGGCAGCCGGAATGGCACCGCGCCAATCTGTATAGCCGCTTTATCCACGCGCTGGAGCAGGCAACAACGTGTCCGCCCGGTTTGCCGCCGCGGGTGTTTATCTGCGGCATCTCGGCGTTGCCGCCGGTCTATCTGGAGGCGCTGCAGGCGCTGGGGCGGCATATCGATATCCACCTGATGTTCACCAACCCTTGTCGTTATTACTGGGGCGACATTCAGGATTACGCTTTCCTGGCCCGCTTGCAGAGCCGCAAGCGCCGTCACTATCATCAGGCGCGCGAGCAAGGGCTGTTTCGCGAACCGGCTGACGCGGCGCGTCTGTTTGATGCTGAAGGGCAGCAGCAGCTCAGTAACCCGCTGCTGGCCTCCTGGGGCAAGCTCGGGCGCGATCACCTCTATTTGCTGTCGCAGATGGAAGGGGCGCAAGAGGTCGACGCCTTTGTCGATATCCCGGCGGATACCATGCTGCACGCCGTTCAACGCGATATGCTGGAGCTGGAAGATCACGCGGTGATCGGCATCACGGCGGAAACGCTGGAAAGCAGTTTCAGCAAGCGCAGGCTCGATCCGCAAGATCGTTCCCTCAGCCTGCACGCCTGCCACAGCCCACAGCGGGAAGTGGAGGTGCTGCACGATCAACTGCTGACCATGCTCGCGCAGGATCCCGCGTTGACGCCGCGCGACATCATCGTGATGGTGGCGGATATCGACAGCTATACGCCTTATATTCAGGCCGTGTTCGGCAATGCTCCCGCCGAGCGCTACCTGCCGTTCGCCATTTCTGACCGTAAAGCGCGACAGGCGCATCCGGCTTTGCAGGCGTTCATCTCCCTGCTCGATCTGCCGCAAAGCCGCTTTACGTCGGAACAGGTGCTGGCGCTGTTGGAAGTGCCGGCCCTGGCCGCCCGTTTCGCCATTGGCGAAGAGGGGCTGCGCCTGTTGCGTCACTGGGTCGGTGAATCCGGCGTGCGCTGGGGGCTGGACGACGATAACGTGCGCGAACTGGATCTGCCCGCCACGGGCCAGCACACCTGGCGATTCGGCATTACGCGCATGCTGCTCGGTTACGCGATGGACAGCAACGCCGGCGATTGGCAGGGCATTTTGCCTTACGACGAGTCGAGCGGGTTGGTCGCCGAACTGGCGGGGCAGTTGGCGGATCTGCTGGCCCAATTGAGCCATTGGCGGCAAGTCTTGAGCGAAGCGCGCTCGCTCGAGGCATGGCTACCGCTGTGCCGACAGCTGCTGGATGCCTTCTTCGAAGCGGATAGCGATACCGAAGTGGTGCTGGCATTGATCGAGCAGCAGTGGCAACAGGCCATCAATTTTGGCCTGGCGGCGCGCTATCCGGATGACGTGCCCTTGACGATTCTGCGCGACGATTTGGCGGCGCGCCTCGATCAGGAGCGCATCAGCCAGCGCTTCCTCGCCGGGCAAATCAACTTCTGTACGCTGATGCCGATGCGCTCGATTCCGTTCAAGGTGGTGTGCCTGTTGGGCATGAACGACGGCGTGTATCCGCGCACGTTGCCGCCATTGGGTTTTGATCTGATGGCGCAGCAGGTCAAGCGCGGCGACCGCAGCCGGCGCGATGACGACCGCTATCTGTTCCTGGAGGCGATTCTGTCCGCGCAACAACGGCTGTATATCAGCTTCATTGGCCGTTCCATTCAGGACAACAGCCCGCGCTATCCTTCGGTGCTGGTTACCGAGCTGCTGGAGTATCTGGAGCAAAGCTATTGCCTGCCGGGAGACGAGGCGCGCACCGCAGACGACAGCGCCCGGCGAGTGGGCGAGCATTTGCTGAAGTGGCATGCGCGCATGCCGTTCGCCGCCGAGAATTTCTTGCCGGGCTCGGAAGCGCAAAGCTATGCCGCCGAGTGGCTGCCCGCCGCCGACGGGCGCGGGGCGGCGCACCCGGCCTTCAACCAGCTGCTGCCCGCCGAAACGCTGCAGCAAATATCGTTGGATGAGCTGCTGCGGTTTTACCGCCATCCTATTCGCGCCTTCTTCCAGCTGCGGCTGGGTGTCAGCTTTATCCTGGAAGAGACCGAGCTGCCGGACGAAGAGCCCTTCACGCTGGATAACCTCAGCCGCTACCAGTTCAACAGCCAACTGCTGAATACCCTGATTGACGGCGACGATCCCGAACGGTTGTTCCAACGGGTGCGCGCCGCCGGGGGGTTGCCCTATGGCGCCTTCGGCGAGATCTATTGGCAAAAGCAGCAGGAAGAGATGAGCGAACTGGCCGAGCAGGTGCGTGCGGAACGCGCGCAGAGCCACAGCCTGGAATTGGATATCGATATCGCCGGCGTACGTCTCAGCGGCTGGCTGCATCAGGTGCAGGATGACGGCCTGTTGCGCTGGCGGCCCGCCACGTTGTCGGCGGTGGACGGCATATTGCTGTGGCTGGAGCACCTGGTGTACTGCTGCGCCGGCGGCACCGGCGAGAGCCGCATGTACGGTCGCAAGAACTCCGCCTGGCGCTTTGCCGCGCTTGCGCCTGAAGAGGCGCAGGCGCAGCTGGCGGAACTGCTGGCGGGCTATCAGCGCGGTCTGTGTCAGCCGCTGCTGTTGCTGAACAAGAGCGGCTGGGCGTGGCTGAGTCAGTGCTATCAGCCGGAAACGCAGCAAATCGACTGGGAAGAAGAAGCGCAAACAAAGGCTCGCGCCAAATTGCTGCAGGCTTGGCAGGGCGATCAGCGCATTCCCGGAGAAGGGGAAGATCCCTATGTTCAGCGAGTGTTCCGCCAATTGGACAATGACTACCTGGCGCAAATACTGGCCGAAACAGAGCGTTATCTGCTGCCGGTGGCGTGTCATAACCTGGGGTAACAATCCCCCGGTGGTGCTGTGCGGCGGGAGGTGGTAAAAATAACGAAGGTTATATTCAACCATTGGGGTAATTCCCGGTCTTACATAACGTACAGGCATATACCCGCCGCGTTTTGGGGCGCCACATTGGCGAAGAACCCGGCGAGTACAGATTTGGTTATGTGGTTTTGATGTACGTCGCCAGCGTCAGGGAGTGGGCGTGGCGATGTCAGAATAGGGGTTTATTTTGGATATGCGCAGACAGTTGGCCCGCGTCACCGGGCTGGTATTATTGGCTATGTGTTGGGCGCCGTTGAGCTGGGCCGCACAAGGATGGCAACCGCTGGCGGAGAAGATCAACAAGAGCGAGCACGATCCGCGTCAGTACGAGGCGATCAAGTTGGCTAACGGCATGACGGTGCTGCTGGTGTCCGATGTCCAGGCGCCGAAATCGCTGGCGGCGCTGGCATTGCCGGTCGGGTCGCTCGAAGATCCGAACAGCCAACTGGGCTTGGCGCACTATCTGGAACATATGGTGCTGATGGGCTCCAAACGTTATCCCGAGCCGGAAAACCTGTCCGAATTCCTGAAAAAGCACGGCGGCAGCCACAACGCCAGCACGGCTTCTTATCGCACCGCCTTCTATCTGGAAGTGGAGAATGACGCGCTGGAGCCGGCGGTCGATCGCATGGCCGACGCCATTGCGGAGCCGTTGCTGGATCCGGGCAATGCCGATCGCGAGCGCAACGCGGTGAATGCAGAATTGACGATGGCGCGTTCGCGCGACGGCATGCGTATGGCGCAGGTCGGTGCGGAAACCCTCAACCCGGCGCACCCGAGCGCGCGCTTCTCCGGCGGTAATCTGGACACGCTGAAAGACAAGCCGGGCAGCAAGTTGCACGATGAGCTGACGGGGTTCTATAAGCGCTACTACTCCGCCAATCTGATGATGGGGGTGCTGTACGGCAATCAGCCGCTGCCGCAGCTGGCTGACATTGCCGCAAAAACCTTTGGCCGCGTGCCGAATCATGACGCCAGCGTGCCGCCGATCACCGTACCGGCCGTCACGCCGGAGCAGCAGGGCATCATCATTCACTATGTGCCGGCGCAGCCGCGCAAGCAGCTGAAGGTTGAGTTCCGTATCGATAACAACAGCGCCGCGTTTCGCAGCAAAACCGATACCTACATCGGTTACCTGATCGGCAACCGCAGTAAAAATACCCTGTCCGACTGGTTGCAGAAGCAGGGATTGGCGGACGCCATCAATGCCGGCGCCGATCCGATGGTGGATCGCAACGGCGGCGTCTTCGCCATCAGTGTCTCGCTGACTGACAAAGGCTTGGCCCAGCGCGACCAAGTCGTCGCCGCCATTTTCAACTACCTGAAAATGCTGCGCAGCGAAGGCATCAAGCAGAGCTACTTCGACGAAATCTCGCATGTTCTGAACCTGGACTTCCGCTATCCGTCGATCACGCGCGACATGGACTACATCGAATGGCTGGTGGACACTATGCTGCGCGTGCCGGTTGAGCATGCGCTGGACGCGCCTTACCTGGCCGACCGCTATGATCCTAAGGCGATCGCTGAACGTCTGGACGCCATGACGCCGCAAAATGCGCGCATCTGGTTCGTCAGCTCCGATGAGCCGCACAACAAGACGGCCTATTTCGTCAATGCGCCTTACCAGGTCGACAAAATCACGCCACAGCGCTTTACGCAGTGGCAGCAGTTGGGCAGCGGCATTTACCTGTCATTGCCGGCGCTCAACCCGTACATTCCGGATGATTTCACCCTGACCAAACCGTCGCATGAATTCAAAAAGCCGGAAATGGTGGTGGATAAGCCCGGCCTGCGCGTGCTGTATATGCCGAGCCGTTACTTCGCCGATGAGCCGAAGGCCGACGTCACCGTCGCTTTCCGCAACGCCAAGACCATGGATTCCGCGCGCAACCAGGTGCTGTTCTCGCTGACGGATTATCTGGCCGGCCTGGCGCTGGATCAGCTGAGCTATCAGGCTTCGGTCGGCGGTTTGAGTTTCTCGACGTCGCCGAACAACGGCCTGATGTTTAACGCCAACGGCTTTACCCAGCGCTTGCCGCAGTTGCTGACGGCGCTGATCGAGGGCTATTCCAGCTTCACGCCGACGGAAGATCAGCTGGCGCAGGCCAAGTCCTGGTACCTGGAGCAGTTGGACGCCGCCGAGAAGGGCAAGGCGTTTGAACTGGCCATTCAGCCGGTGCAGATGGTTTCCCGCGTGCCGTATTCCGAACGCAGCGAGCGCCGCGAAGTGCTGAAAACGCTGACGCTGAAAGACGTGCTGGCGTATCGCGACAGCCTGCTGGCCGAGGCCACGCCGGAGCTGCTGGTGGTGGGCAACATGAGCAAGCAACAGGTCGATACGCTGGCGTCGACGCTGAAGCACCGTCTGGGCTGTACCGGTATTGAGTGGTGGCACGGCGAAGACGTGGTGGTGGACAAGAATCAGCTGGCCAACCTGCAACAGGTAGGCAGCAGCACCGACTCGGCGCTGGCGGCGGTCTATGTACCGACCGGTTACGACGAAGTGACCGGCATGGCCTACAGCTCGCTGTTGGGGCAGATTATTCAGCCGTGGTTCTACAGCCAGCTGCGCACTCAGGAACAATTGGGGTATGCGGTCTTTGCCTTCCCGATGTCGGTGGGCCGCCAGTGGGGCGTAGGCTTCCTGTTGCAGAGCAACAGCAAACAGCCGGCCTACCTGTACCAGCGCTATCAGGATTTCTATCCGAAAACCGAGAAACGCCTGCGTGAAATGAGCGAGGCCGATTTTGAACAGTACAAACAGGCGCTGATCAACGAACTCAAACAGCGGCCGCAAACCCTCAGCGAGGAGGCCAGCCGGTTCGCCAATGATTTCGATCGCGGCAACTTCGCCTTTGATACTCGCCAGAAGCTGATCGCGCAGGTGCAACAGCTGACGCCGACCAAACTGGCGGATTATTTCCACCAGGCGGTGATCCAGCCGCAGGGGCTGGCGGTGCTGTCGCAGGTCAGCGGCAGCGGGCAAGACAAAGCGGATTACGCGGCGCCTAAGGATTGGGTCACCTATCCGAACGCGTCGGCATTGCAGCAGATCCTGCCGCGCAAAGTGGCGACGCCATGACGGAAGTCGCCCCGCAGAGGCTAGAGCCGCTGACGCTGCCGCTGTTTGGCGAACGCCTGATCGAGGCGTCGGCGGGCACCGGCAAAACTTTTACCATCGGCGCGCTGTATCTGCGCTTGCTGCTGGGATTGGGGGGGGAAGCGGCGTTTCCCCGCCCGTTGACGGTCGAAGAAATCCTGGTGGTGACCTTTACCGAGGCCGCCACCGAGGAGCTGCGCGGGCGTATCCGTGACAATATCCACGGGCTGCGCATCGCCTGCGTGCGCGGCATCAGCGCTAACCCGCTGTTTTCGGCGCTGATGGAAGAAATTGACGATTTGTCTGACGCCGCTGCGCAGCTGCTGGCGGCGGAGCGGCAGATGGACGAAGCGGCGATTTACACTATCCACGGCTTTTGCCAACGGATGTTGACCCACAACGCCTTCGAGTCCGGCATGCTGTTTGAACAAACGCTGGTGCAGGACGAACTGCCGCTGCGGCGGCAGGCCTGCGCCGATTTCTGGCGCCGTCATTGCTATCCGTTGCCGCTGGGCGTGGCGCGTGCGATCAGCCAGGAGTGGAGCGGCCCGGAAGCGTTGCTGGCCGACCTTTCCGGTTATCTGCACGGTGAAGCGCCGGCGCTGCGGCGGCCGCCGAAGGACGAAGAAACCGTTCTGATGCGCCACGAGCAGATTGTCGCGCGCATCGACGCCATCAAGGCGCAATGGCGGGCGGCGGCGGGCGATCTTGAGGCGTTAATCGCCCAGTCCGGCGTCGATAAGCGCAGCTACAGCAGCAAACACCTGCCGAACTGGTTGAACAAGGTCGGCGAATGGAGCGGGCAGGAGACCCAGGATTACCAACTGCCGAAGGAGCTGGACAAGTTTCGCCAGTCGGTGCTGCTGGAGAAGACCAAGAAGGGCGAGCCGCCGCGTCATGCGCTGTTCACGGCGATAGACGAACTGTTCGATGAACCCTTGACGTTGCGCGACCTGATCATGGCGCGCGCGCTCAGCGAGATCCGCACCTCCATTCAGCAGGAAAAGCGCCAGCGCGCCGAGCTGGGGTTTGACGACCTGCTCAGCCGTTTGGACAGCGCCCTGCAAAGCGGCGGCGGCGAACAGTTGGCGCAGGCGATCCGCCAGCGCTATCCGGTGGCGATGATCGATGAATTCCAGGATACCGATCCGCAGCAATACCGTATTTTCCAAAAACTTTACGTCGGCCGGCCTGATTGCGGCCTGCTGCTGATCGGCGATCCCAAGCAGGCGATTTACGCCTTTCGCGGCGCCGACATCTTTACCTACATGCGCGCGCGTTCAGAGGTGAGCGCCCACTATACGCTGGAGACCAACTGGCGCTCGTCGCCGTCGATGGTCGCCAGCGTCAATCACCTGTTTTCTCAGGTAGAAAAACCTTTCCTGTTCGGCCAAATCCCCTTTATTGAGGTTAACGCGGCGGAAAAGAACCAAGGGCTGGCGTTTGAATTGCACGGCAAGCCGCAGCCGGCGATGCAATTCTGGCTGCAGCAGGGGGAAGGCGCGGGTGTAAGTGATTACCAACAGCTAATGGCGCGCCTGTGCGCCACGCAAATTCGCGACTGGCTCAGCGCCGGGCAGCAGGGCCTGGCGCGGCTGCAGAGCGGCAAGGCGTCACGGCCGGTGCAAGCCTCTGATATCACGGTGCTGGTGCGCAGCCGCAACGAGGCGGCGTTGGTGCGCGATGCGCTCAGCGCGCTGTCTATTCCGTCGGTCTACCTGTCCAACCGCGACAGCGTGTTTGACACCCCGGAGGCCAAAGACCTACTGTGGTTGCTGCAGGCGGTGTTGGCGCCGGAGCAGGAGCGCACGCTGCGCAGCGCCATGGCCACCGGGCTGATGGGGCTGGACGCGCCGACGCTGGACGGCCTGAGCCGCGATGAGCGCGCCTGGGACGCGCTGGTTAATGAATTCGACAATTACCGCACGCTCTGGCTGCGCCGCGGCGTGTTGCCGATGCTGAGCGAGGTGATGAAAACGCGCCAATTGGCGGAGAACCTGCTGGCCAGCGCCGGCGGCGAGCGTCGCTTGACCGACGTGCTGCATCTGGGGGAGCTGTTGCAAGAAGCGGCGGCGCAGCTCGACAGCGAGCATGCGCTGGTGCGCTGGCTGGCGCAGCAGATCGCTCAGCCTAATCGCCAGTCCGACAATCAGCAACTGCGGCTGGAGAGCGACCGGCATCTGGTGCAGGTGATCACGATCCACAAGTCCAAGGGGCTGGAGTTCGATCTGGTGTGGCTGCCGTTCGTCGGCAACTTCCGCCAGCAGCAGCAGGCGCTGTATCACGATCGCCACAGTTTCCAGGCGTTGCTGGACCTCGACGCCAATGAAGAGAGCCAGGCCTGGGCGGAGGAGGAGCGGTTGGCGGAGGATCTGCGTCTGCTGTATGTGGCGCTGACCCGCTCGGTGTACCACTGCAGTATCGGCATTGCGCCGCTGTTCCAGGGCACGCGCAAGAAACAGGGCGATACCGACCTGCACCGCAGCGCATTGGGCTATCTGGTGCAGGGCGGGCAGCCCGGCGACGCCGTGTATCTGCAGGAGCGGCTGCAGCAATTGGTGGGTGGCGGTATCGCGCTGTCGCTGGTTGAACCGCCGGATGCAGAACCCTGGCAACCCCAGGCGTCGCTGGCCGAAGCGTTGGCGGCGAAAAGCTTTACCCGGCGGATCCAGGATTTTTGGCGGGTGACCAGCTATACCGGTTTGCAACAGCACGGCGCGAGCCTGATGCAGGATCTGCTGCCGCGTCTGGATGTCGACGCGGCCGGTGAGCGCGGGGAAGAAAGTGAGCCAGCGCTTACACCGCATACCTTCCCGCGCGGCGCAACGCCCGGCACCTTCCTGCACAGCCTGTTTGAAACGCTGGACTTCACCCAGCCGCTCGACGAACAGTGGCTGCTGGAACAGCTGCAGCAGCAAGGGTTTGCCGAACACTGGCAACCGATACTGCTGGCGTGGATGCAGGTGCTGCTCAATACGCCGCTCGATGACAGCGGCGTGACGTTGGCGGCGCTGACGCCGCAGCATAAGCAGGCAGAGCTGCAGTTCTATTTACCGATTAACCGGCTGTTGCAGGCGAAGGAGCTCGATGCTCTGGTGAAGCGTTACGATCCGCTTTCCGCCCGCTGCCCGGCGCTGGATTTCCATCAGGTGCAGGGCATGCTGAAAGGCTTTATCGACCTGGTGTTCTGCTGGCAAGGCAAATACTACCTGCTGGACTACAAGTCCAACTGGCTGGGGGAGGACAGCAGCGCCTATACCCGGCCGGCGATGGAGCAGGCGATGGCGGAGCATCGTTATGATCTGCAATACCAGCTGTATACGCTGGCGTTGCATCGTTATTTGCGCCATCGGTTGCCGGATTATGATTACCGGCGCCATTTCGGCGGGGTGATTTATCTGTTCCTGCGCGGCGTGGATGCGGCGCACCCGGGCAACGGCATTTTCACCTGTCTCCCCGCGTTTGAGCTGGTGGCGGGAATGGATAGCTTGTTCAGCGGCGAAGCTGCGGCGACGGAGGAAAAATCATGATCGCACTGCTGGAGCAGGCGGTGGCGCTTGGCGCGCTGCGCCCGCTGGACGTGCAGTTCGCCCGCGTGGTGGCGAGCGAAGACGAGCCTGATATTTTACTGGCCGCCGCCTGTCTGAGCGCAGAGGCGGGGGCGGGGCATGTTTGCCTGATGCTGGAGCAGCTGCAGGCGGACACGCTGTTTGAAGGGCGCCAACCGGCGCTGGCGCTGGCGCTGTGGGAGGCGGCCGGGCGACCGGATAGCGCACGTTGGCAGCAGCGCCTGGCGAGCAGCGCGGCGGTTGGGGACGGCAGCGGCGCTACGCCGCTGGTGCTGCGTGGGCAGCGCTTATATCTGCAACGCATGTGGCAAAACGAAGGTGAAGTGGCGGCGTTTATCGGCGGTGAAGGTGAATCGCTGACGGTGCCGGAGGAGGCGTTGCGCGCCATTCTCGACCGCTTGTTCGGCGCGGCGAGCGATGAACCCGACTGGCAGAAGATCGCTGCTGCGGTGGCTGCCACGCGGCGCATCGCGGTGATTTCCGGCGGACCGGGCACCGGTAAAACCACCACCGTCGCTAAACTGCTGGCGGCGCTGGTGCAGCTGGATGAAAGCGCGCGCTTGCGGATTCAGCTGGCGGCGCCAACCGGCAAGGCGGCGGCACGCCTGACGGAGTCGCTTGGCAGCGCCAGCCGTCAGCTGGCGTTGACCCCGGCGCAGCAGGCGTTGTTCCCCACGGAGGCGGCGACGTTGCACCGTTTGTTGGGGGCGCAACCCAACAGTCAGCGCATGCGCTATCACCGCGGTAACCGGCTGCATTTGGATGTGTTAGTGGTGGATGAGGCCTCGATGGTCGATCTGCCGATGATGGCGCGCCTGATTGCGGCGTTGCCCGATCGGGCCCGGGTGATTTTCCTCGGCGACCGCGATCAGCTGGCTTCGGTAGAGGCCGGCGCGGTGCTGGGGGATATTTGCCGTTTTGCCGAGCAGGGATACAGCGAGGCGCGCGCCGCAGAGCTGAGCCGCCTGACCGGTTGTTCGATCGCTGGGCAGCGGGCCGACGCGCAAGCGGCGGTGCGCGACAGCCTGTGCCTGTTGCGTAAGAGCTATCGCTTCGACGCCCGTTCCGGCATCGGTCAACTGGCGTTGGCGGTCAACGTCGGTGCGGGGGATCGCGCGCTGGCGGCATTAAACGGCCGTTTCGGCGATGTCGCGGGCTATGCGCTGGCGACGAGCGAAGAGTATCAGGCGCTGCTGGACGCGTGCGTGGCGGGCTATCGCGACTATCTGCGGCTGACTGCCGAAGGCGCGGATGCGGCGGCGGTGCTGGCCGCCTTTAGCCACTTCCAGGTGCTGTGCGCGCTGCGTGAAGGGCCGTTCGGCGTTGCCGGCCTGAATGAACGTATTGAACTCGGGCTGCAGCGCGCCGGTCTGATCGACCGCAAACCGGGTGTGCTCGGCCGCTGGTATCGGGGGCGGCCGGTGATGATCGGCCGCAACGACAGCGCGCTGGGGTTATTCAATGGGGATATCGGCATTACTCTGCCGGATGAGCGCGGCGAGCTGCGCGTGCATTTCCAACTGCCGGACGGCAGCATCAAGTCGGTGCAGCCGAGCCGTTTGCCGGCGCATGAAACCGCTTATGCCATGACGGTGCACAAGTCCCAGGGATCGGAGTTTGAGCATACGGTTCTGGTGTTGCCGAACCATTTCCTGCCAGTGTTGACGCGTGAGCTGGTCTATACCGCGATCACCCGTGCGCGTCAGCGGCTCTCGCTGTACGCCACGGACGCGGTGCTGCTGCGGGCCATTCGCACGCCGACCCAGCGTCGCAGCGGTTTGGCTGAACGGCTGCAGACGACGGAATAAGCGATGAAGGGGCGCGGTAGCGGCCGCGCCCACAGGGATTACAGATCCGCCAGCAGAATTTTGGAGCGGCGTTGGTAGTTGTACAACGCCTGTTTCTGCATCGGTAGTACGTCGACCTCCGCCGGGGTGAAGCCACGCTCCTGGAACCAGTGGATGCTGCGGGTGGTCAGCACGAACAGCTTCTTCAATCCCATCTGCCGCGCCTGATTTTCTACCCGCTGCAGCAGCATCTCGCCGCGCGAAGAGCTGCGGTAATCGGGATGCACCGCCACGCAGGCCATCTCGCCGATTTTTTCCTCCGGGAACGGGTACAGCGCCGCGCAGGCGATGGTCAGGTTATCGCGTTCGATAATGGTGAACTTGTCGATCTCCATCTCCAGCTGTTCACGCGAACGGCGCACCAGAATACCCTGCTGTTCGAGCGGCCGGATGAGCTCCAGAATACCGCCGATGTCGTTGATCGTCGCCCGGCGCACCTGTTCGGCGCTCTCCATCACGATTTGGGTGCCGATGCCGTCGCGTGAGAACAGTTCTTGCACCAGCGCGCCGTCCTCCTGATAGCTGATCAGGTGGCTGCGGCGCACGCCGCTGCGGCAGCCTTTCACCGCGCCGCGCAGGAAGCGCACGGTGCCGGAATGGTAATCACCGCCTTCCTCCAGCTCTTCAAGACGCTTTTGCGCGTCGTTAGGGAACAGCTCGGAAAGGATGTTGCCTTCCGCGTCGGTCACGCCCTGCGAGGAGCAGAAACCGATCATTTTTTCCGCTTTCAGTTTGATCGCCAGCTGAGTCGCGACTTCCTCCGAAGTCAGGTTGAAGCTCTCGCCGGTCACCGAGACGGCGACCGGGCCGATCAGCACGATGGCGTTGCTGTCGAGCTGACGATGGATCGCTTCTTCATCGATGCGGCGAATGCGGCCGCTGTGGCAGTAGTCGATGCCGTCATCGACGCCCAGCGGCTGCGCGATGATGAAGTTGCCGCTGACCACGTTAATGTGCGCGCCCTGCAGCGGCGTGTTGTTGAGGCTCATCGACAGCCGGGCGGTGATGTCCAGCTGCAATAAACCGGCCGCCTGCTTGACCAACTCAAGCGTATGGGCGTCGGTCACGCGCGTATGCTTGTGGTAGATCGGTTCATAGTTGTGCTGCGCCAGATTGGCGTCGATCTGCGGCCGTGCGCCGTAAACCACCACCAGGCGAATGCCCAGGCTATGCAGCAGCCCGATATCATTGACGATGTTGGAAAAATTCTCGTGTTCGATGGCTTCCCCACCGAGCATGATGACAAACGTCTTGCCGCGGTGGGCGTTGATATAGGGGACGGAGTGACGGAATCCTTGCACCAGCTCTGTACTACGTTCCTTCACGGGCAAACCTCTTTGCATATTTATACGATATTTTTGTATTTTTATTCTTTTATTGCGCCAATGGCAAGTGGGAAATCGTCATGAAGAGCGAGCTAAGGGCGCTAAATCGTTAATAAATTGAAAAACCATAAAAAGATTTTCTGATGACAGGGCTGGAATGATTGGTTAAAGTTTTCGGCATTCCCAAGTCATTGGTGTTTTTTTCATCTGTTGTAAACAGTTATTACTGCCGGAGCCGCATGCCAAACGCTAATCACAATCTGGGCCGCCGTCGTTTATTACAGGGCGTTGCCGCCAGCTGGTTGCTGAGTGTGAGTCGCACGGGCTTCGCCGCGTCATCGCACGTGATTGCCGTGCGCGTCTGGCCGTCCTCCACTTATACCCGCGTCACGCTGGAATCCAACGTCGAACTGAAATACAAGCAGTTCGCCCTGACCAATCCCGATCGCGTGGTGGTGGATATCGAAGGCGTGCATCTCAACAGCGTGCTGAAGGGCATCGCCGGGCAGGTGCGCGCCGACGATCCTTATCTCAAGCAGGCGCGCGTCGGCCAGTTCGATCAGAATACCGTGCGGCTGGTGCTGGAGCTCAAGCAAAGCGTCAGCCCGCACATGTTCTCGCTGGCGCCGGTGCCGGAGTATCGCAACCGTCTGGTGATGGATCTCTACCCGACCAAAGGCGGCAGCGGCGGCGAGGAGTATGATCCGCTACTGGCGTTACTGGAAGATTACAACAAAGGCGATCTGGAGCGCACGCTGCCGTCCGAAGCGCCGCAGGCCGGCAAGGCGGGGCGCGATCGGCCGATCGTCATCATGCTGGATCCTGGCCACGGGGGCGAAGATCCCGGTGCGATCGGCAAGTATAAGACGCGCGAGAAAGACATCGTGCTGCAGATTGCCCGCAAGCTGAGCGCCATGATCAAGCGCGAGCCGAACATGAAGGTGTTCATGACGCGCAATGAAGACGTGTTTATCCCGCTCAAGGTACGCGTCGCCAAGGCGCGCAAGCAGCGCGCCGATCTGTTCGTTTCGATTCACGCCGACGCCTTCACCAGCCGCGCCGCGCGCGGGTCATCGGTGTTCGCGTTGTCCACCAAAGGCGCCACCAGCTCGGCGGCCAAGTTCCTGGCGCAGACGCAGAACGCCTCGGACCAAATCGGCGGCGTCAGCAAGAGCGGCGACCGCTATCTCGACCACACCATGTTCGATTTGATCCAGACCGCAACCATCAACGATAGCCTGAAGTTCGGCAAGGAAGTGCTGAACCGGATGGGTAAAATCAACCGGTTGCACAAGAATCGCGTCGATCAGGCCGGTTTTGCGGTGTTGAAGGCGCCGGATATCCCGTCGATCCTGGTGGAAACGGCGTTTATCAGCAATATTGAAGAGGAGCGCAAGCTGCGCACCAGCCATTTCCAGCAGCAGGTGGCGGAGTCGATTCTGGCGGGCATCAAGGCTTATTTCGCCAACGGCGGCGCGTTAGCGAGCCGATAGCGGCAGGGCCGGGCGCAAGTCCGGCTGTTTTTGCGGATTGCAGATACAAAAAAACACCCGTCAGGGTGCTTATCTGTTGTCATCAAGAGTTGGTTGCGGGGGCCGGATTTGAACCGACGACCTTCGGGTTATGAGCCCGACGAGCTACCAGGCTGCTCCACCCCGCGTCCGTCTTGATGCGGTATTACGACGAAACCACCGTTCATGATATGCCGCTGGTACGGCATTCGGTTGGTTGCGGGGGCCGGATTTGAACCGACGACCTTCGGGTTATGAGCCCGACGAGCTACCAGGCTGCTCCACCCCGCGTCCGTGTAATACTTTGTTATCGAACCCAAACGCAAAATACCGCCACTGCGGCATCGGTTGGTTGCGGGGGCCGGATTTGAACCGACGACCTTCGGGTTATGAGCCCGACGAGCTACCAGGCTGCTCCACCCCGCGTCCGATGGATGCGCACTATACTCTCCATGCGTTTTGTTGCAAACCCTTTTTGCATTTTATTGGCCTAAACCCGTTTTTCTGCTGAATTTGCCCGCAATTTGCCTTCTTTTTCATCACCATCCTCCGTGCGGCTTTTTTTATTTGCAGCGATTCCTTTATCAATGAGCGTTTGTTATCGTTCAGCCGGTAGATCATATCAGTTTGAGAGTGTGCGCGATGAAAGGACGTTGGGGCAAATACCTGCTGGGCGGGTTGATGGTGGCGGTATTGGCGGGCTGTTCGTCCAAGCCGACCGATCGGGGTCAGCAATATAAGGACGGCCGTCTGGATCAATCGCTGGAGCTGGTCAATCAGCCCAACGCCAAAGGTTCGCCGGTCAACGCCAAGGATTATTCGGATCAGCTGATGGAGATCAAGTACGCGTCGCCTTCGCTGTTTAACCGCAACAACAGCACCTATCAGGCGGTGCAAAACTGGATGGCGTCCGGCGCCGACACGCGCATGCTGAGCCAGTACGGCCTCAGCGCTTACCAGATGGAAGGCGTCGACAATTATGGCAACGTGCAGTTTACCGGCTACTACACGCCGGTGGTGCAGGCGCGCTATACCCAACAGGGCGAGTTCCGTTATCCGCTGTACCGCATGCCGCCGAAGGGTAGGGGCCGCTTGCCGGATCGCGCGGGCATTTATTCTGGCGCGCTCGACGATCGCTATATCATCGCTTACACCAACTCGCTGATGGACAACTTCATGATGGAAGTCCAGGGCAGCGGCTACGTCGACTACGGCAACGGTCAGCCGCTGGTGTTCTTCGGCTACGGCGGCAAGAACGGCCACGCCTACCGCAGCATCGGCAAAGTGCTGATCGATCGCGGTGAAGTGGCCAAGGCGGACATGTCGATGCAGGCGATCCGTCAGTGGGCGGATACCCACAGCGCCGCAGAGGTGCGCGAGCTGCTGGAGCAGAACCCGTCGTTCGTGTTCTTCCGCCCGGAAGCTTTTGCGCCGGTGAAAGGCGCCAGCGCGGTGCCGCTGATCGCCAAAGCGTCGGTGGCCTCCGACCGTTCGCTGATCCCGGCAGGCACCACGCTGCTGGCCGAAGTGCCGCTGCTGGACAACAAGGGTAAATTCACGGGAAAATACGAGATGCGTCTGATGGTCGCGCTCGACGTGGGCGGCGCCATCAAGGGCCAGCATTTTGACATGTATCAGGGCATCGGGCCGGAAGCCGGCCACTCGGCGGGGTACTACAACCACTATGGCCGCGTCTGGGTGCTGAAGAACAACGGCGGCGGCCAGCTGTTCAGCGCCAATCAGTCAAACGGCGGCGGCTCGTTGCTGGTCACCCGCTAAACGCGCACGGCGTGAAAAGATTGACCCGCAAGGGCCGGATTTTCCGGCCCTTATCATTTGCATTACGAAGGTAATTAAAGCGTTATGAGCACAGCTTATTCGGAAGCCTATCTGCAGCGTTTCGGCGGCACGGCGCGGTTATACGGCCAGCAGGCGCTGGCGGTGTTCGCGCAGGCGCACGTCTGCGTGATCGGCATCGGCGGCGTGGGTTCCTGGGCGGCTGAGGCGCTGGCGCGCACCGGCATCGGCGCCATCACTCTGATCGACATGGATGATGTTTGCGTCACCAATACCAACCGTCAGATCCACGCGCTGCGCCAGCACGTCGGGCAATCGAAAACCGAGGTAATGGCGGAGCGTATCCTGGCGATCAACCCGGAATGCCGGGTGACCTGCATTGACGATTTCATTACCCCGGGCAACGTCGCCGAGCTGCTGGACCATAACTTCAGCTACGTCATCGACGCGATCGACAGCGTGCGGCCGAAAGCGGCGCTGCTGTCATACTGCCGTCGCTTCAAGATCCCGGTGGTGACCACCGGCGGCGCCGGCGGGCAGATAGATCCGACCAAAATCGAAGTGGCCGATCTGGCGAAAACCATTCAGGATCCGCTGGCCGCCAAACTGCGCGAGCGGCTGAAGCACGATTTTAACGTGGTGAAAAACGGCAAGGGCAAGCTGGGCATCGACTGCGTCTTTTCCAGCGAGCCGCTGGTTTATCCGCAGCCGGACGGTTCGGTATGCGCTTCGCGCAGCACGGCGGAAGGGCCGAAAAGAATGGATTGCAGCGCAGGTTTCGGCGCGGCGACCATGGTCACCGCCACCTTCGGCTTCGTCGCCGTGTCGCACGCGCTGAAAAAGATGGTGGCGAAGGCGGCGCGTCAGGCGTAACGGGCGGCGATCGCCTGCACGGCGGCGGCTAACGCCGCCAGCCCGCTGGCGCGAGTGGCGCTCAGCTGAGCGCGCAGCGCCAGGCGGTCGAACAGCGCCAGCGGATCCAATTCGGCGATCTGCTGCGGCGTTTTCCCTTCCACTTCGGTCAGCAGCACCGCCAACAGGCCACGCACGATGCGGCCTTCGCTGTCGCCATAAAAGTGCAGCGTGCCGTCTTCCAGCAACTGGTGCCCCAACCAGACGCGGTTTTCACACCCGCTTAACGCCATTTCTTCACTGCGCAAGGCCTCCGGCAGCGACGGCAGCCGTTTTGCGAGCATAATCAGTTGTCGGTAGCGGTCTTCCCACTGTTTCAGCGCGCTGAAGGTGGCGATTAACGCTTCGGCGGTGATCTCTCGGCCAAAAGGATGGGGGGCGAGCATAGCGTCTCCGGGAATCAAGTCAGTCGGCCAGCAGGTCGAGGGCGTGGGTCAACGCGCTGACCAGCGTATCGACGTCCTGTTGAGTATTGTAGGGGGCGAACGACGCGCGCAACGTACCGCTGACGCCTAACGCCGCCATCAGCGGCTGCGCGCAGTGCTGGCCGGCGCGCAGCGCAATGCCTTGCTCCGCCAGCAGCGTGACGATGTCGCTGTGGTGTACGCCGGCGATATCGAACGCCAGCAGGCTGGAACCGGAACTGCGGAAGCTGCGAAAGCCCGGCAGCTGCGCCAACCGCTGTTCTGCCCGATCCGCCAGCTCGCGACTGTAGCGCTCCGCCGCCGCCATGTCCTGTTCGCGAAGCCAGGTGAGCGCGGCGGCCAACCCCAGCACGCCGGCGATGTTTGGCGTGCCGGCTTCGAAGCAGTGCGGCGGTTTTTGCGGGATAAAACCGTCGAACGACGCCTGGGTCAACATCTTTCCCCCTCCTTGCCACGGCGCCATCTGCGCCAGCAGCTCGGATTTGCCGTACAGCGCGCCGATGCCGGTCGGGCCATACAGTTTGTGGCCGGAGAAGGCGTAGAAATCGATATCGAGCCGCTGTACGTCGGCCGGGTCGTGAACCACGCCCTGTGCGCCGTCGATCATCACGCGCGCGCCGGCGGCATGGGCCAGCGCGATCGCCGGCGCCAGATCCGGGCAGCCGCCGGTGACGTTGGACATTTGCCCCAGCGCCAACAGGCGGGTTCTATCGTTGAGCAGGGCGGGCAGCTGCGCCAGGTCCGGCAGACGGTCGGCGCCGATCGGCAGTTTCACTACCCGCGCGCCGGTTTGATCCGCCACCATCAGCCAGGGGATCAGGTTGGCGTGGTGCTCCGCTTCGCTCACCAGAATTTCATCCCCCGGCTGCAGACGCGGACGCAGATAACTCTGCGCCACCAGGTTGATCGCCTCGGTGGTGCCGCGCGTCCAGACGATGTCGTCGGCCGACGGCGCATGGATAAGTTGCGCGACCTGGCCGCGCGCCTGCTCGAAACGGGCGGTCAGATCCTGCGCCGCCCGATGCTGGCTGCGGTGCACGGTGGCGGCGTCGTCGCGATAAAACTGCTGCGTGGCGTCGATCACCGCCTGCGGCTTCAACGCGGTGGCGGCGCTGTCCAGATAGATGCCGTCCTGCGCGAGCGCGGGAAACTGTTGGCGAAAAAGGCTGGGGTTAAAAGGCGTCATACCCTGATTGTCACTGGCTTGAGTCGATGGGTGATCCTGTCCTATTTTGCCGCCGGAGACAAGCGTTCGCGCCGATTAGGACTTATCGCCTGGCAAAATTGGGAAAGTTTGTTATGCTATTAAACGTGCGCTTATTAATCGCATCTATACGCATAAAAGGTATTTATCAGCATTTAAAACTAAAAAGGAGTCCTCAATGAAGAAAACAGCCGCAGTTCTCTCTGCCCTGATGCTTACGTTCACCCTGGCCGCCTGTTCCAGCAACTACGTGATGCATACCAATGACGGACGCACCATTGTCGCTGACGGCAAGCCTAAAGTGGATAACGATACCGGCATGATCAGCTATAAAGACGCCAACGGCGTCGAACAGCAGATCAACCGCGCCGATGTGAAAGAGATGGTTGAAAGCAACCAGTAACCGTCAGGCAAAAAAAAAAGCACCGCAAGTTTTGCGGTGCTGCATAAAATCACTATGGACAGACAGGGTAAATGTACAGGAAGTGAAAAAACAGTAGCCTAGCTACCATGTCCGGAATCGCCGGACAATTTGCAAACACAACATCACAACCACAAGCCAAAAGTTCATCGGCGTCCTCGACACCCACTCCCTTTTCGTTCCGGCCCGGGAAGTGCCGCCACTATAGGTATTTGCTGGCGCATCCTCAACGGACAAATTATAATGGCTCGGATTAAAAAAACTAATGGCAATGCGCCGTTAGCGTTTGTCCATGGCTTGCCACACAAAGCCGCCCGATTTTCGGCGCCGAATCATTCGGATTAATGTTACACAAAAGTAGCTAATTTAATGTCTAAACGCTTACCTCCCCTCAATGCGCTGCGCGTGTTCGATGCGGCCGCTCGCCACCTGAGTTTCACCAAGGCGGCGGAAGAGCTGTTCGTGACTCAGGCCGCGGTGAGCCACCAGATCAAGTCGCTGGAGGACTTCCTCGGGCTGAAGCTGTTTCGCCGGCGCAATCGCTCGCTGCTGCTGACCGAAGAGGGGCAAAGTTACTACCTTGATATCAAGGAGATCTTCTCTTCGATCAACGAGGCGACGCGCAAACTGCAGGCGCGCAGCGCCAAGGGGGCATTGACCGTCAGTTTGCCGCCGAGCTTCGCCATTCAGTGGCTGGTGCCGCGTCTGTCCGGCTTTAACTCAGCTTATCCGGGCATCGACGTGCGCATCCAGGCGGTGGACCGTGAAGAGGACAAGCTGGCGGACGACGTCGACGTGGCGATTTTCTATGGCCGCGGCAATTGGCCGGGGCTGCGCGCCGAGCGCCTGTATGCGGAATATTTGCTGCCGGTTTGTTCGCCGAGCCTGCTGACCGGCGATCATCCGCTGAAAACCGCAGACGATCTGGCTTATCATACGCTGCTGCATGACGTTTCACGTCGCGACTGGCTGGCCTATACGCGCCAGCTGGGGTTGCAGCACATCAACGTGCAGCAGGGGCCAATCTTCAGCCACAGCGCCATGGTGGTGCAGGCGGCGGTGCACGGTCAGGGCGTGGCGCTGGTGAACAACGTGATGGCGCAAACCGAGATTGAAGCCGGTCGTCTGGTGTGCCCGTTCAACGATGTGTTGGTCAGTAAAAATGCTTTTTATCTGGTATGTCATGACAGCCAGGCAGAACTGGGTAAAATAGCCGCCTTCCGGCAGTGGATCCTGGCGCGTGCCGCCAGCGAACAAGAGAAGTTCCGCTTCCGCTACGAACAATAAGGCCGGCCGCCGCCTTGCCGCGGCCGGTGATTTTTAATGGGATAGATCACGATGAGCAGCCGTTCCATGCTGGTTTTCGCCGCTATCAGCGGCTTTGTGTTTGTCGCGCTGGGCGCATTCGGCGCGCATGTGTTAAGCGGCACGCTGGGCGCCAACGAAATGGCCTGGATCCGCACCGGGCTGGAGTATCAGGGGTTCCACACCCTGGCCATCCTGGCGCTGGCGGTCGCGATGCAGCGCCGCGTGAGCCTGTGGTTTTACTGGAGCGGAGCGCTGTTGGCGTTCGGCACCGTGTTGTTCAGCGGCAGCCTCTATTGTCTGGCGCTGTCGCACCTGAAGGTCTGGGTATATATCACGCCGGTTGGCGGCGTGTGCTTCTTGATCGGCTGGATATTGATGTTGATTGGCGCTTTGCGTCTGAGGAAAAAGGCCGAGCGCCATGAATAAGATTGCGTTGTACTGCCGCCCCGGCTTCGAAAAAGAGTGTGCGGCGGAGATCACCGATAAAGCCGCCCAGCTGGAGATTTACGGCTTTGCGCGGGTAAAAGAGCACAGCGGTTACGTGTTGTTCGAATGCTATCAGCCGGACGATGCCGACCGCCTGGCGCGGGAGATTCCGTTCCGCGAACTGATTTTCGCCCGCCAAATGCTCGTGGTGGGTGAGCTGCTGCGCGATCTGCCGCCGGAAGATCGGGTATCGCCGATCGTCGGCATGCTGATCGGCGTGGTTGATCGCGGCGGCGAGCTGCGGGTGGAAGTGCCGGACACCAACGAAAGCAAAGAGCTGATGAAATTCTGCCGCAAGCTGACGGTGCCGCTGCGCGCCGCGATGCGTGAGCAGAAGGTGCTGATGGCGCGGGAGAACCCGACTCGCCCGGTGGTGCACGTGTTCTTCATCGCGCCGGGCTGCTGCTATGTCGGTTACTCCTACAGCAACAACAACTCGCCGTTCTACATGGGTATTCCGCGTCTGCGCTTCCCGGCCGATGCGCCGAGCCGTTCGACGCTGAAACTGGAAGAAGCGTTCCATGTGTTCATCCCCGCCGACGAGTGGGACGAGCGCCTGGCCAGCGGCATGCATGCGGTCGATCTGGGGGCCTGCCCGGGCGGCTGGACCTATCAGCTGGTGAAGCGCAGCATGATGGTGCATTCGGTGGATAATGGCCCGATGGCGCCGAGCCTGATGGAAACCGGCCAGGTGACGCATCACCGCGCCGACGGCTTCAAGTTCGAGCCGAACAGCAGCAAGATCTATTGGTTGGTGTGCGACATGGTGGAAAAACCGGCGAAGGTGACCAGCCTGATGATTCAGTGGCTGGTGAAAGGCTGGTGCCGCGAAGCGATCTTTAACCTCAAACTGCCGATGAAAAAACGCTACGAGGAAGTGTCGCAAAACCTGATGAGCATCCGCGAAGCGCTGAGCGCCGCCGGCATCAGCGCTGAAGTGCACGCCAAACAGCTGTATCACGACCGCGAAGAGATCACCGTACACGTGCGCCGCATGTGGTCGGCGGTGCCGGGCCGCCGCGACGAGCGCGATTAATCGCGTTAAACCTGATGAAGGGCGCTGCTTGCAGCGCCCTTATTGTATCGGCAGTCGCAGCTGCTGCAGGTTGCCGTCCAGCGACAGATCGGTGCGCAGCGTGGCGACGTGTTTGCTGACGTAGGCCAGCTCGCGGTGCTGCTCCAGCTTGCCGCGCCATTTCTCCGGCACCTGCTCCAGGTGCTGATAGATCCCGTCCAGACTGCCCGACTGCTGCAACAGCAGCACGGCGGTTTTCGGCCCGATGCCGGCCACGCCGGGGATCTTGCTGCTGCCGATCCCCGCTAACCCCCAGTAGTCCGGCAGTTGCTGCGGCTGCACGCCGAATTCCTGCTGCACGAAAGGCATATCCAACCAGCGTTTCTGGAAGTAATCGCGGATCTGTACGTTCGGCGCCAGCAGCTGGCAATAGCCTTTGTCGGTGGAGACGATGGTCACCTGGTGGCCGCCGCCGGCGACCTTCGCCGCCAGCGTGGCCGCCAGATCGTCTGCCTCGTTGCCGGGTGAATGCCAGCTGGCGACGCCCAGTTCGGCGAAGGCTTCACGCAGCTGCGGCATCTCCTGTTGCAGGTTTTCCGGCATCGGCGAGCGCCCGGCCTTGTAGTCCGGCAGAATTTGGTGGCGCCAGCTTTCGCTGCGGTCGTCCTCGTCAAATACCGCCACCGCGTGGGTCGGGCGGCTGTGCTGAAGCAACTGCTGCAGCGCGTGGCGGCAGGCGTTGACGCAAGGGGAGCCCTGTACGGCGTGAATGCGGCGGATGAGGTTCAGGGCGTCGACAATCAGTAGGTGTATCATCATGGGCGGCAAGGTCAGAAAAAACAGGGCGGCCGTTACGCCGCCCGGGATTGAGGGTCAGGCGACGATTTCGTAGCAGGGCACATAGGCGCTGCCCGGCAGTTTCATGCGGTGCTGGGCGACAAAGCCCTGCAGCAGGCTGTCCATCTGCTTCATCATCTGCGGTTCGCCGTGCAGCTTGTACGGGCCGAACTGCTCAATGGCGTGGATGCCGTTTTCCTTCACGTTGCCGGCCACGATGCCGGAGAAGGCGCGGCGCAGCGCGGCGGCCAATTGCTCCGGCGGCTGGTTCGGATACAGATTGAGGTTCGCCATGTTCTCGTGGGTCGGCTCGAACGGCAGCTGCAGATCCGGCGCGATGCGGATCGACCAGTTGAAACTGTAGGCGTCGCCGGTGTTGCGGCGGTTCTCCTTCACCAGCGGCATGGCTTTTTTCATCTGCCGTGCCACTTCCGCCGGATCGTCGATGATGATGGTGTAGTGACGGCGCGCGGCGTCGCCCAGCGTGTTCATGATGAACTCGTCCAGCACGCGGAAGTAATCGGCGCTCTCTTTTGGCCCGGTCAGGATCAGCGGCAGCACCTGCTCGCTGTTCTCCGGGTTCATCAGGATTCCCAGCAGGTACAGCAGCTCTTCGGCGGTGCCGACGCCGCCCGGGAAGATGATGATGCCGTGCGCGATGCGCACGAACGCTTCCAGACGTTTTTCGATGTCCGGCATGATCACCAGCTCGTTCACCAGCGGGTTAGGCGGCTCGGCGGCGATGATTGACGGCTCGGTCATGCCGATGAAGCGGCTGTTGCGGTAACGCTGCTGCGCGTGGCCGACCGCCGCGCCTTTCATCGGCGCTTCCATGGCACCCGGCCCGCAGCCGGTGCAGATGTTCAACTCGCGCAGGCCCAGCTGGCTGCCGACCTTACGCGCGTACAGGTATTCGTTCTCGTTGATCGAGTGCCCGCCCCAGCACACCACCATGTTGGGATCCTCATCCAGATGCAGCGTGCGCGCATTGCGCAGGATCGAGAACACCAGGTTGGTGATGTGGGCCGAGTTTTCCAGGTTCAGGTGTTGGAAACGGCCGGCGCTGGCGATTTGGCCGTGCACGAACAGAATGTCGCGCAACACGGCGAACAGGTTGGCCTGCAGTGAACGGATGATGCGGCCGTCGACGAACGCCTCTTCCGGCGGATTGACCAGCTCCAGCTTCACGCCACGCTCGCGGCGCAGCACGTTGATATCGAAGGTTTCATAGCGCGACAGCAGCTGTTTGCTGTTGTCGGTTTGGCTGCCGGAGTTCAACACGGCCAGCGAACAGTTGCGAAACAGGCGGTACAGGTCGCTGCTGGCGGTGCGCTTCAGCATGTCTACTTCCAGCTGCGACAATAAATCCATAGAGCCAAGCGGGCTGATGTGTGTAATCAAGGTAACTCCTTTGCACCCGGTGCGGGGCGGTAGTAATCCATACGCAGCAAAACAGCATCTCGTTATGGTTGGCGTGCTGCGGCGAAGCGGGCGCTCTGCCCGGCCGCAGCCTCGTTTTAACCTTACCGCCGTCCCTGCGCTTTTACCAACACAAACCGCTCGTTAGCTCAGTTGTTGAGCAATGTTTCGCACTTATTGGCGCGCCAGGCGGCCGTGCTCGGGAGCGAACGCGACGTTGCTGCGCCACGGGTTGATATCCAGTCCGCCGCGGCGGGTATAGCGGGCGTAAACCGTCAGGCTTTGCGGCCGGCAATAGCGCATCAGATCGTTGAAGATGCGCTCGACGCATTGCTCGTGGAATTCGTTGTGGTGGCGGAAGGAAACCAGATAGCGCAGCAGCGCTTCGCGATCGATCTTACCGCCGCGGTAGCTTATCTGCACCGAGCCCCAGTCCGGCTGATGGGTGATCAGGCAGTTGGACTTCAGCAGGTGGCTGACCAATTGCTCTTCCACTACCTCTTCACCGGCGGCGTTCTGCAGGTAGTCGGCGTTGAACTCATAATTGTCGATGCGAATATCCTGCTGGTCGATGCAGTCGCCGGCCAGACGAGCGATCGGGCTGCCTTCCAGTTGGTTGACGCTGAACAGGGTGACGTTCACCTCGCCTTGGGCGCAGGCGGACAGATCGCGTTGCAGCGTGCTGCGCACCGTTTCCCAATCGGCGAACGGCGTTTGGTTGAAGCTGTTGAGATACAGCTTGAAGCTTTTCGATTCGATCAGGTTCAGGCTGTCGGCGTTGAGGCCGATCTCGCCCACCGCCACCTGCGGCAGCCCGTTGGCGTTCAGCCAGGAGAGTTCGTACAGCGTCCAGATGTCCGCGCCGTGGAAGGGCAGGTTGTCGGGATACAGCCCCAGCGGCTCGCGGTTCATGCTGCGCGGCACCGCCTGCAGCAGCGTGGCGTCGTAGCGATCGCGATAGGCGGTGGGTTTGCCCAGCGTCAGCCCTGACAGGGCCTGGTGGTCTTGATATGAGGACATCTGCTGTCACCTCGGTCAGAGATAGGTACAATGGCCGTCAGTTTAACGTATGCGAGAAAGAATATGGACCATGATGTATCGCACGCTCTGCGTGAATTCACTCAACGCTATGTCGAGTTGTGGCAGCAAGAGCGCGGCCACGCGCCGGCCAGCGAGGCGCTGTACGGCGTGCCGTCGCCCTGCATCGTGGAGAATCGCGAGGACGACGTGCTGTGGTTGCCGCAGCCTTTCGAACCGGCGGCGACGCTGGAGAAGGTAGAGGCCGCGCTGGAGCTGCGTTTGCAGCCGGATGCGCACCGTTTCTACACGCAGCAATACGCCGGTGACATGAGCGCGCAATTTGGGGAGCATCGCCTGAGCCTGCTGCAGGTATGGAGCGAAGAGGATTTCATCCGCCTGCAGGAGAATCTGATCGGCCATCTGGTGACGCAAAAGCGCCTCAAATTGTCACCGACCCTCTTCCTGGCGACCACCGAATCCGAGATGACGATGGTGTCGCTGTGCAACGTCAGCGGCAACGTGGTGCTGGAGCAGTTCGGCAGCGATAAGCGCACCTTGTTGGCGGCGACGCTGGGGAATTTCCTCGATGCGCTGCGCCCAGTGCTGGACTAAAGCGCGGCGGATTCGCCGTCGGTCGTGTAAGAGATCTCTCACACGGGCTGTGAGAGATCGCTCTTAATTTTTTTCACCTCTCTTTGGACCATGAGATTATTGTTATCCAGATCAATTGGTTAGAATTTCTTTAGGATAACTCTTAGTCTTAATTTAGTGTGAGACACCTCTCAAACCCTTGTGATTCCGGGAAATTTGAGCGATCTTATCATTACCGGCACGGACCCGGCGGAGCAGGAAAGCATCAGGATGATGCAGCTTCAGGAAGAAGAAAGGGATGCGCTCAGGCAAGAGCGAGGGATGGCGTCAGGAGATGCCCAGGATGTTTCAGGATTGAAACCAAGGACACCTCCAGGACGGAGATTGAGAGCCGGCGCAGGACTGTCGGCGGGTCAGGAAGGCTGAGGAACCGCGTCAGGACGATGCTGCAGGATGATGCAAGGACCACTTGGTCAGGATGGCCGCAGGAAAAGTTTTCAAGGATTGAGCAGGGAGCATGCTGTGTAGCGGGATGGCTATAAAACGAACCGGGGGCACTGTTAACGCAGTGCCCCCAACTTTTTGTTCTATTCCGCCGCGCGTGCGCCCCGTCTCAATCCTTCTTCCGCGTTAACCAATCGCGCCCAGCGTATCGCCTGCGCCCTGTTTTTTCGGCAGCAGGAACAGCGTGGCGTAGATATCCAGCAGGTAAATCGCCGCCAACAGGCTGATGGCGGCGGTAAACGACACCTGCGTCACCAGCGCGCCGATCACCAATGGCCCCAGGCCGCCGACGCCGCGTCCCAGATTGAACAGGATGTTTTGCGCGGTGGCGCGCGCTTGCACCGGGTAGGTATCGGAAATCAACGCGCCGTAACCGCCGATCATGCCGTTGACGAACATGCCCATCACTGCGCCGGCGAACAGCATCAGCATCGGATCGCTCAACTGGGCGTAGCCGATCACCATCACCACCGCGCCGACCTGATACAGCACGAAAATCTTCCAGCGGGCGAAGCGGTCGGCCAGGACGCCGAACAGCCAGATGCCGAACGTCATGCCGACCACCGTCACCGCCGTCCACAGGCCGGACTTGGTGAGCGAGAAGCCGAAGTTTTTCGCCAGATAAGTCGGCATCCAGATCATCAGCCCGTAGTAGCCGAAGTTCTGCACCGAACAGAGAATGAAGATGCCGATGCTGGCCTTGCTGGTGGCGCGATCCTTAAACAGCAGGCGCAAACGCTGAAGGAAGGAGAGCGGCTGCCCGGCGTCTTTCTGCCGCACGAATTCCTCCGGTTCGCCCAGCGTGCGGCGGATCAGGAATGACGCCAGCGCCGGCAGCAGGCCGACCAGGAACATGCCGCGCCAGCCGATATGTTCCAGCAGCAGCGGCGTCAGGAAAGCGGCCGCCAGCACCCCCAACTGCCAGCCCATGCCGACGTAGGCCGAAGCGCGGTTGCGTTTCTCCGCCGGCCAGGCTTCGGCGATCAGCGCCATGCCGATGCCGAACTCGCCGCCCAGCCCGATGCCCGCCAGCGTGCGATAGGCGAGTAGATCCCAATAGCCTTGCGCCACGGCGCACAGGCCGGTGAACAGGGAAAACATCAGGATGGTGATAGTCAGCACCCGGATGCGGCCGAAGCGATCGCTGAGATGGCCGAAGATCACGCCGCCCAGCACTGCGCCGATCAGCGTCCAGGTGACCAGCGAACCGGCGGCCGATGAGGTTAATCCTAATTCGATGCTGATGGCCGGCAGCATAAAGCCGAGGATCAGCAGGTCAAACCCGTCCATGGCGTAACCGGTGACCGAGGCCAGCATGGCCTTACCGGGCGTCGCGTGATTTTTTTTCTCTGTTATTACGGACATGAATCTTTATCTGTGTGGTGAATTCGGTGGGCCTATTGTGCCGCGCGGCGGCGCACGCCACCAGATAAAAACGGCAGCCGGTCTCGGGCGCGCCAAATTTGGGCTATAAAAATGCTATGCTTTGCCGCCTTTCAGCCAGCGAGCTGAATATCATGATGAAAAGAGATCGGGAATGCAGATGAGTATACATAATCAGGTTCGCCGCAGTTTGCAGGCGATTGAACAATCCATGCGCGATTTGGCCTTGTGGCAGGCCGCGCCGCCCGAGCCTGAGGCTTTCTCCAGCACCGAGCCGTTCTGCATCGACAGCATGTCGGCCGAGGCTTGGCTGCAGTGGGTGTTTCTGCCACGCATGTATGCGCTGTTGGACGCCGAAGCGCCGCTGCCGACGCGTTTTGCCATCACGCCTTACTTCGAGGAGGCGTTGAAGGAGCGTGAGCCGAGCAGTCTGCCGCTGTTGGTGCTGCTGCAGCAGTTGGATTTGATGTTGAATAAAGAGCCGTAATTCGCCGGCGGCGCGCAGATTTTTGCCGCCCGGCAGTGTAGAGTACTCGCGCGGATGCCGGGCAGGAGAGCCGACGGCGTCTTTCGGCTCGGTTAAACCGCGGCGGTTGACCGGGGGCTGCATTAGGATGATGAGGTGCTGCAATAATGGATTTATTAAGGTTTATCCTTCGTTTGCCTTTTACCCTGGTTAAGGGCGTTTGCCGCCTGTTGGGTGGGGTCTTGTCGCTGTTGGGGCGGTTGCTGAGACCGCTGGTCGGCAACCTCAGCTGGCGCGCGCCGTCCTGGTGGGCTGCGCTGCCGCGCGGTTTTCTGCGGCTGGAAAGCGGCGTGGATAAACATCCGAAAGCGATCGGTCTGGGCCTGCTGCTGCTGGCAGGCGCCGCGGGCGGCGCGTTTTACGGTTGGCACTGGTGGCAAAATCGGCCTCAGCCGATCGAACCGGCGCCGATGGTGGTTCAGGAGGTCAGCGCATCGCTGGCTAACCCCGCGCCGATAGATTACACCGCCGCCCGGCAAGCGCCACAAACGGTGAGTCTGGCCTTCAGCGGCTCGGTCGCGCCGATCGCCGCGGTGGGCAAAACCGTGAGCGCCGGCATCACCCTCAAACCGACGGCGGAAGGGCAGTGGGCGTGGAACAATGAATCGACGCTGGTGTTCACGCCGAAAAAGCCGCTGCCGATGGGCGCGAAATATGACGTGACCCTCGAGCCCGCTACCTTGCTGGCGCCGCAGGTCAAACTCGCCAAAACCCGCTATGCCTTCACCGTGCCTGCGTTCGGCTACCGTCTGGGGCAGGCCGAGTACTACCGCGATCCGCAGAATGCGCAGAAACGCAGCGCGATTTTCAATCTGCAGTTCAACGCGCCGGTCGACGTCGCCAGCTTTGAAAAACAGATTTCGCTGGGATTGAAAGAAGGCAGCGCCACCTCCGAGAAGAAGCTGAATTTCTCTCTGGTATATGACGAGAAAAAACTGAACGCCTGGGTGCATTCCGAGCCGCTGCAGGCGCTGGATCAGGGCGGCGCGGTACATCTGACCGTCGGCAAGGGCGTTAAATCGACGGCGGCCGGCAACGCGGTCGAAGAGGCGAAAAGCAACTGGGTCAAGGTTCCTACCCTGTACAGCCTGGCGCTGAGCGACGCCAGCGCCCAGGTGGTGGACACCGACGGCGGCAAAGGGCAGCGTGCGCTGGTGGTTGGTTTCAGCGATGCGGTGAAGGATAAAGAGCTGGCGCGAGCCGCGAAAGCCTGGCTGCTGCCGCAGCACGATCCGAGCGATGCCGAGGCCGCCAATGATGCTGAAGACTTTTACCCATGGACGGTAGACAGCGTCGGCAAGAACGTGCTGGCGCAGGCGACGCCGCTGCCGTTGACGCTTAACGAGGCGGAAGAGGCCTATCAGCCGCAGTTCAGCTTCCGTTTTGACGCCCCGGCGCACCGCTTTATGCTGCTCGAGATCGATAACCAGCTGATCTCCGCCGGCGGTTACAAAATGCCGAAGAAGGTTTATCGGGTGGTCGAAGTCCCGGAGTTCCCGAAATCGCTGCAGTTCATGTCGCAGGGCTCGCTGCTGTCGGTCAACGGCGACAAGCAGATCAGCGTGGCGGCGCGCAACGTGGCGGGCCTGCGGCTGGACATCAAGCGGGTGATCCCGAGTCAGCTGCAGCACATTGTTTCCTTCAAAAGCCGGGAATACTCGTCCACGGAATTCAACCGGCTCAACGATGAGTATTTCACCGAGCATTTCAAATACCAGACGGCGCTCAACAACGAGCGGCCGGGGGAAGTGAACTATCAGGGCATCGATCTTTCCCGCTATCTCTCCACCAACGCCAGTTCCCATCGTGGGGTGTTTCTGTTGACGCTGTCGGAATGGCAGCCGAATCGCAAACCGGCGGCGGAAGAGGCGGGCGCCGAGCAGGAGCAGGAACAGGACGAGAGCGCAGGGGAAGAGCAGCCCGACGTCGGCGATTCGCGTTTTGTGGTGGTGACCGATCTGGGCATCGTCGCCAAGAGCTCGCAGGATAAGACGCGCGACGTCTTCGTGCAGTCGATCCAAAGCGGTGCGCCGGTCAGCGGCGCCAACGTATCTGTGGTGGCCAAAAACGGCGTGACGCTGCTCAGCCAAACCACCGGCGCCGACGGCCACGTGCGTTTCCCGGCGCTGGATGTGTACACCAACGAGCGCCAGCCGGTGATGTTCCTGGTGGAGAAAGAAGGGGATGTCTCCTTCCTGCCGACCGGCAGCTCTAACGATCGCGGGCTGGATTTCTCGCGCTTCGACGTTGCCGGTGAACAAACGCCGACCGATCCGCGCACGCTCAGCAGCTACCTGTTCTCCGACCGCGGCGTGTATCGGCCGGGAGACACCTTCAATATCGGCCTGATCACTCGCGCCGCCGACTGGCGCGTTGGCCTCGCCGGTGTGCCGGTGCGCGCAGAAATTCGCGATCCGCGCGACAAGCTGATGTCCACCGTGCCGCTGACGCTGGGCGCCAGCGGTTTCAACGAACTGAGCTATACCACCGATGAAAACTCGCCCACCGGCGAGTGGAACGTTTATCTGTATCTGATCGGCAAAAACAACGACACCTCCACGCTGCTCGGCCATACCGCAGTCAATGTGAAGGAGTTCGAGCCGGATCAACTGAAAGTGAAGCTGGCGTTGACGCCGGACCGCCAGCAAGGCTGGGTCAAGCCGTCTGAGCTGAAGGCCAGCATCGATGTGCAGAACCTGTTCGGCACCCCGGCGCAAGATCGCCGTGTGACCACCAGGCTGACGCTGCGGCCAATGTATCCGAGCTTCGATCGCTTCCCGGATTATGCGTTCTACGAAAACCGACAAAACAGCGACGGGTTCGAAACCGAGCTGGAAGATCGCACCACCGATGAACACGGCGCGGCTGATATTCCGCTCGATCTGAAATCTTACGCCGACGCCACTTATCAGCTGCAGCTGTTGTCGGAGGCGTTCGTTGCCGGCGGCGGTCGCTCGGTGGCGGCTACCGCCCGTACGCTGGTTTCGCCTTACGATTACCTGATTGGGGTGAAGGCCGACGGCGATCTGGGCTACATCAATCGCGATGCGGAGCGGCATCTGAACGTGATCGCCATTGATCCGGCCTTGAAACAGATCGCCATGCCGAACCTGAAGCAGGTGCTGATCGAACAGAAATACATTTCGGTGCTGACCAAACAGGATTCGGGCGTTTACAAATATCAGTCGAAGATGAAGGAAGTGCAGCTCTCGGAACAGCCGCTGGCGCTGGGCGATCAGGGCGCGGATCTGCGGCTGGCGACCGATAAGCCGGGCGACTTCGTGCTGGTGATCGAAGATGCGCAGGGCAAGACGCTCAACCGCGTCGCCTACAGCGTGGTCGGCAACGCCAACCTGAGTCGTTCGCTGGATCGCAACGCCGAACTGAAGCTAAAACTCAACCAGGCGGAATACCAGCCCGGTGAAGAGATCGAGGTGGCGATTAACGCGCCCTATACCGGCAGCGGCTTGATCACCATCGAGAAGGACAAGGTTTACGCCTGGCAGTGGTTCCACACCGACACCACCAGCTCGGTGCAGACGATCCGCGTGCCGGCCGGCATGGAGGGCAACGGCTACATCAACGTGCAGTTCGTGCGCGACATCAACTCCAGCGAGATCTTCATGAGCCCGCTGAGCTATGGCGTGATGCCGTTCAAGATCAGTACCAAGGCGCGCCAAAACAGCCTTGAGGTGACGGCACCGGAGGTCATCAAACCGGGTGAAAACCTGACGATGACGGTCAAGACCGATGCGCCGCAGCAGGTGGCGCTGTTCGCCGTCGATGAGGGTATTCTGCAGGTGGCGCGTTATCGCCTGAAGGATCCGCTGGAGTTCTTCTTCAGCAAGCGCGAACTGAACGTGAGCAGCTCGCAGATCCTCGATCTGATCCTGCCGGAATTCAGCAAGCTGATGGCGCTGACCGCGGCGCCGGGCGGCGATGCGGGCGAAGGGCTGGATCTCAACCTCAACCCGTTCAAGCGCAAGCGCGATAAGCCGGTGGCCTATTGGTCCGGCATTACCGAGGTCAGCGGCGAGAAACAGTTCGTCTATCCGGTGCCGGATTACTTCAACGGCAAGATCCGCGTCATGGCGATTTCGGTGACGCCGGAGAAAATCGGCAAGGCGCAAACCGCCGCTACGGTGCGCGACAGCTTCATCATGACGCCGAACGTGCCGGCGATGGTGGCGCCGGGCGATGAGTTCGACGTCAGCGTGGGCGTCAGCAACAACCTCGAAGGGCTGAACGGCCAGTCGGTGGCCATCAACGTCCTGCTGACGCCGCCGCCGCAATTGGAGGTGGTGGGCAACGCGACGCAAAGCCTGACGCTAGCGGAAAAACGCGAGGGCGTGATCGCCTTCCGTCTGCGCGCCAAAGCCGTTTTGGGCGATGCGCCGCTGGTGTTCGACGCCCGTTACGGCGACCAGGCCAGCCGTCGCACCGTCAGCACCTCGGTGCGGCCGGCGGCGCCGTACCGTACTCAATCGGTGATGGGGCGCATGAGCGGCGGCAGCCAGAACGTCGATGGCCTGCGCCAGATGTTCGACGCTTTCGCGCAGCGCCGGGCGGCAGTGTCGAATTCGCCGCTGGTGCTGACCAGCGGGTTGGCGCAATACCTGGCGGATTATCCGTATTACTGTTCCGAGCAGATCGTCAGCCGTTCCATTCCGCTGATGTTGCAGAGCCGCCATCCAGAGATGAAAGGCAGCCTGAGCCAGGCGGAAGTCAGCAAGCAGCTGCGCAACCTGCTGGGCGTGCTGCGCGCCCGTCAGAACGACAGCGGGGCGATCGGCGCCTGGCGTTCGTCGCCGGATGCCGATCCTTTTGTCACGCCTTATGTGGTGCAATATCTGCTCGAAGCCAAAGCGGCGGGTTACGCCCTGCCGGAAGGCATGCTGGACGAAGCTAACGGCGCGCTGCGCGAGCTAGCGGCCAGCGGTTTCGACGATCTGTATCTGCTGCGCCTGCGTAGTTGGGCGGTCTACCTGCTGACGCTGCAGGGCGAAGTGACCACCAACTCGCTGGCGGCCGTGCAGGATACGCTGCAAAAACGCTATGGCGAAGGGTGGAAAACCGATCTGAGCGCGCTGTATCTGGCCTCTTCCTATCGTTTGTTGAAGATGGACGACGAAGCCGCCGCGCTGTTGCAACCCAGCTGGCAGCAACTGAGCAAAGCCTATGACAGCGCCTGGTGGACGCAGAACTATTTCGATCCGCTGGTGCAGGATGCGACGCGGTTGTATTTGATTACCCGTCACTTCCCTGAGAAGGTGGCGTCGATTCCGCCGCAGGTGCTGGAGAATATGGTCAAGGCACTGAAGGAAGAGCGTTATACCACCTACTCCTCTGCAATGAGCATCCTGGCGCTGGAAAGCTATTCGGCCCAGGTGGCGGCGCAATCCGCCAATGCGGACGCGTTAGGCATCGTGCAGGTGGGCAAAAGCGGCGGCGACCCGCAGCGCATCAGTGAGCTGCAGGGGCTGTTCGTTCAGGGGCAGTTCAACGTCGATGCCACCGCCGTGCGCTTCACCAACGGCGGCAGCGCGCCGGCCTGGTATGTGGTGACGCAGGCCGGTTACGATCTGAACGCGCCGCAAAAAGCGCTGTCGCGCGGGATTGAGATCGTCCGCGAGTACACCGACGAACAGGGCAAACCGGTGACGCAGGTGACGCTGGGGCAGAAGATCAACGTCCATCTGAAGGTGCGCGCCAACTCGAAAGAGGGGCAGAGCAACCTGGCGATTGTCGATCTGCTGCCGGGCGGGTTCGAAGTGGTGCAGCAGACGCCGCCGGAACCGGCCGATGCCGGTGAGGAGAGCGACGATCGCGGCGGCTGGCAGTCGCCGCTGGCCGCCACCGGCTCCACCTGGGCGCCGGATTACAGCGACATCCGTGAAGATCGGGTGATTATCTACGGCAGCGCCGGCACCGAGGTGCAGGAGTTCGTCTATCAGATCAAGGCCACCAATACCGGCAGCTTTATTATTCCACCGGCCTACGGCGAAGCCATGTATGACCGAGAAGTGCAGGCCATGTCGGCCGGCGGCGGCAAGCTGGTGGTGGTGCCGGCGGGCAACGACTAGGCCGTATCCGGCGCCAGGCCAGCGTCTGGCGCCGGAATGCTGAGAACGTATGAAGATCCTGACCGGGCGCGTGCTGCAAAACGGCTTGATGGCGGTGTTTTTACTGGCGCTGCTGTTGACCGCAATTCGGCTGTGGCCGCATCCGCCCCTGTGGCAGGGGCTGCCGCAGTCTTCCGTTTATTACGACAGGCACGGCGCGCTGCTGCGCATTACGCTGGCCAACGACGATCGCTACCGGCTGTGGACCCCGCTGGAGCAAGTGTCGCCGCTGGCGGTGCGCGGGTTGCTGCTGCACGAAGATCGTTGGTTCTACTATAACCCCGGCTTTAACCCTGTCAGCCTGATGCGCGGTTTCTGGCGCAGCTATGTCGCCGGCGGCAAAATGCAGGGCGGTTCGACCATCAGCATGCAGCTGGCGCGGATGCGCTGGCATCTCAATACCCGTACGCCGGGCGGCAAGGTGTTGCAGGTGCTGCGTGCGGTGCAGCTGGAACTGAGCTACTCCAAGCGCGATATCCTGGAAGCCTATTTGAATTACGCGCCCTACGGCCGCAACATTGAAAGCATCGGCGCCGCCAGCCTGATCTATTTCGCCAAGCCGCCGCGGGAGTTGACTCTGCCGGAGGCGCTGACGCTGGCGGTCTTGCCGCAGTCACCCAGCTACCGTCTGGAGCCGAAAACCGGCGTGCTCGGCGCGGCGTTGACGCAGGCGCGCAATCGTCTGTTCCAGCGTTGGCAGCGGGTTTACCCCACCGACGCCAGCCAGCAAACGCTGTTCCGCCTGCCGTTGGCGCTGCGGCAGCCTGAACAAGTGCCTTATATCGCACCGCACTTTATCGAACAGCTGCGCCTGCAGACGCAGCAACTGGTGCAGCGCGATACCCGCGTAGACACGACGCTGGACGCCGGGCTGCAGCGGCTGGTCGAACGGCAGGTCAACGCTTTTATCGCCCGCAACCGCAGCCGCGGCATCCAAAACGCCGCGGTGCTGCTGGTGGACAGCCGCGATATGGGGGTGCGCGCGCTGGTGGGCTCGGCGGACTATTACAATCGTCCGATCCAGGGGCAGGTGAACGGCACCAACGCCAAGCGTTCGCCGGGATCGACGCTGAAGCCGTTCATCTACGCGCTGGGCATGGAGCAGGGCGTGCTGCATCCGATGACCATTCTGAAAGACGTGCCTTCGTCGTTCGGCGCCTATGCGCCGGAAAATTTCGACCGGCGTTTTCTCGGCCCGGTGACCGCCACCGACGCGCTGAATTTCAGCCGTAACATCCCGGCGGTCTATGTCGCCTCACAGCTGCGTCAGCCGACCTTTTATCAGTTTTTGCGCCTGACCGGCGTCGCCAATATGGCCAATGAGAGCCACTACGGACTGTCGCTGGTGCTGGGCGGCGGCGAGGTGACGGCGCAGGAACTGGCGAAGCTGTACGCGTTGCTGGCGAACCGCGGCGAGCTGCGGCCGCTGCGATTGCGGCTGAACGAGGGTGAACCGAGGCCGGTGCGGCTGTTGAGCGAGGAGGCCAGTTTCATCACGCTGGATATGCTGCGCCAGCACCGGCGGCCGGGCGATACGCTGGCGCAGCGTTCTTCGTCGCTGCCGGTGTACTGGAAGACCGGCACCTCATGGGGCTTTCGCGACGCCTGGAGCGTCGGGATTTTCGGCCCTTACGTGCTGGTGGTGTGGGAAGGCAACTTCGATGGGCGCGGCAACAATGCGTTGGTCGGCGCCGAGGCGGCCGCGCCGCTGTTTTTCAATATCATCGACAGCGTCAACGCCAGCTATCCCGCCCTGCGGGAACCGAAACATCCGTTCCCCAAGCGGCTGCGGCGGGTAGACATCTGTCTCGCCAGCGGCGATCTGCCGACGCCGTGGTGCCAGCAAAAGGGCAAGACCTGGTTCATTCCCGGCAAGTCGCCGATCAAGGTAGACAGCGTCTACCGGCCGGTGGTGCTGGATATTCACAGCGGCGAGGTTGTTTGCCCGCCGTATGACGCGGCGCAGACCCGCACCGAAATTTTTGAATTCTGGCCTTCCGATTTGGCCAACGTGTTCGCCCAGGCCGGGCTGCCGAAGCGGGCGCCGCCGGTCAATCGCTGCAAGGACAACGGCATCGCCGTCGGCGGCAACGCGCCGCGCATCACCTCGCCGTTGAAAAACACCACTTATACCCTGCGCCAGTCGCAACAGGGACGGGACAAAATCGCCTTCAATGCGGTGACGGACGCCGACAGCAAGACGGTGTACTGGTTCGTCGACGATATCTATCTCGGCAGCAGCGCCAGCAAAAAACCGATCGACTGGCGGCCGATCAACAACGGGCGCTACCGCATTCGAGCGGTGGACGATCGCGGCCGCGCCGATACGCGCCTGGTGACCATCGAATGGGTGAACTAGCGTTGCGTCTCATGCCTGTTATACTCGCGCCCGAAACGGCTATTGACCTGGGAATGCGATGTGATTGAGATTTTGTATCAGGATGAACACCTGGTGGCGGTGAACAAACCGTCGGGCTGGTTGGTGCACCGCAGTTGGCTGGACCGTCATGAAACTCGCTTTATGATGCAGACGGTGCGCGATCAGCTCGGGAAGCACGTCTTTACCGTGCACCGTCTCGATCGTCCGACGTCCGGCGTGCTGCTGATGGCGCTCTCCAGCGAGGTGGCGCGCCTGCTGTCGCAGCAGTTCGAGCAGCATCAGGTGCAGAAAACCTACCATGCGGTGGTGCGCGGTTACGTGCAGGAGGAGGCGACCCTCGACTACCCGCTGACGGCGGAGCTGGATAAAATCGCCGATAAACATGCCGATGCCGACAAGGGGCCGCAGCCGGCCGTGACGCACTACCGGCCGTTGGCGCAGGTAGAGATGCCGGTGGCCGTCGGCCGCTACGCCAGCGCGCGTTACAGTCTGGTGGAACTGCAGCCGGAAACCGGCCGCAAACATCAGCTGCGGCGCCATATGGCGCACCTGCGCCACCCGATCATCGGCGACAGCAAGCACGGCGATCTGCGGCAGAATCGCGGGATGGCGCAGCATTTCGGTTGCCCGCGCCTGATGCTGCACGCCAGCCATCTGCAGCTGACGCACCCGGTGACCGGCGAGCCGCTGCAGGTAACGGCGCGCTGGGACGAGGCCTGGCAAGGGGGGATGGCGCAGTTCGGCTGGGCGGGGGTATTCCCTGAACTTGCCGGGGTTGAGTTTAACGCGGCTAACGGTCAGGATAGCTGACAATTTTTAAAGGTAATGAAGGGAGTAGGAGCCATGGCTCAGGTTGGTATCTTCGTGGGAACGGTCTACGGCAATTCGCTGCTGGTGGCGGAAGAGGCGCAAAACATCCTCAGCGAGCAGGGCCATGAGGTCAAACTGTTCGAAGAGGGCACGCTGGAGGCCTGGCAGTTTTATCGTCAGCACTACGCGCTGGTGATCACCTCCACCACCGGGCAGGGCGATCTGCCGGACAGCATCGCGCCGCTGTTCCACGCTATCCGCGATCAGGTTGGCTATCAGCCGGAGCTGCGCTATGGGCTGATCGCCCTCGGTGACAGCAGCTATGACCACTTCTGCGGCGCCGGGCGCACGTTCGATGCGCTGCTGCAGGAACAGGGCGCCACCCGCGTTGGCGAAGTGCTGGAAATCGATGCGATGGAACAGCCGGAGCCGGAAGTGGCCGCCTGCCCGTGGGTCGAGCAGTGGGGCACGCTGCTGCAGTCATAACGTAAAAAGGCGCCGCAAAAGGGCGCCTTAACGATGATGCGGGTCAACCGATCCGCATTATTTGCCGCGGGTGAGTTTTTCCAGATCGGCTTCGATCTCGGCAATCTTGTGCGACACCACGCCTTCGAGATGGCGCAGGTCGTCGAGGATTTTACGCTTCAGATCCACTTCCACCTGATCGCGCTGGCACAGCTGATCCAGCTCGTCGATCACGTAACGCAGGTTCGGGTTGATCTCGTGAATTTCCTTGTAGCCCTGGCCGGCGTTGTCCGCCACCACGGTTTTACGCTGGCGCGGATACTTGAACTTCACGCTCTTGGCGAAGAACTCGCCCTTGTCCTTGCGGAAATAGATCTTGAGGATGTCGTTGTTGGCCTCTTGACGCAGGCTATAGCGATCGACGTCTTCCGGTTGATTGATGCCCAAACTCTTCAAGTTATCGTACATACTGCGCCCTCTTTAGATGTGATCGTTATATTCCACGACTGCGATTATGGCGGAAAGCGAGATCTGCGACTGTGACTGCCAGCGAAACGCAGACAAAAAAATAGCGGGTGAATCACCCGCTATTTCAATTTAGTCGATAGTACGCAATAACTCATTAATGCCGACTTTACCGCGCGTTTTGGCGTCGACTTTCTTGACGATCACCGCGCAGTACAGGCTGTAAGAACCGTCTTTCGACGGCAGGTTGCCGGAAACCACCACCGAGCCCGCCGGCACGCGGCCGTAATGGATTTCGCCGGTCTCGCGGTCATAGATGCGGGTGCTCTGGCCGAGGTAGACGCCCATCGAAATCACCGAGCCTTCTTCCACGATCACGCCTTCCACCACTTCGGAACGCGCGCCGATGAAGCAGTTGTCTTCGATGATGGTCGGGTTGGCCTGTAGCGGCTCGAGCACGCCGCCGATGCCGACGCCGCCGGACAGGTGAACGTTTTTGCCGATCTGCGCGCAAGAACCGACGGTGGCCCAGGTGTCGACCATGGTGCCTTCGTCGACGTAGGCGCCGATGTTAACGTAAGACGGCATCAGCACGGTGTTGCGAGCGATGAACGCGCCCTGGCGCACGGTGGCCGGCGGCACGACGCGGAAGCCTTCCTTCTGGAAGCGTGCTTCGTCGTAGTCGGCGAATTTCATCGGCACTTTGTCGTAGTAGCGGGTTTCCGCGCCGTCCATCACCTTGTTGTCGTTGATGCGGAAAGAGAGCAGCACGGCTTTCTTCAGCCACTGGTGGGTGACCCATTGACCGTCGATCTTCTCGGCGACGCGTAGGGCGCCGCTGTCCAGCAGGCCGATCACCTGGTTTACCGCTTCGCGCGTTACGGTGTCTACGTTCGCCGGGGTGATGTCCGCACGGCGTTCGAAGGCGCTTTCAATAACGTTCTGTAATTGCTGCATGCTGTTCTCTTTCCTGATGTTGTCGGTAAAAAGTTACTTGTATCACATTTTATCGTTTGGGGTGAGGGCCTCTGTCAACCGTTGCTCCAACTTTCTGCGCGTTTCTTGGTCGAGCGCGCGCCGCTCGCCGTCGGCCAGGATAAACAAATCCTCGACCCGCTCGCCGATGGTGGAAATGCGCGCGCCGTGCAGCGACAGCCCCAGATCGGCGAACACTTCGCCCACCCGTGCCAGTAGGCCGGGTTGGTCGAGCGCGGTCAGCTCCAGGTAGCTGCGGCGATCGGTGTGGGTCGGCAGGAAGGTGACCTCGGTCGGCACGCTGAAGTGGCGCAGCTTGGAAGAGGGGCGGCGCACGCGCGGCGGCTGGTACTCCCGCTGGGTGATGGCCTGCAGCAGCGCCTGGCGGATCGCCGCGTGGCGATCCTGCGCCAGCGGGCTGCCGTCCGGCTCCAGCACGATAAAGGTGTCCATCGCCATACCGTCGCGGTTGGTGAAGATCTGGGCGTCGTGCACGCTCAGGTTGCGGCGATCCATCTCCCCGGCGACGGCGGCGAACAGATAAGGACGATCCGGGCTCCAGATGAAGATCTCGGTGCCGCCGCGCGTCGCCTGGCGGCTGACCAGCACCAGCGGCTGGGTGGAATCGTGGGCCAGCAGATGGCGGGCGTGCCAGGCCAGCTGATTCGGCGAGTGGCGCAGGAAATAGTCGGCGCGGCAGCGGCTCCAGATGCGGTGCAGCGCCTCTTCGTCGATGTTGTCCATGCGCAGCAGCGCCAACGCCTGCAGCCGGTGGTGGCGCACGCGTTCGCGCAGATCCGGGCTGTTTTGCATGCCGCGGCGCAGCTGTTTCTCGGTGGCGAAATACAGCTCGCGCAACAGGCTCTGCTTCCAGCTGTTCCACAGGGTTTCGTTGGTGGCGCAGATATCCGCCACCGTCAGGCATACCAGGTAGCGCAGGCGAGTTTCGCTCTGCACTTCGCTGCTGAACTGCTGGATCACCGTCGGATCCTGGATATCGCGGCGCTGCGCGGTGACCGACATCAGCAGGTGGCAGCGCACCAGCCAGGCCACCAGTTGGGTTTCTCGCGAGTTGAGGCCGTGCAGCTCGGCGAACTCCACCACGTCCTCCGCGCCGAGGATCGAGTGATCGCCGCCGCGCCCTTTGGCGATATCGTGGAACAAGGCCGCCAGCAGCAGCAGTTCCGGGTGCGGCAGGCGCGGATACAGCTCCACGCACAGCGGATGGCGCGGCCGGGTTTGCGGATCGGCGAAGCTCTCCAGCTTCTGCAGCACCCGGATAGTGTGTTCGTCGACGGTATAGGCGTGGAACAGATCGAACTGCATCTGCCCGACGATCTTGCCCCACTGCGGCATATAGGCCCACAGCACGCTGTGACGGTGCATCGGCACCAGCGCGCGCGACACCGCGCCGGGATGGCGCAGGATGGCCATGAACAGATCGCGCGCTTCCGGGATGGTGCACAGCGGCTGTTTCAGGTGGCGGCGCGCGTGGCGCAGCTGGCGCACGGTGGTGGAGTAAATGCCTTTGATCTCGCGGTTGCGCACCATCAGGTAGAACATGCGCATGATGGCTTGCGGCTCGCGGATGAACAGCGTTTCGTCACGCAGATCGATCAGATCGCCGCGCAGTTGGAAATCGTCGTTCAGCGGACGCGGTTTTTCGGTGGCGTCCAGCGCCAGGATGGCTTCGTCGAACAGCTGCAGCAGCATGTGGTTCAGCTCGCTGACGCGCCGCGTCATGCGGTAGAAGTCTTTCATCATGCGCTCGACCGGCTCGTTGCCTTCGCCTTCATAGCGCAGCAGCTGCGCGACGCTGAGCTGGCGATCGAACAGCAGACGGTTGTCGTAACGCGGCAGCACCAGGTGCAGCGCAAAGCGGATGCGCCACAGGAAGCTCTGGCATTCGTTCAGCTCGTTGCGTTCGGCCTGGGTGAGAAAGCCGAAGCCGACCATTTCGTCCAGCGAGGTGGCGCCGAAGTGGCGGCGCGCCACCCACAGCAGCGTGTGGATGTCGCGCAGGCCGCCGGGGCTGCTTTTGATATCCGGCTCCAGGTTATAGCTGGTGCCGTGGTAGCGCTGATGACGTTCTTGCTGCTCGTTGATCTTGGCGTGGAAAAACTGCGGCGAAGGCCAAAAGCCGTCGCTGAAGATATGTTTTTGCATCTGCAGGAACAGCGCGACGTCGCCGCAGATCATGCGCGATTCGATCAGGTTGGTGGCCACGGTCAGATCCGCCAGCCCTTCCAGCAGACACTCTTCCAGGGTGCGCACGCTGTGGCCCACTTCCAGCTTGAGATCCCACAGCAGGGTGATGAATTCGCCGACCCGCTGCGACTGTTGCTCCGTCAGCCGGCGCTGGCTGAGCACCAGCACGTCGATATCCGACAGCGGGTGCAGCTCGCCGCGGCCGTAGCCGCCGACCGCCACCAGCGCGGTTTCCGGGATATCTTCAAAGCCGTAGAACGTCCACAGCCGGCGCAGCAGGCGATCGATGAAGTCGCTGCGCGCCGCCACCAGGCTTTCGGCGCTGGAGCCGGCGTCGAACGCCGCCGCCAGCCACAGCTGAAACTGTTCCAGCCGCTGTTTCAGCACCGGGCAGGTGAGCTCGTCGTCGCCGTAGGCGCTGGGGGAGGCGGGCGGCATCGGCACGGCCGGGGCCGCCTGTTGAAGAAGATTGTCAGACATAGTGCGCAGCCCATAAAAAAGGCCGGCATAAGCCGGCCTGGTGATATTCTGCACGCGGCGTTCGCCGCGGTGCTTACATCTCGTGCGTAATGATGTTGGGGATGGTGTCATCCTTGCGCAACGTCATTATCTCGCAGCCGTTATCAGTCACCACAATAGTATGCTCATACTGCGCCGACAAGCTGCGATCTTTGGTTTTTACCGTCCAGCCGTCTTTCATGGTGCGGATGCGGTAGTCGCCGGCGTTGACCATCGGTTCGATGGTGAAGGCCATGCCCGGCTGCAGCACCACGCCGCCGTCGTCCGCGTCATAGTGCAGCACCTGCGGCTCTTCGTGGAACACTTCGCCGATGCCGTGGCCGCAGTACTCGCGCACCACGGAGAACTTCTCGGCTTCGACGAATTGCTGGATAGCCTTGCCCAGGGTGCGCAGACGGATGCCCGGTTTGACCATCTTCAGCGCCAGATACAGGCTTTCCTGAGTAACGCGGCACAGGCGCTCGCCCAGAATGGTCGGTTTGCCGACGATGAACATCTTCGAGGTGTCGCCGTGGAAACCGTCTTTAATCACGGTCACGTCGATGTTGACGATGTCGCCGTCTTTCAGCGTTTTGTCGTCGCTCGGGATGCCGTGGCACACCACTTCGTTCACCGAAATGCACACGGATTTCGGGAAGCCGTGATAGCCGAGGCAGGCGGAAATGGCCTGCTGCTCGTTGGTGATGTACTCGTGACAGATACGGTCCAGCTCGCCGGTGGTCACGCCAGGTTTGACGTGCGGCTCGATGATCTCCAGCACTTCGGCGGCCAGGCGGCCGGCCACGCGCATTTTTTGGATGTCATCAGGTGTTTTAATTGAGATTGCCATGAAATTCGTCCGCAGGTGTCGTTATCGTCGACAATAAGAAGCAGTGACTTATGGTATCAGCCCGGCCGGGGGCTGCCAAATTTCATTTCCTGACGCCCGGCGAAACGCAACAAAAGTTGGTGTCGGCGGCGGGTTTATGGTATAAAGCGCGCCGGCGATCCGTGTCTTGGTTCTTGTGACCTGGCGGGAATGAGCCGAAAATACTTTAACTGCACTCATTTTGTGTAAATAACACACACGTATCGGCACATCCGCCGGGGTGCCCTGAGGTGACTTGTCGCCGCCAGGGTCGGCGTTATGGGATACGTGGAGGCATAACCCCAATTAATCTATAGAGGTTTAATCATGGCAACTGTTTCCATGCGCGACATGCTCAAGGCTGGTGTTCACTTTGGTCACCAGACCCGTTACTGGAACCCGAAAATGAAGCCTTTCATCTTCGGCGCTCGTAACAAGGTTCACATCATCAACCTGGAGCAGACTGTACCAATGTTCAACGCCGCTCTGGCTGAACTGAGCAAGATCTCTTCCCGTAAAGGCAAGATCCTGTTCGTTGGTACCAAACGCGCAGCAAGCGAAGCGGTAAAAGACGCCGCGAACAGCTGTGACCAGTTCTTCGTGAACCACCGCTGGTTGGGTGGCATGCTGACTAACTGGAAAACCGTTCGTCAGTCCATCAAGCGTTTGAAAGATCTGGAAATCCAGTCTCAAGACGGCACCCTGGACAAGCTGACCAAGAAAGAAGCGCTGATGCGCACTCGTGAACTGGCCAAGCTGGAAAACTCCCTGGGCGGTATCAAAGATATGGGCGGTCTGCCAGACGCACTGTTCGTTATCGATGCCGATCACGAGCACATCGCGATCAAAGAAGCCAACAACCTGGGTATCCCGGTATTCTCTATCGTTGATACCAACTCCAACCCAGACGGCGTTGACTTCATCATCCCTGGTAACGACGACGCAATCCGTGCAGTAAACCTGTACCTGACTGCTGTTGCTGCCGCTGTGCGTGAAGGTCGTTCTCAAGATCTGGCCGTTCAGGCGGAAGAAGGCTTCGTAGAAGCTGAATAATAAGGCAAGCTCGTCACTGAGCCCTTATTAACCAGGTATTGACATATGTTGGTTAGGGGGGCCTGTAAAGGCCCCCTTTGCTTATCTGAATGAGAACTGTCTCCACGCGAGATAACCGAGGAAAAATAAATGGCTGATATTACCGCTGCCCTGGTAAAAGAACTGCGCGAGCGTACCGGCGCTGGCATGATGGATTGCAAGAAGGCGCTGGTTGAATCCAACGGCGACATCGAACTGGCAATCGAAAACATGCGTAAGTCCGGTGCGATCAAAGCCGCTAAAAAAGCAGGCAACGTAGCTGCTGACGGCGTGATCAAAACCAAGATCGAAGGCAACTACGGCATCATTCTGGAAGTTAACTGCCAGACTGACTTCGTTGCGAAAGACGCCGGTTTCCAGGCGTTCGCCGACAAAGTGCTGGATGCCGCTATGGCCGGCAAAATCACTGACGTTGACGTGCTGAAAGCACAGTTCGAAGAAGAGCGCGTAGCGCTGGTGGCAAAAATCGGCGAAAACATCAACATTCGTCGCGTTGCTTCCCTGGAAGGCGACGTGCTGGGCAGCTACCTGCACGGCGCGCGCATCGGCGTTCTGGTTGCGGCTAAAGGCGCTGACGAAGAGCTGGTTAAGCAAATCGCAATGCACATTGCGGCGAGCAAGCCAGAGTTCGTGAAGCCAGAAGACGTGTCTGCTGAAGTGGTAGAAAAAGAGTACCAGGTTCAGCTGGACATCGCCATGCAGTCCGGCAAGCCGAAAGAAATCGCAGAGAAAATGGTTGAAGGCCGCATGAAGAAATTCACCGGCGAAGTTTCTCTGACCGGTCAGCCTTTCGTTATGGATCCGAGCAAATCCGTTGCTCAGGTGCTGAAAGAGCACAACGCTGACGTGACCAACTTCATTCGCTTCGAAGTGGGCGAAGGCATCGAGAAAGTCGAAACCGACTTCGCTGCTGAAGTTGCCGCGATGAGCAAACAGTCTTAATGACTGTCGATGGAACCGCCGTCTGGCGGTTCCATACTATCCAGCCAGAATTACACCGGTGGCAGGCCCTGCAGCGTGATGCTCACCTCAGGCGCGTTTCATCGGCTGAAATCCCCAATACTAATACTGCTTCTTAGGACAGAACACCATGGCAACCAATGCAAAACCCGTATATCAGCGTATTCTGCTTAAACTGAGTGGCGAAGCCCTGCAAGGTGCAGAAGGTTTTGGTATCGACGCCAGCGTTTTGGATCGCATGGCTCAGGAAGTGAAAGAGCTGGTCGAACTGGGAATTCAGGTCGGTGTAGTTATTGGCGGCGGGAACTTGTTCCGCGGCGCGGGGCTGGCGCAAGCCGGCATGAACCGCGTAGTGGGCGACCACATGGGAATGCTGGCTACCGTGATGAACGGCCTGGCTATGCGTGATGCACTGCACCGTGCCTATGTGAACGCCCGCCTGATGTCAGCGATCCCGCTGAACGGCGTATGTGATAATTACAGCTGGGCAGAGGCTATCAGCCTGCTGCGCAACAACCGCGTGGTGATCTTCTCCGCCGGTACCGGCAACCCGTTCTTTACCACCGATTCCGCTGCCTGCCTGCGCGGCATCGAGATCGAAGCGGACGTGGTGCTGAAAGCCACCAAAGTGGATGGCGTATACTCCGCCGATCCGGTGAAAAACCCGGATGCGACGCTGTATGAACAATTAACCTATCAGGACGTGCTGGAGCGCGAGCTGAAAGTGATGGATCTGGCGGCGTTTACGCTGGCCCGCGATCACGGTCTGCCGATCCGCGTGTTCAACATGAACAAGCCTGGTGCGCTGCGCCGCGTGGTGATGGGTGAGAACGAAGGTACGTTGATCAGCAAATAAGGCTGTTCACACCTCTTTTTCGGAGCGCGTGACGCCAGGCGCCGCGCGCTCTTCGAGTACGAATACGGGCTATACTTGAGTATCGCCTGCCAAGTAACCAGCTTCCAAGGGTTTGCAACGTGACTAATGAAATCAGAAAAGATGCTGATTCACGCATGGAAAAAAGCGTAGAAGCATTCAAAAACCAAATCAGCAAGATCCGTACCGGCCGCGCTTCTCCAAGCATTCTGGATGGTATCATGGTGGAATACTACGGCGCCGCTACGCCGCTGCGTCAGCTGGCCAACGTGACCGTGGAAGACTCCCGCACGCTGAAAATCAACGTATTCGACCGCAGCCTGAGCCAGGCCGTTGAGAAAGCGATCATGAGCTCTGATCTGGGCCTCAACCCGTCTTCCGCCGGTTCTGACATTCGCGTTCCGCTGCCTCCGCTGACCGAAGAACGTCGTAAGGATCTGATCAAGATCGTGCGCGGCGAAGCCGAGCAGGGCCGCGTAGCGGTGCGTAACGTGCGTCGCGACGCCAACGACAAGGTCAAGGCGCTGCTGAAAGATAAAGAGATCAGCGAAGACGAAGAGCGTCGTTCACAAGACGAGATTCAGAAAATGACCGACGCTTACATCAAGCTGGTCGACGCCGCGCTGGCGGAGAAAGAAAAAGAGCTGATGGAATTCTAATCAGCATCGCGCAGAAAAAAAGCGTCGCCTGGGCGGCGCTTTGTTTTTTGTGGCGCAGATCCCGTTTCATCGTACTGAAAGATCATGGACAAGCGGTGTCCAAGGCTCCACACTGGAGCACCTCCGATCTCATCAGACAGTTATTCAGAGTGAACTCATGAAGCAACTGACCATTCTTGGCTCGACCGGCTCGGTAGGGACCAGCACCCTGGCCGTGGTCAGGGCGAATCTCGACCGTTTTGCGATCAAAGCGCTGGTGGCCGGCCGCAACGTTACGGTCATGGCGCAGCAATGCATGGAATTTCGGCCCGCGTTTGCCGCGATGGCGGATGAAAGCGCCGCGCGCGAGCTGCGCGCCATCCTGGCGGAGAACGGCGTCGCTACCGAAGTGTTGGCCGGGGAACAAGCGGCCTGTGAATTGGCCGCTTTGGATGACGTCGATCAAGTGACGGCGGCCATCGTCGGCGCCGCGGGGCTGTTGCCGACGCTGGCGGCGATCCGCGCGGGCAAGCAGGTGCTGCTGGCCAACAAAGAGTCGCTGGTCACCTGCGGCCGTCTGTTTATGGACGCGGTGCGGCAAAGCCAGGCGCAACTGCTGCCGCTCGACAGCGAGCACAACGCGATTTTTCAGAGTTTGCCTGAGAACATTCAGCGTCAGTTGGGATACTCTTCACTGGACAGTCATGGTGTTTCGCGCATCGTGCTTACCGGTTCCGGCGGCCCGTTCCGCACCACGCCGTTGGAACAGTTCGCCGCGATGACGCCGGATCAAGCCTGCGCCCACCCGAACTGGTCGATGGGTCGCAAGATCTCGGTGGATTCCGCCACCATGATGAACAAAGGTCTGGAATACATTGAGGCCCGCTGGCTGTTTAACGCCTCGGCCGAGCAAATGGAAGTGATCCTGCACCCGCAGTCGGTGATTCACTCGATGGTGCGCTATGCAGACGGCAGTGTGCTGGCGCAGTTGGGGACGCCGGATATGCGCACGCCAATCGCTCACGCGATGGCGTATCCGCAGCGTGTGAATTCCGGTGTGGAAGCGCTGGACTTCTGCCGTATCGGTTCGCTGACCTTCGCCGAACCGGAGCGTGAGCGTTATCCTTGCCTGTATTTGGCGATCGAAGCGTTTGATGCCGGCCAGGCGGCCACCACCGCGCTGAACGCGGCCAACGAAATCGCCGTGGCGGCATTTTTGCAGCAGCAGATTCGCTTTACCGATATCGCGGCGGTCAATCGCCAGGTGGTGGAACGTCTCGCGCTGCAGGAACCGACGAGCATCGAAGCGGTCTTAGACATTGACCGTCAGGCGCGCGCCGCCGCTGAGGAGCGGGTTCGCGCGTTGTGCGTCCGATCACGGTGATTATCCGATTTTGCTCGTAATTCGCGTGCGCCGCAGCGGGGCCGTTTGTTCATGCCCCGCTGAGGTGGTATAGTCTGCGCCACCTGTCAGCGGTTATACCGTTGAATTATGGCCCGATTGGCGCCTTGTGCGTCAATGGCGGCCCGGCTGCGCCGGGTGTCGCAAGGGCAGGCTGAAAGCCGTGTCGGGCACACGGCTTTTTTTGCGCGTAAGGGCCTGATGTTCCGGAAAGGCAGTTATATTTCTATTGAGGAAATAAGTACGAGTTATGTCGTCCGCAAACCAACAAGAGGCTAATCCATCTTCCCCGGGGCCGCGCCATGTCGCCATTATCATGGACGGTAACGGACGCTGGGCCAAACGTCAGGGCAAGTTACGTGTCTTCGGTCATAAAGCAGGGGTGAAATCGGTTCGCCGCGCGGTCAGTTTTGCCGCCAGCCACCATTTAGATGCGCTCACGCTTTATGCCTTCAGCAGCGAAAACTGGAACCGTCCGGTGCAGGAAGTCTCTGCCCTGATGGAGCTTTTTGTCCGCGCTTTGGATAGTGAAGTAAAAAGCCTGCATAAACATAACGTCAGGCTGCGAGTGATCGGCGATATCAGCCGATTCAGCGCGCGTTTGCAGGAGCGGATCCGCCGCTCTGAAGCTCTGACGGAAAATAACGATGGCCTGACGCTCAATATCGCTGCCAACTACGGCGGCCGTTGGGATATCATTCAGGGAGTAAGGGAACTGGCCGAACAGGTACGGGTAGGCGAGTTGCACCCGGATCAGATCAGCGAGGAATTATTGAACGAGCGGGTTTGCATGAGCGACCTGGCGCCGGTGGATCTGGTTATCCGCACCGGTGGCGAGCATCGCATCAGTAATTTCCTGCTGTGGCAAATCGCCTATGCTGAACTTTACTTTACTGATGTGCTCTGGCCTGATTTCGATGAACTTGTCTTTGAAGGTGCGCTGAATGCATTTGCACAACGTGAGCGCCGCTTCGGGGGAACAACACCTAACGGCGCCGATGCGTCCTAGGGAGAACTTTTGCTGAAGTATCGCCTCATAACTGCTCTGATTTTAATCCCGATCGTTATCGCGGCGCTGTTCCTGTTGCCGCCGTTGGCCTTTGCTCTGGTAACGCTCGTCGTGTGCATGTTAGCTGCCTGGGAGTGGGGCCAATTGGCCGGTTTTACCTCCCGTTCGCAGCGCATCTGGTTGGCGATACTGTGCGGTTTTCTGCTTGCGCTGATGATGCTCAGCGTCCCCGCTTACCATCAATCCGTGCCGCAGATAAGCGGCTCGCTGTGGCTGTCGTTGGCCTGGTGGCTGGCGGCGTTGCTGTTGGTGCTGTTCTATCCCGGCTCGGCCGCTATCTGGCGCAATTCGCGCCCGCTGCGCCTGCTGTTTGGCCTGCTGACCATCGTGCCGTTTTTCTGGGGCATGCTGGCGCTGCGCCAGTTCGGCTACGAGCAAAACCCGTTTACCGGCGCCTGGTGGCTGCTGTACGTGATGTTGCTGGTGTGGGGCGCAGATTCCGGTGCCTACATGTTCGGCAAGCTGTTCGGCAAGCATAAGCTGGCGCCGAAGGTCTCACCGGGCAAAACGTGGGAAGGTTTGATCGGCGGGTTGCTGACGTCGGCGGTGATCTCGTGGCTGTTCGGCCGCTACGCGCCGCTGAACGTGGTGCCGACCACGCTGCTGGCCTGTTCGGTGATCGCCGCGCTGGCTTCGGTGCTGGGCGATTTGACCGAAAGCATGTTCAAACGCGAAGCGGGCATCAAGGACAGCGGGCATTTGATTCCCGGTCATGGCGGCATACTGGATCGTATCGACAGCCTGACCGCGGCGGTGCCGGTGTTTGCCTGCCTGATGCTGTTGGTGTTTTAATCCGTCGATGACGGAAAGTGAGGGATGATGGTCAGCGTGCTTTGGAACCTGGTGGCGTTTCTGATTGCGCTCGGTATCTTGATTACCGTGCATGAGTTCGGACACTTTTGGGTTGCCCGTCGTTGCGGCGTGCGCGTTGAACGCTTCTCCATCGGCTTCGGCCGGGCGCTGTGGCGCCGAACCGATCGCCAGGGCACCGAGTACGTTATCGCTCTGATCCCGCTCGGCGGCTACGTGAAGATGCTGGACGAGCGCGTGGAGTCGGTGGCGCCGGAGATGCGCCACCAGGCCTTCAACAATAAAACCGTCTGGCAGCGCGCGGCCATCATCAGCGCCGGCCCCATCGCCAACTTCCTGTTTGCTATCCTTGCCTACTGGCTGGTGTTCATCATCGGCGTGCCGAGTTTCCGTCCGGTGATCGGCGAAATCGCGCCGCAATCGATCGCCGCCAAGGCTGAAATTTCGTCTGGCATGGAACTAAAGTCGGTTGACGGCATCGAAACGCCTGATTGGGAGTCAGTTCGTCTGGCGCTGGTGGCGAAGATTGGCGATGCGCAAACCGAAGTCGGCGTAGCGCCGTTCGGCTCTTCGCAGGTGGTGACCAAAACCCTGGACTTGCGCCAGTGGAACTTTGAACCGGACAAGCAGGATCCCGTTGTCGCGCTGGGGATTATGCCGCGCGGCCCGCAGATCGAATCCGTGTTGGCGGAAGTGCAGCCGAACTCGGCGGCGCAAAAGGCGGGTTTACAAGCGGGGGACAGGATCGTTAAAGTCGATGGTCAGCCGTTGGGTCGTTGGCAGACGCTGGTGAAGCGTATCCACGATGGCCCGGGGCAACCGCTGGCTTTGGAGATTGAAAGAAACGGCGCCCCCTTGTCTTTGACGCTGATACCGGATACAAAGCCGGTGGGAAAAGACAAATCGGTGGGGTTTGCAGGCATCATTCCAAAGGTGCTGCCGCTGCCGGAAGAGTATAAGACGATTCGCCAGTATGGACCGTTCCCGGCGCTGTATCAGGCCGGCGACAAGACCTGGCAGCTGATGCGGCTGACGGTCAACATGCTGGGCAAATTAATAACCGGTGATGTAAAGCTGAACAACCTGAGTGGCCCGATCTCGATTGCACAGGGAGCTGGGGCGTCAGCCGGAGTCGGATTCGTGTATTATCTGATGTTCCTGGCGTTGATTAGCGTCAACCTGGGGATCATCAACCTGTTCCCATTACCGGTGTTAGATGGTGGGCATCTCCTCTTCCTGGCGATAGAAAAGCTGAAGGGTGGGCCGGTTTCCGAGCGAGTACAGGACTACAGCTACCGCATAGGTTCGATCGTGTTGGTGTTGTTGATGGGTCTTGCACTTTTCAATGATTTTTCCCGCCTTTAGGGGCGGGGATAGGTTAGGAAGAACGCATAACAACGATGGCGATGAAAAAGTTGCTCATAGCGTCGCTGCTGTTTGGCAGCGCCACCGTATACGGTGCAGACGGGTTCGTAGTGAAAGACATTCATTTCGAAGGCCTGCAGCGAGTTGCCGTCGGTGCGGCGTTACTCAACATGCCGGTTCGCGTCGGCGATACCGTCACTGACGATGACATCAGTAATACCATTCGTGCCTTGTTTGCCACCGGCAACTTCGAGGACGTGCGCGTACTGCGCGATGGTAATACCTTGATCGTGCAGGTGAAGGAACGTCCTACCATCGCCAGCATCACTTTCTCCGGCAACAAGTCGGTGAAGGATGACATGCTCAAGCAAAACCTGGAAGCCTCCGGCGTCCGGGTGGGCGAGGCGCTCGACCGCACCACGATTTCCAGCATTGAAAAAGGGCTGGAAGACTTCTATTACAGCGTTGGTAAATACAGCGCCTCGGTGAAAGCCGTGGTCACGCCGTTGCCGCGCAACCGTGTCGACCTGAAGCTGGTGTTCACGGAAGGGGTCTCCGCCAAGATTCAACAAATCAACATCGTCGGCAACCATGCCTTCACCAACGATGAACTGATCTCGCGCTTCCAACTGCGTGACGAAGTGCCGTGGTGGAACCTGGTCGGCGATCGCAAATACCAGAAGCAAAAACTGGCGGGCGATCTCGAAACCCTGCGCAGCTTCTATCTGGATCGCGGCTATGCCCGCTTTAACATCGATTCTACCCAGGTGAGCCTGACGCCGGATAAAAAAGGCATCTACATCACCATCAACATCACCGAAGGCGATCAGTACAAGCTTTCTGATGTTGTCGTGAACGGCAATCTGGCCGGCCACTCGGCGGAAGTCGCTCAGATCACCAAAATCGAGCCGGGCGAGCTGTATAACGGCAGCAAAGTGACCAAAATGGAAGACAACATCAAAACGATGTTGGGCCGTTATGGTTACGCCTACCCGCGCGTCGGCACCCAGCCGGAGATCAATGACGCGGATAAAACCGTCAAGCTGCACGTCAACGTTGACGCGGGCAACCGTTTCTACGTGCGCCGCATCAAGTTCGAAGGCAACGACACCAGCAAGGATTCCGTACTGCGTCGCGAAATGCGCCAGATGGAAGGCGCCTGGCTCGGCAACGAGCAGGTCGAGCAGGGCAAGGAGCGTCTGAACCGCCTGGGCTACTTCGAAACGGTCGATGTGGAAACCCAGCGCGTGCCGGGCACTGCCGATCAGGTCGACGTGACCTACAAGGTTAAAGAACGCAACACCGGTACCTTTAACTTCGGCGTCGGTTACGGCACCGAGAGCGGCGTCAGCTTCCAGGCCGGCGTGCAGCAGGATAACTGGTTGGGTACCGGCTACTCGGTCGGCATCAGCGGCACCAAGAACGATTACCAGACGTATACCGAATTCTCGGTCACCAACCCGTACTTCACCGTTGACGGTGTGAGCCTGGGCGGCCGCGTCTTCTACAACGACTTTAAAGCGGATAACGCGGATCTGTCCGACTACACCAACAAGAGTTACGGTGTTGACGGCACGCTGGGCTTCCCGATCAATGAAAACAACTCGTTGCGCACCGGCCTGGGCTATGTCCACAACGGCCTGTCGAACATGCAGCCGCAGATCGCCATGTGGCGTTACCTCGACTCGATGGGCGTGGATGCGAACAAGACCGACCGCGCCAGCTACTCGACGGACGACTTTACCCTGAACCTGGGCTGGACCTACAACAACCTGGACCGCGGCTACTTCCCGACTTCGGGTAACCGCACCACGTTGAACGGCAAGGTCACCATTCCGGGGTCGGACAACGAATACTACAAGGTGACGCTGGACAGCGTACAGTACGTGCCGATCAACGACGACCGCACCTGGGTGCTGTTGGGTCGCGGCCGTCTGGGTTACGCGGATGGGCTGGGCGGCAAGGAAATGCCGTTCTACGAGAACTTCTACGCCGGTGGTTCGAGCACCGTGCGTGGCTTCCAGTCCAACACCATTGGTCCGAAGGCGGTGTACTACAACTCCAATTCGTACCAGTGCCAGTTCAACGCCGGCAGCACCACCGATCGTCAGAGCATCTGTGGTTCGGATGACGCGGTGGGCGGTAACGCCATGGCGGTCGCCAGCCTGGAGCTGATCACCCCAACGCCGTTCATCAGCGAGAAATACGCCAACTCTGTGCGCACGTCGCTGTTCATCGATGCGGGTACCGTGTGGGATACCAAGTGGAAGAATACCAACGATACGCTGATGTACGGCGTGCCGGACTACAGCAAGGCCAGCAATATTCGTTCTTCCGCCGGTATCGCGCTGCAGTGGATGTCGCCATTGGGGCCATTGGTGTTCTCTTACGCCAACCCGATCAAGAAATACGAAGGCGACAAGTCCGAACAGTTCCAGTTTAACATCGGTAAGACCTGGTAACGGGTCTCGCCTCTGGGCATAACAGTTATTAAGAATCGCAATGGCCAGGCGCCCGCCGGCAGAGGGAGATGATTCTCATTGTTTGGTGGGACAAGTCTGGCAAATTGTGTACTTCAGTGTCATATGACACAAATGGGTGATGGTAAGGAGTTTATAGTGAAAAAGTGGTTGTGTGCCGCAGGCCTCGGTTTAGCAATGGCTGCTTCAGCTGGCGTTCAGGCAGCAGATAAGATCGCTGTCGTTAACGTCTCCAGCATTTTCCAACAGCTGCCGGCCCGCGAAGCGGTCGCTAAACAGCTGGAAAACGAGTTTAAAGGCCGTGCAAGCGAACTCCAGAACATGGAACGTAGCCTGCAGACCAAAATGCAACGTCTGCAGCGTGACGGCGCTACCATGAAAGCCAGCGACCGCAGCAAGTTGGAAAAAGACGTGATGGCGCAGCGCGAGCAGTTCTCTCAGAAAGCCCAGGCTTTCGAGCAGGACAACCGTCGTCGCCAGATGGAAGAGCGTAACAAGATCCTGAGCCGCATTCAGGACGCGGTGAAATCTGTCGCGAGCAAAGGCGGTTATGACGTGGTGATCGACGCCAACGCCGTTGCCTATGCAGACTCTTCCAAAGATATCACTGCTGACGTGCTGAAACAGGTTAAATAACACATGCTTTCAATTCGACTGGCTGATTTAGCGCAGCAGTTGGATGCACAATTGCACGGTGATGGCGATCTCGTCATCACCGGCATTGCTTCTATGCATTCGGCACAGCCTGGCCAAATCACGTTTTTGTCAAACAGCCGCTATCAAGAGCAGCTGTCTTCCTGCCAGGCAAGCGCCGTGGTGCTTACCGAAGCGGATTTACCACACTGCCGTGCTGCGGCGCTGGTGGTTAAGAACCCTTACCTGACCTATGCGCGCATGGCGCAGCTGATGGACACCACGCCGTCGCCGGCTCAGGATATCGCGCCAAGCGCGGTTGTCTCGCCTGAAGCGCAGCTGGGGCAGAATGTCGCCATTGGGGCGAACGCGGTGATCGAGTCGGGTGCGGTGCTTGGCGATAACGTGGTTATCGGCCCGGGCTGCTTCATCGGCAAACACGCACGCATCGGCGCGGGAACGCGTCTGTGGGCGAACGTAACGATTTATCATGCGGTCGAAATCGGCCAGCGCTGCCTGATTCAGTCGGGCACCGTGATCGGCGCAGACGGTTTCGGCTATGCGAATGAGCGCGGCGAGTGGATCAAGATCCCTCAGTTGGGCACGGTGATTATCGGCGATCGCGTCGAAATCGGCGCTTGCACCACCATTGACCGCGGCGCTTTGGATAACACCCAAATCGGGAATGGTGTTATCATCGACAACCAATGCCAGATTGCACATAACGTCGTGATTGGCGACAATACCGCCGTCGCCGGCGGTGTGATCATGGCCGGCAGCCTGAAAATCGGCCGCTACTGCCAGATTGGCGGCGCCAGCGTGATCAACGGTCACATGGAAATTGCCGACAAGGTTGTTGTTACCGGAATGGGAATGGTTATGCGACCAATCACCGAACCTGGGGTATACTCTTCGGGCATTCCGTTGCAGCCTAACAAGGTTTGGCGTAAAACCGCTGCGTTGGTAATGAATATCGATGAGATCAGCAAGCGCTTGAAAGCTGTCGAACGTAAAGTCGGAAAAGACTAGTCATTGCCGCCCGCTCTCGCGGGTACAAAACGAAACGCGTTGGTCGTGAGACCAAAAGCGCAAAGAGATGTTAATTTGCGGCCTGCATGATGATCTCCTTTTGGGGTCAGCGCAGGCCGTGTTGTTGATGCCATCAGTTTTTAGAGACAGGAAGAGTATTTTGACTACTGACACTCATACTCTGGATATTGCAGAAATTTTGGATCTGCTTCCTCACCGTTACCCGTTCTTGCTGGTCGACCGCGTCCTCGAGTTTGAAGAGCACAAATATCTGCGTGCGGTGAAGAACGTATCGGTGAATGAACCGTTTTTCCAGGGCCACTTCCCTGGCAAACCGATTTTCCCAGGCGTATTGATCCTGGAAGCCATGGCGCAGGCCACCGGCATCCTGGCGTTTAAAAGCGTCGGCAAACTGGAACCGGGCGAGCTGTATTACTTCGCTGGTATCGATGAAGCTCGCTTCAAGCGCCCTGTGGTGCCAGGCGATCAGATGGTCATGGAAGTCACCTTCGAGAAAACTCGCCGCGGTCTGACTCGCTTCAAAGGCGTGGCGACCGTTGACGGTAAAATTGTCTGCGAAGCAACCATGATGTGTGCCCGCAGCCGGGAGGCTTAATCCGTGATTGACCAAACCGCCTTTATCCATCCTAGCGCGATAGTCGAAGAAGGCGCCGTGATTGGCGCCGGCGTGCATATCGGCCCTTTCTGCTACGTCGGCTCCCAGGTGGAAATCGGCGCCGGCACGGTGCTGAAATCCCACGTGGTGGTGAACGGCATTACCAAGATTGGCCGCGATAACCAGATTTATCAGTTCGCCTCTATCGGCGAAGTGAATCAGGATCTGAAATACGCGGGCGAGCCGACGCGTGTGGAAGTGGGCGATCGCAATCGCATCCGCGAAAGCGTCACCATCCACCGCGGCACCGCGCAGGGCACCGGCCTGACCAAAGTGGGCAACGATAACCTGCTGATGGTCAACGTGCATGTCGCCCACGACTGCGTAGTTGGCAACGCTTGCGTGCTGGCCAACAACGCCACGCTGGCGGGGCATGTGGAAATCGACGATCACGCCATCATCGGCGGCATGACGGCGATCCATCAGTTCTGCATTATCGGCGCGCATGTGATGGTAGGCGGTTGTTCCGGTGTCGCTCAGGATGTGCCTCCGTTCGTCATCGCTCAGGGCAACCACGCTACGCCGTTCGGCGTCAACGCGGTCGGCCTCAAGCGCCGCGGTTTTGACAAGGATGAAATGCAGGCGATCCGCAACGCCTACAAAATCCTGTATCGCAGCGAAAAAACGCTGGATGAAGCGAAAGCGGAAATCGAAGCCCTGGCCAAAGAGCAGCCGGTGGTGCAGCAGTACCTCGATTTCTTCACCCGTTCTACCCGTGGCATCATTCGCTGAGTTATGTCGAATCGTCCATTGACTATCGGATTGGTCGCCGGAGAAACCTCCGGTGACATTCTCGGCGCCGGTTTGATCCGTGCGCTCAAAGCGCAGATCCCTGACGCGCGTTTCGTTGGCGTCGCCGGCCCGCTGATGCAGGCCGAAGGGTGCGAAGCCTGGTACGAAATGGAAGAGCTGGCGGTAATGGGCGTGGTGGAAGTGCTCGAGCGCTTGCCACGCCTGTTGAAGATCCGCAAGGATCTTACCCGCCGCTTCGGTGAGCTGCGGCCGGACGTGTTTGTCGGCATCGACGCGCCGGACTTCAACATCACGCTGGAAGGCCGCCTCAAGCAGCGCGGCATTCGCACCATCCACTATGTCAGCCCTTCAGTGTGGGCCTGGCGACAAAAGCGCGTTTTCAAAATAGGCAAAGCCACCGATTTGGTGCTGGCCTTTCTCCCTTTCGAAAAAGCGTTTTACGATCGTTTCAACGTCCCCTGCCGGTTTATCGGTCACACCATGGCGGACGCCATGCCGCTGCAGCCCGATCGGTTGGCGGCGCGCGCTCAGCTTGGCATCGCTCCGCAGGCGCGCTGTTTGGCCTTGTTGCCGGGCAGCCGCGGCGCCGAAGTCGAGATGCTGAGCGCCGACTTCCTCAAAACCGCGCAGCTGCTGCGCACGCGTTATCCCGAGCTGGAAGTGGTGGTGCCGCTGGTCAACGCCAAACGGCGTGAGCAGTTTGAGCGCATCAAGGCCGAAGTGGCGCCGGATCTGACCGTACACCTGCTGAATGGGCAGGGGCGTGAAGCGATGATCGCCAGCGACGCGGCGCTGCTGGCATCCGGCACGGCGGCGCTGGAATGCATGCTGGCCAAGTGCCCGATGGTCGTGGGCTATCGCATGAAGCCGTTCACTTTCTGGTTGGCGCAGAAGCTGGTGAAAACGCCTTATGTCTCGCTGCCGAATCTGCTGGCGGGGCGGGAGATCGTCACCGAACTGCTGCAGCATGACTGCGTCCCGGACAAACTGGCCGCCGCCGTGATGCCGCTGCTGGAAGAGAGCCCGGAAACCGACGCGTTGAAACAGACTTTCCTTACCTTGCACCAAAGCATCCGTTGCGGTGCGGACGAACAGGCCGCTCAGGCTGTGTTGGAGCTGGCGAAAGCATGATTGAACCCTTTATCTATCCCGCTGCCACGCTGATTGCCGGTGTGGACGAAGTGGGCCGCGGCCCGTTGGTCGGCGCGGTGGTCACCGCCGCCGTGATCCTCGATCCGGCGCGGCCGATCGTCGGGCTGGCGGACTCCAAAAAGCTCAGTGAAAAACGCCGGCTGGCGCTGTATGACGAAATCGTCGCCAAAGCGCTCTCCTGGAGCCTGGGGCGCGCCGAACCGGCGGAAATCGACCAGCTGAACATTTTGCACGCCACCATGTTGGCGATGCAGCGCGCGGTGGCCGGGTTGCATATCGCGCCGGACATGGTTTTAATCGACGGTAACCGTTGCCCGAGCTTGCCGATGCGTTCGCAGGCGGTGGTGAAGGGCGACAGCCGCGTGGCGGAGATCAGCGCGGCGTCCATTCTGGCGAAGGTCACGCGCGATCGCGAAATGGCCGAGCTGGACAGCGAGTTCCCGGACTACGGTTTCGCGCAGCATAAAGGCTACCCGACCGCCTTCCACCTGGAGCGGCTGGCCGCGCTGGGCGCCACCGAGCATCATCGCCGCAGCTTCGCGCCGGTGAAAAGGGCGCTCGCGCTGTAGCCTGCGAGCCTGACCGGCTCGACGATAGCATTAACCCGGGCTCAGCACGCTGAGCCCCTTCAATCAGGTATCTGGAGATGGCCGAACCTCGTTTTATTCACCTGCGCGTCCACAGTGACTACTCCATGATTGATGGATTGGCCAAGACGGCGCCGCTGGTGAAAAGAGCCGCCGCGTTAGCCATGCCTGCTCTGGCAATCACCGATTTCACCAACCTGTGCGGGCTGGTGAAGTTCTACGGCAGCGCGCACGGCGCCGGGATCAAACCGATCATCGGCGCGGATTTCCATGTGCAAAGCGAAGTCTTGGGCGACGAACTCGCTCAGCTGACGGTGCTGGCCAGCAACAACGAAGGCTACCAGAACCTGACGCTGCTGATTTCCCGCGCCTATCAGCGCGGCTACGGCGCCGCCGGCCCGATCATCGATCGCGACTGGCTGATTGAACATCGCGAAGGGCTGATCCTGCTCTCCGGCGCGCGTCAGGGCGACGTCGGCAAGTTCCTGCTGCGCGGCAACCAGGCGCAGGTGGATCAGTGTCTGGATTTCTACCAGCAATATTTCCCCGACTGCTACTACCTGGAGTTGATCCGCACCGGCCGCCCGGATGAAGAGAACTATCTGCATGCGGCGGTGGCGCTGGCCACCGAGCGCGGTTTGCCGGTGGTGGCCACCAACGACGTGCGTTTCCTGGTGGAAGATGACTTCGACGCCCATGAGATCCGCGTCGCCATCCACGACGGCTTTACGCTGGACGATCCCAAGCGGCCGCGCAACTACAGCCCGCAACAATACATGCGCAGCGAAGACGAGATGTGCGAGCTGTTCGCCGACATCCCGGAAGCGCTGCTGAACAGCGTCGAAATCGCCAAACGCTGTAACGTCACCATTCGCCTCGGCGAGTACTTCCTGCCGCAGTTCCCGACCGGCGATATGAGTACCGAGGACTTCCTGGTACTCAAATCGAAAGAGGGGCTGGAAGAGCGCCTCGAGTTCCTGTTCCCCGATCCTGAAGTGCGCGCGCAGCGCCGCCCGGAATACGACGAGCGTCTGGACGTCGAGCTGAAAGTGATCAACCAGATGGGGTTCCCCGGCTACTTCCTGATCGTGATGGAATTTATCCAGTGGTCGAAGGACAACAACGTGCCGGTGGGCCCAGGGCGTGGCTCCGGCGCCGGTTCGCTGGTGGCCTATGCGTTGAAAATCACCGACCTCGATCCGCTGGAATTCGACCTGCTGTTCGAACGCTTCCTGAACCCGGAACGTGTCTCGATGCCCGACTTCGACGTCGACTTCTGCATGGAGAAACGTGACCAGGTAATCGAGCACGTGGCGGAGATGTACGGCCGCGAAGCGGTATCGCAGATCATCACCTTCGGCACCATGGCGGCGAAAGCGGTTATCCGCGACGTAGGCCGCGTGTTGGGGCACCCGTACGGGTTCGTCGATCGCATCTCCAAACTGGTGCCGCCGGATCCGGGCATGACGCTGGAGAAAGCCTTCGCCGCCGAACCGCAGCTGCCGGAGATTTACGAGGCCGACGAAGAGGTCAAAGCGCTGATCGACATGGCCCGCAAGCTGGAAGGGGTGACGCGCAACGCCGGTAAACACGCCGGTGGCGTGGTGATCGCGCCGACCAAGATCACCGACTTCGCGCCGCTGTACTGCGATGCCGAAGGGAACCACCCGGTGACCCAGTTCGACAAGAACGACGTGGAATACGCCGGGCTGGTGAAGTTCGACTTCCTCGGTCTGCGCACCCTGACCATCATCGACTGGGCGCTGGAGATGATCAACGCCCGGCGCGCCAAGACCGGGCTGGAACCGATCGACATCGCCGCCATCCCGCTCGACGACAAGAAAAGCTTCGACATGCTGCAGCGTTCGGAAACCACGGCGGTGTTCCAGCTTGAATCGCGCGGCATGAAAGATTTGATCAAACGTCTGAAGCCCGACTGCTTCGAAGACATGATCGCACTGGTGGCGCTGTTCCGTCCGGGGCCGCTGCAGTCGGGCATGGTGGATAACTTCATCGACCGCAAACATGGCCGCGAAGAGATCTCCTACCCGGACATTCAGTGGCAGCATGAGTCGCTCAAGCCGGTGCTGGAGCCGACCTACGGCATCATCCTGTATCAGGAACAGGTGATGCAGATTGCCCAGGTGCTGGCCGGCTATACGCTGGGCGGCGCGGACATGCTGCGCCGTGCGATGGGTAAAAAGAACCCGGTCGAAATGGCCAAGCAGCGCGGCGGCTTTGAAGACGGCGCCAAAGCGCGCGGCATCGACGGCGAACTGTCGGTGAAAATCTTCGACCTGGTGGAGAAATTCGCCGGTTATGGCTTCAACAAATCGCACTCCGCCGCCTACGCGCTGGTGTCGTACCAGACGCTGTGGCTGAAGGCGCACTATCCGGCCGAGTTTATGGCGGCGGTGATGACCGCCGATATGGACAACACCGACAAAGTAGTGGGGCTGGTGGACGAATGCTGGCGTATGGGGCTGAAGATCCTGCCGCCGGACATCAACAGCGGCCTGTATCACTTCCACGTCAACGACGACGGCGAGATCGTTTACGGCATCGGCGCCATCAAGGGCGTGGGGGAAGGGCCGATCGAAGCCATTATCGAAGCGCGCAACAGCGGCGAGCAAGGTTATTTCAAAGACCTGTTCGATCTCTGCGCGCGCTCCGACATCAAGAAACTGAACCGCCGCATTCTGGAAAAACTGATCATGTCCGGGGCGTTCGATCGCCTTGGGCCACACCGCGCCGCGCTGATGAATTCGCTCGGCGACGCGTTGAAAGCGGCGGATCAGCATGCGAAAGCCGAAGCTATTGGCCAGGTGGACATGTTTGGCGTGCTGGCGGAAGCGCCGGAGCAGGTGGAGCAATCCTACGCCAACATCGCGCCCTGGCCGGAGCAGGTGGTGTTGGACGGTGAACGGGAAACGCTGGGGCTCTACCTGACCGGCCACCCGATCACCCAATACCTCAAGGAGATCGAACGTTACGCCGGTGGCCAGCGTTTGAAAGACATGCACCCGACGGATCGGGGCAAAATGACTACCGCCGTCGGGTTGGTGGTCGCCGCGCGGGTGATGGTGACCAAGCGCGGCAACCGCATCGGCATCTGTACGCTGGATGACCGTTCGGGCCGTCTGGAAGTGATGCTATTCACCGAAGCGTTAGAAAAATACCAGCATTTGTTGGAAAAAGACCGTATCCTTATCGCCAGTGGACAGGTCAGCTTTGATGACTTTAGCGGCGGGCTTAAAATGATGGCCCGCGAGGTAATGGACATCAGTGAAGCCCGGGAAAAATACGCTCGCGGGCTTGCTATCTCGCTGACTGACAGGCAAATTGATGACCAGCTTTTGAACCGTCTCCGTCAGTCGTTGGAACCCCATCGCTCGGGGACGATTCCAGTGCATCTCTACTATCAACGGGAAGATGCGCGAGCCAAGCTGCGTTTTGGCGCAACCTGGCGCGTGACGCCCACCGACCGCTTGTTGATAGACTTGCGGACGTTGGTAGGCAATGAGCAGGTGGACTTGGAATTTGACTAAAATAGGAATGCTATGAGTCTGAATTTTCTTGATTTTGAACAGCCGATTGCAGAGCTGGAAGCGAAAATTGACTCGCTGACTGCAGTCAGCCGTCAAGACGAAAAATTAGATATTAATCTGGACGAAGAGGTTCAGCGCCTGCGTGAAAAGAGCGTTGAGCTGACGCGCAAGATTTTTGCCGATCTTGGGGCCTGGCAGATTGCCCAATTGGCACGCCACCCGCGCCGTCCTTATACCCTGGATTATATCAAACACATCTTTACCGACTTCGAAGAGTTGGCGGGCGATCGCGCTTACGCCGACGACAAAGCGATCGTCGGGGGGATTGCGCGTCTGGATGGCCGCCCGGTGATGATCATCGGGCACCAGAAAGGCCGTGAGACCAAAGAGAAGATCCGCCGCAACTTCGGCATGCCGGCGCCGGAAGGCTACCGCAAGGCGCTGCGCCTGATGGAAATGGCCGCCCGCTTCAAAATGCCGATCATCACCTTTATCGATACCCCGGGCGCTTATCCGGGCGTGGGCGCGGAAGAACGCGGCCAGTCGGAAGCCATCGCGCGCAACCTGCGTGAGATGTCGCGCCTGAACGTACCGGTCATCTGCACCGTCATCGGTGAAGGCGGCTCGGGCGGCGCGCTGGCGATCGGCGTGGGCGACAAGGTGAACATGCTGCAGTACAGCACCTACTCGGTGATTTCGCCGGAAGGCTGCGCCTCCATCCTGTGGAAGAGCGCCGACAAGGCGCCGCTGGCCGCGGAAGCGATGGGTATCACCGCGCCGCGTCTGAAAGAGCTGAAGCTGATCGACTCGGTGATCCCGGAGCCGCTGGGTTCCGCGCACCGCGACGTGCCGGCGATGGCCGCCGCGTTGAAAGCGCAGCTGCTGGCCGATCTGAAAGATCTGGATGGCCTGAACGACGAAGAGTTGCTCAACCGCCGTTACCAGCGTCTGATGAACTACGGCTACTGCTGAGTTGCGATCTTCACGGTAATAAACCGCCTTCGGGCGGTTTTTTTTTGGGCTACACACCGCCGGATTTTCGTGGTGTTATAGAGACTTGGCCGTTAACTGACAGGAGCTGCCGATGAATATCATCGCCATCATGGGCCCGACGGGCGTCTACTACAAAGATGAGCCGATCCGCGAGCTCCACGCGGCGCTGGGCGCGATGGGATTCCAGCTGGTATACCCCAAAAACAGCGGTGACCTGCTGAAGCTGATCGAAGCCAATGCCCGCATCTGCGGCGTGATCTTCGACTGGGACGATTACAGCCTGGAGCTGTGCAGCGAGATCAACGAGCTGAACGAATACCTGCCGCTGTACGCCTTTATCAATACTCACTCCACCTTCGACGTCAGCCTGCATGAAATGCGCATGGTGCTCTATTTCTTCGAGTATGGCCTGAATGCGGCAGACGATATCGCGCAGCGCATCCAGCAATACACGGCGGAATACATCGACACCATTACGCCGCCGCTGACCAAGGCGCTGTTCAACTACGTGCGCGAAGGAAAGTACACCTTTTGCACGCCGGGCCACATGGCCGGCACCGCGTTCCAGAAAAGCCCGGTGGGCTGCCTGTTCTATGACTTCTTCGGCGCCAATACCCTGAAGGCCGACATCTCGATTTCGGTCACCGAGCTCGGGTCGCTGCTGGATCACACCGGCCCGCATCTGGAGGCCGAAGAGTACATCGCGCGCACCTTCAATGCCGAGCAGAGCTATCTGGTCACCAACGGCACCTCCACCGCCAACAAGATCGTCGGCATGTATTCAGCGCCGGCGGGCAGCACGGTGCTGATCGACCGCAATTGCCACAAATCGCTGTGCCACCTGCTGATGATGAGCGATATCGTGCCGATCTATCTGCGCCCGCTGCGCAACGCCTACGGCATCCTCGGCGGCATTCCGCAGCGCGAGTTTACCCGCGCCAGCATCGCCGCCCGGGTGCAGGAGACCCCGAACGCCACCTGGCCGGTGCATGCGGTGATCACCAATTCCACCTATGACGGCCTGCTGTACAACACCGACTACATCAAGCAGACGCTGGAGGTGCCGTCGATCCACTTCGACTCCGCCTGGGTGCCTTACACCAACTTCCATCCGATTTACGACGGCAAGAGCGGCATGAGCGGCGATCGGGTGCCCGGTAAGGTTTTCTACGAAACCCAATCCACCCACAAGCTGCTGGCGGCCTTCTCGCAGGCCTCGATGATTCATATCAAGGGCGACTACGACGAGAGCACCTTCAACGAAGCCTACATGATGCACACCACCACTTCGCCGCACTACGGCATCGTGGCGTCGATGGAGACCGCCGCCGCCATGCTGCGCGGCAATCCGGGGCGCCGCTTGATCAACCGTTCGGTGGAGCGCGCGCTGCATTTTCGCCGTGAAGTGCAGCGGCTGCGCGAGGAAAGCGACAGCTGGTTCTTCGATATCTGGCAGCCGGAAGAGATCGATGAAGCGCAGTGCTGGCCGCTGGATCCGGACGATAACTGGCACGGTTTCGGCCAGACCGATCGCGATCATATGTATCTCGATCCGATCAAGGTGACGATCCTGACGCCGGGCATGAATGAGCTGGGGGCGCTGGAGGAAGAGGGGATCCCGGCGGCGCTGGTGGCGAAGTACCTCGACGAGCGCGGCATCGTGGTGGAGAAGACCGGGCCGTACAATCTGCTGTTCCTGTTCAGCATCGGCATCGATAAAACCAAGGCGATGAGCCTGCTGCGCGGCCTGACCGACTTCAAGCGCGCCTACGATCTCAACCTGCGGGTGAAGAACATGCTGCCGGATCTGTACGCCGAGGATCCGGATTTCTATCGCCACATGCGCATCCAGGATCTGGCCGCCGGTATTCATCGCCTGATCTGCCAACACGATCTGCCGCGCCTGATGCAGCGGGCGTTTGACGTGCTGCCGGAAATGAAGCTGACGCCGCACCAGATGTTCCAGGAGCAGGTGCGCGGCAATGTGGAAACCTGCGAGCTGGATCAGTTGGTGGGCAAGGTGGCGGCCAATATGATCCTGCCTTATCCGCCGGGCGTGCCGCTGGTGATGCCGGGGGAAATGATCACCGAAGAGAGCCGGGCGGTGCTCGATTTCCTGCTGATGCTGTGCTCGATCGGCGAGCGCTATCCCGGTTTTGAAACCGACATCCACGGCGCCAAGCTGACGGAAGACGGACGCTATCTGGTGAAGGTGCTGAAAGCCCCGCAGCCATAAGGCCATAATGCGCCCGGCGGTTTGGAAAGATGCGCCGGGCTTCCTCATTGACGGCCTCATCGCCGCCGGATACCGTGCACCATCAGAATGAACAGGAGAGGGTTTCTATGCTGGCATTACGTCAGGTGCATCACATCGCGATCATTGGCGCGGACTACGCCGCCAGTAAGCATTTCTATTGCGACATTCTCGGTTTTACCCTGCTGAGTGAAGTTTACCGCGAGGAGCGTGACTCCTGGAAAGCGGATCTGGCGCTCAACGGGCAATACACCCTCGAGCTGTTTTCTTTCCCTTCGCCGCCGGCCCGCGTCAGCCGCCCGGAGGCTTGCGGCCTGCGCCATCTGGCGTTCAGCGTTGACGATATAGACCAAGCCATCGCCCATCTGCAGGCGGCCGGCGTCGCCTGCGAACCGGTACGCGTCGATCCTTATACTCAATCTCGTTTTACCTTTTTCAGCGATCCCGATGGTTTACCGTTAGAATTATACGAGAGTTAACGGCTTAATCGCCTCCCGGCGGCCACAGCCGGGGGCGATTATGCTATGATCGCGCCCTTGCCCCACATGCCTACAGAGTTATTTCCGCCATGCAAGAGCCTGCTTTTCGCGTCGGGGAGTGGCTGGTTACCCCTGCCGACAATACCATCAGCCGTGACGGCCGCCAGAAAACGCTGGAACCGCGCCTGATCGACATGCTGTGCTATTTCGCCCGGCACCCCGATGTGGTGCTGAGCCGCGACGAGCTGATCGATAGCGTTTGGAAGCGCAATATCGTCACTAATCACGTGGTGACCCAATGCATTTCAGAACTGCGCAAATACCTGAAAGACGGCGACAGCGACAGTCCGGAATACATTATCACCGTGCCTAAGCGCGGGTATAAGTTGGCGGCTTCGGTGATCTGGTGTGAAGACGGGGGGTCGCAGCCCGCCCCTGCGCCGGCGCCGCAGATTGCGGTGATCATGCATGAGCCGGAAGACGGCAGCGATGATGAAGACGATACGCCGTACGTGCCGCCGAGCCGGACCCGAACGCCGGTTGCCGCGCCCGGCGAAAAGCAGCCGCGCTTTTATCGCCGCTCGACGTTCTGGGTGTGGCTGGCGTTTCTGGCGGCGCTCAGCGTCTGCGTGGCGTTTGTCGGCATCGCAACGCTGTCGCAGCGCGTGCCGGTATCGACCATGCCGGTGCTGCTCAATCCGCGCGATATCGATATCCGCATTCAGGGCGGCGAGAGCTGCAGCAACTGGATGCCGCAGCTCTCCTATGTGGTGGGCGTCAGCGAGCTGATCACCGATTCGCTCAACACCTACTCGACCTTCCTGGTGCACGACCAAACCAATTACAACTATTCCGGCCCCAGCAACTCGGGCAAGTCGCTGTATATCGAGTTCGTTAATCAGCGCCACTACCGCGCCCAGCAGTGTTTCCTGTCCGTACGGCTGGTGGATAACGCCGACAGCTCAATCATGTTGGACAAGCGTTACTTCATTACCGCCGATAACCAGCTGAAGATCCAAAGCGACTTCCTTGCCAGCCTGTCCGCCGCGCTGAAACAGCCCTGGCCGCCGCAGCTGGAACAGCGTCTGGCACAGCTGCTGCCGGACAACGGGCCGCTGCTGCAGCGCTTCTACCAGGCGCATCAATTGTTGATCCACGGCGACGCCGATTCGTTGACTCGCGCCAGCGCGCAGCTGAGCGAGCTGATTAAAAGCGCGCCTAATTTCCACTACCTGCTGGCGGAAAAAGCGCTGGTGGATGTGCTGCGCAACTCTTATCAACCGTTCGACAGCCAGGGGCTGGCGCAATTGCGCGCCGATATCAGCCATCTGGCGACGATCCCCGAATTGAAAAATACGCCGATCGTGCAGCAAGTTCTGGCGGTTGATGCGCTGGCGCAGGGACGCATTGACGATGCGCACCGGGCGATCGAGCTGGGGATTGAGTTGCAAATGTCGTGGCTGAATTATGTGCTGCTGGGCAAAGTGTATGAAATGCAGGGGCAGAATCATTTGGCGGCGGATTCTTATATTACCGCGTTCAACCTGCGCCCCGGTGAAGATACCTTGCATTGGATCACCAATGGCGTATTCCAGACGTCATTGACCAACGTGGTGCCTTATTTAAATAACTATCAGCGCCAATAATTCACCAGAACCACGCCGCCATTATTCTCAGGGAATTCCGGCGGCGTTATTTATTGGTGAAGATATGTTGCGTCATTGTGTTATTTTGCTGCGCAATATCGTTCCTTTTCTGCCGTTTGTTATCCGTGATTAACCTGGTTATTATCCTGTTTTTTAACGATGTTTATCTTTTCTTTAGCTTACCTTTTTATCTTGATGTGTTAATCAAAAACCTCAGATTATCATTTGTATGATCATGAGCGTAATCTCACTTTATCTTTAGGACTTTATTTCTGCCGATGGTTAGCATCCTGACTATCAAGCCGGCTCATTAAAATCTTTTATTTATGGGTGTGGCTTATAAGAAACGTAAATCAGGAGAAACTGACCATGGCTTCACCCAAGAAAATAGGGCTTATTGCCTGCACCGGCGTAGTCGCCGGTAATATGATGGGGAGCGGGATTGCCTTATTGCCCGCCAACCTGGCGAGTCTCGGATCCATCGCCATTTGGGGATGGGTGATCTCGATTATCGGGGCGATGTCGCTGGCCTACGTGTACGCCCGCCTCGCGACCAAAAACCCGCAGCAGGGCGGCCCTATCGCCTACGCCGGTGAAATTTCCCCGGCGTTCGGCTTCCAGACCGGCGTGCTTTATTACCATGCCAACTGGATCGGCAACCTGGCCATCGGCATTACCGCCGTTTCTTATCTCTCCACCTTCTTCCCGGCGTTGAACAACCCGGTGCCTGCCGGCATCGCCTGTATCGCCATCGTGTGGATCTTCACCTTCGTCAACATGCTGGGCGGGACCTGGGTCAGCCGCTTGACCACCCTGGGCCTGGTGCTGGTGCTGATCCCGGTGATCGTAACCGCCACCCTCGGCTGGCACTGGTTTGACGCCGCCACCTACCAGGCTAACTGGAATACCTCCGGCACCACCGACAGCCATGCGGTCATCAAAAGTATTCTGCTGTGCCTGTGGGCGTTCATCGGCGTGGAATCCGCGGCGGTCAGCACCGGCATGGTGAAAAACCCGAAACGCACCGTGCCGCTGGCGACCATGCTTGGCACCGGCCTGGCGGGCATCATCTACATCGCCGCCACCCAGGTGATCAGCGGCATGTTCCCGGCGTCTGAAATGGCCGCCAGCGGCGCGCCGTTCGCCATCAGCGCCTCGGCGATTATGGGCAACTGGGCGGCACCGATGGTTTCCGCGTTCACCGCCTTTGCCTGCCTGACCTCGCTCGGGTCATGGATGATGCTGGTCGGCCAGGCCGGGGTGCGCGCCGCCAACGACGGCAACTTCCCGAAAGTGTACGGCGAGCTGGATAAAAACGGCATTCCGAAAAAAGGCCTGCTGCTCGCGAGCTGCAAAATGACCGCGCTGATGGTGCTGATCACCCTGATGAGCTCCGCCGGCGGCAAGGCTTCCGATCTGTTCGGCGAGCTGACCGGCATCGCGGTGCTGCTGACCATGCTGCCTTACTTCTACTCCTGCGTAGACCTGATTCGCTTCGAAGGGGTCAACGTGCGCAACCTGCTGAGCCTGATCGCTTCGGTGTGCGGCTGCGGCTTCTGCTTCATCGCGCTGATGGGCGCCAACTCTTTCGAACTGTCCGGCACCTTTATCATCAGCCTGATTATCCTGATGTTCTACGCCCGGAAAATGAATACCCGCCAGGCTGCCAATGCAGCGGCGGTCGATGAAAACACCACGGCCAAAGCGCACTGATTCGCGTCCGCTGACCGACTGAATTTACCCAGCCCCTTTCTTTCCGACCTGTCAGCCGCGACGGGAAGGGGCTTGCTTTGCCAGGAGAAATGCATATGAACGTTATCGCCATCATGAATCACATGGGTGTCTACTTCAAAGAAGAGCCTATCCGTGAACTGCATCAGGCGCTGGAAAGTCTGGATTTCCGCATCGTTTACCCTAACGATCGCGAAGACCTGCTGAAACTGATCGAGAACAACGCCCGTCTGTGCGGGGTGATCTTCGACTGGGACAAATACAATCTGGAGCTGTGCGAAGAGATCAGCCAGCTGAACGAATACATGCCGCTGTACGCATTCGCCAACACCTATTCCACGTTGGACGTCAGCCTGAACGATCTGCGCATGCAGGTGCGCTTCTTCGAGTATGCGCTCGGCGCGGCAACCGACATCGCCGCCAAGATCAAACAGAACACCGACGAGTATATCGACACCATCCTGCCGCCGTTGACCAAGGCGCTGTTCAAATACGTGCGCGAAGGCAAATACACTTTCTGTACGCCGGGCCACATGGGCGGCACCGCGTTCCAGAAAAGCCCGGTGGGCAGCCTGTTCTACGATTTCTTCGGCCCGAACACCATGAAGTCGGATATTTCGATTTCGGTGTCCGAACTGGGATCGTTGCTGGATCACTCCGGCCCGCACAAAGAGGCGGAAGAGTACATTTCCCGCGTGTTCAACGCAGAACGCAGCTACATGGTGACCAACGGCACCTCCACCGCCAACAAGATCGTCGGCATGTATTCGGCGCCGGCGGGCAGCACGGTGCTGATTGACCGTAACTGCCACAAATCGCTGACTCACCTGATGATGATGAGCGACATCACGCCGATCTACTTCCGCCCGACCCGCAATGCCTACGGCATCCTCGGCGGCATTCCGCAGAGCGAGTTCCAGCGCGCCACCATCGCCAAACGCGTGAAGGAGACCCCGAACGCTACCTGGCCGGTGCATGCGGTGATCACTAACTCCACCTATGACGGCCTGCTGTACAACACCGACTTTATCAAGAACACTCTGGACGTGAAGTCGATCCATTTCGACTCCGCCTGGGTGCCTTACACCAACTTCCATCCGATCTATAAAGGCAAGTGCGGCATGAGCGGCGGCCGCGTGGAGGGCAAGGTGATCTACGAAACCCAGTCCACCCACAAACTGCTGGCGGCCTTCTCGCAGGCTTCGATGATTCATGTGAAGGGCGATATCAACGAAGAGACCTTCAACGAAGCCTACATGATGCACACCACCACTTCGCCGCACTACGGCATCGTGGCGTCGACCGAAACCGCCGCGGCGATGATGAAAGGCAACGCCGGCAAGCGCCTGATCAACGGCTCTATCGAGCGCGCGATCAAGTTCCGCAAAGAGATCAAACGCCTGAAAGTCGAGTCCGACGGCTGGTTCTTCGACGTCTGGCAGCCGGAGCATATCGATGAGCCGGAATGCTGGCCGCTGCGCTCCGACAGCGCCTGGCACGGTTTCAAGAACATCGACAACGAACACATGTATCTGGACCCGATCAAGGTCACTATCCTGACCCCGGGGATGAGCAAGGAAGGCGAGATGCAGCCGTTCGGCATCCCGGCCAGCATCGTGGCGAAATACCTCGACGAACGCGGCATCATCGTCGAGAAAACCGGGCCTTACAACCTGCTGTTCCTGTTCAGCATCGGCATCGATAAAACCAAGGCGCTCAGCCTGCTGCGCGCGATGACCGACTTCAAACGCTCGTTCGATCTGAACCTGCGGGTGAAAAACATGCTGCCTTCGCTGTATCAGGAAGCGCCTGATTTCTATGAAAACATGCGCATTCAGGATCTGGCGCAGAACATTCACCGCCTGGTGGAGCAACACAACTTGCCGGACCTGATGTACCGCGCGTTCGAAGTGCTGCCAACCATGGTGATGAATCCGTACCAGGCGTTCCAGAAAGAGCTGCACGGCGAAGTGGAAGAGGTCTATCTGGAAGAGATGGTCGGTAAGGTCAATGCCAACATGATCCTCCCATACCCACCGGGCGTGCCGCTGGTGATGCCGGGCGAGATGCTGACCGAAGAGAGCCGGCCGGTGCTGGAGTTCCTGCAGATGCTGTGCGAAATCGGCGCGCATTATCCGGGCTTTGAAACCGACATTCACGGCGCCTATCGCCAGGCGGACGGACGTTATCGGGTGAAAGTGCTGAAGGCGAAATAACCGCAGCCAATAAGAGGGGAGGCGCTCGCGCTTCCCCTTTGTCGTTCACCGACTGATGGGAGACCACCATGAAAACACCCTCACAGCCGCGCGCAATCTACTATGTCGTAGCGATACAAATTTGGGAATATTTCAGCTTTTACGGCATGCGTGCGTTATTGATCCTCTATCTGACCCACCAACTCGGCTATACCGACAGCCACGCCATCGATCTCTACAGCGCTTACGCTTCGTTAGTTTACGTCACTCCTATTCTTGGCGGCTGGCTCGCCGACCGCCTGCTGGGCAACCGCGTCGCGGTGATCGCCGGCGCGGCGCTGATGACCCTGGGGCATATCGTGCTCGGCCTGAGCGCGGTCTCCGCCCAGTCGCTCTATCTGGCGCTGGCGATCATCATCTGCGGCTACGGCCTGTTCAAATCCAATATCAGCTGCCTGCTGGGCGAACTGTATCCGGCGCAGGACTCGCGCCGCGAAGGGGGCTTCTCGCTGCTGTACGCCGCCGGCAACGTCGGATCTATTTTGGCGCCGATCGCCTGCGGGTTGGCGGCCGAGCGCTATGGCTGGCACGTCGGCTTTGCGTTGGCCGGGATCGGCATGTTCGCCGGCCTGGTGATTTTCCTGCTTGGCGGGCGCCACTTCCGCCACACGCGCGGTGTGAATGCACCGCTGATGCGCGCCAAAAGCCTGGGTTTGCCGCACTGGGGTTGGCTTCTGGCGGCGCTGCTGGCGTCGCCGCTGTTCTTCACGCTGCTGTTTGAACGCGGCTGGGCCGGCTATTTGCTCGGGCTGGTGTGCGTGGCGGCGGTGGTGCTGGTGGCGCGCATTATGCTGCGTGCGGATGCCGGCCAGCGCCGGGGGCTGTGGCAGATCGTTGTGCTGATGCTGCTGGGCACGCTGTTCTGGGCTTTCGCCCAGCAGGGCGGCAGCTCCATCAGCCTGTTTATCGATCACTTCGTCGATCGGCGCTGGTTCGGCTGGACGGTGCCGACCGCCTTGTTCCAGTCGGTTAACGCCTGTGCGGTGATGCTGGGCGGCGTGGCGCTGGCGTGGCTGGCGAGCGGCGATGGCGATCGCACGCTGCGCATCTGGTGCAAGTTCGCCTTCGGTCTGCTGTTGATCGGCGTCGGCTTTACGCTGATGGCGCTGAATACCCGGCTGCACGGGCCGGGATCGATGGGGCTGATGATCGCCGGTCTGGCGGTGATGGGCTTCGCCGAACTGTTTATCGATCCGGTGGCGATGGCGCAGATCACCCGGCTGAATATCCCTGGTGCCACCGGCGTGTTGACCGGCATCTATATGCTGGCCACCGGTTCGATCGCCAACTATCTGGCGGGCATTATCGCCAATCAGACCGCCGAGGATCACATCGAAGGGGCGGCGATGCAGGCGTATGGCCGCATTTTCGCCCAGATCGGCTGGGGGGCGGCCGGATGTGCGCTGGCGGTGATCGCGGTGCTGGGCGGCTGGTGGCTGCTGACGCGACGCCAGGCCCGGACGGTTAATGCTTGATTGATGGCGGTAGGCGGGGTTAACGTGCAGCTATGTAGAAGTGACAAAGCCTACCGATGGATACTGATCAATTAACGACGCAGGTGGCGGAACAGCTGGGCGCGCAGCAGCGGCTGCTGGTGGCGTTTAGCGGCGGCCTGGATTCCAGCGTGCTGCTGCATCTGCTGGCGGCGTTGCGCCGCCAACGTCCGGCGCTGCAGCTACGTGCGCTGCACGTGCACCATGGCCTGAGCGCCTTTGCCGACCGTTGGGTTGAGCATTGCCGCAGCCGGTGTGCCGAGTGGCGGATCCCGCTGACGGTGACGCACGTGCAGGTGGATGCCCGCCAGGGCGGCATCGAAGCGGCGGCGCGTGCGGCGCGCTATGCCGCTTTCAGTGCAGCATTGGCGGAGGGCGAAGCGCTGCTCACCGCCCAACACCTTGACGATCAAAGCGAAACCTTCCTGTTGGCGCTCAAGCGCGGCAGCGGGCCGGCGGGATTGTCGGCGATGGCGGCGCGCGCCACGCTGGGCGAGCACCTGCTGTTGCGGCCGCTGCTGGGCTGCTCGCGTCAAACGCTGGAAAATTACGCGCAACGCCACGCCTTAACCTGGATAGACGACGACAGCAATCAGGACACGCGCTTCGATCGCAATTTCCTGCGGTTGCAGGTGTTGCCGCAGCTCAATCAACGTTGGCCGCACTTCGCTTCGGCGGTGGCGCGCAGCGCCAGCCTGTGCGCCGAACAGGAACAATTGTTGGACGAGCTGCTGGCGGAACCGCTGCAAAGCCTGTTGGCGGCGGATCGCTCATTGGCGATCGACGGTTTGACGGCCTGTTCGCCGGTGCGGCGCTTCGCTCTGTTGCGGCGCTGGATCGCATTGTTCAACGTTACCATGCCGGCGCGTGAGCAGTTGCAGCGTCTGTGGGAGGAGGTGGCGCTCAGCCGGGAAGATGCCGAACCGCAGCTGCAGCTCGGCGCCTATCAGATCCGCCGCTTCCGAGGCCGATTGCACCTGTTGCCGCCGCTGGCGGCACTGCGCGATGTGCATCTGCCCTGGCAGCCTGACGAGACGCTGACGTTGCCGGACGGGCTGGGGCAGTTGGTTGCCGGTGAGGGCGATCTGGCGCTGCGCGCGCCGCTGCCATCGCAGCAGATTAGCATTCGTTTCGGCGGCTTACGGGGCGCGGTGCGCATCGTGGGGCGCGCCCATTCGCGGCCGATAAAAAAACTGTGGCAGGAGCTGGGTATTCCTCCCTGGCAGCGTGAACGTATCCCGTTGATTTATTATGATGAGCAGCTGATCGCCGCGCTGGGCGTATTCGTCTGTGAGGCGGGGCAGGTGCCGGAAGGCGAACGCCCGTGGCGGCTGCGCTGGGAAAAAAATCATAATCGTGAGGAGCAATGATGAAGTTTGTGGAAATCGCGCTGTTGGCCGCCGGCCTGTTCAGCCTGCCGGCGTTGGCGGCGGGGGATGCGGCCGCCGGTCAGGCCAAAGCCGCCGCGTGCGCGGCCTGCCACGGCGCGCAGGGCAAGGTGACGGTGCCGATGTACCCGAATCTGGCCGGGCAGAACGCCATGTATCTGCAGCACGCGTTGCAGGCGTACAAGAAAGGGGAACGCAACGGTGGCCAGGCCGAGGTGATGAAAGCCTATGTGTCGGGATTGTCGGATGACGATATCGCCGATCTGGCGGCTTATTACGCCAGCCTGAAGCCCTAAATGACGAGGGCAGCCGTTGGGCTGCCCTGTTGGGATGGGGTTACCGCTGCTCAGTCCGACAGACTGACGACCACGGTACCGATTTCCGGATGACTGAAACTGCTGATATGGTCCAGACGCAGGTCGCGCTGCTGGCCGTTCTGTTCGATGGTCAGATACTCAACGCGTTTCTTTTGCAGCAGGTCGATCGCCTTGGCCTCGATCACTTCTCCGTCGCGTAACTCCAGCTTCAGAATAAGTTTATGCTGACAGGCGAGTTCCAGGTTGTCGTAGTCATCGCAATTGATGGGTTGGTACTCATCATTCATCAACATAGTCGCTCACCAATAAGTTAGCGGCGGCAAAGGCCGCCTGTTCCCTAACGGAGGACGGTAGCGCGTGGTTCGCTGCGACATCGTCCAATGCCTTTAACGCACAAGCCAGCGCATCAGGCACGTAGCCAAGATCTCCACTGCCAATCTCGGCGTAAGTACGGCGTACTAACTCACAGTATTGTTGCACAGTTTCCTCCCTTAAGAACCTCTGCATCATCAAGACTACTATCGCGATGAGGCGCAGACTCTCGGAGTTTTATCCTATCCTAGACGACTATAGCACAGCTGTTATGGAGTTATCAGCACCCCGGCACGCCTTTCGCACTGCCGCAGCCTGGCCGCGCTGGCGGGGTTTGGCCCTGATCAAGTACACTGTCGCCGGATAATAACGAGGTCACCCATGGCGCTGAAAGCAACCATTTATAAAGCCGCGGTCAATATTGCTGATATGGATCGTCACTTCTACCACGACGCCACGCTGACGCTGGCGCAACACCCGTCCGAAAATGAGCAGCGCATGATGCTGCGCCTGTTGGCCTGGATCTGCCACGCCGACGAGCGGCTGGTGTTCACCAAAGGGCTGAGCGCCGACGACGAGCCGGAGATCTGGCAGCGCAACGACCACAACGGGCTGGAAATGTGGATCGAGATGGGATTGCCCGACGAGAAACGCATCCGCAAGGCCTGCAACCAGTCGCCGCGCGTGGTCTTGTACGCTTACGGCGAGCGCGCCGCGCACGTTTGGTGGCAGGCGATGCAGGGAAAAGTGGCCGGCTACAAGAACCTGAGCGTGCGCTTCCTCGATGACGAACAGCTGGCGCGCCTGACGGCGCTGGCCAGCCGCACCATGACGCTGCAGGCAACGCTGCAGGAGGGAACTATTTGGCTGTCTGATGCTCAGAATAGTCTGGAAATCCAGTTTGCCGAGTGGCAGCAGGCACAGGTGTGACCGGTGCTGGAACTGTCAAGAAACGTAGCCATACCGGATAATGAGCTGGAATTGACGGCGATCCGCGCGCAGGGCGCGGGTGGCCAGCACGTGAACAAAACCTCAACGGCGATCCATTTGCGCTTTGACATCCGGGCATCCAGCCTGCCAGAGTATTATAAGGAAAGGCTGCTGGCGCTGAATCATCATCTCATTACCGCTGATGGCGTAGTGATTATCAAGGCGCAAGAGTATCGCAGTCAGGAATTGAATCGCGAAGCGGCGTTGGCCAGATTGGTCGCGCTGATTCAGCAGGCGATGGTGGTGGAAAAAATGCGCAAGGCGACCAAGCCGACCAAAGGGGCAAAATTGCGCCGTTTGGAAGGCAAGGCGCGTAAGGGCGCCACCAAGGCGCTGCGTGGCAAGGTTCGCACTTAGGAATACATGAACACAGTAGGAGAATAACTGTGAAGAAAATTACGGTAGCCCTGTTCTTGGCGGCAGGCGCACTCTCGTTGTTGGGATGCAACAATCATTATCAACCGAAGGAACAACCGCTGCAGGCGATGCCGCAGAGTTATCAAGGGGTGTTGCCTTGCGCCGATTGCGGCGGGCTGGATACGGCGCTGTTCCTGGATGAGGACGGCACCTTTGTGCTGCAAGAAACTTATCGCGGCACCAAAGACGGCGATCAGACCTTCGCCGACTACGGCAAATGGGCGCGCACGGCGGATAAGCTGGTGCTGACTGACAGCACCGGGGAAAAACGCTACTTCCGCCCGGTGGGCAAGAGTCTTGAGATGCTGGATCGCAGCGGCGCGCCGATCGCCTCCAAGCTGAATTATCGTCTGGAGCCGGTCGAGAAGCCATTGCCTAAAACGCCGATGGTGATGAAAGGCAGCTACACCTATATGGCCGACGCGGCGGTGTTCAAAGATTGCGCCACCGGCATCACGTTCCCGGTGGATAACAACATCGCGCTGGAGCAAGGTTACGCCAAAGCCAATAAGAATGCCGGTGAGCCGGTGTTTCTGACTTTCAACGCGCACTTCAGCGTGCAGCCGTCGATGGAAGAGGGGCAGATAGAGAAGGCGGTGGTGCCGGACGGCAAAATCGCGTTCGACCGCAGTAAAAGCTGCAGCAACAACTAACTTCCCCTGTCCCCATGGACATAAAAAAACCCGCCTAGGCGGGTTTTTTATTCGCTGACGGGCGGTGTTCAGCGTTTGATCTGGCCCAGCAGGAAATCAACGATTTCACCGGTTTTGATCATTTGCTTCTCGCCGACGCGGCGGTTTTTGTACTCGATCTCTTCGTTGTCGAGGTTACGGTCGCCGATAACGATAGAGTGCGGCACGCCGATCAGCTCCATATCCGCGAACATCACGCCCGGGCGCTCTTTGCGGTCATCGAGGATCACGTCGATGCCGTGGGAGCGCAGGGTGTTGTACAGCTCTTCGGCCAGCGCCTGCACGCGGAACGACTTGTGCATGTTCATCGGCAGAATAGCGACCTGGAACGGCGCGATGGCGTCCGGCCAGATAATGCCGCGTTCGTCGTGGTTCTGCTCGATGGCGGCGGCCACGACGCGCGTCACCCCGATGCCGTAGCAACCCATGGTCAGCACCTGGTTGCGGCCGTCTTCACCCTGTACGGTCGCTTTCATCGCTTCCGAATACTTGGTGCCGAGCTGGAAGATATGGCCCACTTCGATGCCGCGTTTGATCAGCAGCGTGCCCTGACCGTCCGGGCTGGCGTCACCTTCCACCACGTTACGGATGTCGGCCACCTGCGGCAGCGGCAGATCCCGCTCCCAGTTGATGCCGAAGTAGTGTTTGCCGTCGACGTTGGCACCGGCGCCAAAGTCGCTCATCGCCGCCACGCTGCGGTCGGCAACCACCGGCATCTGCAGCTTGACCGGGCCGAGGGAACCCGGGCCGGCTCCGACGATGGCGCGGATCTCTTCTTCAGTGGCGAAGGTCAGCGGCGCGGCAACCTGCGCCAGCTTCTCGGCCTTGATTTCGTTCAGCTCGTGATCGCCGCGCACCAGCAGGGCGACCAGTTTATGGCCGCTCTCTTCGGTGGCGCGCACCATCAGCGTCTTCACGGTTTTTTCCACCGGCAGCTGGAATTGCTCGACCAGCTCGGCGATGGTTTTGGCGTTTGGCGTATCCACCAGGCGCAGCTCTTCGCTGGCCGCCGCGCGCGGCGCTGCCGGAGCGACCGCTTCCGCCAGCTCGATGTTGGCGGCGAAGTCGGAACCGGTGGAGAACACGATATCGTCTTCACCGCTGTCCGCCAGCACCTGGAATTCGTGCGACGCACTGCCGCCGATCGAGCCGGTATCGGCCTGCACCGGGCGGAAATCCAGGCCCATGCGGCTGAAGATTTTGCTGTACGCTTCGTACATCGCGTCGTAAGTCTCCTGCAGAGACTCCTGCGAGGTATGGAAGGAGTAGGCATCCTTCATCAGGAACTCACGGGAACGCATCACGCCGAAACGTGGGCGCACTTCATCACGGAACTTGGTCTGGATCTGGAAGAAGTTCAGCGGCAGCTGCTTGTACGAGCTGATCTCGTTGCGGATCAGATCGGTGATCACTTCTTCATGCGTCGGGCCCAGCACGAAAGGACGGTCGCCGCGGTCGACGAAGCGCAGCAGTTCGGGGCCGTATTGCTCCCAACGGCCGCTTTCCTGCCACAGGTCGGCAGGCTGAACCACCGGCATGGATACTTCGATCGCGTTAGCATTGTTCATTTCTTCGCGAACGATGTTTTCAACCTTTTTCAGAACGCGCAGGCCGGTCGGCAGCCAGGTGTAAAGACCGGAGGCCAGCTTGCGGATCATCCCGGCGCGCAGCATCAGCTGGTGGCTGATCACTTCGGCGTCGGCAGGTGTCTCCTTCAGAGTGGAGAGCAGATATTGGCTAGTACGCATGGTGTTTTGGTTCCGTTAGAACTGCAAATTGCATCGGGCTGCCAGAGTGGCGGCCAAAAAGTGATTTAGTTTACCAGCGCGAGCGGGTCGCCAAAAGAGAGGCGGCGGAATTTTAACGCGGGTCGAGCGACAGCACTTCGGTGTGGCCGTCCACGACGCGCCAGCGCACGTTGAAATCCAGCAGCCAGACGGCGTAATCCCGTTCGACGTCCTCTCCTTTACGATAGGCGGGACGGGGGTCCTGTGCCAGCACCTGGCTGATAAAACGCCTTAATTGCGGGTAGCGCGCCTGATGTTGCTGCAGCTGCTGTTCCGCCTGCGGCGCGAAACGCACCGGCATATCGCCGGCGGGCGCGGCCTGGGCAAAGCCTGCGCGGGCCTGCGGTTGGCTCTCGGCGAACGGCAGATAAGGCTTGATGTCCACCACCGGGGTGCCGTCGACCAGATCGAGGCTGCCCAGTTCCAGCGCCACTTCCCCGTTTTTCACCCGTACGCCTTTGAGCTCAATGAGCGACATGCCGAGCGGGTTGGGGCGGAAGGTGGAGCGGGTGGCGAACACGCCCATGCGGGCATTGCCGCCTAAACGCGGTGGGCGTACCGTCGGGCGCCAGCCGCCTTCCATGGTTTGATGGAAAATGAACATCACCCACAGATGGCTGAAATCGCTGAGACCGCGAACCGCTTCCGCCTGGTTGTAAGGCGGCAGCAGCAGCAGTTCGCCGCCACCGTCTTCGACCAGCCCCGGTTGGCGGGGCACGGCGAATTTCTCTTTATAAGGCGAGCGGATCACGCCGATCTGCTCAAAAACGAATTCGGTCATTTAGACGAGACGTTAAGCGCCGAGCCCTGGCAAACGGCCTGCTGGTAACAACCGGCGACGCCGCTGACAATCTGGCAGTCGTGCAGCAGCACGGCGTTGGCCTTCATGTAAGACGCACGGATTTGCATGCGTTTACGGGCGGTAGCCAGATTCGGTGGGGAGTCTTGTACGGTGGTTTGGCACGATTCGCCGGACACTTCACCCAGATCGCGGAATGGTTTACCCACGAGTTCTTCTGCACTTTTATACAGTTTTACCGGAGCGGGGCGGGCGGCCGGCGTGGTCTTGGTCGGGGCGGTCGTGGTCGGCTTGCTGGTGCTGTTTGTTGAGGATGGCGCGATACGTTGCGATGAACATCCGGCCAGCGCGAGCGCTAACAAACAGAGAGGTAAAACACGCATTGAGATTCCTCTGCCTTAATGAAAGTGGCGCTATTGAAGCAATCTATGGCGGAAATAACAAGACGGGCCTTGGCCCGTCTTGCAATTATAGGAATAAAATTGGTGAATAAGCGCTTACCAGCCTTTCACGGCACCGCCGTTGAAGATTTTGTTGGCGGCGGCGTCCACTTCGTCAGACTGGTAGGCCTGAACGAATTTCTTCACGTTTTCCGCGTCTTTATTATCTTCGCGCGCAACCAGCAGGTTGACGTAAGGCGAGTCTTTATCTTCCACAAACAGACCGTCTTTCGCCGGCGTCAGGCCGATCTGGCTGGCATAGGTGGTGTTGATCACCGCCAGCGCGATCTGCTGATCGTCCAGAGAGCGCGGCAGCTGAGGGGCTTCCAGCTCAACCAGCTTCAGGTTTTTCGGGTTCTCGGTCACGTCCAGTACGGTCGGCAGCAGGCCAACGCCGTCTTTCAGTTTAATCAGACCGACTTTCTGCAGCAGCAGCAGCGAACGGCCCAGGTTGGTCGGATCGTTCGGCAGTGCGATCTGAGAACCCTCTTTCAGCTCGTCCAGCGATTTGATTTTCTTGGAGTAACCGGCGATCGGGTAAACAAAGGTGTTGCCGACCGGCACCAGCTTGTAGCCGCGATCTTTGATTTGCTGATCCAGATACGGTTTGTGCTGGAAGGCGTTCAGGTCGATATCGCCTTTGCTCAGCGCTTCGTTAGGCAGCACGTAGTCGTTGAAGGTGACCAGCTCAACGTCCAGACCGTATTTCTCTTTCGCCACTTTCTGCGCCACTTCGGCCACTTGCTGTTCAGCGCCGACGATCACACCGACCTTGATGTGGTTTGGATTCTTTTCATCCTGGCCGCAGCCCGCCAGAGCCAGAGTGCCGATCAGTGCGCCAATTGTCGCGATGGATTTAAATGTTAACGACATATCCCTTCCTCATTAGACTCGCATTAATATGCTGTGAAACTATTTATGGGTAACGGCTTTGACGATGCGATCGCCGCAGAATTGGATCAGATAAACCAAAACTACCAGTAATACTAATACGGTATTCATAACTGTGGCGTTATAACCGATATAACCGTATTGGTAACCGATTTGGCCCAGGCCGCCGGCGCCGACCGCGCCGCCCATGGCGGAGTAGCCCACCAGGGTGATCAGGGTGATGGTCGCGGCGTTGACCAGGCCCGGCAGGGCCTCCGGCAGCAGCACTTTCTTGATGATCTGCATCGGCGTGGCGCCCATGGCGCGCGCCGCTTCCACCAGACCGGACGGGATCTCCAGCAGGGCGTTTTCCACCATGCGCGCGATGAACGGCGCGGCGCCGACGGTCAGCGGTACGATCGCCGCTTGCAGACCGATCGAGGTGCCGACGATCATGCGGGTAAACGGAATCATCCAAACCAACAGGATAATGAACGGGATGGAACGGAAGATGTTCACCAGCCCGGACAGGATCTTATACAGCGAATTGTTGGCGATGATCTGCCCCGGGCGGGTGACATACAACAGCACGCCGACCGGCAGGCCGAGCACGAAACCGAAGAAGCCGGAGACAAAGGTCATCATGACGGTTTCCCACACGCCACGCGCCATCAACCACATCATTGCCTCAGACATAACCCAGAACCTCTACTTTTACCTGATTTTCTTGCAGGAACTTAATCGTCGCCAGCGCGTCTTCGTCGCTGCCGTGCAGCTCCGCCAGCATCACGCCGAATTTCACGCCGCCGGCATAATCCATCTGGGCGCTGATAATGTTGTTGTTCACGTTGAAGCGGCGAGCGGCTTCAGAGAGCAGCGGCGCATCGACCGACTGACCGGTGAACTCCAGGCGCAGCAGCGGCTGACGGTCGCCCTGACGCTCCGGCGACAGGCGCGCGGCGTAGTCGTCCGGGATATCCAGATGCAGCGTGGACTGAATGAACTGTTGGGCCAGCGGCGTTTTCGGGTGCGAGAACACTTCGCTGACGCTGTCTTTTTCGATCAACTGCCCCTGGCTGATGACCGCGACTTGGTCGCAGATGCGTTTCACCACGTCCATTTCATGGGTGATGAGCAGAATGGTCAGGCCCAGACGGCGGTTGATGTCTTTCAGCAGTTCCAGGATGGAACGGGTGGTGGCCGGATCCAGCGCGCTGGTGGCCTCGTCGCACAGCAGCACTTTAGGGTTGCTGGCCAGCGCGCGCGCGATCGCCACACGCTGTTTCTGGCCGCCGGACAGGTTGGCCGGGTAGGCGTCGTGCTTGTCCGCCAGGCCGACCAGTTCCAGCAGTTCGGTCACGCGCTTTTTGATCTCGGCGCGCGGCGTATTGTCCAGCTCCAGCGGCAATGCCACGTTGCCGAACACCGTACGGGAAGAGAGCAGGTTAAAGTGCTGGAAGATCATGCCGATTTGGCGACGGGCGCGCGTCAGTTCGCTTTCCGACAGAGACGTCAGATCCTGGCCATCGACCAGCACCTGGCCGGAGGTGGGGCGCTCAAGCATGTTGGCGCAGCGGATCAGCGTGCTTTTACCGGCGCCGGAGGAACCGATGACGCCATAGATTTGCCCGGCAGGAACGTGAAGGGTCACGTCAGAGAGCGCGGTAATGGTGCGCGAACCCTGCTGGAACACTTTAGTGATGTTAGAAAGTTTAATCATATTCTTCTTATTTTAGCGTGGTTGCCCGTGGCTAGATAAAAGTAAACCTCGGCGTGGAACCAAGGTATGCCTCAGATGTTAAGGCGTCTAGACGTCTAAGTCAACGACCAACGACGTTCTCCGGCGTTCTCAGCGTGGGGTAAAACATGCGATACTGTCAGCGTATACAGGCCCTCAGGAGCAAAGCGGTGACACAAAGCGTTCCAGCAATTTTTCTCGATCGTGACGGCACGATTAATGTTGACCATGGCTATGTCCATGAAATCGACAACTTCCACTTTATTGACGGCGTGATCGACGCCTGTCGCGAGCTCAAAAAGATGGGCTTCGCGCTGGTGATGGTGACCAACCAGTCCGGCATTGCGCGCGGCAAGTTCAGCGAAGACCAGTTTATGTACCTGACCGAGTGGATGGACTGGTCGCTGGCCGATCGCGACGTCGACTTCGACGGCATCTATTTCTGCCCGCATCATCCGGAGGCGGCAGTAGAAGAGTATCGCCAGGTGTGCGACTGCCGTAAGCCGCAGCCGGGCATGTTGCTGCAAGCGCAGCAGGAATTGAACATCGATATGGCCGCTTCTTATATGGTGGGCGATAAACCGGAAGACATGCAGGCGGCGATCGCGGCCGGCGTCGGCACCAAGGTGCTGGTGCGTACCGGCAAGCCGGTGACGGAGCAGGGCGAAAAACTGGCCGATTGGGTGCTAAACAGCCTGGCGGACCTGCCGGCAGCCATCAAAAAGCGGGTTTAATAGGCGTTACGAATGAATAGTGAGCGGTCAGATAAAAAATGCATATTAACGCTTGTCATTCTGAACCGGCTCCCTATAATGCGCCTCCATCGACACGGGACATGTGAACAACTTCACAGAGTATCCGGGGGTCGCAGAGAAAAAAACCTGAAAATTAGGGTTGACTCTGAAAGAGGAAAGCGTAATATACGCCACCTCGAGTTAGCAAGCGAAAGCGCCTAACTCACTGCTCTTTAACAATTTATCAGACAATCTGTGTGGGCACTCCACAAGACGATATCCAGCATCTTCGGATGCAAAAAAATATCAAGTCTTGAAGAGTGACTAACTGAAGTAAAATTCATGCAGTAAATCTTTGAGCACCGCTTCTCGAGTGGAAGCACATCAAGCTTTTAATTGAAGAGTTTGATCATGGCTCAGATTGAACGCTGGCGGCAGGCTTAACACATGCAAGTCGAGCGGTAGCACAGGGGAGCTTGCTCCCCGGGTGACGAGCGGCGGACGGGTGAGTAATGTCTGGGAAACTGCCTGATGGAGGGGGATAACTACTGGAAACGGTAGCTAATACCGCATAACGTCGCAAGACCAAAGAGGGGGACCTTCGGGCCTCTTGCCATCAGATGTGCCCAGATGGGATTAGCTAGTAGGTGGGGTAATGGCTCACCTAGGCGACGATCCCTAGCTGGTCTGAGAGGATGACCAGCCACACTGGAACTGAGACACGGTCCAGACTCCTACGGGAGGCAGCAGTGGGGAATATTGCACAATGGGCGCAAGCCTGATGCAGCCATGCCGCGTGTGTGAAGAAGGCCTTCGGGTTGTAAAGCACTTTCAGCGAGGAGGAAGGTGGTGA
>NZ_JABXOF010000008.1 GCF_013375155.1 Serratia ureilytica
GTCGGCGCAGTATGTTGATGGGGTATCGCCAAGCGGTAAGGCACCGGTTTTTGATACCGGCATTCCCTGGTTCGAATCCAGGTACCCCAGCCATATTCTTTCGGGAATGGGGTTTCAACATAAGATTTGTTTGCAGGTGGGGTATCGCCAAGCGGTAAGGCACCGGTTTTTGATACCGGCATTCCCTGGTTCGAATCCAGGTACCCCAGCCATAACAAACTGCTTGCAAATCAAAGAAGTAAAAAGTAACATCGGCTACGTAGCTCAGCTGGTTAGAGCACATCACTCATAATGATGGGGTCACAGGTTCAAATCCCGTCGTAGCCACCATAATTGGGGTGTCGCCAAGCGGTAAGGCTCTGGTTTCTGATACCAGCATACCCAGGTTCGAATCCTGGCACCCCAGCCATATTTAGAAAAGCCCGCTTCGGCGGGCTTTTTGCTGTCTGCCGTTCAGCCAACCTTAAATAGGCCCAGCCACCGCTGAGCCCTGTCGGTTACAATCCCAAGGCGTACTTCAACGCATGCTCTTTCAGCTTGCCCGCCCGCTGCGCGGCCATCAGCGCCAGATTGCGCGCCACGGTCAGCGGCGCCAGGTTATTGCTGAAGGCGGTATAGAACAGATCCATGCCGCTCTGCATCAACAGATTGTCGGTACGGCGGCGGCGTTGATAGCGCAGCAGCACCGCCTCGCCGCACCAGTCTTCTCCCTGCTCCCGCGCCTCGCTCAGCACGTTCAGCAAGGCATCCACATCGCGATACCCCAGATTGACGCCCTGCCCGGCCAGCGGATTGATGGTATGCGCCGCATCGCCCAGCAGCGCCAGGCCCGGCAGCACGTAGCGCTGCGCATGACGGCGCGTCAACGGGAACGATCCGGCGGCATGCACCTTGACCGGGCCCAGTCGCGCCGGAAAAGCAGCGGCGATCTCGCGCTCCAGCTGCGCCGGCGGCATCGCCTGCAGTTGGCGAATGCGCTGCGGGCTGTCATACCACACCAGCGACGCCCAGCTGTCGTACAGCGGCAGGAAAGCGCGCGGCCCTGACGGGAAGAAGCGCTGCCAGGTCACATCCTGCTGCGGCGCGCCGGTATCGACGGTGATCAACATGCACGCCTGACGATACTGCCAGCCGTTGGTGCCGATCGCCGCCAGCTTGCGCACCTGAGAGTTGGCGCCGTCGGCGCCGACAACCAGCCGCGCCTGCAGCGTTTCACCGCTGTCCAGCGTCAGTTGCCAGGCCTTGTCCGCCCGCTGCAGCGATTGCAGCCTGGCGGGGCACAGCAGCGTCAAATTGGCGCACTGTGCGAACTGCTGCCACAGCGCCAGCTGCAAAATGCGGTTTTCCACCATAAAGCCCAACTCCGGCAGCCCCAGCGATAGCGCATCGAACGCCACGCGCGACGACGCCCATTCCCAGGTCTCCAGCCGGCGATACGGCGCCGTGCGCATCGCCGTCACGGCGGGCCAGGCGCCGAGCTGTTTCAGCAGCCCCACCGAGGTGCAGCCGATAGCGGAAATGCGCAGGTCCGGCGGGCTTTGCGCCTCGAACGCCTGCGGCGCCTGATGTTCCAGCAACGCCACCGACCAGCCCGCCTGCGCCAGGCCCAGAGCCGCCGCCGCGCCGACCATGCCGCCGCCCACCACCACCGCGTCGTACCGATTTTGAGATGTCTTCATATTGGCTATGTTTTCTATGTGAATGCTCGCCATCCCACCCGACATGGCGTTTTGCGCAGTGTACCGGATTTTCGCTTCGGCTTCAGGTTGCATGCCATTTTCCCCCGCGCTGGTCACAACGGCGGCAAATGATTACAATACACGCCCTGCATGTCGCGTAACGCAACTTTCGCTCCGCACTGAGTAATGGCAAGTCAATGACGAAAAAACTACATATCAAAACCTGGGGCTGCCAGATGAATGAGTACGATTCATCGAAAATGGCCGACCTGTTGAACAGCACGCACGGCTTCGAGTGGACCGACAACGCCGAGGAAGCGGACGTGCTGTTGCTGAACACCTGCTCGATCCGTGAAAAAGCGCAGGAAAAAGTTTTCGCCATGCTGGGGCGCTGGCGCTTGCTGAAAGAGAAGAACCCGTCTGTCATCATCGGCGTCGGCGGTTGCGTGGCCTCGCAAGAAGGCGAACTGATCCGCAGCCGCGCGCCTTGCGTCGACGTGGTATTCGGCCCGCAGACCCTGCACCGCCTGCCGGAAATGATCAACCACGTTCAGGGCACCCGCAGCCCGGTGGTCGATATCAGTTTCCCTGAGATCGAAAAGTTCGACCGCCTGCCGGAGCCGCGCGCCGAAGGCCCGACCGCGTTCGTGTCGATCATGGAAGGCTGCAACAAATACTGCACTTTCTGCGTGGTGCCATACACCCGCGGCGAGGAAGTGAGCCGCCCGAGCGACGACGTGCTGTTCGAAATCGCCCAACTGGCGGCGCAGGGCGTGCGCGAAGTCAACCTGCTCGGCCAAAACGTCAACGCGTACCGCGGCGCCACGCATGACGGCGATATCTGCTCGTTCGCCGAACTGCTGCGCCTGGTGGCCGCCATCGACGGCATCGATCGCATTCGCTTCACCACCAGCCACCCTATCGAGTTCACCGACGACATCATCGCGGTGTACGAAGACACGCCGGAGCTGGTCAGCTTCCTGCACCTGCCGGTGCAGAGCGGTTCGGATCGCATCCTGACCATGATGAAACGCGCCCATACCGCGCTGGAGTATAAGGCGATTATCCGCAAGCTGCGCCAGGCGCGCCCGAACATCCAGCTCAGCTCCGACTTCATCGTCGGTTTCCCGGGCGAGAGCCAGGCCGACTTCGAACAAACCATGAACCTGATCGCCGACATCAACTTCGACGTCAGCTTCAGCTTCATCTATTCGTCGCGCCCCGGTACGCCGGCGGCGGACATGGTTGACGACGTCAGCGAAGAAGAGAAAAAACAGCGGCTGTATATTCTGCAGGATCGTATCAACCAGCAGGCGCTGCAGTTCAGCCGCCGCATGCTCGGCACCGTCCAGCGCATTCTGGTGGAAGGCACCTCGCGCAGAAGCGTGATGGAGCTGGCCGGGCGCACGGAGTGCAACCGTGTGGTAAACTTCGAAGGCACACCCGACATGATCGGCCAGTTTGTCGACGTGGAAATTACCGAGGTGCTGACCAACACCCTGCGTGGCGCAGTGGTGCGCACCGAACAGCAGATGGATCTGCGCGTACATGAATCCCCGCAGTCGGTGATCGCCCGTACCCGCAAAGAAAACGCGCTGGGCGTCGGCATTTACCAGCCCTGACGCCGCGGCGGCCCGCCTTATCGCCGCCCGTTCGCGCTACTCCTTACCGTTTCTCCGCCGGGCGTCCGCGCCCGGTGATGTTCTTTTTTTATTTTTTATTGTTGAAGAGGCGACATAACATGCAACTCCCACACTGCCCGAAGTGCAACTCCGAATACACCTACCAGGACAATGCCCTGTTCATCTGCCCTGAGTGCGCCCACGAGTGGAGCGACAGCGCCCCGGCGGAAGATCAGGACGCGCTGATCGTCAAAGACGCCAACGGCAACCTGCTGGCGGACGGCGACGCGGTCACCGTGATCAAGGACCTGAAGGTTAAAGGCAGCTCCTCGATGCTGAAGATCGGCACCAAGGTGAAAAACATTCGTCTGGTGGAAGGCGACCACAACATCGACTGCAAAATCGACGGCTTCGGCCCGATGAAACTGAAATCCGAGTTCGTGAAAAAGAACTGATTCTCGGCGGCCTTGTCCTGTGATGACGCGGCGGGCTTTGCGCCCCGCCGCGTTTTTTCCTTATCTTCCCTTGAATTCCGCCGACGGCGCACAGATAGATCAGCGGTAAACTTGCGCCGTTGCGGCGCACCATGAATAATTCAAGAAAGAGAGTATTCAGGCTCGCCCTGAACGCGCGCGTCCCGGACGCGCTATGTGACATCAACCAGGCCCGATGTGACCTAGAGGAATAGTTTGAACGTCGCAACACAAGAAATTATGTTGGAGCCCGCAGACAACAAGCGTTTGCTCAGCCTGTGCGGCCCGTTTGATGACAACATCAAGCAACTCGAGCGCCGATTGGGCATCGAAATCAATCGTCGCGACAACCGCTTCAAGCTGGTCGGCAAAAACCTGTGCGTGGTCGCCGCCGCCGATATCCTGCGCCATCTGTACGTGGATACCGCGCCGATTCGCGGTGTGATCCCGGATATCGATCCGGAGCAAATCCATCTGGCTATCAAAGAGAGCCGGGTGCTGGAACAGGTGGCGGACAGCGTGCCGGATTACGGCAAGGCGGTCACCATCAAAACCAAGCGCGGCATGGTGAAACCGCGCACGCCTAACCAGGCGCAGTACATCGCCAACATTCTCGATCACGACATCACCTTCGGCATCGGCCCGGCCGGTACCGGCAAAACCTACCTGGCGGTCGCCGCCGCGGTGGATGCGCTGGAACGCCAGGAAATTCGCCGCATTCTGCTGACCCGTCCCGCGGTCGAAGCCGGCGAAAAGCTGGGCTTCCTGCCGGGCGATCTGAGCCAGAAGGTTGATCCTTATCTGCGCCCGCTGTACGACGCCCTGTTCGAAATGCTGGGCTTCGAGCGCGTGGAGAAGCTCATTGAGCGCAACGTGATCGAAGTCGCGCCGCTGGCCTATATGCGCGGCCGTACGCTGAACGATGCCTTTATCATTCTGGATGAGAGCCAGAACACCACCATCGAGCAGATGAAGATGTTCCTGACGCGCATCGGCTTCAACTCTAAGGCGGTCATCACCGGCGACGTCACCCAGATCGACCTGCCGCGCAACCAGAAATCCGGCCTGCGCCACGCGGTGGAAGTGCTGTCGGACGTGGAAGAACTGAGCTTCAACTTCTTCCACAGCGAAGACGTGGTGCGCCACCCGGTGGTGGCCCGCGTGGTCATCGCTTATGAGGCCTGGGAAGCGGCCGAACAGAAACGCAAAGACGCAATTGCCGAACAACGTAAGCGCGAGGCGCTCGCCGCCTCCGAGCAGGAGACACCATGAGTCAGGTGATTTTGGATCTGCAGATTGCCTGTGAAAGCAGCGATGGCCTGCCGGATGAAGCCACGTTCCAGCGCTGGCTGGAAGGCGTGCTGCCGCAATTTCAGGAAGAGGCCGAGGTCACCGTGCGTCTGGTGGACGAAGCGGAAAGCCACGAGCTGAACCTGACCTATCGCGGCAAAGACAAGCCGACCAACGTGCTCTCTTTCCCGTTCGAGGCCCCGCCGGGCATCGAGCTGCCGCTGCTCGGCGATCTGATCATCTGCCGCCAGGTGGTTGAACAGGAAGCGATTGAGCAAGGCAAGGCGCTGGAGGCCCACTGGGCGCATATGGTTGTCCACGGCAGCCTTCATCTGCTAGGGTATGACCACATCGAAGACGATGAAGCCGAAGAAATGGAGTCTTTGGAAACCGAAATCATGCACGGACTGGGCTACCCTGATCCGTACCTGGCGGAAAAAGACCCCGTCTGACGTCAGCCGTTTACCTTACAGCCCCTAACGGGGCTGTCGCTGACGCCCCTTAACTCTGACATGAGTGACAGTAACGAAAACGCCATGAGCGACGACCATTCACAAAGCAATGACAGCCCCAGTCCCAAGAAGGGGTTCTTTACTCTTATCCTTAACCAGCTGTTCCACGGCGAGCCCAAAAACCGTGGCGATCTGGTCGAGCTGATCCGTGATTCCGAACAAAACGACCTGATCGATCCCGATACCCGCGACATGCTGGAAGGCGTGATGGATATCGCCGAACAGCGCGTGCGCGACATCATGATCCCCCGCTCCCAGATGGTGACGCTCAAGCGCAACCAGACGCTGGAAGAGTGCCTGGACGTGATTATCGACTCCGCCCACTCGCGCTTCCCGGTGATCAGCGAAGACAAAGATCACATCGAAGGCATCCTGATGGCCAAGGATCTGCTGCCGTTCATGCGCGCAGACTCCGAGCCTTTCAGCATCGACAAAGTGCTGCGCACCGCGGTGGTGGTGCCGGAAAGCAAGCGCGTCGACCGGATGTTGAAAGAGTTCCGCTCCCAGCGCTACCACATGGCGATTGTCATTGACGAATTCGGCGGCGTGTCCGGCCTGGTCACCATCGAAGACATTCTGGAACTGATCGTCGGCGAGATCGAAGACGAATACGACGACGAAGACGATCTGGATATCCGCCAGCTCAGCCGCCACATGTACACCGTACGCGCGCTGGCACCGATCGAAGACTTCAACGAAGCCTTCGGCACCCATTTCAGCGACGACGAGGTCGATACCATCGGCGGTTTGGTGATGCAAGCCTTCGGCCATCTGCCTGCGCGCGGGGAAACCATTGAAATCGAAGGTTACCTATTTAAAGTTGCCATGGCAGACAGTCGACGTATCATCCAGGTTCATGTAAAAATTCCGGACGACTCTCCACCACCGAAACTGGAAGATTAAATCCAACATGGCTAAAGCCTCATTACTTGAACGCCAGTGGGTTCGCGCCCTGCTGGCGCTGTTGTCAGGTGCCAGCGGGACGCTGGCGTTCTCGCCCTACGATTTCTGGCCCGCGGCCATCGTCTCCCTGTTCGGCCTGCTGGCCGTTACCCTCAATCGCACCACCAAACAGTCCGCCCTGCTCGGCTTTGTCTGGGGCTTCGGGTTGTTCGGCAGCGGGATCAACTGGGTGTATGTCAGCATCGCCGATTTCGGCGGCATGCCCTTCGCCGTCAACGTCTTCCTGGTGGCGCTGCTCGCCGCTTACCTGTCGCTGTATACCGGGCTGTTCGCCGGGCTGCTGACCCGCCTGTGGCCGGCGACCCGCTGGTGGCGGCTGGCCATCGCCGCGCCGGCGCTGTGGCAGGTCACGGAATTCCTGCGCGGCTGGGTGCTGACCGGCTTCCCATGGCTGCAGTTCGGCTATAGCCAGATCAACGGCCCGCTGAAAGGCATCGCGCCGCTGCTGGGCGTCGACGCCATCACCTTTGTGCTGATGGCCATCGCCGGCCTGCTGGTGTACGCCGTCAATCAGCGCCGCCTCTCGGCGGCGGTGATCGCCGCCGCGCTGCTGTTGTTGCCATGGCCGCTGCGCCAGCTGCAGTGGTTTACTCCGCAGACGGATAAAGCGGTGAATGTCGCCATGGTGCAAGGCAACATCGCTCAATCGATGAAATGGGATCCGAAAGCGCTGGTCAGCACGCTGCAAACCTATCTGGACGAAACCCGTCCCTACATGGGCAAGGCGCCGATCGTCATCTGGCCGGAATCCGCCATCCCGGATTATGAAGCCAATCAGAACGGCTTCCTGACGATGATGGACGACCTGATGCGGGCGAAGAACAGCAGCCTCATCACCGGCATCGTCGACGTGCGCGCCACGCCGCAGGGCCAGCAAATCTACAACAGCGCCATCGTGCTCGGTGAACCGACGCCGTACAGGTACCCGGCCAACGATCGCTACAACAAGCACCACCTGGTGCCGTTCGGCGAGTTCGTGCCGCTGGAGACGCTGCTGCGGCCGCTGGCGCCGTTCTTCGACCTGCCGATGTCCTCCTTCAGCCGCGGCGACTACGTACAACCGCAGCTCAGCGTACGCGGCTACAACCTGACGGCGGCCATTTGCTACGAAATCGTGTTGGGCCAGCAGGTGCGCGATAACTTCCGCCCGGACACCAACTTCCTGCTGACCATCTCCAACGACGCCTGGTTCGGCCACTCCATCGGCCCATGGCAGCACTTCCTGATGGCGCGCATGCGGGCGCTGGAACTGGGCCGGCCGCTGCTGCGCAGCACCAACAACGGCGTCACCGCCGCAGTGGACGCGAACGGCGACGTGATCGCCGAGATCCCGCAGTTCACTCGTCAGGTGCTTGAAGTGAAGGTCACACCGACCACCGGCGTCACGCCTTACGCGCGTTTCGGCGCCACGCCGCTGTGGGTGATCACCCTGTTGCTGGGCGGTTGGGCGCTGATGTTGGGCCTGCGCCGCAAATAGTCCTCTTCGCCGGGGCGCGCCCGCCGCGCCCCGCGTTTGCGTAAACGTTCCCCCACCTCGGTCAGAAAACGTCGTTAAATCAACGCGACTGGCACACTCCTTGCTTTATCTAAGGTGACATCGCACGTCGGCTAACTTTTGCTGACGTTTTGTCGCACCCGTGCACATTTTGGAGGCACCGAACGCACCATGCAGGTGCGTCGGGGTTTGATTGCATTGATTTGGTGCGCGCGGCGTCTCAAAAAATGAAACATTTTAGTTTCAAGATATTCACAATCGGTTATTTTTTAACGGCTATCCGTTCTAAGACTATCTTTATAACCTGAGCAATAAATAGTCGATTTAAACCTGACGCTCTTTAGTCAGAGCCACCACAACAGCAAAGGAGTTGGACCATGCAAATGCGTAAATTGGCGTTATCGTTACTGCTGCTCGGTATGGCAGGTAGCGTGGCGCACGCGGAAGACCTGACCGGTACGCTGAAGAAAATCAAAGACAACGGCGTTATCGTTGTCGGCCACCGCGAATCGTCTGTGCCCTTTTCCTACTACGACAACCAGCAAAAAGTTGTGGGCTACTCTCAGGACTACTCCAACCAAATCGTTGAAGCCGTTAAGAAAAAGCTGAATGCACCGAATCTGCAGGTGAAAATGCTGCCGATTACCTCGCAGAACCGCATCCCGCTGCTGCAAAACGGCACCTATGACTTCGAATGCGGCTCTACCACCAATAACGTAGAGCGCCAGAAACAGGCCGCCTTCTCCGACACCATCTTTGTGGTCGGCACCCGCCTGCTGGTGAAGAAAGGCTCCGACATCAAAGACTTTAAAGACCTGGCCGGCAAACCGGTGGTGGTCACCTCCGGCACCACGTCCGAAGTGTTGCTGAACAAACTGAACGACAGCGACAAAATGAACATGCGCATCATCAGCGCCAAAGACCACGGCGACTCCTTCCGCACCCTGGAAAGCGGCCGCGCGGTGGCCTTCATGATGGATGACGCCCTGCTGGCGGGCGAGCGCGCCAAAGCCAAGAAGCCGGATCAATGGGAAATCATCGGCACGCCGCAGTCGAAAGAAGCCTACGGTTGCATGCTGCGTAAAGACGATCCTGAGTTCAAGAAACTGGTCGATGACACTATCGCCCAGGCGCAAACCTCCGGTGAAGCGGCCAAGTGGTTTGATAAATGGTTCAAGCAGCCTATCCCACCGAAAAACCTCAACATGAACTTCGAGCTGTCGGACGACATGAAGCAACTGTTCAAAGCGCCTAACGACAAAGCGTTGAACTGACTCAATAGAATAAAGCCGGGGCGGCCGCCAAGCCAAACCGGCCCAGTTGATGACTGGGACAGACAGGAATGAGGGGGGCCGTTCCCCTCCCTCATTTTCCCCAAGGCGCGTCACCGATCTCCGCACACAACAAGCCAGCCCGACTGGCCGCGCGGCGATCGGCGCCTATCAAGTCATCACTTTTCGGCGCCCTGCGCCCGTTTATCGGAGTTTGTTATGTCAATAGATTGGAACTGGGGTATCTTCCTGCAGCAGGCCCCGTTTGGGAACACCACTTACCTCGGCTGGATCTGGTCCGGCTTTCAGGTCACGGTGGCCCTCTCCGTCTGTGCATGGATTATCGCTTTCTTCGTCGGTTCGCTGTTCGGTATCTTGCGTACCGTGCCCAACCGCTTTCTTTCCACTCTCGGCACCTGTTACGTCGAACTGTTCCGCAACGTGCCGCTGATCGTGCAATTCTTTACCTGGTATCTGGTGATCCCCGAGCTGCTGCCGGCCAATATCGGCACCTGGTTCAAGACCGAGCTGGATCCCAACGTGCAGTTCTTCGTCTCTTCCATGCTCTGTCTGGGGCTGTTTACCGCCGCCCGCGTTTGCGAGCAAGTGCGCGCCGCCATTCAATCCCTGCCGCGCGGCCAGAAAGCCGCCGGGTTGGCGATGGGCCTGACGCTGCCGCAAACCTACCGCTACGTGCTGTTGCCGAACGCCTACCGGGTTATCGTGCCGCCGATGACCTCGGAGATGCTCAACCTGGTCAAAAACTCCGCCATCGCCTCCACCATCGGCCTGGTGGACATGGCCGCACAGGCCGGCAAGCTGTTGGATTACTCCGCACACGCCTATGAATCCTTTACCGCCATTACGCTGGCTTATATCGGCATCAACGCCGTGATCATGCTGTTTATGCGTCTGGTCGAAAAGAAAGTGCAGTTGCCTGGCAACCTGGGGAGTAAATAATGTACGAATTTGACTGGGCGTCGATCGTCCCAAGCTTCCCTTATCTGCTGCAGGGCATGGCGATCACGCTGAAGATCACCGTGACCGCCATCGTGGTCGGCATTCTGTGGGGCACCGTGCTGGCAGTGATGCGTCTGTCGCCGTTCAAGCCCATCAGCTGGTTCGCCACCCTGTATGTCAACCTGTTCCGCTCGGTGCCGCTGGTGATGGTGCTGCTGTGGTTCTATCTGGTGGTTCCAAGCTTATTACAACAGGTTCTAGGCCTGTCGCCGAAAACCGATATTCGCCTGATCTCGGCTATGGTAGCCTTTTCCCTGTTTGAAGCGGCCTATTACTCGGAAATCATCCGCGCCGGTATCATCAGCATCTCGCGCGGCCAATCCTCCGCCGCGTTGGCGCTGGGCATGACGCATTGGCAATCCATGCGGCTGGTGATCCTGCCGCAGGCGTTCCGCGCCATGGTGCCACTGCTGCTGACCCAGGGCATCGTCCTGTTCCAGGATACCTCGCTGGTTTACGTACTGAGCCTGGCCGACTTCTTCCGCACCGCATCGACCATCGGCGAACGCGACGGCACCCAGGTTGAAATGATCCTGTTCGCCGGCTTTGTCTATTTTGTTATCAGCCTCGCCGCCTCGGCGCTGGTAAGCTATTTGAAGAAAAGGACTGTTTGATGATATCCCTGAAAAATGTTTCCAAGTGGTACGGTCACTTTCAAGTGTTGACCGATTGCACCACCGAAGTGAAAAAAGGCGAAGTGGTCGTCGTCTGCGGTCCTTCAGGCTCCGGCAAGTCCACCCTGATCAAAACCGTCAACGGCCTGGAGCCGATCCAGCAGGGAAGCATCCTGGTGAACGGCACGCCCGTCAACGACAAGAAAACCAACCTGGCGCAGCTGCGCGCCAAGGTCGGCATGGTGTTCCAACACTTTGAACTGTTCCCGCACCTGTCCATTATCGACAACCTGACGCTGGCGCAGGTAAAAGTGCTCAAGCGCGACAAGACCGCCTCACGCGAGAAGGGCCTGAAGCTGCTGGAACGCGTCGGCCTGTCCGCCCATGCCAACAAGTTCCCCGGTCAGCTCTCCGGCGGCCAGCAACAGCGCGTCGCCATCGCCCGCGCGCTGTGCATGGATCCGATCGCCATGCTGTTCGACGAACCGACCTCGGCGCTCGATCCGGAAATGATCAACGAAGTGCTGGACGTGATGGTCGAGCTGGCGAACGAAGGCATGACCATGATGGTGGTGACCCACGAAATGGGCTTCGCCCGCAAGGTGGCGAACCGCGTGATCTTTATGGACGAAGGCAAAATCGTCGAAGACCGCAACAAAGACGATTTCTTCAACAACCCCGAGTCCGATCGCGCCAAGGACTTCCTCGCCAAGATCTTGCACTAAGTTCTCGCTATGCGCCCCGCCTGGGGCGCATCTTTTCTCCCGGCACGAAAAGCGCTTGTATCTCCTCGTTTTTGATCCGATGCTCGCCGGATAACAAACAGAGGAGAAAGAACATGCCCCGCCCTATTATCATCGATTGCGATCCCGGCCTCGACGACGCCATCGCGCTGGCTATGGCGCTGCGCTCGCCGGAGCTGGACGTCAAAGCCATCACCACCTCCGCCGGCAACCAGACGCCGGAGAAAACCCTGCATAACGCGCTGGGTCTGTTGACCCTGATGCAGCGCGAGGACATCCCTGTCGCCGCCGGCGCCGCTCGCCCGCTGATGCGCGAGCTGGTGATCGCCGACTATGTCCACGGCAAAACCGGCATGGGCAACACCCACCTGCCGACGCCGACCCTCAAATCCGATCCCCGCGGCGCCGTCGAGCTGATCGCCGACCTGCTGCGCGCCAGCCCGCAGCCAATCACCTTGGTGGTGACCGGCCCGATGACCAACATCGCCCTGCTGTTGGCCCAGCACGCCGAGCTGAAAAGCCGTATCGAGCGCATCGTATTTATGGGCGGCGGCATGAATGCCGGCAATACCACGCCGGTGGCGGAATTCAATATCTTCGTCGATCCCGAAGCCGCCGAGATGGTGTTGAAATCCGGCGTGCCGCTGACCATGGCCGGGCTGAACGTCACCCATCAGGCGCTGGTGCTGCCGCAGGATATCGAGCGCATTCGTCAGATAGCCAATCCGGTCGCGCAGGCGGTGGCGGAGATGCTCGATTTTTACCTGCCGCTGTATCTCAGCCACCCGCGCGGCCTGCCTGGCGCGGCGATGCACGATCCCTGCACCATCGCCTGGCTGCTGGCGCCGCAGCTGTTTACCGGCGTTGAACGCTGGGTCGGTGTGGAAACCAAAGGGGAGTACACCGTCGGCATGACGGTGGTGGACTATTTCCAGCAAACCGGCAACGCGGCCAACGTGGAAGTGCTGACCGGCATCGATCGCGCAGGCTTTATCGATCTGCTGGCCGAGCGCGTCGCGCGTTATTAATCCTCTCGGGGCGCGCTCGCGCCCTCATTCAACTTTTTTGATTTAACTCAGCGAATTTTTGCGCTATCACTGTTGATAGCTTGCCTCTACCATGCGTTTACACCGATTGACATCGTTACCGATTACACTTCGCCTGGAGATAAGCCAATGAGCCGCGTACTGGTCCTGAAATCAAGTATTCTGGGTGAATATTCCCAGTCTGGAAAATTAGTCGATTTTTTTGTTGAACAATGGCGAGAAGCTCACCCGGAAGACACCTTCACCGTGCGCGACTTGGCCAACCCAACGCTGCCGGAGCTGGATGGCGAAGTGATGGCCGGCTTTACCGCCGGCGACAAACCGTTGACGCCGCATCAGCAAAGCACCCTGGCGCTGTCCGATGAGCTGATTGCCGAGCTGAAGTCGCACGACACGCTGATCATCAGCGCCCCGATGTACAACTTCAACATCCCGACGCAGCTGAAGATCTACTTCGATCTGATCGCCCGCGCCGGTCAGACGTTCCGCTACACCTCCGCCGGCGCCGAAGGGCTGGTGACGGGCAAAAAAGCGATCGTCATCTCCAGCCGCGGCGGCATCCACGCCGACACGCCGACGGATCTGATCACCCCGTACGTGAAGCTGTTCCTGGGCTTTATCGGCATCACCGACGTTGAATTCGTGCTGGCGGAAGGCTTCGCCTACGGCCCGGAAGCGGCGGAGAAAGCCGCCCAGGACAGCCGCCTCGCGGTCGCGCAGAAAATCCCGGCCGGCGTCGCCGTCCCGGCCAGCGCACCGGCGCCGGCAAACGTCGCCCAAGAAGCCGTCAGCGGCGGTTTCCTGAGCAACCTGCTGAAGAAACTGTTCCGTTAACGGTAAACGTCAGCGTTCCCCGCCGCGGCGGGGGACGTCATCAGGGTTCAAATGGCCGACGCTGGAACTGGTCGTGACCGCATTTCGGGCAAAGCGGCAGCACCTCCGGCGTGTAGAACGCCAGGTGGTAATGGCACTGCTCGCACACCAGATTGCCCAGCCCCACCACTTCACCGCTGTGGTACACGCCGTGGTGGCTGACATCCTTGAACACCTCGCGCCACTCCAACTGGGTTTTATCGGTAATATCCGCCAGTTCCTGCCACAGGCTCTCCTTAATCACCCGCATAAACACGCTGTCGGTAAACTCGTCCCGGCTTTCCTGATAGCTGCGGGCGAACTCTTCCAGATCGCGCCGCACCGCCTGCGTCACCTGCCGCACCTCGTCGCGCGTCAGATCTTCGGCCTCGTTCAACCGCCGCTCCGCGCTGGCCACCAGTTCGTCGATATCGCGTTCGCCGTTTTTCAGACGTTCGGTCAGCGATGCCACCAATTCGCGGTAATACTGAGCAACCTTGTTCATAGACTCTCCTCGATAAACGCTGCGCCGGACTTGGCCATGGGGATACCCTTAAGCTACTTGTTCTTATTTTAGCCGTAAATGACTGATGTCACTTGGCAAGACGCGGGATCCGCAGGTTGTGAGCCGCGTCATGGCGGCGTTTTTTTTAAATGCGCCGAGTCAGGCGCTTGGAGTTGTTGCCGGGAGGTCTTATCAGCTATGCTATGCGGATCTACGAATACTAAATGTTCATTGCGTTGCCTCTGACCGGGGCAACGGTTTACACCTACAGGACCACCGGCCGCCATGCAAGAGCAATACCGTCCAGAAGACATAGAATCGAACGTACAGCTTCACTGGCAAGAGAAGCAGACTTTCAAAGTTACCGAAGACGACAGCAAGGAAAAGTACTACTGCCTATCCATGCTGCCTTACCCGTCCGGCCGACTGCACATGGGCCACGTTCGTAACTACACTATCGGCGACGTGATCTCGCGCTATCAGCGCATGCTGGGCAAAAACGTACTGCAGCCGATCGGCTGGGATGCGTTCGGCCTGCCGGCGGAAGGCGCGGCGGTGAAAAACAACACCGCGCCGGCCCCGTGGACCTACGACAACATCGAATACATGAAGAACCAGCTGAAACTGCTGGGCTTCGGCTACGACTGGGATCGCGAAATCGCCACCTGCCAGCCGGAATACTACCGCTGGGAACAGTGGTTCTTCACCAAGCTGTATGAAAAAGGCCTGGTCTACAAGAAGACCTCGGCGGTGAACTGGTGCCCGCACGATCTGACCGTGCTGGCCAACGAACAGGTTATCGACGGCTGCTGCTGGCGCTGCGACACCAAGGTCGAGCGTAAAGAGATCCCGCAGTGGTTCATCAAAATCACCGCCTACGCCGATCAGCTGCTGAACGATCTGGACACGCTGGAAAGCTGGCCGGAGCAGGTGAAAACCATGCAGCGCAACTGGATTGGCCGCTCCGAAGGCGTGGAAATCACCTTCGACGTGGCTGGCAGCGAAGAGAAGCTGACGGTTTACACCACCCGTCCCGACACCTTCATGGGCGCCACCTACGTGGCGGTCGCCGCGGGCCACCCGCTGGCGCAACAGGGCGCGCGCAACAACCCGGCGCTGACCGACTTCATCGACGAATGCCGCAACACCAAAGTGGCCGAAGCCGAAATGGCGACGATGGAGAAGAAAGGCATGCCGACCGGCCTGTTCGTTGTCCACCCGCTGAGCGGCGAGAAGCTGCCGGTGTGGGTCGCCAACTTCGTGCTGATGGAATACGGCACCGGCGCCGTGATGGCGGTACCGGCGCACGACCAGCGCGACTGGGAATTCGCCACCAAATACGATTTGCCGATCAAACCGGTGATCCTGAACCTCGACGGCAGCCAGCCTGACGTGAGCGCCGAAGCGATGACCGACAAAGGCGCACTGTTCAACTCCGGCGAGTTCGACGGCCTGGACAATGAAGCGGGCTTCAACGCCATCGCCGACAAACTGGTCGCCAAAGGCGTCGGCCAGCGCAAGGTCAACTACCGTCTGCGCGACTGGGGCGTCTCCCGTCAGCGTTACTGGGGCGCGCCAATCCCGATGGTGACCCTGGAAGACGGCACCGTGATGCCGACGCCGGAAGACCAGCTGCCGGTGATCCTGCCGGAAGACGTGGTCATGGATGGCATCACCAGCCCGATCAAGGCCGATCCTGAGTGGGCGAAGACCACCGTTGACGGCCAACCGGCGCTGCGTGAAACCGACACTTTCGACACCTTTATGGAGTCTTCCTGGTACTACGCGCGCTATACCTGCCCGCAGTACGACCAGGGCATGCTGGATCCGGCCGCCGCCAACTACTGGCTGCCGGTCGATCAATATATCGGCGGCATCGAACACGCCATCATGCACCTGATGTACTTCCGCTTCTTCCACAAGCTGATGCGCGATGCGGGCCTGGTGGATTCCGATGAGCCGGCCAAGCGCCTGCTGTGTCAGGGCATGGTGCTGGCCGACGCCTTCTACTACACCGGCAACAGCGGCGAGCGCGTCTGGGTATCCCCGGTTGACGCCACCGTCGAGCGCGATGACAAAGGCCGCATCATCAAGGCCACCGATCCGCAAGGCCGTGAACTGGTCTATGCTGGCATGAGCAAAATGTCGAAGTCGAAGAACAACGGCATCGACCCGCAGGAGATGGTGGAAAAATACGGCGCGGACACCGTGCGTCTGTTCATGATGTTCGCTTCACCGGCAGAAATGACGCTGGAGTGGCAGGAATCCGGCGTGGAAGGGGCTAACCGCTTCCTGAAGCGCGTATGGAAACTGGCCTACGATCACGTGGAAAAAGGCGCGGTGCAGCCGCTGGACGTGGCGTCGCTGAACGAAGAGCAGAAAGCGCTGCGCCGCGATCTGCACAAAACCATCGCCAAAGTGACCGACGATATCGGCCGCCGCCAGACCTTCAACACCGCGATCGCCGCCGTGATGGAGCTGATGAACAAACTGGCCCGCGCGCCGCAGGAGAGCGAGCAGGATCGCGCGCTGCTGCAGGAAGCGCTGCTGGCCGTCGTTCGCATGCTGTATCCGTTCACCCCGCACGTGTGCTTCGCCCTGTGGCAGGCGCTGGGCGGCGAAGGCGACGTGGACACCGCGCCATGGCCGGTTGCCGACGAGCAGGCGATGGTCGAGGACTCCAAGCTGGTGGTGGTGCAGGTGAACGGCAAGGTTCGCGCTAAAATCACCGTATCTGCCGATGCGACCGAAGAGCAAGTGCGCGCGCGCGCTGCCGAAGAGCATCTGGTGGCTAAATATCTGGACGGCGTCACGATTCGCAAAGTGATCTATGTTCCGGGCAAACTGCTTAACCTGGTTGTGGGTTAACACAAGGAGGAGTTGTGCGACAACGTATTCTGACGCTGTTGCTGGGGTTGGCGGTGCTGGTCACCGCCGGCTGCGGTTTTCACCTGCGTGGCACCACGCAGGTGCCTAATGAAATGAAAACGCTGATCCTGGACAGTTCGGATCCTTACGGGCCATTGACGCGCGCGGTGCGTGAGCAACTGCGTTTGAACGCCGTGACCATCGTCAGCGATCCGAAGCGTAAAGACGTGCCTTCTCTGCGCATCGTCGGCGCGACGGAAAGCCAGGATACCGCCTCGATCTTCCAGGACGGTAAAACCGCCGAGTATCAGCTGGTGCTAACCGTGCAGGCCCAGGTGCTGATCCCGGGGCATGACCTGTATCCGCTGTCGGTGAAAGTGTTCCGTTCGTTCTTCGACAACCCGCTGACCGCGCTGGCCAAAGACTCCGAGCAGGAGATCATTCGCCAGGAAATGCGTGAGCAGGCGGCGCAACAGCTGGTGCGCAAACTGCTGACCGTGCACGCGGCGGAAGAAGAAAACCGGCAGAAAGCCGCTGCCGTCGGCGAACGAGCGGCAAGCCAAACCGCACAATGATCCGCATTTATCCGGAACAACTTGCCGCGCAGCTCCGAGAGGGGCTGCGCGCTTGTTATTTATTGAGCGGCAATGAACCGCTGCTGCTGCAGGAAAGCCAGGATCTGCTCCGGCAGACCGCGCAACAGCAGCAGTTCAGCGAGCACTACAGCATTTCCCTCGACGCCCACACCGACTGGGACGCCATCTTCGGCATCTGCCAGGCGATGAGCCTGTTCGCCAGCCGCCAGACGCTGCTGCTGATTTTCCCGGAAAACGGCCCGACGGCGCCGATCGGTGAACAGCTGACCAAGCTCGCCACCCTGCTGCACGACGACATCCTGCTGATCTTGCGCGGCCCGCGCCTCACCAAAGCGCAGGAAAACAGCGCCTGGTTCAAGGCGCTCAGCCCGCACGGCGCCCTCGTCAGTTGCCAGACGCCGGAGCAGGCACAGCTGCCGCGCTGGGTCGCCGCGCGCGCCAAGGCGATGAAGCTGGAGTTGGACGACGCCGCCAATCAGCTGCTGTGCTACTGCTACGAAGGCAACCTGCTGGCGCTGTCGCAGGCGTTGGAGCGGCTGTCGCTGCTGCACCCGGACGGCAAGCTCACCCTGCCGCGCGTCGAGCAGGCGGTGAACGACGCCGCCCACTTCACGCCGTTCCACTGGCTGGACGCCTTGCTGGCCGGCAAGAGCAAGCGCGCCTGGCATATTTTGCAGCAGCTGCAGCAAGAGGACGTCGAGCCGGTGATCCTGTTGCGCACCCTGCAGCGCGAACTGCTGCTGTTGCTGACGCTGCAGCGCCGCATGGCGTCCGCGCCACTGCGCACGCTGTTCGATCAGCACAAGGTCTGGCAGAACCGCCGCCCGCTGGTGACCCAGGCGCTGCAACGCCTGTCCAGCGCCCAGCTGCAGCAAGCGGTACAGCTGCTGACGCAAATAGAGCTGACCCTCAAGCAGGACTATGGCCAGTCGGTCTGGCCGGAACTGGAAACCCTGTCGATGCTGCTGTGCGGCAAACCCCTGGCCACGAGTTTTACCGATGCCCACTAATCCGGAACACCCCACCGTATTGCACGCGCTGTTTGGCGGCACCTTTGATCCGATCCACTACGGCCATCTGCGGCCGGTGGAGGCGCTGGCCGCCGAAGTGGGCCTGAATCGCGTCACGCTGCTGCCTAACCACGTGCCGCCACACCGCCCGCAGCCCGAGGCCAACGCACAGCAGCGCTTGAAGATGGTCGAGCTGGCGATCGCCGGCAATCCGCTGTTCGCGGTCGACGATCGCGAACTGCATCGCACCACCCCCTCCTACACCATCGAGACGCTGGAAACGATTCGTAAAGAGCGTGGCGCCGCCCAGCCGCTGGCGTTTATTATTGGCCAGGACTCGCTGCTGACGCTGCATAAATGGCATCGTTGGCAGGCGCTGTTGGACGTCTGCCATCTGCTGGTGTTGGCGCGCCCGGGCTATAACGATCGCATGGACACGCCGGAACTGCAGCAGTGGCTGGAACGTCATCGCACCGCCGACCCGGCGCTGCTCAGCCGCCGCCCGCACGGCCATATCTATCTGGCCGATACGCCGGAGCTGGAAATTTCCGCCACCGAGATCCGCCAGCGCCGCCATCAGGGCCTCAACTGCGACGATCTGCTGCCGCGCCCGGTGCAGCGCTATATCGAGTTGCAGGGTTTATATCGCTAGCGAAAGGTGCGTGATATACTGCGCCGCTATTTTTCAGGTATCCGCTGAAAACCCCGGAAACCTTAGCTGGCCGGGCAGTCACCAGTTAGCTGGCTTTCAGCGGCAGCCTGCCGAAACCTTTATCCGGTTACGCCGCGGCGCGCGCATTTTGCCCGCCGCAGCCGACTGAACAGAACACACCCGAGGGGGAACCTTTGCAAGGTAAAGCGCTCCAAGATTTCGTCATCGATAAAATCGATGACCTCAAAGGCCAAGACATTGTCGCTCTGGACGTACAGGGCAAATCCAGTATCACCGATTGCATGATCATCTGCACCGGCACGTCGACTCGCCACGTGATGTCGATCGCCAGCCACGTGGTGCAGGAATCCCGCGCTGCGGGCATGGAACTGTTTGGCATGAAAGGCCAGGAAGCCTCCGACTGGATCGTGGTCGATCTGGGCGAAGTGATCGTGCACGTGATGCAGGAAGAAAGCCGTCGCCTGTACGAGCTGGAAAAACTCTGGAGCTAAGCGGTGAAACTGCAATTGGTGGCGGTCGGCACCAAAATGCCAGACTGGGTGCAAACCGGCTTTATGGATTACCTGCACCGCTTTCCCAAAGATATGCCGTTTGAGCTGACCGAGATCCCGGCCGGCAAACGCGGCAAAAACGCCGACATCAAACGCATTCTGGACAAGGAAGGCGAACAAATGCTGGCGGCGGTGGGCAAAGGCAACCGCATCGTTACGCTGGATATCCCAGGCACGCCGTGGGAAACGCCGCAGCTGGCGCAGCAGCTTGAGCGCTGGAAGCAGGATGGCCGCAACGTCAGCTTGCTGATCGGCGGCCCGGAAGGGCTGGCGCCCGCCTGCAAAGCCGCTGCCGAGCAGAGTTGGTCGCTTTCTCCGTTGACACTGCCGCATCCTTTGGTGCGCGTCCTGGTGGCCGAAAGCCTCTACCGCGCCTGGAGTATTACTACAAATCATCCTTACCACCGGGAATAGCCGGTGGTGACCGTGACAGAGTGAAATAAAGCAGCGGGATGAAAATAGAACGTAACCCTTTTCGCGACTATACGGCTGAATCCGCCCTGTTTGTACGCCGCGCCCTGGTGGCGTTCTTGGTCATCCTGGTGCTGTCCGGCATCCTGATCGCCAACCTGTATAATCTGCAAGTGGTCCGCGTCGAGGATTACCGCACCCGCTCCAACGAAAACCGCATCAAGCTGGTGCCCATCGCGCCCAGCCGCGGCATTATCTACGATCGCAACGGCACTCCGCTGGCGCTCAACCGCACCATTTATCAGCTGGAACTGATGCCGGAAAAGGTCGACGATCTCAAAGCCACGCTGCAGGCGCTGCGCCCGGTGGTCGACTTGACCGATGACGACATCACCAATTTCGAAAAAGAGCGCAAGCGCTCGCGCCGTTTCGTCTCCATTCCGGTGAAAACCGCGCTGACCGAGGTGCAAGTCGCCCGTTTTGCGGTCAATCAGTTCCGCTTCCCGGGTGTGGAAGTGAAAGGCTACCAGCGCCGCTACTACCCCTACGGCTCCGCCCTCACCCACGTCACTGGCTACGTGTCCAAGATCAACGATCGCGACGTCGAGCGGCTGGACAAAGACGGCAAACTGGCCAACTACGCCGCCACCCACGATATCGGCAAGCTGGGCATCGAACGCTATTACGAAGACACGCTGCACGGCAAAACCGGCTATGAAGAGGTCGAGGTCAACAACCGCGGCCGGGTGATCCGCCAATTGCACGAACAGCCGCCTTCCGCCGGTCAGGACGTCTACCTGACGCTCGATCTTAACCTGCAGCGCTATATCGAACAGCTGTTGGTCGGCAGCCGCGCCGCGGTGGTGGTGAGCGATCCGCGCACCGGCGCCATCCTGGCGATGGTCTCCAACCCGAGCTACGATCCGAACCTGTTCGTCGACGGCATTTCCAGCAAGGACTATCAGGGGTTGCTGAACGATCCGAATCGCCCGCTGATCAACCGCGCCACCCAGGGGGTCTACCCGCCCGCCTCGACGGTGAAGCCTTATATCGCGGTGTCGGCGCTGAGCGCCGGGGTGATCACCAAAAACACCGTGGTGTTCGATCCCGGCTGGTGGCAATTGCCCGGCTCGGAAAAACGCTTTCGCGACTGGAAGAAATGGGGCCACGGCCGCCTGAACGTCACCAAGGCGCTGGAAGAGTCCGCAGATACCTATTTCTACCAGGTCGCTTATGACATGGGGATCGATCGGCTGTCGACCTGGCTGACCAAATTCGGTTACGGCCAGTACACCGGCATCGATCTGTCCGAAGAGCGCTCCGGCCTGATGCCGACGCGCGAATGGAAGCAGAAACGCTATAAAAAACCGTGGTATCAGGGCGACACCATTCCGGTAGGCATCGGCCAGGGTTACTGGACCGCGACGCCGATCCAGATGGCCAAGGCGCTGAACACCCTGATCAACGACGGCACCGTCAAAACGCCGCACCTGCTGCAGAGCACCCGCATCAACGGCGCGCTGGTGCCGTTCAAACAGGAAGAAAACACGCAGATCGGCGATATTCACTCCGGCTTCTGGGAAATTGCCAAAGACGGCATGTACGGTGTGGCCAACCGTCCGAACGGGACGGCGCGCAAATACTTTGCGGACGCACCTTATAAAGCCGCGGCGAAATCGGGTACCGCACAGGTATTCGGCTATGAAACCTACAACGCCCACAAACTGGCGGAGCACCTGCGCGATCACAAACTGATGACCGCCTTCGCACCGTTCAACAACCCGACGGTGTCGGTCGCCATCATTCTGGAAAACGGCGGCGCCGGTCCGGCGGTGGGGACCATCACCCGCCAGATCCTCGACCACATTCTGCTGGGCGACAACAATACGCAATTGCCAAGCGAGGCCCCGCTGCCGCCTGGCGTAGAAGGTGACTAAGGTAGAACATGACTGAAAGCCAACAAAAAGGCTCGATCTGGACCAAAATCCACATTGACCCGACGTTCCTGCTGCTGATCCTTGCCCTGTTGGTCTACAGCGCCTTCGTGATGTGGAGCGCCAGCGGCCAGGATATCGGCATGATGGAGCGCAAGATCGGGCAGATCGTCATGGGGCTGATCGTGATGGCCGTCATGGCGCAGATCCCGCCGCGCGTGTACGAAAGCTGGGCGCCCTATCTGTATATCTTCTGCGTGATTTTGCTGATCCTGGTGGACGCCTTCGGGCAGATCAGTAAAGGCGCGCAGCGCTGGTTGGATCTCGGCGTAGTGCGCTTCCAGCCGTCGGAAATCGCCAAGATCGCCGTGCCGCTGATGGTGGCGCGCTTTATGAACCGCGACGTTTGCCCGCCTTCGCTGAAAAACACCGCCATCGCGCTGGTGCTGATCTTCCTGCCGACGCTGCTGGTGGCCGCGCAGCCGGATCTGGGCACCTCTATCCTGATCGCCGCTTCCGGCCTGTTCGTACTGTTCCTGTCCGGCATGAGCTGGAAGCTGATCGCCGTCGCCGCCGTCGCGCTGGCGGCCTTCATCCCGGTGCTGTGGTTCTTCCTGATGCACGGCTATCAGCGCGACCGCGTCATGATGCTGCTCGATCCGGAGAGCGACCCGCTCGGCGCCGGTTATCACATCATTCAATCCAAGATCGCCATCGGCTCCGGCGGCCTGTCCGGCAAGGGCTGGCTGCACGGCACCCAGTCACAGCTGGAGTTTCTGCCGGAGCGCCATACCGACTTTATCTTCGCCGTCCTGGCCGAAGAGCTGGGGCTGATCGGGGTACTGGTGCTGCTGGCGCTTTACCTGCTGGTGATCATCCGCGGGCTGATGATCGCCGCCAAGGCGCAAACCACCTTTGGCCGCGTCATGGTCGGCGGCTTGATGCTGATTTTGTTCGTTTATGTCTTTGTTAACATCGGTATGGTCAGTGGCATTTTGCCGGTAGTTGGCGTACCTTTGCCTCTGGTCAGTTACGGGGGTTCGGCGCTGATAGTGTTGATGGCCGGTTTCGGCATCATCATGTCGATCCACACGCATCGGAAAATGCTGTCTAAAAGTTTATAAGAGGTGAGTAATGCGTAAGGAATGGCTTTGGATCGGCGTCGCGGCGGTGTTGCTCTCCGCCTGTACCGCCCCGACCACGGAACAGCAAGCCCCTCCGCAGCCGTACAACGGCCCGGTGGTGGAAATCGGCGGCGTCGAGCCTCAATATGAACCCTATAACCCTAATAACATGCAGGATTATAAGGTTAATGGCGATACTTACCGCATCGTAAAAGATCCGCAGAACTTCTCGCAGACCGGCCTGGCGGCCTGGTATGGCGAAGAGGCCAACGGCAACACCACGGCGCTGGGCGAGCAGTTTGACCCCAACGGCCTGACGGCGGCGCATCCGACCCTGCCAATCCCAAGCTATGTGCGCGTCACTAACCTGGCCAACGGCCGTCAGCTGGTGGTGCGCGTCAACGATCGCGGGCCATACACCAAGGGCCGCATCATCGATCTGTCGAAAGCCGCCGCCGACCGCCTCAACCTGTCCAACAACACCAAGGTCAAGGTAGATTTCATCAACGTGGCGCCGGACGGCACGCTGAGCGGCCCCGGCACCATCGGCACCATCGTGGCGAAACAGAGCTACGCCCTGCCGGCGCGCCCGGATCTCGGCTCCAGCGGCATGGGCACCCCTATTCAACAGGAGGCGCCGATCGCCAGCGGCGCGGCGGTGCGCCCGATCGATAACAGCACTCTGCGCACCGACGACAACAGCGCCCCAGCTGCCGGCGGCAATGCCGCCAACGGCCGCAGCGGTTTCCTCGGCGCGCCGAGCGCGGTGCCGGCCGGGGTGCTGGAAGGTTCCGAACCTGAAGCCGCCGCGGTAGCCGCACCGGTCGCGGCCGGCGCGGCGGCTGTCGGCACGGCTGCTGCCGCTTCTTCCGGCGGCTACGTGGTGCAGGTCGGCGCGCTGAGCAGCGCCGAACGCGCCCAGAGCTGGCAACAGAGCCTGAGCCAACAGTTTGGCGTCCCGGGCAAAGTGGCGGCTAACGGCAACGTTTACCGCGTCCAGCTTGGCCCGTTCAGCAGCCGTCAACAGGCGGCCCAGCTGCAGCAACGCCTGGCGAGCGAAGCGCAACAACAGTCTTTCGTTACTGCTGCACCCTGAGCGTTAAGCCCGGCGGGCATTCACGGCCGATAAGCGGTTATTTAGCTGAAACATTTTCTTGCAGCTAAAAGGGCACTAACCGCAATTAGTCAGATGAATGGGTAATGCCTGCCGGGATCGCATCTGCTATAGTGTGGCTCGTTTTTTAACTTTACTTTCACGGATGTTGTAGTCCCGATCATGAAACAAGTAACTTCTTTTCGCTTAATCAAAAGCATCGCCCTCGGCACCGTTATCGCAATGAGCGCAGCCTCCGTTGCGCACGCCGATGACGTTAACATCAAAACCATGATCCCAGGTGTCCCGCAGATCGATGCGGAAGCGTACATCCTGATTGATTACAACTCCGGCAAGGTGCTGGCCGAGATGAACGCCGATGCGCGTCGCGATCCGGCCAGCCTGACCAAAATGATGACCAGCTACGTCATCGGCCAGGCGCTGAAAGCGGGCAAAATCGGCCAGGACGATCTGGTGACCGTCGGCCAGGACGCCTGGGCGACCGGCAACCCGGTGTTCAAAGGCTCCTCGCTGATGTTCCTGAAGCCGGGCGATCGCGTGCCGGTCTCCAAACTGACCCGCGGCATCAACCTGCAGTCCGGTAACGACGCCTGCGTGGCGATGGCCGACTACGTCGCCGGCAGCCAGGACGCGTTCGTCAACCTGATGAACACCTACGTCAGCAAGCTGGGCCTGCAGAACACCCACTTCCAGACGGTACACGGCCTGGATGCCCAGGGCCAGTACAGCTCGGCGCGCGACATGGCGCTGATCGGCCAGGCGCTGATCCGCGACGTGCCGGAAGAGTACGCGATTTACAAAGAAAAAGAGTTCACCTTCAACAACATCCGCCAGATGAACCGCAACGGTCTGCTGTGGGATAACAGCCTGAACGTCGACGGCATCAAAACCGGCCACACCGATGCGGCGGGTTACAACCTGGTGGCTTCGGCGACCGAAGGCCAGATGCGTCTGATCTCCGCCGTAATGGGCGGCCGCACCTACAAAGGCCGCGAAGCCGAGAGCAAGAAACTGCTGACCTGGGGCTTCCGCTTCTTTGAAACCGTGGCGCCGCTGAAAGTCGGTAAAGAGTTCGCCTCCGAGCCGGTCTGGTTCGGCGATGCCGACCGCGTTGAGCTGGGCGTGGACAAAGACGTCTACCTGACCATCCCGCGCGGCCGCATGAAAGATCTGAAGGCCAGCTACGTGCTGAACACCCCGGAAATTCACGCGCCGCTGGCGAAAAACCAGGTGGTGGGCAGCATCAACTTCCAGCTGGACGGCAAAACCATCGACCAGCGTCCGCTGGTGGTGATGAACGAAGTGAAAGAAGGCGGTTTCTTCAGCCGCATCGTGGACTACATCAAACTGATGTTCCACCACTGGTTCGGTTAACGGTTGAAACGGGCGAAATCGTCCCCATATAGTGAATAACACTAACTCCCGCCCCGGCGGGAGTTATACTTTATAGATTAGCTAGCACTCTGGAGCGCACGCACATGCAAAAAACTAAACTGAACGAACTGCTCGAATTCCCTTGCTCGTTTACCTACAAGGTAATGGGCCTGGCGCAGCCTGAGCTGGTTGACCAGGTGGTTGAAGTGGTGCAGCGCCATGCGCCGGGCGATTACAACCCGCAGGTCAAGCCAAGCAGCAAAGGCAACTACCACTCCGTCTCCATCACCATCAATGCCACTCACATCGAGCAGGTCGAAACCCTGTACGAAGAGTTGGGCAACATTGAAATTGTTCGCATGGTGCTGTAATTCCAGCATAAACCCCTGCTTATCAACCCGGGATGGCGCAGCGTCTTCCCGGGTTGCGCATTTTTGGTCAGCGAAAGGCTGGTCGCAGGCCGGAGCGCCCGGTATAATGGCTTTACCACTTCTGTAACCTGACGATGACTCTTTTGCAACCAGACAAGATCATTTTGCGTCAGCTGGGGTTGCAGCCCTACGCGCCTGTATCCCAAGCCATGCATAACTTCACCGACAGTCGTACCGAGACCACGCCGGACGAGCTGTGGCTGGTGCAGCATCACCCGGTGTTCACCCAGGGTCAGGCCGGCAAAGCCGAACATGTGCTGATGCCCGGCGACATCCCGGTTGTCCAGAGCGATCGCGGCGGCCAGGTGACCTACCACGGGCCGGGTCAGCAGGTGATGTACGTGATGGTCGATCTGAAACGCAACAAGGTCGGCGTACGTCAGTTGGTCACGGCGATAGAAGATACGGTTATCAACACTCTCGCCCACTTCCGCCTCGCATCGCGCGCCCGTCCGGATGCGCCCGGCGTGTACGTGGGGGAGCAGAAAATCTGTTCGTTGGGTTTGCGGATCCGCAAAGGCAGCTCATTCCACGGCCTGGCCCTGAATGTGGCAATGGATCTCAGCCCCTTCCAACGCATCAACCCTTGCGGTTACGCCGGTATGCAGATGACGCAGGTCAGCGCGCTGGCGCCCGGCGTTGGCATTGAAGACATACACCCAATCCTGGTACAGGAATTTGTTCATTTACTCGGCTACCAGACGGTCGAGCTTCGTAACTGGAACCTGCACGATTATGAGTAAACCAATTCAGATGGAACGCGGCGTCAAATACCGCGATGCTGACAAAATGGCGCTGATCCCGGTCAAAACGGTGGTCACCGAACGGCAGGAGCTGTTGCGTAAACCCGAGTGGATGAAGATCAAACTGCCTGCCGACTCAACGCGCATTCAGGGCATCAAAGCCGCGATGCGCAAGAACGGCCTGCACTCCGTCTGTGAGGAAGCCTCGTGCCCTAACCTGTCCGAGTGTTTCAACCACGGTACCGCTACCTTTATGATCCTCGGCGCCATCTGCACCCGCCGCTGCCCGTTCTGCGATGTGGCCCACGGCCGCCCGATCGCGCCGGACGCCAACGAGCCGGAAAAGCTGGCGCAAACCATCGCCGACATGGCGCTGCGTTACGTGGTGATCACCTCGGTTGACCGCGACGATCTGCGCGACGGCGGCGCTCAGCACTTTGCCGACTGCATCTCCGCCATCCGCGCCAAAAGCCCGAACATCAAAATTGAAACGCTGGTGCCGGACTTCCGCGGCCGTATGGACCGCGCGCTGGAGATCCTCACCGCCACGCCGCCGGACGTATTCAACCACAACCTGGAAAACGTGCCGCGCGTCTACCGCCAGGTGCGTCCGGGCGCCAACTACGAATGGTCGCTGAAGCTGCTGGAGCGCTTTAAAGAAGCGCACCCGGATATCCCGACCAAATCCGGCCTGATGGTCGGCCTGGGCGAAACCAACGCGGAAATCATTGAAGTGATGCGCGATCTGCGTCGCCACGGCGTGACCATGCTGACGCTGGGTCAGTACCTGCAGCCGAGCCGTCACCACCTGCCGGTGCAGCGCTACGTCAGCCCTGCCGAGTTTGACGAGATGAAAGAAGAAGCGATGGCGATGGGCTTCACCCACGCCGCCTGCGGCCCGTTCGTGCGTTCGTCTTACCACGCCGATCTGCAGGCCAAAGGGATGGAAGTGAAATAACGCGTAATAGTTTGTTACGCTATAGACGGCGGAAACGCCAAAAAACGGATGTCCGCAAGGCATCCGTTTTTTATTGCGCGCAGTCAGACGGGGTTAAACGTCTTTCTTTTCGACGCTCTGCTGAGCGGACTGGCTTTCGGCGGCGTTGTTGCCGGCGGCCGGCGGCGTGCTGTCATCGCCCACGGCTTTTTTAAAGCCTTTCAGCGCCGCGCCAAGATCGGCGCCGAGCGTACGCAGTTTGCTGGTGCCGAACAGTAAAATCACCAACACCGCAATCACCAGAAGTTTGGTAATGCTGATACCTTCCATACTCACCTTCTTATCATAGAGCGCTGCGTGAACAGCGAGAAAAACTGACCTTGCCTGCGAATATTTAGCGACTTTCCTTCGGCTCGCACAACCGCAACATGTAACAGAGTGAGATCGGTCGCAGTAATGCCACAGGGCCTCTGGACGTGAATCCCAGACTATTCTTAGTTTATCACCCGCATGATACGCTGCCATGATACTCATCAGGGAGATGCCGGATGTATATTGCCCCACCCATTTTCGATGCCCGAAAATCCGGCCTCAGCTTCGCCAAACGCACCTACCTGCCCCGCGCCGTCGGTCTGGGGCTCGGCTTTATCTGCGTCTGCGCCGCGCTCTACTCCCTGGCTCCGCCCGCGGCGGTCTGGCTATTGCTGGCCTTTCACGGCTTTCTCTGGCCGCATCTCGCCTACCGCCTGGCCCGCCGCGCCAAAGATCCGTTCAAAGCCGAAATTCGCAACCTGTTGATCGACTCCGCTTTCGGCGGCTTCTGGGCGGCGATGATGGCGTTCAACGCGCTGCCCGCCATCGTCATCCTGTCGATGATGAGCATGAATAACATCGCTTCAGCCGGCAAAGCGCTGTTTGTAAAAGGATTGGCCATGCAACTGGCCACGGCGGCGTTCACCGCCGCGCTGCTCGGCTTCCCGTTTCACCCCTACAGCACGCCGTTGCAGGTCTATCTGTGCCTGCCGATGATCTACCTTTACCCGACGCTGCTCGGGCTGGTGACTTACCGCACCGCCAAGCGGCTGGCGGAAAAGAAACAGGAGCTGCAGCGCATCAGCACCCGCGATGGGCTGACCGGCTTATACAACCGTCGCCACTGGGAGCATCTGCTGCATCGCCAGTTCGACAGCTGCCGTCGCTACCAGGATAACGCCACGCTGATCCTGATGGATATCGACCGCTTCAAAACCATCAACGACACCTTCGGCCATGCTTTGGGGGATGAGGCCCTGGCGGCGCTGGCGGAAGAGCTGCTGATCGGCTTGCGTAACGTGGATATCGTCGGGCGCTACGGCGGCGACGAGTTTGGCGCGCTGCTGCCGAACACCAACGCCGAGCAGGCGGAAATCGTCCTGCGACGCATCCAACAGCGGCTGGATGCGGTCAGCTTCAAGGAGGCGCCGCAACTGCGGCTGCAGATCAGCGCCGGCATCGCCAACTACCACCCCGCGTTGGGCGGCTATCTGGACTGGCTGAAAGCGGCCGACAGCGCGCTCTATCGGGCGAAGCAAAACGGCCGCAACCGGCTGGAAACGGCAGTGCCGCCAGGGGAGTAACTTACTGACTTAATAACTTGGCAAAATACTTCGGCGCTTCAACAAAGCCTTCGCGCAGGTAAAACGCATGGGCCCGCTCGCGGCGACTGTGGCAATGAACCTCCAACCGATCGCAGCCGCGACGGTGCGCCAACGCCTCTCCCTCCGCCAACAACCGCCGCCCCACGCCCGCGCCGCGCGCCCGATCGTCGACGCAAAAATAGCTGATGCGGCCAATGTCGCCGGCCAACGCCAGCTGCGGCAGGAAATGCAGCGACAACACGCCCAGCACTTGCGCCCCGTCCGCCGCCACCAGCAGCGCCTCGTCCGGGTGCGCCAACAGTTGCTGCATGCGCTGCGTCAGAAACGCCTCGGTGCCGGGATAGCCCAACGCCGTCATCAATTCGGCGATAGCGTGCCGGTCGCCCAGACGCGCCGCTCTGATTTCCATCGGTTTTACCTCGCAGGGGGTCGATACTACAAAATAGACGGCGTTAGGTGTAACATCCATCGGGTACGGTGAAAAAGGCCGTGCGGCACGCTGGAGATGACATTCCTCCCTAACCGCCTTCACAGGCTGATGATGTCTACGTAACCTCTCGGAGAGAGGCGCGTAGCGTTACGCCTGTCCCTTTCCGAGCCCGTGAATTTCTCTGTTTGAAAGGGAGTTGCCCCATGTTGAGTTCTTTACTGGCCGTCTTTATCGGCGGCGGCGTCGGCAGCGTTTTGCGCTGGGCGGTAAGCATGAAAATGAATCCGCTGAACGCCCACATTCCGCTAGGGACGCTGATGGTCAATCTGATCGGCGGTTTTATCATCGGTCTGGCGATGGCGATTTTCACCCGCATGACACACCTGGATCCCACCTGGAAACTGCTGATCACCACCGGCTTCTGCGGCGGCCTGACCACCTTCTCCACCTTTTCGCTGGAGGTGGTATACCTGATGCAGGATGGCCGCTTCGGCTGGGCGCTGGCCAACATGCTGCTCAACCTGGCCGGCTCGCTGGCGATGACGCTGCTGGCCTTTATGCTGGTGATGTGGCTCAACGGGCGCTAAGCCCTTAATGTTTCCTTAATCTTGCATGCGCATAATCTCATCCAGTACCCCTGACTGGATGAGAAACCGCTATGTTTAGCCTGCCGAAAACCGCCGCCGAAGCGATTGCCGTTGCGCTGTGCGTCCTGATCGTCGCCGCCTTTATCAACGCCTACCTGTTCGCCTAAACACCTTTTCCCCGCAACGCGCGTTCATCTTGCGTCCTCCCCATCCGTTACACTACAATTGAGAATGAACGTTCACACCCAAAATTGTGAACCCGGCTCACGCGCAGCAAAGGATCGGGCAGATGCTCTCCCCCAACGACAGTAAACAGGCCAAAGTGCAGGCGCGCCGCGATCAGATCGTCGAAGCGGCGAAAACCAGCTTCCGCCGCCACGGCTTCCATGCCGCCAGCATGGCGGAGATTGCCCAGGGCTCGCAGCTCAGCGTCGGGCAAATCTATCGCTATTTCGCCAATAAAGACGCGATTATCGAAGAGATCGTCAATCGCATCATCACCAGCAAGATGCAGCGCCTGGAAAACCTTGGCGATCACATCAACCTGATCGCCGGCACGCTGGCGGCGCGCACGCTGTTTCAGCAACCGGGCGAGAGCGAAACCGATCACATGCTGATGCTGGAAGTGACCGCCGAGGCCACGCGCAACCCGGTGGTGGCCAAACTGCTCAGCGATGCGGAGGCGCGACTGTTTCGCCACGTGTGCCACAACCTGCAGCGGCTGTATCCCGATTTCAGCGCGGAAGAGATCGCCGCGCGGGTGGAGTTTATCGCCGTCATGAGCGAAGGCACCGGTTACCGTATCCTTACCACGCAAAAAGCCGATGCGTCCCTGCTGCGCGATCTGTATCAGCAGGCCATTTCTCACCTGTTCAGGAAATCTTAATCTCCCATGACCAAACACTTAGCCAGACAACGTCTGGTGTACGCCGTCGTGCTTGGCCTGTTGGCCGCGCTGGGGCCGCTGTGCACCGATCTCTATCTGCCCGCTCTGCCGGAAATGGCGGGCGAGCTGAATACCTCCACCGCCGCCGCGCAGCTCAGCCTGACCGCCGGGCTGCTCGGCCTGGGCGTCGGCCAGCTGATTTTTGGCCCTTACAGCGACAAACTGGGCCGTATGCGCCCGCTGCTGCTGTCGCTGATCCTGCTGCTCGGCGCTTCGCTGTGGTGCGCGCTGGCGCCCACCATTGACCAACTGCTGATCGCCCGCCTGCTCCAGGGCATCGCCGGCGCCGGCGGGGCGGTGATTTCCCGCGCCATTGCTCGCGATCTGTACGCCGGCCACGAGCTGACCCGTTTCTTCGCCCTGCTGATGCTGGTTAACGGCCTGGCGCCGATCGTCGCGCCGGTGCTGGGCGGCGTCATGCTGCAGGTGATGAACTGGCGCGGCATCTTCGGCGTGCTGGCGGCCATCGCCGTGCTGCTGTTCAGCCTGTCGGCGCTGAAGCTGCGCGAATCCCTGCCGGTCGAGCGCCGCAGCCAGGGCGGCATTCTGGCGATGCTGATGTCGCTCGGCGGGTTGCTGACCCAGCGCTATTTCATGGGCCTGTGCCTGACGCAGGGCTTCGTAATGGCCGGCATGTTCGCCTATATCGGCGCTTCGCCTTTCGTCTTGCAGCAGATCTACGGCCTCAGCCCGCAGATGTTCAGCCTGTGCTTCGCCATTAACGGCGTCGGGCTGATCATTGCGGCGCAGCTGGCCAGCCGTCTCAGTTCACGTTGGGGGGAACGCCGGGTATTGAGGGGCGGGTTAACGCTGGCGGCCGTCGCATCGCTGTTGCTGCTGTTGGCCGCCGCGCTGCATGCGCCGCTGGTCGTGTTGCTGGTGCCGCTGTTCTTCTCGGTGGCGGTGATCGGCATCGTCGGCCCGACCGCCTCGTCGCTGGCGATGCAAAGCCAGGGGGACAAAGCCGGCAGCGCGTCGGCCTTGATCGGCGTGTGCATGTTCGCGCTCGGCGCCTGCGCCGTGCCGCTCACCGGGCTGGGCGGCACCTCGGCTCTGTCGATGGCGCTGACCATCGTCGGCTGCTACGCCATCGCCATCCTGCTGTTCAGCCTGTTGGCCCGCCGCAGCGACGCATAACGCGCCCAATAAAAAACCCGCTCAATGAGCGGGTTTTAAGAAATTCAGCTACGCAGCTTAGATAGCAGTAACGTTAGCGGCAGATGGGCCTTTGGCACCGTTCGTGATTTCAAATTCTACACGCTGGCCTTCAGCAAGCGTTTTGAAACCGTTGCTAACGATGGCAGAGAAGTGAACGAAAACGTCCTTGCTACCATCTTCCGGAGTAATGAAACCGAAGCCCTTGGATTCATTAAACCACTTAACGCTACCTTTAATCTTAGACATCAAACTTACCTTTAACGTGAATGAAAGACACAAAACCTGTGTCGATTACAGTACAGCAAGCAGGCAGGATTTTGTCCACCACCGCGATCACAGAAATCCGATAAAGAGTGAAAAAATCCGTGTTGTCCGGTGTAAATGAATGACACCGGTTGCAGTAAGTTACCGTTCCAGGTCAATCCTCTCCCTGCGCCGGCGAACAACGCGCGAACGCCTAAACCTGCCCCTTCCCCCCATCGTTGACGCGCCGTGCAGACACAATCGCTATGAAATATAACCAGATGGTCTTTTTGCTTCGGCGGCCCCTGCACTAGGGTTAGGGTTTATTTCCCACTGTGAGCCAAGCCTATGACCAGCCAGTTGGCAGACAAGATCATCGCCTATCGGCGTGAACTGCACCAAAACCCGGAGCTTTCCAATCATGAATTCGCCACCACCGCCCGCCTGACCCGCTGGCTGCAAGAGGCGGGCATTCGCCTTCTGCCGTTGGCGCTGAAAACCGGCGTCGTGGCGGAGATCGGCAGCGGCCAGGGGCCGATCATCGCGCTGCGCGGCGACATCGACGCCCTGCCGATCGACGAAATCGCCGACGTGCCCTTCAGTTCGCAAAACAGCGGCGTGATGCACGCCTGCGGGCACGACTTTCACACCTCGGTAATGCTCGGCGCCGCACACCTGCTCAAAGCGCGTGAAGCCGAACTGGCGGGTACGGTGCGCATCTTCTTCCAGCCGGCGGAAGAGACCTTCAACGGCGCCCGACACCTGATCGACGCCGGCGCGCTGGATAACGTCGCGGCGATATTTGGCCTGCACAATGCGCCGGAGCTGCCCACCGGCACCTTCGCCACCCGCGCCGGGCCGTTCTACGCCAACGTCGATCGCTTCCAGATCCGCATCACCGGCAAAGGCGCCCACGCCGCCAAACCGGAACAGGGTGTCGATACCATCGTCACCGCCAGCCAGATCGTCGGCGCGCTGCAAACGCTGCCCAGCCGCAGCTTCAGCTCGCTGGAATCGCTGGTGGTGAGCGTGACGCGCATCGAAGGCGGCAATACCTGGAACGTGCTGCCGCAAACCGTCGAGCTGGAAGGCACGGTGCGCACCCACAGCGATGCGGTGCGCCGCCAAGTGCCGGATAAAATTCGCCAGGTGATCGACGGCGTTGCCGCCGCGCTCGGCGCGCAGGCCGAACTCCACTGGCAGCCGGGGCCGCCGGCGGTGATCAACGACGCCCATTGGGCGGCGTTCAGCAAAACCGTCGCCGCCGAGGCCGGCTACCGGGTCGAAGAGGCGGAGCTGCAAATGGGCGGCGAGGATTTCGCGCTGTATCTGCATCACGTGCCGGGCGCGTTCGTCAGCATCGGCTCCGCCAGCGAATTCGGCCTGCACCATCCGCGTTTCAATCCCGATGAGCGCGCCCTCTTTCCTGCCGCCCACTATTTTTCGCTGCTGGCGGAGCGCACGCTGCAGCAATTAACCCCCGCAGCGAAAAAAGCCCTCAGCAACGCCTGAATAACGTGAAATAGTATTTCCCCGACGCCGCTGATGCCGCGCCGGGGATTATTATTTTCGCTCGCCGTGATATTTGCAGTTTTCAACATTTGAATATGCTGTTTTGTTGTTTTACATCCCGCCAGCGCTCATCAATAGTGGACGCATCAGACACCGCGCGCCTTTCGGCGCATGACAGGATAATCACGATGAGCGACAACGCGAATAATCAACGGCAATTACGGCTGGGCGCCATTCTGCACGGCGCATCGGGAAATATGTCCGCCTGGCGCCACCCGGACGCCACCGCCGACGCCAGCATCAACCTCGAATTTAATATCGCCTCGGCGAAAAAAGCCGAACAGGGGAAATTCGATTTCGTCTTCGTCGCCGATGGCTTATATATCAACGAAAAGTCCATTCCGCATTTTCTTAACCGTTTCGAGCCGTTGACCTTATTGGCCGCGCTGTCCGCCGCCACCGACAAAATTGGCCTGGTGGGCACGCTCTCCACATCCTACAGCGATCCGTTCACCGTCGCCCGCCAGTTCGCCAGCCTCGATCACCTGAGCAACGGCCGCGCGGGCTGGAACGTGGTGACGTCGCCGCTGGAAGGTTCGGCCAAAAACTTCTCGCGCGCCGAACACCCGGAGCACAGCCTGCGTTACCGCATCGCCGGCGAGTTTCTCGACGTCGCCAAAGGACTGTGGGACTCCTGGGAGGACGATGCCTTCGTGCGCAATAAGGCCAGCGGCGAATTTTTCCGCGCCGGGAAACTGCACACCCTCAATCATCAGGGGGAGTTCTTCTCGGTGCAGGGGCCGTTGAACATCGGCCGCACGCCGCAGGGCCGCCCGATCCTGTTCCAGGCCGGCGCCTCCGAAGACGGCAAACGGCTGGCGGCCAAGCACGCCGATGCGATCTTCACCCATCACGACACGCTGGAGCAGGCGCAGGATTTCTACCAGGACGTGAAGCGGCAGCTGGTGGAACAGGGGCGCGAACCGGACGACCTGCGCATCTTCCAGGGCGTGAGTGTGATCGTCGGCGACGACGATGCGGACGTCGAGCGCCAGTACCAGGAGACCGCCCGTCTGGTCAGCATCGAGAACGCCCTCAACTACCTGGGCCGCTACTTCGAACATTACGACTTTTCCCGCCATCCGTTGGACGCGCCCTTCCCGGACATCGGCGATCTGGGGCAAAACAGCTTCCGCAGCACCACCGACGCCATCAAGCGCAACGCCCGCGAGCGTAACCTCACGCTGCGCCAGGTGGCGCTGGAAGCCGCCTCGCCGCGCCCGGTGTTCAGCGGCACGCCGGAAGCGGTGGCGGACGGCCTGCAACGCTGGTTCGACGGCGAAGCCGCCGACGGCTTCATCATCAGCGGCGGTACGCCCAACGCCTTCGGGCACTTCGTCGATCGGGTGGTGCCCGTCCTGCAACGGCGCGGCCTGTTCCGCCAGGCGTACCACGGCGATACGCTGCGCGAGCACCTGGGCCTGAAGCGTCCGTTGAACAGATTCACCCAATAATAAGATCGTTTTCAGGGATACCCGCTATGCAGAAAACCGTTACCGCCGCTCTCGTGGCGGCCTTGCTGAGCCTGACCGGCGCCGCGCAGGCGGGCACCGGCATCGATTTGCAGGCCAATGAAACCCCTATCCATGCGCCGAAAAACCCGCAGGCGATCGCCAAGCTGCCGGCCGATTTCCGCTTCGTGAAGCCGGGCCGGTTCACCGTCGCGATCGCCGCGCTCAACACGCCGCCGCTGGCGCTGTTCGCCGCCGACAACCGGCGGCTTATCGGCAGCGAAGTGGATATCGCGCAGTTGGTGGCCGACAGCCTGGGGCTGGAACTGAACGTAGTGCAAACCTCGTGGGAAGACTGGCCGCTGGGGGTGGTTTCCGGCAAGTATGACGCGGCCATCACCAACGTCACCGTCACCAAAGAGCGCAAAACCCGCTTCGACTTCGCTACCTATCGCATCGACTCGCTCGGCTTTTATGTCAAAACCGGCGGCAAGATAGCGACGATCAAACAGCCTGCCGATATCGCCGGATTAAAGATCATCGTCGGCTCCGGCACCAACCAGGAAGCCATCTTGCTGGCATGGGACAAGCAGAATCGGCAGCAGGGGCTCAAACCCTTCCAGCCGATCTACGTGACCGACGATGCGGCCGCCACGCTGGCGATCCAGTCCGGCCGGGCCGACGCCTATTTCGGGCCCAACGTGCTGGGCGCCTATAAAGCGGCGCTGAATGGCCGTACCCGGCTGGCGGGCACGGTGGAAGGCGGTTGGCCCAAGGCGGCGCACATCGCCGTCACCACCCGTAAAGGCAACGGGCTGGTGCAGGCGGTGAATGAAGCGCTGAACGGCGCGATCCGCAGCGGACAGTACGATCAGGTGCTCAACCGCTGGGGCGAGAGCGTCGAACGCCTTGCACAGTCGGAAATCAACCCGCCCGGTCTGGGCGATTAGGAGCGCGCGATGACGCAAGACACTTTCATTCAGACGCTGCCGACCGACCCGCTGATCGCCCCGGTGATCGAGGGGCTGTTCGGCGAATATCGTCAGCGCTACGGCGACTATTTTGGTGACCAGGAACCGGAACCGCTGGACCTGTACGCGCCGCCGCAGGGCGCCTTCATCGTGCTGCTGCGCGCCGGTGCGCCGATCGCCATGGGCGCCTTCAAGCGCTATGACGGGCAAACCGCCGAGCTGAAGCGTATCTGGACGCGGGGCGATCTGCGCCGCCAGGGCCTGGCGCAACGGGTGTTGCAGCAATTGGAAGCGCTGGCGCTGGCGCAGGGTTATCGCCGGCTCTATCTGACCACCGGCTTTCGCCAGCCCGAAGCGGTGGGCCTGTACCTGAGCAACGGTTATCAGCCGCAGTTCGATCCCACCGTCGACAGCGAGGTTTACAGCCGCCCGCCCTACGATGGCCGCCTGCCGTTCCGCAAAAGCCTGATTGCAGAGGACGCCTGTTGTTGCGCGTCGGAAAGGAAAATCGCCTAAGGCCCCTTTATCTGTATCAGGAGACATGACATGTCCAAACAAGAAGTCTTGAAAGTGGTGCCCGCCCGCTATCCGCTGCGGCTGATCGGCGCGCTGTTTTCGCTGTTTATTCTGGTCGCCATCGTGCAATCGGTGGCGGGCAACGCGCGCTGGGAATGGGGCGTGTTCGCCGAGTGGTTCTTCGCCCCGGCGGTGCTGGCGGGGCTGGGACAGACCCTGCTGCTGACGCTGCTCGGCACGCTGTTCAGCATTCTGTTCGGCACCCTGCTGGCGCTGGCGCGGCTGTCGCGCTCTTACCTGCTGGCGTCGCTGGCCTGGGGGTATATCTGGCTGTTTCGCTCGCTGCCGCTGATCCTGGTGCTGATCATCCTGTATAACTTTTCCTATCTGTACGACGCCATCTCGCTGGGCATTCCCTTTACCTCGGTGGTGTTCGCCAGCTACCCGACCATCGATATCCTCGGCCAGTTCGCCGTGGCGGTGCTGGGCCTGACGCTGGTGCAGTCCGCCTATACCGCCGAGATCATCCGCGGCGGCATCCTGGGCGTGGATTACGGCCAGCACGAAGCGGCGGCAGCGCTGGGCCTGCCGGGCTATCGCCGCACCTTCCGCATCATTCTGCCGCAGGCGCTGCGATCCATTATTCCGACCGGATTCAACGAGATCATCAGTCTGGCGAAAGGCACCTCAATCGTTTATGTGCTGGCGCTGCCGGAGCTGTTTTACACCATCCAGGTGATCTATAACCGCACCCAGCAGGTGATACCGCTGCTGATGGTGGCCACCGTCTGGTATCTGTTCATCACCACCGCCCTGTCGGTGATCCAATACTACATCGAACGCTATTTCGCCCGGGGTGCGGTGCGCGAACTGCCGCCGACGCCCTGGCAGAAACTGGCCGGCTGGCTAAAACGTTAGGAGACCCGCATGTCTGAAGCCATTGATTATTACGCCTTGCCCGAACAGCCGGCACGCAACCTCACCCCGGTGCCGGCGCGCGGCCTGATCGAAATCAGCAACGTCAGCAAATTCTTCGGCAAACACAAGGCGTTGGACGACGTCAGCCTGACGCTGCAGCCGGGCACCGTGACCGTGATCCTCGGGCCTTCCGGCTCCGGAAAATCGACGCTGCTGCGGGCGATCAACCATCTGGAGCGCGTCGACGAGGGTTTTATCCGCATCGACGGCGACTACGTCGGCTACCGCCGCAAGGGCAACCGGCTGTACGAGCTGAAGGAAAAGGCCATCCTCCGGCAGCGCATCAACGTCGGCTACGTGTTCCAAAACTTCAACCTGTTCCCGCATCTGACGGTGCTGGAAAACATCATCGAAGCGCCGGTGGTGCACAAGATCCACTCCCGCGAACGGGCGAAAGCGGTGGCCTATGAGCTGCTGGATACGGTCGGGCTGCGCCACAAGGCGGACGCCTACCCGCGCCACCTCTCCGGCGGCCAACAGCAGCGCATCGCCATCGCGCGCGCGCTGGCGCTGAACCCGAAGGTGATCCTGTTCGATGAGCCGACCTCCGCGCTCGATCCCGAGCTGGTCGGCGAAGTGCTGGACGTGATTAAAGGGTTGGCGGATCTGGGCGTCACGCTGGTGGTGGTGACGCATGAAATCGGCTTTGCGCGCGAAGCGGCGGATCGGGTGGTGTTTATGGTCGACGGGCAGATCGTCGAGCAGGGCGATGCCAGACAGGTGCTGGCTCAGCCGCAGCACCCGCGCACCGTCAACTTCCTCAACAAAGTACTGTGAGCGTCGGGGCGCCGATGCGCCCCGCGCAGGAGCAGGTTAGAGGCCGGCGAAACGCCGCTTCTCGGCGGCGAAATCCAACGGGCGGATCCCCTGCTGGTTTTTGTCCTCTTCGGTCAGCAACGCCGGGGGAATAAACCAGGTCACCTCAAACAGCAGCCCGTCCGGGTCGTGACCATAAATGCTTTTGTGCACGCCGTGATCCTCTTCCAACCCGAGAATGCCGCGTTCGGCCAGCTGATGGCGAATGCGCTCCAGCTCTTCCAGGCTGTCCACTTCCCAGGCCAGATGATACAGCCCGGCCGGCGGCTCATGCTCCGCCGGCGGCTCGCCGTTGGCGCGAAACACCCCGGCGCGCTGCTGGCCCAGGTTCTTGCTGAACAACGCCAAATCGTGATCGTTGTCCGAGTCGGCGGCCTGGGTAAATACCGCCCGATCGGGGCTGTCGGACGGCTTCAGCTTGAAGCCCAATACCTGATGATAAAAGTCGGCGCTCTGCCGCACGTCGCTGACGTACAGCACGGCGTGATTGAGACGTTTGATGCCCATCGCTATTCCTTTTTGCGCATTGAATAAAGTCAGCATGAACATAGCATGTCGCTGGGAAGCCGCTAAATGCCGTTATCGCATGACTAAATGCCGCCCGCGCAATCTGTCGCTGCAAGGCATTCCGCGCTATCATAAGCGCTGTATTGAACCTTTTTGTGAGAATAGCGATGAACGGCAAGATAACGACTTTTTTTGAAGACAAAGGCTTCGGCTTTATTACCGACGAGAACGGAGAAAATCGTTATTTTCACGTGATTAAAGTGCAAAACCCGGAGCTGATTAAGAAAAACGCGGCGGTGACCTTCGAACCGACCAACAACACCAAAGGCCCGTCGGCTTATGCGGTCAAAGTGTTGGCGCCCAGCAAATACATCATTATCGCCAATGAAAGAATCAAGATCACCAGCATCAAGTCTTTCAATACCTTCACCAAGGAAGTGCCGGTCAAAGCCGACGTGGATAAAGAGAACACCGTGCTGTCAGTCGGCCTGCTGATGAACCGCATTCGCCCGCAGTCCGAAGACCAGGCGCAGGCCATGCAAACGCTGCGCATGCTGACCATCACCACCTTCCAGAACACCACCCATACCTTCTCCGAGCACGAGATCGACATGGATGAGACCATCAAGGCGCTGAAAAGCCTGTAAGCGCCGGTTGCCCAGCGTCGAGCCCTAGCGGAACAGGATATGCTCGACGCTGTTGCCGTTCACCACGTTGAACGACTCCACCCGATTACGCCCCTGCGATTTGGCACGATACAGCGCGATATCCGCCATGTTCATCAACTGCTCCAGCGATTTCACCTCGTTCATCGCCAAACTGGCGACGCCGACGCTGATGGTGATTTTCAACGTCTGCTTGCCTTCCGCCTGCAGCTCCGTCTGCTCCACCAACCGGCGCAGATGCTCCCCCAGCGCCACGCCCTGCGCCGCCAACGCGCGCGGCAGCATGATGGCGAACTCTTCCCCGCCCAAGCGGCCGAACAGCTGATCGTGCCGCAGCTCGCGCCGCACGATGTGCGCGAACGACGCCAGCACCTGATCGCCGGCGCTGTGGCCGTGCGTATCGTTGATCTGCTTGAAATGATCGATATCGATCAGCAGTAACGACACCGCTTCTTTGGAACGGTGCTTGTGCTCCAACAGCTCGCCCGCTTTGCGCGTCATCGCGCTGCGCGCCAGCACGCCGGTCAGGAAATCGTGGTTGGCGCTGTGCTCCAGACGCCGCATAAGCTTACGGTTGGCCGCGATGGAACTGGCGAGGATCAGCGGCCCCATCACCAGCATGGCGATACCCAATCGGGCGGACATCAGCGTGTCGAGGAAGGCATTATGGTTGTTCGGCGTTTCATACAGCACCAGGTTGGCGGAGATGCTGCTGATCTCAGACATACCGGTCAACAGCGTCAGCAACGTCACCGGGAACAGCTGGTAGCGCACCGCGCACCACAGCAGCGCCGGGATCGGGAAGGCGATCGCGCCCGGCCCGCCGATATAGACGCTGAACGCCAGTGACAGCAGCAGCGCCAGCAGCGGCAGGCAGCCTTTCAAGCGCCAACGCACCTGCATGCGCAACAGCTGTTTCAACCGCGGCGCCGCCATCAGCACCGGCAACAGCAGCAGGGTCGTCGAAAACTGTTCGCTGAACCAGGCCAGCCAGGCGACCACCACCGTGTTGTTGTACAGGCTATCGTTGCGCAGCACGGACAGCGTCGACGCCACCGCCGCACCGGCCAGGCTGGCGCTGAACATATAGAGTATCGCCTGGGGTTTACCCATGCGCCGTTGAGATTGCGGCAGCATCAGCATGATGCCGTAACCGACGACGATCAGCGACATGTTGCAGGCGTTCAGCCACAGCGCCAAAGACCAGCCCTCGCCGGTGCTGAGATCGGCGGCAACCATGCCCAGATAGGTCGTGAGCCAGCCGAGCGGCGTGGCGTAAGCGGGTTTCCGCAGCAGCAGGCCGAGCAGAATCGCATTCACCGGCCAAAATAAAGAAAGCGAGCCAATCGGCCGGCTAAGAATGCCCACCAGGGAAAGTAAAAAGGCCAGCATGAAAAGATTGATAAGCTGAACCGTAAGCGGCAGGCCATGCCTGGCGTTTATTCTGGCGTTCATCGCCTCGCCCATATTTTGCTAATAACCAGAATAATAATGTGCATACTCTCTCGCCCGGCCAGTGAGGGATAATCAACCCGGATTTCAACCAAAAAAGCCAGACAAATCAATAATAAAAAGCATTAACAATTAATTAACAGACTTTTCTTAACCTAATGTGGCGGCGGCGGACTCCCCCGCATACCGTCGGAAAATAATGCTCAGCTCTGCTGACAGCATAGCGCAAAGCGTAATAGGCCGCCGACCGACGTTAATTACATTAATAAGATTGTGGTTATTGCTCGTTGAATGATATTTGAATAACTACGCGATTATTTTCCTGCAACTGGGCCGCCCGTGCAATAACAACCCAAAAAAAGCCCGCCTAAAGCGGGCTTGCTTGAACAACAGCAAATCGACAGTTACGACACAGCCATTCATTGCATGCCTGTGCTGCCATGCAGTGTAGCGGCGAAAGCTTAAGCAGACCTTAGCAACAAAAAACCCGGCCTAGGAACCGGGAATATTTGTACGAAATGCAGCGTTAGCCCAAGCAGGCTAATAACATTTCGCAGCTTACACGCCAAATGTGCAGAGAAAATGAACGCTGCACGCGGCAAGGCCTTACGCCAGTTTGGCGGCAAAGCCCGCCACGCGTTGGCCATAGAGCTTGGCGGTCGCCAAATCGCCCGACAGCATCTCGTCCACGCCGGCATCCGACGGCGTCTGCACCAACAGCCCCACCGACCCGCCCAGGTTGTTGACATCGGTACGCTGCGCCGATTTGGTGTTGGCCGGCAGCAGCCCCAAGCTGACCCACAGGCCGCCATGTTGAGAAGCCAGCGTTTGCAGCGCAATCAGCGTAACCTGCTTGTCGCCGTTCAGGCTGGCGCTGTTGGTAAAGCCGCCGAACACTTTGTCCTGCCACTTGCGGCCGAACCAGGCTTTGGAGCTGGCGTCGGCGAATTTCTTGAACTGCCAGGACGGGCCGCCCATATAGGTCGGTGAGCCAAAGATGATGGCGTCCGCCTCATCCAGCTTCTGCCACGCTTCATCGCTGATATCGCCTTCCTGATCGATAGCGATCAGTTCGGCCCCTGCGCCTTCCGCCACCACTTTCGCCAAACGCTCGGTATGGCCGTAGCCGGAATGAAACACCACTACTGTCTTCGCCATAGAAATTCTCCACTCATTGCACAGAGGCGCCGACGACGCCCATCTCGCGTTCAATCTAATCAAGCGCGCAACGGCTGAATACTGAATAAAACTGACGGTGTTATTCAAAAAAATCGCGCTACGCGCCGCCGGGTATGTGCAGATAAAAAAATCCCGCACAAGGCGGGATAAACTTAACAGGGATGGGGTAATACACTACAGGGAATGGATAACACACAACATCATCGGGTAGAGCTACAGTACCAATCCCAATGTATAGAACTGTCATCCCCGCGTAAGTTTGCTCGGCCAGATGTAACGCCGAATGGGAAATATGACATTCCGCTCAAGGCACCACGAATAGCCTCGACTCGAAACCGCCGCTTTTGAAGGTGCCGGTATTGACCCACCCCGGCGGCGAACGGCCGAAGTCCTGATTGAAATCCCCGCCGCTGACCAGCCAGACCCGGCGATAGCCTTTCGCTAACGCACTGAGGTTATCGACGTAGGTCTGCGCCGCCCGATCGTGGAAAAAGGTGCCGAAACCATAGGCATTGGGCTTGCCCGAAATGCCGTTGGGCCTGGCGGGGGTATACAGCAAGGCGCGATAGCCCTTCTTGTTGTAATACACATAGCTCAGGTAGTTGAACATGTTGCTGACCACCACCGCATCGTTGGGCTGATAGTTACTGTTGATGTAGTGCACCATCACCTTGAATTCATCTTTCTCGACCGGATAGTCGTTGCGCACGCCGCAGCCGAACAGCAGGCTGAAGAACAGCAGCAAAGAGATCCCGCGCACCCGGCTTTTCGTACCGGCGATCAGCACGCCCAATACCAGCGGAATGCCGAGCGCGGCGGAATAAAGGTAGCGATCGACAAACAGCGGCGAACGCCAGGAAATGGCGAATACCAACGTCACCGGGATCAGCATGCCGCCGAGCAGCAGCAGCGCATATTTTCTCGGCATCTGGCGCCGCCACAGCAGCAGTGAACATAAGGCGACAAACATCGCCGGCAGCAGCCAGAGAATGATCGTGGGATAGTTGCTGCCATCATGCCCGGTGAGAAAACGCCAATACATCGCCGGCAGATCGCCCCAGGCAACCTGAGGGATCCAACCGACGTCGCCGCCGACCCGCAGTTCGGCAATATGCGCCAGCAGATTGAGCAGCACCAGCAGCCAGGGAATATAGGCCACTCCAATCGCCGCATTGGCCCCCCACCACGCCGGCAGCCTGATGTAACACTCGCCTTCGCGGCGGCACGACAGCGCCAACACCACCAGCCAGTGCGCGATCAGCGTGAAAATCGTGAAGTAGTGAGTATAAAAGCTCAGCGTCATCAACAGCGCATACAGCGCCAGATAGCGGCGGTTATCCGGCGTTTTCAGCCACTTCGCCAGCGCCATGGCGGCGGCGATCGCCAGCAGCCCCATCAGCGCGTACATGCGCGCCTCCTGGCTGTAACGCACCGCCATCGGCATGATCGCCATCAGCCATCCCGCGGTCAGCGCCGCCCGCTCGTTGGCCAACCAACGGGTAAAACGCATCGCCAGCGCCACCGTCATCACGCCGAACACCAGGCTCAGCGCGCGGGCCGCCATAATGCCGTCGCCAAACAGCACCATCCAGCCATGCAGCAGCAGGTAATAAAGCGGCGGGTGAACATCGAAGGAAGCATGGTACAGCAAAGCGCCCACATCATAGCGGCTGGTCAGCACGCTGGAGGCCTCGTCGCACCAAAAATACCGATCCGTTAAGGAAATAAACCGCACGATCGCCGAAAACGCCACGATCGCCAACGCGTAATGTTTGTAACCGATGCCTTTTAAGCCGTTATTGCTCAAAGAAACATTCGATACCTGTTGCAGTGACATAACCGCATTCCGCCCAAGAGAACCACACAGTGTGGAGACGCGGCGTCATCATTGCCGACGGCGGGTAAATGGCGGGTAAATCAGTGCGAAAAAATCGGCGCAATCACCGCGGCGGCGCACGGCCCTCAGCGGATTTCAACGGTGATGTCCGGGTAGGCCTTCTCCCCGTCGCTGAGGTAATGCCCCAACGCCCGGTAAGCCATGACGTACAGCACGGCGGCGCCGCACAGGCACAGCAAGGTCACGAGAAAGAATCTGGATTTGCGCACGATAGGCTCCATGGGGAAATTTTCACCTATTGTAACGCGGCAAAATAAACGAAGGTTCAATTGGCGGCGGGTCGTTTGCCTCACGCTCATTCAGAGAGACGGCAGCACGCCATATCTTCAGCATGTAGATAAGGCGTCACCCCGGCAATGGTAACGCTGGCAGCCCTCCGTTCATAGCCATCGTCTTCAAACGTACCAAGAGTCGGTCAGTGCTTCACGAGGTTCATAGAGCGGAACAGAAAACCGTTCTCTCGATTGTTGCTGTTATCCAGCCCAACGCCTGGGAGCCCATTTCGTTGCTCCAACCTTCGTTAAGCAACGAGCCGCCGATCGCTTCCATAATGTACGCATTTTTCTCTCCGCTACTCACTGAAAGTTAGCGAAGTAACACAACATGACAACGAACGCGTCTCGTTCGTGAAGAAAGATTAAGTTACCTCGTCAAAATGACTTTGAACACAACATCACTCTACCTTGTGCCGGAGACATCTTTGTATACCTGATATCTCCGGCCAGTATCATACGACAACGAATCAATCAAAAATCGTTTTGAACATCGGCACCAACAGTTTATTCCCGTATTCACTTACATGGTTATCATCATAATAAATAGGGCGCCCGCTATATGTGCTTTCACATTTCCCACCACTACAAATTAGTGGTAATGGATTCAGAATTTTCACGCCACATTTTTCTGCAGCTTCGTCCTGTGCTTGCCATACGAACGAATGACGTTTCATATAGTCAGCCTCCGACAGATAAATATGCGGAGCATCCTTCCCAAACATCATGGCCCGTGACAGGGTTTTAGGGACATTAGACATCATTTCCGGCATAGGCCGCATCATGAAAACAGGATGTTTGGCCGCTAACTCACAGGCAGACTCAACCAAAGATGACTTGAATTCCGCGAGGAATTCAGGCTTCGGATTCGAGCTGACCTCAGAGAAATAGACGATCGGCGTACGCATTTTTTCTTCGACATTATGCCGTCCAAAGGCATATACCGAGGTTCTGTTGATGATCACGATAGGAATAGAACTATCCAGGCTTGCCAGTTTTTTCCGTTGCCATTGATTGAAGCCATAACAATCCTGATGATCCTCAGCTTCACCAGGTACTGTTTTTGCCCGGTAGAGCGTAGGACAACCCGCATAGGTAAGATTCAACACGCCATCGTCTTTGCTTGGCAATGCCGCTTCCACGGCTGTAACCATAGCATTACCATGGCTATCACCGACGACTACCGCCTTAATTTCACTGCCGCCGAATATGCATCCCGGGGAGGTCGTGCCCGTCGTAGCGAAGCAGTCGGCGTGCTTGGGGTTGGAATTGAGACTTTCATTAGCGATAAGATCGATCTGTTCCGGTACGCGGTTGATAAAATGGTGTTTAAACATGACGACAGTAGCGGCGCAGATAATCACCATACAGGAACCGATACTGAAAACATTCCCCCAATCGCTTTGCTTAGCTAATTTCTTACGAGCCGGATTTTCAATAAAACGCAGAGAAAGCTCACCTAAAACCAAACTGAGCAGCAATCCCCCCAGCATCCATCGCCAATCTCCCGCGGTGTTGTTGTAAGCAAGAAAAACCACTATGGGCCAATGCCAAAGATAAATAGAGTACGACGAAACGCCCACCCGCTCTGCAATATAGTTAGATGTAAAAATTGATCCCTGTCTGGCCGCAGCGAGCACCAGCATCGCCCCTGCTACTGGAACCATCGCATAAGCCCCCGGCCACGCAAGCTTAGGTGTGAAAAACACGATTGCAACAACGATTAGGATGAAACCCACCAGTTCCATTATTTGAGCTTTAATTTTCGAGAAGTGACTATTCCGAGTCAACCACCATACTGCTCCACCAGCCAACATCTCCCACGCCCTTGTCGGCAACAAAAAGAACGCGGCGCTGGGTAAGGTGACAGCTAAATAGCAAGCGAGAGCAAAGGAGAGCAAAAAACCACCAAACAGGGTGAATTTCACCCCTGACGTTTTCCAAAAACGCCACACAACCAACAAAACGACGGGAAGTGCAATATAGAATTGCCATTCAACCGATAATGACCAGGTATGAAGCAACCACTTTTCATGCGATGCAGCATCAAAATAGCCAGATTCTTTCCAAAACTTTACGTTTGAAATGAACAGTACGGCAACTAACACATGCTTTGAAAGGGTATTGTAGTCTACAGAGGTGAGGAAAAACCAACCGAGAATCAGTAGGGTAAAACTCAAAGCCAACAATGCGGGAATGATTCTGCGTGCGCGAGCCAGATAGAAACGCCAAAGGGAGAAGTTGCCACTTTCTATACCAGAAACAATTATTTGCGTCATCAGGAAACCTGAGATCACAAAAAACACATCCACCCCTACAAAACCACCAACAAAGCCAGGAACGCCAAAATGGAACAGAACGACAGCGATTACTGCCCAAGCGCGAAGCCCATTGATATCATGCCGGAAAACCCTTGCATTAGAAGACATAGCAACACTCATTAATGAAGATTTATGCAGATAGCGAAGACGTCGCATTTTGCACCATGAGTAGAATTTTACCTATAGTAGCCCTCCATTAATCGGATTTTTACCACTCCGCAGGGAACCACTTTTGATAGAGGCAGCATGGCAATGGAGCCTCGTCTGAGAATAAGGGCATCCTCTTAGTGAGGTTTTCTCCTAACTCTCTCTCTGCTCGCGTATGGCGCTGCATAAAAGACTTCGACGAAGTGCTCCTCCCTCAGAGACATCAGCGATAAGTTTATTTGGGTATAACCGAGTTCCCAGTAGGGTTACTAACAGAAAATACAATAAGTTGAGGGAAAGATAAGGATAAGAAGGCTTCGTAGAGATGTGTTGACTTCAAAATGGCACGCCCTATAGGATTCGAACCTATGACCTACGGCTTAGAAGGCCGTTGCTCTATCCAACTGAGCTAAGGGCGCATTGAGATGCGGCAACCTGTGGTTGCGGGTTGCGATTATACGGTCAGAGGTTAGCGAGTCAATGCCTTTTCATGACGTTACGGCGGCGACGGTGCTTTATGGCGTTTTTTCCGCCAGCGCCCGTGCGGCGGCCCGCGCTATGCTGCGTTGCGCCAGGCCGACAGCGGTATCGCCTGGCGTGCGTCCGGCCCCTTGCCGCCCATCGCCCCGCCGCAGGCAAAGGCGCACGGACTGAACGACCGCCGTAATGTCGCCCCAATCGGCATGCTCAACCACCTGCATGTTGCAGGTCGCCTCCCCTCTTTTCCCCGGAGCGGAGTCAGGGCGTGCGCTGTTTAAAGAAGCCTGGCTCCACGGCGCCCAAGCCAGCAATAGCGCGCACCCTACCCATGCGCTGCCGTTCATGCGCACAGCTTCCGCCACAGGGCGCTCAGGCGCGCCCGCCACGACGGCGTCGCCTGGTGCTGACAAAGCTGATGCAGCGCGTTGAGTTGCTCACTGTCCGCCGGATGCAGCGAAGAATCGAACACCGTCTCGCCAACGTGCTTAGGCTGCGCCGGTTGCCGATCAGGCTGATGATGCAACGGATAAAGCCGGGTTATCGCTCTCATGATCCTGCCCTCTTTCGCCCTGTGTATGGCCCCAGCGTATGCAAATGCCGGTAAAAATGGCGTAGAGGTTCCTGAAGCCGGCATAAAAAAAGCGTAAATCGGTCTCGCCAACGGCGGCGAGGGTGATTCTGCGCCTGACAGCGCGCTCAGCTTCTGCCAGAATAGCGGCATCCCCGCTTTTCTTAATTGATGGATTTCCACACTGATGTCAGCAAAGATTATTGATGGTAAAACGATTGCGCAGCAGGTTAGAAACGAAGTGGCTGAGCAAGTGAAACAACGTCTGGCGGCCGGCAAGCGCGCGCCAGGGCTGGCGGTTGTGCTGGTCGGCGAGAATCCGGCTTCGCAAATTTACGTCGCCAGCAAGCGCCGCGCCTGCGATGAAGTCGGCTTCCTCTCCCGCTCCTACGACCTGCCCGCTGCCACCAGTGAAGCCGAGCTGCTGGCGTTGATCGACCAGCTGAACGCCGATGAGGAAATCGACGGTATTCTGGTGCAGCTGCCGTTGCCGGCCGGCATCGATAACGTCAAGGTGCTGGAACGCATCCATCCGGACAAAGACGTCGACGGCTTCCACCCGTACAACGTCGGCCGCCTGTGCCAGCGCGCGCCCAAGCTGCGCCCATGCACGCCGCGCGGCATCGTCACCCTGCTGGAGCGTTATAACATCGATACCTACGGCCTGAACGCCGTGGTGGTCGGCGCGTCCAACATCGTCGGCCGCCCGATGAGCATGGAGCTGCTGCTGGCCGGCTGCACCACCACCGTCACCCACCGCTTCACCAAAAACCTGCGCCACCACGTCGAGAATGCCGATCTGCTGGTGGTGGCGGTCGGCAAACCGGGCTTCATTCCGGGCGACTGGATCAAACCGGGCGCCATCGTAGTGGACGTCGGCATCAACCGCCTGGAAAGCGGTAAAGTGGTGGGCGATGTCGATTTCGACGCCGCCAGCGAGCGCGCCGCTTACATCACCCCGGTGCCGGGTGGCGTTGGCCCGATGACCGTGGCTACACTGATCCAAAATACCTTGCAGGCCTGCGAGGAATATCACGACGTTCAACCTAAATAAGTAAGGCAGTATGGAAATTTTCAATCTGGACAATCATCCCCATGTCGAACTGTGCGATCTGCTGAAGTTCCAGGGCTGGTGTGAAAGCGGCGGCGCCGCCAAAGAAGTCATCGCCGAAGGGCAGGTGAAAGTCGACGGTAAGGTCGAAACCCGCAAGCGCTGCAAGATCGTCGCCGATCAGGTGGTGGAGTTCGGCGGCGGCAAGGTCATGGTTAAACCCTAACCCGCAGCCATAGAAAAAGGCGCTGAATTCAGCGCCTTTTTTATTTCCTTCTGCCGGATTACTTACGGCGCCAGGTGGTGCCCTGCGGGCCGTCTTCCAGCACGATGTTCATCTCGTTCAAGCGATCACGCGCGGCATCCGCCAGCGCCCAGTCCTTGGCGGCGCGCGCTTCGTTACGCTGTTTGATCAGCGCTTCGATCTCCGCCACTTCACCGTCGTCAACCTGTGCGCCTCCTTGCAGGAACTGCTCCGGCTCCTGCTGCAGCAGGCCAAGCACGTTCGCCAGCTTGCGCAGTTCCGCCGCCATGCCGCTGGCCGCCGCCATGTCTTCCCCCTTCAGGCGGTTAACCTCGCGCGCCAGATCGAACAACGCCGAGTAGGCTTCCGGGGTGTTGAAGTCGTCGTCCATCGCTTCGCGGAAGCGAGCTTCGAACGCTTCGCCGCCGGCCGGCGCGGCATTGGCGTCGGTGCCACGCAGCGCGGTATAGAGGCGCTCCAGCGCGGTGCGCGCCTGCTTGAGATTCTCTTCACTGTAGTTCAGCTGGCTGCGATAGTGGCCGGACATCAGGAAGTAACGCACCGTCTCCGCATCGTAATGGCCGAGCACGTCGCGAATGGTAAAGAAGTTATCCAGCGATTTGGACATCTTCTCTTTGTCGATCATCACCATGCCGGAGTGCATCCAATAATTGACGTACGGGCCGTCGTGGGCGCAGCTCGACTGCGCGATCTCGTTCTCGTGGTGCGGGAACATCAGATCGGAACCGCCGCCGTGGATGTCGAAGTGGGTGCCCAGCTGTTTGCAGTTCATGGCGGAGCATTCGATGTGCCAGCCCGGACGGCCCGGCCCCCACGGCGACTGCCAGCTCGGCTCGCCCGGCTTGGACATTTTCCACAGCACGAAGTCCATCGGGTTGCGCTTAACGTCGTCGATCTCTACGCGCGCGCCGGCCTGCAGCTGCTCCAGATCCTGGCGCGACAGCAGCCCGTACTGCGGATCGCTGTCGATGGAGAACATCACGTCGCCGTTGCTGGCCACATAGGCGTGATCGCGATCGATCAGGCGCTGGGTGATCTCGATGATCTCGGCGATGTGTTGGGTCGCGCGCGGTTCGCTGTCCGGGCGATCGATCAGCAACGCGTCGAAGTCGGCATGCATTTCCGCCAGCATGCGTTCGGTCAGCTGGTCGCAGGTCTCATGATTTTCCGCCGCGCGGCGGATGATTTTGTCGTCCACGTCGGTGACGTTGCGCACGTAGTTCAGCGAATAGCCGAGATAGCGCAGGTAACGCGCCACCACGTCGAAAGCGACAAAGGTACGACCGTGGCCGATGTGACACAGGTCATAGATGGTTACCCCGCACACGTACATGCCCACTTTCCCGGCATGAATGGGTTTGAATTCCTCTTTTTGACGACTCAGGGTATTAAAAATCTTTAGCATCGGGAGATTCCGTGGTGTGCGTGATAACAAAAAAGATAACCGGGCTTCAGGTTTAACGCCCGGTAGCGTATTGAAACCTGAAGCCTGATCTATTGCAAGGTTAAGGCCATGCTTTGCTGACTTCACGCGAAGAAAAAGCGCAAAATTCGCCGGCCGGCGCAATTGTTATAATATAACATAAATACAATTACCACAGACAGTGCGCGGTTGACCCGCTGCTGACTCGCTGGGGCGGATATGTTATAAGGGCGGTCTGAATGTTCACTCGCTTTACGTGACGTCTCACTTCACCTTGTTAGGATTAAAACTATGGTTACTTTCCACACCAATCACGGCGATATCGTTATCAAGACCTTTGCTGACAAAGCGCCGGTTACCGTTGAAAACTTCCTGAACTACTGCCGCGCCGGTTTCTACGACAACACCATCTTCCACCGTGTGATCAACGGCTTCATGATCCAGGGCGGCGGTTTCGAGCCGGGCATGAACCAGAAAGCGACCAACGCGGCCATCAAGAACGAAGCCAACAACGGTTTGAAAAACACCATCGGCACCCTGGCAATGGCGCGCACCAACGATCCGCACTCCGCCACCGCACAGTTCTTCATCAACGTGGCTGACAACGACTTCCTGAACTTCCGCGGCGAAAACGTGCAGGGCTGGGGCTACTGCGTGTTTGCTGAAGTGGTTGAAGGCATGGACGTGGTCAACAAGATCAAAGGCGTGAAAACCGGCCGCAGCGGCATGCACCAGGACGTACCGGTAGAAGACGTGGTGATCAACAGCGTGACCGTCAGCGAGTAATCGCGGCTGCATGAGTACGCTGTTCATCGCAGATCTGCACTTGTGCGCACAGGAACCGGCAATCACTGCCGGTTTTCTGCGTTTTTTACGGCGCGAAGCGGTGCATGCCGACGCGCTGTACATCCTCGGCGACCTGTTTGAAGCCTGGATCGGCGACGACGATCCCGAGCCGCTGCACGCGGAGATCGCCGCGGCGCTGAAAGCGCTGCAACAGGCCGGCGTGCCCTGCTATTTCATCCACGGCAACCGCGATTTTCTGCTCGGCAAGCGCTTCGCCCGCGCCAGCGGCATGCAGCTGCTGCCGGAAGAAAAAGTGCTGGAGCTGTACGGCCGCAGGATCCTGATCCTGCACGGCGACACCCTGTGCACCGACGATCAAGCCTATCAGCAATTCCGCCGTAAAGTGCACAACCCGCTGATTCAAAAACTATTCCTCGCGCTGCCGCTGCGCTGGCGACTGAAGATCGCCGCCAAGATGCGCGCCCGCAGCCAGCAATCCAACCAGTACAAGTCGGACGCCATCATGGACGTCAACCCGCAGGCGGTCGAGCAAACGATGCTGCGCCACGATGTGCACTGGATGATCCACGGCCATACCCATCGCCCGGCGGTGCATCGGCTGGCGTTGAGCAACGGCGAAGCCCATCGCGCGGTGCTGGGCGCCTGGCACGTCGAAGGATCGATGATCAAAGTCAGCGCCGACGCCGTCGAGCTGATCCAATTCCCGTTCTGAGTTCCGCACTGGCGCGCGGGTGAAAATTCGCGCTTTCGCCGGTGAAAACCGGCGACGCAACCGTTTTCCTCGCCGTGCGCTCATGGTATGCTCTACGCCCTCATTCGGCCCTCAGCCGACGCCAGACAAATCACAGGAGCCTTACACCCATGGGAGCCAACGCCGCTTCAGCCGCCAATGCCGGGGCTAAAATCGCAATTGTAATGGGATCGAAAAGTGACTGGGCCACCATGCAGTTCGCCGCCGAAGTCCTGACCCAGCTCGATGTCCCCTTCCATGTCGAAGTCGTTTCCGCTCACCGCACGCCGGACAAGCTGTTCAGCTTCGCCGAGCAGGCTGCCGCCAACGGCTTTGACGTGATCATCGCCGGCGCCGGCGGTGCCGCGCATCTGCCGGGCATGCTGGCGGCGAAAACGCTGGTGCCGGTGCTGGGTGTGCCGGTGCAAAGCGCCGCGCTGAGCGGCGTGGACAGCCTCTACTCCATCGTGCAGATGCCGCGCGGCATTCCGGTGGGGACGCTGGCGATCGGCAAAGCCGGCGCCGCCAACGCCGGGCTGCTGGCGATGCAGATCCTGGCGCTGCACGACGCCGCGCTGGCGCAGCGTTTGGCGGACTGGCGTCAGGCGCAGACTGAAGACGTTTTGAACCACCCCGATCCGCGGGAGGACGCATGAAGCCGGTTTGCGTACTGGGCAACGGCCAACTGGGGCGCATGCTGCGCCAGGCCGGCGAACCGCTGGGCATCGCCGTCTACCCTGTCGGCATCGATGCTGAACCCGAGGCGGTGCCGTATCAGAACAGCGTCATTACCGCCGAGATTGAACGCTGGCCGGAAACCGCGCTGACGCGCGAACTGGCGACTCACAGCGCCTTCGTCAACCGTGACATCTTCCCGCGTTTGGCGGATCGCCTGACGCAAAAGCAGCTGCTCGATCAACTCGGCCTGGCGACCGCGCCGTGGCAGCTGCTGGCGAGCGCCGCCGAATGGCCGCAGGTGTTCGCTGCGCTGGGCGAGCTGGCGATCGTCAAACGCCGGGTCGGCGGCTATGACGGCCGCGGCCAGTGGCGCTTGCGTCCGGGGCAGGAAGCCGAACTGCCGGCCGATGCCTATGGCGAGTGCATCGTCGAGCAAGGCATCAATTTCTCCGGCGAAGTGTCGCTGGTGGGCGCGCGCGGCCACGACGGCCGTTCGGTCTTCTACCCGCTGACCCACAACCTGCATGAAGACGGCATCCTGCGCGCCAGCGTGGCGCTGCCGCAGCCCAATCCGGCGCTGCAGCAACAGGCCGAGCAGATGCTGGCGGCGATCCTGAACGAGCTGAACTACGTCGGCGTGATGGCGATGGAATGCTTTATCGTCGGCGATCGGCTGTTGATCAACGAACTGGCGCCGCGCGTGCACAACAGCGGCCACTGGACGCAAAACGGCGCATCCATCAGCCAGTTCGAGCTGCACCTGCGCGCCATCCTCGGCCTGCCGCTGCCGCAGCCGGTGGTGAGCACACCGTCGGTGATGGTCAACCTGATCGGCACCGCCGTCAACGAACAGTGGCTGTCGCTGCCGCTGGTGCATCTGCACTGGTATGAGAAAGAGGTGCGCCCGGGCCGCAAGGTCGGCCACCTCAATCTGAACGACCCGAGCGCCGCCGATCTGCATCAGGCGCTGCAGGCGCTGGCGCCGCTGCTGCCGGGCGAATACCAAAGCGGGCTGGCCTGGGCACAGCAGAAGCTGGCTTAACGGTTTACACCGCCGAAAAGAAGAAGGTTCAGCCCAGGCTGAGCCTTTTTTATTGCCGCAAAGATCAACGCGAGCCGATATTACGCAACGGTTTGCCGGCCATCAGATTGCGCTCAATGTGTTCCAGTGAAATATTTTTGGTTTCCGGGATCAGCGCCAGCGTGATGAAAACAAACAGCACGTTAAGCCCCGCGTAAACCCAAAAGGTGTGAGCGCTGCCCAACGAATTCAGCATGGTCAGGAACGTCGCCCCCACGATCATATTGGCTATCCAGTTAGTGGCGGTGGAACAGGTGATGCCGAAATCGCGGCCTTTCAATGGCTGGATCTCTGAGCACAGCACCCAAATCAGCGGGCCGGCGCTCATGGCAAAGCCGACGATAAACATCAGCAGCATGACGATGGCGAAATATTGCTCCGCCGCCGAGTTCATGCCGATGTTCATCATGGTGCCCAGCGCCCCCATGCCGACGGCCATCACGATAAACCCAAGGATCAAAGTGGGCTTGCGGCCCCAGCGGTCAACCAGCCCAATAGCGATAAAGGTGGCCAGCACGTTGACCAGACCGACGATCACCGTGCCCCACATCTGCTGTTCCGTACTGGCGAAGCCCGCCAGACCGAAAATCTTCGGCGCGTAATACATGGTGACGTTCATCCCGGTAAACTGCTGCATCACCTGAAGAAGAATGCCAAGGAAAACCGCGCGGCGGAAATTTTTATTGCCTTTGAACAACGCCCAACCGCTTTGCTTCAGTTTGAGGCTTTCACGAATTTCATTCAGCTCATACTGCGCCTGGGCACTGCTGTCGCGCAGCTTCTCCAACACCTGACGCGCTTGCTCATGGCGATTACGCGAGGCCAACCACCGCGGGCTGTCAGGCAAAAAGAACACGCCGACCAACAACAGCCCGGCCGGGATGGTGATGACGCCCAACATCCAGCGCCAGGCGCCGGTATAGCTGAATGCCGTATCAGACAGGTAAGCGGCCAGAATGCCGATGGTGATCATCAATTGATACATCGAGATCATGCTGCCGCGGATTTTCTCCGGCGCGATTTCAGAAAGATAAATCGGCGCGGTATAAGAAGCGATCCCCACCGCCAATCCCAGCAGAATACGTGAAACGATCAACACCTCCACGTTGGGAGCGAACGCAGAACACAGCGATCCCGCCACGAAGAGGATTGCGCCGATCATCAAACTGTATTTGCGCCCCAGCCGGAAGTTCATCCAGCCGCTGCCGATGGCGCCGACGGCGGCGCCAAACATCATTGAGCTGACCACCCACTCCTGCTGAGAGCTGGTGATCTGAAAAGTATCGGTAATAAACGGCAGGGCGCCGGCGATCACGCCGATATCAAGACCGAACAGCAGGCCGGCCAAGGCGGCTAAAAAACAGACGAAAAAAGTCATGCCGACATGAGTCGGGCTTTTCTCCGCCGGTGTCACTTTGACGGTATCGCTCATACAGCCTCCAGGAGAAAACGGTCATCAGTGTGCGACATGATAGGAGGCAATGCGTCGGAGATAAGTGAGTGCGATCACATTAGTGAAAACGGTTACATTCCATTAAATCTTTTTAGGCCGTTTTTTATGGCGGATGAATTCACTTAATACATGCGTAACCCTCTAAATCAATGCGTAAAACAGGCGAAGTCAGCCAACTATCCGCTACACCGATGACCAATGGCAAACGTATCGATATGACATAAATGTAATCGATTTCACAATGAATGGGCATGAAGAGGAATTGCGCCAGTGACGCGCGAAAGAAAATCGGCAGGCCCGGCCACGCTTGGCGGCAACGGGCCTGCGATCGCCAGATCAGCCATCATAACTGCGGAACAGCGCCCGGCCGCGCAGCAAGCGCACGCCCAGCCAGCCGCCGCACAGCGACAGCAGCAGCGCGCTGGCCAGCGGCAGCGCCCACCACAGCACCGGCGTCGGCGTCCACGGGAAGTCGAACACCCGGCTTTGTAGCAGCCACAGCGCCGCCTCGGCCCCCACCGCCGCCGCGATGCCCGCCACCAGCCCCAGCAGGGCAAACTCGCACCACAGCGTGCGGCGCAGCAGCCGTTTACCGGCGCCCAGCGTGCGATAGACCACCAGCTCCTGCCGCCGCTGACGCATGCCGACCTGCACCTGCGCCAGCAGCAGCAGGCCGCCGCACAGCACCACCAGCACCACCATCACCTCCAGCGCGCGGCTGACCTGTTGCAGCACGCCGCCGACCTGTTTCAGGATCGCGCCGATGTCCAGCAGGCTGAGCGTTGGGAACTGGCGGTTGAGCTGGGTCAACATCCGGCCATCGCCGTCGTAGCGGAAGCTGGTGAGCCAGGTCTGCGGCTGGCCGTCCAGCGCGCCCGGCGGGAAGATAAAGTAAAAGTTCGGCTTCAGGCTTTCCCAATCCACCTGGCGCAGACTGGTGACCTTGGCGCTGAACGCCTGGGTATCGCCGCTGAAGGTCAGCGTGTCGCCCAGCTTGATCTTCAGCCGCCCGGCAATGCCTTCATCCATCGAGACTTCGCCGCTTTTCGGCGGCCAATTGCCCGCCACCAACGGATTGTGATCCGGCATTTCGGCCAGCCAGGTCAGGTTCAGCTCACGGTTCACCGCCTCGCCGCCCGGATCGTCCTCATGCACCCGTTCGGTCGCCACCTGCTGGTTTATCTCGGTCAGGCGCACCCGGACGATCGGGTAATAGGTTTCCGGTTTGATCTGGTGCTGCTGCAGGAAGGTTTTCACCTGCGGCACCTGCGCCTCGGTCATGTTGAGCAGGAAATAGTTCGGGCTGTCCGGCGGCAGCTGTTGCTGCCAGCGTTCGAGCAGATCGCCGCGCAGCACCAACAGCAGCGCCAACAGCATGAACGACAGCGAGAACGCCGCCAACTGGCTGATGGTCACCCACGGCTGATGCAGCAGGCGGTTGACCGCCAGCCGCAGCGCCAGACTCTTGAGCGTGATGCGGCGCAACAGCAGCAGGCTGCCCCACCCTATACCGCCCAGCAGCAGCGCCAGCACCGCCATGCCCGCCAGGATCGCCCACAGCAACGTGCTGGCTCCCATCAGCAACACCAACAACGCGACCACGATCGCGGCCGTCACCGGCAGGAAGTAGCGCAGCGGCCAGACGTTGGCCGCCACATCGCGACGCAGCACCCGCAGCGGCTGGGTGGCCAGCAACTGGCGATACGGCCGCAACCCGACCAGCAGCGAAATCAGCACCAGCGCACCGAGCGCCCACAGCCACGGCCAGACGCCGGCGGCGGGCAACGCGGCCGGCAACACCGGCTTCAGCAGGCGAATCAACAGCGCCTCGAACGCCAGCCCGATCGCCCCGCCGCACACCGCCGCCAGCGCCATCACCGCCAGCCACTGGCCGACGATCAATTTGCGCAGCGCGCCGCGCCCGGCGCCAAGGGTTTTCAGCACCGCGATCAGATCGTAGCGGCTGCGGCAATAGTGGCTCATCGCCACCGCCACGGCGGCGATCGACAACAGCAGCGTCAGCAGGGCCGACAACAGCAGGAACTGTTGGGAGCGCTGCAGCGACTTGCCCAGCGCGCTGCCGGATTCCTGCAGCCCGAACCAGCGCTGATCCGGCGTCAACTGCGGCGTCAGCCGTTCTTCGTAACGCTGAATATCCGGCTCGGCGCCGGCGAACATGTAACGATAGGTCAGGCGGCTGCCCGGCTGCACTGCGCCGGTCTTATCGACGTCCGCCAGGTTGATCATGATGCGCGGCGCGGTCTGGAATGGATTGAAACCGGCGTCCGGCTCCTGAATGATTTCACCGGCGATGCGCAGCGTGGTGTCGCCCACCTCCAGCGAATCCCCCACTTTCACGTTCAGCAGCGCCAGCAAACGCGGCGCCACCAGCACGCTGCCCGGTTCGGGCTGGATGTTGGCCGGGCGCGTTTCCAGCTTGCCGTACAGCGGATAGGCCAAATCGATGGCTTTCACGTCCGCCAGCTGCGGCCGATCGCCGGCATAGGTCATGGTGGTGAACGACAGCTGACGGCTCACCTTCAGCCCTTGTTGCTGCGCGTCCAGCAGCCAGCCTTCCGGCACCGGATGCGCGCTGCGCAGCACCCGATCGCCGGCGATAAAATCGCGGCTCTGCTGGCTGAGCCCTTTGTCCATGCGATCGCTGATGCTGCCCAGCGCCAGCACGCAGGCGACGGAGAGCGTCAGCGCCAGCCACACGATCAGCAGCGACGGCGAGCGCCATTCGCGCCAGAACCAGCGCCAGATCATGCTTCCTCCCACAGCTTGCCTTCGCGCAGCCGCAGCCGCCGCTGGCAGCGCGCCGCCAGGGTTTCGTCATGGGTCACCAGGATCAGGGTGGTGTCAAAATCGCGGTTGAGGGAAAACAGCAGGTCGGCGATGCGATCGCCGGTCTGACGATCGAGGTTGCCGGTCGGTTCATCGGCGAACAGCACCCGCGGTCGGCCGCTGAAGGCGCGCGCCAGCGCCACGCGCTGCTGCTCGCCGCCGGACAGCTGCGCCGGCAGGTGATCGAGCCGTTTCCCCAGCCCCAACTGCTCGAGCAGCTGCACCGCCTGCTCGCGGCTCTGTCTGTCGCTCTCGCCGCGCAACAGCGCCGGCAGTTGCACGTTCTCCAGCGCGTTCAGCGTCGGCACCAGCATGAACGACTGAAACACGAAGCCGACATTCCTGGCGCGCAGCGCGGCGCGCCCCTCTTCGTCCAGCGCGGTCAGCGACTCGCCGAGCAAGCGCACCTCGCCTTCGCTGCCGTCATCCAGCCCGGCCAAAATGCCCAGCAAGGTCGATTTCCCCGATCCGGATTCGCCGATCAGGGCGATCGTCTGCGCGGGTTTGACAAGCAGCTCGACTCCGGTAAGGATGGTGAGCTGATGCTCACCCTGACCAACGTGTTTACTAAGATGATGAACTTCAAGAACGTTTTCCGCTGGCATCTTCCCTTCCTTTTGCTGTTGGGATTATTCAGTTTACGCGCTGCCGCCGCCGATACCTTGTTGATTTTAGGCGACAGTTTAAGCGCCGGTTACCGCCTGCCGATCGAGCGGGCGTGGCCGACGCTGTTGGCCGAACAGTGGCAGAAAAAACCGGGTGCGCCGCAGCTGGTCAACGCCAGCATCAGCGGCGACACCGCCGCGCAGGGGCTGGCGCGTCTGCCCGCGCTGCTGAAACAGCATCAGCCGCGCTGGGTGCTGATCGAGCTGGGCGCCAACGACGGCCTGCGCGGCTTCCCGGCGCAGGACGTACAGCGCGATCTCGGCCAAATCATCACGTTGGTGCAGCAGGCCGGCGCGCAGCCGCTGCTGATGCAGATCCGCATCCCGCCGAACTACGGCCGCCGCTATACTGAAGCGTTCGGCGCCGTCTACCCGGCACTGGCCAAGCAGTTCAACATTCCGCTGCTGCCGTTCTATATGGAACAGGTGGTGGTGAAGCCGGAATGGATGCAGGATGACGGATTGCACCCCAATGGGGACGCCCAGCCGTTTATCGCCACCTGGATGGCGGAGCGCCTGGAGCCTCTAGTAAAGCATGAGTCTCACTAAATTAGGGTCGTACACTAGGTAAAGTTATGCAAAAAGCGGTATTGATAACCGGCTGTTCCAGCGGGATTGGCTTGATTGCGGCGCAGGATCTGCGCAACCGCGGCTACCGGGTGCTGGCCGCCTGCCGCAAGCCGCAGGACGTGGAAAACATGCGCCAGCTCGGGCTGGAAGGCATCGAGCTGGATCTGGACGACAGCGCCAGCGTCGAGCGCGCCGCCGCCGAGGTGATCGCGCTGACCGACGGCCGGCTGTACGGTCTGTTCAATAACGGCGGTTTCGGCGTTTACGGCCCGCTCAGCCGCATTTCGCGCAGCCAGCTGGAACGGCAGTTCGCCACCAACCTGTTCGGTACCCACCAACTGACCCAGCTGTTGTTGCCCGCGATGTTGCCGCACGGCGAAGGGCGCATTATTCAGACCAGCTCGGTGATGGGCCTGGTCTCCAGCGCCGGGCGCGGCGCCTACGCCGCCAGCAAGTTCGCGCTGGAAGCCTGGTCGGACGCGCTGCGCATGGAGCTGCACGGCAGCGGCATTCAGGTCAGCCTGATCGAACCGGGGCCGATCTCCACCCACTTTAGCCAGAACGTCAACCAGGCGCAGAGCGACAAACCGGTGCACAATCCCGGCATCGCCAAGCGCCTGACGCTGCCGCCGGAGGCCATTCTGCCCAAACTGCGCCACGCGCTGGAAAGCCCGCGCGCCAAACTGCGCTATCCGGTCACCCTGCTGGCGCACGCGATGAGCGTGCTGCGCCGCATTTTGCCGGGCCGCTGTCTGGATTGGCTGCTGCGCAGCAACGCTTAATTCGCCCGACGGGGTTGAAGAATGGCGGCGCGCCCCCATCTACACCCCATGGCTCCGCACGATCAGAGAGAAAAAAGATGCTAGCTCAAGCTGTTGTTGATATTAACGAAACTAACCTGCACCAGACGCTGGAACAATCGATGTCCACACCGGTGCTGTTCTACTTCTGGTCCGAGCGCAGCCAACACTGCCTGCAGCTCACGCCGGTGCTGGACAAGCTGGCGGCGGAATACGCCGGTCAGTTCATTCTGGCCAAGGTGGACTGCGACGCCGAACAGATGATCGCCTCGCAATTCGGGCTGCGTTCTATTCCGACGGTCTACCTGTTCAAAGACGGTCAGCCGGTCGACGGCTTCCAGGGCCCGCAGCCGGAAGAAGCGATCCGCGATTTGCTGCAGCGTTTCCTGCCGAAGGAAGAAGATCTGAAACTGGCACAGGCGCAGGAGCTGCTGGCCGCCGGCAACGCCGCCGAAGCGCTGCCGCTGCTGAAAGACGCCTGGCAGAGCAGCCAACAGCGCAGCGACATCGGCCTGACGCTGGCCGAAACTCAGATCGCGCTCAGCCGCAGCGAAGACGCTGAAGCGGTGCTGGCGACCATCCCGCTGCAGGATCGCGATACCCGCTATCAAGGTCTGGTGGCGCAGATTGAATTGTTGAAGCAGGCGGCGGACACGCCGGAAATCCAACAGCTGCAACAGCAGGTGCAGCAGCAGCCGGACAACGTCGAACTGGCGGTGCAGCTGGCGCTGCAACTGCATCAGGTCGGGCGTAACGAAGAAGCGCTGGAACTGCTGATGGGGCATCTGAAGAAAGATCTGGCCGCCGCCAACGGCAGCGCGCGCAAAACCCTGATGGACATTCTGGCCGCGCTCGGCACCGGAGACGCGCTGGCCGCTAAATATCGCCGCCAGCTGTACTCCCTGCTGTACTGATATCCGTCATACTTGAAGCTGCATCCAGGCGGCAAATGTGAGAAGCCCTGGGCGCTTAGATAACTAAGCGACCAGGGCTCGAACGTGCAGCCAGCTTGAAATATGACGGGGATTAGCGATAGACCCGCACCCCGCCCTCCACGCCCGCCGGGCTGAACAACACCTGCCACAGCTGAATGTTGCGCGAACGGAACGCGCCGGCGCAGGCGTTCAGGTAATAGGTGAACATGCGTTCGAAGCGCTCGGAATAACCGCCCATCAGATCCGGCCACGCCCGTTTGAAATTCTCCAGCCAGGCCATCAGCGTGCGATCGTAATCGGCGCCAAAGTTGTGCCAATCCTCCATCACGAAACGCCCTTCGCTGGCCTCGGCGATATGCCGCACCGAAGGCAGGCAGCCGTTGGGGAAGATGTATTTGTCTATCCAGGCGTCAACGTTGAGATCGGTCTGATTGGAACCGATGGTGTGCAGCAGGAACAGACCGTCGGGCTTCAGGTTGCGCGCCGCGACGCTAAAATAGGTCTCATAGTTTTTCGGCCCGACGTGCTCGAACATGCCGACCGACACGATGCGATCGAACTGGCGATCCAGATCGCGGTAATCCTGCAGCAAGATCTCGACGTCCAGCCCAGCGCAGCGTTCCTGCGCCAGCTTCTGCTGCTCGGCGGAAATGGTCACACCGTGCACCGAGACGCCGTAGTTTTGCGCCGCAAACTGCGCCAATCCGCCCCAGCCGCAGCCGATATCCAGCAGCGTCATGCCCGGTTTCAACTGCAGTTTTTCGCAGATCATCCTGAGCTTGGCCTGCTGCGCCTGCTCCAGCGTCTGCGCCTCTTTCCAGTAGCCGCAGGAGTATTGCATATAAGGATCGAGCATCGCCCGAAACAGGTCGTTGCCGATGTCGTAGTGCTCTTTGCCCACCTGCCAGGCGCGCTTGCGCGATTGGCGATTGAACAGCCGGGCATAGGCGATGCGCGCGATGTCGCTCAGGCTTTTCGGCAGCCGTTCATCGACGCCGGCCTGCAGAATGCGGGTGAACAGCATGTCCAGCCGTTCGCACTCCCACCAGCCGTCCATATAGCTTTCGCCGAAGCCGAGCGAGCCTTCCTGCAAAATGCGTTTGAACAGCGCCGGGTTATGCACCCGGATATCCCAGGCGCGCGGGCCGTTGATGGCGACGCCGGCTTCCGCCAACATCTCCTCCACAATGCGATACCAGCGATCGTTCTTCTGGGCGAGTTCATCAACACTGAGCGAATCCATAACAATCCTTGGCCGAAATGTCATTTCAAAAAGCATAGTCGCAAATGAAAATGACAAATTTTTGACGGTAAACACGGGGGTGTTTTTACTCTAGCCAAGGCGAGCAACATCATGAAATGAATAAAAATTATTGAAATCATGCCATTTAGGCATACTTATTTTTCAGCTGTGCCACACTTGTCGTGACAACACTCTGTTCCAGACGCGGGATCCACCGCTCGCGGGTTGCGTCAGCGCCCTGGATTAAGTCGCGGTATCAGTAGGCATTTTTCCGGCGCTGTCGTAATATCTGTTTACATATGTCTGACAGGAGGTTTGCATGCTTACTTTTATTCCCATCGTGATCGTCGTCGCGCTGATTGTGGTGTTCGCCGGCGTCAAAATTGTGCCGCAGGGGTTCCAATGGACGGTAGAACGCTTCGGCCGCTATACCAAAACGCTGATGCCGGGCCTGAACCTGGTGGTGCCGTTCATGGACCGCATCGGCCGCAAAATCAACATGATGGAGCAGGTGCTGGACATCCCTTCCCAAGAGGTGATTTCCCGCGATAACGCCAACGTCGCCATCGACGCGGTGTGCTTTATCCAGGTGGTCGATCCGGCGCGCGCCGCCTACGAGGTCAGCAACCTCGAACAGGCGATCGTCAACCTGACCATGACCAACTTCCGCACCGTGCTCGGCTCGATGGAGCTGGACGAAATGCTGTCGCAGCGCGACAGCATCAACAGCCGCCTGTTGCACATCGTCGATGAAGCGACCAACCCTTGGGGGGTGAAAATCACCCGTATCGAGATCCGCGACGTGCGGCCGCCGGCGGAACTGATCGCCTCGATGAACGCCCAGATGAAGGCCGAGCGCACTAAGCGCGCCGACATCCTGGAGGCGGAAGGGGTGCGTCAGGCGGCCATTCTGCGCGCCGAAGGGGAGAAACAATCGCAGATCCTGAAGGCCGAGGGCGAACGCCAGTCGGCGTTCCTGCAGGCGGAAGCGCGTGAACGCGCCGCCGAGGCCGAGGCGCGCGCCACCCAGCTGGTGTCCGACGCCATCGCCAGCGGCAACATTCAGGCGGTGAACTACTTCGTGGCGCAGAAATACACCGACGCGCTGCAGAAGATCGGTTCCTCCAACAACAGCAAGGTGGTGATGATGCCGCTGGACGCCAGCAGCCTGCTCGGCTCGATCGGCGGCATTACCGAACTGCTGAAAGAAAGCAAAGGCAAATAATCATGCTCGAACTGATCGCGGCGAATCCGCTGTGGTTCTGGCTCTCCCTCGGGGGCGTGTTGCTGGCGGCGGAAATGCTCGGCGCCGGCGGCTACCTGCTGTGGAGCGGCGTGGCGGCGCTGTTGGTCGGCGCCTTGATCTGGCTGCTGCCACCGCTTTCCTGGGAATGGCAAGGCGTGATCTTCGCCGTCCTGACCGTCGTCGTCGCCTATCTGTGGTGGTACTGGCTGCGTCGCCGCCCGGCGGCCGCATCCGGCGGTTCGCCGGTGCTCAACCAGCGCAACCGTCAGTTGATCGGCACCCGCGCCACGCTGACGGAGCCGATGCACAACGGCATGGGGCGCATTAATATCGGTGACAGCAGCTGGCGCGCGCAGGCGGCGGAAGATCTGCCCGCCGGCACCGAAGTGGAAGTGGTGGCGGTGGAAGGGGTCACGCTGGTGATCCGCGCCATCAGCCGTTAATTAGAACGACAACACCCCGCCAGGTTATTGATGATGGGGCACTCCGCCCCCTCGTCGCCCGGGCATTGTTCCGCCAGCGTCAACAGGCGCTGGCGCATGTTTCCCAGCTCGCTGATGTGCTTTTCGATCTCCGCCACCTTCTGCAGCGTGCGCGCCTTCACGTCGGCGCTGTGGCGGGCCGGATCGTTGAACAACGCTACCAGCTCGCGGCACTCGTCCAGGTTGAAGCCCACCTGCCGCGCCTGACGCAGCAGCGTCAGCTCGTCGACATGCTTGGCGGAATAGTGGCGGTAACCGTTGTCGCTGCGGATCGGAGCGGTAATCAACGCTTTCTCTTCGTAAAAACGAATCGTCTTGCTGGTTAAACCGGTTTTTTTCGCGACGTCGCTAATATTCACTTTCCCTCCTTGACCTTACCCTTGCTGGAAGGTTTAAGCTCCATTCTTAGTGAAAACAGGTCCGGCGGTCAACCTTTAAACACCGCCTCTACGCAAGGAGTTCAATCATGTCACACACCACTATGCTGGCATTGCAGGGGTTGTCCTGCATGAACTGCGCGCAGCGGGTGAAAAAAGCCCTGGAAAGCCGCAGCGATGTCGAACAGGCGGAGGTTAACGTCCATTACGCCAAAGTGACCGGCGAAGCGCCGGACAGCGCGCTGATCGACAGCGTGATCGCCGCCGGTTATCAGGCAGAAGTCGCGCCGCGCGCCGACACCGAATTACAGCTGAGCGGCCTGAGCTGCATGCACTGCGTCGGCAGCACCCGCAAGGCGCTGGAAGCGGTGCCGGGGGTGTTCGCCGCCGACGTCGAGATCGACAACGCGAAAGTGTACGGCGATGCCGATCCGCAGGCGCTGATCGCCGCGGTGGAACATGCCGGTTATCACGCCAGCGTGGCGGGCGCCGTCGTCCCAAAAACTGAGCCGTTGACTGACGCAACACCTTCGTTGCCGGACGTTCAGCCAGCGGCGCAGCCTTCTCTTCCGGCAACCGACAGCGCGGACGACAGCGTACAGCTGCTGCTCAGCGGCATGACCTGCGCCAGCTGCGTCAATAAGGTGCAGCAGGCGCTGCAAAGCGTTCCCGGCGTGGAGCATGCGCGCGTCAACCTGGCGGAGCGCAGCGCGCTGGTGACCGGCGCCGCCGATGCGCAGGCGCTGGTGGCGGCGGTGGAAAAAGCCGGCTACGGCGCCGAGATGATTCAGGACGAAACCGAACGCCGCGAACGTCAGCAACAGACCGCACGCGCCAACATGAAGCGCTTTAGCTGGCAGGCGGCGCTGGGGCTGGCGTTGGGTATCCCACTGATGGCCTGGGGGCTGTTCGGCGGCAGCATGACGCTGACGCCGGAAACCCAGCGCCCCTGGCTGCTGGTCGGCGTCATTACCCTGGCGGTGATGGTGTTCGCCGGCGGGCACTTCTACCGCAACGCCTGGCGCGCATTGATGAACGGCAGCGCCACCATGGATACCCTGGTGGCGCTCGGCACCGGCGCCGCCTGGCTCTATTCGATCGCCGTCAACATTTGGCCCGATTTCTTCCCGATGGAGGCGCGTCACCTCTATTACGAGGCCAGCGCGATGATCATCGGTTTGATCAACCTCGGCCATGCGCTGGAACAGCGCGCCCGCCAGCGTTCTTCGCAGGCGCTGGAGCGGCTGCTCGATCTGACGCCGCCCACCGCGCGGCTGGTGACTGACGACGGCGAGCGCGATATTCCGCTGGCGGAGGTGCAGCTCGGCATGACGCTGCGGCTGACCACCGGCGATCGCGTGCCGGTCGACGGTGAAATCGTGCAGGGCGAAGTCTGGCTCGATGAAGCGATGCTGACCGGCGAAGCGGTGCCGCAGCAAAAAGGCCCCGGCGACACGGTGCATGCCGGGACGGTAGTCGACGACGGCAGCGTGCTGTTCCGCGCCGCCGCCATCGGCAGCCAAACCACGCTGGCGCGCATCATCAAACTGGTGCGTCAAGCGCAGAGCAGTAAGCCGGCGATTGGCCAGTTGGCCGACCGCGTCTCGGCGGTGTTCGTGCCGGCGGTGGTGGCGATCGCCCTGTTCAGCGCAGCGGTGTGGTACTTCTTTGGCCCGCAGCCGCAGCTGGTCTATACGCTGGTGATCGCCACCACGGTGCTGATCATCGCCTGCCCATGTGCGTTGGGATTGGCGACGCCGATGTCGATCATCTCCGGCGTGGGCCGCGCGGCGGAATTCGGCGTGCTGGTGCGCGACGCCGACGCCCTGCAGCAGGCCAGCCAGTTGGATACCCTGGTGTTCGATAAAACCGGCACCCTGACCGAAGGGAAACCGCAGGTGGTGGAGATCCTGACCTTCAATCAGGTCAGCGAACAGCAGGCGCTCGGCTGGGCCGCCGCGCTGGAACAAGGCTCCAACCACCCGCTGGCGCGCGCCATCATGGAACGCGCCGCCGGGCAAACGCTGCCGCAGGTGGCGCAGTTCCGCACCCTGCGCGGCGCCGGCGTCAGCGGGGAGATCGACGGCGTGCAGGTGCTGCTGGGCAACGCCGCGCTGCTGAAACAACATCAGGTCGCGGCCGACGAACTGGAGGCGCCGATGCGCTCCCAGGCCGAACGCGGCGTGACGCCGGTGCTGCTGGCTGTTGACGGTAAACCGGCTGCGCTGTTCGCCATTCGCGATCCGCTGCGCGAGGACAGCGTCGCGGCGCTGCAGCGCCTGCACCAGCAGGGATATCAGCTGGTGATGCTGACCGGCGACAACCCGGTGACCGCCAACGCCATCGCCAAAGAGGCCGGTATCGATCGGGTGATTGCCGGCGTGCTGCCGGACGGCAAAGCGGCGGCGATCAAACAGCTGCAGGCGCAGGGCCAACGCGTGGCAATGGTCGGCGACGGCATCAACGACGCCCCGGCGCTGGCGCAGGCCGACGTGGGCATCGCGATGGGCGGCGGCAGCGACATCGCCATCGAGACCGCCGCCATCACCCTGATGCGTCACAGCCTGCACGGGGTGGCGGATGCGGTGGAACTGTCGAAGGCCACGCTGCGCAACATGAAGCAGAACCTGTTCGGCGCCTTTATCTACAATACGCTGGGCATTCCGATCGCCGCCGGCGTGCTCTATCCGCTGACCGGCACGCTGCTCAGCCCGGTGGTGGCGGGCGCGGCGATGGCGCTGTCGTCCATTACCGTGGTCAGCAACGCCAACCGGCTGCTGCGTTTTAAACCCAGGAAGTAAGCTCCGGGGCGTCGTCAAGGCGCCCCGCTGTTTTCCGGGCTTCCCTGCGCGGCGGATAGCGTTTAGCATGAATGACGATTTTCCCTCGCCTTGCACGCGAAAACGCGCACCCGTTATTCAGGAGCCACGCCGTATGGGTCAACTGTTACGCCGCCTCGCCGCCTTTCTCGGCCTGATCTCGCCCAAAAGTTACGCTTATCCGGCGCTGGACATCACTCTGCCGGGCGAGCGTCGGCTCCATCTGGTGGGCAGCATCCATATGGGCACCGTCGATATGGCGCCGCTGCCGCCCCGGCTGGCCGCCCGGCTGCAACAGGCCGACGCGCTGATCGTCGAAGCCGATATCACCGGCACCGCCTCCCCTTTCGACCACGCAGAGCAACAGCCCGAACTGGAACAGCGCCTGTCCGCCGAAGAATATCAACAGCTGCTGGCGCTGTGCCACGAACTGGGCGCCGATCCGCACGCCTTCGCCACCCTGCCCGGCTGGCAGGTGGCGCTGATGATGCAGGCGCGGCAGGCCCAGCGTCTGGGTCTGCGCGCAGAGTACGGCGTAGATTATCAGCTGCTGCAGGCCGCCAGAGCGCAGGACAAACCGGTGATCGAACTCGAGGGGGCACAGCAGCAGTTGGCGATGCTGGAACAGCTGCCGGAAGGCGGCATCGCGCTGCTGCGCGATACGCTGGAGCATTGGCATACCAACGCGCGGCTGCTGCAAACCATGGTGAGCTGGTGGCTGGACGCCAAACCGCGCGGCACGCTGGACACGCTGCCGGCCACCTTCAGCGCCGGGCTTTACGACGTGCTGATGCATCAACGCAATCGCGACTGGCGGCGTCAGCTGGAGGCGCTGCCGGCCGGAGACTATGTGGTGGCGGTTGGCGCATTGCACCTGTATGGCGAGGATAACCTGCCGGCGATGCTGCAGCCGCAGGGGTAAAAAAGTGGCCAATATCGCTATTGGCCAGTCAAAGAGGAATTTCTTGTATTCTAGTTATACGCATAGCAACCGTGTTAACGGTTACAGTAAACAGGGTAGCAACCCGGTGAATATCTTGGCAACCCGCTTTATGTAACAGCCGCTCAGGTTGCCGGGCTGGTTGGATTTTTGTATTTTTAAGGCTGGTTATCACCCTTTCCCCGCCGGGGACATTTTGGACAACACATCATGACGCCCGCAGTCGTTCTGCTTGAGAAACAAAAGGTCGCCTTCACCCTCCATCCTTATCACCACGACAGCGACGAAACCAACTTCGGCGATGAGGCGGTGAGAAAGCTGGGGCTGGATGCCGATCGGGTTTACAAAACCTTGCTGGTGGCGCTGAACGGCGACGCCAAACACCTGGCGGTGGCGGTCACGCCGGTCGCAACCCAGTTGGATCTGAAAAAGGTTGCCCGCGCCCTCGGCGCCAAAAAGGCCGAGATGGCCGATCCGCAGCTGGCGCAGCGCGTCACCGGCTATCTGGTGGGCGGCATCAGCCCGCTGGGGCAGAAAAAACGGCTGCCGACGGTGATCGACAGCCCGGCGCAAGCGTTCGCCACCATCTACGTCTCCGGCGGCAAACGCGGGCTGGATATTGAGCTGGCCGCCGCCGATCTGTGCCGCCTGCTGGCCGGCAGCTTCGCCGACATCGCCAAACGCGACTGACGCCGCGTACTCAGCGGCACACCACCGTGGCGTCACAGGCCGCCAGCGTTTCCACCAGGCGGTCCTCCAGTGCCTTCACCTGCGCGCCGGGCACCAGATAGTTATTGCTGATGATGGCGAACGCCAGCGGCCGCCCGGTCGCCGAATCGACATAGCCGCTGAGCGACGATACGCCGGTCATGGAACCGCTCTTGGCGTGAGCGCGCCCCGCCGCCGCGCTTTTCACCATGCGGTTACGCAGCGTGCCGCCCACCAGCAACCCCGGCTCGCCCGCAACGGGCAAGGCGCGATACCAGTCGCCGAACCACGGCTGTTTTCTGGCCGCCAGCAGCAGCGTCGTCAGCTGTTGCGGCGTGATCTGGTTCATGCGCGACAGCCCTGAACCGTCCACCTGGCGATACGCGTCGGCCGCGATGCCCTGGCTTTGCACAAATCCGTTTATCGCCTGAAGGCCGGCGGCCCAATCCCCTTTGTCCTGCGTCTTGCGGCCCATCGCCTTGGTCAATATCTCGCCGTAGCCGTTATTGGACACTTTCAGGAAGGTAACGACCAGGCGGGAGAGCGGCGGCGAGGTTTTTTTCGCCAGCAGCTGTGCGCCGGCCGGCGTCACGCCCTCTTCAGCGTTGCCGCGCAGGGTGATGCCGTGCGCGCGCAGAGCATGTTGCAATAAAGCGCCGACGACGAGGGCCGGTTGATCGACGGTAATCAATCGCGAGCTGGCCTCCGGCTGTGCGGCGATGGTGCCGCTGACCACGATCCGGTTGCTGCCCGGCCGGCGCTCGTACGTCAGCGCGGTGTCACTGCCGGTGGTGGTGCGATTGACCAGCGTCACCGCGTCATTGGCGGGATAGAAGCTCGCCCGTCCCGGCGCGCCGGCGCGAGCGCCCGGCCGCACATCCACCTGCACCACGTTGATATCGCCGCCGGGGGTAAAGGCGTAGTTCAGCGCCGAGATCGGCGCAGCGAAGGCGAAGGGTTCATCGTCCCAGCTCCAGCCGGCGCCGAATGGCGTTTGATCGAAGGCGCCGGCGTCCAGCAACAACCGCCCCTGTATATGACGGATGCCGCGCTGCGCCAGCGCCGCGGCGAAGGTGTCGAGATCGTCCGGATGCAGCGTCGGATCGCCGCTGCCCTGCAGATAGAGATCTCCCCGCAACGTGTCGCCGCGCTGCTCGCCGGCGGTCAGCAGCCGGGTTTCAAACCGGTAATCCGCCCCCAGCACGCCGAACGCCGCCAAAGAAGTGAAGATCTTCATGTTGGAAGCCGGCGCCAAACGCTGCTCCGCGTGCGCCTGATACAGCACTTTGCCGCTGTCGGCATCGCGCACCATCACGCCGTTCGACGCCCCGACCAACGCCTTGTCTTGGCCGAGGGCCGCCAGCGCCTGGCTGAGGGTTTGTCCATGACGTTCGCCGGATGACGAACACCCCGCCAGCGCCACGATGGCGGGCAGCAGCCAGCCTGCGGTTTTCAACATGTCATCTTCCTGTTTGCGTTATCAAAACCAAATTGTCGCTCAGGCTATCATTGGAAGGCGGCGACGTCCTGTTTTCCATTCACTGAACAACGATTTTTGCCTATTAATATTATAAAACAAGCAATAATAAGAATTGCTAAACAATCCAGGCAATAAAGTTTGAATATGAACTATATTATGTGAAACAACCTTTAATATAATGTTAATGTTTTTAATGTGTCGTGTTGACAATAAACAAAGCCAAAGCTATCGTTACTCCCCATTAAAACTCACAACCTATTATTAATAACAATTTACTTATATGAATTTTAAAATGTGATCTCACTCACTGACTTCCATAGGGAATAACACGCCATGTCTGCAAATACAGGGCCCGATGGTCATCAAGTTATTTTTGATGGCGCGGGCATCGGTGACTTTTGTCCTGAAACGTCGCTGCTTGAAAACTTTGAAAGATTAAATATCGACATTCCCAACCTATGCCGAAAGGGGAGGTGCGGCTGTTGCAAATTACTTCTAATCAGCGGAAATATACGCCATGAAAAACAGAGTGCCTTATGCGAAGAGGAGTTGGAAGAGAATATTATTCTGGCCTGCTGCGCCTATTCACAATCGGATATTGAAATAGAACTCTATTAATAAGGATTAACCGATGAGCCTCATTGAAACCACGTTGAAAAAATGGGATCGCGCCGCGATTGTCCGCTCTCGCCCGCGTCGCCTTCTCAACGAACAGGACAGCCAATCAACCCTTTTCTTCCCCCTCGAACGTCTGCCGCTGTGCCTCCATCCGCGCGTTGCCGCGCTCGGTGAACAAGCCTTGCGCTATATTCAGGTACAAACCCTCTACCATTACCTGAATGGCATCGCCAACATCGAGTTGGATATCATCAATGATTCCAGTTACAAGCTCTACAAAAACGCGGTCGGCGTAGACTTTCCGCTTGAAATGCGCTTAGACGCGCTGACCGTGGTCGTGGATGAGTCCTATCACGCCCTGGTGGCGCTGGATCTGATCAATCAGGTAGAGCAGATGACGTCCATTGCGCCGCTGCCGATGCCAAAAGATACCGAGGCCTCCTATGCCCTGGCGCAATCGTTGGCAATGGGCGACGAACGGCTGCGCGAGCTGCTGCGACTGGTTTGCGTGTCCCTGTCGGAGCAGGCGCTGACGACCGATCTGATCGATGTGATCAACAACGAAGATATCTTCCCGACTTTCTATCTGGTGATGAAAGATCACGTTGCGGATGAAGGCCGCCATGCCCGCTTCTCACAGCAGGTGCTGAGCCATATCTGGCGCCACAGCGACGCGGTCACCAAGCAAGCGTTGCAACAACCGATTTTGGCTTTCCTGGAAGGCTACGCAACCGACGCTATCGCCAAAGATTTCAGCGCCTGCATGTTGCGCCAACTCGGACTGACAGAAGCGGAAATTATCGACATCATCGCAGACACTTATCCAGCAACGCATGTTAAACCGTGGGAAACCAATAATATCGTCACGGAGCAAATGTTGGTGGCGCTGAATAAATCGGGCATTCTGGCTGATTTGCCTATCGCCGATGCGCTGCATGCAAAAATCTAATTAACCGGTATAAAAATCCAGCACCTTTGATATTCCGCAAGGGAAACCATTATTCTCAGGAAGCAAAAATGGAATTACTTCATATTGGCTATTTCGGCGACAGCGCCTGCGGTAAATTATTAACCGACGAAATCCAGGAATACGGCCATCAGGTTAGCTTTATCAGTCTCGAACACCGCCCAACCGAAAAGCTCGACCTTATTATCACCACTGAAAATAACGCTGAAACAATACGACGACTGCAACAGCAGGGAAAAAATCTGCTGACGCTCGCAACCAATAAAAAAAATATTAACGACATTGACACCCTGCAAAACCAAGAACACTTCTCTCTGTACTTTAGCTCCGCCGGCCAGGCCGCTTATCTGTGCGATGCGCTGTCGGATATGGCCGCTGACGCCCAACTTCCCCTGCTGCAGGAAAGGCTTGTCGACATTGTGGTCGAGCTGTCGCGTGGCGGTATACCGCCGGTACAAGAACTTCCCTACCGCTTGGCGCGTAAATACTATGCCGAATCACCGACGCGCATGCGCGAATTGACCGCATTGCTGATGGAACGTCTTGGCGATCAGATGCAGGGACGTTGCGGCAGCGATCTCTGCCATCTCACCTGGCAACCCGGCGCCGACTTCCATACGGTGCCGGTAGCGGACATCACGTCCCCCGCACAGCTGCAACATTTCTTCTTTAATGAAACCGGCGCGCTCAAACAGGGACGCTATGCCCAGCCACGAGTGATGGTCGACGTAGCGGCTTGCGGTGACGGCACTCAGCTTACCCTGTATGGCGACGACATGCGTTTCAACGCGTTCACCGACTATCTTGACGCGCTATTGGCAGATCCGGCCGATCCCATCGCCGCGCCCATTGTTACTCAACCTCACACGTTACATCGCCTGAGCCAATTCAACGCAACCGACGATGCCGAGCTCCTGGCGCACGACGTCATCGCTTTGTTCCGCCACGCCGCCGCCGCTCATCCGCAACAGGCCGCGCTGCATGCCGATGGCCAGACATACAGCTATGGAGAAATCGATCGCGCCTCGGATCAGTTTGCCTGTTGGCTGCTTGAACACAGCGGCGCCGCCAGTGCGGTCGTCGCCGTCTCGATGGACAAGTCAGCGACGCTGCTGATCGTGCTGTTGGGGATACTGAAAAGCAATAAAACCTATGTACTGCTCGACCCGCAGGCGCCAGCGGCGCGCAATCAAAGCATTCTTGACGACGTACAGCCCGCGCTGATTTTGGCCGACTCGCCGTTGCACTCCGGCGACGTGCCGTGCATTGCGCCATCAAGCATTGATTACCGTTCGCTGAACATCCATGCGGAGCAACTCCCTCAATCGCGAGACGCTCTGGCCTACGTCTGCTATACCTCCGGGACGACAGGCAAGCCCAAAGGCGTCATGATCGGGCGTGAAGGCCTGAGCAACGTGGCGCAAAACCACCGCGATTTCATTGGACTGGCGCAAGGCAGCCGCGTGCTGGCCATCGCCTCGCTGGGTTTCGACGCCTTCGGCTGGGACGTCTATGGCGCGTTAGTCAGCGGCGCGACGCTTTATCTTGCGCCCTCGGAGCTGCATACCGATGTCGGCGCGCTGCACGACTATCTGACTCAACACGATATCGGCCATATCACTATTACGCCGGCAATTCTGGAATTGTTGCCCCGCGAAATGTGGCCGGGACTGCGGACGATGATCGTCATGGGAGATGCCCCGCCTGCGGACGTCGTTGCCTGGTGGGCCGAACGCACCCGATTGTGCAACGGTTACGGGCCGACCGAGGCTTCCATTGCCACTTCGCTGTGCGAGTATCGTCCCGGCGTTCCCTGGAACTGCATTGGCAAACCGCTGAAAAACTACCGTTGCCACATCCTTGATCCCCACCATAATCCACTGCCGGTCGGTTTTGAGGGCGAACTGTGCATCGCCGGCAGCGGCCTGGCGCACGGTTACCTGCATCAAGAGGCGCTGAGCGCAGAGAAGTTCATTACCTGTCGGCTACCGTATATGGCGGCCGAAGAGCGTCTTTATCGAACCGGCGACATCGCCAAATGGGACGAACAGGGCAACATTATTTTCGTCGGCCGCCGCGATCACCAGGTGAAGATACGCGGAGTGCGCATCGAGATGGGAGAAGTGGAAAGCGCCGTCCGCAGTCACCCACTGGTTGAAAGCGCCTGCGTGGTCGCTCGCAGCCAGCCCTCGGGCAAAATTCTCGCCGCCTTCGTGCAACCCGTTTCGCCTGAGCTGACGATCGACGCGCTGCGTCACGCGTTGGTCACACAGCTCCACCCCGCCGCGATCCCCAGCGTTTTTATTTTCTTGCCGGCGCTGCCGCTGACCATCAATGGCAAGATCGCCCGTCAACAGTTGGAAAACTGGCCGTTGGATGAGCGCAATGAGCGCTTGACGCCGCCGGAAACCGAAACGGAGGCTATTCTCGAGCGCATCGTGGCCAACGCCATCGGCTGTCCGCAAGCCGACGTCACACAGGAGTTCATCAACCTGGGTGCGCACTCGCTGACTATGAGCAAAATCGTCGCGCTCGTCGCACGCGATCTTTGCTGCCACCTGAGCATCGCCGATCTGTTCCGCCACAATACGGTGCGCAAATTGGCCGAATATATCGAGAATAAGGCCGTTGCCGCGGAGCGCGCCATCGCGATCTGCGACGAACGCCGCGCGCCGCTCAGCCCGCAGCAGAACCTGCTCTGGTACCTGAGCGCATTGAATCCTGACGACTGCAGTTACAACCTGCCGCTGGCGGTAGACATCCAGGGCCCGCTCGATCTGGCGCGCTTTGAGCAGGCGATCAATTTTATTTATGAAAAACATGAAAGCCTGCGCACTCGTTTCGCCGAAACCGACGGTGTCGCCTATCAGTTGGCAGAACCGCATGCTCCGATTCGCCTTGCCGACCACTGGGTGGACGGCCAAACGCAGTCGGCAGAAAAGTGGGTGCGCCAACTGTGTGCTACGCCTTTCGACATCACCGCTCGGCCGCCACTGGCGCTTCGGCTGGTACAGTATCAGCAGCAGCACCATGTTTTGATTTGGGTAAAACACAACATTATTACCGACGCCTGGAGCGAACAACTGATCCTTAACGATCTGTGGCAGCGCTATAACGAGCTCGACAATCACAACGGCTTCGACGCACCGCAGCCGCAGATCCAAACCATCGATATCGTTAACAGCGGCATCGCGTCACCTGCACCGGCGGATGCCGCTTACTGGCAACAGCAGCTGCAAGGCTGCCGCGAACTGGACTTCCCGCTGGATAAGCCGCGCCCGCTAATGCCGACGCACGCCGGAGAACGCATCCATTATCAGCTGCAGCCCGACGTCGCCGATCTGCTGGCGTCACGGGGCAAAGCGCTGGGCGCCACGCCTTTCGCCTTGCTCTGCACGGCATTAAGTTTGCTGCTCAGCCGTTATACTCAGCAGCAGGATATCGTCATCGGCACCGCCATCGCAGCGCGGGACAACCTGGATCAGGCGCAAGTCAGCGGCTTCCATGTCAATACCGTTCCGCTGCGTATCCAACTGGGCGAACAGGACACCCTCGCCGGGCTGATCGGTAACATGATGGAAACCTGCATCGGCGCCTATCAGCATCAGCAGCTCTCGTTCGACCGGATCTTGCACCAGATCGAATACGAGCGGATGTCGAACAAAAATCCGTTATTCCAAATCATGGCGATCCTGCAGAACGCCGGCGACGTATGCCAACAAAACCTGCGCGATTGCACGCTGCATCGCTTGCCGCTTTCATCGGGCTTCTCGATGTTCGATATGACCTGGAACTTCAGTGTGGAACAAGGCGCCGTCGCCATCGAACTCGATTACGCCAGCGAACTGTTTTATCCCGCCAGCATGCAGATGCTGTTGGACAACTATCAGCAAACGCTGCAACAACTGCTCACCCTGCCGGCCAATACGGCGCAGCATGCCCTTAACCCGCTATGCGAACGGGAACAAGATTGGCTGCAACAGTTGGCCGTCAACGCGGACGCAGGCTCACGTGACTCGCTGCTGGTGCAAATTGGCCGGTTGGCACATACCCAGCCTGACAGCCTCGCCGTCAGCTGCGAACGGCAACAGTACAGCTACCGTCAGCTGTGGGCGCAGTCTGAGCGCGTCGCGCATGCCTTGCTGCGCATCGACAGCCGGCCTTTCTCGGTCGGCGTCATGATGGAGAAAAGTTGCCACGTCGCCGTGCTCCTGCTCGGCGTGCTGAGAGCCGGCAAACACTACGTGCCGATTGACGTACACTACCCGGCCGACCGCGTGAGCTACATGATCGAGAACGCGCAAGCCCGGTTGCTGGTGACCGATGGTGAGCCAGAGCAAGGTTGGGCCAGTCCCGCCGTCGGTTTCGACTCGCTGGTTTCTCATCCTGCAGCGGCCGACGCATTGCCGATCCCAGCCGACGATACGCTGGCCTACATCATGTACACCTCAGGCTCAACCGGTAACCCCAAAGGGGTGATGATCACGCATGGCAACCTGAACAATTTCACCAACGACTTCGTCGGGCGGCTGGCGCTGAGCGCGCGCGATAAGGTGCTCAGCCTGACCAGCATCAGTTTCGATATTTTTGGGTTGGAACTGTTCTGCTCGCTGGCCGGCGGCGCGCACGTCACGCTGTGTCCACGAGAAACCGCCATGGATCCGGTCAAGCTGTATCACTTTATCGAGCGACAGCAGCCCAGCGTGATTCAAGCAACACCTACCGTCTGGAGTACCATCGTCCACCACCTGCCGGCGGCGAGCCAACGCCCCCTGACCGTGCTATGCGGCGGCGAGAAAATGCCGGCGGCCCTGTTGACGCAATTGCGACGCATCGCGACACGGGTGCTGCAGGTGTATGGCCCGACGGAAACCACCATCTGGTCGACCTGCGCCGATCTGACTCACGAAGGCGCAAGCGACTGTATCGGCACGCCGATCCAGGCGACTGAGGTTCTGGTCATGGATCAGGCCGGCAACCCGCTGCCAAGCGGCGCATTTGGTGAGCTGTGGCTGGGCGGCGCAGGGGTATCGCCGGGGTATTGGCGCAACTCGACGCTGAGCGATAAGGTCTTTCTACGGCGTCAGGCGTTCAGCGCCGAGCGCTATATGTACCGCACCGGCGACATTGTGCGTTTTAATCGACAGGGGCAGCTGGAGTATCTCGGCCGGAACGATCACCAGGTCAAAATTCGCGGCCACCGTATTGAGTTGAGCGAAATCGATCTCAGTCTATCGTCCCTCGACAATATCGAGCGGTCACTCAGTTTAATTGTCGGTGAAGGCCAGCAGGCCCGCATCGTCAGCTACCTGCAGTTAACGTCGGGCGAAGAGCTGAATGAAAAAGCGGTACGCACGGCGCTGAAAGCCCGTTTGCCGAATATCATGATCCCGTCCGGTTTTGTGGTGCTGTCGGCCTTCCCGCTCACCAACAACAACAAAATCGACATCCGTCGGCTACCGGCGCCGGAAACCCGCTACTCGGCTTCCGAAGCGGACTACACGCCCGCGGCCAACGAGGCGGAAAGCGCCATGCAGCATATCTGGCAACAAGTATTGTCACAGACGCAGATCAGCGTCTGCGACAGCTTCTTCAGCCTGGGTGGAAATTCACTGCAGATCCCGCAGCTGCTGCACGCCATTCGTCAACAGATGGGCGTCTCGCTGACTATCCGCGAATTCATCATGCACAGCCAGATCCGCGAACTTACCGCGCTGGCCTTGAGCAAAACTGCCGAGGCCGCCGATGAAACGCATTGAGGTGTACCACCAAGGGCGTTGTCATCACCTTGACCACCGAGAGCCGCTGCGGCTCTCGGCCAGGCTGGACTTCGCCGATAACCCAACCAACCTTTATGGTGTGGCCCCCGCCGACTCGGCGCCGCTGAGTTACGGCGATACCGTCGCCAGCGTGCGTCATGGCGGGGTCTGCAACGCCGAGCGCATCAGCCTGGTGCCGCACTGCCATGGTACGCACACCGAATGCATCGGCCATATTCTTCCTGAAACGCGCAACGTGGCTGACTTGCCGCTTGAACCGTTCATTGCCGCCACCCTGATTCGCGTCAGGCCTCAGCGAGCGGACGCGACCGCGGAGAGCTATAACGCCAGCGCTGCCTGTGAAGATTGGCTGATTACCCGGGCGGCGCTCGATGACGCGTTGGCGCCGTTGTCGGGCGACTACCTGCAGGCTTTGGTGATTGCGGTCGAGGCGCCGAGCGAATTCCGCGCCGCGTCCTGCGCGCCCTACTTCAGCCATCAAGCCTTGGCGCGCATCGTCGAACTCGGCGTCCAGCATCTGTTGGTGGACATTCCGTCGATCGACCGTCTATACGACGGCGGACGCATGGACAACCATCGCCGTTTTTGGGGGCTTGAGGCCCCCGACAGGCCGCAAGAAGGGCGCAGATACGCCTCCGTGACCGAGCTGATTCAGGTTCCCGCGCAGGCCACGGCGGGACACTATTTTCTGACCATTCAACTGCCGGATCTGAGCGGGGATGCCCTTCCCAGCCGGCCCATCTTATTTTCGTTTTCTACAGGGAAAGTGACATCATGAATTACGCCAGCTATCTGCAGCTAAACCAGCTGCTGTCGCTGCAACAGCCAGCCTCGCCGTCTGCGGAACACCGCAATGAAAACTTGTTTATCATCACTCATCAAACCTACGAGCTCTGGTTCAAGCAGCTGATCGATGAGCTTCATCTGGCGATCGCGCAGATCGAAGAAGGAGATATACCGGCGGCGATCGAAACGATGACGCGCGTCAATGCCATTACCCAAACCGTGGTGAATCAGATCGCCGTGATTTGCACGCTGAAGTTTCACGAATTCCAGCGTTTTCGCAGCTATCTCGGCACCGCCAGCGGTTTTCAATCCTACCAGTTCGCCGGCATAGAAGCGCTGCTCGGCAAGGAAAATCCGAAAAAACTACAGCAGTATCAGGGTGATGAAGAAGCACAGCGCCGATTGGCGGCTATCATCCAACCGGTTTCACTATGGCAGGCAATACGCGGCCATCTGATGCGTCTCAATGACCAGCCCAATCAGACGGCGCGGGGCTTCGACGACATCATCAGGCAATCGCTGACGCGTTCGAGCTGCGAGTCGCTGCTGCTCAATCAACTGCTGGATTTGGATTCACTGCTGCAGGAGTGGCGTTATCGCCATGTGAAACTGGTGGAACGTACTATCGGGCAGCGGAAAGGTACTGGCGGTTCATCGGGTTCAGACTATCTGAAATCTACGCTGTTCACGCCGATCTTCGATGAATTGTGGAACGCCATCAACTGAATGCGTTCCTTAACGCCAAGGAAGCTCAGGCTTCCTTGGTCTCCTGAAAATACGGATTTCGCCATGCATTGCACCCACTTCCCCAACGCCCCACGCAGCTTGAAACCGCTGACGCCAGGGCGCCAGGGCAGCCTGCGGCTGATCGCTTTTCCCCACGCCGCCGCCGGCGCCACTGCCTTTCAGGAGTGGAGCCCCTCATTGCATCAGGACATCGAACTCTATGCCGTGCAATACCCCGGTCGAGAGGAGCGGGCAAACGAAGCGCCGCTCTGTCACCCCCAATCACTCATCAATCAACTGATGCCGGCACTGCAGCCACTGCAGGACAAACCGCTGATCTTTTTCGGCCACAGTCTTGGCGGACGGGTTGCGCTGGCGTTAGCGATGGCGCTGCCTCAGCCGCCGCTGCAGTTGATCATTTCCGCCAGTTCATCGCCCTTCCTGGCGCGCCACAGTTCGTTGCTGAGAATGCCGCGTGCCGCTTTGTTGAACGCGCTATGTGCCGGCGAGGGTCTGGATGCGTCGCTCATCGACGACAGCGCGCTGCTCGATTACTATCTGCCGCTGATCCGTGCCGATCTGATGCTGTCCAGCCAATTGCTTTTCCCTGCGCAACCGGGTTACCCCGCCCCGCTGGCGATGTTCTATGGTGAAAACGACGAGCTGATCGATCGGCAGGATTTGCTCGACTGGCGCCGGATCGCGCAAGGCGACTTTCAGCAGCGCACTTTTGCCGGCGGGCATATGTATATCACCACGCAGCGCGACGCCGTGATAGCCGGCATTCACCAGTTGCTGGCAGGCCACCTGAGTGAACCGGCCAGCATATAGCCGTCAGGCGTTTTCACTCTCAAGCATCGCCAAACGACGCTCGTTGTGCACCACCCGCCACGCCAACAGCAGCAAGCAGAGGCTGCAGAGCGACAGCACGGCGCCCAGGTGCTGCGACAGCCCCGCCAACACCAAGCCACCGCCGAGCATCAGGTAATACATCAGGCCAAGGATGGCGCCGGCGGTGCCCATGCAGTCTTTATAATGGCGCAGCGCGCGCGCCAGAATATTGGGAATGGCGATACCGTACGCCATCACCACCAGCATCATCGGCAGAACGAACCACAAGCTCCCTTCCAGCAGCAGTACCAGCAGGCCGCCGGTCAGCGATAATCCGCAGGCCAGCATCAACAGCGCGGGGAACAGCCAGTGCTTGCCGATCAAAAACTTGTTGATCGCCGCGCCGATGCCCACCCCGGCCGCCAACACCAAACCGGTATAACCGAACCACTGTGCCGGCAGCGCCAACGCCGAGAAGTGGAATGGCGCCAGCTGGTAATAGCTGAACATGCAAATATTGAACAACGCCACCAACAGCGCGCTGAGCCAAATATCCCCGTCCTTGACCATCCGTCCCAGCGTGCCGAAAAATGAATTCTTCACCACCTGTTGCGGACGCGTCTCCGGCAGTTGCCAACCGGCATAGCCCAGCAACAGCGCCGCCAACAGCGCCAAACCGCCGAACACCCCCTGATAGCCCCAATAGTGAGTCAGCACTGCGCCGCTCAACACGCCAACCGCCGGGCTGATCGCCATGGCGATCCCCATCACCGAGAACACCCGCGCCAATTCATAACCGTCGAAGCGATCGCGAATCGCCGTTTGCGTCCCGACCGAACCGACCGCCGCGCCAAAGGCGGCCAGCACCCGCGCGGCCAGCAGTACGCTGAAGCTGCCGCTGAACAGCGCAACGAGAGAAGCCAGCAGATAGAGCGTCAGCCCGGCCAAAATGGTGGGACGCCGCCCGATGACGTCGCACATCCGTCCCCATACCACCACGCCCAGCGCAAAGGCGAAAAAGTAACAAGAGAGCGTTTGCGCCGCCATTTCCGCACTGACCCGGAAACCGTGCGCAATATGCGTCAATGCAGGGCTGTAGATGGTCTCCACCACCTGGGGAAACATCATCATCGACGTCGCCAACGTCAGCGTCAGTTTACGTTGCATAACAGATCCTGTAGCCAAGAATAGGCTGCACAAGGTAGCATCTGGTCCCAGCGCCGATTACAATATAAAAGACAATAAATTTACAAAATCGGACAGACTATGGCGTGGCTTCAGGCGCAGGACAGTTTTAATCCGGATACGCTCGACAACGGGGTGCTCGGGATCGCCGCCGAACTGGCGCAGCACGACTCGGGCACGCATTGGCATGACAGGGGGCAGTTGCTGTTCTGTCAGCAAGGCAGCATGCGCATCACGCTCAACCAAAGCATCTGCATGCTGCCGCCGGGCAGAGTCGCCTGGATCCCGCCGCAGGTGGCTCACCGCGTTCAGGTCAACGGCGTCGTCGGTTACCGTTCGCTTTATCTCGACGCCGATCGCTATGCCTGTCTGCCTGCGCAGCTTGCCGTACTGACAGCCTCGCCGCTGCTGCGCGAGGTGTTGGAACGCATCGCGTTCGCCGCCTTCGACACCGACTGGCAGCATGGGCCTCACGCCAATATTCTGGCGGTCTGCCTGGACGAGATCGCCGCCGCGCCGCGCGAACTGACGTTGTTGCCGCTGCCCAGCGACCGGCGCCTGCGCCATCTGGCCAATCTGGACATGCTTCCGCCGCTGCACGAACTATCGCGCTATAGCGGCGCTTCCGAGAAAACCATCAGCCGGATTTTCCGCCGTGAAACCGGGCTCGGTTATCAACAGTGGCGTCAGCAATGGCGTCTGATCAAAGCGATAGAGATGCTGGCCGCAGGGCTGAGCCAATCCGACGTCGCCGGTCGGCTGGCGTTTTCCAGCGACAGCGCCTTCGCCACTTTTTTCAAGAATATGGCGGGCAGCCCGCCGAGAGCGTATATGGAGAGACGAAAGTAAAACGCCGTCTAAAACGGCAACGTCGACAGAAGGCGTTGATGGAGGGGAGAAAAGCGACGGCGGGAACGGCGCCCCCGCAACAAACGAGAGCGCCGTTTCGCTACGCCTCTAGCGATAGACGATCTCGCCCTTTGGCTCGTAGGCCGCCGCATCCAGCGGCGAGTGTTTCTCGATATACTGCTTCAGCACCTCGGCATCGATAAAGCCGGTGTTGACGTAGCTTGGCAGCCCATCCAGCTTCGGATAGCCGTCGCCGCCCAGTGCATTGAAGTTCAACGTCGCCATGCGGTAGGTTTTATCCGCCTGCAGCGGCTGGCCGTTGATCTTCACCTCGCTGACGCCCTTGCCGTCCGCCACCAGGCTGACGTTGTCGAACTGGGCGTAGGCGCCGGAATCCGGCTTCATATTGGCCACTACCGCCAGGTATTGCTCAATCTCACTGCCTTTCATATCGACATGCACCAGGGTATTGCCGAACGGCTGGACCTTGAGCACGTTCTTATAGGTGATATCGCCGCTTTCAATCGAATCGCGCACCCCGCCGCCGCTCATCACGGCGAAGTCGGCGTCGGCGCGCTCCCTCTGCGCGGCCAGCATCACCCGCGCCAGATTGGTCTGCACGAAGCGTACCTTGCTGCGATCGCCCTCCAGCTTGCCGTTAACGCTGCCGATCTTCACGCCCAGCTGCGCCTTGCCCTTATCCTGGAACGGCGTCAGCAGCTTCATCATGGTCGGATCTTCCGCAATCTGCTGGGTGTAGTACACCCGCTCGCTGGTGCCGTCGGCTTTCTCCACCTTCTTCTTCAGGTTCACCGGGATCAGCTGATAATGCACCAGCTTCAGCTCGCCGTTGCGGAATTCGAAATCGGCGCGCCCGACGTATTTGCCCCACTCGTGCGCCTGCACGATCCAGGTGCCGTTCTGACGATCCGGCGAGCATGGCGTGCCCGGTACGTAATCCGCCTGTTTGCGGTTGTCACCGGCCATGCACACCGGATCCTGCGAGTGGCCGCCGACGATCATGTCGAGATATCCCGCCGGCAGGCTGCGCGCCATCTCCACGTCGCCCGGCGCGTTAGAGCCATGCTCGCCGTTGTCGTAGTGCCCCATATGGGTGGCGGCGATGATCACGTCCGGCTTCTCGTCCTTGCGCAGTTGCTCCACCACCTGCTTCGCTTCCTGCGCCGGCACGCGGAACTCCATGTCGGTGAAGTACTCCGGATTGCCTATCTTGGCGGTGTCGTCGGTCGTCAGGCCGATCACGGCAATCTTGATACCCTGTTTGTCGAACAAGGCGTAAGGCTTGAACAGGCGCTGGCCTGTGCTTTTCTGGTAGATGTTGGCGGACAAGAGCGGGAAGGTCGCCCACTTCTCCTGCTGGCGCAGCACGCTCAGCGGGTTGTCGAATTCGTGGTTGCCGATCGCCATCGCGTCGTAACCCACCAGGTTCATGCCGCGAAAGTCCGGCTCGGCGTCCTGCAGATCCGATTCCGGCACGCCGGTGTTGATGTCGCCGCCGGACAGCAACAGCACGCTGCCGCCCTGCGCCGCCACTTCGCGGCGAATGCCGTCCACCAGGGTTTTCTGCGCGCCCAGACCGTATTCACCGTGATCGTTCTGCCAGAAGTGACCGTGATGATCGTTGGTATGCAGAATGGTGATGGCGTAGGTCTTATCCTTTTCCCAGGCACTGGCGGCCCCCGACAGCAGCGTCAGGGATACGGCCAACGCGCATGCGGTGGTTTTCAGCGAAAAACGCATGGCGGATCTCCGTGTATTAAATGGCTTTTATGATGAGGGCGAAATTGTAGCGCGAATTAATGACAGCTGATTTCAATTTTTTGCGATGTGAGTCTGATTATTTCAGATATGGTAAAAATTGAACGCCCTGCCTAAGATGTCATCTCTGTGCTCAACAACTTATCAGGCTAATAATAATATGACCGACAGTAGCCAAGGCGCGATGCCGCCCGCCAAGGGCAGTACGGTAAAGAGGACCGCTTTCTCCATCCTCGGCGCCATCAGCGTGTCTCACCTGCTCAACGATATGATCCAGTCGCTGATCCTGGCGATTTATCCGATCCTGCAAGCCGATTTCCACCTCAGCTTCGTGCAGATCGGTATGATCACCCTGACCTATCAGCTGACGGCTTCCCTGCTGCAACCGCTGATCGGCTATTACACCGATAAACACCCGCAGCCTTACTCGCTGCCTATCGGCATGGGCTTTACCCTGTCCGGTCTGCTGCTGCTGTCGGTGGCGAACACCTTCCCGCTGGTGCTGCTGGCGGCGGCGCTGGTGGGCACCGGCTCATCGGTATTCCACCCGGAATCCTCGCGCGTGGCGCGCATGGCCTCCGGCGGACGACACGGCCTGGCGCAGTCGCTGTTCCAGGTCGGCGGCAACTTCGGCAGCTCGCTCGGCCCGCTGCTGGCCGCGCTGATCATCGCGCCTTACGGCAAAGGCAACGTCGCCTGGTTCACGCTGGCGGCGCTGCTGGCGATCGTGGTATTGCTGCAGGTCAGCAAGTGGTACCAACATCAGCATCGGGCGGCGAAAGGGCAGCCGAAAAGCCCCGCAATGCTGAAACCGCTGCCAAAACGTACCGTCGCCTACTCGCTGGGCATTCTGCTGGTGCTGATTTTCTCTAAATACTTCTATCTGGCCAGTATCAGCAGCTATTACACCTTTTATCTGATACATAAGTTCGGCGTTTCGGTGCAGAATGCGCAAATTCACCTGTTCGCCTTCCTGTTTGCGGTGGCCGCTGGAACCATCATCGGCGGGCCCCTTGGCGACAAGATAGGGAGAAAATACGTTATTTGGGGCTCAATCCTTGGTGCGGCGCCATTTACGCTTATTTTACCCCATGCATCCCTGTACTGGACCGGCATTTTGACGGTGATCATCGGGGTTATTCTCGCCTCAGCGTTCTCCGCCATCCTGGTCTACGCACAGGAGCTGATCCCCGGTAAAGTCGGCATGGTTTCCGGTTTATTCTTCGGTTTTGCTTTCGGTATGGGCGGGTTAGGCGCGGCAGTTCTTGGTTATGTCGCGGATTTGACCAGTATCGAGCTGGTCTACCAAATCTGTGCTTTCCTGCCGCTGATCGGCATTATTACCGCGCTACTGCCCAATATGGAGCATAAACCGCAATAACCCCGCGAACTGCCCGGATGAAAGTATTTATTCATCCGGGTTATCCTACGGATAAATCAATGTTATTTGGTTTATCTGGCACAAAACCCCCTCATTGACGCGCCTTAAGCGAAATCCTCTGCTTTTTTACAAAAAAGACCAAATTAGCCAAGCAAGCCGCGAACAAATGCAATAAACTAAATGTATCTTTTCGTAACTTTGTTGCGTTTCTCCCGTGCCGCGATGCATAGCCAGAAGGAGTATGGATGCATAATTCAACACCGCTCATCACCACCATCGTCGGAGGGTTAGTACTCGCCTTCCTCCTCGGTATGCTGGCGAACCGCCTGCGCATCTCACCCCTGGTGGGATATCTGGCCGCAGGGGTGCTCGCCGGCCCGTTCACCCCCGGTTTCGTCGCCGATACCTCACTGGCGCCGGAACTGGCGGAAATCGGCGTTATCCTGTTGATGTTCGGTGTTGGCCTGCACTTCTCTTTGAAAGACCTCCTCGCAGTAAAATCTATCGCCATACCCGGCGCCGTGGCGCAGATAGCCGTCGCTACCCTGCTCGGCATGGGGCTGTCCAAGCTGCTCGGCTGGGATCTGATCTCCGGCCTGGTGTTCGGCCTCTGTCTCTCCACCGCAAGCACCGTGGTGCTGTTGCGCGCGCTGGAGGAGAGGCAATTGATCGACAGCCAGCGCGGGCAAATCGCCATCGGCTGGCTGATCGTCGAAGATTTGGCGATGGTGCTGACGCTGGTATTACTGCCCGCCTTCGGCAACATGCTGGGCAACGACAACGCCAGCAGCAGCCAGCTGCTGATGGAGCTGGCGCTGACCATCGGTAAGGTCATCGCCTTCATTGCGTTGATGATCGTGGTCGGCCGCCGCCTGGTGCCGTGGATCCTGTCGAAAACCGCCAGCACCGGCTCGCGCGAGCTGTTCACCCTGGCGGTATTGGCGCTGGCGCTCGGCATCGCCTACGGCGCGGTGAAGCTGTTCGACGTCTCCTTCGCGCTGGGCGCCTTCTTCGCCGGCATGGTGCTGAACGAGTCCGAGCTGAGCCACCGCGCGGCGCACGACACCCTGCCGCTGCGCGACGCGTTCGCCGTGCTGTTCTTCGTCTCGGTTGGCATGCTGTTCGATCCGATGATCGTGATTAACGAACCGCTGGCGGTGCTGGCGACGCTGGCGATCATCGTGTTCGGCAAATCCGCCGCCGCGTTCCTGCTGGTGAAAATGTTCGGCCACTCCAAGCGCACCGCGCTGACCATCTCCGCCAGCCTGGCGCAGATCGGCGAGTTCGCCTTTATTCTGGCGGGCCTCGGCATCGCGCTCGGCATGATGTCGGAACACGGGCGCAATCTGGTGCTGGCCGGCGCCATTCTGTCCATCATGCTCAACCCGCTGCTGTTCACCCTGCTGGAGCGCTATCTGGCCAAAACCGAAACCATCGAAGAGCAAATCCTCGAAGAGGCGGTGGAAGAAGAGAAGCAGATCCCGGTGGACATGTGCAACCATGCGCTGGTGGTCGGCTACGGCCGCGTCGGCAGCCTGCTGGGCGGCAAACTGGCCGAGGCGGGCATTCCGCTGGTGGTGATCGAGAACTCCCGCCCGCGGGTGGAAGCGCTGCGCGAACAGGGCATCAAGACGGTGCTGGGCAACGCCGCCAATCCGGAAGTGATGGATCTGGCGCGGCTCGACTGCGCGCGCTGGCTGCTGCTGACCATCCCCAACGGCTATGAGGCCGGCGAGATCGTCGCCTCGGCGCGCGCCAAGCGGCCGAACATCGAGATCATCGCCCGCGCCCACTACGACGACGAAGTGGCCTACATCACCGATCGCGGCGCCAATCAGGTGGTGATGGGCGAACGGGAGATCGCCAACAGCATGCTGAACATCCTGCAGTTGGATACCCTGAGCGAAGAAGAAAAAATGGGGGGCTGCCCGATCTGAGGCACCGCGCATTAAAAAAGGTCCGGCATGCCGGACCTTTTCTTTTTCAGCGGATTAACGCTCCCAATAGGACTCTTCCAGGCTGTCTTCGCGCTCCGGCAGGCCACGAGTGAGACGCGGCGAATGCTGGTTCAACACCTGGTAGCTGACGCGGTTGGCGTATTTGCACACCTGCGCCAACGAAGAGTATGTCAGGTAACTGCGCACGTGCTTGCTCGAGTTCGGCACGTTGTGGCGGTGATAACCGTTGGCGGCGATATCGTGCAGCAACGCCGACAGCGCGCCGTCGCCGGCGCCGTTGGTGTTCATGATCTTCTCCGGCCCACCCATATACGGCGCGATGTGCGAGTAAACGCGCAGCGGATGCTCACAGTGTTCGCGGCGCATGGCGCGGCTGAACTCGTAGCGGTTGAACTCGGCGATATGCCCCGGCAACAGCGGGTGCTGGGTCTGACGCTTGTTGGCCTCTTCGGTGTAGCCCGCCATATACAGGCCGTTCGGTCCGGCGGTGCACAGCACCAGATCCACCCACTCCAGCGCCATGTCCGAGGCGGTCAACGGATCGCTCAGCCCGGTCAGCTCCAGCGCTTCGTCTTCGTTCATCGCCAGAATGGTCACATTTTCCTTCAGGAAGTCGCGCCACCACTGCGGGTTGTCGGCGATCACGTACTTGGTGCCCAGGGTTAGCACCACCGGCACATCGTGCTTTTTGGCATACTCGATCGCTTGCAGGGTAGCCTCCTTTATCGGCTCCCCTTCCTTGCAGCGCACCAGATAAGAGCTCAGCACCAGCGCCGACGCGCCGGCGATCACCTCTTCAGGGATGCTTTCCGGGCGCAGCTGGTTCATCTGGCCGGGGTTGATGGCGAAGGTGCGCTCGCCGCTTTCGCCAATCAGCGTGAAACAGCGGCCGATGGCGCCATCAACGCCCTGCAGATAGTTAAGATCGGTACGGCTGGAGGTATTGCACAGGTAACGGTAGGCATAGCTGCCGATTTTCACGTTGCTGCACATCACGCCGAGCAGCACCGAGCGATCGTCCGCCAGCACTGAATAGTTGTGCATGGTATTGCCGATGGTGCCGCCGGCGAACTGATGGGTAACCAGGTTGTTGTCATTCAGTTCCTGATACAGCGCCTCGGCGACGTCGTCTTCGATCACCAGAGAGTGGCCCAGGCTCAGGCCGTAGCGCTGGACAAAAGCGTCGTCCACTTTCGCCTCGATATCCACCAGCGTCTGGTCGATGCCGACGATATACGAGGTGCTGATTTCACTTTCGGGCTGGGCCTGCTGCAGAAGCGGATCGCGGGCGCTCACCGGGAAATAGTGTTTGGACTTGCGTTTACCAGGAAATTTCATGTGATTGGTGGTGGTGGCGGTTTAACAAGCGGAGAATGTTAACACATCCCCGCCCGATCACGATGCACCTAATAGACAGATTATGGATGATTACAGACGCTGCGCCACCAACTGCTGCATCATATCGATATGCGCCGGCTCGTCGTTCAACGCTGAGATGTATTCAAACTTCTCGCCGCCGGCCTTAAGGAAGATCTCGCGGTTCTGCTCTTTAATCTCTTCCAGCGTTTCCAGGCAGTCCGCCGAGAAACCGGGGCAGATCAGCTGAATGTGCTTCACGCCCTGCGCCGGCAGCCCTTTTAGGGTCTCATCGGTATACGGCGTCAGCCAAGGCTCGCGGCCGAAGCGCGATTGGTACGTCATCATCACCCGCTCCGGCGCCAGCGGCAGCGTGGCGCTCAGCGCACGCAGCGTATCCTCGCAGCGCTGCGGGTAGTCGTCGCCCAGCCGCGCATAACGTTTGGGGATGCCGTGGAAAGACAGCACCAGCCGGTCCGGCTGGCCGTGCTCGGCGAACGAGCGCTCCACGCTTTGTTGCAGCGCGGCGATATAGGCCGGGTGTTCGGCGTAATCGCGAATGAAGGCCACCGACGGCAAGCGGCGATAGCCTTTCAGCACCCGCGCCACGCCATCCCATACCGCCGCGCTGGTGGAACAGGAATATTGCGGATAGAGCGGCAGCACCACCAGGTTGGTCACGCCCTGCGCCAGCAGCTTGTCGATGGCTTCCGCCAGGCTCGGCGAACCGTAGCTCATGCCCAGCTCCACCGGCGTATTCGGCATGCGCGCCGCCAGCGCCCGCTGTTGGCGGCGGCTGTACACCAGCAGCGGCGAACCCTCTTCCATCCACACCGACTGATAGAGTTTAGCCACGCGCGGCGAACGGATCGGCAAGATCGCGCCGTTGAGGATCGGCCACCAGATCAGCGGCGCCGTGTCGACCACGCGATCGTCACTGAGGAATTCCTTCAGATAGCGTTTGACCGCCGACGAGGTCGGCGCATCTGGCGTGCCCAGGTTCACCAGCAATACGCCGTGTTTCTCTTGCTTCATCTCAGTTCCCCTCATTTCCTTTCCGGCCGGCATTCCGTTCTGGGTCGGGATGTCAGCAGCCATTAATGCCGGCTATTGTAACGGAAAAGTCCTGCGTCGAAACCGATAACAGCAACAGGCTATGCCTGTGGGCATCTTCCTTGCGCCAGCTGCCATACCGCCGCCACGTTGCGCGCCGTCACCTGCAGATTGCGATCGGCGTCCGCCAGCGCTTCTTCCAGCGTCACGATGCGATCGAGCACCGAAAACGCCGCATCGATGCCGTGTTGATGCACCACCGGATAATCCGGCGCCAGGCTGCCGGCAATGGCGATCACCGGCACGCCGTGACGCTTGGCTACCCGCGCCACGCCGATCGGCGTTTTACCGTGGACAGACTGGCTGTCCAGCCGCCCTTCGCCGGTGATCACCAAATCGGCATCGCGCACCGCTTCATCCAGGCGCAGGGTTTCAGTGACGATTTCGATGCCCGGCCGCAAGCGCGCGTCGAGCATGCCGAGCAGCGCCGCCCCCATGCCGCCCGCCGCACCCGCCCCTGGCTGGGTCAGCACGGCGCGGCCGGTTTCCCGTTCCAGCAGTTCGCCATAGTGGTGCAACGCCGCATCGAGCTGCGCCACCATCTCCGGCGTCGCCCCTTTCTGCGGCCCGAATACCGCCGACGCGCCCTTTGCGCCGCACAGCGGGTTATCCACGTCGCAGGCGGCGGTTACGCTCACCCGCTGCCAACGCGCGTCCAGCCCGGCGAGATCGAGGTGCGCCAGCTGCGCCAGCGCCGCGCCGCCCATTGGCAGCGGGCGACGATCCTTATCCAGCAATTTAACGCCCAGCGCCTGCATCATTCCGGCGCCGCCGTCGTTGGTGGCGCTGCCGCCGATGCCGAGAACGATCGCCTTCACGCCGCGATCCAGCGCCGCCAACATCAGTTCGCCGGTGCCGTAACTGGTGGTGATGCGCGGATCGCGCCGGTTGGGCGGCGCCAAGTGCAGCCCGGAGGCGGCGGCCATTTCAATCACCGCGGTTTCGCCATCGCCCAACAAGCCATAGAACCCCTGCACCGGCTCCCCGAGCGGGCCGGTGACCGTCACCTGAACGATTTCACCGCCGGTGGCCGCCACCATCGACTCCACCGTGCCTTCACCGCCGTCCGCCATCGGCAGCTTCACGTAGTGCGCCTGCGGGTAAATCTGACGGAATCCCCGCTCGATGGCGTCGGCGACGCCGAGCGCGCTCAGGCTCTCTTTGAAAGAATCCGGGGCAATAACCACTTTTTTCAGCGTTTTCATCACTGTTCCTTATCCCGCCAGGTTAAATACGCCAAACATCAGCGCCGAGATTGCCGCGATGGTGAACCCCACCAGCGTTTCATACGGCAACAGTTTGAGCCGCTCGTGCACCGCCATATTGACGCTGCCGCCGGTGGCGTGGAAGAAGCTGCCGTGCGGCAGGTGATCCAGCACCGTGGCGCCCGCATGGATCATCGCCGCGCCGGCCAATCCGCTCACCCCCAGCTCAAGCAGCGTGGAGCTGAACACCCCGGAGGCGACGGCGGTGCCGGCGGTGGTCGACGCGGTCGCCATCGACATCAGCGCGCCGGACAGCGGCGCCAGCAGCCAGGCCGGCAGCCCGGTGTGCGTCAAACCGGTAATCAAGACATCCTTCAGCCCCGAGTTGGCGATAATGCCCGCCAGCGTGCCGGTGCCGAGCAGCATGATCGCCACCGGCGCCATGCGCGACAGGCCGGAGACCATAAACTGATTGCACTGACGAATGCGCCCCATCAGCAGCGCGCCCACCAAACCACCGGCCGGCAGTGCGATCAGCGGATCGACGGCGATACCGGCGATCGGCCGCAGCGACAGCAGCAGGATCGCCACCAGCGGCGCGCTGATCGCCGCAGCGAAGCCCGGCCGCGCCCCTTCGGCATGCTGAGTCAGCTCTTCAGCCATCACCCTGCTACCTTTATCGCTCAGGCGACGCGCCAGCAGATAGGCCACCACCAGGCCGCACAGCCCCGGCACGATGCCGGCCATCATCACCGAGGTGAGCGGCACGTGGAAGTTGTCCGCCGCCGCGATGGTGTTCGGGTTGGGCGACATCACGTTGCCGGCCTTGCCGCCGCCGATCATCGCCAGCAGGATCGCCGCACGAGAAATGCCGGCCTTTTGGGCGATCGACAGCGCGATCGGCGCGACGGTGATCACCGCCACGTCGATAAACACCCCCACCGCCGTCAGGATCAGTGTAGCCACCGCCAGCGCCAGCAGCGCGCGGGTTTCGCCCACCTTGCGTACGATAGTTTCGGCGATGGTGTGCGCCGCGCCGGATTCGATCAGCACCCCGGCCAATACCCCCGCCGCCAGAATGCGCATCACGGCGTTGGTGATGCCCTGCGCCCCGCCGATCATCAGCGTCACGGTCTGCACCAGATCGGCGCCGCCGCACAGCCCGCCCGCCAGCGCGCCGGCAATCATGCCGTAAGCCGGTGGAACCTTGCGTAGAATCAGGACGATGGCGACGGCTAACGCCACCAGCGCCCCCAGAGTGGATACGGTTGTCATTGTTGTTTTCTCCGTGGTTGATGTGCAGGCCAACATATCCCGCGCGCCCGGCGTTGGCCTGAGGGGAAACAACAAAAAATCGCCGAAGGAACGGCGCGGAATTTGTGGGTTGGCACAACTCAGTCGTGCATCAGCATGCCGATATACAACCGCAGAGAGTCAGTTAATTGATTGATTTTCATACCGGTTATGGCTTCGATGCGCTGCAGGCGATAGCGCAGGGTATTGACGTGAATATGCAGCTGCGCGGCGGCCTGCGTCTGATCACAATTCTGCGAAAAATAGTGGCGCAGCGTGGCGCGCAGCACGCCTTTTTCATCCTGTTCCTCCAGCGTCCGCCAGGGGCGCCCCAGCTCTTGCGCTCGCCAGTCCTCCCCGAGATCGCACAGCAGCGACGGCAGCGGATAGTCGTGGTAGAACAGCGTGGCGTGGCGCAATTTCAGGCGCTGCGCCATCGCCTGGGTGGCGCGCGCGGTCAGGCTGGAGCGGTAGGCGCTTTGCGGATCGTCGTAGAAACCGCCGACGATCAGCCGCACCCGAAAGCGGTGCTTGAGCTGGTTTTGCAGACGCTGCGCCTGTTGGCGCTCCAGCTTCAGGCTCCACTCGCCTTGCGCCATGCTGGCCGGGCGCAGCAGGGTCATTTCATTGAAGCCGGTAATGGCGATCAACGCATCGCGCTGGGTGGCCTCCAGCTCAGCCAGCAGTTCGCGCAGCAGGTGCGGCTGCGCCTCTTGCAGCTCGACGATCCAGACGATGCGCGCCTGGCGCAGATCCAATCCCAGATACGCCGCCATCGCTTCCAGCGACGCCGTGTTCGGCTGCGGCTGCAACAGCTGGTTCGCCAGCTCTTCCCGGTAGCGTTTTTCCCACTGGTGCTGATCCAGCAGCGCCGCCTGCTCCACCATCATCTCCGCCGCCATTTTGACCAACTCGGCGTAGGCGCGCACCTCGGCCGGCTCGCCGGAAATGCCGATCACTCCCACCCGCTGATTGCGAAAGCTGAACGGCAGGTTGATGCCGGGCCGCACGCCCTTCAGGTGTTCGGCGGTGGCGCGGTCGATTTCCACCACCCGATTCTCCGCCAGCGCCAGCACCGCGCCTTCATGACGCTGGAACAGACGCTGTGGGTTGCCGGAAGCGATGATCACGCCGTTGCTGTCCATCACGTTGACGGAATGGCTGATGATGCCCATCGCCCGCTGGACGATCTGGCGCGCGGTGGCTTCCGCCAGAAGTTTGGTCTGTCTGAGCATGCCCGGCTCCCTGCTGAGGATGAAAACGCAGGCTTGTTATACGCCATTTGGCGCGGGCGATTAACGGGCACGGCCGCAACAAGCCGCCGCGATCACAATTTAACGGGAAAACGGCAAAAAAAACGCCGGGCCACAGGCCCGGCGTCATGCACAGCCAGCTTGCTATCAACCGAGGATAGTCGCCAGCTCTGCGCTCACTTCGGCCACCTTGCGGGTGCCGTCGATTTTGCGGTATTGGGTGTTGCCCGCTGCCGCTTCTTTGCTGTAGTAAGAGATCAGCGGCGCGGTCATCTGATGGTATTCCACCAGGCGCTTGCGCACGGTCTCTTCCTGATCGTCCTTGCGCGTGGTCAGCTCTTCGCCGGTCACGTCGTCTTTGCCTTCCACCTGCGGCGGATTGAACTTCACGTGGTATACGCGGCCGGACGGCGCGTGCACGCGGCGGCCAACGATGCGGTCAACGATCAGCTCGTCCGGCACGTCGAACTCCAGCACGAAGTCCACGTTGATGCCGGCTTCTTTCATCGCGTCAGCCTGCGGAATGGTGCGCGGGAAGCCGTCCAACAGGAAGCCCTTGCGGCAATCTTCCTGAGCGATGCGCTCTTTGACCAGCGCGATCACCAGCTCATCGGTCACCAGCTTGCCGGCGTCCATGATCTCTTTCGCCTGCTTGCCCAGTTCACTGCCGGCCTTCACGGCTGCGCGCAACATATCACCGGTGGAGATTTGCGGAATGCCGTATTTCTCCATGATGAATTGAGCCTGAGTACCTTTACCAGCGCCCGGAGCGCCCAGCAGAATGATACGCATTGCGTAAATCCCCTTGCTATGTAGTTTTTATAAAATTGCGAAAACGCTCAACGATACCATTTCAGGGGGGGCAGGCTCAAGGCGCGCGAAGGAAATCGATTGCGGAATATGCAAAAATTCAAGCGAACAAAAGAGGGGAAAATGCGGGGAAAAACCGGAAATGCGCCCCTAACGATGCCGTTAAGGGCGCATATAATCAACTTCAGGCGGACAGCAACTTGTTCATGCGGCGGATGAACAGGTTCGGATCCTCCAGCGTGCCGCGTTCAGCCAACAGCGCCTGATCCAAAAGCAGGTCGATCCACTCGGCGAAATGTTCGTTATCGCCCACGTCGGATGCGCGTTTGACCAACGCATGCTCAGGATTAAGCTCGAAAATGTACTTCACTTCCGGCGCCTGCTGGCCCGCAGCGGCGAACAGCTTGGCCATCTGGGTGCTCATCTCGTCGGCGTCGGTCACCACGATCGCCGGCGTATCGGTCAGGCGGTGCGTCAGACGCACATCCTTCACGCGGTCGCCCAGCAGGGTTTTCACGCGTTCGATGAACGGTTCCAGCTGCTTCTCGGCCGCCTTCTGCTCTTCGGTTTCATCCGCCAGTTTATCCAGCGTTTCATCCGCCTTGCTGACCGACTGGAACGGCTTGCCGTCGAACTCGGTCAGGTAGCTCATCATCCACTCGTCAATGCGATCGGACAACAGCAGCACTTCGATGCCTTTCTTGCGGAACAGCTCCAGATGCGGGCTGCTCTTGGCGGCGGCGTAGCTGTCGGCGGTGATGTAGTAAATCTTTTCCTGCCCTTCCGCCATGCGGCCGACGTACTCTTCCAGCGACACGGTCTGCGCCGAGCTGTCGCCGTGGGTGGTCGCGAAGCGCAGCAGTTTGGCGATCGCTTCCTGGTTGCCGTTATCTTCCGCCGGGCCTTCTTTCAGCACCAGACCGAACTGCTGCCAGAATTTCTGGTAGCCTTCGGCGTCGTCTTTGGCCAGCTTATCCAGCATCTGCAGCACGCGCTTGGTCAGCGCGCCGCGCAGGTTCTGCGTCACGCGGCTGTCTTGCAGGATCTCGCGCGATACGTTCAGCGGCAGATCGTTGGAATCGATCAGGCCGCGCACGAAGCGCAGGTAGTTCGGCATGAACTGCTCGGCGTCGTCCATGATGAACACGCGCTGCACGTACAGCTTCAGGCCGTGCTTGTGATCGCGGTTCCACATGTCCCACGGCGCCTGCGCCGGGATATACAGCAGGCTGGTATATTCCTGCTTGCCTTCCACTCGATTGTGGCTCCAGCTCAGCGGATCGGTGAAATCGTGGGCGATGTGCTTGTAGAACTCTTTGTACTCTTCGTCGGTCACGTCAGCCTTGCTGCGGGTCCACAGGGCCTGCGCCTTGTTGATCTTCTCCCAGGTGACGGTGCCGTCTTCTTCGTTCTTGCTTTCGATCTCTACCGGCAAGGCGATGTGATCGGAATATTTGCCGATCACCGAGCGCAGGCGCCAGGCGTCGAGGTACTCATCTTCGCCTTCGCGCAGATGCAGGGTGATTTCGGTGCCGCGGGTCTCTTTGGTGATGTCGGCGATGGTGTAGTCGCCTTCACCGGCGGACTCCCAGAACACGCCCTCGTCATCGGCGGCGCCGGCCGCGCGGGTGCGCACGGTCACTTTGTCCGCCACGATGAACGCCGAGTAGAAACCAACGCCGAATTGGCCGATCAGTTGGCTGTCTTTCGCCTGGTCGGAACCGATGGATTCCAGGAACGCTTTGGTGCCCGATTTGGCGATGGTGCCGAGGTTTTCGATCACTTCTTCGCGGCGCATGCCGATGCCGTTGTCGGCAATGGTCAGGGTGCGCTGCTCTTTATCGAAGGACAAACGCACGCGCAGCTCGCCATCGCCGGCATACAGCTCCGGCGCGGACAGAGCGCGGAAGCGCAGCTTGTCGGCGGCGTCAGAGGCGTTGGAGATCAGCTCGCGCAGAAAAATTTCTTTGTTGGAGTACAGCGAATGGATCATCAAATGAAGCAGCTGTTTTACTTCAGACTGGAACCCGCGGGTTTCTTGACCTTTCATACTCATTGATTACCTCAAAAGACAATGGCTACCAAAATCGAACAATGAGGATCAGATGAGGGTCAGGGTCTTGTTTTTCAAGCGGACGGCGGGAAATTTTTGGCAAAAAACAATGGGGCCGGGCGGCCCCATCCGGGAAAACATCAGAACTTGATGGCGTGGCGCCCCGCCAGCGAATGCGACAGCGTGGTGCCGTCGACCATCTCCAGCTCGCCGCCCACCGGCACGCCGTGGGCGATGCGGCTGGCGAGCACGCCATACTGGCCACACATCTCGGCGATGTAGTTGGCGGTCGCCTCCCCTTCCACCGTCGGGTTGGTGGCGAGGATCACTTCGGTGATGCTTTCCTTTTCCAGCCGTTGCTCCAGGCGATCCAGACCGATATCGCCCGGCCCGATGCCGTCCAGCGGCGACAGATGCCCCATCAGCACAAAGTAGCGCCCGGCGAACTGGCCGGTCTGCTCGATGGCGTGGATATCCGCCGGGCTTTCCACCACGCAAATCTGGCCGTTTTGCTGGCGGCGCGGATTGGCGCAGATGGTGCAGACGTCCTGCTCGGTGAAGGTGCGGCAATCGGCGCAGTGGCCGATCTCCGACATCGCGCGCGTCAACGCCTGCGCCAGACGCATGCCGCCGCTGCGATCGCGCTGCAGCAGCTGAAACGCCATGCGCTGCGCCGATTTCGGGCCGACGCCCGGCAGGCAGCGCAGCGCCTCCATCAGGGATTCAAGGAGCGGGCTGGTTTGCATCAGAACGGCATCTTGAAGCCAGGCGGCAACTGCATGCCGCTGGAGACGGAGGCCATTTTCTCTTTCTGGGTCTCTTCGATGCGGCGCGCGGCGTCGTTAAACGCAGCGGCGATCAGATCTTCCAGCATCTCTTTGTCGTCTTCCATCAGGCTTGGATCGATTTCCACGCGGCGGCAGTTGTGCGCGCCATTGATGGTGACTTTCACCAGGCCGGCGCCAGATTCGCCGGTCACTTCCAATTTGGCGACTTCTTCCTGCATCTGCTGCATTTTTTCTTGCATTTGCTGGGCTTGCTTCATCAGGTTGCCCAGACCGCCTTTACCAAACATAGTCGTCTCTCGTCGCTAGGGCCGCGCACATCGCGCAGCATTTAAAGGGGGCGAATACTCTCTTCATCCAGATCCGCGTCGAAGAATCGGCGCAGCGTCTGAATGTTGGTATCCGCTTCGATGGACTGGCGCGCCTGCGCCAGCTTTTCCTCATAGATGGCTTGTCGCCATTCCAGCGGGGTGCGCTCCGCCGGATTATCGTCCTCCACCACGGTCAGCTCGATCGGACCGCCGTACAGCTCACCGAGCGCGTCGGCCAGCGTCTTCTGCGCCGAAGGCGAATTCAGATGGCGCTGCGAAGACCGCAGATGGAGGCTAATCTTGCCCGGCTCCGGCTGCTGCTTGAAGGCGTTCAACGCCAGCTGCTGCACCAGTTTCGGGATCTTCAGCTTATCGATTTCCGCCGCCCAGGCGTCGCGCTCCAGCGACTCCACCACCAGCTTGGCGGCCAGCTCCGGCGTTTTCTCGTGCTCCAACGCCGTGCGCAGCGCTTTCGGCGTCGCCAGCGGTTCCGGCGCCGCCTCGGGCTCGGTCTGCGCGCGCCAACGATAGGCTTCCGGTTTCGCCGGCACCTTCTTCTCCGCCAGGCGCTGCTGGCTGCGCTCGGTCACGGAAGCCAAACGCCCCAGCGCCGAGTTTGCCGGCCGCGCTATTCCTGGCGCCGCCGGCTCATTCTTTTTTGGTGTGGATGCTCCCTGCTGCCGTTGCAGCTGGGACCGCGCTTTCAACAGCTGGGCGGTGGCATCCGGTAAAGGAGTCGATGATTGTCGCTGCGGCGCGGCCGGCTGCCCTAGCGGCGGCGGCGCGTCCTGAAACTGCGGCGGCTGTGGCGATGCGGCCTGCTGCGGCTGCGCCATCGGCGCCGGCGCGGTCTGCACCAACGCCACCGGCTCCGGGATCACCGCTTTCGGGTGAAACGCCAGCGCGCGCAGCAGGGTCATCTCAACCCCCATGCGGCGATCCGGCGCATAGGCCAGCTCTTTGCGGCCCACCAACAGCGTCTGGTAATAGAGTTGCACATCGGCCGGCGGCAGGGTGCGCGCCAGCTCGCGCAGCCGTTGTTCCACGGCGGCGTAGTGGTTGTCGAGCATCGAAGGCAGCAGTTGCACCATCGCAATGCGATGCAGCAACGCCAGCGTCTCCACCAGCAGGTTTTCCCAATCCACGCCGCGCGAAGCGGCCTGCGCGACCTGCGCCATCACCTTTTCACCGTCGGCGCTGACCAGCGCTTCGAGGATCGCCAGCGGCTGCTCGTCATCGAGCGTGCCGAGCATCTGGCTGACGGTTGCGGCCGTCACCTGCCCCTGCCCCATGGCGATCGCCTGATCGGTCAGGCTCAGCGCATCGCGCATGCTGCCGTCGGCGGCGCGCGCCAGCAGCTGCAGCGCGCGGGCGTCGCTGGTGATCTGCTCCGCCGTCAGCACAGTTTCCAGCTGCTGGCGGATCTGATCGACGTCCAGCGCTTTGAGGTGAAACTGCAGGCAGCGGGAAAGAATGGTCACCGGCAATTTTTGCGGATCGGTGGTGGCCAACAGGAATTTGACGTGCGGCGGCGGCTCTTCCAGCGTCTTCAGCAACGCGTTGAAGCTGTGGCGCGAGAGCATGTGCACTTCATCGATCAGGTAGACCTTGAAGCGGCCGCGCGCCGGCGCGTACTGGACGTTGTCCAGCAGATCGCGGGTATCTTCCACCTTGGTTCGGGAAGCGGCGTCGATCTCGATCAGATCGACGAAGCGCCCCTGCTCGATCTCGCGGCAGTTGTCGCATTGGCCGCACGGCGTGGCGGTGATGCCGGTTTCACAGTTCAGGCCTTTGGCCAGCAAGCGGGCGATGGTGGTTTTCCCCACGCCGCGCGTGCCCGAGAACAGATAGGCGTGATGGATCCGCCCCAGCGAGAGGCCGTTGGCCAGCGCGGTCAGGACATGTTCCTGGCCGACCACGTCTGCGAACGTTTGAGGGCGCCACTTACGGGCGAGAACCTGATAGCTCATTAATACCGGAGAAGTCGAGTAATCTGGAGGGTCATGCTAACACAGCCCCGCGGCAATCCGCGAGGCCGTTGTGCCCAAGGGGCGATGCCGCATCAATGACCGGCGAAGTCCACCAGGCAGTAGCAATCGATGCCCAGCTTGTTCAGACGCGCTTCTCCGCCCAGATCCGGCAGGTTGATGATGAACGCGGCGTCTTTCACTTCACCGCCCAGACGGCGGATCAGTTTGGTGGTCGCTTCAATGGTGCCGCCGGTCGCCAGCAGATCGTCCACCACCAGCACTTTGTCGCCCGCGGTGATGGCGTCGGTGTGGATCTCCAGCTTGTCGGTGCCGTACTCCAGCTCATAGCTTTCGCTGAGCGTGGCGCGCGGCAGTTTGCCCGGTTTGCGCACCGGCACGAAACCGACGCCCAACGCTAACGCGACGGGCGCGCCGAACAGGAAACCACGCGCTTCGGTACCCACCACCTTGGTCACGCCCGCTTCGCGATAGCGCTCAACCAGCAGCTCGATGCTGGCGGCGTAGGCCAACGGGTTTTCCAGCAGGCTGGTCACGTCGCGGAACAGGATGCCCGGCTTCGGATAATCCGGGATGGTTTTGATACTGTCTTTAATAAACTGAAGCTGCTGCGCAGTAGCGGTCATAATTGTTGCCTGATAAAACTGCCTGAAAACCGGCGCGCCGCTCACCCGCCGCCCCCGGGTGAAACACACCGGAGAAAAAATGGCAGGCGATCCGCGCACGAAAACGCCCAAATCTATGCAAACTGGCGGACAAATGCAACTCTCCCCTGCATCTTTCAACCCGCAGCGTTGTTGACCGCACGCATTACTTACCTAAGTAAGCTCCCGGGGATGCCTGCGTTTGTCGCCTGGCTGCGGCTTGAAAGCTATTGAGGAGTTTAAGGTACAATCAGCGCTGTTTTTGTTGCGGCAGATCAATAACCGGCAGGCGCAGCATAAAGGTCAGCAAAATGGCCAACATCAGCAGCAACAGCCCGCGCACCCACCAGATTTTCACCAGCCACAGCGAACAGGCGAAGGTCAGCACGATCACCAGCACCGCTTTCCACTTCGCCCCCGGCGGCAGCGCGCGATGCTGCTGCCAATGGCGCAGATAAGGGCCAAACCAGGAACGGTACAGCAGCCAGTGATGAAAGCGCGGCGAGGAGCGGGCGAAGCACCAGGCGGCCAACAGCAGGAACGGCGTGGTCGGCAACAGCGGCAACACCACGCCCAACGTCGCCAGCACCACCGCCAACCAGCCCAAAATGATCAATAACCCACGCGTCATGCGGTTCTTCGCTCCTCAATCGGTTGCGGCTTACTGTAGCATCGGCGCCGCGCCGGCGGAATATGCATGCGGCGCTTGTTTCAGGACGGCTTCGCGGGCAAGCTTACGCCTGTTGAAATCAAGAGGGAGCTTATGTGAGCACTCAGCGTCTATTACAGGTGTTGGCACAGCAGATTGCGGCGCTGGCGGCCGAAGTCAGCCCGCGCGGCGACGCCCCGATCCCGCAGGCGCGGTTCGACGCCGCCCTGTTCGCCAACCGCGGCACGCGGCTGCGCGACTACCTGGCCGAAGTGGAGAAAAACTTCGCCCAGCTGCAAAACGCCGCTAACGACAGCCGCGCCAGCCAGGTGGCCTTTCTGGCCGAAAAACTGGTGGCTCAGATCGCCGCCCTGCAGCGCGAGCTGGCGACCCAGGCGCTGCGGCGCAAGAATCAGCCGAAGGAAGCCCCCGAGGTCGATCTCTACCACAAGCTGGCCGAGCATCAGGATTACGAACGCCGGCTGATCGCCATGATTCAGGATCGGGAAAGCCTGCTGGGGCGCCAGACCACGCTGGCGGCCCAGCAAAAGCTGCAGCACGAGCTGGCGGCGCTGGAGGGGCGGCTGATGCGCTGTCGTCAGGCGTTGGCGCGCATCGAGCGCAATATCGAGCGCAAAGAAAACGGTTTTTGAAGATTTATCACAATATTTTAATGATTATTCCCCGGTTGCGCGCCGGGTTCACTATACTCTGCCGATACCCGAGTTATTCATCCCATTAATTAAATAAGCGCAGGTGCTATGTCTCTGGAAAACGCCTCACCCGAACTGCAGCTGGCGGTAGACTTGATTTACCTGCTGGAATGCAACGAGATCGATCCAGCCACCGCGCTGGCGGCGCTGGATATCGTCAAACGGGATTATCAGGAAAAGCTGCAGCGCGCCGGCGTCACCTCTCCCTATCTGCCTGCCGGACAGTAACCGGGGACAGCGCCGCTGTCCCTTTCGCCTCTCATTGCTTATCCGCCGCCGTCTGGCCGCCGTCGTCCGGCGACAGCGTTCTTTTCACTTCCTGCACTTCATTGCCCTGCTGGTTATGCAGATACACCTCCAGCTGGTTGAAGGCGATGTCGATGCCGTTTTCCCGGCACAAGCGGTCGACTGAGCGATTCAGTTCGTCCACCGTGTAGCTGCGATCGCGCAGTTCCCGCACATAGAGCCGCAGTTCGTGATCCAGCGTGCTGGCGCCGAAGTTGAGGAAGAACACCTGCGGTTCGGGATCGGTCATGACCCGCGGGTTGTCGTGCGCCGCCTGCAGCAGCACCTTTTTCACCTTGTCGAGATCGGAGCCGTAGGCCACGCCGACCTTGATCAGCACGCGGGTGATGGTATCGGACAGCGACCAGTTGATCAGACGCTCGGTGACGAACGCCTTGTTCGGAATGATCACCTCTTTGCGATCGAAGTCGGTAATGGTGGTGGCGCGAATGCGGATCTTGCTGACCGAACCGGAGAAGGTGCCGATGGTGATGGTATCGCCGATGCGGATCGGGCGTTCGAACAGAATGATCAGGCCGGAGACGAAGTTGGCGAAGATCTCTTGCAGGCCGAAGCCCAGCCCGACCGTCAGACCGGCGGCCAGCCATTGCAGTTTGTCCCAGGATACGCCGAGCGATCCCAGCGCAACCACGGCGCCCACGGCGGTAATCAGGTAAGTGAGCACGGTGGTGATGGCATAAGACGCCCCCTGCCGCAGTTGCAGCCGCGACAGCACCACCACCTCCAGCAAACCGGGCAAGTTGCGGGTGAGCACGTAGGCGACAATCACTGCGGCGATCGCCACCATCATGTTGCCCAGCGTCACCGCCTGCGACACGCTGCTGCCCGCCACGGTGCTGGTGTAATGCCACAGCGTGATGCTGTCCAGATAAGCGATGACCGTCACCAGATCCGACCAAATGGCGTAGAAAGCGCTGGCGAAGATGGCGAACAGCACCAGGGTGGTCAGGCGCAGCGACTGCTGGTTGATCTGATCGAGCGCCAGCGGCGGCTCTTCCACCACCGGTTCGCCGCCTTCGGCTCCTTCTTTCGCCACGTTTTGCCGCCGCGCCAACGCGCGCCGGTAAGCCAGACGCCGCGCCGCCACGCTCAGGCCGCGCAGCGCGGTCAGGTATACGATATTCCACAGGAAAAACAGATACAGGCTGTCTATCCAGCGGCTGGCCAGCCGCAGCGTGGTATAGAAGTAGCCGGCGAACATCAGCCCCAGCAGGATCAGCGGCGTGGCGGCCAGCGCGGTGACCACCACCAGCCGCACGGCGTGCGAGCCCTTTTCACGCCAGCTGTCGCGACACAGCGGGAACACCAGCACCGTGAGCAGCGCCAGCGTCAACATCACCACGATCTGGCCGATCACGTCTTCCACCAGACGCAGCGGCGCTTTCTCGCCCAATACCGACCAGAAGATCAACGGCTGCAGCGCCAACCCCAGCCGCAGCGTCTGACGGCGGTAATGCGCGCACAGGTTGGCGCCGAAGTTGAAATGCCGCTCGGCGATGCCGCCCGGTTTCAGCATGCGATAGCTGAAGCCGAACACCAGCCACGACAGCGCCAGCTGCTGCGACAATGCCCATATAAAGTCGCTGATGCCGAAATCCGCGCGATACATCCAGAAACCGACGCCGAGGAGTAACGCGGCGCCGGGCAACACTTTCAGCAAGGTCAGCGCGATGGCCTTCGGCGTGTGCAGTTGGCCGTCGCGCTTAAGTTGCCCCACGTCGTTGGCCAGCTTTTGCAAATGGCCGTCGATCAGCCGGTAGCGCCAGCGCAATACCCCGATCGCCAACAGCATCGGGATCAGGAACACCAGCGCATTCAGCCCGCCCTGCACCAGCTTGCCGCCGTCGAATTTGAGATCGAGACCGGCAATCTGATCGCGCACCGCCTCCGGCATCGCCTTCAGCCACGCCAGATCGACCGGCTTGTTGCTGTTAACCCAGAAAATCTGCTGGGTCAGCGTATCTTGCAGCGAACCGTAAACGCTGGTCAGCTGCTGCTGATTGATCTGCAGGTTGATCGACAGCGACAGCTGGTTGCTGAGCTGCTTGTTCAGCTGATCCAGCAGTTCGCGGCGCATATCGACGATCTCGTTTAACGCGTCGATCACCTCCGGGCCGGCCTTTTCCTTGCTTTCGGCCACCAGCTGGTTGATGTAATCCTCTCCCTTGAACAGATCGTCGCGTTGCTGATTGATATCGAACTGCTCCAGCCGCAAATCGGCGATGCGCGTGTCCATATCCGCCAACAGCGTGCCCTGCGGCAGGCTCTGCTGCTGCTGATACAGGATGCGCGACAGCACCAGGCTGCCCTTCAGCACCTGGATCTGTTCTTTCAGGTTACGCTCCGCCTGCAGCCCGCGGTCGAGCCAGTTTTTGACCCGAATGTTCTGCTGGAACAGGGTGTTGCTCTCTTCGGTGGCGGCGATCAGCCGCTGGCTCAGCTGGCGGTTGACGTCCAGTTGCTTGCTGACCAGCTGATCGTGCTGAATATCGGTGGCGTCTTCCGGGTTCTGCGCCTCTTTGGCGGTCTTTTCAGACAGCGTCAAACGTTTGCTGTTGACGATCTCCTGCAGCAACTGTACCGAGCGATCCAGCGCGTCGATATGCGCCGTGGTGTAATCACGCTGTTTTTGCAGCAGATCCTGCAGCGTGGTATTGGCTTCCAGACTTTTGCGCTGCAGCTCCAGCTGCGCGTTGAGCAACGCCTGCTCGGTGGTCAGCATCACCTGCTGGCTGTTGCGCAGCGAATCTTGCCCCGGCGTCTGGCCGCTGAGCTGGCTGCGGATCTCCTGCAGGCGCTGCGAAGCGGCGTACATGGTGCTTTGTACTCGTTCAGGCTGGGTTTGCAGCGACACCAGTTGGCTGTTGTAAGTAGAGAGGCTCTCCTGCGCGCTTTGCAGCTCGTCGAGCGTTTGATACAGCCGGCTTTCCAATTGGCGCAGCGACAGCGGCAACAGCGCGGCGCGCGCCGCCGCATTGTCTACCGGCTGCTTCAGCGCATCCAGTTCGGCGGTCACCTGATTGAGCTTCGCCGGCGCCTGCTGCACCTGCTGTTTAAGCTGCGCCGCGTCCTGCCGATTGCGCTCGATGGCGTCCAGCAGCTCCAGCGTGCGGGTTAAATCCTGTTGGGACAGCTTTTCGACCGGCGTCAGGGCTTTTTGCTTGTTCAGCGCTTCCAGCTGGCTTTGCACTTCGCTGCGCTGCGGCAAATCGCCGTTCAGCGCCGCCTGCACCGGCAAGCTCAGCGCGCAAATCAGGAAAAGGAGTGTCGCGGCGGCGATGCGCCGCCGGCATGCGCCGACAAACGAGCGCGGCGTCAGAGAGGGCAGAGTCAACCAGCGATGCATGATTTAGCTTCGGATCGGTTAAGAAGCCTGAAGATTATCACGATCGCCGGCGGGCAACGAACAACAAAAACGTTGCCGGTGATGTCCCGTTGTCGCGAAATCAGAAAGTGAGCACTTTCTCCGCCGCCAGCGTCCACTGCGCCAGTTCGACCAGCGTGCCGATCTCCACGCCGTCCGCCAGCGGCAAGCGGCTGACGCCGCGCGCGTCGGCGCAGGTCTTGCACAGCTTGACCGGCACCTGCTGCGCGGTGAGGATCTCCAGCATCTGCTGCAGATGGTATCCTTCGTGCGGCTGCTGTCCTGCCAGCCCGGCCACCACCGCGTCGGACATCAGAAACAGCCGCAGGTCGAGATTGCTTTGCTGCTCTTTCAGCGCGATGGCCAACCGCAGCGCATTGAACAAGGATTCATGGCCATAGGCGGCGCCATTGGCAATAAGAACAACTGATGACATGAAATCTCTCCTTATAAAGGAAGGCGGTCGACGTCGGGGTTGAGGCGCAAGGTGGGGCAAAACTGCAGCATCTCCAAAAACGCATCGACCAGCGCTTCGGCTTCGGCCCGCAGATCGAAACTTTCCGGCATAAACAGCCAGTTTTCCATCAGGCCGGTGATATAACCGCGCAGGATGATCGCCGCACGGCGGGTATGCAAATCGGCGGGCAATTGCTCGTGGTGAATGCAGTTATACAGCACCGCTTCGATGCGTTCGTAGCCGGCGAGGTACAACACCTTGCGCGAATCCAGCAGCGGCATCATTTCACCGACAAACTCGCATTTGTGGAATATAATCTCCATCAACGCCCGCCTGCGGCCGTCTTCAACCGTAGACGTCAGAATGTAAATCAGAATTTCCCGGATAACCCGCAGTGGATTATCGGGAAACTTTGCCTGATACTCTGTTTCGAGCTGGTCAATTTTCGGCTCGGTAGATTCCCAAACTTCATTAAACAGGTCTACCTTATTCTTGAAGTGCCAGTAAATGGCTCCACGCGTAACCCCGGCAGCGGTGGCAATATCTGTCAGTGACGTTGCAGCAACGCCACGTTCAGAGAACTCTCTCACCGCAGCATCGAGGATTTGCTGCCGGGTTTCTTGCGCCTGCTGTTTGGTTTTTCGTGCCATGGCATTGTTATTTAGGGGGAGTGTGATTTACATACATTCGCGAATGTATGTACCATAGCACGCACATATAATTAACGCAGCAATGGGTTTTAAAGCTTGTGATCCATTGATCATTTTGAAATCGGACACTTGAGGTTTTTCTATGAACAAAAACAGAGGGTTAACGCCTCTGGCGGCCGTTCTGATGCTTTCAGGCAGCTTAGTGCTAACAGGATGTAACGATAAAGAAACCCAACAGCAAGGCGCCCAACAGCAGGCTCCTGAAGTGGGCGTAGTCACTTTGAAGGCCGAGCCTCTCAATATCACTACCGATCTTCCTGGCCGCACCGCTGCGTATCGCATCGCCGAAGTTCGCCCTCAGGTCAGCGGCATCATCCTGAAGCGTAACTTCGTTGAAGGCAGCGATATCAAGGCCGGGACGTCTCTGTACCAAATCGATCCCGCGACCTATCAGGCCAGCTACGACAGCGCGAAAGGCGATTTGGCCAAAGCGCAGGCCAGCGCTTCCATCGCACGCGTGACGGTAAACCGCTACAAGCCATTGCTGGGCACCAGCTACATCAGCAAGCAGGACTATGACAACGCCGTGTCCACGCTGCAGCAAGCGGATGCCGCCGTGGTGGCCGCCAAGGCCGCCGTGGAAACCGCGCGCATCAACCTGGCGTACACCAAGGTGACCTCTCCGATCTCCGGCCGCATCGGCAAATCCGCCGTGACCGAAGGCGCGCTGGTCAGCAACGGCCAGGCAACCGCCCTGTCCACCGTGCAGCAGTTGGATCCGATGTATGTCGACGTCACCCAGTCGAGCACCGACTTCCTGCGCCTGAAGCAAGAACTGGCCAGCGGCGCGCTGAAGCAGGAAAACGGCAAGGCCAAAGTGAAACTGATGCTGGAAAACGGCACCGAATACGCGCAGGAAGGCACGCTGGAGTTCTCCGACGTCACCGTCGATGAGACCACCGGCTCCATCACCATTCGCGCCCTGTTCCCTAACCCGAACGATACGCTGTTGCCTGGCATGTTCGTGCGCGCCCGTCTGGACGAAGGCGTACGCAGCGATGCATTGCTGGTGCCTCAACAGGGCGTCACCCGCAACCCGCGCGGCGACGCGACGGCGTTGGTGGTAGGGGCAGACAACAAAGTTGAGCTGCGCACGCTGAAGGCGGACCAGGCGATTGGCGACAAATGGCTGGTTACCGATGGCCTGAAAGCCGGCGATCGCGTCATCGTCACCGGCCTGATGAAAGTGCATCCGGGCGCGCAGGTAAAAGTGCAGGAAGTTGACACTCAGGCGCAAAAACAGCCGCAGTCTGAAGCGCAGAAGTCATAAAAAGGAGCCTGTAATACATGGCTAAGTTCTTTATAGACCGCCCAATTTTCGCCTGGGTAATCGCCATCATCGTCATGTTGGCGGGGGTGCTTGCAATAATGAAACTGCCAATCGCGCAGTATCCCACTATTGCACCGCCGGCGGTGAGTATTTCCGCCAACTACCCGGGCGCAGATGCCAAAACGGTGCAGGATACCGTCACACAGATTATCGAACAGAACATGAATGGTATCGATAACCTGATGTACATGTCCTCCACCAGTGATTCCTCTGGTAGCGTCACCATTACCCTGACGTTTGAGTCCGGCACCGATCCTGACATCGCGCAGGTTCAGGTCCAGAACAAACTGTCGTTGGCCACCCCGCTGCTGCCGCAAGAAGTTCAGCAGCAGGGCCTGAAAGTAGAAAAATCCAGCAGCAGCTTCCTGATGGTGGCCGGCTTCGTTTCCGACGATCCGAACATGACTCAGGACGATATTGCGGACTACGTGGCGTCCAACATCAAGGACCCGATCAGCCGTTCGTCCGGCGTGGGTGAAGTGCAGCTGTTCGGTGCCCAGTACGCGATGCGTATCTGGCTGGATCCGAACAAGCTGAACAACTACCAGCTGACGACCACGGATGTGACCTCCGCCATCACCGAGCAGAACAACCAGATCGCCGCAGGCCAGCTGGGCGGCCTGCCGCCGGTGCCGGGGCAGCAGTTGAACGCCTCGATCATCGCGCAGACCCGTCTGACTTCGCCGGAAGAGTTCGGCAAGATCCTGCTGAAGGTCAATACCGACGGTTCCCAGGTGCGCCTGCGCGACGTCGCTCACATCGAGCGCGGCGCGGAAAGCTATGCCGTTACCGCGCGTTATAACGGCAAGCCTGCCGCCGGCCTGGGTATCAAACTGGCGACCGGCGCCAACGCCTTGAACACCGCCAAAGGTGTGAAAGACGAGCTGGCCAAGATGGCGCCATTCTTCCCGCAAGGGATGAAAGTGGTTTATCCGTACGACACCACTCCATTCGTTAAGATCTCCATCAACGAAGTGGTGAAAACGCTGATCGAAGCCATCATCCTGGTATTCCTGGTGATGTATCTGTTCCTGCAGAACTTCCGCGCGACGCTGATCCCAACCATCGCGGTGCCGGTGGTGTTGCTGGGGACCTTTGCGATACTCGCGGCGTTCGGCTTCTCGATAAACACCCTGACGATGTTCGGCATGGTGTTGGCGATCGGCCTGCTGGTGGATGATGCCATCGTGGTGGTGGAAAACGTCGAGCGCGTCATGTCCGAAGAGGGGCTGCCGCCGAAAGAAGCTACCCGTAAATCGATGGGCCAGATCCAGGGCGCGCTGGTGGGTATCGCCATGGTGCTGTCGGCGGTATTCGTGCCGATGGCGTTCTTCGGCGGTTCAACCGGCGCCATCTATCGTCAGTTCTCGATCACCATCGTGTCCGCGATGGCGCTGTCGGTGCTGGTGGCCTTGATCCTGACACCGGCGCTGTGCGCCACCCTGCTCAAACCGATCCCGAAAGGCGATCACGGGGTTAAAACGGGCTTCTTCGGCTGGTTTAACCGCATGTTCGAGAAGAGCACGCATCACTATACCGACAGCGTGGGCAACATTCTGCGCAGCACCGGCCGCTACCTGATCATCTACCTGCTGATCGTGGTTGGCATGGGCCTGCTGTTCCTGCGTCTTCCTTCTTCGTTCCTGCCGGACGAAGATCAGGGCATCCTGTTGACCATGGTGCAGTTGCCTGCCGGCGCCACCGAATCCCGCACCAACAAGGTGTTGGAAGAAGTCTCCGACTACTTCCTGAACAAGGAAAAGGACAACGTGGTTTCGGTGTTTACCGTCGCGGGCTTCGGCTTCAACGGTAACGGCCAGAACAACGGCCTGGCATTCGTCAGCCTGAAAGACTGGGGTGAGCGTCCAGGGGCCGGGAACAAGGTGGAAGCGATCGCGGGTCGCGCCATGGGCGCCTTCTCGCAGATTAAAGAAGGCCTGGTGTTCCCGTTCAACCTGCCGGCGATCATCGAACTCGGTACCGCAACCGGCTTCGACTTCGAGCTGATTGACCAGGGCGGCCTGGGGCACGAAAAACTGACCGAAGCGCGTAACCAGCTGTTGGGCATGGTTGCTCAGCATCCGGACGTGCTGGTGGGCGTGCGCCCGAACGGCCTGGAAGATACGCCGCAGTTCAAACTGATCGTCGATCAGGAGAAAGCCAAGGCGCTGGGCGTGAGCATCACCACCATCAACAGCACGCTGAGCACCGCACTGGGCGGTTCGTACGTCAACGACTTCATCGACCGCGGTCGTGTGAAGAAGGTGTATGTACAGGCAGACGCGCCGTTCCGTATGCTGCCGGAAGACATCAACAAGTGGTACGTGCGCGGTACCAGCGGCCAGATGGTGCCATTCTCCGCCTTCTCTTCGGCGAAATGGGAATACGGCTCACCGCGTCTGGAACGCTATAACGGCTTGCCGTCGATGGAAATTCTGGGCCAGGCTGCACCGGGCAAGAGTACCGGTGAAGCGATGAACCTGATGGAACAGCTGGCGTCCAAACTGCCAAGCGGCATCGGTTACGACTGGACCGGCATGTCCTATCAGGAACGTCTGTCGGGCAACCAGGCGCCGGCGCTGTACGCCATCTCGATTCTGGTGGTGTTCCTGTGTCTGGCGGCGCTGTATGAAAGCTGGTCCGTACCGTTCTCGGTCATGCTGGTATTGCCGCTGGGGGTTATCGGTGCGTTGTTGGCCGCGACGATGCGCGGCATGAATAACGACGTGTACTTCCAGGTGGGGCTGTTGACCACCATCGGTCTATCGGCGAAGAACGCCATCCTGATCGTGGAATTCGCCAAGGATCTGATGGAGAAAGAAGGCAAAGGTCTGATCGAAGCGACGTTGGAAGCGGTGCGTATGCGTCTGCGTCCAATTCTGATGACGTCCCTGGCCTTCATCCTCGGGGTTCTGCCGCTGGTTATCAGCAGCGGCGCAGGCTCCGGCGCACAGAACGCGGTAGGTACCGGCGTAATGGGCGGGATGATCACCGCGACCGTATTGGCGATCTTCTTCGTACCGGTGTTCTTCGTGGTGGTTCGCCGCCGCTTCAGCAAGAAGAACGAAGACCTGGAACACAGCCACCCGGTAGAGCATCACTGATCGTTCAGTGAAGAGATTTCTACCCGATAATCGAAAAGGCCGCGCATGCGGCCTTTTTCTTTTGCTTCAGTTGCTTAATGCAAACCGTTCTCATTAATTCACTCGTGTGTGCAATTTACGCTTGATCGTGATGCCCGGTCGGCGCATAATTGTTGTTATAGTATAACATTACACGAGAGAGCCATTATGAAACCCGGCATCCATCCCGATTATCGCACCGTGGTGTTCCACGATGTCAGCGCCAACGCCTACTTCAAAGTGGGATCGACCATCAAAACCGATCGCACAATCGAGCTGGACGGCGAAAGCTGGCCGTATGTCACCCTCGACGTCTCTTCCGCTTCGCATCCGTATTACACCGGCAAGCAGAAAGACTATTCCAAAGAAGGCAGCACGGCGCGCTTCCAGCAGCGCTTTGGCCGCTTTATCGGCAATAAGTAACAAGGAACCCCCATGCAGGTATTGAGTTCATTGCGTTCGGCGAAAAATCGCCACCCGGATTGCAAAGTCGTGCGTCGTCGTGGCCGCATCTATGTGATCTGTAAAAGCAATCCGCGATTCAAAGCGGTACAGGGACGTAAGAAAAAGCGTTAACTCCAAAGTGCCATCTGTCGCAAAGCCCCGTTGCTGCTCAACGGGGCTTTTTTTATGGCGAGAAAGTGCCTACAAGCTGCCCCCGCCGGCAAGCGGGGGCGGAGATTACTTCATGCTGCTCAGCAGCGCGTCGACATTGTGCTTGAACGCCTGCTCATAGGTGGCCGCCGGGCCGCCCACGCGCGAGAGCGCTTCAGGGTACAGCTCGCCGCCCGCCTTGGCGCCGGTGGCGGCGGCAATCTGTTTCACCAGCCGCGGATCGGTCTGGTTTTCGATAAAGTAAGCGTTAACTTTTTCCTGTTTGATTTGTTTGATCAGGCCGGCCACATCGCTGGCGCTGGCTTCGGCCTCGGTGGAAAATCCGACCGGCGCAAGGAAGGTGACGCCATACTCTTGCCCAAAGTAACCAAAGGCATCATGGCTGGTGAGCACCTTACGTTTCTGCGGCGGCACAGCGGCGAACTGGGTTTTGGCCCACAGATCCAGCTTTTGCAACTGCTGAATGTATTCGGCGCCGCGCTGGCGAAAATAGTTGGCATCCTCGGGATCGGCGGCGATCAGGGCGTTCATCACGTTGGTGGCGTACTGCACGCCGTTTTTCATGCTGTTCCAGGCGTGGGGATCGGTAATCGGTTTGCCGTCCTCCTCCATCTGGCGGGTGTTGATCCCCTGTGAAGCGGTGATCACCTGCCCTTTATAACCCGAAGCGCTGACCAGGCGATCGATCCACCCTTCCAGCCCCAGGCCGCTGACGAACACCACATCAGCCTGAGCCAGCTTCTTGCCGTCCTGCGGCGAAGGCTCGAAACTGTGCGGATCGCCATCCGGCCCCACCAGCGTGCTAACCTTGACGTGATCGCCTCCCACCTGTTTGACGATATCGCCCAGAATGGAAAAGCTGGCGACGGCGTCGACGGTCTTCGCCATCGCCAATGGGCTGGCCAGCAGAGCAGCAACCGCCAGCGATATAGGTAAACGTTTCATACTTTCTCCTTGCAAAGGGCACTTCTCAACGGCGCGCGAAGGCGCAAATGCCTCCGCGCGTTCCAAACAGGATCGAGACGAAAAAGATGACGCTGGCGCTGAGCACGATCGCCGGGCCGGCAGGCAATGACGCATAATAGGACCACACCAGCCCAATCAGGCTGGACAGCGCGCCGATGCCCATCGCCACCGCCAGCGTCTGCGGCAGATTGCGCGCCCAGAAGCGCGCGCTGGCGGCGGGCAGCATCATCAGCCCCACCGACATCAGGGTGCCGAGGATCTGGAATCCCGCCACCAGATTGACCACCACCAGCGCCAGAAACAGGCCGTGGATCAGCGCCAACCGGCGTGGCGCGTTGACGCGCAGAAAAGTCACGTCGAAAGATTCGATCACTAACGCGCGGTACAGCGCCGCCAGCGCCAGCAGCGACACCGTGGCGATCGCACCGACCATCAGCATCGCCTGCGCATCCACCGCCAGAATCGAACCGAACAGCACGTGCAGCAGATCTACGCTGGAACCGCGCAGCGAGACCAGCGTGACCCCCAGCGCCAGTGAGCCCAGATAGAATCCTGCGAAGCTGGCATCTTCTTTTAACGGCGTGCGGCGGCTCACCAGGCCGGACAGCATCGCCACCGCCAACCCGGCGATAAAGCCGCCCACCCCCATCGCCACCAGCGACATGCCGGAAATCAGATAACCGATTGCCGCGCCGGGCAACACCGCGTGGGACAACGCATCCCCCACCAGGCTCATGCGGCGCAGCAACAGAAACACCCCCAGCGGGGCGGCGCTGAGCGACAGCGCCAGACACGCCATCAATGCGCGTCGCATAAAACCGAAAGAGAGAAAAGGGTCGATAAGCCCATGCAACAGCATCATGGCGCCACCACCCGCAGGCCCGGCTGCCGTTCGGCGGCGAGATACCGCGGCACCTGTTCCAGCACGCGCTCGGCCGCGCCCCAATGACACGCCTGCGGGGTCAGCAACAGCACCTGCGGAAAATGCTCGGCGACCATCGACATGTCATGCAGGACGGCGATCACCGTTCTCCCCTGCTGGTGCAGCTGCGCGATCACCTGCAGCAGGATCTGCGTAGTGGCGCTGTCGATGCCGGTGAAGGGTTCATCCAGCAGGATCAACGGCGCCTGTTGGACCAGCAGTCGCGCAAACAGCACCCGCTGCAGCTGGCCGCCGGAGAGCTCGCCCACCGGACTGTGCGCCAGCGCGCTCATGCCGACGCTCGCCAGCGCCTCATTAACCTGGCTCGCCGCACGCTGATTCATACCGCCGAACATGCCGCTTTGCGGCCAACATCCCATCGCCACCAGATCGCTCACCGCGATCGGGAATTGCCGATCCAGCTCCGCCTGCTGCGGTAAATAAGCCTTGCGCGGCGGCTTTTCACCGCTAAAGTCCAGGCGACCCGCCACAGGCGGCAACAAACCGGCGAGCGTTTTCAGCAACGTCGATTTCCCTGCCCCGTTGACGCCCACCACCGCGGTTAACGAACCGGCGCTAAACTGCCCGCTCAGCGGCGGGAAAAGCGGCGTGGCGCCATAGCCTATCGCCAGCTGACGTAATGAAATCATGGCAGCGACACCGCCCAAAAAATGCCGAGCCACAGCAGAGTCAACAAAACGATAGCGCCCACACAGCGCACGGCCGCGGAGGTGGTGAACAACGAATTCAGTGACGACGCGGCGTCATTTTGCGAAGTGGGAATCAAGGGAATAACCAAAGCAGCAGATTTATAGTTACAATATAACATCACAATTAATGGTATGTCTCAAGCGTTGCCGGACTCATTAATGCAACGGAACGTAACAGCTCGTCGCGCAGCAGGTCCCCCCCCTCGCCCCCTTATCAAACTCAGGGATATTCCCGTTCGACGCAAATGTTGGCGGAAGGTAAAAAAACAGCGGTAAATCGAAAAATTTACCGGCGCGAGTGGAAAAGGAGTAAGATGAGCAGATAACATTGTTGTTGGCCGAGATTAATGCTTGTTACCCTTGCCTGTAACCTGGACGTCAACGCACTTTCTGTTAAAAAATTAAAGAAAGTGATTAATGACAATATTGCGGAGTTAGTGCCGGCGCTGACCAGCGGACTCAGTTTTTATTCTGAAAGCGCACGCTATGCCGAAGATTCATTAGAAATACTTGATATAGTGCAACAAGGTGACAGCGATTATTCAATGAGTTATCGCTATAAGTGGGGCATTTTTAATGCTTGCCTGGATATCAACAGCGAAGACACGATCAGCGATAGCGTCCGGTTCCGTGTGGCGCAACGGGGTTTAATCTTCGACATCATTGATAACTCACGCCCATCAACCGCGGATGAATTGTAAGTTTACGTAATAACTGCAGGCCAAACGCGAAAAAATGATTTATATTCATTTTACGGGAAGTTTATTTAACCACCGTTAAGCTGCCTCCGTTCATGATGTAAATCAGCTTACTCACATAGTGTTATCAACACCGCCATTAAGACTTACGGAGGGGATGATATGGATGAGTATTCGCCTAAGCGACACGACATTGCTCAACTCAAATTCTTGTGCGAAAATTTGTATGATGAAGGTATCGCCACCCTGGGAGACAGCCACCACGGGTGGGTCAACGATCCGACATCCTCCGTCAACCTTCAGCTTAATGAGTTGATCGAACATATCGCTTCGTTTGTGATGAGTTATAAAATTAAATACATGGACGAATCCGATTTGTCGGAGTTAGTCGAGGAATATCTCGACGATACCTATACGCTGTTCAGCAGCTACGGTATCAATGATTCCGACCTGCGCCGCTGGCAAAAAACCAAGGCGAGATTATTCAGAATGTTCTCAGGAGAGGACATCTGTACGACAATGAAAACTTAGGGGATAATTATTCCCGAGCTATTTTACGGTTATTAAACTAAAAGGCCACCATGACTAAAACCGACTATCTGATGCGTTTACGTAAATGCACCACGATTGATACTCTCGAACGTGTTATTGAAAAAAATAAGTACGAGCTTTCCGATGATGAACTGGAGCTGTTTTACTCAGCCGCCGATCATCGTTTGGCGGAGCTGACCATGAACAAGCTGTATGACAAAATCCCCACCTCCGTTTGGAAATATGTCAGATAATCAGCCCCCAACGCGTTGAGCCGATGCTTTTATCGGCTTCAATGTTCAAGTTGAATAGGTCATTTTCCTATTGACAACGAAATGTTAATTACACTCATCTTTGCCGTTAATAATAAATAGCAACAATTCTCGGTTAATGCCCGGGGTATTACGCCTTAACGCTATTCACGCGTGAAGACGCTCGCCTCACATTGCCTGTGTGGTGCACATCGCGGCGAATATCCCTGAGGCCATCGCTGCCACGCCGCCGCGCCGGGCGGCGTGATCCATCACCGCCAGGCTCAGAGCATGCGGCGCAAAATCGCCCGCCGGGCGAAACAGTGATGCTTAATCACCGCCGCGATGTGCAGCACAATCATGGCCGACAGCGCGATGCATGAATAACGGTGCACGGCGAAAAAGAAACGATTAACCTCAAGATTCGCAATCGGACGGGGGAAATCGATCGCGCCGAAAACCGCAAAGCCGTGCTCCAGCATGAGAAATCCGCTCAGCAACACCACGAAAATCAGCAGGTAGAATATTTCGTGCAGCAAATGCACCAACCCCTTCTCGCGCCCTTGCAGCATATCGCCATAAGGCACTTTAGGCCGGAAAAAACGCCAGATAAAGCGCGCCGCCATCAGCGGTGTCAGCACCAAGGCCAACGACATATTGGTCACGGAGAAAAAGGCGAAGATGCGCGCATCCGTCATAAAATGCAGTGAATAACCCACGATCATGACGTAGATCATCACGGCGGCAATGCCCCAATGCAGTAACCGACTGAAAAGATCGTAACGGGCAGGTTCGTGTGACATAAAGCTCCTTTAAAAGCGGCCATCATTGGCCGCTTGACTATCCGATTCGCACTTACTTTTTCACGACCCAGGCGTCCTGCCAGTTGGATCCCACGCCCGGCTCAAACTGAGTCGCGCCGCTGTTCCACTGCATGCAGTAACCGCTGTAAGGGAAAGGTTTGCACTGATAAACCTTGCCGTCTTTCGGTTGCAGCACCGTGGTGCCGGCGGTGTATTTACTCAGCGCGTTCGGGAAGACGAAGTTGTAGTCGCCATTGCCGCCACCGCCGGTGGATTCAGCTTCCAGATTGAAGTTTTCGATATCCGGCTGAATGCTCTGCCCATTGTCGTTGCTGGCGATCACTTTCAGCATGTGATGGCCCTCGCTGACGTTGTTCAGCGCGATGGTCAGCGGCTGGCTGGCGTCTTCCAACGTCTCTTTCACGTAGCCTTTTTCCGTCTGGCCGTGATCGTAAACGCGCGCTTCAACGGTCAATTTGCCTTTAACCTCGGCATTGAAGGTCAGCTGAGCTTTACCGTCCTTGATCTTGGTGCTGGACAGGTTGCCGATGCGGATCTCTTCGGTGATAGTCGGCGTTTCTTCCTCATAGGAGATCACCACGCTCTCCATCGTGCTGCCTTGTTTGGCAAAGACCGCATTATTGCCAAACACCGGATTGACGTTGCCTTTACCGTCTTTCACCCCGGCACGCACCGCTTTCTGTTCGGCGTTGATCTTGCTGGCCAGCGCGTGGCTCCAGCGGTTTTTGTCGGTCAGCGCCTCACTGTCAATCGCCAGCTCGGTTTTCATCGTCAGCACTTCACCGTCCGCATCAAAGAAACGGGCGATCACCTTGTCGCCAACCTGCAGGTTTTTGCCGGTGAGAGAGCCTTGCAGCTGCTTGCGCCATTCGGACACGACGCCGTCGTCCTCGAAGTTGACGTCAACCACCTGATAGAAGCTGTTCACCGTGTCATTGATTTCCCACACGCCATAAATCACCTGATAGCCGGTTCTCTCCGGCACCACGCACTGGTGCACTTCGCGATCTTTTGGCGCCTGAGCATGGCCATCGACTTCACAGAACGGCTCTTTTTCGAAAGCCTCGCGCGACAGCGGCTTATTCACGTCCCAGTCTTGTTTGGTGATGTAATAACGCCAGTTATTGGTTTTGTGCTTGGCGGTGTGGTACCAGGTGAACGTCTGCGGTCCCGGCTTCATGGTGTTCAACGCCCAGACGTTGACGCCCTGACGATCCAGCGGCTCGAACCCGCCCACCCCGCCGCTGGCCAGCTGGCCGTCGCGCGGCGTCGCGCCGCCAGGGAAGCCGGAAACCTGCTCGACGCTCTGCGGTTCCCACTGCGCTCGGCCGCAGTCGGTGTTGCTGCCCAGCTTGCACTTGTAGGCGCGGCTCTCGGGCACTTCGATATAACCGTGCGACCAGGCGGCCGAGGAGGCAGTGAGCGCTGCCATCATCAGGGCGATTTTGGATAATTTCATTACGACTCCAGTTAAATTTATTGGATTCCAACTGAGTGAGAAGAAACTCAAAGAGATGCGGCGATACCGCGAGAGGAATAATAAGTAGAAGCCCTGAACGCCCGGCACTTAGAATGCATTAAAATAATAAAACCTAATGCCGTCAGAATATTAAACCGCATGATAAAGGGTTAACATATTCCTGACCTCGTAAAGCGCCGCCATGCGGCGCAAGAAAATACCGACACCGCGCCAATTAATTCCACAGGGAAAATAACGTGACATTGAAAAACATCGCCACGGCGTTCATGGCATGCCTGCTGTTATCCGGCTGTCAGCACGCCGCCAAATCGGCCCCTGACGCCGCCATCCAGCGCGACCAGCTGTCATCGCTGGTCGGCGCCGGCCAGTTTCTGAGAGAACGCTGCAACCGCGCCGATATCCCGGCCAACGACCCACTCGCGGCGGCGGCGTTGCAGGCGGCGGAGAGAAAAGGCTGGGCGCCGGCGCTTAATCGCACCCAGTTACTTGACGCAGGCAAAAACGTCGCCGCGCAGCTGGAGGCCGACGCTACGCCGTTGCAAGAGAAGTGCAGCGGACTCAACCGAACGCTGGCGCCGTTTTTAGCCCAGCTCCGTTAACCCGCCAGCGGTAGCGCAAGCCACTGGCAGGCTACCGCGCCGGCGCCCGCCACCGCCAAACCCGGGCCAAAAGGCAGGGGCTGTGCCCCATCGCCGCCGCGCCACACCCGCAGCAGCAGCCACAGCAGGCTGCCGGTGGCGGCAAACAGCAGAATCGACGGCAAAACGGCATAGCCGCCCCAGGCGCCGAGCGCCGCCAGCAGTTTAAAATCGCCGTATCCCAGCCCCTCGCGGCCGGTCGCGAGACGAAATCCCCAATACAGCAGCCACAGCGTCAAATACCCCGCCAGCGCGCCGATGACCGCCGTCGGCAAAAATGCCGGGTGCGCCAGGCAATGCCACAACAGCCCGGCCCACAGCAGCGACAGCGTCAGGCAATCCGGCAACAGCTGACGCTCGCTGTCGATCGCCGCCAAGGCCAGCAGCAATGCAGCAAACGCTAACATGAAAACCCAATCCACACCGATGCCGACGCGCCAGGCCAGCGTTATTCCCATTAGCATCAGCAATAGCTCCACCAGTGGATAACGGATGGAAATAGGCGTGCGACAATAACGACAGCGACCGCGCAACAGCAGCCAACTTAATAAAGGAATATTATCGAGCGCCGGTATTTTCATTGTGCAACACGGGCAGAATGAACGCGGCAAAAAGAGATTAAATCGTTCGGCCTGCGCCATTTCCATTTCGCGCTCAAGCATGACAGGCAGCCGATAAACGACCACATTGATAAAACTGCCGATGCACAGGCTCAACACGGCGCTAAATAGCAGCCAGTGTTCATCGGCCACTGCGTTTATTGCGGATAGCATGGCTCTCTGGATCCTCTATTGTCGTCGCGTGGGTGACATCCCGGTTGCGCCGTTACCCGCAGTTGGCTGATTTGCACCACGCCCGGCGCCTGCCCCGCACGTTCTGCGGCGAGTGAGAGCACGCGGATCCCGTGCTCGCGTTGCAGGGCGGCCAGCCACGGCAACAGGCGTTCAAACGGCACCGGTGGCAGCGTGACCCGCACATCCGCTTCACTTTCCGTCAGTTCGGCGATGGCGATGCGATATGCCAGCGCACTCTGTCGCAGTCGTTCCGGCAGTTGCTCGCGCGCGGCGGCGCTCTGCGGCAAACGCGCCTGCAATTGTTGGATGACGCGCGCCTGCTCTCGCAGCGCCGCCAGCCGTTGTGCGTTTTTTTGCGCCTGCGAAAACTGATACAGGCAGTAGCCGCAGGCCATCAGCATCAACAGGCTTAACAGCACTGCCCGCCGCAGCGCCTTATCGCGCCAACCGATGTTCATCGCTCACCTCTCACCGTCAGGATCGCCTGGTTAGGCGCGCTTCCCTCGCTGAACGTCATGCTGACGCCGCCGTCGTTGACCGGCGCCGGCAGCGGCGCGTCGTTTCTGTTTACCGTCACCACCAAACGATCGTCGGCGGCGTCGAAAGCCAGCGCCTGCAACTGCGGAGGTTCCCAGACAGCAAGCGCCTCGGCCGCGTAGGGCAACAGCCTGAACAGCTGCGGCGCATTCAGGGTGTCTTGCATACGCCGTGCCCACGTTTGCGCCGCCCGTTCGGCGAACGCCGGCGCGGTCTCGCCACTCGGCAGCAGGCGCTGAGTCAGCGCCGTTATCTGGCTTTCGCTCTGTCTGGCCATTAATTGGTGATGCAAGCCCCCCACCAGCAGCGAACCGCTGAGCAACAGCATCGCGCAGGCGGTCTTATCGGGCAGACGGCGCGGCCAGCGCACGCCCGGTTTGAAACGCCCCTGCAACAGCGTGGATGTGCTGTTCCAGGCCTCTTCCGCCAATCGCCACAGCGGATCCTCATCGATACGCGCCGTTTCCCAGCCCGCCGGCACCTCTCCGCCACTGTGCAGACACCAATCCGGCGTCGGCCACGGGACGCTGTCCCCCCAGGCATCGGGCAACTGCATGCCCTGCATGCCCCCCGTTCGGAGCAGCCAGTGTCCGCGCCAGCGCAGTGCGCTGCATTGGTTCGGCAACGGCAACGCCAGCACGTCGGGCAGCAGGGCATCGACGCGAATGCCGCAGGCGTTGAGGCTATCAACCCACCCTTGCATCTGCGCCAGCGCAACGCCGGCGATAGTGAAATCGCGCTGCACCTTGCCCAGCACCGCCCAATGCATCTGCTCGACATCGTTCAACAACCCGGTCTCATGGGAGTACGCCAGCGCCAGCGGCGTCGCCTGCCGGGCCTTGCCCTGGAATGTCGTTTGTCTCAGCACCACATGACGGGCAGGCACCAGCACCACGACCCGGCTGCCCTGCGCCATGGCCGCCAACTCACTACCGCCTTCGGCCAGATCGAGGCGGGCGGCAAAGCGGCAGCGCGTCTCGCCGACGCGGCCCCAGCGCACATCGGCCATCGCATCCTCGTCCAGCGCGATAAGCAGGATGGTGTTCGCCATCGTTTACCCTTCCCCTCTGTCGAACCGACGTCCGCTGACCGTGACGCCTGACGGGCCCGGCTGCAACGCGCTGACCAGCCGATAGCGTCCGTCGTTCAGCCTAAGCTGCAGCTGCGCAATCCAGCGGTTATCGTCGAAAATAAGTCGCTCGCCAAGGCCATCCTCGCCCAGCGCCTGCAGCGCTTTTTCCTGCGACAAAAACGCCAGCGTCTGCCAGCCCTGCGGCGGGCGGGCCGCCAGCAGCCCCCGCATCCGCTCATCGCTCAGCGCGTTCATCAACATCGCCCGCAGCAGCGGCAGCTGAGCTTCGTTCACGGCGTCCGGATTGAGGCGCAGCTCGGCATCCGGCGCCGCACAAAGCAGCGGCGCAAGACGCAGATAAAGCTCGCGGTCGATGCCGGCCAGCTCCCGCAGCTCGCTGACATCCCCCATCAGATACCCTTCGCCATAGGCTCTGGCGACGATCGCATCGGCAATCGCGCCCGCCTGGGCAGCGGCGATCCCCTGATTGTTCAATAGCAGCATGAATATTCGCCTCTCCTTATTGGGGGTTCCCCCCTCGCTATCGCCGACATCCGCCGGGCCGGCAGCGCGGATCAGGGCGTTGAGGTTGAAACAGGCGTCAACGCGGCGCAGACGTATCGCCACTTCCCCCTCTTCGGTGCGCATGCTGAAGGTCACCCCTGATGCCCCCCACGCCTTCCGCTGCTCTCCCGCCTGCTGCAGCCGCTGCCGGGCGTAGCTCTCGCCGCCCAGCAGCAACCATTTCGCCCGCAACCGATCCTGCTGAGACTGGGTGCGCGCCAGCGAACGCTGCCAGTTATCGTTGATATTGACCGCCACGATCGCCATCAGCGACATCATCAGCAACACCATCAACAGCGCCATACCGCGTTGTTTATTCATAATGGCCTCGCGGCAGGCAACGTGACGATGCGCCGGACTTCCCCCAGCGCAGAGGTGTCGATGGCGATCTCCACCGCCTGCGGCAGCAGCCCGCCGGCGCGCCAGGCCGTCAACCATTCGCCCTGCCGGTAAAAACGCAGTTGGAACCGCGTCACCTCAGACAGCAGCAGCACGCTGCGCGCCGCCGCCTGCGGGCTGCTCAAATTCGGGTAACTGAGGCGTTCGAGCCGCCCCTGCCGGTAGCGATACGCCACCCGCTCCTGCGTGGCGCGCGGCAATCGGGCCTGGGGGTTCGGCCAGCCGTTTCGGATCAGCAGCAGCTGAAAATCGCCGCCTTCCTCTCCCGCCGTCTGCAGCACCGCAAACTCCGGCGCCGCCGGCCAGCGTTTATCGCCGGTCGGCGCGCGCGCCTGCGCCTGCGTCAAATCGCGCTCGACGATCGCCAGCGCCCGTTGCAGCTGGGTCAACTGCGTCGATTTGCGCTGGGTGATTTCGTCGTTTTTCAGCACGCCTCTGAAGACCGTCAATGCGGTGAGCGACAGCATGGCGAACAGGGCAATGGCCAACAGCATTTCCACCAGCGTAAAACCCCGTTGCAAAGCGCGCTTCACGGCAACGCCCTGTAGGCGAGCATCTCCACCAGCGCATTGCGATCCTCCGGGTCGCGCCTAACTTCAATCGCGATCGCCCGCATCCCGGCGTCGCTGGTCTCCCGCCCGCGATAGCGCCAGTGCCAGGTTTCACCGGCCATCACCGTGGAGCCCGAATGCCAGGCCAGCGTCGGTGGGCGGGGATCGAGCTGCAGCAGCGTCAGCTGGTTGTCCGCCACCCACAGCGCCACGGTCTTGGCTTCGATCGCGCTCAGGCTACGCACCTGGCCGCCGGTGCTGTTGATCAGCGCCAGACAGCCGATGGCGAAGATCATCATGGCCACCATCACTTCCAGCAGCGTCATGCCCTGCTGGCGTCTCATTTTCCGCGTCATCGCAACGAATGTCCGTCGTTTCAAATACAAAGTAACCGGGCGCCTGCAATCGCCACAGACACTTGCCCTGCGATAGCTCCACGCTGAACGCCGTGGTTTCGCCCCCCGGATACAGCCACACCTGTGGCAGCGCCGCCTCTGCGGCTAGCGCGACGGTTTGCCCTTCAACGCTCAGCCGCAGCGCGACGCCGTCCGGCAGAGCGTACTGCTCCCGGCTCTCCCGCCCCGCTTCGGCGACGCTACGCCAACCGCCGTCATCGAACGCCACGCCATACCTCACCCCTTCGCGCTCGGCCCGCTCGGCGAGGGCATTCAGCCAATGGCTCAATCGCTCTCCCTGCTGCGCCAACGGCTTCTCATCCGCCGGAAAACTCAGCATCACCAGGCCGCTGGTCACCCCCAGCAGCAGCAATACCAACATGGTCTCCAGCAGCGTAAAACCGCGTATGCGCCTCATGGCGCGTCGGCCACCCAGTTACCGATGTCATCATCGGTATCGGCGACACCGTCCGGCCCCAGCGTGAACACATCCAGCTTGCCATGGCGCCCCGGGTTGCGCAGACGATACGCTTGCCCCCAGGGGTCTTGCGGCAAGCGGCGGATATAACCGTCTTCGGGATAATTCCTTGGGATCGGTGCCAGCGTCGGCCGGGTCACCAGCGCCGCCAGCCCCTGTTCCGCGCTGGGATAACGCCCGTTGTCCAGCTTGTACATATCCAACGCGTTCTCCAACGCGACGATATCGCTGGCGGCCTTTTGCCGATCGGCCTTCTCCTTGTTTCCCATCAGGCTTGGAATGGTCAGGCTGGCCAACAGCCCCAGAATGACGATCACCACCATGATTTCCAGCAGCGTAAACCCTCGCTGCCGCGACCTGCGCATCTTGCTGATATGAATCACTTTACTCTCCATTAACGGCATGATTAGCCGACCATATTATTGAGCTGCAATATCGGCTGCAGGATGGCCAAAATGATAAACAGCACCGAACCGGCCATCGCGATCACCAATAAAGGCTCAAACAGCCCCAGCGCCAGCGTGACTTGCCGGCCGAAGGCCTCCTGCTGCATCGTCGCCGCCCGTTCGAGCATCATGTCCAGCTCACCGCTGCGCTCGCCGGACATGATCATGTGCCGCATCATCGGTGAGAACAGCGCGGTGCCCTCAAGCGACGGCGACAATCCTTCGCCCTCCCGCACCCGCTCCATCGCCGCCAGCAGCCGTTCGCGGGCGGCATCGTTGCCCAACACGCCGGCGCTGATGCGCATCGCCTCCAGCAACGGCACCGCGCTGGCGTTCAAAATGCTCAGCGTTTTGGCGTAGCGCGCCGTGTTCACCGCCAGCGACAGCTTGCCGACCACCGGCAACCGCAGGATGAACGCATGCCAGCGCACGCGCCGCGCCGGATCCCGCAGGCGATAGCGGAACGCGCCAAGGCCCGTCAGCACCGATATCAGCGCCAACGCCCCCCATCGTCGCAGCCCGTCGCTGGCGCCGAGCAGCATCCGGGTCGACAGCGGCAAGGTCTGCTTCATATGCACAAACTGTTCGATCACCTTCGGCACCACCGCCGTCAACAGGATCGCCACCACGCCGATTGCCACCGTCGTCAGCACCATCGGGTACACCAGCGCCTGCACGATTTTGTTCTTCATTTGCTGGCGCTGTTCGACGTAGTCGGCCAGCCGTTCCAGCACCGGCGCCAGATGGCCGGAAATCTCACCGGCGGCCACCATGGCGCAATAGAGGCGGTCAAAAATCTGCGGATGCTGCCCCAGCGCCTGCGCCAGCGGGAAACCCTCCAGAATGCGCTGCCTCACCTGAGTCAACGCCGCCTGCAGGCCTTTTTTCTCCGTTTGCCGCGCCACCGCCATCAGCGCCTCTTCCAGCGGCAGCGCGGCAGACAGCAGCGTCGCCAGTTGCCGGGTGAGCAGCGCCAGATCGCCGCTGCTCACGCCGCCCATCCAACGGCCGGCGAGCAGGCCGGCAAGAGCGGATCGCCTGCGCGCCTGCACCGCCAGCACCTGCCACCCCTTCTCACGCAGCCGATCGCGGGCCTGGCGCAGAGAATCCGCCTCCAACACGCCACGCCGGGCGCGCCCCTCACGATCGCAGGCGCGATAATCAAACTTCATCGCCATCCCCTTCGCGCGTCACCCGCAACACTTCTTCCAGGCTGGTCTCTCCGGCGCACATTTTGGCGATCCCATCCTGGCGCAGCGGCTGATAGCGCTCCCCGGCCAGCCTGGCGATGTCCAGCTCACCGTCGCTACGGTGGATTGCCCTGCGCATCGGTTCATCCAGCACCAACAGTTCATGCAAACCGATTCGGCCGCGATAGCCCTGCCCGCCGCAGGCCTCGCATCCTATCGGGCGCCAGCAGGTCAGCGCCCGCGTCGACGCCAGCCCCAGTTGGCGCCGCTGCGCGTCAGGCAGCGCATAAGGCTCGCGACAGTGCGGACAAAGCCGGCGCACCAGGCGCTGCGCCAACACGCCGCTCAGCGAGCTGGAAAGCAAAAACGGTTCAACGCCCATGTCCCGCAGCCGGGTCACGGCGCCGATCGCCGTGTTGGTATGCAGGGTCGACAGCACCAGATGTCCGGTCAATGAGGCCTGCACCGCGATCTGCGCCGTTTCACCGTCGCGGATCTCGCCGATCAACACCACATCGGGATCCTGACGCAGCAGCGCGCGCAGCCCGCGCGCGAAGGTCATGTCCACCTTGGGGTTCACCTGCGTCTGCGCGATGCCGGCCAGTTCATACTCGACGGGATCTTCGATCGTCATGATGTTGCGCTGTTCGTCATTGATCTGGTTCAGCAAGGTATAAAGCGTGGTGCTCTTGCCCGAACCGGTCGGGCCGGTGACCAGAATAATGCCGTGCGGCTGGCGGATCAGGCGCAGCAACGCCTGTTGGTGCGCCGCCGCCATGCCCAGGCTGGGCAGTTCGAGCCGCACGCCCTGTTTATCCAACAGGCGCATGACCACGCGCTCGCCGTGGCTGGCCGGCATCACCGACACCCGCACGTCGATCGCCCGCCCGCCAACCTTCAGCGCCATGCGCCCATCCTGCGGCACGCGCTTCTCGGCGATATCCAGCTTCGACATGACCTTGATGCGCGACACCAGCAGCGCCGCCAGCTTGCGCTGTGGCGCCAGAATGCGGCGCAGCGCGCCGTCGATGCGAAAACGAATCACCAGCTCGCTCTCGTAGGTTTCGATGTGAATATCGGAGGCGCGCTCTTTGATCGCCTCACTCAGCAAGGCGTTAATCAGGCGGATAATCGGCGCATCGTCCTGTTCGTCCAACAGGTCTTGCTGCTGCGGCAGCTCTTCCGCCAACGCATAGAAATCCAGTTCGCCACCCAGATCGTCGATCATTTTCTGCGCCTGGCCGCTTTCCCGCTGATAGTGCGCCACCAGCCGTTGTTCAAAGGCCTCCGTGTCCAGCCGGGCCAGCGTCGGCTCACCGGGCAGGCAGCGGTACGCCTCCATCAACGCGGCCTGGCGGGTCTCGGGGTGACAATACAGTTGGATGCCGCTCTGCCCGTCGACGGCCAGCACGCCATGCTGCCGCGCCCAGCCAAAAGGCAGCCGCGGCCCCACAGAACGGGGCTTCACGGGCGCGCTCCGCGCGAATAAAACGCCTCGATACGCGCGACGGTGGCGAGGAACGCCCGATTGTCGATCGCCTTCTTATCGCCGGCGATCTCGCTGCGCAGTGCGTTATTCAGCTCACGATCGTCCTGCTGCTCGGCGTCGAACTTGCCTAACTTGCGCTGGCTCTGCCGGGCATACCCCTCGGAGCTGCGAATGATGGTCGGGCGGATAAACAGCATCAAATTACGCTTGCTCGCTTTAGTGGCGTTCGAGCGAAACAGCGCCCCCACCAGCGGGATCTTGCCCAGGATCGGCACGCTGCTCTCCAGCTCCGAGTTGGACTTGTCCAGCAGCCCGCCCACCACCACGGTCTCACCGCTGTCCACCAGCACCGTATTGTTGACCGTGCGGATATTGAAGGTCGCCCCCAGCGAATCCGGCGTGGCGCCGGCGCTGTCGGCAACGCTGGAGACCTCCTGCTCGATCTGCATCAGCACGGACTGGCCCTGATTGATCTGCGGTTTGACCTTGAGCTTGATGCCCACCGTTTTGCGCGACACGGTATTGAAGACGTTATCGCTGTTGGTGGTTTGCGAACCGGTGAGGATCGGTACATCCTGGCCGACGCTGAACTCCGCCTCGGCGTTATCGAGCGTAACGATGCTCGGCGTAGCCAGGATATTGTTTTGGTTGTTGCTGGCGATGGCGGACAGCAATACGCCCCAGTTGCCGCTGTAGAAACCGGTCATCAGGCCGTTGGCCTTGCCGAACACATCGCTCATGCCGTTTTCGAACCCCGCCGAGATGCCGGGCGCCTGGCCGGCGAACTGCGTGCCGCCGCCGTATTTGTTGGCCCACTGCACGCCGATGTTCAGCCCCTGCCCATCCTGCACCTCGACGATCACCGCTTCGACCAGCACCTGCGCGCGCCGTACATCCAGCTTGGCGACCACCGCCTCCAGATCGCGCATCACGTCCGGCGCGGCGGTGATGATCAGCGCATTGGTCTGCTCATCGGCCTTGATCACCACATTTTTCAACAGCGCCACGTTGGCGGCGGCGCTCTCTTTCTCGTTTTGCAGGCCCGCGCTCACGCCGGTCAGCACCTCGACCAGGCTCTGCGCCTTGGCGTATTTGAGCGGAATGACCTGGGTATTGCCTTGGGTGACACTCTTGTTATCCAACTGCTCAATCAGTTCTTTGGCGTGTTCGCGGGCCCGATCGTCCCCGGCGATCATCACGCTGTTGGTGCGTTCATCTGCCACCAGCCGCAGCGAGCCTGCCCCGGCCATACGCCGTTTGCCCTCTTCGCGAAACAGTTCGTTCACCATCCGCGCGATCTCCGGCGCCGCCGCATGCTTCAGCGCGAAGGTCTCAACCTGATTGCCGTCGTCCTGATCCATCTCCCTGACAAGGTCGAGCAGGCCGTTGACTACCCCGGCTCGGCCGGTGATCAACAGCGCATTGCCCTGCTCGTAATGCGCCACGCTGCCCACGCCGATGCTGTCGTTAAGCTGGCGCAAGATCGGCGAAACGTCTTTGGCCGCGATATTGCGCAGCGGCACCACGCGCATCACCACTTCATCCCCTTCGGCGATCGCCTCGCCGCCGCTTTGCGACAGCGCGGCTCTTTTTCCCTCTTTGGCGGCGATCACCTTCAGGACATTGTTGGGCATGCCGATGACCGTATAGCCGTAGACGTCCAGCACATTGAGAAAGAATTGGTAATATTGCTTCTCGTCGAGCTGTTCGTAGCTGCGCACCGTAACCTTACCTTTCACCGCCGGATCGATAATGATGGTCTTGCTCAGGTTTTTACTGACCGTATTGATAAATTCCTGAATGTCCGTGCCTTTGAAATTGGCGGAGAATTGCTCCGCACGCGCCAGGCCCCCCAGGGCAATCATGACGGCCACCGCCGCTAACGCGCGCCATAAACCGGCGCTCCAGCCTGCGCGGGAACGAAAAATAAAATGCGTCATCACAGTGTTGCCTTATGCTGTAAAACACCCCACGCCGAAGCGGCGCGCCGGCTACTCTTTAAACGTCAGCGCGGCGTAATAACCGTTTTCATCGAGCAGTATTTTGTTTTTTAATATCCGCACGATAACGGCATTGCTGCCGACCAGCCGATCGCCAACGCCATACCCGGTTTGCTTACCGCCATGTTCCACGATAACCAGGCTTTTTTCGGCGTTATCACTGAACAGCAGACCGGTTATCTTGCCGAGCGCCGCGGCCTCCGGCGCGTTAGCCAGCAGCTCGGCGCCGATCGCCCACTCGCCGACCTTATACCCGCGCGCCTTTTCGCCGCTTTTCGCCGCCTGATAGCGGCCAAACCAGTGTGCGTCGTTAATTTTCTCGATGTCATCTTCCTGGGGAAAGACGCCATGGCGCACTTGCTCACGCCCACTTTCAAGGTGCGGCTCAACGGGTTCGTTATTCACGGTTATCATTCGCCACACCTGAGAAAGCATGAACGTCAAATTAGCCAGGAAGAAAAGTAGAATAAAAAAGTCTATCAACCGCTTGCTCACTGGCCCCCCGGTTATTCAACGGCGCCAACGCTAAGCGGAAATGCCCAACACCATCGCCACGGAAAACAGCAGCGTGATGGCCAGCGCCACTTTATAATTCACGGCGTCCAGCCACGTTCGCCGCTGTTTATTAGCCGCCGGTGCCAAGCATTGCTCCCGCGTATTCGCGCGTTCGCAGGCCTGGAAACTCAGCATCACGCCAAATCGGGGAATGGTTTTGATCACCTCGCCCGGAATACCGTGGCGGGAGAGCAAAGCGCGGCATTGGAATATCATTTGATAATAGTTATTGTCGCTGATGGTCTCATGGTTGCAGAACCAGACTGCGCGTATAATGTCATTTTTCTTATAGATGCCACTCAACAGGCACAGCATGAAACGCCGCTGCAATTCGGTCATTTCGATGAGCACATTCTCTTTTTTAAATAACAGCGTCTTTTCATTGTTGTTTAAGATCACCAACTCATTTTCCAACAGAGTCTCGTTCAGGGCAATGCTATGTATGTCCATCTCTCGCCTATCAGTTTAATGAAGTCCAAAGGCTCCCTGTGCCATTACCTTTGCACGCATGCGGCAGATGCATTTTCAACGCAAATAAGTGATTCGCCGTGTTAAGAGCCGGCTCAATTAATCATGTTAAAAATATTCATGCAACTTATTTATTTAAAATAAACAATATAAAATTAATCTAACAAAACAACACAAACCTAAAGCCATTAAGTCATTTAAAAACATAGTGATAGAAGAATTTATAAAATAAGTGAACCGCCATTAAATTCGATTAGTGATGCGAAAAATAGACAATGACCGATAATAACTCATGTTATTAGTTGTGCGCTAAAAAGACGGCAGAACGCTATAAACGGCAAATAAAATGCATCTTTATCGGAGGGGGCAATAAAGTAAACGTCAGGATTCAATATTGCATAAGAACATCGGCGAATAGGCATTGCTAAACATCAACGTGTTTTTATCAATGCTGCGAATATGATAAAACGTCGACTCATTGCTGAAAAAGTAGGTATAAATCTCTTCCGGCAAGGTATCACGCGGCGAATAGTTGACCTCGCCATACTGAAAGCGATAAAAACTCCCCTGCGAAACATAGCTGAAGTTAACCCGCCGATTGACGAAGTATTTCTTTTCACCGTCGTTGGCTAACCCCGACAGGACCATCACGCCCTTATCGCCGGACAAAAAGATGTAGTTTATTTTCAGCGACAGCTGAATGTCGTTATGAACCGCCTGCGCGTCCAGTGAATTGAAATAATTGAACGTGGCGTTCGCTTCACAGGAAAAATCACTGAAGTCATGATGGCTGCGTATCAGGGAATACATCACGCTGCCGGTCAACACGCACAGGCCGACCAGCGTGGCTGACAGAATATTTAACTTTTTTTCCATGCCCGAATGTACTCGCTCTCACAGTTATGCAAAACAGCCGCACTGTCCTTCGTGCATTTGGCGATAAACTGGCGTCCGCTGTCTTCATTGGCATTTTGAGAACGGTTAACCTTGGTAATGACGACCTCGCCGGATCGGCAATGCCGGCCATACAAATCTTTCCTGACCAGAAACTGCAAGTAGCCGTCCTGGTGATTCGCCAAAAAATGGCCGGCATAGTAGATCGGGCAACCGTTCACCGTGCCGACGTAGGACAATACCTGCTTCTTTTCACTGTCGCGATGGTGCTTGTAATAGATGAAACACAGCGCCAGAAAAGATAAGGGTACGACGATCGATAAACTGCGCAGCAGAATAAAAAAATAGTGATGGGTGTTTTTTGTCGTTGCGGCAGGTGACGCCAACGTCACCGCGGCATCGGCAAGCTGAGGGGGCTCGGGTAAATCAATCCGCAGTCGGTCGACAGGTATTATTCGATTAAGTCTATACCCCTTTTTGGATAGGGTAACGATGAGGCGCTCGTTGAAACCGACAGACGTCAATGCGCGTCGGGTCAGGCTGATATATTGATTTAACGTCGCGGAAGAGGCGCTCAAACCGTGATCGGTCCAAACCTGCTGCAACAGCGTCTCGCGGCTCACCGTCTCATGGCCGTGTTCAAGCAAGCATTTGAATACTCTGGCATTGACGCTGGATAAGAAAACTTCCCGCCCCTTCTTTAAACTTTTCAATGAACCGTTTTCAGTATTAAATGTAATATCTTTATCAATGATATAAATCATGTTTAGCCTGACAGCGCACACGGGTTATTATTTAAACTTATTGAGCCAGTTCGACGACCGCCGCTAAGCGCGGATAGTTTTTTCGCACAGAGAAAAAACAATACTAACGTCATCCCAACAGGTGCGCAACTTTAAGAATTTTCCCCATCTCTCCATCCTTATTTGTCCCACAAATGGCGGTATACGCGTTATTTTTTCGCCGTCATCGGATCTGTTGGCAACAATACATTTCTATCAGGGGGATAAAGGCTAAAACGGTGCAGAGGACACGCTTCGCGATCGCGACGTGAAAGTAACGCCTGTTCAGCGTATCGACTTGATGAATAACGGGGAAGAGCGTTTTGCGGGACGCAAATGGGTGGGGACCCTGCCAGCTACATCCCGGCACACACGTCACCTGCTGCGGCTGCTTCCTTCCGGACCTGACCGAGTTCACAAGTTAGTGTTGCGGGAGAACCAACAGGGTCCCCATTGACGGCTTCTGTACTCCGAAGCGGTGGGCATTATCGGCGATGCCCCATCAAATAGCAAGCCAACCCGGGCCAACCGCTGTTTTCTTGCCCACCTGCATTGTGGCACACTCTCCGCCTGGGTTTTGACTCGCGCAGGAACTGCAACATGCAACCAGAAGACGCCTCTTTCAGCCAGCGGGTATTCCATATCGTGGCCGCTATTCCGTACGGCAAAGTCACCACCTACGGTGAAGTCGCCCGTCTGGCCGGTTCGCCGCGCGCCGCGCGTCAGGTCGGCGGTGTGCTGCGGCGTTTGCCGGAAGGCAGCACGCTGCCGTGGCACCGCGTAATCAACCGGCACGGGCAAATCTCGCAACAGGGGGAGGATTTTCAACGGCAACGGCAGGCATTGCTGGCGGAGGGGATTATTTTCGGCCCGCACAGCACGGTCGATTTCGATCGCTACGGCTGGCGCTGGTAAAACAAAACAGCCTTTGGCCGAAGCGCAAAGGCTGTTGATTGGGTCTTGCCGTACCGCAGCAGAATTACTGCATCGCGCTTGGCGCAGCCTGCATCGGCACGCCCTGCACCGGAACCAGCAGCAGATCGGCGCGGGTGCCGTTGCGGTTAACCACTTCCTGGATCGTGTCGGTAATGAACATCAGTCGCCCGTTGACCGTCACCGCCGCGCTCAGAATGATGCGCGCATTCGGTTGGATATCAGACGGGTTGTACGGCAGCGTAAAGTTGAACGGCGCTTGTTGCCCTTCGGTACGTATCGCGCGCTGTGCAATCACTTTGGACGGCGCATCCGCCAGCGAGGCATCAGAGAGGGTGACAGTCAGTACGGCGTCCGGCGGCAGCGCAATGCGCTGACGTATATTAACCGAACCTGTCACCGCCGGCCCCTGAATCTGCGTTTGCGCAGCCGCCGGGTTGCCGGCCGCCGGTGTAGGCACATCAGCACTCTTTTGCGCGCATCCTGCCAGCGTGATCGTCAGTGCTGCGGCACCGCCTACGATTTGCCAGAGTTTCATGGATCGGTCTCCTTTTTTATTATCAACACGTTGGTGGCTTTCACCACCTCACTCATTAAACTTAGCACAAAACACTGATAAATCCACTTTGCCCCGCCTATTAATCACTTAGCCAGCCCAATGCGCTCACTATTAAGAGCATTCTCATCGGCCCTTTAACGCAAGATATTGACGCCGCGCCGTGATATTCCGCACACTGCGCAAAATGATTATTAGAAAGGTAACAATTTTATGAGCCAGGCATTGCAAAACCTCCTCGATCTGTTGGATCTGGAGAAAATCGAAGAAGGGCTGTTCCGCGGCCAAAGCGAAGATCTGGGGCTGCGTCAGGTGTTCGGCGGGCAAGTGGTCGGCCAGGCGCTGTACGCCGCCAAACAGACGGTGCCGGACGAGCGCAGCGTGCACTCGTTCCACAGCTACTTCCTGCGCCCGGGCGACAGCAGCAAGCCGATCGTCTACGACGTAGAAACCCTGCGCGACGGCAACAGCTTCAGCGCCCGTCGCGTCAGCGCCATCCAGCACGGCAAACCTATCTTCTATATGACCGCCTCCTTCCAGAGCCCGGAAGAAGGTTTCGAGCACCAGAACCAGATGCCGGACGTGCCGCCGCCGGAAGGGCTGCTGTCCGAATCAGAGATTGCTCAGAAGCTGGCGCCGATGCTGCCGACCAAAGTACGCGAAAAATTTATCGGTCAGAAGCCGATCGAAATGCGCCCGGTGAAATTCCACAACCCGTTGAAGGGCAGCGTGGAAGAACCGCATCGCTACGTGTGGTTCCGCGCCAACGGCAGCATGCCGGACGATGCGCGCATCCACCAATATCTGCTGGGCTACGCATCGGACTTTAACTTCCTGCCGACGGCGCTGCAGCCGCACGGCGTCGGCTTCCTCGAGCCGGGCATGCAGGTGGCCACCATCGACCATTCAATGTGGTTCCACCGCCCGTTCCGCATGGATGATTGGCTGCTGTACGCGGTGGAAAGCTCCTCCGCCTCCGGCGCACGCGGCTTTGTGCGCGGCCAGATATACACCCGCGACGGCGTGCTGGTCGCCACCACCGTACAGGAAGGGGTGATTCGCCAACGCGACGCCTGATTCGCGGCATAAAGGAAGGGGCGATGTTTCCATCGCCCCTTTTTGCTTCATCATTATTTTCGTATTTAGCGCACTGCCCTGCTTCGAGTCTTACTGGTTGTAGGCGCTCTCGCCGTGGCTGTTGACGTCCAACCCTTCGCGCTCCTGCTCTTCCGGCACTCTCAGCCCCACCATCGCGCCCGCGATCTTGAAGGCGATAAAGGCGGCGACGCTTGACCACACCAGCGTAATCACGACGCTCAGCAGTTGGATCCACACCTGATGCCCCATCGTCACCCCTTCGGCATAGCCGGTGCCGCCGAGGGAAGAAGCGGTGAACACGCCGGTCAGCAGACAGCCGACGATGCCGCACACGCCGTGCACGCCGAACACGTCGCAGGTGTCGTCCACTTTCAGCCATTTCTTCAACGTCACTACGCCCCACAGGCCGGCGACGCCCCCCACCAGGCCGATGATCAACGCGCCGCCCACGCCCACGGTGCCCGCCGCCGGCGTAACGGCAACCAGCCCGGCGATCATGCCGGAGCAGGCGCCCAGCAACGAAGGCTTGCCGCGCAGCACCCACTCGGCGAAGGTCCAGGACAGAATGGCGCCCGCAGTAGCCACCACAGTGTTCAGGAATGCCAAGGCCGCGATGCCGTTAGCCGCGCTGGCGGAACCGGCGTTAAAGCCGAACCAGCCGATATACAAGATGGACGCGCCGGTAAACACCATCGGCAGGTTATGCGGTTTGAACGCCTCTTTACCGAAGCCGGCGCGTTTGCCGAGCAGATAGGCGCCGATCAGCCCGGCGCTGGCGGCGTTGATGTGCACCACGGTGCCGCCGGCGAAGTCCAGCGCACCGTCGGTGGCCAGATAGCCACCGCCCCACACCATGTGTGCGATCGGCAGGTAAGACAGGGTGAACCACAGGATCGCGAAGATCAGCACCGCCGAGAAGCGAATGCGTTCGGCGAAGCCCCCCACCACCAGCGCCACGGTAATGCAGGCGAAGGAGGCCTGGAAAGCGACGTGGATCATCTGGCTGATGCTGCCGGTGACGCTGTCGATGCCGATGCCTTTCAGCATCGCCGTCTGGAATCCGCCGAACACCGCATTGCCTTCGCTGAACGCCAGGCTGTAGCCATACAGCACCCACAGCACGCAGACCAGCGCGAAGGTGACGGTGACCTGCGTCAGCATCGACAGCACGTTTTTGCCGCGCAGCAGGCCGCCGTAAAACAGCGCGATGCCGGGCAGCGTCATGAACAGCACCAACGCGGTGCAGATCATCATAAAGGCGTTGTCGGCCTTATCGGCGACCGCCGGGGCGGCCAGGGCCAAAGAAGGAACCAGTGTTACCGAACTCAGGCCCAACATGGATAACAGTCTTTTCATTATCAATCATCCCCATCACTTAACTGAGTTCGCGGTTACAGTGCCGATTCGTCGGTTTCGCCGGTGCGAATACGGATCACGCGTTGCAATTCGGCAACGAAAATTTTGCCGTCGCCGATTTTGCCGGTGTAGGCGGCTTTGCTAATCACATCAACCACTTCATCCAACTGATCGTCAGCGATGGCAATGTCAATTTTGACCTTGGGCAGGAAGTTGACGTTATATTCGGCACCGCGATACAGCTCGGCGTGCCCTTTCTGGCGGCCAAAGCCCTTCACTTCGGTTACGGTCAACCCCTGAATGCCCACGGAGGACAGAGCCTCGCGCACGTCCTCCAGCTTGAACGGTTTGATTACCACGGTCACCAGCTTCATATTGCCCCTCCACGAATTAAACCCAAACTCACCCCTGGTACGCGTCATATGTAGCAAGGCCTGTGCCAGATTTGATTTTGCATGACGATTCAGCGGATTAGCGGGAACGCGGGCACCATCAGACCGCGGCGCCATACCGATACCCTGAATTGATTAAATATCGCGCACTGATTTGGTGCGCATCGCGTCGAAAAAGTGCAGAAAGGGGGCATGGCGCAGGCGGGTTGCCTGCTTGTGGTGCGTGGGAAAAAAAGAAGGGCCGCGATCGCGGCCCATGCTCAGGCGGGTTGGCTCTCTTCGCGCACCGCTTCCGCCAGCTGCTCGCCCGCCAGCTGCAGCTGGTACATCTGGTAGTAGCGCCCCTGCTGCGCCAGCAGCTGCTGATGGTTGCCCTGCTCTACCGCCTGGCCGCGATGCAGCACCAGGATGGAATCGGCATCGACGATGGTCGACAGCCGGTGGGCGATCACCACCAGCGTGGTGTGCTCGCGGATCGCTCGCAGCGCGCGCTGGATCGCCTGTTCGGTGCCCGAGTCGATATTGGCGGTCGCCTCGTCGAGGATCAGGATCTGCGGCGCCTGCACCAAGACCCGCGCCATCGCCAGCAGCTGTTTCTGTCCGACGGACAGGTTATTGCCCTGCTCTCCCAGCCGGGTGTGAATACCCTGCGGGAAGCCGCGCACCAGACTCGCCAGCTGCACCGTTTCCAGCGCCTGCCACACGGCGTCTTCCTCGATGTTGCGGCCCAACGTAACGTTGGCCAGCACCGAATCGGCGATCACCACCGGATCCTGCTGCACCATCGCCACGCCCTGGCGCAGCGTGCGGTGCGACAGGCTGGAGATCGGGCGGCCATCGAGACGCACTTCCCCCTCGCTGACCGGGTAATAGCCCATCAGCAGGTTGGCCAAGGTGCTCTTGCCGCTGCCGGTATGCCCGACCAGCGCCACGAAGCCGCGCGAAGGCACCGCCAGCGAAATGTGCTGCAGCACCTTTTTGTCCGCGCGGTAAGAGAAGCTCAGATCGGTGATGTCGATGCGGCCACCGGCCAGCGGACGATCGTCGGCGCCGTAACTCTGCTGGCTGCGATCCATCAGCTCGAAAATGCGTTCACCGGCCACCACCGCCTGCTGCAGGATCGACTGCTGCGACGTGAGCTCGATCAGCGGTTCGTTCAGGCGCCCCAGGTAGTTGATGAAGGCATAGAGCACGCCGACGCCAATCACCCCCTCGCCGCTGAAGCCGAACAGCATCAGCAGCCCGCACAGCACCAGCGCCGAAAACAGGCTGAGCAGCGGCCGCAGCAGAAAACCGTCGAGCCGCAGGGTCTGCATGCGCGCCAGATAGTGCGACTGACTGGCGGCGCTCATGCGTTCACCGAAGCGCACCTGCTGGCGGAACTGCTGAATCACGCCCATGCCGTTGATCACTTCGTTGAAACCGTCGTTGATGTCCGCCAGATAGCTGCGCACCCGGCGCACGATCGGCGTGCTGTAGTATTGATAGATGCCCATCACCACAAACACCGCCGGGAAGATGCAGACCGCCACCAGCGCCATGCGCCAGTCGAGGCTGAACATCGCCACCAGCATGGCACCGATCAGCGCGGCGCTTTTCAGCACCGTGGAGACCACCATCACGTACAGATCCTTGATCACCTCGGTGTCGTTGGTGACGCGCGAGATCAATTGCCCGACCGGCTGCGTGTCGAAGGCGCTGAGCGGCTGGCGCAGCGCGGCGTCCATCACGTCGGTGCGCAGCCGCTGGACCACGCCTACCGCCGCCTGGTTGAACAGCAGCGCCTGGAAGTAGTGCAGCGCCGCCGCCAGCAGCTCCAGCAGGATGTAAGCCGCCGCCAGCCCGCCGACAATCATCAGCGGCAGTTGCCCTTTGGCGACGTAATTATCGATAAAATAGCTGACCAGGATCGGCCCGGCGACTTCCGCCGCCGCCGCCACCCACAGCATCAGCACCGCCACCCCCAGCGGTTTGCGGTACGGCGAGCCGTAGGCCAGTAGCCGCTTCAGCGTCGGCCACAGCTTTTGCACTTTATTCATCGGCCAACGCCTCCTCACCGTTTTCCGGCGCTTCGTCCAGCGCCGCTTCCAGCTGCTGATAACGGTACATATCGCGATACCAGCCCGGCTGCGCCGCCAGCGCCGCCGGATCGCCGCGCTGCGCCACGCCGCCGTGCTGCATCACCAGGATTTCGCTGGCTTCGGTCAATGCCGACAGCCGGTGCGCGCTGATGATCACCGTGCGATCTTGCCCCCAGCTGCGCAGGTTGTGCAGGATCTGGTGCTCGGTACGGCCGTCCACCGCCGACAACGCATCGTCGAGGATCAGGATCTCCGCATCCAGCAGCAACGCGCGCGCGATGGAGATGCGCTGTTTCTGGCCGCCCGACAGCATCACGCCGCGTTCGCCCACTTCGGTGTCATAGCCCTGCGGCAGCCGCAGAATGTCCTCATGGACGCTGGCCAGCCGCGCCGCCTGTTCAATCTGCGCCTGCGTCGCCCCCGGCTGGCCCAGCGCGATGTTGTTCGCCACGGTATCGGAGAACAGGAACGGCGTCTGGCTCACCACCGACAGCCGCGAACGCCAGTCGTCGAGCCTGACCTGCGGAAGCGGCAGGCCGTGATAGCGGATCTGCCCTTGGTCGACGTCGAACTGACGCTGGATCAGCGACAGTAATGTCGACTTACCGGCCCCGGTCGGCCCGCACAGCCCCAGCATCTGCCCCGGCTTCAACGTCAGCGCCAGGTCATGCAGCGCCGGGTGCGGGTTTTCCGGGTAGTGGAACGCGCGGATATCCACCTCCAGCACGCCGCGCCCGGCCGGCAACGCCTGCGGGCCGTCCTGCACCGCCGGCGCCTCGTTGAGCAGGCTGCGGATACGGCTGTAGGCCGCGCTGCCGCGCTCGACGATGTTGAACATCCAGGCCAGCGCCAGCATCGGCCAGATCATCAGGCCGAGGTACATCACAAAGCTGGTCAGTTGCCCGAGCGTCAGCGAACCGTTCACCACCATCCAGCTGCCGCCGCCGATGGCCAGCAGGTTAGAGGCGCCGATGGCGATATAAATGGTCGGATCGAAGCGCGCATCCACCCGCGCCACGTGCATGTTCTTGGCGCCGGTCTGCGCCGCGACGTCGGCGAAGCGGTTGGATTGGTGATCCTCCAACCCGAAGGCCTTGATCATGCGGATGCTGGTCATGCTTTCCTGCGCCTGATCGTTGAGGCTGGAAAACGCCGCCTGCGCCGATTTAAAGCGCTGGTGCAGCTGATCGCCGTAATATTTGATGGCGATCGCCATCAGCGGCATCGGGATTAACGCCAACACCGTCAGCTGCCAGCTGATTTGGGTGCTCATCACCACCAGCACCACCAACCCCATCACCAGCGAATCCACCAGCGTCAGCACGCCTTCACCGGCGGCGAACACCACGCGATCCACGTCGTTGGTGGCGCGCGCCATCAGATCGCCGGTGCGGTGGCGCAGGTAGAACGCCGGGTTCTGCCGACTGAGCTGACGGTAAAAGTTTTCGCGCAGCTCGACCGCCAGTTGGTAGGAAGCGCCGAACAGCAGCACCCGCCACACATAGCGCAGCAGGTAAACGACGATCGCGGTGCCGATCATCAGCCCGAGCCAGGCCAACAGCACGCCGGTAGACATCTGTTTTTCGGTGACGCCGTCCACGATGATGCCGACCAGTTTAGGCGGCAGCAGTTGCAGGATGGCGATGACGATAAGCAATACCACCGCGCCCAGGTAGCGGCGCCACTCCCGGCGGAAGTACCAGCCGATTTGTGCAAATAATCTCACGCAGTTTGATTCCAGGGTTTTATGAGGTTTGTCTCTTTTTCCGCTTCAACGGAGCAGGATACCACCGTTGAGCCGCCCGTCCGGTGAACTTTTCACTCCGGCACCGGCAGCGCGGTGGTGTACTTGATTTTTTCCATGGCAAAGCTCGAGGTGACGTCGATAAGGCCCGGCACGCCGTTCACCAGGCGCTTGTAAAAACCGTCGTAGCTTTTCATGTCCGCCACTTCGACCTGCATCAGGTAGTCGTACTCTCCCGCCATACGGTAGAACGCCAGCACCTCGGGCATCTGGCTGGTCAGCTGCACAAACGCCTGATACCACTCGCTGCTGTGCTGCTGGGTCTTGATCAGCACGAACGCCGTCAGCCCCAGGCCAAGCTTTTCGTTATCCAACAAGGCCACCCGGCCGCGGATATAGCCTTCGTCTTCCAGACGCTTCAGGCGCTTCCAGCACGGCGTAGAGGTCAAATTAACCGCATCGGCCAGCGCCTGCAGCGACTGGGTGCAATCTTGCTGCAGCATGCACAGCAGCTTACGGTCTGTTTTATCTAACATAGCGGCCACCTGGAGAAAAATTTTCTCCCATTAAGCGATTAAACAGGGAAAATGGCAATCCTTTTTTCCCGCCGACAGGCTATGCTACGCCATAAATCAGCCCCCTATTCTGAGGCCAAATCATGACAAACTCTTGGGTAAAATATGCTATCGGTGAAATAGAAGCGGATTTTCAGCGCTCCGCCGATACGCACCTGATTCGCCTGAACCTGCCGGCGTTTCCCGGCATCTGCCTGTATCTGAAGGATGAGAGCACCCACCCGACCGGCAGCCTGAAACACCGTCTGGCGCGCTCGCTGTTCCTTTATGGCCTGTGCAACGGCTGGATCACCGAGAACACCACCATCATCGAGGCCTCTTCCGGCAGCACGGCGGTGTCCGAAGCCTACTTCGCGCGGCTGATCGGTCTGCCGTTCATCGCGGTGATGCCGTCCTGCACCGCACGCCGCAAGGTGGAACAGATCGCCTTTTACGGCGGCCGCTGTCACTTCGTCGATCACGCCGCCCAGATCTACGCCGCCTCCGAACAGCTGGCGAAAGAGCTGAACGGCCACTATATGGATCAGTTCACTTACGCCGAACGCGCCACCGACTGGCGCGGCAACAACAACATCGCCGACAGCATCTTCCGCCAGATGGCGCGCGAACCCTTCCCGGTGCCGAAACACATCGTGATGAGCGCCGGCACCGGCGGCACCTCCGCCACGCTGGGGCGTTATATCCGCTATCAGGGGCACGACACCCAATTGACGGTGGTCGATCCGGAAAACTCGGTGTTCTATGACTGCTTCCACCACGGCGATCGCACCCTGATCGGCAGCTGCGGCAGCCGTATCGAAGGCATCGGCCGCCCGCGCGCCGAGCCGTCGTTCATCCCGTCGGTGGTCGACAACATGCTGCGGGTGCCGGATGCCGCCAGCATCGCCACCATTCACTGGCTGGAAGGCGTGCTCGGCCGCAAGGTCGGCGCCTCCACCGGCACCAACGTCTGGGGTGCGCTGCAGCTGGCGAAACAGATGCGGGAAAACGGCGAGCAAGGGTCGATCGTCACCCTGCTGTGCGACAGCGGCGAGCGTTACCTGGATACCTATTACAACCCGGAATGGGTCAGCAACAACATCGGCGATCTGCAGCCGTATCTGGCGCAGCTGGCAAATTTGTAACGCCAGGCTTCGGGTAAAAAAAAGCCGGGTAGTCATACCCGGCCGGCTGTAAGGAGAACCTCATTCTTCGGGGGAATAGGTGAGGCAAGGTGAACGCAGCCAATGTTGTAAATAGTGGGCCACCGCCTGTTGTTGGCAATGGCCGATAACCGGCAGCTGCGGCAGCAGGGATTTCAGCTGCGGCAGGGCGTTGCCCATCACCACGCCGTGTCCCACCGCCCCCAGCATCTCTTTGTCGTTCATCGCGTCGCCGAACGCCATGCAGTCGGCCATCGTCAGCCCCAGATGGCGACTCAGTCGGTCCAGCGCCGTGCCTTTGTTGCAACCGAGCGGCAGCACCTCCAGGCAGTCGTAGGCGGAAAAGCATAGGTCTGCCTCACCGCCCAGCTGCGCCCGCAGCTGTACCTGCAATGCCAGCAACTCCTCGTGCGGCGCGACAAAACACACCTTGCTGTTGCCGAACGCCGGCAGGCGGCGCACGTCGGCCAGCTGAAAACGAAAACCGCTCAGGTGATGCGCCCGCAGCATCTCTTCCGGCACGGGGAATTCGGTCAGCCAACCTTCGTCGCGGAACACGTGCATACTGGCGCGGGTGCGCCAATGATGATGCAGCACCTCTTCGGCGACCGCCGCCGGCAGATCGGTGGCGTGCAGCTGTTGGCCACGGTTGTCATACACCCGCGTGCCGTTGCCGGTGATCAGATAGCCCTGCAGCCCCAGCTGCGCCATGATCGGTTGCGCATCAAGGTAGTGCCGCCCGGTGGCGAACGTCACCACCATCTCCCGCTCCACCAGCTGGTTCAGCACCGCCAGCGTTTCCGGGCCAACCCGGTGATCCGGCATCAACAGCGTGCCGTCCATATCGAAAGCCGCCAGGCGATACATAAAGACCTCATGAATGTGAACGCGATTACAATCAGTGCAGTATGGGATGGTATTTGCGGAAGTAATAGTGAACAATTTGGGAAAACTGTTCCGGATTTCTGCTCATGCGCCTGGTTCACCGTCTCAGCCAATATCAACGCCTGTATCAACAGCTCGGCAACGCGACGGTCGCCGTGACCATCGGCGAGCTGGCGGCAATATTCTACTGCAGCGAACGCCATGCCCGCACGCTGGTGCAGCAGCTGCAGGATCAGGGCTGGCTGAGCTGGCATTCGCAGCCCGGCCGCGGCAAACGCGCCAGCCTGCGCTGCCTGAAAACACCGGATGAGCTGCGCGCGCAGCTGTTGCAGCAGCTGTTGCAACAGGGCAATCATCAGGGGGCGCTGGAGATGGCGCAGCTCGATCCGCAACACCTGCAGGATCTGCTCAGCCCGCACCTCGGCGGGCAATGGCAGGCCGGCAGCCCGACGCTGCGCATTCCCTATTACCGTACGCTGGAGGCGCTCGATCCGCTCACGCTGACCGGCCGCGCCGAGCAACATCTGGTGTCGACCCTGCACGCCGGGCTGACGCGCCTGATGACCGGTAACCCGGAGCCGCAGCCCGATCTGGCGCACCACTGGCAGATAAGCGATGGCGGCCTGCGCTGGCGATTCTTTTTGCGTAGCCAGCTGCGCTGGCACAACGGCGAACCGTTGACCGGCCAGCAACTGCTGCAAACGCTGGAAAAACTGCTGGGCCATCCGCGCAGCCAACCCAGCCTGAGCAGCGTCGCGAACGTCAGCCTGCCGCATCCGCTGTGCATTCAGTTCGACCTGCACCTGCCGGACTATTGGCTGGCACACCGGCTGGCGGAGCTGCCTTGTCTGATGACGCACCCCGAACTGCCGGCCATCGGCGCCGGCCCATTTAAACTGGCGTTGAATGAACCGCAGTTGGTGAGGCTGGAACAGCATGCCGGTTACCATCTGCAGCATCCGTATCTGGACACCATCGAATACTGGATCACGCCCGATCTGCCCATCACCGGCGCCGACGCCAGCTGCCGGCATCCGGTGCGCATCACCATCGGTCAGCAAGACGATTTGGCGCAGGCCCGGCCGGTGCAGCGCAGCATGAGCCTGGGCTGGTGTTATCTGGCGCTGAACCTGCGCCACGGCGTGCTGAGCGAAGCCCAGGGGCAAAAGCTGCTGATGCTGATCCAGCAGTCCGGCCTGCTCAGCCATCTGCCGATCCCCAACAGCGTGATCACCCCCAGCCATGAAATGCTGCCCGGCTGGCGCATCCCCAGCCAACGGATTGAAGAAGATGTCCCGCTGCCCGCTCGGCTAACATTGCTGTATCGGCCGCCGGTCGAGCTGCAAACGGTGACGGTCGCGCTACAGCGGCTGCTCGCGCAGCACGGCTGCGAGCTGGAAGTGCGTTACTACGCCGGCAAGCGCTGGCAAAGCGAGGTGCAAATCGCCCAGGCCGACCTGCTGCTGGCAGACAACCTGATCGGCGAGGCGCCTGAGGCGACGCTGGAGAGCTGGCTGCGGCAGGATTCGCTGTGGCGCGGTATCCTGACGGCAAGCCGCTGGCAGCAGCAGCAGGAGACGCTGCGGGAGATCCAACAGCTGCAGGCGCAGCCACTGCGCTTCGAACGGCTGCAGGCCTATTATCAACAGCTGATGGCCGCCGCCATCATCACGCCGCTGTTCCACTACCAGTATCAGATCAGCGCGCCGCCGCGTATGCATGGCGTGACGCTGACCGCCCATGGCTGGTTCGATTTTTGCCAGGCGTGGCTGCCGCCGCCGGTGGATGACGCACCGACCGGAGCCGAACCGCCCTGCGCCTGACGGCCCTTTCTGCTACTATTGTCGCCGCAACGCAATTTTTATCCTGCCGCCCGAATGTGTATCGGGAATGGCCAAAGCCCAAAAAGGTGATTTTATGAAGCGCGCGGTTGTCGTTTTCAGCGGTGGACAAGACTCCACGACCTGCTTGATCCAGGCATTGCAACAGTATGACGAAGTTCACTGCGTCACGTTCGATTACGGCCAGCGCCATCGCGCCGAAATTGAAGTGGCTCAGGAGCTGTCGGAGGCCCTCGGCGCCAAGGCGCACAAGGTGCTGGACGTGACGTTGCTCAATGAGCTGGCCATCAGCAGCCTGACTCGCGACAATATTCCGGTTCCCGCCTACGATCCCAACCATAAAAACGCGCTGCCGAGCACCTTCGTGCCGGGCCGCAACATCCTGTTCCTGACGCTGGCGGCGATCTACGCCTACCAGGTGGAAGCGGAGGCGGTGATCACCGGCGTGTGTGAAACCGACTTCTCCGGCTACCCGGATTGCCGCGACGAGTTCGTCAAAGCGCTGAACCAGGCGGTGGTGTTGGGCATCGCCCGCGATATCCGCTTCGAAACGCCGTTGATGTGGCTGAACAAGGCCGAAACCTGGGCGCTGGCGGACTATTACCAGCAGCTGGATCGGGTGCGTCAGGATACGCTGACCTGCTACAACGGCATCAAGGGTGACGGCTGCGGCGAATGCGCCGCCTGCAACCTGCGCGCCAATGGCCTGACGCAGTATCGCGCCAACCAGGCGGAAGTGATGGCGGCGTTGAAACAGAAGGCCGGTCTGGCCTGAGGCAGCGACGGCGGCAGCCGCCGCCGGTGAGCTGACTGCGAATGTTATTTGGGCGTGAGCGCTTCCAGGTGCTCGCGCAATTCCCCTTCAATCGGCAGCGCCCGCTGCGTTTTCAGATCGACGCACACGAAAGTCAGCAGCGCGTCGGCCACCGGCGTCCCCGCCGGATCCTGCGTCACCTTCTGGCTCAGTACCCCGCTTTTGCCGTTGAGCTGCACCATCTGGCTGTCGATGCGCAGTTTATCCCCCAATACCGCCGGGCTGCGGTAATTGATATTGATGTTCACCACGATGAAAGCGATGTTGTTTTCCGTCATCCAGCGGAACCCTGCCTCGTTTTCCAGCCACTCCCAGCGCGCCTCCTCCAGAAACTCCAGATAGCGGGCATTGTTAACGTGCTGGTAGACATCAAGGTGATAACCGCGAACTTTGATAAAGGTTTGCATAGGGAACGATCGCTCCTGCCTGGTGATTACAGAAAGAGGGAGCCGCGTGGGCTCCCTCGCCCGTTTGGTCAACGCGCCAAACTGGTAAGACCTGTAAAATGTAGCAGAGTCGCCATTGCCTCAGCGGCATTTTGCCGCGCAGCCGCGACCGGGATCACATTTTCAGCCGAGTGCGGTTCTTCTCGAACAGCGCCGGTCCGATGCCCGGCACCTCCTGCAGTTGCTCAACCTGGGTGAATGGCCCGTTCTGTTCGCGATAGCGCACAATGCCTTCCGCCTTCTTCAGACCGACACCGCTCAAAGCCGCTGCGAGCTGTTCGGCGGTGGCCTGATTGATGCTGACCGCCGTCTCTTCGGCCGCCTTGGTCATCGCCTGTTGCCCGCCATTGCTCGTCGGGGTTGAGAGCATCGGCGCCGGCGCATCGGCTTTATCCGCCGCGGCGGCCGGCACCGCCAGGCATAACAACAGCGCGGCCAGCGCGGCTTTAACGTGATGACGGTAACCTGATAACGTTTTTTTCTCTGTATGTTGCATGCTGTATCCTCCTTGTGTGTGACAGCACGGCTACCTTGCCGCGGCGGCAGATATTCAGCAATCGGCGGATATCAGATGTGGAAAAGGCCGCGAAAGCGGCCTTTGTTTGTTGCACTGCGTTGCAGAAAAATGCGGCGATTACTGCGGCTGTTGCTCAGCGGCGCCCATTTTAATTTTGGCTTCTTTACGCAGGCTCGCCAGCAGCGAATCGAAGGAAACGCCGGTCGCGCCCTCTTCCATCTTGCCGACGAAGGTTTTCATTTCGTCTTCCGGCAGCGTGCCTGGCTTCACCGCATCGAGTGCGATCAGCACCACGTTGTCCTGGCGATCCTGCGACATGCCGTACACCGGTTTGCCGTCCTGCGGGTGCGGCAGCGCGAACACGCTCTCCACCAGCTGGCTGTCTTCCGGCGCGCGCGCCATCTTCTGCACGGCACCAAAGCTCAGGCCGGCGGCTTTCATCGCCTCATCGCCCTTGCCCTGCTTCAGCTCAACCAGCAGCTTCTCACCCTGCAGTTTCGCTTCTTGCACCGCCTTGTTGCGCTTCACCAGATCCGCCACGCGGTCTTTTACCTGGTCGAACGGCTCGATGCCTTCCGGCTTGTGGCCGCTCACGCGCACCACGAAGGCGCGGTCGCCGTCTACGGTGATCACGTCGGAGTTACTGCCCGGCGCGCCGTTCTCGCCGATCAGCGAACCGTCGAAGATCGCCTGCACCACCGGTTTGAAGTTCAGCGCCGCAGGGATGTTGTCGCGGGTGAACCAGTCGGTTTGCGCCGCTTTCACGCCGGCTGCTTCTTCAGCCGAGGCCAGGGATTCGTTGTCGCTGGTTGCCGCTTCGCTCACCTTCTGCTGCAGCGCGTAATACGCATCTACCGCTTTCTCCTGCTTCACCTGCTTGGCGATAGCGTCATGCACTTCGCTCAGCGGCTTCAGTTTCTCTGGTTCGATGTCGTTCAAACGCACGATCAGGTAGCCGACGGAAGATTTCACCACGCCGGACAGCTGCCCTTTTTCAGTCAGGTTAGCCTGCTTCAGCTCGTCGGCGGTGGTTTCCGGCTCCAGCCAACCCAGTTCGCCGCCGGTACGGCGTGAAATGATGTCGGTGGATTTCTCTTTCGCCAGCGTGGCGAAATCGGCGCCCTTCTTCAGCTCATCCAGCGCCGCATTGGCTTCCGCCTCGGTTTTCAGCTGGATCACGCTGTAGTTTTTACGCTCCGGCTGGCCGTAGCTGCTCTTGTGCTGGTCGTAGTAAGCGCTGATGTCCTCTTCGCTCACTTTCACCTTGTCCTGCATGGACGCGGCGTCCAGCGGGATATAGCTCACCTTCACCTGCTCCGGGGCGATGAAGCTGTTCTTGTTCTGATCGTAATACGCCTTCAGTTCGTCGTCGCCGGCGCTCTGTTTCGCCTGCAGCGCCTTCAGATCGATAGTCGCCAGACGCACGTCGCGCTCCTGCAGCACCAACGCCGCCATGGCTAGTGATTCGGACGGCAGCACGAAGCCGGATTCGCCGAAGGCCTGGATCAGCTGCTGATTGACCAGCTGCTGACGCATCGACTGCGCGAAGTTGTCGGCGGTGTAGCCCATACGGCCGATCAGGTCGAGGTACTTGGCGTTATCGAACTGGCCGTTGGTTTGGAAATAAGGCGCCTTGCGGATGGCGTCCTTGATCTGATCGTCGCTGACCGCCAGGCCCAGCTTCTTGGCGTATTGGTCGAGCAGCATGTTGTCGATCAACTGGGACAACACCTGACGGCGCATCTGCTGCATGTAGCCTTCGTTGCCGGCCAGCGCAGAGAACTGGTCACCCAGCTGCTGCTGCATGCGGCTACGCTCGCTTTGGAAAGCCTGTTCCAGCTGAGCGCGTTCGATCGTCTGACCATTTACTTTCGCAGCATAATCGCCGGAGCCGCCGATCAGGTAGTTACCCACCCCGGTCAGGACGAATGACAGGATGATCAGGGCCAGGATGATTTTGAGCACGACGTGATTGGCAGCCGCGCGTAAATTGTCCATCATAGTGTGACAACACTCCGCTGTGATGTGGATTAACAACCCTTGTGCAGGCGCGTTCCCTGCGACAAAAATAAAAAAAGCGCATCAGTCCGATGCGCCTTGTATCTTACCTTACCAGCACCGCTGCGTCAGGTGATTGTTTATTACAAAACCCTGTTACGCTAAACGGTTAGACGCCAAATCAGTTTACAGCGTCTTTCAGCGCTTTCCCTGCACGGAAGGCCGGCACTTTGGCTGCCGCGATCTTGATTTCTTTACCGGTTTGCGGGTTACGGCCGGTACGAGCCGAACGTTCACGCACGGTGAAGGAACCGAAACCAACCAGAGCCACGTCATCCCCAGCTTTCAGAGAGTCGGTAACGGAAGCGATTACTGCGTCTAAAGCACGTCCAGCTGCCGCTTTGGAAATATCAGCACCTGCGGCAATCTTGTCGATCAGTTGTGACTTATTCACTCTATCATCCCCTCTAGAATTCTATCGTCGCACCGAAAAATCCCTACGGTTGCGACAGCGCAGCTGTTATATCAATCCCATCGAACCTTGGCAAGCCACCGACTGGGTGGCAAAACGTGGGCCGACAGAGATCTAACTTAGCGGTACAAAAAAATACTGGCAAGTCCGAAATGGCTTGCCAGTATAAGTTTTATCAATGGTTTTTGCGATTCGTCACTATTTTGCCGCTACCGGCAGTGCGCCGAAGGCCGGGTTTTGCAACGCAATGTTCAAAACTTCATCGATTCGCTGCACCGGATGAATCTCCAGATCGGCGATTACATTGTCCGGGATCTCTTCCAGATCGCGCTTGTTCTCGTAAGGGATCAGCACGGTTTTGATGCCGCCGCGATGCGCCGCCAACAGTTTCTCTTTCAGGCCGCCGATCGGCAACACCTGGCCGCGCAGCGTGATCTCGCCGGTCATCGCCACATCGGCGCGTACCGGGTTGCCGGTCAGGCAGGAGACCAGCGCGGTGCACATCGCGATACCGGCGCTTGGGCCGTCTTTCGGCGTCGCCCCTTCCGGCACGTGCACGTGGATGTCGCGCTTCTCGTAGAAATCGGCGTTGATGCCCAATTTCTCCGCGCGCGCGCGCACCACGGTCAGCGCCGCCTGAATCGATTCCTGCATCACTTCACCCAGAGAGCCGGTGTAAGTCAGCTTGCCTTTGCCCGGCACGCAGGCGGTTTCGATGGTCAGCAGATCGCCGCCCACTTCCGTCCACGCCAGCCCGGTGACTTCGCCCACGCGGTTTTCGGTATCCGCACGGCCGTAATCGACGCGCTGCACGCCCAGGTAGTCCTTCAGGTTGTCGCCGTTGATCTCGATGTGCTTGCGCTTCTTGTCCATCAGCAGCGTTTTCACCGCTTTACGGCACAGTTTGGAGATTTCACGCTCCAGGCTGCGCACCCCGGCTTCGCGGGTGTAGAAGCGAATGATGCCGATGATGGCGCTGTCGTCGACCGTCAGCTCGCCTTTTTTCAGCGCGTTGCGCTCAAGCTGCTTCGGCAGCAGGTGCTGTTTGGCGATGTTGAGCTTTTCGTCCTCGGTATAACCCGACAGACGGATCACTTCCATACGGTCCAGCAGCGGCGCAGGGATGTTCATCGAGTTGGAGGTGGCGACGAACATCACGTCGGACAGATCGTAATCCACTTCCAGGTAGTGGTCGTTGAACGCCACGTTCTGTTCCGGATCCAGCACCTCCAGCAGAGCGGAAGCCGGATCGCCGCGCATGTCGGAAGACATCTTGTCGATCTCATCCAGCAGGAACAGCGGGTTCTTCACCCCAACCTTGGCCATTTTCTGGATCAGTTTGCCCGGCATCGATCCGATGTAGGTACGGCGGTGACCGCGGATTTCCGCTTCGTCACGCACGCCGCCCAACGCCATGCGCACGTACTGGCGCCCGGTCGCTTTGGCGATCGACTGCCCCAGCGAGGTTTTACCCACGCCCGGCGGCCCAACCAGACACAGGATAGGCCCTTTGATTTTGCTGACGCGGCTCTGCACCGCGAGGTACTCGAGGATGCGATCCTTGACGCGCTCCAGGCCGTAGTGATCGGTATCGAGCACTTCCTGCGCCTTGACCAGGTCTTTTTTCACCTTGCTGCGCGCGTTCCACGGCACCTGAAGCATCCAGTCGATGTAGCCGCGTACCACGGTCGCTTCCGCCGACATCGGCGACATCATCTTCAGCTTTTGCAGTTCCGCTTCGGTTTTCTCGCGCGCCTCTTTCGGCATTTTCGCCGCATCGATCTTGCGCTTCAGCGCTTCGTGCTCGTCCGGCGCGTCGTCCATCTCGCCCAGTTCTTTCTGAATCGCCTTCATCTGCTCATTCAGATAGTACTCGCGCTGGCTCTTCTCCATCTGCTTCTTGACGCGGTTGCGGATGCGTTTCTCAACCTGCAGCAGGTCGATCTCCGACTCCATCATCGCCATCAGGTATTCCAGACGCTCGGTGATGTCGGACATCTCGAGCACCGACTGTTTGTCGCTGAGTTTCAGCGGCATGTGGGCGGCGATGGTGTCCGCCAGGCGCGCGGCGTCGTCGATGCTGTTCAGTGACGTCAGCACCTCCGGCGGGATTTTTTTGTTCAGTTTGATATAGCCTTCAAACTGATTGATCGCGGTGCGCACCAGCACTTCCTGCTCGCGCTCGTCGATAGCCGGCGATTCAAGGTATTCCGCCTGCGCGGCAAAATGCTCACCGCTGTCGGACAGCGTAGTGATGCGTGCGCGCTGCAGCCCCTCGACCAGCACTTTTACCGTGCCGTCCGGCAGCTTCAGCATCTGCAGGATCGACGCTACGGTGCCAACCGAGAACAAGTCGTTAATGCCAGGTTCATCCGTTGAGGCCTCTTTCTGTGCCACCAGCATGATCTTCTTATCGTGATCCATTGCGGCTTCGAGGCACCGAATCGATTTTTCCCGGCCAACAAATAACGGGATCACCATGTGCGGATAAACCACCACGTCGCGCAATGGCAAAACGGGGATTTCAATGCGTTCGGAACGCTCAGGGTTCATAGAGCTCTCTCTTAGTTTAATTTCCGCCAGGTTGAGGGGGAATCTCATGAGACGCAAGCATCTAACGTTTCATAAAATCTGGTTAATGAGTATATGGGGATGAATCTCTTACATTCAACGGCAAGAATGCAGGAAAAAGAAATGGGGGATGAAATCCCCCATTTTGCTGATAACGCGCTGGTTTAACTGGCTAATTATTCGCCAGATGCCTGGGCTTCCGGCTTGCCGTAAATCAGCAGCGGTTTGGATTGACCGGCGATCACCGACTCGTCGATCACCACTTTATCCACGCTGTCCATCGACGGCAGATCGTACATGGTATCGAGCAGCGCGCCTTCCACGATGGAACGCAGGCCGCGGGCGCCGGTTTTGCGCGCCATGGCTTTCTTGGCGATGGCGTTCAGCGCTTCGTCACGGAACTCCAGCTCCACGCCTTCCAGGTTGAACAGCGCCTGATACTGCTTGGTCAGAGCGTTCTTCGGCTCTTTCAGGATCTGAATCAGCGCGTCTTCGCTCAGCTCGCTCAGGGTCGCCACCACCGGCAGACGGCCGATGAACTCAGGGATCAGACCGAACTTGATCAGGTCTTCCGGTTCGGCCTGCAGCAACAGTTCGCCTTCAGTGGCCTTCTCGGACTCGCCCTTGACGGTCGCGCCGAAGCCGATGCCGGAGCCGGTGTTGACGCGCTGACCGATCACCTTATCCAGGCCGGCAAATGCGCCGCCGCAGATAAACAGGATCTTGGAGGTATCGACCTGCAGGAACTCCTGCTGCGGATGCTTGCGCCCCCCCTGCGGCGGAACCGCGGCGATGGTGCCTTCAATCAGCTTCAGCAGCGCCTGCTGCACGCCTTCACCCGAAACGTCACGCGTGATAGACGGGTTGTCGGACTTGCGGGAAATCTTATCGATTTCATCGATATAAACGATGCCGCGCTGCGCTTTCTGCACGTCATAGTCACATTTTTGCAACAGCTTCTGGATAATATTTTCCACGTCCTCGCCCACGTAACCGGCTTCGGTCAGCGTGGTGGCGTCGGCCATGGTGAACGGCACGTCCAGGAAGCGCGCCAGCGTTTCCGCCAGCAGAGTCTTGCCGCTACCGGTTGGGCCAATCAGCAAGATGTTGCTCTTGCCCAACTCGATACCGTTGCTGGTATCGCCGTTGCGCAGGCGTTTGTAGTGGTTGTACACCGCAACCGCCAGCACTTTCTTCGCCTGCTCCTGACCGATGACATAGTCATCCAGGTGGTGGCGGATTTCGTGCGGCGTCGGCAGCGCACTGCGCTCACGATGCGGGGCAACTTCTTTAATCTCTTCGCGAATAATGTCGTTACACAGATCGACACATTCATCGCAGATATACACTGACGGCCCGGCAATCAGCTTACGCACTTCATGCTGGCTTTTGCCGCAAAAAGAGCAGTACAGCAGCTTTCCTGAACCGTCTTTGCGCTTATCTGTCATCAGTCAAACCTCTTCTTTAGTCTTGTCCCGCAGGAAAATCACGGCGGCAGTGCGCCCAAACTCATATCGGGAACGCCGGGGGGCTACAACAGAGCGAGCCCCTGCCCACTCTGATTACTATAGTCCATCGGCGCCGCGTGGTTCTAGCTGCGGTGTGTCAGAATGCCGTCAACCAGGCCGTATTCCACGGCTTCTTCCGCGGTCATAAAGCGATCGCGCTCGGTATCGCGCTCGATCTGCTCCAGCGGCTGGCCGGTATGCTCGGCCATCAGTTCATTCATGCGCGCTTTCACCTTGAGGATTTCACGCGCGTGGATTTCGATGTCCGTCGCCTGGCCCTGGTAGCCGCCCAGCGGCTGGTGAATCATCACGCGCGAGTTCGGCAGGCAGAAACGTTTGCCTTTGGCGCCCGCGGTCAGCAGGAAGGAGCCCATCGAGCACGCCTGCCCCATACAGATGGTGCTGACGTCCGGCTTGATGAACTTCATGGTGTCGTAAATCGACATGCCCGCGGTGATCACCCCGCCCGGCGAGTTGATGTAGAGGAAAATGTCTTTTTCCGGGCTTTCCGCTTCGAGGAACAGCATTTGCGCCACGATCAGGTTGGCCATGTGATCTTCCACCTGGCCGGTCAGGAAAATGATGCGCTCTTTCAGCAGGCGGGAATAGATGTCGTAAGAACGCTCCCCGCGTGAAGTCTGCTCTACCACCATCGGCACCAGCGCCATGTTCGGTGCAAATTGATCTCGTTCGCCACTGTATGACATTACCGTCTCCTAATAGAAATTGCCTTGGCGGCCAGGGTGTCACCCTAATACGCCGATTCTACTTGAGAACGGCCATGATGACTATGCTCAAGCATTCGACCCGCGCCACACGTACCCGACGGTTATTTCATCCCGCGCACTTTGGCAAACAGCCCCAGAATTATTCTTTACAGATTGGGGGAGCCCGGCGCGATTTCAAGCCCAGAGGCCGATTTTCTCCGCGCGCCGGAAACGATGCCGTTATTCTGACCGTTATCATGCCAGCCAGTTCCCCAGGCAACAGGGTAAATATAGTGCATATTGCCCCGCTTAACCTGAGATTAATCAGCAACGTGGCAAAAAGAAAAGCCCGCAACCTGAGGTTGCGGGCTTTTTCATCGTGCGCCGGTTCGCCAGGCGAAACCGGGGGCGCCGTTCATCGCGCCCGGCACGCAGGCATTACGCCTGTTGAGTTTGGTTCATCAGCTCGCTGAAGGTAGTGGCTTTTTCAGTCACTTTCGCTTTTGCCAGCAGGGCTTCAACCGCTTGCTCTTCCAGAGCCACGTTGCGCATGTTGTTCATCAGCTCTTTGTTTTTGCTGTAGAACTCAATGACTTCGCTCGGATCTTCGTAGGCGGAGGCCATTTCTTCGATCAGCGTCTTCACGCGGTCTTCGTCAGCTTTCAGATCGTTGGTGCTGATCACTTCGCCCAGCAGCAGGCCAACCACTACGCGGCGTTTGGCTTGCTCTTCGAACAGCTCGCGTGGCAGTTCCAGCGCTTGCTTCTCGTTGCCGCCGAAACGCTGTGCAGCCTGACGACGCAGCACGTCGATTTCGCCGTCGATCAGCGCAGCAGGCACGTCGATTTCGTTCGCGCTCACCAGGCCTTCGATCGCCTGAGACTTGATGCGGTTACGCACGGCGCCTTTCAGCTCGCGCTCCATGTTCTTGCGAACTTCGGTGCGCAGGCCGGCAACGGAACCGTCCGCCACGCCGAAACGCTTGATGAACTCTTCGGTCAGTTCCGGCAGCTCGCGCTCTTCAACTTTCTTCAGCACGATAGCGAATTTAGCCGCTTTGCCCTTCAGGTTTTCCGCGTGGTAGTCTTCCGGGAAGTTCACGTCGATGGAGAACTCTTCGCCCGCTTTGTGACCGACCAGACCTTCTTCGAAGCCTGGGATCATGCGGCCCTGGCCCATTGCCAGCACGAAGTCGGACGCTTTGCCGCCTTCGAACTCTTCACCGTCGATAGAACCGGTGAAGTCAACGGTCACGCGATCTTCAGCTTCCGCCGCGCGATCGGTTTCTTTCCAGGTCGCCTGCTGCTTACGCAGAGTGTCCAGCATCGCGTCGACGTCTTCGTCGTTCACTTCCACTACTGGTTTTTCAACTTCGATGTTTTCCAGGCCTTTCAGCTCAACTTCTGGATACACTTCGAATTCAACGGCGAAAGTGAAGTCTTCACCTTCTTTGTACTCGCCCGGCACGTAGTTTGGTGCGCCGGCCGGATTAATCTTTTCTTTGATGATCGCGTCAACGAAGCTGCGCTGCATCGCTTCGCCCAGCACGTCCTGACGAACAGAGGCGCCGTAACGCTGTTCCACGATGTTCATCGGCACTTTGCCTTTGCGGAAGCCGTCGATACGCACGCTTTTCGCTGCGTTGATCAGCTCTTTCTTCACCGCCTGCTTGATAGTATCAGCCGGTACAGTAATAGAGAGACGGCGCCCAAGGCCTTGAGTGGTTTCTACTGAAACTTGCATCTTGTTACCTCAAAAAAATCACAGTGCTCGGTCAACTCCGTTCCAAGAACCAGGACGGCTACAAATAAGAACCGAGTTCCCTGATGACAGAAGCGTCCCGAAACCATTCCGGAAAAATAAGACGCGACATTATAGCGGCGCATGCATGGCGAGTCGAGGAAAGCTAGGCGGCGCAGGCGCGCTAAAAATCACACTTTTGTCGATTCGATCGCCAAAAGGCCGCCAAAACAGACCGAACGTTGGCCATATTGCGCATCGGCCGTGTCGTCGTCAAAAACAGAAACGGCCCGCAGGCCGTTTCAAAATTCGTCAGTAGTAATACCCTAATTCGAGGGCAAAGTTCCACTGATACCTGAAAATTTCCCCCTCAGGCCAGCGTCCCGGCGCCGCGGCACGGCGGCGAGGCCGGCACGGTATCCTGCAACCCTTCCCACTCTTTGAGCGTATAGGTGTGCAGCGCCAGCGCGTGTACGCCATCGGCCAACTCTTCCGACAATACCCCGTAGATGGAGCGGTGACGCGTCAAAAACCGTTCGCCGACGAAGCGATCGCTGACCAATACCACTTTGAAATGACTTTCTGAACCCGCCGGAACGTTATGACGATAGCTTTCATCAACGACTTCCAGATACGCGGGCTCAAACGCCGCCCTTAACTTTGCTTCTATTTGCTCGCGAATCATAGGATCTCCTTACAACACCGGCAGAGGACCGTGCCCATCTAGTTCAATATTAGCCGGTTTTCCCCCGTTTAGACCATCGCCTGGACAAATTTCTCTTTTCTGCGGTCAGAGGATGAGCGTCATCCCCGCCGCTTGGGGGATTATCCGATTGAGCGGGCCAAAAAAGCGTGTTTTTATCAACGGCAGGTAAAAATTTGTCACTCAGGCGCCTTCCGCGCTTCCACCGCACGGCGGCGATGCTATGATGTCGGCAATTCGTTGTCGGCTATCCCGCTCTGATTATTGCTAAATCCATCGAGAATGAGACAGAAAACATGTTAAAGAAACTTTGTCTTCCTTTGCTGACCGCCCTGCTGCTGGCCGGCTGCGCGACCAGCAGCAACACCCTGAACGTCACGCCGAAAATCGTTCTGCCGCAGCAGGATCCGACCCTGCAGGGCATCACCATCAGCATCAACGGCGCGGATCAGCGCACCGATCAGGCGCTGGCCAAGGTAAACCGCGACGGCCAACTGGTCACGCTGACGCCGTCGCGCGATCTGCGTTTCCTGCTGCAGGAAGTGCTGGAGAAACAAATGGGCGCCCGCGGTTACATGATTGGCGCCGACGGCCCGGTCGCGCTGCAGGTGGTCGTCAATAATCTGTACGCGGACGTATCCGAAGGCAACCTGCGCTACAACATCACCACCAAAGCCGACATCTCGATCATCGCCCAGGCGAAGAACGGCAACAAACAGGTGAAAAACTACCGCTCGACCTATAACGTGCAGGGCGCCTTCACGGCGACCAACGACAAGATCACCGACGCCGTCAACTCCGTGCTGGGCGACGTGATCGCAGATATGGCGCAGGACACCAGCGTCAACGACTTTATCAAGCAAAACGCGCGCTAATCGGCGCGCCTGGCGCCGCCCGGCGGATCGGGCGGCGCAGACAGGGAACTCATGTCGAAACACTATCTGAACATCTTCACCCAGCGTAACTCCGCCATTCTGCTGCTGCTGGGCTTCGCGTCGGGTCTGCCGCTGGCACTGACCTCCGGCACGCTGCAAGCCTGGATGACCGTCGAAAACATCGATCTGAAAACCATCGGCATCTTCTCGCTGGTGGGCCAGGCCTACGTCTTCAAATTCCTCTGGTCGCCCTTCATGGATCGCTATACCCCGCCGTTCCTCGGGCGGCGGCGCGGTTGGCTGCTGATCAGCCAGCTGCTGCTGGTGGCGGCGATCGTGGCGATGGGCTTTATGCAACCCGCGCAGCACCTGTGGTGGCTGGCGGCGTTGGCGGTGCTGGTGGCGTTCTGCTCCGCCTCGCAAGATATCGTGTTCGACGCCTATAAAACCGACCTGCTGAAAGCCGAAGAACGCGGCGCGGGCGCGGCGATATCGGTGCTGGGTTATCGGCTGGCGATGCTGGTTTCCGGCGGCCTGGCGCTGTGGCTGGCGGATCGCTATTTCGGCTGGCAAGCCACCTACTGGCTGATGGCCGGATTGATGCTGATCGGCGTGGCCGCCACGCTGATGGCGCCGGAACCGGATGAAAGCATCCCGGCGCCGCGCACCATGGAACAGGCGGTCGTCGCGCCGCTGCGCGATTTCTTCAGCCGCAACAACGCCTGGCTGATCCTGCTGCTGATCGTGATGTACAAAATGGGCGACGCCTTCGCCGGCAGCCTGAGCACCACCTTCCTGATCCGCGGCGTGGGATTCGACGCCGGCGAAGTGGGGCTGGTGAACAAAACCCTCGGGCTGTTCGCCACCATCGTCGGCGCTCTGTTCGGCGGCGTGCTGATGCAGCGTCTCACCCTGTTCCGCGCCCTGATGCTGTTCGGCGTCCTGCAGGCGGTATCCAATCTCGGCTATTGGATTCTGGCGGTGACCGACAAGAACCTGCTCACCATGGGCAGCGCCATCTTCCTTGAAAACCTGTGCGGCGGCATGGGCACCGCGGCCTTCGTCGCGCTGCTGATGACGCTGTGCAACCGTTCGTTCTCCGCCACCCAGTTCGCGCTGCTGTCGGCGCTGTCCGCCGTGGGTCGCGTTTATGTCGGGCCGATCGCCGGCTGGTTCGTCGAAGCCCATGGTTGGCCGCTGTTCTATCTGTTCTCGATCGCCGCCGCGCTGCCGGGCTTGCTGTTGCTCGGCGTCTGCCGCCAGACGCTGGAACACACCCAGCAGCATGGCGATTTTATGCCGCGCACCGCGTTTACCCAGGCTTACCGCTGGGCGCTGCGCCTGCTGACGCTGGGCTGCTCGCTGCTGGGGCTGTGGTTGCTGCTGCTGATCGCCAATGCGCTCGACTGGACGCAGGCGCCGCTGTTGGCCGACCGGCTGCTGCAGATCGGCGCCGCATTGAGCCTGCTCGGCGTCGCGATGGGCAGCATGCTGGATTATCTGGCGCTGCGCCGCGCTCGTTTGGCGTAACCCGACCGGCCGGCGATTTTGCCGGCCGAAAAAAAAGCGATCCGGGGGTGTATTTATTTCGTTAAAAAAAGATAATCAGCGAGAAAATTATTTTTTTATCCGACTGCGGCGCTCGGAAATAAAATTAAATTCACCTTTAAGACACAATTATTTTACATTAAATAAACCTTTTCTGCGTATTTCCCCGCCGCGCATTTCTTCGCCAGATTCATCATACCTTTAGTTTTCCTTAACATACGGACTGCTCGTCACGATTCAGCGTGCCAACGCGTTGTTGTCATTGGTAAATTGTCACGCAGGGTTACATCTGTGACCCCCTTAACAGAAAGTGTCAACAAGCCGCTGACACTCCCTTAAGCATGTTTACAGTACTGCAACCTTCCCGTAAAATGCCCGCACACATGAAACGACAATTGAGCCTTTGTTATTGAGGTCGTTAGATGAGACTTAAGAAATACAATAAAAGTATTGGGATGCTGTCATTAATTGCAGGCACTGTATTGCTCAGTGGCTGCGATATGGTTTTGATGAATCCCAAAGGAGCAATTGGTGTTGAGCAACGGACACTGATTATCACTGCAATCGCGTTGATGTTGATCGTGGTGGTGCCAGTTATCTTCATGGCGTTCGCCTTTGCCTGGAAGTATCGCGCTTCCAACAAAGACGCCAAGTACAGTCCGAACTGGGCCCACTCCAACAAGATCGAAGCGGTCGTCTGGACCATTCCTATCATTATCATCGCCATCCTTGGCACCATTACCTGGAAGACTACCCACGAACTCGACCCGTTCAAGCCGATTGTCACCGACAAGAAGCCGATGACGATCGAAGTGGTGTCGCTCGACTGGAAATGGCTGTTCATCTATCCGGAACAAGGCATTGCGACCGTTAATGAGCTGGCTTTCCCGAAAGATGTTCCAGTCGAATTCAAGATCACCTCTAACTCGGTAATGAACTCGTTCTTTATCCCGCAGTTGGGTGGACAGATTTATGCGATGGCCGGCATGCAGACCAAACTGCACCTGATCGGCAACGAAGCCGGTGCCTACAAGGGCATCTCCAGCAGCTACAGCGGCGCAGGCTTCTCCGGTATGAAATTCACCGCGATCGTTACCCCGACCGAAGGCGACTTCGATCAGTGGGTGGCCAAGGTGAAGGCATCGCCTAAAAACCTGAACACCACCGACGACTTTAACAAACTGGCAGAGCCGAGTGAAAACAACCCGGTCGAGTACTTTGCCGCTGTCAAACCGAATTTGTTCAAAGAAACAATTGCCAAATTCATGGGCGACATGGATATGCACAAGGGCGCTGGCGCGCACGAAGGCATGGACATGAGCCAAGGTATGGACATGGGTGAACATGCTGCTCACGCCGGAGCCGAGGAATAACTGATGTTGGGAAAATTAACACTTGATGCGGTTCCGTACCACGAACCGATCATCATGGTCACCGTAGCCGCAATTATCGTCGGGGGCCTGGCAGTGCTGGCGCTGCTGACCTATTTCGGCAAATGGAAGTGGCTGTGGAGCGAATGGCTGACTTCGGTCGACCATAAAAAAATTGGTATCATGTATATCGTCGTGGCGATGGTCATGCTGCTGCGCGGCTTCGCCGACGCCATCATGATGCGTAGCCAGCAGGCGTTGGCGTCCGCCGGCGAAGCCGGATTCCTGCCGCCGCACCACTACGACCAGATCTTCACCGCGCACGGCGTCATCATGATCTTCTTCATGGCGATGCCTTTCGTGGTCGGCCTGATGAACGTCGTGGTGCCGCTGCAAATCGGCGCGCGCGACGTCGCCTTCCCGTTCCTGAACTCCCTGAGCTTCTGGTTCTTCGTGGTGGGCGTTGTGCTGATCAACATCTCCCTGGGGGTCGGTGAATTCGCTCAGACCGGTTGGCTGGCGTATCCGCCGCTGTCGGGTAAAGAGTACAGTCCTGGCGTCGGGGTCGATTACTGGATCTGGAGTCTGCAGATTTCCGGTCTGGGTACCCTGCTGACCGGCGTGAACTTCTTCGCCACCATTCTGAAGATGCGTGCCCCTGGCATGCCTATGATGAAGATGCCGGTGTTCACCTGGGCGGCGCTGTGTACCAACGTCCTGATCATCGTTTCTTTCCCAATTCTGACCGTCACCATCGCGCTGCTGACCCTGGATCGCTATCTGGGCACCCATTTCTTCACCAATGATATGGGCGGCAACATGATGATGTACATCAACCTGATTTGGGCCTGGGGTCACCCAGAGGTGTACATTCTGGTTCTGCCGGTGTTCGGCGTGTTCTCCGAAGTCACCGCGACCTTCTCCAGAAAACGCCTGTTCGGCTATACCTCACTGGTATGGGCAACTATCGCGATCACCGTTCTGTCGTTCATCGTCTGGCTGCACCACTTCTTCACCATGGGGTCCGGCGCGAACGTTAACGCCTTCTTCGGTATCGCCACCATGATCATTTCCATCCCGACCGGGGTGAAAATCTTCAACTGGCTGTTCACCATGTATCAGGGCCGCATCAAGCTCAACTCCGCAATGCTGTGGACCGTTGGCTTCATCATCACCTTCTCCGTGGGTGGTATGACCGGCGTTCTGCTGGCGGTGCCGGGCGCGAACTTCGTGCTGCACAACAGCCTGTTCCTGATCGCGCACTTCCACAACGTCATCATCGGCGGCGTGGTGTTCGGTTGCTTCGCGGGCCTGACCTACTGGTTCCCGAAATCCTTCGGCTTCACGCTGAACGAAAAATGGGGCATCCGCGCGTTCTGGTTCTGGATCATCGGCTTCTTCACCGCCTTCATGCCGCTGTACGCATTGGGCTTTATGGGCATGACCCGTCGTATCAGCCAGAACATTAACCCTGAGTTCCACCCTCTGCTGCTGGTTGCAGCCGGCGGTGCGGCGCTGATCGCCTGCGGCATCTTGTGCCAGCTGACCCAGATCTTCGTCAGTATCCGTGACCGCGAACAGAACCGCGATCTGACCGGTGACCCATGGGGCGCTCGTACTCTGGAGTGGTCAACGTCTTCTCCACCGCCGTTCTATAACTTTGCCGTAGTGCCGCAGATTCATGACCGTGATGAGTTCTGGGACATGAAAGAAAAAGGCGAAGCCTATAAGAAACCGGCTAAGTACGAACCGATTCATATGCCTAAGAACACCGGCGCCGGCGTTATCATCGCCTTCTTCAGCCTGGTATTCGGTTTCGCAATGATTTGGGAAATCTGGTGGATGGCTCTGGCCGGTTTCATCGGTATGATCGTCGTCTGGATCGGCAAGAGCTTCGATCACGATGTTGACTACTATGTGCAGGTTGATGAAATCGAGCGCATTGAGAACCAACACTACGAACAAATCCGTAAAGCAGGCGTGAACCATGTCAACTGAAACTCTGACCAATCATAACGCAGCCCATGCAGAGCATGGGCACCACGATGCGGGTGAGACCAAGGTCTTCGGATTCTGGATCTACCTGATGAGCGACTGTATTTTGTTTGCGAGCTTGTTCGCGACTTATGCAGTCCTGGTGAACGGGACCGCCGGCGGTCCCTCTGGCAAAGACATCTTCGACCTGAAGTTTGTCTTGGTCGAAACTTTCCTGCTGTTATTCAGCTCCATCACCTACGGCATGGCGATGATCGCCATGAACAAGGGTAAAGTTGGCGGTGTAAACACCTGGCTGTTCCTGACCTTCCTGTTCGGTCTGGGCTTCGTGGCGATGGAAATCTATGAATTCCATCACCTGATCGCCGAAGGCTTCGGTCCGGATCGCAGCGCGTTCCTGTCCAGCTTCTTCGCGCTGGTCGGCACCCACGGTCTGCACGTGACTTCCGGCCTGATTTGGATCATCGTGCTGATGATTCAGGTGAGCAAGTTCGGCCTGACCGCGACCAACAAAACCCGCCTGATGTGCCTGAGCCTGTTCTGGCACTTCCTGGACGTGGTCTGGATCTGCGTATTTACCGTTGTCTACCTGCTGGGGGTTATGTAATGAGCCATTCATCCCATGAAACCTCTCACGGCGGCGCAAGCCACGGCAGCGTGAAGTCATACCTGATCGGCTTTATCCTGTCGATCATCCTGACGGTAATTCCATTTGCGATGGTAATGAACGGCACTGCCTCTCATTCCACCATCCTGGCGGTTGTTGTCGGTATGGCGGTTATCCAGGTGATTGTTCACCTGGTTTACTTCCTGCACATGAACACCTCATCGGAAGAGCGCTGGAACCTGGTGGCATTGCTGTTCACCGCTATGATCATCGGTATCGTTGTTGTAGGTTCACTCTGGATTATGTACAACCTCAACATCAATATGATGGTCGATTAAGAGCTGAGCTGCACGTGATGATTAAGCAATACCTGCAAGTCACTAAACCAGGAATTATTTTCGGCAATTTAATTTCTGTCGTTGGGGGATTCCTGCTCGCTTCCAAAGGGAGCATCGACTATCCCCTGTTTCTCGCCACCCTGGTGGGTGTCTCGTTGGTGGTCGCGTCGGGCTGTGTGTTTAACAACTACATCGACCGCGACATCGACAAGAAGATGGAGAGAACGAAGAATCGGGTGCTGGTAAAAGGCCTGATCGCGCCGAGTGTCACCCTGGTTTATGCGACCGCGTTGGGTATTGTGGGCTTCGCGTTGCTGTATATCGCGGCCAACCCGCTGGCCATGTGGCTGGCGGTGATGGGCTTCGTGGTTTATGTCGGCGTTTACAGCCTGTACATGAAGCGCCACTCGGTCTACGGCACGCTGATCGGCAGCTTGTCGGGTGCCGCGCCGCCGGTTATCGGTTACTGCGCGGTCACCAACGAGTTCGACGCCGGTGCGTTGATCCTGCTGGCTATCTTTAGCCTGTGGCAGATGCCGCATTCTTATGCGATCGCTATCTTCCGCTTTAAAGATTACCAGGCGGCCAACATTCCGGTGCTGCCGGTGGTGAAAGGCATTTCCGTCGCCAAGAACCACATCACGGTCTACATCCTGGCGTTTATGATCGCCACGCTGATGCTGACCCTGGTGGGCTACGCCGGCTACAAATACCTGATCGTCGCTGCGGCGGTGAGCGTATGGTGGCTGGGCATGGCGCTGCGCGGTTACAAAACCGAAAACGACAGCGTCTGGGCGCGTAAACTGTTCGTGTTCTCCATCGTCGCCATCACCTCGCTGAGCGTGATGATGTCGATCGACTTCAGCGCCACGGCGGCGCCTGAAGCGCTGGTGACCTACGTTTGGTAAGCCAAATCATCTGTCAATGGGCCGCGTATGCGGCCCATTTTATTTGTCACGCCGAAAAGCGGCCAAACTGTAATATCTGTTAAACAACATTCGATTTACCCCCCCTGCCCTGCACACTAAAATGACGCAGCTTTACAGAAATCATGCCATCAGGCGCTGTCTCAACGTCTGATGGCATGGTTTTTACCGAGGTTTGACGTGAACGATAATTCAATGACCCCGCAGGAGCGCCGCGCCACCTGGGGATTGGGCACCGTGTTCTCCCTGCGCATGCTCGGCATGTTTATGGTATTGCCGGTGTTGACCACCTACGGCATGGCGCTCAACGGCGCCAGCGAAGCGCTGATCGGCATCGCCATCGGCATTTACGGCCTGGCGCAGGCGGTGTTCCAGATCCCGTTCGGCCTGGTGTCCGATCGCATCGGCCGCAAGCCGCTGATCGTCGGCGGCCTGCTGATCTTTGCCCTCGGTAGCGTGATCGCCGCCGTCACTGACTCTATCTGGGGCGTGATCCTCGGCCGCGCGTTGCAAGGCTCCGGCGCCATCGCCGCCGCGGTAATGGCGCTGCTCTCCGATCTGACCCGCGAGCAGAACCGCACCAAAGCGATGGCGTTTATCGGCGTCAGCTTCGGCATCACCTTCGCCATCGCCATGGTTCTGGGCCCTATCATCACTCACGCCTTGGGCTTGCACGCGCTGTTCTGGATGATCGCCGTGCTGGCGCTGGCCGGCATCGTCATCACCCTGGCAGTGGTGCCTTCCGCCGACACCCATCTGCTGAACCGCGAGTCCAGCATCGTGCGCGGCAGCTTCCGCAAAGTGCTGAGCAACTCGCGCCTGTTGAAACTCAACTTCGGCATCATGTGTCTGCACATTCTGCTGATGTCGAGCTTCGTGGCGCTGCCGCTGGCGATGGAAAAAGCCGGGCTGGCGGCCAGCGAACACTGGATCGTCTACTTGGTGACCATGCTGGTGTCGTTCGCCGCCGTGGTGCCGTTCATTATCTATGCCGAGAAATATCGCCGCATGAAGCAGGTGTTTATGGGCTGCGTGGCGGTACTGTTCTGCGCCGAAGTGCTGCTGTGGCTCTCCGGCGCTCATCTATGGGGCATCATCGCCGGCGTGCAGCTGTTCTTTATGGCCTTCAACGTGATGGAAGCCATCCTGCCTTCGCTGATCAGCAAAGAATCGCCGGCCGGCTACAAGGGCACCGCGATGGGGGTGTACTCCACCAGCCAGTTTATCGGCGTGGCGATCGGCGGCAGCCTCGGCGGCTGGCTGTACGGTTTGCAGGGGGCAGGCTTGGTGTTTATCGCCGGCGCGGTATTGGCCGCCGTCTGGTTCCTGGTCAGCAGCACCATGAAAGAGCCGCCGTATGTCAGCAGCCTGCGCATTACGCTGTCGGAACTGGCGGTGAAGGATTCAGCGCTGGAAAGCCGCCTGAAGGCGCAGCCCGGCGTGGCCGAGGCGATCGTCGTGCCGGAAGAGCGCAGCGCCTACGTCAAGGTGGATACCAAGCAGACCAATCGCGGTCAGTTGGAAGCGCTGGTCAATTCGCTGTAAAAAATCAGGGCCGGCAATGCCGGCCCCGTCGAGATTAATCGCGGAAGTTCTTGAACTGGAACGGCTGGCCCAGATCGCCGCCGCGCACCAGCGCCATCACGCTCTGCAAGTCGTCGCGTGACTTGCCGGTCACCCGCACTTCTTCGCCCTGGATCTGCGCCTGCACCTTCAGCTTGCTGTCTTTGATCAGCTTGACGATTTTCTTCGCCACGCTGGTTTCAATCCCCTGCTTCAGCTTGGCTTCCACGCTGTAGGTTTTACCGCTGTGGGTAAACTCTTCCGGGATCTCCAGCGCGGCGCCGTCGATGCTGCGCTTGCTCAGCTTTTCGCGCAGAATGTCGAGCAGCTGCTGCACCTGAAAATCAGACTCGGTGGCAACCTTGATGCTTTGATTCTTCTCGTTTAGCTCAAAGCTGGCCGGCACGTTGCGAAAATCCCAGCGGGTGCCGAGATCGCGGGTGGCGTTCTCAACGGCGTTACGCACTTCCTGCATATCAATTTCGGAAACGATGTCGAAAGATGGCATACTTCTTCCTCCTGAATGAGTGCCTAATAGCTTAGGCGATTTTGATGCCGAGCATGATAACCGCTTTGCCGCCTCAGACAAAATCTGCTGAACGCACGCAGGGATAGCGCTTCAGGCTGCCATAAAGCCTATAGTTAGATCACGGTAATTGAGCGGTATTCCCGTGTTTCCAAGGAGACTGAATGAAAATAACCATTCTTGGTTGCGGCGCGCTCGGACAACTGTGGCTCTCCCGGCTGTATCAGCAGGGCCACGATGTACAGGGATGGCTAAGAGTGCCGCAGCCTTTTTGCGCCGTGAACGTGATAGAGCCGGAAGGCGTCTCGTTTAATCGCAATTTGCCCACCAACGATCCGGAGCACCTCGCGCAAAGCGAGCTGCTGCTGGTGACGCTGAAAGCCTGGCAGGTATCCAGCGCGGTCAGCGCGCTGTTGCCGAAGCTGAGCCCCCGCTGCGCCATCTTGCTGCTGCACAACGGCATGGGCACTCAGGAAGAGCTGCCGCCGAACGGCCAGCCCATCTTGCAGGGCACCACCACCCACGCCGCGCGCCACGAAGGCAGCACCATTATCCACGTCGCCACCGGCATCACCCACATCGGCCCCACCTCACCGGCCGCCCAGCACCTCAGCCACCTGGCGGAAGTGCTGCATCAGGCGCTGCCCGACGTCGCCTGGCACAACAACATCGCCTCGGCCAACTGGCGCAAGCTGGCGGTCAACTGCGTGATCAACCCGCTGACGGCGCTGTACGGCTGCCGCAACGGCGATCTGCAGCGCTACCCGGAGCAGATCGAAGCGCTGTGTCGTGAAGTCGCCAGCGTGATGGCCATGGAGGGTTACCACACCTCCTGCGAAGGCCTGATGCAATACGTGATGGACGTGATCCACAGCACCGCCGACAACGTTTCGTCGATGCTGCAGGATATCCGCAGCCAGCGGCATACCGAGATCGACTACATCACCGGCTACCTGCTGCGCCGCGCGCGCAGCCACGGCCTCACGCTGCCGGAGAATGCGCGGCTGTTTGAATTGATTAAACGAAAGGAAAATGAATATGAGCGTATCGGCGCTGGTCTGCCTGGCACTTGGTAGCGAAGAAACCGAAGCCGTCACCACCATCGATCTGCTGGTGCGGGCGGGCGTTAAAGTCACTACCGCCAGCGTCGCCGGCGACGGCGAGCTGACTATCGTTTGTTCGCGCGGCGTCAAGCTGCTGGCCGACGCGCCGCTGGTGGCGATCGTCGATGAGCCTTTCGACGCCATCGTGCTGCCCGGCGGCCTGCAGGGGGCGGAATGCTTCCGCGACAGTCCGCTGCTGGTGGAAAAAGTGCGGCAGATGCATCTGCAGGGCCACATCGTCGCCGCCATCTGCGCGGCCCCGGCGCTGGTGTTGCAGCACCACGATCTGTTCCCGATCGGCAACATGACCGGTTTTCCGGGTTTGAAAGATCGGATACCGGCGGATAAATGGATGGAGCGCCGCGTGGTGTACGACGCGCGCGTCAACCTACTCACCAGCCAGGGGCCGGGCACCGCGATGGAGTTTGCGCTGAAGCTGATAGACCTGATGCTCGGCAAGGCCAAAGCGGCGGAGATCGCCGCGCAGCTGGTGCTGATCCCTGGGATGTACGATTTCCGCGACTGAGCGGCTTGCCGATAAAAAAAGGGCTGAACACCGGTTCAGCCCCTCTCATTTACGCCGCTGCCCGCGTTACGGGCGATAAACCTTCACGTTGCTGAAGCCCTGCTCCAGCAGGTACAGCGCCTGCAGGCGGCTCATTACGCCGCGCTCGCAGTACAGCAGATAGGTTTTGCTCTGATCCAGATCGCCGAACTGGGTGCTCAGCTTATAGAACGGCAGCGCTTTCACTTCAACCTGTTCCAGCTGCAACGGCTTCTCTTCCTGCTCGTCGTTGGAACGGATATCCAGGATCACCTCGTCGGCGCCGAAGGCCGCGACGGTTTCCACTTCGGTCACCTGCTCCTGCGCCTGCTCGGCGATGGAGCGAATATCGACGTTCTTCGCCTCGCTCACCACCCGATCGAGAATGCTGAAATCGAAGTGGCTTTCTTCCTCTTCAATCTTGGCCTTGACGGCTTTTACCGTCGGGCTCTTCGAAATCACGCCGCAGTATTCCGGCATGGTTTTGGCGAAGTCTTCGGTGCCGATTTCACGCGCCAGTTTGATGATGTGCTCTTTATCGTGCGAGATCAGCGGACGCAGGATCAGCGTATCGGACGCATTGTCGATCAAGCGCAGGTTGGTCAGCGTCTGGCTGGACACCTGCCCCAGCGCTTCACCGGTTACCAGCGCCTGCACGCCGTAGCGTTCGGCCACTTGCGAAGCGGCGCGCACCATCATGCGCTTGAGCACCACGCCCATCTGGCCGTCGTCGACTTTCTCCAGGATCTCGCCCACCACCGGCTCGAAGTCGATAGCGACGAAGCGCACCTTGTGCGAGCTGGCGAAACGGTTCCACAGATAGTGCGCCACCTGCTTCACGCCAATCTCATGCGCGGCGCCGCCCAGGTTAAAGAAGCAGAAGTGCACGCGGCAGCCGCGACGCATCAGCATATAGCTGGACACGCCCGAGTCGAAACCGCCGGAAATCAGCGACATCACGTCTTCCTGAGTGCCGACCGGGTAACCACCGATGCCTTCGAGGCGGCGTTTAACCAGCATCAGCTTGTCGTCTTCGATCTCGAGGTTTACCGTGACCTGCGGGCGGGTCAGGTTAACGCGCGCGCTGTCGATATGCTGGTTCAGACCGCCGCCGACGTAGCGCTCCACGTCCTGCGAGTTGAACGCCTGCTTGCCGCGGCGCTTGACGCGCACGCAGAAGGTTTTGCCTTCCAGCTGGGCGCGGTAGGCTTCCAGCGTCTGCTCGAAGATGTGGTGGATATCGGTATAAGCGCGATCTTCCACTTCCAGAATATGGTGGATGCCGGGAATGCGCGTCAGCGCGTCGGCGATGACCGGCCGCTGGTTTTCATCTTTGGCGCGAACTTCGATATGATCCCAGTGACGGACGACCGCCAGCGTTTCATCATACTGCTTCAGGACGTTGCGAATATTGGTCGAGAGAATCTTGATAAAGCGCAAGCGCACAGATTGGCTCTTGATGGTGATTTCCGGGAACAATTTAATGATAAACTTCATGGCGGTCTTTGTTGTCAGATAAGAATTACGGCGCGGAGTATATCACCATATCGCCGTGCTCTGCGCACAAAACCACACATGAGCGCCATGATTTGCTAATCAAGATCCGCTAGGATAGGCTCTGGCGCCACGGTTCACATGATGACGTAAAAAGAAAATTATGCCGAAAAAACCAGCACAATCAGCCAGTACAGAGCAAACAGCCAGCTTTGAAAGCGCCCTCGGCGAGCTGGAAAGCATCGTGACGCGTCTGGAGTCGGGCGAACTGCCGCTGGAAGACGCGCTGAACGAATTCGAACGCGGCGTGCAGCTGGCGCGTCAAGGCCAGCAGAAACTGCAACAGGCGGAACAGCGTGTGCAGATCCTCCTTAACGACAGCGCCGACGACGCGGCGTTGGCGCCTTTCACACCGGATACCGAGTAACCGACATGTCTGAGATCGTCCCATCGGCCGCTTTTGCCGATCAACTGCAGATTTTCCGCCGGCGCGCCGATCGCGCGCTGCTGGATTTCATCGCCCCGCTGCCGTTCAACAACGGCAACATGGTGGCGGCGATGCGTCATGGCGCCTTACTGGGCGGCAAGCGCCTGCGCCCGTTCCTGGTGTACACCACCGGCCAGATGTTCGGCGTATCGCTGACCAACCTGGACGCGCCGGCGGCGGCGGTGGAATGCATTCACGCCTACTCGCTGATCCACGACGATCTGCCGGCGATGGACGACGACGATCTGCGCCGCGGCCAGCCGACCTGCCACATTAAATTCGGCGAAGCCAACGCGATCCTGGCCGGCGATGCGCTGCAAACGCTGGCGTTTTCGATCCTGGCCGATGCCGAAATGCCCGACGTGGCGCTGCGCGATCGGCTGGCGATGGTCTCCGAACTGGCGGCAGCCAGCGGCGTCGCCGGCATGTGCGGCGGCCAATCGCTGGATCTGGAGGCCGAAGGCAAGCGTGTCGATCTGCAGGCGCTGGAGCAGATCCACCGCCACAAAACCGGTGCGTTGATCCGTGCCGCGGTGCGTCTGGGCGCGCTGAGCGCCGGCGAAGCAGGACGAGCGGCGCTGCCGCAGTTGGATCGTTACGCCGCTGCGGTCGGCCTGGCGTTCCAGGTGCAGGATGACATTTTGGACGTTGTCGGCGAGACTGAAAAGATCGGCAAGCGCCAGGGAGCGGACCAACAACACGGAAAGAGTACCTACCCGGCGTTACTCGGGCTTGACAGCGCGAAAGCAAAAGCGTGGGATCTCTATCAGGAAGCATTAGCTGCATTAGACACTTTGGCAGCGCAATCTTATAACACAGCGCCATTGCGAGCGTTAGCCAGCTTCATTATTGAACGCGACAATTAACGTGTGACGTTAACTCCTCTGATATGAGTATCGAATGAGTCTTGATATAGCCAAATACCCAACCCTGGCGCTAGCGGAAAACCCCGAGGAACTCCGCTCACTGCCCAAAGAGAGCTTGCCGAAGCTGTGCGATGAGCTGCGGCAATATCTGCTGAACAGCGTCAGTCGCTCCAGCGGCCACTTTGCCTCCGGGCTGGGTACCGTCGAACTGACGGTGGCGTTGCATTTCGTCTACAACACGCCGTTCGATCATCTGGTGTGGGACGTCGGCCACCAGGCCTACCCGCACAAAATCCTGACCGGCCGCCGCGACCGGATCGCCACTATCCGGCAAAAGAACGGGTTGCACCCCTTCCCGTGGCGCGCCGAAAGCGAATACGACGTGCTGTCGGTCGGCCATTCGTCAACCTCGATCAGCGCCGGCCTCGGCATGGCGGTGGCGGCAGAGCGTGAAGGCAAAGGCCGCCGCACGGTGTGCGTGATCGGCGATGGCGCCATCACCGCCGGCATGGCGTTCGAAGCGATGAACCACGCCGGCGACATCAATCCGGACATGCTGGTGGTGCTGAACGACAACGAGATGTCGATCTCGGAAAACGTCGGCGCGCTGAACAACCATCTGGCACAGCTGCTGTCCGGCAAGCTTTACTCCACCCTGCGCGAAGGCGGCAAGAAAGTGCTGGCCGGCGTGCCGCCGATCAAGGAGCTGGTGAAACGCACCGAAGAGCACCTGAAAGGCATGGTGGTGCCGGGTACGCTGTTCGAAGAGCTGGGCTTCAACTACATCGGCCCGGTAGACGGGCACGACGTACAAGGCCTGGTCGCCACGTTGAAAAACATGCGCGATCTGAAAGGCCCGCAGCTGTTGCACATCATGACCAAGAAAGGCCGCGGTTACGCGCCGGCGGAGAAGGATCCGATCAGCTTCCACGCGGTGCCGAAGTTCGATCCCGCTAGCGGCACGCTGCCGAAAAGCGCCGGCGGTCTGCCGACCTATTCGAAAATCTTCGGCGACTGGCTGTGTGAAACCGCCGCCAAAGACAGCTCACTGATGGCAATCACGCCGGCGATGCGCGAAGGTTCCGGCATGGTGCAGTTCTCCCGCGACTATCCGCAGCAATATTTCGATGTGGCAATCGCCGAGCAGCACGCGGTCACCTTCGCCGCCGGGCTGGCGATCGGCGGCTACAAGCCGGTGGTGGCGATCTATTCCACCTTCCTGCAACGCGCCTACGATCAGCTGATCCATGACGTGGCGATCCAAAACCTGCCGGTGATGTTCGCCATCGATCGCGGCGGCATCGTCGGCGCCGACGGCCAGACCCACCAGGGGGCGTTCGATCTGTCGTTCATGCGCTGCATCCCGACCATGGTGATCATGACGCCGAGCGACGAAAACGAATGCCGCCAGATGCTGTATACCGGCTATCACTACAACGACGGCCCGAGCGCCGTGCGCTATCCGCGCGGCACCGGCACCGGCGCTGCGCTGGAGCCGCTCAGCCTGCTGCCGATCGGCAAAGGCGTGGTGCGCCGCCAGGGGGAAAAGATCGCCATTCTCAACTTCGGCACCCTGCTGCCGGAGGCCGCTGCGGCGGCGGAAGCGCTCAACGCCACGCTGGTCGACATGCGCTTCGTCAAACCGCTGGACGAGCAGCTGGTGCTCGAACTGGCCGCCAGCCATGAAACGCTGGTCACGCTGGAAGAGAACGCCATCATGGGCGGCGCCGGCAGCGGCGTCAACGAACTGCTGATGGCCAAACGCCGTCCGGTGCCGGTGCTGAACCTCGGCCTGCCGGACAGCTTCGTCTCACAGGGCACCCAGGAAGAACTGCGCGCCGATCTGGGACTGGACGCCGCCGGCATTCAGCGCCAAATCGAAACCTGGCTGGCGCAGTAATTCGCCACTCGCGCCTGATAAAACGCCTCCGCCTTCGGGGGCGTTTTCATTTCCGCCCTCCGGGATCCGCGCTACAGTTACTGTCTGAGCTGTGAATGGGAGGCAAGCATGAAATATCTCAAACTGGGCAACACCGATCTGAACGTCTCGCGCATCTGCCTGGGTTGCATGACCTACGGCGAACCGAGCCGCGGCAATCACGCCTGGACGCTGCCGGAAGAAAGCAGCCGCCCACTGTTGAAACAGGCGCTGGAAGCCGGCATCAACTTTTTCGACACCGCCAACAGCTATTCCGACGGCAGCAGCGAGGAGATCCTCGGCCGGGCGCTGCGCGACTATGCACGCCGCGAGGAGGTGGTGATCGCCACCAAGGTCTATTTCCCGCTGAGCAACCTAGAGCGCGGTTTGTCGCGCGCCAAGATCATGCAGTCCATCGATGACAGCCTGCGCCGTCTCGGCACCGACTATGTCGATTTGCTGCAAATCCATCGCTGGGATTACGAAACGCCGCTGGAAGAGACGCTGGAAGCGCTGCACGACGTGGTGAAAGCCGGTAAGGCACGTTACATCGGCGCCTCTTCCATGTACGCCTGGCAGTTCGCCAAGGCGCTGTATACCGCCGATCTGCACGGCTGGACGCGCTTCGTCAGCATGCAGGATCAATACAACCTGATCCAGCGCGAAGAAGAGCGCGAGATGCACCCGCTGTGCGCCGCCGAAGGCATCGCCGTACTGCCGTGGAGCCCGCTGGCGCGCGGCCGCCTGACCCGCCCCTGGGGCGAAACCACCGCCCGCCTGGTCTCGGACCAGTTCGGCAAGAGTCTGTACGATGAAACCGAAGGCATCGACGCCATTATCGCCGAGCGCGTCGCCAGCCTGGCGGAGGAACGCGGCGTGCCACGCGCGCAGATCGCGCTGGCCTGGCTGCTGAACAAGCCGGCGGTCAGCGCGCCGATCGTTGGCGCGTCACGCAGCGAGCAGTTGGACGACGCCATTGCCGCGGTCGATTTGAGTTTGTCGCCGCAAGAGGTGGCGGAGTTGGAAACGGCTTACGTGCCGCATCGGGTGACGGGATTTGAATAAGAAAAGCGGGCGCGAAGAACCGCGCCCGGCTGTCAGAACAGCCCGATCGGCCAGTGGTGCCCAATCAGGTAGATGATGCCCGCAGACAGCACGCCGGCGATGATATCGTCGACCATGATGCCCATGCCGCCATGCACATTGCGGTCAAACCAGCGGATCGGCCACGGCTTCCACATATCCAGAATGCGGAAGATGACGAAACCGGCGGCGACCCAGCGCCAATCGTTGACCGGCAGCGCCATCAGCGTGATCCACATGCCGACGAACTCATCCCAGACGATGCTGCCGTGATCGTGCACCTTCATGTCTTTTGCCGTGCGGTGGCAAATATAGACGCCGATGCAAATGCTGAACATCACCGTCAGCGAGTAGAGCTGCCACGGCAGTTGGATCAGCAGCAGCCAGAACGGGATCGCCGCCAGCGATCCCATGGTGCCCGGCATCACCGGTGACAAACCGCTGCCGAAACCGGTGGCCAGCAGGTGCCACGGATTGCTCATCCGCAGCCGACGCTTGGCTTCATCCATGGGTGCCCGGCTCCGCGTTGAAATGATCGAACCCGGCCCAGTCCAGCACCACCGCCTCGTCGTTGCGGTAATAGCGAATGCCTTCAGACAGCGGGCCAATCTGGCCGATACAGGTGTAATCGGCCCCGAGGTGGCTCAGCGCCACGTCCAGCGCGCCGCGGTTGATCTCCGGCACGGTGAAGCACAGCTCGTAGTCTTCGCCGCCCGCCAGCGCCCAACGCAGCGCCTGTTCGGCATCGGCATGGCTGCTCAGCGCCTGCGACATCGGCAGCTCGTCCAGCACGATGCGCGCGCCGCAGTCGCTGGCCTTCAGGATGTGCTTCAGATCGGAAATCAGGCCGTCGGAAAGATCGATTGCCGAGCTGGCCAGATCGCGCAGCGCCTGCCCCTGCAGCACCCGCGGCTGCGGACGCAGATGGCGAGCGACCAGATAATCGCGCGCCGCGCTATCCGTCACCGCCAGGCGATCCTGCAGGATCGCCAAACCGGCGGCGCTGTCGCCCAGCGTGCCGGTCACATAGATCCAGTCGCCGATGCGCGCGCCGCTGCGGCTCAACGCCCGGCCGGCCGGGATCAGCCCCTGAATGGTCAAGGTCATGCTCAGCGGGCCGCGCGTGGTATCGCCGCCGATCAGCTGCATGCCGTAATAATTGAGTTGATCGAACAGGCTGTCGCTGAACGCCTTCAGCCAGGGTTCGTTCACCTCCGGCAGCGTCAGGGCCAGCGAGAGCCACGCCGGATCGGCGCCCATCGCCGCCAGATCGCTCAGATTGACCGCCAGCGCTTTATACCCGAGATCGGCCGGATCGATGTCCGGCAGGAAGTGAATGCCCGCGACCAACGTATCGGTACTGACGGCCACCAGCTGTTTTTCCGGCACTGCCAGCAGTGCGCAGTCATCTCCAATGCCCAACTGTACATCCCGGCGCACGCGCTTAAACCGGTCAAAATAGCGGGCAATGAGGTCAAATTCGCCGCATGCCATATCGATATTCCACTAGAAGAAATTAAGGCCGGGAATGCCGGCCTTAATGTTTTTACTTTTTCTTGCGAAGGGTTGGCGCCACTTTATCCAGCACCCCGTTCACAAACTTGTGGCTGTCTTCCGCGCCGAAGGTTTTCGCCAGCTCGATCGCTTCGTTGATCGCCACCTTGTAAGGGACATCCTCGCGCATTTTCAGTTCAAACAGCGCGACGCGCAGCACCGCGCGTTCCACCTGGCCCAGCTCTTCGAGCTGACGCGACAGGTAAGGCGCCATCAGTTCGTCCAGCATACCTGCATTCACTGCCGCGCCGGACAGCAACTCGCGAAAATAGGCGACGTCAACATCTTTGACATCCTGCTCCGTCAGGAACTGGTGTTCAACATCGGCAAGGTCGTTTTTAGACAACTGCCAAGAGTAAAGCGCTTGAACAGCGCACTCACGAGCGCGGCGACGAGCAGCAGGTTTCACGGAATTCCCCTTAACTAAATTCAGGCTTTAATAGCTTTGATAACATTAATCATTTCAAGTGCGGTCAACGCGGCTTCAGCGCCCTTGTTGCCCGCTTTGGTGCCGGCGCGTTCGATCGCTTGTTCGATGCTTTCGGTAGTCAGCACGCCAAAGGCAACCGGGATTTCGGCATTCATCGCAACGTTGCCGATGCCGGAGCTGGCTTCGCCCGCCACATATTCGAAGTGCGCGGTGCCCCCACGGATAACGGTGCCCAGCGCGATAACCGCGTCGTATTTGCCGGTTTTGGCCAATACGCTCGCCGTCAGCGGCAGCTCGTAAGCGCCCGGGACCCAGACAACGGTGATGTTGTCGTCAGCAACCTGACCAATGCGTTTCAGCGCGTCGATGGCGCCTTCCAGCAGGCTGTCGTTGATGAAATTGTTAAAACGTGCAATTGCGATCGCCACACGGGCATTTGGAGTAGCAACAACACCTTCGATAACTTTCATGGGCTTTCCTTAAAAATGGGTTCAATACCCCGCAGGGGGGCGGATTCTATCATATTCTTTCATCGCCTGCGCGGCGCTTTTGTAAAACCGGCGCGCGGGCGCGAGATTCAGTGTTTCGCCCGCAGGCGCAAACGCAGATCGGGGCCAACCTGGCGCACGTCGCTAAAGACAAATTCCGGCGCGTCGGCCAACCGCTCCAGGCCCGGCAGATGACACAGACCGCGGCTATTATCGCCCAACAGTTTCGGCGCGATATACAAAATGAGCTCATCCACCAGGCCGGCCTGCAGCAATGCCCCGGCCAGCGATGCGCCCGCCTCCACCCAGATTGAATTCACCTGGCGCTTGGCCAACAGCATCATCATCACCACCAGATCGATACCGCCGCCGTGCGCCGGGCAGATAAACTGCTCAACGTCTTGCGGCCAGGCCTGTTCATCCGCCTGCAGCCGCGCCAGCCAGGTAGCGCCCGGCTGCTGCACCACGCGATGCTGTGGGGTGATGCGATTTTGGCTGTCGAGCAGGATACGCAGCGGCTGACGCAGATTTTCGCGCGGATAGAGGCGCTGGGTCTCGGCATCCAGCTCATCCCAACGCACCGTCAGCGACGGATCGTCCGCCAGCACGGTGGCGCTGGTGCTGAGAATGGCGGCGCTCTGCGCGCGCAGCCGCTGCACGTCCTGACGCGCTTCGGGTGAGGTGATCCACTGGCTTTCGCCGGAGGCCATCGCCGTGCGGCCGTCCAGCGACGCGCCCAGCTTCAGTTGCACATAGGGAAAACCGGTGCGCATGCGTTTGAGGAAGCCCAGGTTGACCGCTTCGGCCTCGGCCAGCATCAGGCCATGACGTACTTCGACGCCGGCTTGCTGCAGCTTGTACAAGCCGCGCCCCGCCACCTGAGGATTGGGATCTTGCATCGCCGCGACCACCCGCGTCACGCCGGCGGCCACCAGCGCATCGGCGCAGGGAGGCGTGCGGCCGTGATGGCTGCACGGCTCGAGCGTCACATAGGCGGTGGCGCCGCGCGCCTTGTCGCCCGCCATGCGCAGCGCGTGCACTTCCGCGTGCGGCTCGCCGGCGCGCAGATGATAGCCTTCACCGACAATTTCGCCGTCGCGCACGATAACGCAGCCGACGTTCGGATTGGGCGCGGTGGTGAAACGCCCCAGCCGCGCCAGCTCGAAGGCGCGCGCCATGTAAAATTCGTCGTGATGCATGAAAGATCCTTTAGTCTTGCAGGCGGGCAATCTCTTCGCCGAACTCGCGCACGTCTTCGAAGCTGCGGTACACCGACGCGAAGCGAATGTAGGCGACCTTATCCAGCTTTTTCAGCGCGTCCATCACCAGATTGCCGACTAACTTGGTCGGCACTTCGCGTTCGCCGGTGGCGCGCAGTTGGGATTTGATATGGTTAAGGGCGTTTTCCACGTCGTCCGAGCTGACCGGGCGCTTTTCCAGCGCTTTCAGCATTCCGCGACGCAGTTTGTCTTCGTTGAACGGCTCGCGCACCTCATCGCTTTTAATCACTCGCGGCATCACCAGCTCGGCCACCTCGAAGGTGGTGAAGCGTTCATTGCACACCAGACACTGGCGACGACGGCGTACTTGCGAACCGTCCCCCACCAGGCGGGAATCAATGACTTTGGTATCAACGGCGGCGCAGAAAGGGCAATGCATAACACGTCCTGATAAACGTTTTTTATAGATAAATGCAGTTTAACCCGAAGTGAAGCCACAACAAAGGGCGTCGGCCATTTGTTGCGATAAGCGGCGGGCAGGCGGCGCCGATATGACTTTCACCGCCATGCGGGCTAAGCTTGATAGTAGGAGATTCAGCATAGGAAATCGCCGTCATGACAACCCGTTATCCCAAAACCGCCCTGCTCGCCGCCGCCGTGTTGCTCACTGGCTGCGCGCACAACGCCGCCGTGCCTCAGCTGCGCCATCAGGTCGCCGCACTTAACCAAAAAGTGAGCGTATTGACCGATCAGGCCACCGCGCTGGAGCGGCAAAACCAGCTCAATCAGCACTCCGACAACGGCGTCTACCTGCTGCCGGCGGCGCGGAGCGCCGCCCGTTTGCAAAGCGGCATCGGCGAACTGAGCGTTTCGCTGAGCCACATCAAGAGCGAAGCCAACGGTGCCCAGGCGCAGCTGCATGTGCGCATCCTCTCACAGGCCACGCTGCCGCCGTTTAAAGCGGTGGTGGAATGGGGCCAACTGGACGCGGCCACCGGCCGGCCGCTGACCGCCGAGGCGCTGTCGCAACCGATCGCCAGCGCCGACTCGCTGCTGCCGAAACCCGGGCAGGACTTCGAGCTGCGCTTCAGCGGCCTGACGCCGGAACAGCTGGGCTATATCCGTCTGCACAGCCTGGTAGCCACCGCCCAGCCGGCGGTGGTGCAGCAACACTGAAATCCGAGGCAAAAAAAAGGAGCGCCGATAGGCGCTCCTTCTCATTTCGCTGAATACTGCGGCGGTTAAGGCAGAATCGAAGGCTGATCCGCGCCCTCTTTTTCCACTTTTTGCTGCAGCATGTGTTCGCGTTTCATCCCCAGCTTCAACGCCAGCGCGGACGCGACGTAGATAGAGGAAACGGTACCGATCGACACGCCGATCAGCATCGCCAGCGAGAAGCCTTGCAGCATCGCGCCACCGAAGATGTACAGCATCAGCACCACCATCAGGGTGGTCCCGGAAGTCATCAGCGTACGGCTCAGCGTCTGGGTCAACGACACGTTCATGATCTCGTAAGGCGTGCCGCGGCGGATCTTGCGGAAGTTCTCACGAATACGGTCGGAGACCACGATGCTGTCGTTCAGCGAGTAACCGATAACCGACATCAGGGACGCGACGATGGTCAGGTCAATCTCGATGTGGAACAGCGACAGCACGCCCAGCGTGATGATCACGTCGTGCGCCAGCGCGATAACCGCCCCCAGCGCCAGGCGCCATTCGAAGCGGAAGCCGACGTAGATCAGGATACAGATCAACGCCACCAGCAGCGCCATGCCGCCGGTTTGCGCCAGCTCGCTGCCCACGCTCGGGCCGACGAACTCAATGCGCTTCACGGTGGCGTTTTTATCCACCGAGTCGTTGATCACGCCGATCACCTTATTGCCCAGTTCCTGGCCTGCGGTGCCGGTCGCCGGTGGCATGCGCACCATCACGTCGCGGCTGCTGCCGAAGTTCTGGATAATCGGATCCTGGAACCCGGCCTTCTCCAGCGTGTCGCGCATCAGGTCGAGGTTAGCCGGCTTCTCCAGGTTGATTTCAATCACCGTACCGCCGGTGAAATCCAGACCCCAGTTAAAGCCGCGCACCGACATGGTGGCGATCGACGCGACCAACAGCACCAACGAGATGCCGAAAGCCACGTAGTCCCAGCGCATAAAGTCGTAGACTTTACGGCCGTAGTTGAGTTGCTCAACAGTATAATCCTGTGCCACAACGCACTCCTCAGATAGACAGCTTGTTAATGCGTTTGCCGCCGTAAAGCAGGTTGACGATGGCACGGGTACCGACAATCGCGGTGAACATGGACGTCGCCACACCGATAGCGGTGGTGATCGCAAAGCCCTTGATCGAACCGGTGCCGACTGCGTACAGGATGACCGCGGTGATCAGGGTGGTGATGTTGGCGTCGACGATACTGGAGAACGCGCCTTTATAGCCCTCATGGATCGCCTGCTGAACGGATCGGCCGTTCTTCAGCTCTTCCTTGATACGTTCGTTAATCAGTACGTTGGCGTCGACCGCCACCGCCAGCGTCAACACGATCCCGGCAATGCCCGGCATGGTCAGCGTCGCCCCCGGCAACAGGGACATCACGCCGACGATCAACACCAGGTTAGCGACCAGCGCCGTGGTGGCGATCACGCCGAACTTACGGTACCAGACCACCATGAAGACGATGGACGCCACCAGGCCCCACAGACAGGCTTCCAGACCTTGGGTGATGTTCTGCTGACCCAAGGTTGGACCGATGGTGCGCTCTTCAACGATCTGAATCGGCGCAATCAGCGCACCCGCACGCAGCAGCAGCGAAAGCTGACGCGCTTCGTTCGGGTTGCCGATGCCGGTGATGCGGAAGCTGTTGCCCAGACGCGACTGAATGTTCGCCACGTTGATCACTTCTTCCTGTTTCACCAGCACCGCACGGCCGTTGGCGTCTTTCTTGCCGCTGTCCTTGTACTCCACGAACAGGGTCGCCATCGGTTTGCCGATGTTGTCCTTGGTGAAGTTGGACATCGACGTGCCGCCGGCGCTGTCCAGCGAGATGTTAACCTGCGGCTGGTTGTATTCGTCGGTGCTCGAGGTGGAGTCGGTGATGTGGTCACCGGTCAGGATCACGCGCTTGTACAACACGATCGGCTGGCCGTCGCGGGTGTATTTCACCTCGGAATCGCCCGGCACGCGGCCGTTGGCCGCCGCGGTGGCGTCCGCATTGGTGTTCACCAGACGGAATTCCAGCGTCGCGGTGGCGCCCAGAATTTCTTTGGCGCGCGCGGTGTCCTGAATGCCCGGCAACTCAACCACGATGCGGTCGGATCCCTGGCGCTGCACCAGCGGTTCGGCGACGCCGAGCTGGTTGACGCGGTTACGCAGGATAGTGATGTTCTGCTGTACGGCGTATTCGCGCGCTTCGCTCAGACGGGCGTCCGTCAGGCTGGCTTTCATGGTGTTGGCGCCATTGGCGGACAGCACCAGATCGCGCTGACGCGGGCCGATATAGCTGATGGCCTGGTCACGGGCCACATCGTCGCGGAAGCGAACTTCCACGCCGTTGTTGTCCAGCTTGCGGATAGACGCGTAAGGAATGCCCTTCTCGCGCAGCTCGCTGCGCAGGGTATCCATGGTCTGTTCCTGCAGCTTGCTCAACGCGGTGTCCATGTCCACTTCCATCAGGAAGTGCACGCCGCCGCGCAGGTCCAGACCGAGTTTCATCGGCTCTGCGCCCAGCATGGCCAGCCAGGTCGGCGTAGCCGGCGCCAGGTTCAGCGCCACGACGAATTTGTCACCCAGCTCGGTCACCAGCGCTTCGCGGGCGCGCAGCTGAACGTCAGGATCTTTAAAGCGAGCCAGGATGGCGCCATTTTCCAGCGCAATCGACTTGCTCGCGATGTTGTCTTTTTCTAATACGGTACGGACCTGGTCCAGCGTAGTTTCACTGGCGGCGACGCCGCGCGCGCCAGTGATTTGTACGGCCGGATCCTCACCGTAGATGTTGGGAAGCGCATAAAGCAGACCGACGAGGATCACGACGATCAACATCAGATACTTCCACAAAGGATAACGGTTTAGCACGGCAATTCCCTTCGGGAAAAAAGATTACAGGGCCTTCATGGTACCTTTCGGCAGAACGGCCGCCACGAAGTCACGCTTGATCATCACTTCCGTGGTGTCGTTCAGCGCGATGGCGATGATGCCGGTGTCGGCCACTTTGGTCACGCGACCGATCAGGCCGCCGGTGGTCAGCACTTCGTCGCCCTTACCGATGGAGTCCATCAGCTTCTTGTGATCTTTCGCGCGCTTCTGCTGTGGGCGCAGGATCATGAAGTAGAAGATCAGGCCGAACACCACCAGCATAATGATCAGAGAGTACGGGCTTCCCTGAGCCGGAGCCCCTGCGGATGCGACGGCGTCAGAAATGAAAAAGCTCATTGAAATTCCCTCATTAAGTTATCAATTATTAGATCAAGCGTTTAAAGGCGGAATCGGCTTGCCGATCCGACCATAGAAATCCGCAACAAACTGCTCTAATTTACCCTCTTCGATAGCCTGGCGTAAACCCGCCATCAGGCGCTGGTAGTGACGCAGGTTATGAATTGTGTTCAGTCGAGCACCCAATATTTCGTTGCAACGGTCGAGATGGTGCAAGTAGGCGCGGCTGTAATGGCGACACGTGTAGCAATCACAGTCTTTATCCAGCGGAGAAGTATCATCCTTGTGCTTGGCATTACGGATTTTTACCACACCGTCAGTCACGAACAAATGGCCGTTGCGGGCGTTGCGGGTCGGCATGACGCAGTCGAACATGTCGATGCCGCGGCGCACGCCTTCCACCAAATCTTCCGGCTTGCCGACGCCCATCAAATAGCGTGGCTTATCTTCCGGAATTTGCGGGCAAACGTGTTCAAGAATGCGATGCATATCCTCTTTCGGCTCGCCTACAGCCAAGCCGCCCACAGCGTACCCATCAAAGCCGATATCCACCAGCCCTTTTACTGAAACATCACGTAAATCTTCGTAAACGCCGCCCTGAATGATGCCGAACAGCGCATTTTTATTTTCCAGCTCGTCGAAACGCTGGCGGCTGCGCTGCGCCCAACGCAGCGACATTTCCATCGAACGCTTGGCGTAGTCCCAGTCGGCCGGGTACGGCGTACATTCATCGAAGATCATCACGATGTCGGAACCCAGGTCATACTGGATTTCCATCGATTTTTCCGGGCTCAGGAACACCTTGTCGCCGTTGATCGGGTTGCGGAAGTACACGCCTTCCTCTTTGATCTTGCGCATCGCCCCCAGGCTGAACACCTGGAAACCGCCGGAGTCGGTGAGGATCGGGCCCGGCCACTGCATGAAATCGTGCAGATCGCCGTGCAGCTTCATGATCTCCTGGCCAGGGCGCAGCCACAGGTGGAAGGTGTTGCCCAGCAGGATCTGCGCGCCGGTCTCTTTCACTTCTTCCGGCGTCATGCCCTTGACCGTGCCGTAGGTACCGACCGGCATAAAGGCCGGGGTTTCCACTACGCCGCGGTCGAAAATCAGGCGGCCGCGGCGTGCGCGGCCATCGGTAGTTTGTAGTTCGTACTTCACAAAGCCTCCAGCATCAGAGAAACAGTCTGATGTCGTTGAAACGGGGCCGCGCCGTGGGCGCAGCCCGGGAAATTAACCGCCGACGGACTCGTTTTCCGCCTGCGGATTACGGCTGATGAACATCGCATCGCCGTAGCTGAAAAAGCGATACTGCTCGGCCACCGCCTGCTGATAGGCGTTCATGGTATTTTTGTAGCCGGCGAAAGCCGACACCAGCATGATCAGGGTGGACTCCGGCAGGTGGAAGTTGGTCACCAGCGCGTCGATCACCTGATAGTGGTAACCCGGATAGATAAAGATGCTGGTGTCGCCGAAGAACGGCGCAATCAGCGCCTCTTTGCTGGCCGCCGCGGCGCTTTCCAGCGAACGCACCGAGGTGGTGCCCACCGCCACCACGCGCTTGCCGCGCGCTTTGCAGGCCAGCACCGCATCTACCACCTCCTGCGGCACTTCGGCGTATTCGGCGTGCATCACGTGATCTTCGATGGTTTCCACGCGCACCGGCTGGAAGGTGCCGGCGCCGACGTGCAGCGTCACGAACGCCATTTCCACGCCCTTGGCGCGCAACGCCGCCAGCAGCGGTTCGTCGAAGTGCAGGCCGGCGGTCGGTGCGGCGACCGCGCCCGGCTTCTCGCTGTAGACCGTCTGATACAGCTCGCGGTCGGCGTCCTCATCCGGGCGAGCGATATAAGGCGGCAGCGGCATATGGCCGGCCGCGTTGAGAATGGTGAAGACATCGCGTTCGTCGTTGAAGCGCAGCTCGAACAGCGTCTCGTGGCGCGCCACCATGGTGGCGGCGATGCTCTCGTCATCACCCAGCAGCAGCTCGGCGCCCGGCTTGGGCGCTTTCGACGCGCGCACGTGCGCCAGCACGCGATGGTCGTCCAGCACGCGCTCCACCAGCACTTCAATCTTGCCGCCGCTGACCTTGCGGCCGAACATGCGCGCCGGGATCACGCGGGTATTGTTGAACACCAGCAGGTCGCCGGCTTCCAGCTTGTCCAGCAGATCGGTGAATACGCCGTGCGTCAGCGCCCCGCTCGGCCCGTCCAGCTGCAGCAGGCGGCATGCGCTGCGCTCGGCCTGGGGATAGTGGGCAATCAGGGATTCGGGAAGTTCAAACGAAAAATCAGCGACGCGCATGGGTATTCACTTCTTCAATTTAGGGCTGGTTGGTAAAAAACAGGCGGCCTAGTCTAAAGCCGGGGGCGGTCAGCGGCAAGAAATAAGGAGGATTTGCCTGACTTCGGGTATAGTTGAGGGATGAATTTTCTCGCTCATCTTCACCTGGCCATGCTGGCGGACAGCTCGCTGCTGGGCAACCTGCTGGCCGATTTCGTGCGCGGCAACCCCGCCGCCGACTACCAGCCCGACGTGGTGGCCGGCATCATGATGCACCGCCGCGTCGACGTGCTGACCGACAGCCTGCCGCAGGTCAAAGCCAGCCGCGACTATTTCAGCGCCCCCTACCGCCGCGTGGCGCCGATCACCCTCGACGTGGTGTGGGACCATTTTCTGGCGCGCCACTGGCAGCAGTTGGAGCCTTCACGCGACCTGCACCAGTTTACCCAGGAAGCCCGCAGCCAGATCGAACCTTTTCTGCCGCTCACGCCGCCGCGCTTTCAGAACCTGAACGGCTACCTGTGGCCGGAACGCTGGCTGGAGCGCTACGCCGAATTGCCGTTCATCGCCCGGGTGCTGCAGGGCATGGCCAGCCGCCGCCCGCGCCTCGATGCGCTGGCCGGCTCGTTCGCCGACGTCGAGCAACATTATCATCAGCTTGAAACACAGTTCTGGCAGTTTTACCCGCAAATGATGCGACAGGCGAAGGACAAAGCGCTCTGAGGTCAAGCCCAAGTCATTGAAATTTCAACGTCTTGCAAGAATTTACGTTTTGCCGCTTGCCCTTTTGTGGGAAAAGGTTATTTTTAAAGCTCGCTAAATTATATCAACGACTTTGATAGGTGAAAGCTATCTCATCGATTGGTCTTTTACCCTTTATTCACCAAGTCGCGGCCCCTATACTGGCCCTTGTTTTTACATCCACCCTTTAACACCTATTACAGGAGTAATTATGGTCCTGGTAACTCGTCAAGCCCCTGACTTCACTGCAGCTGCCGTACTGGGTAGCGGCGAAATCGTTGAAAACTTCAACCTGAAGAAGCACCTGAACGGCAAACCGGCCGTACTGTTCTTCTGGCCAATGGACTTCACCTTCGTATGCCCTTCCGAGCTGATCGCTTTCGATCACCGCTATGAAGAGTTCCAGAAGCGTGGCGTTGAAGTGGTTGGCGTTTCCTTCGACTCAGAGTTCGTCCACAACGCATGGCGTAAAACCCCTGTCGACAAAGGCGGCATCGGTGAAGTGAAATACGCAATGGTTGCTGACGTTAAGCGTGAAATCCAGAAAGCTTACGGCATCGAACACCCGGAAGCCGGCGTTGCGCTGCGCGGCTCTTTCCTGATCGACAAAGACGGCATCGTGCGTGCTCAGGTTGTTAACGACCTGCCAATCGGCCGTAACATCGACGAAATGATCCGTACCGTCGACGCGCTGCAATTCCACGAAGAGCACGGTGAAGTGTGCCCGGCTCAGTGGGAAAAAGGCAAAGCAGGTATGGGCGCTTCCCCAGACGGCGTTGCAAAATACCTGTCTGAAAACGCTGCCAAGCTGTAATTTCAGCCTGATAGTGAATCAACCGGCCCACGCGGCCGGTTTTTTTATGCCCCTTTATGGGGCAGACCGCCCACCTTCAGTGCTTTATTTCCCTGTTTCCGCTCACATTTCCTACCCTGCTCGCCGCGCGCACGCCCATCTGCGGCTACTATCAATAACGCTGGCTCGCGCTTTGCAAGTGAACAGCGGCAAGCAAACACAACACAATAAAAAACTGACAGGGTAGGAATAACTATGTTTTTACAGAAATGGAGCAAACCCCTGACCATGGCGGCGCTGCTGGTCAGCGGCAGCCTGTATGCGGCATCCAACCCGGCGGTGGAAGCCAAAAACGGCATGGTGGTCACCTCGCAACACCTGGCCTCGCAGGTCGGCGTGGATATCCTGAAGATGGGCGGCAACGCCATCGATGCCGCCGTGGCGGTGGGCTATGCGCAGGCGGTGGTTAACCCTTGCTGCGGCAACATCGGCGGCGGCGGCTTTATGACCGTCCACCTGGCGGACGGCACCGACACCTTCATCAACTTCCGTGAAACTGCGCCGGCGGCGGCCAGCGCCAACATGTATCTGGACGCCGACGGCAAGGTGAAGAAAGACGCCAGCCTGTACGGCTATCTGGCGGCCGGCGTACCGGGCACCGTGCTGGGAATGGAAACCGCGCGTGAGAAGTACGGCAAACTGAGCCGCGAACAGGTGCTGGCGCCGGCGATCAAGCTGGCGCGCGAAGGCTTTGTGCTGACCCGCGCTGATACCGATATTCTCGACACCACCGTTGCACGCTTCAAACAGGATCCCGAGTCGGCCAAAATCTTCCTGCGCCCGGACGGCAGCCCGCTGCAGCCGGGGGACAAACTGGTGCAAACCGATCTGGCCAATACGCTGGAAGCCATCGCCAAAGGGGGAACCGACGCCTTCTACAAAGGCAAGATCCCGCAGGCGGTAGAGGCGGCGGCCAAACAGGGCGGCGGCATTTTGACGGCGGCCGACTTCGCCAACTATAAAGTCACCGAAACCCCACCGATCACCTGCAGCTACCGCGGCTACAAGTTCGTGTCGGCGCCGCCTCCCAGCTCCGGCGGCGTGACGCTGTGCGAAATCCTCAACGTGGTGGAAGGCTATGACCTGAAAAGCATGGGCTTCAACTCGGCGGCGGCCATTCACACCATGACCGAGGCGATGCGCCATGCCTACATGGACCGCAACACCTACCTCGGCGACCCGGAATTCATCAAGAACCCGATCGACCGGCTGGTGAGCAAGAGCTACGCCGAGCAGATCCGCAAGAAAATCGTCGCGGACAAGGCCACGCCGTCGGAAAACGTGCAGCCCGGTATGGAACCGCATGAGAAGCCGGAAACCACCCACTATTCGATCGTCGACCATGACGGCAACGCGGTCTCCACCACCTATACCGTCAACGGCCGCTTCGGCGCCGTGGTGATCGCACCGGGCACCGGCTTCTTCCTCAACGACGAGATGGACGATTTTACGGTCAAAGTGGGCGAGAAAAACCTGTACGGGCTGGTGCAGGGCACCGCCAACAGCATTGCCCCCGGTAAGCGCCCACTATCGTCAATGAGCCCGACGCTGGTGACCAAGGACAACAAGATCTTTATGGTGCTGGGCTCGCCTGGCGGTTCGCGCATCATCACCATCACCCTGCAGACCGCGTTGAACGTGATCGACCACGGCATGGCGCCGCAGGAAGCGGTGGACGCGCCGCGCATCCATCACCAATGGCTGCCGGATGAGGTGTACTACGAACAGCGCGGCGTTTCCGCCGATACGCTGAAACTGCTGAGCGGCATGGGCTATAAGATGGTCGAACAAACGCCGTGGGGCGCCGCCGAACTGATTCTGGTCGGTTTGCCGGGCGCGGCGGGCGTCAGCCCGGCCAACTCCGGCAACGATTCGGCGGTTTCCGGCAAAGTGCGCGAAGGTTACCTGTACGGCGCCAACGACGTGCGTCGCCCGGCAGGCTCCGCGGTCGGTTACTGATGTAAACGCCCACTCACCTTAATCGCGGGGGCCCTTCGGCCCCCGCAGTTCCCTTAGCCTTCACAGCGCCACACGGTGGCCGATTCTTCCGTCAGCTGCAGGCGCAGCCCGCCGGCCGTTTCGCTCAACTCTCCCCGCCCTTCCACACGCCGCCACGGGCCGCGGGCCAACAGCGGGTTGTGCGGCAGCTGCGCCTGGCCGCTGCCGTCGCGCTGCAGCGCCACCAGCACCTGCTCCTGCTGATACAGGCGCACGAACACCAGCGTTTCTCCGCTGGCGTACAGCACCTGACAGCCGCCGCGACGCAGCGCCAGGCTCTGTTTACGCAGCGCGGCCATGCGCTGGAACAGCGCCAGCAGCGGCCGATCCCAGTCGCCGACGTCCCACGGGAACGGCTTGCGGCAGAACGGATCGTTGCCGCCGTCCAGGCCAATCTCATCGCCGTAATAGAGGCAAGGCACGCCGATCCAGCTCAGCAACCACACCGCCGCCATCTGCATGCGCGCCGCGTTCCCCTGCAACAGCGTGAGGAAACGCGCGGTATCGTGGCTGTCCAGCTGGTTGAACTGGATCAGCTGGCGGCCGTGCGGCAGCCCGGCGCGGTAGCCGTCCATCCACTGCGCGCACCCGGCGGCATCCAGCCGTACCGGGTGATAGGCCACGTCCAGCCCCGTCAAGAACGCCCGCACCGGCAGCGCGAAGCCCATATAGTTCATCGCCGCATCCTCCACGCCGGCGTGCAGCCAGCGGCGCGCGTCGCCGAAGTGCTCGCCCAAGACGTAGGCCTGCGGGTTCTCCTGCTTCACTGCCTGATAGATGCCTGCCAGGTGATGCAGGTTGCCGGCGGCGCCGCCGTTCTCCCCCAGCATGTGCACCACGTCCAGCCGCCAACCGTCGATGCTGTACGGCGGGCGCAGCCAGTGGCGCACCACGCTGCCTTCCCCCTGATAAATCGCTTCCGCCACCTGCGGCTCGGCAAAGTTGAGCTTTGGCAGGCTGGCGTTGCCTTTCCAGTCGAGCGCGCGGCCGTCCGGGTAAAAGTTGAACCAGCCGCGATACGGCGAATCGGGATGGTGACAGGCGCCGTTTTCGCCCTGACGATGGCGGTCGAACCACGGATGCGAGTCGCCGGTGTGGTTGAAGACCCCGTCCAACACCAGTTTCATGCCCACCTTGTGAGTGCTCACTCGCAAACGCTGCAGCGCCGCGTTGCCGCCGAAGTGCGGATCGACCTGGTAATAGTCCTCGGTATCGTACTTATGCACGCTCGGCGCGGTAAAAATCGGGTTCAGATACAGCGCCGTCACGCCCAGCTGCTGCAAATACGGCAGTTTGGCGCAGATGCCGTCCAGATCGCCGCCGTAAAAGGTCGAGGCGGCGTGGCTATCCTCCAGCGGATGCTGCCAGTCGCGCCGAATTACCTCGGCACCGGCCGCGTGATGGCGGTAACTGCCGCTTTGGATGCCGTGCTCGCCGCCGCTGCTGGCGAAGCGATCGGGGAAAATCTGGTAGAACAGCTGATCCGCCACCCATTCGGGGCCGTTGTCGGGCTCGTCGACGGCAAACTGCGCCAGCTGGCCCGGCGGTGTTGGCGACCAGCCCTGCGGGCCGAACCACTGCTGGCGATCGGCCCACAGCAGCTTGAAGCAGTAACGCCGCGTCGGCTCGCCCTCATTCAGCGTCAGGCTGGCCTGGTAGCGCCGCATCCCCTCGTGGCGCTGCGCTTTCATCACCAACAGCCACTCTTCGTTGTCCGGTTCGGCGCGCAAAAACACCCGTTCCGGCAGTTCATCCCCTTGTAACCACAGTGTGATATCCAAACGTTGCCCTTGCTTCACCACAAAAGGCGGAACCGGTTGATGCCAGGCGTTAAGCATACTGTTCTCCTGCTGTACCAAACGAAATCGACGGCGTTCTTCAAGAAGCGAACAATGCCACGTTAAGTGCAACTCCCCCTCCTCTCTGGCCGCAAAACCCGGGGATGAGCCGGGGGGCGGAGACCGAAAAATAACGCTAACTCGATGTAAAAAAAGGTAAACAGGCACAAATCCTGCACGTTAACCCTTAGGCTAACGCGTTTTGAGCATACAGGATATTTTTTGCGCATTTTTTAAGGAGCGGTAATGCAACAACAGATAACGCGCTGGCTGGAACAATTTGGGTTGGAATTCGGCGGAGTGATGTCGCTGTTGATGGTCTTGGGGTTGATCGTCCTGATCTCGGTGGTGATCCACCTGGTGCTGCACCGGGTGGTGTTGGCCGCCCTTCAGCGCCGCGGCCAGCAGTCGCAGCGCGTCTGGCAACAGGCCATCACCCAATACAAACTGTTCCAGCGCGTGGCGCTGCTGCTGCAAGGGGTGATCATCAGCATCCAGGCGACGCTGTGGCTGCAGAGCGGCAGCCACACCCAGGCGGTGATCGTTACCGCCGCGCAGGTGTGGATCCTCGCCTTCACCCTGCTGTCGCTGTTCTCGTTGCTGGATACGCTGCTGGCGCTGCTGCGCCAAAGTCCGATCTCCAATCAGCTGCCGCTGCGCGGCATTTTCCAGGGCCTGAAACTGGTGGCGGCGATCCTGATCGGCATCATGATCGTCTCGCTGCTGATGGGCAAATCGCCGCTGTTGCTGCTCAGCGGCCTGGGCGCCATGACGGCGGTCTTGATGTTGGTGTTCAAGGATCCGATCCTCGGGCTGGTGGCCGGCATTCAGCTCTCCGCCAACGACATGCTGAAGATCGGCGACTGGCTGGAAATGCCGAAATACGGCGCCGACGGCGCGGTCACTGACATCGGCCTGACCACGGTCAAAGTGCGTAACTGGGACAACACCGTCACCACCATACCGACCTACGCGCTGATCTCCGACTCGTTCAAAAACTGGCGTTCGATGTCGGAATCCGGCGGGCGTCGCATCAAACGCAGCCTGAATATCGACACCGGCAGCGTGCACTTCCTGTCGGAAGAGGAACAGCGCCGCCTGCAGCGCAACCCGCTGCTGCACAGCTACCTGAACGTCAAGACCCAGGAGCTGAGCCAGCATAACCAGGAGATCGCCGTCGATCTGGCCTCGCCGCTCAACGGCCGCCGCCTGACCAACCTCGGCACGCTGCGCGCCTATCTGGAAGCCTATCTGCGTGCTCACCCGCGCATTCACCAGAACATGACGCTGATGGTGCGCCAGCTGGCGCCGACGCCGGAAGGCCTGCCGCTGGAAATCTACGCCTTCACCAACACCACGGTCTGGGCGGAGTACGAAAGCATTCAGGCGGATATTTTCGACCATATCCTGGCGGTGATCGACGAGTTCGGCCTGCGCGTGCATCAGACGCCGACCGGCAACGACATGCGCGGCATGCTGCGACAAAGCGCGAACGCTTCCTGACGTCGGCTGACGTAACTGTGTCTGCTGGTAATTATTCGCTTTCAATTGCCAGCAGATATCTCCATCCCCTTCTTTTCCCCGGCGAAAACGGCGTTAATGCGCCCTCACCTTCACCACCGAGAGGGAAAGCCCTTGCTGAAACGGATACGTCATCGGCTGTTTACCCTGATGGCCACCCTGCTGTTTATCGGCTGCCTGCACAACGCTTTGCTGGATGAAAGCCACATGCCCCGCAATCTGCAACCTTCGCTGAGCGCCCTCAGCAGCAACCTGCAGGACATTCGCGAAGTGCTGGCGCGCTGCGCCGGCGAGGAAGAGGAGGATCGCCTGAACGACGGCGGCATACGCATCGAAGCGCGCGCCGCCGGGGATGAGGAAGCGGAAGACAAACGCCAGACATAGTGGGTTAAAAAACGCCCCAATTTGTTGCGTGATACGCAACACCCTACTATGATGCGTATAGCGCAACACTCATGGAGCCATCAGGATGATAAGAAGCTTCAAGCATAAGGGACTCAAAAAGTTTTTCGAAACCGGTTCAACAGCAGGTATCGACGCCAAACAGGCGAAAAAAAATCGCGCTGCGGCTGAGCGTGCTGGATTTAGCGAAAGTGATTGATGACGTAGATCTGCCCGGCTTCTTCTTGCATCCGCTAACGGGCGCTCGCAATGGGCAATGGTCCGTCACCGTGACCGGTAACTGGCGCATCACGTTTGAACTGGTCGAGGGTGATGTTTATATCGTGAATTATGAGGACTATCACTAATGAACCGCATGCATAATCCTCCTCATCCTGGCGAGTTGATCAAAGAAACCATGGAAACGCTGAATCTCAGCGCGCGCGCGCTGGCCAAAGCATTGGACGTCGCGCCGTCTACGGTTCAACGCCTGATCAGCGGTAAATCCGATATCTCGCCGGAAATGGCCATCCGCCTGTCCATCGTAATAGGCAGTTCCGAACAGGTCTGGATGGGAATGCAAGATGCTTACGATCTGTGGCAGGCCAGGCAGTCCATCGACGTTTCCAAACTGCGCAAGCTGGACTTCGCTTGACGCCTGCCCCTAAAAAAACACCGGCCTCAGCCGGTGTTTTTCCATTTAGTCTTGCTGCGTCGCCAGCAGCGCGCGTTTTTTCTGGCGGTTGACCTTGAACCAGTACCCCGCCAACAGCAACACCACCCAGACCAGGCCGGCGTACAGCGAGACGCGCGTGGTCGGGAAGTAGCCGATCAGGCCGATGATGAACACCAGGAACACGATCGCCAGCACCGAGGTAAACACCCCGCCGCGCAGCGGGAACGCCAGCTGCTTCACCTGCTCTTTGCTCAGGCTGCGGCGGAAGGCGATTTGCGAGAACAGGATCATGATCCACACCCACACGGTGGCGAAAGTCGCCAGGGACGCGATCACCAGGAACACGCTCTCCGGCATGATGTAGTTGAGGTATACCGCCAGCAGCAGCGCCAGCATCATCACCACCACCGTCACCCAGGGAATGCCGCGCTTCGACACCTTGCTGAACATTTTCGGCGCGTGGCCCTGCTCAGCCATGCCGTGCAGCATGCGGCCGACGCCGAACACGTCGCTGTTGATCGCCGACAGCGACGCGGTAATCACCACGAAGTTGAGAATGCCCGCCGCCACGGTGATGCCCATATGCTGGAAGGTCAGCACGAACGGGCTGCCGTTGGTGCCCACCTGGTTCCACGGGTAGATAGACATAATGACGAACAGCGTGCCGACGTAGAACACCAGAATGCGCCACGGCACCGAGTTGATGGCTTTGGGAATCGATTTTTTCGGATCTTTGGCTTCGCCGGCGGTGATGCCGATGATTTCAATGCCGCCGTAAGCGAACATCACCAACTGCAGCGACAGGATCATGCCGATAAAGCCGTTGCTGAAGAAGCCGCCGTTCGACCACAGGTTATGAATGCCGGTCGGTTGCCCGCCGTTGCCGATACCCCAGATGATGATGCCGATACCGGCCGCGATCATGATGATGATGGTGGCGACCTTGAAGAACGAGAACCAGAACTCCAGCTCGCCGAATACCTTGACGCTCATCAGGTTGATGGCGCCGATGATCAGCACCACGCTCAGCACCCAGATCCAGTGCGGCACTTCCGGGAACCAGACCCCCATATAGATGCCGAAAGCGGTCACGTCGGCGATAGCGACGATCAGGATTTCAAAGCAGTAAGTCCAGCCGGTGATGTAACCCGCCATCGGGCCGAGGTAGTCCTGCGCGTAGCGGGAAAACGAGCTGGCCTGTGGGTTGTTGACCGACATCTCCCCCAGTGCACGCATGATGATGAAGGCCACGATGCCGCCGATCAGGTAAGCCAGCAGCACGCTCGGACCGGCCATTTTGATGGCGTCCGCCGAGCCGTAGAACAACCCGGTGCCGATGGCCGACCCCAACGCCATAAAGCGGATATGACGCGTACTGAGGCCGCGTTTCAGCTTATTGTCGGGGACAGTGGTGGGTGACTGTTGTTGCATGAAAATGACCCATAGTTTTAAACGTAAAAAAGCCACGGACATGTCCGTGGCCCTAGATTAAGCCGGGGGATTATCAGTGCGCGGTCACTTGGGAACGCGTGCACACCCGATCATAAATCGCGACCAGCGCCAGCATCAGCAGCGAAGGCGGCAACCATGCCAACCCCTGCTCCGCCAGCGGCAGGTGAGTGGTCCAGGCCGGCAGCAGCTGCTGGAAGCTGGACGCTTTCACCGCGTCAAGGATACCAAACAACAGGCTGACAAGCATCACCGGCGCGATGATGCGCGGCGCGCTGTGCCACCAACGCAGGGTGAAGCTCAGCACCACCAGCACGATGCACGGCGGGTAAATCGCGGTCAGCACCGGAATGGAGATCTGGATCAGGTGGCTCAGGCCGAGGTTGGACACCACCATCGAGAACAGGCCCAGAATAAACACCAGCGTCTTGTAAGAGAACGGCAGGTATTGCGCGAAGAACTCGGCGCAGGCACAGGTCAGGCCCACCGCGGTCACCATGCAGGCGATGAAGATCAGCGCCGCCAGGAAGAAGCTGCCGAGGCCGCCAAAGGTGTTCTGAACGTAAGCGTGCAGGATCACCGCGCCGTTGGTGGCGTCCGGCACCAGCGCGCCGCTGCCGGAACCCAGTTTGAACAGGCTCAGGTACACCAGCGTCAGGCCCACGCCGGCGATCAAACCGGCCAGAATGGTGTAGCGGGTCAACAAACCGGCGTCTTTCACGCCGCGCGAACGCGCCGCGTTGACGATAACGATGCCGAACACCAGCGCGCCCAGCGTATCCATGGTCAGATAGCCGTTAACGAAGCCGGAGGAGAAAGGCACGCTCTGATAAGCCGTCGTCGCCGGAATCGGCGCACCGGCAGGCCACAGCAGCGCGGCGATGCCCAGTACGGCCAGCGCGACGATCTTCAGCGGCGCCAGCACATGGCCGACGGTATCGAGCAGGCGGCCCGGATACAGAGAGATGCCGATCACCAGCGCGAAGTACACCAGGCTGTAGATGAACAGCGGCATGGCGCCGTCGCCGGTCAGCGGGGCGATGCCCACTTCGAAGGACACGGTGGCGGTGCGCGGCGTGGCGAACAGCGGGCCGACGGCCAGGTAGCAGACGGTCGCCAGCAGCAAGCCGGCGCCGCGGCCGATTGGCGAACTGAGGGCGTCGATGCCGCCGCCGACGCGCGCCAGCGCGATGACGGTGATGACCGGCAGACCGACGGCGGTGATCAGGAAGCCCAGCGCCGCAGTCCAGACGTGTTCACCGGACTGCAAGCCGACCATCGGCGGGAAGATGATGTTCCCGGCCCCGACGAATAAGGCAAAGGTCATAAAGCCCAGTGCCAGGATATCTTTTGACGTTAAACGATGACTCATACGATGTCGTGTTGCCTGTTCAAATGAAAAATAGTGTCCGATTGCGTGGTGGCGTGACGCCCCACCCGGTTGCCGGCATGCCCGATCGTTGCAGCGCCAAATAAGCACCCTAAACGCAGTTGATCCGGCGTTTATGTCCCTATTCGAAAGTGGCCGCTCATGAAGATGGGCAAAATTTTAGGAGTTATAAAAATGGAGGTTTAATCCGACAACGAGGGCTAAGGTAAACGTTTATAGCGCTTCAAGGCAAGACGCACGGCGAAAAGCAGAGCTATCAACCATATAAACTTTAGCCACCAGTCGATCATATTGGCTATCAATAAATATACACTACATGATTTGTATCATTTTTGAACAGCAAATTCACGAAACGTGAAGCATATATCTCTTTATCGCGCGAAAACGCCAATAAATGCCCGATTTTCGCGTGGCATAAGCTCCGTTTGGCCGTAAAAAAAGGCGAAAATTACGCCGATTTTTGTCGCTTATTGCATCGTTGCAGACGCAAGCGGTGGCAGCCCTAACGCCTGACGGGTCTTCTGCAGGGTGGCCGGCGGCAGCGGCAGATAGCCGTCATGGTTGACCAGGCTCTGGCCTGGTGTCGACAGCACGCGATCGAGGAACGCGGCGGTTAGCGGCTCCAGCGGTTGATGGGGGGCTTTGTTGATGTAGATATACAGATAGCGCGACAGCGGGTAGCGATCGTTGCGCACGTTGGCGGCGGTAGGCGCGACATAGTCCTCTCCCGACTCCGCCAATGGCAGCAGCCGCACGCCGCTGGCGCGAAAGCCAATGCTGGCGTAGCCGATGCCGTTGAGCGAACCGGCCACCGCCTGCACCACCGAGGCCGAGCCGGGCAGCTCATTGACGCGCGGCATAAAATCGCCGCCGCACAGCGCACGCAGTTTGAAATAGCCGTAGGTGCCGGACGCCGAGTTGCGGCCGAAACGCTGCAGCGAACGCGTCGCCCAGTCGCCACTCAGCCCCAGCTCGCCCCAGCGCGTCAGCGGTTTGCTTTCGCCGCAGCGCCGGGTGGCGGAGAAAATGCGATCGAGCTGCTGCAGATTGAGGCCGCGCAGCGGATTGTCCTGATGCACCAACACCACCAGTGCATCCACCGCTACCGGCACCGCCAGCGGCGCATAGCCGTAACGGTGTTCGAACGCCGAGACCTCGGCCGCCTTCATCGGCCGGCTCATCGGGCCCAGCTGCGCGGCGCCCGCCGCCAAGGCGGTCGGCGCGGTCGACGAACCGGCGGCCTGGATCTGCAGGTTAACGTTGGGGTAATGCTGACTGAAATCCTGCGCCCACAGCGCCATCAGATTCGCCAGCGTGTCGGAACCGACGCTGGACAGGTTGCCCGCCAGCATGCCGTCGGGCTGCGCCAGCGCGCCGCGTCCGGCCAGCAGCGCCAGGCAAAGCAACAGCCCTCGGGTTATTCGGGTCATACCGGTGTCTCGCGTTAATTTTTCACCGCATTCTCTGATAAAGCGGCGGGAACAATCAACCGATTGGGTAAGGTAAAGATAAAGCGGGTGCCGATCCCCGGTTCGCTGAGGATCTCCAGCCGCGCGTCGTGATGGCTGAGCGCGTGCTTGACGATCGCCAGCCCCAGCCCGCTGCCGCCGGTCTGGCGCGAGCGGGCCTTGTCGACGCGGTAAAAACGCTCGGTCAGGCGCGGAAGGTGTTCGGCGGCGATGCCCGGCCCGTTGTCGCTGACCTGGAACTGCGCGCCATGCGCCGTCTGTTGCCAGCTCACTTCGATATGGGTGCCCTTCGGCGTGTGGTTGACCGCGTTGTACACCAGGTTAGACACCGCGCTGCGCAACTGGTCTTCATTGCCGAACACGTTGAGCTGTTCGTTCACCCGGAAGGTGATCTCATGATTGCCGCCGCTCAGCGATTGCGCCTCGCGCTGCAACACCCGCAGCATCAGCGGGATATCCACCCGCTCGTTCATGTCGACATTGGGCGCCGCCTCGATGCGCGACAGCGTCAGCAGTTGCTTGACCAGCCCGTCCATCCGGCGGGTCTGCTCTTGCATGGTGCTGAGCGCCTTGCTGCGCAGCGAACCGTCCTGCTCTTCGTCGCCCATCATCTCCAGGTAGCCCTGCAGCACCGTCAGCGGCGTGCGCAGCTCATGGCTGACGTTGGCGAAGAAGTTGCGCCGCGCGCCCTCCAGCTGGCGCATCTGGGTGACGTCGCGCGCCACCATCAGCAACTGCCCTTCGGAATACGGCATCACGCGGAATTCGACGTAGTGTTCGTTGTTCAACTGCAGCGTCAGCGGACGCGAAAACTCCTGCTGTTGCAGATAGTGGCTGAATTCCGGATAACGCAGCAGGTTAAGGATGTGCTGGCCGTTGTCTTCCGGCCAGCGGAAGCCGAGCAGATGCTGCGCCAGCCCGTTGCACCAGAAGATGTTGCCCTCGACGGTGGTCATCACCACCGCGTCAGGCAGCGATTCGGCCCCGCTGCGAAAACGCTTGATAAGCAGCGCCAGCTCGCGCCGGCGGCGGCGGTTGCGCTGCTGCATCTGATACAGGCCATAAAACAGCGGCTCCCAGCTCCAGCGGCCGGGCGGCGGCGTCATGCTGCGGTCGATCCACAGCCAATGGGAGAGTTTGAGCTGGTTGTAGAAATTCCACACCAGCGCAGCCAGCGCGGAGGCCAGCAGGAACCAGGGCAGATAACCGAAAATCAGCCCCAGCAGTAAGGCGGGCAAACAAAAAAGAGCCAGCTCCAGAGCCAGCCTCTTCCACGACAGACGTTCTAACACGGCATATTCTCCAGCGCAGCGCGATCAGTAGCGCGTTGAGAACCGGTAGCCGGTGCCCCGAACGGTTTGAACCATTTTATCATGCCCACTGGTTTCTAACGCCTTGCGGAGCCGACGGATATGCACGTCAACGGTACGGTCTTCCACATAAACGTTAGTGCCCCAGACGTGATTAAGCAACTGCTCACGGCTATAAACCCGCTCCGGGTGGGTCATAAAGAAGTGCAGCAGCTTGAACTCGGTCGGCCCCATGTCCAGCGCCTGATCGTTCGCCATCACGCGGTGGGAGGACGGGTCCAGGCTCAGCCCTTGCATTTCAATCACCTCCTCCACCGCCATCGGTGAAATGCGGCGCATGACCGCCTTGATGCGCGCCACCAGCTCCTTGGGCGAGAACGGCTTGGTGATGTAATCATCCGCCCCCACTTCCAGGCCGCGTACCCGGTCTTCTTCTTCGCCGCGCGCGGTCAACATCATCACCGGGATATCGCGGGTCAGCGCTTCGCGCTTCATATGTTTGATAAACTGAATGCCGGAACCCCCGGGCAACATCCAGTCAAGCAACACCAAATCAGGGAACGGCTCAGACAGACGCGTCACGGCGCTGTCATAATCCTCGGCTTCCAACGGTTGGTAACCATTTTGTTCCAACACAAAGCACACCATCTCACGGATCGGCGCTTCGTCTTCCACCACCAGTATGCGTCTTGCCATCGTCAATCCTGCCAATGTGTTAGCGACTTTTCGGGCGCCATTATGCGTCAGTTTTGTGACACTTTTATGAAAAAAACCGGCTGTTATAGGCAGTAAGCATAGCGATTATTTCCCGGCGCAAAGAAAAATCATTCCATGGTCATCGCCATTGCGCCGGGACAGCCGCCGCCGCGGCCTTTATAATCATCGCCATTATCTTTGCATCCGGGAGTGTCATGCGCCTGATCCACACCTCTGACTGGCATCTTGGCCAGTACTTTTTCACCAAAAGCCGCGCCGCCGAGCACCAGGCTTTTCTGAACTGGCTGATCGAGCAGATCGAGCAGCAGCAGGTGGATGCGCTGATCGTCGCCGGGGATCTGTTCGATACCGGCTCACCGCCCAGCTATGCCCGCGAACTGTACAACCGCTTCGTGGTGGAACTGCAGCGCACCGGCTGCCAGCTGGTGGTGCTGGGCGGCAACCATGACTCGGTGGCGACGCTGAACGAATCGCGGGAGCTACTCTCCTGCCTGAACACCACGGTGATCGCCAGCGCGCAGGGCGCTCCGGAACAGCAAATCGTGGTGCTGAACCGGCGCGACGGCCAGCCGGGCGCGGTGCTGTGCGCCATTCCGTTCCTGCGGCCGCGCGATCTGCTCACCAGCCGCGCCGGCGAATCCGGCGCACAGAAACAGCAGGCGCTGCAGGAAGCCATCGCCGAACATTATCAGACGCTGTATCAGGCGGCCTGCGAGCGCCGCGACCAGCTGGGCTTGCCGCTGCCGATCGTCGCCACCGGCCACCTGACCACCGTCGGCGTCACCACCTCCGACTCGGTGCGCGACATCTATATCGGCACCCTCGACGCCTTCCCGGCGCAGGCTTTCCCGCCCGCCGACTATATCGCGCTGGGCCACATTCACCGCGCGCAGAACGTCGCCAAATCGGAGCATATTCGCTATAGCGGCTCGCCGATCCCGCTCAGCTTCGATGAGCTGGGCAAAGCCAAAAGCGTCTTCCTGGTGGATTTCGCCGACGGCACCCTGCAGCGGGTTGACGCGTTAACGATCCCGCAGTTCCAGCCCATGCAGCTGATCAAAGGCGATCTGGCCGAGATCGAACGGCAGCTGCGGCAATTTGCCGACTATGCCGGCGAGCGGCCGGTGTGGCTGGATATCGAAGTGGCGACGCAGGACTACCTCAGCGACATCCAGCGCCGCATCCAGCTGCTGGCGGATGAGCTGCCAGTGGAAGTGGTGCTGCTACGGCGCAGCAAAGAGCAGCGCCGCCAGGCGATTGCGCAGCAGGATAAGGAAACGCTGAACGAGCTGAGCGTCAACGAAGTGTTCGAACGGCGCCTGGCGCAGGAGGCTGAGATGCCCGAAACGCGTCAACAGCGGATGCGCCAGATGTTCCGCCAGGTGGTCGAGGCGGTGCAGCATAACGCCGAGGAGACGAATTCATGAAGATCCTCAGCCTGCGGTTAAAAAACCTCAACTCGCTGCAGGGCGAATGGAAAATTGACTTCACCGCCGAGCCTTTCGCCAGCAACGGCCTGTTCGCCATTACCGGCCCGACCGGCGCGGGCAAAACCACCCTGCTGGACGCCATTTGCCTGGCGCTGTATCACCAAACGCCGCGCCTCAACGTCACGCCGAGCCAGAATGAGCTGATGACCCGCCACACCGCCGAGTCGCTGGCGGAGGTCGAATTCGAGGTCAAGGGCATCGGCTATCGCGCCTTTTGGAGCCAGCGCCGCGCCAAAAATGCGCCGGACGGCAATCTGCAGGCGCCGAAGGTCGAACTGGCGCGCCGCGAGGACGGCAAGATCCTGGCGGATAAGGTACGCGACAAGCTGGAGATCACCGCCGCCATCACCGGGCTGGACTTCGGCCGCTTCACCAAATCGATGATGCTGTCTCAAGGGCAGTTTGCCGCGTTCCTCAACGCCGACGCCAACGATCGCGCCGAGCTGCTGGAAGAGCTGACCGGCACCGAAATCTACGGGCGGTTGTCCGAACAGGTGTTCGAGTCGCACAAGCAGGCCAAAACCGACCTGGATGCGTTGCACCAGCGCGCCAGCGGCATCGAGTTGCTGAATGATGAACAGCGCCACTCCCTGACTGAACAGCTGACGGCGCTGAGCGCGCAGGAAAGTGCTCTCGGCGAGCAAACTCAGCAACAGCAACAGGCGCTGAGCTGGCTGCAGCAATGGCAACGCCTCCGGCAACAGCAAAACGAGGGTCAACGGCGGCTGGAAACCGCCCAGCGCGAGCAGGCCGAGGCCGCCCCGCAGTTGCAGCGGCTGGCGCTCAGCGAACCGGCCGAGAAATTGCGGCCGCTGCGCGGCGAACGCGATCGCTGCCGCACCGAGCTACAAACGATACAACAGCAGGCTGCCCAGCTGACGCAGCAACAGGAACAGCACTCGGCGCAGCTGGCACCGCTGCAGCAGGCGGTGGAAAAAGCCCGCCTGGCGCAGCAAACCCATGCCGAGCATATGCGGCAGCAGCAACAGCTGATCGATGAGCAAGTCGCTCCGCTTGACCACCAAATAGCCCAACTGCAGTCGACACAGGCCGAACGGCGACAGGCCGTCGATGCCGCCGCGCAGCAGTGCGCCCAGCAGCAAACGACGCTGGAGCAGCTCACCGCTCAGCGCAGCCAGCTGACAACGCAGGCCGCACAGTTTCAGCAGCAGTTGAATGCGCTGAGTGATGCGCTGGCCGCTCAACAGCAACAGCAGCAGGCACTGGAGGCGAAAACGCCGCTGGCCCCGCTGCGCCAGCGCCTGAGCGCCCTGGCAGACCTGCGCCCAACGCGCCAGCAGCTGTTTACTCTATCCTCTTTGTCGCAGCAAATCGTTAAACGGCTGGAACAGCAGCGGCAAGAGCTAAACATCGGTCAACATGAACTGACCCAGTTGGAGCCACAGCTAGAACTCATCCGTCAGCAATTTAAGCAGCAGAAAGCACACCAGGCCGATGTTGAAAAAACCTATGCGCTGGAACAACGGATCGTGGGTCTGGAGGCCGAGCGCGCCCGTTTGCAACCCGGCGCCCCCTGCCCGCTGTGCGGCTCATGCGAGCATCCGGCGGTAGAGCAATACCAAGAGGTAAAACTGTCAGAAACTGCGCAACGTCTGGAGCAAATGAAAGTCCAGACCGAAGCATTGCAAAAACAAGGCGTCGAGCTGCGAGCCCGTTACGACAACCTGCAACAGCAGTTGCAGCGCCAACAGCAAACCATCGCTCAGGATGAACAGCAGCTGGCTGCCCAACAGCAGCAGTGGCGGCAGCTCAGCGCACCGCTGGCGTTCGACTTTACGTTGGCGGATGGCGAGCAACTCAGCGCCTGGCTGAACGGCTGCGACGACGAAGAACGGCGCGGGCAACAGGCGCTGCAGCAGCATGAACAGGCGGCGCAGGCGGTACAGCAGGCAAAAGACGCGCTCGCCGCTCTGCAAACGCAGCAGCAGCAGGCGCAGCAACAGCTGGCGCTGCTCGAAGAGCGCTTTACGCTGCTGCAGAAAACCCATGCCGACAGCCTGCAACAGCAGCAAGACCTGCAACAACGCTGGCAGGAAGGCGAGAAAACCCTCGCCGAGCGGCGTACGCAGCGGTTGGCGCTGTTCGGCGAACAGCGGGTCGCCGAGGTGCGGGAACAGCTGCGCGCCAAACAAACCGCCTGTGAACAGGCTTGCTTGCAGGCCGCCGAGCAGTGGCAAAAGGCGCAGGAGCTGCGCGAACGCCTGGCCGGCCAACAGGCCGGGTTACAACAACAGCACACCCAAATGCAGGAACGGCTGCAGCAGGCGCAGCAGCAATGGCAGCAGGCGCTGGCCGACAGCGAATTCGCCGATGAAACCGCCTTCGCCGCCGCGCTGCTGGACGACGCCCTGCGCCGCGAATTGCAGCAGCGCAAAGAGCAACTGCAACAGCGGCAGGTAGAGGCTGCGGCCCTGCTGACTCAGGCGACGCAAACGCTGGAGCAGCATCGGCTGAACCTCCCTGAAGGGGTGGATGAAGCCAACGCGGATCTCGACGCGCTCACCCAATCGCTGGCCGAGCTGGCACAGCAGTTGAAGGCGCTGCAGCTGAGCCAGGGCGAACTGCGCAACCAGCTGGAAAGCGACGCCGTCCGTCGTCTCAATCAACAGGCGCTGTTCGAGCAAATCGCCCGCAGCCAGCAAGACTACGACGACTGGAGCTACCTCAACCAGCTGATCGGCTCGAAAGAAGGCGACAAGTTCCGCCGTTTCGCTCAGGGGCTGACGCTCGATCATCTGGTCTATCTGGCCAACCGGCAGCTCGGCCGGCTGCACGGGCGCTACCTGCTGCAGCGCAAAACCAGCGACGCGCTGGAGCTGCAGGTGGTGGACACCTGGCAGGCCGATGCGCTGCGCGATACCCGCACCCTGTCCGGCGGCGAGAGCTTCCTGGTCAGCCTGGCGCTGGCGCTGGCGTTGTCCGATCTGGTTAGCCACAAAACCAGCATCGACTCGCTGTTCCTCGACGAAGGCTTCGGCACGCTGGACGCCGAAACCCTCGATACCGCGCTGGACGCGCTGGACAGCCTGAATGCTTCCGGTAAAACCATTGGCGTGATCAGCCACGTCGAGGCGATGAAAGAGCGTATTCCGGTGCAAATCAAGGTGAAAAAGGTCAACGGGCTTGGCGTCAGCCGGCTGGAGGCGCACTTCAGGCTGGAATGATCCCGCCGCGCGCGGCGCAGAAGTGTGACCGTGGCGGCACTCCGCGGTGAAAAGCGTTGAGCCGCGGCGAGCACGGGTTATTATGCAGGCATAACAGGATTGTTACTGTATCCCCTCCGCCGCTCAGGCCGCAGGGCAGAAAGATAAAATACAGGCAAAACCTGACGCCCGGGATCGCTTCCGGGCGTCAGGTTTTTTCGTTTTCAGGATGCTGAAACACCGGGAAAAACCATGAAAATCGCTAAAATACTCAATAATAACGTGGTGATTACGCTGGACGACCGTCAGGCAGAGACGGTGGTGATGGGAAAAGGAATCGGCTTTAAAAAGAAGCCCGGCGATACGCTGGACGAAAGCCTGATCGAAAAGGTCTTCACCCATAACGGCGGAGAAATCGCCGAGCGCTATAAAGAGCTGCTCGCCGAGATCCCATTGGCCTGCGTCACCACCGCCGACAGAATCATCACCCTCGCCCGCGAACGCCTGCCGGGCAAGCTACATAACATCGTCTACATCACGCTGACCGATCACATCCACTTCGCCCTGCAGCGCCATGCGCAAGGGCTGGATATCAAAAATGCGCTGCTGTGGGAGATTAAAAAACTCTATCCGGCCGAATTCGCCGTCGGGCTGGAGGCGCTGGCCCTGATCGCCCAACGGCTGGATACCGCGCTGCCGGAAGACGAAGCCGGATTTATCGCCCTACACCTGGTCAACGCTCAGCTTAACGACGAGATGCACAACACGCTGCACATCACCCGCGTGATGCAAGAGATCCTCAACCTGGTCAAATACCACTTCCGCTTTGATTACAATGAGGAAGCCCTGAGCTACCACCGGTTCGTCACCCACTTGAAATTTTTCGCCCAACGGCTGCTGGGGAAAAACTACGTCGACAGCGACGACGATTCGCTGTATCAGGTGGTGAAAGAGAAGTACCCCGAGTCATTCGCCTGCGCCGGTAAGATCAACCGCCACATCGAAAAGCACTATCAGCATCAGCTCACCACGGAAGAGATGATGTTTCTGACCATTCATATCGAACGGGTGCGCAGCGAAAGCGAGGAAAAGCCGGCTTAACGGCGGGCGTCCGCCACCCGCACGCCGTACTGCGGAAACACCGCGTCGGCGGAGATCAGCGTCAGCCCCTCGGCCTGCGCCTGTGCGATCAGCATGCGATCGAAAGGATCTTGATGATGGGGCGGCAGCTGCCCGGCCTGTTGGCAGTGAAAGGCGTCCATCGGCAAAGACAGAAAATCCTCGGCCTCGATGATCGCAAAGATGTCTTCCGGCAGCGCCAGTTTGCCCAGCGCCTGCTTGATCGAGATCTCCCAAATGCTGGCCGCGCTGACGTACACCGCATTGCCCGGATCGGCGATCTGCCTTTTGGCGTTCACGCCCAGGCAGGCGTCGTCGATCAGCCACCACAGCAACGCGTGGGTATCCAGCAACAGGCGCTTCATTCATCGCCCTCAAACAACGCCGCAATGGCCGCATCCCCGGCGTTGAAATCCGCCGGCACGGTGAACCTGCCCTTGGCGGCGCCAGGGCGGCGCGCTTCCCCCTTGATGGCGACCAGCTGTACGTACGGCTTCCCTGCTTTTGCAATAATCACGGTTTCTCCCTCCGCGGCTCTGTCCGCCAACTGGCTCAGATTGGATTTGGCTTCGTGCATATTGGCCTGAATCGGCATACGCGTCCTCCTTAGCTAAGTTAGCTAAAGCATAAAGCGCCGTCCAGTTTTTGTACAGTGAAGGGTTTAAAGCGCGAGCAGCCTCGCGCTTTGTTGCAACGCTTAGCGCTGCTGTTGCGGCCACAGCCAGGCCGCACCGCGCACGCCGCTGGAGTCGCCGTGAACGGCCTTGCGGATCGGCGTTTCACACTCGCCGCCGAACACCCAGCCTTTCACCAGTTGCGGCACCGTGCGATACAGACGATCCACGTTGCTCATACCGCCGCCGAGCACCACCACATCCGGATCCAGCATGTTGATCACGTGCGCCAGCGATTTCGCCAGCCGCATTTCGTAGCGGCCAATCGCCTGCTCCGCCAACGCATCGCCCCGCTCGCTCAGCGCCATGATCTCATGCCCTTGCAGCGCATTGCCGCTCAGGCGCGCATAGTCGGTGGCGAAACCGGTGCCGGAAACAAAGGTTTCGATGCAACCCGGCTTGCCGCAGTAACACGGCACTTCGCGGGCGTAACGCAGCTCATCGTCATCCTGCCACGGCAGCGGATTGTGCCCCCATTCACCGGCGATGCCGTTGCCGCCGGCATGCGCCTGGCCGTTCAGCGCCACGCCGGCGCCGCAGCCGGTGCCGATGATAACCGCAAACACGGTTTTCGCGCCGGCGCCGGCGCCATCGGTGGCTTCCGACACCGCCAGACAGTTGGCATCGTTGGCGATGCGCACCTCTCGCGTCAGCAGCGCAGACAGATCCTCGTCCAGCGGTTGGCCGTTGAGCCACACCGAGTTGGCGTTTTTCACCCGCCCGGTAAACGGCGACAGCGTGCCGGGAATGCCGATCCCGACCGATCCCCGTTCGCCGGTATGATCCTCGGCCAGTTTCACCAGCCCGGCGATCGCCGCCAGAGTTTGCCGGTAGTCATGGCGCGGCGTGGCGATACGATGGCGAAACAGCTCCCGCCCGTCGTCCGCCAACGCAATCACTTCAATTTTCGTTCCACCCAAATCGATGCCAATGCGCACGTATTTTTCTCCTCGATGCCGCGCAGCGTTGCCACAGCCTAATGTAAGCGCGCGAATGAATCACCTGTTTCCCACCCTCCGTCCCGTCCTTTCTCGCTGCGTAAAGCGACGCAATTCAGAGAGAATGGGGCGATTTTTCAGCGTCAATTCGTTATCATGCCGCCCTGCTTTTGACGAATCAGCGTGCCGAACGCACGCCCAGCCTGGGATAACATTATGCTGTGGTTTAAGAATTTGATGGTTTACCGTTTGAGCCGCGAAGTGGCGCTAAACGCGGATGAAATGGAAAAACAACTCAGCGCGTTCGCCTTCACGCCGTGCGGCAGCCAGGACATGGCGAAGACCGGCTGGGTCTCCCCGATGGGCTCGCACAGCGATGCGCTGACGCACGCGGTCAACGGTCAGATCGTCATCTGCGCGCGCAAAGAAGAGAAAATCCTGCCGTCGCCGGTCATCAAGCAAGAGCTGCAGGCCAAGATTGAGCGCCTGGAGGCGGAACAACACCGCAAACTGAAGAAGACCGAGAAAGACGCGCTGAAGGACGAAGTGCTGCACAGCCTGCTGCCGCGCGCATTCAGCCGCTTCAACCAGACCTTCATGTGGATCGACACCGTCAACGATCTGATCATGGTCGATGCCGCCAGCGCCAAACGCGCCGAAGATACGCTGGCGCTGCTGCGCAAGAGCCTCGGCTCGCTGCCGGTGGTGCCGCTGACCATGGAAAGCCCGATCGAACTGACGCTGACCGAATGGGTGCGTTCCGGCGAGATGCCGGCCGGCTTCGCCATTCAGGATGAAGCGGAACTGAAAGCGATTCTGGAAGAAGGCGGCGTGATCCGCTGCAAGAAACAGAATCTGATCAGCGACGAAATCGCGGTGCACATCGAAGCCGGCAAGCTGGTAACCAAGCTGGCGGTGGATTGGCAGGAGCGCATTCAGCTGATGCTGTCGGACGACGGCTCGCTCAAGCGCCTGAAGTTCGCCGACACGCTGCGCGAGCAGAACGACGATATAGATCGCGATGACTTCGCCCAGCGCTTTGACGCCGACTTTATCCTGATGACCAGCGAGCTGGCGGCGTTGATCAAAAACACCATCGAAGCGCTCGGCGGCGAAGCCCAGCGTTAATCCCGCCTCAGAAACGACCAGGGCCCAGCATCCGCTGAGCCCTGCGTTCCCCTAACGAACAAAATTTATTTGCTCAGATAGCGGCACAGATAGGCGGTCGCGTCGGCCACCTGCAGGTTGAACTCGCTGTGCCCCGGCACGAAGAACTTCTCGCCCGGCGTAAACACCTGCCAGTCCGGCGCCCCCGGCAGCAGCACTTTCAGCGCCCCGGTGATCACCGTCATTTCTTCCGGCTGCGCGGTGGAGAAGGTGTATTCGCCCTCTTCCATCACGCCCACGCTGGTAAGACCGATGCTGCTACTGTCAAAACCGATAGACTTCACTTTTCCGGCAAAATACTCATTCACTTTCAGCATAGACTGGCACCCGCGTAATCATCTTGATGGAAAATCCATATTGGGGGATTGCGGTTGATCTGTCACTGGTTTTTCGCGCGAAATGCGATCGCGGCGCAGAGGCAAAGGTTTCCGTGCGTCACGCTCAGGCCATCGCCATGAAACCACCGCGTCAAAAACCCACGCCGCGTAAACTGAAATCGATCGGCAACGTCAACTCCACCGTGCCGTTGACGTAAGCGTCCGCCGGCGGCGTCGGCAGCGGCGAAGCGCGCTTGACCAGCGCCTGGATTTCACGATCCAGCGACGGCAGCCCGGCGCTGCTGACCAGCGTTACCGCCAGCACATGGCCCTGCCTGTCCAACGTAAAACGCACCTGCCCGACGCCCTGGCGCTTCAGCCGCAATGCGTCTTTGGGGTAACGCTTAAAGCGATTAAGGCGGCTGTTGATGCGGCTGCGCCAGCTATCCTCTCCTGTCTGCGCATAGGGCATCAGGCGGGTTTGCGGCGCGGCCGTTTTATCCGCCCGGCCCGGCGGCGGCGCGCCGGCGCTTTGCTCCTGAACCTTCGGCGGCGCGATCGTTTTCTCCTGCGGCGGCGTGCGCGACAGGTTTTTTTTCTTCACCGGCTTGGGCGGTTTTTTCTGCTTCGGCGGTACGGCGATGTTCGGCCGTACGGCTTCAGGCACCTTCACCGTCGGCAAGGGTTCCGGCGGTGCCGGCGGTTCAACCTGAGGCGGCGGCGTCCTTTGTCCCGGCGGTTGTTTTACCTCGGCCGGGGCCTGCGGTGCGGCGGCCATCAGCACCATGACCGCCGGCGGTGGCACCCACGGCGGCGCGGCCTTGTCTCGCCAGGGCCAGAGCAGCGCCGCGGCCAGCAGATGCAGCGTCAGCACCAGCACCAGGCAGCGGCGCCAGGGCATGGCGGCACCGGGTGCGGCGAAAGGCAGCGACGAAACCGACATGCTCACTCTTCCGTCAGCGCCAGATGAAGGCGATCGGTCAGCGGTTTGAACAGGTAGTTCATCATCGAACGCTCGCCGGTGCGGATGAAGCCTTCGACCGGCATCCCCGGGCGGATCTCCAACCCGTTCAGGCGTTGCAGCCCCGCTTCGCTGACCTTGGCGCGCACGCTGTAATAGGGCGCGCCGCTTTTCTCGTCGGTCAGGCGATCGGCCCCGACCAGCGTCACCTCGCCCTCGACGCGCGGCGTGGTGCTTTGGTTAAACGCCGAGAACAACAGCTCGACCGGCAATCCCACCTGCACCTTGTCGATCAACTCGACCGGGATACGCGCCTCCACCTGCAGCCCCCGATCGCTGGGCACGATCTCCATCAGCTGCTGACCGGCGCCGATCACGCCGCCTTCGGTGAACACGCTCAGCCCCACCACGGTGCCCGCCACCGGCGCTTTCACCTGCGTATGGCCCAGATCGGCCTCCGCCTTGGCCAGGCGGTTATCCAGTTCGTCCAGCTTCATCCGCACCTCGGCCAGCTGGCTGCTGACCTCTTTCTGATACTCTTCCCGCCTCTGGATCGCCCGCAGCTTCAGCTCCAGGATCTGGCGCCCCAGGCGGCCGATATTGCCGGTATCCTCGGATGCCTGGCCGTCAATCTGCGCATACTGTCCTTCCAGATCCAACAGCCGGTTGCGCGCCACATACCCCTGCGCCGCCAGCTTGCGCATGCCGCCCAGCTGCTCCTGCAACATGGCCTTTTGCCGCTGTTTGCTGGCGTAAGACTGCCGGATCCCCTCCAGCATCGCCTGCGATCCGGCGATGCTCTCCGCGATCGCCGCCAGCTCGCTCTGCAACGCCGCACGGCGGCTGGTGAACAGCTGCTGTTGCAACAGCATCAACGACATCACCTCCGGCTCCTCCCGCCGCGCTTGCAGCAATGCCGGGAAAGCGATCGCCTGCAGGCCGTCGCGCTCGGCCTGCAGCCGCGCCCGCTGCGCGGCGTTGCTCAACTGCTGGCTGCGCAGCGCATCGCGCTGGGTGCGGCTGTCGACGGTATCCATCAGCAGCAGCACCTGCCCGGCGTGAACCCGGTCGCCTTCATGCACCTGAATTTGCGACACCACGCCGCCGCTCGGGTGCTGTACCGCCTTGCGGTTACCGGCCACCACCACGCTGCCGGAGACCGGTACGCCTTTGTCCAGCGGCGCCAACAGCCCCCACAGCAGGAAACCGCCAAACCCCAACAGCACCAGCCAGCCGCCGAGCCGCAGATGGCGCCCTTCGTCGAACTGCCGGGAAAGGGCGTCGATATCGCCGGGGATCACACTCTGATTGCTCATACTTTTCGTTCACCGCTGGCCGTTTTGGCAAAGTTGGCGTAGTTGACGTTGAAGCCACCGCTGCTGCGGCCGACGTTGGCCGGTACGGCAGCGGGCGCAAAACCAGGCAACTTTTTCAGGATGGCGTCACTGGGGCCGAAGTGCTGCACCTGGCCAGCGGCCAGCACCAGCAATTTGTCGGTGGTCGCCAGGATCGCCGGTTTGTGAGTCACTAACACGATGGTGGTGCCGCGCGCCTTCAACGCTTCGATCGCCCGCTGCAGCGCCTCTTCCCCTTCACGATCGAGGTTGGCATTCGGTTCATCCAGCACTACCAACGCCGGAGAACCGTACAGCGCGCGCGCCAGCGCCACGCGCTGACGCTGGCCGCCGGACAGGCCGCTGCCGCCCTCACCCAGCTCAGTTTCATACCCTTTGGGCAAATGCAGGATCAATTGGTGCACGCCGGCCAGCGCGGCGGCGGTCACCACCTTCTCGGCGTCAACCTGGCCAAAGCGGGCGATGTTTTCCGTCAGGGTACCGGCGAACAGCTGGATATCCTGTGGCAAATAGCCGATATGCGGCCCCAGCTGCTGTTTATCCCACTGCCGGATATCCGCGCCGTCCAGCCGCACGTCGCCGCTGAGCGGCGTCAACGCGCCGACCAGTTGGCGCATCAGCAGCGTTTTGCCGGAGCCGGATGCGCCAATGACGCCCAGTACCTCACCGGCCTCCAGACGAAAACTGACGCCGTGCAATACCGGTGCGCTCCCGCCGGGCGCGCTGGCGGCCAGCTGATTCACGGTCAAGGTGCCATTGGGGGCCGGCAGCGGCAGGCTCGCCGCCTGCGGCGGGTTGGCGGCCAGCATCACCTCCAGCCGCTGCAGGGACTGGCGCGCCGACGACCACTGCTTCCAGGCGCCGATCAGCTGATCGATCGGCCCCAGCACCCTGCCGATCAGGATCGATCCGGCGATCATCATGCCCGGCGTAATGTCGCCGTTGACCGCCAGCAGCGCGCCGCAGCCCAACATCAGCGACTGCAGCGCCAGCCGCACGGTTTTCGACCAGGCGGTGACGGCGGCGATTTTCTCGCTGGCGCGGTTCTGCAACAGCAGGAACTGCTGATGCTGCCGCAACCAACGCAGGCGCAAGTCGGTCAGCATCCCCATGGCGGCAATGGATTCGGCGTTGCGCAGGTTGCCGTTGGCCTGCTGCGTGGCGCTCAGCGCGACCCGGCCGGCCTCTGCGAGCGGCGCCTGCGACACCCGCTGATTGAGCCAGGCCAGCAGCACCAGCACGATTACCCCGGCGCTGGCCAACGCGCCAAGCCAGGGGTGGAGCAGAAACACCACCAGCAGATAAACCGGGAACCAGGGCGCATCGAAGAACGCAAACAGCGCATTGCCGGTGGCGAACTGGCGCAGGTTGGTCAGATCGTTCAGCGCCTGTCCCGCCAGCGGGTTGCCGGTTTTCAGATTGGTTTCGAAGGCGGCGTCGTAGACCCGCTGATTCAGGCGCATATCCATCTGGGCGCCGAGGCGGATCACCACCTGACTGCGGACCCACTCCAGCAGCCCCATAAACAGGTAAAGGCCGACCACCATCAGGGTCAGCATCGCCAGCGTCATGCGGTTGCCCGACGGCAACACGCGATCGTAGACCTGCAGCATGTACAGCGCCGGGGCCAGCATCTGCAGGTTGATCACCGCGGTAAACAGCGCGATGCCCCAAAATCCGCGCCGGTATGCGGCCAGCACGCTCATCACTTCTCCGCGCCTGACGGCGTTTTTCATGGCGTTTTCCATCGGCTAAAAACGAGAAAATGCCCGCCGGGGCGCGCGGCGCCGGCGGGCAAACGGCCGCGATCAGGCCGCCAGCAGTTCCGGGCTGTCGGCATGCTGCACGCCCACCGCCGTCGCCGCCGCCACCTGATCGAAGGTGGAATTGACGCTCAGGCCGTAGTCGTCGAGGATGCCGTTCAGCGCGGTTTCCAGCGCGCCGGTATCGCCGGACATCAGGCCGTACACCACCTGGTGCACCACGCCATCGTGGCCCTGCGCCTGCAGGCTGCTGAGGTTCAGGCCGCCGAAGCTGACGTCAGGCACCTGGATGTTGTACGGCGTGGAGCCGCCGCCGTTCAGGCCGTCGCCGAACGACAGCGAATCCAGCTGGCCGTACAGGGTGTGCGCCGGGGCATTGAACAAGGTGTAGGTCAGGTTGCCGCCTGCCACGAACGAGGTAACGTTGTTGGCGGTGCTGGTCACGGCGTATTGGCTGCCGGACAGGCTGCCGCCATAGAAGCCGCCGCTGTTGGAGTCGGTGACGTTACCGTTGGTGTGGTTGATATCGCCAAATGACGACGCCCACTCGTTCAGATAGTTATGGATGCTGTAGCTGCCGAAGCTGCTGTCATAGTTGACTGAAAATGCCATTTCTCTATCTCCATTGATGAATGGCGCCCCTTGCGAGGCCGCCCTTGTGCTCAAGAATGAGCAACGCCCTTTTACTGCTTAAAAACGGTATTCCACCCCGCCCTGCACGGTGCGGCCGCGCCCCAGCGTGTTGGCCAGCGTCTCGCCGTAGCTGACGACGTAGGCGCGGTTGGTCAGGTTCTCCACCGAGCCGCGCAGCGTCAGGCTGTCGGTCAGCTTGTAGCTGGCATACAGATCGAACAGGGTGTACTTCGGCCAGTCGGCCAGGTACGGGTAGTTGGACGGCACCGAACTGTCCTGATAGCCCGGCGCGAAGCGCACGGTCACCCCGGCGTCCAGCTTGCGATCGAAAGCGCGGCCGCCCAGCGTGACCGAGCCGCGATCGCCCGGCAGATAGGCGGCAGTGCCGAACTGCGAGCCCCCGTCGCACGTGACGGCATCATTGGACGCGGCATCCGGTTCAACATAGAAGTTGCCGCGGCGCGAACCGTCGCCATAGCGCAGGCGTCCTCCCAGCCAGGCTTTGTTCGAGCAGAACTCGTTTTTGCCGATCATGTGGGTGTAGGTCAGATCGGCGTAGAACACTCCGGCGTCATAGTTGAGCTGGTACTCCAGCCCGCGGAAGCGGGTTTTCGACAGGTTGTTGACGTAAGCGGCATTGCCGATGCTCGGCTGCACCAGCCCCGGTTTATTGCGGTCTATCGCCAGGTTGATGTAGTTATCCACTTTGGTGTCGAAGTAGGCCACCTTGGCCACCAGCCGATCGCCCTCAAACCACAGATCCGGCTGCTGCACGTTGAACCCGACTTCCCAGGCGCGCGAGCGCTCGGGCTGCAGAAACGGGTTGGGGTATTGCGTGGAGGAGCCGTGCGCACTGCCGTTGGTCAGCGTTTCGGTGATCGCCGGCGGCCGCCAGGATTTGCCGTAGGTGGAATACAGCTCCAGCCACTCCACGCCGGGACGCACCGCCACCGCCAGCGTCGGCGACAGCTTGCCCTGATCGCGATCCACGTCCCAATCTTCGCGGGTGGTGGTTGAACAGCCGGTCAGACGCAGCGCTTTGCAAGGATTGTCAATCGTGTAGCGTTGCCCATCCTTGGCCAAATCCGGATAGCTCAGGCCGGTCTGGCCGCGCAGGCGATAGCGGTCGTAACGCAGCCCGCCCTCCAACGTCAGCCAGCCGTCGTAGTCGTAGGTCAGGTTGGCGAACAGGCTGGCGACCGAACGGTTGCCGGCCGGCGTCACCCCTTCCATGCCCTGACGAGAAGAGTCGCTGGTCGCCTTGTCGTAATAGAACTCCAACCCGTAGTTGGCGCGGAAGTCATGCCCCGGCGCCAGGCTGAAGCGCGAGGTGTTTTGCGCCTGCGCGCCATAGGTACGCAGCCGGGTACGCGTCGCGTAGCCGTTGTCCAGCAGCGAGCTGGTGCTGTAGGTGTCGCTGTCGTCCTGAGTATCGACGTAATACAGCTTGGCCTGAAAATCGAGCCAGTCGACGCCTTCCGGCGCCAGGCTGTAATCAAACGCCGCGTTGCGCGCCATCACGTCGCTGTAACCGGTGCGCTTCCAGCCCAGTTCATAGGGTGGGCGAGTGCCCAGGTTGGTCAGCGTGCCGGCGATCGGCGACGCAGTCTGGGTCTGCAGATAGCTCAGCTGCAGGCGCTGATTGGCGGGCAGATTCCAGCCCACCTTGGCCAGCCGCGAGTGCATGCGGTAATTTGTGTCGGGGATTTTGTTGTTCTTGATGCTCTCGGCGTAGCGATCGTAATTGCCGGTGTCATTATTGATACGAATGTTACCGATATCGCCCTTGTTGCCGGGCCAATAGTCGCCGAGGTGGCGTTCGCTGGCGGCCAGCAGGATATCGCCGGTTTCGTTGCCCAATGCCAGTATGCTGCTGCCGATGAAGTGGGTGCCGTTATCGCCGGTGCTGGCGTGCAGCTTGCCGCCCAGCTCTTTGCCCGGCGCCAGGAAATCGCTCGCGCTGACGGTATTGAAGGTGGCGATGCCGCCGAGCGTGCCGGCGCTGCCCATGCCGCCGGTGGTGCCCTTGTCGATGGTCACGCCGGACAGCAGTTCGGAATCGATGTACATGGTGCCATTACGCTGGCCATGGCCGCTCTTTTGAAAATTCTGCCGCATGCCGTCGATGTTCATGTTCACCCGGCCATAGTCTTGTATGCCGCGGATGTTGACCGACAGCGCCGGATCTTGCTGGCTGACGCTGGAATAGGCCCCCGTAGTCTGCTCCAGAATATCGGCCGCGTGCCGCGCCGGGCGGTTGTCCATCTGTTCGCGGCTGATGACGCTGACCGAGCGCGGTTCGTCGTAAACCCAATCGTTGGCGTTGATGCCGCCGGCGCCCAGCACCGTCAGGCTGTCCAGCGCCAGCGCGCCACCGTCGCCGTTTGCCGCTGGCAACCGGCTCAATACGATCTGCCCCTGCGGCTGCAGGCGGAAAGCCACCGGATTGTTGCCAATCAAGCGCCGCAGGCCCTGTTCAACGCTCATGCTGCCGTTCAGCGCCGCCGCCTGCATGCCGTCGAGCTTCACCTCGTCGAAAAATACCTGCATATCGGCCTGCTCGGCGAAGCGCAACATGGCGCTCTGCAGCGGCTGCGCCGCAATGTTGAAATTCTTTTGCTGTGCGGCCTGCGCGCTGCTCGCATCAGCCTGGGCGGCGAGCGCTACCGCCGGCTGAGTCAGCATCATCGCCGCCAGCGCGGCGCGTACCGCCGTGGCCAATCGGCCGGCCGGCGTGGTTCCCTTGTGAATAAACATGCGTGTGTGTTCCACCCGAAAGAATGCCAAACTAAGTGATAATGGAAATCAATCTCGTTTAAACATAAGGACGTTCCGGGAGGCAAAAACCCGTAAAGATTTTTTACAGAAAGTGAAAATAGCGGCGAAACGGGCATCCCGGCCCGCCTTTAGCCGCTCAGTAAAGCAATGTGATGCCGGGGAGATTCAGTTGGCGGGCGGAGAGTTCCTGACGAATGGCGCCGACGCCGTCGTCGAGTTTATTGAGCGCGAACACGCCGCTCACCGTGCGCGCTCTTAGCGCGGGATTGACCGCCACGATGCGGGTTTCGCGATAGCGATTGAGCTGCGCGAGCGCCTGCGTCAGCGGTTGGCGGTCGATCACCAGCCAGCCGCGCCGCCAGGCGTCATCGCCGGCCGTTTGCCTCGTCAGCCACAGCAGGCCGCTGCGGTAATGCGCCGCCTGACGTTGCGCGACCACCAGCGAGCGCTCGCCGCGCTCGAGCGTCACCCGCACGCTGTGCTGATGCACGCTGACGTCTACGCCCTGCCCGGTGCGCGCCACGCTGAACTCGGTGCCCAGCGCCTGCGTAACGCCGTTTTCCGCCTCCACCCTGAACGGGCGACGTTCCGACCCGCCCAGCGGCGCGACGATAAAATAGGCGGTACCGCGCAGCAGCCGCACCTTGCGCTCGTCTGCAGAATACGCCAGCGCGATCGCGCTGCCGCTGTCCAGCGCCACCCGGCTGCCGTCCGGTAGCGCGACTTCGCGCACCTCGCCGCGAACGGTTTGATAATCCGCCTGCAGGCCGCTCCACAGATCCGGCCCGCGATAAACGCCGAAGGAAACGGCGATCGCCACCGCAGCCGCCACCGCCCAGCGGGGCCATCGATGGCGAGAGGGCGTTTTCAGCGCCGCCACCTGCGGCTGTAGCGCCTGCCGCTGCTCTGGCGGCAGCTGCCCCAGCGTCGCCCAAAGCAGGCGAGCCTGACGCAGCGCCGCCGGATGCTGCGGATCATCGGCCAGCCAGGCGTCCAGCGCTTGCCGCCGATCGTCGGGCAGCGCCCCTTCGGCCAGGCATACGGCCCAGGCCGCCGCCTGCTGTCGCACCTGTGCGGTTAGCGGTTTCATGATGACGTAGACCCCTGTTTTTTCTGGTTATAGGTTAAGACGTCTGAGGGCGGATAAACCCGTAAAAAAATTGCCATTATTGTTCGCCCATCCGCGCCATCAGCCGCTCCAGCGCGCTGGCCAAGTGTTTCTCCACCGTGCTGAGCGACACCCCCAGCTGCGTCGCCACCTGCGCCTGGGTCAAGCCATCGAGCCGGTTAAGGCGGAAAATCTGCTGCGTGCGCGGCGGCATGCCCGCCAACGCCTGTTGCAACAGCTGCAGCAGTTGGCCATCGATCGCCCGCTGTTCGAGCGCCGGTTCGCCGGAGGGGTACTGCGCCAGAATGTCGTCTTCTACCGCTTCGGTTTGCCGCCGCTGCTGCTGCCGCAGATGGTCGAGCATCAGATTTTTGGCGGTTTTATACAGGTAGGCCTCGATATCGAGAATATTGCCCTGCGGGTATTGCTCGGTGAGGCGGGTAAAACTTTCCTGCGCCAAATCCGCGGCCAGCTGAGGGTCGCGCAGTTTGGCATTCAAATAGGCTTGCAGCGGCCGCATGTGGCGCAGAAATAGCGCCTGCAACTCGGAATTGGACATCTCTTTTCCCAGAAGTGAAACACCCAATAGGGGCGATAAAAATCACATAAATGATTATCATTATCAATATTGTTCTGGGAAATATGTGCTAAGGCGGGAATAACAGGAAACCGGCCTGACGCCGGTTTCCGCTGGGCTGCAGGTCAGAGCTCTAACGCCTCGTCCTCATAGCGGTGCTTGGCGTCGAGCGCTTCCTGCTCGGTTTCATGTTCACTGAGCAGCGTATTCGGCTCAATGTCGTCGGTGCGCACTTCAAAACGGCGCAGATGCAGACTCGGGTCGCCCCGAAACACCTCTACGACGCGGGCGCTCCGTGGATAAGCAGGTTGATCATTTTCGCGCATGCCGTTCTCCCGTGTGTTTCACACAGTAGCAAGTATAGCAGCCGCCCTCATTCCGACACGCGCGAGCCAAGATCGCGATCGCCGGGGGCGCCCACCAACAGCTCGGTCAATTCGTCGCAGGCGCAAATGCGGCCTTCACGCACGGTGAAGTGCGCCAGCACCCGCACGCGGCTGCAGGAGCCATCGCGCTTTTCCACCTCGACCAGATGGTGGGTCAGCACCGCCTCGCCCTGCGCCGCCGCCGCGATCACGCTCAGCGTCATGCGGCGAGTTTGCCGCTTCAGCAGCGCCATGTGTTGCTCAAACTGCTCGAAGTTCAGCACCTTGCCATCCACCTGCTGGCGGTAGCCTGCGCTGAAACGGGCGGCGAGCTGCGTCGGCCGATGTTCCGGGCTGGCGACAACCTGCTGCAGCGTATCGAGTACCAGGTTCAGCGGGGTAAGTTGAGTCATCACGTTTCTCCGAAATGGGGGGAATGGCGATCCTATCCCGGCCAGGCGATGGCATAATAACCGCATCAAGACTTTCAATAACGTTAAACGGCCAATATGACGCAGATCCGCAGCCAACGCCTTCAGCATGAAAGAAAGCACCTGACGCCCTGGCACCGGCACGACGGCGGCCAGATCTATCTCTTGACGCGCGGCATGCTGGCGCTGGAACTGCCTGGCCGGCAATGGGCGATCACCGGCGGTGCGCTGGGCTGGCTGCCGCCGGGGTGCCCCCATCAGGCACTGGCCTGTGGCGATGTGGCGGGCTGGAGTCTGTATCTGCCGGTGGAAAGCGCGCCGGAGATGCCGCCGCAGCCGCAGCTGTTCACCGCCTCAGCGCTGTTGCAGGCCCTGGTGGAACGCATCGCGCAGTTCTCCGCCGGCCCGATGAGCGCGCCGCAACGGCGGCTGCTGCAGGTGCTGCTGGATGAAATGCACACGGCAAGCCGCGCGCCGTTGCAATTGCCGCTGCCGCAGGACGCCCGGTTGCTGAACATCGCCCGGGCGCTGCTGAACGATCCCGCCAGCCTGCACAGCCAGCGCGACTGGGCCGCCTGGGCCGGGCTCAGCCCGCGCACCCTGAGCCGCCGCTTTCTGCAGGAAACCGGCATCAGCTTCGCGCTGTGGCGCCAACAGGCGCGGGTATTGCGTTCACTGGAGGGATTATCACGCGGCGAAGCGGTCAGCGAGGTGGCCGACGCCTGCGGCTATGACAACGTCAGCGCCTACATCGCCGCCTTTCGCCGCCGCTTCGGCGTCACGCCCGGCGCGTACTTTGCAGCCGCTCGGCAAAGGGAATAAGAAAACGGGCGCCCAGCGCCCGAAGAGAAGAAAAGGTTATTTCACCGTCTCACGCGGCAGCACCGCGAGGATTTGTTCCACCACCCGCTGGGGATCGGCGGCGCCGTCCATCACGTAATGCGCGGCATCCTGATACAGCGCTTCACGCGCGGCCAGCACCTCGAGCATCTCTTCGGCGATCGGCCTGCCGGTGAGCGTCGGGCGCTGCGCATCTTCCGGGTACTCTTCCAACCGCTGCGCCAACACGCTGGCCGGCGCGCGCAGGTAGATAACGGTGCCATGCTGGCGCATAAACTGACGGTTTTCCTCCGCCAGGATCGCCCCGCCGCCAGTGGCAACTATAGTTGACGGCTTGGTCACGGTTTGCAACGCGATGGTCTCGCGGCGACGAAACCCCAGCCAGCCCTCGCGCTCGACCATTTCCGCCACGCTCATCTGCGCCGCCTGCTGCATAAACAGATCGGTATCGACGAACTGATAGCCCAACGCCAGCGCCAATGCGCTGCCTACCGTGGTCTTGCCGGCTCCGCGAGCGCCTATCATGAACAGGGTTTGTGTCATTACGGGTTGTCCCTTATGCGGTGACTTGAGTGCATTGCATACCAAAATACCGAGCGGGTGCGATGGCGTGGTGGCAGCATCATACCCCGCCCGCTCTGTATTTCAATATTTACGATAGTGTAAATTCCATGGCACAGCGACTGCCAGCGGCAAAGCCGTGCGCCAGATCCTCATCCAGATGCCGCCGCAAGGCGGCCGTGAGCCGCGCGTCGTCGAGCGGCCGGAACCCCAGCCGCCGGTAATAAGGCGCATTCCACGGCACGTCAATGAAGGTGGTGAGCGTCAGGCGAGCGGCGCCCTGGCGTTTGGCTTCTTCCGCCACCGCCCCGATCAGGCGGCGGCCGACGCCCTGCCGTTGCCAGGCGCCGGCGACCGACAATTCGGCGATATGCCAGTCTTTCCCCTGAGCCTGCACGGCGATAAAACCGGCGCACTCGCCGTTGTCGCTTTCGGCCAGCCATTCACGGCGTTCGACGATAAACGCGGCGTGCTGTTGCGGGCTCATCACCTCGCCTTCGGCGATAAAGCGCCACGCCGGCTGCTGGCGAAACAGCTGCGCCGCCGAGCGTTCAACCGCCATCAGATGCGCGATATCCCGCTGCTGCGCCAAACGAATTTGCAGGCTCATGGGTTCTCCTTAACGTTGGGGCGGTTATTTAAGCAAATTTCACCGCCCGCGGCTCAGAAATCGATACTGCCGCGCAGCACCACCTCACGCGGTTCCCCCACCGCCACGCGCAAATTGCCGCCGCTGGACGGGTAATAGGTTTTATCGAACAGGTTCTTCACGTTCAGCTGCCATTTCACCCGATAGCCGTTGATCGGCATGGTGTAAGCGGCGAACGCATCGGCAACGGTGTAATTATCCAGATTGAAGCTGTTAGCGGCATCGCCCGGGCGGCGGCCCACGTAGCGCGCACCGGCGCCGATACGCATCTCATCGCCGCTGTACAGGCCGGGGCTGCCCAGGTTCTGGGTCAGGAACAGCGAGGCGGTATGGCGCGCCACGTTGGTCATCTCTTTGCCCTTGTTGTCCGGATCGTCCACCACGCGCGCGTCAGTATACGCATAGGTACCGATCAGGCTCAGCGAGTCGGTGAGGTTACCGGCCACGTCCAGCTCCACGCCCTGCGAACGCACGCGCCCGGCGGTGCGCGTCACGGTTTCACCCTCCACCAGCTCACTGACCATGACGTTGCGTTTGGTGATGTCGAACAGCGCCAGCGTGCCGGTGACGCCGTTCGGCAACGCCAGCTTGCCGCCGACTTCCCACGACTTGCCCTGTTCCGGCGGCAGCGAATCAATTTGGGTGGCGATAGAAGAGTTCGGCTTGAACGACTCGGTATAACTGCTGTACAGCGACACGTAAGGCGTCAGCTTGTAGACCACCCCGGCGCGCGGCACCAGCTTGCCGTCCGAACTGTCGGTGTTGGTCTGGAACGGCCGCCCCTTGCCGGCATAGACGTCGAAAGCGTCGTAACGCAGCCCGCCCATCACCAGCCATTTATCGGTCAGTTGGATGGAATCCTGCATAAACCAGCCGTAGCTGGTGAGATTTTCCCGCTGGTCGCTGTCTTTGGCGCTGACCGCGGTCGACGGCGGCATCAGGCCGTATACCGGATGATAGATATTGAAATCGCTGTTCTTTTTACCGCGAATCATGTCGCCACGGTAGGTACGGTTATCTTCAAAATCGAAGCCGAACAGCATCTGGTGGTTGATGCTGCCCCAATCCACGTCACCATTGAGCGTCAGCTGCACCGCATTGGCGTGGCTGACGGCATGGGCGGTCGAGTCGGCCTGGCGGCTCAATACGCCGGTCACCGGGTTCAGCGCCGTGGCGCGCGCCTGATTGTCGCTGTAGCTGTTGCGGCTGTAGGCGTAGGTCAGCGAGCTTTTCCAGCGCTCGTTGAGCGTTTGATCGATCTGCAGAGTGACGCTGTCCTGATCGCCGCGGGTGGCGTTATAGGCTTCGTCGAAACGGCGATCGCGCGGCGTATTCACCGGTTTGCCAGTGCGCGAATCGATAATGGTGCCGCGATCGAACGGCACCAGATATTCCATATGCTCGTAGGCCAGCCGCACGGTGGTGTTCTCGCCATACCACATCAGCGAGGGCGCGATCACCGTCTGGCGGTTGCGGCCGAAGTTGCGCCAGTAGTCGGTTTCATCGTGATCGACGATCATGCGATAGGCGAATCCCGACGTGCCGAGCGGCCCGGTAACGTCGAGCTGACCGCCGCCGCCGTTGAAGCTGCTGCCCCAGCCTTCCACATGAGTGCGCTGCTGCAGCTGGGGTTTTTTGGTGATCATGTTGATCATGCCGCCCGGTTCCCCCATGCCGTACAGCATCGAAGCCGGCCCCTTGAGCACCTCTACCCGCTCGGTGGTCGGCGTGAAGTTGCGCGCCTGCACCGAGCGCACGCCGTCGCGCAGAATGGAGCCGTCGCGGTTGTCGCCGAAACCGCGTTTCATTACCGCGTCCTGGGTGCCACCCAGCGTGTTGGCCTGGGTAATGCCGCTGACGTTGTACAGCGCTTCATCCAGGCTGCTGACCGCCTGATCGGCAATCACCTGCTGCGGCACCACGTCGATCGCCTGCGGCACGTTCAGCAGGTTGGTTTCGCTGCGGGTGCCGGTGACGCTGGTCAACGGCTGATAGCTCTGCACGCCGTCGGCGTCTTTGCGGCCGATCACCACCAGGCTTTCTTCCTGCGACGCGGTTTTTTCCGCCGCCCACGTCGGCGATGTCGCGCAGGCCGCCAACGGCAATGCGCACCACCAGCCGCGTTTGTTGTTATTCATTATCTAACTGACTCCAATAGGTCCCTGAAAAAGGTAACGGCAAAAACTGCTGATAAAGCTGTTGGAAGGTCTGCTGCGGGTTGATGTCGGCGAACAGATCCGGGTAAAACGCTTTGGCGAACACCTCGACCAGCACCACGTGGTACGGGCTGAGGTAAAAGTTGTGCCAGACGCTCCAGGCGCGGTGGTTTTTCACCGCCTGCAGGTTGGTCAGCATCGGCTGTTTGGCGATCAGCCGGCGGAAGCTGTCAGCGGCCTCTTGGCGGCTGACCTGTGGCCCGAGGCGCAGATCGGACAGCCGTTTGCCCTGCGGCCCGGCCATGCCGGTGGCGAGGTACACGTCGGGATTGGCGCTCAGAATGGTTTCCGGGTTCAGCTCGCCATACACCCCTTTGACGCTGGCGTTGGCGATGTTGTCGCCGCCGGCGAAGGTCAGCAGATCGCCGAGGTTGCCGTGCGCGGCGGTGGTGCAACAGGTGTCGCGCCGCCCCAGATGCAGGTGCAGCATCACTTTGGGCTTCGGCCCCTGATAGCCCGCCAGGCGCTGCTGAATCACAGCCATATGCTGCTGATAAAACTGGATGAACTGCTCGGCGCGCTGCCGGCGATTGAGCACGTCGCCCAGCAGCCGCACGCTCGGCACGGTGTTGTTCAGCAGATCGATGCGCAGATCGACGTAGATCACCGCCACGCCGGCCTTGTTCAACGCAGAAACCAACCGATCGTTGTCGCCGTCTTCACGCGCATAGCGCGCCAGGATCACCAGATCCGGTTTCAGCTGCAGCAGGCTTTCGACATTGACCTGGCGAAAGTTATTGCCGCTGATGACGGGGATCTGGGCTATCTGCGGAAACTGCTGCGTATAAAGCTGCCAGCTTTGCGCATCGAAACGCGCCAGATCCGCCGGCCAGCCGACGATGCGCTGCGCCGGGTTGCCCGGCTCCAGCAGCGCCAGCGTATACAACATGCGGCTCTCCCCCACCACGATGCGCTGCGGATTGTCCGGCACCACAACCTGACGGCCGGTGATATCGGTCACCGTCTTCGCCTGGGCGGAGAACACGCCGAACCACAGAGAAAGCAGCAGTAAAATGAGGAAATTGCGCATGATTGAGCCGAAAGGGGGAAATAATGTGCGCATGATAATCACTCTCATTAGCACTTGCAATCCCGCGCCGCCATTGCCAAAAGAAATCCGGGAAACGGCGCCGGGCGTGCGGCAAACACGGCGAAACCGCTAAAATAACGGCTTTAAAAAGTTAAAAAAATGGCGGGGAAATCGGTTAAATAGAACGGGGAAACAGCTAAAAACCGGGAGACCTCCATGACTCAACGCATCATTCCGCTGTCGGATTGCCCGCAGTTTGCCGATGTGTGCGCCGCCTGGGCATTCGGCCAGTGGGGTTCACAGCGCGGCGGCTCGCTGGAGCGCACCCAGCTGCGTTTCGCCCAATGCAGCCGACCGGGCGACGACCACCTGACGCTGATGATGATCGACGGCGATCGTCCGGTGGGCATGGCCAGCCTGTGGCCCAGCGACGACCATCAGCGCCAGGATCTCACCCCGTGGCTGGCCGGCGTCTTCGTGCATCCCGATCACCGCCGCAAGGGCATCGCCCGCCGTCTTGAAATGGCCATCGTCGAGGCGGCGCGGCAGCGCCATCACTCGGTTCTGCATCTCATTACCGACAAATCGGAAGCGCTGTACGCCGGCTGGGGTTGGCAACCTCTGGAGCGCCGGCGGCAGCATGACGAAGAGGTGGTGGTGATGGAGAAAAAACTGTAGCTAACGCGGCGTACAGACATACACCAGCGCCGGCGGGAAGTTGCGCACCACCCGCAGGCGCTTCCAGTGAAAATAGCGCGACAGCAATTTTTCCGACAGGTGGCTGTATTGGAACAGCACCAGCGTGCCGTTGCGCGCCAGCAACCGTTGCCGGGCCTGCTGAAGAATGCGCACGCTGATCCTGACCGGGATCGACAGCAGCGGCAGGCAGGAAAACACCACGTCGTAATCCGTGGCCATCCGGGTCGCCGAATGGCCCATCACCTGCAGCCGCCGATCGTCAATCCCGCGCAGCCGATGCACGAAATGGGGTTGGATCTCGAAAGCCTCCAGCGCCGCATCGGCGCGCATCCGCCCCAGAATGCGTTTGGTCAGCACGCCGTCCGCCGCGCCCAGTTCCGCGATCGACAGCGCCCGGGTCCATTCAACCTGATTCAGCATCGCCTGACACAGCCACGGGGAAGAAGGCGCCAGCGTACCGACGGTGCGCGGTGAAGCCATAAATTGCTGCAGGTAAGCGAAGTGATTCATCAGTTGCAGTCGGGTCGCATTTAACATTGAGGCCTCCTTGGGTTAAGCCCTCAATGTGAGCCGAATTTCTTAAGTAATCATTAACATGATTCCGAAAGCGGCGGACACAGTTGTAATAAAATGCAACCTTGTCAGCGGCGCGCAAAGAAAAACGGTCGCAATAATGATCTGAGAATAAGCGGTTTATGCGCCGACCGTTCAGATAATTATTGCGACCGTTTATTTTTTTGGCCGCGTTGCCGCGGCCAGAGGGTAAAAAGCTAACGCTTAGCGATAAATTTCCGCATTGCCGCGCCAGTTGCTGGAGTCCCCGGGGGTGTCCAGACCGATAATGCGATAATGACTGGCGCCGTCCGCCGCGGCTTTTTCTTTCAGGGCGGTGATGGCGTCATGCGGTGAGCCGCTAACGCCGGAAACCGACACGACGCCGAGGCTTTGCAGATTGGCGGCCTGCTCGCTGTTGACCTGTTTTACCGACGACAGCGGCGCGGCGAAAGTGGAAAATGAAGCGGCGGCGATCAATACGGCTGCGATGCTTGGGATAAGTTTCATGATTGACTCCAGGTGTTCTTGTTTATTCGCTCGTTGTCAGTGATGTTAATTATCCGCTAGCCAATGAAAACGGACGTCATGCAACGTAAAGAACATCAATCATTGTGAGGAGAATAAGGAGGAAGTGAGAGCGGGTGTGTATTTTCAGGCGAGAATGACTTTATAGGCTTCACCTTACCCCTATTTGATGAACAATTAAAGACGGCGCGTGATAAAGAATGCGCGCCGCGTCTATTTAAGATTTTTTACCCGCTGGAGCGCGCTGAGCTACGCTGAATTTTGTGGCTTACCCTTTTAAGGAAGAACGCTTATGTCGCAAAACCTGCTGCGCGTGCGTGACGGTCAGGGCGCGTCGGTCTCATTTTCCGAGCTGCTGTTCGATCTGATCTACGTTTTCGCCGTGACCCAACTTTCCCACTATCTGTTGCATCACCTGACGCTGACCGGCGCGCTGGAAACCCTGCTGCTGTGGTTCGCCGTCTGGCTGGCCTGGCAATACACCGCCTGGGTCACCAACTGGTTCAATCCGGATACCCGCCAGATCCGCCTGTTGCTGTTCGCGATCATGCTGCTGGGGCTGTTCGCCGCCGCCGCGTTGCCGCAGGCGTTTGGCGAACGCGGTCTGATCTTCGCCCTGTTCTACGTCGCCATTCAGGTCGGGCGCTCCGCCACGGTATTGCGCCTGCTGGCGCCCGATCATCCGTTAAAACATAACTTTCGCCGCATTCTCGGCTGGCTGTGCATCTCCGCCGTCTTCTGGATCGCCGGCGGGCTGGCGGAAGGCCATGCTCGCCTGGCGCTGTGGGCGATCGCCGTCTTGTGCGAATACGTCTCGCCGATGTTCGGTTTTCGCCTGCCGGTGCTGGGGCGCTCGGACAGCAGCAGCGAATGGACCATCGAAGGCCACCATCTGGCGGAGCGCTGCCAGCTGTTCGTGATCGTGGCGCTGGGGGAAACCATTCTGATCACCGGCGCCACCCTGAGCGAAATGGAAAGCTGGAGCCTGCCGGTGCTCATCGCTTCGCTGGTGGCCTTTCTCGGCAGCCTGGCGATGTGGTGGGTTTACTTCGACACCAGCAGCAAAGCCGGCAGCCACGCCATCAGCCAGGCGGAAAATCCCGGCCAGCTGGGCGCTTATTTCCATTATGTGCACGTCGCGCTGGTGGGGGCGATCATCGTCTGCGCCGTGGCCAACGAGCTGGTGATCGCCCATCCCGACGGCCGCATCCAACACGCCACGGCGGCGGTGCTGCTGCTCGGCCCGGCGATTTACCTGTTCGCCAACGCGCTGTACAAACGGCTGGTGTATCGCCGCTTCCCGCTGTCGCATCTGGTCGGGCTGCTGGCGCTGGCGGTATTGGCCCCGATCGCCTATTTAACCGACCTGCTGATGGTCAATGGCCTGACGACGCTGATCATGGTGGTGGTGGCGGCGTGGGAGAGCATCTCGCGCGGCAAAGCGCCGCAGCGGCACGCGCAAGCCTGAATCAAACGGGGGCGCAATCGCCCCCAATGTGAGATTGATGACAAACCTCATGCCATTACCGGGTTTGCAGAGAGCAGCGGATAAAAAACAAGGAAAATCAATTTATTGATTTTCGACTGATGGCCACAAAGGAGGAAAAACCACGTTTTTCCCTCCTTTGTCAACGGTCTGACGGGGGCGCAATCGCCCCCGATATCGGTCACTTCAAGGATTGCGGCAAGGTGAGCACCCAGAGCTCACTCAGCGATTCCGGCTGCTCCAGAGGGCGCAATTCGATGTGGGCGTCGGTTTTGTCACCGTCGAGGCTCAACCGCCCTCCTTTCTCCAGCTGATAGTCGCCGATTTTCTTGCTCTTTGGCGACGCATCCACCAGCGTGGCCTGCAAGCCGAAATCGTTGTCATTGATCACCGCCAGCGTGCGATCGTCGATCAGCGCCAACCCTTCCGCTTTCTCCTGGCGCCAGCCCAACTGACGCAGATCCGCCACTTCCCGTTTCTGCGCCAGCTTCACGCCGCGTTTAGCCAGATCTTTCGCATCGTCGAACTCCAGCGCTTTACCCTGGCCGTCAAACGCGCTCAGATCGCTGGCCTGCGCGAGATCCACCAGATAGATCTTGTTGATCATCGACTTATCTTTACCGGTTCCCTGTTCAATCAACAGGATGCGCTGGTTGTCCAACGCCACGACATCGCCAATTTTGGCGTCTTTGGCTTTTTTATAGCTGTCGATATCGATGGGATAGCCGTACATGGCGGTTTTGCCACTGCGCGGATCGAAGCTCACCAGCCGGGTAAACTGCGCCTTGTTTTTGCTTTTGCCGTCGACATCCAGCGTGCTCTGCACCGCAGCCAGAATGCGCCCGTCCGGCATCCGGGTCAGCCCCTCAAAACCTCGGTTAGGCTGACGCCATTTCAGGATGTTCGGCAAACCGCCCGCCACCGCTTGTTCGCCGGCCTGCGGCGTTGGGCCATATTTGGCGAGGATTTTACCTTTGCCGTCGACATGGATCAGAAACGGGCCATATTCATCACACAGCCAATAGCCGCCGTTGCCGTCACCGATGATGCCTTCTGTATCCAGCCCGCGGCGATCGCCGGGCAGCGGTTGCAGCACATCATTCAACGCCACTTCATTTGTGGAGCCAATCAGCTCGCCCGGCAACGGCAGCCCGCCGATCGGCCCTTTTTCGTCGTGCAAGGGCCGCGCATTCTCGGCTACGGCCTTGCCGCCGCCGATACGAATGTCCATCAACAGAGGCGTGAATTGCGGATTGGCGAAAATCTTGGCCTCTTGCTTGTCTACCGCCGGGGCATCGGCATTCGGGCCGCGATCGGTCAGCGTCGTCAGCACCAAATCGTCGCCCTGCTTCTTGTTGAACATCAATCCGGAGCCGATCCCTACCGGCAATCCCTGCGGGAAATGCTTGGCAAACGCCCCCTGATAGGCGACGCGTTCCCCGCCGGGGAAGCCGACCACATAACGCGCCACCTCAATGTCGGCAGCGTGAGCCAATACCGGAAACAGTGAAGCCAACAGCAGGGAGAGCGATTTTATTTTCATATTTTTACCCGAGGTCAAATGAAGCGTTGTCAGGCAGAAGACGATATTAATTTAGCATGACACTTAGATGACAATAGGCAATTCGTCAAATGCACATCAGGCAATAAGGGTGGCTGGCAAATAGAAATGAGCAATTAACCTGAGCGTATTGAATGGAGAAAGCCGCTGGAAAAAACCGCCCGGAAATAGCCCGCCGTTTTGCTTAGGGTAAATTCTTATAGCAAAGATAAAAAAATCGGCAAACGCGCGTCAACACGGCGAAAAACGGTGTTTTTCTCATAGACAAAATAAAATGTCAGGGATTTAATACCGCCGTTATTCAAGGTGCATTAAGAAAATTCTATAGAATATCTGCATGAACTTAAAAAGCTGTTCTATAGTTTTTAGTGCTAACGCCCGTTAGTCTATTCCGCAGGATGGAATCTATGTCAAAGCGACTTTTTGCTGAATTTTTTGGCACATTTTGGTTGGTGTTTGGTGGTTGTGGTAGCGCAGTATTGGCAGCGGCATTCCCACAGCTGGGTATTGGTTTCCTCGGCGTCGCGCTCGCTTTCGGTCTGACCGTAGTGACGATGGCCTATGCCGTCGGCCATATTTCCGGCGGGCATTTTAACCCGGCGGTCACCGTCGGCTTATTCGCCGGCGGCCGTTTCGCGGCGAAAGACGTGATCCCTTACGTTATCGCACAGGTGATCGGCGGTATCGCCGCAGCGTCGGTGCTGTATTTGATCGCCAGCGGCAAAGCCGGTTTCGACGCCACGGCAGGCGGTTTCGCCTCCAACGGTTACGGCGAACACTCACCGGGCGGTTACTCTCTGCAAGCCGCAATCGTGATTGAGCTGGTGCTGACCGCCTTCTTCCTGATCGTTATTCATGGCGTGACCGACAAGCGCGCGCCGGCAGGCTTTGCCCCGCTGGCTATCGGCCTGACGCTGACGCTGATCCACCTGATCAGCATCCCGGTGACCAACACCTCCGTCAACCCGGCGCGCAGCACCGGCGTAGCGATCTTCCAGGGCACCTGGGCGCTGCAGCAGCTGTGGGTGTTCTGGCTGGTGCCGCTGGTCGGCGGCATTATCGGCGGCCTGATCTACCGCTGCCTGCTGGAAGACAAAAAATAAGCGTATCGCAGTCGACGCGTTTCACGGGGCAGCCTTCATCGGCTGCCCCGTTGCTTTCAGCCCTTCGTCACTTCAAACATCATGATATCGCTGGTGAAGGAGCCGTCCGGCTGGATGGCGAAATGCTCCACCACCTCCTGCGACACGCTTTGCTGCAGCGCGCGGATCGCGGTGACGAAATGCGCCGGCGTGCGCATACGCGCCACCCAACTGCCGAACTCCAGCGTCAATCGATCCGCCGTCACCTCGCGTACCACCAGCCCGGCCTCGGTCAGCAACGTCAGCCACTCGCCCGGCGCATAGTTGCGCACGTGCGAGGTGTCGCGCAGCACTTCCACGGTTTGCAGGTAGATATCCAGCAGCGGGTGCCCCGGCGAGACCACGTCCATAAATATCGCGCTGCCGCCCGGTTTGAGTACACGCCTGACCTCGCGCAGCGCCTGGCCGACATCGCGCCAGTGGTGCGCCGAATAGCGGCTGATGACCAGATCGAAACTGGCATCCTCAAACGGCAAAGACTCCGCCACGCCCTGCTGCTGCTGAATGTTGTTCAGGCCTTTTTCCGCCGCCGCCTGCTTCACCACCGCCAACATTTGCGCCGACAGATCGTAGGCCACCACCTGCGCTACGCTGGCCGCCGCGGTGAAGCTGGCATGCCCGGCGCCACAGCCCAGATCGAGCAGGCGCGCTTCGGCGTGCGGCGCCAGTAACTGCGCCAGACGTTGCAAATCCTTGCCCTGCGCATGCACCGCGCTGGTTAAATAGGCGTTGGCCTGCTCGCCGAACTGCCGGTCTACCGCATTGTTATGGCTGTTGCTGTTGCTCATGTTTGCTCCTGTTATTATCCGGCTTGCGCCTGTGCCTGAAGGCTTTCGGCTACTATAATCAGGCTACTATACGGGTACAATATGAGCAGTTATCCTGGTATAAATAGGTACCATGCTATGTCATCAGAAGCCTTATCCGGGCCAAAAGCCCTCGGCGCGTTTCTGCGCGCGCACCGCGAACGCATCACGCCGGAAATGATCGGCCTGCCCAGCTCTTCGCGCCGCCGCACCAGCGGCCTGCGCCGCGAAGAGTTGGCGCAAATCAGCGGCATCAGCGCCACCTGGTATACCTGGATCGAACAGGGCCGCGAGGTGTCCATTTCCCCTTTCACGCTGGCGCGCATCGCCAAAGCGCTGCGGCTCGGCCCGGCCGAACGCCACTACCTGTTTACCCTGGCGCGTATCGCCGACCCCGAGCAGGAAGCGCACCGCGAAACCGCCAATGACGCGGTACTACAAAGCGTGCATCAGATGACGGTGCCCTGCTATCTGCTGGACGTGAGCTGGAACGTCGTCGCCTGGAACCCGCAGGCGGCGGCGCTGTTCAGCGGCTGGCTGGATGTGGCCAACAGCCCCAACCTGCTGCACTTCATGTTCTTCCACCCGTTGGCGAAAACGCTGGTCAGCGATTGGGAAGAGCGCGCGCGCCGCGTGGTGGCCGAGTTTCGCGCCGAGACCAGCCATCATCAAAATACCGAAGAGATGCGCGCCTTCGTGCGCAACATGACGCACAACAGCGCGGACTTTAATCACTGGTGGAAGCAACATGACGTCATGGCGCGCGAAGGCGGCGAAAGAGCGTTCGAGCATCCTCAGCGAGGCGCGCTGCGCTATCGCCAACTCACCTTCCATCCGGCGGAGCACGCCGGTCTGAAGCTGGTGATGCTGATCCCGCTGCCGCAATTGGTAACAAATTCATAGGCAGGTTTACCCGCCATTTATTTATTGGTTCATGTAAACGCGCTAGGGTAATTGATACCGATGATAGTGATCATCCAGCACCGTTATTTATCTCCTGAGGTACTCCTATGCAATCCGAAGAACAACGCCTTATCGATGGTCTGTTTGGCCGCCTGAAAGAAGCCGAGACCAAGACGGGCCCACGGGATCTCCAGGCAGAGCAGCAAATCAACCAGCATATTCGCGAGCAGCCTTCCGCCCCTTATTACATGGCGCAGGCGATGATTATTCAGGAAGCGGCGCTCAAGCAGATGGATCAGCGGGTCAAAGAGCTGGAGGCCCAGGTGGCGCAGCTGCAGCAAACCGCCAACGGCCAGCAGAGCAGCGGCGGCTTCCTGGCCGGCCTGTTCGGCGGCGGCAGCCGCAGTACGCCAAGCCCGCGCGAACAGTATCAGGCGCAGCAGCAAAATACGGCGGCCTGGAACAACGCGCAGCAGCCGCAGCAACCGGCCTATGCCCCACCGCAGCAGGCGGCGCCTTCACGCGCCGGCGGCTTTCTGGGAGGCGCCTTGCAAACGGCGGCGGGCGTCGCCGGCGGCGTAGTATTGGCCGACATGCTGACCGGCATGTTCCGCCATTCACAACCACAGGAAATCGTAAATATTATCGAGGAAACCCCGGCGCCGCTGGACGACAGCGCAATGCGCAATTTCGACGCCTCCAACAACCTGGATACCTTCAACAACGGCGATGGCGGTAGCTTCCTCAACCAGGACAACGGCTTCCAGAACGCCAACTATCAGGACGACACGGACTACGCCGACGACGATTACAGCGACGACGACGACTCCTTCCTGTAATTCCCTTCGCCCCCTCTCACCCGCAGAGGGGGATTTCCCGTTTCGCCATTCTGGTCTACAGTGAACACTGTTCATTTATCCAGCAGAGAGAAACGATGACAAGCTTTAATCCTTCCACTCCTTTCTTCAGCGAACGCCTGCAGATGCGCCCACCGGTGATGGCGGATCTCGCGCGTTTCTACGCCATCTTCGGCGATCCGCAAACGCAGCGTTTCAATCCCGCCGGTCCACTCACCAGCGAAGCGCAGGCCGCAGCGGCGCTGCAAGAGAGGATTTCCGGGTGGCAACAACACGGTTACGGTTCCTGGGCGATCGCTCTGCGCGAACGGCCGGATTGGATTATCGGCTTTGGCGGATTGTCCCGGAAACCGCTCGGGGCGCAGCGCACCGTGAACCTCGGCTATCGCTTCGATACTCGCGTTTGGGGCATGGGATTGGCCACCGAGATGGCGCGGGCATCGCTGCAATACGGTTTTGTCGGATTGGCGCTGGAGGAGATTTCCGCCATTGTGCGTGCGGAGAATCAGGCGTCGTGGCGAGTGCTGGAAAAGATCGGCATGCAGCGGGTGGATACACTGGATGACGTGCCCGGCGCGGCGCCGAGCCTGGTGTATACGCTAAAGCGCTGCGACTATCAGGGCTGATCGTCGCTGATTTTGGCCAACGCCATGCGGTAAGATTTGACCTTCTGGCGCTTTTTCAACCAGGTGGCGGTAGAGACAATGAATACCGCGCCCGACATCGCCAATACGCCGGTTGGATGGCCATAAAACACCATCAAGGCAAAGTAGACGGCGGAAACGATCGCCACCCATTTCGCCGTATTGCCCATGTCGTTTTTCTCTTGGGTCAAACGGCGGATGTGCTCTTCTTCACTGATTCCCATACGCGCTCCTTGTTGGCTGAATGCCCCATTATATGGAGCTGGAGTGCTGATATTTCAAGCGGTTGGATGGTAAAGAAGCGTAAAGCTCAGGCCGGCGGCTCCCGCCGCCGAGGCAGATAGCGCCCGGGCTGGTCGGCACCCGGCAGGCCGCTGCCGTCGTTGCGGCCAAACAGCCGGTAGCGATTGCCGGCGACCGCATCGTAGATCTTGTCCGCCAGTCGCGGCGGCAAGCAACGCGCCAGCGCCAGCGCGCGGTACGGCCATCCCACTTGGCGCAGCGCCCGAAACAACGCCGCCGAACGCAGCCAACAGCGCCCCTGTTCCACATAGACCACGGAATCGAAACGGTCGGTCGGCAATCCCAGCGCCTGCAGGATCGCCTGTCCTTCGACGGATTGCACCGTCGCCAACAGAATGCGCCGCTGCCGATCGGCGCGAACAAGGTATCTCACCAGCCCATGACACAGGTTGCATTCGCCGTCGAACAACAACGCGCGATCGCCGGGCTGCAGATAAGGCAGCTGTGATAAAGGGGTCATCCCGCCTCCCGAAAAATGCTCGCCTTAGCCTAACGCGCCTGGTGCGCCCAGGCCAGAGCGGGATGACGGGGCGTGTTAAGGCGCGGGCGGTGCGTCAGGCACCGCCACCACCGCGACGCGCACTTCGTAATGTTTGGCGCTGCCCGCCGGGATCACCGCCGTCAGTTTGTTGATGGTTTCCACCGGATTGTCGCTGGCCGAGGTGGCGCAGAACAGCTCACCGCCGCGGCAGAACCCCGGCTTGGGCGGGTGCCCGCCCGGGAAAGGCGGCATGCGCATCGGTTCATCCGCCACAGGCGGCAACGCTTTGGCCGCAGGCGCCTCGGGGGCAGACATCGCGCTCGCGCTGAACAACAGCGCCATGCCCATGCAGGGCAGCGCCAGGATCTTGATTGCTTGTTTCATTGAATTAGCCTCATTTGCCGGGTTCGGGATTACGCTACCCCGCCCCCGGCCCATGAGAAAGCCGCTTTTCGCTACCTTTTCGCCCCGCTGCGCTTTGCTTACACGCGCTTAACGTGATGAGAGGCAAAAGGTTGGGTAAAGGGCCGTCGCGTTACTTGCCGTTCGTCAGCGTGTTGTAGCTGGTCATCAGATTGCGGTAGTCCGGGATATGGTTGGAGAACAGCGTGCCCAGGCCTTCGATGTCGTTGCGCCAGTCGCGGTGCAGCTCGCAGGCGACGCCGAACCAGGTCATCAGCTGCGCGCCGGCGGCCTCCATGCGGCTCCAGGCCGACTGACGCGTCAGCTCATTGAAGGTGCCGGAGGCGTCGGTCACCACAAAGACCTCGAAACCTTCATTGAGCGCCGACAGCGCCGGGAATGCCACGCACACTTCGGTCACTACGCCGGCGATGATCAGCTGCTTGCGGCCGGTGGCTTTCACCGCCTTGACGAAGTCGTCGTTGTCCCAGGCGTTGATCTGGCCAGGGCGAGGAATGAAGGGAGCATCGGGGAATTGGGCTTTCAGTTCGGGCACCAGCGGGCCATTGGGGCCGTTTTCGAAACTGGTGGTAAGAATGGTCGGCAGGTTGAAGTACTTCGCTAAATCACCCAGCGCCAGCACGTTGTTTTTAAACCGATCGGGATCGATATCACGCACCAGCGAAAGCAGCCCTGCCTGATGATCCACCAGCAATACGGCGGCCTGGTCTTTGTCGAGGCGCTTGTAATTTGCAGTCATGGTTTTACTCCTGTGGGGTTGATGTTGCGGATGAAACGCCCCGCCGCAGGGAGGGGCGTTGAGGTTTAAGTGTAGCGCCTGAGCCGGGGAACACGGTCCGCCCCAGGCGCCAAGGTTCAACCGGCGCTCGCTTCGGCGTTCATGCTGCCGAACTTGCCGCTGTTGAAATCGCGGAACGCCTGCTGGATTTCCGCGTCGCTGTTCATGACGAACGGGCCGTAGCCGACGATAGGCTCATCGATCGGTTCGCCGCTCAGCACCAACAGCGCGACGTCGTTGTTGGCTTCGATGGTGATCGCATCCCCCGCCCGGTCGAAACGCATCATTTGGGTTTCGCGCACCACGTCTTCACCGTTAACCAGGATCGCGCCGTGCAGCATCACCAGCGCCAGCGTATGGCCTTCTTTCACCGTCAGCGTGGTGGTATGGCCGGCATTCAGCTTCATGTCCCACACGTTAAGCGGGCTGAAGGTGCGCGCCGGGCCGGCGTGGCCGCCAAAGTCACCGGCGATCACCCGCACCTGCCCTGCGCCGTCCGCCAGAGGAACCACCGGAATATCGGCGTTCAGCAGCGTCTGATAGCCCGGCTCGGCCATTTTGTCCTTGGCCGGCAGGTTGACCCACAGCTGCACCATTTCCATGGTGCCGCCCTTGCGCGAGAAGTCCCGCGAATGGAACTCTTCGTGCAGAATGCCGGAGGCGGCGGTCATCCACTGGACGTCGCCGGGGCCAATCACCCCGCCGCTGCCGGTCGAGTCGCGGTGTTCCACTTCGCCCTGATAGACGATGGTCACCGTTTCAAACCCGCGATGCGGGTGCTGACCCACGCCACGGGTGCCGGAGGCGGAGCGGAATTTGGTTGGCGCTGCGTGATCCAGCAGCAGGAACGGGCTCATTTCCGCTCCCAAATCGTTATAAGAGAACAGCGAATTCACCAGGAAACCGTTACCGACCCAATGTGCTTCCGGGCTGTTGTGAATACCGAGGATTTTTTTCATCTTGAACTCCCGTTTCAGACCTCACGGCCTTAAGTTGATGTCAGAAGTTTAATCCGCCGGGGTTTGCTGCAGTAGTAGGCAAGATGTACACTCAGCGTTCTACTGGTAGAACGATAAGGGATGCGATGCTGACCGATCTGAACGACCTGTTTTTCTTCGCCAGCGTGGTCGATCACCAGGGATTCGCCCCCGCCGGCCGGGCGCTGGGCATTCCCAAATCCAAACTCAGCCGCCGCGTGGCGCTGCTGGAAGAGCGGTTGGGCGTGCGCCTGATCCAGCGCTCGACGCGGCGCTTCTCGGTGACCGAACTCGGCCAAACCTATTACGCGCACTGCAAGGCGATGCTGGTGGAAGCGGAAGCCGCGCAGCAGGCGATCGAACAGACGCGCGCCGAGCCCTGCGGCACGGTGCGCATGTCCTGCCCGGTGGCGATCCTGCACACTCGCGTCGGCAGCATGGTGGCAGCCTTTATGGCCGATTATCCCAAGGTGACGGTGCATCTGGAGGCCACCAACCGCCGGGTGGACGTGGTGGGGGAAGGGTTGGATCTGGCGATCCGCGTGCGGCCGCCGCCGCTGGAGGACAGCGATCTGGTGCTGAAGATCCTCGCGCAGCGCACCTGGTGCGTCGCCGCCAGCCCGGCGCTGGTGCGCACCCTCGGGCCGGCGCAAACGCCGGAAGACCTGCGTAAATACCCGACGCTCGATCTCGGCCCGGCGCGCGCTCAGCACCAATGGCGGCTGACCGGCCCACAGGGTGAACGGGTGGAGTGGGAGCACACGCCGCGGCTGGTCACCGACGACATGCTGATGCTGCGCACCGCCGCCATCGCCGGCGCCGGCATCGTACAACTGCCGGCGATGATGATGCGCGACGACATGCTGCGCGGCGAGCTGGTGCAACTGTTGCCGGGCTGGCAGCCGCAGGGCGGCGTGGTGCACGCGGTCTACCCGTCGCGCCGCGGCCTGCTGCCGGCGGTGCGGCTGCTGCTCGACTATCTGGGTGAGCAGTTCGCCAGCATTGAAGAAGAGTGATCAGGCGGTGATTTCGATCGCGTTGCCGTCTGGATCGCGAATGACGGCCTCGTAGAAGCCGTCGCCGGTCCAGCGCGGCGCGGACAGCAAGATGCCCTCCTGCCGTGCGCGCTGCGCCAACCGATCGACCTGCAGCTCATCCCCCAGCGACAGCGCGATGTGCGCCCAGCCTACCCGCTCCTCCTGCGCCTGCGCCGGCAGCAACGTCGGCACGCGCATGATCTCCAGCGTCGGCCCGGCCGCCAGATTGACGAAGCGGGAAACGAACCCCGGCCGATTGCGGCTGACGTACTCCTCCCCCGCTTCACCGTTGAAATAGCGCTGCCAGAACGCCAGCTGCGCGTCGATGTCACGGGTCCACAGGGCAACATGGGCTATTTTCATCATCATTCTCCGGTCGATAAATCGCTGTGCCAGATCTGGCCGCCGCCCTGCGCCACCTGCTGCTCAAGCTGCGGGTGCGCGCCGCGCGCCGTCACCAGATGATCCACCCGCCCGGCGGGCAGGAAGGGGTAGGGGGCGTAGGTATTGAGTTTGTCGCGGGTGCACAGCACCGCCACGCTGCCGGCGCGCGTCAGCAACCGCTTTTTGAACGTGGCGTCCTGGTAACTCAACGCGGAGAAGCCGCCGGCCGGGTCGTAGGCGCAAATGCCGGTGAACACCAGATCGAAATGAAATCCGTCGATCTCTTCCGCCGCCTTGGCGTCCACGCAGCCGCCGACCTGCGCATCCAGTTCGCCGCCGATCAGGATGGTGCGGATCCCCGGCCGTTCCAGCATTTTGCCGGCGATGCTCAACGCATTGGTTACCACCGTCAAACGCCGATCGCGCGGCAACAGATCCGCCAGATACAGGTGGGTGCTGCCGGCATCGAGGAAGATCAGCTGTTCTTCGCCGATCACCCCCAGCGCGGTCTGCGCCAGCGCCAGCTTCTCATCGCCGCTGAGGGCAATGCGCGCCGCAACGGGGCCTTCGGCCGGCGTCGGCGCCAGCGCACCGCCATAGATGCGTTTGCACAGATTCTGTGCCGCCAGCTGACGCAGGTCGCGGCGGATGGTCGCTTCGGTGGTATTCAGCCGCTGCGCCATCTCCAGAGCCAGCACTCGCCCCTGTTGGCGGAGCGTGTCGAGAATGGCCTGATGGCGCTCATTCGGTAACAGTTTGGACATCATGTCAATCCGGCGATGCTAAAGTGATCATGAATGTACACAAACGTACACAATCGAACAAACACTTTTTTGGCAACACTCAAGCGGCGGCGCTCGTCTAGACTGAAAGTGACATCACAGATAAGGGATTATGACGCGATGACTTCCGCCGTGCTTTATACGCTGTTTCCCGCCGCAGCCACCGTCGTCGGCGCAGCGGTGGCGCTCTATCGCCGCCCCGGCGACGCCGCGATGCGCGTCATCCATCACTTTACCGCCGGCATCGTGTTCGCCGCCGCCGCCACCGAAATCTTGCCCGATCTCAAACAGCAGTCGCCTTTGGCGGTGTTGCTGGGCGGCGCTGTGGGGGTGCTGTTAATGTTGCTGGTTCGGCGGCTGGGCGAAAAAGCGCAGGGGCCGGTCGGTTTTATCGCCGCGGTCGGCGTCGATATCTTTATCGATGGGCTGGTGCTGGGCATTGCCTTCGCGGCCGGCGCCAAAGCCGGCCTGCTGTTGACGCTGGCGTTAACGCTGGAAGTGCTGTTCCTGGGATTGTCGATCGTCGGCGATTTGCAAGACTTTCTCGGCAGGCGGCTGCGCGTCATGGCTGCGATAGTCGGCCTGGCGCTGCTGTTGCCCATCGGCGGCCTGCTGGGGGCGCCGGTGGCCATGCTGGGCGCATTTTGGCTGACCGCCTTTCTGGCCTTTGGCCTGATCGCCCTGCTCTACCTGGTGACCGAAGAGCTGCTGGTCGAAGCGCATGAAGGCGGAAAGGAAACCCCGTTCGCCGCCGCGATGTTCTTTGCCGGCTTCCTGCTGCTGTTGCTGTTGGAAGAAGGTTTAGGATAAAAAAACAGGAATTTCATGGCGCATGCCGCCCGGTGGCAACGCTTTGGCTATACTGAGGCAAGCGAAGTTACCGCAGACGTAACGGCTTGGGCGTAAAGGGAAAACGATGTTATTGACGATCGCAAGGTGGCTGTTTCAATTACCCGGGAAGCTGTTTGGGCTGATTTTTAAAAATCGCCTGAGGGTATTTCTGTTCTTCATGCTGGTCGCCCTCGGGGTGCTCGGCGTCAAGCGCTATCTGCTCACCCACCAGTATGACGACGAATTCAGCCTCGCCGCCCCCACCGATTACAACCGCGCCATCAAGCGCGAAATGCCGCAGCGCGAAGCGCGTGAGCAATGCGGCGGGCCGCTGCACGATAATGCCGGGCAACCCTGGCCCGCGTCAGCCGGCTATCTGCATCAGCCGACCGGCCTGCCCGCAACCGGCCTGCATCGGCTGACGCTGGACAATCAAGGCAACGATTTCGCGGTGTTGGTCAAAATGGAAACGCCCGCCGCGCCGCAGCAGCTGGCGGAAGTCTTTATTCCGGCCGCCGGCAGCTTCGAGGTTAAAATGAATGCGGATGCGGAACACGTGATGAAAATCAAGAACATCAAGACCGGCTGCATGTTCCGCTCCAGGCCGTTCAACCTGGATAAACGGAGCGATTGGCGCATACCGTTATCGCTGCAAAAGGACGGCAGCCTGCAGCTGCAGTCGATAGGCGATCGGCAATTCTGATCGGGCGCCGGGCAGAGTCGCCGGCGCCGCAGAGGTTACTTTTTCACCGGGTGATCGCGGCGGAACAGCTCCCAACTTTCAATTTCCTGCCCATTCGGCAGCGTACAGGTCGAATACTGGCCCGCCGCGTTTTCTTTGGCGTTCAGCTTGCCGCCGATTTTGGTGCAATACACGTCGGCCGGGTTCGCCATGCCGATCGGTTTCACCTGCGGCGGTGGCGGCGCATCGTTGGATTTCACGGAACACCCCTGCAACATCGTCATCCCTGCCAGCAGGGAAAGCATCAACGTTTTTTTCATTTTTCCAGCTTATGCAAAATACCCACGGCGGAACGCTCCGCCGTGGGTTGATCATGAAATAAAGGATTTGCCCTGTTTCAGCACCAGATCGCAGGCTTTTTGTTTCACCTTCTCGGTGATCTGCGAGGTGCCCAGGCTGTTGAGATCCAGGCTCTTGCCTTCACCGGTCTGCAGCAAGCCACCCAGGCCCTGCTGATAATCCTGGCTCTTGGCGTTTTCAGTGCTGGTGATGCCCAGTTTGCTGAGCAACTGATCTTTCACCCCTTCGGCGCCGTTAGCCGACAGCACGTTGTTTTTCACACAGTACTGCAGGATGCCGGCGGCGTTGGTCATGCTGCTGGAGCTTAACGCCTTGTCGCCGCCGTTCAGCAGGCCGGTCAACGAGGAGAGCGACATGCCGCCGCCGCTTTCGCCGCCAGACTTGCTCAGTTCGCCCGCCGCGCTGTTGAGAGAATCCATCAGACCGGCGGCCTGGGTGGCGCCGCTGGCCAGGGTCGCGGACAGCGCCAAAGCCAGCAGTAAACGATGTTTGGTGATCATAGTGATAAAACTCCTGTAAGAACGGCATGCAATCGGCGCAGCGCGCCGGGATACCTCTCCGACGCCGCCTGCGGCGACAAGTTCCTTTTATCTCGCCGCCGCGCCGTTTTTCGGAATTCAGGAAGTTTAGAACTGCCAGCGCAGCCAGGCGAAGAACACGTTGCCGTTGTTATAGGTGCCGGGAATGTAGGTCGCCTGGAACGTCAGCCGCTGATAGCCGATAGAAGCCAGCGGCAGCGGCGCCGGGATAGGAATATATTTCCAGTTATCGCGCGCGGTGACGCTGGCGGTGAAACCCAGCCCCAGGCGGAAATCCTTGTCATCCAACGGACGCCAGATCTTCTCGTAGGCGTAGCCGCCGATCGGCTCCCACTTGTTGAAGGAATCCTTGAACGCCATGATGTAGATGCCGTGCCAGTCACCGTCGCTGTCGTAGCGGGAGATGCCATAACCGGCGCCCCACGGGCGCTCGTTGTACTTATCGATATGTTCGTCATCGTAAGTCCAACGGTTATGCCAGGTGATGGCCGGAATATAGAGATCGTGGTTCGGCGAATTGTTCCAGGTCTCCGACACGTTATGGGTAAAGCGCTGCCATAGACCCGGTTTTTCGGCCTGCGCGGTATTGCCACTTTCTGTACTAACCTCAGCGTAAGAAGGCAGTGCAGGAAATATCAACGCCAGAGAACATGCCAACAGAGTCCGTTTGAGAAACATGGTAAAGCTCCTGTAAAAATACGGCCGAAGATTTTTACCGATAGCCCAGGCAAGATCAAGCTGTATCCAATTTATCCAACGCCCGTTTCGCTTTGGTTAAACTTAGCATCGGAAAATTCGCATTGGTTTATAACGGGTTGCACCGACATCTGCATGTTAGCGCCTTTCGGACGGCAAAACCGTGGGAAAAGTCCGCTTTGTCGTTCGCTACTCGCGGGCCAGGTGCTTGACCAACACATCGACATCGAGGCGGTTCACGAACGCCAGAGAATAAGGCCGAACAGTCGATTTTAAAACGCCGAAGGGTGACGCGCGGCAACGGCAACCCATCACGCTCGTCGTGGATCAGCACCAGCACATGTCGATAGCTTTTCATGGCTATTTCCCCCTCAGACGAGCCCCGCTGGGACGCAGGCCCTTTGGTAGGTATACGCCATCCAGGCGCACGTAGAGAAAAGTTTACGTATCGGCCCCAAGGAATGTGATGGTCGCCACGTTATATTAGCGCTCGTAACGACGCTTGTTTACGCCGGCCCGAGGCGGCGCGCATTGCAGCCCCGTAAAGTAAAACTGACAACACGACGCGAATAAAAAAGCGACATTGTTAATTTTTTGTTTTTGATTGGTTGCGCGATGGTTTCATGAAATAAGCGTGCGGCGGATCACCAAAATGCCTCTTTGCGCCGGCTTCTGCCTTTCTTTACCAGCAAAAGAGCGTTACGCCACCCGATGGGATTTAACGCGACCTCAAAAGTACCGGATGCTTCGCCCTGCATCATGATAAATGCCAATACGCCGCCATTTTTCTGTCGATATACCGCCAGGGAAAAATACCGCACTGTCCACCTGCATAATAACCACACTATTTATACATTATTCAATCGCGTAAAGCGCCGAATACAAACCGCCTATTCAACGGCTGCCACGTCTGTCTTGAACAAGCCGACACTTTAAATAACTGTTAATGCTAACGACACAACATCGCCAGCAATTTATTTTTGCTGATTTTCGCCTGACAAAATAAAGATAAATAATTCGGAGCAATCAATGAAAATAACTATCGGGTCATTCATTCTGCAACAGCTTCACGCCCTGAACGTCGATCGTATTTACGGCGTGCCCGGCGACTATAACCTCAGCCTGCTGGAGCTGCTGGAAAACGACGAGCGGCTGGCGTTTGTCGGCAACTGCAATGAATTGAACGCCTCCTACGCCGCCGACGGTTACGCCCGCATGAAAGGCGCCGGCGCGCTGATCGTCACCTACGGCGTCGGCGATCTGGCCGCGCTGTCCGGCATCGCCGGGGCCTATGCCGAATCTTCGCCGGTTATCTGCATCGCCGGCACGCCGCCGCTGCATGCGATGAAAAATCACCAGCTGTTGCACCATACCCTGGGCGATGGCAATTTCGACAACGTCATGAACTGCTTTAAACAATTCACCGTTGCGCAAGCCTTGATTACGCCGGAAAATGCCGCACAAGAAATCCCACGCGTTATTTCCCGCGCCTGGATAGAGAAGAAACCGGTGTATTTACAGCTGCCGTCGGATATTTGCGATGTGGAAATTGAAATCGCCGCGGCGGCGACGGCACCGCAATTACCGGCCAGCGATAAATACAATGTGCAATTAGCGGCGATGGCGCTGTTAACCAAAATCAAACGCGCACAGCGCCCAATCATGTTGGTCGATCAAATGGTGGATCGCTACCAGTTGCAGCAGTTGGTCATCGCGGTCGCTCACCGCTTCGCCATTCCGCTGACCAATATGCCCACCGCCAAATGCATTATCCCGGAAAACACCGCCGGTTGGATGGGCGGCTACAGCGGCAATCTGTCGCGCCCCGAACTGTATGAACACATGGCCCACTCGGACTGCGTGCTGAGCTTCGGCGTGCGTTTGGTGGATTCCACCACCGGCTATTTCTCGCAGCACATTCCCGCTGCCGCTCAGGTGGACATCCAACCGTTCTCAATGAAGCTGGACAACACCTCCTACCCGGCGGTGTCGACGGCGGATCTGCTGCAGGCGCTGTTGGATCTGAGCGAAGACGCGCCGGCGCAGCCCCTGGCGCCGTTGGCCAGCCCGCATGAGAAGCTGGCGACGCCGAGCGACGCGCCTATCGACCAGGCCTATCTGTGGCGGCGCATCCAACGCTTCATCCGGGCGGATGACGTGGTGGTGGTGGAAAACGGCACCTCCGGCGCGGCCATCGGCGGCATGCGCATGCCGGACGGCGTCAAGGTGGTCAACCAACCGATTTGGGGCTCAATCGGCTATACCCTGCCGGCGCTGCTCGGCACCCTGATGGCGGCCCCTGAACGCCGCCACCTGCTGTTCATCGGCGACGGCTCTTTCCAGTTGACCGCGCAGGAAGTGTCCACCCTGCTGCGCTGCGAGCAAAAGCCGATCATCTTCCTGATCAATAACGACGGCTACACCATCGAACGCTATATCCTCGGCGAAAGCTCGTCCTACAACGACATCAGCCCGTGGGACTACGCCAAACTGCCGGCGGTGCTGAATACTCGATCGCAGCCGTTCAGCGTGGCGGTGGAAACCACGCAACAGCTGGAAATGGCCCTGGAACACGCCTCGCGGCAGGATAGGCTGGCGTTTATCGAGGTGAAAGTGCCGATGATGGACACGCCGCCGGTGATGAAAGAGTTCTGCAACCGTTGCAACAGCTTTAACTTCGGCCTGACCAACCCGCGCCGCAGCGCCTGATGCGCGATCGCGCCGCCGGTGACTCAGGCCACCGGCGGCGTTTTCTTTAGGGTTAACCGCCGGCGCGCGCCATGCAGCGCTGGCGGCGTTCATCCACCCGCTTGGCGAACCAGGCGGTAGTCAACTTACGGGTGATTTTCGGGCTTTCCAGTTGGATGCCCGGCAGCATCTCGCGCGGCAGCTTGCCGCCCGCCAGCGCATAGACCTTCTTATACAGGTCGGTATCGGCAAAGCCGGCCGTGTCGCCTTTCTCCAGCGCCCGGCGAATGGCGCTGTCGCTCATGTTCAGGCGCTTGCCGAGCGTGCGCACCGCCAGCTCGGTGGAGCCGGGCTTGTCGCTGCCAAAGTCGATCAGATCGCCGTCCAGCGCCAGCGGAATGGCGCTCGCCCGGCTGACCGCGTTTTGGAACGCCGCGTTGCGGCTGGCATACCAGCCGGCGTTGAAGTCGGCGAAGCGGTAGATTGGCCGGCTATAGTCGGCCGGGTACCCCAGCAAATGCATAATGCCGAAGTACATGCCGCCGCGTCGGCTGAAGACTTCGCGCCGAATCGAACCGTCAACCGGATAAGGATACCCTTTGGCATGCGCCTCGGCGAAGGCGACGCTCACCTGCATCGGGCCTCCGGTATGAACCGGGTTCAAATGACCGAACAGCTTCTGCCCCATCGGCACGCGGTCGATCATGTCATCGAAGATATCGCTCAGATCCTTTTCGGTGCGCACCTTATCCAGGCGCTCGCTGTAGCTCTGGCCGTTCGACGACGAGATCTTCAACGCGGTATGCACCAAAAAGTTAGGGATGTGCATCTGATCGGCGCGGCGGTCGATCTCTTTCCAGGCGATCTTCGGCAGCCCCGGCACCTGCGGGTTAGCCTGGAACGTCGACTCTTGTTCGGTCACCGCCAGCACCGAGCACAGGTTCTCATCGCTCGGCTCGATGCCCTGCGCGGCAAACGCGGCGGTGATATCGGTGGCCCAACCCTGACGATCGCCGGCATTGGCCGGGATCAGCGTCATCAGTCGCGCTTTGACGTCGGCGGGGCGCGCCGCCGGCGAGGTGGTGGTGGTTTTGCTGGTACAGCCCGCCAGCGCCAGCAGCGCGGCCAGGCTCAGCAAACGGAGGGGCTTCGGGTGGCATAAACGGCGTATCGGCATCTTTTCCCTGAACGTGATGACATGAACAGCACTGAAATTAGCCCAGCCGCCGCGCACAATCCAGTATAAAGATCTCCCCGCGCCTTTCCTTCAGGCTGCTATGTTCAAACGATCGATAAAGATGTATTTTATATACATCATATAAATCACTTTGCTTGCCCAGCCAGAGGAGCCCCCTATGGAGCAGCAGTTGCTTTGCTATAAAACCCTGCCGGAATGGAACAGCGAAACGCTGCCGGAAGCCTTTCGTCAGCGCCACAACACCCAGAGCGGCACCTGGGCGAAGCTCACCGTGCTGAGCGGCAGCCTGACGTTCGCCATGATGACCGAAGACGGCGCCACCACCGAAACCTGGCAGTTCAGCCCCGAAAGCCAGCCGCCGTTTATCGCGCCGCAGCAGTGGCATCGCATCGTTTCCTTCTCGGACGACATGACCTGCCGGCTGGCGTTTTACTGCACGCCGGAAGATTACTACAACAAGAAATACGAACTGACGCGCACCCACTCTGAAGTGATCGAGGCGGCAGCGCGCATCGCGCCGGGCAAGGCGCTGGATCTGGGCTGCGGCGGCGGGCGCAATTCGCTCTATCTCAATTTGAAAGGTTTCGACGTCACCGCCTGGGACAAACACGCGCCGTCGATAGCCCGCCTCAATCAGATCATCGACGCCGAGCAACTGACCCGCCTGAGCGCCGGGGTGCAGGATCTCAATACTCACCGCTTCAGCGGCGACTACGACTTCATCCTGTCCACCGTGGTCTTGATGTTCCTCGAGCGGCAACAGATCCCGCATATCGTGCAAGACATGCAGGACAGCACCGTGCGCGGCGGCCATAACCTGATCGTGGCGGCGATGGATACCGAGGATTATCCCTGCCCGCTGCCGTTCCCGTTTACCTTCCGGCCGGGTGAGCTGAAGCATTATTATCGCGACTGGGAGATCCTCAAATACAACGAAGACGTCGGCCAACTGCACAAGACCGACGCCGCCGGCAACCGCATCTCGCTGCGCTTCGCCACCCTGCTGGCGCGCAAGCTATAGCGCGTCGTGAAAGATTACCCCCAGCGTGTGGCGTTGGCCGGCGCGTATTCGGCTGACGCCATGGCGCAGATTGACCCGATAGTAACCTTTCATTCCCGCCACCGGCCGGTGATGCACGGCGAACACCACCGCGTCGCCCTGCTGCAGTGGCACCACCTCTGCCCGGCTCTGCATCCGCGGCCGCTGTTCGGTCAGCACAAATTCGCCGCCGGTGAAGTCCTGCTCGGGGGCGGAGAGCAGAAACGCCACCTGCAGCGGAAACACTCGCTCGCCGTACAGGTCCTGATGCAGACAGTTGTAATCCCCCGTTTCGTAGCGCAACAGCAGCGGCGTCGGCCGCCGCTGGCCGGCCCGGTGGCATTCCGCCAGGTAGGTTTCATGTGCGGCGGGATAACGCGTCTCCAGCCCCAACAAGGCGTTCCAACGGTTGGCCACCGGCGCCAGCCGCGCATACATCAGGCTGCGCGCTTCGGCCACCGGCAGCGGATAGGTGAAATAGCGGTACTCGCCGCGGCCAAAACCGTGCTTCGCCATCACGATGCGGCTGCGAAAATGCGCATCCTGCGGGTAAAGCGCCGAAAGCTCGCGGCACAGGTCTTGGCTGAGCACGCCCGGCAGACGCGCGCAGCCCTGCGCATCGAGTTCACGTTCAATTGCCGCCCAGTCCAATTCGGCCAGCCGGGTCGCCAGCGCGCCGCTCATCGCTGCGCCTCTTTTTCCAGCAAGGCTTTCTTGCGATCGACGCCCCAGCGGTAGCCGGACAACGTGCCGTCGTTGCGCACCACCCGGTGGCAGGGGATCGCCACCGCCAGCATGTTGGCGGCGCAGGCGCCGGCTACCGCGCGCACCGCTTTGGGCGCCCCAATGCGCCGAGCGATATCGGCATAGCTGACGGTTTCGCCGACCGATATCGCCTGCAGCGCCCGCCAGACCCGCTGTTGAAACGCGGTGCCACGAATATCCAGCGGCAGCGCCAACCCGTTCTCCGGCGCTTCAATCAGGCCCACCACCTGCGCCATCAGCGCTTCATACTGCGCGTCGCCGCCGATCAGCTCGGCGTTGGGGAATTTGTCCTGCAGATCCTGCACCAGCTGCTGCGCATCGTCCCCCAGCAGAATGGCGCAGATGCCCACCTCGCTCTGGGCCGCCAGGATCTCGCCCAGCGAACAGCGCCCGACGGCGAAATGGATGCGCATGCCTTTGCCGCCCGCCCGATAGGCCTTCGGCGTCATGCCCAACGCGGCGTTGGCCTGCTGGTAGAAGCGGCCGTTGGCGCCATAACCGGCGTCGAAGATCGCGTCGGTCACCGTTTCCCGCTGCGTAAGACCGGCGCGTAAGCGTTGGCTGCGCTGCGCGTCGGCGTAGCCTTTCGGCGTCAGGCCGGTGATCGCTTTGAACAGCCGGTGGAAATGGTATTGGCTCAACCCGACGTGGCGCGCCAGCGTCTGCAGCGACGGCGCTTTTTCCGCCTGCTCGATATAGCGGCAGGCCTCAGCTATCTGCCGCGCATGCTGTTCCGTCAGCGGCGTCAGCCCCTGCCGGCAGCGTTTACAGGGCCGATAGCCGGCCGCCTCCGCCTGCTCCGCGTCGTCAAACAGCTCCACGTTTTGCCGATTCGGTTGGCGTGACGGGCAGGAAGGCGAGCAATACACGCCGGTGGTTTTCACCGCGTAGATAAAGCGGCCGTCGGCGTGCTTGTCGCGGCTGACAATCGCCAGCCAGCGCGGATCGGCGCTGTCGATTACGTTTTTCATCATCCGTTCCTCACTGCGGTTTCGATGTTAACCAGCATAGTGACGGGCCGTTGGCGAAACACGCCGACTCTTGCTTTTTAATTCGGCGCCGACGTTTTCAACAATCTTTCGACAATTTTTAACCAACAACATGAAGTTTATTACGTTGCCAACCCGGTTGCACGGCGTTAGGATCGCGGCCGGCCACGGGCGTGGCCAGTGTTTCTGCCTGTTAGTTGCGCGCATGGAGAGGTTATTGTGTTAGAGAGTTTTGGCGTCCTGAATTTATGGACCTATTTGGCCGGGGTGGTCTTCATCATCATTCTGCCGGGGCCGAATACGCTGTACGTGCTGAAAACCGGCATATCGCGCGGCGTGCGCGCCGGCTATACCGCGGCGCTGGGCGTGTTTATCGGCGATGCGATCCTGATCTTTTGCGCCTATATCGGCGTGGCTTCGCTGATCCGCACCACGCCGTTCCTGTTTACCCTGGTGCGTTTTCTCGGCGCGATTTACCTGCTGTTCCTTGGCGCAAAAATCCTCTACGCCACCTTCGTGCAGAAGGCGCAGGCGCAACAGCAGCAAATTGAAGGCGGCCACAGCATTCTGCGCAAATCGCTGACGCTGAGCCTGACCAACCCGAAAGCTATTCTGTTTTACGTGTCGTTCTTCGTGCAGTTCATCGATTTCAACTACGCGCACACCGGGCTGTCGTTCACCATTCTGGCGCTGATCCTCGAAGCCGTCAGCTTTATCTACATGAGCACGCTGATCTTCTCCGGCGCGATGCTGGCGCATTTCTTCAACCACAAGAAAGGCCTGGCGAAGCTCGGCAATGGCCTGATCGGCCTGCTGTTCCTCGGTTTCGCCACCCGTCTGGCAACCCTGAGTTCGTAATCCTTCCCGGCCGGCGCCCGCCGGCCGCGGTTTACTGTTCCGTCACGGCAAAATGACACGCAGGACAAATCGAATGTCAGGCAGAGCAAAGCCGCCGCTTTACCGCTGATCTAGACTCTCAGGGTTAACGATAACCTGATGAGCCTGATCGGAGGATGTATGTCTGACAATACCGTAGCCGTGCTGGATAGCGTGTCGCGTTTTCTCGATCGTCAGCATGGGCTGTATATCGACGGCCAGTGGCGCGCGTCCGCTGCGGAAGGCCGCCTGGCGGTGTATAACCCCGCCAATGGGCAGCAGATCGCCACCACCGCCGACGCCAACGAACACGACGTCGCGCTGGCGGTGCAGTCCGCCCACAAAGCCTTCAGCGAAGGCGTCTGGGCGCAGCGTCTGCCGGTAGAGCGCGAACGCATCCTGCTGCGCTTCGCCGATCTGGTGGAGCAGCACGCCGAAGAGCTGGCGCAGCTCGAAACCCTGGAGCAGGGCAAATCCATCAACATCGCCCGCGCTTTCGAAGTCGGCAGCACCCTGAACTGGATGCGTTACACCGCCGGGCTGGCGACCAAAATCACCGGCCAGACGCTGGACGTCTCCATTCCGATGCCGCCGGGCGCCAAATATCAGGTTTATACCCGCAAAGAGCCGATCGGCGTGGTCGCCGGCATCGTGCCCTGGAACTTCCCGCTGATGATCGGCATGTGGAAAGTGATGCCGGCGCTGGCGGCGGGCTGCTCCATCGTCATCAAGCCGTCGGAAACCACCCCGCTCACCCTGCTGCGCATCGCCGAACTGGCGAGCGAAGCCGGCGTGCCGCCGGGCGTGTTCAACGTGGTCACCGGCCGCGGCACCGTGTGCGGCAAGGCGCTGACCGAACATCCGCTGATCGCCAAAGTCAGCTTTACCGGCTCCACGCCGGTGGGCAAAAGCATCGCGCGCGCGGCGGCGGATCGCCTGACCCGCGTGACGCTGGAGCTGGGCGGCAAAAACCCGGCCATCGTGCTGAAAGATGCCGATCCGCAGCAGGTGATCGAAGGCCTGATGCTCGGCAGTTTCCTCAACCAAGGGCAGGTGTGCGCCGCCAGCTCGCGAATTTATATTGAAGCACCGATTTATGATCGGCTGGTGGCCGGATTCGAGCAGGCGGTGAAATCGCTGTCGGTCGGGCCGGGGATGGATACCGGCGCGCAAATCAACCCGCTGGTGTCGCTCGCGCACCGCAACAAGGTGGCGGCCTACCTGGACGACGCCCGGGCGAAAAACGCCGAGCTTATCGGCGGCGCGGCCGGGCCGGACAGCAACGGTTTCTACATTCCGCCAACGCTGGTGATCAACCCGGACGATCGGCTGAACCTGACGCGCGAGGAAGTGTTCGGCCCGGTGGTCAACCTGATTCGGGTGGCGAGCGCCGAAGAGGCGCTGAGCAAGGCCAACGACACCGACTTCGGGCTGACCGCCAGCCTGTGGACCACCAGCCTGCAGCAGGCGATGGCGCTGACGCCGCGCATTCAGGCCGGCACCGTGTGGGTCAACACCCATACGCTGATCGACCCGAATATGCCGTTCGGCGGGTTCAAACAGTCGGGCAGCGGCCGTGACTTCGGCCCGGATTGGCTGGATGCCTACACCGAATCGAAATCGGTCTGCATCCGCTATTGAGTGAAGCGGCGCGGGCCTGGCCCGCGCCCTGATTTACTGATACTGCCGACGGTACTCGCTCGGCGACATGCCGAAACGCTGCTTGAAAGCGGTCGAGAAATGGCTGTGATCGGCGAAGCCCCAGTCGAGGCCGACGCCGGCCAGCTTTTCCTGCCCGGCGGCGCTGCGCAGCGCCTGCGCGCACAGATCCAACCTGCGGTTCCTGATGTACTGCGCCACCACCAGCCCCTGACGGGCGAACAGCCGATACAGGCTGCGTAACGATACCCCCAGCTCGGCCGCTACCCACTCAGGACGCAGTTGCGCCGACTGAATATGCCTGTCGATCAACGCCAGCGCCTTGTCAAAGACCGGGTGCTGCCCTTCCGGCCGCGCCTGTTCGAGCGCCAGAGCCGGGCGCAGCAGCGCCGCCAGCGCATTCAGCACCGCCTCGCTTTCCGCCGCGGCGAGCTGAGGATCCTGCATGCTGCTCAGCACCAGCTGGCGGCTGAGGCGCACCGCGCTCAGCTCCGCCCCCAGACGCTGCGCGCAAGGCGGCGGCAGCGGCAGGCAGCCACGCGGCAGTAGCAAAGAGATTTGGCGCGAATCGCGCTGGAAGGTGAAGCTGCTGGGCTGTGAGGCGTCGATCAGCGTCATGTCGCCGGGAGAGAGCATCGTTTGACGATCGCCCTGCTCCATCAACGCGCTGCCGCGCAGCTGGAAGACGGTAAAAAAGTGCGCGCCGTCGCTGCGGGCGATTTCACGCGGCGTGCGATACAGCCGGGCCTGGGCCACGTCGACCACGCTCAGACGCAGCGCATGGGCGCGGAACTCCTGCATCGCCCCGCTGAAACCCGGCCCCAGCGTTTTCGCGCAGAACCTGCCGCAGGCGGTGTTGATTTTGCCCAGCCACTCTTCGAAGCCGGCGTCGCGGAGCGTTGCCAATGCCGTCATGATCTCTCCCTTCAAACGCCGGCGGCGCTGCGCCGTTGAACAGAAAATCACCATAACAACCCGTTAACACACAATCAATGGCGAGCGGGGGATTTGGCACCGCGATCACAGATCATCGGGTGCCGAAGGGAGAACCACCTTAAGGCTGTTTGTCCAACAGGTAACGCACCACCGCCGCGTACTCTTTGGCGTAGCCTTCAACACTGGTGGCGGCCATGCCGGCATTGTCTATCTTGTATTGGCCGGCCACGTAGAACGACGGGGTGCCGCGCACGTCAAACGCTTTCACCGCTTCATTCTGCTTGGCGATCAACCCTTTGACCAGCAGGCTGTGGCGCGCGTTTTCATAGGTGGCGGCATCGATGCCGGCCGCCGTGAACACCCGCTGTATATCGTCGGCGCTGTTGACGGCGCGCTGTTTTTGCACCGCGTCGAACATCGCCCCTTCAATCTTGTCTTCCACGCCCAGCACCGTCGCCACCGCCCAGGCTTCGGTCAGCGCATTGCCCAGTTTGCCCATCAGGCTGACGTGATATTTGGTGACCTTCTCGCCCGCGGGCAGCGCCTGCGCCACGGTGCTGCCCACGCGGTAGGTTTCGGCGAACTGATAGCAAGGGCCGCAGTAGAAGGAGAAGAACTCCACCACCGCCGGCGCGGCGGCCACCGGCTTATCCAGCCGGGTGTATTGCTCGCCCGCGCGGTAATCCGCGGCCTGAACCGCGGGCAGCGCCAACATCAATACGACGGCGGCGGCGAACGAACGCTTAACTTTTGCCAACATAAACACTCCTGGTTTCATCTATGAACATCGTCCTTAGCGGCGGTTTTTATAATCAAATAACCGCCAGAAGACCAGTTTTTATTACCTTCTATACCCTAAATAATTGGAGTTGCATCACGGCGGCAAGAGCGGGAGTCCCCAGGAGCTTACTCAAGTAAGTGACTGGGGTGAGCGCTCGCAGTCAACACAGATGCAGCTTCAAGTATGACGGGTATATTTGTGAGGGATTATGTTCAGCGCCCTTCGTAACCGTCCCAGTACGCGCCTACCGCTTCCTGCGAGAACACCTGGCGGCGTTTAGGATTGTCGGCGCTGCTGTAAGTGCGGTTGATGAAAATGGTTTTGTGTTCCATGTTCTGCTGGAATTCCGGGCTGGCCAGATAGTCGGCCTTTTTCTGCGCCTCGCTGCGCACCACGCCTGCCGCGCGATCCTTTTTCCCCAGCTGGTAGAACTGTTCGAACATCGGCACGGCGTTCTTAATACTGCCGTTCACATCGGTGCGGAATTGCGGATCGAAATCGTCGCGGGTTTGATAAATGTAGTGCTTGGCATGCAGCTCGGCGCTGCTGAGGTGATGGGTGCAGGCGCTGAGCGCCAACAGCGGCAACAACAGCGCCGCGCTTTTCAGTCTTTTCATGTCGTCTGTCCCTGTCAGTGAGGAAGGTTCCTTTAGCGCCAAGAGCATAGCGCCGGCCCCCGGCGAACGTCAAACGACAAAACGCGCATCACCTTGTTTTATATTAATATTATATACATTGATTGGTATTCATTGCCTGAAACACTATGCTTTAACAGACAGGGTAAACACTCACCGACAGCGAGGCGGCCAATGAAACCGATCGACAAAAACGTGGGGGAGTACGACCTCACGGCGGAAAAAAAAGCGGGCATGATCACCGGCACCATCCGCGGTGAACTGCCGGACAGCGACGCGAATCTGCCGCTGGTGCCCTTCTCCGGCACTTTCGCAGGCCCCAGCGTGGCCGAAGCCATCGCCGATATTCAGCAGCAGTTCCCCGACATCGAACCGGCGATTATCGACGATTTGCGCGAGGAACTGCTGAAGGCCGGGTTCTAAGCCGGATCGCAGTGCCGCACGAACGGGCTGTACACCGGCGCGCCGGGCTTCAGCGCCAGATCGGCGTCAAAATCTTCATTGCGATTGAACGGCACCGCCGGCCAGGCGGAAAACGCGTTCAAACCGTCCCGGTACGCCTGTGTCACCTGCGCCAACGCGGCGTTTTGCGCCTGCAGAGCTTCACCCGCCAACCCGCCGCGCACGCCATAGACCAGGAACGGCTCCAGCACGCTAAAGCCGATATAGTGCAGCGCATGCATGATTGGCCACAGCATCAGCCGCATGTCGCCGTCGCGCCCGTCTGGCGCACAGGCCTGTGCGGAAGCGCCGGCGGTGACGGTCAGCAGCGCCCGTTTGCCGCGCATTACGCCGTTCTCATGGCGGTGGCGGCTGTCGTAGATCCCGCCGTAAACGAACACCCGATCCATCCAGCCCTTGATGATGGCCGGCGCGCCGAACCACCAGAAAGGAAACTGCAGCACCAGCGTATCCGCCCAGTGCAGCAGCTCAATATGCCGCCGGATCTCCGCCGGCAGCGCCTGAGTCGTCCAGTGATGGCGCTGCTCCTGCATCGCATCAAATCTGTCCGCCTGCTTTCTGCTGGGGTAATGGCCGGCGCCCTCGCGCGGATCAAATCCCTCCTGATACAGATCGACCGTCTTCACCTGATGCCCCTGTGCCAGGCAGACCTGCCGCGCCTGTTCGGCCAAATGGGCATTGAAGGAATGCGGCTCGGGGTGAGCCAGCACAATCAGCACGTTCATCCTGTTTCTCCCGTTGTAAGGTGGTGCTGCTATGCTGTGGCTTTATCGCCCCCTTGGCAATTACGCATCTGAAGGTAACCCCCAATGGCTTATCCCGGCGACGTCTATTCGAGCAAGTGCTCCGCGCGCGATGCGCTGGCGCTGATCTCCGGCAAGTGGGTGATGCTGATCCTGCCTGCGCTGGCGCAGCGGCCGATGCGCAACGGCGAACTGCTGCGCCGCATCGATGGCATTTCGCAGAAGGTGCTGACGCAAACGCTGCGCCAGTTGGAACGCAACGGGCTGCTCGAGCGGCTGGATTTAAGTGAAAAGAATCAGGCACATGTGGAATATCGGCTCAGCGCCGTCGCCTGCTCGCTGGTCGAGACGCTGACGGCGCTGGACCGCTGGGCGGAATACCATTTCCCCGAGCTGGACGCCGCCCGCGAGCGCTATGATGCCGACCGCAAGCGCGAGAGCGAGTAAAACGGTTTGGCAAGCAACGCGCGGCGCACAGAATGCGCAGGTGAGACGCTTGTTCCCGGTCTCGCCATCCGTTATCTATAGTTAATTCAATTCGCCGGTAACGGCCCACTCCACCTGAGGATCTTGCCTTGACGTTTTTAAAACACCCAATCGCCGCGCTGGTGCTGGCTGGCTGCGGCCTGCTGTCGGCGGGCGGCGCGCTGGCCGCTTCCGATGCGCTGGTGTACTGCACCGTTGCCTCGCCGGAATCGTTCAACCCGCAGCTCTCCAGCTCCGGGCCGACCTTTATCGCCACCTCGCAGGTGCTGTACAACCGCTTGGTGACGCTGCGCGAAAGCGATAAAACGCCCGCCCCGTCGCTGGCCACCGAGTGGAGCGTCAGCCCGGACGGCAAGACCTACACCTTTACCCTGCGCCAGGGGGTAAAATTCAACAGCAACAAATACTTCACCCCAACGCGCGACTTCAACGCCGAAGACGTGGTGTTCACCGTGATGCGGCAGAAGGATCCCGCCAACCCGTATCACAAGGTCTCCGGCGGCAACTATGAATACTTCACCGACATGGGTCTGGATAAGCTGATCACCAAGGTGGAAGCGGTGGACGAACACCACGTGCGCTTCACGCTGAGCCAGCCCAACGCCGCCTTCGTCGCCGACTGGGCGATGGATTTCGCCTCGATCCTGTCCGCCGAGTACGCCGACGCGATGCTGAAAAAGGGCACGCCGGAATACGTCGACAACTGGCCGATCGGCACCGGGCCGTTTGCGCTGCAACAGTACAAGCAGGATTCGCTGATCCGCTACATCGCCAACCCGCACTACTGGCAGGGCGAAGTGGCCAGCAAGCACCTCATCTTCTCCATCACGCCGGATCCGCAAACCCGGCTGGCCAAGCTGAAAACCAACGAATGCCAGATCATCCCCGCGCCGCTGCCGGAACAGTTCGCCGCCATCAAGGCCGACGGCAACCTGCAGTTGCACGACATTACCGGGCTGAACGTCGGCTATCTGGCGTTCAACACCCAGAAAAAACCGTTCGACAACCTGCTGGTGCGCCAGGCGTTGAGCTATGCGGTGGACAAGAAAGCGATCGTCGCCGCGGTGTTCAAAGACAGCGGCACGCCGGCCAATTCGCTGCTGCCGCCGGGCATGCTGGGCTACAACGATAAACTGCCGGAGTACGCCTACGATCCGCAGAAGGCGCGCGAGCTGCTGAAGCAAGCCGGGCTGGAGCAGGGCTTTGAGACCGACATCTGGTCGATGCCGGTACAGCGCCCTTACAACCCGAACTCGAAGCGCATCGCCGAGATGATCCAGAGCGACTGGGCGAAGGTGGGCGTGAAGGCCAAGATCGTCACCTGGGAGTGGGGCCAGTATCTGGCCGGGCTGCGCAAAGGCGAGCAGCAGAGCGCGCTGTACGGCTGGGTATCGGACAACGGCGATCCGGACAACTTCGCCACCCTGCTCGGCTGTGCCGGGGTGCAGAGCGGCGCCAACGTGGCGCGCTGGTGCGATAAGGATTACGACCGGCTGATCCAGCAGGCGATCCAGGAGAACCAGCCGCAGGCGCGCGCCAAGCTGTACCAACAGGCGCAGGTGATCTTCGCCAAACAGGCGCCGTGGCTGCCGCTGGCCACCGGCAAAGTATTCTACGCCACCCGCAGCAACCTGAGCGGCTACGTGGTGGACGTGAACGGCAGCGATTTCGCCAAGGCCAAATTGAACTGATCCCAGGCGCCGCAGCGAGGGCTGCGGCGTAATCCGCTTCATCGCTTAATAAGCTGCCAGCCTCTGAAACTGTCGTCCATTAGCTTCTCAACTTACGATGCCCCTCTACCGCCTGGCGCATACCCCACTAAACCAATCGCTTAATAAGTGAGTTGAGCCTGGCGTTTTGCCTAAATTGCGCGCACGCGCTTTCCTCCGATGTAACATTTCGTTACCATCGGCGCACAGACCCTTTAACATCAAAAGGTAACCCGGTGCAGAACACCTACATGCCGTGGCAAATTCGCCTGCACTGGCTGGTGGCGATCCTGCTGGTCATCACCTGCGTCACCATCGAGCTGCGGGGCTTTGCCGAACCGGGCAGCGCCCCCTGGTACGTGCTGGTTGTCACCCACTTCAGCTGCGGCGTAACGGTATTTGCGCTGATGATCGCCCGCCTGTTCCTGCGCTGGCGCCACGCCTCGCCCGCCATCGTGCCCAAACCGCCGAAGTGGCAAACCGGCATGGCGCACCTGACGCATACCCTGATTTATCTGCTGCTGCTGACGCTGCCAGTGCTGGGGGTGTATTCGCGCTATCTGGGCGGCAAGGAGTGGTATCTGTTCGGCCTGTCGATGCCGTTCACCGACGTGGCCGATCGGCCGCAGGCGCGGATGATTATCGGCTGGCATAAAACGCTGGCCTTATTCGGCTACTGGCTGATCGGCCTGCATGCCGCCGCCGCGCTGTTCCATCACTACATCGTCAAGGACAATGCGCTGGTGCGCATGCTGCCATTGATGAAAAAACGCTGAATACCCGGCGCCAGGGATGAATTTTCGGGCCACGCCCGCTGACAGGGAATGACATGCAAACCCAATTTTTTAATGTGACCGTCGAACAATGCGCCTGCCAGCAGACGGCGCCCGACAACCTGGTGAGGATCATCGCCTCCGGCCAGACGTTCTTTTTTTACCGTGACGACTTCAGCGACAGCGAAAATCTGCTGGCCACGCTCGCCGCCGGCGATCGGGTGAAGATCGGCGCCCACCGCCTGCAAGACGGCAGCTACTGGCTGCACTGGCTGCTGCACGGGACAAAAGGCCGGCTGGAACCCGACAGAACGCTGAAATACAAGCTGAAATATTTCGCCCTGCTGGTGCTGGGCGCGGCGCTGGCCGGTGGCTTCCCGGCCGCCTTTTTCATCATGGACCGGGAAGACTCCTGGCTGACCATTGTCCTGTTCTTTATCGCCATCATCGCCGGCCTCATCGGCATCGGCATGGTGCTGTTCGTCGGTTCAGAGCTCTTGCTGATCGGGCATCGCGGCCGCAGGCGCCTGCTCAGGGCGCTGGATCGCGTGCTGCTGGGGCAAGACGTCACACCGCCCGATTCGCTCAGCCTGAAAATCCCCGGCATCAAATACCGGGCCGTCCGCACAGACGCCGTGCCGGCGGCCGCACCGCTGCAGACCGCGCCTCCGCTCCCGGACGGCGTCGAGGCCTCCGGCATCGAGACGGTCAACGCCCTGAGCTACGAACTTCGCCACTATGAGATCCCGCGGCAGGTGCAGTATTTGGACACTTACGCGTGGCGTCAGAACGAGACGCACTTCGCGGTGACGACCCGCGCGCTCAACGTCCCCACGACCAAACTGCATCCGGTATTTCGTCGGCAGCATCCGCTTTTCATCGCTAAGGGCGATCCGCTGCAGGTGTTGTACTGCGAGAACGACACCGTCCCCGAGTTGCCTACGGTACGTGGGATCATCAATCATCGCGACCACCAAACCTATCTCATCGGCGGCAATCGCTACTTCACCGAAGCCGGCCTTAACCTGAGCGCGCGTGTCGTTTTCATCCTGGGCGCGATCATGATGTGTTTGATGCTCGGTCTGATCGTGTGGGATAACGCCGATACCCCAGCGGGCTTTTACCTGGATGCCTGGACCCTGAAGCGCCTCGGCAGTGAGTTGCCGCCGATTCTGCTGCTGATGATGCTGATGGTCAGCGGCCTGGCGCTGCTGATCGAGGGCTTCGCCCAGATCTGCCGCCTCTACGCTTTTGAACAGCACCGCACGTTTAAGACGTTCAAATACCTGCGCAATCTGCGCCGCAGGCTATGGCGGCAGGAACAGGTGACGGAGCTGAAATGATGACGCTAGCGCTTTATAAAAGACCCCTTATTATCCTGACGCTGTTTTTGGCCAGCGCGCTGGGCGTCTATTTCCTCGCCCCTGAACAACGCTATGCGCAGTGGCAATGGACCCAGAGCGACGAGGCGTTGCCGACAATAGCCCGTTACGATCTCATCCACAGCTACCCGGCGCAGAACGGCGCTCTGCTGCTCATCAGCAAAAGAAGTGAGACCAGCGCCTACAACAGCTTCTACGGCTGGGCGGCCAACTATCTCAGCCAGGTGTTATTCACCGGCCCGAAGGGGTTGCAGATGCTGGGGCAACTCGACGAATCAATCTACGATGCGGTTTGCGTCGAGCAGGAGTGCGTGCTTTTTCTGTCCAAAGGGCGCCGGCTGGTCGATGTGCAACGGGGCACCATCGGGGCGCTGATCCCCTGGCCAGAGGGCGACGACAATCTGCCTTCCTTTATCGGCGGCAAACTGGCGGCGCTGTCGGGAAAGCGCGCGCTGTATTTCATCAGCACCGAAGGCGTATTCTACAGCCCGGACTTTGGCGCCCATTGGCGGCAGACGCTGGATCTGCCGGCGCTGTTGGATGAGCGACAGCTGCTGGGCTTTGAGCGCGGCGAGGAGGAGTCACCGACGGCTTACGCCTCCGGTAAGCGCAAATCCATGCCCGAGATCTTTACCGCCGTTGATGGCGATCTCGTGCTGTTTTGGATGAACCCGGTGCTCGGTTCCGGCGCCTTGCACATTGCCGTTAACGGCAAAACCGGCGAGGTGGTCGAACTGCATTGGCTAACGGTGCGCGTCAAGGAAAGCGCGCAGGCCCCGGATGGCGGCATCTACCTGATCGCCCAAACGCTGGACAGAGGGCTGTATCAGCTTCTGCGTTATCAATCCGACGGGCAGTTGGCGGTGCTGTTGGAAAACGGCGATAAATCGCTGTATCAGCTGTGGGCGGGCAACGACAAGCTGGTCGCCCAAACGGATAACGGCGATGCGCGCCTTTCGCTGATTTTCGATCTGCGCTCATCCGACGTGCGCTACCGACAGCCGTTGGAGTACCGCTACAACGGGCGCGACGACGCACGCCAAACCGTGATCGAACCGGAAAGCCACTATGGCGATGACGGGAAGACCCCGCCACTGCCCTACTTCGTTCGCTATCGTTCCACTACGCCATGAACAGAAGGAACTTGCCATGCTGTTAGGCTATGGCGCCGGCGCCGCAGGATTGCTGGCGCTGTTGTTGGCCCTGCTGCTCGCCGGCATCCTGATCGCCTGGTGGGGCCGGCGCTACATCGCCGCCCGCTGCGGCCGACCGCGACCGCCGCTCTCCTGGGGCGGCTATCTGCTGGCCTCGGCGCTGGCGGTCTACCCGGTGGCGTGCGCGCTGATGCTGATCGACATTGCCATCCAGGACATCAAGAGCCAGCGGGCGGAAGATCGTTGGAATCAACGCAGCTACCTGACGCTCGACGAGGCAAAGCCGTTCGGTGAAACGACGCTGCCGAAAGGCAGTTGGGTAAACCGCCAGGATCCACGCCTGCCCGGCACCGAAGACAGCCCTATCACGATGAACGGCGTGACCGCCGTGCGTTTTCCTCAGCCACAGAGCGTAGCCGGCGTGCCGATCATCGCCTTCGAGGTTTTACCGCCGGTGATGGAGCTGGCGAGCGCGCACACCTTTACCCGCCCGAGCGGCCAAAGGGTGCACTGCGAAGCCGGTTGGCTGGTCACCTTCTTGTTGCCGCCGGATCGGCCGGCCCCGCAGTGGGAGGAGTGGCAGGCCGGGCTGCCTGCGGCGGCGTTTCGGCCCAGCGACTGGATCTTTAGGGAGTGCTTCTCCGGCAGCCCGATCGCGGTGCTGACCTTGCACGACGGCGAAGTCAGGGTGCTGCCCTAAGCCTTACGCCGTGGCGTTGGGCAAACGCACGGTCACGCGGTTGTTGGCCGTTGGCAACTGCAGCGGCGTTTCCTGCCAACTTACCGCGATAACCAATACCGGCGGGGCCGGCACGCGCGGCTCACGCCCGCCTGGCCCCACGCTGTAGGCATCCCATTCAATCACAAACACCCCGCCGTCTTGCGGCTCGACCCGCTCGACGAAAAAGGTGGTGTCCGAACCGCGCCCGCCCGCCGGTTTATGCGCATAAGAGAGCAGGCTGAACCACTCGCCGGCGAAGTAGAGATGGTATAGGCCATCGACGATATGCTCGCCGCGGAACTGGCAGCCGCCGACGCTCAAACCGTCACCCGACGGGGATTCCGCCACGCGTTCGAGATCGCGCACGAAGCGATCGGTCGGCCTGTTATCCAACAACAGTTCATAAGGCGGCGTGTGCAGCAGCGCGGCAGGATCGTCCGCCTGGCGCAGATCCGCCGGCAACATCGCGCGCGCCGCCAGCACGCGGCCGCTGGGCAACGTGATCTCCAGCCGATCCGCCGGATCCGCTACCCACTGCGGCACCCACAGACCGCGCACAAGGTGCAACGGCGTGGCTTCCACCTGCCGACACGTCGCCCGCAGCCGCACCAACGCCTCAACGGAACCGGCGGCCAAGGCTCCCAGCTCGCGATCGGTCAACGCAGGCAGCGCATACATCGCCCGGGCGGCGGGCTCGTATACCGTCAGCTCCTCTCCCTCGCGGCTGCGGGTCGGTATCAGGCGCAGCTTGCCATCGTCCACGTCCTGCGGCGCGGCACAGGCGCCATGCACAATCGCCCCGTCGCGCAGCAGCAGCGTCCAAAAGCTGGGGCCGCCCATGCCCAGTTCCCCCACGCCGCCAATCTGCCGGTCGCTGTCGCCGGCGTGCGCCATCTCAATCGGCTGCGAAAGCCAGTCGGTCTTACGCCACTCTGTCGCCTCTTCGGGTTCTTGCCCGCTTTTAGCGGCGCGCTTCGCCCATTGCAGCACGGCAAACAGCGCGATGCACAGCACACCCCAAACCGAGTGATCCTGCCAAATCAATAACCAACCGACGATCAAAAGCGCCCAGGCGGCCATGGCGATATCCTTTTCGAAGAGAAAACCGCCTGATTCTAGCTCAGGCGGTTAGTGGGGTTGAAGCCTATGCCATGAATAATTAGCCGTTAAATAGAAAGGTAATAATTTCAGCGTTATTTCTGTGACTATGAAGATCACATAAATAATGCTTCACTGCGTGATTCCAACATAAAAACATAACCCTCTGTATCTCAATAAATATTTATTACTCGATTAAGAAACAGAAAGCGTAACGAGGAAAAAAATCGCAATGATTTGTACATATTCTAAACATTGACTATGTTTAGACATACTATTTATATGCAGGAAAAAATACCGAATAAAAAATCAGACAGGCGCTTAAAAAATTAACACCACCTTGCTTACCGCGAGGAAGAAAAACTCTTTTCCAGCAATATTCCGAGGATATTTTATCTCCACGGAACGGGTCACTTTGCGTTTTATCAGGCCAATAGGCTACACACCGCAATTAATATCATTATTAGCATTCCGGAGACCGACAATGAAAATCGTTACGGGCATTATCCTTACCTCTGTAGCCGCCTTCAGCGGCGCGGCTTACGCGGCCGATGCACAACCTACCACCGGCAACGCGGAAGTGATGCTGGAACACGTGCACGCCGTGATGGAAAACGGCAGCCCGGCGCCGCAGCACGACGCCGCCTGCCAAAAAGAACTTTCCATGCCGGAATCGAAATATATCGGCATGAAGGTCAAAACCGATTACACCATCAACAGCAGCACCATGATGATGTCGGCCAAGTCGATATTCCCATCGCCGGATTCCATGAAACCCATGGAGCTGACGGTCGATCTCTCTGCGCTGGGCCTGGCGGATATCTATGCTTTCGGCGCCTTTAAACCGGCTGCACTACCGCAGGCCTATATTTACTTCACCATCGACAAGGATTTTAAAAATCCGGTCAGCACCTTTATGATCATTAACCAAGGCAAGCAATATAACTGCGTGATCTCCAGCTCGAATAAAATGATGAGCAAAGAGATGCGCGGCAAGATGATGATGAAGAAACAGTAGCGGAATGAAAAACGGCGCTTCCCGCAACAGGAAGCGCCGTCAGAAAAGCCTTAAATCAGACCAGGATTGTATTTCTGGTTGAACTTCTCTTCCGATTGAAACAGATAAATAATGCCTTCGATAAAGCCGACAATCGATGGGATCCCCGTCCAGCAGAACAGCAGGTAGAACAGCCCCCACCACTTCATCCCCAGGTAAAACTTGTGAATGCCCAGTCCGCCCAGGAAGATGGCCAACAGGGCCGCCGCGAGCTTGTCTTTTCTGCTCATAGTTCACTTCTCCTAACTTCTCACCGAACCACCGGCATGTCCAAAAACGGATGCCGCTCCGCAGAGCGCCGCATCGCAATGCTTGAGGAGGAAAACATTCATCCATCAAGGCTCAACAGGGGTAATTATAACAGCGATTAATTAAACGGTTGTTTAACCGGCGAAAGGGTAAGCTGCGGGAAGCAGGGGAAGCGAGGCTACAGATACTCGGTTTCGGCTCAAAAAAACACGCACGCAGCCAGGATCTCGTCGGCATAGCGGTCATTGTAAGAGATAAGGTTAAAACAGATTTTCATTGCCTGATATCGGCATATCGTTCTAATTTTTAGTTTCCCTGGTGAATGCCTGCAGACGATTAATAGCAGCTCACTTGCAGGTGTTCAAAAAATGATTATATCACGACGCTAAAGCCCATCACGTTGAGTATTATGCGCCGCAATCGCATTCGCCATCAGTGCATAATCCTTGATGACCCCTTGGTGACGACGCCCTGAGCAGAAAATAAAATCACAGCGTTGCTCATCTTCGATCAGTTTTTTTGCCAGATGCCTGACTCGCAATTTGGGTGTTGCATTAATTCTGGTCACCCGCCCTCTTTCAGTTTCATTACTTTGCGGATGAACCTTTTCCTCATACTCGCCAATCATCAGGGTTATTTTATTAACGCTTTCAGCGATTGTTAACTTGCCATCAGGAAGCAACGCCCCATTCCCCCACCAGATCGATGGACTGGCCGCCAGATAATTTTGAAACGCGTCAGGATGGTTCAACAGCGTATAAAGTACAAAATGCCCGCCATGTGAATGACCTGCCAGCGTTTGTTTGTCTGTATTGATTGAGTAGCGTGACTCAACCCAGGGCTTAACGCATGCGGTGATAAACTGATAAAATGCCGGCGCTCCGCCACCGTCAATAAACTCTTTATCATCAGAGGGAACCGTATAGTCGCGGGTTCTTGCTTTTAGTATATCCACCCCATCCTGATAGCCGATGCCCACATAAAGAATATTGTCGTTGTTTCTACTCTGATGGCGTTCGGTCAGCTTGGAGAATTGAGTATTGGCATCGAGAAAGTAAAGCGCTTTTAAATCGCCATGCGCTTGCTTGTCATGAGCAATAAAAACCCTATAACGTTGACCATTAAAGTTAAAGTCCTTCGTTCTTGAAATCAAACATCCACACATAACAACCTCACTTTATAAATAAGCCAGTGATTTAACATTGGCGATAATGTCTTTTCCCAGATAAAAAAAGACGGTGAGGTTCAACCGTAGCAACGTATTATTCTGCTTACGACGCTTGCTGGTTGTGTGAATGATTAAACAAACACGTTTGTATTATACCTTGCAGCATATTGCCACATAGCGATAAGCAGAAATATCAACCGCAAGCGTTGCAGACGCCAGTGCTGCGTATTTTTACTAAGGAAGGCAGTGAAACTTGAAATGGTGCCGATAATAGGAGTCGAACCTACGACCTTCGCATTACGAATGCGCTGCTCTACCAACTGAGCTATATCGGCATCGAGCCGGGCCTGCGGGGCAAGCCGGAAGTGCGTTGAACAAGGTAGACCTGCGCGCGAAATGAGTCAATAGCCGCCGGGGCGTTTGGTTGTTTTGCAAGCAACCAGACTGTCGTGCAGTCCCCCTTTTCCAAAAACAATCAGGGCGCAGCATGCTGCGCCCTGACCTCTTTATGACCGCAATGCGGCCTTAGCTGCGCACCAGATCGTCGCCGTAGCCAATCCACTTGTAGGTGGTCAGCGCGTCCAGGCCCATCGGGCCCCGGGCATGCAGTTTCTGGGTGCTCACCGCCACTTCCGCGCCCAGACCGAACTGGCCGCCGTCGGTGAAGCGGGTGCTGGCGTTGACGTACACCGCCGAGGAGTCCACCGCGCGCACGAAGTGCTCTGCGCTGCTGAGCGAACGGGTGAGGATCGCGTCGGAGTGGTTGGTGCCGTGGGTGCGGATGTGGTCGATGGCCTGATCGATATCGTCCACCAGCAACACGTTCAGATCCAGAGACAACCATTCGTCGTCGTAATCCTCCGCGTTCACCGGCACCACCGTCGCCGGGCCGCCCTGCAGCAGCGGCAGCGCGTTTTCCGCCGCGTGCAGCGTCACGCCCGCCGCCGCCATTTTGGCGCTCAGCGCCGGCAGGAACTCGGTGGCAATGCTGCGGTTCACCAGCAGCGTCTCCAACGAGTTACAGGCGCTCGGGCGCTGGATCTTGGCGTTTTCAATCACCGTCAGCGCCTTGTCGAAATCAACGTCGGCATCCACATAGGTATGGCACACGCCGATGCCGCCGGTGATCACCGGGATGGTCGATTGCTCGCGGCACAGCTTGTGCAGGCCGGCGCCGCCGCGCGGGATCAGCATGTCGACATAGCGATCCAGGCGCAGCAGTTCGTTCACCAGCGCACGATCCGGGCTGTCGATCGCCTGCACCGCCGCCGCCGGCAGGCCGCACTGTTCCAGCGCCTGCTGGATCACTTTCACCGTCGCCTGGTTGGTGTTGTGCGTCTCTTTACCGCCGCGCAGGATCACCGCGTTGCCGGTTTTCAGGCACAGGCTGGCGACGTCGATGGTGACGTTCGGCCGCGCCTCGTAAATCACGCCGATCACGCCGAGCGGCACCCGCCGGCGCTCCAGCTTCAGCCCGCTGTCCAGCAGGTTGCCGTCCAGCACGTGGCCGACCGGATCGTTCAGGCGGCACACCTGGCGCACGTCGTTGGCGATCGCCGCCAGCCGCGCCGGGGTCAGCAACAGGCGATCGAGCAGCGCTTCGCTCATGCCGGTGGCGCGCGCCTGCACCATGTCTTGTTCGTTCGCCAGCAGGATCGCTTCACTGTTGGCTTCCAACCTGTCGGCCATCACCGACAGCACCTGATTCTTCTTCGCCGTGCTCAGCACCGCCAGCTGCCAGGAGGCCTGCTTGGCGGCCTTCCCCATCTGCTCCAGCATGCTCACTCCTTAACTGACAATCATATCGTCGCGGTGCACTGCCACCGGACCGTATTCATAACCGAGGATTTCGCTGATTTCCTGCGAGTGGTGCCCGGCGATCATACGCATCGCGTCGCTGTTGTAGCGGCTGACGCCGTGCGCCAGATCGCGCCCCGCCTGGTTGCGGATGCGGATCACTTCGCCGCGCGAGAAGTCGCCCTTCACTTCGCGGATGCCTTTCGGCAGCAGCGAGCTGCCGCGCGCCATCATCGCTTCTACCGCACCGTCGTCGACGGTGATTTCACCGGCCGGCGGCGCGCCGAAGATCCAGCGCTTGCGGTTTTCCAGCGGGGTTTCCAGCGCGTGGAAACGGGTGCCCACCGGTTTGCCTTCGATCACGTCCGCCACCACGCCCGGCTTGCTGCCCGCGGCGATCACTACGTCGATGCCGGCGCGGCAGGCCACGTCGGCCGCCTGCAGCTTGGTGCCCATGCCGCCGGTGCCCAGACCGGAGACGCTGTCGCCGGCGATGGCGCGCAGCGCGTCGTCAATGCCGTGCACTTCACGGATCAGTTCGGCCTGCGGGTTGTTGCGCGGATCGGCGGTGTAGAGGCCCTGCTGATCGGTCAGCAGCAGCAGTTTGTCGGCCCCGGCCAGAATGGCCGCCAGCGCCGACAGGTTATCGTTGTCGCCCACCTTGATTTCGGCGGTGGCGACGGCGTCGTTCTCATTGATTACCGGCACGATGCGGTTGTCCAGCAGCGCCGTCATGGTGTCGCGCGCGTTGAGGAAGCGCTCGCGGTCTTCCAGATCGGCGCGCGTCAGCAGCATCTGCCCGACGTGGATGCCGTAAATGGAGAACAGCTGTTCCCATAGCTGGATCAGCCGGCTCTGCCCCACCGCCGCCAGCAGCTGCTTGGAGGCGATGGTGGCGGGCAGCTCGGGGTAGCCCAGGTGTTCGCGCCCGGCGGCGATGGCGCCGGAGGTGACGATGACAATGCGGTGGCCCGCTGCGTGTTGCTGCGCGCACTGGCGCACCAATTCGACGATGTGGGCGCGGTTCAGACGCAGCGATCCGCCGGTCAACACGCTGGTGCCCAATTTCACAACCAATGTCTGGCTGCCGTTCATAGTATTTCTGCCGTGTAATATACCCGTCATCTTTCAAGCCGCAGCGTTGTTGGCTGCACGCACTCACCCCAGTCACTTACCTCAGTAAGCTCCTGGGGATTCCCGCGCTTGCCGCCTAGCCGCAACTCGAAAGCTATAGGGTATGATGAGAATAAGGGTGCAAAGGTCTTTGTAACAGGAGAGACGCGTTATGCCAACAGGCACAACGCGAAATCAGCACAATACGTGGTCAAACGGGGTCAGGCGGAGAGTTTGATCAGTTTTTCTTTGAAATCGTCGGCGGGTTCCAGCCCCAGTTCCATGGTCGCCAGCAGCTCGCCCAGGCGGCGATGGAAGTCGCGCAGGGTGTCTTCCAGCTTGGCGCTCACTTCATCATCCTTAATGTTTTGCGCCGTCCAGTCGCCTTCCTTGTCGAACAGGCCGAATTGGTAGGAATAGGTGAAGCGCGCCTCTTCCGCCTGCAGCTCCATCCACCAGCCCCAGAACTCGCGCTTCTCCGGAGCGGGCTTTACATTGACGCAGACGGCCAAACAATCAAAGAAAAAACGGTCGTTTTCACATTGCCCTTCACGCAGGTACGGCCCCAAGCTGGCAAAACGTTTCATTAGTCGGCTTTTAGGGTGACCACTCGGTAACGTCATTCTCTAACCTCCTCAATGTAGACCACTCTTTTTAACAAACTGTTAAAATTTAGCAACTAATTAACGCATTTTGTCCCTCAGCCAACCGGACATCTGCAGCAGCGCCCGGTGGAAGCTGTCGTAAACCGGGGTGCGCGGGATGGCGACCAGCTTGCCGCTCACCGAGGAGGTGACGATCAGCTGCGACTCCTCTTTCGGGCTGAGCGTATCGCGCTCCCAGTAGCCGGAGATCATCGGCGTCGGGCAACGGCGCCCCAGCAGCCCCTGCATTTTCAGCGAGTAGCTGTTCAGCTCCACCTTCAGCACGTTGTCGGAAGCGTTGGCCATGCCCATGCGGCTGGCCAGCACGTCCATATACATGTCCGGCACGTTCAGCTGGGTGCTGCTGTCACACAGCAGGCGATGCACCACCGGCCCCAGGCAGGCTACGCCGCGCAGCCGCTGCGGCTCCAGATAAGCCAGCCGCACCGCCACATTGGCGCCGAAGCGGAAGCCGAAGGCGCTCACCCGCTGATGATCCACCCACGGCACCGAGGCCAGCTGGATCAGCACCTGCTGGTGCAGGTAGCTGGAGTCCTGCGTCAGCTTCCATTTGCACGAAGAACCGATTGACGGCATGTCGAGCGTCAGCATGGCGATGCCGTACGGCGCCAGGTAGTCGCGGAACAGGCGGTGGTAGTCGGTCTGCAGCGTGTCGAGGCTGCCGCACATCAGCACCGTCGGGAACGGCGCTTCGCCCTTCTCCGGCATGTGCAGGAAGCCGGTGACGCTGGCGCCGCCTTCAATGCGAAACTCCAGCTCTTTCAGCTGATACGGCAGAAGCAGCGCCGCCTCTTCGTAAGCGCGGTTGGCGAGCATCTCCGCCTGTTCGGCCAGCTCGTCGCCCTTCAGGTGCGGGTAACCGGCGATGCTGTACAGGCTCGCGGCCTTCAGCCAGTATTCGCCGCCGAGCAGCGGATCCTGCTGCTCCGTCGCCCGCTGCTGCCACTGCATGCCCTGATGGATCCACTCGTAGATCCAGTTGCCGTTGCGGTAGCCCACCACGGTATCCAGCCGCTGCGAGTTGCTGCGCTCGGCGTCGGAGGCGGCGATGCGCGCCAGCACTTCGTGGATTTCGATCGGGCTGACGCCGCGCCAGGCCCACAGCAGCGGATTCAGCATGCGGTACCAGCTGCCGGTGGTGTCGCCTTCCAATGCGGAATGCATGGCGGCGCTCACTTTGTTACGCGCACGCAGCACCAGCGTCGAGGTTTCGGGGTGTTTGAATTTGGGCTTGAAAAGAATTTCAGAAAGGTTGGCCTGTGCCATGGTAACAACAGCCTCCGTAAATCTGGCGATAGGCCGCAAAAGGCCTACTTAACTGGAGGTAGTGTACCTAACTCTGGCGGGATAAACCAAGATAACGCAAACGCCCGGCATAACCGGGCGCTGACTTAGAACTGGCTAGGCTTAGCGGCCGCCGATCGGGGGAACGAAGCTGACGCCCATGTCCCACGGCTGTTCGATCCAGGTATCCTGCGGGATGTCGACCTCATAGTCGTCCACCAGCGGACGGCCCGCCGGTTTGGCGAAGATGGTGACGAAATGCGCTTTCGGGTACATATCGCGGATCGCTTTCGCGGTGCCGCCCGTATCCACCAGATCGTCCACCACGATGAAGCCTTCACCGTCGCCTTCGGCGCGCTTGAGCACTTTCATTTCGCGTTGGTTGTCATGGTCATAGCTGGAAATGCAGACGGTATCCACATAGCGGATGCCCAGTTCGCGCGCCAGCAGGCCCGCCGGTACCAGACCGCCGCGGCTTACGGCAATGATGCCTGTCCATTTGTCGGCAGGCAGCAGGCGGTGCGCCAGCTTGCGTGCGTGCATTTGCAGCATATCCCAGGTAACAACGTATTTTTCGCTCATAGAATCGTGTCCCAGCCGGCGGTGAAGCGGCTTATTTTATAGTTCAGGGGAAAAAAGGTTGCGCGAGATTATAGAGACTGGCCGCATTGAATTCCAGCTGTACCGAGGAAAACCTCGTGATTTCCGCCGCGCAGCTTTCCGGTGATTGATGCTGAAAAAACGAACGTTCCCGCAGCGAAGCCGTGTGATCAAGCGCTTAAACCGCACAATACGGGGCGCGCACCGCCGGAAATAAAGTGATATTCTCTGATGATCGTGCCACGACGCACAGATGCCCACTCACCTTAACCGCGCGGCACGCCCGTCCTGTCGGAGCCTGCCGTCACAGGAGACTTATAGTGTCTGAATTGTCTCAGCTTTCGCCACAGCCGCTGTGGGATATTTTCGCCAAGATCTGTTCTATCCCACACCCTTCTTATCATGAAGAAGCGCTGGCGCAGCACATCCTCACCTGGGCCAAAGAAAAGAACCTGCACGCCGAGCGCGATCAGGTCGGCAATATTCTGCTGCGCAAACCGGCCACCAAAGGCATGGAAAATCGCAAGCCGGTGGCGCTGCAAGCGCACCTGGACATGGTGCCGCAAAAGAATAACGACACCGTGCACGACTTCGCCAAGGATCCGATCCAGCCTTATATCGCCGGCGAGTGGGTGAAAGCGCGCGGCACCACGCTGGGCGCCGATAACGGCATCGGCATGGCCTCCGCCCTGGCGGTGCTGGCCGACGACAGCGTTGAGCATGGCCCGCTGGAAGTCCTGCTGACCATGACCGAAGAAGCGGGGATGGACGGCGCCTTCGGGCTGCAGCCGAACTGGCTGCAGGCGGACATCCTGATCAATACCGATTCCGAAGAAGAAGGCGAAATCTACATGGGTTGCGCCGGCGGTATCGACTTCATCACCACCCTGCCGCTGCAGCGCGAAGCGGTGCCGGCCGGTTACCAAACCCTGAAGCTGACTCTCAAGGGCCTGAAAGGCGGCCATTCCGGCGCCGAGATCCACGTCGGGCTGGGCAACGCCAACAAACTGCTGGCGCGCTTCCTGTTCGCCCATGCGGAGGCGCTGAACCTGCGCGTGCTGGACCTGAACGGCGGCACCCTGCGCAACGCCATCCCGCGTGAAGCCTCCGCGGTGGTAGCGGTGCCGGCAGAAAAAGCCGACGCGCTGAAAGCGCTGAGCCAAGAGTTCCTGGCCGTGCTGCAGAACGAACTCTCCGCCAAAGAGAAGAACATCACGGTGCTGCTGGAGCCGACCACCAGCGCTTCGCAGGCGCTGAGCGCCGACAGCCAGCAACGCTTCCTGGCGCTGCTGAACGGCACGCCGAACGGCGTGATCCGCATGAGCGACGCGGTCAAAGGCGTGGTGGAAACCTCGCTGAACGTCGGCGTAGTCACCACCAGCGAAAACGAAGCGGAAATCATCTGCCTGATCCGCTCCCTGATCGACAGCGGCAAAGATTACGTTGTCGAGATGCTGACCGCGCTGGGCCAGCTGGCCGGCGCCAAGGTGGCGCCGAAGGGGGGCTACCCGGGCTGGCAGCCGGACGCCGACTCGCCGGTGATGCACCTGGTGCGCGAGCTGTATCAGGAGCTGTTCAACAAGACGCCGAACATCATGGTGATCCACGCCGGTCTGGAATGCGGTCTGTTCAAAAAGCCGTATCCAAACATGGACATGGTATCGATCGGGCCAACCATCACCGGCCCGCACTCGCCGGATGAGCAAGTGCATATCGAAAGCGTCGGTCTGTACTGGAAGCTGCTGACCTCGCTGCTGAAAGCGATCCCTGAGCGCGCGTAATCTGCGCGCTTAACGCAAAAAGCCGGCGACTCGCCGGCTTTTTTATTCCCAAGGCAGCGCCAGCTGCCGCTCCAGCTGCGGATCGAGCAGCGTCACATGCAACCCCACCAGCCGCACGCCGCGCCCTTCACGCCGCTCGCGCCACGCCTGCCGCGCCACCTCCAGCAAATCCTGCCGGTTCAACACCGGGAAGACGTGCTCCTGGGTGGTTTGCTGAAAATCCTGAAACTTCAGCTTCACGCCCTGCCGGGCGATGTGCAGATCCGGCTTTACCTTGCGCAGCCGCATCTCCAGCTCGGGATAGAGTTTGTCGATAATCAGCGTTTCGCAGTCTTCCCAGTCGTGAATGTCTTCCGCCAGCGTGCGCTCCACCCCCACCGATTTACGCAGCCGCTCCGCCGAGATTTCGCGCCGATCGATGCCCTGACACCGCTCCCACAACACCCGGCCAAACTTGCCGAAGCGCTTGAGCAGCTGCGCCAAATCGTATTGCTGCACGTCGGCGCAGGTGATGAGCCCCACTTCCTCCAGCCGTTTGGCGGTCACCTTGCCGACGCCGGGGATCTTGCTGAGCGGCAGTTGCTGCAAAAACGCCGGCACCTGCGCCGGCGTGATCACGTATTGCCCGTTCGGCTTGTTCATCTCGGAGGCGATTTTGGCGAGAAACTTGATCGGCGCGACGCCGGCCGACGCGGTGAGGTTCAGCTCGTCGGCAATCGCTTGACGGATTTCCTGGGCGATCAGCGTCGCCGAGCCGTTGCATTGCGGGCTGTCGGTCACGTCGAGATAGGCTTCATCGAGCGACAGCGGCTCGATCAACGGGGTATAGCGGGCGAAGATTTCGCGGATGTGCAGCGAAGCCTCTTTATAGGCCGCCATGCGCCCCGGCAGCAGGGTGAGATGCGGACACAGCTTGAGCGCCATCGCCGTGGACATGGCGCTGTGTACGCCATAGCGCCGCGCCGGATAGTTGGCGGTGCTGATCACCCCGCGGCGATCGGCGCTGCCGCCAATCGCCAGCGGGATATCGCGCAGGCTGGGATCGTCGCGCATTTCCACCGCCGCGAAGAAGCAGTCCATATCGACATGAATGATTTTACGCATCGCACCCTCCAGTAACACTGTATAAGTATACAGTCAGATACCGAAAGCTCAAGGCCGAAGGATTCGACGAAAGCACCGTTTCCGCCAGATATTTCCGCGTTGTTAAAAAAGCTTAATTTTTCAATAGTATGATTTCTGCCATCCCGTGCGGCTCACCACAACGATAACGACAAGGTACCCTACATGATCAGATTTTCTTATTTGCTGCTGGCTTCCGCACTGTCGCTGAGCGCGCTGGCGGCCAGCGCCGGTCATGCGCCGGCGATCGTCGCCCACCGCGGCGGCACCGCCGATGCGCCGGAGAACACCCGCATCGCCATCGAAACCGCGCTGAAAAACGGCGCCGACGCCATCTGGATCACCCTGCAAGCATCCAAAGACGGCGTCATCGTGCTGTATCGCCCCTCGGACCTAAAAGCGCTGACCAACCGGCAGGGCCCGGTTTCTGCCTATACCGCCGCCCAGTTGGCCGAGACCGACGCCGGTTGGGCCTTCGCCAAGGGTGATGCGCACCCGTTTCGCGGCCAGGGTATCGGCATTCCACGGCTCGACGACGTGCTTAAAGCGTTTCCGCACGTCACCTTTTATCTGGACATCAAATCCCCGGACGCCGATCCGACGCAGTTTGGCCAGGCGCTGCTGGCGACGCTGGAAAGCACCGACAGCCTGAATCGCACCCGCGTCTACTCTACCGACGCCAAATACCTGCAGGCGCTGCCACCGGCCATCCCGCGCTTTGAAAGCCGCGACGAAACCCGCACGCTGCTGGCCAATATCACCATGGCGCACCAGTGCGACGTCAAACCGGACAACCGCCAGCAGCGCTGGTACGGACTGGAGCTGAAGCGCGAGGTGGAAGTGGTGGAGAAATATACCCTCGGCGAAGGGCGTTCTAAGGCGTTTCTGACCTGGGATAAAGAGTCGATAGACTGTTTCCGCTCGCAGGGCCCGGCGCACATCATTCTGTTCGGCGTCAACTCGCCGCAGGAATATCAGCAGGCGCTGGCGCTGGGCGCCGACGGCGTGATGGTTAACTCCCCGGCCGAGGCGAAAAGCTTCCGCAAGGCGAAATAAAAAACCCGGCCAAGGCCGGGTTTGCGCTACAGCTAAAGAATGCGGTGCTTTTCCAACTGCTCGCGCCTCTGCGCCGCTTTGGCTTCGCGTTTTTTGCGCGCATCGCACGGCTCCGGGCAGTCGCAGACTTTCTCCATGCCCAGCGCGGTGATGCCGCCGCAGCTGCCCTGCAGGCTTTTGCGTTTGAACACGTAACCCAGCGACATCCCGCCGACGATCAGCAGAAACAACACGAAGGTAGCGGCGAATACCGTCAACATAGCAACCTCACGAACGCTTTTTCAGATAGGGCTTGAACGCGTCTGAATAACGCTCCTCAAACCCGTCGGCGGTTTTCACGATCATGAACACCGGGATGCCGAGCAGGTTAGCCAGCGCCAGGCCGCGCTCCGGCCCCATCACGTTCAGGCCGGTGGACAGGCCGTCGGCGGTCATGCAGGTCGGGCTCAGCACGGTGATCGACACCAAACGGTGGTGAATTGGCCTGCCGGTGACCGGATCGATGGTGTGCGAATAGCGCACTCCGTCCTGCTCGAAGTAGTTGCGATAGTCACCCGAGGTGGCGATCGACATCTCCCCCGGCTGGATCACCAGCTGCGCCTGCTGCTGCGTACCGGCGGTCGGGCGCTCGATGGCGATGCGCCACGGCTTTTGCTCGCCGTTATGCCCACGCGTGCGCACCTCCCCGCCGATATCCACCATGTAGTTTTGCACGTGTTGCGATTGCAGGTACTCCGCCACCACGTCCACGCCGTATCCTTTGGCGATCGACGACAGGTCGACATACAGCTCGGGGATGCTTTTCACCAGCGCGCTGCCCTGCACCGACAGTTTGTCGGCCCCGGTCCAGGCGCGGCGCTGCGCCAGCTCCGCCTCGCTCGGCACTTTATCCGGCCGCCCTTCCGGGCCGAAGCCCCACAGGTTGACCAGCGGCCCGACGGTCACGTCCAGCGCGCCGTCGGTGACGCGGTTGATGCGCAGCGCTTCGCGCACCACCTCAGCGGTGGCCGGCGAAACCGGGAACGGCCGGTCAATGTCGCGGCTGGCGTTGAAGCGGCTCAGTTCGGAGTCCGGCCGGTAGGTGGACATCTGATCGTTCACCTGCTCCAGCCGTTTGTCGATCTCCGCCTGCATCTCGCGCGCCGACGGCGTATCTTCGCCGGTCACGTAACGGATCGAATACGAGGTGCCCATGGTTTTACCCGTCAGGTCCACCTGTTCCGGCCCGCAGCCGGTCAGCAGCAGGGTGGCGCTCAGCGCCACGCCCGTCAGCCAGTTCTTCATCGCCAATGCGCGCATTTAGCCACCAAAGTCATCCAGCATGATGTTTTCGTCTTCGACGCCCAGATCTTTGAGCATCTTGATCACCGCGGCGTTCATCATCGGCGGCCCGCACATGTAAAACTCGCAGTCCTCCGGCGCCGGGTGGTTCTTCAGGTAGTTCTCCAGCAGAACATTATGGATAAAGCCGGTGTAGCCGGTCCAGTTATCTTCCGGCTGCGGATCCGACAGCGCCACGTGCCAGGTGAAGTTTTCGTTCTCCGCCTGCAGCTGGTTGAAGTCGTCTTCATAGAACATCTCGCGCAGCGAACGCGCGCCGTACCAGAAGGTGATCTTGCGTTTCGAGTTCAAACGCTTGAGCTGATCGAAGATGTGCGAACGCATCGGCGCCATGCCCGCGCCGCCGCCGATAAAGATCATTTCGGCGTCGGTGTCCTTGGCGAAGAACTCGCCGAACGGCCCGGAGATGGTCACCTTGTCGCCCGGCTTCAGCGACCAGATATAGGAAGACATGATGCCCGGCGGCACGTCCGGATTGTTCGGCGGCGGCGTGGCGATACGCACGTTGAGCATGATGATGCCCTTCTCTTCCGGGTAGTTGGCCATCGAGTAGGCGCGCACCGTGGTGTCGTTCACCGTCGAACGGTAGCGGAACAGGTTGAACTTGTCCCAGTCGCCGCGATACTCCTGCGGCACGTCGAAGTCGGCGTAACTGATGTCGTGCGCCGGCGCTTCGATCTGGATGAAACCGCCCGCGCGGAACGGCACGTCTTCGCCATCGGGGATCTTCAGCTTCAGCTCTTTGATAAAGGTGGCTTTGTTATCGTTGGAGATAACCTCGCACTCCCATTTCTTCACGCCGAAGATCTCTTCCGGCAGCTCGATCTTCAGGTTCTGCTTCACGTTCACCTGGCACGCCAGGCGGCACCCTTCTTTCGCTTCGCGCTTGTTGATGTGCGAGAGCTCGGTCGGCAGGATATCGCCGCCGCCCTCTTTGATCACCACCCGGCACTGGCCGCAGGAGCCGCCGCCGCCGCAGGCCGAGGAGACGAAGATCCCCTGGCTGGAGAGCACGTTGAGCAGCTTGTCGCCCGCAGGCGCATGGAAGCTTTTATCCAGATCGCCATTGATTTCCACCGCGATGTCGCCGGTGTTCACCAGCTTCGATTTGGCGAACAGGATCAGCAACACCAGCACCATCACGATGGCGGTGAACATCGCTACGCCTAAAATAATTTCCATAAATTCTTCCCGCCTTTACAACTGAACACCGGAGAAGGACATGAAGCCCAGCGCCATCAGTCCGGTGGTGATAAAGGTAATGCCCAGACCGCGCAGCCCTGCCGGCACGTTGGCATACTTGAGTTTTTCGCGGATCCCCGCCATGGCGACGATCGCCAGCATCCAGCCGGTGCCGGAACCAAAGCCGTACACCACCGATTCGGCGAAGTTGTAGTCGCGCTGCACCATGAAGGACACGCCGCCGAAGATGGCGCAGTTCACGGTGATGAGCGGCAGGAAGATGCCGAGCGCGTTATACAGCGACGGGAAGAAGCGATCGAGGATCATCTCCAAAATCTGCACCAGCGCCGCAATCACGCCGATGAAGGTGATGAAGTTGAGGAAGCTCAGATCGACGCCCTCCACCAGCGCGCCGTCGCGCAGGATCAGGTTGTAGACCAGGTTATTCACCGGCACCGAAATGCCGAGCACGATGGTCACCGCGATGCCCAGGCCAAAGGCGGTCGACACCTTCTTCGACACCGCCAGGAAGGTACACATCCCGAGGAAGAACGCCAGCGCCATGTTCTCGACGAACACCGCGCGCACAAACAGGCTGATATAGTGTTCCATCGGCCTTTACTCCTTTTCGATCTGCGCCGGCTTCAGGGTGCGCAGCACCCAGATCAGCAGGCCGATGATGAAGAACGCGCTCGGCGCCAGCAGGAACAGGCCGTTCGGCTGATACCAGCCGCCGTTCTGCACCGTTTCCAGCACCGGAACGCCGAACAGCTTGCCGGAGCCAATCAGCTCGCGCAGGAAACCGACCAGCACCAGGATCACCCCGTAACCCAGCCCGTTGCCGATGCCGTCCATAAAGCTCTCGATCGGCGGCGACTTCATGGCGTAGGCCTCGGCGCGCCCCATCACGATGCAGTTGGTGATGATAAGGCCAACGAACACCGACAGCTGCTTGGAGATCTCGAACGCATAGGCGCGCAACAGCTGATCGACCACGATCACCAGCGAGGCGATGATCGCCATCTGCACGATGATGCGCACGCTGTTGGGAATATGATGACGGATCAGCGAGATGAAGAAGCTGGAGAACGCGGTCACCAGCGTCACCGCAATGGTCATCACCACCGCCGTTTCCAGCTTGGTGGTCACCGCCAGCGCCGAACAGACGCCCAGCACCTGCAGGGCGATCGGGTTATTGTCGAACAGCGGCCCCAGCAGGACCCGCTTTATCTCTTTGGAATCAGCCATTTTTCAACGCTCCTTCACGAACTTTTTTCAGGAACGGGCCGAAGCCGTGCTCGCCCAACCAGAAATCAAACGTATGCTGCACGCCGTTGGAGGTCAGCGTGGCGCCGGACAGGCCATCCACCCCGTGTACGTCCCCCTGACGCGCGCCGCCTTTCACCACGCGGATCGCCGGCTGGCCGTTGTCGTCGAACAGCTGCTTGCCGACCCACTGCTGGCGCCAGGACGGGTTCTCGACCTCACCGCCCAGCCCCGGCGTTTCCCCCTGGTCGTAGTAAGTGATGCCCTTGACCGTGTTGCCGTCGTTATCCAATGCCACGAAGGCGTACATCATCGACCACAGACCGGTGCCGTATACCGGCAACACAATCTTGTTCACCTGGCCGCTTTCATCGCGCACCAGGTAGATTTCCGCCTGGTTGCTGCGGCGCTTGATGCCAGCCGGATCGTCGCCCGCGGGCAACGCCACGCTTTTGGCGTCGTCGCGCAGCGCGGCGCCCAGATCGAACGCCGCCGCCTTGCCGGCGACAAATTCGCCGCTGTTCAGATCCACCAGGCGCGGTTCGATGCGCTCGCTGTACAGGCGCTTGACCTGCTCGCTCTCCATTTTCGGCTGCAACAGGCCGGCTACGTCGAGAATATTGCGCTGCTTGTCGAGCAGCTTTTGCTCCTGCTGTTTGGACTTCAGGCCGACGGCGGAGCCCGCCACCACCACTGAACACACCAGACACAGCAGCAGCACTACCAGCAGCGTTTTACCGATGCCGTCGTTTTTCGCTTCATTCGCCACGGGCTTTTCTCCGCTTGATGTTGGCCTGCACCACCAGGTAATCGAACAGCGGCGCGAACAGGTTGGCGAACAGGATCGCCAGCATCATGCCTTCCGGATAGGCGGGGTTGACCACCCGGATCAGCACGCACATCACGCCGATCAGAATGCCGTACCACCATTTCCCCTTGTTGGTGAAGGAGGCGGAAACCGGGTCGGTCGCCATAAAGATCATGCCGAAGGCGAAGCCGCCCAGCACCAGATGCCAGTACCACGGCATGGCAAACATCGGATTGGTGTCCGAACCGATGGCGTTGAACAACAGGGCGGAAGCCACCATGCCGAGCATCACGCCGGCGACGATGCGCCAGGAGGCCACGCGGCCGAACAGGATAATCGCCCCGCCGATCAGGATCATCAGCGTGGAGACTTCACCGATGGAGCCGGGAATGTTGCCGAGGAAGGCGTCCAGCCAACTGATGGACTGGCCGGTGGCCACGTTGCTCAGGCTGTGCGCCCCGCCTGCGCTCCACTGCGCCAGCGGCGTCGCGCCGGAGAAACCGTCCGCGGAGGTCCACACCAAGTCGCCGGAGATCTGCGCCGGATAGGCGAAGAACAGGAAGGCGCGGCCGGCCAGCGCCGGGTTGAGGAAGTTGCGCCCGGTGCCGCCGAAGATCTCTTTGGCCACCACCACGCCGAAGGTGATGCCCAGCGCGGCCTGCCACAGCGGCAGGGTCGGCGGCACGATCAGCGCGAACAGGATAGAAGTGACGAAGAAGCCTTCGTTGACCTCATGCTTGCGGATAATGGCGAACAGCACTTCCCAGAAGCCGCCGACGACGAACACCACGGCGTAGATCGGCAGGAAGTAACAGGCGCCCAGCACCATCTTGCTGACCCAGCCGGCGTCGGCCGCCAGCGAGGCGCCGAGCCACTGCGCCAGGCGATAATGCCAGTCGCCCGCCAGCACCTGTTGCAGCGCGTCGCCGCTGTACAGATGGTGCAGCGCCGGGATCGCCTGCTGGCCGACGTTGTACATGCCCCAGAACATCGCCGGGAACACCGCCAGCCACACCAGGATCATCATGCGTTTCAAATCGATGGCGTCGCGCACGTGCGAAGCGCCGCGCGTCACCGTGCCGGGGGTATAAAACACCGTGGTGGTCGCTTCATACAGCGGGTACCACTTTTCCAGTTTGCCGCCCGGCGTGAAGTGATGCTCTATCTTCTCAAAATAATTCTTCAGGCCCATCGGTTATCCTTCCTGCTCAATCTTGGTCAGCACCTCGCGCAGCACCGGCGCGTACTCATACTTGCCGGGGCAAACGAAGGTGCACAACGCCAGATCTTCCTCGTCCAGCTCCAGGCAGCCCAGCGCCTGCGCACTGTCGCTGTCGCCCGCCAGCAAATCGCGCAGCAGCAGCGTCGGCAAAATATCCAGCGGCATCACCCGCTCATAGTTGCCGATCGGCACCATGGCGCGTTCGCCGCCGTTAGTGGTGGTCGAGAAGGCGAACAGTTTGTTTTTCAGGAAGTGGCCCAGCGTGGTGCGGGTAATGGAGAACTTGTTCGGCGACGGCACGATCCAGCCGAACAGCTCTTTGTCGCGCCCTTCTTCCAGCACCGACACCTGCGAGTGGAAACGGCCCAGCCAGGCGTTCGGCCCGGCGGCCTGCATACCGTTCAGCACCGAACCGGAGATCACCCGGTTCTCGCCCTCTTTCAGGCGGCCGGCGGTCAGCTCATCGAGGCTGGCTCCCAGGCGGGTGCGCAGCAGCGTCGGCTGCGCCACCTGCGGCCCGGCCAGCGCCACGACCCGGCGGGTATCGAGCTTCCCGGTGGTGAACAGGGTGCCGATGGCGATCGCGTCCTGGTAACCGATGTGCCAAACGGTTTTCTTCAGGCTGACCGGTTCAAGGAAGTGAATGTGGGTGCCCACCAGCCCGGCAGGATGCGGGCCGGCAAATTCGCTGTAGGCGATCTGCGGGCCGCTCTGCTGGCCAACCGAGGCGCCGGCGGCGTGGCATACGTGTACCTTACCCGCCGTCAGACGCGCCAAGACCACCAGCCCGGCGTTGAACGCCGCCTGCTGTTCGGCGATGATCACTTGCGGATCTGCGGCCAACGGTTGGGTATCCATCGCGGTGACGAAAATGGCGCGCGGTTCGCTGCCGGGGCTTGGCGTTTTGCTGAACGGGCGGGTGCGCAGCGCGGTCCACAGGCCGCTGGCGATCAGTTCGCTTTCGACCTGTTCGCGCGGCAGTTGGCTGAGTTCACCCAACGGATAATGCGCAAACTCGAGCTGATCGTCGCCGCCGTTTTCCAGCGCAATCACCACCGATTGCAAGACGCGCCGCTCGCCGCGGTTAATCGCGACGATGCGGCCGCTGGCGGGAGCCGTGAAGAAAACCCCGGGGTTTTTCTTATCTTCGAACAACGCCTGGCCTTTCTTAACGGTATCGCCTTCCTGCACCAGCATGGAGGGACGCATTCCGACATACTCTTCCCCAAGCAGGGCGACATGCTGAATGTTCGGGCCATCTTGGATCGCCTGAACCGGGGCTCCGGCTATCGGCAGATCTAACCCTTTTCTGATCTTAATCATAGGATTTATACGATGTAGTTTGGTTTACACGTCTGACCGGCCCCAGAGGCGGGTGCTGACGATGCCAGGATTGCCGGGCAGTGCGCACAACGGCACGCCCAACATGAACTTTCTCGCAGTGAAAAACTGGGGTAACGCGCATTCCCTTGAATCCCCCTTCCGTTGTTTGCGCGACAGTCGATGTGTTAACGGCATGTAGCCAAATAACCATCAAAACGGCCGGGTTATATGCAATAACTCCTGCCGCTTCAATCGCCACAGCGCGTTAAATTGAAGAGAGAATATTAACATTGTTCGCAACATTGTTCTGCGTTCCGTCGTGACTTGTGTCAAGCAAACGCAATTAAATTTCGCCTGTTTTTCACTACTTATCGTTAAAATCTGCCGGTCATTTCACTTTTATCGAGCTTTGTCGTTTTTTTATACATATCACGTATTGCTAAAAATAAACGCGCTGGTAATCTGGCGGTGTTTTGCAGCAGTAAAAACAATAATCAGTGGCACGCTGGCCAATCTCATTGCGCCGGCAGATAAATATAAGCAGGAATAATAATGAGCAAAATCGCGCTGTTGTTTGCGATGCTTGTTTCTATGCCGATGATCACGGCCTGCAGCGCCAGCGAGCAGGTACCCGAAGCGCCGGTAGTTAAACAGCAATTATTGGGGTCGCCGGTCTATATTCAGATCTTCAAAGAGGAACGCAAGCTGGAATTGTATGCCAAAATGGGCAATGAATTCCGCTTGGTCAATACGTTCCCGATCTGTAATTTCTCCGGCGGGCTGGGTCCTAAACGTCGTGAAGGCGACTTTAAAAGTCCGGAAGGCTTTTATAGCGTTGACGCGCGCCATCTGAAACCCGACAGCAAGTATTATCGGGCGATCAATATCGGTTTCCCTAATGATTACGATAAGTCGCAGGGCTATTCCGGCGCTTATCTGATGATCCACGGCGAATGTAAATCGATCGGCTGTTACGCGATGACCAACACCTATATGGATGAGATCTATCGCTACGTCGAAGCCGCCTTCGCCTATGGCCAAAGCCGCGTCGACATCAGCATCTACCCGTTCCGCATGACCGAACAGAACCTGAAGCGCCATGCGTCATCCAGCTATATCGCCTTCTGGCGCCAGCTGAAGCCGGGCTATGATTACTTCGCGAAGAACCACCAGCCGCCGATGATGACCGTGGACAACGGCCAGTATGTGCTGGGTCAACCGTTGATGAGCAGCGGCCAGATGACGCAGTACGCGTCAACCAGCCCGACGCCCAACACCAATCCCTTCGCTCAGAACAAGCCGCTCACCGAAGTGAAATAACGCGAACTCGCCTGGCTCAATCTTGTGCCAGGTTTCGTTGGCGGTCAGCGGTTGGGTGGCGATCACCGTGACCACATCGTTCGGTGTGGTCTGCTGCTGAAAATCGATCTCCACGTCCTGATCCAGTAGCGTCGCCTTGCCGAACGGCGCGCGGCGCGTGATCCAATACAGGTTGGTGGAGCAATAGGCCATCACGAAGCGCCCGTCCGACAACAGCATGTTAAATACCCCTTTCTTGCGCAGCTGGCTCGCCAACAGGCCGATATAGCGGAACACCGCCGGCCACTGGCTCGGGGTGCGCGGGTATTTCAACGCCAGCTGATGCAGCAGCCAGCAAAACGCGTATTCGCTGTCGGTCTGGCCGACCGGGCGAAACGTGCCGGTATCCAGCTGGCGATAGCCTTTCAATTGGCCGTTGTGCGCGTAGGTCCAGTTGCGGCCCCACAGTTCGCGGGTGAACGGATGGGTGTTTTCCAGCGCCACTTCGCCGCGGTTGGCCTGGCGAATATGGGACACCACCGCGCAAGACTTGATCGGATAGTCCTGCACCAGGCGGGCGATCGGCGAGTTGAAGCTCGGCTGCGGATCCTTGAATGTGCGGCAGCCGTTCCCTTCATAGAAGGTAATGCCCCAGCCATCCTTATGCGGCCCGGTGCGGCCGCCGCGCTGTACCAGGCCGGTAAAGCTGAAGCAGATATCGGTCGGTACGTTTGCGCTCATCCCGAGCAGTTCACACATCGCCAGCACTCCTTAACCACACTGACATACGCTGTGCGGGCGCGGCATGCATGCGGCGCCCGCTGTCTTATTCCTGGGGGAGCCGCAGCCCCCCGAAGGCTATCAAGCCTTAACCATCTCTTTTTCGATCAGCTGAATCAAGATGTGAATCGCTTTGATGTGGATTTCCTGAATGCGATCGGCGTAGCCGAAGTGCGGCACACGGATTTCCACATCGGCGGAACCCGCCATTTTGCCGCCGTCCTTGCCGGTCAGGGTGATCACTTTCATCCCCTTGGCGCGCGCCGCGTCGATGGCCTTGATGATGTTGCCGGAGTTGCCGGAGGTGGAAATACCCAGCAGCACGTCGCCTTCGCGGCCCACCGCTTCCACATAGCGGGAGAACACATACTCATAGCCGAAGTCGTTGCTGACGCAGGACAGATGGCTCACGTCCGAGATGGCAATCGCCGGGTAGCCCGGGCGGTTTTCACGGTAGCGGCCGGTCAGCTCTTCGGCGAAATGCATCGCGTCGCAATGGGAACCGCCGTTGCCGCAGGAGATCACTTTACCGCCGGCTTTGAAGGAGTCCGCCAGCAGCACCGCCGCGCGTTGGATGGCGTCGATGTTGGCGTCGTCATTGATAAATTTCGCCAGGGTATCAGCCGCTTCGTTCAGTTCACTGCGAATAAGGTCGTGGTACATGAGGAACCTCTTGTTATCGTCAAATCTTCCGCTCCGCAGTGTACCGGATCGCGGAAACAGCGAGAAGCATTCTCAGCCAAACAGCGCGCCGGTTAAGGAAGCGGAGAGGTTTTTGATGATTGGTGCTGTCAGTTTGTGACCTGAGTTGTAATTAAACTGTAAACGCATTGATAAAAATTCTGGCTTGTACTAAAACCTATTACATACACACAACAGGTCAGACCTCTTACTACTTCGGAGCTTCTTATGATGGTTCTTAGTATTGTCGTTTTACTGGCTCTCCTCGGCGTGGTGTTCTACCACCGAGTGAACCTTACCCTCAGCAGCCTGATCCTGGTGGCGTACACCGCCGCCATGGGCGCGATCGGCCTGTGGAGCTTCTGGCTGTTGCTGCCGCTGGCGATCGTGCTGCTGCCGCTGAACCTTTCCTCTGTGCGTCGCTCTCTGCTCTCCGCGCCGGCGCTGCGCGCCTTCCGCAAGGTGATGCCGCCGATGTCCACCACCGAGAAGGAAGCGATCGACGCGGGCACCACCTGGTGGGAAGGCGATCTGTTCCGCGGCGCGCCGGACTGGAACAAGCTGCACAGCTACCCGAAACCGCGCCTGACGGAAGAAGAGCAGGCGTTTATCGACGGCCCGGTGGAAGAAGCCTGCCGCATGGCCAACGACTTCCAGATCACTCACGAACTGGCCGATCTGCCGCCTGAACTCTGGGCGTACCTGAAAGAACACCGTTTCTTCGCGATGATCATCAAGAAAGAGTACGGCGGTCTGGAATTCTCCCCATACGCTCAGGCGATGGTGCTGCAAAAACTGGCCGGCGTTTCCGGCATCCTGGCGATCACCGTCGGCGTGCCGAACTCCCTCGGCCCAGGCGAACTGCTGCAGCATTACGGTACCGAAGAACAGAAAAACCACTATCTGCCGGGCCTGGCGCGCGGCGACGAGATCCCTTGCTTCGCGCTGACCAGCCCGGAAGCGGGTTCCGATGCCGGTGCCATTCCAGACGTGGGCACCGTGTGCATGGGCGAATGGCAAGGCAAGCAGGTGCTGGGCATGCGCCTGACCTGGAACAAGCGCTACATCACGCTGGCGCCGGTCGCCACCGTACTGGGTTTAGCATTCAAACTGCATGACCCGAACCGCCTGCTGAGCGACAACGAATCCCCGGGCATCACCTGTGCGCTGATCCCGACCAGCACGCCGGGCGTGGAAATCGGCAACCGCCACTTCCCGCTGAACGTGCCGTTCCAGAACGGCCCGACCCGCGGCACCGACGTGTTCGTGCCGATCGATTACATCATCGGCGGCCCGAAAATGGCCGGCCAGGGCTGGCGCATGCTGGTTGAATGCCTGTCGGTCGGTCGCGGCATCACCCTGCCGTCCAACTCCACCGGCAGCCTGAAATCCATCGCCCTGGCGACCGGCGCCTACGCGCACATTCGCCGTCAGTTCAAGATCTCCATCGGTAAAATGGAAGGGATCGAAGAGCCGTTGGCGCGCATCGCCGGCAACACCTATGTGATGGACGCCGCCGCTTCGCTGATCACCTACGCGCTGGTGCAGGGCGAGAAACCGGCCGTGCTGTCGGCCATCGTCAAATACCACTGTACGCACCGCGGCCAGCAGTCGATCGTTGACGCCATGGACATCGCCGGCGGTAAAGGCATTATGCTGGGCGAATCCAACTTCCTGGCTCGCGCTTATCAGGGCGCACCGATCGCCATCACGGTGGAAGGCGCGAACATCCTGACCCGCACCATGATGATCTTCGGTCAGGGCGCGATCCGCTGCCATCCTTATGTGCTGGATGAAATGGCGGCGGCGCAGAACAACGATCTGAACGCCTTCGATAAATCGCTGTTCGGCCACCTGGGCCACGTCGGCAGCAACAAGGTACGCAGCTTCTGGCTGGGCCTGACCAACGGCCGCACCAGCGCCACGCCGACCAAGGACGCGACCCGTCGTTACTATCAGCAGTTGAACCGCCTGAGCGCCAACCTGGCGTTGCTGTCGGACGTTTCCATGGGCGTGCTGGGCGGCAGCCTGAAGCGCCGCGAGCGCATCTCCGCTCGCCTGGGGGATATCCTCAGCCAGATGTACCTGGCTTCCGCCGTGCTGAAACGCTTTGACGACGAAGGCCGTCAGAAAGAAGATCTGCCGCTGGTACATTGGGGCGTGCAAGACAGCCTGCATAAAGCCGAACAGGCGCTGGATGATCTGCTGCGCAACTTCCCGAACCGCTTTATCGCCGGCACGCTGCGCTTCGTGGTCTTCCCGTTCGGCCGCGTGCATACCGCTCCGTCCGATCGCCTGGATCATCAGCTGGCCAAGATCCTGCAGGTGCCTTCCGCCACCCGCAGCCGTCTGGGACGCGGCCAGTACCTGACGCCGAGCGAGCATAACCCAATAGGCCTGCTGGAAGCGGCGCTGGCCGACGTGATGGCCGCCGAGCCGATTCACGAACGTCTGTGCAAGGCGGCCGGCAAAAACCTGCCGTTCACCCGTCTGGATCGTTTGGCGGAGCGCGCGCTGGAAGAAGGCAAGATCAGCGCCGACGAAGCGAAGATCCTGGTGAAAGCCGAAGAGAGCCGCCTGCGCTCCATCAACGTGGACGACTTTGCGCCGGATGCGCTGGCGGCCGCCAAGCCGGAAAAGCCGGCGGCGCAGTCTAAGCGCCAACAGCAGACCGAAGCGGCTTAACGCCAATTCCTACTCCACGCATCCAAGGGGCGATCATCATCGCCCCTTTTTCTTTTCTTGCATCACGAACTGCGCACCGCGCCGCAGGTTGGCGCAACGGCGGATTTCACGGGAAGGAAGTTCGGGTAGACTGCGCAGCGGGTGCTCTGGATCTTTCTGTCCGGAGCCTTGGCAAAGGAGAGAAAGAGAAAGGCCCCGAGTCGATATTATCAACCCGAGGCCACTCTGATGCCAAGCAACATCAGGTTAGCCTCTTACCCGCCGCAAGGCAAGGATAGGGAGGTCAAAAATGCAGCAAAAACGGGTCGTGCTTAAGCTGGTGATCGTCTGTATGACGCTGATCGCGTTCATCTGGCTAACCCGCGGTTCGCTGTGCGAACTGCGCATCAGGTTGGGAGACTCGGAGGTTGCGGCCACTTTGGCTTACGAATCCGAACGGTAAGGCAACCCAACGGCGGGGTTCGCCCCGCCCGTTGGCTGATGGTGTCAGGCAGGATCCACGAGCACCCGCCTTTTCAGCCGCTGACCGTCAGCTTGTCATAACCGCGCAGGCGGTAATTCACCACCGACACCAGCCAGCAGAAAATGAACACGGCGATCACCCAATAGCCCATCTCCCCCAGATGATCGTTGAGCCGCGCCACGGCGTCCCACAGCGGGCCGGACAGCGCCAGCTTGTCGGCGATAAGTCCGAGCGCTTCGATGCCGCCGATAAACACCGCGATGATCACCGACGCCGCCGTGATGGTCATGTTGTAGTACAGTTTGCGGATCGGTTTGGAGAACGCCCAGCCGTAAGCGCCAATCATCACGAAGTTGTCGATGGAGTCGATCAGCGCCATGCCGGCGGCGAACAGCGCCGGGAACAGCATGATGCTCCACAGGTTCATGCCGTGGCCGGCACCGGCAGCCGAAATCCCCAGCAACCCGACCTCGGTGGCGGTGTCGAAGCCCAGGCCAAACAAGAAGCCCACCAGGTACATGTGCCAGCTCTGATTCACCAGCCTGAACAGCGGGCGGAAGCAGCGCGCCAGCGCACCGCCGCCGCTCATCAACAGATCCAGCGATTGATGCGCAGGCAGCTCGCCCGCCTTCACCTGCCGGAAAGCGCGCCACACGGAGATCAGCACCAGCAGGTTGATAAAGGCCACCGTCAGCAGAAACAGCGCGGACACCAGCGTGCCGATCAAACCGCCGGTTTCGTGAAACCAGCCCATCTGTCGGCTGAACATCATCGCCGTGGCGGCAATGGCGGCCGAGGCCAGCACCACGATGGTCGAGTGGCCGAGCGAGAAGAAGGTGCCGACCGCCACCGGCGTTTTGCCCTGTTGCATCAGCTTGCGGGTCACGTTGTCGATCGCGGCGATGTGATCGGCATCCACCGCATGACGCAGACCAAAACTGTAGGCCAGCAAGGCGGTACCCATCAGCGCCGCATTGTCTTTGAACACCGCCAGCGCCAGCAGCCAGACAACGACGTTGACCGCCACCAGCCCCAGCAGCAAGGATACCGCCCGACGCCGGGCCGCGCCATGCAATCCTTCGGAAATTACCGCCATACCCACACTCCCGTATTCTCGTTATGTTGAAATCAATGGATTAGCGCCGCGCCGCGATCACCGCCGGATTGGCGCTCAAAAACACCCAGGACGCGATCACGAACGGCATGGTCAACGACGGCATCCCCAGCGGAGCCAGCAAGGTATTGAAAGCCCCCTGCGCCAGCACCGTGAAAATCACGCCGAGCAGCGTATAGATCAGCACCCGCCGGCCGGGCGGGTTGAAGACGGAACCCAGCGCCACCGCCGTCAGCACCGCGCTGAAAGCATATAGCCCGGCGAAGACCGCCTGCGGATCGGCGCCGATCGCCAGCGCGGTGATCACCGCCAGCAAGGCGCCGAAAAAACCCAGCGCCATCGCGTGCGGCGACGAAACCGCCAGCCCGAGCAACAGCAGCACGCCGCCGCTCACGCTGCTGCACAAAAAGACCTGGGAGACGCCGTGCAACGCACCGCTCAACACCTCCGCCAGGTCGGGATGCGGGTTGAACACCGCGCCGTCGGCCGGGATGGCCGCCGGCGGCAACCGCACATGCCGCAGATGGCTGAACGGGTAGCTGGCCAGCAGCACCGTCCAGGTGGTCAGCACGAAAGGCGCGGTCAGCGCCGCGATCTTCCAGGTACGCAGCAGCCGATTGAGGCCGACGGTGACGATCACCGAGATCGCGCTGCTGAAGATCACGCCGATCCACAGCCAGACAGAGGGCAGCAAAAAAGTCGGCAGCGCGGCGCCGACCAGGCAGCCGTTGTAGCCATAGAGACCGGTGCGCAACGCTGCGCGATCGTCCACCAACCACGCCGCGCTGAGCGTCGCCGCCGCCGTACCCAGCAGGCAGCCGAAGGCCACCTGCGGCAGCCCCTCTTCCCAGGCGCCCACGAAAATGGCGATGAAAAACAATAATCCGGTCAAAGGGTTATTTTGAAACATCACCTGCGAACAGCCGCGCAGCACCGCATCCGTCACCGCCGCTATTCGGCTGCGGGCGCACAACGCCGCCCAACTCCACTTTGTCGTCATGACCGCTTCCCGCTGCAGACTAGCGCCAGATAAAAGGCTCGGGCAGCGTCACGCCCAGGATTTCCTCCCGGGCGACGCGCCAGAAAGCGCGAATCGCCGCCTTCACCTGGCGCGCCTCTTTGCCCAAAGCCTTAAAGATCAGCCCGCACTCATTGGGCAACCGGCTGACGCCGCTGGCGATCCCCTCAGCCTCGTCATAGCGGGGCGCGATGCGATCGAGGATCCGCTGATGATGCTCGGGCGGCGTCAGCAGGATCACATTGCCGAACACATCGAACGGCCCCATCACGCCGACCCCATTCAGCGGATGTTTATGCGGTTCCAGCACATAGCGCTCGACAAACAGCGTGTTGCCCTCGGGGCGACAGGCGCTGATGCGCGAAGAGTAAACGTCGAATCTGAAACCGCGATCCGCCTGATGGTGTTTGCGTCCCGACATCAGGATCTCGCCATAGAGCAGCGTCGCCGTGGGGTGCAGCGTAATGCGGGTATCGGTAATGAAGCGCGAGCCGCAGTGAGGGATCACCGGATCGGGCATCATCTCCAGATAGCTGCCCTCTTCGAGCGTCAGCGTCTGCATCTGCGCCGCGTAGTTATTTTCCATGGCGTGGATCTTGGTCGCCGATTGAGTGGTGACATGCCCGCAGGCCCGGGGGGCGACCTGCACCTCGAGCGTCAGGCGATCGCCCTGCAAGATGCAGCCCGAGGTGGAGATGACGAATACGCACGGCATCTGCGGCAGCGCCTCGTCCCAATACAGCGCCCGCTGCACCAGAAATGGCACGCGCCGCTCCATTTGCCGCAGCACGCTACGATGCCCGTTCAGCGCGAACCCCAGCCGCAGATAGCCGGTTTTGCCCACGCCGCCGCTGGCCATCTGCGGCGGTTCGTCCTGGTAGGCGGCCAACTCCGGCGCGTCGGCGCCGAGTTGCGCCACGCGCCTCGCCGCTTCGCTGACGGCCGTCATAACGCCGCCGACGGCGCGTGGGTGAACAGGAAATCACGCATGATCATGTCCACCAGTTCGTCGATGCCTTCGCCAGTTTTGCAGTTGGTGAGGATATAAGGCCGCTCGCCGCGCACCACGCGCGTATCGTGTTCCATCACCGCCAGGCTGGCGCCGACGTACGGCGCCAAATCGATTTTGTTGATCACCAGGATGTCGGCCTGAACCAGGCCCGGGCCATTTTTGCGCGGGATCTTTTCCCCTTCGGCGACGTCGATAACGTAGATGTAAAAGTCCGCCAGCGCCGGGCTGAAGGTCAACGTCAGGTTATCGCCGCCGCTCTCGATCATCACCACGTCGCTGTCCGGGAAACGGGCCTCCATCTCCTCCACCGCGGCGATATTCATGCTCGGATCCTCGCGCACCGCGGTATGCGGGCAGGCGCCGGTTTCCACGCCCAGAATTTTCTCCTCGTCGAGGATCCCCTTGAGCGTGCGCTTGACCTGTTTGGCGTCTTCGGTAGTGACGATGTCGTTGGTGATGATTAACGGGCTGATGCCCCGTTCGATCAGGCGCGGCGTAATGACTTCGATAATCGCGGTCTTGCCCGAGCCTACCGGGCCGCCGATGCCAATGCGGGTAATTTTCTTCACTCTGCTCGTTCCTTTATCATTAGTTGCTGAACAGTCGGGTAAATGCGCCGACGTGCAGCGCGGCCAGGACGTCGGTCACCGGCGCGTAAGAGGCCATTTGTTCAACGCCGCCGCGTTCGGCTTCGTCACAAAAAACGTCGATGTCCCGGTTGAGTTGAAACAGGATGCGTTGGGTGTCGATATGGGTGACGCGCATCAGGCGCATGGCGGCGCTGAGAATGGTCATCGCCACGCCGTACTGATGCATCACCGCCACCTCGCGCGGCCCCGCGCCCAGCGCCGTCATCACTACCGCCTGCGTCACCGGATAGGTGCCGGCGGCGCGGCCGGTTTTGATCTGCTCAAGCCACCAGACCACCTGGGGCTCATCACAGATGGCCGCCGTCATTTCCGCCAGCTTCTTTCCCATCCTCACCACCATGCTGCGGCCTTCTTCATTCAGCTTGCGGTTGAACAGCGCCCAGTCGTGCCCGATAACCGCCTCGCGATCGCCCCCCTGCAGCGCCCGGCAGGCCGCCGCGACCGCCCGGCCGTCGCCGCCCGCCGCCTGTTGCAAAGCGGTGCGGGTGAACGATTTCAGCGTGTCGACATCGCGCACGATGCCGGCCTGGATCGCCGACTCGACGCCATTGGAAAAGGCAAACGCCCCCACCGGCAGCACCGAGTCGGCAAACTGCAGGATGCGAATCAGCTGAACAGCGTTCATTTCAATTTGATCACATGCTGACCGAGGAATGGGCTGTCAACATGCACATGGGTGGCGGAATCCTCCGCGCCGCCGAACAGCAGGCGCGCTTCGGGCTGGGTCAGATGCGGCAAAATGCTTTCACCCTTCACGAACGAATAAGGCAGCGCATGAAAGCCGTGGGTTTTCATCACCGAATCCATCACCTTGGTCGCCACCGTCAGCGGAATAAAGATGCGATCGCCCTTGATGACTGACTTCCAGTGCTGATTGCCCAGCGCATGCCCCAATTCGAACGCGGTCTTCAGCACCGTAGCCATATCGGTCGCCAGCAGCGACTCAAGATGGATTACCATCACATCGCGCAGGTTCATCTGCACCACCACCGCGCTGTGGTTCGCTTCGTCCCAAAGCAGCACATCGCCGTCGGCCAGCACCTGGTGACGATCGAGGGAAATGCCGAGATCCTGACCATCGCGGGTGGTTTTGCGGCACCGGCTTTTCTGCGCCTCCCACTGCGAAAGCGCCAGCACGTCCAGCGAGGCGTGTTGCAAGCGCTCACGCCAGTCGGCATCCCGTTTGATATTGCCGAGTATCTTTTCAATCACGATCATGAGCGGCGGTTCCTAGCTGAAGAAGTAGCGTTGATTAAGCACGGCGGTGGCGATCGGTTTCACCGTGGCGTGTTCGCCGTTGACCTTGACGGCGAAGGTTTCGGGATCCACCTCGATGTGCGGCGTTTCCGCATTGCGCACCATGTCCTGCTTGGAGATCGCGCGGCAGTTATGCACTGCCATCACCTGCCGCTCCAGCCCCAGTTTCTCTTTGATGCCGTCGTGCAATGCCGCGCCGGAGACGAAGGTGACGCAGGTTTCCTGCAGCGATTTGCCCATGGCGCCGAACATCGGTCGGTAGAACGTGGGCTGCGGCGTCGGCAACGACGCGTTGGGATCGCCCATCACCGCCCAGTTAATCATCCCGCCCTTGATCACCAGCTTCGGCTTGGCACCGAAGAAGCGCGGCTCCCACAGCACCAGATCGGCCATCTTGCCGACCTCGACCGAACCCAGCACGTGGCTGATGCCCTGCGCGATCGCCGGGTTGATGGTGATCTTCGCCACGTAGCGCAGCACGCGGAAGTTATCGTGTTCCGCCGCATCTTCCGGCAGCTTGCCGCGCGCGGCTTTCATCGCGTGTGCCGTCTGCATCACCCGCAGCCAGTTTTCGCCAACCCGCCCCATCGCCTGGGAGTCGCTGGAAAACATCGACAGCACGCCCATGTCGTGCAGCACGTTTTCCGCGGCGATGGTTTCCGGCCGCACCCGGCTTTCGGAAAACGCCACGTCGGCCGGCACATTGGGGTTGAGGTTGTGGCACACCATGATCATGTCGAACAGTTCGGCCTGACTGTTGATGCCGAACGGCAGCGTGGGGTTGGTGGAGCTCGGCAAGACGTTCATCTGCGCGGCGACCTTGATGATATCCGGCGAGTGCCCGCCGCCGGCGCCTTCGGTGTGGAAGGTGTGGATAGTGCGCCCTTCGAAGGCGTCGATGGTGTCCTCGACGTAGCCGCCCTCGTTCAGACTGTCGGTATGCACCGCCACCTGAATATCCATGTCGTCGGCCACCCGCAGCGCGTGGCGCAGCGCGGAGTTGGTGGCGCCCCAGTCCTCATGCACCTTCAGCCCGGCCACGCCGGCGGCGATTTGTTCGACCAGCGGCGCAGCGTGCGAAGCGTGCCCCTTGCCGAGCATTCCCACGTTGACCGGCATGTTCTCGAAGGCGCGCAGCATGCGGTGGATATGCCAAGGCCCGGCGGTCACCGTGGTGCCGTTGGAACCGTCGGTCGGCCCGACGCCGCCGCCGAAGAAGGTCGTCACGCCGTTGGAGAGCGCATGTGCGGCCTGATGCGGCGAAATGAAATGAATGTGCGTATCGATGCCGGCGGCGGTCAGGATCAGGTGTTCGCCCGAGATGGCGTCGGTGCTGACCCCCACCACCATGCCGGGCGTGACGCCGTTCATCATCGCCGGGTTGCCGCTTTTGCCAATGCCGGCGATCAGGCCGTTTTTAATGCCGACGTCCGCCTTGATCACCCCTTGCCGGGCGTCCAGAATGGTCACATTGGTAATGACCAGATCCAACACATTGTCGCTGGTTAATCGGTTATCGGCGCCCATGCCGTCGCGCAGCGACTTACCGCCGCCGTAGACCGATTCCTCACCGTAACCGCGCAGATCTTTTTCTATTTCAATAAACAGTTGCGTATCGCCCAAGCGAATTTTATCGCCGGTGGTCGGGCCGAACAGCCCGGCATATTCCTGCCTGGAGATCGTTGGCATGCTTTATTCCTCGTCCGTCTTGATGGGCGCCTGATCGCGGTTTTTATAACCCAGCTCAATAGCTCGCTTTACATCTATAGTTTTCTTTACTCTTTCACCGGCGGCTACCGGGCTGTCGCCCGCCCAACCGTCCACCAGATTATTAAAACCATAAACCGTTTGCTTGCCGCCGATGGCAATAAGCGCCACCTCGATTTCATCGCCGGGCTCAAAACGGATCGCCGTCGTGGCGGTGATATTTAACCGTTTGCCAAAGGCGGCAGCGCGATCGAACTGCAGCGCTTTGTTGGCTTCGAAGAAATGAAAGTGTGAGCCGACCTGAATAGGCCTGTCGCCGGTATTGCGCACCGTTAAAATAACCGTCTCGCGATCTTCATTGAAGGTGATGGGACTTTCGGACAGGATATAGCCGCCTGGCGGCACGTGCTTTTCTTTGTCATGCTTTTTCATCGAAATACCTGTGCTGATAAGATTCGTCCATGGGATTCAGGAAGGCCATCGGCGCTTATTGAATAGGATCGTGCACCGTCACCAGGCGGCTGCCGTCGCTGAATATCGCCTCGACCTGCACATGCGGGATCAAGTCCGCCACGCCGTCCATGACGTCATCGCGGCTCAAAACCTGCCGCGTGTCGTTCATGACTTCTTCCAGCGTTTTTCCCTCGCGGGCGCCCTCCAGCGCCGCGGTGGTAATAATGGCCACCGCCTCGGGATAATTAAGCTTTATCCCTCTGGATTTTCGTTTTAATGCGACGTCAGCCAGGGTATAGACCATCAGCTTTTCGATTTCTCTTGGCGTTAATTGCATGGAGCACTCCGATCTCGATAGAAATAATCAGACAAAGTGAGGCCAAAGGTTACTTATAGTTAATAACCTTGCGTTATTTATTTACGATTGCCCGACACTCGAATAATCTAGGGGGTAATATTGAGATAATCAACCCGCTGCTTTATTCAAACCCAAGCATGAGTTATCCCATTTCTTAAAAAAGTAACGGCGACGTGATAGTTTTTATCGATAAAAAGTCTTTTTTCATCTTCCCACCCCCACAATAAAACGATCAAAAAAAGAACGAATGGCGTTTTTTTTATTTTAATCACCGTCATGAAAGCCAGATAAATAAGCACTGTCCTTATGGATGGCGTTAATATTAAAGACATGTAACCAACGGTCATAAAATATAATTAAATTTACAAATAAGACGCGAGTGAAAATACCTTTTTAGTTAAAAACAATTTATCTATTCTGTTACTGATGCCAATAAGTTATTAAAAAAAAACCCGGCCGCAGCCGGGTTTGCCTCATTACTGTCGGGCTCTTCAGCCTTGCTGACGAATGCGCGCCAACAGCGCGTCGATATGCTCGATCTGCGGCGCATTGACGATCAGCGTGCGCCCCAAACCCAGCGCATGACGCTGACAGTCGAGGCGCATGTCGGCGTCGGCGATGCTGTCCAGATCGGCGACGTGCGCCAGGCCGATAGTGCGCCGAATCAGCTCTGTGCCGCAGTACCCTACCGCATCAGTCCAGACCTGCTGCAGGAACTGCTCGGCGTAACCCGGCGTCGCCAGCGCCGCATCGCGGCTTTGCTGATGGCACAGCGCCAGGAAACGATCGGCAAAGATCAGCCACAGCTCGCGCACATCCTGCAGACGCTGCTCGCGCCCGGCGGCGGCGTCGCGCGGCCCGTACAGCCCAGGCTGGCCGCAATAGTTGAGCAGCAGATTGCCTAACGCAGTGCCGACATCAAAACCGATCGGGCCGTAGAAACCGAATTCAGCGTCGATCGCTTTCAATCGTCCTTCCGCCACGAAAATTGAACCGCTGTGGATATCCCCGTGCAACAACGCCTCCGCCTTGCTGAGAAAGCGGTGTTTCAGGCCGGCCACCGCCAGCTTCAGCGGCACATCCTCACGCAACGCCTGCACCTGCGGCAACAGCGCCGCCTCGAACTGATTGCGCTCATGGTCGATATAGGGATCGGTAAAGAACAGATCTTCGGTGATCTGGCACAGTTCGGGGTTGGTGAAGCGGCTGACTTCCGCTTTTTTCTGCTGCGCCGACTGATAAAAATCGGAGGTGTGGAACAGCGTTTGCGCCAGGTATTCCGCCAGCTGACCGGCCGCCAGCGGATGATAGTTCCCCTGCACCAGTTCGCTGCGCCAGATGCGATGGTCGGAGAGATCTTCTTGCACCATCACCGCCAACTCGGGATCGTGGTGCAGGACTTTTACCGTATGTCGCGGGCAGAAACCGCCGTGGATCAACAGCGTTTCCGCTTCGATGCGCGCCCGATCCAGCGTCAGCGGCCAGGATTCGCCCACGCAGCGCACGTACGGCAACGCCTGTTTGACGATCACCCGGCTCACGCCTTCGCGATCGCGGATCTTGAACACCAGGTTCAGGTTGCCGTCGCCGATCTCGTCGGCGCTCACCAGCGCTTGCGGATCGGCCACCTGCCCGTATTGGCGGGCATATTCAACGGCATCGGCAGCCGTAAACGTACGATAAAGCGACATTCCCCAACCCCTCTGTTCTCTCTCGCTGCCCCCAGCGATTCTGTTTATTTAGACGTAAAAGCATTTGGACGTCTATACATCTGGAAGTCATGTTGGCAGAATAGCGTTTCAGATGCAATAACCTCGCAACAAGGAATTAACCGCCGATGCAAGCGCTTAACACCACCAGTTTGACCCTGCGGGACAACCGCCTTTGGATCCTCGATCAGCAAGCCCTGCCGCAGGAAAAGCGGTGGCGCGCCTGCGACAGCGTGGAGGAGTTGGTCGGGCACATTCACAGCCTGCGGGTGCGCGGCGCGCCGCTGATCGGGCTGTCCGCCAGCCTGCTGTTGGCGCTGCTGGCGGAACGCGGTGTGCCACGCGCCGAGCTGGAACAGGCGCTGCACACGCTACGCGCCGCCCGCCCGACGGCGGTTAACCTGATGAACAATCTGGATTGCATGAAGCTGGCGCTGGCGGAGCCGGACTGGGCGCCGGCGATGGTGAACGAAGCGCTGCGGCTGGTGGAGGAAGATCGCCGGCTGTGCGATCGCATCGCCGATCACGGCGCTGGGCTGGTCAAGCCCGGCAGCCGCCTGCTGACCCACTGCAATACCGGCGGGTTGGCCACCGCCGGCGTCGGCACCGCCATCGGCGTGCTGCTGCACGCCCACCAGCAGGGCAAAGTGCAACAGGTATGGGTTGATGAAACCCGGCCGCTGCTGCAGGGCGGCCGTCTGACCGCCTGGGAACTGGGCGAGCTGGGCATTCCCTATCGTCTGATCTGCGATTCGATGGCCGCCAGCCTGATGGCGCAGGGCCAGGTCGATGCGGTGTGGGTCGGCGCGGATCGCATCGCCGCCAACGGCGACGTCGCCAACAAGATTGGCACCTACAGCCTGGCGGTGCTGGCGCACTACCATAGCATTCCATTCTATGTGGCTGCCCCGCATACCACCCACGATCCGCACTGTCCGGACGGCGCCGCCATCCCGATCGAGCAACGCGCGGCGGCCGAAGTCACCGGCGTTTCAGGCAGTTTCGGCGCCTGCCAGTGGGCGCCGGCCGATGCGCCGGTCTGCAATCCGGCGTTCGACGTCACGCCGGCCAAGCTTATCAGCGGGTGGGTGTTCGACAGCGGCGTGATCACGCCGCAGCAGGTTGAAGCGGGGATTTTCCAGCGGGCGCTGGGTTAACGCCCGCCGGTTGACGATCAGTCCAGACGCGGATAGGCATCGGCGATCGTGTCGCCGGTGAAATGCGCCACCCAGCCTTCCGGGTTGTCAAATACCCGGATCGCGGTAAAGTGCGGCGCCGAGCCCATATCGAACCAGTGACGGGTGTTGGCCGGCACTGAGATCAGATCGTTCTTTTCGCACAGGATCTGGAAGATCTTGCCGTCCAGATGCAGGCAAAACAGCCCCGCCCCTTCAACGAAAAAGCGCACTTCATCCTCGCCGTGCGTGTGTTCGGACAGGAATTTTTCGCGCAGCGCCTGACGCTGCTCGTGGTCCGGCCGCATGCTGATCACGTCCCAACTCTGGTAGCCCTTTTCCGCCACCAGCCGGTCGATCTCATGCTGGTAGGCGGCGATCACCGCCTCCGGCTGCGGGTTGTCGCCCAACTCGCGATCCGCCTGCCAACGCTCAAAGCGCACGCCGATCTGCGCCAGCTGGCGCTGGATTTCCTGCGCGTCGCGGCTCTGCCACAGCGGCTGCTGCGGTGCTGTATCACTGAAAATGGTCAATCCACTCATGAGACAAACTCCCCTAAATCGATGTGATCAAAACGGCTGACCTGCGGATGCCGGCTCTGTGCGTCCGCCTCATCGCGGATCAGCTGGCAGGTATGCCAGCCGGCGGCCTGCGCGGCGTCCAGCTCCTGGTGAATATCGGACAGGAACAGCAGTTCGTCGGGCGCGATGCCGATAGCCTGCGCGATGTTGCGGTACGACGCGGTTTCACGCTTGGCGCCGACGCGGGTGTCGAAATAGCCGCTGAACAGCGGCTGCAGATCGCCGGCGTCGCTGTGGCCGAACAGCAGCTTCTGCGCCTCCACCGAACCGGAGGAATAAACGTAAAGCTTCAGCCCCTGGCGCTGCCAGGCAGCCAACTGCCCGGCGACCTCCGGATAAAGATGTCCGCGGAAGTCGCCCTCGCGATAGCCGCTGCGCCAGATGATGCCCTGCAGCGCCTTGAGCGCGGTGGATTTGCGATCTTCATCCATAAAGCGATACAGCGCGGCGATCAGCGCATCGAGATCCGCCTGCGGCTGGTCAATTTCAGCGCGCAGCGCCGCCAACGGCGCGGCGACTTCGCTCTCCGTGGCGTGACGGCGTACAAAATCCGCCAGCCGCTCGCGGGCATAGGGAAACAGCACCTGATGCACGAAGCGAATATCGCTGGTGGTGCCTTCAATATCGGTCACGATAGCGCGGATCATTTCGCCTCCAGCAAGCGACGTTGCAGTTCACACTGGAACAGGAATTCCAGCCCTTCGAGATGGCGGCGGGCTTCCGCCACCTGACCTCCCCAGCAATAGAGACCGTGGCCGCGCACCAGAAAACCGTACTGCAGCGGCGTGACCTCGGCATAGGCCGCGACGCGCGACGCCAGCCGGGGAATGTCCTGATCGTTATCGAAAATGGGGATCGCCACGCTGTCCAGGTGGCTGCGCTGACCGGCGAGCGACTTTTGCATTTCGTACCCCTGCAGCACCAACGCATCGCCGCGTTCCACCCGCGACAACACGGTGGCGTTGACGGAATGGGTATGCAACACCGCGCCAAAGTGCGGGTACAAGCGATAGAGCAGCGTATGCAGCCCGGTTTCCGCCGACGGCGTACGGCCGCTCGGCACGTGATTGTCAGCGATATCCACCCGCAGAAAATCGGCGGCGCTCAGACTCCCTTTGTCTTTGCCGGACTCGGTGACCAGGCACTGGCGTTCGTCGAGGCGCAGCGACATGTTGCCGCCGGTCGCCGGACACCAGCCTTTGTCGCCAATCCAGTGGCAGGCCGCCAGTAATGCGGTAAGTTGCGGATTCTCCGTCATTGTTATCGTTTCCCGTTCGGTATAGCGGTCAGCAGGTGAGGCTTAGCCGGCTGCGCGACAGGCTAAGCACTTTTTCGCATTTAGCCATCTAAGCGTCTTGATTGCCAAATACTAGCATCGTGTTATATTGACGGCAATATAAGCGCCTGGAGTATTCACCTGCTATGAGCACTTCCGCATTGATTCCCGACAGTAAACTGCCTGCCCTGGGCACCACCATCTTCACCCAGATGAGCGCGCTGGCGCAGCAGCATCAGGCGATCAACCTGTCGCAGGGCTTCCCTGATTTTGACGGGCCGGACTACCTGAAAGCACGCCTGGCCTGGCACGTCGCCCAGGGCGCCAACCAATATGCGCCAATGACCGGCGTGGCGGCGCTGCGCGAAGCCATCGCCGACAAAACCGCCGAGCTGTATGGCTGGCAGCCGGATGCCGGCAGCGAAGTGACCGTCACCGCCGGTGCCACCGAAGCGCTGTTCGCCGCCATCACCGCGCTGGTGCGCCCCGGCGATGAGGTGGTCTGTTTCGATCCGAGCTACGACAGCTACGCGCCGGCGGTGACGCTGGCCGGCGGCGTACTCAAACGCCTCGCCCTGCAGCCGCCCGCATTTGCCGTGGATTGGCAACGGTTCGCCGCCGCGCTGTCGCCGCGCACCCGTCTGGTGATCGTCAATACGCCGCACAACCCGTCCGCCACCGCCTGGCAGGCGGAAGACATGCAGCAGCTGTGGCACGCCATCGCCGAGCGCGAGATCTACGTGCTCAGCGACGAAGTCTACGAACACATCTGCTTCGCCAAAGGCGGGCACGCCAGCGTGTTGGCCCACCCACAATTGCGCCAACGGGCGATCGCGGTGTCCTCCTTCGGTAAAACCTTCCACATGACCGGCTGGAAAGTGGGTTACTGCGTGGCGCCCGCCGCGCTGAGCGCCGAGGTGCGCAAGGTGCATCAATACCTGACCTTCTCGGTCAACACCCCGGCGCAGCTGGCGCTGGCGGATAGCCTGCGCGCCGAGCCGGAGCACTGGCGACAGTTGCCGGCATTCTACCGCGCCAAGCGCGACCGCTTCGTGCAAGCGCTGGCGAGCAGCCGACTGGAAATTTTACCCTGCGCCGGTACATACTTCTTGCTGGCGGACTACAGCGCCATCTCCGATCTGGACGATGTGGCGTTCTGCCATTGGTTAACCGAGCACGTGGGCGTGGCGGCCATTCCGCTGTCGGTCTTCTGTGCCGATCCTTTCCCCCATAAATTGATCCGGCTGTGCTTCGCTAAACAGGACGCCACGCTGGATGCAGCTGCGGAGCGGTTATGTCGACTTTAAAAATTACCCTGTTGCAGCAACCTCTGGTCTGGCGCGACGGCCTCGCTAACCTGGCCGCCTTCGACGCGTTGCTGGCGCCGATCGTCGGGCGCGATCTCATCGTCTTGCCGGAAATGTTCACCACCGGTTTTGCCATGGATGCCGGCGAGAGCGCCCTGCCCGAACAGCAGGTGATCGACTGGCTGCACGGCTGGGCGGTGAAAAGCCACGCGTTGATCGGCGGCAGCGTGGCGCTGAAAACCGCCGAAGGCGCGGTCAATCGCTTCCTGCTGGTGGAGCCGGGCGGCCAGGTGCATGCCTATGATAAACGCCATCTGTTCCGCATGGCCGGCGAACACCTGCACTATCAGGCCGGCAACCGGCGCGAAATCGTCGAGTGGCGCGGCTGGCGCATTCTGCCGCAGATCTGCTACGACCTGCGTTTCCCGGTCTGGGCGCGCTATCAGCAGGATTACGATCTGGCGCTGTACGTCGCCAACTGGCCGGCGCCGCGCAGCCGCCATTGGCAAACGCTGCTGGCGGCGCGGGCGATTGAAAATCAGGTGTATGTGGCGGGCTGCAACCGGGTGGGCGATGATCCGAACGGCCTGAACTACAGCGGAGACAGCCTGATCATCAGCCCGCAGGGCGAGATCCTGGCGGATGCCGAGCCCGGCGCAGCCGCGCGGCTGGACGCCGAGCTGTCGCTGGAAACCCTGCAGAGTTACCGCAGCGCCTTCCCGGCCTGGCGCGATGCCGACAGCTTTCTGCGTCTTGACTGATTAAACGCGATCCCAGCCGGCGATCGTCAGGCAATAGGCCTGGATCGCCAGCGCTACGTCAGCCTGCCGCACCGCTTCAGCCGGATGATGGCTGACGCCGCCGGCGCAACGCACGAACAGCATGCCGACCGGCCATTGCGCCGCCACGGCGATGGCGTCATGACCAGCGCCGCTCGGCAGCGCCAGACTCTGCCCCTGTACCTGCTCGACGGCCGCCTGCCAGCGGCGCTGCAGATCGCTATCGCAGGCGGTGGCGTCAATGCGGTAAAACTCCTCGCTGGCGAAGCGCGCTCCGCGGCGTGCGCAGATCGTCTGCGCCTGCGCCAGCAACGTCGCCAACAGCGCCGCCAGCGGCGCATCCTGCGGGCCGCGCACGTCGAGCGTCAATCGCACTTCGCCCGGGATCACGTTGGCCGCGCCCGGCAGGCTCTCGATGCAGCCGACGGTGGCCACCAGATGCGGATCGGCGGCGAGGGTCAACGTTTCAACCGCCGTTATCCATTCCGCCGCGGCCGCCAGCGCGTCTTTGCGCTGCCCCATCGGCACCGTACCGGCATGGCCCGCCTCCCCGCTAAAGACGCAGTTAAGCCGACGCGCGCCGTTGATCGCCGTCACCACCCCCAGCGCCAGGTCGGCCGCCTCCAGACATGGGCCCTGTTCGATATGCAATTCCAGATAAGCGCGGATTTCCTGCGGCGCGCGGCGCGCCTGCGCGATCGCCGTCGGCTCCAGCCCAAAGTCGCGCATGGCCTGCGCGATGCTCACCCCGTCCGCATCAGTCTGCGCCAGCCATTCCTGAGGCCATTGGCCGGTCAAGCCGCGGCTGCCCAGCAACGTCACGCCGAAGCGAGCGCCTTCTTCGTCGGCAAAGCCGATCACCTCCAGCGCCAGCGGCAAACGGCGCCCCTGGCGGTGGTATTGCGCCACCGTTTCCAGCGCCGTGAGCACGCCGAGCATGCCGTCATAGCGCCCGGCGTTGCGCACCGTGTCCAGATGCGAACCGAGCAGCAGCGCGGGGGCGCCGGGCGTTAGCCCTTCATAACGGCCACAGATATTGCCGACGCTGTCTTGCCACACCCGCATGCCGCTCTCGCGCATCCATTCGCCCACCAGAACGTTGGCGCGCCGATGTTCCGCAGACAGATAAAGACGCGTCAGTTTACCGGGCTCCGCGCTGATCGCCGCCAGCTCGTCACAGCGCGCCATCACCCGCGCGGCGGCCTGCTGCGCCTCCTGCGGCGTCATTCTGGCCGTCCTGCATCGTACAGGTTCCAGGCCGCCTGGAGGGCCTCCCCCTGTTGCGTGGCGAAGCCCAACCGGTTCAACACCGCCTCCAGCGCCGCCAGCGTTTGCAGCACGCAATCTTTGCGCGCGTTGTAGCCCATGGTGCCGATGCGCCAGATCTTGCCCTGCAGCGGGCCGAACGAGGTGCCGATTTCGATAGCGAAATCGTTCAGCATCATCTGCCGCACCTGCTCGCCGTGCACCTGCGGCGGGATCATCACGCCGAGCACGTTATTCATGCGGTGCTCGAGATCGCCGAACACCGCCAGCCCCATGCCTTGGATGCCCGCCAGCATCGCCGCGCCGTGCAGCCGGTGGCGGGCAATGGCCTGATCCAGCCCTTCCTCGAGGATCACCCGCGCGCATTCTCGTGCCGCGAACAACATGCTGGTGGCTTCGGTATGGTGATTCAGGCGTTCCGGCCCCCAATAATCCATGATCATGCCGAGGTCGAAATAGTTGGAGTAGATCATCTCGTCGTCGCCGTCGGCATGTTCGGCGGTGCGGATCCCCTCCTCCACGCATTTGCGACGGCGCACGATCTCTTCAAACTGCGGGCTGAGGGTGACCGGCGAACTGCCGGAAGGGCCGCCCAGGCACTTCTGCAGCCCGGCGGAGACCGCATCCAGCCCCCAGGCGTCGGTCTCCAGCGGGTTCCCGCCAAAGGACGCCGTCGCATCGGTATAGAACAGCACGCCGTGGCGGCGGCAGATATCGCCCAGCTCATGCAGCGGCTGCAGCATGGTGGTGGACGTATCGCCCTGCACCGTCAGCAGCAGGCGCGGGCGCACCCGCTTAATCGCGTCTTCGATGCGATCGGCGCTGAACACCTCGCCCCACGGCGCGTCTATCGTGTGTACCTCGGCGCGACAACGGCGGGCAATTTCGCACAGCAGATGTCCGAAGCGGCCGAATACCGGCACCAGCACCTTATCGCCCGGACGAATGGCAGAAACCAGCAGCGCCTCGATGCCGGCGCGCGAGGTGCCGTCCACCAGCATCGTCCAGCGGTTTTCGGTGCGGAACAGCGCGCGATACAGCGCCATGACCTGATTCATGTAACCGGTCATTGCCGGATCGTACTGGCCGATCAGTTGGCTCGACATGGCGCGCAGCACGCGCGGATCGGCGTTGATCGGCCCCGGCCCCATCAGCAGGCGCGCCGGCGGGTTAATCTGTTCGAACTGCGGAGTAGTTAGCATGTTATTTCCTTACCAGCTTAATAACTTGTCATTTTATTTGCCGAAATCAGGCTTCTGACAACCCGCGCACAGAAGCGATAAACTGTTTCAATTCCTGCGTTTGCGGATTGGCGAACAGCGTGCGGCTATTTCCCTGCTCCCACACCTTGCCCTGGTGCATAAATACCACCCGGTCGCCCACCTCGCGGGCGAAGCTCATTTCATGAGTGACCAGAATCAGCGTCATGCCCTCTCGCGCCAACTGTTCCAGCACCTTCAGGACTTCACCCACCAGCTCGGGATCCAGCGCCGAGGTGATCTCATCGCACAGCAACACCTTCGGTTTCATCGCCAGCGCCCGGGCGATCGCCACCCGCTGCTGTTGCCCGCCGGAAAGGTTGGCCGGCGCGTAATGCATGCGCTCACCCAACCCCACCTTGTTCAGCATCTGTTCGGCCAACTCGCGGCACTCGGCAGCACTTTTTTTCAGCACCCGGCGCGGCGCCAGCATCACGTTTTCCAGCGCCGTCATATGCGGGAACAGGTTGAAGTTCTGAAACACCATGCCAATCGAGCGGCTGATTTCACGCGCCTGCGAATCGCGATCGGTGATGGTCATGCCGCCCAGTTTGATGCTCCCTTCCTGATACCCCTCCAGCCCGTTGATGCAGCGCAATAGCGTGCTTTTACCAGACCCGCTGCGGCCGATGATCGAGACCACCTGCCCCATGTCGATATCCAGATCCACGCCCTTCAACACATGATTCTGACCGTAATATTTTTGAACCTGATTAATGGTGATGATCGGCATGGCATTTCTTCTCCAGATAATGGCTGTAACGCGACAAGGGATAGCACATCAGGAAATAGCCCAATGCGACCAGACCAAACACCTTGAAGGGCTGATAAGTCACATTGTTCAGCATGGTGCCGGCCTTGGTCAGCTCGACGAAGCCAATGATCGACGCCAAGGCGGTGCCCTTGATCACCTGAACCGAGAAACCGACGGTCGGCGCAATGGCGATACGCACCGCCTGCGGCGTGATGACGCGCATCAGCGTCTGCGTGAAACTCAGCCCGAGACAACGGGCTGCCTCCCACTGACCTTTCGGCAAGGCGGCGATGCTGCCGGACCAGATATCCACCAGAAAAGCACTGGTGAATAGCGTCAGCGCCAGCGCGGCCGCGGTCCATGGGCTGACGTCGACGCCGAACAGCGCCAGACCGAAAAACGCCAAAAACAGCTGCATCAGCAGCGGCGTGCCCTGAAACAGTTCAGCGTAAACGCGGACAAAACGCATTGCCCAGCGGCGCTTGCTCAGGCGCATCAACACCAGCGGCAGCGCCACCAGCGTGCCGCCGAAGAACGCCGTCAACGACAGCAGCAGCGTCCAGCGAGCCGCCAACAGCAGATTGCGCACGATGTCCCAATCGGTAAACGTCAGCATCAGTTCCGGCTCCCTAAAAAACGCCGCCCGGCGGCCAGCAACAGTTGACGCATCAACAGCGACAACAACAGATAAAGCAGCGCCGTCACCAGATAGACTTCAAAGCTGAGGAAGGTGCGCGACTGGATCAGGTTGGCGGCGAAGGTCAGCTCTTCGAACGAGACCTGCGACACCACCGAAGATCCCAGCATCACGATGATGCACTGGCTCACCAACGCCGGATAAATACGCTGCAGCGACGGCGGCAGTACGATGCGTAAAAAGGTCTGGCTGCGGCTGAGGCCCAACACGCGTCCCGCTTCCCACTGCCCCTTCGGCGTGACCTGAATGCCGGCGCGAATAATTTCGGTGCTGTAGGCGCCAAGGTTGATCACCATCGCCAGCAGCGCCGCCTGCCCGGCCGTCAGTTTCCAGCCCAGGCTCGGCAGGCCGAACACGATGAAGAACAACTGCACGACGAACGGCGTGTTGCGCACCACTTCGACGTAAACGCCCCAAAGGCGGCTCAGCGCGCCGGCCCGGCCGCTGCGGATCGCCGCGCCGCAAATGCCCAGCGCAACCCCCATCAACGTCGCCAGCGCCGTCAGCGCCATCGTCGTCAGTAACCCCGCTAACAGCTCAGGCATGTAGGGCCAGAGCGCGGAGAAATTCAGCTGATAGGTCATCCGCCGCTCCCGTTATGCGCCAAAACCATCGGGCAGCGGCGCCTTCAACCATTTCTCCGATAGGCCATTCAGCGTCTTGTCCGCCAGCGCCTGTCCAATCAGCGCATCCACCGCCGCTTTCAAGGCCGGTTCTCCCTGGCGCAACCCCACGAAGCACGGCGAATCTTTCAACATGAACTTGGCGGCCGGCGCCTTGCCCGGATTCTGGCGCGCCAGGGCGCTCACCACCATGTTACCGGTGGCGATGTACTGCACCTGCCCGGAGAGATAGGCCGACAGCGTCGTGTTGTTATCCTCATAACGCTTGATCTGCGCCCCTTTAGGCGCGCCGTCGCTCAGCACCATATCCTCCACCGCACCGCGCGTGACGCCGACGGTCTTGCCATCGAGCTGCGCCATGTCCGCCAACGCGCCGTCTTTAGGACCAAAGACCCCCAGGAAGAACGGCGCATAGGCGCGGCTGAAGGCGATGGTCTTTTCACGCTCCGGATTTTTGCCCAGGCTGGAGATCACCAGATCCACTTTATTGGTCTGCAGATAAGGCACCCGGTTGGCGCTGGTGACCGGCACCAACTGCAACTTAAGTTTCATCTTATCGGCCAGATAACGCGCCATATCGATGTCATAACCCTGGGGCTGCAGATCGGTGCCCACCGAGCCGAATGGCGGGAAATCCTGCGGCACCGCCACGCGCAGGACGCCGCGCTGCCGGATCTCTTGCAATTGATCCGCCATGGTCGGCGCGGCCTGCGCCAGCAAGGCGATCCCAGTGAAAACCGTCCACAGCGTTTTTTTGATGTTCATAGCGTATCCCCGATGGTGAAAAGATGAAACAAAAGATTCTTACACCACAGACTCTGCAACTAATGTGCCAATCGAAAATATTTCGAACCCATGCCTTAACTGGCGCTAATTAACGAGAAAAAACCTGCCGACCTCAGCGGGCCGGCGACGGAGAAAGGGAAAGCAGGCAGGCCAGAGATGCACCGAAAATGTGCATCAGCACCAAAAAAGCGCCGGTTAGCGCGGTTCCAGTTCGTCCAAATCCTGATACAGACCGGCAATATGATGAATACGCGATCGCCCCTGCTCCAACATCTCATGCAGCAGGGCGTTACTGAGCAGGTTACATAAGCTCATGGCGGCTGAATAGCTGTCGAAGGCGGAGACGCTGTCCAGCGAAGCGGCCAAATGCCAGTCCGCCAGCGGGATCAGCGACTGCGCCTGCGGTTCGCAGATCAACAGCGTCGGCACCCGGCGAGTTTGCAGCTGTGTCAGTATCGCCTTGAGCTGACGCGGCCGGCGCCGAAACGCCACCACCACCGCCATATCCTGCGGCGCGAGCTCGACCAGCTCCTCCGCCAGCGTCTGGCCGGGCTGCGGCATCAGCAGCACCCGCTCCCGCACCTGCATCAGCTGCTGACGCAGATGCATGGCTATCGGATAGCTGTTGCGAAACCCCAGCAGCGCGACCCGCCGCGCCCGCGCCAGCGCAGCGATCACCGCACCGAATTGCTCCACATCGAGATGGCTCACCCAGTGCGAGAGGTTAGCCATTTCCTGCTTGTAATGCCGCGCCAGCAGCGTATTACCCTGCACCGCATGCCTCTCGTCGGTCACCGGCATGCCGCTCTGGCGCAGGGTGCGCAGCTCAGCGCGCATGTCCTTGTAGCTGCGATACCCCAACCGCTTGAACAGCCTGCTGACCGTGGCTTTAGAAACCCCGCTCAAGCGCGCCAGCTCGGCGCTGTTGTAACTGATCAGGTCATCGAAATGATCGAGGATAAAGTCGGCGACGCGCTGTTCCTGCGGCGCCAATTGTGGATATTCGTTGCGCAGGCGTTCATCGAAGGGCTGCATCATCACTCTCGCTGTAACTTTTGTTTCACCGGAACATAGCACGCCCCGGCCCCTCTCTGACAAGCAATTAATCGTCCTGATTAAAAGTGGAACGCCTCTTGCTTCTGTTACCCGAACGCTCACCTCAGACAAGGGCACAAACATGATTAACAGCAATACCGCGCCACAGGGCATGGCGGTCACGCCACACCATCTCGCCAGCGAAAGCGCGCTGGCGGTGCTGCGCGAAGGCGGCAACGCCATTGAGGCGATGGTGGCCGCCGCCGCGACCATCGCCGTGGTCTATCCGCACATGAACGGCATCGGCGGTGACGGTTTCTGGCTGATCGTGCCGCCGCAGGGCGAGCCGCTGACCATCGACGCCAGCGGCGCCGCCGGCTCGCTGGCGACGCCGGCGCTGTACGCCGGAGAAAGCCGCATCCCGCAGCGCGGCCCAAAAGCGGCGTTGACCGTGGCCGGCACCGTCGGCGGCTGGCAGGAGGCGTTGGCCTATTCGGCCGAACTGGGCGAAACGCCGCTGCCGCTGTCGCGGTTGCTCGCCGACGCCATACGCTACGCCGCCGACGGCATTCCGGTCACCGCCTCCCAAGAGGCGGCGACGCGCAGCAAACGCCACGAGCTGGAGGAGTTCGCCCCCTTCGCCCGCATTTACCTGCCGCAGGGAAAGATCCCGCTTGCCGGCCAACGATTCTGCCAACCGCAGCTGGCCGATACGCTGATCGCACTGAGTGAGGACGGGCTCGACAGTTTTTATCGCGGGCCGCTGGCTGAGAGCATGGCGGCGGACATGGCGATGTTGGGCATGCCGCTCACCGCTCATGATCTGGCGAGTTATCGGCCATGCCGCCGTCCTCCGCTGCGCCTGGAACACCAAAAAGGTGAAATATTCAATCTGGCTCCCCCGACCCAAGGGCTGGTGTCGCTTGCCATCCTCGGGCTGACCGACCGTCTGCCGCTGGTCGGACAGAGCGAAGGCGCCGTGGTGCACGCCGTGGTCGAGGCCACCAAGCTGGCGTTCGATCTGCGCGACCGTTTCATCACCGATCCGCGCCACATGACGCAGGATCCGCAGGCGCTGCTGGCGGCCGACCATTTGGATAGGCTGGCCGGGCGCATCGACGGCCAAAAAGCGGCCGACTGGGGCCAGGGCAAAGGACCCGGCGATACGGTCTGGATGGGGGTGATGGACAGCAGCGGGCTGGCGGTCTCCTTCATTCAGAGCATCTACCACGAATTCGGCAGCGGCATGGTACTGCCGAACAGCGGCGTCCTGTGGCAAAACCGCGGCGCCTCTTTCAGCCTGGACGCCGATCATCTGCTGGCGCTGGCGCCGGGCAAGCAGCCGTTCCATACGCTGAACCCGGCCGCCGCCCGGCTGTATGACGGACGCACGCTGATCTACGGCTCGATGGGCGGTGACGGCCAGCCGCAGACTCAAGCGGCGTTGTTCGTGCGGCACGTGGTGCAAGGGCTGCCGCTGCAACAGGCGATCAGCGCGCCGCGCTGGCTGCTGGGGCGAACCTGGGGCGAAAGTTCGGACTCGTTGAAGCTTGAGGGGCGCTTTAACGCGGCGACCCTCGACTATCTGCGACAGCGCGGCCACGCCGTTGAACTGCTGCCGGCGTTCAGCGAAACGGTCGGCCATGCCGGCGCCGTCGTACGCCACACCAACGGCATGTTCGAAGGCGCTTTCGATCCGCGAAGCAACGGCAGCGCCGCCGGCTTCTGACTCTCTTATTTATCGGGATCGCTTATGAACAATCAACACGCCGCCGATTGGGCGGCCTATATCCACCAGATGGAAACCGTGCTGGCCGTGGAACTGGACGATGTCCGCCGCCGGGAACTGTTGAAACAGATCGAACGCATCGCCGCGCTGGCCGAACCGCTGATGGCCTTCCCGCTGGATCCGCGCCAGGAAATCGCGGGGGTATATCGCCCATGAATCCCTTAAGCGCCCTGTCGCTCGCCGAGATCCGTACGGCCCTTGAACGCGGCGCGCTCTCGGCGCGCGAGATCGTCCGGCATACGCTCGATCACATCGACCGTCAGAATCCCGCGCTGAACGCCTTTACGCACATCACCCGGGAACGCATGCAAAAAGAAGCCGATCGCCTTGACCGTTCGCGCGCGCTTGGGCAAACGCTGCCCGCTTTGGCCGGCATTCCCTATGCGGTAAAAAATCTGTTCGACGTCGCCGGTGAAAACACGCTGGCCGGCGCCCGCCTGTTCAGCGATCGGCCACCGGCCGGCCGCGACGCCTGGGGCGTCTCCCGGCTGGCGGATCAAGGCGCGTTGCTTTGCGGCATGTTGAACATGGACGCCTACGCCTACGGTTTCACCACCGAGAACAGCCATTACGGCGCTACCCGAAACCCACATGACCTCGGGCGCATCGCCGGCGGCTCTTCGGGCGGCTCGGCCGCAGCGGTGGCAGCCGGCCTGGTGACCTTTTCGCTCGGCAGCGACACCAATGGCTCAATACGCGTGCCCGCCTCGCTGTGCGGCATTTATGGTCTGAAACCGACCTTCGGCCGTCTTTCGCGCAGCGGCAGCCAGCCGTTTGTCGACAGCCTGGATCACATCGGCCCGTTCGCCCGCCGGGTGCACGATCTCGCGACGGTGTATGACGCGATGCAGGGCATCGACGCCGAGGATCCGTTCCAGAGCGATCGGCCGATTTCCCGCACCGAAGCGTTGCTGGCACAGGGCAGCCAGAACCTGCGCTGCGCCGTGTTAGGCGGCTATTTCCTGCAATGGTGCAATGATGACGCCAAAGCCGCAGTCAACCAGGTGGCGCAAGCGCTGGCAGCCAGCGCCGAAGTCGAGCTGCCGCAGGCCGAGCTGGCCCGATCGGCGGCCTTTATCCTCAGCGCCTCAGAGGGCGGCCATCGCTATCTGCCGCAGTTGCGCAGCCAACCCGAACGCTTCGAGCCACTGTCGCGAGAACGACTGCTGGCCGGCGCCATGCTCCCCGCCACCTGGTATTTGCAGGCACAGCGCTTTCGTCACGCGTTTCGCCGGCAAGCCGCGCCGCTGTTCAAGCACTGGGACATTTTGATCGCCCCGGCGACGCCGTGCAGCGCCACGCCGATCGGCCAGGAAACGATGCGCATCAACGGCGTCGATCTGCCGATCCGCGCCAGTATGGGCATGCTGACGCAGCCGATTTCCTTCCTTGGCCTGCCGGTCGTGACGGTTCCTTTGAAAAGCGCATCCGGTCTGCCGATCGGCCTGCAACTGATCGCCCCGCCGTGGCGCGAAGATTTGGCGCTGCGCGCCGCCTATGCGCTGGAATGCGCCGGCATCGCCACTTGCGTCTGCAAACAGGAGTAATCAATGAACAGTGAACATATCGATCGGCCGGCGGTGCTGGCGGAGGTCAACGCCGCCTTTTACCGCTATGAGCAGGCGTTAATCAGCAATGACATCGATGTGCTGGACGAGTTGTTCTGGCACGACGCGCGCACGGTGCGCTATGGCGCCACCGAAAGCCTCTACGGTATCGACGAAATCCGCGATTTTCGTCAACGGCGCCCGGCCAACGGACTGGAGCGGCTGTTGGAAAACACCCAAATCACGACTTTTGGTGAAGATATGGCGGTGGCCAGCACGGAATTTCATCGGCCGGGCAGCAACCGCAGGGGGCGGCAAATGCAAACCTGGGTCAAGCTGCCCTGTGGCTGGCGCATCGTAGCGGCGCACGTCAGCCTGCTCGACGCGCCTTAGGCCTCCAGGCGGTAGAGCCCATGATGAAGGCGCACGGCGGCGGCCGACTCAGCACCAATAGGCCATGAAGTTAACGGTGGAGCGATCCAGATCGCGTTCGCCAATCAGGTAACGCCGCAGCGTTTTCACCGCGGAAGACTCGGCCGCTACCCAGACATAGAAAGCGTTGCTGCCGGCCGCCCGCTCCCACAACACCTCATCGCTCAGGCTGCTTTCCGCCAGGGACTGCGCTTGCGCACAGGCCGATGCGGGGATATCCACCCGCTGGCGCACCGCTTCCACCAGCAGCGTGCCGTGCGCCAGCTGGCGGCCGACGTCGCGCGGCAGCCAATAAACGTCGGCGAACGGGAAATGCGCCAAATCCAGGCAATCCGCCGCCACCGGCACCTCGAAAAACGCCTGCACCCGCGGCGGATTGGCCTGCTGCGCCAGCTGTTCCAGAATCGCCATCGCCGCCGGCACCGCCGTCTCATCGGCGATCAGCAACGCCTGTTGCAACTGCGCCGGCGGCGCCCATTCGTAACCGCCGCTGTCGCCGTCGAAGTCACCGTTGGGGGCGACCGTTTGAATCGTGTCTCCGGGTTCGGCATGGGTCGCCCAGGCTGAAGCCGGGCCGTTCACGCCATGCAGCACGAACTCGACGTCCATCTGATTCTGCTCGCGGCGCAGCGCACGCAGCGTATAGGTGCGCATTACCGGACGCTGTTCTTTGGGGAGCGCCATGTAATCGCCGTACCAGTCCGGGCCGTTGGCCAACGGCGTGATCTTGCCGTCCGCCGCCGGGAACAGCAGTTTGATGCGCTGGTCAGGCGCTTCCAGCTTCATGCGATGAACATCCGCACCTTCAAACACGCAGCGCAGCAGCGAGGGCGAAATCAGCGTTTTGCTTTTCAGGGTGATATCAAAAATTCTGTAGCTGGCGGACATGTTCTCGACTCTCCGGCAACGGCTGTCGCTTTTACGTATGACCGATCGGCTGCCGTGTTGGCGGCGTGGCCGCGCGATCGCGCAGCGGATAAATGTTAATAAAACTAATTAATTACGTTAATGCATAGCAAAAAATCATATCATGATTTTATTGATAACAAGAAACGTTATTGATAAAAGAAGCATTCTCAAAAAACAACGTAACGACAATATCACCTGGGAAATAACGATGAAACGCAAACCTCTTTGGGTATTAAACCCATGTCTGCTGGCGTTGCTTGCGCCGGCGGCCTGGGCAGAAGATCAGAAAAACGGCAGCGAAGAGCAGGTGGTCGTCTCCGCCAGCCGTTCGCACCGCAGCGCGGCGGAAATGGCGCAGACGACATGGGTGATCGAAAGTCAGGAGATCGAACAGCAGGTCCAGGGCGGCAAAGAGATCAAGGACATGTTGGCTCAGCTGATCCCCGGCATGGACGTCAGCGGCCAGGGCCGCACCAACTATGGCATGAATATGCGCGGCCGTTCGATGATGGTGATGATCGACGGCGTACGCCTGAACTCGTCGCGCAGCGACAGCCGCCAGTTGGATTCGATCGACCCGTTCAATATCGACCATATTGAGGTGATTTCCGGCGCGACCGCGCTGTACGGCGGCGGCAGCACCGGCGGCCTGATCAATATCGTGACCAAGAAAGGACAGAAAGAGCAGCAGGTCGAATTGCAGGTCGGCGGCAAAACCGGCTTCGGCGGCCATAACGATCACGACGAGAACGTGGCGGCGGCGGTCAGCGGCGGCAACGACAACGCCTCGGGGCGGCTGTCCGTTTCTTACCAGCGTTACGGCGGCTGGTACGACGGCAAAGGCAACGAGGTGCTGATCGACAATACTCAAACCGGCCTGCAGTATTCCAATCGCCTCGATGTGATGGGCACCGGCACCCTCAACATCGACGATCATCAACAGCTGCAGCTGACCACCCAATACTACAAAAGCCAGTCCGACGGCGATCACGGCCTGTTTCTGGGGGAAAACTTCGCGGCGGTGACCGGCAACGCCAAGGCGTACAACAGCGGTAACTTAAACTCCGATCGCATCCCCGGCACCGAGCGCCACCTGATCAACCTGCAATATTCCAACACCGATTTCCTCGGCCAGGATCTGGTGGCGCAGGTCTACTACCGCGACGAAACGTTGACCTTCTACCCCTTCCCAACGCTGGCGGGCAAAGCGCCGAACTATTACGTCAGCAGCATTGGCGCTTCGCAGCAAAAAACCGATTTTTACGGCGGCAAACTGACGTTAAACAGCAAACCTGTCGACGCGCTGACGCTGACTTACGGCATCGACGCCGAGCATGAAAGCTTCAACGCCAACCAGCAGTTCTTCAACCTGGCGAAGGCCCAACAGTCCGGCGGCATGACGCTGGAGAACGCTTACGGCACCGGCCGCTACCCGAGCTATACCACCAGCAACCTGGCGTCGTTCCTGCAGGCCAGTTACGACATCAATCCCATCTTCACCCTGAGCGGCGGCGTGCGTTACCAGTACACCGAAAACAAGATCGACGACTTCGTCGGCTATAACCAGCAGCAGGCGATCGCCACCGGCGCCGCCGCCTCCGCCGACGCCATCCCGGGAGGGAAAACCGACTACAACAATGCGCTGTTCAACGCCGGTCTGTTGGCGCACTTGACCGAGCGTCAGCAAACCTGGTTCAACTTCTCTCAGGGCTTCGAGATCCCGGATCCGGGCAAATATTACGGCAACGGCACCTACGCGTTGAACGGCGGCCATTACCAGTTGCTGAAGAGCGTCAACGTCGGCGATTCCAAGCTGGAAGGCATCAAGGTCAACGCCTACGAGCTGGGCTGGCGCTATACCGGCGATAACCTGCGCACGCAAATCGCCGCCTACTACTCGTTGTCCGACAAGAGCATCGCCATCAACAAAACCGACATGACCATTAACGTCAATGCGGACAAGCGGCGCATCTATGGGCTGGAAGGTGCGGTGGACTACTTCTTCGAAGACAGCGACTGGAGCGCCGGCACCAACTTCAACTTCATCCGTTCTGAAACCAAGGTCAACGGCGAATGGAAGAAGCTGGTGGTCGATACCGCCAGCCCATCGAAAGTCACCGCTTACGTCGGCTGGGCGCCGGGCGACTGGAATCTGCGCTTGCAGTCGCAGCAAACCTTCGACGTGTCGGACGACGGCGATTATACCAAGGCCAACTCCACCCAAGGCCGCAAAATAGATGGCTACAACACCCTCGATTTCCTGGGCAGCTATGCCCTGCCGGTGGGGAAAGTCAGCTTCAGCGTGGAAAACCTGTTGGACAAGGAGTACACCACCGTTTGGGGCCAACGCGCGCCGATCCTGTACAGCCCGACCTACGGCTCGCCTGAGCTGTACAGCTATAAAGGCCGCGGACGCACCTTCGGCTTGAATTACTCGGTGTTGTTCTGAGGATAAGGGGCCGGTCTGCCGGCCCCGTTCTCTGGGCCGCAGCGTTTTGCCGAGAACGGAAACGACGAAGCCCTGAGTTATCGCTAACTCAGGGCTTCTGAATAGTGGCGGAACGGACGGGGCTCGAACCCGCGACCCCCTGCGTGACAGGCAGGTATTCTAACCAACTGAACTACCGCTCCGCGCCATTCCCTCTTGCGGGGGAACGAGGCGCATATTACGGACGCCTCTCGGTTCCGTCAACGCCTTTTTCTCCGCAAATGAACCGTTTGCACAGTTTTTCAACGAAGGGTCGCCCGGTGCGTTTTTTTCGTGCAAAAACGCCGTTATTCCGCCGGCGCCCCGCGCCACAGGCAGCTGCCGCCCTTCTTCGCCACCAGATCCAGACGCGCCTCGTGCGCCTTTATTTCTTCGTCGCTGGCGTAGACCACTTTCATCGCCGTAGCCGGGCGGACGATACGCTGTATTTCTTGCGCGGCATCGTTTTGCTGGGTGTCGCCTTCCATTTGGAACGCTATCGACGTCTGACCGCCGGTCATCGCCAGATAGACTTCCGCCAGGATCTCGGCATCGAGCAATGCGCCGTGCAGCGTACGCTTGCTGTTGTCTATCTCATAGCGGCTGCACAAGGCATCGAGGTTGTTGCGCTTGCCCGGGAACAGGCGGCGCGCCATCATCAGGCTGTCGGTGATGGTGCAGAAGGTCTCGGTCTTCGGGATCCCCTGCTGCAGCATGCGGAATTCGTGATCCATAAAGCCGATATCGAACGCCGCGTTATGGATCACCAGCTCGCCGCCGCGGATAAAGTCGAGGAATTCGTCGGCAACCTGATCGAAGGTCGGTTTGTCGGCCAGGAAGTCGTCGCTGATGCCGTGTACGCCGTACGCTTCCGGATCCACCAGCCGATCCGGCTTGATGTATACGTGGAAATTGCGCCCGGTCAGGCGGCGGTTAATCACTTCCACCGCACCGATTTCGATAATGCGGTGCCCTTCGTAGTGCACCCCAAGCTTGTTCATACCGGTGGTTTCGGTATCGAGGACAATCTGTCTGGTGGTTGTAGAGATCATATTGCAGTGCTCACAGCGCTCGTTTATGTCAGACTTGGCTTTTATAAAACTGATAGGAAGAGTCTACCAGAGATGCTCAAACAGGTAGAAATTTTCACCGACGGCTCCTGCCTTGGCAACCCTGGCCCCGGTGGTTACGGCGCGATACTGCGCTATAAGCAGACGGAAAAAACCTTCAGCGAAGGATTTCGTCTGACCACCAATAACCGCATGGAAATGATGGCGGCGATCGTGGCGCTGGAAGCGCTGACGGTGCCTTGCGCCGTGACGCTCAGCACCGACAGCCAGTACGTGCGCCAGGGCATTACCAGCTGGATCCATAACTGGAAGAAACGCGGTTGGAAAACCGCCGACAAAAAACCGGTCAAGAATGTCGATCTGTGGCAGCGGCTGGATCAGGCCATTCAGCGCCACACCGTTAAATGGGAGTGGGTCAAGGGCCACGCCGGCCACCCGGAGAACGAACGCTGCGACGAGCTGGCGCGCGAGGCGGCGGGTAAACCGACGCAAGATGACGTCGGCTACCAACCGGAAGCCTAAGGCAGCTTGCGATAACTCTTGGTCGCGCCCACCGCGCGGCTGAGAGACGGCTTTCTCGCCCCCAGTTTCATCGGCGTGGGCGTCAGCGGCAAGGTGCGCTTGCGCGCCACAATCACGCTCATGCAGCCCAGCGCCGGCAAATGGGTGCATAAAAACTTGCCGCCCTTGCGGTGCCACGGCAGCACGTGAAAACGCGCCTGGTGCAACACCTCGTAATTCAGCAGGCTGAGCCAATCCAACAACCGCATCTGGGTAAACATGCGGCTGACATAGGGCTGACGATGACGCAATCCGGGCACCAGCTTGCCCAATCCCAGCAGGCTGAACGGATTGAAGCTGCTGACAACCAGCCAGCCATCGTCGATCAACACCCTATCCACCTCACGCAGCATGCGATGCGGATCGTCCGCGTAGGACAGCGTATGCGCCAACAGGCAGGCATCCACCGATTTGGCGGCGAACGGCAGTTGATAGGCGTCGGCGATCACCTGCAGCCCTTCCCCCTCCAGCCCTACGTTGACCTGGTGGGAGATTGCGCATTTATCCGTGGCCAACTCGGCGCTGAGCATGCCCATCTTCAGCAGATGGAAACCGAACAGCTTGGGCCACCAGGGTTGCAACTGCCGCTCGAGCGCTTCACGATAGTACTCCCCCCACGGCAGCTCAGCCCAGGACTGCGGGCCGGTGAGCTTTTGTAGAGTATGGGCTGGTTTCATGATTTATTATCTTCTTTCAAGCCGTTGCCAACGAGAGGTACACCATGAATCTTATCAGCATTCCCGCCTTCCAGGACAATTACATTTGGTTATTGGATGACCGGCAGGGGCGCTGCATTATCGTCGATCCGGGTGAAGCGCGGCCGGTGCTCGAGGCGCTGCAGCGCCTGCAGCTGGCGCCGTCGGCGATCCTGCTGACCCACCACCACCACGATCACGTCGGTGGCGTGGCGCAGATTGTCTCACAATACCCGGGCCTGGCGGTCTACGGGCCGCAGGAAACCGCTGGCAAAGGCGCCAACCACGTCGTCCACGACGGCGACACCTTTGATATCGATGGCCGCCAATACAGGACTATCGCCGTTCCCGGCCATACGCTGGGCCATGTGGCATTCTATAGTGCCCCTTATCTGTTCTGCGGCGACACCATTTTCTCCGCCGGCTGCGGCAGGCTGTTTGAAGGCACCGCAAAACAAATGTACGACTCATTTCAACAACTCGCGCAACTTCCCGATAACACCTTAATTTGCTGCGCGCATGAATATACTCTTTCAAATCTTAAGTTTGCGCGGGCTATTTTGCCGGAAGATCGAGAGATTGAAACATATCAACAACATGTTGAAGCGTTAAGGGCAAAAGGCCAAGCTAGCGTGCCGACCACGTTGCAATTAGAGCGCAAAATTAACCTGTTTTTACGTTGCCATGACACTGATTTACAAAAGAAATTAGGCTTTAATTCACCACCGGAAAGCCTTCATTCAGTTTTTTCTGAATTACGCCTGCGGAAAGATAACTTCTAAGCTTTTAGTTGTGTTATTTGGCGAAGCAAAGTATTATTGCTCGTCTTTTAAGCAACTACATTGACACACACATGAAGGCTAAAGCGATATTTCTCGCCTCGGTCTTGCTAGTGGGTTGCCAGTCGTCCAGGCAGGACGCACCGGCGCCAGAACAGCATGCACAGAGTTTGTCTTCGGCTGGTCAAGATGGTGAAGCAGGAGAGTACACAGGAAATGGCCGAGCGAGCTCGGCGCGGTGGTTGGATAACAACAGTCCCGCCGCGCAACAGGACCTGTGGAACTTCATTAGCGACGAGCTGAAGATGGAGGTTCCGGAAAATTCCCGGATCCGTGATCAGAAAAGAAAGTACTTAAAAAGTAAGAGCTATCTCCACGATGTAACATTACGGGCAGAGCCGTACATGTACTGGATAGTCGGGCAGATTAAGAAACGTAATATGCCGATGGAACTGGTACTGCTACCCATAGTGGAGAGCGCTTTTGACCCACACGCCACGTCAAGTGCCAACGCCGCAGGGCTATGGCAAATCGTGCCGCAAACGGGTCGCAATTATGGTTTGAAAAACAATCAGTGGTATGACGGTCGACGCGATGTCGTCGCCTCGACAACCGCTGCGCTTAACATGATGCAGCGCTTGAACCGCATGTTTAACGGCGACTGGTTACTGACCGTAGCCGCCTATAACAGTGGTGAAGGCCGCGTGATGCAAGCGGTGAAGGCAAACAAACGCCAGGGTAAGCCAACCAATTTCTGGGCATTGTCGCTTCCGCGTGAAACGTCAATCTATGTCCCGAAAATGCTGGCGCTGAGCGACATCATCAAGAACAGCAAGAAGTACGGCGTGAAACTCCCGAAAACGGATGAAACCCGTGCGCTGGCTCGTATCGATGTCGGGCAGCAGATCCAGCTGACTCAGGCGGCTGAGATGGCTGGGCTTTCAGTCACCAAGATGAAAGCGTATAACCCAGGCTACAAAAAAGGCGTTACGGCACCCAACGGGCCCCATTACATCATGGTTCCCAAAGGGCATGCCGATCAGCTGAAAGACTCGCTGGCCGATGGCCAGATCGCCGTGACTCAGCCAACGACGCAGTTGGCGAAGAACAGCGGTTTGTCCGGTGGCAGTTCGTATAAAGTGCGCTCCGGCGACACCTTATCGGCCATAGCCAAGCGGCTGAACGTTAAGACCAGCGATTTGCAGAGTTGGAACAACTTACGCGCCAAGAGCGCCTTAAAAGTTGGGCAAACCCTGCAAGTGGCCAGCAATACTGGCAGTAACAGCAGTATCACCTACCAGGTTCGTAAAGGTGATTCGCTCGCCAGTATCGCACGTCGTCACGGCGTCGATATTAACGACGTGATGCGTTGGAATTCAACGCTCGCCAAAGGCAACCTGCAGCCAGGTCTGAAGCTGACCCTGTTTGTCGGCAACAAGATGACGCCGGATACTTAAATGTTCGGCACAAAAAAAGCACCCTTCGGGGTGCTTTTTTATTAGCTGCGATTCACCATACCGGCGAGTCTTTCTCCGGATGAAACTCCACCAACAGCGGGTTGTGATCCGACGCGCTGGTCACCAGCACCGACGCCTCCACCACTCCCAGATTGCGGTAAAATACGAAATCCAGTGGACGACCGAAGGCCTTGCGGCGATGGTCGTCGGTGAAACTCACCTCGCGCAGCGCCATCTCTCCGGCAAAGTCATACAGCGCATTGATGCGCTTGCGGCTCCAGGCGTTGAAATCCCCTGCCATAATCACCGGCCCCCGGTGACTGGCGATCTGTTCGCCTATCGGCCCCAACTGCTTGCTGTAGACGTCGACGCCTAGGCTAAAGTTCACCGCATGGATGTTCACCACCATCAACAGCTCGCCGTTGTACAGCGGATAAACGGTGATCAGAGCCGACTTGGAAAGCCGCAGCAGCGGCTCCCGCTCACGCAGCGGGCAACAGTAAACAGGATGAGCGGCAGCCAGCGTCATCACGCCGGAAGGGTGCTGCGGCAGCACAAAGGCCGGCACCTGATCGGCCGCCAGATAGTTGGCGGTAGCGTAGCTCACCAACTCTGGCGTGGTTTGCGCCTCTTGCAACAATACCAGCTGCGCGTCTTTGCCATGGTTCTTCAGCACCGAAAGCCAGTCGGCTCGCTGCTGTTTGAAAATATTCCATACCATGACGCGCAGGGCGCCGGTCGTCGGCAGCGCCGCCCCTGGCGGCAACGGCTGGTTAACGGCACCAGGAAAGATTCGCTCAACTGGCTGACCTGCAACATACCTCATTGCATAAGTTCGTTTCGGCACGCGATTCGCCTATTACCCATTAACATGAAAACTGGCGATGAACACTCGCCAACGATGAATTGATTATACGCCTACCCTGCATAGAGGGCATGGCTTTTGCGGGCATCACCTTTTCAGTTATAGGGGCCGCCTGCAGCGATTTCAATCTTCTGACGGTATAGCTGTGTAAAGGTGAGGGGTAATAGGTGAAAAATGCGAAAAGGCCCGCAAAATGCGGGCCAGGCAGCAAGAGTTTTACGTATTAAGCCGTTTGCAGCTGAGACTTTTTATCCAGGCGACCGCTGAAGCTAACCAGTAACAATGCAACCACCACGATCAACGCGCCAATCCAGGGGGTCTGCGCCAGCCCCAGTGAGGCAACGGTCTGGCCGCCAATCACCGAGCCGAGCGCAATGCCGATGTTGAACGCCGCGATGTTGAGACCGGACGCCACATCCACCGCATTTGGCGTGTATTGCGCGGCTTTCTGCACCACATACACCTGCAGCCCCGGCACGTTGCCGAAAGCGAACACGCCCATCACAATCACCGTCAGCAACGCGGCAATACTGTGGCTGGCGGTAAACTGGAACACCAGCAACAAAATGGCCAGCGCGGCAAAGATAAAGCTCAGCGCACGCACGGCCCCATGACGATCGGCCAGCTTGCCTCCCCAGATGTTACCCACCGCCACCGCGACGCCATAAGCCAATAGTATCCAGCTCACGGTCGGAGCAGAGAAGCCGGCCAGTTCCTGCATCATCGGCGCAAGGAAGGTAAAGGTCGTGAAGACCCCGCCGTATCCCAATGCGGTAATCGCGTAAATCAGCAGCAGACGAGGATGAGTCAGCACTTTCAGCTGTTCCCGCACGCCGGCGCTGCCCTGGTTCTTGATATTGCTCGGTACCAGAATAACGCTGGCCAGCGTGGCGACAGCGCCAATCAGAGAAACGGCCAGGAAGGTCTCACGCCAGCCAAACTGCTGGCCGATGAACGTCCCCAGCGGTACGCCGGTCACCAACGCCACCGTCAGGCCACCAAACATGATGGCGATGGCGGAGGCCGCCTTCTCTTTCGCCACCAGGCTAGTGGCGATAGTGGAGCCGATAGAGAAGAACACGCCGTGCGCCAGGCCGGTCAACAACCGAGCCACTACCAGCGATTCATAGCTGGGTGACTGCCAGGCCAGCAGGTTGCCGAGAGTGAACAGCACCATCAGGCCAACCAGCAGCAGTTTGCGCGGTATGCGGCTGGTCAGGGCCGTCAGCACCGGCGCGCCAATGGCCACGCCGAGGGCATAGATAGTCACCAGCAATCCAGCGGACGGTACGGTCACCCTAAGCTGCTCCGCGATAGTCGGGATCAACCCGACAATCACGAACTCGGTCGTGCCGATAGCAAAAGCGCTGATGGTTAAGGCAAGTAATGCGAGTGGCATTTTTTACTCCAAAATAGCATTCAAGTTGATGACGGCTATTATCGGCCTATGCTTAAATGATAAAAATGCTCAAAATTTCAAATTAACTTTGCTATCGGAGCAAAAATGAAAGCAAACTCTGACGAGTTGATCACCTTTGTCACCGTCGTAGAAAGCGGCAGCTTCAGCCGGGCGGCCGAACGCCTGGAACAAGCGAACTCCGTAGTCAGCCGAACGGTGAAAAAACTGGAAAGCAAACTGGGCGTAACGTTGCTCAACCGCACCACGCGCCAAATCAGCCTGACTCAGGAAGGAGAGAATTACTTTCGCCAGGTGCAGAAGGTACTGAACGACATGGCCGCGGCGGAAAATGCGCTGATGGAAAGCCGCCAGCGCCCGCAAGGCCTGCTGCGCGTCGATGCGGCAACGCCGGTGGTGCTGCATATGCTGACGCCTTTAGTGGCCGAGTTCCGCGAACGTTATCCAGAAATGTCGTTATCGCTGGTGTCTTCGGAAAACTTTATCAATCTGATCGAGCGAAAAGTGGATATCGCGATCCGCGTAGGCGAGCTGACCGATTCTACGCTGAAAGCACGCAAACTGATGACCAGCTACCGACATGTGCTCGCCTCCCCCGCTTATCTGGCTCAGCACGGCACGCCGCTAACGGTAGAAGATCTTGCACATCACTGCTGTATCGGTTTCAACGACCTGCCCAGCTTGAACCGTTGGCCACTGGCTTGTTCAGATGGCAGCCAGTTGGAAATCACCCCCGGTTTGACCACCAATAGTGGAGAAACCCAGCGCCATCTCTGTCTGCATGGCAACGGTATCGCCTGCCTGTCCGACTTTATGAGCGACGAAGATATCAAACGTGGAGATTTGGTCCCGATTCTGGTGGAAGCGACACTGCCGGTCGCCATGCCGATCAACGCGGTTTACTACAGCGACAGCGCCGTCAGCAACCGTCTGCGCAGCTTTATTGATTTTGTGAGTGAATACCTGAAACGATAAAAAAGGCGCCCCGATGGACGCCTTATGCTGACTACTGCGAGGAATGATTAATCCCAGTTTGGCGCCAGGCCTTCCGGACTAACCAGACGGCCGTTGCACTCCAGTGCGGCGATCTGCGCCATATCTTCGTCGGTCAGCGTCAGTTGCTGTGCCAATAGGTTGCTCGCCAGGTTTTCACGCTTGGTCGAGGAAGGGATCACCGCATAACCCAGCTTCAATGCCCAAGCCAGGACCACCTGTGCTGGGGTCGCATTGTGACGAGCAGCGATGCTTTTGATCGTTTCATCCTGCAGCGCTTTGCCGTAGGCCAACGTCATGTAAGAGGTGATGGCGATGCCGTGCTGCTGTGCAAATTCGACCACCTTGCGGTTCTGCAAGAACGGTGACAGCTCGATTTGGTTGGTGGCGATTTCATCGGCGCCAATCGCGTCAATCGCTTGCTGCATCAAATCGATGGTGAAGTTAGATACGCCAATTTGACGGGTCAGCCCCAGCTTTTTCGCTTCCAGCAGCTCAGCCATAAATTCGGCAACCGGCACTTCGTCGTGGGGTGACGGCCAGTGGATCAACGTCAGATCAACGTAGGACGTTTGCAGTTTTTTCAGGCTTTCTTGCAGGCTTGGGATCAGCGCGCCTTTCGCCAGGTTCGCGATCCAAATCTTGGTGGTGATGAACAGATCTTCACGTTTCACGCCGCTGGCAGCGATAGCCTGGCCAACAGCCGCTTCGTTTTCATAGATCTGTGCGGTATCGATAGTACGGTAGCCCAGCTCAAGTGCGGTGCTGACAGAATCGATAACAACCTGATCCTGAAGGCGGAAAGTACCTAAACCAAATGCAGGGATGCTCATAATGTTTTCTCTCATTAACGGGTAAATGTGGTATGAGGAAGATTATGGCAACTTTTTTATTGATCAAAAACGCCTGGTTCGGCATAAGACTTTTGATCTAAAGGCAACAATATCGGGAGATAAGGCGGTAAAGAAGGACAATTCCGGCCTGAAAAGCGCAAAATATAGATATGAAAAAGCCCTGAGTCAGAGACTCAGGGCTTATCAATTAAGTGGCGGAACGGACGGGGCTCGAACCCGCGACCCCCTGCGTGACAGGCAGGTATTCTAACCAACTGAACTACCGCTCCACCGATTCTTTTACGTTGTATCTTTCGATACCGGCAATATCGCGCTTTGCGACTTGCGCATTACCAGTCGTCACACTGATAACGTTTATTTGATGCCTGGCAGTGTCCTACTCTCGCATGGGGAGACCCCACACTACCATCGGCGCTACGGCGTTTCACTTCTGAGTTCGGCATGGGGT
>NZ_JABXOF010000009.1 GCF_013375155.1 Serratia ureilytica
GAGTCAAGCGTTTATTTCGCTTTTCTCTCGCTGACCCGGCGGCTTGTCAGTCGTTGTTCCCGGTCAGTGGAGGCGCATTATAGGGAGTTCTCGGCAGGCCGCAACCCCTAAATGCAAAAAACTTTTCAAGCGCGGATTTTTTCGGCAAAACGCTGGCCAAACCCGCATTTCTGTCACTTTTCGTACTGAATCTGGCTAAATTCCTGGGCGAAACGATCGACTTGCTGCCAATCTGTGTACTCAACTTCCTTACTGGTATCCGTTTCTCCACCGGTCATACGCATAATAAATTGAATCATGATGCGGTCGAACCAGCGATAACGTGGATAACGCAATGCCCCGGCAAACACCGCGCACTGTTTTGGCTGCCACGGCGACGCCAACAGGAACTTACGGGTATAGGCGTTGGTTTGCGGCGAACGCTTTTCCGGTTTGCGTGCGGTCAGATTGACGGCAAAGAATGCGCTGGGCATCCGATTCAACTGTTCGGCATGACGTTTAACGAATTTATCCAGCACCGGGTTAAAGTGCCCGTAGCGAATAGAAGCGCCGATCATCACCTGCTGATACTGGCTAAGGTCGATCTGTTCCGCCTGCAACAGATCGATAACCTCACAGCGCAGCGTATCCTGCAATTTGCTTGCTATATAAGAAGCGATAGCACGTGTTTGCCCGTCACGGCTCGAATAAAGTATCAATGCCTTCATGGCGTACTCCTTATAACAGGCTCACTCACGCCAGAAGGTTGGCGTGAACAGCACCAGCAATGTAAACACTTCCAGGCGCCCGAACAGCATCGTCACCACCAGGATCCACTTGGCCGCCGCCGGCATCGTGGTGAAGTTGTCCGCCACCACGCCCAGACCAGGACCAAGGTTATTCAGCGTTGCCGTCACTGCGGCAAACGCGGAGAAATCATCAACGCCGGTCGCAATGATCGCCAGCATGCTGACGATAAACACCAGCGCATAGGCGGAGAAGAACCCCCACACCGCTTCCAGAATACGTTCCGGCAGTGCGCGATTGCCCAATTTGATGGTATAGACCGCGTTGGGGTGCACCAGCCTTTTCAATTCGCGCGAGCCCTGCAGGTACAACAGCAGAATACGGATCACCTTCAGGCCGCCGCCGGTCGAACCGGCGCAACCGCCGATGAATGCCGAACACAGCAACAGCATCGGCAGGAACAGCGGCCACTTGGCGATGCTGTCGGTCGTAAAACCGGCCGTGGTCGCCATCGATACCACCTGGAAGAACGCCTGATTGAGCGTTTCCATACCGCTCTTATAGACGCCATGTCCCCAGAGCACCAACGTGCACACCACCACCAGCGTCAGTTGAACGAAGATAAACATGCGGAATTCAGGATCGCGCCCATAGACCTTCAGACTGCGGCCGCTTAGCAAAGCGAAGTGCAGACCGTAGTTACAGCCGGAAATCAGCAGGAACACGGCAATGATGGTGTTGATGGTCGGGCTGGCGTAATAACCGATACTGGCATCGTGGGTAGAAAACCCGCCAATGGCGATGGTCGAGAAACTGTGGCCGATGGCGTCGAACACCGACATCCCGGCCCCCCAGAGCGCCAGCGCACAGGCGACGGTCAGCAACACATAGATTAGCCACAGGGTTTTGGCGGTTTCGGCAATACGCGGACGCATCTTGTTATCTTTCAGCGGCCCGGGCATTTCCGCCCGATACAGCTGCATGCCCCCGACGCCGAGTATCGGCAGTATCGCCACCGCCAACACGATGATCCCCATCCCGCCCATCCATTGCAGCATTTGGCGATAGAACAGGATGGCCTTAGGCAACGAGTCCAGCCCCACCAGCGTCGTTGCGCCGGTAGTCGTCAATCCCGAGAAGGATTCAAAGAAGGCGTCGGTCAGCGACAAATTAGGACGTTCCGAAAACAGGAACGGCAATGCCCCCACGCTGCCCAGCACGGTCCAGAACAGCACGACGATCAAGAAACCTTCACGCGGCTTCAGCTCGTGTTTCTGCTTACGGTTCGGCCACCACAGCATCAGCCCGATGGTCAACGCCACGAAGAACGTTTGGCTGAACGCTCGCCCCGCCCCATCGCGATAAATCAATGCCACCAGGCCGGGAATAAACATCGTCCCGGAGAACAGGATGACCAGAAGACCAACGATACGGGTTATGGCGCGAAAATGCATTTCAGCACGATCCTTAGCAATTCAATTGGGAGGATTATTGCGAAATGGGGGTTAATTGCAAATTACCGCGACTGAGATCACGCAATTTATTCCCAAACAGCTCGACCTCAGTCGCCGGCAGCGCCAAATGCAGCACGACGGCGGCGCCGTATTCACCCTGCAGGATCCGACCTGCGATTTGCTGCAACAAGTTCTCCACCAGCGCCAACTGCGCATAGTCGCACTGCAAGATATATTCGGCTTCGGGCACCTTTTGCGCCAGCGCCAGCTGCTTCAATGCCTGTTGAACACCGTTGCCATAAGCTTTCACCAGCCCGCCGGTGCCCAGCTTGACACCGCCGTAGTACCGAACGACTACGGCGGTCACTTCACCGATACCGCTGCCCATCAGCTGCGCGAGGATAGGTTTGCCGGCGGTGCCCGACGGTTCTCCATCGTCGGAGAACCCCAGCTGCTGCGAATCATCGGGGCTACCGGCGACGAAAGCCCAACAGTGGTGCCGCGCCGCCGGGTGCTCATCCCGCACCTGCTGAATAAACGCCTTTGCCGCCTCCACCCCGCCGGTCGGCGCCAGCAGGGTGATGAAACGGCTCTTCTTTATCTCTTCGGTAAAGCAGGTTGCTTCCGCCGGTATCGGGTACGGCCGCATCAAGCCAGGTTCAGATCGCGCGTCATGTTCTCGATGCGCTTTTCATGGATCACGATGTTGTCTTCGATGCGAATACCGCCATACGGTTTCAGCGCATCGATGCGATCCCAGGCGAAGTGCTGCTTGAACTCGCCGCTGCGCCACGGCGCCAACAGAGACTCGATGAAGTACAGACCCGGTTCGATGGTCAACACCATGCCCGGCTGCAACACGCGGGTACAACGCAGGAACGGGTACTTGGACGGCGCCGCCAGATGGGTGCCTTGCTCATCCTGCATAAAACCGGCGGCGTCGTGCACCTGCAGGCCCAACGGATGGCCCAACCCGTGCGGCAGGAACGGCGTGGTGATACCCGTTTCGACCATCGCCTCTTCGCTGAGGCCATTCACCAGTTTGTGATTCTTGAGCAGCTTGGCGATGCGCTGATGCATCTGCACATGATAGTCGGTGTAACGCACGCCGGTTTTAATGGTGTCGATCAGCGCCAGCTGTTCACTATTGAGATCTTTCACCAGATGAGCGAACTCGCTGCCGCTTTGCGCCGCATAGGTACGCGTCAGATCGGCGGCGTAGCCGTTATATTCCGCCCCGGCGTCGATCAGAAAACTCAGGGACTCGGCCGGCGGCTGATGATCCAGCTTGGTGTAGTGCAGCACCGAAGCGTGCTCGTTCAACGCCACGATGTTGTCGTAAGGCACATCGGTATCGCGATGGCCGGTAGCCGTCAGGTAGGCCAGATTGATGTCGAACTCGCTCATGCCGGAGAGGAAGGCCTCATGCGCGGCACGATGGCCGGTTACCGCCGTCTTCTGCGCTTCGCGCATGCAGGCCAGCTCATAGCCGGTTTTAATCGAACGGTGGAAATCCAGGTAGTTCAGCACCGCTTTCGGGTTGATGTTTTCCGAAGGGATGCCGAGATCGCGGGCGCGCTGTTGGGCATAACCGATATAGCCGACGCGCTCACGCTGCGGCGGCAGCTGCTGCGCGATCGCATCGGCGTTGGCCAGCGGCATCAATTCGAGGGACTTGGTCCAGAAACTGTTCGGCAGCGGCTCTACGCTGTGCCAGTAGTCAACCGGGGAGTAGAACCACAGCTTCGGCTTGTTGACGCCATCTATCCACAACCAGCAGTTCGGCACCGACGTCACCGGCACCCAGGCTTTGAAATGCGCGTTCACTTTGAACGGGTAGCTATGGTCGTCCAAAAATACCTTTTGCAGTTCCCCGGAGTGAATCAGCAGCGCATCCAACTTGTTGCGCTCCAGCACTTCACGCGCGCGTTTTTGCAGTTCTGCCAGGTGGTCGTTATACAAAGAAGCCAGCGTTTCCATCACAGTACCCTTATGCCTTAGCACGAAAGAAGCCATCTTAACACAGCGCTCCGACGCACCAACCTCATCGCGTTGGGCATGCGGAGCAGCTCGCAATTCCCTGCAAATGCCGTTACATCCGCAGCTTAACCATTAACCAGCCGCCCAAACCGAGCAGCGCTATCGCCAGCGCCCACAGGCCATGGTGTTCCAACAACACCGCGCCGGCCGCGGCGACGCCCGCCAGACACTGCTGCAGAAAGCCACACAGCGCCATCGCATAAGCGCCGTACTCTTTGGCATCGCTGACCGCCATCGCCATGCTGTTGGGAAACAGCACCGCCTGGCCAAAAATGGTCAGGCAATACAGCGCGATGAACAGCGCCATGCCGGAAAGGCCGGCCAGAACGCCGCTCCACCACAGCAGCAGGATCGCCGCCGTCGCCAGCGCCACGATGCCGCTGCCGGCCTGCATCAGTTTTTTCCCGCCGAGACGCGCCACCGTACGGTTCACCGTCAGCGCCCCGCTGAAGTAGGCGACGCCGATCACCAGCCCCAGGGCGCCGAACGCCGTGACGTTGAGACCAAACTCCTGCTGCATGACGAACGGACTCACTTCCTGCAGTGTCACCGTGGTGGCAAACCCCAGCCCGCCGACGCAGGCCGGCCAAAAGAACCCAGGCCGCCGCAGGATGGCAAAGTAGGTTGCCGCCATCGCCGGGCGCACGCCCCCTGCCCGTCCCGCCTCCAGCGGCAGCGTCGCCATCAGCACCAGAATGATCAAACCGGTGGCGCCCATCAGGACGAAGCCCATCTGCCAGTGCGCATATTGGCTCAGCAGGCCACCGATAAACTGACCGCCGCCCAGCGCGGTGATAAAGGCGATGGAGAGCACCGACAGACGCCGCGCCAGTTCGTCCCCGCTCCAGTTATCCCGCACGATGATGCGCGCGATGATCGCCGCACCGCCGGCACCCACGCCCTGCAGCGCACGCAGCGTCAGCAATTGGGCGCCGTTGCTGCACAGCGCCAACAGCCCGCTGCAGCCAATGAAAAGAAATAAAGACAGCGTCAGGGGCGCGCGGCGGCCAAAGCGATCGGCGGCCGCGCCCCAGAACAGCACCGGCAAGGCGGCGCCGATGACGAAGATTGAAATGGACAACTCGGTGGCGCGCCGGCTCATCGCCAGCTCCCGCATCACCGTCGGCAGCGAAGGCAAGTACACGGTCGTCGCCATTTGCGCCATAAACACCAACAGACACGCCAGCGTCATGGTTCTGGCGGGAATGCTCCATAAGCCGCTGCGTTTAACACAAGCCGCCTTAGTCATGCGTAACCTCGTCTGAATGTTCATTCGCTGCGAGCAAGTGTATGAGGGCCGACAAGCTCCGGCAAATGCCGATAGCACATAAAATATAACTTCGTTTCAAATCAAAAAACTAACTTAGCGACATGTGATCAGACCAGCAAAAATGCAATCTCTCATTTGCATATTGTTAACATAAAAACCACACTCCTCTTCATCTGGTCATACCAGATCATACGCTGATTCAGGAGATAGACATGCTCTACCAAGGCGAAACATTACAACTGCACTGGCTCGATAACGGCATCGCCGAGCTGGTGTTCAACGCACCGGGCTCGGTCAACAAGCTGGACACCCGCACCGTCGCCAGCCTGGGCGAAGCGCTCACCGTGCTGGAAAACCAGCCAGAGCTCAAGGGGCTGCTGCTGCGCTCCACCAAAGCCGCATTTATCGTCGGCGCCGATATCACCGAATTCCTTTCTCTGTTCGCCGCGCCGGCTGAAAAGCTGCAGGAGTGGCTGGTATTCGCCAACAACGTCTTTAACCGGCTGGAAGATTTGCCGGTGCCGACCATTTCGGCCATTAACGGCTATGCGCTCGGCGGCGGTTGCGAATGCATTTTGGCGACCGATTTCCGCGTCGCCTCACCGGACGCGCGCATCGGCCTGCCTGAAACCAAATTGGGCATCATGCCGGGCTTCGGCGGCTCCGTCCGCCTGCCGCGCCTGCTGGGTAACGACAGCGCGCTGGAAATCATCGCCGCCGGCAAAGACGTCAGCGCCAAAGACGCGTTGAAAGTCGGCCTGGTCGATGCGGTAGTGGCGCCGGAAAAACTGGCCGAAGCCGCGCTCAACATGCTGCAACAGGCGATCGACGGCAAGCTGAACTGGCGCGCCGCGCGTCAACCGAAGCTGGAGCCGCTGAAGCTCAGCCCGATCGAGGCGGCAATGAGCTTCACCACCGCCAAAGGCATGGTGCTGCAGACCGCCGGCAAACATTACCCGGCGCCGATGACCGCGGTGAAAACCATTGAAGCCGCCGCCAAGCTGGGCCGCGATGAAGCGCTGAAACTGGAAACCGCCAGCTTCGTGCCGTTGGCGCGCTCCAACGAAGCGCGTGCGCTGGTCGGCATCTTCCTTAACGATCAGTTCGTGAAGGGCCAGGCGAAAAAGCTGGCCAAGAATGTGGACGCGCCGAAACAGGCGGCGGTGTTGGGCGCCGGCATCATGGGCGGCGGCATCGCTTACCAATCGGCGTTGAAAGGCGTGCCGGTGATCATGAAGGACATCAGCGACAAATCGCTGACGTTGGGCATGAACGAAGCGGCCAAGCTGCTCAATAAGCAGTTGGAACGCGGCAAGCTGGATGGCCTGAAAATGGCGCAGGTGCTGTCGACCATTCAGCCGACGCTGGACTACGCCGGCATCGAGCGCGCGCAGGTGATCGTCGAAGCGGTCGTGGAGAACCCGAAGGTCAAAGCCGCCGTGCTGTCGGAAGTGGAAAACCTGATCGGCGAAGACACCGTTCTGGCGTCGAACACCTCGACCATTCCGATTAATCATCTGGCAAAATCGTTGAAGCGTCCGCAAAACTTCTGCGGCATGCACTTCTTTAACCCGGTACACCGTATGCCGCTGGTCGAAATCATCCGCGGCGAACAAACCAGCGACGAGACCATTGCCAAAGTGGTGGCCTACGCCAGCCGCATGGGCAAAACGCCGATCGTGGTGAACGACTGCCCGGGCTTCTTCGTCAACCGCGTGCTGTTCCCATACTTCGCCGGCTTCAGCCTGCTGCTGCGCGACGGCGCCGACTTCCGTCAGATCGATAAAGTGATGGAAAAACAGTTCGGTTGGCCGATGGGCCCGGCCTACCTGCTCGACGTGGTGGGCATCGACACCGCACACCACGCGCAAGCGGTAATGGCGGCCGGCTTCCCGGAGCGCATGAGCAAAGACTATCGCGACGCCATTGACGTGATGTTCGACAACCAGCGCTTCGGTCAGAAAAACCAGCTGGGCTTCTACCGCTACAGCCAGGACAACAAAGGTAAGCCGCGCAAGGACAACGACGAGCAGACCGATGCGCTGCTGGCCGAAGTGAGCCAACCGCGCCAGACCATCAGCGACGAAGAGATCGTTGCGCGCATGATGATCCCGATGATCAACGAAGTGGTGCGTTGCCTGGAAGAGAAGATCGTCGCCAGCCCGGCCGAAGCCGATATGGCGTTGGTCTACGGCATCGGTTTCCCTCCGTTCCACGGCGGCGCGTTCCGCTACCTGGATACGCTCGGCACCGCCAACTACGTTGAGCTGGCCCAGCGTTACGCACACCTCGGCGCCCTGTATCAAGTGCCGGCCGGTCTGCGCGCCAAGGCCGAACGCAATGAAAGCTACTACCCGGTGGCGACACCGCTGTCCGACGTCGCAACCCGCCAACCGGCATGAGGTCATAAAGATGGAAAACGTAGTTATTGTTGATGCCGTACGCACGCCGATGGGCCGCTCCAAGGGCGGCGCCTTCCGCCAGGTGCGCGCCGAAGATCTCTCCGCTCATCTGATGCGTGAAGTGCTGAGCCGCAACCCGGCGCTGAACGCCGACGAGATCGATGACATTTACTGGGGCTGCGTGCAGCAGACGCTGGAACAAGGCTTCAACATCGCCCGCAACGCCGCGCTGCTGGCCGAGATCCCGCACCGTGTGCCGGCGGTGACCGTCAACCGCCTGTGCGGCTCTTCGATGCAGGCGCTGCACGACGCGGCGCGCGCCATCATGGTTGGCGACGCGCACATCAGCCTGATCGGCGGCGTGGAACACATGGGCCATGTGCCGATGAACCACGGCGTGGATTTCCATCCGGGCCTGAGCCGCAGCGTAGCCAAGGCCGCCGGGATGATGGGGCTGACCGCTGAAATGCTGGCCAAGATGCACAACATCAGCCGCCAGATGCAGGATGAGTTCGCCGCGCGCTCCCACCAACGCGCACATGCGGCGACGCTGGCGGGTTACTTCAAAAACGAGATCATTCCGACCAACGGCCACGACGCCGACGGCGTGCTGACCCGTTACGATTTTGATGAAGTCATCCGCCCGGAAACCACCGTCGAAAGCCTGTCGGCCCTGCGTCCGGCGTTCGATCCGGTCAACGGCACCGTCACCGCCGGCAGTTCTTCCGCCCTGTCGGACGGCGCTTCCGCCATGCTGCTGATGAGCGAATCACGCGCCAAAGCGCTCGGTTTGAAAGCCCGCGCCCGCATCCGCTCGATGGCGGTCGTCGGCTGCGATCCTTCCATCATGGGCTACGGCCCGGTGCCGGCCAGCAAGCTGGCGCTGAAACGCGCCGGTCTGAGCGTGCAGGACATCGATCTGTTCGAGCTGAACGAAGCGTTCGCCGCCCAGTCGCTGCCGTGCATCAAGGATCTGGGGCTGATGGACAGCATTGACGACAAGATTAACCTGAACGGCGGCGCCATCGCGCTCGGTCACCCGCTGGGCTGTTCCGGCTCCCGCATCTCGACCACCTTGTTGAACAACATGGAACGTCGCGACGCGCAGTTCGGCCTGGCGACCATGTGCATCGGCCTGGGCCAGGGTATCGCCACCGTGTTTGAACGCGTTTAGCTGTGTCTATCTTGGGATGACCGCGTCACCACTTCAAATCGCGGCATCCCGCCAAGTTTAGTTGCCGTTCTTCCCGCCTGTCAGGGGCGGGTTTTTTATGCCTGAAATTTGCCGACGCCCAAATAAAAACGGGGCGACCCTCGGCCACCCCGTTCACTGCGCATCGCCTCTGTCAGATAAACGAAAACGCGTCGCCAAACATATGCGCTTCCTGCGCGCCGCGCTCGGCGCAGAAACGCTCGCGGGCGATTTTCGCCATCTCGAAACGCCCGGCGATGTAGATGTCATGCTCCGCCAACGTGCCGAAATCCTGCAACACCGCGCTGAGCACGGTGCCGCTGCGGCCACGCCATTCCGCCTCCGGCTGCTCGACCACCGGGATCACCTTCAGGTTCGGGTGTTGCACCGACAGCGCTTCCAGCTCGCTCAGATCGTACAGGTGCTTCAGCTCACGCCCGCCCCAGTAGATGGAAATGTCGCGATCGGGCTGCTGCTCCAACGCGGTCAACAGGATTGAGCGCGCATAGGAGAAGCCGGTGCCGCCGGCGATCAGCACCAGCGGACGGCAGCCCTCTTCCCGCAGCCAGGCGTCGCCATGCGGCATATCGACGGTGATCGCCTGCTCTTTCAGGATGCGATCCATCACCGCCATGGCGTACAGATTCAGCTCCGAAGCACCGATATGCAGCTCGATGTAATCTTGCTGCGTCGGGGTTGATGCCAGCGAGAACGGACGTTTGTCGCGCTCGTCCATCACCACCATCAGATATTGCCCTGCCTTGAAAGAAAACGGCTGCTCGGGCACCAGACGTACCCGATAAACCGTATCGGTAATGGCCTCTACCGAGGTCACTTTACAGCTCAATATTGTCATGCGTTCCCTCTGTCGGGTCATCAATGCAAAGCTGAGAACAGGGCCTGACGCTATAACGTCGGTTCCCTGTCACTGAAAATTGCGAGCTCATCCCAGATTTCGTCGACGCGCGCACGTACCTTTTCATCCATCTGAATCGGACGGCCCCATTCGCGATCGGTTTCACCCGGCCATTTGTTGGTGGCGTCCAGCCCCATCTTCGAACCCAGTCCGGAAACCGGCGAGGCGAAGTCCAGATAGTCGATCGGCGTATTCTCCACCAGAACCGTATCCCTTGCCGGATCCATTCGTGTGGTGATCGCCCAAATCACGTCATTCCAGTCGCGCGCATTGACGTCATCGTCACAGACGATAACAAATTTGGTGTACATAAACTGCCGCAGGAACGACCAGACGCCCATCATCACGCGTTTCGCGTGGCCGGCGTACTGTTTTTTCATGGTCACCACCGCCAGGCGATACGAGCACCCTTCCGGCGGCAGATAAAAATCAACGATTTCCGGGAACTGTTTTTGCAGGATCGGCACGAACACTTCATTCAGCGCCACGCCCAGGATCGCCGGCTCATCCGGCGGCCGACCGGTGTAGGTCGAGTGGTAAATCGCGTTGCGACGCTGGGTGATGTGCGTGACGGTGAATACCGGGAACTGGTCGATTTCATTGTAGTAACCGGTGTGGTCACCGTAGGGGCCTTCCGGCGCCATTTCACCCGGCTCGATATAGCCCTCCAGCACGATTTCGGCACTGGCAGGCACTTCCAGATCGTTGGAAAGGCACTTGACCACTTCGGTTTTATTGCCGCGCAGCAGCCCGGCAAAGGCGTATTCAGACAGGGTATCCGGCACCGGCGTCACCGCGCCGAGGATAGTGGCGGGATCGGCGCCCAGCGCCACCGCAACCGGGAAACGCTCGCCGGGGTGCGCCTGGCACCACTCCTGGTAATCCAGCGCGCCGCCGCGGTGCGACAGCCAGCGCATGATCACTTTATTCTTGCCCAGCACCTGCTGACGATAGATACCGAGGTTTTGCCGTTCCTTATGCGGGCCGCGGGTCACCGTCAGCCCCCAGGTGATCAGCGGCGCGGCGTCTTCCGGCCAGCAGTGCATCACCGGAATGCGGCCCAGATCGACATCATCGCCCTGCCATACCTGCTCCTGACAAGGCGCGGATCCCAGCACCTTGGTCGGCATGTTCAGCACCTGCTTGAACTTCGGTATTTTGTCGAACAGATCGCGGAAACCTTTCGGCGGCTCCGGCTCTTTGAGGAAAGCCAGCAGTTTGCCGACTTCGCGCAGCGCGCTGATGTCTTCCTGCCCCATGCCCATCGCCACGCGATTGGCGGTGCCGAACAGGTTGCACAGCACCGGCATGTCGTACCCTTTCGGGTTTTCAAACAGCAGTGCCGGGCCGCCCGCCCGCAGGGTGCGATCGGCAATTTCCGTCATTTCCAGGTAAGGATCGATCGGCTGGCTGATGCGTTTTAGTTCCCCTCTCTTCTCCAGCAACGAGAGGAAATCGCGTAAGTCACGGTATTTCATGCTGATCATTATAGCGGCCAGTGGGGAGGGCATTATAAGCCCTCTTCAAGGTTGTTGCTGCAATTTTGTTAACGCCGCCCGCTGCCGGGTGGCCCTCAGCCGCAGTTGAACGGCACCAGCGCAGCCAGTGCGCGCGTATCCTGATATTCGCGCGTCTCTTCGCCGTGGCGGAACACCTTAAAGCCCTGCCCGTTGGCGCTGAAATAACGCAGCGCATTGCCTTCAACGTGCAACAGACTGCCTTCACGCAACGCCACTACCGATTCGCTCGGGTTGATCGCACAGAACTCCGCGAGACGCTCGTCACGGGTTTCGCCCATGTGGCCGCTGATGTGCGCATCGATGTAATGCGGGTTAATCTGCACCGGGAACAACCCCAGCGCCGGCAACACCACGCTGCAGCGCACCGGCATGTCATTGGTGGTGCGAATACTCGGCGTCGCCACGTTGCAACCTGCGCTCCAGCCGACGTAAGGCACTTCACGCTCGCGCACCGCGCGCTGGATAGGCACGATCAGGCTTTGTTCGTGCAGCATCTGGTTCAGCAACCAGGTGTTGCCGCCGCTGACCAAAATGCATTCGGCCTGCGCGATCGCCGCCGCCGGTGAAGCGGCGTGGTGAATGCTGGTGACTTCAATGCCCAATGTTTGCGCCAGCTCCTGCGCGCGCCGATCGTAGTCGTAACGGATCAGCGCGTAAGGGATAAAGACGGCGGATTTGATGCCGCGGCGCGCAATCATCGCCAGCAGTTGGCTTTTGGCGTACCCCAGCAGCTCGGCTTCGCCAGACAGCTTGCCGTTGCTCAACAGAAACAGCTCCATTTTTCTCCCCTCGGTCAAAAACGATGAATAGCGTCACAGCCGGCGGCGCAACGCCTTGCCATACTGTGACGGTAACAAATTTTTAGCCCTCTGTTATACCAGCGCCGTATCGATAAGTGTGTGACCCCTCGCTAATAGCCGTGGATTCAGAAAGATAGGCGATGTTACATGCTGAAACTTGCATCACTATGTATCCGGAATAGCTTTTGATATGCTTACCGGCTGGCAGAAAGGCATGTGAAATTATGGAATCCTGGTATCTACTTTATTGCAAACGCGGTCAGCTGTTGCGAGCGCAGGAACATCTGGAGCGGCAGCAGGTAAACTGCCTCAGCCCGATCATCACGCTGGAAAAAATCGTGCGTGGCAAGCGCATCGCGGTCAGCGAACCCCTGTTTCCCAATTATCTGTTTGTGGAATTCGACCCGGAGCGCATTCACACCACCACCATCAGCGCCACCCGCGGCGTCAGCCACTTCGTGCGTTTCGGCGCGCTGCCGAGCGTCATCCCGAGCAAGGTGATCGATGAGCTGCGCACGCACACCAGCGAGACCTATGTCGATCCGGAAACCCCGCAGCCGGGCGATACCGTTCTGATCGTCGACGGCGTATTCGAAGGGCTGCAGGCGATCTACACCGAGCCGGACGGCGAGGCCCGCTCGATGCTGTTGCTCAACCTGATCAACAAACAGGTCAGTCAAAGCATCGACAATCGGCAATTCCAGAAAATGTAATGCAAAAAGGCGCCCTCAGGCGCCTTTTTTACGGTATCGCGCTTAGCGGCGCAGCGCTTCTTCATGCAGCCATTGGGCGACACGTTTGGCGAAGTAGGTCAGCACGCCGTCGGCGCCGGCGCGTTTAAAGCACATCAACGACTCCATCACCGCAGGCTGCTCCTGCAGCCAGCCGTTCTGAATCGCCGCCATGTGCATGGCGTACTCGCCGGACACCTGATAAGCGAAAGTCGGCACACCGAAGGTATCCTTCACCCGGCGCACCACATCCAGGTAAGGCATGCCCGGTTTCACCATCACCATGTCCGCGCCTTCCTGCAGATCCTGCGCAATCTCTTGCAGCGCTTCATCGCTGTTGGCCGGATCCATCTGATAGGTCTTTTTGTTGCCGCCTTTCAGGTTGCCGCTGGAACCCAGCGCATCGCGGAACGGACCGTAATAGCAGGAAGCGTACTTGGCGGAGTAGGCCATGATCTGGGTGTTCACCAGGCCCTGCAGTTCCAGACGATCGCGGATCGCCCCGATACGGCCGTCCATCATGTCGCTCGGCGCCACGATTTCCGCGCCCGCTTCGGCATGAGACAGCGCCTGACGCACCAGAATGTCTTTGGTCACGTCGTTAATCACGTAGCCCTGCTCATCGATCACCCCGTCCTGACCGTGGGTGGTGTAGGGATCGAGCGCTACGTCGGTCAGAATGCCCAACTCAGGCACCGCGTCTTTCAGCGCGCGCACCGTGCGCTGCACCAGCCCTTCCGGGTTGTAGGCTTCTTCCGCATGCAGCGACTTCAAGCCCGGTTCAATCACCGGGAACAGGGAGATCACCGGCACGCCGAGTTTGGCGATGGTTTCCGCTTCCTTGACCAGCAGATCGATCGTCATGCGCGATACGCCCGGCATCGAGGCCACTTCTTCCTGGCGGTTGCTGCCTTCCATGACGAACACCGGATAAATCAGGTCATTGACCGTCAGTTGGTTTTCGGCGACCAGACGGCGGCTGAAGTCATGACGGCGCACGCGGCGCATACGGCGACCAGGAAAGGTGCCCGGAAATGCATAGCTCATAGTTTTCTCCTAGCTCAAACCAGCCGGAATAGCCGGCGGGCGTTCTCATCGGTTTTTTGCCCCAGCCATTGCGGCTCTTCTTGCCGCCAGACGGCGACCTGATGCACGATGTGGGGCAGGAAACAGGGTTCGTTGCGGCGAGATGCGGGTTTAGGCTGTAAATCCCGGGGCAACAGATAAGGGGCGTCAGTTTCCAGCAGCAGACGCTCGGCCGGGATCTGCGGCAGCAGGGCGCGCAATTCCAGACCGCGCCGCTCGTCGCATACCCAACCGGTAATCCCGATCGACAGGCCCAGCGACAGGCAGCTTGCTAATTCTTCGGCGGTGCCGGTGAAGCAGTGCACCACGGCCGCGGGCAGTTTATCCAACCACGGCGTCAGTAGCTCGGCAAAACGTGCGTGTGCGTCGCGACAGTGAAGAAACACCGGCAGCGCCAACTCCGCCGCCAGCGCCAGTTGCGCGCTGAACGCCGCTTCCTGCTGCTCCGGCGTCGAGAAGTTGCGGTTGAAATCCAGACCGCATTCACCGATCGCCACCACTTCTGGGCCGGCGGCCAGGGCATAAATCTGCTCAGCGCTACGTTCATCCCAGTTGCCGGCGTTATGCGGATGCACACCGGCGGTGGACCAGCAATAGCCCGCATGCTGCTGCGCCAGTTTGGCGGCCTCGCGGCTCTCAGGCAGATCGGTGCCGGTAATCAGCATCCCGGTAACGCCCGCCGCGCGGGCGCGCTCCACCACGGTCTCGCGGTCTTTGGCGAATTGGCTGCTGGTGAGGTTAACGCCGATATCAAACATGGTTTTTTCCAAAGCAAAAGCCGCCCTATGGGCGGCTTCGCAATCAATGTGGATCAGGGCGCTGGGGGTTCGTCACCCTCGTCGTCGTCTTCCGCCTGCGGACGGCGTTTGCCGGTATAGAAGCGAGCGAAGAATACCCCCACTTCAAACAGCAGATACATCGGTATCGCCAGCAGGGTTTGCGAGAACACGTCCGGCGGCGTCAACAACATGCCGACCACAAACGCGCCGACCAACACATACGGCCGTTTCTTCTTCAGGTCTTCCGGCGAAGTGACGCCGCTCCAGCACAGCAGAATGATGGCGACCGGCACTTCGAAGGCGACGCCAAACGCCATAAACAGCGCCATGACGAAATCGAGGTAGTTTTTAATGTCGGTCGCAATGGTCACCCCCATCGGCGCGGTCTTGGCGAAGAAGCCGAAGGCCAGCGGGAACACGATGAAGTAGGCGAAGGCCATGCCGAGGTAAAACAACAGGCTGCTGGACACCAGCAACGGCATCATCAGGCGGCGTTCATGCTTGTACAGCGCAGGCGCGATAAACGCCCATACCTGATACAGGATCATCGGCGCGGAGACGAACACCGAAACGATCATGGTCAGCTTGATCGGGGTGAAAAACGGTGACGCCACGTCGGTGGCGATCATGCTCGCGCCGGCCGGCAACTGCTTGAGCAGCGGCGCAGAAACCAGCTGGTAGATGTCGTTGGCGAAAAACACCAGCACCACGAACACCGCCAGTACGCAAATAATCGAGTTCAACAGCCGCTTGCGCAGCTCTATCAGATGACTGATAAGGGGTTGGGTATCTTCAACAGCCATGTATTAACGATCGCCACTAGGTTGGTGAGACGCTGGGGTTTTATCCGCAACAGGTTCGACAGGAGCAGGCGCTGTTTCCACCGGCGCTTTAGCCGGTTGCGCCGCCACTGGCGCAGCCACGACGGCTTCAGGTTCCACTGCCGGTTTTGGCACGGCGGCGGGCGCGCTGGCGCTGGTTGCCGCTTCCGCCGGCGTCACGCCGTCGTGCAAGGCTTCCGGATCGATGGCCTGCGGGTTATGGATGGTGTTCGCCAGCTCTTCTTTCTCGCCCCGGTAGGTGCGTTTCAAGGATTCCGCCGCGTCTTTCAGCTCATCCATCGACGCCTTCAACTCCGGCGTCAGGTTCTGCAGGCCGGCCTGTTCGGCTTTCTTCAGGCTGTCCTGCAGCTCCTGCAGCTTCAGCTCCTGAGACAGTTCGTGCTGCACCGAGGCCGCCAGCGAGCGCAGCGCGCGGATCCAGCCCGATACCGTTCTGACCGCAACCGGCAAGCGTTCCGGCCCCAGAACAACCAGGCCGATCACCAGCACCAGCAGCAGCTCACTAAACCCAATGTCAAACACGGTTTATACCTGCTCTTTGTTCTTCGACTCTTCCGGTTTCACTTCCGGCTGCTTATCGGTAATAGGCTTGGCCGAGAAATCAGCGTCATCCAGGCTGCTTTTTTCAGCCGTGTTGGGGGTCGACGGCGTATCGTCGCCGATCGCTTTTTTGAAGCCCTTGATCGAGGCGCCGAGATCGGAACCCAGCGTGCGCAGTTTTTTGGTGCCGAACAGCAGCACCACGATCACTGCGATGATCAACAATTGCGTAATACTAATACCGCCCATTTTAATTACCTCTAATTTTAAGGGGTCTTTTAAAGCCAGCCCGCATTATAGAGCCGACTTTACCAGAGTAACGAATTAAATCAGGTGGTTCGCTTCCAGCCAATCACCCAGCATACGATGCCGGCGGCCATCATCCAGGCGGGGAACACCTCGATTTGCCCCAGCAGCAACAGCGTGCCGCTTACCAACAGTGTAGCGCCAACGCCGAACAAATAACGTGACTGCCCCTGACGAACCCGCTGAGCCTGCATCTGGTTGGTCAGCTTATCAACGCTTTGTTGCAACAGTTTATGCTGCTGCAGGCTGTCGTAAAACAGCTCGGGCAGCTCGGGCAGTTTCTCCGCCCAGAACGGCGCCTTCTCTTTCAGCGCGCGCACCACGGCGGGAATGCCGACCTGATCGCGCAGCCAACTCTCGAGGAACGGCTTGGCGGTGGTCCACAGATCCAACTGCGGGTAAAGCTGACGCCCCAGCCCTTCAACATACAGCAAGGTCTTCTGCAATAACACCAGCTGCGGCTGCACTTCCATATTGAAGCGGCGCGCGGTGTTGAACAGGTTCAGTAGCACGTTGCCGAAGGAGATCTCCGCCAGCGGCTTCTCGAAAATCGGTTCGCACACGGTACGGATGGCGAATTCGAAGTCTTCCACGTTGGTGTCGCGCGGCACCCAGCCGGAGTCGACGTGCAGTTCCGCCACCTTGCGGTAATCGCGGTTGAAGAAGGCGATGAAGTTTTCCGCCAGATAGCGTTTGTCATCCTTGTTCAACGAACCGACGATGCCGCAGTCGATGCCGATGTAGCAAGGATCTTCCGGATGTTCGTAGCTGACGAAAATATTACCGGGATGCATGTCCGCATGGAAGAAGCTGTCGCGGAATACCTGGGTAAAGAACACCTGAACGCCGCGTTCCGCCAACAGTTTCATGTTGGTGCCCTGCTGCTCCAGCGTGGCGATGTCCGAGACCGGAATGCCGTAGATACGCTCCATCACCAACACGCTTTCGCGGCAGTAGTCGGAGTAAACTTCCGGCACGTACAGCATCGGGCTGCCGTCGAAATTGCGACGCAGCTGAATGGCGTTGGCCGCTTCGCGCAGCAGGTTCAATTCGTCCAGCAGGGTTTTTTCGTACTCGCGCACCACTTCGCGCGGACGCAGGCGGCGGCCGTCCGGCAACAGCTTCGGCACCCAGCCTGCCAGCCGGTACATCAAGCGCACGTCGGCTTTGATAATCGGCCCGATATCCGGCCGGATCACCTTCAGCACCACTTCCTGGCCGGTGGTTTTCAGCCGCGCGGTATGCACCTGCGCGATCGAGGCGGACGCCAGCGGCTGCTGCTCGAAGTCGTCGAACCAGGTTTCCAGCGGGCCGCCCATCGCCAGCTCGATATGCTTGCGCGCCAGCGCACCGTCGAAAGGCGCCACCCGATCCTGCAGCAGCGTCAGCTGATCGGCAATGTGCGGCGGGAACAGATCGCGGCGGGTAGACATCATCTGGCCGAACTTGATCCAGACCGGCCCCAATTCCTGCAGCGCCAGCCGCAGACGTTCGCCCAGCGGTTTGTCCTTGTGCCGATTAGGCATCCAGAACAGCAGCCGGCGGCCGAAGCGCAGCGGCAGCGTCAAACGCATTGTCGGGATCAGCTCGTCCAGCCCATAGCTGAGAAAAACGCGGACGATAAAATACAAACGGCGCAGTTCGCCTGGGGTCATCGCTTGCCCTCCAACTTATCCATGCGGGCAATCAGCGCTTCCGCGCTGCGGGCGAGCGCATCCACTTCTTCATTGAACCACACCACTTCCAGCGGCCCCGGCGCCAGACGCCACTCTTCCGTCAGCGCCTCAGCCATGTCTTGCTGCCGACGCATCAATCCGGCCTTGAGTAACGAAGCACCTTTGCCCAGCGCCTGCGTAATGCCTTGAGCGGCGATATCGCCGATATAGGGCGCCAGCCATTCCGCCGGATCCCACTCCGCCAGATCGAGCAGGCCAACCAGCTGTTGCACCACCTGAATATCCCCTTCCACCGTCAATTCGCCGCTGCGCATCAGCACCGGCAACTGCTGGCGATCGCGCAGCTTCAGTAAGGAGGGAATGCGGCTGCGCACCGTGCAATCGGCGCTGTCTTCAGACTGCCCCAGCACATCCACGCGCAGTTCGCTGAACACCAGCACCAGCGGTGAAGCCAACTCTTCCAGTTCGATGCGCAGCACCTTGCCCGCCAGGCGTTGGCGAGCGGCTTTCATGCTGCGATCGCGAAACAGCAGGTTATTCAGCGAGGTTTCCAGCGCACCGGTCAGCAGAGGGGTAAACAGCATCGGCATCTCCCTCTCAGAACTTGAAGCCGCGATGCAGGGCGACAATCCCACCGGTCAGGTTGAAATAGGTGACGTTTTCAAAACCGGCGTTGCCCATCATGCCCTTCAGGGTTTCCTGATCGGGGTGCATACGGATCGATTCCGCCAGATAGCGATAGCTGTCCGGATCTTTCACTACCAGCTCGCCGATCTTCGGCAGCACGTGGAAAGAGTATGCGTCGTAAGCTTTGCTCAGCGGCGCCAGCAGCGGTTTGGAGAACTCCAGCACCAACAGGCGGCCGCCCGGCTTCAGCACGCGGAACATCGAACGCAGCGCTTTGTCTTTGTCGGTGACGTTACGCAGGCCAAAGGAGATGGTGATGCAATCGAAGTAATTGTCCGGGAACGGCAGCGCTTCGGCGTTGGCCTGCACGTAATTGATGTTGCCGACGATGCCGCGATCGCGCAGCTTCTCGCGCCCCATCTTCAGCATCGAATCGTTGATGTCCGCCAGCACCACCTGCCCCTGCTCGCCAACCATGCGGGAGAACTTGGCGGCCAGGTCGCCGGTGCCACCGGCCAGATCCAGCACGCGCTGCCCGCGGCGCACGCCGCTGCAGTCAATGGTGAAACGCTTCCAGATACGGTGGATGCCGAACGACATCAGGTCGTTCATCACGTCATACTTTGCCGCTACCGAATGAAAAACGTCCGCCACCATGGCCTGTTTTTCGTCTCTAGCGACGGTGCGAAAACCGAAATCGGTGGTTTCCTGCGATTGATCTGCCATTGTCCTGCCTGCTATTCAGTCAATTTTGTGTGGATGAGTGTACCAGAAGCCCGAGGAATACCCCACCTCGCCACGGCCTCAGCCGTGCGAAACGAAGCCCGGTTCCCCGGTGGTATCATCATCGTCGTTCGTCTGCGGCAGCGCGGCGACCTCGTCGTCGTTCGCCTCTTCCGCTTCATCGTGTTGCGCGCCGGCTTGCTGCGCCAGCAGCGGGTTTATCGGCCGCTTGACCTCAACCCCCAGCGCACGGAAACCTTCAATTTGGCCGATAAGATTACCACGGCCTTCGCTCAGTTTGTTCATCGCCTGACGATAACTGCCCTGCGCCTTGTCCAGGCTCTGCCCCAGCGCGGACATATCGTCCACGAACAGCCGCATCTTGTCATACAGTTTCGCCGCGCGCTCGGCGATGCGCTGGGCATTCTGGCTCTGATGCTCATAGCGCCACAGGTTGGTTATGGTACGCAGCGCCACCAGCAACGTGGTCGGGCTGACCAGCATGATGTTGTGCTTGAGCGCTTCGCTGATCAGCTCCGGCTCGCGATCGATAGCCAGCAGGAAGGCCGGCTCGACCGGAATGAACATCAGCACATAGTCCAGCGAACGCAGCCCCGGCAGCTGCTGGTAGTCCTTGCGGCCCAGCATGCGAATGTGGCCGCGCAGCGAAGCGATATGTTCGCTCAGCGCCGCTTCGCGCTCCGCCTCGTCTTCACCGTTGAAATAGCGCTCGTAGGCGATCAGCGACATCTTGGCGTCGATCACGACATCCTTGCCCTGCGGCAGGCGCACGATCACATCGGGCTGCATGCGGCTCTGATGATCTACCCGCACGTTGACCTGCGTTTCATACTCGTGCCCTTCGCGCAGGCCGGAGGCCTCCAGCACCCGGCTCAGCACCACTTCGCCCCAGTTGCCCTGGGTCTTGTTGTCGCCTTTCAGCGCCTTGGTGAGGTTGATGGCCTCGCGCGCCATCTGCGCATTCAACTGCTGCAGATTGCGTATCTCGTGCGTCAGCGTATGGCGCTCACGTGCCTCCTGGCCAAAGCTGTCCTGCACCTGCCGGCGGAAACCGTCCAGTTGTTCGCGCAGCGGCAGCAGTAACCGATCCAAACTTTGCTTATTTTGCTCGTCCACCTTGCGGCCGCTGTGTTCAAAAATGCGGTTGGCGAGGTTTTCAAACTGGGTAGTGAGGCGCTGTTCGCTGTTGATCAGCAGACGCTGCTTCTCCTCCGCCGCCATGCGCGTCTCTTCCAGACGGATGGTGACTTCGCGCAGCTCGGCCTCCTGCGCGCTGTTCACCTCGCGCTGGGCGCGCAGCTCTTGGTTGAGCAGCTCGCATTCGTTGCGCCAATGGTTGAGCTGTTGCAGTTTTTCATGCCCGGCCGCCAGCTGGCTGTGCAGGTTGCGCAGCTCCAGCTCGTTCTGGCGCGACTGCTGTTCGTGGCGCAGCAGGGCCTCCTGCCGCACGGCCGTCTCCTGCTGCGCCTGCTGCAACGCTTGCTCCAGCAACCGCAGTTCGGTTTCATGTTGCGCGTTCGTCTGCTGCACTCGCAGACTGGCGATCAGCCACCCTAACAGCATGCCGATCGCGACGCCGCCAATCCCATAAATCAGACTGGTATCCACCCTGCCTCCTGTTGCACCTTGCCGTTCCGGCGTTTCGCACGCCCATTGCCCGTCACGTTAAGGGGAGGCTGTATGGATGTCCAGCCTGATTTTGCCCGCCGCGCACAATATTGCGCGGCGCTGCGCAATTTAGCGAGAAATCAGCCCAGCCACTGGCTGAGCCACTTGATGCCGAACGCCCCCGGCGCCAGAATGCCGAACGCCCAGATCATCGCCGACGTGACGTTGGCCAACTGGAAGTAGCGCTGCGGCATGCCGCAAATGCCCCCCACCAGCGGCACCACGGCGCGCAGCGGGCCGAAGAAGCGGCCAATGAAAATGCCCAGCACGCCCCAGCGCTCAAAGAAGGCGTGGCCGCGCGCCAGCAGCTGCGGATTGCGCGACAGCGGCCACATATGGGCCACCCGATCCTGATAGTGGTAGCCGATCCAGTACGAGAGCCAGTCGCCGAAAAACGCCCCGGCGGCGGCGGCGGCCCAAATCGGCCAAAAGGCGATGCCGCTTTCGCCGATCAGCGCGCCCAGCGCCAGCAGGATCACCGTGGCCGGCAGCAGCAGCGACAAAAACGCCAGCGACTCGCCGAACGCCAGGAAGAAGATGATGGGAATGGCCCAGCCTTCGTGCTGACGCACGACGTCGCTGACCCAGTTGATAACGTCATTGAGGCTCAATGCGGGGCTCCTGATACGCGATGGTTCGCCGCCTAGGATAAGCCGGGGCGAGTTAAACCCCGGCTAAACACGCGGAAATTTACTCGAGGTAGTACGCCCGCAGCGCTTCGCGCTGGGCCGCGCCCAGGCCGTATTCCGCTTCCAGCCAGCGGTCGGTGGAGCCGTATTGTTGGCGGATGCAGCCCAGCGCCGTCATCAGGAACTCCTCGCGCGCGCTGAGCACGTAGGCGAATTGCTCCAGCGCCGCCGCATTCAACTTGATAGACAGCTGATCCAGCATCTGCTCGCGGAAAGCGGCCAGCGTGGTTTCGGTCAGCAGATAGTCTTCCAGCACCGTCGCTTCGTCGGCCCCCAGCGCGAACAGCACCAGCGCCGAACCGACCCCGGTGCGATCCTTGCCGACCGCGCAGTGTTGCACGATTGCGCCGCCGCCGGGGTTGCTCAACAGCTGCGCCAACCGCTGATAGGCCGCATTGCCGAACGGCAGGCGGCGATACAGCTCCAGCATGAACGCCCGGGCGTCGAAAGCGGCCAGCGTTTCGTTGGTGAGCTTTTCCAGGTTGGCGTTGACTTCGCTGCTCAGCGGGTTGGCCGGCACGTGGTGATAGTCGGCGCCATTCCACAGAATATCCGGTTTGGCCTGCACTTCGTCGGCATCGCGGTAGTCCAGCACCGAACGCACCGGCACCCCAGCGAGGAAAGTGCAGTCGTTTTCCGTCAGCCGCTCGAGAGAACCGGAGCGGAACAGCAGGCCGCGTTTGATGCGGCGCCCGTCGGCCACGCCGTTGCCGCCGAAGTCACGGAAGTTAATGCCGCCGTCGAGCGGCGCAAGCGAAGGATGAAGCAGGATCTGGGCGGTCATAAACGTCCTCGTTGTTTTTGTTCTGACAACGCGCGGCAGCCATCGGCGCAGCGCTGAGGAGTATCACCGTAACAGATTAGCCGCGAATGGAAAAACGGACCGCGTCGGCGGCCCGCTGGGGGTAAGGCGATTACAGCAGACGGCGGGCGGCGTCCACCACGATCTGCACCGCTTTGCTTTCGGTGTTTTTCATGGTTTCGGCGTTCGGGATCTCTTGCTGGGTGCGGTTAACGATCACCCCGGCCACCATGCCGGCGCGCAGGCCCTGGCTGGCGCACATGGTCAGCAGCGTGGCGGATTCCATTTCATAGTTCATCACGCCCATCGCCTGCCATTCTTCCATCGAGCCTTTAAAACGGCTGACCACGCGGCCGGAGTAGGTGTCGTAACGTTCCTGGCCCGGGTAGAAAGTATCGGAAGAAGCGGTTACGCCAATGTGGGTGGTCGCGCCGCTGGCTTTGGCCGCTTCCACCAGCGCGGTGGTGCAGGCGAAGTCCGCGACCGCCGGGAACTCCATCGGCGCAAAGTGCAGGCTGGCGCCGTCGAGGCGTACCGCTGCCGTAGTCACCAGTACGTCGCCGACGTTGATGTTCGCCTGAATGGCGCCGGTGGTGCCGATACGCAGGAAGGTGCGGATGCCCAGCTGCGCCAGCTCTTCCACCGCGATAGAGGTAGACGGGCCGCCGATGCCGGTGGAGCAGACGATCACCGCCTTGCCGTCCAGCTCTGCGCGCCAGGTAGTGAATTCACGATGGGAGGCCAGATGCACCGGATTTTCCATCAGCTTGGCAATCTTCTCTACGCGCTGCGGATCGCCCGGCACGATGGCAAGCTGGGCCCCTTGTAAATCGTTCTTGGTGAGGCCGAGATGAAAAACATCAGACTGAGACATACGAGACTCCTCATGGATCATGTTTATTGGGAGGAACAAAAAAGCACTCTACTGAAAATCGCCGCTTAATTTCGTGACGATAGTCACTATGAAAAGAGAAACAAATTACATGCTACATATTTTTTGTGATTTTTATCACAAAAAAAAGCACTATAAGGCATCCAGAACGCACCGCTAAACCTCAGTCTAGCCGACAAACCTTGCCGCTCCCTGCCCGTTGATTGCCGGCTGAAACTATTTAGCTCATCAATTCGAAATACCCCCATCTTATCGGTTGCTTAGGGACAAAAAAGCCCTCTAACGCACCTTATGGCACTTACGCGGGCCAAAACGCGTAATAACATGATAAAAAGCGCTTAAAAATGCCGTAAAGCCAGATAATTAGCCGTTTTTTATCGACTTGTCCGAAAGTGCGCCACGCAGCGCCAATAATGGGTAATCTTTCCTATAGTTAATCTCAGCGCTTTTTTCTATTGCACGGAGACCGCAATGAAAACCGAACATGTGATGACATTAGAACAGGCTCAGGGAGGATTCGCCCCGGCCGCCGCGCCGGTAGCCGCCTCCGCGATTATCACCGATGAACAGGGCATTCACGCCGGGCAAACGACTATTCCTTCCCAGGGAGACGCGCTGCCGGCCTACGTCGCCAAACCCGCCGACCACAACGGCCCCTTCCCCATCGTGCTGGTGGTGCAGGAAATCTTCGGCGTCCATGAACATATTCAGGATCTGTGCCGTCGTCTGGCCAAACAGGGCTATCTGGCGATTGCCCCCGAGCTCTATTTCCGCCAGGGCGACGCCAACGACTACACCGATATCGGCGAGCTGTTCCAGCAGCTGGTGACCAAGGTGCCGGATCGTCAGGTGCTGTCGGATCTGGATCACGCCGCGCACTGGGCTATCCGCCACGGCGGCGACGCCGGCAAGCTGGCGATCACCGGTTTTTGCTGGGGCGGCCGCATTACCTGGCTGTACGCAGCGCACAACCCGCAGTTAAAAGCGGCCGTCGCCTGGTACGGCAAACTGGTGGGTGAAAAAACGCTGAATTCGCCGAAGCATCCGGTCGATGTCGCCACACACTTGTCAACGCCGGTGCTGGGGCTGTATGGCGGGCAGGACAGCGGTATTCCGCTGGATACGGTGGAAAACATGCGTCAGGCGATCCGCGCCGCCAACGCCGATGCCGAAATCGTGGTGTATCCTGGCGTCGGGCACGCATTCAACGCCGACTATCGCCCCAGCTACAACGCCGAAGCGGCGGAAGACGGCTGGCAGCGCATGCTGGCGTGGTTCGCCCAGCACGGCGTCAAGTAATCCTCCTCGCATAAAAAAGGGCGCCGAAGCGCCCAATCATCACACCAGTAAATCTATCTGCGGCGGTTTACCCGCCGCGCGGCATCACGCGTGCTCGCGCAGGCGCTGCGCCGCCAATACCATGTTGGCCAGCGACTGCCGGGTTTCCGGCCAACCGCGAGTTTTCAGGCCGCAATCGGGGTTGACCCACAGGCGTTCCGCCGGGATGTTCTGCGCCGCTTTACGCAGCAGCGCTTCGATCCATTCCACGCTCGGCACGTTCGGCGAGTGGATATCGTAGACGCCCGGCCCGATTTCGTTCGGGTATTCGAACTCTTTGAAGGCTTCCAGCAGATCCATATCGGAACGCGAGGTCTCGATGGTGATCACGTCGGCGTCCAGCGCGGCGATGGAGTCCATGATGTCGTTGAACTCGCAGTAACACATGTGGGTGTGGATCTGGGTGTCATCCTGCGCCACGGCGGCGTTCAATTTGAAGGCGTCCACCGCCCAGTTCAGGTAGGCGGCCCAGTCGGATTGTCGCAGCGGCAGCCCCTCGCGCAGCGCAGGTTCGTCGATCTGAATGATGCCGATGCCGGCTTTTTCCAAATCCTCTACCTCGTCGCGCAGCGCCAGCGCAATCTGCTTGGCGATCACTTCGCGGGTCACGTCTTCACGCGGGAACGACCAGCACAGGATGGTCACCGGCCCGGTCAACATGCCTTTCACCGGCTTGTCGGTCAACGACTGGGCGAATTTGGCCCATTCGACGGTAATGGCTTCCGGGCGGCTGACGTCACCGATGATCACCGGCGGCTTCACGCAGCGGGAACCGTAGCTCTGCACCCAACCATTCTGGGTAAACACGAAGCCGTCGAGGTTCTCACCGAAATATTCCACCATGTCGTTGCGCTCGGCTTCACCGTGCACCAGTACGTCCAACCCGAGGCGCTCCTGCTCGACGATCGCCTGTTTGATGTGCTCACCGATGCTGGTGCGGTAGTTGCTGCCGTCCAAACGGCCCTGTTTGAAGTCCAGACGCAGGCCGCGGATTTCGGTGGTCTGTGGGAACGAACCGATGGTCGTCGTCGGCCAGGCCGGCAGCTTGAAACGCTCGCGCTGCGCCCTGGCGCGCTCGGCGTACGCGCTGCGGCGTTCGCAGTCCTGCGCGGTGATCGCGGCCAGACGGCGCTCAACCTGTGAGTTATGCACGCGGTTCGACTGGCGACGGGCGCGGATCGGCGCGCTGTAGGCGTCCAGCTCGGCCTGTTTCGTCGCGTCAGGCGCGTTCAGCGCCGAGCTCAACAGCGCCAGCTCGGCGCATTTTTGCAGGGCGAAGGCGAACCAGCTTTTCACTTCTTCGTCCAGACGGCTTTCCACGCTCAGATCGATCGGGCTGTGCAGCAGTGAACAGGAGGTGCCGATCCACAGCGGGCGCTGTCCCACCAGCGGCTGCAGACGTTCGAACCAGCGGCTCAGATCGGCGCGCCAAACGTTGCGGCCGTTGATCACGCCCAGCGACAGCAGCCAGTCTTGCGGCAATGCGGCGCTCAGCGCGGCGATATCGTCATGGCCGGCGACCAGATCGACGTGCAGCCCCTGCACCGGCAGCGTGCGAATGGTGTCGAGGTTGTGGCCGACGCTGTCGAAATACGTGGTCAACAGCAACTTAACCTGCCCCTGCAACGCGTCATACGCCGGTTTGAAGGCGTCCAGCCAGGCTTGCGGCAGCTCCAGCACCAGCGCAGGTTCGTCGATTTGCACCCATTCGACGCCGCGCTTCGCCAGCTCCGCCAGCACCTGCTGGTAAACCGGCAGGATCTCTTTCAACAGCGACAGGCGGTCGAACGGCTCGCCCTTCACTTTACCCAACCACAGATAAGTCACCGGGCCAAGCAGCACCGGCTTGATGTGATGCCCCAGCGCCAGCGCTTCGTCCACTTCGTCCAGCAGTTGGGTCCAGCCCAGCTTGAACTGCTGGCCTTGCTGGAATTCGGGCACCATGTAGTGATAGTTGGTGTTAAACCATTTGGTCATTTCCGCCGCGGCCGCCGGCTCGCCGGTCGGTGCGCGGCCACGGCCGATGCGGAACAGCGTGTCCAGATCAATAGAGCCATCCGCATTCTGATGGCGCGCCGGCACGTTGCCCAGCAGCAGGCTGGTGGTCAACACATGATCGTACCAGGCGAAATCGCCGACCGGCACCAAATCCACCCCGGCCTGCTGTTGCTGCTGCCAATGACGAGCGCGCAGCTCGCGGCCAACCGCCAACAGCTCTTCCTGCGTTGAGTTGCCGGCCCAGTAGCTTTCCTGAGCTTTTTTCAGCTCACGTCGTAGCCCAACGCGAGGAAAACCCAGTGTGTGATTCAAGATTGCCATCGTCATATTCCCCATTTAGCCGTCCAGATGTTTACACATCCATAATCAGCAGGTACTGTATTAACCACAAGCGCAATTTATTCACTGTCAATGTGAAGGACTCTCATGATCGAACTGAAACATTTACGGACGCTGCAGGCTCTGCGCAACAGCGGTTCGTTGGCGGGGGCGGCGGCCCAACTTCATCAGACGCAGTCTGCCCTGTCGCACCAGTTCAGCGATCTTGAGCAACGTCTGGGCTTCAAGCTGTTCGTGCGCAAGAGCCAGCCCCTGCGCTTCACCGCCCAGGGCGAAATCCTGCTGCAGCTGGCGGAACAGGTGCTGCCGCAGATCCAGCAGGCGCTGCAGGCCTGCCACGAGCCGCATCAAACCACGCTGCGCATCGCCATCGAATGCCACAGCTGCATTCAGTGGCTGACGCCGGCGCTGGACAACTTCCGCCAGCGTTTCCCGCAGGTGGTGATGGACTTCACCTCCGGCGTCACTTTCGATCCGCAGCCGGCCCTGCAACAGGGCGAGCTGGATCTGGTGATGACGTCGGATATCCTGCCGCGCAGCGGCCTGCACTATTCGCCGATGTTCGATTTCGAGGTGCGTCTGGTGCTGGCGCCGGATCATCCGCTGGCCGGCAAGCCGCACATCGAGCCGGAAGACTTGAGCGATGAAACGCTGTTGATTTACCCGGTGCAGCGCCAGCGGTTGGATATCTGGCGGCATTTCCTGCAGCCGGCGGGCGTCAACCCGGCATTGAAGAACGTCGATAACACGCTACTGCTGATCCAGATGGTATCGGCGCGGATGGGGATTGCGGCGCTGCCGCACTGGGTGGTGGAGAGTTTCGAACGTCAGGGGCTGGTGGTGACCAAAACCCTGGGTGACGGCCTGTGGAGCCGCCTGTACGCCGCCGTGCGCGACGGCGAACAGCGCCAGGCGGTGACCGAAGCCTTTATCCGCTCGGCCCGCCAGCACGCCTGCGATCATCTGCCGTTTGTACGCGATGCCGCACGCCCCGGCGCGACCGGCGCCAAAGCATTGGCGGCCGGCGTATAAACATTCGGGCCCCCCGTTCCGGGGTGGCCCACTCGTTTAGCCAAGCTGTTTCGGCGCTACCCAGCGGCGATGCACCCACAGCGAAGCGACGATCACCGCCCCACCGATGATAAAGCTCGGCCAGTGCGGCTGCTGTTGCCAGATGGCCAGATTGACCAACAAACCGGCCGGCACATGCATATTGTTCATGATGCCGAGCGTGCCCGCATCGACCTGAGTCGCGCCATAGTTCCACATGAAGTAACCCAGTCCCGACGCCACCACGCCCAGCCAGATCAGCACGCCCCACTGCAGGTTGGTGGTTGGCAGCTGCTGCGGGTTACCCCACAGGAACCAGGCCACCACCGCCACCGCCGCCGCCCCCAGGTAGAACCAGGAAAAGGCGGTGTGCTGCGGCAAGGGGTGCACTTCCATCAGGCGCTTATAGCCGACCATGCCGATGGCGAAGCTGATATTCGCCGCTTGCACCAACAGCAGCCCCCACCAGAAGTGTTCGCTCAGTTGATGATAGCGAATGATCGCCGCGCCCAGCACCGCCAGCAGCGCACTGAAGACGTAGCCCCAGCGCAGACGGCGGCCGCTCAGCAAATCGTAGATCAACGTGATGTACAGCGGCGTCAACACGGTGAACAGCAGGAATTCGGGTACCGTCAGGTAGAGATAGGCGCGGAAGCTGAACAGATACATGATGCCCAGTTGGAAGGCGCCCACCAGCATATACAGCAGGATCACCCTGGGCTTGATATTGCGCCAACGCAGAAACGGCAGGAATACCAGCGCCGCCAGCCCGATGCGCACCAGCGCCGAGAACCCGCTGTCGACATGGCCCGCCAGGTACTCGCCGATCAGGCTGAAAGAAAATGCCCACAGGATGGTGGTTATAACCAAAAGCAGCACGATGGGTTCACCCTAAAAAGACCGAAAGGGCGATTGTAACGGAAGATGGACGCATAAGGGGATGAAAGGCGGTTTACATCTGAATAAAAGATAAACTACCGGCAAAATTTCACCGCTGGGTTAGGCTTAATAAAAAGGCGAGGTAACCATCATGAAAACTTCTCACATTCTGTTCGCTCTGCTGTTGCTGCCTGGGTTGGCGGCGGCGGCCAACGGCGTAACCGACCTGCGCTCACAGCAGCAGTTACTCAACCAAAACAGCCAGCAGGCGCAGCAACAGCGCTTGTTGAACAACCGGCAGATGGATCAACGCCGCCTGCAGCAGCAGCGACAGTTCGACAATCAGCGGCAACAGCTGATGCAAACCACGCCGAACGGCGGGCAACTGCTGCCTAACGGCAACCAGCCGCGCGATCCGTTCAATCGCACCGCGCCGGCGGTGCCGCAGGCGCCGATGCCGGCTACGCCCGCACGCCCATAACGGTGAGGAACAGCGGCGTGGTGATCGCCGCCAGCACGGTGGACATCACCAGGCTGGTGGCGGCCGGGCCGGTGAGCGTATTGAACTGGCGCGACATCAGGTAGACGTTCACCCCCACCGCCATTGAGCCCAACAGCACCACAACGCGGGTCTCCATCGGCGGCAAATCCATCATCCAGGCCAGCAGCCAAATCACTAGCGGCTGCACCAGCAGCTTCAGCACGCAGATGGCGCTGCTCAGCTGCCAGCCTTCGCTGATGCGGTACTCCGCGAGCCCCATGCCAAGCACCACCAGCGACAGCGGCGCCGCCACCTGGCCGAGCATGCTGACCGGCCGATCGACGAAGGTCGGCAGCGGCAGGCTGGTCAGGCTGAACAAGGTGCCGGACAGAATGCCGACGATCAGTGGGTTGGTCAGCACGCTGCGCGCGGTTTTAGCGAAGCCGCTCAGCGTCGGCGAGCCGTTGCGCGCCCATTCGATCGATACCGTCACCAGCGTCCACAGGATCAGGCCGTTGAACACCAGCACCAGCGCCACCGACGGGATCGCCGCCTGCCCCAGCATTACGCTGGCGATCGGTAAACCGAGCATCACGTTATTGGAGAAAATACCGCCCAGCGCAAACACCGATCCGGCGACGCCATCTAGCCGGAAGAGGTGCCGGGCGACCAGGCGGCCAAGCACAAACACGATCAGGCAGCTGCCAAAGAACGCGATCAACAGCCGGGCGTCGACCGCCGGGCGCTGCGAGAAGTCGCACATCATGCGAAACAACATGGCGGGCAAGGCGAGGGAAAACACGAAGCGCGTCAGGCCATCGGTGATGCTGGAAGGCCATTTCCCCCAGCGAATCAGCCCATAACCCAACGCGATCAGGACGAACAGCGGTAAAGACAGCACGATCTGGTGCCACAGTGACAGGATAAAGCCAGGCATCGCATTCCTTCCGGTGGTGCGGCGGCAAGGCTTGTCGTCGCGGGATTCATCGGCGCCGGATTAAAAATCCGGGCCAATCAAATCTATCCGGTCGGTGCAAATGCAGTCAACGCCCCAATCGAGCAACAGGCGCGCGCGATCCGCTTGGTTGACGGTATACACCAGAATGCGCAGCCCGGCGTCTTTCAACGCTTTCACCCGCTCGGCGGTCAGCGCTTTGTGATCGATATGCAGCGAGACGCAATCCAGGCGTTCAGTCAGCTCGCGCCAGTTGTCGTCCCAGGCCTCCAACAGCAGGCCGCGCGGCAAGTCCGGCACGGTGCGCTGCGCCGCCGCCAGCGCTTCGACCGAGAAAGAAGAGAGCAGCGGGTCGGTCTGCCCTTGCCACAGCAGCCGCGCCGCCAGCGCCACCACCCGGCCGGTTTCATCGTCGCTGCCGGTGGTCGGTTTGATCTCGATATTGGCCATCAGGCCATGTTCCTGGCAGCGTTCAGCCACCTCCGACAACAGCGGCAGCCGCTCGCCCTTGAAGGCCGAGCTGTACCAGTTGCCGGCATCCAGCTGCACCAGTTTGTCCCACGGCAGCTCGCCCGCCACGCCCCAACCGTTGCTGGTGCGATCCAGCGTGTCGTCGTGCAGCAGGAAAATTTGCCCGTCCTGCGCCAGCTTGGCGTCGAACTCGATCATCTTGTGGCCGTGGCGCGCGCCGACGTCGATCGCCGCCAGGGTGTTTTCCGGCGCCAGAGAACCGCCGCCGCGGTGGGCGACAATATGAGGGTAAGGCCAGGGTCTCGTCATCAATCCATCCGTAATCCGCTGTGGGTGTCAAAGAAGTGCAGCGCCTGAGCAGGCAGCTGCAAATATAGCGTACTGCCCGCCGTCGGCAAGGTTTCATGCGACAACCGCGCGATCACCCCGTGACCGCCCCACTGGCCGTGCGCCAGATTGTCGGCCCCCAGCAGTTCCAGCGTCTGCAGCTGCAGCGGCACGCCCTGGCCTTGCGCCACCAGCTGAATATGCTCCGGCCGAATGCCCAGCGTCAACTGCCGCCCCGCCCACTGCGGCTTGGCCGCCGGCAACGGCAGCGTCATGCCGTCCGCCAGCAGCAGCTGGCCGCCGTCGGCACTGAGGGTGCCGGGCAGCAGGTTCATCGCCGGCGATCCGATAAAGCCGGCGACAAACAGCGAAGCCGGCCGTTGGTACACTTCACTCGGGGTGCCGATCTGCTCCGCCACGCCCTTGTTCATTACGATCACCCGCTGCGCCAGCGTCATCGCCTCCACCTGGTCGTGAGTCACGTACAGGCTGGTGGTTTTCAGGCGTCGGTGCAGCTGTTGCAGCTCCAGGCGCATCTGCACCCGCAGCTTGGCGTCCAGGTTGGACAGCGGTTCATCGAACAGGAACACCGCCGGTTCGCGCACGATGGCGCGCCCCATCGCCACGCGCTGGCGCTGGCCGCCGGAAAGTTCGCGCGGTTTGCGCTTGAGCAGCGGCTCCAGCTCCAGGATGCGCGCCGCTTCCTCCACTCGCTGGCGGATATGCTCCTTGCCGAAACCGCGGATCTTGAGGCCGTAAGCCATGTTGTCGTACACGCTCATGTGCGGATAGAGCGCGTAGTTCTGGAACACCATCGCGATGCCGCGATCCTTGGGCTCCAGATCGGTCACGCGCCGGGTATCGATATAGATATCGCCGCTGGTGGTGCGCTCCAGCCCGGCCACCATCCGCAGCAGCGTGGATTTGCCGCAGCCGGACGGGCCGACCATCACGATGAATTCACCGTCCGCCACGTCGAGGTCGATCTGTTTGATCACCGGCGTTTTACCGTCGTAAGACTTGGTGACCGCCTGTAGTTTTAATCCTGCCATCGTCGTTATTTCTCGCTATCAACCAGACCGCGCACAAACCAGCGCTGCATCAGAAGCACCACCGCCAGCGGTGGCAATAAAGTCAGAATCATCGCCGCCATCACCTGGTTCCACTGGGTCGGCGCGCCGGAAGTGGAGATCATGCTCTTGATGCCCGCCACCGCGGTGCCCATCGAAGCGTCGCTGGTGATCAGGATCGGCCACAGGTATTGGTTCCAGCCGTAGATAAAGGTGATGACGAACAGCGCCGCCAGATTGGTTTTCGACAGCGGCAACACGATGTCCCAAAAGAAACGCATCGGCCCGGCGCCGTCGATGCGCGCCGCCTCCAGCAGCTCATCCGGCAACGTCATGAAGAACTGGCGCAGCAGGAAGGTGGCGGTGGCCGAGGCCATCAGCGGCAGCGTCAGGCCGGTATAGCTGTCCAGCAGGTTGAGGTTGGAGATCACCTCCACCGTCGGGAAAATGCGCACTTCCACCGGCAGCATCAGGGTGAGGAAAATCAGCCAAAAAAACAGGCTGCGCAGCGGGAAACGGAAATACACGATGGCGTAAGCCGACAGCACTGACACCGCGATCTTGCCGCAGGTGATCGCCAGCGCCATGATCACGCTGTTGAGCAGCAGCAGCGAGAACGGCACCTTGAGGTTGCCCACGCCGCCCTGCCAGATATTGCGGATGTTCTCCCACAGGTGACCGCCGGGCACCAGCGTCATCGGCACCTGAAACACCTGTTTGTCGTCCAGCGTGGCGGCGACAAAGGCCACGTACAGCGGGAACAGCACCACCAGCACGCCGATAATCAGCATCACATGGCTGAAGATGTCCAGCCCGCGTCGATTCTCAATCATTGGTAGCGCACCTTACGTTCAACGAAGCGGAACTGGATCACCGTCAGGCCGATCACCAGCAACATCAGGATCACCGACTGCGCGGCGGAACTGGAGAGATCCAACCCTGCGAAGCCTTCGCGGTAGATCTTGTAGATCAACGTGGTGGTGGACTGCACCGGCCCGCCGCCGGTGGCGGCGTCGATCACCGGGAAAGTATCAAAGAAGGCGTACACCAGATTGACCACCAGCAGGAAGAAGCTCACCGGCGCGATCAGCGGCAGCACCAGATGGAAGAAACGCCGCACCGGGCCGGCGCCGTCGATGGCCGCCGCTTCCACCAGCGAACGCGGGATCGACTGCAGCGCCGCGAGGAAAAACAGGAAGTTATAGCTTATCTGCTGCCATACCGAGGCCAGCACCACCAGGAACATCGCCTGGCCGCTGTTTTGCGCATGGTTCCAGTTATAGCCCAGACCGTTGAGGAAATGGGTGATCAACCCCAGACCGGGGTTGAACAGAAAGATCCACAGCACCGCCGCCACCGCCGGCGCCACCGCGTAGGGCAGGATCATCAGCGTGCGATAGAGGCGGCTGCCGCGCAGCACGTAGTCCACCAGCGCAGCGAAGAACAGCGAAACCGCCAGCCCGATGCCGGCCACTAGGAAGCTGAAGATCAGCGTGGTGTAGAACGAGTCGAGGTAGTAAGGATCCTGGAACAGCTGTTTAAAGTTATCCAGCCCGACAAACTGGCTGGACAGGCCGAACGGATCGAGGCTCTGCACCGAATACCACAGCGCTTCGCCGGCGGGCCATAAAAAGAAGACGGCGGTAATCAGCAGCTGCGGCAGCACCAGCGCATAGGGCAACCAGCTGCAGCCGAAACCGGGACGGGAAGATGACATAGCAGTTAAACCATTAATCGGGTACGGAAGGATCGGCGTGAAGACGCGAGCCCGGTCTACCGGGCCCGCGACGCGGGGTTACTTGGTCGAAGCTTCGAAGCGGCGCAGCAGCACGTCACCGCGCTGCACGGCGGCGTCCAACGCCTGCTGAGGCGTTTTCTTGCCGGTCCACACGCCTTCCAGCTCCTCATCCACCACGCTGCGGATCTGCGGCATGTTGCCCAGGCGCAGGCCCTTGGTGAACGGCAACGGCGGCTTGTTCAGCATCTGACGAGTGGCGACGTCGGCACCCGGGTTCTTGTCGTAGAAGCCCTGCTGCTTGGTCAGATCGTAAGCCGCGGTGGTGATCGGCAGATAGCCGGTCTTCTGGTGCCATTCGGCGGCGATTTCCGGCTGCGCCAGGTACTGCAGGAATTCGGCCACGCCCTTGTAGGTGGCGGCGTCTTTGCCGTTCATCACCCACAGGCTGGCCCCGCCGATGATGGCGTTTTGCGGCGCATTTTTCGCGTCGGCGTCGTACGGCATCATGCCGACGCCGTAGTTGAATTTGGCGTAGTGCTTGATGTCCGCCAACGAACCGGATGAGGCGGTGGTGATGGCGCAGTCGCCGTTATAGAACTTCTCGGTGGATTCGTCTTTGCGGCCGAAATAGGTGAAGTCGCCCTTCTTGTTCATCGCTTCGAGCAGCGCAATATGTTTGACCTGCAGCGGTTGGTTGAACTCCAGCTTGGCGCTGGTGCCGCCAAAGCCGTTGTTTTCACTGGCGAACGGCACGCCGTGCCAGGCGCTGAAGTTCTCCAGTTGGATCCAGCCCTGCCAGCCGCTGGCGTAACCGCACTTCATGCCGGCTTCGCGCAGTTTGGCGGTATCCGCCGCCAGTTCCTGCCAGGTTTTCGGCGGTTGATCCGGGTTCAGGCCGGCCTTTTTGAAGGCGTCTTTGTTGTAGTACAGCACCGGCGTGGAGCTGTTGAACGGCTGCGACAGCAGATGGCCGCTCTTGTTGTCGGTGTAATAGCCGGCCACCGTCGGCACGAACACCGACTCGTCGAAGTTGATGCCGGCCTCTTTAAACACTTCATAGACCGGTTTGATGGCTTTGCTGGCCATCATGGTGGCGGTGCCCACCTCGTAAACCTGCAGGATCGCCGGCGCCTTGCCGGAGCGGTAAGCGGCGATGCCCGCCGCCAGGCTCTGTTCGTAGTTGCCTTTATAAACCGGCACAATCTTGACGTCGCTGTGCGACTGGTTGAAGCGATCCGCCAGAGAGTCCACTTCTTTACCCAGTTCGCCTTCCATCGAATGCCAGAACGGGATTTCTGTCGCCGCCAGCGCCTGTGCGCTGACCGCCAGGGTCAATGCGACGCACAACGTGGTTTTGCGAATAGCGTAGGTGAGCATGCCTAACTCCTGAAAAAGCTGGTGTAAAAGCGCGTGAGCGAAAAGAATCAGTTTTTTGTTCGGAAGCTAACATGCCATGCGCGGATGACAGAAAAATAACCGTTAGATGACAGCCACATGACGGCAAGGTGAAGTGAAGATGGCGGTTTGATGTCGGCGGCGGGCATGGGCTCCGCCGCCGCGAGGATTACAGCGAACGGCGCAGGCGCGCGACCGCTTCTTGCATCTGCTGCTCGGTGGCGGTGGCGAACGACAGGCGGAAGGTCGAACGATCCGGGTTGTCGGAGAAGAAGTATTCCCCCGGCACGAACACCACGCCCTGCTGCAGCGTGGTGTTCAGCCATTCGGTGGCGTTGAACGGCTGGCGGAAACGCGCCCACAGGAACATGCCGCCCTTCGGTTTATCGAAGGTGATGTAGTCGCCCAGCTCCTGCTCCACCAAACCGGCCAGGATCTCGCCCTTGTGTTTATAGGCGGCGCGGATCTTGTCGATCTGCGCCGGCAGGCGATCCAGGCCAAGGTAGCATTCGACGATGCTCTGCGACAGGGCGCTGGCGTGCAGATCCGCCGCCTGTTTGATGATCGCCACTTTATGCAGCAGGAACGGCGGCAGGATCGCCCAGCCCAAACGCAGGCCCGGCGCCAGGATCTTGGAAAAGGTCGAGGTATAGATGATGTGGTCGGTGTTGCCCAGCACCTGCTGCGACACCTGATGCAGCGTCGGGTGGCGCTCTTCGGTGAAACGCAGCTCGCCGTACGGATCGTCTTCGATGATCAGGAAGTTATGTTCGGCGGCCAGCTTCACCAGCAGTTCGCGGCGCGCGGCGCTGAGGGTGATACCGCTGGGGTTGCCGAAGTTCGGCACCACGTACACGCCCTTGATGCGCTGGGTTTTCAGCAGCTCGGCCAGCTCTTCCACCACCATGCCGTCGCTGTCGGACGAGACCGACATGATGTTGGCCTCCGCCAGTTCCAGCGTTTGCAGCGCCGCCAGGTAGGTCGGGCGCTCCACCACGAACACGTCGCCCGGGTTGACGATGGCGCGCATCACCAAATCCAGGGCCTGCTGAGAGCCGGCGGTGACCATCACCTCTTCTGCGCGCGCGGTGACGCCGCGCTCGGCGCACAGCGCGCAAATGCGCTCACGCAGCAGCGGGCTGCCCTCGGTCAGGCCATACTGGAATGCGCTTTTCGGCTGTTCGGTGATCGCCTGCTGGGTGGCGATGCTCAATCCTTCGAAATCGAACAGCGCATCAGAGGGGATGCCGCCCGCCAGCGAAATGACGTGTTCCATCTTGCTGTGCTTAAGCAATTCACGGATGGCCGAACTTTTTACGTTAACGATGCGCTGCGCGAGTAACCCTTCTGTCTTCATTTCTTCTTCTCGTACCTGATTATTTTAATTCGTAGGGGGGCGGATTAACCGCCCAGATACGCCGACCTCACTGCTTCGTTGGCTAACAATGCAGCCCCCGTATCTTCCAACACCACGCGGCCGTTTTCCAGCACATAACCGCGGTCCGCCAATTTCAGCGCCTGATTGGCGTTTTGCTCCACCAGGAAGATGGTCATGCCCTCTTCCCGCAGCTGCTGAATGATGTCGAAAATCTGCTGGATGATGATGGGCGCCAGCCCAAGCGAAGGTTCGTCGAGCAGCAGCAGCTTCGGCTGGCTCATCAGCGCGCGGCCGATGGCCAACATCTGCTGTTCGCCGCCGGACATGGTGCCGGCACGCTGGCTTCGGCGCTCCAGCAGGCGCGGGAACAGCGTGAACACCCGTTCGATGCGCTGCTGATATTGGTGACGATCGGCGAAGAAGCCGCCCATCGCCAGGTTTTCTTCCACCGTCATGCGCGAGAAGACTCGCCGCCCTTCCGGCACGATCGCCACCGCTTCGCGCATGATGCGCGAGGTTTGCCACTGGGTGATGTCCTGCCCCTGGAAGACGATGCTGCCTTCGCTGGCGCGCGGTTCGCCGCACAGGGTGCCGAGCAGCGTGGTTTTACCGGCGCCGTTGGCGCCGATTAACGTCACGATTTCGCCCTGACTAATCGTGAGACTGACCTGATGCAGCGCCTGAATTTTGCCGTAATGGGCGGATACCTGATTGAATGACAACATATTATTATTCGCCCAAATAAGCCCGGATCACGTCCGGGTTGTTGCGGATCTCCGCCGGTGTGCCCTGCGCCAGCGGCGTGCCCTGATTCACCACGTAAATGCGATCGGAGATGCCCATCACCAGCTTCATGTCGTGCTCGATCAGCAACACCGAGACCTTATGCCGATCGCGCAGCTCGACGATCAGATGATCCAGCTCGTCGGTCTCTTTCGGGTTCAGACCGGCGGCCGGTTCGTCCAGCATCAGCAGCTCCGGCCGGGTCACCATGCAGCGGGCGATCTCCAGCCGACGCTGCTGCCCGTAGGCCAGATTGCCCGCCGAACGGTTGGCCATCGATAGCAGGCCGACGCGCTCCAGCCACTCCGCTGCGTGCGCCAGCGCCTCGGCTTCGGCGCGGCGGAAGGCCGGGGTTTTCAGCAGCCCGGCGAACACGCCGCTTTTCAGGTGCTGATGCTGCGCCACCAACAGGTTCTCAATCACCGTCATTTCACGGAACAGCCGCACATGCTGGAAGGTGCGCACTACGCCCATACGGGCGATGGCCTGCCCCGCCAGCCCTTCCAGATGGCGATCGCGCAATTTGATGGTGCCGCCGCTCGGGCGGTAGAAACCGGTCAGGCAGTTGAACACCGTGGTTTTACCGGCGCCGTTGGGGCCGATCAGCGACACGATTTCGCCTTCATTGAGCGTCAACGCGACATTGTTGACCGCCAGCAGCCCGCCAAAACGCATCGACAGGCCTTCCACCTGCAGTAAAGGTTGAACGCTCATGCCTGTTCCCCCTTGCCCGCGTGAATGTCCGCCGCCTGCAGCTTCAGCTGCGGCCGTTTCATCGGCAACAGCCCCTGCGGCCGCCAAATCATCATCAGCACCATCAGCGCCCCCAGCAGCAGCATGCTGTATTCATTCAGATCGCGCATCAGCTCGCGCGACACCACCAGCAGGATCGCCGCCAGAATGACCGCGAACTGCGAGCCCATGCCCCCCAGTACGACGATCGCCAACACGAAGGCCGACTCGACGAAGGTGAAGGATTCCGGGCTGACGAACCCCTGGCGCGCGGCGAACAGCGTGCCGGCAAACCCGGCGAACGCGGCGCTGATGGTAAAGGCGGTCAGCTTGATGCGCGTCGGGCTGAGGCCCAGCGAGCGGCAGGCGATCTCGTCTTCGCGCAGCGCTTCCCAGGCGCGTCCGAGCGGCATGCGCAGCAGGCGGTTGATGACGAACAGCGTCAGCACCACCAGCAGCAGCGCCACCAGGTACAGAAATACGATGCGATCGCTCGGATCGTATTTCAGGCCGAAGACGTTATGGAAGGTATCCCAGCCGCCGTCGCGCACGCTGCGGTTAAACTCCAGGCCGAAGAAGGTCGGTTTCGGGATCTGGCTGATGCCGTTCGGCCCGCCGGTGATCTCGGTATTGTTCAGCAGCAGGATGCGCACGATCTCACCGAAGCCGAGCGTCACGATCGCCAGATAGTCGCCGCGCAGCCGCAGCACCGGGAAACCGAGCAGGAAGCCGAAGGCGGCGGTGACGATGCCCGCCAGCGGCAGGCTCTCCCAAAAGCCGAGGCCGTAATAATGATTCAGCAGCGCATAGGTGTAGGCGCCGATGGCGTAGAAACCGCCGTAGCCGAGCACCAGCAGACCGGACAGGCCCACCACCACGTTGAGGCCGAGGCCCAGCATCACGTAGATCAGCGTCAGGGTGGCGATATCCACCGTGCCGCGCGACACCAGGAACGGCCAGGCGACCGCCGCGACGAGCAGCAGAGCCGCCAGCAGCTTTTGCCGCGGCGTGGTGCCGTCGAAGCTAGGCAGCACGAACGCCGGGCCGGAGACCTTTTTCAGGCCCTGCTGCAGCAGCGGGCGCAACAGCTGGAAGAAAAAGACGATGACGCAGCCGATGCCGATCCACATCCAGCGCACTTCCGCCGCGCCGTGCACCACCAGTTTGGTGCCGTCCAGGCTGAGCTGCATGCCCATCAGGAACGACGCCATCACGAACAGCACCGCCGTGGCGATCAGCGCATTGAGCAGATTGAGTTTCATACTTTCTCAACCTCCGGACGCCCGAGGATGCCGGTCGGCATGATCAGCAGCACCACGATCAGCAGCGCGAACGACACCACGTCTTTGTATTCGGTGCTCAGGTAGGCGGAGGTCAGCGCTTCCGCCACGCCCAGCACCAGGCCGCCGATCATCGCGCCCGGAATGCTGCCGATGCCGCCCAGAACCGCGGCGGTGAAGGCTTTCATACCGGCCATGAAGCCGATGTAAGGGTTGATGACGCCGTAGAACTGGCCGAGCAACACCCCGGCCACCGCCGCCATCACCGCACCGATGACGAAGGTCAGCGAGATCACCCGGTCCGTGTTGATGCCCAGCAGGCTGGCCATCTTCAGATCTTCCGCACAGGCGCGGCAGGCACGGCCCATGCGCGAATAGCGGATAAACAGCGTCAGCGCCAGCATCGCCAGGAAGGTCACGAGCCAGATGGTCAGCTGCATGGTGCTGATGGTGGCGGCGAAGCCGTTGCTTTCCCCCAGCACCCACTGGCCGGTGACCAGGCTGGGCAGCGCCAGATCGCGTGAGCCCTGCGTCAGGCTGACGTAGTTTTGCAGGAATATCGACATGCCGATGGCCGAGATCAGCGCAATCAGGCGCTTGGAGTTGCGCACCGGCTTGTAGGCCACCCGCTCGATGCTCCAGCCGTAGGCGCTGGCGATGACGATCGAGACCAGGAACGCGGCGCCGATCAGCAGCCAGCCGACGTCGATGCCGAGCATCATCAGGGCGGCAATAACGATAAAGGAGACATAGCTGCCGATCATGTACACCTCGCCATGGGCGAAGTTGATCATGCCGATGATGCCGTAAACCATGGTGTAACCGATGGCGATCAATGCATAGGTGCTGCCCAACGTTAAGCCGTTGAACATCTGCTGCAGAAAATAGAGGAGCTGCTCTGACATACTCTGAACCCTTGGCTGCGAAACCCGCCGGCGGAGAACCGGCGGGTAAAGGGAGACGGGGCCGACAAGCCGACCCGCCGGGCGCAGCGGGCTGCGCCCCACCCTAATCATTATGGCTTATTTGATCGGTGTGGACGTGCCGTTGGCATGCCATTCGAACACGCCGAACTCGAAGCCTTTCAGGTCGCCCTTGTCATCCCAGGTCAGCGGCCCCATCACGGTCTCCACCGGCTTACCGGTTTTCAGATCCTTGACGATGTCCGCCGGTTCCTGACTGCCGCTGCGCTCCATGCCGGTGGTCAGCGACTGCAGCGCGGCATAGGTGGTCCAGACGAACGGGCCGGTCGGATCCAGCTTCTTGGCTTTCAACGCATCGACGATCGGCTGGTTGGCAGGCACCTGATCGTAGCGTTTCGGCAGCGTCACCAGCATGCCTTCCGAAGCGGCGCCGGCGATGTTGGACAGTGAGGAGTTGCCCACGCCTTCCGGCCCCATGAAGCGGGTAGTCAACCCGGCCTGTTTGGCCTGACGCAGGATCTGGCCCATTTCCGGGTAGTAACCGCCGAAGTACACGAAGTCGATATTCTCTTTCTTCAGGCGCGCCACCAGGGTGGAGAAGTCTTTGTCGCCGGCGGTGATGCCTTCGAACATCGCCACTTCGGTGCCCTGTTTTTTCAGGCTGTCGCGCACCGAGCGCGCCAGGCCTTCGCCGTATTGTTGCTTGTCGTGCACCACGGCGATGCGCTTCGGCTTGATGTCGCTGAGAATGTATTTGGCGGCGGTCGGGCCCTGATCCGAATCCAGACCGGTGGTGCGCAGGATCATCTTGTAGCCGCGGGTGGTCAGATCGGCGTTGGTGGCCGCCGGGGTAATCATGATCACGCCTTCATCTTCATAGATATCGGACGCCGGCTGGGTGGATGAGGAGCACAGGTGGCCGATCACGTAGCGAATGCCGTCGTTGATCACCTTGTTGGCGACCGCAACCGCCTGTTTCGGGTCGCAGGCGTCGTCGTATTCCACGCCGACCAGCTTGTCGCCCTTGATGCCGCCCTTGGCGTTAATGTCGGCAATCGCCTGGCGCGCGCCGGTAAACTCCATGTCGCCATACTGCGCGACCGGGCCGGACATTGCCCCGACGATCGCCACCTTGATGTCTTTCGCCATGGCCGCCTGGCTCATGGCCATCGCAATACAACCCGCCAGCAGTGCCTTACCTGTTGTTAATTTCATCCGCAAATCCCCATCTGTCGTTGTGAACGTACCTGTTGTGTTTGCCTGCGCCCGATCGTTATTGACCGCTTTTGTTATAAGTAATAATGATTTAGGCGTTTTGTTGGCATTATTTTCTAATAAGACTTTATTTTTCATACCATTAAACAGGAATTTTCTGCTGCAAATCAACTTCATCCGACAGAAACAAGCGGTGTAAACAGGATAAAATTCGAATTAAATCTGCGCTGTTTACCTTGAAGCGTAGCGCGTTGTGCTGGTTAACAATCCGTTTACTAACTATTTACTCGGAAAATGCCCCGTGCAAAAAACATATTGCACAGTAATCGTACAGAAAAACTTACACAACGCTCTGCACAAGATCTATTACACTGTCGGCATCATTTAGCTGCGCGGAAATTCTGCATGAAACTGACCATCGAGCGCCTGACCGCGCTGTCCCCGCAAGACCTTATCGACCTCGGTAAAATTTGGCCGCACCAGCAGCCGGAACAGTGGCAGAGCTGGCTGAGCGGCGGCAAGGCGCTGTTCGCCGCCCGCTTCAACGAGCGTCTGCTGGGCGCGGTGAAAATTGCGCTGCAGGACGACCGCGCCGAACTGCTGGATCTGCTGGTACGCGAAGTGACGCGCCGCCGCGGCGTCGGTCTTTACCTGGTGCAAGATGCACAGCGTCAGCTGCCGCAGGTCGCCCATTGGCAGCTGTCGACCGCCGGTCTGGCGCCGCGCGAACGTGGGGAAGTCGATAACTTCATGCGCGCCTGCGGCTTCGCGCCGCAGGGCGATCTCTGGCAAAAATGAAACGCCGGCTGGCGGCGCTGGTCTTGATTGCGCTGGGGTTGGCGGCCTGGTTCGCCGGGCGTCAGCAGGCGCTGCGCCAGGCCTCAGGCGGGGATCAGCAGGTTTACGTTTGGCAGCGGGTTTGGACGCCGCAACACGCCGATGCGCTGGCGCGCAGCCGCGATCTGTTCGGCACGCTGCGGGTGCTGGCGCTGCAGGTGCATCCACGCGAGGGCTGGCGGGAAATCCCGGCCGATCTCAGCCTGCTGAAGCAGGACGGCCGCCCGCTCTGGCTGGTAGCGCGCCTCGACGGCCAGCTGGCGCAGCTGGACCAAGAAGCCATTATCCAGCGTCTGCTTGCGATCACCCAGCGCTGGCAGGCGGCCGGGCTGCCCGTCACCGGCGTCGAGATCGATCATGACGCCGCCACGGCTCGCCTGCCGGATTACCAACGTTTTCTGCAGCGGCTGCGCCAACGGCTGCCCGCCGCTTTGCAACTCGGCATCACCGCCCTGCCGGCCTGGATCGGCTCGCCCAACTTGCCCGGCGTACTGCAACAGGCCGACAGTTCCGTTCTGCAAGTGCATGCGGTGCTCTCACCGCAGCAGGGGCTGTTTGACGGCCCGCTGGCGCTGCGCTGGGTGCGGCAGTACGCCGCCGTCACACCGAAACCGTTTCGCGTCGCGCTGCCGGCCTATGGCATGGCGCTGCTGGGGTTTGATGCGCAGGGCGCGCAGGTGGAGAGCGAATCCTCGCTGCGCGTGGCCGGCAACGGCCGCGAACTGACGGTCGCGCCGCAGCAGATCGCCGATTTTCTGCAAACGCTGGCGCAGCAAACGCCGCCCCGGCTGCGCGGCGTGATTTGGTTCCGACTGCCGCTGGCGGACGATCGGCGCGCCTGGTCGCTCGCCACGCTGCGAGCGGTGATCGAACGGCGGCCGCTGAATGTAGACTGGCAGGTAAAATTTAGGCCTCAGCCGCAGCAAAACGGGCTGTATGATCTGATAATTCACAACAACGGGCCGGTGGACGCCCCGCTGCCGCAAGAGGTGGTCATCCGCGCCGACGACTGCCTGGCGGCGGACGCGGTCGGCAACTACCGGCTGGAATCCGCACCGCAACGGCAACGCTTTATTCGCATCAGCAGCGACCAGCTGCGAGCCGGGCAATCCCGGCCACTGGGCTGGCTGCGCTGCCAACAACTGACGCCAGGAGGCACCCTTGTCACACCTTGATTCGCGCGCGGCACGGAACACCCGCCGCCTTCTTCCGCTGGCCATGCTGATCGGCGCCGCACTGCCGCTGGGCGGCTATGCCTGCGGCCCGGATTTTCCTAACCGGCTGCTGATCGATCGCAACGGCACCCTGCTGTATATGCCGGAGGGCAATTTCGCCTTCGAAGCCGGCCGGCTGGTGCCGGCGGACAGTCAGTTGCCGCACTGGCAAGCCCCGCCGCCGCCGATGCCGCCGAAACCGATGCCGCAATCGCCGGAAACGATAGCGATAGGCAAAATGCGCGCCGCCAAAACGGTGGAAGAGGCTGACGCCGTCAATACGCAGGGGTTGTCCAACGCCGCGCGTCTCTATCAACTGGGCGCCGTGGCTTTCGCCAGCCACGATCCGCGCGCCGCAGACTATTTCCAGCAGGTGCTGAAGCTACCGGCCGCCGAACAGGGCGACTGGGGACTGCGGGCGCAGTATTCGCTTGGCCGCGTACTGATGGCTGACCACGGGACGCCGGTAAACGAATCCGGTGAAGCGGCCCCCGCCGCCGAGCACCCGCCAAAAGCCGCGCTTGAACAGGCGCTGACGGCATTCCAGCAGGTGATCGACCGGGTGAAAAGCGGCGCCGCCGATCCCGATCAGTTGGCGCTGAGCAGCCTTGGGCAGCAGGCGCGCATCCACCTGTGGCTGGGTGACGTCGCCTCCGCCGCCCATCTGTACGCGCAACAGGCGGCGCAGGGCGATCCGAGCGGCGGGCAGTCGCTGCAGTACGTCTCCAGCTTCCTGGTCAATCCCGACCATTTGGACACGCTGAAACAGATTATCGGCGATCCGTTGATCCAGCAGCTGGTGACCATTGAGCTGTTCGCCCGCAGCGGCAACCTGCAAATGGCGGATACCGACGGCAACGGCCGCTCCGCGCAAATCATCAACCAGATCCTGACGCTGCTGGACGGCTCAGTGAAAAGCGGCTTCGCCGGCAGCGATCGGCTGGCGGCGCTGGCTTACCGTTCGGGGCAGTACCCGATGGCGGCGAGCCTGCTGAAAAACGCCGGCGACAGCGGCCTGGCGTGGTGGCTGCGCGCCAAAATGGCGCTGCGCGACGGTGACGTGAAAGCCGCCACCGCCGCCTACGCCAAGGCGGCAAGCGCGTTCCCCGCCGACGAAAGCTGGGGTGAACAGCGCAACGCCGACTTCGTCGCGGAAACCATCGTGCCCGAGTGCCGGGTGGCCGGCGAACAGGCCATCCTGGCGCTGAACCGAGGCGACTATCTGCAGGCGATGGACCTGCTGTATCGCGGCAAAGCGCTCTACTGGGCCGACGTGGCCGACGTGGCGGAACGGGTGCTGACCGTCGATGAGTTGAAAGGCTTTGTCGATAAGCACGCCCCGGCGCCGACGACGCCGCTCAAGCCGGTTAATCCGGACGATTACGGCGGCCAGCAGATCACGCCGGAGGTGCAGCTGCGCGAACTGCTGGCGCGGCGGCTGATGCGCGCCGGGCGATCGCCGGAGGCGCTGGCCTACTTCGATATTCCCAACTACCGGCAAGCGGCGCAGCAGTTCGCCGACGAGCTGAAGGCCGCCAAGGACAAATCCGCTGCGCCGCTGGCGCGCGCGCAGGCTTACTATCGCGCCGCCAACCTGCTGCGCGCCCAGGGGCTGGAGTTTACCGGCTATGAGATGACGCCGGATTACGCCATCTATGGCGCCGGCTATTCCTATCTGGGAGATGCGTTCGATACCCGCGAGCTGAAGCATAAAAGCTGGATCGACAGCGCCGAAGCGGCGCGCGCCAAGGCGGCGCTACCGGCGGAAGACAACCGTTTCCTGCACTATCGCTGGCAGGCGGTGGGGCTGGCGCAACAGGCGGCCGATCTGCTGCCGCCTAAGAGCCAGGCCTATGCCGCCGTGCTGTGTAACGCCGCCAGCTGGGTTATCAAACGCGATGCCAAAACCGGCCGGGCGCTTTATCAGCGCTATATCAACACCGGCACCCGTTATCCGTGGGCGGCGAAATTCGGCTACGACTGCCCGGCGCCGGACTTCGCCGCCGTGGCGCCATAACGCCGAATTTCAGGCACTAAAAAGCCCGGCTTGCCGGGCTTTTTTTATCGAATCTCGCATCGACTCAGGCTTCGATCGCCATTTTCAGTTTCTTCATGGCGTTCTTTTCCAGCTGGCGCACGCGTTCGGCGGAAACGCCGTACTGATCGGCCAGCTCCTGCAGCGTCGATTTGTTGTCGTCATCCAGCCAACGGGCGCGGATGATATGCTGGCTGCGCTCGTCCAGACCTTCCAGCGCATAGGCCAGTTTGTCTGCGGCGTTGCTTTCCCAGTTATCTTCCTCGATGCCTTCGGCGAAGTCCGAGCTCTTATCCTGCAGGTACAGCACCGGCGCCATCGACTGGCCATCGCGGGCCTCGTCGTCCGGAGTCGGATCGAACGTCATGTCCTGCGCCGCCATGCGCGATTCCATCTCGCGCACGTCTTTGCTGGTGACGCCCAGCTCACGGGCCACCAGTTCCACTTCGTCCTGGTTGAACCAGCCCAAACGCTGTTTGGTTTTGCGCAGGTTAAAGAACAGCTTGCGCTGCGCTTTGGTGGTCGCCACTTTCACGATGCGCCAGTTGCGCAATACGTACTCGTGGATTTCCGCCTTAATCCAATGCACCGCAAAGGAAACCAGACGCACGCCGACTTCCGGGTTGAAGCGGCGAACGGCTTTCATCAGGCCGATGTTGCCTTCCTGAATCAGATCCGCCTGCGGCAGACCATAGCCTGAATAGTTGCGGGCAATATGAGCGACAAAGCGCAGGTGAGACAGGATGAGCTGCTTAGCGGCATCCAGATCGCCCTGATAATGCAGCCGTTCAGCCAGCTCCCGCTCTTCCTCTGCCGTCAGCATCGGATAGGCGTTGGCTGCCCGGATATAGGCTTCCAAGCTACCTTGGGGTACTAAGGCTAAAGTTTGCATTTCTTTGGTCATTCAAACCCTCTCTATGAGAATACAAAATCATGCAGGTGATTATTACAGCGGGGAAATGATTGATTCTACGGCAGTTGCTGAAGCAAAAGCGGTTCCACACGCCGGGCACCTTAACATTTGCTGCAATTTTTGACCGTACTCCGCCCTAAAAGTTCACCCTTTTTTGCAAGCATTGTTGCTGACAATACGTGACGAGGGTGCAGGCCGATAGGGAATTTGTGCGCTAAGAAGAGAGGGATGGTGCTGACTTCGCTTGAGGTCACTCTTCTCCCGCAACGCGATCAAAAGCAGCAGGAGAAGAGTATACCAAAAAAATCTTACTGTGGTGTAAATCGGCGTAAATGTTGCACCGTCGCCAGCCAGGCGGCGATCCAGCCGATCATCGCGGAGATGATCAGCAGCAGCAGCGCCTCATCCCAGCCCAGCCCGTGCAAGGTGAAGGTGGTGCCGAATACCTTGGCCACCCCGGCGACCACCGACTCCAGCTGCCACACCAGCGCGCCGGACAACACTAGCGACAGCAGCGCGCCGGCAAAACCCAGCATCGCCCCGCCGTTGAGGAACGGCCGCAGAATAAAGCCGTCGGTGGCACCGATCAGCTTCATCACGTTAATGGTGTCGCGGCGGCTGAAGATGCTCAGACGCACGCTGTTGCCGATCACCAGGAACACCGCCACGATCATCAGCACGCCGATGATCGCCGCGATCTGACCCGCCAGCCCGGTCAGCGCCGCCAGGCGGGCAAACCAGCTGTCATCCATACGCACTTCTTCCACGCCCTGCACCGCCGCTACGCGATCGCGCAGGGTGTTGAGGGTATCCGAACTCTGGAAGCTCATCTTCGGCGTGACGATCGCCACCGCCGGCAGCGGGTTCTCTTCCAGCATGTCCAGCGCGCCGCCAAAGCCCGACCAGTTGCGGAACTCGCCGCGCGCTTCTTCACGCGACAGGTAATTGACCTTCTCCACGCCGGCTTCCGCCTTGATGGCGTCGAGCACTTTCAGCGCGGCGTCGTCATCGAGCGATTTATCCAGATAAACGGTCAGCTGCGGCGTTGGATACCACTGGCTGGCCGCGGTGCTGACGTTTTTCCACACGATGTAGCACACGCTCGGCAGCGTCAGGGAAATGGCGATCACCATCACCGTCAGCAGCGTCGCCAACGGCTGACGCAGCATGTCTTTGATGGCGTTCATCCAGGCGTAACGCCACTGTTCGCGCCAGCCGCCGCGCAGCGCCTTGCTCTTGGCGGTTTTTGCGTTATTGGCCATGGTGAGCGCCCCCTTGCATGCGGCCCTGGCTCAGCGTCAGGATGCGGTAATTGCGGCGGGCGATAAGCCCGGTGTCGTGCGTCGCCATCAGTACGGTCACGCCGACGCGGTTGAATTCTTCAAACAGGCGCAGAATGCCTTCCGACAGCGCATCATCCAGGTTACCGGTCGGTTCATCCGCCAGCAGCACCGCCGGCTTGTTCACCACCGCACGGGCGATGCCCACGCGCTGCTGCTCACCGCCGGACAGCTGAATCGGGAAGTTTTTCGCTTTATCCAGCAAACCGACCTTGTCCAGCGCGGCGGAAACGCGGCGGCGGATATCTTCGGTGCTGGCGCCGGCGATGATCAGCGGCATCGCCACGTTGTCATACACCGTGCGATCCAGCAGCAGGTGGTGATCCTGGAAGATCATGCCGATCTGTCGACGCAGGAACGGCACCTCGCGGTTTTTCAAGCGACTGATGTCGTGACCGCCAAACCAGATGTGGCCGGCGCTGGGCCGTTCGATACCGCAAATCAGTTTCAGCAGGGTACTTTTCCCCGCGCCGGAATGGCCGGTCAGAAACGCCATCTCCGCCGGGCGCAGATGGAAATCAACCCCCTGCAGCGCTTGCCGTCCGCCCAGATAAGCTTTACTGACCTGTTCAAAGCGAATCATCCGTATTAATCCTCTCGGGCAAAAAGTGCCTCAATAAAATCGTCAGCCTTAAAGGGCCGCAAATCTTCGATGCCTTCCCCGACGCCGATATAGCGGATCGGGATACCGAACTGATCGGCGATGGCGAAGATCACCCCGCCCTTGGCGGTACCGTCCAGTTTAGTCAGCGTGATGCCGGTTAAGCCCACGGCCTCATTAAATAATTTCGCCTGACTGACCGCATTCTGGCCGGTGCTGGCATCGAGCGTCAGCATAACCTCATGGGGGGCCTGGTCGTCCAGTTTTTTCATGACGCGGACGATCTTCTTCAGCTCTTCCATCAGGTGCGATTTGTTCTGCAGACGGCCGGCGGTATCGGCGATCAACACATCGATGCCGCGCGCCTTGGCGGCCTGCACCGCATCGAAGATCACCGAAGCGGAATCCGCGCCGGTATGCTGCGCCACCACCGGAATGCGGTTGCGTTCACCCCACACCTGCAGCTGCTCCACCGCGGCGGCGCGGAAGGTATCCCCCGCCGCCAGCATCACCGACTTGCCTTCCGCCTGGAATTGACGCGCCAGCTTACCGATGGTGGTGGTTTTACCCACGCCGTTCACGCCGACCATCAGGATGACATACGGGGTTTTCCCGCTGACATCCAGCGGCTGATCGACCTTGGCCAGAATTTCGGACATTTCCTCCTTCAGCTTGCCGTACAGCGCTTCGGCGTCTTTCAGCTGCTTGCGGCTGGCGTGCTGGGTCAGGGAGGTGATGATTTTGCGCGTGGTATCCACGCCAACATCAGCGATCAGCAGCTGTTCTTCCAGCTCGTCGAACAGATCGTCGTCGATCTTTTTACCGCGGAACAGCCCCATAAAGCCGGAGCCGAGGTTTTGTTTGGTCTTCAGCAGGCTGCGCTTCAGGCGGGCGAAGAAGCCTTCTTTGGTCGGCCTTTCCTGTTCTTGCGCCGCGGCCGGCACCACCGGCTCAAGCGGTTCTTCTTCCACTTCCGGCACGGATTCAGGTTCAACGACCGGCACCGGCTCAGGTTGGACGACCGGCTCAGGTTCGACGACCGGCTCGGGTTCAACCACCGGCTCGGGTTCAACCACCGGCTCGGGTTCAACCACCGGCTCAGGTTCAACGACCGGCTCAGGCTCGACGACCGGCTCGGGTTCAACCACCGGCTCAGGCTCAACGACCGGCTCAGGCTCAACGACCGGCTCAGGCTCGACGACCGGCTCAGGTTCAACGACCGGTTGCTGTTGCGCCGCCACCTGTTCGGTGACGCTGACGATCTCTTCGGCCAGCGCTTGCGCCGCCGGCTGTTCAGCCGCCGCCGGCAAATTTTCCGCGATTTGCTCGCCGGCCTGACCGTTATCCCACTCTCCCGGGGTGTCGACGGAGGCGGCAGGTTCAGATTCCTGGGCGGGGAGCTTGTCGTCCAGCTTGGCGGCGGCCGGTGCAGCCGGCGTCTCCGCGGCCTGAGCTTCCGCCTGCTCTACCGGCTGCTCAGGTTGCTGTTGCTCTTCTTCCTTTTCCTTCTGGCCAAAGCCCAGCCAGGAGAAAAACCCACGTTTCTTATCTTTTGCCATGTTATGACTCTACTCCGTACCGAAGGCTCGCTTACCCTACATACCTGAAGGATATATGCTGACAATAATCCGCCGAGTCTATCACTTTCCCTCGCGCAGCAACACGCATCCGGCATGCTTTCCGGTGTGAAATCAGACAACAAAGTTTTACCGTTCCCCCCGACGCCCGTCACCGGTAGAATAGGGACAACTTTTCGTTAACCTCTGCGGCCCCGCGCCGCAAAAGAAATCAAACAACGCTTATGACAAGACTCTCGCCACGGGCGGCGGCCAAAAAACCGCCCCAGGCCGCAGCCGGACAGATCCGCATCATCGGCGGCCAATGGCGCGGCCGTAAGCTTCCGGTGCCGAACAGCCCGGGGCTGCGCCCCACCACCGATCGGGTACGCGAAACCCTGTTCAACTGGCTGGCGCCGGTGATTCAGGGCGCGCGCTGCCTGGACTGCTTCGCCGGCAGCGGCGCATTAGGGCTGGAAGCGCTGTCGCGCTATGCCGGCAGCGCCACGCTGTTGGAATTCGAGCGGCCGGTGGCGCAGCAGCTGGAAAAAAATCTGGCGCTGCTGCAGGGCAAAGGGGTGGTTATCAACACCAACGCGCTGAGCTGGCTGGCGGGCGACGGTCAACCGTTCGACGTGGTGTTCCTCGATCCGCCGTTTCGCAAAGGCCTGCTGGCGGAGACCGCCCTGCTGCTGGAGCAGCGGGGCTGGCTGGCCGACGAGGCCTGGATCTATGTAGAAGCCGAGGCGGAAAGCGCCGCGGCGGACGTGCCTGCCAGCTGGCAGTTGCACCGGGAGAAGGTCGCCGGCCAGGTGGCTTATCGCCTTTATCTTCGTTCGCAAGAGAAAACCGACCATGCTGATTAATCTGGGCCGCCTGCTGATGCTGTGCGTATGGGGCTTCCTGCTCTCTAACCTGTTCCATCCGTTTCCCAAGCCGCTGAAGTATTTCATCGACGTGGCGCTGTTCTTTATGGTGGTGATGCACGGCCTGCAGTTGGTGCTGTTGAAATCCACCCAGCCGAAGGATCAGCCGATCAGCTACTGGCAAGAGGCCAAGATCTTTATCTTTGGCGTGTTCGAGCTGCTGGCCTGGCAAAAGAAACAGCCGCCCATCAAGAAAAAGTGACCGCTACGGCTGAACGGTGAACGAGACGAAGCGCGTGCCCTGCATGTTTAACGTGCCCTGCGCGCCTTTTTCTATCGGGTTGTACTGCCATTGCTTCAGCCGCAGCGTAATGTTTTCACCACCCTGGTTAGGGCTGAACACCACCTCGTAATACATCGGCTCGTTGACCAACGGCTCGCGCTGCGGCGCACGGGTCTTGGCGACCGGGAAGCTCCGCTTGTCACTCACCGTCACCTGCAGACTGCGCATCGGCGCGCGATCGTTTTCCGCCTCCTGCTGGCGCTGTTTGAAGTAACGTTGCGTGGCCAGCACGGCGATCAACGCAATGACGGCGACAAAAAATAACGGTGGCTTACTCATCGGTTTCCCATTTCCTTCACGGTCAAATCGGCGTAAACATAGCATTCTCAAGAAAGCATTGTCGATCGTCGGCAGGCTACCTACACTGAAATGAAGAAGTGACATGGGTGACAGTTTGGAGCCGGTGGTTGCGGCTCCCTCCTACATAAGGAAGACATAAATGAGTTGGCCGTTCCTTGCCGTATTCTTTTCCGGTTGGCTGTTCGTCGACGCCTCTTACCGTGGGCCGCGCTGGCAGCGTTGGGTGTTCAAACCCGTCACGCTGCTGCTGCTGTTGCTGTTGGCCTGGCAGGCGCCGGTGCTCAGCGCCGCGGGCTATCTGATCGTACTCGGCCTGCTGGCAACGCTGATCGGCGATGCGCTGCTTCTGTTGCCGCGCGAGCGGGTGCTGTACGCCATCGGCGCCTTTTTCCTGTCCCACTTGCTGTACACCCTGAGTTTCGCTAGCCAGATGACGTTCAGTCTGTTCTGGCCGCTGCCGCTGGCGCTGCTGGCGATCGGCGCATTGCTGCTGGCCGCCCTTTGGACCCGGTTGGAAGAGATGCGTTGGCCGATCGTCACCTATGTGGCGATGACGCTGCTGATGGTCTGGCTGGCGGGCGAGCAATATTTCCTGCGCAGCACCGATTTCGGCTTCTCGCTGCTGACCGGCACCTCGCTGCTGCTGCTGGCCAACGTGGTTTGGCTGCTCAACCGCTACCGCTTCACCTTCCGCGCGGCGGACGCCATCGTGGCTTTCTGTTACTTCTCCGGCCACTTCCTGATCGTGCGTTCGCTCTACCTGTAGAGACCTGCCGCGGGTTCGGCGCGCCGAACCCGTTTCTTCATCAAGCCAGCGCTTTCAACGTCAGGGCATCACCCGCACCCAGCTGATTGCGGTACAGATCGCCGTCGCGCGAGAAGAACGCCAGCGTGCTGCCATCCGCCTGCAGCAGGGCGATGCCGTCCGGCGCCGGGCGCCAGCCCACCACCTCGGCCGCAAATACGCTTTGCAGACAACGCTGCCGATCCACCAGTTGGTAGCCGTTGGTCTCGCTTTGCTCATTGGCCAGAAACTCGATTTGGCATTGCCGTTCGCTGTCGGCTACCTGCCATTGCCCCGCCAGCGACTGCGCGGTCGGCAGCGCCAGACTGCCGGCCATCACCGCACTCGTCACCATCATGCCCCCCGCCGCCAGGGCAGCGCGCGTTAAAGTACCTTTCATACCGGCTCCCACATCACGCCCGGCCGAGACTGCGCCGGGCGCTCCGTTGCTGCGTTACACGATAAAGTCAGTGGCGACGTCTACCTGACCGACGATTTTCACCAGGAAGTCCGGCGCCTGATGACCACCGATGTTCACCGACAAATCGGTCACGTTGTTGGAAGCGTTGTAGCTCAGCAGCGCTTCACCGGCCGCGCCGCTGAAGTGATCGACGAAGTGAATGAAATCGCTGCTCTGCGCTTCTTTGTTGAAGAACGAAAGATCAATCTTGTCGATCCCTTTCTGGAAGTCGCGGATCCAGTCTGAAGCGCCCGGCGCGGAATCGCTGGCGGCAGAGAACACGAAGATGTCTTTACCGGCACCGCCCCACAGCTCATCCGCCCCGCCGCCGCCGAACAGCACGTCGTTACCCGCGCCGCCTTTCAGCACGTTATTGGCCGCGTTGCCGACGATCACGTCGTTGCCGGAACCGCCAATGGCGTTCTCGATGGTCACACCGGCGGCGATCGAGACGTTGCCTTTCAGGCCGCCCACGTCGGAGAACGACTTCTCGTTCAGGTTGATGCGCTGGTTAGCGGTATAACCGGAGAAGTCGAAGGTATCGTTGCCACCCGCATCCCAGGCCGCAAAGATCACTTTCTGCGAATTGCTGGTGGTGCTGAGGAAGTCACGACCGGTGTTGGAGTTAAAACCGTACACGGTGTCGCCGGTGCGGGTCGACAGGTTGGCGCCATACAGATGTTGAATGGCGGCAATGTCATCCAGCAGCGGAGCTGCGGCGTAATGACCGCCGTTATCACCACCGGTGTTGGTTTCGCTCCAGTAGCTCATCAGGCTGAACTGACGGGTGTCTTCCGCATAAGTGACGTCGCGATAGGTCGGGTTGCCTTCACCGGCGTTGTAATCGCCCGGATGGCTCAGACCCAGCGCATGGCCAATCTCATGGGTAAACGTCTGGCGGCCGTAGTCTTCGGTCGCCGGATGCTTCACGTTGGACTGGTTGACGTTGTACCAGGTCTGGCCCCCCAGATCCTGCCCCTGCCAAATGGTGTTCGGCAGGAAGGCGTAGGCCTGGGTGCCGTAATCATAGTGGCCGGGACGATCCTGGCTGTAGTTACCGAAGGTGATGTTGGCCTTTTGTCCGGCCGCCACTTCGGTAAAGGTGATATTGGCGACGTCGGCCCAGGACTGCAGCGACAGCTTAGCCTGCTGCTGCTGTTCCGCGCTGAACTTGCTCAGCCCGGTGTCGCCGGCGACGTTGGTGGAAGAGAACTTATAGTCCGGGAAGGAGAAGGTTAATTTGACCGGCTGGCCAAATACCTTGTAACCGTTCCAGGTTTGGTTCTCACGGGTAATAAACAGCCCAGCTTGCTCGTTAGAAAATGAATCCTTGCCATTAATCTGAAGCCCGTTGCCCCGCTCATGATAATGCAACAGGTCGTCTACAGCATCGTAGCCGGTTGTGGCGGCCGCGAAGTTGGATTCAGTAATTTCAATTGCCTTTTTAGTAGATTGCATTGGTTCGATTCCACTCATTACCTGATTGATATCAATCAGACAGATAGACATAACCTCCCCGTAAGCCACGGTTAATGAACCTTAAGCTTGCTGGAAGGGGCTTATGCGCCGTTACCGGCAGTGTGTTTGGTAGAATTAATGCATATATATCAGCAAATAAGATCACCATTAAAAATGGTAATCGATTCCAATTATAGGCAGGACCGCAAAACTGCACATAAAATAATCAACCATTTATTATCGCAACGAAAGTTTGTTATGCTACTTTTTGCGCTTATTTACAAAACAAATGAAACTTAGAGAGGAGAAGTTGGCACCAAACTTCAATAGCAATGCGGCTTGCAGACACAAGCGAATCATGCTGGCTAATCAGGCGCAAAAAGATAAATTTTGCTAACGCGTTATAGATAAATAACTCTTTATTATTAGACCGGGCGACTTTTTAGTTTCTATAGGAATATTATTTTCTTATTTAAACTAACGGCGGCGAGACTTTTTCTCGAAATAGGTAATAAGAAAAAGCAATAGATTAAAATTCGCATTATTCATTATTGAATGAACCCCCCCATAACGCCCGTACGCCGTTAGCAATAATTCTCATCCGGCGCTTGACTCTGGAGTGGACTCCAGGGTGTAGAGTCAGCTGAGCAAACCCGGTTAACTGCCCGAAGGGGGACGTTATGCACAATCAGCAAAATCATAATCATCAGGAACATCACCACGCCGAAGGCGGATGCGGCTGCAACCACAGCCACAGCAAAACCCAGCATGGCTGCAGCAGCGAGCCGAAAAACGCCGCTGCGCAGACCGAACACGCCCATCACCATCACGATCATGGCGAGAGCGGCTGCTGCGCCGCCGCACACGACGATCCGGACGAGGAAAGCGACAGGCTGGCCGCCGCTCCCCCTTCCGGCAGCCAACGTTTCAGCTGGAAAGTCACCGGTATGGACTGCCCCAGCTGCGCCAAGAAAATCGAAAATGCCGTCACCGCGCTCCCCGGCGTTGACAGCGCACGCGTATTGTTCGCCACCGAAAAACTGGTGGTCGACGCACAGTCCGATATCAGCCTGCGGATCCAGGACGCGGTCGCCCAGGCCGGTTTTACCCTGCTCGGCGCTCAGACAGCCAAAGATGCCGTGCCAAAAGCCTCGCGCTTCGGCGAATTTGCGCCGCTGCTGTTGTTAACCACCCTGATGGTGGTCAGCTGGGTGCTGGATCGGATTAACCCGGAGCTGGGTCGCATCGCCTTTATCGCCACCACGCTGGTCGGGTTGGCGCCGGTCGCCGCCAAGGCGCTGCGTCTGATTCGCTCCGGCACGCCGTTCGCCATCGAAACGCTGATGAGCGTGGCGGCCATCGGCGCGCTGTTCATTGGCGCCACCGCCGAGGCGGCGATGGTGCTGCTGCTGTTTATGGTTGGCGAGCTGCTGGAATCCTACGCCGCCAACCGTGCGCGGCGCGGGGTGAAGGCGCTGATGGAGCTGGTGCCGGAAGATGCGCTGCTGCTGCAAGGCACGGAACGCAAACGCGTGCCGGTCGCCAGCCTGCGCCCCGGCGACGTGATTGAAATCGCGCCCGGCGGGCGTCTGCCGGCCGACGCCGAGCTGCTCAATCCGTTCGCCAGCTTCGACGAAAGCGCCCTGACCGGCGAATCGGTGCCGGTCGAGCGTCAACAGGGGGAAAAAGTGGCCGCCGGCAGCCTGTCCGTCGATCAGGCGGCACAGATGAAGGTGATCTCAGAGCCCGGCAAAAACGCCATCGACCGCATTCTGCAATTGATTGAAGAGGCCGAAGAGCGCCGCGCGCCGATCGAACGCTTCCTCGATCGCTTCAGCCGCTACTACACCCCGGCCATCATGCTGCTGGCCGTCGCGGTGATCCTGGTGCCGCCGCTGCTGTTCTCGCAGCCGTGGGAGACCTGGATCTATCGCGGCCTGACGCTGCTGCTGATCGGCTGTCCATGCGCGCTGGTGATCTCGACACCGGCGGCCATCACATCCGGGCTGGCCGCCGCCACGCGGCGCGGCGCGCTGATTAAAGGCGGTGCGGCGCTGGAGCAACTGGGCCAGATTCAAACCATCGCCTTCGATAAAACCGGCACCCTGACCGAAGGCAAGCCGACGGTCACCGACGTGCTGCCCATCGGCGCGCTCACCGAACAACGGCTGTTGCAGCTTGCCGCCGCGGTAGAGGCCGGTTCACATCACCCGCTGGCGCAAGCGATCATTAACCGCGCCGCCGCCAGCGGTGCCGAGCTGCCGCTGGCGCAGGCGCGCCGCGCCCTGGCCGGGGTCGGTGTGGAAGGGATCGTGGACGGCAAGACCGTGCTGATCAGCGCGCCGGGCAAGCTGGCGCCGGGCCTGCTCGACACCCAATGGCAGAGCCAGGTAGACAAGCTGGAAAACGCCGGTAAAACGGCGGTGGTGGTGCTGGCAGACGGCGCGCCCATCGGCTTGCTGGCGCTGCGCGATACGCTGCGCAGCGACGCCAAACAGGCGATAGCCGAACTGAACGCGCTGGGTATTCGCGGCGTGATGCTGACCGGGGACAACCCGCGCGCCGCCGCGGCGATCGCCGGCGAGCTGGGCCTCGACTATCGCGCCGGTCTGTTGCCGGAAGATAAGGTCGCCGCGGTTACCGAGCTGAACGAACTGCGCCCGACGGCGATGATCGGCGACGGCATCAACGACGCCCCGGCGATGAAAGCCTCCAACATCGGCATCGCCATGGGCAGCGGCACCGATGTGGCGCTGGAGACCGCCGACGCCGCCCTGACCCACAACCGGCTGGTGGGCGTCGCGGAAATGATCCGCATCTCGCGCGCCACCCACGCCAATATCCGGCAAAACATCACCATCGCGCTGGGATTGAAAGGGGTCTTTCTGATCACCAGCCTGCTGGGGTTAACCGGGCTGTGGCTGGCAGTGCTGGCGGACTCCGGCGCCACCGCGCTGGTCACCGCCAACGCGCTGCGGCTGTTGAGAAAGCGCCAATAACGTGACGCCAGGCCGGGTTCCTCAATGGGAACCCGCCATTATCGATTGCAGCGAAGATACTAAGGATATTGTCGGCGCGTATGTAATACCCGCAACACCCGGATGTGAGTTTCCAGCACCTGGTAAATCAGGAGATAATGGGGATGCAAGGGGATTTCATGCGTGCCGTCCACTCTGCCACGCCGGAAAATTCGAGGATGCCTGGCGGCGGGAGTGACGGCCTCCATGATGAGAACCTTCATTTTTCTGGCTGCCAGAGGGTTATCGTTGGCGATGAATCCCACAATCTCCGCCAGATCCTGACGTGCGGCTCGAGTCCATTCGATGTTGAGCATTATGCCTGCTTCGCGTTGATCCTGGCTTCTGCAGCAGCGATAACAGCATCCATTTCAGCCATCACGTCATCATGAGGAATACCGGGCCACGGCTCATCCATGGCTTCCTGAACTCTTTCAAGAAACCAGCGCTCATAGCCCTGTGTGTGTTCCTCATTTTCCATCTTGGCAACCGTAGGCAGTAGTAAAATACTCATCATCGTTTGTCCCTTTCGAACGCTCCCCAATCGCAGGGAGCTTATCTTACGAGACGATTAAAAACTATACACCTTTCCGTAACAGATAACGGTATGGCGCCTGCTCGGTCTCCTGCGCCACCAGCGTGTGCTCCATAAAGCGGCAGAACCCCGGGATATCGCGGGTAGTGGCCGGATCGTCGGCAATAATCAGCAGCGTTTCGCCGTTGTCCATATGGCGCACGGTTTTACGCACCATCATCACCGGTTCCGGGCAACGCAGCCCCAGCGCGTCGAGCGTCTGGTCTGCCTGGGCAAATAAGTCAGTCATGCAATTTTTCTCGTTCAAAAACGATCGGCGAACGCTCGCCGCATCTCATTAGCGCCTAGTTTACGCCGGTAGTTTTTCTGCGCAAGATGCGTTAACGTTTGCGTTAAATTTAACCATTGCATTGGTTGCGCAAACGCGTATCATGCCGCCGCGCAGCGTTTTTTGCTGTTTTGACAAGACACACTGGGTTCCCTCACCCCACTGCTAAAAAGGCTACAACATGTATTCGTTTACCGCACAGCAGCGCTTCACGGCGTTGGTCTGGCTTTCGCTGTTTCATATCGCCATCATTACCTCTAGCAACTACCTGGTGCAGCTGCCGATCACCGTTTTCGGCTTCCATACCACCTGGGGCGCCTTTACCTTCCCGTTTATCTTCCTGGCGACCGATCTGACCGTACGCATTTTCGGCGCGCCGCTGGCGCGACGTATTATCCTGGCGGTGATGGTGCCGGCGCTGTTCATCTCTTATGTGATCTCCACCGTCACCTATCAGGGAGAATGGCAGGGCTTCGCGGCGCTGAGCAGTTTTAACCTGTTCGTGGCGCGCATCGCCGTGGCCAGCTTTATGGCCTATGTGCTCGGCCAGATCCTCGACGTACACGTCTTCAACCGCCTGCGCCAACGCAGCGCCTGGTGGGTGGCGCCGGCGGCGGCGATGTTCCTCGGCAACATCAGCGATACGCTGGCGTTCTTCTTCATCGCCTTCTACAAGAGCAGCGATCCCTTCATGGCCAACAACTGGGTGGAGATCGCGCTGGTGGATTACAGCTTCAAGGTGATGATCTGCCTGCTGTTCTTCCTGCCGATGTACGGCGTGTTGCTGAACATGCTGCTCAAACGCATCGCGGCGCGCAGCGGCAGCCTGCAGCCGGGCTGAGTCGTGTTATTCTGGGCGGCCCTATCCTTTGGAGGCCGCTCATGACCCCAATCGTCCGCACCGCCACGCTCGAAGAAATCCACCGCCTTTACCAACGCATCCCCGAATTCGGCGGCCTGCACAGCCTGGCCGATCTGCAGCAACGTATCGGCGCCGCCCCCGCCAGCCTGTTGATCGCCGAGATAGGCGGGCAGCCGGCCGGTTTCAAACTCGGTTATCAACGGCAGGAAACGGTGTTTTACAGCTGGCTGGGCGGCGTGCTGCCGGCATTCCGTCGCCACGGCGTGGCGCAGGCCTTGTTGGCCGAACAAGAGCGCTGGGCGCGGGCGCAGGGCTATCGCCAACTGACGGTCAAAACCCGTAACCGGTTCCGCGCCATGCTGACGATGCTGCTCGCCCATCACTATCAGATTGTTCATCTGGAAAAGAAAGGCGAAGTGGCTGATTATCGGCTATTACTGGAAAAAAACTTGTGACAACATCTGCCTTGCATTTCAACCTGGAATAGGTTGCGATACGACAGTGAATCCCTACCGGAAAGGAAGAAGGAAGCCCGATGCGTAAAGTAGCGAAATTGATGGGTATCAGCCTGCTGGCGCTTGGCCTCGCGGCCTGCGACGGCAACACCAAAGACACCAAGGCAGCGCCAGACGGCGCGGCGGCCAGCGCGCCGGCCGGGCAGCAGGTGAGCCTGCTGGACGGTAAACTGGCGTTCACCCTGCCGGTCGGCATGGCGGATCAGAGCGGCAAGCTGGGCAACCAGGCCAACAACATGCATGTTTACGCAGACAGCACCGGTCAGCGCGCAGTGATCGTCATCTTGGGCGACAAGACCGCCGACAGCCTGGAGACTCTGGCCAAGCGCCTGGAGAACACCCAGCGCGCGCGTGACGCCAACCTGCAGGTGATCACCAACAAAGCGCTCGACGTCAACGGTGTGCCGCTGCGTCAGCTGGACAGCATCATCACCAGCGGCGGCGAGAAAGCCTATTCTTCCGTCCTGATCGGTTCGCTGAACAACAACATGCTGACCATTCAGGTGACGCTGCCGGCGGACAACCAGCAGCAGGCGCAGACTGAGGCCGAAGGCATCATCTCCACCCTGAAGCTGAAGCAGTAATCCCGCAGGGGCCGGTTCGCCGGCCCCTGAGTCTTTATGCCAACGCCTGCGCCAGCAGGGTGATCGGATGTTCGCAGCGTTTGCTGGTGGACATTTCTATCTGCCACTTGCAGGTCTCGCAGTCGGTCACCACCAGATCCACTCCGCTCTCTTCTATCTGCCGGAACAGCGGCGCGCCGATGCCTTGCGACGTGGCATAGTTCTCCGATTTGAACCCGTAAGTGCCGGCGATGCCGCAGCACTGCGAATCCAACACCACCAGCTCCAGTCCCGGTATCTGCCGCAGCAGCTCCAGGGTATAGGCGGTCCAGCCCATCTTCTCCATATGGCAAGGCGTGTGATAAGCCACCCGCAGCGGCGTGCGCTTGAGCGGCAGGCTGCGCCCCTGATTGATCAGGCGATAGAGATAGCGCGTCGCCAGCTCCACCCGATCGCGCACCGCAGTGGTGTCTACGTCCAGCAGATGAGGGTATTCGTCACGCAGGGTGAAGGTGCAGCTCGATGAGGTCGCCACCACCGGAATGCCGCGCTCCAGCACCGTTTCCTGCAGCGATTCGGCATTGACCCTGGCCTGCTTTTTAGCCTGCTCGATAAATCCGTTGGCGATCAGCGGCACGCCGCAGCATTTCTCGCGTTTCAGCAGTTGCACGCCGATATCCAGCGCGTTGAACACCCGGACCAAATCCTTGCCCAGCTGCGGGTGGTTATAGTTGACGAAGCAACCGTGGAAAAATGCCACCTGCTCGGCGTAACGCTGCTGAGCCTGCGCCTGTTGCCGGTACCAGCGGCGGAAGGTGCCGAAGGAATATTTCGGCAGTTCGCGCCGGTGATCGATCTTCAGCGCCTTGTCCAGCAGCTTGCGCACCGGTTTCAACCCGGTGGCGGCGTTGACGATCGGCGCAAACGGCGTCGACAGCGATCCCATGATATCGGTATGGCTGAGGATGGCATCGCGCAGCGTCGGCTTGCTCTGGGCGAAGTCGGCGCGGGCGCGCTGAATGATGTCGCCGATTTTGACGTCGGACGGGCAGGCCACTTCACAACGCTTGCAGTTGGTGCAGTATTTCAGCGCTTCGTCGTACAGCGCCGGGTCTTTCAGCCGCAGCCGCTCGCCGTCCGGCCCCGCCTGTTTCGGCCCCGGGTAGAGCGGGTTCACTTTGGCGACCGGGCAGTAAGTGGTGCAGACGGTGCATTTGATGCAGCTTTCAAAGCTGTGGTCCCGATGCAGGCTCATACGTTCTCCTCCGCGGCGATCTGCTGCGCGACGTGCAGCGCGCCGATCAATGACACGCCGGCGCCGCAGCCCTGCTGCAGCGGATCGTAGCCGCCGGCGACCGCGCCGATGGCGTACAGGTTGTCGAACGGCACTCCCTGCTTCATCGCCCGCAACCTGCCGTCGGTGCGCACGCCGAACTGCAGGTAAGGCTGCGGCGCGAACAGCTCGCGTCGGCTCCAGTCGGCGCGATCCGCCCGACTGTGTACGTCCAGCCCGAAGATCGGTTCGCGCACCCCGTCGAAATCGGCCACCAGCCCATTGCTGAAGAAGCTGCCGCTGGCCAGCACCACCTGCTGCGCCCGCAGCGGAATATCGCCGTGGTTGCGGGTGTACAAACCGGTGACGCGGCCGGCCTCGCTCTCGGCGCGCAGCACGCTGTCGCCCGGCATGAAAACGCCGCCCAACTGCTGGAAACGTCGCCGCAGCGCCTGATGCAAGCGCATGCCGGGCACCGAAGGCGGCAACGTCGGCAGCAGTCGGATCGGCTTGCCGACCGCATCCTGCAGCACCGCCAGCGACGCGTCGTCCTCCAGGCCCAGACAGGCCGGCAGGAAGAGCGCCTCGGCCTCGCCCGCCAGCCGCCGCAGCTCTTCGGCCATCGGCGGCAGGCTTTCCATCAAATCCAGTACCCGGGCGATGTTCACCGCGCGGAACTCGCTGGGATTATTGCGCAATCTGTCCAGCGCCGGCATGTGCAGATAGGCCACGTCCGTCTGCACGCCGAGCTCGCGGCTCAGGGCGTCGGCGGCCATCTGCGGTTGGAAGTCGAGGAACCCTTCGATGCCGATCACCGCAATACGCCGCCACGGCAGTTGGCCGGTCAGCGGCAGCGTCGGGATCGCCTGCGGGCTGAGCCAGGTGGCGCGGCGCGTGCCGAGCGGCGTGATGCGCAGATGGTTGTTCACCCCCTCGCCCTGCAGATTCAGCCCGCAGCGTTCCAGCAGCCGCTGCGCGGCGGCGGACAGCGCCGCCACCCGGCCGGGCCCGATCAGGGCGTACGGATGCTGCGGCGCCTGTTGCGCCAGCTGCGGCAACGCCGCCAGCGGCATCTCGACCGGCGTGCCGTCCGGCAATCTCGCCAGCAGATCGAGCGAGCCGGAGGAGAAGTAGAGCGCGCTCTGGCCAGAACTGACCACCGCGCAGCGCTTGCCCTGTTCGGCCACGGCAATGGCGCAGCTCAGGCCCGCCAGACCACCGCCAATCACCACGACGTCAAATCGCATCATCCGCCTCCTGCTCCTGGTCGGCCTGGGCTTCAAGCCCGCATAATCCCTGGTAAACCCAGCTGGTGAATTCGCTCTCGCGCAGCGCATCGCCCCAGGCGATCGGCCGTACGCCTTTCCAGCGTTCGTTGAGGAACTGCGACAGCTGCGCGATGGATTGCTGCGGCGTGCTGACGTTAAAGCGCGTCAACAGCCCGGCGGCGCGGCAGGCGCAGAGTTCGCCCTGGCAGGTGCCCATGCCGACGCGGGTGCGGCGGCGCAGATCCACCAGGTTATTGACGGTCAGCGAGTTGACCGCATAGCGCACTTCCCCGGCGGTCACCGCCTCGCATTCGCACACCAGGCTGGTGTCGAGCCGATCGGCCGCCGGCACCTGGCTGGCGCGATCGCCGTGCCGATAGATCGCCGAGCCGCGAATGCTGGCGGGCAGAGAAACCACGCTGCGCACCGTTTCCTCCGCCGACTGACGGGATCCGGGCAGCGCGTCCTGCGCGGTGGTGCACGGACTATTTACGCCGAGCTTTTCGCATACCTTGTCGGTGGCCCACTCCGCCATCAGGCGGTAGGTCATCAGCTTGCCGCCGGTAATGGTGATAAACCCTTCCAGCCCGTCGCGGGCGGCGTGATCGAGCAGCACGATGCCGCGGCTGACGTTGCGCCCGCTGGGATCGTCGTCGCTGGCCACCAGCGGCCGCACCCCGGCATAGGCGCGCAAAATGCGGGTCTGCGCCAGGGTGGGCGCCAACAGCGCCCCTTCGCGGATCAGAATATCCACCTCCTGCGGGGTCACCAGCATGTTGTCAATTTGGTCGTAGTCGATATGGGTCGAGGTCGTGCCGATCAGCGAGATGGTGTCGCCTGGCACCAGGATGTCGGCGTCCGCCGGTTTGCGGCAGCGGTTGATCACCATGTTGTTGATGCGATGGCCGAGGATCAGCAGCGCTCCCTTGGCCGGGAACATACGGATGCGCAAATCGGCGTATTCGGCGATCTGCTGGCCCCAGATGCCGGCGGCGTTGACCACCACCGGCGCATGCAGCTCATAGCGCCGCTGATTCTGATGGTCGTAAACGCGCACGCCCGTCACCCGATCGCCGCTGCGCAGCAACCCCACCACCTGATGGTAGGTCAGGATCTGCGCGCCGTGCTCGCGCGCGTCCAGCATATTGGCGGCGGTCAGCCGGAAGGGATCGACGGTGCCGTCCGGCACCCGCACCGCGCCGATCAGCGCCGGGTTAGCCGCCGGCTCCAGCCGCAGCGCCAGCTGCGGGTCGATCGCTTCGGCGTCGATGTCGGCCTGGCGACAGGCGGCGATAAACTGCTGCTGATAGTCCAGCGAGTCTTGCGGCAAGGTGATGAACAGCCCGTTGGTGCGCTCGATACAGTGATGCGCGATGCGTTTCAGGATGCGGTTCTCTTCTATGCATTCGCGCGCCGACTCGCCGTCGGTCACCGCATAGCGCGCGCCGCTGTGCAGCAAACCGTGGTTGCGGCCGGTGGCGCCGGTGGCGATGTCGTGGCGCTCCAGCAAAATGCATCGCAAGCCGCGCCGCGCACAGTCGCGGGCAATGCCTGCGCCGGTGGCGCCGCCGCCGATGATGATCACATCCGTTTCGCCGCCGTCAAAATAGCTGCTCATGTCGCTCCCTCAGGATCGGTAGTTATGAGCCTATTGAGCCACGGTTATTAGGGTCTTTGTTTGATAAGGAACAATAACGAACATGAAACGAAATAAAAATGTCCACAAAAAACCATCAATGTGATCATAATCACGATTTTTGGACGTTTTTCTATTTCATAACGTTAACGAATCGCTCAAAATCCGCCGTGGTTTCATGAAAGTGTAACAATTGCGCCATTCGTCACAGCGACACCAGGCGTATTTGATGACAATGGCGCTCGTTATGGAACACAAAAACACCACATTCGATATCCGCTCAATCATCAAATGAACGTAAAAGGTCATATTGATGTGATAACAGATAAAGCCATCGGAGGCGCTCATGTTGAGTATTTTTAAGCCGGCCGCACACATCGCCCGTGTGCCGAGCGATAAGGTAGACCCGCTCTACCGTAAGCTGCGCTGGCAAATTTTCCTGGGGATCTTCTTCGGTTACGCCGCCTACTATCTGGTGCGTAAGAACTTCACCCTGGCCATGCCTTACCTGATCGAACAAGGCTTCAGCCGCGGTGACCTCGGCTTCGCGCTGTCGGGCATCTCCATCGCCTACGGCTTCTCCAAATTCATCATGGGTTCGGTCTCCGACCGTTCCAACCCGCGAGTGTTCCTGCCTGCCGGCCTGATCCTGGCGGCGGCGGTGATGTTGTTCATGGGCTTCGTGCCGTGGGCAACCTCCAGCATCGCCATCATGTTCGTCCTGCTGTTCCTGTGCGGCTGGTTCCAGGGCATGGGCTGGCCGCCGTGCGGCCGCACCATGGTGCACTGGTGGTCGCAGAAAGAACGCGGCGGCATCGTCTCCATCTGGAACTGCGCCCACAACGTGGGCGGCGGCCTGCCGCCGCTGCTGTTCCTGCTGGGCATGGCCTGGTTCAACGACTGGCACGCGGCGCTGTACATGCCGGCCTTCGGCGCCATCCTGGTGGCCCTGATCGCCTTCGGCCTGATGCGCGACACCCCGCAATCCTGCGGCCTGCCGCCGATTGAAGAGTACAAAAACGACTACCCGGACGACTACAGCGAAAAAGACGAAGAAGAGCTGACCGCCAAGCAGATCTTCATGCAGTACATCCTGCCGAACAAGCTGCTGTGGTACATCGCGGTCGCCAACGTGTTCGTCTACCTGCTGCGTTACGGCATTCTGGACTGGTCGCCGACCTACCTGAAAGAAGTGAAGCACTTCGCGCTGGACAAGTCTTCCTGGGCCTACTTCCTGTATGAATACGCCGGTATCCCGGGCACCCTGCTGTGCGGCTGGATGTCGGACAAAGTGTTCAAAGGCAACCGCGGCGCCACCGGCGTGTTCTTCATGACGCTGGTGACCATCGCCACCGTGGTGTTCTGGATGAACCCGGCCGGTAACCCGACCGTGGACATGATCTGTATGCTGGTCATCGGCTTCCTGATCTACGGTCCGGTGATGCTGATCGGCCTGCACGCGCTGGAGCTGGCGCCGAAGAAAGCCGCCGGCACCGCCGCGGGCTTCACCGGCCTGTTCGGCTACCTGGGCGGCTCGGTTGCGGCCAGCGCCATCGTCGGTTACACCGTAGACTTCTTCGGTTGGGACGGCGGCTTCATGGTGATGATCGGCGGCGGCGTGCTGGCGGTTATCCTGCTGCTGCTGACCATGCTGAACGAGAAGAAACACCACGCGGAAATCGCTGCCGGCAAGCGCGGCTAACCGTCACACGACTTTTGCATGATTTAAAGGCCGCCCTGCGGCCTTTTTACTACCCTGCCCCCAACAACACGGAGAAAACGGAATGCGGACTCAAGTCAAAGCCCTGCTGACAGGGATCATTCTCGCTACCTCAATGGTCAGCGCCGCGCAGGCGGCGGACAAAGTGGTGATCGCCCACCGCGGTGCCAGCGGCTACCTGCCGGAACACACCCTGCCGGCGAAGGCGATGGCCTACGCGCAAGGCGCCGATTACCTCGAGCAAGATCTGGTGATGACCAAGGACAACGAGCTGGTGGTGCTGCACGACCATTACCTCGATCGCGTCACCGACGTCGCCGAACGTTTCCCGAACCGCGCACGCAAAGACGGCCGTTATTACGCCATCGACTTTACGCTGGCGGAGATCAAATCGCTGAAGTTCACCGAAGGCTTTGACATCGAAAACGGCAAGAAGGTACAGGGCTACCCTGGCCGCTTCCCGATGGGCAAATCCGACTTCCGCGTCCACACCTTCCAGGAGGAGATCGAGTTCGTACAGGGTCTGAACCATTCGACCGGCAAAAACATCGGCATCTATCCTGAAATCAAAGCGCCTTGGTTCCACAAGCAGGAAGGCAAAGACATCTCCAGCAAAGTGCTGGCGGTGCTCAAGCAGTACGGTTACACCGGCAAGAACGACAACGTCTACCTGCAGTGCTTCGACGCCAACGAGCTCAAACGCATCAAGAACGAGCTGGAGCCGAAGCTGGGCATGGATCTGAAGCTGGTGCAGCTGATCGCCTACAACGACTGGCAGGAAACCTACGAGCAGAAAGCCGACGGCAAGTGGGTGGAATACGACTATGACTGGATGTTCAAACCGGGCGCGATGAAGAAAATCGCTCAGTATGCCGACGGCATCGGGCCGGACTACCACATGCTGGTGGTGGCGGATCAATCCAAACCGGGCCACATCGTGCTGACCGACATGGTGAAAGAAGCGCACGCCAGCAAGCTGGCGGTGCACCCGTTCACCATCCGCGCCGATGCGCTGCCGAAGTACGTGACCGACGTAAACCAGCTGTATGACGTGATTTACAACCAGGCCGGCGTCGACGGCGTGTTCACCGACTTCCCGGACAAGGGCGTGCAGTTCCTGCAGAAGCAGGGCCAGCACAAGTAATAACAAGGGCGCCGCAAGGCGCCCTGATTATTTAAAGGTTATTTCAGAGGAACATCTTGCGCAGGTAGTGCGGCACCGCGTTATCGGCATTGGAACCGATCACCTCCAGCTCCGGCAGCATATCCTTCAGGCGCTGATGCGCATCGCGCATGATGCAGCCCTTGCCGGCCATCGACAGCATCTCCAGATCGTTCATGCCGTCGCCGAAGGCGATGCACTCTTGCAGCGTATAACCGATGATCTTGGCCACTTCTTCCAGCGCATGCCCTTTCGACACGCCGCCCGCCATCACTTCCAGGCAGGTCGGGAACGAGAAGCTGACGTTGACCCGATCACCCCAGCGGGCGTTGATGGCGTCTTCCACCTGCAGTAATCGCTCGTGGTCTTCACAGGTGAAGTAAACCTTGCAGACGCCGTCGGTTTCCAGCAGGCCCGGCTCGAACAGCTGATATTTGAACACCGACTCCTGGAAGTACTCTTCCTGCTCCGGGCTTTCGCGGTTGGTAAACCAATCGTCGTTGCGGTAGACGTTGGTGGTAATCTGCGGATCGTCGTGCAGCATGCCGTACAGATCGCGGGCGATATCCCCGTCCAGGTTATGGCTGAAGATCAGCTCGCCGGCCGTGTTGTGCACCCGCGCACCGTTGGAGGTGATCATAAAGGCGCTGATTTCCAGGCTGTCGCGGATCTGCGCCACGTCGATGTGGTGGCGGCCGGTGGCGAACACGAAATGCACGCCTCGCTGGGTCAGCAACTTCAGCGTTTCTTTAGCGTACGGCGACAGGGTATGGTCGGGAGACAGCAGCGTGCCATCTAAATCGGAAGCGACGACGTGATACATAGCGTTATGTTCTAACCTCTGATGGAGTTGTCGGCGGCAGCGCGCCGCCTAAGTGTTGAGCAAAGAAGCGCAGGATTGCGTTCAGTGCTTCGGCGCGCATCGCGTCCCGCTCGAACAGGATCTCATGGCGTGCGCCGTTGATAACCCACGGAACCCCCCCTTCGCAAGGGCGCCCCGCGTCTGACAGAGCCTGACAAAAAGCCTGGTGCGAACGGTTGTCGACCACCCGTTCTTCACCGGCCTGCAAAAGCAACAGCGGCGTTGTGATTTTCCCGGCCTGCGCGATGATCTGCCGGCCGGCGCGGATGCTCTCACGCACCCAATGGTAAGTCGGCCCGCCCACCTGCAGCTCGGGATAGTCGGCGTAATAACGCAGGCTGCGCCGGTAGCGCTCGCGGCTGTGGGTCAACACGTTGACCACATAGGGCAGCGGACGCCACTGGCCGGTGCCCACCGCGTAATAATCACGGATCGCCGGGCGTGTCTCCACCCAGTCGAGAATGCGGTCGGCCAGCCAGCCCGGCATCGGCAGCTGGATGCCGAACATCGGCGCGCAAAACGCCGCCGCGTCGAACGCCTGCGGCCGGCGCTGCAGGAACTGCGCCAGGATCGCGCCGCCCATCGAATGCGCCAGCGCGAAACGCTGCCGGTAACCGCGCGACTCGACCTCGCGCAGCCACAGCTGCTCGAAATCGTCCACGTAGTCGGCAAAGTTTACCACATGACCGCGGTGCGTATCCGCCAGTAAACGCCCGGAGCGCCCCTGACCGCGATGATCGACGATCACCACGTCGTAACCGCAGTGGAACAGGTCGTAGGCCACCTCAGGGTATTTCACGTAGCTTTCGATGCGGCCGGGGCTGACCACCACCACCCGCTGATGCCGCGCGGAACGGAAACGCACAAAGCGGATCGGCACGCCGTCCACGCCGCTGAACTCGCCTTCTTCGCGCTGCCGCCAGAAATCCAGCAGCGGCCCGGTGGCGAAGGCAGCGAACTGCGTTTCACGCGTTAACCAGTCATCGGAGCTGAGAGTGAACGAGGTCATCGAGAGCGTTTTCCCTGTGGAGCCGGCGGAAAATGTGACCGCTGGCACAAGAAATCATACTAGCGTATTGTGATTCAATTCTGACAAAAAACGGCGCCGCCTCGGCGCATTGTGGCACAAAACGACACTTTCAGGGAGCCGAGAACCATGACCTTGGACTGGTGGTTAACCTACCTGCTGACCACGCTTATCCTTAGCCTCTCCCCCGGATCCGGCGCCATCAACACCATGAGCACCGGCATCAGCCACGGCTATCGCGGCGCCGCCGCGTCGATCGCCGGGCTGCAGGCCGGGCTGAGCGCGCACATCGTGCTGGTGGGCATCGGCCTCGGCGCGCTGATATCGCAATCGCTGCTGGCGTTCGAGCTGCTGAAATGGCTGGGCGCCGCCTACCTGGTGTGGCTCGGCATCCAGCAATGGCGCGCCGCCGGCGCGCTGGATCTGCATGCGCTGGCGGGCAGCATGCCGCGCCGCCGCCTGTTCCGCCGCGCGGTGCTGGTCAACCTGACCAACCCGAAAAGCATCGTGTTCCTCGCCGCGCTGTTCCCGCAGTTCATCTTGCCCCATCAGCCGCAGGCCGAACAGTATCTGGTGCTCGGCGTCACCACCGTGGTGGTGGATATTCTGGTGATGATCGGTTACGCCACCCTGGCGACGCGCATCGCCGGCTGGCTGAAGACCCCGCGTCAAATGCAGCTGCTCAATCGGGTGTTCGGTTCGCTGTTTATTTTGGTGGCGGGGCTGCTGGCGACCGCCCGCAAAGCCTGACAAAAAAGGCCGGGCATCGCTGCTCGGCCTTGGGCATTTCACTGCCGGTTAGCGGGTAAAGATCAGGTGTAACCCGAAGCCGGTAAACAGCACGCCAGCCACCCCGTCTATCCACTTGGCCAACCGCTGATAACCGCGGCGCATCGCCGGCAGCGCGAACACCACCGCCACCAGGCTGAACCAGACGAAGGTCTCGGCGACGATCAGCAAGAACAGCCCCCAGCGCGCCCCGGCGCCGACGCTGTCGCCGACGAACAGCGAGAACACGCTGCCGAAATAGATCACCGCTTTCGGGTTGGACAGGTTGGTCAAGAAGCCGCGAATAAAGCTGCGCCCGGCCTTCGGCAACGCCACCTGGGCCTCTGCCGCGGGCGGAGCTTGCTGCGCCCGCGCGGAACGCAGCAGTTGCCACCCCATCCAGCACAGGTAAATGCCGCCGCCGACCATGATTATCTGATGCAGCCAGGCCATCTTCTGCAGGATCAGATGCAGCCCCATCAACGCCACGCCGGCCCATACCACGATGCCGAGCGAAATGCCGACCACGCCCATCATCGCCTCGCGGCGCGAGCGGCTGGCGGCGGTCTGCGACACGAAAAAGAAGTCCGGCCCCGGGCTCATCAGCGCAATCAGATGCACCAGCGCCACGGTGAGAAACAGCATCAGCATGATTTATCGCCCTCAGTCTTCGTCATTGTCGAGATGGTCGCGGATCATCGCCATAAAGGGCGCGCCGAAACGCTCCAGTTTGCGCTGCCCCACGCCGTTGACGCTCAGCAGATCGCCGGCCTTGATCGGCATCTGTTCGGCCATTTCCAGCAGCGTGGCGTCGTTGAACACCACGTAGGGTGGAATGTTTTCTTCGTCGGCGATCGACTTGCGCAGTTTGCGCAGCTTGGCGAACAGCTTGCGATCGTAATTGCCGCCGTAGGATTTCTGGTTGGCGCTACTGCGCGACTTCAGGCTCTGAATGCGCGGCACCGCCAGCTGCAGCGCCACCTCGCCGCGCAACACCGGACGCGCCGCCTCGGTCAATTGCAGCGCCGAGTGCATGGCGATGTTCTGGGTGATAAAGCCCAGGTGGATCAGCTGACGCAGCACGCTGGTCCAGTGCTCCGTGGTTTGATCGCGGCCGATGCCGTACACCGGCAGCTTGTCGTGACCGTATTCGCGAATGCGCTGATTGTTGGAGCCGCGCAGCACTTCCACGATGTACCCGAGGCCGAAGCGCTGGCCGACGCGGTACACGCAAGACAGCGCCTTGCGCGCGTCCTCCAGCCCGTCGTAGCGCTTGGGCGGATCGAGGCAGATATCGCAGTTGCCGCAGTTTTCGTGCTTGCCTTCGCCGAAGTAGTTGAGCAGCACCAGGCGACGGCAGGTTTGCGCCTCGGCGAAAGCGCCCATGGCGTTCAGCTTGTGACGCTCGATGTCCAGCTGTTGCCCGGCGGGTTTCTCCTCCAGACAGCGGCGCAGCCAGGCCATGTCGGCCGGATCGTACAGCAGGATGGCTTCGGCCGGCAGGCCGTCGCGCCCGGCGCGGCCGGTCTCCTGATAATAGGATTCGATATTGCGCGGGATGTCGAAATGCACCACGAAACGCACGTTGGGTTTGTTGATGCCCATGCCGAAGGCGACGGTGGCCACCACCACCTGCAGATCGTCACGCTGGAACGCTTCCTGCACCTGGGCGCGGCGATCGTTGTCCAGCCCCGCGTGGTAAGCGCCGACGCTCAGGCCACGGCTTTGCAGGCGCGCGGCGGTGTCTTCCACCTTGGCGCGGCTGTTGCAATAGATAATGCCGCTCTTGCCGCGCTGATCCTGCACGAAGCGCCACAGCTGATCGAGCGGTTTGAATTTTTCCACCAGCGTGTAGCGGATGTTCGGCCGGTCGAAGCTGCTGACCTGCACCAGCGGATCCTGCAGCGACAGCAGACGCACGATATCGCCGCGCGTGGCTTCGTCGGCAGTGGCGGTCAACGCGATCACCGGCATCGACGGGAAGCGCTGTTTCAACTGCCCCAGCGCGCGGTATTCCGGCCGGAAGTCGTGGCCCCATTGGGAGATGCAGTGCGCCTCATCCACCGCCAGCATCGCCGGCGGGCAGTGATCGAGCAGGTTGAGGAAGCTTTCCATCATCAGCCGCTCCGGCGCGATGTACAGCATCTTGATGGTGCCGTTGCGGCAGCCGGCCATGACGTCCAGCTGCTCCTCGCGGGTTTGCGTCGAGTTGTAGCAGGCGGCGGAAACGCCGTAGGCCAACAGTTGGTCGACCTGATCCTTCATCAGCGAGATCAGCGGAGAAACGACCAGCGTCAGGCCGTCCATCACCAGCGCAGGGATTTGGTAACACAACGACTTGCCGCCGCCGGTCGGCATCACCACCAGGCAATCCTGCCCGCCGATCGCGGCATTGATAATCGTTTGCTGCCCCGGACGGAATTGCTGGTAGCCGAAGGTATCGCGCAATACCTGCTCGGCCAGCAACTCTCTGTTAATCACTGCTGCGGTTGACACACACTTCCCCATTTTTTCATCGGTACACACCCACCGGGTATGATTACACAATATCGTTCAGCATGACACCAACGCGCGCGTGACTCTTTTGCCTAAACGGGCTGGCAAGCAACAAAGGTTAAGCATAAAATCAACATTCCATTAACCTGGACTGACCAGTTAGCTCCCTTAAAACGCAAAAGAAAAACGGAAACCCGCTATGTCGACAACACCACTGACCCTGGAAGCCGCCCGCCGCAAGATCGGCGAAATTTTTGTCTACCACATGCCGTTCAACCGCGAGCTTGGCCTGGAGCTGCGCCGCTTCGACGATGACTACGTCGAGCTGAGCTTCACCAACCAGCGCAAGCTGGTCGGCAACGCCGCGCAGGAAATTCTGCATGGCGGCGTGATCGCCGCCGTGCTTGACGTCGCCGCCGGGCTGGCCTGCGCCGGCGGCGTGCTGACACGCCTGGAGCCGCTGGTCGAAGAGGAGATCGCCGCCAAGCTGTCGCGCATGGGCACCATCGACCTGCGCGTCGACTACCTGCGCCCCGGCCGCGGCGAGCACTTCGTCGCCTCCGCCAGCGTGCTGCGCAGCGGCAACAAAGTCGCCGTCGCGCGCGTAGAACTGCATAACCACGACGGCCTGCATATCGCGACCGCCACCGCCACCTACCTGGTCGGCTGATGATTGTGTGCGGTGAGCGTCTTCAGTACACTCACCGCATCTTAAGTTCCCCACCAGAGTGACGTCATGGACGCAAAGCAAACGCGTCAGGGCATTTTCTTTGCCCTGGCCGCCTATTTTATGTGGGGCATCGCCCCGGCTTATTTCAAACTGATCCAGCAAGTGTCCGCGGATGAGATCCTCACCCACCGGATCATCTGGTCGTTTTTCTTCATGCTGGCGCTGATCACGCTGGGCCGCAACTGGCCTAAAGTGCGCGCCGCCTGCCAAAATCGCAAACGGCTGCTGTTGCTGTCGGTCACCGCGCTGTTGATCGGCGGCAACTGGCTGCTGTTCATCTGGGCGGTGAACAATCACCATATGCTGGAAGCCAGCCTGGGCTACTTCATCAACCCGCTGGTTAACGTGCTGTTGGGGATGCTGTTTCTCGGCGAACGTTTCCGCCGCATGCAGTGGGTAGCGGTGGCGCTGGCGTTCACCGGGGTGCTGGTGCAGCTCTGGCAGTTCGGGTCGTTGCCGATCATCGGTCTGGGGCTGGCGTTCAGCTTTGCCTTCTATGGCCTGCTGCGCAAGAAAATCGCCATCGACGCGCAGACCGGCATGCTGATTGAAACGCTGTGGCTGCTGCCGGTGGCGGCGGCCTATCTGTTCCTGTTCGCCGACAGCCCCACCAGCCACCTGAGCGCCAACCCGTGGTCGCTGAACCTGCTGCTGGTCGCCGCCGGCATCGTCACCACCGTGCCGCTGCTGTGCTTCACCGCGGCGGCTACCCGGCTGCGCCTATCGACGCTCGGTTTCTTCCAGTATCTCGGCCCGACGCTGATGTTCCTGCTGGCGGTCACCTTCTACGGCGAGACCGTCGGCCAGGACAAGCTGGTGACCTTCGGCTTTATCTGGGCGGCGCTGATCCTGTTCACCCTCGACGCGCTCTATACCCAGCGCAAGCTGCGCTGAGCCCGGCGTCGCCGGGTTACAGCCAGTTCTTGCGCTTGAAGTACAGGTAAGGGGCCAGGCCCGCCAGGATCATCAGCGTGATCGCGCCCGGGTAGCCGAACGACCATTTCAGTTCCGGCATGAATTCAAAGTTCATGCCGTAGCTGGAAGCCACCAGCGTAGGCGGCAGGAACACCACCGACACCACCGAGAAGATCTTGATAATACGGTTCTGTTCGATGTTGATGAAGCCCATCGCCGCCTGCATCAGGAAGTTCACCTTCTGGAACAGCGATTCGTTGTGCGGCAGCAGGGATTCGATGTCGCGCAGCACTTCACGCGCCTGCTCCAGCTGGCCGGTCGGCAGACGCGCCTTGCGCACCAGGAAGTTGAGCGCGCGCTGGGTATCCATCAGGCACAAACGCACCTTCCAGCCGATATCTTCCAGCTCCGCCAGCGTCGAGAGCGCGGCGTCGTATTCGTCGCCCTGATGCCCTTCCATGATCACCCGGCTGAGCTGTTCCAGATCGCTGTAGATATTCTCTATCTCGTCCGCCAGCTGTTCAATCTTGGTCTCGAACAGATCCAGCAGCAGTTCGTAAGCGTTGCCTTCGAGCATCGTCTGGTTGCGGGCGCGCATGCGGTACAGGCGGAACGCCGGCAGTTCACGCTCACGCAGGGTATACAGGCGGCCGTCGCGGATGGTGAACGCCACCGTGGAGTTGCCGGCGTGATCTTCCGCATCTTCAAAGTAGAAAAAGGAGTGGATATGCAGACCGTCTTCGTCTTCGAAGAAACGGGCGGAGGCTTCGATGTCGTCCAGTTCAGGACGGGACAAGCGGCGGTTATCTAATTTAAAAGCGCTCAGCATGTGCCAAAACTCCGTGAAGGTAACGGGTGCGGACAACGCGTTGAAGCACAGAAACAGAGGGAGATGCGTATCACCGATTTGTTTCAGACCATGAAGAGATCTGACTCATAGCGACACTTTGCGGGGTCGCCGACAACCACGAAGGCTATCAGCAAAAACGGAGAGCCTTAGAAGTTATACCTGCGGCGCAGGTCAGTGAGCCAGTATCTACTGGGTGTGTCCAAGGCGTCTGTCCTCAATGATAATAGTGCGCGCATGTTACGCCGAGAAGAAAAAGCCTGTCAACACGTTAGGCGGGATAATTGCGCAACAAATCATCACGATGATCAATAGCAGAAATGGGGCTTAAACCGTACTGAAAAAGTCGCGGCGATCGCTTACCGCCACCAAGAATGTTGCTAAGATGACATCACCCTAATGGTACGACAAGCATGCGGATTTAAATGATGAAACAGATTACCGCCCATGAACTGACCGCGATGAGCGAACAGGCCGCCAGCGTGGCCCGCCTGCGCGCGCACCGCACCTTACACGAAGAGCTGAGCGACCCGGTGCAACGCCTGGCTATCGCCATGGAACCCGGCACCTATATCCGCCCGCACCGCCACCCGCAAACCTGGGAGCTGCTGACGCCGCTGCGCGGCCGCTTTGTGGTGCTGCAGTTCAACGATGACGGCGTCGTAACACAGCGCACCCTGCTTGGCGAAGAAACCAAAGTGCTGGAGATGCCGGCCTTTACCTGGCATGCGGTGCTGTCGGTCGATGCTGGCGGCGTAGTGTTCGAAGTGAAGCAGGGCCCGTATCAGGCGCTGACCGAAGAAGACTGCATGCAGTGGGCGCCGCAGGAAGGCGGTGAAGGCACCGAAGCGGTGATGCGCTGGTATGCCACCGCACAGGTCGGCGACCGGTACCCTCACTGATCGTGAAAGGTTGCAGGGGCTGGCCCCTGCAACGCCTCTCTCTTTATACCGTTTCCAAACGCGCGTAGGCCGCCACCAGCCATTTGATGCCCTCACCCGGGAAGGCGATCTGCAGCCGGCTGTGCTCGCCACTGCCCTCCAGATTGACGATGGTGCCTTCGCCAAACTTGGGATGACGCACGCGCTGGCCCAGCTTGTAACCGGTGTCGTTCTCGCTGATCGGCGTGCCCATGCGGCGGTGATTGACCGGGCGCGATACGCTGGCGCGCAGGCGCACTTCTTCCACGCACTCCTCCGGCAATTCGCCGATAAAGCGCGACGGCCGGTGATAAACCTCTTTGCCGTACAGACGGCGCGTTTCGGCATAGGTCAGCGTCAGTTTCTGCATGGCGCGCGTCACGCCCACATAGGCCAGACGGCGCTCCTCCTCCAGACGGCCGCCTTCGTCCAGCGACATCTGGCTCGGGAACATGCCTTCTTCCATGCCGACGATAAACACCAGCGGGAACTCCAACCCCTTGGCCGAGTGCAGGGTCATCAGCTGCACCGCGTCCTGATAGGCGTCGGCCTGGCCTTCGCCCGCTTCCAGCGCCGCATGCGACAGGAATGCCTGCAGCGGCATCAGATCCTGATCTTCTTCCTGATAGCTGAACTGGCGCGTCGCCGTCACCAGTTCCTCGAGGTTTTCGATGCGCGCCTGTCCCTTCTCGCCCTTTTCCTGCTCATACATGATGAACAGCCCGGAATCGCGGATCACCCGATCGGTCTGCACGTGCAGCGGCATATCGGCGGTTTCATGCGCCAGCGACTCCACCAGCTCGATGAAGCGCTGCAGCGCCGACGCGGCGCGGCCGGCCAGAACCTTGTCCTGCATCAGTTCACGCGTCGCCTGCCACAGCGTCAGCTGGCGATCGCGCGCCGCCTGGCGCACTACGTCGAGGGTGCGATCGCCGATGCCGCGCGTCGGGGTGTTGACCACGCGCTCGAAGGCAGCGTCGTCGTTGCGGTTGGAGATCAGGCGCAGGTAAGCCAGCGCATCCTTGATTTCCTGACGTTCGAAGAACCGCTGGCCGCCGTAGATGCGGTACGGCATCGCCGTCTGCAGCAGCGCCTCTTCCAGCACACGCGACTGGGCGTTGCTGCGGTACAAAATGGCGCAATCGTTCAGCGCGCCGCCGTTGTCTTGCCAGGTCTTGATGCGGTTGACCACAAAGCGCGCTTCGTCGAGTTCGTTGAAGGCGCAGTAGAGGGAAATCGGCTCGCCTTCGCCGCCTTCGGTCCACAGGTTTTTCCCCATGCGCCCGTCGTTGTTGGCGATCAGGGTGTTGGCCGCTTTCAGGATGTTGCTGGTGGAACGGTAGTTCTGCTCCAGGCGGATGGTTTCCGCGCCGGGGAAATCCTTCAGGAAGCGCTGGATGTTTTCCACCTGCGCGCCGCGCCAGCCGTAGATAGACTGGTCATCGTCGCCGACGATCATCACGTTGCTGTTACCGCCCGCCAGCAGGCGGATCCAGGCGTACTGGATGCTGTTGGTATCCTGGAATTCGTCCACCAGCACGTTGGTGAAACGTTCGCGATAGTGGTTGAGGATATGCGGCTTGTTCAGCCACAGCTCGTGCGCGCGCAGCAGCAGCTCGGCGAAATCCACCAGCCCCGCGCGATCGCAGGCTTCCTGATAGGCCTGGTAGATACGCAGCCAGGTGGCCTCTACCGGGTTGTTGTAGGTCTCGACGTGCTGCGGGCGCAGGCCTTCGTCTTTCTTGCCGTTGATGTACCACATCGCCTGACGCGGCGGCCACTGTTTCTCGTCGACGTTCAGCGCCTTGATGATGCGCTTGAGCAACCGCAACTGGTCGTCGCTGTCGAGGATCTGGAAATCCTGCGGCAGGTTGGCTTCCAGATGATGAGCGCGCAGCAGGCGGTGCGCCAGACCGTGGAAAGTGCCGATCCACATGCCGCCCTGGCTGGTGCCGATCAGATGTTCGATACGGTGGCGCATTTCCGCCGCCGCCTTGTTGGTGAAGGTCACCGCCATGATCGAATACGGTGAGCAGTTCTCCACCGACAGCAGCCAGGCGATGCGATGCACCAGCACCCGCGTCTTGCCGCTGCCCGCTCCGGCCAGAACCAACAGGTTGCTGCGCGGCGCCGCCACGGCTTCACGTTGTTTTTCATTCAGGCTGTCGAGCAGATCGGAGACGTCCATAGGCACCACTAATGGTTAAGGAAAAACCCGCCGGCGACGGGTTTTTCACTGGAAATTTATACAGAGTTCTGGCAGGGATTATAACAATGCTGTCAGCGATGCCAACTGCGAAATCTCAATATGCGGCAGCAGGCGGCTGTCGGCGGCCTGCATCAGGCTGCGTTGCCGATCGTTGATCCAACAGGCCTGCAGCCCCGCGCGCAGCGCGCCGGCCACGTCGGTGGTCAGATCGTCGCCCACGTGCAGGATCTGCTCGGGCGCCACACCCAGCCGCTCGACGGCCAGGTGATACATGTCCTGATACGGCTTGGCGCGCCCGTCCGGCCCGGAACGCAGCACAAACTGAAAGTAGCCGTCCAGGCCGCACTGCGCCGGATCGGCGTTGCCGTTGGTGATCGCCACCAGCGGGTAGCGCGCCGCCAGCGCCTTCAGCGTGGCATGGGTCGCTTCAGGCACCTCAATACGGCTGCGCCACAGCGCGAAATTCTGCATCGCCGCATCGGCCCCGATCGCCGCTTCGGCGTCACGCAGCCCCTGCCGGCTCAACGCCAGATGAATGGCGCGCCAGCGCCACTGGGTGACGTCGTGGTAGATCTCCGGATCCTGCTCGCGCAGTTCCTGGCGCAGGCGGTGGAAATCCGCCGACTGGAAGCCGTTCAGGCCGGGATGGTAGCTCTGCAGGAAGGCCACCGACTGCTGCTCGGTTTGCCGGATCACCGGACGGTTGTCATACAGCGTGTCGTCCAGATCGAAAGTCAGCGCCGCCAGCGGGCGCAGCGGGCGATAAAAATGCATCAGGATTTCCCCCGTTTGGCGCGCGGATGCGCGGCATCGTACACGTTCGCCAGATGTTGAAAGTCGAGGTGGGTATAAATTTGCGTGGTGGTCAGGTTGGCGTGGCCGAGCAGCTCCTGCACCGCGCGCAGATCGCCGCTGGACTCCAGCATATGGGTGGCGAAGGAGTGGCGCAGCTTGTGCGGGTGGATATGGCTGTTGACGCCCTGCTTCACGCCCCATTCGGCGAAGCGTTTTTGCACGTTGCGCGTCGAGATGCGTCGCCCCTGATTGGACAGGAACATGGCGTCGTCCTGCGGTCCAAACAGATCGCGCATCGCCAGCCAGTGTTCCAGCCAGGTGACGGCGGTGCGCCCGATCGGCAGTTTGCGTTCTTTGCTGCCTTTCCCCATCACCCACACCTCGCCCGCCGCCATATCGACATGGCGGCAATCCAGCCCCACCAGCTCGGAGAGGCGCAGGCCGGCGCCGTACATCACCTCCAGCATGGCGCGATCGCGCACCGCCAGCGGATCGTTGAGATCGATCTCCAGCAGCTGGTTCATTTCATCGACGTCGATGTTTTTCGGCAGATGGCGGCCGCTGCGCGGCGTGCGGATGCCCTTGGCGGGGTTGGCGTGCAGCACGCCCTGGCTGACCAGCCAATCGAGGAAACTGCGCAACGAAGAGAGCCGCAGCGCCAGGCTGGCGGACTGCAGACCGGCGCGTTTGCTGCGCGCCGCCAGCATGCGCACCCGGGCGGCGTCCAGCGTCGTCCAGTCGGTGACGCCGATCTCCTGCGCCAGGCGCATCAGCGCCGTCAGCTGGCGTGAATAGCTGAGCTGCGTCAGCGGGCTGAGTTGCCGTTCTACCTTGAGATAACGCAGAAAAGCGTCCACCGGCTGCTGCAGGCTGGGCGCAATCGGCGTCATGCGCGTTCGATCCAGCGTTCCAGCAACGCCGGCAGCATGCGCGCCAGCTGATTGAGCATCACCGTGCCCATGCCCTGCTGATAATGTTGCGTATCGCGGCTGCTGAAGATCACCATGCCCAGCTCGCCGTCGTCGCCCAACATCGACAGCGCCACCGAGCCAATTTGGCCAATCTGTTTGGCCTGCGGCAACAGCAGCAGCAGCTCGGGGCCGTTCAGGCTGCCGAGATAGTGTTGTTCGCTGCCCAGCCGCTGAATGCGGAACGGCTCGAACGCCGAACGCGTCAGCGCCAGATGGGTGAAATCGGAAGGCGCGCCGATATTCCAGCGCTCGGCGAACAGCCGAACCGTGGCGCCGGCCAAACCGAAGCCGCGCGCCCAGCGCTGCAGTCGGTTTAGCATGTCCTGCAGGCTGTCGGCGGTGGCCAGATCGGCCTGCAGGTGCAGCAGCCTGGCGAACAGCCCTTCGTTGGCGCTGGCCTGCTCCATCAACAGCGTGATCTCTTCTTCCAGCCGTTCGATGTGATTGCGCTGGCGAGCCAGATGCCATTCCACCAGCGAAACGGTGCCGCGCACCGGGTGAGGCACGCGCATCGGCTCAACCTGGCGCGCGTTGCGAATAAAGAAATCCGGGTTCTGCAGCAGGTACTGCATCACGGCGTCGTCATCCAGCGCCAGGCCGGCGACGCTCTGTTCTTCTACGCTTTTCATAGATGAATAAATCCGTCATAGACATGGGTTGCCGGACCGGTCATAAACAGCGGATTGCCCGGCCCTTTCCAGCGAATATGCAGGCTGCCGCCCGGCAGTTCTACATGCACCTCTTCTGACAGCAATTCCTGTTGGATCCCTACCGCCACCGCCGCACAGGCGCCGCTGCCGCAGGCCTGCGTTTCACCGGCGCCGCGCTCGTAAACGCGCAGCTTGATGTGATCGCGGCTGACCACTTGCATAAAGCCGATGTTGGCCCGTTCCGGGAAGCGCTCATGCCCTTCCAGCACCGGTCCAAGCAGCTCCACCTTGGCGGTTTTTACATCATCCACCTGCAAAACACAATGCGGGTTGCCCATCGACACCACGCCGCACAGCACGGTATGTTCCGCCGCGCGCATGATGTAGGTCTTTTCCGCCTTGGCGGCGCGGAACGGCACCGCCTGCGGATCGAAATTCGGCTCACCCATGTTGACGCACACCAGATCGTCGTCGGTGACGCTGAGCACCATGCGCCCGGTTTGGGTGCTAACGCGGATATCGCGCTTGTTGGTCAACCCTTTCAGCCGCACAAAGCGCGCGAAACAGCGCGCGCCGTTGCCGCACTGCGCCACTTCGCTGCCGTCGGCGTTAAAAATTCGGTAGTGAAAATCCAGCTCGGGATCGTAAGGCGGTTCTACCACCAGCATCTGGTCAAAGCCGACGCCCAGGTGCCGATCGGCCAGCCGGCGGATCAGCTCAGGTGAAAAATAGACATTCTGTGTAACGGCATCGACCACCATAAAGTCGTTGCCCAGACCGTGCATTTTGGAGAACTGCATATCATACTCCGCTATCTGGACGCGCTATCCGTCTTGATTTTGCGGCGGCGCTCGCCACCGCAAACCGGGTGTTACTGGGCAACCATCGACGGTTTTTGCTGAGAGCCAGACTGCTCCTGCTGGTTCTTTTGCACCTGATCGCCCGTTTGCACCGGCGGTTTGGCCGGTTTTTGGCCGGCGGAGTCGGCAGGTGGGAAGTAAAGCGGGCCTTTCAGACCACAGCCGGCGAGGCCGGTAACCAGAACGGCCATCAGCGCATAGCGTAGTTGTTTTTTCATTTGCATTAATGCCTGTAATTCATGCGTCCAAGGTCTCTATAATCGCAGGTGGATCATGAAAAGCAATAGGAATTGAATATGAACGACAGTGAGTTTCACCAGTTGGCCGACCAGCTGATGCTGAATATTGAAGAGACACTGGACGATTTTGACGGCGATGCGGATATCGATTACGAAACCAATGGCGGCGTGATGACGATGAGCTTCGAAAACGGCACCAAAATCGTCATCAACCGCCAGGAGCCGCTGCACCAGGTGTGGCTCGCCACTAAGGCCGGCGGTTACCACTTCAACTACCGCGACGGCGTCTGGGTATGTGATCGCAGCGGGCAGCCGTTTTACCAACTGCTCAGCGAAGCGGCCAGCGCGCAGGCCGGCGAGGAACTGAGTTTTTCCTGAGGCTAAGCAGGGCTCGGCAACCGAGCCCTTGCGGCGTCAATGCAGCTGGAACTGCTGCTTCAGCGGCTGAGCGGCGCCGTCGGCCACCGTCACGCACAGGCTGGACAGCACGTTGCTGCGGAACGGGATCACCTGCGTGCGCCCGTCGAGCTGCACGATTTGATAGAACTGCGGCAGGTTGAAGTTGATGAAGCTGGAGCCGTAGGTAAAGCGGTCGTGCGACGAGGAATAGAAGCGGCTGACGTCGCGCACCAGCTCCTCTTTGCTGCCCTCGCAGTGGTGATACACCTCCACCCGATTCGACTCATCCAGAATATAGATGTTGAAGCCCTTGTCGTCTGAGGTGTCTTCGAAGAAGAACTGGATGATCCCCTCGCTGGCGAAACCGTCCACCACCGGCGGCAGATGCACCTGATCGGTTTCCACCTTGATAGACAGGCCATGCAGCTTGTTGTTGGAGATGGCGCCGTAAAACTCCACCGCGTTCTCCAGCTTCTGCACCGACACGCTCAGGCGCTCGAAGAACAGCCCCCAGGTTTGCCCGGCGACGCGCACCGCCTTGAAGCGGCCGGGTTCCAAACGGGTACTGGACAGGCGCAGCTCGATGCACTCAGACACCAGCTGCTGAATGCGGGTGCGAATAAGGCCGCGCAGGTGCTGACTGTAGCAGAACACTTCCACCGACTCCGGCGGTGCGGCGTCCTGGTGCATTTTGCCGAGAATGGTTTTCAATGCTTCCAGCACCGACTGCTCGCCGCTGAAATGCAGGGTGCGCACTTCGTTCCAGGAGTTGCGATACAGCAGATCGATGCTGCCCACCAAACACTGCTGCTGCTGGCCGAAGCTGAACACGTCCAGCTTGCGGAAATCGAAGTGCACCACCTGATTGCGGAAGGCGGCGGTCGGATCGTTTTCCAGATTGACGATGATCGCCAGATGGCGAATCTCGCACGGGCTGTACAACGCTTTCGGCGTCGGTGCCGGCAGGCGCAGCGGGAAGTGATGGGAAACGTCGGCCACCAGCTCCTGCAGCTTGGCGGTGTCACACAGATTGCCGCTCTTGATGTGCAGGCGGGTCTGCGGCGTCAGCAGGCCGTTGAAATAGGCCCAGGCCACCAGCTTGTTCAGGTAGCGGTTATATTCCAGCGGCTGATGGCTGACGATCGAATCCATAGCCGGTGCCTGATTATACAGGTACCAGCCGGTGCGGTTGGCGCGGCCAACCGGCACATGAATAAAGGTTAAATCGTTTTCCGACAGGTCCGGCGAGATCTGCGGGTTCACCAGCGTCACCTTGCCGGGCAGCGCTTCGAACGCCGCATACAGTTTGCGGGTCAGCACGCCGATATCCTGCGGGCTGGCGCTGACGCTGAGGTTGTTGCGGCGGGCGAAACGGATCAGGTTGCGGTAGCTCTGCATCATCGCGTCGAGCAGTTCGTTGTGCGCTTCGCGCACTCGCTCGATCTTCCAGTTGGCGCGGTTGTCCAGCATCGCCAGACGCTCTTCGCTCCAGCCCCACTCGCTGACCAATTGGCTGAGGATCTCGCGCCGCCAGCCGACGCAGGCCTTGGCCAGCGACAGCTTTTCACACACTTTCAGGTAGAAACAGCGACGGGCCAAATCGAGGCGGGTGGTGTCGTTGATGTCGGTCAGGTAGCGGGTGACGCGCTCGAGCATCATGCAGTAGGCGTCGAGCCCGAAGCTGACGATCTCGCCCTGGTGCAGGCGATGTTTGATGTCCGTCGCCAGCAGTTGGGTATTGGGGTATTCCCAGGAATAGGCTTCCAGCAGCAGTGTTTTCAGCACCGCCTTGTAAGGCGAATCGATGCTCTTGTACAGCTGCCACAGGCTGGCGCCGAAGTACTCTTCCGCCGACAGCGAACTCAGGCCGCCGAGATCCAGCCACTCGTTCGGCGTCAGCGCGCCCTGCGCGTACAGCGACAGCACGTATTCATCGTAGTGCGCTTCTTCTTCGCCCGGCACCATGTTCCACAGGATGCGTTTGCCGGCCAGGCGCACCGCGGTGCGGTAGAACTCGTCCAGCAACAGGATGTGCTGCGTCGAGCCGCAGTCTTCGCCGCCCAGGCTGCCGCTTTCATTATGGCGGAAGCGGTTTTCGTCGATCAGGAAGAAGCTGACTTCCACCCCCATCGAGGCGGCCCACTTCTCAAGCAGGCTGCATTTTTGCTGCAGGCGGGTGCGTTCTTCGTTGTCCAGCCAGGACTGGTGGCAGACCCAGATGTCGAGATCCGAGCTGCAGCTTTGGCCGATAGACGAGGTGCTGCCCATCGAGTAGACGCCGGTGATCGGCAGCTCGCCGCTGGCCGGTTTGTCAAACGGGCTGCCCCATTTGTCTTCTAAATCGTTCAGGTAATCTTGTTGAGTTTCATCAGGCGTGTAGAGGCAAATGCCGTGGGGAACGTTACCGTTCAGGTAACCCGGCATCAGCGGGTGGTGGTGGTGCAGTAAGGTGGGCAGCAGACTGTATACCCGTTGAAACGCGGGCTTCATAGCCGCCAGGGCGCGATCGACGCGTAGCTGATTGATCGCATCCAGTCTCTGCTTCAATGTCTCGATGTAGAGGTACAAGACGTCTCGCCTGATTATCCCGGTGTTTAGAAAAAAACCCGTATTCCATAAGCGCCGTTAGTGTAAGAAGAATATTTGGCGACTTATTGCTGGAAACGTGATCAATTTAACACCTTGCTGATTGACCGTAAAGGAGGTAACGCTTCACAATTATTGTAGCGCTTCCCTAAACGATTTACCCGCAGTGTTAACTGCCCCAAAGCACATCACACGTCCCTTTGATTCCGTTGTCCTTTTTCCGCCTCCGGCTTCTTGCACTGACAGTATTGACTCTCAGTGGTAGGATGGATGGCGAAATATAAAAACGGTAACAAGCATGTTAGACAAAATTATTCGAATTGCCACCCGACAAAGCCCGCTTGCACTTTGGCAAGCACATTATGTGCAGCAACGTCTGATGGCCTGCCATCCCGGCCTGCAGGTCGAGTTGGTGCCGATGGTCACCCGCGGCGACGTTATTCTGGATACGCCGTTGGCGAAAGTCGGCGGTAAAGGCCTGTTTGTTAAAGAACTCGAGCTCGCGCTGCTGGAAGGCCGCGCCGACATCGCCGTGCATTCGATGAAAGACGTGCCGGTCGATTTCCCTGCCGGGCTCGGTTTGACCACCATTTGCGAACGCGAAGATCCGCGCGACGCTTTTGTTTCCAATCGTTTCGCCTCGCTCGATCAGCTGCCGCTGGGCAGCGTGGTCGGCACCTCCAGCCTGCGCCGTCAGTGCCAGCTGCGTGAACGCCGCCCGGATCTTGTCGTGCGCGACCTGCGCGGTAACGTCGGCACTCGCCTGGCCAAGCTGGACAACGGCGACTACGACGCGATTATCCTGGCGGTGGCCGGCCTGAAGCGTTTAGGCCTGGAGCAACGCATCCGCAGCCCGCTGAGCGCCGAAGAGTGCCTGCCGGCGGTCGGCCAGGGTGCAGTCGGCATTGAATGCCGTCTCGACGACAGCGTCACCCGCACGCTGCTGGCGCCGCTGAACCATGCGGCCACCGAAACCCGCGTGCGCGCCGAGCGGGCGATGAATACCCGCCTGGAAGGCGGCTGCCAGGTGCCGATCGGCAGCTATGCCGAACTGGATGGCGACAGCCTGTGGCTGCGCGCCCTGGTCGGCGCGCCGGACGGCAGCCAGATGGTGCGCGGCGAACGCCGCGGCCCGGCCGCCGAGGCCGAACGGATGGGCATTGAGCTGGCGGAAGAGTTGCTGGCGCGCGGCGCGCGCGAGATCCTGCGCGAGGTTTATCAGGGAAATCCGCCGGCATGACGATCCTGGTAACCCGCCCATCGCCTTCGGGGGAGCTGTTAGTAAGCCGGCTGCGCGCACTCGGCCGGGTTGCCTATCATGCACCGCTGATCGACTTCGCGCCGGGCGGCGACCTGCCGAAGCTGCCGCAGGCGTTGCAGCAGCTTAGCGCCGGCGATCTGGTGTTCGTGCTGTCGCAACATTCGGTGAGTTATGCCGATTCGGTTATCGGCCGCGCCGGGCTGAGCTGGCCCGCTCACCTGGCTTATTACGCCATCGGCCGCACCACCGGGCTGGCGCTGCACCGCATCAGCAGTTTGCCGGTGGAATACCCGCGCGAACGCGAGATCAGCGAAACGCTGCTGTTGCTGCCGGCGCTGCAAAAATTGGCGGGCAAACGCGCGCTGATTTTACGCGGCAACGGCGGCCGCGAACTGTTAGGGTCGACGCTGAGCGAGCGCGGCGCCGACGTCAGCTATTATGAATGTTATCAACGCAGCCCGGTGCACTACGACGGCAGCGAGCAAAGCGCCCACTGGCAGCGCGCCGGTGTGGATACGCTGGTGGTGACCAGCGGTGAAATGTTACAACAGCTCTATACTTTAGTTCCTGATTACTATCGTTCTTCATGGCTGCTGCGTTGCCGCCTGGTAGTAGTGAGCGAACGCCTGGCTACCCTCGCCCGGGAATTGGGCTGGCGTACGATTCGGGTAGCTGACAACGCCGATAATGACGCGCTGATCCGCGCGCTACAATAATCTGACTATGGGATGTGCCACTATGACGGAACAAAATACCCCAGCCGCCCCGGTTGAAGAACCCACCACCGCGGTTGAGAGCTCCCAGCAGCCAGCCGCTGCCAGCCGCAAAGGCAAGAACACCGGCCCGGTGCTCGGCGCGATCGCTATCGTGCTGGTCATCGCCCTCGGCGCGGGCGGTTATTACCATACGCACAAGCAGGCACAACAGCTGATCGCCGCCAATCAGACGCTGCAGCAGCAGCTTGACGGCGTGAAGCAGAGCCAGCAGCAGGAAAGAAATGCGCTGGAAGGCCTGTTGCAACAGCAGGGTAAAACCCTGGACGCCGCCGATCGCGAGCAGGCAAACCTGGCGCGCCAACTGAGCGAGCTGCAGGAAAAAGTGGCGACCATCTCCGGCAGCGACGCCAAAACCTGGCTGCTGGCGCAGGCCGATTTCCTGGTGAAAATGGCCGGCCGCAAGCTATGGAGCGATCAGGACGTGACCAGCGCCGCCGCGCTGCTGAAAAGCGCCGACGCCAGCCTGGCGGACATGAACGATCCGAGCCTGCTGGACGTGCGCCGCGCCATTACCGAAGACATCAGCACGCTTTCTACGCTGACCCAGGTCGATTACGACGGTATCATCCTCAAGGTCAATCAGCTGTCCAATCAGGTAGATAACCTGCGCCTGGCTGATAACGACACCGACGAAGCGCCGATGGATCAAAACAGCAGCGAGCTCTCCGGCTCGATCGGCGAATGGCGGCAGAACCTGGCCAAGAGCTGGCGCAATTTCATGGCCGACTTCATCACCATCCGCCGTCGCGATACCAGCGCCGAACCGCTGCTGGCACCGAATCAGGACATCTACCTGCGCGAAAACATCCGTTCGCGCCTGCTGGTGGCCGCACAGGCCATTCCGCGTCACCAGAACGAGACCTACAAGCAGTCGCTGGAAACCGTCTCCACCTGGGTGCGCGCCTATTTCGACACCACCGATCCGGCGACCAAGGCCTTCCTTGAAGAGCTGGACAGCCTGAGCCAACAGTCGATCTCGATGGACGTGCCGGATCAGCTGAAAAGCCAGCCGCTGCTCGAGAAAGTGATGCAGACCCGGGTGCGCAACCTGATGACCCAGTCCCCTGCCGCTCATCAGGAGGGTTAAGCCATGTTACGCGTGCTATTTCTGTTCCTGGTGGTGATCGCCAGCGTGGTGCTCGGGCCGATGTTGGCCGGGCATCAGGGCTATGTGCTGATCCAGACCGATAACTACAATATTGAAACCAGCGTCACCGGGCTGGTGATCATGTTGGTGCTGCTGTTCGTGGTGCTGCTGGCGATCGAGTGGATCCTGCGCCGCATCTTCCGTACCGGCGCCCGCACGCGCGGTTGGTTTATCGGCCGCAAGCGCACCCGCGCGCGTCAGCAAACCAAAGCCGCGCTGATCAAACTGGCGGAGGGCGACTACAAGCAGGTTGAAAAACTGATGACGCGCAACGCCGATCACGCCGAACAGCCGGTGGTGAACTATCTGCTGGCCGCCGAGGCCGCGCAGCAACGCGGCGATGACTTCCGCACCAATCAGTATCTGGAGCGGGCCGCCGAAGCCGCCGATACCGATCAGCTGCCGGTGGATATCACCCGGGTTCGCATCCAGCTGGCGCAGGGCGAGAACCACGCCGCGCGCCACGGCGTCGATCGCCTGTTGAACCAGGCGCCGCGCCATCCAGAAGTGTTGCGCCTGGCGGAACAAGCCTATCTGCGCACCGGCGCCTATGCATCGCTACTGGAAGTGCTGCCGTCGATGCGTAAAATCGAACTGCACAGCGAAGAGCAGCTGCAGGCGTTGCAGCAACAGGCTTACATCGGGCTGATGAATCAGGCGATGGCGGACGAAGGCAGCGAAGGCCTGAAACGCTGGTGGAAAGATCAGAGCCGCAAGACGCGTCACGAAGTGCCGCTGCAAATCGCGATGGTGGAGCACCTGATCGAATGCAACGACCACGAACTGGCGCAGGAGATTGTGCTCGACGGCCTGAAACGCCAATATGACGAGCGCCTGGTGCTGTTGCTGCCACGGCTGAAGTCCGGCAACCCCGAGCAGCTTGAGAAAGCGCTGCGTCAGCAGATGAAGCAGCACGGCGCGACGCCGCTGTTGAACAGCACGCTGGGGCAGTTGCTGATGAAGCACGGCGAGTGGCAGCAGGCGGCCGACGCCTTCCGCGAAGCGCTGAAACAGCGTCCGGACGCCTACGATTACGCCTGGCTGGCCGATACGCTGGAGAAACTGCATCGTTCGGATGAAGCGGCGCAGATGCGGCGTGAAGGACTGATGTTGACGCTGAAACAGAACGGCGGCGAATAACGGCCCGCCCGGCAGAGAAAGCGTGGCCTCGGTGCCACGCTTTTTTTTGCCCGTTAGCTTGCTGAAGCGCAAAAAAAAACACTTGCCGCATGGCAAGTGTATAAAGAAGCAATCAGGTCTAGGACAACAGGGGCGGTGCCTCACTCAACGTTTTGCCCTGAGCGTGATGACGGGTTAGTCATCGTTCTCGTGGGCGATAGGCACCCTAAATCGGCTCTGCGTCATTCCCAGGGTTTATGAAGCCTAAGGCGAACATAAGAAATGGAATGAGCATCTACGCTGTAGGTAATGCACTTGGCGTGCCAACTTTCAGATCCAGGAAAGTCTCTATAAAAAATAGCATTCAATTAATTGAAAATATTGAATTTTTATTTACGCCTAACTTTCTCTCAGCATGCCGTCCCCTGTCGTTCTTTACCCACGGCCGATCTGGCGCTGTCGCCGCAAAACGACGACTTAAGCCAAAGCCAATTTTAATGTTTAAAATCAATTAATTATGTGTCTCAAGCTGGCGACAACGTCGAACCACATTGTCGCTGAAAACCTACACACGTGCCGGTTGAGACAAAATGCCAATGTTCAGATACGCAAAAACCCGTGCAATGCTGCACGGGTTGGTCGCTATGCGTTTCGTCGCGGCGGGAAGGACTTACCCTCATAAACGGCGGACGTAAAAAAACCGACTTACGTCGGTTTCTTTGAAACTGGTCGGCGAGAGAAAGATGACGCGCGCCCCAGGATGTAACGCCCAGCGGGCCGTTGCTAAAGCAACGTTGTTTCGCTTCACGAGGCTCGAACCTCCTGCGGAGGTGCTCATCCTCATAAACTGCAGGCGTAAAAAAACCGACTTACGTCGGTTTCTTTGAATGTGGTCGGCGAGAGAGGATTACGCGCATCTTTGATGCGCGCCCTGCGGGCCGTTGCTAAAGCAACGTTGCCTCGCTTCGCGAGGCTCGAACCTCCTGCGGAGGTGCTCATCCTCATAAACTGCAGGCGTAAAAAAACCGACTTGCGTCGGTTTCTTTGAAAGTGGTCGGCGAGAGAGGATTCGAACCTCCGACCCACTGGTCCCAAACCAGTTGCGCTACCAAGCTGCGCTACTCGCCGATTTGTGTTGCTCATACTACCCGATTTATCAGACCGTTGTCCATATAAATCTTATATTTATCAGATATTTTGCGTGGTGCGAAGAGAGGGACTTGAACCCTCACGTCCGTAAGAACACTAACACCTGAAGCTAGCGCGTCTACCAATTCCGCCACCTTCGCACTGTCACAAAATACTGCTAAATCTTCACTTCGCTTAGGAAGTGGGGTGGCTAATGGGACTCGAACCCACGACAACTGGAATCACAATCCAGGGCTCTACCAACTGAGCTATAGCCACCATTACTACTTCTTCTTACTCACGCGGTAATATTACCACCGCAGCTCCTGCGCACAAACTTAATGGCGCGCCCGACAGGATTCGAACCTGAGACCTCTGCCTCCGGAGGGCAGCGCTCTATCCAGCTGAGCTACGGGCGCGTAGCGCCGTTGCGGGAGGGGATACTACGGATTTACGCCAATCCTGTCTAGTGCTTTTTCGCAGAAATGTTGCGTTTGATTACGCTTTGCTCACTCCTGCGCAGGAAAGCGCACTCCGTAGCCCCTTTTCACCGTTTATTGCCGCGTTTCTACCCGATTTTCAGCCGGATGATGTTTCTTATGCATGCCGAAAGCGAAGTAGCACAGGCTGACGCCTGCTAAGAAAATCGCCCCGACCAGCAGGGAAATTCGCGTATCCGGGTTGATTCCCATGCCGACCAGCACGCAAACCAGAAAAGCGATGGTCAGATAGTTCACATACGGGAACATGATCGACTTAAAGCTGTGGTTTTTGATCGCTTCCTTGTGCGCGCGGCGGAAATAGAGCTGGCTTATCAGCACCACGAACCACGGCACCATGCCCGGCAACACGCTGGCGCTGTAGACATAGACGAACACCTGCTCCGGATTAGGGATGATGTAGTTCAGCGCGGAGCCCACCAACAGGCAGCCGATGGTGACGGCGATGCAGTTGACCGGCACGCCGCTGGCGGAAAGCTTGGTCAGCGCCGCCGGCAGTTGGCGATTCTTGGCCAGGGCGTACAGCATGCGGCCGCCGCTGTACATGCCGCTATTGCAACCGGAAAGCGCGGCGGTCAGTACCACAAAGTTAATGATGCCGGCAGCGGCGACGATGCCGATCTTGGCGAAGGTCAGCACGAACGGGCTGCCGGTAGTGCCGATGCCGTTCCAAGGGAAGATGGTCACGATGACGAAGATCGCGCCGACATAGAAGATCAGGATGCGCCACAGGATATTGTTGATCGCACGTTTCAGCGTCACCTGCGGGTTTTTGGCTTCCCCGGCGGTAATGCCCACCAGCTCAACCCCCTGATAGGACGCCACCACGATGCACAGCGCAAACAGGAAGCCCTTCCAGCCGCCGGCAAAGAAGCCGCCGTGCGCCGTCAGATTGGCGAAACCGATAGGTTCACCGCCGTTGCCGAAACCGAAGAAGATCACCCCCAGCCCCACCAGAATCATCACGATGATGGTGGTGACCTTGATCATGGCGAACCAGAACTCCAGCTCACCGTACAGGCGCACCGCCGCCAAGTTGGCCAGCGCCACCATCGCCACGGCGATCAGCGCGGGGACCCACTGCGGTATTTCCGGGAACCAGAACTGCACATACACCCCGATGGCGGTGATCTCGGAAATGCCGACGGCGATCCACATAAACCAGTACCCCCAGGCAGTCAGGTAGCCGAAATAGGGATTCATGTATTTATGCGCGTAAACGGCGAACGACCCGGCGACCGGCTCGAGGAACAGCATCTCCCCCATCGAACGCATAATGAAGAACACGAACAGCCCGGCGATGATGTAAGCCAGCAGTACCGACGGCCCGGCCCATTTCAGCGTACTGGCCGATCCCATAAACAGGCCGACACCAATGGTGCCCCCGAGAGCGATAAGCTCGATGTGCCGGGCCTCAAGGCCTCGGTGTAGCCCTTGCGGTTTCTCTTTGTGTGCCATAAATCCTCAATAATTTTTCTCGGGTTGTGTTTGCCTGCCGGCCGCTGCCGGTCGTTATTGTCATTATTAAAAGAATAAATCATCCCCTGCCGTTCGAGTTGGCATCAACGGGTAGTCGGAGCGAAGTTACCGTGAGAAGAACATCGTTCAGCGCTGTCGCATCAGGCTTCAGCGGCCAGGGATAATTTCCGGGCGGTATCGTTTCGCATTTCGTCGCTATAAGCAAACCGCAATTTAAAACTTTATGGAATAAATGCGGCGACGTTTAGGGCTGGGGGTTATAGATATGCGGGAGAAATAGGCAAAAGCAGATTATTGGTACAGCAGACCGGGGCGAACCGACACATTCCCCCCCGGATAAGCGATTACATTTTACCGCTGTAGTAGTAGCCGACAAACTTCAACAGCTTCAGCTGCCGGCCGATGCGGCTGGGCTGGCTGAGCAGGCGGTAAAGCCACTCCAGACCGAGTTTCTGCCATACCTTGGGCGCACGCTTCACATGGCCGGTAAAGACGTCGTAGGTGCCGCCCACGCCCATGTACAGCGCCTGCGGATGCACCTTGCGGCAGTCGCGCATCAGGATCTCCTGCTTCGGCGATCCCATCGCCACCGTCACGATGGCGGCGCCGCTGGCGCGAATACGCTCGAACAGCGCCTCTCGCTGATCCGGTTTGAAATAGCCGTCCTGGCTGCCCACCAGGTTAACGTTCCACTGGCTGCGCAGCTTCCGTTCGGTTTCCGCCAGCACCTCCGGCTTGCCGCCGATCAGGAAGACCGGCGTGCCTTCACGGCCGGCGCGCTGCATCAAGGCTTCCCAAAGATCGGCGCCCGCGACGCGCGAAACGTCCGCCGCCGGGTATTTGCGGCGAATCGAGCGCACCATGCTGATGCCGTCGGCGTACTTGTACTCCGCTTCATCCAGCAACGCATGCAGCGCCGGGTCCTCTTCCGCCTTCAGGATCTTTTCCGCATTCATGGCCACCAACGTGCCCTGTTTGACTCGGCCGCCGTCGAACAGAAAGTCCATGCAGTGCGCCATATCGCGAAAGCCCCACAGGCTGAAACCGCGCAGCTCATACTGCGGCACCGAAATCTTTGTTTCCATCGTCGTCATTACCCTTACAAAAGACCGTCCGCCCTTGGGGGAGAGGCCAGCGCGCGGGCGCGCGTCACTCTGGCCTTGATGAGCCCGGCGGTATCGAACAGCCAATACAGCAACTTCGCCAGCACCAGACAGGCGCCGAAAATAATGCAGAAGAACACCACGCGCGAAACGAATGAGTCCACCCCTTCGCGCGCCAATACAATCATGTTGAACACCGCGCCGAAGCAGAATCCTTGCAGGATAGCCGCCTTATAGCGGTTCGGTTCGGTTTTGCCCAACTCATACAGCCAGTCGAACCACTTGATGATCATGCCCACCAGAATCGCGCCGAGCGGGATGAACAGCGCGCCGCCCATCACCACCAGCGAACCGATCAGCGTCGGGGATATCGCCAGCCCGGAGTGGTTGTTCAGCACTTCCCAGGTAAAATAGTTGGCCGAGTTCAGCACCACGTCCGGCCGGCCCGGCCATAGCCACGTTGGGATAAAGACGTAGAAATCACGCAGGATCGGCGCCAGGCCCTGGAAATCGATCTTGTCGTAATTTTGCAGCAGCAGCGCCAGATTTTCCCACGGCGAGAAAGTGTCTCGGGTCAGATAGAGGAAGGTATAAAACGCTTCCGCGCCGCTGACGTCCAGGCTGTAGCGCTTCAACGCCAGCCAGAACATGCCGACCACGCCGAATATGCCGGCCGCCGCCAACATCCACAGCGTGATCCAGCCGCGCACGATGCCGATAAACAGGAACAGCGCGAAGGCGATGATGATATTCGCGCGGGTGCCGCCGACGATGACGTAGGTCAAAATGCCGAACGCCACCGTCGCCACCAGGAACAAGAACCAGGCGCGCAGATCCTGCCGCAGGAAATAGACCACCAGCATCGCCGGAATGAAGAAGTAGAAGAACCGTTTGAGCGCCACGCCGGACACGTCGCTGGAGAAGATCTGGCTGTAGGAATTGAGCTTGAACAGCAGGAAGCCGTTCTGCATGAAGAAGATACCCACGGTCCCGATCGCCACCAGCGCCAGCAGCACCCAGGTCATATGGGTTTCCACCCGGTTCATGGTGAACAGCGCCGCGCGCGGCTGAGAGCGGCGCTTGCGCAGCCGGGTCTTGTAGGTGACGTAATAGATGGCGTAAAACGCCGTCGCCGACAGCAAGGCGTACAGCAGAAACTCCACCGGCACCACCTCGACGTCAAACTGAAACACCAGCAGACAGGTCAGCGGGAAGCCGAAATAAAACGTCAGCAAATACAGCAGCGAGAAGAAGACGTTGAAGTTAAAGCGCACGCGCCGAAACTCCTGGTAGGTCAGCGTCAGAATAAACGTCAGGCTGACCAGGTAGACGACGAACAGACCGCCGAATTGCGCCAACGTCATGAGTGCTCTCCCGCCGCCAGCGCCAGGGCTTGCAGCCAGCCATCGACATAGTTCGGATTAAAGAAGGCGATCGTCTGCTTATCCACCGCCGCCAGCTGACGCTGCGCTTCGCGCACCACCGCCTCGTCGAGCGAGTCGCCGTAGAACAGCACCGGCAGGTGCTGTTCCGCCAAATCCTGCCAGAACGGGTTCTGCCGGCTGAGCACGAAAGGCACGCCAAACTGAATCAGCAGACAAAGGGTGCCTATCCCCTGCTGGCGATTGAAAATGAAATAACCCAGATCGCAGGCGCGCAGGATGTTGAGGTAGTCCTCAAACGCCACCTGCTGCGTGAGCAGCTGCAGGTTTTTCTCGCCGAACAGCGGCAACCCGGCGGCGCGCACCTGCTCGATGTAGGCGTCGTTATTGGCCGGATAGCCCATCGGCAGGATCACGCGCACGTCGGCGCCGAACTGCTGATGTATCGCCTGCAGCGCTTCGATATGCCGGTTGCTGCGATCGCCGGAGTTGCCCACCAGAATCGTCATCGGCCCGGCCAGATTTTTCTCGACGTGAACGTCGGTCAGCGCCGGATCCATCCGCGTCGGGAAGTACAACAACGAGGCCGGCACCCGCGCATGGCGCTGCTGATAGTGGATCACGTCGCCGCGGGTGGCGAACACGTTCCCCACTCGCCCCTGAGCAATGCGGCGCAGCAGGTAAAACAGCCGAAATTTCCAGCTGGTGGCGTCTTCGTACAGATCGGCACCCCAAATATGCCAACTGACCTGATGCGCCTTGATCTTGCCGCTCAGCAGCGCCAGCCACAGCCCCGGGTTAAACTGACCGTGCAGGAAGAAGCGCGCATCGCGATCGGCCTGGGCGCGGGCGATCACCGCCGCCGCCAGGCTCTTCTTGTCGGCGTAAGGCTCAATGTTCAGGGCGGGGAAATCCCCCAGTGCCGCCACATCCTTGGCCGCCACCATAAAATGCCGCGTCTGCTCAGCCGGCAAACGCGGCGCCAGCACGTCGTTGAAGAAGCGCAGCACCGTCTGGTTATGATGCGGGATATCGGATCCCAGAACGTGAATCAGTGTGGTCATACTCGTCTACGATAAATAAGAAACACGCAGCTACAGAGCGCGAAATACACGATGTAGGTTGCCATATAGGCCTGAGCCGCCCCCAGCGCGCCGCGCAGCGGGATCAGCCAGTGCGAGAACAGCGTCAGCAGCAGAAACTGGCTGACTTCCGTCAGGATATAAAAGCGCAGTGACGCTTTGGCGATCACCAGATAGCCGAACACATAGGCCCCGACTTTCAGCACGTCGCCCACCAGCTGCCAGGCAAACAGATCGCGCATGGCGACGAACTTGTCCGAGAACAGCAGCCAGATGGCGAAATCACGCAGCAACCACACCGTAAAGCTCGCCGCCGCTACCGCCGGCAGCACGAATTTCAGCGAGCGCACGATCTCCCGCGAGATGGCGCCCTTGTCCGTCAACCGCGACAGCGTCGGCAGCAGATAGACGGTAAACGAGGCGGTGATAAACTGCAGATAGGCATCGGAAATGCTGCTGACGCCTTGCCAGATCCCCACCTCATCCCAACCGTAATGCGCGGCCAACAGGTTACGCATCATCACGTAGGCCACCGGCAGCGTCACCGAGGTGATCAACGCCATGAGGGTGAATTTGCCGAGGTTGCCGGCCACCCCTTTGTCCCAGCGCGGAGCCAGGTAGCGCAGCGGCAACGTTTTGCGCCGCCACAGCATCAGCCCGGCCGGCAGCACCACCAACGCCGGCACCAACGCCAGCCCTGCCAGCGCGCCTTCATAGCCGCCCAGCTTGAAGCACAGATAATAAGCCACCACGCCGATCAGGCTGCCGCCGATCACCGCCAGCGCGTTGCCCATCGCGTCGCGATAGCCTTTCAGCACCGCCATGAACAGGTTGGCGTAGGCGATGCCCATCTGAATGAAGGCGACGGCGCGCACCACGCCGACGTAATCGGCATGCCCGAACAGCCCGATGCTGATCGGCTCGGCGGCGAACAAAAACACCAGCGCCAGCAAGGTCGAAAAGCCCAGCACAATGCTCGACGCGGTGCCGACCGCCAGACGCAGACGCTGCGAGTCCTGGTGGTACTCCGCCACGTATTTGGTGATGCCGTTAAAAATGCCCGCGCCGGACAGCACGCCCAGCACGGTGATCAACTGGCGAAAGTTACCCGCCTGCCCCACGCCGCTGGGGCCAAACGCCACCGCCAGCAATTTCACCACCAACAGCCCCACGCCAATTTTGATCAGCGTAGAGCCGGCGGTCCATATCGATGCTTTTGCCAACGACATATCAGGCGAAGAAGCTCAGAATGGTATTGATTACCGTACGCTGATTGACATCGGACATATTGTAGAACAGCGGCAAGCGCACCAGACGCGCACTTTCCTGCGTGGTGTAACGGTCTTCGCCGGCAAAGCGGCCAAACTGTTCGCCGGCCGGGCAGTCATGCAGCGGGATATAGTGGAACACGGCCATGATTTCGGCTTCCTTCAGGTAGTCGATAAAGGCCGTGCGCTCTTCGATATCGCGCAGCTTGATATAGAACATGTGCGCGTTATGCACGCAGTCCGCCGGAATGCTCGGCAACTCGATACGGCCTGACCGAACCAACGGCAGGAAACTGTCGTAGTACTTCTGCCACAGCGACAGGCGGCGCTGGTTGATGCGCTCCGCCACTTCCAGCTGACCCCACAGGTAGGCGGCCTGCAGGTCAGACATCAAGTAGCTGGAGCCGATGTCGCGCCAGGTATATTTGTCGACCTGGCCACGGAAGAACTGGCTGCGGTTGGTGCCTTTCTCGCGGATGACTTCCGCCCGATCGATCAGGGCCGGATCGTTCACCAGCGTCGCACCGCCTTCGCCGCCGGCGGTATAGTTTTTGGTTTCATGGAAGCTGAAGCAGCCGATATGGCCGATGGTGCCCAATGCCTTGCCTTTATAGGTCGACATCACGCCCTGCGCGGCGTCTTCCACCACGAACAGGTTATATTTCTTCGCCAGCGCCATGATGGTATCCATCTCGCAGGCGACGCCGGCGTAGTGTACCGGCACGATCGCGCGGGTTTTATCGGTAATCGCCGCTTCGATTTTGGTTTCGTCGATGTTCATGGTGTCCGGACGCAGATCGACGAACACCACTTTGGCGCCGCGCAGCACAAAGGCGTTGGCGGTTGAAACGAAGGTAAAGCTCGGCATGATCACTTCGTCGCCCGGCTGAATATCCAGCAGGATGGCGGCCATTTCCAACGACGCGGTGCAGGAAGGCGTCAACAGCACTTTCGCGCTGCCGAAATGCTGTTCCATCCACTGCTGGCAGCGACGGGTAAAACCGCCGTCGCCGCACAACTTGCCGCTGCCCATGGCAGCCTGCATATATTCCAGTTCAGTGCCAACAACCGGTGGTGCGTTAAATGGAATCATGTCTACCTCTGTATAACCAGTACGCGGTGCTTTCAATCACGGCACCCTGTCGTTGATAGAGTCGTAATGCGGCGATATTGCCTATCTGGGTCGCGACCCGCAGGTGCTGCATCCCCTGACGCCGGGATTCGGCGATCGCCGCCGCCATCAGCCTGGAACCAATCCCCCGGCCGGATGCGCCGGGGAAAGCTGCCAACAGGCCGATGCGTGTTTCCCGTTCGCCCAAATTGCGCAGGCTGACGAATCCTTCTGGGTGCCCCTGTTCGTCCAGCGCCAACAGGCACTGATGATCGAAGGTGCCCAAAACGGCCTTTTCGATCCACAAAGCATAAAACCGGCCGCTGTCATCAGGTTGATACCAGGGCGCACGAAAGCGGCTGGCGGCGAACGCCTGAGCCGCCGCGCTACGCAATGCGGGGATATCGGCCTCGGTCGCAAAGCGTATCGCCTGTACGCGGTCACCAAATTCAAGTATCGACCTGTTATCAAGCGCCAAAACCAGATCGACCTCGCCCTCAACCAGGCGGAAGCCGAAATCGGCCAAGTCATCCGCCAAGGCCAGTTGCTGCGCGGAGATTTTGGCCTGCACCAGGGCATAAGCCGCCAAGTCGGCCTCAGCCAGAACCGGGGCTGAGGAGGAGAAGATGAGTTTCGCGCTGTCCAGCGCGAAAAACTCACTTTCCCATGACAAAGGCTCAATAATGGCGTGGACGCACATGCAGCAAATCCAGCAAATACTTGCCATAGCCGGTTTTGGACAAGGAGTGGGCGGCACGTTTGACGCCCTCATCATCCAGCCAACCGTTGCGCCAGGCGATCTCTTCCAGACAGGCGATTTTAAATCCCTGACGTTTCTCGACCGTCTGCACGAAGCTACTGGCTTCCAGCAGGCTGTCGTGAGTCCCGGTGTCCAACCAGGCAAAACCGCGCCCCAGCAGCTCGACAGTCAGATCACCGCGCTCCAGATACATCTGGTTGATGCTGGTAATTTCCAGCTCGCCGCGCTCGGAAGGCTTCACCTGCTTGGCAAACTCCACCACCTGGCTATCGTAGAAATACAAGCCGGTTACCGCCCAATCGGATTTCGGTTTTTTCGGTTTTTCTTCGATCGACAGCGCGCGGAAATTGTCGTCAAACTCCACAACGCCAAAGCGCTCAGAATCCATGACCTGATAGCCGAACACGGTGGCGCCCTCGGTACGAGCCGCGACGGTTTTTAATTTCGGACTGAAAGACTGGCCGAAGAAGATGTTATCTCCCAACACCAGGCAGCAAGAATCGCCGTTGATGAACTCCTCGCCGATCAGGAACGCCTGGGCCAGGCCTTCCGGCTTAGGTTGCGCGGCGTAGCTGAGATTGACGCCAAACTGTTCGCCATTACCCAGCAAACGTTCGAAGGACGGCAAATCCGCTGGGGTCGAGATGATTAAAATGTCGCGAATCCCCGCCAACATCAGCACCGACATCGGATAATAAATCATCGGTTTGTCATAGATCGGCAACAGCTGTTTGGACACGCCGCGCGTGATCGGATGCAAACGCGTGCCGGAACCGCCGGCCAGAATAATACCTTTCATACTAGCTCCCAAATCCGCAGCGCCTTATAAGGACAGCACTGCGCTACATTCAATCGGACAGCCCCAAACGCTCGCCGGCATAAGAACCGTCTTGCACCCGGCGCCACCAGACTTCGTTATTCAGGTACCAAACCACGGTTTTGCGAATGCCGCTTTCGAACGTTTCCTGCGGCCGCCACCCCAACTCACGGTCGATCTTGCCAGCGTCGATGGCGTAACGCATATCGTGGCCCGGACGATCCTTGACGTAAGTGATCAGATCGCGGTAGTGCGCCACGCCCTGCGGTTTGTTCGGCGCCAGTTCTTCCAGCAGGTCACAGATGGTCTGCACCACTTCGATATTCTTGCGCTCGTTATGGCCGCCGATATTGTAAGTTTCGCCCACCACGCCTTCGGTCACCACCTGATAGAGCGCGCGCGCGTGATCCTCGACATACAGCCAGTCGCGCACCTGCGCGCCGTTGCCATATACCGGCAGCGGTTTACCAGCGACGGCATTCAGGATAACCAGCGGGATCAGCTTCTCCGGGAAGTGATAAGGGCCGTAGTTGTTCGAACAGTTGGTGACGAGGGTCGGCAAACCATAGGTGCGCAGCCAGGCGCGCACCAGATGATCGCTCGACGCCTTGGAAGCGGAATACGGGCTGCTCGGCGCATAGGGCGTGGTTTCGGTGAACAGATCGTCAGTGCCATGCAGATCGCCGTACACTTCGTCGGTGGAGATATGATGGAAGCGGAAAGCCTGCTTCTTCTCCGCCGCCAACGGCTGCCAATAGTGGCGCGCCGCTTCCAGCAGGGTGTAAGTGCCGACCACGTTGGTCTCGATAAACGCCGCCGGGCCGTCGATAGAGCGATCGACGTGACTTTCCGCCGCCAGGTGCATCACCACATCCGGCTGATAGCGGGCAAACACCCGATCCAACCCGACGCGATCGCAGATGTCGATCTGCTCGAAGGCATAACGATCGCTGTCGGCCACTACCGCCAGCGACTCCAGGTTACCGGCATAGGTCAGCTTATCCACCACCACTACGCTGTCGCCGGTGGCCTCGATGATATGTCGCACGACCGCAGAACCAATAAATCCGGCGCCACCGGTGACTAAGATACGCTTCAACGCCAAACTCCTTTGGTATCCACCACCCAGCTTTGCTTGATCTCTTCCGGCCGGATGGCCTTGAACTGCTGATGATCGACCAACATCACGATCACATCGGCCTGCTGCAACGCCTCAGCGATCGTTTTCAACGCCACATGACCCACCAACGATGCCGGCAGGTGTTCGACGTTAGGTTCCACGACCAGCGTTTCCCCCGAATGCCAATCAGCAATCAAATGGGCAACTTCCACCGCCGGGCTTTCACGCAGATCGTCGATATTGGGTTTGAACGCCAGGCCGAAGCAGGCGATTTTCACCTCGGACGCGCGCTTGTTAGTCGCGGCCAGGCAATCGGCCACCGCCGCTTTCACCCGGTCGACTACCCACAGCGGTTTACCGTCGTTTACCAGGCGCGCGGTGTGGATCAGACGCGCCTGCTGCGGATTCTGCGCCACGATAAACCACGGGTCGACGGCGATGCAGTGGCCGCCGACGCCCGGGCCAGGCTGCAGAATATTCACTCGCGGATGACGGTTCGCCAAACGAATCAGTTCCCAGACGTTGATCCCCTGCTCGGCGCAAATCAACGACAGCTCGTTGGCGAAGGCAATGTTCACATCACGGAAGCTGTTTTCCGTCAGCTTGCACATCTCGGCGGTTCGCGCATTAGTCAGTACGCATTCACCCTCGAGAAAAATCTTGTATAGCGCACTGGCGCGCGCCGAGCACTTCGGCGTCATACCGCCGATCACACGGTCGTTTTTAATCAGCTCCACCATCACCTGCCCCGGCAACACGCGCTCCGGGCAGTAGGCAATATTCACGTCCGCCGCTTCGCCCGCTTGCTGCGGGAAGCTGAGATCGCTGCGCGTTTCAGCCAACCATTCCGCCACCTGCTCAGTGGCGCCCACCGGCGAAGTGGACTCAAGGATCACCAGATCGCCTTTTTTCAGCACCGGCGCCAGCGACTTCGCCGCTGTCTCGACATAGCTCAGGTCGGGTTCATGATCGCCCTTGAACGGCGTGGGCACCGCGATCAGAAACGCATCGGCCGGCTGCGGTTTGGTCACCGCCCGCAGATAACCGCCCTCAACGGCGTCCTTGACCACTTTATCCAGATCCGGTTCGACGATGTGGATCGCGCCACGGTTAATGGTATCTACCGCATGTTGGTTTACATCAACGCCCACCACTTTTTTCTTGCGTGAGGCAAACGCCGCCGCCGTTGGCAAGCCGATATAACCCAGACCAATGACAGAAATAGTGTCAAAGCTCATAGTGTCACCTGATGATTCTTTAAGGCTTCGAGGATACGCTGGCAGGCATGTCCGTCACCGTATGGGTTATGCGCCCGGCTCATCGCTTGATATTCGCTTTCGTCCGTCAACAACCGAGTTACCGTATCAACGATTTTGGTCACATCGGTTCCAACCAGACGCACCGTTCCCGCATCCACCGCCTCCGGGCGCTCGGTGGTATCGCGCATCACCAGCACCGGCTTGCCTAACGAGGGCGCCTCTTCCTGAATGCCGCCGGAATCGGTCAGGATCAGGTGCGCTTTGGTCATCAGATAAATAAACGGCAGATAATCCTGCGGTTCGATCAACATGATGTTATCGATACCTTTCAGAATACGGTTGACCGGCTCGCTGACATTCGGGTTCAGGTGCACCGGATATACTACCTGCGCCTCCGGGTGGTTGCGGGCTATTTGAGCCAACGCGCTGCAGATCCGCTCAAAACCGCCGCCGAAACTTTCCCGGCGATGGCCGGTGACCAGAATCAGTTTTTTGTCGGCGTCGAGGAACGGGTAACGCTGCGCCAGGCTAGCCTGCAGAGCGGCATCGCTCATCACCCGATCGCGCACCCAAAACAGCGCGTCGATTACCGTATTGCCGGTCACGAAAATCTGATTATCCGGCAGTGTTTCGCGCAGCAGGTTTTGACGTGAATTTTCGGTCGGCGCAAAATGGAATTTCGCCAAATGCCCCGTCAGAGTTCGGTTGGCTTCTTCAGGCCAAGGGGAGTACAGATCGCCAGTACGCAATCCGGCTTCCACATGCCCGACAGGAATTCGCTGATAGAACGCCGCCAGGCTGGTCGCCAGCGTGGTGGTGGTATCGCCGTGCACCAGCACCACATCAGGTTTGAACTCTTCCAACACCCCTTTCAGCCCTTCCAGGATGCGACAGGTGATTTCCGTTAGCCCCTGGCCAGGTTTCATGATGTTCAGGTCGTAATCCGGCGTAATCTCAAACAACCGCAATACTTGATCCAACATCTCACGATGCTGCGCCGTTACACAGACCTTTGCGTCAAAGGCCTCATCCTGAGCCAAAGCATGTACCAGCGGCGCCATTTTAATGGCTTCAGGTCTGGTGCCGAAAACAGTCAACACTTTCACAGAGAATCTCTTTTTGGTCAGTTAAGCGCAGGCGTACCTGCGAACCGAGCGCACTAAGCGCCCATCGGTAAGTTAAATCTATGGTTACTTCGGCTGCCGACGCGCCAAGGCCACACCGGCGCCAACCAACGCGCCCATCGCGCCCCACAAAATCAGCCAGAAGACCCGGCGTGGGCTGTCGCGTTTTACCGGCTCTTCCGGCGTGCGCAAATAGCGATAGGTCTGGAACTTCTCATCCAACGTCGGGCCAACGTTCAGCGTCGCCAGCATTGCGCGGTTCTGATCGTAATCCAGATCGTAGGTCGGGCCGGAGGCCTGCAGGCCTTCCAGACGCGCCTGCAGCATTGGCCGGCCCAGCAAGAACAGATCCGAATCCGGCAACTGTTCGGCCGGAGTGTCGGTTTGCGTACGGCTGATCCCCTGGCTCTCGGCAATTTTCAACGCCTGTTGCGTGGTGTTCAGCTCGCGCTTGTAAACCGACTCCGCGACCGCTTCCTGACGCTTGACCTGTGCCTTCATCGAGGTGGTGCGAGCGGCCCACGCGCCCTGGATCTCTTCGTTCAGGTGCAGGGCTGCGCGGTGGCTGGCGAAGGCCACGTATTGGCGCAGCAGGCGGTTGGCGTCCGCGGCGGTTTCCGCCGTCAGCTTCACGCCGTCGTTCGGGACTTTTTTGTCGTCGCGCGGCGTAAACAGGATGTTATTGATCAGCTCGTCGAGCAATGCCGCATCGGCACGGGCATCCCCTTCCTGACGCTGTTTGTAGTAATCGCTCTGCAGCCAGAAATCGCGACGCGTGTCGTAAGCCGCCAGCTGCATGATGAATTCATTGTACGCTTCATCCGCGATGCTCGGCTGATCGCCGGCCGCCGCCGCCGGCAGCGTGCGCACATCCAGATTGCGCAGGAACTGCTGCTGGGAGTAATAACCGCCCAGCGCATTCACCGTCGGCCTGTCGGTGATCGCGGTGGCGCTCCACTCTTGCTTAACCAGGTAAGAAACGATCAGCGCGACCGCCGCGAACAGCACCGCAATGCCGATAATCCACGGTTTGCCGCGCCACAGGGTGCAGCACAGGCCGCGGATATCGAGTTCGTTATCCACCGCCGGGGTATGCTTGTCAGACGTTGTTTCTGGATTCATCACAGCCAAAAAGCCTCTGGTCTCTGGTTAAGGTACTTGCTTGTTATCGCCCGAACGCCGCAGCCGGCGCTTGATACGCTTAATGTACCGCGCAACCCGCCAGGCGCGCTTGATGCAGTAACCGTACAGGAAGAAGGCAAGCAAGAATAATGCCAACATAACCCACTCAGGGATAAAAGTCAGGCGTTCGCCGATCACGCCCACCGCCGCCAGCAACGCGGCCGCCAGGGTGATCAGCACGAAAGCCTGCCGCGGCGTAAAGCCGGCACGCATGATCAGGTGGTGAATATGTTGACGATCGGGAGAGAAAGGGCTCATCCCCTTGCGTAAACGACGATACATGATTGCTATCATGTCCATCAGCGGAATAGCGATGATCCACAGCGCGGTCACCGGGTTGATCGAGTGCGCCTTTCCCTGTGAACTTTGCAGCAGCAGCCAAATGGCGGTAAAGCCGATCAGGGTGCTGCCGGCATCCCCCATAAACACCTTATAACGGCGGCCGAGGATGCCGAGATTGAGCAAAATATAGGGAACGATAGTGGCGATCATCGCAAAGCACCAGAACGCCAGCTCATGATGGCCGCTCAGGTACAGCAGCAGGCCCAGCGCCCCGAAGGAGACGCACGACAAACCGCCCAGCAGACCATCGATGCCGTCGACCATATTGAAAGCGTTGATCGCCGCCCATACCGCGAACAGCGTCACCAGATAGCCGAACGGTCCCAGCAGCATCTCCCAGTCACCCAGCACATGGCCGAAGCTGCGCAGATACAGACCGGCGAACACCATCATGGCGATGCCGACCAGCGCCTGCACCAGGGCGCGAATTTTAACGCTGATATCGAAACGATCGTCGAGCGCCCCCACAAACACCAGAATACCGGCGCAGGTGAGATAAAGCTTGGCGTGTGCGATGGGTTGTTCAGAGATCCAAAACGCGAAGCACAACCCGGCATAAACGGAAATACCGCCGACCAGAGGAATCAGCCCCTGATGGCGTTTGCGATAATTGGGTTTATCTACCAGACCAATACGTTTTGCCGCCTTGCGGGCAACAAAGAGAAAAGCCAAAGAAAACAGGAAAACAAATAGAATTTCAGTACTCATAGTGAGTAAGTTCACAGTTAACAGATCTCTGTAGAAGATAAGGCAGCTTACCACGGGCTAAGGCTTGTGCCATCGGCCCCCGCTACCTTTCGGTCATTTCCTATGACAACGGTGATTCATGCCTATTTTCTTCGCATCGACTGACAAAATGACAGCAGCAAAGCCGACCGGCGCGAAACCGACCGACAAACAAGATGAATTCTCAATAAGTCGAGGAAACAACTTACTTTTCCATTACTGCTACTTATCGTATCCGCCAAAAGCGAAAAACGCCACGACTAGGCGTGGCGTTCAGCGAATTTTTTAACGAATTATGAGCGTTTCATCATATCGAAGAATTCATCGTTGGTTTTAGTCATCGCCAACTTATTAATGAGGAACTCCATCGCGTCGATTTCACCCATCGGATGAATGATTTTGCGCAGGATCCACATTTTTTGCAGCTCTTCAGAGGTGGTGAGCAGCTCTTCTTTACGGGTACCGGAGCGGTTGTAATCGATAGCCGGGAATACGCGTTTCTCGGCGATTTTACGCGCCAGATGCAATTCCATGTTGCCGGTACCTTTAAATTCTTCGTAGATCACTTCGTCCATCTTCGAACCGGTATCAACCAGCGCGGTCGCGATGATGGTCAGGCTGCCGCCCTCTTCCACGTTACGCGCCGCACCGAAGAAGCGCTTCGGACGATGCAGGGCGTTGGCGTCCACACCACCGGTCAGCACCTTGCCCGAGGCCGGCACCACGGTGTTGTAGGCGCGCGCCAGACGGGTGATGGAGTCGAGCAGAATGATCACGTCTTTCTTGTGCTCAACCAGGCGCTTGGCCTTCTCGATCACCATTTCGGCCACTTGCACGTGACGCGAAGCCGGCTCGTCGAAGGTCGATGCGATCACTTCGCCTTTCACCAGGCGCTGCATCTCGGTCACTTCTTCCGGACGTTCGTCGATCAGCAGCACCATCAGCACGCAGTCTGGGTGATTGTAGGCGATGCTCTGCGCGATGTTCTGCAGCAGCATGGTTTTACCGGCTTTCGGCGGTGCCACGATCAGGCCACGCTGGCCGCGGCCAATTGGCGCCGCCAGATCCAGTACGCGCGCCGTCAAGTCTTCGGTCGAGCCGTTGCCGCGTTCCATCCGCAGACGGGAATTGGCGTGCAGCGGCGTCAAGTTCTCGAACAGGATCTTGCTGCGGGCGTTTTCCGGCTTGTCGTAGTTGACTTCGTTGACTTTCAGCAGGGCAAAATAGCGCTCGCCTTCTTTTGGCGGACGAATCTTACCGGAAATGGTGTCACCTGTGCGGAGGTTGAAGCGGCGGATTTGGCTAGGGGATACGTAGATGTCGTCGGGACCGGCGAGGTAGGAACTGTCTCCAGAGCGGAGGAAACCGAATCCATCCTGCAATATCTCGAGCACGCCGTCGCCGAAGATATCTTCTCCGCTTTTCGCATGTTGCTTCAGAATGGAGAAGATGATGTCCTGCTTGCGCATGCGGGCAAGGTTTTCCAGCCCCATATTTTCGCCGAGAGTAATCAGCTCAGAAACCGGCGTATTCTTTAATTCGGTAAGATTCATAGTGGTGGGTTCTTAAACTCGGGGTATGTCTCGAACTTGTATCGTGAATGGTATGGCAGCGAGATGCGTGCCTGTTTACTGGACGTTCGATCACCGGGCGCAGAGCCGTCGCGGTAAGAAATGGCTTACATCGGGCGCACGCATTGACGGTTGAAGATCGAAGGTACCTTAAAAATGATTTTTGCAAAACCGTTTGATTGCCAAAACACGGGTTGAGTTCAGTTTACTTTCAACGCCGGTGGTTCGACACAGAGTATAGCTTTAGATTCAAACTCTTTAGATTTAAAACTTCGGGCAAGTTCTATATGCAGTGTGGTTAAACTTAACACGCTTCTTGGCAGGCGTCTAGCGGTGAATTGAACATCACCGCCAGGCGCCTGATACTGGGCTTCCCGCCCGATTACAGATTCGCGTTCAGGAAATCTTTGAGCTGACCTTTGGACAACGCGCCAACCTTGGTCGCGGCCACTTCACCGTTCTTGAACAGCAACAGCGTAGGGATGCCACGGATACCGTACTTAGGCGCGGTAGCCGGGTTCTGATCGATATTCAGCTTGGTGATGGTCAGTTTGCCTTCGAACTCTTCGGCAATCTCATCCAGAATCGGAGCAATCATCTTGCACGGCCCACACCATTCAGCCCAGAAATCGACCAGGATCGGCCCTTCCGCTTTCAGCACGTCAGCTTCGAAGCTGCTGTCAGTCAGGTGAATAATTTTATCGCTCATGTTCTACTCCACAGGATTATGTCTACCTTGTTGGTGTAGCATTAACCAACTCAAGGTGATTTTATTGCACCGCGTTTATTTCAACGGATGTGCTTTCGTAAAGCAATAGTTAGCTGATATTCTACCACACTATGAGCAAAACACACTTGACCGAACAGAAGTTTTCCGACTTCGCCCTGCACCCGTTAGTCCTTGAAGCCCTTGAGAAAAAAGGGTTTCACAATTGCACGCCCATCCAGGCGTTAGCATTGCCGCTCACGCTCTCCGGGCGTGACGTTGCAGGTCAGGCGCAAACCGGTACCGGAAAGACGCTGGCGTTTTTGGCGTCTACTTTTCACTATTTGCTGACCCACCCGGCGAAACAGGATCGCCAGACCAATCAGCCGCGCGCCTTGATCATGGCGCCTACGCGTGAACTGGCGGTGCAAATCCACTCCGATGCGGAAGCCCTCTCCCAGAGCACCGGCCTGAAGCTGGGCTTGGCCTACGGCGGCGACGGCTACGACAAACAGCTGAAAGTGCTGGAAAGCGGCGTGGACATTCTGATTGGCACCACCGGCCGTTTAATCGATTACACCAAGCAGAACTATGTCGATCTCGGCGCGATGCAGGTTGTCGTGCTGGATGAGGCCGATCGCATGTACGATCTCGGCTTTATCAAAGACATCCGCTGGCTGTTCCGCCGCATGCCTGCGGCCGATCAACGCCTGAACATGCTGTTCTCCGCCACGCTGTCCTATCGCGTACGCGAACTGGCCTTCGAGCAGATGAACAACGCCGAATATGTTGAAGTGGAACCGGAACAGAAAACCGGCCACCGCATTAAAGAAGAGCTGTTCTACCCGTCCAACGAAGAAAAAATGCGTCTGCTGCAGACGCTGATCGAAGAAGAGTGGCCGGATCGCGCCATCATCTTCGCCAACACCAAGCACCGCTGCGAAGACATCTGGGGCCACCTGGCCGCCGACGGTCACCGCGTCGGCCTGCTGACCGGCGACGTGGCGCAGAAAAAACGCCTGCGCATCCTCGACGACTTCACCAAGGGCAATCTGGATATCCTGGTCGCCACCGACGTCGCCGCGCGCGGTCTGCACATTCCCGCCGTCACGCACGTCTTCAACTACGATCTGCCTGACGACTGCGAAGACTACGTGCACCGCATCGGTCGTACCGGCCGAGCAGGCGCCAGCGGCCACTCCATCAGCCTGGCGTGTGAAGAGTACGCGCTCAACCTGCCGGCGATCGAGACCTATATCGATCACAGCATTCCGGTGAGCAAGTACAACAGCGATGCGCTGCTGACCGATCTGCCGGCACCGAAGCGCCTGTCGCGTCCGCGCGGCGGCAACGGCCCACGTCGCAACTCCGCGCCACGTCGCGGCGGCGCGCCGCGCAGCAACCGTAAACGCTCGAGCTGATCGCCATGCTCAGCTCCAGCACGCTTTATGCTGCCATCGATCTCGGCTCCAACAGCTTCCATATGTTGGTGGTGCGCGAGGTGGCCGGCAGCATTCAGACTCTGGCGCGGATAAAGCGCAAGGTGCGCCTGGCGGCCGGGCTGGATCAGCACAATCACCTGTCGCATGAGGCCATGCAACGCGGCTGGCAGTGCCTGCGGCTGTTCTCCGAACGCCTGCAGGACATCCCGCGCGAGCAGATCCGCGTCGTCGCCACCGCCACGTTGCGCCTGGCGTCCAACGCCGATGAGTTCCTGCAAGCCGCCGAGCAAATCCTCGGCTGCCCGGTGCAGGTCATCAGCGGCGAAGAAGAAGCGCGGCTGATTTATCATGGCGTCGCGCACACCACCGGCGGGCCGGATCGGCGGCTGGTCGTCGATATCGGCGGCGGCAGCACCGAACTGGTCACCGGCACCGGCGCACAGGCATCGCAGCTGTACAGCCTGTCGATGGGCTGCGTCACCTGGCTGGAGCGCTACTTCAGCGATCGCAACCTCGGGCAAGAAAACTTCGAGCGCGCCGAACAGGCCGCGCGCGAAATGGTGCGGCCGATCGCGCCGCAGCTGCGCCAGCAAGGTTGGCAAATCTGCGTCGGCGCTTCCGGCACCGTGCAAGCGCTGCAGGAAATCATGGTGGCGCAAGGCATGGATGAACGCATCACCCTGCCCAAGCTGCGCCAATTGAAACAGCGGGCCATTCAGTGCGGCAAGCTGGAAGAGCTGGAGATCGAAGGGTTGACGCTGGAACGCGCGCTGGTCTTCCCGAGCGGCCTGTCCATTCTGCTGGCCATCTTCCAGGAGCTGGGCATCGAAAGCATGATGCTGGCCGGCGGGGCGCTGCGTGAAGGCCTGGTTTACGGCATGCTGCATCTGCCGGTGGAGCAGGATATTCGCATCCGCACCATCCGCAACCTGCAGCGTCGCTACCTGATCGACACCGAGCAGGCCGAGCGCGTCAGCCAGCTCGCCGCCAACTTCTCGCAGCAGGTCGCCAACGAGTGGCAGTTGGATGCGCGATGTCGCGAGCTGTTGCACAGCGCCAGCCTGATCCACGAACTCGGCCTCAGCGTCGATTTCAAGCAGGCGCCGCAACACGCCGCCTACCTGATCCGCCACCTGGACTTACCCGGCTTTACCCCCGCGCAGAAAAAACTGCTGGCCACCCTGCTGCAAAACCAGAGTAACACCCTCGACCTGTCGCTGTTGAACCAGCAAAATGCCCTGCCGCCGCGCACCGCGCAGCGTCTGTGCCGCATTTTGCGCCTGGCGATCATCTTCGCCAGCCGCCGCCGCGACGACACGCTGCCGGCGGTGCGTTTACGCGCCAATCAGGACGATGAACTGACGGTGATCTTGCCGCCGGGTTGGCTGGAGCAGCATCCGCTGCGCGCCGAGGCGCTGGAGCAGGAAAGCCACTGGCAGAGCTACGTCCACTGGACGCTGCGATTGGAAGAACAACGTTGAAATAGCATGGGCGCGATGAGCGCCCTTTCTTTTTAATTCCCGCCTTTGGCCTTGGCCAGCTGGGCGCGGATATTGGCCAGATGGCTCTGCCCCTTCTGCATCCGCTCCTGCGGGCTCACCACTTTGCGCTCGGTTTCCCACGCCAAATCGTCCTGCGGCAGCTCCAGCAGGAATCGGCTCGGCTCCGGCCGCACCAACTCACCGTACTGACGGCGTTCGCGGCACAGGGTGAAGATCAGCTCTTTTTGCGCGCGGGTGATCCCCACATAGGCCAGACGCCGCTCTTCATCGACATTGTCTTCGTCGATGCTGCTCTGGTGCGGCAGCAGCCCCTCTTCCATGCCCACCAGGAACACGTAGGGGAACTCCAACCCTTTGGAAGCGTGCAGCGTCATCAGCTGCACCTGATCCAGCTCCTCTTCGCTTTCACCGCGCTCCATCATGTCGCGCAGGGTGAAGCGCGTCACGACCTGGGTCAGCGTCATCGGCTCGTCCAAATCGTTGCCTTCCAGCATCTCCGTCATCCAACCGAACAGCGTATTGACGTTCTTCATCCGCATTTCGGCGGCCTTCGGGCTGGTCGAGGTTTCAAACAGCCAGCTTTCATAATCCACGCCGCGGATCAGATCGCGCACCGCCGCCACCGGCTCACGCTCCGCCTGTTGGGCGATGCCGCCCAGCCAGTGGGTGAAGCGCTGGAGCGATTCCAGTCCGCGCCCGGTCAAGTGCTGGCTCAGCCCCAGATCGAAACTGGCGTGGAATAAACTCTTGTTGCGCTGGTTGGCCCATTCGCCGAGCTTCTGCAGCGTCGCCGGACCGATCTCGCGCTTGGGGGTATTGACGATGCGCAGGAAGGCGCTGTCGTCGTCCGGGTTGGTCAGCACGCGCAGGTAGGCCAGCAGATCCTTGATCTCGGGGCGAGAGAAGAACGACGTGCCGCCGGAAATCTTGTACGGGATGCGGTTCTGCATCAGCATCTTTTCAAACACCCGCGACTGGTGGTTGCCACGGTAGAGAATCGCATAGTCGCCGTAGTTGGTTTTTTTCACGAAGTGGTGGGCGATCAGTTCCCCCACCACGCGCTCGGCTTCGTGATCCTCGTTGTTGGCGGTCACCACCTTCAGCTCTTCGCCATACCCCAGCTCGGAAAACAGCCTTTTTTCAAACACGTGCGGGTTATTGGCGATCAGGATATTGGCCGCCTTTAAAATGCGCTCGCTGGAACGGTAGTTTTGCTCCAGCTTGATCACCTGCAGCGCCGGGAAATCTTCCTTCAGCAGCACCAGGTTCTGCGGCCGCGCGCCGCGCCAGGAGTAAATCGACTGGTCGTCGTCGCCCACCACGGTAAAGCGCGCGCGATGGCCCACCAGCAGCTTCACCAGCTCGTATTGGCTGGTGTTGGTATCCTGATACTCATCCACCAGCAGATAGCGGATGCGCTGCTGCCAGCGTTCACGCACCTCTTCGTTGCGTTGCAGCAGCAGCGTCGGCAACAGGATCAAATCGTCGAAGTCCAGTACGTTACACGCCCGCATATGGGCGTGGTAAAGACCGTAGCAATGGGCGAACAGCTTGTCGCGCTCCGAGCGCGCCAGCTCCGCCGCCCGCTGGGGATCGATCAGGTCGTTTTTCCAGTTGGAGATGGTCGAAATCAGCTGCGCCACCAGCGTCTTATCGCTTTCCAGCCACTTTTCGGTCAGCTCTTTCAACAGCGCCAGCTGATCCTGGTCGTCGAACAGCGAGAAGTTGGACTTCATGCCCAGCGCCACATATTCCCGCTTGATGATTTCCAGCCCCAGAGTGTGGAAGGTGGAAATCATCAGCCCGCGCGCCTCTTTGCGTCCCAGGGTTTGCGACACGCGCTCTTTCATCTCGCGCGCGGCTTTGTTGGTAAAAGTCACGGCGGCGATGTGCCGCGCCTGATAGCCGCAGTGGTGGATCAGGTGGGCTATCTTGTTGGTGATAACGCGCGTCTTGCCGGAACCGGCACCGGCCAACACCAGGCAGGGCCCGGTAACGAATTCGACGGCTTGTTGTTGGCTGGGGTTTAATCGCATGGCGCTGACTTGCTCGACTGTAAAACGTGGAAGGGAATTGTAGCAGAAAGCGCCGATGAGATTTAGCGGGTATAATCAGCGCAATTTTCGCATCGACAAAGGCAATACCATGGCAAAAACGGCGTGCGCCCTGCACATTCTGGTAGACAATGAAAAGCTGGCCAACGAGCTGCTGGCCAAGCTGAAGCGCGGCGTCAGCTTCGACACGCTGGCGCGCAAATACTCGAGCTGCCCGTCAAAACGCAACGGCGGCTCGCTGGGCGAATTCAACAAAGGCGCAATGGTGCCTGCGTTCGATAAAGCGGTGTTCAGCATCCCGCTGCTCAAACCTTACGGCCCGGTCAAAACCCAGTTCGGTTACCATATCATCAAGGTGCTGTACCGCAACTGAGGGGGCCTGAGCCCCCTGCCACGAATTACTGCGCGCCAGCGGCGTCCGTCGCCGGCGAAGCGACTGCGGTGTCCGCCGGTTTGGCTTCTTCCGTCACCACCGCCGGCGGCGGCATCATGATGCCGTTATAGGTATCCTGCAGCTGCTTCATGCTCATTTCCGGCTCGCCCTTCGGCTGCATCAGCACCAACGTCGCGTCCTGAGACAACTGCAGCTTCAGCGCCTGATTCAGCGTCTCCAGCGTCAGGCTGGACAGGAACTCCTGGCGCAACTTCTGGTACAGCTCCGGCGCGATATCCACCACCCCGCTCTGCTGCGACCGCAGACGCTGGCTCATCAGCACGTCGGTGTCGGTACGGGCGTAGGTCGCGAACAGCTTGCTCAGCTGATCGTTTTTCTGCGCCAGCAGCGCATCGAATTCCTCTTTCGACAGGCCGTTGTCCCGCACGTTGGCCAGTTCGCGGGCAATGAAGCCCAGGCTGCCGTTCAGGTTGTTGTTCGGCGTATCCAGGTGGATGGCGCACTGCCCGCGCTGGTACTGCACGCGGCAGTCAAAGCCCAAATGCAGGTTTTTCTGGTCGCTTTTTTCCAGCGTCTGCTGGAGGTGCCAGAACAACGCCTCGCGGGCGAGATCGCCACGCCAGTAGCGCAGCAGGCTTTGCGAATCGCGAATCGGGTGCCACGGCGAATCCCACATGATCGACAGCGTATCCTGCTTCACCTGCTCGCTGATCAGGCTCACCGGCTGCTGCGGCAGCGGCGTCAGGGTCGGCATCGGAGCCGGGGTTTCACGTTTGCCCTGCAGCGGCGAGAAAGCCTTGTTGATCTGCTCGCCCAGGCTGCGGCTGTCAACCTTGCCGACCACGAACAGCGTCATGGCGTCCGGTGTGTACCACTGCTGATAGAATTTCTTCAACTGCTCAAGGTTGACCGGCCGTTTCGCCGGCTGCGCCGGATCGTGCGCCAGCAGCGTCGAGCCTTTCAGGCGGTAACGCCACCAGGCGTCTTTGGTATTGGGTGGGAAAGTGCCGACCGGATTGATGCTGGAATTCATCACCGCGTGCACCGTGTGCTCGTCGATCGCCAGTTTGCCGGTCGTGTCCGCCAGCCAGGCCAGCGCTTCTTTCAGCAGATCGGGCCGGTTGTTCGGCAAGCTGAGGTTATACATGGTGAAATCGTACGAGATGATAGCCGGCGGCAGCGGCCGCTCGTTATCTACGCTCTGCTGCCACAGCGCCCGCAGCTGCGGCGCCGTGAAGCTTTCGCTGCGCGTCAACGCCAGCCGCGGCAGCAGGTGGGCAAAGCCGGTCTGCTGCGAAGACTCCACCAAAGAGCCGGTATTGACGATCAGCCGCAGTTCCACGCGGTCGCTCGGCCGCTGCGGCGTATCGAGAATCTGCCATGAAAACCCGTTGGCCAGCGCCCCCTGCTGCCAGGCAGGATCGGGTTGTAGTGCTTCAGCCTGCACGCTGCCACTGGCTGCCGCCAGTAGCAGCCCACCAACTATAAGATGAATTCTGGTGCCCTGCATGTGAACCCCTACTTAATGACTATCCAATTTCTTATGCAAATGCGTGTATTCCATTCAATGGAATCATAAAAATACGCCCTGAGTTTCACGGTGGGGCGGAAAGCAGAAAGTGTACCATCGTGTTAGACCGCGCGCCTTTGCGGATGTCACTCATTAGAGTGAAAAATAATAGATTGCGGGGTTTTTAATGCAAAAAATCGTTACGAGGCAGGGGAAGAAGCTCACCGGCCGCGGATGCGGCCGGTGATTTACCGCCGAAATCAGGCGGAAGGCAGCGTTTTGTCCGCGCCGGTATTTTTGTTGTTCAGGGTGTCTTTCAGCTGCTTCTCATCCAGCTGATTACACCATTTGGCCACGACCACGGTCGCCACGCCATTGCCCACCAGGTTGGTCAGCGCGCGAGCTTCCGACATAAAGCGGTCGATGCCGAGGATCAGCGCCAGGCCGGCCAGCGGCAGGTGGCCCACGGCGGAGATGGTGGCGGCCAACACGATAAAGCCGCTGCCGGTCACGCCCGCCGCCCCTTTGGAGGAGAGCAGCAACACCACCAGCAGGGTAATCTGATGCATGATATCCATGTGGGTGTTGGTCGCCTGAGCGATAAACACCGCGGCCATGGTCAGGTAGATAGAGGTGCCGTCCAGGTTGAAGGAGTATCCGGTCGGGATCACCAGACCCACCACCGATTTCTTGCAGCCCAACTTCTCCATTTTATCCAGCATGCGCGGCAGCGCGGATTCAGACGACGAGGTCCCCAGCACGATCAGCAGCTCTTCTTTGATGTAGTTGACAAATTTGAAGATGCTGAAGCCGTTGGCGCGGGCGATGCTGCCCAACACCACCACCACGAACAGGATGCAGGTGATATAGAAGCACACGATCAGCTGGCCGAGTTGCACCAGCGTGCCGACGCCGTATTTACCGATGGTAAACGCCATGGCGCCGAAGGCCCCCAGCGGCGCCAGGCGCATGATCATGTTGATGATGCCGAAAATCACCCGCGAGAAGCTGTCGATCACGTTGTAGATCAGCTGCCCTTTGTCGCCCAGACGATGCAGGGCGAAGCCGAACAGCACCGCGAACAGCAGCACCTGAAGAATGTTGCCGCTGGCGAACGCGCCGATCACGCTGCCGGGGATGATGTCCAGCAGGAACGGAATGATGCCCTGCTGCTGCGCTTGCTCGGCGTAGATCGCCACCGCTTTGGCGTCCAGCGTACCGGGATCGACGTTCATGCCGGCGCCCGGTTGCACCAGGTTGACGATCACCAGGCCGATAATCAGCGCGAGGGTGCTGACGATTTCAAAATACAGCAGCGCGATGGCGCCGGTGCGCCCCACCGCCTTCATGCTTTCCATGCCGGCGATGCCGGTCACCACGGTGCAGAAAATCACCGGGGCGATAATCATCTTGATCAGCTTGACGAAGCCATCGCCCAAGGGTTTCATCTGGGCGCCGAGGTCAGGGTAGAAGTGGCCAAGCAGGATACCCAGCGTGATCGCCGTCAGCACCTGAAAATAGAGGCTCTTAAAAATTGTTGTTTTCATATGAACATCCTATGGGGGGAAGACACGCACCAGGCGGCAGTCTAAAAATCCAGCCTGTTCATTGCTTGCGCGGAAAATAACACCCACTTAACAACATGGAAATAATTTGTTGCACCCACCCCTCAGGGTTGATGTGAATTTAAGAGCTGAAACGCGTCAGTCCGGGTGCAAAGCTGAAAATTGCGTAAGCCTTTGTTTGCACTAACGCAAAAGAGGTATGAGGGGAATAGCGATTTTCGGACGGGGAAAAGTACCGGAAAGGTATCGCGACGCTCACCGCGCCGCGCGGCAAAACTCGGCTTCGAACGCTTCGCGCGGCAGCGGCCGGGCGAACAGGAATCCCTGCCCACTGCGAATGCCGTGCTGCAGCAGCCAGTCGCGCTGTTCGGCGTTTTCCACGCCTTCGGCCATCACCGGCAACGCCAGCACTTCAGAGATCGAACTGACGATGCGCACCATCGCATCGTCGGCCGGCAGCCCCTGAATGAAACTGCGGTCGATCTTAATCAAATCGATCGGCAGGGATTTCAACCGGTTCAGGTACTCCAGGCTGGAGTAGCCCATGCCGAAGTCGTCCAGCGCGATCGACAGCCCCAGGTCGTGCAGCTCGCGCAGCAGCGCCAGCGCGCGGTCGAGATCGTCGATGCGTACCGTCTCGGTGATCTCCAGCAGCAGCTTGCGCGGATCGATTCGATACTGCGCCAGCAGATTTTTCAGATGCGGAACAAACGCCTCGTCCTGCATCTGAATGCCGGAAACGTTAACCGCCAGCGGCAGCGCAATGCCGCGCTGCTGCCAGTCCGCCAGGATACGGCAGGACTCTTCCAGCACCCAGTTGCCGAGCGGCACAATCACGCCCAGCTCTTCCGCGAGCGGAATGACGTCGGCCGGCAGGGTATAGCTGCCGTCGTACTGCTGCCAGCGCAGCAACGCTTCTGCGCCGATCACCTCGTTGGACTGCATGTCGATCTGTGGCTGCAGGAACAGCGTGAAATGCCGCTGCTCAATGCCGTGCAGGATCTCGCTCTCCTGCGTCAATCGCTTCTGCGTGCGCTCCGTCAGGCTGGGTTCGAAGAACAGGATCTGATTTTTCCCTTCGCGATGCGCGGACATCATCGCCGAGGTGGCGCTGCGCAGCAGCTGTTCCGCGCTCTCCCCCTGATTGAGGTAGTGGGCGATGCCGATGCTGGCGTTGGGCCGCAGCGCCAGGCCTTCCAGCGTCAACGGCGCGTTGATCTCCGCCATTATGCGCCGCGCCAGCTGCATGGCGTGGAACGGCCGCTCGATGCCCTTGGCCAGAATGGCGAATTCGGTATTGCTCAGCTGCGCCAACACGCCGTTTTCGTCGATGCAGCCGCGCAGCTTCTTCGCCAGCGCCAGCAGCAGCGCTTCGCGCATCGCCGGGCTCATCACGCCAGACGCTTCATGCAGCGTCTCGATGCCGATCACCAGCAGGTTAAAACGCTCAGGGCGCAGACTGGAGGCGATATGCTGTTCCAGCAACGCGTTCAGCAAGGCCGGGTTCGGCAGTTCGGTCACCGGGTGGCGGGTGCTCAGGCGGCTCATGTCGGCATGCGCCTTGGCCAGCGTCTGTTGATTGCGGTTGTAATTGCGCACCAGCAGGCCGAGCTCATCATCCTGGTGCAGCGCCGGCAGCATCAGTTGATGATAGGGCGCTTCGTCCTGCGAGATGTTCTCCAGCTCTTTGGCCATCGCGCGCAGCGGATGCACCATCAGCCGGTTCATGCACCAGGTGATGGACACCGACAGGATCAGCGCCAGCAGCAGGTAGGTCGACAGCATGGTCGACAAAATGCTGAGGATAAACTGGTACATGCGGAACGAATCGGCCTGCAGCACCAGGTAGGCCAGCGGCTGCTGGTTGGCCGGCACCCGTTCCAGCGAATAGAGCGGCACGGAAATTTGGATAGGCAGCTCAAACAGCCGGGCGATCAGCGTCGGCACCGGCCGCTCCGGCGGGAAATTGGCGTGCAGCGCCTGAAACTCGTTCGGCAAGACGATATCCGCCCGGCTCAGAATGCCGACCGGCAACAGCGTATTCAGCACCTTTTTGGCTTCCGGCACGTCCATGCGCAGCACCGCCTCCGCCAGCGGCTGGCGCACGGAGTGGGCGATATTCTCCAGTTGCTGGGCGTAGTCATCCCTGCGCTGCTGCACAAAGTGGAATAACTGGATCACGATAAAGATGCAGATCGTAACCAGCGCCACGCCGGACACTGTCGCCATCTGCTTAATCGTTAACGAACGCCTGACCCGCAAACCTGCTCTCCGTGAAATCGGGCTGAAACAAAAAAGGGGGCTGACTCTCACCCGCCCCCTCGAACCGGGCTGAGTATACTCGATCATCGGCTGTTTTTATCTGGCTATGCCGCAGGCAAAACCAAGAAAATCGCGGGTTTCAGTCTTTTCCTAAAGCGAACAAACGCGACCCGCACACAGGGTAACAAAACTCCCCGGCGTCCGACACTCCGAATCTTTCCCCCTTCCGGCTACTTGAAGTCGGCGTAAGGCGTCAGCGGCTGCGGCGGCAAATCGAGATCCCCTTGCCAGCCGGCCAGGGAATAACGCAGATAAATCAACGCGTGGCTCGGCGTATAGTCCTTCGCCTGTTGAATGTCGATGCCGGCGCCGAGCGTCCAGTGCGAACTGAGACGGCGTTCGACGATCGCCCGCAGGGTATAACCGACGCCGCTCGAGGCGCTGCCGTCCTCGACGGCGAACTTATCGGGCAACGAATCCGGGATCAGTCCCTGCAGCGGATAACGGCGCTGGCTGTCGGTTTTGGAATGGGACAGCGAAACCGAACCGCCCAGCTCCCACGACCAGTTCTCGGTGCGCTGACGGTAGTTGACCGGCAGCGACAGCGACAGATATTGCTGCGGGCTGTAATAGCCGCCCTGCCCCAGCGAATAGCCGCTCAAATCCTTCTGGTAGTGCCACAGCATGGTATTGAGCCCAACGCTCAGGCGGCGATTGTCTTCGTTGATCAGCTTGTAGTAGTAACCGGCCATCAACCGCTGCCGCTGGTTGTCCGCCACGTTCTTGCCGGTGAGCTGGTGCGCGCTGAGATCGGCCCACACGCCGTTCGCCTCGCCGCGATCGTAGCTGGCGCTCAGACTGACGCCGGTGGCGCGCACGCCGCCCCAGGTAGTGCCGGTATTCGGATCCTTGGCGCCGCCAAACGCCAGCAGCGAGCTGGAGATCGGCCGCCGCGAGGCCGCCAGCGTCCAGCCGATGTGGTTCCAGTCGCCGCTGTAGGCCAGGCCGCCGGTCCAGTCGACCACCTCAAAGCCCATCGGCGTCGTGCCGATGTCGGCGGCCCAGCGATCGTTTTTCCAGCCGGCCGCCACGCTGGTGCCGGTGGTTTTCTGGTGTTCATCGCCGCGGCACCCTTGCGTGTTGCAGGTGCCGAAGGTTTCGTAGTACTTGCCGCTGCCGTCGGTCGAGAAGCGGCCGGCATCCAGCTGCACGGTGTCGGTACGCAAAAAGGCGCGCCCGTCATACAGCGGCATGTCCACCTGCAGCATGGTGTCGTGCGCGTTGAAGTCGGAAATGCCGCCGGTGCCGCTCGAGCGCCAGTAATCGTGATCGAGCGTGACGTTCACGTCTTGCTGTCGATACAGATCCGCGGCGTCGGAGCGGATGCCGCGTTTCAGCCAGTCGTCGCTCGGATTATTGCGCGTCAAATAGGTGTAGCCGTCATTATCCTGCGGCAGCGTAGGCGTGATGCCGCCGGCCACCATCGCCTGGCGGTAATCCTGCTGCGCCCGCTCCGGCTGTTGCTGAGCCCGCTCCAGGCGGGCGGCGTCGCGGTAGATCAGCGCTTTGGTCTGCCCGATGGGTTCTGGAGCCGCCGCCGTTTTCAGCCGGCCGAAGAGCGCGTCGGCCTGCTGCGCATCGCCGACCGCGCCCCAGGCATTGGCGACCCGCCGTTGGCTGTTGAGCGAAGCGTCTTGCGGCTGCGGTTCGGTTTTCAGCCGCTGGCGCGCCGCGTCCAGATCCCCCTGCGCCACATAGGCTTCGATCTCGCCCAGTTGCGCATCCGGGTTGTTCGGTTCACGACGTTTCACCCGCTGATAGTCGTCCAGCGCCGCCGCATACTCCCCGCGCGCCAGCGCCCACTCGGCGAGCAGCAAATCGATGCGCGTGTCCGCCGGCTGCCGGCGCAGATAGGCTTCCGCCGCCGGTTCGTCACCGGCCGCCCGCAGCCCTTCGGCATGCGCGATCGTCGCCTGCATTTTCAGCCGCTGCGCCAGTTCGCGCATGTTGTCGTTCCACTGCGCCGCCGGCAGCGTATTGAGCTGCGCCAGCGCCTGCCTGTCGCGATCGCTGCCGGAAAGATAGAGCGCATAGGCGTAGGTCAGCTGCGGATTGGCGTGCTGGCGCTGCGCCAGCTGCCGGAATAAGGCGTCCGCCTGTTGCGGCTGCCCGGCCTGACGCAGCGCCTGGGCATAGCGATAGGTCAGCCAGACATCGTCGGGCGCCATCGGCTGGGCGCGCCGATAGATTTCCGCCGCCTGCTGCCACTGTTGCTGCTGCGCCAGCGTCTCCGCCTGCTGTTTCAACCTGTCGAGCCGCAGCCCATCGAGAGTGCTGCGCAGCTTGGCCTGCTGGCTGCGCGGCAGGCCGTCAAGGTAGGCCAGCGCTTTTTCCGGCGACTGGCGTTGATAGATATTCACCAGGCCGCGCAGGGCGCTGCCGTTGCCGGGATCGCGCCGCAACGCCTGCTGATAAAACCCTTCCGCCGCGGCGTCATCCTTGCTCGCCACCGCCACATCGCCCAGGCCGATAAACGCGTCGCCGTTGCTGTCGTCGAGCTGGCGCGCCTGTTGATATTTCTGCCGAGCCAGCGCGAGATTGCCGGCCTTGAGCGCTTTGTCGCCCTCGTCGATCGCCAGCCAGTAGCCGGTGCTCTTAATCAGGCTCTGCCATTTGCCGCTGCCGTAGCCATTCTTGTCGGCCGCCAGCGCCTGGCGAAACAGCTTCAGCGCCTGCGGGCGGTCACCGGCGCGTGAATAGGCCTGGCCGAGCGCGCCCAGCACCTCGGCGTCGTTCGGCGTCGCCGCCAACGCCTTTTGCAACTCAGGAATGGCCGCCCGGCTGCCGCCTTTATCCACCTGTGCTAGGCCGCGCACCCTCGCCTGATAAGCCGGATCGGCCAACAGTTTCTGCTGTCTGGCCAGCTCTTCACGGGCGCTGGTCGCCTGATCGCCGGTGTCGAACACGCCGAGGAAACGGTTGAGCGCCGCTACGCTCTGCGCGCTGACCGGCATCGCTTTGACCTTGTCCAGCCACAGATCGGCGGCATCGCCGCGCCCGGCCGGATCGGCGGCGATCTTCTGCAGCAGTTCATAGGCCTGCGCGTCCTGATTCTGGCTGAACAGCATGCGCGCCAGCGACATGCGCAGCGCCGCGTTGCCGGAATATTGCTGATCCAGCGCCTGCAGCTGCTTTAACGCCTTCGCCTCCTGTCCCGGCAAGCGCGCCACCAGCCGCCAGTATTCCACCGCCAGATCGAGCGTCGGCGGCTCGCCGTGGAACAGCGCATCGTACTGCGCCTTGGCCTCCGGCAACCGGCCGGCGGTCGCCATCAGGCGCGCCTGCTGCAGCTTTTGCCGGGTTTCCGGCTGGGTCAGCAGCATGTTCATTTGCGCCTGGCGATAAGCGCTGGACTGCGGCGCGAGCGTTTTCAGCTTGTCCAACTGCTGCTGCGCCAGCGCCATGTTGCCCTGCCGCAGCGCCAAACGCATGCGCGCGGCGATCACGTCCGGGTTGTTCGGATCCATCAGTTCGAGCCGGTACAGCGATTGGCGCACCAGATCGTCCTTGTTGCCGGCCTCGCCAATGCGCACCTGCTCCAGCAGCCACTGCTCCGGCGCCACGGCCTCCGCAGCGCGCGCCTGCGGCAGCATCGCCAGACTCAGCGGAATCAAATTCAGCCAGTTTATTTTGAAGTTGTGCATTGGCCGTCCCACGAGGGTTGCAGTTCACCCTGACGATTAAAGCGATAACGTTGTTGATCCCACCCCTGGCCGAACAGCGTCAGCGAGGCGCTGAAATAGGCGTCGTCACCCGGCGGGTGTTCGCCGATCCGTTGCCGCTGGGCCGCCAGCGCGTCGGCCTGCGCCGCCAACATCGGCAACATCGCGGCGGAAAAGCCGACCGGGCCGTCGCCGGTGGTTTTGCCGCTGGCGGTATCGGTTTTCTCCGGCGGCACGCCCTGGCTGGCGGTGAGCTGCGCCATCGGCTGGAAGCGTTTGAGCAGCGCCGCCTTGTGTTCATCGTCGTCCGCCAGCATGCCGGCCCACAGATAGACCCGAATGGCGTCGTAGCTGCCGACGTTCGGCTTGACGGTGTCCGGCTGCCAGCCGGCGCCGACCCGCCATACCACCCAGTCCGGCGAGAAGCCGTGCGGCGCGGTCTCCAACCACAGCCGCTGATTGATCTCGCGCATCGCGCGCCACGGGCCGTTCAGCGCCGCAAAACGCGTCAACAGCTGCGGCGGCAGGTAGCTGGGGTTCAGCCGCCAGCGATCTTCCGCCACGAACCCGACTTTGCCTGGCAGCAGCATCAGCCCCAGGCCGGGGATGTCGGCCACTTCCTCGCGGCCGATGCGTTGCAACAGCAGCGTCCCCAGGGTTTGATAACGCCGGCTTTTCCACAGGCGGCCGGCTTCGAGCAGGTTATAAGCGATCCACAGATCGGCGTCCGACGCCGAGTTGGCGTCCAGCACCTTCCACTGCTTGTCGTCGCCCTCGCCCCACAGCCAGGCGGGTAAACGGGCGCTGAGATCGCCCGCCGCCAGGTTGTTCTCCGTCCAGGTCAACAGCTGGTCGAAGGTCGGCCGGTCATTGGCCACCAGGGCGAAGAACAGGCCGTAACTCTGCCCCTCCGACGTGGTGATTTTGTTCGGGCTGCTCGGATCGATCACCCGCCCCTGCGGGCTGATGTAGAACTGCTTGTACTGTTGCCAGCCCGGCCATTCGCAGGCCGCCGCCGCGCTGAAAGCGCACAGCAGCAGCATGCCGAGCGACAGGCGTTGCAGCATCGCGTTCACCGCCGTCAATCCCGATCTTCAGGCGCCAGACGCCGCCGGCTGAAGGCCTTCAGGCCGCGCCACAGCATCAACCCCAGGATCACCACCAGCACCACCGCGAGCACCGCCAGCAGGACCGGATGCGTGGAGAGGGCATACCAAAGCCGCTCCCACCAAGGCAGGTGACCGACATAGTAAACATCGCCGACGCGCAGGCTGTTGACCCCCGATTCGCGGATCACCGCCACCGAGCCGAACACCGCGGCGCGCTTGCCGCTGTCCAGCAGGGCATTGTTCAGCAGCTCATAGCCGCGCGGGCTGTCCGCCAACAGCGCCACGATGCTGCGCTGGTCGTTGAACGGCGACTGCACGCCAATGATCGCCGACATCGCCCCCTCGGAACTGACGGTGGTCTTGCTGTCCGGCTTGGCGTCCTCCGCCAGCACTTCCGAGCTGGGCAGCGGCGGTTGGCGCGTCGGCTGTTTCACCCAGCTTTGGGTCGCGTCCACCAGCAGACTGATTTTCTTGTCGTCGCGCAGCGCCTGCGGAATGGTGCCGACCATCAGGATGTCGTCGTCGCGATCCTTGGCCTGCGACCAGTCGTCGCTCAGCGTGAAGGCCAGCGCCGGGTAGCCGGTTTGCGCGCCGATCACGCCGAGCGCGTTCAGCAGCGCGCTGACCTGCGCCGGCTGCGGTTTCTGGTTCACCAACACCAGCGTTTGCGACAGATCCGCCAGGCGGCTGAACGGGAAGCCGGCGTTGGCGAAGGCGCGCAGGTCCGGCATCGCCATAAAGTGGCGGTAGCCGGAGAAATCGATGGTAGACGCGCCGTCGATCACCGCGTGGTTTTGCGTGAAGGAGTAGGTTTCGCAGCGCCCTTCCGCGCCGCTGGCCAGTAGCGTGGTGTAGTCAAAGTCAAAGCGCAGCTGGTTGGTGGCACCCAGCCGCAGCGCCGGGATGCTGACGTTCTTGTCGGAGTCGAGCAGCCCCTGCGTCAACGGCAGGCGCAGCAGCTGCGCCCCCTGTTCGTGTTCCGGCACCAGCGAGTAGGCCTGCACGAACTGGTTGTTCAGGCTGACGCTCAGCCGCGAACCGTCCTGAATGCGCGGCGCGGTATAACGGTACTTGAGGTGCATATCGATGCCGGTGCTGCGGATCAGGAACAGATCCGGCGGCAGGTTCATGGTCAGCGAGATCGGGCCGGGCTCGATGCCGCTGGTTTGCAGCTGTTCGGCGTATTGCTGCAGTTCGGCGAAGGTCATCGGCCGATCGGTGCGCACCCAGTTCGGCGCGTCGTAAGGCTGGCGCGGCGCCAGCTGTTCCACCTTGTCCACCGTCACGTTCTGGCCGCGGAACAGAATGTCGCCCTGCGCGATGCCTTTCACCGCGGTGATCAAATCGTTGTCGTCACGCCCCTGAATCAGCAGCAGTTTGACGTACGGATTGTCCGGGTGGCTGATCATCTCCACCGTCGGGCCGTTGACCGCCGGGTAATCGCGCAGGAAATCCGGGCGCTGCTTATTGGTGGCGAACACCACCGCGTGCTGCGTCGGCAGCGCGTTATACAGCGTCGGGAAGGATTGCCCGCGCCACTGCGCCTTGCTGCCGAACCAGGAAGCCAGAATGCCCGCCGCGCGCTGCTGGGCCAGATCCGGCTGGCCGGCGAACACCATCGGCAGCGTCAGCGGCCGATTATCGCGGCTGTCGAAGAACGGCTCAGGGAAGTGCGACAGCTCGTTTTTCACCGGCAGCGTCTGGAAGCGCAGCTTCAGCGCGCTGGATTTGCTGACGTCGAGCCACAGCGAGGTGCTGGCCGGGTTTTCGCAGATGTTCTGATAATGGCCGACGAACACCAGCCGGACGCGGTTAAAATCGGTGATATAGCGCGGATCGATCGCCATCTGGATGCGATTGGGCTTGCCCAACTGCTCCTTGGCGATCGTGGTCACGCCCATCAGCTCGTCGTTGAGGTAGACCTTGACGTGCGACTCGACCGGGATCAACGCCGGCGACGGCGTAAATTCCAGGTCGAGCATCGCCTGCGAGACGACCTCATCGCTGCGCACGCCGAATTCGATCTGCCCGTCCGGCCGGGTGCCGCGCAGAACAAAGGTGCCCGGCGGCGGCGCTATCTGCGCGAACGGCAGCGACACGTCGCGCACCGGCGCATTCGGATCCTGCGGCGCGGTCGCCGTATCGGCCGCCGCGGCGATCGGCGGCTGGGCCGCCACGGTCGGCGCGGTGGCGGTTTCGGCCTGCGACAGGGTGCTGATGCCTAAGGCCAGAGCAGTTAACCAGGTTATTTTTCTCGTCATCGTATCATCATCAATGTTGGAGCCTGTTCACCGGGCGAGTGAGCGGGCGGTTGAACTCGCAGCTAACCCACGGTTTCTTGTTGACCCAAGGTCGGATCCCTGCCGACGCCGCGCGGAATAAACGACACTACCCAGGCGGTCAGCGACGTGACCCCGACCAGCAGACCGCGCACCAGCGGCGGCGCGTAGTCCGCCATGCGCACATAGCCGCGGAAGCCCAGCGCCAGCACGTCGCGCAGGCTTTCGATCGGCCGGTCTTCAGGGAACCCGTCCTGCCACAGCGCCCAGGTATCGGCGCGGGCGAAGGTGCACTGAATAAAATCGATGTGTTCGCGGGTGGAAAGACTGACCAGACGCACCCCCACCTTGTTGCCGAAGGCGCGCGTCACCACGCAGGGGAAGCTGTACTCCTGCTGGCCGCGTTTGAGCAGCAGCGAGGCCTTGTCGCCCTCTTTCAACGTGTCCGCCACCCGCATCTCGATGCCCACGCCGCCATCGGAGTAATCGCGCAGCGTGCAGGGGTAGAGATGGCCGTCGGCACGCGCGATCGCCGCCGGCATGGCGATCTCCACGCGGTGCGCCTGACGCACCTGTTTGGCTTCCACCGCCACCGCCACCGCGCCGCCGAGAATGGTCATGTTGTACAGCACCCACACCAGGCTGATGATCACCGTCATCACCTCGTCCGTCGGGCCATAGGCCAGCCGCCAGGCGCCGAACGCCAGCCCGGCGAGGTTAAGAACCACCAGGAACATGTAAGGCCGGGTGATCACCCAGTCGACGTGCTCCTCCTCCACCAGCCCGCCCTTGGCGGTCACGTTGAATTTGCCCTTGTGCGGATTGAACAGCGCCACCGTCGTCGGCCGCGCGATATACCAGGCCAACACCGTTTCATAGATTTCGCTCCAGAACGAATGGCGGTATTTCCCCTGGATGCGCGAGTTGGTCAGGCTGGCGTGGATCATGTGCGGCAGCACGTAAAGCGCGATCGCCAGCGCCGGCGCAAAGATGATGTAGGCATGCAACAGCAAAAACGCCAGCGGCGCGGTGAGGAAGATCAGCCGCGGGATGCCCGACAGGAAGTGCAGCATGGCGTTGGCGTAGCACAGGCGCTGCGCCAGTTTCAGCCCCTTGCCCAGCAACGGGTTGTCGAGCCGGAAGATCTGCACCATGCCGCGCGCCCAGCGAATGCGCTGGCCGATGTGCGCCGACAGGCTTTCGGTCGCCAGCCCGGCGGCCTGCGGAATGCGGATATAGGCCGAGGTATGCCCGCGCCGGTGCAAACGCAGCGAGGTATGGGCGTCTTCGGTGACGGTTTCCACCGCAATGCCGCCGATTTCGTCCAGCGCGCTGCGGCGCAGGATGGCGCAAGAGCCGCAGAAGAAGGTGGCGTCCCACATGTCGTTGCCGTCCTGCACCAGCCCGTAGAACAAAGTGCCCTCGTTGGGCGTCTGACGGAAGCGGCCAAGGTTGCGCTCGAAGGGATCCGGCGAGAAGAAGTGGTGCGGGGTCTGCAGCATCGCCAGCTTTTTGTCTTTGAAGAACCACCCCATGGTCAGCTGCAGGAAGGAGCGCGTCGGGACATGGTCGCAGTCGAAAATCGCCACGAACTCGCCGGTGGCCTGCTTCAGCGCGTTGTTGATGTTGCCGGCCTTGGCGTGTTCGTGAGTCGGCCTGGCGATGTACTTCACTCCCACCTCGGCGGCGAACGCCCGGAACTCGGGGCGATTGCCGTCATCAAGGATATAGATGTTCACTTTCTCTTTCGGCCAGTCGATGCCCAGCGCCGCATAGATGGTGGGCTTCACCACCCCGAGGTCTTCGTTGTAGGTCGGCACCATCAGATCGATGGTCGGCCAGGTGGCGCTGTCTTCGGGCAACGGCACCGGCTGGCGGTTAAGCGGCCAGATAGTCTGGAAATAGCCCAGCACCAACACCACCCAGGCGTAGGTTTCCGCCACCAGCAACAGCAGGCCGCATACCAGGCTGAGCGGATCGTCCCAGTTCAGCGTGGCGGTATAGCGCCACCACAGGTAACGGCAGGAGACGGTCAACGACAGCACGATCAGCATCAACGCAGGCAAGCGCCCCGGTACCCGGCGCACCACCATCGCGATCCCCCACAGCAGCAGAACGAACACGAACTGCGCCGACAGATCGAACGGTTGCGAGATGCACAGCATGGCGAGGATCGCCGCCAGCACGCCGACCAGAATGAACAGCGCGCGCCGCAATCCGCGGTTCATACGGCCGAGTCGCTCTACCGAGCGCTGTTCCACGCCGGCGTTTTTCAGCCGCTGCGGCAAGCCCTGCAGCCAGTCGGCATAGCGCTGCTGCAGCCGCCGCCAACCGGCGAAATAATCGCGCTGCACCGGCGCGCGGCCGCTGCGGAACAGCAGCAGCCACGCCCCCTGCAGCAAATAGCGCAGCGCATCCGCCGGGCGGGGGCGTTCGGCGGACAGATGCGGGAACCAGTAAGCGCGGCCGGCGCGCACGCGCCGCCAGGCCGGTGACTCCAAACGCAGCAGCATCCACCCCAGCGCCACCAACAGCGTAGTGAAAAAGGCGGTCAGCGCCGACGCCCCGCTGCGGCGATAGGCGCGGTAACGCGCCTGCACCGCCTGGCGCACCGGCGGCACCAGCAGCAGGCTCAGCACCCGACTCATGGCGCAATGCCCCGTTTGAGGTTGATCAGGCACCAGTTGGCCAGCGTCAGCACTTCATCCGCCGCCAGGCTCTCGGGGCGGTACTCGCCCAGCGGCTGTTTGGCCGCCAGCGCTTCCGCCAGCGCTTCATCGCGGTGGATAACCACCGGCAACAGGCCGCTCAGCGTTTGCAGCCACAGCTGATGCAAATCCTGCTGCAGCCGGCTGGCCGAAGAGTAATGGTTAATCAGGAAATGACTTGCGTGCGGCAGCGCCTGCTGATGGAGCCGCACCTGACAGTTGGCGTCGGGGTTCAACAGCACGAACACGCTGTCGGCCAGTTGCAATGCCTGCTGCGCCAAAACGCCATCCCCGACCGGGACGTCCAGCAGGATCCAGCGCTGCGGATCGCCGGCCATCAGCTGACGCAAATTATCGCGCCAGCGATCGGGATGCGCCTGACACCGATGTTGCACTTCCAGCCGTTCCGCCGCATTCAGGCGGCCAAACGGTAAAAAGTCGAGGTTTTCGCAATAACGCAGCGCGCCTTCCCGCCAACCGCCGCCGTCCTGTTCCGCGCGTGCCCAGCCGCGCGCCAGTTCGAACGGCGTGTTGAAATGCAGGCGCAGCAGATTGTCCGGCGTAAAGTCTATCGCCAGCACCGACTCGCCAAGCTGGCGCAACGCCCAGGCGAGCGCCGCCGTGACTGACGTCGTCCCCATTCCACCCCGCAACCCTTGCAGCGCGATCGCCGGCATAGATCAGTGGCTCCCCGCGTTTTGCGCCAATTCGGCCAGCAGCGGCCAGCGCGTCATCATTTGCGTTAACCGCTCCTGCCGCGAAATATCGACATAGCTTAATTTTGGTAATGAAAAAGCCTGGCTGAGCGCCTGCAGGTCATCCTGGCTCTCCTCCGGCGCCGCTGCACGAAAATGGCTGGGTGCGTTATTCATTCTTCCGCCTTGGCGAAAATAGGCTATGTTAATTAACTATAGCAACGATACAAAAAGAGACAGGCAATAAGATGATTCTCAACAAATATTATTGAAGAGCATCGGAGATTTGTTATTGCCAGCGTAAAAATGGCTATCTTTAAATATAAACGCCTTTAGTCGGCTTTCAACGAAAGTAGAACACATCCTATGGCGCACTCTTTTTCTCTAGGCATTCGGCAGATTTGGGAAGAGCTGTCGGTGATGCAGGCCCCCGGGCTTTATTGGATCAATATCGACAGGCAAAGCGACGCCGCGCTGTTGTGTCGCCAGGCCATCGCCGCCCAGCCGGCCACCCGCAAGCTCGCCCTGATCTGCAGCGGAGACAAACCCGATCGCCTGCTGGCCGAGCTGGCTGCGCCCGCTTTGCAGAAGCTGCCGCTGTATCAACTACCGGAGAAAAAAGCCGCGCTGGCGCAGTTGAGCGACGATCTGATGCGCGCCCTGCGGCCGCAAAATCGCTTACTTATCCTGCTGGCCCACGCCAGCCTGTGGCAAACCTTCACCACCGAAGAACTGCGCGAATGGACGCGCACCCTCGCCGCCTGGCTGCGGCGGCAGGGGTGTACGCTATTGATCCTCAGCCACGGCGGCGGCATCAATAAGCTCAAAGGGCAGCTCAGCACACAGCACCGCATCCTGAACGGCCTGTCCAGCCTGCAATGGCAGCAGGACAGCGCGCAATACCTGGTGAACTGGTGGAGCACCGAAAACGGCATCAACGCCAATCAGCTGCTGACGCTGTATGCGGCGGAAGGCGGTTGGCAGGGCGAGGAGGAAAATAGCCACCCCTCCCCCACCGCCTTGCGCAGCGACGAAGGCCAGTATCTGGCCGAGCGCAGCATCCTGGAAGGCGCGCCGCCGCTGTCCGCCAACTGGCAGCTGTTGGAGAACAACGACGAACTGGCGCAGCACGGCATGCTGAGACTCTCGGCGACGTTGATTTTCGCGTTGTATCAAAGCGACCAAATCGATCATCTGGCGCACCAGATCCACACCCTGCGCCGCAGCCGCGGCAACGGCCTGAAAATCGCGGTGCGCGAGATGAGCGCCAGCCTGCGCTACAGCGACGAACGGCTGCTGCTGGCCTGCGGCGCCAACCTGATCGTGCCGCACGTCGCGCCGCTGTCGCGTTTTCTGACCATGCTTGAAGGCATCCAGGGGCAGCGCTTCTCACGTCACGTGCCCGCCGACATCGATGCGCTGCTGGCCGGGCTGCGTCCGCTGCAGCTGAAAGGCTACATGCGGCCGGAACCGTTTAGCCAGGCGGTGCTTTCGCTGATGGCCAACACCTTGCTGCCCGAGGACGGCAAAGGCGTGATGGTGGCGTTGCGCCCGGCCACCGGCCTGCGCGCCGAACAGGCGATGACCCTGTGCCACCTGCGGCGTTTCGGCGACGTGATGACCGTGGTGCAGGGGCGCCTGGTGCTGTTCCTCTCCACCTGCCGCATCAACGATCTGAACACCGCGCTGAAGTTCATCTTCCGCCTGCCGGTGGATGAAGCCTTCAGCAACCGGGTAGTGTGGCACCAGGATGTCGATATCATTTCGGAAATCAAACGCATGGCTCAGGGGCGCTGGCAGCTTACCGCCACCGGCGCCGCGGGCGTCGCGCCGCCGCCCCCCGTGGTGACGGCCGCAGAGCCCGCAGAACGCCGCCAGCCGATCGCTTTCACGCTGCCGCTTGGCCCGCAGGAGGAAAAGCATGCTGAACCTTAACGACATCCTGCAACTGATCTTGCTGTGCGCGCTGGTCTTCATTCCGCTGGGCTACGCCTTTCACCGGCGTTTTCCGCATTTGCGTCAATACTGGCAAAACCTGTTGTTATCGCCGCGCTATTTGAAATCCGCCGGTTTATGGGTGCGCACAGGCTCATCCTCCCAGATTAAACGTCATAAGAAGCAGCCATGAATCCAAACACAAATACGCAATCCGATAACGCTCTGTGGCGCTACTGGCGCGGGCTGGGTGGCTGGAACCTCTACTTTCTGGCGAAATTCGCCCTGCTGTGGTTCGGCTACCTGAATTTCCACGCGCTGCCGAACCTGGTGTTCATGGCCTATCTGCTGATGCCGATCCCCTCGCCGCGGCTGCACCGCTGGCGCCATTACCTCGCCATCCCGATCGGCATCGCGTTGTTCTACCACGATACCTGGCTGCCGGGCATCAACAGCATTCTCAGCCAGGGCTCTCAGCTGGCCGGCTTCAGCGCCCAGTACCTGCTGGAGCTGGTCAGCCGCTTTATCAACTGGCAGATGGTCGGCGCCGCCTTCGTGTTGCTTATCGCCTACCTGTTCGTCGCCCAGTGGGTGCGCGTTACGGTGTTCACCGTGGCCGCGCTGGTGTGGCTCAATATCGTCAACATCGCCGGGCCGGCGGTCTCACTGCTGCCCGCCAGTTCCACGGCTGCCGCCGGCGGCGCCGGCACGCCGGCCACGGCCGCGCCGACGGCAGGAGATAATGCGCCCGCAGACAGCCTGCCGCCGACCAGCGCCAACCTGACGGCCTATCTGAACCAGTTCTACGAGCGGGAAAAAGGCCGCGCCACCGCGTTCCCGGCCACTTTGCCCGCCGACGCCCAACCGTTCGATCTGTTGGTGATCAACATCTGCTCGCTGGCCTGGGCCGATATGGAGGCGGTCAACCTGCAGAATCATCCGCTGTGGTCGAAGATGGATATCATGTTCGACAGTTTCAACTCGGCCACCGCCTACAGCGGCCCGGCGGCCATACGGTTGCTGCGCGCCAGCTGCGGCCAGCTTTCGCATCACGATCTGTACCAGCCGGTGAACCAGCAGTGTTACCTGTTCGACAACCTGGCGAAGCTCGGCTTCAAGGAACAGCTGATGCTCGATCACTCCGGGGTGTTCGGCAACTTCCTGAAAGAGCTGCGTGAACAGGGGGATATGCAGGCGCCGCTGATGTCGCAGGCCGGCGTCGGCAACGAGCTGACGTCGTTCGACGGCGAGCCGATTTATAACGATCTGGAATTGCTGACCCGCTGGCTGGATCAGCAGCAAAAAGCCGGAGACGCCCGCACCGCCACCTTCTTCAACGTCATTCCGCTGCACGACGGCAACCGCTTCGTCGGCTCTAACAAGAGCGCCGACTATCAGCCGCGCGCGCAGAAGCTGTTCGATCAGCTGAACACCTTCCTCGATCAGCTGGAAAAATCCGGCCGCAAAGTGGTGGTGGTGATCGTTCCCGAGCACGGCGCGGCGTTGGTGGGTGACAAGATGCAAATGTCCGGCCTGCGCGATATCCCCAGCCCGAACATCACCCATACGCCAGTCGGCATCAAACTGATCGGTATGAAGGCGCCGCATCAGGGCAGCCCGCTGCAGGTCAAAACGCCGAGCAGCTATCTGGCGCTGTCGGAGCTGGTATCACGTCTGGTGGACGGCAAAGTCTTCAGCGAGTCCAGCGTCGACTGGCAGGCGCTGACGCAAGGGCTGCCGCAGACGCCGGTCATCTCCGAAAACGACAACGCCATCGTGATGCAATATCAGGGGAAACCATACATTCGCCTGAACGGCGGCGATTGGGTGCCTTATCCGCAATAAGCGCGGCCTTATCGACCCAAAGCACGCCGACGGCGTGCTTTTTTTATTGAACAAGTCCGACAAAAGGCGAAGTTAAACGTCTGGCAAAAATATTATTACTCACCTCCCGTTAAATTTTTTATTCGCTTATTAATTCATTGCGAAAATTCCTATAAAAATAAGCATTCGTCAGATTTTCGTTAAGCATTCAATAACGCCCCGAAAAGCGATTCGATTAACTGATTGATTAAATAATAAAAAACGCCGGCGTTAAGCCGGCGTGGGTTTATGCGGTGAAATCCGACGCTTTACGCCCCCGGATGTTCGTCCTGATCGACCGCAAAACAGGCCACCATCTGCTCACCGTACTGCTTCAGCTGCGGCTGCAGCTGTACGCAGGTGCCGAAGGCGCGGCGGCAGCGGGCATTGAATGCGCAGCCCGGCGGCGGGTTCATCGGGCTGGGCAGTTCGCCGGTCAGCTTGATGCGCTCGCGGCGCATATCCGGGTTCAACCGCGGCGTCGCCGACAGCAGCGCCTGGGTGTATGGATGGCGCGGGTTGTTGAAGATCGCCTCTTTGCTGCCCTTTTCCACGCAGCGGCCCAGGTACATCACCATCACTTCATCGGCGATGTGTTCCACCACCGACAGATCGTGCGAGATGAACACGTAGGACAGCCCCAGCTCCTGCTGCAGATCCATCATCAGGTTCAGCACCTGCGCGCGCACCGACACGTCCAACGCCGACACCGGCTCATCGGCGATCACCACGTCCGGATTCAACATCAGTCCGCGGGCGATGGCGATACGCTGACGCTGGCCGCCGGAGAACATGTGCGGATAGCGATCGTAATGCTCGGTCTTCAGGCCGACCTTCGCCATCATCTCCAGCGCTTTTTCCCGCCGTTCGGCGGCGCTGAGCGAGGTGTTGATCAACAGCGGCTCCTCGAGGATCTGCCCGACCTTCTTGCGCGGGTTGAGCGATCCGTAAGGATTCTGGAACACGATTTGGATCTTCTGGCGCCGCAATTTCTCGGCGGAAACGTCCGGCTTCAGCAGATCCTGTCCCTGGTAGTACAGCTCGCCGCCGGTCGGTACTTCGATCATCGTCAGCAGGCGACCAAGCGTGGATTTGCCGCAGCCCGACTCACCGACCACCGCCAGCGTTTTACCGCGCTCCAGAGTGAAGGAGACGCCGTCCAGCGCCTTGACCAGCCGCTCCGGCGCGAACAGGCCCTTTTTCACCGGGTAATGCTTTTTCAGGTCGATCGCCTGCAGTAAAGGTTGATTCTGGCTCATACGGTCGGCCTCCCCGCATCATCCAGCGGTGTGTGACATTTAACCTGACGGCCGGGAATGCTGCGCAGTTCCGGCTCCTCGTTACGGCAGCGCTCGTTGGCGTACGGACAACGCGGATTGAGCAGGCAGCCGGTCGGGCGATCGTATTTGCCCGGCACCACGCCCGGCAGCGAAGCCAGCCGCGCCTTGTCGGCGGCGAACTCCGGCAGCGCGCGCAGCAGCGCCTGGGTGTACGGGTGGCGCGGCGCGCGGAAAATCTCCGCCGCTTTGCCGGATTCCACCACCTGGCCGGCGTACATCACGATAATGTGATGCGCCGCTTCCGCCACCAGCGCCAGATCGTGGGTGATGAGCAACAGCGCCATGTTCTCGCGCTGCTGCAGATCCAGCAGCAGTTCGATGATCTGCGCCTGGATGGTCACGTCGAGCGCGGTCGTCGGCTCATCGGCGATCAGCAGCTTCGGCCGACAGGCGATAGCCATGGCGATCATCACGCGCTGGCTCATGCCGCCGGAAAGCTGGTGCGGGTACACGTCCAGCCGCGAGGCCGGATCGGGAATCCCCACCTGCGTCAGCAGGTCGATAGCGCGCTGGCGGCGAGTGCGGCGGTTGCCGCCCTGATGCACCTTCAGCGCCTCCATAATCTGATAACCGACGGTGTAGCACGGGTTCAGGCTGGTCATCGGATCCTGGAAGATCATCGCCACTTCGGAGCCCACCAGCTGGCGGCGCTCTTTTTCGGAGATCTTGCGCAAGTCCTGGCCGTTGAACTCCAGCTTGTCGGCCATCACTTTGCCGGGAAAATCGATCAGGCCCATGATCGCCAGCGAACTGACGGATTTGCCGGAGCCGGATTCGCCGACGATGCCGACCACCTGACCTTGATCCACGCTGTAACTGATGCGGTCTACCGCGCGGAACGGGGTGCCTTCGTCACCGAAGTGCACCGAAAGCTTGTCTACATTCAATAACGCCATCTCTCTCGTCCTCTGTTACTGCTTGAGTTTGGGGTCGAGAGCGTCACGCAAACCGTCCCCCATCAGGTTGAATGCCAGCACCGTCAGCAGGATCGCCAGGCCGGGGAAGGTCACTACCCACCAGGCGCTTTGCGCGAACTGCAACACGTCGGAGAGCATGGTGCCCCACTCCGGCGTCGGCGGTTGCGCGCCCATGCCCAGAAAGCCGAGAGCGGCCATGTCGAGAATGGCGTTCGAGAAACCGAGAGAAGCCTGAACGATCAAGGGCGCCAGGCAGTTAGGCAGAATATTGACGAACATCTGACGCAGCGCGCCGGCGCCCGCCACCCGCGAAGCGGTGACGTAATCGCGGTTCACCTCCGCCAGCACCGCCGCGCGCGTCAGACGCACATAGTGCGGCAAGGCGACGAAGGTGAGCGCCAGCGAGGCGTTGACGATCGACGGTCCGAATACCGCCACCAGCACCAGCGCCAGCAGCAGGCTCGGCAGGGCCAGCATGATGTCGACGACGCGCATGATCACCGCGTCCACCGCGCCGCCGAAGTAGCCGGCCAGCAGGCCGAACACCACGCCCATGACCAGCGACAACACTACCACCAGACAACCGACCAGCAGCGACAGGCGCGCGCCGTACATCAGGCGCGACAGCACGTCGCGGCCCACGTCGTCGGTGCCCAGGATGTATTGCCAACTGCCGCCCTCCTGCCACACCGGCGGCTTGAGCAGCGCGTCGCGGAACTGGTCCGCCGGCGCATGCGGCGCCAGCACCCCGGCGCCGAGCGCGATCACCAGCATCAAAACGATATACACCAGGCCGACCACGGCCCCTTTATTGCGCTTGAAATAGTGCCAGAACTCCTGAAACGGGGTCATCGGCTTCGGCGCACCTTTAACTGCAGACTCAGTGATTTGAGACATGAGAGCGCCCCTTATTTCTTGTGGCGAATACGCGGGTTGACCACGCCGTAGAGCACGTCTACCAGCAGGTTAACCAGAATGATCATACAGGCGACCAGCAACACCCCGCCCTGCACTACCGGGTAATCACGGCGCTGCAGCGCATCGATCAGCCAGCGGCCCAGACCCGGCCAGGAGAAGATGGTTTCGGTCAGAATGGCGCCGGCCAGCATGGTGCCGACCTGCAGCCCGATCACCGTCACCACCGGCAGCAGCGCGTTGCGCAGCGCGTGAACGACGATCACCCGCATGCGGCTCACGCCCTTGGCGCGCGCGGTGCGGATATAGTCTTCGCCCAACACCTCCAGCATCGAGGAGCGGGTCATGCGCACGATCACCGCCAGCGGGATGGTGCCCAGCACGATGGCCGGCAGGATCATGTGCATCACCGCATCGATAAAGTCGCCCGGTTCGCCCCAGATCAGGGTGTCTATCAGCATGAAGCCGGTCAGCGGGTGGCTGTCGTCGAGGAATACCGTGTCGCTGATGCGCCCCGACACCGGCGTCAGGTTAAGCTGCACCGACACCAGCATGATCAGCATCATGCCCCACCAGAAAATCGGCATCGAATAGCCGGTCAGCGAGATGCCCACCGCGGTATGGTCGAAGACCGAGCCGCGTTTGACCGCCGCCAGCACCCCGACCGGGATGCCCACCAGCACCGCGAAGATCATCGCGCACAGGCCCAGCTCCAGCGTGGCCTGAAAGCGCGGAACGAACTCGCTCCAGACGGAGATGCGGCTTTTGAGTGAGGTGCCCAGATCGCCGTGCAGCACGTTGGACACGTAGGAGAAATATTGTTGATAGAGCGGCTTGTCCAGCCCCATTTCCGCCATCAGCTGCGCGTGGCGCTCGGCGGAGATACCGCGTTCCCCGGCCATGATGGTCACCGGGTCGCCGGGGATCATATGGACGAATGCAAAAGTCAGCAATGTAATGCCGATAAACGTTGGGATAACTAACCCCAAACGTCGGAGTATGAACTGCAACATATCCCGAACTCTCTGTATCAATGCCCGGCAGCTCATCGTCCGCCAGGCTTATTAACGCTCACATGCCTTTGAACGATCCAACGGCCATACGCCGGAGACTGGTCAGCAGAGGCGCAAACCTGTTGCGCCCCTGCAAGTCCATTCGTGCATCTCCGGTTTAGGTCGGAATCAGTCTACAGAGACATTCTCGAAGTGATGCTTGCCGAGCGGATCCACGACGTAGCCCTTCACTTCCTTACGCACAGGCTCATACACGGTGGAGTGCGCGACGATCAGCGCCGGAGCCTGATCGTGCATCACCACCTGCGCCTGCTTGTACAGTTCGATGCGTTTGTCGTGGTTGGACTCGGCGCGCGCCGGTTGAATCAGATCTTCAAACGGCTTGTAGCACCAGCGGGAGTAGTTGGAGCCGTCTTTCGCCGCCGCGCAGCTGAACAGCGTGGCGAAGAAGTTGTCCGGATCCCCGTTGTCGCCGGTCCAGCCCATCATCACCGTCTGGTGCTCGCCCGCTTTGGCGCGCTTGAGGTATTCACCCCACTCATAGGTCACGATTTTGGCTTTCACGCCGATCTTGGCCCAGTCGGCCTGGATCATTTCCGCCATGCGGCGCGCGTTCGGGTTGTAAGGACGCTGTACCGGCATCGCCCACAGGTCGATGCTGAAACCATCGGCCATGCCCGCTTCTTTCAGCAGTTCTTTCGCCTTGGCCGGATCGTAAGCGTAATCCTGCACCGCGTCGTTATAGCCCCACATGGTCGGCGGGATCAGGTTCTTGGCCGCCTGGCCCGCGCCCTGATAAACCGCGTCGATGATCGCCTGCTTGTTGACCGCCATGGTCAACGCCTGACGCACCTTCACGTTATCCAGCGGTTTTTTCTCGGTGTTGAACGACAGGTAACCCACGTTCAGCCCCGGCTGCTCCATCAGGTTGATGGATTTGTCCTGCTTCATGCGGGCGATATCGGCCGGGTTCGGGAACGGCATCACCTGGCATTCGTTTTTCTGCAGCTTGGCGTAACGCACGGAAGCGTCAGGCGTGATGGAGAACACCAGGCGATCGATCTTCGGCTTGGTGCCCCAGAAACCGTCGAACGCCTTGTACAGGATTTTGGAGTCTTTCTGGTATTGCAGCAGCTGGAACGGGCCGGTACCGATCGGGTTCAGGTCGACTTTTTCCGGCGTACCGGCTTTCATCATGACGTCAGCGTATTCGGCGGACAGGATGGACGCGAAGTCCATGCCCAGGTCAGCCAGGAACGGCGCCTCCGGGCGGTTCAGCACGAAACGCACGGTGTTGTCGTCTACTTTTTCGATCTTGGCGATCAGCTTCGGCATGTCCATGCCTTCAAAGTATTCGTAACTGCCGCCGGACACTTTGTGGTAGGCGTTATTGGCATCCAACTGGCGTTCGAAGGAGAACACCACGTCGTCGGCGTTGAAGTCGCGCGTCGGTTTGAAATCTTTGCTGCTCTGCCACTTCACGCCTTTGCGCAGGTGGAAGGTATAGGTTTTGCCGTCTTCGCTGACGTCCCACTTCTCAGCCAGGCCCGGCTGCAGTTCGGTGGTGCCGACTTTGAATTCGACCAGGCGGTTGTAGATCGGTACCGAACTGGCGTCGTGGGTGGTGCCGGAGGTGAACAGCTGCGGGTTGAACCCTTCCGGGGAACCTTCAGAACAGTAAACCAACGTCTTGGCCTGTACGCTGGCCGCCACGGTCAGCGCGATCAGCCCAATGCCGAATTTCAGAACCCCCGATTTACCCAAGGAACGTGTCATCGTTAGTGCTCCATTGTGTGATGTGATGTGTGTAATTGCCGCCAGACCTGTATTTTTTATTGCGTGGCCTGTGCGGTCAGCGCCCGAAGGCAGAAGGCGTACGATGAGAGGATGCCGGATGGAACGCATCGCGACGGGGACGTCTGAGCGCGTGGAATTCACTCAAACAACTCTCGCTCTTACCCCTGAGGCTATCAAGTTACCAACTGTTTGGGGTGTCGTCAATATAACCAGTGGGGATTTACGCAGACTGTGAGAAACAGCAAACAAACATAAAAAAAACCTTTTGTTAACAGTTCCAGCATGAAAATTTATGCTAAGCGGTCATTTTTAGCGCATTGGTCTGACCCTGATAAATTTACTGGTTTTAAACTCCGCTAAAAAACCCCAAAACTTTGTTGCTGAACGATGAATATCTGAACGGTTATTTTTGTGATCGCCGTTAAAGACAGAAGGAAATGCTGAAGGATTACCCAAAAGGGTGAGTCCGATGAGCGCATTTTTCGCCGGGCAGGCCCACAATCTGTGCGGCGTAAAAAAACTTTCGGCGGCGAAAAAGCCGGGGGCGAAAGGATATCCCCCGGCAACGCACTGCAACCGATTATTGAACGCCGGCGCTGTTGCCCAGGCTGGCGTTCATGCTGTTGAGAATATCACCGTTGTCCGCGTCGATCTCCCAGGAGAATAGGCCGCCCAGCTGCTTATCCAACACGTACTTGCCTTTGGCCTGCACCGAGCGGGCATCGTCAAAGGTGATCAGATCGCCGGTGGAAGGTTTGAACACGTAAGGCGCTTCCGCCGTGGCGTCGTAGGTGTACTGCCACTCGCCGCTCATGAACTGGCTGGCGATCTGGCGGTAGTCCACGATGCCGTTCTCCCAGGTGCCTTTGACCGGCCCGGTGGCGGTGCCGGTGAACGGAATGTTGTTCTGGTAGCCGTTCACCCCGGTCCAACCGCGGCCATACATGGCGGTGCCGACCACGATCTTGCCCGGCTTGACGCCCTGCGCCAGCAGCGCATTCACGCCGTTCACCGTGGTGTAGGCGGTGTCCGGTTTCCAGGCCGGCGCATTCAGCGCGGTCTGATGCCCCAGGTTTTTCAGATCGAAGGCGCCGTAGAAGTCGTAGCTCATCAGGAAGATGTGATCCATCGAGTTCTGCGCGACGTTGTATGCCACCTTGTCGATCTTGTCCTTGCCGGCGCTGATGGCGGAGGTCAGCTCATACTTGCGGCCGGTTTCCGCCGACAGCTGATCCAGCATCGCCCGCAGTTCTTTCATCAGCAGCACATAAGTTTCCCCGTCCTGAGGGCTGCCCAGATTCGGGTTGGCGCCTTTGCCGCCCGGGAACTCCCAGTCGATATCCACGCCGTCGAAGAACTTCCAGGTCTGCAGGAACTCTTTCACCGAGCCGACGAAGCGATCGCGCTTCACCTTGTCGCCCATGAAGAAGAACGGGTCGGACAGCGTCCAGCCGCCGATCGACGGCAGGATTTTCAGATCGGGACGCGCCTGCTTCAGCGCCATCAGCTGGCCAAAGTTGCCCTTGTAGGGGTCATCCCAGGCGGTGACGCCCTTCTGCGCTTTTTGCAGCGCGGCGAACGGATCGTGGATGGAGACTTTGAAATCCTCGCGGCCCTGGCAGGAGCGCTGCAGCGCCTGGAAGCTGCCTTCAATCTCTTTCAGGCTGTCGTTGATGCCGTTGCCGCCGCAGATCGGGATAAAGCCGTACAGCAGGTGAGTCAGGTTCTGCGCCGGGATCTTGTCGACGGTGAAATTGCGCCCGTAAACGCCCCACTCGACGAAATAAGAACCGACCACTTTGCCGGAGTTCTGTTTATACGGTTTATTTTTTTCCAGCAGCGGCTCTTTCAACGGCGCCAAATGGCTGCCGTCGGTGTCGGCCACCACAATTTCAGTGGCGTCGCTGGCGGTGCAGCCGTCGGCATTGCACAATGCCACCTGCATTTGATAACGGCCGCCTTTATTGACTTTAAAATTCGCCGTACCGGAAGAACCGGTTGAAGGGCCGCTCCACGCCTCTTTGCCATTTAATAAAATCTTGGCCGTCGTGCCCGCATCGCCATTCCATAAATTCCAGGAGACGGAAACATCGGCGGCATTTTTTACCTTCACCAAATTATTATAAGCGGTAGCCGCCTGGTCAACTTCAACGATGGCGAACTTGGTGTTGCCCCAGGCGATGGTCGGCTTGCCCGGCGCGGCGGCCTGCGCCGCGGAACACAGCGTGCTGCCGATCAACAGCGCCAACAGCGGTTTATTAAATTTGCGCATAACTGATTCCTTTATTCCGAGAGGATAAACATAAAAGAGTTAATCGTCGCTACGCATTGCCGAAGCGAAAAAATTCCGCAATAATCCACGAAGATTAAAGTCAACAAATAAAAACAGCGTTTTTCCACGTAACGGAAAAAAATCATTCCCGCCGCGTACATTCAGACTATAAATAAAAAAGGCGTAAAAACAAGAGCGCTATCAACTGGGTTTTATTCAGCAAGCGTGAATTTATTTAAATATGAGAAAAAGAACCTAACTGGAATAAGGAGTTTGAATTAATTAAGCGTAAAGGATAAATATATTTCACGAGGCTGGCGGATTGACACGTGCCATAAAGCGAAGCCGGTCGTATCGTAGGAGGTGCTCATCCTCATAAACCGCAGGCGAAAAAAAACCTGCTTTAAAAGCAGGTTTTTCGAATGGTGGTCGGCGAGAGAGGATTCGAACCTCCGACCCACTGGTCCCAAACCAGTTGCGCTACCAAGCTGCGCTACTCGCCGATGCGGGGCGCATCTTACTGCTGGCGGTTATAGGCGTCAATCACTTTTTTTCCCCTGCATTTCAAGTGGTGATAAAAGCGCCATAATGCGCTGCGCCGGGGGTTGCGCAGCGCATTTTACTCAGGCTTTGGCGGTTTTCAGCACCGGCGTCTGCGCACGCAGGAACGGCAGCAGGAACAGCGCCGACAGGCAGGCGGCGATGGAAATCACCACAAAGAAACCGTTCCAGTGCCAGATTTCCATCACCCGCGCGATCGGGTAGCCGGACAGCGCCGCGCCCAGGTAGGCGAACAGGCCGACGAAACCGGTCGCCGCGCCCGCCGCATCTTTATGCGAGCACTCCGCCGCCGCCATGCCGATCAGCATCTGCGGGCCGAAGATGAAGAAGCCGATAGCGAAGAAGCAGCAGGCCTGCAGCAGGTAGGTGACGCCCGGCATCAGCCACAGCGCCGCCACCGACAGGAAGATGCCGATGGCGAAGATCAGGTTCATCGGGCCGCGGTTGCCGCGGAACAGCTTGTCGGAACCCCAACCGGCCACCAGCGAACCGATAAAGCCGCCCACTTCAAACAGCGAAATGGCCGAGTTGGCGGTCATCAGCGAATAGCCCTTTTCCTGCGTCAGGTAGAGGTTGCCCCAGTCGTTGATCGCGGTGCGCACGATGTACACCAGCACGTAAGAGACCGCCAGCAGCCAGATGTACTTGTTGGTCAGCACGTAGCGCTTGATGATCTCGCGGTTGCTCAGCCCCTGGCCTTCCGATTCCTGCACCAGCTCCATGGCGTCGTTGCGCCATTTGCCGACGCTCGGCAGCCCCAGGGTGGAGGGCTTGTCGCGCAGGCGCCAGCACATCAGCAGGCCGAGCACCACGCCGATGATGCCGGGGATGATCATGCCGTAACGCCAGCTGAAGTGCAGCGAGATAAAGCCCACCAGCAGCGGGATCAGCGCGCCGCCGACGTTGTGCGAAGTGTTCCAAATCGCCCACCAGCTGCCGCGCTCGGAGCGCGAATACCAGCTGGTGAGGATTTTGGAGCACGGCGGCCAGCCCCAGCCCTGGAAGAAGGCATTGAGGATCCACAGCGTGCCGAGCATCAGCAGCGAAGAACTGAGGCCGAAGAAGATATTCAGCACCCCGGTCATGATCAGGCCCAGCCCCATAAAGTAACGCGGGTTGGAACGATCGCTGATCATGCCGGAAATGAATTTCGAGCAGCCGTAGGTGATGTAGAACAGCGTGCCGAGGATGCCGACGTCGGACATCGTCAGGCCCAGATCGCTCAGCATCGCCGGCATGATGAAGTTGAAGCTTTTGCGCGTGAAGTAAAACGCGGCGTAGCCGATGTACATGGTGCACATCAGCTGGATGCGCCAGTATTTGTAGCTGGCGTCGATCTGCCGTTGATCGGTGACCTGCGGCGCATCCGGGCGGCTTTTAAGGAAAGACCACATGTGGAACCTCAGAGGATTGAATAAAGTGCCGCTATGATGCTCCCCGCGCGCGCGGGAGGCTTACGCCGGATTCCCGACGCGGTTAGGAGTTTTTCCTAGTTTTGCGCTTGCGCCGGTGAAACTGTGGGCAAGATCACACTCAAACAGGCGCCCCGCTCAGAGGTGAGCCGCAGGCTGCCGCCGAGAGCGCTGATGCGCTCCTGCATGCCGCGCAGGCCGTACCCCGGCTGATGGTGGTCCGCATCGAAGCCCACGCCGTTATCGCGGATGGTCAGGGCAATCTGCGGCGCAGCGCCTTTGCGCGGCTGCAGACGCGCGTCCAATTCCAGGCGGCTGGCGCCGGCGTGGCGGCACACATTGGTCACCCCTTCCTGGCACACCCGGTACAGCGTGATTTTCAGCGTTTCATCCAGCAGTTCGTCCGGCACCTGCCACTGCATGCTGCTCACCAGCGAGGCGTCCTGCGGCAGCGACTCCCGCAGCATCGCCGCCACCGCCGCCGACAGCGGCAGGTTGTTCAGCGCCGCCGGCCACAGCTGGGTCAGCACATCGTGCACCCCATCGTAGACCCGCAGCGCTAACGCATCGATGGTGTCGGCGCAGCCGATCACCGCCGGCTCCGGCGCCAGGCGTTTAACGATGCTGGCCTGTGTGCGGATCACGGTGATGGTCTGCCCCACTTCATCGTGCAGCTCGCGCGCCACCTCGCGCCGGGTTTGTTCCTCCGCCGTCACCAGCGCCCGGGCCAGCTGCCGGTTCTCCGCCAGCCGCAGCCGCAGCTGCTGATTCAGTTCGCGCTGGCGCTGAATACCGGCGCCCAGCAGCAGCCCGGTCAGGCTCTGGGCCAGCAGCGACAACAGCAAGTCGCGGTGCGACTCGGGCTGCGGCGGCTCGTTGACCATCAACGCCACGCCGTTGAGCAGCGTCGCCAACAGCGCGCCCTGCCAGCCATAACGGTAAGACATGAACACGATCGGGATCGCCAGGCAGAAAGGCGCAAAGCGGCGCAGCTCGGCGGCGTTAACCTGCTGCTGCAGCCAGATGCTGAATGCAAACAGCAGCAGATAGCTGGCCAGGTGGCCCAGGCGCAGCTCCACCGGCTTGTGGATCAGCCCCGGCTCCAGCGGCACCCAGATTTGGCGCGCCAGATAGTGCCACAACAGCAGGCAGGTCGGCGCGATGGTGAAACCGCCGGTCAGGCCGAGCAGCAGCGCGCGGGCGCCTTCGCCGCTCACCAGCTGCCACACAAGCGCCTGCAGCAAAGCGGCGGCGGCCACCACCGCGCCCTGCAACAGCGGCCAGCGCCATTCGCTGTCGCTCTGCTGATGGCGCAACAGCCACGGCGAGGCCAGCAGGCTGAGCAGCACCGTCAGCACCAGCACCGCCACCGACGCCCACAGCGCCGGGCCGTAGCCGTACTGGTCCGCCAGCAGCGCCATCAGCAGCAGGTCGGCCAGCAGGATCCCCGGCCAGAAACGGTACGGGCTCTGCAGCAAAATGCCCATGCGCAGGCCGAACGGGAACAGCAACAGCGCCTGCCAGGGCGGGTCGATCAGCGCGGTGCCAATGCCCCACAGGCAAAATGCGCTGGCGGCATAAATGAAGAACAGCGCCAGCTGGGTGATCAGACGCTGCGTCACAGGTTCAGCATCCGTCTGGCCAGCTCAACGTTATTGGTGATGCCCAGCTTGGCGAACAGGTTGGCGCGATGCACATGCACCGTCTTCGGCGACAGCCCCAGCGCGGCGGCGATCTCGCGCACCTCCTGGCCCTGCGCCAGCAATAGCGCGATCTCGCGCTCGCGGCGGGTCAACGGATCCACCTTCACCCGCGCCAGCTGCTGGGCGATTTCCGGCATCAGATAGACGCCGCCGCCGGCGACGGTGCGCACGGCGGTGATCAGATCTTCCGGCTTGCAGCGCTTGGAGAGAAAGCCGCTGGCGCCGCGTTCCAGCGCCATTTCCACCAGCGCCGGATTATCGTGCATCGACAGCATCACCACTCGGATGCCGGAGGGAATGTCCGCCAGCAGATCCAACCCGCTGCCGTCGGGCATCGAAATGTCGCAAATGCAGATTTCCGCCTCCAGCCCCGGCAGGCCGGCGCGCGCCTGCGCCGCGCTGCTGAACTCGCCCACTACCTGAATATCGGCCTCCAGCGACAGCAGCTGCACAAAGCCCGAACGCACAATGTCATGATCGTCGATAAACGCCACGCGCAGGGTCATGGAAATCTCCGGTTAGAAGGGGAAGTGCGCAAGTATACCGTATGCACACACTGGAATAATTGATGAAGAGAATGTATTGGCGGAAATTACCGGGTGCGCAAGGCACCCGGCGGGAGGGATTACAGGCTGGCAGGTGCCGTTTTATTCTGCGGGAGATGGCACCAGTTGTTTTTATCCACGATGCCGCCGTTCGGCGAGGTGTAGCCGAGGCAACCGAGGATGGTGTCGAACAGCTCGACGTGGCGATGCGTTCTGCCGATGCGTTGCTGCGCCTGCAGTTGCTCAAAGGCGCTGAGGTGCTGCGGGTTCTCGAGGAACTTGTCCGACGCCCACACCATCATCGGCACGCGGAATTGTTCCGGCGGCGCCATTTCGCGCGGCGTGCCGTGCAGGTGCGTATTCTCGCCGATCGACTCGCCGTGATCGGCGGCATAGAACACGATGGCCTTCTTGTCCCGCACCTGGTCGATCACATTACTGATAAAGCTGTCGGTATACAGCACCGTATTGTCGAAGGCGTTGATCAGCTGCGCCTTGGTGCAGGAGTCATCCACCCCCATGCACTCTGGCTGATAGCGCGCATAGCTGCGCGGATAACGCTGCGAGTACAGGTAGTGCGAGCCTTTGGTATGCAGGATCACCAGGTGTTTGCCCTTCGGATAACGCGCCAGCGACTCCTTCATTTCGTCCACCAGCAGCATATCGTCGACTGCCTTGCCGTCGTTGCGCTTCTCGGACGCGATCATCTCGCGGAACGAATAGTTATTCACCTCGGTGTTGTTGTAGAACCACACCTCACTCTGCATGGCGAACAGCTCGGAAGAGAAGCCCAGTTCCTTCATCACCGCGAACACGTTTTGCTCTTTCAGCGTGCGCTGCGGGTTGTCCTCGGTGCCGCCTTCGCGCACGAACATGCAGCGCAGCGACAGCTTGGTGGCGGTGTCGCACGACTCGCCGCGGAACGCCACCAGATTCTTTTCTTTCGACAGGCGCGGGGTAGTGTCGCGCTCGTAGCCCAGCATGCCCATGTGATCCCAGCGCGTGGTCTCGCCGATGATGAACACCACGTAGGTATCGTCGATGTCCGCCGGCGGCACATAGGTAAAGTGTTTGCCCGGATCGAACAGCGTGCTCTGATCCTGACTTTCGTCATAGCGGGTATAGGCGAACAGCCCCAGCGCCGACAGCCAGTTAGACGGCAGGTACGAGTGCGCCACCACGCCGCCGTAGCTCGGCAGATCGACGTTGGCGAGCTTCTCCTGCACGCTTTGCTCGTCGTCCAGCATGCGCAGCGGCAGCCAGACCAACGCTACCACCGCCAACAACACCAGCAGCGGTTTGATGCGGTGACCGGGGGTTTTCAGCTGTTCGATCAGGGTGAAGCGCAGGCTGTTTTTCCAGATCAGCAGCAGCGGCAAGGCGCTGAGCGCCACCATCCACAGCACGAAATGCAGGCCCACCACCTCTTTCGACAGATCGATATCGGTGGTCATCACCGACACCACGATGCCGTAGCCGATCACCACGTTGAAAAACGTCATGTAGTAGCTGGCGGCAACCGAAATCAGCACCAGCAGCGAGGCGACGATGCGATAAAACAGCCGGCCGCCGAGCGATACCAGCCGCATGATGAAGAACGTGAACAGGACGATAGCGATGACTTCCGTCACCGCCGAAATAAGCTTAATTCCCTGAATGCCGTGCGCCAGCGAATCAAAGCGGCGATAAAAAACGGACAGGTTTAGAAAGATGCCGATATAGATCGCTAACAATAACGATAAATTCTGCTGTGATAGCGATTTAACTTTGTTCATGTAACGCGGTGGCTCCGGGGACGGTGTAGCGGTTCTGACTCAGTCAGACACTGATTGCGGCTTCTGGTTCAGCCAACCGGCAATAAGCGTTATTTTGCGAGTAATAATCAAGAGAATTCTCACAAAACGGGCAAAATTTACCGCTTTTTTGAGCACTTTTCAGACGGGATATCAAAGAAAATGGAGGGATAAACCCTCCATTTTTTCCATGATGTCGGCAAAAAACTTACTTAACGTTCAGCGTAACGTCGATATTGCCGCGGGTGGCGTTGGAATACGGGCACACCACGTGCGCCTTTTTCACCAGATCTTCCGCCACGCTGCGCTCGATGCCCGGCAGCGAAATATCCAGCTGCACTTCGATGCCGAAGCCGTTCGGGATTTCACCGATGCCGACGGTGCCGTCGATCTTCGCTTCGGCCGGGATTTTGACCTTTTCTTTCGCCGCGACAAACTTCAACGCGCCGAGGAAACAGGCCGAGTAACCGGCGGCGAACAGCTGCTCGGGGTTGGTGACTTCGCCGCCGGCGCCGCCCATCTCTTTCGGTACGCCCAGTTTCACGTCCAACACGCCGTCGGAGGAGGTTGCACGGCCGTCGCGGCCGCCGGTTGCGGTGGCGTGAGCGCGGTAAACCACTTTCTCAATAGACATCGTTCATTCCTTCTTGCTGGTTGGCGAGATGACAACGGCCCCCGCGAGGGGTAGCCGGTCACATATATATCTTTTACGATTAAATCGTGCACTACTTATTTTTGACGCTTATTAACCAGTGTAGACCACCCCTGCCGTTCTTGCGTCCGGCGTCGGTGGGTCAAATCTGATCGATCAGGCTGCCGCGCAGCTTTTCCAGCTGCTGTTTGAGCGAGACGATCTCGTCCAGGCTGCAGTCGGTGGCGCACATCACCGCCTCGGGCACCGACTGCGCCCGTTCACGCAGCGCGCGGCCGGCTTCGGTGAGCGCGATGATCACCTGGCGCTCGTCGGTAGTGGCGCGATAGCGCACCAGCAAACCGGCGGTTTCCAGCCGTTTCAGCAGCGGCGTCAGCGTGGCGGAATCGAGGAACAGCCGCTCGCCGATATCCGATACCGTCACCCGATCGCGTTCCCACAGCACCATCATCACCAGATACTGCGGGTAGGTGAGCTCGAGCTGATTCAACAGCTTGCGGTAGACTTTGTGCAGCGCCAGGTTGGCGGAGTACAGCGCGAAACAGAGCTGCTGATCGAGCAGCAGCAGGTTCTTCGCGTTGGGTTGTTCGGTATCGGTGCTTTTCATGTGAGTGAATATAGATAGCGCACGATGTAATCGCAAGCTATTTCTTGTGAGGTATGCTACATTTTTTTCATGCAGAGGATGCCGGGAGGGAAAGGAAATGACGAATACGCTTGCAGAACGCGCGCGCCGCTACGCCACCAAGGCGCATGCGGCCATCGATCAGCGCCGCAAATACACCAACGATCCGTACATCGTCCACCCGCAGGCGGTCATGGAGCTGGTACGCAGCGTGCCGCACACCGAAGAGATGCTGGCGGCCGCCTGGCTGCATGACACGGTGGAAGACACGCCCACCACCCTCGGCGATATCGAAAGCCACTTTGGGCCGCAGGTAGCGGAGCTGGTGCGGATGTTAACCAACGTCAGCCACGCCGAGGACGGCAACCGCTTCGAGCGTAAAAACCGCGATCGGCGCCACAGCGCCAGCGCATCGCCGCAGGCCAAAACCATCAAACTGGCGGATCTGATCGACAACACCCGCTCGCTGCTGGACTACGACAGCCACTTCGCCCAAACCTATCTGATCGAGAAACAGCGCCTGCTGGAAGTGCTGACCGAAGGCGACCCGACGCTGTGGCGCCAGGCCAGCCATATCGTCGAACAGGGGCTGCTCAGATTACAGCAGCCGCCGCACAACGTGCCGGCCAGCTGGTTTGAGCACGCACGCCGGCGCTACCGCGAGAACGACGCGGCCTGATCAGAAGGTCACCACCGTTTTCAACGCCGTCACCCAGGCGTCCTGCGTTTCGCTGACGCCCGCCGGATGATGCCAGTATTGCAGGCCCGGCTGCAGCTGCAGCCACGGCGTGACGTTAACGCGGTAGTACAGCTCCGCCGTCACCGAGTGGCCCGGCACCGGCCGGTAGTTCGGATCGTGATAATCGCTGATGCCGCTCATCTCGTTGAGGTAACGCTGATTGTCTTTATAGCGGTCGCTCAGTTTCACTACCGAAACGCCCAGCCCCAGCCAGTCGTCCGGCCGCGCATCGAACAGCCCGCGATAGCGGATGCCGGTCGAAGTGGACCAGTGCAGGTAGTTGCTGCGCTGATCCCCCAGCCCCAGGCTGTAGAACACGCTCAGGCCACGGTTGACGTCATCCGCATGGCGCGTCACCTGCTGGTTGAAACCGGTATACAGGAACCAGGTGCGATCGTGGCTGCGATAGCCCTGCGGATCGCTGGCGCCCGGCCCGCCGGATACCCCTTCATAAAGATCGCGCTGGCGCGCATTGGTAAACAACACGCCCAGGTTATACACCCCCGGCAGCTGGTTGACGGCGTGGGTTTTCAGCTCCAGCTCCATCGGCAACAGGAAGCCTTTGCTGCCCTTGGTGGATCCGCTCCAGGCGTGGCTGCGGCTGGGGGCGCTCGGGTTCTGCTCCATCACGCCGCCCTTGAGCGTCAGGCCGTCGGTCAGCTTGTATTGCAGCGTGGTGCCCCAGTAATGCACGTTCCAGTTGTACCAGGTCAACGAGTTGGCGGACTTGCCGCCGCACAGCGTCAGCGTCTGAAAATCGCAGGGGATGATCTGATCGAAATCCTGCACCTTGTTCATCATGCCGATGCGCCATTGCAGCCGGCTGTCGAGGAAGGAACGGCTGAAGGTCAACCAGCCCAGCCGGGTGATCGACTGCCCGCCAAAGCTCTCCTGCGACAGATCGGTCAGGCCGACGCGCGGATCCTGCAGCCGATCGCGGGTCAGGTTGTTGTCATGGTTGCGGTTGACGATATTGCCTTCGATCGCCGCGTCCGGAATGCCGGTCAGCGCCTGCAGATCCTGGCTGAAGGTCAGCGAAAATTGGTCGATGTACGACGCCTGTTTATCGTGGTTGTAACCGCCGCCGGCGTTATACGACAGCTGGCTGAGGTAGCCGAGATTATAGTGGAAACCGTGATCCTCTAGGATCGGCCTGATCCCCAGCATATCCCCCAACAGCCCAGGCTGCGGCGGTTCAAAGCCGAGCGCCACCCCTTCCCATTTGGCGGTGGGAGCTTCAACGTCCTTGCCGATTTGCAGCGTTTCCGCCTGCGCCTGGCTACAGAGCAGCGCCAGCGCCGCCAGGGTCATGGAACGAGGTAATAAGCTTTTCATCATTATTATATTTCTCCGCATAACGGCTGACTGCGGGCAACAGCATTCCCTGGGAGAGAATTTCCCATCATGAACAGCAGCGAATAACGTTAGTTAACGCCCGGCGCTTGCCGCCGGGCTGAAGGGTTAGCGTCGGTCTTTCAGGCTGGCGCCGTTGCTGTGGATCACATCGCGATACCAGTAGAAACTCTTCTTGCGGCGGCGCTCGAGGCTACCGTTGCCGGCATCGTCTCTGTCGACGTGAATGAAGCCGTAGCGCTTCGACATTTCGGCCTTCGAGGCGCTGACCAGATCGATCGGCCCCCAGCTGGTGTAGCCCATCACCTCGACGCCGTCGTCGATCGCCTCGGCCACCTGCACCAGGTGGTCATTGAGGTAGTTGATGCGGTAGTCGTCGTTGATGCTGCCGTCGGCCTCGACGCGGTCTTTGGCGCCCAGCCCGTTCTCGACGATGAACAACGGCTTCTGATAGCGGTCGTACAGCACGTTGAGCAGGTAGCGCAGCCCGATCGGGTCGATTTGCCACCCCCACTCCGAACTGGCCAGGTGCGGGTTCGGCACCATATCGAGAATGTTGCCGCGCGCCGTTTCGTACTGCTCCGGGTCGGCGGTAACGCAGCCGCTCATGTAGTAGCTGAACGAGATGAAGTCGATGGTTTCGCGCAGCGTTTGCCGATCTTCCTCGGTGATCGCCACCTGAATGCCGTTTTCACGGAAGAAACGCTGCATGTAGGCCGGGTAATAGCCGCGCGCCTGCACGTCGCCGAAGAACAGCCAGTCGCGGTTTTGCCGCTGGGTTTCCAGCAGATCTTCCGGCTTGCAGCTCAGCGGATACAGAATGCCGCCCAGCAGCATGTTGCCGATTTGCCCCTCCGGCACGATCTCGTGACAGGCCTTCACCGCTCTGGCGCTGGCCACCAGCTGATGGTGGATCGCCTGATAGACGGCGCTCTTGTCGCTCTCTTGCGGCAGGCCAACCCCGGTGAAGGGCGCGTGCAGCGACATGTTGATCTCGTTGAAGGTCAGCCAGTGTTTAACCTTGTGCTTATAGCGTTCGAACACGGTGCGCGCATAGCGCTCGAAGAAATCGATAGTGCGGCGATCGCCCCAGCCGCCGTAGCGCTTCACCAGACCGTAAGGCATCTCATAGTGCGACAGCGTGATCAGCGGCTGAATGCCGTATTTCGCCATCTCATCGAACAGCCGATCGTAAAACGCCAGCCCGGCTTCGTTCGGGGTCTCTTCATCGCCCTGCGGGAAAATGCGCGTCCAGGCGATCGAGGTGCGCAGGCACTTGAAACCCATCTCGGCGAACAGCGCGATATCCTCCGGGTAACGATGATAGAAATCGATCGCCACGTCCTTGATGCCGCTGTCGCCCGCCGTGCGCGGCGTGATGGCGCCGAAGATGCCCTGCGGCTGCAGATCGGAGGTCGACAGCCCCTTGCCGTCGGCCTGATACGCGCCTTCTACCTGGTTCGCCGCTACCGCGCCGCCCCACAGAAAATGTTGCGGAAACTTGCCGTTCATCGCTTGCTCCTCAATTAACGTAATAAAGTCAGCAGCGGCGCCTGTTCCTGCACCGGAGACAGGCCGCTGGTCAACACGTCCACGTAGTCATCGCTGTTGCTGATGATGATCGGCGTGGTGGTGTCATAGCCGGCGGCATGGATCGCCGCCTGGTCGAACTCGATCAGCAGATCGCCCGGCGCGATCCGCTCGCCTTCCCGCACGTGGGCGGTGAAATGCGCCCCGTCGAGCTTCACGGTATCGATGCCGACGTGGATGAGAATCTCCGCGCCGTCGTCCGATTCGATGCCGATGGCGTGTTTGGTTTTGAACAGCGACGCCACGCTGCCGCTCACCGGCGCCACCACCCGCCCCTGCTGCGGCGCGATCGCCACGCCTTTCCCCAGCAGGCCGCTGGCGAAGGTCGCGTCGTTCACCTGTTCCAGCGGCACGATGTCGCCGGCAATCGGGCTGAGAATGGCCTGTTTGCGGTTAAGTGGCGCGGCGGCTTCAGGCGGCGCCGTCTCTTCCGCCGGCGCAACGCCGAACAGGTAGCTGGCCAGCGCGGCGAACACAAACGACAGCAGAGTGCCGCCGATCGCGCCCCACACCGTGGCGTCAATGCCGCCGTTGGGAATGATTTGCGCGAAGGTGAACACGTTCACCAGGCCGAACGAGTAGACCGAGGTATGGAAGTAACCGATCACCGCCCCGCCCAGCGCGCCGCCGATGCAGCCGAAGATGAACGGACGCTTGTTCGGCAGGGTGACGCCGTACACCGCCGGTTCGGTGATGCCGAAAATCCCGGCGCCGATGGCCGAACCGGACAGCGCCCGCAGCTTGGCGTCGCGGGTGCGCAGCATCACGCCCAGCGTAGCGCCAACCTGCCCCATCACCGCCGGCAGCAGCAGCGGCACCATGGTGTCGCGCCCCAGCACGCTCAGGTTGTTGATCATCAACGGCACCAGCCCCCAATGCAGGCCGAAGATCACGCACACCTGCCACATCGCCCCCATGAAAGCGCCGGCGATGATCGGGTTGAAGGCGTAAATGGCCTGATAGCCGTTGGCCAGCAGATGGCTGAGCCAGGTCGCCGCCGGGCCGATCAGCAGGAAGGTCAAGGGCACGGTGATCGCCAGACACAGCAGCGGCGTGATGAAATTGCGCAGCGCGCTGTGGATCACCCGGTTAAGCAGCGGCTCCAGACGGCAGGACACCCAGGCCGCAAAGATGATGGGGATCACCGACGAGCTGTAGTTGATAAAAGTCAGCGGAATGCCGAAGAAATATTCGCGCACCGCGCCCGGCTGTTGCGCCGCCTCGAACGCCGCCATCATCAGCGGATGCGTCAACGCGCCGCCGATCGCCATGGTGACGAACGGGTTGCCGCCGAATTTTTTCCCGGCGGTGTAGCCGAGCATGATCGGGAAGAAATAGAACAATGCGTCGCTGGCGGCGAACAACATTTTAAAGGCGCCGCTGCTTTCCAGCAGCCAGCCGCAGGCCAGGCTCAGCGCCAGCAACCCCTTCAATACCCCCGAGGCAGCCATCACCCCGAGCAATGGGGTGAAGATGCCGGAAACCACGTCGATAAAGCGGCTGAGCAGATTGTCTTTTTTACCGTCCGCATCGCTGCCGCTCGACGCGCCTTCGGCCAACCCGCCGACCCGGTTGACCGCGTCGAACACCTCGGCCACGTGGTTGCCTACCACCACCTGAAACTGGCCGCCGCTCTCCACCACCATGATGACGCCCGGGTTTTTCTTCAGCGCTGCCGCGTTGGCGCGGCGGTCGTCACGCAGCTTGAAACGCAGGCGGGTGGCGCAATGCACCAGGCTTTTCACATTGTCGCGGCCACCGACGCCGGCCAAAATCTCACTGGCTAATGTGTCATATTTCATACGGTTATCCTTAGACTTCGCGTTCTGCCGATCCCGCATTTGCGCTGGCCTGGCGCAGGAGCGAAATTCGGCGCAAAAAAAAACCTAAACCTCGCGGCCTCTGCCCCATCGGGGAACAGAAACGCGAGGTTTAGGTTTTGCCTGCCGCAGCAGTAACAACCCTAAATCGGTTGAGTTATGACGTTAACACCGCAGATTTTAGCGGAGCAAGGCTTTGCGACGGCAAATTGCCGAACTGTGATCGCAAAGGCAAAACGGCCTCAATGCGCGAAATAATGCATGCCGCCCTCTACCGGGATCACTGCGCCGATGATATATCGCGCGAGCGATAGAGAGGGATGAGAGAGTATCGCCCGGCCTCACGTCAAAAAAACATAAGATTAACTAACCTAATAATTCACTATCAAGCTAAAGCGAAACACGCATTTTCCAGCGGCCAATCGGCTTTTCTGGCAATATTCGCAGCCATTAAGGCAAATACATCGCCAAACCTCATCGAATATTGTTATCATTCCACGATATTCACCCGCGTAAAAATCACCGTGCGCAATTGAATACGGCAAATAAACATCAGAATAACTAATTAAAACAACTAGACAAAAATCACACGGGGGATTATTACTGGTCAACGCTTAATCGAGAGTAGGGATGACAGTCACCATGGTGTTGCGTACTGATGTAGGACGGATTTTGATTACCGGCGCCGGCGGCCGAGTCGCCACCGCGTTTCGCCAGGCAGTGGGCGATCGCTATGCATTGCGGCTGGCGGAACGAGATCTCGCTCTGTTGCGCGATCGCCGGCCCGGCGATGAGGTCATCAGCTTCAACATCGCCGATCTCGACGCCTGCCGTGAGGCCTGCGCCAATATCGACACCGTGTTGCACCTGGCCGCCGATCCGGCTCCCGACGCCGATTTTTGCGGTTCGCTGATGGACAACAACATTCTCGGCACCTTCAATATCTTCCGCGCGGCGAAAGACGCCGGCTGCCGCCGGGTAGTGTTCGCCAGCAGCGCGCAGGCGGTGGAAGGCTACCCGCTCGATTATCAAATCCGCCCGGATGACGCCCCGAAGCCGAAAAATCTGTACGGCGCCAGCAAGGCGTTCGGCGAAGGCATCGCCGCCTATTTTGCCCATCAGGAGGGGCTTTCCGCCCTGTCGGTACGCATCGCCAACTTCACCACTCTAAGCCGGGGCGAACAGCTTAGCGCCCGCGACATGAGCGCTTTTCTCAGCCATCGCGACGCCGCCGATCTGCTGGATCGCTGTATTCGTGTCGAAGGGGTGCAATATGCGGTGGTGCACGGGGTTTCCAATAACCGCTATACGCGTTTGTCGCTGGAAGAGACCCGTCGCCTGCTCGGCTACGCCCCGCAGGACGATGCGTTCAGCCAGCTCGGCTTTGAGTGAGCGCGGCGGGGAACCCCGCCGCACGTTATCGTTTACCCGTTGGCGTAGGCCACTTTTTCGGCCTGACGGTGGGTGAACAGCACCAGCAACAGCGCCAATCCGGCAATAATAGCCCCCATCACCGGCACGAAGCTGTATCCCAGCCCGGCGGAGACTACCGCGCCACCGGCGGCGGCGCCCAGCGCATTGCCCAGGTTAAAGGCGCCGATGTTGACCGAGGACGACAGGCCCGGCGCTTCGCTGGCGACACGCATCACGCGCATCTGCAGCGGCGGCACCACGGCAAAGGTCGCCGCACCCCAAATCACCATGCTGACCGCGGCGCCGATTTCACTGCGCGCCAGGAACGGGATCACCAGCATAATGACCACCAGCAGCAGCAAGAAACCCTTCAGCGTCGCGCTCTCGGAGCGGTCGGCGAATTTACCGCCCAGGTAGTTGCCGATGGAGAAACCGACGCCGATCAACACCAGCATGACCGTCACGAACAGCGGCGTCGCATCGGTGATGTGCTGCAACACCGGCGAGATATAGGTATAGAGCGTGAACATCGCGCCCGCGCCCAGCACGGTCGTCAGCAAGGCGGACAGCACCTGCGGGCGCACCAACACCGACAGCTCGCGTTTCACATCAGGGCGTGCGCCGGCGCTGCCTTTCGGCAACGAGAACCACAGCCCCAGCATGGCGATCACGCCCAGCCCTGCCGTCGCCAGGAACGACATGCGCCAGCCGATGGTTTCACCCAGCCAGGTCGCGGCCGGCACCCCGCCGATATTGGCGATGGTCAGGCCCATAAACATGGTCGCCACGGCGCTGGCCTGTTTCTCTTTCGGCACCACGCTGGCGGCCACCACTGAACCGAGGCCAAAGAACGCGCCGTGGTTCAGGCTGGTGATGATGCGCGACAGCATCAGGGTGGTGTAGTCAGGCGCAACCGCCGACAGCACGTTACCCAGGGTAAAGATCGCCATCAGGAAGATCAGCGCGCTTCTGCGCGCCCGGTGAGAAAGCAGCAACGTCATCAGCGGTGCGCCGACCATCACGCCAACGGCGTAGGCGCTGATCAACATGCCGGCCATCGGGATGGAGACGTCCACCCCTTTGGCGATCGTCGGCAGCAACCCCATCGGGGAAAACTCGGTCGTGCCGATGCCGAACGCCCCCACCGCCAGGGCTAATAAGGGAAAGTTAATTTTCATTCAACAACTCCGGTTAACCGCTGCCGAAGCGCGGGAAAGTTAAGATGCCAAAAGTATGACATTGATCACACCAAAGATAAGCAGGCGGAAGGCTAAAAGACTTTTGCGATTTTGTTAAAAATCGTGGGGAAAACAGCAGCCGACTCTATCTCAGCCACGCGCCGACAGGCAATAGCCGCCGTCGCCCGTGCGCACATCGGGTTCATTCTCGCCACCTGGCCCACCCGCCATACCGGCTCACCGGCGGCTGCCGCGACTATTGAACACAGAGCAAAAGTGTTTTTTTATTGTGCGCGTTTTTAGAATTAAACGACGAAATATAATGGCCTCAGCAAAACATCATCGCCCTACGGCCTAATTCACATGAGGGAAGCGTCATGCTTTTTGACTCGTATTCTTTAAACGGTTTATCGCTGAACAATCGCATCGTCATGCCGCCAATGACCCGTTCACGGGCCGGCGCCGGCGACGTCGCCACCGACATGATGGCTGAATATTATGCCCAGCGCGCCAGCGCCGGGCTGATCGTCAGCGAAGGCACGCATATCAGCCAGCAGGGCCAGGGTTATGCCTGGACGCCCGGCATTTACACCCCGGAACACATCGCCGGTTGGAAAAAAGTCACCGACGCCGTACATCATGCCGGCGGCAAGATCTTCGCGCAGCTTTGGCACGTCGGCCGCGTGTCGCATACCATTTTACAGCCTGGCCACGCCGCGCCGGTCTCCTCCTCCGCCATCCAGGCCGACGGGGTCAAGGTGTTCGTGGATGTCGAAGGCCGCGGGCCGGAGCATGGCGTGGGTGAAATGGTGCAGCACTCCGCACCGCGCGCCTTAACGCGGGAAGAAATTCCGGCGATCGTCAACGACTACGCCCAGGCGGCCCGCAACGCCATCGCCGCCGGTTTCGACGGCGTAGAGCTGCACGGCGCGAATGGCTATCTGATCAATCAGTTTATCGACTCGCGGGAGAATCAGCGCGACGACGAATACGGCGGTTCACTGCAAAATCGCCTGCGTTTCCTACGGGAAGTGGCGCAGGCGGTGGCGGACGCCATCGGCAAAGAGAAACTGGGCGTGCGTCTGGCGCCGCTGACCACCCTGATGGGCTCGCAGGACGATACCCCGGAAGCCACCTATCTGGCGGCGGCCAGCGTGCTGAACGATATTGGCGCCGCTTACATTCACATCGCCGAAGCGGACTGGGATGACGCTCCGGTGATGCCGGCGGCGTTCAAAGAGTCGCTGCGCCTGATTTTCCGCGGCACGCTGATTTACTCGGGCAAATACACGCGTGAACGCGCTGAAGAAGCGCTGGCCAAAGGCTGGGCGGATCTGATCGGCTTCGGCCGCCCGTTCATCGCCAACCCGGATCTGCCTCACCGCCTGCAACACGGGCTGGCGCTGAATGCGCCAATCAAAGAGAAATTCTTCGGCGGCAGCCGGGAAGGCTACACCGATTACCCGACGATCGGGTAAATATGTTCAGCCCCCCGAGCCTGCAAGTGCGGGGGGCTTCGCTGACTTGGTAAACAACGCTCTTCTGAATAAGCGACATAACCCAGATTTTCAGTGTCCGCACGATAAATAAAAAATAAATCGAAAACCTTAGATATAAAATAATAAATTAAACATTTTCATTGCAATTTTTTATTAGAATACAAAAAAAACAAAACATATAAAAACAATATAAATTGAAATAAAAACAATGAAACCAAGAAAAATGAAAACTTAAAACACAATATTAAATCAAAATTTAAACACATAACCCGTATTGACCGAACAGGGTTGAATATATACACGAACGTGTAAATATCTTTCTGAACAGCGCTACTGTGGCGCTGTATGGATTAAGGAAAGATCTTATGTCTAAATCACCTATTGGCACTACAGCCACGACAGGGCAAAAATGCCCGGAAAGCGGCGTCTGGGAAGTGGTTGGCAAACCCTCAACCACAGCGCCAATCGCTAAAGGCAATATCATGCCGCCTTATGGCGGCAAAGGGGTCACCTGGAAATTGATCCAATACGCATAATCCGTCATCTTCAGGCCTCTTTTTTCAAAAGGGGCCTCGCAGAAAAATCCTATGACGCCTTATTTTATACCCTCCCGTTGCGCACTTTGCCCGATCGCATTTCGATGTTCCGCTGCAGTTCGCGCAGCCCGCCGGCCAGGAAGCAGGCTTCTGCCAGCACGAACAGCGGGCCGATGATCAGGCCCGTCACGTCGTCCATAAACGCCGGTTTTCGTCCCTCCCAGAAATGCCCGACAAACTGAAACAGCCAGCCGATGACGAAGCCGCCGATGCCGACGCTCAGCCACGCCGTCGTCGACAGCGACGCCACCCAGGCACCGACCCCGAGGCACAGCAGCAGCAACGCCAACATCATGACGCCAAGCCGCAGACTCAGCCGCAGGTAATAGAGAGCCGACACGATCACCACCGCGCAGGCCGGCGAAAACGGCAGCCATCCCGCGCCCCATGCCGGCCGGGAGAGCAGCGCCAGCAGGCTGACGACGATCAGGGGGATGCCGATAAAGTGCGTGACGATATTGCGCGCATCGCGATGATAGGCGGCATAAGCGGCAAGTTGATCTTCCAGACTTCGCATGTTGACCTCCGGTATGTACGGCCTTCGTCGCCGAACGCGTGCAGCCGCATGCGGCTGCCCTTACCCATAGCTTAGCGCGGGATCACCAATACCGGTTGGCCAATCTCATCCAGCAGGCCACGCGTGACGGAGGCGTTCAACCAGCGCCCCAACGAAGACAGGTGGCGGTGCGAGATGATCAGCAAATCGCAGTTGAACAGCGCCATCTGTTCCGGGATCACCTCGATGGGCGTCCCCGCAGCCAGCAAGCCCTGGGCGTTGAAACCCTGCTGTTTCAGCGCCCGCGTCACCTGCCCGACCTGCTTTTCCGCCAGCGCCTCTTCCCGTTGCGCGGCGGGATACTCCTCGCGCTCCTCGCTGTCGAAACGCAGGCCGCTACGGCTGAGCGTGAAGGCATTGTCCACCACCGTCAGTACGATCACGTCGCCGATGCTGCCTTGCAGGCGCGCCATAAAATCCAGGGCATTGCCGCTGTGCTCAAAGCAGTCCACCGCCAATAACACTCTCTTAATCATAACAATCCTCGTTCGGCTGAGTTAAATCGCGCCCTTGAAGTTGGCTTCGCCCTTTTTCCAATACCCCTTGGCAAACAGCGCCGCACGGGAGACGCCCATTTCGTTGATAAAGCGCGCCTTCAGGTATGCGGCGATCTGCTGCTCGCAGGCCAGCCACACCTGCCCTTCGCCGGGCGGCAGTTCGCAATGGCTGACGGCCTGCACCAGCGGGCTGTTCATCACGCTGTCAAAATGGCGCGTGCGAATTTGCCAGCTGTTCACCTGCAAGAAGGAACAATCGACATCCTGAATCTCCTGCGCATCGCCCACTTCGGCGAACCACAGCACCGGCAACGGGTCGGACAGCGAGGCGAGAATGGTGCGCATGGCGGGCAACGCGGTCTCATCGCCCAGCAACAGCAGCCAGCGAGTTTGCGGCAACAATCGGAAGCCGCCGGAACAAGGGCCGGCGAACCCCAGCTTGTCGCCCGGCATCGCGTCGCGCGCCCAGTTCGACGCCGGGCCTTCGCCGTGCAGTACCATATCGATATCGAAGGTGCGGGCGAGTTTGTCGATGCCGCTCAGGGTGTAAGCCCGCCCGGCCAGCGTGTCGCGCCACGGGAAGAACACTTTGACCCAACTGGCCGGCTCCTGCGCGCGCGGATCGGCGATAAACTTATCCACATCATCGCCGCTCAACGTGATGCGACGGATCCGGGCGGTGACTTGCCGCACGGCGCTCACCCGGGCCTCCCGTTTGCGGCGGGTGTCCCTTTCCAGCATCTCGTCGACAATCTTATTCAGCGTGTTGTGCATCAGCCTTCTCCTGTGGCGCCGCAGACGGGTAGGTGTGTTCCCAGCCGCCGCCCAGCGCTCGATAGATATTCACCACGGCGATCGCCGTCTCCTCCTCTGAAACAATTTGCGCGGACTGCAGATCCAGCAGCGCGCGCTGCGTGCTCAGAACGTGGATAAAATCGCTGGCGCCGTTCAGATAGCTGTCGCGCGCCAGCGCAAACGCGTGTCGGTTGGCGGCCAGCGCCTCGGCCAGGTGCGTCTGGCGGCGCTGCTGGGCGCGATAACCGGCAAGCGCGTCGTCAATCTCGTGCCAGGCGCGCAGCACCGTTTGCTGGTAGGCGATGGCCATTTCCTGCTGCCGGTATTCGCTCAGGCGCACCCGTTGGGTGATTTTCCCCCCGTCGAACAGCGGCAAATACAGGGCGGGGCCGATGGCGAAGGTATGCGTGGACCAACTGCCCATATCCGCCAGCGCCAACGCCTGATAACCCGCATTGCCGGTCAGCGTGATGCGCGGGTAGTAGTCGGCGGTGGCGACGCCGATCTCGGCGGTCGCCTGATGCAAACGCTCCGCCGCTTCGCGAATATCCGGCCTGCGCAGCGCCAGATCCGACGGCACCCCCATCGGCACGGCGCGCGCCAGCGTCGGCAGCGGCCCCGTCGGCGACAACATCGCTGTCAGCGCGCCCGGTCGCTCGCCCAACAGCAGGCTGATGGCGTTGATCAAGCGTTCCTGCCGATCGAACAGCGCCGGCAGCAGGGCATCCACCTGCGCCAACTGCACCTGCGCCTGATCGACATCCAGTTCGTTGCCCGCGCCGCTCTGATAACGGTTTTGCGTCAGCTGCAGCGTGCGCAGCGCCGTAGTGCGGTTTTCCTGCGCCACCGCCAGCTGTTGCTGCGTGGCGCGCAGGCGCAGATAGTCGCTCGCCACCTCCGCCGTCACCGACGTCAGCAGTGCGCGCCGGTTCTCCTGCGAAGCGGCGAAGCTGGCGCGCGCACTTTCCGACGCGCGACGCAGCTTGCCCCACATGTCCAGCTCCCAGGTGGCGCTGGCTCCGCCGCGCCAGAGGTTATAATCCGCCTCTCCGCCGTTGCCGGACGGATCCATGCTGCCCACCGAGGTGGCGCGTTGGCGCAGATAAGCGCCGTCCAGACTCAGATCCGGCATCAGCGCCGCCTCCGTCACGCCCAGCAAGGCGCGGCTTTGTTGCATGCGCGCCGTGGCGAGCTGCAGATCCAGGTTGCCGGCCGCCGCGCGCTGCACCAGTTGCGACAGCGACGCATCGTTGAATATCGACCACCAGGCCACCGGCAGCGCCCCGCCGCCGGCCTGCTCCCCCCAGCTTTCGGGCAGCGCGTTCTGCGGCCGAGCGTAGTCCGGCCCTACCGCCCGGCAGCCGCTCAGCGCAATCAGCAGCAGCGGGATCACGACTCTGTTCATTGCAGGCCCCCGTCCAGCGTATTGATGCTGACGTCCGCAGACATGCCGACGCGCAGGGCGCTCAGCAAAGTGGCGTGCTCTTTGTTGATATCAAACACAATCTTCACCGGGATGCGCTGAACGATCTTGGTGAAGTTGCCGGTGGCGTTCTCCGGCGCCGCGGCCGCGAAGCTGACGCCGGAAGCCGGCGCGATGCTGTCCACCAGCCCTTTCAGCGTTTGGCCGGGAAAGGTATCGATATGGATGTCTACCGACTGCCCGTGCGCAATGTTTTCCAACTGGGTTTCCTGGTAGTTGGCGATGATGTACAGCTTGTCCTGCGGCACGATGGCCAGCAGCGCATCGCCCGGTTTGACGAACTCCCCGACCCGTAGGCTTTTCTTGCCGATCACGCCGCCGATCGGCGCGGTGATACGGGTGTAAGACAGGTTCAGCTCGGCCATCGCTTTCTTCGCCTGCGCCAGCATCAGCTCGGCATCGCTGTCCGCCAGCTTGGCTTGCAGCACCTGCTCCATGTTTCGCGCCGCTTTGAGCGTCGCCTCCGCCTGCGCCACATTGGCGGAAAGCGTGTGCACCCGCGTTGTCGCCTGCTGCGCCGCCTGCTGCGACCCCGCACCGCTGCTGGCCATTCTCTGGTAGCGGTTCTGCTCCTGGCGCGCAAACGCCAGCTCCGCCTGCGCCGCCTGCCGCTCCGCCAACGCGGCGGCGATCAGCGCGCTCTGTCGGGTCAGGTTGGCCCCAGCGTCGTCCTGGCGGGCGCGGGCGGATTGCTCCTGGGCCGTCGCCTGCGCCAGCGCGACGTTGAATTCACGCGGGTCGATCACCGCCAGCAATTCCCCCTGTTTGACCCACTGGTTGTCCCTGACCAACACCTGCGCAATTTCACCGGCAATCTGCGGTGAAATACGCGAGATATCGGCGCGAATATAGGCGTCGTTGGTATTCTGCTGTGTTTCTTTAATAAAGAACTTATTGATTAATAACCCCAGCGTAATGACGGCAACCGCCAATACGGCAACGGCGACTTTCTTGTTAGCCATAAAAGTGACTCCACTTAATATTTATGTCTGATGATAAAATGTCAGGCAGCGACCGAACGCGGCGGGTAAATACGGGTCGGCATAACTAAAATCAGCGCGGTCAGTAATAACGCCAGGCCGGCAACCAACAGATAAAGATCGGCGCTGGCCAGCACGTGGCCCTGCCGGGCGGCAAGCTGCGCCAACTGCTCCGCCGATCCCGATGCGCGGCTATAGGCCGAGCCGAAGCCGTCGGCGATCGTACCGGCGTGATAATCCCCGCGCTGCCGGCTGAGCAGTGCGATGGCGCCGCCGGCCGCGGTGGCGGCGAAACCTTTCACCGCGTTGAACCAGGCCGCCGCAAACGGCCCGTCGGTCGGCAACAGCCCGCCGGTCGCCTGCATCAGCAGGGGGATGATCGCCATCGGTTGAGCGATCGCCTGCAACAGTGCGATAACGCGAAACGTGTCGCCGTTCCATTCCGGCGTCAGCTGGGCGGCCAGCACGCAGGCGGTGGCCATCAACAGCAGGCTGATCGCCAGCACCCAGCGGCAATCCACCCGCGGCGTATTGCAAATTATGGCGACGATCGGCAGCGTAATTAATTGCGGCAACGCCACCCACAGCATTAAGTCGGAGGTTTGTTCCTGACGGTAACCCTGAATCGCGGATAAATATCCCGACGTGATATTGACCAGCGACACCATAATTAACAGCACGCCACCCAGCGTAATTAAGGAGAAGGACAAATTCCTTTTGCTTAATAGCTGTAAATTAAAAAAGGGCAGCGGGTGGTACCATTCGTTAATCAGAAATAACGCCAATAATCCGCCGCCACCCAATAATAAAACGTAGATCAGCGGCGAATTCAGCCAGTCGAGCCGCTCCCCCTGTGAAATGCCCACCGTCAGCATGCCGAGCGCCATGCCGCCGAGCAGCAGGCCGCGCCAGTTGAACTGCCGCAGGCGCTCCAGCCGCAGCGGATCCTGTGGCAGACCGTAGCCGATGCACAAGGCGGCGATCGCCATCAGCGGCAGGTTCCAGTAGAAATACCCGCTCCAGCCCCAGTGAAAGGCGAAGGCGGCGGCGGTGGCGCCCAGCGTGGCGCTCCAGGCCGAGACCCAGCCGTAGGCGCCCAGCCCCAGCACCTTGATCAGCGGCGGCATAAAACGCAGCACCACCGTCATCAGCATCGGCGGCAACGCGCCGCCGGCGAAGCCCTGCAGGCTGCGCACCGCCAACAGCGCGCCATATTGTTCTCCCAGCCAGGGCGTCAGCAGCCCGCCGGCCAGATAAATGCCGCACATCGTCAACGCCACCCGGCGCAGCGAAAAAGTCGGCCAAAAACAGGGCGTGAACCCGGAACCGATCACAAAACCGGTGACGTAACAGGTAGTCAGCCAGCTGCCGGCATCGAAGCTCAGCAGCATGCCGCCCTGTATGTCCGCCAGCGCGAACTTGCTGGCGTTTTCCCCCACGCCGCTGGCCATCACCGCCAAAAACACGCCGAACAGCCCCAGCCAGGTGCGGCCGTTGATTTCACCGGCGCTGGCGAGCCATCTATTCTTGTGATGCGGCGTAACAGACACCTCAACCATTCCCCACTCCTGCTGTTTCAGCCTCAATCTTTGTTGTCGTGGGCAGTATCCGGGCTTATTTGGATTGTTTAAAATGAAATGATGTAATTAACTAGTTGCACAAAACGCAATCCATCACGCACGCCACGACCGGAGAGGCCATGCCGCAAAAAATTGATTTCAATCTGATCTATGCGCTGAATCTGCTGCTGGAAGAAGGGAGCGTGAGCGGCGCCGCCGAAAAGATGAACCTGAGCGCGCCGGCGATGAGCCGCATTCTGGGGCGCATCCGCCGGCAGTTCGACGACCCGATCATGGTCAGGGCCGGCAAGCATCTGGTGCCGACGCCGCGCGCGCTGGAATTGAAACGCCAGCTCGGCGAGATCATCGAGCAGGCCGCCGCGCTGATCGCACCGAATGATGCGTTCGAACCCGGCAGGCTGACCAGAACCTTCACCATTCGCGCCAACGACATCTTTATCGGCGCGCTGGCGGGCGGATTGCTTGAGACGCTGCGGGAATCGGCGCCGCTGAGCGGCCTGAAATTCATCGCCGAAAGCGACGGCGAGGATGACGCGCTGCGCAGCGGCAAAGTGGATCTGGTGATCGGTTCCTCACGCGACTGGCACCCGGAAATCAAGACGCAGAGCCTGTTCACCAGCACCTTTCAGGCGCTGGTGCGGCCGGGGCACCCGATCATCGGCCGGGTAACGCCCGAAACCCTGACCCATTACCCGCATATCAGCGTCTCCCGCCGCGGGCGCACGCAGGGGCCGATCGACGATGCGCTGCGCGATCTCGGCCTGCAGCGCAACGTCGCTCTGACCCTGCCGGGCTTCCATTCAGCGATGATGCTGACCATGAAATCGGACTTCATCCTGCCGCTGCCGCGCCACGTGCTGCAGGGGGTGAGCAACATCCACCTGCCATTGGCGGAGATCGAGCTGCCGCTCGAGCTGGAGTCGGTGTTTATCGTGCAGGCCTGGCATCCGCGCCTGGATCGCGATCCGGCGCACCGCTGGCTGCGGCAGACCATCAAGCAGTTCTTTTTGCAGCGGGAGTGAGGGGGCTATGTGTTGGGGAGAGGGACGCTCGCGACAGAACCCAAATACGCCTGCCAGATAAGCCGGTAATATGGCATTTTGCCGAAGCCCTGCGCATACTCATACGTCTTGGGTAAACCGCGCAACGCGGGCAATGGCATCGATATTCCATTTCGCCAAGCACGAAAACAGAAAGGAACTCATGTCCAGGGAGGCACAAATGACCAAAGCGTATTATTGGAAAAGTCAGGTGTGGGGCGTGACTTACTTTTTTATCGCGCTTTATTACATCTATTCTTTCCAGGACATGGTGAATATCGCACTTTCGTTGATCCTCTCCATCCTGAGCTTTTTACTGTATCCCTGTGCTAAAAAAGGCACTGAAATGGCCGCCCTGCAGTTCACGAGTGAAGAATTTTGGCACCGCGGACTGTTCGCCGATACCATAGGCAAAAATGGCGTGCTGATCCTGTATTATGCATTCTGTTATGTCATGGCCCTGCCGCTGGGCGCCCTGTATCTGCTTGCCCTGTTTCTCAGAAATAAAAAGGCCGCGTAAGCGGTTTTTACGTCAACGGCTTACTGCCTCATAGTCCTTCTTCATGAACGTTTCTTCTACCCACGCAAGCTGCGCTATCACAAAGCGAAAGAAGCAAATTACCCCTACCGGAGCCGACAATCACAGAGGAGATTGGGAGACATTGATTGGCGGAAGATCACAGGAGTCGAACCTGCCCAGGACCGCTGGCGGCCCCAACCGGATTTGAAGTCCGGCCGCCCCACCGGGGACGAGGATCTTCCTTGGAGAAGAGGGAAGCAAGGCGCTGATTATAGCGCAGTTCGTTCGCTGCGCTAAGCGGGAAATGGCGGCCGCCGGCGATTCGGCGGCCAGGGGGAGCTACTTCAGGAAATCCTTCACGTCTAGCAGGATGAACTCGTTGTCATCCGCCATATTGGGCTGGCGGCTGGAGGAAAACGGGAAGTTGTTGTCGTTGCCGACGATGATGTGGTTGGCGTCCACCACGTCCACGTTCTCGATAGTGAAGAACGGGAAGGTCAGCACGCCGTCGTTCAGCGGCTTGCGCGCCAGCTTGTTCGGATCCTGAATGTTCATCAGGTCGATATAGCCCAATTTTTCGACCGGTTTGCCGACGTTGGCGTCCGAGAAGGCGATTTTATACACCCGCTTGAACTTGGCCACCTGGCTGAAGCAGTTGTCGGTTGGCGCGCCGGCGGCGCAGGCTTTATCCGGCGTGCCTTCGCCGTTGTCGCGCTCAATCACCAGCCCGTGGGTGGCGTCGATCATGTTGAAATCGCCGATGGCGTTCTGGTTGTCTTCCAGCACGTACTGCCAGCTGCGGCCGGTCCAGGCCTGCTGTTTGACGTCGAACTCCAGCACCCGCAGGTAGCGTTTGCCGCCGACGTTCTCGAACTGTTCGCCATCCCACAGCGCCCCTTCCAGCAGCGGGTACAGCTTGCTGCCGTCCGGCGAGGCGGCCATGCCTTCAAAGCCTTTGGAACGCGCCACCTGGAAGTTCTGCTTGCCGTCCGGCGCGCCCGGCAGGGTCAGCGTCGGGTTGTCCGGCGATTTCACCACCTTGCCGTCTACCTGAGTGTCGAACACCGCCAGCACTTTGCCGTTCAGGTCGGCCTTGATCAGGTAAGGCCCGAACTCTTCACCGATCCATAAGGCATCGTCGGCAAACTGGAAGCTTTCCGGATCGAAATCGCTGCCGGTCAAATAACGTTTCTCGGTGCTCTCGTTGATGATGTGGAACGGCACCTTTTTATCCGGATCGTGCAGGAACACCGTCTTCAGCGGCGCGACCGTGCCGTCTTTGAAATCGATCTTGTAGTGATTGAGGTACAGCATGGCGTCCGGCGAATTGGCCTTGCTGCCGAAGCCGTTGTCGGTCAGCACCCAGTAGGTGCCGTCGGGCATGTGTTTGATGCCGGAGTGGCCCTGCAGCGGCTGGCCGTCGATCGGCAGGCCGAGGCCGGTCAGGCGATCGGCGGATTTGCCCGCCACGCTGCCCAGCTCGGTGACGCGTTTGCCGCTGGTGTACTTGCCGCTCTGCTGCAAATCGCTCGGCGCGTCCTTCGGTGTGGAAACGGCAGATTTCACCGGCAGCAGCGCATGCCCGGCCAGCGTCGCTTGCACCGGCTGCGCGTCGGCCCACAGGTTGGCGCTCAGCGCCATGCAGCCGACCAGCAGCGCCAGCCGGGTTTTGGTGTTGTGCATGTCATTGTCCCTTTTCGTTGTTATCGCCCAGAAGTAAAAGCAACGTCACTATAGGGAGCAGCAATGACAGAAATATTATTCGGCGAACGCCCGTCGGTAGCTGTGCGGATGGAAGCGCCAGGTGATGGCGACCAACACCACCACCAGCAGCGCGTGGATCTGCCAGTCCAGCACGAAGCCGCCGCTGTAGTCGCGCAGCAGGCCGGAAAGGTAGGGCGTCACACCCGCCAGCAGGAAGCCGACGCCCTGCATAAAGGCCACCAGTCGCCCGGCCGCCGCCGGCTGATGCAGGTGATCGAGCGCCAGCACCAGGCACAGCGGGAACGCGCCGCCCAGCCCCAGCCCGGAGAGCAGCACCCACAGCCACGGCAGCGTCTGCGGCAGGTAAATCAGGCCGATAAAGCCGATCAGTTGCATCATCAGCGCCAGCAACAGCAGCGGCCGCCGGTCATGATTGCGCGCCAGCGCCGGCAGCAGCAGCGCCCCCACCACCTGGCCAAAGGTCATCAACGCCAGCAGCGAACCGCTGGCCTGCGGCTGCCAGCCGAGCTGCATGTAATACGGCGGCAGCCAGGCGATCAGGCTGGTATAGCCGCCGTTGATCAGGCCGAAATAGGCGCCAAGCAGCCAGGCGCGCCGGTTGCGCAGCAGGCTTGGCCCGCGGTTTTCGCCCGCCGCGCCCAGGCGAGACAGCCCACGGCTGACCGGCCACCAGGCCAGCAGCGCCACCAGGGCCGGCAACGCCCACCAGGCCAGTGCGCTGTGCCAGTCGTGCCCTACGCTCATCAGCCACGGCGTGATCGCCGCCCCCAACCCGCCACCGCCCATCAGCGCCGCCGACCACAGCCCGGCCACCAGCGCCATGCTGTTGAGGAAGTGATGCTTGATGATGCCGGGCATCACCGCCTGGATCACTCCGATGCCGAGCCCGCCCAGCACCGCGCTCATCAGCAGTTGCACGCTGCCGGGGGCCAGTTCGCGCCAAAGCGCGCCCAGCCCGATCGCCAACAGGCTCAACGCCACGGCGCTGCGTTCGCTGAACAGTCGGTTGATGGCGCCGCCCGCCAGCGCCATCAGGCCCATCATCAGCACCGGCAGCGTGGTCAACAGCGCCGCGCCGCCAAAACTCAGCCCGGTGGCCTGGCGCAACGTCGGCAGCAACGGGCCGATCGAGGTCAACAGCGGCCGCATGTTCAGGCCGATCAACACCAGCGCCAGCAACAGGGGGTTGAGCCAACGGCGTGGAGAAGGTGAATTAACAGAATGATTTAACACGGCATATTCCTGGTACTGCGAAATGAAGAGTGCGGCGTCACAGCGCGATCGCCGCAGCGTTGCGTTACTGTAGGCAACGCCGCTAGTATTGGGAAATTAAATAATAAAATAGCCAACAGTGGGAAAATGAATCGCTACCCGATGTTCAATCCGCAGCTGCTGCTCAGCTTCGTCGCCGTGTGCGACAGCAACAGCTTCACCCGCGCCGCAGAGCGGGTGTTTTTGTCGCAGTCCACCGTCAGCCAGCAGGTGCGCCGGCTGGAAGAGATGCTGGGCAAGCCGCTGTTTGAGCGTTCCTCGCATCAGGTGCTGCTGACCGAAGAAGGCGTCAAGCTGTTGAGCTACGCGCGCCGCATTATCGCGCTGAATGAAGAAGCCCACGATGCGCTGACCGGCATCTGGCGCGACGGCGTGCTGCGGATCGGCATGCCGGAAGATTTCGCCGTGCCCACCACCGGGCTGCTGGCCGAATTCAGCCGCGAGCACCCGCACCTGCGGCTGGACGTCGCCAGCGGCCTGAGCGCCGATCTGCACAGCGCCTACGCGCGTGAAGAGCTGGATCTGATCCTGGTGAAGCAGCGCCGCCGGCAACCGCCGCGCGCCGCGCGGCCGGAACCGCTGCTGTGGCTGGACAGCCTGGCCTTCCCGGCCATCGAGCAATCGCCGGTGCCGCTGGCGGTATTTCCACTGAACGGCCTGTACCGCGACGAGCTGTGCCAGGCGCTAGACACCCTCGGCAAACGCTGGCGCATCGGCTACAGCAGCGCCAGCCTGGCGGCGCTGACCGCCGCCTCCGCCGCCGGGCTGGGCGTCACCCTGCTGCCGGCCGGCTGCCGTCTGGCGACGCACCGGGTGCTGGGCGCGGCCGAAGGATTGCCGCCGATAGACAGCTTCGAACTGGCGCTCTACTACCGCGACGGCGCCCCCGCCGCCACGCTGGCGCTGGCCCAGCGGCTGGCGGCGTTTTGCGGGCTGAAGTAAGGCATCTTACGCCACTATCTGCGGATGTTCGCGCTGCAGCCAGTCGATAATCCGTACCCACAGCGCTTCTGTCTGCTCAAGGCAAGCCTGTACCGCCGCGTCCGTCACCAAGTCGCCGGAATAATCCGCCACGTTGCGCTGTTTTCGCAATGCATCCAGGCAGATCATTTCCTCTCGCGGCAGCCCTACGGTGAGCGGCAACGATTGGATCATGATCTGGTGATGGCCGGGTTTGCTGGTCAGCGTGCGGTATCCTTTGGCTTGTAAAGCGGCATTCGCCATTTGCATGACCGCCTTGTATGCCGTGTCGAAACGGCTCTCATTGCTAAGCTGAGTGATACCCGCATCGCGTCGGTTGCGAGCGGCGGCGGCCAGCAATTTTTTAATCGCCCCGCGTCAGGCGTTATCACCTCCAGTCCCAGCCCGACCAGATTGTCCAGCGTCATCCTTGTCTCCCACAATCCAGAGTTGGGGTTTATCCATAATGTCCTGAATAAACGCGGAGTTCTCGGCCAAAGCCGCTCGCCACTCTTCAGGCGAATACAGTTTGGGGTTAATTTCCCGACCCAGCGTTGCCTGCAGCGGGTAAACCGCCTGAATCACCTCCGCAAAAGACAGTTTGCCGACGATCAGAACATCGATATCACTGGCCGCCGTCGCTTTGCCACTGGCGACAGAACCAAAAATAAAAGCGCGTTCAATAGCTTCGCCAAACGCTGCCAATGTCTGCCTTAAGCACTCCGCCGGCCCGCAAACCTTGCGGAAAATCGCCGCCAGCTCAGGGAAAATCAGGCAATCGGCGTTGGCCTGATAGCAAATTTGGTTGCCCTGCCGCTGCCTGAGCAAGATGCCGCTCTCCGCCAACCTGCTCAACTCTTTATGTAAAGTGCCGGCCTGAGTTGCGGTGCGCCGCGCAATTTCTCGCACATGAAACGCACGCCCGGCTTCAATAAACAGCAGGCTTAGCACTTTTCTACGGTATTCGCTGAACAGCAACTCGAGCATCGGATCGTGCATAACGCTGACCTCAATGTAGCTTTAATGACTACAAATGTAGCCATTAAAGCTACGAAAGAGCAAGCCAGGAAAATCCTTGCCCCGGCGCACGCCGGTCATTACCAAATCGAATAGTCACCAGTGGCAAATGTCGCTGCCAACCGGCCGGTTCCTCTCCTAAATTGGGGGATGTTTTCACCCACCTCACCTCTGGATTAAGGAACCGAACGTGGAAAACCCTCAACAACCGGGCCGCAGAGCCTTCCTCAGCCAAACCGGCAAACTCACCACCGCCTGCGCGGTGATCGGCCTGACGGGCGGCATGGCGCAGGCCGCGTCACCGGGCGGCGAGCCGTGTGCGCCAACGCCGATGACCCTGACCGATCGCCACTACTGCCTGAGCGAGGTGCGGCTGGAAGACGGCTTTGAATACGACGGCGAAACGGTGATCGGCACCCGCACCGCGCTGTACACCCTGGAGATCAAAGACGGCAAGATCGCCGCCATTCACGCCGCCAACGCCGCGTTGCCGGCCGGCGTGCCCCGCTATAAGGCGCAGGGCCGGCTGCTGCTGCCGGCATTTCGCGATATGCACATCCACCTGGATAAAACCTTCTACAGCGGCCCGTGGCAGGCGCCGCGCCCGCGCCAGGGCAAAACCATCATGGACATGATCGCGCTGGAGCAGACACTGATCCCGACACTGCTGCCCACCTCGCAGCAACGGGCGGAAAACCTGATCGCCTTGCTGCAGTCCAAAGGCAGCACCGTGGCACGCAGCCACTGCAATATCGATCCGGTCAGCGGCCTGAAAAGCCTGGAGCACCTGCAGCGCGCGCTGGAAAACCACCGGGCGGACTTCAGCTGTGAAATCGTCGCCTTCCCGCAGCACGGCCTGCTGCACTCCAGGGTCGATGCGCTGATGCGCGAAGCGATGCAGATGGGCGTGCAGTACGTCGGCGGGCTGGATCCGACCAACGTCGACGGCGCGATGGAGAAATCGCTCGACGCCATGTTCCAGATCGCCCTCGATACCGGCAAAGGCGTGGATATCCACCTGCATGAAACCAGCCCGGCCGGGGTCGCCGCCATCAACTACATGATCACCACCGTGGAGAAAAACCCAGCGCTGCGCGGCAAGGTCACCATTAGCCACGCTTTCGCCCTGACCACGTTGACGCCGGGCGAACTGGCGGAAACCGCCACCCGGCTGGCGGCGCAGCAGATCACCATCGCCTCCACGGTGCCGATCGGCGGCCTGATGATGCCGCTGCCGCAGCTCAGTGAGAAAGGGGTGTTCGTGATGACCGGCACCGACAGCGTGATCGACCACTGGTCGCCGTTCGGCACCGGCGACATCCTGGAGAAGGCCAATCTGTACGCCCAGCTGTACCGCGGTTCCGACGAGTATCACCTGTCGCGCGCCATGGCCATCTCCACCTGCGGCGTGCTGCCACTGGACGATAAGGGGCAGCGCGCCTGGCCGAAAGCCGGCGATGCCGCCGAGTTCGTGCTGGTCAACGCCAGCTGTTCCGCCGAGGCGGTCGCCCGTCTGCCGGCGCGCAGCGCCACCTTCCATCAGGGGCGCCTGGTCGCCGGCCAGGTGAGCAAAGCCTAAGGTCGGTCCGCTGTTGTCATCATGATGGCCGTTTTTGGCCTTCTGCCAGAGTAAGGCGCGGCGCAAGATGGTCGCTACACACACTGGCGGAGGGCCGAAAATGTCACAGAGCGCGTTATTGATCATCGATGTCCAGCAATCATTCCAGCACCGTCCATTCTGGCAGGAGGACGATTTGCCTGCGTTTCAACAGGCGCTGACCCGCCTGATTGCGGGCTGCCGACAGCGCGGCGCGGCCCTGGTCGACGTGCTGCACGTTTCGCCGCAAGGGCCGTTCTCACTGGCTTCGGGCCATGTGCAGCGCCTGCCGTTCCTCACCCACCAGGCGGATATCACCGTACACAAGCATGTGCACAATGCGCTGACCGAATCCGGCCTCAACGCCTGGCTGCGCGAGCGGGACATCAACCACCTGATCGTCTCCGGCATCCGCACCGAGCAGTGCTGCGAAACCACCACCCGGGTGGCGTCCGACCTCGGTTATCGGGTGACTTTCGTCACCGAGGCGACGCTGACCTTCCCGATGCGCCATCCCGACGGCGAAGTCTTTACCCCCGCGCAGTTGAAGCGGCATACTGAAACCGTACTGGTCGATCGTTTCGCCCGCATCGCCAGCGTGGATGAGGCGCTGGCGCAACTCGCACAGGAGTAATCATGTCGCAGGCCGTCTATTTTCTGCTGTTGCCCAACGTGCTGTCGCTGGACGTCAGCGGCCCGGCGGAAACCCTGCGCCTCGCCGGGCAGTTCAGCCTGCGTTACCTCAGCCCGGCGCCGCAGATCGTCTGCTCCATCGGCATGACGCTGAGCGGCCTGCAGCCGTTGCCCGAACGCCTGGAAGACGGCGCCATCCTGGTGCTGCCGGGCGTCGGCGATTCGCAGCGCTATTTCGCCGGAGAGGAGGCCGAGCAGGCGCGCCGCTGGCTGGCGACGCTGCGGCCCGATCTGCAACGGCAGCGCATCACCCTGGTGTGCATCTGTTCCGGCGCGCTGCTGGCGGCGCAGGCCGGGCTGCTCGACGGCTATCAGTGCACCACCCACCACGACGTCATCGAACGTATCCGCCTCCAGGCGCCGGCGGCGCAGGTGAAAGAGAACCGCATCTTCGTCGAAGACCGTGGCGTCTACACCAGCGCGGGCATCACCACCGGCATCGATTTGGCGCTGCACCTGGTCCACCGCCACTGCGGTTCCGGCCGGGCGCGCGACGTCGCACGCGACATGGTGGTTTATTTCCGCCGCGCCGGCGACGATCCGCAGCTGTCGCCCTGGCTGCGCTACCGCAACCACCTGCACCCGGCGGTGCACCGCGCGCAGGACGTGATGGCCGCAGAGCCGGAGGCCGACTGGTCGGTGCCGCAGATAGCGGAGAAGGCGCACGTCAGCAGCCGCCACCTGGCGCGGCTGTTTCGCAGCCACGTCGGCATCAGCGTGCGGGAATATCATGAGCAGCTGCGGTTGGCGGTGGCGCAACAGCGCCTGCAGCAAGGATATGGCTTGGAGAAGGCCGCGCTGGCGGCTGGGTTTTCTTCCGGGCGGCAACTGCGCCGCGCCCAGCAGCGCCAGCGCTCGCCGCTATGACACCAGCCGGCGGGTATCCAGCCGCTGCAGGCCGACAGACAGCAGCAGGCTGCCCCCCAGCGCCACGCCGAACACCCAGAAGATATCCAGCAGCGGGTGGCCGGTGAAGTCCAGGTGCCGGCTGCGCATCACGTTGACGATCAGGGCGTGAAAACCGTAGATCGCCAGCGAATGGCGGGAAAATACGCTCAGCCAGCCGATCGGCTGCGGCAGACAGTGTTTCACCCACACCAGCAGCGCCACCGCCGCCATAAACACCAGCGGGCCGCTGTAGATGTAGTAGGTATCGGCGAAGTTGCCGTTGATGAACAGCTGATGTTTGGTGCCGCGCGCAATCAGCGCCACGCACAGCGCAAATCCCAACGCCGCCAACCAGCCCACGGCGCGCCCGCGCGCCTCCATCATGCCAATCGCCCGTCCGGCCAACGCATACAGCAGGTAGTAGAAGGTATCGCCGTAGATATACAGGTTAACCGGCAGCAGATGCGCGTTGCCGAAGGTCAGCTTATCGGTATTCGGGTTGGCGATCGCCGCCAACATCACCAGCGCGGCGGCCAGGTAGCGGCGCGATACCGGTTTGACGCTAATCAGCGGCGACAGCAGGTAAATCACCGCGATGGCGTAGAAAAACCACAGATGATAGAACACCGGCTTTTGCAGGATGCCGCGCAGCGACGGCCAGAAACCGATCTTGGTGAAAGCCGCGATATAGATCAGCGCAATGGCGCTGTAGAACAGAATGCAGCAGAGGATGCGGGTGAAATGCCGCCGGCCGGCGCTCTTTTCGCCGAAGAACAGGTAGCCGGAAATCATGAAGAACAGCGGCACCGACACGCGCGACAGTGAGTTCAGCACGTTGGCGATGTCCCAGTTGTGCAACCCTATCGCCGCGCCGTTGGTGACGTAATAGGTGGTGGCGTGGATCATCACCACCATCATGCACGCCATCGCCCGCAGGTTGTCTATCCAGCCGATTTTCTCGCTCAAACGCTCGCCCGATCTTGTGTCATATTGATATGTTAAGAAGAGGTTATCGGGCACGGCGTTCGGCGACAACCCAAAAGCGAAATATCAGAATGCACTTAAACAACACCTTATGATTGCGAAGGTGAACAATTGGCGGCAAAATAGCCGCCATAACTCGCTCAGTTTGCGCTTCCCGCCCTGGCAGTTCCTTTTTCTCTTTTACTATCAGTACAATAATATGAAAACGACATTACCACCTGCGGCACGTTTGGGCCGGCAGGCGCTTTTATTCCCTCTTTGTCTGGTGCTGTTCGAGTTCGCCACCTATATCGGCAACGATATGATTCAGCCCGGCATGCTGGCCGTCGTGGCGGATTTCAACGCCGGCGAAGAGTGGGTGCCCACCTCGATGACCGCCTATCTGGCCGGCGGCATCTTCCTGCAGTGGCTGCTCGGGCCGCTGTCGGATCGCCGCGGCCGTCGCCCGGTGATGCTGGCCGGGGTGGCGTTCTTTATCGTCTCCTGCCTGGCGATCCTGCTGGTCACCACCATCGAGCAGTTCATCGCCATGCGTTTCCTGCAGGGCATCGGCCTGTGCTTTATCGGCGCGGTCGGCTACGCCACGATTCAGGAGTCGTTCGAAGAGGCGGTGTGCATCAAAATCACCGCCCTGATGGCTAACGTGGCGCTGATCGCCCCGCTGCTGGGGCCGCTGGCCGGTGCGGCGCTGATCCACGTCGCACCGTGGCAAAGCATGTTCGTGCTGTTTGCGGCGCTGGCGGCCATCGCCTTCTACGGCCTGTGGAAAGCCATGCCGGAGACCGCCACGCTGCAGGGCGAGGCGTTCTCCGCCGCCAACCTGTGGCGCGACTACCGCCAGGTGCTGGGCAACCGCCGCTTCCTGTGCGGCGCCCTGGCGATCGGTTTCGCCAGCCTGCCGCTGCTGGCCTGGATCGCCCAGTCGCCGGTGATCCTGATCAGCGGGGAGTCGTTGTCGACGCTGGATTACGGCCTGCTGCAGATCCCGGTGTTCGGCGCACTGATCCTCGGCAACCTGACGCTGGCGCGCCTGACCGGCAAAAACAGCGTGGAGCGCCTGATCAAGCTGGGCGCTGGCCCGATGCTTCTGGGGCTGCTGATCGCCGCGCTGGCGACTCAGTTCTCCAGCCACGCCTACCTGTGGATGACCGCCGGCCTGAGCCTGTACGCCTTCGGCATCGGCCTCGCCAACGCCGGGCTGTACCGCCTGACGCTGTTCTCCAGCAACGTCAGCAAAGGCACCGTGTCCGCCACCATGGGCATGCTGAGCATGATGGTGTTCACCGTCGGCATCGAGCTGGCCAAGGTCGCCTACGTCTGGGGCGGCAGCGGGTTGTTCAACCTGTTCAACCTCATCAGCGGCCTGTGCTGGCTGACGTTGGTGGCGCTGTTCCTCGCCAAACGCCGCAACGGCGATCCCACCCCGCAGCCGAACGGCGCGGCATAAGCGCGACGATAAAACGCCGGTCTGGTTTCCCGACCGGCGTTTTTTATGCGGCTTCAGCCGAGCAGCTCCCCCAGCGCATACCCCGCTCCCACCACCGCTACCGCCAACAACAGCAACGCCGACAGGACGGAGATCGCCCGTCGCGCGCGCTGCAATGCCGTTCCCGACAGCAGGGTGATATAGGCCAGCAAGATGGCGAAGTCCATCAGCACCCACAGCGCGATCAGCAACGTCAGGCTGCCGCCGACCGAGGGGGTGACGGCGATGAACTGCGGAAAAAAGGCGACGAAGAAAATGATGTCCTTAGGGTTGGCGATGCCCACCAGAAAACCGTTCACGATCGCCGAGCATTTTTGCGGCGGCGCAACGGGCCGCGCATCGGGGGCCGGCGAGGAGAAATCCTCATACAGCGAGGCGATCGCCATGCGGGCGATAAACAAGCAGCCCAACAGGCTGATCCCCTGCAGCATGCGCCTTTCGACGGCGAACAGCCCGGTGACGATCAGCGCAGCGATGCCGATCAGCAGCAGTGAGGCCCCGTTGCTGCCCAGCGCGGTCCACAGCGCCCGCCGGGCGCCAAAGCGCGTCGCGGTGTTGGCGACCATTACCACCACCGGCCCCGGCGTGGCGATAAGCAGGAAAATAGCGGCGAAATACGCCGCCAGCAACGACAGGTTCATCTTTATTTCACTCACATTCAGACGGTTGGCATCGGATCATTATGATGCCGCCGCCCCCGCCTTGAAAAAGGAGTAATCCTGTCGTTTACTGTGAATCAGACTCATCCTGAGAGACGCCGCGATGGCCAGTTCCCTTCCGCCGCTTTACGCCCTGCGCGCCTTCGAAAGCGCCGCCCGCACCGGCTCGTTCACGCTGGCCGCCGACGCGCTGCATCTCACCCCCAGCGCCGTCAGCAAGCATATCAAAACGCTGGAGCAGCACTTTGGCTGTCGCTTGTTCCAGCGCAATGGCCCGCGCATCGAGGTCACCCCGCAGGGAAAAATCTTCGCCGCCGAGCTGCAGCAGGGGTTTGCGCGCATCGAGCAAGCCTGCGAGCTGTTCAGAAGCCACCGCGATCTGCTGCGGCTGAAGGCGCCCTCTACCCTGACCCTGCGCTGGCTGCTGGACTGCCTGAGCCGGTTCCGGCAAACGGCGCAGGCGTTCGAAGTGCAGGCAGCCAGCGTGTGGATGGACATCGACAACGTGGACTTTTTCAGCGAACCCTACGACTGCGCCATTCTGCTCGGCAACGGCTATTTCGGCGCCAACACCGCCGCCGTAAAACTGTTCGACGAATGGCTGATCCCGATTTGCGCCCCTGCGCTGCTCGCCGACGCGCAGCGCGATCTTGCCGCCTGCCCGCTGCTCCATCCTTCGCCCGATCGGCGCGACTGGCGGCGCTGGCTGCAAAAAAGCGGCATCGCGACCCCGATCGATCTTATGCGCGGCCAGGTATTTGATTCGCTGGAACAGGGCAACGCGGCGGCCATCGCCGGGCACGGCGTCTCGATCGGCGATCTGGCGCTGAGCCTGCGGACGATTGAGGAGGGGTTATTGGCGGTGCCCTGTGACGCCGCCGTGCGCACCGGCGACGGTTACTATCTGGTTTGGCCGGAGGAATCGGCGAAACGGCCGCTGATCGAGCGTTTACAAGCGTTTCTCGCCGCCCAAACGCCCGACGTCAGCCGGGCCGCCGTCAGGTTTATCGGGTAGGGGAGTTCGGCCTATCGCTCTTCGCGCGTATGCCAAATACGCAGAACATAAATCGTTGCCGGCTGCACCTGGTAACGTATCTCATAACGGCCGACCAGAATACGCCTCACTTCCTGCGGTAAAAACTCGTCCAGCCTTTCACCCAGGCGAGGATTATCGAGCAACGCTTTAGGCGCGGCGACCAAGGCCTTCACCGAATTCGCTGCCGCAGTGCGGTTAGCCAAGGCAAGAAACTCAAACAAACGCGCCAAATCCGATAGCGCCTTACTCGTCCATTTTAACTCCATCAGCGCGGTACCGGCAGCGGCTCGTCACTGTCCAGGCTGGCCGCCCAGGCTTCTACCGACTCATGATCGATAACGTTTTGCTGTTCGACATCGGCCAGCGCCGCCAGCGTTAACCGACGGCGCTCTTCCTCTTGCTCAAGCCAGGCGGCGAGGGCTTGCTTCACTATCCATCCCCGTGAGCGTTCAAGTTTGGCGGCCATTTCATCCACCTTTGCAGCCAAAGGCAGCGGGACATGAGCGGTGATAACTTTCGTATTCATCGTCTTGCTCCTCAGTACAATCAATATCAATCAAAGTGATTAAAGCTGATTATACCGCCATCAGAGAACAAAAAACACGCAATCAGTTACCGAACAGCCCGCCGTCGCGCAGCAGATGCTCGTTGCCCTTGCGGCGGGTAAAGCCGCTGCGATCGAAGAACTCCAGCACCTGGATCGCCAGCTTGCGCCCGACGCCGAGCCGATCGCGGAAATCGGCGGCGTTGGCGCCCCCGCGCTCCGCATCCAGCTCGCGGATCAGCGCCGCGAACTGATCGATGCGTCGGCTGAGGTAGTAGCGATCCACCACCACCGCCGTCACATGGCCCAGTTGAGCCGCCTTGCGCAGCAGCGCGCGCACCCGGCTCTCCTCTTCGCCCAGCTCGCTCGCCAGATCGCGCACCCACCACGGCTCGTCGCCGAACAGCGGCTCGATGCGCGCCCACAGCGGCGCCTCGTCGGCGCTGAACGCCAGGCCGTGTTCCGGCAGGTGCAGCCAGCCGCGCGTATTGTGCAGCGCGCCGGCCTTCAGCAGCCGATCGATCATCATAAACACCAGCGTTTCCGGCTGCTGAGGCAGGGCCATGCGCCGCAGGCGGGCGCGCCCTAAGCCCAGCTGATCGGCGTGCTGTTGGTGATACTCCGCCAGCACCTGCAGCAGGCGGCTTTCCGCCTGTTGCACCTGATCCTGCGCCAGCGCCCGGTCACCGACGATCAGCAGATCGCGGTTCGCCAGCAGTGCCGCCAGGCCGTCGTCGGTCAACTGACGCGCCCAGGCAAACGCCGCCAGCGACAGCGCGCCGTGCGGCAGCTCAAGCGCCAGCGCCTGCGCATCGTCCTGCGCCTGCGCCAGGGCCTGCAGCCAGGCCAAATAGTCCGGCTGGCGCTTGCCGCGCTTGGGCGCATTCAGCCTGAGTACCCGGGCCGCGCCCAGCGTTTGCCGCGCGCCGATATCGCGCAGCACCAGCCGATCGTTCTCCGCCAGCCACAGCGGACGATCGAGGATCAGTTCCGCCAGTCCGTCGTTCAGCAGCGAAATGCGTCCGGTGATGTGGCTGGCGGCATGGTGCAGATGCAGCGGCTGCCAATGGCGGATCGGCCGATCCGTCTCAAGCGCCACCAGAATGCGTTCCGCCGCCTCCGGCGGGCGCTGCGCCAGCAGCCAATCGCCGCGCGCGATCCGGTCTTTATCGACATCGCCGCTGATGTTAAGCGCGATGCGTTGCCCGGCCTGCGCCTGTTCCACGGTCTGATTCTGGGCATGCAGGCCGCGCACCCGCACCGGCGCGTCGGCGCCGGTCAGCCACAGCGTATCCCCCACCTTCACCCGGCCGCCGAGCGCGGTGCCGGTCACCACCAGCCCCGCCCCTTTGACGCTGAACGCACGGTCTACCGCCAGACGAAAACGGCGCGTCAGCGCATGCTCGCCGGGCGACAGCGCCAGCAAATGCGCGCGCAGCGCCTCGATACCCTCGCCCGCCGCCGCCGCGGTGACAAACAGCGGCGCATCGGGCCAGCCCTGGCGCGCCAGCTCGTCGCGCACCTGAACGCGCACCTCATCGATACGCGCCGCCTCCACCCGGTCGGCCTTGGTCAGCGCCACCGTCAGCGCCGCCCGCCCGCTCAGGCGCAGGATCGCCAGATGCTCGCGGGTCTGCGCCATCACACCATCGTCGCAGGCCACCACCAGCAGCGCATGGTCAATGCCGCCGACGCCCGCCAGCATATTGGCGAGGAATTTTTCGTGGCCGGGCACGTCGATAAAGCCCAGCACCCGGCCGTCCGGCTGCGGCCAGTAGGCGTAGCCCAGATCGATGGTCATGCCGCGGCGCTTTTCTTCCGGCAGGCGATCCGCGTTGATCCCGGAGATCGCCTGCAGCAGAGTGGTTTTGCCATGATCGACATGGCCGGCGGTGGCGATGATCATGATGCGCTCAACGCGTCGATCAGCGCCCCTTCCTGTTCCAGACAGCGCAGATCCAGCCACAGCCGGCCGTCGCCAAGGCGGCCGATCACCGGCTGCGGCAGGCGGCGCCAGCGTTCAGCCAGCGCTTCCAGCGTAGCGCCACGGCCGTCGCGCGGCGTGAAGGTCAGCGCATAGCTGGGCAGACGATCCACCGGCAGCGAACCGCTGCCAATCTGCGACCAGCACGGTTCGGCGCGCAGCGCGAAATCGGCGGTGAACCGTGGCGTCAGCGCCGTCAGCAGCCGCTCGGCCGTCTGTTGCATCTCCTGCTGCGGGCGGGTCAGCAGCCGCAGCGTCGGCAGTTGCTCAGCCAGTTTTTCCGGCTGCAAATAAAGCCGCAGCGTGGCCTCCAGGGCCGCCAGCGTCAGCTTGCCGACGCGCAGCGCGCGCTTGAGCGGGTGCTGCTGCAGGCGCGCGATCAGCGCCTTTTTGCCGACGATGATGCCGGCTTGCGGGCCGCCCAGCAGCTTATCGCCGGAGAACGTCACCAGATCGACGCCGGCGGCCAGCAACCGCTGCGGCATCGGTTCGGCGGGCAGGCCGTACTGCGCCATATCGATCAGCGAGCCGCTGCCCAGATCGGTGGCGGTCGGCACGCCCTGTTCGGCCCCGAGCTGCGCCAGTTCGGCCTCGTCGACCGCCGCGGTAAAGCCCTGAATGCTGTAGTTGCTGGTGTGCACTTTCATCAACAGGCCGGTCTGCTCGTTGATGGCCTGGCGGTAATCCTTCAGATGGGTGCGGTTGGTGGTGCCGACCTCAACCAATTGACAGCCGGCCTGGCGCATCACGTCGGGAATGCGGAACGCGCCGCCGATCTCCACCAGCTCGCCGCGCGACACCACCACCTCTTTGCCGGGGGCGATCGCCGCCAGCATCAGCAGCACCGCCGCCGCGTTGTTATTGACGATGCAGGCGTCTTCCGCGCCGGTCAGCCGGCACAGCAGACTCGCCACCGCCCGATCGCGATGGCCGCGCCCGGCGCCGTCCAGATCGTACTCCAGCGTCACCGCCTCCCCCATCACCGCGCTCACCGCATCCTGCACCGGCTGCGCCAGCAGGGCGCGCCCGAGGTTGGTGTGCAGCACAGTGCCGCTGAGGTTGAACACCGGCAATAACGCCGGGCGCTGCTGCCGAGCCAGCTCCGCCCGCAGCGCCTGCGGCCAGTCGCCGCACCAGGCCGGTAAACGTTGCTGCTGTTTTATCGCGTCGCGCGCCTCGGCCTGCAGCCGGCGCAGCAGTTCGCCGATCAGCGTCTGGCCATGCTGCGCCACCAGCGGTTCAATCGCGGGTTCACGCAGCAGGCGGTCGATGGCGGGCAGTTGGCTGTAAAGAAGGTGGGATTCAGTGCTCATGGTCGCTCGGTTTTCAGTTTAGACGTATCGGCATAGCAAAACCCCGCCGCGGCGGGGAGAAAAGAACGTTCAGGGCGGCGCCGTGCGGGCGAAACTTTCGCGGGCGAACAGGCGTTCGGCCAGCTTGACCAGCGCCGGACGTTGGACGCACCAGTTGGGCAGGATGCGGCGGAAATTCAGGTAGCCCAGCGCGCAGCCGGTGGCGATATCCGCCAGCGTCAGCCGCTCGGCATTGAGCCACGTTTTTTCCTGCGCCAGCGCCTCCAGCGCATCCAGGCCGTGCGTCAGCTTGTCACGCTGGCGCAGCATCCAGTTTTCGTCCTGCTTTTCCGGCGCGCGCCGGCTTTCGCGGTACAGCGTCGCCGCCGCTTCGGTCACGCCGTCCGCCAGCGCCGCCACCTGGCGGACGCGCAGCGCTGCGGCGCGATCGGCCGGCAAAAACGCCGGCTCCACCGTCAGCAGTTCGAGGTATTCGGCCACGATCGGCGAGTCGTAAAACACCTCGCCGTCATCGGCGATCAGCACCGGCACTTTGCCGAGCGGGTTCTGCTCCTTCACCCGGCTGCCGGGCTCATACGGCGGATCGTTGACGAATTCAAACGCGATCCCCTTCTCCAGCAGCATCACGGAAATCTTGCGCACAAAGGGGCTGGTGTAACTGCCGATAAGCTTCATCCGGTCTCCTCCGCTTCGTCCTGGCCGCGGCGCAATGCCCTTACTTCACCGCCAGAGTATCGATAATCCGCTGCACCAGCGCCTGATGCACTTCCGGCGTTTTGGCCGGCGACAGCATTTGCAGCGTTACCACCCGTTTGTTGAACACCGTCAACACCAGGGTGGACACCACCTTTTGGCCGTTGACGGTCTGCTCGGTATCCACCCGGCGAAACTTCTGTTTGCCGACGGTGAAGTTCTCTTCTTTGGTGGTCTGGATATTCTGATAGCGCTCGGCCAGCACCGTGATGGCGCTCTGCGTCAGCTCTTTCAGCATTTTGTCGCTGGTATTGATCTTCATGCCGTCCGGCGGGATCACTTCGGACGAAACCGCGCTCTGGCGCGACTTGCCGTCAAGAAAGCGCTGGATGGTGGAGGTGCTGTCATTGACGATGCCGCTGTTCAGCGTTTGATCGCTAAAGCCCGGCGGCAACTCGAAGGTGATCTTGCCCTTCTGCAGCGACACGTTCAGCCCCGGCGGCGCGGGTGGGGCCTCTACCGGCGCAGGCGGCGGCGGTGGCGCGGGCTGCGTCACGGTCGGCTTGGTGTCCGGTGGCGGCACCGCCGGTTTGGTGTCGTCCTTGTTGTCGCAGGCCGCCAGTCCGATCGCCAGCACGGCGACCGCGGTCAGTTTTGCCAGGGTGTTTAACATCGTGGTTCCTTTCGCTTGGCGCGTCATGGCCTAAACGTAGCAACTCGCCCGGGCGAATGCCAGAAGCCCGTTCTGAAATTGCTTGTCCGGCCCCGCGCGAACGGGGCCGGGCGGTTACTCCGCCGGGAACAGGAACGGATTGATGCTGCTGCGGCCGAAGCCTTCCTCTTCCATGCGGGCGTCCAGCACCAGCGAAGCCAGATCGTCGGCCACCGCTTCGACCTGCGGGTCTTTTTCCTGATAGAGGATCTTCAGGTAAGTGCCGCAGTCGCCGCAGCTTTCCGCCTTCACCGCCGCCTGCTCGCTGTCCAGCGACCAGTAGTTGAGATCGCGGGTCTGCTCGCAGTTGCTGCACTTCACCCGCACCACGTGCCATTCGCTTTCGCACAGGTTGCAGTGCAGGTAGCGCAGGCCGTTGACGGTGCCGATATGCACCATGCTGGAAACCGGGATGCTGCCGCACACCGGGCAGAACTGGCGCTGCTCGCCGTATTCGGCGCGCGCCTTGCCGGGGATCAGGCTGGCCATCTGCGCCCAATAGAGCGACAGTGCGGCCCAGAGGAACGGCGCCTTCTCGCTGCCCACCTTGCCGAACTCGCGGTTGAGCAAGGCGTCGGCCATCAGCTCCAGCTCGTGCGCCGAGGCCTTCTCCAGGTTGTCCAGCACCACCAGAATGTGCTCCGGCGCCTGCGGACGCAGCTCGGCGATCAGCGACGTCAGCAGCTTGCGCCAGTGCTCGCTGCGCGGGAACACGCTCAGATCGAGCGGCGGTTTGCCGCTGGCGGCGCCCTGCACCAACGCTTCACTCAGATCGAGCTGCAGCGGGTTATCGTGCAACGCATGCTGCTGCGCCTGCGCCAGCTCGGCGGCAAAGTTCAGGTAGTCACCCAGCGGGTTGTCGACCGCCAGCTGACGCAGACGATCGGCGCGGCGGCTGTACAGGCTTTTCAGGTTGGCGAAAAGTAACGGCGGGATATTCTCCGCCGTTGTGGACTTCTCACGCTGTGCCCCTAACTGCTCTTTAGGAACGATGCGGATACTCATCAGGGTTTATCTTCCTGTCGTTTCTCGCGGACCTCACGGTACCAGCGCGGATGATGTTTCTTGGCCCAGGCCGCCGGCACCCAGCCTTCCACCATCGCGGTAATGGTGCCTTTTACCCACAATGCGGCGTAAATGTGCACCATAATCACGATGATAAGGCCGACCGCGGCCAGCGAATGCACCAGCAGCGCGATGCGGATCAGCGGGATGGAGAACGACGGCGCAAAATACGGCCGCCAGATCACCACGCCGCTGGCCAGCAGCAGCACCAGGCTGATAATCGCCGCCCAGAACACGCACTTCTGGCCGAAATTATAGCGCCCGGTGTCACCCACTTCCTCGTTCATGGCGATTTTGTGGATATTCTTGGCCCAGACGATATCTTCCCGGTTGATCAGGTTATGCTTCCAGTAGCGCAGGAACATCAGCAGGAACGCGGCGAACATGATGACCCCGACAAACGGGTGCAGAATGCGCGCCAGCTGCGGCGTCCCGAAGATGTTCATCAGCCAGTTGAAGGAGGGGAAGAAGAACCCCAGCCCGCTGATGGCGGCGAACACGAAGCAGAACGCCACTATCCAGTGGTTGATGCGCTCCGGCGCGCTGTAACGCTGAATGGGCTTTTCCTTTCTCATTTGCGCGTCTCCTCGTCATGCGACTCGTCGTGCTCGTCCTCATCCTCGACGCGGTTAGGCCCGACGCCGACATAGTGGAACACGCTGGCCGCGAAGGTGGCGGCAAAGCCGATGGCCGCCAGGGGTTTCCACACGCCCTTCCAGAAGGTCACCGCCGGGCTGATGCTCGGGTTGTCCGGCAAACCGTGGTACAGCTGCGGTTTGTCGGCGTGGTGCAACACGTACATCACGTGCGTGCCGCCCACCCCTGCCGGATCGTACAGACCGGCGTTCTGGTAGCCGCGGGTGTTCAGCTCGCTGACGCGATCCGCCGCCACCTGTTTCATCGCTTCCTTGGTGCCGAAGTGAATCGCGCCGGTCGGGCAGGTTTTCACGCAGGCCGGTTCCTGGCCGACGTCCACGCGGTCGACGCACAGGGTGCACTTGTACACCCGGTTGTCGTCCTTGTTCATGCGCGGCACGTCGAACGGGCAGCCGGCGATGCAGTAGCCGCAGCCGATGCAGTGCTCGGACTGGAAGTCGACGATGCCGTTGGCGTACTGAATGATCGCGCCTTCCGACGGGCAGGCCTTCAGGCAGCCCGGATCGGCGCAGTGCATACAGCCATCCTTGCGGATCAGCCATTCCAGCTTGCCGTTTTCCTCCACCTCGGAGAAGCGCATCACCGTCCACGACTTGGCGGTCAGATCGGCGGGGTTATCGTACACCCCGACGTTGTGCCCCACTTCGTCGCGGATGTCGTTCCATTCGGAACAGGCCACCTGACAGGCCTTGCAGCCGATACAGGTGGTGACATCGATCAGTTTGGCCACTTCTTCCTGGTGGTCACGGGCGCGCGGCGCCGGCGTGAAGCCATTGGTGGCGGATTTACGAATGATGTCTTGAGATTGCATGGCCATAATTCGTCTCCGTTACACCTTTTCCACGTTGACCAGGAACGCCTTGAACTCCGGCGTTTGCGTATTGGCGTCGCCGACGAACGGCGTCAGCGTGTTGGCGATAAAGCCTTTCTTCGCCACTCCTTCGTAACCCCAGTGAATCGGGATGCCGATGGTGTCGACTTCCTGGCCGTGCACCTGCAGCGTACGAATTCGCTTGGTCACCACCGCCTTGGCCTTGATGTAGCCGCGGTTGGAACTGACCTTCACGGTATCGCCCTGCTTGATGCCCTTCTTCTCCGCCAGCTTTTCGCCGATCTCCACGAACTGTTCCGGCTGGGCGATGGCGTTCAGCCGCGCGTGCTTGGTCCAGTAGTGGAAGTGCTCGGTCAGACGATAGGTGGTGCCGACGTACGGGAACTTGTCGGATTTGCCCATCGCCGCCAGATCGTCCTTGAACACGCGCGCCGCCGGGTTGGACACCACGTTCGGGTGCAGCGGGTTGGTGCCGAGCGGCGTTTCGAACGGCTCGTAGTGTTCAGGGAACGGCCCTTCCGCCATTTTGTCGGTGGCGAACAGGCGGCCCATGCCTTCCGGCTGCATGATGAACGGCCCGACGTCGCTGCCCGGCGCGGCGGTGCTGTAGTCCGGGATATCGGCCCCGACCCACTTGGCGCCGTCCCACTCCAGCAGCTGGCGTTTCGGATCCCACGGTTTACCCTGCGGATCCGCCGAGGCGCGGTTGTACAGAATGCGACGGTTGAGCGGCCATGCCCAGGCCCAGCCCAGCGTGTTGCCGAGGCCGGACGGATCGGCGTTGTCGCGCCGCGCCATCTGGTTGCCGGCCGGCGTCCAGCTGCCGGCGAAGATCCAGCAACCGCTGGCGGTGGTGCCGTCGTCGCGCAGCTGCGCGAACGAGCTGAGCAGCTCGCCTTTTTTCACCACCACTTTGCCGTCGGCATCCAGCAGATCCGCCAGCGCCTTGCCGTTGTTCTCCTGCGCCACCTCTTCCGGGGCCGGGTTGTCCGGCGTCAGGTAGTCCCAGCGCATGTTCAGCACCTGTTCCGGCACCGCGCCGCCGTCGCGCGCATACATCTCGCGCAGGCGGCTGAAGATGCCCGCCAGGATCTCGCCGTCGTTCAGCGCTTCACCCGGGGCGTCCGCGCCTTTCCAGTGCCACTGCAGCCAGCGGCCGGAGTTGACGATCGAGCCGTTCTCTTCGGCGAAGCAGGTGGACGGCAGGCGGAACACTTCGGTCTGGATCTGCGAGGAATCCACCTCGTTGAACTCGCCGTGGTTCTGCCAGAAGTTGGAGGTCTCGGTGTTCAACGGATCGATGGTCACCAGGAACTTCAGCTTGGACAGCGAAGCCACCACCTTGTTTTTGTTCGGGAACGACGCCACCGGGTTAAAGCCTTGGCAGAAGTAGCCGTTGACCTTGCCCTGCGACATCATCTCGAAGTACTGCAGCACGTCGTAGCCTTTGTCCCACTTAGGCAGCCAGTCAAAGCCCCAGCTGTTGTCCTTCTGCGCCTTGTCGCCGTAGAAGGTCTTCATCATGCTGACGAAGAATTTCGGGTAGTTGCCCCAGTAGTTCACCTGGCCCGGCAGCAGCGCCTTCGGCGTGTTGGCCTTCAGGTAGGTCTCGAGATCGGTCTGTTTCTCCGACGGCAGCGTCAGGTAGCCCGGCAGGCTCTGCGACAGCAGGCCGAGATCGGTCAGCCCCTGGATGTTGGAGTGGCCGCGCAGCGCGTTGACGCCGCCGCCCGCCATGCCCATGTTGCCGAGCAGCAGCTGGATCATCGCCATGGTGCGAATGTTCTGCGCGCCGACCGAGTGCTGAGTCCAGCCCAGGGCGTACAGGAACGAAGCGGTCTTATCCGCGACGCAGGTTTCGGCGATGTATTCGCACACCTTGAGGAAATCGTCCTTCGGCGTGCCGCAGATGTTGGTCACCACGTCAGGCGTGTAGCGGCTCACGTGCTGCTTCAGCAGGTTCCACACGCAGCGCGGATCCTGCAACGTGACGTCGCGCTTGGCGAAGCCGTTCTCGTCGAACTGGTAGTTCCAGGTGGTTTTGTCGTACTTGCGGTTTTCCGCGTCGTAGCCGCTGAACAAGCCGTCTTCGAAGGCAAAGTCTTCCCGCACCAGCAGGCTGGCGTTGGTGTAGGCCTCGACGTACTCGCGGTTAAACTTGTTGTTGGTCATCAGATACAGCAACACGCCCGACAGGAAAGCAATGTCGGTCCCGGAGCGGATCGGCGTGTAGAAGTCCGCCACCGATGCGGTTCGGGTAAAGCGCGGATCGATCACGATCAGCTTGGCATTGTTGTGTATTTTGGCTTCCATCGCCCAGCGGAACCCCACCGGATGCGCTTCCGCCGCATTACCGCCCATGACGATAATCAAATTCGCGTTCTTAATATCAACCCAGTGGTTGGTCATCGCACCGCGACCAAATGTTGGAGCAAGACTTGCTACCGTTGGTCCGTGTCAGACACGCGCCTGGTTGTCTACGGCAAGCATGCCGAGAGCGCGACTAAATTTTTGCGACAGAAAACCGGTTTCGTTGCTGGCGGCCGAGGCGCACAGCATGCCGGTGGTCAGCCAACGGTTGACGGTAACGCCCTGGTCGTTGGTTTTGATGAAGTTGGCGTCACGGTCTTCTTTCACCAGCTTGGCGATGCGGGTAAAGGCGTCGTCCCAGCTGATGCGCTGCCATTTGTCCGACCCCGGCGCCCGGTATTCCGGGTACTTGAGGCGGCTTTCGCTGTGGATAAAGTCAACCAGGCCGGCGCCTTTCGGGCAAAGCGCGCCACGGTTTACCGGGTGATCCGGATCCCCTTCGATATGGAAAATGCTTTCTTTGGCGTTTTTGGCGCCATCACCAAGGCTGTACATCAACAGCCCACAGCCGACGGAACAATACGTACAGGTATTACGGGTCTCGCGGGCGCGCAGCAGTTTGTACTGCCGGGTTTCCGCCAACGCCACTTCGGGGGCAAAGCCCAGCGCGGCTACCGTCGTTCCTGCCATACCGCCAGCGCAGATCTTAAAGAACTGCCTTCTGCTGACCTGCATGGGGGTCTCCTTTACTCTCGATTGTCACATTGTTCAAATGGCGCTCCTCGCCAAAACGGCGGAGCGCTAATGTCACTGTTGTTATGCTGATACGCGACGCGGCGATATTACCACAGCGTGCTTGTGGTTGTTACACACTCGTGCTCATTCAGTGAACGCATTGGCACATTTCGATACATTTCGGCGTCGCAGCAGGCTCGGCGCTCTCTACAGTATAGAGAGTAACCAACGCATCGGCGCCAAGGCATGAAGAGGCGCTCAAGGCCTCTTTTCTATCAGTATGTTAACGCAGCGATTTGTTCATTAACCACACAGTCAGCAGGGCATTGATAATCATTTTCAATATCATTTAATTAACTATAATGATCCGACTGCTTACGCGGTGCTCGCCCTTTGCGCCGCCCATACACCACTGGAGATGATGATTATGAGTTATTCACTGCCATCCCTGCCGTACGCTTACGACGCACTGGAACCGCATTTCGACAAGCAGACGATGGAAATCCATCACACCAAACACCATCAGACCTACGTCAACAACGCCAACACCGTGCTGGAAGCCTACCCTGAGCTGGCCAAATACAGCGTTGAAGAGCTGATCCAGGATCTGGATAAAGTGCCTGCCGACAAACGCACTTTCATGCGCAACAACGCCGGCGGCCACGCCAACCACAGCTTCTTCTGGAAAAACCTGAAAACCGGCACCACGCTGGGCGGCGATCTGAAAGCGGCCATCGAGCGCGATTTCGGCAGCGTTGAGAAATTCCAGGAAGAGTTCGAGAAAGCCGCAGCCACCCGCTTCGGTTCCGGTTGGGCCTGGCTGGTGCTGAAAGACGGCAAACTGGCCGTGGTGTCTACCGCTAACCAGGACAGCCCGCTGATGGGCGAAGCCGTCGCCGGCGCTTCCGGTTTCCCAATCATCGGTCTGGACGTGTGGGAACACGCTTACTACCTGAAATATCAGAACAAACGCCCTGACTACATCAAGGCGTTCTGGAACGTGGTCAACTGGGACGAAGCGGCCGCACGCTTCGCCGCGAAGAAGTAATTCGCCCCCGTTGATGAAGATGCCCGCCGCCGGCGGGTATTTTTTTGCCTGAAATCCGCTAAAGTTTGACCACTTCTTGCCGATGGTTTGTTCAATTGACGTTCGCCCGGAGAAGGAAAAACGCTATGGCGGCATTGCAAGCATTGGCAGGAAAGTTCACCCATCTCACCGTAGGTAAAAAGCTCGGCCTCGGCTTCGCGCTGTTGCTGCTGTTGGCGGTCGTCATCGCTGGCACCGGGGCACAATACCTGCACATCATCGAATCCCGCGCCGATCGCATCGACTTCAGCAACCGGCTGAACGAGGAGATCAACCAGGCCAAATACAACCGCGCCATGTACGGCCAGACCTACCAGCCGGAGTATCTGCAGAACAACCGCGCCAATATCGATAACGCCGTCAAACTGATAGATCAGGGCCAGGCGTTGGACTGGGACGCCCAAAGCCGCAAGGATCTGCAGCGTCTGGTGACGCTGATTGGGGAATATCAGCAACAGCAAAAAATCTTTGAGCAGGCGGTCTCGGCGAAAGACGCGGTGCGCCAGAGCTGGAACATGTCGGAAGTGCAGGCCAGCCTGAGCCAGGTGGAGCGCCAGCTCACCAACGGCGATCTGCAGTTGGCCTTCATCCAGCTGAACCAGAAGCTGACCCAGGTGCGCTACGGCGCGCGCGGTCTGCTGCTGAGCCTGAACAAGGAAACCGAAGCGCCGCTGATGGCGGCCATCGACGACGCGCGCGACGCGGCCAACGCCTTGAGCCGCCGGGTCAGCGACGCGCAGCGCCCGCAGCTGCAACCGCTGCTGGCCGCCCTGGACGATTACAAAAACCGCATCGCTGCCTACCTGCCGGCCTATGAGCACGAGCAGCAGATCAGCCGACAGCTCGGTGAACGCGCGCATGAGATCGGCACGCTGGTGAACGCCTTTATGCAGGACGAACTGGCGCAGACGCGCAGCAACATCAACCTGGCGCAGCTGCAGATGGGCATCACTACCCTGATCGCGATTATCGCCGGAGTGCTTATCGCCTGGCGCATCACGCTGCAGATCACCCGTCCGCTGCAAAGTACGCTGGCGATGGCGGAACGCATCGCCGGCGGCGATCTGCGCCAGGCGCAGACCAGCACCCGCCGCGATGAGTTGGGGCAGTTACTGAACGCGGTGGCGGCGATGAGCCAAAATCTGCGCACCATGATTGAGAAGATCCAGATGGGGGTCAGCCAGGTCTCCACCGCCTCCGCGGAAATCGCCGCCGGCAACACCGATCTCTCTTCCCGCACCGAGCAGCAGGCGGCGGCGGTCGAGGAAACCGCCGCCAGCATGGAACAGCTGACCGCCACGGTGAAACAAAACGCCGACAACGCCCATCACGCCAATCAGCTGGCCACCGACGCCTCGCAGACCGCGCAACAGGGCGGCAAGCTGGTGGAGAACGTGGTCAGCACCATGCGCGATATTTCCAGCAGTTCACAGCGTATCGCAGAAATTACCACCCTGATCAACGGTATTGCCTTCCAGACCAACATCCTGGCGCTCAACGCCGCGGTGGAAGCGGCGCGCGCCGGCGAACAGGGACGCGGCTTCTCGGTGGTCGCCAGCGAAGTGCGCAGCCTGGCGAGCCGCAGCGCCCAGGCGGCGAAGGAGATCGAAGGGCTGATCGCCGAATCGGTCAGCCGGGTGAAAACCGGCACCGAACTGGTGGAAAGCACCGGCAATACCATGGAGCAGATCGTCCGCTCGGTTACCCACGTGCGCGACATCATGGCCGAGATCGCCGCCGCCTCCGATGAACAGACGCGCGGCATCGCCCAGATTGGCCAGGCGATCGTCGAAATGGACCATACCACTCAGCAGAACGCCGCGCTGGTGGAAGAGTCCGCCGCCGCCGCCGATTCACTGGAAGAGCAGGCCGACATGCTGTTGCAGAGCGTTTCGGTGTTCCGTTTGGCGGAGCAGACCGAACCCGCCGCCGTGAAAGCCGCCGCGCCGAAAGCGCCGGCCGTAAAACCCGCGGCCGCCAACGCCGCAGCGGAAGAGAACTGGACCACCTTCTGACGCCCTCAGGCGAGGAATATCCGTTCCTCGCCCTATCTTTGTGGCAACAGGTGGGTCGCGACTCCCCAATTCAACAAGTTAAAACCAGAGGCGGTCGCATCAAGCATTGCGTAGCCGCAATTGCGATGACCGTATCTGCGGAGGTCCTCCTGCGGGTCGGCCCCTTTAAGCCACCAAATCAGTGCCTGCAGAGCATGGCCGTGCGTAACAACACCAAGCGTTTGATTTTGTCCATCGACAGCCAGATCGGACAGACAAGCCATCAGGCGCCAGGCAACCTCATAAGCATTCTCCCCTCCCGGAGCCGACGCCTCTGCCTTACCGGCAAAGAGGCACTGCGTCGCTTCTGGATAATCGCGCATGGCCTGCGCATAAGATAATCCTTCCAGTCGGCCAAAATCTTGCTCCTGCAAACGCTCATCCATTTGCACAGTGCAGCCACATCTCTCAGCCAACGTCTCCGCTGTCGTAAAAGCCCGACCAGCCGGTGAACTGATCAACAAAGTGACCGATAACATTTGCAAGCGAGCGCCAAGCCCAGCGATTTGACGTCGCCCCTCTTCTGTCAGCGGACTGTCACTTCGCCCCTGAATAATCCCCGAGCGGTTCCATTCTGACTCCGCATGCCTCAATACAATGAAACGCATGGTTTTTTCTCGACGATAAAAGCCTAAATATAGACAGGAAAAACACATCCTTCCGTACAGGTAAATGCCGGGTAGTGTACGAGAACAACTCAGGCTATGCTGAGCCCTCGACGCGAGACACGGAGGCGCACATGCATCACCCAGACGTTTACATCGGCAGCATTCAACCCTATGAAGGCGGGCGCCCCAGCGCCATCGCCAAACGCCAGGTGGATGGCGCCATCCGGCTCACGCCGCTCGGCCTGGAAGGCGACGAACAGGCCGAAAAAAGCTACCACGGCGGGCCGGACCGCGCGCTGTGCCACTACCCGCGCGAGCATTATGCCCACTGGCGCGAGCAGTTTCCGGCGCAGGCCGAGCAATTTTGCGCCCCGGCCTTCGGCGAGAATATCTCCACCGAAGGGCTGACCGAACACAATGTGTTTATGGGCGACATCTTCCGCTGGGGCGAGGCGCTTATCCAGGTCACCCAGCCGCGCTCGCCGTGCTTCAAGCTCAATTATCACTTCGCCATCGAGGACATTTCGGTGCTGATGCAGCAAAGCGGCCGCTGCGGCTGGCTGTATCGGGTGGTGTCGCCGGGCGCGGTCAGCGGCGATCGTCCGCTGGCGTTGGCGGCGCGCAACAGCGATGTGTCGGTGGCCGAAGCCATCGCCATCGCCTGGCACATGCCGTTCGATGCGGAACAGTATCGCCGCCTGTTGGCGGTGGCCGGCCTCTCCGCCAGCTGGAGCAAGACCATGCTCACGCGGCTCGCCGAAGGGCGCCTTGAGGATTTCAACCGCCGCCTGCTCGGCCATTGAAAGCGCGGGCGGAAAAATGAAAAACGTGCGCCGAATGCCGCGTTAACCCTTTTCTTCCGCCTATACTGTAGCCGCACGTTTTTTCAGCCAGGAGCCAGGTATATGACCACCCCGACCCATTCGATTCATCACGCCGCCGCCGAGGGCTATCAGGCCAATGCCGATCGCTATGTGAAAGGCCGGCCGGATTACCCGCCGGAAATCGCCGCCTGGCTGCGTGACGTCATCGGCCTGCACGCCGGCATGACGGTCATCGATCTCGGCGCCGGCACCGGCAAGTTCACCCCGCGCCTGCTGGAAACCGGCGCGCAGGTGATCGCCGTCGAACCGGTGCCGCAAATGCTGGAAAAACTGTCGGCGGCGCTGCCGCAGGTGAAAACGCTGGCGGGCACCGCCGACGCGATCCCGCTACCGGACGAGTCGGTGGATGCCGTGGTGTGCGCCCAGTCCTTCCACTGGTTCGCCACGCCGCAGGCGCTGGCGGAAATCCAGCGCATTCTCAAGCCCGGCGGCAAACTCGGCCTGGTGTGGAACATGCGCGATGCGCGCGTCGGTTGGGTGCGTAAACTGAATCAGATCGTCGATAGCCACGAAGGCGATGCGCCGCGTTTCTATACCGGCGAATGGCGCAAACTCTTCCCGTTCAAAGGCTTTGAACCGCTGCAGGAGCAGGTGTTTATGCTCGGCCACCGCGGCGCGGTGGAGGACGTGATCTACAACCGCGTGCGTTCAACCAGCTTTATCGCCGCGCTGCCGCAGCCGCAACAGGAGCAGGTTATCGATCGGTTGCGCCAACTGGTGGCGGAAGAAGAGGAACTGCGGGGCAAGGACACGGTCACCGTGCCCTATCAGACCAAGGCGTATTTCACCACCAAGGTCTGACGCCCGGGGATTCAGAACGCTTTCTTGGCGTAGCCGGTGACCGCTTTCAGGCCCATCTCGCGGCCCAGCGCGGTCATCGGGTGCACGACGATCAGCCCGCGCGCGCTTTTCTTCAGCGCGCCCATATCGGCCTGCTCTTTCTTGGTGATCTCGCGGCTGAACGGCAGCTGGCTCAGCTTCTGCGCTTCGGCGCTCAGCTTCTCGCCGCGCACGTTTTTCAGGCGCTCGATCTCCGTCGCCAGCTTCTCTTTCTCTTTGGTGTGCTGCGCGATCAACTCAGGGTTGCCCTGTTGGATCACGGTGGCATCTTTGTGGTTCAAGGCGTCCAGCAGGTCGCTCAGGCGCTTGATCTCTGCCTTTTCTTTCTCTTTCATGGTCTCTGGCCCGTTGTGCCCAAAATGGCACGCTAATCAATGATACCGGCATTGTAGCAAAAGGCGCGCGCCGTTACCCGTCCTGCGCAATGCCGGGCGGCAGGCCGCTCATCTCGCAGGCCCTGGCGCCGAGCCGAGCCAGCGCCTGGGTGTAGCGCGCGTTGAACGGGTAGCAGCAGGAGAGCCGCAGCGCGTTGCGGTAGCGCCCGCTCGGGGAATACAGGGTGCCCGGCGTCAAACAGATCTGCTCCTCCAGCAGCTGATGGAACAGCGCCACGCTGTCCACGCCGGGAGGGAATTCGACCCAGAACACGAAGCCGCCCGCCGGCTGCGTGGCCAGCGTGCCGCGCGGGAAATGCCGGGCGATCAGCGCCCTCGCCTCGTCGACCTGCGCCGCATAGCGCTTGCGCAGGTTGCGCAAATGGTGATCGTAGCCGCCGCTCTCCAGGAAGGTCGCCAGCGTTTCCGACAGCAGCTGCGACTCGGACATCGACGACACCGCCTTCAGCTTGCGCAACGCCTCGTGAAAACGGCCGCCGCAGATCCAGCCGACGCGAAAATCCGGCGCCAGCGTTTTGGTGAAGCTGGAGCAAAACAGCACCCAGCCGTCGCGATCGAACGCCTTCACCGCCGGCGACAGCGCGCCGCCGAACTGGATCTCGGCGTACAGCCCATCTTCAATCAACGGCACCTGATGATCGTTCATCAGCCGCGCCAGCCGCTTTTTCGCGGCCAGCGGCATGGTGCAACCCAGCGGGTTTTGCACCGTCGGCATGGCGATCACCGCATTCAGCCGCTTCTCGTTCAGCAGCAGCTCCAGCGCGTCCAGCGACAGCCCCAGCTGGGGATCGGTAGGGATTTCCAGCGCTTTCAGCCCCAGGCTGGCCAGCAGCGGCAGCAGATAAAAGTAGGTCGGCGACTCCAGCCCGACGCAGTCGCCCGGTTTGGTGGTGACGCGCAGCGCCAGCTGCAGCGCCTCCATGCAGCCGTGGGTCAACACCACGTCGCCCGGCTCCAACAGCATGCCGAGCGTCATTGAGCGGCGGGCGATCTGCTGACGCAGCCGCAGGCTGCCGGGCGGCAACGGATATTGTCCGATCAGACCCGGCTGGCGGCGCAGTTGGGAAGACAGCATGCGCCCCAGTTTGCCGCCGGGATAGAAATCGCTGGTCTGCGGGCAGGCCAGCGCAATGTTGGTGAAGGCCGGGTTCTGCTGGGCGGCGAACACCGTATCGATCAACGCCAGCACGTCGTCCGCCGGCGGCTCGATGCGGCCGCTGGGCGCCGAGGCCATCTTCAGCGCCGGCAGCGTGCTGCGGACATAAAACCCCGACTGCGGCCGCGCTTCGATCAGCCCGCGATCCTCCAGCGTGCGGTAAGCCGACACCACGGTATTGATGCTGACGCGATGGGTTTGCGCACAGCGCCGCACCGAAGGCAAGCGGTCGCCGGGCTGTAGCGTGCCGCGGCGAATGGCTTCGGCCAGCGTATCCGCCAGCTGCAGGTAACGGGTATCCGGGGTTTCATCGAGCAAGGTCACAGTTTCTCTCCAGGCAATGGGTACAGTTTACATTTCATACAACTGTAACCATGACAATATCCGATTTGTGATTCTGTCACCATCCCATCGCAGCGATTATGCTGATCCTCTCGTTATTACCGTCATTTTCACGTTCAAGGAACCTGCCATGCTGGACTCCGCCTTTGTCAGCTACGTCACCGTCATGTCGATCACTCCCGGCCCCAACAACCTGCTGCTGGCCTCGTCGGGCGTTAACTTCGGCCTGCGCCGCACCCTGCCGATGCTGTTCGGCATCTGCGTCGGTTGTGCGGTACAGCTGGCGATCATTATCCCGCTGCTGGCGCTGGCGCTGAGCTGGGCCGGCGTCATCCGCCTGCCGCTGGCGGTGATCGGCTGCGCCTATCTACTGTGGCTGTCATGGAAGCTGTTTCAGGCGGCCTCGCCGGACGCCAAAGAACAGGCGCAGCCGATGAGCCTGCTCAGCGGCGCGCTGTTTCAGGCGGTCAACCCCAAGGCCTGGCTGATGGTGATCAACGTGGCGATCCTGTTCACCCCGCGCGAAGGCGCCACTTTCGTCCATACGCTGTCTATCGTCGCCGGTTTCGCGCTGCTGAACTTGCCGTGCGTGCTGCTGTGGGCGGTGTTGGGCGACCGGTTGCGCAACGCGCTGCGGGTCACCTGGAAACTGCGCGCCTTCAACGGCGTGATGTCCGGGCTGATGGCCGCCACCGCGCTGTGGTTGCTGTTCGACGAATGGCGCGCGGCCTTCGCTTAGCCGCGGCCGAGAGGAGAGAGTCGGGAAGGTTGTTTGGCGCCGATGCCGGCGATCAGGTCGGTAATGGACAGCACCATGGTGGAGCGCACCATCTGCTGATAGCGCTGGCGCTGCATGGCGATCAGCGCTTCATCCGCCTCGCCCGGCTGCAGGAAGGTCGGCACCGGCGGCAGCGCGGCCACGCAGTGCAGCTCGCCGAACGGCCCGAGGATTTCGTCGTCGACGAAGCGGTATTCCGAACCGTCGTGGTTCAGCTCTTCGCGCATCGCCATCAGCAGTTCGGCGTCTTCATATTCGTGGCGGGAGATCACCCCCAGCCCGTACATCAGCTTCAGGCGTACCGACAGCTCCCCCAGCGGGCCGCTGCCGGACAATAGCGGTTCGACGGCATATTTCACCGCATAGTCGTCCTTGCGGAATACCTGCACCACCAGCACGTTGAGCGCTTCCGCCAGCAGCTCTACCGCCGCGATCAGGAAGCTGCGCACCGTTTTGCCCGCGTTCAGCTTTTCCAGAACCTGGTTTTCAAATGCCTGTGCTTCTTCCATCGTCGCTTTTCGAAAGGCGTGGGGAGGGCCGTCGATGCCGAACTCGGGTTCCAGGAGCGCAGCAAGCTGCGCTCGGGTGTTCATCATCACGATTCTACTTGTGCATGGCGTTATACACAGCAACGGCCTCTTCTACAACCTCGCTTTCCGCCGGCAGGCCGGAAATTTGCGCCAGCGCGGCTTTCGGCCCGAGCGTGTTCAGCAGTTCCGCCAGTTCCTGCGCCTGCGGATCCTGTTCGCTGCGGTAGCTCATGGCGGCGGCGATGCCCTGGATCAGGTTGGCATGCGGCAGGCCGTATTCCAGCGTGCCCAGCAGCGGTTTGATCAGGCGATCGCCGGCGCTCAGTTTACGCAGCGGCTGGCGCCCTACGCGCTCGACGTCGTCGTGCAGATACGGATTTTCAAAGCGGCCGAGGATTTTGTTGATGTAGGCGGCATGCTTGTCGGCGTCGAAGCCGTAACGCTTGATCAGCACCGCGCCGCTCTCTTCCATCGCCCCTTTCACCACGCGGCGGATCGCCGGGTCGAGAATGGCGTCGCGAATGGTTTGCAGCCCGGCCCGTTGGCCGAGGTAGGCGGTGATGGCGTGGCCGGTGTTGAGGGTGAACAGCTTGCGCTCGACGAACGCCATCAGGTTGTCGGTCAGTTCCATGCCGGCGATCGCCGGTGGCTGGCCTTTAAACTGCGTCTGATCGACGATCCATTCGCTGAAGGTTTCCACCGTCACTTCCAGCGGATCGCTGCTGTCCGCCGGCGGCACGATGCGGTCGACCGCCGAATCGACGAAGCCGACGTGCTGTTCAACCCATGCCTGCTCGTCCTGCGGCAGCGCGGCGAACACGTGCTGCTTCAGCTGGCTGGTGCCGCGCACCATGTTCTCGCAGGCGATGATGTTCAGCGGCTGCACATTGCCCTGCTGATGGCGCAGCACCAGCCCTTTGGCGATCGTGCCGGCGATTTTGGCGAGAATTTGCGGGCCAACGGCGGTGGTCACCAGATCCGCCTCGGCGATCAGCGCCACCGCCGCCTCGCTGCCGCTGTTGACGGCGCTGACGTTGTTGACGCGCTCCACGCGCTCTTGCTCGCCCACCACGTGCACCGAGTAGCTTTTTCGGCTGTTCAGCAGATCCAGCACCGTTTGATTGACGTCGGCGAAGGTCACCTCAACCCCCGCGTCCGCCAGCAGCTTGCCGATAAAACCACGGCCGATATTCCCTGCGCCAAAATGTAATGCTTTCATAACTCTACCTTCTTAATGTCGAAGGGTGCAGCAAGCTGCACCCTTTAAAATGATTCCGTTATCCGGCTTTTTTGCCGCCGAGCAGGTCCAGCACTTCCTGAACGCTGGTGGTATTCGCCAGCCGCTCGATCACGCTCTCGTCATCCAGCGCGTTGGTCAGGCTGGTGATCACCTGAATATGCTCGTTGTTGCGCGCGGCGATGCCGATCACCAGACGGGCCACTTCATCCTCTTCATCGCCGAAGCGCACGCCCTGTGGGTACTGACAGAACACCACGCCGGTGCGCAGCACCCGGTCCTTGGCCTCGATGGTGCCGTGCGGCACGGCGATCGATTCGCCCAGGTAGGTGGAGGTGAGCTTTTCGCGCTCCAGCATCGCCGGCACGTATTCCGCCTCGACGTAGCCGCCCTTCACCAGCTGCTCGCCGGCGAAGCGGATCGCCTGCTCTTTGTCGCTGGCCTGCAGGTTGAGGAACACGTTGCTCTCGCTCAGCTTGAACAGGTTCGGTTCCCCGGCTTCAAAGCTGTCGTCCAGCGCGCCCAGCACCTTCTGCTGGTTGTCGGTGGTTTTGTTGACCGCCACCAAACGCTCGACCAGATCGCTGTACAGCTTGCTGTCGAGGAAGTTGGTCAGCGAGATGTGCTGGGCCTGCGGCGCGTGGCGCATCGCGCGCTCGGTCAGATCGCGGTGGGTGATCACCAGATCCACGTCGTCCGGCAGGCTGTTGATGGCGCTGTTGGTCACCGAGATGTTCTTCAGCCCGGCGTCGGCCACTTTCTTGCGCAGCACCCCGGCGCCCATGGCGCTGGACCCCATGCCCGCATCGCAGGCGACGATGATTTTGCGCACGGTGCTCAGATCGCCGTCGACCGATGCCGGCGCCGCCGCGCCGCCTTTGGACTGCGATTTCATCTCTTGCATGCGACGGGTCGCGGCTTCCAGATCGTCATCCTCTTTCACCTTGGAGGTTTTCAGCAGGAAAGCGGATACCACGAAGGAGACGGCGAAGGCTGCGCATACCGCCGCAATGTTGGCGAAGTAAGCGCCTTTCGGCGTCATCGCCAGCACCGCCAAAATCGAACCCGGGGAAGCCGGAGAAACCAGGCCGCCGTTCAGCATCGTCAGGGTAAAGACGCCGGTCATGCCGCCCAGGATCACCGCCAGCAGCAAGCGTGGGTTCATCAGCACGTAGGGGAAGTAGATTTCGTGGATGCCGCCCAGGAAGTGAATGATCGCCGCACCGCCGGCGGATTGCTTGGCGCTGCCGCGGCCAAAGAACATGTAGGCCATCAGCACGCCCATGCCCGGACCTGGGTTGGCTTCTATCAGGAAGAACACCGATTTGCCGGCTTCCGTGGCCTGCTGAATACCCAGCGGCGAGAAGATGCCGTGGTTGATGGCGTTGTTCAGAAACAGGATTTTCGCCGGTTCAACGAAGATGGAGGCCAGTGGCAGCAGGTTGTTCGTCACCATCACGTGCACGCCCGCGGCCAACAGTTTGGAGAGCACCTCCACCAGCGGCCCGATGCCCAGGAAGGCCAGGATCGCCAGCAGCATGCCGATGATGCCGGCGGAGAAGTTGTTCACCAGCATTTCAAAGCCGCTTTTGATCTTGCCGTCCACCCAGCGATCGAAATGCTTGATGGCCCAACCGCCCAGCGGGCCGGCGATCATCGCGCCGAGGAACATCGGCATGTCGGCGCCGACGATGACGCCCATGGTGGTGATGGCGCCGACCACGCCGCCGCGATCGCCGCCCACCAGCCGCCCGCCGGTGTAGCCGATCAGCAGCGGCAGCAGGTAGGTGATCATCGGGCCGACCAGCTTGGCTAAGGTTTCATTCGGCAGCCAGCCGGTTGGAATGAATAGCGCGGTGATAATCCCCCAGGCGATAAAGGCGCCGATGTTGGGCATCACCATGTTGCTGAGGAAGCGGCCAAAGTTTTGCACTTTAACCTTGATGTCTGGTGAAAACATAAAACACACCCCTATTGTTACGCGCTGACAATAGAGCGCGTGATTATTGTTGTGACGATCCAGCCGTGTTGCCGCTGTATGCGAAACGGACTCTATCACGCTGTTTTTGTCACGCGAACTTCACGGATTTTTTGTGATACAAATCACACACAACACCCCAACAAACCCTCATTTATAGTGATTTAGATCACACTTATGACGTGTAAAAAAAGCACAGTGAGAAAAAAACCGCCTCAAAACCCACAATAAAGTGACATTGGTCACATTTTTGACTTGGCTGTTTGTTTTTAAATTGTGATGAAAATCACAATTTATTTTAGCTGCAGCGCCCGATCGCAACGCTCTGTTTGATCTTCCCTGTGAGCACTCATCCCGCCGGGAACTAGCGAAGTGATGAATGAAAGAAAACTACATTGCCTAATGAATGGATTAATTGAAGTGTAGTACAGAAGCCTGCGCAATAAGCCAGCAAGCGATTGGAAACGCTGAGGGGAAATAAAACAGGCCGGCAATGCCGGCCTGTTTCGCGCCTGGACGCGTTATTATTGCGTCACGCTTTGAATGGTTTTCTGCGCATTCATCAGGTTCTGCTGCTTAGCCACCAGATTCGACATCATGGTGTTGTATTGCGCCACCTGCTGCGCAGTGCGGAACTGCACGCCGTTGTTGTTGAAGCTGACCTGATTGCCCTGGCTCTGCAGGAAGTCGCCGACCTGCACCAGATCCTGCACAAAGCTGGCGGTAGTCGGGATCGCCGGCATCAAGGCGTTGGCCGGGGCGGTGACGATCTTGTCATAGGCCTGGTTGTACACCGCCTTCAGATCGTCAGGCTGCTTCAGCGCCGCGTGGGCAGTATCCGCCTGCGATTTGGCCGACTGGATCTGCTGGCCCAACAGGTTCAACGCCCCGACCGATTGCTGCAGCGCGTCGCGTTTGTTCAGGTAGTCCTGCGCGGTGCGGATCTGGTTAATCTGATCCAGCGCCGGGGTCAGGCTGGCGCCGACCGACTTGGACAACTGCTGCGAAAAGCCGACCAATATCGCGTAATCACCGGCATAGTTGCCAAACTTCTGTTTCTGGTCTTCGCTCAGCGTGGGGATGTTTGCCCCGCTGCGCATCACGGTATTCTGTAAGTAATCGATAAATGCTTTGCGCTGTTCCGGCTCTTTATCGCCGCAGGCGGTCAATTGCATGACCACCAACAATGCCAATACCGGTGCCAACCAACGCGCGAAACCTCTGCTCTGGATCCCTACCGCCATGTGACATAACTCCTGTTATAAACCTGCTTTTTCATTGGACTCCGCCCCTTTTTCCGCACTCCGTGCGCCTATAAGAATAGATCAACTGGCGGCGTTCCGATACGCGATTCCGCTTGCGGTGAACATTGGCTCGGCCGGAGGCGGTTGAAAACGGCGTACTGCCTGATGCTGGCCGCTATCGTCAAAGCGGCGTCGGCGTGATGAACGGCAATGTTGTGATCCATATGGCTCCACCGGCGGAACGCGTACCGTTGCTAATCCGTCAATTGCTCATCTGGCTGCAACAAACCGACCTGCCACCGCTGATCGGCAGCTGTGTATTTCACTATGAATTCGAATTTATCCATCCCTTTGCCGATGGAAACGGCCGTATGGGACGGTTGTGGCAAACGCTGATTTTGTCACGCTGGGATCCGTTGTTCGCCAACGTGCCGGTTGAGAGCCTGGTACATGATAACCAGCCCGGATATTACCAGGCGCTGAATGCCAGCAACCAAAAGACCGATTGCTCACCCTTCGTTGAATTCATGCTGGAAATGATTCTAAAAGCGCTTGAGCTGAGCATTACCCCCCAAGTCACCCCCCAAGTCACCCCCCAAGTCGCTGACTTGCTAGCGGCGCTGCAAGGGGAGATGTCGCGAGAAACGCTTCAGAATGTTCTACAGTTGCAAGATCGAAAATCTTTCCGCGAGCGCTATCTACAGCCGGCCTTGAATGCGGGTTGGATTGAAATGACGCTACCGGATAAACCCAAGAGCCGTTTACAACGCTATCGCTTGACCGCTGCCGGTATCAGACTGTTACGCCAACCATAAAAAAGGCGCCCGCAGGCGCCTTTTCACAGCAAAGAATCGCTTACTGCAGCACGGAGATATCCGCCACCTGCAGGAACAGCTCGCGCAGTTTGCTCAGCAGCGTCAGACGGTTAACGCGCACTTCCGCATCGTCCGCCATCACCATCACGTTGTCGAAGAACGCATCCACCGGCTCACGCAGCGCGGCCAGTTCCACCAGCGCTTCCTGGTAGTTGCCCGCCGCGAAATACGGCTGCAGCTTGTCGCGCAGCACCACCAGGTGAGTCGCCAGCTGGATCTCCGCCGCATCCTTCAGCACCGAGGCGCGCACGCTGTCGTTCAGCGTTTCGCTAGACTTGGCCAGAATGTTGGAGACGCGTTTGTTGGCCGCAGCCAATGCCGCCGCCTCGTCCAGCGTACGGAAATGGGATACCGCCTTGACGCGCGCGTCGAAGTCGGCCGGTTTGGTCGGACGGCGCGCCAGCACCGCCTGAATGGTATCGACCGCGTGGCCTTCTTCCTGATACCAGGCGCGGAAACGACCCAGCATGAATTCCACCACGTCGTCGACCACCTTGGCATTGGTCAACTTGCTGCCGTACAGGCGCACGGCCTCTTCGGTCAGAGTCTGCAGATCCAATGGCAGGTTTTTCTCGACGATGATGCGCAACACGCCCAGCGCGGCGCGGCGCAGCGCGAACGGGTCTTTATCGCCCTTCGGATGCTGCCCGATGCCGAAGATGCCGGCCAGGGTGTCCATCTTGTCGGCGATCGCCAGCGAGCAGGCCACCAGCGACTGCGGCAGCGCATCACCGGCGTAGCGCGGCTGATACTGCTCGTTCAGCGCAACGGCGACGTCTTCCGCCTCACCGTCGTGGCGCGCATAGTGCATGCCCATCACGCCCTGGGTGTCGGTGAATTCGAACACCATGTTGGTCATCAGGTCACACTTCGACAACAGGCCAGCACGGGTGGCGTGGTTGACGTCGGCGCCAATCTGGCCGGCAACCCAGCCCGCCAGCGCCTGGATGCGATCGGTTTTGTCGCGCAGGGTGCCCAGCTGCTGTTGGAACAGCACGGTTTCCAGGCGCGGCAGGTTGTCTTCCAGACGTTTTTTGCGGTCGGTGTTGAAGAAGAACTCGGCGTCGGCCAAACGCGGACGCACCACCTTCTCGTTGCCGGAGATGATCTGCTGCGGGTCTTTCGACTCGATGTTGGCCACGAAGATAAAGTTAGGCAGCAGTTTGCCCGCGGCGTCGTACACCGGGAAATACTTCTGGTCGCCCTTCATGGTGTACACCAGCGCTTCCGCCGGCACCGCCAGGAATTTCTCTTCGAATTTGGCGGTCAGCACCACCGGCCATTCCACCAGCGAGGCCACTTCTTCCAGCAGGCTGTCGCTCAGATCGGCCTTGCCGCCGATCTTCTGCGCCGCCAGTTCGGCGTCGCGTTTGATAAGGGCTTTGCGCGCTTCGTAGTCAGCGACCACTTTGCCGCGCTCCAGCAGGATCTGCGGATATTGGTCGGCATTGTCGAGGGTGAACTCGGCTTCGCCCATGAAGCGGTGGCCGCGCACGGTGCGCGCGGATTCGATGCCCAGCACGGTGCCCGGGATCAGATCGGCGCCCAGCAGCATCGTGACGGTGTGCACCGGACGCACGAACTGCACGTCGGAATCGCCCCAGCGCATCAGTTTCGGGATCGGCAGCTTGCCGAGCGCGGTGCTGACCATGCCGGCCAGCAGTTGTTGCGCCGACTGGCCTTTGACATGGGCGCGGTACATCAACCACTCGCCCTTGTCGGTCACCAGGCGCTCCGCCTGATCGACGGTGATGCCGCAGCCGCGCGCCCAGCCTTCGGCCGCTTTGCTCGGTTTGCCTTCGGCGTCGAACGCCTGAGCGATCGCCGGGCCGCGTTTTTCAATTTCGCGATCGGCCTGCGCCGCGCTCAGGTTGGCCACTTTCAGCGCCAGACGGCGCGGTGCGGCGAACCAGCTCACGTCACCGTGTTCCAGGCCGGCGTTGTCCAGCTCGGCGGTGAAGTTGGCGGCGAAAGATTCCGCCAGGGAACGAAGAGCCTTCGGCGGCAGCTCTTCCGTGCCGATTTCCACCAGGAAAGTCTGTTGAGTCATGGCTGCCTCTTAGTTCTCGTTCTTCTTGTTGCACATCGGGAAGCCCAGCGCTTCGCGGGAAGCGTAGTAGGCTTCGGCAACGGCTTTGGTCAGCGTGCGGATGCGCAGAATGTAGCGTTGACGCTCGGTCACCGAAATCGCCTTGCGCGCGTCCAGCAGGTTGAAGGTATGGCCCGCCTTCAGGATGCGTTCGTAGGCCGGCAGCGGCAGCGGTTTTTCCAGCGCCAGCAGCGATTGGGCTTCTTTCTCGTACTGCTCGAAGCAGGAGAACAGGAAGTCGACGTCGGCGTATTCGAAGTTGTAGGTGGACTGCTCCACTTCGTTCTGATGGAACACGTCGCCGTAGGTGGTGACGCCCAGCGGGCCGTTGCTCCACACCAGATCGTACACGCTGTCCACGCCCTGGATGTACATCGCCAGACGCTCCAGGCCATAGGTGATCTCGCCGGTCACCGGCTTGCACTCCAGGCCGCCGACCTGCTGGAAGTAGGTGAACTGCGTCACTTCCATGCCGTTCAGCCACACTTCCCAACCCAGGCCCCAGGCGCCGAGCGTCGGGTTTTCCCAGTTGTCTTCCACGAAGCGGATGTCGTGGATAGTCGGATCCAGACCCAGCTCTTTCAGCGAGCCCAGGTAGAGTTCCTGAATGTTGTCCGGCGATGGCTTAATCACCACCTGGAACTGATAGTAGTGCTGCAGACGGTTCGGGTTTTCGCCGTAGCGGCCGTCGGTCGGGCGACGGGATGGCTGCACATAAGCGGCGGCCATCGGCTCCGGCCCCAGTGCGCGCAGGCACGTCATCGGGTGTGAGGTTCCCGCGCCGACTTCCATGTCCAATGGTTGAACGATGGTGCAGCCCTGGCGCGCCCAATAATCCTGCAGTGTCAGGATCAGGCCCTGGAAGGTCTTGGTATCAAACTTTTGCATGTTGAATTCGCACGCGATACAAGTGGATTTATATGGAATGCGCCAGTATACCCTTTGACCGTAAGATATACAGCCAGAATCCGGCAACAAGTGCGAATCGGGGCAAGAAGCGCTGGATTTTCACCCGTCGGCCAAGAAAACCGTCGGCAGCATCGGCGCCGCAGAAGGCGAGGTACCGCACCGCTTTCGCAGGCTCGGGTATCGGCTGGCTTTAGAGAAACGCCGATTCATCCCCCGCATGCTTCCACTACCGGCAGCTTGAGGCTTCTTCGACAAACAACAGGCGTGTTGAACAATATTCAAATAAGTGAATGGAATGAAAAAAAACATAACTCAGTGTTATATATTTACTTTATTCTTACCGACGCGGCATCGACTGAAATTTACTTGCCATAGTGACTCTGGTAGTATAACAAGAACAAATAACAGCCGCAGCTAAAAAGCCATTTAAGTCGCTTAGGAAAAAGATTGAAAATGATAGAGCTCTTTGACGTAGACTATAATTTGCTGCCAGATAACAGATCGAAAGAACTATTCTCTTTAAGAAAAAAAACGTTTAAAGACCGTTTAGACTGGCTCGTTAATTGCGAAAATAACATGGAGTTTGACGAATACGACAACCGTCACGCCACCTATATTTTCGGCACCTACCAAGATCACGTCATTTGCAGCTTGCGATTTATCGAAACGAAATACCCAAACATGATCAGCGATGGCGTATTCGACAATTACTTTAACGATATAAAACTCCCCGAAGGGAATTACGTTGAAGCCAGCAGATTATTTATAGACAAGGCGCGCATTCAAGCACTTCAACTCCATCAAGCGCCAATTAGCACCATGCTTTTCCTGTCGATGATAAACTATGCAAGAAGCTGCGGCTACGAAGGCATATACGCCATTATCAGTCACCCGATGCGCATTATTTTCCAACGCTCCGGCTGGCATATCTCGGTGGTAAAAACCGGATGCTCCGAAAAGAATAAAAATATTTATCTGATCTATCTGCCGATAGACGATGTCAACCGGAACAGATTGCTGGCGCGCATCAACCAACACGCCACAAAGTGGGATAACCCGTTGGATTCCTGGCCATTATCCTTCCGAGTCAGCGAGAAGCGGCCGGATGAGCTGCAGCTCCACACCTAACCTGATGGCATGTTTGGCATTGGTGACGCCAAGCTTTTTGACGGCGTTGCCGATGTGATATTTTACGGTGGTGAGTTTTATTCCCAGGATAAGGGCAATTTCTTGATAGGATTTACCTAAGCTCGCCCAGTAGATGATCTCATTTTCACGCTTGGAGAAAAACTCCCGCTGGTTCATTTTTTCAAAGTCAGCAGGCGTGCTCATTTCCTGGTAGAGCGCCGTCATTTTTCCGTGCATGGTAATCAGCAGCATTTGAATTTCGGCCTTATTATTGTCAATCTGCTGTTCAACATCCGCATCACAATGCTTATCCAACATAATGGATAACACCACCAGATTATGATGATGATCGTGCAAGACGAAAGTATACCCATTAATAATATTGTAGTTCTTGGCCATATCAAAAATCTTTGGCAATTTTAATCCTGCGCCAATTTCCAAATCTTTATCCCAGGTAAACGGGGTGATTCTATGCGATGCGGTAATCAAAACGGGATCAATAAACTGATAGTTATTTTTGATATAAAACTCGAACCACTCCGTTCTATTGGAAATGATTGAAAAGCTAGTCGGATTTCTTTTATTCATTATAGCATAGGCATATTTTATATTATTGTATTTGCTCAGCCCGCGTTCCAACTCTTCTTTTATAGAGGCATTAATGGTTTCATTATTGAAAAAAAAGTTAGACACTCACCAATCCTCTTCAAGAAATAACATCACTATAAAACTGAGAAGAGTATAACCCGGTTGCGCCGCCAAGTAAATTAAACCGACAGGCATAATAGGAAGCGTTAATAATCAACAGGCGTTTTAAAGAGTCAATTAAAATAATTTCGGAGGGGAAATTAATTTAATCGAGAAATAAGCGCGTCGCTGAAGAAGGGGCGGCAGAGGGCATTATCCGGCAAAGAAACACAAAGAAAACAAAATCATAACAACTCGGCATCATGACATGCATCTGACAAAAGCGTTCTGTCGCGTTGAAGATGAGAGGGGCCAGACAGGCAGGCGAAAACGCCCCGCATCCGATGATGAAGGGAAAAAGCCATTGACAGTGAAGATTTGGATATACAATAATAACCAAAATTTTCCCTGGTGTTGGCCAAGTGGCTACCTGATCCTTTATAGGATCAGTTTTTTTTTGTAGCGCTGTATTTTATCGTTATGCAATAACGATAAGAACTTTCAGCGATAAATGATAGTTGTACTAAAGTACAGTCTCATCCGCCCACATCGCCTCGCCATCTCGCCGTCACAGGCTCTATCCTCTCCCAAGAGTTCTCAGAAGCGCGCGCTGACGCCGACGTTATACATAAACTGCTCGCCGCTGCTCAGGCCGCCGGTTTGCGAGACGGTGGCGAAGGCCGACACTCTATCCGTCAACGGCATGTTGGCCCCCAGCGTGACATCCACCCAGTTTTTGTCCTGACCCGCACTGTCGCGAGTAAATGAGGTTTGCGTCGATTTCAGGCCGCCGCCGGCGCGGTAGACGTCATCGCCGAACTGATGCTGATAACTCACTTCCGCATAGGGGTTAAACACGCCGAATTGCGTATCCAACCGCCAGCCCAACGCGCCGATCTGCGAATGATAGGTTTGATCGTTGAAGCGCATGGCGGTGCTGTCATCACCGTCTTCGCTGTAGCCGGACACATGGCTGTAATCCCAGGCGAACTGCGCCACCGGCCCGGTGGTGAGGTAAGCAGCGATAGGGAAGTCATAGCCGGCGGTCACGCGCGCGCCCCACTGCTTGCCGGAGGTCGAACCGGTTTCGGTGCGCGTCAGCGGCCCCAACCGCATGCTGCGGCGGATGTCGTCATAATCCATCGTCGCATAGTGCAGATCGGCATTGACCCATCCCTGCTCGAATATGGCCAGCGAACTGAAGGCCGACAGCAGCACCCCACGCGCCTTGTAGTCATAGCGGCTGGAAGGATGCTGATCGTCGTTGGAACCGGCGATCAACGCACCGATCAACCAGCTGTCGGTCAGCTGATAGTCCACGCCGACGGTCAGGTTGTGGGTGGTGGCGTTGCCATCCCCCGCCGCCCGGTTATCGGCATAGTCATAGTGCTGGCCTGCGTAGCCGCCGAACACGCCCAGCGAGCCCTGCGGATTGTCGCCGTTGCGCAGCTGCTGGAAACGGCTGTCGAGCGTGGCGCGGCTGTCACGCGCCATCGCCGCCGTCGCCTGATTCAGCGCCACCACCTGCGCCGGGCCATCCAATACCGCCTGGATATAATCCGCAATCAGCAGGTGCGCCTGCGGGCTGGGGTGGAAATGGTCGGAGAACAGATAGGAGTGGCCGGCGTCGAAGCCAGGCATGTCGGAACGGCAAACCGCCGAGGAAACGCCCGCCGGACAAGCCATGCCGGCCGTGTTGGCGAAGCCGAACTGCGCCGGATTGGCGATCGCTTCGGCGAACAGCTTGTTCACGTCCACCCGCACGATATTGCCGCCCCCCTGCGCCAGCAAACGGTCTTCGCTTTGATTATAGAAATCGGTCAGCTGAGCGGCCTGCGCGCTCAGGCTGTCATACGCCGCCACAAGCTGGGCGGCGATCGCCTGCTGCACCTGAGGGATCGCGCTGCCCTGCTTCGCCGCGGCGGTCAACGCCGCGTGGATCGCCTGCGTGCGCGAAGCGTTGTCCGGGGTTGCCACCGAATTGAGCGTGGCATAGGCCGCCTGAATCGCCGCCCCCTGTACCGGCGGCAGCGCCTGCTGAATGATCAGTTCCATCAGCTGCGGCGTGGAGCCGATGTTCGGCACCGTCGGCACGATCACCGTGCCGGCGCCGGCGTTCAGCAGCGAATGCACCTGCGCGGCGGCGGCCGCGGCGCTGTTATAGGCCACGCCGGGCGCGGTAGCGGCGTTCAGCGCCGCCGCCGCCAAATCGTTACCGCCGATCCAGTGAATATACAAACCGTCGCCATCGGCCTGGCCGTTAACCCGATTCAGGTAGCGCTGCACCTGATCCTGAGTGTTGTCGACCGGGTTCAGGCCCGGCACCGCCACGGCGCCGCCGGCGGCGTAGTTTTCACCGCCGTTGTCCGAGGCCACCAGCGCCGCGCCGATGCGTTGCGCCAACGCTTCGTCGTACAGCAGGTGCTGACTGCCGTCATAGGTGAACCGGCCGTTGTTGCCGGTATCACTCAGGCTGTCGCCAAAGACGTAGAGTTGGTCATACGCCTGAACCGGAAGGGTCACACTGCAAAGTAACGCCACTGCAAGCGCCGCCGGGCGGGGCATGCATGTTATTTTTAGAGGCATGAATCGACTCCTGAGAGCCTGCAAATGAAGGCAATGTCGTTTTTATCGTTGGCCGGTTTTCCACCGGCCATGTAGTAACTATTGTCGGCTTTTTCGTCACGTCAAGCGGGGCTGCGGACAAAACAATCAGAGGCTTGCCAAGTTCACCGCTTCGAGCGATGATTACTGTTCATAAATACAGCACAAGGACATTCAGGATGGCAGAAGAACGTTGCGGTTGGGTGACGGCCGATCCGTTGTATCTCGAGTATCACGACAAGGAATGGGGCACGCCCACCACCGACGCGCGCGAGCTGTTTGAAATGCTGTGTCTGGAGGGACAACAGGCCGGTCTTTCCTGGATCACCGTGCTGAAAAAGCGCGAGAACTACCGCCGCGCCTTCCATGATTTCGATCCGCAGCGGGTCGCCGCCATGACCGAACAAGACGTGGAAAGGCTGCTGCAAGACAGCGGCATCATCCGTCACCGCGGCAAGATAGAAGCCATCATCACCAACGCCAAAGCCTATCTGGCGATGGAGGCGGCCGGCGAGAATTTCGTCACCTTCATATGGGACTTCGTCGGCGGCCGGCCCCAGCTCAACCGCTGGCAGGCGCTGAACCAGGTTCCGGCCAAAACCGAGCAGTCCGACGCCATGTCCAAGGCGTTGAAAAAGCGCGGCTTCAAGTTTATCGGCTCCACCATCTGTTACGCCTTCATGCAGGCCAGCGGGCTGGTGAACGATCATCTCACGGGGTGCATGTGCTACCCAAAGCCACGCTGATCCGCCCCTGTGGCCCGGCGGATATCGACCGGCTGATGGCGCTGTGGCTGCCCAGCACCATCGCCGCCCATCCGTTCGTGGCGGAAAAATACTGGCGTGAAAGCGCCGCACTGGTGCGGGAAAATTACCTGCCGCGCGCGCAGAGCTGGGCCTGCTGGCATGAAAACGAGATCGTCGGCTTTATCAGCGTGCTGGACGAACAGTTCATCGGCGCGCTGTTTGTCGATCGGGCGTATCACGGCCGCGGCGTAGCCCGGGCGCTGATGACGCACGTGCAGCAGCTCTACCGCCGGCTCAGCCTGGAGGTTTATCAGCAAAACCTGCGCGCCTGCGCGTTTTACCACAAGCACGGCTTTCAGGTGACGCAGCGCCTGTTTAACGACGAAACCCAGGCCTATACGCTGATCATGAACTGGCCGGCAATCGAGAATTCAACCGGTTACGGTTAAAAAAGGCGCATTCGCACCCTGGCAGCGCGCAATTAGGAATCCGCTGCATGGCGCCGCCCGGCGTTTTGTCGCATAACTCCCCCAGCACTTACCCGCGCTCATCATTTGTCACGTTTTTCTCCGGAACTGCCGGCGAGCCAACGCGTCATAGTAGCGCGGTGATGCGGGCCCCACCTGCGTCGCCTACTTTTTTGCGCCCCCGTGTTGGTCCGGCGCGTACAGATATTGATGCCATTAAGGACAAGAACATGAAAAAACGCATTGCAATTATTGCCGGCGCAGTGAGCGTCGCGCTCACGCTGTCGGCCTGTACCACCAACCCTTACACCGGCGAATCCGAAGTCGGCAAGTCCGGCATCGGCGCGGGCCTCGGGGCCGCACTGGGCGCCGGCGTCGGCGTACTGTCCTCTTCCAAGAAAGATCGCGGCAAGGGCGCGCTGATCGGCGCGGCGGCCGGTGCGGCGCTCGGCGGCGGCGCTGGCTATTACATGGACGTGCAGGAAGCCAAACTGCGCGACAAGATGAAAGGCACCGGCGTCAGCGTCACCCGTCAGGGCGACAACATCGTGCTGAACATGCCGAACAACGTGACCTTCGACAGCAGCAGCGCCACGCTGAAACCGGCGGGCGCCAACACCCTGACCGGCGTCGCTATGGTGCTGAAAGAGTATCCGAAAACCGCAGTCAACGTCATCGGCTACACCGACAGCACCGGTTCCCGTTCGCTCAACATGAACCTGTCGCAGCAGCGCGCCGATGGCGTAGCCAGCGCGCTGATCACCCAGGGCGTGGCGGCGAACCGTATCCGCACCGCCGGTGCCGGCCCGGACAACCCGATCGCGTCCAACAGCACCGCGGAAGGCAAGGCGCAAAACCGCCGCGTCGAGATCACCCTCAGCCCGCTGCAATAATCCCGCGCGGGGCGCCACCGGCGCCCCGCCGCTTCCCTGCGATTTTCTCCTTATCCTTCAACATTCCCGCCCGCACGCCGGGTATGGTAGTCTCCTTGGCAATTAACCGCAGGAGGGATCGGCTGTGAGCACTGTCAAGGCAACGCGCGCCTCAGGACGCGCCACCATCAGCGATGTAGCGAGCATCGCCAAAACCGGCAAGACCAGCGTGTCACGCTATCTGAATGGTGAACAGCACCTGCTTTCCGACGATCTCAAACAGCGCATCGAACAGGCGATCCAGCAGCTCGACTACCGCCCAAGCCAGATGGCGCGCAGCCTGAAGGGCGGCCAAACGCGCCTGATCGGCCTGATCCTCGCCGATATCACCAACCCCTATTCGGTGGACGTGATGCGCGGCATCGAGGCCGCCTGCCGCCAACACGGCTTTACCCTGCTGGTGTGCAACACCAACAACGAAGTCAATCAGGAACAGCACTACCTGCAGCTGCTCAGCAGTTACCGGGTGGAAGGCATCGTGGTCAACGCGGTCGGCATGCGCGAGGAAGCGTTATCCACGCTGCAACAGTCGATGCTGCCGATGGTGCTGATCGACCGCAAAATCCCCGACTTCGCCTGCGACGTAGTGGGCCTGAACAACCGCGAAGCCGCCACCGTCGCCACCGAGCACCTGCTGCAACAAGGCTTCGAAGCGATCCTGTTCCTCAGCGAACCGCTCGGTACGGTCAATACCCGCCTGGAACGCCTGCACGCCTTCAGGCATACCATGGCGCAGCACCCTGCGCTGCTGGCGGAGCAGGCCGAAACGCCGCTCAACGATCGGCAAAAACTGGAACAGGTGCTGAGCGATTTCAGCGGCCGTCATCGCGGCATGCGCAAGGCGGTGATCTCCGCCAACGGCGCCCTGACACTGCAGGTGGCGCGCGCCATGCGCCGGCTCGGCATCCAGTGGGGCAACGACATCGGCCTGCTGGGCTTCGACGAGCTGGAGTGGGCGGAACTGGCGGGCGTCGGCATCACTACGCTGAAACAACCCACCTACCAAATGGGGCACGCGGCGCTGGAGCGGCTGGTGCAGCGTATTCAGGGTCTGGCCGCCCCCAGCGGCGAGCAGATGTTCTCCGGCGAGCTGATCGTCCGCGGCTCCACCACCCGCTAACCCGCCTTCTCCGGGGCCTTAACCGCCCCGCCTTCATCGGCTGTTTTTTGCTCAGCTTCGTGATTGCGATCATATTTTTACACTCTGTCGCTTTCTACTGGAACCGGTTCCATTTAACGTACCGGTAACAGCAGCGGCGGCGACAATGCCGCCTCAGGAGTCAAAATGAAAACAGAAATCATCGTGGTCACCGGTGCCTACGGCGCCGATACCGTCAAACAACAGGGCGGCCAGCGCGCGCTGTTGCCCATCATCGCCGGCGCGGGCGCCGACGGGGTGGAGATCCGCCGCGAACTGTTCGCCGCCGGCGAACTGGACAGCCTGCCTGCGCTGGCCCAGGAGATAGAACGCCAGCAGCTGTTCGCCGTCTATTCCGCCCCTGAGGCGCTGTTCACTCCGCAACATACGCTGAATCCCAACCTGCCGGCGCTGCTGGCGGAAGCGCAGGCGCTGAACGCGCGCCAGCTGAAGCTCTCCCTCGGCCATTTCCGCCCCGGCTTCGATTTTACCGAGCTGAAAGTGGCGCTGGAGCAACATCCGGTCAAACTGGTGGTCGAGAACGACCAAACGCCGGACTGCGGCATTTTGTCGATGCTGAACGCCTTTTTCCATGCAGCGGAAGATAGCCACCTGCCGGTCAGCATGACCTTCGATATGGCCAACTGGCTGTGGGTGGGGCAAGACGCCTTCGCCGCCGCCGAGCGCCTGGCCCGCCACGTCGGTTACGTGCACGTCAAGGCCGCCACGCAAGGTCCGCGCGGCTGGCGCGCCATTGCGCTGGACGAGACCGACGGCAGCTGGCGCGATCTGCTGGCCCGCCTGCCGCACGATGCGCCGCGCGGCATCGAATTCCCGTTGCAGGGTGATGACCTGGAAGCCGTCACCCGCCATTACGTCAATATTTTGCGTGCGGAGTAACCCCATGATGACAACGTTAACGGCAACGACGGCGCAGCAGGCGCCCCTGGATGTGGTCACGCTGGGTGAAGCCATGGCGATGTTCGTGGCGGCGCAGACCGGCGATTTGGCGGAGGTGGAAACCTTCACCAAACGCATCGCCGGCGCCGAACTGAACGTGGCGATCGGCCTGGCCCGTCTGGGCATGAACGTCGGCTGGGTCAGCCGCGTCGGCAACGACTCGTTTGGCCGCTTCACCCTGCAGCAGCTGAAAAAAGAAGGCATCAACTACCGGCAGGTGACGGTCGACGGCCACTATCCGACCGGTTTTCAGGTGAAATCCAAGACTACCGATGGTACCGATCCCAGCGTGGAATATTTCCGCAAGGGCTCGGCGGCCAGCCACCTGTCGATTGCCGATTTTAACCGCGAGTATTTCGGTTCCGCGCGTCACCTGCACCTGAGCGGCGTGGCGGCGGCGCTGTCCGGCGAATCGCTGGCGCTGTGCCACCATGCGGCGCGCGAGATGCGCGCCATGGGCAAAACCATTTCGTTCGACCCCAATCTGCGCCCGGTGCTGTGGCCCAGCCGCGAGGTGATGGTCGAGCAGCTGAACCAGCTGGCGTTCGCCGCCGACTGGGTGCTGCCGGGGTTGAAAGAGGGGCAGATCCTCACCGGCCAATCGACGCCGGAAGGCATCGCCGATTTCTATCTGGAACGCGGCGTGCAGGCGGTGATCATCAAAACCGGCCCGGACGGCGCCTGGTTTAAAACCGCCGCCGGCGATAAAGCGGCGGTGGCCGCAGTCAAGGTCGACAACGTGGTGGATACCGTGGGGGCGGGTGATGGCTTTGCCGTCGGCACCCTCAGCGCCCTGCTGGAAGGCAAAACGCTGGTACAGGCGGTGCAGCGCGGCAACAAAATCGGCTCGCTGGCGATCCAGGCCATCGGCGACAGCGAAGGCCTGCCGACCCGCGCGGCGCTGGCCGAATAACAATAAAAAAACGACTTCTCCGCATGACGTCAGCCTCTGGCCCTACAACCGGGACGCGTCGGGAGAGCATCTGCCCCTTCGTCTTTCATGCCCAACGGGCTGGGCGAAGGGGATGCAACACCACTGAAGGATACTGAACATGAACAAAGCGACTGTCGCGGCCAAACGCTGGTGGTACATCATGCCCATCGTGTTTATCACCTACAGCCTGGCCTATCTCGATCGCGCCAACTTCAGCTTCGCCTCCGCCGCCGGCATCAATGAGGATCTCGGCATCACCAAGGGCATGGCCTCGCTGCTGGGCGCGCTGTTTTTCCTCGGTTATTTCTTCTTCCAAATTCCCGGCGCCATCTACGCCGAGCGCCGCAGCGTCAAAAAACTGATCTTCTGGTGCCTGATCCTGTGGGGCGGCTGCGCCTCGCTGACCGGCGTGGTGAGCAATATCCCGATGTTGGCCGCCATCCGCTTTATCCTCGGCGTGGTGGAAGCGGCGGTGATGCCGGCAATGCTGATCTACATCAGCAACTGGTTCACCAAATCGGAGCGTTCACGCGCCAATACCTTCCTGATCCTCGGCAACCCGGTAACGGTGCTGTGGATGTCGGTGGTGTCCGGTTACCTGATCCACGCCTTCGGCTGGCGCGAAATGTTCATCATCGAGGGCATTCCGGCGGTCATCTGGGCGTTCTGCTGGTGGGTGCTGGCGAAAGACAAACCGGCGCAGGCCGGCTGGTTGAGCGCCGATGAGAAACAGGCGCTGCAACAGCAGCTGGACGAAGAACAGAAAGGCATCAAGGCCGTGCGCAACTACGGCGAAGCCTTCCGTTCGCGCAACGTGATCCTGCTGTGCGTGCAGTACTTCGCCTGGAGCATCGGCGTATACGGCTTCGTGCTGTGGCTGCCTTCCATCCTGCGCAGCGGCATGCAGATGGGCATGGTGGAAGCCGGCTGGCTGTCGGCGGTGCCTTACCTGGCGGCGACCATCGCCATGATCGTGGTCTCCTGGGCGTCGGACAAAATGCAAAACCGCAAGCTGTTTGTCTGGCCGCTGCTGCTGATCGGCGCGCTGGCGTTCTTCGGCTCTTACGCCGTCGGCACCAACCATTTCTGGATCTCTTACGGCCTGCTGGTGGTCGCCGGCGCCGCGATGTACGCCCCTTATGGGCCGTTCTTCGCCATCATTCCGGAAATGCTGCCGAAAAACGTCGCCGGCGGCGCCATGGCGCTGATCAACAGCATGGGCGCGCTGGGTTCGTTCTTCGGTTCCTGGTTCGTCGGTTACCTGAACGGCGCCACCGGCAGCCCGGCGGCTTCCTACATGTTTATGGCCATCGCACTGGTGGTGGCGGTGGTGTTGACGCTGATCGTCAAGCCCGCCCGCAACGAGATCCAGCCGCAGATGGCTTGATCCGGTTATACTTTTTCTCTGTCAATCAACCCGAGGGGGCGCCAGGCCCCCTTTGGCCCAGCTGGAGTTCGTGATGAAACCTTCTATCGTATTGTACAAAAGCCTGCCCGCCGACCTGCGTGAACGTCTGGAACAACACTTCACCGTACACGCGTTCAACGGCCTGCAGCCGGAGAACCGTGAGGAACTGCGCCAGGCGTTGCAGCAGGCCGAAGGGATCATCGGTTCCGGCGGCAAAATTGACGAAGCCTTCCTGCAGCAGGCGCCCAAACTGCGCGCGGCTTCGACCGTTTCCGTCGGCTACGACAACTTCGACGTCGAGGCGCTCAACGCCCATAACGTGCTGTTGATGCACACCCCGACGGTGCTGACCGAAACCGTCGCCGACACCATCATGAGCCTGGTGCTGGCGACGGCGCGCCGGGTGGTGGAAGTGGCGGAACGGGTCAAGGCCGGCGAATGGCGCGGCAGCATCGGGCCGGACTGGTTCGGCGTCGACGTGCACCACAAAACCATCGGCATCCTCGGCATGGGCCGCATCGGCCTGGCGCTGGCGCAGCGCGCGCACTTCGGCTTCGGCATGCCGGTGCTGTACAACGCCCGCCGCACGCACGAAGAGGCGGAGCAACGCTTCAACGCCCGCCGCTGCGATCTGGATACCCTGCTGGCCGAGTCGGATTTCGTTTGCATCACGCTGCCGCTGACCGAACAAACTTTCCATCTGATCGGCCGCGATCAGCTGGCGAAGATGAAGAAAAGCGGCATTCTGATCAACGCCGGCCGCGGGCCGGTGGTGGATGAGCAGGCGCTGATCGAAGCGCTGCAAAACGGCGTGATCCACGCCGCGGGGTTGGATGTGTTCGAGAAGGAACCGCTGCCGGCCGACTCGCCGCTGCTCAGCATGCCGAACGTAGTGGCGTTGCCGCACATCGGCTCCGCCACCCATGAAACGCGCTACGGCATGGCCGCCTGCGCGGTGGATAACTTGATCGCGGCATTGACCGGCACGGTGAAAGAAAACTGCGTCAACCCGCAGCTGTTGCAGAAATAACTCAGCGCGGCCGGCGATCTGCGGATCGCCGGCCTCGCCGCTTTTTGCGGCTGTCGACGGAGTATTTTCACTCCGTCAAACTCACGGGCTTCCCCCTTATCTTGCTGACGACAAATTTGCCCACGTCGTCATTGGCGATCAGCATGACCAGCAGCAGCATCACCAACACCGCCAGTTTCATATGGCTGTAGGCTATCGACGGGTCAAAAGCCTCCAGCAACAGCGTAATGCAGGGTGAAACATTCACAATAATGTTGGTGGTCAAGGCGCTGGTGAGTTCAATACCCTTTTGCAGCATCCATAGCGGCAATATATTCCCTAATATGACGATGATCGGCAGGTACATCCAGAAGCTGGATTGCGTCGTTGCCAATACGCCTTCGCTCGGCAACATCAGCGCGCAAACGCCAATGAGCAAGGGAAATCTGAACGACTGAATATTGACGGCGTTAAACGCTTGTTTGGACAATGATTTTGCAATATAGGTGCCGACAGCCATACAGGTTGAGGTGACGAGACACACTAAGCCAAGCGCCAGAACAAATAGGGTGTTTGAATCGAAGGGGTTAAAACGCTGCCCTTTCACGGCCAATATCATCAGCACGGCGACAATAAAAGCCAGCATCACGGCTATAACGATGTTTTTTACACCCACCGAATTTCGGTTATAAATCTCAATGAAAACAGAAATGATCGGGCTCAGTCCAAAAAGCATGGCCACCAGAATGGAGGGCTCCGTCCATTTCAACCCAACGAAAAGCCCAACCCAAGCTCCCAGCGTAGAGATATTCAATAATAGAATTAACTTCCAGGCGTTGAGGCAAGCTCGCAGCTTGACGGGGAAAAACAGCACGGAGATCACAAAGAAACCGAGCCAGGTCAAGGTGAAAGTCCAAAACAATAATACGAACAGATCGATGCTCTGCAACAAACCTGAGAGAAAAACATCTATGGCCGCACCCAGGATGCAATATCCAAGAATGTACGTTGGGCCGGACGCCTTGATTTTAGTGTTCATAGACTTCAAACATGCCCTTACTTTCAAGGCCAACGATATATTGATAGTCGGCATTGAGCTGATCGGCGCAACGGTGGCTTAACGCAATCCAGCCCGGAGAGCTGTAAACGTCCGTCGTGAGTTTTATTTCCTGATCAACATCCGGCAGATTTGATTTCTTGTAGGATGGCAAACCGGCGATGGTATCGACATGCTTAACGGCCTTGATAGTGCCAGCGCTAAAAGATATCAGCTCTTTAATTTTTAAATAGTTTAACGGTTTATATTCCTCTGCGACCGCTTCCAGGAATGCCTCGGTTGAACACACGCTCAGTACCAGTTCGTCAATCTGCGTGCGCTTCAACGCCAGGGATGACAACGCCGGAAAACCCGCGCCGTGCGGTCTGGCCCCGGTTTCAATTAGCGTCCAACCGTCTTTGGTTAAAAACAGTTCCGAGTGCGCTGCGCCAAACGTGATCCCTAAAGCATCCAGACAGCTAAAGATGTAATCTTTGAGCTGAGCGTGATTCTGCGCATCGAAGGAGGTCAGTTCGGTGAACTCACAGATGGAATCGGCCCCGTTGTAACTGCCCTTGCCCATCTTCCATATCGCACAGATCTTGTGACGGCCTTGATAACTGACAGTATCGACGACGTACTCTTCCCCCTCAATAAAAGGCTGCAGAATAATGACTTCATTTTTTAAATTGAGCTGATTGCTTTTTTTGAACAAATCACCCGAATGAGCTTCAACTTCTTCAACCGTTTTGCAAACAAAAACGGAGTCCGTGCCTGCGCTGTCAACGGGTTTTAGCACCAGCTTCCGGTATTTTTTAAACAGCTCGGTCGCATATTGCGTGGCGTCTTTAAGGGTAGTTAACCGGTGCGTGGGGATATGATTGATCGCGCTATTTTTCAGGCACTCCTGCATCAGGTATTTATTCCTGCGAGAACGGCTCGTGCCGGTATCGTTACCGGGCAGGTCCAGAAGCTCAGCCAGATGATCTGCGAGTTCAATGCCTGTTTCACAGCCTGCAATCACCGCGATAACATCATACTCTTGCAATTGATTGAGGATCTCATCCCCCGTGTATTGCAAACTGATAAAGAAATCATCCCCTCTGTAGCTATTCAGCAGCTTCGCCGGGATATCTTCTCGACTTTGAATGTGCGCGCACCCGTATCCTTTTTTATTGAATTCCGGTGCCACATCATTTCCGGATGAGTAGGCGTCAACGAGGATGACGATTTTTTTCGTGTCTTTGATGTCCATGCAGCGGGTTACTCCGTACTATAATCAGGGCCGAATATTAACGTTCGATTGTCTTGGCGTCGAATTTACGCTCGACGCCCTTTTACTTTATGAAGGGAACGTGTCAGCAAATTTGTGAGAAGTCGGTGCGTTCAATACTTTTAGCCAGGCTTGTCATTTCGCGATATTTATCAGATTTATCACCACCCGGCTGATAGATTCTATACCGCCAATAACGCCAAAGAGATGTCAGGATGGCGGCGTATTCCGTATAGGTTTTCAACACCTTAATTTCGCGCGCTTCAAGCATTCTTATAGAATTATAACCCGCGATGATATGCTTCGCTTTTTCCGGCGACAGCGTCCCATTGATGCCGCAGGTGCCGACAATCGCCATGGCGATATCGAAAACGGAGTGATAAATACAGGTCAACTCAAAATCTATCATGCCGACGAACTGCTCGCCTTCAAACAGCATATTGTCGTAGAAAAGATCGGAGTGGATGACAGAGGTAGGCAAGCCGCTGATGCGTTCTACGGCAAGATGCCTGAGTCTGTCTTTGGCCCAGCGCTCATAATCCTGATCGATATTGGCATCGAGGGCATCCATGAACTTTTTCTGCTCATAGAAGACTGAGTCTGTTAAGAAATTAGGGACGGGGATCGTATGCAGTTTCGCCATGGCAACGCCGAGCTGCCTGAGCATATGTTCGTTGAAATCCCGGCGGACGGCGCCATCCATATAGGTTCTTAATAGAGAGTGCTTGCCCCTTAATATAATTGAATAGCTTTCTTGCCCTTTGGGTTTGACCAGCAAGGAGGTCTCATAATCATGTGCTTCCAGCCATACCAGCGTCTTCGCCATGATCTCAACATCATCACGGCTTTGCTCTTCAATAATGCTGAAAACACAGCGGCCGATATCCGTTTCGAGGCAGTAATTGGTATTGCCAGATCCCATCCCCAAGAAGGCGCTGCTTTTTACCGTCAGCCCATAAAGAGATTCTATGCGGTGAACTTCATCACTATTCAACGTTGAGCCTGTTTGCATTTCTAATTCCATATCATTCACTTGAGCGCTTGATGCAAATCTTCATACAAGTCATTAACGTCTTCGATGCCGACTGACATTCGTATTAATTGCCTCGTAATCCCTGATTTTTTCTGCTCCTGCTCGCTAAGACTTCTGAACGACGATGAGGCCTGATAAGGCGAGTTCAGCGTGGTCTCCAAATCCCCCAAACTGTTGGAAGGGACGATGAGATTTAACTTCTTCTGAAAACTTGTCGCGTCAAACCGCGGGGCGATTTCAAAGCTGACCATGCCGCCGAACCCCCTCATTTGTTCGCGGGCTACGCTATGATTATGATGACTCGGCAACCCCGGATAGAACACGTTCGTCACATTAGGGTGCTCATTTAAACGGCTGGCCAGTTCCATCGCGTTGCGGTTAATGGCATTCATTCGAATGGCCAACGTGCGCAAGCTTCGCTCAAGCAGATGACATGACTGCGCGTTCAGACACCCGCCAAAGTCATTCATATATTCGGCCATTGCAGCAATGGACTCTTCACTGCCGACAGCCACGCCGCCTGACACATCGCCGTGGCCGCCCAAAAACTTGGTGGCGCTGTGCAATACCAAATCGACGCCATATTCCAGAGGGTTTTGGTTGATAGGCGTCGCCACGGTGTTATCAATAATGGTGAACACCCCCCGACTCTTGGCGAATCGGGTCAATAGCTCAATGTTCAGGATTTTAAGCAATGGATTTGTCGGTGTTTCGATATATATCATTCGCGTATTCGAATTGACTAATGCGATGATGCTCTCTACTTCACAACTCTCCGAAACGCTGTATGTGATGCCTAATTTTGCAAAATGATTCTGTACAAACTTGAGCGCACCTGAATACACGCCGTTTTGTAAAACAATATGGTCACCGGCTTTTAAATGCGAAAGCATCGCCGTCGCGAAAGCCGCCATACCGGAACTGAATACCAGAGCGGCCTCACCACCGCTTTCCAATGCGCACATCTTCTCGGCAACGGCGCGTTGATTGGGTAAGTTACCATGTCTTGGATAGACATCTTCTGTCATATCAAGATGCTTGTGAGAACTCGCGGAGAATAGCGGAGAAAGAATGCCACCATGCATTTCGTCGATAATGGTTCCGCTGTGAACGGCAAGAGTTTCTTTTGCTAACACGGTTACTGCCTATTTTCGAGTATCAGGAAGTGGGGGGCATGCCTTGAATAAAGGATCCCCCCGTTCATGTGAGTCTTTATTACGATGGGTTATTTGGCACCGCGAACATCGGGGTGAAATCGATTAATATGACATCGCGGAAGCCCACCTTACCGTGCCCATCCACATGAACCGGTTTCACCTGGTGCCAGACTAGATCATCAACGATGCCGATGGAGTCCAGCGGTTTGAGCATCGCCTCATTACACAGGATGTTCGTCTTGGTGTTATCTGTAATGATGTTCTCACCGCCAGAAACACCATCACGATTGATCAAATGTATCCAGGTGCAAGGCTCGCCATCCTTATGAAGTCGATTCGGTACGGAAATCCCCGGCGCATCAACCGTCGCTTTCATTCTGATGAAGTGAATGCCGACCTCCATGGGAATCGTGGAAGCATACTCATGTAACGGGGAGTTTTTAAAATCATGCAGGACAAGCGACGTGATCAGATTATTTGACAAAATTTCGTTTGGAACAGGCTGAAACTTCCTTGCCTCCTCAACGACTTCATCATTAAATCCGACATCTTGTTTGTAACTGTAGGCGTGTTCGGAAGATTGAGGAATCAAGAGATTAAAGCAAGGTAAAAGCACATATTTACTGTGCTGCCGATAGCGCCCCGCATTTTCACCGTAGGGATCCAGAGCAAGCGTATCGAAATGCCGCTGAATAATACTTAAGTCTGATTTTTGCGCATCGGTAAGGTTAAAGTCATCCGAAGCCAATTTGCAATACCCTACATCTGTCATCATGGGGTATGCGCTCACACGGCACTCAAGTGTGTTCTCAAACTCTTTAATGTTACCACGAATCATCGTGCAATCTTCCTTTTTACTCTGATTGGAATAACGACATATTGATGTTCACCGCAATGCTCATGAACATTGAACAGCAAATGCTTCCCTGTTTTTCAAGTGAAGTAATTCATCTCACAAATAAAAGAGCTTGATTATTTATTCTTTAAACTTCCTGCACGCTAAAAAGTGCGAAAGAGACTTTTATAGATTTCTTTTCCACTTATTTATCGAAACCAGACTTGCGCTGTTTTTCATTGCTACCTGACCTCATCTCACTTGTGCGCGGTGAGCGAAAGTCTACGCTGCATACGGGTTTTCAAATGACGCCAGGTGAATCGGCGCGAAACCTTTATCCTCCAACCCTACCCGCCTAATGGGCTGCGATGCCTGGCGATGCGCATCTGCCGGACACAGAGCGCCCTACCCTGGCGTTACGCCGCTAAATGCTATTTGCGGCTCCCTCGCGGGTAGTATGATTAGTGTTTTTTATACAAAATAGCCAATTTTCAGCAACGGCAACGTACATGCCCCATGCCGGCCAGCAGGAGACACCGCTCATCAAACCGATTACTCTGTAGATAGACAGGGACGAAACTGGCAATCAACCCATGGTCAGGCAAGTAAAATCGCCTTGAAAGCCGTGCTTTTGGCATGGCTTCATCCACGCTACCGCACTACTCATCCCTTTCCGAGCATTAGTTTAGATAATCTTTATTGTTAAGTTAAATTTAACGGATGCGGAAGTTACTCGATATGGTTATAAATTGCCATAGTGTTAATGAAATGCAGCGAAAAAGTGTGATCTGGGTCGGGACCGCAAAACCTGTGCCAACCCTAAGATCGCGTGGCTGAATCGCGTGGCTGAAAGGTTGAGGCGATAATGGCGTGGGCCGGCGAACGGTCACAATAATCCAGCGTAATATGCTGCTAATCGAACGCAGGGCAAAACTTGTGCCCACCGGTCGATTTGTCAGCCGCATTGCAGCGGGGTTTATCTGGCGGTATGGTGGGTGATTACCTGCTAAAAAACAGTACTGCTGCACCTATGACTTTCTCACTTTTCGGCGAAAAATTTACCCGTTATGCGGGCATTACCCGTTTGATGGACGACCTGAACGAAGGCCTGCGCACCCCCGGCGCCATCATGCTCGGCGGCGGCAACCCCGCACAGATCCCAGAGATGGAAGCCTATTTCAAACAGCTGTGCCAGGAGATGCTCGACCAGGGCAAACTGACCGAAGCGCTGTGCAACTACGACGGCCCGCAAGGCAAGGACGCGCTGCTGAAAGCGCTGGCCAATCTGCTGCGCGACGAGCTCGGCTGGGAGATCTCGCCACAGAATATTGCTCTGACTAATGGCAGCCAAAGCGCATTTTTCTACTTGTTCAACCTGTTCGCCGGCCGCTACGCCGACGGCTCGCGCCGCCGCGTGTTGTTCCCACTGGCGCCGGAATATATCGGCTATGCCGATGCCGGGCTGGATGAAGGGCTGTTCGTCTCCGCCAAACCGAACATCGAGCTGCTGCCGGACGGCCAGTTCAAGTATCACGTCGATTTCGAACATCTCACCATCGGCGATGACATCGGCATGATCTGCGTTTCACGGCCGACCAACCCGACCGGCAACGTGATCACCGACGAAGAGCTGATGAAGCTCGATCTGCTGGCGCAACAGCGCGATATTCCGCTGGTCATCGACAACGCCTACGGCGTGCCGTTCCCCGGCATCATCTTCAGCGACGCCACGCCGCTGTGGAACCCGAACACCATCCTGTGCATGAGCCTGTCCAAGCTCGGCCTGCCCGGCTCGCGCTGCGGCATCGTGATCGCCGACGAGAAGGTGATCACCGCGTTGACCAACATGAACGGCATCATCAGCCTGTCTCCAGGCAGCATGGGGCCGGCGATGGCGACGGAAATGATCGCGCGCGGCGATCTGCTGCGCCTGTCGAACGAGGTGATTCGCCCGTTCTACAAACAGCGCGTCGAGCACACCATCGAGATCATTCGCCGCTACCTGTCGCCGGAACGCTGCCTGATCCACAAACCGGAAGGGGCTATCTTCCTCTGGCTGTGGTTCAAGGATCTGCCGATCACCACCGAAGTGCTGTATCAGCGCCTGAAAAAGCGCGGCGTGCTGATGGTGCCCGGCCACTACTTCTTCCCGGGACTGGAGCATGAATGGCCACATACCCACCAGTGCATGCGCATGAACTACGTGCCCGATCCGGAGAAAATCGAGCGCGGCGTGGCTATTCTGGCGGAAGAGATCGAACGCGCACATCAGGAAGGCTAACGCCGACTGATTGAAAATCGACCGATAAAGATATACGATGCATATATCGTATATCTTTTTTGGAGGGCCAACGATGACTCGCATCGTGATCGATTTACCTGAAGAAGACCTGCGGCAGCTCGATAATCTGAAAAATATCCGCCACGTTCCCCGGGCCGAAATCATTCGTCAAGCAGTCTCCCGCTATCTGACGGAGAACCACGTGGAAGATCCCAGCAACGCTTTCGGGCTCTGGTCCGGGGCGATGGGAGATGGCGTGGAGTACGAAAATCGTCAGCGCGAGGAGTGGGAATAATGGTGGCTCAACGGGCGTTATTCGACACCAATATCCTGATCGATTATCTCAACGGCATTCCTCAAGCCAGGGACGTTCTGGTCGAGTATCACATCAATCCGGCCATCAGCGCCATCACCTGGATGGAAGTGATGGTAGGTGCTAAAAAACAGGGTCCGGCACTGGAGCTGAAAACACGTCAGTTTTTAGGGCAATTTCTGCTGCTGCCTATTACCGATGAAGTCGCCGAACGCGCCGTAGAACTGCGCCACTCACAGCATGTGAAACTGCCAGACGCCATTATCTGGGCCACCGCGCAGGTGGGATTCCGGATGCTCATCTCCCGTAACCCCAAAGATTTCGGCACTGACAATGGCGTGTTGATGCCTTATCGGCTGTAGACGATCCGCACTACAACGTCCAGAACAGCACCGCCAGCAGCTGCGGCGACATGATGCGCAGGAACATCGCCAGCGGATATACGGTGGCGTAAGACAGCGCGGCGGCGCCGCTGGTGGGATGCAGGCCGTTGGCGAACGCCAGCGCCGGCGGATCGGTCATCGACCCCGCCAACATGCCGGACAGCGTCAGATAGTTCATCTTGCCCACCGTGCGCGCCAGAATGCCGACGCTCAGCAGCGGAATGGCGGTGATCAACGCGCCATAACCAATCCATGTCAGCCCCTCGCCATGCAGCAACGTATCGATAAAATTGCCGCCCGATTTCAAACCGACCACCGCCAGAAACAGCACGATGCCCAGTTCGCGCAGCGCCAGGTTGGCGCTCGGCGGCATAAACCAATACAGCTTGCCGATACTGCCGATGCGCCCCAGGATCAGCGCCGCCACCAACGGCCCGCCGGCCAGCCCCAGCCGCAATGCCGCCGGGAAGCCGGGCACAAACAGCGGAATGGAGCCCAGCAGCACCCCGAGGCCGATGCCGATAAAGACCGGCAGCATCTGCACCTGCTGCAGCTTTTGTTGGGCGTTGCCGACGATTGCCGTCACCGCGTCGATGGCCTCCGGCCGGCCGACCAGGTTGAGAATATCGCCAAACTGCAGCGTCACGTTGCTGCCGGCCACCAGCTCCACGCCGGCGCGGTTGAGGCGTGAAATCACCACGTCATATTTCTGCTTCAGGTTCAGATCGCGGATTTTTTTCCCCAGCACCTGCTCGTTGGTCACCGCCGCCCTCACTACCTGCAGCGCAGTGCCGCGCGTGGACAGCGAAGCGTCGACCTCTTCACCGATCACCAGCCGGGCGTTCTCCAGATCTTCGCGTTTGCCCACCAGGTGCAGATAGTCGCCGAGCTCCAGCCGCTCATGCGGCGCCGGCACCATCAACATCTCGCCGCGTTTGAGGCGCGAACAGACGATCGCTTCACCGTTGAGCAGCGGTACGCTTTTGATCGCCATGCCCTGCAGATTGGGGTTACGCACCGCCACGTTCATGGCGTGCAACAGCTCGCGCTGATTACCCAGGCTGCTTTCAAACGCCTGCGCCTCGCGCTCGATGTTGATGCGAAAAACCAATCGGATCAGCCACATCACCAGCAGGATGCCGCAAATGCCGAACGGATAGGCCATGGCGTAACCCATGCCCATGCCGTCCACCAATGCCGGATCGGAACCGAGATCGGTCAGGATTTGCTGACCGGCGCCCAGCGCCGGCGTGTTGGTGACCGCGCCGGAGAACACGCCGAGGATGATCGGCAGCGGCACGTCGAACAGCTTGTGCACCGCCGCCGCCACTGCGCCGCCGGTCAGCACCAGCAGCACCGCGAAGGCGTTGAGCCGCAGACCGGAGACGCGCAGCGAAGAGAAGAAGCCGGGGCCAACCTGAATGCCGATGGTGTAAACGAACAGGATCAGGCCAAACTCCTGGATGAAGTGCAGCATGTCCCCGTTCAGGCTGATTTGCCCGCTCTGGGCGAAGTGGCCGACCAGGATGCCGCCGAACAGCACGCCGCCAATCCCCAGCCCGACACCGTACAACTTCCAGTTCCCCATCCACAGCCCAATGACGGCCGCCAACGCCAACATGCTGACGGTCAGGGCGATATCGCTCATAGGTCACATCCTTGCCAAAGTTGAACATGGGATTTGCGGATATAGACACACAATTAACAAGGATTATGGCATCGGGCAGACGGGGGGACTGTGGCGTGCGCCACATAACGCAACGGGGGAGATCCGTCTGGATCTCCCCCGCATGATGATGACCGTTTTTCAGTCGGTTATTTGGCTTCCAGCTCCGGCGTCGCGCCGATGGCGATGCGCTGAGGCTGCAAGGCTTCCGGAACCTGACGCACCAGATCGATGTGCAACAGGCCATTTTCAAATTTGGCCTCGGACACCTGCAGGTGTTCCGCCAGAGTGAAGGTCAGCTGGAACTCTTTGCACACCAGCCCCTGATGCAGGTACTCGACCTGTTTTTCCGGCGGCGTGGGTTTACCGCTGACGGTCAGCCGCGGCCCTTCCACTTCGATATTCAGTTCGCTCTGCCGGAAACCGGCCAGCGCCAGAGAAATGCGGTAGTGATTGTCATCGCTTTTCTCGATATTATACGGCGGGAACCCCTGGGGTTCCTGGCCCCCCATGGAACTGGCCAGTTTATCAAAACCAATCCATTGACGCAGAAGCGGGGATAGATCGTAATTACGCATAGGAACAACTCCTTTCATTAAGCGAGATGTGTTTATTCAGCCCCCTGACGGCAGGCGGATTATTACTGCATATTTGCCGACAGCGTTCCTGCCGGCGAAAACGGAATTATTTAATTTCGATACGGCGCGGTTTTAATGTTTCCGGCACGATGCGCTGCATATCGATATACAGCAGACCGTTCTCCAGTTTGGCGCCTTTAATTTGAATATGTTCGGCCAGCTGGAATTTACGCTCGAAATTACGCTCAGCGATGCCCTGATATAAATAGGTTTTTTCTGCCGGTTCGTTATTGTGCGCACCGCGCACGATCAGCAGATTATCTTGCGTGGTGATCTCCAGCTCCTGCTCGGCAAACCCGGCTACCGCAATGGCGATGCGATAATGATTTTCGTCCACCAGCTCGACATTATAAGGGGGATAACCGCCGTTGCCCTGGCTCTGGCCGGCCTCCAGCGCGTTGAACAGGCGATCGAAACCAATGGCGGAACGGTATAGCGGAGAAAGATCGAAATTACGCATAAAACAGCCTCCTAAGGCACTTCAGCGAGGTTGAAATAAATACGCCTTCCATTCTGGACAGGCTAATTAAGCCAGAATTCCCTTACGGCAAATTCTCAATCCGGCTCTGATGATAAAATGGGGGTTGATTTCATCAATTCAACGGGCGAGGATCAAAAAAAGCGCTTTTCGGTTAGGTGAAAGTTTTTTTACCACTTACACTAAAGTGAGAGAGCCGCCACAGAGCGGGATTTTGCTTCTTTTAAAGCAGCAACAGGATGTTATAAATCAGCTTAATTTAGGGGCACAGCAACCCTGCAGGATGGATTAATGACGACGATGAAAGCGATAGCGACGGGCTGCATGTTGTTGGCGACCAGCGGTTGCTCCAGCGTGATGAGCCATACCGGCCCGAATCAGGGTTACTATCCCGGCACCCGCGCCAGCGTGGACATGCTGAAGGACGACAACACCAGCTGGGCGATGATGCCGCTGGTGGCGCTGGATCTGCCGTTCTCCGCAGTGATGGATACCGTGCTGCTGCCTTACGACTATCTGCGTTCAGGCAATGACGCCACCGCAGACTCGCCAAAAGCGCGCATCCTGCGCAGCGAGCAGCAGAATCTGGCGGCAACCGGCAACCCCGGCGAGGGCAACGACAGCACCGCCACACACTAATCACGCACGCAGCGGGCCATCAGGCCCGCCTTACGCCTCAACCACAAAGATCTGGTTGAATCCGGCAATCTCGCGCATAAATGCCACTTTCTTGCCATCCGGCGAAAACACCACGGCATCCCCCGACGGCGGCTGCACGCTGCGCTGCGTTAAACGCTGCAGGCGGCCGCTGGCGACCTCACACAGCATCACGCTGTTGTCACACACCAGGGCTATCGTCCCGCCCTGCGGGTGCCAGCTGAACGCCGACTGGATGTCATGCTCGCCGCGGCTGACCTGGCGCGGCTCACCGCCGTTCGGCGACACCGTCCACAGTTGCACCACGCCGCCGTCATCCTTCATCAGAAAAGCTATCTGGCTGCCGTCCGGCGAGCTGCGCAGCCAATGGCGCGGCGCACCGACCACGCCCGGAAAACGGCGTTCACCGGTAAAGGTCACCCGCCGCTGCCTGACGCCAAGCGGCGGCGCCGGCAGCTCGCTTTCCGTCCCCTGCAGCGGCACCGCGCCGGCCCTGGCGTAGTCGGCGTCGCTCTCCGGCAGATCGACGATAAACACCTCCGGCAGTTTCTCGCCGGCGGCGGAAAGCGTATCGCCGATGAACGCCAGCGCCCAGCGCTGTCGGCTGCCGTCGGCCTTACGGTAGCCTTCGCGGCCAATCCAGCCTTCTTCGTAGGCGCGATTGATCTGATCGCTGCCCGGCTGCGGCTGCGGCACGGTCTCGCTAACCAGCACGCAATAGTGGCTGCCGTCATATTCACGGGGATGCTGTTTCGGCGGATTGACCCCGTGCAGCGGCACAGCCACGCCGACGTTGCGCAGATCGCGCGCCGGATCGCATTCATGCATCACGTGATCGTTGTAGGTAAAGCTGAGGCGGCTGCCGTCCGGGCTGAAAACGTGCACATGGCTGCCGCCGCGCAGCGCGCCGGGCGTGTAGGGCGCCGTGATATCCAGCGCGTCGAGGGTAATGGCCAACTCGCGATCCGGTTCGCTGACGATCACCCCGCGGCGGTGATGAAAATCATACTGCCAGGCGCTGTCCGGGTGTTCCGGGCCGTGGATGAAGACGTAACGCGCCGGCGCATCGGGGCTGACCGTGACCACGCCGACGTGTGCGCCGTGCTGGGCGCGATAAACCACTTCCACCGCGCCGCTGGCGACGTTAACCCGCTCGATGCTCAGGCCGGTGAAAGAGGCGCCGCGCGGGCGCACGTCATAAGCCAGCCATTGGCTGTCCGGCGTCCAGACGTTGATATTGGTTAACTGATGCCCGCGTGGGTCGAAAGTCAGTTGTTTTTCCCGATGGCTCATGGCGGCTCTCCTGCGCATGCTGGCACTGAACGGCCATCTTACCGGATCGGCAGCCGCGTTTCATATGGCCGGCGAGGACGAGCCGGGGGCTTTCCCGCGTCGAAATGTCCATGAGACTTATCCGTTAAGCCTATCGACGACGCCGGCAGGAAATAAACGCCCGGCTAGCCGGCCACATTCCTGATGGGGAAACTCAACGACGCCCAAACGGTATAAGTAAAGGAAGCGAGCATTATTTTATTGATTATCCTTCTCCTCATTAAATACGCCCACAGCGGCACCTTACTTAACGCAAATAAATAAAAAATTGTGCCGCTAAACGCCCAGTAATGTTTATTTTCACCGCATACGCGATGCCGTACCCCCGCCATTTCCGCTTTCTGGCCGGGTTGCCCGACGGGGTTTACAATCCATACAAAAAAGTACAAACTGGATTTTAAGTCTAAAAAATCCGGAGCCGGTATGAACCCCCTTTTCGATGCCATTGTTTCTGCCCATCAGCAACTGCGCCCTCAGGTGCGAGTCACGCCATTGGAGCGCAGCGTGCTGCTTTCTCAGCAATTGGGTTGCGAGCTGTATTTGAAATGCGATCACCTGCAGCACACCGGTTCCTTTAAATTTCGCGGCGCCAGCAACAAGCTGCGGCTGCTGGATAACGAGCAACGCCGGCGCGGCGTGATCGCCGCCTCTACCGGCAACCACGGTCAGGCCGTCGCTTTGGCGGGGCAACTGATGGGCGTTGGCGTCACGGTTTATGCGCCGGAGACGGCGGCGAGCATCAAGCTCGACACCATTCGCGCGTTGGGCGGCACCGTGGAATTGGTGCCGGGCGATGCGCTGAACGCCGAACTGGCGGGGGAACAGGCCGCACGCGAACAGGGGAAAACCTATATCTCGCCGTATAACGACGAGCAGGTGATCGCCGGCCAGGGCACCTGCGGCATGGAGCTGGTTGAACAGCTCACCGATCTGGACGCCGTGTTCGTGGCGGTCGGCGGCGGGGGTTATATCGCCGGCATCGGCACCGTTCTGCGGCAACTGTCGCCGAACACGCAGCTTATCGCCTGCTGGCCGGAAAACGCCACCAGCCTGTACAGCGCGCTGGAAGCGGGCCATATCTTCCCGGTGGAAGAGCAAGAAACCCTGTCCGACGGCACCGCCGGCGGCGTCGAGCCGGGCGCCGTGACCTTTCCGCTGTGCCAACAGCTGATCGACCGCAAAGTGCTGGTCAGCGAGGCGGAGATTAAACACGCGATGCGCCGGATAGCCGCCAGCGATCGCTGGATTATCGAAGGCGCGGCCGGCGTGGCGCTGGCGGCGGCGATCAAACTGGCGCCGGAATACCAGGGTAAAAAGGTGGCGGTGGTGCTGTGCGGCAAGAACATCGTGCTGGAGAAATACCTCAAGGCCATCGCCGATGCACATCCTTAATCGGCAGCAAATCCTCGCCGCGTTCGATGCCGAGACCATAACGCCGCTGCTGAAGCAGGGTTTTATCGCCTACTCGCAACAGCGGGTGCAACAGCCGCCGGTGCAGCATTTCCTGTTCGAGCGGGCCGACGGCGACTGCTGCATCAAGTCCGCCTGGTTGGAAGGCGACGAACTGTTCGTGGTCAAGATCTCTACCGGTTTCTATCGCAATGCCGAACACGGCCTGCCGAGCAATCAGGGGCTGATGATGGCGTTCTCCGCCCAAACCGGCGAGCCGCAGGCGCTGCTGCAAGATGAAGGTTGGCTGACCGCGCTGCGCACCGCCCTGGCCGGCCGCATCGTCGCCGAGCTGTGCGCGCCGCCGCATATCCAGGCGATCGGCATTGTCGGCACGGGCCTGCAGGCGCGGCTGCAGCTGCAATGCCTGAAACCGGTGACCGATTGCCGCGAGGTGTGGGTGTGGGGGCGAGACGAACAGGCGCTGGCGGCGTATCGGCGCGATACCGAAGCCGAGGGTTTTCGGGTGCGGGTTACGCAGAATGCGGCGGAACTGGCGGCGCACTGTCAGCTGATCGTGACCACCACGCCCAGCCGCGAACCGATATTGCAGGCGGCGGATATTCGGCCCGGTACGCACATCACCGCCGTGGGCGCCGACACGCCCGGCAAGCAGGAACTGGCGACCGAGCTGGTGGCCCGCGCAGACGCGCTGCTGGTCGATGCGCTGACGCAGTGTGCGGACTATGGCGAGATCGCGACGGCTTATCGGCAAAATAGGCTGATTTCAACGCCAATCGTCGAAATTGGCGCCGTCTTGGCGCAGGGAGGGCGGGTACGACGCGAGCCGCAGCACATCACCATCGCCGATCTCACCGGCTTGGCGATTCAGGATCTGCAGATCGCCAAAGGGGTGTTGGCGAAAGTATAAAGGGGCGCCGCAGCGCCCCGCGTTATCAGGCGTTGAGCACGAACTTCTCGATAGCGCGCGCCACGCCGTCTTCGGTATTGGCGCTGGTGACAAACTGCGCCACCGCTTTCAGCTCGGGAATGGCATTGCCCATCGCCACGCCGACGCCGGCATATTCGATCATCGCCGTATCGTTGGCCTGATCCCCCAGCGTCATGATGTTCTCCCGCGCCACGCCGAGATGCTCGGCCAGCATTCTCACCCCGGCGCCTTTATCGACGTTTTTGTGCAGGATCTCGAGGAAATAAGGCGCGCTTTTCAGGATGGTGTAACGCGCGCGCGTTTCCGCCGGGATGCGCGCGATGGCGCGGTCCAGCAGCTCCGGCTCGTCGATCATCATCACTTTCGGGAAACGCATCTGGCGATCCATCTCTTCCACGCTGCGGTATTTCAGCGGAATACCGGTCATTTCCGCCTCGTGTATGGTGTACTTGCCGATGTCCTTGTTCGGGGTATACAGGGTATCGAAATCAAACGCCTGGAAGTGAACGCCGAACTCGCGCGCCATCTGCTCGAAATGCAGATAATCCTCAAAGCCCAGCGTTTCTTGCAGAATGCAGGCGCCGTCGACCGCACGCAGCACCAGCGCGCCGTTATAGGTGATACAGAAATCGCCGGGGCCCTGAATGTCCAACTGGCGCAGATAATCCTGCACGCCGACATAAGGCCGCCCGGTGGCCAGCACCACGTGTACCCCTTTGCGCCGCGCCGCCGCGATAGCCTGCTTTACCGCCGGCGTGATTTGGTGCTGCGGATCCAGCAACGTGCCGTCCATGTCGATCGCAATCAGTTCAATAGCCATTCAACGCTTCTCCCAGTGGTTTTTATTCATGCTAACGCGTTTCAGCCTCGGCTGTCAGCGCCAAAAAAGGCCAAAAAAAAATCCGCGCGGGTCGCCCGGCGCGGATTTTCACAGCCATTAACGCATCAGATATCGATGTTCGCCGCTTTCAGGGCGTTTTCTTCGATAAAGGCGCGACGCGGTTCAACCGCATCGCCCATCAGCGTGGTGAACAGCTGATCGGCAGCGATGGCGTCCTTGACGGTCACGCGCAGCATGCGGCGGCTTTCCGGATCCATGGTGGTTTCCCACAGCTGCTCCGGGTTCATCTCGCCCAGACCTTTATAACGCTGCACCGACAGGCCGCGGCGCGACTCTTTCACCAGCCACTCCAGCGCCTGTTCGAAGCTGTCTACCGGCTGACGGCGTTCGCCGCGCTCAATGAACGCGCCCTCTTCGATCAGCCCGCGCAGCTGCTCGCCCAGCTGGCAGATCTTGCGGTATTCACCGCCGTGGATGAAATCGAAGTCCAGCTTATAGTCGGTATCCACGCCGTGGGTACGGATGCGCAACGCCGGCTCGAACATCTGGCGCTCGCGGTTCTCGAAGATCACGAAGTCATAGCTGCTGCCGTGCTGCTCTTTGTCGTTCAGCGCCTGCACCAGCGACGCGATCCAGGTTTTCACCTTGGCTTCATCGCTGAGATCGCCTTCGTTCAGCGTCGGCTGGTAGATCAGGCTGTTCAGCAGCGCGCGCGGGTAGCGGCGCTCCATGCGGCCAATCAGCTTCTGCACGCCGTAGTGCTCGGCCACCAGTTTCTCCAACTGCTCGCCGCCGAGCGCCGGTGCGCTGGCATTGGTGTGCAGCGTAGCGCCATCCATCGCGATGGCGATCTGATACTGATCCATCGCCTCGTCATCTTTGATGTACTGCTCCTGCTTGCCTTTCTTCACCTTGTACAGCGGCGGCTGTGCGATGAACACGTGGCCACGCTCGATGATTTCCGGCATCTGGCGGTAGAAGAAGGTCAACAGCAGCGTACGGATGTGCGAACCGTCGACGTCGGCATCGGTCATGATGATGATGCTGTGGTAACGCAGCTTGTCCGGGCTGTACTCGTCGCGGCCGATGCCGCAACCCAGCGCGGTGATCAGCGTCGCCACTTCCTGCGAAGAGAGCATTTTGTCGAAACGCGCTTTCTCGACGTTGAGGATTTTCCCCTTCAGCGGCAAGATAGCCTGATTCTTGCGGTTGCGCCCCTGCTTGGCAGAGCCGCCCGCGGAGTCCCCTTCCACCAGGTACAGTTCGGACAGCGCCGGATCGCGTTCCTGGCAGTCCGCCAGTTTGCCCGGCAGGCCGGCCAGATCCAGCGCGCCTTTGCGGCGGGTCATCTCACGCGCTTTACGCGCCGCTTCGCGCGCGCGCGCCGCGTCGATGATTTTGCCGACCACGATTTTCGCGTCGCCCGGATTCTCCATCAGGTAATCCACCAGCTTCTCGTTCATCAGCGTTTCAACCGCGGTTTTCACCTCGGAAGAGACCAGCTTGTCCTTGGTCTGAGAAGAGAACTTCGGATCCGGCACCTTCACCGACACCACGGCGATCAGGCCTTCACGCGCGTCATCGCCGGTGGCGCTGACCTTGGCCTTCTTGCTGTAGCCTTCCTTCTCCATGTAGCTGTTCAGCGTACGGGTCATCGCGGTACGGAAACCGACCAGGTGCGTGCCGCCGTCGCGCTGCGGAATGTTGTTGGTGAAGCAGTAGATGTTTTCCTGGAAACCGTCGTTCCACTGCAGCGCCACTTCCACGCCGATGTCGTCTTTCACGGTGGAGAAGTAGAACACGTTCGGGTGAATCGGGGTTTTGTTCTTGTTCAGGTACTCGACAAACGCCTTGATGCCGCCTTCGTAATGGAAGTGGTCTTCACGGTCGGTGCGCTTGTCCTTCAGGCGAATAGACACGCCGGAGTTGAGGAAGGACAGCTCGCGCAGACGCTTGGCCAGAATGTCGTACTCGAATTCGGTCACATTGGTGAAGGTCTGGTGACTCGGCCAGAAGCGCACCATGGTGCCGGTCTGCTCGGTTTCGCCCACCACGTTCAGCGGCGCCTGCGGCTCGCCGTGGCTGTAAGTTTGTTCGTGCACTTTGCCTTCGCGGCGGATCACCAGCTCCAGTTTCTCCGACAGGGCGTTAACCACCGAGACGCCCACGCCGTGCAGGCCGCCGGAAACTTTATAGGAGTTGTCGTCGAATTTACCGCCGGCGTGCAGCACGGTCATGATGACCTCTGCGGCTGAAACCCCTTCTTCCGGGTGAATGCCGGTCGGAATGCCGCGGCCGTCATCCTGCACCGATACCGAGTTGTCGGCATGGATGGTGACCTGAATGTCACTACAGTGGCCCGCGAGCGCTTCGTCGATAGCGTTGTCCACAACCTCGAATACCATGTGGTGCAGACCGGTGCCGTCATCGGTATCGCCGATATACATGCCCGGGCGCTTGCGCACCGCATCCAGCCCTTTTAATACCTTGATACTTGAGGAGTCATAAGAATTCGACATCAACGTTTCTCGCTCATTTTAGTCCTGTGGTTGAACCTCTATTTTACCCTGTTCCACGCGGAACATCTTGCCCTTTTCACCGGCCATGTCGGTCACTTGTTCAGCGCTGACCGCGCTGACAAAAACCTGGGCCTGGGTGGCTTTCAGGCGATCGGCCAGCAACCGGCGACGGCCGGTGTCCAGCTCGGAGGCAAAATCATCAATCAGATACAGGCAACGCCGCCCGCTCTGCCGGGTGAGAAACTCACCCTGCGCCAAGCGCAACGCGCACATCAGCAGCTTAAGCTGACCGCGCGATAACAAATCCTCTACCGGCGTGCCGTCGGCACGAATGCGAAAGTCCGCTTTATGCGGCCCCACCGCGGTATAGGTCAACGCCCTGTCGCGCTCAAACTGGCGCTCCAGCAGCTCGCCGTAGTCGCTCTCTTTGTCCCAGCCGCGCTGGAAGGAGAAGCTCAGGGCGAATTCAGGCAGAAACTGCGCGCAGGTCGCGGTGATATCCGCGGCGATCGCGTCGCTGTATTCCGCCCGCCATTCGCTGATGCGCTCCGCGAGCGGGATCAGTTCCTGATCCCAGGCGCGGATCTGCGCATAGCGACTCACCTGGCGCAGCGCGGCATTGCGCTGCTTCAGTAACCGTTTCAGGTTGCTCCAGGCGGTGAAAAAACCGGGTTCGTTATGAAAACAGCCCCAGTCCAGGAAAGCGCGCCGGAATTTCGGCCCGCCGTTCAGCAGGGTAAAACCTTCGGGGGTGATCAGCTGCATGGGCAGCAGCTGCGCCAGCTCGGCCACCTTGTGGCCGTCGCTGCCATCGATGCGTACTTTGCTGTCACCCTGACGGCTCTTGCTCAATCCTACCGATAGCTCGCGCTCCGCGCCTTCGATGCGGCCATGCAGCACGAACTCCGGTTGGTCGTGGCGGATCACCCGACCGGCCTGCAGACTGCGAAAGGCGCGGCCATGGCCGAGCGTATACACCGCCTCCAGCACGCTGGTCTTGCCGCTGCCGTTAGCGCCGACCAGGAAGTTGAATCCCGGCGCCAGCGCCAAATCCGCCGCCTCGATATTGCGGAAATCTTTAATCAATAAACGCGTCAGAGCCATGCAATCTCTTTACCGATGACGGTGCTGTAATTCAAGGTAACGAGACTACAACCGCATTGGCATGACAACGTAGGCCGCCGCCTGGCTGGCGCCGTCTTCGATCTGCACGCTGGAGACCGAGTCGGTCAACAGCAGGCGCACGTCTTCACACTTGAGCGCGTTCAACACGTCCAGCACGTAGCTGACGTTGAAGCCGATCTCCATCTCCGCGCCGTCGTAGCTGACGTCGAGGATCTCTTCCGCCTCTTCCTGTTCCGGGTTGTTGGCGGTGATCTTCAGCTGATTCTGGCTGACGTACAGCCGCACGCCGCGGAATTTCTCGTTCGAGAGAATAGCCGCGCGGGCGAACGCCTGCTTGAGCAGATCGCAGCCGGCTTCCAGCGTTTTGTCCGGGTTCTTCGGCAAAACGCGGCGATAGTCCGGGAAACGGCCGTCAACCAGCTTGGACGTGAAGATGAAATCGCCGACGTGGGCGCGAATGTTGTTGCTGCCGATCTGCAGCTGCAGCAGCGAATCGCCGCCGTCCAGCAAGCGCACCAGCTCCATCACCCCTTTACGCGGCACGATCACCGAATGCGACGGCAACTGCTGGCCGATCGGCATCGAGCACACCGCCAGGCGGTGGCCGTCTGTCGCGACGGTGCGCAGCTCTTCGCCTTCGGTTTCAAACAGCATGCCGTTCAGGTAGTAACGTACGTCCTGATGGGCCATCGAGAACTGGGTGGCTTCGATCAGGCGCTTCAGCGTCGCCTGCGGCAAGGTGAATTCCACCTCGCTCTGCCAGTCGTCCAGGTTCGGGAAGTCCGCCGCGGGCAGCGTGGACAGCGAGAAACGGCTGCGGCCGGATCGCACCAGCATGCGCTCGCTCTCCAGCGTGACGGCGATCTCCGCCCCTTCCGGCAGGCCACGGCAGATATCAAAGAATTTGCGCGCGGGCACGGTGGTCGCGCCCGGCTCATGCGGCTGGGACAGGGCGACGCGCGCCACCATCTCCATCTCCAGATCGGTGCCGGTCAGCAGCAGGGAGCCTTCCGTCACCTGCAACAGCAGGTTGCCCAGGATCGGCAAGGTCGGGCGGCCGCCCAGCGGGCTGCTCACCTGTTGCAGCGGTTTTAGCAGATGCTCACGTTCAACGATAAATTTCATAGCGCTATGAAGATAATGTTCTGATTAAATTGGAGAAATCTTCTTTGATGTCGTGACTTTCCTCACGCAGCTGCTCGATCTTCCGGCAGGCGTGCAACACCGTGGTATGGTCGCGGCCACCAAACGCATCGCCGATTTCCGGCAGGCTGTGGTTGGTGAGTTCCTTCGCCAGCGCCATCGCCATCTGGCGCGGGCGGGCAACGGATCGCGAACGCCGCTTGGACAGCAAATCCGCGACTTTAATCTTGTAATACTCCGCCACCGTCTTTTGGATATTGTCGATGGTGACCAGCTTTTCCTGCAGCGCCAGCAGATCGCGCAGCGCTTCGCGCACGAAATCGATGGTGATGGCCCGGCCGGTAAAGTTGGCGTTGGCGATCACGCGGTTCAGCGCCCCTTCGAGCTCACGCACGTTGGAACGCAGGCGCTTGGCGATGAAGAACGCCACTTCGCCCGGCAGGCGAATGTCGTTTTCGTCGGCCTTTTTCATCAGGATCGCCACGCGGGTTTCCAGCTCCGGCGGCTCGATCGCCACCGTCAGCCCCCAGCCGAAGCGGGACTTCAGACGATCTTCCACTCCGTTGATCTCTTTAGGGTAGCGATCCGAAGTCAGGATGATCTGCTGATTGCCTTCCAACAGGGCGTTAAAGGTATGGAAGAACTCTTCCTGCGAACGCTCCTTGTTGGCGAAGAATTGGATGTCATCGATCAGCAACGCGTCGACCGAACGGTAGTAGCGCTTAAACTCTTCGATGGCATTGTTCTGCAACGCTTTGACCATGTCCTGCACGAAGCGTTCCGAGTGCATGTAGACCACTTTGGCGTTGGCTTTGCGCGCCATGATGCCATTGCCGACCGCGTGCAGCAGGTGAGTTTTACCCAGGCCGGTGCCGCCATACAGGAACAAAGGGTTGTAGGCGCCGCCCGGGTTGTCCGCCACCTGGCGAGCCGCCGCGCGCGCCAGCTGGTTGGACTTACCCTCGACGAAGTTGTCGAAGGTGTGCTTGGGGTTGACGTTGGAGCGGTAAGAGAGCTCGGGTTGCGCCGCCGCGTTGTCCCAGCTCGGGCGCGAAGGCGCGGCCGTGCGCGCCGCCGGGGCTGCGGGGGCGCTGCTGACGCTGGCGGTCACGGTCTGGCTGATCACCTGCGTGATCGGCTTGCTGCCGACTTCAAAACGCAGCAAAGGCGCATCCGTGCCGCAGAAATCATTCAGCAGACCATTGATGTTGTTTAAGTACTTATCGCGAACCCAATCCAGCACAAAACGGTTAGGCGCGTACAGCGCCAGGGTGTTGTCACTCAGTTCCGCCTGCAATGGGCGAATCCACATACTAAATTCTGTGGCAGGTAACTCATCCTGCAATCGGGCAAGACACTGCTGCCAAAGCGAAAGTGACACGGCGGACTCCACTCGAACAAGATCAATAAAGAAAAGAAACGGGCAACTTTTTTATAACTCATGATTTTTGACACATACCCGGCATCGGCTGTTTGCCTGTGGGGGATGCGAACCGCCTTTCACGGTTTGTGTCCCTCACGATCCCGGTATGAGGGATCGCGATCGGAATGACGGATCATAGCGCAATCCGCGCAAGAGATCCTCCCCTTCCTCACAGATTAGATCCATTTTATCCACAGGCCGCAGCCGGCGGCGATCTTTTCACCGCCGGCGCCGAATGGCCGCGCAGATCCCGGCCGCTGCGCCGCGTTTTTTACATTGTCAACCGGTTATACCCTGTTATCCACGCCGGATCCTGAGATCGCGCGCAAAGGATCTCACGGGGATCCTTGCGATTTCACCCCGAGTCCGTATAATCTTCGCCCTACGTGTGATACCTGGTTCCTTATGGTGCGTCATTAGCCAGACAGGATTCTGCGGTGACCACGGGCCAAGACCGGATTTTGTTCCGTTATTGGCAGACAACCAGGTAGGCTGGCGCGATGCGAATTGACTCAGGACTGTACAATTATTACAATCCCGCTTCTTTATGTATTGCGATTGAGGCGTCGGTCATCTTCACGCCGAGTAGCCAAACGCGTTTACTGATCAGTAATTATTTTAAGTTTAGGTAGAAATCGCTATGAAACGCACTTTCCAACCGTCCGTATTGAAGCGCAACCGTAGCCACGGTTTCCGTGCTCGTATGGCCACCAAAAATGGTCGTCAAGTTCTGGCCCGCCGTCGTGCGAAAGGCCGTGCTCGTCTGACTGTTTCTAAGTAATAAAGCTAACCCGCTGAGTGGTTAAGCTCGCTTTTCCCAGGGAGTTACGTTTGTTAACTCCCACTCATTTCACTTTCGTCTTCCAGCAGCCACAACGGGCTGGCACGCCGCAAATCACCATCCTCGGCCGCCTGAACCAGCTGGGGCATCCCCGCATCGGTCTTACCGTCGCCAAAAAACACGTCAAACGCGCGCACGAGCGTAATCGGATCAAACGCCTAACCCGCGAAAGCTTCCGCCTGCGTCAGCACGAATTACCGGCGATGGATTTTGTCGTGGTGGCCAAAAAGGGGATAGCGGATTTGGATAACCGCGCGCTGACGGAAGCTTTGGATAAATTATGGCGTCGCCACTGTCGCCAGGCTCCCGCATCCTGATCGGGCTGGTGCGGGCCTATCAGCTCGTCATCAGTCCGCTGCTAGGGCCTCGTTGTCGCTTCCAGCCGACATGCTCTCATTACGCAATTGAGGCATTAAGCAGGTTTGGCATGATAAAAGGCAGTTGGTTAGCATTGAAACGCGTATTAAAATGCCACCCTTTGAACCCAGGTGGCGATGATCCGGTGCCGCCAAAAACCGACGATAACAGAGAACACTAACGATGGATTCGCAACGCAATCTTCTCCTCATCGCTCTGCTGTTCGTGTCTTTCATGATCTGGCAGGCATGGCAAACGGACAACGCTCCGCAGCCGGCCGCACAGACCACGCAACAGACTTCGAACGCAGTAGCCGGTGATGCCGCCAACCAGGCCGTGCCAGCCAGTGGTCAGGGTAAGCTGATTACCGTGAACACCGACGTGCTGTCACTGACCATCAACACCCGTGGTGGCGATATCGAGCAGGCTAAACTGTTGGCCTACCCGGAAACTCTGGGTTCATCGACTCCGTTCCAACTGCTGGAAACCACTCCGTCGTTCGTCTATCAGGCGCAAAGCGGCCTGACCGGTAAAAACGGCCCGGACAACCCGGCCAACGGCGAACGCCCGCTGTACCAAGCGGCGCAGGACAGCTACACCCTGCCGGAAGGCCAGGACGAGCTGCGCATCCCGCTGACCTACACCGATAAAGACGGCGCGGTCTACACCAAGACCTTCGTGCTCAAACGCAACCACTATGCGGTCGGCGTGGATTACAGCATCGACAACAAAGGCGCGGCGCCGCTGGAGCTGACCCTGTTCGGCCAGCTGAAGCAGACCACCGAATTGCCTAAGCACCGCGATACCGGCAGCAGCAACTTCGCGTTGCACACCTTCCGCGGCGCGGCATACTCGTCCAGCGAGGACAAGTACCAGAAATACGCGTTCGACAAAGACGAAAACCTGAGCGTCACCACCAAAGACGGTTGGGTCGCCATGCTGCAGCAGTACTTCGCCACCGCGTGGGTACCGGCGACCAAGGGTGACAACACCTTCTACACCGCCAAACCGGGTGACAACTTGTCCACCATCGGCTTCAAATCTACCCCGGTCGTGGTGCAGCCTGGCGCTCAGCAGCAGCTGAACGCGACCCTATGGGTCGGCCCGGAGCTGCAGGACCAGATGGCCCAACTGGCGCCTCACCTGGACCTGACCGTGGATTACGGCTGGCTGTGGTTCATCTCCCAGCCGCTGTTCAAACTGCTGAAGTTCATCCACGGCTTTATCGGCAACTGGGGCTTCTCCATCATCATCATCACCTTCATCGTGCGCGGCATCATGTACCCGCTGACCAAGGCGCAGTACACCTCGATGGCGAAAATGCGCATGCTGCAGCCGAAGCTGCAGGCGATGCGCGAACGCATCGGCGATGACAAGCAGCGCATGAGCCAAGAGATGATGGCGCTGTACAAGGCGGAGAAAGTCAACCCGCTCGGCGGCTGCCTGCCGCTGATCATTCAGATGCCGATCTTCCTGGCGCTGTACTACATGCTGATGGGTTCGGTCGAGCTGCGCCATGCGCCGTTCGCCCTGTGGATCCATGACCTGTCGGCGCAAGACCCGTACTACATCCTGCCAATCCTGATGGGCGTGACGATGTTCTTCATCCAGAAGATGTCGCCGACCACCGTGACTGACCCGATGCAGCAGAAAATCATGACCTTCATGCCGGTGATCTTCACAGTGTTCTTCCTGTGGTTCCCGTCCGGTCTGGTGCTGTACTACATCGTCAGCAACCTGGTGACCATCCTGCAGCAGCAGCTGATTTACCGTGGTCTGGAAAAACGCGGTCTGCACAGCCGCGACAAGAAAAAAAGCTAAGCGTATTGTAGGGGTTCGGCGCGCCGACCCTTGCAGTCACCCCAAAGGCGGTCATTAGACCGCCTTTTTGCATCTTAATCGTCAGAGAGAACCGTTATGAGCACCACCGATACCATCGTAGCCCAAGCCACCCCGCCGGGACGCGGCGGCGTCGGCATTCTGCGCATTTCCGGAAGCAAGGCCAAAGACGTCGCCCAGGCGTTGCTCGGCAAGCTGCCGAAGCCGCGCTACGCTGACTATCTGCCGTTCCGCGACGCTACGGGCGCCACCCTCGATCAGGGCATCGCGCTGTGGTTCCCGGGGCCGAACTCCTTTACCGGCGAAGACGTGCTGGAACTGCAGGGCCACGGCGGGCCGGTGATCCTCGATCTGCTGCTCAAGCGCGTGCTGGCGCTGCCCGACGTGCGCATCGCGCGGCCGGGCGAGTTCTCCGAGCGCGCGTTTCTCAACGACAAACTCGATCTGGCGCAGGCCGAAGCGATTGCCGATCTGATCGACGCCAGCTCCGAGCAGGCGGCGCGTTCGGCGATGAACTCGCTGCAGGGCGCGTTCTCCACCCGCATCCACCAGCTCGTGGAAGCGCTCACTCACCTGCGAATCTATGTGGAAGCGGCGATCGACTTCCCGGACGAGGAAATCGACTTCCTGTCCGACGGTAAAATCGAGGCGCAGCTCAACGACGTGATGGCGGATCTGGACAACGTGCGCGGTGAAGCGCGCCAGGGCAGCCTGCTGCGCGAAGGGATGAAGGTGGTGATCGCCGGGCGCCCCAATGCCGGCAAATCGAGCCTGCTCAATGCGCTGGCAGGACGCGAGGCGGCGATCGTCACCGATATCGCCGGCACCACCCGCGACGTTCTGCGCGAACACATCCATATCGACGGCATGCCGCTGCACATCATCGACACCGCCGGCCTGCGCGACGCCAGCGACGAAGTGGAACGCATCGGCATCGAACGTGCATGGAACGAGATCGAACAGGCCGACAGGGTGCTGTTTATGGTTGACGGCACCACCACCGCCGCCACCGAGCCGGCGGAGATCTGGCCGGAGTTTATGGCGCGCCTGCCTGGCACGCTACCTATCACCGTGGTGCGCAACAAAGCCGACATCACCGGTGAAACGCTGGGTCTGACGGAAGTGAATAACCACTCACTTATTCGCCTGTCGGCCCGCACCGGCGAAGGCGTCGATGTGCTGCGCGATCATCTTAAACAGAGCATGGGCTTCACCAGCAACATGGAAGGCGGCTTCCTGGCGCGCCGCCGCCACCTGCAGGCGCTGGAACTGGCGGCGCAGCACCTGGTGCAGGGCAAAGAACAGTTAGTGAGCGCTTACGCGGGGGAGCTGCTGGCCGAGGAACTGCGCCAGGCGCAGCTGGCCCTGAGCGAAATCACCGGCGAATTCACCTCCGACGATCTGCTGGGCCGCATCTTCTCCAGCTTCTGTATCGGCAAGTAACATCGCCAGACGCCTTCACGGCCGGGACAAGCCCTTGTTCCGGCCGTTTTTCTTTTCCGCTCTCGCTCTGCGCGCCGGCTCACAGAGCCGCCGCAGCGTCCCGCGCTATACTGGCCAGTCAGGAATCTCTCTCAGGAACGAGTCAACATGGCATTGACCCTCAGGGTACTGCTGGAAAACCGCCGCGCCGCCGGCGCCAACCCGCTATTGCAGGCCAAGGCCGGGTTAAGCCTGCTGATTGAGGATGATACGACGTCCATACTGTTCGATACCGGCCCCGACGACAGCTTTCTGCGCAATGCGGCGCTGATGGGTGTCGATCTCTCCCGTATCACCGCGACGGTGCTCTCCCACGGCCACTATGACCACTGCGGCGGCGTCGCCTGGCTGCCAGACAACAGCCGTATCATCTGCCACCCGCAGGTCGGCGATGAGCGCTATGCGGCGCTGAAGGTGCTGGGCCACACTCGGAAAATAAAAAAGCTCTCTTTGGATATCGACTACTCGCGCCACCGCATGCAATACAGCCGAGAGCCGCTGGCGATCGGCGATCGCTTTATGTGGTCAGGCGAAATCGCGGTGCCCGCACCCCGCGCCTACGGGGTGATCGCCGGGGAGAACGCAGCGGTAGATTACGTTATTGACGAAGGGGTGCTGATTTACAAATCGGATCGCGGTCTGGTGATCGTGACCGGCTGCGGGCACCGCGGGATCGTCAATATCGTGCGCCATTGCCAGCAAATCACCGGGGTCGATCGGATCCACGCCTTGATCGGCGGTTTTCATCTGCGCTGCGCTTCCCCGCGCACGCTCTGGCGCGTCCGCCGTTTTTTGCGCCAGCATCAGCCGGAAAAGATTATGGGCTGCCACTGTACCGGCGCCTGGGGCCGGCTATGGCTGCCGGAAGGGATCGCGCCGGCCACCGGCGATAGGCTGGTGCTGGATTAAGCGTGCAGCTTTACACCAACAACGTTGCGATTACCGCGATCCCGCAGCCCAGCACGACGACGCCGATCCCCTTTTGCCTGCCGTCGCCCCGTAGCAAAAAATACAGTGATGGAATGAAAAAGACGGTCATCACGATAACGGGTATCGACCAGCCCGAGATGATCTTGATAATGCTCGGGTTGATCGCGCCAATAAACGTACAGACAACGATATTCCCTGCGATGATTCTCTTTTTGCCCGCCACGCCGAAGGACGTAATGCCATCGATCACGCCGGTCAACGTGCCGATATAGGCGCCGCCGGTCAGTAAACACAGCAACAGGGCAGCGCCTAACCACGCCGTGGCGTTGCCGGTCAAACCGGCGGTATAAAACAGCGCATCTACATTGCGGCTGTTAATGATTGAGATGTCATCCAGCGTCAGCAAACGGCTGATGGCGATAACGATCATGACGATAAACGCCATGATCAGTACCTTGCCAAACAGAATACTGCGCGCCTGCGGTCGTAAGGCGCTTTTCGCAAAGCGCTGGATGCACGGGGTAAAGTTAAATGTAAAAAGAAAAATCGGCAGCAGCAGCCACGTCTGCAATGAAATGCCAGGCGGCGCCTGCACCGCCTGCTGCCCCACCGCAGGTTGTAACAGGAAAAACACCGCCAGGATCGCCACCAGTACGATAGAAACCAGTGCCATTCTGGAAATCAGGTGCTCGATTCGCTGACTAAACGCCAACCATGCCACCGACAGCGCGGCACTCAGCAACAGCGAAATGCCGCCCCTGACCCAGAATCCGTTGTGGAAAAAAGACGCGACGACGTTGACCAAGGTGATGAAATTTATCAGCACGATAATAATCATCGACAAAATAAACAGCACACAGACGATTGCCGCTGCCCGCTCGCCGATAAATGTCGATGATGCCGCCAGGAAATCTTTCTCCGGGTGCGAAATGATGAATTTGAAAAAAAGATAGTGCGCCATCATCGATACCGACATGGCGATAACGATAAACAGCATGAACACTTTCATCCCCAGCACGCCCGGCCCCACCGCCTGTGGCAAAAAGAAAATCCCGGCGCCGAATGCCGTGGAGAAGAAAGTGACAGGCCAATACAGGTGTGAGATTTTCATGATGATGCTCGACCATCATGGCTATGCGTGACGCATAGCCAGCTGGCACAAAAATGTCATTCGAAACAGGATTTGCCGAAGAAGACCAGTAAAGAAGGCAAAGTGAAGTTATCGTAAAAAGTTGCGGCCGCACGATAGCCGTTAAGCACGTTGACGCGTGAACACAGCGGAAAAACACCAATATGCGACGTGTAATTATCAAAGATTTTATTGGAGGAAATGCGATACCGAATAGCCCTGAACGTCGCAGCATTTCCCGCCGCGCAGGTCGGTTTATTTTCCTTGATGATATCGAACGCGTGTTCACCCACCGTCATCTTCACATTTCCGTCTTGGCGCTGAAAATACGCCTCTTTATCCATACGGTTTTTAATGTGGCGTTTAAAGCGATCCGCCATGTTTTTCTCACTGACATAAAATGCTTTTATATCAATGCCATGACGTTGATTCGACGCCAGAATGTAGGCGTTTATTTTTTCCGGAATAATGTACGGCGATGTCGCCATCTTCCTGAATTCGTTAGCGCCGTCTATCTCGCTGCCATCGCTTTTTTCCATATAGAAATCATTTATTTCCATCAAGAAGTCAGGCTGAACACTGAGCCGTCTGATGGATTCGGCAATGTAGTCGATGCAGAAGCGCGCGGACTTTTCCACTTCACTGCTGACAGAAAAACGATCGTCCAAATTAACCACGGTATGCCCACCGGAAATCACCACATTATCCGTCAAAAAAGACGATGCCAGCGCGATGAGGTCTTCAACGTTGTTATTTGAAACCTCATTGTTGATAACCTCAGCGATCCCATTCTGATCGGCTTTGTAGACAATAAAGCGATCTTCACCCTTCCAACCTTTTTTGCAGTTACATTTATATTCTTTAAAAACAACACGTTCAGCTGTCTTATAAAAATCGGCGCTTTGCAGCGGCATTAATTCGAGATCTGGCATACCCTTCTTCCCTATTCGTAGCCAATGACGCCAACTTTTTATAACAATAGCTAATGTAAATTTAGTGACCTGACTCTGATAATTAATAAACACCCACAATAAATAGGGTTTTTGTGGGTTTGCTCACATTTTCAAGTTCAGGTTATTTTAACCATTTTTATTATGTGGTTTTATATTTCCAACAAACGAATGCGGAGAGGTGGGCGAGTGGTTTAAGCCAGATTTAAGAAACTAACCGTTTCTTAAATCCACACGAGTCATCGTGTCGTAGGTTCGAATCCTGCTCTCTCCGCCAACTTTTTCTTATCAGGCGATATTTTATGGGTTCATTGGACGCCGTCGATTCGAAAGCGGCTGGCTTCGGAACTGATTAATTTTATGCACGACCCCGTTACGCAACGCGATTTGAGGTCTGAATAACCTTCGCCTTGCATGCCCCCATCCCCTCCTGCACAGCGCAAAAGCCAACAAATCGGATAATCCGCATAGTGTTTTTTGATGATAAATCCTCAACTTAGTCTTAATCTAACACCCCTGCGTTCTTAGCGACCCTCTGTCATGGAGTGAACAATGGCGTGTCATTTTGCCCGATGGACCCCGGCCTCCGCTGTCCTGGATACCCAGAGACTCTCCGACGAAGTGATAGCCGCCACCCGCACCTTTTCCGTTAAGCGCCGCACGCGTTACCTGCAAGGGCGCATTCTGCTCGCCGAAATGATGTTTTACCTGTACGGCCTGCCGACGCTTCCCCCTATAGCCACCACCCCGACCGGCCGCCCCTGCTTCGCCGATCATCAGCTGCCCGATTTTAGCCTCGCCTACGCCAGCAACACCGTGGGCGTGCTGCTCAGCGACGAAGGCAAAGTCGGACTGGATATCGAAGTGATGCGGGCGCGCGGCACCCGGCAAAGCGCGCTGCAACACGCGCATCAGACGCCGGCGGAAAGTGCCTGGATCGGCGCGCAGGACGATCGGCTGGAGGCGGAAACTCAGCTGTGGAGCATCCGGCAAAGCGTGCTGAAAATTTCCGGCCTGGGCAACAGCGGCCAGTCTACGCTGCGTCTGCATCCGTTCTCCGGGCACCTGCGCTCCAGCGCCACGCCGGACGTTCAGGTGATGAGCGACGCCGATGAATACCTGAGCTGGGCCTGCGCCGGCAGCCCCGGGCTGGATCGCCTGCTGTGCTGGCGCTACGAAGAGCGCCGCGGCCTGCACAAAGACGGGGAAATCTCGCCCCGCAGCCCGGCGGCGTCCTCGCGATTCGTCAAACTGACGGGCCTGAAGACGCCCGGTTAACGTGGCGCAAGGCGGATAAAGCCGTTTTTACCGCACGAATTTCTGCCGTAATTTGTAAAAACAGCTAAATGTTGAGCAATCGCCTATTCTCGACCCGAGCTTTAGCCTACTATTCGCCCATGTTGTCCGCTGAATCTGCTCATTCGAAAGGGAGAATCATCATGTCAGACCAAGCCTTAAAAATCGTCACTCTGCTCGGCAGCCTGCGCAAAGGCTCCTACAACGCCATGGTGGCCCGCGCCCTGCCAGGCCTGGCTCCGCAGGGCGTCACCATTGAAGCGCTGCCTTCCATCCGCGATATCCCGCTGTACGACGCCGACATGCAACAGGGTGAGGGTTTCCCTGCCGCGGTCGAAGCGATAGCAGAGCAGATCCGCCAGGCCGACGGCGTGATCATCGTCACCCCCGAATACAACTATTCCGTGCCCGGCGGGTTGAAAAACGCCATCGACTGGTTGTCTCGCTTGCCGAATCAACCGCTGGCCGGCAAGCCGGTGGCCATTCAAACCAGCTCGATGGGGCCCATCGGCGGCGCGCGCTGCCAGTACCACCTGCGCCAGATCCTGGTGTTCCTGGATGCGATGGTGATGAACAAGCCCGAGTTTATGGGCGGCGTGATCCAGAACAAGGTCGATGAACAGGCCGGTGAACTGAGCGATCAGGGAACGTTGGATTTCCTGACCGGCCAGCTGTCCGCGTTCAGCGATTTCATTCGCCGCGTGGAATGACGGTCTCGCGGCGCCCGCAGGGCGCCGCAACAGGACATGAAGTCCGCCAATTTATTGAAATTAAAGCCATAGCATCATGTATTTTTTCATTTTAGCGTTATTTTTCGTTTCCATCACCAGTCCCGCTTTCGCCGCAGACATGCGTTATCCCGCCGGTGAAGAGCCGCTGGAGCTGCCTGCGCACAGTGCGCTTAACGCCCAACTGTCGCGATCCGCGCAAAACCAGGAAGATAAAAAGCTGGGCGCCATGTCGCTGTACCTGACGCTGATGCGCGAAGACGGCCGCAACGTCTGGGCCCCCTACCAGTTGGCGGTATCGTCGGCGGAGAAAGGGCAAACCGAGCTGGCGGAGCGCTATCTGCAGCTGAGCGCCGATCGCGGCCTGTGGTACTACTACAATCTGCTGGAGGACGACGCCTTCAACAGCATCCAGCATTCCGCCACCTACCAATCCATTCTGGCCGCCACCAAAGCGCGCTATCTGCAGCACGCCCGCCGCTATGAAGGCAAAGCCAGCTACGCGATACCGGACGGCGAAGCGCCGCCCGAAGGTTGGCCAACGGTGATCTTCCTGCATACCTACGGCAAGGCCGCCGCCATCAGCCCCGAGGAACGGCTGCTGTTCGGCGAAATGGGCGTGGCCTATATCGAGATCAACGGCACGCAGATGTTGTCGGAAAACAGCTTCCGCTGGTCGAATTACAGCGACGAAAGCACCCAGGCCGCCCTTCAGCGTACGGTGCAACAGCTGGCTCCACAGTTAAAGCTGAACCCCCAGCGGATTTATCTCAGCGCTCGCGGCCAGGGTGCGCTGCACGCCGCCAATCTGATCGCGAAGTACCCGCAGTTTTACGCCGGCGCGCTATTGATCGCCCCCAACGGCGAGATCAAGCCGGCCCAGCAGTCGCTGGCGGCGAAAAAGAAAATCGTGATGGCGTATTACGATCGGCAGAACTTCAGCGAGCAGGCGCTGGCATTGCACTTCGCCAATCTGTTCGGAGAGGATAATCAGGTGCAGACGCTGCACTTCGCCCAAGGGGAGGATGCCGCCGGCAGTTGGCAGGCGCGCTTCAGGCGGCCATTGCAATGGGTGCTGGATCGGGCGCCGGATGCGACGCCGGGAGTCTAGGGTTTCAGGGCCGACGGACGTCGGCCCTTTGGCTGTCAATGGCCGTCGACGAAGACGATCTTCAGCACGAACAGCAGCGCCACGACCACCACGCACGGGCTGATTTCACGCCAGCGGCCGGTGCCGAGCTTCATCACGCAGTAGGAGATAAAGCCGAGCGCAATGCCTTCGGTGATCGAGAAGCTGAACGGCATCATCACCGCGGTGACAAACGCCGGTACCGCTTCGGTCAGATCGTCCCATTTCACCCGCGCCAGGCTGGAGGTCATCAGCACGCCGACGTAGATCAGCGCGCCGGCGGCGGCATACGCCGGCACCATACCCGCCAGCGGCGACAGGAAGATCACCAGCAGGAACAGCAGGCCGGTGACCACCGCCGTCAAACCGGTGCGGCCGCCCACGGCGACGCCGGATGAGCTTTCAATGTAAGCGGTTACGGAAGAAGTGCCCGCCAGCGAACCGGCCACCGAGCTGATGCTATCGACGAACAGCGCCTGCTTCATACGCGGGAACTTGCCCTGGTTGTCGGTCAAGCCGGCCTTATCGGTGACGCCGATCAGGGTGCCGGAGGAGTCGAACAGGTTCACCAACATGAACGAGAAGATGATCCCGGCCAGCCCGATGTTCAGCGCGCCGGCCACGTCGACCTGGCCCACCACCGAGGTGATGCTTGGCGGCAGGGAGAACAAGCCACCGTATTTCACATCGCCCAGCATCCAGCCGATCAGGGTAGTGACCACGATCGATACCAGCACCGCCGCGTGGAAGTTGCGCGAAGAGAGCACGGCAATGATGAAGAAGCCGAGTGCCCCCAGCAGCACATTGTGCGAGGTCAGGCTGCCAATGGTCACCAGCGTGTCCGGGTTGGCCACCACGATGCCGGCGTTTTTCAGCCCCATCATGCCGATGAACAGACCGATGCCGCTGGTGATGCCGACCCGCAGGCTGACCGGAATGTTGGCGATCATCCAGTAGCGAATGCGGAAAATGGTCAGCAGCAGCAGGCCGACCGCGCCCCAGAAGATGGCGCCCATGCCCACCTGCCAGGAGATGCCCATCGCGCCGACCACCACGAAGGCGAAGAAGGCGTTCAGGCCCATCGCCGGCGCCAACGCCACCGGCAGGTTCGCCAGCAGGCCCATAAAGATGCTGCCGAAGGCGGCAATCAAACAGGTGGTGACAAATACCGCCTGGGTATCCATGCCCGCCGCGCCCAAAATTTGCGGGTTAACGAACACGATATACACCATGGTGAGGAAAGTGGTGATACCGGCAATCGTTTCCGTACGCGCCGTCGTGCCATGTTGCTTGAGTTTAAACACGCGCCCAAGCAAGCCTTGCTCAGCGTCAAGGCCAGATACTGGTTTGGTCATTATCAGAATTCCGAAAATGGGAATGGACAGTCGCCGGCTATCCTATAACAAAAAATGGGGCTTTTGACGCCGGTCACAGGTTTTTTTCGCCGTCTTTACGGCTAAACGCGTCAACGGCTTGTATTTACAGGCATTCATTCTCCATCACAGCCCGCCGCGTTGCCGTTTGCCGACACGGCCGATAAAATGGCCTATCGCATCTCTTACCCTACCCGCTAAAAAAACAGGAACCCGCATGTCTTCGACCTTTATCGATAAGCTCGCGTTGATCGCGCTGAAAGATGACAAAGTGGCGCTGGTGCGCTCGCACAACAAGACGCTGTTTTATGTACCGGGCGGAAAGCGCGAAGCGGGTGAAACCGATGAGCAGGCGCTGTGCCGCGAAATCGACGAAGAGCTGACCGTTGCGCTGCAGCCGCAATCCATCGCGTTTTACGGCGAGTTCACCGGCCCGGCGGACGGCAAGCAGGACGGCACTCAGGTGCGCATTCGTTGCTACCAGGCCGACTTTACCGGGCAGTTGCAGCCGGCCGCCGAAATCGCCGAGCTGAAGTGGTGCGACAGCCGCGATCTGCCGCAGTGTTCACACGTCGCCGCGCTGATTTTGCACGATCTCAAGGCGCGTAGCCTGATCAAGTGATCGCTGAGCGGCCTCAGCGGCGTTAACCCGAAGGAACCTGTCCCGCATGAATCAGATTGACTGCATTTTGTTCGACTGCGACGGCACGCTGGTGGACAGCGAAGTGCTGTGCAGCAAAGCCTATGTCCATATGTTCGCCCGCTACGGCATTCATCTGTCGCTGGAAGAGGTATTCAAGAAATACAAAGGGGTGAAGCTGTACGAGATCATCGATCGGGTCAACGCCGAGCAGGGCACGGACCTGGCAAAAGAGACGCTGGAGCCGCTGTATCGGCAAGAAGTGGCGCGGCTGTTCGACAGCGAACTGCAACAGATTGCCGGCGCCCGCGAGCTGCTGGCGCAGGTGACGGTGCCAGTCTGCACCGTCTCCAACGGGCCGGTCAGCAAGATGCAGCACTCGCTCGGCCTGACCGGCATGCTGCCTTATTTTGATGACCGGTTGTTCAGCGGCTATGACATTCAGCGCTGGAAGCCGGACCCGGCGATCGTGTTTCACGCCGCCGAACAGATGCAGGTGCCGGTGACGCGCTGCATCCTGGTGGACGATTCGCCCGCCGGCGCGCAGGCCGGCATCAATGCCGGCATCCCGGTCTTTTACTTCTGCGCCGATCCGCATAACCCGCCGATCGACCACCCGCTGGTGACAACGTTTGACGACCTGGCTCAATTGCCCGCGCTGTGGCGCGAACGCGGCTGGCGGCTGACGGCCGATTAACTGGCCGGCAACGGCGGCTTGTTGCGCCACCAGCGCCAGGAGCGCTTCAGGCCGCGGGTTTGCGCGCCGAAGCGGCGGTTGACCGCGTTGGCCAGCAGATCGAGCGCCAGGCAGAACACGAAATAGACCAGCGCCACGAACAGGAAGACTTCCATCGGGTAGACCATGCTGCGGTTGTTGACCTGGGTCGCCAGGAAGGTCAGTTCGCCAACGCCGACGATATAAGCCAACGAGGTGTCTTTGATCAGAGAAATCCACTGATTGATGAACGACGGCACCATCATGCGCAGCGCCTGCGGCAGCACGATCATGCGCAGCGTCTGCCAGCGGGTCAGCCCCAGAGAAAGCCCGGCCTGCCACTGGCCAGGGCCGATCGCGGCGATGCCGGCTTTCACCGCATGGGCCAGATAGGCCGAGGCGATCAGCGCCAGCGCGCACACGACGGTGGTGATTTCCGGGATCTCGACGCCAAACACCATCGGCAACAGGAAATAGGTCCAGAAGATCAGCATGATGACCGGAATGGCGCGGAAAAAGCCCAACACCGCCGCCAGCAGCCCGGCGGCGATGCCGCGCGACATCGCCAGCGCCACGCCGAGTAGGGTGCCGAGCACCGCCGAGGCGACCCCGGCCATCAGGCTTATCGCCAACGTCAGCGCCGCGCCGCCCAGCGGCCCATCCGGCCAGGTGCCCCACAGCAGGTAGCCCAGGTTGTCGTGAATCACGCTGAAATCCATCTCAATGCCCTCCCAGCGGTTTACGCTGTTGTCGCCACATGCCCCAGCCTTCCAGCAGCGCGATGATGGCGATATACAGTACCGTCGCCACGCCGAACGCCTGGAAAGTGCGCAGGGTTTCGGTTTCGACCTGACGCGAGGCGTAAGAGAGTTCGGCCACGCCGATCGCCATGGTCAACGACGAGTTCTTGATCACGTTCATGTATTGGCCCAGCAGCGGCGGCAGCGCGATTTTCAGCGCCTGCGGCAGCACCACATAGCGCATCGCCTGCCAGCCGGTCAGCCCCAGCGCCTGAGCGGCATATTTCTGCCCGCCGGCGACGCCGCGAATGCCGGAGCGGATCTCTTCGGCGATAAAGGCGGTGGAGTACAGCGTCAGGCCGAAGAAACCGGCGAGAAACTCGAACGACGGCCACTCAAGCGGGCCAACCTGATGGGCGCTGTTCAGCCACTGCATGGCGGCGGACGGCAGGATCTGCCCGGCGGCGAAGTACCAGAAGAACAGCTGCACCAGCAGCGGCGTATTGCGAAACAGCGAGCTGTACCCCATCGCCAGCCAGCGCAACGGCCGCAGGCTGCTGTCGCGCATCGCCGCCAGCACAAAGCCCAGCAGCGTAGCCGCCAGCCCCGCACAGGCGGAAAGCCACAGCGTCAGCAGAAAACCGTGCCACAGCCAGCTCAGGTATTGCGGCGCCAGCAGCCAGTCCAGGTTCATGTTCAATCCTTGTCTTGCAGAATGCATCAGGGGCGCAGCAAGCTGCGCCCCTCCGTGCCTATCTCACCGCAAGCGGTTAAGTCAGGCTTTTGGTTGCTGATCCAAAGGCGCGATTTTGAAATCGCCGCGCGGTTGAGCGGATTTGGTTTCCGGCCCGAACCAGCGATCGTAAATCTTAACCGCTTCGCCGTCTTTTTCCAGCTTGATCAGCGTCTCGTTCACCGCGGCGGTCAGGCGATCTTCACCCTTGGGAATGCCGACGCCCTGATACTCTTTGGTCAGGCTGAACGGCGAAATTTCAAACTCCGCCTTTTGCGCCGCCGGCAGGTTGCCGAGCAGGCCGACCAGCTTGGCGTCGTCCTGAGTGATCGCCTGCACGTTGCCGTTACGCAGCGCCACGAACGCCAGCGGGGTATCATCGTAGGAGATCACTTTCGCCGTCGGGAAACGCTCGCGCAGGGTGATTTCCTGCACCGTGCCCTTATCCGCGCCGATGCGCAGCTTCTTGATGTCTTCCGGCGTTTTCAACACGCCTTTGCGGGCGATGAATTTCTGGCCAGTGGCGAAGTACGGCACGCTGAAGTTCACTTCCTTGGCGCGCTCGTCGGTAATGGTGAAGTTGGCGGCAATCAGGTCAACCTTCTTCGACACCAGCAGCGGAATGCGGTTGGCCGGGTTGGTGGCGCGCAGCTCCACTTTCACCCCCAGCGCTTTGCCGATCGCGTCGGCGACATCCACATCGTAGCCCACCAGCTTCTTGCTCTGCGGATCGATGTAGCCGAACGGCGGGTTGCTGTCGAACACCGCGATGCGCACCACGCCGGCTTGCTTGATATCGTCAAGTTTGTCCGCGTGCGCGGCGCCGGCGGCGAAACCGGTCAGACTGGCTAACAACGTTAAGGCCAAAGCGCGATGTTTCATAGAAAGCTCCTAAGTGGTTGATGTCCTGCTGGCGGATAAGCTAGCAAGCGCCACATAGGTCAGGAAATAATATAAAAAGCTATATTTATAACCTTTTTATCTTTACGCGCTTAAGATGGAATAAAGGCGCGGGAAACCGCGCCTTGGAAGGATATTACCCGGAAAGGGTTAGTCGTCTTTTTCGTCTTTACCGCCCGGAGACAGCAGCTTTTCCAGGGCGTCGCCGCCCAAATGACGGAAATCCTGTCCTTTGACGAAATAGAAGATAAATTCGCAGATGTTCTGGCAGCGATCGCCGATACGCTCGATAGAACGGGCGCAGAACAGCGCGGTCAGCACGCTCGGAATGGTGCGCGAATCTTCCATCATGTAAGTCATCAGCTGACGTACGATGCCTTCGTATTCCTGGTCGACCTTTTTATCTTCACGGTAAATACGGATCGCTTCGTCCAGATCCATGCGCGCGAACGCGTCCAGCACGTCGTGCAGCATCTGCACGGTGTGGCGCCCCAGCGACTCCAGGCTGACCAGCAGCGGCTGGTGCTGGTGCGAGAACTTCTCCAGCGCGGTGCGGCAGATCTTGTCCGCCACGTCGCCGATGCGTTCCAGCTCGGAAATGGTTTTGATGATCGCCATCACCAGACGCAGATCGCTGGCGGTCGGCTGGCGCTTGGCGATAATGCGCACGCAGGCTTCGTCGATCGCCACTTCCATCATGTTGACCTTGGCGTCGCCTTCGATCACGCGCTTGGCCAGCTCGCCATCCTGATTGTGCATCGCGGTGATGGCGTCGGTCAGCTGCTGCTCCACCAGCCCGCCCATGGTCAGCACCTGGGTGCGGATATGCTCGAGCTCTGCGTTGAACTGGCCGGAAATGTGTTTGTTTAAATTCAGGTTATCCATGATGCTTCCTATCAACCATAACGGCCAGTGATGTAGTCTTCAGTCTGCTTTTTCTGCGGCGCAGTGAACAGGTTATCAGTATCACTGAACTCGATCAGCTCGCCCAGATACATAAATGCGGTAGAGTCGGAGCAGCGCGCCGCCTGCTGCATGTTGTGCGTCACGATCACCACGGTGTAATCAGCCTTCAGCTCGCTGATCAGCTCTTCAATCTTGCCGGTGGAGATCGGATCCAGCGCCGAGCAAGGCTCATCCAGCAACAACACTTCCGGACGAATGGCGATGCCGCGGGCGATGCACAGACGCTGCTGCTGGCCGCCGGAGAGGCTGTAGCCGCTCTGGTGCAGCTTGTCCTTGGTTTCGTTCCACAGCGCCGCTTTGGTCAGCGCCCACTGCACGCGCTCGTCCATATCGGCGCGCGACAGCTTTTCAAACAGGCGAACGCCGAAGGCGATGTTGTCGTAAATCGACATCGGGAACGGCGTCGGCTTTTGGAACACCATGCCGACCTTGGCGCGCAGCAGCGCGATATCCGAGTTGTCGGTCAGGATGTTCTGGCCGTCCAGCAGGATGCCGCCTTCCGCACGCTGTTCCGGGTACAGCTGGTACATCTTGTTGAAGGTGCGCAGCAGGGTGGACTTGCCACAGCCGGATGGGCCGATAAACGCGGTGACCTTGTTCTTGGCGATATCCAGCGTGATGTTCTTCAGCGCATGGAATTTGCCGTAGTAGAAGTTCAGATCGCGTACCTGAATTTTGCTGCTGGAAGCGTCAGTAACCATACTCATCAAGACTTCTCTCTTTTCATCAGCGCCGCCAAAGCGGCGCTCAAAATTTTATGAATGCTTTTTCTTGGCGAAAATCACGCGCGCCAGGATATTCAGTAACAGTACGCACAGGGTGATCAACAGCACCCCGGCCCAGGCCAGCTGTTGCCATTCGGCGAACGGGCTCATGGCGAATTTGAAGATGGTCACCGGCAGGTTGGCGATCGGCTGCATCAGGTCGGTGCTCCAGAACTGGTTCGACAGCGAGGTGAACAGCAGCGGCGCCGTTTCCCCCGCAATGCGCGCAATCGCCAGCAGCACGCCGGTGATGATGCCGGACACCGACGCCTTCAGCGTGATGGCGGAAATCATGCGCCATTTCGGCGTGCCCAGCGCATAAGCGGCCTCGCGCAGCGTATCCGGCACCAGTTTCAGCATGTTCTCTGTGGTGCGAATGACGATCGGCACCTGCAGCAGCGCCAGCGCCACGATGCCAGCCCAACCGGAGAAGTGTTCCATCTTCGCCACCACAATGGTGTAAACGAACAGGCCCACCACGATCGACGGTGCGGACAACAGAATATCGTTGATAAAGCGGATCACTTCCGCCAACCAGGATTTACGTCCGTATTCCGCCAGGTAAATACCGGCCATGATGCCCAGCGGCGTGCCGAAAATGGTCGCCCACAGGATCAACAGGCCGCTGCCGGCGATGGCGTTGGCCAAGCCGCCGCCCGCGGTGTTCGGCGGCGGGGTCATCTCGGTGAACAGCGCCAGCGACATGCCGTCGAAGCCTTTGGTCACGGTGGCGATAAGGATCCAGATCAGCCAGAACAGCCCGAACGCCATGGTCGCCATCGACAGGAACAGCGCGAGGCGGTTTTTCTGCCGGCGCCAGGCCTGCATTTTGCGGCGGCTTTCCGCCAGAACGACTGCGTTTTGCATATCCATCGTCGCCATGTTAACGCCCCTCATTCTTGGCCAGACGCATGATCATCAGTTTCGACAGCGCCAGCACGATAAAGGTGATAACAAACAGAATCAGGCCCAGCTCCATCAGTGCGGCGGTGTGCACGCCGGATTCGGCTTCGGCGAATTCGTTGGCCAGCGCCGAGGTGATGCTGTTGCCCGGCATGTACAGCGAAGCGCTGTCGAGCTGGTAGGTGTTGCCGATGATAAAGGTTACCGCCATGGTCTCCCCCAGCGCTCGGCCCAGACCCAGCATCACGCCGCCGATGACGCCGTTTTTGGTGAACGGCAGCACGATGCGCCAGATGACTTCCCAGGTGGTGCAGCCGATGCCGTAGGCCGACTCTTTCATCATCACCGGGGTCTGTTCGAACACGTCGCGCATCACTGCGGCGATGTAAGGAATGATCATGATAGCCAGGATCACCCCGGCGGCCAGAATGCCGATGCCGAAGGCCGGGCCGGAGAACAGCTCGCCGACGATAGGAATGCCCGACAGCACTTCGCCCACCGGCGTCTGGAAATATTCGGCGAACAGCGGGGCGAACACGAACAGGCCCCACATGCCGTAGACGATGCTCGGGATGGCCGCCAGCAGCTCAATGGCGATGCCCAGCGGCCGCTTCAACCAGTTCGGCGCCAGTTCGGTCAGGAACAGCGCGATGCCGAAACTCACCGGCACGGCGATAATCAGCGCGATGAGCGAGGTGACCACGGTGCCGTAGATAGGCACCAGCGCGCCGAACTGCTCCGCCGGCGCATCCCACTCTTTGGTCCACAGGAAGGCGAAGCCGAATTTCTGCATGCTTGGCCAGGAGGCGAAGATCAGCGAAACGATGATGCCGCCCAGCAACAATAGGGTAATCAGCGCAGCCAGTCTCACCAGCGCGCTGAAAATGATGTCACCGTTTTTGCCCGGTGCTTTGATGGTCGGCTTGTACTCAGCCATAGATTACTCTCTGTTTGAACCCTGGCAGCCCCAACCGGGATCGGAGCCTGAAGAACTGTGTGGGGCGCGGCGAACCCGCGCCCCTGCGTTGTTAGTACAGCGCTTTACCTGAACTGTCTTTTACGTTGGTTTTCCAGGCCGCACGCACCTGCTCAACCACTTCTTTCGGCAGGGTGGCGTAATCCAGTTCGTTAGCCTGCTTGCCGCCGGTTTTGTAGGCCCAGTCGAAGAACTTCAGCACTTCGGCGCCCTGAGCAGGGTTTTTCTGCTCTTTATGCACCAGGATGAAGGTGGTGGAGGTGATTGGCCACACGTTGTCGCCTTTCTGGTCAGTCAGATCCTGAGCGAAGGTTTTGCTCCAATCCGCACCCTTGGCGGCGTTGCTGAAGCTCTCTTCGGTCGGGCTGACCGGTTTGCCGTCGGCGGACACCAGCTTGGTGTAAGCCAGGTTGTTCTGCTTGGCGTAAGCGTATTCTACGTAGCCGATAGAGCCAGGCAGACGCTGAACGAAGGCGGCGATGCCGTCGTTGCCTTTGCCGCCCAGACCGGTCGGCCAGTTAACGGTAGAACCGGCGCCGATCTTCTCTTTCCACTGCGCGTTCACCTTGGACAGGTAGCTGGTAAACACGAACGAGGTGCCGGAACCGTCGGCGCGGCGCACCACGGCAATGTTCTGGTCAGGCAGTTTCACGCCTGGGTTCAGCTTGGTGATAGCCGGATCGTTCCACTTTTTGACGTTGCCCAGGTAGATATCGCCCAGGGTTTTACCGTCCAGCGTCAGTTCGCCGGATTTGATGCCCGGGATATTCACAGCCAGCACCACGCCGCCGATCACGGTCGGGAACTGGAACAGGCCATCGGCCGCCAGTTTGTCGTCAGACAGCGGGGCGTCGGAAGCGCCAAAGTCAACGGTGTTGGCCACGATTTGCTTCACGCCGCCAGAGGAGCCGATGCCCTGATAGTTAACTTTGTTGCCGGTTTCTTTCTGATAAGAATCTGCCCACTTGGCGTAAACCGGAGCGGGGAATGTCGCACCTGCACCGGTCAGGCTGGCAGCAGCGAACGCGGACACGGCGGTCAGGGAGAAGGTCGCTGCCACAATACTGGCGACGGTGGTACGCATCAGTTTCATAATCCCTCCTAATGGGATACTTAAAATCGACGTCGAGTCGTTTTAATCAGAGTAAGTATTGCTGCAGGAGGGAAAATAGGACAGTTTGGTGACAGAAAAATGTACGCAATATGACAGTTATATTACAGTGCATTTGAATGGGGTTTGTTTATTTAAAAATCAATCAATTAACTCAAAAATAGCGCAATTGCCAAACAACAAAAAAACCGTTTGGGCACGGCCTATCCGCTTGAATATGACAATGTTTATCGCCGAATCGGTCGCGCTGTCATCTTTAAGGTCACTCATGAAAAAAGCCGGCGCGAAGGCCGGCTTTTGCAGTTTACCTGCGGCAAATTACTCTACGGTGACAGACTTCGCCAGGTTGCGCGGCTGGTCAACGTCGGTGCCTTTGATCAGCGCCACATGGTAAGACAGCAGCTGCAACGGCACGGTGTAGAAGATCGGCGCCACGATTTCCTCAACGTGCGGCAGAGGAATGATGGTCATGCCTTCGCTGCTGACGAAGCCGGCGTCCTGATCGGCGAACACGTACAGCTGACCGCCGCGCGCGCGCACTTCTTCAATGTTGGACTTCAGCTTTTCCAGCAGTTCGTTGTTCGGCGCCACCACGATCACCGGCATATCGGCGTCGATCAGCGCCAGCGGGCCGTGTTTCAACTCACCCGCCGCATAAGCTTCAGCGTGAATATAGGAGATCTCTTTCAGCTTCAGCGCCCCTTCCATGGCGATCGGGTACTGATCGCCGCGGCCGAGGAACAGCGCATGATGTTTGTCCGAGAAACCTTCCGCCAGCGCTTCGATCTCTTTATCCATCGACAGCATCTGCTCAATACGCGCCGGCAGCGCCTGCAGGCCGTGCACAATCTCCTGCTCCACGCTTTCCGCCATGCCTTTCAGACGGCCCAGGCGCGCCACCAGCATCAACAGCACGGTGAGCTGCGTGGTAAAGGCTTTGGTCGAAGCAACGCCGATTTCCGTGCCCGCTTTGGTCATCAACGCCAGATCGGATTCGCGCACCAGCGAAGACCCCGCAACGTTACAAACGGCCAGCGAACCGAGATAACCCAGCTCTTTGGACAGACGCAGCGCCGCTAACGTGTCGGCGGTTTCGCCGGACTGCGACAGGGTGATGATCAGGCTGCCCGGACGCACCGCCGATTTGCGGTAACGGAATTCGGACGCGATCTCGACATCGCACGGCACGCCGGCCAGCGCTTCAAACCAGTAACGCGCCACCATCCCGGAGTGGTAAGAAGTCCCACAGGCGATGATCTGCACGTGCTGCACCTTGGCCAGCAGCTCGTCGGCGTGCGGGCCCAGCTCGCTCAGGTTGATTTGGCCATGACTGAAACGCCCTTCCAGGGTGTTTTTCAGCGCCAGCGGCTGTTCGTAAATCTCTTTTTGCATGTAGTGGCGGTAAGCGCCCTTGTCGCCGGCGTCATACTGCACCTGGGACTCGATCTCAGGGCGCTCGATGGCGTTACCCTGCTTGTCGAAGATGTTGACGGTGCGGCGAGTCACCTCCACCACATCGCCTTCTTCCAGGAAGATGAAGCGGCGGGTGACCGGCAGCAACGCCAGCTGATCGGAAGCGATGAAGTTTTCCCCGACGCCGCGACCGATAACCAGCGGGCTGCCGGAGCGCGCCGCGACCAATACGCTCGGATCGCGGCTGTCCATCACCACGGTGCCGTAAGCGCCGCGCAGCTGTGGGATCACGCGCTGAACCACTTCGAGCAGCGTACCGCCCTGCAGCTGTTCCCAGTGCACCAGGTGCGCGATCACTTCGGTGTCGGTTTCAGAGTTGAAGCGGTAACCGCGTTCGATCAGCAGTTCGCGCAGCGGCTCGTGGTTTTCGATGATGCCGTTATGCACCACGGTAATGTAGTCGGAAACATGCGGGTGCGCGTTCGCTTCGGTCGGTTCACCGTGCGTTGCCCAACGGGTGTGAGCGATGCCGGTGCCGCCGTGCAGATCGGTCTGCTCCGCCGCTTCGGCCAGTTTTTGCACCTTGCCTACGCGACGCAGGCGACTGACGTTGCCTTGATCGTCGACCACCGCCAGACCGGCGGAGTCGTAACCGCGGTACTCAAGACGACGTAAACCTTCCAGCAGAATTTCTGCGATATCACGTTGCGCTACTGCGCCTACAATTCCACACATTCGGTTATATTCCTAATGAACGCCTTTTATGGGCGTTTTCGATGCCTTGACCTGATTTTTGCCGGTTTTACCGTGCGTCCCCCGAGCCTGTAGATGGTGGGGGTTATTATGTTTTGTATTGGGCTCGTGAATGGAGCCCAACGCAAAACACACTATGACTTCTTCTTCACCGGGCGCTGCCAGCCCTGAATGTGCACCTGCTTGACGCGGCTCAGCACCAGTTCGTTTTCGGCGATATCTCGCGTCACCGTGGTGCCGGCGGCAATGGTGGCCCCTTTGCCGACCGACACCGGCGCCACCAGCTGAGTATCGGAACCGACGAACACGCCATCGCCGATCAGCGTCTTGTGCTTGTTGGCGCCATCGTAATTGCAGGTGATGGTGCCGGCGCCGATATTCACGTCATCTCCAATGTCGGCATCGCCCAGGTAGCTGAGGTGACCGGCCTTGGAGCCTTTGCCCAATCGCGCCTTTTTCATTTCCACGAAGTTGCCGACGTGGGCCCCTGTTGCCAGCTCCGCGCCAGGGCGCAGGCGGGCGAACGGCCCAACGGAGCAGGCGGCTTCCAGCACGCTGTCTTCCAGGACGCTGTAAGGGCTGATCTCGCAGTCATCACCGATCACGCAGTTTTTCAGCACGCAGCCGGCGCCGATTTTCACCCGGTCGCCCAGCTTGACGTGACCTTCGATAATCACATTCGCATCAATAGTGATGTCGCGGCCGTGAACAAGTTCACCGCGCAGGTCGAAACGCGCCGGATCCAACAACATTACGCCGGCCAGCAGCAGTTTTTCAGACTGTTCCGACTGGAACACGCGCTCCAGGGTCGCCAGCTGCTGTCGGTTGTTCACGCCTTCCACTTCGCTCAAACGCGATGGGTGCACGGCTTCGATTTTCTTGCCGTCGGCATGCGCCAACGCAATGATATCGGTGATGTAAAACTCGCCCTGAGCGTTGTCGTTGTTCAACATCCCCAGCCAGCGCTTCAGATCGCGCCCATTCGCCACCAGGATGCCGGTATTGATCTCATTGATCTGACGCTGCGCTTCGCTGGCGTCCTTGTGTTCGACGATGCCCACCACGTCACCCTGCTCGCGCACGATGCGGCCATAGCCACTCGGATCGTCCAGCTTGACCGTCAGCAGGCCGATGCCGCCCTGCGGCTTGGCCGCCAACAGGCGCGTGAGCGTATCGACGGAGATCAACGGCACGTCGCCATACAGCATCAACACGTCTTCATCGTCGGCAAAATGCGGCGCCGCCTGCTGCATCGCATGGCCAGTGCCCAGTTGCTCGGCCTGCAGCACCCAGTTCAGCGCGCCTTCGGTCAACGTGCTTTTCAGCAGATCGCCGCCATGACCGTATACCAGGTGTACATGTTGCGCGCCCAGTTTCATCGCGGCATCAATGACGTGTTGCACCATCGGCTTGCCGGCCAACGGATGCAACACTTTGGGAAGATCGGAATACATGCGCGTACCCTTGCCTGCGGCGAGGATAACCACGCTCATTGCGCTGTTCGACATAAGCAACCTGATAACTCCATTTTGATAGACGAAAGTAAAACCGTTTAGCGACGATATTACTACATATTTCTCATCACGAAACCGTCGCAGGCCGCGCAGCGCTTGGCCTGCCACCATCATGTCCAATTAGGCTTCAGGACGAAAAAACTGTCGGTGATTGGCGACGACTCCACCCTGGATATCAGGGTTACATACCACTTTCTACGCCGGGCTGAAATACTTATTTTAAAGTAAAAAAAAAGCGACCCTATAGGCCGCTTTCTTAAAGTTGGGTGCTCTGCACCCAAACATTACATCGCTTTTCTGGTGAGCTCGATAACGCGCAGTTTTGCGATCGCTTTCGCCAGTTCAGCGGATGCCTGAGCATAGTCGACATCGCCATGAGAGCTGCGAATGTGTTCTTCAGCTTTACGCTTAGCTTCCAACGCTCTCGCTTCGTCGAGGTCAGTACCACGGATAGCAGTGTCCGCCAGCACGGTAACCACGCTCGGCTGCACCTCGAGGATGCCGCCGGACAGGTAGATGAACTCTTCTTCACCGTGCTGCTTAACAATACGCACCATGCCAGGCTTGATGGCAGTCAGCAGCGGCGCATGGCCAGGGAAGATCCCCAGTTCACCTTCGCTGCCTGTCACCTGGATCTTCTGCACCAGGCCGGAAAACATCTGTTTTTCCGCGCTGACTACATCCAGATGGTAAGTCATAGCCATATCACCCTCCTCTCAAGGCGTTACAGTTTCTTGGCTTTTTCCACTGCTTCTTCAATGGTGCCAACCATGTAGAACGCCTGCTCCGGCAGGTGGTCATAGTCGCCGTCCATAATGCCTTTGAAACCACGGATGGTGTCTTTCAGCGATACGAACTTGCCCGGAGAACCGGTGAAGACTTCTGCCACGAAGAACGGCTGAGACAGGAAGCGTTGGATCTTACGCGCACGGGATACGACCAGTTTGTCTTCTTCAGACAGCTCGTCCATACCCAGGATCGCGATGATATCTTTCAGTTCCTGGTAGCGTTGCAGAATGGACTGCACGCCACGCGCTACGTCGTAGTGCTCCTGGCCAACAACCAGCGGATCCAGCTGACGGCTGGTGGAATCCAGCGGGTCAACGGCCGGGTAGATACCCAGAGAAGCGATGTTACGGCTCAGTACCACGGTTGCGTCCAAGTGCGCAAAGGTGGTGGCTGGAGACGGGTCAGTCAAGTCATCCGCAGGAACGTAAACGGCCTGTACGGAAGTGATGGAACCGGTCTTGGTCGAGGTGATACGTTCTTGCAGAACGCCCATCTCTTCCGCCAGCGTCGGCTGATAACCTACCGCGGATGGCATACGGCCCAGAAGTGCGGACACTTCGGTACCGGCCAGGGTGTAACGGTAGATGTTGTCAACGAACAGCAGAACGTCACGGCCTTCGTCACGGAATTTCTCCGCCATGGTCAGACCGGTCAGCGCAACGCGCAGACGGTTACCTGGTGGCTCGTTCATCTGGCCGTAAACCAGGGATACTTTGTCCAGAACGTTGGAGTCGGTCATTTCGTGGTAGAAGTCGTTACCCTCACGAGTACGCTCGCCCACGCCCGCAAACACGGAATAACCGGAGTGCTCGATCGCGATGTTACGGATCAGCTCCATCATGTTTACGGTTTTACCTACGCCCGCACCGCCGAACAGACCGACTTTACCGCCCTTGGCGAATGGACAAATCAGGTCCATTACCTTGATACCGGTTTCCAGCAGTTCCTGGGAGCTGGACAGCTCTTCGTAGCTTGGCGCCGCGCGGTGAATCGCCCAACGCTCTTCTTCGCCGATGTCGCCTTTCATGTCGATCGGTTGACCCAATACGTTCATGATACGGCCCAGGGTAGCTTTACCCACCGGCACTTCAATCGGGTGGTCCAGGTTGTTCACTTTCAGACCGCGACGCAGACCGTCGGAGGTCCCCATTGCGATACAGCGAACCACGCCACCGCCCAGCTGTTGCTGAACTTCCAACACCAGTTTTTCGGTGCCGTTTTCTACCTCAAGGGCATCGTACACTTTTGGTACGGCATCCTGAGGGAACTCGACGTCCACCACGGCGCCGATTACCTGGATAATCTTTCCAGTAGCCATCTTGAATCCTCTACGTAATTCGTAAACCTAGCTTAAACCGCGGAGGCTCCCGAAACGATCTCGGTGAGTTCCTGAGTGATGCTGGCCTGACGCGCCTTGTTGTATACCAACTGCAGCTCTTTGATCAGGCTACCGCCGTTATCGGTTGCGGCTTTCATCGCGACCATTCGTGCGGCCTGCTCGCTGGCCAGGTTTTCCACGACGCCCTGATAAACCTGCGACTCCACATAGCGGCGCAGCAAGGTATCAAGCAGCACTTTTGGATCCGGTTCATACAGGTAATCCCAAGGCGTTTTCTTCAGCTCTTCGTCATCGGCGGGCGGTAACGGCAGCAGCTGAAGCACCTGCGGCTCTTGGGACATCGTATTAACAAATTTGTTGCTGACAATGTACAGCTTGTCCAAACGACCTTCGTCGTAGGCCTGCAGCATCACTTTCACCGGCCCGATCAGATCCGACAGGGAAGGTTTGTCCCCCATGCCGGTCACCTGGGCAACCACGTTGCCGCCCACGGAACCAAAGAAAGAGGCCGCTTTAGAGCCAATCAGCGCCAAATCGGTTTCGACGCCTTTTTCGGACCAGGCTTTCATCTCCGCCAGCAGCTTTTTGAACAGGTTGATGTTCAAGCCGCCGCAGAGACCACGGTCAGTAGACACCACCAGATACCCGACGCGCTTAACGTCACGCTCATCCAGGTACGGGTGCTTGTACTCCAGATTCCCTAACGCAAGGTGACCAATCACTTTGCGCATGGTCTCTGCATAAGGACGGCTGGCCGCCATGCGATCCTGCGATTTACGCATTTTGGAGGCGGCGACCATTTCCATCGCTTTAGTGATCTTTTGCGTGTTTTGCACGCTAGCGATCTTACTACGTATCTCTTTTGCGCCGGCCATCTCTGCTTCTCCTCAGTGCCAGACGGCCTGCTGTCTTTCAACAGCAGGACCGTTCGGCGTTACCAGGACTGGGTTTTCTTGAAGGTCTCGAGGATGTCTTTCAACTTGCCCTCGATCTCATCATTGAAGTTGCCAGTTTGGTTGATGTGGTTCAGCAGCTCGGCGTGCTCGCGGTCCGCATAGGCGACCAGCGCGGCTTCGAAGCTCACCACTTTGGCGACTTCGACGTCGTTCAGGTAACCGCGTTCTGCGGCAAACAGCACCAGAGACTGTTGTGCAACCGACATCGGCGCATACTGTTTCTGTTTCAGCAGCTCGGTCACTTTCTGACCGTGGCTCAGCTGTTTGCGGGTCGCGTCGTCCAGATCGGAGGCGAACTGGGAGAACGCAGCCAGTTCACGATACTGCGCCAGCGCGGTACGGATACCACCGGACAGTTTCTTCATGATCTTGGTCTGCGCGGCGCCACCAACACGGGATACGGAGATACCCGGGTTAACTGCCGGACGAATACCGGAGTTGAACAGGTTGGATTCCAGGAAGATCTGACCATCGGTAATCGAGATTACGTTGGTCGGAACGAACGCGGAAACGTCACCCGCCTGGGTTTCAATGATCGGCAGAGCGGTCAGTGAACCGGTTTGGCCTTTAACTTCACCTTTGGTGAAGGCTTCAACGTACTCGGCGTTAACGCGCGCTGCACGCTCCAGCAAGCGGGAGTGCAGGTAGAATACGTCGCCTGGGTAAGCTTCACGACCTGGCGGACGACGAAGCAGCAGGGAAATCTGGCGGTAAGCAACGGCCTGTTTGGACAGGTCATCGTACACGATCAGCGCATCTTCGCCGCGGTCACGGAAGTATTCGCCCATTGCGCAACCGGCGTATGGCGCCAGGTATTGCAGTGCAGCGGATTCGGAAGCGGTCGCCACCACCACGATGGTGTTGGCCAGTGCGCCGTGCTCTTCCAGTTTGCGCACCACGTTAGCGATGGTGGACGCTTTCTGGCCGATAGCCACGTAAACGCATTTGATGCCGGAGTCGCGTTGGTTGATGATCGCATCGATCGCCAGCGCGGTTTTACCGGTCTGACGGTCACCGATCACCAGCTCACGCTGGCCGCGGCCGATTGGAATCATGGCGTCAACGGATTTGTAGCCAGTCTGAACCGGCTGATCAACGGACTGACGCTCGATAACGCCTGGGGCGATAGCTTCTACCGGAGAGAAACCGTCGTTTTCAATCGGGCCTTTGCCGTCGATTGGCGCGCCCAGGGTGTTAACGACGCGGCCCAGCAGACCACGACCGACTGGAACTTCCAGGATACGGCCGGTGCATTTAACCTTCATGCCTTCGGCCAGATCCGCGTACGGACCCATGACCACGGCACCAACGGAGTCGCGCTCCAGGTTCAATGCGATTGCGTAACGGTTGCCAGGCAGCGCGATCATTTCGCCCTGCATAACTTCGGCCAGGCCGTGTACGCGGATGATCCCGTCGCTGACGGAAACGATAGTACCTTCATTGTGAGCTTCGCTCACTACATTGAACTGAGCAATGCGCTGCTTGATCAGTTCGCTGATTTCGGTGGAATTCAGTTGCATGCTCCAGTCCCCTTAAGACTGCAAGACGTCTGTCAGGCGTTCAAGACGACCGCGAACGCTGCCATCAATCACCATATCGCCGGCGCGAACAACGATGCCGGCCAGTACAGACTTGTCAATTTTGCAATTCAGCTTAACTTTGCGTGACAGACGTTTTTCCATCGCAGCGGCGATTTTCGCCTGCTGTTCGTCGCTCAGCGCGCTCGCAGAGAGCACTTCGACTTCGACGGTGGATTCCAGCGAGGCGCGCAGTTCGATGAACTGCTGCAGCACGGCAGGAAGAACCAGTAAACGTCCATTTTCGGCCATTACACGGATAAAGTTCTGGCCATGTTCGTCGAGCCGATCGCCACAAACCGCGATGAACGTCTTGGACAGCGTTTCTGGCGCAACCGCGCCAGACAGCAGTTCAGAAATCTGTTCATTGCGAGTGACTTCAGCCGCAAACGCCAGCATGTCCTGCCAGCGCTCTACGCTTTGGTGCTCAACGGCAAAGTCAAAAGCTGCTTTGGCGTAGGGGCGAGCTACAGTTACAAATTCAGACATCAGCCCCTCCCTCCTTACAGTTCAGCGACCAGTTTATCAACGATGTCGCTGTTAGCAGCTTCATCCACGGAACGTTCGATGATCTTCTCGGCGCCGGCAATTGCCAGCATCGCGACTTGCTTACGCAACTCTTCACGAGCGCGCTTACGTTCGGCTTCGATCTCAGCCTGAGCCTGCGCCACGATTTTGTTACGTTCCTGCTCGGCTTCGGCTTTCGCTTCATCCATGATCTGAGCTTTGCGTTTGTTCGCTTGCTCGATGATCACCTGAGCTTCTGCTTTGGCAGTTTTCAGCTGGTCGGTCGCATTGGCTTGCGCTAAGTCCAGATCTTTTTTGGCACGCTCTGCAGAAGCGAGGCCGTCAGCGATTTCTTTCTGACGTTTCTCGATGGCAGCCATGATCGGCGGCCATACGTACTTCATGCAGAACCAGACAAACAGAACGAACGCGATGGCCTGGCCGAGGATTGTTGCGTTAAGATTCACAGCACAATGCCTCTTTAAAAGTTAATAGTTTGGTTACGTCGTAGAGGGTTGCTCTACTTACGCGACGGCGAACATCACGTACAGACCCAGACCTACAGCGATCATCGGGATGGCGTCGACCAGACCCATAACGATAAAGAACTGTGTACGCAGCAGAGGAATCAGGTCAGGCTGACGAGCAGCGCCTTCCAAGAATTTACCACCCAGGATGCCGATACCGATCGCAGCACCGATTGCCGCTAAACCCATCATCACAGCGGCAGCCATGTACAGCAGATCCATACTCAGGTTTTCCATGACAGTCTCCAGTTTGTTTCAGTTTAAAAGTGCAAGTGTTTTAAGAAAATCAGTGCTCTTCAGATGCCATCGACAGATAGACGATCGTCAGAACCATGAAAATAAAGGCTTGAAGCGTAATGATCAGGATGTGGAAGATAGCCCAAGGCAAGCTCAGGACCCACTGTGACCACCACGGCAACAGGCCGGCAATCAGGATGAAGATCAACTCACCCGCATACATGTTGCCGAACAGTCGCAGACCCAGTGAAACAGGTTTGGACAGCAGGCTGACACCTTCAAGAATCAGGTTGATAGGAATGAATACAGGGTGGTTGAACGGCTGCATGGTCAACTCTTTAACGAACCCGCCAACGCCTTTCATTTTGATGCTATAGAACAGAATCAGGATAAACACGCCCAGCGCCATCGACAGCGTGACGTTCACATCGGCGGTAGGCACTACGCGCAGCGCAGGCAGGCCGAGGATGTGTTCGCCAACGTAAGGCAGGAAGTCGATGGGCAGCAAGTCCATCAGGTTCATCAGGAACACCCAGACGAACACGGTCAGCGCCAGCGGCGCAATCACCTTGCTCTTGCCGTGGTACATGTCGCGCACGCTGCTGTCGACGAAACCGACTACCAGCTCCACGGCGGTTTGCAGTTTACCCGGCACGCCGCTGGTGGCGTTTTTGGCCACTTTGCGGAAGATCACCAGGAAAAGCGCCCCGAGGACGACGGAGAAAAACATCGAGTCGATGTTGATCGACCAGAACCCAGTCCCGACCTGAAGCTGCGTCAGGTGGTGACCGATATACTCCTGTGGAGTCAAGACTTCTCCTGCAGACATGATGCCTCTTACCCTTATTTAGTTAAGTTCGGTAACTGTTAATCACGGCCGGTGCCACTATCTGCACCACTAACACCGCTAAATAGGTCAGGCCAAGCGGTATAAACTCCGCCTTGAACACCCCCAGCGCCACGATCAGCAAAACGATGGTGATCACGACCTTTAGCCCCTCGCCGATGGCGAACGACCAGGCAACCCTACCGGGCGCCGGCGTTTGCGCCTGATGGCGCAAGGCAAACAGCATAAACATTGCACTCGGCAACCAGGCGGCGAGACCGCCTGCCAACGCCGAAGCGCTCCATTCCGGGCTTTTCAGCCAGAAAGCAACGCTGATCAGAACAAAAGTCATTAACTGCAAAAACAGCAGTTTGCGTGCGACTTTCCCGCTGTATAGGGACACAGACATGACGTTTGTTCTCTCCGTACCCCAGAGGGGGTATGCTGAGTGACGTATACAACTGTTTTTGCTGTCCTGAGTCAAGCAGCAAAAAACGAGCAAATTATACGGGGCATACCAACGAATTCAATCGATAAGTAGCGAAAAGGTGAACAATTATTTAAATTTCCCTATTCCAGCCTATTTTCACAAGAAAACGGTCGGAATAATAGGGCGCATTTAATTGTCTGATTATTCCAGCGTTGCGTTTAGAAACGCGAAGCCGATCACAATAATGCCCTTCACTGATTTATAGCCGATGGACAATCAAACCGTCTTTAGCAATTTGAGCGATCAAAAGATTATATAAATCAAAACATTATCAGTTAACTGTTCAAAAACAATCCGTATACCCGATGAAAACCTTTTATTGACAAGCAACGGGGCAATATTCCAACAGCCAATTAACATTAGCAGCAAAGGCCAATCTTTCGCACATGATTGCTAACGTGACTATTTCTAATTGCAATTACTCTATTGTCGCTAATTAGCCGCGTTTTTTGTGTTAATAGAAAGTAAATTAACTAAAAAAAGCGACCAACTAATTAGCCTGCTTACCTTTACACGCCGTACTACCGTTAATTCACGCTTGTTTGATCAAAAACAAACTCAGTTTGCCTTAAGCACCACCAGATGGCGTTCGCCTTCCAGTTCAGGCACCTGCAACCGCACGATAGACTCCAGGCTAACGCCCTCCGGCAGGTGCGCCAATTCTTCATCCGGGCGCACGCCTTTCAATGCGTAAAAACGCCCCTGCCCTTTCGCCGGCAGGTGATGGCACCAGGACAGCATATCCTGCAGCGAAGCGAACGCCCGGCTGATCACGCCGTCGAACGGCGGCTCGGCCGGAAACGCTTCAACGCGGCTCTGAACCGGCTCGATATTGTTCAGGCCCAGTTCATGCTGCACCTGGCGCAGGAAACGCACGCGCTTGCCCAGGCTGTCGAGCAGCGTGAAATGCGCATCCGGACGCACGATCGCCAGCGGAATGCCCGGTAAACCGGGGCCGGTGCCGACATCGATAAAACGCGATCCCTGCAGATGCGGGTTGACCACGATGCTGTCGAGGATGTGGCGCACCAGCATTTGCTGCGGATCGCGCACCGACGTGAGGTTATAAGCCTTGTTCCACTTATCCAGCATGCCGACATAGCCCAGCAGCTGCTGTTTCTGCTGATCGGGCAGCTCAATGCCTGCTGCCGCGAGCAGCGAGTCTAATTTTTTTTGCACAACGGATCCTCTGGCAGGCGCTGAACGACCAGCGGATGGTTAGCTGGCGCAATGAGGCGCCTATGATAATTCAGCGCGCAGGTGATGTCAGCGGCCGTTTGGCTACGGGTTGAGCAAACGGCCGCCTGGATGCGGGATTTATGCGCTGCGGCGCAGCAGCCCCTGCTTTTTCAGCCAAATCAGCAAAATCGAGATCGCCGCCGGCGTAATGCCGGAGATGCGTGAAGCCTGGCCGATGGAGTTCGGTTTGTGATCGTTCAGTTTGGCGATCACTTCGTTCGACAACCCCGAAACCTGACGGTAGTCGAGATCCAACGGCAACACGGTGTTCTCGTTGCGCTGCTGTTTTTCGATCTCTTCCTGCTGGCGAGCGATGTAGCCTTCGTATTTGACCTGGATCTCAACCTGCTCGGCGGCTTGTACATCGTCCAACGGCGGCGCGAAGGCCTCGGTGGCGGTCAATTGCGCGTAGTCCATTTCCGGACGGCGCAGCAGCTCTTCGCCGTTTGCTTCGCGTGACAGCGGCGCTTTCAGCAACGCATTGACCTGTTCGACGTTCTCGGCGTGCGGGTGCATCCAGATGTCGCGCAGGCGCTGACGTTCACGTTCGATCCGCTCCAGCTTCTCGCTGTAGCGCGCCCAACGCACGTCGTCCACCAGGCCGAGTTCACGGCCTTTTTCTGTCAGGCGGAGATCGGCGTTGTCTTCGCGCAGCATCAGACGATACTCGGCGCGTGAAGTAAACATGCGGTACGGTTCTTTGGTGCCGAGGGTGCTGAGGTCGTCCACCAGCACGCCGAGATAAGCCTGATCGCGACGTGGCGCCCAGCCTTCTTGCTCGGCGGCGAAGCGACCGGCGTTCAGACCGGCCAGCAGCCCCTGTGCGGCGGCTTCTTCATACCCGGTGGTGCCGTTGATTTGACCGGCAAAGAACAGCCCCTGAATGAATTTGCTTTCCAGCGTCGGTTTCAGGTCGCGCGGATCGAAGAAATCGTACTCGATAGCATAACCAGGGCGAATAATACGCGCGTTTTGCATTCCTTCCATCGAACGGACGATCTGCATCTGCACATCGAACGGCAGGCTGGTGGAGATCCCGTTAGGGTAAATCTCATTGCTGGTCAGGCCTTCCGGCTCGAGGAAGATCTGGTGCGCGTTGCGATCGGCAAAGCGCATGACCTTGTCTTCGATCGACGGGCAGTAACGTGGGCCGATCCCTTCGATGATCCCGGCATACATCGGGCTGCGATCGAGGTTATTGCGGATCACGTCATGGGTTTTTTCATTGGTATGGGTGATATAGCACGCCATTTGTTCCGGATGCTGGCTGGCATCGCCCAGGAACGAGAATACCGGCACCGGCGTATCGCCGTGTTGCGGCGCCAGTACGCTGAAATCGATAGTGCGGGCGTCGATGCGCGGCGGTGTCCCGGTTTTCAAGCGGTTGACGCGCAGCGGCAGTTCACGCAAACGCTGAGACAGCGAGATCGAAGGCGGATCCCCGGCGCGGCCGCCGCTGTAATTTTCCAGGCCGATATGGATCTTGCCGTCCAGGAAGGTGCCTACGGTCAATACCACCGCTTTGGCGCGGAATTTCAGGCCCATTTGGGTGACGGCGCCCACGACGCGATCGTTTTCGACGATCAGATCCTCAACCGGCTGTTGGAAGATCATCAGATTGGGCTGGTTCTCCAACGCGGTACGGATAGCCTGGCGATACAACACGCGATCCGCCTGAGCGCGTGTGGCGCGAACGGCTGGGCCTTTGCTGGCGTTTAGTATCCTAAACTGTATGCCGGCATGGTCGATCGCTGTCGCCATCAGGCCGCCGAGTGCATCAATTTCCTTAACCAGATGCCCTTTACCAATACCGCCAATCGCCGGGTTACAGGACATCTGTCCCAGCGTGTCGATATTGTGTGTCAATAATAAAGTCTGACGTCCCATGCGCGCCGCGGCCATGGCGGCCTCGGTACCTGCATGGCCACCACCGATGATGATGACGTCAAATTGATCTGGATAAAACATGGAACTGCACCTCGCCGTATTGCGAACGATCGTATTTGCCCTGGGGTCGGGGATTCTACTCAAGTTTAGACGATCGACCAAGTGGTCAGGATCGTCGGTAATTAAAAGAAGATCTTTTTTATTTAAAGATCTCTTTATTAGATCTCTTATTAGGATCGCGATCCTCTGTGGATAAGTGACTATTCACGATGAAGATCAGCAGATTAAGGAGGATCGTTTGCTGTGAATGATCGGTGATCCCGACGCAGATAAGCTGGGATCTAAAAGGCTTGTTATACACAGGACAAAAAGCGCACTACGGTTGTTATTGGGATAACTACGGCTTTTACCCTGCTTTTAAGCTTAGTTATCCACAATCGTTCGCACGATCTTTAGACGAATTAGAGTAAATTAATCCAGTTTTTTACCCATTCCTCGGCTGGATCCTCGGGAATTTCATGCTCGGTCACGTCGATCTCGAGACGATCGCCGATCCTTTTAGCGCCTCTGGCGATCAATAGATCGTCGATCTGTTTGATCGCACCGCAGAAGGTGTCGTATTCCGAACTGCCTAAACCGACGGCGCCGAACTGCACCTCGGAAAGATCCGGCTGCTGCTCAGCGATCTGTTCCAACAGCGGCTGAAGGTTATCCGGCAGTTCGCCGGCACCGTGCGTGGAAGAGACCACCAGCCAGCGGCCGTTCAACGGCAGTTCATCCAGTTCAGGGCCGTGCAGCATCTCGGTAGAGAAGCCGGCGTCTTCCAGCTTTTCAGCCAAATGTTCAGCCACGTATTCGGCGCTGCCAAGCGTACTGCCACTGATCAGAGTAATGTCTGCCATGAACCAACGATCCCAACCTTCTCACTCAAAGTGGCTGCATTGTACGCTGTGAATCGGCTGGGATCTACCTGTGGATAATGTGGGTATGCAATTTGGCGGGTTACGGCACGATGGTGCGCATAATGGGGTTCTGCAGCGAGATCAGCGTTTCGGTGGACTGGATCTCGTCGATGGTCTGGATCTTGTTGATAAGTACCTGTTGCAACGCGTCGATCGAGCGGCACATCACTTTAATAAAGACGCTGTAATGGCCGGTGGTGTAATAGGCTTCCACCACTTCCTCCAGGCTTTCCAGCTTCTTCAGTGCCGAAGGGTAGTCCTTGGCGCTCTTTAATATGATGCCGATAAAGCAGCACACGTCGTAGCCCAGCTGTTTGGGACTGACGTCGATACGCGCGCCGGTGATGATCCCGGCCTGTTTCATCTTCTCCACCCGCACGTGAATGGTGCCGGGGCTGACGGCGAAGTTTTTCGCCAGTTCGGCGTACGGTGTGCGCGCATTGTCCATCAGGGCGTTGAGGATGCCGCGATCGAGATTATCGATCTGATAAATTTCCGCCATTTAATCCCCCATTAATTAACGATTGTTGAATTCAGTCCGGGTAAAAATGAACGATTAAAAGTGAAAAGGCAATATTGATTAACGGATATTGAATTGGCGTATCGTTTTGTTGCTTAATCGATGGCAACAGAGACAGGTTTACAAGAGATACGGCAATGAAAAAACAGTTTATCCAAAAACAACAACAAATCAGCCAGGTCAAATCCTTCTTCTCCCGCCAGCTGGAACAGCAGCTCGGTCTGATCGAAGTGCAGGCCCCGATCCTTAGCCGCCTGGGCGACGGCACGCAGGATAACCTCTCCGGCAGCGAGAAAGCGGTGCAGGTCAAAGTCAAAACTTTGCCGGACGCCACCTTCGAAGTGGTGCACTCACTGGCGAAATGGAAACGCAAAACCCTGGGCAGCTACGATTTCGGTGCCGGCGAAGGCCTGTATACCCATATGAAGGCGCTGCGCCCGGATGAAGACCGCCTGACGCCAATCCACTCGGTGTACGTCGATCAGTGGGACTGGGAGCGGGTGATGGGCGACGGTGAGCGCGGTCTGGACTATCTGAAAAGTACCGTGCGCAGCATTTACGCCGCGATCAAGGCGACGGAAGCGGAAGTCAGCCGTGAGCATGGCCTGACCCCGTTCCTGCCGGAACAGATCCACTTCGTGCACAGCGAAACCCTGCTGCAGCGCTATCCGGATCTGGACGCCAAAGGGCGTGAGCGGGCGATCGCCAAAGAATTGGGCGCGGTGTTCCTGATCGGCATCGGCGGCAAGCTGTCGCACGGCAAATCGCACGATGTGCGTGCGCCGGATTATGATGACTGGACCACGCCGACGGCGGATGGCCTGGCGGGCCTGAACGGCGATATAGTGGTGTGGAACCCGGTGCTGCAGGACGCTTTCGAGCTTTCTTCCATGGGCATCCGCGTCGACGCCGCGGCGCTGAAACATCAGCTGGCGCTGACCGGCGATGAAGATCGCATGAAGCTGGAATGGCATCAGTCGTTGCTGCGCGGCGATATGCCGCAGACCATCGGCGGCGGCATCGGTCAGTCGCGTTTGGTGATGTTGCTGTTGCAGCTGTCGCATATCGGCCAGGTGCAGTGCGGCGTGTGGTCACCGGAAGTGCGCGGCGCGGTTGAAGGCCTGCTCTGATTCTGCCTAGCGCCGCCAGCGGCGCATCAACCGGCTTTTCAACCCGGTATCGAAGCGCCAGATGTGATCGAAGATGCGCATGATGCCGGGTTTGCCGTAGGCGGACATCGCCACCGCGTGGAAACGCTGCTGGTGGCTTTGCTGCTGCTGTTTCACCTTCTTTATTACCTCCTCCGGCAACCGCTGGGCGATAAAATCAGAAATGATCACCGCATCGGCATCGAACCAGCCGCTCTCCGCCATTTTGGTGACGGTGGCGTTCAGGCAGGCCGCCAGATCGGTGCCGCCGCGAAACTGCTGGCCGAGAAAACGCACTGCCTGCTCAATGCCGCTGGCGGCGGTGAGTTCGTAATGTACGATCTGGTTGGCGAACAGCATGATGTAGCAGCGGCGGTTATCCGCCAGCGCAATGCGCAGCAGCGCCAGACAGAACGCCTTGGCGCACTGTTCGTTGAAGCCGCCCATCGATCCTGAGGTGTCCACGCAGACGATAAACGGCCCGCGCGGCTGCTGATCCTGCTGCTGGTGGGTGACCTGACGGATCAGGATCTGTTCCTGCCAGACGTCGCCCTGCAGGCGGTAGCTCAGCAGTCGCTTTTCCAGCAGGCGGCGATAAAACTCGAATTCCAGCTCTTCAATCCCCAGCGTCGCCAGCTCCGGCGGCAGCAGGCGCAGAATGTCGTCGCTTTGATGAATGCCGCTCACTTCTTCCGGCAGCGTGGCCGGCACCTGCACCATAACCCTGAACGGCTCCGGCTGCGCGTCCTGTTGCTGCACCGCTTTGGCCTGATAGCTGCGGCCCAGCTGTTGCGCCAGCTTTTTCAGCTCCGGCTGCTGCTGCAAAAAGTTGCCGTACTCCACCAGCCGCTGGTAATCGCCGCGCTGCAGCTGGCCTTTGCTCATGTCCCACAGCCTGCCGGCGGCGGTGTCGTTTTCCGACAGCAGCGGTTCCAGCGCGCCGCTCAGCGCCAGGCGTTCCTGCAGTTCCGCCATCAGCTGCTCACGCTCTTGTTCCAGCAACTGGTGGTGCAGCATGGTGGCCTGCAGCGTCAGGCTGATGCGCCAGCGCTGCAGAAACAGCGTTTGAAAACTGTCGTCCAACGGATGATTGGGCAGATCGGCGGCGTCCACCAGCGCGCGCGCCTGTTCATAAAACGGGGAAACCAGCTGGCGCAGCAGCTCCATCGTGTCGTTGAGGTTGTGATAGAACTGGGTATTGTTCTCCAGCTGGCACTGTTGGTAGCGGTAAAATTCCTGCGCCAACGCCGGCGGCACCATGGCCTCCTGCAAACGCTCCTTTAGCTGCAGCTTCCAGCGCGGCAGATCGCGATCCAGCGCCCGCCGTAGGGCCGGAAACTTTTTAAAGAATACCGACAGCTGCGGCGCGGCCAGCATGCCGACGATCATCTCCTCGATCATCTCGCCTTCGGTGATCGCCAGCAGCAGATCGAGCGTCTCCAGACTGAGCATGGTTACTGGCCGCGCATTTGCTGCTGTTGCTGTTTAACCTGTTCCGCGACCTGCAGCAAACTGGCTTCGATCTTGGCCAGACCGGCGGCGGACGTGAACAGGCAGGGCTGATGTTGGCTGAAGGCGCGGCGCTGTTCCGCCAGGCGCTGGGCCAATGCGTCCATTTCATCCAGCAGCGCCTGCGGCGTAGCGGTAGCCTGTTTGCCCGGCAGCGCCAGCAGCGACGGCTGGCGGCTGACGTCCAACACCGTGAGGTGCAGTTGATCGTCCACTTCCAGGTCGATCGGCTGCGCAAAGCCGATGCCGTTCAGCTTGGCGCGCACGTCGCCGCCTTTTTGCAGCCAGTTGTCCAGCGCGCTGCTTTCGATGCTCAGATGATTGACCTGAATGTCATGCAGCTGCAGCGGTTTTTGCAGCAGCAGGGTGAGGGTGCCGCCGGCGAACGGCGTGGCCGGCGCGTATTGCGGTTTGCGGCTGAACATCCCGCCTTTTTTCACCAGGCTGATGGCCTGTCGGTCGCTTTGTTGCTGCTGGTCCTGCATCCAGCGGGTATGGATCTGTTGCAGTTGGATCAACATCGACTGCTGCTGATAGGCCGATTCGGTCAGCAGTTGATCGATCTGCTGTTGCAGCAGCTTCAGCGAGGTGAGATCGTGCCACAGGCAGTCTTTCAACAGCATCAGATCGAGCGGGGCGATGGCGTCGCGCCCGCTGAAGAAGGCGCAGGCCTGCAGCAGGCGCAGGGCTTTCTTCCAGCGCCGATCGGAGACGTACGGCGCCTGTTCCAGCGCGTCCAGCCGCTGGCGCAGTTGGAAAATCAGCTCAAAGCAGGCTTCCGGCAGCGCCACCTTATCGATCTGCGGCTGCCACTGCAGAAACTCTTCGTCGCTGACGCTCAGCGCCGCCGGCACCGGGTTTTGGCTTTCGCTCTGGCGGTTGACCAGCAGCGAGCGGAAATTCTGTTTATCCTGCACCTTGTCCAGCCACAGGCGAATCAGCATGCGGTCATACAGGGCTTCGAGGCTGTTGTCCGCTTCGGGCAGTTCGTTGGAAGCGGTGACCAGCAGGCGCAGCGGGATCGGTTCTTCGCTGTTGCCGTTGCGAAAACGCCGTTCATTGATCGCCGTCAGCAGGGTGTTGAGGATCGCCGGGCCGGCCTTCCAGATCTCGTCCAGAAACACGATCTCCGCTTCTGGCAGATAGCCGGCGGTCAGGCGTTGATAGCGCCCTTCATCTTTCAGCGCCTGAATCGAGAGCGGGCCGAAGACCTCTTCCGGCGTGGAAAAGCGCGTCATCAGGTATTCAAAAGAGCGAGCGTTGCGGAAGGCAAACTTCAGCCGGCGCGCGATCAGGCTCTTGGCGATGCCGGGCGGGCCGAGCAAGAATACGCTTTCGCCGCTCAGCGCCGCCAGCAGGCACAGGCGGATCGCCTCTTGCCGCTCATAAAGGCCGCTCTCCAGCGCGCTGCTGAGGCGGGAAATTCGTTCTGCCAGAAGGGATGATGGCGTCATATAATCGTCGTATTGTCCGAGAGTTAGCCAATCTTGGTCGATAATTCGATGATAAACCACCATTATTTTTAATGGTATAGCTTATTGATTAGTAAAAATTTTCTCAGTTGAGTCGGATATCCGGTTCACATTTTGTTTATTTTTCGGCTCTGATATAAGGGTAGGCAAGCCGTATAAATGGTGCATACTGTGCGGCTTTCTGGTGGGCGTGACGGATCTTTGAGCCCGTATTTTGCCTGATGCGGATGCATCGCTAACGGATGTTCTGATAAAGAAACGAATTATGAGCGCAGAGCATAAGCAGTCCCTATCGGCGGTAACCCTGGCTGCCATCGGCGTGGTCTACGGTGATATCGGCACCAGTCCTCTCTATACGTTGAGAGAGTGTTTCTCCGGCCATTACGGCTTCGATGTTCGTCCAGACGTGGTTTTCGGCTTCCTGTCGCTGATTTTCTGGATGCTGATCGTGATCGTTTCCCTCAAATATCTCACCTACGTGATGCGGGCGGACAACGCCGGCGAAGGCGGCATTTTGACGCTGATGTCGCTGGCCGGGCGCAATACCTCGGCGCGCACCACCGCAGTGCTGGTGATACTGGGCCTGATTGGCGGCAGCTTCTTCTATGGCGAGGTGGTGATCACCCCGGCGATCTCGGTGATGTCGGCGATAGAGGGGTTGGAAATCGCCGCGCCTGCGCTCGACGCCTATATCGTGCCGCTCTCGATTCTGGTGCTGACCCTGCTGTTCGTTATCCAAAAACACGGCACCGGCAGCGTCGGCAAGCTGTTCGCCCCGGTAATGCTGTTGTGGTTCATCGTGTTGGCGGTGCTGGGCGCGCGCAGCATCATTTCGAACCCGGAAGTGCTGCAGGCGCTGAATCCCAAATGGGCGCTCAACTTCTTTATGGAATATAAGAAGGTGTCGTTCTTCGCGCTGGGGGCGGTGGTGCTGTCGATCACCGGCGTTGAGGCGCTGTATGCCGACATGGGGCACTTCGGCAAGTTCCCGATCCGCCTGGCTTGGTTCACCGTGGTGCTGCCTTCGCTGGTGCTCAACTACTTCGGCCAGGGGGCGTTGCTGCTGAAAAACCCTGAAGCGATCAAAAACCCATTCTTCCTGCTGGCGCCCGACTGGGCGCTGATCCCGCTGCTGATTCTGGCAACCCTGGCAACGGTCATCGCCTCGCAGGCGGTGATTTCCGGCGTCTTCTCGCTGACTCGCCAGGCGGTGCGCCTGGGGTATTTGTCGCCGATGCGCATCATTCACACCTCGGAAATGGAATCCGGCCAGATCTACATTCCGGTGATCAACTGGACGCTGTATATCTCCGTGGTGCTGGTGATCATCGGCTTCGAACACTCCAGCAACCTGGCGGCGGCGTACGGCATCGCCGTCACCGGCACCATGGTGCTGACCAGCATACTGGTCACTTCGGTGGCGATTAATAACTGGCACTGGAACCGCTTCCTGGCGATCGGCATCGTAACCATCTTACTGATCATCGACGTGCCGATGTTCTCCGCCAACGCCCTGAAGCTGTTCTCCGGCGGCTGGCTGCCGCTGACCCTGGCGCTGGTGATGTTCATCATTATGACTACCTGGAAGAGCGAGCGTTTCCGCCTGTTGCGTCGTCTGCATGAGCACGGCAACTCGCTGGAGGCGATGATTGCCTCGCTGGAGAAATCGCCGCCGGTACGGGTGCCGGGCACCGCGGTCTTCTTGTCGCGCGCCACTAACGTCATTCCTTTTGCGCTGTTGCATAACCTGAAGCACAACAAGGTGCTGCACGAGCGCGTGGTGCTGCTGACGCTGCGCACCGAGGATGCGCCTTACGTGCACAACGTGCGCCGGGTGACCATCGAGCAGCTGTCGCCGACCTTCTGGCGGGTGGTGGCCAGCTACGGCTGGCGCGAAACGCCGAACGTGGAGGAAGTGTTCCACCGCTGCGGGCTGGAAGGGTTGCCGTGCCGCATGTCGGAGACGTCGTTCTTCATGTCCCATGAATCGCTGATCCTCACCAAGCGGCCATGGTACCTCTACCTGCGCGGCAAACTGTTCGTTGCTCTGAGCCGCAATGCGCTGCGCGCGCCGGATCAGTTCGAAATCCCGCCGAACCGGGTCATCGAGCTCGGCACGCAGGTCGAGATCTAACCCGCCTGACAGGGGCTCAGCTAGGCTGAGCCCCTTTTGTTTGCGCTTTCTCCGTGCGCGAACGAAACGTTTCGATGACGATCACACTTCTGCATTGTCCGGGTTGCCTTCCCCTGCCGTTTTTTTACACTCCTCCAGAGAGCGAAACGTTTCGCTAGCGGAGTGAGAAGATGAAAAAAGGCGTATTACTGAATTCCGACGTGTCTGCCGTGATTGCCCGGTTGGGGCATACCGATCAGCTCACCTTGTGCGATGCGGGTTTGCCGATACCGGCGGTGACGCAGCGCATCGATCTGGCGCTGACGCAGGGCGTGCCGACCTTCATGCAGGTGTTCGCGGCGGTCACCCAAGAGATGCAGGTAGAAAGCGCCATCCTGGCGGAAGAAATCGTGAAACAAAATCCGTCGCTCCACGAGGCATTGTTGGCTGAACTGACCGCACTGGGCCAACGCCAGGGCAATACCATCGGCGTGCGTTATATCAGCCATCAGGCGTTTAAAGCGCAAACCGAGCACAGCCGGGCGGTGATCCGCAGCGGGGAGTGTTCGCCTTACGCGAACGTGATCCTGTGCGCCGGCGTAACTTTCTGAGGCGTTTATGCAACCTTTACTGCAACTGAAAGGGATTGATAAAGCCTTTCCCGGCGTGAAGGCGCTTTCCGGCGCCGCTCTCAGCGTTTATCCCGGCAAGGTGATGGCGCTGGTGGGGGAAAACGGCGCCGGGAAGTCCACCATGATGAAAGTGCTGACCGGCATCTATCAGAAAGACGCCGGCAGTCAGTATTTTCTCGGTAAAGAGGTGGCGTTCAACGGGCCTAAAGATTCGCAGGAAGCGGGCATCGGCATTATCCATCAGGAGCTGAACCTGATCCCGCAGCTGACGATTGCGGAAAACATCTTCCTCGGCCGCGAGTTCGTCAACCGTTTCGGCCGCATTGACTGGAAGCGCATGTACGCCGAGGCCGATCGCTTGCTGGCGCGCCTCAACCTGCGCTACAGCAGCCACCGGCTGGTGGGCGAGCTGTCGATTGGCGATCAGCAGATGGTGGAGATTGCCAAGGTACTGAGCTTCGAATCGAAAGTGATCATCATGGACGAACCGACCGATGCGCTGACCGACACCGAAACCGCCTCGCTGTTCAAGGTGATCAACGAGCTGAAGGCCGAAGGGCGCGGCATCGTCTATATCTCACACCGTCTGAAAGAGATCTTTGAAATCTGCGACGACGTGACGGTATTTCGCGACGGGCAGTTCATCGCCGAGCGGCCGGTGAGCGAGCTGCAGGAAGATTCGCTGATTGAAATGATGGTCGGTCGCAAGCTGGAAGAACAATACCCGCGCCTTGATTTACCGCGCGGGGAAAAGCGGCTGGAAGTCAGTCATCTTTCCGGACCCGGCGTTGAAGACGTCAGCTTTACGCTGTATCGCGGTGAGATCCTCGGCGTGGCCGGCTTGATGGGCGCCGGGCGCACCGAATTGATGAAGATTCTGTACGGCGCCGCGCCGCGCAAGGCCGGCACCGTCAACCTCGACGGCCGCGAGGTAGTCACCCATTCGCCGCAGGATGGATTGGCGAACGGCATCGTCTATATCTCGGAAGACCGTAAGCGCGACGGCCTGGTGCTGGGCATGTCGGTAAAGGAAAACATGTCTCTGACCGCGCTGCGCTACTTCAGCCGCGCCGACGGCAGCCTGAAACAGGCCGACGAGCGGCAGGCGGTGGGGGACTTCATCCGCCTGTTCAATATCAAAACGCCGTCGATGGAGCAGCCGATAGGTCTGCTTTCCGGCGGCAATCAACAGAAAGTGGCGATCGCCCGCGGCCTGATGACCCGGCCGAAGGTGCTGATCCTCGATGAGCCGACGCGCGGCGTCGATGTCGGGGCGAAAAAAGAGATCTATCAGTTAATCAACCAGTTCAAGCAGGAAGGGCTGAGCATCATTCTGGTGTCTTCGGAAATGCCGGAGGTGATGGGCATGAGCGATCGCATTCTGGTGATGCACGAAGGGCATCTCAGCGGCGAGTTCCCGATTGAACAGGCCACCCAGGAAGCGTTGATGGCGGCAGCCGTCGGCAAGCAATACGGCGTAAAGCAGGAGTAATCAGATATGAGTTCCCAGACTATCGCAGCTAAGCGCTGGTTCAGTAAAGAGTGGCTGTTAGAGCAGAAGTCGTTGATTGCGCTGCTGGTGCTGATCGCCGTGGTCTCTTCCATGAGCCCGAACTTCTTCACCCTGAACAACCTGTTCAATATTCTGCAGCAGACCTCGGTGAACGCCATCATGGCTGTGGGGATGACGCTGGTGATCCTCACGTCCGGCATCGATCTGTCGGTGGGATCGCTGTTGGCCCTGACCGGCGCGGTGGCGGCATCGATCGTCGGCTTTGAGGTCAACGCGCTGGTGGCGGTGGCGGCGGCACTGGCGCTCGGCGCTGCGGTTGGCGCCTGCACCGGGGTGATCGTCGCCAAAGGCAAAGTGCAGGCCTTTATCGCCACGCTGGTGATGATGCTGCTGCTGCGCGGCGTCACCATGGTGTACACCAACGGCAGCCCGGTCAACACCGGTTTCACCGACGTGGCCGACACCTTCGGCTGGTTCGGCATCGGCCGTCCGCTGGGCGTGCCTACGCCGATCTGGATCATGGCGATCGTGTTCATCGCCGCCTGGTATATGCTGCACCATACGCGCCTGGGCCGCTATATTTATGCCCTGGGCGGCAACGAAGCGGCGACCCGCCTGTCCGGTATCAGCGTCGATAAAGTGAAGATTATCGTCTACTCGCTGTGCGGCCTGCTGGCGGCGCTGGCGGGGGTGATCGAAGTGGCGCGCCTGTCGTCGGCGCAGCCGACCGCCGGCACCGGCTATGAGCTGGACGCCATCGCCGCCGTGGTGCTGGGCGGCACCAGCCTGGCCGGCGGCAAGGGCCGCATCGTCGGCACGCTGATCGGGGCGCTGATCCTCGGCTTCCTGAACAACGGCCTGAATTTATTGGGTGTTTCTTCCTACTACCAAATGATCGTGAAGGCAGTGGTGATACTGCTGGCGGTTCTGGTAGATAACAAAAGCAACAAGTAACCTCCCCCTACAGGAATCACGATGATGAAAATGAAAAAACTGGCAACCTTAGCCTCCGCCATCGCGCTGAGCGCTACCCTGAGCGCCAATGCCATGGCCAAAGACACCATCGCGCTGGTGGTGTCCACCCTCAACAACCCGTTCTTCGTCTCGATGAAGGATGGCGCACAGCAAGAGGCCAACAAGCTGGGCTACAACCTGGTGGTGCTGGATTCCCAGAACAACCCGGCGAAAGAGCTGGCCAACGTGCAGGATCTGATGGTGCGCGCGCCCAAGCTGCTGTTGATCAACCCGACTGACTCCGACGCGGTGGGTAACGCCATCAAGATGGCCAACCAGGCTAAGATCCCGGTCATCACGCTGGACCGCGTGGCGAGCAAGGGTGACGTGGTGAGCCACATCGCTTCGGACAACCGCGTGGGCGGCAAAATGGCCGGTGATTTCATCGCCAAGAAAGTGGGCGCCGATGCCAAGGTGATTCAGCTGGAAGGCATCGCCGGCACTTCCGCCGCGCGTGAACGCGGTGAAGGCTTCAAGCAGTCGCTGGATCAGAATAAATTCAAACTGTTGGCCAGCCAGCCGGCCGATTTCGATCGCACCAAGGGCCTGAACGTGATGCAGAACCTGCTGACCGCGCACCCGGATGTGCAGGCGGTGTTCGCCCAGAACGATGAAATGGCGCTGGGTGCGCTGCGCGCGCTGCAAACCGCCGGTAAAACCGACGTGATCGTGGTAGGCTTCGACGGCACCGCCGATGGCGTGAAAGCGGTCGAAGGCGGCAAGCTGGCGGCGACCGTGGCGCAGCGTCCCGATCAGATCGGCGTGATCGGTGTGGAAACTGCCGATAAAGTGCTGAAAGGCGAAAAAGTGCCGGCGACCATCCCGGTCGATTTGAAACTGGTCACTCAGTAAGTCATACCAGCGCCATCGGAACGGGGCGTTTACGATGGCGCGCAATTCAGGAATCAATGCGATGGAAACAGGTAAGCTGGTGGTTCTTGGCAGCATCAATGCCGACCATATCCTCAATATTGAACAGTTCCCCCACCCGGGCGAAACGGTGATCGGGAAACAGTATAAGGTGGCGTTTGGCGGCAAGGGCGCGAATCAGGCGGTGGCGGCCGGGCGCAGCGGGGCGAAGATCGCCTTTATCGCCTGCGTGGGCGCCGACGATATCGGCGAACGTGTCCGCCGGCAGCTGGCGAGCGATCGCATTGATACCCAACCGATTGAAGCCATCGCCGACAGTACCACCGGCGTGGCGCTGATCTTCGTCAACGCCGAAGGCGAGAACGTGATCGGCATCGATGCCGGCGCCAACGCCGCGGTAACGCCGGATTACCTGGCGCGCTACCAACAAAAAGTGATCGATGCCGATGCCCTGCTGATGCAGCTGGAGTCGCCGCTGGAGACGGTGATTGCCGCCGCCCGCCTGGCGAAGCAACATCACACGCAGGTGATCCTCAACCCGGCCCCGGCGCGTGAGCTACCTGACGAGCTGCTGGGCATGATCGATATGATCACCCCGAATGAAACCGAAGCCCAGCGCCTGACTGGCATTGCCGTGGACAGCGACGCCGATGCGGCGCGCGCGGCGCAGGCGCTGCACGACAAAGGCATCGCGACGGTGATCATCACCCTCGGCAGCCGCGGCGTGTGGCTGAGCGAAAACGGCAACGGCAAACGGGTGCCCGGCTTCAAAGTGCAAGCGGTGGATACCATCGCCGCCGGCGATACCTTTAACGGTGCGCTGGTGACTGCCCTGTTGGAAGGCAAAGTCATGGCCGACGCGGTGCGTTTCGCCCATGCGGCGGCGGCGATCGCCGTGACCCGCCCCGGCGCGCAGCCTTCGGTGCCGTGGCGTGAAGAGATCGACGCCTTCTTGCAGCAGCAGGGGTGATCCTTTGGCCACCATGAAAGATGTCGCCCGCCTGGCGGGCGTTTCAACCTCTACCGTGTCGCATGTGGTCAACAACAATCGCTTTGTCAGCGACAGCGTGCGCGACAAGGTCATGGCGGCCGTGGAACAGCTGAACTATGCGCCTTCCGCGCTGGCGCGCAGCCTGAAGCTCAATCAGACGCGCACCATCGGCATGCTGGTGACCGCCAGCAACAACCCGTTTTATGCCGAAGTGGTGCGCGGCGTGGAGCGCAGCTGTTATGAACGCGGCTACAGTTTAATCCTGTGCAATACCGAAGAAGACGCCGCGCGCATGAACCGCAGCATGGAGACGCTGCTGCAAAAGCGCGTCGACGGTTTGCTGCTGATGTGCACCGAAAACCACCGACCATCGCAAGATGCTCTGAGCCGTTACCCGTCACTGCCGATCGTGATGATGGACTGGGCGCCGTTCGAGGGCGCCAACGACATTATTCAGGATAACTCGCTGCTGGGCGGTGAGATGGCGACCGATCATCTGATCGCCCGCGGCTACCGCAAGATTGCCTGCATCGCCGGCCCGCAGGATAAAACCACCGCTCGCCACCGGCTGGAAGGCTACCGCAACGCGATGCGTCGCGCTGGATTGCCGGTTCCGCCAGGGTATGAAGTGCATTGCGACTTTGAGTTTGAGGGCGGGGTGAACGCCATGCGCCAACTGCTGGCGCTGGATGAGCCGCCGCATGCGGTGTTTGCCGGCAACGACGCGGTGGCGGTAGGCGTTTATCAGGCGCTGTATCAGGCCGGGCTTTCCGTGCCGCAGGATATGGCGGTGATGGGCTACGATGACATTGAGTTGGCCCGTTATCTGGCGCCGCCGCTGAGCACCATTCATCAGCCGAAGGATTCGCTGGGCGAGCTGGCGATCGATGCGCTGATCAACCGCCTGCAAAACCCGGAGCGTGCTCCCCAGGTGCTGGTGCTGACGCCCGAGCTGGTGGAACGCGCCTCGGTGGGCCACCGTTAACTGGCCGCCTTCGCTTCTTTCTTGCTTTCCTGGCCGCTGATCAAGTTGCGGCCATCTTTCCTTCTCAGCAACATAAATACCAGCGCCGACGCCACGGTGACGATCCCCATGGTGATAAAGGTGTAATGGAAGTGGTCGATCATCGTGCCTAACGACAGGGATTCGTAAAAACGCAGCACCGCCGCGCTGATCGCTACGCCGAAACTGATGGACAGCTGTTGGGTGACCGCCAGGACGCTGTTGCCGGCGCTGGCGTTGGCGTCGTTCAAATCCGCCAGGCTGATGGTATTCATGGCGGTGAACTGGGTGGACATCGCCATGCCCAGTACGAACAGCGGCAGGATCATCAGCCACAGCGGCATGCCTGGGCTCTGCAGGGCGAACTGCGCGATCAGCGCTCCGATGATAACGGTGATGCCGACCAGCGTTTTACGGTAGCCGAACCAGCGCAACACCTGAGTGACGGTGGATTTCGCCATCAGCGAGCCGATGGCGGTCGGTGCCATCATGCAGCCGGCGACGATCGCCGTGTAGCCAAATCCCACCTGCAGCATGAGCGGCATTAAAAATGGCACGCAGCCGGTGCCCAACCTGGACGCGACGTTGCCGGCGATGCCGACCGAGAAGGTGCGGGTTTTGAACAGGTCGAGGCCGATCAGCGGCTGAGGATGACGGCGGGCGTGCGCGATGTAGCCGAACAGCATCACGAAGCCGCTGAGCAGAATGCCCAGCGAAACGTAGCTCGCCAGCACCCGCTCGCCAAACAGCTCCAGCCCGGTGGAGATCAGCACCAGGCTCAGGCCGAACAGCATAAAACCCAGAAAATCGAAGCGGCGCTTGGGCGTGGTGAAGTCCGGCATGTATTTGCGCGCATAGAAGATGCCGAGCAGGCCGATAGGGATATTGATCAGGAAAATCCAATGCCAGGTGGCGTAGGTCACCAGCCAGCCGCCCAGCAGCGGCCCCAGAATCGGCCCGACCAGGCCGGGCATGGTGACGAAGTTCAGCACCGGCAGCAGTTCGCTGCGCGGGTAGGCGCGCAGCAGCGCCAGTCGCGCGACCGGCATCATCATCGCGCCGCCGATGCCCTGCAGCACGCGAGAGGCAACCAGCACGCTCAACGTGGGGGAGAGGGCGCACAACAGCGAACCGAGGGTGAATAACGTGACGGCGAAGATGAACACGCGGCGGGTGCCGAAGCGGTCCGCCAGCCAACCGCTGACTGGGATCAGCATCGCCACCGTCAGCGTATAGCTGATGACGGCAGATTGCATCGCCAGCGGCGAGTGCCCGAGGCTGTGGGCGATCGCCGGCAGCGCCGTGTTGAGGATGGTGGCGTCCAGCGCCTGCATAAAGAACGCCATTGCGGCGATCCACGGGAGTCCTGCCATACTGCGCGCGGATTGGGTCATGGTCGGTCCTGGTTAAATGGTCGTCTCTCCCTCATCTCTTTCTTCTATCTATAAGCGGGGAGCGTGTCTAGTCTTTCTCTTTCAGCAAAACTTGGCAGGCGACGAGGGCGCCTGCGCTGTCTCCGGCGAGTATCGCATCGACGATAGCCTGATGGTGGCGCAGCTTGATCACTTCATTGCCTGTAATGGCGCGGAAGTAACTCTGATACACCGAACTGAACAGGTTAGCGAACGAGGTCAGGAACGGATTACCGCTGGCCTCGTAGATGAGCTGGTGGAATTGGGTATCGACCTGGATCCAGCGCTCGCGATCAAACTGGGTATGCAGCGCGCGCATCTCCGCCATCAGCTCCGCCAGCAGTTTGGTTTGCTGCGGGCTGGCGTGGTCTGCCGCCAACGCGCAGGCCTGCGGTTCCAACGAGGTGCGCAATATAAGGAAATGTTGCATCACCTGATCGAAGTTTTCCCGCGTCATCCACCAGGTCAGTAAATCCTGATCGAGGAAATTCCATTGGCTTTGCGGCATCACGCGGGTGCCAATGCGCGGGCGCGGCAACAACATGCCTTTGGCGGCTAACATCTTTACCGCTTCGCGCACCGCTGTGCGGCTGACGCCGAATTGCTCGCCCAGTTCCATTTCACCGGGCAGGATGCTGCCGGCCTGATAATCGCCCGCCAGAATTTGTTGGCCGAGTTTCTCTGCAAGCAGATAAGAAAGATTGCGTTGGGCGGCCTGTTGTTGTGCATTTAACGGCATGGCTGCGGATCCTTACTGACATCGTTATTTCTATTTTACTCCAGCGATCGCCAGCTTTTATGGCTGTTTGCCTGAAAAAGTGACATAAATTCGCCGCTTTTTCGCTCTTTTGCCGAAAAAATCCGCGCTTGAAAAGTTTTTTGCATTTAGGGGTTGCGGCCCGCCGAGAACTCCCTATAATGCGCCTCCACTGACCGGGAACAACGACTGACAAGCCGCCGGGTCAGCGAGAGAAAAGCGAAATAAACGCTTGACTC
>NZ_JABXOF010000010.1 GCF_013375155.1 Serratia ureilytica
CTTGATGTGCTTCCACTCGAGAAGCGATGCTCAAAGATTTACTGCATGAATTTTACTTCAGTTAGTCACTCTTCAAGACTTGATATTTTTTTGCACCCGAAGATGCTGGATATCGTCTTGTGGAGTGCCCACACAGATTGTCTGATAAATTGTTAAAGAGCAGTGCCGAGAAACTCATCGGCGCGGGCTGCGTATATTACGCTTTTCACCCGGAGAGTCAAGCGTTTATTTCGCTTTCTTCTCGCTGACCCGGCGACTTGTCAGTCGTTGTTCCCGGTCAGTGGAGGCGCATTATAGGGAGTTCTCGGCGGGCCGCAACCCCTAAATGCAAAAAACTTTTCAAGCGTTCAAATAATCACCAAAAACGCCTTTTTAGGATGTTTATTAGTCAGAAAATACCGGTTTTAGCACAGTAATAGCGGCAAACCCTGTAAACAGGGACAAACGAAGGTAAAGAAAAGGGAGCGGTCACCCGCTCCCTTTCATCTTTATTATCCTTAATTGCCGTTATTGTCGGGCAACGATATGGTCGTTTTCCACATCCAGCGTTACCAGCTTGCCGGGGATCAGCTTGCCGGACAGGATTTGCTGCGCCAGCGGGTTCTCGATTTCCTGCTGAATAGCGCGTTTCAACGGGCGTGCGCCATATACAGGGTCGTAGCCGGTTTTGCTTAACAGCGCCAGGGCCGGTTCGGTCATGGTCACTTCGTAACCGCGCTCTTCCAAACGCTTGTACAGACGCGACAACTGAATCTTGGCGATCGCGGCGATGTGTTTCTCGCCCAGCGGGTGGAACACCACCACTTCGTCGATACGGTTGATGAACTCTGGACGGAAGTGGTGACTCACCATCTCCATCACCGACTCTTTCATCTGCGCGTAGTTCATCTGACCGAAATGCTCCTGGATCAGATCGGAACCCAGGTTGGACGTCATGATCACCACGGTATTGCGGAAATCGACGGTGCGGCCTTGACCATCGGTCAGGCGGCCGTCATCCAACACCTGCAACAGAATATTGAACACGTCCGGGTGCGCTTTCTCGACTTCATCCAGCAGAATCACCGAATAAGGCCGGCGACGTACGGCTTCCGTCAGGTAGCCGCCCTCTTCATAACCGACATAGCCCGGAGGCGCGCCGACCAGACGCGAAACGGAGTGTTTCTCCATAAACTCGGACATATCGATACGCACCATGGCGTCGTCGCTGTCGAACAGGAACGAAGCCAGCGCCTTGCAAAGCTCGGTTTTCCCTACCCCGGTCGGGCCGAGGAACAGGAACGAACCGATCGGTCGGTTAGGATCGGACAACCCCGCACGGCTGCGGCGGATCGCATTGGAGACTGCGCTGACCGCTTCGTCCTGGCCAATCACTCGCGAATGCAGTTCTTGTTCCAGGCGCAGCAGCTTGTCGCGCTCGCCTTCCAGCATTCTTGCGACCGGGATCCCGGTGGCACGCGCCAGCACTTCGGCAATCTCCGCATCGGTCACCCGGTTGCGCAGCAGCTTCATGCTCTTGCCTTCGGCCTGCGTGGCGGCGGCGAGCTGTTTTTCCAGCTCAGGGATTTTGCCGTACTGCAGTTCCGACATCCGCCCCAGATCGCCGACGCGACGCGCCTGCTCCAGGGTGATTTTGGCCTGCTCGAGTTCAGCCTTGATATTCTGGGTGCCGGAGAGCGACGCTTTTTCCGCTTTCCACTCTTCTTCCAGCTCCGAGTATTCGCGCTCTTTCTGCCCCAGCTCATCGCTCAGCATGTCCAGGCGTTTCTTGCTGGCGTCGTCAGACTCTTTATTCAGCGCCTGCTGTTCCAGTTTCAATTGGATGATGCGGCGCTCAAGCCTGTCGAGCGACTCCGGCTTGGAGTCCATCTGCATGCGAATGCTGGACGCCGCTTCATCGATAAGGTCAATAGCCTTGTCCGGCAATTGACGATCGGCGATATAGCGGTGCGAAAGCGTTGCCGCCGCCACAATGGCCGGGTCGGTTATCTGCACGTGGTGGTGCAGTTCGTAACGCTCTTTCAGGCCGCGCAGAATAGCAATGGTGTCTTCCACGCTCGGCTCAGCCACATACACTTTCTGGAAACGACGTTCGAGCGCCGCATCCTTCTCTATATATTGACGGTATTCATCCAGCGTGGTGGCACCGACGCAGTGCAGTTCGCCGCGCGCCAGCGCCGGCTTCAGCATGTTGCCTGCGTCCATCGCGCCATCCGCCTTACCGGCACCGACCATGGTATGCAGTTCGTCGATAAACAGGATAACGCTGCCTTCCTGCTTGGCCAGATCGTTGAGCACGCCTTTCAGACGCTCTTCAAACTCGCCGCGATATTTGGCGCCGGCGATCAAGGCGCCCATATCGAGGGACAATACGCGCTTGTGCTTCAGTCCTTCCGGCACTTCGCCGTTAATGATGCGCTGCGCCAGGCCTTCGACGATGGCGGTTTTACCCACGCCAGGTTCGCCGATCAACACCGGGTTGTTTTTGGTACGGCGTTGCAGCACCTGAATGGTGCGACGGATCTCTTCGTCACGGCCGATCACCGGGTCAAGTTTGCCCTGCTCAGCACGTTCGGTCAGATCGATAGTGTATTTCTTCAATGCCTGCCGTTGGTCTTCGGCGCCTTGGTCTTCCACGCTGTCACCGCCTCTCATTTGTTCAATGGCTTTGCTGATTTTATCGGCCGTCGCGCCGGCCGCTTTCAACAAGTCGGTCAACGAGCCGCGGTCTTCCAGCACCGCAAGCACAAACAGCTCGGAAGAAATGAATTTGTCCGCACGCTTTTGCGCCAGCTTGTCGCACAGGTTCAAAACGCGCACCAACTCGTGGGACGGTTGAACGTCGCCACCGGTGCCTTCTACCTGCGGTAAACGGGACAGCGCCTGTTCGATCTCGGTGCGCACACGCCCGGCATCGATACCTGCGGAAGTTAATAGTGGACGAACCGTGCCCCCTTCCTGATTGAGCAGGGCGCTCATCAGATGTAGCGGTTCAATAAACTGGTTGTCGTGCCCAAGGGCTAGTGACTGGGCATCGGCGAGGGCAAGCTGGAATTTGTTGGTAAGACGATCCAGACGCATAACACCTCCAAGATGGGTCGAAATTGCTACTGGAGATTAAATGAGGTCATCCCTCAAATTTTCAAGGTTATCTCGACGCTAAATTTTCGGTACAACGCCATGCGTCGTTGGATCGTCCTAATTCAATAGGTTATATCAGCCAGATTAAACTTGCCAGACGTCCGGTTATTCCATCGCGTCGATAGGAGAAAAAATGGCTCATTTCGTTAACCGTACAGCGGTCGCCGCCATAAATGGCCTGAACGCCCGCACGCAACAAGCGTTGGCGAGCCAGCAAGTAGATATTAGCCAAAAACTTATCGCCGTGCGGGGTAAATGCCGCTGCGGCCTCAGCGTCTTCCGCCATGAAAGCGGCGCGCACCTCCGGCCCGACCTCGAACTGCTGCGGGCCGATCGCCGGCCCCAGCCAGGCGCTGATTTGGCCCGGTGCGGCGCTGAACGCCGCCACGGTTTGCTCCAGCACGCCGTGGCATAGCCCACGCCAACCGGCGTGAGCGGCTGCCACTTCGTCGCCGTGCTGCGAGCAGAACAGCACCGGCAGACAATCCGCCGTCATCACTGCGCACACCTGACCCGGCACGTTGCTGTACACCGCATCCGCCCGCAGATCGGCGGGCGCTTGTCCCGTCAACGTCACCACGCGAGTGCCGTGCACCTGCTCGAGCCATACCGGCATCTGCGGCAAGCCGGCGGCGGTAACCAACCGTTCCCGATTGCGCTTCACCGCTTGCGCCTCGTCGCCCACGTGAGCGCCGAGGTTCAGCGAGTCATAAGGTGGCAGGCTGACGCCACCATCGCGCGTGGTGCTGCAAGCTTTAACGCCGGGAGGCAACGGCCAGTCGGGCAGAATGAGCGAGCGCATTACCAGTCCATCTGATCTTTGAATTCTTCGGTGTCCGCCTTCAGCGCGTTGATCAGATCAACCATGTCCTGCGGCAGCGGCGCATGCCACTCCATCTGGATGCCGCTGATCGGGTGATACAAACGCAGCATGGTAGCGTGCAGCGCCTGGCGGTCAAAGCCGCGCAGCGTGTTGATGAAGGCCTCCGAAGCGCCTTTCGGCGGACGCGGACGGCCGCCGTACAGCGGATCGCCCACCAGCGGATGGCTAATGTAAGCCATGTGCACGCGGATCTGGTGAGTACGGCCGGTTTCCAGGCGCAGGCGCAGACGAGTGTGCGCGCGGAAGTGCTCCATAATGCGATAGTGCGTCACCGCCGGCTTACCCATCGGGTGCACCGCCATGTGAGTGCGCTTGGTGGAATGGCGCGCGATGGGTTCTTCTACCGTACCGCCTGCCGTCATGGTGCCGATCGCCACCGCTTCGTATTCACGGGTGATTTCGCGCGCCTGCAGCGCCTCCACCAGCCGGGTTTGCGCCGGCACGGTTTTCGCCACCACCATCAGGCCGGTGGTGTCTTTATCCAGACGGTGCACGATGCCGGCACGCGGCACGTCGGCGATTTCCGGGTAGTGATGCAGCAGCGCATTGAGCACCGTGCCGTCCGGGTTACCGGCGCCAGGGTGCACCACCAAATCGCGCGGCTTGTTGATCACCAGGATATCGCTGTCTTCATAGACGATATCCAGCGCGATATCCTGCGGCTCCCAACGCGCTTCTTCTTCTATCTGTGCATCGATGGCGACTGTCTCTCCGCCCAGCACCTTCTCTTTCGGTTTGTTTGACGTTTTGCCATTGACCTTCACCCGATCGCCCAGGATCCACTCTTTTATGCGAGATCGTGAATAATCAGGGAACAATTCGGCCAAAGCCTGATCTAAACGTTGTCCGAGTTGAGATTCGGCCACCGTTGCGGTGAGTTGTACTTGTTGTGCCATATGCAGCTTCTTCGTTAACGTTGGGTTTTCACGGCGATGCCGTTTAATATAATGTGCTATTGTACCTGGTCTTTGTCGGGAGCTTAACGGACAGTCTCCCGGAATAACACCCTGAGGATAATCAAAACGTCATGACGCGTATGAAATATCTGGTGGCGGCAGCCACGTTGAGCCTGGCGCTGGCAGGTTGCTCCACATCCAAGGATGCGGTTCCCGACAACCCGCCTTCGGAAATCTATGCTACCGCGCAGCAAAAACTGCAGGACGGTAACTTCAAGGGCGCGATTACGCAACTCGAAGCGTTAGATAACCGCTATCCTTTCGGGCCGTATTCCCAGCAGGTCCAGCTGGATTTGATTTACGCCTATTATAAGGCTGCCGACTTGCCAATGGCTCAGGCATCCATCGATCGCTTCATGCGCCTGAATCCGACGCACCCGAACATCGATTACGTGATGTACATGCGCGGCCTGACCGATATGGCGCTTGATGACAGCGCGCTGCAGGGCTTCTTCGGGGTTGACCGTTCGGACCGCGATCCTCAGCACGCTCGCGCTGCGTTCCGCGACTTCAGCCAGTTGATTCAGCAATACCCGAACAGCCAATACGCGACCGACGCCAACAAGCGTTTGGTGTATCTGAAAGATCGTTTGGCCAAGTATGAGCTTTCGGTGGCGGAATACTACACTAAACGTGGTGCTTACGTCGCGGTCGTTAATCGCGCCGAGCAGATGTTGCGTGAATTCCCGGATACCAAAGCGACGCACGACGTGTTGCCGCTGATGGAAAATGCCTACAAGCAGCTGCAGCTGAACGGCCAGGCTGACAAAGTGGCCAAAGTGATCGCCGCCAACCCACAATAAGCGCGCGTCGGCAACGGCAGAAAAACCAAACGGCAGCCAAGGCTGCCGTTTTCATTGGCGTCGACCTGGTTTTTACTGGAAAAATACACAAGTAAAAACACGGTGTTAGCTAGCGCTCCTCACCGGTCAACTCATCGATAATGCGCCATCCGGCGGCAACTCTCAAGCATTAGATAGCCAATTCAAATGCTGAATCACAGATTGAACTAACTTTGCAAAAAGTGACAAAAAATCGTGATTTACATCACGCATTTAAACAAAAAGCGGGGTATGCTGGATTCACCAAGACGGAAAGACAGAGAGGTAAGTTATATGACATTGAACATTACCAGCAAACAAATGGATATCACTCCCGCAATCCGCAATCACGTCGAAGACCGTCTCACCAAACTGGAAAAATGGCAGACCCAGCTGATTAACCCGCATATCGTCTTATCCAAAGAGCCGCAAGGGTTTGTCGCCGACGCTACCATTACCACGCCTAACGGCCCGCTGGTCGCCAGCGCCAAACATGATGACATGTATACCGCCGTTAACGAGCTGATCGCCAAACTGGAGCGCCAGTTGAACAAGGTGCAGCACAAAGGCGAAGCGCGCCGCTGCAATGCCAGCGTGAAAGACATCGTGCCGGAAGTCACGCAAGAGCAGGAATAACCGTCCGACAGCGATTGCCGCATCAAACGCGCCCGAGGGCGCGTTTTTTGTCGGGTATTTTTGTTGACGAGGTAAAAACCAGCGGTTACTTTAAAACCTGTTCGCATTAACCTTAGGTAGACCATGCCACGCACACCGTTTTTCTTCGCATTCTTTTTTACCTTCCCCTGACTGGGAGGCGTTTCGTCGTGTGAGAAAGAATGCGAAGACGAACAACAAGGCCTCCTGGAAACAGGGGGCTTTTTTTATGGCTGTTTTACAACGAATAAGAACTGAAGGCGGAAGCTGATTATGACTGACAACCCGTTATTGGTGCTGCGCGAGCGCATCAGCGCACTGGACTTGAAACTGTTGGCCTTGCTGGCGGAACGCCGTGAGCTGGCGATCGAAGTCGGCAAGACCAAGCTGCACTCTCACCGTCCGATCCGTGACAAAGAGCGCGAACGCGATCTGCTGGATGCGCTGATCGCCGCCGCCAAGCCTTACGACCTGGACGGTTTCTACGTCACCCGCCTGTTCCAACTGATCATTGAAGACTCCGTTCTGACCCAGCAGGCGCTGTTGCAGCACCAGCTCAACCCCGTCAGCCAGCATTCCGCCCGCATCTCTTTCCTCGGCCCGAAAGGCTCTTATTCACATCTGGCGGCGCGCCAATACGCTGCCCGCCACTTCGATCGGCTGATCGAATGCGGCTGCCAGAAGTTTCAGGATATTTTCGCCCAGGTGGAAACCGGCCAGGCGGACTACGCGATTTTGCCGATCGAGAACACCAGCTCCGGTTCGATAAACGAGGTCTACGATCTGCTGCAACACACCAGCCTGTCGATCGTCGGCGAACTGACTAACCCTATCAACCACTGCGTTCTGATCGCCGGCGACAGCGATCTGAGCCAGATAGAAACCGTCTACAGCCATCCGCAGCCGTTCCAACAGTGCAGCCAGTTCCTTAACCGCTTCCCGCACTGGAAAATCGAATACACCGAAAGCACGGCGGCCGCGATGGAGAAAGTCGCCAAGCTGAATTCGCCGAAGGTGGCTGCACTGGGCAGCGAGGCCGGCGGCGCGCTGTACGGGCTGCAGGTGCTGGAACACAATCTCGCCAACCAGCAGCAAAACATCACCCGCTTTATCGTCCTGGCGCGCAAAGCGATCGATGTCTCCGAACAGGTGCCGGCAAAAACCACGCTGATCATGGCGACCGGCCAACAATCCGGCGCGCTGGTCGAAGCACTGCTGGTATTGCGCGATAACGGCATCATCATGACCAAGCTGGAATCACGTCCGATCAACGGCAATCCGTGGGAGGAGATGTTCTATATCGATGTGCAGGCCAACCTGCGCGCCGAGGCGATGCAAAAAGCGCTGCGCGATCTGGCGCCGATCACCCGCTCGCTGAAGGTGCTGGGCTGTTACCCAAGCGACACCGTGGTGCCGGTCAACCCATCCTGAAACCGTAAAAAAGGGTTCGGCCAAGCCGAACCCTTTATGTTTACTGCCCGCAGTTTTACTGCCGGCTGTCGTTAGCCTGCCGCAACAGCGTGCGGCTCTCCACCAGGAAGCGCTGGGCGTAATCGCCGAACCAATGCTCTACCTTGCGGAAGCTCTCGATAAACGCCTGTTTGTCGCCATGCTCCAACAGCTTTATCGCCTCGCCGAAGCGCTGGTAGTAACGCTTAATCAGCGCCACGTTTTCTTCCGACGACATAATGATATCGGCGTACAGCTGCGGATCCTGCGCGAACAGGCGGCCAACCATCGCCAGCTCCAGCCGGTAGATTGGCGAAGAGAGCGCCAGCAGTTGCTCCAGTTGCACGTTCTCTTCCGCCAGGTGCAGCCCGTAGGCGAAGGTAGCGAAGTGCCGCAGCGCCTGAATAAACGCCATATTCTGATCGTGCTCGGCCGCGCTGATGCGATGCAGCCGCGCGCCCCACACCTGCAACTGTTCAAGCAGCCACTGATACGCCTCCGGCTGGCGGCCGTCGCAATAGACCACCACCTGCTTGGCCACGCTGCCCACGTCCGGGCCGAACATCGGATGCAGACCGACCACCGGGCCGCTGTGCGCCGCCAACATCGCGTGTAAAGGCCGGCTCTTCACCGACGCCAGGTCCACCAGAATACAATCGGCAGGCAGCGTCGGCAGGCGGCTTATCACCTGCTCGGTCACGTGGATCGGCACGCTGACGATCACCATGCCGGCATCCGCCAACAGCTGCTCCGCCTGCGGCCAATCTTCCTGATCCAACACCCTGACCTGATAACCCGACAACGTCAGCAAGCGATTGAACAACCTGCCCATTTGACCGTTGCCGCCGATAATGACGATCGGCCGCAGCTGCGGGCACAGGGTTTTAAAGCCCTTATCGTTCTCGCTGACGTATGACTCGCGCATCACGCGGCGCAACACATCTTCGATCAGATCCGGCGGCACGCCGAGATTTTCCGCCTCCCGGCGGCGCGAGGCCAGCATCGCGGCTTCGCGCTCCGGTACGTAAACCGGCAGGCCATGACGGCTTTTGACTTCGCCCACTTCCGCTACCAGATGCAGGCGTTTCGCCAGCAGATCCAGCAGCGCTTTATCCACCTCATCGATTTGATCGCGCAGCGCGGTCAGTTCTGCCACCATAACTTACTTTTCTCCCGTGCGGGCCGTCAGCGCAGCGCCGAGTTCCTGATGCATATGGCGCAACAGGGTTTCCGTACTCTCCCAGTTGATGCAGGCGTCGGTGACGGACACACCGTAACGCATGTCTGCACGCGGCTGTTCGGAAGACTGATTGCCCTCATGCAGATGGCTCTCCAGCATAATGCCGGTGATTGAGCGGTTACCCGCCTTGATCTGCTCCACCACGGACTCGGCAACCGCCGGCTGACGGCGATAGTCTTTATTCGAGTTGCCATGGCTGCAATCTATCATCAAGGACGGGTGGAGTCCCGCCTCAAGCATCTGTTTTTCACAGGCCGCAACGTGCTCAGCGCTGTAGTTCGGAGTTTTGCCGCCGCGCAGGATCACGTGCCCATCCGGGTTGCCCTGAGTCTGCAGCAGGCAAACCTGGCCTGCCTGGTTAATGCCGACGAAGCGATGCGGCATGGCAGCGGCGCGCATGGCGTTGATGGCGGTACCCAGGCTGCCGTCGGTGCCGTTTTTGAACCCGACCGGCATCGACAGGCCGGATGCCATTTCTCGGTGGGTCTGAGATTCGGTGGTACGCGCGCCGATCGCCGACCAGCTGAACAAATCGCCCAGGTACTGCGGGCTGTTCGGATCCAACGCTTCGGTAGCCAACGGCAAGCCCATGCCCACCAGATCCAGCAACAGGCGACGCGCGATATGCAAGCCTGCTTCAACGTCAAACGAACCGTCCATGTACGGATCGTTGATCAAACCTTTCCAGCCGACAGTGGTTCTGGGTTTTTCAAAGTAGACGCGCATAACGATATACAGCTGATCGCTCAAGTCAGCCGCCAGAGTTTTCAAACGACGGGCGTAGTCCAGCGCCGCATCCGGATCGTGGATCGAACAAGGCCCGCACACCACCAACAGGCGATGATCGCGCCCCTGCAAAATGTTGGCGATGGTGTTACGCGAGGTGGCGATTTCATTTTCGTCGTCGGCGCTGAGCGGGAACTGGTTCTTCAGCTCCTCCGGCGTGATGAGAACCTGTTCTGCACTGATGTGTACGTTATTGAGCGCGTCTTTTTGCATGATGCTATTCCTGTCGTTTGGCGTTATGCGTTGAAATGGAACATTGAGCGTTTCAGGGGTCTACCCTATCACGATATGTAAAGTTTTCAATCCATTTTCCGTAAATAAAAGATTACCGTCATTATCTTGCTTAAACCACCTTTGAGTCAGGGTTGCAAAAATTGTTTTAAATACAACAAATACAACCAATTAAACAAATAATAAACCCATCGCCACGCTATAACCCCTCATGCCTAACAAAGCCAATGAATGTAAACATATTTGTACATTAAATTTTGCAGCGAGGATGCACGGCCCATCTCGGCACCGACGGTCGGGCGAAGCAGGATCAGCACGAAATGCCGTCGAAAGCGATGAATTTAAGTAGAAGAAAAGCGAATAAATGAGGGATAAAAATTAAAAACTTAAGCTAATGGCGGCTATTTTTGTCGCCGAAATGAACCGATATAATGTGACCGTCATCAACAATAATCACCCTTAACAACTGGATCCAAGATGCTCTCTTCCCGCGCTCGTCGCGCTTTTCCGCTGTATATTTGCTGCTTAACGACTTTCACCAGTGTTTCAGCCCTTGCCGACAATACGCTTTTCACCGCGATGGACGATCCGGCCACCGCCAAGAAACCGTTCGAAGGCAACGTGCAGGCGGGCTACAACGCCCAGTCCGGCAACTCGCAGAGTTCCACTCTGTTGGCCAACACCAACATGACCTGGTTCAACACCGACGCGGCGTACAGCCTGTGGGGGGCGGCCAACAACACCACCTCTTCCAACGTGCGCTCGTCCGAAAAGTATCAGGCCGGCGGCCGTACGCGCTATAACCTGACCGATCGCAACTACCTGTTCGGCCAGGCCAGCTGGCTGAGCGACCGTTTCAACGGTTACGACTCACGCTCCACGCTGACCAGCGGCTATGGCCGTCAAATCCTCAACGGGCCGCTCAGCGACCTGCGGGTGGAATTCGGTCCCGGCGTGCGCCATGACGAATACCATGGCGGCGGCCGCTCGACCAAAGGGCTGGCCTATGGCGCGGCCAACTATTCCTATCAGCTGACCGACAACACCAAGTTCATTCAGGGCGTCTCCGCACTGGCGAACGAAGAAACCACGCTGAACTCGGAAAGCGCGTTGAACGTGGCGATCAACGATCGCTTTTCACTGCGCGTAGCTTACACCGTGACCTACAACAGCAAGCCACCGGCCTCTGCGCCGAAGAACACCGACACGACAACCTCGGTCACGCTGGTCTACGGCCTGTAACCTGCCCGCCCATTATTTCTCGAAGCCCATCATCGATGGGCTTTTTTTATGCCTGCGGCGTCAACGTTAACCAGACCATGCCAAGCGCTTTCAATGCATCCGGAGAACATTGAAAGTCGACGTTGCCGCCGCTGACCCGCACCTGGTTACCCGGTAAACGCGCTATATCGTATACGTCCAGGTTACCGTCGATGTCCACCAGCCAGCGGCCATTGGCGATATGCGTAACGGCCAGATCCACCAGCCAGGATACGCGCCCGCCATCAACATAAGCCGGCTGAGCCACGCCGTCAGGAATCAAAGAACAGTCTGCCGACCACTGCCCCCCCTCTTTCAACTGCCCGGCGAGCAGGCGATATTTCGGTATCGTGCGAACTCCGGATACCGGAACCGCCGATGCGGCATCACCCCACATCTCCCCCTGGCCCGTCGCCAGCCACAGCAGCGAGACGCCTGTATCCAGAGCACAGGTCACCACGATATCGCCGGGGAAGTAGTTGCGGCGGACCCAGGTGCTCATCGTGCCTGAAGAGATACCCAGCAGGTCGCCCAATTCTTTTTGCAGATTGAAACCGTAAGCATCCAAAATGCGGCGCAATACCCCTTTCCCACCGGAAGCCAAAACGCGATCGTAAAGCGCTTTACCTTGCGCAGATGACGCAGGCTTGCGATTTACTTTTGAATTTGCAAGTTCACCAGTCATCAGCCAGGCCAGGTCTGCTCCCGTAGTTAACGCGCAGTTGATAATGACATATCCGGGAACACTACCCCGCTGTTGCCAACTACTGATGTTATTCGGCGCTATCCCAAGGATTTCACTCAATTCCTTCTGCGTGCCAACGCCATAAGATGAAAGAACTCTCTCAATTACCGCTCCCACGGAGGTGTTGTTGTTTGTTGCATCTTCACGCATATCATCACCGATTAAAAATGAAATTCGCATTTACAAGTCGCATTTTGCGATTTAAAGTACCGTCAATTCGCCGTCACTCGGCATGTCGATCGCTTTAGTTAAGATGATGCGACATGGGTGATGAAAATGCAAATACCACAAGGCGACAACAATCTTGCGTAATCACCTTGTTTACAGCGTGTTTACTCAAATTTTCGACCCTAAACGACGGATAACCAAACCTTGCTTTTGCGAGTATTCATCCATCATCAAATTCAGATAAGGAGGCTGTCATGCTGCTGGCCAGCGAGGAGCAACGGGCTATCGGCCTGCGGCGTATTGCTGAAATCCGCCGCACACTGTTTGCCCGGCAACCCAACCATGCCGAAGAGATTTACGACACGGCGCCGCTGCACCTGCGCCATACGTTTTGCTTCCTCGCCGGGCTGACTGAACGCTATGTGTGGTTAAAGTTTCACGAAATGGGTTATGCCGAACGGCGGAAAATCGTCGCGGCACTCAATGAACTCATCTCGCTCAGTCAATCGTTGCCGCGCTATATCAGCGAAACAGACTGTCTGTTAACCCCAAAAAAATAACCTTTCGAATCAAGCTGGCGTGCAACCCGCCGGGCACCGCTCGGCCCAAATTCACCCTATTAAATACTGGAAAATATTATGGCTGATACTATTGATATGGCGCAGGAGCGCCAGGCATTGATGCTCGAGAAACAAATTGCGTATGCCAGGCCGGTTGCCACAGCGCCCTCGGCGTTCTGCTGTGCCGATTGTGACGCGGCGATTCCTGTGGCGAGACGCATTGCGATTCCCGGCGTCAGCCGCTGCGTGACCTGCCAGCAGCTATCAGAAGCCAAGCAACGTCATGTCGCTCGCCGTTAAAAATAGGCCGGCGGAGCATCTGCCGGTCAACGCCTCTGCCATACAACACGCAGCGTACGGTGATTACGCCTATCCATGGAATGCCCCACGACGTGCGATAGGGCGCGAAGCGGCGCTGAATCGCGACCAACTGCGCCAATGGCAAGCGATACTGCAGTGCATTCATGACCTGCCTTATTATTTGCGCACGCCGTTCCTTGAGCGCCACCGCCAACTGCTCAGCCAGAAGGGAGCCCACGCCGCCTGGCATTATCTGGTGCGAGTTTTCCATCGGCGGATATGGCCACGCATTCAGCAGATAAATAATAATTTCGGTTTGGATCAACGCAAATCACTGCACTTTGGCAGCGAAGCGGACAGCTATAGCGCACTGCCCGCGCTGGGCGATAAAGCGCTGGAGCAGTTGGCGCGGCGTATCGGGGGCCAACTTTCTGCGCTCTACCAGAGTGAATGTGACGCCTTGCTGGCGAAGCATGGCAATAATGCAGAGATCCTGCTACACGCGGATATACAGCGCCGCCTCTATCGCCAAATCGCCACGATGGCCCGCGCCTTCAATATCCAGCCCATGCACTGGCGCTGTTATCGTAAAGGCAAGTTGGACAGCGAGCGGGCAATTGCGGCGCTGTCGCGCCTGACCGACGATCGCTGGTGGCTGCGGCGTCTCAAAATGCAACGCATGCAGTGGCGCGAGGCGCTGCAAATCGCGATAGGCAACGTCCGCAACAACACGTCACCTTATGCCAGCAGACAGGCCCTTCACGATGTCAAGGCTCGGCGTCAATCGAACCTCGATTATCTTCACCGTTGCGAGCTGGAAAACGTCGCCACGGGCGAGCGCGCCGATCTTATGGATAAAGTGCTCGGCAGCATCGCCAATCCCGCCATTCGTCGTATGGAGTTGATGAATACCCTCGCCGGTATAGAAACCTACGCCACTCGCAACGGCCACTGCGGGTTGTTTATCACGTTGACGACGCCGGCACGCTTTCACCCTATCCAGCATGTCGGCACACGAGGCAAAATGCGCTTCAATACACGCTGGCAAGGACAAGCCCTAACACCGAAGGATGGCCAACGTTATCTGGTTGCCCAGTGGGGGAAAATGCGAACCGCCTTCAAGGATCGCCGTCTGCAGGTCTACGGTATGCGAGTGGTTGAGCCTCATCATGACGGCACGCCGCACTGGCATCTGATGATGTTCACTCCACAAATGCAACGTCAGGCAGTGCTTGACATCATGCAGCGTTATGCGCTGCAACAGGATGCAGCAGAACCAGGCGCCCAACAACATCGTTTCCAGAGCAAACACCTCAACCGGGGTGGCGCAACCGCCTATCTGGCCAAATATGTCGCAAAAAACCTCGATGGATATGCATTGGAGGAAGAGCTCGATCGCGAAACCGGCGCCCCGCTGAGCGATACCGCCCGCGCGGTCAGCGCCTGGGCCGCCACCTGGCGCATCCCCCAGTTTCATCCCTTCGGCCTGCCCGGTCTCGGGGTCTACCGCGAATGTCGACGTATTCGCGGCCAAAACCTGACGCCGCAGTTTGACGCCGGCACCGAAGCCGTGCGCGCCGCTGCCGACGCCGGCGACTTTGCCGGTTACATACAGGCGCAAGGCGGCGCCAATGTGCCACGCAGCCACCAGTGGGTGCGTGTCGCGCGCGAAGCCTCAGAAACCCGGAACGCTTATGACGAGCCCGTCACAAAAGTTGTCGGCATTTATGCACCGCATTTGGGAATTGAGCGGGTATACCGAACGCGCACCGTGCAATGGCGGATCGTCGCTAAAACACTCGCCGCCGCGACGCCTTGGAGTTCTGGCAATAACTGTGGAACGCGCGCTCTTTACTTGCCGCCGGCACCCGCGCCGTCGGCTCGTTTGACGCCGCCACAGCGGCAGCATTGTCTGAATATTGCCCGCAAACTTCGAGGTATTGGCATAGAACCGCAACGCTGGCAGTTGGAGGTTCTCGCACGCGGCGGCAAAATTCATTTTGACGGCCTCCTTGTACAATTTCCGCTAATCAATGATTGGCCGTATTTTTACTGCACAAATGATAAGTCCAACCATTGACGCCTTTAGCGTTTTGCTTAATACTGTATAAATACACAGTATAATCAAGAGAGGGCAAAAACAGTGGAAATTATGGATAAACAACAAGTAACACTGTCCCGCATCCAATTCATCGCCGATGTTTCACAGGCTGCGCAATGCAGTGCCTCCGAGTTTCTGATCGCCATGTCGCTGATCTCCGATTTGGCCAGTCAGGTGCTGCCGAACAATGATTATCAAGAAATATTTTATCCCGCTGACGAACACCCCCCCTGCTAATCCCTCCAGCCAAACGTTTTTCATCCCCCCGCCGCCGGCGGGGTTTTTATTTCTGCCGGCGGCACTTTTGCGCCTCAGTTGTGCCATCTCATCCACAACCCCCTCGCGTTGCCCCTCCCTCCCACGCGCGCGAAACTGAAGATATCCGGGGCCACAGCCCTCTCTCCCAACGCTATCGCAGGATGGTAATGATGAAAATTTATGCACAACAAGGTGACACCATTGATGCGATTTGCTGGCGCTACTACGGCAGCACGCAACGCCAGGTGGAACAAGTCTATCTGGCTAACCGTGGCCTCGCCGATCTGGGGCCCCTGCTGCCGCACGGTCAACCGGTGGAATTGCCGGACCTGCCTGCGGCGGCCCAACGAGAAACCGTCAAATTGTGGGATTAAGCGATGGAGAAACTCACTTCAACCCTTGCCTATTTCGTCGCGGCTTGCCTGGCCTGGTTAGGGAGCCACTCTGCACAGGACATTGCCATCCTGGTCGGCGCCGCAGTCGGCGTCGGTACCTTTGCAGTGAATTGGTACTACCGGCGTAAAAGCTACCAGTTGCTGAAATCGCTAAAAAAAAACGGCCTAAAACGCGGAGTCTACGATGAGCTCACTCGCTAAACGCTGCAGCGTGGCGGCTATTTTAACCCTCGCTGCCCTGCTGCCTCAGTTCAATACGCTGAAAACCTCTGAGGAAGGTTTGCGCCTGATCGCCGATTTCGAAGGCTGCCGGCTTTCACCCTACCAATGCAGTGCCGGCGTCTGGACCAACGGCATCGGCCACACCGCCGGCGTGAAGCCGGGCGCCGTCATCAACGAACGCCAGGCGGCCGCCCATTTGATCGACGATGTACGCGCCGTAGAGCGCGGTCTCGCGCGCTGTATGGATGTCAAGATGCCGCAGCCGGTTTACGACGCCGTCAGCGCTTTCGCTTTCAACGTCGGCGTCAACGCCGCCTGCAATTCAACGCTGGCCACCTTTGTCAAACGTCGTCAGTGGCAGGCGGCTTGCGATCAACTGCCTCGTTGGATTTATGTCAACGGCGTCAAAAACAAAGGACTGGAGCGCCGCCGCACGGCCGAACGTGCGCTATGTCTGAGCGGCATCTCACGCTGATCGTTTTTCAACAAACGCCCACTCAAACCGCTCCCTTTTTCAGGAGATACATCATGTTAAAACCCGAACAGCTCCGTGCCGCACTGTTCAATGCCATTCCCGTGTTGCGGCAAAACCCCGAACGATTGCGCCTTGGCATTGCTAACGGCCGCGTGATCTCAACGCTCGCCCCCTCGCTGTCCTTCGAATATCGCTATCAGCTCAATCTGGCGCTGGATGGGCCGTCAGCTGACGACGACCGGGTCATGGTCGCCGTACTGGCCTGGCTGCGCAGCCACCAACCAGACCTTCTTGCCAATCCGGACAAGCGTAAAAATGATTTTTCGTTTCAGAGGGATATAGACACGCCGAACCAGTTGATATTGCAGCTGCAACTCACCGAACGAATCCGGGTGGAACTGCGCGATGGCGCATTGCATATCACCCCGCTGGCTGAACCTCCCGAACCGGAGAACATCGTTCGCTTCACCCAGGTTTATCTGCACGGAGAGTTACTCAGCGAATTTGGTCAGCCGTAGCGCCCTACAGGCAGCTTCGGTTGTGCCGGCGGCAGCCAAACGCCGTCGCGTTGTCCCCCTTTTCATCCAGCGGCATTCTTGAGACATGAACACAGACAACTTCGATATTCAGCGCCTGGTGCGCAACCTGATACGGATCGGGACCGTCAGCGAGCTCGACCTGGAACGCGGGCGCTGCCGCGTCGCCACCGGCGGCAATCTTACCGACTGGCTCAACTGGCTGACCGGACGGGCCGGCGACGCACGCAGCTGGTGGGCGCCCAGCATTGGTGAACAGGTCTTGGTGCTGTCACTTGGCGGGGAACTTGAAACCGCTTTCGTGTTGCCCGGCGTATTTTCCGATGCTCACCCCGCACCGTCGGCCTCAGCACAGGCGGCGCATATCGCTTTTCCTGACGGTGCAGTGCTCGAATACGAGCCGGCTATCGGGGCGCTTAAGGCCGTCGGCATAAAAAGCGCCACCATTGAAGCCGCCGAGCGGATCACTCTGACGGCGCCAAACATCACCTGTATCGCCAGCGGAAAAATTACGCTGGACGCTCCCGAAGTGGAGTGTACCCAGCAACTCACTACCGGCACCATCGCCATCCATCAGGGCGGCTCGATGACCGGCGATCTCAATCACACCGGTGGCAGCATCAGCTCTAACGGCATTGTGGTGCATACCCACACCCACGGTGGAGTGCAAAACGGCGGAGGCCAAACGGACAAACCAGCATGAACAACGCGAAATTTCTTGGCATGAATCGCGGCAACGGCCGCGCAATCGCCGATCTCGAGCACATTCGTCAGTCGGTGAGCGACATCCTGATTACGCCTATCGGCTCACGCGTCATGCGCCGCAGCTACGGTTCGTTGCTGTCCGAGTTGCTGGATCAGCCGCAAAACGACGTACTGCGATTGCAAATGATGGCGGCCTGCTACAGCGCACTGCTGCAGTGGGAACCACGCATTCGGTTGACGGGCATCAGTTGCAACACCACCTTTGACGGAAAAATGGTGGTCGACATTACCGGCAACCGCACAGATACGCCGGATGCCTTTTCCCTTTCTATTTCAGTGAGCTGACACCATGGCAACCATTGACCTGAGTTTATTACCCGCCCCGACGGTGGTGGATCCTCTCGATTACGAATCGCTGCTGGCCGATCGCAAGGCCACGCTGATTTCCCTTTATCCGGAAGAGCAGCGCGAAGCCATCGCCCGCACATTGGCGCTGGAATCGGAGCCGATCGTCAAACTGTTGCAAGAAAATGCTTACCGCGAACTGCTGTTACGCCAGCGCGTGAATGAAGCCGCAAAGGCCGTGATGCTGGGTTATGCCAGCGGCAGCGACCTCGACCAACTGGGCGCAAACTTCCAGGTGCGACGCCTGGTGGTGCAACAGCCGGATGACAGCGTCATCCCGCCCTTGCCGGCGGTCATGGAATCGGATAGCGATTTCCGCGTGCGCATCCAACAGGCATTCGAAGGCTTAAGCGTGGCTGGATCCAGTGGCTCTTACGAGTATCACGGTCGTTCCGCCGATGGCCGGGTCGCCGACGTTTCCGCAATAAGTCCGAGTCCGGCCAACGTGCTGATTTCCGTACTGTCACGCGAAGGAGACGGTACCGCCAGCGCCGAACTGGTGGCGATCGTCGATAAAGCGTTGAACGATGAAGATGTGCGCCCGGTGGCCGATCGCGTCACCGTCCGCTCTGCCAACATCATCAGCTACAACATCGATGCCGTACTGTACCTCTACCCTGGCCCTGAAGCAGAACCGGTACGTCGCGCTGCCGAAGCCAAACTGAAAAATTACATCAGCGCCCAGCACCGTTTAGGCCGTGACATTCGCTTGTCGGCAATCTACGCCGCACTGCATGCCGAAGGGGTGCAACGCGTTGAATTGAAGACCCCGCAGGCCGACATCGTATTGGACAAAACCCAGGCGTCACATTGCGCTTCTTATCGTCTGACGGTGGGAGGCTCCGATGAGTAACCGTCTGCTGCCGGTCGGCTCTTCCCCGCTGGAGGTCGCGGCTGCGGCCGCCTGTGCCGAACTGGCCGCCATGCCGGTGCCGCTGCGCGATCTGTGGGATCCAGCCACCTGTCCGGTCAATCTGCTGCCGTACCTGGCCTGGGCCTTCTCGGTCGATCATTGGGATGAAACCTGGACGGAAGATGCCAAACGCAGCGTCGTAGCCGCCGCTTTCTTCATCCACCGTCACAAGGGCACCATCGGCGCTATTCGCCGTGTGGTGGAACCGTTGGGTTACCTGATCAAACTGCGCGAGTGGTGGGAAACCAACGGTGAGCCCGGCACCTTCACGCTGGATATCGGCGTGTTGGAGAACGGTATCACCGAAGAGATGTATCTGGAAATGGAGCGGATGATCGCCGATGCCAAGCCGGTCAGCCGCCATCTGACAGGCCTGGCGCTGAACCTCGAAGCCGCTGGCGCAATCGACGTCGCCGGCGGTCAATATGATGGAGAGCTTACTACCGTGTACCCCGACTATGCCAGTCTCGCCCTGCAAATGCTGGAGGGACATTACCAATTCTTGCAACGCAATACCGGCACCACGCTGGACTCGACTCAGCAACACTTCGTGTTCAACGACGAACATGTTTTGGCCGATTCCCGTCATGAACGCGAGCTGTCGCGCATGGCGGGGCTGCCTAACGACGCCACCACCGAAGGACAGGCTCTGCAGATCCTTGGCTATGCCCATGCGTATCTGGCGACCGGAGAACAAAAATATTTGGATCAGGCCATCGCCTGTTTTGACGCCTATGTGACCTACTTTTACGACGGTGCGCCGATCCCTGACAGCCCTCAACGCTGGATCGCCAACTGGATCGTCAACGCCAAAGAGCCAGTGCCCGCCAATTGGCCGGTCGATACGAGGGATCCGACGCATAGCGGTTTCAAAGGTATTCCGCTAACGTTCAACAAGGGCCGTACGCAGATCCCTCACGGCGCGCCCTACTGGGGTGAATATCTCGATATCGCTACTTTCGCCTTCGACGGCGCGCTGGCCTGGGATGCCGTCAACGCCCAGGTGCGCGCGCTCAATGCCGCCGGTGAAATCGACTGGAATAACGACGGTACACGCTATGACGTGGACTGGATCATCAATTGGCAGGGTTACCAGATCGGCGCCGACGGCGAGATCCTGGCCAAAGGGCTGCCCGCTGAACAAATCGGTACGGTGCAATTAAAAGACGCCACGCTCGGCGGCAATCACAAGCTGAATTTCGCCAATCGCCAACCGGTCGAACACGGCGGCGTGTTAATCGAACGCAATCAGGTACAGCATAACCGTCCGCTGCATGTGCCGGTCCCGCACAACGCCATGGGCAACGCGGCCGATGCCGAGCTGTGGTTTGCCGACGCCTGCTATCTGCTACACAGCATCACCGGCGAGCAGCGCTATTTCAACGCCTGGAAAAGCGTTGAATTCACCGCGATGGAATATACCGATATTGATGCGCAGGATAAGTTCTTTCGCCAGAGCCGCAGCGCCAATACGCCGTTTACCGACGGCATCTCCTACGATTGGTCATACCCTTCCGGTGCGCCGGTAAGCTACGGCCGCAGCGCCGAAGGCATGATCACCATTCGCAAAGAGATAGCATCGCAACAATCGCTGGAACAACAGGCAATCTGGTTCCGCATTAATCGCCAGTCAAAAATCCGCACCTGCTTTGGCGGCGTCGACGATCAGAATCAGCCGATCTCCTGCAAAATACAGCTGTCTATAGCACCGGAAAAAAACGCGGCGAGCACCACGGAATGGGGCATCGGTCTGCCGCAGTCGCTCCAACCTCAGGTAAAAACTTACGACATCGCGCTCAGCAGCCTGGCGGCGCTGACGAAAGAAGACGGCAGCGACTATCTGCTGGCCGATCTGCGCGCAGTGACCGACTACGGCGGTTGCGCGATCGCCAGCCAATTTGAGGAACAGGTTTACGACAGCCGCAGCGCGACAGTGATCCAAGCCCGTTTCCCCAATGACGACGCAGGTATGGTGATCGGCGCCTGGTTGACCGCAGAGGAAAGTTTCCCCGTTACGCAGTTGGTCTATCGCGCGGACGCCGACTTCAACCTGCGGCTCGAAGATGATGACAAATGGCGCTGGTATTGGATGCTGCCCGCCACCGGCGGCAAATGGCAAATCGCAAATTTCGCCCCGCAAGCGGCTACGCTGAGCGGCTATCAGCCGGACCATCAGGATGTCGAGCCCAAACCGGCTGCACCTCGCTTCAGCCGCGTCAAGCAAGTAACCATTCTGCAAGACGGAAATGTACCGGACGCCACGTTCAGCTACTACGTACTGAACGACATTCCACCAACGCTCAACGCCGATGACGGCTACACGATCCGCTATCGCATCACGTTCCAGGCGGCACACCCCTACACCGCGCTGTTGGGAGACTGCACCCTCCTGAATCACCGCCGCGACGGCCTGTTCTGTACGCCGGGCGTCATGCCGTTCTCCAACATTTATCAGGCGGACAGCCAACAGTTCGATGGTTGGCACGGCATGCCTTATCCGGGCTACCAGTACCCGTTCATTTTCGTGCACGCCGCCGCCGATCCCGACGGGGTGATGCTCAACAACATGGTCGAGTTTCTGTGGCAGTCGCAGCAGTGGTATCAGCAGCAATTCGGCGTGCTGGGCCCCAGCGCATCGGCCTATATCTGGAACCGTTGGGACAATCTGAGTTACGGTCCGGCGGATACCTGGACCATGTATCACTGGGGTGACGGCACGGCCTGGTCCGGCTATCAGCCACGCGCCTTCTTCGGTGCCGCGCGCGCCTGGCTCGAGTTACAGCAGGCGAGCAAAACGCCACCGCTCAAGCTGGTGGAATATGTCGAAAACTGGCTGCGCTGGCTGATTGATTTTACCAATGACGCCGGCGGTGTCACGCCGACCGATTTCCCGATGGCCGGCCTGCCGCAGCCCGATGCACAGGATTTTACCGGCCACATGTGCGGCCTGTGGCTGGCTGGCGCGGTGCTGGCAAGAATGGCCGGCAGTGAAATTGAGGGCCTCGAACACTTTATCGAACAATGCGTTACGGAATTACAAAGACATTACCTCTCCACCGGTGACGTGATGGACGGCGGCTGGTCGCCCGCGCCGCGTCTCGGCACCGATAACGGCATGTTCTTCGGCTTTTGGTCAGGCGAGATCCTGCGCGGATTGAGTCTGTATGTGATGTATAAAAACGGCCTTACCTACCCGGCCGGCAAACAGAAGAGAACCACACCATGACAGCAAAATACCGCGCCCTGCTCACCGAACAGGGCAAAGCGCTGCTGGCTAACGCTGCAGCAACCGGCCAAAAGCTGGAAATTACGCATATGGCGGTCGGCGACGGCGGCGGTTCGCCAACGCAGCCCGATGAAAGCCAGACCAAGCTGGTGAACGAAAAACGGCGCGCCGAGCTGAATTCACTGCAGATAGATACCGGCAACAGCAACCAAGTGATCGCTGAACAAGTGATCCCGGAGGACGTTGGCGGTTGGTGGATCCGCGAGCTGGGGCTGTATGACAAAAACGGCGTGCTGGTGGCGATCGCCAATACGCCCGACACCTACAAGCCGCAGTTGACCGAAGGTGCCGGCCGCACCCAGGTCGTGCGCATGGTGCTTCTGGTAAAAGGCGACGCCAATGCGGCGATCGTCGCAGACAAGACCGCCTTACTGGTCTCGCGCGATACGCTGAGTGCAGCCATTGCCGAACATGCCCGCTCGCGCAATCATCCTGACGCCACCTTGCTGGCAAAGGGTTTCACTCAATTGAGCAACGACAGCAATAGCGGTAGCGAAACGCTGGCCGCTACCCCGAAAGCCGTCAAAGCGGTTAACGATGCCTCGCTGAAAATCGCGGCGAACCTGAAAGACCTGCCAAACAAGTCCGTCGCGCGCGGCAACCTGGAGCTGGGTACTGCCGCCACACGCAACGTCGGCGCGCAAAAAACCAACCTGATGGAGGTGGGCGCGTTCGGTTTGGGGGGGGGCCCGATACATCGCGAAGACACTCTGAGCAACCGTGGCGAAATCTATCGGGTTACGGGTGCATCGAAAAATGCGCCGGGCGGCGGTGTTTATGGCGTCTTGAACCTGCCGTGTGACGGCGGCCCTTCCAGCGGCTATCTGGCGATCCAGCCTAATGGATCATCTTACATCGGCACGTCCACGACCCCTGACAAACCGCTGAACTGGTACCGAATTTACACTACCGGCTTTAAACCGACGGCCACAGACGTCGACGCCTACAGCAAGGCGGAAGCCGACGGGAAGTTCGTCAAACAGAGCGGCGATACCATTACCGGCGCTTTAACGGTCAATGGAGCGATTGAGAGTAAATCCGGCCTCACTACACCCTCTTTAGCCGTAAATGGCAGCGTAACCATCGCCGGAGCGTTGACCACAAAAGCCGGTGTCGAGCTGTTCGGTACCACCCCCTATCTGGATTTTCATTACGGCAATAGCAACGGTGACTTCGATGTCAGACTCATCAATGACAACAAAGGCACCTTAGCCTTTCACGGCAATGAATATTACGTCAATGGCAAGCTGAGCGCGACGGGTGATGCCTGGATAGGCGGAAAGGCCAATATCAACGGTATGGCCGCTTTTTATAGTTCTGATTTTATTACTAAACAAGGAAATCTTACTCATCCCGACGGCAATCGCCAAACAAACGGTATGCGTCTACAGGGGCAAGGTAATCTGCTCGTCGATCTTTACCACTATGAGAAGGTCGGGAGCCACCATGAGTTCGGTATCCATGTTGCCAACGGCGGGGCCGATGGCTGGTTCAGCTTCCGTAATAACGGTGAACTCCGCGCGAACGGCACCTTATTTGCTGCAGGTGCCGCTTATCAAACAGACGGCAATATTAACGGCGGCATTTGGGGAGGCTATTTAAGCAACTATCTCAATCACAACTTTGTGCGGGATGTTCGCCTGGGTAATGTGGAAAGTATCGCTACCTGGCGAGGCCCCGGCTATTCGGATAGCGCGGGTTATGTCCTGACCGGCGCAGCAAACAACAACGTGGATGAATACATCGACGTAATTTTCCGTCGTCCGCTGCAAAAACACATTGGTGGCAATTGGGTTACCGTCTGGAGCGTATAATGATGAATAACATGAAAAACTTTACCCTCGCCGCGCCGGAAACGGTAGAACAGAAACAGCTGGCCGCCTCGCACGGTGTTTTGTTTTTAAAATCCGATGCCGGGGAAGACTGGTATGAATGTCAAAAAAGCTTCCGTCCTGAGACGGTAAAACTGATGTATGACAAGGACGGGATCATTCGTTCAATCACCGCGAAACCGAATGCCGAAGGCCATTATGACGTTTCCGGATTTTTCCCAGAAAATATGAGTGTGGCGGAGGTCGAAAACTTGCCGGAAGGCGCTGATATCAACGGCCGCTGGATTTTTGATGGAGAAAACATCATACCAAGATCGTATTCAACTCAGGAGCTACGGCAACAGGCCGCCAATAAAAAACAAGAGTTGATTAAGCAAAGTTCGCTGCAGATAGAAACGCTTAACGACGCTACTGATCTGGGAATGGCGAGCGAAGAGGAACTGCGGCTGCTGACCCGCTGGAAAACCTACCGCGTATTGCTTAATCGGGTCGATCCCGAAGCGGCCCCGGATATCGACTGGCCGCAACCACCGCAATAACGTCGTTCAACGCCCCGCCCGGGGCGTTTTTTTTCTTTATTTTTCCTGCTGTTGTACCAGTTATCCCACACCCCGAATGAGATGCGGCACCACCTCCCAACAGGCATGCTGTCATCACCAACCACAAACGGAGTAATGCTATGGGTGACTATCACCACGGCGTGCGTGTCCTCGAAATCAACGAAGGCACCCGCGTAATTTCCACCGTCTCGACGGCCATTGTCGGCATGGTTTGTACCGCAGAAGATGCCGATGCAACCCTGTTTCCTCTCAACACCCCGGTGCTGATTACCGACGTCCTGGCCGCCAGCGGCAAAGCAGGTAAAAAAGGGACGCTGGCGCGTTCGCTGCTGGCGATCGCCGAGCAGACTAAGCCGGTAACCGTCGTGGTACGCGTGGCGGAAGGGAAAGACGAGGCCGAAACCACGTCCAATATCATCGGTGGCGCCGATGAAAACGGTAAGTACACCGGCATGAAAGCGCTGCTGGCCGCTCAGGCCGAGCTGGGCGTGAAACCACGCATTCTGGGCGTACCGGGCCATGATAATCAGGAAGTGGCGACCGCGTTGGCCGGCATCTGCCAGCAGCTGCGCGCTTTCGGCTATATCAGCGCTTACGGCTGTAAAACCGTGTCCGACGCCATCAAATATCGCGCCAACTTCAGCCAGCGCGAACTGATGCTGATTTGGCCGGACTTCATCAACTGGAATACCACCACCAACAGCAGCGACATCGCCTTCGCCACCGCTCGTGCACTGGGGCTGCGTGCCAAGATCGACCAGGAGACCGGCTGGCATAAAACCTTATCCAACGTCGGCGTCAACGGTGTGAGCGGTATCTCGGCCAGCGTATTTTGGGATCTGCAAACCGCAGGCACCGACGCCGATCTGCTGAATGAAGGTTGCGTCACCACCCTGATCCGCAAAGATGGCTTCAAGTTCTGGGGATCTCGCACCTGCTCCGACGAACCGCTGTTCCAGTTTGAAAACTATACCCGCACCGCGCAGGTATTGGCCGACACCTTGGCCGAAGCTCATCTGTGGGCGGTTGACCGTCCGCTTACCCCGACGCTGATCCGCGACATGATCGACGGCATCAAGGCCAAGTTCCGCGAACTGAAATCCGCCGGTCTGATCATCGACGGTGACTGCTGGTATGACGAAAGCGCCAACGACAAAGAGACCCTGAAGGCCGGCAAGCTGTTTATCGATTACGACTACACCCCGGTACCGCCGCTGGAGGATCTGACTCTGCGTCAGCGCATTACCGATCGCTACCTGGCGAACTTCGCCGCATCCGTGAACAGCTAAGGAGACTGAAGCATGGCACTGCCAAAAAAACTGAAATACCTGAACCTGTTTAACGACGGCTTCAACTACATGGGCGTGGTTTCCTCAATGACGCTGCCGAAACTGACACGCAAGCTGGAAAAATTCCGCGGCGGCGGCATGAGCGGCGCAGCCTCGGTGGACTTCGGCCTGGACGACGATGCGCTGGTGGTGGAATGGACCATGGGCGGCATTGACGAACTGGTGCTCAAGCAATGGGGCCGCGTCGATGCGGTACCGCTGCGCTTTACCGGCTCTTTCCAACGCGACGATACCGGCGACGTCTCTGCGCTCGAAGTGGTGATGCGCGGCCGTCATAAAGAGATCGACAGCGGCGACTTCAAGCAGGGTGAAGATACCGAAACCAAAGTTTCCACCGACTGCACTTACTTCAAGTTGAGCATCGACGGCAAAGAGCTGATCGAGATCGATACCGTCAACATGATCGAAAAAGTCGACGGCGTAGATCTGCTGGCAGCGCACCGCCGCGCCATCGGCCTGTAATTTTTCACCTCAAACGGCCAGCCCCGCGCTGGCCCCCTTTTTCCGACTGAAAACTGGATACCCCATGGAACTGAATGCATCCCAGGAAAACACCGTCGTCCTGAATACTCCGATTAAACGTGGCGATAGCGAAATCACTCGCGTGCAAGTGACCAAGCCGAATGCCGGCAGCCTGCGCGGCATCGGTCTGGCCGCGCTGGCCAACGCCGATGTCGATGCGTTGATCACTATTCTGCCTCGGGTCACCTACCCGAACCTGACCAAGGAAGAGTGTGCCCGTTTGGAACTGCCTGACCTGATTGCGCTGGCCGGCCAGGTGATCGGTTTTTTGTCGCCGACATCGGCCGAGTAACGGTCGATCCTACTCTGACAGTAGATGACCTGATGGCGGATATCGCGGTGATTTTCCACTGGCCGCCGTCAGAAATGAACGGCATGACGCTGGCGGAGCTGATCGGCTGGCGCCACAGAGCGCTGCAACGTAGTGGAGTAAAAACAGATGAGTAACAGCAGACAGGAGCTGGAGTCACAAAACGAGATTGTCATCGGGCTTCAAGCGATAGCCAAGCAGAGCAAAGAACTGATGAGGCAGTTGCGCAGGCCCACCGGGGATAAAAACCTGTACAACAGTCTGGGACAGGATATCCAACGAGCAGAGAAAAAAGTCAAACATCTGCGTCGGCAGGAAAATGACATCGACGCTTTCCAAAAGACGAACCAGTCGCTGGCTGAGACCAATAAGTTGCTGGCAGCGTCGCGCAAAAAATCCGCCGCGCTGGCAATGCTGACGAAAGATCGCGAGCCAAGCCAGCGTTCCCGATTTATGAACAAAGAGATTGCGCAGGTCGCGGAGACGATAAATGCCCTGGAAAAGAAACGTGATCTCCTCGCCGCAATCGATAAAAGCCAGCGCCATCATCTTACCCAGCAAGGGATTAATCTACAATCGCTCGGCAATGAGCGCAAAAATCTGCGTGACGGCAGAATTAATGCCGGCGCCGCTATCGTTACCCTAAAAGAACAACGGCAATCGATAGCGCAGGAGCGCTATCGATCCGCACAGGCAGGCAATCAAGCGCGCCTCGACAAGCTGGAAAAATTACGCAACACCAGCAGCGCAGGCTTTTCTGTCGCCAAAAGTGCCGCCATAGGGGGAGCTAACCTGCTGGCGCCGGGAATCGAATTTGAAAAACAGCTTTCTCAACTGCGGGCACAGCTGAATCTGGGCAAGTCCGATCCGCAGCTCACGACTCTCGAGCAGCAGGCTCGCGGTATGAGCCAATCCGGTTATACCCCGGATCAAGCCCTACAAGCGCAAACAGCGCTGGCAAAACAAGGGTTGAATGCCAAGGAAATTTTAACGGCTTCGCCCGCCGCACTGACACTCTCCGCCGCGACAGGCAGCAGCGTCAACGAAACCGTCGCAACGATGACGGAAATGCAGCGCAGCTTCAATCTGGGCCCCGATCAATTCGATCGTATTGCCGATGTATTGGCGCTGGCCAGCAATCAATATGGCATGGATGTTCGGGCCGTTGGTGCAGCCATGAAAAGTAAAGCCACAACAGGTGCCGATATCTTCAGTGCGGCGCAACAGATTGCGCCTTTGGGCAGAGAAAAACTCCAGGCCAACCAGGTTGCCGGCTCAGCGCAGCACTTGGTCACCGTCAAAGGCGACAATATAGAGGGTGATATCCAAAAGCTTTTTGCCTCATGGGATAGCCTGAGAATCAACTTGTTTACCGGCCAAAACGCAGCCCTGCGGGAACTGACCCAAACGGCGACAGAGTGGCTGGTAAAACTGAATACCTGGATAACCAATAATCCGGCGTTAGCCGGCACCTTGCTGCAGGTCGCCGGTGGGCTCACGTTATTGCTCGGCGGCCTCAGCGGCGTCAGCCTGGTCGCCACCCAGGTACTCTCAGGGTTCTCTATTATCAGCGGCGCGATCCTAAAGGCCGGGCAAGCCATGATGTGGCTGGGGCGTATAGCGATGGCCAACCCGCTGCTGGCCATTGTCGGCCTGGTTGCGCTTGCCGCTTTCACCCTGATTGAAAACTGGGACAAGGTCGGCCCCTTCTTTAGCCACCTTTGGGAGCAGATATCGGCAGGGTGTGAGGCGCTGAAGAATTACATTTCAGACACCATTGATGGCTGGATAAAACAACTGACTTCATTGACCGAATATCTTCCCGACTGGATGCAATTTGGCGATAAGAGCGGCACCTCTGGCAATGCCGAAAACGGCAGCGCCTGGTTTGCCGGCAAGTTCGATCGCGGGGGAGACATTCCTGCCGGACAATTCGGCATTGTAGGCGAAAACGGTCCTGAGTTGGTCAGCGGCCCCGTTCAAGTGACCGGCCGCCGCCATACGGCCGCCATGTCGGCGGCTTTACTGTCGCTCAGCGCGCCTGTAATGCCGGCCTCACCGGTAGCAGGTTCGCTGGTAACCCAAATCCAGGTTCCGTCGGTCACTATCAACATCACTGCCGGCGCCGGTCAGAATGAACAAGACATCGGCCGCGAAGTCGCGCGGCAATTTGAATTGCTTGCTCATCGCCAAGCGGCAAACGCCCGCAGTCGGATGAGTTAATCTCGCGAATAGGAGAAATATGATGATGCTGACCCTCGGCATGTTTGTTTTTATGTTGAAAACCGTGCCTTATCAAAGCATGCAACGCAGCGCCAATTACCGCTGGCCGACCCTGCCGCGCATCGGCCAGCGCCCTGCCGCGCAGTTTCTGGGAGTAGACAATGAGAAAATAACGCTGACGGGAGTCTTGGTACCGGAAGTAACCGGAGGGACATTATCATTGATGGCGCTTCAGCTCATGGCTGCCCAAGGCAGAGCCTGGCCGCTGATCGAGGGCAATGGAACTATTCATGGGATGTATGTCATTGAAAGCATAGTCGACACGAAAACCCAGCTTTTCTCGAACGGCAGCGCGCGACAGATAGAGTTTACGATCAATCTGATGCGCGTTGATGAATCGCTGATCGCCATGTTCGGCGATCTGCGCCAACAAGCCTCTGACCTTGCCGATAAAGCAGGTCAGGCTGCGGCGCGGCTCGGGGAGATGCTGCCGTGATCACGCAAACCCCCGTCCCTATTGGCGCGCTCATTGCGCCAGACTATGCCCTGTTTTTACAGCAAGCGGACATCACGGAGGCTTTCCGCCACCGTCTGCTCTCATTGACGTTAACCGATAATCGCGGTTTTACCGCGGATCGATTGGATCTTGAGCTCGACGATGCGGATGGGCAAATCGCCATGCCCAAACGCGGCCAAACGCTCACCGTGAAGCTCGGCTGGAAAGGACAAGCCTTGATCGACAAAGGCAAGTTTATCGTTGATGAAATCGAACATCGTGGCGCACCGGATAAACTCGTCATTCGGGCCCGCAGCGTCGACTTTCGAAACTCGATGAACGTGGCGCGAGATCATTCCTATCACGATCGCACCCTTGGTGACATCGTCAACGAAGTGGCCAACCGTAACCGGATGGGGCATACGCTGGCGGCAGGACTGGCAGAGATCAAAATCACGCATATAGATCAGTCTCAGGAAACGGATGTCGCCTTTCTTACCCGGCTGGCGACCATGAATGGTGCCGTCGCCGCCATTAAAAATGAACGCCTGCTGTTTCTGGTCCCAGGTTCCGGTCTAAGCATCTCGGGCAAACCTCTGCCGTCACTGACTTTGGAACGCAGCGATGGCGACCAGCACTACTTCAATGTGGCCGATCGGAACGCTTACACCGGCGTTATTGCCAAATGGCAAGATACTCAGCATGCCAGGCAACAGCAGATGACAGTACAACGTGAGGAAGGGAATACCACAGATGAAAATGCGGCTTCAAGCTATCTGGCAGGTGAAAGCAATAACGTTTTTACCCTGCCGACGCTCTACGCGAACAAAGAAAGCGCAATGCGTGCGGCAAAAGCGAGGTGGGCAAACATTCAACAAGGGAATGTGCAATTTTCCATAAACCTCGCCGTCGGCCGGCCTGATCTCAGTCCAGAAACGCCGATCCACCTGAGTGGATTCAAAGAGGTTATCGACAGACAACCTTGGATCATTAGTCAAGTCGTTCACACGCTGAATGATCGAGGTTTCTCCACCAGCCTCGCATTAGATGTACTGACTCAACGCATGGAGTTTGCAATCACGGAGGGGTGATAATTCATTTGCATCTTAATCTTGCTTTTGCGAGTTAATGAGCTATTATAAGTCATATAACCTGATGTAGCAGAACGAGGGATTCAACTATGATGCACTGTCCATTATGCGGTCACGTGGCCCACACTCGCTCCAGCCGCTATCTGAGCGAGTCGACCAAAGAGCGTTACCATCAATGCCGCAACATCAATTGCAGCTGCACGTTCGCCACGCACGAGTCCGTCGCGCGGGTGATCGTCAAACCTGGCGATGACATTATCCCGGCGCAGCCTCACCCGCCGGAGAGTCAGCAGAAACAAAGCGCCGCGGCGCTGTAATGCAAAAAGCCTGCTTATGCAGGCTTTATTATGTTGGCGGTGCGCAGACGAAATCTCGCAAATGCAACCTGCCGAGGTTTTAAGATAAAAAAAGGGGTTGGCATAGGCCAACCCCTGATAACTATTAACTTTTGGATGCAGCGTTAGTTAACGCGGTTCAGACGCTCTTTGATACGAGCAGCCTTACCAGTACGTTCACGCAGGTAGTACAGTTTAGCTTTACGAACGGCACCACGACGTTTAACAGTAATGCTGTCGATTACTGGGGAGTGAGTCTGGAATACACGCTCAACACCTTCGCCGTTGGAAATCTTACGAACAGTGAATGCAGAGTGCAGACCGCGGTTACGGATAGCGATAACCACGCCCTCGAATGCCTGCAGACGTTTTTTGCTACCTTCAACGACCCATACCTTCACTTCCACGGAATCACCCGGACGGAATGCAGGTACGTCTTGTTTCATCTGCTCTTGTTCAAGTTGCTTAATAATGTTGCTCATAATATGTCTCTTACCCTAGGTAAACTGATATATCGGTCCCGTCTGATGTCAGACGTTTCCTTCATAGTCCTGTTGCCTGGTCTGATGTTCCCGTTGGAACTCAGCCAGCAACACCGCTTGCTCGTCAGTCAGAGCTAGGCTTTCTAGAAGTTCAGGTCTTCTAAGCCAGGTTCGGCCCAGCGACTGCTTTAAGCGCCAGCGACGTATCTCGGCATGGTTGCCCGACAGCAGAACCGGCGGTACTTCCATTCCTTCCAACACCTCGGGGCGGGTATAGTGCGGGCAGTCCAGCAATCCGTCGGCGAAGGAGTCTTCCTCCGCTGAGGCCTGATGGCCCAGCACACCCGGTATGAAACGGGCGACTGAATCAATCAGGGTCATCGCCGGCAGTTCCCCGCCGCTGAGAACGTAATCGCCGATTGACCATTCTTCGTCAATTTCGGTTTGGATTACGCGCTCGTCTATCCCTTCGTAACGGCCGCACACCAGAATCATCTTCTGATTGGCCGCCAGTTCGCACACGCCGGTTTGATCCAGCTTGCGCCCCTGAGGTGACAGATAAATCACCTTTGCTCCCTCGCCTGCCGCTGCTTTCGCCGCATGAATGGCTTCCCGTAAAGGTTGCACCATCATCAGCATTCCCGGGCCGCCGCCGTAAGGGCGATCGTCCACGGTACGATGCCGGTCGTAGGTGAAGTCGCGAGGACTCCAACACTGCACGCTCAGCAGGCCATTTTTTACTGCCCGGCCAGTCACCCCGTAATCGGTGATAGCGCGGAACATCTCAGGAAACAGGCTTACAATACCGATGAACACAAGCCAATCCCCTTACCGTTATTCCACTTGCTTCGACCGTTTGATCCGGGGGTCAAAAACCAGGATCCCAATCTGCCTCAATCACGCGGGCAGTGAGATCGACTTTCTTGATAACCTGCCCATGAAGAAACGGAATCAACCGCTCCTTCATGCCGAACGCATCTTTCAGGTTCGCTTTCACAACCATCACATCGTTCGAGCCGGTTTCCATCATATCGATGACTTTACCCAGCTCGTAGCCGGCGGTGGTGACTACCTGGCAGCCCATCAGGTCTTTCCAGTAGTAATCGTCACCCTCCAGCGGAGGAAGTTGCTCAGAATCCACCATAATCTCGCGATTAGTCAGCAGATTCGCCGCGTCCCGATCGTCAATGCCTTTGACTTTGATGATCAGATCCTGACTGTGGCGCTTCCAGTCTTCCAACTCGATATGCTGCCACTGACCCGCCTGCTGGATAAACCACGGCTGATAGTCAAAAATGCTTTCGGCGTTCTCGGTGGATGAAAACACTCTGAGCCAACCACGAATGCCGTAAGCGGACCCCATTTTACCGAGTACAATCGGCTGCTTAGGCGCTACCGGTTTGAGTTGCTTGCTCATTGCCACCACCGCGACAGATTAAGCTGCTTTCTTAGCGTCTTTGATCAGCGCGTGAACGCGATCAGAAACGGTTGCACCCAGACCAACCCAGTGCTCGATGCGGTCCAGGTCCAGACGCAGTGCTTCAGCCTGACCGGAAGCGATCGGGTTGAAGAAGCCTACGCGCTCGATGAAACGACCATCACGAGCGTTGCGGCTGTCGGTCACTACTACTTGATAGAACGGACGCTTTTTAGCGCCGCCACGTGCCAAACGAATTGTTACCATAACATCCTCTTTAGTTAATAAAACAGCCGGGCCCCATTGAGGGACGGGGCCCGGTTGCAATATAAAAAGCCCGAAAATTTTACTCATTTTGGCGCAAAAAGCAATCTAAAGCGTCGATCGCAGGGGACAACTTTTGCAGCCTGTCAAATTTCGGGCGGTTTTCACCGCGAACGGCGAATGCTGAAAGCGCCCGCACTCGGCGTGCGGAGGCCCGTCAGCGGCCAGGGAAGCCCGGCGGCATCATACCTTTCATGCCGCGCATCATCTTCGCCATACCGCCTTTCTTCATCTTCTTCATCATACGCTGCATTTCGTCGAACTGCTTCAGCAAGCGGTTGACGTCCTGCACCTGCATGCCGGCCCCCATCGCGATGCGGCGCTTGCGCGAGCCCTTGATGATTTCCGGTTTGGCACGCTCTTTCAGCGTCATCGAGTTGATGATCGCCTCCATGCGCACCAACACTTTGTCGTCCATCTGCGACTTGACGTTATCCGGCAGCTGGCCCGCGCCCGGCAGCTTGCTCAGCATATTGGCCATGCCGCCCATGTTGCGCATCTGCTTGAGCTGCTCCAGGAAGTCGGTCAGATCGAAACCGTCGCCCTTCTTCAGCTTGTTGGCCAGTTTCTCCGCCTGCTCGCGGTCGACCTTGCTTTCGATATCTTCGATCAGCGACAGCACGTCGCCCATGCCCAGGATGCGTGACGCCACGCGATCCGGATAGAACGGCTCCAGCGCTTCGGTCTTCTCGCCGACGCCGAGGAACTTGATCGGCTTGCCGGTGATGTGGCGGATGGACAACGCCGCACCGCCGCGCGCATCGCCGTCGACCTTGGTCAGCACCACGCCGGTCAGCGGCAGCGCTTCGTTAAACGCCTTGGCGGTATTGGCGGCGTCCTGGCCGGTCATGGCGTCGACCACGAACAGGGTTTCCACCGGCTTGATGGCCGCGTGCACTTGTTTGATCTCGTCCATCATCGCTTCGTCAACGTGCAGACGGCCGGCGGTATCGACGATCAGTACGTCATAGAACTTCAGCTTGGCCTGCTGCAACGCGCGGTTGACGATGTCGATCGGTTTTTCTTTGACGTCGGACGGGAAGAAATCGATGCCGACACCTTCCGCCAGCGTTTCCAGCTGTTTGATCGCCGCCGGGCGATAAACGTCCGCGGAAACCACCAACACTTTCTTCTTCTGTTTTTCTTTCAGGAACTTGCCGAGCTTACCGACGCTGGTGGTTTTACCGGCGCCCTGCAGGCCCGCCATCAGCACCACCGCCGGCGGCTGAGCCGCCAGATTCAGCTCGGTGTTGACTTCGCCCATCGCGGCGATCAGCTCACCCTTGACGATCTTGACGAACTCCTGCCCCGGCGTCAGGCTCTTGTTGACTTCATGGCCAACCGCGCTCTCTTTTACGCGGTTGATGAAGTCGCGCACCACCGGCAGCGCAACGTCCGCTTCCAGCAATGCCATACGCACTTCACGCAGGGTTTCCTTGATATTTTCTTCGGTCAGCCGCCCGCGGCCGCTGATATTGCGCAACGTGCGCGACAATCGATCGGTTAAATTTTCAAACATCGTCTCATGCTCAACGTGTAATGACAGGCCGCTCCGGCGACACAATTGCGCCGATGATAACACGAAGCGAGCAGGATCTCTGCCTCAGCGTTGGAGATAGGTTGGAGTGAAACGCGCGCAACGTTATACTGACACTCCAATTAACCACGCCGAAGCAAAATTAAACGCTATGCCAGTTTTCTCCATTGTGGCTTTGATGGCCTACCTGCTCAGCCTTGGACTGATCATTCCCAGTTTGTTGCGGAAGAACAGCGCATACCGTCGGCTTGCCCTCGTCTCGGCGGTGGTGGCGCTGATTTGCCACGCCATCGCGCTGCAGCAGCGCATCTTTGACGTCAGCGCCGGGCAGAATCTCAGCCTGCTGAACATTGGTTCCATCGTCAGCCTGATCATCTGCTCGGTGATGACCTTCGTCGCTTCGCGCGATCGCGGCTGGTTCCTGCTGCCAATCGTCTACAGCTTTGCGATGATCAACCTGGCCTTCGCCAGCTTTATGCCCGGCGAGTTCATCACTCACCTGGAGGCCAGCCCGGAACTGATGGTGCATATCGGCCTGGCGCTGTTCTCTTACGCCACCCTGATCATCGCCGCGCTCTATGCATTGCAGCTCGCCTGGCTCGACTACCTTTTGAAAAACAAGAAGCTGACCTTCAGCGCCGACATGCCGCCGCTGATGAGCATTGAGCGCAAGATGTTCCATATCACCCAGATCGGCGTGGTGCTGCTGACGCTCACCCTGTGCACCGGCCTGCTGTACATGGATAATCTGTTCAGCAAAGAGAACGTGCATAAAGCCGTGCTGTCGATCATGGCCTGGTTCGTGTATATCGTGCTGTTGTGGGGCCACTACCATGAGGGCTGGCGCGGCCGCCGCGTCGTCTGGTTCAGCTTCGCCGGCGCCTTCCTGCTGACGCTCGCCTACTTCGGCAGCCGTCTGATTCAGCAGGTGATGGTGCGCTAGGCCAGCCTGGCTCAATTCTCCCTCTCTATAAGGAATACTGCATTGGAGCATGTGTCGACGGGGACCCTCATCATTATCCTGGTGATCATGATCGTGGTCTCCGCTTACTTCTCCGCCTCCGAGACCGGCATGATGACGCTCAACCGTTATCGCCTGCGTCACCTGTCCAAACAGGGCAACCGCTCGGCGCGTCGGGTCGAGAAGCTGCTGCAAAAACCGGATCGGCTGATCGGCCTGGTGCTGATCGGCAACAACCTGGTCAACATCCTCGCTTCGGCGCTGGCGACCATCGTCGGCATGCGGCTGTATGGCGATCTCGGCGTGGCGATTGCGACCGGCATACTGACTTTCGCCGTGCTGCTGTTCGCCGAAGTGCTGCCGAAGACCTTCGCCGCACTCTATCCGGAACGCATCGCCTTCCCCAGCAGCGTCCTGCTGGCCCCGTTGCAAAAGGTGATGTTCCCGCTGGTCTGGCTGCTCAACGGCATCACCAGCCTGACCTTGCGCCTGTTCGGCATTCGCACCAACGTGCGCATCAGCGACGCCGTCAGCAAGGATGAGCTGCGCACCATCGTGCGCGAATCCCAGTCGCAGATCTCCCGCCGCAATCAGGACATGCTGATTTCGGTGCTGGATCTGGAAAAGGTGACGGTCAACGACATCATGGTGCCGCGCACCGAGATCGTCGGCATCGACGTCAACGACGACTGGAAGTCGATCATGCGCCAGCTGACCCACTCGCCGCACGGCCGCATCGTGCTGTATCGCAGCTCGCTGGACGATGCGATCGGCATGCTGCGCGTGCGCGAAGCCTACCGCCTGATGACCGAGAAAAAAGAGTTCAACAAAGAGAACCTGCTGCGCGCCGCCGATGAGATCTATTTCGTTCCGGAAGGCACGCCGCTCAACGTGCAGCTGGTGAAATTCCAGCGCAACAAAGAGAAGGTCGGCATCGTGGTCGACGAGTACGGCGACATTCAGGGCCTGGTCACGGTGGAAGACATCCTCGAGGAGATCGTGGGCGATTTCACCACCTCGATGTCACCCACGCTGGCGGAAGAAGTCACGCCGCAGAGCGACGGTTCGGTCTTGATCGACGGCACCGCCAACGTGCGCGAGCTGAACAAGGCCTTCAACTGGACCTTGCCGGCCAACGAGGCTCGCACCGTCAACGGCATGCTGCTGGAAGAGCTGGAAGAGATCCCCGAAATCGGCACCCGGGTGCGCATCGGTCATTACGATATCGACATCCTCGACGTGCAGGGCAACATGATTAAACAGGTGCGGGTCACGCCGATCACCTCGCTGCAGTCCAGCGTCGGCCATCATTAGTCCTCGGCCAGAACGTAAAAAAGACGCGAAATCGCGTCTTTTTTTATTTTGCGGGCCACGCACGACTAGATATGCAGTTCCTGCAGCTTCTCTTTCGGCAGCGCCAGCTCGTCGTTGTGGTTCACCACCACGCCGTGATCCAGAATGTGCTTGGCGATTTCCTGCGCTTCTTCCAGCGAGTGCATATGGTAGGTGCCGCACTGGTACTCGTTAAGCTCAGGGATCTTGCGCTGGTCGGTCACTTTCAGCACGTCGGCCATCGCCGCTTTCCAGGCATCGGCAACGCGCTGCTCTTCCGGCACGCCGATCAGGCTCATGTAGAAACCGGTGCGACAGCCCATCGGGGAGATGTCGATAATTTCCACGCCCTGGCCGTTCAGGTGGTCACGCATAAAGCCGGCGAACAGGTGCTCCAGCGTGTGAATGCCGCGCTCGGGCATCACTTCCAGGTTCGGGCGGCAAAAGCGCAGATCAAACACCGTGATGGTATCGCCATGAGGCGTTTTCATGGTTTTTGCAACGCGGACAGCCGGAGCTGCCATACGGGTATGATCGACGGTAAAGCTATCCAGCAATGGCATTTCGCTACCTCCTCGTAAAAGAGCATTTATTTCGAAACTTTTTTTCCTAACCGGGAAACCTTTTCCAACCCTGCGAGTCTGAGTATGTGAAAGACGCGCATTTGTTATCATCATCCCTGTCATCAGAGATGCATATTTGGCCACATTGATGTGGCCTTTTTCTTTTTCAGCTTCCGCCGTTTTGCTTCAGGAACGCTTCAAAGCTTAGCGTATCATTGGCTTCTATGTCGCGTTGACGCTGCCACGAGGCTTCCCGCTCTTTATCCAGCTCGGCTTCGTTCAGGATTTCCAACGGTTCTTCCAGCAATGTCTGGCGATACTGCTCCGCCAGCTGCAAACCGACGCGCCCGGTGCCTTCCGCCTTCATGGCCTTGAGAATGCGCGCGGAGAAGGTCAACTCGGGATCGTCAAACGCGGCGACCAGCTCATCGCACACCTGCTGGTATTGACGATCGCCGGCTTCGCCGTCCAGCACTTCCGCCACCCGACGCAGATCGGCGAACAGCGCCTTGCCGACTTTCTCCAGCGGCTCATGGCTGGCGCCACAGCCGATGCCGATGGTCTGGCCCGGCTTGCGCCCTTCGAGGATCACCCGGTTCCAGTTCTTGCGCGTGCACAGCAGCTCATCGCTGCTCATCTCCGGCGCATCCGCCAGCGCGCACCACACCAGGAACAGATCCAGGAAACGCGCCTGCACCGCATCCACGCCGATCGGCGAGAATGGGTTGATGTCCAGCGAACGCACTTCAATGTATTCGATACCGCCGCGCAGCAGCGCGTCCGACGGCGTCTCGCCGCTTTGGGTCACGCGCTTTGGCCGGATCGGCGCATACAGCTCGTTCTCGATTTGCAGAACGTTGCTGTTCAGCTGCAGGTAGCGATCGCCCTCTTTCACGCCCAGCTTGGCGAACTCTTCGGAAGGCGTGGCGATCGCCCGCTTCAAACCGGCCACATAGCTGTGCAGATCGTTGAAGGTGATGCCCAGATTACTCTGCGATTTATTGGTATAACCCAAGTCGCTCAGGCGCAGCGAAGTGGCGTACGGCAGGTAGCACATCCCCTGCTCGGTGCGCTCGAACGGCAGATTGGTCTCGCGCCCTTTGAGGAACGAAGAACAAATGGCCGGCGATGCGCCGAACAGATACGGGATCACCCAGCCGAAACGGTAATAGTTGCGGATCAGGCGGAAATAACCGGCCGAGATCTGCTCTTTACCGCTTTCTGCGTCCTGCACGCCGGCCCAGGCCTGCCAAAATTCCAGCGGCAGCGAGAAGTTGTAGTGCACGCCGGAAATGGTCTGCATCAGCGCGCCATAGCGATTCTTCAGCCCTTCACGGTACAGCGTCTTCATGCGGCCGATGTTCGACGAACCGAACTGCGCCAGCTCGATGTCCTGCTCGGCTTCGATAAAGCACGGCATGCTGAGCGGCCACATGCGCTCATCGCCAATGTTGCGCGCCACGTAGCGATGAATATCGCGCAGGAACGTCAGCAAGTGATCGATATTGTCATCAACCGGCGTAATGAACTCTAACAGCGCCTCGGCGAAATCCGTGGTGATCCAGTGGTGCGTCAATGCCGCCCCCAGCTTTTCCGGATGCCCGGTGGTCGCCAAGGTGCCGTTCGGCGTGACTCGCAGCGTTTCACGCTCGATGCCGCGACGAATGCCTTTTAATGCCTGGGGATGGGCTTCCAACCAAGAAAGCGCCTGTGATACGTCCGGGATCAAATTGACCTCCCGCTTCTAAAAACAATAACTCGTAAGCATACTGAATCCGCACCCGAGAGAATATTGAGTTATATTCACTTGGTTACTGCCACCAGGCGATGCCCTGTACCGTTATCATAGCCAAAACGATGTAACGCAGCGCCTTTCCGATACACAGAAACAGCGCGACAGAGCCCCAGGGCATGCGCAGCCAACCTGCCAACACGCACAACAAATCGCCCACCACCGGCACCCAGCTGAGCAACAGCGCAGCCGGGCCAAAGCGTTGCAGCCACCCGAGCGCCGTTGCCAGCCCCCGCTGTGGTTTCAACGCCGGTAACAGGCGCCCGATAATGACATTGGTCAACCCGCCAAGAGTGTTGCCCAGGGTCGCGGCCAGCACCAGCAACTCCGGCGAGACGCGACTCTGGGTCAGCAAGGCGACCAGAACGATTTCTGAATTTCCCGGCAGCAGCGTCGCACTGAGGAAGCTGCTGCCAAATAACGATATTACGGCTAGCGTACTACTCACAGCGTACGAACGTCTACCACAGCCATGCCGGCATTTTTCGCCGCCTGAATGCCAAACTCGGCGTCTTCAAACACCACGCATTTTTCCGGCGGCACGCCGATCAGTTCGGCACAGCGCAGGAAGGTATCCGGCTCCGGTTTATGGCGCTGCACGTCGTCCGCACCGACGATCGCGTCGAAGCAGTTGAACAGGCCGAGATGACGCAGCAGCATTTCCGCCATGCGGTGCTCGCTGCCGGTGCCGACCGCCATCGGACGGCGGCCGTGATAGGACTTCACCACCTCGATCAATGGCAATGGACGCACGCTATCCAGCAGCATCGCTTCCACCGCGCGCGTTTTCTCCGCCGCCAGGTGATGGGGATCGAGATCGGCCTGATGGCTGGCGATAATCGCCTGAGCGATGCGCCAGGTCGGTGAACCGCTCAGCGCCACCATGGCCGCTTCATCAAACGTCATGCCATAACGGGACAGCACTTCGCGCCACGCTTTACGGTGCGTTGGCTCAGTGTCCAGAATCGTGCCGTCCATGTCGAAAATAAGACCCTGATAGCGGTCGTACATCGTTACTCCATGATCGTTGAGGAAAGAAAACTACTTTAGCGTAAAGCCGTTGGGTTGTCGCTGACTGCGTCATAGCGGAATGTGCTGTGATCGATCGGATGCAAAGAAGGAAAGGGGTGAAGAGAGAATGGCTAAATGCTGAAAAGCGAAAAACCCGCCAAAGCGGGTTTCTCTTAGATGGTGCATCCGGGAGGATGATTCGGCGCCAACGCCTCACCCTGCGGGCCGTTGCTAAAGCAACGTTATCCTCCCCAAGGACACTTTCTTTTTACCACCCGCATGACGATTTCTCTTCGCGATACGGGAGGTTAAACATGGTGCATCCGGGAGGATTCGAACCTCCGACCGCTCGGTTCGTAGCCGAGTACTCTATCCAGCTGAGCTACGGATGCATGACTGTTTTTGCCGCTTGCCTGTTTCACGAATAACAGAAAAGCAAAAACCCGCTAAGGCGGGCTTCTCTTAGATGGTGCATCCGGGAGGATTCGAACCTCCGACCGCTCGGTTCGTAGCCGAGTACTCTATCCAGCTGAGCTACGGATGCATTACTATTTTTACCGCGTGCCGGCTTTGCTAATAAAGCCAGACTTGAAGAATGGTGCATCCGGGAGGATGATTCGGCGCTAGCGCCTCACCCTGCGGGCCGTTGCTTAAGCAACGTTATCCTCCCTGGTAACACTTTCTTTTCTTCCACCCGCTTGGAGATTGCTCTTCGCGACGAGTGAGATTAAGAATGGTGCATCCGGGAGGATTCGAACCTCCGACCGCTCGGTTCGTAGCCGAGTACTCTATCCAGCTGAGCTACGGATGCACAGGAATTCTTTTTTGATACCGTATGGTACGTTGTTACTACCCCACCATACTGCAAAATATGGTGCATCCGGGAGGATTCGAACCTCCGACCGCTCGGTTCGTAGCCGAGTACTCTATCCAGCTGAGCTACGGATGCAAATGGCGGTGAGGCGGGGATTCGAACCCCGGATGCAGCTTTTGACCGCATACTCCCTTAGCAGGGGAGCGCCTTCAGCCTCTCGGCCACCTCACCATACGCTTCTTTCGAATTGTGCCTAACTTGCTTTGGAGAAGCTCATCGGCACTGCGTGGCGCACATATTACTTTCTCCGACTTTTAAGTCAAACAATTTTTCCCAACTCATGCGCGTTTGCACAATTCGCACCCAACATGGGCGATTTCACGGCAAAAAGGGCGTTTTATCAACAGGCAACCGCAACGTCTGCAGCAATAAAGCAGGAAACTAACCGGGAAAATAATCACGAAAAAGAGAGGGGAGAACGAAAGAAGTGGGTAAAACGATGCAGTAGCGTCTCGTCTGGCAACGAGACGCTGCTTCGGAATCAGTAAGTCGTCTGCTGAGACTTCTCTGCCTGAATGCGCTGATAGATTTCTTCACGGTGAACTGAAACCTCTTTGGGGGCGTTCACACCAATACGCACCTGGTTGCCTTTTACCCCTAGCACAGTGACCGTAACCTCATCGCCAATCATGAGGGTTTCACCAACTCGACGAGTCAGAATTAACATTCTTTGCTCCTTGAAAGATTAAAAGAGTCGGGTCTCTCAGTTTCCCCGTCATTATCCATCATATGTGGTGAAAACGTAAGCCGCGCAATCCACAATAAGTGTAAGCAGACTTGGTCCCACCTCAGATAATGGTAAGTTTAGCCGACCAGAAAAACTTTGTTCCCGCAATTGTAACTAAATTGTGTTAGCACAGTATGAAAACGCCATAATCAACAAAGTATTATGGCGTTTGTCCGTGCTATTTATTTATGTTCACAGCTTTGAGGCCACCCAGGCTTCTACGCTGTTTAACGCCGCTGGCAGGGCGTTGATATCCGTCCCCCCCGCCATCGCCATATCAGGGCGACCACCGCCCTTGCCGCCGACCTGCTGCGCCACGTTGCCGATCAACTCGCCGGCTTTCACGCGGTCAGTCAGATCCTTGGTCACGCCTGCGACCAGGCTGACTTTGTCATCAGCCGTCGTCGCCAACACGATAATGGCCGAACCCAATTGATTTTTCAGGTCATCCACCATGGTGCGCAGCATTTTGGCTTCGACATTGTCCAACTGGCTGACCAACAGCTTCACGCCGTTAACCACTTTCGCCTGGCTGGACAGCGACGCGCTTTCCTGCGCCGCCTGCTGATCTTTCAGTTGCTGCAGTTCTTTTTCCAGCACGCGCGTGCGATCGAGCACCGAGCGCACTTTATCGGTCAGGTTGTTGCTGTCGCCCTTCACCAATTGAGCAACGTCTTGCAACAAATCGCTTTGCTGATGCAGCGTAGCGATAGCGCCAGCGCCGGTCACCGCTTCAATACGGCGGATGCCCGCCGCGGTGCCCGATTCGCTCAGAATGCGGAACAGGCCGATATCGCCGGTGCGGCTGGCGTGGGTGCCGCCGCACAGCTCGGTGGAGAAGTCGCCCATGGTCAGCACGCGCACGTTGTCGTCGTACTTCTCACCGAACAGCGCCATTGCGCCCTTCTCTTTCGCGTCTTCCAACGCCATCAGCTCGGTCTGCACCGGCAGGTTACGACGCACCTGCTGGTTAACCAGATCTTCCACCGCACGAATTTGTTCCGGCTTCATCGCTTCAAAATGCGAGAAGTCGAAGCGCAGGTATTTGTCGTTAACCAGAGAGCCTTTCTGCGCAACGTGCTCGCCCAACGTTTGGCGCAGCGCGGCGTGTAGCAGGTGGGTCGCGGAGTGGTTCAGACGGATGCTGTTGCGGCGCTCAGTGTCGATCTGCGCGTCCACGCGATCGTTCAGCTTCAGCGAACCTTGCGCCAGCTTGCCTTGATGGCCGATAGCCTGACCGTATTTCTGGGTGTCGTTGACCACAAACTCGGCGCCGGCGGCTTTCAGCACGCCTTTATCGCCGACCTGGCCGCCGGATTCACCGTAGAACGGCGTCTCGTCCAGCACCACCACCGCCTCTTCGCCGGCGTTGATCTGCTCGACCGGCTGGCCGTCACGGAACAGCGCGATCACCGTCGCCTGCTGCTCGTCATGATCATAGCCGCTGAACTGGCTGCTGCCGTCCACACGGATCAGGCTGTTGTAGTCGGCGCCGAAACCGCTGGATTCGCGCGCGCGGCGGCGCTGCGCTTCCATCGCTTCTTCAAAGCCCGCTTCGTCGACTTTCAGACCGCGCTCGCGGCAGACGTCTGCGGTCAGATCCACCGGGAAGCCGTAGGTGTCGTACAGACGAAAAGCGGTCTCGCCGTCCAGGGTATCGCCCTGCAGCTTGGCCAGCTCTTCGTCCAACAGCGCCAGGCCACGCTCCAGCGTGCGGGCAAACTGTTCTTCTTCGGTTTTCAGCACCTGCTCCACCAGCGATTGCTGGCGTTTCAGCTCGTCGGCCGCCGGGCCCATCACTTCGATCAGCGGCGCCACCAGCTTGTAGAAGAAGGTGTCTTTCGCGCCCAGCATGTTGCCATGACGGATCGCGCGACGAATGATGCGGCGCAGCACGTAGCCGCGGTTTTCGTTAGACGGGATCACACCGTCCGACACCAGGAAGGCGCAGGAACGAATGTGGTCGGCGATAACGCGCAGGGATTTGTTATCCAGATCGGTCGCGCCGGTCACTTTCGCCACGGCGGCGATCAGGGTGCGGAACAGATCGATCTCATAGTTGGAGTTCACATGCTGCAACACCGCCGCGATACGCTCCAGACCCATACCGGTATCCACCGAAGGCTTCGGCAGCGGCAGCATGGTGCCGTCGGACTGACGGTTGAACTGCATGAAAACGATGTTCCAGATCTCGATGTAGCGGTCGCCGTCTTCTTCCGGGCTGCCCGGAGGGCCGCCCCAGATGTGATCGCCGTGATCGTAGAAAATCTCGGTGCACGGGCCGCATGGGCCGGTATCACCCATCTGCCAGAAGTTATCTGAAGCGAAAGGCGCGCCCTTGTTATCGCCGATGCGGATAATGCGCTCGGCCGGTACGCCGATTTGCTTCTGCCAGATATCGAATGCTTCGTCATCGGTTTCATACACGGTGACCCACAGTCTCTCTTTCGGCAGGTTGAACCAGTTTTCACCGGTCAGCAGTTCCCACGCGTAGCTGATAGCATCGTGCTTGAAGTAATCGCCGAAGCTGAAGTTGCCCAGCATTTCAAAGAAGGTGTGGTGACGAGCGGTATAACCGACGTTTTCCAGGTCGTTATGCTTGCCGCCTGCGCGCACGCAGCGCTGCGAGGTGGTGGCGCGGGAATAGGCGCGTTTGTCGAGCCCCAGGAAAACATCCTTAAATTGGTTCATGCCGGCATTGGTAAACAGCAATGTCGGATCATTGTTAGGCACCAGGGAGCTGCTTGCTACAACCTGATGACCCTTACTATGAAAGAAATCGAGAAACGCTTGACGGATCTCAGCGGTGCTCTTGCTCATAATTTTCCTGGAAAGGCTAGAATAACGACACGTGAGCCGGTGGCGCGTCATCCCGACGATGACAACCAGCTCACGAACAAAAAGTGGGGATAAGATAAATTTTCTTCAGAGGGAAGTAAAACCCCGTGTGCGCTCATTGCGCAAAATCACGGTAAATTGACTGAATTTCTTCTTGGAAGAAGCCGCGATAGAGCAGATAACGCTGCACTTTGGCTTTCTCTTTCCAGTCGGTTGGCAACGTATCGCCAAATTTTCGCTGCGCCACCTGTTTCGCCTGTTCGCACCAGTCGATATCGCATTCCGCCAACGCGTCCTGCACCAGCGCTTTATCCACGCCCTTTTGCATCAGTTCGCTGCGGATGCGCTGCGCGCCATAACCTTTGCGGCTGCGGCTGCCGATGTAGCTGTGGGCGAAACGCTTATCGTCCAGCCAGTTGTGCTGGTAACAGTAGACGATAACCTGATCGATCAGCGCGGGATCTACCGGTTCTTCGGCTACCGGCGGCGGCGATGTCGGCGCATGCGGCCCCTTGCCGCCAAACCGGGCTTTCGCCACAAACGGCTGCGCCGCAAGTTTGCGGCGCAGTTCAGCTTCACTATGATCGCGTTGCGACAGCAGGCGCATGGCGCGGCTTAGCAAGTCATTCATCATTCAAGCCTGAATTCAGGGGATGTGCACCACATAAACGGCGGCGCACATCTTCAGCGATTAAAACTGCTCGCTGGTTTCCGCTTCGTCATCTTCGAAGTCGTCACCGGAGGCAGCCACCAGCTCACCGCCGCTGTGCAGCAGCAGGTCGCGCAGTTTCTTATCCAGCTCGGCGGCGATAGCCGGGTTTTCTTTCAGGAAGTTACAGGCGTTCGCCTTGCCCTGACCGATCTTCTCGCCGTTATAGCTGTACCAGGCGCCGGCTTTTTCGATCATCTTGTGCTTCACGCCCAGATCGACCAGCTCGCCACGGCTGTTGATGCCTTCGCCGTACATGATTTGGAACTCAGCCTGTTTGAACGGCGCAGCGATTTTGTTTTTCACCACTTTCACGCGGGTTTCGCTGCCCACCACTTCGTCGCCCTCTTTGATGGCACCGATACGACGGATATCCAGACGCACCGAAGCATAGAACTTCAGAGCGTTACCACCGGTAGTGGTTTCCGGGTTGCCGAACATCACACCAATTTTCATACGGATCTGGTTGATGAAGATCAGCAGGGTATTGGCATTTTTCAGGTTGCCGGCCAGCTTACGCATCGCCTGGCTCATCATGCGCGCCGCCAACCCCATGTGCGAATCGCCGATTTCACCTTCGATTTCCGCCTTCGGCGTCAACGCCGCCACGGAATCGACGATGATGACGTCAACCGCGCCGGAGCGGGTCAGCGCATCACAGATTTCCAGAGCCTGCTCGCCGGTGTCCGGCTGGGAGCACAGCAGGTTGTCGATATCGACGCCCAGCTTCTTCGCATAGATAGGATCCAGCGCGTGCTCGGCATCGATGAACGCACAGGTTTTGCCTTCGCGCTGCGCGGCGGCGATCACCTGCAGCGTCAGGGTGGTTTTACCGGACGATTCCGGACCGTAGATTTCGACGATGCGGCCCATCGGCAGGCCGCCGGCGCCCAGAGCGATATCGAGTGACAGTGAGCCGGTGGAGATGGTTTCCACGTCCATGGAGCGGTCTTCACCCAGGCGCATGATGGAGCCTTTGCCGAACTGTTTCTCAATCTGGCCCAGTGCCGCAGCTAACGCCTTTTGCTTGTTCTCATCAATAGCCATTTTTGCTCCTTCGTTTCGCAATGCCGGTGTTACCCCACACTGCCACTGAATGTATGTTGTGCAGGAAATGTCACTAATTATACTGTATGGTCATACAGTATCAAGCCTAATTTACAAAAATTCGTCGATGGCGGTTTGCAGCGCGAAAATCGTCGCCTGCAGCCGTACCGCATCGCGGTCGCCCTCGAATTGCATCTTGCGCGACAGCCCCCGGCCATCGCTGCTGGCGAAGCCGAACCACACGGTGCCGACCGGCTTTTCCGCGCTGCCGCCGTCCGGGCCGGCGATGCCGCTCACCGACAGCGCCAGATCGGCCTGCGCCGCCCGCAGCGCCCCTATGGCCATCTCGCGCACCACCTCTTCGCTGACCGCGCCATGCGCCGCCAACGTCGCTTCACTCACTCCCAGCAGGTCATGCTTCGCCGCATTGCTGTAGGTCACGAATCCGCGATCAAAATAGGCGGAGCTGCCCGCGACATCGGTAATGGCCTTGGCGATGCCGCCGCCGGTGCAGGATTCCGCGCAGGTGATCCAGCGGCCCTGCGCCTTCAGTTTTTCCCCTGCCAGCACGCTGAGCCGGCGCAGTTGGTTTTGACTCATAACCCCTCCCTCGCGAATTCAGGTATATGCGCCCGATAGTAGCATTTATCAAGGCGGCGCGGCGGCTGGCGTGCAGAAATGCGCAGCGCCTCGCAGGAGGTGCGGTTTTAAGCGCCCGGCCAAGCTGCTAGTATCAAAAGAAGCGCCCCATCGAGCGGCGGCGCACCAGCACAAGGAACATCACGGAGGCGGCACGCTGCGGCGGCGGTCTCAGGGCGCACCAGAAGAGATTAGGATGATAGAGTGAAAAAAACGTTGGGCGTATTTTTGCCGTTGTACACCACCACCCTGCTGCTGCTGTTGGGCTCAGGCCTGCTCACTACCTACGTCTCGCTGCGGCTGACCTCCATTCACGTCAGCAGCGCGCTGATCGGCGCCATCATCGCCGCCAACTACATCGGGCTGGTGATCGGCGGCAAGGTCGGCCACTTTCTCATCGCCCGCGTCGGGCATATCCGCGCCTACGTGGCCTGCGCCGGCATCATCACCGCCGCGGTGCTGGGCCACGGCCTGACGGAGTTCATTCCCGCCTGGGTCGCGCTGCGCCTGGTGATCGGCCTATGCATGATGTGTCAGTACATGGTGCTGGAGAGCTGGTTGAACGACCAGGCGGAATCCAACCAGCGCGGCATGGTGTTCGGCTTCTATATGGCGGCGACCTATCTCGGCATGTCGCTGGGCCAGATCGTGCTGATGCTGCAAAGCAATCTGGGCATCGCCACGCTGCTGGTGATCGCGCTGTGCTTCGCGCTCTGTCTGGTGCCGATCGCTCTGACTACCCGCACCAATGCGCGCCACATGTCGCCGGCGCCGATGGAACTGCGTTATTTTGTCGGCGCCATTCCCAAGGTGCTGGCCACCACGCTGGTGATCGGCATGGTCGTGGGCTCGTTTTACGGGCTGGCGCCGGTCTACGCCAGCCTGCAGTCCTTAACCACTCAGCAAACCGGCCTGTTCATGGCGCTCTCCATCTTCGCCGGGCTGGTGGCGCAATTCCCGCTCAGTTGGCTGTCGGATCGCTATAACCGCCCCTTGCTGATGCGCCTCAACGCCATTCTGCTGATCGTGGCGGCGCTGCCGCTGGCGCTGCTGCCGCACATCGATTTTCCGCTGCTGCTGGCGGTAGGATTCGTCGTCAGCATGCTGCAGTTTACGCTCTACCCGCTCGCGGTGGCGCTGGCCAACGATCTGATCGAGCCGGAGCGCCGCGTCTCGCTGGCCGCCTGTCTGCTGATGGCGTTCGGCGTCGGTGCCAGCATCGGGCCGTTGGCGGTCGGCGCGCTGATCGAGCCGCTTGGCGGCAATATTCTGTACGCCTTCTTTGCCCTGTGCGGCGTGCTGCTGGCAGCCCTGAGCCGGACGGCCAAAGCAGAGGAACCGCAGCTGGCGCAGGACGCGCCGGTGCCGCATATTGCGCTGCCGGACAGCCTCGCCAGCTCGCCGCTGTCACCGGCGCTCAATCCAACCTTCGATGAACAGATCATTCACGACACCATGCCGCCGCCGGAAGCGGCGCCCGATGTCGAGGAGCCGCAGCCCGAAGAACAGGAAGCGGAACCCTCAGCTCAGGGGGCGGATCCGGAAGAAGACACCGGTCTGAAAAAGGCGCACGCCATGCTGTAAATGGCTGCGTTACAGATCCCGGAAAGAGCCCAGCAGAAAACCGCGTTCGGCGATCGCCGCTTTCAGCGTCGGCGCGGTCAACACATCCAGCTCGGCGAGGCGCGGATGGCAATATTGGCTCTGCAGGATCGTCGCGTCGAGGAAGGCCGGGTGGCACATCATTTCCAATGACTCGGCGCCCTGCTCGTCGGCGCGCGCCAACCGCTGCAAGAACAAGGCTTCGGAAATCATTTCACCGTAGAATCCCGCGTCAAACGCGTCGGTGCTGCAGGGAGTCTGCAACGCAATGTCGCGCCGTTTCGCCTCTTCGCGATCGATGCGCAGCGGCAGATCATGCGCCAGCGCGAACGCCTCCACCAGCGGGTAAATCTGCGGCTGCATATGCACATGGTGGTGGCTGTCAATGTGCGTCGGCGGCCTGCCGAACAGCGTCACGAACCGCGCGAACTGGCGCTGCAGCTCTTCCTGAATCTCGTCCAGCGGCAGCTCGCCGGCCTCGGCGCGGCGCCACAGCCATTTGCCCAGTTCGCCGCGCTCGTTGACCAGCGAAGGCATGGCGCCCAGCGGCCTGCCATGGGTCAAAACGAAGTGCAGCCCGATCGGCAATCCGGGATATTGCCGGCTGAGCGCTGCAGCATGCTCCGCGCCGCCGCCGTTCACCATTGCCGTGGTGGAGGAAACGACGCCATGCTGATACGCCTCGATAACGCCATAGTTCTGTCCTTTGCTCAGACCGAAATCGTCGGCATTCACGATCAGTAGTTTTTCCATAGTGGCTCCCGCGGGATGAATTTTTGGCAAGGGAGGGCCGACCGACCGGTGCGGCATTCCCCTTCGCTAAGATAAAAATCAAATGATTAACCGACCGGCGCCCTGAAGCTCATCGGCATATCGACGTTGATACTGATCGGGAGCGGCCCTAAAGAGGGCCGTAACACTTTTTTCGGTAGTTGCCCGGGGTCACGTCGGTGAGCCGCTTGAAGTTTTTAATGAACAGGCTGACATCGCCATAGCCGGAATCAAAGGCGATGTCGGAGACCGAATAGTTGGTGACCTCCAGCTGCGTCTTGGCGAAGTTGATGCGGATCTCATTGATCACCTGCATCGGCGTCTTCTGGTAGTAGCGCCGCATCGCCCGGGTCAGGTACTCCTGAGTTTTCCCCGACAGCGCCACCATGTTCGCCAACGCCCGCTCGCCGAACATCGCCTTGTCATGCATGCCGGCGAGGGTGTTCTTCAGCCACTGCGGGATATCATCGCCGCCGTCGGTGTCTTCTTTATAGTGACGAATACGGCTGATCACGTAGAAGGTCAGCGTTTCGAGAAATTCGGCGAAATCGTCCTCGCGAAACTGCGGCGAACTCACCACCGATTCGATATAGGCCAAAAACTCGCTTCTCAGGCTGTAGGCCTGCGAGGCGACAAAGCAGCGCGGCAGTTGCTGCAAATAGTGCTCTTCAAAAAACGCTTTGCTGACCGCCACGTTGAAGATTTTCGTCGCGCCGAACTCGTAAAAGCTCTGGTGGTAGGAGCCGATGGGGATAAAGACGAAATCCCCGCGTTCCAGCAGCACCCGCTTGCCGTTGATCTCCTGATAGCATTTGCCGCTCAGCACGATGGTGAATTCGTAATAGTCGTGCTGATGCAGCCCGGTGGCGCTTTCCACCTTGTTATAGATAAACAGGTGAAAGTCTTTGCAGTTAAAGAAATCCTGCTCGCGAATCAGCTTCACGTCGTTCGCACTCAGCGAAATTCGGTTATCGGACACGGCCCCGGCCTCCCGTTAGTCAAATCCGTTGCGTCTGGCCGCCTCGGCAAACCAGTAGCCGCTTTTTTTGATGGTGCGCCGCTGCTCCGCCCGATCCAGCCGCACCAGCCCATAACGATTCTTGTAGGCGTTCAGCCAGGACCAGCAGTCGATAAAGGTCCACAGATGATAGCCCTTGCACTGCGAGCCTTCCGCCAGCGCGCGGTGCAGCCACTTCAGGTGATCGCGAATAAACTCGATGCGGTAATCGTCCTCCACCCGCCCATCGGCGCCGATAAACGCCTCTTCGCCCTCAACGCCCATGCCGTTTTCGGAAATATAACAAGGCAGATTGCCGTAGTTCTCTTTTAGATCCATCAGAATGTCGTACAACCCCTTCTCATAGATCTCCCAGCCGCGATGCGGATTGATTTTGCGGCCCGGCATTGCATAGTAACTGAACAAGTCCTCCGGCAGCGCGATCGGCTCCCCGGCGCGGCGCCCCGCTTTCGCCTGCACCCTGCGCGGCTGGTAGTAGTTGACGCCGAGGATATCCACCACGCCGCCTTCGAGCAGTTGCGTGTCCTGCGGTTCGCAGTAAGGCATCAGCCCATGCTGCGCCAACAGATGCAGCAACGCCGCCGGATAACGCCCTTTGGCGACCGGGTCGAGAAAGCTGCGATTGAGCAACAGATCGGCGTCGTGTGCGGCCTGCAGATCCTCCGGCGCGTCGGAGCGCGGATAGGTTGGGCTCAGGTTCAAAATGATGCCGATGCTCCCCGGCTGCCCCCGCGCTCTGAAACGCTGCACCGCCATGGCGTGCGCCAGCACGCTGTGATACGCCACGGTGACCGCCCGTTTGAAGTCCACCACGCAAGGGTAGTGCAAGTCATTCAGGTAACCGGCCTCTACCGGCACGATCGGCTCGTTGAAGGTGAACCAGTGGGTAACCCGATCGCCAAACAGGCCGAAGCAGATGTCGGCGTAACGCGCATAGGCGTCGATCACCGCCCGGCTTTCCCAGCCGCCGCGCTGCTGCATGCACAGCGGCATATCGAAGTGGTAGAGATTGATAAACGGGGTGATGCCCTGCGCCAACAGCTCGTCGATCATCGCGTTGTAGAATGCCGCCGCCAGCGGGTTCACCTCGCCGTCCCCGTCCGGGATCAGCCGTGACCACGAGATCGAGGTTCTGAAGGTATTGTGGCCCAGCGTTTTGAGCAGCCCGATATCGGTGCGGAAATGGTCATAAAAGGTCGAGGCCTCGGCCGGCCCCACCCGATCGTGAAAGCGCTCGGGCGCGATCTCGTACCAATAGTCAAAGATGTTGCGGCTCTTGCCATCGCGCGCGGCCGCCCCTTCAGACTGCGGCGCGGAGGTGGCGCTGCCCCACCAAAACCCGTCGGCAAATTGATATTCCATATTCGCGTCCCTCGCGGGGCGACCGCGCCGCCCCGTTCCACAGTTAGAATTTCAGCGCCTTGGCGATGTCTTCTTCGCTTTCCGTCGCCGCATCGATCTGGCTTTGCGCCTTGTTGGAAATCGCCACGAACGGCAGATAAATCACGGTGGCGACCGCCAGGTTGAACAAGCTCAGCAACAGGGCCATGATGCTGCCGTTGGTGTTGAAGAACGCTCCCAGGCCGACCGGCATGGTCCAGGGCGCGATGTTAGTGATCGGCGGGATCAGCCCGGAGTAGTAAGCCAGCGAGGTGATGAGGGTCAGCACCGGCTGCACCAGGATGAACGGAATAAACATCACCGGGTTCATGATCACCGGCAAACCGAACAGGATAGGTTCGTTGATCTGGAAAATGCCGGATGGCGTCGCCAGTTTGGCGACCTGGCGGTAATCTTCGCGGCGCGAGGCGATGAAGATGGCGATGATCAGGCCCAGCGTCGAACCGGTGCCGCCGAGGTAAATATAAGAGTCGACGAACGGTTTCGCCCACATGTGGAACTCTTTGCCGGCGGCCACCGCCGCCTCGACCGAACCGTATTTATTGTACAGCTCCACATTTTCCAGCGCGAAAGGCGTCATGATGCCGCTGTCCAGCGCCGCCAGCGCCATGGAACCGTGTACCCCAAAGAACCACAGCAGCGAAGAGAAAAGCACGTATACCCAGCCCACCACGCTGCCCATCTTGGCCAGCGGCGCCGAAATGCCGTCCATGATGATCTGGTGGAAGTTAGTGCCCCAGTGCGCCAGCGCGAACGCCACCAGCCCCATGATGGAGAGGATGATGAAGCCGGGGATCAGCGCCGAGAAGGAGCGCGACACCGAAGCCGGCACGCTGTCCGGCAGGCTGATCACCCAGTTGCGCCGCACGATGAAGGCAAACATCTCAGCCACCGCCAGCCCGATCACCATACCGGAAATGATGTTGGCGCCGCCCAGCCAATTGGCGCCCACCGCATAGGCCTCGCCGACGTTGAACGGCGTGACGGTCATGAAGGCCGCCACCGCCAGCAACGCCGAGGCCAGGGGATCGACCTTGCGCTCTTCGGCCAGCGCCATGCTGATAAAGAACGGCGTCATCAGGGACATGATCCCCAACGTACCGTTGTAAACGCTGCCGCCAATGCTCTTCAGGCTATTGAGCGTCTCGATGGTGGATGCGTCCAATCGCACGCCCAGCGAATAGAAGAACGATCCCTCGCCAAAGCTCAGGAACACGTTGTTGATCAACACGAACATCGCCCCGGTCAAGGTCAGCGGCATCAGACGGATAAAGCCGTTTTTGATGGCGTTGACGTGGGGCTGCTTACCGATTTTTACGGCGAAAGGCAGGATAACCTTCTCGAGCGAGGCAATGAGGGTATTCACGGCGGCCTCCTGTTATTGGTTGGCTTTCTTGATGGCGGCCACCGCGGCCTTCAGCACGCCCAGCCCATCGACCTTGCCGTACAGCAGCGGATCGATGACTTCAACAGGTTTATTGGGCAACTGTTTCTGCACTTCCGGCAGGGTGTAGGCGATCTGCGGCCCCAGCAGGATCAGATCCGCTTCAACCCCCTTCTCCGCAGCCAGCGCTTCCGGATAGGCGGCGATGATCACCGGCACTTCATATTTTTCGGCCTGCGCCTTCATTTTTGATACCAACAGGGAAGTGGACATACCGGCAGAACAAAACAGATAGATTTTTTTCTTTTCCATACCAAGCACCTCAGATAATCAAAAAAACCCGGTGTTATTTGTATGCCAGATGCAATCACGATTGCTTCACGCACATTCCTTATGAAAATTTCCGTCACGTTGCCCTGGTTACAGACAGTATACGGAGCATGAAAAAAGGATCGGTAAGCCAGAAGGAGACAGAACCGTCTCTCATTGACCTGATGGATTGACCCCCTTCACATTTCGCACAAAAAAATAGTGTGACCGGGCTCTCAAACAACCGATAAAAACTCAGAATATTCGTAATAAATAATCAAATAGCAATTATAAACAGCAAGTTATAAACTCGCTGGGAATTTAAGGGTTTATTTGCGTCTGAACAAACGGCGAGGGAATAAAAATAGTTCAAGCTTGATTCGCCTGCTGCCATCCGAACGCGATGGCAGGCGAAGAGGATTACGTGGGCAGACGCAGCAACTCAATCACCGTGGCCAGCGCCACGGAATGGTTTCTGCGGTTGGGGTAATAGAGGTAAAAACCGGGAAACGGCGCGCACCAATCGGCCAGCACCCGCCGCAGCCGCCCGCTCGCCAGGTATTCCTCTGCCTCCTGCTCGATGGCAAAAGCGATGCCGACGTTCGCCAGCGCCGCCTGCACCATCATCCTGCCGTCATCGAGTATCAACGGGCTGTTGACCGCCACGGAAAACCGCTGCTCCCCCTGCTGAAAGGCCCATTTGTAGCGCTCGCCTGAAGAAGCTTTGCGCCAACCGATGCAGCGATGCTGCAGTAAATCCTGCGGGTGCGTCGGTTCACCGTGCCGTTGAAAGTAATCCGGCGTGGCGACGATGGCAAAACGCAGATCCGGCGTCAGGCGCACCGCGCGCATATCGTTGTGCAGATCCTCGCCGAGCCGGATGCCAGCGTCAAAGCCTTGCTCGACGATGTTGGCGAACCCCTCGTCCGCCACCACTTCCAGCGTAATGCCGGGGTATTCGCTGGCCAGCCGTCCCAGATGCGGCACGATGGCGAGATCGATCGCCGAACGCGGCGCGTTGATACGCACCAGGCCGCGTGGCCCTTCGCGAAACGCATTCAGGCTCTCCAGCGCGGCGTCGATGTCGGTAAAAGCCGGCACCAGCTGCGCCAGCAGATGCTCTCCGGCCTCCGTCGGCGAGACGTTACGGGTGGTGCGGTTCAGCAGGCGAATGCCCACCTGCGCTTCAAGTTCGCGCAGGGTGTGGGTCAGCGTCGGCGGCGTCACGCCCAATCGGGCGGCGGCGCGGCGGAAGCTGCGTTCACTGGCGATAGCCACGAAGGCCGCCAGGCCGGACAGTTCGGGTTTCTTCATGCTATTGATATAAATTATCTAATAGTGAGATGAATTTTTAGCGGATAGTTATCCGTCATCTAACAACATAGCATTGCGATCGAACCCATTACCAGGTATCGATGCGATGATTAATGCTACAGCTCCAACCCATGAAACGCCGCGCCGTCTGGCGGGCAAAGTCGTACTGGTGAGCGGCGGCGGCACCGGCATCGGCCGCGCCGCCGCGCTGGCCTATGCCCGCGAAGGCGCCAACGTGGCGCTGGCCGGCCGGCGCGCGGCGGAGATCGAAGCCACGGCGCGCGATATCGCGCTGGCTGGCGGCGATGCCCTGCCCATCGTGACCGACGTCTCCCAAGAAGACGATATCCGCCGGCTACTCGCCGCGGTGACCGCCCACTACGGCCGGCTCGACGTCGCTTTCAACAACGCCGGCATCATCGGCAACTTCGCCCCCATCACCGAACAGAGCAGCGAGGATTTTGACCGGGTGATTGCCATTAACCTCAGAGGCGTCTGGCTGGCGATGAAATACGAGATTGAAACCTTCCTGGCTCAGCGGTCGGGCGGCGTGATCATCAACACCTCCTCCTGGCTGACCCACGGCGCGCTGGCCGGCTCATCCAGCTACTCCGCCAGCAAAGGGGCGCTCGATGCGATGATCCGCGCGGTGGCGCTCGAATACAGCGGCCAGGGCATCCGCGTCAACAACATCAACCCCGGCATCATCGACACGCCGATGGCGCGCGGCAGCGTAGCCGACAGCGCGGCGTTCGCGCCCTTTATCGCCCATACGCCCGCCGGCCGCCTGGGCGAATCGGAAGACATCGGCGATGTGGCGCTGTGGTTGGCGACGGACGAGGCCCGCTTCATCACCGGCCAAAGCCTGCTGGTGGACGGCGGTTACACCATCGCCGGCATGCGCTGAGGAGATGATGCCATGAACTACGTTCGGCTTGGCGACAGCGGCCTGAAAGTGTCTCGTCTCTGCCTGGGCTGCATGACCTATGGCGATCCGGCCTGGCGCCCCTGGGTGCTGAAGGAAGATGAAGCGCGCCCCTTTATCCGCGAAGCGCTGGAAGCGGGCATCAATTTTTTCGATACCGCCAACATTTACTCCGGCGGAGAAAGCGAGCGCATTCTCGGCCGCGCCCTGAAGGCGTTCGCCCGCCGCGAAGACGTGGTGATCGCCACCAAGGCCTACTTTCCGATGGACGCGCAGCCGAACAGCCGAGGGCTGTCGCGCAAGCACCTGCTGCACAGCGTCGACGCCTCTTTGCAGCGGTTGGGGACGGATTACCTCGATCTGTTTGTGCTGCACCGCTTCGACACCGAAACGCCGATCGAAGAAACCGCCGACACCCTCGACGGCCTGGTACGGGCGGGCAAGATCCGCTATCTCGGCGCCTCCTCGCTGCACGCCTGGCGCCTGATGAAAATGCTGGCCTTTCAGCGTCAGCACCGCCTGGCGCCGTTTATTTCGCTGCAAGGCCAATACAACCTGGTGACGCGTGAAGATGAAGAGGAGCTGATCCCCCTGTGTCTGGAGGAGGGGCTCAGCCTGACGCCCTGGTCGCCGCTGGCCCGCGGCGTGCTGGCTGGTTCCGGCAACGCCGGCACGCTGCGCGCCGCCACCGACGAACAGGCGCCCCGTTGGTACGGCGGCAGAAACGAAGTAGAACGCACCGTCGCAGCGGTAGCGGAGGTGGCGGCCACGCGCGGCGTTCCACCGGCGCAGATCGCGCTGGCCTGGCTGCTGGCCAAACCCGGCGTGGCGTCACCGCTGGTGGGCATGTCCAAGCCGCACCATCTGCAGGATGCGCTAGCGGCGCTTAATCTCAGCTTATCGCCGCAAGACGTGGCCGCGCTGGAGGCGCCGATGGCGCACGCTGCCCGCCCCGATCGCTGGTAGCCCCTTTTCCGTCATTCCAGGAGAGAAGACATGTCATATGCGCTTACCGCGCGAGCAGCGTTGTTCACCCTCGCCGCCGCACTCCCCCTGACCACTCCGGCGCAGGCCGCCGCCAATACCCACTGCGCCGAAAGCAGCATGACGCTGCCGCCCGGCGCGCTTTATCCCAACGGCATCGCCCGCGCGGCGGACGGCACGCTGTATGTCGGCCTGATCACCAGCGGCAACGTGCTGCGCAAGCGGCCGGGTAAAGCGTGGGAAACCTTTTTCCCTGGCGCTGACACGGTGTTCGCCTCAAACGCGCTGCGGCTGGACGAACGGCGCGGGTTGCTGTGGGGCAATTCGCCGGACTTCCTTTCCGGCGGCAAATCGCGCGCCAACCGCATCTATGCGCTGAACGTCGCCGATGGCACGCTCAACCGCAGCCTGGCGCTGCCGACGGGGGAAATGGGCAACGATATCGTGCTCGGCGCAGACGGTACGGTGTACGTGACAGAAACCCGAGGCGGCGGCATCCTGCGCCTGCGGCCGGGCGAAGCGGCATTCAGTACGCTGTTTCAGGATGCGCGGTTGGCGGCTCCGAGCGGGCTGGGCGCCGCCGGGATCGTGCTGCTCGACGATCGGCTGATGGCTGTCGCCAATTTCGGCACCGGTAAGCTTTACACTCTCAGCTATCACGATCCAAAGCCGCAGCTGACGGAAATGCAGCTGCCGCGCCTGATTGAAAACCCGGACGGAATGGGATTGGCGCCGGACGGCGCATTGATCGTGCTGGAGAACGGGATCCAGAGCGGCCAAGGGCGGATCCTGCGGATCGCGTTGCCAAAAGCGACCGGCATGCATCGGATTGAGGTTTTGCGCGAAGGCATGGAGTCGCCGGTCAACCTGACTATCACCCCACAAGGCTGCGCCTTCGTCAGCGAGTCGCGCATCCGCCACCGCCTGCTGCCCGGCCATGAAACCGAAGTGCCCGACAGCTTCCGCATCTATCAACTGCCCTTGCCTCTCACCGCCGCGCAATAACCTCTACGCCGCCTCAGCGGGCGGCCACTCGCGTTGTATCGTTAACATCCAATAAATTGAAACTATTTACTTCGATGCCATTAATCATACTTATGATTAATCCTAACTTAACAACCTGATTTTAATTAAATTGTTCCGCCGCGTATCGCTGATTATACTTGCCTTATCTCCCGCCTCATTTACCGAGCGTAAGCATGAGCCGATACCATGTTTCCAGCAGCGAAGGCCAATATGAGAAAGAATCCGGCGAGCAAGTTCTAGCCAACAAGCTGGGTATTGCCGATAGCAATGAACTCGACGATGCCGAATTGGTATTGCTGGAACAGCTCTACCATTCCGTTTTCGAACAGCATTTTCCGTTAGGGAAAATCACCGTCGAGATGATCAAGGGCTGGCATCGCCGCTGGTTAGGCAATATCTATGCATGGGCTGGACAAGCAAGAACTGTCAATATCAGCAAAGGGGGGCTTTATGTTTGCCCCTTCGACGCGATTGCCCAAACTACTGGACGATTTCGAGGTGGAATACCTGGCTCGTTACACACCTTGCTCAGCCATGAGCGAAGAACAGCTGATAGAAGCGATTGCAATAATCCATGTTGAACTGATACTCATACATCCCTTCAGAGAAGGGAATGGCCGTTTGTCACGGCTGTTGGCCGATGTGATGGCGGTTCAGGGCGGGCATAAATCGTTGGATTATCAAAGCTGGGAACAAAACAGAGCCCAATATATCTCAGCGATTCACTCAGGTATGAACATGAACTACGAACCGATGAAACACTGGGTCAGTCAAGCACTAAGAAGGTATTAGGCAAGGCGTAAATGAGCAAATTTTTTACGCGCTTCTTCTAAAGACGCTTCAACTCTGGCTGAGGGTTGACCTGTTTCAACCGCCGTTGATGTCGCCACGGAACGCACAATGTCCGTACGAGACGGCTTAGCATAACCCACCTGCACTTTTTTGCTGTTACTCATGACAACCTCTGTTCGCAAATTTGCTGAAGACATTATATCAAGGAATGTACAGGACTTCATTCCCTTGCCTCTCACTCCCGAGCAATAGCTTCACCACCACTCCGGGCGGCCACTTGCGTTGTTGCCCGCAGGCGAACAACAATCTCACCGCGTTACAAACCCGTCTTGCGCAGCGCTTCCCATTTTTACCTGTGACAGCCGATTGCCCGCTGGGCTAGTATAAGCGTCTGTGCAAACCTCAGGTTTGAGTGCGCCGTTTGGCGTTTTGATGATTTGATTTGCGCCGCCCGCCAAGCGCTGAGTGGGGCGACGCCTGCTGAAACAATGTGATAGCGAATGACGACAATGAAAATCACAGTTCCCTTTACATTCAATGGATTGGAAAAATAATCGCATGAATAGCACCGATAAACTCGATTCGCACACGCCGATGATGCAGCAGTACCTGCGCCTCAAGGCCCAGCATCCTGAAATCCTGCTGTTCTACCGCATGGGTGACTTCTACGAGCTGTTTTACGACGACGCCAAGCGCGCTTCCCAACTGCTGGATATCTCGTTGACCAAACGCGGCGCCTCGGCGGGCGAGCCGATCCCGATGGCCGGCGTGCCGCACCACGCGGTGGAGAACTACCTGGCCAAGCTGGTTCAACTCGGCGAATCCGTCGCCATCTGTGAACAGATCGGCGATCCGGCCACCAGTAAAGGGCCGGTCGAGCGCAAAGTGGTACGCATCGTCACCCCCGGCACCATCACCGACGAAGCGCTACTGCAAGAGCGCCAGGACAACCTGCTGGCGGCGATCTGGCAGGATGCGCGCGGCTTCGGTTACGCCACGCTGGACGTGAGCTCCGGCCGCTTCCGCGTCGCCGAGCCGCAGGATCTAGAGACCATGGCCGCCGAGCTGCAGCGCACCAATCCGGCCGAGCTGCTCTACCCGGAAACCTTCGAACAAATGGCGCTGATCGAACAACGCCACGGCCTGCGCCGCCGTCCGCTGTGGGAATTCGAACTGGAGACCGCACGCCAACAACTCAACCTGCAGTTCGGCACCCGCGATTTGACCGGCTTCGGCGTCGAGCAGGCGCATCAGGCGCTGCGCGCCGCCGGCTGTCTGTTGCAGTATGTGAAAGATACCCAGCGCACTTCGCTACCGCACATTCGCGGCATCACCATGGAGCGTCAGCAGGACGGCATCATCATGGACGCCGCCACCCGCCGCAACCTGGAGCTGACGCAGAGCCTGTCCGGCGGCAGCGACAACACGCTGGCGGCGATCCTCGATCGCACAGTCACGCCGATGGGCAGCCGCATGCTGAAACGCTGGCTGCACATGCCGACCCGAGACATCAAGGTGCTGACCGCCCGCCAACAGGCGATCGGCGCATTGCAGGAACGGTTCGCCGATCTGCAGCCTTCGCTGCGCCAGGTGGGCGATCAGGAGCGAATTTTGGCGCGCCTGGCGCTGCGCACTGCGCGTCCGCGCGATCTGGCCCGCATGCGTCATGCTTTCCAGCAACTGCCGGACATCCGCGCGGTGCTGCAAGATGTGGATACGCCGCATGTGCAGCAACTGCTATCTCAGGTAGGCCAGTTCGACGAGCTGCGCGAACTGCTGGAACGCGCGATCGTTGAATCGCCGCCGGTGCTGGTGCGCGACGGCGGCGTGATCGCCCCCGGTTACAACAGCGAGCTGGACGAGTGGCGCGCGCTGGCCGACGGCGCCAGCGACTACCTCGATCGGCTGGAGATCCGCGAGCGTGAAAAGCTGGGGCTGGATACGCTCAAGGTCGGCTTCAACGGCGTACACGGCTACTACATTCAGGTGAGCCGCGGCCAGAGCCACCTGGTGCCGATCCACTATGTACGTCGCCAGACGCTGAAAAACGCCGAGCGCTACATCATCCCGGAATTGAAAGAGTACGAAGACAAGGTACTCACCTCCAAGGGCAAAGCGCTGGCGATAGAGAAAAGCCTGTACGACGAGCTGTTCGATCTGCTGCTGCCGCACCTGGCGGAACTGCAGCAAAGCGCCGCCGCGCTGGCCGAGCTGGACGTGCTGGCCAACCTGGCCGAGCGCGCCGACACCCTGAACTACGCCTGCCCGGTCATGAGCGACCAGCCGGGGATCCGCATTACCGAAGGCCGCCACCCGGTGGTGGAGCAGGTGCTGAGCGAACCGTTTATCTCCAACCCGCTCTCCCTGTCGCCACAGCGCCGCATGCTGATCATCACCGGCCCTAACATGGGCGGTAAAAGCACCTATATGCGGCAAACGGCGCTGATTGTGCTGATGGCGCACATCGGCAGCTACGTTCCTGCTGCCAAAGCCACCATCGGCCCGGTGGATCGCATCTTCACCCGCGTCGGCGCGGCGGACGATCTGGCTTCCGGCCGTTCCACCTTCATGGTGGAGATGACCGAAACCGCCAATATTCTTCACAACGCCACCGAGCACAGCCTGGTGTTGATGGATGAAATCGGCCGTGGCACCTCCACCTACGACGGCCTGTCGCTGGCCTGGGCCTGCGCCGAGAACCTGGCCAACCGCATCAAAGCGATGACGCTGTTCGCCACTCACTACTTCGAGCTGACGACGCTGCCGGAAAAAATGGAAGGCGTGGTCAACGTGCATCTGGACGCGCTTGAGCACGGCGACACCATCGCTTTTATGCACAGCGTGCAGGACGGTGCCGCCAGCAAAAGCTATGGCCTGGCGGTCGCCGCGCTGGCCGGCGTGCCGCGCGACGTCATCAAGCGCGCCCGCCAAAAGCTGCGCGAGCTGGAATCCATCTCCAGCCACACCGCGTCGGGCAGCGTTGATGCCACCCAGATGACGCTGTTGCAGGAAGAGACTTCGCCGGCAGTAGAAGCCCTGGAGGCGCTGGATCCGGATTCCCTGTCGCCGCGCCAGGCGCTGGAATGGATCTACCGGCTGAAAAATATGGTGTAGTCAGACGCCAAACGCGGGCATAAAAAAACGGTGAGCATCATGCTCACCGTTTTTATTTGATGCGGTTCAACAACCGGCGTTATTCGCGGAACAGCGCCTCAATGCTCAGGCCCTGCATCTGCAGAATCTCACGCAGGCGACGCAGACCTTCAACCTGAATCTGACGGACGCGTTCACGCGTCAGGCCAATCTCCCGGCCCACGTCTTCCAGCGTCGCCGCTTCATAGCCCAGCAGGCCGAAACGACGCGCCAACACTTCACGCTGTTTGGCGTTCAGTTCGAACAGCCATTTGACGATGCTTTGCTTCATATCGTCGTCTTGCGTGGTGTCTTCAGGCCCGTTGTCCTTCTCGTCGGCCAGAATGTCCAGCAGCGCTTTCTCCGAATCCCCGCCCAGCGGCGTATCCACCGAGGTGATGCGCTCATTCAGGCGCAGCATGCGGCTGACGTCATCCACCGGCTTGTCGAGTTGCTCGGCAATCTCTTCAGCGCTCGGTTCATGATCCAGTTTATGGGAAAGCTCGCGCGCGGTGCGCAGATAAACATTCAGTTCTTTGACGATATGGATAGGCAAACGAATGGTGCGGGTTTGGTTCATGATCGCCCGTTCAATCGTCTGACGGATCCACCAGGTTGCGTAAGTGGAGAAACGGAAACCGCGTTCCGGGTCGAATTTTTCCACCGCGCGGATCAGACCGAGGTTACCCTCTTCGATCAGATCCAGCAGCGCCAGACCGCGGTTGCTGTAGCGGCGGGCGATTTTCACCACCAGCCGCAGGTTGCTTTCAATCATGCGACGGCGGGACGGCACGTCACCGCGCAGAGCACGCCGCGCAAAATAGACCTCTTCCTCTGCGGTCAACAGAGGTGAATAACCGATCTCACCCAGATAGAGCTGCGTCGCATCCAATACGCGTTGCGTAACGCCTTGAGACAACAGCTCTTCTTCCGCTAAATCGTTCTCGCTGGCCTCTTCTTCTACCAGCGCTTTTTCATCAAACGACTCAGCCTCAGCTCCATTCTCGTCGAAATCCGCATCATCATGTAACTCGTTAACTTTCAGCGTATTTTGGCTCATATGCTGCTCCTACCCGTGATACCGCGAGCAGAATCTCAGCGTATTCTGCCCAATCTATCGCTGCGGAAGATAACGCAGCGGGTTTACGGATTTCCCCTTGTAACGAATTTCAAAATGCAAACGTACTGAACTGGTACCGGAGCTACCCATGGTGGCTATTTTTTGACCCGCCTTCACTTCTTGTTGTTCCCGGACCAGCATTGTGTCGTTATGAGCGTAGGCGCTCAGGTAATCATCATTATGTTTGATGATGATTAGATTACCGTAACCCCGTAAAGCGTTGCCTGCATACACTACGCGACCATCGGCGGTAGCGAAGATAGGCTGCCCACGGGAACCGGCGATATCGACGCCCTTATTCCCACCTTCTGATGAGGAAAAGTTATCAATAATCTTGCCGTCAGTCGGCCATCTCCAGGTACTGACCGGAGCGCTGTTGCTGACGGTGCTGCTCACTGGTGGAGCGGCTTCCGGTGCGGTAACAGGCGCAGTCGCGGTCCCAACCGCTGCGGCGCCCGCTGCAGGTAACATCTTACCTACATTCTGTTTACCCGAGTTTTCAGAATACGCGTTAGTTGATTGAGAATCAACCGTTGCCGTCTGGATCTGGGTGCTGGAAGGTGGCTTCGGAACACCGCCTTTGGTCGCGTCAGTCGTCGCCAGCATACCGCCGCCGCCATTGGCAGAACCATTACCAAGTTGAATGGTTTGGCCAACATTCAGGCTGTAAGGCTCGGGAATATTGTTGCGCTGCGCCAGGTCGCGGAAATCGTTGCCGGTGATCCAGGCGATGTAAAACAGCGTATCACCGCGCTTGACCGTATAGGTGTCGCCGCCGCTGTAGCTCCCTTTAGGGATAGCGTTATAACTGCGGTTATAGACAATGCGGCCCTCTGGGCTGGCCTGCTGCGCTCCGCCATTATTATTGCCGGATGGAACGGCGCCGCCGCCGCCCACGCTGCTGATAGGGGCTGACGTCGAGGCCGTGTTTGTACAACCCGCCAACCACAAACTTACCATCGTACACACCGCAACCCGGCGTAACGTAATCATTGGGCTTCCCGTGCTCATGCTTCCCCCATGACAGCAATATCAGTGATATATCCAAAATACCCTTTACATCGTAGCCGAGCTTTTGCCACTTCCCAGTTTCTGCGATGTAAAGGCGCCGCCGGCCGATCCCTGAACGCCAGGTCATCTCCCGCCGGAGCATCAAAACGCGCGCCAATGCTAACCACATTGGCGTCACCGCACCATAAGACAACTACGTAGAAAGGCCAATTCTAGTGAAAATTAGCCTGATTGGAACGAGAAAACCTTATCCGCACGTGATGAAAGTGCAACAGATTTTTCAGACGGTCGAAAAATCAGACAATCGCTAGGCCAATTCGCCTTTCACCAGCGGCACAAAGCGCACCGCCTCTACCGCGTCGACCACGAAATCGTTGCCATGGCGCTGAATGCGTTTGAGGGTTTGGGCATGCTCGCCCACCGGCAACACCAAAATGCCGCCGTCGTCCAACTGCTCAACCAGCGCCTGCGGGATCTCCGGCGGCGCGGCAGTGACGATGATCGCATCGAACGGGCCGCGCGACGCCCAGCCCTGCCAGCCGTCGCCGTGGCGAGTGGAAACATTATGAAGGTCGAGCTGCTTCAGGCGGCGCTTGGCCTGCCACTGCAGCCCCTTGATGCGCTCGACGGAACAAACGTGTTGCACCAGATGCGCCAGAATGGCGGTTTGATAACCGGAACCGGTGCCGATCTCAAGCACCCGTGAAGTAGGCTTCAGATTCAGCAGCTCGGTCATCCGCGCCACCATATAGGGCTGAGAAATGGTCTGACCGGAACCGATCGGTAATGCAGTGTTTTCGTAGGCTTTGTGATCCAGCGCTTCGTCGACAAAACGCTCGCGCGGCACCGCTTCGATCGCTCGCAGCAGCTTTTCGTCCCGGATCCCTTGCTGACGCAGCTGCGTCAGCAATGTTTGCATACGCTTGTTCACCATTCCCCGCTAACCTCTGCCTTGGTTAACCATGTTTTCACGACTTCCTGCGCCGCGTAGGCGGTCAGATCCACCTGTAGCGGCGTGATCGCCACATAGCCTTGTTCCACCGCCGCAAAGTCGGTATCCGGCCCGACATCAAATTTATCACCAGGCGGCCCGATCCAGTAGAGATTTTGTCCACGCGGATCCTGCTGGCAGAAGACCTTATCGGCGGGATGGCGGCTGCCACAGCGAGTGACGCGCAGGCCTTTGATCTCCGCCAGCGGCAAATCCGGCACGTTAATATTCAGGATTTTTCCGGTGCGTAACGGTTCACGCTGCAGCGCACGCAAGATGCGGCAGGTAATGGCCGCAGCAGTCGCGTAGTGTTGGTGACCGTTCAGCGACACCGCCAGCGCGGGCAGCCCCAGGTGCCGGCCCTCCATCGCCGCCGCGACGGTGCCGGAATAGATGACGTCATCGCCTAAATTCGGTCCGGCGTTAATGCCGGAGACCACGATATCCGGCGCAGGGCGCATCAATGCGTTGACGCCAAGATAAACGCAGTCGGTCGGCGTCCCCTGCAGCACCGCGATATCGCCGTTGGCCAGCGTCTGCGTGCGCAACGGCGACTCCAGCGTCAGGGCATTGGAAGAACCGCTGCGGTTACGATCAGGCGCCACGACCTGCACCTCGGCAAACTCCCGCAGCGCCGCTGCCAGCACCTGAATGCCTGGGGCGCTGACGCCGTCATCGTTACTCAGCAATATCCGCATCACTGTTATCCTGCTGCATGATTTCGCGAACCACGCTGGTAGCAAAGCTGCCTGCCGGCAACCAGAAGCGCAGTTCCACGGTAACGTCATCCCACCAGTTCCACTGCAAATTTTGCGGCTGCAACAGCAGGGCCCGGCGAGCGGGTTCGACACGCTCGCGCTTTAAAAGCGTAAGCAATTCCGGTTGTTTCGCCAAGCATTGTTGTTCAAAAGCCAAGGCTTGGCCGGCGGTGCCTGGCTCTCCGTCGCCCGGCAAGGAAGCCGTGATCGCCAGCTCGCCGGCATCCAGCCGCTGTTGCAACGTCTCCAGCTCATCGGCTTTGGCGACGAACCAGCTACCGCGGCCGCTCAACTGCAGGGCATCCCCCTCCAGCACGGTGCGCTGCAGGCCGTCGGCCAGGCGCCGGCCGGCTATCAGATTGAACAGCGCACTGCGGCTGGCGGAAAGGTAGAAGCTGCGCTTGCTGCGCTCTTTAACGCGGATTTCGTCGTTCGCCCAGCGGCGCGCCATCACCAGATTGTTGCCGCCGCGGCCGAAGCGTTGGCTGCCGAAATAGTTTGGCACGCCCTGCGCGGCGATAGCCTGCAGGCGGCGCTCAACGTCCTGACGATCGGAAATCTGGCGCAGCACCAGCGTAAAGTGGTTGCCCTTCAGATTGCCGATGCGCATTTTGCGCAGGTGGCGGGCGAACGAGAGCACCTCGCAGCCTTCCAGCGCAAACTGTGAGAAATCCGGCGTGTCTTTGCCCGGCATATGCAGGCAGAACCACTGTTCGGTCACCGCGTGGCGATCCTTCAAGCCCGCATAGCTGACGGAACGGGCGTGAATACCGGCGAAGCGCGCCAGATAGTCGGCCACGAACTGGGTATTGCAGCCGTTTTTACGGATGTTCACCAGCACATGCTCGCCTTCGCCGTCCGGCGCAAAGCCCAGGTCTTCCACCACCACGAAGTCTTCCGGATTGGCTTTCAACACCCCGGTGCTCTGCGGCTGGCCATGCAGCCAGGTCAGATTCGCCATATCCATGCGGTTATTCCTTGATCAGCAAGGCGACCGCTTCGCAGGCGATGCCCTCGCCGCGCCCGGTGAAGCCGAGCTGCTCGGTGGTCGTGGCCTTCACGTTGACGTCATCCATATGGCACTGCAGATCTTCCGCCAGGAAGACGCGCATCTGCGGGATGTGCGGCGCCATTTTCGGCGCCTGGGCAATAATCGTGATGTCGAGGTTGCCGAGGCGGTACCCTTTGGCGCGGATGCGCTTCCAGGCTTCGCGCAGCAGCTCGCGGCTGTCCGCGCCCTTGAAGGCCGGATCGGTATCGGGGAACAGCTTGCCGATATCGCCCAGCGCCGCCGCGCCCAGCAAGGCGTCGGTCGCGGCGTGCAGCGCAACGTCGCCGTCGGAGTGGGCCAACAAGCCTTTGTCGTAAGGGATGCGAACACCGCCGATCACCAACGGGCCTTCGCCGCCGAATTTATGTACGTCAAAACCGTGACCGATACGCATGGTGCGCTCCTTAATTGTCCAACTGAGTCAAATAGAACGCCGCCAGCGCCAAATCCTCCGGCCGCGTTACTTTAATGTTATCCGCCCGGCCGGCGATCAGCAGCGGATGATAACCGCAATGCTCCAGCGCCGAGGCTTCGTCGGTGACGTTTGCGCCTTCATCCAGCGCGCGCTGCAGGCACTGCTTGAGCAGCGGCAGCGGAAACAGCTGCGGCGTCAGCGCATGCCACAGATCCTGTCGTTCAACGGTGTGGGCGATGGTGTCGCGGCCAGGTTCGGCGCGCTTCATGGTGTCGCGCACCGGCGCGGCGAGAATGCCGCCCACCTTGCTGTGTGCGGTGATCGCCAACAGGCGCTCGAGATCGTCGGCATGCAGGCAGGGGCGCGCAGCGTCGTGCACCAGCACCCAGTCCGCATCACCCGCGAGCTTCAGCCCGGCCATCACCGAATCGGCGCGCTGTTTGCCGCCCTCGGTGACGGTCACCCGCGGATCCTGAGCGATGGGCAGCCGTTCGAACTGACGATCTTCCGGGCCGATCGCCACGATCACCCGTTCAATGCGCGGGTGGCGCAACAGGGCATGGATAGCGTGTTCGACGATGCTGTGCCGGCCGATGGTTAAATATTGCTTCGGGCATTCCGCCTGCATGCGGCTGCCGATACCGGCAGCGGGTAGGACGGCAATCACCGAGGGAAAGGTGCCTGCGGAGTGATTCATGCGTTATTTTTGTGCGTTATTTTGCGAGGAAGACGCCGCGTTGCGTCTGGATTGGTCAGGAACCAGACGATAGAAAGTCTCACCGGGCTTGATCATGCCCAGCTCATTACGCGCTCGCTCTTCGATCGCTTCCTGACCGCCGTTCAAATCATCGATTTCGGCAAACAGCTGATCGTTACGCGCTTTCAACTTCGCGTTGTTGCCCTGTTGGACCGCAACGTCTTCATTGACCCGCACGTAATCGTGAATACCATTTTTGCCCAGCCACAGTGAATACTGTAACCAACCGAGCAATGCCAGCAATAGCAGCGTAAGTTTTCCCATCTCCGCCCCCTGAAAAACCGACCAATCATCCCACAACTTCTCGTTGGACTCCACACTGAGAGCGGCATTTCAACGCCAAATTCAGAATACGGATGAAGGATTCCCATGTTCAGCGCCTAATTCCGCTGCGAAAGCGGCAAAAAAAGCCGCTTTAGTCCGGCGCGCGCGCCGCGTTTTCCGCTGATACACACACTGCCCTTCCCCCATTATGCAGCAAGAATCACTGCACCATCGCGTCCTGACCCGTCGCTTACGCCAAGGCAAAGCAAGAAGTGAATATTTAACACCATAGAAAGAATAATCCTCATGCAGTGGTTGCACTTTCATTCATTGAAGCTTATTTTTATGCACTCATAGTGCATAAATAATTCCAATATATAACCATTCATTATCGGGGATCGCGATGTTAAAACGTTTAGTTCTGATCGGCGCCTGCCTGGCCGCCACCTTCTCCACCGCCGCGTTGGCGGCTGAACCTACCTACGTCGTCGGCTCCGGCGGCACCTATCGGCCGTTCGAATTTGAAAACAGCCAAAAGCAGCTGGAAGGTTTCGACATCGACATAATCAAAGCCGTAGCCAAGGCCGAAGGTTTTCAAATAAAACTGATCAATACGCCGTGGGAAGGGATCTTCGCCACGCTGAATTCCGGCGATCGCGATATCATCATCTCCGGCATCACCATCACCGATAAACGCAAACAAATGGTTGATTTTTCTGCGCCTTACTTCCCGGCAGAGCAGGCCATCGTGGTGCCGCAAGACTCGAAGGTAGACTCCATTGCCGCGTTGAAAGCGCTGAAGGTCGGCGTGGTGAACTCCAGCACCGGCGACATCGTGGTGTCCGACGCACTGGGCAAAAACAGCACCGCCATCAAACGCTTCGACAATACCCCGCTGATGCTGCAAGAGCTGTATGAAGACGGCATCGGCGCGGCGGTCGGCGACGTCGGCGTGGCCAAGTTCTACATCAAAACCCACCCTGAGAAAGCCTTCAAGCTGGTGCCCGACGCCAAGTTCGAACGTCAGTATTTCGGCATCGCCGTCGCCAAAGGCAACGATGAGCTGCGCAACAAAATCAACGCCGGCCTGAAGAAAATCATCGCCGACGGCACCTACGCCAAGATCTACCAAGCCTGGTTCGACAGCAACGTACCGACGCTGCCGGCGGAATAATGCCCTGCCGCCGGCGCCCGCAAGGCCGTCGGCGCGCCACCGTTTCAGCATACCAAGAAGGAATACCCTTTGAACTTCCGCTGGGAGATCATCCAGGAATACGCGCCGCTGTTTATGGAAGGCGCCTGGATGACCATCAAATGCACCATTATCTGCGTGCTGCTGGGCACCACCTGGGGATTGATCCTCGGTCTGGGGCGCTTGGCGCAGGCGCCGCACGGCATCTGGAAACCCATCCTGCATTACGGCGTTCAGTGGCCGGTACGCATCTACATCAGCGCCTTTCGCGGCACCCCGCTGTTCGTGCAGATCATGGTGGTCCACTTTGCGCTGGTGCCGCTGTTCATCAACCCGCGCGACGGCCTGCTGGTCACCAGCGGCCTGATGAGCGTCGACTTCGCCCGCGCGCTGCGCGCCGACTACGGCGCCTTTCTCTCCTGCGTGGTGGCGATCACGCTCAACGCCGGCGCCTATGTGTCGGAGATCTTCCGCGCCGGGATCCAATCGATCGACCGCGGCCAGATGGAAGCATCGCGCTCGTTGGGCATGAGCTACGGCAAGACCATGCGCCAGGTTATCTTGCCGCAAGCCTTCCGGCGCATGCTGCCGCCGCTGGGCAACAACGCCATCGCCATCGTCAAGGATTCGTCGCTGGCCTCCGCCATCGGCCTGGCGGATCTGGCCTATGCCGCCCGCACCGTCTCCGGCGCCTACGCCACCTATTGGGAGCCCTACCTGACCATTTCGCTGGTCTATTGGGTCATCACCTTCCTGCTTTCGCTGCTGGTGCAACACATGGAAAAGAGGTTCGGTAAAAGTGATTCGCGTACATAACCTGCAAAAACAGTTCGGTGAAAGCCACGTGCTGCGCGGCATTTCCTGCCGGATCGCCGCCAACGAAGTGGTGTGCGTCATCGGCCCCTCCGGCTCCGGTAAAAGCACCTTCCTGCGCTGCATCAACGCGCTGGAAACGCTCTCCGGCGGCGAGATCGAGGTGAATGGCTTCGCCGTCCACGATCAGAAAACCGACCTGAACAAGATGCGTGAAAGCGTGGGCATGGTGTTCCAACGCTTTAACCTGTTCCCGCACATGACGGTGTTGGAAAACATCATCATGGCGCCGGTAAGCGTGAAAAAACTGCCGCGCGCCGAAGCCATCGCGCAAGCGGAACAGCTGCTGCGCAAGGTCGGCCTGCTCGACAAAATCGACGCCTATCCCAACAGCCTGTCCGGCGGCCAGCAGCAGCGGGTAGCGATCGCCCGCGCGCTGGCGATGGGGCCGAAAATCATGCTGTTCGACGAACCGACCTCCGCGCTCGATCCGGAGCTGGTGGGCGAAGTGTTGGCGGTGATGAAATCGCTGGCCCATGAGGGCATGACCATGGTGGTCGTCACGCATGAGATGGGCTTTGCCCGCGAGGTGGCCGACCGGGTACTGTTTATCGATCAGGGGATCATTCAGGAAGAGGGGCAGCCGCAGCAGATCTTCAGTCACCCGTCCAATCCGCGCACTCAGGCATTTTTGAGCAAAGTTTTGTAACCTTCGGCACGGCTTTGCAATCCTGCGGGCGCCGGCCTCGGCGCCCACTCTCTCACCACCCGGTCAGGAAGCTGAACACCAGCCAGAACAGGCACAGCACAACGGCACCGGTCAGCAGCAGCGTCAAGATCAGACGGCCGCGCAGCAGCATGCTGAGGGTGATGCCGATCAGCACCGACAGCGGCATTAGCGCCAGGAAGAATGGCCAGGTATAAAGCAGGAAAAACAGCGTATTGGAACCGTAAACCAAAAACGGCAACGCGAACGCCAGCCAGTAGAAAACAAAGCCGCTGACGCCGCCCAGGAAAGAATAAGAAGGCTCCTCTTTCTCCTGTTTTGACTGCTTGGAGTCGATCAAGATAGGCGTGACATTTTGCATAGTGATCCCTGGTTATTCGGCTCGCTCTGCGGCGGCTTAGAGTAAAAAGCGCATGGCGAAAAACGCCACACGCTTTTTTGAATTCAGGGTTTGATAATAGCCTGACCACGCAACACGTCTAACAATTGCGCAATCAAATTTGTTACCAATTGTTGGCCATCAAGGTGGATTTCCGGCTGCTGCGGCGCCTCGTAAACCGCGTCGATACCGGTGAAATTGCGCAGCTCGCCGGCGCGCGCTTTCTTATACAATCCCTTCGGATCGCGCGCCTCGCAGATCGCCAACGGCGTATCGACAAACACCTCGATAAAGCGATCGTCGCCGAGCATCTCACGCACCATCTGCCGTTCGGCGCGGTGCGGCGAAATGAATGCGGTCAGCACCACCAGCCCGGCATCCACCATCAGCTTGGCCACTTCCCCCACCCGGCGAATGTTCTCGCGCCGATCCTCGTCGGAGAAGCCGAGATCGCGGCACAGGCCGTGGCGCACATTATCGCCGTCCAGCAGGTAGGTGCTGACGCCGAGCCCATGCAGCGCCTGCTCCAGCGCGCCGGCGACGGTGGATTTGCCCGAACCGGACAGCCCGGTAAACCACAGCACCGCGCCGCGATGGCCGTTGCGCGCTTCGCGATCCGCGCGCGTCACCGCGTGCGGATGCCAAACCACGTTCTCATCGTCCGGCCCGGTCGCCCTCAGTTCAGCGGCCACCTTATCGGCCACCGAGCAGATCGCGCGCGCCCCAGTGCGGGAAGTGCTTGCGCACCAGCGCATTCAGCTCCAGCTCGAAGGCGCTGAATTCGCCGCGCGCCGCCGATGCGGCCTGCAGCGTTTCACGCACCAGCCCGGCGCCCACCGTGACGTTGCTCATGCGATCGATGAAGATCAGCCCGCCGGTGTCGTGATTGCTCTGGTAGCTGTCCAGCACCAGCGGTTCGTCGAAGGTCAGCTCCACCAATCCGATGCCGTTGAGCGGCAACGTGTCGGCCGGATGCTGCGCCAGCGTATTGATCTCCACCTGATGACGGATGCTCTCCACGCGCGCGCGGGTCTTTTTACCGGCGATCTTGATGTCGTAGCTCTGGCCCGGCACCAGCGGCTGCTCGGCCATCCATACCACGTCTACCAGCGCGCTCTGCGCCGCCTGCAGACTTTCGCCGGCGTCGACCAGCAGATCGCCCCGGCTGATGTCCACTTCATCCTTCAGCACCAGCGTAATCGCTTCGCCCGGCACCGCCTCAGGCAGATCGCCGTCGAAGGTCACGATGCGCGCCACGCTGGACTCCACGCCGGAAGGCAGCACTTTGATGCGTTGCCCCACACGCACCACGCCGGCGGACAGCGTGCCGGCATAACCGCGAAAATCGAGGTTCGGGCGGTTGACGTACTGCACCGGGAAGCGCAGCGGCTGGTTTTCTCGCTCGCTGACCACGTCAACGCTCTCCAGCACTTCCAGCAGCGTCGGGCCGCTGTACCACGGCATATGGGCGCTTTCGCTCGCCACGTTGTCGCCGTCCAACGCCGACAGCGGCACAAACTTGATGTCCAGATCGCCTGGCAGCTGCTGGGCGAAGGTCAGGTAATCCTGTTTGAACTGCTCGAACACCGCTTCCTGATAGTCCACCAGATCCATTTTGTTTACCGCGACCACCAGATGGCGAATGCCCAGCAGGGTCGCGATAAAGCTGTGGCGGCGAGTCTGATCCAGCACCCCTTTACGCGCGTCGATCAGCAGGATCGCCAGATCGCAGGTAGAGGCACCGGTGGCCATGTTGCGGGTGTACTGCTCATGCCCCGGGGTATCGGCGATGATAAACTTGCGTTTTTCGGTCGAGAAGTAGCGATAGGCCACGTCGATGGTGATGCCCTGCTCGCGCTCGGCCTGCAGACCGTCCACCAGCAGCGCCAGATCGAGCTTCTCGCCTTGGGTGCCGATGCGTTTGCTGTCGCTGTGCAGCGTCGATAGCTGATCCTCGTAGATCTGGCGGGTATCGTGCAGCAGGCGGCCGATCAGGGTGCTTTTGCCGTCGTCGACGCTGCCGCAGGTCAGAAAGCGCAGCAGGCTCTTGTGCTGCTGCGCGTGCAGGTAAGATTCGACGCCGCCCTGGTCAGCGATTTGTTGTGCAATTGCGTTGTTCATCCGGCGGCTCCTTAGAAATACCCTTGACGCTTTTTCAGCTCCATCGAGCCGGACTGATCGCGATCGATCATCCGCCCCTGGCGTTCACTGGTGGTGGAGACCAGCATTTCTTCGATGATCTCCGGCAGGGTTTGCGCCTGCGAGTCCACCGCGCCGGTCAGCGGCCAGCAGCCCAGGGTGCGGAAACGCACCATGCGCTGGCTGATCACTTCACCCGGCTGCAGATCGATGCGATCGTCGTCCACCATCATCAGCATGCCGTCGCGCTCCACCACCGGGCGCGGTTTCGCCAGATACAGCGGCACGATGTCGATGTTTTCCAGGAAGATATACTGCCAGATATCCAGCTCGGTCCAGTTCGACAGCGGGAAGACGCGGATGCTCTCCCCTTTGTTGATCTGGCCGTTGTAGTTGTGCCACAGCTCCGGCCGCTGGTTTTTCGGATCCCAGCGGTGGAAGCGATCGCGGAACGAATAGATGCGCTCTTTGGCGCGAGATTTCTCCTCGTCGCGCCGCGCACCGCCGAAGGCGGCGTCGAAACCGTACTTGTTCAACGCCTGCTTCAGGCCCTCGGTTTTCATGATGTCGGTATGCTTGGCGCTGCCGTGCACGAACGGGTTGATGCCCATCGCCACCCCTTCCGGGTTTTTATGCACCAGCAGCTCGAAGCCGTACTCCTTCGCGGTGCGATCGCGGAATTCGTACATTTCGCGGAATTTCCAGCCGGTATCGACGTGCAGCAGCGGGAATGGCAGCGTGCCGGGGAAGAACGCCTTACGCGCCAAATGCAGCATCACGGAAGAGTCTTTGCCGATGGAATACAGCATCACCGGGTTGGCGAATTCAGCGGCGACTTCACGGATGATATGGATACTCTCCGCCTCCAATTGCCGCAAATGAGTGAGTCGTTTTTCGTCCATAACAGGTCCTTAAAAGCCTTGCCTATGCCAAATTCACGACGGCCGGGCGCGCGGCCCCTTCCGTCTGCGATTGATGCCCGAACCAGGCGATTTGGTGGTGCAGTTCCACCACTTCGCCGATCACCAGCAGCGCCGGCAACGGCGCCCGTTGGGCCAGATATTCCAGTTGTTCCAGCGTGCCGATCTGCACCTGCTGATCGGCGCGCGTGCCGCGGCTGATCACCGCCACCGGCGTCGCGGCGTCGCGACCGTGGGCGATCAGGCGCTGGCTGATGTCCGCCGCCTTCATGGTGCCCATGTAGATAGCCAGCGTCTGCCGCGCCCGGGCCAGATCGGCCCAGTCCAGGCCATCGCCGTCGGGGCGGCAGTGGCCGGTGATAAAGGTCACGCTCTGCGCGTGGTCGCGGTGCGTCAGCGGAATGCCTGCGTAGGCAGTCGCCCCCGCGGCGGCCGTGACGCCCGGCACCACCTGGAACGGAATGCCGGCGGCGGCGGCCACCTGCAGCTCTTCACCGCCGCGGCCGAAGATGAACGGATCGCCCCCCTTGAGGCGCACCACGCGCTTGCCCTGCTGCGCCAGTTCCACCAGCAGCCTATTGGTCTCTTCCTGGATCACCGAGTGCGCGCCGGCGCGCTTGCCCACGCAGATGCGCTCGGCGTCGCGGCGCACCAGATCGAGGATTTCGCCGCTGACCAGATGGTCATACAGCACCACGTCCGCCTGCTGCATCACCTGCAGCCCGCGCAGGGTCAACAACCCCACGTCGCCCGGCCCGGCGCCCACCAGGGCTATCTCGCCCTGGGCGCCCTCATCGCCTGCGGCGAAGCGGTGTAAATCCTGCTCCAGCTGGCGTTCCGCCTGCGCCGTCTGGCCGTTGGCCACCAGCGTGGCGAAACGGCCACCGAAGGTTTTTTCCCAGAAACGGCGACGTTCGCCGATCGAAGCCAACCGCTGTTTGACCTGGCCGCGCCAGCGGCCCGCCACCTGCGCCATCTGCCCCAAACTGGCGGGCAGCAACGCCTCCAGCTTTTCGCGCAGCAACCGCGCCAGCACCGGCGCCTGGCCGCTGGACGATACGGCCACCACCAGCGGCGAGCGATCGATGATCGACGGGAAGATGAACGAACAGCGCGGCTGATCGTCCACCACGTTGGCCAGCACCCGGCGTTTATCCGCCTCGGCGAACACCGCGGCGTTCAGCGCATTGTCGTCCGTGGCGGCGATCGCCAGAAACACGTCGTCCAGCTGCTGCGGATCAAAGGTTTTCCCCAGCCAGAGCACCCGCCCTTGCTGACGTTGTTGTTCCAGTTCCGGTGAGAGCGACTGCGCAACTATCCGTATTTCAGCCCCGGCGCGCTGAAGCAGGGAGACTTTGCGCGCCGCCACGTCACCACCGCCAACGACCAGCACCGGACGTTGTTTCAGGTCGGCGAATATTGGTAGATAGTCCACAACAGCCTTTTCATATAACAGAAAGATAGTGTGACTATACGGGCTGAGATTTAGCCTCTGAAATGACGAAAAGGAATGATTAGTTCCTTTATGGAATATAGGCCGCAGCGCAGGAGGCAAACCATGCTCATCGCGACGGCGATTTGCGCGTTCGCGCGAAAATTAAGAGACAGGGAAATTGTGTAATGCCGCCCGTCGTCTCATACTGGGCGCCGAAGAAAAATGATCGGCAGCGCCGATAGCAAAGAAGGATTTTTCGGTATGTTTTCCCGTTTTTACCTGAAGACCAGCCTGCTGGCCCTCGCACTCGGCGGCGTCTTCAGCGTTTGTGCCGCACAGCCCGTAAAAGACGCGCCAATGGGCCGTTTCGCCGCCGAACAGACCCGCCACATCGCCACTTACTTCCCCGGCCGCATGGCGGGCAGCCCGGCAGAATTGCTCACCGCCGACTATCTCAAGCAGCAGTTCGGCAAGATGGGTTACCAAAGCGACATTCGCAGCGTCAATACGCGCTATCTCTACACCAGCAAAGACGGCAAGAAGAACTGGAATAACGTCACCGCCAGCTCGGTGATCGCCGCCCGCAACGGCAGCAGCCCGAAACAGGTCGTGATCGTCGCCCACTTCGACACCTATACGCCGCAGAGCGACGAGGATCTGGATAACAATCTCGGCGGCCTGACGCTGCAGGGCGTCGACGACAACGCCTCCGGCATCGGCGTGATGCTGGAGCTGGCGGAACGCCTGAAGGATATCCCCACCGCCTACGGCCTGCGCTTCGTCGCCACCAGCGCTGAAGAGATCGGTTCGCTGGGCGCGCAGAACTACCTGCAGCGCATGAGCGCGGAAGAGAAAATCAACACCGTGCTGGTGATCAACCTCGACAGCCTGATCACCGGCGATCGTCTGTACTTCAACGCCGGGCGCAACACGCCGCCGCAGATGGCGAAGCGCTCCCGCGATCGCGCACTGGATATCGCCCACCGCTACGGCATCGCCGCCGCCACCAACCCTGGCAACGCGCAGCATCCGCAAGGCACCGGCTGCTGTTCCGATCAAGAGGTGTTCGACGCCGCAGGCATCCCGGTATTGTCAGTGGAGGCCACCAACTGGTCGCTGGGCGACAAGGACGGTTACCAGCAGCGCGCCGTCAGCCCGCACTTCCCGCAGGGCATCACCTGGCACCGCCCGCAGTACGACAACCTGCAATATCTGGATCGCTACCTGCCGGGGCGGATCGACAAACGCAGCCGCGACAGCGTGCAGATCCTGCTGCCCTTGATCAAAGAGCTGGCGCAGGCGCACCCGCCGAAAGCGCAAAAGAAAAAGTAGCCCGTAAAAAAACAGGGCCCAGCATTGCTGAGCCCTGTGATGTCATTCGCGTCGTTTAGCCTTCGTGCAGACCGCACTCGCGCTTCAGGCCAAAGAAGCGCGTCTCTTCCTCGCTCATGCCCGGCTCCCACTTTTGGGTGGTGTGGGTATCGCCTACCGACAGGTAGCCCTGCTCCCACAACGGGTGGTAGCTCAGCCCGTGTTCGGTCAAATACTGGTAAATCTTGCGGTTGTCCCAGTCGATGATCGGCAGGATCTTGAACACCCCACGCTGCACCGCCAGCACCGGCAGATTGGCGCGGCTGCCGGACTGTTCGCGCCGCAGGCCGGCGAACCAGCTCTGCGCGCCCAGCGTCTCCAGCGCGCGGTTCATCGGCTCGACCTTATTGATCTGGTTATACTTTTCAATGCCTTCCACGCCCTGCTCCCACAGTTTGCCGTAGCGCGCCTCTTGCCAGGCGGGAGACTGTTCGGCGCGGAACACCTGCAGATTCAGCTTCAGCTGGTCGGTCAGTTGATCGATAAAGCGGTAGGTTTCCGGGAACAGGTAACCGGTGTCGGTCAGGATCACCGGGATATCCGGCCGGATGCGCGTCACCAGGTGCAGACACACCGCCGCCTGAATGCCGAAACTGGACGAGAGTACAAACTCGCCGGGCAGATGCTCCAGCGCCCATTCGACGCGCTGTTCGGCGCTGAGGCTCTCCAGCTGGCCGTTGACCACCGCCAATGCCAGCGCCTGCCCGGATTTGGGCAACGCGTTCAGCGCCGCCAGATCGAATTCAGCCATGTTGTCTCTCCTGATACTTGAAATTACCTGTGCGGCCCCTCTGCCCAGGGGCCGCCCGGCCTCACTCCCAGAAATCTCGCGCCGGATCCAGCACCGGTTTGACGATGCCCGCGCGAACGGTGAAGTCGCCGAAGCCTTCGCCGGCGTTGCGCTCCTTCGCCCAGCGCCCCACCAACAGGTCGATCTCGCTCAGGATCTCGTCTTCGTTGATGTTTTCGCGGTACATGCGCGGAATGCGCGTGCCTTCGCGGTTGCCGCCCAAATGCAGGTTATAGCGGCCGACCGCCTTGCCCACCAGTCCCAGCTCCGCCAGCAGCGCGCGGCCGCAGCCGTTCGGGCAGCCGGTGATGCGCAGCACGATATGCTCGTCGCCCATCCCGTGCCGATGCATGATCTCCTCAACCTTGGTGACGAACTGCGGCAGGAAGCGCTCGGCCTCCGCCATCGCCAGCGGGCAGGTCGGGAACGACACACAGGCCATCGAGTTCTTGCGTTGCTCGCTGATCTGGTCGTCGATCAGGCCATGATCGCGCGCCAAGGCGTCGATCTTGGCCTTCTCGCTTTCCGGCACGCCGGCGATGATCACGTTTTGGTTCGCCGTCAGACGGAAGTCGCCTTTATGGATCTTGGCGATCTCCGCCATGCCGGTCTTCAGCGGGCGCCCCGGATAGTCCAGCAGGCGGCCGTTCTCGATAAACAGCGTCAGATGCCACTGATCGTCGATGCCCTTCACCCAACCGATGCGATCGCCGCGGCCGGTGAATTCATATGGGCGGATCGGCGCGAAGGTGATGCCGGCGCGCTTTTCCACTTCGGCGCGGAAAACGTCCACCCCGACGCGCTCCAGCGTGTATTTGGTCTTGGCGTTCTTGCGGTCGGTGCGGTTGCCCCAGTCGCGCTGCGTGGTGACCACCGCTTCCGCCACCGCCAGCGTATGCTCGAGCGGAATGTAGCCGAACTCGCTGGCCTGCCGCGCGTAGGTTTTCTTGTTGCCGTGCTCAATGGACAGCCCGCCGCCCACCAGCAGGTTGAAGCCCACCAGCTTGCCGTTTTCGGCGATCGCCACGAAGTTCATGTCGTTGGCGTGCAGATCGACGTCGTTCTGCGGCGGGATCACCACCGTGGTTTTGAATTTGCGCGGCAGGTAGGTCGGCCCCAGAATCGGCTCTTCGTCGGTAGTGGCCACCTTCTCCTGATCCAGCCACACCTCTGCGTAGGCGCGGGTGCGCGGCAGCAGGTGTTCAGAGATCTTCTTCGCCCACTCGTAGGCTTCCTGATGCAGCTCGGACTCCACCGGGTTGGAGGTGCACAGCACGTTGCGGTTCACGTCGTTGGCGGTCGCCAGCGCGTCCAGCCCCAGGCGATTCAGCAACTGGTGCACCGGTTTGACGTTGCCTTTCAGGATGCCGTGAAACTGGAACGTTTGGCGGTTGGTGATGCGAATGCTGCCGTACAGCGTGCTCTCCTGCGCGAACTTGTCGATGCCCAGCCACTGCTGCGGGCTGATGACGCCGCCCGGCAGGCGGCAACGTAGCATCATGGCGTGGCGCGGCTCCAGCTTCTGCTCGGCGCGTTCGGCGCGAATGTCGCGGTCATCCTGCTGGTACATGCCGTGAAAACGGATCAGCAGGAAGTTGTCGCCGTTGAAGCCGCCGGTCAGGCCGTCGTTCAAATCTTCGGCGATGGTGCCGCGCAGGAAGTTGCTCTCCTTCTTCATGCGCTCCGCATCGGCCAGTTTGCCTTCGACCACCAAAGGCCCGGGGTGTTTATCACTCATCAGTAAACATCTCGCTGATAACGGCGCTCAAGGCGCAGCTCACTTAAAAATTCATCCGCCTGCTCGGTATCCATGCCACCGTGCTCGGCCACCAGTTCCAGTAATGTGTGTTCCACGTCTTTCGCCATGCGATTGGCATCGCCGCAGACGTAAATGTGCGCGCCTTCCTGAATCCAGCGCCACACTTCCGCGCCCTGTTCGCGCAGTTTGTCTTGTACGTATATTTTATGTTGCTGGTCGCGGGACCAGGCCAGATCGATGCGGGTCAGCAGGCCGTCTTTCACGTAGCGCTGCCATTCAACCTGGTACAGGAAATCTTCGGTAAAGTGCGGGTTGCCGAAGAACAGCCAGTTTTTGCCGCCGGCGCCGTCGGCGTCGCGCTGCTGCATAAAGGCGCGGAACGGCGCGATGCCGGTGCCCGGGCCGATCATGATCACCGGCGTTTCCGGGTTGGCCGGCAGACGGAAGTTGTCGTTGTGCTCGATAAACACCCGCACGTCGCCGTCCTCCTCCAGGCGATCCGCCAGGAAACCGGAGGCGCCGCCGCTGCGAGCGCGCCCGTCGATGTCGTAACGCACGACGCCCACGGTGATGTGCACTTCGTTCGCATTTTCCGCCTGTGAAGAGGCGATGGAGTACAGGCGCGGCGTCAGCGGACGCAGCAGCCCGACCAGCTGTTCGGCGCTCAGATCCGCCGGCGCCTGGCGCACCATGTCGACGATCGGCGTGTTGTGCGCATACTGCTGCAGCGCGGCTTTATCCGCCAACAGACCGATCAGCTTTTCGTCGCGCGACAGCGCGGCGTATTTATCGACGATCGGCGTGGTGTTCTGCGTCAGTTCGAAATGGCTGCGCAGCGCCTGCGCCAGCGGCAGGGTTTGCCCTTCCACCTCGACCGGTTCGTCGCCTTTCAGCCACAATAGCTGCACCAATTCGTCCACCAGCGCCGGATCGTTGTCGAACCATACGCCGAGCGCATCGCCAGGCTGGTAGCGCAGGCCCGAATCGCCCAAATCGATCTCGATATGGCGCACGTCTTTATCGGACGCGCGGCCGGTAATTTTCTGCTTGACCGCCAGTTGGGCGGTGAGCGGTTGTTCCTTGCTGTACGGGCTGCTGTCGATCAGGTCGACCGCGCCGCTGGCCAACGCGCCCGGCGCGGCGCTTTCCGCCGGCGCGCGCGCCTTCAGCACCGACACCACCTGTTTGCGCCAGGCGGCGGCCAGTTCCTGATACTCCACGTCGGCATCCACGCGCTCCACCAGGCGCTCGGCGCCCAGTTCGGCCAACTTGGCGTCGAAATCTTTACCGGACTGACAGAAATTCTCATAAGAGGTGTCGCCCAGCCCGAACACCGCAAACGCGGTGTCACTCAGCTTCGGCGCCTTTTTCGAGAACAGGTATTTATGCAGCGCCACCGCTTCTTCCGCCGGCTCGCCTTCCCCTTGCGTGGAGGCGACGATCACCAGCAGGCGCTCTTGCGCTATCTGCTTGAACTTGTAATCGCCGGCGCTGATCAGCGTGGCGTTCAGATTGGCGGCCAGCAAATCGTCGCGCAGCTGCTCCGCCAGGCGGCGCGCATTGCCGGTCTGCGAAGCGGAAATGATGGTGATGCCGGCGGCGGCAGGGGCGGCGGGCGCAATGGCCACGGCTCCTGGCTGTTGATTGACCATGCCCCAAAAATAACCGGACAGCCACGCCAGCTGCGTCGGCGAATAGTCGCCGATCGTCGCCTGCAGGCGTGCCAGCTGTTCGGGCGTCAGCGGGAGCAAAGATGTTGGAGGAGCCTGAGTCGTCATTGCTGTACTTATTTCCTATACTTAGCGCCTTTCCTGCCAGGCGCGCGCCAGTGTCAGTCGCTGTCTCTTCGCTGCGTCGGGTGTGCGGAAAAGATCAGGAGAGTTTGTAAGGTTACCGAGCAGAATAGCAACGATTAAATAAGGGATAGCAATAAATCATAACCAAAATGACTAAGCTGTTTTTCTGGTAAGGGATAACGCTTAAACCGTTAAACAAAGTTTTTTATCCAGATGAAAATAAAGCACTTTTTTTCATCATTTTTTCACCGTTCAACATTTCGGCTCATAACCCCAGCCGATAGGTGCCGCAGACACCAAACAAAAAAAGTGTTAACCGGATGCGTTTGCCGTGGCGGTAGACCATAACGGTATAAATGGCAAGCAGACGCGCTTTCCGGTACTATGCGGCGGTTTTTGAGTCAATGAGGCCGTAATAATGGCAACCACGCTGTTTAAAGATTTTCAGTTTGAAGCCGCACACCGTTTGCCGCATGTGCCGGAGGGCCACAAATGCGGCCGTCTGCATGGGCATTCGTTTATGGTGCGTCTGGAAGTGACCGGTGAAGTGGATCCCCACACCGGTTGGGTGATGGATTTCGCCGAGCTCAAGGCTGTGTTTTCCCCGATCTGGGAGCGGCTGGATCACCATTATCTGAACGATATTCCAGGATTGGAAAATCCCACCAGCGAAGTGCTCGCCGCCTGGATTTGGCAGCAGCTCAAGCCCCAGTTACCGGAACTGACTGCGGTGATGGTGAAAGAGACCTGTACGGCGGGATGCGTATATAAAGGTTGATGCCGTGAGGGTATGTGCAGATACCCTCACACTACCTCGCCTTGCAGATCCAGACGCCGCGCCGTCCAGGGCCTTTCCGACAGGCTCAACGCCATTCCCCCGCGATAGACAAACGTTTTGCTCTCGCCATCCTCAATGAACGCCGTCTCGTTTTCCATCGCCCGATAGCCGGCGCCGGTATAGTACTTTTCGCTTACCGCAAACAGTATGGAATACGCGATCCCTTTACTGCGCAAATAGTCATGCGCCTTCACCAGCATGTTTGCGGCCACGCCGCGGCGCCGATGCGTGTGTGCCACGGCCACCAGCCCGATGATGCCGATCACCTCGGCCTCACCGTCAATCAACACCGGCCGCTCATGCACCGCCAGTTGGCCAACGATCGCCTCGCCTTCCGTGGCGGTCACCAGGCAAGCCGGCACCTGCCGCCGATAAAATCCGTCGGTTATCTCGGGGAAAGCGTCGGACAACAGCGAGCGAATCGACCGCAATTCCGCTTCCGTCACCGCCTCGAATGCACGCGATACAATTTTCACCGTAACTCCCGTCCCGTTCGAAGGCCTGCGGCCAATAAAAAACTCAGGCGATATTCAGATATTTGTGGGTCTGCATCGACAGCCGCCAATTGCGCGCAATGCAGGTTTCGATGCACAGGCGGGTCGCCTCTTCTTTCTGGCTGATCGGCTGCAGCGCGATAATGCGCGCCTTATCGTCCTGCAGCGTCGCCAGCAGCGCATCCAGCGCCTCGATATCGCGCTCGCGCGCCACCGGATGCTTCACCTCGTCGGCGCGCCGCAGCGCCTGATCCAGCACCTTCATGCCGCCGCGCATATTCACCTTGGGCGAAACCGTCACCCAGGTGTTGGCGGAGCAGCGAATTTCGTGGGTGCCGCTGGTTTCAATCTGGCAACGGTAGCCGTGCTGCTCGAACAGCTCGGTCAACGGCGCCAGATCGTAGATGCAGGGTTCACCGCCGGTGATCACCACATGGCGCGCGGTGTAACCTTGTTGGCGCATCACCGCCAACAGCTGCTCGGCGCCGGCATTGCCCCAGGCGTCGCTCTCTTCTGTTTTGACCAGGATCCGTTGCAGGTCGACTTCCCGATGGGCTTCCTTTTCCCAGGTATGTTTGGTGTCGCACCAGCTGCACCCTACCGGGCAGCCCTGCAGGCGGATGAAAATGGCCGGAACGCCGGTGAAAAAGCCTTCGCCCTGCAAGGTTTGGAACATCTCGTTGATCGGGTACTGCATCGGTTTCTCAATCTGGAAAAGTAAAAAGCGATTATCGCAGATTCCGGCCCGGCGACCAAACGGCCAAAATTGTATTAAATTTTATCCTCCGCGCCGCCGTCAGCATATCTCACCGCCAAGGGCGTTCATTTAATTTGTTAACCGGTCTTTGGCCTTTCATCGGCGGTGCAACCTGCTCCACAGAAAACAACACAAAGTTAACAAATAAGATAATTATATTTGACATAAAGCGCCGACGCGCAGATGTATATACAAGCAAACACAAGCCGAGCGCCAGTTTCGGCCACGTTCCATCCATCACGACTACATCTGCGTTTAGAGGGTGCCATGACTCATTCCACCAGCGAGTTAAACATTCAACAGGCCATCGACGACAGCAAGTTTTCGCTGTTTCACTGGACACTGATCATTCTCGGATTTCTGATCCTCGCCATCGACGGCTTCGATACCGCCGCCATGGGCTATATCGCCCCCTCGGTCGCCAAAGACTGGGGCATCGTGAAGCAGGATCTGGGGCCGGTGCTGAGCGCTGCGCTGCTGGGGCTGTCGCTCGGCGCGCTGATCGCCGGGCCGATCTCCGACCGCATCGGCCGCAAGCGCGTGCTGGTGTTTTCCTGCCTGTTCTTCGGCCTGTCGAGCCTAGCCACCGCCTACGCCGGTTCGCTCAACAGCCTGACGCTGTGGCGCTTCCTCACCGGTCTCGGGCTGGGAGCGGCGATGCCCAACGCCATTACCTTGATCTCCGAATACGCGCCGCAGCGCTGCCGTTCGCTGGCGATCAACACCATGTACTGCGGTTTTCCGCTGGGCGCGGCCGGCGGCGGCGCCATTTCATCGTGGCTGATCCCGAACTACGGCTGGCACAGCGTGCTGCTGCTCGGCGCCATCGCGCCGCTGGTATTGACTGTCCTGCTGATCCTGCTGCTGCCGGAGTCGGTTAAATATATGGTTAACCGCGGCCAGGATGCGGCGAAGATCAAGCGCATCGCGCAGCGCTTCGTCAGCCGGAGCCTCGACGACGTGACGCGTTTTTACCTGTACGAAGAGAAGCTGGCGCAGACCAAGACCAGCGTCGGCCTGCTGTTCAGCCGCCCTTACCTGCTCGGCACGCTGATGCTGTGGCTGACCTACTTTATGGGGCTGGTGATCTACTACGTGTTGCTGAGCTGGATGCCAATCCTGATGCAGGGACTGGGCTATCAGTTGGAGCAATCGGCGATGCTCACCTCGCTGTTCACCTTCGGCGGCACGCTGGGCATCCTGGTGGCCGGCTGGTTGATGGACCGCTGGAATGCGCACAAAGTAGTCTCGAGCGGCTTTGTCGTCACCGCCCTGCTGATCGTGGCGATGGCCACCGAGGATAAACAGATCGTACTGCTGGGCGCCTTCATCTTCCTGATGGGCGTCACCATGAACGGCGCGCAGTCCGGGCTGCAAACGCTGGCGGCGACCTTCTACCCGACCCACAGCCGCGCCACCGGCATCGCCTGGATGCAGGGCATCGGCCGCTTCGGCGGCGTCGCCGGCACCATGATGGGCGCCCAACTGCTGGCTATGCAGTGGGAAGTGCAGAGCATCCTGATGTTCCTGTGCGTGCCGGCGCTGATCGCCGCCATCGCCACGGTGTGCAAGATGAGCCGCAAACCGACGCTGCAGCCGGCCGCCTGACCCTTGCAAGCCCGCCCACGGCGGGCTTTCTTCCTGCGGTGATAGGGCTTTTTTATCCTCCGCCGTCAACTGTAATCAGACTGTAAAAATATTGTGACTAGCCGCCCAAAAATGAGTCAATTTTAATTCATTTTTGCCGAACAGCTCACTTTTCTCCGGCTTTCCGTACCTGAGGCCGGCGATAAAAAATCGCATATCAACCTGATATAAAAAGAAAATAACTTTTTCTTATGCCACTTTTCAGCGGCAACTGGTCAGTGTTGCATATGCTTGTACATACAAGTATATGTTAATAAGCCCTACGCATTGTTATGCCGTGGTACTCATCCCCACCGCGGCATGGAATCTGCACCGATACTGTTTGAGGAAAATGCTGTGACTACAAATAACAAAGTTCGCAATGTCGATGTACGCGCGCCACGCGGCACACAATTAAACGCAAAAAGCTGGCTGACCGAAGCGCCGTTACGCATGCTGATGAACAACCTCGATCCTGAAGTTGCGGAGAACCCACACGAGCTGGTGGTGTACGGCGGCATCGGCCGCGCCGCGCGCGACTGGGATTGCTACGACAAGATCGTCGAAACCCTGAAAACGCTGGAAGAAGACGAAACCCTACTGGTGCAGTCCGGCAAACCGGTCGGCGTCTTCAAAACCCACAGCAACGCGCCGCGCGTGCTGATCGCCAACTCCAACCTGGTGCCGCACTGGGCAACCTGGGAACACTTCAACGAGCTGGACGCCAAAGGCCTGGCGATGTACGGCCAGATGACCGCCGGCAGCTGGATCTACATCGGCAGCCAGGGCATCGTTCAGGGCACCTATGAAACCTTCGTCGAAGCGGGCCGCCAGCACTACGACGGCAGCCTGCAGGGGCGCTGGGTGCTGACCGCCGGTCTGGGCGGCATGGGCGGCGCGCAGCCGCTGGCCGCGACGCTGGCGGGCGCCTGCTCGCTGAACATCGAATGTCAGCAGAGCCGCATCGATTTCCGTCTGAAAACCCGCTACGTCGATGAGCAGGCCAAAGATCTGGACGACGCGCTGGCCCGCATCAAGAAATACACCTCAGAAGGCAAAGCCATCTCCATCGCTCTGTGCGGCAACGCGGCGGAAATCCTGCCTGAGCTGGTGCGCCGCGGCGTGCGCCCGGACATGGTCACCGACCAGACCAGCGCCCACGATCCGCTGAACGGCTACCTGCCGAAGGGCTGGAGCTGGGAAGAGTATCGCCAGCGCGCTCAAACCGAGCCGGCCAAAGTGGTCGCCGCCGCCAAGCAATCGATGGCCGATCACGTCAAAGCCATGCTGGCGTTCCAGCAGATGGGCGTGCCGACCTTCGACTACGGCAACAACATTCGCCAGATGGCGAAAGAAACCGGCGTCGACAACGCCTTCGACTTCCCGGGCTTCGTGCCGGCCTACATCCGTCCGCTGTTCTGCCGCGGCATCGGGCCGTTCCGCTGGGCGGCGCTGTCCGGCGATCCGCAGGACATCTACAAAACCGACGCCATGGTGAAAGAGCTGATCCCGGATGACGAGCACCTGCACCGCTGGCTGGACATGGCGCGCGAGCGCATCAGCTTCCAGGGCCTGCCGGCGCGCATCTGCTGGGTTGGCCTCGGCCAGCGCGCCAAGCTGGGCCTGGCGTTCAACGAGATGGTGCGCCGCGGCGAACTGTCTGCCCCGATCGTCATCGGCCGCGACCATCTGGATTCCGGCTCCGTTTCCAGCCCGAACCGTGAAACCGAAGCGATGAAAGACGGCTCAGATGCCGTTTCCGACTGGCCGCTGCTGAACGCGCTGCTGAATACCGCCAGCGGCGCCACCTGGGTTTCCCTGCACCACGGCGGCGGCGTCGGCATGGGCTTCTCCCAACACTCCGGCATGGTGATCGTCTGCGACGGCACCGACGAAGCCGCCGAGCGCATTGCCCGCGTCCTGCACAATGACCCGGCTACCGGGGTTATGCGTCACGCCGACGCCGGTTACGATATCGCTATCGACTGCGCCCGTGAGCAAGGCCTGAACCTGCCGATGGTTGCCGCGACCCAAGGAGAAAAAGCATGAAAGCGCTGACTATTCGCCCAGGCAAACTGACGCTGGCCCAGCTACGCGACGTGTATCAACATCCGGTGACGCTGACGCTGGACGACAACGCCTACGGCCCTATCCAGCAGAGCGTGGCCTGCGTGGAACGCATCGTTGAAGAAAACCGCACCACTTACGGCATCAACACCGGGTTTGGCCTGCTGGCTTCGACCCGCATCGCCCGCGACGATCTGGAAAACCTGCAGCGTTCGATCGTGCTGTCACACGCCGCCGGCGTGGGCGAGCCCACCGACGACAATCTGGTGCGCCTGATCATGGTGCTGAAAATCAACAGCCTGTCGCGCGGCTTCTCCGGCATTCGTCTGGAAGTCATCCAGGCGCTGATCGCGCTGGTCAACGCCGAAGTTTATCCGCATATCCCGCTGAAGGGCTCGGTCGGCGCCTCCGGCGACCTGGCGCCGCTGGCGCACATGAGCCTGGTGCTGCTGGGCGAAGGCCAGGCGCGTCATCAGGGCCAATGGCTGCCGGCGACCGAAGCGCTGGCCAAGGCCGGTCTGAAACCGCTGACGCTGGCGGCGAAAGAGGGCCTGGCGCTGCTGAACGGCACCCAGGTCTCCGCCGCCTTCGCGCTGCGCGGCCTGTTCGACGCGGAAGACCTGTTCGCCGCCGCGACCGTGGCGGGCAGCCTGACGGTGGAAGCGGCGCTGGGCTCCCGCAGCCCGTTCGATGCGCGTATCCATGAGGTGCGCGGCCAGCGCGGCCAGATCGACGCCGCCCTCGCCTACCGCCACCTGCTCGGCGCGCGCAGCGAAGTCTCCGACTCGCACCGCAACTGCGAAAAAGTGCAGGATCCTTACTCCCTGCGCTGCCAGCCGCAGGTGATGGGCGCCTGCCTGACGCAGATCCGCCAGGCCGCCGAGGTGCTGGAGATAGAAGCCAACGCCGTCTCCGATAACCCGCTGGTGTTCGCCGAACAGGGTGACGTGCTGTCCGGCGGCAACTTCCATGCCGAACCGGTGGCGATGGCCGCCGATAACCTGGCGCTGGCGTTCGCCGAAATCGGTTCGCTGTCCGAGCGCCGCATCTCGCTGATGATGGACAAACACATGTCGCAACTGCCGCCGTTCCTGGTGGAAAACGGCGGCGTGAACTCCGGCTTCATGATCGCTCAGGTCACCGCCGCGGCGCTGGCCAGCGAAAACAAAGCGCTGGCGCATCCGTCGAGCGTCGACAGCATCCCGACCTCCGCCAACCAGGAAGACCACGTCTCCATGGCGCCGGCCGCCGGTCGCCGCCTGTGGAGCATGGCGGACAACGTGCGCGGCATTCTGGCGGTCGAATGGCTGGCCGCCTGCCAGGGCCTGGATTTCCGCAACGGCCTGAAGACCTCGGAAGGTCTGGAGCAGGCGCGCCGTCTGCTGCGCGAGCATGTCAGTTTCTACGACAAGGATCGTTTCTTCGCCCCCGACATTGAAGCCGCCAGCCAACTCTTGGCGGCCGGTCACCTGACATCGCTGCTGCCTGCGGCGCTGCTGCCTAGCCAGGCATAATCATCACACACTGAATCACGCAGTTTGTTCTGCCCCGCCGGGTGCGTTCCACCCGGTGCGGGCAGCGCGTGCCTGTTCGGCAAACACTTAACGGGAAACAACATGCGTAACGAAACGACACAACTCAGACGCGGACTAAACGCGCGGCATATCCGTTTCATGGCTCTCGGCTCGGCGATCGGCACCGGCCTGTTCTACGGCTCCGCCGGCGCCATCCAACTGGCCGGTCCGGCCGTGCTGCTGGCCTATCTGGTGGGCGGCGCGGCGGTATTCATGGTGATGCGCGCGCTGGGTGAAATGGCGGTGCATCAGCCGGTTTCCGGCTCGTTCGGCCACTACGCCAGCCACTATCTCGGCCCGCTGGCCGGGTTCCTCACCGGCTGGACCTACACCTTTGAAATGGTGATCGTCGCCCTGGCGGACGTCACCGCCTTCGGCATCTATATGGGGCTGTGGTTCCCGGACGTCGCTCAGTGGGTTTGGGTGCTCAGCATCATCCTGTTTATCGGCGCGCTCAACCTGTGCAGCGTCAAGGTCTTCGGCGAGCTGGAGTTCTGGCTGTCGCTGGTCAAGGTCGCCGCCATCGTGGCGATGATCGTCGGCGGTGCAGCGGTGATGCTGTTCGGTTTCGGGCAAACCCAGCACGCCACCGGCATCAGCAACCTGTGGCAACACGGCGGCTTTATGCCTAACGGCATCGGCGGCGTGGTCGCGTCATTGGCGGTGGTGATGTTCGCCTTCGGCGGCATCGAGATCATCGGCATTACCGCCAGCGAGGCGAAAGACCCCGCCAAAGTGCTGCCGAAGGCGATCAACGCCGTGCCGGTGCGCATCCTGCTGTTTTACGTGCTGACGCTGACGGTGCTGATGGCTATCTATCCGTGGAACAGCATCGGCCAGAACGGCAGCCCGTTCGTTGAGATCTTCAGCAACCTCGGCATCAGCTCCGCCGCCAACGTGCTGAACGTGGTAGTGATCACCGCCGCCATTTCGGCCATCAACAGCGATATCTTCGGCGCCGGCCGCATGATGTACGGCATGGCGCAGGACGGCCAGGCGCCGCGCAGCTTCACCAAACTGACCGCCAGCGGCGTGCCGTGGATGACGGTGCTGGTGATGTCGGTCGCCCTGCTGTTGGCGGTGGTGCTCAACTACCTGATCCCGGAGAAGGTCTTCATGATCATCGCTTCGATCGCCACCTTCGCCACCGTCTGGGTGTGGCTGATGATCCTGCTGTCGCAGATCGTCATGCGCCGCACGCTGTCGCCGGAAGAAACGCGCCAGTTGAGCTTCCCGGTGCCGTGGTGGCCGGTGGCGCCGGCATTGGCGACCGCCTTTATGGCGTTCGTCATCGGCCTGCTCGGCTATTTCGAAGAGAGCCGCATCGCGCTGTACGTCGGGTTGGTGTGGATCGCTTTACTCACCGTGGCTTACTGGCTGTGGGTTCGCAAGAAAGGCGGCGGTTCGCCGGTGACCGCGGCGACGCAACAGATGTAACGCTCGCTTCTGCTAAAACCCGCTGCGGCGGGTTTTTTATTGCGCCTGCGCCAACGCCTGCAGGATATCCGCCTGCAGATCGTCAAACGCCTCCAGCCCGGCGGACAACCGCACCAGCCCCTCGCTGATGTGATGCCGTTTCCGCTCTTCCGGCGTGTAGGCCGAGTGCGTCATGCTGGCCGGGTGCTGCGCCAGGCTTTCGCAATCGCCCAGGCTGACCGCGCGCAAGATGAGCTGCAGCGCGTTGAGGAAACGAATGCCCGCACGCAGGCCGCCCCGCAGCTCAAACGCCAGCATGCCGCCGGGGCGCGCCATTTGCCGCTGCGCCAACGCATGCTGCGGGAAGTTCGCCAGGCCGGGGTAATATACCCGCTCGACCGCCGGATGCTCCGCCAACATCTCCGCCAGGCGCTGCGCGTTATCGCAATGACGATCCATGCGCAGCGGCAGGGTTTTCATCCCGCGCAGCACCAGCGCGGCATCCTGCGCCGACAGTACCGCCCCGGTCATGTCCTTTAGCCCCTCCAGACGGATCGCCTCTGCCAACGCCTGACGCGTCACCGCTATTCCGGCCAGGAGATCGCCGTGTCCGCCGAGGTACTTGGTCGCCGAGTGCACCACGATATCGGCGCCTAGCGCCAAAGGCCGCTGCAGATAGGGCGTGCAATAGGTGTTGTCCACCAGCAACAGCGCCTGATGCCGATGGGCAATCTCCGCCACGGCGGCGATATCGATCAAACGCATATTGGGATTGGCCGGCGTTTCGCAATACACCAGGCGGGTACGCGGTCCAATGGCCGCCGCCAGCCGCTCCGGCCGGGTCAGATCAACGTGGGTTATCTTGACGCCAAAGCGCGCCAGGCCATGATGAAAGTAGCTGAAGGTGCAACCATACACGGTTTCGTCGACAATCAGCTCATCGCCCGGTCTGAGCAGCGTCCAGCAACAGGCGGTGATCGCCCCCATGCCGGAAGCGAACGCCACCGCCGCCTCCCCCTCCTCCAGGTTGGCGATGCGTTGCTCGAGCAGGTTTAACGTCGGATTGGCGATGCGCGAGTAAAAGTACCCCGGCTCGGTGCCGGCAAAGCAGGCGCCGCCGTATTCTGCAGTGGGAAAAGCAAACGTAGAGCTCATAAACACCGGCGGAGACAGTGCCCCCTGATACCGCTGCGGATCGTAGCCGTAATGAATAGCCCGGGTGGCAAAGTCGTGGCCAACTGCTGTAGCGGACATAACACAACTCCTTACCTGAGTGGGTGAAGCTTAATTTTTTGATTCATCCGAAAGGGCCGGCGGCAATGCGCTGTCTCGCGTGCGCTGGCCGATGATTTGTAAAGTACGCAGCAGCAGCGTCAACCCCAGCAGGGTATCCGGCTGCTTCAGCAAGGCGTACAGCGCGCGAAAACTGGCCGGCGGAGGATTCAATTGCAGCTCGCTGTGCGCCATCTGCAGCGCCGTTCCGCCTTCCCAACCGATGGTCACCAAACCTTCAAAGACGCCGGCCAGTTTCTCCACCAGCGCGTTGTCGGCGATGTCCACCGCGTCCGACAGCAGCGACAACAGATCGACCACGTTATCCAAACGGCCGCCCGCCAGCAGCGGCTGCAGTTTCTCGAGCAACGCCGCCAATGATTGCAGGTCAGCCGCATGCACCGTGCTTTCCGTCATATCAGTCCCCTTACCGTGGCCCAGTAAAGGCCGCGGTTGAACCCGTTGCGCAGCATACCGCCCGCCTTGGTGGCGGGCGTCGGCAGCACGTCGTGACGGTAGTCATACACCAGCGGCATGCCGGCATTCAGCCCCATTTGCGCGACCGCCTGCACCTTTCCGTCATAATGGCTCACGGTTTGGCCCAGCCGCATTTCCGCCACGATGTTGTCGGCAATGACCGGCGCCTGATTATGGCAAGAGCCGCCGGCCTTGCTGACCGGCAAATCCACGGTATCGCCTATGACATACACCCCCTGCTGGCCGTAGACCTGCAGCGTTTGATGATCGGTCGGCAGCCAGCCTTCGCCGTTTTGGCTCTCGCTCAACCCGGTATTGCGCACCGCCTCCACTGCACGGATGGGCGGCGTCGCCATCAGAATGTCGAACGGCTGTTCTTCCCCCTCGGCGGAATAGGCGATGTTGCGCTGAGCGTCCACCCGGCTGAGGGTAAACCCACGCTGGTGGCGAATGTCGCGCGCGGCAAAAATAGCGGGTAGCGCTTCGCCGGTCGGGCGCTGTAAAAACAGACAGTTGCGCAGCAGTTGAGAAATGGTTGGGTAGGTATAAACGATCTCCACCGCCTTGCGCACGCCGCGCCGCCGCAGGTAGTCGTCCAGCATCAGGGTGGTTTCAATCGGCGCGATGCCGCACTGATGGGGCACATTAGGCGTTTCAGGGAAGGACACGGTGATGAAAATGCGGCCTTTCTCGATCGTCGCCAGCTTATGCGCCAACCGTCGCGCGGCCTGATACTGGTAGAAATGATCGCCCGCCTGCGCCAACCCTTCGATGCGCTCCGGCCAGGGCACGCAGCCGGTGGCGAAAACCAGGAAGTCATACGGATAATGCTTGCCGCTTTGCGTAATGATATACCGCTGTTTTAAATCAAAAGATTCCGCTTTATCGACGACAAACTGTATTTCCGGCCGCAATAAACTCCGCTGTGAACGCGTGAGCTCCTGCTTGAAAAAATTATTGAATGCAACATACATAAACGCCGGCTTGTAATAATGCAGCGGCGAATCCGAAATCATTAATAACTCAACTTTATTATTGAGAATTTCCCAGTGCAATTTCACGGCCAGCAGATTGGCTAGCATGGTGCCGCCGGTTCCACCGCCGACAATGACGACTCGCTGTCGCATCTGGCCCTCCCCCAGCCGAAACCCGGCAGTATGAAAGAACGCATTACGATGATGGCGATATTTAACGGCAAGAAAAAAATAACGCCGCCTTATTGGCAGTCTAGTAACGAATAATTATAAAGCAAATAAAAACGGAATATAAAAACCGGCAAGAAAACTGCACAATAAATTTATTAGGGTAAACGCAGCGATTATTAATAAATAAAACAGGGTTAACATCGGGACGTCAGCCATAAAAAAACCCGCCGCGGCGGGTTTTTATTTAGCAACCGAATCGGTCGAACTTACTGGCCTTTAACTTCTTTCAGGCCGTTGAACGGCGCACGGTCACCCAGCGCTTCTTCGATGCGGATCAGTTGGTTGTACTTGGCAACGCGGTCAGAACGGCTCATGGAACCGGTTTTGATCTGGCCAGCTGCAGTACCTACCGCCAGGTCGGCGATGGTTGCGTCTTCGGTTTCACCGGAACGGTGAGAGATCACCGCAGTGTAGCCGGCGTCTTTCGCCATCTTGATAGCCGCCAGCGTTTCGGTCAGAGAACCGATCTGGTTGAATTTGATCAGGATGGAGTTAGCGATGCCTTTCTCGATGCCTTCTTTCAGGATCTTGGTGTTGGTCACGAACAGATCGTCGCCCACCAGCTGGATTTTGTCGCCCAGCACTTTGGTCTGGTAAGCGAAGCCCGCCCAGTCGGATTCATCCAGGCCGTCTTCGATAGACACGATTGGGTACTGTTTGGTCAGCTCTTCCAGGAAGTGAGTGAACTCTTCGGAAGTGAAGGCTTTGTTGCCTTCGCCGGCCAGCACGTATTTACCGTCTTTGTAGAATTCGGAAGCCGCGCAGTCCATCGCCAGAGTGACGTCTTTGCCCAGCTCGTAGCCCGCCGCTTTTACCGCTTCAGCGATAACCGCCAGCGCTTCGGCGTTGGAACCCAGGTTTGGCGCGTAGCCGCCTTCGTCGCCCACGGCGGTGTTCATGCCTTTGGCTTTCAGAACTTTCGCCAGGTGGTGGAACACTTCGGAACCGATACGCACCGCTTCTTTCAGGGTCTTCGCGCCAACCGGCTGAATCATGAATTCCTGAATGTCGACGTTGTTGTCAGCGTGCTCGCCGCCGTTGATGATGTTCATCATCGGCAGTGGCATGGAGAATTTGCCTGGGGTGCCGTTCAGTTCAGCGATGTGCTCGTACAGCGGCATGCCTTTAGAGGCTGCGGCCGCTTTCGCTGCTGCCAGGGAAACCGCCAGAATGGCGTTGGCGCCGAAGTTGGATTTGTTTTCGGTGCCGTCCAGCTCGATCATGATCTTGTCGATGTTCGCCTGGTCTTTGGCATCTTTACCCAGTACTGCCTGAGCAATCGGACCGTTTACTGCAGCAACGGCTTTCAGTACGCCTTTACCCAGGAAACGAGACTTGTCACCGTCACGCAGTTCCAGCGCTTCGCGGGAACCGGTAGAAGCACCTGACGGCGCAGCAGCCAGGCCGACGAAACCGCCTTCCAGATGAACTTCGGCTTCAACAGTCGGGTTACCGCGGGAGTCGATGATTTCACGACCGATGACTTTAACGATTTTGGACATTAGGTTTTCCTCAGTACAAGTTAAACTAAAACTCCAGACAAACAGCGCGCGGTTCTCACCGCGCGCCGCCTACCAAATATTTTATTTCACCTGGCGCTTCTGATGCTCGCCTGCGGCTTTCACGAAGCCGGCGAACAGCGGATGCCCATCACGCGGCGTCGATGTAAATTCCGGGTGGAATTGACAGGCCACAAACCACGGGTGATTCGGCAGTTCAATGATCTCGACCAGCTTGTTGTCGGCGGAACGACCGGCGACACGCAGCCCTGCGGCTTCGATCTGCTTCAACAGCATGTTGTTAACTTCGTAACGGTGACGATGACGCTCGACAATGGTCGGTTCGCCGTACAGCTGACGCACCAGGCTGTTGTCGCTCAGGTTGCACTGTTGGCCACCTACGCGCATCGTGCCGCCCAAATCGCTTTCTTCGCTGCGCACTTCGACGTTGCCGTCTTCATCGCGCCATTCGGTGATCAACGCCACCACCGGGTACTTACAGTCTGGCATAAACTCGGTGGAGTTGGCGTTCTCCATCCCCGCCACGTTGCGAGCGAACTCCATCAACGCCACCTGCATGCCCAGGCAAATGCCCAGGTAAGGAATGTTGTTCTCGCGCGCATAGCGTGCGGTCATCACTTTGCCTTCCACGCCGCGGTAGCCGAAGCCGCCCGGGATCAGGATCGCGTCCAGCCCTTTCAGCACTTCCACGCCGCGGGTTTCCACGTCCTGCGAGTCGATCAGCTTGATGTTCACGGTCAGACGGTTTTTCAGCCCGCCGTGCTTCAGCGCTTCGATCACCGACTTGTAGGCGTCCGGCAACTCAACGTATTTGCCGACCATACCGATGGTCACTTCGCCGCCCGGATTGGCTTCTTCGTAGATCACCTGTTCCCATTCGGCCAGGTTGGCTTCCGGCGCGTTCAGGCTGAATCGTTTACAAATATAATCGTCCAGCCCCTGAGATTTCAATAGGCCTGGGATTTTATAAATAGAATCAACGTCTTTCAGAGAGATAACCGCTTTTTCCGGCACGTTGCAGAAAAGCGCGATTTTCGCGCGTTCGTTAGCAGGAACCGCGCGGTCGGAACGGCAAATCAGCACATCAGGCTGAATACCGATGGAAAGCAGCTCTTTTACGGAATGCTGGGTCGGCTTGGTTTTCACTTCGCCCGCCGCCGCCATGTACGGCACCAGCGTCAGGTGCATGTACAGGGTGTGCTCGCGGCCCACTTCCACCGCCATCTGACGGATGGCTTCGAGGAACGGCAGCGATTCGATATCGCCGACGGTGCCGCCGATTTCCACCAGCACCACATCATGGCCTTCGCCGCCTTCGATGATGCGTTCTTTGATCGCGTTGGTGATGTGCGGAATGACCTGCACGGTCGCGCCCAGATAGTCGCCGCGGCGTTCTTTACGCAGCACGTCGGAGTAGATGCGGCCGGTGGTGAAGTTGTTGCGACGCGACATTTTGGTGCGGATGAAGCGCTCGTAGTGACCCAAATCCAGATCGGTTTCTGCGCCGTCTTCGGTGACGAAAACTTCCCCATGCTGAATCGGGCTCATGGTGCCCGGATCCACGTTGATGTACGGGTCCAGTTTCATGATGGTAACGTTGAGGCCACGGGCTTCAAGAATAGCCGCCAGAGAGGCTGCGGCAATGCCTTTACCCAGAGAGGATACGACCCCGCCGGTCACAAAAATATAATTAGTTGTCATGCTGAACCTGAGAGTTTAGGTTTAAAGACGATGGAAGAACCAGGACGGGAAAGTAGTATACCCGAACCTCTCCTGACCTACAAACGATCGTTTTGCTGTCCATCATCTCGGCCGCCCTCCCGTGTTCATCAGGGTTTACTCCGCCGGCGCGCCCAAAACCCTCCAGGAAATACAAAGAGTTAGCGGAGAAAATTTCTTTTTACCGCCCCTCTCGAGCGATAAAACACCTTAGATTTCAGTTTGTTGGCCTTTTGCTGCCGACGGCAGCCCTGCGCCTGTGACCTGACCGTAAGCTTAACCGTTTCAGCTTGAGTGAACCTTGTTTGTGATCAACATTCAACATTGTCGTTGCAGCGATTCAACTTTCCTGGCGTTTCACCTGCTGCCAGGCGTCTTCCATCTGCTCCAGCGTGGCGTCTTCAAGCCGCAGCCCGCGTTGCTTGACGATCGCCTCCACCTCGCGGAAGCGGCGTTCGAACTTGCGGTTGGCCGCCTGCAATGCGTTCTCGGCCTTGTGGCCCAAATGGCGCGAGAGGTTCACCGTGGCGAACAGCAGATCGCCGATCTCCTCTTCCAGCTTGCTCTCATCGACCACCGCCTGGCGGGCTTCGTGCATCACTTCGTCGATCTCTTCATACACTTTGTCCAGCACCGGGCCCAGCGTGTTCCAGTCGAAGCCGACCGAGGCGCAGCGTTTTTGGATCTTGTGCGCCTTCATCAACGCCGGCAACGCCTGCGGAATGTCGTCCAGCACTGAGTGCAGCGCTTTTTCGGCGCGCTCGCCGGCCTTGAGCTGCTCCCAGCGCGCCGCCACGGCTTCGCTGTCTCCGCCCTCGGCGTCGCCGAAGATGTGCGGATGACGGCGCTCCAGCTTGTCGCTGATGGCGGTGCACACCTCATCAAAATCGAACAGCCCCTGTTCCTGCCCCATCTGAGCGTAGAACACTACCTGAAACAGCAAGTCGCCCAGTTCGTCGCGCAGATCGGCGTAGTCCTGCCGTTCGATGGCGTCCAGCACTTCGTAAGTCTCTTCCAGCGTGTAGGGCGCGATGGTGGCGAAGGTTTGCTTACGGTCCCATGAGCAACCGTTCTGCGGGTCGCGCAGCGTTTTCATGATGTTCAGCAGGCGCTGCAACGAAGTGGATTGGGTCATAAAAAATCTCTGAGAAAATGGGGGCGCACGGACATGTCCGCCGGAACTGATGGAGTTCGGGCCGCATCGACCTCGGATGCGGCCCGAAAGGCGCAGGAGTTAGTTGCCGTGCAGACGCTTGGCGTCTATCACGTCCGGCAGCTGGTTCAGCTTCGCCAGCACCCGGCCCAGCACCTGCTGGTTATAAATTTCGATGTCCATATCGATGGTGGCCAACTGCTTCTTGGTATCGCTGCGGCTGGCGACGCCCAGCACGTTGACCTTTTCGTTGGCCAGAATGGTGGTGATATCGCGCAGCAGCCCGCTGCGATCGTTGGCCATCACGCGCACCACCAGCGAATAACCGCTGGAGTAGCTTTCGCCCCACACCGCATCGACGATGCGCTCCGGCGCATGCGATTGCAAATCGGCCAGCTGATCGCAGTCCGCACGGTGGATCGAGATGCCGCGCCCCTGGGTGATAAAGCCGACGATGTCGTCGCCCGGGATCGGTTGGCAGCAGCGGGCGATGTGGTGCATCAGGTTGCCCACGCCCTCCACCACCACGCGGCCGTTATCCTTGTTGCGGGCCGGCGGCGGCGCTTTCTGCTGCACCAGCTGGCGCAGCGCCTCGCGATCCTGCTCTTCGGCGCTCGGCTTGTTGAACTTGCCCTGCAGGAAATTCACCATCTGGTTCAGGCGAATGTCCCCGCCGCCGATCGCCGCCAGCACCTCGTCCAGCGAGTTCATGTTGTAGCGCGGGATCAGCAGCTTCTCGGCCTCTTTCAGGCTGATGCCGAGGTGTTCCAGTTCGTTGTCCAGCATCTGGCGGCCGGCAAGAATGTTCTTGTCGCGATCCTGCTTGCGGAACCAGTTGTGGATCTTCGAGCGCCCGCGGCTGGTGGTCACGTAGCCCAGGTTCGGGTTCAGCCAGTCGCGGCTCGGGTTCGGCTGTTTCTGGGTGATGATCTCAATCTGATCGCCCATCTTCAGCTGATAGGTAAACGGCACGATGCGGCCGCCGATCTTGGCGCCGATGCAGCGGTGACCAACGTCGCTGTGAATGTGGTAGGCGAAATCGAGCGGCGTGGAGCCGGCCGGCAGATCCACCACGTCGCCTTTCGGGGTAAAGACATAGACCCGATCGTCGAACACCTGGCTGCGCACTTCGTCGAGCATCTCGCCGGAGTCCGCCATCTCTTCCTGCCAGGCGATCAGCTTACGCAGCCAGGCGATGCGCTCTTCGTAGCCGGAGCGCACGGTAACCCCCGCGCCCTCTTTGTACTTCCAGTGCGCGGCCACCCCCAGTTCGGCGTCTTCGTGCATTTGCCGGGTGCGGATCTGAATCTCGACGGTTTTGCCGCGCGGCCCCAGCACCACGGTGTGGATCGACTGGTAGCCGTTGGGTTTGGGGTTGGCGACGTAGTCGTCGAACTCATCCGGCAGATGGCGGAAGTGGGTATGCACGATGCCCAATGCCGCATAGCAATCCTGCAGACGCTCCGCCACGATGCGCACCGCGCGCACGTCGAACAGTTCGTCGAACGCCAGGTGCTTTTTCTGCATCTTGCGCCAGATGCTGTAGATGTGTTTCGGCCGGCCGTAGATCTCCACCCGAATGCCTTCTTTGGCCATCTCGTCGCGCAGCCCGGCGACGAAATCGTCGATGAACTGTTCGCGATCGATGCGGCGCTCATGCAACAGCTTGGCGATGCGCTTGTATTCTTCCGGGTGCAGGTAGCGGAAGCAGAAATCCTCCAGCTCCCACTTCAACTGGCCGATGCCGAGCCGGTTAGCCAACGGCGCATAGATGTTGGAACACTCTTTCGCCGCCAGCACGCGTTCGTCTTCCGGCGCGTCTTTCACCTCGCGCAGGTGGGCGATGCGCTCCGCCAGCTTGATGACGACGCAGCGGAAATCCTCCACCATCGCCAGCAGCATGCGGCGCACGTTGTCGACCTGTTCGGAGGCCATCGAGTCGTTTTGGGTGGCTTTCAGTTGGCGAATGGCGTCCATGTCCCGCACGCCATGCACCAGGGCGACGATGCCCTTGCCGAACGTTTCCGTCAGGATCTCTTCCTGCACAATGCCGGCATCCACCAGCGGAAACAGCAGCGCGGCGCGCATGCTGTCGTTGTCCATGCTCAGCGTCGAGAGGATTTCCACCATCTCCAGGCCGCGCCACAACAGCAGCGAGGCGTCGGGATGGTTTTGGGTCTGCTGCTCACAATAACGCCAGGTTGCGGCCAATCGCTCACATGACTGCGGGTTGGGTAGCCCCAAGCCGGCGATCCACTCATCGAGAGCGAACTCACCCGCCGTATTCAGATGTGCACTTCTTACCGCAACCATAACTTCTCCCTACTTTGCAGCGACCTCTGGCGCGCGCTCGTTGATAAACAGCGCCATTGATTCAAGATGCCCCGTGTGCGGAAACATATCCAACATCCGCACGCGCGCAAGACGATAACCGGCGTTCAACAGCACTTTGCTGTCGCGAGCCAGCGTGGTGGGGTTACAGGAAACATACACCACCCGCGCCGGCGCCAGTTTTACAATGTGTGACATCACCCCGGCCGCACCGGCGCGGGCGGGATCCAGCATCACCTTATCAAACCCTTGTGCTGCCCAAGGTTGCCGCTCAACGTCGTCCTCCAGATTCTCATGGAAGAACGACGCATTATTCAGCTTATTCTTATGTGCATTATATTGCCCATTCGCTACCAGCGTGGCAACACCTTCGATGCCCACCACCGCAGCGGCGCGGCGCGCCAGCGGCAGGGTGAAATTCCCCATGCCGCAGAACAGGTCCAGCACCCGATCATTGGGTTGAATGTCGAGCCATTCAAGGGCCTGCGCCACCATTTGTTGGTTTACGGCGTCATTGACCTGAATAAAGTCGCGCGGACTGAAGTCTAAGCGTAGCCCGTCAACCTGATAATACGGCGTTTCACCGCACAGTTTTTCCACCCGATCGCTGTCCGGCGCCAGATAAACGGCGACCTTTTCCCGCTCGCCAAACGCCAACAGCGCCTGGCGATCCGCCTCTTTCAGGGCATCGAGATGGCGCAGCACCAGCAGCGGACCGTTATCCGCCAGCACCAGCTCCACATGCCCCAGCCGCCGCACCGCCTGCAGCCCGCTCAGGCAGGCGCGCACCGGCGCCAGCAGCTGTTCCAGCTCCGGGCGCAGCACCGGGCAGTGCTCCACCGCCACCAGCTCGCTGGAGGCCGCCTGTCGAAACCCCATCATCAGGCGCTGCAGCTTCGGCTGCCACGCCAGGCTCAGGCGGGCGCGGCGGCGATAGCCGTATTCCGGGCCGGCGATCACCGGTTCCTGTTGCGGGGTTACTCCGGTTTCGCGGGCGATCATGCGCACCAGCGCCGCCGCCTTGCTCTGCTGTTGCAGCGCCTCATCCGCATGTTGCTGCTGGCAGCCGCCGCACACGCCGAAATGCGGGCAGCGCGGCTCCACCCGCTGCGGGCTGCGGCTCAGCAGGCGCTTGAGCTTGCCTTTGGCGAACTGGCGCTTGTCTTCGGTCAGTTGGATTTCCGCCTGCTCGCCCGGCAATACGCCCGGCACGAACACCGCTTTGCCGTCGTGGCGCGCCACGCCCTGGCCGAAAGTATCGAGATCGCTCACCGTCACGGTGAAGATTTGTGAGCTCTGCCGGGTCGTCACGCGGCGTTTGGGAGAGTAGAATTGCGCCATATTTGTCGATTGTGTGCTGGTTCATTAAGCTAGTGTCAGCTGTCAATTCTCCCACATTGGAATCCCATGACCAAATACAGCCTGCGTGCGCGCATGATGATCCTGATTCTGGCCCCGACCTTGCTGATTGGTTTGCTGCTCAGCACCTTCTTCGTGGTGCACCGCTATAACGAGCTGCAGGAGCAATTGGTCGATGCCGGCGCCAGCATCATCGAGCCGCTGGCGGTAGCCAGCGAGTACGGCATGACGTTCCGCAGCCGCGAATCGGTCAGGCAACTGGTCAGCCTGCTGCACCGCCGCCATTCGGACATCGTGCGTTCGATCACCGTGTTCGATGCGCAGAACAACCTGTTCGTCACCTCCAATTATCACCACAACTTCGCTCAGCTGCAGTTGCCGAAAGGCGTGCCGTTGCCCACCGAACTGATGCTCACCCGGCGCGGCGATTCGCTGATCCTGCGCACGCCGATCCTGTCGGAAAATCAGTATCCGGATGAAACCGCCGACGGCGGCAGCCACCCCGACAACAACCTGGGCTATGTGGCGATCGAGCTGGATCTGCAGTCGGTGCGGCTGCAGCAGTATAAAGAGGTGTTCGTCTCCACCCTGCTGCTGCTGCTGTGCATGTGCATCGCCATCCTGTTCGCTTACCGCCTGATGCGCGACGTGACCGGCCCGATCCGCAACATGGTGAACACCGTCGATCGCATCCGCCGCGGCCAGCTCGACAGCCGCGTGGAGGGCTACATGCTCGGCGAGCTGCACATGCTGAAGAACGGCATCAACTCGATGGCGATGTCGCTCACCGCCTATCATGAAGAGATGCAGCAGAACATCGATCAGGCCACGTCTGACCTGCGTGAAACGCTGGAGCAGATGGAGATCCAGAACGTCGAACTGGATCTGGCGAAAAAACGCGCGCAGGAGGCGGCGCGCATCAAGTCCGAATTCCTGGCCAACATGTCGCACGAGTTGCGTACCCCGCTCAACGGCGTGATCGGTTTTACCCGCCAGATGCTGAAAACCGATCTGAGCGCGACCCAAACCGACTATTTGCAGACCATCGAGCGCTCGGCCAACAACCTGCTGACCATCATCAATGACGTACTGGACTTCTCCAAGCTGGAGGCCGGCAAACTGGTGCTGGAGCATATTCCGTTCGCCCTGCGCGAAACGCTGGACGAAGTGGTGGTGCTGCTGGCCCCCAGCGCCCATGACAAAGGGTTGGAGCTGACGCTGGATGTGCACAACGACGTGCCGGAGCAGGTGATCGGCGATTCGCTGCGCCTGCAGCAAATCATCACCAACCTGCTGGGCAACGCCATCAAGTTCACCGAAACCGGCAATATCGATATTCGCGTCGAGCTGCGCAAACAGCTGGAGCGCCGGGTGGAAGTGGAAGTGCAGATCCACGACACCGGCATCGGCATCTCCGAACGCCAGCAGTCGCAGCTGTTCCAGGCGTTCCGCCAGGCGGACGCCAGCATCTCCCGCCGCCACGGCGGCACCGGGCTGGGGTTGGTGATCACGCAAAAGCTGGTGAAGGAGATGGGCGGCGACATCTGCTTCCACAGCCAGCTGAATCGCGGCTCGACCTTCTGGTTCCACATCACGCTGGATCTGAACGAGGGCATGCTGTCGCTGGCGCCGAACCTGCCGGATCTGAACGGCAAAACGCTCGCCTACATCGAGTCCAACCCGACGGCGGCACAGGCGACGCTCAACATGCTCAGCGTCACGCAGCTGGTGATCACCCACTCGCCGACGCTGGGCCAACTGCCGTCAGGCCATTACGATTTCCTGCTGGCCGGCGTGCCGATCCCGTTCCGCGACAACATGGCGCAGCATCAGGACAAATTGTTGGCCTCGCTGAAGCTGGCCGATCGGGTCATTCTGGCGCTGCCGTGCCAGGCGCAGATCGACGCCGAGCTGCTTAAGCAACAAGGCGCGCTCGGCTGCCTGATCAAGCCTATCACCAGCACGCGTCTGTTCCCGCTGCTGAGAATGGAAACGCCCGATCGGCTCGCCGCCCCGCCTGAGCGTAAACGTCTGCCGCTGACGGTGATGGCGGTCGACGACAACCCGGCCAACCTGAAGCTGATCGGCACGCTGCTGGGCGAACAGGTGGAAAAAACGCTGCTGTGCGAGAGCGGTGAGGAAGCGCTGGCGCTGGCGCGCAACAACGTGCTGGATCTGATCCTGATGGACATTCAAATGCCGAAGATGGACGGCATTCACGCTAGCGAACTGATCCGCCAACTGCCGCACCACAACTCCACGCCGATCGTCGCCGTCACTGCCCATGCAGCCAGCGGCGAACGCGAGCATCTGCTGCAGGCGGGGATGGACGACTACCTGGCCAAGCCGATCGACGAGAAAATGCTGACCCGCGTGCTGTCGCGCTACCACAGCGGCGACGTGGAAAGCGCCGTCGCCGACGATGCCCCGCTGTCGCTCGACTGGCCGCTGGCGCTGCGCCAGGCGGCCAATAAACCGGATCTGGCGCGCGATCTGCTGCAAATGCTGCTCGATTTCCTGCCGCAGGTACGCGAACGGGTGCAGGCGCTGCTCGAGGGGCAACACGACGACGAGATCCTCGACCTGGTCCATAAGCTACACGGCAGCTGCAGCTACAGCGGCGTGCCGCGCCTCAAGCAGCTGTGTTTCTACCTCGAGCGGCAGCTGCGCCAGGGCATCACCAACGACGAGCTGGAGCCGGAGTGGCTGGAGCTGTTGGATGAGATTGAACTGGTGATCCACGCGGCGCGCGCGCATCTGGCGCAACCGGCCTGAATCCTCAGGCCATAATGCAAAAAGGCACGCCGTAGCGTGCCTTTGTTGCTTTTAGCGCCTGACGTTTATCACTGCGCCAGCAGGTACAGCTGGCTATCGCCGCGCTGAATATTCAACGCCAGCACCGACGGTTTGCTGTCGAGGATTTTACGCAGCTCGCCCAGGTTCTGGATCGGCTGTTGGTTCACGCCCAGGATCACGTCGCCCTTTTTCAGGCCGATGCGTGCGGCGGCGCTGCCGGCTTTCACGCTGTCGACCTTGACGCCTTTCACGTTGCCGACCTGGGTATTGCTCAGCTCGGCGCCTTCAATGCCGGTGTAGATATTGCCCGAGGCCACCTGGGTCTGCGCGCTTTGCTCCAGCGTGACGTCAATCGTTATCGGCTTGCCGTCGCGAATAATGCCCAGCGACATCTTGCTGCCGACCGGCAACGTGCCAATCTCTGCCCGGAACGAGGCGAAGCTGGAGATGGCCTTGCCGTTCATAGTGACGATCACATCACCGGCCTTGATGCCCGCCTTCGCGGCGGAAGATTTCGGCATTACCTGGCTGACGAAGGCGCCGCGCTGCGCGTCGACCTTCATCGCCTTGGCCAGCTCAGAGTTCAGCTCGGTGCCCATGATGCCCAGCTCGCCGCGTTTCACCTGGCCATACTCGACCATTTGCGCCGTCAGGTTTTTCACCATATTGCTCGGAATGGCGAAGCCGATGCCGATGTTGCCGCCGTCCGGCGCCAGGATCGCGGTGTTGATGCCGATCAGCTCGCCGTTCAGGTTAACCAGCGCGCCGCCGGAGTTGCCGCGGTTGATTGCCGCATCGGTCTGGATAAAGTTTTCGTAGTTTTCGATGTTCAGGCCGCTGCGCCCCAGGGCGGACACGATGCCCGAGGTGGCGGTTTCACCCAGCCCGTACGGGTTGCCGATCGCCACGGTGTAATCGCCGACGCGCAGCTGATCGGAGTCCGCCATCTTGATCGCCGTCAGGTTCTTGAAGTCTTTCAGCTGGATCAGGGCGATGTCGGAACGCGGATCCTTGCCGATCACTTTGGCGTCGAAACGGCGGCCGTCGCTCAGTTGCACCTGGATCTTGTTGGCGTTGTCCACCACGTGATTGTTGGTCACCACATAGCCCTTGGCGGCATCGATAACCACCCCAGCGCCCAGCGCCTGGAATTTCTGCTGCGTGCCCTGCGGCTGCTGGCCATCCGGTCCGGGCTGTTCAGCGCCCTGACACATCGGCGAGCCCTGGAACGGTGAACCGTCCTGGCAGAACGGCGAATCTTCACCGAAGAACTGTTGGAACTGTTGCGGCATGCGCGGCGTATTGACCGTGGTGCTGCCCTCAACGTTAATGCTCACGACGGAAGGCATCACCTTCTCCAGCATCGGCGCCAGGCTCGGCAACTGCTGGGTGCTGGAAGACGCGGTTTCAGCGGCGCTGGCCGTAACCGGGCCCATCGCCATACCGATGCTGAATGCCAGTGCGCTCAGAACTAATGCGGTTTTTTTCATCTGTGTGTCTCTTATAAAGTCGTTCAAAAAAGAATGGCTGTCTTGCGTGCTTATTCAGAGTTAATTAATAGCCCGAAGTTCCGGCACAGATGATTGGCAATAGTAAACAAATATTGTTCGTCTTTACAAAACTCGAGACAGCCAACCGGTTGGAATTGCTGATAATTATTCCTCCGCTTAATTATTCCGCCGCCATTAATCGACGATATTCATCATAGGCATAAAGGTCGGTCATTCCGCTGATATAGTCCTGCAATAAACGCGCGCGGAAATAATATTCCCGAATGGTTTGCTGCTCCGGCGATAAATGCTGCAGCCCTTCTACCGCTTCCACATAAGCCAGCCGATGCTTGGTGGACAGCTTGTGGAACAGGCGCGTTTCGATCGGGTAAGAGCGATGGCTGTCCTCGCGCACCAACCGGCTGAAGTCCGCCAGCGACATCGCCAGCAGCGGGCTGTAAATGTCCAGCAGGCCGCTGATCACCCGGTAGCCTTGCAGCTCGAGCTGCTCGACCTCCGGGTGGTTGAACACGTGCTTGAACGCCACATTTTTAAATATTTTCAGTAGCTGATAGGCAGGGCTGGAATCTTCCAGCAGCGCCTGATTGAAACTGCCCTGATAAACCGCGTCAAGATTGTCGATAAAGCGCTGCGCCGCGTGCGGCACCAGCCGCGCCACGGTAAACACCCGCAGATACATGAAGAACTGATCTTCCGCGCTGCGCCGCGCGCCGCCGCGGTCGATCTTGCGAAACGCGCTGGCGACGGTCTTGTCGAACAGATCGCCCGGCGCCACCTCGCCCCACTCCTGAATCAGGTGCTGATACAGCTGCTCGACGGTGAAAATGCTCTTCTCCACCGCGTCTTCCAGATCGGCCACGCAGTATGAGATATCGTCGGCGGCCTCCATGATGTAGGTCAGCGGAAAACGATCGAACTCGCCCATGTGCAGCTCGCGCCGCAGCCTATCGACAAAGGCTTCTTCCGCCAGATAATAGCCGGGCTTTTTCATCAAATAGCTGTGGCTGGCGGGGATGTCGCCCGCCCAATAAGCCGGGCGGGTGTATTTCAAAATGCAGCCGACCTGCGCGTAGGTCAGATTGAGTTTCAGCAGGCTGTACACCATGCGGATCGCCTGGGCGTTGCCCTCGAAATGGCTGAGATCCTGACGGATCCGGCTGCGCAGCCGGTTCAGATCGCTCTCCCCTTCATGCAGCCGCAGCGACGCGACCTGGCAGCGATCGTGACTGCCCGGCTCGCTGCCGCAGCTGGCAGGATCGAGCCGCTGGGCGAACCAGTCGTTGATCGCCGACTCGCCGAAGTGACCGAACGGCGGATTGCCGATATCGTGCATCAGACAGGCCATTTCCACGATGCTCTCAAACGGATCGAGTAGCCGGGTCAGGCCGAATTCATCGATCTTACCCGCCTGTTTGAAGCGGTTGAGGATCTCTTTGGCGATATGGCGCCCGACCTGCTGCACCTCCATCGAGTGCGTCAGGCGGCTGCGCACCGCCGCGTTGCGCTCCAGCGGAAACACCTGGGTTTTTTGCTGCAAACGGCGAATGGCGGCCGAGTTGACGATGCGCCCGCGATCGCTCTCGAACTGCCGCACGATGTCGTACTCTTCCTCGGCCTCGATCGGTTTGCTGAAAGGCCGTTGGAAGCTGATTTTTTGCTTGAAGTCGATCCCGGACATCTGTTTCTCCGCCGTTGCGCCCTGCCCCCGTGATAACAATTCCCGGCGGCGGATGCAACGCATTATCTCTGATACACAGCCATGATAGACTATGCCGCAATTCTCACGGCCAATCAGCGAGTGTTATTATGAAAGTAGGCATCATCGGCGCAATGGAGCAGGAAGTCACCCTGCTGCGCGATCAAATCGAAAACCGTCTAACCATCCAGCGCGCGGGCTGCGAAATCTACACCGGCCAGATCGGCGGCGTTGAAGTGGCCCTGCTGAAATCCGGCATCGGCAAAGTCTCCGCAGCCATGGGCACCACCCTGCTGCTGGAGCACTGCAGCCCGGACGTGGTGATCAATACCGGCTCCGCCGGCGGCCTGGCCAGCACGCTGCGCGTGGGCGACATCGTGGTGTCGGAAGAAGTGCGCTACCACGACGCCGACGTCACCGCCTTCGGCTACGAGCCGGGCCAGATGGCCGGCTGCCCGGCGGCGTTCGTCGCCGACGACGCACTGATCGCGCTGGCGGAAAGCTGCATCAAACAGCTGGATCTGCACGCGGTGCGCGGCCTGATCTGCAGCGGTGACGCCTTCATCAACGGCGCCGAGCCGCTGGCGCGCATCCGCGCCACCTTCCCGCGCGTCGCCGCCGTGGAAATGGAAGCCGCGGCGATCGCCCACGTCTGCCATCTGTTCGGCACGCCGTTCGTGGTGGTGCGCGCCATTTCCGACGTCGCCGACAGCGAGTCGCACATGAGCTTTGACGAGTTCCTGGTGGTAGCGGCCAAGCAGTCTACGCTGATGGTCAACGCCATGCTGCAAACCCTGACCAAGCGCGGTTGATGTGAGGCTGCGCTTCACCTCGGCGCTCTGGCTGCTGGCGTTCTGGCTAGCCCTGCCGGCCGGGGCCGCCCAGCGAGTGATCAGCCTGGCGCCCAATGCGACCGAACTCGCCTATGCCGCCGGCATGGGCGAAGTGCTGGTGGCGGCGAGCGCCTATTCCGATTATCCGCCGCAGGCCGCCAGGCTGGAGCAGGTGGCCTCCTGGCAGGGCATCAACCTGGAGCGGGTGCTGGCGCTCAAGCCGGACCTGATCCTCGCCTGGCGCGGCGGCAATCCGCAGCGCGTGCTGGATCAGCTCGCCGCATTCGGCATCCCGATCTTCTATGCGGACGCCGATAATCTCGAAGGGATCGCCGGCTTGCTGGATAAGCTGGCGCAATACAGCCCGCACCCGGACCAGGCGCATCAGGCCGCCGCCGGCCTTCGCCGTCAGTTCGCTGCTCTCAGACAACAGTACGCCGATAATCCTCCGCGACGCGTGTTGCTGCAGTTCGGCACCCAGCCGCTGTTCACCAGCTCCGGCGCCACGCTGCAGAGCCAGGTGTTGGCGCTGTGCGGCGCGCAGAACGTCTTCGCCGACAGCCGCACGCCTTGGCCGCAGATCAGCCGCGAGCAGGTGCTGGCGCGCCAACCCCAGGCCATCGTCATCACCGGCGGCGCGAAAGAGGCCGCCAATGTGAAAGCCTTCTGGGCGCCGCAGCTGCAGGTGCCGGTGATCGCGCTGAATGAAGACTGGTTCAATCGCGGCGGCCCGCGGCTGCTGTTGGCGGCGCAGCAACTGTGCCGCCAGCTGGCGGAGATCCGCTGATGCTGGTGTTCTGGTTGGATATTCTCGGTACGGCGGTGTTCGCCGTCTCCGGCGTACTGCTGGCCGGCAAACTGCGCATGGATCCGTTCGGCGTGTTGGTGTTGGGCGTGGTTACCGCGGTCGGCGGCGGCACCATCCGCGATATGGCGCTGGCCAACGGCCCGGTGTTCTGGGTCAAGGATCCCACCGATCTGGTGGTGGCGATGATCACCTGCGTATTGACGCTGCTGCTGGTGCGCCAGCCGCGCCGCCTGCCGAAATGGGTGCTGCCGGTGCTCGATGCCGTCGGGCTGGCGGTGTTCGTCGGCATCGGCGTCAACAAGGCTTTCGCGGCCGGTACCGGCCCGCTGGTGGCGATCTGCATGGGGGTGATCACCGGCGTCGGCGGCGGCATTATCCGCGACGTGCTGGCGCGCGAGATCCCGATGATCCTGCGCACCGAAATTTACGCCACCGCCTGTATCATCGGCGGCATCGCGCACGCCACGGCGTTTTACACCTTCAACATGCCGCTGCAACAAGCCATGATGCTGGGCATGGTCATCACGCTGGCCATTCGGCTGGCGGCCATCCGCTGGCACCTCAAGCTGCCCGCCTTTATTCTCGAACGCTGAGCCGCCGCCCTGCGGGGCGAATGCAGCCACGCGACGGCACAGCCGATTATCATCCACAGCCCACCGGCCCAGGAGAACGGCGTGGCAGTGCTCCTCGTGGAGTGGTAGGCATAAAAAAACCCGCCGGCTGGAAAGCAAGCGGGTTGATATTCTGACAGGCAAACTCAGATGCTGAACGACGAACCGCAACCGCAGGTGGTTTTGGCATTCGGGTTGGTCACCACGAAACGCGATCCTTCCAGCCCTTCGGTGTAGTCCACCGAACCGCCAACCAGATACTGCAGGCTCATCGGATCGACCACCAGCGCCACGCCCTGCTTCTCGATGGTCATGTCGCCATCGTTGACCTTGTCGTCAAAAGTGAAACCGTACTGGAATCCGCTGCAGCCGCCGCCGGTAATGTAAACCCGCAACTTCAGGTTCGGATTTTCTTCGTCAGCAATCAGGTACTTGACCTTGTTTGCTGCTGCCTCGGTAAATTGCAGGGGCAGTGCCGTTTCATCACTCATACTCTTTACTCCCAACATTGTTCAGCATCAGATCGCGACCAGGGCTGCCTGATTAATATTAACGATTATCCGATACCTGAGTGTTGCGTTCAAGTATTCACCGCATTTGTTGTATTTTCTTTACTTGTTTTCTCCGCCGCTTCCCGCGCCAACTGCGCCTCCTGCCGTTGCAGGGTGCGCGCCAGGATCGACGAATACAGCGGCTTGCCGCCGAGCAGTTGCGCCACCACCGTAGCGCCGAGGCAGGTGATGATCATCGGTAAAATCAGCTGGTAGTTGTCGGTCATTTCCAGCACCAACACGATACCGGTCAGCGGGGCGCGCACCGTGGCGGCGAACAACGCCCCCATGCCGGCGATGGCGAAAGTGCCCGCCTCGATGCCGTACTGCGGGAACAAATGCGCCCCCGCCAGCCCGAAGGCGGTGCCGAACAGCGTGCCCAGCGCCAGCATCGGCGCAAAGATGCCGCCCGGCGCGCCGGAACCGAAGCACAGCAGCGTGGTGAAGATGCGGGTAATGAAAATGAACATCAACATGCCGACGCTGTAATTGCCCGCCGCGGCGATCGGGATCAGCCCAAAGCCGCCGCCCGCCGCCTCCGGCTGGATCAGCCCCAGAATGCCGCACACGCCGCCGAGCAGCCCGCCCATCAGCAGCACATTGCGCATTCTGCCGCCGTGCAGGCGCGCGAACATGTCCTGAGTGCGAAAGATCAGCGCGTTGAATCCCACACCCACCGCGCCGAATATCGCGCCCAGCACCAGATAGAGCCACAAGGTGTTGATGGGCGCCGAGGCGAGTTTGCCGACCGCGATCACCGAGCCTTGGCCGTTGAACAGCTGGAACACCACGCTCGACATGATAACGCCGATAAACACCGCTTTAATCGAGATCAGGTTGTAGCGAAACTGCGGCCGCATCTCTTCGATGATAAACAGAATGCCGGCCAGCGGCGCGTTGAACGCGGCGGACAGCCCGGCGGCGGCCCCGGTCGCCAGCAGCGAATGGCGCGCCTCGGCGCCGCGAATGCGCAGCACGTCCAATACCATGCGCCCGACGTTGCCGCCCATCTGTACCGTAGGCCCTTCGCGCCCCAGCACCATGCCCGCCCCCAGCGTTCCCATGCCGCCGATGAATTTCACCGGTATCACGCGCCACCAGCGCACCGGCCGCAGCTCCTCCAGCGCGCCTTCGATCTCCGGAATGCCCGAACCGCCAGCCTCAGGCGCAAAGCGCCGCACCAGGTAATAACCCAGCGCCGCCAGCGCGGCGGACAAGATAAACGCCAGCGGCCACACCAGGATCCAGAAGTCGGCGACCTGCGCCAGCGAAGCCAGCCGCTGCTGCTGCACCCACTCCACCGCTTTATCGAAGGCCACGCCGAGCAAACCGGCCAGCGTCCCCACCAGCGCGGCCATCAACAGGATCGCCACCGGCGTTTTATCGCGGCGGATAAACTGGCGCACCGCATCGCTGCGGCTAAGACGCGGGCTCAACGTCCCGACTGGCTGTGATTGTGATTCTGTCATCGCGAGTGATTCGTCAGGTAATTTGTAATACAAATAGGCAGGGCGATAATTCTACCCCAACCCGGCGGCGGGCGCTGCCGTTAATGGTATCTGACTGTGATCGTTTCATAACGCGGCGCTCTCCTCTAGAATAGCGCGGTCAAATCATTCAAAAGAGAATCCAGGAGCCGATTTATGAGCCTACACAGCAAGTCCGAAAGTCTGTACGCCCAGGCGCAACAGTTGATCCCCGGCGGGGTAAACTCTCCGGTGCGTGCATTCACCGGCGTGGGCGGTGTGCCGCTGTTTATCGAGCGCGCAGACGGGGCTTACCTGTTCGATGCCGACGGCAAGGCCTATATCGACTATGTCGGTTCCTGGGGACCGATGGTGCTGGGGCATAACCACCCGGCGATCCGCGACGCGGTGATCGAAGCGGCGCAGCGCGGCCTGAGCTTCGGCGCGCCGACCGAGATGGAAGTCAAAATGGCGCAGCTGGTCACCGAACTGGTGCCGACGATGGATATGGTGCGCATGGTGAACTCGGGCACCGAAGCCACCATGAGCGCTATCCGCCTGGCGCGCGGCTACACCAACCGCGATAAAATCATCAAGTTCGAAGGCTGCTACCACGGCCACGCCGACTGCCTGCTGGTGAAAGCCGGCTCCGGCGCGCTGACCCTCGGCCAGCCGAACTCACCGGGCGTGCCGGCCGACTTCGCCAAACACACCCTGACCTGCACCTATAACGATCTGGATTCGGTGCGCGCCGCCTTCGAACAGTACCCGTCCGAGATCGCCTGTATCATCGTCGAGCCGGTCGCCGGCAACATGAACTGCGTGCCGCCGCTGCCGGAATTCCTGCCGGGCCTGCGCGCCCTGTGCGACAAGTACGGCGCGCTCTTGATCATCGACGAAGTGATGACCGGCTTCCGCGTCGCGCTGGCCGGCGCGCAATCCTATTACGGCGTCGAGCCGGATCTGACCTGCCTCGGAAAAATCATCGGCGGCGGCATGCCGGTGGGCGCCTTCGGCGGCCGTCGCGAGGTGATGGACGCGCTGGCGCCGACCGGCCCGGTCTACCAGGCGGGCACCCTGTCCGGCAACCCGATCGCCATGGCGGCGGGCTACGCTTGCCTGACCGAAGTGTCGCAGGTTGGCGTGCACCAGACGCTGACCGAACTGACCGAGATGCTGGCCGCTGGCCTGCTGCACGCGGCGCAGGAAGAGAATATTCCATTGGTGGTCAACAACGTCGGCGGCATGTTCGGCCTGTTCTTCACCGACGCGCCGGCGGTCACCTGCTACCAGGACGTGATGCAGTGCGACGTGGAACGCTTCAAGCGCTTCTTCCACCTGATGCTGGAAGAGGGGGTGTATCTCGCGCCGTCCGCCTTCGAAGCGGGTTTCATGTCCGTGGCGCACAGCAAGGAAGACATCCAGCGCACCATCGACGCCGCGCGTCGCTGCTTCGCCAAGCTGTAATCCCGGCCGGATGGCCAAAAAGAAACGGGCGCCGAGGCGCCCGTTTTGTTTTTCACGGCGGTTTACAGCAGCGTGCCGTAAATGGTCAACAGCGCCACCACCACCACGATGATCATCGTCACCTTGCGCGCCAGCGTCACCGCCGCCCGCGGCGTTTGCACCGGGTCCATATGCGGATCGCGCGCCAGCGAGAACTGCGCCAGCCGCGTCAACACCTGATACGACGACGAATGCCGATCGCCGAGTGAGGCGAACCAGGCCGGCAACGCGCGCTCGCCGTGGCCGAACAACGCATAGGCCACCCCGGCCAAACGCACCGGGATCCAGTCCAGCCAGTTCAGCAGATGATCAATGCCCGACTGCGAACGCTCCAGCGGCGTATTGTGGCGCGCCAGCCAGGTTTGATAGGCGCGCAGGAAGGCATATCCCGCCAGCGCGATCGGCCCGTACGGCCCAAAGACCACGAACCAGAACAGCGGCGCCAGGTAATAACGGAAGTTGATCCACAGCAGCGCGTTTTGCAGCTCGCGCAGGCGCAGCTCTTCACTGCAGTCCACCGGCAAACCGTGGATCAACGCCAGCTCTTCCGCCATCTGATCGCTGGCATGGGTATCCCCCTGCCGCGCCGCTTTCAGGTAGGCGCGATAGTGTTTGCGCTTGATGCCGGCGCCGACGCACAGCAGATCGATGACGATCCACAGCAGCAGCGTCACCACGCCGAAGAATAACCCGTGCGACAACCACAGAACGCCCCAGACGATCACCATCCAGGCGGCGGTCATCGCCAGCGTCTGCGCCAGCGAAACCCGATGCAGCCGCTGAAATACCACTTCGAGGCGATGATCCAGCTGCCAGTGTTCCCCCAGCTTGAACAGGCGCTCCCAGGCCAAAACCAGCAACAGCGTAAACAGCGTCATTAGCGATTCCTCTCCCTTTTTCTTGTCTCAAGCATAGCGTCGGCGGGCGCGCCGCGTTGTTCCAGAGATGCCAGATAGCGATCCCAATCGAACGCCGGCCCGGGATCGGTTTTGCGGCCGGGGGCGATATCGCAATGCCCGGCGATATGCGCCGCCAACGGCGGATAGTGTTCGGCCAGCAGCGCGGTGACCGCCTGCAGCGTGCGATATTGCGCCTCGGTGTAGGCTAACTGGTCGGTGCCTTCCAGCTCGATGCCGATGGAGAAATCGTTGCACCGTTCGCGCCCCTGATACAGAGAAACGCCCGCGTGCCACGCGCGCTGGTCGAAGGGCACATACTGCACGATCTCCCCGTCGCGGCGGATCAGACAGTGCGCAGACACTCGCAGCTGATGGATCTCGGCGAAATAAGGGTGCTGCGCGGGATCGAGCGTGCCGGTGAACAGCTGGTCGATATAGGGGCCACCGAATTCGCCGGGCGGCAGGCTGATGTTATGGATGACCAGCAGCGAGGGCGGCTCGTCATCCGGGCGCCGATCGCAGTGCGGCGAAACCACTCGCGTCACCCCGACAATCCAGCCATTTTCCAACTGCATCAGACACCTCTCTGCGGTGGTACTTATTCCTGCAACAGAGTAGCATGTTCCCCTACGAACTAACCGTCCATTTCGGAGTTTTCCATGCCGACACGCCGCTACAGTGCCGACCGTCGCCGCACCGAGCTTCTTGAACGTATTGAAAGTGATATTCCCTATTCCGTCGCCCAGGCGCTGCGCGAAGACCTGGGAGGTGAAGTTGACGCCGGGCGCGATATTACCGCGCAATTGTTACCGGCGGACAAGCAGGCCGAAGCCACCGTCATTACCCGCGAAGCCGGCGTGTTCTGCGGCCGCCGCTGGCTGAACGAAGTCTTTATTCAGTTGGGCAACCAGGTGCAGGTGGAGTGGCTGGTGGCAGACGGCGACCGTCTGATACCGAACCAACCGCTTTGCCGGCTGCGCGGCCCTGCGCGGGTGCTGTTGACCGGCGAGCGCACCGCGCTGAACTTCGTGCAGATGCTCTCCGGCGTGGCGACCGAGGTCAGCCGCTACGTGGCTCTGCTGGAAGGCACCCAGACTCGCCTGCTCGATACCCGCAAGACCTTGCCCGGCCTGCGCACCGCGCTGAAATACGCCGTGCTGTGCGGGGGCGGCAGCAACCACCGGCTGGGGCTGTCCGATGCCTTCCTGATCAAGGAAAACCACATCATCGCCTCCGGCTCGATCAAAAACGCGGTGGAAAAAGCCTTCTGGCTGCACGCCGACGTGCCGGTGGAAGTGGAAGTCGAGTCGCTCGATGAGCTGCAGCAGGCGCTGGACGCCGGCGCCGACATCATCATGCTGGACAACTTCAGCGTCGAGATGATGCGTCAGGCGGTCGCCCAAACCCAGGGCCGCGCCCAGCTGGAGGTGTCCGGCAACGTCACCAGCGAGACGCTGCGCACCTTCGCCGAGACCGGCGTGGATTACATTTCGGTCGGCGCGCTGACCAAACATGTGACCGCGCTCGATCTGTCGATGCGCTTCAAATGATCCCCTCGCCCCCGGCCGCCGCCGGGGGCGTTAACGCAGATTTGCGAAGCCCCTCGCACCGTTTTTTCCTCCGCTGCAAACGACATCAATACTGATGGAAGTACGCCGAGAAACGCGTAAAACCCGCTCGCCGTTCCCCCGCGCAAACCGCTACCGTTGTCTTCCACACCCTTATGGAGGAAACAACGCATGGAAACGCAACGCGGCTTTAGCCTGATCGAACTGATGGTGGTGATCGCCATCATCGCCATCCTCAGCGCCATCGGCATTCCCGCCTACCAGCGCTACATCCAGAAAGCGGCGATGACCGACATGCTGCAAACCATGGCGCCGTATAAGCTGGCGGTCGAGCTGTGCGTACTGGATGAAGGCGCGCCCGCCGGCTGTGAAGCAGGCAGCAAAGGCATTCCCACCGGCGGCGCGTCGCGTTACGTCAGCGGGGTGAAAGTCGTTAAAGGCGTAATCACGCTGACCGGCACCCAAACGCTGCAGGAGCTGGCGGTGGCGTTAACCCCCAAGTCGAACGCCGATGGGCTGACCCGCTGGACCCGGCTGTGCAGCAGCGAAAACGCGACGCTGGTTGAGGTGTGCCGGGAAGTCTTCCGCTTCGACGACGCGGCGGAGTAACGGCGATGAACGCGCAAATCAGCGAAGAGGTTCACACCCTGTGTCGGCGCTATCAGGCGCTGGCGTTGAGCGAGGACCCGACCACCCTGACGGTCGCGCTCAGCGAAGAAGCGCCGCAGGGGCTGCTGGCGGCGCTGCGTTTCGCCACCGGCAAACGCATCCATCTGGAACAATGGCCGGCGGCCAGGTTGGAGCTGGCGCTTAACCAGCGCCACGAACCGCTCTCGGCGCCGCTGGCGGCCGAAGAGGACACAACCGACATCGCCTACCCCGACGACGGCGATGCGCCGGTGGTGCAATTCATCAACCAGACGCTGCGCCTGGCCATCCAGCGCCGCGCCTCGGACATCCACTTCGAGCCTTTTCGGCAGCATTTTCGCATTCGTCTGCGCATCGACGGCGTGCTGCAAACCCTCGCCTCACCGCCGCCGCAGCTGGCCGCGCGCCTCGTCGCCCGGCTGAAGATCCTCGGCCAGTTGGATATCGCCGAGCGCCGTCAGCCTCAGGACGGGCAGCTCAGCCTGACGCTGGACAGCGCGCGCTATGCCATGCGTATCGCCACTCTGCCGACGCTGCACGGCGAAAAGGTGGTGCTGCGCGTGCAGCAGGGCGAGCAACAAGAACTGCCGCTGGATCAGTTAGGCATGAGCCGGGCGGATCTGGCGCGCTACGCGACGGCGCTGGCCTGCCCGCAAGGGTTGATCCTGGTGACCGGCCCGACCGGCAGCGGCAAAACGGTGACGCTGTACAGCGGTCTGCGCCAGTTGAACGATGCGCAGAGCAACCTGTGCAGCGTCGAGGATCCGGTCGAGATCCCGCTGTTCGGCGTTAATCAGACCCAGATCAACGCCAAAACCGAGCTGAGCTTCGCCCGGGTGCTGCGCGCCCTGCTGCGCCAGGATCCAGACGTCATCATGATCGGCGAGATCCGCGATGCGGAAACCGCCGAGATCGCGGTCAAGGCCGCGCAAACCGGCCACCTGGTGCTGTCGACGCTGCATACCAACTCTACCGGCGAAACCCTGACGCGGCTGATGCACATGGGGATCCCCGGCTACCTGCTCGCCGGCTGTCTGAAGCTGATCGTCGCGCAGCGGTTGGTGCGCAGACTGTGCCGCCACTGCCGCTATCCGCACAGCCAGCCGACGCATTTTCCCAGCGCGATCTGGCCGGAACCGCTCACTGTCTGGCGCGCCGATGGCTGCGAGCATTGCTTCGGCGGTTACTATGGGCGCATCGGCGTGTATGAACTGTTGGCCATTACGCCGGAAATACAGGCGGCATTGCTGGCGATATCCGCTCCCAGTCTGCTGGCGGATATCGCCCGCGAACAGGGGCAGCTTTCGCTGCTGCAAGCGGGCCTGGCGCTGGCCGCCGAAGGCACGACCTCGCTGGAAGAACTGTACCGCGTGATCGACGTCGTCCAGCCTGGCATAGCCGCGCCATGAAAGCGCGCCGGCTGTTTCTTTGGCAGGCTTTCGACGCACAGGGCGCCTTACGCCGCGGCGAACTGATGAGCGAGGAAAAACGGCAGGTGAGCCGGTTGCTGATCGAACAAGGCCTGCAACCGTACCGAATCGGGCACGGCAAACGCGTTACGCCCGGCCAATGGCGTGGAGAACCGTTAATCCACTTCACCCGCCAGCTCGCCACTCTGCTGCAGGCGGGGTTGCCGCTGGTCAATGCGCTGCAGTTGCTGGCAGCAGAGCATCCTTCGGCAGCCTGGCGCTGCCTGTTGCGCCAGCTGGCCGACCAGGTGCGCGAAGGGCAACCGCTTTCCGAAACCCTCGCCGAACAACCGGGGATTTTTCCCCTGATCTATCGCCAGCTGATCGCCATCGGTGAACTGACCGGCAACCTCGATCGCTGCTGCCTGCAGCTGGCGCAACAACAGGAGGCCCAGTTGCTGCTGCGCCGCAAGGTGACCAAAGCGCTGCGTTATCCCCTCTTCATCTGCGCGGTGGCGCTGATGGTCAGCGTGTTGATGCTGGTGATGGTGCTGCCGGAATTCGCCAAGGTTTATCAATCGTTCGATGCGCCGCTGCCCTGGTTTACCCAAGGGTTGCTGGCATTGTCTGCGCAGTTGATCGCCACCGGCCCCTATCTGGCGCTGCTGCTGGGCGCGTCGCTGTTCGGCTATGGCCGCTGGCTGCACCCGCGCCCGCCGTGGCGCAGACGTGAACAGGCTCTCTTGCTGCGCCTGCCGCTGATCGCCCGGCTGGTGAGCGGCGGCGCGCTGAGCCAAACATTTCGCATCCTGACCATGACCCAACGCGCCGGGCTGACGCTGGTGGAAGGGTTGAACGCGGCGGCGTTGGCGGCTGACCATCTGCTGTACAAACAGGCGCTGGAGCAGGTGCAACGGCAGATCGCCGAAGGCGAAGCCTTTCATCATGCCCTGGGCCTGCAACCGCTGTTTCCGCCGCTGTGCCGGCAGCTGGTGCGGGTGGGCGAAGAGTCCGGTTCACTGGACGCCTTGCTGGATAAATTGGCGCAGTGGTATGAACGGCAGACGCACGAGCTGGCCGATACGCTGGCGCAAACGCTGGAGCCGCTGCTGATGCTGGTAGTAGGTGGGATTGTCGGCGCTTTGGTGATCGCCATGTATCTGCCTATCTTTCAACTGGGCAGCGTGTTGGGATAAGGGTAAAAGGATAGCGGGCGCCGCGGTGCGCTGCGCCCGAATGCAAGGTGCGGCTTATTTGCTGCCGAAGACGCGGTTTTCCTGCTCCGCCACGCGGATAAAGGTGGTGCGCTTGGTCAGCTCTTTCAAACGCTCGGCGCCGACGTAGGTGCAGGCGGAACGCAGGCCGCCGAGGATATCACGCACGGTGAACTCCACCTCGCCTCGCAGCGGCAGCTTGACGGTTTTGCCTTCGGCCGCGCGATACTCCGCCACGCCGCCGACGTGGCGCTTCATCGCTGACTCGGAGCTCATGCCGTAGAACAGCATGAATTTCTCGCCGTTCTCTTCCACCACGGTGCCTTCGCACTCGTCGTGGCCGGCCAGCATACCGCCCAGCATCACGAAGTCCGCGCCGCCGCCGAAGGCTTTGGCGACATCGCCCGGCACCGAGCAGCCGCCGTCGCTGACGATTTGGCCGCCCAGCCCGTGGGCCGCATCGGCGCATTCGATCACTGCCGACAGCTGCGGATAGCCCACGCCGGTCTTCACGCGGGTGGTGCATACCGATCCCGGCCCGATGCCGACTTTAACGATGTCGGCGCCGGAGAGGATAAGCTCCTCCACCATCTCGCCGGTCACTACGTTGCCGGCGCAGATGACGTGATTCGGGCAGGCTTCGCGCGCTTTCTGCAGGAAGGCGACGAAGTGTTCAGAGTAGCCGTTGGCCACGTCGATACAGATGAATTTCAGCGCCGGAGACAGGGCCAGGATCTGCTGCATTTTGGCGAAGTCGGCTTCTGAGGTGCCGGTGGACACCATCACGTGGCGCAGCACCGATTCCGGCATGCGCTGCACGAAGTCAGCCCATTGCTCGACGCTGTAATGTTTGTGTACGGCGGTGAGAACGTCGAAAGAAGCCAGGGCCTCAGCCATGCGGAAGGTGCCCACCGTGTCCATGTTGGCGGCGATAATCGGCACGCCGGACCAGCTGCAACCTGAATGCTTGAAGGTAAACTGACGTTCCAGTTCAACCTCGGAACGGCTTTTCAACGTGGAACGCTTAGGGCGGATCAACACGTCTTTAAAGCCTAACTTCAAATCTTCTTCAATACGCATGACTTATGATTTCCTGGTTAATGGCGACGGATCGCAAGGAGGATATTCGAACCTCTGCCCGACCGCTTTCCCGTGGCGCGGAAAGATGACGGCGAGATTAATGCCAGTTCCAGTGACGTTATAATACGCGCTAATAATCGCCGAACAAGACTGCGAATTCGCCTTTATTTACGCTACAATCCGACAAATTTACCTGCATAATCGCAGTGTGATTGCCCGCTCATTTCTGCCGTGCCGCTGCGCTTTTTCTCGCCGTCCAAACGGGGCCGAGGCGCAAGCGCCGCCTGCCGACTTGCACTTCTGCGCGATCGCTTTATGATTCGTCTATTATTTTTTTATGAACATCGGATGCACCTAACACCATGGCCTACATTGTTGCGTTGACCGGGGGCATAGGCAGCGGCAAAACGACCGTTGCGAACGCCTTTGCGCGCCACGGCGCAGCCATTGTCGATGCCGACGTGATCGCCCGTCAGGTCGTTGAGCCGGGCACCCCTGCTCTGGCCGCGATCGCCGAGCGATTTGGTAATGAAATGTTGCTGCCGGACGGCGCGCTCAACCGCGCTGCGCTGCGTCAGCGCATCTTCAGCCGCCCCGATGATAAAACCTGGCTGAACCAACTGCTGCATCCGCTGATACACCGCGAGACCCAACGCCAACTGGCGCAGGCGGCCAGCCCGTACGCGCTGTGGGTCGTGCCGCTGCTGGTGGAAAACGGCCTGCAGGATCGCGCCGACCGGGTGCTGGTGATCGACGTCGACACCGAAACCCAGTTGGCTCGCACCATCGCGCGCGACGGCATCAGCCGCGAGCAAGCGCAGAGCATTCTCGCCGCCCAGGCCACGCGCCAGCAGCGCCTCGCCGTGGCGGATGACATTATTGACAACAGCGGCGCCGCTCAGGGGATAGAGCCACGGGTCGCCGCACTGCATCGTCGCTACCTTGAACTGGCGGCAACAGCGCCCCAACAGGATTAAACTGCATGAGTGATGTTTCCCCAACCGTTCTCTTTGAACACCCGCTGAACGAAAAAATGCGTACCTGGCTGCGCATCGAGTTTTTACTGCAACAGCTGCACGGCCAGCGCGCCCTGAGCGAAACCGCCATCGCCCTTACCTTTTTCCGCACCGTCTCCGATTTGCTGGACGTACTCGAGCGCGGCGAGGTACGCACCGAACTGCTCAAAGAGCTGGAGCGTCAGCAGCAAAAACTGTTGGCCTGGGCCGATGTGCCGGGCGTGGATATGGCGCTGATCGAGCAGTTGCGCGGCCAGTTGAAATCGCGTTCATCGGCGCTGATGGCGGCACCGCGCCTCGGTCAGGCACTGCGTGAAGACCGGCTGATCGGCCTGGTGCGCCAGCGTCTGAACATTCCCGGCGGCTGCTGCAGCTTCGATTTGCCGACCCTGCACATGTGGATGCATGCGCCGCAGCAGGATCGCGATGCCGACGTCGCCGCTTGGCTGCAGTCGCTGGATCCGCTGAACCAGGCGCTGATCATGGTGCTGGATCTGATCCGTCAGTCGGGGCCGTTCCGCAATCAAATCAGTCTGAACGGCTTTTTCCAGGACAACGCCGAAGGGGCGGACCTGCTGCGCCTGCGCCTTCATCTGGCGCCGCAGCTTTATCCGCAAATTTCCGGCCACAAGACGCGTTATGCCATTCGTTTCCTGCCTTTGGACAGCGAACATGGCATGGTGCCTGAACGCCTGACGTTCGAACTGGCCTGTTGTTGAACTCATGAAAGCAAGCCTTCTCAGCACCGCCAGAAGGCGTAAGGAACCGTTATGACGACCGTAGTGAAATGCCCAACCTGTGGCACCGGCGTGGTTTGGGGCGAAGTCAGCCCGTTCCGGCCGTTTTGCAGCAAGCGCTGCCAGCTGATCGATCTTGGCGAGTGGGCCGATGAAGAGAAGCGCATTCCGAGCAACAGCGATCTGTCGGAAAGTGAGGACTGGAGCGAACTCGACGACCGCTAATCGCCGATTGAAGGCCTGGCGCACGCCAGGCCGATAGTGTTATTGCGCGGCACCAGCCTGCGCCACCAGCAGTTGGATAATGCCGGCGTTGGCTTCCGGGAACTCGTCTTCACGCAGCTCCGCCTGTTTTACCCAGCGCATCGGCTGCCCCTCACGGCCAAACGGCTCGCCCGTCCAATGCTCCACCAGATAAAAATTCAGCGTCACGATGCGATCGCTGAAGCGATGTTCCACCACCTCCAGCAGTTCGGCCCGATCGGCTTCGATACCGGTCTCTTCACGCAGCTCACGGCTCAGCGCCTGTTCCGGCGTCTCACCCGGTTCGATCTTGCCGCCGGGAAACTCCCAAAATCCGGCCATGTGCGCGTCAGCGGCGCGGCGCGTAATAAAGATCTCCCGTTGAGCATTGCGGATGATGCCCACGGCGATATTCAGATGTTTCATCTCACCCTCCTGATGGGTGCCAAAAAACAGGGGCTCAGCAAGCTGAACCCCCGGGTATTATCGGTCAACCGCGGCCGGCATTACTGCAGGCGGCCGTGGCACTGCTTGTATTTCTTGCCGGAACCGCATGGGCAAGGATCGTTGCGGCCCACTTTGCGCTCGGCGGTCGCCGGCGCGTTCGGATCTTCGGTCACCAGCGCGTTCTCGTCGTGGTGGCTCAGCTGTTGCTGCTGCGCCAGACGCTCGGCCTCTTCACGGCGCTGCTGTTCCAGCGCTTCCACCTCTTCCGGCATCCGCACCTGTACCTTGCTCAGCACACTGATCACTTCATATTTCAGCGATTCCAGCATGGTGGCGAACATGTTGAAAGATTCGCGCTTGTACTCCTGCTTCGGATCCTTCTGCGCATAGCCGCGCAGGTGGATGCCCTGACGCAGGTAGTCCATCGCCGCCAGGTGCTCTTTCCACAGGGAATCCAGCGTCTGCAGCATCACGCCCTTCTCGAAGTTGCGCATCATTTCGCTGCCGACCACTTCTTCCTTACGCAGGTACTGCTCTTTGGCGTTCTCCAGAATACGTTCGCGCAGCGTCTCTTCGTGCAGCTCCGGCTCTTTGTCCAGCCACTGGGCGATCGGCATCTCCAGATCGAAGTCGTTCTTCAGGCGCTCTTCCAGCCCCTGAATATCCCACTCTTCTTCCAGCGACTGCGGCGTGATGTAGTTGTCGATGGTGCTCTTGAACACGTCCTCGCGGATGCTGGCGATGGTTTCGCTCACGTCGGACACGTCCAGCAATTCGTTACGCTGGCTGTAGATGGCGCGGCGCTGATCGTTGGCGACGTCGTCGTATTCCAGCAGTTGCTTACGGATATCGAAGTTGCGGCTTTCCACTTTGCGCTGCGCGTTGGCGATCGCCTTGGTCACCCACGGGTGCTCAATCGCTTCGCCTTCTTTCATGCCCAGTTTACGCATCATGCCGGACACGCGATCCGAGGCGAAGATACGCATCAGGGCATCTTCCATCGACAGGTAGAAGCGGGATGAACCGGCGTCGCCCTGACGACCGGAACGGCCGCGCAGCTGGTTATCGATACGGCGCGATTCATGGCGCTCGGTGCCGATGATATGCAGGCCGCCCGCCGCCAGCACCGCGTCGTGGCGCTCTTTCCAGGCGGCTTTGATAGCTTCGATCTGCTCTTCGGTCGGTTCTTCCAGCAGCGCCACTTCGGCCTGCCAGCTGCCGCCCAGCACGATATCGGTACCACGGCCCGCCATGTTGGTGGCGATGGTCACCGCACCGCTCTGGCCGGCCTGGGCGACGATGTCCGCTTCCATGGCGTGGAATTTGGCGTTCAACACCTTGTGGTCGATGCCCGCTTTGGTCAGCTCTCGGGACACCACTTCGGATTTCTCGATTGAGATGGTCCCCACCAGCACCGGCTGGCCTTTGGCGGTACGCTCGCGGATGTCTTCAATGATGGCGCCGATCTTCTCTTTCTCGGTCATGTACACCAGATCCGGCATATCCTTACGGATCATCGGACGGTTGGTTGGCACCACGATCGTGTCCAGCTTGTAGATCGAGCTGAATTCGAAGGCTTCGGTATCGGCGGTACCGGTCATCCCGGCCAGCTTCTCATACAGACGGAAGTAGTTCTGGAAGGTGATAGAAGCCAGCGTCTGGTTCTCGTTCTGGATCTCCACGCCTTCTTTGGCTTCCACCGCCTGGTGCAGACCGTCGGACCAGCGGCGGCCCTGCATGGTACGGCCGGTGTGCTCATCGACGATGATCACTTCGCCGTCTTTCACGATGTAGTCCACGTCGCGGGTGAACAGCACGTGAGCGCGCAGCGCGGCGGTAACGTGGTGCATCAGCATGATGTTGGTCGGCGAGTATAGCGATTCGCCTTCATCCATGATGCCGGCTTCCACCAGCATCTCTTCAATCAGGATCAGGCCGCGTTCGGTCAGGTGTACCTGACGCGCCTTCTCGTCCACCGAGAAGTGCCCTTCACCTTTGAAGGTGTCGGAGTCTTCTTTTTCCTGGCGGATCAGTTTAGGGATCAGCTTGTTGACCTTGATGTACATCTCGGAGCTGTCTTCTGCCGGGCCGGAGATGATCAGCGGCGTACGCGCTTCATCGATCAGGATGGAGTCCACCTCATCCACCAGCGCATAGTGCAGTTTGCGCTGCACGCGCTCTTCCGGGCTGAACGCCATGTTGTCGCGCAGGTAGTCGAAGCCGTACTCATTGTTGGTGCCGTAGGTGATGTCGGCGGCGTAAGCTTCGCGCTTGGCCGGCGCCGGCATGCCCGGCAGGTTGATGCCGATGCTAAGACCGAGGAACTCGAACAGCGGACGGTTGTTTTCGGCGTCGCGCTGCGCCAGATAGTCGTTGACGGTCACGACGTGCACGCCGCGGCCGCTCAGGGCGTTCAGATAAGCCGGCAGCGTCGCGGTCAGGGTTTTACCTTCACCGGTGCGCATCTCGGCGATGCAGCGGTCGTTCAGTACCATGCCGCCCAGCAGCTGCACGTCGAAGTGACGCATGCCGAACACGCGCTTGCTCGCCTCACGCACCACGGCGAAGGCTTCCGGGATCAGGCTTTCCAGCGATTCGCCCTTCTCCAGGCGCGCGCGGAATTCGTTGGTTTTCGCTTTCAACTCGTCATCGGACAGCTTTTCCATGTCCGGTTCCATGCGGTTGATTTGCTCAACCACTTTGCGCATGCGGCGCAGGGTACGATCGTTACGGCTGCCAAAAACTTTGGTTAATAATTTCACTAACATGATGTTTGATATCTCTGTCATGACCGCCGAGCGCGGCAGTCAACTTGCTATTATTTATGGTTTTTGTGCCCAAAGGGCGAGATCAGACGAGGGCGACGGGCCCGGCGCGAATGCCCTGCACCTGCGCCACCCACAGGCCGGTCTGGTGCCGCGCCAGCGTTGGCAGCACCTCAAGGTGGGTGTGGCGAATGATGGTCGGCGGCTTCGGCTCGTGCGTCAGCAGCGCGTTGAGAGTAGAAAGCAGCGCCAGTTGCGCTACCTGCAAAGGGGGTTCCGCTTCGGCTTCGCTCTCCTGCACACGCGCATAAACCGCCTGCGGCGCCAGCGCGAAAGAGAGGTGACGAATGACGGTGCGCAGCGCATGTTGCTGCCAATAATCTACGCTGAAGGTAGGACGGCGATGCGCGTCCTGCAGCAGGGCCAGGCTGTTGAAGGTGCCGTTGGCCGAATTTTGCCGGTTAAGGCTGGACGATGTGCTCGGCAATGCGGCCTGATCGGGTGCGCCGGACAAATTGGAAGGCGCGCCAAGCGTGGCCGCAACCATCCCTAACAGGAGATGGGGCCAGAAATAACGTCTGCCAAATTGTCGCCAACGATTTAGAATACCGATCACGAGTTTATAATCCGCCGGAGCCCATTATGCGCGATAGCCGTCCACAATTATTAGATGTCCTGTTCGACGACGCGTCTGCCGGCAGCAAAGGGCCGCTGCATAACGTCCAGCAACGCGCGGTGGCGCTGCTCAAGCTTAACCGTGCAGTGAAGGGCCTGTTGCCCGCTCCCCTGCATCCCTGGTGCCGCGTCGCGAATTTCCGACAGGGTATTTTAGTGCTCGAAACGGCAAATGCCAGTTGGATGATGCGCTTGCGCTACGAACAACCCGCTTTGCTGTCTGCACTACGAGCGCAAATTCTACCATCATTGTCGTCGATCGACATCAGGATTAATCCGGCCTTGATGGCGAAAGGCAGCAACCAGGTGCAAAACGCCGAAAAAGCGCCGGAAAAACCCGTGCCGATGCGGCATTTGAGTCTGGAGAGTGCGGAAGAGCTGAGGGGATTAGCGAGCCGTAGCCCAGAGAAACTGCGCAAGATATTGGAACGGCTGGCTGCATTGGCCGGAGAGGGTACCAACACAACCAGTCGTGATAAGTAATCAGCGACACGGACTGCAAAATACCGGACAGCCGACACCACACCATCGTGAGCCTGAATTATCAGGCTCTCAGGGGATGCGCCTGCCGTTATTCGCAGGCGAGGAATGCAGACCTTACGCCAATACGGTAGACGGTGCCTTGAATGCCAATGGCATTTCGGCTTCGTCCTGGAAGGTCACGTATTCCCACGCTTCCTGCTTGGCCAGCACGGCCTGCAGCAGTTTGTTGTTCAGCGCGTGGCCAGACTTGAACGCGGTGAACGCGCCAATGATGTTGTGGCCGCACATGAACAGGTCGCCGATGGCGTCCAGCATTTTGTGACGTACGAATTCGTCTTCGAAACGCAGACCGTCTTCGTTCAGCACGCGGTAGTCATCTACCACGATGGCGCAGTCGAAGCTGCCGCCCAAGGCCAGGCCACGGGACTGCAGGTATTCGATATCACGCATGAACCCGAAGGTGCGCGCGCGGCTGATTTGACGCACGAACGACTCAGCCGAGAAATCAAGACGATAGCGCTGAGAGCTGGCGTCGATGGCCGGGTGGTTGAAGTCGATGGTGAAGTCCAGGCGGAACCCGTTATGCGGGGACAGCTCGGCCCACTTGTCGCCATCTTCAACGCGTACGGTCTCTTTCAGACGCAGGAATTTCTTCGCCGAGTTCAGTTCTTCGATGCCGGCATCCAGCAGCAAGAACACGAACGGACTGGCGCTGCCGTCCATGATTGGGATTTCAGCGGCGTCGACTTCGATGACGATGTTGTCGATGCCCAGCCCAGCCAGCGCGGCGTTAAGATGCTCAACGGTCGAAATACGCACGTCATGCTCATTCACCAGGCAAGTACAGAGCATGGTATCACGCACGGATTTTGCATCAGCCGGAAAATCAACCGGTGGATTCAAGTCAGTGCGACGATAGATGACCCCGGTATTAGCCGGCGCTGGGCGCATTGTCAGCGTGACTTTCTTGCCGGTATGCAAACCGACGCCAGTCGCCTGAACAATACGTTTTAATGTCCTTTGTTTGATCATCGTTTTATCTCGCAATGTTATCCATCCTACCAGCCAAGCATACAGCATGGCTGGCGGGACAGTTTAGCACAAAGAGCGGAGATTCCAAATTCTCAGGATATTCTTAGTCTGCCTGTTTACGCAGGAAGGCTGGAATATCTAGATAGTCGGGCTCTTTATTCGGCTGCGCAGCTTGGTCGTTGACCACCTTCGCGGCAGGTTTCACTTCCTGCGGCAGAGGCGACATGCCGTGCTGCTGATAACGGTGATCCATCACCGGCTGGCTGGCCTGCTTATTGGTCACCAGGGTGATTTCAGGACGCTTGTCCATACCGATACCGGTTGCAACCACGGTTACGCGCAGTTCGTCGTTCATTTCCGGATCCAGCGAGGTACCGATAACCACGGTGGCGTTGTCGGAAGCGAACGCACGGATGGTGTTACCCACGGTTTCGAACTCATCCAGACGCAGGTCGAAGCCGGCGGTGATGTTGACCAGTACGCCGCGCGCGCCGGACAGGTCGATGTCTTCCAGCAGTGGGCTGGAGATCGCCATTTCGGCCGCTTCTTCGGCGCGGTCTTCACCGCAAGCCACGCCAGAACCCATCATCGCGTAGCCCATTTCGGACATCACGGTGCGCACGTCGGCGAAGTCGACGTTCATCAGGCCCGGACGGGTGATCAGCTCGGCGATACCCTGCACCGCGCCTTTCAGCACGTCGTTGGCCGCGCCGAACGCGTCCAGCAGGGAGATGCCGCGACCCAGAACTTTCAACAGCTTGTCGTTCGGGATGGTGATCAGTGAGTCCACGTGTTTGGACAGCTCAGCGATACCCTGCTCCGCGAATGCCATGCGCTTTTTGCCTTCGAAGTTGAAAGGCTTGGTCACCACGGCCACGGTCAGAATACCCAAATCTTTAGCCACTTCAGCCACCACTGGCGCCGCACCGGTACCGGTACCGCCGCCCATGCCGGCTGCGATGAAGACCATGTCTGCGCCGTCCAGCGCTGCGCGCAGGGCTTCGCGGTCTTCTTCCGCTGAATTGCGACCCACTTCCGGGTTCGCGCCCGCACCCAGACCTTTGGTAATACCGCTACCAATCTGGATGGTTTGGCCAACCGCCGTTTTGCGGAGCGCCTGGGCGTCCGTGTTCACAGCGAAGAATTCAACACCTTCGATGCGCTCGCGCACCATGTGTTCAACGGCGTTGCCACCGCCGCCGCCGACGCCGATGACTTTAATCACCGCGTCATTGGTTAGTTCCATTGGTTCAAACATAGTTTCTCTCCGTTTTGTGCCTGTCGCTGCGAGATCATAAAAAGATTACTCAGCATGATCTCTTTGTTGAAACATTAAAACTCTTTTCTCAGCCAGCTATTGATGCGTTTAAACCAATTGCCCACCGAGGCGCGTTTTTCTACTTCTGTCTCACCGCTCAGGTGAGACTCTTTTCCATAGTGCAGCAGACCTACCGCCGTCGAGTAGTAAGGCTCCTGCGCATAATCCGTCAGACCCGTGATGTTCAAGGGTTGGCCGATGCGTACCTGGGTGTGGAACACCCGTTGCGCACAGGCTGCCAGGCCATCAATCTGGGCGGCGCCACCGGTCAGCACGATACCGGCCGCCAGATGATGCTTCACCCCTTGCTGACGCAGTTGCTCCTGCAATTGCAAAATTTCATCGTTAACCAGATTCAACAGTTCGGTGTAGCGTGGCTCAATGACTTCAGCCAGCGTCTGTCTTTGCAGACTGCGCGGAGGACGTCCCCCGACGCTAGGCACCTCTACATTCTCATCCTTGCTAACAATCGACCCAAGCGCACAACCGTGTCGAACTTTAATCGCTTCCGCGTCGGTCGGCGGCGTGCCGAAGGCGTAAGCGATATCGCTGGTGACCACGTTCCCGGCGTAAGGGATCACTTTGGTGTGGCGCAGCGCACCGCCGGTGTACACCGCCATATCCATGGTGCCGCCGCCGATATCCACCACGCAAACGCCGAGTTCGCGTTCATCTTCGGTCAGCACCGCGTAGCTCGCGGCCAGACCGGCGAAAATAAGTTGGTCAACTTTCAGGCCGCAACGTTCCACGGCCTTGACGATGTTCTTCGCCATATCGTTATGGCAGGTAATCAGATGCACCTTGGCCTGCATGCGCACGCCGGACAGCCCAACCGGGTTTTTGATGCCTTCCTGATAATCGATGGCGTATTCCTGAGGAATCACGTGCAGGATGCGGTGTTCGTCGCGCACGCGCACCGATTTGGCGGTGTGCACCACGTTCTCCACGTCGTCCTGCGTCACTTCCTCTTCCGAGATAGGCACCATGCCGATTTCGTTCTGGCAGCTGATGTGTTTGCCCGACAGCGCCAGGTACACCGACGAGATCTGGCAGTCCGCCATCAGCTCGGCCTGATCGATGGCGCGCTGTACGCACTTCACCACCGACTCCAGGTCGTTTACGCCGCCCTTATCCATGCCGCGAGACGGGCAGCTGCCCACCCCGATAATGTTGACCATGCCATCGGGCAGAACTTCCCCTACCAACGCGGAGACTTTTGCAGTACCGATCTCCAGTCCAACTACCAGTTTTCTGTCCGTCGACTTGATCATTGTTGTTTTGCCTGTGCCTGATTCTGTTGCTGATTACTGTTTTGCTGACCGCCAAGCGCCTGCGGATCGACCAACACCGGAGCCCACCCTACCGAAGCGCCGGACTCGTAGCGCAGATCGACATAGCTGACACGCTTGCTCTCCGCCTGGCCCTGCTGCTGCAATACCGGGTAAAGCTCGATAAACCGCTGCAAACGCCCGTTGCGGTCATCGCGCCCCAGCTCAAGCCGGACATCGTTGTCCAGCGCCAGCTGCCAGGAATGGCGCGCGGTCATCGCCGCCATTTTCAGCGTATATTTGCTGGCCGCCAACGTGGCGCTCATCGCCCGATAGCCTTCCAGCACATCCTGCTCGCTCCCTTCCGGCCCGTAGAGCAGCGGCAACTTCTGCTTGCCCGCCCGCTCCGCCGGCACGCTGAACGCTTTGCCCTCGGCGTCCACCATGTGCAAATCGTTCCAGCGCGCCACCGGGACATACTCCACCAGATGGATCTTCAGCTCATCCGGCCATTGTTTGCGCACGCTGGCCTGCTTGATCCACGGCAGACGTTCGATCTGCTGCTGGATAACGTCCACATCCTGCGTCATAAAGGTGCCGGGCGCGCCCAGCGCCAGGATCGCCTGACGAATATCATCGTTGGTGGTGTAATGGCGTTCGCCGGTCACCACCAGCCTTGAGAGCGGCAGGCGACTGGCGTCTTTCATCCAGCCAAGCACCGCCCAACCGCTCCACACGACCGTTCCCAACACCATCAGCAGGAAAATCATTCCCGCCAACTGGGTTCCATTGCTGCGACGCGGGCCGTTATCCACCTCGCGATCGCGCGCATTCAGGGCAGCTTGCGACATATCAGTCGGCCAATTCCAAAATTCTCGCCACTAGCTGCGAGAAGCTTAATCCAAACTGGCGCGCCGCCATCGGCACCAGGCTATGACTGGTCATGCCCGGAGAGGTATTCACCTCAAGCAGATAGAAGCTGCCATCGCTGTCTTGCATCACATCGACGCGGCCCCAGCCGCTGCAGTCCAGACCGCGGTAGGCGCGCAGCGCCAACGCCGCCATCTCGGCTTCCTGCTCGGCGCTCAAACCGCTCGGGCAGAAGTACTGCGTGTCGTCCGAAATGTACTTGGCCTGATAGTCGTAAAACACGCCGGCCGGCTGGATACGAATAGACGGCAGCACCTGGTCGCCCAGCATCGCCACGGTGTATTCCGGGCCGCTCAACCACTTCTCCACCAGCACATCGTCGTCATGGCGGAAGGCTTCTTCCAACGCCGCTGCCAACGCCGCGCTTTCGGTGACCTTGCTCATGCCAACGCTGGAGCCTTCACGGCTCGGCTTGACGATCACCGGCAGACCGAGATCCGCCACGCGCGCCAGCAGCGCCGCTTTTTCGGCGCCGAGATACAGCTGGCGATTCAGCGCCACGTAAGGCGCCACCGGCAAGCCCATCGATTGCCACACCATCTTGGTGCGCCATTTGTCCATGGTCAGCGCCGAGGCCATCACGCCGCTGCCGGTATAAGGCAACTCGAGAAACTCCAGCAGCCCCTGCAGGGTGCCGTCCTCGCCGCCGCGGCCGTGCAGCGCGATAAACACTTTGGTGAACCCCTGCTCTTTCAGCTGGGTCACCGGGAAATCGCGGGTATCGACGCCGTGCGCATCGATACCGGCTTCGCGCAACCCGGCCAGCACCGCGGCGCCGGACTGCAGAGAAACGTCACGTTCAGCGGAGGTGCCGCCCAGCAGAACTGCAACTTTATCAGCCATGGTGCTCCTCCTCTTTCTTCGGCGGCTGCAGTTTCAGCTCGGCCAGTTTACGGGCGATTTTGCCCACGTTGCCGGCGCCTTGCACCAGCACCAGGTCTTCATCCTGCAACAGCTGCGCCAGCGTTTCCGGCACGGTATCGGCATCGGAAACCAGGATCGGATCCAGCTTGCCGCGGCTGCGGATGGTGCGGCACAGCGAGCGGCTGTCCGCGCCCGGGATCGGCGCTTCGCCGGCGGCGTACACGTCGAGCATCAGCAGCACATCCACCTGCGACAGCACGTTGGCGAAATCGTCGTACAGATCGCGGGTACGCGTGTAGCGGTGCGGCTGGAAGATCATCACCAGACGCTTGTCCGGCCAACCGGCGCGCGCCGCTTTCAACGTGGCGTCCACTTCGGTCGGATGGTGGCCGTAATCGTCCACCAGCATCGCGCTGCCCGCTTTGCCGTTGACCGGCTCCAGCGGAAACTCTCCGAGGAAATCGAAGCGGCGCCCGGTGCCCTGGAAGCCCGCCAGCGCGCGCAGGATATCTTCGTCGTCGATGCCTTCTTCGGTCGCTACCGCCACCGCCGCCGCTGCGTTCAACGCATTGTGGCGGCCCGGCGCGTTCAGCGTCACCGTCAGCAACGGTTTGTCCTGACGGCTCAGGGTAAAGTGCCCCTGCGGCCCAATCTGCCGGTAGTCTTCGATGCGCACATCGGCATCTTCACTGAAGCCGTAGGTGGTGATATGACGACCCACGCGCGGCAGCAGCTCACGCACCACCGGATCGTCGATGCACATTACCGCGCGACCGTAGAACGGCAGGTTGTGCAAGAAATTGATAAACGTCTGCTTCAGGTTCTCGAAGTCGCCCTGGTAGGTGTCCATATGGTCGGCTTCGATGTTGGTGACCACGGCCACCATCGGCTGCAGATGCAGGAACGACGCATCGCTCTCATCCGCTTCCGCGATCAGATAACGGCTGGACCCCAGTCGTGCGTGGGTCCCCGCCGCCTTCACCAGCCCGCCGTTGACGAAGGTCGGGTCCAGACGGGCTTCGGCGTAAATGCTCGAGACCATCGCCGTGGTGGTGGTTTTGCCGTGCGTGCCGGCGATAGCGATGCCGTGGCGAAAACGCATCAGCTCCGCCAGCATTTCAGCGCGGCGGATCACCGGGATGCGCGCTTCACGGGCGGCGACGATCTCCGGGTTGTCGGCGGAGATGGCGGTAGACACCACCACCACGCTCGCATCCAGCACGTTTTCCGGACGGTGATTGAAATAAATCGTCGCCCCGAGCGCGCTCAACTGCTGGGTCACCGGATTCGGCGCCAGGTCGGAGCCGCTGATCTGATACCCTTCGTTTGCCAACACTTCGGCGATACCACCCATGCCGGCGCCACCGATGCCGACAAAGTGAATGTGCCGGACGCGACGCATCTCGGGCACGATAGTACGTAGTTTCGCCAGTTGTTGTGTATTCATCACTCTCTCTAATCCGGATCCGGTACCCCGGCCCTACATCACATTGCTTTTATTCAGGTTCGGCGCGCCGAACCCCTGCACTCGTTACTTGGCGAGCCGCACCAGCTCCGCCGCCACGCGCTCGGTGGCGTCCGGAATGGCGACCGCGCGCGCTTTCTCGGCCATGACCAGCAGCGTCTTGCGATCCCAGCTCGCCAGCAGTTCGGCCACCACATCGGCGTTGAACTGCGGCTGTTCGATAATCTTCGCCGCGCCGGCTTCTTCCAGCGGGCGTGCGTTCCAGTACTGTTGACGATCCTTGTGCATGAACGGCACGAAAATCGCCGGCAGCCCCGCCGCCGCGATTTCGCTGACGGTCAACGCGCCGGAGCGGCAGACCACCACGTCGGCCCAGGCATAGGCGGCGGCCATGTCGTCGATGAACTCGGTCACCTTGTGCTGCGTCTGCCCTACCCTCTCGTAGTCGCGCAACACCGTTTCCAGCGCGCCCTTGCCAACCTGATGCCAGAGCGTAATTCTATCGCCCAAACGCGCCGCGACTTCAGGAACTGTCTGATTCAGCACGCGGGCGCCCTGACTTCCGCCAATCACCAGCACGCGGATCGGGCCTTCGCGCCCTTGCAACCGCTCCGCCGGCAACGGCAGCGCCAACACGTCGGTGCGCACCGGGTTGCCCACCACCTCGGCGTTCGGGAACGCGCCGGGGAAGGCCTGCATCACTTTGGCGGCGATGCGCGCCAGCCAGCGGTTGGTCAAGCCGGCGATGCCGTTCTGCTCGTGCAGCACCACCGGGATGCCGCACTGCCAGGCCGCCAGGCCGCCGGGGCCGGAAACGTAACCGCCCATCCCCAGCACCACATCCGGCTGATAACTGCGCATGATGGCTTTCGCCTGCCGCACCGCCTGCCAGATCCGCAGCGGCGCCGTCAACTGGGCCTTCAGGCCCTTGCCGCGCAGGCCGGAGATGCGGATAAAATCAATCTCGATCCCGTGCTTCGGCACCAGATCGGCTTCCATTCGGTCTGCGGTTCCGAGCCAGCGCACCTGCCAGCCCTGCGCCATCAGATGATGCGCGACCGCCAGCCCCGGGAACACGTGCCCGCCGGTACCGCCTGCCATCACCATTAAACGCTTAGGTTTCCCGCTCATCCCTTACCTCTTCACAAACGCCTGAGCCTTGGTCAGGCGCGTTTCATAATCAATTCGCAGCAACAGCACGATCGCCGTCGACATAATCAGCAAGCTCGAGCCGCCGTAACTGATCAGCGGCAGCGTCAGACCTTTGGTCGGCAGCATGCCCGCGGCGGCGCCGACGTTAACCAGCGCCTGGAAGCTGAACCACACGCCGATCGCGCAGGCCAGGAAGCCGGAGAAGCGTTGGTCGATCTCCAGCGCGCGGCGCCCGATGGACATCGCGCGAAAAGCGACGAAGAATACCATTAACAGGGCTAAAACCACACCGATATAGCCCAGTTCTTCACCCAAAATGGAGAAGATGAAGTCGGTGTGCGCTTCCGGCAAATACTCCAGTTTCTGCACCGAGTTGCCGAGCCCCTGCCCCCAGAACTCGCCGCGGCCGAATGCCATCAGCGACTGGGTCAACTGGTAGCCGCTGCCGAACGGGTCGGCCCACGGGTTCCAGAACGAGGTCACGCGGCGCATACGGTACGGTTCCGCGATAATCAGCAGCACCACGGCGAACACGCCGGAGCCGATGATCGCCAGGAACTGCCACATTTTCGCGCCGGCCAGGAACAGCATCGCCAGCGTGGTGATGAACAGCACCACCACGGTGCCGAGATCCGGCTGCGCCAGCAGCAGCACCGCCAGCACCACCATGACGCCCATCGGCTTACAGAAGCCCCAGAAGTTGCTGCGCACCTCTTCCACCTTGCGCACCAGATAGCTCGCCAGGTAGCAGAACAGCGACAGCTTGGACAGCTCCGCCGGCTGAATACGCAGCGGGCCGAGCGCGATCCAGCGCGAGGCCCCGTTCACCGAGCTCCCCACCACCAGGACGATCAGCAGCATCACGATCGACATCAGCAGCATCACGTTGCTGTAGCGCTGCCAAACTTCCATCGGGATGCGCAGCGTCACCAGCGACAGGCCGAACGCCAGGCCGAGGTACAGCGCATCGCGTTTGGCGAACAGGAACGGATCGTCCGCCAGGCGTTGGCCGATCGGCATCGACGCCGAGGTCACCATCACGAAGCCGATGATCGCCAACCCGAAGGTCAGCCACAGCAGGGTGCGATCGTACAGCACCATGTTGACCGCGTCGTTGTCGCGCGCGCCGGTCACCCAGTCTTTCAGCCGTTCTGTCAGCCCGAAGTTCGGCAAGCGTAGTTTCATCCGCCAAGCTCCTGCGCCAGGCGGGCGAACTCATCGCCGCGCACTTCAAAATTACGGAACTGATCGAGACTGGCGCAGGCCGGCGACAACAGCACCATATCGCCGGGCTGTACGCGGCCGGCGATGGTGCGCATCGCCTGCTCCATGGTCTCGGTCAGCGTCGCCACTTCCGGCCGCAGCTGCGCCAGCTGGGCGCCGTCGCGGCCAAAGCAATACAGCCGCACGTTGTCGCCCTGCAGATAGCGCGCCAGCGGCGAGAAATCGGCGGACTTGCCGTCGCCGCCCAGCAGCAGATGCAGCGTGCCGTCCACCTGCAGGCCGTTCAGTGCCGCTTCGGTGCTACCGACGTTGGTGGCTTTGGAATCGTTGATCCAACGCACGCCGTTGTTCTCCCAGGCCAGCTGGAAGCGGTGCGCCAGGCCGGTGAAGGTGGTCAACGCCTTCAGGCTGGAGGCACGCGGGATATTGACCGCATCCGCCAACGCCAGCGCCGCCAGGGCGTTGGTGTAGTTGTGGCGGCCGGTCAGCTTCATCTCGCGCGTGTTCAGCACCTTCTCACCGCGCACCCGCAGCCAGGTTTCGCCCTGCTGACGGTTCAGGTGATAGTCGCCCACGTCCGCCCCGAAGCTAACGCAGCGTTCGTCGGCGCCGCGCACCGGCATGGTCAGCGCATCGTCCGCGTTCACCACGCACACCGCGGCGTTTTCATACACGCGCAGCTTGGCGCCGCGATACTGCTGCAGGCCGAACGGATAGCGATCCATATGATCTTCGGTCACGTTCAGGATGGTCGCCGCCGCCGCCCGCAGGCTATGCGTCGTTTCCAGCTGGAAGCTGGACAGCTCCAGCACATAAAGCTGACATTCCTGGCGCAACAGGCTCAGCGCCGGCAGGCCGATATTGCCGCCCACGCCCACCGCCCAACCGGCGGCTTTCGCCATCTCGCCCACCAGGGTGGTGACGGTGCTCTTGCCGTTGGAGCCGGTAATCGCCACGATCGGCGCCTGCGCCTCGCGGCAGAACAGTTCGACGTCGCCGACGATTTCCACGCCGGCGTCAGCCGCGGCGCTCAATGCCGGGGTCGCCAGCGCGACGCCCGGGCTGGCGACGATCAGATCCGCCGCCAGCAGCCAGTCCTGGTTCAAATCGCCCAGATGGCGCTCCACGCTTTCAGGCAGTTTGTCCAACCCTGGCGGCGCGATACGGGTATCCATCACGCGCGGCGTCACGCCGCGCGCCATGAAGAAATCGACACAGGACAGGCCGGTGAGGCCCAACCCGATGATGACGACTTTTCTACCCTGATAGTCTGCCATGATTAACGCACCTTCAGCGTTGCCAGGCCAATCAGCACCAGCATCAGCGAAATGATCCAGAAGCGCACGATCACGCGCGGCTCCGGCCAGCCTTTCAATTCATAGTGGTGGTGAATCGGCGCCATGCGGAAAATGCGTTGTCCGCGCAGCTTGAACGATCCCACCTGCAGGATCACCGACAGCGTCTCTACCACGAACACGCCGCCCATGATCACCAACAAAAACTCCTGGCGCAGCAGCACCGCGATGGTGCCCAGCGCGCCGCCCAGCGCCAGCGAACCGACGTCGCCCATAAACACCTGAGCCGGGTAGGTGTTGAACCACAGGAAGCCGAGGCCGGCGCCGACGATGGCGGTGCAGACGATCACCAACTCACCGGCATGACGCAGATACGGAATATGCAGGTAGTTGGCGAAGTTCATGTTACCGGTCGCCCAGGCTACCAGCGCGAAACCGGCCGCCACGAATACCGTCGGCATAATCGCCAGGCCGTCCAGACCGTCGGTCAGGTTGACCGCGTTGCTGGTGCCGACGATGACGAAATAGGCCAGCAGGATGTACAGCAAGCCCAACTGCGGCATCACGTCCTTAAAGAACGGCACAACCAGCTCAGTGGCTGGCGTGTCTTTTCCTACGGCGTACATGGCGAATGCGACAATCAGCGCAATCACCGACTGCCAGAAATACTTCCAGCGGGCGATCAGCCCTTTGGTGTCCTTACGCACCACCTTGCGGTAGTCATCGACGAAACCGACGATGCCGTAACCCACCAGCACAAACAGCACGCACCAGACATACGGGTTGGACGGGTAGGCCCACATCAGCACCGAAATGGTGATGGAGGTCAGGATCATGATGCCGCCCATGGTCGGCGTGCCGCGCTTGCTGAAGTGCGACTCGGGGCCGTCGTTACGCACCACCTGGCCGAAGGACATTTCTTGCAGACGCTTGATCACCCGCGGGCCCATCCACAGCGACAGGAACAGCGCGGTCAGCAGGCTGACAATGGCTCGGAACGTCAGATAAGAAAAGACGTTGAAGCCTGAGTAATACTTGACCAAATGCTCGGCCAGCCAAACTAACATGGTGCTTTCTCCTGTAACGCGCGTACTACCTGCTCCATTGCGGCACTACGTGAACCTTTGATTAACACGGTGATGACCGCATGTTCCGACAGTAATTCCGCCACGCGCGCGATCACTGCTGTCTTGTCCTGATAATGTTCGCCGTTGCCGGAAGCCTCGCTCAGCACGCGGCTCAACCCGCCGACGCTGATCACTTTATCGACCCCGGCCTGGCGGGCGGCTTCACCCACCTGACGGTGGCACTCTTCCGCTTCTGCGCCCAGCTCGGCCATATCGCCGACCACCATCACGCGGTAGCCCGGCATCTCCGCCAGCACCTGCGCCGCCGCGGTCATCGACCCGACGTTGGCGTTGTAGCTGTCGTCCAGCAGCAGCTTGCCTTCGGCCAGCGCCACCGGGAACAAACGCCCCGGCACCGCCTGCAATTGTTTCAACCCCTGACGCACCGCTTCGAGGGTGGCGCCCACCGACATCGCCAGCGCCGTGGCCGCCAGCGCGTTGGCCACGTTGTGGCGCCCCGGCAGCGGCAGCGCGATCTCGGCGGTGCCGAACGGGCTGTGCAGCGTAAACTGCGTGCCTGCGCCGTTCACCCGCACATCGTCCGCGAAGAAGTCCACGCCTTCGGCCGCCTGCGGCGAGAAGCGCCAGACGGTTTTGCCGCCCAGCATGCTCTGCCAGTGCGGCCAGTCGTTGTTATCGGCGTTGATGATCGCCACGCCGTCGGCCGGCAGGCCGGTAAAGATTTCACCTTTCGCCTGGGCGACGCCGGCCAGCGAGCCGAAGCCTTCCAGGTGCGCCGCCGCCAGGTTGTTCACCAAAGCGGTCTGCGGACGCGTTAATGCGGTGGTGTAAGCAATTTCGCCAATGTGGTTAGCGCCCAGCTCTATCACGGCAAAATCATGCTGCGGCTCCAGACGCAACAGCGTCAACGGCACGCCGATGTCGTTATTGAAGTTGCCGGCGGTATACAGCACTTCGCCGCATTCACGCAGAATGGCGGCGGTCATTTCTTTCACCGATGTCTTGCCCGAGGAGCCGGTCAGCGCCACCACGCGCGCCGGCACCTGCTGACGCACCCAGGCGCCAAGCTGCCCCAGCGCCAGACGGGTGTCTTTCACCACCAGCTGCGGCACGTCCACCAATAAGCGCTTACTGACCAGCAACGCCCCGGCGCCTGCGGCTACGGCATCCGCCGCGAAGTCGTGAGCGTCGAAACGCTCGCCTTTCAGCGCCACAAACAGGCAACCGGCGGTCACCTTGCGGGTGTCTGTCGTCACCTCGACAATTTGGCAATCGGCGCCGATCGGTTCAGCGCTCAATACCTCAGCCAGTGTCTGAAGAGAGACAGGGATCATGCCAGCACCCCCAGCAGTCGGGCGACCGTCGTGCGGTCGGAGTAATCCAGGCGGCGGTTGCCCACCAGCTGATAATCTTCGTGGCCTTTGCCCGCCACCAACACCACATCCTGCTCCTGCGCCTGCATGATGGCGCTGGTCACCGCTTCGGCGCGGCCGTGGATCACCAGCGCCTGCCCGGCATCCAGCAATCCGGTCAGGATATCGTTGATAATCGCGCGCGGCTCTTCGGTACGCGGGTTGTCATCGGTGATCACCACGCGATCGGCGAACTGCTCGGCGATGCCGCCCATCAGCGGACGCTTGCCCTTGTCGCGATCGCCGCCGCAGCCGAAGACGCACCACAGCTGCCCCTGGCAGTGCAGGCGCGCCGCTTCCAGCGCTTTCTCCAGCGCATCCGGCGTGTGGGCGTAATCCACCACGACCGTCGGTTTGCCCGGCGCGTTAAACACTTCCATGCGGCCGCAGACCGGCTGCAGACGGTTGCCGGTTTCCACCAGCGCCTCCAGCGGGTAGCCCAGCGACAGCAGCGTCGCCAATGCCAACAGCAGATTGCTGACGTTGAAAGCGCCCATCAGGCGGCTTTCGATCTCGCCGTCGCCCCAGCTGGAGCTGAACCGAACCGTGGCGCCGTTGTCGTGATAATCGACCGCCGTGGTTTTCAGCCAGCGGCCGTGACAGCCCGGCTGCAGGTTGCCCTGCATCGTCACCGCCACCGCATCCGGCAGCTTGCTCAGCCAGCGCTGGCCGACTTCATCGTCGGCGTTGATGATCGCCTGCCCCACATTGTGGGCGGCGAACAGCGACCATTTGGCCGCTTCGTAATTGGCCATGTCACCGTGGTAATCCAGGTGATCGCGGCTCAGGTTGGTGAAGACCGCGGCAGCGAACGGCAGCGCCGCCACCCGGTGTTGCACCAAACCGTGGGATGAGACTTCCATCGCGGCGAAGGTCGCGCCCTGTTCCGCCAAGTCGTTTAATACGTGTTGAACATCCACCGCAGAACCGGTGGTATTCTCGGTCGGGCAGACCTGGCCCAGCAGACCGTTGCCGACGGTGCCCATCACCGCGCTGGTTTCGCCCAGCAGTTGGCTCCACTGCGCCAACAACTGCGTGGTGGTGGTTTTGCCGTTGGTGCCGGTCACGCCGACCAGGCGCAGACGCTCGCCCGGCTGATGGTAAAAACGCCCGGCCAGCGCGGAAAGGCGCTGGTTCAGTTGGCTCAGGTAGATCACCGGCACGCCGTGCATCTCAACGATGGCGCCGTCTTCGGCCTGACCCTCAGCTTCGGCGATCACGGCGGCGACGCCCTGCGCAATGGCCTGCGGAATATAGCGGCGTCCATCCGTTTGATGGCCGACCACGGCGACAAACAGATCCCCGGCAGCCGCCACACGGCTGTCTAATGTCATTTCCCGCAGCGCGCGCCCGGGCGCCGTCGGCACCCACGGGGCGAGTAAGTCGCGCAAATTACGATCTGCCACCTGAACCCTCTTTCTTGTTAATCACTAATTCGCTTTTGTCACCGGTGGGCAACGCGTCAGGCTCGACGTTCATGGTGCGCAATACGCCGCCCATGATGGCGCCGAACACCGGCGCGGAGATTGCGCCACCATAGTATTTCCCACCCTGCGGGTCGTTGATGACGACCACCAGGGCAAAACGGGGGTTACTTGCCGGCGCGACGCCGGCGGTATAAGCGATGTATCGGTTGACGTATTTGCCGTCCGGGCCCACTTTTTTCGCGGTACCGGTTTTGATGGCGATACGGTATCCCTTGATGGCGGCTTTCACGCCGCCGCCGCCCGGCAAGGCCACGCTTTCCATCATGTGCACCACGGTGCGCACCAGAGGTTCAGGGAAAACGCGTTCGCCGGCGACCGGAGGGTCAACCTTGGTGATCGACAATGGGCGATACACGCCCAGACTGCCGATCGTTGCATAGACTCGCGCCAACTGTAACGGAGTTACCATCAGCCCGTAGCCGAAAGAGAAGGTGGCCCTCTCTATGTCAGACCACCGTTGTTTTTTTGGGTATATGCCACTGCTTTCTCCGACCAGCCCCAAATTGGTCGCTTTTCCCAGCCCAAAACGAGAGTAAGTATCTACTAACGCTGAGGACGGCATCGCTAACGCCAGCTTTGAAACACCGACGTTACTCGACTTCTGCAAGATCCCGGTCAATGACAGCTCCGAGTACCGCGCCACGTCTTTGATCTCGTGGCCCTGAATGCGGTACGGGATGGTGTTCAGCACGCTGTTTTCTCTCACCACGCCGTTTTGCAGCGCGGTCATCACCACCATTGGCTTCACGGTTGAACCGGGTTCAAAAATATCGGTGATAGCGCGGTTACGCATGGTTTCTTTCGGCGTACCGGCCATGTTGTTCGGGTTATAAGACGGGCTGTTGGCCATCGCCAGCACTTCGCCAGTGTTCACGTCGATCAGCACCGCAGTGCCCGATTCGGCCTTGTTGAACGCCACGGCGTTGTTCAGCTCGCGATACACCAGCGCCTGCAGGCGCTCATCGACGCTCAGCACCAGGTTATGCGCCGCCTGGCTATCGACGGAGGAGATATCTTCAATCACTCGGCCGAAGCGATCCTTGCGCACCGTTCTCTCGCCCGGTTGCCCGGTCAGCCAGCGATCGAAGCTCTTCTCGACGCCTTCGATGCCTTGCCCGTCGATGTTGGTCACGCCGATGATGTGCGACGTCACCTGCCCCGCCGGGTAGTAACGGCGCGACTCCTGCCGCAGGTAGATCCCCGGCAGCTTGAGTTTGTGGATGTAGTCGCCGATCGCCGGGTTAACCTGGCGCGCCAGATAAACGAAGCGCCCTTTCGGGTTGGCGTTGATGCGGTTGGAAAGCTGGTCCAGCGGGATGTTGAGCGCATCGGAAAGCGCTTTCCAACGGCTGTCCAGCGTGATGCCGCCGCGTTCGTTCAGCTCTTTCGGATCGGCCCACACCGCATTCACCGGCACGCTGACCGCCAACGGGCGGCCGGCGCGATCGCTGATCATGCCGCGCGCGGTCGGCACTTCCTGCACGCGCAGCGAACGCATGTCGCCTTCTTTCACCAGACGATCGGGGTTGATGACCTGCAGGTACGCGACGCGCAGCATCAGGCCAACCATCGCCAGCAAAATGCAGCCGCACAGCAACGCAAAACGCCAGCTGACAAAGCTGGCCTGATCTTCCTGGCGTCTCAACTTACCGGGGCGCGCTGCTTTCATGCGTTTCCTTTCTACTCCGTGTCATTATTCCGGTTAAACCATTCATTGTTTAACGATGATATTTTCCTGCGATGGATCAACGTGTTGCATCTGCAGTTTTTCTGTCGCGATACGTTCAACCCGGCTGTGATCGCCGAGGGCGTTCTCTTCTAAAATCAGGTTGCGCCACTCGATATCCAGCGCATCGCGCTCCAGAACCAGCTGCTCGCGTTCGGCGGTCAGCAGGCGGGTGCGGTGCGCGGTGGTCACCACGAAAATCGCGGAGACCAGTGACGCAATCAGTAAAATCATGGGGATCTTGGCGTTGCGCAGCAGATCGCCGCCAATCACCCCGACCAGGCCGTGACGTTCGTTGCCAATCACGCGGGCATCCTCTCAGCAATGCGCAGCACCGAGCTGCGCGCACGCGGGTTGTCCGCCACTTCCGCTTCCGACGGCATCATTTTGCCCAGCGCTTTCAGCGTTCGCCCGCCCATGCCGCGCAGTTGCTCCTCGGTCAACGGAATGCCCGCCGGCACCTGGGCGCCACGGCTGTGGTGTCGCATAAAGCGTTTGACGATGCGGTCTTCCAGCGAATGGAAGCTGATGATCGACAAACGGCCCTGCGGGGCCAGCACTTCCAGCGCGCCGTCGAGCGCACGCTCGATCTCTTCCAGCTCGCTGTTGATATAAATGCGGATCGCCTGGAAGCTGCGCGTCGCCGGATGCTTGTGCTTTTCACGGAACGGGCTGGCATCGGCGATCAGATCCGCCAGCTCTTTGGTGCGCGTCATCGGCTCCACGCGGTTTCTTTCGACGATGGCGCGCGCGATGCGCTTGGCGAAACGCTCTTCGCCGAAGGTTTTCAGCACCCAGGCGATGTCGTCCGCTTCGGCCTTCATCAGCCACTCTGCGGCAGACAGGCCGGTGGACGGATCCATGCGCATGTCCAGCGGACCGTCGCGCATAAAGGAGAACCCGCGCTCCGCGTCGTCAAGCTGCGGCGAGGAAACGCCCAGATCGAGCAGAACGCCGTCGATCTTGCCCACCAGCTCGCGCTCCCGCACATAGTGCGACAACTCGGAAAATGGGCCGTGTACGATGGTAAAACGAGGATCTTCAATAGATTTGGCGGCTGCAATCGCCTGAGGGTCACGGTCAATTGCCAGCAAGCGCCCTTCCGGCCCCAGTTGGGACAGAATCAGACGAGAATGGCCACCGCGACCAAAAGTACCGTCGATATATATGCCGTTGCTGCGGATATTGAGGCCGTTGACGGCTTCGTCCAGCAGGACGGTGGTGTGTTTATAGTTTTCCAACATGCTTATAGCGACAAGTCCTGTAGCCGCTCAGACAACGGTTCCTGAGTCGACTGTTCAGCGTCAATATCATCCTTGACTTGTTGATACCAGGTCTGTTCATCCCACAGTTCAAACTTGTTGAACTGACCGACCAGCATCACTTCTTTCGTGAGCCCGGCGTGTTGCCGCAGCGTACTGGCTAACAGCAAACGACCGGCACTATCCATCTGACACTCACTGGCATGTCCCAACAGTAGGCGCTGAACGCGGCGCTCGGCGGGATTCATGCTCGACAGACGTGATAATTTTTGTTCAATAATTTCCCATTCGGGCAAAGGATAAAGCAGCAGGCAGGGCTGATGGAGGTCAATGGTACAGACCATTTGGCCTTGCGATTCCTCGTTGAGCAATTCCCGATATCGGGTAGGTACGGCGAGCCGCCCTTTGCTGTCGAGGTTGACCATCGTCGCTCCACGGAACATTCCTGAGCTACCCCTTAGTGACCGTTTTCACCACTTTACCCCACAAATTCCCACACAATGGAGTTTACGGAGGGTATGAAAACCTTGTCAAGCCAGAGCGCCAGCGCTTTGGCAATATTTCTCTGGTCATTTTGGGAGCTGACTCGCGAAAGAAACTCTGATTATTCGACGATTAAAAATTAACACCATGATAAACGGAGAGAATTTTCTAGGCGGAAAGAATCTGATTAAAAACCTGACGAACTGGCGATTAATTAACTCATTACTTCCTTCTGCAAGCCATGTCTCATTTTTCAGCTCGGCAATCTCAGGGCTGTAACCGCTGCCGCCCCGCGCGCGCCAAGGCTCGGCGCCTGACGAGTCGACCGCAGAATAAGGCTATAACTCCTTGAGTTAATAACGCTCAATCGTTATTCACCGTGAAACTGCGCGCTATTTTACTTCAATTTGCACCGCCATGATGAGAGCACGGCGAAAATAAATGGCTCGGATATTACGAGCAGAAGTAATTTCGATTTAAATCAATTTGGTAAGATTATTCCCAAAACACCTGTTTACAATTATGGTTTCATTTTCTTACACCTTTATTTCCACAATTTTTGCCGGAAAAATCCCCCCGCGGACACAAAAAATCGCAACAGCATGTTTTTAATAGGTTTATTTAAAAACACCGATTTTAATCTCTCCATCCCTTCCTGCGCCCCGGCCCTGCGGGACAAAAACCGAACAAATGTTAAAAATAAAAATATAAACCTAGTTAAAAAACACAAACCAGATCAGTAAACTATATAAAAAGCAAAAAACCAGAGTTAACAACCACGAATTATAAAATTAACAGTACATTAACACAAAAGGGGAGATACATGCTTTCGCCCGCCGCACACTGGCGCAGCGCCGCTGCCGATACGTTTGCACTGGTGGTGTACTGCTTTATCGCCGGTATGGCGATTGAAGTGTTGATCTCCGGCATGAGCTTCCAGCAATCCCTCTCTTCACGCCTGTTGTCGATCCCGGTCAACATTCTGATCGCCTGGCCTTATGGCCGCTATCGCGATCTGTTTATCCGCACGGCGCGTCGTTGCCCGCACGGCCAGTTCCTACTGCGCAATCTCGCCGATCTGCTGGCTTATGTCAGCTTCCAGTCGCCGGTTTATGCTGCAATTTTATGGAGCGTGGGCGCCGACGGCCAACAAATGCTGGCGGCGGTAACCAGCAATGCGCTGGTCTCCATGGCGATGGGCGTGGTGTATGGTTACTTCCTGGAATACTGCCGACGGCTGTTTCGGGTGGCAGGTTACGTCTAAAGGAGCCCGCCAACGCGGGCCCCTGTCAGGCAAACTACTTGCGGCTCAGACTGCCGCGGCGGAACAGATTGCGGCGAATGCGCGTCAGCCCCGGCTTGGGTTTACGCGGTTCGTCCAGGCTGGCCAGCACCAGTTCCAGCACGCGCTCGGCCACGTCGCGATGGCGCTGCGCTACCGCCAATACCGGGCACTCAAGGAAATCCAACAGTTCATGATCGCCGAAGGTGGCGATCGCCAGATCGGTCGGCAAGCGGCCGCGTTGCTTCAGCGTCACGTCCATCACGCCCTGCAATAAAGAGAACGACGTGGTAAACAGCGCCTGCGGCATCGGGTGCGTTTTCAACCATTCGGCAAACAGCGCGCCGGCGGCTTCGCGTTCGTAGCTGTTGGCGTACAGGTAATCGACGTGGCGGGGATCCTCTTGCCAGGCCTGACGGAAGCCCTGCTCACGCAGGAAGCTGACCGAAAGCTCCGGCAAGGCGCCCAGGTACAGCACCGACTCCGCCGGGAAGGTGCGCAGCTCCTGCGCCAACGCAAAAGCGTCTTCCTGATCGGCGCCCACAACGCTGATGAAATGCTCGCGATCCAGCGCGCGGTCCAGCGCGATGATCGGCAGCGGATCGTTGGCCCAGCGTTGATAGAAAGGATGCTCCGGCGGCAAGGCGGTGGAGACGATGATGGCGTCCACCTGACGCTGCAGCAGGTGCTCAATGCAGCGCATTTCGTTGTCCGGCTGATCTTCGGAACAGGCGATCAGCAATTGGTAACCCCGCTGGCGCGCCTGGCGCTCCAGGTAGTTGGCGATGCGGGTATAGCTGGTATTTTCCAGATCCGGGATCACCAGGCCGATAGAACGGGTGCGCCCGGCGCGCAGCCCCGCCGCGACGGCATTCGGGTGATAGTTATGCTCCCTGACCACGGCCATCACTTTCTCGACGGTTTTATCGCTGACACGATACTGCTTCGCCTTGCCGTTGATGACATAACTGGCCGTCGTGCGCGAAACGCCCGCGAGACGCGCGATTTCATCCAGTTTCACATTAACCCCTTAATGACGCTGAAAATAGAAGTGAAGGCTGTGCTCGGATTAACCATGGCATCCCGTGCGGTTATTCAATCCAGCCTCTGCGATCTAACAGCAGAAAACACTACCTAGCAACCGCTTTTGCCGAAAGGTGCCGGCAATCGGGCAAAAAAGGCCGAAAAACAAAGGGCGCAGCCACGCCGCGCCCCCGATTATTCGCCGCCAGACCGCGCTCAGCGCATGATTTTGTCGCCGCGCGACACGCCGACCACGCCGGAACGCGCCACTTCCACAATCTCCGCCACTTCACGCACCGCGCTCAGGAAGGCGTCCAACTTGTCGCTGGTGCCGGCCAGCTGCACCGTATACAGCGTCGCCGTCACATCGACGATCTGGCCGCGGAAAATATCGGCGCAGCGTTTCACCTCTTCACGGCCGTAGCCGCTGGCCTGCAGCTTCACCAGCATGATCTCGCGTTCAACGTGAGCGCCCTGCACCAGCTCGCTGACGCGCAACACGTCCACCAGCTTGTGCAACTGCTTCTCAATCTGCTCCAGCACTTTCTCATCGCCGACGGTCTGGATAGTCATGCGCGACAGCGTCGGATCGTCGGTCGGCGCCACCGTCAGGCTCTCGATGTTGTAACCGCGCTGGGAGAACAACCCCACCACGCGCGACAGGGCGCCGGATTCGTTTTCCAGCAAGACAGATAAAATACGGCGCATGATCAGGTCCTCTCCGTTTTGCTAAGCCACATTTCGTCCATGCTTCCGCCGCGGATCTGCATCGGGTAGACATGTTCGGTTTCATCGACGGTCACGTCGACGAACACCAGCCGCTCTTTTTCCGCCAGCGCCTGCGCCAGCTTGCTTTCCAGCTCATCCGGCGTGCGGATGGCGATGCCGACATGGCCGTAAGCCTCGGCCAGCTTGACGAAGTCCGGCAGTGAATCCATGTAAGACTGCGAATGACGGCCGGAATAAATCATGTCCTGCCACTGCTTGACCATGCCCAGATAGCGGTTGTTGAGGTTCACCACCACCACCGGCAGGTTATATTGCAGCGCGGTGGACAGCTCCTGAATATTCATCTGAATGCTGCCGTCGCCGGTCACGCACACCACGGTTTCCTCCGGCAGCGCCAGCTTGACGCCCAATGCCGCCGGCAGGCCGAAGCCCATGGTGCCGAGGCCGCCGGAGTTGATCCAACGGCGCGGTTTGTCGAACGGATAATAGAGCGCGGCGAACATTTGGTGCTGGCCGACGTCCGAGGTCACATAGGCGTCGCCTTTGGTCAGGCGATGCAGGGTTTCAATCACCGCCTGCGGCTTGATGGTGCCGCTGTTTTTGTCGTAGCCCAGGCAGTCGCGGGCGCGCCACTGCTCGATAGACTGCCACCAATCGCGCAGCGCATCGTGATCCTGCGCTTTCTCGTCCTGCGCCAGCAGCTCCAGCATCTGCACCAACACCTGCTTGGCATCGCCGACGATCGGGATATCGGCGTCCACCGTTTTGGAGATCGAGGTCGGATCGATATCGATGTGCAGCACGGTGGCATCCGGACAGTATTTGGCCAGATTGTTGGTCGTACGATCGTCGAAACGCACGCCGACGGCGAAGATCACGTCGGCATGGTGCATGGTTTTATTGGCTTCATAGGTGCCGTGCATGCCGAGCATGCCAACGCTCTGGCGGTGGGTACCGGGGAAGGCCCCCAACCCCATCAGGCTGCTGGTCACCGGCAGGTTCAACTGCTCCGCCAACGCCAACAGTTCGGCTTCGCAGCCAGCGTTGATCGCGCCGCCGCCGACGTACATCACCGGCTTTTTGGCCGCCAGAATGGTTTGCAGCGCGCGTTTGATTTGCCCGCGGTGGCCCTGCACCGTCGGGTTGTAAGAACGCATGCTCACGTCCTGCGGATAGGCATAAGGCATCCGCACCGCCGGGCCGACGATGTCTTTCGGCAGATCGATCACCACCGGGCCGGGGCGGCCGCTGGAGGCCAGGTAAAAGGCCTTCTTCAACACCGCCGGGATGTCTTCGGTGCGTTTCACCAGGAAGCTGTGTTTCACCACCGGCCGAGAAATCCCCACCATATCGCACTCCTGGAAGGCGTCGTAGCCGATCAGCGAGCTGGGCACCTGCCCCGACAGGACGACCATCGGGATCGAGTCCATATAAGCGGTAGCGATACCGGTAATGGCGTTGGTGGCGCCGGGGCCGGAGGTCACCAGCACCACGCCCACTTCGCCGGTGGCGCGCGCGTAACCGTCGGCCATGTGCACCGCACCTTGCTCGTGGCGCACCAGAATATGATCGATCCCTCCGACCGTATGCAGGGCGTCGTAGATATCGAGCACCGCCCCGCCGGGGTAGCCGAATACATGTTTAACGCCCTGATCGATCAACGATCGGACGACCATCTCGGCTCCTGACAACATCTCCATGGGTTTGCCTCCAGGCTTGCTTATTCTTCTCTGGCGCCGGAACGTAGCGCCTGCTGCGGGGCAATGCCCCTAAATTTTTATGGGTTGTCGCTATCGAATTAACATAACGTCAGAATATGGGGCAGGCAAACGGCAAAATGGCTTAACGACGGCGGGGTTATTGCCAAGCGGCTGGAGATCGCGACTTTATAAAAACAATGCGCTAGCCCCAGGGGCGTCAGGCTAGGCATTGTTTCGAACAGAGGGAAAATTACAGAACTAAATCAGGCGAAGAATATGCCGTTTTTTTCGCCGAACGCGCGGTCCGGCGGCGGCCTCAGCCCTGTTCCTGATACATGGAGTCGATTTCACGCTGATAGCGCTGCAGGATCACTTTGCGGCGCAGCTTCAGCGTTGGCGTCAGCTCCCCCAGCTCCATGGAAAAGGCCGCCGGCAGCAGCGTGAACTTCTTCACCTGCTCGAAGCGCGCCAGCTCCTTTTGCATCTCGCGCAGACGCTTTTCGAACATCTCGAGGATTTCACCGTTGCGCAGCAGCTCCAGGCGATCCTGATACTTCAGGTTGACTGACTTCGCGTACTCTTCCAGCGACTCAAAGCACGGCACGATCAGCGCGGAAACGAACTTGCGCGCATCGGCGATGATCGCCACCTGCTCGATAAAGCGGTCCTGCGCCAGCGTGCCTTCCAGCATCTGCGGCGCGATGTATTTGCCGCCGGAGGTTTTCATCAAATCCTTAAGGCGCTCGGTGATGAACAGATTGCCCTCTTCATCGATCGCCCCGGCATCGCCGGTTTTCAGCCAGCCGTCTGCGGTAAAGGTCGCGGCGGTTTCCAACGGTTTGTTGAAATAGCCGCGCATCACGATCGGCCCGCGCACCTGGATTTCATTTTCTTCACCGATGCGCACCTCGACCTCCGGCAGCGGTTTGCCGATAGAGCCGAAGCGGAAATGCCCTTCTTCCCAGCAGGACACGGTCGCACAGGTTTCGGTCATGCCATAGCCGTACTTGATATTGACGCCCATCGCCTGGAAAAACAGGATCACATTGTCATCCAGCTTGGCGCCCGCCGCCGGCAGGAAGCGCACCCGGCCGCCGAGGATGCCGCGCAGCTTGCTCAATACCAGCTTGTCGGCCCAGCGATGAGAGAGTTCGAACAGTTTACCCAACGGTTTGCCGGCCCGCTCCTGAAGGAACTTGCGCTCCCCGCAGACGATCGCCCAGTGGAACAGCGCGCGGCGCAGCCAAGGCGCGCGCGCCACTTTTTCATGCACCGCGCTGAAAATCTTCTCGTAGAAACGCGGTACCGCGCACATCAGCGTCGGGCGAACCTGCCCCATCGCTTCCCGCACCCAGTCGGTGTTCGGCAGGAAGACGTTCTGCGCGCCGGAATGCATGACAAAGAAGCTCCAGGCACGCTCGAACACATGCGACAGCGGCAGGAAACTGAGCGACACATCCTCTTCGCCGACCGTCAGTCTCTCATCATGCAGGTAGAGCTGCGCCGCCAGGTTGCGGTAATCCAGCATCACCCCTTTGGGCTCGCCGGTGGTGCCCGAGGTATAGATCAGGGTGAAGAGGTCCTGCAGGTCGCACTCTTCAATGCGCTGCCGACGTTGAGCGATAAAAGCCGTCGGATCGGCGGCATGCTCGAAGGCGCTCAGGTGTCGCGCTATCTCGCAGCCGCGCAGGTCGGCATCTTGGTCAAACACGATAATATGGCGCAGCTGTGGGCAAACGCCGCGCAGCGCGATGGCCGCGTCCAACTGCGCCTGTTCGCCGACGAACAGTATGCGAATGTCGGCGTCGTTGATGACGAAGGCCGCCTGCGCCGGCGTATTGGTGGAATAGAGCGGCACGCTGACGCCGCGCAGGTGGAGAATCGCGAGATCGGCCAGCGACCAGGCCATGCCGTTATTGGCGAAAATGCCGATGCGCTCTTGCACTTCGGCCCCCAGGGCCAACAGCCCGGCGGCAATGCGATCGATGCGAACGGCGGCCTCTTCCCAGGTCAGTTGAAACTCGCCGTTGGGCGACCATTGGCGAAAAGCTGTGCGATCGGCTCGGTGGGTGATTTGATGCTGTATACGATGGATCAAATGGTATTGCAGCAGATTAGTGATCATAGTGCTCTAAGCCTGAAATGAATCATACAGTTAAGCCTGAACGACGCCTTACGGCCCTCATCTCAGCTTACACGTGTTTACTTTTTTCCGCGCAGTCTACCTACTCTCAGGCAGGGGGAAAAGCGATTTCAGCGTAGAAGTGTGAGCCAAAACTCAGGCCGGCTTTCGCGCTTTCATGGGTTGGACAGAACGGGAAGGAAAAGGTTTGCTGGCGGCAATAAAACGCGGCCCATCCGGGCCGCCGCATCGAGTTAGTTAAAAATACCAGTCGTAAAGTAAAAATCAGAATATTAATTTATATTAATTATTTTTGGTAAACGAACCAACTCACCCTGAAAATAAGTTATTTAATCGCCGCAAAACCAAGAAACATCTTAATAAAAACCCAGATAGTTCTTAGTTTTTATCATGAGAAAAAAACGCTCAGTTGAATATTATCTTTATATATCCCCATTTTTTATCACTTTACTTTGGGTTACCCGCCTCAATCAGGACGGACTTCATCCACTGGTGCCCTTTATCCCGTTCGGAGGATTCATGCCAGGAAAGATAGCAGGTCGCTTTATTGTGATTGGCGCACAAAGGAACCGCCTTTATTTTCAACGCCTCCGTCTGTTGCCGCACCAACCAGGCGGGCGCAATCGCCACCATTTCCGTTTGCGACACCATATTCAACACGCTGTAGAGGTCCGTGCACTGTTGTGTCACGGCGCGCAGCATCGGCTCCTCTAAATAGAAAGGTTTACTGAACGATCCAAAACTTTCCAGGGAAACCGCCGCGTGCTGTTCGGCCAACATGTGCTCCGGCGTCACCTCCTCCCCTATTCGCGGGTGCGCCTGCGCAACCGCCAGCACTAATTCGTCGTCGAACATCGCCAGGCTGCGAAACTCCGCCGACTCGAAACGGCTGTAGCCGATGACAAATTCGACGTCCTGATAACGCAATTGATGTTCAATATTATTGTTAATGTATGACTTTATTTGCAGGTTAAGCTGCGGCGCTATCTGTTTGACGTGATTGATTATCCCGGCGCCCAGACGCAAATCGAGCGGGCTGCACAGCGACAGGGAGAACGCTCGCGTGCTGGTCAGCGGCTCAAACTCAGATCCCGGCAACTCATTTTGCACCAGCTGCAGCGCTTGCCGCACCGGCCCGAACAGCTGCCTGGCCCGCATGGTGGGCTGGATCCCGCGCCCGCAGCGCACGAACAGCTCGTCGTTGAACATCACCTTCAGACGCGCTACCGCGTTGCTCACCGCCGGCTGCGACATCCCTAACGAATTAGCGGCTCGCGTAATATTTTGCATTTGCATCACGGCGTCAAACACCGTCAGCAAATTAAGATCGACGCTGCGCAAATGGATGTCCGCCGGCTCTTTGACCATGGCGATTTCTGAATCATATTCAGCCATATTTCACTCCACTAAATCCTGTGTAGATAATCTAATCCTTATGCTCGACAAACAATGAAACGCCGCATTGTCTTATCTTTGCACGACAAATCCTGCCATTACCGTCATCAGCCGATAAAAAACCTCGTGTTATCGACACGATTTAAGTCGTATATGGAATGCATATCAGTCACTTCTACCGTCAGCAGGAAGAATGCCACCTGGGTGGTACTAATAATTAGGTATTAACAATGATTAATACAATTAAACAACGTAACCCCACTGTATGAGACAAACTATAAAAACACATCATAAGCAATCAAACCATCTAAAAACATCAATCGCTTTGTGTAAAATCGCATTATTTTGTTATATTATGACTAAAGCAATCAATTAATCATATAAATTCAATTTAAATCATTCGCATTAAAAATGTTATTTTGTTTCCTCCCGTGATTAATCCTCCTTATTTTTTCATCACAAATCTTAACCCAACAAAATCCAGAAGCAATTAGCGCAGTATATATTCGATTCGTTTATGCTAAGCAGCACGCAAACTGCTCCCATTTTTTCTCTATAGCGCTGCATTTTTACCGAATGATCCTCTGTTTGGACGCATAGCCGGTGCATTGTCCCCGCATTCAATCAGGTGTTGACATCGCCAGGCCAATCACGTATCAAATTAGGCAGACACCCAATTTAAGAGAAGCTGAACCATTATGATCCGTACTCACCGTCTACTAGGCCTACTACTCAACGCATCTTGTTTGCGCGGTATGCCTGTGGACAAAGTTCGGAGCTGACTCAGCCGATCACCCATAAGAAACCCGCGCTACTGCGCGGGTTTTTTTTTGCCCGCTTAGCGTGAAATCAACACGATAAGGAATGCACCGATGAGCCAACAAGTCATTATTTTCGATACCACGCTGCGTGATGGCGAACAGGCATTGCAGGCCAGCCTGAGCGTAAAAGAGAAGATTCAGATTGCGCTGGCGCTGGAAAGAATGGGCGTTGACGTGATGGAAGTCGGCTTCCCGGTCTCTTCGCCGGGCGATTTCGAATCGGTGCAAACCATCGCTCGCCAGATCAAGAACAGTCGTGTCTGCGGCCTGGCCCGCTGCGTGGACAAAGACATCGACGTGGCCGCCGAAGCGTTGCGCGTCGCTGAAGCGTTCCGCATCCACGTGTTCCTGGCCACCTCCACCCTGCACATCGAATCGAAGCTGAAGCGCTCGTTCGACGAAGTGTTGGAGATGGCGGTGCGCTCGGTCAAACGCGCCCGTAACTATACCGACGACGTGGAATTCTCCTGCGAAGACGCCGGCCGCACGCCGATCGACAACCTGTGCCGCGTGGTCGAAGCCGCCATCAACGCCGGCGCCACCACCATCAATATTCCGGACACCGTCGGCTACACCACGCCGAACCAGTTCGGCGGCATCATCACCACCTTGTATGACCGCGTGCCGAACATCGACAAAGCCATCATCTCCGTGCACTGCCACGACGATTTGGGCATGGCGGTCGGCAACTCCATCGCCGCGGTACAGGCCGGCGCCCGTCAGGTGGAAGGCACCCTGAACGGCATCGGTGAACGCGCCGGCAACTGTTCGCTGGAAGAGGTGATCATGGCGATTAAAGTGCGCCAGGACATCATGAACGTGCACACCAACATCAATCATCAGGAAATTTTCCGCACCAGCCAGATCGTCAGCCAGCTGTGCAACATGCCGATCCCGGCCAACAAGGCGATCGTCGGCTCCAACGCCTTCGCCCACTCCTCCGGCATTCACCAGGACGGCGTGCTGAAGAACCGCGAAAACTACGAAATCATGACCCCGCAGTCGATCGGCCTGAAGGACGTGCAGTTGAACCTGACTTCCCGCTCCGGCCGTGCGGCGGTGAAACACCGCATGGAAGAGATGGGCTACCAGGAGCAGGACTACAACCTGGATACCCTGTACGCCGCCTTCCTGAAGCTGGCCGACAAAAAGGGCCAGGTGTTCGACTATGACCTGGAGGCGCTGGCCTTCATCAATAAACAGCAGGAAGAGCCGGAGCACTTCAGCCTGGGCTACTTCAGCGTGCAGTCCGGCAGCAGCATCATGGCTACCGCCTCGGTGAAACTGATCTGCGGCGGCGAAGAGAAAGCCGAGGCCGCCACCGGCAATGGCCCGGTCGATGCGGTTTATCAGGCAATCAACCGCATCACCGACTACCCGATCGAGCTGGTGAAATACCAGCTGACCGCCAAGGGCCATGGCCGCGACGCGCTGGGCCAGGTGGATATCGTGGTCTCATACAACGGCCGCCGCTTCCACGGCGTAGGTCTGGCGACCGACATCGTCGAATCCTCCGCCAAGGCGATGGTGCACGTGTTGAACAATATTTGGCGCTCACAGCAGGTAGAAAAAGAAAAGCAGCGCCTGCAGCAAAACAAACATCAAAATAATCAGGAAACGGTGTGAACATGACGAAGACTTATCACATTGCCGTCTTGCCCGGAGACGGCATCGGCCCGGAAGTAATGGCTCAGGCACGCAAAGTGTTGGACGCGGTGCGTCAACGCTTTGACATTCGCATCACCACCGCCGAGTACGACGTCGGCGGCATCGCCATCGATCGCCACGGCAGCCCGCTGCCGCCGGCGACCGTCGCCGGCTGCGAGCAGGCCGACGCCATCCTGTTCGGATCGGTAGGCGGCCCGAAATGGGAACACCTGCCGCCGGCCGAGCAGCCGGAACGCGGCGCGCTGTTGCCGCTGCGCAAGCACTTCAAGCTGTTCAGCAACCTGCGCCCGGCACGCCTGTATCAAGGGCTGGAGGCATTCTGCCCGCTGCGCGCCGATATCGCCGCCCGCGGCTTCGACATTCTGTGCGTGCGCGAACTGACCGGCGGCATCTACTTCGGCCAGCCAAAGGGCCGCGAAGGCCAGGGCATGCAGGAGCGCGCTTTCGATACCGAGGTGTATCACCGTTTCGAGATTGAACGCATCGCGCGCATCGCCTTCGAATCCGCCCGCAAGCGCCGTAACAAGGTGACGTCGATCGACAAGGCCAACGTGCTGCAAAGCTCCATCTTGTGGCGTGAAGTGGTCAATCAGGTCGCCAGGGATTACCCGGACGTGTCGCTGTCGCACATGTATATCGACAACGCCACCATGCAGCTGATCAAGGATCCGTCCCAGTTCGACGTGCTGCTGTGTTCCAACCTGTTCGGCGACATCCTGTCCGACGAGTGCGCGATGATTACCGGCTCGATGGGCATGCTGCCGTCCGCCAGCCTGAACGAGCAAGGCTTCGGCCTGTACGAACCTGCGGGCGGTTCCGCGCCGGATATCGCCGGCAAAGGCATCGCCAACCCGATTGCGCAGATCCTGTCCGCCACCCTGCTGCTGCGTTACAGCCTGGGCGCCGATGAAGCGGCCGACGCCGTGGAGCGCGCCATCAACCAGGCGTTGGAACAGGGCTACCGCACCGCCGATCTGGCCGGTGACGGCAAAGCCGTCAGCACCGATGAAATGGGCGACATCATCGCTCGCTTTGTAGCTCAGGGGGCATAACATGGCCAAGACCTTATACCAGAAATTGTATGACGCCCACGTGGTGCACGAAGCGCCGAACGAGACGCCGCTGCTGTATATCGACCGTCACCTGGTGCACGAAGTCACGTCGCCGCAGGCGTTCGACGGCCTGCGCGCCATGGGCCGCAAGGTGCGCCAGCCCGGCAAAACCTTCGCCACCATGGATCACAACGTGTCGACCCAGACCAAAGACATCAACGCCAGCGGCGAGATGGCGCGCATCCAGATGCAGGAGCTGATCAAGAACTGCGCGGAATTCGGCGTTTCGCTGTATGACCTGAACCACCCGTTCCAGGGCATCGTGCACGTGATCGGGCCGGAGCAAGGCATGACGCTGCCGGGCATGACCATCGTCTGCGGCGATTCACACACCGCGACCCACGGCGCCTTCGGCTCGCTGGCGTTCGGCATCGGCACCTCCGAAGTGGAGCACGTGCTGGCGACCCAGACCCTGAAGCAGGGCCGGGCCAAAACCATGAAGATTGAGGTCACCGGCGATGCCGCCGAGGGCATTACCGCCAAAGACATCGTGCTGGCGGTGATCGGCAAAACCGGCAGCGCCGGCGGCACCGGCCACGTGGTGGAGTTCTGCGGCAAGGCGATCGAGGCATTGAGCATGGAAGGCCGCATGACCCTGTGCAACATGGCGATCGAAATGGGCGCCAAAGCCGGGTTGGTCGCGCCGGACGACACCACCTTCGCCTACCTGAAGGGGCGTCAGTTCGCGCCGACCGGTGAAAACTGGGAGCAGGCGGTCGCTTACTGGCGCACGCTGAAGTCCGACGCCGACGCCCAGTTCGATACCGTGGTGACGCTGCGCGCCGAAGAGATCGCGCCGCAGGTCACCTGGGGCACCAACCCTGGCCAGGTGATCGCCGTCAATCAGGCGATCCCGGCGCCGGAATCGTTTAACGATCCGGTTGAACGCGCCTCCGCCGAGAAAGCGCTGGCCTACATGGATTTGAAGCCGGGCATCAAATTGACCGAAGTACCGATCGACAAAGTGTTCATCGGTTCCTGCACCAACTCGCGCATCGAAGATCTGCGCGCGGCGGCGGCGATCGCCAAGGGGCGCAAGGTCGCCAACGGCGTGCAGGCCATCGTGGTGCCGGGCTCCGGCCCGGTGAAGGCCCAGGCGGAAGCTGAAGGGTTGGACAAAATCTTTATTGAAGCCGGTTTCGAATGGCGCTTGCCGGGTTGCTCGATGTGCCTGGCGATGAACAACGACCGTCTGAATCCGGGCGAGCGCTGCGCGTCCACCAGCAACCGTAACTTCGAAGGGCGCCAGGGCCGCGGTGGGCGCACCCACCTGGTCAGCCCGGCAATGGCCGCCGCGGCCGCCGTCGCCGGTCACTTCGCTGACATCCGTGATATTCACTAAGGGGCTAACGTGGCTAAATTTACTCAACATACCGGCTTAGTGGTGCCTTTGGATGCGGCCAACGTCGACACCGACGCCATTATTCCCAAGCAGTTTTTACAGAAGGTGACCCGTACCGGTTTCGGCCAGCACCTGTTCAACGACTGGCGCTTCCTCGACGATGCCGGCCAGCAACCCAACCCGGAGTTCGTGCTGAACAAACCGCGCTATAAAGGCGCCAGCATCCTGTTGGCGCGGGAGAACTTCGGCTGCGGCTCCTCGCGCGAACACGCCCCTTGGGCGCTGACCGACTACGGTTTCAAAGTGGTGATCGCGCCGAGCTTCGCCGATATCTTCTACGGCAACTCGTTTAACAACCAGCTGTTGCCGGTCACGCTGAGCGAGCAGCAGGTGGATGAGCTGTTCAAACTGGTTGACGCCAACGAGGGTACGGAGTTCGTGGTGGATCTGGAGAACCAGACGGTCAACGCCGGTGGCAAAAGCTATCCGTTCGAAATAGACAGCTTCCGCCGCCACTGCATGATCAACGGGCTGGACAGCATCGGCCTGACGCTGCAGCATGAAGCGGACATCTCCCGCTACGAAGCGCAGCAACCGGCGTTTCTGAATTAATCCCCTTCACCCGCCGCCCGGCGGGTGAATTTTTTCCTCACCAGTAGCCCAGCAGCTTCCACCATGCGCCGCCGATCACTATCCAGATCAGCAGGTTAACCACGCTCATCACCCATCCCGCTTTCCACCACTCCCCCAACGTCACATAGCCGGAGCCAAAGATGATCGGCGCGGTGCCGGTCCCGTAATGCGTCAGCGACATCATCAGCGAAGAAGAGAACGCCAGGATCAGGCCCAGCAGCGCCGGCGGCGCGCCGAGCGCGATGCCGGCAGCGAAGAAGGCGGCGAACATCGCCGTTACGTGCGCAGTGGTGCTGGCGAAGAAATAGTGAGAATACAGATAAATGATGGTCAGCAAGATCGTGCCGCCCACCCAGCTCATGCCCATATGGTCGATGCCGTTGCCGACGGTCTGCGACAGCCAGCCGATCAGCCCCAGCTTGCCGAGGAAACTGGCCATCATCACCAGCGCCGAGAACCACACGACGGTATCCCAGGCCCCTTTATGCTTCAGCACATCCTCCCAGCTCAACACCCCGGTAGCCAGCAGCACCGCCAGGCCGATCAGCGCCGCGGTGGTAGGATTGACCGCCAGCGCCGGGCCGAAAATCATCGCCGGAATGCCGGCCCACAGCACCAACAGCAGCGCGAACACCGCGAGAGTAATTTTCTCCGGCAGCGTCACCGGCCCCAGCGCCTGCAGCTTTTCGCAGGCAAAACGCGGCGCGTCCGGGGTACTTTTCACCTCCGGCGGGTACAGCAGATAAATGACCAGCGGCATCACGATCAGCGAACACAGCCCCGGCACCAGGGCGGCAATCGCCCACATCGACCAGGACAGTTCGAAGCTGCCGTGGGTGCCTTTGGCGATCAGGCTGACAATCAGCGGGTTAGGCGCCGTGGCGGTGATAAACATCGCCGAGGTGACCGGGTTAATGTTGTAGTTCACCAGCGACAGATAGCGGCCGATCTTGCCGGAGGTATTGAGCTCAGGTTTGGAACCAAAGCTGTCGGCGATCGATTTCATGATCGGGTGAATGATGCCGCCGCCGCGCGCGGTGTTGCTCGGCGTCACCGGCGCCAGGGTGGTTTCCGCCAACGTCAATGCATAGGCGATGCCGAGCGTTTTTTTACCGAACAGCGAGATAAAGTAGTAGCCGATGCGCGCGCCCAGCCCGGTTTTGTTCAGGCTGAGGGAGATCATGATAGAAAAGCCGATCAGCCAGATCAGCTGGTTGGAAAAACCGCTGAGCGCGTCGTCCAGCGCGGCGCCCGGCTTGCCGGGGTTGGTGACGCCGGTCACCGCCACCAGGGCGATGGCAATCACCGAGACCGCGCCGATCGGCATCGCCTTGCCGATGATGGCGATGATGGTGCCGATAAACAGCGCCAGCAGCTGCCAGGCGTTGGGCGCAACGCCCTCCGGCACGGGAATGAGGAACCAGATGATCAGCGTGGCGGCAAGGGCGCACAGGGAAGGAAGCGGTTTGAGCGGTGTGAGTTTATCCATAACGTTCCCACTGTTCTAAACAACAAGGCGGCATCTCAATAGCGAGACGGGCGTGGACGCAACGATCGCGCTCCATATGCCTTCAGCTTGGGCGTCCGCTTCAGCCTTCTCAATGACTTGCATCAAGAATGCCGTCGTTTGACCTCACACTTCACGCACTTTGGCGCTCATCCAGAGCGCCGCCAGCGCCAGCAGCGCCGCCATCCAATACACCGAACCATGACCGAGGTTCTCCACCAGCGCGCCCTGCAGCACCCCGGCCAGGATCACCCCGGTCGAGATGCTGTTGGTGAACAGCGTGGTGGCGGCGCCCGGTCGGCCCGGCATCAAATCTTGAAAATAGAGCATGCCGATACCGGCGACGATGCCGATAAACACCGCGTTGAGCAGCTGCAACGCGATCAGGGTCGGCTTGGTCGCCAGCACAGTCAGCCCGAGGTAAAACAGCACGCCCGCCGCCACCGCCAGCAGCATCATGTTGCGCTTGCCGAAACGTTTGACGTAGTAACCGGCCAGCAGCATCGCCGGGATCTCCAGCCCGGCAGCGGTGCCCATCAGCACCCCGGCCAGCCCCTCAGGCAGGCCGAGATCGGCGGTAATATACAGCGGCATGTCGATGATATACATGGTGTTGCAGGTCCACATCAGCATCGAGGCGATAAACAGCAGACGCACGTCGCGATTGCGCCAGGCGCTGGCGGGCGCAATCGGCGCGGAAGCACCGTCCCGCAGCCCGTCGCCGTCCGCCGCGCGCGGCACCGAAGGCAGCATGAACCCGACCAGCAGCACGCAGATGGCGAAGGTGGCGGCGGCGATCAGGAACATCACGGTAAAGCCGTAATTCAGCGCCAGCGCAAACGACAGCGGCGGGCCGATAACCCACGCCAGCGAAAGCTGGGCGCGCATCACCGAACTGAACATCACCACTTCACGCGCCTCGCTGTCGGCGTATTCCCGCGCCAGCGCGAAGATCTGCGGCATGGCGGTGTTGGCAACGGCGGACATCAACACCCCGGCGGTGATCAGCGTCAGGTAGTCGCGGTTGAAAGCGAACAGCAGGCAGTTGCCGACCGCCATCAGGCAGCACAGCAGGATCAGCCTGCGCCGATCGCCGCGGGTGTCGGAACGTTTGGCCAGCAGGAAGCTGACGACGATGCCGGCCACCGCGTTGGCGGTGTAAAACAACCCGACCCACAGCGGCCGCACCTTAACTTCGGTGGTCAGAAACAGGCTGAGCGTCGGCGTCAGCAGCGCGCCGGCGATGCCGGAGAGAAAAGCGATCAGCAGGAAGGCGGCAAAGATGGGGTTGATGCGCAGTGATAACCGTCTCAGGCGTTCCATATCCTCTTCCCTGATCCCAAAGCAGAAGCAAAAACCTTAGGCCACGGCGAGGAAAATGCAAGTCCATCGCCCTAACCGCAAATAAAAAAACCAGTGGGGCGACCCACTGGCTGGTGAAACAGCACCATTACTCAGAAACTTTTATGCCGCAGCGCCTTACAGGTGCTCGCGATACTGCTTGTCGCTCATCTCTTTGATATCCCATTGCGTCAGGTGCGCCAATATTGCCAGCCGCGCCTGCTCGGGCACCACGTTCAGCCAGTCGGCGTGCTGCCGACGCACCGCGCTGAAATAGCGCTGATAGAACGATTTGGATAAGAAAGCTTTCATGATTACGCCCTCCCCTTTCATTGATGAAAATTATCGGCGTAATATAGGGAAAGAAAAATTGACGAGTTGAGACAGGAGTGTTCCTCTTTTATGTCCACGTCCAGATTGCAGCAGCAGTTCATCCGTCTGTGGCAGCGCTGCCACGGTGAAACCACCGACACCACGCTGCAGGCACTGGCGGAGGCGCTGAGCTGCTCGCGGCGCCACGTGCGCTCCCTGTTGAGCGCCATGCAGCGGGAGGGCTGGCTCACCTGGCAGGCGGAGTCGGGACGCGGCAAGCGTTCGCGGCTAACCTTTCATTACACCGGCCTGGCGCTGCAGCAACAGCGGGCCGAGGAGCTGCTGGAGCAGGATCGCATCGATCAGTTGGTGCAGCTGGTGGGCGACAAAAACGTGGTGCGCCAAATGCTGCTGTCGCAGCTGGGGCGCAGCTTCCGTCAGGGGAAACATATCCTGCGGGTGCTCTACTATCGGCAGTTGTACAACCTGCTGCCCGGCTCGGCGCTGCGGCGTTCCGAGACCCATTTGGCGCGTCAGATCTTCAACGGCCTGACGCGCATAAATGAGGAAAACGGGGAACTCGAATCCGATCTGTCCCACCATTGGCAGGCGCTGACGCCGCTGCACTGGCGGTTTTACCTGCGCCCGGCGATCCATTTTCATCATGGCCGCGAGCTGGAGATGGCGGACGTCATCAGCTCGCTTTCGCGTCTGACCTCGCAACCGCTGTTCTCGCATATCGAAAGCGTCACCTCGCCGACGCCGTTCGTTGTCGACGTGCATCTGCGCAGCCCCGACCACTGGTTACCCTGGCTGCTGGGCAGCGTGCACGCCATGATCCTGCCGCGCGAATGGCGCGATCTGCCGGACTTCACCCGCCATCCGATCGGCACCGGCCCCTACCGCGTGGTGCGCAACCTTCCCAGCCAGATGAAGATCCACGCCTTCGATGACTATTTCGGCTACCGGGCGCTGATCGATGAGGTCAACATCTGGGTGCTGCCGGAGTTCTCCGAAGAACTGGTGCACTCCGGCGTACAGCTGCAGGGCGATGAAACCGGCAACAGCGAGCTGGAAAGCCGGCTGGAAGAAGGCTGCTACTTCCTGCTGTTCGATCAGCGCTCTCCCTTGGCGGCCGATCCCGCCATGCGCAGCTGGCTGTGCGAATTGATCAACCCCATTTCGCTGCTGAGCCACGCCGGGCCGCTCTACCAGCGCTATTGGTCGCCGGCGTACGGCCTGCTGCCGCGCTGGCACCACAACCGCGCGCTGGCGCAGCAGCCCAAACCGGCGGGGCTGACCGAACTGACGCTGACTCACTTCAATGAGCATTCGGAGTTCCACGCCATCCGCCAGGCGATCGAGCCGCTGCTGGCGCAGCACGGCATCCGCCTGATCGTGCAAAGCGTGGATTACGCGACCTGGCACCAGGGCGACGCGCGCAGCGATCTATGGCTCGGCAGCGCCAACTTCTATCTGCCGCTGGAGTTTTCGCTGTTCGCCACGCTGTACGAGCTGCCGCTGATGCAGCATTGCATGAGCGAGGACCTGGCGCAGGATGCGGCGCTGTGGCGCGCCAACCGTCTGCCGCTGGCGGAGTTCTGCCAGCGCCTGGTCAGCAATCACCAACTGCATCCGCTGTTCCACCACTGGCTGCAGTTGCACGGCCAGCGCAGCATGCGCGGCGTGCGAATGAACACCCTCGGCTGGTTCGACTTCAAGTCAGCCTGGTTTGCCCCGCCGGAGGCATAAGCGCCTTTCGCCCGGGTCGGTTAATCTTTACAATAGCGCCGTCTCAACGGGGTGCGGAGAGTCGGGCCGCGTGATAAGCCCGATTTTCCGCTGAGAGCACACCCGTCGAACCTGATCCGGTCAATACCGGCGGAGGGATTTGAGCCCAGCGAACCGGCGACGCCGCCTCGCCCCCTCAGATGCCCTTGCCCCCTTATTTTTCAGGAGTGCAACGTGGTCAAAAAATATCTGCCCTGCTTATTGCTGCTGTGCGCCGCGCCGGTGTTCGCCAAGCCGACGCTGACGGTTTACACCTACGATTCCTTCGCCGCCGACTGGGGCCCAGGCCCGGCGGTGAAAAAAGCCTTCGAAGCCGAGTGCGACTGTGAGCTGAAGTTCGTGGCGCTGGAAGACGGCGTCTCACTGCTGAACCGCCTGCGCATGGAAGGCAAGAACAGCGCCGCCGACGTGGTGCTGGGGCTGGACAACAACCTGCTGCAGGCGGCGCAGCAAACCGGCCTGTTCGCGCCGAGCGGCGTGGACACCGCCAAACTGACGGTGCCGGGCGGATGGCAGGACGCGACCTTCGTGCCTTACGACTACGGGTATTTCGCCTTCGTCTACGACAAGGAAAAACTGAAGAACCCGCCGAAAAGCCTGCAGGAGCTGGTCAGCAGCGATCGTGACTGGAAGGTGATCTACGAAGATCCGCGCACCAGCACGCCGGGCCTCGGCCTGCTGCTGTGGATGCAAAAAGTGTATGGCGACAAGGCGCCGGCCGCCTGGCAGCAGCTGGCGAAAAAGACCGTGACCGTCACCAAAGGCTGGAGCGAAGCCTACGGCCTGTTCCTGAAAGGCGAAGGCGATCTGGTGCTCAGCTACACCACCTCCCCCGCCTATCATCTGATCGCCGAGAAAAAAGACCGCTACGCCGCCGCCACGTTCAGCGAAGGCCACTACCTGCAGGTGGAAGTGGCCGGCAAACTGAAGGCCGCCAAACAGCCTGAGCTGGCGGAGCGTTTCATGCAGTTCATGGTGACGCCGGCGTTCCAGAACACCATCCCGACCGGCAACTGGATGTACCCGGTGATCAACACCCCGCTGCCCGTCGGCTTTGAACAGATGAACGTGCCGCATACCGCGCTGCAATACAGCGCCGAAGAGGTGGCCACACAACGCGGCGGCTGGATCCGGGCATGGCAAACCGCCGTCAGCCGCTGATCCCCCGCTGGCTCTGGCCGGGGCTGCTGGCCGCCGGCATGATCCTGCTGGTCGCCGCGCTGGCGATGGGCTCGCTGTGGCGTCACGCGCCGGACAGCGACTGGCGCGACCTGTGGCAGGACAGCTACCTGTGGCACGTGGTGCGCTTCACTTTCCTGCAGGCGCTGCTGTCGGCGCTGATTTCGGTGCTGCCCGCCATTCTGCTGGCGCGCGCGCTCTACCGGCGTCGTTTCCCCGGCCGGCAGTTGCTGCTGCGACTGTGCGCCATGACGCTGGTGCTGCCGGTGCTGGTGGCGGTGTTCGGCCTGCTCAGCGTCTATGGGCGCCAGGGCTGGCTGGCGACGCTGTGCGGCTGGCTGGGCGTCGAGTATGATTTCTCGCCCTACGGGCTGCAGGGCATTCTGCTGGCGCACCTGTTCTTTAACCTGCCGCTGGCTACCCGCCTGTTGTTGCAAGCGCTGGAGAATATTCCGGTGGAACAGCGCCAGCTGGCTGCCCAGCTGGGCATGAACGGCTGGCAGCAGTTCCGCTTCGTCGAATGGCCGGCGCTGCGCCGCCAAATCCTGCCGAGCGGCGCGCTGATCTTCATGCTGTGCTTCGCCAGCTTCGCCACCGTGCTGTCACTGGGCGGCGGGCCGCAGGCCACCACCATCGAGCTGGCGATCTACCAGGCGCTGAGTTACGACTACGATCTGGGCCGCGCCGCCCTGCTGGCGCTGATCCAACTGGGCTGTTGTCTGGGGCTGGTGCTGATCAGCCAACGCCTGAGCCAGGCATTGCCGGTAGGGCATACCCACGCCCAGCGCTGGCGCAACCCGGAAGACAGCCTGTGGCGGCGCATCAGCGATTTTCTGCTGATCGCCGCCGCGCTGTTGCTGCTGCTGCCGCCTCTGCTGGCGGTGATCGCCGACGGCGCCAATCAGGCTATCGTCAGCGTGCTGCGCCAGCCGGTGCTGTGGCAGGCGCTGTTCACGTCGCTGCGCATCGCCCTTGGCGCCGGAGCGCTGTGCGTGGCGCTCACGATGATGCTGCTGTGGAGCAGCCGCGAGCTGAAACTGCGGCAGCAGCTGCGCGGCGGCCAAGCGCTGGAGCTGAGCGGCATGGTGATCCTGGCGATGCCGGGCATCGTGCTGGCCACCGGGTTCTTCCTGCTGCTGAACGATACGATCGGGTTGCCGCAGTCGCCCTATGCGCTGGTGATCCTCACCAATGCGCTGATGGCGGTGCCCTATGCGCTGAAGGTGTTGGAGAACCCGATGCGCGACCTCGCCGAACGTTACAACCCGCTGTGCCTGTCGCTGGATATCCGCGGCTGGCGACGGCTGCGGCTGATTGAACTGCGCGCCCTGCGCCGCCCGCTGGCGCAGGCGCTGGCCTTCGCCTGCGTGCTGTCGATCGGCGATTTCGGCGTGGTCGCCTTGTTTGGCAACGAGCATTTCCGTACCCTGCCTTTTTACCTGTATCAGCAGATTGGCGCCTACCGCAGCCAGGACGGGGCGGTGACCGCGCTGCTGTTGCTGCTGCTGTGCTTCCTGCTGTTTACCCTGATTGAACGCTTACCGGGCCGCCATGCTGACGCTTGAAAAACTGACCTATCTGTATGAACACCTGCCGATGCGCTTTGATTTGCGCATCCAGCCGGGCGAGCGCGTCGCGGTGCTCGGCCCCAGCGGCGCCGGTAAAAGCACCCTGCTGAGCCTGATCGCCGGTTTTCTACCGGCGGCCAGCGGCCGGCTGCTGCTGAACGGCGAAGACCACACCGCCACGCCGCCGGCCAAACGGCCAGTGTCGATGCTGTTTCAGGAAAACAACCTGTTCGCGCACCTGACGGTGGCGCAGAACATCGGGTTGGGGTTGGATCCCGGTCTGCGCTTGACTGCGCAGCAACGTCAACAGCGAGAACACATCGCCCGTCAGGTCGGCCTGGAAGAACACCTGGATCGCCTGCCGGCGCAGCTTTCCGGCGGTCAGCGTCAGCGCGCCGCGCTGGCGCGCTGTTTGATTCGCCGGCGGCCGATCCTGCTGCTCGACGAACCCTTCTCGGCGCTCGATCCGGCGCTGCGCAACGAGATGCTGCAGCTGCTGCAGACGGTGTGCGAACAGCGCGACCTGACGCTGCTGATGGTGTCGCACAACCTCGACGACGCCGCGCGCATCGCGCCGCGCACGCTGCTGGTGGTCGACGGCCGCATCTACTACGACGGCCCGACGCAGGCCCTGCTGGACGGCAGCGCACCGGAAGCGCGCGTGCTGGGCATTTCGGGTAAAGCGTGATCTGACGCGCGTTTTTTATGCTGCGCCAATAAACCTGTTGTGCGAATTTTGCGCCTGTGTTTTTATAAAAACCTGACTTTTTTTACTGATGATAAGGTTCCCTGTGATCGCATCCTCGCTGACTTCGACCCTACTAGTTACCGCGCTACCAGCCGCGGTGGTCGTCGTGCGTGTGGTGGTGGTCGTCGGCAATGCGCCGTAGGGTCCGAATCAACGCATCGATTCCCAAACCCCGCCGGCGCAAACCGGGCGGGGTTTCTTGTTTTAGCACCCTGCCCAGAAAAGCTCACCGGCCTTGAGAAAGGACAGGAACATGGCAACTTCGGGCACGCCTCAACCGAGTACCCGCTTCACCGGCGCACAATTGATCGTTCATCTGCTGGAGCGTCAGGGCATCACCACCGTCGCCGGCATCCCTGGCGGCGCCGCGCTGCCGCTGTATGACGCGCTGAGCCAAAGCACCCGCATTCACCACGTGCTGGCGCGCCACGAACAGGGCGCGGGCTTTATGGCGCAAGGCATGGCGCGCGCCAACGGCAAAGCGGCGGTGTGCATCGCCTCCAGCGGGCCGGGCGCCACCAACCTGGTCACCGCCATCGCCGACGCCAAGCTCGACTCCATTCCGCTGGTGTGCATCACCGGGCAGGTGCCTTCCTCGATGATCGGCACCGACGCCTTCCAGGAAGTGGACACCTACGGCATTTCCATCCCGATCACCAAGCACAACCATCTGGTGCGCGATATCCGCGAGCTGCCGCAGGTGATTGGCGACGCGTTCCGCATCGCCGAGTCCGGCCGCCCCGGCCCGGTCTGGATCGATGTGCCGAAAGACGTGCAGACCGCCACCATCACCCTGGAAGAGTTGCCGCCAATCGCCGTGCCGGACGCCGCCCCGAGCTTCGATCCGGCGCTGGTTTCGCAGGCTGCCGCGATGATCAATCAGGCGAAACGCCCCATCCTCTACCTGGGCGGCGGCATCATCTGCGCCGACGCTCACCGGCAGGCGCTGGAACTGGCCGAGCGCGCCGGTCTGCCCACCACCATGACGCTGATGGCGCTGGGCGCGATGCCGGTGGAACACCCGCTGTCGCTGGGCATGCTGGGCATGCACGCCGCGCGCAGCACCAACTTCATTCTGCAGGAGGCCGATCTGCTGATCGTGCTGGGCGCGCGCTTCGACGATCGGGCGATCGGCAAAACCGAGCAGTTCTGCCCTAACGCCGCCATCATTCATGTGGATATCGACCGCGCCGAGCTGGGCAAGGTCAAACAGGCCAACGTGGCGATCCATGCCGACGTCGGCCAGGTGCTGCAACAGCTGCTGCCGCAGATCGACACGCAGCCGCGCAGCGCGTGGCTGAACACCGTCAACGATCTGAAGCGCGAATTCCCGTTCAACATGCCGAACGCCGACGATCCGCTGAGCCATTACGGCCTGGTGCTGGCCGCCGCGCGCTGCGTGGACGACAGCGCCATCATCACCACCGACGTGGGTCAGCATCAGATGTGGGTAGCGCAGGCCTATCCGCTGAGCCGGCCGCGCCAGTGGCTGACGTCGGGCGGCCTGGGCACCATGGGCTTCGGTCTGCCGGCGGCGATCGGCGCGGCGTTGGCGGAGCCCGAACGTAAAGTGCTGTGCTTCTCCGGCGACGGCAGCCTGATGATGAACATTCAGGAAATGGCCACCGCGGTCGAGCACGATCTGGACGTGAAAATCATTTTGATGAACAACCAGGCGCTGGGGCTGGTGCACCAACAGCAAACCCTGTTCTACCAACAGCGCATCTTCGCCGCCGCCTATCCGAAGCGTACCGACTTCCTGAAAATCGCCGCCGGATTCGGGCTGGATACCTGCGATCTGAACGCCGCGGAAGATCCTCAGGCGGCACTGGCTGAGGCGATCCAGCGCCCGGGTCCCTGCCTGATCCACGCGCTGATCGATATCAACGAAAAAGTGTTCCCGATGGTGCCGCCGGGCGCCGCCAACATCGACATGATTGGAGAATAAGCCATGCTGCAACCACAAGATAAACCACAGGTGATCCTGGAGCTGGCGGTGCGCAACCATCCCGGCGTGATGTCGCACGTTTGCGGGCTGTTCGCCCGCCGCGCGTTCAACGTCGAAGGCATTCTGTGTCTGCCGTTGAAAGACGGCCAACAGAGCCGCATTTGGCTATTGGTCGCCGACGATCAGCGGCTGGAACAAATGATAAGCCAGGTGGAAAAGCTGGAAGACGTGCTGCGGGTGAAGCGCCACAGCGAAGACGTGCGGGTATTTGAACAGCTGGAAGCGTTCTTCCAGTAAGGCGAACGGGGGCTAATGCCCCCGCAATCATTGCCCGGACAGCACCTGCCACAACAGATGCCGGTACACCGGCATCAGCGGCTGTTGGCTCAGCAAATAGCCGACCGCCAACGCCGCCAGCCAACTCAATCCGCACACCACGCGCAGCCGCAGCGGCGTCAGCCAACGGCTCAGCCGATCGGCGTTGCGCTTGCCCTCGCGCCACCAGCGCCAGCTCAGCCACACCGCCAGCCAGACCAGCAGCGCCGCCGCGAGCAACAGCCACTTGAACGTCGCGCTGTTGGCGTCGGCGGGGATATCGATCGCCACCCCCGCCAGAATGCCGGGGAAGAAATAGACCGGCGGCCAGGTCAGGCAACCGATGATGTTCGGCAACGCAAACTTGTACGGCGGCAAATCGAGCATGCCGGCCACCATCGGCACCAGCGGGCGCGTCGGGCCAACGAAGCGGCCGATCAAAATGGTCGCCATGCTGTGCTGGTGCAAGGCATGTTCGGTTTTGTCGAGCAGCGCTTTGTTCTTCTTCAGGAACGACCAGCGGTGCAAAGGCCCCTTAAAGGCGCGACCGACGAAATAGGAGATCCAATCGCCGAGCAGGCAGCCGACGATGCCCGCCGCCCAGGCGTAGTAAAAATCCACCTTGCCGCTGCCGATCAGCGCGCCGATGCTGGCCATCATCACCGTGCCAGGCAACAGCAGCCCCACCAGCGCCAACGACTCCAGAAAAGCGACCAGCAGAACGACCATCAGAGTGAAAGCCAGTGACTGGGTGATCAAATCTTGTAAATAGGCTTCCATTACACCTCTGTGGATTATTCGGGCCAAACGGGGCCGAGGATTTTCCAGCGCCGCCGCTGGCGAGTCAATCGATGAATTGTATGCGTATTTGGCAACGCCGCGCGGCAATGGACAATCACTGTATAAAAACCCATACTATAATTTATCTATATTAGCGCCAAAACCGACATCACGCTGAACGTCGCACACGCCGCCCGGCGAAAAACGAAGGGGTTATGACAGCACTGCAACAGGGGTTCCTGCTCACTCGCCACTGGCGCGACACGCCCGCCGGCACCGAGGTCGAATTTTGGCTGGCGACCGACGCGGGCCCGCGCCAGCTGCGTCTGCCGCCGCAAACCTCGGTGGCGTTTATCCCCGCCGAACAAAGGCAGCGCGCGGAACTGCTGCTGCGAGAAGAGCGGCAAATCGAACTGAAACCGCTGGCGCTAACGGATTTTCATCACCGGCCGATGCTGGGGCTGTACTGCCGCCAGCACCGTCAGCTCATCAAGCTGGAAAAACTGCTGCGGGAAGGCGGCGTTGCGGTCTACGAGGCCGACATTCGCCCGCCCGAGCGCTACCTGATGGAACGCTTCATTACCGCGCCGGTATGGTTCAACGGCCTGGGCGACGGCAATGGGCCGTTGCTCAGCGGCCAAATGAAGCCGGCGCCGGAGTACCGCCCAACGCTAAAACTGGTGTCGCTGGATATCGAAACCACCGCCCACGGCGAGCTTTACTCCATCGCGCTGGAAGGCTGCGGCCAGCGGCAGGTCTACATGCTGGGGCCGGCCAACGGCGGCGATGAGCCGCTGGATTTCGATCTGGAATATTGCGCCAGCCGCCCTCAACTGCTGGAACGACTGAACGCGTGGCTGGAGCGTCACGATCCCGACGCCATCATCGGCTGGAACCTGGTGCAGTTCGATCTGCGGGTGCTGCAAAAGCACGCCGAGCGCTACCAAATCCCGCTGCGGCTGGGGCGCGGCGGCAACCTGCTGGAATGGCGCGAGCATGGTTTCAAGCAGAATCACTTTTTCGCCGCCGCCGCCGGCCGCCTGATCATCGACGGCATCGAGGCGCTGAAATCCGCCACCTGGAATTTTCCCTCCTTCAGCCTGGAATACGTTTCGCAGGAACTGCTGGGCGAAGGCAAGGCGATCGACAACCCTTATCAGCGCATGGCGGAGATCGACCGGCGCTTCGCCGAAGACAAGCCGGCGCTGGCCCGCTACAACCTGAAAGACTGCGAGCTGGTGACGCGGATTTTCGCCAAGGCCGACCTGCTCAACTTCCTGCTGGAGCGCGCCACCGTCACCGGGCTGGCGGCCGATCGCAGCGGCGGATCGGTGGCGGCCTTCAGCCACCTCTATATGCCGCGCATGCATCGCCTGGGCTTTGTCGCCCCCAACCTCGGCGAACAGCCGGAGGAACACAGCCCCGGCGGCTTTGTGATGGATTCCCGGCCCGGCCTGTACGACTCGGTGCTGGTGCTGGACTATAAAAGTCTGTACCCGTCGATCATCCGCACCTTCTTGATCGATCCGGTCGGGTTGGTGGAAGGCATGCGCCACCCAAACGACGCCAACTCGGTGCCCGGCTTTCGCAACGCCCGCTTCTCGCGCAGCAAACACTGCCTGCCGGCGATCGTCGAGCAGATCTGGCAAGGGCGCGAGGCCGCCAAACGCCAGCACAACAAGCCCCTGTCACAGGCGCTGAAGATCATCATGAACGCGCTGTATGGCGTGCTGGGATCGAGCGGCTGCCGCTTCTTCGATCCGCGGCTGGCGTCGTCGATCACCCTGCGCGGCCACGAGATCATGCGCCAAACCCGCGAGCTGATCGAAGCCGAAGGCTATCAGGTGATTTACGGCGACACCGACTCCACCTTCGTCTGGCTGAAACAGCCGCATGACGAGCAACAGGCGGCGCAGATCGGCCGGGCGCTGGTGCAACGGGTCAACGCCTGGTGGCAACAGCATCTGCAGCAGCAGTTCGGGCTGGAGAACGCGTTGGAGCTGGAGTTCGAAACCCACTATTCCCGCTTCCTGATGCCGACCATTCGCGGCGCCGAGCAGGGCAGCAAGAAACGCTACGCTGGTCTGATCGCGCGCGCCGACGGCCAGGAAGAGATGGTGTACAAAGGCCTGGAAACGGTGCGCACCGACTGGACGCCGCTGGCGCAGCAGTTCCAGCAGCAGCTCTATCAGCGCATCTTCAAACAACAGCCCTACCAGGACTATGTGCGTGACTACGTCGGCAAGACCCTGAACGGCGACTTCGACGATCAATTGGTGTACCGCAAACGGCTGCGCAGAAAGCTCGACGACTATCAGCGCAACGTGCCGCCGCACGCCCGCGCCGCGCGCATCGCCGACGACTACAACCGCAGCCAGGGGCGGCCGCTGCAGTATCAGAACGGCGGCTGGATCAGCTACGTGATGACCGTCGCCGGGCCGGAACCGCTGGAAACCCGCCATTCGCCCATCGATTATCAGCACTACCTCGAACGTCAGCTGCAACCGGTGGCAGACGCTATACTCCCTTTCTTGCACGACGACTTCACCACGCTGGTCACCGGGCAGATGGGGCTGTTTTGAGATTGCGCCAGGTTAAGAAAAATCATCCGGTTTTGCAGGTGACGAACGCGCCGCCTTCCATTACCATAGCGCCCTTCCCAAAACTGAACCACGCTTAGCCCTGCCGTCTCGCGACGTCTGCATGGCGTGAACGGCTATTGCCCGTCAAATTTAAAACAAACCGGGATTAACCGATGTTCAGTACAGGTGCCGCGGCCCTTCCCGCCCGGTAACAAGACTTACTTACAAAGAATCGAGCCGACAATATATGCCTTTTACTCTTGGTCAACGCTGGATCAGCGACACGGAAAGCGAATTAGGACTGGGCACCGTCGTGGCGCTGGATGCGCGCATGATTACCCTGCTTTTCCCCGCCACCGGTGAAAACCGCCTCTATGCCAGAAACGATTCGCCGATCACCCGCGTGATGTTCAACCCGGGCGATACCGTCAGCAGCCACGAGGGATGGCAGCTGCAGGTGGAAGAGGTGAAAGAGGAAAACGGTCTGTTGACCTATATCGGCACCCGCCTGGACACCCAGGAAAGCGGCGTGGCGATGCGCGAAGTGCTGCTGGACAGCAAACTGACCTTCAGCAAGCCGCAGGATCGCCTGTTCGCCGGCCAAATCGACCGCATGGACCGTTTCGCGCTGCGTTTTCGCGCCCGCAAATACCAGAGCGAGCAGTATCGCCTGCCGTTCGCCGGCCTGCGCGGCATGCGCGCCAGCCTGATCCCGCACCAGCTGCACATCGCTCATGAAGTCGGCCAGCGCCATGCGCCGCGCGTTCTGTTAGCGGACGAAGTCGGCCTCGGCAAAACCATCGAAGCCGGCATGATCATCCACCAGCAACTGCTGGCGGGCCGCGCCGAGCGCGTGCTGATCGTGGTGCCGGAAACGCTGCAGCACCAGTGGCTGGTGGAGATGATGCGCCGCTTCAACCTCTACTTCTCGCTGTTCGACGACAGCCGCTACGCCGAAGCCAAGCTCGACAGCAGCAACCCGTTCGAGACCGAACAGCTGGTGATCTGCTCGCTGGACTTCGTGCGCCGCAACAAGCAGCGCCTGGAAGAGCTGGCGGACGCCCAGTGGGATCTGCTGGTGGTCGATGAAGCGCACCACCTGGCCTGGAGTGAAGAAGCGCCGAGCCGCGAATATCAGGTGATCGAACAGCTGGCCGAGCATATCCCCGGCGTGCTGCTGCTGACCGCCACCCCGGAACAGCTGGGCCAACAGAGCCACTTTGCGCGCCTGCGCCTGCTCGATCCGAACCGTTTCCACGACTACGGCGAGTTCGTCGCCGAACAGCAGAAATACCGTCCAGTGGCCGACGCCGTCACCCTGCTGCTGAGCGGTGAACGCCTGGCCGACGACAAGCTGAACCTGCTGGGCGAGCTGATCGACGAGCAGGACATCGAACCGCTGCTCAAAGCGGCCAACAGCGAAGGCGACAACGCCGAGCAGGCGCGCCAGGAGCTGGTGGCCATGCTGATGGATCGCCACGGCACCAGCCGCGTGCTGTTCCGCAACACCCGCAACGGCGTGAAGGGCTTCCCGCACCGCAACCTGCACCAGATCAAGCTGCCGTTGCCAACCCAGTATCAGACCGCGATCAAAGTGTCCGGCATCATGGGCGCCAAGAAATCCGTCGAAGCGCGCGCGCGCGACATGCTGTATCCGGAGCAGATCTACCAGGAATTCGAAGGCGAAAACGCCACCTGGTGGAACTTCGACCCGCGCGTCGAATGGTTGCTGGATTACCTGCTGGCCAACCGCAACGAAAAAGTGCTGGTGATCTGCGCCAAAGCCGATACCGCGCTGCAGCTGGAGCAGGTGCTGCGCGAGCGTGAAGCGATCCGCGCCGCGGTGTTCCACGAAGGGCTGTCGATCATCGAGCGCGACCGCGCCGCCGCCTACTTCGCCTCCGAAGAGGAAGGCGCGCAGGTGCTGCTGTGTTCCGAGATCGGCTCCGAAGGCCGCAACTTCCAGTTCGCCAGCCAACTGGTGATGTTCGATCTGCCGTTCAACCCGGATCTGCTGGAACAGCGCATCGGCCGTCTGGACCGTATCGGCCAGATGCACGATATCCAAATCATGGTGCCTTACCTGGAGCACACCGCACAGGCGGTGCTGGGCCGCTGGTTCCACGAAGGGCTCGACGCCTTCGAACACACCTGCCCGACCGGCCGCACCATCTACGACAGCTGCTACGAGCAGTTGATCGGCTATCTGGCCGCACCGACCGAGCAGGAGGGCCTGGACGAATTCATCCACGCCTGCCGCCAACAGCATGACCAGTTGAAAGCGCAGCTGGAACAAGGCCGCGACCGCCTGCTGGAGATGCACTCCAACGGCGGCGACAAAGCCCAGGCGCTGGCCGCCGCCATCGCCGAGCAAGATAACGACGTTAACCTGGTGGGCTTCGCGCTCAACCTGTTCGACATCGTCGGCATCAATCAGGAAGATCGCAGCGACAACCTGATCGTGCTCACGCCGTCCGACCATATGCTGGTGCCGGACTTCCCGGGCCTGCCGCAGGACGGCTGCACCGTCACCTTCGATCGCGATCAGGCGCTGTCGCGCGAAGACGCGCAGTTCGTCAGCTGGGAACACCCGATCATCCGCAACGGTCTGGATCTTATCCTGTCCGGCGATACCGGCAGTTGTGCGGTGTCCCTGTTGAAAAACAAAGCGTTGCCGGTCGGCACCTTGCTGGTTGAGCTGGTGTACGTGGTGGAAGCCCAGGCGCCGAAGCACCTGCAGCTGACCCGCTTCCTGCCGCCGACGCCGATCCGCATGCTGATGGACCGCAAGGGCACCAACCTGGCGGCGCAGGTCGAGTTCGAAAGCTTCAACCGCCAGTTGAACGCGGTCAACCGCCACACCTCCAGCAAGCTGGTCAACGCCGTGCAGCAAGACGTGCACGCCATGCTGCAGCAGGCGGAAAGCCTGGTGGAAGCGCAGGCACGCACGCTTATCGAACAGGCGAAGCAAGAGGCGGACGACAAGCTGAGCGCCGAGCTGGCGCGTCTGGAAGCGCTGAAGGCGGTCAACCCGAACATCCGCGACGACGAAGTCGAGACGCTGGAGTTCAACCGCCGTCAGGTGCTGGCCAACCTCAATGAAGCCGGCTGGCGTCTCGACGCCATTCGTCTGGTGGTGGTCACCCACCAGTAACCGGCGCGACGCGGGGAGGTGGTTGCCTCCCCGTTCGGCCCTTTTCGCGGAGCCAAGATGGAACCCTACAATCCCCCGCAGGACCCGCTGCACATCCTGTATCAGGATGAACACATCATGGTGGTCAACAAGCCCAGCGGCTTGCTGTCGGTGCCCGGCCGCGCGCCGGAAAACAAAGACAGCCTGATGACCCGCATTCAGGCCGATCATCCGGCCGCCGAATCGGTGCACCGGCTGGATATGGCCACCAGCGGGGTGATCGTGGTGGCGCTCAACAAGGCCGCCGAGCGTGAGCTGAAGCGTCAGTTCCGCGAACGCGAGCCGAAGAAATCCTATATCGCCCGCGTTTGGGGGCATATGGCGCATGACGAAGGGTTGGTGGATTTGCCGCTGATCTGCGACTGGCCGAACCGGCCGCTGCAAAAGGTGTGTTTTGACACCGGCAAAGCGGCGCAGACGGAATATCTGGTGCTGTCGCGCGACGCCGACGGCAGCACCCGCGTGAAGCTGACGCCGATCACCGGCCGCTCGCATCAGCTGCGGGTGCACATGCTGGCGCTGGGACACCCGATCCTCGGCGACGGTTTCTACGCCCCGCCGGAAGCCAAAGCGATGGCGCCGCGGCTGCAGCTGCATGCGCAAGAGCTGCGCATCACCCACCCCGCCTTCCAGACGCCGATGCACTTTCGCGCCGAGCCGGATTTCTGAGCTCATCACCCTGAGATACCCTAAATAATTCGAGTTGCAGGAAGGCGGCAACTAAGCGCAGCCCCGGGAGCGTACAAAAAGTACGTGACCGGGGTAAGCGCGGGCAGCCAACACACCTGCAGCTCGAAGTATGACGGGTATCGTTATTTAAAACCTTTCTCGCGTTTGATCAGGTCGTACGCCGCCTGGATCTCCTGCGCTTTCTGCTTGGCCATTTCCATCATCTCCGGCGGCAAGCCTTTCGCCACCAGCTTATCCGGATGATGTTCGCTCATCAGCTTGCGGTAGGCGCGTTTGATGGTGGCGGCATCGTCGCTGCTGCGCACGCCGAGCACCTTGCACGCATCGTCGAGCGTCGGGCCGCGCTGAGCCTGCTGATAGCCGCCCTGCGAATACCCGCCCTGCTGACCACCGCCGAACTGACGCCCGCCCTCCATCATGCTGAGGAACTGATCGAACTGCGCGCGCGAAATGCCCAGCTCTTCGGCGATGACATACAGCACCTGACGTTCGTTCGGGTGCAGCGAGCCGTCGGCGAACGCCGCCTGAATCTGAATTTCCAGAAACATCCGAATCAGATCGAAGCGGCCGAAACAGATGCTGCGGAACTGCTGCAGCGTCTCACGCAGCGGGAACTGGCTCTGTTTGCCCTCGCGGAACGCCTGCTGCGCCGCAGTGCGGGCTTCGCCATGCAGCTGCAGGCGATCCATGAACAGGCTGGCGATCTGGATATCCGCCTCGGTGACGCGTCCTTTGGATTTGGTCAGGTGGCCCATAACCTGAAAAGTGGTGCGGAAAAACAGCGTTTGCCGCGTTTGCTGGTCGGTGAAAAACCCCCGGCTGCGCTTGTTGCTGCGCGCCGTATCGATCATATGACCGATAATCAGCCCCAGAACTACACCCCAGAATCCCGCGCCAGACCAGATGGCGACGATGACGCCGAGCAGTTTTCCCCAATACTGCATATACTCCTCAATTATCATGCCGAAAGCCGCCCGCTCTCCTCCGTTTCAGGAAAGGGCGCAGGCGATTTTTCCTAGAATTTGGATTATCATACCTGTCATTTATCTTTGCGCCTAACGACGACGCAAGTAAACGGCTGGATTTAGCACTAGCGCAACGCAGATGAGTAATATAGTCTCTGACCGTTTGCCGGACACGACGCCTCTGATGACGGAACACCAAAACCGCGTATGAAAAAAAGTTTCCCAACACTGCTGGCCACGATGATTTGGACGGCACTCTACAGTCAGCATGCGCTGGCTGATCTGGCCGAGCAATGCATGCTTGGCGTTCCTGTTTACGACAAGCCTTTGGTCAGCGGCGATCCGAACAGCCAGCCGGTGACCATCAATGCCGATGACTCGCGCGCCGACTACCCGAAAAGCGCTCTGTTCAGCGGCAACGTGCATATCGAGCAGGGCAACAGCACCCTGACCGCCAAAGAAGTTGAGCTGAATCAGACGCAAAACCCCGGCCAGACGGAACCGGTGCGTACCGTCACCGCCACCGGCGACGTGCACTACAGCGACAATCAGATCAAACTGAAAGGCCCGAAGGCCTGGTCGAACCTGAATACCAAAGATACCGACGTCTATGAAGGCGACTACCAGATGGTAGGCCGTCAGGGACGCGGCGACGCCGACAAGATGAAAATGCGCGGCGCCAACCGTTACACCATCCTGGAAAACGGCACCTTTACCTCCTGTCTGCCGGGAGACGACAGCTGGAGCGTGGTCGGTTCCGAAGTGATCCACGATCGCGAAGAGCAGGTGGCGGAAATATGGAACGCCCGCTTCCGCATCGGCGGCGTGCCGGTGTTCTACAGCCCGTACTTGCAGCTGCCGGTCGGCGACAAGCGCCGTTCCGGCTTCCTGATCCCGAACGCCAAGTACGGCAGCAACAACGGCTTCGAGTTCATGTTGCCGTATTACTGGAACATCGCGCCGAACTACGACGCCACCATCACCCCGCACTATATGTCCAAGCGCGGCCTGCAGTGGCAGACCGAGTTCCGTTATCTGGTGCAGCCGGGCCTCGGCCTGATGGAGTTCGACTGGTTGCCGGACGACAAGGAATACGGCAAAGATCATGACGACAACAAACGCTGGCTGTTCTACTGGAACCACAACGGCGTTATGGATCAGGTGTGGCGCTTCAACGTCGATTATACCAAGGTCAGCGATTCCAAGTACTTCACCGATCTGGACTCCAAATACGGCTCCACCACCGACGGCTACGCCACGCAGAAATTCAGCCTCGGCTACGCCAACGAGAACTGGAACGCCACGCTGAGCTCCAAGCAGTTCCAGATTTACGACGATACCGATCGCTCACAGTCGGACTCGTATAAAGTCCAGCCGCAGCTGGATCTGAACTACTACAAGAACGACCTCGGTCCGTTCGACTTCCATATTTACGGCCAGGCGGCCAAGTTCACCAGCGTCAACCCATACAGCCCGGACGCCACCCGTCTGCATATGGAACCGACGCTGAGTCTGCCGCTCACCAACGGCTGGGCCAGCCTGAACACCGAAGCCAAGGTGATGGCGACCCATTACCAGCAGGATATTCCTGACGGTTTCGCCGCCAACTACCAGAGCCGCAAAAACGCTGCCGCGCCGGAGCTCGATGATTCGGTCAACCGCGTACTGCCGCAGTTCAAAGTCGACGGCAAGCTGGTGTTCGAGCGGCCGATGATCTGGGCCGAAGGCGCCACCCAGACGCTGGAGCCGCGCGTGCAGTACCTGTACGTGCCGTACCGCGACCAGAGCAACATCTACACCTACGACACCACGCTGCTGCAGACCGACTACTCCGGCCTGTTCCGCGATCGCACCTACAGCGGCCTGGATCGCATCGCTTCGCAGAACCGCGTGTCTACCGGTTTGACCACCCGAATTTATGATGACGCGCTGGTTGAACGTTTTAACGCTTCCGTGGGTCAAATCTACTACTTCAGCCGTTCGCGCACCGGCGATCGGGTAACCGGGTACGACAACAACGACGATACCGGCAGCGTGGCCTGGGCCGGCGATACCTATTGGAAAATCGACGATCGTTGGGGCCTGCGCGGCGGCCTGCAGTACGACACCCGCCTGAACAGCGTCTCGCTGGGCAACGGCGTGGTGGAATACCGCCAGGATGCCGAGCGCGTAGTGCAGCTGAACTACCGTTACGCCACGCCGGAATATATCCAGACGGCGTTGAACACCAAAACGGTTCCGGCCTTCCAGGACGGCATCTCGCAGGTGGGCATCACCGGCAGCTGGCCGATCGCCGATCGTTGGGCGGTGGTCGGGGCGTACTACTACGACACCCGCGCCAAACAATCCGCCGATCAGCTGGTGGGGCTGAAGTACAACACCTGCTGCTGGGCGGTGACGCTGGGCTATGAGCGCAAGATCACCGACTGGAACAACAGCAACAATACCAGCGTTTACGACAACAGAGTTTCGTTCAACGTCGAACTGCGCGGCCTGAGCAGCGATCATAGTCTCGGCTCCGCAGAAATGCTGCGCTCCGGCATTCTGCCGTATCAGCGCGCATTCTGACGCTTTGCAACACTTTGAAAACGAGAACTTTCACCCGCATTTGCGGATTACATAATGGGAAATGTATGAAGAACTGGAGAACGCTTATTCTCGGATTGGTGGTTTGCGCCAATGCCGCGTTCGCAGCACCCCAAGAAGTGGATAAAGTCGCCGCCGTCGTGGATAACGGCGTGGTACTCGAAAGCGACGTCAACGGACTGTTGCAGTCGGTGAAGCTCAACGCCCAGCAGGCTGGTCAGCAACTGCCGGACGACAAGACGCTGCGCCATCAGATCATCGAACGCCTGATCATGGATAACATCCAGCTGCAGATGGCCAAGAAAATGGGCATCACCGTCTCCGACGCCGATCTGGACAAAGCGATCGCCAACATCGCCGCGCAGAACCGCATGAGCGTCGATCAGCTGCGCAGCCGCCTGTCGTACGAAGGGCTGAACTACAACACCTACCGCGCGCAGATCCGCAAAGAGATGCTGATCTCCGAAGTGCGCAACAACGAAGTGCGCCGCCGCGTCACCATCCTGCCGCAGGAAGTGGACGCGCTGGCCAAACAGGTGGGCGCGCAGAACGGCAGCGACACCGAAATGAACATCAGCCACATCCTGATCCCGCTGCCGGAGAACCCGTCGCAGCAGCAGGTCGACAAAGCCGAAGAGCTGGCCAAACGCCTGGTGGGCGAGATCAACAGCGGCGCCGACTTCGGCAAGCTGGCGATCACTTACTCCGCCGACTCTCAGGCGCTGAAAGGCGGCAACATGGGCTGGGGCAAGCTGCAAGAGATCCCGACCCTGTTCGCTGAACGCCTGGTCAGCGCCAAGAAAGGTGACGTCGTCGGCCCAATCCGTTCCGGCGTCGGCTTCCACATCCTGAAAGTCAACGACATCCGCGGCGCCAGCCAGTCGGTGTCGGTCACCGAAGTGCACGCCCGTCACATCCTGCTGAAACCTTCGGTGGTGCTGACCGACGACCAGGCGCGCGCCAAACTGCAATCCGTCGCGGAAGCGATCAAGAGCGGCCGCGCCAAATTCGCCGACGAAGCCAAACAGCTGTCGCAGGATCCGGGTTCCGCCATGCAGGGCGGCGATCTGGGCTGGGCTTCTCCGGACATCTACGATCCCGCCTTCCGCGATGCGTTGCTGAAGCTGAGCAAAGGTGAGATCAGCGCGCCGGTGCACTCTTCCTTCGGTTGGCACCTGATTCAGCTGCTGGATACCCGTCAGGTGGATAAGACCGACGCCGCGCAGAAAGATCGCGCTTACCGCATGCTGTTCAACCGTAAGTTCGCCGAAGAGGCGCAGACCTGGATGCAGGAACAGCGCGCCCAGGCTTACGTGAAGATCCTCGATGGCAGCGATGCACAGCAATAAACGCGTCGTCATTACCCCCGGCGAACCCGCCGGGGTGGGGCCGGATTTGGTAGCCGCCCTGGCGCAACAGGATTGGCCTGTTGAGCTGGTGGTGTGCGCCGATCCGGCCCTGTTGCTTGAACGCGCCAAGCGTTTGGACCTGCCGCTGACGCTGCGCGACTACCAGCCGCAGCAGCCGGCCGAGGCGCAACGCGCCGGCACGCTGACCGTGCTGCCGGTGCCGCTCGCTCAGCCGGTTACCGCCGGTGAACTGAACGTCGGCAACAGCGCCTACGTGGTGGAAACCCTGGCACGCGCCTGCGACGGTTGCCTGAACGGCGAGTTTGCCGCCTTGATCACCGGCCCGGTGAACAAGGGCGTGATCAACGACGCCGGCGTGCCGTTTATCGGCCATACCGAATTCTTTGCCGATCGCAGCCGCTGCGATCGCGTGGTGATGATGCTCGCGACCGAAGAGCTGCGCGTGGCGCTGGCGACCACCCACCTGCCGCTGCTGGCGGTACCGGGCGCCATCACGCAGCAGAGCCTGTTCGAAGTCATTCGCATCCTCGACCACGATCTGAAAACCAAATTTGGCATCGCCCAGCCGCACATTTACGTCTGCGGTCTGAATCCCCACGCCGGGGAAGGCGGCCATATGGGGCGCGAAGAGATAGACACCATCATCCCGGCGCTCGACGCGCTGCGCGCTGACGGTATCCATCTTGTCGGCCCGCTGCCGGCGGACACCCTGTTCCAGCCCAAATATCTGCAAGATGCCGATGCGGTGCTGGCGATGTATCACGATCAGGGGCTGCCGGTGCTAAAATACCAAGGGTTCGGCCGCGCGGTGAATATCACCCTCGGTTTGCCTTTCATACGCACCTCGGTCGACCACGGTACCGCTCTGGAACTGGCCGGCACCGGCACCGCCGATGTCGGCAGTTTCCAAACGGCCCTGAATCTCGCCATTAAAATGATAATTAATTGTAATGAATAACAGAGTCCACCAAGGGCACTTTGCCCGCAAACGCTTTGGACAAAACTTTTTAACCGATCAGTTTGTCATCGATAGCATTGTCTCCGCCATTCACCCGCAGCCGGGCGAAGCGGTGGTCGAGATCGGCCCCGGCCTCGGCGCCCTGACCGAGCCGGTCGGCGCACGCATGGACCGCATGACGGTGATCGAACTGGACCGCGATCTGGCCACTCGGCTGGAGAATCACCCGCAGCTCAAAGACAAGCTGACCATCCGCCAGCAGGACGCCATGACGGTGAATTTCGCCGAACTGGCCGAGGAGGCTGGCCAACCGCTGCGCGTATTTGGTAACCTGCCGTACAATATTTCGACGCCGCTGATGTTCCACCTTTTCAGCTATACTCAGGCAATCCGCGACATGCACTTTATGTTGCAGAAAGAGGTGGTCAACCGTCTGGTGGCCGGCCCTAACAGCAAGGCCTACGGGCGTTTAACCGTGATGGCGCAGTACTACTGCAACGTCATCCCGGTGCTGGAAGTGCCGCCGACCGCGTTCGCGCCGCCGCCGAAGGTCGATTCCGCCGTGGTGCGCCTGGTCCCGCACACCGAGCTGCCGAACCCGGTGGGCGACGTGCGCATGCTGAGCCGCATCACCACGCAGGCGTTCAACCAGCGGCGGAAAACCATCCGCAATAGCCTGGGCGATCTGTTCACGCCGGAGCAGCTGACGGAGCTGGGCGTCGATCCTTCGCTCAGAGCAGAGAATATTTCTGTGGCGCAGTACTGCAAGCTGGCGAACTGGCTGTCAGCCAATCCGGCGCCGCAGCAATAAGGAGTTGTTGTCATGATTGATTCGCCCCGCGTGTGTATTCAGGTTCAGAGCATCTATGTGGAATCACAGTCGATCCCTGAAGAAGAGCGTTACGTCTTCGCCTATACCATTACCATCCGCAATCTGGGGCGGACCAACGTGCAACTGCTGGGCCGTTACTGGCTGATCACCAACAGCAACGGCCGCCAAACCGAAGTCCAGGGCGAAGGCGTGATCGGCGAACAGCCCGTCATTCCGCCCGGTGGAGAGTTTCAGTACACCAGCGGCGCCATTCTGGAAACACCGCTGGGCACCATGGAAGGCCATTACGAAATGGTTGACCATCAGGGTCAGCCGTTCCGCACCGCTATTCCCGTGTTCCGCTTAGCCATTCCAACGCTGATCCATTAATTATGTCGACATACCTTATCGGCGACGTTCACGGCTGTTTCGATGAACTGAAGTCGCTGCTGGCTCAGGTTGCGTTCGATCCCGAGCGCGATCAACTGTGGCTGACCGGCGATCTGGTGGCGCGCGGCCCCGCCTCGCTGGACGTGCTGCGCTATGTGCGCTCGCTCGGCCCGGCGGTGCGCATGGTGCTGGGCAACCACGATCTGCACCTGCTGGCGGTTTACGCCGGCATCAGCCGCAACAAACCCAAAGATCGCATCACGCCGCTGCTGGAAGCGCCGGACGCCGACGAGCTGATCAACTGGCTGCGCCGCCAACCGGTGCTGCAGGTGGATGATGAGCAAAAACTGGTGATGGCCCACGCCGGCATCACCCCGCAGTGGGACATCGACACCGCGAAAATGTGCGCGCGCGAAGTGGAGGCGGTATTGAGCAGCGACAGCTATCCGCTGTTCCTCGACGCCATGTACGGCGACATGCCGAACAACTGGGCGCCGGAGCTGAGCGGCCTGGCGCGTCTGCGTTTCAGCACCAATGCGCTGACGCGCATGCGCTACTGCTTCCCCAACGGCCAGCTCGACATGATCTGCAAAGATGCGCCGGGCAGCGCGCCGGCGCCGCTGAAACCGTGGTTCGAGCTGCCGCGCCTGGTGGACCCGGAATACACCATCATCTTCGGCCACTGGGCCTCGCTGGAAGGCAAGGGCACGCCGGAGGGCGTGATCGGGCTGGATACCGGCTGCTGCTGGGGCGGCGATCTGACGATGCTGCGCTGGGAAGACCGCCGTTACTTCACGCAGCCCGCCAATCGCGGCGAAGCGCCTGACCACGCCGGCAGATTAGCCGCATCCTGAAACGATAAAGGCGGCCCGGTGGCCGCCTTTGTTCTGTATTGCCGCCTTACGCCCCAATCACTCCGCCATCTTCACGCGTGATCATCAACACCGATGAACGCGGGCGCGGGCTGTTGTTCGGGAAGTGCGAATCGCCTTCTTCTCCGGGATGCTGTACGTTGACGAACATCGTCTTGTAGTCCGGGGTGAAGGTGATGCCGGTCAGTTCGCAGGACTTCGGCCCCACCATGAAACGGCGGATCTCGCCGCTGACCGGATCGCCCACCAGCATCTGGTTGTTTCCCTGCCCGACGTAATCGCCCTTGTTGCTGTACTTGCCGTCGGTGAGGATCCACAGACGGCCGGCGCGATCGAAACCCAGCCCGTCCGGGCTGTTGAAGGTGTTTTCCGCCGTGATGTTCGGCGTGCCGCGGTTGACGCCTTCGGGGTGGGCAATCGGGTTGCCGCACAGCGCATAGATGTCCCAGGCGAAGACGTCGGCGGTGGCGTCGCCGCCCTCGTCCCAGCGAATGATTTGGCCGTAGATATTGTTCGGTCGCGGGTTGGCGGCGTTCAACGGCATCCCTTCCTCGCCGCGCTTGCTGTTGTTAGTCAGCGTGCAGTACGCGCGCCCGTCATGCGGGTTCACCGCGATCCACTCCGGGCGATCCATTTTGGTGGCGCCGACCTGCTGCGCCGCCTTGCGGGCGAAGATCAGCACTTCGGCCTCATCGCGGAAACCGTTCTCCGGCGTCAGGCCGTTCTTGCCGAACTCAAGCGCAATCCAGCGCCCTTTGCCCTTCAGCGGCGTGCCGGCTTCATCGCCGTCGAACTGCGCCACGTACAGCGTCCCCTCGTCCAGCAGCGTGCGATTGTTGGCCGGATTGGCGGCGTCGACCACGCCTTTGGAGACGTACTTATAGATATGTTCGCCGCGCTCGTCGTCGCCCATATACACTACCAGACGGCCGTCTTTGGCCACGGTCACCGCCGCGTTTTCATGTTTGAAACGGCCGAGCGCGGTGTGCTTGATGGGCGTCGAGGTCGGATTCAACGGATCGATCTCGACAATCCAGCCGTGGCGGTTGAATTCGTTGGGATTCTTCGCCACATCAAAACGCTCGTCATAGTCCGGCCAGTTGCGTTCCGGTTCGCTGACCTTCAGCGTGTAGCGCTTCTGTTCCGGCGTGGTGCGATAATCGGCCTGACGGGTGCCGAAATAGGTGTCGAAGTTTTCCTCGCAGGTCAGGTAGGTGCCCCACGGCGTCTTGCCGTTGGCGCAGTTGCCGAAGGTGCCCAGCACCTTGCGGCCGCTCGGATCGGCGGCGGTCTGCAACAGCGGATGTCCGGCGGCCGGGCCGCTGAATTGCATCTCGCTGTTGGCGGTGATGCGGCGGTTATAGCGCGACGGGCGCTCCACCTCCCAGCGCTGGCCGTCGCCGACCCGCTTGACCGCGACAATGGAGACGCCGTGCGCCGCCTGCGATTTGCGCACCTCTTCCAGGCTGGTGGCCTTGGCGCCGCCGTGGGCGAACAGGTACTGCTCGTTAACGTATTCGTTATTGATGGCCATCACGCCGTGATTGTCATCGATAGGGAAGAAGCTCATGCCATCGTTGTTGTCGCCAAACTGTTTTTCCTGATCGGCGGCGCTGTTGTTGCCCTGCGGATCGAAGGCCGGCGCGCCGTCCACCAGCGGCTCGCCCCAGGAGATCAGCACCTCGGCGCGGTAGCCTGGCGCTATCGTCACTTCATCGGCGGTAGACGCGGCGATGCCCCGGAAGCCCAGCAGCGTGTTCGGCGGCAGATCCTCGGCTAACGCCTCGGTGGAGACCGACCAGATGCCGCCGCCGAGAAAACCGGCCAGGCCGACGGCGCCGGCGCTGCCAAGCAGCAGCTTGCGGCGAGTGGGATCGATCAGGCGGTCGGCGTCTAATTGCTCAATTTGCTTGGTCATAACGTGGTTACCTTTTTAGTTATGGCGCCGCGGTCAAGATTCACCAGAGTTGCCGTGGCGCTCGGAGTTGGGCTTCATACTAATCAGGTAATGTGACGGAAAGGTTACGAATGACCGGCGCAAAAAGACCGGGGGCGCAATTGCTTGCGCCCCCGGGGATGACTGGCTAACGCGCTGAGATCAGCGGCGCTGCAGGATTTCGAAGCAGTAGCTGTGCGAGTTCAGATCGTCGGCGTCGTGGAATTCGCTGAACGTGGTTTCCCACTCGTCCGGCTCGTAATCCGGGAAGTGAGTATCGCCGCCGACTTCGGCGTCGATGTGTGTCAGGTACAGGCGATCGGCGCGCGGCAGCAACTGGGTATAGATGCGCCCACCGCCGATCACCATTACTTCTTCCACCTCACCCGCGGCGGCCAGCGCCTCATCCAGCGAGGTCACCCAGGTCACCCCGGCGGCATTGCCCGGGCGGCTGCTCAAAACGATATTGTGACGGCCCGGCAGCGGGCGGCCGATGGACTCGAAGGTCTTGCGGCCCATAATAACCGGCTTATTCAACGTGTTGCGTTTAAACCACGCAAGGTCCGCCGGCAGGTGCCACGGCATGGCGTTTTCCATGCCAATAACGCGATCCGCCGCCAAGGCAGCGATCAGGCTGATAATCATTGTTTAACCCTGTGTAGGCAGCAAAATTGGTGACACTATACGTAAAGGCCTGAGTGCCGTCGATAGGCTAATCAAGCAAGATGAATATATAAGATAGCTCTTATCAGCATATCTAATAACCAACGTTCTTTTGCCGGGGAATTTCACACGCCGGGGCGTTTGCGGTACAACCACAGACCCGGTAACGACAGGCCGATCGACAACGCGCCGACGATGAAACTGGCCTTGAGGAAGTTGGTGATCATGGTCTCCATCAAAGCCTCGCTGTAGCCCAGATGCGAGATCTCCACCACAGTTATCATCGCGGTATAGGCGGAAATGCCGGGGAACATCGGGATCACCGCCGCCACGGTGAACACCTTCGGATGCGCCAACAGCCAGCGCGACCAATAGATACCGATGATGCCGATCAGGATCGCCGCCAGCAGCGACGCCCACTCAATGTTCATGCCCACGTGCATCATCAGCATGCGCGAGCCGCGCCCGATTGCCCCGAGCAACGCGCAATAGCGCAGCGCGCGCAGCGGCACGTTGAACACCATGGCGAAGCCCAGCGCCGGCACCGCCGCCAACAGCATCTCCTGCAACAATGCCCACAGCAGACTCATGACCACCCCCGCAGATCCCACAGCGACATCGCCATCACCACGCCGATACAGGTCGCCAGCGTCAACAGGCTGGCCATCGCCCAGCGCGCCAGCCCGGTGTTGACGTGCCCCTTGAACATGTCGGCCACCGCGTTGATCAGCGGGAAGCCCGGCACCAGCAGCAGCACGCTGGCGGCCATCGCCACGCTCGAGGTCTCTTTAAACACCGGCAGGCGCAGCAGCAGCCCGGATATCGACGTAGCGACAAACGCCGTCAGGCAAAAATTGATCAGCGGATTCATATGGCGGGCGGTGAGGATCTGGCGCACCAGCATCGCCGCGCCGCTGGCGATAAAAGTCACCAGGAAGGCGTCACCGCCGCCGCCGTTGAGCATGCTGAAACACCCGCAGGACAACCCCACCATCAGCACCACCAGCCAGCGCGGATAGCGCAGCGGCCGGATCTTTTCGAAGCGCCGCGCCACGTCGTGCGTATCCGCCAGGTGATGCTCGGCGAGGATCACGATATGCTGCACTTCCGTCACCACCTGCATATTGATGCCGCGATCGACATTCTTGCGGGTCGTGGTCAGGCAGGCGCCGTGGCTGAGGGTGGTCAACACCACCGCATTGGCGGAGATTGAACTTTCCACGCTGTCCATCCCCAGCGCCAACCCCAGGCGGGTGGACAACTGCTCCACCACCGTGCTCTCGGCGCCGTGCTGCAACAGCAGCAGCGCGCATTGAATGCACAAGCGGGTGATTTCACGCTGTTGCCGGTGCGGTTCCGGCCTGTCTGTGGCGGTAGTCTGCTGCATGTTGCTCCGTCGCTGGCGATAGATGAATTATTATCATAGAGCCTAACAATACCTCATTGGGTTGATGCGCATCAGAGGAAGCGGCGTTATTATCGCCAACATGCTGCCTTTTGCGCGAGACGCCTCCCATGCTTGAAACTTCCCTGTTCGTCGCCGGCATTGCCGCCCTCGGCATGCTTTCCCCCGGCCCGGATTTTTTCCTGGTGATCAAAAACGCCGCCCGGTACCCGCGTCTGGCCGCCATGATGACCGCCTTCGGCGTGATCTGCGGCGTCGCCACCCACATGTCCTACTGCGTCGCCGGGCTGGCGGTGGTGATCACCACCACGCCGTGGCTGTTCAACCTGCTGAAATACGCCGGGGCGGTCTATCTGGTGTGGATCGGCATCCAGGCGCTGCTGTCGCGCGGCGGCGGCAAAATGAACGTCAGCAATCTGCCGCAGCAACAGGTCAGCCTGAAGAGCGCCTTTGCGCAAGGCTACCTGTGCAACCTGCTGAACCCGAAAGCCACCCTGTTCTTCCTGGCGGTCTTCACCCAGGTGTTGCAGATCGATTCCGGTCTGGGTGACAAGCTGTGGTACGCGGGGATTATTCTCGGCCTGTCGGTCATCTGGTGGCCGCTGCTGGTGTTTTTGATCCAGAGCGGGCCGGTGCGCCGCGGGCTGGAAAAGACGCAGAAGATCGTCGACAAATTGCTGGGCGGCATGTTGATCGCCTTAGGCATCAAGGTCGCGCTGAGCTAAGCAAAAAAGGGGCGCCATCACGGCGCCCCTCCCCTTATCCTTTGGCTTCCACCACTTCGTCTTCCGGCGCCTTGCCGTCGATACTGCCGCGCCAGCCGGTCTGCTGCACCCGCGCCAGCCGATTCTGATCCTGCTCGATGGCCGCGCTGAGCATCTCCTTGGCCCGCTGCAGGCTGGCGATACGGAATTCAGTATCCTGGTAATTATCCAGCGTATCTTCCAGCATCTTCAGGTTATAGCGGCGGAAAGTGTCCGCTTTCTCGCGCGCCTCATAGGCGTCCAGCCCCAGCAGCTCCAGCGTTTCACGGCCGACGCGCAGCGAGCTTTCGAAGGTTTCGCGCTCCGGTTTTTCCACCCCCAACTGCCGCAACTGATACCAATGATCGACGTCGCGCGCCCGCGCCACCACTTTCAGATGCGGGAAGTGCTGCCTGGCCAGCTCGGTTAACGCCAGGCTGTCCTCCACATCGTCGATGGCGTTGATCAGCACCTTGGCGTGAGCGGCGCCGGCCGCCTCCAGCAGATCGGCGCGCGTGGCGTCGCCGTAGAACACCTTGGTGTCGAATTTACGCAGCGTTTCGATATGGTCCGGATCGTGATCCAATACCACGGTGTGCACGCCGTTGGCCAACAGTAAACGACCGGCGATCTGGCCGAAACGGCCGAAGCCGGCGATGATCACGCTGGCGTTCTCGTCATCAATGACGTCAGCCGGGCGATCCTCTTTCGGCGCATTTTTTTCCAGCTGCGCGGCGATCACCAACAGCAGCGGGGTGGCCGCCATCGACAGCGCCACCGCCAGCGTCAGCGACTTGGCCCATTCAACCGGCAAGACGCCGGCCAGCTGCGCGGCGCTGAAGATCACGAAGGCGAACTCACTGCCCTGCCCCAGCAGAATGGCGAACAGGCCGCGCTGGCGCTTCGGCACCCCGAGCAGCGGGCCGACCAGCCACAGCAACGCCGCCTTGATCAGCATAAAGCCCAGCAGCAACGAGGCGATCAGCAACGGATGATGGAACAGCGTGCCGAAGTCGATTGACATGCCGACGCCGATGAAAAACAGCCCCAGCAGCAACCCTTTGAACGGCTGAATATCGCTCTCCAGCGCGTGGCGGTATTCCGAGCTCGCCAACAGCACCCCGGCGAGGAACGCCCCCATCGCCATCGACAACCCGGCCATCTCCAGCAGGATGCCAAAGCCGAACACCAGGAATAGCGCCACGGCGCTGAACACCTCGCGCATGCCCGAACGGGCGACGAAGTGCAGCAGCGGGCGGGTGACGTAGCGGCCAAGCAGCACCACCATCGTCAACGCGCCCACCACTTTGGCCGCCGACAGTACGAAAGCGCCCAGCGTCGTGGTGGCGCCGCTGCTGGCCAGCAGCGGGATCATCGCCACCAGCGGGATCGCCGCGATATCCTGGAACAGCAACACCGCAAACGCGCTGCGGCCGATCGGCGACGGCGTCAAATTGCGTTCGCTCATCGCCTGCATGGCGATGGCGGTCGATGAGAGCGCCAGCGTCAAACCGATCAGCAGCGCCACCTTCCAGTTGAGGCCGAGGAAGTAGCAGAAGGCGCTCAGCGCCAGGCCGCAGCCCACCATCTGAATACTGCCGCCGCCGAACACCGAGGCGCGCAGCGTCCACAGCCGTTTGGGATCCAGCTCCAGGCCGATGATAAACAGCATCAGCACCACGCCGATCTCGGCGAAGGTCAGGATAGACTCGGCATCCGACACCAGCTTCAGCCCCCAGGGGCCGATAATGCAGCCGGCGATCAGGTAACCGAGCACCGAACCCAGCCCCAGGCGCACCGCAATCGGCACGAACAGCGCGGCGGAACCGAGATAGATCAGCCCCTCGATCATCATGTGGTGGTTATCCATGGCTGGCCTCCCGGGTTTCCGCTTCGGCATGTTCCATCAGGTAGTCGACCAACCGCTGCCGGTAGGCTTCGCCGGCGGCGATCAGCGCCGGTTCGTTGCAGGTAAAGGTGTTGTGCAGGGCGAAGTACGGCTGCCAGTTCATGCCGCAATAGATCGCCGTGGCCTGCAGCGGCTGCGCCAGCGCGGCGAAGTTGGGAAAATCGCCCAGTTCGAAATGGTGCTCGTCACCGCCGCTGGTCACCGCCCACAGGCAGTCTTTGCCCACCAGCGCGTTGCCGTCGTGGCCATAGGCCCAGCCGTGCTCCAGCACTTTGTCGATCCACAGCTTCAACAGCGGCGGGAAGCTGTACCACTGCATCGGATGCTGCAGCACCACCATGTCGGCGCGCTCCAGCGCCTGTTGCTCGGCGTTGATATCGATATTGAAATCGGGGTACAGCTCATACAGCGAGCGCACCTCCACCTCGGGAAGATCCCTCACCGCCTGCAGCAGGCGGTGATTGGCGTGCGAATGCCGGGGATACGGGTGAGCATAAATTATCAGAATCATTGTTATCGTCGTTCCTTCGTTCCTTGCCAATACACCAAGCATATACCAATCACATAGAGTGACAGTTTGCCCACTGATTGATAGCGGAAATTTTTAACGCCAGCCTACAAATTCACTGAATAAAAAAGGGCGCTGCATCTGCAGCGCCCTGGCGTAGCGTTCTCGCGCGGTTACTTACCAATACGCGCGTGCATTTCCTGCACCGATGTCACCTGCTCGGTCGGATCCGCTTTCAGCGCCATCGCGGTGGCGAAGCCGCCGTTCAGCGTGGTGTCGTAGTGCACCTTGTACTGCAGGGCGCTGCGGCGAATCAGCTTGGAGTCCTCAATCGCCTGACGGCCTGCCGTGGTGTTGACGATGTAGGTGTACTCGCCGTTCTTGATACGGTCCTGAATGTGCGGACGCCCTTCGTGCACCTTGTTGACCAGGCGCGGGTTGATGCCCGCTTCGCCCAGCACCACCGCGGTGCCGTGGGTCGCGTCCAGCTCAAAGCCCTGCTTCAGCAGGCTGGCGGCCAAATCGACCACGCGAGCCTTGTCGCCTTCGCGCACCGACAGCAGCGCGCGGCCCTGTTTCTTCATGCCCGAGTTGCTGCCCAGCATCGCTTTGGAGAAAGCTTCCGCGAAGGTGCGGCCCACGCCCATCACTTCCCCGGTAGAGCGCATTTCCGGCCCCAAAATCGGGTCGACGCCCGGGAATTTGTTGAACGGCAGCACCACTTCTTTCACCGAGTAGTACGGCGGGATGATCTCTTCGGTCACGCCCTGTTCAACCAGCGTTTTGCCCGCCATCACGCGCGCGGCCACTTTGGCCAGCGGCACGCCGGTCGCTTTGGAGACGAACGGCACGGTACGCGCGGCGCGCGGGTTAACTTCAATCAGGTAAACTTCGTTGTCCTTCACCGCGAACTGCACGTTCATCAGGCCGCGCACCTGCAGCTCGAACGCCAGTTTTTCCACCTGGCGACGCATCACGTCCTGAATTTCCTGGCTCAGGGTGTACGCCGGCAGCGAACACGCGGAGTCGCCGGAGTGCACGCCCGCCTGCTCGATGTGCTCCATGATGCCGCCAATCAGCACGCGCTCGCCGTCGCAGATAGCATCGACGTCCACTTCCACCGCATCGTCCAGGAAGCGATCCAGCAACACCGGCGCATCGTTGGACACGCTGACCGCGGTCTGGAAGTAGCGGCGCAGGTCGGTTTCGTCATAGACGATTTCCATCGCCCGGCCGCCCAGCACGTAGGAAGGACGCACCACCAGCGGATAACCGATGCCCGCCGCCTTCTCGACCGCCTGCTCGATGGCGGTGACGGTGGCGTTGGCCGGCTGCTTCAGGCCCAGGCGGTTGACCGCCTGCTGGAAGCGTTCGCGGTCTTCGGCACGGTCGATGGCGTCCGGGCTGGTGCCGATGATCGGCACGCCTGCGGCTTCCAGCTCGCGCGCCAGCTTCAGCGGGGTCTGGCCGCCGTACTGCACGATAACGCCTTTCGGTTTCTCGATGCGCACGATTTCCAGCACGTCTTCCAGGGTCACCGGCTCAAAGTACAGGCGGTCCGAGGTGTCGTAGTCGGTGGAGACGGTTTCCGGGTTGCAGTTGACCATGATGGTCTCGTAACCGTCTTCACGCAGCGCCAGCGAAGCGTGCACGCAGCAGTAGTCGAACTCGATGCCCTGGCCGATACGGTTCGGCCCGCCGCCCAGCACCATCACTTTCGGCCGGTCGTTGGTCGGGTTGGACTCGCACTCTTCTTCATAGGTGGAGTACATGTAGGCGGTGTCGGTAGCGAATTCCGCCGCGCAGGTATCCACGCGCTTGTACACCGGATGCAGGCCGTGGCTGTGGCGCAGCTTGCGAATTTCGCTCTCGGCGACGCCGGCCAGCTTGGCCAGACGCGCATCGGCGAAGCCCTTGCGCTTCAACGTGCGCAGGAAGTCTTTGTCCAGGCCGTTGATGCCCGCTTCTGCCACCTGCTCTTCCAGGCGCACCAGCTCTTCAATCTGCACCAGGAACCAGCGATCGACGTTGGTCAGGTTGAAGACGCCGTCGACCGACAGACCGGCGCGGAAGGCGTCGGCGATGTACCAGATGCGGTCGGAACCGGCGTCTTTCAGCTCGCGGCGGATTTTGGTCAGCGCTTCCGGATCGTCCAGGCTCACTTTCGGATCGAAACCGGTGGCGCCCACTTCCAGACCGCGCAGCGCTTTCTGCAGCGACTCTTGCTGAGTGCGGCCGATGGCCATCACTTCGCCGACCGACTTCATCTGGGTAGTCAGGCGATCGTTGGCGCCGGCGAACTTCTCGAAGTTGAAGCGCGGGATCTTGGTCACGACGTAGTCGATGGACGGCTCGAACGACGCCGGGGTGCGGCCGCCGGTGATGTCGTTCATCAGCTCATCAAGGGTATAGCCCACCGCCAGTTTGGCGGCGATCTTGGCGATCGGGAAGCCGGTGGCTTTCGACGCCAGCGCCGAAGAGCGCGATACGCGCGGGTTCATCTCGATGACGATCAGGCGGCCGGTTTTCGGGTTAACCGAGAACTGCACGTTGGAGCCGCCGGTTTCAACGCCGATCTCACGCAGCACCGCCATCGAGGCGTTGCGCATGATTTGGTATTCCTTATCGGTCAGGGTCTGGGCCGGCGCAACGGTGATCGAGTCGCCGGTGTGGATGCCCATGGCGTCGAAGTTTTCGATGGAGCAAACGATGATGCAGTTGTCGTTCTTATCACGCACCACTTCCATCTCGTATTCTTTCCAACCGATCAGCGATTCGTCGATCAGCAGCTCGTTGGTCGGCGACAGGTCCAGACCGCGTTCGCAGATCTCTTCGAACTCTTCGCGGTTGTAGGCGATGCCGCCGCCGGTGCCGCCCATGGTAAAGGAAGGACGGATGATGCACGGGAAGCCGACGTCAGCGGCTACCGCCAGCGCTTCTTCCATGGTGTGCGCGATGCCGGAACGCGCGGTATCCAAACCGATTTTCTTCATCGCCACGTCGAAACGGCGGCGGTCTTCGGCCTTGTCGATGGCATCGGCAGTTGCGCCGATCATGGTGACGCCGAACTCGGCCAGCACGCCCTGACGCTCCAGCTCCAGCGCGCAGTTCAGCGCCGTCTGGCCGCCCATGGTCGGCAGAACCGCATCCGGACGCTCTTTTTCGATGATCTTGCGCACCACTTCCCAGTGGATCGGCTCAATGTAGGTCGCATCGGCCATTTCCGGGTCGGTCATGATGGTCGCCGGGTTGGAGTTGACCAGAATGACGCGGTAACCCTCTTCGCGCAGCGCTTTACACGCCTGGGCGCCCGAGTAGTCGAACTCACACGCCTGGCCGATAACAATCGGGCCAGCGCCGAGGATCAGGATGCTTTTTATGTCTGTACGTTTTGGCATTTTTTACTGCTCCTGATTATTTGGCGTTAGAACGGTAAGTCTCAATCAGTTCGATAAAGTGATCGAACAGCGGCGCGGCGTCGTGCGGGCCTGGGCTGGCTTCCGGGTGCCCCTGGAAGCTGAACGCCGCCTTGTCGGTGCGGTGAATGCCCTGCACCGTGTGGTCGAACAGCGATTTGTGCGTCACGCGCAGATTCGCCGGCAGGTCGTTTTCATCGACGGCGAAGCCGTGGTTCTGCGCGGTGATCATCACCGTGTTGTTGTCCAGATCCTTCACCGGGTGGTTGCCGCCGTGGTGGCCGAGCTTCATCTTCATGGTTTTCGCCCCGCTGGCCAGCGCCAGCAGCTGGTGACCCAGACAGATGCCGAACACCGGAATGTCGGTTTCCAGGAACTGCTTGATGGCGGCGATGGCGTAGGCGCACGGCTCCGGGTCGCCCGGGCCGTTGGACAGGAAGATGCCGTCCGGATTCATTTTCAGCACCTCGTCGGCCGGGGTCTGCGCCGGCACCACGGTCAGGCGGCAACCGCGATCCACCAGCATGCGCAGGATGTTGCGCTTGGCGCCGTAGTCGTAAGCCACCACGTGGAACGGCAGTTCCGCGGCGGTTTTGGCTTCCGGCAGGTCGCCTTCAAGCGTCCAGCTGCCTTGCTGCCAGCTGTAGGCCTCTTGAGTGGTGACCTCTTTCGCCAAATCCATGCCCTTCAACCCCGGGAAACCTTGCGCCTTGGCCAGAGCCAGCGCGGCATCCGGCGAATCGGCGGCGACGATGCAGCCGTTCTGGGCGCCTTTTTCGCGCAGCAGGCGAGTCAACTTACGGGTATCGATATCGGCGATCGCCACGATGTTGTGACGCTTGAGGTAGTCGGACAGGCTTTCTTCACTGCGGTAGTTGCTGGCGATCAGCGGGAGGTCACGAATGACGAGGCCTTGGGCGTGTACTGCGGAGGATTCTTCGTCGGAAGCATTGGTGCCGACATTGCCGATATGAGGATAAGTAAGAGTAACGATCTGGCGGGAATAGGAAGGATCAGTGAGGATTTCTTGATAACCGGTCATCGACGTATTGAAGACCACTTCCCCCACTGCCGTTCCCTCTGCCCCGATGGCCCGACCGTGGAATTGGGTTCCGTCTTCCAGAACCAATAGCGCTGACTTTATCAAAACATCCTCCGAGGAATAATCAATCACAATATTTGCATATTAATTCAGATATCGCGATCTAAATCAATGCAAAAACCGTCCGCGAGGCCAATTTTTGGCAAATTGGGCGCATTTTAATGATGAGTGTTCCGCTTGTCTACCCAAACCGCCATTTTTTGTTTTATTTTTGCAGTTCTCGACGCCCAAGCGGCTTGAGCTGCCATAAAAACACAGAAAACCGGGGCTGGAAAACGGTTGCGGGGAGGAATGACGGAAAACGGCGTCGGAATGGACCAAAAAAGACACTAAAAAAGCCGACGGTGGAAAAAAAGCAGATAATTAGCAAGGTAAACATAAACAAATACCAGCCTTGACAAGGAAACAACATCAAAACGATATTTATCATGTTAAAAAAAAGGACAATAAAATTATTGCCCTATTATCATAGTATTATGATCAACACAACCACATCACGATGGTATTCAGTTTAGTTATATCCGGTCCAAACTCAGCACGTCACGCATATCAAACAGACCTTTATCCCGACTCCGAAGCCAGGAAGCCGCGCGCACCGCGCCGCTGGCGAAAGTCATGCGGCTGGAGGCCTTGTGGGTGATTTCCACCCGTTCACCGATGTCGGCGAACATCGCGGTGTGCTCGCCGACGATGTCGCCGGCGCGAATGGTGGCAAAGCCGATGCTTTTCGGATCGCGTTCGCCGGTATGGCCTTCGCGCGCATAGACCGCACAGTTTTTCAGATCGCGCCCCAGCGCGCCGGCGATCGCTTCGCCCATGGCCAACGCCGTGCCCGACGGCGCATCCACTTTGTGGCGGTGGTGCGCCTCAACGATTTCGATGTCGGTGTAGTCGCCCATCACCTGCGCGGCCTTCTCCAGCAGTTTCAGCACCAGGTTGACGCCGACGCTGAAGTTGGCGGCGAACACGATGCCGATGTGCTGCGCCGCAGCGCGGATCGCCTGTTTGCCGGCGTCATCGAAGCCGGTGGTGCCGATCACCATCGCCTTGTGGTGCGCCACGCAAAATTCCAGGTAGCCCAGGGTGCTTTCAGGGCGGGTGAAGTCGATCAAAATATCGAACTCGCTCGCCACTTTATCCAGACTGTCACTCACCTTGACGCCCAGCGCGCCGATGCCCGCCAGCTCGCCGGCATCAACGCCGACCAGGCTCGATCCCGGTCGTGACAGCGCCGCCCCCAACACCACGCCTTCCGCCTGCTGCACCGCCTGGATCAATTGACGGCCCATCCGGCCGCCGGCGCCCGCAATCGCAATGCGGATTTGTGAATCTTTCATGCTTGCTCTCTTCTTGATGTAACGCGTATCCCATTAACCTATCGATTCAGGGTAACTGCCCCGCTGCGGCGCCGCCAGAGGATTCATTTCATAATTAGAAAATTATGATATTGCGCTTCTTTCATCAGCGGCGCTGTCGTGAGATTAACATTCAACCGATTTGGCGGCCTGCGACGATTGTACATAATCATGCAGTTTTCATTGCAAAAAAATGCAGAAAAAAGGCGCCGAAAACGGCGCCTGAGGAACGGAGTGCGGCGGGGTCAAGCGGTAATGGCGGCCACTTCGTTGGCTATCGCCGTCAGCGCATCGTGGCGAGCATAGTCCTCCTGCACCAGCGCCGCGCGCCGGCGATAGCTCGGCTGTTGCAGAATGCGCGTCGCTGCCGCCAGTATTTGTTCCGCGCTTGGCGTGCTGGTATGCAGGCTGATGCCGCAACCGGCGGCCACCACGCGCGCGGCCGCCTCCAGCTTGTCCTCACCGGTGCCGGCGACAATCAGCGGCACACCGCTATCCAGCGCATAGTTGATCGAGCCGTAACCGCCGTTGGTGATCAGCAGCGCCGCCTGCGGCAACCAGTGTTCGAAGGAGATGAACGCCCGCACTCGGGCGTTGTCCGGCAACGCGTCCATCAGCCCTTCGGTCGCCCGCCCGCCGGTAGTAGCCAACACCCGCACCGGCAGATGCGCCAATGCCTGCAGCGTCGGCACGATCAGCTGATGCAGATCGACATTGGCCAACGTGCCCTGAGACACGATCACCAGCGGCCGACGATCGTCCTCCTCCCACAGCGCCTCTTCCGCGGCCGGTTGACCACCGCTGCGCAGCGGCCCGACGAAGCGCACGCCGCTCGGCAGGTCGTCGCGCTCATATTCCAGCGCCGTGGTGGCCAACTGCAGGAAACGCTCGCAGCCGCCGATCAACGCATCGGTAAACGGGCGATTCAGCGGCCGCCCGCCCGCTTGCACCAGCGCGGCATCAAAGCTTTGCTGCACCTCATCAAGCAACACCCGCGTCGCTTCATCCACCAATTGCTCGCGGGTCAGCGCCCGCGGCAGCAGCGCCGGCGGGATGCGCGGGCCATAGAAAATGGCGTCGCGCGAAGAATACGACAGCGGCGTGACGCCGATCCCGAAGACCGGCGGCCGTTCGGCGGACTGCAGCAGCGGCAGCACGCCGTAGAAGCAGTTCTCCACCATCAGCAGATCGGTCTTTTCGGCGGCGATGGCCGCACGCAGCTGACGATCCAACAGTGGGATCGGCGCGGCGAAGAAATCTTTCAGCGCCAGCGCCATCTGCGCATTGCCCGGCGGCAGCGCGGCGCGCTCGGGGAAATGCGCCTCCAGGTGGCGATAGTCGAAGTCCACCTGCGCGTCGAACGGCACGAAGCTCGCCCCAGCCGCTTCGGCGCGTTCGCGGAACAGCGCGCCGGTCATCACCCGCACCTGATGCCCTTGGGCGATCAGGTGGCGAGCGATGGCTAACATCGGGTAGACGTGCCCCGGAGTGGCGACCGCCGCCATCAGTATCCTTGCCATAATGCTCCTTTTAAGCTTCTGCGTTGGCCGGCTTCAGCGCCAGATTGGCGCACACCGGATTGCTTTGAATATGCACGCGCTGCAAATGACGCGCGGAACGGGCGGTAAAGCCCTCGCGACCGTGCAGCAGCGAGAAGTTGTCCGCGACCACCACGTCACCCTGTTGCCACTGGTGGGCATAATAGTGACGCGGATCGTACAGGTGCTGCTGCAGAGTACGGTGGAACTGTTCCTGCTGCTGCGCCGGCACGCCGTGATATTCCAGCGCATGCTGGTTGAGGAATTTTTTTCCCTCCGTCGGCGGTTCATTGTAGCGCATGATCAATCCTCTGCCGTTCGGGTGCTGCACCACCAGCGGCGAACAGACTTCGCCGCCGTAATGCACCACCTGCTTGATGCGGTAGGTGATAGACACCGACAGCCACTGCTCCAGCAACGCTTCGTCCGCATTGGCCAGCAAGCGCGTGGTGTCGACGAAGGTGGTACATCCGCCTTCGTCCGGCGACGGCGCCGCCACGCAGTGGAATAACTGGAACTCGGGGATGGTCGGCTTATACATGCCATCCCAATGCAGCGGGACGTAGCTGCTGTCGAAGATATGATCCTTGGCGTCCGGATGTTCCTTCACGTCCAGCACCGCACCGAACGGCCACATCATGATCTCGCCCCACTGTTCGGCATAGCGAGTCAGGACTTCCGGCTCGCTGAAACCGGAGTCGAATCCGCGCAGCACCAGCAAGTGGTGCTCCTGCGCCAGCGCTCGCAGCGCCGCCACCGGCAGCTCGCTGACCTTTTGCCCCGGATGCTGCGGCGTCAGGATCGCGCCGAACGGGGTGTTCGGTTGAATGTGGCAATTAAGTGGTTGGTTGTTCATGGTGATTCTCCTTGCATCGAATGTGCTGCTCACACGGCAACGTGCCGTCAAAAAGGCGCCCGTCAGGATTTCGGGCGCAAAAGCATGCAGCGGCCTCAGGCCATCTGCGGTTGTTCGATCAGGTAATGGCTCGGCGTGCCGCGGATCTCAACCAACTCGCCGTCCAGGCTCTGCGCGTCTTTACGCTTCATCAGCACGAACTGGCCGTTCACGTTGGCCGCCACGCCATGCCACGGCGTCAGCCAGTCGTCTTTGGTCGGCATCATGTGGATGCCTATCTTCAGGCTGTCGGCCGGCTGCGGGTGAATCGACAGGCGGATCGCCGCCGGGAAATGCTGGGCCAGCAGGTTGCCCCAGGCCCAGCTGCGCTGGATAACGCCGCAGGCGCGCCGTTTGGCGTCTTTTTGCAGCGCGGCGTTGGAACCGCTGTAGCCCGGCAGGAGGCTGTCTTCATACAAGAAGCGCGTGATGGCGCGATACAGCATTAATCCCTGCTCGTCCTGCATCAGCTGGCGCTTGATCGCCTCTTCCGATTCGGCATAACCGTCCACCAACAGCCGGCGCAGCAGATCGTAGTCATCGGTATGCTCCGCCAGGCCTTTGACATCGCCAAGGTTGAACACGCTCAGGTGAGTTGCGCCCACTTCATGCAGCAGGTTTTCAATCTCTCGTTGATAATGGTTGATCGCTTCGTCGCTGACGCGGATCAGATCGCCGAACACGTGGCCGTCGGAACAGATAACGATATGCGCGCCCGGCGGGTAATAGAGTTGAATGCGCTGGCACAGCGAGTTGAGGAAGATCAGCGACAGCCGCTCCGCCATGTCCGGCACCGCGCCTATCACTTTATTGGCGTTGGGTGACTTGGTCGGAAAAGCCGGCAGCACGAATTCGATGCGCTGGTCGTTTTCAATGAATGCCCGAATGCGCGGCAATTGCACCTGAGTGACCTGCCGCTCCTCTTCAGCCAGAGAAGCATCGTCGGCGATGAGGCGACGTCGATATTGCAATAATTCACGTAGGATTTTTAATGCTATCTCTTCTTTTTTCTGTGCGCTATCCACAATGAGCTCCTGTTGCGATGTGGCGCGGGTGTATTATTGGCAAGCGCAATAAGATTTATCAAAAAGAGATAAAGCGCATGCAAAATAATAATCAGCCCGGCGTTTATATGCTTCAGGCAATATAGGAAAGATGGTGCTATATTATTAGCCCGTATAACTCACAATCTAGGTTAAGTTGTGCTTAACAAACTATGAGCAATATTTTAAAACGCATGGCCATTTTCTCAAAAGTGGTCGATTGTGGCGCATTCAGCATGGCGGCAAAAGAATTGGGCATGACGACATCGGCCGTCAGCCAGCATATTCGCCAGCTGGAGGAACATCTGGGTATTCAATTACTGTTGCGATCGACGCGCTCATTGAGCCTGACCGAAGCCGGATTGTGCTTTTATGAAGATTGTCTGCTGATGATCCACGCCGCCGAGCGCGGGCAACAGCGGATCGCCGCGCTGCGCGGCGAGCTGGTCGGTGAACTGCGCGTCGCCACCTCGACCGAATTCGCCACCCATTATCTGGTGCCGGCGCTGCAGAGCTTCCTCGACGAACACCCGCGCATCACGCTGCGGTTGGAAATCCACGATGAGAGAATAGACCTCATCGCGCAACGCATCGATCTGGCGATACGCGGCGGCGCGCTGGCTGACTCCAGCTACGTCTCCACGCGGCTGGCGCGCTGCCGCGAAGTGCTGTGCGCCTCCCCGGCCTACCTGGCGAACTACGGGGTGCCGGATTCGCCACAGGCGCTGACGCAACATCACTGGGTCACCTTTACGCCGCTCGGCAATCCGCAGTTTGTTCGCCTGATCCATCGCGACGGCGGCGAGCACCGCATGCGCATGACCGGGCGACTGTTCACCAACAGCGGCATGGCGATGAAGGAGCTGGCGCTGACCGGCAAAGGCATCATTCGCAATTTCTTCGCCAACGTCGAGCGAGAGTTGCGCAGCGGCGAGCTGATTGAAATATTGCCCGACTGGCGATTACCGGAAATTAATTGCTATGCCATTATGCCGCGACGGGAGATCCAGCCATTAAAAGTCCGGCGATTGCTGGAGCATATGAAGCTCTATTTAAAGGAGAAAGGATTAAACGACCTAGAACAGATTCGACAAGAATAAAATAAGAAACATCTGCAAGACCACTATTGTAATTATTGTAATCACGTTGACGACACCAGGCCCTATTTAGATTGCAGCCTAATGATATTCTATTTAATGACTTTATTCAGCCTATATAATTAATGACGCCACCGCTATTTCAAATACTCAGAATAAATTTGGCTTTAGTTAGCAGAAAATTTGAATATGCTCAGCATTTTATTTTTAATGCCGTTGGCATTCCAAAAAAAACGGGAAGCCTAAGCTCCCCGTTGTCATTCGCTCACGCACCTCAGTCAATCTGCCGGACGTCCACGCGCAGCTCTTTCGGCACTTCGAACACGATGTTCTCTTCACGCCCGCTGATTTCATGCACGTCGACACCGCCCAGCGCTTTCAGGCGAGAGATCACCTCCTGCACCAGCACGTCCGGCGCCGAAGCGCCGGCGGTGACGCCGATGTTGCGCGCTTCGCTCAGCCAACTTTCCTGAATATCCGCCGCCGAATCGATCAGATAAGCCGGTTTGCCCACGCGCTGCGCCAGTTCGGCCAGACGGTTAGAGTTGGAAGAGTTCTTCGACCCCACCACCAGCACCACGTCCGCATCGCCGGCCAGGTTACGCACCGCTTCCTGACGGTTGGTGGTGGCGTAGCAAATGTCATCCTTGCGCGGACCGATAATGCTCGGGAAGCGCTGACGCAGCGCATCGATCACGTCCGAGGTATCATCAACCGACAGCGTGGTCTGCGTCATGAAGCACAGGTTGTTTTCGTCTTTCACCTGCAGCTTCCACACGTCTTCCGGCGATTCGACCAGGTACATGCCGCCCTGCGGGTTGCTGTACTGGCCCATGGTGCCTTCCACCTCCGGGTGCCCGGCATGGCCGATCAGAATCGCTTCGGTGCCGCGGCGGCTGGCGCGCGCCACTTCCATATGCACCTTGGTCACCAGCGGACAGGTGGCGTCGAACAGCATGGTCAGATCGCGCGCCTTGGCTTCGGCGCGCACGGCTTGAGACACGCCGTGCGCCGAGAAGATCAGGATAGAGCCGTCCGGCACTTCGGCGATCTCTTCGATAAACACGGCGCCACGCTCACGCAGGCTGTCGACCACGTAGCGGTTGTGCACCACTTCATGCCGTACGTAGATCGGCGCGCCATACAGCTCCAGCGCGCGTTCCACGATGCTGATCGCACGATCAACCCCGGCGCAGAAGCCGCGCGGGTTAGCCAGCAATATTTGCATGCGTCTCCTCCTGCTGCGGATCGATCTCCAGCACTTCGATGTCGAAGGTCACCGGATGGCCCGCCAGCGGATGGTTGAAATCGACGGTGATCGAATCTTCCGCCACCGCGCGCACCACGCCCGGCATTTCGCTGCCGTCAATCGCGGTAAACAGCATGATGGTGCCCACGTCCGGCACGCCGGTTTCCGCGAAGTCGCGGCGCGAGAAGAACTGGACCAGATCCGGGTTCTCCGCGCCGAACGCCGCTTCCGGCTGCAGGGTAAAGGCGCGCTTGTCGCCCGCGCGCAGGCCGAGCAGCTGCTCTTCCAGCGGCGCCGACAGGCTGCCGTCACCCAGGCGGAACAGCGCCGGTTTGCCGCTGCTGCGGGTGGATTCGGCGGTCGAACCGTCTTCCAGTTTCAGCGTAAAGTGAACCAGCACCGCGCTGTCACTGATAACCTGAGCCGTCATATTACTCACCTTTGCTCTTTGCGCCTTTGTTCGCCGGCGACAGGAAACCTTCCAGCACGATCATCGCCGCGCCCACGCAGATAAAGCTGTCCGCCAGATTGAAGGTCGGGTAGTGCCAGTCACCGACGTAAAAGTCGATGAAATCGACCACGAAACCGTGCCACAGGCGATCGAACAGGTTGCCCAACGCCCCGCCGATGATAAAGGCGTAGGCGATGTTGTTCAGCTTCTGCTGCGCCGCGCTGCGGTACATCATCACCAGCAGCACCGCGACGATGGCGATGGCGATGCCGGCGAAGAACCAGCGTTGCCAACCGCCATGATCGGCCAGGAAGCTGAACGCGGCGCCGTAGTTGCGCGCGTAAAACAGGTTGAACGACGGGATCAACGGCTGGGACTGGCCCAGCGTAAAGTTAGCGAGGATCCACTGTTTGCTGCCGAAATCCAGCGCCAGCACCGCCACTACAACCCACAGCCAACGCAGGCCGGTCGAACAAATTGGTTTACTCATCAGGCGCAAGTTCTCAGGCAAAGTTACGCTTCTCGCCGTCACCGGCGACGTTGCTCACACAGCGGCCGCAGATGTCTGCATGCTCCGCCACCAGGCCGATATCGGTGGTGTAATGCCAGCAGCGCGGGCACTTCTCACCTGGCGCCGTGCTGAAGGCGATCTTCAGCCCTTTCAGCAGCTCGGAGGCCTGCGCGTCGGCCGGCGCCTCCGCCAATGGCGCAACGCTTGCCGCAGAGGTCAGCAGCACAAAGCGCAGCTCATCCTGCAGGCTGTTCAGACGCGCCGCCAACTCGCTGTCGGCATACAGCGTCACCGCCGCTTCCAGCGAACCGCCGAGGCGTTTGTCCGCACGCGCCTGCTCCAGCACCTTGTTCACTTCGCCGCGCACTTTCAGCAGCTCAGCCCAGAAAGCGTCGTTCATCGGCTCGCCTTCCGCCAGCCCGAACAGGCCGTCGTACCACTCTTCGGTGAACACGTACTGCGCGCGTTTGCCCGGCATGAAGCCCCAGATCTCGTCTGCGGTGAACGACATGATCGGCGCCATCCAGCGCACCAGCGCTTCGACGATGTGATACAGCGCGGTCTGGCAGCTGCGGCGGGCGACGCTGTCGCTCTTGGCGGTGTACTGACGATCCTTGATGATATCCAGGTAGAAGGAGCCCATCTCGACCGAACAGAACTGCATCAGGCGCTGCACCACTTCGTGGAAATCATAGTTGGCATAAGCCTGCTCGATATCCTGCTGCGCCGCCAGCGCGCGGCCGACCGCCCAGCGATCCAGCACCACCATGTCTTCCGGCGCCACGCAATCGGTGCTTGGCTCGAACCCGTTCAGGTTGGCCAGCAGGAAGCGCGCGGTGTTGCGGATGCGGCGGTAAGAGTCGGCGGAACGCTTGAGGATCTCGTCGGACACCGCGATCTCGCCGGTGTAATCGGTCGACGCCACCCACAGACGCAGAATGTCGCCGCCCAGCTTGTTCATCACGTCCTGCGGGCTGACGGTGTTGCCGATCGACTTGGACATCTTGCGGCCCTGGCCGTCGACGGTGAAGCCGTGGGTCAGCACTTCCTTGTACGGCGCCTTGCCCTTCATCGCGGTGGAAATCATCAGCGATGACATGAACCAGCCGCGGTGTTGGTCGGAGCCTTCCAGATACATGTCGGCGCCGTGGCCGTTGAATTCAGGACGCACGTCGACAACGGAGGCGTGGGTAGAACCGGAATCGAACCACACGTCCAGCGTATCCGGCACTTTCACGTAGTCAGCGGCTTCCGCGCCGAGTATGTCGGCCGCGTCCAGATCCCACCAGGCCTGAATGCCGTCTTGCTCAACGCGCTTGGCCACTTCTTCCATCAGCTCAACGGTGCGCGGGTGCAGCTGCTCGGTCTCTTTGTGCACGAACAGCGACATCGGCACGCCCCAGGTACGCTGACGCGAGATGCACCAGTCCGGGCGGTTGGCCACCATCATTTCGATGCGCGCTTGGCCCCAATCCGGGATCCACTGCACGCCCTTGATCTCTTCCAGAGACTGCTGACGCAGGCCTTTCTGATCCATGCTGATGAACCATTGCGGCGTGGCGCGGAAGATGATTGGCGTCTTGTGGCGCCAGCAGCACGGATAGCTGTGCAGGAACTTCTCGACGTGCAGCAGCGCGCCTTTCTCGCGCAGCAGATCGACGATCAGATCGTTGGCCTTGAAGACGAACTTGCCGTCCAGCAGCGGGTAGGTGCCGGTCAGGTAGCAGCCGTTCGGCCCTACCGGGTTGGCCACTTCCAGGCCGTATTTCTGGCCGATCACGAAGTCGTCCGGGCCGTGACCCGGCGCTGTGTGCACCGCACCGGTACCGGCGTCCAGGGTCACATGCTCGCCGAGGATTGCCGGCACGTCGAAGTCCATGAACGGGTGTTTGAAGCGCAGCAGCTCCAGATCGGCGCCTTTGCAGCTGCCCAGCACCGTCCACTCGGTGATGCCGGCGCGTTTCATCACGCTTTCCACCAGTTCGGCCGCCAGGATCAGGCACTGGCCGTCAACCTGCACCAGTTGATAGGTGAAGTCCGGGTGCAGAGAGATCGCGCGGTTAGCCGGCAAGGTCCACGGCGTGGTGGTCCAGATAACCAGCGAAATGGCGCCGTTGAAGTGGCTCACGCCGAACTTGGCCGCCACGGCAGCCGCGTCGGCCGCATGGAAGGACACGTCGATCGACGGCGAAGTCTTGTCGTAATACTCCACTTCCGCTTCCGCCAGCGACGAGCCGCAGTCGGTGCACCAGTGAACCGGCTTGGCGCCTTTCAGCAGGTGGCCGTTGCTGATGATCTTGCCCAGCGCGCGGATGATGTTGGCTTCGGTTTTGAAGTCCATGGTCAGGTATGGACGCTCCCAGTCGCCCAGCACGCCCAGGCGGATGAAGTCCTTCTTCTGGCCTTCAACCTGCTCGGCCGCGTATTCGCGGCACTTCTGGCGGAACTCGGCCGCCGTCAGCTTCTCGCCCGGTTTGCCGTACAGCTGCTCAACCTTCAGTTCGATAGGCAGGCCGTGGCAATCCCAACCCGGCACATAAGGCGAGTCGAAGCCGGCCATCCCTTTCGACTTGATGATAATGTCTTTGAGAATCTTGTTAACCGAGTGACCAATGTGAATGCTGCCGTTCGCATACGGAGGGCCGTCATGCAAAATGAAGGTTTTTTTGCCCTTTTTGGCAGTACGAATAATCCCGTACAGATCCTGTTCATACCAACGTTGCAGCATGCCAGGCTCGCGCTTGGCGAGATCGCCGCGCATCGGGAACCCTGTTTCCGGCAAGTTCAGGGTATTCTTGTAGTCACTCATGAGATTCTCGTTTCCGTTTTCGGCTATTTACCCGTCACACTTCAAGCTGCATCTTTGTCGGCCGCCCTTTCTCACCCGAATCACTTGCCTGTGCAAGCTCATCGGGGTTCGCGCGGTTGCCGCCGCGATGCAACTCGAATTGTTTAGGGTAAACGATTAAACCAGTGTTTTTAACCCGAAGAACTTCCGGGCCGTCACCACATCATTGGCGATTTGCTGCTTCAGGGCATCGAGCGAAGCAAACCGTTGTTCATTGCGCAATTTTGCGCGGAGCACCACCTCAATATGGCGCCCGTAAAGATCCATTGTGACATCCAGCAGATGCACTTCCAGCTGCTGGCGCACGCCGGCGACGGTCGGGCGCGTGCCGATGTTGGCCACGCCCGGCAGCGGCTGCGGCCCCAGGCCGTACACCTCCACCGCATACACCCCTTTCACCGGCGCCACCAGGCGCTTGAGCGGCAGGTTGGCGGTCGGGAAGCCGATGGTGCGGCCCAGCTCATCGCCGTGCACCACGCGCCCGGAGATGCTGTACGGGTGGCCCAACAGGGTCTCCGCCAGCGGCAGATCGTCCTCGCTCAGCGCAGTGCGGATCGCCGTACTGCTGATGCGCCGGTCGCCTTCGCGGAAGGTCGGGGTGCTGACCACGTCGAAGCCGTACTCTTTTCCGGCCTGCTGCAATAGCGGAAAATCGCCCTGACGCCCGGCGCCAAAGCGAAAATCATCCCCCACCATCAGGAATTTGACGCCGAGCTTCTCCACCAGCAGCTCGGCGACGAACGCCTGCGCGGTGTTGGCGGCAAAACGCGGATCGAACTTGACGCACAGCAGGTAATCAACGCCCGCCTGCGCCAGATAGTTGGCCTTGTCGCGCAGGCGCGTCAAACGGGCCGGCGCCTTGTCTGCGGCGAACATCTCCAGCGGCTGCGGCTCAAAGATCATGACCATCACCGGCAGCCCGAGGCGTTGCCCTTGTTGCTTCAACTGCTCCAGCAGCGCCTGATGACCGCGGTGTACGCCGTCAAAGTTGCCGATGGTGAGCACGCAACCATGGTGGCGCGCCCGGATATTGTGAATGCCGCGAATTAGCTCCATAGCTGGCTCAAAACAGTGGAAATCGGCGGATTATACCTTGTACAGCCGGTAAGGTTAACCCGCGATTGGTGCCTTTATGTAATAGACATACCATACCGGAGATAATCTGCGCGTGAAACGGCTTCACCGCAGTTTATCCCGCGCCGCCGGGCCGATTCTCGACCGCGGCCAACGGCTTGCGCCCGCCGCGGCAAATCATTGGCGAATTTTCTCGCGAAACACTGTATTCCCAAGAGCGAAGCTGGTAAAATCCTGCGCCATCACAACGTAGCGAGTGCCGCCTGTACAAACGGCGCTTATTTGCACAAATCCATTGACAAACGAAGGCTAAAAGGGCATATTCCTCGGCCTTTGAATTGTCCTCAATAGAATATATTTGGGAGTTGGACCTTGGCTAATATCAAATCAGCTAAGAAACGCGCCGTACAGTCTGAGAAACGCCGCAAGCATAACGCAAGCCGTCGCTCAATGGTGCGTACCTTCATCAAGAAGGTAGACGCAGCTATCGCAGCTGGCGACAAAGAAGCAGCACAAAATGCATTCCTGGTAATGCAGCCACTGGTGGACCGTCAGGCAGCTAAAGGCCTGATCCACAAAAACAAAGCAGCGCGTCATAAGTCAAACCTGACTGCACGCATCAACGCAATGCAATAAGCATTTCGTTATCTGCTTGATAAAAAAACCGGCTCAGGCCGGTTTTTTTACGCCCTGCGTTCAGTGAAACGCTAACAGGAAAACAGCGCCGAGAAGTCTTTGTTGCACACGCGTTGCACCGCCGGATGCTGGATCATGCGCTCGGCGAAGATAATGTAATACTCCTCCTGCACGCTGTCGATGCGCCCAATCTCCACCACGTTGTCATCGTTGTAGGTATCCTGCGCATACAGCGTCGGCGCCACGAAAATCGCGTTGTGGTACATGCCGAAGGCCTTCATCAGCGCCGCATCGTCGAACTCGCCCAGGATCTCCACCTGAATGCCCTGCGTATTGAACCAGTTAAGCAGCTTGCGCCCCAGCATCGAGCGGCGGCCGGGGATCAGCAACTTACGCTGCTCCAGGCAGGCCGGGAACGGCAACTCCGGCGCCGGCTGGCGGCAGAAGAAGCTGATGCCGCACTCGCCCAGCTTCAGCGAGAACAGCCCTTCCTGCTGGCTGGAGTCCACCGGGCAATCCGACAGGATCATATCCAGCTTGTGCTGGCTGAGCTGCTCCAGCAGCATCTCGTGCGTCGATTCAAAACAACGCAGGTGGATCTGCTCGTTGTCCACCACCACCGCCGTTTCCAATACCTGGCTGACCAGCCGCTTCGACAGCGCATCCGCCACGCCGACGTCGAACAACAGGTTGGACTCTTTGCGGTAGTTGACGATATCCAGCATTTCCTGGCTGAGCATGAACATCTTGTCGGCATAGCGGAACACCAGCTGCCCCAGCTCCGAAGGCACCAACCCGCGCCCCTGGCGCTTGAACAGCTTGCCGTCCAACCGCTCTTCCAGCGCTTTGATCTGGCCGGTGATGGTCTGCGGCGTCAGAAACAACGCTTCAGCGGCACCGACCACGGAACCGGCCTTGCAGACCTGCCAGAAATAGTAAAGGTGATTAAAGTTGATATGCGACATCCTCACGAGCGGCTCTCCTTAACAACGTTTCGCAGCGGCAAACGGTGTGCCGTGACGAGCGACAAACTTCCTTTCCCTGCTTCAGACAACGTATAGCCCCATTAGTCCCAACGAAGAACGGCCGAAGCTGCACATATTTTATACCGCACAGCTCCGACCAGCCATTTTATTGTGCGCCCCTGCCGGGCACCGGCAGGATTAACGCACGCGCGGCAACGCCAGACGCAGTAATCCGTACCCCGCCACCGCCGCGGCGGTGGAGCCCAACAGGATCCCCAGACGGGAATAGGTGCTGAGCGCCGCATCGGCCTCGCCGAACGCCAGCGAGGCGATGAAAATCGACATGGTGAAACCAATACCACAGAGCACCGAAACGGCAAACACCTGTTTGAAGCCGATCCCCTCAGGCAAGCGGGCAATGCCCATTTTCACCGCCAGCAGGCTGAAGAGGAAAATCCCCAGCGGCTTGCCGATAAACAGACCGGCCGCAATCCCAACCGGCAGCAGCGAGGTCAATCCCTCCAGCGATACGCCCTGCAGAGAGACCCCGGCGTTGGCGAAAGCGAACAGCGGCAGGATCATGAACGCCACCCACGGGTGCAGCTCATGCTCCAGCGTTTCCGACGGCGATGGCCCCTTCTTCACGTTCAGCGGGATCATAAAGCCGACGATCACCCCGGCCAGCGTCGCGTGCACCCCGGACTTGAGGATCGCCACCCACAACACCAGGCCGACCATCATGTACAACGAGGTTTTGCCCACGCCGCGCCAGTTCATCACCGCCAGCAGCACCGTCGCCGCGGCCGCCACCCCCAGCGCGATCATCGACACTTCGTGGGTGTAGAACAGCGCGATGATGATGATCACGCCCAGGTCGTCGATGATCGCCAGCGCCAACAGGAACACTTTCAGGCTGGTCGGCACGCGATTGCCCAGCAAGGCCATGACGCCCAGCGCAAAGGCGATATCGGTCGCGGCCGGGATCGCCCAACCCTGGCGGGTAACTTCATCCGCGCCGTTGAACAACAGGTAAATCAGCGCCGGCGCCAGCATGCCGCCCAGTGCGGCGATCGCCGGAAACACCGCCTTGTCACGCCCGGACAGTGAGCCTTGCATCAGCTCGCGCTTGACCTCGAGCCCCACCACCAGGAAGAAGATGGCCATCAGCCCGTCGTTGATCCACAGCAGCAGCGGCTTGGCGATCTCCAGCGAAGCTACCTTCACCATCACCGGCAGGTTAAGGAATGCCTGGTAGATCCCCTGCGCCGGGCTGTTGGCCATGATCAAAGCGACGATCGCCGCCGCGATCAGGATGATGCCGCCCGCGGCTTCCTGACGTAAAAATTGACGAATGATGTTGGTCACAATACGTCTCTCCAAATCTGAGCAAGGCGTAGCGCCCTGCGAAGCACAGTCATGAAGTGAGTATAGAGGGCGTTTTAGTTCGAAAAAATAAGTTTATAAATGCTAAACAGCTCGAAAAAACCGATAAAAAGCACGAATAAGTCACATTTATATAAGGGATTAGCGGTTTGGCGCGCAAATAAAAACCCCGGGACAGAAGCCCGGGGTTCGCGCATAAGCTAACAGAAACAGAAGGTTAGCGAGTCAGATCGTCAAAGAACTTTTTCACCCCGTCGAAGAAGCTCTTCGAACGCGGGCTGTTCTTGTCGCCGGACGGGCCGCCAAGGCTCTCTTCCAGCTCACGCAACAGCTGCTTCTGCTTGTCGTTCAGATTGACCGGGGTTTCCACCACCACGCGACACAGCAGGTCGCCCTGGCTGCCGCCGCGCACCGATTTCACGCCCTTGCCGCGCATGCGGAACAGCTTGCCGGTTTGGGTCTCCGAAGGCACCTTCAGTTTCACCCGGCCATCCAGCGTCGGCACTTCAATCTCGCCGCCCAGCGCCGCCATGGCAAAGTTGATCGGCACTTCGCAGTACAGGTTGTTGCCTTCACGCTCGAAGATCGGGTGCGCCTTCACCTGCACCTGAACGTACAGATCGCCCGCCGGTGCGCCGTGCTCGCCGGCTTCGCCTTCACCCGCCAGGCGGATGCGATCGCCGGTATCCACGCCGGCCGGAATTTTCACCGACAGCGTTTTGGATTTTTCTACCCGGCCGTGGCCATGGCATTTGTTGCACGGATCTTTGATGATCTGACCGCGGCCATGGCAATGCGGACACGCCTGCTGCACGGTGAAGAAGCCCTGACGCATCTGCACCTGGCCCTGACCGTGACAGGTTGGGCAGGTGACCGGCGAACTGCCCGGCTTGGCGCCGCTGCCGTGGCAGACGTCGCACTCTTCCAGCGTCGGGATGCGGATCTCTTTGGTGACGCCACGTACCGCTTCCTCGAGGGTCAGCTCCATGTTATAGCGCAGATCGGAACCGCGGCTGGCGCGCTGACGGCGGCCTCCGCCAAAGATGTCGCCAAACACGTCGCCAAAGATATCGCTGAAGTCGGCGCCGCCGCCAAAGCCGCCGCCGCCCATGCCGCCCTGTTCAAAGGCCGCGTGCCCGTACTGATCGTAAGCCGCGCGTTTCTGGTCGTCGGTCAGGACTTCGTAAGCTTCTTTAACTTCTTTAAACTTGGTTTCGGCGTCTTGCTCCTGGTTGCGGTCAGGATGGTATTTCATCGCCAGGCGTTTGTACGCCTTTTTGATCTCACGTTCATCCGCCGTCTTGCTGACGCCGAGAATCTCGTAATAGTCTTTCTTCGCCATTCTTTCGCTTACCCTTAACATGCGTGCACGGGCGCAGAGTTGCCTCGACGCCCGTGCTGGTTTCCGGGAGCGGCATCTCGGCCGCCCCGTGCCCGCTTAAGGGCGATTATTTTTTGTCTTTAACTTCTTCGAACTCGGCGTCAACCACGTCGTCTTCTTTCTGCGCCGCGTTGTCCGCGCCGGCGTCAGCACCCTGCTGAGCCTGCTGCGCCTGAGCCATTTCCAGCAGCTTGCCGGAAACCTGCACCAACGCCTGGGTCTTCGCTTCGATCTCGGCTTTGTCTTCGCCTTTCACCGCCGCTTCCAGATCTTTCAGCGCCGCTTCGATCGCCGTTTTGTCTTCCGCCGGCAGTTTGTCGCCCGCTTCTTCCAGCTGTTTGCGCGTGCCGTGGATCAGGTGATCCGCCTGGTTGCGAGTCTGTACCAGCTCTTCGAACTTGCGGTCAGCTTCAGCGTTCAGCTCGGCGTCGCGCACCATTTTCTGGATTTCGTCCTCGTTCAGGCCAGAAGACGCCTTGATGGTGATCTTCTGCTCACGACCGGTGTTCTTGTCTTTGGCAGACACGTGCAGAATGCCGTCGGCATCGATGTCGAAGGTGACTTCGATCTGCGCCATGCCGCGCGGTGCCGCCTGGATGCCGTCCAGGTTGAACTGGCCCAGAGATTTGTTATCGCTGGCGCGCTTACGCTCACCCTGCAGCACGTGGATGGTGACCGCAGACTGGTTGTCTTCCGCAGTAGAGAACACCTGGCTGTGCTTGGTCGGGATCGTGGTGTTTTTGGTGATCAGCGGCGTCATCACGCTGCCCATGGTTTCGATACCCAGCGACAGCGGGGTAACGTCCAGCAGCAGAACGTCTTTCACATCACCGGCCAACACGCCGCCCTGTACCGCAGCGCCCACGGCAACCGCTTCGTCCGGGTTCACGTCTTTACGCGGCTCTTTGCCGAAGAAGTCTGCGACTTTCTTCTGCACCATTGGCATACGGGTCTGGCCGCCCACCAGGATCACGTCCTGGATGTCGGAAACCGACAGGCCTGCGTCTTTCAGCGCCACTTTCAGCGGCTCGATGGAGCGCGCCACCAAATCTTCAACCAGCGACTCGAGTTTGGCGCGAGTCACCTTGATGTTCATGTGTTTTGGACCGGTCGCATCTGCCGTGATGTACGGCAGGTTAACGTCGGTCTGCTGAGCGGAAGACAGTTCGATCTTCGCTTTCTCGGCGGCTTCTTTCAGACGCTGCATCGCCAGCGGATCGTTGCGCAGATCGATGCCCTGATCTTTCTTGAACTCTTCCACCAGGTAGTTGATCAGACGGCTGTCGAAGTCTTCGCCGCCCAGGTGGGTGTCACCGTTGGTCGCCAGCACTTCGAAGGTTTTTTCGCCGTCAACGTCGTCGATTTCGATGATGGAGATATCGAAAGTACCGCCGCCCAGATCATAAACCGCGATGGTGCGGTTGCCGACTTCTTTGTCCAGGCCGTAGGCCAGGGCCGCCGCGGTCGGTTCGTTGATGATGCGCTTGACTTCCAGACCCGCGATGCGGCCGGCGTCTTTAGTCGCCTGACGCTGGGCGTCGTTGAAGTAAGCCGGTACGGTGATAACCGCTTCAGTTACCGGTTCGCCCAGGTAATCTTCCGCCGTTTTCTTCATTTTCTTCAGCACTTCCGCAGAGATCTGCGGCGGAGCCATTTTCTGGCCTTTCACTTCCAGCCAGGCGTCGCCGTTGTCGGCTTCGATGATTTTGTAAGGCATGATCGCTTTGTCGCGCTGCGCTTCTTCATCCTGGAAGCGGCGGCCGATCAGGCGCTTGATGGCGAACAGGGTGTTTTCAGGGTTGGTCACTGCCTGACGCTTAGCCGGCTGGCCAACCAGAGTTTCACCGTCCTGGGTATATGCGATAATAGAAGGAGTGGTGCGGTCGCCCTCGGCGTTTTCCAGCACGCGTGCCTTGGCACCATCCATAATTGCTACGCAAGAGTTGGTAGTACCCAGGTCGATACCAATAATTTTGCCCATCTAAACGTCTCCACTAAAAAATTCATAAGTCAGTCAGGTTGCTAACCTATATGCGGGCGATTTTTTGCTTTTCAACTGCCCGATATCTCAGTGCGACCCGCGGTTAGCAGCTGCGGTTGCAAATAAGATGGGGCCATCCAGCTCGGCATCAAGGGGCAAGGCAAAAAAAATTTCTTTTTTTATCGTCATTCAGATCATTGTTTCCGGCTGCGGGGATCATTATGATGCGCGCGCTCTGATGGAAAACTTCGATTTTTTGGCCATTCAGACCATTTATGATTTTACTTCGCTGTTTCCGTTAATTTTCTGTTATCGCAGAGGACTTATGCACACCAACAAGTTGGCGAATCCCGGCCCTCTCGGCCTGATGGGCTTCGGGATGACCACCGTCTTGCTGAACCTGCACAACGCGGGCTTTTTCCCACTGAACTCCGCCATCATCAGCATGGGGATTTTCTTCGGTGGCCTGGCCCAGATCCTGGCCGGTCTGCTGGAGTACAAGAAGGGCAACACCTTCGGCATGACCGCATTCACCGCCTACGGCAGCTTCTGGCTGAGCCTGGTCGGCCTGCTGCTGCTGCCGCGTTTGGGCCTGGCGGAAGCCACCGAGGCGCACGTGTTGGGCATCTACCTGGCGCTGTGGGGCGTCTTCACCCTGTTCATGTTCTTCGGCACCCTCGGCGCCAACCGCGTGCTGCAGTTCGTGTTCGCCAGCCTGACGCTGCTGTTCGCCCTGCTGGCCGTCGGCAACATCACCGGCAACCACGCGCTGCTGACCTTCGCCGGTTATGAGGGCATCATCTGCGGCGCCAGCGCCATCTACCTGGCGATGGCCGAAGTGCTCAACGAGCAATACGGCCGCACCGTGCTGCCGATTGGCGAACCGGCCTCGGCCCGCGTCGCGGCATCGCCGGTCACGGCGTAATCGCCCGCCCCTGACGAAAAAGCCCTGCAATGCAGGGCTTTTTTTTAGCTATAGGAACCGGCTCGCCGCTCGCCGGCTTCGCTGTTCAGGTCGCGATGCAGGTAGACACCGAGCAGCAGCCCGATAAGCGACAGCGCCAGCACATAGTAAGCGGGCGCTAACGGGGTTAATTTCATGATCAGCGTCACAAAAATAGGGGTTAAACCGCCAAAAATAGCGTACGAGACGTTATATGAGAACGAGATGCCGGTAAACCGCACTTCCGCCGGGAAAGCCCGCACCATCACGTACGGCACGGCCCCCACCACGCCTACGCTGAAACCCACCAGCGCATAGCAGGCGAACAGCATTTCCGGGCGCACGCCCACCGTCTGATAGAACAGCCAGCTGCAGCCGGCCAGCAGCAAACTGCCGACCACCAGCGTTTTGCTGGCGCCGAAGCGATCGGCCGACAAACCGGCGACGATGCAGCCGGCGATCAGCATGATGGTGGCGATGCTGTTGGCCTGCAGCGTCAGGGCCGGCGCAATGCCGAACTGTTTTTGCAGATAGGTCGGGGTCATCAGGATCACCACCACGATACCGGCGGAGAGCAGCCAGGTCAGCAGCATCGACACCGCCACTTCCCGTTTGTGGTTGAGCACCACCGATTTCAGCGGCAGCTCCTCGGCCAGCGCTTTGCGCGCCTGCATCTCGATGAAGATCGGCGTTTCCTGCAGCCAGCGGCGCAGGTACATCGCCACCAGGCCGAACATGCCGCCCAGCAGGAATGGAATGCGCCAGCCGCCGCCGGCAATGCTCTGCGGGCTAAGCGTGGTGTTGATCACCGTCGCCACCACCGATCCCAGCAGGATGCCCACCGTCAGCCCGGCGGTCAGCGTGCCGCAGGCGAAACCGATGCGCCGGCGCGGCACGTGTTCGGCGACGAAGACCCAGGCGCCCGGCACCTCACCGCCGATCGCCGCCCCCTGCAGCACGCGCATCAGCAGCAGCAACAGCGGCGCGGCGATGCCGATGCTGGCGTAGGTCGGCAGCAGGCCCATCGCCAGCGTCGGCAACGCCATCAGCAGAATGCTCAGGGTAAACATCTTTTTGCGGCCGACCAGATCGCCGAAGTGCGCCATCACGATGCCGCCCAGCGGGCGGGCCAGATAGCCGGCGGCGAAAATGCCGAAGGTTTGCACCAGCCGCAGCCATTCCGGCATGTCCGCCGGGAAGAACAGGTCGCCGACCACGGCGGCGAAGAATACGAAGATAATGAAGTCGTAAAACTCCAACGCGCCGCCCAACGCGGCCAACGTCAGCGTTTTGTAGTCTTGCCGGTTCAGCCGGCGATTAGTGTCGTGAGGCATAGGGCACCGTCGGTAAAGGCTGTAAAAATAAAAGCCGCAGGCTTTCTGTAAAAGAATCCTTACTATAGCGGCAAATTATTTTCACACCAAACGGGCTGAAGCCGATCTCGCAGATTGCTGAAATTTAGAGGTTTATCTCGCGACGCGCGCTCTTTGGCCGAAATGCTGCTACCACTGCGGCATGCGTTTCGACATAAGGCCCGTCGAGCAGCTGAATGCAATAAGGCACGCTGGCGAAGATGCCGTGCACCACCGCATTGCCCTGCTCGTCCTTCACCCCTTCCAGCGTTTCCTTGATCGACTTTGGCTGGCCGGGCAGATTGATGATCAGCGCCTGCTTGCGGATCGCCCCCACCTGGCGAGAAAGAATTGCCGTTGGCACATAGTGTAGGCTGATCTGACGCATTTGCTCGCCGAAACCGGGCATCACGCGATCGGCTATCGCCAGCGTGGCGTCGGGGGTGACGTCGCGACGCGCCGGCCCGGTGCCGCCGGTGGTCAGCACCAGATGGCAGCCCATTTCGTCCACCAGCTCACACAGCGTTTGCTCAATTTGCGTCTGCTCATCGGGGATCAGCCGGGTTTCCAGCTTGAACGGCGTCGCCAGCGCGCCGGCCAGCCACTCCTCCAGCGCCGGAATGCCTTTATCCTGGTATACGCCGCCGGAAGCGCGGTCAGAAACGGAAACCAAACCAATACGTAAAATATCCATGCGTAACCTCTACAGCCTGATGGGGTCCGAACGGGTTCGTCTCCCGTTCTGTTGTCATTGCCGAGAGTATAAGGGCTTCCCCCGCCGGCGGGAGCGTCGGGCATAAAAAAAGGTGGCCTGAGCCACCTTTTTACTGCGCGATCTGCGGGAATTACAGCAGGTCGGCGATCATTTTTTCCAGTTTGCCCTGGTCTACGGCGAACTTGCGGATGCCGTCGGTCAGTTTCTCGACCGCCATCGGATCCTGGTTGTGCTGCCAGTAGAATTCAGGTTCGGTCAGTGCGGCAGGACGCGCCTTCACTTCACCGGTATAAGACAGTTTGCGCTCCAGCGCGCCTTCGCTCTCCGCCAGCTCTTTCAGCAGCGCAGGGGCGATGGTCAGGCGGTCGCAGCCGGCCAGCTCGATGATTTCGCCGACGTTGCGGAAGCTGGCGCCCATCACCACGGTGTTGTAACCGTGTTGTTTGTAGTACTGGTAAATCTCGGTCACGGAGATCACGCCCGGATCTTCGTGCGGCGCGAACTCTTTCTTGTCGCCGTTGGCTTTGTACCAATCGAGGATACGGCCGACGAACGGCGAAATCAGGTAAACGCCGGCTTCGGCGCAGGCGCGAGCCTGAGCGAAGGAGAACAGCAGCGTCAGGTTACAGTTGATGCCTTCTTTCTCCAGCTGCTCCGCCGCGCGGATGCCCTGCCAGGTCGAGGCCAGTTTGATCAGAATGCGATCGTTGCTGATGCCGGCTTCGTTGTACAGCTTGATCAGGCGCTTGGCCTTGGCCACGCTGGCGACGGTGTCGTAAGACAGACGCGCGTCAACCTCGGTGGAGATGCGGCCCGGAACCAGTTTGAGGATCTCCAGACCGATGTTGACCGCCAGCTTGTCGGCGGCGTCGGCGATCTGCTGCTCGCGATCGCTGCTCTGGCCGCGCGCCCAGGCGATGGCTTCGTCAATCAGTTTGCGGTATTCAGGAATTTGGGCTGCATTGAGGATCAGCGAAGGGTTGGTTGTGGCGTCCTGCGGTTGATACAGCTTCATTGCCGCGATATCACCCGTATCTGCAACCACTGTAGTCAGCTGGCGCAGGGAAGTTAATTTGTCGGTCATGTTGGCATTATCTCATCGTTTGTGCATGAACTTTTGGCATTGTTCAACCATGCCCTGCCCTGATAATAACATGCGCCAAGCCCGGTGCAAGGCTGGAAAACCGCGGCGCGCAAGCATCTGTTTTATCCTTGGGCGAGCAACCGTTTACGCCGATATCTTTCGCCATTACCGAGCGGATGGAAAGGCAATAACGTGCTATCGCCCGAATAAATTATGTTAAATTCGAAAAAATTGATGCAATTCGTCCGCCAATCTGCGAAAAATCTCAATCGCCTGACACCGGACCGATTCCAGCTAAGCTCTTGTAAAAAATAGGCCAATATTTCTCACCTGCGGTGGATGCTGCCAGGTGCGCATGACATTTCGATAAGGAGGAGGGATCCCTTGACGGACCTGATGAATTTTATAAACAACATTTTGTGGGGGTCGGTGCTGATTTATCTGCTGCTCGGCACCGGCATTTACTTCACGCTGCGCACCCGTTTTATCCAGCTCCGCCACTTTAGCCACATGTTCTCGGTGTTGAAAAACAGCAATAAAAGCGACAGCGCCGGCATCTCCTCTTTCCAGGCGCTGTGTACCACGCTGGCGGCGCGCGTCGGCACCGGCAACCTGACCGGCGTCGCCATTGCCCTCACCGCCGGCGGCCCCGGCGCCATCTTCTGGATGTGGGTGGTGGCGTTTATCGGCATGGCCACGTCATTTGTGGAAAGCTCGCTGGCTCAGCTCTACAAAACCAAAGACGACAACGGCAACTACCGCGGCGGCCCGGCCTATTACATGGAAAAGGGACTCGGCATGCGCTGGATGGGCGTGCTGTTCTCCATTTTCCTGATCATCGCTTTCGGCCTGGTGTTCAACGCCGTACAGGCCAACTCCATCGCGCAGGCCTCCGCCGTCGCCTTCCATTTACAGCCGCTGCACGTCGGTATTGGCCTGGTGCTGCTGAGCGGCGTGGTGATCTTCGGCGGCATCCGCTCCATCGCCAAAGTGGCCGAGCTGGTGGTGCCGCTGATGGCCGGCGCCTACCTGCTGCTGGCTCTCTGGGTGATTGGCCATAACATCGAGCACATGCCGGCGATCCTGACGCTGATCTTCAAAAGCGCCTTTGGTCTGCAGGAAGCCGCGGCCGGCGCCGTCGGTTACGGTATCTCCCAGGCGATGACCCAGGGCGTGCAGCGCGGCCTGTTCTCCAATGAAGCCGGCATGGGATCGGCGCCCAACGCGGCGGCGTCCGCCTCGCCTTATCCGCCGCATCCCGCTTCACAGGGCTACGTGCAGATGCTCGGGGTATTTATCGACACCATCGTCATCTGCAGCGCCACCGCGGCGATCATCCTCTCTTCCGGCATTCTCGATCAGCCGACCGACAGCATCAGCGGCATCGATCTGACCCAGCGCGCGCTGTCGACCGCCGTCGGCAGCTGGGGGACTCCGTTCGTCGCCATCGCCATCTTCTTCTTCGCCTTTACGTCGATCATCGCCAACTACGCCTATGCCGAGAGCAACCTGGTGTTCCTCGAGCACAACCACCCAGGCGGCCTGTTGATTTTCCGCTGCGTGGCGCTGGGCATGGTGATGTTCGGCGCGCTGGCGGAGCTGCCGCTGGTGTGGAAAATGGCGGATACCTCCATGGCGCTGATGGCGATCACCAACCTGACGGCTATCTTGCTGCTGTCGCGGGTCGCGCTGAAGCTGGCCGACGACTACCATCGCCAGCGCCGCCTGGGCAAGCTGCCGACCTTCGACGCCAACCGTTATCCGGAGCTGAAATCGCAGCTGGAGCCGGGCGTGTGGGACGGCAAGCAGCCACCGCGCTGAGAATTCCGGGGCGCGTGCGATGCGCGCCCCGCCTATTGGACCGATAGCCCCTTTTTCCCGCGCTTTTTGCTACAGTATGCGCACTTGGATAAACAGGATCTGGCCATGCTCGTTATTATTTCACCTGCAAAAACGCTCGATTACGACAGCCCGCTGGCGACAAAACGCTTCACGCAGCCCGAACTGCTGAGTAAGTCTAAGCAGCTTATCAACATTTGCCGCGAGCTGACGCCGGCGCAAATCGCCAGCCTGATGAGCATCAGCGACAAGCTGGCCGGGCTGAATGCCGCGCGCTTTAGCGAATGGCAACCGACATTTACCCCGGACAACGCCCGTCAGGCGCTGCTGGCGTTCAAGGGCGACGTCTACACCGGCCTGCAGGCGCAGGACTTCAACGAAGCCGATTTCGACTTCGCCCAGCAGCATCTGCGCATGCTGTCCGGCCTGTATGGCGTACTGCGCCCGCTCGATCTGATGATGCCGTACCGGCTGGAGATGGGCATCAAGCTGGAAAACCCGAAGGGCAAAGATCTGTACAGCTTCTGGGGCGATCAGATCACCAAAAAGCTCAACGAAGCGCTGGAGCAACAGGGCGACGACGTGGTGGTCAACCTGGCGTCAGACGAGTATTTCAAAGCGGTGAAGCCGGCCAAGCTGCACGGCTCGCTGATCAAACCGGTGTTCCTCGACGAGAAGAACGGCAAGTTCAAGGTCATCAGCTTCTACGCCAAGAAAGCGCGCGGGTTGATGAGCCGCTTTATCATCAAAAACCGCCTGACGCGCAGCGAGCAGCTGGCGGACTTCAACCTGGAAGGCTACGCCTTCGACGAAGCCGCCTCGCAAGGCAATGAACTGGTGTTCAAACGCCCGGAGCAGGCATAAAAAAAAGCCGTCGCAAGACGGCTTTTCGCATTTTACCCTGCCGAACTTCAGGCCGGCAGCCCCATCAGGAACTTGCGCAGCTCGCCGAAGTTGGCCGGCAGCGTGTGCGACAGCAGCGGCAGCTCAGCCCGCAGCGCCAGCGCTTTCGGCAACGGCAGCTCCTGGCCGAGTATCGCTTCCACACTCTCTTTAAACTTGGCCGGATGCGCGGTGCCGAGGAACAGGCCGAACTCCCCTTCCTGCAATTGGTCACGCAGCGCACGGTAGGCGATGGCCGCGTGCGGTTCGGAGATATAGCCCAGCTCGGCCAGCTCACGCATCGTGTCTTTGGTGGTCTCGTCGCTGACCGCCGCGTGACCCAGCTCCTTCAACTGCCAGACCTTGCGACGGAACAGCTCTTCCACGCGCGGCCAGTTGTTCGGCTGGCTGACGTCCATGGCGTTGGACAGCGTCGCGACCGTAGCGTGCGGCTGCCACTGGCCGCTGGTCAGGAAGCGCGGCACGGTGTCGTTGGCGTTGGTGGCGGCGATGAAGCGCTTTACCGGCAGGCCCAGCGATTTGGCCAGCAGCCCGGCGGTCAGATCGCCGAAGTTGCCGCTCGGCACCGAAATCACCAGTTGATTGCGCGCTTCCTGCGGCAGCTGCGCCACCGCTTCGAAGTAGTAGCAAATCTGCGCCAGTAAACGGCTGATGTTAATCGAGTTGGCCGAGTTCAGGTGCAGCGCGTCTTTCAATTCCTGATCGTCGAACGCCTGCTTCACCAGCGCCTGACAAGCATCGAAGTCGCCGTCGATCGCCACGGTGTGAATGTTGCCGCCCAGGGTGCAGAACAGCTTTTCCTGCAGCGGGCTGATTTTGCCCTGCGGATACAGGATCACCACCCGCACGTTTTTCAGGCCGTAGAAGGCGTGCGCCACGGCGGCGCCGGTGTCGCCTGAGGTGGCGGTCAGAATGGTCACCGGCTGCTCGCCGGCCACTTCCGCCAGCATCTGCGCCATAAAGCGGCCGCCGAAGTCTTTGAACGCCAGCGTCGGGCCGTGGAACAGCTCCAGGCAGGAGACGTCATCGGTCACTTTCGCCACCGGCGCCGGGAACTCAAAGGCGGCCTGCACGCGTTTCTTCAGCGCCGCTTCCGGCACCTCTTCGCCGATAAAGGCCGACAGAATGCGGCTGCTGCGGGTGACAAAATCCTGCTCCAGCAGGTGGTCGATTTCGGTCAGTTCGAACTCCGGCAGCTCCAACGGGAAGAACAGCCCCTGTTGCTTGCCCAGGCCTTGTTTGATCGCCTGCGCGAAGCTGACCTGCTCGTTGTGATCCTTAAGGTTGTACAGTTTCATGCGTTATCCCAGTAGTCGAGCGCCTGCGGTATCCAGACGGCAAATATGAACAAAACCTTCGTCGTTTTGCAGATAGTGTTGTTGCAGCCAGGCGGCCATGCGTTGCGCGGTGGCGCCGTCGTTGCAGACGGCGAACAGCGTCGGGCCAGAGCCGGAGATGCCGCAGGCCAACGCGCCGATCTCCTGCGCCGCCTTGCGCGCTTCGGCGAAGCCCGGCAGCAGCCGGGTGCGGTACGGTTCGGCGATCACGTCCTGCATCAATTTGGCGGCCAGCTGCGGCTGCCGGGTATGGCAGGCGTGAATAAAGCCGGCCAGATAGCGGCCATGGCTGATGCAATCCTGACGACGGTATTGCGCGGGTAAAATGGCGCGCGCTTCGGCGGTGGACACTTTGATGCCCGGATAGGCCATAACCCACAGCCAATCGTCAAAGCACGGCACCTCCTGGCTGATAATGCCTTCTTCTTCCAGCATCAGCTGCAGGCCGCCCAAATAGCAAGGCGCCACGTTGTCATAATGCACGCTGCCGGAAATGCGCCCTTCCAGCTCGCCCATCAGGCTGAGCAGCGTCGTCTTATCCAACGGACGATCGCAGAATTCGTTCATCGCCATCAGCCCGGCGACCACCGAACAGGCGCTGGAACCCAGCCCCGATCCGATCGGCATGTTCTTTTCCAAACGCATCGCCACCGGCACTTCGCGGCCGATCTCCTGGCAGAAGCGCTCCCAGCATTGATAAACGATGTTCTCTTTCGGCTCGGCCGGCAGCTTGCTGACGAAGCGCCCGGCATTCTGCAAACTGAACGTCTCGGCGGCTTCGACGCTGACACAGTCGCCCAGCAGCGTGCCGTCGATCGGCGAAACCGCCGCGCCCAGCACGTCGAAACCGACGCTGACGTTGCCGATCGAGGCCGGTGCATACACCTTAACCATATTAAACTCCCAACTTCCATGACAGTGTGCGCAGCAGATCGGCGAATACGCCCGCTGCAGTCACATCGTTACCGGCGCCGTAGCCGCGCAGCACCAGCGGCAACGGCTGATAGTAGCGGCTGTAGAAGGCCAGCGCGTTCTCGCCGTTCTTCACTTTATACAACGGATCGTTGCCGTCCACCGCCTCAATGCGCACCTTGCAGCGCCCTTCGTCGATCAGGCCGACATAGCGCAGCACCTTGCCTTGCTCGGCGGCGTTAGCCACGTTGCGCGCGAACTCTTTATCCAGCTCCGGCAACCGCGCCAGGAAGGTGTCCACGTCGCCCGACGCGTCGAAGGACGGCGGCAGCACCGGCTCGACCTCGATATCGCTCAGTTCCAGTTTATAACCGGCCTCGCGCGCCAGGATCAGCAGCTTACGCGCCACATCCATCCCGGACAGATCGTCGCGCGGATCCGGCTCGGTGTAGCCGTTGGCCCGGGCCTGCAGGGTCGCCGCCGACAGCGACAACCCTTCGTCCAGCTTGCCGAAGATAAAGGACAGCGAGCCGGACAGGATGCCGGAGAAACGTACCAGCTCATCGCCGGCGTTCAGCAGGTTTTGCAGGTTCTCAATCACCGGCAGACCGGCGCCGACGTTGGTGTCGTACAGGAACTTGCGGTGCGAACCGGCGGCGGCCGCGCGCAGCTGCTGATAATAGTTCATCGACGAGGTGTTGGCCTTTTTGTTCGGCGTCACCACATGGAAGCCGTCCGCCAGGAAGTCCACGTACTGATCGGCCACCGCCTGGCTGGAGGTACAGTCGACGATCACCGGGTTCAGCAGGTGATATTCCTTCACCAGCCGGATCAGGCGGCCGAGATTGAACGGCTCCTGCGCGCCGGCCAGCGCGTCGCGCCAGCTGTCCAGCGCGATGCCGTGCACATTGGTCAGCATCACGCGCGAGTTGGCGATGCCGCACACCCGCAGATCGATATGTTTTTGCTTCAGCCACGGCTGCTGGCGATAGATCTGCTCGATCAGCGCCCCGCCGACGCCGCCGACGCCGATGACGAACACTTCGATCACCTGATCGGTGTTGAACAGCATCTGGTGGCTGACGCGCACGCCGGTGGTGGCGGAATCATTGCTGACCACCACCGAAATGGAACGTTCGGAAGACCCTTGGGCGATGGCAACGATATTGATGTTGGCGCGCGCCAGCGCGGAGAAGAAGCGTGCGGAAATGCCGCGCAGGGTGCGCATGCCGTCGCCAACCACCGAGATGATCGCCAGGCGTTCCATCACGTCCAGCGGATCCAGCACGCCGTCTTTCAGCTCCAGATAGAACTCCTCTTCCAGCGCGCGACGAGCGCGCTGCAGTTCACCCTGCGGCACGCAGAAGCTGATGCTGTATTCGGAAGAGGATTGGGTGATCAGCACCACCGAAATGCCGGCGCGCGACATCACGGCGAAGACCCGTGCGGCCATGCCGACCATGCCTTTCATGCCCGGGCCGGAGACGTTGATCATCGCCATGTTGTTCAGGTTGGTGATGCCCTTCACCGGCATATCGGCATCGGTGCTGTCTTTGCCGATCAGCGTGCCGGGGGCCTGCGGGTTGGAGGTGTTTTTAATCAGGCAAGGGATTTGGAACTGGGCAATCGGAGTGATGGTGCGGGGGTGTAACACTTTGGCGCCGAAATAGGAAAGCTCCATCGCTTCCTGGTACGACATCGATTTCAGTAACCTGGCGTCCGGCACGGTGCGCGGATCGCAGGTATAAACGCCGTCGACGTCGGTCCAGATCTCGCAACAGTCGGCGCGCAGGCAGGCGGCCAGCACCGCGGCGGAATAGTCGGAGCCGTTGCGGCCCAGCACCACCAGCTCGCCCTTATCATTACCGGCGGTGAAACCGGCCATCAGCACGATGTGATCGGCCGGGATCGCCGCGGCGGCGATGCGCAGCGTAGACTCGGCGATGTCCACGGTGGACTCCAGGTAGTGGCCCTGCGCCAGCAGTTTCTCCACCGGGTTAATCACCGTGACCGGATAGCCTTTGGCGCGGAACACCCCTTCCATGATGGCGATGGAGAGCTTTTCGCCACGGCAGATGATCGCCGCGTTCACGCTGTCCGGGCACTGCCCCAGCAGCGAGACGCCATGCAGCACCTGTTTGAGCTGCGCGAATTCCTGATCGACCACGCCTTTCAAACGATCGTATTCAAAGCCCGGCAGCGCCTGCGCCAGCCCGCTCAGCAGGTCGGCAAAGATCCGCTCGGCGTCGCTCATATTCGGCAGAATGTCCTGGCCCGCCACCGTTTTGTCGATCATCGCCACCAGATGGTTGGTGATCTTTGCGGGGGCGGACAAGACCGTGGCTACCTGTCCCTGACGCGCGTTACTCTCCATGATGTCGGCGACGCGCAGAAAACGTTCCGCATTCGCTACCGAGGTTCCGCCAAATTTCAGCACTCGCATTTGTGATCTCTCCGAATTTAAGCCGAAAAAAAAGCCCGCACTGATTAGGTGCGGGCTTTTTTCTGTGTTTCCTGTGCGCGTCAGCCCGCCCCGTTACCTGTGGTATCGGTGGTGGTAATAATTGTGGTAGTCAGGCTGATATTGCGCATGTTGTCTGTCTGTCTCATGAAATACTCTGTCCCCTCTATTGGTTAAAGCAATCGCTATCCCAAGTCAAACGATTTCTTATTTTTGCTTATTTTCCGTTCAGCGGCGGTAATGCGCGATGCAACAGGTGAAAAGCAAAATGACAGAACAAAAAAACAACCTAAAGCCGGTTTAATAGTGGATCACACTGAGTAACCGCCTGCTGGAGCCGCTATCACTTGGCGAGTTTTTTTTCGATGTCGTGCAGCAGCGTATGCAGCATCGCCGTATCTCGCTGCGGCAACGCACCGAGGCGCTGGTGCAGCCAGTCGCGCAATTTTTGGTCATCGCCGACCTCCAATGCGTTCAACAAGGCATCTGCGCGGTGGCGCAGCGCCTTGAGCTGCCCTTCAGGCGCCGCAGCCTCCTGCGGCGCGGCGTTGACGCCCATCAGGCTCGCCAACTGGTAGCAGTACACCATCACCGCCTGGCCCAGATTGAGCGACGGATAATCCGCCTGCATCGGCACGCCGGTCAGCAAATCCGCCAGCGCCAGCTCTTCGTTGGTCAGGCCGGAATCCTCGCGGCCGAATACCAGCGCGGCCTGGCCGACCCACTGCTTACGCTCACTCAGCTGTTCCAGCAGCTCAGGCGGCGTGCAGTAGTAGTGAAAACGCGCGCGACTGCGGGCGGTGGTGGCGACGGTAAAATCCACATCCGCCAGCGCCTGTTCCAGCGTGGCGAACGTTTGCACGCCGTCGAGGATCTCGCCGGCCCCATGTGCCACCCAGCGCGCCGCCGGCTGCAGATGCGCCTCGCTGTCGACGATGCGCAACGAAGCGAAACCCATGGTTTTCATCGCGCGCGCCGCCGCGCCGACGTTTTCCGGCCGCGCCGGAGCCACTAGAACAATATGAAGCTGCATCACTCTTCCACCGAAGGCGGGCCTGCGTTTTTGACGATAGCGCAGCGCCCGCATGTATTTACAATTGCGTAACAATAAACGCGTTAATAGCAACAAACAAGATTAAACGGCTCGTTGAGCTAATAAACCTGTCGTAATAGTCATTATTCATGCTTATGTTTTACTGCATTTATTTATCAATGAGTTAAAACAACGCAATGATCAATAAGCGAATAATTGTATCCTATCGGGCCGGATAATGCTGAATCGTTCACAGAATTTGAGGTTCTGTGACTTAAACTGGCATTTCTGTAAGTGTTTTTCACAAATCTGTTAACGTGCTACAATTGAATTTGATATATGTCAACAAAGCGTAGTTTTGTTGGGTGATGAATTCGGCACGCGCTGTTATATTGCTGTTAATGGGGTTAGGATATGCGCCGTTTTGGCACCCAAGGGGTTGTAGGGAACGGCATCCCCACCAGGCTAGCGATCTTGTTGACATGAGATGGAAAGTGCATCAAGAACGAGTTTACGTACTTTAGTCATTTGCTGAGAGGGAACGTGGCGCTATCTCTGCCCTCCTCTAAGAAAACAGAGACTTCTGTACTTCCTATTTTCTATTTTGTTGGCAATTTTAGGTAGCAAATATGCAGACCCCGCACATTCTGATTGTCGAAGACGAGTTAGTCACTCGTAACACCCTGAAGAGCATTTTCGAGGCGGAAGGCTACATTGTTCATGAAGCCAATGATGGTGCAGAGATGCACAATATCCTGTCTGAAAATGATATCAATCTGGTCATCATGGACATCAATCTGCCAGGCAAAAACGGCCTGCTGTTGGCGCGCGAACTGCGTGAACAGGCCAGCGTCGCCTTGATGTTCCTGACCGGCCGCGATAACGAGGTGGATAAAATCCTCGGCCTGGAAATCGGCGCCGACGATTACATCACCAAACCGTTCAACCCGCGTGAGCTGACCATCCGCGCGCGCAACCTGCTGTCGCGCACCATGAATCTGGGCAGCCTCGGCGAAGAGCGCCGCCTGGTCGAGAGCTACAAGTTCAACGGGTGGGAGCTGGACATCAACAGCCGCTCTTTGATCAGCCCGGCCGGCGAACAGTACAAGCTGCCGCGCAGCGAATTCCGCGCCATGCTGCACTTCTGCGAAAACCCGGGCAAGATCCAGTCCCGCGGCGAACTGCTGAAGAAGATGACCGGCCGCGAGCTGAAACCGCATGACCGCACCGTGGACGTCACCATCCGTCGCATTCGCAAGCACTTCGAATCGACGCCGGACACGCCGGAAATCATCGCCACCATCCACGGCGAAGGCTACCGCTTCTGCGGCGATCTGGAAGAGTAATTCCAGCCTGCCGTCATGAAAACGGGGTTCAGCATGCTGAACCCCGTTTTTTTATTTTGCCTCAGCCCACGGCATGATCGGCACCGCGCTCAGCGCATTCTTCGGCGAGCCGTCGATCACCTTGTCGGAGTAGCTCAGGTAGATCAGCGAATTGCGTTTGGCGTCGTAGAAGCGCACCACCTGCAGCTTCTTGAACACCAGCGACGTGCGTTTCTGGAACACCACATCGCCTTCCGCCTTGCCGTTTTTGATCTTGTCACTCAGCTCGATAGGCCCGACCTGCTGGCAGGAAATGGCCGCGTCGGCGGTATCTTCCGCCAGGCCCAGCCCGCCTTTGATGCCGCCGGTTTTGGCGCGGCTGATATAACAAGTTACATTTTTAACATCCGGATCGTCGAACGCTTCGACCACGATTTTGTGGTCCGGCCCCAACAATTTAAACACCGTATCAACGGAACCCACTTGCTCCGCCTGTGCGCTTCCCACGGTTGCGCAAACCAAACCGAATAAAAATATCCAGCTTTTTTTCATTTACTTAACTCCGATATAACCTTGCCGCGAAAATGGGCTCGGCGATCACCATTATTTATGTCTAAGCTCACGGAATTGGGTTTTTACGGGTCCGCACCGTCCGTTTTAGCACAGAGCGTGACAAAAATCTTTGAGAGTCGCGGAGGAAAAAAATTGCTATGATGCGGCGTCGTTATTTCTTTGCGCCCACTACGGTGTACCCCAATCCAACTCTGGCGCGGCATGCGCAGCAGAGGCAAAGAGTGCAACCCATAATGGCTCATGGATCGGTCTGATAGCGCAGCACCAGCGTGACGAATCAACAGTTCGGGTTCCTACCCCCAAGCTTTACGAGGAAGTTCTATGGATCAAGCCGGTATCATTCGTGATCTGCTTAGCTGGCTGGAAAGCCATTTGGACCAACCCTTGTCGCTGGATAACGTGGCGGCCAAGGCTGGCTACTCCAAATGGCACCTGCAACGGATGTTCAAAGATATTACCGGTAATGCCATCGGTGCTTACATCCGGGCAAGAAGGCTGTCCAAGGCCGCCGTCGCGCTGCGCCTGACCAGCCGGCCGATTTTGGATATCGCTCTGCAATATCGCTTCGACTCGCAGCAGACCTTCACGCGCGCCTTCAAGAAACAGTTTGCGCAAACGCCGGCGCTGTACCGCCGCGCCGAAGACTGGAACGCGTTCGGCATCTGCCCGCCGATCCGTCTGGGGGCCTTCACTCTGCCGCAGCCCGAGTTCCTCTCGTTGCCGGATAAGCATCTGGTCGGCCTGACCCAAAGCTACTCCTGCACGCTGGAACAGATCACCACCGTGCGCACCGAGCTGCGCTCGCAGTTCTGGCGCCAGTTCCTCGGCGAAGTCGAAACCTTGCCGCCGGTGCTGTACGGGTTGCACCACTCGCGTCCGAGCCAGGAGAAGGACGACGAACAGGAAGTGCTGTACACCACGGCGCTGGAGCCGGATCAGGTGCCTGATAAAGTGCAGGAAGTTCAACCGCTGGTGCTGCCGGGCGGCGAATTTGCAATGTTCAGCTATGAAGGGCCCATCGGAGGCCTGCAGGACTTTATCCTGACGGTCTACGGCACTTGCCTGCCGGAGCTCAAACTGACGCGCCGCAAAGGGCACGACATCGAGCGCTTCTACCCGAAAGGCGAGCGCCGTCCGCATCAGGCGCCTACCGAGATCAAGTGCGATTACCTGATCCCGATTCGACGTTAACGCTGCAGTTCGTCCAACGCGGGCATGTCCAGATGCGTGACATCGCCCGCCGTTTCGACGATCCAGCCGGAAGCCAGCCACGGGCTCTGCTGGTGATCGACGCGCGACAGTGAGCAGTTGCGCAAGCGCAGGCGACGTTCCGCATAGGCCGGCAGCCCGAGCACCGTACTGATCAAACACCCCAACGCGATGCCATGGCTGACGAGCAGCGGCTTGCTGCCCTCCGGCAGCATCAGGCAGCTCTCCAGCGCAGCGCGCATGCGCTCGCCCAGCTCCTCCATGGATTCGCCTTGAGGGATACGGCCGTCAGGAGTACCATCGACCATCTGTTTGCGCCACTGTTCTTCCTGCGGCGTCAAACTGTCGATCAGGCGTTCTTCCAGAACCCCCATGTGCAGCTCACGCAAACGCGGATCGCCAATCACTTCGCAGCAACAGGCTTCGGCGATGATCTGCGCGGTGCGGCGCGTGCGCCCCAGGTCGCTGGTAATGATATGCGTAATGCCTTCTTTGCTGACGCGCCTGGCGACCAGACGGGCCTGGTGTTCCCCCATGGCGGTTAACGGGCTGTCGGACTGACCCTGGATGCGGCGAGCCGCGTTCCATTCCGTTTCGCCGTGGCGAACGAGGTATACCTGTAACATTTTTGTTTTCCGTTATACTGCGTGAAATTTGCGTTTATCCCCGGCCCGGCGGCGCTTTTGCCGCTGCCCGGCGTATCGGCCAGAAGGATATCAAACCCGTTATGTACCATGTTGTCGCTGCAACTACCAACCCGGCAAAGATCAAGGCTATTCAATTGGCCTTCGATGACGTCTTCGGCGCAGGCCAATACCGCATTGAACCCGTCGACGTCGCCAGCGGCGTTTCGCTGCAGCCGATAGGCAATCACGAAACGCGCACCGGTGCGCGTCAACGCGTGATGGAAGCGCGCCAGGTCAGGCCCGAGGCCGATTTTTGGGTCGGCGTGGAAGCCGGGATTGAAGAGAATATGACCTTCGCCTGGATGACCATCGAGAACCCGTCCATCCGCGGTGAATCCCGCTCGGCGAGCCTGATGCTGCCGGAAGTCATTTTACAAGGTATTCGCGAAGGCCGCGAATTGGGCAGCGAAATGGCGACGATCACCGGCAACGCCGAGGTGAAGCGCCAGGGCGGCGCCATCGGCGTCTTCACCGACGGCCGGCTGAGCCGCACCAGCGTTTATCATCAGGCGCTGCTGCTGGCGCTGGTGCCGTTCCACAACGCCATCTATCAGCAATAACGCAGAGTCTGCTAGGGCGCGTCGTGCAGCAACTGCTGCTCAAGCCACTGTTTCAGCGCGGGTGAAGCCGCTTTCAGGCTGTTAGAACCGCGGGTGATGGTGGCGATCCCCGCGCCCAGTTCATTTTTCAGCTCGCGCTGGCTCATCTCGCCGCGCATCAGTTCCTGAATGATCCGCACCCGGGTGCCCAGCGCGGTGCGCTCGTCCGGCGTCAGCATCAATTGCAACAGCGGTTGATGCAGTTCTTGCGCAAACGAATTCTGCAGCAGCGCGACGAAGCGCAGCCAATCCTCATTGCCTTGTTCTGAAAGAGCGGGGTCGTTTAACGATAATTGCGTCATGGCAGCCACCATACTATTTAACTAGTACAGCAGCATACCATAGGGCCGTCAAAATCAATAACGTCTCTGCCACTCGGCGTCGGTCAGCACCTTGGCCGGCCGGTGCGTCAGATAGCGGTAAAACGCATCGTAAGCCAGCACGTTCTTGACGTAGCCGCGGGTTTCCGAGAACGGAATGCTTTCGATGAACGCTACCGGATCGATCCGCCCCGCGCTGTTGCCCAGCCAGGTGTTCACTCGCGACGGGCCGGCGTTATAAGCGGCGCTCGACAGAATGCGGTTGCGGCCGAACTGCTGATAGACCGACTCCAGATAGCTGGTGCCGATGGTGATGTTGGTCTGCGGATCGAACAATTGGCTCGGCCCGACATAGCCGGGAATGTTGTACATCTGCACCGTATGCTGCGCGGTGCGCGGCATGACCTGCATCAGGCCGGAGGCGCCGACCGGCGACTGCGCCTTCGGATTCCAGGCGCTCTCCTGACGCGCGATCGCCATCGCATAGCTGCTGGTGATCCCCTTGTCATCGGTGGCGCGGCGGAACTCCTGCGGCCAGGCGACCGGGAAACGCTCTTCCAGATGATCCCACAGCTTGCCGACGATGGTCGCCTGCACGCTCAGATCGGCCCATTTTTGCTCAAAGGCGTAACGCGCCAGCGCCTCTTGTTCAGGCCGGCTGCGGCTGGCGACATAGGAACCCCACTCGCTGCGGGCCAGGTTGTCCATATTCCAGTACATCAGCTCGCGCACTCGGGCCACTTCCGGCCCGTCGGTCAGCGACGCGCGCGGCTTGGCCGCCACCGCCACCATCACCGGATAGGTTGCGTTCAGCTTCTGCGCCGCCACCATCGGATAGAAGCCGCGTTCGGTCATCAGGTTGCGCAACATCTCCTCGCCTTCGGCGCGTTTGCCTTCGTCCATCAGCTGATTGGCGCGCCAGTAGCGCCACTCATCCTTGTTGCGCGACTCTTCCGGCAAGCGAGCCAGCCAGGTCGCGACGCCCTGCCGATCGCCGTTGCCCAGCGCCATGCGCACCCGGCGCTCCAGCAGCGAAGGCGAACGGCTGCGCAGAATCACCTGATCGCGCCACTGCGCCTGTTCATAGGTAGCGTCGCTGCCCATCAGGCGCCAGGCCACCGCCTCTTCCAGCCCCAGCCGCTCCTCGTCGCTCATTTTCTGCAGCCGCGCGAGCGTCGGGATCATCGCCCGCGCGTTTTCCACATCCTGCCGCGCCAGGCGCTCAAAGGCGATGCCGGTGGCGGCACGGGTAAAGTCAGTCGGCCCTACGCTGCGGGCGAAGGCTTCCACGGTGGTCGGATCGTTTTGCAAGCGCACCAGAGCGTTGCCCATGGTTTGATAGTCGGCCGGCAGTTGGCTGTAGAGGTTGCTGACCAGCGAGCTGTTGCCCTCTTTCAGCGCCAGCTTCATGCGCGCCAGAATATCGAGCGGCGTTTGCTTGCCTGCGCCGCGCCAGACGCTGAACAGCCGATCGCAGGCGCTCGGCAGCGTTTTGCCGTTCAGCCACAGCTCGTCGGCGCCGCTCCAGGCCGCCTGCTGGTCGCCGGTAGCCCATTTGGCGTAGTAATAGTTGCAGCGCGCCGCCACCGGTTTGGGCGGCTGTGGGCTGAAGGCCAGCAGGGTGCGCCAATCTTCGCGCCGCGCCAGTTCATTGACGAAGCGCGGCGCCAGCGATTTCGCCGGCGGCAGCGTCGGGTTGCGTTTGATAAAGTCGTTCACTTCGGAGAACCCCGCCTGACTCAGATCCTGAGTCAGCTCGCGGTATTCCAGATAAGGATAAAGCGGGTAATCGCGCAGCGTCGGCATCAGCTGCGCCACCACGTCCATCTGATTGCCGTCCCACGCCTGCTTGATCTGCTGGTAGCGCTGACGTTGCGCATCCAGAGAATCCGCCAGCGCCGCGCCGGAAAACGCCGTCAGGCACAGCCCCATCGCCAACAGCCGTCGCTTGTCCACCTTGACCATCCTCGCTCTTTCCTCACTGATTGTGCCGCGGGAGCCGCCCAGCTCCCCGGTAACCGCCGCGCCACGGCGCCGCAGAACAAAATAAAACCGGGCGCACGGCCCGGACGCAGATATCTACCATAGACAGCGCAATCGCTCATCCATTCAATACTGTAGAAGAAGAAGTGTATCGCCATGATCGGAGCCAGGTAAAAAACGTTTACTTTGGCTGACAAATCAGGGCGGCGAGATATTATCGCCGGCCGGATTTTTATTAGCCGCAACGGCGTTTATTGGAAAAGTAAAATACTTTCTAATTATTAGTTATCACATTATTGCATTTAAGAGATAGCGCCGACGTTGCGCAAATCGCCTGACAGCTGGCCAAACGCGCCAACTTTGCAGAAAAGCGGTGGCAAACCCGAGAGGGCATTTTTATACTATCAAAAATAAGTAGGATAATTCCGAGAAAACAGCACATAAAGCGCCCAACGAAGACATCTTATAATACAATCCGCGCCAATTATGGGTAGATAGTGTTCATTAGGCAGTGCGACTGACAGCTTTCAGCAAAACGATTGTCCCTTCAAGCGGGCCGGATTTTTACTTGTCGGGCCACGGCCTGCGGGCGGTGGATCAGGCCGGAATGGCGGGTGAAGATGGCGAGTAATACCGCGATAACGATGCGTTGCGCAAAAAGCCCCGTGCCGGGCTTCCTTGCCGCACGCCTGAATATCGGCCGCCTGTTGCTGATCGTTTTGTTGGCGCTGCTGACGTTGCCCGGGCCTGCGCGCGCCGCCGATGATCCCTATCAACAGCGCACGCACGCCGTGACGACCGTGGTGGTAGGCATCATCAGCTACGCCCGCTGGTCACGTGAACCCAATCCGATCCGGTTGTGCGTGACCGCACCCACCCAGTATGCCGAGGGGCTGTTCGATCCGATCCTGCTCAGCGCGCCGCGTCCGATTAAAACCGAACGCGTGCCGTTCGACAGCCCGACGCTGAGTACCGGCTGCGATGTCATCTATTTAGGGAACATCAACGCCGCGCAGAGACAAAATTTCATGCAGCGCATTTCCGGCAACTCCATTCTCAGCATCAGCGAGAACGATAGCGAATGCTCCGCCGGCAGCGCATTTTGCCTGCAGATCAACGGCGACCAGGCCGGCTTCAAGGTCAACCTGGACGCCCTGGCGCGCAGCGGCGTGCGCGTTCACCCCAACGTGCTGCAGCTGGCGCGCAAACAGGCGCCGCCGCTATGAGGCTGTTGCGTAGAAACCGTTCCGGCAATGCGCGCCCGACGTTGGGCCGAGTGCTGCAGCGGGTGCATCTTGGGCTGGCGTTGATCGCCGTTGGCACCGCCGGCATCTTTCTGACGCTGGTGGCGCTGTTCGCGCTGCGCGCCTATGCCAACCACAACCTGCACCTGATCGCGCGCTCCATCAGCTATACGGTTGAAGCGGCAGTGGTGTTTGGCGATCGCCCCTACATTCGCGAGGCGATGGTGCTGATCGCCGCCAAAGAAGAGGTGTCGGAGGCCAAAATTCTGAACAACGCCGGTGACGTGCTGGTCAGTTGGCATCGTCCCAAAGATGGCCCGCTGCACGGCATGGAGCAGGTTATCGCCCACTGGGCGCTGCCCGAGCCGGTCATCCTGCCTATCTCCCACGAGGGCAAACAGGTCGGCCAGGTCTGGCTGAGCGGCAACGGCGGCAGCCTGTTGCGTTTCCTGTTGCGCGGGCTGGTCGGCATGATCGCCTGCATGGTGCTCAGTACCCTGTGCGCCCTGGTGTTGTCGCGCCGCATGCTGGTCGGCATCGTCAGTTCGTTGGACGACATCGCCAACGTGGCGCATGCGGTGCGGCGAGATCGCACCTTCGGCCTGCGGGTGCCCTCGGCGCCGATCGCCGAGCTGCATGAGCTCAGCAATGATTTCAATGGCTTGCTCGATGAACTGGAGGCCTGGCAGGCCCATCTGAAGCAGGAAAACGACTCGCTGGCTCACCGGGCGACGCACGACAGCCTGACCGGCTTGCCGAACCGCGCCTTCTTCGAAGGCCGGCTGAGCCGCGCCCTGGGCGATATCGCGCCGCCGGCGAAATTGGCGGTGCTGTTTATCGACGGCGATCGCTTCAAGGAAGTGAACGACAGTTACGGTCACGCCGCGGGCGATGCGGTGCTGACCACCATTGCCGGACGCATTCGCGCGCAGCTGCGCGAAACCGATCTGGTCGCACGCCTGGGAGGAGATGAATTCGCCGTGCTGCTGGCGCCGGTGCACAGCACGGAAGATGTCTTGCAGATCGCCGACAACATCATCGATTGCATGACGCAACCGGTTATTTTACCGAACGACGAGACGATCATTACCTCTCTGAGTATCGGCATTGCGCTGTACCCTGATCACGCGTCGACGCCTCAGGGTCTTTTGCACGAAGCTGACGATGCGATGTATCAGGCAAAGCATCGTTATAACGGAGGCTGGCGGCTGGCTATACATAAATAAGAGCCCCGGCTATAACACTTGAACTAGGGATTTTGACTATGATACAGCAACTGTTTAAAGGTCGTTTTTCACTGCTGACGATGGCGTTCGTCGCCCTGCTGGCGCTCGCCGGTTGCCAGAGCAAGCCGCAAGGCCTGACGCCCGAGCAGGTTGCGCTGCTGCAATCGCAGGGCTTCAAACTGACCGACAACGGTTGGGAATTCGGCCTGTCGGATAAAGTGCTGTTCGGCAACAACATCGGCAAGCTGAACCCGGAAAGCACCGAGACGGTGCAGAAGATGGGCCGCGCGCTGCTGAGCGTCGGCATCACCAAGTTCCGTCTGGACGGCCATACCGACAACTACGGCGAAGACAGCTATAACGATCAGCTCTCCCTGCGCCGCGCCGATGCGGTCGCCGATCTGCTGGCCAGCGTCGGTATTCCGCGCGCCAATATCGAAACCCGCGGCATGGGCAAGCGCGATCCCGTCGCCGACAACCGCACCTCCAGCGGCCGCGCGGAAAACCGCCGCGTCGCGATCGTCGTCACGCCATAAGCCACCAATATGCGCCTTTATCGGCGCATAAACGGTTATACTTAGCGATCGCTGAGCGATGTCTGGGATCCAAGATCGAAACGGGCTACACTCATGCCGCCAGACATCCTATAAATACTGATATAGAGAGGCTTAGAGCAACGTGGCTCAATACGTCTATACCATGCACCGCGTCGGCAAAGTGGTACCGCCGAAGCGTCATATTTTGAAAAACATCTCCCTGAGCTTCTTCCCTGGGGCAAAAATCGGCGTACTGGGCCTGAACGGCGCCGGTAAGTCCACCCTGCTGCGCATCATGGCCGGCATCGATACCGATATCGAAGGGGAAGCGCGCCCGCAGCCGGGCATCAAGATCGGTTATCTGCCGCAGGAGCCGCAGCTTAACCTCGAACACACCGTGCGTGAGTCGGTGGAAGAAGCGCTGGCGGAAGTGGTCGGCGCGCTGAAACGCCTGGACGAAGTGTACGCGCTGTACGCGGAAGAAGGCGCAGACTTCGACAAGCTGGCCGCGGAACAGGGCCGCCTGGAAGAGATCATTCAGGCGCACGACGGTCACAACCTCAACGCGCAGCTGGAACGCGCCGCCGATGCGCTGCGCCTGCCGGACTGGGACGCCAAAATCGCCCATCTGTCCGGGGGTGAACGCCGCCGCGTCGCGCTGTGCCGCCTGCTGCTCGAAAAGCCGGACATGCTGCTGCTGGACGAACCGACCAACCACCTGGACGCCGAGTCCGTGGCCTGGCTGGAACGCTTCCTGCACGACTTCGAAGGCACCGTCGTGGCGATCACCCACGACCGCTACTTCCTGGATAACGTGGCCGGCTGGATCCTCGAACTGGACCGCGGCGAAGGCATTCCGTGGGAAGGCAACTACTCGTCCTGGCTGGAGCAGAAAGACGCGCGTCTGGCGCAGGAAGCGTCCGCCGAAGCCGCTCGTCGCAAGTCGATCGAGAAAGAGCTGGAGTGGGTGCGCCAGGGCGCCAAAGGCCGCCAGTCCAAAGGCAAGGCCCGTCTGGCCCGCTTTGAAGAGCTGAACAACACCGAATACCAAAAACGTAACGAAACCAACGAACTGTTCATTCCACCTGGCGCGCGCCTGGGCGATAAAGTGGTCGAAGTCAGCAACCTGCGCAAGTCTTACGGCGACCGCCTGCTGATCGACGACCTGTCGTTCTCGGTGCCGAAAGGGGCGATCGTCGGCATCATCGGCCCGAACGGCGCGGGTAAATCCACGCTGTTCCGCATGATGTCCGGTCAGGAGCAGCCTGATTCCGGCAGCATCGTGCTGGGCGATACCGTCAAGCTGGCGTCCGTCGATCAGTTCCGCGACAGCATGGACGGTTCGAAAACCGTGTGGGAAGAAGTCTCCGGCGGGCAGGACATCATGCGCATCGGCAACACCGAGATGCCGAGCCGCGCCTATGTCGGCCGCTTCAACTTCAAGGGCGTCGATCAGGGCAAACGCGTGGGCGAGCTGTCCGGCGGTGAGCGTGGCCGTCTGCACCTGGCCAAGCTGCTGCAGGTTGGCGGCAACGTGCTGCTGCTCGATGAACCGACCAACGACCTGGATATCGAAACCCTGCGCGCGCTGGAAAACGCCCTGCTGGAATTCCCAGGCTGCGCCATGGTGATCTCGCACGACCGTTGGTTCCTCGACCGTATCGCCACCCACATCCTGGACTACCAGGACGAGGGCAAGGTGGAATTCTTCGAAGGCAACTTCACCGAGTACGAAGAGTACAAGAAGCGTACGCTGGGCGCCGATGCGCTCGAGCCGCACCGCATCAAGTACAAAAAGATCGCCAAGTAATCCCCAAGGCGCCGCATGCGGCGCCTTTTTTTATGCCCGCGTCCGGCGATAATCGCGCGGTGAGCACGCCATCACGCGCTTGAAAGCATGGCTGAACGCGCTGTCGGAATCGTACCCCAAACGTTGCGCGATGATGGATACCGGTTCAACGCCGGTACGCAGCGCCCGCGCAGCCAGCAACATGCGCCAACGCGACACATACTCAAGCGGCGCCATTCCCGCCTTCTGCTTGAAGCGCAGCGCCAACGTCGAACGGGAAACGCTCGCCGCATCGGCCAATGACGCCACCGTCCAGCGACGGGCAGGATCGGCGTGTACTGCCTGCATCGCGGCGCCGATGCGCGGATCGAACAAGGCGGGCAGCCAGCCGGAGGCCGCGCCCTCCTCCCCCGTCAGGTAAATCCGCAGCGCCTGGGTCAGCATGATCTGCCCCAGATGATGCGTCATCAGCGCGCTACCCGGCGAAGGCTTTAACAGCTCGTCCGCCAGCCGCTGCAACGCCCATTGCAACACGGCGGCCTCTTCGGTGCCGCCTCGGATCACCATCAACGCCGGCAAACTCCCCAACAACCGCTCCACTTCCTCACCGAAGGTAAAACTCCCGCCGATAAACAGGCAATCCTCCGCCTCGCCGCAACTCGCCACGCCATTTTTCGCCTGCAGATAAAGTACGTCAGCATCGAGCGCCGGCAGCGACAGATCGCTGCCGACAGTGACCGGCAGGCTGCGGGTCAGCAGCAAGCAGTCGCCGGCCGCCAGCCGCAGCGGTTCGGCCAACCCTTCCGCCGCCAGCCAACAGCCGCCGCGCACCACCGCGTTGAATTTCCCGCTCTGCGGCGCAGGAAAATGAACGGCCCAGTCGCCGCCGGCCTTCAGGCCGCCGAAAAACGCATTCTGGCTGTTCAATGGCGCAAGCACTTCCGATAACGGATCCATACCCTCTCCCCCTAAGCCCCTTTCATGAGCATAGCCCGCGCCATGCTCCAGCCAAAGGTTTTAGGACGATGGCGACAGAAATTAGGCGTCGGCGTCATCTGCCAGGCCTACTCCCGCGTCAGCTCGCGCGCGTAGTCGTCAAACGCCGAGTGCTGCAATACCACATCGATGAAACAGGCCAGCGCCGGGGAATTCAGCTTGCGGCTCGGGTAAACCAGATACAGTTCATTCCCTTCTGCGCGCCAGGCCGGCAACACCTCCACCAACAGCTTCTGCGCCACCACCTCGCGGCTGAGAAACGCCGGCAGCAGCGTGATCCCCGCGCCGGCGATAGCGCATTCGCGCGCATACAGCAGATTGTCGGTGGTGTGCGCCAGCGGCAGCTGCCAGCGGTAATAATCGTCGCCGCAGCGCAGGTTCCAGGCCGTCCAGGCGCGGTGGGCAATGCAGCGATGCTGCTGCAGCTGCTGCGGGTGCTCGATCGGCGAGTGCTGCGCCAGATAGGACGGCGCAGCCAGCAGATAGCGCGGCGCATACCCGAGGCGGCGGCCGATCAGCGAAGAATCCTGCGGCTTGCCGGTGCGCAGCGCGGCGTCGAAGCCTTCCTGCACCAGATCCACCATGGCGTCGGATACCGACACCTCCAGCGATACGTCCGGGTACTGGCGCTGAAAATCCGCCGCCAGCCGCGCCACCAGGGTTGCCCCCAACCCGGCCGGCGTCGAGATGCGCAGGCGGCCGCTCGGGTTGTCGCGCAGCCGCTGCAGCGCCAGATCGGCCCGCTCGGCGGCGGACATCATCGCCTGGCAGTGTTCCAGATAGCGCTCGCCGGCGAAGGTCAGGTTCAGCTGGCGCGTGGTGCGGTTGAGCAAACGCAGCCCCAGCGTCTGTTCGAGCTGGCTGATGCGCTGACTGACGCTGGACTTCGGCAACCCGACACGCTGCGCGGCGGCGGTGAAGCTGCCGCACTCCGCCACCAGCGCGAACAGCGCCATGTCCTGCAGCTGTTTGAACTCCATTGTTCACCTCTTACGAACACTCAGTTAGATATTGTCCATCTTATCACCCCACTGCTGCGGGTCTACACTGGGGACATCATTTGAAAGGAGCACAATCATGTCGATAAAAGCCATTGCCGTAGACCCGCAGAACCCCGCCGGTTTCATCGAAATCTCACCGGAGATGCCGGTGCCCGGCCAGTACGATCTGCTGGTGGAAGTGAAAGCGGCCTCGGTCAACCCGGTGGATACCAAAGTACATGCCGGTCTGCAGAAAAGCGGCCTGCAGCAGCCGCGCGTCCTCGGCTGGGACGCCAGCGGCGTCGTGCTGGACGTGGGCAGCGGCGTCAGCGGCTTCAAGCCCGGCGATGAAGTGTGGTACGCCGGCGATATCACCCGGCCCGGCAGCAACAGCAGCCACCAACTGATCGACTCTCGCATCGCCGCGCACAAACCGCGCAGCCTGAACTGGGCGGAGTCCGCCGCCATGCCGCTCACCGCCCTCACCGCCTGGGAGGCGCTGTTCGAGCACCTGAACATTCAGGATGCGCCCGAGCACAAGACGCTGCTGATCATCGGCGGCGCCGGCGGGGTCGGCTCGCTGGCCATTCCGCTGGCCGCGCTGCGCAGCAAGGTGAAAGTGATCGCCACCGCGTCCAGGCCGGAATCCGCCGCCTGGTGCCGCGAGCGGGGCGCCGACCTGGTGGTGGACTACCGCGATTTGAAGGGCAACCTGGCGCAACACGGCATCGAGCAGGTGGATTACATCCTCTGTCTGAACGATACCGACGGCCACTGGCCGGCGATGGCCGAACTGATCGCGCCGCTCGGCCATATCTGCACCATCGTCGAGAACGCGCAGCCGTTGGATCAAAACGCGCTGAAGCTGAAAAGCGCCGCGCTGCACTGGGAATTCATGTTCACCCGCAGCATGTTCACCACCCCGGACATCGCGCAGCAAGGCCGGATCCTGCAGCAGGTGGCGCAACTGCTGGACGACGGCAAGCTGAGCACCACGCTGAGCGAAACCCTGCACGGGCTGTCGGTAGACACGCTGACCGCCGCGCACCAACAGCTGCTCGGCGGCCATATGCAAGGCAAGCTGGTTATCGCTTACTGAGTTCGCATCGCGGCGGCGTTCTGCGCCGCCGTTACTGCGGGCGAACAAAGCCGACGCACAGCACCTGCTCGTCGCTCTGCGGATCGGCGCGGAAGGTCAGCGTCTGCTGCCAGTCGAGGCGCATCTTCGGCCAGTGGGCCAGTTCGCCGCCGAAGTCGCTGTGCGCGCAGTCTTCACCCAACCGACCGAACAAGGCGACGCCATGCTGCGCAATCTGCGGATAGCTGATGTTGACGTTGTAGATGTTCGGCCGCGTATGATTGGACCAGCGCGTAATGGTTTGCGGCCGGGAACCGGCATACACCGTCATCCACTGCGACAGGTATTCGCCGCCGACGTAACGCAGACTGACGCCATACCGCTCCTGCCACAGCTGCTCCACTCCAGCGCTGAACGCCTTGATGCCCACCATTTTCTGACCGGCATTGCGCACGTTGCCCAGCATCACCGCGGCATACCCCAGATAGACCGCCAGCGCCGCGCACATCAGCCCAATAGTCGCCGCCCGCAGCGAACGCACCGGCGGCTGACGCACGCAACCAACCAGCAGCGCGGGCGCCAGCATGAAGAACGGCTGCAGCCACTCGGTCAAGCGGCCGCCGACGTTGAAGGAGAACCAAAAGGTAATGATGCCGAGCGGCAGCAGGTAGATCCACAGCAGCACCCGCATCGGCAAGGCTTTCGGCCAGGCCAGCACCGCCCCGCTGCGGCGCAGGATCCACCACAGCACCAGCGACGGATAGAACACCAGCAGCAGCGACTGCAGCATGTCGAGATTGAGCTGCATCTTGATCTGCGAATCCACCCACTTAAAGGCGGCGAAGTCGTGGTTCCACAGCCAGAATACGTTCGGCAACACCAGCGCCAGCCAGATCGCCACCGCCAGATAGAACTGCGGTTGGCGATAGCAGCGACGGATCTGCGGCACGAACAGCGTCGACAGCGCCGCGAAATAGACGAAGGCGAAGGTCGAATACTTCGCCATCATCGCCAGACCGGCGGCCAACGCGAAGGCCGGCCACCAGTTGGCCGAATGGGAAATCGCCATGTGGAAGAACAGCGCCATCCACGGCCACAGCATCACCAACAGGTAGTTGTCGTTGTAGGGAATGATGTCGAAATTGATGATGCCGGACAGGTTGAGCGTCAGCAGCGCCATCCAGGCCAGCGAAGTGCTGCCGCTCAGGCGTCGCGCCAGCAGCCAGACGCCCAACATGCCGATGGCGATGGCGATGAAGTGCCCGCCGTACCAGTAAACGTTCAGCGGCAGCCACGACAGCCAGATCGCCGGCTGCATCGCCGCACCGACCAACCAAGGATTTTTCGGTGAGCCCCACTCGCCGTTGAGGCCCCAATTGAGCGCCTCGACGGCGTCGTAAGGCAGGGTAGGATCGAGATGAACGGTCAGCAGCGTCCAGGCTGCGGCATAGCAGATCAACCAGAGAGCGAGTAAGCGATAAGACATGTCTTCTTCTGAGCGTTATTGTAAAGAAAACCTTAACGTAGTCGCTACCGAATGAACCATGTTTAAACAGGCCTTTAAATGTGCGTCCGTGCGGCCGTTTCTGCCGCGCGATCGCACATTACGCTAATTTTTCTCAGCCTGCGGCGTGGCGCTGGGCGGGCGCATTCGCCAGCCGGCCGGCGTCCGCCGCCAGCAGCTGTTGCACCAGCTCGACACAGCGCAGGAAGCGCTCTTCGTAATCGCTAGACTCAACGTGCACGTACTCGATGTTGTTGGCGCGCAGCATCTCCTCCAGCAGGCGCTGGAACGCCAGGCGATCGGCGGTGCTGCCGAGACTGCGCAGGCCGTCCGCCACCCACGGCGTGTTGTTTTCCAGCAGGATCACCAGATCGAAGCGGTATTCGTCGATCAGCGCCTGCACGAAGGGATGCTCACGCCCTTCGTACTTTTTGCAAAACGCCTGGGTGGTGACGAAATCGGTATCGATAAACGCCACCTTGTTGGCGTACTTGACCGCGAAATCCACGTATTGCGCCTGCCCGAGGGCAATTTTGTCGTAGTCGGAGTACTGCAGCGCCATCTCGTCGCCGCCCAGGTGCGAGAACACGTAATCGCGGCCATATTCCCAGGCGCTGGTGGTGTTGAAGATGTTGGCCAGCTTGTTGACCAGCGTCGATTTGCCGCTTGACTCGCCGCCGAGGATCGCCACGGTGCGCACGAAGAACGGTTTCACCTCGGTCGGGATGTAATCCCAATAACGGAACGGATCCTGACGGATCTGATTGCCGCTGATGTTCATGAACGACCGTTCGGGATCGACCAAAATGGTTTCGATGCCCAGATGCTCGCGGTAGCGCGGCGCATCCTGCGCTTCGCTGGAATAGATGAAGCTCGGCACGATGCCTTTCTGTTCCATAAAGGCCTTCATGCCGTCGCTCCACACGTTCCAGCCGTGCGGGTACGGTTCGATGCCCTGCTCGTCGAACGAGTGGATATGGATGTTTTTCTGGTACTTGAAGGTCTGCAGCAGCCAGCGCAGGCGATCGCTGACCGTCGGCTGTTGCGACATCGAACTGTTCTCGAACAGCTCACGGTCGCGCGGCTCGTCGTGGCACAAGATAACGTGCAGCTCATCCACCTGGCTGCAGGCGCGCTGGATCAGATAGATGTGGCCGGTATGCAGCGGGTAAAATTTACCAAACACCACGCCGACTTTGACCTCTTTGCGCGGGAACTCAAGCCCGAGAAAACGGTGCAGCGCCTCGAGCTTTTGCGCGCTCGGGCTTTTGATCTTGTCGTTCAACAGCTGGCTGAGATAGCCTTTGGTCATGCCGCTGGCATCCGCCACCTGCTGCAACGTGCAGCCCTTTTGCTTGATGGACGTCTTCAGGTAATCAAATTGCGGCATGGCCACCTCCGTTTAGTATGCTAAACAAAATAGCATATCTTTCTCGCCGTCGGCGACATTAATAAAACCCTTCCAGCACGTCCAGCGCGTCCGCCAGCTTCTTGACCCCGAACACCTGCATATTGGCCGGCGGCTTTTTCGGCATATTGCCGTGCGGCACGATGGCGCGTTTGAAACCGTGCTTGGCCGCTTCGGCGATCCGCTCCTGGCCGCTCGGCACCGGACGGATCTCACCCGCCAACCCCACTTCGCCGAACACCACCAAATCGTTCGGCAGCGGCCGATCGCGCAGGCTTGAGACCAGCGACATCAGCAGCGCCAGATCGGCGCTGGTCTCGCTGACCTTCACCCCGCCGACCACGTTGACGAACACGTCCTGATCCGACATCTGCAGCCCGCCGTGCCGGTGCAGCACCGCCAGCAGGATCGCCAACCGGTTCTGCTCCAGCCCCACCGCCACGCGGCGCGGGTTGGACATCATCGAATGATCCACCAGCGCCTGGATCTCCACCAGCAGCGGCCGGGTGCCTTCCCACACCACCATCACCGAACTGCCGGAGGTAACTTCGTCGCCGCGGCTGAGGAAGATAGCCGAAGGGTTGCTCACTTCGCGCAGCCCCTGTTCGGTCATGGCGAACACCCCCAGCTCGTTGACCGCGCCGAAGCGGTTCTTGTGGCTGCGCAGGGTGCGGAAGCGGGAATCGGCGTCGCCGTCCAGCAGCACCGAACAGTCGATGCAGTGTTCCAGCACTTTCGGCCCGGCCAGCGAGCCGTCTTTGGTGACGTGGCCGACCATCACGATCGCCACGCCGCGCGTCTTGGCGAAGCGCGTCAGATAGGCGGCGGTTTCCCGCACCTGCGCCACGCTGCCCGGCGAAGACTGAATGTCCGCCATGTGCATCACCTGAATCGAGTCGATCACCATCAGCTTCGGCTGTTCCTGCTCGGCGATCAGGCAGATCTGCTCGATGCTGGTTTCCGACAGCATGTTCAGGCCGCCGGTCGGCAGCCCCAGACGGTGGGCGCGCATCGCCACCTGCTGCAGCGATTCCTCGCCGGTGACGTACAGGGTTTTCATCTGTTCGGACAGTTTGCACAGCACCTGCAGCAACAGGGTGCTCTTGCCGGCGCCGGGGTTGCCGCCGATCAGAATCGCGCTGCCGGGCACCACGCCGCCGCCCAGCACGCGATCGAACTCGAGAAAGCCGGTGGTGAAGCGCGGCAGCGCCTCAAGGCTGATTTCCGACAGCTTCTGCACTTTGCTGACGCCGGCGTCGCCGGCATAGCCGCTGAGGCGATCGTTGCGCGCCGCAGCGGGCGACGCGGCCAAACGCACTTCCGTGATGGTGTTCCAGGCATGGCAGGCGCTGCACTGCCCCTGCCAACGCGGATAGTCCGCCCCGCACTCATTGCACACAAATGCCCGTTTTGCCGCTTTTGCCACGTCTTACCTCAATCTTTCGTTATCGCACTTCGTGTTTCAGGCTGCCGGTGAGAATACACAGCACGCCCATCAAATCCGCATGCCGGATCGCCACCTGCGCTTTTTCATACACTTTCGGTTTGGCGTGGTAGGCGATGCCCAGCCCCGCCGCCTGCATCATTTTCAAATCGTTGGCGCCGTCGCCGATGGCCACGGTCTGCGCCAGCGGGATCTCCAGCTTCTCCGCCAGCCGCAGCAGCGTATCGGCTTTGAACTGCGCGTCCACCATCGGCCCCAGCACTTCGCCGGTCAGCTTGCCGTCGCGGATCTCCAGCTCGTTGGCCGCCGCCGCCACCAGCCGCAGCCGGTTGCGCAGGTATTCGGCGTAGTAGGTGAAGCCGCCGGAGGCGATCGCCACATGCCAGCCCATCGCCTGCAGCTTGCCCACCAGGCTGGTCAGCCCCGGCATCAGCGGCAGCTCGTCGCGCACCTGCTTAAGGATGTTGGCGTCGGCCCCTTTCAGCGTACCGACGCGCTGGCGCAGGCTGGCGGTAAAGTCCAGCTCGCCGCGCATCGCGCGTTCGGTCACTTCCGCCACCTGCTCGCCGACGCCCGCCAGCTTGGCGATCTCATCGATGCACTCGATCTCGATCGCCGTTGAATCCATGTCCATCACCAGCAGCCCCGGCGTGCGCAGGTGCGGGATTTTGCCGAGCGGCGCCACATCCAGCCCGCTCTCCGCCGCCAGCAGCTTGGCGCGCGGCGTCAAGGTGCCCGCCAGCCGCACCACCTGATAGTCGTCCACGCCCCAGGCGGTGACGATCACCATCGCCGCGCCCAGCTTGCGTTGGAATTGGGTAATGCGCGCCTTGTCCAGCGCCCTGCCATATAACAGCCACCCGGTATTGCCCGCCCGGTAGTCCAGCGGCATCACTTCGTCGCCGCTGAGCGAAAGGGGAAGACCCGGCCATTGAGAGATCTCCGCCGGAAGATCGCAATAGGTCAGACTGTTTGACATCATTGACTCCTGAATGGACAAAAACGCTGCATGATAAAACGACGCATCAAGCTATCCTATCGCCAGCGGTTCTGGCAACATAAAGTGTCCCCGATGCCCAAGGAACCTGCATGGCTCGCGCTAAACTGAAATTTCGCCTGCACCGCACCGCTATTATCCTGATTTGCCTGGCTTTGCTGGTGCTGCTGATGCAGGGCGCCTCTTATTTTAGCCTGAGTCACCAAATGGCGCGATCCGAGCAGGTGGAAGAGCTGGCGCAGACGCTGACCAAACAGGTCGCCTACAGCCTGGCGCCGCTGCTGGACGACGACGGCAACAATCCGCGCATCGACGCCATCCTCAAGCAGCTCACCGATCACAGCCGCATTCTCGACGTCAGCGTGTATCAGCTGGACGGCACGCTGGTCTCCCACGCCGGGGAACAGATAAGTATACGCGATCGCCTGTCGCTCGACGGCAAACGCGCCGGCAGCTACTTCAACCACCAGTTGGTCGAATCCATTCAGGGCAAAGACGGCCCGATCGGCTTTATCCGCATCACCCTCGACACCCACGTGCTGGCGACCGAATCCAAGCAGGTGGACAACACCACCAACCTGCTGCGCCTGATGATCCTGCTGGCGCTGGCGATCGGCATCATTCTGGCGCGTACCCTGCTGCAACACCGCCGCAGCCGCTGGCAGCAGTCGCCCTACCTGTTGACCGCCAACACGCCACTGGAAGAAGGCAATACGGTGGAAGACGATGAAGACGATGCGCCGGAGAAAAAACAGGGAGCGCCTAAGCAGGGGTAATTCAGGCCAGGCGTTGAATGCGTTCGTGCAACTTCTGCAGCTGCGCCAGCATTTGCTCGGCAATCGCGCGGAAGGCTTCGCTGATGTCGTCATGTTGCGCCGTTCGCCGCCAGAACTCGAGAGCCAATAGCTCTGCTTGCCGCCAGACAGCACCGCTCACCTCGTTGCTCAAACGGATCTCCACCGCGTCATGGCGCAGATTGCCGCTGCTTGCTGGGGCAAAAGCCATCGGTAGCATATCGTACAAAGGCGCCAACGTGACCGGCCGCTGCGTTGGCCGCAAGAACGACAGATTTCCCTGGTGCATATCGCTATTGGCTATCAATCGGCCAAAGGCCCAATACAGGGCAATCCGTTGGCAGGCAGAGTGATCGATCACGCCTTGCTGCAATAGCCGATTAGCCGCCACGACCCAGTTGGCATGGCCGCTGCCGCTGAACTCGGCATCCAGCGCCTCCAGCGACACCATCGCCACCCGCCCTTCTTCGCCGATGCGATCAAAGCGCTCTACCTCTAAAAAGCATTGCCGATCGGCACCGAACAGAATTTGCGCCGTTGCGGCAGGCAATCCCGCAGCGGCGATCGTCTGCAACGCCAGCGACTCGGCGATCAGCAAATCGCTCCAGCGCTGTGCAACGACATGCGTCGGCGCCAGACTGAACTTCACCAAAACATGCGCACGATGCCCAGGCGTCAGCTCAGCATAGGCGGCAAATTTGGGTTGTTCGCCACCGGCGGAGGAACCCACCAACTCCCCGGCCAGCGCCTGGACAGACAATGCGGCGTAATGCTCGATTTTATCTTCCGCCGCAACAGCGACGGCAGTATCCCGCATCAACCAACGCTGATAGCTGTCGGCGCCAGGCAGCAAATCGCCAGTCATGTCTTCGCCATAACGGCAGAGCGCCAACAGGCGTTGGCCTTCATCCCATCGCCGCACATCCTCCGGCAAATTCAACTCGCGTGCCGCCGCTTTGCCCCAGGCTCGCCCGAGAAAGCCAATCGGCCGCAGGTCATTCAGATACCATGGCAGGCCGTCATAGAGCTGCCACTCACCGCTGCGCTCATCGCACACCGCACAGTTATCCGCAGGATACAGCGGGCACAGCGTGGCAAACAGGTGCGCCTTGCCCCGTTCATCAACCCGATACAGCGGAAACTGCCTCTCCCCTCCGATCCCGCGTCGCAACGCATAGCGCGTCGCTCTGCCTTTACCGAGGATCAATACGGCACCCGCCAGTTCGCGGAGACGGCGCGATAACGTTGGCTGACTGATGCCCAACGCTTCTGTCAGTTGACGAGCCGTGGCCGGCCCATGACGCAAAACTTGTTCAACGGTGAGCATCAGATGAATAGATTGGTGAATAGATTGATAGAGGAAGTAATAGCGTTAAACGGCAGAAAGGTAAAGCGTTAGCCAAAAACGGCCATGCGGAGTGAATAGATTGACGGGCGGGCGCCATGACGACGCCCGCCGCGGTATTACGCTTTGTCGCCCAGCAGCACGGATTCCAGCGCGATAACGATCATTTCGTTAAAGGTGGTCTGGCGTTCCGCCGCCGTGGTCGCTTCGTGACGCAGGATGTGGTCGGACACGGTGCAGATGGTCAGCGCCTTACAGCCGAACTCTTCGTACAGCTCCGCCGCCACGCCGTAGATGCCGGCCGCTTCCATTTCCACGCCCAGGATGCCGTACTTCTTCATCACCTGGAACATATCCGGATCCGGGGTGTAGAACAGATCGGCGGAGAAGATGTTGCCCACGCGCGCCGGGATGCCCTGCGCCGCCGCCGCGTCGACCGCGTTGCGCACCATGTCGAAGTCGGCGATCGCCGCGTAGTCGTTGTCCTTGAAGCGCAGACGGTTCACCTTGGAGTCGGTGCACGCGCCCATGCCGATCACCACGTCGCGCAGTTTGATATCGTCACGCACCGCGCCGCAGGAACCCACGCGGATGATCTTCTTCACGCCGAATTCGGCGATCAGCTCGCGCGCGTAGATGGAGCAGGACGGAATGCCCATGCCGTGGCCCATTACGGAGATGCGGCGGCCTTTGTAGGTGCCGGTGAAACCCAACATGCCGCGCACGTTGTTCACTTCCACCGCGCCTTCCAGGAAGGTTTCGGCGATGTATTTTGCGCGCAGCGGGTCACCCGGCATCAGTACTACGTCAGCGAAATCACCCATCTCAGCATTAATGTGCGGCGTAGCCATAATTTTCTTCCTTTAGAAATCTTATTTAATAGAAACGTCAAACATCCAAGCCTTGAATTTCGAGTTGCAGCCAGGCAGCTGGCGGGGGAATCCCCAGGAGCTTACTTGAGTAAGCGACTGGGGTTCACGCGTGAAGCTAACAACGCTGCGGCTTGAAAGACAGGGCTTAGAACAGGGTCTTACCGTAATCCATCGGCGACAGGCCAAAGTAATTGGCGACGGTCTGGCCGATGTCGGCGAAGGTCTCGCGGTGGCCCAGCGAACCCGGTTTCACTTTCGGGCCGTAAACCAGCACCGGGATGTGCTCGCGGGTGTGGTCGGTGCCGCTCCAGGTCGGATCGCAGCCGTGGTCAGCGGTGAAGATGATGATGTCTTCGTCTTTCACCAGCTTCAGCAGTTCCGGCAGGCGGCGGTCGAACAGCTCCAGCGCGGCGGCGTAGCCCGCCACGTCGCGACGGTGACCGTAGGAGGAGTCGAAGTCCACGAAGTTGGTGAACACGATGGTGTTGTCGCCGGCCTTTTCCATTTCGATCAGGGTCGCGTCGAACAGCGCGTCGATGCCGGTCGCCTTCACCTTCTTGGTGATGCCGACGTTGGCATAGATGTCGGCGATTTTACCGATCGACACCACTTCGCCGCCCTTCTCGTCCACCAGCTTTTTCAGCACGGTCGGCGCCGGCGGCTCTACCGCCAGATCGTGGCGATTGCCGGTGCGCTGGAAGTGGCCCGGCTTGTCGCCGACAAACGGACGCGCGATCACGCGGCCGATGTTGTAACCGCCTTCGGTCAGCTCTTCACGCGCGATTTCGCACAGCTCATACAGGCGCTCCAGGCCGAAGGTCTCTTCGTGACAGGCGATCTGGAATACCGAGTCGGCGGAGGTGTAGAAAATCGGCTTGCCGGTTTTCATGTGCTCTTCACCCAACTGATCGAGGATCACGGTGCCGGATGAGTGGCAGTTGCCCAGGTAGCCCGGCAGATTGGCGCGCTCCACCAGCTTATCCAGCAGCGCCTGCGGGAAGCTGTTGTGCTCGTCCTTGAAGTAGCCCCAGTCGAACAGCACCGGCACGCCGGCGATTTCCCAGTGGCCCGACGGCGTGTCTTTACCGGAAGAGAGCTCGCTGGCGTAGCCGTAGGCGCCGATGATGTCGGCGTTGCGATCCAGCCCCTGCGGGAAGTTGCCGGTCGACTCTTCCGCCGCTTTGCCGAGGCCCAGACGGCTCAGGTTAGGCAGCGTCAGCGGGCCCTGACGGCCCACGTTGGCCTCACCGCGCGCGCAAACCTCGGCGATGTGGCCCAGGGTGTCGGAACCCTGATCGCCAAAACGTTCGGCGTCTTCGCTGGCGCCGATGCCGAAGGAGTCCAATACCATAATAAATGTGCGTTTCATCTGTGCTCTCCTGCGTGTTCTCACGCTATTGCGACCGCAAAACTGCAATCGCCCTTATTCTCTAAATTTATACCCAATGGATTTCAAGTTGTAGCTAGGCGGCTAGCGCGTGTATCCCCAGGAGCTTACTCAAGTAAGTGACTGGGGTGCACGCGTGCAGCCAACAACGCTACGGCTTGAAAGACGAGGGTCATCACGCTTGAGTGATGCGCTTATACACCACTGGCGTCGCCTCCGGCGCCTTGTCGCTCAGCGTCATTGCGCTGCGCACCGCATCGGCCGCCTGCTGCCAGCTCTCTTCATCGTTGGCGTGGATCATCGCCAGCGGCTGCTGGGAATCCGCCGTATCGCCCAGGCGCGCCATCTCGGTCAGGCCGACGCTGTAATCGATGGCGTCGCTCGCCCGACGGCGGCCGCCGCCCAACGACACCACCGCCATGCCCAGCGCACGGGTATCCATGGCGCTGATGATGCCCGGCTTTTCAGCATACACCGGCTTGCTCAGCGTTGCCGCCGGCAGATAGCTATCGTAGCGTTCGACGAAGTCTATTGGCCCCTGCTGCGCCGCCACCATGCGGCCAAACACCTCCGCCGCCTTGCCGTTATCCAGCACCGCCTGCAGCTTGGCGCGCGCGTCGGCCTCGTCTTTCGCCAGGCCGCCGGACAACAGCATCTCTACGCTCAGCGCCAGCGTCACTTCCAGCAGGCGCGGGTTGCGGTATTCGCCGGTCAGGAAGCGCACCGCTTCGCGCACTTCCACCGCGTTGCCAGCGCTGGAAGCCAGCACCTGATTCATGTCGGTCAGCAGCGCGGTGGTCTTGCAGCCCGCGCCGTTGGCCACGCCGACGATCGCCTGCGCCAAATCTTGCGACAGGGCATAGGTCGGCATAAAGGCGCCGGAGCCGACCTTCACGTCCATCACCAGCGCATCCAACCCTTCCGCCAGCTTCTTGGCCAGAATGGAGGCGGTGATCAGCGGGATAGAATCCACGGTGGCGGTGATATCGCGGGTGGCGTAAAAGCGCTTGTCCGCCGGCGCCAGCGAGCTGGTCTGGCCGATGATCGCCACGCCGACGTCCTGAATGATTTTGCGGAAGGCGTTATCGTCCGGGAAAATATTGAAGCCCGGAATGGCTTCCAGTTTGTCCAGCGTGCCGCCGGTATGCCCCAGGCCGCGGCCGGAGATCATCGGCACATAGCCGCCGCAGGCCGCCACCATCGGGCCGAGCATCAGCGAAGTCACGTCGCCCACGCCGCCGGTCGAGTGCTTGTCGACGATCGGGCCGTTCAGCGCCAAACTCTTCCAGTCCAGCACGGTGCCGGAATCGCGCATCGCCATGGTGAGCGCCACACGCTCCGGCATGCTCATGTCATGGAAATAAATGGTCATCGCCAGCGCGGCGATCTGCCCTTCCGACACCACATTGTCGCGAATGCCGTTGATGAAAAAGCGGATTTCCGCTTCGCTTAACGGCTGGCCGTCGCGTTTTTTACGAATAATTTCTTGAGCCAGGAACAAGGCATCCCCCTGTGTCGCCGAGAGTCGGTGCAGACGGGCGCGCCTGGCGCCCGCCAACGATATCGATCAGTAGCCGCCGCCGGCGGTCTGGGTTTGGTGGCCCAGCGCGGCCAGCAAGCTGGCCAGCAGGCTGGAAGCGCCAAAGCGGAAATGCCGCGCGTCGGCCCACCCTTCGCCCAGAATACGATCGGCAAGTTGCAGATAATGCAGCGCGTCTTCCGCGGTGCGCACGCCGCCGGCCGGCTTGAAGCCCACCGTCTTCGCCACGCCCATATCGCGGATCACTGACATCATCAGCTCGGCGCTCTCCAGGGTGGCGTTGACCGGCACCTTGCCGGTGGAGGTCTTGATAAAGTCGGCGCCGGCCTTGATGGCGATCTCGGACGCCTTGCGGATCAGATCGGCCTGCTTCAGCTCACCGGTTTCGATGATCACTTTCAGCAGCACGTTGGCCGCCTGGCAAGCCTGTTTGCACTGTTTCACCAGCTCGAAACCGACCTGTTCGTTGCCGGCGATCAGCGCGCGGTAAGGGAACACCACGTCCACTTCATCCGCCCCATAGGCGATGGCCGCGCGGGTTTCCGCCAGCGCGATGTCGATATCGTCGTTGCCATGCGGGAAGTTGGTCACGGTGGCGATACGGATGTCCGGCGTGCCTTGCTCGCGCAGCGCCTTACGCGCCACCGGGATAAAACGCGGGTAGATGCAGATGGCCGCCGTGTGGCCGGCCGGGCTGTTGGCCTGACGACAGAGGGCGATCACTTTCTCGTCGGTGTCATCATCGTTCAGCGTGGTTAAATCCATCAAGTTCAGCGCACGTTGCGCTGCTGCGGTTAATTCGGTCATAAAACTCTCCAACTGAGTACCTGGGTGTTGGCGAGCGGACTTGGTTCCATGAAGATAGCGCAGGGGAACGGCGTTCCCGCGGCGGCAACTGAGATCCTTCTCACCGCACATGGCCACCCGCCTTGCGGCCGGCCAGTAATAGCTATTTGAACACGAATGCCGGGGGCGATTCGCGTTCATCGTCACACTATATGAAATAGCACTGTAACAGACCGGAATTATATGTGAAGAACATCACAAAATAACGCGATATCGTTCACAAATTCGCTAAAGAAGCGGCTGAAGATCGCGGATGCGGCAAGCACCCGCGTTGTTTAGAGTATAGGCGGAGTCCCGCGATCGGTCGCGCCGACGCGGGCTCAGCGAGGGCTTACAGCGCCAGGAAGAAGCCGGCGATGGTGGCACTCATCAGGTTGGACAGCGTGCCCGCCGCCACGGCCTTCAGACCGAAACGCGCGATGTCATGGCGACGGTTGGGTGCCATGCTGCCCAAACCGCCCAGCAGGATCGCCACCGAGGAGAGGTTGGCGAAACCGCACAGCGCAAAGGAGATGATCGCCTTGGTGTGCGTTGACAGCACCTGCAGGCCTTCCGCCGCCACCACATCGTCCGGGCGCAGATAGGCGCCGAAGTTCATATAGGCGACAAACTCATTGACGATGATCTTCTGGCCGATAAACGAACCGGCGGTCATCGCTTCACTCCACGGCACGCCAATCAGGAAGGCGATCGGCGAGAACACCCAGCCGAGGATCAGCTCGAGCGACAGCTGCGGGTAATCGAACCAGCCGCCGATGCCGCCGAGAATGCCGTTGAGCAAGGCGATCAGCGCGATAAACGCCAGCAGCATCGCGCCGACGTTCAGCGCCAGCTGCATGCCGGAAGCCGCGCCGGAAGCCGCCGCATCGATCACGTTGGCAGGACGATCCTCTTCGGCGATCAGTTTCATCGCATCGTCTTTATCGTGGGTCTGCTCGGTTTCCGGCACCATCAGCTTGGCGAACAGCAGCCCGCCCGGCGCGGCCATGAAGGACGCGGCGATCAGGTATTCCAGCGGCACGCCCATCTGCGCGTATCCCGCCAGCACCGAACCGGCCACCGAAGCCAGGCCGCCGCACATCACGGCGAACAGTTCTGACTGGCTCATGGTGGCGATATACGGACGCACCACCAGCGGCGCTTCGGTCTGGCCGACGAAAATGTTGGCGGTCGCCGACAGCGATTCGGTGCGCGAGGTGCCCAGCAACTTGTGCAGGCCGCCGCCCAGCACGCGGATCACCAACTGCATGATGCCGAGGTAGTACAGCACCGCAATCAGCGAGGAGAAGAACACGATCACCGGCAGGACGCGCAGCGCGAACACGAAGCCGCCGCCGCCGAACACCTCGAACATCTTGTCGGAAACCAGCCCGCCGAAGATGAACGAAATGCCCTGATTGCCGTAAGCGATAACGTTTGCCACGCCGTTAGACATACTGCCGAGGATGCTGCGGCCCAGCGGCACGTACAGCACCAGCGCGCCGATACCGACCTGAATGATGAACGCCCACACCACGGTGCGCAGTTTGATGGCCCGACGGTTGCTGGAGAGCAGCACCGCAATGGCGATCAGCACCGCCATCCCGACCAGACTCATGATGAGTTGCATGCAAAGTTTCCCTGTTGCAAAAAATAAAATACATCCCTGCTCATGAAGAGAGGTCTGCTATTGGAGTGTTTCGGGGGGGATTATACTGAGCGAGGTCACCCTCGCACCGATTTATGTCACAAATGTATACAACGAGACGCAAATGAAAATCTTATAACGTGACGCAAGTCACGTTATGCAGACCTCAATTCGGCATGGCGAACAGCGCTTGGGTATTGCGTTGCAGGTGGGCGGCTATCTCATCGGCCGGTTCCGGCCGCAGTTCGCACAGCGCGTGAAACACCTCGGCGGCGCGCTCGGGGCGGTTCGGCTGCCCCTGATAGCCAGCCAGCGGCATGTCCGGCGCATCGGTCTCCAGCAGCAGCGCCTCAAGCGGCAGCTGCGCCATCACGGCGCGCGTTTTCTGCGCCCGCTCATAGGTGATGGTGCCGCCCACGCCGATGTAATAGCCGAGGCGGATAAACGCCTGCGCCTGCGACAGGCTGCCGGCAAAGCCGTGCACCACGCCGCGGCGCGGCAGCTGCATGCGCCGCAGCGCGGCGGCCAGCTGGTCGTGGGTGCGGCGCGAATGCAGGATCACCGGCAGGTCATGCTGTTTCGCCAGCTTCAGTTGGGCCAGCAGCACGCTTTGCTGCCGCTCGAACTGTGGGTTATCCATATACAGATCGAGCCCGATCTCCCCCACCGCCACCAGCTTGTGCGGCCGTTCGGCCAGCAGCGCCGCCAACTGTTCCAACTGCGGCTCATGATGCTGCGCGATATACAGCGGGTGCAGCCCCAGTGCGGCGAACAGCGGCGCATGCTCCTGCGCCAGCCGCAACACCCGCGCGAAGCGATCGGCGGTGACGGTCGGGATGATGATGCGCTTTACGCCGGCGCTTGCCGCCCGCGCCAGGCTCTCGGCCTCATGCCCGGTAAAGGGCGGGAAATCGAAATGGCAGTGGGTGTCGGTAAAGGCGTAACTCACAGCGCCCCCCCTTCACCCGGCGGCAGATCGCCCGGCAGGATGATTTTCGGCGCCGCCACCGCGGCCTCCGGCTGCGGCGCCCGCTCGGTGGGCATGGCGATGTCGGTCACGATCGGCGAAGGCATTCTGACGTTCTCCGGCTGGATCAGGCGGCGCGACAACGCTTTTCGCACCTTCATGCCGTCGGGCTCCTGCTGCGCCATCCACTGGCCGACGGTGGCCAGGAAGTAGCGGCCGCAGCGGCGCCCCAGGTGATAATCCTGATTGAGCGCCCCCAATCGGCTGCCCAGCGCATTGCTGGCCAGCGGCTTCGGCGGGAAGATCTCGAAGATGCGCAGCTTGCCCGGCGGCTTTTCGATAAAGCGCTGGATGCGGTGATAGCTTTGCTCGTGATGCTGCAGGATGCGCACCATCTGCTGCAGGCTGCTGTCGCTCAGCCAATGCTCCATGCGTTTCATCCACTGCGGGGTGTAGTACATTTGCGAAGGCACGGTGCGGATCACCACGATGGTGTCGGCGCCGCGGCGATAGGCCTCTTCCACCGGGATCGCATCGCTGATGCCGCCGTCCTGATAGCTGACGCCGTCCAACTCCACGCCCTGACGGTAGAAGCCGGGAATGGCGCTGGACGCCTTGATGGCCGGCAGCCAGCGTTCGCGCTGCGCCGGCAGATAGGTCGGCTCGAAATCGTCGCTGCGGCAGGCGCACAGCAGGAATTCGCGCCCGTCGGTAAAGTGCTGTTCCGCCACGTCCATCGCCAGCGGCATCTGCGCCGCCGCCGTATCAACCAGCCAATCGAGATCGATCAGATGCCCGCCGCGCACGAAGCGCAGCGGATTGAAGAACTGTGCCGAAGTGGTGTAACGGGTGATCACCCGGCGCGCGTAGCCCATCTGCCCGCAGATATAGGCAGACAGATTCTGAGCGCCGGCCGATGTGCCGATCAGCAGATCGAAAGGGTTAAAGCCCGCGCGCTGAAACTCGTCCAGCACGCCGGCGGTGAAAATGCCGCGCTGGCCGCCGCCTTCGCAGACCAACGCCATTTTTCCTGGTCGAAAAGGTTTAGACGCCAGCGGTTCTATATTGCCGAGCGTGATGGGTATTCTGTATCCCAACTTGGCATCCTCAGTGAGACGTTTTCTCCGAGGATACCGCGTCTCGCTCTCTTCCGTAATCCTCTTGCAGCACGCCGACGAGGAAATCATTGCTGCCGGCCAACCAGGCACCATCGCTGCCGGACCATTCGGCCCAAGCCTGCCATACCTGACCTTTCAGCTGTTTCCAGCGCCCGACGATGATGTCGCTGTTCATGGCCGGCCCTCCCCGACGTGAGAAAAGGAATTAAGCTTTGTTACAGTTTGCAGGAAAATGCCGGCCGGCTAAGGGCGCCGACGGCCGGTGAACAGACTGACCAGGAACAGGATGATGCCGACAACGAACACGACTTTGGCGGCCCAGGCGGCGGTGCCCGCCAGCGAACCGAACCCCAGTGCCGCAGCGATAAGCGCGATGACTAAAAAGATAATGCCCCAACGAAACATAAGCTTCTCCTTACCATTGTGAAAAAATTCGCTGCCGTCTACCGCCCCGACAACGGGACATCGACGGCAAATCAGTTTCTTTTTTTGGTGGTACACGTCGGGCCGCCTTGACGGCCCGACAGATGCGGCTTGTTGTTACTTGTTACGGGCGCCTGGCGGGATTACTGCTTGACCACCAGGTCGTTTTTCACGCTTTTCACGCCGTCGATAGCCTTGGCGATGCTTTCGGCACGCTCAGACTGCGCCTGCGTTTTCACTTCACCGGAAAGCTGCACCACGCCATCGGTGGTTTCCACTTTCACATTGCGCGACGGCACGATGTCATCGGCCAGCAGCTTGGCTTTCAGCTCGCTGGTGGTTGCGGTGTCGCCGGCATACGATTTGATCGACTGGTTGGCTTCATCTTTCACGTGCAGCTTGTCGCTGACGGTTTTGACGCCTTCCACCTTGCCGGCAACCGCAACCGCATGCTCTGCCTGCGCCTGGCTGCCGACAAACCCGCTCAGGATCACGGTGCCTTTTTCGGTTTTCACCGAAATGTCAGTGCTTTTGATGCTCTTATCGTCCACCAATGCACTTTTAACTTTAGCCGTTATCGCGCTGTCATCCATGTAACCGTCAACTTTTTTCATGGAGCTATCGATTTTGGCACCGGCACTGTCCGCGGCGTTAGACGCCTTGTTGAGCAGACTGTCTTCGGCCAGCGCAGTGCCGCTCACCAAAGCAGAACCCAAAACAACAGCCATCAGCGAGTGTGCAAATTTGGTCTTTTTCATCGATCTCTTCCTTTTGTTGGGGGCCCCAGCGCCAGAGCGCCGGAACCCTTCAGCCGCCTTCACGCGGCCTCTCGGTAAATACTTCATCATCGCTATACGATTAAGCGTTCACGACAGGAATATTGCAACCGCCGTGCCAACTCCATAAACGCCTTAAAAATCAAACAAAAAAAGCGTTGAGTCGGATTTTTAATCAAAAAACTGTCGCCTATTGACGACAGACTAAGTGACACGAAACGGTAAAACAGTCATCTCATTGATATTTAAGGAAACAGACTGTCTCCTATCGGCAACACATCAGAATAACTCACCAAACAATAAGCGTATTACAGTGATTTACTCTCAAGCAATGTGCGGACATCTCGTTAAAGATAGACCATGCGGCGGAAAACGCAGGCCAATCGCGTCTCGCCTGGGCGACATCGATTCGCAGGATAAAATATGAGGAAGATTTATTAATTAGCGGAGTGAGAATACGGGGAATTGGCAGGGCGCACCGGGCGCCCTGCCGATGTATCAGTGTTCGCGGGTCTTGCGGAAGGTCACGTCAGGATAGCGTTCCTGCGTCAGGTTGAGGTTCACCATGGTCGGCGCGATGTAGGACAGGTTGTCCCCGCCGTCCAGCGCCAGGTTGATCTCGTTCTTGCGCTTGAACTCTTCGAACTTCTTCACGTCGTCGCACTCGACCCAGCGCGCGGTCGACACGTTGACCGATTCGTACAGCGCTTCCACGTTGTACTCGCTCTTCAAACGCGCCACCACCACGTCGAACTGCAGCACACCGACCGCGCCGACGATCAGATCGTTGTTGGCGATCGGACGGAACACCTGTACCGCGCCCTCTTCGGACAGCTGCACCAGCCCCTTCAGCAGCTGTTTCTGCTTCAGCGGATCGCGCAGGCGAATGCGGCGGAACAGCTCCGGCGCGAAGTTCGGAATACCGGTGAACTTCATGTCTTCACCCTGGGTGAAGGTATCGCCGATCTGAATGGTGCCGTGGTTGTGCAGGCCGATGATGTCGCCCGGGTAGGCTTCTTCCACGTGCGAACGGTCGCCGGCCATAAAGGTCAGCGCGTCGGAGATCACTACGTCTTTGCCGGTGCGCACCTGGCGCAGCTTCATGCCCTTCTCGTAGCGGCCGGACACCACGCGCATAAAGGCCACTCGGTCGCGGTGTTTCGGATCCATGTTGGCCTGGATCTTGAACACAAAGCCGGTGAATTTCTCTTCCGCCGCCGTCACTTCACGGGTGTCGGTTTTGCGCGGCATCGGCGCCGGCGCCCAGGCCACCAGACCGTCCAGCATATGATCCACGCCGAAGTTACCGAGTGCGGTACCGAAGAACACCGGGGTCAGCTCGCCGCTCAGGAACGCCGCCTGATCGAACTCGTGGGAAGCGCCCTGCACCAACTCCAGCTCATCGCGCAGCTGCGCCGCCAGATCTTCGCCTACGGCGACATCCAGCTCCGGGTTGTTCAGGCCTTTGACGATGCGCACTTCCTGAATGGTGTGGCCTTTACCGGTCTGGTACAGGTAGGTTTCATCCTTGTACAGGTGATAAACGCCTTTAAACAGCTTGCCGCAGCCGATCGGCCAGGTGATAGGCGAACAGGCGATTTTCAGTTCGCGCTCGACTTCGTCCATCACTTCCATCGGATCGCGGATGTCGCGGTCCAGCTTGTTCATGAAGGTCAGGATCGGCGTGTCGCGCAGACGGGTGACTTCCATCAGCTTGCGGGTGCGATCCTCAACGCCCTTGGCGGCGTCGATCACCATCAGACAGCAGTCCACGGCGGTCAGGGTGCGATACGTATCTTCGGAGAAGTCCTCGTGCCCCGGGGTATCCAGCAGGTTGACCAGGCTGTCGCGATACGGGAACTGCATCACCGAGGTGGTGATCGAGATCCCACGCTGCTTTTCCATTTCCATCCAGTCGGATTTGGCGTGCTGGCTGGAGCCGCGGCCTTTTACCGTACCGGCGGTCTGGATCGCCTGTCCGAATAGCAGCACTTTTTCGGTAATGGTGGTTTTACCGGCATCGGGGTGCGAGATGATGGCGAAAGTTCTTCTTTTGGAGACTTCGCGGGCAAATTCACTAGGAGACATGGTTTTCAGGTTCTACGGTTAGTCCGCCCTGCGACATCATCAGAACGCGCCGATCGCGGCGCCGGGCAAAGCGGTGAATAAAAGATAACAGCCGGGCATTTTCGCCGATTTGCCAACCGGTGACAATCAATGCTTTTTCCGGCCGGGCTGATTACCCCAGCGGCAACGCCATCACGATCGCGTCTTCGCGGCCGTGGGCGCTCGGGTAATAATTGCGGCGCACGGTGACTTCGTTGAAACCGAGATCTTCATACAGCGCGATCGCCGCCTGGTTGGAGGCACGGACTTCCAGCCACAGCGTAACCACGCCGCGGCTCTCCAGCTGTTCGATCAACGCGTTGAGCAGCAGGCGGCCAAAGCCCCGGCGCTGGTGCTGCGGATGAATGGCGATGTTGAACAGCGTGGCTTCGTCCAGCACGATCTGCGTGATGGCGAACCCCGCCATCTCCCCATCGGCGCTCAGCTTCAGGTTAAGGTAGCGATCGCCCTGATTGCTGGCAAAGGTGGTTTCCGTCCAGGGGAAAGCGTGGCTGGCTTGCTCAATGTTGAAGGCCGTGGCCAGGTCGGCCGCCGTCAGGGTAGAAATCGTGTTCATGATGACAAATCTGCTGCCAGAGGGCGCGTTTGGCCCCCGCGTCTTGGGAAAGCTCGGCCAGCGCCGGGCTGTGTAGCTGCGCGCCGGCGACCGCGAGCGGTTCCGTCACGCCCAGCCGCCAACTGTTGCATGCGGTCTCTTCAGGCAGCATCGCCACCTGTTCCGGCGTCAGGCTGTAGGTTTGCGCCGGCGTCAGCCCCAGGCTGCGCAGCACGTCGCAAAACAGCGGATCGTCGGGCGCCGGCTGCGTCTGCGCCACCACCAGCAGGCGCGTCTCGGGCGGCAGACTGACCGCCACTTCGCCCTGCAACACGCCCGGGCGGCGCAATGTCCACTGCGTAATACCCAGTTGTTGTAACAGCCAGTCGCGTTTTGATGCCATGCCGATTCCTACCCGTTGTGGTGCGCCATGCCTGCCATGCGCCGCGCTATGCTAACAAACCCGCGCAGCCCGCGCCAACAAACCCGTCGAACATATCGCCACAAAGCTCTATAATCCCCGGTCTCATTTCCAGGAGCCAATATCTGATGTCTGCATTAACCCCCGCCAGTGAAGTCATGCTGCGCCACAGTGATGAATTTATCGAACGCCGCGTGCTGTTTGCCGGCGACCTGCAGGACAGCCTGCCGGCCCAATTCGAGGCCGCGGACGTGCGCGTCCACACTCAGCAATACCATCACTGGCAGTTACTGAACCGGACGATGGGCGATAACGTGCAGTTCGGTTTGACCGTCGATCCCGCTTTCGTCGCCGACTGCGACACGCTGGTTTACTACTGGCCGAAGAGCAAGCAGGAAGCGCAATTCCAGCTGTGCAACATCCTGGCGCTGCTGCCGGTGGGCGCGGACGTGTTCGTGGTCGGTGAAAACCGCAGCGGCGTGCGCAGCGCCGAGCCAACGCTGGAAGGCCACGTCACGCTGGTGAAAATCGACAGCGCGCGCCGCTGTGGCCTGTATCACGGCCGCCTGGACGCGCAGACCGAGTTCGACCTGAACGACTGGTGGGACAGCTATCAGCTGCACGATCTGGAAGTGAAAACGCTGCCGGGCGTGTTCAGCCGCGACGGTCTGGACGTCGGCAGCTCGCTGCTGCTGTCGACGCTGGAAAAACACATGAAAGGCAAGGTGCTGGACATCGGCTGCGGCGCCGGCGTCATGGCCTCGGTAATGTCCAAGCTGTCGCCGAAAGTCAAATTGACCCTCAGCGACGTCAACGCCGCCGCGGTGGAATCCAGCCGCGCGACGCTGGCCGCCAACGGCATCGAAGGGGAAGTGATCGTCAGCAACGTTTACTCCGACATCACCGGCCGTTTCGACATGATCATCTCCAACCCGCCGTTCCACGACGGGCTGCAGACCAGCCTGACCGCCGCCGAAACTCTGATCCGCGGCGCGGTGAAGCACCTGCCGATCGGTGGCCAACTGCGCATTGTCGCCAACGCCTTCCTGCCATACCCGGACATTCTGGACGCCACCTTCGGCAGCCACGAAGTGCTGGCGCAGAACGGCCGCTTCAAGGTGTACCAGGCGACCGTCGGCCGTCCGCCGCGCGCGCCGAAGAAGAAATAATTCGCCGTTGGCGGAAAACGACAGAGCGCGGCCTGCAGGCCGCGCTTTTTTTTAACCGTTGATGTAGGTCATCGACTCCGCGCCGTAGCGATCGCCGGCCGCCGCGCTCAGCGGGAACACCGCTTCAATCGCCGCCAGCTCAGCCGCGCTCAGCGTTATCTCCGCCGCCGCGACGTTCTCTTCAAGGTAACGACGGCGTTTGGTGCCGGGGATCGGCACGACGTGTTCCCCCTGCGCCAACACCCAGGCCAGCGCCAGCTGCGAAGGTTTAACGCCCTTCTGCGCCGCCAGCTCGCTCACCTTCTCCACCAGCGCCAGATTGCGGCTGAAGTTTTCCCCCTGGAAGCGCGGGTTGCTGCGGCGGAAGTCGTCCTCGGCCAGATCCTCCGGCCGCTGGATAGCGCCGGTGAGGAAACCGCGCCCTAACGGGCTGTAGGGCACAAAGCCGATGCCCAGGCGCTCGCAGGCCGCCAGCACGCCCTGCTCGGCGTCGCGCGTCCACAGCGAATATTCGGTCTGCAGCGCGGTGATCGGATGCACCTTGTGCGCCCGCTCCAGCGTGGCGACCGACGCCTCGCTCAGGCCGATGTGGCGGATCTTGCCTTCGCGGATCAGATCCGCCATCGTGCCCACGACGTCCTCGATCGGCACCTGCGGATCGACCCGGTGCTGATAATAAAGATCGATCTCCTCCACGCCCAAGCGCCGCAGGCTGCCCTCGACGGAGCGCCGGATATACTCGGGCCGGCTGCTGACGCCGCGCGCCAAAGGATCCGCCGGATCGCGCAGAATGCCGAACTTGGTGGCCAGGAACACCTGTTGCCGCTTGCCTTTGATCGCTTCCCCCACCAGCTCTTCGTTGGTGTGCGGGCCATACATGTCGGCGGTGTCGAGCAGCGTGACGCCCAGCTCCAGCGCCCGGTGCAGCGTGGCGATGGCTTCCTGCCGATCGGCGCCGGTGGAGTAGAAGTCGCTCATGCCCATGCATCCCAACCCCAGGGCGGAGACGACGGGACCGTGGGAACCGAGTTTACGTTGTTGCATTGTGCTGCCCTCATGCGGTGAATGGATAACGCAGCAAAGTCTGGTTGTTTACTCGACAAAGATAAATAATGCAGATTGCACATCACTGTTCAAAAATCACCAACAATCCGGAGTGGACATGGATCAGGTTCAAGCCATGCGCATTTTTACCCGCATCGTCGAACTGGGCAGCTTCAGCCGGGCGGCCGAACGCCTGCAGCTGCCGCGCGCCACGGTCAGCAACGCGCTGAAACGGCTGGAACAGCGGCTGGGCGTACGCCTGCTGATCCGCACCACCCGCCAGGTGCAGGTGACCAGCGAAGGCAGTCTCTACTATCAACGCTGCGTGCAGTTGCTGGGCGCGCTGGAGGAGGCGGACACGCTGTTCAGCCACCATAAGCTGCAGCCGTCCGGCAAAGTGCGCATCGATATGCCCCATTCGCTGGCGCGCGAGGTCGTCATTCCGGCGCTGGACGACTTCTACCGGCGCTATCCCGACATCACGCTGGCGCTGGGCGCCAACGACACCCACGTCGATCTGCTGCGCGAAGGCGTGGACTGCGTGCTGCGCGCCTGGGAAACCGAAGACGACAGCCTGGTGGCGCGGCGGATCGCCCAGCTGCCGCAGGTCACCTGCGCTTCCCCCGCTTACCTGCAGGCCCAAGGTACGCCGCTCGACATCGATAGCCTGGCGCCGCACCGCGCGGTGGGGTATTTTTCGCTGGCCAGCAACCGCGATTACCCGCTGGAGTTTTGCCGCGGCGGCAAGCTGGAACTGCGCGAACTGCCCGCCCGGCTGAGCGTCAGCGGCGCCGACGCCTATATCGCCGGCGCGCGTGCCGGCATGGGATTGATACAGGCGGCGCGCTATTCGCTTGCCCCTTGGCTGGAACAGGGCGAACTGGTGGAAGTGCTGGCGGAAACGCCACCTCCGCCGATGCCGATTTACATCATGTATCCGCCCGGCCGTTTCCTGGCGCCGCGGGTCAGAGTGTTGATTGATTGGCTGATTTGGCTGTTTGACCAGCAGAAAAGCGGCGATATGGCTGTTTTTCCAGCAAACGCCCGCAAAGCGGGGAAATAACTGTTGACGTGTCCGCCAAAATCTCTAGAATTCGCCTCCGTGGTAACGTTACTCCGGTAATGTTTCTGGTACGCGAAGGTGGCGGAATTGGTAGACGCGCTAGCTTCAGGTGTTAGTGTCCTTACGGACGTGAGGGTTCAAGTCCCTCTCTTCGCACCAA
>NZ_JABXOF010000011.1 GCF_013375155.1 Serratia ureilytica
CGCTCACCCTGCGGGCCGCCGTTGGCGGTCCAAAACGCGAGCGTTTTGTCGAACCCTGTCGAGGATTCTCACCCTCCCGGTCGATGCGCTATGCAAACAAAAAAGCCTGAACTTTCGCTCAGGCTTTCTCGTTAGAATATGGCGGTGAGGGAGGGATTCGAACCCTCGATACACTTTCGCGTATACACACTTTCCAGGCGTGCTCCTTCAGCCACTCGGACACCTCACCATATTTTTTTGTTGCGAAATCATCGCTGCAACGGGGCGCTACTATAGGGAGTGGGGCCGATCCGGTCAAGAATAATTTCTGTGTTTTTGCTTGTCCGCTCAAGCCGTGTTCACTTTGTTGAAAACTGCGGCGAACTACACGTCAGAAGTCATGAAAGGGCGAGAAAATCAGAGAGACGGTTCGAGGAGAACCGAGAAAAAGGGGAACCTCGGCAGCGTAAGGCGGGAGGCGTTCGCGGCGGGCCGCCGTTGGCGGTCCAAAACGCGGGCGTTTTGTCGAACCCTGTCGAGGCTTCTCACCCCTCTCGGCGGTGCACCATGCAAAAAAAAAGCCTGGACGCGAATCCAGGCTTTCTCTTTGAAGTTGGCGGTGAGAGAGGGGTTCGAACCCTCGATACACTTTCGCGTATACACACTTTCCAGGCGTGCTCCTTCAGCCACTCAGACACCTCACCGTTTTGTTGCCGATAACGCCTTGCGCTGTCGACGGGCGCTAATGTAGGAGAATCTGATCTCAGCGTCAACCCTCTTATTTCATTCTCATGACTGTTTAGCCAAACTTGCAGCAATTTGCTGATTTACCGAACGATATCCTGACTCTCGGCCGCCGGCAGACAGGGCGGCAGCGAGCAAAATGCGTGAAAGCCGATTGTTTGACTTTTTTCTGTACAAATAGCTCAATATCTCGTCATTGAGGTTGGGTTGTTTGCTGTTATATGCATTAATACTGGATTATTAGTCAGATGTGTCGCTAAATGGAATCATGTCGGCGCGGCGTTTTTGGCAAGGAACATCACGTCGCCGCGCAGATTGCCGGGTGACAGGCCGGCGATACCGCAGACAGGGACAGACTCATTACATAATAATGCAGTAGAGGTTCGTTTTGACTCCTTCAGATGCCATGCCGGCGCCGCAAGCGCGCCATGCCATTCCCCCCGGCGCGGGGGCGCTGTTCTTCATCCAGATCTTCGCCACGCTGGGTTTCGCCGTGCTCTATTCCACGCTGGTGCTGTACGCCACCAAGCGATTGGGTTTCAACGAAAGCAGCGCCAATGCCATGATGGGCGTGTTCGGCGCCTTCAACTATGGCCTGCACATGTTCGGCGGCTATCTCGGCGGCCGTTTCCTCAGCAACCGCAACCTGTTCGTGCTCGGTATGGTGCTGCAGGTGTTCGGCTGCGCGCTGATTGCCGTCGCGGGCGTGTGGGGGTTGTACTGGGGGCTGGCGATGTTCCTGACCGGCAGCGGCCTCAACGTGACCTGCATCAATATGATGCTCACCCAGCGTTTCAAACCGGACGATGATCGGCGCGAATCGGCGTTCCTGTGGAATTACGCCGGCATGAACCTCGGATTCTTCGTTGGCTTTACCGTGGCCGGGTATTTCCAACTGACGGAAAATTATCGCGCGCTGTTCCTGTTCGCCACGCTGGGCAACGCGGCGGCGATCATCGTCGCCGTCTGTCGCTGGCGCATTCTGGCCGATCTCAATACGCCGCTCCACGACGCCAGCCGCAGCCAATACCGCTGGCGCATGCTGGTCGGGTTGGCGGTGCTGGTGGCGCTGGTGCCGATTATCCGCGTGATGCTGACCCATGCCGAGTTCAGCGGCCATTTCGTGATCGTGCTCGGCGCGCTGATCTTCCTGATGCTGTGCCTCGTGACGCTGCGCCACCATCCGCGCGATGAGCGCCGCAGAATGGCGGCCTATCTGATCCTGGCGCTGGGGTCGCTGGTGTTCTGGGCACTGTATCAGCTGGCGCCGATGGGGCTGATGCTGTTCTCCGAGCACAACATCAATCTGAACGTTTACGGCATTCAGGTGGCACCGCAGTGGATCCAGAACATCAACACGCTGGTGATCGTGGTGGGCGGCCCGCTGCTGGCCTGGTGGTTCAACCGCCTGCGCGCCCGCGGCTGCAACATCGACATTCCGCTGCAGTTCTCCGGATCGCTGTTCTGCATCGGGCTCGGCATGCTGGTGCTGCCGCTGGGCATCAGCATGGCGGGCGGCGACGGGCTGGTGGCATTCAAATGGATCGTCATCAGCTATGTGCTGCAAAGCGTCGGTGAATTGATGATCTCGCCGATCGGTTACGCGATGATCGGCAAGCTGGCGCCGCCGCGCTATCAGGGCGTGATGATGGGCTGCTGGATGATGGTGACCGGCGTCGCTTCGGTGTTGGCGGGCTACGTATCCGGCCTGATGCCGGAAAACAGCGGCAGCACGCCGCTGCAAACCAATCCCGGCTACAGCGAAATCTTCAGCGCGCTGGGTTGGGGGGCGACGGGCGTCGGCGTGGCGATGCTGATTTTAATTCCGCTGTTGCGGCGTCTTATCCGGCGCGACGGCGCGTCTGCCGCCTGATTTTGCGCACATGCACAACAGCCCCACTGGTCGGGGCTGTTTTTATTTTGGGCTTTAACGCTTGCATCCGGCGATGAATCGCGGAAGGCTGAAGGAAAACCAATAAAAACAAACGGGAGCCCGCAGTATGAACATCATCTATTACCATCCCTTATTTAACGCCCAGGAATGGCTGACCGGCATCAAGCAACGCCTGCCGCAGGCCGAGATCCGCGAATGGCAGCGCGGCGACGAGCGGCCGGCGGATTACGCGCTGGTATGGCGCCCGCCGCACGAGATGTTAGCCAACCGCCGCGATCTGAAAGCGGTGTTCGCCCTCGGCGCTGGCGTCGACGCCATTCTCGATCAGGAGCGCAAACACCCCGGCACGCTGCCCGCCGGCGTGCCGCTGCTGCGGCTGGAGGATACCGGCATGGCGCAGCAGATGCAGGAATATGCGCTGAGCTATGTGCTGCGCTATTTCCGCCGTTTCGACGAGTATCAGGCGTTGCAGCAGCGGCAGGAATGGCAGCCGCTCGATCCGCACTCGCTGGATGATTTCACCATCGGCATCCTAGGCGCCGGCGTGCTGGGGCAGAGCGTGGCGCGTAAGCTGACCGAGTTTGGCTTTAGCGTGCGCTGCTGGAGCCGCAGCGCCAAACAGATTGACGGCGTGCAAAGCTTCGCCGGGGAGGCGCAGCGCGCGGCCTTCCTCGACGGCGTCAAACTGCTGATCAACCTGCTGCCCAATACGCCGGAGACCGTTGGCATCCTCAACCGCGAGCTGTTCGCACAGTTGAGCGCGGGCGCCTACCTCATCAACATCGCGCGCGGCGCGCACCTGGTGGAAGCCGATCTGCTGGCGGCGTTGGAACAGGGGCAACTGGCCGCCGCCACGCTGGACGTGTTCGCCCGCGAGCCGCTGCCGCAGGATCACCCGTTCTGGCGTCATCCGCGTGTCACCATTACCCCGCATATTGCTGCCATCACGTTGCCGCAGCAGGCGATGGATCAGATCGCCGCCAACATTCGCGCGCTGGAGGCGGGGCATACCCCTGCCGGCGTGGTCGACAGGCAACGGGGGTACTGATCCTTCAGCCGCCGTTCGGTAACTGATAAGCTGACACCGTCATCGCGCCCGCCCGCACCGCTGCGGGCAGGCCCTCTGGAAGGAGAAACAATGTATCCCGTTGATTTGCATATGCACACCGTCGCCAGCACGCACGCTTACAGCACGCTGCACGATTACATCGCCGAAGCCCGGCAGAAGGGCATCCAGCTGTTCGCCATCACCGATCACGGCCCGGACATGGCCGATGCGCCGCACTACTGGCACTTTATGAACATGCACGTTTGGCCGCGCCGGGTGAACGGCGTGGGCATTTTGCGCGGTATCGAAGCCAACATCAAAAACCTGCAGGGCGATATCGACTGCACCGGCCCGATGCTGACGGCCACCGACGTGATCATCGCCGGTTTCCATGAGCCGGTGTTTGCGCCGCAGGATAAAGCGTCCAATACTGAAGCGATGATCGCCGCGATGGCGCAGGGGGATGTGCATATCATCAGCCATCCCGGCAACCCGCGTTATCCGATCGACATTCCCGCCGTCGCGGCGGCGGCGGCCAAATACGAGGTGGCGCTGGAGCTGAATAATTCGTCGTTCACCCACTCCCGCAAGGGCAGCGAGGCCAACTGTCGGGCGATCGCCGCCGCGGTGCGCGACGCCGGCGGCTGGCTGGCGCTGGGCTCGGATTCGCACGTCGCCTTTTCGCTGGGTAACTTTGAGCACTGCGAGCGCATTATCGAAGAGGTGGGCTTCCCGCAGGAGCGCATTCTCAACGTCAGCCCGCGCCGGCTGCTGGATTTTCTCGAGCGGCGCGGCAAGCCGGCGATTGCGGAATTGGCCGATTTGTGACATCGTCCCGGCAAAATTTTCCGTATTGAATAAGGCTTTATCATGAATGAGTTTTCGATTGTCTGCCGCGTGCTGGGTACGCTGTTCTACCGCCAGCCGCAGGATCCGCTGTTGGTGCCGCTGTTCGCGCTGATTAAAGAGGGCAAGCTGCAGCAGCACTGGCCGCTGGAGCAGGATGACCTGCTCAAGCGCCTGCAGCAGGGCGGCGACGTCAACCAACTGGCGACCGACTTCAATGCGATGTTCGTCGGCAGCGAATGCAGCGTGCCGCCGTTCCGCTCCGACTACGTTGAAGGCGCCAGCGAGGCTGAAGTGCGCGCCTTCCTACAGCAGCGCGGCATGCCGCTGGCTGAGGCGCCGGCCGACCATTTCGGCCAGCTGCTGCTGGCGGCGTCCTGGCTGGAAGATCAGTCGCAGGAAGATGAAGCGCAGGCGCAGATCGCGCTGTTCGACGAGTTCCTGCTGCCGTGGTGCGGCCGCTTCCTCGGCAAAGTGGAAGCGCACGCCACCACCGGTTTCTACCGCACGCTGGCGCTGATGACCCGCGATGCCCTCCAGGCGATGCGCGACGAGCTGGCCGAGTACGAGCAGGACGATGAAGCGGGCGACGAAGACGCGTAACGCCGCAGCCATCCAGGCGGGCCGCCCGGCCCGCTAAACACAGGTTTGCATCCCCCAGACGTAAATTGACAAAAGATCCCCTAATCTGGCGGTTTACCGTCGGTTCGGCCGCGCCTGCGCGCCGCGTTTTCTCACGCAAGGGGTAGATGATGAAAAGTAACTGGATGCAGCAGATTCAAACGTTGATCGGGCAGAAGGCCGGCGCGATGGGCGGGGCAGAAGGCATCGGCAAACTGCTGGCGCCCACGGCGCTGGGCGGCCTGGTCGGCGTGCTGTTGGCCAACAAATCTTCGCGCAAGCTGGTGGGTAAGTTCGGCAAGAATGCGCTGATTATCGGCGGCAGCGCGGCGGTGGGCGCGGTGCTGTGGAATAAGTACAAGCAGCGGGTGAAAGAGACCCATCAGGACGAACCGCAGTTCGGTTTGCAAACCACGCCGGTGGATCTGCGCGCCAAGCGTTTGGTGCAGGCGCTGGTGTTCGCCGCCAAGAGTGACGGCCATATCGATGCCGACGAGCAGCGCGCCATCGATCACAGCCTGGCGCAACTGCAGGTGGGGGAAGAGGCGCAGGGCTGGGTGCAGGAAGCGCTCGACCAGCCGCTCAACCCGGCGTTAATCGCCCGCAGCGTGCAAAACGAAGACGAGGCGCTGGAGGTTTATTACCTGAGTTGCCTGGTAATCGACGTCGATCACTTTATGGAGCGCGGCTATCTTGATGCGCTGGCGCAGGCGCTGAAGATCCCGGCGGACGTCAAACAGGGCATCGAGAGCGACGTCAACGAGAAAAAGCGCGAGCTGGCATAGCGCCGCTTGGCAAGCCGGGGGGAATCGTGTCACTCTTGCCGCAATCTATGTAAGCGGATGATTTAGCAATGATGACCCCACCGAAAGCGGAAAAACGGCCTTATCCCATCACTATCCACGGCGATACGCGCGTGGATGACTACTACTGGCTGCGCGACGATGAGCGCGCAGATCGTCAGGTGCTGGACTACCTGCAGGCGGAGAATGCCTACACCGATGCGATGTTGAAGCCGCAGCAGGCGCTGCGCGAAGCCCTGTACGAAGAGATGGTGGCGCGCATCCCGCAGCAGGAACATTCGGTGCCTTACGTGCGCCACGGCTATCGCTATCAGACGCGCTACGAGCCGGGCAACGAATACGCGATTTATGTGCGCCAGCCGCAGGCCGAGAGCGAGCAGTGGGATGTGCTTATCGACGGCAACCAACGCGCCGAGAACCACGAGTTTTACACCCTGGGCGGGCTGGACGTCAGCCCCGACAATCAGCGTCTGGGGGTGGCGGAGGATTTCCTGTCGCGCCGCCAGTATGACATTCGTTTCAAGAACCTGGCCGACGGTAGCTGGGCCGACGAAGTGCTGGAAAACACCTCCGGCAGCTTCGAGTGGGCCAACGATTCCTCGACGGTGTACTACGTGCGCAAGCACGCCAAGACGCTGTTGCCGTATCAGGTTTATCGCCACGTAGTCGGCAGCGATCCGCAGCAGGACGAGCTGATTTACGAAGAGCAGGACGATACCTTCTACGTCGGGCTGGAGAAGACCACCTCCGAGCGCTTTATTCTGATCCACCTGAGCAGCACCACCACCTCGGAGATCCTGTTGCTGGATGCCGATCGTGCGGACGCCAAACCGCAGCTGTTCGTGCCGCGCCGCAAGGATCACGAGTACGCCATCGATCACTATCACCAGCATTTCTATATCCGCTCCAATAAGGACGGCAAGAACTTCGGCCTGTACCAAAGCGAGCAGGCGGACGAAGCGCAGTGGCAGACGCTGATCGCCCCGCGCGCCGACGTGATGCTGGAGGGCTTCAGCCTGTTCCGCGATTGGCTGGTGGTGGAAGAGCGCAATGCCGGCCTGACGCTGCTGCGCCAAATCCACTGGCAAAGCGGCGAAGAGAAGCGCATCGCCTTCGACGATCCGACCTACACCACCTGGCTGGCGTATAACCCGGATCCGGAAACCGCGCTGCTGCGCTACGGCTATTCGTCGATGACCACCCCGACCACGCTGTACGAGCTGAACATGGACAGCGGCGAGCGGACGATGCTCAAACAGCAGGAAGTGAAGAATTTCACGCCGGAAAACTACCGCAGCGAGCGGGTGTGGGTGAAGGCGCGCGACGGCGTCGAGGTGCCGGTTTCGCTGGTGTATCGCCAGGACAGCTTCCAGCGCGGCGCCAACCCGCTGATGGTGTATGGCTACGGCTCTTACGGCAGCAGCATGGATCCAGCGTTCAGCGCCAGCCGCCTGAGCCTGCTGGATCGCGGTGTCGTGTTCGCGTTGGCGCACATTCGCGGCGGCGGCGAGCTGGGGCAACTGTGGTATGAAGACGGCAAGTTGTTCAACAAGCAGAACACCTTCAACGACTTTATCGACGTGACCGAAACGCTGGTCGCCCAGGGGTACGGTGATGGCAAGCGAGTGTTCGCGATGGGCGGCAGCGCGGGCGGCCTGCTGATGGGCGCGGTGATCAACCAGGCGCCGCAGCTGTTCCACGGCGTGGTGGCGCAGGTGCCGTTCGTCGACGTGGTGACCACCATGCTGGATGAGTCCATTCCGCTGACCACCGGCGAATACGACGAGTGGGGCAACCCGAACGAGCAGGCCTATTACGACTACATCAAGCAGTACAGCCCGTACGATCAGGTGAAAGCGCAGGAGTACCCGCATCTGCTGGTGACCACCGGCCTGCACGATTCGCAGGTGCAGTATTGGGAGCCGGCCAAGTGGGTGGCCAAGCTGCGCGAGCTGAAAACCGACGATCGGCAGCTGCTGCTGTATACCGACATGGATGCCGGCCACGGCGGCAAATCCGGCCGCTTCAAGGCCTATGAGGATATTGCGTTGGAGTACGCCTTCATTCTGGCGCTGGCGGAATAACGGCGTGCGGCGGGCGGCCTGAGCCGCCCGCTGTGTTAGCCAATCAGATAGTATTTCAGCGTGTGTTTCATGTCCGGGCTCAGATCGTCGATGGATTTCAGCATCCAGCGCAGATAGCCGGGGTCTTCCTGGGCGATGCGGTCGATCTCCTGCCCGCGATACTTGCCGAACTTGAACTTCTTCAGCAGCACCGGCTGTTCGGTGATCTGCACCATTTGCTCCGGCGTCCAGCCCGAATCCTTGATGATGCGTTGCAGCAGCGCGGCGGTGACGTAGCAGTCATACAGCGCGCGGTGCGGGTACAGCGTGGCGTCTGCCGGCAGCTGCACGTCCAGATTCAGCGCGTAGCGCAGATACTGGTTGCCGTACTTGATGTCCGGATACAGCGTGCGCGCCAGCTTGAGGGTGCAGATCCAGGCGCCGTTCATCTCCGGCAACACCCCGCGATCAAAGGCGGCGTTGTGCGCCACATAGTAGGGGCTGCCCTGATAGCGGCCGATCGCCACCGCAATGCGCGGTTTGCCTTCCACCATCTGTTCGGTGATGTGATGAATCGCCATCGCGTCGAGGCTGATGGGGCGGTCCGGGCTGATCAGGTCGCTCATCGGGTTGGTCAATTGGCCGTCGAGCAGATCGAGGGAGGCCACTTCCACCACGCCGCCGTCCAGCCCGCAGGTCTCGGTATCTATTACGCGTAACGTCATGCTTTCCTCCGCGTTGCCGTCAGGCTTCAGCTTAACCGGCACAGGCGGCCGTGCCAACCGTCGCGGGTCTTGCCGGCGATGACAAGACCAGGGGCGTCATCCGGTGCGGCAATCAAAAGCGCTCCCGTTTCATCCCAGATGGCGCTGCGGCCTGCCGGGATCCAGCCTCCGGTCAGCGCCGCATGGTTGGCCATCAGCGTGACCATGCCATAACGACGGGCATAGCCTGCCAGCGCGTCGCTGTCTTTCGCGTAACCGGCTTCAGATACCAGCACGCCGGCGGCATAAATCTGCGCACCCGCCAGCGCGGCGGCGCTTGCGTGGCCGGGTTGCGAGGTGTCGGCGCAGATAGCCAGCGCGATGCGTTGCCGATGTATTTCCAGCAGCGTGCCGCCATTACCGGGCAAGAACCGTTGTTGTTCCGCGCCGTGCAGATGTTGCTTGGTATAGGCGGCCACCGCGCCGTTGGGGTGAAAGATCAAGGCGGCGATATGCAGCGCCTGGCCGCTGCGCAAGGGCGCGCCGACGATGATCGTCATCTGATGCGATTGCGCCGCCGCAGCGAGCGGTTGCAGACGCGGATCGTCCAGCGTCAGCGCCAGTTCGGCGGCATCGGCCAGCTCATAGCCGCTTAGCGACAGTTCGGGAAACACCAACAGTTGCACCTGCTGTTCGGCTGCCTGCGCGATAAATTCAAGGTGGCGGTCAAGGTTGCAGGTGATATCGGCCGCAGCGGCGGGGTATTGGGCGGCGGCAAGGGTGAGGCAGGACATCGGCCATCTCTCCTGTGAGGCAATAAAAAACCCGCCTTGGCGGGTTTAATGACGGATGGAAGGGCGCTTACTCACCAGACGGATGCGCTTTTTTGGCGCGTTTCTCCGCACGTTTCTCGGCTGGGGTTTTCAACGGCTTCTTCTTCGCATTTTTTTTGCTATCCATTCCCTTACTCATGATGGCCTCTCGTTACCTATGATTGGGTGGCTTGCTCAGCCATTAACCGCCTAAAGCCGACAGGATGCAAGCGACAAAGTGCAAGTAGTATGTAACAGGCTGTTTGCACGTGAAATTTTGTTTTTGGATGACCGGGTGCTTAAAATATTTATTATGTTATAATATTACACCTTTAGGGTTCGGAGAACGCAATGACAGTGATGACATTACCGGATGCGCAGCAACTGCTGGCCATGCCGGATTCTGATTACATGAACTCGGTTCAACGGGCTTTTTTCCGCCAGCTGCTGCAGGATGAGCGGCAAAAACTGCTGCTGCACATCGATGAGCTGAAGAAGGCGATCGACAGCGGCGAAGCGACGGGCGATGAAGCCGACAAGGCGGCGCGCGAAGAAGAACTGCGCCTGTTGTTCCGCCAGTTGGATCGCGAAAGCCGCCTGCTGCCGAAAATCGATGCGGCGCTGGCGCGGTTGCAGAACGGCGAATACGGCTACTGCCGGGAAACCGGCGAACCCATCGGCTTGGCACGCCTGATGTTGCGCCCGACGGCGGAACTGAGCATCGAGGCGAAAACCGCACAGGAGATGCGCGAGCCGCATATGCGTAAAGGTGGGTGACAGAGCTTGCCAGGGAGGCGATCGCGCACCTTAACTGATCGGGCCTGTGGCCGTTTTGCAGGCAGGTCGTTGCGATTTTGAGCAAACGCGCGCCGAGTTCTCGGTGCGCGTTCGAGTTTTCGGGTTTTACCGTTGACCTGCCGGGCGGCTTCCGCTTTGATGAAAGCATGACTCACAGAGAGACGGAAAGCGCCATGGAACAATTACGAGGTTTGTACCCGCCGTTAGCGGCATACGACAGCGGTTGGCTGGACACTGGGGATGGCCACCGGATCTACTGGGAGCTGAGCGGCAACCCGAACGGTAAACCGGCGGTCTTCATTCATGGCGGGCCGGGCGGCGGCATCTCTGCGCATCATCGCCAGCTGTTCGATCCCGAGCGCTACAAGGTATTGCTGTTCGATCAGCGCGGCTGTGGCCGCTCCCGTCCGCACGCCAGTCTGGACAACAACACCACCTGGCATTTGGTGGCCGATATCGAGCGGCTGCGCGAAATGGCCGGCGTCGAGCAGTGGCTGGTGTTCGGCGGCTCCTGGGGATCTACGCTGGCGCTCGCCTATGCGCAGACCCACCCGGAGCGCGTCAGTGAAATGGTGCTGCGCGGCATCTTTACCCTGCGCAAGCAGGAGCTGCATTGGTATTACCAGGACGGCGCTTCGCGCTTCTTCCCGGACAAGTGGGAGCGCGTGCTGTCCATTCTGTCGGATGACGAGCGCAAAGACGTGATTGCCGCCTATCGGCAGCGGCTGACTTCAGCCGATCCGCAGGTGCAGCTCGAAGCGGCCAAACTGTGGAGCGTGTGGGAAGGGGAAACGGTGACGCTGTTGCCAAGCCGTGAATCCGCTTCGTTCGGCGAGGATGATTTCGCGCTGGCGTTCGCCCGCATTGAAAACCACTACTTTACGCATTTGGGGTTCCTGGAGAGCGATGACCAACTGCTGCGCAACGTGCCGCTGATCCGCCATATCCCGGCGGTAATCGTCCACGGCCGCTATGACATGGCCTGCCAGGTGCAGAACGCCTGGGATCTGGCCAAGGCCTGGCCGGAGGCGGAGCTGCATATCGTGGAAGGGGCGGGGCATTCGTTTGATGAACCGGGCATTTTGCACCAGCTGATGATCGCCACCGACCGGTTTGCCGGCAAGTGACACGAAAACCCGCCGTAACGGCGGGTTTTGTTATTTGGCCTTCGGTTCGTAAGGCAGACGCGAAAACTTGTGGGATTCCGCGCGGTAGTGCGCCACGCGCTCGCGAAAATAGTCGCGCAGCGGCTCCGGCTGCTCGCGCTCCACCACTTCCGGGATCACCGGCATGTTGTAACGCTCTTTGTACGCCACGCCTGAGGCAGCGAGATCCACATTCACCCTGTCCATTTCTTCTTTGGACAACTCGGCCAGATTGTAACCCACCTTATACTCCTTACTTTGCCGCATTGAATCTGCGCAGAAGGTAATCCACCCGGCGGCGCTTGGCAAGCCCGTTGCGCCGCGGCGGCGGGCGATATTTATCCAAGAGTAATGCAATCTATTTATTCTTTTAAATAAGAATGATTCGCTTTATGATTAAAATAAAAGATCTAAATAATTCTCATGTTAATTACCAATAACTCCATGATATTTTAACTTATTGATATAATTTGTTTTTGTAATTGATTTGGTTTGAATGTAAATAAGGTGTTTTTATTTTTACGGCGACAGGGCATAATGCGCGGAAATTAAATTCATGACCTGCAAAATAAAAGGAATGATTATGCTGACGCAAGAAATGACTCAAAAGCTGAATGAGCAACTGAATCTGGAGTTCTACTCCGCCAACCTGTATCTGCAGATGAGCGCATGGTGCAGCGACAAAGGCTTTGAAGGCGCCGCCGCATTTCTTAAAGAGCACTCTCAGGAAGAGATGCAGCATATGCAACGTCTGTTCGACTACCTGAGCGACACCGGCTCTCTGCCGCTGCTGGGCACCATCGCGGCCCCGCCGGTGGCGTTTGAGTCGCTGGCGGACGTGTTCGAACAGACCTACGAACACGAGAAGCTGATCACCCGTCAGATCAACGAGCTGGCGCACGCGGCAATGTCCTCGCACGATTACTCCACCTTCAACTTCCTGCAATGGTACGTGGCGGAGCAGCACGAAGAAGAGAAACTGTTCAAATCCGTGCTGGATAAGCTGGCGCTGGTGGGCACCAGCGGCAAAGGCCTGTTCTTCATCGACAAAGACCTGAAGAAAATGGGCGCGATGGGCCAGGGCGGCAACGGCCAGGCCTGATCCCTGACTGAACATTGAAAAATCGCGCGCGGGGCAAACCCGACGCGCGGTTTTTTTTACCCTGCGTTTATCGCGGTTATGCGGCGATACGTGCTGCCGGATCGCAAAATGCCAGTGATGCGCTCGACTTGCTGAGGCGTGCTCGTTATGATTTACCGCGATACGCTACAGGGATGGTAGAGTCAAAACAGAGGGTTAGCCGATACAACCCGTTTTTCTGTTTACCCGTGGCGCAATCATTTGCGGTGGGTTGGGGCCGCTGATACATCGCCTTGGCTGTGGCCTTAACCCTTATGACCCTCTTTATATTGTTAAGGGATACCACTGTGATCGGTAAAATTCGTTCCTCCTGTCGCCTGCTTTCCACCGTTTTCGTCCTGTTCGTTGGCTTGTCTTCACAGCAAGCGTTGGCGCACGCTCACCTGAAAGTGGAAACGCCGAAGGCCGACGCCAGCGTCAGCCCGGCGCCGAAGGCGCTGACTCTCAGCTTCTCCGAAGGCATCGAGCCGAACTTCAGCGGCGTGAAAATCACCGGCCCGGATAACGCCGTGGTGAAAACCGGCAAGCTGCAGCTCGATCCGAACAACAACACCCAGGTCAACGTGCCGATCGAAGGTGAGCTGAGCGCGGGCAAATACAACGTCAGCTGGCATGTGGTGTCGGTCGACGGGCATAAAACCAAAGGCCAGTACAGCTTCACCGTAAACTGATCGTGAGTCTGGCGACTCTGTTCGTTCTGTGTCGCTTGGTGCACTTTGCGGCGGTGATGCTGATGTTTGGCATCAGTCTGTTCACCGCCTTATTGGCACCGCAGCGCCTTTCCCCGATCCTCTCCCGCGATGTGCGTCCGCTGCTGCTTGCCGGCACCTGGATTGCCGGGCTTTCCGCCGTGGCGCTGCTGGCCATTCAGGCCGGGCAGATGGGTGACGGTTGGCAAGACGCCTGGCGGCTGGAGGTTTGGTGGGCGGTGCTCGGCACCACCTTCGGCGAAGTGTGGCGCTGGCATCTGGGCCTGTCGCTGCTGGCGATCCTGAGCCTGCTGCTACCGGAACGGCCGCGCGCGCAGGCGTTGGCGCTGTGCTCAGCGCTGCTGCTGGTGAGCCTGGCGTTCATCGGCCACGCGGCGATGCACGAAGGCGCGCTGGGCGCGCTGCACCGCGCCAACCATGCGGCGCACCTGCTGGCCGCCGGTTACTGGTTCGGCAGCCTGGCGCCGCTGCTGGTTTGCCTGCGCTACCTGCAGCCGCCGCAATGGCGCAGCGATGCCATCACCACGCTAATCCGTTTCTCGCGCTGGGGGCACCTGGCGGTGGCGGCGGTGATCGTCACCGGCATCGTCAACAGCCTGATCATACTCGGCGGTTGGCCGCTTAATCTCAGTTCGCCTTATCAGCGCCTGCTGCTGATCAAAACCGCGCTGGTGGCGCTGATGGTGATGGTGGCGCTGGCCAATCGCTACGCCATCGTGCCGGCGATGAGCCGCGTACCGGCGCTGGCGCAGCGCGGGGTGGTGCTGGCGTGCTGGCTCGAAGTCGGGCTGGGCATAGCGGTGCTGCTGCTGGTCAGTTTATTTGCAACCTATGCGCCGGTTTGACATTTCAGCTTGCCGCAGGCCGGCAAGCTGCGGGAAAATCGACGCGAATAGCAACCTTAAGGCCATCACATGAAATCGGTATTACTCGGCATTACGCTGCTGGCAACCGCGACCGGCGCGCTGGCGGCAGACAAACTGGTTAACATCACCAAACTGGAGTACGGCAAACAGTGGGCGTTCACCAAGGAAGAGGTGACGCTGCAGTGCCGCAGCGGCGGCGCGCTGTTCGTGCTGAATAACAGCACCCTGATGCAATACCCGCTCAACGACGCGGCGGAGCAGCAGGTGAAGAAGGGCCATCAGCGCGCGCAACCGCTGGACGTGATCCTGCTGGACGATCCCGCTGAACCGGGGAAAAAAATGAGCATGGCGCCGTTTATCGAACGCGCCGAGAAGCTGTGCGCTGACTAACCGCTTGTTTGCCAACGCCTTGCCCAGCGCGCGCAGATTGATGCGCATTTGCCGCATAGTTATTTCGTCACGGAACTATCACGCGGCCGCCGGGCGGCTGGCAAAACTGGCGCGGTAGGCTACTCTTAAAGTGCACGGCTGAACAAGCCCTGCATTAAATGCCAACTTTTAGCGCACGGCTCTCTCCCAAGAGCCATTTCCCTAGACCGAATATAGGAATCGTATTCGGTCTTTTTTTGTGTGATTGATTTATAAGTAAATTTCACCTAAGACGCCAGCAACAATCCCCGTTTCTCTTTTCGCGTCACAGCCATCAGCCCGAGCTCCCGTCTCACCCCCCAACCGCACCTATCGCTAATTTGGCCGCACCAAAAGTCATTACGTCATCTATGGCGCTGATAAGCTTCTGCCATTGCTCCCATCAACGGTTTAACGAGAGTGTCATTATGGGAAATATCCCGGCATCAGGCGCTATAAAAGGTAACCCGCAGTGAACGAGCAACTGAGTCAATTAAAGATGATGTTGCCCGGCTATCTCGAGGCGTGGCGTGAGGGGGCCTTACCCTCTGACTGGGAGCAGGTGGCTAATCCTGAAGTGATCGCCGCCCTGTTGGCGGAGTGGGAGGCGCTCAGCGAGTTGGCGTCTCGGTTCGACACCGCCACTGAAACACGCGCCGACGCCACCGCGTTTTGGCATGCGCGCGCCGAGCTGATGGCGCAGCGCAATCGTGATCTTATGGCCCAACTGGCGACGCCAATCCGTTTGCCCGGCGCACGGGTGGCCTTTTTTGGCTATGTGAAAACGGCCGTGATGGACGCCAGGCAGGTTAAGGCGGCGATTCGCGATGCCGGTTTTATCGTTGCGGGCGGCGCTCCCAATAAGAACACGGCTTAACGCGGTTTCTTCTCAAATTTCTCGGCAAAAAAGAACCGCAGCAATTTATGGGTCCACAGCAGGATGGCGCCGACCACCACCAGCGAGACGACGAAATGCGACAGATTTTTAGGCGCGGCGTAGCCGTGGGTAAAGGAGACCCCCGCGCCGCTGAGCAGCAGGGTGGCGATCCAGAAGCCGAGCAGCAGGCATAAGGTACGAAACAGTTTAAACATGGTTATCACCAAAAATACGGAAAGCACCGACCGAACGGAGAGGCTCAGCCGGGGCTTTGATTAATTAAAACCGCTTAGCGCGAACAGGTATTGCCGCCTTTATTGCTATTGCAGTTGCTGCCGCTGTTTTTGTTGCCGCCTTTCCCCATACCGACGTTGCCGCCGCCTTTGCTGCCTTCCTTGAAGCAGCCGCCGTTGAGCGCGCCCACCGCCAGGCCGCCAAGGCCGCCCAGAGAACCGGTGATCACGCCGTTAACGCAATCCGGCGAGGTGTGCTTGCCGTAGAATCCCTGATTGGATGACCCGCCCCCGTTCTTGTTGCCGCCGTTGTTGTTGACGCGGCCATTGCTGCCGCGGTTGTCGGCAAAGTTACCGGCGCCGGCGATCAGGTGAAAGTGTTTGGCATCGATCTCTTGCATAAAATTCCCTCTTTATCGATTCAGTTAAATTCAGTAAAGCTTGCGCAAGCCAGCTGTTTTTAACAGAAAAAATAGCGGGGGTAATTACCGGTTCGGATAAGAACAGGGGGTTTATTTTGCGATATTTTCCAGACTGATAGAGCACCGAGGAATGATATTCTGGGGGTGTGGATCCGTATCGCTATCCGTTCTCTTGAGCCGGTTAATTTGTTAGCATGGCGCCCCTGGATGACTATTGGTGCAGTACATTGAAAATTAAAGCGTTGTTATTTGTTGCGTTGGCCGCGCTGGCCGGCTGCAGCCAGGAGGGAACCTCGATGAATCAGCCCGCAAACGAGAAAGGCGGCCAAACGGAAGTGTTGTTGGTCAACAGCGCGCTGGTGGACTGCGTGGGCGTCGGCCCGATGAAGTGCATGCAGGTGCGCCGCTCCGCGCAGCAGCCGTGGGAGTTGTTCTATACCGGCATCGAGGGTTTCACCTTCGAACCAGGCTATCAGTATCGGCTGAAAGTGCGCGTCACCCCGGTGGAGAACGTACCGGCCGACGCCTCATCGCTGCGTTACACGCTGATCGAGCAGTTGGAAAAGAACAAGGCGTAATGGATCTACCTTGTCACCACCAAATGGCGTTTCATTTGGTGGTGACGACTTCAGGAAAGTTTGTCTTTTTTCTTTCTTCTGGAGGATTCGAAAGTGGCGAAGGCATGTGCAAGAGCAAACCCCAACGCACAGTAGCGTAGAGGCCAATTTTCTTTGGTCCATGTTTCAGAGTCAGCAATAAACATCGCGTTGCCGTTGGCAAAAAGGGTAAATTGCCAGCAAAGGATTAAAAAACATATCGTAACCAGAACGACATAACCCTTGGAACCCAGAGGCGGTCTGAAGCCGTATTTCACGGCCAGACAGGCCGCGGCAGCGAGAGTAGAAAGAATATAATATAAAGTTGGTTCCATCACTGTTCCTGGCTGCCTTTATAAATGGAATTAAGGGTTGAGACATCTGCGCCACCTTCAAGCATCAAGCTGGTTCTTCCCATGTTTCTCCAACCGCGAATATAGTCTGTATTGATGTAGCGAAATAATCGCCAGGCTTCTGGTTTCAGCGACAGTTTTAGTAAACCATAGCCTGATAACAGTAAGTCTACGCCACCTAACGCCATGTCTGCTGCTGAATGGGAATAGCCTAGCGTTGAAGCCGCAGAACGGTACATCATTCGGCCTGGACCAATAGTATTCTTGCCAAATAACAGCGTATAACCGTTTTCGTAGACATTATTGATGCCATTGATTAAAAGTAACGTTCCTGGAATGGCTCCGACGCCAGTCCAATCCAAGCCCACGCCGAGTAAAATTTGTGCTATTCCCGAGAGGAAGCCAACGCCGGCTAACACGTAGGTCACTACGGCGTCATGACTGACTTTCTTTCTCATTACGGCATAAGGTGTCACGGCGTCAGTTCGCAATAAGCGCTCTTGCTCAGAAAGCGATTGATATTCTTGCTTCATTTCTCTCATTGCAACATTCGCCGCTTCACCTACTTGTTGGCATTTTTGCAATTTATCATTCACAAAGCAGTGCATCTCATGTCTGAAGGCATTACCGACTGTCCGATCTTTTAAAAAGTCCCTATTAACGCGCTCTGAGAGTTCTAAAAGCATACGTCCTTGTTGACGAGCCATCGTTTGCGAGTAGGTATTTAAACGTTCCTTTAGTAACAGTGGATTATCCATTTTTCTTTGTTCCTCCCTGGATTTCGACCGAAAAACAGCCACACCATAACGCAACGCCAGAAGCATGATCAACTTTTGCTGATTTTAAGAGGGAAGGCTTGAACGCGCTGAGGGTGCGAAGCGTGGCGCGTGGAGGCATCACGATGCGGAGTTGGGCAACCCTGATCCCTCGACTAAACTGGTCTGTTCACTGCGCTTGTTTTCGCACTTTCTTAAGTATATCGAGAAAATCAGGTATATTGTCCTTCGGTTTTTAGCTACCAAGAAAAAATTACTATGATTATCAAACCTAAAATTCGTGGTTTTATCTGCACCACCGCTCACCCGGCAGGCTGTGAAGCCAACGTCCGTGAGCAAATCGCCTACGTTAAGTCGCGCGGCGAACTGAAAAACGGGCCTAAAAAGGTGCTGGTCATTGGTGCATCCACCGGTTACGGTCTGGCCTCGCGCATCAATGCCGCTTTCGGCAGCGGTGCGGCCACCATCGGCGTATTTTTCGAGAAGCCTGGCAGCGAAGGCAAAACCGGTTCCGCCGGTTGGTACAACTCCGCCGGTTTCGACAAGGCAGCTAAAGAAGAAGGCCTGTACGCGAAAAGCATCAACGGCGACGCATTTTCCAACGAGTGCCGTCAGACCGTTATCGATCTGATCAAGAAAGACCTGGGTCAGGTTGACCTGGTGGTTTACTCGCTGGCTTCGCCGGTGCGTAAGATGCCGGAAACCGGCGAAGTGGTGCGTTCCGCACTGAAGCCGATCGGCGAGCCGTACAAATCCGTCGCGCTGGACACCAACAAAGACGTGCTGGTTGAGGCCGTGGTCGAGCCGGCCAACGAGCAAGAAATCGCCGACACCGTGAAGGTGATGGGCGGCCAGGACTGGCAGCTGTGGATGGACGCGCTGGACGAAGCGGGCGTGCTGGCGGATAACGCGCAGTCTGTCGCTTACTCCTACATTGGTACCGATCTGACCTGGCCAATCTATTGGCACGGTACGCTGGGCAAGGCGAAAGAAGATCTGGATCGCGCGGCGCACGCCATCAACCAGAAGCTGCAGGCCAAAGGCGGCGCGGCTTACGTTGCGGTGCTCAAGTCGGTGGTGACGCAGGCTTCTTCCGCCATTCCGGTGATGCCGCTGTATATCTCCATCGTGTTCAAGATCATGAAGGAGCAGGGCATTCACGAAGGCTGCATCGAGCAGATCCAGCGTCTGTTCGCCACCAAGCTGTACAGCGGTGCGGCGCCGGATACCGACGAGAAACACCGTCTGCGCCTGGATGACTGGGAACTGCGTGACGAAGTGCAGGAAACCTGCCGTGAAATCTGGAAGCAGCTGAACGACAGCAACATCAACGAACTGACCGATTACCAGGGCTACAAGGCGGAATTCCTGCGCCTGTTCGGCTTCGGTCTGCAGGGCGTTGATTACGATGCCGATCTGAGCGGCGAAGCCAACTTCGATGTGATCGAACTGGTCTAAGCGCGTCGAGCGGTCAAACAAGGTCGGGTTAGCCCGGCCTTTTTTATTGTCCGCGCGTTGGCGACCACCGCCTGACTCATCAGTCCACTTGATCATTGACAGCAATAAATTATCGTTTTACGATAATTTATTGCTGTTGATTAAGGGATAGAAAATTATGGGCGCTGCGCCAAGGATCCATCTGCCGCTGTATGTGCGTTGTCTGTGTTTACTCATTATGGCGATGCTGATCGTCAGCACCGGCGTTGAGATGTTCATCATCGTGCGGGACTGGCTGCAGGGCGTAGCCTATCGCGATATCGTCGCCTCTTACCGGGAATATTACCCGGAGCTGCTCGCCTACGCGATCCCGCAGCAACGCTGGGCGCTGTTCGCCACGCTGGTTATCGACATGCTCGGTTATTTGCCCTATTACAGCGCGCTGCTGTGCGGCGCCGGGCTATTTTATCAATTCTTCCGCGGCAACGTGTGGCATCGCAACAATATGGTGCTGTTGCAGATCATTGGCATCTTGCTGATCGTCGATGTGTTGTTCCCGTCGTTAGCCGGTCTGCTGCAGGTGATGGTATTGACCGCCGATGAAAAAATGCTGTTTATCCTTTATTATGGCGTCAATAGCGAGTCGGTGCGCTCGCTGATCGTAGGCTGCGCAATCCTGGTATTTAGCCGGGTATTTCTGGAAGCGTTGCGGCTGAATGAAGAACAGCTTTCTTTCGTGTGAGAATAGAGTGGCAATAATCGTAAGTCTTGATGTCATGTTGGCCAAAAGGAAGATGCGTTCAAAGGAGCTGGCGGAGCAGGTGGGGATCACCGAGCAAAACCTGTCTCTGTTGAAAAACGGCAAGGTCAAGGGAGTCAGGCTGGAAACGCTGGACAAGATCTGCCGCATTCTCGACTGCCAGCCTGGCGATCTGCTGGCCTGGCAGCCGGACGGCGAAGAGTAAGATCCCAGCGCACTCGGAAGTGCGCTGAGCCTGCTGGCCCATTTCTGCGATTAGCGTTGTCTTATTGAACGATATTTTTTTGATTCAGGTTAATTAAAATAACGGGTGATTAACACTTGCGTATTCTTTTTGTCGCAGGCGATTGCATGCGGCGAAAGTTATTAAACTAAATAAACTCGTTTTTCATTTACCGTCACTACCAATAGCGTTATTTTAAGGGAAATAGTATGACATGGCGTAATTCTCTTCTGGCATTGTGTCTTGTATTAAACGGATGCAGTGCCATTCACCCCACTGTTTCATCCTCATCCTCCTCCACTCACTGGGGGAATTGGGGAACACCGCAGCCCGCAACGCGAGAACAGAAACAGCGCATTATCGCCGGCGAATCCGCCGCTGCCGTGCTGAATGAAGGCCGGGTCGGTATCGGCGGTACGCTGGACTGGTCGAAAATAGGGGGGCGCTAACCGCCGCTCTTTATTCGGCGGGGCGGCAGACGTTATCTCAAAGATATTGTGGAACGGTTTATTATTAATTCGCTACTCTGTTTTTCCGATGCGTTATTTATCTTTAAACGATGAATCTCTGCTTGTTGAATATATATCAACATACCCAGACATCCTTACAGGAGTTTTCAATGGCAAAGCGTATTGTCGCCATGTTGATAATGTCGTTGTTGAGTCTGCAAGCAAATGCGGCCCGTTACGATCGGCAATGCGAGGGAATTTCTCCCGTGCTGTTTCAGAAGAAATTGAAAGAGCTGGCGCATGGCCTGCGACAAGAGATGGCTGAGCCGACCCCGCCCACGGAGAATGAGGCCGAAACCTTGGCGCGTCTGGCGGAATGCGATGCCGAAAACGCGAAAGCGCCGGCGACGGGAGGGCAACATGCGCCCGATCCCGCGGAGCCTCAGGTGTCTTCACTCAACGGCTGTTGAACGGTTCTCTGCGTCGTTTTTCGCGGCGCGCCCCAGTCGGCTTATTCATGGAGCTTGTGTATTGAAACTACCTTCGTTAATCGCTGCGGCGCTGGCGCTGCTGGCCTCATTTTGCAGTCAGGCGTTCATCGATCGCCATTCCTCGCCCGGCGCCTCGACGGAAAGTCCCTCTGCGGCGGGGTGTCCGGCGCGGCTGGATGGCTTGTTGCAGCATATTTGGTTGGCTGAACAGATTCAGGCGGAGCGCATGCAGCTGGCGCTGCTGCGTGCGGAGCGGGAAGCGTTGGAAATCCGGTTGCAAACGCAGGAAGCGGCGAAACCTTCCGCGCAGGGGCATCAGAGCGCCCGAACGGCCTGTGAGCAGGGTGCCGATATCGTCCGTTGCCTGTCGCTGCGTCTGCGGCGGACGTCTCTGACGGGGCCGCATCGGCCGTTTGTCGGCGTTTATTGCCGCGCCTGGCTGAATGGCCGGCCGCTGAATTGCTAAAGATGAGAACAGGGATTTGTCAGGAGTTTATCGATGAAAAGGCTAGTGTTGGTCGGCGTGGCCCTGTGTTGCGCCTGCTTTGCGCAGGCGCGGGTGGATTTGGAATACCACGCGGCGCCGCCGAAGGACAATAAAGTCCCCGAGGAGTACCAGAAAAAACGCAGCGCGCTGCGCCACAAGGTGTGGAATGTCGACAGCCTGACGCAGGCCAATGAGCAGGCGATTGCACGCGAACAGCAGCGCGAGGCCGCAGAAGCCGCCAAGCGGCAGCAGCGTCACCTGGAGCAACAGCAGAAAAAGCGGCGCTGCCTGCGGATACACTCGAAAGATCCTCACCGCGAGGCGAGGTGTTACATGTACAACTTCTAGCTTTCAACGTCCGGGCGCTTTCTGCGCCCGGCGTCGTTTATGCCGGGCGGCAATGCTCTTTCAGCATGGCGATCGCGTCCGGCTTCAGCTGATACAGATAGACTGGGCGGCCCGTCGCGCCGTACAGAATGCGGGTGCCGAGAATGCCGCTTTCCGCCAGATAGATGAGGTACTTGCGGCAGGACACCCGCGAAATGCCGATGGCGTTGGCCAGGTTGTCGGTGGAGAATTCGCTGTCGTGCTGCTGTTCTATCCACTCGCAGACCGTGCTCAGGGTGATGCTGGTCAGGCCCTTCGGCAGCTTTTTGCTCTCCTGGCCGCCGGGCTGGCGGCGCAGCAGGCTGTCGACGTCGGCCTGCGAAAACTCGCGCTGCGCCAGCAGCTGCGACTGTTGTCGATAGCGGCTGAGCGCCTCTTTGAAGCGACTAAACTGGAACGGCTTGATCAGGTAATCCACCACGCCGTAGTGCAGCGCCTTTTGCACCGTGTTCACATCGCTGGCGGAAGAGATGATGATCACATCGGTCTTCTCGCCGAGCTCGCGCAGGCCGGGCAGCAGATCCAGCCCGTTCTCCTGCTGCATGTAGATATCCAGCAGCACCAGATCGATGCTGACGCTGGCGTCGGCCAGCAGGGCGCGCGCCTGGCCCAGGGTGGCGACCGTCGCCTGGCAGTGAAAACCGCCGATCTGGCTCAGGTAATATTTGTTCAGCTCCGCCACCATCGGGTCGTCGTCGACAATCAGTACGTTAATCATGGGTTTCGCTCTTGGCCTGATAGGGAAGGTGCACGAAAAATTGGGTCAGCTCGCCCGGTTCGGACTCGACATCGATGCCGCCGCCCAGTTTCTCCAGATGGCTGCGGATCAGCGCCAGGCCGATGCCGCGTCCCGTTCCCTTGGTGGAAAATCCGTGTTCAAAGATGTGCGCGGCGATCGCCGGATCGATGCCGGGGCCGTCGTCGCTGACGATACAGTGTAATTGATCGTCGTGGTGATGGAAGCTCAGGCCGATCTCGTGGCCTTCAACGCCGTCGATGGCGTCGATGGCGTTTTCGATCAGGTTACCGAGCACGCTGATCAGCACGTGCGTGGTTTCCGCGTCGTCGGTTTCCGGCAGCAGGCTGGTTTCCTCGATGGTCAGTTCGATGCCGGCTTCGTGAGCGCGGCTGATCTTGCCGATGAAGAAGCCCGCCACTTCCGGCGAGTGGATCTTGCGCAGCAGTGCGCCGATCTCTTCCTGGTAGTTGCTGGCGGTATTGATGATGTAGTTTTCCAACTGCTGATAAGCCTTCATGTGCAGCATGCCGAGTATCACGTGCAGCTTGTTCATAAATTCGTGCGACTGCACCCGTAGGGCATCGGCGTAGTGCGCCATGCCGCTCAGGCGCTGCAGCAGCCGGCTGACCTCGGTCTTGTCGCGGAAGGTGGCGATGGCGCCGGTCACCTGGCCATTGACGATCACCGGCACGGTATTGGTCAGCAGTTCGCTGCCGTTGAAGCTGATCTGTCGATCGCGCAGCGGCTTGCCGCTGGCCAGCACTTCCGCCAGATGCAGCTGCGCCGGCCAATGCTTGCTGGCGGCGTCCAGCAGCAGGTTTTCCACCGGGCCGCTCTGGCGCAGCAGGCGCTTGGCCTCGTCGTTGACGATGGTGATGCGGGAATCATTATCGACCGCGATCACGCCTTCTTTAATCGACTGCAGCATGGCGTTGCGCTGCTCGAACAGGTTGGATATTTCGTAAGGCTCGAAACCCAGCATGATGCGTTTGAGCGCGGAGACCAGGAAAAAAGTGCCCAGGCTGCCGACCAGCGCGGCGAAGGCGATGGTCCAATAGATGATCCAGCGGCTTTCCGCCACCACCCGCTGCACGGTGTCCAGCGCGATGCCGAGCGCCACCACGCCGATTTGCCGCCGCTGCTCGTCATACACCGGCACGAACACCCGCAGCGCCGGGGCCAGCGTGCCGCGGTTGATGGCGCTGTTGACGTTGCCCTGCAGCGCTGGCGCCAGATCTTCGCCGATGAAATGTTTGCCGATCAGCCAGGGTTTGGGATGCGAATAGCGGATGCCCTGCATATCCACCACCACCACGAACAGCAGCTCGTTTTGATGGCGCACCTGCTCGGCGAAGCGCTGCACGGCGCCGCTTTGATCGCGTCGCTGCAGGCCGTCTATCACGGTGCTCGAGAGCGCCAGCGTGTTGGCGATAGCGATGGCTTTTTGCTGCAGCTGATCTTGCCCTTCGCGGCTCATCTGCACGAAAAACAGCGCGAACACCACCAGCAGCACCGAAGCGATGATGGCGGACACCATCAGCGTGATGGAGGTGCTCAGCTTGAGCGGCACCCGTTGTTTTGGCATGGCGGTTCTCCGAATGGCGATATCACGGCGTATTCTAGCGAGGAATGAGGCAAGCTGCAGTTACCGGCAGCAGGTTATAGCATGCTGCCGGGTCGCGAAGGGGTTATTTTAGTTACAAAAGCGGGTCACTGCTGGTGGTAGATCTCCAGCGCCTGTTGGCCGCTGGCGCCTTGATGGATGATCGCCATCAGGGCGCGCACCACCTGCGACGGATTGCTGTGTTGATACACGTTGCGGCCATAGACCATGCCGGACGCGCCCTGGGCCATCAGCGCCGCAGATTTCTCCAGCACCGGGCCCAGCTCCCCCTTGCCGCCGCCGCGCACCAGCGTCGGGCAGCGCGCCGCTTCCACCACGCGGTGGAAATCTTCCACCCGTTCGGTCGGGTCGGCCTTGATGATGTCGGCGCCCAGTTCGCGCGCCAGCCGCACCAGCGGCACGATCTTTTCCACGTCGCCGAGCGACCCGTAGGCGGCGCCCTGGCCGGCCGGGGCCATCACCAGCGGTTCGATCATCAGCGGCATGGCGTAGCGATCGCAGGCGTGGCGCAGGCGGCCGATGTTCTCTACGCACTGGCGGAAAATGCCGGGTTCATCCGGGATCATATACAGATTGACCACCACCGCGGCGGCGTCCATTTGCAGCGCGGCGAGGATCGGCGCTTCCGGGTTGTGCAACACCGCCCACATCTCACGGTGGCGTGCTGCGTTATAGGCGTTGCCGACGTCGGTGCGCATCACCAGCGCCGGCTTTTCGCGCTGCGGCGCGCGCTGCAGCAGCTCCGCCTGGCCGTAGTTGACCTGAATGGCGTCGGGGCGCGCGGCGATCAGGTTGCCCATCACCCGTTCGATATCTTCCAGACCGATTAAGAAATCCGGTTCGTTGGCGATGCCGTGATCGATCGCCACATCCAGGCACTTGCCGTTATTGAACAGGCGGTTCATCCGCACCTTACTGCTGAGCTGCATGTCAGGTCCTCCTGAGATAGGGATATGTCCATTATTGCCGAGTAAGGATGGTCGGGAAACGCGGAAACCGCAAACTGCGCGCCCGCTCGCAGTTTTTGCCGACGCCCGGCGTGGCGCACGCGCGGGGCGCGTTACCCGATGGCTTTCACTGCATTTGTTAGATCCGTGTCATGTTTTTGTTAATAAGCCATTCCAAAACGCATGTTTCGCTTGTTTGGGTTAAAAAGTTTCAATAATCTCAATTATGAAATAAATATTTAAAAAAGCGGCGAAGACGCGGCTTGCTCTACCAGGGGTTTATTTCAATTGATTGTTTTTAATCTGTTTTGAGATATCGATCACCATTTTGTTCACGGCCTTAATACGGTGATAACGCGGTAATTTCGCCGTATCAAAGGGATAACACCGACCGTAATGTTGTTTGAATGTAAAAAATATCTTTCATTAGCTGTCAATCAACAGACCACTTCATTCTAACGATTAAAGGGTAACGAACATGAAGCTGAAGAAACTGATCGCCGCCTCCGTACTGATGTGCATGCTGCCGGCCAGCGTGTTGGCGAAAGACATCAAGATCGGCGTTTCCATGGCTTACTTCGATGACAACTTCCTCACCATTCTGCGCCAGTCGATGCAAAACAAAATGAAAGCCGACGGCAACGTCAGCGGCCAGTTCGAAGACGCCAAGGGCGACATCGCGCAGCAAATTCAACAAATCGAAAACTTCGTCAGCCAGGGCGTCGACGCCATCATCCTCAACCCGGTGGATACTCAGGGCGTCAAGCCGATGATCAAATTGGCCGAGAACGCCAAAATCCCGCTGGTGTTCGTCAACCGCAAGCCGGAAGTGACGCTCCCGGCCGGCATGGCCTACGTCGGCTCCGATTCCAAGCTGGCCGGCAAACTGCAGATGGAAGCGTTGGCCAAGCTGATGAACGGCAAGGGCAACGTGATGATCCTGATGGGGGAATTGTCGAATGAATCGACCCGCGACCGCACCCGCGGCGTGGAAGAGGTGGCGGCCAACTATCCCGGCATCAAGATTGTCGATAAGCAAACCGCCAAGTGGACGCGTAAAGATGCGGTGGATATCACCACTGACTGGGTGCTGACCGGCCAGCAGATCGACGCCATCGCCTCCAACAACGATGAAATGGCCATCGGCGCCATCCTGGCGCTCAAGCAGGCTAAAAAGTCCGGCGTGCGGGTGGCCGGCGTGGATGGCACGCCCGATGCGCTGGAATTCATCAGAAAAGGCGATCTGGCGCTGAGCGTGTTCCAGGACGCCAAAGGCCAGGGCGAAGGCGCGGTGCAAACCGCCGTTCAGTTGGTGAAAGGCGAGAAGGTGGAGAGCAACGTGCTGATCCCTTATCAGTTGATCACCCAGGCCAATTACCAGCAATTCGCCGATAAAAACAAAAAATAAGCCTTGAAGCCTGCCGCAGGCGCTCCACCTGAGCGCCCGCCGCAGAAAACGTGGGTCAGTGCGGAGGTAAGCGGTATGTACCCTTATGTTCTTGAGGCCGAAGGCATCAGCAAGCAGTTCCCCGGCGTCAAAGCGCTGGATAAGGTCTCGATTAAAATCAAACCCGGCAGCGTGCATGCGCTGATGGGCGAAAACGGCGCGGGCAAGTCGACGCTGATGAAATGCCTGATCGGCATCTATCACCCGGATGAGGGCTCGATCAAAATCAAAGGCCGGCCGGTGACCTTCAGCGACACGCTGCAGGCGCTGCATTCGGGCATTTCCATGATTCACCAGGAGCTGAACCTGGTGCCCTACATGACGGTGGCGGAAAACATCTGGCTGGGGCGTGAGCCGGCGCGGCTGGGGTTCGTCAACCACGAACAGCTGAATGAACAAACCCGCGAGCTGCTGGCGCGGCTGAACATCAAACTGCGGCCGGAAACGCTGGTGGGCGAACTGAGCATCGCCAGCCAGCAGATGGTGGAGATCGCCAAGGCCGTATCCTACAACGCCGACGTGCTGATCATGGATGAGCCGACCTCGGCGCTGACCGAAGGTGAAGTGGTGCACCTGTTCGCCATCATTCGCGAGCTGCGCGAGCAGGGCAAGGGCATCATTTACATCAGCCACAAGATGGACGAAATCTTCGCCATCACCGACGAAGTGAGCATTTTCCGCGACGGCACCTTCATCGCCTGCGACAAAACCGAAAATCTGACCAAACAGTCGCTGATCACCATGATGGTGGGGCGCGAGCTGACGCAGATGTTCCCCAAATTCAACAACAACATCGGCGAGGAAGTGCTGCGGGTGGCCGGGTTGCGCCGCAGCGGCTGGTTCCACGACGTCTCGTTCAGCGTCAAACGCGGCGAGATCCTCGGCGTCGCCGGGCTGGTGGGCGCCGGACGCAGCGAAGTGATGGAAAGCCTGTTCGGCATGCACCCGGCGGACGGCGGCGAGATCTTTATCGAAGGCCAGGCGGTGAAGGTGGATTCCCCGGCGAAGGCGATCGAGAGCGGGCTGGCGTTTCTCACCGAAGATCGCAAGAAGTCCGGCCTGTTTCTGGTGCTGTCGGTGGTCGAAAACATGAGCATCGTCAACCTGTCGGAATACATCGGCAAGAACGGCTTCGTCAGCCATGTGCAGATGGCCAAAGACTGCATGGCGCAGATCAAGAAGCTCAACATCAAAACGCCGACCATGGATCAGATCATCAATAACCTCAGCGGCGGCAACCAGCAGAAGGTGCTGATCGCGCGCTGGCTGCTGGCGCAGCCGAAAATCCTGATCCTCGACGAACCGACGCGCGGCATCGACGTGGGAGCCAAAGCGGAAATCTACCGCCTGATCAGCGAGCTGGCCAACCGCGGCGTCGCCATCATTCTGGTGTCTTCGGAGCTGCCGGAGATCCTCGGCATGAGCGATCGGGTGATGGTGATGCACGGCGGCCGCATCACCGGCATTTTGGACAAAGACGACGCGGACCAGGAAAAGATCCTGGCGCTGGCCTCAGAATAACGAAGGGTGAACATCATGAGTAACGTAAAGATTGAGAAGCCGCTCTCCGCCGATTCAACGGGCAAGGGATCGCTGTTCTCCGGGCTGAGCGGCAAAATGCCGAAAGACACCGGTATTTTCATCGTGATGCTCGGCATTGCGCTGATCTTCGAAATCCTCGGCTGGTACATGCGCGATCAGTCGTTCCTGCTTAACCCGAACCGCCTGCTGCTGATCGTGCTGCAGGTGGCGATCATCGGCATCATCGCGGTGGGCGTCACCCAGGTCATCATCACCACCGGCATCGATCTCTCATCCGGTTCGCTGATTGCGTTGACCGCGGTGGTGGCGGCCAGCCTGGCGCAGACCTCGGACAGCATTTCGCCGATGTATCCGGGGCTGCTCGATCTGCCGGCGGCGATCCCGATCGGTGCGGGGATCGGGGTTGGCATCGTCTGCGGCTTTATCAACGGCTTCCTGATCACCCGCACCGGCATTCCGCCGTTCATCGCCACGCTGGGGATGATGGTGTCGGCGCGCGGCCTGGCGCAGTACTACACCAAGGGCAACCCGGTCAGCTTCCTGTCGGACGGCTTCACGTCAATCGGCCAGGGCGCGATGCCGGTGATCATCTTCCTGGTGATTGCGGTGATCTTCCATATCGCACTCAAGCACACCCGCTACGGCAAATACATCTACGCCATCGGCGGCAACATGACCTCGGCGCGGGTTTCCGGCATCAACGTCAATAAGTACCTGGTGACGGTTTACACCATCGCCGGCGGGTTGGCGGGGCTGGCGGGCGTGGTGCTGGCGGCGCGCGTCAGCAGCGGCCAGTCGAGCATGGGCATGTCCTATGAGCTGGACGCCATCGCCGCGGCGGTGATCGGCGGCAGCAGCCTGATGGGCGGCGTCGGGCGCATTACCGGCACGCTGATCGGCGCGGTGATCCTCGGCCTTATCAAAAGCGGCTTCACCTTTATCGGCGTCGATTCTTACATTCAGGACATCATCAAAGGCGTGATTATCGTCGCCGCCGTGTCGATCGACATGCGTCGCAACCGCAAAAAACACTGATTGCCGTGAATTGCCGCCGGCGCCAAGGTTGGCCGGCGGCGTTTTTTTACCCGGGGGGACACATCATGAACTTTCTGAAAGGGCTGTGGCTGGCGGCGGCGCTGTGCGCTTCCGCGCCGGCATGGGCGCAAACCATCGGCGTATCGATGGCCTATTTCGACCAGAACTTCCTCACCATTATCCGGCAGGCGATCGACAAGGAGGCCAAAGCGCGCGGCATTACCGTGCAGTTTGAGGACGCGCGCGGCGACGTCGGCCGCCAGACCGATCAGGTGCAGAGCTTTATCAGCGCCGGGGTGGACGCGATTATCGTCGATCCGGTCAACTCGGCCAGCACGCCGGTGATGACCAAAATGGTGCAGGCCGCCGGCGTGCCGCTGGTATACGTGAACCGCACGCCGGGCGACGCCAGGCTGCCGCAGGGGGTGGTGTTCGTCGGCTCCGACGAGCGGGAGTCCGGCACGCTGCAGATGGAAGAACTGGCGCGGCTGGCTAACTATCAGGGCAATGTGGCGGTGATGATCGGCAACCTGACCGACGCCGGCGCGCTGCAGCGCACCAAAGACGTGGAGCAGGTGGTGGCCAAATACCCGAAGATGAAGGTGGTGCAGAAACAGAGCGCCAACTATTCACGCAGTGAAGGTATGGACCTGATGATGAACTGGCTGACCAACGGCGAAACGATCGACATCGTCGCCGCCAACAATGACGAGATGGCGATCGGCGCGATCATGGCGCTGCAGCAGGCCGGCAAAGCGGACAAGAACGTGCTGATCGGCGGCATCGACGCCACGCCCGACGGCCTCAAGGCGCTGGCCTCCGGCAAGATGCAGGTCACGGTGTTCCAGGATGCGGTCGGCCAGGGCAAGGCGTCGGTCGATGTGGCGCAGCGCATGATCAACGGCGAAAAGCTTGAGCCGTATTACTGGATCCCGTTCGAGTTGGTGACGCCGGCCAATCAGGAGAAATACGAGGCCAAACCGTGAGTTCGCCGTCGGATCCGCGTTGCCGGGGCGCTGCTTGCAGCGCCTTTTTCATGGCGCCAATTGCATGTCCGCTTGCGGCCAGCGCTGCGCCGGATGTTGCGTCACACTGAGGCTCTTTTACGGTGTGAGGATAAGAGATGAACGCATTGAACGGTAAGGTGGCGGTGATTGGCGGCGCCAGTTCGGGGATCGGGCGGGCGGCGGCGCTGTTGTTCGCCCGGCAGGGGGCGACGCTGGTGCTGGGCGCCCGGCGCGAGCGGCTACTGGCTGAACTGGTGGGGGACATTCGGCGCGAGGGCGGCCGGGCGTTGGCGGTAGCCGGTGACGTGCGCGATGAAGCCTTCGCCGAACGGTTGACCGCGACGGCCATCGATGAATTCGGCGGGCTGGATATCGCCTTCAACAACGCCGGCACGTTGGGGCCGCTGGGGCCGTCGCTGGCGCTCAGCGCGTCAGAATGGCGCGACGTGCTGGAAACCAACCTGTCCAGCGCTTACTACAGCGCCAAATATCAAATCCCCGCCATGCAGGCGCGCGGCGCGGGCTCGGTGATCTTCACCTCTACGTTCGTCGGCCACACCGCGGCGTTTCCCGGTACGGCGGCCTATGCGGCCAGCAAATCGGGGCTGATCGGCCTGACGCAGGCGCTGGCGGTGGAATTTGGCGGACACGGCATTCGGGTGAACGCGCTGCTGCCGGGGGGCACCGACACGGCGATGGGGCGGCAGATGAGCAATACCCCGGAAGCATTGGCGCAGGTGGCCCAGCTGCACGCGCTGAAGCGGTTGGCGATGCCGGAGGAGATCGCGCAGGCGGCGCTGTATTTGGCGTCTGACGCTTCCTCGTTCGTCACCGGCACCGCAATGCTGGTGGACGGCGGCGTTTCCATCCAGCGCGGCTGAGGCTGTCATCGCCCGTGGCCAGGCGCCACGGGCCCTACGCGCGGCGTTACCAGCCTTTGACGGCGTCGCCCTTGTAGATTTCGGCGGCGCTGGCCGCCACTTCATCGGTCTGATAGGCCTTGACCAGATCCTTCACTTTCTCGCTGTCTTTGTTGTCGATGCGGCTGGCGAAGATGTTGACGTAAGGCGAGTTTTTGTCCTCGACAAACAGCCCGTCCTTCGCCGGCGACAGACCGATCTGGCTGGAATAGTTGGTGTTGATGATCGCCAGCGTCACCTGCTGGTCGTCCAGCGCGCGCGGCAGCTGCGGCGCTTCAATCTCGACGATTTTCAGCTTTTTCGGGTTGCTGACGATGTCCAACGCGGTCGGCAGCAGGCCGACGCCGTCTTTCAGCGTAATCAGCCCCTGTTTTTGCAACAGCAGCAGCGAGCGGCCCAGGTTGGTCGGATCGTTCGGCACCGCCACCTGCGCGCCGTCCGGCAGTTGGCTGAGCGCGGTGATTTTCTTCGAATAGCCGGCGATCGGGTAGACGAAGGTGTTGCCTACCGCCGCCAGTTTGTAGCCGCGCTCCTGCATCTGTTTGTCCAGATACGGCTTGTGTTGGAAGGCGTTGACGTCCAGATCGCCGTTGTTCAGCGCTTCGTTCGGCAGCACGTAATCGTTGAAGGTCACCACCTCCACGTCCAGATCGTATTTCTGCTTGGCCACTTTCTGCACCACCGCCCACAGCGACTGATCGATGCCGGCGCTGATGCCGACCTTGATGTGGTGATCGTCCTGTGCGGTCGGGCCGCAGGCGGTCAGCAACAGCGTGCCGGCGGCGGCCAGCGCCAGCGTGAGGTTTTTCAGCGTAAATGTCATTTTCCCAGGGTCCTTGTCAACATTGCCTGCTAATTTAGGCGGGCAGAATAGTGGCAGTGACTGTAGGTAATCGCTGAGCTAAAACAAAATACTGATTCACTATGACTAATAGCGATTGGCTATGAGTAGCCGCCGCCCGGCGCGATGCGGATTGCTTTGACGGCGAATCGGCGGGCTTATTATGATAGCCGCTGGCCCGCGAGGGCAGACTGGGTACTGAAACGAAGGAAAAGACAATGCGATTGAACACTTGGAGCAAGGCGCTGCTGCCGCTGGTGGTGTTGGCCTGCGTCTCGGCGACTCAGGTTCGGGCGGCGGAGAGCGATACCGGGCCGATCCCTAAACAGCTGCTGGGCAACTGGCGCGTCAGCAAAATCGTGCCGACCCAAACCACCGGCTGCTGGGATCAGCAGCAGGCGCAGAGCCTGATCGGCGGCAAGATCAGCTATAAAGCGGATGCGTTCAGCTGGAACGGCACGGCGCTGAAAAGCGAGGGGGCTACCGTCAGCACCGTAGAGGCGCAGGAGTTTGTCGAGGACAACGCCGGCAGCAGTTCCTACATCGATTTCCCGATGCTGGGCATCAGCACGCCGTCGGTCGAGCGCGTGGCCATTCAGCATGCCGATATCGCTATCAAAGGCATCACCGATCAAGGCACCGAAGGGGTGCCCGGCGACAACGTGCTGGTGAAAGACGCCAACACGCTGATCCTGTCGTTGTGCAACGTCTGGTTTGAGGCGCAGCGCGAGAAGTAATTTCTGCCTTCAGCCCCGGCAACGGGGCTTTCCCACCGCATCACCTCCCGCCACGAGTGCCATTTCTGAACTAAAATTAACCATAACGATATGACCCCGGCGTGATATCGGAGCCTCGGCTCTACCGAGTCCATGACAGGAGGCGCTATGTGTTACCACCATATTGTCATCGCCACCGATCTGAGCGATGACGGCAAACGGCTGGTCGAAAAGGGGGCGCTGCTGGCGGAAGCGCTGAAGGCCAAACTCTCGCTGATCTATGTGGACGTTCACTACGACACCTACCACGCGGCGATCGGCTTTTCGGAGCGCAGCGACGACGGCGTGCCGTTCGAAGAGAAGATCCGCAAAGAGCTGGAACCCACCACGCAAAACGTCAATTACCCGATCGCGGAAGTGATTATCGGGCGCGGCGGCTTCGTTGACGAACTGCGCACGGCGATCGTGGATAAAGACATCGATCTGCTGGTGTTCGGCCATCACCACGATCTGTGGAGCAATCTGTTTTCTTCCACCCGCAGCGCCATCAACCAGTTGAATATCGACGTGCTGGTGATCCCGATCCGTTCATAAGCGCGATCATGCCTCGTCCATTCACTCCGCGCTGCGGCGCGGAGTTTCTTTTGCAGCAAAAAATGCCTTGCTCGGTTGCATAATACATAAGTGAATACTAATGTGTTTGTATGAACGAAAATGACATCTTCAAGGCGTTGGCCGATCCGACCCGCCGCTGCATCTTCGACAAACTCGCCGCCGGCAGCATGAACGCCAGCGCGCTGCGCGAAGGCCTGACCATCAGCCAGTCGGCGATGTCGCAACACCTGGCGGTGCTGCGCAATGCCGGACTGGTGCGCGAGGCGAAACAGGGGCGCTTCGTCAATTACCAGGTCGACCCGGAGGGGCTGGCGCAGATCGCGCAGTGGCTGGCGAAGTACCGTGCTTACTGGCCGGCGCGCATCGACGCGCTGCAAACCTTGCTGAAGGACATGGATCAATGAACAAACAGGCCGAGCCGCCGCCGCATGAACGGCTGGTGTTGGAATATTCGCTTGATGCGCCGCCGGAAAAAGTGTGGCGAGCGCTCAGCGTGCCCGAATTGCGCGAGCAGTGGCTGCCGACGGGAGATCTGGCGCAGGCAGAACCGTTGGCCGCCACGCCGGGCGAAGCGGTGAGCTATCGCCTGCGCGACGACCAACCGCCGTTTCTCGAAAGCGTCGTCACCCTGCAGATCGTGCCGGACGCCGGCGGCGGCAGCCTGCTGCGGATTATCCACCAGCTCGACGCCGCCAACGATGGCCCGACGACGGTAATGCGCGCCGCCTGACGCGTTAAACACCTTTCTCTTTGTTGCCAACCCAGGAGTTCACCGATGCGTGAGAAGATGATGCTCGTCCCGATGGTGGTGGAGCAGACCAGCCGGGGAGAACGTTCCTTTGACATTTACTCGCGCCTGCTGCGCGATCGGATCGTGTTCCTCAACGGCGAAGTCAACGATGACGTGGCCGAAATGCTGTGCGCCCAGCTGCTGTTTCTGGAAGCGGAAAACCCGGAAAAACCGGTCCACCTGTACATCAACTCGCCGGGCGGGGCGATCACCAGCGGGCTGGCGATTTACGACACCATGCAGTATATCCGTGCCCCGGTGCATACGCTGTGCATGGGCACCGCGCGCTCGATGGGGTCGTTCCTGCTGATGGCCGGTGAGCCGGGGCACCGCATGGCGCTGCCCAACGCCAGTCTGCATGTGCACCAACCGCTGGGCGGCTTTCAGGGGCAGGCGTCCGACATTCTGATCCAGGCAGAGGAAATGAAACGCACCAAAGACCGGGTGATCCGGCTGTATGCCCAACATTGTGGCCTGAGCGAAGAGGAAGTGGAGCGGGTGTTGGATCGCGATCGCTTTATGACCGCCGACGAAGCGGCGGCCTGGGGATTGATCGATCGGGTATTGCGGGCGCGGTGAGTGTCGGCTCCGATAGCGGAATGAAGGGGGCAATATCACTCGATTATTGGTAGGTGAGCGCCGTTGAGGTGATCCAGCCACGCTGACCGGCACATTCGCCGGTAATGATGGAGATTTCTTTCCATTCCGCATTGCCGATGTCCATTGCAGCGCTTTTACCTGTCAATGCGACCTGTGTGCCGGCGATGAGCTGGCAAATATGTTTGGTGGGTTCCAACAAGTTACCCATATTGGGTTGAGCAATTAAAGGCATCGGCCGCTTCAGCACTAGCTGAGGCGCCTTTTCACCCGGTGTGTTAGTGATGGTGATATTTCCGCTATTACTACCAATCGTCGTATTCGCGCTGCCATTAACGAACTGACTGCGTGTTTCCGTTGAAGATGAAAAGGCAGAATAACCAGCGAAGAGGGTGCCGATAATGGTGGCTATGCCCGCGAGGATGGTGAGTTTATTTTGCAAGATATTTCTCCAGAGATATTTATTATATTGATGTTTGGTAAATATACCTTTCTCAATAAAATGGGTAAAGCGTAAATGAAACTATAATCCATCATATTTAAAAATGCATTTATGTTTAATTATTCACTTGGAATATAACTACAAATGCGTGTCATTCTAATTATTGTATTTGGTTGTTTCCTTATGTTAATAAACCAAGTTGGGAGAAATGTTTCATCTTTCTCACAATCATTCACGCGGGGATGTTTGTTTTTTCTTTATTTAACAGTAAAGTTAGCCATTTTTTGTCTCACTTTTGCACACTTCACGTTGCCTCTTTTTTTGAACCAGTAATGTCTTTTTTTCTTCATGGCTAATTGTTATGAATTTGTTATTGATCACAAATTAAGCAATTTCGTGTTGCCATTGCCTTGTCTATACAACTATATACTTAAGGGGAAAGTAATGTTCAATAATCATCTTAACTTTTCGTGGTTAACTTTTTCAGGTGTTTGATTTTACGACTTAATAATGTCTAAGCATTAATTCATTTTTAATTTGAATGAAATTGATGGGTTGAATGTCAATTTGCCGTATATCACGTGCTAATCGGGATTTTACGCTTCAAGGAGATAATCGAACATGAAACTTGGCGCATTTTTAATGCCGGCACATCCGCGTTATCGCTCGTTGCACGATGGGCATTACCACGATCTTGATACCTTGAGGTTTTTGGACAAAATCGGTTTTGATGAGGCTTGGATTGGCGAGCATTATACGATGCCGGCTGAACCGTGCCCTTCTCCAGATTTGCTCATCGCTCAAGCCATTTTGCAGACTGAGCGCATAAAATTGGCGCCGGGCGCCTTTATGCTGCCGTTTCATCATCCAGCCGAGTTGGCTCATCGCATTTGTTGGCTGGATCATATATCGAAGGGGCGATTAATGGTGGGAATTGGCGCCAGCGGTACCACGTTGGATCTCGACATGTTCGACATAGATCATAAGTCGGGTGTGCATCGGGAGATGACGGCAGAATCGATAGCGATCATGATGCGATTTTGGAATAGCGATGGGCCATTCGAATTTAAAGGTAAGTATTGGACAGCGCGTCGGCCGGCGGATCAGTGGGATAAAACCTCCGGTTATCACCTCAAGCCCTATCAATCACCCCATCCGCCAGTAGGCGTGACCGGCCTTTCACCTTCATCCTCGACGTTAAAGATTGCCGGTCGTAATGGCTGGATCCCTATCAGCTTTTGTTTTACGCCGCAGTATCTCCATACCCATTGGCAAGTTGTTGAAGAGGGCGCCGCATTGAATGGAAGGGTTCCTCCGGCCAGGGATACATGGCGTGTCAGTCGTCCTATTCTGATCGCCGACACAGATGCGCAAGCATGGCGGCTTGCTGTCGAAGGCGAAATGGGACGTTACTTTCGTGAGGATTACTTGCCGATGATCGCCGGCAACAAGGCGCTTGGTTTGTTCAAACATCACCCGGATGTCCCCGACAGTGAAGTCACCGTCGAGTATTGCGCCAAGCATTGCTGGCTCCTTGGATCGCCGGAGACGGTACGTGAACGCATAGAAGAAATGCAATCGCTGTCTGGCGGATTCGGTGTGTTGCATGTCATGGGGTTCGATCATTTGGATGAATTGAAACCCGTACGTGAAAGCCATCGCGCATTGCAAGAGCTCGTCACGACGTATTTCGCCTGACCCAGACCGAATATCGGCACCGTGCGGTCATTCATGGAGAGAAAGATGCAACGTCAAAAAGCAACTCAGCCCCCCAATCGGACACGTCGATTTGCCGTTTTGGTGATCGACATGCAATACGACTTTCTGGATGAAGATGGTCCTGTTCCTTGCGAAGGAGGGCGGGAGATTATCGCGTCGCTTCAAGTTTTGTTGAGCTTTGCGCGCGGTGCGGGCATCCCGGTGATCTATACCCAGGAAAGTCACCGCGTCAACCGTGTGGACTTCGGCCGGGAGCTTGACTACGGCGAGACACTTCATTGCCTCGAAGGGAGTCGTGGCGTTGAGATCATCGCAGATTTATCTCCACAGGTTGGCGATCAGGTATTAATCAAACGCCGTTACAGTGCGTTCTTCGCCACCGACCTGGATCTTCTGCTGCGTGGGATGGGAGTAGATACCGTCGTTCTGACCGGTGTTGCCACGGATGTTTGTGTTCGTGCGACTGCTCAGGACGCCATGCAATTAGATTATCGCGTCATAGTGCCGCGCGAGTGCGTCGCGGGGACGCGTCAAGTGCGACATGAGGCGGCGCTTGAGAACATCGGTTATGTATTTGGCAGTATTCAGAGTTTGACTGAGGTTATGAATCTCTTGCGGGTGGGATTGGAGGAAACATGAACGCAACGCTGTCGATAAAACCGCTGGAAGAGCGATTCAGAAACGTCTTGCAAATCTTGGTTGAAAAACGGCTTAGCTTGAGCCGGGAACAGACCCGAGATCTGGTCCAGGCCATGCTGGGACAGCAATTGGATGATATGCAGATCGGCGCGTTGCTCGTCGCTATGGCACAAAAGGGCGAGTCCGCTGACGAGATAGCCGGTGCGGTTGACGCAATAGCGGCACGTTGCCGGCCATTGGTAAGCGGTTTGCCGCTTACGTTGAATATTGGTGGTACTGGAGGAGACCGGAGCGGGACCTTCAATATTTCCACCACGGCAGCCTTGGTTGTGGCCGCAGCTGGCGTGCCAGTGATCAAGCATGGCAATAGTCGCGTGACCAGCGTCAGCGGCAGCAGCGACATGATGTCGGCGTTGGGCATTGATGTTTCGCGCAAGGGTGATGAAGCGTGGCTGCGGCGATCGTTGGCAACGAGCAACTTCGCGTTTCTCTCTACTTCGTCTTGGTATGCGTTTCCTGAACGGCTGACTGCTGTACGGCGCGCTTTGGGTGTTCGTAGCCTGTTTAATCTGAGTGGGTCGTTGGTTCATCCTGCTAACGTGACGCACCAACTGATAGGCGTTGCGCATGCTTCGCTTTTGTATCCCATGGCTGAGGCGCTGGTGAGGTTGGGCAAGGTGACGGCTTTTATCGTACATGGTGCCGGAGATTTGGATGAAGTCAGTTGCCTGGGAGAAACCCAGGTCCTGTGTGTAAGTGATGGCTGTATAGGTCGGTTTTCCGTGCAGCCGGATGATTTTGAAGTTCCAGCCTGTGAATTACGGGCGCTGCGAGGGGGTTCTGCGGAGCGTAACGCGAAAATCTGCCTGGCAGTGCTTAACGGCGAGCGGGGTGCCCATCGCAACGCGACTATAGTGAGCGCCGCGACGGCGCTGGTGTTGGCCGGCAAGACGCGCTCCTTTGGCGAGGCGGCGAAACTCGTACGGCAAGTATTGGATAACGGGCGGGCGTATCAGGTTCTTAAACGATTCAAGGAGACGATGAATGAGAACGAGAGTAAAAGTCTGCGGCATCACGCACCTTGAGGATGCTCTGGCGGCATTAAACGCGGGGGCCAATGCATTGGGGTTCATTTTTTCACAAAGTCCACGTCAGGTTTCGCCCGACGAAGCCCGTTCGATCATTGAACGATTGCCGCCTTTTACTCAGGTGGTCGGCGTGTTTGTCAATGAACCCAGGGAATGGGTGCAAAACATTATATGTTATTGCGGCCTGGCAGCGATTCAGCTTCAGGGTGACGAAACGAATGAGTATTGCCAGGCATTTGATGTCCCGGTCATTAAAAGTTTCCATCTCGAAAGCACTTTGTCTCTGGACAGGATAAACGACTATCAGGTTAGTGCATACCTATTGGACACACAGGTCGAGGGGCTGAGCGGCGGTTCTGGAAAGCCATTCGATTGGAGTTTGTTGAAAAACAAAACATTTGCGCGGCCGGTAATTGTTGCGGGCGGACTGCATGCCGGCAATGTCAGCCATCTGATTCAGCATTGTTTCCCCACGGCCATTGATGTCTGTTCTGGCGTCTCTCGGTCCGCGCGCCGTAAGGACCCTGTGCGACTCCAAACCTTTTTTGACGCTGTCGCCTATGCCGATCGCCTTCGCGTACAGGCGCCGGCTGAGAGTGGGCAAGAGGACATCCTCAAGGCGTCTTTTGATCGGCAGCCTTTGGTGGAGATTCAAGGGCGGCGATTTCTGCTGAATGCTCTGACGGAACAGATCCCGGCAACCCCGGCTGAACTCTTGCGTGAAGCAGCCAGGCGAGTCTGCGATGCGGCGAAATTTCCGCCGGGAACCAAGCTGGTGGGGGAGGAAGACAAAGGAGGCGGTTTATTGGCCGCCGTTTCGCTGCTTTCAGGCCTGCCATACGGCATTGCCCGCTGGTACCCATCCGGTCTTGAAGGACAGGTTCAGGTTGATTTCGATTGCGAATATACCGGCGGCAGCCTCTTTTTGAACGGCGTGGAGCCCGGCGATAACGTTTATATCGTGGACGATCTCATCAGCACTGGCGGAACATTGGTGGGGTTGGTTTGTGCAGTGCGGAAAGCAGGGGCTGATGTATCAGGCATCTTATGCGTGGTGGAAAAACGCAATTATGGTGGAGCCAGGCGCGTGTTCGAGGCGACGGGGATCTCGGTGCAATCGCTTATTGAAGTGGATGTGAGCGGCGAGCATTCGGTCGTTGTCGGCGTTAATTATTAAATAAAAAGGAGGCTGTGATGGTCAAGGAAAGAAAATTCCGCGGTTGGTACATGGTCGGTGCCGTTCATCTTTTACTGGCGGTTATTTTTGGCGCTGCTTACTCATTCGGGGCATTTTTTACTGCATTACAGACGAACTTTGACGCAGGGCGTTTTTCTACCGCCTCAATCTTCTCGCTGACGGCGTTAATTTACTATGCCGTTGGGGTATTTTCCGGTGCCTGGAGCGATCGTACTTCGGTAAGGACGGTAACCGGCATTGGTATTTTACTGCTTTCGCTGGGATTCTTCGGCAGTAGCCTGCTGGCGTCGTCACTGACGGCGTTTTTGCTCACGTTTTGCCTGTTGGTAGGGGTTGGCGTCGGATTGGTTTACGTGCCGGCTGTTTCAACCATCCAACGTTGGTTCGTCGTTCATCGCAGCTCGGCTTCCGGCCTGGCGCTGGCTGGCACCGGCTTGGGAACGCTGGTGGGGCCGATGGTGGCCGGTGGGCTGATGCGACATTTGTCCTGGCAAAGCACTCTGCAAGTGTATGCCGTCGCTATCGCCGTGTTGGGGTTGGCTGCCGCCTTCATTTTACGAGGCCGGCCAGAGGACGTGGGCGAATATCCCGATGGGCTTCGTCCCGTTGAGGTGACCTCAATGCAGCGTCCAGGCTTCAGCGGTAGCGTCACGCTGCGAGAGGCCGCTGGCCGAGCTCAATTTTGGTGGTTTTTTATCGCGATATTTTTCGGCTCTATCGGACTGTTCCTGGCGTTGGTTCATATCAATCCTTATGCGCAGCAACAGGGGCTGCATGTAACACAAGCCAATCTGCTCATCGGTTTGATCGGCGTGGGCAATATCGGCGGCCGTCTGGTTTTGGGACGAATAGGCGACCGTCTGGGCGCGCGGCGTTTTTTGGTTATCGTCACGTTGAGTTTGGCCCTGTTATGCGGTTTTTGGAGTGTGGCGCACAGCTTTACCGCGCTGGCGATTTTCGCGCTGTTGTTCGGCGCGGCCAACGGCGGCTGTATTGCGCTGTACCCGGCAGTGGCCAGTACATGGTTCGGCACCGCCAATCTGGGCGCCATTCTGGGGGCATTGTATATCGCCGTGGGGATCGCCGCCGTTGGCGGGGGCAGCGCCGCCGGTTGGCTGTATGACCTGTATCAGAGTTACACGTTGTCTATTGCGTTGGCCGGCATGGCGGCGCTGCTGTCTGCGTTGGGGATCGTCTTGGCTTCTCGCTGTACTTCCCGGATGGGATGAGGGAGGAGTCAAATGCTATTGCCTAATGACTTGCGCTCTGCCTTGGCGTTGTTGCGGCAAGCAGGGGATGAGATTACCCCGGTGGAGAGATCGATTTCTCCCGAGGTGGAGATGATTGAAGATTTTCTCGATGCCTATCGCCAGCCTGGCGGTTCCTGGTTTGCCGATGAGCAACCGTTACGGCTTTATCGACGACCAACGCGGGGCGAGTTTCCCGTTTTGATGGGGATGTTTGGTAATCGCCGTCGTTGCAGGCTGTTTTTGGATCCCTTCGGACGTTACTCCGCAGACATATCAAATGCTCAGTTGTTGTTGCAGGCGGCGAATAGGCCGATAGCGCCCAGATTACTGGGCGGGGAGGAACGCAACTTTCACAACGTGCGTAAGCCTGCTGAAATCCTGGCTTTGCTGCCGATCCTACGTTATCTGCAAGATGATCCTGGGCCGACGGTGACGTTGGGGTTGATCTATGCGCACGATAATCGAACCGGAGCCGCGAATTGTTCTTACCACCGAATTACCTTCAAAGAGGATTCGGCGGTGGTGGCGATTGACTCTCGTGGTCACTTGCAACACATGCTTTCGACACATCTGGCGCGCGGAGAGCTACTGCCGATTTCCGTCAATATCGGGCTTGATCCGGCCATTTATCTGGCTTCGACATTGACTCGGCCTTGTCTTTCTTACGGTAGCGACGAGTTAGGCGTTGCGGGGGCCCTGCGCGGCAATGCGATGGAGATTGCGCCATGTCACGCCAATACGGGGCGATATATCGCCCATGCCGAGATCGTTATAGAAGGGATGTTGGGGGCGGAAAAAGAACCGGAGACAGCGGAGGTGGCCGGTTTTTCCTTACCTGAGTATCTCGGTTATCGCTCGCCATGTGGTATGGCCACAACACTGCAGGTTCAGGCGGTAAGCCACCGCGCCGGGGCGATATATCAGACGCTGTCGGGTCCTGGTGTGGAGCAATCCATTCTGCTTGGTTTAGGCCAAGAGTGTTCGCTGCTCGCCCGACTAAAAACAGAGGGGCTTGAGAGGCTGTTTTGTCGCGTCGCGGCTCTGCCTTCCGGCGGCGGTCACTTGCTTACCGTATTGCAAGTCGTTAAACGCGCTTGCAGTGATGACCTGCGCGTTATCGACGCAGCCAAGAGATTGCTCGGTGAGGTGCCGTCACTCAAAAATGTGTTACTGGTGGATGAGGATGTTGACCCTTATTCGGAGCGTGATGTCCTCTGGGCTATGAGTACGCGCGCCCGACTTGAACGCGATATTCATGTCAGCGCTTTGCTGCCCGGCACTTCCCTTGATCCCTCGCAATTGCCGCTCTATGGCGGGAGTGATGCGAATGGGCTCGTCAATAAATGCGTCGTTGATTGTACGGTTCCTTTTAGCTCTCGGCGGCGTTTTCAACGGGCGTTTTAATGTGAGCGGTACGCCTTTCTGCAGCCTGCCTGACCAGGCTGGCGAACCATGATGTCTGTCATGTTGAAGGAGACAAGCCATGACGAATACTCTCGATTCTCGTTTCGATTCCACCCGGACTATTTGTGCCCCCAGGGGCAACGAATTGACCTGCAAAAATTGGCTGACCGAGGCGGCCTATCGCATGATTCAAAATAATCTGGATCCCGACGTCGCCGAAAACCCGCAAGGGCTGGTTGTGTATGGCGGTATCGGTCGCGCTGCTCGCAATTGGCAATGTTACGATCAGATTTTGGCCTCACTTAAAGCGCTCAATGAAGACGAAACTCTGTTGGTTCAATCCGGAAAACCGGTTGGAGTATTCCGCACCCATACTGATGCTCCCCGAGTGTTAATCGCCAATTCTAATTTGGTTCCACAGTGGGCCAATTGGGAACACTTCAGCGAGCTTGATCGCAAGGGATTGTTCATGTACGGGCAAATGACTGCCGGTAGTTGGATCTACATCGGCAGTCAGGGCATTGTGCAGGGCACGTTTGAAACGTTTGCCGAAGCGGGCCGCCAGCACTATGGCGGGGATCTGACCGGACGCTGGATCCTCACCGCCGGGCTGGGGGGGATGGGCGGGGCGCAGCCGTTAGCGGCGACATTGGCCGGCGCGGTTTCGTTGAATATAGAGTGTCAGCAGAGTAGCCTGGATTTTCGTTTGCGTACGCGCTATCTCGATAAACAGGCAAAAGATCTGGATGAAGCTATCGCCTTGATCAAGGAGCACACGGCGGCCGGACAGGCGGTTTCTATAGGCCTGCTGGGCAATGCCGCAGAGGTGTTGCCTGAACTGGTTAAACGCGCGCATGCAGGCGGTATCCGACCCGATCTGGTTACCGATCAGACTTCCGCGCACGACCTGATCCACGGTTATTTGCCGGTGGGATGGAGCGTGGCGCAGTGGAAAGCAGCGCAACGCGATCCGGGGCAGCATGCCAGGTTGGCTGACGCCGCAGCCGCTAGCTGCGCCATTCATGTGCAGGCAATGCTTGATTTCGTTGACATGGGTGTGCCGGCTGTTGATTACGGTAACAATATTCGCCAGGTCGCACGCGATATGGGCGTGGAAAATGCTTTCGATTTTCCTGGCTTCGTACCGGCTTATATTCGCCCCCTGTTTTGCGAGGGCAAAGGGCCGTTTCGCTGGGTGGCGTTATCTGGCGATCCGGAAGATATCTACAAAACGGATGCCAAGGTTAAAGCGCTGTTTCCTGAAAACCAGCATATCCATCGTTGGCTGGATATGGCGCGTGAGCGCATTGCTTTCCAGGGATTGCCAGCGCGCATCTGTTGGTTGGGGTTGGGCGAGCGTCATCTGGCAGGCCTGGCTTTCAACGAGATGGTGCGTAGAGGGGAGCTTAGCGCGCCGGTTGTTATCGGCCGAGATCATCTGGATACTGGCTCCGTCGCCAGCCCCAATCGTGAAACCGAAAGCATGAAGGATGGAACCGATGCCGTTTCCGATTGGCCGTTGCTGAATGCATTGCTCAATACTGCGGGCGGCGCTACCTGGGTGAGTTTGCATCATGGTGGCGGTGTGGGGATGGGATATTCGCAGCATTCGGGAATGGTGATCGTGTGCGATGGCAGTGATGAGGCTGACCGGCGGATTGCTCGGGTGTTGGTCAACGACTGCGGTTCCGGCGTGATGCGCCATGCCGATGCTGGCTATGAGCAAGCCGTTGCTGCCGCGAAAAGGTTTGGATTGAAACTGCCGATGCTTTGAGAATAAGAGCATATTGAGGCTTTATAGCGGTTCTTATCGGGTAGAACCGCTATTTCTCTATAGGATGATTTTTACACCGTATTGCCTGTCTTGTGAGTATTTCACCTCTGGGCATGTGACGATTTAGTCTTGGCGTCAACTTACGGTTTTGCTGTCTGGCCTTCTTGCCAGTTTTGCCAAACGTGTTCAAGCCCGAATTCGACCATCGCGAAATAGAGACTGAAATAACGCTCCGCCATGATGAAAAACGAACTGTTGAGTTCGATCACCACATTATTGGTGGTGGTCAGCAGGCCGGATTTTTCCGCCGCCTGCAGAATGCGGTTCACGTGAGCGCGAGAGACGGAACACGACTTGGCGATTTTCGCCGAGGAGAGCAGCAGAAAGGGGGAGTCCTGTTGGATGCTTTCGATAAACAGCATCAACAACACCATGTGGCCGGCGTCTTTGCTGATAAACAGCCCGGACTGTGGCACCAGATCGATCAGGTAGATCTCCTTGAGCATCAGTTGCCCGTAGGCGGCGAAAAAGGTGGGCAGAAAGTTGGGCGCCGCCAGCAGCGCCGCGATGGGCATCTGTGGCGCCAGCGCCTGATAAGGCCGCGCCATTGAGGCGATCAGCGCCTGGGTTTCCGCCAGCGCGTGCGGCGTAGGCTTATAGCGCAACTGGCGTTTGTCATGCTCGCAGGGTTTGACCTCCAGCCGGCGCCCGACCCGTAAAAAGAACAGAAAGGAATCCAGGGAGTTCTCGCTGATCATATTCTTCCCTTTGAAAAAGGCTTTGATGTCTTTCAGCGCGGCGGCGGGCTGGTGGTAATAAATGGACAGGATGGTGGAGCAGATGATGAACCGGCTGTTCCTGAAAATGATTTTGTAAAACAGCGGATGCTTCTTGTAGGTCTCTCTCAATAATTCCCCGTGTTTGACGATAGCGGTGTGAAACGCCGCTGACTGCCTGATGTTGTTGGCCTGTTTCTCCAGATGAAACTGTAGCTGGAATCTGCTTAGACTCATTTTCCCTATTTCCTGTACTTAAAAAAATGCGCTGCTTTTTATCGTTATGGGTTTGCTGTGTATGGCTTGACGATCTGCTGGCCCTGGTCGTTGATGAGGGTGGCCTGAACGGTGACCTGAGAGGGGAGCCCCGACGCGGTAACGCCGTCGAGGTGATAATCCCGCGTGCTGAATGGCGCGGTCATCATGTCGCTTTCTTGCCGCACCGGGGCATCGCGCTTGTCGGTTTGCACGGCGATGCGAGCGAAGGAGAGATAAAACGCCGACCGGTTGTGGCAGCGCAGCAGATAGCCGCCCGGTGATTTTTGCAGCGTGAACGAAACGGTCTCGGCCGCGTTGTCGGCGTTCCCCTTCAGCGCTTTGGGGCGGTAGAAGATTTTCATCTGCGTGTTCATCGCCAGCGTCACGCGCGACGCCAGCGGCGGCGTGGCCGGCTGACTGGGCGGGATCTCATACAGGTTAAGCCAGAACACCGACTCTCTGTCGGCGGGCAGGTTCGTACCGGCAAACAGGATCCGCAGCCCTTTCAGCGCCGAAGGCTGCAGGGCGAATACGCTGGGCAGGGTGACAAACGGCGCGCGGGACAGTTCGGGGGCGGCGTTGACATCGCCGTTATCGACCCAGGTTTGCGCTACGATCGGATAGCCGTTGGTGTTGAGCAACATCAGGGTTTTTTCCGTGTCTCCCTCGCGGAAAATCACCCGGGTGGCGGAGGCGATGATGCCCGCCTGCGCGCCCATGGTCGCCAGCGTCAGCAGCAGGGCGCATCCCATAATCAGGTATTTCTTTCTCATCATTGCACCTTAACCCAGACGTAGGCCCTGGCATCCACCTTGCCGGCGGTGACGGTCTGGCCAGGCAGCCGGGCGAGCGTGGCGGTGAGCTGGGTGGTGTAGTGGGTGAATCCCGCTGCGGTGCTGCCGCCGCCGCTGGCGCCGTTGAGCACCGGATACCAGCCGGCGTCGCTGCCCTGCGGGCATTGCCCGGCGCTGCAGCGCGCCCAGCCGACAAAGTTCATCGGCGCGCCGTTGCCGGCGTTGGCGAGCGCGATGCCCACGCCGGTGGCGACGCTGCTGTCGGTGCCGTAACCGCTGGAGAGCAGGTAACTTACGCCGCCGTTGGCGCTGACCAGCCCGAGCTGCTGCGCCGCGACATAGCTTTCATACGGCACCTGCAGGCCGAGGGCGGTATTGTTGCTGCTGACGCCGGACACGGCGGCGTTGTCGCATTCGATATTGAGGGTGAACTGCGCCTGTGAGGTTTGCCCGGCGGTCAACTGGCTGACGGAGAGGGTCGGCAGGATCACCAGCGGCGTGACGTTGCGCGCCACGCAGGTGGCGGTATAGGTCAAGGAGGAGATCGGTGCGGTGCCCATGCCCATCGCGTTCCAGCGCCCAGTGCCCCAGGTGGCGTAGTTGGTGGCGGAGTCGCTGCCGATAGGATCCGAGGCGATGCCGGGCCCCTGAAAGGTGACATAGCCGTTCGGCTGCGTGCAGGTATAGTTCGAATTGCCGGTGGTCGAGGCCATACCCACCAGCGGGTTGCCGGCGCTGTAGCCACAGTAGTTGCTGGCGCCCGCGCCCGGCAGCGAACTGATGCGGATCAGGTCGGCACGGATGGCGCTGAAATCTTTCACCCGGATCTGAATTTTGCTGCCGACGGTGGCGTAGCGGGTAATCGGCGCCGACTGCCAGTAACGGGTAAAAACCTTGCCGGAATCCAGATGGGTCAAACGAATGCCGACGTAAGGGAAGTAGGTGGCGTAATAGTTGGGGTTGCCGTCCCTGGCGCCCAGATCGTAATAGCCGCCGACGCGATCGTCGCCGTTGGTGGCGAAGACTTCATAAATTTGCCCAACATCGCCGGCATCGCATTCATACAGCACCTTGTTTGGGTCGGGATAGCGGGTGCCGGAGGTCAGATCGAACACGCTGGTGCCCAGCGGCGTGCCGACTGGCTGCAGATAGGTGCTGGTCAGGTTGACCCGACCCAGCGCCGTGCCCACCCCGCAAGGATCGCAGCCAGAGTCGATCCAGGGGGCGACGCGCGTGCATTGCGCCAGCGCCGCGGGCGCGCCGAACAGCGACAGGGCGAACAGCGCCGGGGCGGCGACCAGATAAGAAATGCGTTTCATCGTCTCTCCTGAGATAAGTTAAACGGGTTAGCGGCACGGAGCGCTGAGCCGCTGAATCGGGCTGTCTTCCGCGGGGGGCAGGCGATAGTGCAGCGTGCACTGCTGGCCGGGCGCGTCGCCCCAGTTCAGCATCAGCGTGCCGGCATTCCGGTCGCTGCGCAGATACACCTGATTGGCCTGGCCAACCATGCCTACGCTGTTGCCCGCGTTGTCCAACACGTTGGCGCCCATCGGGATCGGCGCGTTGTCGGGACGCTGTGCGGTAATCAGCAGCGCCTGGCCGCGCACGGTGTTGAAGCGCAGGCGCACCGTGGCGCCGGCGTACGGGGCGACGCGTTGCTGGCCGTCCTCCAGTTCCGCTTTATCATTCATGCCCTCGGGGTTCAGCGCGACGGTGTTGTAGTGATAGGGCACCAGCGCCGGCGCCAGCGCATAGCCGAAGCGATCGACGCGCGCGCCTTGGCCGCCCATCACCTGCGCGCCGTTGGCGCCGGGCGCCTCTATCAGGGCGAAGGTATCACCGACATACGGCCCTAATGTCACGCCGCCGCGGTGCGCCACCACCGCGCCCTGCAGCGACAGTGAGCCTTGTCGATACTGGCGCGCGGTGGAGAACGAGCCGGTGACGTTGGCGTAAGGCAGGCGGGTTTGCAGGTTGCCGCCCCAGATGCTTTGTTGGCGATCGTCGTCGGTGGTGAAGTTCAGGCCGTAGCTGACCGGCTGTTCGTCGCCGACGCTGCCCGACAGCGCAGCCTGATAGTTGCCACCCTGGCCCTGGCTGTGGTTGGCCAGCAGCGAGACGCTGGGGGCGGATGACGAACGCCCGAGCGGGAAGCTGAGCGACAGGGCGGTGACGGTTTGCGTGTTCTGCGCCAGCGGCGCGCTGTAGACGTTATCCAACGGCCCGTAGCCGCGATAGGCGCCGTTGCTGTAGCCCAGGCTGCGGGTGCGGGTGACGGAGAGGTTAAGCGCCACGCCGTTGCCGAAGGTTTTCCCCCAGCCCAGCTGGAGCTGATTGTCGCGGCCGCGCTGATCGCGGTAGTCCTGGGTCGAGCCGGACATCGTCAGGCTGCCGAACGCGCCCATGCCCTGATTGACGGCCACCTCGAAACGCGAACGCTGGCGGTAGGAATCGGACTGCCAGCGTTGGCCGGTGACGGCGGCGCGCCGCACGCCGAGCACGTCGCTGAGATCGCGGAAGCCTTCGGTGGAGTAACGGTAGCCGGCGATGGATAAGGTGGTGTCCGTCGGGCTGAAGGTTCGGCTGTAAGAGAGATGCAGCATCCAGCCTGAGGCGCCGCCGTCCGGCAGGCTGGCGTGGGAATAGGTGGTGTCCATGCCGAAGGCGCCCAGTTCGCTGCTGTACACGCCGCCCAGCATCATCGCCTGATAGCCGTCCGCCAGCTGGTTGCCGACGTTGAAGGTCAGGGCGTTGGTCAGGCCGTGTTGCCAGGTCAGTTCGCTGAACAGATCGTTATCGCCGACGTAGCGGGAACGGCCGACGATGGCGGAGTAGCGCGACTGGCCGGGGCGGATGGATTCCGGCACCGCGGCGAACGGCACGGTGAAGGTGCTGACGCTGCCGTCGGCCTCGGTCACCACCACGGTCAGATCGCCGGCGTAGTTGGTGGCGTACAGATCGTTGATGGCGAACGGCCCCGGCGCCACGGTGGTTTCGTACAGCGTGCTTTTACCCTGCAGCACCGTCACGCGCGCGTTGCTTTTCGCCACGCCGCGCACCACCGGCGCATAGCCGCGCTGTGAATCCGGCAGCATGCGATCGTCCGAGCTGAGCTGAATGCCGCGAAATCCCAGGCCGGAGAAGAAGTGCCCGTCGGTAAAGCCTTCGCCCAGCAGCATTTCGCTGCGCCAGGGCAAGATCGCGCGCTGCACGTAGCGGCGGCTGGTGTCCAGGTGGCCGCCGAACTCCCGATCGTAGCGGTAGCTGGATTGCTGGCGGTAGCGCCAGAGCCCGAGGTTGAACCCGCCGTTCAGGTTGGCGTAGGTCGAGTCGAGGTCGCGGGTTTGCCCCTGTCGGTAGCTGACGTGGTACTGGTTGAGGTTGTAATTGACGAAGACCATCGATTCGCCGCCGTCCAGGCTGGCGGGATTGACGCTGCCGCGCGGCTGGCCGTTCAACAGCGCCTGCGGAATGCTCAGATCCAGGCGCAGCCGCGAGATATCGGCGTTCACCGTGATGTCCTTCAGAGCCCGGCCGGGCAGCAGGCATGCCGTTTCGGCCGCCGGCGGATTTTTCAGCCCGAAGCGCGTCAGCTGCGCGCGATCGAAAGAGGGCAGTACCTGCTTGCCATCGCGCACGAAACGAATTTGATCGCGTTCGAGAAACTGGCCGTTGAGGTACAGATCGATCTGATAGCTGCCGGGGGCGACGGCGTCCTGTTGGTTGAATTGACTCAGGGCGCTGTTGCTCAGCACGCTGCCGCGCAGCAGCGCGGGATCGAAGGTGTAGCCATCGGCGGCGGCGCAGCCCAGCGGCAGCGCCAGCAGCGCGCAACACCAGCGTGCGGGAAGCGGCGTCGCCTTGCGAGCATCGAACATGAAAACCTCCCTGTCTGGTTTCAGCGCGCGACGTTCAGGGTGCGTGTGATTTCCACCCCATAGTCATTGATGACGCGCAGCGCGATCTGCCGCACCTCACCGTTCACCGGCCAGCTGGCCTGCGAAAACGGCGGGATCAGGTCCGCCTGCGGGATCGCGGTGCGTTTCGCGCCGCTGAGGATCGCGGCCTGGCTGACGTTGGCGTAGTAGCCGGTCGGGTTGTCGACGCGCAGCGCGTTGCCGACCTGGCGCAGGCTGAGCTTATCGATGACGTGGTTGGCGTCGCCGGCCAGCCCGGCCGGGCGATAGAACACTTTCAGGCGATTGGTGACCACCAGCAGCAGTTTGTTCTTGTCGCTGTCCGTCTGACGCACGGCGGGCACCTGCAGGAAGTTGAGGTAGAACAGCGATTCGCGATCGCGCGGCAGCGGCTGGCCGACGAACGACAGCCGCACCATCTGCCCGCTGTGCGGATTCATGCGGAAGATTTGCGGCGAGGCGACAAAAGGCGCGTCGGCGTTTTCCGGCGTGGACTTGGGGTTATTGATATCGAGCCAGATCTGCATCAGCGCCGGGGCGCCGTCGTCATTGGTGAATTGCAGCGTTTTTTCCCGCGCCTCGGCGGGGTAGATCACGCGATTGCCGAGCAGCGTGACGCTGGCCGACGCGTAGCTGGCGGCAAAACTCATCAGGCAAAACGATAGGGCGGCCCAACGGCGGGCGTAACGGGTTATCTGCTGCATAAACGTGAACCGATAAAGGGAGCGAGTCATTCAGCGCCGTCCGCTAAGGAACGGCGCTGTCATCAACAGGTATGGCGCCTGACGCCGGCTTATCTGTAGGTAATGGCGAACTGTGCGGTGGCGATCACCGAACCGGCCGCTACGCCGGTATCTTCCGCGTAGTAGCGAGCCACTAGGTTCTGCGAGGTGGACGTGGCGTCTTTCGCCAGCGTCATCGCCGACGTGGTGACGGTAGAGCCGCTGGCGAATGACAACGGCGTAGTGGCGTCGCTGTCCAGCAGTTGAATGGAAACCTTGGCCGCATCGCCCGCGTTGCCCAGGTTGCCGTTAACTGTCGGGTTGTTGCCCGCCAGCACGGTTTTGATCGCCGTATCGCTGGTTGCCGCCGCACAGCCCGTGACGTTAACGGTAAAGGTGGTGTCGCCGGCGGTGGCGCCTTTGGTGGCGAGCTGGCTGGCGGCGACGGTCGGCAGCAGAACAACCGGGTTGGATTGGTTGCCGTTAATATTCACCGAACAGGTTTGCGTGCTGACTTCGCCTTTAAATTGCACCGTATTGGACGAGGCGGCCGCACAGGCGCCGGAGAGAGCCAGCATGGATAATGCGACTAATTTAACATTCATGTGAAATGCCCTTTAATTTACTTTAGAGAAAAGCTTTCCTGACAGTAATAATTTACTGACGTGCGGTTGTTGATTAATCATGTTGCGCAATTGTTTTTTAAACGCGTCGGCAAACATGGATTTTCATCCTAACAAACTAAGAATTTTCCCTATAGATATTTTGAATAAGGCAATAAGGTGATGGCTCCTGTTGTTACATTTGCTTTCATTTTCGCTTATATCATACAAAATAGAAAATAGATCTATATCATTGCGTTGCATTTTTATTGAATTGTCAGTTTTTGCGAATGAAATAATTTGAAACATTCATGCCTTTTTTGCGTATTAATCAAAGCGCTGGCTGTTGCGTGATTATTTGAAAAACATGTTATCAAGATGTTTTATATCGGTGTGCTTTGCAGGCGAATTACCCCAAAAAAGAGCAGCGACAAGCCGCCTGAGGTGTGGAAGCATACTTTTACGCTGATAAGGAGAATTAAAGTGAGAGTGATTTATATCGACGGTTCGCCGCTGTGCCGTTTGGGGATGAAAACATTATTGGGAGAAGGAGTGATAACCTTATCCTCGCCCAATATTAATATTATTAAAAATATAAGCCCTGCGCCTGATTTAATTATCATGGATTTTCCCCATGAAATTTATCGGTTCGAAGCGTATTTGCGATTTATTCACGCCTCACGTGCTGAATATGAAGGCGTCCGGATACTGTTCTTCGTCGATAAGACTTCGCCGCTGATCCTGGCGTTTATCGCGGCGGCGCAGCCGGATGCGATTTTGCACAAACGGGAAGCGTTGCAGGTGGTGCGGGAGACCTGCGCGGCGCTGAGCCGCCGGGAAAAGGCGGGCGAACGGCGTGCGCTGAACAGGCATCGGGCGGCGGCGATCACGCCCGGCGAGGCGGCGGTGCTGTGTGAAACGGCCCGTACGGAAGATATCCGCCTGACCGCGCGGCGGCTGAATTTGCACCCGAAAACCGTTTATTCGCACCTCAACAATGCAGGCAAGAAGTTCGGCATCCGCAATCGGGTGGAATTGCTGAAGATGATTGCGCTGCTGTAGATCACAACGAACGGGCTTGGCCGACGGCCAGCCGCCATTGCGTCATTTCGTCGGCGCCCGGCCCGGCCGCCAGCGCGAGGTTTTGCGCCGGCAGCGATTCGCCGGTCACGGCATCCACCGCGCGCAGGGTGGCAGGGTGGCCGGTTACGCGGTCAACCACGCGCAGCGGCGGCCCGGCCAGCTCGGACAGATTCCATTTGTCGCCAATCTGAATCATCGCCATCACCAGCAGCCCGAGATCTTTTCCTTTCTCCGTCGGCAGATACTCATAACGAGCGGGGCGCGTTTGGTATTGCCGCTTTTCGATAAGGCCGTGGCTTTCCAGGGCCTTGAGCCGGTCGGCCAGCGTATTGTTGGTGATGCCGGTCGAGTGGCGCAGATCGTCATAGCGCGAGAGCCCCAGCAGCAGATCGCGCATGAGAATAGCGCCCCAGCGATCGCCCAATGCCGACAGCACGTGCGCCACCGAGCACGTCATGCCTTCAAACCCTTTTGCTTTCACGTTGCTTTACCTCCGCTTGCCGCCTGATTGCCGAGAATGTTATCGCCTCGGCTTGATAACTTCAATAATTGGAGTTATTACTCTTATTATTGGAGTTTATCATTAACCGCGGCTGATGGCCTGAACGCCGGCCGGAAACCCTAGGAGACAACGCGATGCCACTGTGGCAGATTTACCACCCTGAGCCGGCCTTCAGCGCCGCCGATAAACGCGCGATTGCGCAGAAGGTCACCGTCCTGTACCAGGACTTTTTGCCGCGCTTTTACGTCAACGTGTTCTTCCACGCGCTGCCGCCAGGTTCGGCCTATCTCGGCGGCGAACCGGCCGATGATTTCGTGCGGGTGACCATCGACCATATCGCGCGCGCCATGGACAACGACGCAGAGCAGCAGCAATTCCTGGCGGCCTGCACCCGCATCCTGCAACCCTACCTTGCCGCGCGCGGGTTGCGCTGGGAGCTGCACGTGGACGAAACGCCGTTCTCACTGTGGACTATCGAAGGTTTGAAACCCCCGTTGCCGGGGACGGCAGCGGGGGAGAAATGGCGCAGCGAGAATCGGCCTTCGGTGTGGGAGGGGGAAATAGGGTGAGACTGGGGATACTCAGGACAAAAAAATCCACGCCGAAGCGTGGATTTTTGGATAGTGGAGAACAGGGGGATTATGATGCAAGCTTGGATGTCTTTGCGAGTCATGCCAATGCATTACTGAGGGCATTTAGCTTATAATTCAGGCCCTGTTCTCTTCAAACTAGTATACACCTGTTTGTTTGGAAATAGATGATGCTCATGGGTTTACTATAATCTGTTCAGCTAACTGGTCACGATTGGATTTTATTTTAGCAATAGTCCAATTTGATTCGTGAGTTATCTTTAAGCTTCGCGGGTAATCTGACATACGATCCTTGAGATATCTTTCCTTTTTAACCTCGAAGTCATGATTGCTGGCTGATGAGTTCTTCGATTTGCTAAGAAGTACCAAGTTACCAATACAATCAACTACATCAATATGTTCTGAATAATCTTCGTCTTTAATCCAATCGGAGGTGCCCGACGGATTTCTAGGGAAAACATGTTCGATAGATTTGGCGTTTATTTCTTTGTATACATCATGTTCACTTGCTGTAATCTCAAGGCGTAGTAAAAAGTATTTTGCAAACCTTGATCTGTACATGTCTTTTAATTTTGCAGCTTCAACTATCGTGGCTGGATTGTATTTTATTTCGTCCAAGATTTCTGAAGGTTTACTTTTTGAGTCTATAAGCTTTAGTATTCTTGAGTATATGCTAAAGCGTTCATCTTTTCTTATTCCTGAGACCCATTGCTCTAAGTAAACTTTTTCTATTTCTAGCATGAACTCGTAGAATAAATCCCCAGCGAATTTTTTTGCGAAGAACATAAGGCAAGCGCGCCACTCTGACGCTTCGAACTCACTGTCCATAATATGGATCATAGCCCTGAATTTTAAAGCGTTAGGGTCTGTTTTCGTTAAATAGTCTTTATCTGCAAATATACGCCTATAAAGATCGCAATATACCTTTAGTTCGTCTACGAATTTTTCACCTTTGGATAAAAGACCTCTTTTGAATATTTTATTTTCAAATTCTGCAAATAAGTCTTCTTGTGGTTTCTCTTTAATTAATATCATTCGCATAGCGAATAATACAGATTCAAATTCCTTTTCACCAATATCATTCTCCAAATCTTCCCATTGTCTTGCTACACGTTCTCTTATCCCTGAGTTGGCTATTGCATCAGGAGATATATTTTGCGCTTTGAGGATATCAATTCTTCTTAACTGTCTTCCTCTATCATTCACAATAGTGAAAAGTCGGAAAGCATCATCAAATGTTGATGTTGCTAAATATATAATATTGCAATGCTGATTTATGAAACGAGTGAAGTTTTGTAACTCATCTTGGGTGTATTTATTCAATGCTGATTTAAATATAGTTATTGCTTTTACGTATCTAGTCTGAGGCTCAGCGAGTTCATCGGCTTTATAAATTTTTTCTGTCCCTCCCTCAGCTAACACTATTTCTCGGAAAGTTTGTCGGTCTTTAACAGAGATTCGAGGTAACTCAGGAATACCATCAACCTGGTTCTCCTCTTGGACTATTTTTCCCTGCAGGTGTTTTTTGAAGTTTGGATCGTCTATTAAATCTCGTAGACAGGCAAATAGGATAAGTAATGACGTGATTCTTTGCTGTCCATCGACTACATCATATAGATTCTTTTCCTCTTTTTTATGAAGGACTAGCGTCCCTAGGAAATATTGATGTCCACTCCTGGCTAATTCCAAATCGTCAATTAGATCTTGAAAGTTAGATTCATCCCAAGCAAATGGTCTTTGATAGTCTGGGATAGCGAAAAAAAAGTCTGATGAAAAAATCTTACCAACCGATTCTATTTTTCCCTCTAAATTGTTCATTGTTTCTCCATGGTCTTTTGAATAAGGTTTACTATCTATCATAGATCCTTTCTCACGAAACAGGAATAGACTCGGAGGATATTTATGTGGAATTTGTTGATTTGTTGCTATTCTTCGATTGTTTCAACTTTTATGATTGAGAATAATATAGGATATAAATTTTTTCAGAAAGTGCAATAAATCCATATCGAAATAATTTAAATGATAATAATTTCAGGTTAATTATTTTTAGTCGAAATATTCACGCTGGCATGAGGAAAAACATATAGTCGAACTGAATAGATAATATCTGAGAGAATGAAATAGATCTCCTTTTCTAATTCCATTAAAGAATCTATTTTAAGTGGTATATTCGTATCATAATATACAGATTTCTGAAAACTTCAGTGTTATAACTAATGAAAACATAAAATTAAAAATGCAAAAGCCCCCGGTTAAGGAGGCTTTTAGATGACCAACATGCTAGCAATGTGAAGAATTAGACGTTGAACAGGAAGTTCATCACGTCACCGTCTTTGACGATGTAGTCTTTACCTTCTGAGCGCATTTTACCGGCTTCTTTGGCGCCTTGTTCACCCTTGTAGGTGATGAAGTCGTCGAAGGCGATGGTTTGCGCGCGGATAAAGCCTTTCTCGAAGTCGGTGTGGATCTTGCCGGCCGCCTGCGGGGCGGTGGCGCCGACCGGGATGGTCCAGGCGCGTACTTCTTTCACGCCGGCGGTGAAGTAGGTCTGCAGGTTCAGCAGCTCATAACCGGCGCGGATCACGCGGTTCAGGCCCGGCTCTTCCAGGCCCAGCTCGGCCATGAACTCGTCGCGCTCTTCGTCTTCCAGCTCGGCGATATCGGATTCCACAGCGGCGCACACGGCAACTACCACGGAGCCTTCGGCATCGGCGATTTTACGCACGGTGTCCAGGTACGGGTTGTTCTCGAAGCCGTCTTCGTTAACGTTGGCGATGTACATGGTCGGCTTCAGGGTCAGGAAGCTCAGGTATTTGATCGCCGCTTTGTCTTCTGCAGTCAGATCCAGCGCGCGCAGCATGCCGGCGTTTTCCAGGTGCGGCAGGCATTTCTCCAGCGCCGCCAGCTCGGCCTTGGCGTCTTTGTCGCCGCCTTTGGCTTTCTTCTGCACGCGGTGGATGGCGCGCTCACAGGTGTCCAGGTCAGACAGCGCCAGCTCGGTGTTGATGACGTCGATGTCTTCGGCCGGATCGACCTTGTTGTTGACGTGAATGATGTTGTCGTTTTCGAAGCAGCGCACCACGTGGCCGATGGCTTCGGTTTCGCGGATGTTGGTCAGGAACTGGTTGCCCAGGCCTTCACCCTTGGACGCGCCTTTCACCAGGCCGGCGATGTCGACGAATTCCATGGTGGTTGGCAGAATGCGCTGCGGCTTGACGATCTCGGCCAGCTTATCCAGACGCGGATCGGGCATCGGCACCACACCGGTGTTCGGTTCAATGGTGCAGAACGGGAAGTTGGCTGCTTCAATGCCCGCTTTGGTCAACGCGTTGAACAGGGTGGATTTGCCTACGTTAGGCAGGCCGACGATACCGCATTTGAATCCCATGTTGTAATCACCTTAAATATCTTAACTATCAGTCTGTTAGATTTAACCAACTGCATAAAGGGCAAAATAATGCCGCTATTATACACGTAATGGGCGTTTATCTCGATCAGACTTGCTTGGCCGGGGCGAATGCAGCGCGGGCGACCGGTTTTTGATTGAGATTTGGATCACATTTAACCATACTGGCCGTTCCGATTAACCGACAGGAAACGCGCCGGATGTATTTCTTGCCTACGCCACCCTGAGCTGTGCCCGCCTGCAGTCTGCCGCGCCTTGCGGTACCCCATACCCGCTACGCGGGGAGATGATGTCATCTGTCATAAGTGAATAATGCATGTTTAACCTGAGTAACGTCAGGATCGCGGACGTTAAAAATGAAGTCCTGGCGGGCTTTGTGGTGGCGGTTTCGATGATCCCCGAGGCGGTCGGCTTTTCGCTGGTCGCCGGTCTTTCGCCGATCGTCGGTTTACATACCGCGTTTATTATCGGCCTGGTCACGGCGCTGTTCGGCGGCAAGCCGGGCATGGTTTCCGGCGCCGCAGGTTCCATTGTGGTGGTGCTGATGAGTCTGGCGGCGCAGTACGGCATGGGTTACGTGCTGTGGGCCACGCTGTTTGCCGGGGGGATTCAAATCCTGATCGGCGCCTTCCGGCTGGGCAAGTTCATTCGCCTGGTGCCGCTGCCGGCGATCCACGGCTTCGTCAATGGCCTGGCGATCGTCATCATGCTGGCGCAGCTGAAGATGATCGCCGGGCAGGGGCCGCTGATGTACGGCCTGGTGGCGCTGGCGATTGCGGTGGTGGTGCTGTTCCCGCGCCTGACCAAAGCCATTCCGTCTTCGCTGGCGGCGCTGCTGGTGGTTTCGGCGTTGGCGATCGGCCTCAATCTGCATACGTTGCGGGTGGGCGATCTGGCGGACATTTCCGGCGCGCTGCCGCACTTCAGTCTGCCGACGGCGCCGTTTACCCTGGAGATGGTGCGGGTGGTGCTGCCCTATGCGGTGGTGATCGCCCTGGTCGGTTTGATTGAATCGCTGCTGACCATGATGGTGCTGGATGAAATGGGCGGCAAGAAGGGCAACGGCAACCGCGAAAGCATCGCGCAGGGCGCCGGTAACGCGGTGTGCGGCCTGTTCGGCTGCTTCGCCGGCTGTGCGATGATCGGTCAGTCGATCATCAACTTCACCTCGGGGGGGCGCGGGCGCATTTCCGGCACGGTGGGCGCCATTCTGTTGATTCTGTTTGTGGTCAGCCTGTCGCGCTATATCGGCCTGTTGCCGGTGGCGGCGCTGGCGGGGGTGATGCTGGTGGTGTGTTACAACACCTTCGAGTGGAGCTCGCTGCGCCGTTTGCGCCGCATGCCGAAAGCCGATGCGCTGGTAATGATCATCGTCACGCTGATCACCATCTTTACCGATCTGGCGGTGGCGGTGATCAGCGGGGTGATTGTCTCGGCGCTTGTGTTCGCCTGGCAGCAGGCGCGCATCCGCGTGCGCCAGCGGCAGGTGGCGGGCGACGTGGCGGTGTATCAACTGGATGGCCCGCTGTTCTTCGGCTCCGCCGCCGCTTTCGCCGAGTTGTTCGATCCGCAGAGCGATCCGCAGAATGTGGTGCTGGATTTTGCCGGCACCCGGGTGATGGATTCCAGCGGCGTAGAGGCGATCGATAAGCTGACGGCGCGTTATCTGGCGGCGGGAAAAAGCATCCGCCTGCGCCACCTGAGCGGTGACTGCGTGCGCTTGCTCAAGCGCGCCGGGCCGTTCTGCAGCCATGAGCTGGACGATCCGCAGTATTACGTGGCGGAAGAGGGCTTCACTGCCGAAGATCGCCGGGTGGGAGAGGAAACCTTCAACCCGCGCGGCTAAAAGCAGGCAGCGGGCAGGGCGCCCGCTGCGGCAAGGTTCAGGCCTGCGCCTTGAAGCTGTGCAGGCGCTGAACGGTTTTTTCCAGCCCGTCCTTCATCAGCATCTCGGTGCAGCGCAGCGACTCGTCGATCGCTTCGTCAATCATCTTCTGCTCGCTGGCCGGCGGCTTGCCGAGCACGAAGCCCACCACCTTGTTCTTGTCACCCGGATGGCCGATGCCGATGCGTAGGCGATAGAAGTTCGGGTTGTTGCCGAACTTGTTCTGGATGTCCTTCAGGCCGTTGTGGCCGCCGTTGCCACCGCCGAGCTTGATTTTGGCCACGCCGGGCGGCAGATCCAGTTCGTCGTGCGCCACCAGGATCTCGTTCGGTTCGATGCGGTAGAAGTTGGCCATCGCCAGCACCGCTTTGCCGCTCAGGTTCATGAAGGTGGTCGGCACCAGCAGGCGCACGTCGTTGCCCGCCAGGTTCAAGCGGGCGGTGTAGCCGAAGAACTTGCTCTCTTCTTTCAACTGCTGATTGTGGCGCTGGGCCAGCAGATCGACGTACCAGGCGCCGGCGTTGTGGCGCGTCTGGGCGTATTCCGCGCCCGGGTTGGCCAGGCCGACTATCAATTTAATACTGCTCACTGGGAGATTCGCTATGATCAGGGTAATGGAAAGGGCCTTAGTCTACCTGTCGGGGCGGCGAATGACAAAATCCGATCTCCGCCATCGTCTTAGGTAAGAAAGACGAATGATTCATTAGCTGAATAATTCAATTTGTCCGCTAATTTTCAGCGCCGTGTTAAGAAGTGTCAATAATTCTTTACCATTTGTGATCGCCCCCGCAATCCCCTTGCCGCCACAAGGACTATACTTAACTTATCAAAGTGGGTTAACAAGTTGCAGCGTTATCCCGGTTGGCACATGGCAATCATGGAGGTGGCATATGAAACGTAGAAACGCGGACAGAATGGGCAACTTTTTTATGGGGCTGGGCCTGGTCGTGATGATCGGCGGCGTCGGATACTCCATTCTTGCTGAAGTATCGCAGTTCAATTTACCGCAATTTTTCGCCCACGGCGCCATCATGAGCATCTTCGTCGGCGCGCTGTTGTGGCTGGTGGGCGCGCGTATCGGCGGCCGCGAGCAGGTAGCGGATCGCTACTGGTGGGTAAAACACTTTGATAAACGGTGCCGCAACGATCAACATCGTTCGTCGCATTGATTAAAAAAGCAGAAGGGAAGCAAGAGCGGGGCAAGGGAACATCTGCCGTGCATTAAGGTTTGAGGTCATGTCGGACTACAAGTAGAAAACCCGTTGTTGCTCGCGCACCAACGGGTTTTTCTTTTTCTGCTGTCGGGCTCGCTATCTTTCCGGCACGGTGGGCGCCGCACCGGAAAGACGACGAATCAATGCTCGAACATCGCAGAGATCGACTCTTCGTTGCTGATGCGGCGGATGGCTTCAGCCAGCATGCCGGACAGGGTCAGAGTGCGAACGTTTTTCAGTGCCTTGATTTCCGGCGACAGCGGAATGGTGTCGCAGACGATCACTTCATCAATCACCGAGTTCTTGATGTTGTCCACGGCGTTGCCGGAGAAGATCGGGTGCGTCGCGTAGGCGAATACGCGCTTGGCACCGCGTTCTTTCAACGCTTCAGCCGCTTTACACAAGGTGCCGCCGGTGTCGATCATGTCGTCGACCAGCACGCAATCACGGCCTGCCACGTCACCGATGATGTGCATCACCTGAGAAACGTTCGCGCGCGGGCGACGTTTGTCGATGATGGCCATGTCGGTGTCGTTCAGCAGTTTGGCGATAGCGCGGGCACGCACCACGCCGCCGATATCCGGAGAAACCACGATCGGGTTTTCCAGATTTTGCTGCAGCATGTCTTCCAGCAGGATCGGGCTGCCGAACACGTTGTCTACCGGTACGTCGAAGAAGCCTTGAATCTGCTCAGCATGCAGATCCACCGTCAGAACGCGGTCAACCCCTACGCTGGAGAGGAAATCGGCGACAACCTTGGCGGTGATTGGCACACGCGCGGAACGCACGCGGCGATCCTGGCGGGCATAGCCGAAGTAAGGGATAACGGCGGTAATACGACCTGCGGAGGCGCGACGCAGGGCGTCGACCATCACAACCAGTTCCATCAGGTTGTCGTTGGTCGGGGCACAGGTGGACTGGATGATGAAAATATCACCGCCGCGTACATTTTCGTTGATTTGCACGCTCACTTCGCCGTCGCTAAAACGACCTACAGCGGCGTCACCAAGGCTGGTGTACAAACGGTTGGCAATACGTTGTGCTAGTTCCGGGGTGGCGTTACCAGCAAAAAGCTTCATATCAGGCACGAGAAGAACCTCAGGCTTGCGTCCAGAGAAGATATTGTCATGCGACATCGCCAAGGGGCAGTCGGCGACGCCGGCGCAATATACATACGGGTATGTAAAACTAAAATTGAGACCGCAGGCAGCGCAGGGATAACAGGGCCAGGTGTGCATGACCCTGCGCAGCGAAACGTTGAGCTACGACTCAAACCGCCCGGAACGGATGCGATGTAGTGGGGAGACGTTAACGCCGCGCGCTACAAAACCACACAACCACTCCGGGGCTTGATTTAACACCTGACGGGCGGCGATTTCTGTGTCGAATTCAGCAAACACACAAGCACCTGTGCCAGTCAGGCGTGACGGGGCGTATTCTAACAGCCATGAAAGAAGCTGTTCAACCTCGCGAAAACGTTTTCTTGCGATCGGTTCGCAATCATTTGCGTACGGCGCCTGCAACAGCTCACTTAAGGAGCGAACCGGGGTGTTTCTTTTCAATTCGGCGTCGCCGAAGATAACCGGCGTCGGGATGCCGACGCCGGGATGCGCCACCAGATACCATTTTTCCTGCGGCTCGGCCGGCTGCAGGCGCTCGCCGATGCCTTCGGCGAAGGCGGCGTGGCCGCGCACGAACACCGGCACGTCGGCGCCGAGGCTGAGCCCCAGCTCTGCCAGTTGGTCGTCGCCAAGACCGCAGCGCCACAATTCGTTCAGCGCCACCAGCACGGTGGCGGCGTTGGAGGAACCGCCGCCCAAACCGCCGCCCATCGGCAGGCGTTTGTCGATGCTGATGTCGGCGCCGCGCGGCGCGGTCTGCAGGCCGCGTTCATTGCAATAGCGTTGCAGCATGCGGGCGGCGCGCACGATCAGGTTCTGCTCGTCCGGCACGCCCTCGACCGGCGTCAGCAGGTGAATGCGTTCGTCCTGACGTGGGTCGATGGTCAGGGTGTCGCCGTAGTCCAAAAACTGGAACAGCGTTTGCAGTAGGTGATAGCCGTCTTCACGACGGCCGGTGATGTACAAAAACAGGTTGAGTTTCGCGGGGGAGGGCCACTGACGGATCATTTGAGCGTCCAGTTATCCATCTTCAGCTTGATGCGCTGGTCGCCCTGCTGTAGCTCCAGACGGTTCGGCAGCGTCGGCTGCACGTCGTTGCTGTAGCCCTGGTAATCCACCTTCCAGGTCTGGCCGCCTTGCTGATAGGTCAGCTTGTTCAGGCGATATTGATCGTCCAGCGCAAAATCGCTGGCTTCGCCCGGCAGGCCGAGCATCCACTGGCGCAGGTTGTTCAGCGGGATCGCCATGCCGGTCAGCTTGCGGATCATCTCTTCCGGGTTGTCGCTGACGTAGCGTTTGCCCTGGTTGTCGGTCAGCTGCACCGCGTTTTTCTGCACGTTGAGATCCATTTCCGTGCTGCCCAGTGGGTTGGTCAACAGCAGGCGGTAGCGTTCCGGCGAGAACTGCTGCCAGAAGAAACGGGCGTAGACTTTTTTCTGATCAGACAAGTAGGCGAAGGAGCCGCGGGTCTGATAGGTGCTGAGCTGCTGCACCGCCTGCTCATGGGCGCGCCACTGCGGTGAGGTCGGGCTGGTGGCCGGGCCGGTCGGCTTGGTGGTGGTACAGGCGGCCAGCACCAGGCTGGCCAGCGGGATCAGACGGAGCAAACTAACTTTGCGTATTGGCATAACTTTCTCTTGTCCTTTTGTCCTTGCGGGCATGCGCGACGAAACCCGGATTCAGCGCTCACGCTAACGGGGCGGCGGCGACGCGTCAATTTTTTGCTGCATCGCGTTGAATCTTGCCGCTTTTGCCGGCGCAATGCCAACCCGGCGCGCGTGTCGGGGTCGCCATTAAGATTAACACAATCGGCCGAAGGCGGGGGAGGCGCGCCCGATAAGCGGTGCCGGAGTTGCGCAAACGCCGCCGCTGCGTACGCCGAATAGCGTGCGCGTTATCGCAAACTGCGCTAAAATTTAAGCAATTAACCTGCCCTATGACTATTTATCCTGCTGTATTTATTGCTTATTCATTAATTGATGTCATCTATGACAGCGATTGAACGGAAGATGCGGTTGTTACTTTTATTGATCCCGCGCATCAAGTAGAATGCCGTTCAACGAGAACCCGTACCAAGATAAGTATTACTCGAAGCAATGACCCTGCTGGCGTTAGGTATAAATCACAAAACCGCTCCGGTTTCTCTGCGTGAAAGGGTGACCTTCTCGCCAGAGTCCATCGATGAGGCGCTAACCAGCTTGCTCCAACAACCGTTGGTGCAGGGCGGCGTCGTGTTGTCCACCTGCAACCGCACCGAACTGTATCTCAGCGTAGAGCAACAGGAACACATGCACGAGCAGCTGGTCGCCTGGCTGTGCGCGTATCACAACCTGCGCCCGGAAGAGGTGAAGAAAAGCCTGTACTGGCATCAGGGCAACGACGCGGTCAGCCATCTGATGCGGGTGGCCAGCGGGTTGGACTCACTGGTGCTGGGCGAACCGCAGATCCTCGGCCAGGTGAAAAAGGCCTTCGCCGAGTCGCAACGCGGTCAGTCGCTGTCCGGCGAGCTGGAGCGGCTGTTCCAGAAATCCTTCTCCGTCGCCAAGCGCGTGCGCACCGAAACCGAAATCGGCGCCAGCGCGGTCTCCGTGGCTTTCGCCGCCTGTACCCTGGCGCGGCAGATCTTCGAATCGCTGGCCGATCTCAACGTATTGCTGGTGGGCGCCGGTGAAACCATCGAGCTGGTGGCGCGCCACCTGCGCGAACACAAAGTGCGGCACATGATCATCGCCAACCGCACCCGCGAGCGCGCGCAGCTGCTGGCGGACGAGGTCGGCGCTGAGGTGATCACCCTGCCGGAGATCGACGAACGCCTGGCGGACGCCGACATCATCATCAGTTCCACCGCCAGCCCGCTGCCGATCATCGGCAAGGGGATGGTGGAGCGCGCGCTGAAGGCGCGCCGCAACCAGCCGATGCTGCTGGTGGATATCGCCGTACCGCGCGATATCGAGCCGGAGGTCGGCAAACTGGCCAACGCCTATCTGTACAGCGTGGACGATCTGCACGCCATCATTCAAAGCAACCTGGCGCAGCGCAAAGCGGCGGCGGTGCAGGCGGAGTCGATCGTGCAGCAGGAAAGCACCAACTTCATGGCCTGGCTGCGTTCGCAGGGCGCGGTGGAAACCATCCGCGACTACCGTTCGCAGGCCGACCAGATCCGCGCAGAAATGGAGGCCAAAGCGCTGGCCGCCATCGCGCAGGGCGCCAACGTGGAGCAGGTTATTCACGAGCTGGCCCATAAACTGACCAACCGTCTTATTCATGCCCCCACCAAATCCCTCCAGCAGGCCGCCGGCGACGGCGACGTGGAGCGGTTGCAGTTATTACGCGACAGCCTCGGGCTGGATCAGCATTAGTTTTCTCTATTAACAGGGTTTATTACCACGCATGAAGCCTTCTATTGTTGCCAAACTGGAAGCGTTACAAGAGCGCCATGAAGAAGTGCAGGCGCTGCTCGGCGATGCCGGCGTCATCGCCGACCAAGACCGGTTCCGCGCGCTGTCGCGAGAATACGCGCAGCTGACCGACGTCAGCCGCTGCTTCCTGGAATGGCGTCAGGTGCAGGAGGATCTGGAGACGGCGGAAACGATGCTGGACGATCCGGAGATGCGCGAGATGGCGCAGGAAGAGCTGAAACAGGCGCGGGCGAGCAGCGAAGAGCTGGAACAGCAGCTGCAGGTGTTGCTGCTGCCGAAAGATCCGGATGATGAGCGCAGCTGCTTCCTCGAAGTGCGCGCCGGCACCGGCGGCGATGAGGCGGCGATCTTCGCCGGCGATCTGTTCCGCATGTACAGCCGTTACGCCGAAGGCCGCCGCTGGCGCGTCGAGGTGATGAGCGCCAACGAAGGCGAGCACGGCGGCTTCAAAGAAGTGATCGCCAAAGTTTCCGGCGACGGCGTGTACGGCCAGCTGAAGTTTGAATCCGGCGGCCATCGCGTGCAGCGCGTGCCGGAAACCGAATCCCAGGGGCGCATCCACACCTCCGCCTGCACCGTGGCGGTGATGCCGGAAGTGCCGGAAGCCGAGCTGCCGGACATCAACCCGGGCGATCTGAAAATCGACACCTTCCGCTCTTCCGGCGCCGGCGGCCAGCACGTTAACACCACCGACTCGGCGATCCGCATTACCCACCTGCCGACCGGCATCGTGGTGGAGTGTCAGGACGAACGTTCACAGCACAAAAACAAAGCCAAGGCGATGTCGGTGCTGGGCGCGCGCATTCGCGCCGCCGAGATGGCCAAGCGCCAGCAGGCCGAGGCGTCCACTCGCCGCAACCTGCTGGGCAGCGGCGATCGTTCCGATCGCAACCGCACCTACAACTTCCCGCAGGGGCGGGTGACCGACCACCGCATCAACCTGACGCTTTACCGCCTGGACGAAGTGATGGAAGGCAAACTGGACATGCTGATCCAGCCGATTGTGCAGGAGTATCAGGCCGATCAGCTGGCTGCGCTGTCCGCCGAGCAAGAGTGATGGATTATCAACACTGGCTGAAAGCCGCCGCCGCGCGTTTGACCCACAGCGACAGCGCCCGGCGCGACGCGGAAATCCTGTTGGGTTTCGTGACCGGCAAGGCCAGAACCTTCCTGATGGCGTTCGGGGAAACCCTGCTGACGCCGCCACAGCAACAGCAGCTGGAGACGCTGCTGGCGCGCCGCGAACGCGGTGAGCCGGTGGCCTATCTGGTGGGCGAGCGCGAGTTTTGGTCGCTGCCGCTGTCGGTCTCGCCCGCGACGCTGATCCCGCGCCCGGATACCGAATGCCTGGTGGAACTGGCGCTGGCGCGCCTGCCGCCGCAACCCTGCCACTTCCTCGATCTCGGCACCGGCACCGGCGCCATCGCGCTGGCGCTGGCCAGCGAGCGCCCGGATTGTTCGGCAATCGGCGTCGATGTGCAGCCGGACGCGGTCGCGCTGGCGCAGCACAATGCGCACAAGCTGAAGATCGACAACGTCCGGTTTTTACAGGGCAGCTGGTTTGCGCCGGTGGCGGGGCAACGCTTTGCGCTGATCGCCAGCAATCCGCCCTATATCGACGCCGCCGATCCGCATTTGTCGCAGGGCGACGTGCGCTTCGAGCCCGGCAGCGCGCTGGTCGCCGCCGATCATGGGCTGGCGGATCTGGCCGACATCGTGCGCCAGGCGCCTCATTATTTGCAGCCGCAGGGCTGGCTGCTGTTGGAACATGGTTGGCAGCAGGGCGAGAGCGTGCGCGCGCTGCTGCAGGCCGCCGGATTTTCCGCTGTCGCCACCCACCGTGATTACGGCGACAACGACCGCGTGACGCTCGGCCAATGGCCGGGATAAGCGCCCCTCATAATAACGACGCCCGGGCCATCTAAGGGAGCATCATGACTGCATACACCGCGTTGAAACATTTCCATTTGCTGACGGTCGCCATCAGTATTACCTTGTTTGTGCTGCGTTTTTACTGGCAGTGGCGCCGCTCGCCGATCGTGGGCCGCCGCTGGGTCAAGATAGCGCCGCACCTGAACGATACGCTGCTGTTCGTCAGCGGCATCGCGCTGGTGGTGACGTTCGGGTTTTATCCGCTGCTGGGTATGGACTCATGGCTGACCGAGAAGCTGTTTGGCGTTATTATCTATATCCTGCTTGGCTACGTCGCATTGGGCAAGAAGACCAAAAGTCAGCGGCTGCGAACCGTGGCGTTCGTGCTGGCGTTGGGCTGTCTGTATCTGATAATTAAACTTGCCACGACGAAAATACCGTTTCTGATGGGATACCTATGAGTAGCATTGCTGATTTTGAATTTAACGCCTCGCCGCTGAGCGAAGGGGTGATCCTGGTGTCGCAGTCGGTGCGGCGCGATTTTCCCGCTGCCGACGTGGAGCGCAAGCTGCAACAGCTGGTGGATGAAGCGCGCGCGGCGGTGCCGGCCGACATCACACAGGAGCAGCAACTGGATGCGCTCATCGAACTGTTCTACAAAACCTGGGGATTCGGCGGCGCCAGCGGCGTCTATCGCCTGTCGGACGCCATCTGGCTGGATAAGGTGCTGGAGGGGCGGCAGGGCACGCCGGTTTCGCTCGGCACCATCTTCCTGCATATCGCCAACGCGCTGGATTTGCCGCTGCTGCCGGTGATTTTCCCCACTCAGCTGATCCTGCGCGCCGATTGGCTGGATGAAGAGCTGTGGCTGATCAACCCGCTGAACGGCGAAACCCTGAGCGAACACCAGCTGGAAGTGTGGATCAAGGGCAACCTGGGGCTGGGCGCCGAGCTGGAAGACGACGATCTCGACGAATCCGAGAACATCATGGTGGTGCGCAAGATGCTGGATACGCTGAAGGCCGCCCTGATGGAAGAAAAGCAGTTGGAAATGGCGCTGCGCACCAGCGAAACGGTGCTGTGCTTCGATCCGGAAGATCCGTACGAGATCCGCGATCGTGGGCTGATTTACGCCCAGCTGGAGTGCAACCATATCGCGATTTCCGATCTCAACTATTTTGTCGAGCAGTGTCCTGAAGACCCGGTCAGCGAAGTGATCAAAGTGCAGATCCATTCGATTGAGCCGAAACAGGTGACGCTGCATTAATTCAATGACTCCGTGCAGTTTGCAAGGCGACGGTTACAACCTTAACAAAGGCGAAAGCATGAAACAGAAAGTGGTTAGCATTGGCGACATCGACGTAGCAAACGACCTGCCGTTTGTGCTGTTTGGCGGTATGAACGTGCTGGAATCGCGCGATCTGGCGATGAGCATCTGCGAGCACTACGTCACCGTGACGCAAAAACTGGGCATTCCTTACGTTTTCAAAGCCTCTTTCGACAAAGCCAACCGTTCTTCCATCCACTCGTACCGCGGTCCGGGCCTGGAAGAAGGGATGAAGATCTTCGAAGAGCTGAAGAAAACCTTCGGCGTGAAAATCATCACCGACGTTCACGAAGCGGCGCAGGCGCAGCCGGTTTCCGAAGTGGTTGACGTGATCCAACTGCCGGCCTTCCTGGCGCGTCAGACCGATCTGGTGGAAGCGATGGCGAAAACCGGCGCGGTAATCAACGTCAAGAAGCCGCAGTTCGTCAGCCCGGGGCAGATGGGCAACATCGTCGACAAATTCAAAGAAGGCGGCAACGACCAGGTGATCCTGTGCGATCGCGGCAGCAACTTTGGTTATGATAACCTGGTGGTCGACATGCTGGGCATCAACGTGATGAAGAACGTGACCGGCGGCCATCCGGTAATCTTCGACGTGACCCACGCGCTGCAGACCCGCGATCCGTTCGGCGCCGCGTCCGGCGGCCGTCGCGCTCAGGTGGCCGAGCTGGCGCGCGCCGGCATGGCGGTTGGCCTGGCAGGGCTGTTCCTCGAAGCGCACCCGGATCCGAACAACGCCAAGTGCGACGGCCCGTCCGCGCTGCCGCTGGACAAGCTGGAGCCGTTCCTGGCGCAGATGAAAGCCATCGACGACCTGGTGAAGAGCTTCCCGGAGCTGGATACCAGCAACTAAGCGCTCATCGCCAAAAAAAAGCCCGACTCGTCGGGCTTTTTTACGTTTAGGCGCCGGTAGCCGCCAGCGCTTCCGGCAGCGTCGGGTAGAACTGCAAGCGGCCCTCGATCGGCTGCACCCGCGCACGCGCCAGGGTTTTCAGCGGCTGGAACGGCACGTCGGTGATCACCAGTTTCTTGTCCGCCGGCAACACGTCGATAAAGCGTCGCAGGGCGCTCAGACCGCCGGCGTCGAGCACCGGCACCGCATCCCATTGCAGCACGATCGTGCGATAACTTTCGCTGCGCGTCAGCAGTTCGGTAAAGATGCGCTCGGCGGCGGCGAAGAACAGCGGGCCATTCACTCGCAGCACCAGGCGGCCGTCATCGGCGCTCAGTTCGCTTAGCCGCGTCATGCGGGCGATGCGGCGCATAAACAGCAGCGACGCCAACACGATGCCCACGGTAATGGCGATCACCATGTCGAACAGCACCGTCAGCGACATGCACAGCAGCAGTACCAGAATGTCGTCCTTCGGCGCCCGGCGCAGCAGGTAAACCACCTTGTGGGCCTCGCTCATGTTCCAGGCGACCATCAACAGCAGCGCCGCCATCGCCGCCAGCGGCAGATAAGAGAGCCATGGCGCCAGAACCAGCAGCGCCAACAGCACCAGCAGCGCGTGGATGATGGCGGATACCGGTGAGGTGGCACCGGCGCGCACGTTGGCCGCTGAACGGGCAATTGCGGCGGTCGCGGTGATGCCGCCGAAGAACGGCGCGATGATGTTGCCCGCGCCCTGGCCGATCAATTCGCTGTTCGAGTTATGCTTCTTACCGGTCATGCCGTCGAGCACCACTGCGCACAGCAGCGACTCGATCGCGCCGAGCATTGCCATCGAAAATGCCGCCGGCAACAGGGCGGAAACGGTTTGCCAGCTCAGGGTGAACGGCTGCCCGCCGCCGCCCGGCAGATCCCAGGGCAGCAGCAGCTGCGGCAGGATCGGCGGGATGCCCTGGCCGCTGCTGCCATCGGCCAGCAGGTAGCTGAAGCGGGAACCGATGGTCGCCACCGGGTGGTCAAACAGCGTCAGCAGCCCCATCAGCGCGGTGCCCGCCAGCAGCGCCGGCAGGTGGCCGGGCACCCGCAGGCCGAGCTTGGGCCAGAAGATCAGGATCAAGAGCGTCACCGCGCCGATCAGGGTATCGCCGAGATCCAGCGTTGGCAGCGCCTGCAGCAGGGCGTACAGCTTGCCAACGTAATTTTCCGGCGTGTGCGCCAGCTGCAGGCCGAAAAAGTCCTTGATCTGCATGGTGGCGATGGTGATGGCAATGCCGGAGGTAAAGCCCAGCGTCACCGGCAGCGGAATGTACTCGATCAGCCGGCCAAAGCGCGCCAGCCCCATCAGCAGCAAAAATACCCCGGAGATCAGCGTGGCGACCAGCAAGCCGGCCAGGCCAAACTGCTGCGAGACCGGATAGAGGATCACCACGAAGGCGGCGGTGGGGCCGGAGACGCTGTAGCGCGAACCGCCGCTGACGGCGATGACGATGCCGGCGATGGCGGCGGTATACAGGCCGTACTGCGGCGGCACGCCGCTGGCGATCGCCAGCGCCATCGCCAGCGGAATGGCGATAATGCCGACCGTCACCCCGGCGATAGCGTCTTTCAGCAACCGCGCCAGACTATAAGGTTCCCGCCAGCAGGCGTCTATCAGCGCGCTGAAGGGGCGAATTTTGTTTATTTCATGCGTTTTCATCTACGGTGCGTACCAAATCTTCAAAAGTGAAAGGAATGGCGGGCCCGATGAGGTCCGTCTTGTCACGTGACAGATACCATACGCCTTTTGTTCAGCGGATTACCAGACCTGCGTCAATTTGGCACAGGAAATCAGAGTGTCGTCGTTTTATCCGGCGCTAAATGCCGTTAACAGGTAAGTCAGCCGCAGATTCTGCGGCTGAAAAAGAAAGGAATAATCAAGGTTTTGGCGGTTAGTGCAGAGCGGGTAGGGATAAGCCGAGAAAGTGGGCTAAAGTGCTTACCAACAGCTGGTGATCTTCCTTCTGCGGCGCGCCGGAAATGCTGATGCTGCCGACGCAGCCGAGGCAGGTCAGGGTGAGCGGGAAGGCGCCGCCGTGCACCGAATAGTCGCGTACGCTCAGCCCGTAACGTTCCTCCAGCGACGTTTGCCGCTGCTGCAGACGCAGGCCGATGGCGTAAGAACTTTTGTGAAAATGGTTTACCAGATTGCGCTTGCGCCGCACCCAGTCGGCGATGTCCGGCGTGGCGCCCGGCATGGCGTAATAAAACAGCGTCTGCCCGGCCAGTTGGATTTCGATGGCGATGCTCAGGCCGCGTCGCTCGGCGGCGGTTTTCAGCGCCGCGCCCAGCTCCCAGGCGGTGGTGGCGTCAAAATGGGTAAAGGCCAGCGTCGCTTCCTGTTCGCTGAGCGCCTGCAGTTCATCGTCGATATTCATGCGTTTCTCCCCCGATATACAAAGGACAGAGTAGCCTGAAGCGAGCATCGTGAGATAGACGGCTTGGCGATAAGATAGAACTGCTACTCTATTAATAGACTGTGTAAAATGGCCGCCGCCGAAGCGGAGACGACAGGGATGCGTTATTCAACGTCTTTACATTACCCCTGGCGATCCCGAGGAGCGCGCTGACTATTTATGACTTACATTGCGTCCATTTCCACCCTTTACAGCGACGCTTGCATCACCTATGCCACGCTGTCGGTAAGCTATTTCGTTCTCAGCAAGAATGCCCCGTTTTCCTACCGTTCCGCACTGTGGAAGCGCGTCGTGTTCGGCCTGCTGGCCGGGGTGGCGGTGCTGTATTTGAGTCAGGATCGGCTGGTGTTGACCGATAAGGTACATTACAGCTTTGCGATGATCCCGATGATACTGGTGACGTTCTTCGGCGGCGGCGTCAGTGGGCTGGTGAGCTTTCTGTTCGCTATGGCACTGACCGGCGGCTTCACCGTCGATAACCTGTTCATCGCCTCGATTGTCGCGCCGCTGCTGCTGTCGCGGGTGTGGCTGAAGAAATCCCATCGGGTGTTTTACCTGACGATCGGCGTCATCGCGCTGTATCGCATCGTTGTGGTGTGGCTGTTGGTGGACCTAAGGGGGCTGTGGCCGGATGTGTTGCTGTACCAGGCGGCTTCGGCGCTCTGTCTGGCGATTTGCTATCATGCGCTGAATTTCAAAGAGCGCCACATCTACGCCTATTTCGCGATGCGCGCGCGCGCCACGACCGACAGCGTGACCCACATCAACAACCGCGCCAGCGTCGATTATCACCTGATGCTGCAGCGCGCCGAACGTCGCCCGTGTGGGCTGATGATCCTCGATTTGGATAACTTCAAAAACATCAACGACACTTACGGTCACCCGGCCGGCGACGTGCTGCTGGCGAGCGTGGGGCGGCTGTTGCAAAACAGCGTGCGCAATGAGGACTTCGTCGGGCGCTACGGCGGCGAAGAGTTTATGGTGATCACCGCCAGCTACGATCCGCAGGTGATCGGCGGGGTGGCCGAGCGCATTCGCAGCGCGGTGGAAAGCTCGACGTTCTTGCTGAATGCGCACGACGAAGCGCACATCACAATGTCCATCGGCGTGTCGCTGTATCTGCCTGGCATGATGCTGGACAAGGCGATCGCCATGACCGACGAAGCGTTGTATGAGGCGAAGCGCAGCGGCAAAAACCGGGTGGTGACCAGCCGCGTGATGCAGCTGGCGCCGCTGGGCGCCGGATTCCCGCGCGAGTAAGCCGCCCCCGCCGCCACGGCGGGGGCGTTGGCTCAGGCCGCCAGCGTGTGTTCGCGGAAGGCGTTCAGCAGCTCTTCGGTGAACGTCAGGCGTTTCTGGCGATCGGCCAGATCGAGCGTGAACTTCAGCTTGCTCGGGCCATCCAGGCGGTAAACCTGCGGATTGCCCTGCAACAGGCCGATCAGATAACCCGGGTCGACGCGGTTATTGTCGCCGAACTCGATAAAGCCGCCGCGCTCGTTGCTCTCGATGCGTTTGATCCCCAGCTTCTGCGCATGTAGCCGCAGCGCTGCGCACTGCAACAGGTTACGCGCCGCGTCCGGCAGTTGACCGAAGCGGTCGATCAGTTCGACCTTCAGCTCATCCAATTCACCGTCGTTCTTCGCGCTGGCGATGCGCTTATACAGCGACAGGCGGGTATTGACGTCGGGAATGAAATCTTCCGGCAGCAGCGCCGGCATGCGCAGCTCCACCTCGGTCTGGCTGTTGGTGAGATCTTCCAGCGACGGTTCGCGGCCGTTTTTCAACGCGTCGACGGCGCTTTCCAGCAGCTCCATGTAGAGCGAGAAGCCGACGGTGGTCATCTGGCCGCTCTGGTCTTCGCCCAGCAGCTCACCGGCGCCGCGGATCTCCAGATCGTGGGTCGCCAGCGCAAAACCGGCGCCGAGGTCTTCCAGCGAGGCGATGGCCTCGAGCCGTTTATGGGCGTCGGTGCCCATGGCTTTCGGGTTTGGCGTCAGCAGATAGGCGTAAGCCTGGTGGTGCGAACGCCCGACGCGGCCGCGCAATTGATGCAGCTGCGCCAGGCCGAAGCGATCGGCCCGCTCGATGATGATGGTGTTGGCGCTGGGAATATCGATGCCGGTTTCGATGATGGTGGTGCACACCAGCACGTTGAAGCGCTGGTGGTGGAAATCGTTCATCACCCGTTCCAGATCGCGTTCGCGCATCTGGCCGTGGCCGATGGCGATGCGCGCTTCCGGCACCAGCTCAGCCAGACGCTGCGCCGCTTTCTCGATGTTTTCCACGTCGTTGTAAAGGTAGTAAACCTGGCCGCCACGCAGCACTTCGCGCAGGATCGCCTCGCGCACCACCAGGCTGTCGTATTCGCGCACGAAGGTCTTCACCGCCAGCCGGCGCGCCGGTGGGGTGGCGATGATCGACAGATCGCGCATGCCGCTCATCGCCATATTCAGCGTACGCGGGATTGGCGTGGCGGTCAGCGTCAGGATATCGACATCGGCGCGCATCGCTTTGATGCGCTCCTTGTGGCGCACGCCAAAGCGGTGTTCTTCATCGACGATCAGCAGCCCCAGGTCTTTCCAGCGCAGATCGCTCTGCAGCAGTTTGTGGGTGCCGATGATGATGTCCACTTTGCCTTCGGCCGCGTCGTCCAGCACCTGCTGCTGCTCTTTGGCGCTGCGGAAGCGCGACATCATCTCGATGCGGATCGGCCAGGTGGCGAAGCGATCGCGGAAGTTGTCGAAGTGCTGCTGCGCCAGCAGGGTGGTCGGCACCAGCACCGCCACCTGCTTGCCGTTTTCCACCGCCAGGAAGGCGGCGCGCATCGCCACTTCGGTTTTGCCGAAGCCGACGTCGCCGCATACCAGGCGATCCATCGCCAGCGGTTGGCACATGTCGCTCAGCACCGCATTGATCGCCTGCTCCTGGTCCGGCGTGGTTTCGAACGGGAAGCTCTGGCAGAACAGCTGGTACTGCTCGCGGTTGTGTTTGAAGGCGAAACCGGCCTTGGCGGCGCGCTGGGCGTAGATATCCAGCAGCTCGGCCGCCACGTCGCGCACCCGTTCGGCCGCTTTCTGCCGCGCGCGCGTCCAGGCGTCACCGCCCAGTTTGTGCAGCGGGGCGTTTTCGTCCGCGCCGCCGGCGTAGCGGCTGATCAGATGCAGCGAAGAAACCGGCACGTACAGCTTGTCCTCACCGGCGTAGGAGAGGATCAGGTATTCGGCCTTGATGCCGCCGGCTTCCAGCGTGGTCAGGCCGACATAGCGGCCAACGCCGTGCTCCAGGTGCACCACCGGCTGGCCGGGATGCAGTTCCGCCAGGTTGCGGATCAAGGTATCGGTGTTGATGGTGCGCCGGTTGTCCTGTCGGCGGCGGCTGACGCGCTCGCCGAGCAGATCGCTTTCGCAGATCAGCGCCCGCTGGCGCAGGCCGTCGAGGAAGCCGTGTTCGGCGGCGCCGACCATCATGTAACGGCCCGCGGTTTCTGCCTGATCGAGACGCTGAATCAGCGCCGGCGCCAGCTTGATGCGGCCGAGCAGATCCTGCAGCGTTTCACGCCGCCCCTCGCTCTCGACGGAGAAAATCACGCTGCCGTCGAAGCCTTCGATAAAGCGCCGCAGGTTATCCAGCGGGGATTTATGCTGCGCCTGCACCGCCAGATCGGGCAGGGCATGGTAGTCCAGATTGGTATTGCCGGCCTTGGCCGGCAGCTCATCGGTTTTCAGCGCGATGCGCGGCCAGGCCTTCAGCTCGCCGAACAGCGCGTCAACGCGCAGCCACAGCGTATCCGGCGCCAGCAGCGGGCGCATCGGATCGACGCGGCGGCTTTCGTAACGTTGGTTGACGTCCTGCCAGAAGCGCTCGGCGGCGCCCTCCAGATCGCCGGTGTTGACGATCAGCGTATTGGCCGGCAGGTAGCTGAACAGCGACGGCAGCGGTTGGCTGAAGAACAGCGGCTGCCAGTATTCGATACCGGCGGGCCAGGCGCTTTTGCTGACCTGCTGATAGATATGCTCGGCGTCGCGGCGCACCTCAAACTGCTCGCGCCACTGGCTGCGGAACAGCTCGATGGCGTTCTTGTCGGTGGGGAACTCGTGGGCCGGCAACAGATTGATGGCCTCGACTTCGCTCAGCGTGCGCTGGGTATCGACGTCGAAGATGCGCAGACTGTCGATTTCGTCATCGAAAAAGTCGATGCGGTAAGGCTCGTCGCTGCCCATCGGGTAAAGATCGAGCAGCGCGCCGCGGGTGGCGAATTCGCCGTGCTCCATCACCTGATCGACGCTGCGGTAGCCCGCCTGCTCCAACTGCGCGCGCAGCTTGTCGCGCGACAGACGCTGGCCTTTCTTCATCACCAGCGCGTGGCCGTGCAGGAACTCGTGCGGGCAGACGCGCTGCATCAGGGTGTTGACCGGCAGAATGATCACGCCGCGCGCCATGGTCGGCAGGTGATACAGGCTCGACAAACGATCCGAGATGATTTCCTGATGCGGCGAGAAGCTGTCGTACGGCAGGGTTTCCCAGTCGGACAGCGTGGTCACCATCTGGTCGGTGAACTGCTGGATCTCGTCGCGCAGCCGCAGGGCGTTTTGCATGTCCGGCGCGATCAGCATCACCGGGCCAGGATGGCGTTCGACGATCTCGGCGCACTCCACGGCACAGGCCGCGCCGGTCAGTTGCCCCAGTTGGCGCAGATCGCCCGCGCGATCGGGCAGAGAATAACGAGGGGATGAAGAACGGTTACGGCTATCGGAAGTGCTCATTCAGGTATCTTTAATCAATGTGTTGGATGGCGTCCCGGCACGGATAACCCAGCGCCTTTATGCTGTTTATAGTAGCCCAGCGGCCGGCAAACTGACACAGCAAAAAGCGCTGCCCATCAATTTTCTGCCGGTTATTTAACCGGTTAATGCCGTCTGTTTTTTGCGGCTGAGGATAAATAACGCGCGAAGCTGCCGCCGTCTCCCTCTTCGCCGCTACGCAATAAAAGGCCCTCGGGTGTTCCCTAAACGAGGGAGAGCCTTTATTATCCATGATCACTTTGCTTAAGCCACGGCTATCAAACGGATTTCATGTATCAACCTGTCGCGTTATTCATTGGCCTGCGCTATATGCGCGGGCGAGCCTCAGACCGCTTCGGGCGGTTTGTTTCCTGGCTTTCCACCATCGGCATTACGCTGGGGGTGATGGCGTTGGTCACCGTGCTGTCGGTGATGAACGGTTTCGAAAAGGATCTGGAGAACAACATTCTCGGCCTGATGCCGCAGGCGTTGGTCACCAGTCCGCAAGGATCGGTCAACCCGCAGCAGCTGCCGGCCTCCGAGGTGCAGAAGCTGCAGGGCGTCACGCGCGTTGCGCCGCTGACCACCGGTGACGTGGTGCTGCAAAGCGCTCGCAGCGTGGCGGTCGGGGTGATGCTCGGCGTGAATCCCGACGAGGCCGACCCGCTGACCCCGTATCTGGTCAACGTCAAGCAGCAACAGCTGCAGCCGGGTCAATACAACATCATCATCGGCGAACAGCTGGCGGGGCAACTTGGCGTCAAGCGCGGCGATTCACTGCGCGTGATGGTGCCGAGCGCCAGCCAGTTCACGCCGATGGGCCGCATTCCCAGCCAACGTTTGTTCACCCTCATCGGCACCTTCCACGCCAACAGCGAGGTGGACGGCTATCAGCTGCTGGTCAACCAACAGGATGCTTCGCGCCTGATGCGTTACCCGGCCGGCAACATCACCGGCTGGCGTCTGTTCCTGCAACAGCCGCTGACGGTCGATACCCTCAGCCAGCAGGCGCTGCCGGCGGGCACCGTCTGGAAAGACTGGCGCGATCGCAAGGGCGAGCTGTTCCAGGCGGTGCGCATGGAGAAGAACATGATGGGGCTGCTGCTCAGCCTGATCGTGGCGGTGGCGGCGTTTAACATCATTACCTCGCTCGGCCTGCTGGTGATGGAGAAGCAGGGCGAGGTCGCCATTCTGCAGACCCAGGGGCTGACCCGCCGCCAGATCATGTCGGTATTCATGGTGCAGGGCGCCAGCGCCGGCATCATCGGTTCGCTGCTCGGCACGCTGCTCGGCGTGCTGCTGGCCACCAATCTGAATAACCTGATGCCGATCCTCGGCGCATTGATCGACGGCGCTTCGCTGCCGGTGGCGGTCGATCCGCTGCAGGTGACGATCATCGCCGTGGTGGCGATGGCGGTTTCCCTGTTGTCCACGCTTTATCCTTCATGGCGCGCTGCCGCCGTACAACCCGCTGAGGCTTTACGTTATGAGTAACCATCTTTTGCTGCAGTGTGACAACCTGTGCAAGACCTATCAGGAAGGCAACCTGCACACCGACGTGCTGCGCAACGTCAGCTTTGCCATGCAGCAGGGCGAGATGATGGCGATCGTCGGCAGCTCGGGTTCCGGCAAGAGCACCCTGCTGCACCTGCTGGGCGGGCTGGACTCGCCGACCTCCGGCGAGGTGATTTTCAAGGGCGAATCGCTGAACGCCATGTCTTCGGCGGCCAAGGCTGAGCTGCGCAACCGCCAGCTGGGCTTCATCTATCAGTTCCACCACCTGTTGCCGGACTTCACCGCGCTGGAAAACGCCGCCATGCCGCTCTTGATCGGTGGCGCCAAACCGGCGCAGGCGCAGGAGAAAGCGCGGGAGATGCTGGCGGCGGTCGGGCTGGAAAAGCGCAGCAAACACCGTCCGTCCGAGCTTTCCGGCGGCGAGCGTCAGCGCGTGGCGATCGCGCGCGCGCTGGTCAATAACCCGGCGCTGGTGCTGGCGGACGAACCGACCGGCAACCTCGACAAGCGCACCGCGGACAGCATCTTCGATCTGCTCGGCGAGCTGAACGTGCGTCAGGGCACCGCTTTCCTGGTGGTAACGCACGATCTGCAGCTGGCCAAGCGCTTGAGCCGCCAGTTGGAAATGGCCGACGGTCACCTGCAGGCGCAGCTGACCCTGATGGGGGCCGAGTAATGGCGGGAGCCTCACTGTCCTTCCTGACGGCCCTGCGTTTCAGCCGCGGCCGTAAACGCGGCGGCATGGTGTCGCTGATCTCGGTCATCTCCACCATTGGCATCGCGCTGGGGGTGGCGGTGCTGATCGTCGGTCTGAGCGCGATGAACGGCTTTGAGCGCGAGCTGAAGAACCGCATTCTGGCGGTGGTGCCGCACGGCGAGCTCGAGCCGGTCAATCAGCCGTTCAGCGGCTGGCCGTCGATTCTGCAGCGGGTGGAAAAGGTGCCGGGCATTGTGGCCGCCGCGCCGTACATCAACTTTACCGGCCTGATGGAAAACGGCGCGCAGCTGCGCGCGGTGGAAGTCAAAGGCGTGGATCCGCAGCAGGAGAGCCGACTGAGCGCGCTGCCGCAGTATGTGCAGGGCGACGCCTGGGCCAACTTCAAGCCCGGCGAGCAGCAGGTGATCCTCGGCAAGGGCGTGGCCGACGCGCTGGGCGTCAAGCAGGGCGCCTATGTCACGGTGATGATCCCCAACAGCGACCCTGAGATGAAGCTGCTGCAGCCGAAGCGTATTCGCCTGCACGTGACCGGCATTTTGCAGCTCAGCGGCCAGCTCGATCACAGCCTGGCGCTGGTGCCGCTGGCCGATGCGCAGCAGTATCTCGACATGGGTGACAGCGTCACGGGTATCGCTCTCAAGATGAACGACGTGTTCGCCGCCAACAAGCTGGTGCGCGACGCCGGCGAAGTGACCAACGCTTACATCTATATCAAGAGCTGGATCGGCAAGTACGGCTACATGTACCGCGACATCCAGATGATCCGCGCCATCATGTACCTGGCGATGGTGCTGGTGATCGGCGTGGCCTGCTTCAACATCGTCTCCACGCTGGTGATGGCGGTGAAAGACAAAAGCGCCGACATCGCGGTGCTGCGCACCCTGGGCGCCAAAGACGGCTTTATCCGCGCCATTTTCATCTGGTATGGGCTGCTGGCCGGGCTGCTGGGCAGCCTGAGCGGCGTGGTGATCGGGGTGATCGCCTCGCTGCAGCTGACCAACATCATCCGGGGCATCGAGAAACTGGTCGGCCACTCCTTCCTGTCGGGCGATATCTACTTCATCGACTTCCTGCCTTCCGAGCTGCACTGGCTGGACGTGCTGATCGTGCTGGCGACCGCTATCGTGCTGAGTCTGTTGGCCAGTTGGTATCCGGCGAGGCGCGCCAGCCGCATCGATCCGGCGCGGGTGCTGAGCGGACAATAAAACCCACGGGGAGGCAGCGATGCCGCCCCGTTTTTTTAGCCTGGGGATGGGTTATGTACTACGGTTTCGATATGGGCGGCACCAAGATTGAGCTGGGGGTGTTCGACGACAGCCTGCAGCGCATTTGGCAAAAGCGGATGCCGACGCCGCGCGACGATTATCGGCAACTGCTGGCTACGCTGTGCGAGCTGACCCTTGAGGCGGATGCGTTTTGCGGCCGGCGCGGCAGCGTCGGCATCGGCATTCCGGGCCTGCCCAACGACGATGACGGCACGCTGTTTACCGCCAATGTGCCGGCGGCGATGGGGCGGCCGCTGCCGCGCGATCTGGCGGCGCTGATCGGGCGCGAGGTGCGGGTCGATAACGACGCCAACTGCTTTGCGCTGTCGGAGGCCTGGGACGACGAGTTCCGCCGCTACCCGACGGTGCTGGGCATCATCTTAGGCACCGGCGTAGGCGGCGGCCTGATCGTCGAGGGCAAGACGATGCCCGGGCGCAACTATATCGCCGGCGAGTTCGGCCATTTGCGCCTGCCGGTGGACGCGCTCGAGGTGCTGGGGCGTGATGTGCCTCGCGTCGCCTGCGGGTGCGGCCATCAGGGTTGCATTGAAAATTACATATCGGGCCGCGGTTTCGAATGGATGTACGCCCATTTTTATGGCCGGCGCTTGCCCGCCACCGAGATCATTGCGCATTATCAGGCGGGTGAGCCGCAGGCCGTGGCGCATGTCGATCGCTTTATGGACGTGCTGGCGATCTGCCTGGGTAACCTGCTGACGGTGCTGGATCCGCACCTGGTGGTGATCGGCGGCGGGCTGTCGAACTTCGACGCCATTTACCAGGCGTTGCCGCAGCGGCTACCGGCGCACCTGCTGCGGGTGGCTCGGCTGCCGCGCATCGAGAAGGCGCGCTATGGCGACGCCGGCGGCGTGCGCGGCGCAGCGTTTCTCAATTTGACTCGCCCAACGTAATGGGCGTTGCGGCCAGGCGTGAATGTATACAGCCAACAACGCCGCAACGTTCAGTAAGAAGGGTAAACAGGGAAAAGTAAGGAGAGAGTTAATGCACACTCGCCATCGGCTGTGTCAGTTTCGCAAGAGTAAGCATGTGCTGCATCAGCGCTTTCGTTCACGCATTTTTCACCGTGACACCATGGCGGCGGCCGAGCTGAAAAAGCCGTTTGTGGTGGTGTTGACCGGGGCCGGCATTTCGGCCGAGTCGGGCATTCGCACCTTCCGCGCCGCGGATGGGCTGTGGGAAGAGCACCGGGTGGAGGACGTCGCCACGCCGGAAGGTTTTCAGCGCGATCCGGCGCTGGTGCAGGCGTTTTACAATGAACGTCGCCGCCAGCTGCAGACCGAGGACATCGCCCCGAACGCCGCGCACCGCGCGCTGGCGGATCTGGAAGAGTGGCTGGGGGACAACTTCCTGCTGGTCACGCAAAACATCGATAACCTGCATGAGCGCGCCGGCAGCAAGCGGGTGCTGCACATGCACGGCGAATTGCTGAAGGTGCGCTGCACCCAGTCGGGCCAGGTGTTCGAGTGGCCCGGCGATCTCAGCGTCGATGAGCGTTGCCACTGCTGCCAGTTCCCGGCGCCGTTGCGGCCGCACGTGGTGTGGTTCGGCGAGATGCCGCTGGGCATGGACGACATCTACCAGGCGCTGAGCAAGGCCGATTTCTTCGTCGCCATCGGCACCTCCGGCCATGTCTATCCGGCGGCCGGGTTCGTGCATGAGGCGCGGCTGGGCGGCGCCTACGCGATGGAGCTGAACCTGGAGCCGAGTCAGGTGGAAAGCCAGTTCGACGAGAAACACTACGGCCTGGCCAGCGAAGTGGTGCCGCGTTTTGTGCACAAATTCCTGGTGGGCAAGGTGGCGCGGGCCGATAAGCCCTAAAGACATCAGGGCGCAATGCGCGCCCTGATGGGATGGCGGGCGTGTTAGCGCCCGGCTTTCAGCTTTTGGAAGTAGCTTTCGTACAGCGTGCTGGCGTCGCCGACGTCGTTTTGCCACTCGCCGTGCTCAATCACAGTTTTATCCGGGTAGAGAGACGGATCGTTGGCGATCTCCGGCGACAGCAGCTTCTTCGCCGCCAGGTTCGGCGTCGGGTAACCGATGGTTTCCGCCACCTGCACCGCGATTTCCGGCCGCAGCAGGAAGTCGATCAGCTTCAGCGCCCCCTCGACGTTGCGCGCGTTGGCCGGAATGGCCAGGCTGTCCATCCAGAAGATCCCGCCTTCCTTCGGCCAGACGATCTCCAGCGGCGTGCCGGCCTGGCGCGCCACGAAGGCCGAACCGTTCCACACCATGCCGACGTTGACTTCCCCTTCCATAAACGGGTTGCCCGGGTTGTCGGAGTTGAAGGCCAGCACGTTCGGCATCAATTTTTGCAGTTCGCGGTAGGCGGCTTCGATCTCTTTCGGATCGGTGGTGTTGCCCGAATAGCCCAGCTTGAGCAGCGCCATCTGGAACACTTCGCGCGCATCGTCGGTCAGCAGCAGACGGCCTTTGTACTGCGGCTGCCACAGATCGGCCCAGGAGGTGACGGTGGACGGATCCTGCGCGTCGCTGTTAACGCCGATGGCGGTGGCGCCCCAGATGTAAGGGATGGAGTAGTCGTTGTTGGGATCGAACGGCTTGTTCAGCAGGGTAGGATCGAGATCCTTGAAGTGGCTGAGCTTGCTCTTGTCGATTTTTTGCAGCATGCCTTCCTTGCTCATCTTGGCGATGAAGTAAGTGGAAGGCACCACCAGATCGTACGCGCCGTCCTTGTAGGTCTTCAGCTTGGCGTACATGCTTTCGTTGGATTCATAGGTGGAATAAATCACCTTGATGCCGGTTTCTTTGGTGAACTGCTCCAGCAGCCCCGGCGGGACGTATTCAGTCCAGTTATAGAAATACAGCGTTTTGCCGTCAGAGGCGTTTGCAGAGCAGAAACTCAGCGCCATCATCCCGGCTGCGAGCAGATGTGACCACTTTTTCATGCAGCGTATCCTTCAGCAGTAGTGAGCCGAACCCGTATGAGCCGCCGTTTTCGGCCGCGCCATACCCCAGAAAGGGGCCATTATAGGGGCGGGGGCGGGGTGGGTAAAGGCGGTTATCCCAGCGGCAAATCAGCGGGTTAACCGAGTCAGGGCCATCACCAAAGGCCGCTTTCATATCATTGTGGTCAATGAAAGAGACGGGCGCCGCAGCGCCCGGCGGGAAGGATTACTCGGCCTTGGGCGAGCGATCGCGCATCACCCACTGGCTGGCGATCACCAGCGTCAGCGACAGCAGCAGCAAAATGGTGGCCAGCGCGTTAACCTCCGGCGAGACGCCGACTTTCACCATCGAATAGATCTTCAGCGGCAAAATCTCGTAGCTCGGCCCGGTGACGAAGGAGGAGACGACCACGTCGTCCATCGACAGGGTGAAGCTCAGCAGCCAACCGGCCGCCACCGCCGGCATCGCCAGCGGCAGGATGATTTTGCGCAGGATGGTGAACTCGCTTGCGCCGAGATCGCGCGCGGCTTCCAGCATCTTCACGTCGAAGCCTTTCAGGCGCGCGTAGACGGTCACGACCACGAACGGCAGGCAGAAGGTGATGTGCGAGAACAGCAGCGACCAGAAGCCGAGCGAAATGCCCAGCAACATGAACAGCACCAGCAGCGAGATGGCCATCACGATGTCCGGCGACATCATCACCACAAACAGCATGCCGCCGACGAACGGTTTGCCGCGGAAGCGGTAGCGGTACAGCGCCACTGCGGTCAGCGAGCCGATCAGCGTGGCGAAGGTGGCGGAGAGCACCGCCATGGTCAGCGAGTGGCCCGCCGCCTGCAACAGGCTGTCGTTGTTGAGCAGCGTGCTGTACCACTTGGTGGTGAACCCTTGCCAGTTGATGCCGAAGCGCGAGGCGTTGAAGGAGTTGACGATCAGGATGACGATCGGGATATACAGATAGGCGTATACCAGCGTCATAAAGCCGCCGCGCAGCAGACGTCCGATCATGCCAGATCCTCCTTCTTGTTCAGCAGGCGGGCGGCCCGATAATAGACCAGCAGCAACAGCCCCATCACCAGCGTCAGGCAGATGCTGGTGGCCGCGCCGAACGGCCAGTCGCGGATATTGAGGAACTGGCTTTTAATCACGTTGCCGATCAGCAGGTTTTTGGCTCCGCCCATCAGATCGGCGACGAAGAACAGCCCCATCGCCGGCAGCACCACCAGCAGGCAGCCGGCGATAATGCCCGGCATGGTCAGCGGCACGATGATGCGGATAAAGGTTTGGAGCTTGCTGGCGCCGAGATCGCGCGCCGCCTCCAGGCAGGATTTATCGAGCTTTTCGATGCTGGAGTAGAGCGGCATCACCATAAACGGCAGCAGGATATATACCAGGCCGAGGATCACCGCTTCCGAGGTGTACATGATGCGCAGCGGCTTGTCGATAACGCCGATCCACAGCAGCGCGTCGTTGAGATAGCCGCGGGTGCTGAGAAACAGCTTCAGGCCGTAGATGCGGATCAGCGAGTTGGTCCAGAAGGGCACGATCAGCAGAAACAGCAGCAGCGGCCGCACCCTCTGCGGCAAGCGCGCCAGAATAAAGGCGAACGGATAGCCGATCACCAGGCAGCACAGGGTGGCGATCAGCGCCATGTTCAGCGAGTGCAGCAGCACCTGGGCATACAGCGGATCGAACAAGCGCCGGTAGTTATCCAGCGTGAACACCATCTGCACCAGGTTGGCGTCATCACGGGTCAGGAAGCTGGCGCCGATGATCATCAGGTTCGGCATGAACACGAACAGCAACAGCCAGGCGACGACGCCGACGATCACCACATTCTGGAAGACTTTACGCGATTTCTTCATCGGCCAGCACCACCTCCCAGCTTTCGACCCAGGTCACCGCCATCTTCTGATTGAGCGAGTGATCGACGTCCGGATCGTCTTCGTTGAAGAACTCGCTGACCATCACCGTTTTGCCGTTCTCCAGCTCGACCACCGATTCCAGCGTCATGCCTTTGTAGTTGCGCTCACGCACGTAACCGATCAGCCCGTCGTGCTGCGCGCTGTCGTTCACTTCTTCCACCCGCAGATCCTCCGGGCGCAGCAGCACCTTGAGCTTTTGGCCCGGTTCTACCGGCAGATCGGCATAGATGTCGCACTCGCGGCCTTCCACATTGGCGCGCACCCGCTGCGGATCGAGGCGTTGCAGGACCACCGCGTCGAAGATGTTGATCTCGCCGATGAAGCTGGCGACGAACAGGTTTTTCGGCTCTTCGTAGATCTCACGCGGCGTGCCGTCTTGCTCGATGCGGCCTTCGCGCATCACCACGATGCGATCCGACATGGTCAACGCTTCTTCCTGATCGTGGGTGACGAACACGAAGGTGATGCCCAGCTTGCGCTGCAGCGCTTTCAGTTCGTTCTGCATCTGCTTGCGCAGCTTGTAGTCCAGCGCCGACAGCGATTCGTCCAGCAGCAGCACTTTCGGCTTGTTGACCACCGCGCGGGCGATGGCCACACGCTGCTGTTGGCCACCGGAGAGCTGGCCCGGCCGCCGCTTGGCGAAGTCGTCCAACTGCACCATGCGCAGCGCCTCTTCGACGCGCGGCGTCAGTTCGGCCGCCGGCACCTTTTGCATGCGCAGGCCGAAAGCGACGTTGTCGAACACCGACATGTGCGGAAACAGGGCATAGCTCTGAAACACGGTGTTGACGTGGCGATGCTCGGCCGCAATGGCGGTGATGTCCTGGCCGTCGAGCGCGATGCGGCCCCGATCGGCGTCTTCCAGACCGGCAATCAGGCGCAGCACCGTGGTTTTGCCACAGCCGGAGGGGCCAAGAATGGTGAGGAATTCGCCGTGATTAATCGTCAGATCCAGATCGGCAATGATGGTTTTGCCATCGAACGCTTTGCTCAGGGCATGCAGTTCAACAAGGGGGGCTCGAGAGGATGTCTCAGTCATTTATCGTCTTACTCTATCCCGTGGGCTAATGCAGATAGAACCGCAACTGGAAAAGACTGCCGGAGCTTGCGGGCATGCCCGCGATTCAAAAGAAGCTCAAACCAGTTGCGCCAATGGAAATTTTTCGAGCGCGCATGATAGACGCTGAATGCCGGAATTGAAAGCCGATCCGGCCCAGATGCCGCGTTTTTCATCATGATAGCGACAAATGACCCTGTGATGACAGCGTTATTTCCCTCTGAAATCATCACAAAGATTAATGATATTGGCGAATTCTGGTTAAAAATGACCTGACGCAATATTTGATCCTGATCGGTTCAGCATAATGAAACGCGATATTCTGAGGGGCCGCCACCATGGATAAATTACTTGACCGCTTTTTCAACTACGTCTCTTTTGACACCCAGTCCAAAGCGAACGTAAAGCATGTGCCGAGCACCGACGGGCAGTTGAAGCTGGCGCGTGCGTTGCAGCAGGAAATGATCGCGCTCGGCTTCGAGCGGGTGTCGCTCAGTGAGCACGGCTGCGTGATGGGCACCTGGCCGGGTAACGTCGCCTGGCCGGTGCCGGCGGTCGGTTTTATCGCCCATCTGGATACTTCGCCGGATTTCAGCGGCAAACACGTCAATCCGCAGATCGTCGAGAACTATCGCGGCGGCGATATTGCGCTCGGCATTGGCGATGAAGTGCTGTCGCCGGTGATGTTCCCGATCCTGCACCAGATGTTGGGGCAGACCCTGATCACCACCGACGGCAAAACGCTGCTGGGCGCCGACGACAAGGCCGGCATCGCCGAGATCCTCACCGCCATGGCGCGCCTGCGCGCGTGCAAAATCCCGCACGGCGACATCCGCGTGGCCTTCACCCCGGATGAAGAGGTGGGCAAGGGGGCGCAGCTGTTCGACGTGGCGGCCTTCAATGCCGAATGGGCTTACACGGTGGACGGCGGCGGCGTCGGTGAGCTGGAGTGCGAAAACTTCAATGCCGCCTCGGTGACGATCAAAATCCTCGGCAACAGCGTGCACCCCGGCAGCGCCAAGGGCGTGATGGTCAACGCGCTGTCGCTGGCTACCCGCATTCATCAGGCGCTGCCGGCGGACGAAACGCCGGAGACCACCGAGGGTTACCAGGGCTTTTACCACCTCAGCAGCATCAAGGGCAGCGTGGAACGCGCCGAAATGCACTACATCCTGCGCGACTTCGAGCGCGAGGGATTCGAGGCGCGCAAACGCAAGATGGTGGAGATCGCCCGCGAGGTCGGCAAAGGCCTGCCGCGCGATTGTTATATTGAAGTCAGCATCGAAGACAGTTATTACAACATGCGCGAACAGGTGGCGGAGCATCCGCACGCGATCGCGCTGGCGCAGCAGGCAATGCGCGACTGCGACATTGAACCGGTGATGAAACCGATCCGCGGCGGCACCGACGGCGCGCAGCTGTCGTTCCGCGGCCTGCCGTGCCCGAACCTGTTCACCGGCGGCTACAACTACCACGGCAAGCACGAATTCGTGACGCTGGAAGGCATGGAGCAAGCGGTGGCGGTGATCATGCGCATCGCGGCGCTGACCGCCGAGCGGGCGCGGTAAAACAGGACGCTTGCGATTATCATAATCGCTTGCCGCAACAAGGCGTTGCTCATAGTGTGGAAGCCCATTCCCCACGCATAAGGACCGCATGATGAGCACCGAATTCCGCATCGCCGGCTCGCATTTGACGCAGTTCGTTCAGGCGATTTGGCGCCAGGCCGGCAGCACGGCGCGCGAAGCCGAGCTGGTGGCCGATCACCTGGTGCAGGCTAATCTGGCCGGGCACGATTCGCATGGCGTCGGCATGATCCCCAGTTACATGGCATCGTTGGCGCAAGGGCAATTGCAGCTTAATCAACATGCCGAGGTGGTGCGCGACGCCGGCGCGGTGCTGACGCTCGACGGCGCGCGCGGCTTCGGCCAGGTGGTGGCCAGCGAAGCGATGGCGCTAGGCATTGAGCGCGCCGGTAAACTGGGCCTGGCGGCGGTGGCGCTGCACAACGCGCACCATATCGGCCGCATCGGCCATTGGGCGGAACAGTGCGCCCGCGCCGGTTTTATCTCGATTCACTTCGTCAACGTGGTGGGCGATCCGATGGTGGCGCCGTTCGGCGGCAGCGATCGCCGCTTCGGCACCAACCCGTTCTGCGCCATTTTCCCGCGGCCGGGCCGCACGCCGCTGCTGTTGGATTTCGCCACCAGCGGCATCGCCTTCGGCAAGACTCGGGTGGCCTATAACAAAGGCTTGTCGGTGGCGCCGGGCTATCTGATCGACGAACACGGGCAACCCACCACCGAACCGAAGGTGATGCACGAAGCGCCGTTTGGGTCACTGTTGCCGTTCGGCTTGCACAAAGGCTATGCGCTGGCGGCGATGTGTGAGATCCTCGGCGGCGCGCTCTCCGGCGGCCGCACCACCCACGACGCCACGCTGAAAGCCGACAGCGACGCCATCTTCAACTGCATGACGACCCTGATCCTCGATCCTCAGGCCTTCGACGCCCCGCAAATGCAGGCCGAGGCCGAAGCGTTTATCGGCTGGGTGAAGGCATCGCCGCCGAGCGGCGAACAGCCGATCGCGGTGCCGGGAGAATGGGAAGAGGCCAACCGCGCGGCGCGGCTGGAGCAGGGCATACCGATAGACGCCAATACCTGGCGGCAGATTTGCACGGCGGCGGAGCAGGTGGGCATGGCGAATGAAGCGCTGGCCGGTTTTCGCGCGCAGGCGCGGCAGGCATAAAAAAAGCCACCCGATAGGGTGGCTTGTTCGCGTACTCGCAATCAGTCGTTAAAGTACCAATAGCCGCTGTTGACCAGCGCGGTCAGCAGCGCCAGGAATGACGGATCGTCTACCGCGTCGCCGAGCAGGGCGGCGTCGACGCTGAAGTGCTGGCACAGGGCGTCTGCGGCCTGCAGCTGGTCGGTGTCGATCAGTTCGCCGTTGACGAAGCAGCGATCGCCGACGCGCAGCACGCGCAACCCGCCCAGGCGCTGCAGCGCTTCACCCTGTTGCAGCAGTTCGTAGATTTCCCCGGCCTGATACGGCGGCTCCGGCGGCGCCAGATCCAGCTCGTGGCGCGATTGGGAGATAAACTCGCCGAACCAGTGCTGGAAGTGTTCCGGCTGTTGCACCAGATCCAGCATCATCTGCCGTAAGGCGTCCACTTCCTGCGGCAGGATCTCCGCCGGGTGTTCGCGCAGTTTAACGTCCGGATCGCCGTAGCGTTTGCTGCCCAGCTCGCGCGCCAGCACGTAATCGGCGAAGCCGCTCACCAGCTCGCGGCCGTTCGGCGCGCGGAAGCCCACCGAATAATTGAGCGCGTTTTCCAGCGCGTAGCCTTCATGCGGGAAGCCCGGCGGAATGTAGAGAATGTCGCCCGGCTCCATCTCTTCGTCGATGATGGCGTCGAACGGCTCTACCTGCAGCAGATCCGGATGCGGGCAGTGCTGTTTCAGCGGCGTTTTTTCCCCGACTCGCCAGCGGCGGCGGCCAGTGCCCTGAATGATGAACACGTCGTACTGATCGAGGTGCGGGCCGACGCCGCCGCCCGGCACCGAGAAGGAGATCATCAGGTCATCCATCCGCCAGTCCGGCAGTTGGCGGAACGGGCGCATCAGCGCTGCGGAAGGCTCATGCCAGTGGTCCACCGCCTGCACCAGCAGCGACCAGTTGTTTTCGCTCAGGTGATCGAAGCTCTCGAAGGGGCCGTGCGCGACCTGCCAACGGCCGTCCTGGTGGCTGACCAGGCGGCTGTCCACTTCGTTTTCCATCGCCAGCCCGGCCAGCTCATCCGGGGAGATCGGATCGATAAAGTTTTTGAAGCCGCGCTTCAGAATCACCGGACGTTTTTGCCAATAACGTTGCAAAAAATCGTTCCAGTCCAGGTCTAATTGATAATCCATGTTCTATTCCAGGATAGAGGAGTGAGCCTGAGTGCGATTATAACGGAAGTTTGGCCCCGTGGATCGGGGCCGCAGAGGCATAATTTACTCGTTGTGGTGGGTATCGTGCTGGCGGGCGAAGGTGACCTGCATGCGCGCGCCGCCGAGCGGGCTGTCGCTGATGACGATTTCGCCGTCGTATTGCTCGATGATCTCCGCCGCCACCGACAGGCCAAGGCCCTGACCGGGACGCAGGGTATCCACCCGCTGGCCGCGCTGGAAGATCAGCTGGCGCTTGCTTTCCGGGATGCCCGGGCCGTCGTCGTCGATGACGAGGATGAGGTTTTTCTCGGAGTGCAGCGAGGTGATTTCCACGAACTCGAGGCAGTATTTGCAGGCGTTTTCCAACACGTTGCCCATCACTTCCATAAAGTCGTTCTTCTCGCCCATAAAGGTCACTTCCGGCGAGATGTCCAGCGTGATCACCACCCCTTTGCGCTGATAAACCTTGTTCAGCGCCACCACCAGGCTGTCGAGCAGCGCCGGCACCGAGTGGATCTCGCGCGTCAGCACCGTCTGGCCGGAGTTGATGCTGGCCCGATGCAGGTAGTAACCGATCTGCTGAGAGATGCGCCCGATCTGATCCAGCATGATCGGCTCGGCTTCTTCGATGGTGGTCTGCTTGCCGCTGCGCAGCGAGCGCAGGGTGCTTTGCAGCACCGCCAGCGGCGTTTTCAGGCTGTGGGTCAGATCCGACAGGGTAGTGCGGTATTTGGTGTAGCGCTGGCGTTCGTTGCGCACCAGAATGTTCAAATTGCGCACCAGGCCGCGCAGTTCGCTGGGCGGGTTCTCATCCAACTGATCGCGTTCGCCGTTCTCCAGCTCGCCCACCTGATTGACCAGCGCCTTGATCGGCCGCAGGCTCCAGTAAGCCGCCAGCCACAGCAGCGGCACCACCAGCAGCAGGTTGGCCAGCAGCACGTAGCTGAACCACTCCCACACTACGTCGGAGCGCTGCAGCTCCTGCGGAATGCTGTCGACCACCACGATGGTCAACGCCGGCAGCCGCGCCGTGGCGGCATAGGTATTGACCGCCACCGAGTGCGTCAGCGCGTTCTGATCGGTATCGTCATAATTCTTCAGCTGATCCTGCGCTTTGGGGTTGTCCCCCAGCACTTCGCTACTGATGCGGGTATCGGTGTCAATTTCGTAGAAGCCGGACTCCTCCAGCCATTCCTTGTTGATCAGCTTCTCCAGCTCCGGCACCTTGCGCTGGCTCCACAGCAGGTTGCCTTTATCGTCGTAGATAAACACCAGCGTGGGAAAATTGAGATCGATATCGGGAGGAATGGCGATGGTGAGCTTGTTGTCTTTCCACTGCGCCAGGCTGAAGAACAGGTTGCTTTCGCCGCGCAGCAGGCGGAAGGCGGTCTTGTCGAAGCTGACGATGTAGCCGACGACCGCCACCAAACCGTAAGAGAGCGACAGCGCCAGGATCACCCCGGCGGTCGCCATCAGGAAGCGGGCGCGCAGCGAAAACGGTTTTTTATTCTTGTTGAACATCATGTTCACTTCGCGTCAAAACGATAGCCCTGGCCACGTACCGTGGTGATCACTTCATGCGGGTATTCCGCCTGCACCTTCTTGCGCAAGCGGCCCATCAGCACGTCGATGGTGTGGCTTTCGCGCAGTTCGGCGTCCGGGTAAAGCTGCAGCATCAACGAATCCTTGCTCACCACCTTGCCGGCGTTGCGGATCAGGGTCTCGATGATGGTGTATTCAAAGGCGGTCAACTTGATCTGTTGATCGTTGACGCTCAGTTCGCGGCGCGACAGATCGATCTGGAACGGCGGCAGCACGATCACCTGCGATGCCAGGCCGCTGTTGCGGCGCATCAGCGCCTGCATGCGGGCGATCACTTCTTCCAGGTGGAACGGCTTGGTGACATAGTCGTCGGCGCCGGCTTCCAGCACCGCCACTTTGTCCTGCCAGCTTTCGCGGGCGGTCAGCACCAGGATCGGCAGCTTGGTCTGGTGCGCGCGCCAACGGCGGATCAGGCTCAGGCCGTCTTCGCCCGGCAGGCCGAGATCGACGATGGCGATATCCGGCGCATGCTCCTGCAGGAAATAATCGGCTTCCTTGGCGTCTTCAGCCGCATCGACCTGATGGCCCATCTCGCGCATCTGAACGGAAAGGTGGTGGCGCAGCAAACCATTATCTTCAACAACCAGTACTCGCATAGCGAACTCCTGTGACTGTGCGGGTGAATGTCCTGTCACCCACGCGATAAAAGGGAACACGCTCTGCGGCGTGTCAGGGGATAACGCGGCCACCTGAACCATTTTGGCAAAAAATGCTGAGGTTATGGTAGGTATAACCCGCCCGGCCCGCAAGAGAGCCGAAGCAATGTATTAAAATAAGCGTTATCAATTTGTTCGCCGACATTATCGACAAGTTCTGATAAACGTCGGATAAACAGCGGCGGGGCAACGTTAAACGCAACTTAAACGCGTCGGGCATTGCCGCGAAAGGAAAGTGTGAACCGGAGCGCTTGATAAGCTTTAAAGGTACTAATAAGGTATTATTGAGGTATCGGCATATTTTCTCAGGAGCGATGGATGAAGCAATTAACCCAGGCAGAACGCATAGCGGGCGCATTTTACGGACAGATGCTGGGCGACGCGCTCGGCATGCCTTCCGAGCTGTGGCCGCGCGAGCGGGTTAAGCGCCACTTCGGCTGGATAGACGGCTTCCTCGATGGGCCGGCGGAGAACTCAGCCGCCTGTTACTTCAAGGCCGGGCAATATACCGACGATACCTCGATGGCGTTGGCGCTGGCCGATGCGCTGCTGGAAGCGGAAGGCGAGGTGGTGCCAGAACTGATCGCCCGCAACGTGATCCGCTGGGTGGACAGTTTTGACGCCTTCAACAAGAACATTCTCGGCCCCAGTTCCAAACTGGCGTTGAGCGAGCAGAAAGCGGGCACGCCGATCGCCGCGTTGGAAAACAACGGCATCACCAACGGCGCGGCGATGCGCATTTCGCCTTTGGGCTGCGTGCTGCCGTCTGCGCCGCTGGAGGGGTTCTGTCAGCAGGTGTGGCTGGCCTCCAGTCCGACGCACAAATCCGACATCGCCGTCGCCGGTGCCGTGGCGATCGCCTGGGCGGTTTCGCGTGCGGTGGAGGGGGCGGACTGGGCCTCGATTCGCCTGGCGTTGCCGGGCGTGGCGGAGTATGCCCAGCGCCGTCAGGTGACGACGTTCAGCCCTTCGCTGGCGGCGCGCATCGAGTTGGCGTTTCAGGTGGTGGATGAGGCGGCCGATCCCGAACAGGCATCCGAGCGGATATATCAACTGATTGGCGCCGGGGTGAGCACCATCGAGTCGGTGCCGGCGGCGTTGGCGATGGTGCAGCTGGCGCAAACCGATCCTACCCGTTGCGCCGTGCTGTGCGCCAACCTGGGGGGCGATACCGACACCATCGGCGCGATGGCCACCGCTGTCTGCGGCGCGCTGCACGGCGCCGAAGCGATGGATCCTGCGCTGCTGGCGCAGTTGCAGCGGGTGAATCCACTGGACGTCGAGGCGTATGCCCAGGCGTTCGTGCGTTTTCGCCGCCGTCGGCAGGGCGAGGCGTAACGGATCAGCTTTCGCTGGTAAATTCGTACATGTCGCTGCGGCAGAAGCTTTCGCTGTATTCGATAGGCTTCTTGCGGTGGTCGAACAGCGTCTGGCGCACGATCAGCAGCGGCATCGGTTCTGATAATTGCAGCGCCCGGCGGATGTCGTCATCGGCCATGGCCGCGCTGACCTGGCTGCGCAGCGATCCCATCTCCACGTTATTTCGGCGGAAGTAGTCATAGAGCGAGATGCCAATCTCGTCGACGTTGGCAATCGCCGCCACCACCACGTAGGACACCGCCACCGACATCGGCTGCCGATCGAGAAAGTGGATACGTTTGAGTTGATAGAGCGGCGTTCCGGTCGCCAGCTGGAGCTTTTCCGCCAGTTCGGCGCTGGCCGGCACCCGTTCGCGGCTGAGCCATTGCGTGTCCGGCCGGCGCCCTTGTTGCATCACCTCGCGCGAGAACCCTTTGACGTCCGCTAATGAATAGCGCAGCTTCGGCGCGGGCCGTTGCGCCTGGATGAAAGTGCCGTAACCGCGTGAACGGACGATGATGCCGTCTTGCTCGAGACAGGCCAGCGCTTTGCGCACCGTGATGCGCGAGATGCCGAGCCGTTCGGTAAACAGACGCTCGCTGGGCAGGAAATCCCCCGCGTTCAGCAATCCTTGCTCGATGGCCTGGCGCACCGAGGCGTTAAAGCGCAGATACAGCGGCATCGCGCCCGCGCTGGCCAGATCCTGCAGCAGTTTTTCCAGCAGACGCTGGTTGGTCTCCTTGCTCATAGCCGACGGAAATCCTGTAACCTCAATGCAATGGCTTATTTAAGGGGATTTCGCCGGGCAGCGCAACTGCCGCCGCCGAGGGGATGAAATAAGGTAGAGTAGTGTGCAATCGCCCCGAGTTTGGAGAAACAGACAGCCCATGAGTGACCACCCATCCTGCGCGGACGACGCGGCAATCCTGGCGGCCTTCACCCAGCAGCGTCAGCAGGGGTTGACCCGACGTTCGGCGCTGCATCAGGCCCTGTTGCGGCTCATCACCGCCGGGGAACTGCCGTGGCGGGCGAAGCTGCCGCCAAGCCGCGCATTGGCGCCCCGGCTGGGAGTGGCGCGCGATACGGTGGAGCAGACCTACGCGCGGCTGGAGGCGGAGGGATACATCAGCCGGGCGGTGGGGCGAGGCAGCTATGTTCGCTATCGCTGCGATACGTTGCTCGGCCGTGAACTGCTGGCGACGCAGGCGGGCCAGGAGGCGCGGCTGGCGGAACGCGAGCTAAGCGATCGCGGCCGGGCGTTGCTGGCGGTCAGCCATACGCCGCACACCAGCCGTCAGGCGTCGCTGACGCCCTCGCTGGCGGATCTGCGGGCGTTTCCCATCGATTCGTGGCTGCAGTGGGAAAAGCAGGCGCTGCGGCGGCACGGCGAGCGGCTGTTGGGGTATGCCGATCCGCAGGGCTTGCCGGAGCTGCGTGCGGAGATCGCGCACTATTTGCAGCGGGAGCGGGGCGTCAAGGCGACGGCGGAGCAGGTGATCGTGGTCACCAGCTCTCAGCAGGCGCTGGCGCTGTGCACGCAGGTGCTGTTCGATCCCGGCGATGCGGTATTCGTCGAAGAGCCGGGTTACCAGGGGGCGAAAAAACTGGTGCAGTCGGCGGGGCTGCAGGCGCGGCCGATCGGCATTGATGAGCAAGGGCTGGACGTCGGGCAACTGATGCAGGCTTCGGGGGGCGGGCGGGGCGTTTACATCACGCCGTCCCATCATTACCCGCTGGGATACTCGCTGAGCCTCGAGCGGCGCCTGGCGCTGTTGCAGTGGGCCCAGAGCCGGCGGGCCTGGATCATCGAAGACGATTACGACGCCGAGTTCAACTACGATCGACAAACCAAGGCGGCGCTGCAGGGGCTGGACAGCGGCGGGCGCACGCTGTACATCGGCACCTTCAGCAAGACGCTGTTTCCGGGGTTGCGCATCGGTTTTATGATCGCGCCGCCGCAGCTGGTGCGGCCATTGGTCGCCGCCAGGCAGTTTCAGGACGGCTACACGTCGGCACTGGCGCAGATGACGCTGTTCCACTGCCTGCACGAGGGCGGCTACGCCGAGCATCTGCGCAATATGCGTACGCTGTACAAGGCGAGGCTGGACGTCCTGTACGACGCGGTGCATCGCCATCTCGCGCCCTGGACGCGCCCGGCCTTGCCGCAGGGTGGCCTGCAGCTGGTTTGCCCGCTGGCGGATGCGGCGACGGAGCGGCGGCTGGTGACGGCGGCGGCCGAGCGGGGAATACGATTGTACGGCCTGGCGGATTTCTACACCGGCGCGCCGCAGCGCGGGGCGCTGGTGCTCGGTTTCTCGGCCTATGCGCCGGACGAGATCGTGCGCTTTATCGCCACGCTGGCGCAGGTGTTCAACGCGCTGCCGCGGGAAAACGGCGGTTAAAATTGGTCTGCTCGGCGTTTTGAATTGGTCCGTATTACACCGTCGCTGCGCGGTGTATCCTGCCGCTATTCGGTTATTTCCCTAATGGAAATAATATCTTAACCCCGTGAGGCGCTATGAACCCATCAAATCGTGAAGTGACTATCCGCAGAATCAATGGCGACGACAGAGCGCAATGGCTGGCGTTGTGGCAGGGCTATCTCGACTTCTACCGCGCCGACGTGGCGCCGCAGGTGACCGATCGCACCTTCGAACGGTTGGGGCAGGATGAACAGGTGTACGGGCTGGTGGCGGAGGATGCCGACGGCCGGCTGCTGGGGCTGATGAACCTGGTATTCCATCCGTCCACCTGGAGCGCGGTGGGCTATTGTTATATCGAAGATCTCTTTGTGTCGCCGCAGGCGCGCGGCCATAAAGTGTCGGAAAAACTGTTCGAACAGGCGTATCGGCTGGCGGAGGCGCGCGGCAGCGATCGGGTCTATTGGATGACTCAGGAGTACAACGCGCCGGCGCGTTCGCTGTACGACAAAATCGGCAGAAGAAGTTCGTTTATCGTTTATACCCGTTAACCGCAGGAGGCGCGTATGGCAATGAATCGTTATGGTCAGCCGATTGGCGAACCGATGCCGGATTGGCAGCCGGCTCGCCGCCCGGGCGGCGCAACGCTCGGCGGGCGTTTCTGTTCACTGGCGCCGCTCGAGCCGCAGCGGGATTACGCCGCGCTGTACGATGCTTTCCAGCTGGCGCCGGACGGCCGCGACTGGACCTATCTGTCTATCGAACGGCCCGATACGCCGGCGGCGATGCTGCAGCATCTGGAGACGCTGCAGGCCAACCCGACGCTGGTCAACCTGACGGTGTTCGACGCCGCCAGCGACGCGCCAGTGGGTACGGTGGCGCTGATGCGCATCGACGAGGCCAACGGCGTGCTGGAGATCGGCCACGTCAGCTGGTCGCCGTTGATGAAACAGCGCTCCAGCGCCACCGAGGCCATCGCGCTGCTGCTGCGCTATGCCTTCGACACGCTGGGTTACCGCCGCTGCGAGTGGAAGTGCGACAGCCATAACGCGCCATCGCGCCAGGCCGCGCTGCGCTTGGGCTTTCGCTACGAGGGCAACTTCCGCTTTGCGGTGATCGTCAAGGGGCGCAGCCGGGATACCGACTGGTTCGCCATCACCGCCGACCGGTGGCCGGCGGTGCGGCAGGCGCTGGCGCGCTGGCTGAGCGCGGACAACTTCGATGCGCAGGGGCGGCAGATAGCCCGGCTGCAGGTGTTGCGCGGCGAATAATAAGCAACAAGGCGGCCCGCGGGCCGCCTTTTTATGGTCAGGCTAAAGCGCTTACTTCAGCTCGTCGACCAGGGTGGTGGCGCGGCCGATATAGTTGGCCGGGGTCATCGCCTTCAGACGGGTTTTCTCTTCTTCCGGCAGCGCCAGGCCATCGATAAACGCCTGCATGCCGGCAGCATCCACGCGCTTGCCGCGGGTCAGCTCTTTCAGCTTCTCGTAAGGCTTCTCGATGCCGTAACGGCGCATCACGGTCTGGATCGGTTCGGCCAGCACTTCCCAGTTGTGATCCAGTTCGTCCAGCAGGTGCGCCTGGTTCACTTCCAGCTTGCTGATGCCCTTCAGGGTGGCCTGATAGGCGATCAGCGCATAGCCCAGGCCCACGCCCAGGTTACGCAGCACGGTGGAGTCGGTCAGGTCGCGCTGCCAGCGGGACACCGGCAGTTTGCCCGCCAGGTGGCCCAGCACGGCGTTGGCCAGGCCCAGGTTGCCTTCGGAGTTTTCGAAGTCGATCGGGTTGACCTTGTGCGGCATGGTGGAGGAGCCGATTTCCCCGGCGATGGTCTTCTGCTTGAAGTGGTTCAGGGCGATGTAGCCCCAGATGTCGCGGTCGAAGTCGATCAGAATGGTGTTGAAACGCGCTACGCAGTCGAACAGCTCGGCGATGTAGTCATGCGGTTCGATCTGGGTGGTGTACGGGTTCCAGGTGATGCCGAGCGAGGTCACGAACGCTTCGCTGAACTGATGCCAGTCCACTTCCGGGTAGGCGACGATGTGGGCGTTGTAGTTGCCGACCGCGCCGTTGATTTTACCCATGATCTCCACGCGCTCCAGCTGGCGGTACTGGCGCTCCATGCGGTAAGCCACGTTGGCGAACTCTTTGCCGACGGTCGACGGCGTAGCCGGCTGGCCGTGGGTGCGCGACAGCAGCGGGATATCGCGGTATTCCAGCGCCAGCCCTTTCAGCGCATCGATGATTTTACGCCAGTAAGGCAGCACCACGTCCTGACGAGCGCTTTGCAGCATCAGCGCGTGCGACAGGTTGTTGATGTCTTCGGAGGTGCAGGCGAAGTGAATGAACTCGGACACCGCGTGCAGCGCAGGCACCGCCGCCACTTTTTCCTTCAGGAAATACTCGACCGCTTTCACGTCGTGGTTGGTGGTGCGCTCGATGGTTTTGATGCGCTGAGCGTCTTCTTCGTTGAATTCAGCGACGATTTTGTCGAGGAAAGCGTTTGCGTCGGCGTCAAAAGCGGGAACTTCCTTGATTTCTGCGCAGGCGGCCAGTTTTTGCAGCCAACGTACTTCAACCTGTACGCGGAATTTCAGCAGACCGTATTCGCTGAAAATGGGGCGCAGTGCGCTGACTTTATCACCGTAGCGTCCATCAACGGGGGAAACGGCGGTCAGTGAGGATAATTCCATCGGTAGCAACTCCTGGGATCGATTAACAATGAGCAACGATATTTTGCGCCTGCTTGAACAGACGATTACGGGAAAACATTAACTGCAGGCGGCTGCCGCCGACCTGTTGCCACAGCACGGCGGCGCGAATGCCGGCCAGCAGCGTGGCGCGAACTTTGGCCTGCACCTGCGGGTTCTGCAAGATCGCCGGTGAGCCGGTCACCTGGATGCGCGGCCCGAGCGGGCTGACCACGTCGACATAAATGCCGGCCAGCGCGCTGATGATGGTGTCCGACTCAAGATCGAAGTGCGCCAGCTGGCGCTCGAGTTGGCCGAGGCGTTCGCCGAGCGTGTTCATCGCCTGTTTGTTGGCGTTGAGCTTGCGCTCCAGCACCATCAGGCTGATGGTGTAGCGGGTCAGTTCCGCGCCCGGCCCTTTGTTGTTGGCGTTAAGCACGCCCATCAGGGTTTCGAGGCCGACCATCAAATTGCGCTCCTCGCCGCCGAACACCGCCAGCGTAGAGGGTGGGTCCATCTGCAGCAGGCTTTTCAGCGAGGTGTGAAACGCTTCGCGGTCGCATTGCCCTTCATGGGCCAATTGCTGAACCAAACGCGCCGACTGGCTGATACCCGCCATGGCCAGCGTGATGTCATAATAATTCTTCGCCACGATGACTCCTGTAAACGCGGTGAACGGTACATGGCTTACTGTATAAGGTTGTGCGTATCGCCAGGGTAACGGCGGCGGCCGCGAACGGTAACGATCGGGCGTGGCTGTAACAACGATGACAACGAATGCCGCGGATCATGCCATAAAATTGAGGGTAAACCCAGCGTCTAATACGCCTGTGGCGAGGCGGATGCGCCGTGCGGCGCAGAACTGCGCAAATAGACGGCGAAAATCGCCGGTGGCGCGGCACGAACTTATTGTTGCGGCGGCAAATAAAGTGCGGCGGCTGCATCTATACTGCCAACGTGACCCCTCAAATAAAGACCTTTATATGCACGTAAAAAACAAGCAGCCGCTGCCGGCGGTGACGCTGGCGGCCATCGGCGTGGTGTACGGCGATATCGGCACCAGCCCGCTGTATACCCTGCGCGAATGCCTGACGGCGGAAGAAGGGATCACCCTGACGCCGACGTCGATCTACGGCTTTCTGTCATTGATTTTCTGGCTGTTGACGCTGGTGGTGTCGATCAAATACGTCTGCTTCGTGATGCGCGCCGACAACGACGGTGAAGGGGGAATTCTGACGCTGATGTCGCTGGCGATCCGCAAGCTGGATGCGCGCTGGGTGCCGGCGGCGGTGCTGGTCGGGCTGGTGGGCGGCAGCTTCTTTTATGGCGATGGGGTGATTACCCCGGCCATTTCGGTGCTCTCGGCTATCGAAGGCCTGCAGATTATTGCCCCCGAGCTGGACAGCTTTATCGTGCCGCTGTCGCTGCTGGTGTTGACCGCGCTGTTCGCGATCCAGAAACACGGCACCGGCAGCGTCGGCAAACTGTTCGCCCCGGCGATGGTCATCTGGTTCCTGACGCTGGCGCTGCTCGGCATCGGCGGCATTTTGCATCACCCCGGCGTGCTGCGGGCGCTGAACCCTTACTGGGCGGTGAATTTCTTCCTCGAGTACAAGGCAGTGTCGTTCTTCGCGCTGGGCATGGTGGTGCTGTCGGTCACCGGCGCCGAAGCGCTGTACGCCGACATGGGCCACTTCGGCAAAAAACCGATCCGCCTGGCGTGGTTTACGCTGGTGGCGCCGGCGCTGGTGCTGAACTACTTCGGCCAGGGGGCGCTGCTGTTGGCCAACCCGGCGGCAATCAATAACCCGTTCTTCCTGCTGGCGCCCACCTGGGCGCTGATCCCGCTGCTGGTGATCGCCACGTTGGCGACGGTGATCGCCTCGCAGGCGGTGATCTCCGGCGTCTTCTCCCTGACGCGCCAGGCGGTGCGGCTGGGCTACCTGCCGCCGATGCGCATCATCTATACCTCCGATCAGGAGTCCGGGCAGATCTACATTCCGGTGGTGAACTGGCTGTTGTTCGCGGCGGTGTTGATCGTGATTATCAGTTTTAAACACTCCAGCAACCTGGCCTCGGCTTACGGCATCGTGGTGACCGGCACCATGCTGCTGTCGTCGATTTTGCTGAGCATCGTGGCGGTGAAAAACTGGGGCTGGCCGCGCTATCTGGGTGGGCTGATGCTGCTTGCCATGCTGTGCATCGACGTGCCGCTGTTCGGCGCCAACCTGATCAAACTGGCGACCGGCGGCTGGCTGCCGGTGGCGCTGGGGTTGATCATTCTGCTGATCATGCTGACCTGGAAGACCGAGCGCTCGCGCCTGATCCGCCGGCTGCGCGACAACCAGGAAGGGCTGACCGCGCTGATCGAGTCGCTGGAGAAGGCGCCGCCGAAGCGGGTGCCGGGCACCGCGGTGTTTATGGAGCGCACGCCGCATGCGGTGCCGCTGGTGCTGCTGCATAACCTGAAGCACAACAAGGTGTTGCATGAGCGCGTGGTGCTGCTGACTATCGTGACTACCGACATGCCGTATGTGCACAACGTGCAGCGGGTGGCGATCGAACAGCTGTCGACGAGCTTTTGGCGGGTGGTGGCGAGCTACGGCTGGCGCGAAACGCCCAACGTGACGGATATCCTTTATCGCTGCGGCCTGGAGGGGATGAGTTTCACCATGAACGAGACCTCGTTCTTCATGTCGCGCGATACGCTGGTATTGGGCAAGCGCCCCTGGTATCTGCGCGTACGCGGCAAGGTGTTCCAGCTGTTGCAGCGCAACGCGCTGCGGGCGCCGGATCTGTTCGAAATCCCGCCAAACCGGGTGATCGAACTGGGGGCGCAGGTGGAATTCTGAATAAAAAAAACGCTGCGGTAAACGCAGCGTTTTTCTTGGGCGGCAGGCGAACTACGCCAGGCGCTGTTCGATGATGCCGCCGCCGAGGCAGATTTCGCCCTGGTAGAACACCGCCGACTGGCCGGGGGTGACGGCAGAGACCGGCTCGTCGAAACGCACTTCGATGCGTTCGTCGTCGAGCGGGGTCACGGTGCAAGGGATGTCCTGCTGGCGATAGCGGGTCTTCACCGTACAGCGGAACGGGCCGGTCAGCGGCAGGCGATCCACCCAGTGCAGCTGCTGCGCGATAAGGCCGACTGACATCAGGCGCGGGTGATCGTGCCCTTGCGCGACCACCAGCACGTTATTGGCCACGTCTTTATCCACCACGTACCACGGATCTTCGCTGCTGTCTTTCAGGCCGCCGATGCCTAACCCTTTGCGCTGGCCCAGGGTGTGATACATCAGGCCCTGGTGTTCACCGACGGTCTGGCCGTCGACGCTGACGATCGGGCCCGGCTGCGCCGGCAGGTAGCGGCCGAGGAAATCGCGGAATTTGCGCTCGCCGATAAAGCAGATGCCGGTGGAGTCTTTCTTCTTGGCGGTGACCAGCTCCAGTTGCTCGGCGATGCGGCGCACCTCCGGCTTCTCCAGTTCCCCAACCGGGAACAGGCTTTGCGCCACCTGCTCGTGGCTCAGGGTATAGAGGAAGTAGCTCTGATCTTTGTTGCCGTCGACGCCGCGCAGCAGGCGGCTTTTGCCGTCCACGTCCTGGCGGCGCACGTAATGGCCGGTGGCGATGAAATCGGCCCCCAGGTCTTCGGCGGCGAACTCCAGGAAGGCTTTGAATTTGATTTCTTTATTGCACAGGATGTCCGGGTTCGGCGTGCGGCCGGCCTTGTATTCTTCCAGGAACAGCTCAAACACGTTGTCCCAGTATTCCGCCGCAAAGTTCACCGTGTGCAGTTCGATGCCCAGCTTGTCGCAGACCGCTTGCGCGTCGGCCAGATCGGTCGCGGCGGAGCAGTACTCTTCGTCGTCGTCTTCTTCCCAGTTTTTCATGAACAGCCCAGCGACCTGATAGCCCTGTTGCTGTAACAGATAGGCGGTAACGGAAGAGTCGACGCCGCCGGACATACCGACGATTACTTTTTTCTGGCTGTTGTCTGACATGGGGATCTCACGAACTTGAACACGAACCGTGCTGATAAAAACAAGCGCAGGATTTTACCACGTTGCCCGCGCCGGCGCACTGTTCATCTTGTGCTGCCCGGCGCCCTCAATGCGGCCAGGCGAAGCTGCCGACCAGCGACAGCGGATAGCGCTCCGGCTGCTGGTAGCTGCGAATGCTCTCCGCCACCAGCGCGGAACGCAGGTTGGGCGCCTGCAAAATCTCGTCGGCGCTCAACCACAGGCAGCGATCGATGTCGTTGTCGTGCGGCTCGGTCGGCAGCGGCTGTTCCAGCTCGATGACGAAGCAAAAACGCAGGAACGGCGTGCGATCCGGCGCAATCCATTGGTGCAGACGTAAAAATGCCTGCGGGGTGGCGCGGATGCCGGTCTCTTCCCACAGCTCGCGCTCGGCGGCCTGCACCAGCGTCTCGTCGGCCTCCAGGTGGCCGGCCGGCTGGTTCCACAGCGCTTTGCCGTTGATGGTCTCTTCGACGACCAAAAATTTGCCGGCGGCGTGCACTACGCAGGCCACGGTGACGTGCGGTTTGAACATGCGGTCTCCTTACAGCGGTTTGTCGATGCGCCGATAGATATCGTCCAGCTCGGCGATGCGGGTGCGGTAGCTTTTGAGCAGACAGGCGGTGTCGCCACCGCACCGCTGGCGTTTTGCCAGCCAGGCCTGCTGGCTGTCCTGCATCGCGCCGCGCGCGCCCATGGCGAACAGGCCGCGCAGCAATTGGTATTGGGTGGCCATTTGCACATCCAAATCGTTCAGCGTGCGGTTGGCGCAGATGGCTTGCTCATCGCGGCTTGCCGCCTTGGCGCAGTCGAAGCTGGCGGCCTGGGCGGCGAACGGGGCCGCCAGAGCGGCGAGCAGCAGCGCGATCGGCGTGGATTTCATGGCGCCTCCATCAGTTATCGGTCTACAGAGAATCGATGCTTTTCCATTCACCAGGCTGCAGTGAGCCCAGCGAAAGATTACCCATACTGTAGCGAATCAGGCGCAGGGTAGGGAACCCGATATGCGCCGTCATGCGACGCACCTGGCGGTTTCGCCCTTCGAACAGGGTGATTTTCAGCCAACTGGTGGGGATGGATTTACGCTCGCGGATCGGCGGGTTGCGCGGCCACAGCCACTGCGGCTCGGCTACCAGCTCCACCCCGGCGGGCAGCGTGGGGCCGTCTTTCAGCGTAACGCCGCAGCGCAATGGCGCCAGATCGCTTTCCTGCGGCGCGCCCTCGACCTGCACATAATAGATTTTGCCGGTGCGCTTGCCCGGCTGGGTGAGCTGCGCCTGCAGCTGGCCGTCGTTGGTCAGCACCAGCAGCCCTTCGCTGTCGCGATCCAGGCGCCCGGCGGCGTAAACGTCGGGGAAGGGGATGTACTCTTTCAGCGTGGCGCGGCCGGCTTCGTCGGTGAACTGCGGCAACACGTCGAAGGGCTTGTTGAATAACACAATTCGACGTGGCCCCTTCGGCGCGGCGGGTTTGGCGGCATTCGGCTTGCTGAATCGTTTAACGTTGTGATTTCTAACAGAGAATTTTTTCATAACAGTTGAGATTACGGATGATAAGCGCATTATAACCGAATCCGTTTCGGATTGGCGCGGACCGAATATTCAAGTAGTATCTACACGCATCTTACAAAGCATTAACAAAATTGCGCTTGAAGGAGAGGTTGATGGAAAGCAAAGTAGTTGTTCCGGCAGAAGGTAAAAAAATCACGGTTGACGCCCAGGGTAAACTGGTTGTTCCTCATAACCCGATCATCCCGTTCATTGAAGGCGACGGCATCGGCGTTGACGTGACTCCTGCCATGATCCACGTGGTTGATGCGGCCGTTAAAAAGGCTTACCACGGCGAACGTAAAATCTCCTGGATGGAAATCTACACCGGCGAAAAATCTACCCACGTTTACGGTAAAGACGTGTGGCTGCCGGACGAAACTCTGGACCTGATCCGCGACTACCGCGTCGCCATCAAAGGCCCCCTGACCACCCCGGTCGGCGGCGGCATCCGTTCTCTGAACGTGGCCCTGCGCCAGCAGCTGGACCTGTACGTGTGCCTGCGCCCGGTGCGTTACTACCAGGGCACTCCAAGCCCGGTGAAACAGCCTGAGCTGACCGACATGGTGATCTTCCGCGAAAACGCCGAAGACATCTACGCCGGCATCGAGTGGAAAGCCGGCTCCGCCGAAGCGGACAAAGTGATCAAATTCCTGCGCGACGAAATGGGCGTGAAGAAAATCCGCTTCCCAGAGCAGTGCGGTATCGGCGTGAAGCCATGCTCCGAGGAAGGGACCAAGCGTCTGGTGCGTGCGGCGATCGAATACGCCATCACCAACGACCGTGACTCCGTGACCCTGGTTCACAAAGGCAACATCATGAAGTTCACCGAAGGTGCCTTCAAGGATTGGGGCTATGAGCTGGCGCGCGAAGAGTTCGGCGGCGAGCTGATCGACGGCGGCCCATGGCTGAAGATCAAGAACCCGAACACCGGCAAAGAGATCGTGGTTAAAGACGTGATCGCCGACGCCTTCCTGCAGCAAATCCTGCTGCGCCCGGCGGAATACGACGTGATCGCCTGTATGAACCTGAACGGCGACTACATCTCCGACGCCCTGGCGGCCCAGGTAGGCGGCATCGGCATCGCGCCGGGCGCCAACATCGGCTCTGACTGCGCGCTGTTCGAAGCGACTCACGGCACCGCGCCGAAGTACGCCGGCCAGGACAAAGTGAACCCAGGCTCCATCATCCTGTCCGCAGAGATGATGTTGCGCCACATGGGCTGGTTCGAAGCGGCTGACCTGATTGTTAAGGGCATGGAAGGCGCCATCGCCGCCAAGACCGTGACCTATGACTTCGAACGCCTGATGGAAGGCGCTAAACTGCTGAAATGTTCAGAGTTTGGCGACGCTATCGTTAAACACATGTAAGTGTGTTCAGCGCTTGAATGAGAGCGGGAGCCTAAGGGCTCCCGTTTTTTATTGTTCAAAGATGAGTGAGGTAGCGGACAGGCTCACTGAGCGGCGTTAGCCGATTCACGTACGACCAGCACCGGGCAATTGGCGTGGCGGACGACGGCGGTGGCATTGGAGCCGAGGAGGTAAGTGATCGCAGAAGGGCGGTTGGAACCCATCACGATAATCTCCGCGTTAAGCGCATCAGCAAGTTCCAGGATCTGATCTTTAGGATCGCCGACGGCAACGTGCGTGGTCACTCTATCTTCAGGCACGCTGAATTGTTTTGCCGCTTTTGCCAGCCCCTCGCTCGCTAGCGCAATGGTTTCATCTTTGGTTTCTATCGCCGCCGTGGCGGCAAAGCCGAAAGCGGCGTAGGTGGCGCGTGACGGGATCACCGCGAGGAAATGGACGTGGGAGTCTTCGAGCCTGGCGAGCGCGTTGACATGCGGGATGACCTGCTGTGTTAATTCCGGCTCGGTAATATCCACGGGAACCAAAATAGTTTTGTACATACTCCCTCCTTATCGTTTTAAAAAACTCCACTTATCGGATTATAGCCGTTCGACGCTGGGAAAGGGGAGATCCGTATGGCAAACCTGGCAACGTTGTCTGCTGAAATGTCAGGCGTTTATCGACGTTATCGTTAAACGCCAATGGGCGCGCTTACTGTTTGAATAGAAAGGGAGCCATCGGCTCCCTTTGTTTTAGCAGGCTCAGATTATCGGAACCTTAATGAGGGATTTCCGACACCTCTTTGACTTCCGTCTTGTTGATTTGCTGTTTGACGCCATTGGCGTCGGTATACCCGATCAACCCGGCAGAGGTTTCTTTCGGTTTGCCGTCACTGATGATCGTTCTGCCATCGTGGGTATGAATGGCGTAGCTGGTGCGTGTGCAGCCTGACAGTGCGGCGATAGCAATCAGGGCGATCGCGGGAAGAACAAGCGCTTTTTTCATTTGAAGCTCCTTTTAGTTATCCAACTCACTCATGTTTGCAATCTGGTCTCGATTGATCTGTTCCGTTTTGCCCGTTTCTGCATTTCGATAGGAGACTAACCCGGTATCTTTATCGACCTGAGGCTTGCCGTCGGTGACAATGGTCTTGCCATCCGTTGTTTTGATCGCCTGATTGGAAGCGCAGCCCGCCATGAACATCACCGTAGTCGCAGTAAGAAGCGCGGCAAAGAGTCGTTTGTTTTTCATACTTACCATCCTGGTTACTTAAATGAATTTAATAGCAGGAAAGTAAGTATAGGCAGAATCTCCAGATTGTTAGCGTTGAAACGCTTTTAATGCGATAAAAAATTAAGAATTTCTTAATTTATTGATGGGGTGATTGATCGTTCGGATAACAACGTTATCGATAGGTCAGGATACGCAGACGTACTGCCCGGTGAGGGCGCTATGGCTTCATGTCATCATCGGCTCACGATACTCCGCATGCCGATGCTTGATGCTAACAATGTCTCTGGTGGTTGGGCGTTAATTATGTATAAGTATGCGCCGGGGATCTTGTCGAATACCACGTTGATTTTGGCTGATAGTCATCCATAAGGACAGGGATATGAAAATCACGCATTCAGGCTTTAAAACCGGCGCCGCCACATTATTGGCGGCGATGCTCGCGCTGGCATTAACGGGGTGTGCCAAGAGCACCGCCCCCAGCCAAACCGATCCGGTGAATAAAGAGGTTGGCGATCTTTTCGCCAACCTTGGCAACCCAAAGGCGCCGGGAAAAGAGGAATTACATTACCTGTCTCAGGTGCAAGCGGAGATCCAACGCCATTTTAAAGACGCCGCCACTTACTCAGGCCAACGCTGTTCATTGCGTATCACGCTGGCGCCGGACGGCATGCCAGTCGGTGTTCGAACTGAAGGTGGCGATCCGGATCTTTGCCGTGCCGCCATGAAGGCGGTTGCCGATGCGCGTCTGCCTAAGCCGCCAACGCCAGAGATCCATAATGCGTTCCAAATAATCACATTGGAATTTCGCCCGCAGTGAAATAAAGGGCGGCAACTGCGATGCTAGATAATTAAATCAAAGTCACAGGCCGCACTTTCATGCAGCCTCTGGCTTTGCGGCTTTACCATGTTCCATATCGCGTTTTCCTGCGCTGAACCTGGATTTTTCGGCATTATTTCACGGCATGTGGCGCCACTCTCTACCGATACATCATCGCGCTCACGCGCTCGCTTCGGTCTTTAAAACCGTTGCTGCGCATCGTTACCACATAGTAGCGATAGTGGTGTTTCTGTGCGTATTCGCGCACCAGATCTTCGGCGAACAGGCCGCTGAAGGTGACGGTGGTGACGAACGTTAGCCCTTTCACTTCGTAGGTGCTGATCTCCTGCGGGGTGCCGATATACGGCGGCGGGAACACGGTTTTGTGGAACTGGCAGCCGGCCAGCAGCAGGGTAAACAGCAGAGCGGCGGAGATTTGCGGTATTCTCATCGGGAAATGCTTTCCTTCCTTGGCGTGTGTTTTGGTAACTCTATAATAGGATTACAAAATTCGACCGGAATGTAAAAACTATCCCGCCGCGGTTGCCGTTTCGTTGATGCGGTATCGCCGTTATCCATCAGCACGAGGATTAAAACATGTTTGTTCGCCAGGCCATCGACAGCGATGCCGCAGCCCTGATCGCCCTCGACAGCGTCGCCGAATACGAGCCGCAGCGCGCGGCGCAGATCCGCGCCTGGTGCGGGCAGGGCGTCTGTTATCTTGCCGAGGAGCAGGGCATGGCGATGGGATACGGTGTGCTGCACTATCACTTCTTCGGCTGCGGCTTTGTCGAGATGCTGATGGTCGGCGAGCGCTATCGCCGCCGGGGCGTCGGGCAGGCGCTGATTGCGGCGCTTAAGTTGCACTGCCGGCACCCGAAGCTGTTCACTTCCACCAATCGCTCCAACCTGCCGATGCAGCGGCTGCTGTTGAACGCCGGGTTTGTCGCCAGCGGCCAGATTGACAATCTCGATGACGGCGATCCGGAGCAGGTCTTTTTCATCCCGCTGCGCTAATACAGCCGGACATCCACCGCCTGCTGTTGCAGCCAGGTGCTGACGTAGCCATAAGCGGCATAGAAGGCCAGCAGCGCGAAGAGCAGCACGGAAAGCGAGGCCAAAAACTTGACGTCGCCGTGCTTCGACAGCTGATAAGCGCAATAGATAAAGGCTAACAGGCACAGCAGAGTGAAGGCGATAGCCAGCGTAGCGTAAAAAATAAGCATAACGAAACCCGTTCTTCCTTGTAAGCGCGGCAAGGATACCACAGACAAAAAAGGGGCCCAATTGGGCCCCTGTGTGATTCGCTGCGAGAGGGTTACTCCGCCGCGTCGGGATGATTTTTGCCTTCCTCGATGAATTCTTCGTCGATCTCTTCGATATTCTCCTCGCTGTCGCGGCCGGACAGGATGTTCCAGCAGGCGATGAACAGCGCGGCGATCAAGGGGCCGATGACGAAGCCGTTGATGCCGTAGATCTCCATGCCGCCCAGGGTGGAGATCAGGATCAGGTAGTCAGGCATTTTGGTGTCTTTGCCCACCAGCAGTGGGCGCAGGATGTTGTCCACCAGGCCGATCACCACCACGAAGAACACCACCAGGAAAATGGCTTTCCACAGCATGCCGGTGGCGAAGAAGTAGATCACCGCCGGTACCCAGATAATGGCAGAGCCCACGGCCGGGATGATCGACAGGAACGCCATCAGCGCGCCCCACAGCAAGCTGCCGTCGATGCCGGTAAAGTAAAACGCCAGCCCGCCGAGCGCGCCTTGCACCACGGCGACCACCACCGTGCCCTTGACGGTGGCGCGGGAGACGGCGGCGAACTTGACGAACAGGTGGTGCTTCACGTGCTGTGAGAGCGGCAGCGCTTCGAGCGCCAGGTTCACCAGGTACGGGCCGTCTTTCAGCAGGAAGAATAGCAGGTAGAGCATCACGCCGAAGCCGACGACGAAGTTGAAGGTGCCTTTGCCGATCAGGAACACGCTGCCCGCCAGGTATTGCCCGCCCTTGAGCGCCACCTCGGAAAGTTGTTTTTGGATCTCGGCGGCGCTGTTGAGGTTATGTTCCGCCAGGAAGCGCTGCGCCCAGCCGGGCAGATGACGCATGAAGTCCGCCAGCATGGTCGGCAATTGGCTGTTGTTGGTCTGCAGCTTGGTGTAAATCATGTTGAATTCCATCGCCAGCGATGAGGCGATGATCGCTAACGGCGTGAACACGATCAGGCAGATCAGCGCCACCGTCAGCAGCGACACCACGCCGTTGCGTTCGCCGACGTACTGTTTCAACTTCTTTTTCACCGGATGGAAAATCACCGCCAGAATAACCGCCCACAGCACCGAGGAGTAATAAGGCCCCAGCACGTCGAGAAAGGCGGCGGTAACGATGAACAGGATCAGAATAAAGAATCCCTTGGAAATGCCTTTAGACATCATAGTCGTCCCTCAAAAGATGAATTTTCAGCATAGATGAACTGAATGAAAACAACACTATCATTACCTTTGCTTATCCGGTAGGGGATTTTTAACGGCGTATTCCATAGGGTTACTAAGGGGAAAGGAGGGCGCCGCGCGAGGCTCAGGCAGCGACGCAAGGAAAGAAAGAACGCTAAATAGTTAACAAAATTTATTGATTGTGTTTCATTTTGTGTGTTGCGCTTGCCGCCTGCGCCAGGCTTTCCTAGTGTTGATGAGGGCGGCCGTTCGCCCGATACCACGCAGGAGTATGCAAATGACAGAACACAAACGACTTGCCGTTATCGAAAAGGCATTGCTGATCGCTTTCGCCGGTCTGCTGATTTATCTTGTTGCGACCGGCGCCTTGTCATTGTCGGGCCTGGATCATCACTGGCCTTATCCTTCACGATAAGCACGCGCCCGCACCAGGGAATATTCAGCACCGCTAATAATAAATAGAACCTCCTTTCTCATTATTGCGCCATTACGCCGCATTGCGCGGCTCGCGGCGAAAAATCAGCGCCAATCCCGCCCCTGACACCGCCGCCGCCAGCACCAGCCACGCCGGCGCCGCCCAACCGGCCGCGGCCACGATGGCGCTCAGCGCGACCGGGCCGATCACCTGGCCGAGGTAGTTCCCCTGCATCACCAACCCCAGACTCAGCGGCAGCAGCGTGGGCTCCGGCGTCGCTGCCGGCGTGGCGGCCAGAATGGTGGCGGGCAGTATGCCGGCGGTGGCGCAGAACAGGAAGCACAAGGGGATCAGCAGGCCGTTGGGCGTCACCGGCAGGAAAATGCCGATGCCGAAGATGCCGATGACCAGGCTGGTGGCCGCGAGCAGCGTTCTGGCGCGCAGGCCGCGCGACAGCAGTACGCCGGCGGCGAGATTGCCGATGATGTTCGCCGCCACCGCCGCCGCGCTGATGCCGCCGGCGGCCGCCAGCGTCAGACCGATGCGCTGCATCAGAAAGATCGGTAAAAAGGTCATCACCGAGAAAAACTGCAGGTTATAAGCGGTGAACATCAGCGCCAGCAACAGCGGCTGGCGCGCCCGCAGCATCGCGCCCAGCGCTTGCCGCAGCGGCAACGGCGGAGCGTGCGCGTCGGCGGCGCGGCGCGGCGTGGTCAGCGGCAGCAGCAGCGCGGCCAGCAGCGTCAGCGCCGCACCGGCCTGCCAGTTCTGTTGCCAGCCCGCCAGGTGAGGGCCGAAAAACAGCGAAATGGCGATGCCCGCCGGCATGAAGGTGCTCCAGATGCCGAACACCAGGCTGCGCTGCGCCGGGGCGACGATGCGGTTCAGCACCGCCGGCGAGGCGACCACCACGATCACGAAGCCGAGGCCTTCGACAAAGCGGCTGACGATCAATCCGCTGAAGTCGTGGAGCGTGGCGCCGGTAAAGCTGGCGGCGCTGATGATCAGCAATCCGAGCGCCAGCAGGCGCCGGTCGCCCCAGCGGCGCACCAGCAGCCCGGCGGCGATGCCGCCGAACACTCCGACGAAGGGAAAGGCCGAAATAACCCAGCTTAGCGCCTCGAGCGAACGGCCGAACTCGGTCTGTAGCGCCGGCAGCGCGATGGTGGCCTTGCCCACGTGCAGCGCCGCGGCGATGCCGGCGAACAGCACGTTGATGACGGCTAGCCAGGGCGTGGCGGCAGGGGAAACGCGGTCGATGGCGTCCGGTTTAATGGCGGTCATAACACTCTCCAGTGGCGGTAACGCCATCACTATGTGCTCTTGCAACGGCTGAGGTCGTTCAAATGCTGCGCTATCACGCGGGGAAATTATTCATTTCGAGCTTTATTGATTGCGCGCCTTCGTTGTTTGGTTTGCCAGCGTGCCGCCCGGCGTGGACGCTCGCCTCCCTTCAGCGGTTTACTGTTCCGACACGCAGCAGGCGTGTTGTATTCATTTTATAAGGAGCAGTGTATGTCAGAGATGATGAACGAGAGTGGGGCGCCGGCCATTGAATGGAGCTATGGCGGCCGGGGTGATGATATCAGCAGCAGTCTGAGCCTCGACACGGTCGAGGAGCAGCCGCAGGGTTTCTTGATGACGGTCGATCGGCCGGTGCAGATCTTTAAAGACGCGCTGTCGCCGATGATGGCCTTTGTCACGCTGCTGCGCCCGCTGTACGCCAAGACGGGCGAGGGCTTCCAGTACGTGCCGGTTTCCAATCCCTGGACCGACGTGCAGCGCCTGCCGGCCAGCGCAGGTTATCTGGGCGTGCAGGTCAACGCCGGGCTGTTCTTCCACGGCGCCAAGCCGACGCACTATAAAGATCGCGACGGCCAGATGAAGCCGATCGACGGCGGTACCCTTTTGCAGAACATCACCGTGCTGCATCAGGTGGCGCAGCCGCTCGGCCCGGGTGAAGGCGCCGTCTGAGTCGGCTGCGTTATCACGGGGGCCGGACGCGGCCCCTTATCGCGCCTTGAAACCGCGTGCAGGTTGGGTAAAACTGGCTGCCTATTCAAGGAGAAGAGCATGTACAGCGACAACGAGAAAAAGTTTTATATCATCCTCAACCGCAATCACGAACCGGCCACGCTGTTTAACGCCTCCTGCCATCTGACGGCAGGCATCACCGATCTTATCGAGCAGCGCGAGTTTCACCATTATCCGAGCAGCCTCGACGGCGTCAGCGCCAATATGAGCCACTATCCGATCGTGATCCTGCAGGCCAAGAACAGTAGCCAGCTCAGCAACCTGATTCTGAAGTGCAAGGAAGAGGGCGTGTTGGCCAACTTCTTCACCACCACTATGCTGTCGCACTCCGCCGAGCAGCAGATCGCCGACACCGCCAACACCCCTTACGAGCAGCTGGATTTCGTGGCGGTGGCGCTCTACGGCGACACCGAACAGCTTAAACCGCTCACCAAGAAGTTCTCCGTCTACCGCTGAAAACGCGGAATCTCAGACGCTGGCGCCGTCATAGGCGTGGATCTGTAACGCATCCAGCGCGACGTCAGGCACGCAGCGCAGGTTAACGGCGCACATCGCGGCGCCGTCCGGCGCGGTGCCGTAGGCAAAGGGCTGGGCTCCGCAGACTCGGCAGAACTGATGGCGGATCCGGTGCCGATTGAAGGTATAGGCGCTGAGTTGATCTTCACCGCTGCGCAGCGTGAAGGCCGCGAGGGGAAAGAACGACAGCAACAGCCCCTTGCGGCGGCAGATCGAGCAGTTGCAGCTGAGGGCTTCGGTCGGCAGTTCGGCGTCTACGGAGAAGGTGACGGCGCCGCAGTGGCAGCTTCCCTGGAATGACATGGCGGTGATCCTGTGGCAGGAGGGCGGGTTTGCCCAGTATAGTGCAATTTATCGCCATTCGGCCGCGCCGGGCGCGGTTTCCTTAATAAATGCGCGGTTTTCTGGTAGGTTAAGGTTTAACGTCATCAAAAGGAGATCGCGATGTTAGAGCATTACTATCCGGCAAACATGGGCGCCGAACCGGTCACGGACGAACAGCACAAGCGGCTGGTGGCGGTGCAGGCGGCGCTGGAGCTTATCAAGGCTACGCTGTCAGACACCAACGATGGCAACGGCGTGGATTTCCAGCTGAAGGCGGCGGAGAAGCACATCGGCCCGATGGCCGACGCTATTCAGGAAGCCCTGAAGTAACGGTTCGCCGTCACCTCAACCGCCCGTATCGGGCGGTTTTTTTTGCGCCGATTACTGCGATTTTTTTAGCGGCGTATTGCCTTTTTCCCGGCTGGTGCCGTGAGCGGCGCGATCCTACTCTAGCGATCCGAGTCCTCATCAGGTGCACGCCCATGTTTCCCTTCCGCGTATTCTCTTTGTTAGTGCCGCAACGTCGGTGCGCCGCCCGGCTGGCCGGCATCGCACTGTTCATCGGCGGCGTTGTGCAGGCGCACGCGACGCAACGCATCGACTTTTCGCCGGATCCCGCCGGCGCTTACCCAGAGGGCGTCGCCTGGAATGCGCGCGCCGGCGCGTTTTTGGTGTCTTCCCTGCGCGGCGGGCAACTTGGCCTGGTTTATCCCGATGGCCGCTATCGGCGTTTTTCCACCGGCAAGGGACTGATTACCACCTCCGGCATGCTGGTGGACACCGAGCGCAACCGGGTGCTGGTGTGCAATGAAGACGTAGGGGTGTCCCTCCACTCTTCGCCCGGCACGCGCAATCGCGTGGCGCAGGTGTTGGAATTTCGTCTCGATACCGGTGCGCTGCAGCAGGTGTACGATCTGTCTTCGTTAAGCCGTGGGCCGACGCTCGCCAACGATCTGGCGCTCGATGCGCAGGGCAATATCTACGTCACCGACAGCTTCCAGCCGCAGATTTACAAGATCGATCGGGCAACGGGCCAGGTGTCGATCCTGGTGCGCTCATCGCTTCTGCTGCCCGCCGAGACGCCTGCGGCTGCACAGGGCACGCAGCCTTATCTCAACGGTATCGTGTATCACCCGGATGGCTACCTGATCGCGGCGGACTACACCCGCGGGCTGCTGTGGAAGGTGACGTTGGAGAACGCGCCGGCGGTCAGTGAAATCAGGTTGCCGCGGCGATTGAAAGGGCCCGATGGGCTGCGGCTCAAAAACGCCAACGAATTGGTGATCGTACAGTCTTATCCGGGGAGAACAGGGGGCATGTCCGGTGACGTGTCGCTGCTCTCCTCGACGGACGGCTGGGCCAGCGCGCATATCGTCGCCGTTGCCGTGCCGCCGGGGCTGGATGGGCCGACCGGCGCCGCGCTGCGCGATGGCGAGGTGTGGGTGGTCAACTCGCGTTACCCCAAACTTTTTGCCGACGTCGCTCAGGCGGAAAGCGTCAAGCGCTTCAGCATCGTCAAGGTGGCGTTCGCACCGCCCGCAGCGGATGGCCGCTGAGCGACGGCGGTTGCCAACCGCGCCGGAATAGGATTAAATGCTGCACTGACTGTATAAATAAACAGGGGTGTTGCAATGAGCCTGGCGCTAAAGGGTGAGAAGATCGCGCGTAACCGCTTTACCGGCGAAAAAATTGAAAACGGCAGCTTTATGCTGTGTGATTTTTCGGGCGCCGATCTGACCGGCACCGAATTCATCGGCTGTCAATTTTACGATCGCGAGAGCCGACAGGGCGGTAACTTCAGCCGCGCAATCCTGAAAGACGCGAGTTTTAGAAGCTGCGATTTATCGATGGCCGATTTCCGCCACGTTGACGCATTGGGGTTGGAGATCCGCGAATGTCGCGCGCAGGGAGCAGATTTTCGCGGCGCCAGCTTTATGAATATGATCACCAGCCGCACCTGGTTTTGCAGCGCCTATATCACCAAGAGCAACCTGAGCTACGCCAATTTTGCCAAAGTGGTGTTGGAGAAATGCGAGCTGTGGGAAAACCGTTGGCACGGCGCGCAGGTGCTCGGCGCCAGCTTCAGCGGCTCCGATCTGTCCGGCGGCGAATTCTCCGGTTTTGACTGGCGCGCCGCCGATGTCACCCAGTGCGATCTGAGCAACGCGGAACTGGGCGAGTTGGATTTGCGCACCACCGATCTGCAGGGCGTTAAAATGGACAGTCACCAGGCCGCTCAACTGCTGGAGCGGCTGGGGATCGCAATCATCGGCTGAAGAGCTGCCTGATGCCCAGGCTGATGATCAGCACGCCGCAGGCGCGATCGATCCAGGCTTTACTGCGTCGGTAGGCGCTGGCGATCGGCGCGTGCGACAGCACCAGCGCCACCAGGCCATACCACAGGCTAGCGACTACCGCGACCTCCAGCAGCATGGCGGCGAAGGTGGGCATGGAGACATGGGCAGGCGCCGCCGACGAAAACACCGCGGCGTAAAAGGCGACGGATTTGGGGTTGGCGATGTTGGTGGCGACCCCTTGCAAGAATGCCGATCTGAAGCCGGAGTTCACCCCACCCGCCGCGCCGACAACCCCTGAGCCGGGAGCTGCATGGGCGATCAGCCGATAACCGAACCAAATCAAATAACCTGCGCCGGCCACTTTTACCGCCAGCGCCAGCCAAGGGAACAGGGTGAAAATCATGCCGACGCCGAGCAGGGCGCTGCTCGCCCAGAACAGGTTGACCAAGACAATACCTGCCACCAGAGCGAAAGCCTCGCTGCGGCGCGCGGAAACGGCTTTGTGTGCAACGGCGACAAAGTTGGGGCCGGGGATCACCACGCCGACAATATACACGGTGAAGACGGCGAGCACGGCTGGCATATCAATCATCGGTTAACGGCCTGTAAGAAGGGGGAACCTAGTTCTATAATGAATCGCCGGTATGATCCAGCAGTGCGAAAAAATTTTTTCATAGGCCGTTAGCGGCAGATGTAGGCGGTGCTTTGCGGTAATAAATTTATGAGGCAGATGAATATAATTTAAAATATATCTTGCTTAAATAATTTAGCTGTGTGTAAATAGCGTCATCGGTTTGTAGTACAGACCTTATGAAAGCAGTTTTAGTAAAGCAGTTCTCAGTATTAGCGATATCCCTCAGATACCTCTTCTTCCGCGAATTCTCTTCTCTAGTGCCCCATAAGTTTCCAATAAAAACAGACCTCTATCGCCCTATGGCGTCGCAAAAATATAAAGGAAATATCTCTATGTCCAATAAAATGACGGGTTTGGTAAAATGGTTTGATGCAGGTAAAGGCTTTGGCTTTATCACCCCGGCAGACGGCGGCAAAGACGTGTTCGTACACTTCTCCGCTATCCAGAGCAACGATTTCAAAACGCTGGACGAAGGCCAACAGGTTGAGTTCACTATCGAAAATGGCATGAAGGGGCCTTCTGCCGGCAACGTGGTCGCGTTATAATTTTCGGCCGAGGTGCAATTTCTTACGACAGCGATGATGGTTTAAGCCGGAGCAGTTAAGCAATGAAATCCTCAGCCTGAATAAACTCCGGGTTCGCCCGGAGTCTTTCTCGATACGTCATTAGCTCAGCAGGAAGAGCGGCAGCGAAATTATTCGTTGGCGGACTGGGGTTCGATTCCTCGATGACGTTCCAATAATTAATGATTATTGGCAACAGAAAAACAGATTGCCGCAGAATTAATAACGCCGCGTTTCCGTCTATTTTTCTGTTGTGAAAAAGTCGCGCTTAGGCTGCGTAATGTTGGAGTGTGGGATGGACGCTTACGCCATAACATGACAGCCGGGAAAGTCACCGGCACACGATTAATAGCCCCGGCCTTGGCCGGGGTTTTTTATGCCCGCGATCTTAACGCTGCGAGTCCAGCAGTTCGTTATTTTTCACCACGTCCTGCGCCTTGAGGTAGCTCTCGATCAGCAGCTGATAGGCCGGGAAGATTTTGGTGTAGACCTCGGCCCACTGCTGAGCGTCGGCGCGATTCCAGCTGCCCTGCAGCTCGGAGGCGACGCCGGCGGTGTCGATCGGCACCACGCCCGCCTGTACCACGCGCGCCAGGGTAATTTCCTGCGCCATTTTCGAGTAGGTGCCGGAGGCGTCGATTACCGCGAAGACCTTATAGCCTTCGGCCACCGCGCTGATGGACGGAAAGGCCATGCAGACGCTGGTGATGGTGCCGGCGATGATCAGGGTTTTGCGGCCGGTGGCTTTGACCGCCGCCACGAAGTCCGGGTTGTCCCAGGCGTTGATTTCCCCTTTACGGGCGACGTATTGCGCGTGCGGCGCATTCTGGTGAATTTCCGGGATCAGCGGGCCGTTGGGGCCCTGCGGCACCGAGGCGGTGGTGATCACCGGCAGTTTGCTGAGGGTGGCGATGCTGGCGAGGGCGGCGGCGCGAGCACGCAGTTCGGTCATCGGCATATCGGCGACGGTCTGAAACAGACCGCTCTGGTGGTCGATCAGGAGCATGACCGCGTCATTAGCATCAATAACAGGACGCTGGCCGTTGAAGTTGGCTGGAGTGCTCATGGTGTTTTCCTTTTCTCGTCGTGAGGTCAGTGGGTATCTTCTTTGATTGATAAGGCTGAAACTCAGCACTTGCCTACAGTGTAGGGAGAGGAGAGAAATCCGGTAGAGCCTAAAGCCGGGATGCATCGTTCCATAAATGGAACGACACTGCAGCAGGCGCGGGGGCCGGCGCTGGGCTAAACTTAAGGTGCATGAGAAACATGCGGCAAGGAACGCCATCCTGTTCATGGGTTTGACGCGGAGGGCCGCCGTCATGGCTTATCAGCATATCGTTGTCGCCACGGATCTCAGCGAAGACGCCGAGTTCCTGTTGGGCAAGGGCGCCAGGTTGGCCGCCGCGCTCCAGGCCAAACTTTCACTGATTTATATCGATATTCACCGCGCCGGTTATTATGTCGATCTGGGCGTGGGAGATTACAACTACACCGATCGCACGTTTTCGGAGCGGGTGAAGAATATGCTCAATGCGATCAAAGGGCAGTCTTCCTATCCGGTGGAAGAGGTGATCGTCAGCCGTGGCGCATTGACGGAAGAGCTGAATCGGGTGGCGAAGGAAAAAGGGTTCGATCTGGTGATCTTCGGCCATCACCACGATGTCTGGAGCCGGCTGGTTTCTTCGGCGCGTCAGGCGATCAATGAGTTGAACGTCGATCTGCTGGTGATCCCGATCGAGAAAAAATAGTCGCGGCCGCCGGCGAGCGGCTGCTTTTTTCATTCGCATCGCTTATCTCTGAGCGGCCATAACCGTCTATCCGCAATAATCCCGCTTGCTGACAATCCGCCAGGAAAATAGTGACTGTCCGCAATTTTATTATCTCCATCAATATGTTGGCCAAAATCCGATAAAGATTAACTCAGCGCATTGAAATGACTCACATACCTCCTTTTGGTTAATAAACCGCACGTTTTGACTGGCTCTCAGGGAGCCTGCGTCTTATCCTCGGGGCAATGAGATTTGTATGACTTATATAAATGCGTTTACATGGAGGAGGTCTCATGCGTTTTGACAATAAAGTCGTGGTTATCACCGGTGCGGGCAATGGCATGGGGGAAGCGGCGGCGCGGCGTTTCTCCGCCGAGGGCGCCATTGTGGTGCTGGCCGACTGGGCCAAGGAAGCGGTAGACAAGGTCGCCGCTTCGCTGCCGAAGGGCCGGGCGATGGCGGTACATATCGACGTGTCCGATCACGTCGCGGTTGAAAAAATGATGAACGAGGTGGCGGAAAAACTGGGCCGCATCGACGTCCTGCTGAACAACGCCGGCGTACACGTGGCGGGCAGCGTGCTGGAAACCAGCGTCGACGACTGGCGCCGCATCGCCGGGGTCGATATCGACGGCGTGGTGTTCTGCTCCAAATTCGCCTTGCCGCACCTGCTGAAGACCAAAGGTTGTATCGTCAATACCGCGTCGGTGTCCGGCCTGGGCGGCGACTGGGGCGCGGCCTATTACTGCGCGGCGAAAGGCGCGGTGGTTAACCTGACGCGCGCCATGGCGCTGGATCACGGCGGTGACGGCGTGCGCATCAACTCGGTCTGCCCGAGCCTGGTCAAAACCAACATGACCAACGGCTGGCCGCAGGAGATCCGCGACAAGTTCAATGAGCGCATCGCGCTGGGGCGTGCGGCGGAGCCGGAAGAAGTGGCGGCGGTGATGGCGTTTCTGGCCAGCGACGACGCCAGCTTTATCAATGGCGCCAACATTCCGGTCGATGGCGGGGCGACCGCCTCGGACGGCCAACCGAAGATCGTCTAAGCGTTAATGCGCAGGCCCGGCCATCATGACCGGGCCTGTTGTTTTAGACGCCGATGCGATCGCGCAGCGTGTAGTAGGCCGCGCCGATGGCGGTGAACGGGATCTGCAGATTGCGTCCGCCGAAGAACGGCAGGTGCGGCAGCTTGGCGAAGGCGTCGAAGCGTTCGGCGTCGCCGCGCATCAGCTCGGCGATCAGCTTGCCCGCCAGATGGGTACAGGTCACGCCGTGGCCGCTGTATCCCTGCATGTAGTACACGTTATTCTCCAGCCGGCCGAACTGCGGCATGCGCGACAGCGTCAGCAGGAAGTTGCCGGTCCAGCGATAGTCGATACGCACCCCTTTCAACTGCGGGAAGGTCTTCAGCAGCTTCGGCCGGATCAGGTTATCGATGTCGTCCGGATCGCGCGCGCCGTACACCACGCCGCCGCCGTACAGCAGACGATGATCGGCGGTGATGCGGTAGTAATCCAGCAGGTAGTTGCAGTCCTCCACGCAGTAATTCTGCGGGATCAGCGCCTGCGCTATCTCCGGCGCCAGCGGTTCGGTGGTCACCACCTGGGTACCGCACGGCATGCTGCGCTTGGCCAGCCGCGGCTCCAGCTTATCGCCCAGATAGGCGTTGCCGGCGACGATGACGAAGCGCGCCTTCACCTGGCCATTGGCGGTGCTGATGAGCGCCGGTTCGCCGTGGCGAATGTTCGTCACCGCCGATTGCTCGAAGATGCGCCCGCCCTGCAGGCGAATCGCCTCGGCCTCGCCCAGCGCCAGATTGAGCGGATGGATGTGGCCGCCGCTGTGATCGAGCAGCGCGCCGACGTAACGATCGCTGGCGATCTCCTGGCGCACCCGGTCCGCGTCGAGCAGCTCAAGCTGGGTATTGCCGTAGCGCTCCCAGTTGCGTTTTTGCTCGATCAGCGCATGGAACTGCTTGTTGTTCAGGGCGGCGAAGATGCCGCCGGGGCGGTAGTCGCAGTCGATGGCGTAGCGGCTGATGCGGCTGCGAATGATCTCCGCGCCTTCGAACATCATGCTGCCGAGCAGGCGGGCGCTTTCCGCGCCGTAACGCTCTTCAATCACATCGATGTCGCGGCTGTAAGAGTTGACCAACTGGCCGCCGTTGCGGCCGCTGGCGCCGAAACCGATGCGCGCCGCTTCCAACACCACCACGTCGTAACCGGCTTCCACCAGGAACAGCGCGGAGGAGAGGCCGGTATAGCCGCCGCCGATCACGCAGACGTCGCATTCGATCGATTCATTCAGTTGCGGATAGGGCTGATGTGCGTTGGCCGTGGCCGCATAATAGCTTTTTACGTGTTCAGTCATGATGTAAGCCCTTATTCCAGCGAGATCCAGGTGGTTTTCAATTCGGTGAATTTGTCCAGCGCATGCAGCGATTTGTCGCGGCCGTTGCCGCTTTGCTTGTAACCGCCGAACGGCACGGTCATATCGCCGTCGTTGTAGTTGTTGACGAACACCGTACCGGCCTTCAGTTGGCGCGCCATGCGGTGCGCGCGCGCCAGATCGCGGGTCCAGACCGCGGCACCGAGGCCGTAGTCGCTGTCGTTGGCCAGCTGCAGCGCCTGTTGCTCGTCGTCGAACGCCGTCACCGCCAGCACCGGGCCGAAGATTTCATCGCGCGCCACGCTCATGGCATTGTCCACCTGGGTGAGGATGGTCGGCCCCAGATAACCGGCGTGGTCGCCCTGCGGATGGTCGCGCCCGTCGAGGAACAGCGCGGCGCCCTGGCTCAGCCCCCGATCGATATAGCCGGCCACTTTCTCGCAGTGGCCGCTGTCGATCAGCGTGCCCATCACCGTGTCGGGATCGAGCGGATCGCCGGGCACGAAAGCCGCCGCGTGTTTGCGCAGCGCCTGCAGGAACGCTTGCTCTATGCTCGCTTCGACCAGCAGGCGAGTGCCGGCGATGCACACCTGCCCCTGATTGTAGAAGATGCCGGCGGCGGCGCTGCGGGCGGCCTGATCCAGATCCGGGCAGTCGGCGAAGACGATGTTGGCGCTTTTGCCGCCGGCCTCCAGCCAGACGCGCTTCATGTTCGATTCGCCGGCGTAAATCATCAGCTGTTTCGCCACCAGCGTAGAGCCGGTAAAGGTGAGGGCGTCGACGTCGCGGTGCAGCGCCAGCGCCTTGCCGGCGTCGTGGCCGTAGCCGGGCACCACGTTCAGCACGCCGTCCGGCAGCCCGGCCTGTTGCGCCAGTTTGCCGAGCAGGATGGCGCTCAGCGGCGACTTTTCGGAGGGTTTGAGCACCACGCTGTTGCCGGCGGCCAGCGCCGGGCCGAGCTTCCAGCAGGCCAGCAGCAACGGAAAGTTCCAGGGCACGATGGCGCCGACCACGCCGATCGGCTCGCGTTCGATCAGCGCCAGCGCCTCGCGACCGGTGGGGGCGATTTCGCCGTACACCTTATCGATCGCTTCGGCGTACCAGCGGATGCAGCGGATAGCGCCCGGCACGTCGTCGCGCAGGCTGTGACGAATCGGTTTGCCGGTGTCCAGCGTTTCCAGCAGCGCCAGCTCTTCGTGATGCTGTTCCATCAGCTCGGCGAAGCGCAGCAGCGTGGCTTTGCGCTGCGCCGGCGCGGCCTGGGCCCAGTCGCCGCGTTCAAAGGCGGCGCGCGCCGCGCTGACCGCCCGATCGATGTCGGCGGCTTCGCCGCGCGCGACCTGCGCCAGCTCACGGCGACCGGCGGGATCTTCGACGGCGAAACGTTTCCCCGCGGCGGCCGGCTGGTAGCGGCCGTCGATAAACAGCTGGTGCTCAATCTTCAGGGCCTGCGCCCGTTGTTGCCAATACTGCAAATGGTGAAAGTTCATGCCTGGCTCCGTTGATCAGAATGTCGTCGGCGTATGGGCGCTGATAATCCGGCAAATGCGCGCCGACGTGTTGCTGAAACTGTGGGGAATGCCGGTATTGATGGCGTAGCTCTGCCCGGCCTGCAGGTGATAGCTCTGGCCGTTGACCTGCAGCACCACTTCGCCTTCCAGCAGCGTGCCGATCTCTTCCCCTTGGTGTTTGATGCGCTCGCCGGTGGTGGTGCCCGGTTCGTAGGTCTCGATCATCATTGCCAGCGTGCGATTCGGATCGCCGTTATGGATCAGCTTCATCGATACGCCCTGGCTGCCGATCTCGATCAGGTCGTCGCTGTCTATCACGATCTGCGGCTCAGCCGGTTTTTCCGGTTCGGCGAAAAACGCCGACAGCGACAGACCGTATACCGTCAGCAGCTTTTGCAGCGTGCTGATGGCCGGGCTGACCTTGTCTTGCTCGATAGTACTGATGGCGCTGTGGGTTAACCCAGACAGTTCGGCGACCCGGCGCTGCGACAACCCTAATTGTTGACGGATCTGCGACAGACGTTTTCCCGGTGCCAAGCTGACGTCGCTCATGGGCGTTTTTCCTTTTGATAGTTCCGACAGGCGGTAATGAAACCATCAAACAACAGGCGCGATAGGGCATACTCGTCGCTGTTCCACTCCGGGTGCCACTGCACGCCGAGCGCGAAGGGCTGATCGCGCACGCTGATCGCCTCCACCAGCCCGTCGGCGGCGTGCGCCTCGATGCGAACGCTCGCGCCCAGGGTTTTGGCGCCCTGGCCGTGCAGCGAGTTCACCCAGAATCTGTTGCAATCCGGTATCAGTTGCGAAAGCAGCCCCCCTTCCTGAACGATGACTTCGTGGGCGGGGGCGTATTGCTGTTCCAGCGGCAGGTCGTGATCTTCACGATGCTCCAGCAGCTCGGGCAGTTCGTACAGGCGGCGATGCAGGGTGCCTTGGGTGGCGACCACCATCTCCTGCATGCCGCGGCAAATGGCGAAAAGGGGAATGCGCCTGTCGAATGCCTGGCGGATCAGCGCCAGGCTCAACGCGTCTCGGCCAGGATCGGCGTCAGGCTCATCGCCGTTTTCACCATAAAGGTGCGGCTGCACATTACTGGGGCTGCCCGGCAGCAAAATGCCGTCGAGGCGCGGCAGCAGTTCTGCCAGCATTTCCGGCTCCGCCAGCGCGTGCGGCAGGGCGATCGGCAAGCCGCCGGCGGTGATAACGGCATTCAGGTACTTTTCTTGCAAGGTCTGTGTGAGGTGCCCGTTTAACCTATACCTGCACATGACGACGCCAATGACTGGTCTGTTAAATATATTGTCCATGCTATCCCCTTGGTACGTTCGAAATTATGAACGATAAGCTTCTCCACCGCCGATTTCGTTCAATATTCTATAAATCTAGCAGTCGATTGGGCAATATTCAAACCAAAAGTAACACTTGCAAAACAAATTTGTTTCATCTACGTTTCATTTGTGGGCATTATATTGAACAAGACGGTCAATAAACATCGACGACAGCAAAACACAAACGGCGGGTGAACCATGCAGACCAACATCGTAGAAGTGGAAAACTTTGTTCAGCACAGTGAAGAGAGACGAAGTAGCGCGTTCCAGCGCGAAGTGAAGAAGTATCTGGAACGTTATCCGTTAACCCAACATGTCGACGTACTGTTGACCGATCTGAACGGCAGCTTCCGCGGCAAACGCATCCCGGTCGGCGGCCTGAACAAACTGGAGAAGGGCTGTTACTTCCCAGCGTCGGTATTTGCGATGGATATTCTCGGCAACGTGGTGGAAGAGGCCGGGCTGGGGCAGGAGTTGGGCGAGCCGGATCACGTGTGCGTGCCGGTGCCGGGCACGCTGACGCCGTCGGCGGCGGACCCGCAATATATCGCACAGGTGCTGCTCACCATGTTGGATGAAGATGGCACTCCCTTTGACGTTGAACCGCGCAATGTGCTGAACCGAGTGTGGCAGCGTTTGCGTCAGCGCGGGCTTTCCCCCGTGGTAGCGGTAGAGTTGGAGTTCTATCTCATCGATCGTCAACGCGATGCGGAGGGGTATCTGCAGCCGCCGTGCGCGCCGGGCACGCAAGAACGCAACACCCAAAGCCAGGTGTACTCCGTCGATAACCTGAACCATTTCGCCGACGTGCTGAGCGAGATCGACGAACTGGCGCGTTTGCAGGGCATTCCGGCGGACGGCGCGGTGGCGGAGGCGTCGCCGGGGCAGTTCGAGGTCAACCTGCACCATACCGACGACGTGCTGCAGGCCTGCGACCATGCGCTGGCGCTGAAGCGCTTGGTGCGCATGGTGGCCGAGAACCACAACATGCAGGCGACCTTTATGGCCAAGCCGTATGAAGAGCACGCCGGCAGCGGCATGCACGTGCACATCAGCATGCTGAATGCGCAAGGCGACAACGTGTTCGCCGATGACGACGGCGAAGATTCGGCGCTGCTGAAACAGGCGCTGGCGGGCATGATCGCCCTGATGCCGTCCTCGATGGCGCTGCTGGCGCCGAACGTCAACGCCTACCGCCGCTTCCAGCCCGGCATGTATGTGCCGACCCAGGCCTCCTGGGGGCATAACAACCGCACCGTGGCGCTGCGCATTCCCTGCGGCGATCGCGATAACCACCGGGTGGAGTATCGCGTGGCGGGCGCCGACGCCAACCCGTATCTGGTGATGGCGACCATTCTGGCCGGCATCGTCTACGGCCTGGAAACCGCATTGCCGCTGCCTGAGCCGGTGACCGGCAACGGGCTGGAGCAGGACGGGCTGCCGTTCCCGATCCGCCAGAGCGACGCCCTGTACGAGTTCGAACATCAGCCGGTGCTCAATGCATTGTTGGGCGAACGCTTCAGCCATGTCTACCTGGCCTGCAAAACCGATGAGCTGGTGCAGTTTGAGCGCCTGATCACCGAAACCGAGATCGAGTGGATGCTGAAAAACGCCTGATCCCGCTCACCCTGTGACTACCGCGCGCGTCCGGCGCATTTCATCGGCTCTCCTGTGGCCGGCGAGGCTGCGCGCTGCGGTACAGAATTTCTTCTATCACGGCGTACAGGACGCCGACGAGGAAATAACCATGACTCAGTCATCCCCCTGCGCAGACGTTTGCCTGTGCCGCAGTGCCGACGGGCCGGTCGCCGGCCGCCCGACAGCGATCCCAACCCGTTTTTACCGCCGCCTGAGCAGCAGTTTCCCTGCGGCCTCTCTGAATGACGTTGCACGGTTGACAGCAGAGGACCAAAAGGGGAAATGCCATGACGACTAAAGCCATCGACGGCGGCCAGGCGGGCAAACCGCAGCTGCGCAAATCCCTCAAGCTGTGGCAGGTGGTGATGATGGGCCTGGCCTATCTGACGCCGATGACGGTGTTTGACACCTTCGGCATCGTCTCCGGCCTCACCGACGGCCATGTGCCGACCTCCTACCTGCTGGCGCTGGCCGGCGTGCTGTTCACCGCCATCAGCTACGGCAAACTGGTGCGCCAGTTTCCCACCGCCGGATCCGCCTACACCTATGCGCAGAAGGCGATCAACCCGCACGTCGGTTTCCTGGTGGGATGGTCGTCGCTGCTGGACTATCTGTTCCTGCCGATGATCAACACGCTGCTGGCCAAGATCTACCTGACCGCGCTGTTCCCGGAGGTGCCGCCCTGGGTGTGGGTGGTGGGCTTCGTGATTCTGATCACCGCCATCAACCTGAAAAGCGTCAATCTGGTGGCCAACTTCAATACCCTGTTCGTACTGGCGCAGGTGGCGATCATTCTGGTATTTATCTACCTGGTGGTACGCGGCCTGCACAACGGCGAGGGGATGGGTACGGTGTGGAGCCTGCGGCCGTTCCTCAGCGAGAATGCGCACCTGCTGCCGATCATTACCGGCGCGACTATCCTGTGCTTCTCGTTCCTCGGCTTTGACGCAGTCACCACGCTGTGTGAAGAGACGCCCGACGCCGCCAAGGTGATCCCGCGCGCCATCTTCCTGACCGCGCTGTACGGCGGGGTGATCTTTATCAGCGTGTCGTTCTTCATTCAGCTGTTTTTCCCGTCCATTCAACGCTTTCACCAGCCCGATGCCGCGCTGCCGGAGATTGCGCTGTACGTCGGCGGCAAACTGTTCCAATCGATCTTCCTGTGCGTGACCTTTATCAACACGCTGGCCTCCGGCCTGGCGTCGCACGCCAGCGTGTCGCGCTTGCTGTACGTGATGGGGCGCGACAACGTGTTCCCGGAGAAATTCTTCGGCTATATCCATCCCAAATGGCGCACGCCGGCGCTGAACGTGCTGATGGTCGGGCTGGTGGCGTTGTCGGCGCTGTCGTTCGATCTGGTGACCGCCACGGCGCTGATCAACTTTGGCGCGCTGGTGGCCTTTACCTTCGTTAACCTGTCGGTGATCAGCCACTTCTTTATTCGCGAAGGGCGCAACAAAAGCTGGAAGGATCGTTTCAACTTCCTGTTCCTGCCGTTGGTGGGGGCGCTGACGGTGGGCGTGCTGTGGCTGAATCTGGAGAAGAGCTCGCTGACCATGGGATTGATCTGGGCGACGCTGGGCTTCGGCTACTTGGCCTGGCTGACCCGGCGTTTTCGCCAGCCGCCGCCGCAGCTGGAGCGGCAACCGCAGCAATAAATTCACAGGCGGGAGTTTCCCGCCTTTCTTTTTGGCGCGTGCGGCAGTAGAGTGAAAAACCTGATAAAAAATAACCTATTGGACCTGCCTTATGCCCGCTTTGCCCTCGCGTACCCGCGCCACGCTGTTCGGTTTGTTGGCCATCGTGCTGTGGAGCAGTGTCGTCGGCCTGATCAGAAGCGTCAGCGAAGGGCTGGGGCCTGTCGGCGGCGCGGCGATGATCTACAGCGTCAGCGCGGCGTTCTTGCTGGTGGCGCTCGGCGTGCCGAAATGGCGCAGCTTTCCGCGGCCTTACCTGATCGTCGGCAGCCTGCTGTTCGTCAGCTACGAGATCTGCCTGTCGCTGTCGCTCGGCTACGCCAATACCCGCCTGCAGGCGATAGAAGTGGGCATGATCAACTACCTGTGGCCCTGTTTCACCGTGCTGATGGCGCTGGCGCTCAACGGCCAAAAGGCGAAATGGTGGCTGCTGCCGGGGCTGTTGCTGTCGCTGTTCGGCATCGGCTGGATCATGAGCGGCGAGGGCGGCTGGTCACCGGCGCAGATGCTGGCCAACGTGCGCAGCAATCCGCTCAGCTATACGCTGGCGTTCAGCGGCGCGGTGATCTGGGCGCTGTATTGCAACCTGACCAAGAAGATCGCCCAGGGCAGCAACGGCGTGGTGCTGTTTATCGCGCTGACCGCGCTGGCGCTGTGGCTGAAGTACGCCTTCAGCGCGGAAAGCGGCATGCAGTTCAGCGTCGGCGTGACCGTGACGCTGCTGTGCGCCGGGGTGGCGATGGGGGCGGGATATGCCGCCTGGAACGTCGGCATTCTGCACGGCAACATGACGCTGCTGGCGACCGTCTCCTATTTTACCCCGGTGCTGTCGGCGGTGTTCGCCGCGCTGGTGCTGCACACCTCGCTGACCGTCAATTTCTGGCAGGGCGTGGCGATGGTTACCCTGGGTTCGCTGATCTGTTGGCGGGCAACTCGCGGAAATTAACGGAAATTATCCGCCATCGCCGCAATGTTGAACTAGAATTTAACTAGCCATGTTGCCTGAAGGAACGACGACAATGAGAAGTGACATTCAATTTATTCAGCAGCCTGAAATCGACGTGCATCATTATGAGCGCGGCGATACCGTGCGCCTGACCACGGCGAATTTGCGGCATGAATATCAGCTCGATGTTTATATTTTGCGCCGCGATGACAAGCTGATTTACGGTTCGGTCGTCGCGGCGGCGCCCAAAACCGATATTCCGGTCGCCAGCTGGGAGGTCAAAAACGGTGAAGAGGTGGCGTTCCGCCAGGAAAACATCGCCAAAGCGGTGCCGGCGGTAAGCTGATTTCACGTTCCGCACTTTCTCCTGATGCTGATGAAGGCCGACGCTTGCGCGTCGGCTTTTTCTTTTCCACCTCGTGATGACGCCCTGATGTCATTTGGCTTAAAAACTGCGCTAAAAAACGCGACACATGACAAAAATCACAGCGAATGTGAATTTGCATGAAACATAATTTGACAAATGTGAACGCAATCGATTACCTATTCGCGAAATGCGTAACTGGATCACAGATTCTTACAGTCAGTGGTTTCTATAATGCGCGCGTCATCCGAGTTTCTGTGTGAAGACAACGCCAGGTGTCGGCAGACTCATTGTCATCTTTTCTAAACGGGCAGGAAATGGCCCTTTAAGCATGTGGTAATAAAATGAAAAAAATAGCTCTCGCAGCAGGTGTACTGCTCGCAGCGTCTTACAGTGCATCATCAATGGCTGATAGCAAAGACAGTCAATATGTCTCCGACTGGTGGCACCAGAGCGTTAACGTGGTGGGCAGCTACCACACCCGTTTCGGGCCGCAACTGAATAACGACGTGTATCTCGAATACGAAGCCTTCGCCAAGAAAGACTGGTTCGATTTCTACGGCTACGTTGACGTGCCGAAGTTCTTCGGCGTGGGCAATACCCCGGACCGCGGCATCTGGGACAAAGGCTCCCCGCTGTTTATGGAGATTGAACCGCGCTTCTCCATCGACAAGCTGACCGGCACCGATCTGAGCTTCGGTCCGTTCAAAGAGTGGTACTTCGCCAACAACTACATCTATGACCTGGGCCATAACGCCGACGGCCGTCAGAACACCTGGTACATGGGCCTGGGTACCGATATCGACACCGGCCTGCCGATGAGCCTGTCGATGAACATCTATGCCAAATACCAGTGGGAAAACTACCAGGCCGCCAACGAGAACAGCTGGGACGGTTACCGCTTCAAGGTGAAATACTTTGTGCCGCTGACCCAGGTGTGGGGCGGCAATCTGAGCTACATCGGCTTCACCAACTTCGATTTCGGTTCCGATCTGGGCAAGGACAGCCATTGGGTTGACGGCACCGGCAAACAGGTGCGCACCAGCAACTCTATCGCCTCCAGCCATATTTTGGCGCTGAACTACGATCACTGGCACTATTCTTTCGTGGCGCGTTATTTCCATAACGGCGGTCAGTGGCAGGATGGCGCGGAGATCGGCACGCCGCAGGGCCCGATCAAGTCTACCGGTTGGGGTTACTACCTGGTGGTCGGCTATAACTTCTGATTTTCCGTGTTATCAGAAACAGAAAACCCCGCCAGGCGGGGTTTTTTTTCGTCATCACTGGGCTTGTTCTACCGGGAGATGCCTCACCGGCATAAACAGCCTGCCTTTGATCACGTGACATTCATTATTTATCCAACTAATGATTTGTTCACGGCTGACGCCTTCCGACTGCGCGTAACGATGAAGATCGCCGTTAAAGTGCCGAGTGATGTATTCCATGAGGGTCATTTGCACGTCTTTTGCTCCTGAACGCCCACCCGTTGCCAGCCTGGCCACCGCGGGAGGTTAAGGTTTCTCAGACAGCGAATGTAAATTATCGGCAACGAAATCTCAACATAAAGCACCAAATAGGGGCGACGCCGGTGGGAAAAAGAATCCCGCACGGAAAGGCGGGAAGTGTTCGATATTATCATTCTGGATGATAAGAATAAGATTTGAGGTGCGACGAAAAAGAGCACGCTAACTCTTTTTTGTTACCGTCCCACGCTAGCGGAAGGCTTATTTTTCTTCAAGAAAAATCGGGGGTAGATTTCGGAATTCTCGAGGCGTTTTGCGTTAAAACAAGAGAGTGGCGCGAATGCCGTAAAACCGCACTGTCATCTCGGAGTTTTCCTTATACTTTGCCCGGAAAAGGCCAACTATAGTAAACAGAGTCCCCCACGCAGGAATACACAACATGAACAAACGTCGTACGACTCTCACGGTGTTGGCACTGATTGCATCGCTGGGGTTGTCATCCGCCCCGGCCATGGCCGACAAAGGCGGCAATGGTAACGGCAACGGCAACGGGCATGGCAACAGCGGCAATCACGGCAATAACGGTAACCACGGCAATCACGGCAACAAAGATAAAGGCGACTATAGAGACTATAGAAACGACGACAATCTGGTTTCCGTCAGCCTCTCGCGCGACCGCGCCCGTTCGCTGGCGCACACCTACGGGCTGACCGGCTACCGCTCGTTGCCGCCGGGCATCGCCAAGAATCTGGCGCGCGGCAAACCGCTGCCGCCGGGCATCGCCAAAAAAATGGTGCCGTCTTCGATGCTGCGTGAACTGCCGCAGTATCCGGGTTATGAATGGCGCATTGCCGGCGACGATCTGGTGCTGGTCGCGCTCAGCACCGCGATTGTGGCTTCCGTCATCAACGGCGTGTTCGACTAACGCCGGTTGGGTCTCATCGGGCCTCGCTGCGGCGGGGCCTTTTTTATTTGCCGGCGCGGGGCTGACGTGGTGAACTTGGCGCCTGACTTTTTCACTGCATCATAAGGGAGGCGCCATGTTCAGGGCGTTATTGATAGCGTGTTGCCTGACCAGTTTTCCGGCGTTGGCGGACGGTGGCGCCGCTATCGGCGAGCTGGTGAACCAACGGCTGTCGTTGATGAAAGACGTGGCCGGTTACAAGGCGCAGCAGCATTTGCCGATCGAAGATCTGGCGCAGGAGGCGAAGGTGTTGGCCAACGCGCAGGCGGAAGCGGGGCGTTTGGGGCTGGAGCCGGCGTCGGTACGGCCTTTTATCACCGCGCAGATGGACGCCGCCAAGGCGATTCAGTACCGCTATCGCGCCGACTGGTTGGCGAGCCCGGAAAGCGATTGGCAGCCGCGCCCGCTGGCGCAGGTGCGGGTGCAGATCGGGCAATTGAGCAGCCGGATACTGCAGCGTTTGGCGGCGCGGCTGCGCGCCGGCCCGCTCGACGCGGCGGATCGGGCGGCGTTTATGGCGTCCGTGGAACAGGTGAATCTCAGCGCCGCCGACAAGCGGCGGCTGGCGGATGCGCTGCTGGCGGTCAAAACCGACAGCGCGCGCTGATCGTCAGTCGCGGCCGACGGTGCTGCGGCGGAAGGTCAGCATCCGGCTGCGGTTGGCGATGAGATCCACGTTGTAACCGCGGAAATAGAGGCAAAAGCGTTTCAACCACGGGCCGTCCTGGCACTCCACCAGCATGCGGCCCTGGCCCAGCGGGCTGAGCGTGCCGGTCTGCGCCGCCGGGCCGACGCCGATATGCACCCGATTGCCGCTAATTTCAAAGGCGGTGCGATAGTGCGGGTGGCACCACAGCCCCTGCACATGCTTCAGGCAGTCGCCGTTGGCCGTGACCGGCAGGAAACGGCGCGCCACGTGTCCAACCTCGCCCTCTACCGCTTCGCCGGTCCACTTCAGCCTGATGGGCATATGAGCGGATAGCGACACCGCGTACCCGTCCTCCCCTTGATACAGCGGTTCATCGCTGCCCAGATAGGCTAGATTGCCGTCTTTGACTTCCAGCCAGTGCGGCTCCGCCAGCGTGGCGTAGAGGCCGTCGGGGATCGCCGTGCTGCGCTGCGGCAGCGGTTCGCCCAGCAGCGCCGCCATCACCTGCAAAGCCATGCCGAAACTGTCGCAGTCTTCACGGTTGGCCACCAGCGCGACGCCGGCCTGACGGTCGGGCGCCAGCAGGAAATAGGTTTTGTAACCGGCATGGGAGCCGCCGTGGCCCAGCAGGCTGCGGCGGCCCAGCGGCGTGCGCGCCAGCCCCAGGCCATAGGCGCTGAGTTGGCCCTGATTGAGGCGGCGCGGCGCGCTGAGCTGCGCCAGCACGCCCTGGCCGGGGCCTTGGTCCGCCAACAGCGTTTGCAGCCAGCGGGTGAGGGCGTTGACGCTGCCGGTCAGGCTGCCGGATGCGGAAAGGTGCAGACCGGCGCTGGCGTGTTGCCAGCCCTGCGGCGCCCGCCAGTAACCCGGCACCAACCCCGGCACTACGTCGAACCAGCTTTCCGGCGCTCGCATCTGCACCTGCAGCGGCTGGGCGATATGCCGTTGCACCAACTGGTCGAAATCATACCCTTTGCTGCGCAGCGCGGCCTCCAGCAGCCGATAGCCGGTATTGCTGTAGGCGATCTCGCTGCCGGCCTCATAGTTCAACCTTTCCAGCCCCTCGACAAACTGCATCACCGGCTGCGCCTCGCTGACGGCATGCAGCGAGATGCCGAGCAGGCCGAGCGTCTCGCGCACGTCAGGCAGGCCGCCGGTCATGTCCAGCGCCTGGCCGACGGTGACGTCCGCCAACGCGGGCTGCAGGGTGGGCAGCAGTTCACCCAGGCGTTGCTCCAGCCGAACGGCGCGATCGGTGGCGTTCAGCGCCAGCGCGGCGAAGATATGCTTGGTCACTGAGGCGTAGCGCACCACGCTGTCGGCGGTGAAGGGGGTGTTCTGCGCCAGATCGGCCAGGCCGGCGCAGGCGGTGGCGCGGAGTTGTTCGGCGTCAAACAGGGTGATGGCGCCGCCGGGTTCGCCACGCTGTTGCCAGCCGGCCAGCAGTTGTTCGGCGACGGCGCCGGCAGCGCGCCAGTTTAACGGTGTTACAGACATAGGGCCTCCAGAGAGATATTCGAAACGGGCCAGTTGGCCACAGGCCGCCCGGTGCTGACGATGAACACGGGCTTTTGGGCTGATTGTGGCGCAGTGCGTTTTTCGTCGGCCGCTGTTTTGTGCGCTGTTTGGACCAGTTAGCGGGGAATCACGCGAAACTTTGATATAGCGCGCAGATTGCCGCTGGCGTTGCGGTTAAAGGCAGGAGAAAAACAGGCGCCCGGCGGCGCCTGTAAAGGGGGATCAGTTCAGCCTGGCGGCACCGTCCAACAGGCTTTCAACCATCTGCTTGAGCAGGCGCTGCAGCGAGGCGGCGCGCTGCGGTTCGAACGCGAAAGGATACTGTTCGGACATGTAGTTGACCTGCGCCAGCTCGAGCTGGATCGCATGCTGTTGCTGCTGCGGTTGACCGTAGGCGCGGGTGATGTAACCGCCCTTGAAGCGGCCGTTCAGCACGTGGGTATACTGCTGTTGCTGCTCGCAGCAGGCGACCAGCCGATCGCTCAGCGCCTGGGCGCAGCTTTCGCCGCCGTTGGTGCCGAGGTTGAGATCCGGCAGCTGGCCGTCGAACAGCCGCGGGATCACCGAGGCGATGGAGTGTGCGTCGAACAGCAGCGCATAGCCGTGCCGCGCTTTGAGGCGCGCCAGCTCGTTCTGCAGCTGCTGATGATAAGGCTGCCAAATCTGCTGCAGATAACCGGCGCGTTCTGCGTCCGTCGGCGCTTTGCCCGGCAGGAAGCTTGGGCGGCCGTCGAACAGCACGTCGGGATACAGGCCTGTGGTGGCGGTGGTGTACAGCGGCTTGTCGTCCGCCGGGCGGTTCAGATCGATGACGAAGCGCGAATAGTTGCCGACCAGCACGCTGGCACCCATCGCCCGTGCGAAGTCGTACAGCTGCGGAATGTGCCAGTCGGTATCGGGCAGCGGGCGGGCGTCGTCGGTCAACCCGGCCTCGACCGCCGGCGTCAGTTGCGTGCCGGCATGTGGGATGCTGATCAGCAGCGGCAGGCTGCCGGTCTGGAAGCTAAAAGGATCGCGAATGGTCATTGACGTACTTCTCCTCGGAAAATCACCGTACAGGGCAGCTGGCCGCCCAACCAATAAGCCAGTTCCGCCGGCCGCGACAGCGGCCAGTGAACGAAGTCCGCCACCTTGCCGGTTTCCAGCGTGCCGTGGCTGTGTTGCAGCCCCAACGCTTTGGCGGCGTGGGTCGTAACGCCCGCCAGCGCTTCTTCCGGCGTCAGGCGGAACAGCGTGCAGGCCATGTTGATCATCAGGCGCAGCGACAGCGCCGGCGAGGTGCCGGGGTTGGCATCGCTGGCGATCGCCATCGCCACATGGTGCTTGCGGAACAGCTCCACCGGCGGGCACTGGGTTTCGCGCAGCAGGTAGTAGGCGCCGGGCAGCAGCACCGCCACGGTGCCGGCGTCTCCCATGGCGCGGGCATCTTGTTCGGTGGCGTATTCGAGATGGTCGGCGGAGAGCGCGTGATGGCGCGCCGCCAGCGTGCTGCCGCCGAGGGCGGAGAGCTGTTCGGCGTGCAGTTTGACCGGCAAACCGGCGGCTTCGGCGGCGGCGAAGACTCGCTCCACCTGCGCCGGTGAGAACGCCAGATGTTCGCAGAAGGCGTCAACCGCATCCGCCAGGCCGGCGGCGGCGGCCTGCGGGATGATGGTATCGCAGACCAGATTGATGTAGTCGTCGGCGCGGTTGGCGTATTCCGGCGGCAGCGCATGGGCCGCCAGACAGGTGGTTTTCACCTCGACCGGCAGCAGCTCGCCCAGTTTGCGCGCCACGCGCAGCATTTTCAGCTCGCTTTCCAGGCTGAGGCCGTAACCGGATTTGATCTCCACGCAGGTGACGCCTTCCGCCAGCAGCGGACGCAGGCGGAACAGCGCCTGTTCCAGCAGCAGCGCTTCGTCGGCTTCGCGGGTGGCTTTCACGGTGAAGATGATGCCGCCGCCCTGCGCGGCGATGTCGGCGTAGCTTACGCCGTTCAGCCGCTGTTCGAATTCGCCGCTGCGGTTGCCGCCGAACACCAGGTGCGTGTGGCAATCAACAAAGCCGGGGGTGACGATGCCGCCGTCGAATTTCACCGTTTCGTCCGCGATCAGGCCGGGCGGCAGCGCCGCATGTTCGCCAATCCAGACGATCTTGCCGTCGCGCACGGCGATCGCGCCGTCGGTCAGGGTGTGATATTTGCCGTCGCGCATGGTGACGATATCGGCGCCGTGCCACAGGCTGTCACAGTGAATCTCAGACGTCATTGCTTTCCTCCGCCGGAGCCGCAGCTCCCACATGGTTGTATATACAATTAAAAACAACCTAACGCATTCACCGGGATGTCACAAGAGGCGGGAGAGATTTTGTTATCAGGATGTGATCGACCGCGGAGATGCGGGCGCAGGGCGCGCCCGACGGGGATCAGACTTCGCTGGTGAAGCGGCCGAACAGTTGATAGCGGCTGCCGGGGTACAGCAGCCGGGCCGAGGTCACCACGGTTTTGCCGGACCAGGTGCGGCGGTGGATCAGCAGGCCGGGTTCGTGGTCTTCCAGCTGCAGCAGCTCGCGTTCACGTCGGGTCGGGATCACCGCTTCGACGATGTGTTCGCCGGCGGTCAGCGGCGCGGCCTGCGTCAGATAGGTGTAAGGCGTGACGCGGTCGAAATCCTGCTTCAGGTAATCCGGCGCCACCAGCGGGTTGACGCAGCGGTCTTCCACCTGCACCGGCACGTCGTTTTCGTAATGCACGATCTGCGAGTAGAACAGCCGTTGGCCGGGGTGAATGCCGAGCGCCGTCGCCTCTTCCTCGCTGGCCGCTCGGGCCTTCAGCTCGAGGATCTTGCTGCTGTGGCGATGACCGCGCGCGGCGATCTCATCGGCGATGTTGTGCACTTCCAGCAGCGCGGTGTGCGCCTTGGCTTCGGCGACGAAGGTGCCGACGCCCTGCATGCGGATCAGAAAACCTTCGCTGGTCAGCTCGCGCAGCGCGCGGTTGATGGTCATGCGGCTGACGCCCAGTTCCGCCACCAGTTCACTTTCGGAGGGCACGCGCTGGTGCGGTTGCCAGTGCCCCGCACGGATTTGATTCACGATCGCCTGTTTGACCCGTTGGTAGATCGGGGCGGGGGCATCGCTCATTGCAGCCGCCAGTTGTAACACGGTCTGTTGTTCAGCCACGACGTTAACCTCGTCAAATAAAAAAATAATAACACCAGTTTACTGTTGATGTCGGCGTATGTATATGTATATACAACTAGTGGCCGTCGCGCCAGAAACTTGCCGGCGACCGCCAAAAATTCCTGAAGACGCGCCATCGCCGCGCCTTATTCGCCGTTACATTAACCGTGGAATACTGCCATGCCTGCTTATTTTGCCCCACGCGCTTTGCTCCCTGAGGGCTGGGCGCATAACGTCCGGCTGGACGTCGATGCGCAAGGTTATCTGACTCAAGTTACCGCCAACGCTGAACCGCAAGGCTGCACCCGGCTGCACGGCGATGCAGTGCCGGGCATGCCGAACCTGCACTCCCACGCCTTTCAGCGCGCGATGGCCGGGTTGGCGGAAGTGGCGGGCAACCCGCAGGACAGCTTCTGGACCTGGCGCGATCTGATGTATCGGCTGGTGCAGCGCCTGACGCCGGAGCAGGTGGAGGTGGTCGCCCGTCAACTGTATATCGAAATGCTCAAGGGCGGATATACCCAGGTGGCCGAATTCCACTACCTGCATCACGACGCCGACGGCAAGCCTTACGCCGATCGCGGTGAAATGACCGGCCGCCTCAGCGAGGCTGCGCATCAGGCCGGCATCGGCATGACGATGCTGCCGGTGCTGTACAGCTACGCCGGTTTCGGCGCGCAGCCGGCCCAGCCGGGGCAGAAACGGTTTATCCAGGACACCGAAAGCTATCTGCATCAGCAGCAGGTGATTGCTCGCCAACTGGCGGATCGTCCGTTGCAGAATCAGGGGCTGTGCTTCCACTCGCTGCGTGCGGTGGAGCTGGGGCAGATGCAGCAGATTTTGGCCGCGTCGGATCGCACTTTGCCAGTGCATATTCATATTGCCGAGCAGCAAAAAGAGGTGAACGACTGTCTGGCGTGGAGCGGGCAGCGCCCGGTGGCCTGGCTGTATGACCATCTGCCGGTGGATCAGCGCTGGTGCCTGGTGCACGCCACCCATCTGGATCGCGATGAGCTGGAAGCGCTGGCGCGCAGTCGCGCGGTGGCCGGCCTGTGCCCGACCACCGAAGCCAACCTCGGCGACGGCATTTTCCCCGGCGACGCCTATCTGCAGCAGCAGGGGCGTTGGGGCATCGGCTCCGACAGCCACGTTTCGCTCAACGTGGTGGAAGAGCTGCGCTGGTTTGAATATGGGCAGCGGCTGCGCGATCAGCGCCGCAATCGCCTGACGACACCGCAGCAATCGGCGGTGGGCGATGTGCTGTATCACCAGGCGCTGCAAGGCGGCGCGCAGGCGTGTGGCGCGCCGATCGGCCGCTTGCAGAGCGGCTATCGCGCCGACTGGCTGGTGCTGGACGGCGACGATCCGTATTTGGCGGCGGCGCCGGATGCCTCGATCCTCAACCGCTGGCTGTTCGCCGGCGGCAAAGAGCAAATTCGCGACGTGTTCGTCGGCGGCCGACAGGTGATCGAGCAGGGGCGGCACGCGCTGCAGCAGCAGAGCAGCGCCGAGTTCCTGCAGGTGCTGAAAACCTTTCAGCAGGAGGCGTGATGAGCCTGACCCGTTTTAATTTCGCTGGGTTGCCGGTCAGCCCGTGGCGCAACGGCGGCGGGGAAACCCGTGAAATCGTCAGTTGGCCGCCGGGCGAGCCGGATTTCGACTGGCGCGCCAGCATCGCCACCATCGCGCAGGACGGGCCGTTTTCCGCCTTTGCGGGCATTGACCGTTCGATCACGCTGCTGGAAGGCGACGGCGTGCGGCTGTTCAGCGCCGGGCATATCGACCATCAGTTGGCGCGTATCGGGGAGCCGTTCGCCTTTTCCGGCGACGTGGCGCTGGAAGCGACGCTGCTGGGCGGCGCCAGTCAGGATTTCAACATCATGACGCGCCGCGGCCGGCTAGCGGCGCAGGTGCAACGCAGCGCCGAGCCGCTAACCTTGCCGCCGGGGCGGGCGGGGGTGCTGTATGTGCTGAGCGGGCTCTGGTCGCTGCCGGGGGGCGGCGAACTGAGCGCGCGCGAGGGCGTCTGGTGGACGGCATCGGCGGCGGGGGGCGACGTGGCGCCGTTAAGGGCCGGCAGCGCTATCCTGTGGGCGGACATCACACCCCGTTAACGCAGAGTAGAGTCCTGCGCCCGGTTATGGGATTATTCACTTTTTCCCATTAATCATAAAGAAGGGCGCATGGCTTCGCTGAAAGACGTCGCAAAACTTGCCGGAGTCTCGTTGATGACGGTGTCCCGCGCCATCAATGATCCCGGCAAGCTGCGGCCGGAAACCTACCGCCGCGTCAAACAAGCTATCGATCGGTTGGACTATGTGCCGGATCTGTCGGCGCGGCGTATTCGCGGTGACGGAAATCGCGTGCAGACGCTCGGCGTGCTGGCGCTGGACACCGCCACGACGCCGTTCTCGGTGGAAATGATCCTGTCGATTGAGAAAACCGCGCGCGAGCGCGGCTGGAACAGCTTCGTCGTCAACCTGTTCGCCGACGACAACGCCGAACAGACCGTCGATCTGCTGCTGGCACATCGGCCGGATGGGGTGATCTTCACCACGATGGGACTGCGTGAGGTGACGCTGCCGGCCAAACTGCTGGACAAAAAGCTGGTGTTGGCCAACTGCGTCAGCCCGGCGCATTCGATCGCCAGCTACATTCCTGATGATGAGCAAGGGCAGTATGACGCGACGCGCACGCTGATCGCCAAAGGCTATCGCGCGCCTTTGTGCATTCATTTACCGGCGGATACGCTGGCGGCGGGGCTGCGCCGCCGCGGTCTGGAACGCGCCTGGCGCGAAGCGGGGCGCGATGTTGAACAGCTGCGGCAGTATCATCTCGATCTGAGCGCCGGCGATCAAAGCTATCGCGACTGCGTAGCGTTGCTGGAGCGGCATTTTTCCGCCGGCCGGCGCGATTGCGATGTCGTGGTGTGTGGGAACGATCGGATAGCGTTTCTGGCGTATCAGGTATTGCTGGCGCAAGGATGGCGGATACCGCAGCAGGTGGCGGTGCTGGGCTACGACAATATGGTCGGCACCGGCGAGCTGTTCCTGCCGGCATTGACGACGGTGCAGCTGCCGCATTATGAACTGGGTCGTCTTGCGGCGCTGCATGTGATTGAGCGGCGGGAACAGCGTGATACGGTGAAAGTGCCTTGCCCGCTGCTGGAACGTGGTTCGCTGTAAACGCACCGGGGGCGTCGCTACGCGCCCGGTGCTCATTCCCATTACCCCCAGATGCTTGCCAACTGCCATCCCGTGATGGGCTCGAACAGCGCCTGGCCGCCTTCGGCGAACAGGCTGAGGCGGCGATCGCCCGCCGTCGGATAGATGCGGCTGGTCAGGCAGGCCTGCCCCTGATTAACGAAGATCTCCAGTGAGGAGCGATCGATAAAGATCCGCAGCGACAGAATGTCACCCTCCGGCAGCGGCACACTGCGGCAGGTGCACAGCGCCGGGTGTTCATTAAAACGCTCCAGCACCAATCGGTGTGACTGATTGTCGACGAACAGCCGCGCCGCACTCCCAATGGCCAGACCGTACCGCTCGGCGTCGCTGTCGGCCGGTCTCAACGTCAGGATGAGCTCCTGCATATCGTTCGTCAGCGGCAGATGCTGATTGGTCAGCGTCTGCGCCGACAACGTCTGCGATCCTCGGCGCAACGCCGCCAGTTCACGAGCCGGATTCATGCGGACGCTGCCGTCGGCGGCCAGCGTCAGCTCGCGTGGCAGGGTGAGGGCGCCGGCCCAGCGGTGCGCTTTGCTGGGCATCGGTGATTCCCACATATCCATCCAGGCAAACAGCAGCCGACGGCCGTCGGCGGCGGTGAAGGTCTGCGGCGCATAGAAATCGTGGCCGGCATCCAGCTCGCAGAAGGGCTGCGTTACCGTAAAGTCGCCGTCCGGCCGCCAATGGCCGAGCAGATAGCCGCTCTGGAAGCGATTGCGGTAGCGGTAGCCCTGCGCCGCCAGCCCCTGCGGCGAAAACAGCAGCAGGTGTTGCTCCCCCAGCGGGAAGAAATCCGGGCATTCCCACATATAGCCCTGATGCGCCGTTTGCGCGCCGGCCAGCACCCGATCGAAGCGCCAGGCGCGCAGGTCGGCAGAGCGGTACAGGCGCACCTGGCCCAGGCCGTTTTCTTTGGCACCGACCACCAGCCACCATTCGCCGTTCTCGCGCCAGACTTTCGGATCGCGGAAATGCTGAATGCCGTCCGGCGCGGCCAGCACCGGCCCGTGCTTGACGAAGCGTATGCCGTCTTCGCTGGTGGCCAGACATTGCACTTCCCGCACCTGGCTGTCGTCACCGGGTTCGCCCAACCACACGTGGCCGGTGTAAAGCAGCGTCAGCACGCCGTTGTCATCCACGGCGCAGCCGGAAAAACAACCGTCTTGGTCATAGGGCGCATCGGGCGCCAGGGCGATGGGCTGGTGCTGCCAGCGTATCAGATCGCGGCTGGTCGCATGCCCCCAGTGCATGGGCCCCCAGTGCTCGCTATGGGGATGATGTTGGAAGAACGCATGATAGACGCCGTCAATACAGATCAGGCCGTTGGGATCGTTGATCCAGCCGGCGGCCGGTGCGAGATGGAACTGCGGATAATAATCGTCTCGGCGCTCTGCGCACAGGGCTTCGACCGCATGGTCGGCTTGAGCTAAAGCAGTGTTCATTGGACAGACTCACTTGATTTAATGGCGGATGGAAAGGGCGTTGCCGTGGCGGAGCGTTCGCCGCGCAGCAGGAAGCAGGAGACAAGCGTGGTGGCGGCGACCGCGCAGCCCATCAGCAGATAGGTATCGGCAAAGCCGATGCGGTCATAACCGTAGCCCGCCAGCGGCGACAGGAAGCTGGCCATCACCTGGGTGATGAACTGAAAGCCCACCAGGTACAGCGTGGAGGAGAGTCGGCTGTCGAAGCGGCTGGCGATGTATTTGAAGATAGCGATCAGCAGGATTGGCAACTCTACGGCGTGCAGCAGTTTCATGGCGGAGATCATCAGGGCGCCGCTGACCAACCCGGAACCGAACATGCGCAGCGCCATCACGCTGCCCGCCAGCAACAGCCCTTGCTTGGCGCCGATGCGGTTCACCAGCAGCGGCGCCAGGAACATGCCGCCGGCTTCGAGGAAGACCTGCAGCGAGTTGAGAAAACCGTACATCTCGTTGCCCTGTGCGCGAGAAGCGAACTGTGAAGCGAAGTAGACAGAAAATTGCTGATCGAAAACGTTGTATACGCTGATCCCCAGCACAAACACCACCAGCGCCCAGAAGCCCGGCATACGCAGCAGCGCCAGCGCATCCTGCAGCCGCAGGTTCTCCGGTTTGCCGAACGCCAGGCCGGCCATGGCGTTCGGCTTCAGCTCGCGCACCTGGCTGAGCAGCAACAGGAATACCACGGCGGCGGCGGAGGCCAGCCAGAAATTGATGTTCGGATTGATATTGAAGATAAAACCGGCCACAAAGGTGGCGCTGGCCCAGCCGAGCGAGCCCCACATGCGTGCGCGGCCGAACTCAAAACCGCTGATGCGGCTGACGCGCTCGGTATAAGACTCCAGTGCGCCTATGCCGGCGAAGAAGGTCGCGCCGATGAACACCCCGCCGACCAAAGCGCCGAGCGGCAGGCTGCTCGCCAGCAGCGGGGCATAAACGTAGATAAAGAACGGGCCGGTCAGCAGCAGCATTACGCCGAGAAACTGCAGCAGGTGTTTGCGCAGCCCAAGTTTGTCCTGAATAAAGCCGTACAACGGCTGTGCGCACAGCGCTACCAGCGAGATGGCGGAGAAGATCAGGCCGGTCTCGGCGCCTTTCAGCCCGATCTTTTGATTCAGCCATAGCGAGATCAGCGAAAAGCTGGAAGACCAGGTGAAGAAAAAGAAGAACAGCAGGCCGCTGAGCAGCACGTAATATTTTTTAGTTTCGCGGTTCATGGGTAGGGCCCCGGTGAGTGAAGTTAGCTCTATTGTTAACGTTAACTCGCGGATGGATGAAGCTGTCAGTTATCACTCATGCGATGTTAATCACAAAAGTTAACGTTAACATTTTTGCGTTGTGATCATTATCACGAGTTGGAATGGGGGCGATGCGCCCCCGGAGGATTAACGTTCGTTCAGCGAGCGCAGATGATCGTCGCGGCGCAGCGTCATCAGCGCAAACAGGCTGACCACCGACGTGGCGACCACATAGTAGGCGGGAATGTCGATATTGCCGGTCTGTTTGATGAGGCCGGTGATAATCAGCCCGGCCGAGCCGGAAAACACCGCATTGGACAGCGAGTAAGCCAGCCCCAGGCCGGTATAGCGCACCCGGGTCGGGAACATCTCCGCCAGCATCGCCGGGCCGGGACCGGCCAGCAGGCCGACCACGGCGCCGGCGATCATGACTGCCAGCCCTTTGATCCACAGTGAGCTCTGCGCATCCTGCAACAGGTGCAGCAGCGGGAAGGTGAACAGGATCACCGCCGCCACCGCCGTCAGCATCACCGTTTTTCGTCCCAGCCTGTCGCTGATGATGCCCGCCGGCAGGATGGTCAGGGCGAAACCGACGTTGGCCAGCACCGTCGCCACTAGCGCTTGCTGGAAGGTGGCGTGCAGCGAGGTTTGCAAATAGGAAGGCATCACCACCAGGAAGGTATAGCCGGCGGCCGACCAGCCCATCATGCGGCCGATGCCGACCAGAATGGTTTTCACCACGCCGCCCAGCTTCACTTCCGGTGGGGTGATAGCGTGTTCCGCATGTTGCTGCGCCTGAGTAAACGTCGGCGTTTCCTCAAGCTTGAGCCGCAGCCACAGCGCCACGGCGCCCATCGGCAGCGCCAGCAGGAAGGGAATGCGCCAGCCCCAGTCATGCAACTGCTGCACGCTCAGCAGCGCGGCCAGCAGCGCCACCAGCCCGGCGCCGGCCAACAGGCCGAGCGCGACGGTCAGCGATTGCCAGGCGCCGAACAGCCCGCGCTTGCCCTTTGGGGCGAACTCGGTCATCAGCGACACGGCGCCGCCGAATTCGCCGCCGGCGAACAGCCCCTGGAACATACGCAGCAGCGTCAGCAGCAGCGGGGCGGCGACGCCGATCGAGGCATAGGTCGGCATGACGCCGATCAACGCCGTCGCCAGCGTCATCAGCAGCAGGACCGCAATCAGCGTCGGACGACGGCCGATGCGATCGCCGATGCGGCCGAAGATCACCGCGCCGATCGGCCGGCAGAAAAACGCCAGCGCGAAGGCGGCGTAGGTGAGGATCAGGCTGGTGATTTCATTTTCACCCTGCAGCGTGAAAAAATTGGCGGCGATAACGGTGGCCAGGAACCCGTACACCCCGAACTCGTACCATTCGATAAAGTTGCCGACCGAGCCGGCCAGCAACGCCTGACGCGACCGGCGCGCGTCGAGAGTCTGTTGATTCATCCCCGTTCCCATACTTTTGATTTATTGTTCGTCAGTTCTAAATTTATACGACAAAACAATCAATTGATTTCAGCGGGAACTGTGAGGCGCTCAGCGCATGCCGTCGATACGCCACCATTCGGGGCAAACATCGGCGAACGCATGTGAGGTCGGGCGCAGCTCCGGCAGATTGGCCCGATCGAAGCTGCCGGTGGCCAGCGCCACCGTCGGCTCGTCGTCGATCGCCCCCAGCGTGCTGCCGCAGCGCGGGCAAAAGGCGCGGCTGGAATAGGGTGAAGAACGGTAGAGTGTGGGCATGCCGCCCGGGCCGTTCCACTCGATGGCCTGACGCGGAAATTCGACCCAGCAGAGCGTCGGCGCGCCGGAGTGACGGCGGCAAAAATCGCAGGAACAGCTGTGCGGATTGCCAGGCAGGCCGCGTGCCTGAAAGCGAATATATCCGCACAGGCAGCCGCCGCTATAGCAGGGATTTTCCATGATATCTCCGTCATGAGCGCAGGGGAAAACGATGAAAATCACTATAGCGATATCGCGAAAAATTAACAGGTCCCCGCTGATGCATTACCAGAGCAGCGGCGCCGGCTCGCGGCCGTTTTCGGCGTAGTACAGCGACGGCAGGAACTGCGCCAGATAGCTGAACTCGTTGTAGCAGTGGCGCATCAGGTTAAACCCGATGTCGTCCGACAGTTCGTCGTGGGCGTTGGCGCAGGCTTTACCCAGCAGGAAACGGCTGCGCAGCACGCACCCGTAGGGCGTATCGCGCGCCAGATGCAGCATCTCGCCGTCGCAGGGATCGCCGTTGTCATCCAACGCCACCTGGTCGCCGAAGCCGATGCGCGCGCACACGGCGGCGGAGAGCGCCTGCGCGTCACGCGCCTGGCGCAGCGGTTGCGGCGCGAAGAAGTCCTCGGCGGCGTGGAATTTGAGGCGCGCCGCGACCGGTGGCAGCTCCGCCAGCCATTCGACCGCTTCGATGCTGGCGCCGACGTAGCTTTCCCCTTTTTTCCAATGGCGGTCCCAGCCGCGATGTTCAACGTGATCGTGCGGGTGCCACCAGTTGATGTGCTGCGTGTTCTCAAAGAAGGTGAACCACCAGTCCAGCATGCGCCCCTTGCAGCCGTGCAGATCGGTACGGACCGCGACGGTCAGCAAACCGTCGGCGCTGCGACTCAGCCCCATCTCCAGCCGCAGCGGTTCAGGTTTGAGCAACTCGTTGATATCGTTAACGCCCCACGGCGCCAGCAGGGAAGGATGTGTCATAATGGGTTCCTGTTTTATTTTGGAAACGAATCGTGTTTCCAAAATAAAGTTATGCCGCTATGCTGAGTCTGTCAATGCTTGTGAGGAATAAATATGGCGAACCCGAATGAAGAACCGCTGCGTGCTCGCGGCCGGCCGGCCACGCCGGAAACGGCGCTGCGCGCCGCGCTGGCGCAGGCGACGCTGGCGCTGTTGCTCGACGGCGGCTATGCCGCAGCAACGGTGGATGCGGTGGCGAAACGCGCCGGGGTGGCTAAAAAAACCCTGTATCGCTTTGCGGCCAATCGCGACGAACTGGTGGCGCAGGCGGTGAGCGGCTGGACCGATGCGTTTCAGCCGGCCTTCGCCCAGGATGCCGGGCGGTGGGAGGCGGTGGCGCCGCTGTTGGAAAAAGGGCTGAAGGCGGTGGCGCAGCAGGTATTGAGCGCCGAAGCGGTGGGGATGTTTCGGCTGCTGCAAAGCGAGTTTCCGGGGCGCGAGGCGCTGCTGGACAGCTATCAGCGCAACGGCATTCTGCGCGGACGGGCGACGGTGGCGGACTGGCTGCGGCGCCAGCAGCAGTGCGGGTGGCTGCGTGAGCGCGACTGGGCGCAAACCAGCGATCTGCTGTTGGCGATGGCCATCGCCGAACCGCTGCGGCAGATGACGCTGGGGCTGTTGCCGCCCGGCAGCGCGATCGACGAGCGCATCGCGGCGGCGGTGGCGCTGGTGATGCCGGGTTTGCTGGCGGAAGGATGAAAACAAGAAAGGGCCGAAAGTTCGGCCCTTAAACAGCAGGATGCTAAACGTCTGCGTTACAGCTTCGGCCCGGCGTTCACCAGCTTTTCGCCCGCCTGGGTGACGGTATATTTGGCGAAGTTATCGATAAAGCGCTGCGCCAGATCCTGCGCTTTCTCCTGCCACAGCGATTCGTCGGCGTAGGTTTTGCGCGGATCGAGGATCGACGGATCGACACCCGGCAGCGCGGTCGGCACTGCCAGCCCGAAGATCGGCAGCGTGAAGGTGTCGGCCTGCTCAATGTCGCCATTCAAGATGGCGTCGATGATGCCGCGCGTATCTTTGATCGAGATACGCTTGCCGCTGCCGTTCCAGCCGGTGTTGACCAGGTAAGCCTGGGCGCCGGCGGCCTCCATGCGTTTCACCAGCACTTCAGCGTATTGCGTCGGGTGCAGCGTCAGGAACGCGGCACCGAAGCAGGCGGAGAAGGTCGGCGTCGGGGCGGTGATGCCGCGCTCGGTGCCGGCCAGCTTGGCGGTGAAGCCGGACAGGAAGTGGTATTGGGTCTGCTCCGGCGTCAGGCGCGACACCGGCGGCAGCACGCCGAAGGCGTCGGCGGTCAGGAAGATGATCTTGCGCGCGTGGCCGGCTTTGGACACCGGTTTGACGATGTTCTCGATGTGATAAATCGGGTAAGAGACGCGGGTGTTCTCGGTTTTGCTGGCGTCGTCGAAGTCGATGCTGCCGTCGGCCCGCACGGTGACGTTTTCGAGCAGCGCATCGCGGCGGATCGCCTGATAGATTTCCGGCTCCGCCTGCGGCGACAGCTTGATGGTTTTGGCGTAGCAGCCGCCTTCGAAGTTGAACACGCCGTCGTCGTCCCAGCCGTGCTCGTCATCGCCGATCAGCTGGCGTTTCGGATCGGTGGAGAGGGTGGTTTTGCCGGTGCCGGACAGGCCGAAGAACACCGCCACGTCGCCTTGCTTGCCGACGTTGGCCGAGCAGTGCATCGAGGCGATGCCCTTCAGCGGCAGCAGATAGTTCATGATCGAGAACAGGCCTTTCTTCATCTCGCCGCCGTACCAGGTGCCGCCGATCAGCTGCATGCGCTCGGTCAGGTTGAAAGCGACGAAGTTTTCCGAGTGCAGCCCTTGCTGTTGCCAGTCCGGGTTGGTGCATTTGGCGCCGTTCAACACCACGAAGTCCGGCTCAAAGTCCGCCAGCTCGGCGTCGCTTGGGCGGATAAACATGTTTTTCACGAAGTGCGCCTGCCAGGCCACCTCGGTGATGAAGCGCACCTTCAGGCGCGTATCGGCGTTGGCGCCGCAGAAGGCATCCACCACGAACAGACGCTTGCCGGAGAGCTGGTTGCCCACCAGCGTCTTCAGATGCTGCCAGACTTCCGGCGACAGCGGCTGGTTGTCGTTCTTGCCGGTACCGTTGTCGGACCACCAGACGGTGTCGCGCGTGGTGTCGTCGCGCACGATGTATTTGTCTTTCGGCGAACGGCCAGTAAATTCGCCGGTCGCGACGTTGACCGCCCCCAGTTGGGTGAGGGTGCCGCGTTCCAGCGGCGGCAGGTCGGCGCGGGTCTCTTCGGCGAACAGCAATTCATAGCTGGGGTTATAGACGATGTCGGCGGCCTGATGGATGCCGTAGCGAGCGAGGGTTTGTGGGGTAACAGCGCGTGAAGACATATTCTACTTCCTTATGAGTCATATTATGCCTTTTTCCCGTGCGGTGCCGCGCGCAGGATTAAGGTTCGGATCAAGCTGACCGGATTCAGCTAATGGCGTTTCCGGTTCTTTATTAATAAAGCAGGGGGCTTTTTCGCCCTCCTATAGCATAGCAGCGAATTTAAGCCTGATTACTTTAATTACAAAATGCTGACGATAATTAATTAAAACCAACCTTGGCGGAGGGTCACAATATTGAATTCCCTCAGCGTAATTTAGTTTTGCATTTTTATTTTTTATCATATTGTCAGTGCTGTCTACTGTTTTATTTCTTATTAGAAAAAGCGAAATCCGCAATAGGGTTTTTGTAATTAGTTGTTTTCACTTGGCTATGGCGGGATTATTGCGCCAGGTGAATCTAACCGTACTGTACGCTTGTCAGCAGGGTGAATAATGAAACAGATAAATGCAGAAATAGCCTGTGATAAAAATACGGCATCGTCCGAATCATCAGGATTAATTAATCAACTTCGTCAAATAGATATCGGTGCGGTGCCGATCGCGTTGTTTATCACGATTTGCGCCATCGTGGCGATTTCCGCCTACGCCAACTTCCTGCCGAAGAATATGATCGGCGGCCTGGCGGTGATAATGACGCTGGGCTTTGCGTTGGCGCAGTTGGGTAAAAGCATTCCCGTGCTGCGCGATATCGGCGGGCCGGCCATTCTGTGTTTGATGGTGCCGTCGGTGCTGGTCTACTTCAACGTGTTCCAGCCCAACGTCATGGGCACCGTCCATCTGCTGATGAAAGACGCCAACCTGCTTTATTTCGTCATCGCCAGTCTGGTGGTCGGCAGCATTCTCGGCATGAACCGGGTGATCCTGATCCAGGGGATGATTCGCATGTTCGTGCCGCTGGTGGTGGGCACGGTCACGGCGGTGATCACCGGGCTGCTGGTGGGGAAACTGTTCGGCTTCACCTTCTATCACACCTTCTTCTTTATCATCGTGCCGATCATCGGCGGCGGCATCGGCGAGGGCATTTTACCGCTGTCGCTGGCCTATTCGGCGATCCTGGGATCGACACCGGACGTCTACGTCGCGCAGCTGGCGCCGGCGGCGGTGCTGGGTAATATCTTCGCCATCGTGACCGCCGGGGTGCTGGCGCGCATCGGCATGCAGCGCAAGGCGCTGAGCGGCGACGGCATGCTGATCCGTTCGGCGCAGGAGAACGCGATGTTCGCCATCAAGGAACAAAGCGGCAACGTCGATTTCCAACTGATGGGCGGCGGGCTGCTGGTGATCTGCGCCTTCTTTATCGTCGGCGGCCTGTTCGAGCATATCGTGCATATCCCTGGCCCGGTGCTGATGATCCTGTTCGCGGTGCTGTGCAAATACTGCCGGGTGATCCCGGCCTCGATGGAGACCGGCGCGCACAGTTTCTATAAGTTCGTCTCCACCGCGTTGGTGTGGCCGCTGATGATCGGTCTGGGCATGCTGTACGTGCCGCTGGAAAGCGTGGTTGCGGTGTTCTCGGTCGGCTATGTGGTGGTCTGCGGCTCGGTGGTGCTGTCGATGGGGTTGGTCAGTTTCCTGATTGCGCCTTACCTGAAGATGTTCCCGGTGGAAGCGGCGATCGTCACCTGCTGTCACAGCGGCCTGGGCGGCACCGGCGACGTGGCGATCCTGTCGGCGTCCAACCGCATGGGGCTGATGCCGTTCGCCCAAATCGCTACGCGCATCGGCGGCGCTTCCACGGTCATTGGCGCGACGCTGTTGCTCGGTTGGTTAGTCTGAGTCCAGAGTGTGTTATGGATAGCCGGGGTTGGATTGCCCCGGTTTTTTTATACTTTTTTCGACATCGTGATAATGCTGATTATTACCTTGAAAATCATTCGCATGGCGGAAAATCCCTGTCACACTTTTGATAAGAAAAATCTGTTCTCGGTAAAATGTGTCTATTCTCTTCTCTTAAGGGATTATCGTTCTCATTCAGAGTGCCGATGGAAGGCGCCAGCGCATTACCGATATCCCCGTATTGATTCAACACCGGGCCGCTGCCGTTCAGGCAATCCGCCAGTTGGGGCATCACCCCGATTGAATTGACGAATATGGAGATAAGGTTATGTCATCAAGCAATGCTTCCGTTAAGGCCGAAGGCGTATTAGCCCTGCTGGGCGCTTATAAACCCGATGAAGACGACACCATTACCGTGCTTCATCCGTCGAAAACGTTCGAGAATGCCGGCCTGGAACTGGTGCGCGGCGATCGCAGTTGGCACGACAAGGGCGTGACCGAAAAGCCGGTCTCCCTGACCTACAGCTTCTGGGAAAAGGCGCCGGGCAATATGTCGAGCATGAGCATCAGCGGCTTCAGCAGCTTTAACGCGGAACAGCGCGAGCAGGCCAAACTGTCGCTGCAGTCATGGTCCGACGTGGCCAACATTACCTTCACCGAGACCAGCAACACCGCCGCCGCCAACATCAAATTCGGTCTGTTCGATTACAGCTCGCGCGGCTCCTATGCCTTTGCGTATAACCCGGATTCATCGCCTTCGGTCGCCGGTCAAACCTGGTATAACGCCAAGAACCACACCTTCGTCAACAACCAGATCCATGAAAACGAGTACGGCCGCCAGACCTTCACCCATGAGATCGGTCATGCGCTGGGGTTGCAGCACCCGGGCGACTATAACGCCGCGCCGGGCGTCAGCATCACCTACGCTAAAGACGCGACCTACTTCGAAGACAGCCGCGCCCACAGCCTGATGAGCTATTTCAGCGAAAGCAACACCGGGCAGGACTTTAAAGGCGCGTACTCTTCCGGGCCGTTGCTCAATGACATCACGGCGATCCAGCATTTCTACGGCGCCAACATGAACACCCGCACCGGCGACACGGTTTACGGTTTCAATTCCAACACCGATCGCGACTTCCTCACCGCCACCGGCGCGCAGGACAAGATAATCTTCACCGCCTGGGATGCCGGCGGCAACGACACCTTCGACTTCTCCGGCTTTGGCCAAAATCAGCGCATCAACCTGAATGAAAAGGCGTTCTCGGACGTCGGCGGCCTGAAAGGCAACGTGTCGATCGCGGCGGGCGTAACGATTGAAAACGCCATCGGCGGGTCGGGTAACGATGTGCTGGTCGGGAACGCCGCCGATAACGTGCTCAAGGGCGGCGCGGGCGATGATGTGTTGTACGGCGGCAAAGGGGCGGATCAGCTGTGGGGCGGCGCCGGCAAGGACACCTTCGTCTACTTCGCGGCGGATGAGTCGACGGCGGCGGCGCCGGATTGGATCCGCGACTTCGTGCGCGGCGAGGACAAGATCGATCTGACGCTGTTCAACACCGGCAGCGCCGACGGCATCCGCTTCGTCGATCAGTTCAGCGGCAAGGCGGGCGAGGCGAAGCTGAGCTACGATGCGCAAAATCACGTCAGCGATGTGGCGATCAACCTGGGCGGCGCCTTTGACGGCAACGATTTCCTGGTGAAAGTGGTGGGGCAGCCGCTGGATGCCGGCGATTTCGTGTTGGCGTAATTCAGGCAACAAAAATAGGGCGTTTTGGGCAAAAACCCGACAATTCCTATTAATTACGTCATATTAGCGTGACATAGTAGCGCGCAGAAGGCCGGGCTTGCATACCTCGGGCTTCTGTCGGATCGCCAACCTTTTCGGTTGGCGATTCATTTTCCGCCTTTCAGCATGTTGATGGCGGCGCCGAGCAGGATACGCCGTTCGATGTCGTTGCTCTCGGCCAGCTGCCGCGCCAGATGTTTCTCCAGCGTTTCCACCGACAGCGCCTCGCCGCGATGGCGCAGCTGCATCACGCTGTCGCCGATCAGGCGCGCGACTTCATCCCATACGGGTTTAATCTCCTGTTCCGAGAACGTCATGGCCTACACCTCGGTGGGTTGATTTTCGCCCAATGTAGCAGTTGAACTGCGGCTTCGCTACCGACGGCCAAAAACAGGAAGCATAAAAAACAAGCCATCAGTATTTCTTCTGGTTTTTGCGCTCAATACTGGCAATGTCGAAAAGCAGGAGAACACATCATGAACTGGGTCGAAACCTTCGCGGAGTACTACCGCCTCAGCCGCACGGGTGAAACGCAACATTGGCTGTGCCGTCGCTGGTTGCCACAGGGGGAAGCGCGTCTGGCCTATTTGCGCGAGTTACTGGAGCCGACCGCGGCGCCGCGGCGGTGAGCAGGGCGCCGGCGGTTGGCCGACGTCGTTTTATGGGATTAACCGAACGCTATCGCCGCCCAACGCAACAGCAGCAACGCCAGGCAGATCAGCAGCAGCACCACCACCATTTTACTGAGCTTGTTGCCCATGCGTTTTGTCGCCACGTCGCCCTCTCTTAACTGAAATACCATCCGCCGGCGATGGCGATGAGCAACAGCGTCGCCAACGCGACGCTGTTGAGTAAATCGCTGAAGGTATCGTCAGCATCGAAATCGTCTTGCAGCATGTTGCCGCCTGGCGTTGCCATTGAGTGAATAATGTTCACAGTATGCGCCCCGTAGCGCTGAAGGCACAGCGAAGAACGGTAAAAACTCGTAAAGACGGCGCTGGCATAACGCGCAGTCGCGCTTGTGACGGATGCAGACGGCCGCCAATACGTTGTACTATCCTGTCTGCATTGAGGCATTTTTCCAAAAGGTATAATCATGGCGACGGCAATTCCACAGAAATACGAGCACCTTGAGCGCTGGGCGTTCGGCGATACCGAACAGCAGGCCGATGAAGTGGTGCAATTGATTTTGAACGGCACCAAAACGGCGACCTGCTCCAACCTGGACGGCGAGGGCATCCCACAGGCCGGCGATCGGTTCCTGGTGGTGGACGGCAAGGGAGAGCCGGTCTGCGCGGTTGAGCTGACCGCGGTGGAAATGAAAACGTACGATCAGGTCGATGAAGTGCACGCCTTTGCCGAAGGCGAGGGCGATCGTTCGCTGGCGCATTGGCGCAAAGAGCTACAACGCTTCTTCGAAGAGTACGATCTGTTCTCGCCGGACATGACGCTGGTGCTGATGAATTTCAAAGTCGTCGACAAGTTCTAAACTGATGCGCGCCGTTCCCTACGAGTGCCAGTGGGCGAGCCCGGAGATGGCCGCCGATCTGATCGCCGGCCGCGCGACGCTGGCGCAAGACGAGAATTGGGCGCGCAGCGGCGCCCGCGATCGGGCGGAGTACGTCGAGTGGGCCAACCACGTGTGCGGCATGGCCTGCCTGAAAATGGTGCTGAGCCACCGCGACGGCGCAGCGCCGCCGCTGCTGGAACTGGCGCGCCGCAGCCTGCCTTATGGCGCCTATGTGCGTGAGAACGAGCGGATAAAAGGACTGATTTACGCGCCGTTCGTCGAGTATGTGCGCGAGCAGTTCGCGCTGCAGGCGGAGGTGAAGGTGGGGCTGGCGGCCGCCGATGTGCCGGCGCTGCTTCATGAATGCCGCTACTTTATCGCCTCGGTGCATCCCGCCATTCGCCGGCCCGAGAGCATACCGCCGCAGCGGGGCGGGCATCTGGTGTTGATCACCGCCGCCGATGCGCAAAGCGTGACCTTCCATAATCCTTCGGGCGACAGCCCGGCGACGCGCGAGCGAGTACAGCTGTCACTCAACCGCTTCGCCCACTTCTTTGCCGGCCGCGGCATCGCCATCGCATAAAAAAACGCGCTGTTTCTGATGAAAGCAGCGCGTCGTCAACCTACTGGATATATTTTCATGCCACCCGCATCACCCAGGCGTCCGTCTGTCGATCGTAGTGTTGCTTGTACAGCAGCGACTGCTTGCCGTTGAGGATGGCCGGAATGCTGGTGTGTTCATCCCAGCCGTCGAGCTGCATGCACAGATCCGGATCGGACTTGCAGGGGATGCTCAGGGTGCCTGCACGGTCGGCGGTGGCGTGAAGATGCGCGTCATCGACCTCGAAGCTGCCAATTTTTACGACGGTTTTGCTCATGGGAACTCCTTGCTCAATGATGTGGTAGGAGGTTAGACCAGTAAGGTCATCGGTATGAGCATAGCCAAATGAGCAAAAAATGCCACATAAAAAATACACTCTGGCAACATTCGGCCGGGCGGCTAGCGGCTGCGCTAGTAAGTCACGACATAGCTGACGTTATCCTGATAGGTGCCGACCGGCACTTCGGTCTGCGCCGGATTGACGGCGGCGGTAAAGGGGATGCTTTGCGCCAGGCCAGTGCCGGTGCCGCTTTGCGCGTTGGTGCTGCTCCACACGGTGCTGGTATTGGGCAAATAGATCTGATACTGCAGGAAGTTGCTGGTGCCGCTGATCATTCGCCGCCAGCCGGTGATCGGATTGTTGCCGTTGGTGAAATAGGAGCTGTAAGACTGGGATTTGGTGCAGGTCAGCGTGATGCTTTGGTTGATCGGATTGAATTGCCCCACTAAGGCCATGCTGCCGAAGTTGACGTTGTTGGCGGTGTTGATCAGGCAACTCTTGGTGATGACCGCGGTGACGGTCACGGTGCTGGGTTGATTGGTGCCGTCCCACCAGATGCAAAGCCCTATCAGGCCCAGGCCGCAGATATGGTAGTTCCAAACCAGGTTGATGGTATCGGTATAGGTGCCGGCGCTGACGTTCGCGCCGACGACGGTTTTGATATACACCGGAAAGTTGACGTTGGAAGAGATCAGGATCAGCGACAGCAGATTCAGCGAGCTGTAATCGATGGTCTGGCCGACGCTATACGGATACTGGTAGTTCGAATCCGGGTAGATCAAATAAGAAATTTTATCGCCTGAGCCGTTGCCATTCAGCAGAGCCATGTTGTTGGTGGTGGAAGCGATCTTGACCGTGACGGTGTTTTGCGTCAGCAAATTGAGCCCGAGCCCGGTGCAGTTCAGCCCCGCAGTGCCTTGGGCGCTTATCTGGCCGTTGTAGACGGCGAAGGAGTTGCTGCTGGGCAGGGTAACCGTGCCGTTGGTGGTGGCGCAGTCCGCCAGCGCGCGTTGTCCACACATCAACAGCAGCGCCGCCAAAAAGATTTTCACTTGCCGAGACATCATTCTTCTTCTCCGTGTGTTACTGGCAGACGAGAGGGCCGACGCGTTGCAGCCCCTGCGGGTTGGCCAGGCTGAAACTGACCTGGCACGGCGGGCCGCCGTCGGCCGGGATTACGCTTAATCGGTTGTATTGCTGCACCGGATCGATATAGGTCATGCCATCCCACCCGACGTAGCTTTGTTGATTGCCGCCGAGCACCGCCACCTGGCTGCCGTTGGCCAGCGGTTTGCCTTGCGCATCGACCAGCTCCACGTCGGCGGCGGACAGGCGCTGGACGGGGAATTCGACCAGGTAGCCGCTGTGATCGCGGATGGCGACGGTTTTTTCGACCGCCGGCAGGTTAACGTCCGCCGGTAAATTGAGCGGGTCGATTTGGAACTTGGCGTGGTAATACGAGGTGACGGTGGGCACCAGCAGATAACCTTTGTCGTTGGTGACGCCGATGCGCTGGTTCTCGTAGCTGACCGGAATGCCGGCGTAGCCGTCGGTCGATACCAGCGCGAAGGCATCGTTGATGGTGTTGGTGGCATAAACGCCGCCGTTCATCGCCACCAGAGAACCGCTGACTTCGCCCCAGCGGGTGTAGTCGTTACGGTTGCCATACAGCCCGGCGCGGGTTTCCAACAGCGAGGTGCGCCAGGTCACATCCGCCTGACGATAATCGCTGTTGCTGCCCTGGCCGCCGGCATAGGCCAGATTCCAACCGAAACCGCCGTCGGTCGGCGCGGCGCGGCTGTAAGCCACGCGTTCGCTCCAGCGGTTGCCGGCGTCGCGGGCGGTGCTGACGTTGGCGGTGCCCCAGGTATCGAACGGAATGCTGATCTGCAGCTGAGAGCTGTAACCGTCACCGCCAATCTCGCGGTTTGCCGAGGCGTACAGGCTGATGTTGCGCCACAGCGTCAGGCTGTACGACAGGTTGACCAGGCGAGTGCGCTGGCCGATGGCGTCGCGCACGTCGAAATAACCGGCGCCCAGGCTGCCGAAGCGGCTCAGGCCGATGCTGCCGGTCAGCTGATCGGTGCGGCGGCTCAGCCGATAGCTGCTCTTATAGGTGGAAAGATCGCCAAAGTCCGCGCTGCGCAGCACCCGTTGAGCGTTGAGGCTGAAATACTGATTGCTGTAGGTGTAGCTCAGGCTGGTTTGATCGCCGTGGCGGCCGGCGTACTGATAGACCGGACCGGCATCCGGTTGCTGCACCGGTTGGCCGGTGACCGGATCGTAATACCGCGGCGTGACCGGAGGGGCGTTGAAAGCGTCGCGGCCCGCCTGGCTGTAGCTGTAGGAGGCGTTGAGCACCCCTAACTGCCCGATGCGCATGCCGGCGCCGGCGCCGGTGACCGCCAACTCCGCCGCACCTTCCGCCCGCCCTTCGATCGTGAGCCAGTCCGTGACGCCGTAACGCCCGCTGCCGCTGGCCACCCACTGGCCGTAGTCCGCGGATCGGTAACCGTAGTTTTGGCGCAGCGCGCCTGCCGACAGGCTGAAATCGCTCAACCCGGCCTGCAGCAGCGAACTGGCGACATAGAACGGCACCGTCGTGCTGATCTGGCGGCCGAGCGCATCGGTCGTCACCACCGTCGCCTGACCGGCGCCGTTGATGTAGGGCACGGTATTCAGGGTGAACGGGCCGGGATTCACGTTGGCGGAGGTGTTTTTATAGCTGTTGATGTACAGATCGACGCTGCTCGGCACGGCGGCCTGGCCGGAGAACTGCGGCAGCGGGTAGGTAATGAGATCCGGCCGCGTGGCGAAATTACGCGCTACCTGCAGACCGCCGACGCGCACCGAACTGGTCCAGGGCAGCGAGCCGGTCGTGAGATCGCCGGCGGTGTAGCTGAGCATGGTGTCGTCGTCGCTGTAGCGCCAACTGCTGTCGTAGCGGATATAGCGATTGTTCTGCTGCGCGGCGGTCTCGCCGTTGAAGCTGCTGCGGAAAATGCCGGTGTTGGCGATAACGCCGAAGCCGTCGAACAGGCGCTGTTCGCTCCAGGCGGAAAAATAGCCCGGATTGCCGCGCCCGCCGCTTTGGCTGACGTAGGCGTCGTAATTCAGCAAGAAGCCCAGGCTGCTTTGCGCCGGCAGCCGCTGCTCCGGGTTGGCGTCACCGAGGGTTTGCCTGGGGAGCCAATCGTTGGGCACCGAGATCAGCAACTGCTGCGTTTCGCCGCTGTAGGTGACGTCGACCTTATCCAGTTGATCGACGGCGATCTCTTTCACCTGTTTGTCCGTCACCGGCAGGCCGGCATCGATCAGCTGCTGAGGCGTTAAATAGTAATGGCCGCCGCGGTAGGCGACCGGCACGACTTTGCCGGTCGGGCGGCCGTTCACCACCGGCTCCAGATACAGCGTGGTATCCGGCATGCTGACGGCGCGGGGCGGCGGTGGCAAATCGTCGGCGGCGGCAGGCGGCGGGCACAGTTCTAGCGCCATACAGAGTACGGCCAGGGCCAGCGGCTTGAGCTGCATGCCGCGTGAGGGCGATGGCGACATCCGCATCACCTGCGCCTCGGGCTCAGTAAGACGGGAGGGTTACGGGCTGTTTATTGTCGTTGACCATCGCCTGCAGCTTGCCGGCGGCAAAACTGCCCGACGGCGGCAGGGCGAAACGCATTTGCGAACCCGGCAGCACATAGCCCAGCAGCCCGTTGTTGAGCGGCTTGCCCTGAATGCTGACCTGCGACAGGCGAGCATGCACGATGCCGTCATTGCGCACGTCGAGCCAGCGCTGGCTGTTTTGTTGCAGCAGCCGGTAGCTGAGCTTCGGCTGGTTGGCGGTGGCGTAGTCGCGCGGGTGTTCGAAGTCTTGCTTGGTCCAGACGCCTTTGCCGCTGACGAACAGCGGCACCGAATAACGCATCTGGAATTTCAGCCCCATCTGCGCGCCTTTGTCGGGCGCTGCGCCATCTTTATCTTTGATCGGCACTTCATCGACCAGGATGCGGTAAGCCCGCTCTTGTCCGGCGGCGGCCGGCGTCTGCTTGATCAGGCGAATCAGTTGGCGTTTGCCGGGGAGAATGGTGGCGACCGGCGGGCTGGCGAGCACCTCGCTCTGGTTGCGGTAATCGTCCTTACCGCCGGTTTGTTGCCAGCCCAGCACGCGAATTTGCATGTAAACCGGCTTGCTGTCGCGGTTTTCCAGCCACAGGGCCGTCGCCTGCTGGTTGTCTTCAATAACCGGATCGATGGGCCAAATCAGAATGGAGGCGGCGGCGAAGGCCTGCGGCTGGCCGGCTAACAACAATCCTGCCAGCAGAGGCAGGCGAAGCAGAGTAGTACGCATAATGTGATCCTTTTAAAAGCTCAATAACTCACCGTCACTAAGACCGTATCGTTGTAGGTGCCGCTGGTGGGCAAGGTGCTGCTCGCCATTAAACTGGCGTAGATTTTTATTTCCTGCGTACTGCCGGTGGAGGAGACGGTTTGGGCGGCGCCGCCGTTGCCGCCGTCTCCCCACAAAACGGCGTAGTTGGCATCCTGGTAGAGCTGGTAAATCAGCGTTTCCGAGGTGACCGAGTTCAACAGCTTGCGTCCGCCGGCGATGGAGCCGGTCACGTTATTGCCGACGTTCAATCCCAGGGTGACGCTGAGCCCGGGGTTGCAGCGGATAAGGATTGAGCCGGCGCCGGCGCTCGAGACAATTTTTATCGGGCTGCTTAAAGACGCCACCTGGCCGAAGCTCATGCTGCCGAACGAGGTAACGTTGGTGACGCCGCTGCCGAGCACGCAGCCTTTGATGATCGAAGCATTGACCGTGAAGCCCTGGCTGACGGTATCGGCATGTGCCGCCGGAGCGCCAAACAGCGCCGTCAGCAGCAGGGTGCGCAGCGTTCCGTTAATCACCAATTTATCGTCACCTGTACCGTGTCCGTATAAGTGCCCGTCGCCGGCGTCGCCTGCACCGGAATCATGCCGTACACCGGCAGCCAGACGCTTTGACCGGTGGCGGTCTGCGTCACGCCGGTGACGTTATCCCAGACGGTGGCGTAGCTGGCGCTGGTATACAGGTTGTAGTTCACGCGGGCGCCCGCCGCGCTTTGCAGATAGCGCGAAGCGGTATTGCCGCTCTGTCCGCCGCTGAGCAGCACCGTGTAACTGGTGCCGTTGTTGCAGTTGATCTGCAGTGCACCGGCGTTCGCCTGGCCGGTCACTTTTATTGCCGTATTGAGGAAGTAAACCGTGCCGAAGTTAAAGGTGCCGAACGTGGTGTTGCCGCCGCTGGTGGTGCCTGCGACACAGGATTTGACCAAGGTGGCGCTGACGCCGACCGTCGCAGTGCTGACGTCGGCGCGGCAAGCGCCTGCCAACGACAGCAGCATGCAGGTGACGGCCAGGCGCGTCATGCTTACCAGGTGACGGTCATGGTGACGGTATCGCTGTACGCGCCTGCCGCCGGGGTGGTGCCCGCGGCGGGCACCAGACCATAGACGATCAACGGGACCGCCGAGCCGGTGCCGGTGCCGGTCAGCACACCGGTGGTGCTGTTCCACGGCACGGCGTGGGCGCTGTCCTGGTAGAGGTTATAGCTGATGTAAGCGGGCACGCTGCTGGCCATGCGCCGCTGGCTGCCGGAGGCGTTGAGGCCGTTGTCCAGCGCCACGGTGTAGTTGGTGCCGGTGGTGCAGTTCAGCCCCAAGGTGCCGGTGCCGCCGCTGCCGGTGGCGCTGGCGGTGATGACGTTAGCCAGCGACGAGTAGGTGCCGAAGCTGATGGAGCCGAAGTTGTTGGTGGTGCCGGAGCTGTTGCCGCCGGTAACGACGCAGCCGGCGCCGATGGTTAAAGTGACGCCCAGCGTGCCCTGAATGGTGCCCGCCGCAAAGGCGGCGCCAGAGGTGCACAGCAGAACCGCTGCCGAGGTTAATGCCGCCAGAGTCTTTTTCATCATGGTTCCTTGCCGTAGTAGAGAAGCCTGCCAAAAAGCCCGAAAAATGAGTCAAATGCATTAATCTATTTACAGATTAATTAATAGAATAAGAACGGGGGAATGTCTTGCCGAAAGATTAAAAACTTTATTTATTTTTAAGCGAGATCGCAGGTTGAGTGCAGCGTAAACACATCAGGGGGAATCGTGTTTGAGATAATGAGATGGCGGATGGGAATATTATTATATTAATGAATGACGGAGCGCCGTGGTGGCGCCCCGTGTCGGCAGGCATCACCAGGTCACGGTCATGGTGACGGTATCGTTGTACACGCCGGCGGCCGGGGTGGTGCCCGCGGCGGGCACCAGACCGTAGACGATCAGCGGGACCGCCGAGCCGGTGCCGGTGCCGGTCAGCACGCCGGTGGTGCTGTTCCACGGCACGGCGTGGGCGCTGTCCTGGTAGAGGTTATAGCTGATGTAGGCGGGCACGCCGCTGGCCATGCGCCGCTGGCTGCCGGAGGCGTTGAGGCCGTTGTCCAGCGCCACGGTGTAGTTGGTGCCGGTGGTGCAGTTCAGCCCCAAGGTGCCGGTGCCGCCGCTGCCGGTGGCGCTGGCGGTGATGACGTTAGCCAGCGACGAGTAGGTGCCGAAACTGATGGAACCAAAGTCGTTGGTGGTGCCGGAACTGTTGCCGCCGGTGACCACGCACCCGGCGCCGATGGTCATTGTCACGCCCACCGTGCCCTGAATGGTGCCCGCTGCGTTGGCTGCGCCACTGATGCACAGCAGAGGTGTTAACGAGAGCAAAACCAGCAGAGTTTTTTTCATCATGATTCCTTGCCATGTCAGAGAAAGTCCGCAAAAACGCCACCCAGAGCTGAGTTGCACGCATTTATTTACTTACATTTAAATTAATAGGATAAGAACGTGAAATTGTCTTTATCAAAGGTCAAAACTTTTTAATTGGCACAGGGCAAGCGTGCGCGGGTGAAATAACGTGATGGTGAAATGATTAGAATAATAACGAATGGTGATGGGAATATTGTTATCTTTATTTATCGCCGGGGAAAGCGGCTCCCCGGCGCCAGGGCGATTACAGGTGAAAATCCAGCGCGCCGTCGCGCACCAGCTCGCGCGGCAGGTTGTTCTTGATGCGGCTGCCGATGCGTTTGGCGATGCCCAGCGGTTGCCCCTGATAGGTGACGATGCACTCGTCGCCCGCCGGCGGCTGCTCAGGGTAGAGATCGCGGCCGTGATACCACTCCTGGGCCAGCGCGGCGTCCAGCTCGAAATGCTGTTTGCCGTCGGCGCCCGCGAGAGCGATCGCCGCTTCGTGCTGCCAACGGAAACCTTTCGGGAAGCGCTCCGCCAGCTTGAGGCCGATACGCGAGAAGCGCACTTTGCCGAACAGCGGCTCCAGCTCGGCCGGGAAGAGCCAGATTTCCTTGTCGCGCTCCCACAGCCGGCTGTCATCGCCCCAGGTTAAGCCGGATGCCGCGGCGGCTTGGGCGACCAGCGCCGCCTCTTTGCCGGACAGCGGGCTGAACGGGAATTTACCGACTTTATAGGTCGGCTTCGCCAACGGCGCCACGGCGTGTTTTTTACGCAGGCGGGCGACGAAAAAACCTTCGCTGTCGTAAATCTGCGGGAAGACGTGCAGGAAGCCCTCGGCGGTCAACGCCTTGTCGGCGCCGGGGAACAGCTCACCCAGCGGCTCGACGCTGACCGCGTCGCCATAGGTGTCCAGCAGCCAGCGCACCACCTGCTGATTTTCCTGCGCATTGAGGGTGCAGGTGGAATAAACCATCACGCCGCCCGGCGCCAGCGCATGAAACGCGCTGTCGATCAGCTCGCGCTGGGTGGCGGCGATCTCGGCGACGCTTTCCGGCGACCAGTTGCTCATGGCGTCCGGATCTTTGCGCACCACGCCTTCGCCGGAGCAGGGGGCGTCGAGCAGAATGGCGTCAAAACTCTCCGGCAGCGCGGCGCCGAACACCCGGCCATCGAAGTGGGTCAGCGCCGTATTCTTCACGCCGCACCGGCTGATATTGGCGTGCAGCACTTTCACCCGGCTGGCGGAGTATTCGTTGGCGACGATGCCGCCCTGATTATCCATCAACGCGGCTATCTGGGTGGTTTTGGAGCCCGGCGCGGCCGCCACGTCCAACACCCGATGGGGCGCTGCGCCGCCGGCGAACAACGCGCTGACCGGCAGCATCGAGCTGGCCTCCTGAATGTAGAACAGGCCGCTCAAATGTTCGGCGGCGCTGCCCAATCGCAGCTCTTCATCGTCGCGCTCGATCCAGAAACCTTCCGCGCACCAGGGAATGGGTTCCAATCGCCAGTCGTAGTCCCGCACCAGCGCCAGGAAGTCGGTGACGCTGATTTTCAGCGTGTTGACGCGCAGGCTGCGGCGCAGCGGGCGCTGGCAAGCGGCGATAAAATCGTCCATCGCCAGCTCGGCGGGCATGATGGCGCGGGTGGCGTCGAGGAAAGCGGGGGGCAGAAAAACGGCGGTGGATTTGGCCACGGGGCGAACTCTCAGGGTGCAATAAAGACAAGGGCGAGAGTTTATCACAAAGCGGAAAAAAACAGGGCCCGGCATTGCCGGGCCCTGAGGGAAACGCGAAAGTTAATCGCGCGGAATGGCGGTGCCCCAGGTTTTCCAGTCCTTCGGCTCTTCCGGATTCAGCAGGAAGTGCTTGTTCGGTGTCGCTTTCGGCGCCAGCGGAATGGTTGGCGGCGTGGCGAAGGCGATGCCGCCGCGGATGAATTGCTGGAAGGTGCCACTCTTGATTACGCCGCCGGTCAGGCCGAACTGCAGGTTGTAACCCGACGCCAGCCAGAACACGCTGTTGTTGCGCACCAGATGCTGGTACTTCTTGCTGATGCGCAGCGCGACGTGCACCCGATCGGACATGGCGCCGAGGTAGAAGCCGGTGATGGTGCCGACCTCCACGCCGCGGAACAGCACCGGCGTGCCGATCTGCAGCGAGCCGGTTTCGGCCGCGTCGAGCACGACGCTCAGGCCGTCCAGATAGCGCGAGTCGGTGATGCTGGCCTGCTGCAGTTCGAAGGTGCGCAGCTCGCGCCCGCGGCCCGGCTCCACGTTGATATAAGGCTGGAGCAGGGTATCGAGGTTGCTGACGCCGGCGGCGGAGATCTCCGGCGACACGATCGAGAAGCGGCTGCCGAGGCGCGCGAAGGTCTGCACGTATTCCGGATACAGCACCGCTTTGGCCAACACTTCGTTGCGCTCCGGCGCCAGCTGCAGCGACTCCACCTGGCCGACGTCGATGCCGAGGTAACGCAGCGGCATGCCCGCCGACAGCTTGCTGGCGTCATAGGTTTTCAGCGTGATTTGGCTGCCCACCGCGCGGGCGGCGGTTTCGCTGGCGTACAGTACGCGGTTGGCGCCTTTGTTCAGCGTCACGCCCTGCAGGTTGTCGAAGCTGATGGCGCCTTTCAGCGCGCGGTTGAGCGGTGAAGCCTGCACCGTCAGGCCGCTGCCGTTGAGCTGCACCTTGGCGCCGCCTTCGGCCCAGAAGATGCTTTCACGGGTCAGCAACTTACGGTATTCCGGGCTGATGTAGACGTCCACCTCAAACTCGTTGGCCTTCGGCCGAACGTTAACGATCTCGCCCACCTGGAATTTACGATACAGCACCACTGAGCCGGCCTGCACGTCCGGCAGGCTGGTGGCGCTGAGGGTCAGGGTGGTGGAAGGGGCGTTGCCGACGATGCCTTCCTCGGCTTTTTCGCTGTTGGCGTACAGCGGGTACTGGCCGCCAGGCTCCCCTTTGCTGCCGGGGATAATGCGCACGCCGCCGTCTACCCACTCCTGCGCGCTGGCGCCGAGCACTTCCATGCCGTCTATCCCCAGCTTGACGTCGAGGCGGCTGTTGACCACGAATTTGCTGTCTTTGTGCAGCAGGCCGCGATATTGCGCATCAACGGCGGCGGTGAACACCACGCCGCCGGCGGTCAAGGTGCGGCTCAGGATTTGGCCGACTTTCACGCCGTGCACCACCAGCGGTTGCCCGACGTCGATGCCGTAGCTTTGCGGCGCCGTCAGCGTGACGGTCAACACGCCCGGCTGTTGCAACAGCGTTTCGCTGCTGTCCAGCACGTTGAAGCGCTGCTGCGGTTCGCCTTCACCCGGCACCAGTTCCAGCGTGGTGCCGGTCAGCAGTTGGCTGAGCTTGGCGTCGTTGAGGCTGATGCGCGGGCTGCGCATCACGATGCGGGTGCCGCTGCGCATCAGATCGACCACCGAAGGATCGATGGTCAGTTCACCGATGACTTTGCTGTCCTGTTGCAACGTCAGCTTGGTCAGGGTGCCGACCTGCAGCCCCTGGTACATCAGCGGCGTGCGGTTTGCACTCAAACTGTTGCCGCTCGGCAGATCCAGCAGAATATTGACGCCGCGCTGGCTGTGGGCCAGGTCCGGGTAAAGGGTATAGTTCTGATCGCCCTTGGCCTGCTGGCCATCGGCCGGCGAGTCGAAGGCGATGGCGCCGTTGACCAGCGCCGCCAGGCTCTCCATCTGCACCGTGGCGCCGGACAGGCTGAAATCGCCCTTGAAGCCGGAGACATTCCAGAAGCGGCTGTTGCTCTTCACCAGGTTGGCGAAGCGGCGGTCGATCAGCACGTCGATGGTTACGCCCTTGTTGCCTTCGCTGATGGTGTAGTCATACACCTTGCCGACCGGGATTTTACGGTAATAGACCAGCGAGCCGCTGTTGAGCGAACCCAGATCGTCGGCATGCAGGTGAATCATCAGCTCGCCGGTGTTCAGGCGGTACTTCGGCTGGGTATCGAGCGCGGTGAAGTGGGTTTGCTCCTTGCCGCTGCCGGGCATCATGCCGATATAGTTGCCGCCGACCAGCGCATCGAGCCCGGAAACCCCGGCCAGCGAGGCTTTGGGCGTCACCAGCCAGAACTGGGTGCCTTCGCGCAGCGAGTCTTCCAGATCGCTTTTGATGCTGGCTTCCACCACGATGCTGCGCAGATCTTTGCTCAGGCTGATTTTTTGCACCGTGCCGACCTCAACGCCCTGGTAGCGCACCGGCGTGCGGCCGGCGACGATGCCCGCCGCCGATTGGAAATCGATGGTGACGGTGGTGCCGCGCTCCTGGAAATTGTTATAGACCAGCCACCCGGCGATCAGCAGGGCGATGAACGGCAGTAACCAGAACGGTGAAATGCGGCGTTTGTTCTTGACCCGCGCTTCAGTCGGTGTAGTCGGCGTTTCCTGTTGCATGTGCATCCCAAATCAATCGGCTATCCAGCCACTCAACGGCAAGAATAGTCAAAATGACCGCCGAGCCAAAGTAAAACGCGGCCGGTCCCATAGTAAAAGATAACAGTTGATCGCGATTTACCAGCGACATCATCAAGGCGATAACGAACAGATCGAGCATCGACCAACGGCCGATCCAGGTGACCAGGCGCAGCAGACGAATGCGCGTCTTCAGGCTGTGCGAGGTTTTGAAGTGGATGCTCAGTAACAGCACGATCAGCACGATCACCTTGGTGAAGGGCACCAGCACGCTGGCGATGAACACGATGGCGGCGATCGGCACGTTGCCGGAGGTGGCCAATGAGACCACGCCGGAGAAAATGGTGTCTTCCAGCCGCGTGCCGTTGGCGTAAATGATGGAAATCGGCAGCAGGTTGGCCGGTATCAGCAGGATCATCGCCGCGATCAGCGCCGCCCAGGTTTTCTGCAGGCTGTAGGGCTGGCGATGGCACATCGGCACATGGCAACGCGGGCAGCGGCCGCGCGCGTCGGGATAGCCGGTATAGTGGCAGGACAGACAAATGTGCAGCGCCGTCGGCGGGCCTTCCGGCTGTTCCTGCGGATAGTAGCGCTCCCACAGCTGCTCCAGGTTGGCGTGGATCAGCGTCAGGATGCTCAGCACCGTGAGCGACAGGTAAGCGATCAGCGCGCTGCCGGGCTGGATGTCGGCGTAATCCTGCACTTTGATCGCCGCCACCGCCATGCCGATCAGATAAATGTCCAGCATCACCCACTCTTTGAGCCGCTCCAGCATCAGCAGCACCGGGCGCAGGTTCATGCCGAGCGCATGGCCGAAACGCAGGTACAGCAGCGACAGCACCAGCGTCAGCGGGGCGCCGATGGTGCAAAACGCCACCATGCTGGCGGTGAGCGGATCGCCCTGGCGGCTCATCTGCCAGATGCCCTCCAGCAAACTGGCGTCGATGCGCGTGCCGAGCAGACGAATGCTGATCAGCGGTTCGGTGAAGGCGAACGGCATCAGCAGCAGCATGGCGATCGCCATGGCGGTCAGGCGCGTCATCGACCAGTCGCGGCCGCTCACCACCTTGGCGTTACAGCGCGGACAATAAGCGGCCTGATTGCCGCTGAGCGGCGGCAGCACAAACAGCAGGTCGCACTCGCAGCAGCGTTGGTGGCGCGCTTTGGAAAGGGGGGCGGTGATCGCGTGTATTTTCATTTTTGACAAGTAGCTGCCCTTGAGCCCGCCGGAACTGTCAGCGTAGCTGAAAAATAAACCGGCCGCGTCACCGGCGATCGGGCGCCGGACGGTAAAACGAGGTAAACCGGGATTCTGAGCGGCAAACATACCCCGAGCGACGGGGTTTTGTGAAGCAACAGATGATTAACCTTGTGGCTATACGCATTTAATGCTTATTTTATAGGGCCTAAGCTTTGGGCTTCTGGCCATCTTCACTGTTTCAATGGTTAACACATGACAAAAGAACAATTCTACGCGGAATTAAAACGTGACCTGAGCGCGTTGCTCGGCGGGGAAACCAACTTTATCGCGGCGCTGTCCAACGCCAGCGCGTTGCTCAACGAGCGTCTGGATGACGTGAACTGGGTCGGTTTCTATCTGATGGATGGCGACCAACTGGTGCTGGGGCCGTTCCAGGGCAAGATCGCCTGCGTGCGCATTCCGGTGGGCAAGGGCGTGTGCGGCACGGCGGTGGCGGAAAATCGCGTGCAGCGCGTCGGCGACGTGCATGCGTTTCCGGGCCATATCGCCTGCGATGCGGCCAGCAACGCGGAAATCGTGCTGCCGCTGGCGGTTGGCGGCCGAGCGATCGGCGTTTTGGATATCGATAGCACGGTTTATCAACGCTTCGACGAACAGGACGAAGTGGGCCTGAAAGCAGTGGTGGCGGGGCTTTGTGAGCAACTGGAACAGTGTGACAGTGCGAAATATGTGACTGTGGCGGCAAGTTGATCGACGGTTAACGTGGCAATTACCGATGGCGTCATTATAATGACGCCTGTTCATGCCTGTGGCTTGTTGGCAATACCGTTGTAATCAGGAAATTTCATGGAAAATCAACCTAAGTTGAACTCTAGTAAAGAAGTCATTGCTTTTCTTGCCGAGCGTTTTCCGCTCTGCTTTAGCGCCGAAGGCGAAGCTCGTCCGCTGAAAATCGGTATTTTTCAGGATTTGGTAGAGCGCGTGCAGGGGGAAGAGAATCTCAGCAAAACGCAATTGCGTTCTGCCCTGCGCCTATACACCTCAAGCTGGCGTTACCTGTACGGCGTCAAGGTTGGCGCGCAGCGCGTCGATCTGGACGGCAATCCGTGCGGTGAACTGGAGCAGCAGCATGTCGATCATGCTCGCCAGCAGCTTGAAGAAGCCAAAGCGCGCGTTCAGGCACAGCGTGCCGAACAAAACGCCAAAAAACGTGAAGCCGCCGGCGAATCCGCCGATGCCGCTCCGCGCCGTCCGCGTCCAGCCGGTAAAAAGCCCGCTGCGCGTCGCGAAGGCGGAGCCGCGCCGGAAAACCGCAAGCCGCGCCCACAAACTCGCCCACAGCCCGCTCGCCAACCTCGTGCAGCCAAAGAGGAAAGCCAGCCGCGTTATGCGCCAGTCACGGATATCTCTAAACTGCAAATTGGCCAGGAAATCAAAGTCAGAGCAGGCAAGAGCGCGATGGATGCTACCGTACTCGAAATCGCTAAAGATGGCGTACGTGTGCAGCTCTCTTCCGGTCTGGCGATGATTGTGCGCGCAGAACACTTGCAGTTCTGATACGGAGGCCAACCCAGGCATGAACAAATTCGTCAGATTAACAGCGATTGCAGGGCTGCTGTGGGCGGGTGTCAGTTACGGCGCGGAAACAGCCAACATCCGCATCGGCCAACTGCCCCAACTGCAACAGGAACCCCAGCACGCTACGGTGAGTGAGCGCGTCACCTCGCGCTTCACTCGCTCTCATTACCGCCAGTTCGCCCTCGATGCGGAATTTTCAGGCAAGATCTTCGATCGCTACCTGAACATGCTGGACTACAATCATAACGTGTTGCTGGCCTCCGACGTGGCGCAGTTCGCCGGCAAACGCAATCAGGTTGGCGAAGAGCTGAAAACCGGCAAGCTGGACACCTTCTACGCGCTGTTCAATCTGGCGCAGAAACGCCGCTTTGAGCGTTACACCTATGCGTTGTCGTTGCTGGACAAGCCGATGAACTTCACCGGCAACGGCACTATCGATCTCGACCGCAGCAAAGCGCCGTGGCCGAAAGACAAGGCCGAGCTGGATAGCCTGTGGGATGCGAAAGTCACGTATGACGAGCTGAACCTCAAGCTGACCGGCAAGACCGACAAAGAAATCCGCGACACGCTGACCAAGCGCTATCAGTTCGCCATCAAGCGCCTGACGCAAAGCAACAGCGAAGACGTCTTCCAGCTGGCGATGAATGCCTTTGCGCATGAAATCGACCCGCACACCAACTATCTGTCTCCGCGCAACACCGAGCAGTTCAACACCGAGATGAGCCTGTCGCTGGAAGGCATCGGCGCGGTGCTGCAGATGGATGACGACTACACCCTGATCAACTCGATGGTGCCGGGCGGTCCGGCGGCGAAGAGCAAAGCGATCACCGTGGGCGATCGCATCGTCGGCGTCGGCCAGGCCGGCAAACCGATGGTGGACGTGATCGGCTGGCGCCTGGACGACGTGGTGTCGTTGATCAAAGGGCCGAAGGGCAGCAAGGTGCGCCTTGAGATCCTGCCGGCCGGCAAGGGCACCAAAACCCGCGTGGTCACCTTGACCCGCGAGCGCATCCGTCTGGAAGACCGCGCGGTGAAAATGACCATCAAGACCGTCGGCAAAGAGAAGGTGGCGGTGTTCGACATCCCCGGCTTCTATGTCGGTCTGACCGATGACGTGAAAGTGCAGCTGCAGAAGATGGCCAAGCAGAACGTCAAGAGCGTGATCATCGATCTGCGCACCAACGGCGGCGGCGCGCTGACCGAAGCGGTGTCGCTGTCCGGCCTGTTCATTCCGAGCGGCCCGGTGGTGCAGGTGCGCGACAACAACGGCAAAGTGCGCGAAGACGCCGACACCGACGGCGTGACCTACTATAAAGGCCCGCTGGTGGTGCTGGTCGATCGCTTCAGCGCCTCCGCCTCCGAAATTTTCGCGGCGGCGATGCAGGATTACGGCCGCGCGCTGATTGTCGGCGAGCCGACCTTCGGTAAAGGTACCGTGCAGCAGTACCGTTCGCTGAACCGTATCTACGATCAGATGCTGCGCCCTGAGTGGCCGGCGCTCGGTTCCGTGCAGTACACCATTCAGAAGTTCTACCGCGTCAATGGCGGCAGCACCCAGCGCAAGGGCGTGACGCCGGACATTCTGATGCCGACCGGCGTCGATCCGGCGGAAACCGGCGAAGCGTTTGAAGACAACGCCATGCCGTGGGACAGCATCAATGCGGCGACCTACAGCAAGACCGGCGATATGGCGCCGTTCGAGCCGGAGCTGCTGAAAGATCACCAGCAGCGCATCGCGCAAAATCCGGAGTTCCAGTACATCGCGCAGGATATTGCGCATTACAAGGCGCTGAAGGATAAACGCAACATCGTGTCCCTCAATCTGGCGGTACGCGAGAAAGAGAATCACGATGACGACGCGACCCGTCTGAAACGCATCAACGAGCGTCTGGAACGTGCGGGCAAGAAGCCGCTGAAATCGCTCGACGATCTGCCGAAGGATTACCAGGAGCCGGATCCGTACCTGGATGAAACCGTGCATATCGCGCTGGACCTGGCTCATCTGGAAAAGGATCAGCCTGCTCAGCAGCCGACGCCGGCCAAATAAGGCCACGGCTTTGCCTGTGAAAAACGCACCCTCGGGTGCGTTTTTTTTGGTTGCGGCAAGCCCGGCTTAAGCCGGTTTCTTACGGTGACGCAGCCCGAGCTGAATGCAGGAAACCACCACCAGCAGACAGCCGAACAGCGACAGCAGCAGCGGGATCTCATGCCAGAACAGCCAACCCCAGGCGATGTTGAACACGATGCCGATATAGCGCACCACCGAGACCACGATCAGGTTATCGGAAGAGAAGGCCTGGGTTAAGACGACCTGCCCCAACAGCGACACCAGGGCGATGGCGAGCAGAATGGCGAACTGATAGGCGTTGGGCCAAACGAACGCGTTCCACATCAGCGGCAGCGAGATCAGCGTTGCGATGAACAGGAAGTAGAACACGATCTCGTAGTTGTGGTGGCGCTTGCTGAGTTTGTTGACCGACAGATAGGCGATCGAGGCGAACACCGCGCTCATCACGCCGACCAGCGACGCCAGGGTATAGGCCGAGAAGTGCCACGGCCGCACCAGCAGCACGGCGCCGATGATGACCATCGCCAGCCAAAACGCGGTGCAGGCGCTGACCCGTTCACGCAGCACCAGCAAGGAGAGCAAAATGGAGAAAAACGGCGACAGGTAGGCCAGCATGCTGGCGTCGGCCAGCGTTAGATGGGCGATGCTGTAAAAATAACAAATGAGATACAGCCCGCCCATGGTGCCGCGCAACACCAGCAGCGGCCGGTCTACGCGGCTGAAGGCGATGCGGTGGCGGTACATCAGCAGCAGAACCAGCACACAGCCGATGCTGCTGCGAAAGAACACGATTTCACCGGTGGGAATAGCATCGGAGATGGTTTTAACCAGCGCGTTCATGACGCTGAAAATCAATGAGGCAAAAATGGCCAGTAGCGCACCCTGATTCATGCTTGCCTCCGCCATTGTCGGTAAATGATGTCCGCCTGCTCGTCGCAGGTATCGTCCAGCAACGAACGATGGCAATGCTCGGCGCCGATCCGGGTGACGAAGTGCTGCAGCGCCTGCTGAAAGCGGGCCAACAGACGCTGGGCGGCGGGCATCTCGACGTCAAGCCGCTGCGCCAGCAAGACCAGGACGCGCAGTTTGCGCACGTCCTCTTGCGGCACGCGCGGCAGGCGCCAGCGCCCCTGGACATCCTGGAAGACGCGGGCGACCCTGACGGCGGAAAAATCATAGTAGCGACCCTGCGCGTCCGGCTCGGAATAGGGGTCGACCAGCAGCGCGGTATAACGCGTAAACAGCGCATAGCATTGCTCCGTCGGCGCGAGCTGCGGGAATTGGTCAATCCAGCGGCGGCTCACCATACGGGGCGGAACCGGGTAGTTGTCGTCATTCAAAAAGCGCAGCAGGTTAATGGCCTCGATGCCGAACCGGTTGAGCAACTGCTGGTAATCCTGCGAGAGCGCCAGCATGTCGGCGATCGCCTCGGGACAGATGGGGCCCTCGGGGTGGGTTTTATACAGGTACTGGATCGGCGCCTGCGGCTCGAATATCGCCTGCAGCGTGGTTTCGGCCAGCGCCAGCGGAGGATGAACATAATTGGTGATGCTGAAGCGCTCGGCGGCGAGCTGGCTGTTGCAGCGTTGGGCGTCAATGCCGTGACGCGCCAGCAGCGAGCAAAGCCAGTCGAGTTCGGCGCAGTCTGACCTTGTGCCTGCGCCGGCCAGATAAATTCGCTGCTTGAACGCCTTGGTGTAGGCGCGGTAAGGCTGTTCGGCGTTCTGGTATTTGGTGTCGGCGTAGTAGCTCGACAGGCTGATGACCTCGACGTGGGATTGCCCGGCCTCCTGCAGCAGGCTTTGCGCCATCAAGCCGGAGCCGATGGAGGGAGAGAGCAGGATCAGTGAGCGCAGTTGGGGCAACGCCGCCCATGGCACCTGTCGCAGCACGTCATGGTATTGATCGGCGGGGACGGCAAGGATCAGTCTGCGCCAGTCGCAGCCGACGAGCGCCAGATCATCGCAATAGCGGTCAATTGTCACCTGCGCATCGTCTTGGGTGCGCTGCGCCTTACCGGCGCCCGTCAGCCACAGGCTGGGCGTGTGCGCCAGATGTTGCTTCAGGCGGCGCCCTTTTTCGCTGGGACGGTTGTACAGGCCGATGCGCGCATTGCCCGCGGCCTTGATGTCCGCCGCCAGTTGGATCGCCGCCGGGCCGGCGCCGAGGATCAGGGTGGGAAAGGCATTATTCATGGCGGTGAGGCTCCAAAATCAACAGATCGTACAGCGGGGTGGTGAGCGGTTTACCGCTGACGCGCCAGGGCGAGCCGGCGGCCTGGTGGTGGTAAGGGCAGTTGAAGATCGACTTGAGGCCATTGCCATAGCGCACCAGCAATTTGCCGCACTGGGGCAGCAAAGGCCGCAGCGCCTTCAGCAAACCCTGCTTGTCCGCCACCAGGGAGGCGATGATGATGTGATCGATATCGTTGCGCGTCAGGCCGTTCAGCTTGTCGATGCAGGGCATCTGCTGCACCAGCCCCAGGTGGCGCGTGAGCCGGCGGGCAAAACGCTGGGCCGCCGGGTCGCAATCGTAGCAAATGACGGTGGCGGAGAGCCTGGCGACCAGCGCCAGCGCCGTGGTGGGCAATGCGCCGCTGCCCACCAGCAGCACCCGTTCGCCGGGTTTAATGTCGGCGGCCGCGATCTCCAGCTGCAGCGCGCGGTCGAAACTGTTCAGGTAGGCGTTGGTTTGCGCCGGTTCCCGGCACAGCGCCGAGACGCGATGCTTCTCGTAGTCGCACAACGCGGCGTTGGCCGTCGCCCGCAGTTGGGTGATCTGCGCCGTTATCAAACGGTCGTTTTCCAGCTTTTGACGATAGGCCTGCAGCTGCGGTTCGTCGTTAAAGGCCTGCAGGCGGCTGAAACGACGTTCCAGCAGGGAAAAATGGCGCCGATCTTGCCGGGCGGAACGGTGAAGCTGGTGAATTTCCTGTTGCAAGCCGGCGAGTTGCGCCAGCATGTCCGCCTTGGTCAGAGTGTACATGGGGATTCTCCGTGTGCGTGTAACAGCTGTGTCGGCAGCAGATAGGGGTAGCCCTGCGGGCTGACGCCGTTTTCGATGCCGACGCCAAATACGCGAGACACCATCGGATGTCCCATCATCTGATGGGTATCGCCGTGGCAAACGACGCGTCCGTGCGCGAGCAGCGTGAGTGAGTGGCAATAGCGCAGCGCCAATCCCAGATCGTGGATCACCAGCAGCGTGATGCAGCGGTGGCGCCGGCCGTAGTCGGCGATCTGATTGAGCACGCGCAGCTGGTGGTGGATATCCAGCGCGCTGGTGGGTTCGTCGAGCAAAATGATCTGCGGCTGAGAGACGAAGGCCTGAGCCAGCATCACCAACTGTCGCTGGCCGCCGCTGAGACGGTTGAAGGGGCGATCGGCGAGCGCGGAAATGCCGCATTCCGTAAGCGCCTGCTCGACCGCATCGGCCTGGGCGGCGCTGATGCGCCAGCTCAACTGGCGTACCTTGCCCAGCAGCACCATGTCAAAAGCGGTCAATGCCGAATCGCAGCGATTAAGCTGCGGCACATAGGCGATACGGCTGGTTTTCGGATCGAGAGGGCGCTCGCGGTAAGCGATCTCGCCGCTGCACGGCACCATGCGGTTAATCGCTTTCAGCAGCGTCGATTTGCCGGCGCCGTTGGGGCCGATGATGCCGCCGAGCTGCGCCTCCGGCCAGCTCAATGAAACGTCTGCCAATAGCGAGCGGCGATGCAGCGAGACGCCGACGCGGGTGAGGGTCAGTTGAGTCATGGGCGTTTAACCTGTCGAGTGACGAAGTAAAACAGCACCGGCACGCCGATCAGGGCGATAACGATGCCGATGGGCACCACGCCGTTCGGCATCACCAGCTTGGCGACGATCGAGGCGCACAGCAGCAGCAGGCTGCCGCAGAGGGCGGAAATGCAGATCAGGTAGCGCTGATCCTCACCCACCAGAAAGCGGGCGAAATGCGGGGCGATCAGCCCGACGAACCCGATGGTGCCGACAAACGAGACCGAGGCGGCCGTCAGCAAGGTCGCCAGCAGAAAGGCCAGCTTGCGCAAGGCGCTGACATTGATGCCCAGCCCCTGGGCCTGCTCTTCGCCGGCGGACAGCGCCGTCAGCCGCCAGGCGAGCCGCAGACTGACGAACAGCGCGCACAGCAACACGACGCCGGTGATCGCCACGCCGTGCATATTGGCTTTGAGCAGGCTGCCGAACAGCCAAAAGACAATTTGCTGCATGGCTTCCGGCGAGGCCAGAAACAGCAGCAGCGATTGCAGCGACTGAAAGAAAAACAGCACCACGATGCCGCTCAACACTAATATTTGCGGCGTCATGCCGCGGCGTTGTCCCAGCAGATAGACAGGCACGCAAGCCAACAGCGCCATCAGCGAAGCCAGCAGCGGCGTGCCCAGCGCCAACGCGCCGCCCAGGCTGAAGCCGGTGAGGATCGCCAGCGCCGCGCCGAACCCCGCCGCGGCAGAGATCCCCAGCGTATAGGGGCTGGCGAGGGGATTGGCCAGCACGGTCTGCATCAGCAGGCCCGCCAGCGCCAGGCTGGCGCCGACCACCAAGGCGGTGAGCGTCATCGGCAAGCGAATCGACCAGAAAACCGCCTGATGCAGTGCGTTGCCGGGGGCAGAGCCGGGCCAAAGCATCCGCACGATATCCGTGAGGCCAAGTTGCGCGGCGCCGACGGTGAGATCGATGGCGGTCGCCGCCAGCAGCGCGCCGAGCAGCGCCAGCGTCAATAGCCCGCGGCGCAGCCTGCGCCGTCGCAAAAACGCACGTCCTGTGTGGGCCATGGTTATTCTCCTTGCCAGCGTTGCAAGAAGATGCCGTCCGCCTCTATCGGCAAATATTGATGGTAGAACTGCGCCAGATTGCGCGCGGGATCAACATCGGCAAACGCGGCGGGATAGAGCGCTTTTGCCAGATACTGGACAAAGATAAAATCGTAAATCGTGCGCGCGCCGCCATGGTAAAGCGCATAAAGACGCTGATTTTTTACCGCCGGCAGTTGCGGCCATCCCGCCCGCCGGGCGTATTGCGTCAGGCGCGTCTGTAGGGGGGCTGCCTGCGTGCCGTAGCCCATCGGCACGGCGTTCGGCATGTTTTCCCAGTCGCCACCGGCGAGAAAAATCACCTCGGGCCGTCGGGTCAGGACATAGTCGGCGCGCAAGGGGGAAGGGCTGCCGACGACGCCGGCGGCGATATTGTCGGCGGCGGCCAGCTGCAGCAGCGGCCCCCAGATCGATGCGCCATAGCTGCTGCCGTACTCGCCGGGGCCCTTGTCCCCCAGCTCAATGTAGGTGACCGGCGGCGGCAGCTGCGCCTGGCGGATGCGCCGCCGGGTATCCTCGAGACTTTGGCGATATTCGTCGGCCAGCCGTTCCGCTCGCTCGGCGTGGCCCATCGCCTGGCCCATTAACCGGATGCTGGCGAGCTTGACTTCAACGCCCTGATTGAAGTCGACGACGATGTAAGGAATGTTGAGCTGTTGCAGCACCGGCAGGTAGTTGGCGAAGCCGTCGAGCTGCCACTTCGCCAGGATCAGCAGGTCTGGTCGCGTGGTCAGCAGGCGTTCAAAATCGAAGCTCTGGTTATAGAGCGAACCGACATCGACCAGTTGAGCGAGCCGTGGCAGCGCCGCCTGATAGCGCGTCCATTGGCTGGCGCGCAACGCCCAGTCGCTTTTGGAGAAGGCGACGACCTGTTGATAACTCTCCGGGCCGTTCACCGCCAGAAAATCTTCGTAGTAAAAGCCGATATAGGCGCGCTGTGCGGGGGCGGCCAGGGTAACCTGGCGTCCTTCAACGTCGGTGAGGTGAATTTCAGCGTGCGCGACCTGGCAGAAAAGCAGCCACGTCGCCAGCATCCAGACGATACGCGATAACATGATTGACATCCCTTTACGATTAATTGTGATGTTATAATGTAACAATTAATCGCGAGATTCAAACTTTCATCGCCGCTGAATCAGGCGGGGTATGATGAAACGCGCTGAGCGGATATTGGCCTATAAAGCGTGAGGATAACGGTTCTCGTTGTCATGGCGTGCGGGCAAAGAAATTTTTCTGCAAAATCCCTCCGCCTTGCGCAACAATCGTTTACAATTTGCCAAATCCCGGTCGCGCGTCGTTTTTGTAAAGTTTCGTATTTTTAGTAGGTTAATGGCGCGCAACTCTTGAAACTGTGACGAATGCCCATACGATCCAGGGTATCTGGACAGTGTTTTGTTAACATTTATGAGGAAGTAAACATTTTATGATGCGTATAGCTCTGTTCCTGCTCACCAACCTGGCGGTGATGTTGGTTTTCGGGCTGGTGCTCAGCCTGACAGGAATCCAATCCAGTAGCGTTCAGGGCCTGATGATCATGGCCGGTCTGTTCGGCTTCGGCGGCGCTTTCGTGTCGTTGCTGATGTCCAAATGGATGGCGCTGCGCTCCGTGGGCGGGGAAGTGATTGAACAGCCGCGTAACGAAACCGAAAACTGGCTGCTGGAAACGGTGCGCCGTCAATCGCAGCAGGCGGGCATCGCCATGCCGCAGGTCGCTATCTACCACGCGCCGGACATCAACGCCTTCGCCACCGGCGCACGGCGCGACGCTTCGCTGGTCGCCGTCAGCACCGGCCTGCTGCAGAGCATGAGCCGCGACGAAGCGGAAGCGGTTATCGCGCACGAAATCAGCCACGTCGCCAACGGCGATATGGTGACCATGACCCTGATCCAGGGGATCGTGAACACCTTCGTCATCTTCATTTCGCGCCTGATCGCACAGGTTGCCGCCGGCTTCCTGGGCAACCGCGACGGTGAAGGGGAAGGCAACGGCAACCCGATGATTTACTTCGCCGTGTCGATGGTGCTGGAACTGGTGTTCGGCATCCTGGCGAGCATCATCACCATGTGGTTCTCGCGTCACCGCGAATTCTATGCCGACGCCGGTTCCGCCAAACTGGTGGGCCGCGAGAAGATGATCGCCGCCTTGCAGCGTCTGAAAACCAGCTATGAACCGCAGGAAGCGGGCAGCATGATGGCGTTCTGCATCAACGGCAAATCCAAGTCGTTCAGCGAGCTGTTCATGTCGCACCCGCCGCTCGACAAGCGCATCGAAGCGCTGCGCACCGGTCAGTACCTGAAGTAATCGGCTGAATGAAATGAAAAACCCCGGCTTGCCGGGGTTTTTTTATGGCATGCCTGAACCGCTATTTCAGTGGCGGCGACGGATTCAGCAATGAAATTCGGCAATGAATGGGATGAGCGCTTCAGCGAAGTTTGCGGGCGTTAATGCCGTGCAGCAGCGCCCGAAGTCGCTGAAGCCCACCTGCAAACCGCGTCTTTCGGCCTCTCAGCCTGGGCTGGCGCGGTGCCAGATCACCCGGTGAGAGGGCAAGCCGCATCGGGCCCGGTCACGACCGCCTGTTTGGCTTTGGAAGCGTATGTTATATGCTTTGGCACAATGACATTTGTCCCTGAGGCCCTATGAAAATCAACCACCTTCCCTTACTCAACGGTGATGAGGTGTCGGCGCGCCTGGCCGCATTGGCTGGCGGTGTCGCCGATGCGGTTGCGGAATTGTTGAACCGGCATGATGACGATGATGAGCCACCGGTTATTCGCTGGCATTCAGGCGATCTGCGCCAGCCGGCGTTTTTCCCCGACGAGCACGACGGCCACGATTACGATTACCTGATCGTGGACGGCGATGTGATCGTGGAGAGATGCCTGGCGGTGTCACCGCAGCGAGAGGACGGCGGCATTGTCGTGCTGGGGCGGCTGCAGGCGGATACGCTGATTTGCTGGGGCGGGCTGGTCGTGCGTGACGATGTCCGCATACGCCATGCCTATTGCAGCTCAGGAAACGACGGCGCGTTCGTGGTGGGGGGAGACCTGACCGCGCTCACCCTGGTAGAAACGGGGGAGTTTATCCATGTTCATGGCGATCTCGACGCGCGATGTCTCGCTTCGTTGCAGAACTTCGTTCAGGTTGACGGAGAAACGCGCTGCGACTGCCGCATCGACAGCGCGCAGTCCGAAGATCTGATAAAGCGCATGTTCGCCCCCGGCCTGCTCAAGGCCTTCGAGGGGATGGATAACGACGGCCAACGCCTTGTTGGCTGGTATCCGGATGACGACGCCTATTTAGCCTGTTTACGACAAGGCCGCAGCCCGTTGAGGTGCGGCGACTGACGCCTGGCCTGCCATGCTCCCGGCACCGCACCCGACGCGGCCCGGCCGCCAGTGCTGGCCCCGTCGGTTTTACAATCGATGAGGGCTCGGCTCTTTTATGTGCGCTATTTCACCTCGCGGCTGGGCTGCGCCGTTTGCGTCGTCGGTTGAGTGATGCGCAGGCTGCTGACGGCCGCCGCCAGGGTGGCGAACACCCCAGCCAGGATCAGTGAAGCGTGGGTGCCGGAGGCCGGGAACAGGTTGAACATCAGCGCCACCAGGGCGGCTCCCGAGGTTTGTCCCAGCAGACGGGCAGTGCCCAGCATGCCGCTGGCGCCGCCGCTGCGGTTGCGCGGTGCGGCGGAGATGATGGTGTGGTTGTTGGGCGACTGGAACAGGCCGAAACCGGCGCCGCACAGCACCATGCGCCAGATGATGTCCATATTCGACGGCGCCGCGGGCAGCAGCGCCAGCGAGAACAGCCCGAGCGCGAACACCGCCAGCCCGATGCAGCCCAGCAGGCCGGCATGCACGCGTTCCACCAACCGGCCGGCGATCGGGGCCATCACCACGATCGCCAGCGGCCACGGCGTCAGCAGCAGCCCGGTCGCCACCTCGTCGCGGCCCAATGCGCTTTGCAAGAAGAACGGCAGCGACACCATCGCCAGCATTTGCGCGGCAAACGAGCAGATTGAGGTGCCCATCGACAGGGCGAAGATCGGAATGCGCAGCAGATCGACCGGCAGCAACGGAAATTCCTGGCGCAGCTGGCGGCGCACGAACAGCGCGCCAATCGCCAGCAGCGCGGCGATCTCGCTGAAGATCAGCGTCAGGCTCTGGCCCTGGGCGAAGCCGCTGATGGCGGTGATCAGCAGGCCGAAGGTCAGCGCATTCAGCACGGCGCTGGTGGGATCGAAACGGCGGTTATCGCTTTTTTGGCCGTTGGCCGGCAGGAATTTCATCCCCAGCAGCAGCGCGACGATGCCGATCGGCAGGTTGATGGCGAACAGCCATTGCCAGGACGCGACCGACAGGATAGCGGCCGCCACCGTCGGCCCGGCCGCCGAGGAGCAGGCGACGATCAGCGAGTTGATGCCCATGCCGCGGCCGAGAAAACGCTGCGGGTAGATGATGCGGATCAGCGCGGTGTTGACGCTCATGATGGCGGCGGCGCCAAAGCCCTGCAGCACGCGGGCGATGGTCAGGGTGAGCAGCGAGTCGGACAGGGCGCAGAACAGTGAGGTGATGCTGAACACCAGCAATCCAGCCTGATAGATGCGGCGATAGCCGACCAGATCGCCGAGCGACGCCAGCGACAGCAAAGAGACGGTGATCGCCAGTTGATAGGCGTTAACCACCCAGATGGAACTGGCCGGACTGGCGTTGAGATCGCGCGCGATGGTGGGCAGCGCCACGTTGGCTATCGCGCCGTCGAGCACGGATACGGTAATGCCGAGGGCGATGGCGAGGATCGCCCCATAGCGTTGCGGGACGGGGAGGCCGTCGGAACAAGGACGCATGCAGGTCTCAGCGGTATTTATTCAGGAGAGTATTATCATGCTAATCATATTCGCCTGCGATTGCATGCCCCTTGTCCGCTTAATTGTAAACGGCGGTGAGCGGCAGGCGGTTATTCATTTGGCTTCAATCGCTTAGCCTTCAGCTGCGTTGCGCGTCGCGATCTGTTCCGATTATACTGAAACCCTTGTTTAAATTTCCTGAAACAAAACCGTTAAGTAGGGTATTCGCCATGGCTAACGCAGATTCAGACAAGCAACCGGATGCCGTCTCATCCGTGATGAAAGTGTTCGGCATTTTGCAGGCGCTCGGCGATGAGCGCGAGATAGGCATTACCGAACTGTCCCAGCGGGTGATGATGTCTAAAAGCACCGTCTACCGGTTTCTGCAGACCATGAAAGCGCTGGGTTACGTTTCACAGGAGGGCGAGACGGAAAAGTATGCGCTGACGCTCAAGCTGTTCGAACTGGGCGCCAAATCGTTGCAGAACGTCGATCTGATCCGTAGCGCCGACGTGCAGATGCGCGAGCTGTCGAATCATACCCGTGAAACCATCCACCTCGGCGCCCTGGACGAGGATGGCATCGTCTACATCCATAAGATCGACGCGATGTACAACCTGCGCATGTATTCGCGCATCGGCCGCCGCAACCCGCTGCACAGCACCGCCATCGGCAAGGTGCTGCTGGCCTGGCGCGAGCGGGATGAGGTGGCGCAGATCCTGTCGCAGATTGAATTTACCCGCAGCACCGAGCATACCCTGACCAGCGCCGCCGAACTGTTGCCGGTGCTGGATCGGGTGCGTGCGCAGGGATACGGCGAAGATGCCGAAGAGCAAGAAGCGGGGATCCGCTGCATCGCGGTACCGGTTTTTGACAGGTTCGGGGTGGCGATCGCCGGGCTGAGCATCTCTTTCCCGACGCTGCGCTTTTCCGAAGCGGCGCGGGAGGAGTATGTGGCGTTGCTGCACGTCGCCGCCCGACGCATTTCCGAACAGCAGGGCTATCACGACTACCCGTTCTGACCTGCGTTTCGATGAGCAAGGCGCCGCCATGACGGCGCCTTGCTGTTATTTTGCGCCGGGCGTCAGCCGCTGAGAAATCCGCTCCAGCACCAACATCAGCAACAGCGTGGCCGCCACCAGGATCATGGTCAGCGTTGCGCCATTGGCGATGCTGCCGCGATCGGTCAGGCTGAAGATCGTGACTGGCAGCGTCGCCCAGCTCGGCGGGTAGATCATCATGGTCGCGCCCAGCTCCCCCATCGACAGCGACAGGCTGAGCGCGAAGGCGGAGATCATGTAGGGGGCGATCATCGGCAGGGTGACGTGGCGCAGGCGAAACAGCGGCGAAGCGCCCAGGCTGGCGGCGACGTTCTCGTAGTCGTCAGGCAGCCGGGTCAGCCCGGCCATGACGTTGCCGAAGGTAAAGGCGGAAATCAGCACGAAGTGGGCGGCGGGCACGATCAGGAAGGTGCCGTTCATCTGCAGCGGCCCCTGGCTGAACGCCACCAGCATCCCCAAACCGATAGAGACCGAAGGCACCGCGCTGGGAATGAAAAACAGCGTGCCCAGCAGCCGTCGGCCGCGTTCAGGCACGTGGCGCAGCGCCAACGCCGCCCAGGTGCCGCACAACAACGCGAACAGGCTGGCGCTGAAACCGATAGCCAGACTGGCGATCAGTGCGTCCCAGGAGGCGCCGCTGAACGCCTGGCGGAAGTGGCTGAGGGTGAAGCCGCTCGGCAGCACGCCGCTCCACTGTTCACTGAGGCTGGACATCAGGATCACCGCCAGCGGCAGGCAGAAGAACAGGGCGAACAGCGTGACCGCCAGTGTGCAGGTCAGGGTGCGTCCGGTGCGAGACCAAATCAACATCGTCAGTTCCTCAGCCCGGCGCGCGCCGCGGCGTAGCGGTAAAGGGAGAACAGCCCGAGCGACAGCGCGATATTCACGACGGCGATCGCGCAGGCGACGGCGTAGTCCGATTCCAAAATCGCTTTGGCGTAGACCATCATCGGCAGCGTGGTGACGCCCTTGGCGCCGATAAACAGCACGATGCCGAACTCATTGGTGGTCAACAACAAACACAGGCTGCCGCCGGCCAGCAAGGCCGGCAGCGCGGCCGGTAAAATCACCTGGCGCACCACCCGTCCCGGCCGGGCGCCGAGGATGCTGGCGGCCTCGAGCTGGCTGCGGTCGATCTGCGACAGCGCCGCCATCAGCGGGCGCATCACCAGCGGGGTAAACACGGTGATTTCCGCCAGGATCACCCCCCAGATGGAGTAAAGAAAATCCACCGGCGGCAAGGTGAAACCAAAGGTCGCCATCAGCGTGCCGTTCAGCAGGCCGGCGGAACCGTAGATGAACGTGAAGGCCAGCGTGATGAGGAAGGTCGGCATGGCGATAAAGGTATCGATCACCCGGGCGATCAGACGGCTGCCGGGGAACGGCGTGAACACCAGCAACAGCGACAGCAGGGTGCCGAGCACCAGGCAGCCCAGCGTCGCCAGCAGCGCGATCTGCAGCGTGTTGAGCAGGGCGCCGACAAAGCGGCGTGATTCGAACGCCTGCTGCAGCGCAGCGGCGCTGAACAGCCCTTGGTCGTCGGTAAATGCCTGTTTGACGATCAACGCCAGCGGGTAGAAAAACAGCGTCGCCAGCGCCAGCAGCGGCAACAGGATCCACAGGCGGCGCGACAAACGCAGCCGCTGGGCCGGGCGAGTAAGCGTAGAGTCGGTCATGTCAGTCCTCGATCAGTACCGCATCGTCGGGGGCGAAATAGAGCGGCACCCGTTCGCCGATCTGCGGCATCCGGCTGCGATGGGTGGTGACCACGCGCAGCGGGTGGCCTTGCGCGTCGAACTGCAGGTGCGTCAGTTCACCCTGCCAATGAATATCGCGTAGCGTGCCGATAAGGCAGTTGCTGCGCTGAGCGTCGGCATCGAGCGCAATATGCTGCGGCCGGATGCACAGCAGCTTGTCGAAGCCGCGTTGTGCGCCGTAGGTGAAACAGCCGATCACTTTGCCGGCGCAGCTGACGGTGGTCATGCCTTGCCCGGTGGTGGTCTCCAGCGCGGTGGCCGGCAGCAGGTTGGCGCGGCCGAGAAACTCGGCGGCGAAGCGGTTCGTCGGATGGTGGTACAACGCGCGGGTTTCGCCGTGGGCGATCAGGTGGCCGTCGCGCATGATGCCGATCTTGTCCGCCAGCGTCAGCGCTTCGCCCTGATCGTGGGTGACGTACAGGATGGTCAGATCCGGCAGCTCGCGGTGCAGGCGGGCGATCTCTTCCACCATGCTGTGGCGGATTTGCGCGTCCAGCGCCGACAGCGGTTCATCCAGCAACAGCACTTTGGGGCGCACCGCAATGGCGCGGGCGATCGCCACCCGCTGTTGCTGGCCGCCGGAAAGCTGGCTGGGATAGCGCCTGGCGTAGGCGGACATGCCGACGATGGCCAACGCTTCTTCGACGCGCTCGGCGGTCAGGCCGCGCGGCTTGCCCTGGGCGCGCAGGCCGAACGCCACATTGTCTTCGACGCGCATATGCGGAAACAGCGCATAGTTCTGCACCACCATGCCCAGGCCGCGTTCATAGGGCGGCACGTCGGTGACATCGATATCGCCGATGGCGATGCGTCCGGCGGACGGCTGCACGAAACCGGCAATCGCTCGCAGTACGGTGGTTTTGCCCGAGCCGGAGGGGCCGATCAGCGCCAGCACTTCGCCGGGCGCGATGGTGAGCGTCAGGGGTTTCAGCACTTCGGTGCCGCGGTACGACACGCTGACGCGGTCAAGCTGAATGCCCGACGGCCCGGCGATGTCCCGGCTGTTATCCCGCGCCGAGGCGCGGGAAGAGAGTGTAGAAGGCATCGTCAGCGTCATTCTGTCACCTGGTGCCAGCGGGAAATGTCGGCGGACAGGCTGCTCACCACCTGATTCCAGTCCGGCGCCCAGATATCCACGCCCTGCAGCGCAGCCTGCGACTGCCTGAAGTTATCGTCGGTCGGGGTCACGTCTTTACGCACCGGCATGCCGTAGGAAATGGCGCTGACGCTGCTCTGCGCTTCTTTGCTCAGCAGGAAGTCGATCAGCTTTTTGCCATTGGCGCTTTGCGGCGCGCCTTGCACCAGGCCGATGTAGTAAGGCAGCACCAGCGTGCTGCGCTTGCCGTCCGGCCCGGCCGGCCAGAACACCTTCACGTTCGGGTTGCTGCGCATCTGCGCCAGGTTCATCTGCAGATCGCCGTTGGCCACCAGCAGCTCCCCTTTATTGACCAGCGCGGTCAGCTTGCCGGTGGAGGCGGAAGGGCCGACGTTGTTGCTTTGCAGCTTGCCGAGGTAGTCGAAACCGGCGTCTTTGCCGCCGAAGCTGTGGAACGCCTGCAGCATCACCGCAGTGCCGTCGCCCGCCTGGCCCGGCGTGGAGTACTGCAGCTTATTGCGGAACTGCGCGTCCAGCAGCTGTTGGTAGCTGGCGGGCGCCTGCGGCAGCAGTTTGGCGTTATAGATGAAGCTCAGGTAGTTGTTCACCAGCGGCACGAACTGCGGCTGGGCGTCGGCGATCTGCGCCGCATCCTGCGGGGTGAAATCCTGCAGCAGTTTTTCCGCGGCGGCGCGCTGGATGAACGGCGGCAGCGTCACCAGCACGTCGGCCTGCGGGTTGCTGCGCTCCTTCGACAGGCGTTCCACGATGGCGCCGGAGCCGCCTTCGACGTACTGCACCTTGACGCCGGTCGCCTTGGTGAAGGCGTCGAACTGGGTTTGATACCAGCTGTGATCGCCGTCGTGCAGACCATCGGCGGAGTAGACGGTCACCACCGCGTCGGCGGCCCAGGCCGGCGCGGCGCCGAGTGCGATGGCGGTCATCACGACCAGACGAGAGAATTTCATAGCTTCAGCCTCACTGTTACGGGTTAATGCGAACTGGTATACACCAGATATGCGGCCACGCTAATCGGCGAATATGACAAACAAATGAAATCAGCAAAATATCATTGCCGGAAACGGGGAGGACGACGCGGGAGAGAAAGGCGGGCCTGCGTGCGCAGGCCCCGTTGGGCAGGGGGTTAAAGCGTATCGACTTCGATGCGCAGGCTGTCGTGGCGCCAGTATTCGATATCGAAATCGAGAATGCGGCCGTGCTGATCGTAATTCAACCGGCGCAGCAGCAACGCGGGCAGGCCGACCATGGCGCCGAGCGCGTTGGCGGCGCGATAAGGCAGGGCGGTCGGGTAGAACGACAGGTGCATGTTGCTGTAAATCAAATCGTAATGCTGTTGATAAACCTCGGTCAGGCTGCCGTTGAGATCGTGACTGAGCAGTGCCGGCACCCGCTGCGGCAGGCAGTGGTTCTCGCAATAGCAGATGGCGCGGCCGTCGGCATACCGCACGCGGCGCAGCAGATACACCTGATCGAACGGTTCGAGCGCCAGCGGCTGCATCACGTCGAGCGGCACCGTGGTTTTTTCGCCGGACAGCAGTGCGGTGCGCGGCGTGCGCCCTTGCTCCTGACAGAGACGGTGGAAGTTGGTGTTCTGCGTCGGATCCAGCCACAGCCGTTCCGGCGTGACGAACCAGCCGCGGCGATCGGCGCGGTAGATGGCGCCGGTGGCTTCCAATTGCGCCAGGCTTTCGCGAATGGTGACGCGGGTGGTGGAGAAGATGGCGCACAGCTCGCGCTCCGAAGGCAGCTTATCGCCGGCCTGCAGCGCGCCGCGGGTGATGCGCGCCTGAAGCTGATCCTTGATCTGCAGGTAGTGAGGCATATCGCCCTGATGTTCTTTCATTTCGTCTCGCTATGGCATCGGCCCGACATTCCGGCACGCGCTTATTATACATAGCCAGATGAATTTTTTGTTTCACCGCGCTTTGTCGTTTGACCGAGGCAGGAATTTGCCGCCACAATGCGCACAATCTGGTATAGACCAATAGGTGAATAACATGTCCGATCGTAACTACCTGCTGTTGACCCCCGGCCCGTTGACCACGTCGAAAACGGTGAAAGAGGCGATGCTGTATGACAGCTGCACCTGGGATGAAGATTACAACCTCGGCGTGGTGCAGCGCATTCGCCAACGGTTGGTGGCGCTGGCGACGCCGTCCGCCGGTTATACCTCGGTGCTGCTGCAAGGCAGCGGCAGCTTCGCGGTAGAGGGCGTGCTGGGCACGGTCATCGGCCCGCAGGACAAGCTGCTGATCGTCAATAACGGCGCCTACGGGGCGCGGATGATCGAAATGGCGCGGCTGATGGATATCGACCACCACGCTTTCGACTGCGGTGAGGTGAATGAACCGGATGTGACGGCGATGGAGGCGGTGCTGAAAAGCGATGCGCGCATCAGCCATATCGCCATGGTGCACTGTGAAACCACCACCGGCATGCTCAACCCGCTGCAGAAGGTTGCCGGTCTGGCGGCGCGCAACGGCAAGACCTTTATCGTCGACGCCATGAGCAGCTTCGGCGGCATTCCGTTGGATGTGGACGCGCTGGGCATCGATTTTCTGATCAGCTCCGCCAACAAATGCATTCAAGGCGTGCCGGGCTTCGCTTTTGTCATCGCCCGCCGCAGCGAGCTGGAGAAATGCGCCGGCCGCTCACGCTCGCTGTCGCTGGATCTGTATGCCCAGTGGCGTTGTATGGAGGATCAGGCCGGCAAATGGCGCTTTACGTCGCCCACTCACACCGTGCTGGCCTTCGCGCAGGCGCTGAAAGAGCTGGAACAAGAGGGCGGCATTGCCGCGCGCCACCACCGCTATCAGACTAATCAGCGTCGGCTGGTGGCGGGCATGCGCGAGCTGGGCTTTGAAACCCTGCTGGACGATGCGTTGCATTCGCCGATCATCACCGCGTTCTATTCGCCGAAGGCCGACACTTACCGCTTCGCCGAGTTTTATCAGCGCCTGAAGCAGCAAGGTTTCGTGATTTATCCCGGCAAAGTGTCGCAGAGCGACTGCTTCCGCATCGGCAACATCGGGGAAATTTATCCGCAGGATATCGAACGTTTGCTGGCGGCCGTCGGGCAGGCGATGTACTGGAATCAATAAGGATTGACCATGAAACAGATCAACGCAGTGATCCTCGACTGGGCCGGCACCACGGTGGACTTTGGCTCCTTTGCGCCGACGCAGATTTTCGTCGAGGCGTTCAAACACACCTTCGATATCGATATTAGCCTGGCGGAAGCGCGCATTCCGATGGGCCTCGGCAAATGGCAGCACATCGAGGCGCTGGGCAAACTGCCGGCGGTCGACGCGCGTTGGCGACAGAAGCTGGGCCGCTCGATGAGCCATCAAGACATCGACGCGCTGTATCAGGCGTTTATGCCGCTGCAAATCGCCAAAGTGATCGACTTCGCCGATCCCATTGAGGGCGTGCCGCAGGTGATTGCCGGGCTGCGCGAACAGGGCATTAAAATCGGCTCCTGCTCCGGTTATCCGCGCGCGGTGATGGAGGTGCTGGCGCCGGCCGCCGCGCAGCGCGGTTACGCGCCGGATTACTGGGTCGCCACTGACGATCTCGCGGCCGGCGGGCGGCCGGGGCCGTGGATGGCGTTGCAGAACGTCATCGTGCTGGGCATCGATGCGGTGGCGCACTGCGTGAAGGTGGATGACGCGGTGCCGGGCATTGCCGAAGGGCTGAACGCCGGGATGTGGAGCGTCGGGCTGGCGCTGTCCGGCAACGAGTTCGGCGCTACCTGGTCGGAGTACCGTCAAATGGCGGCGGGGGAAATAGCGCAGCGCCGCACGGCGGCCGCCGATAAGCTGTACGCGGCGGGCGCGCATTATGTGATAGACACGCTGGCGCAATTACCGGATGTGATCGCCGATATCAACCGGCGGCTGGCGAACGGCGAGCGGCCGTAACGACCGAAAGCGGGGCATAAAAAAACCGGGGATAATCCCCGGTTTTTTTGTTCTGAGACGGCGTTAGCGGTGAGCCAGTTCGACTTCGTCTTCGCTGTCCATCACGGCTTTGTCGGTTTGCTTCATCAGCTGGCTGGTGATGGTGCCTGCCGCCATCGAGCCGTTGACATTCAGCGCGGTGCGGCCCATGTCGATCAACGGTTCGACCGAGATCAGCAGCGCGACCAGCGTCACCGGCAGGCCCATCGCCGGCAGCACGATCAGCGCGGCGAAGGTGGCGCCGCCGCCCACGCCCGCCACACCGGCGGAGCTGATGGTGACGATGCCGACCAGGGTGGCGATCCACACCGGATCCAGCGGGTTGATGCCGACGGTCGGCGCAACCATCACCGCCAGCATCGCCGGGTAGAGGCCCGCACAGCCATTCTGGCCAATGGTGGCGCCGAACGACGCCGAGAAGCTGGCGATGGATTCCGGCACGCCCAGACGACGGGTCTGCGCTTCCACGTTCAATGGAATGCTGGCGGCGCTGGAGCGGCTGGTGAAGGCGAAGGTGATCACCGGCCACACCTTGCGGAAGAACTTCATCGGGTTCACGCCGGTGAAGGCCAGCAGGATGGCATGTACCACGAACATGATGGCCAGGCCGATGTAGGAGGCCACCACGAAGCTGCCGAGCTTGACGATGTCGTGAATGTTGGAACCGGCGACCACTTTGGTCATCAGCGCCAGCACGCCATACGGCGTCAGCTTCATGACCAGACGCACCAGCTTCATCACCCAGGCCTGCAGGGTGTCGATAGCCACCAACACGCGCTCGCCTTTCGGCTTGTCGTCTTTCAGCAGCTGCAGCGCCGCCACGCCGAGGAAGGTGGCGAAAATCACCACGCTAATGATCGACGTCGGGCTGGCGCCGGTCAGATCGGCGAACGGGTTTTTCGGGATGAACGACAGCACCATCTGCGGCACGGTCAGGTCGGCCAGTTTGCCCACGTAGTTGGTCTGGATCGCCGTCAGGCGCGCGCTTTCCTGCGCGCCCTGCACCAGGCCTTCGGCGGTCAGGCCGAACAGGTTGGTGACCAGCACGCCCACCAGCGCGGAGATCAGCGTGGTGAACAGCAGCGTGCCGATAGTCAGTACGCTGATTTTGCCCAGAGAAGAGGCGTTATGCAGCTTGGCCACCGCGCTCAGGATCGAGGCGAACACCAGCGGCATGACGATCATTTGCAGCAGTTGCACATAGCCGTTGCCGACGATGTTGAACCAGCTGATGGATTCTTTCAGTACCGGGTTGTCGGAGCCGTACACCAGCTGCAGGCCCAGACCGAACACCACGCCGACCACCAGGCCGACCAGCACTTTTTTCGCCAGGCTCCATTGCTTGTGGCGGGTTTGCGCCAGCAGCAAAAGGAGCGCGACAAACACCAGCACGTTAATCACGAGCGGAAGATTCATCCCCAATGTCTCCAATAATCTTTCTTATAAAAACGACAACGCATCACGTATGTCGCGATGTAAATATCGTAACAGTTTGCCGAGTGGCCCACTTATATCCAAATGGAATTTGATATAGCTTTTTGTGTGTTTTTGTTCGTTTTATATACTTCAAGGTGATGGGTTAAGCGTTTTTTTGTGATCAGAGTCTGATATTTCTGATTTGCTCGACATAGGATTGCACCGGCAGGGTGAAATCACCTTGCCAGCAGATGGCAAACGCCACCAGGCACAGACACAGCACCCGCTCCAGCTGGTTGCCTTTTTGCGAGTTGAGCAGCGGCAGGCGAAAACGCCAGCGGCACGGCCACAGCAGCGGTACGCCGGCGGGCGTGAGCATGTCGGCCAGCAGATGGCTGAAGTAACCGATGATCATGGCGTGCAGCGCGTCGGCCGGGATCGGCCAACTGCGCGGCACATCAAGCTGAAACAGCGCCATGCCGCCGGCGATCGCCAGCAGGCTGTGGGTGAAACCGCGGTGGCCGAAGGCGCGGGCGATGGGAATGGCGATCCAGCGCAGACGCTGGCCCAGCACCGACTTGGGGTGATCTATGTCCGGCAGCAGTGAGGTCAGCAGCGCGGCGGGTATGATGTGCCACCAGTCGCCGGTAGCCAGCTCTGGCGTCACTTCCGCCTTCTTGGCGAAGATCGCGCAAGCGACAGAGAATATAAGGTGTCCTTCCGCGGTCATGCTGTTGCGATTCCGACTGGTAAACTGTTAATTTATCCAGTATATGGGAAAATTCCCAGTAGTGGAAGCAGTTACCCTGTAACCAATTGTTTATTTTCCCCTGTTTTACAACGGCTTGTTACGGCAATGGGTAACAAAGCATCGATTTTGACGGGCGAGAACAAAAAGCGGGCGATGGGGGGCGTATGGCGGTGAGAAAAAAGACGGTTGCTCGGCGTGTGGCGGGAGGAAGCGGCGGCCTTGAACCGCGCTGCGTGGCAGTGACAACGCGCCGCGGGCCGTCGCTTTCCCTGCCATGCAGCATAATGAGAACGTCATGCCAATTCAATAAAATGAAACGGTGTTTCGTTTATTTTGCGGTGCGGATCCCTTTTATGACGCAGAGCGGCAAACCCAGGGCGCCGATGGCCGGCGCCGCAGGTCAGGCAAAGTGGGCGGGGGTGAGCTGTTCCAGGGTGTCCAGCTTGTGGTCCGCCAGCGCCCAGCGCGGATCGTGACGGTATTCGGCTGCCGGGATCACGATGGAACGCATGCGTGCGGCCTTGGTGGCGATCATGCCGTTAAACGAGTCTTCCAGCGTGATGCAGCGCAGCGGATCGCTGCCCAGGCGTTCGGCGGCGATCAGGTAGACCTCCGGGTGCGGCTTGCTGTACGGCAGGTATTCGGCGGAAACCAGCTGATCGAAGTAATCCTCAAGCTCGAACATCTTCAGCACCTGCCGTTGCATGTGCAGCGGCGAGGCGGAGGCGAGACCGATGTTCAGCCCCTGGCGGCGGCACAGCTCCAGCGCCTGCTGAACGCCCGGCAGCAGCGGGCGCGTCTCGTGCACCAGCTCGATGGCGCGCTCGATAATCCGCGCCGACACCTCATCAAGCGAAACCCCTTGCCACGGCATCGCCTGATACCACATCTTCACCACCAGATCGATGCGCAGCCCCAGCGTGTCCGGCAGCTTGTGACGGTCGGACAGATCCAAACCCAGCGCGCCGAAGATATCCAACTCGGCCTGCAGCCACAGCGGTTCCGAGTCGATCAACAAGCCGTCCATATCAAAAATTGCGGTTTCAATGCGTTGCGAATAAGCCATTAGCGGTTAACTCCTGCCGGCGCGGGTGAATGTGCCCGACACTTTATCATCGCCGGTGACGAGACTAAAACCTTTGCCTGCGCGTTTGGCTTTTGCCAAAACGCAGGATATTCCACACCTCGCGCAATTTCAGCCACCAGCGCTGGTGTTGACGCTCGGTGACCTGTTGCAACATGCGTGCGTAGTCCAGCACCAAACCCGGCGTCCAGGTCATGCTTTCGCCGCGGCTGCGCAGTACCGCCAGCATCCACAGGTTGGGATCGAGCACCAGCAACAGAAAGCGGCGCCACAGATGTTTATCGCCCAGCACGCCTTCCAACGCGCTGTCGAGCGCGCCGATGACCGTGGTGGAGCAGTTGCGCCGGGTCAGATTGTAGGTGGCGTCCTGCCGATAACGCAGCCAGAATGCGCGCAGCGCCGCCGGGTTATAGCGGTAGAATTGAATTTTTTTGTCCGGGGGGCACCAGGCGGCGATCTCGCCCGCCAGGTCGGGCAGGAAACGCCCGTCGACGTTGTTCTGTTCGCCGGCATGCAACAACTGGCGGAAATCCTGAACGGAATGGCTGATGTCGTTGAGCGGGTAGTGACTGATATACACATCCGGCGCGAGCGCCAGGGCGGCGTGACCGGTGGAGATATTGCCGCCGCCGTCGACCGCCGCGATGTATCGGTCGACGATATAACGCCGGCGCGGATCTTTAGCCGCACCAATCGGTGTCCAGACATACACCGTGAGCGGCGCAGTCTCATCCTCCGGGTGCGGTGGCTGCCGCGCGGGGTGCTGATTCAGAGAGAAGCTTGTCAGTCTCCGGGCGATACGCAATAAGGCCCAACCGGAAAGCACCATCATCACGCCGAGGCAAAAGGGCACCGTCATCCGATGCGGCGCCGGCCAGCCGACAAAAATCATCAACGAAAGCAGGATCTCGCCGCTGCCCGCCAGCGCCACGCCTTTCCATCGACTGTGTTGAATCACCGTGGAGGAGGCGATGCGCACGGCGCCGTCAAGCAGCAGCGCGCTGCCAAACACCACGGTGGCGACGATGTTATCGTCTGCGGGCACGTCCAGCATTAAAAAGGCCATAAAGACAAAACCCAATCCTTTCAGCAGCACCGGCCTGCTGGCCGAAGAGCCGATCACCAGCGCGGCGGATACCGCCACCAACCCCTCCAGCGCCAGGATGACCGCCAGGGCATCCAGCGCCAGCACCGACCGGCCATCCTGCAGGATGTCGAACAGCATCAGCGCCCCTGCGGCTATCCACAGCCAACCGAACAGCACCAGCAGACGGCGCTGACCGTGCAGCGCCTGCGCGCCCAGCAATAAGATAATCAGTCGAATCATGGCGGCCTCTGCCCGAATGGATAACGTTATCTCTTCAATGATAGTGTGCCGGCGCGGTTAAGTTTTTGATTTCGACTAATTCGGCTAAGCTTGTAGCACAGCGGGAGTGAAGAAAACGGTGGGCGAGTTTCGCCAACAGCAGGTAGACTTAGCCGATTCGGTTACGTCGCTAACAAGGGGAACACATGACGTATCAACAGGCCGGGCGTCTCGCCATTTTGAAACGCATTCTCGGATGGGTGGTTTTTATCCCGGCGTTGCTGTCGACGCTGATTTCCGTGCTGGGTTTTATCTATCAGCACAGTGAAAAAACCAAGGGCATCAACGCGGTGATGCTGGATTTCGTCCACGTGATGGTGGACATGGTGCGTTTCAACACGCCGTTCCTGAACCTTTTCTGGTACAACTCACCGGTGCCCGACGTGGATAAAAGCCTGTTCAGCGGCGCCAATCTGATGTTCATCATCATCTATATTCTGATCTTCGTCGGGCTGGCGCTGCAGGCTTCCGGCGCGCGCATGTCGCGTCAGGTCAAGTTCATCCGCGAAGGGTTGGAAGACCAGATGATCCTGGAGCAGGCCAAGGGCAGCGAAGGGCACACGCGCCAACAGCTTGAGGAGCGCATTACGCTGCCGCACCACACCATCTTCCTGCAGTACTTCCCGCTGTACATCCTGCCGATCGTGATTGCGGTGATCGCCTGGTTCGTGATCCGCCTGTTGGGGCAGTTGGCTGGCGCGGCCTGAACCATGAACGGGGCGCCGCTCGGCGCCCCGGAACGTTATGACGCTTCGGGCTGCAACAGCGCCTCCACCGCGCGTTGGGCAGCCACCAAATGCTGGCCGCCGAACAGATTGCTGCGGTTGAGCAGGTAGTACAGCTGATACAGCGGCTGGCGTTCGATAAATCCGGCCCCCAGCGGCCACACGCTCTGATAGCCGTCGTAGATCTGCGGCGGCAGCTCCGGATACAGCGGCAGCATCGCCAAATCGCACTCTCTGTCGCCCCAGTAGCTGGCCGGATCGAACAGTATCGGCCCGTTGGCGGTCATCGCGCAGTTGCCCGGCCACAGGTTGCCGTGCAGCAGGGAAGGCTGCGGCTGGTGGTGCTGCAAGCGCAGATACACCCGATCGACGATGTCGTCGATGTCGCCGAAGGTCATGCCTTTTTCCGCCGCCAGCTGCAGCTGCCAGCCGATGCGCTGCTCGGCGAAGAATTCCGACCAGCGGCGTTGCCAGGCGTTGGGTTGCGGGGTGGTGGTCAGATCGCTGTCGAAGTCGAGACCGAACTGCGGTTGCTCGCTCCACTGGTGCAGATGCGCCAGTTGTTGCCCCAGGCAGTAGGCGCCATGGGCGTCGAGGGGTTTCAACTGCTGATACTCCAGCAGCAGGAAGCTGTAGTCGCGATCGCTGCCGACGCCGTACACTTCCGGCACCCGCACGCTTTTGCTGCGCGCCAGCAGCGCCAGCTGATCGGCCTCGGCGGTGAATATCGGCAGTTGTTCACGGGCGTCGCATTTCACGAACACCTCGTTGTCACCGTAACTCACGCGCCACGCCGGGTGAATGTCGCCCCCGGGCAGTTCAATCCTTTCGCGTATCTCTGCGCTGCCAAGATGTTCACTTAACAGACGGCTAACGGCTTGCCACATGGTATTTCCCCCTCTGTGCTGCCTGATAATTCATTAGGTTAGCGTCTTTCCCGTGGTGAAAACACGACGCGGCGCACAGCCGGCGTCAAAGGCGGCGATTTTTTCAGCATCCCGCCAGCTCACAGTATATACCCTATTGATTAATTTAAGCGCAATACCGGTTGCAACTTGATGACAACGGATAAGGGGGCAGAGGAAACAGGATGCGGCGGAGAGCGCCGCCGCATCAGAGGAGGGCGTTTAACTGTCGCCCAGGGCGGTTTGGTTACGCTGTAACGGACGCAGTTTACCGTACAGTAAGGCGATAACGAACAGCACGGCCTGTACAATGACGATGCAGGGCCCGGTTGCGCCGTCGATGTGGAAACTGATCAGCGTGCCGAGCACGCAAGAGAACACCGACACCACCGTCGCCACCATCAGCATGCGATCGAAGCGGCGGCACAGCATAAAGGCGATGATGCCGGGGGCGATCAGCATGGCGATCACCAGGATCACCCCCACAGCCTGCAGCGAGGCGACGATGGTCATCGCCAGCAGACACAGCAGCCCGTAGTGCAGCAGCTTGACCGGCAGGCCAATCACCCGCGCATGGTGCGGATCGAAACAGTAGAGCATGAAGTCTTTGCGTTTAAGCAACACCACCGCCAGGGTGAAGCCGGCGATCAGCAGGGTTTGCTTCAGCTCGCCGTCGGTGATGCCCAGCATGTTGCCGAACAGAATGTGGCTCAGGTGCTGGTCGGTGTCGATGCGCGAGAACAGCACCAGGCCGAAGGCGAACATGCCGGAGAAAACGATGCCCATCACCGTGTCTTCTTTCACCCGGCTGTTCTCTTTCAGGTAGCCGGTGGCCACCGCGCAGAAGATGCCGGAGAGGAAGGCGCCGATCGCCAGCGGAATGCCGATGACGAACGCCACTACGATGCCGGGCAAGACGGCGTGCGAGATGGCGTCGCCCATCAGCGACCAGCCCTTGAGCACCAGATAGCAGGAGAGCACGGCGCATACCACGCCGGTGACGATGGCGGCGACGATCGCCCGCTGCATGAACGGGTAGGCGAAGGGTTCGCTGAGCAGTTGGTAGAGCGTGTCCATCAGCGGCCTCCGGTTGGTGACTGTGCTACGCGACGTTTTGCCGCCAGCAGGCCGTGTTTCGGCGCGAAGCAGAACGCCGCCAGGAACACCAGCGTTTGCAGGGTGACGATCACCCCGCCGGTGGCGCCGTCGAGGAAGAAACTCAGGTAGGCGCCGATGCCGCTGGTCAATGCGCCGATGATGATGGCGATGATCACCAGCCGGCTGAAGCGGTCGGTCAGCAGATAGGCGGTGGCGCCCGGCGTGATCACCATGGCGATCACCAAAATGGCGCCGACGGTTTGCAGTGCGGCGACGGTGCAGGCGCTGAGCAGGGTGAAGAACAGGATCTTCAGCTTCAGCGGCGACAGGCCGATCGACACCGCGTGGCTTTCGTCAAAGAACACCGCCAGCAGATCTTTCCACACCAGGCACAGGATCAGCAGCGAAACGCCGATGATGATTTCCACCTGCAGCACGTCTTCGTCGGCGATGCCGAGGATATTGCCGAAGATGATCGACTGTACGTTGACCGAGGTGGGGTTGAGCGACACGATCAGCAGGCCGACGGCAAAGAAGGTGGAGAAGATAAAGCCGATGATGGCGTCTTCGCGCAGCCGGGTGATGTGGCGCACCAGCGTCATCGCCAGCGCCGCCAGCATGCCGGTGAAGAAGGCGCCGGCGGCGTAGGGCAGGCCGAGGGCATAGGCGCCGGCCACGCCGGGCACCACCGAGTGCGACAGCGCATCGCCCATCAGCGACCACCCTTTCAGCATCAGGTAGGCGGACAGAAACGCGCAGGCGGCGCCGACGATGGCGCTGACCCAGATGGCCTTCACCATGTAGTTATAACTGAAAGGTTGCAGCAGAAGGTCCAGCATCAGGATTGTTTCTCCCTGGCCTGACTGTTGGCAGGCGGATCGCTCTTGGTGTGGCCATAGAACACCGCCGGGCGTTCATCGTCGGTCAACACCGTGACGGTGCGCGGATCGTTGTCGTCGTGCAGATCCGGGCCGGAGAGGTTGATATGGCGCAGCACGCCGCCGAACGCCAGCTCCAGATTGCTCTGGGTGAAGGTGGTTTCGGTCGGGCCGGCGGCCAACACCGTGCGGTTGATGAGGATCACCCGATCGCAGAACTCCGGCACGCTGCCGAGGTTATGGGTGGAAACCAGGATTAAATGCCCCTCGTCGCGCAGCGAGCGCAGCAGATCGATAATGGCATTCTCGGTTTTCACATCCACGCCGGTGAAAGGCTCATCCAGCAGCAGCACCGTGCCCTGCTGCGCCAGGGCGCGCGCCAGAAACACGCGCTTTTTCTGACCGCCGGAGAGTTCGCCGATCTGCCGGCCGCGCAGCTCGCTGAGGCCGACGCGCTCCAGCGCCTTGTCGACCCGCAAGCGATCCTCGCGCGACGGAATGCGCAGGAAATTCATCTTGCCGTAGCGGCCCATCATCACCACGTCTTCCACCAGCACCGGGAAGTTCCAGTCGACGTCTTCGGTTTGCGGCACGTAGGCGATCAGGTTCTTTTTCAGCGCGTCCGCCACCGGTTTGTCGCTCAGCGACACCCGGCCGCTGGTGGGCTTGACCAGCCCCATGATGCTTTTGAACAGCGTCGATTTACCGCTGCCGTTAACGCCCACCAGCGCGCAGATAGAACCGCCGCTCAGGGTAAAACTGGCGTTATGAATGGCGGTGTGCCCGTTGTTGTAGGTCACGGTGACGTCGTCCACGCTCAATTCAGGGCGGACAAACAGCTCATGGGTCATTGATCGAATCCTTTGGCGATGGTTTGCACGGTGGTGTTAAGCAGATCGATATAGGTCGGCACCGGGCCATCGCGGGTGGACAGCGAATCCACGTACAACACGCCGCCGTATTTGGCGCCGGTCTCTTTCGCCACCTGCCTGGCCGGCTTGTCGGAAATGGTGCTCTCGCTGAACACCACCGGAATATGGTGGGCGCGCACCGCGTCGATCACCCGGCGGACCTGTTGCGGCGAGCCTTGCTCATCGGCGTTGATCGGCCACAGATAGACTTCTTTCAGCTGATAGTCCTGCGCCAGGTAGCTGAAGGCGCCTTCACTGGTCACCAGCCAACGCTGCGCGGCCGGAATGCGCGCCAGGCGTTCGCGCAGCGGAGCGTCCAGCGCGCCGATTTTCTCTGCGTAGGCCTTGGCGTTGCGGTTGTAGGTTTCCGCATTGGCCGGATCGTGCGCCACCAGCGCTTTACGGATGTTTTCGATATATACCAGCGCGTTGCTCGGTGACATCCAGGCATGCGGGTTCGGGTTGCCGTTATAGGGCCCTTCACGGATCGGCAGCGGGGTGATGCCTTCGGTCACGACCGCCGCCGGCACCTGCTTGATGTTCTCGAAGAAGCGCTGGAACCAGCGTTCCAGGTTCATGCCGTTCCACAGGATCAGGTCGGCGTGCTGCGCTTTGACGATATCGCGCGGGGTGGGCTGGTAATCGTGGATCTCGGCGCCCGGTTTGGTGATGGATTCCACGACGGCGGCGTCACCCGCCACGTTCTGGGCGATATCCTGAATGATGGTGAAAGTGGTCACCACGCGCAGCTTTTTTTCCGCCAGCGCGGGTTGGCTGACCAGAGCGGCGCCGAGCAGCAAACAGGCGAGCGTGAAGGGGCGTAACAGTGCGGCAGCGCGGGGAGGGCGACTGCGACGAAAAGCGCAAGTTATCAATGGCATGATGACGTCTCCTGGTTCAAATGAAAATGATTATCAATATCAATTGAAGCGAAGTCAAGCGTCACTTGCCCACCGCCGGCGGGGCTATTTCTCCAACTGAAAAATAATACCGTCCGGGGAGTTATAGCATTTTATGTATCAGTATGTAACCGCTGAAGGTAGTCCTTACAGGTGCAGATCGCCACCTCCGGCTGTTTTCCCAAAGCCAACTGCCCGAACCCCTGCGCCAGACGCTGCACATCCTCTTGATCCAGAACGGTTATGAACGCAAAACTGTTGCTGCCGAGTTCATGATGAACGCCATTTTCGTCTGTCACCGACGTGACAAAACCTTCACGGGTCAATTGCCCGGTCAGCTTGGCCAGGTCGGTCAGTCCCGCTTCCTGATAGCGAAAAGTCACCACAAAGCAGCTTGTTGCAGATTGACTCATAAATCACCTCTTGGTATATGGATAGCTTGAGATTAGTCCAAAAAATTACTGCAGGTGTCCTTACAAGTTGTATATGCTACGCAACTCATTGAAAGGAGTGAGGGATTCTGTGAAAACAAAAATAGGTTGCCTTACGGCAATTTTGCTTTTGTCGGGGTGCGCCAAAGACCCGCAAACGGCGAGCAATATTTCAGGCAGTGGCACAACGCGTGGCGGTTGGTTAAAACCCCCTCCGCAGGCACCGGTAAACCGCACAGGCACCCCGGTTGCTTATAACGATTACATTCGTCAGGCCGCCAGCAACTACGGCGTCGACGAAACGCTGATTAAAGCGATTATTCAGGTGGAGTCCGGGTTTAACCCGAACGTGGTCAGCACCTCGAACGCAGTGGGATTGATGCAGCTGAAGGCTTCTACCGCCGGCCGCGACGCCTATCGCATGAAAGGACGAAGCGGGCAACCCAGCTCGCGTGAGCTGAAGGATCCGGCGGTCAATATTGATCTGGGAACGGCCTATATCAATATTCTTCAAAGCCAGCAGCTAGCCGGGATCAACAACCCACAGACTTTGCGTTACGCCACCATCGTTTCGTATGTGAACGGGGCGGGCGCCATGTTGCGCACTTTCTCCTCGGACAAGCGCGTGGCGGTTAATCGCATCAATCAGATGAGTCCGGATGAGTTTTATCAGCACATCCAGAAAAAGCACCCGGCACCGCAGGCGCCGCGCTATTTATGGAAAGTGACCACCGCTTATCAGGCGATGTCGCAGTAATCCCATCCTTTGAATCGGCCGCCGAACGCGGCCGATTTTGTTTTCGGCGTCAGTTTTTAGCGCGACCCGCCTCTCATTTTTCGTTATTTCCTCATCGCTTATCAGAAAAACCGCACAAAAAGTTAAATTTACGTTAGCAGATAAATCTTTACGTTCATTCAATAAGTTACCGGTAACATTTTTGCTTTTGCTCGCATTCTGACCTTCAATAAATAGACAAATAAGTAACAAATTATTTTAAAAACCCGTATCGATCGCAAGGTTGCGGTTAAATAGTTGTGACTATCTTTGGATGGAATGTGACATGTCGAATCATAAAACCAACAATTCGCGGCGCGATTTCTTGTTGAAATCGATGACCTTAATTCCTGCGGCGGTAATTGGTGGCAGCGGCGTTGGCGCGCTGACGGCCCCAGCACCAGCGGTCGCTGCCTCGAACACTTCAACGCAGAACGATTACCAACCGACCTTTTTCACCCCGGAAGAGTGGGCCTTCATCAAGGCCGCCGTCGCGCGCCTGATCCCGGCCGACGAACGCGGCCCTGGCGCGCTGGAAGCCGGCGTGCCGGAGTTTATCGATCGCCAGATGAACACGCCGTACGCCACCGGTTCCATCTGGTACATGCAGGGGCCGTTCAACCCCGATGTGCCGAAGGAAATGGGCTACCAGCTGCCGCTGGTGCCCAAGCAAATCTACAACCTCGGCATCGCAGACGCCGACGCCTACAGCAAGAAAACCGCCGGCAAGCCTTTCGCCGAACTGGATGGCGCGCAGCAAGACGCCCTGCTGCAAAAGTTCGAGTCCGGCGAGGCGGAGTTCCAGCAACTGCCGTCGAAACTGTTCTTCTCCTATCTGCTGCAAAACACCCGTGAAGGTTTCTTCAGCGATCCGATCCATGGCGGCAACAAAGACATGGTTGGCTGGAAGCTGATTAATTTTCCGGGCGCGCGCGCCGATTTTATGGACTGGGTTGAGCGAGGGGAGCGTTATCCCTTCCCGCCGGTCTCGATTCGTGGGGAGAGGGGCTAACCATGGCAACGGTAATGAAAAAAGTAGACGCGGTGATCGTCGGCTTCGGCTGGGTGGGCGCGATCATGGCCAAAGAGCTGACCGAGGCCGGCCTCAACGTGGTGGCGCTGGAGCGCGGCCCGATGCGCGACACCTACCCGGACGGTTCTTATCCGCAGGTGATCGACGAGCTGACCTATAACATTCGACGCAAGCTGTTCCAGGATCTGTCGAAAAGCACCGTCACCATTCGCCACAACAGCAGCCAGACCGCGGTGCCTTACCGCCAGCTGGCGGCGTTCCTGCCGGGCACCGGCGTCGGCGGCGCCGGTCTGCACTGGTCGGGCGTGCATTTCCGCGTCGATCCGATCGAACTGCGCATGCGCAGCCATTATGAAGAACGCTACGGCAAAAACTTCATTCCGAAGGACATGACCATCCAGGACTTCGGCGTGACCTACGACGAGCTGGAACCGTTCTTCGACAAAGCGGAGAAAGTGTTCGGCACTTCCGGCACCGCCTGGACCATCAAAGGGCAGAAAGTGGCGCAGAAGGGCGGTAACCGCTTTGCGCCGGATCGCTCCGACGACTTCCCGCTGCCGGCGCAGAAAAACACCTACTCCGCCCAGCTGTTCGAGAAAGCGGCGCTGGAGGTGGGTTACCACCCTTACAACCTGCCGTCCGCCAACACCTCGGACTCTTACACCAACCCGTACGGCGCGCAGATGGGCCCATGCAACTTCTGCGGTTTCTGCAGCGGCTACGCCTGCTACATGTATTCCAAAGCCTCGCCGAACGTCAACATCTTGCCGGCGCTGCGCATGGAGAAACGCTTCGAGCTGCGCACCAACGCCAACGTGCTGAAGGTCAACCTGACCGATGATAAGTCCCGCGCCACCGGCGTGAACTACGTCGATGCGCAGGGCCGTGAGATTGAACAGCCGGCCGACCTGGTGATCCTGGGCGCGTTCCAGTTCCACAATGTGCACCTGATGCTGCTGTCCGGCATCGGCAAGCCTTACGATCCGGTGACCGGCGAAGGAGTGGTCGGGCGCAACTTCGCCTACCAGAACATGACCACCATCAAGGCGTTCTTTGATAAAGACGTCTTCACCAACCCGTTCATCGGCGCCGGCGGCAACGGCGTGGGCGTGGATGACTTCAACGCCGACAACTTCGATCACGCCAAAGAAGGCTTCGTCGGCGGTTCGCCGTTCTGGGTCAACCAGGCGGGCACCAAGCCGATCTCCGGCCTGCCGACCCCGCCGGGTACCCCGGCCTGGGGCAGCAAGTGGAAAGCGGCGGTGGCGGATGCCTACACCCACCACGTCTCGATGGATGCCCACGGCGCGCACCAGTCGTACCGCAACAACTATCTGGATCTCGATCCCAACTACAAGAACGTGTTCGGCCAGCCGCTGCTGCGCATGACGTTCGACTGGCAGGAAAACGACATCAAGATGGCGCAGTTCATGTACGACAAGATGGCGCCGATCGCCAAGGCGATGAACCCGAAACTGATCGCCGGCAGCCCGAAAAACGCCAACAGCCACTTCGATACCACCAGCTACCAGACCACCCACATGAACGGCGGTGCGGTGATGGGGGAAGATCCGAAGACCAGCGCGGTCAACCGCTATCTGCAGAGCTGGGATGTGCACAACGTGTTCTCGATCGGCGCATCGGCCTTCCCGCAAGGGCTGGGCTACAACCCGACCGGCACCGTGGCGGCGCTGGCTTATTGGTCTGCCCGCGCCATTCGCGAGCAGTATCTGAAAAACCCAGGCCCATTGGTGCAGGCATAAGGACGGCGAACGATGAAAGCATTTGTACCGGCACTGGTTCTCAGTGCAGTGAGTTTCTCCGTTTGGGCGCAGGACGCCACCGTCAGCAGCGAGCTGATCAAGCGCGGCGAGTACCTGGCGCGCGCCGGTGACTGTGTGGCCTGCCATACCGATGGCAAGAACGGCAAGACCTTCGCCGGCGGCCTGGCGATGGAGACGCCGATCGGCACCATCTACTCGACCAACATTACGCCGGACAAGAAAACCGGCATCGGCGATTACAGCTTCGAGGATTTCGACAACGCGGTGCGTAAGGGCGTAGCCAAAAACGGCAGCACCCTGTACCCGGCGATGCCGTACCCGTCGTTCGCGCTGGTGAAAGAGGACGACATGCGCGCCATGTATGCCTATTTCATGCACGGCGTGCAGCCGGTGGAGCAGGCCAACAAGGACTCCGACATCCCGTGGCCGCTGTCGATGCGCTGGCCGCTGAGCATCTGGCGCGGCATGTTTGCGCCGTCGCCGGCGGATTTTGTCGCCGACGCCAAGGCCGATCCGGTGATTGAGCGCGGTCGCTACCTGGTGGAAGGCCTGGGCCACTGCGGCGCCTGCCATACCCCGCGCAGCATCACCATGCAGGAGAAAGCGTTGAGCAACAGCGAAAGCGACGACTACCTGTCCGGGAGCAACGCGCCGATCGACGGGTGGGTGGCTTCCAGCCTGCGCGGCGACCGCAAGGACGGCCTGGGCAGCTGGAGCGAAGCCGAGCTGACCGAGTTCCTGAAAACCGGCCGTAACGACAAAGCCATCGTGTTCGGCGGCATGAGCGACGTCGTGGAGCACAGCCTGCAATACCTGAGCGACGACGATCTGACCGCCATCGCGCGCTACCTGAAATCGCTGCCGCCGAAAGACGGCAAGCAGCAGGCGGCGCCGGTCGAAGACAGCGTGGCCAAGGATCTGTGGCGCGGGAATGACAGCAAGCCCGGCGCGGCGCTGTATGTCGATAACTGCGCGGCCTGCCACCGCACCGACGGCGTGGGCTACAAGCGCGCCTTCCCGTCGCTGAAGGGCAATCCGGTGGTGCAGACCGAGGACGCGACCTCGCTGATCCACATCGTGCTGACCGGCAACACCACGCCGGCGGTGCAGGGCGCGGTGTCCAACATCACCATGCCGCCGTTTGGCTGGCGTTTGAACGACCAGCAGGTGGCGGACGTGGTGAACTTCATCCGCACCAGCTGGGGCAACAGCGCCAAACCGGTGAGTGCCTCCGACGTGGCCGACGTGCGTAAAGACCGCTCGATGATCCGCGACGAGAAGGAGATGGGCAGCGCCGAGGTGCCGGACCATCCGGACGCGAAGAAGTAAACCGCTTAAGGGCTCCGCAAGGGGCCCTTAGTTTTTCCTGCCTGCGCCGTTTTTTTCAGCATTTCCTGTTCGCAAATCGTTCGTTCGGCCGATAAAACATAGACCCGCAGCGGATTTTTCATTATCCTTTGCCGTCCTTTCATCAGGCGTAAGTATGAAATATCGCTTTAATTCACTGATTACTATTAAAAAATTCGCGGAGAAGGATATCCCGTTAGGCGCAATCGTTGGCGCCGCAGATTAAGGTAGACTGTCTCATGAGTACGATTTCTCCCGATTCAGGCACGCTGACGGCCGCTCAGCCTGCCAAATGGAACAAAACCGACACCGTCTGGATGTTCGGTCTTTATGCCACCGCGGTGGGCGCCGGCACGTTGTTCTTGCCGATCAACGCCGGCCTGAACGGCCCGTTGGTGTTGCTGCTGATGGCGCTGTTCGCTTTCCCGCTGACCTATTTGCCGCACCGCGCGCTCAGCCGCTTCGTGCTTTCCGGTTCCAGCCGCGACGGCAACATTCACGATGTGGTGGTGGAACACTTCGGCGTGCTGGCCGGCAAAATCATCATGGTGCTGTATCTGATGGCGTTCTTCCCGATCGTGCTGGTGTACAGCATTTCGATCACCAACGCGCTGGACAGCTTCCTGATCCATCAGTTCCACGTGGCGCCGCTGCCGCGCATCTGGCTGAGCCTGGCGGTGGTGGTGGTGCTCAATCTGGTGCTGCTGCGCGGCAAAGACAGCATCGTGGCGGCAATGGGCATGCTGGTGTTCCCGCTGCTGGTGTTCCTGATGGGCATTTCGCTGTACCTGATGCCGAGCTGGAATACCGCCAACTTCGTGCATGGCCTGGCCGCCACCCGCTTCGACACGCCGGGGCTGTGGCATTCGCTGTGGCTGGCCGTGCCGGTGATGGTGTTTTCCTTCAGCCATGCGCCGATCATCTCTTCCTTCGCCTCGACCCAGAAGAGCCTGTACGGCGACAAGGCGGAACGCCGCTGTGCGCGCATCATGCGCTACAGCTATGTGCTGATCTGCGTTACCGTGCTGTTCTTCGTGTTCAGTTGCGTGCTGAGCCTGTCTCATGAAGACATGCTGCAGGCGAAAGAGCAGAACATCACGGTGCTGACCACGCTGGCCAACAAGTTCTCCAACCCGCTGATCGCCTACCTTGGCCCGGTGATGGCGATGCTGGCGATGGCCAAATCCTATCTCGGCACCTCGCTGGGGGTGACGGAAGGGGCGACCAGCCTGATCGACGGCGTCACGCGCGCGGTCGGCAAGCCGCTCAGCTCGCGCATGACGCACCGCATCTCGGCGGTGTCGCTGTTCCTGCTCACCTGGGCGGCGACGGTGTGGAACCCCAGCGCGCTGCATATCATCGAAACCATCAGCGGCCCGCTGATTGCGGCGATCCTGTTCATCTTGCCGATGTACGCCGTGCGTGCGGTGCCGGCCATGCGCCAATATCGCGCGGCGAGCAACGTCTTCGTGCTGGTGATGGGCCTGATCGCGCTCTCGGCGCTGATCTACGGCCTGATGTGATCCCCTGGGCGCGCTGGCTCCGGCGCGCCTCTTATCCTTCCTTTACACATCCCTTTGCAATTAATCGCCGGCATGCCGGGCGTTATCTTTGATAATGCAAGCCATTCTCATTAGTATTTCCTGAATGTATTCATGACTAAGGAGTCTTTCGTGCACCGTCGAATCACTTTGCCGGCGCTGGTTTGCGCCGCCTTACTCGCCTCTCCGGCGATGGCCACTACCTATCCGTTGACCCTGACCGACACCTCCGGCCAGACGGTCACCCTCCCGCAGGAGCCGAAACGCATCGTGGTGCAGGACGGGCGCGACATTCTCACGCTGGCGCTGCTCGATCGCGCCAACCCGTTCGGCCGGCTGGTGGCCTGGAATAACCTGCTGAAGAAAAGCGACGCGGCGACCTGGGAAATCTTGCAGAGCAAATGGCCGGCGGCGAAAAACATCATCGACATGGGATTCAGCGATAAAGGTGAAGTGAATCTGGAGAGCGTGATCGCCAAGCGGCCCGATCTGATGATCGCCCAGCTGCGCTCCAAACCTTCCCTGAGCCAAACCGGCGTGCTGGATAAGCTGAAGGCGCTGAACGTGCCGGTGTTGTTTATCGATACCATGCTCAAGCCGGTGGAAAACACGCCGAAAAGCGTGATGCTGTTGGGGGAAACCCTCAACCGCGAAAGCGAAGCCAAGCAATATACCGATTATTATCAGCAGCATTATCAGGCCATTCAGGCCAAAACGCAGGCGGTGGCACCCAAACCGTTGGTGTTCTTTGAAGCCAAGGCCGGTCTGAATGGCCTGGAATCCTGCTGCTTCACCCATGCGCACGTCGGCTGGGGCGCGTTGGTCGAAGCGGTCGGCGCGCGCAACATCGGTTCTGCGCTGCTGCCGGGTGCGACCGGCGACGTGGCGCTGGAAAAAGTGATCAGCATGAAACCGGATGCCTACATCGTTTCCGGCTCGCAGTGGGCCAGCAAGACCAACGCCGCGGTGCCGTTCGGCTATGGCGTGACGCAGCAGCAGGTGGATGAGGCCTTCAACCGCATGAAGCAGCGCCCGGGGTTCTCGCAGGTGTCGGCGGTGAAGGAAGGGCGGTTCTACGGCATCTACCATAACTTCTACAACCACCCGTACAACATCGTCGGGCTGGAGTATCTGGCGAAGTTTATCTATCCGGCGCAGTTCCCGGATATGGATCCGGCCAAGACCTACAGCGAGATCCTCAGTCGCTTTACCGAAGTGCCGGAAGGCAAGGGCATTTTGGGCGCGCAGGCGCCGGCGGGGAAATAACGGCAACGGGCGCGATGTCGCGCCCGTTTTTCATGGTCAGGCGGCGGCCGGTGTATAGGTGGAGATGATCTCCAGCACGCCGTTGATGATGAACTGAACGCCCATGCACACCAGCAGGAAACCCATCAGGCGCGAGATCGCCTCGATGCCGCTTTTCCCGACCAACCGCATGATGGCGCCGGAACTGAGCAGGCAGGCCCACAGGATCACCGCGACCGTCAGGAAGATGGCGACCGGCGCCACGGCCAACACCCAGGGTTCAAAACCCAGCGAATTCGCTTTGACGCTCGACGCCGAGCTGATGATCATCGCGATGGTGCCCGGCCCGGCGGTGCTCGGCATGGCCAGCGGCACGAAGGCGATGTTGGCCGACGTCTTGTGGCGCAGCTCGTGCGACTTGCTCTCCACCTCCGGCGCGTCTTCGGGGCTCTGCTGCGGGAACAGCATGCGAAAACCGATGAAGGCGACGATCAGGCCGCCGGCGATGCGCAGGCCGGGGATCGAAATGCCGAAGGTGTTCATCACCACCTGCCCGGCGTAAAACGCCACCGTCATGATGCAGAACACATAAACCGAGGCCATCAGCGACTGCTGATTACGCTCTTCGCGCGTCATATTGCCGGACAATCCGAGCAGCAACGCCACCGTGGTCAGCGGGTTGGCCAGCGGCAACAGCAGCACCAAACCCAGTCCGATGGCCTGGAATAACTGCAAAATACCCGTCATAAAATAGACTCCCTGTGCAACGTTCAAGCCGCCAAACGGCGGCCCATGAGCTGAACAGCCTAGCCTGCCGTACGCCTGGCGGCAATGGGGATAGCTCGTAACGTTAATTAACCGTCGGCCCGGGCGTTCAGCATCGCCGGCCGGCGAAATTCGTCGGCGGGAGACTCATCGTCATCGCTGCACTCGCCGGCGAGCTCAGGTTCATCCTCACACCCCAGCGGCGCCTCGTTGACCGCAATCGCGCGCGGCACCGAACGTGCGCCAAAATGCACCAGCCCATATAACGTCGCCAATGCTGCGCACGCCACGATGAGGGCTGCGAGTAACCGGTTCATGTTGTGCGCTAAGACCTTGTTCATTGGTGGATAGCGTAAGAATAGTGACGCTAAGGCGGCCTGTCAGCGTAGCGCCGCTGAAAGTAAACGCACGTCTGAAGTCATTATCATTAATTATTTTTAACTGTTTTCACCCTTTAACCGCCTGATCGATGAAGCGAGTCTATAATGGTAAGGCTTTCTGGCATTTCTTTATAATCGAAAACTTAAAAGGAGTTTTACTATGGAAGTGGCAAAAGAATGGGTAGCGGCGAAAAAAATCTCCTGGGGCAGCGTCATCGGCGGCGTGATCACCGTATTGGCTGTTTCACTGTTGCTGTCGACGTTAGGCACCAGTCTTGGATTCTCCATCGTGGATCCGACATCAGACGATCCGATAAGCGGCGCCGGTACCACCGTAGTGATTTGGTCCGCTGTTTCAATCATTATTAGTTTGGCCGCCGGCGCTTTTATTGCCGGGCGTTTGGCTGCTAATGACGGACTTATTCATGGCTTCCTGGTATGGGCGACCTCACTGATTGTGGCGGCGGTGCTGGGGGGGATGCTGGTCGGGTCTGCCGTGAAGGCGACCGGCAATGCGCTGGGCGCTATCGCTTCGACCTCCGGCAGCTTGCTCTCCGGCGCCGGTTCAGCGATTGGCAAAGGGGCATCCGGATTGGCGGACGCCGGCGGTAAAGTGTTTGACAAGTTGGGCATTGACACAACCTTGGAACCTGAACAGTTGCAAGGCGATGTGGTTACGGCGCTTAAAAAAAGCGGTATCCCGTCATTACAGCCTGAATTCATGCAACAGCAGTTGAATGCGGCCAAAACTGATTTGGCGGACGCAGTAAAAGCTCTGGCACTTCAGCCTGACAATAGCGACGCCATTATTAATCAACTGGTCGCCAAGCTTAAAAAACAGGGTGAGGCCATCTCGCAAGATGTGGATCAAGACGCCCTGAAAAAGGCCTTGGCGGAAAATACCGAGATGACGCCGCAGGAAGTGGACCAGACGGTGAAGAATTTGGTCGAAGCCAAAAATAAAACTGCCCAGCTGGTTAATCAGCGTTTGGATGACGCCGAAGCAAAAATCAATCAGGCAAAACAGGAGTATGTGGAGCTGAAACAGAAGGCGCGCGAGCAGGCTGCCGCTGCTGCGGACGAATTGTCGCGGGCCGCATTGTGGTCGTTCTTTGCGCTGTTGATTGGCGCAGTGGTCAGTGCGTTGGCCGGCTTGTGGGGCGTTAACACCAATGTCCGCCGTATCGCGGTATCACCTGCGCAGGCGTAATCTTCAGGCTCCTTTGCGCGTCTCGATGATATAGGGATGAGAGCCTGGAATACTGACGACGATGAAGTGACTGCCAGGAAAGACTGGCCTCACCCCGGCCCAGGTGCCGGGGTTTTTTATTGTTTCGGCGTAATTAACGACCACCTTTCGCGCGGCGCAGGGCATTAGGCATCAATTGCCACGATCCCTGAGAACAGGTGGATACCATAGATGCGCTGTAAATAATAATGAGTGTGATTATGAAACAAGAACTGCATATTTTACTGGGGAAAATCGGCGCATTCGCGCTTTCCGCCGCCTTCATGGGGGCATTGGTCGGCCTGGTGTTTATCGATGTGCACTGGCTGCATAACTTCGTGCATGAAACCTCGTTGACCGAAGCGGCGCAGGAGCTGTTGCTGCTTGCCATCTCCGGCGGTTTCTTCGCCGCGGCTCGGCGACAGGCCGAGCGTCGTTCCGCCTGGCTGCTGGTTGGCGGCTTCTTTCTCTGCATGCTGATCCGCGAGATGGACTTCGCTTTCGATGCGTTGTGGCACGGCGCCTGGGTGTGGTTCGCGCTGGCGGTCGCCTTGGCCTGTCTGTGGCATGCCGCAAGGCATATTGCGGCTACGGCGCGCGGCCTGGTCTATATCGTGTCGCACCCCGGCTACGGCATGATGTGCGCCGGCCTGCTGTGCATCCTGGTGTTTTCACGCCTGTTCGGCATGAGCGCGCTGTGGCAAACGCTGATGCTGGACGGTTACAACCGGGTGGTGAAAAACATGGTGGAAGAGGGATGCGAACTGCTGGGCTACGGCCTGTGCCTGCTGGCCACCCTTAGCTATCTGAAAGGCGTGTTTGCGCCGGATAGAGCGAAAGTGTGAGGGCGGCGGCGCTTTATTTATCCGGAACAATTTTAGTGATACTATTCGCTTAGCCGAATGCGGCTGAGAAGGTATGCGTTCCATTCTGTATACCCAGTGAGGTTTCAATCTGGCAATTGTGGGCGAGATCTGAAACCTGGCTGACCAAACCCAAAATCCAATTTTCGTACTGCATGTGATCTGTCGTGTGGGTCACCACTGTAGATAAGGAATTATTAATGCCTGTTATTACCCTTCCTGACGGAAGTCAGCGTCATTTCGACCACCCCGTTTCCCCGATGGATGTCGCGCGCGATATTGGCCCTGGCCTGGCGAAAGCCTGTATCGCCGGCCGTGTCAACGGCGAGCTGGTCGACGCCGGCGATCTGATCGAATCAGATGCGCAGCTGGCCATCATCACCATCAAAGACGAAGACGGTCTGGAAATCATGCGCCACTCCTGCGCGCACCTGCTGGGTCATGCGATCAAGCAGCTGTGGCCGGATACCAAAATGGCGATCGGTCCGGTGATCGACAACGGTTTCTATTATGACGTGGACATCGATCGCACCCTGACGCAGGAAGACCTGGATCTGCTGGAAAAGCGGATGCACGAGTTGGCCGATAAGGATTACGACGTCATCAAGAAGAAGGTCAGCTGGCAAGAAGCCCGCGACACCTTCGCTGAGCGCGGCGAAATCTATAAAGTGGCGATCCTGGATGAGAACATCAGCCATGACGATCGTCCGGGCCTGTATCACCACGAAGAATACGTCGACATGTGCCGCGGTCCGCACGTGCCGAACATGCGTTTCTGCCACCATTTCAAACTGCAGAAAACCTCCGGCGCTTACTGGCGCGGCGACAGCAAAAACAAAATGCTGCAGCGTATCTACGGTACCGCCTGGGCAGACAAGAAGCAGCTGAACGCCTACCTGCAACGCCTGGAAGAAGCGGCCAAGCGCGATCACCGCAAGATCGGCAAACAGCTCGACCTGTATCATATGCAGGAAGAAGCGCCGGGCATGGTGTTCTGGCACAACGACGGTTGGACGATCTTCCGCGAGCTGGAAGCCTTCGTGCGCATGAAGCTCAAAGAGTACCAGTACCAGGAAGTGAAAGGTCCGTTCATGATGGACCGCGTGCTGTGGGAAAAAACCGGCCACTGGGAAAACTACAAAGACGCCATGTTCACCACCGCGTCGGAAAACCGCGAATACTGCATCAAGCCGATGAACTGCCCGGGTCACGTGCAGATCTTCAACCAGGGCCTGAAGTCGTACCGCGATTTGCCGCTGCGCATGGGCGAATTCGGCAGCTGCCACCGCAACGAGCCTTCGGGTTCCCTGCACGGCCTGATGCGCGTGCGCGGCTTCACGCAGGATGACGCCCACATCTTCTGTACCGAAGAGCAGGTGCGCGCCGAAGTGAACGAATGCATTCGCATGGTCTATGACGTGTACGGCACTTTCGGCTTCGACAAGATCGCCGTCAAGCTGTCCACGCGCCCGGAAAAACGCATCGGCACCGACGACATGTGGACCCGTGCGGAAGAAGACCTGGCCGCCGCGCTGACCGAGAACGGCATTCCGTTCGAGTACCAGCCGGGCGAGGGCGCCTTCTACGGACCGAAAATTGAATTTACCCTGCATGATTGTTTGGATCGCGCATGGCAATGTGGTACCGTGCAGCTCGATTTCTTCTTGCCGGGCCGTTTGGGCGCATCGTACGTTGGCGAAAACAACGATCGCGTCGTGCCGGTAATGATTCACCGCGCCATTTTGGGCTCCATGGAACGCTTCATCGGTATCCTTACCGAAGAATATGCCGGGTTCTACCCGACCTGGATCGCTCCGGTGCAGGTGGTGGTGATGAATATCACCGACAGCCAGTCTGATTACGTCCAGCAATTGACCAAAAAACTGCAGGATGCAGGTATTCGCGTGAAAGCGGACTTGAGAAATGAGAAGATTGGCTTTAAAATTCGCGAACATACTTTACGTCGAGTCCCTTACATGTTGGTGTGCGGTGACAAAGAGGTCGAAGCAGGCAAAGTTGCCGTTCGTACCCGCCGTGGCAAAGACTTGGGCAGCCTGGACGTAAACGAAGTCGTAGACAAGCTGCTGAAAGAGATTCGCAGCCGTAGTCTTCATCAACTGGAGGAATAAAGTATTAAAGGCGGAAAACGAGTTCAACCGGCGCGTCCTAATCGCATTAACAGAGAAATTCGCGCGCAAGAAGTTCGCCTAACCGGCGTCGATGGCGAGCAGATTGGTATTGTCAGTCTGAATGAAGCTCTTGAAAAAGCTGAGGAAGCGGGCGTTGATTTAGTAGAAATCAGCCCAAATGCCGAACCGCCAGTTTGCCGAATCATGGATTACGGCAAATTCCTCTACGAGAAGAGCAAGTCGACGAAAGAACAGAAGAAGAAGCAAAAAGTTATCCAGGTTAAGGAAATCAAATTCCGTCCTGGCACCGATGATGGCGACTATCAGGTCAAACTACGCAACCTGATTCGCTTTCTGGAAGATGGCGATAAAGCCAAAATCACCCTGCGTTTCCGCGGGCGTGAGATGGCGCACCAGCAGATCGGCATGGAAGTGCTTAACCGCGTCCGTAAAGACCTGTGTGAAGATATGGATCTGGCAGTGGTCGAGTCCTTCCCTACGAAGATCGAAGGCCGCCAGATGATTATGGTGCTCGCTCCTAAGAAGAAACAGTAAGGCTTACAAGTAATGGAACCCGCGCGGCGCTTGCGCTGTGTGGGTTTTATTCGCCCAACTGATTCGTTGTTTAACAATGCGAAGTGGATTTAATTAAAATGCCAAAGATTAAAACTGTACGTGGTGCAGCCAAGCGCTTCAAAAAAACCGGCAGCGGTGGTTTTAAGCGTAAACATGCCAACCTGCGTCATATTCTGACCAAAAAAGCAACCAAGCGTAAACGTCACCTGCGTCCGAAAGGCATGGTGTCTAAAAACGATCTGGTCCTGGTTACCGCGTGCCTGCCGTACGCATAAGCCATTTTTTTTGAATTTAGAATAAGACTTTAGGAGAGAGCATATGGCTCGCGTAAAACGTGGTGTAATTGCACGCGCACGTCACAAGAAAATCATGAAGCAGGCGAAAGGTTACTACGGTGCCCGTTCGCGCGTATATCGTGTTGCCTTCCAGGCAGTAATCAAAGCAGGTCAGTATGCTTACCGTGACCGTCGTCAACGTAAGCGTCAGTTCCGTCAGCTGTGGATTGCACGTATCAACGCAGCTGCTCGTCAGAACGGTCTGTCTTACAGCAAGTTCATCAACGGCCTGAAAAAAGCCTCGATCGAAATTGACCGTAAGATCCTGGCTGACATCGCAGTCTTCGACAAAGTGGCCTTCGGCGCACTGGTTGAGAAAGCGAAAGCAGCTCTGGCGTAAGTCAGTAGAAGAGGGAGCTTGCTCCCTCTTTTAATCTTTGTTTTCAGCGACAAATATTGACTTTCATTGCCCGCCGCTATATCACTGGTGGACAATCATCGACAAGGTACCGCAATCATGCACGCAGCTATTTTTCGTTTCTTTTTTTACTTTAGCGCCTGACTTCAGGAGGCTTTGCGCGTAAGAAAAGAAACGAAAAGTAGCGCCTAAGCCTCCCTCGTGGAGGCTTTTTTGTTTTTGGCCATCGTCCCGCCTTGCAAAGCGTTGCGGTGAGAACGGCGGGTACTCAGCCGGCCCTGCGCCGCGCAGGCGAGCTGCCTGGCCGGCAACGCATTGAAAAGTCTTTGAAGATTGCTCAAAGGCGTGTTCGAATAATAGATAACAATTACTTAGGGCCATCCCGGCCAGAGGAAGAGGAAAGCAATGCCACATCTCGCAGAGCTGGTTGCCAATGCCAAGGCAGCCGTAGAAGATGCCCAGGATGTTGCCGCGTTAGATTTGGTGCGCGTCGAATATTTTGGCAAGAAAGGTCATTTCACCTTGCAGATGCAGTCTCTGCGCGACGTACCGGCGGAAGACCGTCCGGCGGCCGGCGCGGTGATCAACCAGGCCAAGCAAGAGGTGCAAGACGCCCTGAACGCGCGCAAGAACGCGCTGGAAAGCGCCGCGCTGAACGCGCGCCTGGCGGCTGAAACCATCGACGTCTCCCTGCCGGGCCGTCGCATGGAAAACGGCGGCCTGCACCCGGTGACCCGCACCATCGACCGCATCGAAACCTTCTTCGGCGAGCTGGGCTTCTCCGTCGCTACCGGCCCGGAGATTGAAGACGATTACCATAACTTCGACGCGCTGAACATTCCAGGGCATCACCCGGCGCGCGCCGACCACGATACTTTCTGGTTCGACGCGACGCGCCTGCTGCGCACTCAGACCTCCGGCGTGCAGATCCGCACCATGAAGAACCAGCAGCCACCAATCCGCATCATTGCGCCGGGCCGCGTTTATCGTAACGACTACGATCAGACTCACACCCCGATGTTCCACCAGATGGAAGGGCTGATCGTCGATAAAGACATCAGCTTCACCAACCTAAAGGGCACGCTGCACGATTTCCTGAATAACTTCTTTGAAGAAGACCTGCAGGTTCGTTTCCGTCCGTCCTACTTCCCGTTCACCGAGCCGTCCGCCGAAGTGGACGTGATGGGTAAAAACGGTAAATGGCTGGAAGTGCTGGGCTGCGGCATGGTGCATCCGAACGTGCTGCGCAACGTGGGCATCGATCCGGAAGTTTACTCCGGCTTCGCCTTCGGTATGGGCATGGAGCGCCTGACGATGCTGCGTTACGGCGTCACCGACCTGCGCGCATTCTTCGAAAACGATCTGCGTTTCCTCAAACAGTTTAAGTAAGGCGGGAATATCACATGAAATTCAGTGAACTCTGGTTGCGCGAGTGGGTAAACCCGGCCATCAGCAGCGAAGCATTATCCGATCAAATCACCATGGCCGGTTTGGAAGTGGACGGCGTGGATCCGGTTGCCGGCGCGTTTAACGGCGTCGTGGTGGGTGAGGTTGTCGAGTGCGGTCAGCACCCGAACGCCGATAAACTGCGCGTCACTAAAGTTAACGTGGGCGGCGATCGCTTGCTCGACATCGTCTGCGGCGCGCCGAACTGCCGCACCGGCCTGAAAGTGGCGGTCGCCACCGTGGGCGCGGTGCTGCCGGGCGATTTCAAAATCAAGGCCGCCAAACTGCGCGGCGAACCTTCGGAAGGCATGCTGTGTTCGTTCTCCGAGCTGGGCATTTCCGACGATCATGACGGCATTATCGAACTGCCGCTGGATGCGCCGATCGGCACCGACATCCGTGACTATCTGAAACTGAACGACAACACCATCGAGATCAGCGTCACCCCGAACCGCGCCGACTGCCTGGGCATCATCGGCGTCGCGCGTGACGTGGGCGTACTGAACCAGGTTGCGCTGACCGAGCCGGACATGAGCCCGGTGCCCGCGACGATTGACGCCACGCTGCCGATCCGCGTTGACGCGCCGCAGGCGTGCCCGCGTTATCTGGGCCGCGTGGTGAAAGGCATCAACGTCAAGGCGCCAAGCCCGCTGTGGATGCGTGAAAAACTGCGTCGTTGCGGTATCCGTTCTATCGATGCCGTCGTCGACGTCACCAACTATGTGCTGTTGGAACTTGGCCAGCCGATGCACGCTTTCGATCTGAGCCGCATCGACGGCGGCATCGTGGTGCGCATGGCGGAAGAAGGGGAAACCTTGACGTTGTTGGACGGCAACGAAGCCAAACTGAACGCCGACACCTTAGTGATCGCCGATCACCAAAAAGCATTGGCGATGGGCGGCATCTTCGGCGGCGAGCATTCCGGCGTCAACGGCGAAACCCAGGACGTGCTGCTGGAGTGCGCTTTCTTCAGCCCGCTGTCGATCACCGGCCGCGCGCGCCGTCACGGCCTGCACACCGATGCTTCTCACCGCTATGAGCGCGGCGTCGATCCGGCGCTGCAGTACAAAGCCATGGAGCGCGCCACGCGCCTGCTGCTCGACATCTGCGGCGGCCAGGCAGGCCCGATTATCGACGTGACTCACGAGAATGAACTGCCGAAGCGCGCCACCATCACGCTGCGCCGCGAGAAGCTGGATCGCCTGATCGGCCACGTGGTGCCGAGCGAGCAGGTCAGCGACATTCTGCGCCGCCTGGGTTGCCAGGTGACCGAACAGAGCGACAGCTGGCAAGCGGTCGCGCCGAGCTGGCGTTTCGATATGGAGATCGAAGAGGATCTGGTGGAAGAAGTGGCGCGCGTTTACGGCTACGACAACATTCCGGATGTACCGGTGCGCGCCGATTTGGTGATGACCCAGCATCGCGAAGCCGATCTGACGCTCAAGCGCGTGAAGACCATGCTGGTCGATCACGGTTATCAGGAAGCGATCACCTACAGCTTCGTCGATCCGAAAGTGCAGGCGCTGCTGCACCCGAATGAAGAAGCGCTGATCCTGCCGAGCCCGATTTCGGTCGAAATGTCGGCGATGCGTCTGTCGCTGTGGACCGGCCTGCTGTCTGCGGTGGTGTACAACCAGAACCGCCAGCAGACGCGCCTGCGCCTGTTCGAAAGCGGCCTGCGCTTTGTGCCTGATAGTGCGGCAGATCTGGGTATCCGTCAGGACGTCATGCTGGCGGGCGTGATCGCCGGCCATACGCACGATGAACATTGGGATCTGGCGCGCAAGCCCGTCGACTTCTATGATTTAAAAGGGGATCTGGAGTCTGTCCTCGAGCTGACCGGTAAATTATCCGAAATTCAGTTCCGGGCGGAAGCCAATCCGGCCCTGCATCCAGGGCAAAGTGCGGCGATTTATTTGCACGGCGAACGCGTTGGTTTCATCGGTGTGGTTCACCCGGAACTTGAACGTAAACTGGATCTTAACGGCCGCACCGTGGTGTTTGAACTGGAGTGGAACAAGCTTGCGAGCCGCGCCGTGCCTCAGGCGCGGGAGATTTCGCGCTTCCCGGCAAACCGCCGTGATATCGCCATTGTGGTGGCTGAAAACGTCCCCGCAGAAGATATTTTGGCCGAGTGTAAGAAAGTTGGCGCAAATCAGGTAGTTGGCGTAAACTTGTTTGACGTGTACCGTGGCAAGGGCGTGGCAGAAGGTGACAAGAGCCTGGCTATCAGTCTGGTATTGCAGGATACCGCTCGTACACTGGAAGAAGAGGAGATAGCCGCTACCGTTGCAAAATGCGTAGAGGCTCTAAAACAGCGATTCCAAGCATCCTTGAGGGATTGAACCTATGGCGCTTACTAAAGCTGAAATGTCAGAACACCTGTTTGAGAAGCTTGGGCTTAGCAAACGGGACGCCAAAGACCTGGTGGAACTGTTCTTTGAAGAGGTCCGTCGGGCCCTTGAGAATGGCGAACAGGTAAAACTGTCGGGTTTTGGCAACTTTGATCTGCGTGACAAGAACCAACGTCCGGGGCGTAACCCGAAGACCGGCGAAGACATTCCGATTACGGCGCGCCGCGTGGTGACCTTCCGTCCGGGGCAGAAGCTGAAAAGCCGGGTAGAAAACGCCAGCCCGAAAGGGTGAGTGACGTGACATCAAAAAAGGCCGCTTGCGCGGCCTTTTTCTTTTCTGGGACAAAATTCAGTTTATTCCTAATCGATAAGACATGACTTCATTGAGCCGTTAAGTCGGCACGGCGAAAATCATTGTCCTTAATTGCGGAATATTCTTATATCTTATTTCATGTAATGCGTGGCTTTTATTTCTCACTTCAATAACGCCCGTAATAATGGCCAGGGCCATCGCCACGGTGGCCGCCGCCTCCGTGAGGGCCCCAGCAGCAGGCGCTAAGGGTTGAGGCCAGTGCGACCACGGCCAGCAGCATACCGAGTCGTTTAATCATCTTATTATCCTCCGGTGGGGATCCGTTTAATTATCATTGTCGCGCCGCTTAAGCGATGTCAGTTATTCGTTAAGCCTTGGCAGAGGCAATAATAATTAAAGACGTCGGCAAACAGTGTCGGGATTGTGTAAGGCCGTCGAAAACGATCTGAAAATAGGCACCGGTGAGATAGTCGCTAAATAAGCGCACTGATATAACCACTGCAGCAAGAAAAATAGAGTGAGAAGGCAAAATGAAAAAGCTCCTGTTGCTGGTGTGTTTCCCTCTGTTGCTGCCGCTGGCGGCACAGGCCGATGTCTCTGTCGATATCAACGTGCCGGGCGTTTCCCTGCATTTGGGGGATCAGGACCGCCGCGGCTACTACTGGGATGGCTACGACTGGCGTCCCCCGCAATGGTGGCATGCACACCAGGGCCGCGGTTTGGGGGAGCGCAATGCGCGCGGCCTGTACTGGGACGGCGGGCGCTGGCAGCCTTCGCCGCCGCGCGGCTATGAGCATCGCGAGCCGGCGCGCAGCGGCAATCCTTTCCACGGCGATCGCGATAATCGTGATCATGACGATCGCGGCGACCATGACCGGCGCGATGACGGCCGCGGCTGGCCTTATCCGCAGGGCAACCCCGGTCAGCACCGTTAACCCCTGAGTGTATCGGCGGCTGGTTTTGCCATCATCTTGGCGATGACGGGCAGGGCCAGCCGTTGCTTTCCTGCGCCATCGCTTACGCAAGGCTTCCCCTTGCGGCGTTAACCCCCTAATATTTGACTCAGACGTCAATTATCCGGCCACGACAGCGGCCGGCAGGGAATCGCCGCGCCATGCCAACCAGCCGTACCTTCACCTTACTGTTGCAACATCAACGTTACCGCGATAAACGCCAGGTCATTCTGTTGGCGCTGGGTGTGGTGCTGGCATTGCTGTTTAGCCTTTGCGCCGGCGATCGATGGATATGGCCGTCAGAATGGTTCAGCGATCGGGCGCAGCTGTTCGTCTGGCAACTGCGATTGCCGCGTGCGCTGGCGGTGATGTTGGTCGGCGCAGCCCTGGCGGTAGCCGGGGCAGTGATGCAGGCGCTGTTTGAAAACCCGTTGGCGGAACCTGGCCTGCTGGGGGTGGCGAACGGCGCCGGCGTTGCGCTGGTGCTGACGGTGCTGCTGGGTCACGGTCTGCTGCCGGTAGCGCTGATGAGCGCCGCCGCGATAGCAGGCGCGCTGGCGATGACGTTCTTGCTGCTGGGCTTCGCTCGCCGGCGCCGCCTGACCAATACGCGGCTGTTGCTGGTGGGAGTGGCGCTGGGCATCGTGTGCAGCGCGTTGATGACCTGGGCGGTCTATTTCAGCACCAGTCTCGATCTGCGGCAGTTGATGTACTGGATGATGGGGGGCTTCGGCGGCGTCGACTGGCGCCAAAAGTGGCTGGTGTTGGCGCTGCTGCCGGTGCTGCTGTGGCTGTGCGGCCAGGGGCGAGCGCTTAACCTGATGGCGCTGGGCGAGGTGCAGGCGCGGCAGCTCGGGCTGTCGCTGCATCTGTGGCGCAACCTGCTGGTGCTGGCGATCGGCTGGCTGGTGGGCGTCAGCGTGGCGCTCGCCGGGGTGATCGGCTTCGTCGGGCTGGTGATCCCGCATATTTTGCGGCTCACCGGCCTGACCGACCAACGCTATCTGTTGCCGGCCTGCGCGCTGGCGGGGGCCGGCGTGTTGCTGGTGGCCGATGTGATCGCCCGCGTTGCGCTGCTGGCGGCCGAACTGCCGATCGGCGTGGTGACCGCTACGCTGGGAGCGCCGCTATTTATCTGGTTACTGACCCGGGCAAAAGGCGTAAGGTAGTTTTCTTCATTCACCTGCCATTAAAAAACTACAGGATGACAACCGATGAGCAATCCAATTTATAACCTGCCGTTACAGACCATCGAAAATCAGGCTACCACGCTGGGGGCCTATCAGGGCAAGGTGCTGCTGGTGGTCAACGTGGCCTCGGAGTGCGGCCTGACGAAGCAATATGAAGGGCTGGAAGCGCTGTACGAAACCTATCGCGATCGGGGGCTGGAAGTGCTGGGGTTCCCGTCCAATGAATTCCTGGGGCAGGAGCCGGGCAGCAACGAAGAGATCCTGGCGTTTTGCCGCGGCACTTTCGGCGTGCAATTCCCGATGTTCGCCAAGATTGAGGTGAACGGCGAACACCGTCATCCGCTGTATCAGGCGCTGATTGCCGCGCAGCCGGCTGCTGTCGCGCCGCAGGGCAGCGAGTTCCTGGCGCGGATGACCAGCAAAGGGCGTGCGCCGAAGCACGCCGGCGATATTCTGTGGAACTTCGAGAAATTCCTCATCGCGCGCGACGGCACGGTGATCCAGCGCTTCTCGCCTGACACCACGCCGGAAGATCCGGCGCTGGTGGCGGCGGTGAAACAAGCGCTGGCAGGGTAAGACGGATGCTGCAACTCGTTGAGGTTGGGGTGGCGGGGCGCCTGGCGCCTTTTTCGGCACAGATTGACGGCGGGTTGCAGGTTCACCTGATCGGCCCAAACGGCGCCGGGAAGAGCACTCTGCTGGCGCGGGTGGCGGGCATGCTGCCGGGGCTGGGCGAGGTTCGTCTGGACGGACGCGCGCTCTCCGATTATCCGGGGAGCGAACTGGCATCCCGGCGCGGTTACCTCAGCCAGCAACAGCCGCCGGTGTCGCTGATGCCGGTGTTTCAGTATTTGGCGCTGCACCGGCCTGCGGCGGCAACGCAAACCGATGTGGAGCACGCCATCCTCTATCTGTGCCGGCGGTTGAAGCTGGTGGATAAGCTGTCACGCATGCTGACGCAGCTTTCTGGAGGCGAATGGCAACGGGTGCGGCTGGCGGCGGTCTTGCTGCAGGTGTGGCCCAGCGTCAATCCGCACAGCCGCCTGTTGTTGCTGGATGAGCCGACCAACAGCCTGGATGTGGCGCAGAAAGTCGCGCTGGATCGCCTGCTGCGCGAATTCTGCCAGAGCGGGCGCAGCGCGCTGGTATGCGCGCACGATCTGAATCACACCCTACAGCAGGCCGATCGGGTTTGGTTGCTGCATGCCGGCCGGCTGGTGGCGCAGGGCGTCACGCGTGAAGTGATGGCGCCCGCGCTGCTGTCGCAGATTTATGAAGTGGATTTCCAGCTGCAATGGGTAGGGGACCAGCGTTGGATCATGACCCGCACGGCTTAATTAACCCAGTCGGCGGGGCGCAACGTAAACGGAAACTAAACACAGTGAATATAAATAGCGGGGTAAGGACCGACGAATATTGTGCGGTCTCTCATTTTCATACCGATTTTCTTGAAAAACGTCGATGACGTGCTACGCTTGATTCGGCAAAAATAAAATACGTAAGTAATTATTAAAAAATATAAGAATTTGATTTACATAATAAAATTATATTAATGATGACGGCACCTCCCTATCAGTTCTCCCACTGATGATAAGTCTCGTCTTAAGGTTTAGTTAAGCTTGCGGCCTTACATTGGCAGTTAATCCACGGAAACGATTCTTCTCTGGCGTTTAATATTCGTTAAACGAAAGGGATTTACAGTGTCATCAAAAGCAGTCCGATACGTTTGGGGTTAACTATGGATCAATTTTTACCTTTCTCTCGTCCAGCCATCGGCGACGAAGAAATCGCCGCGGTAGAGAAAGTGTTGCGTTCCGGTTGGATCACCACCGGCCCGCAAAATCAGCAACTGGAAAGCGACTTCTGTTCCACCTTCGGCTGTAAGCACGCCATCGCCGTCAGTTCCGCCACAGCGGGCATGCACATCACTTTGATGGCGCTGGGCGTGGGGCCCGGCGATGAAGTCATCACCCCTTCCCAAACCTGGGTTTCCACCCTCAACATGATCGAACTGCTGGGCGCTACGCCGGTAATGATCGACGTTGACCGTGAGACCTTGATGGTCAGCGCCGCCGACGTTGAGGCTGCCATCACCCCGAAAACCAAAGCGATTGTTCCGGTGCATTATGCCGGCGCTCCCCTGCAGATGGACGCTTTGCGCGCCGTGGCCGAACGCCATGGTCTGCCGCTGATCGAAGACGCCGCCCACGCGGTTGGCACGCGCTACAACGGCGAATGGGTCGGCGCGCGCGGCACGGCGATTTTCTCGTTCCACGCGATTAAGAACGTGACCTGCGCCGAAGGCGGCCTGATCGCCACCGACGACGATGCGCTGGTGGATCGCCTGCGTTGCCTGAAGTTCCACGGCCTGGCCGTCGATGCCTTCGATCGCCAGCAGCTGGGCCGCAAACCCCAGGCCGAAGTGGTGGAGCCGGGGTACAAATACAACCTGTCAGACATTCACGCGGCGATCGCTGTGGTGCAACTGTCGCGCTTCGCCGAGCTGAACGCGCGCCGTAAGGCGCTGGCGCAGCGCTACCTGAGCGCGCTGGAAGGCTCGCCGTTCCAGCCGTTGGGCGTGCCGGATTATCCGCATGACCACGCCTGGCACCTGTTTATGGTGCGCGTCGATCCCGAGCGCTGCGGCCTCGATCGCGACCAGCTGATGGAGCGCCTGAAAGAGGTTGGCATCGGCACCGGGCTGCATTTCCGTGCCGCGCACACCCAGAAATTCTACCGTGAGCGCTATCCGCAGCTGTCGTTGCCGAATACCGAATGGAACTCGGCGCGGCTGTGCACCTTACCGCTATTCCCTGATATGACCGACGCCGATGTGGATCGCGTGGTCAATGCCTTGTCTTCTGTTGTGGAGTCTTTACGTGTCTCGCGTTGAACCGATCAAAAAAGTGTCGATAGTCATCCCGGTATACAACGAGCAGGAAAGCCTGCCTGCGTTGCTGGAGCGCACTACCGCCGCCTGTAAGCAGTTATCCCAACCTTATGAAATCATTCTCGTCGACGATGGCAGCAGCGACAACTCCGCTGACATGCTGACCGCGGCGGCCGAAAAGCCGGACAGTCACGTGATTGCCGTCCTGCTTAACCGCAACTATGGCCAACACTCAGCGATCATGGCCGGTTTCAATCAGGTGACCGGCGATCTGGTGATTACCCTTGACGCCGATCTGCAGAACCCGCCGGAGGAAATCCCTCGGCTGGTCAGCGTGGCGGAAGAGGGCTATGACGTGGTGGGCACCGTGCGCGCCAACCGTCAGGACTCCTGGTTCCGCAAAAGCGCTTCGCGCGTAATCAACATGATGATTCAACGCGCCACCGGCAAATCGATGGGGGACTACGGCTGCATGCTGCGCGCCTACCGTCGTCATATCGTTGAGGCGATGCTGCACTGTCATGAGCGCAGCACCTTCATCCCGATCCTGGCGAATACCTTCGCCCGTCGCACGACCGAGATCGACGTGCGTCACGCCGAGCGCGAGTTCGGCGACTCCAAATACAGCCTGATGAAGCTGATCAACCTGATGTATGACCTGATCACCTGTCTGACCACTACGCCGCTGCGTTTGCTCAGCGTGGTCGGCAGCATCGTGGCGCTGTCCGGGTTCGTGTTGGCGCTGGTGCTGATCGCGCTGCGTCTGCTGCTCGGTCCTGAATGGGCCGCCGGCGGCGTGTTCACGCTTTTCGCCGTCCTGTTCACCTTTATCGGCGCCCAGTTTGTCGGCATGGGGCTGCTGGGTGAATACATCGGCCGCATCTATACCGACGTGCGCGCACGTCCTCGCTATTTTGTTCAGAAAGTGGTCGGCGTACAGCAAGACCACAATACTCAGGAAGAAGAATGATGAAAGCTATTGTATTTGCTTACCATGATATTGGCTGCGCAGGTCTGAAAGCGCTGACTGAGGCGGGTTATGACGTGCAGGCTGTGTTCACGCACACCGACGACCCAGGTGAGAACAACTTCTTCTCCTCCGTGGCCCGTTTGGGCGCCGAATTGGATCTGCCGGTCTATGCGCCGGAAGACGTGAACCACCCGCTGTGGGTTGATCGCATTCGCGAACTGCAGCCGGACGTGATCTTCTCGTTCTACTACCGTCACATGCTGAGCGACGAGATCTTGTCGCTGGCCCCGTTGGGCGGTTTCAACCTGCATGGTTCGCTGCTGCCGCGCTACCGTGGCCGCGCGCCGGTGAACTGGGCGTTGGTGAATGGCGAAACCGAAACCGGCGCCACCCTGCACAAAATGGTGAAACGCCCTGACGCCGGCGACATTGTGGGCCAGCAGAAAGTGGCTATCGCCGACAACGACACCGCGCTGACGCTGCACAAAAAAGTGCTGGAAGCCGCGCAGGCCATGTTGAAAGAGCAACTGCCGAAGCTGAAGAACGGCACCGCCACTTTTACCAAGCAGGATGAGTCTCAGGCCAGCTACTTCGGGCGCCGCACCGCGGCGGACGGCGAGATCTTGTGGCACAAATCCGCCAAAGAGATCAACAACCTGGTGCGCGCCGTCACTGAACCGTACCCGGGGGCATTCAGCTACCTCGGCCAGCGCAAGCTGATCGTCTGGCGTTCCCGCGTGCTGGATACCCAACACGATAAACAACCGGGCACCGTGCTGAGCACCGCCCCGCTGGTCATCGCCTGTGGCGAAGGCGCGCTGGAAATCGTCGCCGGGCAGAACGAAAGTGGCCTGTACGTGCAGGGCAGCCGCCTGGCGCAGGAAATGGGCATCGTCACCGACGTGCGTCTGGCCGCCAAGCCCAACGCCGTGATGAAACGCCGCACCCGCGTGCTGATCCTCGGGGTCAACGGTTTCATCGGCAACCACCTGACCGAGCGTCTGCTGCGCGACGATCGTTACGACATCTACGGTCTGGATATCGGCTCTGACGCCATCAGCCGCTTCCTCGACAACCCGCGCTTCCACTTCGTGGAAGGCGACATCAGCATCCACTCCGAGTGGATCGAGTATCACATCAAGAAATGCGACGTGGTGCTGCCGCTGGTGGCGATCGCGACGCCGATCGAATACACCCGTAACCCGCTGCGCGTGTTCGAGCTGGACTTCGAAGAGAACCTGAAGATCGTTCGCGACTGCGTGAAATACAACAAGCGCATCATCTTCCCGTCCACCTCCGAAGTGTACGGCATGTGCGACGACAAAGAGTTCGATGAAGACCATTCTCGTCTGATCGTCGGGCCAATCAACAAACAACGCTGGATCTACTCGGTCTCCAAACAGCTGCTGGATCGGGTGATCTGGGCTTACGGCGCCAAAGAAGGCCTGAAGTTCACGCTGTTCCGTCCGTTCAACTGGATGGGGCCGCGTCTGGATAACCTGGACGCCGCGCGCATCGGTTCTTCCCGCGCCATCACCCAGCTGATCCTCAACCTGGTAGAAGGTTCGCCGATCAAACTGATGGACGGCGGCGCACAGAAGCGTTGCTTCACCGACATCAACGACGGCATCGAAGCGCTGTTCCGCATCATTGAGAACCGCGACGGCCTGTGCGACGGTCAGATCGTCAACATCGGCAACCCGACCAACGAAGCGAGCATTCGCGAGCTGGCGGAAATGCTGCTGGAAAGCTTCAACAACCACCCGCTGCGCGACCGCTTCCCGCCGTTTGCCGGCTTCAAGGACGTGGAGAGCAGCAGCTACTACGGTAAAGGTTACCAGGACGTCGAGCACCGCACGCCGAGCATCAAAAACGCGCGCCGCCTGCTGGGCTGGCAGCCGACCATCGAGATGAAGCAAACCGTCGCCGATACGCTGGACTACTTCCTGCGCACTACCGTTCAGGAAGGGAACGATGCATGAAGAAAGTCGGTCTGCGGGTTGATGTAGATACCTTCAGCGGCACCCGTGAAGGGGTGCCGCAATTGCTGGACCTGTTCGAAAAGTACGACATTCAGGCCAGCTTCTTCTTCAGCGTGGGACCGGACAACATGGGGCGCCATCTTTGGCGCCTTTTGCGTCCGAAATTTCTGTGGAAAATGCTGCGCTCGAACGCCGCTTCGCTGTACGGTCTGGATATTCTGCTGGCCGGCACCGCGTGGCCGGGGCGCAACATTTCACGCGCGCTGGGGCCGCTGATGAAGCGCACCGCCGAAGCCGGCCATGAAGTCGGGCTGCATGCCTGGGATCACCAGGGATGGCAGGCCAACGTCGGCAAGTGGAGCGAGGCGCAGCTGACCGAACAGGTGCAGCGGGGCGTCGATGCCCTGAGCGCCAGCACCGGCCAGCCGGTGAAATGCTCCGCCGTAGCAGGGTGGCGTGCCGACACGCGCGTGCTGGAGGTCAAGCAGCGCTTCGGCTTCCATTACAACAGCGATTGCCGCGGCACCCATCCATTCCGTCCGGTGCTGAGCGACGGGCGTCACGGTACGGTGCAGATCCCGGTGACGTTGCCGACTTTCGACGAAGTGATCGGCAGCGAAGTCAGCATGGCCGACTTCAACGACTACATTCTGCGCGCCATCGAGAACGATCGCGGCGTACCGGTGTACACCATTCACACCGAAGTGGAAGGCATGTCGCAAGCGGCGATGTTCGAACAGTTATTGCAACGCGCACGGCAGCAGGGCATCGAATTCTGCCCGCTGAGCGCGCTGTTACCGCAAGATTTGGCGTCACTGCCGTTGGGCCGCATCAAGCGCGCTCCTTTCCCCGGCCGCGAAGGTTGGCTGGGCTGTCAAACCGATGTGAAGGACGTTACATGAAGGCGCTAAAAGGATCCTGGGCCATTCTGCTGGCCGTTTTTTTTGCTCTGGTCTATCTGATCCCGCTTAACGGTCGCCTGCTGTGGCAGCCGGATGAAACGCGTTATGCCGAGATCAGTCGTGAAATGCTGCAACGCGGCGATTGGGTGGTGCCGCACCTGCTGGGGCTGCGCTATTTCGAGAAGCCGGTTGCGGGATACTGGTTCAATAACATCAGCCAGTGGCTGTTCGGGGAAAACAACTTTGCGGTGCGGTTCGGCTCGGTGTTCAGCACCGGCATGACCGCGCTGCTGGTGTTCGCGCTGGCGATGCTGATGTGGCGCAATGCGCGCCGCGCCAGCCTGGCGATGCTGATGTTCCTGTCGATGGTGCTGGTGTTCAGCATCGGTACCTACAGTGTGCTGGATCCGATGATTTCGTTGTGGCTGGCGGCGGCGATGGTCAGCTATTACCTGACGCTGAAAGCCACCTCGGTCAAAGGCAAGCTGGGCGCCTACGCCTTGCTGGGCTTGGCCTGCGGCATGGGCTTTATGACCAAGGGCTTCCTGGCGCTGGCGGTGCCGGTGATCGCGGTGATCCCGATTGTCATTCAGCAACGTCGCATCAAGGATCTGCTGTGCTACGGCCCGGTGGCGATCGTGACCGCCACATTGCTCAGCCTGCCGTGGGCGCTGGCGATCGCGCAACGTGAGCCCGATTTCTGGAATTACTTCTTCTGGGTCGAACACATTCAGCGCTTCGCCGAAGATAACGCCCAGCACAAGGCGCCATTCTGGTATTACCTGCCGATCCTGCTGGCGGCGGTGTTGCCGTGGCTGGCGCTGCTGCCCGGCGCGCTGCTCAAAGGTTGGCGCGAACGCGTGCAGCGCCCGGAGCTGTTCTTCCTGCTGAGCTGGGCGATGATGCCGCTGATCTTCTTCAGCATCGCCAAAGGCAAGCTGCCGACCTATATTCTGCCGTGCATGGCGCCGCTGGCGCTGCTGATGACCGCCTATGCGGAAGACTATGCCGCCACGCTGCGCGCCAGGCTGTTTAAGGCCAACGCCTGGCTGAACGGCTTGTTCGGGCTGATTGGCATCGTGGCGCTGGTGGTGTTGAGCGCCGGTTTGCTGCCGAAAGCGCATCTGTTTACTCCGCAGGAGTGGCCGAAAGTGGTTCTCGGCCTGATCGCGTTCGGCGGTTGGCTGCTGTTCGCGCTGGTCTCCGCGCGCGATAACGGCCGCCAATGGCGCTGGGCGGCGGCTTGCCCGGTGTTGCTGTGCCTGGTGATTGGTTACGCCATCCCGCAACAGGTGACCGATTCCAAACTGCCGCAAAACTTCGCCCGCGCAACCATGGCCGAACTGAGCGACAGCCGCTTTGTGTTGAGCGACAGCGTCGGGCTGGCGGCCGGCCTGGCCTGGGAACTCAAGCGCAGCGACGTGTTGATGTACAGCCAGAAAGGCGAGGTGGCCTATGGTCTGGAGTATCCGGACGCCAAAGGGCACCTGATCAGCGACGCCGACTTCCCGCAGTGGCTGGCGCAGGCGCGCAAGCAGGGGAATGTGTCGCTGGTGTTGCAGCTCTCCCGCGGCGAAGCGCTGCCGCAGGAACTGCCTGCCGCAGACAAGGTGGATCGCATGAACCGTCTGGTGCTGATGTGGTATAAACAGCAACCATGATCGGTTTTCTGTTGGTGATAGTGGTCAGTCTGCTCACCTGTGGTGGGCAGCTGTGCCAGAAGCAGGCGGCGCACTGCTGGGAACGGGCGGACGAGGCGCGGCTCAAGCAGACGCTGCGTTGGCTGGCGCTGGCGGTGCTGTTGCTGGGGCTGGGCATGGCGGTGTGGCTCAATGTGCTGCAACGCCTGCCGCTCAGCCTGGCTTACCCGATGCTCAGCCTTAACTTCGTGATGGTGACGCTGGCCGCGCGCTGGCTGTTTCATGAGCCGACGACCGCGCGCCATTGGTGTGGCGTGGCGTCGATTATGCTGGGGATCCTGCTGATGAGCGTGCATTCATGAAGGGCTATGCCTGGGGCGCCGCCAGCGTACTGCTGGTGACGCTGGCGCAGTTGCTGATGAAGTGGGGCATGGTTCAGATCCCGCTGATGTCGTTCGCCGATGTCTCGCTGACGCTGATCGGCGACTACTGGCTGCCGCTGCTGGCGGTGGGCGGCGGCATCTTTGGCTATGCGCTGTCGATGCTGTGTTGGTTCTTTGCGCTGCGCCATCTGCCGTTAAACCGCGCTTATCCTCTGCTGAGCGTCAGCTATGCGCTGGTTTACCTGGCGGCGGTGATCCTGCCGTGGTTTAACGAATCCGCTACGCTGCTGAAAACGTTGGGCACGCTGTTTATTCTGTTCGGCGTCTGGCTGATTAACAGCAAATCCGAGACCAAATCGCCGCAATAGGGCCAAAACCGGCGATCCTGCTATTATCTCCCTCATGGCGCTTGCCTTTTTCCCCGTGCGGGAGATAAATTAACGCGAAATAGCGCTTTCCTTACGTGGTGCCGGCTTTGCCTCGCAGGCAGTGTAGTGGTGTACCGAATGGCATAATGCGGCAACGTGTTCAATGAAGGGATATTATGCGGATGCGTGTGTGGTTTTTATTAGCCAGTTTAATCCTCGCCGGTTGCAGCAGCCATGCGCCGCCACCCAGCGGCCGCCTGGCGGATTCTATCGTGGTGGTGGCTCAGCTCAATGAACAACTGCGCCAGTGGTACGGCACGCCATACCGTTACGGCGGCCTGGATCGCGGCGGCGTCGATTGCTCCGGCTTTGTTTACCGCACGTTCCGCGATCGCTTCGATATGCAGCTGCCCCGTTCGACCGAAGAGCAAACCTCGCTGGGCACCAAGGTCTCGCGCGACGAACTGATGCCGGGCGATCTGGTGTTTTTCAAAACCGGCGGCGGTGAGAACGGTCTGCACGTCGGCATTTACGATACCAACGACCAATTTATCCACGCTTCGACCAGCCGCGGGGTGATCCGCTCCTCGCTCGATAACGTTTACTGGAAACGGGTGTACTGGCAGGCGCGGCGCATTTAGCCTTAACCCGTTGATTTGGTGTATCATGGCGGCATCACGTGTTTTGAACGGTGCCTGCCATGAACAGTTTGCGTTTACTGATCTCCGACTCCTACGATCCCTGGTTCAACCTGGCGGTGGAAGAGTGCATCTTCCGCGAAATGACCACGCAAAAAATCCTCTTCCTGTGGCGCAATGCCGAAACGGTGGTGATCGGCCAGTCGCAGAACCCCTGGAAAGAGTGCAACACCCGGCGTATGGAACAGGATGGCATTCGGCTGGCGCGGCGCAGCAGCGGCGGCGGGGCGGTATTCCACGATTTGGGCAACACCTGCTTCACCTTTATGGCCGGCAAGCCGGGGTACGATAAAAGCGTCTCTACGAACATCATTCTGCAAGCGCTGCGGCAGTTGGGCGTAACGGCCGACGCATCGGGGCGCAATGACCTGGTGATGGAAACCGCCGACGGGCCGCGCAAAATATCCGGCTCCGCCTATCGCGAAACGCAGGATCGCGGTTTCCACCACGGCACGCTGTTGCTGAATGCCGATCTGGAGCGGCTGGCGGACTACCTCAATCCGGATCCCAAAAAACTGCAGGCCAAGGGCATCACCTCGGTGCGTTCACGCGTCGCCAACCTGGCGGAGTTTTTGCCGGGCATCAGCCATGAGCAGGTGTGTGAGGCGATCGTGCAGGCCTTCTTCGCCCACTATGGCGAGACGGCCGAGCCGGAGATCATTTCGCCGGATGTATTCCCCGATCTGCCCGATTTTGCCGCGCAGTTCGCCAAACAGAGCAGTTGGGAATGGAATTTCGGCAAGGCGCCGGCGTTCAGCCATCTGCTAAATGAACGCTTCGTCTGGGGCGGCGTGGACCTGTTCTTCGATGTCGAGAAGGGGACAATTGTTCGTGCGCAGGTATTCACCGACAGCCTGAATCCGGCTCCGCTACAGCGGTTGGCGGACATGCTGGTGGGCTGCGCGTACCGCAGTGAGCCCGTCGCCGCCTGCTGCGACCGCCTGGTGGCGGCCTATCCGCAACAGGCGGCTGAATTGACCGAGCTGCGGCAATGGCTGAGCGATACCATCCGCTAGCCGGGCGGTCTGGCTGCGAGGGGATGAGCGTGCTCATCCCTTTTTTTATCGCTGAAAGCGACGTTTCGCTGGGCGTAGCGCAGATTTTCTGAAAATCAAGGTGGGCATTTTTTCAGGTTTTCAATGCGGCGAATAACGGGCGGAATTGATGCGTTATTAAATTTAATCAGTCATCGTTAACGGCCGGAAAAATTGGCGTTAAGTCAGAAAGATTATTTTACTTTATTTAGGATTTTTCTTAATTAAAACAAAGGAGATAAGTCAAATTTGGCCTCAAATCCATTCCACTTAAGCCAAATATCTTTTCGCATCACGCGCCGAACGAGAAAAATGGCATAAGTGCGGCTGCTTTTCTTTGCGCCGTTCGCGATTGTCGTATAGCTTTAATCTATCAATTAAATGATATTTTACGAACATTTGCATTGATATTTCCGATTAATCCCAGAAGGATTGATCGATAAAATATATTGATATACGATGATACGCTAGCCATTCATCCTGTGGCATTAAAATGAACATCCAACTCGAAGCTGACTTTATTAGTAGCTATGTTTTTCAACCTGTTTACTCAATGGAGGGTGGGCTGTTGGCGGTGGAAATGTTGAGCCGTTTCAACAGTCTCGACGGTGATTTAGCCATGCCGGCCGAAATTGGGATTAATTTATTGGCGCCTGAACAAAGGATTGAGTTATTTAATGAGCAATTGAGACTGGCGGAGCAGCATGCTGCCTGGTTTACCGGTAACAGCGTGCAGTTGACCATCAATATCGAAGAAACCATCGTCGAGCTTATTCTTTCCGATCCGGCCTTGTGCCAGAGGATCCGGCAATATCCTTTTATTGCATTTGAAATGAGTGAGAGTTTTCCGAATCTTTCTGCCGGAAAGAACAATACAAGCGTGCGGCGATTAAGCGAATTGTTTACGCTATGGCTTGATGATTTCGGTTCCGGTAAAGCCACGCTGACCGCGTTGTACGATGGTTTGTTTGACTACGTAAAGATAGACAAGCGTTTTTACTGGCAGCTGTTTACCCATCAGGGGTATGACGTGGTCATCGACTCGTTGTTAAAGAATATCAACCTGTTGTGTAAAGGCGTGATCGTCGGAGGAATAGAGAAAAAAGAGTACTTTAATAAACTCAGATACGCCGGTGTTTTAGGCCTGCAAGGTTTTTTATGGCCCAGCGTTGGTGTGGATAATCTGCAAGCTTTGCTGGCGATGCCCAGCGAGTTCAATAATTAAGAAGTGATACAAAAAAACTACACACAATGAGGTAAATAAGCGACGGGGTGATGTTTAGCGTGATTCAGTCGCCGTTATTCCCCCACGTTTTGCTGATAACCGCGTTTGTCAGCCGACGTTCAGCGCGTTTCCTCACGCGAAACCTCCCGCATCCGTTCTGGCGACAGGCGGATGCGTTCTCCCTGCATTCCTTCGGTGTTAATCCTCCCGTTCAGGCTCTACACTACGCTGAAACGGAGGGCCTATGCCGCAATTCGATAACGCTTACTATCAACAATTACCCGGTTTTTACACCGCCCTGAACCCGACGCCGCTCAAGGATGTGCGCCTGCTGTACCACAGTGAGCCGCTGGCGCGCGAGCTGGGGCTGGATGACAGTTGGTTTACTCAGGATAAAACCCCGATTTGGGCGGGGGAAACGCTGCTGCCGGGCATGCAGCCGTTGGCACAGGTGTACAGTGGCCACCAGTTCGGCGTCTGGGCCGGGCAACTGGGCGATGGGCGCGGCATTTTGCTGGGCGAACAAGTCCTGGCGGACGGCAGTCACCGTGACTGGCACCTGAAGGGCGCCGGGCTGACGCCGTATTCACGCATGGGGGATGGCCGCGCGGTGCTGCGTTCGGTTGTCCGCGAGTTTCTGGCCTCTGAGGCGTTGCACCATCTGGGGATCCCCACCACGCGTGCGTTAACTATTGTCACCAGTCAACAACCGGTATACCGCGAGCAGCCGGAACGCGGCGCGATGCTGCTGCGGGTGGCGGAAAGCCATGTGCGCTTCGGTCACTTCGAACACTTTTATTACCGCAAACAGCCGGAGCAGGTGCGGCAGCTGGCGGATTTCGTCATCGCCCGTCACTGGCCGCAGTTGCAGGATCAGGCCGATCGTTACCTGTTGTGGTTTACCGACGTGGTCGAACGCACGGCGCGCCTGATCGCCCATTGGCAAACCGTCGGATTCGCCCACGGCGTGATGAACACCGACAACATGTCGATTCTCGGCATCACCATCGATTACGGCCCTTACGGCTTCCTCGATGACTATCAGCCCGGCTACATCTGTAACCATTCCGACCATCAAGGGCGTTACGCCTTTGATAATCAGCCGGCGGTGGCGTTATGGAACCTGCATCGCCTGGCGCAAACCTTGTCGGGGCTGATGACTGCCGAACAGCTGCAGCAGGCGTTGGCGGCGTATGAACCGGCGTTGATGCGCGCTTATGGCGAACAGATGCGCGCCAAACTGGGCTTCTTCACGCCGACGGCGCAGGATAACGACGTGCTGACCGGCCTGTTGAGCCTGATGGCCCAGGAAGGGCGGGACTATACCCGCACGTTCCGTCTGTTGAGCGAAACCGAACAGCAACAGGCGCAGTCGCCGCTGCGCGATGAGTTTATCGACCGCGCGGCCTTCGACGCCTGGTATCAGCAATATCGTCAGCGTTTGCAGCAGGAGCAGGTCAGCGACGCGGAGCGGCAACGGGCGATGAAGGCGGTGAACCCACGGCTGATCCTGCGCAACTACCTGGCCCAGCAAGCGATTGAGGATGCGGAGAAAGACGACGTCGGCCGTTTGCAGCGGTTGCATCAGGCCTTGCTGCGGCCGTTCGACGATGCGCCGGAGTATGACGATCTCGCCGCGCTGCCGCCGGACTGGGGCAAACATCTGGAGATTTCCTGCTCCAGCTGAGATGAAAAAAGGGCGCCTCATGGCGTAATGCTGGTCAGTTAGCGTTTTTATGCAGGCGTTCGTGAAATTTTCGGTCGATAAAAGTGAGATGCCTCATGTGGCTCACGCACCTCGACCGAGCCAGGGGCCGAAGGCGCGGCCCCTGGCAACCCGCGCCTTTGCCCTGTCAGACGGTTGGCTTTGCCAACTGCCCTCTCTCCGCCATAGCGCATTGAGGCCGGTTGCGACAGGCGTCCCTGCCTGTCTCACCTGAAACCGCCGTCCATGGCGGTTTCTCCTAATGCGCTATGCCTGCGTTCGGCGTCTTCAAGGGCGCCCAACACCGCGCTCATCTCCAACTTCTCTACCACAACCTCATAAGCGACAGATTTCCCGATAGCAGCCAGCTCAGGTGTTGACCTTGGGCGCGCATCACCGGCTGCCGAGCAAGACGGCGTTGTCAGGGGCAACCGGCCAGGGAAGGCCGGTTGAGGCGAGACTAACAGGGACGTTTGTCGCAGCCGACCCGCCCGACAACGCAGACGCGGCGAGGGTATCCGCATAGCGGACAGACGGTGTTAAGCAAAGGCGCGGGTGGAGGGGCCGCGCCATCGGCCCCTCCAATTGCCGTTCATGTTGGCCACAGAGAAATGCGGGACATTTACGGCAATTCCCCTGCACAGAACGCCCAGAGGCTGGATAAAAAAATGCCACTCAGGATTAACTGAGCGGCATTACGCCTCATGGCGCCCTTGAACGTTTCATTGGCGCAGATAGACCTGCGGCAACGACACTTCGGGATGATGAATCACGCCGAGATCGGCCTGGTACCAGCGGGTGAGGATTTCCGTCTGCAACACTTCCTGCGGTGTGCCGCTCGCCACCAGGCGCCCCTGATGCAACAGCAGGATGCGGTCGGCGTACAGCGCCGCCAGATTGAGATCGTGCAGCACACAGCAGACGCCCAGCGGCTGTTGGCGCGTCAACGAGCGCAGCAGGCGCAGGGTATGCTGCTGGTGGTAAAGATCCAACGCCGAAGTCGGCTCGTCGAGGAACAGCCAGGCGGGGGACGGCTGCGGCTGCCACAGCTGTGCCAATACCCGCGCCAGTTGCACCCGCTGCTGTTCGCCGCCGGACAGCTGACGATAGTCGCGCTGCGCCAGCGCCAGGCAATCGGTCTGCGCCATCACCTGTTGGATCGCCTGGTGCTCGTCGCGTTTGCCGTGCGGCGCGCGTCCCATGCTGACCACTTCTTCCACGCTGAAGGGAAACGCCAGATCGCTGTATTGACGCATCACGGCTCGGACTTTGGCCAACTGCTGCGGCGCCCAGTGTTCCAGCGGGCGGCCAAGCAGCCGGCATTCGCCGCAGTCCGGCGTCAAATAGCCGGTCAGCAAACGCAGCAGCGTCGATTTGCCGGCGCCGTTAGGGCCGATAATCGCCACCATTTCACCGCCGGCGAGGCTGAGCGAAACATCGTTGATCAAGCGGCGCGTACCGAGGCTGTAGCGCAGCTCCCGGGCCGTGAGGTTGGCGGCGTTATCCACCGGTTCGCTCCCGCTGGCGCATCACCAGCCACAAGAAGTAAGGGCCGCCGATCAGGCTGGTCATCAATCCCACCGGCATTTCGGCCGGCGCCACCAGCGTGCGCGCCAGCGTGTCGCTGACCAGTAACAGGCAGGCGCCGCCCAGGGCGGAGCAGGGCAACAGCCAGCGGTGATCCCCGCCGAGGCGCATGCGCACCAGATGCGGCACCACCAGACCGACGAAGCCGATCACGCCGCTCATCGCCACCGCCGCGCCGATCAACAGGGCGCTCAACAGCAGCAGCTGCAGCTTGGCGCGCTGAACGTTCACCCCGAGGTAGTGTGCCTCTTCGTCCCCCAGCTGTAACAGGTTCAGACGACGCGCCTGCAGCAGCGTCAGCAGTGCCGTGGGCAGGATCAGCGAGGCGGAAACGGCCAGCGTCGGCCATTGCGACTGGCTGAGGCTGCCCATCATCCACAGCGAGAATTGGCGCAGCTGTTGATCGCTGCTGATGTAGGAGAGCACGCCGATGGCAGCCATACACAGGGCGTTGATCGCGATGCCCGCCAGCAGCAGCCGCGACAGATTGCCGTGCCCGCTGCGGCTGATGCCGTAGATCAACAGCGATACCAGCAGGCTGCCGAGGAACGCCGCCAGCATGTGGCCATACAACGCGATCGTCACCGGCAACGCCAGCGGCATCACGATGAACAGCGCGACAAACAGCGCGCCGCCGCTGCTGATGCCCAGCAGGCTCGGATCCGCCAGCGGATTGCGGAACAGCCCCTGCATTACCGCGCCGGATACCGCCAGCGCACAGCCGATCACCACCGCCAACAGCACGCGCGGCAGACGAATGTTCAGCCAGATGTGCCAGGCGGCGTCGCTGAAGGGTTCGCGCCACAGGGTGCCAAACGACAGCGTCAGCGCGCCCAGGTTAGCGGCGACCAGCGCCAGCAGCGTCAGCAGCACCAGCAGGCCGATGATGGCTAACTGAGGCGAGGTGCGACAGCGCATTACTTTTGCTCCGCCGCGTGGCGCAGTTTGGCCAGCGCCGCCGGCGTTTCCAGACCGAAGCCCAGCAGCGCCATGTCATCGACGATCAGCACGCGACGCTGCTTACCTGCCGGCGTCAACGCCAGACCCGGCAACGTCCACAGTTGCTGTTCGCCGCCGAGGGTGCGCACGCCGTCGGTGGTGACCAGCAACAGGTCCGGCGCGCTGGCGATGACGCCTTCCTGCGACAGCGGACGGTAGCGGTCAAAACCCTGCATGGCGTTTTTCAGTCCGGCGGCGGCGATCACCGCGTCGGCGGCGGTGTGTTGCCCGGCCGCCATCGGCGTAATGCCGCCGTGGCTCATCACAAACAGCACCTTGACCGGCAGCGGAGTGGTATCGACCGCCGCCAGCTGCTGTTGATAGCGCTCGCTCAACTGCTTGCCTTGCTCATCACGCTGCAGCGCGGCGGCGATCGCGGCGATTTTTTGCGGCACCGCTTGCAGGGTGGTGTCACCCGGCACGCTGACGACCTTGACGCCGCTGTCCGCCAGTTGTTTGAGCACCAGCGCCGGCTGCGCCAGCTCGGTCGTCAGCACCAGCGTCGGTTTCAGCGCCAGAATGCCTTCGGCGTTCAGCTGGCGCATGTAGCCGACGTCCGGCAGCTTTTTCACCGCTTCCGGATGCAGGCTGGTGCTGTCGCGGGCGATCACGTCGTCGCCGGCGCCGAGCGCAAAGGCGATTTCCGTCACGTCGCCGCCGATCGAGACGATGCGCTGCGCGGCGGCGGCGGTGAGCGGCAGCGTCAGCGTCACCATCAACGCCAGGCGGCGGATCAAGGAGGATTTCATGCGGCGATGTCCTTGGCGGCGAGCGCGGCGACCTGCTCGCGCCACTGGGTTTGTTCCGGTTGGCCTTCGGTGCGCTGGCCATACAGCTGCGCGATCTGCGTGCCATCTGCGGCGAACAGCTCCAGGCTGGTGACGATGCCGTCTTTGGTCGGTTTGCGGGTGATCCAGCTTTCGGCGATGGCGTTTTCAATCAGGTGCAGCGTGAAGCGGCGGTTGAACACGTTGATCCAGCCTTCCTGCGGCATCAAGCGTTCGATCTGGCCGGTGAAAATCTGCACGCAGCCACGGTTGCCGACGAAGATCATGATCTCATTTTGCTGTTGCTGCGCCGCCTCCAGCAGTTGCGACAGCGCGCTGTTGTCCACCTGATAGGCCAGATCGTCGCCGACAGCGCGGAAGGCCTGCTGACGCGTCAGCTTATTGCGGCTCAGCAGCTGGAAGAACTGGTGCACGTCGGTCATCGCGCGCCATTCAGCGTCGATTTTGGCCTGATCCTGCGTGGCTTCATCGGAGGTGGCCGCCTCGGCGGGCTGCAGCGCCAGCGCCGGGTTTTCTTCGCTCAGGTGGCGTTCCACCAGCGCCATCCAGGCCGGCAGATCGGTTTCCTCGGTGGTGTAGACCTTGTGCAGTGCATCGCCCTGCGGGTCAAAGAACTGAATGCTGTGGCGCACGCCGCGCTTGTTGGTTTCGCTCATGGCGAAGACGCTGGTCCAGTGGTTGAGGAACAGGCGCAGATCCAGCTCGCGCGGGTTGAGGATCAGCCCGGCGTGGCCGTTGAGGTGCTGGTTGCGGTAGCGGCCCATCTGCTCATGCACCGCATAGCTGTTGCGGGTGATGGACTTGGTGACGCCCACTTGCTCGAGTTCGGTCAGCAACGTGCGTGCGTCGGCCTGCAGGCGGCGGGCGTCGTGGCCAACGCGGGCGTGCGTCAGCTCTGCTTCGCTGACGCCAAGGATCGCCGCCAGATCGCGGGCGTATTTACCGGGATGGTCGATTTTAGCCTGTTGGTAACGTTCGTACAGGGTGTTGCTCATGCGGGATTCTCCTGCGCTGTGATGCGAATGGCGGACACACCGGATGTCCGCCAGATAGTCAAATGATCACCACTGGTAGCTGACCAGCAGTTTGGCGTTGCGGCCATCCTGCGGGACGCCCTGCGGCGAGTAGTACTCTTTGTCGAAGGCGTTGCCCAGCACCACGGTGGTGGTGACGCCCTGCAGACGGTCGCGGCCTTTGTAGCTCAGATAGAAGTCGTTAACCCCGTAGCCGCCTTGCTCCGGCGTCCCCGTCTGCACGCGGGTGGCGCGTTCGGCGAAGGTGGCGACCCAACCGGCGGACAGACCGGTTTCGCCCAGCGGCACATCCAGCGAGCTGGTGACGGTGTCCGGATTGATGCTGCTCAACCAGTCACCGGTCGCTTCATTTTTGCCGCGGGTGCGGTTATAAGCCAAATCCCAGCCGAACCAAGAGGTTTTATAGCTGAGCGTAGCGTCCCATCCCCAGATTTTTGCGCGATCGATATTGGTCGAGAAGGTGGTGCAACTGATGCAGTAAGGGCCGCGCGGGCCGCGTCCCAGCTCCATGGTGACGTCGGTTGTGATGTAATCCTTGGCTTTGGTATCGAAATAGCTCGCTTTGAACTGCAAGCTATCATCGGCGAGCAGCAGATCGTCGAAACGCAGGCCAAATCCGTACTCTTGAGTTTCATTGGTTTCCGGTTTCAAATTAGGGTTCGGCACCCAATAGTTGGTGATGGTGGTAGGCCCCATTGGGATGGAGAAGTGTTTGGAGTCGTTGTACATCTCACCCATCGTCGGTGCGCGGAACGCCTGAGAATAGGAGCCGAACAGCATCAGCCAGTCGGTGGGGGTAATGCTGACTGCGCCGCGTGAGGACCATTTGTTCGCATCCACATCGGCATAGCCGTCACTTGAGCCCTTGTAATTGTCATAGCGGGTGCCGGCGAGCAGGGTGACGGGCAGATCGCGCAGCGTGATTTCGTCCTGCAGCCAGCCTGAAGCGAAGTTGATTTTTGCGTGCGGGAAACTTTCGGTCGCTCCGCCCGGCGTTTGCTCCTGTTTGTAAGCCTCGGTGCCGTAGGTCAACAGGTGCGAAGCGAAAGTATCTGCAAACAGGCGTGTGCGGTTTTCGAGTTTGGCGCCTTTAGTGGTTTGTTTGCGCGCTTCATCTTCGCTGCCGCTGGCGTGCGCGTTAATTTTCACGTCCGAGTAATACACTTTCGCTTCAGCATCCAGCCAATCCTGGCCGACCGGCTTCAGTTTGTAACTCAGAGCCGCGTCGCGTTGGATCGTCGAACGATCGGTCATTAAGTTTCCAGCGGAGCTGGCTGGCGTTTGTGGGTTTTTCGGCTCTTGGGCGCTGTTGTTGTAGTAACGAAGGTTGCCGCCCAGCGACTGGTTGTCGTCGATCTTCCAGGTGCCTTTGGCCAGCACGTTGTTGATGGTTTCGTCGTTGGGGGCATCGAAGCCATTGCCCTGGCGCAGATTGCCGACGTCGCGGGTGCCGAACGACAGCAGGCCGTCGAGGTTATCGGTCTTGCCGTAGGCGCTGGCGCCCATGCCCAAGCTGTGATCGCCGCTGCCGGCGGTGCCGTAGACGCGGAACCCGCTGTCGTGGCCTGGCAACAGCAGGTCGGCGGCGTCGACAGTTTCATAAGACACTACGCCACCCAACGCGCCGCTGCCGTACAGCAGGGCAGAAGGGCCGCGCACGATTTCGATGCGCTTCACCAACGCAGGATCTAAAAATGTGCCGTTAATATGGCCGGTATCGGTGCCCTGGCGGATGCCGTCGACCAGCGTCAGCACGCCGCGTCGGTCGTAACCGCGCATCATGAGATCCTGCCCATTGCTGCGGCCGGAGCCCGTGACGGTAATACCCGGCACGCGGCGCAGCATATCGGCAGCGGTCCCCGTAGTTTGGCTTTCCGGCGAACTGCCTTCGATGACCGTCACCATCATCGGCGCTTCAAAGCTGCTGCGCTGATTGCCGGTGGCGACCACGGTCATGGTTTCGTCAGCGGCTTTGGCTTTTTTGGCCGGCGTCGCGGGGGAAGAAGAGGGTGTCGTGCTGGTGTTTTGTGCCAAGGCCACCGTAGGCAGAGCGCAGGCAATCGCCAGACTCAACGCGGAAAAACGCAGCCGGGTGGAAAATGTCAGAGGCATGGTGCAACTCTCCGTATGTAATGAAACATATCAATAGATTTGCTGGCTGCCTGGATCACAAGATCGGGGTGGCTGGCGTTTGAGGATTCTGTGGTTATTTGGTCAGGATCAATTTCCCTGCCTTGGTCTGCCGCAGTTGATAGCGCTGGCCCTGATGGGTAATGAACGCGATGCCGTCGGCGCCGAGCAGCTGTGCGCTGTCGTAGCTGGGCGGCGCGTTTGCGCTGTGCTCGGTCGGGGCCGCGGCGGCGGGAGTTGGCGTGTTGGCAGTATCCATCATCTTTGTGCTTATAAAACAGACCATTAAATGGTAATTAATATCAAATTGAGAATCATTATCATGTGATGGAAAGGTTACATCAAGGAAAATTTTCTTACCGATGGAACCTTTTTGCCGAACGGACATCCGGCGACGGGCCGAACGCGCTCGGCCCGTAAAAAAGAGGGGATTATTTCAGCAGGGTTTCGATACGGTCGAACAGACGCTCAGGTTTGGTGATCGGCGCAAAGCGCGTGACACGTTGACCATCGGCGGTGAGCAGGAATTTGGTGAAATTCCATTTGATGCGGCGGCTGCCCAGAATGCCGGGCGCCAGGCGTTTCAGTTCGTTGAACAGCGGATGGGCGCCGGGGCCGTTGACCTCTATTTTGTTGAACAGCGGGAAACTGACGCCGTAGTTGAGGCTGCAAAAATTGGCGATCTCAAGCGGACTGCCCGGCTCCTGAGAACCAAACTGGTTGCAAGGGAAGCCGAGCACCATCAACCCGCGTTCGCGATAGTATTGCCACAAATTTTCCAGCCCGCGGTATTGCGGGGTGAAGCCGCACTTGCTGGCGGTGTTGACCACCAGGTAAGCGCGCGCCGGGAAATCGCCCAGCGTTTTTTGCTCGCCCTGCAGCGTGACGCAGGGGATGGATAACAGAGAGTGAATCATGCCGGGGCTCCCAGTGCGTTGCGGCGGGTGTTAAAGGATTGCGATCAGTATAGATGAGCGAAACAGGGGAGATAAAGCCGGGGCGTGGCCCCGGCCTACGATAGGCTAGAAGCGGCTATCGATGGCATCCGCCAGCATCGCCAGCAGTTGTTCGCTGTCGGACCAGCTCAGGCAAGGATCGGTGATCGACTGGCCATAGGTCAGCGGCTGGCCGGCGACGATTTTCTGCGTGCCTTCCACCAGGAAGCTTTCCGCCATCACGCCGGTGATGGCGGCAGAGCCGGCGCGGATCTGCTGGCAGACATTGTCGGCCACTTCCAACTGACGGCGATGCATCTTCTGGCAGTTGCCGTGGCTGAAGTCGATCACCAGGTGCTCCGGCAGATCGAATTCACGCAGGCTGTCACAGGCGGCGGCGATATCGCTGGCGTGGTAGTTCGGCGTTTTGCCGCCGCGCATGATGATGTGGCCGTACGGGTTGCCGCTGGTCTGGTAGATGGTCATCTGACCATGTTTGTCCGGCGACAGGAACATGTGCCCGGCACGCGCCGCGCGAATGGCGTCGATGGCGATGCGGGTGTTGCCGTCGGTGCCGTTTTTGAAGCCGACCGGGCAGGAGAGCGCCGAGGCCATTTCACGGTGGATCTGGCTTTCGGTGGTGCGCGCACCGATGGCGCCCCAGCTGATCAGATCGGCGATGTATTGGCCGACGACCATGTCCAGGAATTCGGTGGCGGTCGGCAGGCCGAGCTGGTTCACCTCCAGCAGCAGGCGGCGCGCCATTTCGATGCCGCGGTTGACCTGGAAGGTGCCGTCCAGTGCCGGATCGGAGATCAGGCCTTTCCAGCCGACAACGGTGCGCGGTTTTTCGAAGTAGGTGCGCATCACGATCTCCAGGCGATCCTGGTAGCGTTCGCGCAGGGCGTTCAGCCGGCCGGCGTAATCGACGGCGGCGTCGAGATCGTGGATGGAGCAGGGGCCGATCACCACCAGCAGGCGGCGGTCTTCACCGGTAAGGATTTTTTCAATGCGTTTACGTGACGCTGTCACGTTATCGGCGACGGCCGCCGAGATCGGCAGCTTATCCGCCAACGCTTGCGGCGTGACGAGGCTGTCGATGCGCGCGGTCCGCAGTTCATCTGTTTTGTGCATGTTGTTCCCTGGAAACTGTTCTTCTCTGCGGCAGGAGCGCCGGGAAGTGATGGCGATCACAATAACGCAAAAAGCGCTGAATTCAACCGTAGAGATTGCGTTCTGTTGATCAAAGCCGCGAAAAAAAGCACAAAAAAATCAGCTGCTGCTGAAATAAACGGCAGGCGGCGGGGCGCGATGGCCCCGCGGGGAAAGGTCAGAACATGCGGCGGCTCATGCCGAGGATATCGAGGATTTTGGTGGAGATCTCTTCGACCGAATAGTTGGTGGTGTTGAGGTAGCGGATCTGGTTTTTGCGGAACAGCGCCTCGACCTCGGCGATTTCCATGCGGCACTGGCGCAAGGAGGCGTAACGGCTGTTTTCGCGCCGCTCTTCACGGATCGCCGCCAGGCGCTCCGGATCGATGGTCAGGCCGAATAATTTATGCTGAAACGGTTTCAGCGAGGCCGGCAGATGCAAATTGTCCATATCGTCGGCGATAAACGGGTAGTTGGCGGCGCGGATGCCGAACTGCATCGCCAGATAGAGGCTGGTGGGGGTTTTGCCGCAGCGCGAGACGCCGAGCAGGATCACCTGCGCCTGATCGAGGTTGCGCAGCGAAATGCCATCATCGTGCGCCAGGGTATAGTCGATGGCGGCGATGCGGGCGTCGTACTTGCCGAGATTGCTGGCGGTCAGGCCGTGGGTGCGGTTCGGCACCGGCGTCGGTTCCACATCCAGCTCGCCCTGCAGCGGGCCGACCAGCGCCTGCACGATATCCTGGCAGAAGCCCTGGCTCTGGACGATCACATCGCGCACTTCCGGCGAGATAATGGAGTAAAACACCAACGGGCGCACGCCGGTTTCATGGTAAATATCATCGATTTGCTGGCGAACTGCGCGCGCGCGGGCCTCGGTTTCGACAAACGGCAGGGTATAGGTGGTCGCCGTGACCGGGAACTGCGACAGCACCGCGTGTCCCAGCACTTCGGCGGTGATCGCCGTACCATCCGAAATATAAAAAACGCTTCTTTCCACCCGAGGCTCCTTACCTGAAAACGGTGTTCCTGCTGTCATCACTGTCAATATCATGGGCCGCAGACGATCCGTCGGTAAAGGGGCGAGAGAAAAAATTGTGACGACGGGGCGATAAACCGCCATGCGGCGGCGCAGGCGGAAAGCGCGATTAGCGGCCATAAAAAGTGCGGCCCAGCGGCGCTTTTCCACCTGGAGCGCGAGTTTGCCGTTATTTTCACCAAAAACGGTAGCGTTTGCGCGGTCATTAAAACAGAAGTTTAAAAAGAACGTAATTTGTTGAGAACTAAGCTTTTCGTGCGTTTGGGAACGGTTCCCAGGCAAATCAGCCGGTTAGGACATTCTCTTAAAAACCACTTTCTTCAGTGGGTTGATCGATTCACCTTTCCATTTTCCCCGGATCAGTGTGCTAGTCTGATTCGGCTCCGCGTTTAGCGGCGCCGTAAAGCAAGCGAATTAAATCCGTCTTTACCCTACTGATAGCAATAAGGATTGTCTCGATGTCCAACAATGGCCCAGACTTGCGTAATGTGCTTTGGTACAACCAGCTTGGCATGCACGACGTTGACCGTGTCGGCGGCAAAAACGCTTCCCTCGGTGAAATGATCACCAATCTTTCCGATTTGGGCGTGGCCGTGCCGAACGGTTTTGCCACCACCGCGCAGGCGTTTAACGATTTCCTCGAACAAAGCGGTGTTAACCAGCGCATCTATCAGTTACTGGATCAGACTGACGTTGACGACGTTGCACAACTGGCCAAGGCCGGTGCCCAGATCCGCCAATGGGTGATCGACACGCCGTTCCACGCCGAGTTCGAGCGTGAAATTCATCAGGCTTACCAACAGCTCGCCGACGGCGAACCGGAAGCCTCCTTTGCGGTGCGCTCCTCCGCCACGGCGGAAGACATGCCGGACGCTTCCTTCGCCGGCCAGCAGGAAACCTTCCTCAACGTGCAGGGCATCGACGCCGTGATGGTGGCGATCAAGCACGTGTTCGCGTCGCTGTTCAATGACCGCGCTATCTCTTATCGCGTGCACCAGGGTTACGACCACCGCGGCGTCGCGCTGTCGGCGGGCGTACAGCGCATGGTGCGCTCCGATCTGGCCTCCTCGGGCGTGATGTTCACCATCGACACCGAGTCCGGCTTTGATCAGGTGGTGTTCATCACCTCCGCCTTCGGTCTGGGTGAGATGGTGGTGCAGGGCGCGGTGAACCCGGATGAGTTCTATGTGCACAAGCCGACGTTGCAAAAAGGCAAGCCGGCGATCGTGCGCCGCAACCTGGGCTCGAAAAAAATCCGCATGGTGTACGCGCCGTCGCAGGATCACGGCAAGCAGGTGCGCATCGAAGACGTGCCGGAAGCGCAGCGCAGCCGGTTCTCGCTGACCGATGACGAAGTGCAGGCGCTGGCGCATCAAGCGATCCTGATCGAAAAACATTACGGCCGCCCGATGGATATCGAGTGGGCGAAAGACGGCCACACCGGCAAACTGCTGATCGTGCAGGCGCGCCCGGAGACCGTTCGCTCCAACGAACAGACCATGGAACGCTATCAGCTGAACGGCTCCAGCCCGGTGCTGGTGGAAGGCCGCGCCATCGGTCATCGCATCGGCGCCGGTCCAGTGAAAGTGATTCACGATATCAGCGAAATGGATCGCATCCAGCCGGGCGACGTGCTGGTGACCGACATGACCGACCCGGACTGGGAGCCGATCATGAAGAAGGCCGCTGCGATCGTCACCAACCGCGGCGGGCGCACCTGCCACGCGGCGATCATCGCCCGTGAGCTGGGCATTCCGGCGGTAGTGGGCTGTGGCCACGCCACCGACGTGCTGAAAGACGGCCAGAAAGTCACCGTATCCTGTGCGGAAGGCGACACCGGCTTCGTTTACAGCGACATGCTGGCCTTCAGCGTGCAGAGCTCCGAAGTGACCGAACTGCCGGATCTGCCGCTGAAGATCATGATGAACGTCGGCAACCCGGATCGCGCTTTCGACTTCGCGCGTTTGCCGAACGAAGGCGTGGGCCTGGCGCGGCTGGAATTTATCATCAACCGCATGATTGGCGTGCACCCGCGCGCGCTGCTGGAGTTCGATCAGCAAACGCCTGCGTTGCAAAACGAAATTCGCGCGTTGATGCAGGGCTATGACCACCCGGTCGAGTTCTACGTCGGTCGTTTGACCGAAGGGATCGCGACGCTGGGCGCCGCCTTCTGGCCGAAGCGCGTGATCGTGCGTCTGTCCGACTTCAAATCCAACGAGTACGCCAACCTGGTGGGCGGCGACAAGTATGAACCGCACGAAGAGAACCCGATGCTGGGCTTCCGCGGGGCCGGCCGCTACGTGGCCGACAGCTTCCGCGATTGCTTCGCGCTGGAGTGCGAAGCGGTGAAACGCGTGCGTAACGAAATGGGGCTGACCAACGTCGAAATCATGGTGCCGTTCGTGCGCACCGTGGCGCAGGCGGAAGCGGTGGTGGCCGAGCTGGCGCGTCAGGGGCTGAAGCGCGGCGAAAACGGGCTGAAAGTGATCATGATGTGCGAGATCCCGTCCAATGCGCTGCTCGCGGATCAGTTCCTTGAGCACTTCGACGGCTTCTCCATCGGCTCCAACGACATGACCCAGCTGGCGCTGGGGCTGGATCGCGACTCCGGCGTGGTGTCGGAACTGTTCGACGAACGCAACGACGCGGTGAAAGCGCTGCTGTCGATGGCGATCCAGGCGGCCAAACGCCACGGCAAATACGTCGGTATCTGCGGCCAGGGGCCGTCCGACCATGAAGACTTCGCCGAGTGGTTGATGGAGCAGGGCATCGATAGCCTGTCGCTCAATCCGGATACCGTAGTGCAGACCTGGATCAACTTGTCGAAAAAGAAATAAGGCTTCGGCGCCGCTAAGGCATTAATACCCGGCCGCAGTTTACGCTGCGGCCTTTTTATTTCTGAATGTAAATAACGGCGCGTTAAATAATCAATTTGGCGAAAAAAGAATAAAAAAAAGCCCATCGTAGGAGATGGGCAAAGACTACACACAGCAATTCACATGTATGGCATTACATTGTTCAGAAAGGTTGCTTTAAAATCAGTGATTTGAAGCAATAGATGGCCATAATACTAGATATTTGAACGCGACTAGTCATTAAGAATCATCCTAATCGATAGCGGTATCACCATTTATTTGCGGGCGTTATCTCTTTTTGCATTTTGCAGCAAACACGGATTTACATTGCACCTTTCCATTTGCCGCGCCTTAATCAATAAACAACGGCATTATATTTGGCGAAGATATTACCCGAATGAGGTAGGCGTAGTGAGAGGGGAAACTCTTCCGCCCGGCGATGCGGGCGGAAGGGAGGGCGATTAACGTTTTTCCAGTTCTTCGATCACTTGCTCCGGCGCGGTGGTCGGCTCCGGCGCTTCATCCATCCAGGCGGTCAGCAGGCGATAAGACACCGCCAACACCACCGGGCCGATGAACAGGCCGATCATGCCGAAGGCCAGCAAACCGCCGATAACGCCGGACAGGATCAGCAGCAGCGGCAGATCGGCGCCCATGCGGATCAGCACCGGGCGCAGCACGTTATCCAGCGTGGCCACCACGCAGCTCCAGACCAGCAGCACGGTGCCCCAGGTGGTGTCGCCGTGCCAGTACAGCCAAATGATGGCCGGCACCAGCACCAACAGCGGCCCCAATTGCGCCACACAGCAGATGAAGATCAGCATCGTCAACAGGGTGGCGGCCGGAATGCCGCTTACCGCCAGACCGATGCCGCCCAGTACCGACTGCACCAGCGCCGTCACTACCACGCCCAGCGCGACCGCGCGGATCGCCTGGCCGCCCAGCAGCACCGCCGCATCGCCGCGCGCGGAACCGAGGCGTACCGCAAAGTGGCGGATACCCAGCGCGACCTGTTCGCCGCGCGCGTACAACAAGGCGCTGAACAGCAGCATCAGCGCGCAGTGCAGCAGCAGGCGGCCGATATGCGCCGCCTGCGCCACGAACCAGGTGGCGGTCTGGCCGAAGTATGGCTGTACCTTCGCCAGCAGCGCGGCGCCGCCGGCGTTAACCAGCGTATGGTAGCTGGTATAGAGCTTGTCGCCGATCATCGGGACGGATTGCAGCCAAGCGAGGTCGGGAATATGCAGCTTGCCTGGCGAGCTGGCCCAGGCGATCAACGGCGCGCTGTTATCCACCACGCTGCTGATCAGCAGGGAGATGGGCAGAATGAACAGCAGGATCAACAGCAGGGTCATGACCAGCACCGCCAGCGAGCGGCGGCCCCACAGCAGCTTTTGCAGTTTGAGCAGCAGCGGCCAGGTGGCGATGACCACCATGCCCGCCCAGGCGAAGCCGAGAATAAACGGTTGGATCACCCAGAAACAGGCGACAATCATGATGGCGATAAACAGCACGCCGAAAATAATTCGCGGTAAGTCGTAACGCGATTGCGGGAGTGGCATCAGTGGGTTCTCATCCTGGTCAATTAAATCCCTGGCACCGGCGAATCGGGGTGCCTGTCGGTCGGTTTATCACCGCCGGGCGGCCGCCTGTGGCGGCGCTCGCAGGGCGGTAATAATGTGAATGCCTTCACTAAACGAGTATGTTAGTTTTTAGTGTCACTAAAAAATAGGGTGGGTCTGAATTAAAGGCCCGATTCAGCGTACATCAGCGCATAAAAAATAGACGGACAGGGTCAAAAAAGCGAATGATCCCACAGATTTCTCAGGCGCCCGGCCTCGTTCAACGGGTGCTCGACTTTTTGGAAGCACTGAAGCAAAACGGATTTAACGGCGATACCGCCACCAGCTATGCCGACCGGCTGACGATGGCCACCGACAACAGTATCTATCAGCTGCTGCCCGATGCGGTGGTGTTCCCCCGTTCCACCGCCGATGTGGCGCTGATCGCCCGTCTGGCCGGAGAAGAGCGCTTCAATACGCTGACCTTCAGCCCGCGCGGCGGCGGCACCGGCACCAACGGCCAGTCGCTCAATACCGGCATCGTGGTCGATATGTCGCGCCACATGAACCGCATTCTGGAGATCAACGTCGAACAAGGCTGGGTGAAAGTCGAAGCCGGCGTGATCAAGGATCAGCTGAATCAATACCTGCGGCCGTTCGGCTACTTCTTCTCGCCGGAACTGTCCACCAGCAACCGCGCCACGCTGGGGGGCATGATCAATACCGACGCCTCCGGCCAGGGCTCGCTGGTGTACGGCAAAACCTCCGATCACGTGTTGGGCCTGCGGGCGGTGCTGCTGGGCGGCGAGATGATCGACACCCGCGCCATGCCGACGGCGCTGGCGGAAACGATTGCCCTGGAAGAGACCGCCGAAGGGCGCATCTACCGCACGGTGCTGAATCGCTGCCGCGAGCAGCGCGCGCTGATCCTGGAAAAATTCCCCAAACTCAACCGCTTCCTCACCGGCTACGACCTGCGCCACGTGCTGAGCGACGATCTGCAAACCTTCGATCTGACGCGCATCCTCACCGGTGCGGAAGGCACGCTGGCCTTTATCACCGAAGCGCGGCTGGACATTACGCCGCTGCCGAAGGTGCGTCGTCTGGTTAACGTGAAATACGACTCCTTCGACTCGGCGCTGCGCAATGCGCCCTTTATGGTCGAGGCCAAGGCGCTGTCGGTGGAAACCATCGACTCCAAGGTGCTGAATCTGGCGCGTGAAGATATCGTTTGGCATTCGGTAAGCGAACTGATCGCCGACGTGCCGGATAAAGAGATGCTTGGGCTGAACATCGTCGAATTCGCCGGCGACGACCGCGCGCTGATCGACGGCCAGATGGAGACCCTGTGCCAACGGCTGGATGAACTGATCGCCCAGCGGCAGGCCGGCGTGATCGGGTACCAGATCTGCGGCGACCTGGCGGGCATCGAGCGCATTTACAACATGCGCAAGAAGGCGGTCGGGCTGCTGGGCAACGCCAAAGGGCGCGCCAAGCCGATCCCGTTCGCCGAGGATACTTGCGTGCCGCCGCAGCACCTGGCGGACTATATCGTCGAGTTCCGCCAACTGCTCGACGACCACAAGCTGAGCTATGGCATGTTCGGCCACGTCGATGCCGGGGTGCTGCACGTGCGTCCGGCGCTCGACATGTGCGACCCCCAGCAGGAAGTGCTGATGAAGCAGATCTCCGATCGGGTGGTGGCGCTCACCGCCAAATACGGCGGCCTGCTGTGGGGCGAGCATGGCAAGGGGTTCCGCGCCGAGTACAGCCCTGAATTCTTCGGGGAAACGCTGTACGAGGAGCTGCGCCGCATCAAGACGGCGTTCGATCCGGATAACCGTCTTAACCCGGGCAAGATCTGTGCGCCGCTGGCGGTGGATGCGCCGATGATGCAGGTGGATGCGGTCAAACGCGGCACCTTCGATCGCCAGATCCCGGTCGAGGTGCGCACCTCGTTCCGCGGCGCGCTGGAGTGTAACGGCAACGGCCTGTGCTTCAACTTCGACGTGCGCAGCCCGATGTGCCCGTCGATGAAGATCAGCGGCAACCGCATTCATTCGCCGAAAGGGCGGGCGACGCTGGTGCGCGAGTGGCTGCGTCTGTTGGCCGAGCAGGGCATCGATCCGTTGGCGCTGGAGAAACAGCTGCCGCAGCAGCGCCTCAGCTTGCGCGGTCTAATCGAGAAAACCCGCAACAGCTGGCATGCCGGCAAGGGCGAATACGACTTTTCGCACGAAGTGAAAGAGGCGATGTCCGGCTGTCTGGCCTGCAAGGCCTGTTCCACCCAGTGCCCGATCAAAATTGACGTGCCGGGGTTCCGTTCGCGCTTCCTGCAGCTTTACCATACCCGCTACCTGCGCCCGGTGAGCGACTACATGGTCGCCGGCGTAGAGAGCTATACCCCGTTGATGGCCCGCGCGCCGAAGGTGTTCAACTTCTTCTTCCGCCAGCCGTGGCTGCGGGAGATGAGCCGCAACGCCGTCGGCATGGTCGATCTGCCGCTGTTGTCCAGCCCGACGCTGCGTCAGCAGCTGTCAGGCCACCGGGCGACCACGCTGACGCTGGAACAGTTGGAAGGGTTGAACGCCGAGCAACGTGAAGAACACGTGCTGATTGTTCAGGATCCGTTCACCAGCTATTACGACGCCAAAGTGGTGGCGGATTTCGTCCGGCTGGTGGAAAAGCTCGGTTATAAACCGGTGCTGCTGCCGTTCTCGCCGAACGGCAAGGCGCAGCATGTGAAGGGCTTCCTGACGCGGTTCGCCCGCACCGCGCGCAAAACCGCCGATTTCCTCAACCGCGTGGCGCAGCTCGGCATACCGCTGGTGGGCGTCGATCCGGCGCTGGTGCTGTGCTATCGCGACGAATACCGCGAGATCCTCGGCGCCGAGCGCGGCGATTTTCAGGTGCAGCTGGTGCATGAATGGTTGCAACAGCGGATCGCGGATCGCGCCGAACAGCCGGCGACCGGCGAACCCTGGTATCTGTTCGGTCACTGCACTGAAACCACCGCGCTGCCGGCCAGCGGCCAACAGTGGGCGGCGATCTTCGCCCGCTTCGGCGCCAAACTGGAGAACGTCAGCGTCGGCTGCTGCGGCATGGCCGGCACTTACGGCCATGAAGCCAAGAACCTGCAAAACTCGCTCGGTATTTATGAGCTATCATGGCATCCGACGCTGCAGCGTTTGCCGCGTCAGCGCTGCCTGGCGACCGGCTATTCCTGCCGCAGCCAGGTGAAACGCATTGAGGGCAATGGCGTGCGCCACCCATTACAGGCACTTCTGGAGATGATTGAGTGAAATTGTGGAAACGTGAAACATCGCTGGAGCAGCTGAACCGCGCCGGCGACGGCTGCATGGTCAGCCATGTGGGCATCGAGTTTACTCAGCTGGGCGAGGATTTCCTGGAAGCCACCATGCCGGTGGACGGCCGCACCCGGCAGCCGTTCGGGCTGTTGCACGGCGGGGCGTCGGTGGTGCTGGCGGAATCGATGGGCTCGATGGCCGGCTACCTGTGCAGCGAAGGCGAACAGAAGGTGGTAGGGCTGGAGATCAACGCCAACCACCTGCGGGCGGTGTTCGATGGCCAGGTGCGCGGGGTGTGCCGCGCACTGCACGTTGGCCGCCGTCATCAGGTGTGGCAGATAGAGATCTTCGACGCGCGCGATCGGCTGTGCTGCACCTCGCGTCTGACCACGGCGGTCATCGACTGATCCCCGCCGGTTTCCGCAGGCGATCGGCCTGCGGAGCGCTTCGTTTTACAGCTGAAACGGCACGCGTTTGACGAAGTCCTTCTGAAACGCGTTCGCCTTCTCCCAGGTGCCTTCCATCGCATATTTTTGGCAGATCAGCGTCAGCGTGTGGCGGGCGAAGTGGTAGCTTTGCACCCGAAACAGCTGGCAGCGCTGCGGATTGTTGATCTCGACGATCAGCCGGTTGTGCAGCTTGCTGAGCGCGTGCAGATAGCTGTCATCATCGCCGTTCTCCAGGCAAAGATTGGCCATGGTGAGGCTGACGCTGTTGTACCGCTTCAGATGATCAATATTGCATTCCGGGCGGCGCAGCGCCGCTTCGGCCATATAAAAGTCCACCGTGGCGTCGCGCACGCTGAATTTGTAGTCATCAATCTTGCCCAGCAACCATGCGTTGATCGAAAGAGTCATTGGCTTCGCGCTCAAATTCAAATTGAATGATAATCATTATCATATAAACTGCCGCGTTGCCGATCAATCCCCGTGGCGGCGTTTTTTCATTCCATGGGGGTAAAAGGCCATCGACGGCCCAACTTAACCCAGAGCGACTAAACTTTAACTTAAAGGCCGCGCCTTGCGCCGCGGCGCAAAATGCCGATAAACGCACATTTACGACAGACAGAATGCAGAAATAGGTATTTTCTATGAATGTTTAGATCGGCAACGCACCGCGGCGCTGTAACGCTGACGGGCCACCGGGGAGTGCGGTACGGTGATGCAGGATAAAGAACAAATTCATAGGGATAGCATGCACGCCTTGCCGCCACACGCCGCAAGCCGCCACGGATGTCCCGCTGGCTTGCCGCACGCCGCAGCGAAAAACCGCGCTCGCGGCGGATACCCCCGCAAAACAAACGGTTGAAGTGATAATCGTTATCACTAACATATAAGTAACCCAGATTGGCTGTGGCCAAACACGAGTGTGAGGTAGACCCTATGCAAACGGAAAATGTCGGCACTTTTTCTTTGGACGAGAATGTCTGGCAAGGCATTTCGCTCAGCGACAGCGCCGTACGACAAATAACGAAACTGATGCAGCAGGATCCGCAGGTGAAAGGGCTGCAGCTAGGGGTAAAACAATCCGGCTGCGCCGGCTTTGCCTATGTGCTGGATCTGACCCGCGAACCCGCCGATGACGATCTGCTGTTTGAGCGCGACGGCGCCAAACTCTATGTGCCGCTGAAGGCGATGCCGTTTATTGACGGCACCACGGTAGATTATGTCCGCGAAGGGCTGAATCAGATATTCAAATTCAATAACCCTAAAGCTCAGCATGCCTGCGGGTGCGGCGAGAGTTTTGGCGTTTGAGCGATGCAATCAACATGACACGAAGCAATGTAGAAATGCCTAATGAAGTGCAGGCTTGGGTCAGCGAAGGTCGCTACAAAGAAGGTTTCTTCACCCAGCTGGCAACCGATGAGTTGGCCAAGGGCATCAACGAAGAGGTGGTGCGCGCTATCTCGGCCAAGCGCAACGAACCCGAGTGGATGCTGGAATTCCGCCTCGAGGCCTACCGCGCCTGGCTGCAGATGGAAGAGCCGCACTGGCTGAAGGCCAATTACGAACGCCTTAACTACCAGGACTACAGTTATTATTCGGCGCCGTCCTGCGGCAGCTGCGACGACGCCTGCGGTTCGCAGCCCGGCGCCGAGCAGCAACCGGGCGCGGCGACGGAAAAAGATTACCTGACCAGCGAAGTGGAGCTGGCGTTCAACCAGCTCGGCGTGCCGGTGCGCGAGGGCAGCGAGGTGGCGGTGGACGCTATCTTCGACTCGGTCTCGGTCGCCACCACTTACCGTGAAAAACTGGCGGAGAGCGGGGTGATCTTCTGCTCGTTCGGCGAAGCGATCCAGGAATACCCGGATCTGGTGCGCCAGTATCTGGGGCGCGTGGTGCCGTCCAACGATAATTTCTTCGCCGCGCTGAACGCCGCGGTGGCCTCCGACGGCACCTTCGTCTACGTGCCGAAGGGCGTGCGCTGTCCGATGGAGCTGTCGACCTATTTCCGTATCAACGCCGCCAAAACCGGCCAGTTCGAGCGCACCATTCTGATCGCCGACGAAGGCAGCTACGTCAGCTACATCGAAGGCTGTTCCGCCCCGGTTCGCGACAGCTATCAGCTGCACGCGGCGGTGGTGGAAGTGATCCTGCATAAAGACGCCGAAGTGAAATACTCGACGGTGCAGAACTGGTTCTCCGGCGGCGAGAGCAAGGGCGGCATCCTCAACTTCGTCACCAAGCGCGCGCTGTGCGAAGGCGCCGGCTCGAAAATGTCCTGGACCCAGTCGGAAACCGGCTCGGCCATCACCTGGAAATACCCGAGCGTGATCCTGCAGGGCGACAATTCGATCGGCGAATTCTTCTCGGTGGCGCTGACCAGCGGCCATCAGCAGGCGGACACCGGCACCAAGATGATCCACATCGGCAAAAACACCAGGTCGACCATCATCGCCAAAGGCATTTCCGCCGGGCACAGCGAGAACACCTATCGCGGCCTGGTGAAAATCCTGCCGGGGGCGGAAAACGCCCGTAACTTTACCCAGTGCGACTCGATGCTGATCGGGCCGGACAGCGGCGCCCATACGTTCCCTTACGTTGAAGCGCGCAACAACAGCGCGCAGCTGGAGCACGAAGCCACCACCTCGAAGATTGGCGACGACCAGCTGTTCTACTGCTTGCAGCGGGGCATCAGCGAGGATGACGCCATTTCGATGATCGTCAACGGTTTCTGCAAGGACGTTTTCTCCGAGCTGCCGCTGGAGTTCGCCGTCGAGGCGCAGAAACTTTTGGCCATCAGCCTGGAACACAGCGTGGGCTAATCGCCGCATTTTTAGCGCCGTCGGCGCTATCTGAGGACACAGCATGTTAAGCATCAAGAATTTGAAAGTGAGCGTGGAAGGCAACGAGATCCTCAAGGGATTGGATCTGGAGATCAAACCGGGCGAAGTGCACGCCATCATGGGGCCGAACGGCTCGGGCAAGAGCACGCTGTCCGCCACGCTGGCCGGGCGTGAAGAGTACGAAGTGACCGAAGGGGAAGTCACCTTCAAGGGCAAGGACCTGCTGGAGTTGGATCCGGAAGATCGCGCGGGCGAAGGCGTGTTTCTGGCGTTCCAGTACCCGGTGGAGATCCCCGGCGTCAGCAACCACTTTTTCCTGCAGACGTCGGTCAACGCGGTGCGCAAATACCGCGAACAGGAGCCGCTGGATCGCTTTGACTTCGCCGATTTCATCGAAGAGAAGATCGCACTGCTGGATATGCCGGCCGATCTGCTGACCCGTTCGGTCAACGTCGGTTTCTCCGGCGGCGAGAAAAAGCGCAACGACATTCTGCAGATGGCGGCGCTGGAGCCGGATCTGTGCATTCTCGATGAAACCGACTCCGGTCTGGACATCGATGCGCTCAAAATCGTCGCCAACGGCGTCAACTCGCTGCGGGACGGCAAGCGCGCCTTTATCATCGTCACGCACTACCAGCGCATTTTGGACTACATCCAGCCGGATTACGTACACGTGCTGTCCCAGGGGCGCATCGTCAAATCCGGCGATTTCTCGCTGGTGAAACAGTTGGAGGAGCAAGGCTATGGCTGGCTTACCGACCAACAGTAACGCCAACGCGTTGCAGCAGCTGTATCGTCTGTTCGAAGGCCGCGGCGGCGAGCGTTCGCCCCATGCGCTGGCGCATTGGCAGCAGGCGCTGCGCCTCGGCTGGCCGACGCGCAAACATGAGAACTGGAAATACACGCCGCTCGAGGGGCTGCTGGAGCAGCACTTCCTTGAGCCGCAGCCCGCATCCGTGAACGCCGCGCAGCTCGAGGCGCTGGCGCTCGGTATCGACGCCTGCCGGCTGGTGTTTATCGACGGTCGCTACAGTGCCGCGCTCAGCGATGGCGATCTGGGCGACTACCAGTTCGAGCTGACCGCCTACGGCACGCCGCAGGCGCTGCCGGAGCCCATTCAGCCCGAAGTCTTCCTGCATCTGACCGAAAGCCTGGCGCAGGAAACCAGCCTGATCCGTCTGCCGGCCGGTAAAGCCCCCACACGGCCGCTGTACCTGCTGCATATCAGCAGCGGCCGCGGCGTGACGGGGGAAGTGAATACCGTGCATCATCGTCATCATCTGGAGATTGGGCGCGGGGCCGAGGCGGAAGTGATCGAACACTATGTCAGCCTGAGCGAGGCCGCGCACTTTACCGGCGCGCGCCTGACCGCCAACGTGGCGGACAACGCCGGGCTGTTGCACTGCAAGCTGGCGTTTGAAAGCCGGCCGAGCTACCACTTTGCCCATAACGATCTGGTCATCGGCCGCGACGCGCGGGTGAAAAGCGACAGCTTCCTGTTGGGCGCCGGCCTGACGCGCCACAACACCAGCGCGCAGCTGAACGGCGAAGGCGCCAATCTGGTGATCAACAGCCTGGTGCTGCCGGTGGGCAAGGAGATCTGCGATACCCGCACCTATCTGGAACACAACAAGGGCTACTGCGAAAGCCGCCAGCTGCATAAAACCGTGGTCAGCGATCGCGGCAAAGCGGTGTTCAACGGCATGATCAAAGTGGCCAAACACGCCATCAAAACCGACGGGCAGATGACCAACCACAATCTGTTGTTGGGGAAAGTGGCGGAAGTGGATACCAAGCCGCAGCTGGAGATCTACGCTGACGACGTTAAGTGCAGCCACGGTGCCACCGTGGGGCGTATCGATGAAGAACAGCTGTTTTATCTGCAGTCGCGCGGCATCGACAAACGCGCGGCGCAGCAGATGATTATCTTCGCCTTCGCCGCCGAGCTGACCGAAGGCATCGCCAACGACACCATCCGGGAACGGGTGCTGGCGCGCATCGCCCAGCGCCTGCCGGGGGAGGCTGCATGAGTTATCCGATTGAACGCGTGCGCGGCGACTTCCCGCTGCTGGCGCGCGAGGTGAACGGCCAACCGCTGGCCTACCTCGACAGCGCCGCCAGCGCGCAGAAACCGCAGGCGGTGATCGACCGCGAACTGGATTTCTATCGCCACGGCTATGCCGCAGTGCATCGCGGCATCCACACCCTGAGCGCCGAGGCGACTCAGCAGATGGAAGCGGTGCGGGAACAGGCGGCGCGCTTTATCAACGCCGCCTCGGCGGAAGAGATGGTGTTCGTCAAGGGCACCACCGAAGGCATCAACCTGGTGGCCAACAGTTTTGGCCGCCACCGGCTGCAGCCGGGCGACGCGATTCTCATCACCGAGATGGAGCACCACGCCAACATCGTGCCCTGGCAGATGCTGGCGCAGGAGCGCGGTCTGCAGCTGCGGGTTTGGCCGCTGCAGCCCGACGGCACGCTGGATCTGGCACGGTTGCCGGAACTGATCGACGCGTCCTGTAAACTGCTGGCGCTGACCGAGGTCTCCAACGTGCTGGGCACCGTCAACCCGGTGCGCGACATCATCGCCCGCGCCAGAGCCCTGGCGCCGGATCTGACCGTGCTGGTGGACGGCGCGCAGGCGGTGATGCACCAACGCGTCGATGTTCAGGCGCTGGACTGCGATTTCTACGTATTTTCCGGGCATAAGCTGTATGGCCCTTCCGGCATCGGCATGCTGTATGGGCGCCAGGCGCTCCTGCAGCAGATGCCGCCGTGGGAAGGGGGCGGTTCGATGATCCGTCAGGTCAGCCTGACGGCGGGCACCACCTTCGCCGATCCACCCTGGCGCTTCGAGGCCGGTTCGCCGAACACCGCCGGCATCATGGGGCTGGGCGCGGCGTTCGATTACGTCGAAGCCCTGGGGCTGAATGCGATCCGCGATTACGAACAGTCGCTGATGCATTACGCGCTTGAGGCGCTCAAGCAGGTGCCGACGCTGAAAATCTATGGTCCAGCGCATCGGGCCGGGGTGATCGCCTTCAATTTGGGGGAACACCATGCCTATGACGTCGGCAGCTTCCTCGATCAGTACGGCATCGCCATTCGCACCGGCCACCATTGCGCCATGCCGCTGATGGCGTTTTATCAGGTGCCGAGCATGTGCCGCGCGTCGCTGGCGTTATATAATACCCGCGAAGAGGTGGACCGGTTGGTGGCCGGGCTGCAACGCATTCATCAGTTGTTAGGCTAGCCGGGGCGCGTCCTCGGCGGTACAAAAGGATCCCCATGGCGAATTTGCCGGACAAAGACAAATTGGTGCGTAATTTCTCCCGCTGTTTGAACTGGGAGGAGAAATACCTGTACGTGATTGAACTCGGCGCCAAATTGCCGCCGCTGGACGAGGCCGAGCGGCAGGCCGAGAACCTGATTTCCGGCTGCCAGAGCCAGGTGTGGATCGTGATGCGTCGCGATGAGCAAGGGCAGGTCGAATTCCATGGCGATAGCGACGCGGCGATCGTCAAAGGGCTGCTGGCGGTGGTGTTTATTCTTTATCGTCAATTGACGCCACAGCAAATCGTCGAGCTCGACGTGCGGCCGTTTTTCTCCGAGCTGGCGCTCAGCCAACATCTGACGCCTTCGCGCTCACAGGGGCTGGAGGCGATGATCCGCGCTATTCGCAGTAAAGCCGCTCAGCTGGCCTGATCCTTAACGCCACTGCTCTTTAAAGGCTCATTGATATATTCGCTTTGTCAATGAGTCTTTACAATACACCGTTTCCCCTAGGGATTATCCCCCAATTCAGTGATATTTCAGCAGCTTACCCATTGACGTTTCGTTGACAATCGACGACGGCGATTACGTTATAACGTGTTGATTTTTAGAGAACTTATTGCCTTTGATGCCAGCGTTGCTAGTATTAATCAGGTATTGTCTGATTTACCCACCGCCAGGCGCTCGTTAGCCTTGGGGGCGAACCGTCATAAAAAATATAGGGATGATAATGAAACGTGCGTTGAGTTTAATGGGCATGGTCTTCGCCACCGTACTGGCCGGCACGCAGGCCGCCAGTGCGACCGAATACCCGCTGCCGCCGCCGGACAGCCGTCTGATCGGCGAGAACACCACTTATACCGTGCCAAACGACGGCCGTCCGCTGGAGGCGATCGCCGCCGACTACAAGATTGGCCTGCTTGGCATGCTGGAAGCCAACCCCGGCACCGATCCGTTCCTGCCTAAGCCGGGTACGGTGCTGACCATTCCGACCCAAATGCTGCTGCCTGACACCAAGCGTGAAGGGATCATCGTCAACCTGGCCGAGCTGCGCCTTTACTACTATCCGAAAGGCGAGAATAAAGTGATCGTCTATCCGATCGGTATCGGCCAGACCGGGATGCACACGCCGCTGGAGGTGACCTCCATCAGCCAAAAGATCCCTAACCCGACCTGGACGCCCACCGCCAACATCCGCAAGCGCTATCAATCCCAGGGCGTGACGCTGCCTGCGGTGGTGCCGGCCGGCCCTGAGAACCCGATGGGGCTGTTCGCCCTGCGTCTGGCGATGGGGCGCGGTGAATACCTGATCCACGGCACCAACGCCAACTTCGGTATCGGCATGCGCGTCAGCTCCGGCTGTATTCGCCTGCGTCCGACGGATATCGAGGCGCTGTTCAACATGGTGCCGCGCGGTACGCGGGTGCAAGTGATCAACGATCCGGTGAAGATTTCGGTCGAGCCGGACGGCAAACGCTATGTGGAAGTGCACCAGCCGCTGTCGCGGGTGGAAAGCGACGATCCGCAGACCATGCCGATCGCGTTGTCTAAAGCGGAGAAAGCCTTTGCTGCCGATGGGCAAACCGATCGCGCCGTGTTCGATAGCGCGGTTGTACGCCGCTCTGGCATGCCGGTGCTGGTCAACGTAGGGGAGAGCCCGTCTGAGGTGAGTTTAACGCCTGCAGCGGCTCCTGCGGCGAATAAGAGCCCATTCAAGGCAGCGCCAATCAGCTCGGTGAACTAAGTTTGCCGGATTGAGCGGTCGAAGAGGGGTTCAGCGTGCTGAACCTCTTTTTTTTGCCTGCCGCGCTGGAAAGCCCAGGCCGACAAACAGACAAAAAAAAACGGCGCACAATGTGCGCCGTTTTCAATAACCAAAGCTATCTTACTTTTTGTAAGCGTGAGCTTGGTTGTCCAGACGCTGGTTAGCGCGTGCTGCGTCGTCTTTAGCCGCTTGAACGTCAGAACGCATTGCGTTCACGTCGTTGCTCAGCTGATCAACTTTAGCGTTCAGAGTCTGAACGTCAGAAGACAGTTGATCGATTTTAGCGTTGCTAGAGCAGCCAGCCAGCAGAGTGGAACCCAGGATTACCGCGCCCAGTACCAGTTTAGTACGATTCATTATAACACCCTCTAGATTGAGTTAATCTCCATGTAGCGTTACAAGTATTACACAAACTTTTTTCGAAAGAGAATAATTTTTTAGTGTTGAGGTGCTTTATTTTGATCGTTCGCTCAAACTTGCATCTGGTTTTACAAATTAGTTAAAAAAACGAGGGAAAACAGCCGGCTTCCATGGGACTACTCCGATTTGTTATTAGCTAAATAATGAGCAGATCGCGGTTGCGTTTTGAGAAAAATAGTTTACTGCCGATAAAAAAAACGCCGCAAAGCGGCGTTTTGATCAAGATAATTATGTCACGTTTTATATTACAGCACGTGTACCGAGGCGGTATTGGTGGTGCCGCTCGGCACCAGCGCGCCGGAAACCATCACCACGACGTCGCCTTTTTGCGCCAGGCCGCTGGCCAGCGCGGCTTCTTTACCGATGCGGTAGAAGTCGTCGGTGGAGGCGATTTCTTTGACCATCTGCGGGATAACGCCCTTGCTCAGCACCAGCTGATGCGCGGTGGTCTGGTTGGTGGTCAGCGCCAGGATCACGGCGTTCGGGAAGTATTTACGCACGGATTTCGCTGACTTGCCGCCGCTGGTGGCGACGACGATCAGCGGCGCGTCCAGTTTTTCGGCGGTTTCAACCGCGCCGCGGCATACCGCTTCGGTGATGCGCAGCTTGCGGCGATCGTTCAGGGTATCGATGCGGCTTGGCATCACGCGATCGGTGCGTTCGCAGATGGTCGCCATGATGTTGACCGCTTCCAGCGGGTATTTGCCCTTGGCGCTTTCGCCGGACAGCATGACGGCGTCGGTGCCGTCCAGAATGGCGTTGGCGACGTCACCGGCTTCCGCACGGGTAGGGCGCGGGTTCTTGATCATGGAATCGAGCATCTGGGTGGCGGTGATCACCACTTTACGCGCACGGTTGCATTTTTCGATCATCATCTTCTGGGCGAAGATCACTTCTTCTACCGGGATTTCAACGCCCAGATCGCCGCGGGCAACCATGATGCCGTCGGACGCTTCGAGAATTTCGTCGAAGTTGTTCAGGCCTTCCTGGTTCTCGATCTTGGAGATGATCTGGATCTGCTCGCCGCCGTGCGCTTTCAGGTGCTCGCGGATCTCCAGCACGTCGGAGCGTTTACGGATGAAGGACGCCGCCACGAAGTCGACGCCTTGCTCGCAGCCGAAGATCAGGTCGCGTTTGTCTTTCTCGGCCAGCGCAGGCAGCTGGATGGACACGCCCGGCAGGTTGACGCCTTTGTTCTCGCCCAGGTCGCCGTTGTTCAGCACCTTGCAAACGACTTCGTTCTCGGTCACGTTGGTGACTTCCATGCCGATCAGGCCGTCGTCAACCAGCACGGTGTTGCCGATCTTCAGGTCGGCGGCGAAGCCGGCGTAGGTCACCGCCACGCGTTCGCTGTTGCCGATCACGCTCTGGTCGGTGGTGAAGGTGAAGGTTTGGCCGGCGACCAGAGAGGCGTCTTTGCCGCCTTCCAGTTTCATGGTGCGAATTTCCGGGCCTTTGGTATCCAGCAGGATGCCGGCGTTGATACCGGTTTTCGCCATCACGGCGCGCATGTTCTTGATGCGGTTGCCGTGCTCTTCATAGTCGCCGTGAGAGAAGTTGAGACGCATCACGTTCATGCCCGCATTGAGCAGGTTGGTCAGCATTTCTTCCGATTCGGTTTTTGGACCGATGGTACAAACAATTTTGGTCTTTTTCATGGCGGAGTTTTCTACAAGTTGTGATGGATAAAAAAACGAATTTGACCGGCGTTGTTTACGCCGATAGGGAATTTGAGCCGTGCCTGGTGGTGAAAAACATAGTTAAGGATAGGTGACGACAGTTGATGTGGGGCGGAAAAATTCAGCCCGCGCGGGGGCGCGGGGATGCTGCGCAACGGGGTGAGATTAAATCGTGTTGTTATTGCGTTTTCGCAGATCAAGGGCTGAAACCATTCAACTGATAGACGTTGCGCATTATAAAGGCTAAGCGGCGGGAAACAAAATAAAAAACCGCGGCGGTGCGGCGGATATGTCAAAACGAGGGCAAATGTGGCGCAAATGCAACGCGTTGCGTACGGCTTGTTGCGCAAATAACCTTGCTGTAAATGCGGCTTAGCGCGTTTGCGGGATTTCCAGCAGCACACCGGCGCTCAGGCAGAAGCAGCCGCTGGCGACGTTGGCCGGCAGGGTCAGGCTCTCGCCGGTCCGCACTATCCGCGTGTCGCCGCCGAGGGTGAACTCGAATTCACCCGATATCACCCGGGTTTGCAGCGCGTGCGCGGGCTTTTGCAGCTGGCCGAAGGCCCCGGTCTCGAAACGCACTTCCGCTGCCGGCGAACCGTCGCTCATCACGCCTTCACGACGGGCAAGGCCATTGTCGAGCAGTAAAAAGGGGGTGTTGGCGGTGAAGGTGGTCATGTGGCGTTCCTGATGGCTGATGGCGGTAGTTCGGCGCAATCGACATGAAAAATCGAGCGGTCGGGCAGAGACGAAACAGCGAGAATTATAACGCGATAGGGGGAGAGGTGAATCAGCAATATGGTGCGTCCGAGTGGACTCGAACCACCGACCCCCACCATGTCAAGGTGGTGCTCTAACCAACTGAGCTACGGACGCA
>NZ_JABXOF010000012.1 GCF_013375155.1 Serratia ureilytica
GTAAAAGAATCGGTGGAGCGGTAGTTCAGTTGGTTAGAATACCTGCCTGTCACGCAGGGGGTCGCGGGTTCGAGCCCCGTCCGTTCCGCCACTTATTTAATTGTGCCTGCTTTTTTAGCAGGCATAATGTTAAGCGAGATTTAGGGGCGTAGCTCAGTTGGTAGAGCACCGGTCTCCAAAACCGGGTGTCGCGAGTTCGAGTCTCTCCGCCCCTGCCATATTAAGAACCCTTTGCGAAAGCAAAGGGTTTTTTTTTACCTACTATCCCTTCCCTTGGAGCATTCCCGCTTTGGAAAAGAGCGCATTGGCTGCTCTATGCTGATGTCTATCTGATCCGAGTTGCCTTATGATCTTTCGATCTTTACCCCCGCAGACCTCCTGATTCTCCTACCGTTTTGCATTTTCTTCTCTCAGAAGCCGATGGGCGGTTTTTGGCATGATAGACAGCCATGACCACGGCGGCGGCTTTTAAGGCCGCCATAGCGCTTTAGGCTGCGGTATTTAAAGGTATTTTAAGTAATTGCCGAATCAAAGGCTGTTGATCGCTGTTTTGCAACCAGACGGCATACAGTGGGCGGACAATCGGCGGGATCTCGGCGGCGGCAAGCAACTGCGGATACTCTTTTTCCCACTGGCTGGGCAGGAAAGCGCATCCGCCTGTGGTTTCCAGCAACTGACGCGTCAGGTGTGCCGAGGTGGTCGTGAGTACCGGCACGTTATCACCTTCCAACATGCGGTTTTCCTGTTGGTGGAAGTCGGCCCCCCATTCCAGCTTGATGTACGGCATGGGGGATTGCTTGTCACGACGCGCGGATGAGAACAGGCGTAATGAGAAATTGCCCAGCTGCTGGCTGGCCAGTTCGTCCATCTTTGGCGGCTCAGTGGTGATCAGTAAATCGAGCTGCCTTTCATGCAGTTGCTTTACCAAAGAGTGCCTTAAGGCCACCCTGGCTTCGAGCTGCAGCGCCTCTCTTTGTTGATAGAGAGATTGCAACCAGGGGGTCAAATAAGCCTCCCACAACGAGGCAGTGGCGCCGATCGACAGCTCGGTATGTTGCAGTGAACGCACGACCTCTTTCTTCGCCAACTGCCAGGTGTTCATCAGGCTTTCGGCATAGGGCAGAAGCCGCTCGCCGGCAGGCGTCAGGCGGATGTTATTGCGATGACGGGTAAATAAATTTGCGCCCAACTGGTTTTCTAACTGACGGATGCGGAAACTGACCGCGGACTGCGTTAAGTACAAAGATTCTGCGGCTCTGCCAAAGTGACGCGTTCTACTGACCTCCAAAAAGGTTTTCAGTAATTCGGTATCCACACCTATCTCCAAAAAAATTTGTCGTTAAGATTTAAATGTTTTGTTTTACACGCTGTCAAGCCTATCTAATACTCCGCGCCATAAACAGCACGGCCATAAGAGAATTAGGAGCGTGTCAGATGGCGGATAGCTTCACCACGACCAATCGTTTTTTTGATAATAAACATTACCCTCGCGGGTTCTCCCGTCACGGCGATTTCACCATTAAAGAGGCGCAATTGCTAGAGCGCTTCGGCTACGCGTTTAACGAGCTGGACTCGGGCAAACGCCAGCCGGCCACTGAAGAAGAACAGCTGTTCGTCGCAGTGTGCCGCGGTGAGCGCGAAGCGGCTACCGAGCAGGAAAAAGTATGGGCTAAATATCTGGCGCGCACACGTCGCCCGAAGAAATTCCATACGCTGTCCGGCGGTAAGCCGCAGGCTGACGCAGTAGAAGATTACAGCGACAGCGAAGACTAAAGACGATGGGGCCTTCGGGCCCCATTTTCTATTCCAGACTACGATGCAGTTGTAACAGCAGACGGTCCATACTGCGATAGCTCAGCGCTTCGCTGAGGTGGCGCCTGCCGATCTCGGCATCCCCCGCCAAATCCGCCAGCGTGCGCGCCACTTTCAAGATGCGCTGCCAGGCGCGGACCGATAACCCCAACGCGTTTAATGTCGCTTCCAAAAACTCGGCGTCTGCCGCCTGCAACACGCAATCCCGTTCCACTTCACGGTTGGTTAACAGCGCGTTGATTTTACCGGCGCGTTCGAGCTGCCGGGTGCGTGCCTGTCGCACTCTTTCCCGCACCTGCTCGCTGCTTTCTCCCTGAGTTTGCCGCTTACTGAGCGTACCTGGAGGTAACAGCGGCACTTCGATAGACAGATCGAAACGATCGAGAAAAGGCCCTGACAGCCGGGCCAGGTAGCGCAGCACCTGCTGCGGCGAGGCGCGATTATGCATACCCTGGTAATGCCCGGTTGGGCTGGGATTCATCGCCGCGATCAATTGCACCTTGGCCGGGAAGCAGACCTTGGCGTTGGCACGTGAAATCACGATCTCGCCGGATTCCAGCGGTTCACGCAGCGCATCCAGCACCTTACGCTCGAATTCCGGCAGCTCATCCAGAAACAGCACGCCGTTATGCGCCATAGATATCTCACCCGGGCGCGGCAGTGAGCCGCCGCCGACCAACGCCGCCATCGATGCGCTGTGATGCGGTGCGCGAAATGGCCTCTGGCGCCATGGCAAAGCGGTGAGAACAGGATGCTGCAAGCTGGCGACCGCCAGGCTTTCCAGCGCCTCAGGTTCCGTCAGCGGCGGCAGTAAGCCCGTCAGTCGGCTGGCCAGCATGGTTTTACCGGTGCCCGGCGGCCCAATCAGCAGCAGGTTATGCCCGCCGGCGGCGGCGATCTCTAATGCCCGCTTGGCCTGCTCTTGGCCGATGATGTCGCGCAGATCGGCGTTTTCATGCGGGTTGTCTGCCGCGGGAGGCGTGATGGCTACCGGCAGCTCGCCCTGACCGAGCAAAAAGGCACAGACCTCCAACAGGTGTTGGGCTGTATGGGATTGTGACTGCGCAATCAGGCCGACCTCGGCGGCGTTGTCCGTCGAGAGGACCAATTGTCGCCCGGCGTCAGCCGCCGCCAGCGCCGCCGGGATGGCGCCTCTGACCGCGCGCAGCGCGCCGGACAGCGCCAGTTCGCCAAGAAACTCGTAGCGTGCCAACGGGGCGAGGGGCAGTTGCTCGGAGGCGGCGAGGATCGCCAGCGCAATCGGCAGATCGTAGCGCCCGCCTTCTTTCGGCAGATCGGCCGGTGCCAAATTGACGGTGATGCGGCGGGCGGGAAAGGTGAAACCGTTGTTGATCAGGGCGCTGCGCACCCGATCGCGCGCCTCTTTTACCGTGGTTTCCGGCAGGCCAACCAGCGTCAGGCCGGGCAGGCCATTGCTGATATGCACCTCTACCGTTACGGAAGGGGCCTGAACGCCGATGATGGCGCGGCTATAGATTACCGCCAGTGACATATCGCTCTCCTTGCTGAGGGTGGCATGATGCGCGATTTATCCAGGTGCCGCGCGGCGTTCTTGGCATTTTTTCCATGAAACTCGCAGCATAATCACTGATTTTCATCGAATTGAAAAAGATTGTGCGAACCGCCTCGCAGCCTGTGGCAATACCCATTAACAATTCGCTGAAGCCTGCAACACATTAGCGGCCTGTACGCATTGCAGCCATAGGCTTGATGGGTGTATTTAACAATTGATTAAAAGAAAAATCACTTCTTTAACACACTCCGACCGCCGCGGCAGTCTGCCCGGCAGCCGCTAAATCTCCTGACTTCGTACTCTACGGTAGGGATAACACTATGTTTGGTTGGACCCCGCTGCAACGCAATGCGGCAATCGCCAGTTTTTCAAGCTGGACGCTCGACGCTTTCGATTTTTTCGTACTGGTATTCTTACTCAGCGACATCGCACAATCCTTTCACGTCGGCCTGGAACAGGTCACGTTGGCGATTCTGCTCACGCTGGCGGTGCGGCCGATCGGCGCGCTGATCTTCGGGCGCGCTGCGGAAAAATATGGCCGCAAACCGATCCTGATGCTGAATATCGTCTTCTTCTCGGTGTTTGAGCTGCTCTCCGCCGCCGCGCCCTCGCTGACGGTCTTCTTGCTGTTACGAGTGTTGTACGGCGTTGCGATGGGCGGTATCTGGGGCGTGGCTTCATCATTGGCGATGGAAACCATACCGGACCGCTCGCGCGGCTTGATGTCGGGCATTTTCCAGGCCGGCTATCCGTTCGGTTATCTGCTGGCGGCGGTGGTGTACGGCCTGCTGTTCGAAACGGTCGGCTGGCGCGGCATGTTCGTCATCGGCGCGGCGCCGATCCTGCTGCTGCCGTTTATTTATTATTGCGTGCAGGAGTCGCCGGTGTGGCTGGCGGCGCGTGAACGTAAAGAAAGCAGCGCCTTGCTGCCGGTGTTGAAGAGCCACTGGAAGCTGTGCTGCTATCTGGTGCTGCTGATGGCGGCGTTCAATTTCTTCTCTCACGGCACGCAGGATCTGTATCCGGTATTTCTGAAAGTTCAGCACGGTTTCGATCCGAAAACCGTCAGTATCATCGCCATTAGCTACAATATCGCGTCAATTATCGGCGGCGTTTTCTTCGGTTCGTTATCGGAAAAAATCGGCCGCAAAAAAGCGATTATCATCGCCGCATTGTTGGCGTTACCGGTGATCCCGCTGTGGGCGTTTTCCAGCGGTTCGCTGATGCTCGGGATCGGCGCTTTCCTGATGCAATTCATGGTGCAGGGCGCCTGGGGCGTGGTGCCGACCTACCTGACCGAGCTGGTGCCGGCCAACACCCGCGCGGTGCTGCCGGGGTTCGTGTATCAGCTGGGCAACCTGATCGCTTCGGTCAACGCCACGCTGCAAGCCACCCTGGCCGAGCATCATGGGCATAATTACGGCCTGGCGATGGCCATGGTTGCCGGGACGGTGGCAGTGGCCATCGCTCTGTTGGTGTTCTTCGGCAAGGATACGCGCGGCAAGGCCATCACCGGCGCGGTGAAAAATCCAGGTATGCGCGCCAACGTGTGAAATCCGGGCGATTCGCGTGAGGTATGACCAGATTGCGCCGAATAATAACGCAAAAAAAGTGTTGTCATGTCGCGCGCGGCTGTGGTACCTCTGTAAGCATTAGTTCTGAATGAGCACAGTGAACAAACCCATTATGAAAGCCTTTGCCCAAGTGATTAGCCTAGTCGTGATTAGCGTGGTGGTGATTATTATCCCACCGTGCGGGGCTGCACTTGGACGAAGAAAGGCTTAGCAAACAAGCCGGAATCGCAAGAGAACCCCCGCACCGTCAGGTCCGGGGGTTTTTTATTGGCAAGAGAAAAGTGGAGCAAGGGGCAGAGCATGAAAAACAGAACAAAATCCTGCGATTGTCGAAGTAAGGCGGGGAAATAACTATGAATGGCGCTCAGTGGGTAGTTCAAGCGTTGCGTGCGCAGGGTGTGGATACCGTATTCGGCTATCCGGGCGGGGCAATCATGCCGGTGTACGATGCGCTGTACGACGGCGGCGTGGAACACCTGCTGTGCCGCCATGAACAGGGCGCCGCCATGGCCGCCATCGGTTACGCCCGCGCCACCGGCAAAGTCGGTGTCTGTATCGCCACTTCCGGTCCCGGCGCCACCAACCTGATCACCGGGCTGGCGGATGCGCTGCTCGATTCCGTTCCCGTTGTCGCCATCACCGGTCAGGTGGGGTCCGCGCTGATCGGCACCGATGCCTTTCAGGAGATCGATGTTCTCGGCCTGTCTCTGGCCTGCACCAAGCACAGCTTCCTGGTGGAATCGCTGGATGCCTTGCCGGGCATCATGGCGGAAGCTTTCGCCATCGCCGCCGGCGGCCGTCCTGGCCCGGTGCTGATCGATATCCCGAAAGACATCCAGCTGGCGCAAGGCGACCTGCATCCGCATTTGATGCCGGTCGATGAAGCGCCGGCGTTACCGACGGCGGCGTTGGCTGAGGCGGCTGAGCTGCTGGCGCAGGCGCATAAACCGATGCTGTACGTTGGCGGCGGCGTGGGCATGGCGCAGGCGGTGCCGGCGCTGCGAGAGTTCATCGCCGTGACCCGCATGCCGAACGTCGCCACCCTGAAGGGGCTGGGCGCGCCGGATGCGCAAGATCCGCTGTACCTTGGCATGTTGGGCATGCACGGCACCAAGGCCGCTAACCTGGCGGTGCAGGAGTGCGATCTGCTGATCGCCGTCGGCGCGCGTTTCGATGACCGCGTGACCGGCAAGCTGAATGCCTTCGCGCCGCACGCCAAAGTGATCCACATGGATATCGACCCGGCGGAGATGAGCAAGCTGCGCCAGGCGCATGTGGCCCTGCAGGGCGATCTGAAAGCGTTGCTGCCGGCGTTGCAGCGCCCGCTGAACATCGCCGCCTGGCGGCAACGGGTGACGGCGCTGAAAGCCGATCACGCCTGCCGCTACGATCATCCCGGCCAGCCGATTTACGCGCCGCTGTTCTTGCGCCAGCTGTCCGCCCGCAAGCCGGCCAACAGCGTGGTGACCACCGACGTCGGCCAGCACCAGATGTGGAGCGCGCAGCACATGACGTTCGAGCGCCCGGAGAATTTCATCACCTCCAGTGGCCTCGGCACCATGGGGTTCGGCGTGCCGGCGGCGGTCGGGGCCCAGATCGCGCGTCCGCAAGATACGGTGATCTGTGTCTCGGGCGATGGCTCCTTCATGATGAACGTGCAAGAACTGGGCACCATTAAGCGCAAACAGCTGCCGCTGAAGATCGTGCTGCTGGACAACCAGCGCCTCGGAATGGTGCGCCAATGGCAGCAGCTGTTCTTCGACGGCCGCTACAGCGAAACCAACCTGTCCGATAACCCCGACTTCCTGATGCTGGCCGCCGCCTTCGGCATTCCCGGCCAGCGCATCAGCCGCAAGGATCAGGTGGAGTGCGCGCTCGAGGCGCTGTTCAACACCGAAGGCCCTTATCTGCTGCAGGTCTCTATCGACGAACTCGAAAACGTCTGGCCGCTGGTGCCGCCGGGCGCCGGCAACGAAACCATGTTGGAGGAAATATCATGATGCAGCATCAACTCTCGATCCAGGCGCGTTTTCGCCCCGAAATGTTAGAGCGCGTATTGCGGGTCGTGCGTCATCGCGGCTTTCAGGTTTGTGCTATGAATATGGTTTCCCCGGCCAACGCCGACAGCATCAATATCGAATTGACCGTTGCCAGCCCGCGTCCGGTCGCCCTGTTGTCATCTCAATTAAGCAAACTGATGGACGTCTCCTGCGTCGAGATCCAGCAGCCAACATCACAACAAATACGCGCCTGAGGCGCCGAGAAGGATAAATAACAATGACAAAGAAAGCCGATTACATTTGGTTCAATGGTGAGATGGTTCCTTGGGCCGAGGCCAAAGTGCACGTGATGTCGCACGCGTTGCATTACGGCACGTCGGTGTTTGAAGGCGTACGCTGCTATGACTCGCACTTGGGGCCGGTGGTATTCCGTCATCGCGAGCATATGCAGCGCCTGCACGATTCGGCGAAAATCTACCGCATGCCGGTGTCGCAAAGCGTCGACGAGCTGATGGAAGCCTGCCGCGCTACGCTGCGCAAGAACAACCTGGTCAGCGCGTACATTCGTCCGCTGGTGTTCGTCGGCGATGTCGGCATGGGCGTCAACCCGCCGGCCGGTTATAAAACGGACGTGATTATCGCGGCGTTTCCTTGGGGCGCTTATTTGGGTGAAGAAGCGCTGGATCAAGGCATCGATGCGATGGTCTCCTCCTGGCACCGCGTCGCACCAAACACGATCCCCACTGCGGCCAAGGCCGGCGGCAACTATCTTTCCTCCCTGCTGGTGGGCAGCGAAGCGCGCCGCCACGGCTATCAGGAAGGCATCGCGCTCGACGTGCACGGCTACATTTCCGAAGGGGCGGGCGAGAACCTGTTTGAAGTGAAAGACGGCGTGCTCTATACCCCGCCGTTCACCTCGTCGGCGCTGCCGGGCATCACCCGCGACGCGATCATTAAGCTGGCGAAAGACATGGGCTTCGACGTGCGCGAGCAGGTGCTGTCGCGCGAATCGCTGTACCTGGCCGACGAAGTGTTCATGTCCGGCACCGCGGCGGAAATCACGCCGGTGCGCAGCGTGGACGGCATTCAGGTCGGCATCGGCAAATGCGGCCCGGTGACCAAACAGATCCAACAGGCGTTCTTCGGCCTGTTCAGCGGCAAGACCGAAGACAAATACGGGTGGCTGGATCCGGTAAACCCGTAACGACAAGGCTCGCCGCGCAGCGTGGCGGACGACAAGACAGACAAGATAAGAAATATCCAGGCGGTTCGTTCGCCGCCTGCCATAAATACATTTGGAGTGAAAAGAGCATGCCTAAGTACCGTTCCGCCACCACCACCCACGGCCGCAATATGGCGGGTGCCCGCGCATTGTGGCGCGCGACCGGGATGACCGACGCCGATTTCGGCAAGCCGATCATCGCCGTGGTCAACTCCTTTACCCAGTTCGTGCCGGGCCACGTGCATCTGCGTGATCTGGGCAAACTGGTCGCCGAACAGATCGAAGCTTCAGGCGGCGTGGCCAAAGAGTTCAACACCATCGCGGTGGATGACGGCATCGCCATGGGCCACGGCGGCATGCTCTATTCCCTGCCGTCGCGCGAGCTGATCGCCGACTCGGTCGAATACATGGTGAACGCCCACTGCGCCGACGCGATGGTGTGCATCTCCAACTGCGACAAAATCACCCCGGGCATGCTGATGGCGGCGTTGCGCCTGAACATTCCGGTGATCTTCGTTTCCGGCGGCCCGATGGAAGCCGGCAAAACCAAACTCTCCAACCAGATCATCAAGCTGGATCTGGTGGACGCGATGATCCAGGGCGCGAACCCGAACGTCAGCGACGCCGACAGCGAGCAGATCGAGCGTTCCGCCTGCCCGACCTGCGGCTCTTGCTCCGGCATGTTCACCGCCAACTCGATGAACTGCCTGACCGAAGCGCTGGGCCTGTCGCAGCCGGGCAACGGTTCGCTGCTGGCCACCCACGCCGATCGTAAGGAACTGTTCCTCAACGCCGGCAAGCGCATCGTCGAGCTGACCAAACGTTATTACGAGCAGGATGACGAAAGCGCGCTGCCGCGCAATATCGCCAACAAGGCGGCGTTCGAAAACGCCATGACGCTGGATATCGCCATGGGCGGTTCGACCAACACCGTGCTGCACCTGCTGGCTTCGGCGCAGGAAGGCGAGGTGGACTTCACCATGGAAGACATCGATCGCCTGTCGCGCAAAGTGCCGCACCTGTGCAAGGTGGCGCCGAGCACGCAGAAATATCACATGGAAGACGTGCACCGCGCCGGTGGCGTGATCGGTATCCTCGGCGAGCTGGATCGCGCCGGCTTGCTGAACCGCGAGGTGAACAACGTGCTGGGGCTGACCCTGCCGCAGACGCTGGAAGCCTACGACGTGATGCTGACCCGCGACGAAAGCGTCAAGAAAATGTACTCCGCCGGGCCGGCCGGTATCCGCACCACGCAGGCATTCTCTCAGGACTGCCGTTGGGATTCGCTGGACACCGACCGCAAGGAAGGCTGCATCCGCACCCGTGAGCACGCCTACAGTCAGGACGGCGGATTGGCGGTGCTGTACGGCAACCTGGCGGAAAACGGCTGCATCGTCAAAACCGCCGGCGTGGATAAAGAAATCCTCACCTTCCGCGGCCCGGCCAAAGTGTATGAAAGCCAGGATGACGCGGTAGAAGCGATCCTCGGCGGCAAAGTGGTGGCGGGCGACGTGGTCGTTATCCGTTACGAAGGGCCGAAAGGCGGGCCGGGCATGCAGGAAATGCTTTATCCAACCACTTACCTGAAATCGATGGGGCTGGGCAAGGCGTGCGCGCTGATCACCGACGGGCGTTTCTCCGGCGGCACCTCCGGGTTGTCCATCGGCCACGCTTCGCCGGAAGCGGCCAGCGGCGGCCTGATCGCCCTGGTGCAGGACGGTGACATGATCGCAATCGACATTCCTCATCGCGGCATCCAGCTGGACGTCAGCGAGAAGGAGCTGGCGGCGCGGCATGAGGCGGAACTGGCGCGCGGCGACGCGGCCTGGACGCCGAAAAATCGTGAACGTCAGGTGTCCTTCGCGCTGCGCGCCTACGCCTCGTTGGCCACCAGCGCCGACAAAGGCGCGGTGCGCGACAAGAGCAAACTGGGGGGATAAGCAGCATGGCGGTCTCTCAACCCCTACCCAGCGCCCCCTGCGGCGCGGAATATCTGCGAGCGGTACTGCGCTCGCCGGTTTACGAGGTGGCGCAAGTCACCCCGTTGCAGGCCATGAGCAAAATCTCTTCGCGCCTCGGCAACACCATTTTGGTGAAGCGCGAAGATCGCCAGCCGGTGCACAGCTTCAAGCTGCGCGGGGCCTATGCGATGATCGCCGGGCTGGACGAAGAGCAGAAGGCGCGCGGCGTCGTGACGGCTTCGGCCGGCAACCACGCGCAGGGCGTCGCCTTCTCCGGTAAACGGCTGGGCATCAAAACGCTGATCGTGATGCCGGTGTCCACCGCGGACATCAAGGTGGATGCGGTGCGCGGCTTCGGCGGCGAAGTGTTGCTGCACGGCGCCAATTTCGACGAGGCAAAAGCGAAGGCGATCGAGCTTTCCCAACAGCAGGGCATGACCTTTGTGCCGCCGTTCGATCACCCGACGGTGATCGCCGGGCAGGGCACGCTGGCGATGGAGCTGCTGCAGCAAGACGCGCATCTGGATCGGGTTTTCGTGCCGGTCGGCGGCGGCGGCCTGGCCGCCGGGGTGGCGGTGCTGATCAAACAGCTGATGCCGCAGATCAAAGTGATCGGCGTCGAAGCGGAAGACTCCGCCTGCCTGCGCGCGGCGCTGGATGCCGGCCATCCGGTGGATCTGGCGCGCGTCGGGCTGTTCGCCGAAGGCGTGGCGGTGAAGCGCATCGGCGACGAAACCTTCCGCCTGTGCCGTGAGTATCTGGACGACGTGATCACCGTGGACAGCGACGCCATCTGCGCGGCGGTCAAAGATCTGTTCGAGGACGTGCGCGCCATTGCCGAACCTTCCGGCGCGCTGGCTTTGGCGGGGCTGAAAAAGTACGTCCAGCAGCACAACATTCAGGGTGAGCGTCTCGCGCACGTGCTGTCCGGCGCCAATCTCAACTTCCACGGGCTGCGCTATGTTTCCGAGCGTTGCGAACTGGGCGAACAGCGCGAAGCGCTGCTGGCGGTGACCATTCCGGAACAGCAGGGCAGCTTCCTCAAGTTCTGCCAACTGCTGGGCGGGCGCTCGGTGACCGAATTCAACTACCGCTACGCCGATGCCGACAACGCCTGCATTTTCGTCGGCGTGCGGCTGACGCGCGGCCACGCCGAACGGCGGGAGATCATCGACGAACTCAACGCCGACGGTTATCAGGTGGTGGATCTGTCGGACGACGAGATGGCTAAACTGCACGTGCGCTACATGGTGGGCGGGCGTCCGTCGAAGCCGCTGCGCGAACGGCTGTACAGCTTTGAGTTTCCGGAGTCGCCGGGCGCGCTGCTGAAGTTCCTGCAGACGCTGGGCACGCACTGGAACATCTCGCTGTTCCACTATCGCAGCCACGGCACCGACTTCGGCCGGGTGCTGGCGGCCTTCGAACTGGCGCAAAGCGAGCCGGAATTCGAGCGGCACCTGCAGGCGCTGGGCTACGATTGCCACGACGAAACCGACAACCCGGCGTTCCGCTTCTTTTTGCAGGGGTGAGTCGGATTGATAAGTAACCGTGACGCATTAGTCAGTTTATGGGTTGCGCGGTTGTGATTTTGTCGTGCATTTTTATACTGCCAAGACTTCTGACGTATAGGGATGCACGACAATGAAAACTGCTTTTTCTACGCCGTTCGGTTCTCCCGAAGACGATTTGACCAACGCCGAGTTTGCCCGCCTGTTGGGCAATACCGGCGTACAAGAATTCTATCGCGATATTAATCTGCAAGCCCTGCAGGACTCTCTGGACTGCAGCCTCGCCTTTCATGGCGTGGGGATTATTTTTTCCGACGGGCAAAACTCATTTTTAGTTCGTCCGACGCAGCACACCGGTTATTCGAACGCTTCGCAGGTCACTCATGTGGTCATCAGCAAAACGGTGGCTCATACTTCGCGCGTTGCCGCAACCAATACGCTGTCGGAAGCGCTGAGCAAACCCAGCGTCAGCAAAGAGTTGGCCTCGGCCGCGCTGTCGTGCGGAACGCTGCTGGTATCGGTATTTTTACTGGCGTCGGGCAGCGTCGCCGTGCCGTTTACCGGCGGCACCAGCTCAGCGGTGGCTTATCTGGGCTATGCCGGCATGGCCGCCAGCGCGCTGCAGTGCGGCAATGGGCTGTACCGCGTCAACAAGCTTTATGACGGGAAAGGGGATGAATTGGCTCAGCTCGATTCAGAGCAGTGGTATATCGCCACCAGTACCGTGCTCGATGTGATCTCGCTGGCCAGCGCCGGGGCCGCCCTGAAGGAAGCGACGATGACCTATCGCGCCATGCGCCGCATTTCGGCGCGCAAGGCGACGGAATGGCTGAAAAGCATGCCCCGCAGCGAAAGGAAGCGGCTGACCGAAAACATCATTCGGGCGGAAAACCCGGGGATTTCCAATAACGTCTTGAAAGAGATGGTGAAGAACGGTTTATACCCGAAGCGCTATCCGACGGAAGCGATCCAAAACGGGTTGCGTCAGCAATTGCATTCGGCGCTCAATAACTCATTGACGTTCGTGGGCAGCGGCATCAGCGGCACCCTGTCTGCACCGGTGAATGTGAAAACCACCGGGCAGTATTTTGTGGGCATTATGCAGAAATTGCCGCAGATGGTGAGGTAATGGCGGACTGGATGATTAAACGCCTGATCGTGCAGGGCCGGGAGATGGAAAGCCAAATCGCGGCGCGCGATCGTGCGCTTTTCGCCGGCGTGGATGCGCAGCTCGAGCAGCATTTCATGACGCCGGGCCAGCGGCTGTCACCGCCGGGCGTCGGCAACGTCATGCTGCTGATGGTGTGCCTGATGCTGGGCCTGGCGGGCGTGATGGGTCTGGTCACGGATGTGGCGGCCGCCTGGAGCGGCAAGACCTCCGCCGCCGTGTTGATGGGCAGCGGCGCGATCGTGGCGGTGTGGATGACGCTGATCCTGTTCCAACTGGTGCAGGGTAAAAACAGCGGGGTGGTATTGCTGCAATATTACCTTGGCATGCTCGGTCTGTGTTGCCTCGGCGCCGCGGCGGCGTGGGCGGCGGGCATGACCGGCATCGCCACCGGCGCCCTGCTGCTGGGGGGCGCGGTTGGCGGGGCGCTGTTCAGCAACCGGGCGGCGTTCTACCTGTATGTCGCCTATTTCCGCACGCGTCGGCGCGTGTTTATCAAACGCCGTTGGCAGAGGGAAGATCTGCGCAATACCCGATAAACCGTCAGAACGGAAAAACTTATGACGCAACCTTTCTCCGGCTTTAGCCAGCAGGGCCTGAATTTCCTGCAGCAGGTGCGGATCGAGAACGATAAGGCGTGGTTCGACGGCAACCGCGACATCTACGATCGCGAGCTGCTGGCGCCGTTTCGCGCGCTGGTGGAGCAGCTTGCTCCCGGCATGCTGGCGATCGATCCGCAGTTCGAGACCCGCCCGGCGATCGGCAAAACGCTGTCGCGCATTCATCGCGATACGCGGTTTTCTCACGACAAGTCGCGCTACCGCAGCCGCATGTGGCTCACGTTCAAGCGCCCGAGCAAAGACTGGAAAGATGCGCCGGTCTACTTTTTCGAACTGGGGCCGGACATGCTGCGCTATGGGCTCGGTTACTACAGCGCCAACAAGCCGACCATGGATCTGTTCCGCCATACGCTGAAACAGCGGCCGCAGCTTTTCCTGGAGGTGGCCGCCTGTTGCCGGCCGCCGTTCGAGCTGGTGGGCGAGAGCTACAAGCGTCCGCTGGTCAAGGAGCAGGCGGCGGAGATCGCCACCTGGTACAACCGCAAATCGTTCGCGGTGATGGTGACGGACAGCGAAGTGGAAAAGCTGTTCAACGCCGATCTGGCGCCGCTGCTGGCCGGGGCATTTTTGCAGCTTGAGCCGCTCTATCACTGGCTGATGCAGGTGGAGGCGATGAAGCAGGTCGATCCGGCCGACCTGTAAAAACCCCGCGTCAGCGGGGATGCAGCAATCGCCAAAAGGCGTCGATCAGCGGATCGCTGAGGCGTTTTTTCTGGACGCAGACCCCCAACTCGAACGGTTCGACCATCGAGATGTTATCCAACTGCGAGATGCGGTTGCGCACCGGTTCCGGGCTGTTGTCCACCACTACGCTCGGGATCAGCGCGATGCCGCAGCCCAGGGCCACCATCGACACGATGGCTTCGTGGCCGCCGACGGTGGCGTAAATCAGCGGATTGCTGATGCGGTGACGGCGGAACCACAGTTCGATGCGTTTTCGCGAAGGGCCGTGCTCCGGCAAGATGAAGGGGATCTCGGCCCAGTCGGGCTTGTCGGCGAACGCCTGGCTGCGCACCGCGCAGGGCAGCGCCGGCGCGATCAGCACCAGCGGAATTTCGCCGATTTTGGTGAACGCCACGCTGGCGGGCAGCGTTTCCGGCCGGCCGGCGATGCCGAGATCGGCCTCGTTGGACTGCACCTTGTCGACCGCGTCGGCGGCGTCGCCGGTGGTCAGCTTGATCTCTACCAGCGGGTGCTGTGCGCGGAAGCGATCGAGGATCGGCGGCAGGTGGCTGTACGCGGCAGTCACCGAGCAGAACAGCCGCAGTTCGCCGCTCAGCGAAGGGCCGTGCTGGCCGAGCGAGTGCTTGAGCTGCTGATATTGCAGCAGCGTTTGCTGGGCGAATTCTTTCAGCTGTTCGCCGGCGTCGGTGAGCTGCACGGTGCGGTTATCGCGCAGGAACAGCGGCTGCCCGAGGATCTCTTCCAGCCGCTGGATCTGGCGGGAGAGCGTCGACGGGCTGACGTGCATCGCCTTGGCGGTGCGCCCGAAGTGATGGCTTTCGGCCAGATGCAGGAACAGCTTTAAATCACGTAAATCCATATCGATACGCTCGCAGTGAGAGTGTTGCAAAAATTGCAATATCACGTTCTCAATATATCAATTTAAGCAACGCATTTCCTGTTATACATTGAGTTTAACGAATCTCCGCACAGACAGGGCGGGGAATGAAAATAACAATGCAAGACAACATCAAACCGGAGTACCACCATGGCTAACTATTTCAACACATTGAACCTGCGTCAGCAGTTGGCGCAATTGGGTAAATGCCGCTTTATGGCGCGCGACGAATTTGCTGACGAAGCCGGCTACCTGAAAGGTAAAAAAGTGGTGATTGTCGGCTGTGGCGCCCAGGGGCTGAACCAGGGTCTGAACATGCGCGATTCCGGTCTGGATGTCGCCTATGCCCTGCGCAAAGAAGCGATCGACGAGAAGCGCGCTTCCTGGCGCAAGGCGACCGAAAATGGCTTCAAGGTCGGCACCTACGAAGACCTGATCCCGCAGGCAGATCTGGTGGTCAACCTGACGCCGGACAAGCAGCACTCTTCCGTAGTGCGCGCGGTGCAGCCGCTGATGAAAGACGGCGCGGCGCTGGGTTACTCCCACGGCTTCAACATCGTTGAAGTGGGTGAGCAGGTGCGTAAAGACATCACCGTGGTGATGGTCGCGCCGAAATGCCCGGGCACCGAAGTGCGTGAAGAGTACAAGCGCGGCTTCGGCGTGCCGACCCTGATTGCGGTTCACCCGGAAAACGATCCGAAAGGCGAAGGCATGGCGATCGCCAAGGCCTGGGCGGCGGCGACCGGCGGCCACCGCGCCGGCGTGCTGGAGTCTTCCTTCGTTGCCGAAGTGAAATCCGATTTGATGGGCGAGCAGACCATTCTGTGCGGCATGCTGCAGGCGGGTTCGCTGCTGTGCTTCGACAAGCTGGTTGCTGAGGGCACCGATCCGGCTTACGCCGAGAAACTGATTCAGTTCGGCTGGGAAACCATCACCGAAGCGCTGAAGCAGGGCGGCATCACCCTGATGATGGATCGCCTGTCCAACCCGGCCAAGCTGCGTGCCTATGCGCTGTCCGAACAGCTGAAAACCATCATGGCGCCGCTGTTCCAGAAGCACATGGACGACATCATTTCCGGCGCGTTCTCCAGCGGCATGATGGCCGACTGGGCGGAAGACGACGTGAAACTGCTGACCTGGCGCGAAGAGACCGGCAAAACCGCATTCGAGAATGCGCCGCAGTTTGAAGGCAAGATCAGCGAGCAAGAGTACTTCGATCACGGCGTGCTGATGGTGGCGATGGTGAAAGCGGGCGTTGAGCTGGCGTTCGAAACCATGGTCGATGCCGGCATCATCGAAGAGTCGGCTTACTACGAGTCGCTGCACGAGCTGCCGCTGATCGCCAACACCATTGCGCGTAAGCGTCTGTATGAAATGAACGTGGTTATCTCCGATACCGCAGAGTACGGCAACTACCTGTTCGCCAACGCGGCGGTGCCGCTGCTGAAGGACTTCATGACCACCCTGCAGGCGGGCGATTTGGGCAAAGCCGTGGCGGGTACGGCGGTGGACAATGCGCAGCTGCGCGACGTGAACGAAGCGGTGCGCAGCCACCCTATCGAAACCGTCGGCCGTAAACTGCGCGGCTACATGACCGATATGAAACGCATCGCCGTCGCGGGCTGATTTTCCGCAAGGCAAAGCACAAAGAGAAAGAGCCGGCAGCGATGCCGGCTTTTTTTATGCCTCCGGCATCATTGCGGCGGGAATGATGGCGCCGCGATGCTGGATCACCGTAGCGGCCAGCAGATGGCCGCGCTGCGCCGCCCGTTGGGCGCTGCCGCCGTTCAGGCGGGCCGCCAGGTAACCGGCGCTGAAAGAATCGCCCGCTGCGGTGGTGTCGACGACACGCTCTGGCGGCAGCGCGATCGCCGGCACCTCAAGTTTCTCCCCTGCCATACTGAACACCAGGCAGGCGTGCGCGCCGCGTTTGATGACGATCTCGCCGACGCCGAGCGCCTGCGTGCGAGCTACCGCCTGTTCGATAGGCTGCGCTCCCCACAGCAACTCTTCGTCATCCAGCGTCAGAAAAGCGATGTCGGTACAGGCCAGCACCTCGCGGTAGGCCTGCTGCGTTTCCTCACGGCTTTGCCACAGGCGCGGACGGTAATTGTTGTCGAAGATCACCTTGCCGCCGTTGGCGCGACAGCGGCGCAGCAGCGCCAGCAGTTTCATGCGATCGGCAGGCGCGAGGATCGCCAGGCTAATGCCGCTGAGGTACAAGTAATCGAACTGCGCCAGCCGTTCGCACAGTGCGTCGGCCTGCGGTCCCGCAAGCCAATACCGGGCGGCGGCGTCATTGCGCCAGTAGTAGAAAGTACGTTCGCCGGCGGCGTCGGTTTCGATGAGGTACAGGCCCGGCAGCTTGTTGTCGAATTGCTGAATCAACCCGGTCTCGATCTTCTCCTGCCGCCAGGCCTGCAGCATGTCGCCGCTGAAACTGTCGGTGCCGAGTGCGGTGACATAATGCACCCGTAGCGTCTGTTCCGGCATTTGGCGGGCGAGGTAGACGGCGGTGTTGAGGGTATCGCCGCCAAAGCCGCGCGTCAGCTGTGCGCCCTGCTGCGACAGCTCGATCATGCATTCGCCGATCACGGCGAGATTTCGGATAGTCATCGTCAATAAGCCCTGGCTAAAGAAGAAGCAATAGCTGTCAGTCTCCACGCAAGGCGGTCAGGGAGTCAATAAATTAAAACGGCGTTTTAATTTTTTATGATCGCGATCGGCGAACGCGGGCAGGACGGAGGCGAAACGGGCGGCAATTCGGCTTAAAGTTTTACGCTGCGTTGCCGATAAGCTGGGTAAAGAAACAGCGGCAGCGCTCTCATTTCCCCGCCACGGCGATAGTACCGATGATAACCAATCTGATCTCTGGTCTGCTGGCGCCTTGTTTTGCCCTCTATGCCTGCGCCAAATCGCGGCGCTACTGGCGGCAATGCCGGCGCTTGTATACCTTCCAGCCGATTTATCGCACCAGCGGCGCGCTGCTGGCGGTGGAACTGCTGACGGCGGTGTATCACCCGAATGAGCCGGACAAGCGGCAATCCCCGGAGCATTATTTTTCCGCGCTCGGCGTCGCCCAGCGCTTGCGGGTGATCCAGGAACAGCTGGCGCTGTTGCAGCGCTGGCAGGCGTTGTTCATTCGTCACGCGGTGATGGTGTCGGTCAATATCGACGGCATCGCGCTGCAAGCGTTGCAGCGCCATAGCGCGTTGCAACGGCAGATCGCCGAGATGCCTTATCTGCGCTTCGAGCTGGTGGAGCACGCCGAAACGGCGTCAAACCGCCCGCTGCAGCAGATCGTCGGCGGCGAGCGGCTGTGGCTGGACGATTTCGGCAGCGGGCTGGCCAACTTCTCCGCCGTCGGCGCCTGGCGTTATCAATACATCAAGGTGGCGCGCGAATTGTTTACCTTGCTCAAACAGTCGGAAGAGGGTGTCCAGCTGCTCGGCACCCTGATCAAGATGATGAACCAGCACAGCGACGGGGTGATCGTCGAGGGCGTGGAAACCGAACAAGAGTGGCGGCTGGTGCAGCGTTCCGGCGCGTTGGCTGCCCAGGGCTACTACCTTTCCCGCCCGGCGTGCTTTGAAACTCTGCACAGCGTGCCGACGCTGTTCGCCGCGCCCGGCACGCCGGCGTGAACTCCGGCCTATCCTCAGCTAGGCTTAAACGGGGCTGCTAACTCCTTTTCCTTTCATTCGGCAGCCCGATTTATGCGCTGAGGGAGCCGCTATGACAAGAACAGGAAAGGTTTTCAGCTGGCTGGGCGGCATTGTGCTGCTGCTGATCGTCGCGCTGGCGATCTTCATTGCTACCTTCGACTGGAATCGACTCAAGCCCACCATCAACGACAAAGTGTCGGCCGAACTGCGGCGACCGTTCGCCATTCGCGGCGATCTGGGCGTCGACTGGTCGCGCAATCCGGATGAGGGCGGCTGGCGCGCCTGGGTGCCCTGGCCGCATATTCACGCCGAAGACGTGTGGCTGGGTAACCCGAAAAACATGCCCGGCGACAGCATGGTGACGCTGCAGCGCGTCGACGCCAGCATTGCGCCGCTGGCGCTGCTGGGTAAAGAACTGCTGATCCCGCGCATCTGGCTGAAGCAGCCGAATGCTTCGTTGCAACGTCTGGCCAACGGCGACAACAACTGGACGTTTGACCTGGCTGCCGGCCAGGATCCCAAGCAGCCGCCTTCCGACTGGTCGTTCACCGTTCACGACATCGTATTCGACAAGGGGCAGATCGCCTTTAAAGACGCCACGCTGAAGGCGGATTTCCGCGCCGTCATCGATCCGCTCGGCAAGCCGTTGCCGTTCAGTGAAGTGACCGGCAAACAGGGCGGCGACAAGACCGCGACCCCCGATTACGTTTTCGGCTGGCAGGTGAAGGGCAAATATAACGGCGAACCGTTGAGCGGCAGCGGCAAGATTGGCGGCATGCTGTCGCTGCAGAGCGCCGATTTGCCGTTCCCGCTGCAGGCCGATGTGCGCTCCGGCAGCACCCGGGTGGTGGTCGCGGGCACCTTGTCCGATCCGCTGAACCTCGGCGGCCTGGATGTACAGCTGAAATTTTCCGGTGAAAGCCTGAGCAACCTCTATGGCCTGACCGGCGTGTTGTTGCCGAATACCCCGCCGTATGCGACCGATGGCCATCTGACCGCCCGTCTGCATCAGCCGGGCGGCGCGGTGTTTGAGTACCAGAAATTCGACGGAAAAATCGGCGATAGCGACATTCACGGCAGCTTGAAGTACGTTGCCGGTAAACCACGGCCCACGCTGAGCGGCGCGGTGAACTCCCGGCAGCTGAGGTTGGCGGATCTGGCGCCGCTGATCGGCGCCGACTCCAACGCCGCCAAAGCCGGGCGCGGCGAGAAAAGCCGTCAGCCGGCGGATAAGGTGCTGCCGGTCGAACAGTTCGATACGCAAAGCTGGAGCAAGATGGATGCGGACGTGAAGTTTGCCGCCGCGCGCATTGAACGCGGCAGCGATTTGCCGCTGAGCGATCTGGCCACGCACCTGAAGCTGAACAATGGCGAACTGCGCCTGGATCCGCTGCGCTTCGGCATGGCGGGCGGCAGCCTGAACGCCGTCGTACGCCTCGACGGCGGCAAAAAGCCGATGCGCGGGCAGGTGGATATGCATGCACGCAAACTTCAGCTTAAACAGCTGTTGCCGAATGTGGAGGCGATGAAGCGCAGCCTCGGGCAGATGAACGGCGACGCCAGGCTGACGGGCAGCGGCAATTCGGTGGCCGAGCTGCTGGCGACCAGCAACGGCGATCTGCGCCTGCTGATCAATAACGGGGTGATCAGCCGTAGCCTGATGGAGATCCTCGGTCTGAACGTCGGTAACTATCTGGTGGCACAGCTGTTTGGTGACGACGTGGTGGGCATCAACTGCGCGGCGGCGGACGTCGGCATCCGCAGCGGCGTCGCCGCGCCGCGACTGTTCGTGTTCGACACCGAAAACGCGGTGATCAACATCACCGGCAACACCAACCTCGCCACCGAACGGCTGGATTTATCCATCGATCCGGAAAGCAAGGGCATGCGCGTGCTGACCCTGCGATCGCCGCTGTACGTGAAAGGCACCTTCAAGCATCCGGACGCCGGGGTCAAAGCCGGGCCGCTGATCGCGCGCGGCGCGGCGGCGGTGGCGTTGGGGGCGGTGCTGACGCCGGCGGCGGCGCTGCTGGCGCTGGTCTCGCCCAGTGAAGGCGGCGAGGAGAACCAGTGCGGGCAGATCCTGCGGGAGATGAAAGGCAAAAAATAATCAGGCGCGCGGCGGCGGCGTGAGCAGCCGGCAGTCGTGATCCTGGATCTCTTCCGCCGAGGCCAGGGTGAACGGCAGCAGGCTGCGCTCGGTTGCCAGCAGCAGGAAATCCCCGTCCGGCAGCGCGGTCATCGCCAGGCCGAAGCTGCCCATGCGCCCGTCGGCGCGCGGCAGGCCGGAGGCCAGCAGGCGGAAGGCGCCCTGTTGCTCCAGCTCGGCAGGGGTTACCCGCCGCCCCAGATAGTCATGCCCCAACAGGCCGCCGGGCAGCGGTTGCCATTGCTCGATGAAATGGGGGCCGATCTGCGCCAGCCGCTGTTTTACTGCCGGCAGCAGGCAGGAGATATGAATGTGCAGCTGGTTTTGCGTGCGGCCATATTCCGAATTGATCGCCAATGAAATATCGCCGTCGTCGATCGGTTTGCCATAGCGTTCCGCCATCACGTGGCGCGCGCGCCAGGCCTGGGCGAAGAAATTCGGCGTGGCGGCGTCCAGCACTGCCGGGCTTTCGATACCGGTGATTTTGGCGCTGGGCATCAGCAGGTATTGCAGCGGCCCGTTGCGATCTTTAAACACCACGAAACCGGCCTGCACATCCACCTGCGCGCAGGGCGCCGGGTTGTCATGCGCTTGCTGATTGGGCAGACATTGCTGGCTGACGATGCGCCACAGCGCATCGGGATGGTCGGGTTTCAACCCGTAATAGAGCGCGATGGCGAGAGCCGCCAGCAGCGCCACGCAGACAAATACCCCACGACGCAGAGACATCGGCCGATCCTGTTACCGAGAGAAACGTCCAGCATAGCCCGGTTTTATGACAGGAAACGAACAACGCGTGCGGCCCCCCGCAGTGAGGGGGCCGCAGAGGATCACAGCGACTGGTGGCGGGTTTCTTTCATCAGCAGGAGGGCCAGCAGCGTCAGCCCGGCCATCGCCGCCAGGTACATGCCGACGTAAAACAGCCCGTAGTGGGCCGCCAGCCAGGTGGCGATGTAAGGCGCCACGGACGCGCCGAGAATCGACGCGACGTTGTAGGAGAACGATGCGCCGGTATAGCGCACTTCGGTGGGGAACAGCTCCGGCAGCAGCGCGCCCATCGGGCCAAAGGTCAGCCCCATGATGCTCAGGCCGCACAGCAGGAAGCCCATCACCAGCGCCTGGTTGCCGGAACCCAGCAGGGTCGGGAACAGGAACGCGAAGCCGATCATCAGCAGGGTAATGGCGATCATGGTCTTGCGACGGCCGAACGCGTCCGCCAGCAGGCCGGCGATGGGCACCATCACGCCGAAACCGATCACCGCCACCATCAGCATCCACAGGAAGCTGTTGCGGGAGTAACCGAGCCCCAGCGGCTGCGGCGCAGTGCCGTAGGTCATCGAATAGACCGTCATCAGATAAAACAGCGTGTAGGTCGCCAGCATGATGAAGGTGCCGAGGATGGTGGCTTTCAGATGCTTGCTCAGCAGCGTGCCGAGCGGCACTTTCACCTGTTTGCCGGCCTTGGCCGCTTTGGCGAACACCGGCGTTTCATGCAATGACACCCGGACGTACAGGCCAATCAGCACCAATGCGGCGGAGAGGATGAACGGCACGCGCCAGCCCCATTCCATAAATTGCTGGTCGCTCAGCAGCCACGAGAGCAGCAGGAAGGTGCCGTTGGCGAAGAAGAAGCCGATCGGGGCGCCCAACTGGGGGAAGGAGCCGTACAGCGCACGTTTTTTGGCCGGCGCGTTCTCCGTCGCCAGCAAGGCGGCGCCGCCCCATTCGCCGCCCAGCCCCAGCCCCTGGCCAAAGCGCGCCAGCGCCAGCAGGATAGGGGCGAAGATGCCGATGGTTTCATAGCTCGGCAGCAGGCCGATCAGCACGGTGGAAATCCCCATGGTCAGCAGCGAGGCGACCAGCGTCACCTTGCGCCCCACGCGATCGCCGAAGTGGCCGAACAGCGCAGAGCCGATAGGGCGCGCGACAAAGGCGACGGCGAAGGTGGCCAGCGACTGCAGCGTCGCGGTGGTCGGGTCGCCCTGCGGGAAGAAGATGTGCGGGAACACGATCACCGCGGCGGTGGCGTAGATGTAAAAGTCGAAGAACTCGATGGCGGTGCCGACCAGCGAGGCGACGATGACTTTCCCGCGGGAATTCACCGGTGTAGACGCGTCGTCGGCGTCGAGTGGGGGTGCGATGGTGGCTTGCATATCTATTTCTTATTGTTGGAGGGGGTAAAAATCCATCTTAGTGACAGCATTCCGCCTTTTCAACGCTGGAACTCTGGGCAGCGCCGCCGCTAACCGGTTAAAAAGACTAATGTTTTACCTGGCTTCTTTTCTGTAGCGTTAAACGTTGAGAAATGGGGTTCATACAGTGTGAATGGCTGTAAAAACGGGAAAGAAAAGTGACTGGGTAGTTTGTTATGCTGGTTTTTCGAATGCCATGCCGCATGACTTAGAGGGATTGACTGGTTTTCTGCTTATTAACCAGAGGAAAGTGCCGGCGCGTGCGATAACACCGGCACGATTGCATGGCTTCAGCGCGCCGGCGGCTCGCGTTCCGGCAAGGCTTTGTCGCCTTTGTAGTCGGCCGTTGCGATCCAGGCGGCGCAAAACAGCGTCAGGCGGGCGAAGAAGTAGAAGAACGCCATCAGCCCGATCACTGAGCCGAAGGCCGCGCCGGAAGGCGATTTCGCCACCTGCGGCAGCGTCATCGTCATCACGAACTTGATCACCTCAAAGCCGATAGCCGCAAGCAAGGTGCCGCGCAGCAGCGCTTTTTTCTTCGGTTTGTGGCGCGGCAGCATCCAGAAAATCCACAGGAACAGCAGATAGTTGGCGAAAATCGAGATCGACAGCGCGATCGTCGTCAACGCCGGCCGCAGCCATTCGATGCCGTCCAGCCCCAGCGCGTTGACGATCGCCGCCTGCGCCGAGCCGGCGACCGAGGTCAGCGACAGCGTGATAATCAGCGCGACCACCAGGCCGGTCAGCGAGATGAAGTCGCGGGTGTACTTGAAATAGATTTTCTCCTGATCCTGCGGATTGCGTTCCCAGACGTCACGCGATTGCGCGCGGATCGCTTCGCGCAGGTTGCCCATCCAACTGATGCCGGAATAGAGCGCCAGCGCCAGGCCGGTCAATCCCACGGTGGTGCGCTGCTGAATGGCGGTGTTGACGGTGTTCTTCAGCGTGCTGGCCAGCGTCGGATCGCTGATGCTGCCGACGATCCGGTTGATCAAACGGGCCAGCAGATCCGGGTTGGAAGCCAGCACGAAACCAGCGGCGGCGAACGACACCATCAGGATCGGGATCAGCGAGAGGAATGAAAAATAGGTGATGGCGGCGCCGAACTGGCTGCCCAGCCGATCGTTAAAGCGTTCGGCGGCGCGCAGCAGGTGCGCAACGCTCGGCCAGGCTTTGATGCGTTCAATCAGACGTGAAAAACCGCTGATGCGGCGGTCGAGCGTTTCATGGCCGGTCTTGATGGCGATAAGCGGCTTCGGCGGCGTGTCTTGTGCGGGCTGGCGGCGTTCCTGGTCTGGTCCTGTAGGCATTACTTCACGATTTCCTTAACGTTAAACGGCATGTATCCGCGTTGATTATAGCCAAAGCCCCGCGGCGTTTTGAGCGCCGGGGCGGCAAACGGTCATTTTCCGAGCTTAACGCGTTAGCGCCCGGCATGAAATGCCAGGAGGCGGTCGATAGGTAAAATTCCTATGAAAACCCCGCCGCGCCTCGGTTTTTTTCACTTCCCTACCTCCAATTTTTATCTGTTTCGTCGGCGAGAAAGCGTTTACTCATGATGTGGCGCCACGCGTTGCCGAGCGCCGCTCCGCTGCAGCCGTAGGGGCTGGAACGGTCTCACCCGTCATCAACAGAAAAACTGGAAGGTCTTATGAAATTGCTCAATCACCCCACCTGCCGTCCGTTTACCGAAGCGGGCAATCTGTCGCAGCTTTCCGCCTACTATGAAGAGGAGAGGCATATCATGTGGATGCTGCTGCGAGCTGCGCCGCGTCCTTGCTTTAATCAGGCGCTGATCGAAGACATCATGACGCTGGCGCAGGCGGCGAAAGAGTCTTCGCTGCGGTTCGATTTCTGGGTCACCGGCTCGCTGGTGCCGAACATGTTTAACGTCGGCGGCGATCTGCAGTTCTTCGCCGAAGCCATCAAGAACCGCAAACGCGAGGCGATGATGGCCTACGCGCGTGCCTGCATCGACTGCGTGCATGCGGCGGCGCGCGGTTTCGATACCGGCGCGGTCAGCATTGCGATGGTCGAAGGCAGCGCGCTGGGCGGCGGCTTTGAAGCGGCGCTGGCGCACCATTTCGTGTTGGCGCAGAACAATGCGCGCATGGGGTTCCCGGAGATTGCGTTCAACCTGTTTCCCGGCATGGGCGGTTACTCGCTGGTGGCGCGCAAGGCGGGCATGCGCTTGGCCGAAGAACTGATTTGGGGCGGCGAGTCGCACACCGCAGAGTGGTTCGAGAGCCGTGGGCTGGTGGATCAGCTGTTCCAGCCCGGCGACGCCTACATGGCGACGCGCACTTTCATCGATACCATCCGGCCGAAGCTCAACGGCATGCGCGCCATGTTGCGGGCGCGTCAGCGCGTGCTGCAGCTGACGCGTTCCGAGCTGATGGACATTACCGAGGATTGGGTGCACTCGGCCTTCACCATTGAGGAAAAAGATCGCGCCTACATCGAGCGGCTGGTGATGTTGCAGGATCGCCACACCCTGAACCTGCGTCGTGCCGGCTAACGTTAACGCGCCCGCCTCACGCGGAAGGTGAGCGCGGGCGATAGGACTGCAGCCAATGCTCCAGCTGTTCCGGGAGCATTGGCCGCGCAAACAGAAAGCCCTGCTTTTCGTCCACGCCGACCTCGTCGAGGAACTGATTTTCGCTCTCGGTCTCCACCCCTTCGGCGATCACGCGGAAGGCCAGCGCCTCCGCCGCCGCGACGATCGCGCGCACCAGCGATTGCGAAACCGGGTTGAAATTCACCCCGCGCACGAAGCTTTTATCCAGCTTGATGGCGTCCAGCGGAATACGCGCCAGCTGCGCCAGCGACGAATAGCCGGTGCCGAAGTCGTCGAGATGCACCTGCGCGCCCAGCTCGCGTAGCCGGGTGATCAGCACGCGCGCGCGGTTTTCGTCTTCAATCAGGCTGCTTTCAGTCAACTCGAAGTCCAGCAGACAAGGGGCCATGCGGTGACGGCGCAGCACCCCGAGCAGATCGTTGACGATGCCGTCGTCTGCCAGCTGCCGGGCGGAGAGGTTGACCGCCACCCGCAGATTCAATCCCCGCTCTCGCCACTGCGCCGCCTGGCAGGCGGCGGTCTGCAACACCCATTGGCCCAGCGGGCCGATCAGGCCGGACTCCTCGGCATAGGAGATGAACTGCAGCGGCGGGATCAGGCCGCGCTCCGGCGAATCCCAGCGCACCAGCGCTTCCACGCTGTGCACTTCACCGCTGCGCGCGTCGATTTTAGGCTGGTAATACAATACCAGCTGATTTTGCTCCAGCCCTTTACGCAGGTTGGTGTCCAGCCACATGTATTCGGCGACGCGCTTGTTCATCTCCGGCGAGAAGACGGTATAGGTGCGCTTGCCGTGCTCCTTGGCGACGTACATGGCGGTATCGGCGCTGCGGATCAGGCTGTCGAGATCGTTGCCGTGCTCCGGGCACAGCGCGATGCCGATCGAACAGCCGGTATACACTTCGATCAGGCCGATGCGGAAAGGGGTCTTCAGCCGATCGATGATGCGCTGCGCCAGCGTTTGCAAACGTTCGCGATCGGTCTGAGGCGCCAGCACCAAAAATTCGTCGCCGCCGAGGCGGGCGAGCACCTGATCCGGGCTCAGGCAGCCGAGGATCGCCAGCGAGACCTCAACCAGCAGCCGATCGCCGAACATATGGCCGTAGGCGTCGTTGACCTTTTTGAAGTTGTCGAGATCGAGGTACACCAGGCCGAAACTCTCTTCGCCGCGCGTGGCGATGGCGTGGTTGATCTTGTCCTGGATGGCGTTACGGTTCGGCAGGCCGGTGATGATATCGGTGTTGGCCAGCACCCGCAGCCGTTCCTGCGCGCGACGCTCTTCGGTGATGTCGGTTCCTGAGCAGATCAGAAACACCTCGTTCTTACCGCTGCCGCTGTGCACGAACTTATTGCGAAACAGGAACAGCCGCTCGCCCTTGACCGTCTTTACCCAGCGTTCCACCTCATACGAAGAGCCGTTGCGGAAGAAGCCGGCGATGTTGCGCCGCGAGGCGGCGGCTTCTTCCGGGCTCATAAACAGCTGGAAAACGTTCTTGCCGATCACCTCGTGTTCGTGCAGCCCGGTGTACTCCTCGCTCAGCCGATTGAAGCGCTGGATGCGGCCGTGCTGGTCGACGATCACGATCACCGAGTTGGCTTCGGACACCACCTGCTCGGCGAAGGAGAGCCCATGCACCAGATCGCGCGCCACGGATTGGGTATCGCTGAACGCGGACGCGGTGCCCGCCCATTCGAGGTTATTGACGCGGCGCCCGACCAGATGCAGATGCAGCGGTTCGCCGGCCAGCGTGATGGTGAGTTCAAGGCTGGCGGTCACGCCGGTCAAACGGCGAATTTTCGCCGCGTCCATGGCGCTCAGCGCCACCGCGACGTGGGCTTTGCCCTTAACGGCGGACAGCTCCAGGGCATTGCTGTCAAACGCCAGCCGCCAGTGGGGGCTCTGGGTGCCGAAGTGGGCGTTAAGAAGCTCAGGGCCTTGGTCTGCGGACATGATGATTCCTCAAAAGAGCACGGGCGGCCGGTCAGCACGAAGAACCGCTGGCGGCCTGTGGGCCCGAAAGTGGTCGCCGTGCGCGTCTGTGCATCATATAACAGGTTTTCACAGGCGGGGCGGGTAATGGAAACTATTCTATAAGCAATGATTAGTTTTGCGGTGTACGCGCCACCCGGCGACCGGTTGCCTTAAAGTGTAGGAGGAGAACATCGGGTCGTGCGAAGTTTGTACCGGCTTCCCCGCTAACGAAAAACGGTTGATGCAAGGTTGCCTTGTGGGCGAGTAAATTATAGCGGTGAGAGGGCGGCTGAAAAATAACCCTGTCGGGGAGATTTTTGCCGGGAAATTAAAATTTCCATCAAATAAACGCCTTCTTCATAGTTTTCTCATAATTGGTGAATAAACCCGTGACGGGTTTTAAAAAGTTTACACACCCTCGCATTACTTGAATTTTATCAGCCTATTATTATCTTCGACGAACGAATGAGCCTGTTAACGTACAGCGCTCCTGATGAAGAAAAATTTTTAAGGAAATGATTATGCGTAAATTGACGGCTTTATTTATTGCTTCCACGCTGGCTCTGGGTTCTGCTTCTGCGGCGTTCGCCGCTGATACGACGGCGGCCCCGGCTGCGGATGCCGCGCCGATGAAAATGATGCATCACAAGGGTGAAGGTAAAGGCGGCCCGTTCGCCGGGCTGAACCTGACCGAGCAGCAGCGCCAGCAAATGCGCGATATCATGAAAGAGTCGCACTCGAAACGCGGTCCGGGCATGAAAGAGGAACGCCAGGCGCTGCATAATCTGGTGGCTTCCGACAGCTTCGATGAAGCGAAGGCGAAGGCGCAAATTGACGCGATCGGCAAAGCGCAATCCGAACGCATGCTGGAACGCGCCAAGGCGGAAAATAAAATGTATAACCTGCTGACCCCTGAGCAGAAAAAACAATACAATGAGAATTATCAGAAACGTGAGCAAAAGATGATGGACCATATGAATAAAATGAAGGAGCAGATGTCCTCCGGTCAGTAATATACGCTCGCGGTAAATAAAAAAGGGCCAGACTATTTGTCTGGCCTTTTTTTTCGGCGTTATCTCCGGCAGGCCCGGCAGCGAGTGATTATCATTCCCCAGCGGCAATATGTCGGAACTGTTCGGCAACGGCCTGCGCAAAGCGCGGATCGTTAATATGGTAAGGCGTTTTTATTAACCGGCGCTTATGGGTGGCGTGCACCGTCTCCTCCAGCGTTTGCGTAAAGGCGGCCAGCGCTGCGGGATCCCAGAACGGTTGCCCAGGGGCATCCAGAGCCGACACGCCGCCCGCCGGTATCACGAAGCGCACTTCGCCCGCGCAGGCGTTGATTTTCTCGCCAATCCAATGACCGATTAGCGCATTTTCCCGTGGGCTGGTGCGCACCAGCGTCACTTGCGGATTGTGATGATGGCGCAGGCGGTTCGCGTAGCGAGCCGGCACCGTATTCAGCGCGCCGAAGTTGATCATGTCGATCGCGCCGCAGGAGAGTACGCACGGGATGCCGGTACGCGCGATAGCACCGAAACGATCTGCATTGCAGGGCAGCACACCGCCAAACAGGTAATCGGTCACTTCGGTGGTGGTCAAATCGATGGCGCCGTGCAGTTGCCGGCTATCGATCAGTTTTTCCAGCGCTCTGCCACCGCTGCCGGTCGCGTGAAACGTCAGGCAGTCCCATTGCGGTTCAAGGTCGGCAACCAGCGCCTGAATGCAGGGGGTGGTGACGCCAAACATCGTCAGGCCGATTGCGGGCTTGTCGTCGTGATGATCGACGGCGGCGAAGCGGACTGCACCGGCTATCTGGCGCGCCGCATTGCCCAGCACCCGGCGCGAGATACGGTTCAGGCCAGCGAGATCGGTGACCGAATACAACATGCTGATATCACTGGCGCCGACATAGGCGGAAACGTCTCCCGCCGCCATGCTCGAGACCATCAATTTCGGCAGGCCAATCGGCAACTGCTGCATTGCCGGCGTGATGATGGCGGTGCCGCCGGAGCCGCCCAGGCCAAGCAGGCCGGCGATATCGCGGCGCGTCAGGATAAAACGTTCGAAAGCGGTCGCCATGGCGGCGATTGCCTGGCCGCGGCTGGCTAGAAAGACCGCGCCTGCGCCCGCCGGATGGTGGCGAGCGACCTCTTCTGGGCCGATATCGGCCGGGGAGTCAAACGGCAAGCTTCGGGTGGAGAGATCGACGGTTCGCGTGGGTAAATTCAGGCTGGCAATCAGCCGCCGCACATACTCCAACTCTTGTCCTTTGGTATCTGCTGTGGTAGCAATATAGACAAAATTTGAAGTATCTTTCATGGATTTTTCCGAGGTGTTTCTAATTTTTATTTAAAAATTAATGTATTATGTTTTTTTGGGTGCCCTGGTGTTGGCATTTAAATTAAATTGATTAATGTATTTATATAATGAGACGGCAGTATCATTTTTGCAAGGGCAGCTCAGTGCAAAATGGGACTCCTGTCTCATTTTTGAGCTTTTTGCGCGGCCAACCCTTTGTCGTCAACCTGTCGGCAGTGGCGTCTCGCCTGTCGCGCAAGCGTGTACAGATGTATGAGGTTTAAGTGCCGATAAATGCTTTTCCCACCCCGTCCGACCTTTCTCTGACCTCCGCCCGGGCGAAAACACATCGTTTGTTGCTGGCCAGCGCAATGACGCTGTATGGCGAGGGCGCGTTTCCATCGATCACCGATCTGGCGGCGCATGCGCAGGTATCGCGCGCGACCGCCTACCGCTATTTCCCGACCCAAAGCGCATTAATTACTGCGGTGGTGGCGGAAAGTCTGGGGCCTATTCTGGCGTGGCGCCCGCAGGACGATGATGCCCTGAAGCGCATCCAGCAGTTGCTGACGTTGGCCTATCCTCAGATGGAGCGACACGAAGGGGCGCTGCGCGCCGCATTGCAGCTCTCTTTGCAGCAGTGGGCGCACGCCACGCCGGGCGAAAAGTTCGTGCGCGGCAACCGCAAGCGGCTGCTGGCGCTGGCTGTAGAGCCGTTGCAGGGTAAACTGCCGCCAGATTCTTTACAGAGAGTGATTCATGCTTTCTCGCTGATTTACGGTTCTGAGGTGTTCCTGGTGCTGAAAGATATCTGGGGGCTGGAGCTTGAGGGTATCCAGGATGTCACGCAATGGATGGCCAAAGCCATCCTGCGTCAGGCGGAAGAGGATGCGATGAACAGCAAAAAAACATCAGCAGGATAATCCAATTTTTGCCGCTGCCTGAGTGAAAAACCAGCATAATTCACTGAGTAAATATTGGCAAAAGTTATAATTAAAAGTGATAAAAAGCGCCTGTTAAGCACTTTTCAGGCGACGTTTTCCTTGGTTGCCTTTTAATTAAATATCATTATTTATCATTGTATTAATTTAATTATCCCCCGCGAATAAATACCGCCTCAGCGCTGAGCGAGATCATTCTCTTTCCTTATCGTCCCCCGTCTGATTCATCCCTGAAACGTTCTCTCCGCCCACCGAACTGCCGAGTGACACATTAAGCGCACTTGAGATTGTTGTGCTTTATTTATTTGGTGTTACCAAACTGTTACACAAAAAATCTTATAAAACATTTGCAAACAACAACGGACGGTATCTGGGATGGAGAAGAAACTTAGAGGAGTCAAATCCGCTCGGGCGGCCTTCGGCTGGCCTGAAATCGGAGTTCATCGCGCACAATGGAGCGCGATGCTGATCTGCCTGACGGCGATCGGCGGCGCGCAGGCCTCCAGCTATATAGAGAACGGCAAAGCGGGCGATCCGGCCAGCTGGCGCAGCAGTGAGTTCAACGCGGAATGGGGGCTGGGGGCGATCCACGCCGACCAGGCCTACGCCACCGGTTATACCGGAAAAGGCATCAAACTTGGCATTTTCGATCAGCCGGTCTACGCCAAGCACCCGGAGTTTGCCGGTGAGAATAAGGTGATCAATCTGGTTACCGAAGGCATCCGCGAATACACCGATCCCTATATTCCGGTGAAAAAAGGCGACACTTTCCGCTATGACGGTACGCCGAGCGTGGACTCCGATGGCACGCTCGGTTCGCACGGTACCCACGTGGGCGGCATCGCCGCCGGCAGCCGCGACGGCGGCGCCATGCACGGCGTGGCGTTCAATGCGCAGATCATCAGTGCCGAAAACGGCGATCCCGGCCCGGAGGACGGCATCATCCTCGGCAACGACGGCGCGGTGTACCAGGCCGGTTGGGATGCGCTGGTGGCCAGCGGCGCGCGCATCATCAACAACAGCTGGGGCATCGGCATTACCGAAAAGTTTGATGAGGGGGGTTATGACCCGGCTTATCCGCATTTCACAGTAAACGATGCGCAAAAGCAGTTCGATCAGATCAAAACGATCCTGGGCACCAAGCCCGGCGGCGCCTATCAGGGCGCGATCGACGCGGCGCGCAGCGGCGTGGTCACCATCTTCGCCGCCGGTAACGACGGCAATCTGAATAACCCCGATGCCATGGCCGGCCTGGCCTATTTCGTGCCGGAGATTGCACCGAACTGGCTGTCGGTCGCCAGCTTGCAGGATCCCACCAATACCGGCGACTACAGCATCAGCACCTTCTCTTCCCGCTGCGGCTACACCGCCAGCTTCTGCGTTTCGGCGCCGGGCACACGGGTATACAGCTCGGTGATTGAAGGCACCAGCGTGGAGAATCTGACGACCGGCTACGCCAAATACAGCGGCACCTCGATGGCGGCGCCGCACGTGGCCGGCAGCGTTGCGGTGCTGATGGAGCGTTTCCCGTATCTGAATGGCGCGCAGGTGGCGGAAGTGCTGAAAACCACCGCCACCGACATGGGCGCGCCGGGCATCGACGCGCTCTACGGCTGGGGGATGATCAACCTGGGCAAAGCCATCAACGGTCCGGGCATGTTTTATACCGTCGAGGATATTCCGGCGGAGTTCCGCATCCCGGATCCGGCGGGGGTGGCTTACGGCCCGACCCAGTTCGTGGTGGATTTACCGGGCGTCGGCGCGGTGCTGGACAAGGGCAAACCGACCGAGCGCGTCTGCAGCGATGTGCTGTGCGGGCTGGACGTCTGGAGCAACGATATCTCCGGCCACGGCGGCCTGACCAAGCAGGGCATCGGCACCCTGGTGCTGACCGGTAACAACACCTATGCCGGCCCGACGCTGGTCAATCAGGGCCGACTGGCGATCAACGGCTCGGTCACCTCGGCCGTCAGCGTGCAGAACGGCGGTATCGTCGGCGGCAGCGGCACGGTCGGTTCGCTGACCGCCCGCCGCGGCGGCACCGTGGCGCCGGGCAACTCGATCGGCACCCTGAACGTGGCGGGCAACGTCAGCTTCGAACCGGGTTCGCGCTATGCGGTGGAAGTGGGGCCGAACGGCCAGAGCGATCGGATCCAGAGCAGCGGATCGGCGACGATCGGCGGCGGCGAGGTGGCGGTGACGCTGGAGAACAGCGCCAACCTGCTGACGCAAAGCGAGGTGCGCAGCCTGCTGGGCCAGCAGTACACCATCCTGAGCGCGCAGCAGGGGGTGAGCGGGCAGTTTGACGCGGTGGCGCCGAACTACCTGTTCCTCGGCACCGGGCTGAGCTACCAGCCGGCCGGGGTGACGCTGAGCGTCGGGCGCAACGGCACGAGCTTCGCCAGCGTGGCGCAGACGCCGAACGAGCGGGCGGTGGCGGCGGCGGCGGATGCGCTGGCGGCGGGCAACCCGGTGTACGAAAGCGTTCTTAACAGCGGTACGGCGGGCGAGGCGCGGCAGGCGTTCCGTCAGCTGTCGGGGCAAATCCATGCGGATATCGCGTCGGCGCTGGTGAACGACAGCCGCTACCTGCGTGAGGCGCTGAACGGGCGGCTGCGTCAGGCGGAAGGGCTGGCGAGCTCGTCGGCCATCAAGGCGGACGAGGACGGCGCCTGGGCGCAGCTGCTGGGGGCGTGGGACCACGCGTCGGGCGACGCCAACGCCACCGGCTATCAGGCCTCGACCTACGGGGTACTGGTGGGGCTGGACTCGGCGGCGGCGGCCGACTGGCGGCTGGGGGTGGCGACCGGCTACACCCGCACCTCGCTGCACGGCGGCTACGGGTCGAAGGCGGACAGCGACAACTACCACCTGGCGGCGTACGGCGACAAGCAGTTCGGGGCGCTGGCGCTGCGTGGCGGGGCGGGCTACACCTGGCACCGCATCGACACCAAACGGTCGGTGAACTACGGGATGCAGTCGGACCGTGACACGGCGAAGTACAGCGCGCGCACCGAACAGCTGTTCGCGGAAGCGGGCTACAGCGTGCAGGGCGAGTGGCTGAACCTGGAGCCGTTCGTCAACCTGGCGTACGTGAACTTCGAAAACAACGGCATCGCGGAAAGCGGCGGCGCGGCGGCGCTGCGCGGCGACAAGCAGCACACGGATGCGACGGTGTCGACGCTGGGGCTGCGTGCGGACACCGCGTGGCAGGTGACCCCGGGCACGACGGTGGCGCTGCGTAGCGAGCTGGGATGGCAACACCAGTACGGCGGGCTGGCGCGTGGCACCGGGCTGCGGTTCAACGGCGGCAACGCGCCGTTCGTGGTGGACAGCGTTCCGGTATCGCGTGACGGTATGGTGCTGAAGGCGGGGGCGGAAGTGGCGGTGAACGAAAACGCCTCGCTGTCGCTGGGCTACGGCGGGCTGCTGTCGCAGCACCATCAGGACAACAGCGTCAACGCCGGCTTCACCTGGCGTTTCTAAGCAACATCGACTCAATCCTTGTACGGGAACCGCCTGCGGGTGGTTCCTTTTTCACATCCTGCTAATGAGAACCCGGCGCACCTGGGGCGTCGGCCAATAACAAGCAAAAGGTAAGGAAATGACAACAACAATGGGTTTTGATAGCAAAGGAAACGTTCGTCGCTCGCCGTGGCGGCTGAATGCGCTGGTCTGCTGCATGGCGCTGGCAGGGTATGCGCAGGCGGCGCCGCACGAGGTGAATGGCCAACCCGGCGATCCGGCCAGCTGGCGCAGCGCTGAATTCAACGCCAACTGGGGGTTGGGGGCGATCCACGCCGATGAGGCCTACGCCGCCGGCTACACCGGCAAAGGGCAAAAGGTGGGCATTTTCGACACTCCGGTTAACCGCCATCCCGAATTCGCCGGCGACGGCAAACTGATCAACGTCGTCACCGAAGGCTACCGCGCCTATACCGATCCGCACCGGCCGGGAATTAACGCCGGCGATCGCTTTTACTTCGACGGCACCTTCCACTTCTACAGCGGTTCGCAGGGCATGCTGAGCAATCACGGGGTGCACGTCGCGGGGATCAGCGCGGCGAATCGCGACGGCGTCGGCATGCACGGCGTGGCCTTCGATTCGCAGGTGATCAGCGTCGATAATGACAACGACGGCCCGGCGTACGGCGAATTCCTCGGCCTGGACGGCGCCGTCACCAATGCCGGCTGGCAGGCGATGATCAAGAGCGGCGTGCGGGTGATCAACAACAGCTGGGGCGTCAGCATTCCCGATTTCCTGTCCGACGGCGGCCGCGATCCTAACGCGCTGCACTTTGAGCTGAAGGATGCGCAGGAGCAATTCGATCAGGTCAAGCCGCTGCTCGGTAGCCTGGCCGGCGCAGGCTATCAGGGCGCCATCGACGCGGCGCGCAAAAATATTCTGGTGCTGTTCGCCGCCGGTAACGACGGCAATTACAACCAACCGGATGTGATCAGCGGGCTGGCCTACTTCGTGCCGGACATCGCGCCGAACTGGCTGTCGGTCGCCAGCGTGGCGCAGGATGCGGCATCGGCCAACAGCGTGCCTTACACCATCAGCAGCTTCTCGTCCCGCTGCGGCTATACCGCCAGCTTCTGCGTCTCGTCGCCGGGCAGCAAAATCTACAGCACCGTGGCCAACGGTTCCGATCCGGCCAATCTGGTGTCGGACTACGGCAATAAAAACGGCACCTCGATGGCGACCCCGCACGTCACCGGCGCAGTGGCGGTGTTGCTGCAGCGTTTCCCGTACATGAACTCGGCGCAGATTGCCGACGTGCTGAAAACCACCGCCACCGACATGGGCGCGCCGGGCATCGACGCGCTCTACGGCTGGGGGATGATCAACCTGGGCAAGGCCATCAACGGCCCGGGCATGTTCTATACCGTCGAGGATATTCCCGCAGAGTTCCGCATCCCGGATCCGACGGGCGTGGCCTACGGCCCGACCCAGTTTGTCGTCAATATTCCGGGACTGGGCGCCGAGGTGGATGCCGGTACGTTGCATGCCAGGAAGTGTGACGATATCAGCTGTGAGTTGGACGTTTACTCCAATAACATCTCCGGCCACGGCGGCCTGACCAAGCAGGGTATCGGCACCCTGGTGCTGACCGGTAACAACACCTATTCCGGCCCGACGCTGGTCAATCAGGGGCGGCTGGCGATCAACGGCTCGGTCACCTCGGACGTCAGCGTGCAGAGCGGCGGCATCGTCGGCGGCAGCGGCACGGTCGGTTCGCTGACCGCCCGCCGCGGCGGCACCGTGGCGCCGGGCAACTCGATCGGCACCTTGAACGTGGCGGGCAACGTCAGCTTCGAGCCGGGTTCGCGCTACGCGGTGGAAGTGGGGCCGAACGGCCAGAGCGATCGGATCCAGAGCAGCGGATCGGCGACGATCGGCGGCGGCGAGGTGGCGGTGACGCTGGAGAACAGCGCCAACCTGCTGACGCAAAGCGAGGTGCGCAGCCTGCTGGGCCAGCAGTACACCATCCTGAGCGCGCAGCAGGGGGTGAGCGGGCAGTTTGACGCGGTGGCGCCGAACTACCTGTTCCTCGGCACCGGGCTGAGCTACCAGCCGGCCGGGGTGACGCTGAGCGTCGGGCGCAACGGCACGAGCTTCGCCAGCGTGGCGCAGACGCCGAACGAGCGGGCGGTGGCGGCGGCGGCGGATGCGCTGGCGGCGGGCAACCCGGTGTACGAAAGCGTTCTTAACAGCGGCACGGCGGGCGAGGCGCGGCAGGCGTTCCGTCAGCTTTCGGGGCAAATCCATGCGGATATCGCGTCGGCGCTGGTGAACGACAGCCGCTATCTGCGTGAGGCGCTGAACGGGCGTCTGCGTCAGGCGGAAGGGCTGGCGAGCTCGTCGGCCATCAAGGCGGACGAGGACGGCGCCTGGGCGCAGCTGCTGGGGGCGTGGGACCACGCGTCGGGCGACGCCAACGCCACCGGCTATCAGGCCTCGACCTACGGGGTACTGGTGGGGCTGGACTCGGCGGCGGCGGCCGACTGGCGGCTGGGGGTGGCGACCGGCTACACCCGCATCTCGCTGCACGGCGGCTACGGGTCGAAGGCGGACAGCGACAACTACCACCTGGCGGCGTACGGCGACAAGCAGTTCGGGGCGCTGGCGCTGCGTGGCGGGGCGGGCTACACCTGGCACCGCATCGACACCAAACGGTCGGTGAACTACGGGATGCAGTCGGACCGTGACACGGCGAAGTACAGCGCGCGCACCGAACAGCTGTTCGCGGAAGCGGGCTACAGCGTGCGGGGCGAGTGGCTGAACCTGGAGCCGTTCGTGAACCTGGCGTACGTGAACTTCGAAAACAACGGCATCGCGGAAAGCGGCGGCGCGGCGGCGCTGCGCGGCGACAAGCAGCATACCGACGCGACGGTGTCGACGCTGGGGCTGCGTGCGGACACCGCGTGGCAGGTGACCCCGGGCACGACGGTGGCGCTGCGCAGCGAGCTGGGGTGGCAACACCAGTACGGCGGGCTGGCGCGTGGCACCGGGCTGCGGTTCAACGGCGGCAACGCGCCGTTCGTGGTGGACAGCGTGCCGGTGTCGCGTGACGGCATGGTGCTGAAGGCGGGGGCGGAAGTGGCGGTGAACGAAAACGCCTCGCTGTCGCTGGGCTACGGCGGGCTGCTGTCGCAGCACCATCAGGACAACAGCGTCAACGCCGGCTTCACCTGGCGTTTCTGACGTTCAGCGGTCATTACAACGACAACGGAGCCGGCATGCCGGCTCCGTTTTTATTTGCGGCGGTGGGGGGAGAACGTATGATGGCGCGGCGTCAGGACAATAAAAAACCGGGACCCTGACGGATCCCGGCTCAAAAGTGGGTAAAACAGATTAGCGCTAAAGGCTCAAGCCCCGTTTTGCTTATGCAGTCCGAGCGATGTGGACATCGTCTCAGTAGCGGCAACGGAACAAATTTTCCCTGGTGTTACTATGGTTATTATTAAAAAACGTGCTGGTGTTGTTTTTTTATAGTGTATTGCTGTATGTCTCTTTTGATACCATGTTTGACGATGCAACATGGTATGTCAAGCAACGTTTTTAACGCATAATTGCATGGGATGCTAGTTTTAGATGTGGCTTTTTCAGCAGAAATAATCAAAACGACTGATAAATCAGTAAAAAAAATCGAAGGAACAAATGGATAACAATCACCAAAAATTCGATTCACAGTCGATTGCCAATCGGGTCAGAGAGCTGTTTTTACATTACGGGATTGGAAAACGTCAGCATGCCCGAGAGCTCAGCCGCATCTTGGATCTGAGTTTTTCACATGCGCACCGCAAATTGAAAGGGCAAAGCCCCTGGACGCTGGAACAGATCAACAGCGTCGCGGCCGCGCTCGGAGAAACGCCGGCGGCGATCGCCGATTTGAGCGCCGAACACGAGGCGGCCGAACCGAACATGGCGCGCGATGCCATCTTTTTTGTGGCAGGGGTCGCGATGCCTTGCGTCGGGCACATCGGCGACGAGCTTCCCGCCGGGCGGCCGGCGGAATTTGTGGCGCTGCGCATCGAGGGGCAATGGCATATCTATCGCGCCGATGAGGCGCCGGCAGGGCCGCGTTATGGCGTCGAGCTGATCGAAATCCGGCCCGGCTATGGCGACGACGAGCGTCTGAGCATTGCGGTATTGGACGATTCGCATCAGGCGGCCGATGAGTTGGCCAAGTATCTTGGCGGCTGCGGTTTCAACGCGGTGGCGTTTTACGACGTCGACAGCTTCTGTCAGGCGTTGCAGCAAAGCCTGTTCGACGGTTACGTGGTGGACTGGCTGATCGGTGAAGAAACGGCGGATCGCTGTATCGCCACCATCCGCGCCTCCGACAACCCGGACGCGCCGGTACTGGTGCTGACCGGTGAGCTGGGCACCGATCGACGCGAATCGGAAATCGCTCAGGCGATGCGCGAGTACGATGTGCTCGGCCCTTATGAAAAACCGGTGCGGCTCCATGTGATCGAAGCCGCACTGCAACGCTGTTTTAATCTTTAGCGGGGAACACCTCGGCCAGCGCGTTCGACAGCGCATCCAGCCGAACCGGCTTCATCAGGTAGTTGTCGAACAGCGCGCGCTGATCCGCCGTGAGTTGCTCCGGCGTGTAGGCGCTGATGCCGATGATCGGCACATGGCGGTTGGGGCCGCGACGATTGCGCAGCTGCCTGGCCAGGGCGGCGCCGTCGATGCCCGGCATCTGCAGATCCAGCAACAGCGCGTCATAAGGGCGCCTGAGCAGTTTCTGCAGCGCGCGCTCCGGCGAGTCGCACAGTTCGTGCTGGTAACCCAGCTTATCCAGCAACGCCGCAAAGGCGTCACCCACCGACTTGTTGTCATCCACCACCAGCACCTGCTGCGGTTTCTGCTGCAGAGAGGTATTGGCGGTGGCGGGCTCGTCGGCGCGTTCTTCTTCACTGATCTGCACCGGAATGCTGACGATAAAGGTGCTGCCCTTCTTGATTTCGCTGTACACCGTGATGGTGCCGTCGAGCAGCGTCACCAGGCCGTGCACGATCGCCAACCCCATCCCCACGCCGGCATATTGCTTGGTATGCGACTGATCCAACTGGGTAAAGGGTTTGAAGATCTGATCGAGCTGGTCTTTTTCGATACCGATGCCGGTGTCGGTCACTTCGATAATCAGCGAACTGCCGCCGGGTTGACGGCGCAGACAGCTGTGCAGCGTAATGCTGCCGCTTTCGGTGTATTTGTAGGCGTTGGTCAGCAGGTTGACGATAATCTGCCGGATGCGCAGCGGGTCGGAATGCACCAACAGGTGGCTGCACTCCACCTCGCAGCTTAGCTTGACCTGCTCTTTGCGGGTCAAAGTAGCGATTTCGTTGGCGGTCTCCGCGATCAGCTTCTGCGCGTCGAACGGCACGATGCGCAGCTCCATCATGCCGCTGTCGAGGTGCGCGTAGTCGGTCAGATCTTTCATTTGGCTTTCGATCTGCTGCGCGGCGGTCTCCAGCCGCTGGAAGGTGTCCGCATGCTCCGCCGATACCCGGGTATTCACCAGCACGTCGATGGCCGACATCACGCTCTGCAATGAGGTGCGCAGTTCGTGGCCGATGGCGCCGAGGAAGGCGTTTTTGGTGCGGGTCGCTTTCTCCGCCTCGATCGCCTTGGCCTGCTGGCGAATGGTCAGCCGCTGCTGACGGAACACGATCAGGGTGATGGCGATCAGCGCGATCACCGAGAACATGACAATCACCAGCCCATAGAAAATGATGTGCCGTTTCTCGATGTAGTCCTCATAGGCGGCGGTGCGCTGCTTCACCTCGGCGTGGTCGGTCAGGTTGGCCATTTCGATGGCGTAAGGCTTAATGGCCTTCATGGCCGCGAAAACCTGATTGAAGTCGATTTTCGGGTTATCCAGCAGTTTATCGATGCGATCCATCTGCAGGCGCATCTGCTTGACCACTTCCGGGTAGCCCGGCTCGGCGTACAGCGGTTGCGTGGATTCGGAGACGGTTTCCAGCACGTAAAAGCGCGAATAGAGGATTTCGAACCGCAGCCGCAGGTTGTCGTTGTCCACCTGCGGCGCGTGGCTCTGCTGCTCGACGAACGTGTCGAATTCCGCCAGCTTGATGGAGAACTTGGCGATCGACCAGGAGTAGTTCTCCTGCGTGCCGGCGATGGCATACAGCCCTTTCTTCGACAGGGTGGCGCTGTAGTAATAGAGCGTGACGGTCGAAGCCACCAGAAACAGCGCGGCGAAGATGGCCGGTATCGCCAGCCTGCTGCCGTTCTTAAAGGTCGTCAGCTTCATTTGATCACGATCCTGTCGACTTGCCAGATAAAGCGCGAGTTGTACAACGGCGAGTTCAGCTCAGGCCCGGCGGCGTCACGCGGGTAAACCAGGAACAGCGGGCCGAAGTTTCTGAGCTTCAGCATCTCCCCGTCCATCTTGTAGGCCAGGATCATGTTGTACTTCTTGACGTCGGACAACGGCACGTCGATGTAATAATCGTTCAGCGCGTAGAAGGTTAGCGTCTCGCCCTTGGCGCCGACGCGCTCCAGGATGTCGGCCACCGAAATCCCTTCAAACTTCCTCTGCGGCGTCCAGGAGGTGGAGGTCGTGATGCTGTGCACCGGCATCGCCAACAGCTGTTTATCGGTGAACAGATAGCTTTTTTTGACCGGATCGGTCACGTTGTCGATCTTGCCCGCCACTTCCAGGGTAAAGCTGAGCGCGCTGCTCTGGGCGATAATCAGGGCCACGCAGGCCATCGCAAGGGTTTTGCATAGTTTGAACAGCATCGGCGTTCTCCAGAGGCGCGGGGAGGTTTGTATCAGTCCCGCTAATTTATCAGGCAGAATAATGGCAGAAAAAGCAGGCGGGTGCGAAGGGAATAGTAAACCGCACAAAAAGAACAGGCCGGTATTTACCCCGGCCTGAGAGTGGGATAAACGTAGCGCTTAGCGCATGGTGACGAACTCTTCCGCCGCAGTCGGGTGGATAGCCACGGTGTTGTCGAAGTCCTTCTTGGTGGCGCCCATCTTCACCGCCACCGCGAAGCCCTGCAGGATCTCGTCCATGCCGAAGCCGATGCCGTGCAGGCCGACGATTTTCTCTTCTTTACCCGCGCACACCAGCTTCATGCGGCACGGCTGGCGGTGCTGCGTCACGGCGCTGTACATGGCGGTGAAGGAGGACTTGTACACCTTCACGTTGTCCGCGCCGAATTTCTCGATGGCTTCCGGCTCGGTCAGGCCGACGGTGCCGATCGGCGGGTGGCTGAACACCACGGTGGCGATGTTGCTGTAGTCCAGGTGCTCGTCCGGCTTGTTGTTGAACAGGCGCTCGGACAGGCGGCGGCCGGCGGCCACGGCGACCGGGGTCAGTTCTACCGCGCCGGTGTTGTCGCCCACCGCGTAGATGCCTTTGACGTTGGTGTTCTGGAACTTATCGACGTCGATGTAGCCTTTCTCATTGGTTTTCACCCCGGTCACGCCGAGGTTCAGGTTGTCGGTCGCCGGTTCGCGGCCGATGGCCCAAATCAGGCAGTCGACGGTGAATGCCTTGCCGTTTTCCAGCTGCAGCGTCAGGCTGCCGTCGGCGTTCTTGACGATCGCTTTCGGCACCGATTCGGTATGCAGGCTCGGCCCCTCGGTGTTCATCACTTCCACCAGGGTGTCGACGATCATCGGATCGAAGGTGCGCAGCGGCGCGTGCTTGCGCACGAACAGGTGCGTTTCCGCACCCAGCGCGTTCAGCACGCCGGCGATCTCCACGGCGATATAGCCGGCGCCCACCACGGCGACGCGTTTCGGCATGGCGTCCAGCTCAAAGAAACCGTCGGAGTCGATACCGTATTCCGCGCCCGGAATAGCCGGATGGCTCGGGCGGCCGCCGGTGGCGATCAGGATGTGGTCGGCGGTGATGGTTTCGCCGTTCACTTCCACGGTGTGCGCATCCACGAAGCGCGCGAACCCTTTGATCACGTCGACCTTGTTCTTGCCCAGCACGTTATCGTAGGAATTGTGGATGCGGTCGATATAGGCGGTGCGGTTGGCGACCAGCTTTTTCCAGTCGAAGGCGTTGACGGTGGTGTCGAAGCCGTAGTCCGGGCCGTACTGATGGATGGCCTCGGCGATCTGCGCCGCGTGCCACATGACTTTTTTCGGTACACAACCCACGTTTACACAGGTGCCGCCCAGTTCTTTGGCTTCAATCAGCGCACACTTTTGGCCGTACATGGCTGCCCGGTTGATCGATGCGATACCGCCGCTGCCGCCGCCAATTGCTAGATAATCGTAATGTTTCGTCATCTGGGATTTCCATGAGTTGTGAATTTGAAGAGGGTAAGAGTTTAACGCCTGACCGGGGTTTGTCGCAAAGATTGCGTCGATGGCTGCGATAGGCGGACGCAGGGCGCGGCAAAGCGCGCCCTGCCGGGGATTATTCCGGTACCACCCAGTTGACCAGATGGTGGCCGATGCCCGACGGCACCAGCACCTTGTGCAGCCACGGCAGCACGTTTTTCATCTGCTGTTCCAGCTTCCACGGCGGGTTGATGACGATCATGCCGGAAGCGGTCATGCCGCGCTGATCGCTGTCGGGTTTTACCGCCAGCTCGATCTGCAGGATGCGGCGAATGCCGGTGGCTTCCAGATCGCGCAGCATGCGTTTGATCTGCTGGCGCATCACCACCGGGTACCACAGCGCGTAGGTGCCGGTGGCGAAACGCTTGTAGCCTTCCTGAATGCCTTTGACCACGTCCTGGTAATCGGTCTTCATTTCATACGGCGGGTCCATCAGGATCAGGCCGCGGCGCGACGGTGGCGGCAGCTGGGATTTCAGCTGCTGATAGCCGTCGGCGCGCTGCACTTTGGCGCGCTCGTCTTTCTGGAACTCGCTGCGCAGCAGCGGGTAATCGCTCGGGTGCAGCTCGGTCAGGTGAATTTTATCCTGAGGGCGCAGCAGCTGGCGGGCGATCAGCGGCGAACCGGGGTAGTAGCGCAGCGTGCCGGAACGGTTGAAGTTGTGCACCACGCTCATGTAGGCCGCCAGCTCCTCGGGCAGATCGTCGCGTTGCCACAGCAAGCCGATGCCTTCCAGGTATTCGCCGGTGCGCTCGGCGTGTTCGCCGCTGAGCTGATAACGGCCCGCGCCCGAGTGGGTATCCAGATACAGGAACGGCTTCTCTTTTTCCTTCAGCGACTCGATGATCAGGCTCTGAACGGTGTGTTTGAGCACGTCGGCGTGGTTGCCGGCGTGGAAACTGTGGCGATAACTTAACATGACGGGTGGCGGTTCCTTGTGCTCCGCAGACGGAGCATTCAATGCAATAAGGCTTATAATCTGCACAGTATAAACTGTCTGGCCGGGAAAAACCGGACTCCGTTGCCGCAGACGTTAACAGAAAGGGACAGGACGATGAGCAAACAGGCGATTTTGGCGAATTACCCCGACGCGGCGCGCTGGGCGTTCGGCGACGGCCCCGCGTTAGCCGACGAACTGCTGGGGTTGGTGCTGAGCGGGGATAAAACCGCCACCTGCAGTTCCTATGCGAGCTATCGTCGGGAACAAACCCCGAGGATCGGCGATTACAACATCGTTCTTGATGGCCGCGGCGAACCGGCCTGCGTGATCAGGACCCTGGCGCTGCGCCTGGTGCGCTACGACCAGGTGACCGCCGAGATGGCGGCCAAAGAGGGCGAAGGCGACAAAAGCCTGGCATTTTGGCGCGAGGGGCATCAGGCATTCTTTACCCGCGAGGGGAGCTTTGCGCCGGACATGTGGCTGGTATTCGAAGAATTCGAACGGGTTGAAACGCTGTGAATCACAAGGAGAAAGGATGAGCTGCATTTTTTGCGACATCGTGGCGGGCAAGGCGCCGTGCCATAAAATCTGGGAAGACGACGACCATCTGGCGTTCCTGTCCATCTTTCCCAACACCGACGGCTTCAGCGTGGTGATCCCCAAGGCGCACCACCCGAGCTACGCGTTTGATCTGCCGGACGAGGTGCTGAGCGCGCTGATGCTGGCGACCAAGCGGGTGGCGCGGCAGCTGGATCGCGCGTTCGACGACGTCGGCCGCTGCGGCATGGTGTTCGAGGGCTACGGCGTCGACCATGTGCATGCCAAACTGATCCCGCTGCACGGCACTGCGTCGCTGGAGCAGTGGCGGCCGATCGAATCGACCTCGCCGAAGTTTTTCACGCGTTACGAAGGCTACATTTCCTCCCACGACGCCGCGCGCGCCGACGACGAACAGCTGGCGGCGCTGGCCGCCCACATTCGCCAATGCGCCGTTTAAGGCACGAACGATCAACGCCGGGCATTGATTTTCCTGTTGCCCGGCTCCATGTTAGAGATTCATACGCATTTTAAGGCTCGCCCTCGCGGCGGGCCCCAACGCTAATCAGGACTGCCCTATGACAAATCCGTTGCTGACCCCGTTTTCCCTGCCGCCGTTCTCGGCGATCCGCCCTGAAGATATCGTGCCTGCGGTGCAATCCGCGCTGGCGGACTGCCGCGCCGCGGTAGAGCGCGTGGTCGCGCAGCCGGGGCCGTTCACCTGGGACAATCTGTGTCAGCCGTTGGCGGAGTCGGACGATCGCCTGTCGCGCATTTGGTCGCCGATCGGGCACCTGAACTCGGTGAAAAACAGCCCGGAGCTGCGCGCCGCCTATGAGCAGGCGCTGCCGCTGCTGTCCGAGTACGGCACCTGGGTCGGCCAGCACGAAGGGCTGTACCAGGCCTACCGCAGCCTGAAAGAGGGCGCGGCGTTCGAAACGCTGAGCGTGCCGCAGCGCAAGGCGGTGGACAACGCGCTGCGCGATTTCGAACTCTCGGGCATCGGCCTGTCGGCGGACAAACAGCAGCGCTACGGCGAGATCGTCGCGCGCCTGTCCGAACTGGGCTCTACCTACAGCAACAACGTGCTCGACGCCACTATGGGCTGGAGCAAACTGATTACCGACGAAGCCGAGCTGAGCGGCCTGCCGGAAAGCGCTCTGGCGCAGGCCCAGGCGATGGCGCAGGCCAAAGAGCAGGACGGCTGGCTGCTGACGCTGGACATGCCGAGCTACCTGCCGGTGCTGACCTACGCCGACAACCGCGCGCTGCGCGAAGAGATGTACCGCGCCTTCGCCACCCGCGCCTCCGATCAGGGGCCGAACGCCGGCAAATGGGATAACAGCGAAGTGATGGCGGAAACGCTGGCGCTGCGCCATGAGCTGGCTCAGCTGCTGGGCTTTGACACCTACGCCGACAAGTCGCTGGCGACCAAGATGGCGGAAAGCCCGGAGCAGGTGATCGGCTTCCTGAGCGATCTGGCCAAGCGCGCCCGCCCGCAGGCCGAGCAGGAGCTGGCGCAGCTGCGCGCCTTCGCCAAACAGCACTATGGCGTGGACGAGCTCGACGCCTGGGACATCACCTATTACGGCGAAAAACAAAAGCAGCACCTGTTCTCCATCAGCGACGAGCAGCTGCGCCCGTACTTCCCGGAACAGCGGGTGGTGGAAGGGCTGTTCGAGGTGGTGAAACGCATCTACGGCATCACCGCCAAAGAGCGTAAAGACGTGGATACCTGGCATCCGGACGTGCGCTTCTTCGATCTGTTCGACGCCGACGGCGAACTGCGCGGCAGCTTCTACCTCGATCTGTACGCCCGCGAAAACAAACGCGGCGGCGCCTGGATGGACGACTGCGTCGGCAGCCTGCGCAAGGCCGACGGCACGCTGCAAAAACCGGTCGCTTACCTGACCTGCAACTTCAACCGCCCGCTGGGCGACCAGCCGGCGCTGTTCACCCATAACGAAGTGACTACGCTGTTCCACGAGTTCGGCCACGGTCTGCACCACATGCTGACGCAGATCGATACCGCCGGCGTCTCCGGCATCAACGGGGTGCCGTGGGATGCGGTCGAGCTGCCGAGCCAGTTTATGGAAAACTGGTGCTGGGAGCCGGAAGCGCTGGCGTTTATCTCCGGCCACTACCAGAGCGGCGAGCCGCTGCCGAAGGCCATGCTCGACAAGCTGCTGGCGGCCAAGAATTACCAGGCGGCGCTGTTCATTCTGCGCCAGCTGGAGTTCGGTCTGTTCGATTTCCGCATGCACTTCGAATACAGCCCGGAGAAAGGGGCGCAGATCCTGCCGACGCTGGCGGAAGTGAAGAAAATGGTGGCGGTGGTGCCTTCGCCGAGCTGGGGCCGCTTCCCGCACGCCTTCAGCCACATCTTCGCCGGCGGCTACGCGGCGGGTTACTACAGCTACCTGTGGGCGGAAGTGCTGTCGGCCGACGCCTACTCGCGCTTCGAAGAAGAGGGGATTTTCAACGCCGAAACCGGCAAATCCTTCCTCGACAACATCCTGTCGCGCGGCGGGTCGGAAGAGCCGATGGCGCTGTTCAAACGCTTCCGTGGCCGCGAGCCGCAGCTGGATGCTATGCTGCGCCATTACGGCATTAAAGGATAACCCGACACGTGAGCGTGTGTTTATTGTGTGAAGCAGGCGCCGATCCCGGCGCCTTGTCTGTTTTGGCGCAGCGCTGGCGGCTGACGTCCGACGACGACGCGCCGATGGCGCTGGTACTGACCCCGCAGCGGCTGGAGCTGCGCAAGCGCGACGAGCCGAAGCTCGGCGGGATCTACGTCGATTTCGTCACCGGTGCCATGGCGCACCGGCGCCGTTTCGGCGGCGGCCGCGGCGAGGCGGTGGCCAAGGCGGTCGGCATCAAGGGCAGCTACCTGCCGGACGTGGTGGACGCCACCGCCGGGCTGGGGCGCGACGCCTTCGTGCTGGCGGCGCTGGGCTGCCGGGTGCGGATGCTGGAGCGCAATCCGGTGGTGGCGGCGTTGCTGGACGACGGCCTGCAGCGCGGCTATCAGGATGCGGAAATCGGCCCGTGGCTGCGCGAGCGCCTGACGCTGCTGCACGCCTCCAGCCTGACGGCGCTGGCGGATCTCAGCCCGCGCCCCGAGGTGGTGTATCTCGATCCGATGTTCCCGCACAAGCAGAAAAGCGCGCTGGTGAAGAAAGAGATGCGGGTGTTCCAATCGCTGGTGGGCAGCGACGATGACGCCGACGGCCTGCTGGAACCGGCGCGCCGTTTGGCGACCAAGCGCGTGGTGGTGAAACGCCCGGACTACGCGCCGCCGCTGGCCGACGTGCCGGCGCACGCCGCCACGCTGACCAAAAGCCACCGTTTCGACATCTACATGCCGCTGTAATGTCTGCCGGGCCCGCCGTGTCGGGCCCTCAGTTTTCCTCCCGCAAACTTTTCCCCACGCCGCCGGCCGGATGCACCGCCAGCAAGGCGGCCTTGTCATAGCCGCTGCGCGTCATCAGGCAGGCGCAGGCGGCGTCGAAGATCGCCAACACCAGCACAATCGAGGTGGTGGCCAGCATGTTCAGCGGATCTATCTCCCGTTGCACCCCGGAGGCGATTGTCAGCTGCGCCGCCTGTGCGATGGCGGAATGCGGGTTTTCCGTCACCGCGATCAGCGTCACCCCCTTGGCCTGCAGCGTCGGCAGCAGGCGGGTCAGCTCGTCGGAATTGCCGCCGCGCGAGATCAGGATCAGCAGATCGTCGGCGCGCAGGAAGCCCAGATCGCCGTGCGCCGCGCCGGTGGCGTCGAGATAGACCGCCGGCCGCTCCACGCAGGCCAGCATATGGGCTATCTTGCGCGCCGCAATCCCCGAGGTGCCGACGCCGGTGACGGCGATTTTACCGCGGCAGTCGGCCAGCAGCGCCAGCAGCCGTTGCCAGGTGCGCGCGTCGAGGCGTTCGCCCAGCTGCGCCAGCTCCTGGCTGTAGGTTTGCCAGCCCTGCACGGCCTGCCGCCACTCTTGCTGCATCACGCCTCCTCCTGCATCAACCGGCGGTATTTCATGTGGTCGTTGTACAGCTCGTGGAACACCCGGTATTTGCGATCGTAGTAGCTTTTTATCTGGTTGGTCTGCGGCGTCACCGTCTTGCCGATGCGGCTCATGGCGCTCATCGCCTCCGGCAAGGTGTCGAACACGCCGGCCGCCACGGTGCCCATCATCGCGCCGCCCAGCAGCATCGCTTCGCTCTCCTCCGGCAGCAGCATGGCGCAACCGGTGGCGTTGGCGTGCTCTTGCACGAAGATCGGGTTCTTGGTGCCGCCGCCGCTGGCCATGATGGTGTCGATGCTGTAGCCGCTGTGGTTCATGGTTTCGATGATGTGGCGGGTGCCGAGCGCGATGGCCTGAATGGTGGCCAGGTAGTGCAGCGCCATGTCCTCCGGCGTGCGCGACAGCTTCAGCCCGGTCAGGATGCCGGTCAGCGTCGGGTTGGCGCGCGGCGAGCGGTTGCCGTGGAAGTACGGCAACATGTGAATGTCCTGCGTCAGGAAGGCGATGTTCTCCGGCTCGCCGGCCATGCGGCGCAGAATGGCGTTCAGCACCTCATAGATGGTCTGGCCCTGAGTTTTCGCCTGCGCCAGCAGATCCTGATAGCACGGGTGCGACTGGATGACGTGGTCGATCAGCGCGCCGGTGGCGGACTGGCCGCCTTCGTTCAACCAGTATTCCGGCAGGATCGCCGAGTAATACGGCCCCCAAACGCCGCCGATAAAGCGCGCGGTGCGCGACATCGCCATATGGCCGGTGGAGGTGCCGCCGATCAGCGCGACGCGGCGGTTGAAGTCGGCCACCTCGCCGGAGACGCCGGTGGCGCCCAACGTGCCGAGGGTGCCGGCGTGGGCGTCGATGATTGACACGCTCACCGCCGTGCCGGCGATCAGCCCCATCTCGCTGGCGGCGCGCTGAGTCAGGCCGTGGCCCAGCGGCTCGCCCATCATTTTAACGTCGCTGCCGATCTTGGCGGCGTCGTGTTCCAGCACGTCTTCCAGCCCGATCTGCTGGAAGTAGCTCTTGTCCCAACGCTGCTCGTGGCCGAGATAGGTCCACTTGCACACCGTCGAGCACAGCGAGCGGGTGGCGTCCTGGGTGGCGCGCCAGGTGAGGAAGTCCGGCAGATCGAACAGGTAACCGGCGTTGGCCCAGGTGGTGGGCATGTGTTGCTTCAACCACAGCAGTTTCGGCGTCTGCATCTCCGGCGAAATGATGCCGCCGACGAAGTCCAGCACCCGGTGTTTGGTGGCGTTGATGCGCTCGGCCTGGGCGATCGCCCGGTGATCCATCCACACGATGATGTTCTGCTCGGTGCGGCCGGAGGGGCTGACGGTCAGTGGTTTGCCTTCTTTATCCAGCACCACCAGCGAACAGGTGGCGTCGAAGCCCAGCCCTTTGACCTGGATCGGGTTGATGTCGGCCTGGTTGACCGCATCGCGCACCGCATTGCACACCGCCTGCCAGATGTTATCCGACGACTGCTCGACGAAATCCGCCTTCGGCCGGTACAGATCGATGGCCCGGCTGGCCTGGCCGACCATGCGGCCATTGAGATCGAATACGCCCGCGCGCGCGCTTCCGGTGCCCACATCTACGCCAATAAAATAGCTCGCCATTATTTTCTCCTCAGGCTTTTCGATTCTGTAACGCGATAAACAGGATCAGCACGCCGCCCCACAGGGCCATGGTCAGGTAGCTGCTGACCCCCAGCAAATTGAGGCCGCTTTCCAACATTTGCAGCACGATCAGCGCCAGCACCAGCCCCAGAATACGGCCGAAACCGCCGTCCGGGTTAATGCCGCCCAGCACCGAGGCCAGAATGGTCACCAGCAGATAAGATTCGCCGTAGCCGGCCTTGGCCGAGTTGAACTTGGCCATCATCAGCAGGGCGGCGCCCCAGCCGAGCAGCGCCGACAGGATATACACCGCGATCTGCACCCGCGCGGTGTTCACGCCGCTGAAGCGGGTGGCCTGCTCGTTGGAGCCGATCAGGTACAGGCTGCGCCCCAGCGTGGTGTGCTCCAGCAGCAGCCACAGACCCACCGCCACCAGCAGGAACAGGATCAGCGCCACCGGCACGCCGAGCACGGCGCCGTTGCCGAGAAATTGAATCGCCGCCGGGAAGCCGGAGATCACCGCGCCGTTGGACAGCAGAATATTCAGGCCGGTGATCAGGGTCATGGTGCCGAGCGAGGCGAGGATGGGCGAGACGCCTATCCAGGCTACCAGCACGCCGTTGAGCGCGCCGATCGCCACCGCCACCAGCAGGCCGGCCAACAGCGCCAGCGCCAGGAACAGCGGCTGGTCGGGATGGCTGACGATGATCGCCGCCATCACCAGCGAACAGGCGTTGGCGCCGGCGATGATCGACAGGTTGATGCCGCCGGTCAGCATGGTGATGCCCATGCCGAGCGCCAGCAGGCCGAGGATCGGCAGCTGCGAGGCGATCGACTGGAAGTTGCCGAGGCTGAAGAAGCGCGATCCGAGCAGCCCGGCGAACAGCAGCGCCACCGCGATGATGATCGCGCCCTGCAGGCGAATGATCCGATCGTTTGGGATCAACCGAGTTAACTGCGTCATGTCAGATCTCCTTGAGCAGCTTGCGTTTTTCGTTCCAGGCGGTGGTGCTGATGCTGATCAAAATGATCGCGCCGCTGAATACCTGGTGCCAATAGGCCGAGACGCTGAGCAGCGTCAGCCCGTTTTGCAGGAAGGCCAGCAGCACCACGCCGAGCAGGGTGCCGGTCAACGATCCGCGGCCGCCGCTCATGCTGGTGCCGCCCAGCACCACCGCCGCCAATACCGTCAGCTCGAAGCCGAGCAGCGAGTTGGGCGCCACCGACTGGGTGATCTGCGCCTGCACCACCGCCGCGACGCCGGCCAGAATGCCCATATAGCCGTAGACGCAGAAGTGCAGCCGCAGCAGGTTCAACCCCAGGCGCGACGCCGCGTCGCGGTTGCCGCCCATGGCGTAGATCTGGCGCCCCAGCCGGGTGCGGTTCATCAGCACGCCGGTGACGACGATGGTCGCCAGCAGGCACAGCAGCGGCAGCGTCAGGCCGTAGTCGTAACCGTCGGCGCCCTGGAACGAGAACCAGTTGATGCCGTTCATGAACCAGTCCGGGAAGCCGTACAGCCAGGTGCCGTTGGTGGCGTACACCAGCAGGCCGTAGAACAGGTTAAGGGTAGCGATGGTGATGATGATCGCCGGCACTTTCAGCCAGTACACCAGGAAACCGTTCACCAGCCCGAGCAGCAGGCCGACGCCAATCGCCAGGGCGAACGCCAGCGGGAAGCTGCCGCCGTGCTGGATCACCCAGCTGGCCATCACATACTGCGCGATGGCGGTGACTGCCGGGAACGAAATGTCGATGCCGCCGGCGATCAGCACCACGAACAGCCCGCAGGCCAGGATGCCGAGAATGGCGTAGCTGGTGGCGACGTCGGTCAGGTTGCCGAGCGTCAGAAACTCATCGGTGCCGGCGCTCAGGCCGATCGCCAGCAGCAGCACCAGCAGGCCGAGATAAAACTCGTGCCGCCCGGCCAGGCGGGCCAATAATGACTTATCCATTCACCACCTCGGCGATCTGTTGTTCGGTACTCTGGTGCGGCGCGAATTCGGCGATCAGCTCGCCTTTGCGCATCACCATCACCCGATGGCTGTTGTAATAGGCTTCCGGGATCTCGTCGCAGATCATCAGCACCGCCATGCCCAGCTGCGCCAGATCGCGGGCGATCTGGTAGATCCCCTCTTTGTTGGCGATGTCCACGCCGACGGTGGGCGAGTCGAGGATCAGGATCTTCGGCTGGGTCGCGACCCATTTGGCGATGGCGATGCGCTGGGCGTTGCCGCCGGACAGGGTTTTCACCGGCAATGCGCTGTCGGACACCTTGATGTTCAAATCGCGGATCAGCCGGTTAACCAGCTCGGTCGCCTTGGCGTGATCCAGCAGCCCGAGCGAGGTATGCAGCCGATCGAAGACGGTGACGATGGTGTTGTCGTAGATCGATTGCTCCATGATCAATCCCTGCGTCAGACGATCCTCCGACACATAGCCGATGCCGTGGCGCACCGCTTCGCGGTTGTTGTGCAGCTGCACCGGCCGGCCCTCGATGCGGATCTCGCCGCTGTCCGGCCGCGTCATGCCGAACAGGCTGAGGCACAGTTCGGTGCGGCCGGCGCCGAGCAGGCCGACGATCGAGACGATCTCGCCGCCGCGCAGCGCCAGATTGACGTTGCGGTATTTCTCGCCGCGGCTGAGGTTGCGCACCTCGAGCAGCGGCGCCTGTTCGGCCGGCGGCAGCGGGGGCAGCGGGCTGTAATGGAAGCGTTGGCCGGTCATCAGGAACGCCAGTTCATGGCTGTCCAGTTCGCTGGCCGGCCAGGTGCCCACCAGCTTGCCGTCGCGCATCACGCTGATGCGATCGGCGACTTCCATCACTTCATCCAATCTGTGGCTGACGAACACCACGCAGATGCCGGCTGCTTTCAGCTCGTTGACCACCCGCAGCAGGCCGTCGACTTCCTGGCGGGTCAGCGAGGCGGTCGGTTCGTCCATGATAACCAAGCGCGCTTCGGCGGCGATGGCGCGGCAAATCGCCACCAGCTGCCGATCGGCGATCGACAGTTTTTCCACTTTTTTATCGGGATCGATGTGTACGCCGACCCGCGCCATGGCGTCCAGCGCCGTCTGGCGCATCACCCGCTTGCGCACCCAGAAGTGGCCGCCGGGCAGGTAACGGTGGATGGCGATGTTTTCCGCTACCGTCAGGTTAGGGAACAGCGACAGGTCCTGGTAGATCACCTGTATGCCGTAATAACCGGACAGCTGCGGCGTCAGGGCGTGGAAGAGTTTGCCTTCCAGCGAAATATTGGCGCCTTTTTCCGGCTGATAGACGCCGGAGATGATTTTAATGATGGTGCTTTTGCCGCAGCCGTTTTGTCCGGCCAGGCAGTGCACTTCGCCTTTATTCAGCGTCAGGTTGATCTGGTCTAATGCCAGCACGCCTGGGAATCGCTTGCTGATATTCTCCAGGGTGATAAATGCGGGGGAGGCTGTCATAACGTTAACCTGTGCTTGCGTAGCGGCCGAAGCCCTGGGCGCAGCAACGCTGCGCCCCTACGAGGGTTTAACTACTTTCCCGGTGTGGCGAAATTACGCGAAAAATCAGAATCCGAGCGATTGGGCGTTGTCTTTGGTCACTTCCAAAATCTTATTAAACCGAATCACTTTGTGTTCCATATCGACGTCGGCTTTGCCGAGGCCCTCGATCGACAGGTCCTTATTCACTTCTTTGCCCTGCAGCAGCTGGTCGGCCACCGTCACCAGCGCATAACCGGCGTCTTTCGGATCCCACAGCAGCGCTTTCTTGATGTCGCCGCGCATCAGGTAAGGAGCGGCCTGCGCCGGCATGGCGATGCCCACCACCGCGATTTTGTCCTTGGCGCGTTTCTTGGCCACCGCCTGGCCGGCGCCGATTGGGCCGAGCGAACCGAAGCCGATGATGCCCTTCATCTGCGGATAGGTTTTCATCAGATCCAGCGTGGTGGCGTAGGATTTGTCGATGCTTTCCGCCACCGGCAAGCGCGAGGTGACTTCAAACATGTCCGGGTATTTTTCTTTCTGGTATTTGATGGCGGAATCGGCCCAGGCGTTGTGCAACGGCACAGTCAGCGAGCCGACGTAGATCGCGTAGCCGCCTTTGCCGCCCATGTCTTTCGCCAGCTCATCGACGTTGGCCTGCGCGTATTTCTCGCTGTCGATGGTCTCGATGTCCCACTGGCCGATCTGCTGGTCCGGGGATTCATGGGTCAGCACCACGATGCCTTTGTCGCGCGCTTTTTTCAGCACCGGCTCCAGCACCTTGGCGTCGTTCGGCACCACGATGATGGCGTTGACGTTCTTGGCGATCAGATCCTCAATCACCTTGACCTGCGCAGCCGGATCCGGCGTAGACGGGCCGGTCTGGTAAGCGTTGACGTCGAGTTTTTTCGCCGCTTCGTTGACGCCCACTTCCATGCGGTTGAACCACGGAATGCCGGTCACTTTGGCGACCACGGCAATCTCATATTTATCAGCGGCGAACACAGGTGTTGTCGATAACATGCACGCAGAAACCACACATGCATTTAATAATGCGAGGTTAAATTTCATTAGCTGTACCTTTTTTTATCTGTAGGGGTGGCGGTTTTTCCACCGCTGCAGATTACAAAGGAATGGAAGAGGGAGCGTAGCCGAAGTTAATGAAATGTGATCTGCGCACATTTAAGTAAAATACTGGCGTATTTAGTGTTAAATAAATGTTTAATTATTTGGCGGTGGTAAATTTACTACCAATTAAACGGCTATGAATAACCTTTTATTAACTTTTAATTAACGTTTGCGCATCATTTTGATGGCTTGGACGCGGAAAAAAATGCCGGCGCAGAGGCCGGCATTGAAGCATTTAATCGATGTGTGAACAAGATCACCTTTGCGCCCGATTACAGCACGCCCTGGGCCAGCATCGCCTCCGCAACCTTAACGAAACCGGCGATATTCGCGCCGTGTACATAGTGGGTTTGCTTGCCCTCGCCGCCGTATTCCACGCAGGCATGGTGAATATCCGCCATGATATGTTGTAAACGTACATCCACTTTTTCCGCCCGCCAGCCGATGCGCGCGGCGTTTTGCGCCATCTCCAGCCCCGAGGTGGCCACGCCGCCGGCGTTGGCCGCCTTGCCGGGCGCGAACAGCACCCCGGCGTCGAGGAAGGCGTCGGTGGCCTGGATGGTGGTCGGCATGTTGGCGCCTTCCGCCACCGCTTTCACCCCGTTGCGGATCAACGTCTGCGCCGCCTCGAGATCCAGTTCGTTCTGGGTGGCGCACGGCAGGGCGATATCCACCGGCACGCTCCACGGCTGCTGGCCCGCCAGGTAGGTCAGGCCGCGTTCGCGGGCGTAGTCCGCCACCCGGCCGTAGCGCTGGTTTTTGATCTCCGCCAGGTGCGCCAGCTTCTCGGTGGTGAAGCCGTCTTCGTCCACCAGAGTGCCGCCGGAATCCGACACGGTGATCACGCGCGCGTCCAGCTCCAACGCTTTCTCGATGGTGTACTGCGCCACGTTGCCGGAGCCGGACACCGCCACCCGCATCCCCTCAAAGCCCAGGCCGTGGCGCTGCAGCATGGCGTCGGTAAAGTACACCAGGCCGTAGCCGGTCGCCTCGGGGCGGATCAGGCTGCCGCCGAAGGAGAGCCCTTTGCCGGTAAACACGCAGGCGGTGTTGTTGGACAGTTTCTTCATCATGCCGGCCATAAAGCCGACTTCACGGCCGCCGACGCCGATGTCGCCGGCCGGCACGTCGGTGTCCGGGCCCAAGTGGCGATACAGCTCGGTCATCAGCGCCTGGCAAAAACGCATGATCTCGCCCTGGCTTTTGCCTTTCGGATCGAAATCGGAGCCGCCTTTGCCGCCGCCCATCGGCAGGGTGGTCAGCGCATTCTTGAAGGTCTGCTCAAAGCCGAGGAACTTCAGGATCGACAGGTTTACCGACGGGTGGAAGCGCATGCCGCCCTTGTAGGGGCCGATGGCCGAGTTGAACTGGACGCGAAAGGCGCGATTGACCTGCACCTGGCCGCGATCGTCCACCCAGCTGACGCGGAACTGAATGATGCGCTCGGGCTCCACCAGGCGCTCCAGCAGCGCCTGTTCGCGATAGCGCGGGTTGCGCTCGATAAATGGCCACAGCGAGGTGAACACTTCGCGCACGGCCTGCAGATATTCCGGCTGGTGGGGGTTATGGCGTTGTAACGAGGACAGGAAAGACTCTACCGATACGGCATATTCCATGGATAACTCCTTTTAGCATTAAATTTTCCCCCGCTATTTCTTATAGATTTGGGTATAGGTGATGCTCGGGGGAGGATGTTGTGTCTTTAGCGACTATATCATCGGAGGGCGGTTGATTATCAAGCGATTAATCGGCGTGGCGGCATGAAAAACGCCCGCAGGGCGCGGGCGTTGGGCAGTTAAGTTAGCAAGCGCTTACTTTATTCGTCTTCTTCGTCGCGCAGCGGCACGATCAGCATATCGATGTGCACGGTATTGATCAGCTGGCGAGCGGAAGACATCAGCTTGCTCCAGAAGTCCTGGTGGTGGCCGCACAGCACCAGGTCCATGTCGTATTTCTTGATGGCGTCCACCAGCACCTGCGCCAGATCGCCGCTGCCGCTCAGGGTCTCGGTGATCGGGTAGCCGGCGTTTTGCGACAGCTCGGTCAGCGCCTGGTGAGTTTCTTCAGAGATGCGCTTTTGCATGTCGCCGAGATTGACGTCGATAAGGCCAGTATAGAGATCGGAATAGTTGACATCGACGTGGATCAGAGAAACTTTGGCGTTATACGGCCGCGCCATAGAGACGGCTTTTTCTACCAGGATCTTGCTTTCCGGGGATAGGTCTACCGCGATCAATATGTGTTTGTAAGCCATAAGAATACTCCTTCCATAAACATGCCGATTAAAAAGGGTTAGCAGGCGTTCCGTGTACCCGCCTGGCGCTTTTGGTTCCATAGTATCATTCGGATAACGCAATGATATGTTGGGGCGATCACACTGCGCCGCATCGAAAATCTCTGCGCACGATACCTTTCGTTGTACACCCGCGCGGCGAAAAAGCCTAAGGGTTATGCGGGTTTTAACGGTCTGACCGCTTGAATTATAAGCGTTATTAAACAAAGTATAGCGCTAAATGTGCAATCAGCGCTCCAGATGCGGTTGCAGCAGGCTTTCAAACCACTCATGAAACACCGCCAAACGGCGGGAACGCTGGCGGCGATGGGGGTAGATCAGGGCGATCGGCATGGAGGCGGCGCGGTAACCGGGCAGGACTTCCACCAGTTCACCGGCGTCGAGCAGGTGTTGCACGTCGTAGCGCGGGATTTGCATCAATCCCAGCCCGGCGCGGCAGCAGGCGATATAGCTTTCGGCGTTGTTGACCACCACCCGGCTGGGCAAGTCGAGCCGCTGGGTGTGGCCGTCGCCGGTCAGGTATTCCCAGGGGGATTCGCGGCCGGTTCTGGGCGAGGCGTAGCCGATGCTCCAGTGCCCCTCGGCGAGATCGGCGGGATGAAGAGGATGGCCGAATTCGCTCAGGTAGGCGGGGCTGGCGCAGTTGATCAGCGCGATATGGCCGAGTGGGCGCATCACCAGGCTGCTGTCGTGCAGATCGCCGACGCGCACCGCGCAGTCGACCCCTTCCTGCACCAGATCGATGGCGCGATCGGCGGAGCCGAGCACCAGCTGCAGATGAGGGTGGCGCCGCAGCAGGCTGGGCAGCGCCGGCGCGATCAGCCGACGGGCGATGCGGCTCGGCACATCGACGCTGAGCCGCCCGGAGGCCTGCCGTTGGCTGGCCTGAAACGACTGATCGATATCTTCCACCTCGGCCAGCAGCGGGCGCAGCCGTTCGAGCAGCTGTTCGCCGTCGGCGGTCAGCCGCACTTGCCGTGTGGTGCGGTGCAGCAGGCGCACGCCCAGCTGCGTTTCCAGTTGCTGAACGGCGGCGGACACCGAGGCGCGCGGCACCTCCAGAGCATGGGCCGCCCGGATAAAGCTGCCCATCTCCGCCACCTGCACGAATACGCGGTATTGATTGAATCTGTCCATCTCGTTGACCTGCTGTTCCTTGGCGCCGTTTCTGACAGAGAGTGTAGCCGCATGGCGCGGTTGCGCGCGAGCAGGTGCGGGGGCGATAGGTGCCCCCGCCGGGTTTATTTGGTGGTGTAGCCGCCGTTGATCAGGATGGTTTGGCCGGTTACCCACCAGCCGTCGCTGACCAGATGACGGATGAACGGCACCACGTCTTCGATATCGGTCAGGCCGGTTTGGCTGAATGGCGACAGCGCCGCCGCCGTCTTGTGGTAGGCCACGGCGTCCGCGCCTTCCGCCGGGTAGAAGAACGGGGTATCCATCGGGCCGGGGCCGACCGCCGTCACGGAGATGCCGCGCTCGCCGAACTCCTTGGCGGCGGCGCGGGTGAAGTGCTCCACCGGCGCTTTGGTGCCGGCGTAAGCGGCGTAGAACGGCGTGAAGGCGCCGAGCAGCGAGGTGACCAGCGTGCAGATTTTGCCGTTGTCGTTAAGGTGCTTACCCGCTTCTTTCAGGAAGAAGAACGCGGTTTTGGCGTTGACCGCGGTCATCTCGTCGTACTCGGCTTCGCTGATGTCGATCAGCGGCTTTTTCAGCACCTTGCCGACGGTATTGATGGCGATATCCGGCTTGCCGACGGCGGCGACAGCATCGGCGAACAGCTTCTCGACCGCGCCTGCGGTGGTCAGATCGGCCTGCAGCGCGACGCCTTGCGCCCCGGCGGCCTGAATGGCGGCGACGGTTTTCTCCGCCTCGGTTTTGGAGGCGGCGCTGTTGTAGTGGATCACCACCGCTTTGGCGCCTTGCTCAGCCAAATCGCGCGCGATCAGCCCGCCGAGGTTCTTGGCGCCGCCGGCGATCAGGACGGTTTTTCCCTTGATTGAATGGTTTGCCATAACAGTTTCCTTGGATAAGCGTAACGGAAACCTGAGTCTAGCCAGCGTGGGGGGAAAGATCAGCGGCGTGGCGCGGGATAGACTATCCATAAAAACAGCCTAATCGAAAACGGGCGGTTATCGCTTATAACGCCCCGGCAGGTGACTTTTCGGCACAGGGCGGTAAATTTTATCCACTGCTCAGGCCAGTTTGCGTTTCATTAACCTACAATGATGGATATGGGCCTCATCATTTCTCCTCTGAGTAGAACCATGCCGTGCAAATCTCATCGTGCGGTGCGGCAACGTCTTCGGAGGCGGTGGGTTATGGGCGTGGCCCGTGCAGGCAAAAAAAGGGGATGAGAGCGGTAAGCTCCAGCAGAGTATCGGGTAATGAGGTAGGGCGGTTGGACCCGGCGGATGGCCGCGGATAACAACGCCTTGAGGGGGCAATCATGATCAGTACCGTCGCGCTGTTTTGGGCCTTGTGTGTGGTGTGTGTGGTTAACATGGTGCGGTATTACTCTTCTCTGCGCGCGCTGCTGGTGGTATTGCGCGGCTGTGACCCGCTGCTGTACCAATATGTCGACGGCGGCGGTTTCTTTACCGCCCACGGCCAACCCAGCAAGCAGCTGAGGCTGGTGCGTTATATTTTCGCGCAGCGCTATGTCGAGCACCACGATCCGGAGTTTATTCGCCGCTGCGAGCGGGTGCGCGGGCAGTTTATGCTGACTTCGGCCCTGTGCGGCCTGGTGGTCATCTGCCTGATAGCGATGATGATTTGGTATTAATGCCTTTCTGTTTCCCTTGATGCAGGCAAAAAAAAAGGCGGCCATGCGGCCGCCTTCCTCATGATGCTTGTCGCTTAGATCAGCTTCAACGCGACCCAATACAGCGCACCGGAAAGCAGAATCGAGATTGGCAGGGTGAGCACCCAGGCCAACAGGATGTTCTTCACGGTTTTGCTCTGCACGCCGCCGCCGTCCACGATCATCGTCCCGGCAACCGCCGAAGAGAGAACGTGGGTGGTGGAGACCGGCATGCCGGTATAACTCGCCACGCCGATCGACAGCGCCGCGGTCATCTGGGCCGATACGCCCTGGGCGTAGGTCATGCCTTTCTTGCCGATCTTCTCGCCGATGGTGGTGGCTACGCGTTTCCAGCCCACCATGGTGCCGAGCGACAGCGCCAGCGCGACGGCGACGATGATCCACATCGGCGCGTACTCGACGGTCTGCAGCAGATCCTGACGCAGGTTCTTCAGGAAGCGCTGGTCGGCGGATGAGGTTTCCGGCAGCTTGGCGACTTTATCCGCCGTGTCGGTCACGCACATCAGCAGGCGGCGCAAATGGCTGCGCTGCTCAACCGTCAACTGATCGTAGCTTTGCAGGTTGGTCAGCATGCCCTGAGCCAGCTCGATCGCCGGCATGGCGCGCGAACTGTCGCAGTGGAACTCGGCCGGTTTGCCAGGCGTGGCTTCGTCATCCGGGCTTGGCACCAGCGGCGTCAACGACACCGCATGCGACAGCGCGTCGCCGTGCTGCTGGTAATATTGCTGCAGGTGGGTCACGGCGTCACGCGTACGGGTGATGTCATAACCGGTTGCATTCATATTGACCACGAAGCCGGCCGGGGCAACGCCGATCAGCACCAGCATGATAAGGCCGATGCCTTTCTGACCGTCGTTGGCGCCGTGCGAGAAGCTGACGCCAATCGCCGACAGGATCAGCGCGATACGGGTCCAGAACGGCGGCTTGCGTTTGCCGTCGACCTTTTCACGTTCCGCTGGGGTCATGTGGATACGCTGGCGTTTCTTGGTGCCACTCCAATAGCGGCGCAAGGCGAACACCATCACTCCCGCCACCATCATGCCGACCAGCGGCGAGAACAGCAGAGAAAGGAAAATGCCAATCATTTTCGGGACGTTAAGCGCATCCACGACCGAAGTGTGGGTCATCAGGGCGTTGGTTAAACCGACACCGATGATTGCGCCTATCAGCGTATGGGAACTGGACGCCGGCAGACCGAAATACCAGGTGCCGAGGTTCCAGATGATTGCCGCCAACAGCATGGAGAAGACCATGGCTAATCCGTGTGCTGAACTGACGTTCAACAACAGATCGGTAGGCAACAAGTGGACGATGGCGTAAGCAACACTCAAACCGCCGAGCATTACGCCAAGAAAGTTGAACAAACCTGCCATCACGACCGCAAGTTGCGAGCGCATGGCGCGGGTATAAATAACTGTAGCGACCGCATTGGCCGTATCATGAAAACCGTTGATGGCTTCATAAAACAACACGAACAACAATGCGAGAATTAACATCAGGCCGGTATGGAAATCCAGGCCAGCGAACAAATGCAGCATAAGCGTTACGCCAGTTTGTGGACATGAACGCCGCGCATTATCAGTGACAACCGGTGCCGGGGAAAAGGAAAATATGACGTTTTTTTGATTTGGACATGACGAAATGGTGGCGTGTCTATAACAAAAATATGGAATATCAACGCGTTAATCTGCTCTGACCTCTGTAATATTTTCTTACTATGGCGTTGGCGGCGCGGGGGCTTTACAATCTGCCGCCGTGAATTTGGCGGTGACCGGCGGCGAAACGGCGTAATATGGCGCTCTTTTGTCGCGATTGTGGTTTTGATAAGTGAGGCTCAGGTGGAACAGTTTGATGTCGTAGTGATTGGGGCGGGCGCCGCCGGCATGTTTTGCGCCGCGCAGGCGGGGCAACTCGGTTGCCGCGTGTTGCTGCTCGACAACGGCAAAAAACCGGGCCGCAAGATCCTGATGTCCGGCGGCGGGCGCTGCAACTTCACCAACATGTACGCCGAACCGGCGGCCTATCTGTCGAACAACCCGCATTTTTGCAAGTCGGCGCTGGCGCGCTACACCCAGTGGGACTTCATCGATCTGATCAACCGTTACGGCATCGCCTACCATGAAAAAACGCTGGGGCAGCTGTTCTGCGACGATTCGGCGCAGCAGGTGGTGGATCTGCTGGTCAAAGAGTGCGAGCTGGGCCAGGTGACGATGCGCCTGCGCAGCGAAGTGCTGGGCGTGGAGAAAACCGAGAACGGCTACGCGCTGGCGCTCAATGGCGAAAAAGTAAGTGCTCGCTCACTTGTGGTGGCCAGCGGCGGATTATCCATGCCGGGGCTGGGCGCCTCGCCGTTCGGTTACAAGCTGGCGGAGCAGTTCGGCCTCAGGGTGCTGCCGACGCGCGCCGGGCTGGTGCCGTTTACCCTGCATAAGCCGCTGCTGGAGCATGTGCAAACGCTGTCCGGCGTGTCGGTGCCGGCGGTGATCACCGCCGAGAACGGCGTCAGCTTCCGTGAAAGCATCCTGTTCACCCATCGCGGCCTGTCCGGCCCGGCGGTATTGCAGTTGTCCAGCTACTGGCAACCGGGTGAGTATGTGAGCATTAACTTACTTCCTGAGCTTGATCTGGCGGGCTTCCTTGATGAACAGCGCCTGCAGCACCCTAACCAAAGCCTGAAAAACACCCTGGCGCTGCACTTGCCGAAGCGGCTGGTGGAATGCTTGCAGACCCTGGGACAACTGCCGGAGGCGACGCTGAAGCAGCTGAATGCGCCGCAGCAGGCGGCACTGGTGGATCTGTTGCAGAACTGGCGCGTGCAGCCGAACGGCACCGAGGGTTATCGCACGGCGGAGGTGACGCTCGGCGGCGTCGACACCAACGAACTTTCTTCCAAGACGATGGAAGCCCACAAGGCGCCGGGGCTCTATTTTATCGGCGAAGTGGTGGACGTGACCGGGTGGCTGGGCGGTTACAACTTCCAGTGGGCCTGGAGCTCGGCCTGGGCCTGCGCCCAGGCGCTGGCGGCGCAGGGGCGTTAAAACGCCGCTTGGCCTTGAAACGCGCCGGGTCACATCGACCCGGCATTGAGCTGACTCATTAATTTAATTTTAGTATCGCCGTCGAGAAAACTCGCCTCCAGCGCCTGTCGGTTGCTGCGGTTAAAATCGTCATCCTGCCAGCCGAAGGCGTCATGCAACAGCTGGTACTCCTTGTTCAGCGTGGTATCGACGACGGTGCGCGCATCGGTATTCACGTTTAGCCGCACCCCCCACTTTTTGAGCCGATCTATCGGATGATCGTCGATGCTGTCGAACAAATTGCAGGTGAGATTGCAGCTGGGGCAGATCTCGAGCAGGACGCCGGTGGCTACCAGGCGCTCGACGAGCGCAGGGTCCTCGATGCTTCTGACGCCGTGGCCGATGCGTGACACCTGCAGCCTATCTAGCGTTTCCCGCACGCTGTCGGGGCCTTTCGCCTCACCGGCGTGGGCGATGACGTTGCCGCCGGCGGCACGCACGGCGCGAAAGGCCGCCACATGGTGGGTCAGCGGGTAACGTGCTTCATCGGCGGCCAAATCCAGCGCCACCACGCCGCTTCCCTGATAATCGATAACCAGCTTCGCCGTTTGCAGGCTGGCGGCCGCGTCGAAATGCCGCAGCGTGCATAGGATAAGCCCGGCGGCGATGCCGTAAGCCCGCGAGGCGTTATGCATGGCCGCCAGCACCGTCTCGACCACCGCTTCGCCGGTTAACCCCAGCCGGGTATGCAGCAGCGGCGCGAAGCGCAGCTCGGCATAGATGACATTATCCGCCGCCAACTGCGCGAATAAGTCCTCGACGGCCAGCGCTATCGCCTGGCTTGTCTGCAATAGATCTATTTGCGGCGCTATCTTGCTTAGAAAGTCCCCCAGATCGGCGCATCGTTTCGCCGCGACAAATTGCCGATTAAATGCCGTTCTGGTTATTTGCGGGTCGACCTTTTTTAAATAGTGGTAGCTTAAACAGGTATCCAAATGGACGTGTAATTCCACTTTCTTCAATTTTCTTGGATCGAATTTCATGCGGGTCACTTATTTCATTAACGGCTGAGATAACAACGAGAACAGTTTTTCTTTAAACAGGCCGGGCTTAATGCGGGTAATCACGCGCGCATTGGCCGGTTCGCCGGTAAGCTGAGTGGAATCGATGACGTAATGGCCGTAAGACCTCTCACTTTTATATTCTACCCATGAATACGCTTCCAGACTGGTCTCGACGATATCCGGATAGAGCGCCACCGCCATGGTGGTCGGATCGGGCAAATCAAACCCTTTGCGTTCGGTGCGCCGTGCGTTGAACGCCATCAGCGCGCGATTGCAGCGCACGGCAAAGCGTCCCAGTTCGCCGAGGTTATTCAATCGTTCTATATCGCGTTCGTCGATAAACGCTTCCCCCATGCCGATCTCCCAGCCGACGAGAGTGAGCGGCAGCCCGGCAGTGAGCACCAGATGCGCAGCCTCGGCGTCGGCGTAAAAATTAAATTCGGCCAGCGGGGTGATATTGCCGGGCGTCAGTCCGGAACCGCCCATGACATACACGCGCTTCACTTTTTCGGCCAGCGCGGGCGCTTTCAGCACCGCCATCGCGAGATTGGTCAGCGGCCCCAGGGTGACGATTTCCAGCTCGCCCTTGAGCCGTGCGGCGCAGTCGATGATGGCGTCCACGGCATGAACGGGTTCTACGGCCAAGCGTGGGGTCGGCAAGGCCATGTCGCCCATGCCGTCTTCACCGTGAATATGGTGCGAGTGATAGCGCGTGCGAAACAGTGGTTTCGCCATGCCGGCGTAAACCGGAGGAGCATAGGTTCCCGCTTTTTCCACGCAAATGAGCGCATTTTTGACGCAGTGTTCTAGCGGGCAGTTTCCGGCGACCGCGGTGATCGCTTCCACTTTCACGCCAGGTTCGCGCAACGCCATCAGCAGCGCAACGGCATCGTCGGAAGCGGTATCGGTGTCTATCAGAATGTGTCGCATGGCAATCTCCTCGTAGGGGGTACGGAGAAAATACCCAGGCGGCCCAAGGCAAAAAAGGTCAGATGTCCTTTTTCGTTCTGAAGCGCGTCGGCTATGCTGAACGCAGTCGAAAGCGAGGAGGCAAGACGTTTAAGGATGAACCTTGGGAGTGAATCGCCTTGAAAACGGTCGGTGACAGCAAGCTAAAAGAAGCGTTCATTGAGGTTCACGATCTGCAAACGGCGCTTTCGCCCACGCTGCTCGCCGCACTGCGCCTGGTGAGCGTCGAAGCCGGCGAATACCTGGTGACGCAAAGCGATCGTTTGACCCACCTGTTTTTTCTCGTGCAGGGAAAATTGCAGGTTGAGAATTTTGATGTGAATGGCGCGCACATTGTCTTTTCCTTCGAAACGGATTTCTCGGTAATTGGCGATCTGGAGCTGTTCTCCCAGGCGCAGCGCACGCTGTTCAGCACCGTGCAGGCGGTGACCGACGCGCTGCTCCTCGCGGCACCGATAGAGGTCATCAACAATCACGCCCTGAGCGACCCGGCGTTTCTCACCTTTATCTGCCGGCAATTGAGCAATAAGCTGCTGAATTCCTCCTTGCTGCATGCGAACGGCGTTTTGACGGCGGAATATAAACTGCGAAAATTTTTATTGTTCAAGATAAAGAGCGAAGGGGAATTGATTGAGCTGGAAAACCGGGAGGCGCTGGCGGCGAGATTGGGCATCTCCGTCAGACAGCTGAGCCGCGCGTTGGCGCAGCTCGCGGCGGAAGGCATCATTCAGTTTAAAAACAAATCACTGCGGGTGACGGATCGCCAACGGCTGTCTGCTATCGAAGGTAACCAAAGCGGTTAATCGAGCGCCGGCCCTTTCAATTCCACGCGATTGCCGTCCGGATCGCTGAAATAGATGGACGGCCCGTCGCCTTCCGCGCCGTAGCGCGATTCGGCGGGATCCGCGTCGATCCCCTGCGATCGCAGGTAGGTCAGCAACGCGTCTTCGTTGAACGGATCGATGCGCAGACAAAAGTGATCGACGTTCTGCTGTCTGGCATCGGGCGGCATGCCGCCTTTTCTTCCTAGCATGCCGTTGACGTCCACCAGATCGATCATGGAGGCGCCGGCGCGCAGGTGCACCAGCCCCAAATCCGGCCGCTGTTTGGCGATATCACAACCGATGACCTGGGTATAAAAACGCAGGCTGTTCTGCATATCGCGCACGCGCAGAACCACATGATCCAACTGTTGCAGGTTGAAAGGGCGCACGGTCATCTCCTCAAATGAACATCTCCTTTACAGCATAAGCGGCGATGGCGGATTTATCCTGTTTCGCGGCGTTGCCGCTTCGCGCGGCCAAACCAAAAAAAAACGGCCGATGGGTGTAGCCATCGGCCGTGGGGCTTGAGTGTTCAAGCGTTAACGAGGGAAGTTACCGCTCAGCGCATCCAGGCCGCCCTGGTAGATGCCGCTGAACAGGGCGATGGCCTCGTCGTCACTGATGTTGACCGGCGTGAAGCTGCCCGACCATTCCACGCGCGCCACGTTGGCGTCGTCGGTGGCGTGCACTGACAGGGTGGACAGGTAATTCACCACCGGGAACGGCGCCTGCATGATGGAGTAGCTGTAGCTGCGTTGACGGTTATCGAACGCTTCCAGCCGCTCGATGACGGTGCCGCCGTCGGCGGTGGTCAAAGTGCGCACGCGGCCGCCTTGCGAAATGACGCTTTTCGGAATGAACGGCAGCCAGTCAGGCAGGGCATCGAAGCCGCCGATCAGTTGCCATACGGTGTCGGCGGATGCCGGGATGTCCATTGAGACGGATGTAGTAGCCATTTTCTTTCTCTCTCTTAATATCGGTTTCGGGTACAGGGTTACATTGCCAGCGTATCTACGACGCCGCCGTCGACGCGCAGCGCCGCGCCGGTGGTGGCCGAAGACAGCGGAGACGCGAGGTAAACGGCCAGGTTGGCCACTTCATCGACGTCCGCCGCGCGCTGAATGATGGAGCTTGGGCGTTCGGTTTTAACGAACTCGTCGGCCTGATCGCGGGCGCTGCGACCGGATTTGGCCGCCGCATCCGCCAGCATGTCTTGCAGGCCTTCGGTAAAGGTCGGCCCCGGCAGGATGGCGTTGACCGTCACGCCGGTGCCGGCGAGGCGTTTCGCCAGGCCGTGGGACACCGCCAGGTTGGCGCTTTTGGTGACGCCGTAGTTGATCATGTCCGCCGGGATGGCGACGCCGGATTCGGACGACACGAAAATAATGCGTCCCCAACCCTGCTCGGTCATGCTCTGCGCATAGTGGCGCGCCAGCCGCACGCCTGAGAGGACGTTGACGTTATAGAAGTGCATCCACTCGCTGTCGGGCACGGTAAAGAAGTCGTTATCGTTGAAAATGCCCAGGTTGTTGATCAGCACGTCGGCTCTCGGTTCCGCGGCGAACAGGGTTGCAGCCCCGTGTTCCGTCCCGAGATCGGCGACCACGCCGCGCACCTGCGCGCCGGGCACGTTGGCGCTGATGTCGGCGATGGCGTTATCGACCCCGGCTTTCTGACGGCCGACGATCACCACGGTGGCGCCCGTTTTGGCGAGCCCGCGCGCGATGCCGAGGCCGATGCCGGAGGTGGAGCCGCTGACGACGGCGACTTTGCCTGAAAGATCCAGTTTCATCATGTATCTCATCGAGTTAATGGGGTGAATGGGGCCATGCGGCCCCATAAAACTTAACGAATCGGCAGCGGCGCGTTGTCGGCCACCAGTTTCTGACGGCGCATTTCGGCCCAGAATTCAGCCGGGATAACGGCGTCCAGCGCAGCCAGATCTTCGGCCATGCGGCCAGGGCGGCTCGAACCGGGGATCACGGCGGCGACCGCCGGGTTAGCCAGCGAGAACTGCAGCGCGGCGGCTTTGACGTCGACCTGGAAGCGAGCGGCGATCGCTTTGATTTGCGCCACTTTCGCCAGCACCGCCGGGGATGCTTTCTGGTATTCGTAGTGCTCGCCACCGGCCAGCACGCCGGAGTTGTAAGGGCCGCCGACGACGATGTCGACGTTGCTCGCCAGGGCTTCCGGCATCAAACGTTGCAGCGCGCGTTCATGATCCAGCAGGCTGTAACGGCCGGCCAGCAGGAAGGCGTCCGGCTGCGTTTCGCTCAGGCCCAGCGCCAGTTCGCAAGGCTCGACGCGGTTGACGCCGAGGCCCCAGGCCTTGATCACCCCTTCTTCACGCAGACGGGTCAGCGCGCGGAAAGCGCCGGTGCGGGCGATGTTGAACTGTTCAATCCAGTTGTCGCCGTAGAAATCCTGGGCCGGATCGTGGATCCAGACGATATCCAGGCGGTCGGTTTTCAGGCGCTTCAGGCTGTCTTCGATGGAACGCAGCGTGGCGTCGGCGGAGTAGTCGTTGACTATTTTGTTCTTCAAGCCGTGTTCGAACAAACCGCCTTTCTCGCCCAGATCGCGGGCGGAAGTGTCTTCTTCTTCGTCCAGCATGATGCGGCCCACTTTGGTGCTCAGCACATACTCATCGCGTGGGTAGTGCGACAGCACTTCACCCATGCGGATTTCCGACAGGCCGGAACCGTAGAGCGGCGCGGTGTCGAAGTAGCGGATGCCCAGATCCCAGGCGCCGCTGACGGTGGCTTGCACGTCGTCTTGCGGGATGTTGCGGAACATATTGCCGAGCGGTGCGCCGCCCAAACCGATCTTGCCGGGTAAAATATTTCTGATGCTCATGTCAGGTCCTCAATACGTTATCTTTTCAGGGAAATTGGGGGGCGCACAGTGCGTCTGCCCCGTCACGAGGCTAAAGATAGCGTGGCAAGTTGTGACTTGATAGGACATAATTTGTCTAAGTTAAGTCCTTTGAGGTCTCACATGATCGATTTACGTCAGTTGAAATACTTCGTCGCGGTGGCGGAAGAGGAGCACGTCGGCCGCGCTGCCGAACGGCTGCACATTTCCCAGTCGCCGCTGAGCCGGCAGATTTCCCAGCTTGAGGAACGTCTCGGATTGATGCTGTTTGAGCGCAATCAGCAGCGCATTCGCCTGACCGCTGACGGCCAGACGTTTCTGGCCGAAACCCGCGCGCTGTTGACGCACGCCAACCGGCTCGAATCGCTCGGACGCCGCCTGGGGCGGGGTGAAGACGGTGGGCTGTGCATCGGCTATATCGAAAATGCGATGCACTCCGGCGTCTTGTCGAACGCCTTGCGGTCGCTGCGGGTGTCCCGGCCGGATGTGCACATCGTGCTTTACAGCCAGCCTTCTTCCATGCAGTTGGAAGGGCTGCGGCAGCGTAGCCTGGACGTGGCGCTGGTCAATACGGCGCCGGATCGCGACGATCAGGATTTGGACTATACGCAGGTGTTGGACGATCGCATGTTGCTGGCCCTGCCGCAGACGCATCCGCTGGCGGACAGGGAAACGCTGCAGCCGGCGGATCTCACCGATCAGGCCTGGATCTCGGTGATCCACAAAGAGGATGCCCATTCGCGCGACGATTTCGTGGCGGCCTGCGTGAAGGCCGGGTTCGATCCGGATATTCGGCTGGAAGCGGGCGAGCCGCTGACGGCGCTGGGGCTGGTCGCCGCCGGGTTGGGGATGACGCTGATCCAGCACAGCCTGCGGCATAACGCGCCGCAGGGCGTGGTGCTGCGCGAGCTGCCCTGGATGCAATACACCACGCAGCTGTGGGCAGTGTGGCACAAGGCCAACCTGCGCCCGCTGGTCACCCACTTTCGCGAAGTGATGTCGGCCGGGCCGGCCTGCCACTGATCGCGCGGCGGCGTCCGGCCCGGATGGCGCCCACTACGGCGCAGCGCGCAGGGCCGCGACGATCGCCGCCAGGTCGGCGCGCTGCTCGTCTGCCAGCGCGGGCTGCGCCTGCGCGGCATTCTCCGCCAGCAGGGTTTGCAGGCCGATCAGCCAGTCATAAATATAAAACGCGGTATTCTTGGTCGGCGTCGGCGCCAGCCGGGTTAGCCGCTGCTGGCCACTCCAGTCCACCGCCGGCTGCGGCGGCGGGGTAAAGATCGGCTGGCCGGGATTGACGCGGCTCTCGGGGCGCGTGGCCGTGTCGCGCCGCTGGAAGCCGAGCCAGGCGACGAAGTCGCCCAGTAGCGCCAGCGCCTGGCTGATCTGCCGATCTTCACCCTGTTCCGGCAAGCTCCCGGCGCACAGCGCGCGCTCCAGTTCGTCGTCGAGCCGCAGGCGGCAGGCGGCGCCGATCAGCGCATCGACCAGCAGTTCGAGGTGCGGCCTGTCGACGCCGAGCAGATCCAGCAACCGGCGGCTGTCAGGCAGCGCGCGCAGATGGTTGACCCAGTCGGCGAAGATCCGCGCGGCGAAAGGCGATGCGGGCTGCTCGCCGGGCGCCGCAGGGTCTTGCGCACCGAACAGATCGATATCCAGCCCAAACGGCGAAGTCGGCGTCGTCTGGGACGGCGTCGTATGCTGCTGTTGCTGATAAAGCTGGCGCAGCGTATCGCGCTGGGGCAGCAACCGTTCCAGCAGTTCGCCGTGGCGGCCGGCCTGCGCCTGCAACGCGCGCAACAGCTGCTGGGCGCGTTGCTGCGCCGCGTGCGGATCGGCGACGGAGAGCCAGTTGCCGAGCAGGCTTTCCGTCAGTTCGCGCTGCAACTCTTCACGCTGTTCGAGCAAGCGCGCTTGTTTGTGGGCCGGGCGCGCCTGTGCAGCCAGGTAGTTCACCATCCGGCGGCAGTCCTGTTCATCCAGCGCCAGCAGCGTGGCCCAGCTGTCGCCGGGCTCGCCGACCTGACGCTGGACGGCATCGTCGGGCCGCGCTTTGCCTTCCTGACGCAGGTCGAACGGCGTGATCGCCCAGATTAAACCGGGCTTGCGGCGCTGGCGCAGCGCCGGGGTTTCCCCCTGGGTGTGGTTGACCCAATCGGCGAGCGCCTGGCCGACGCGCGCGGTGTCCTGCGGCGTGGCGGCGGCATCGGTCACCAGCAGCAGGCTGGCGTGCAGGCCGTCGGCGCAACGGGCCAGTAAATGGGCGCGCTTCGCCTGCTGCAGACGCTGCGCCGGCTCCGCCTGCGGACAGATGCGGCTGCCGGGCAGGTCGATCAGCGCCACGTCGGCGGGCAAGCCTGCCTGCGTCGTCTGCGGCAGCAGGGTGGTCAATTCTGCGGTCAGCCAGGCCAGATCGCTCAGTGCGATCTCCCGTTCATCGCCGTTTTCGGTCATGACGGCGATCGTGGCGTTTTCCGGTGCGGCGCTTGCGGTCAGCAGCGCCAACGCGCGGCGCGGGGCATGAACCCGTCTGCTGCCGTCGAGGGTATGCAGTGCGTGCGCCAGCTGGCGGTAACGCGCCGTCAGCGTCGCTTCCTCTCCCCACAGCGGCGCAAACAGGCGCGCGCGGTCATCGATGCTCAACTGCGGCGCCAGCGTCACCGCCTGCGGCCAGAAGTGCCTGTCGAGCGTGGATTGCTCTTTGTCGCCGTGGCGGCGCAGGCTGTCCCACAGCGCCAGTACGGCATTGCCGTCGAGGCCATCGATGGCTACCGCCTGTCGGTGGCGCGTCAGCGCTTGCAGGTGGCCGGCGATGGCGCGGGCGTCCCAGTCCGGGCGAAAGCCGCTCATCGCGGCGGCGTCAATCGTCATGGCCAACCACTGCGCTTCATCGAGCAAGGCGAGGGCGATCGGATAATCGGCGGGCCCCGCCTCGGCCGCCGTGCAGTAGCGCACCGCGAGCGAAAGGTCCGCGTCGAAGCGCTTCGCGCCGGGCGCCAGCGCCGCCAACAGATGGGCTTTGGCGGCGGCGTTGTGGCCATATAAACCGATGGCGACCTGCGCAGGCCGTGTGTTTTCCAACAGTGCGGCGCGGTTATGGCAACGCCGCAAACGCTGTATCAGTCGATCGGCTTCCCGCTCCAGGCGGGCGGAGTGATGGCGTGCGGCGTCCACCCAGTCGATCGCCTGCAAAATGCCGGCGCTGAGCGCGTTATTCGGAGCCGCTGGGGCGAGGGTTTGCGTGTTCATCGTGGGTAAATGCTCCCGCTGTCTATCCAGTAGTGGGTCGCACCGGAGGCGCTGGCAGCCAGGGTATTGAGTTTCAGTTGCAGGTGGTGCGCCGGGACGGGGCTGCCGTCGGCCAGCAGCGCCTGGGCGATCTTGACGCTCTCGGCGCCCTGCTCGGCGCTGGCGGTGATGGCCAGCCGCAGGCCGATCACCGCGTCGCCGGCCAGCTTGCGCGCCAACTGGGCGTCATTGATGGTCAGCGTATAGAGCGGCGAGGCCGGCCAGCGTTCGTTGTCCAGCTGGCGGAAGCCCAGACGCAGCGGGCCGCGCAGCTGGAAGCTGCCGGCGGGATCGAGCGCGAAATCGGCGCGATCCAGATCGATGTCGCGGTAATAGACGTTATCGTCCGCCAGCATGTTGTTGCCGTCCAGCATGCCCAGATAGCGAATGGTGGAGTAGGGCTGGAAATCGCCGACGTTGAAGTAAAAGCTCTCCAGCCGCAGATCGATCGCCAGCAGGCACAGCATGGCGCCCACGGCAGCGGTGGATTTCGGGTTGTCGATGCGGCCGCGTTTGTTGAATGGGTACCAGCTGCGGGTGTGGTAGCCCTCGAGCGGCAGAATACGGCTGGCGGGCAGCGGCTGCAGATGGCGCAGCAGCGCCTGCACGCCGGGGAAGCGCGCCGGGCGGCCGGTCAGCAGCAACACGTCGCAGGTGTACAGCGCCACCACTTCGGCCAGCAGGCGCAGACAGCGGCCGATGCCGATGCGATCGGACAAGAAAGCGGCGTGCAGGTCGGCCAGACGGATCACCAGCGGGGTGTGCAGGATATCGAAGGCGTCGCTGTCGGCTTCGCGCTGCACTTCGCCGTTGATAAACGCCAGCACCTGCGGCGTCGGCCGCTGCGGCAGCAGATCGCCGAGGCCGGCGGTGATTTCCGCGCGGCTGTCCAGCGGATCGTACTGCTCATAGGCGGCGAGCAGCGCGCGTCCGGCGGGCATGAAGATCTGCAGCGCGGCCTGTTGACGCAGGGTGGAAAGCCCGTCCATGCGCCCTTCGTTGCCGAACAGTTTGTCCATCAGCGCCGCGGCGGCGCTCACGCCGGCGGCCTCGAACGCCTGTTGCACGGCGGGCAGGACAAACTGCTGGATGATGTCCAGCAAGATATCGTCGCCGGCGACCTTAAAGCCCTCGCGGAACAGCAGGCGCGGGTTGATTTTGATGTTGTTGCCTACGCCGTCATCGAGCGAGTAGTGCGTGATCGCCAGATCGGTGGTGCCGCCGCCGATGTCGATGGAGGCGATGCGCAGCGTCTTGCCGGGCTGTTCACCCGGCGCCAGCGGCCGATCGGGCCGAGCCATGGCGGCAAAGAAGGCGTCGGTGCGGCCGGCGAAGTTCACCTGGGTTTCGTTGTACAGATAGACCATCTGGCCGCAGGTGGCTTCGTCCCACTCGATCTGCACCTGCGGCGCCGGGAAGCGAGTGTGCGCGCCGTCGAACGGCGCATCCTGCGGGTGCCAGCCGAGGGCTTTCCACACCAGCCCGATCGCTTCCTGCATGCGGCGGCGGAAGATCTCCCGCTCCGGCTTCGGCATCGCCGACGGCAGCGTCAGGATGATGGCGCGTAAACGGCGCGGGGCGGCGGCGTTCGGCATGCGGCTGCGCTGGGCGATGCTGTTGATCTGCATCAGCGCCTGCGCCAACAGCTCGCTCAGCATCAGGCTCATCACCGCGCTGCGGCTGTAATGGGCGGCGAACACCGGCAGCCGTTCGGCCGTCGGCAGGGCGGACAGCGGCACGCCCTCGTCGTTGATCAAGGTGGTCAACGGCGCGGCGGCGGCCATCGGCTCGTGCCGCTCGTTGAAGCGCCAGCCGGGCGCATAGCGCTCTTCGTCCCACAGATAGCGGCGCGGGCTGGAGATGCCGGTGGTGCCTTCATGCCCTTCGCGTCGCTGCGCCAATTGCGCGGCTTCACGGCCGACGCGGGTGATGGACGGCCATTGGAAGGCGTCGTCGCGTCCGCTCTGGAAGGACAGATGCGGCTTGCCGAACGCGGCCCGAGAAAACTCCACCCGGCTCTCGAACAGTTCGTTGTAGACGTGATGCGGTTCGGACAGCGAGCGCAGCTGCAGCTCATAGGTTTGCTTCAGGCCGTTGCTCTCTTCCGGATGGTCTTCGACCAGCACGCCGCAGGTGTGAGAATTGCCGACGTCCAGCACCAGATCGACGTCGATCGCCGGCTGTTGCAGCGTCGCCGCCGCTATTTTTATCTGCGGCACCGTCAGCTGATGGCCGAGCATGTGCAACAGGTTGAGGTAGTGCGCCTGATACTCGAAGGTTTTCAGCCCGGCGTTGATCTCCGCCTCGGCGCGCTGTTCCCGCTCGGCGGCGCGCTGGCTGAACGCCTCTCGCAACCAGCCGTCCACCCAGGTCAGATCGAGGAACTCGCCCAGCTCGTGGTTGCGGTGCGCCAGCGCGAAGCTCAGATCGGCGCCGAGATCGCTCTCGCCCGGCGCCAGCGCTTCCTGGCCGGGCGCGGCGGCGCGGGTATCGAAGGCCAGCACCACCCGCAGCAGGTTGCCGTCCTGATCCGGTTCATCCAGTTGCACCACCTGCAGGCGAGCCCAGTTATCCGGGCCTGACAAAAATATCCCCGAGGCGGTATAGCGCAAGAACGGCAACGGCAGCCAGAGCTTATCCAGCAGGCGCAGCGACTGCTGCAGCGGGTAGCTGAACTCCGGCCGCACCACTTCGGCGGCTTGCCCGCCCTCGGCCGGCAGCTGATATTTGCCGCTCTCGGCCTCCCATTGCAGGCGCAACAGCGGGCCGCTGGCGGTCTTGCGCACGAATTTGCCGGGAAACTCGGCGTCCAGCCGCGGGGTCAGGGCAAAGTCCATAAACTGAATGCCGCTGTCCTGAATCAGCGTAATGCCGTGTTTGTAGTCCGTAAGGGGTGCCAGCATCATTTACTCTCGCGCTTGAACGTCATGGGATAGGTGGTGTCCGCATCGTAGCGGCCGGTGCATTCCGCGGTCCCGGTCTCGCCCTGGCGGCAGACGATTTCCGGGATCTGGTAGCGGCTGCCGTCGCTGCAGCGCGCTTTGGTGCGGCTGTTGATCACCAGATTGCCGGACTGCATCAGCCCGGCCTCGACCGCCACCCGGCAGGTGACGCCGTCGCCGTAGGCGATGACAGCGCTGCCTTTGCCCGCGTTCAGGCGGTATTGCAGGCTGGGGCGCTTGCCGGTGATCGGATCTTTCAGCGCCACCGTGGCGCGCCATTTGCCGTTAAGGAAACGGGTGGAGCCGGCCTTCACCGCCTCGGGCGGCAGCACCAGCGCATTTTTGTCCGCCGGCTGCGGGATGATCGGCGCCGGGGGCGGCGGCATCAGCGTGGCGTGCGCCAGCGGCAAGCGCAGCTCAGGCAACGGCGCGGCGGTTTTTTCCGGCGGTGCCGGATGGCGCACCTCAGCCGGCATCGCCGGTTGCGGCGGCGGTGAGCGGTGCAGCCAGGCGGCCAGCGCCGCGCTGCCTAGCAGCAGTACCGGCAACAACCACAGCGCGTGGCGTCGACGCGGGCGAACAACGGCGGGGGATTCGGCGGGCGCCGTCGGGGCGGGCACCGGTTCAGGCTCGGCGGCCGGGGGCGGTTTTACCGGTTCGACAACGGCCGGTTTGCGCGGCGCGGCGGCGATCGGCGCCGGTTTTTCCACTTCCGATTCGAGCGGGCGCAGGCAGGCTAACGGATCGTCCGGGCTCTGCGCCTGCGGTTTGATAAAGCCCCAAAAGGTCAGCACCGGCCGATCGTCCACCAGGTAGACGTGGTTGGGATCGGGAATGTGCATCGCTTTGGCCAGCAGCGCGCCGAACAGGCGGTGGCTGGGGTGATCGGTCGCCCGGGTCTGTTCGGTCAGGCTGCGGAAGGTCGCCAGACAGTGTTCCAGGTGGCGCACCGCCTGCGCGCGCTGGGCATCGCTTGCCGCCAGCCAGGAGGTCACCTTGCCCGGAAAGGGCGCATACCAGTCGATGCGCGTGCCGCTTTCGTTCGGCTGGGGGATCGCCAGACAGTCGGCGGCCTGCTGCTGTCGGCGAAGACGCAGGGTTTCCCGCAGCTGCTGCGCGCAGGCGTAGATCGGTTGCCCGTTTTCGCCTAAAGCCAGCACATCATCCAAACTGCCACTGCGTAAGAAGGGTTTCACCACGGCGCCGCACCTTGTCCTGTTCTGCAAAAACGCATAAAAGTCCATGGTACCCCGCCGGCGATGCCGCCAAACGGCCAAGGACAGCCCGAAAAACGCCCTTCTTTGGCGTTAGCGGCGCACTTTGGCAACCGGCACAGTGAAAATCTCGCTATCTGGACCTGTCTGTGAACCGCTTTATCTGAAAAATAGAACGCAGCCCCGGCAAGCGACGCCGGGGAACGATGTTCTCTTTCACTATGACCTCGCCTCGCGGGTTGCCGATTTCGGTATGCCTCAGGCGTGCGGAGCATTCGCATGATGGACAGTCAGTCTGAAAAAACGCTTGTTGTTACCCCTGCTCATCCCGCCGTCGGGCATTCGGCTCAGGGCTGGATGAACGGTTTCCTCGGCATGATTATCTTCAGCGGCTCGTTGCCCGCCACCCGGGTGGCGGTGCTGGAGCTCGATCCGCTGTTTCTGACGGCGATCAGGGCGGCGATCGCCGCTTTGCTGGCCCTGTGCGCGCTGCGGATCACTCGCCAGGCGCGGCCGACGCGGGCCGATTTGCCGCCGTTGCTGTTTGTAGCGCTCGGCGTGGTCATCGGTTTTCCGCTGCTGACGGCGCTGGCGCTGCAGCACACCACCTCGGCGCATTCGCTGGTGTATATCGGCCTGCTGCCGCTGGCGACCGCCGGTTTTGGCGTCTTGCGCGGCGGTGAGCGCCCCAAGCCCGCTTTTTGGGCTTTTTCGGGCATTGGCGCCGCGCTGGTGGGGGCGTTCGCGCTGAGCCAGGGGAGCGGCGGCGCCTGGCAGGGAGATGCGCTGATGGTCGGCGCGGTGCTGCTGTGCGGTTTGGGTTATGCCGAAGGCGCGGTGCTGTCGCGCCGGATCGGCGGCTGGCAGGTGATCTCCTGGGCGCTGGTGGCGGCGTTGCCGTTGACGCTGGCGGCCGCATGGTGGGCGGCGCCGGCCGCTTGGCCCGTCGTCAGCGGCGCCGCCTGGCTGTCGCTGGCTTACGTCTCGGTGTTCAGCATGTGGATCGGCTTTATCTTCTGGTATCGCGGCCTGGCGCAGGGCGGCATCGCCGCCGTCGGGCAATTGCAGCTGCTGCAGCCGTTCTTCGGCCTGGCGCTGGCGGGCTGGCTGCTGCAGGAAACCGTCCAGCCGATGATGATCGCCGTGATGGCCGGCGTGGTGGCTTGCGTGTTCGGCGCCAAGCGCTTTTCTCGCTAGGCCCCGTTGCGGGCGCAGGCGCGGATCACCTCGCCGAGTCGTTCCACCGCCTGCTGCACCTGGCGGTCATCGTAACCGCCCAACCCCAGCACCAGACCCGGCTCACCGTGGCCGGGCGCATACATCGGCGATACCGCCCGCAGCGCCAATCCGGCTTCGTTGGCCTGCTGGGCGACCTGCACGTCGTCGAGATCTTTCCTCAGCCACAGCACCATGTGCATGCCCTGATCGCAGGGCTGCACCCTCCCCAATTCGGCCGGGATGCGCGCGTTGATCGTCTCGATCAGCACCCGGCGTTTCTCGGCGTAGACGCCGCGCATTTTGCGGATATGCCGGTCGAGATACCCTTCGGCGATAAAGGCGGCCAGTACGTGTTGATCTGCGCTGGGTGGGTGACGATCCATCAGGATCCGGGCGCCGCAAAAGGCGTCGACCAGCGGCGGCGGCACGATGGCGTAACCCAATCGCAGCGAAGGGAACAGCACCTTGCTGAAGGTGCCGAGATAGAGCGTCCGCTCGGGCGCCAACCCTTGCAGCGAAGGGAACGGGTGGCCGGCGTAGCGCATCTCGCTGTCGTAATCGTCTTCCACGATCCAGGCCTGCCGTTCTTTGGCCCAGGCCAGCAGGGCGCTTCTTTTCGCCATGCTCATCGGCATGCCCAGCGGATATTGATGCGACGGCGTGACAAAAGCGGCGCGGGCGTCGGCGGCCAGGCGCACGCCGGCGGCGACGTCGATGCCGTCGTCGGCGACGGGCACCCTGATCATGTGCCGATCGCGAAACAGGCTGTTAAAAAGGGCGGTGATGCCGGCGTAGGCGGGATCCTCGACCCAGGCGCTGTCGCCGGCGTCCAACAGGATCTGCGCGGCCAGATACAGTCCCTGCTGGGTGCCGGCGGTGATGAGGATTTGCTGCGGCGTGCAGTTTACCGAGCGGGAACGGCGCACATAATCGCAGATGGCTTCGCGCAGCGGCAGGGCGCCCAACGGATCGCCATAGCCGGATGGGGCGCCGGGGCCGCGCGCCCGGATGCGGTTGCCGAGCCGCCGCCAGATATCGTCGGGCGCGGTATCGCCGATCGGGACCGACACGGTGAATGGCACCGACGGCAGCGCCCGCGCCTGGGCGGCAAAACGCGCCAGATGCTGCGCCTGTGAAGAAAGCGGCACGGCTGTGGCCGGAGCGGTTTGCACCGTGGCGTGCGGCGTGCGGCGCGGCGCCTGATAGTGGGCGACCCGGGTGCCGGAGCCGGGCTGCGGTTCAAGAAAGCCTTCCGCCGTCAGTTGAGCAAACGCCTCCAATACCGTGCCGCGCGCCAGATTCAGCGCCGCCGACAGCCGGCGCGTCGAAGGCAGCAGATCGCCCGCTTTCAGATCGCCTTTGTGGATGGCCCGGCGCAGTGCCTGCGCCAGTTGGTGGCTTAGCTGCCCCGCCTGGCGGTCAATCTCGCCGAGGGCGGGGACGTCAACGACTTGGGCTGTTCTGGGCATGCATTCCGGCTCGCTGTGCAGTGCAAAAATGAGTATTCAGAGTAAACCACTCTGTCGGCACTCGCGAGTCCGTTGTCAGTCAACTCAACCCGCGCTGATTCAGCAGCACCTTATTCAGCTCGCTGTTTTTACGCACGTTGAGCTTGCGCATCGCCGAACGCTTATGGGCGCTGATGGTTTTCTGGCTGCGCTGCAGCAGGCCGGCGATGCTGCAGGCGGACATGCCGCTGCTCATCAAACCCAGCACCTTTTTCTCGCAGTGGCTGAGCGCGGCGATGCGGCAAGCCTGGCATTTCCACTGGCCGGCGGCGTGCAGCGCCACCCACGGATGCAGGATGAACTTTTCCAACGCCATCTGCAGCTTGAGGCGAATGGCGTAGGCCGAATCGCGCCGATGGATGCTGAACAGCGGCGGCAGGTTTTTCACCTGTTGCTGGGTCGCGTCGTCGAGGATCAGCAGGGTCAGCTGCCGCTGGCGCGGAACGCCGTGAGGGCTTTGATAACAACAGGCGCAGCCCCAGCGCTCTTCCGGCGTGCGGAACACGATTTCGATGTTATCCAACGCCTGCAGCGCCAGCGGCGAGAACTGCGGGTACCGGCGGTGACATTCGTTCAGGGAGTGCAGATAGTCCTGCAGCAGCAGACGCAGCCCCTGCTGGTAGAAGTTATCGCTGTCGAACAGCGTGAAGCGAATATCTGGCATGGGTGACTCCTTAAAAAGCCGTGGCGCCGCGCCGGAGCAAACGGTGACGGCCCATCGCCGGCGTTCGCGCGCCGGTCGTTTTCCTGATTTCCCTGGGATGGTGCGGGGCTTATTGGTACGCCAGCACAAAATTGGCGATGGACGTGAATTCGCCTTCGGTAATGCTTTGGTTTTGAATCGCGCTGGGCCGCCCTTGCACGTAGGCGGTGAAGTTCAGGCTGTTGGGGCCGTTTTGCAGCGCGACGGCGCTGGTGGCCTTATTCAAATCGATGTCTGCGCCCTGATGATCGAACAGGGCGATGGCGGCGCCGTTCGCGCCGTTGTTGATCGCCAGCTTGCCCGGCAGCTCACCGTCTTCGGTGCCGCTGAAGGTCACGCTGACGGATTTGAACACCGTGGTCTTGCAGTCGGTCAGCTTGATGCTGAACGGCACCGGCGTGGTGTGGCCGTAGCGGTACAGGGTTTTGACGATCACCGTGCCCATCTCCACCAGCTGATCGGCGGACTGCGGTTCGATATTGCACGGCCGGCTCACCACGGTGCCGTGGAACTGCACCGGCGCGCCGATAAGCTCGGTGTTCGCCGCCGCCGGCATGGCGGCAAACCACCAGGACGCGCAGCTGAGCAGCGCTAAAGCGCGTAGACGCATTTTCCGTTCCTCCCTCGGTTACTGGAATGCCGCCACGATGGTGGCCGACGCGTTGAATTCCCCTTCGCCGATCTCCGCGCCGCCGTTGGCGAACGGCGCCGCCACCAGGTTCCAGGAGCCGCCGTTGCCGATGTTCGGCACCGGGTAAAACTCGTTCGGAATGACCAGCTGGCCGTTGTGCGTTAGCCGGATGCCGAGATCGTTCTTGTCGGTTTTGAACACCTCGTTGCTGAAGGAAGCGGCCGTGCCCGAGACCGCCAGCTTGATGTTCAGCGTGCCGTCCTCGAAGCTGCCGCCCTCGCACTGGAAACGCACCGGAATGCTTTGCGGGTAGTTTGAACCGTTGAGATCGCTGCCGCCGATTTCGCCGAACTCCACGTTGATCAGCTGGCCTTCGTTCACCACGCATTTATCCGGCACGTAAAGGATCGCGGACTGGATAAACACCTGCGCCATCGGATTGGGGCCGAAACCGCCGTCGGTTGAGCCGAGGCGGCCGAACATCTCGATGATCTGCCGATCGTTAATCTCGACGCCGTTGATGATCTTTTTGCGCACCCGGAAGGTGATGCGGCCTTTTGAACCGCTTTCATAGTTGTTGACCTGCACATAGGGCGGTGAGCAACTGTGATTGGGATACTCGTTGGATTCGTTGTAAAAAGGCACCGTGACATAGGCCTTCTTATTACCTGCAATCCACACTTCGGCTTTTAAATCCAGGAAGTCGTTCAACTGCAAGAAGCCGTTGCCGTAGTCAGAGGGGGGCAGCGCCGAATCCGACTTGTAAAAGTGCGGGCTTCGGGGGATCGGCGTATCGCAGTAGGCCTTGCCGGTATAGGTACCGCCTAATGAATAGGGAAACTGTTTGGTGAACCCCACCTGGTTGGTGATGTTGCTTTGATTCAGATCGATATAGAACTGTTTGGGGCCGCCGTCCGGCGTGACGTAGCCGTTGGCCCAGGCGGCGGGGGCCGCCAGCGCGATCGCCAGCGGCAGGCAGAGTTTGGTCAGTTGTGTTTTCATCGCGTTCTCGAGCCTCACAGGTAAATCACCTGAATGTGCGCCACGGCGGCGAACCCGGCCGCCATCACCGCCCGCTGGGTGGATTCCACGCTGGCGCTGAACCACAGGGTGTTGCTACCGGGTTGCAGAATGTAAGGGCGGCTGCGTTGATTCAGCTCCAGCGCCTGGCCTTGTTGGTCTTGCAGCCGCAGGCCGATGCCCTGCACGCCGCCGTTCAGCTTCAGCAGCGATGGGTTGTCGACATCGCTTTCGCCGAGAAACACCAGCGTGGCGGCCTGCTCTCCCTGCAGGTAGAGGCGGCCGGCGTCGCCGTTGCGCGGGCCGGCCGGGTTATCCGCCAGCGCGCGCGCGCCCAGCAGGCAGTTGCGGAACGAGAGGCGAAAACGCACCGGCGCGCTGCGATCGCCGGCGTTGCGGAAGTCGCGTGCGCTGACGTCGCCCAGATCGACGGATTGATCCCGGCTGTCCGGCGTCAGGCTGCAGGGGGAGCTGAGCAGGCCGCCGTGAAAGCTGACGGTGCCGGTGGTGCCTTCGATCACGCCCAGCGGCGTTGCCGCCATCGCGCCGCCGCCGCACAGCAGTGCGCCGAGCAGCAGCGGGCGCAGTCGATCGGTGAATTCAGCCATGCTGGACCTCCTTATTTTTTCTCGGGCACGGCGGTGCAAACGCCGCCATTGCAGACGAAGCGCAGCTCAGGATGGCCGCCGTAGTCGTTGATGTAGGTGATGACGAAGCTGTTCATGCCGGTCTCTTGCAGCTTGAGGATTTCGCTGGATTTCGGCTTCAGCATCAGCGGCTGAAAACCGCCGATCGCGCCGCCGCCCTGTTTTTGCGTCTGCCGCGTCATGCCGGTCAGGGTGATGTAAAACGGCGTCGGGTTGTCGACGGTGATGGCGCCGCCGCTTTTACGGAACACCAGCTTTTCCTGCCACACCTGGCCCTTGGGCGCGACGATGGCTTTCGGCCGATAGAACAGTTTGATCTGCGTTTGCAGCGCCAGCTGCATCACGTTGGTTTTGGTGCTTTTCGGCGGAATTTCGCGCAGGTTGAAGTAGAACACCGACTCGCGATCCTGTGGCAGGCGATCCGCCTCCGGCGTCTTGGTGATGCGTACCACGCTGCGCTCGCTTGGTTCCACGCGCTGCAGCGGCGGCAGCACCACCAGCGGCGAGGTGATTTTCTGGTGCTGCTCGTTCTCAAGCCAGGATTGCGCCAGGAAGGGCAGCTCTTTGTTTTCGTTGACGATATTCAGGCTGATCGATTTGGCGTCGCTCACATAAACGGCGCGCGTGCGATCCAGCGATATCGCCGCGTCGGCGGTGGGCAGTACGGCGCTCAGGGCCAGGCCGGCGGCGGTCAGTAGCGTTATCGGGTGTTTGTTCATGTCATCATTTCTCAGCGTTACGGATTACAGAGTGGCGCACGGCAGCAGCAGCTGGTCCAGCGGCTTGGCGGCGCCCGGGATCACGATGCGGCAGCGGCGTTGGCCTTCCCAGGCGACGTCCAGTTTTTCCTCCGGCTGCACGCCGGTCAGGTAAACCGAGCCGCCGTCGTTGACCACCGCGACCTCGCGGCCTTTCTCGCTCAGCACCGCGGCGCCGAACGGCGGTTCGCTGCCGTCCGCGAGGCGAATGGTGGCCAACAGCTTGCTGCCTTTCACCACCTCGAAGTGGCGGTAACCGATGGCGCCTTCGGTCAGCGTGCCTTGCACCACGGCGCGAGTGGCCTCGACGTCGTCCGCCAGCTTGTTGACGTCGATGCGGGTGTCGGTGTTGTAGTAGCTGGTGATGTCGGAAATCACCGCCAGCCCGAAACGGTTGCTGTAGGCGCGGCCGTTGTTGATCGGCACACCGGCGATGCCGTCGGTGTCGAGCATCATGCGGCTGCCGCCGTTGCTCGAGTTCTGATGCGCCGCGATGCCGTGCCGGGTCGCAGTGAGGCCGCCGCGGAACGAGCCACCGATCGACGAGTAGCTGTCCTGCTGGTAAGAGGCGCTGGCGTTCAGCGAGCCAAACGAGGCGTTGTGGGTGTAGTACCCGCGCGCCAGCGATTTGCCGGACTGATTAAAGCCGCCGCTGACCTGCCAGGTATTGTCCGGATCGCTGTAGTCGTTGTACGACGCGGTCTGCGTGACATCGCCGTTGTTGGTTTGCAGCGCATAACCGACGCGCCGACGGTCGCCGATCGGCACGGTGAAGTTGAGCATCACGCTGTCGTCGGTGCGGCCCTGGTAATAGGTGCGGTAAGCCGACAGCGAGGCGGTGATGTTGCTGATATCGCCGACGCTGAACAGCTTGCTGGCCGACAGCCCGTAACGGTCCTGGGTTCGCGCATCCCAATAGGTCTGGTGCGAGTAGGTCAGGTAGGCGGTGATCGCCTTGGCGCTGTCTTCCGCCATAAAGGTTTTGCTGGCGGTGATGGTATACAGCTCTTTCTGGCGGCCGTTGTAATTCTTGTCGTAATCGCCGTAACGCTCCTGCAGGTACTGCGACATGTTCATGAACTTGCGCTGCGAGAAGCGGTAGCCGGCGAAGGTGATCTGGCTGTTCAGCTCATCGAACCGTTTGGCGTAGTTGAGCTTGAACGACATGCCGCTGGCGGTCGGCTCGCCGGGCAGACGGGCGATCGACTGGGTGACGTCCAGCGACATGGCGCCGAACACGTTCAGATCGCGGCCGAGGCCGAGCGCCCAGGCGTTATAGTCGCCGCCGAGCAGCGCCCCGCCATACAGCGACCAGGCGTTGCTCAGCCCCCAGGAGAAGTCGCTGGCGGAAAACAGCGGGCCCTGGGTGCGGTGGTCGTAGGCCGAGGTTTTGCCGAGCGCCACGTTGTAGCGCACGTAGCCCGGGCGGGTCAGGTACGGAATGGTGGCGGTATCCACCTGGAAGGTCGAGACGGTGCCGTCCTGCTCTTCCACCTTGACGTCCAGCTTGCCGCGCACCGAGCTGTTGAGATCCTGAATGGCGAACGGCCCGGCGGGCACGGTGGTTTCGTACAGCGTGCGGCCTTCCTGCGAGACGGTGATCTTGGCGTTGCTCTTGGCGATGCCGCGCACTTCCGGCGCGTAGCCCTGCAGGTTCGGCGGCAGCATGCGCTCGTCGCTGGCCAGATTGAGGCCGGTGAAGCGATAGGCGTCGAACACCCCGGAGTCGAGATAAATCTCACCCAGCGTCAGCTTGGCGGCCTGCATCGGCAGCGCGCGGTAGGCGTAGATCTGGTTCCAGTCGAAGCCGGTGCTGCGATCGCCGGCCTGCTGATTGTAATTGGCCTGGTAGTCCGCGCGCAGGCGCCAGGGGCCCAGGTTGGCGCCCAGCGTGCCGTAGCTGCTCAGGTTCTGGGCGGTGTTGTTGTTGTGATTCTGCTTGCCTAACTGGCCGCTCAGGTTGTAGTCCAGCAGCAGGCCGGGAATGCCGTCGTCCCACTGCTCGGGCGGCGTCCAGTCGGGATCGGAGTATTTCATCCACGCCTGCGGGATGGTGATCGCCAGCACGCCGCCGCCGATGCGATCGGAGACGGTCGCGCCTTTGATGCCGCGAATGTCGGCGCACTGGTTGTCGTGCCACAGGGTGACTTTTTTGGCCGCTTCTTCTTTCAGCGCCATTTTTTCCACCAGATCAGGCGGCAGGCACACCTGGCTGCCGCTCTTGTTATCCGGCGACGGGAAATACTGAATGCTGCGCTGGGGCAGCGTTTTCTGGTTGATCTTGATGTCCAGCAAATAAGCGCCGGGCATGACGTAGTCGGCATCGGAGAAACGCGAAAGATCCACTTTGCTGCGCTCGCCGATATCCAGGACGTCGGTATTGAATTCCGTGGCGGAAAATGCCGGACGCACCCAGAGGAAAGATAGAATGACGAGAAGAGGTAGGTGTTTCCGTGTCAGTAATGACGTCATAGCATAATCACTCATGGCAAGTCCGCGCCCAATAGCAGGTCATCCGTGCGACCTGAATACGTAATGCTGTGCAGCGCCCGCCGGCGCTAGAGATAAGACAGGGTGAATTTGGCCAGAGAGCTGAAGCCGCCCGCCCGCGCCTTATCGGGATGCAGGCGCAACTGCGCGCCAAAACGCAGCGTGTTGTCGCCGGCGACGATCTGGTAATCCGCCGTCGTGCTGCCGAGCGGGATCGGGGTGCCGGCATCGGTCAACAGTTCGATAGCCACGCCCTGCGCCTCGCCGTAAACGCCCAGCAGGGAAGGATCCCGGCTGTCGGCGGTGCCGTCGAAGGTGACGTTGGCTGCGCGATAGATGAAGTCAGGCTTCACCTGGCTGGCCAGTTCGCAGTTCACCAGTTTGATCGTGAAATGACGGCGGCTGCCGATCAGCACCGATTGCCCGTCCTGCGAGGCATCGGTCATGGAGATCAGACCGAAATCGACGGTTTGATCCAGGCTGTCGCTGGCGATGCCGCACGGCGTTTCAACGATGGTGCCGCCCAGGCTGACTTTGCCGTGGCCCTGATTTTTCACTGCCGCCGCCGCGCTGCCTACGCTGAGCGCGATGAGCAACAGGCCGCAAAGGCGGATAGTCATGCTGGCGTCTCCCTGTCTTGCCCTGTTCCCTTGCCGCTCTCGTCGGCATGCAATCAAGCGGGGGATGCCCTGAGACATCCCCTGTGGGGTATTACAGGTAAGCCAGGGTGAAGTTGGCCACGCTGGTGAAGTCGCCCGGCACCACGGCGGCGGAGGCGCTGCTGCCCTGCAGGTAAGCGGCGAATTTCAGCGAGTTGTCGCCGTTGTTCAGGCCCTGACCGTCGGTCGCCGTGCCCAGTTCCACTTCCTTGGAGTGCAGGTTGTCGTAGATCACGATGCCGGCGCCGGTTGCCGTGCCGCTCAGGGCCAGCAGTTTGTTGTTGACCGGATCAGGCGTGCCGGTAAAGGTCACCTTGACGTTTTTCATGGTGGAGATGGAGCAATCTTTCAGTTCGATGTTGAAAGGTTGCATGCTGGATTTACCCTGGTTAGCCAGGATGCGGCTGCTGATCTGGCCCATTGGTACGGTTTGGTCAACGGATTCCGGCGCGACGCTGCATGGCGCATCGATAATTTCGCCGGTAAAGGTGACTTTACCGCTGCCCTGATTAGATGCGGCGTGAGCAACAGATGCAGAAGCGAAAGCAATCACGGTTGCCAGCATTAATTTATTCAGTTTCATTTCTCAGGTTCCTGTAGAGAGTTTTTAAATAAAAAGAACAGCACATCTAAATCCCCCGCAGCGGCGGCAACGTCATGTCGCCGGCCGTACGGTTGGAGCCAGATCCTTTTGCTCTGGGCAATACGCCAACATCCGTTATTTATGAGAAATAACGAGATTGGGAAAATCGACAATGGATTTTCTGGTAAATAAAATACGAGTTTTACGTGTGGCGTGTTGCTGGGAATATTCTTGCAAATAATAGTATTGCTTGGAAATAGATTTTATTAAATTAAGTCAAATTCAGAATATAAAACCAAAAGGAAAAAGAAATATATTTGCTTTAAAACCAATAGATCGTATACAAATATTATCCAGTATAAATCACTATATAAATAACGATATGCGAGATATTAGATCGGGGGAAATAGGCTGATACCTACAATTCGCCATATTGTTTTGCTAATATCGCCCTGAGGCAGCAGATGATGAATTTCCCTTTAGAAACAAAATATAAAACATAATCTATTGTTTTTATTGTTGTTTCGTGGTTTTCTTCTCCTAAGGGATTGGTTTTTTTATTCGTGTTTAGCCCGCGTTTAGGTCTAATTCATTAACAATTAAATAACAATGTCATCGGTAGTGAATTATTCTATCGCACTGCGGTATAGGGATTTTTCACTGCCTAACCCATTTTGATTAATCAAATTAAGGCATGTGCTGTTGCCGTTCGCCACATAATGATGACCTAAGTGACAATTAAAGGATTATAAACGGAATGATAACGATGATTAATGCTTGCGGCGGCCGCCGCACGGTAGTTTCTGCTATATTTTTACTGTCTGTCATGTCGCTGTCAGGCTGCGTGGGCGGTAGCAAGACAAACCTGAATTCCGTGAAAAAAATTTCACAGAACAATCCTAATGATAAATCCGATGAACAACGTATCGCGCTTTGCCAGCAACGGGTTAACTCATTAAAAAATATTAATCCGCAGAGTTACCAAAAACGCATTGCCTATTTTAACGGTCTGCTTTCCAACGCTTCCGGATATGCCGGCGTGCGCGGCAATGTGGATGAAAGCACCCGTAAAGCGATTGATGCTCTTTATCAATATAAAACCGAGAAATTCTGCGCCGACGTTGAACATGAGCTGATGTCCGATCTGTCCAACCGGGTCGAGAATCTGTAGCCATGAAGCGATGCGCGCAAAGATGGGCGATGGGGCTTTGGCTGTTGGCGCTGAGCGGCGCCGTTTGCGCCGCTGACGACGGCATTCCCGCCCTGTTGAAATTTGCCGAACAGCGGCAGGCTCCGCCGGCCGCGCTCAAGGAGGAAACCGCGCGTAAACCGGCGCCCGCACCGGCCGCCAAACCGGCCGCCGTCGCGGGGGCAGACGGCGCTCGTTTAACTTCTCTGAAGCACTCTGTACAACAGCAGGCGGAGAAAATCCGTCAGCTGGAGCGCCAGTTGGCGGCGGCTCAGGCCGCCGCGGCGCCGAAAAGCGAGCGGACCGATGTCGATATTCGGCCACTGGCCGATGCCCTGAAGGCGTTGCGGCAGGCCGTTGCGCCGTTGCCTGAGGTCACCGCGCTGGCCGCTTCGCTCACGCGGGCCGAACAGCGCAGCGCAAGCTTGACGGCGCAGTTGGCACAGCAACGACAGCGGGTAGACACCTTGCTGGCTGAGCGGCGGCAGGCGGCTGAGGCCCCGGTGCTGGCCAGCGAGGCGGACAAGCAGGCGTATGCCGCCGGCGTATCGCTGGGGCGCGATATTTTGCATCTGCAACAGGAGAACCGGCGTGCGGGACTGGAGGCGGATCGGCGGCTTTTGCTGGCGGGCATCGCCGATACCCTGGCCGGGCGGTTGCGGCTGGATGAGGCCGCCATCGACAGCGCGCTGCGCACGGCGCAGCAACGTTTGCAGCAGACGCAACAGACACAGGCTCCCCCTCCGGACGGCAAGGCCTATCTGGCCGATTTCGCCCGCCAGGAGGGAGTCAAGCAAGATGCGCTCGGTTTCTACTACCGGGTGGACTATGACGGCAGCGGTGCGATCGGCGCCGACGATCGGGTGGATATCGTGGTGCGCGAAAGCCTGACCGACGGCCGGGTGATCAAAGACATGGAGCTGGCGGGTACGGTGATCTCGCAGCCATTGACGCGCTATCCGCCGCTGTTTCGCGCGGCTATCGAGAAGCTGCAGCGCCACGGCTCGATCACGCTGGTGGTGCCGCCGGCGCTGGCGTACGGCAAGCAGGGCAGCCCGCCGGCGATCCCTCCGGACGCCACCATGATTTATACCCTGCGCATTGCTGACGTGCAGTCGTGAGCGGGGAGCTCAGCAGTAACCACTCAGGAGGAATGCTATGGCCAAGGCGCCGAAAACGTTTGAAAGCAGAAAATCGCTGATGCTGAATGTGTTGCAAGGATTGTGCAGGGATCGTGTGGAAGGCTCCGGCGGCCATCATCCCCCGCCGGAGCAGTGGCCGAAGACCCGCGAGCTGGCTGATAAATGCGGTGAAAACATTTATACCACCCGCACCCTGCTGCTGGCGCTGGAAAAGGAGGGCAAGGTCCGCTGCACCCACCGCAGCATCAACAATTCTCTACGCTGGTACAGCTGCGACGAACAGGCAGCGATAAAAAAAGAGTGATTCGACCCTGACGGTCGCTTTTGACTATCTTACAGCTAAACATTAATTAATCTTATTATTTGGCGGGGCATTTCGCTCCGCCAATCCTCCTCTCCGCTTTCCGCCCTCCGCGCAGGCATTGCTAAGATGTTTTTTGCGACCATATACTTATCGCTCAGACGGGAACAGGTGTAGGGAGCCGGCATCGTAATGAAGGAAAAGAAAGACATACTGAGATTGGATGATATTCATTATCAAATAGACCGCCAGGTGATCCTGGACTCCGTCTCTTTCACGTTGGGTGAGGGCGAGTTCAAACTGATCACCGGGCCTTCCGGCTGCGGAAAAAGCACGCTGCTAAAAATCATCTCTTCCTTAATGAATCCGACCAGCGGAAGCCTCTATTTCGACGGCCAGGCGATCGACGAGATGTCGCCGGAGGCGTATCGCAAGCAGGTCTCTTATTGCTTCCAGACGCCGGCGCTGTTCGGTAATACGGTTTACGACAATCTGGCGCTGCCGTATCAGATCCGCCAGGAACCGCCGGCCGAGCGAAAAATGAAGGCCGATCTGGCGCGTTTCGGCCTGCCGGAGGCGATGCTGACGAAAAGCATCAATGAACTGTCCGGCGGGGAGAAGCAGCGCGTGTCCCTGATCCGCAACCTGCAGTTTATGCCCCGAGTGCTGTTGCTCGATGAGATCACCAGCGCGCTGGACGAGGAAAATAAGCGCAACGTCAACGAAATCGTGCATCAGCTGGTGGCGGAACACCGGCTGGCGGTGCTGTGGGTGACGCACGATACCGAAGAGATAGCGCATGCGGACGAGGTGATCACCCTGCGCGCGCACAGCGCCGAGCCACAGGAGCAACAGCATGAATCAGCATAATATCACCAACGAATCCTTGGGCTTGTCGATGGTGCTGGTGGTGGTCGCCATCCTGATCAGCCACCGGGAAAAGCTGGCGCTGGAAAAGGACATCATCTGGAGCATCTGCCGCGCGGTGGTGCAGCTGATCATCGTCGGCTACGTGCTGAAGTATATTTTCGACCTGGATAACGCCGTTCTCACCGTGTTGATGGTGCTGTTCATCTGCTTTAACGCGGCCTACAACGCCAAGAAACGCAGCAAGTACGTCGAACACGCGTTCGTGACGTCGTTTATCGCCATCACCACCGGCGCGGTGCTGACGCTGGCGGTGCTGGTGTTGACCGGCTCCATTGAATTTACGCCGATGCAGGTGATCCCCATCTCCGGGATGATCGCCGGTAACGCCATGGTGGCGGTGGGGCTGTGCTATACCAACCTCGGCCAGCGTTTCAAAAGCGAGCAGCAGAAGATTCAGGAGATGCTCAGCCTGGGGGCGACGCCCAAGTTCGCGTCGGCGGCGCTGATCCGCGACAGCATCCGCGCTTCGCTGATCCCGACCGTCGACTCGGCGAAAACCGTTGGGCTGGTCAGCCTGCCGGGCATGATGTCCGGGCTGATCTTCGCCGGCATCGATCCGGTGAAAGCGATCAAATATCAGATTATGGTGACCTTCATGCTGCTTTCCACCGCCAGCCTGTCGACCATCATCGCCTGCTATCTGGCCTACCGTAAGTTTTACAACGAGCGCCATCAGCTGGTGGTCGGCAACCTGAAGTAACGCCATGAAAAACGGCCTCCGCGGAGGCCGTTTTTTTTACCCTTGCAGCAGGGCGATGCTCTGGCGGATTTCCCGTTCGATATCCGCCCCGCTCCAGCGGTCCAGCTGTGAAGAGAACGGCTCGAAGGCATAGACGCCGGTGTAGCCCAGGCGTTCCAGGTTCTGCACCTGGCGGCGGCTCTCCAGCCGATCGCCCTCGCTCAGCATGATGCGCTCTTCGTCGCTCAGCGCGCTTTTATCCCGCCCGTCCTCCACGCCGGACAGATGCACCAGGCCGATCTGCGCCACCTGGATCTGCGCGTCGAAGTCGGCCTGCGCCACATCGCTCAGATAGTGGTGGAACGTATCGAGCACGATGCGGTACGGCGCGCCCGAGTCGCGGATGAGCGCCTGGGTCAGCAGCGACGATCGCAGCGAGCTGATGCCGAAGCCCAGCGGTTCGACGTATCCCTGTACGCCATAGCGGGCAAACAGCGGCGCCAGCAGCCGCAACGCCGCGAGGGTGTCGTCCCGTTTTTGCTGCTCGCTGCGCGTGTCGTCGGCGCTGCAGTGCGGGCATAGCACCAGCGCCCGGCTGCGGATGGCCTGCGCCTGCGCCAGCATCGCTTCGGCGCGCTGTTGCAGCGCCGCCGGGTCATCCATCAGATTGAACCTGCCGAGGGCGTTGATCGTGACGATCTCGATGCCGTATTGCGCGGCGAGCGCGTTGAGCTGCGCGTCGCTCAGATCGTCGGTCACCTTGCCGCTGGGCATGTCGTTGCGCAGCTCAACTTTGCTGAGCCCGCAGCGTTTCACCAGGCGGAAAAAATTGTCCAGATCGAGATTCGGCGCGATCTTGCGGTTAATGCAGAAGCGGTCCAGCGCAATGTTCATGGGCATGACTCCAGCGGTCAGGGTTGAGAGATCAGGATTTGCCGTTTTCCAGCGGCAGCGGCTTGCCTTCGGGCTGGGATTGGCGGTGGCGTTTGGCCAACACCACCTGCTCCATTTTTTCCAGCGAGACGCCTTTGGTTTCCGGGATATAGCGGCCGATAAACCAGTAGCTGAACAGGCAGCAGGCGGCGAAGATCCACATCGGGAAGGCGCCGTGGAAATGCGAGAACAGGTAAGGGTGATCGTTGATCATCGGGAACGACTGCGACACCGCGAAGTTGGCGACCCACATGCAGCCGACGGCGATGCTCATCCCCTGTGCGCGCATGCGGTTCGGGAAGATCTCCGACACCAGCACCCAGGCGCCGACGCCCCAGGAGAGCGCATAAAACACCATGAAGAACAGCATGCCGAACAGCGCGAAATAGCCGGTGGCCTGGGTGTAGAGCGCGTACGAGGTGAGCAGCAGGCCCGCGATGGCGCCCAGCGTGCCGTAACGCATCAACGGAATGCGGCCCATGCGATCCATCAGCATGGCGCCGATGACCGAACCGACCAGCTGCAGCACGCCGATCCAGATGGTCTGGAACAGCGCTTCCTGCGCGTTTTCGGTGACGGTTTTCAGCACCACCGGCGCGTAGTACATCATCACGTTAACGCCGGTGACCTGTTGCAGCATGGCGATCATACAGCCGACGAACAGGATGAAACGCACCCGCACATCGCCGTAGTTCAGCTTCCGGTGCTGCTGCTGTTGATCCTGCTGCAGCGAGTCTTTGATTTCTTTCAGCAGATTCTGCGCGTGGGCGGCGTTGGAGACTTTGGTCAACATCGCCAGCGCCTGATCGTCGCGGCCCATCATCACGTTCCAGCGCGGCGATTCAGGAATGACGAACACCAGGATGCAGAACAGAATGCAGGGGATCACGCCCGAGGCGAACATCCAGCGCCAGCCCATTTCCACCAGCCAGGCTTCGCTGGCGAGGCTGGCGATTTTGAAGTTGACGTAGAAAATCACGATCTGACCGAAGACGATGGCGAACTGCTGCATGCTGAGCGCCCGCCCGCGCATGTCTTTCGGCGACACTTCCGACATGTACATCGGCGACACGGTGGCGGCGATGCCGACCGCCAGCCCGCCGATGATGCGGTAAATGACGAACCAGGTGAAGGTCGGGGCCAATGCGGCGCCGACGGCGGAAACGGTGAACAGCAGCGCCGCCAGCATCAGCGCCTTTTTACGGCCCCAGCGCGCCGCCAGCGGCCCGGCGGCGAAGGCGCCGATCACGCAGCCGATCACCACGTTGGAGACGGCCCAGCCGGTTTCGGCCGGGCTGAGATTGAAATAGGTTTTCAACGCTTCGATCGCGCCGGAGATCACGGCGGTGTCGTAGCCGAACAGAATGCCGCCCAGGGCGGCGATGCCGCAAATTCGCAATATGTAACCGGTATTGTGCTTACGCTGATATGACATGTGTTGCTCCGATTTTTATCCTGGCTTCCGTCCGCACGGTTGGGGTGTCGGGAGGAGGGCGAGCGGAAGGGTGTGAACCGTGCCTGTCATCAAGGCGATGTCGTTGATAAATGCTGGAACAAACAAGAACATTTATTTCATAATTAGTGAATAATGGAATATTGATTTTTAGATCCAGTTCAAAAAAAACCGTCGCGAGCGATCCGGGCGCCTTGGGCGCTCGGAGGGAGGCGGTAACGGCCGCAGGTCAGGCGCAGTGCGGATTTTCTGTAGCAAAGTCAGTGTGCATTAGCGATGGACTCTCCTGCGAAACCGCGCCTTGATTGGCGCGGGAATGAAAGCGCCAACCCGATCGACACCGCAAAATTGCGACCTCACGCACTAAAAATAAATTTTTCAAAACAATTTATTTGAAACTTTTTTTTCAATGAAATAGAGTTTGCTGCATCCGGTCAGGATGTAGCCGGCTTGCCGACGGGGTTTGGCGAGCGGGACGATTAACGCCGCGCCGCCTGGGTGTGGCCAGGCGACAGCGGACTTGAAAAGAGGGCGTGACATGAAAACCGTGGGTAATTTTATTGACGGGCAGGTGTGCCTGAGCAGCAGCAATCAAACCGTCGACGTGCACAACCCGGCCAGCGGGCAGGTTGAGCGGCGCGTCACGCAGAGCACTGCTGCCGAAGTCAAACAGGCCATCGACGTGGCCCATCGGGCGTTCGCCGACTGGTCGCGCACCACGCCGCTGCGCCGCGCGCGCATCATGTTCAATTTCAAGGCGCTGCTGGAACAGCACCGCGACGAGCTGGCCGAGCTTATCGTCAGCGAGCACGGCAAAGTGTATTCGGATGCGCTGGGCGAACTGACGCGCGGCATGGAAGTGGTCGAATTCGCCTGCGGCATCCCGCATCTGATCAAAGGCGAGTACTCGCCGGACGTCGGCAGCGGCGTCGACAGCTTCTCGCTGATGCAGCCGCTGGGCGTGGTGGCGGGCATTACTCCGTTCAACTTCCCGGCGATGGTGCCGATGTGGATGTTCCCCATCGCGCTGGCCTGCGGCAACACCTTCGTCCTCAAGCCGCCGGCGCTGGTGCCTTCGGCCTCGGTGCGCCTGGCGGAACTGTTGAAGGAAGCCGGTTTGCCGGACGGCGTGTTCAACGTGGTGCACTGCGCCAATGAAGATGCGGCGCAGCTGTGTACCGATCCGCGCATTCAGGCGGTGAGCTTCGTCGGCTCCTCCACTGTGGCGGAACATATCTATACCACCGCCAGCGCGCACGGCAAGCGGGTGCAGGCCTTCGGCGCGGCGAAGAACCAGGCGATCGTCATGCCGGACGCCGATCTGGACGCCACGGTCAACGCGCTGATGGGCGGCGCGTTCGGCTCTGCCGGCGAGCGCTGCATGGCGTTGCCGATCGCCGTGGTGGTTGGTGACGACACTGCCGATAAACTGATCGCCAAACTGAAGCCGCTGATCGCGCAGCTGCGCGTCGGGCCGGGCTTGCAGCAGGGCGGCGAAGAGAATGAAATGGGGCCGCTGGTGTCGTCCGCTCACCAGAAAAAGGTGCTGGGCTACATCGATTTGGGCGTGGAAGAAGGCGCCACCCTGGTGGCCGACGGCCGCAACTATCAGGTGCCGGGCTATCCTGAAGGCTACTACGTCGGCGGCACGCTGTTCGACCATGTGACGCCGAACATGCGCATCTACCGCGAAGAGATTTTTGGGCCGGTGCTGGGCATCGTACGGGTGCCGGACTACCGCACCGCCATCGACACGGTGAACGGCCACGAATTCGGCAACGGCAGCGCCATCTTCACCGGCAGCGGCCACTATGCGCGCCAGTTCGTGCAAGACGTGCAGGCCGGAATGGTCGGCGTCAACGTGCCGGTGCCGGTGCCGATGGCGTTCCACAGCTTCGGCGGCTGGAAGCGCTCGGTGTTCGGCGCGTTGAACGTGCACGGCACCGACGGCGTGCGCTTCTACACGCGCATGAAGACCGCCACCGCGCGCTGGCCGGCCGGGCAGCAGACGGTGTCCGAATTCAGCATGCCGACGCTGGGCTAAGCGCTTTCACACTCAGGCCAGGCCGTTGCTCCTTCGGGGCAACGGCCTTTGCACTGCGAGTTAACAGGAGAATCGAAATGTCTTCACTGCTTGCCAAATGTCAGACGCCGAACGCCGAGGGGCGTATCCAGCACGTGACGCCGGAAAATGCCGGTTGGCGCTATGTCGGCTTTGACGTTTACCGCCTGGCCGCCGGGCAGTCGCTGCAGCTGGAATGCGGCGACAAGGAACTGTGTCTGGTGCTGGTGGCCGGTATCGCCTCCGTCGCCACGCGGCGCGCCGAATACCCGCATATCGGCAAACGCATGAGTCCGTTCGAGCGCACGCCGCCTTACGCGGTGTATGTGCCGCACCACGATCGCATCGACGTGCGGGCGGAAACCGATCTGGAGCTGGCGGTGTGCAGCGCGCCCGGCGGCGGCCACCTGCCTTCACGGCTGATCACGCCGGCGGATATCGGCGTGGAGCGGCGCGGCAAGGGGCGCAACCAGCGGCTGGTGCACAACATTCTGCCGGACAGCGAGCCGGCCGACAGTCTGCTGGTGGTGGAGGTTTACACCGACGAGGGCAACACCAGCTCCTACCCGAGCCACAAGCACGATCAAGAAGACTCGCCGGACGAAACCTATCTGGAAGAGACGTACTATCACCGCATTCAGCCGGAGCAAGGGTTCTGCATGCAGCGCGTCTATACCGACGACCGCACGCTCGACGAGTGCATGCCGGCCTACAATCGCGACGTGGTGAAAGTGCCGCGCGGTTATCACCCGGTGGCGACCCTGGCGGGTTACGACAACTATTACCTCAACGTGATGGCCGGGCCGGTGCGGCAGTGGAAGTTCACCTGGGAAAAAGACCACGCCTGGATTAACGGCGACGGCTACCCCGCCGCGCAATAGGCGCTTGAGGCCCGGCTTGCCGGGCTTTTTTGTCAGCTTTACTCGTCCCGGGCGTTATTCAGCGCCAGCGAGACCGCCAGCGTCTGCGCCAGGCACATCGAGGCCACCTGCGAGCGGAACCCGTCCACCTGCGCTTCGCGCACCACGAAACAGACATCGCTGAAGGCGGCCAGCGGGCTGACCTGGCTGTCGGTGATGGCGATCTGCTGCGCGCCGCGCTTGGCGCCCAATTCCACCAGTTCCACCGCCTCGCGGGCGTACGGCGAATAGCTGATGGCGATCACCACGTCCTTCGGTTTCACCATGCTCAGCTGTTCGGTGAACATCCCGCCCAGGCCGTCGATCAGAAACGCGCGGCGCTCCAGATGGCGCAGCGCATAGGTGAGGTAGGAAGCGACGCTGAACGAGCGGCGCAGGCCGATCACGTAGATGTTTTCGGCGTTGTTGAGCAGCTCGACGGCGCGATCCAGCTGCTCGGGGGCGATCTGCATCGCCAGCTGCTGCAGCGCCTGCGCGTTGACCATGGTGAACACGTTGAGAATCTCCGCCGGTTTCTCCGGCGCGACGTTGTCGTCGGTGGAGGTTTGGCGGAACAGGCGCGCGCGCTCGGTATAGTTCACCGTCTCTTCCATCAGATGCTGACGGAACACCTGCTTCATTTCGTTGAAGCCGCTGAAGCCGAAGGCGTTGGCGAAACGGATCAGGGTGGAAGGCGGCACGCTGGCCTGTGCGGCGATGGAGGCAACGGTATCGAAAGCGATGCTGTTACTGTTATCCAAAATGTAGCGCGCCACCTGCTTCAAACGCTTGCTCAGCGTTTCATAACGGTGGCGGATCTCGTCCTGTAACAGCGAAAGTTGAGTTGGGTTGTTCATCCATTCGGCTCGCAGTGGGGTGAAGGCGCATTGGCCTGACGCCTGAAATATTGACAGGGTATTTTAACAGACGGAGCGGAAATTTCATTTCCTCAAAAAGCGATTTATTCGATCGCACATTGCGCGACTTCACAGAAAATGGGCAAAAAAATCCCCTTAAAGCGGCGAAATGGCCTTAAGGGGACGTGAACCTGCTGTCGCTGTCAGTGCGCGCCGCCCGCCTGCGGACGGTACTGGCGCCAGAAACCGATCAGCGTCAGGTATTTTTGTTTCACCTGCTCGATCAGGGCCGCGTCGTCGATTTCCCCCTGTAGCCAGCGGCGCGAAGGTTGGCCGAAAATGGTGCGGCCGACGGCGAAACCTTTCACCCAGCGCGCATCTGCGGCGGCGGCAAAGCCCGCCTTCAGCACCGCCTCCGGGGAGTCGAGCCCCAGGATCAGCACGCCGCGGCAGTCGGGATCGCAGGCGTCGATCAGCGCGCCGACCCGCTGCCAGTTTTCCGCGCTCAGCGGCGGCAGTTTCCACCAGTCCGGCTGAATGCCCAACTGGTAGAAGTGTTCAATCATCTCCAGGTAATAGCGCTCGTCCTTGTCGGCGTTGCTGTCCGGCAGGATCACCTCCAGCAGCAGTTCGTGATCGGATTTGCAGCAGCCGCGGTAGACGTCGGCGATCAGCGCATCCTGTTCGCGGCGCAGTTCCGCCGCGTCGTGTGGGTGATAAAACACCAGGCACTTCACCACGTGCTCCTGCGGCCAGTCGATCAATTGCGAGCCGATATTGCCGTGCTCCAGGCGCAGCGGGCGCGAGCTGGGCAGCTCCACCGGCCGGCCGATCCACCATCCCTGGCCGGTGATCTCGTTCAGCGCCGCCTGCCCGTAGGTGGTGTCGGCCAGAATGCCGCTGTTGCCGTTGAGCCCGGCCTGCGCGGCAGCTTGTTGCGCCGCGGTGAGCAGCAAGGTCTTCAGACGCGGGATGCGTTCCTCGCCGACGCCGGCTTCGCGCGCCATGTCCGCCAGCTGCTTGCGGTGATCGAAGGCGAACACGCACAGTTCCGGCCACTGTTGCTTGCGGGTGGTGACCCGGTGCAGGTGGTTCAGGCGCGCGTCGCGGTCCGGGCGCGTGACCTGGTGTTCACGCTGCAGGTAGTCGTCCAGCTCCCGTTTGGTCGGCATGGCCGGCGCGCAGCCGTGGCGCGAGACCACCAATGCGCCGCAGGCGTTGGCGTAGCGGCAGGCCTGATCCCAACCCTCATCGTTCAGATAGCCGCGCAGCAGACCGGACATAAAGGCGTCGCCGGCCCCCAGCACGTTCAGCACCTCCACCCGCACGCCGGCGTGCAGCTTCACCTGCGCCCAGTCGTCGGCTATGTCATCTTCGAACACCGAGCAGCCCTGCGCGCCGCGCTTGCACACCAGCGTGGCCGCGGTCGTCCGGCGCACGTTTTTCAGCGCCGTCAGCGTATCGGTGCTGCCGCCGGCGATATGAAATTCCTCTTCGGTGCCGACGATCAGATCGAATTGGTGCAGCACTTCCTGCAGCTCGCGGGTCACCTGTGCCGATTCCACAAAGCGGGTTTCGCCGTCGCCCAGCGACGTCAGCCCCCACAGCACCGGGCGATAATCGATGTCGAGCGCGGTGCGCAAACCGTGGCGGCGCGCGTATTCCAGCGCCTTCAACACGGCGGCGCGGGTGTTCGGGTGCGACAGGTGCGTGCCGGTGATGGCCAGCGCGCGCGCGCTGGCGATGTAGGTTTCGTCGATGTCGTCCGGCGTCAGCGCCATGTCCGCGCAGTTTTCGCGGTAGAAGATCAGCGGGAAGGTTTCCTGATCCTTGATGCCGAGGATCACCAGGCCGGTTAACCGATGTTTGTCGGTGATCAGACAGCGGGTATCGGCCCCGACGCGCTGCAGCTCTTCACGCAGAAAGCGGCCCATGTGTTCATCGCCGACGCGGGCCAGCATGCCGGATTTCAACCCCTGAATGGCGGTACCGTAGGCCACGTTGCCGGAAGAGCCGCCGAGGTATTTGGCGAATGTGCCGGCGTCTTCCAGACGCGCGCCGATCTGCTGAGCATAGAAATCGACGGCGATGCGCCCGAGACAAATGACATCAAGCTGTTTTTCTTGTGTAGCCATACCCGTTTCCTTCTGTTTAAGCAAAACTCCGGCGGCGGCCCGAGCGTGGCGCCTTGCAGGAAGCATGGGAACAGTATGGGGAATGAAAATTTCAATTTCAATATGGAATGAAATTTACACCCCAAAAATGTGATGCGTTTAAAACATCGACGGAGGAGCGGAAAAAGCGGATTAAGTCGCCATGAGAGGGTGGCGGAGGGCGTGTGGCAAAGAGGCGCCGGGGCAGGATGAAAGACGGTCGCCCTGCGTGCTGATGGCATTCCCCGGCTGGTGCGCGGCGCTAAGCCGGTAAAGGCCAAACCACGAGATGAAACGGGCTTTTCATCTAATATGCGATCTTTATCGCAAAATGAAATGTTTCTTCTGTAATGTGATTTTATGAAAAATATATTTGTTTATAATCGCTTCACGTTTCAGGTTGTCGACTTCGTGAGCAGCGGGCATCGCCTGCTCAAGATAATAGCTGCCGCCGCGTAACACAAACACGGGATTGTCGGCTCGGCGCGAGCCCTTTCCGGGGCGGCCCTCAATCTAAAGGGTGAGTAAATGGGCAAGATCAGGCTAACCATGGCGCAGGCGCTCGTCAGATTTCTCGATAACCAGTATCTGCTGGCCGACGGGGTGGAAACCAAATTCGTCGCGGGCATTTTCGCGATTTTCGGCCACGGCAACGTACTGGGGTTGGGGCAAGCGCTGGAACAGGATAGTGGCGATCTGCGGGTGCACCAGGGCCGCAACGAACAGGGGATGGCCCACGCGGCGATCGGCTTCGCCAAGCAGAAATTGCGCCGGCAGATTTACGCCTGCACCTCCTCGGTCGGCCCCGGCGCCGCCAATATGATCACCGCCGCGGCTACCGCCACCGCCAACCGCATCCCTTTATTGCTGCTGCCAGGCGACGTTTACGCTTCCCGCCAGCCGGATCCGGTGCTGCAGCAAATCGAACAGTCTTACGATCTCAGCATCAGCACCAACGACGCGTTCCGCGCGGTGAGCAAGTACTGGGACCGTATCGTGCGGCCGGAGCAGCTGATGAGCGCCTGCATCAACGCGATGCGCGTGCTGACCGATCCGGCGGAAACCGGCGCGGTGACGCTGTGTCTGCCGCAGGACGTGCAGGGGGAAGCCTACGACTACCCCGACTATTTCTTCCAAAAACGCGTACACCGGCTCGATCGCCGCCCGGCGACCGATGGCATGTTGGCGGACGCCTTGGCGCTGCTGACGGCCAAACGCAAACCGCTGCTGGTGTGCGGCGGCGGCGTGAAGTACTCGCAGGCCGGGCGGGCGCTGCGCGAATTCGCCGAGCGCTTCGGCATTCCGTTCGCCGAAACCCAGGCCGGCAAAGGCGCGGTGCCGAGCGATCATGAATTCAATCTCGGCGGCATCGGCGAAACCGGCTGCCTGGCGGCCAACACGCTGGCTCGACAGGCAGATCTGGTGATTGGCGTCGGCACCCGTTACACCGATTTCACCACCTCGTCCAAATGGCTGTTCCAACATCCGGACGTCAGCTTCCTCAATATCAACGTCAGCGCCTTTGACGCCGGCAAGCTCGACGGCGTGCAGGTGCTGGCGGACGCCCGCGAGGGCCTGAGCGAACTGAGCGCGCTGCTGGCGCAGGCTGATTATCGCGCCGGCTGGGGCGACGCCATCGCCGCGGCGCGCGTCGCCCAGCGTGAAGAGACCGAGCGGGTTTACGCGGTGGAATACAGCGGCGCAGGCTTTGTGCCGGAAATAGACGATCACCTCGATCGCGAACGGGTGTTCGCCGAATTTATCGCTCAGACCGACTCGGCGATGACGCAAAGCCGGGTGCTGGGGGTGCTGAACCGCGAGCTGCCGCCGGACAGCGTGATTGTCGCCGCCGCCGGCAGCCTGCCGGGCGACCTGCAACGGGTGTGGCACAACCATGGCGAGCACGGTTACCACGTGGAATACGGCTACTCCTGCATGGGGTACGAGGTGAACGCCGCATTGGGGGTCAAGCTGGCCGAGCCGCAGCGCGAGGTGTACGCGATGGTGGGCGACGGCGCCTTCATGATGCTCCATTCCGAGCTGGTCACTTCGATTCAGGAAGGCTGCAAGATCAACGTGGTGCTGTTTGACAACATGACCAACGGCTGCATCAACAACCTGCAGATGGAACACGGCATGGACAGTTACACCACCGAATTCCGCTTCCGCAATCCAGAGGGCGGCAAGCTCGACGGCAAACTGGTGCCGGTCGATTTCGCCATGCTGGCGGCGGCTTACGGCTGCAAAACCTATCGCGTCACCACCGAGCAGCAGCTGCTCGACGCGCTGGCCGACGCCCGCAGGCAAACCGTGTCCACGCTGCTCGACATCAAAGTGCTGCCGAAGACCATGGTGCACAAGTACCTCAGCTGGTGGCGCGTGGGCGGCGCTCAGGTGGCCGACAGCGAGAAAATCGTCGCAGTGGCGCGCAAGCTGCAGGAAAACATCGATAAGGCGCGCGATTACTGATTCGTTTTCGAACACAACACACTTTCCAGAGGGTAGCGAAAATGACTTTGAACATTGGGGTTATCGGCACCGGCGCCATCGGCCGCGATCATATCCGTCGCTGCAGTCAAGTTTTGCAGGGCGCCCGCGTCGTGGCGGTGAACGACATCAATCGCGACAACGCCGCCAAGGCGGTGAACGATCTGCAGCTGGATGCGCGGGTGTATGACAGCGGCCACGATCTGATCAAGGCCGCCGACGTGCAGGCGGTGCTGGTCACCTCCTGGGGGCCGAGTCACGAAGAATTCGTGCTGGCGGCCATCGCCGCCGGCAAACCGGTGTTCTGCGAGAAACCGCTGGCGGTGACCGCGCAGGGCTGCAAAAACATCGTCGATGCCGAAGCGAAGTACGGCAAGCGGCTGGTGCAGGTCGGCTTTATGCGCCCCTATGACCAGGGCTATCGCGCGCTGAAACAGGTGCTGACCAGCGGCCAGATCGGCGAACCGCTGATGTTGCACTGCGCGCACCGCAACCCGACGGTCGGCGAGGCTTACACCACCGATATGGCGATCACCGACACCCTGATCCACGAAATCGACGTGCTGCGCTGGCTGCTCGACGACGACTATGTGTCGGTGCAGGTGGTGTTCCCGCGCAAGAGCCCGAAGGCGTTCCCGCATCTGAAAGATCCGCAGATTGTGCTGTTCGAAACCGCCAAAGGCACCCGCATCGACGTCGAGATTTTCGTCAACTGCCAGTACGGCTACGACATTCAGTGTGAAGTGGTGGGGGAAACCGGCATCGCTAAACTGCCGGAGCCGTCCTCGGTGCAGTTGCGCAGCGGCGCCCGCCTGTCGACCGAAATTCTGACCGACTGGAAGGATCGCTTTATCGACGCCTATGACGTCGAGCTGCAGGGGTTCATCAACGACGTGGCCGCGGGCCAACTGACCGGGCCTTCCGCCTGGGACGGCTACGCCGCCGCCGTGACCGCCGACGCCTGCGTGGCGGCCCAGCTCAGCGGCGAGATCGTACCGGTGACCCTGCCGGCGCGCCCGGCGTTTTACAACAAGCCATCGGCTTGAACCCCGTACCCACGATTGCAGAGGAGTGACCATGAAGATCGCTTTTGATGTCGACGTTATCCGGGATTTGGGCGTGACCAAAATGGTTCAGCAGGTGGCGGACTGGGGCTATAAGTACATCGAGCAGTCGCCGCACCCGCAGATCAACCCGTTTTACAAGCATCCGAAGGCCAGCCGCGAAATCATGGCGGAGTATAAAAACGCCCTGAAAGCGACCGGCGTGGAAATATCCTCATTTATCGTGGTGTATCGCTGGTCCGGGCCGGGGGAAGATCGCCGTCAGGCGGCGGTCAAAAACTGGCGACGGATGATCGAAATCGCGGTGGAGATGGGCGTGCAGGTGATCAACACCGAGTTGGCCGGTAACCCCAACGAGCCGGAGATCTGCGAGGAGCTGTGGTATCGCTCGATGGAGGAGCTGCTGCCGATCGTCGAGCGTGAGGGCATCCGTATGGAGATCCAGTCGCATCCGTGGGACTTCTGTGAGCTGAGCAACGAAACCGCCGATCTGGTGAAATCGCTGCGCAGCGACCACGTCAAATACCTCTACAGCGTGCCGCACACCTTCTACTACGACAAGGGGCAGGGCGACGTGGCCGGCATGCTGAAGTACGCCGGGGACGATCTTTCCCACGTGCTGATCGCCGACACCATGAACCACACCAAGCACTGCCGCTATATCGTCAACCCGCCGGGCGTTGACGCCGCGGTGCACCAGCACGTCGGCATCGGCGAAGGCGAGGTGAATTTCGACGCCCTGTTCCAGACGCTGCGCGACATGGAATTCGCCAACCGCAGCTTCAAGGTCGGCGGCGAATCGATCATCTGCACCTCGCTGTTCGGCTATCCGGAAAAGATGCCGAGCCAGGCGGTGGCGACCAGAGAGCGCATCGAAAGAGAGCTGTTGGGCAACTAATCTTATTCGGCTCGCCGGCGGCGTTTGCACCGGCGGCCCTCCAAGGACCGAGGCAGACCATGAATAAAGACAACGTGAAATTGGCCATTGCGCCGATCGGCTGGACCAACGACGACATGCCCGATCTGGGCAAGGAAAATACCTTTCAGCAGTGCGTCAGCGAAATGGCGCTGGCCGGCTTCACCGGCAGCGAAGTGGGCAGCAAATACCCGCGCGATCCGGCGGTGCTGAAGCCGATGCTGGATATTCGCGGCATCCAGATCTGCAACGCCTGGTTCAGCACCTTTTTCGCCGATGGTCAGAAAGACAAAACCATCGATGAATTTATCAACCACATGAATTTCCTGCATGCCATGGGCGCCAGGGTGATCGGCTGTTCTGAACAGAGCAAGAGCATTCAGGGCACCACCAAAGGCGTGTTCGAAGAGAAGCCGTACTTCAGCGATGAAGAGTGGCGGCGGGTGGCCGACGGTTACAACGAGCTGGCGAAGATCGCCGCCGGCAAAGGCATGCAGGTGTGTCTGCATCACCACATGGGCACCGGCATTCAGACCACCGCCGAAATCGATCGCTACATGAGTATGGTCAACGACGACGTCTACCTGCTGTTCGATACCGGCCACGCCTACTATTCGGAAGGCAGCCAGCAGGCGATGATGGCGATCCTGGAGAAGTATCTGCCGCGCATCAACCACGTCCATCTGAAGGACGTGCGCGATGAGGTGGTGGCGGAAGTGAAGGCCAACAAGCTGAGCTTCCTCGACGGCGTGAAGAAGGGCACCTTTACCGTGCCAGGTGATGGCGTGATCGACTTCAGGCCGGTGTTCAAGCTGCTGGACGAGCGCGGTTACAAGGGATGGATGGTGGTGGAAGCCGAGCAGGATCCGGCGCTGGCCAACCCGTTCGAGTATGCGGTGAAAGCGCGCCGCTATATTCGGGAAACCGCCGGCATTTAAGCGGTAAGGGGCAATAAAACTCGAGGGGCGCCGCCAGCGCCCCTTTTTGATGGCGGCGCGTTAGCCGCCGAGCGTTCGCCAGGTGGCAACCTGGCTGCCCGGCCACGGCGTGGCGGCGTATACGCCCCGGGCGATCGCCCGGGCCAGGGTGTCCGCCGCCAGTGCGCCGATCTGCAGCACCGCCAGTTCGCGGCTGCCCTGTACCTCGCGCAGCCCGGTGGACAGGGCGAACACCACGTCGCCGTCAAACGGGCTGTGCAGCGGGCGAATAGCGCGCGCCATGCCGTCTTGCGCCATGATGGCCACCCGTTTCAACTCCACGCGCGTCAGCGCCAGATCGGTGGCGATGCAGGCCAGAGTGGTGTTCTTTCTGCCGCCCTGCGGCTCTTGCACCATCCAGTCTTCGCCCTGAGCGCGCAGTTGCGCCAGCGCCGCCGCGCCGCCGTTGCCGAATTCACCGTCAATTTCATAGGGCGTCGCCCAGAAGGCGCGGGTGCCGGGCGCTACCACCGCACCCAGGCTGTTGACCGCCACCAGCGCGCCGACGGTAGCGCCGTTGGCGGCGACGATAGACGCCGAACCGAGGCCGCCTTTCAGCTTGCCCATGCCGGTCATGGCGCCGTAGCCGGCGCCGACGGTGCCCAGCGGAAAGTCCAATCCAGCCTTGCCGACCGCGTCGATACCCAACTGGCGATATGGCGGCGTGAGCTGCCAGTTTTTGTCACCGCCGTTGGCCAGATCGTACAGGCAGGCGGTGGGCACGATCGGGGAGACCGGCACGCCGGGCGCTGGGCGCAGCGCGTAGCCTCGGCCCTGTTGCCCCAGCCAGGCCGCGACGCCGTCCGCCGCCGCCAGGCCGTAAACTGAACCGCCGCTGAACGTCAGCGCATCGATGGTTTGCACCAGATTGTCTTCGCCCAAGGCGTCGGTTTCCCGGGTGGCGGGGCCGCCGCCGCGCACGTCCACGGCGGCCATCGCCGGGCTGTCCGGCAGGATCACCGTCGCGCCGGTGCGCACCCGGCTGTCTTGCGCCACGCCGACCTTCAGGCCCGGCACATCGGTAATCAGGTTGCGGGCGCCAGGGCGCCCGGTGGCGGAAGTTGGCATAGCGGCACCTAATGGGGTGAGGGGAGAGAACATGCCGGCGGCGGCCGTCAAGCCGGCCAGCGCTTGTAAAAAGGTTCGGCGGTTGATGTTAAGGGGCCGGCGCAGCGGCCCCTGCGGGGGGATGAGATCACGCATCTGCGCGTGGCTGCCCGGAGCGCAGACGCGCCATATGGTAGGCATCGACCAGCACGCCGTCGCGCATGGCATAGGCGCGGCTGGTGCCCTCTATCTCAAAGCCGAATTTGCGGTACAGCGCGATGGCCGCCGGGTTATCGGTGAACACCGTCAGTTCGATGCGCTCGATGGCCGCCCAGTTGTCGCACAGGTCGAGCATCGCCTGCATCAGGCGGCTGCCGACGCCTTTACCGTGGTAGCGCGGATCGACGCCGATGCCGAAGGTGGCGACGTGGCGGCGGCGAACGCGCTGATTCAGCATCACAACCAACTGGCCGGCAAGCTGCCCGTCGATGATGGCGGCCAGGTTATGCGTGCCCGGTTCGGGATTGGCGAGGCGTTTCTGCCAGGACTCGACGGACGGTAGCGGGAGCTGCAGCGTATCGCGGTAGACGGGCGTCTGAGAATAAAGATGATGCAGGGCCTGCGCATCCGTTGTTTCCACGTGGCGTATCACGATCTCGCTCATCTTGCTGCTCATCTCGCTGCTCCTGTCGCTTACCGGTTGAATAACCTCTGAATTTATCCGTTTACTGCCTTGAGTCAATATTATTTAAACGGGTCAAAAAAAACGCTTTACAGGTGCGAATGATAATGATTATTATTGCGATGCGTTCCGGGGAGGGCATCAACCCTTGATACTCTCGCTGCGAAGGCACGACATTGCTCACATTGCTTCCAGTGTTTACTTAGCCAGCTCGGGTGCTGGCTTTTTTTTTGCCATTTTTCAGCCGTTCCCGCTTTCAACAAATCCGCTGCCCATCCGCCGTTTCATTTCATCGAAATTTTTGAACAGAGGCATGAGTTTTTTACGCTTTCTTATTCTGCTGGCAGGACTAGACTGTAAAAAAACATTGAGGAGAGTTGAATATGATTTATGTACGTAAAGCGGAAGACCGCGGCCACGCCAATCATGGCTGGCTGGATAGCTGGCACACCTTCTCATTTGCCGATTACTACGATCCGAACTTTATGGGGTTCTCGGCGCTGCGGGTGATCAACGAAGATGTGATCGACGCAGGGCAGGGGTTCGGTACTCACCCGCATAAAGACATGGAAATCCTGACCTACGTGCTGAGCGGCACGGTGGAACACCAGGACAGCATGGGCAACAAAGAGCAGATCCAGGCCGGCGAATTCCAGATCATGAGTGCGGGCACCGGCGTGCGTCACTCCGAGTACAACGCCAATCAGGATCGTCCGTTGCACCTGTACCAGATTTGGATCATCCCGGATCAGGTCGGGCTGGAGCCGCGCTACGAACAGCGCATGTTCGACGCGCCGCAGGGCCGTCAGCTGGTGCTGTCGCCGGATGCGCGTGACGGCTCGCTGAAGGTGTTCCAGGACATGACGCTGTCGCGTTGGGCGCTGAATAAAGGTGAGCAGGCGGAATACGCGATCGACGCCGGCCGCCGCATTTGGATCCAGGTGGTGCGCGGCAAGGTCTCGGTCAATGGCCAGGCCGCCGGCATCAGCGACGCGTTTGCGGTGTGGGATGAATCGGCGCTGACGATTCAGGCCGACGAAGAGAGCGAAATCCTGCTGTTCGATCTGCCGCCGGTGTGATTAAGCGGTAAATATCAAGGGCTCACGGTGTGAGCCCTTGAAGTGAGTGATTCGCCTGCCGACGTTGCCTGACTTAATGCCGGCAAAACATATAAAAACAAGGAAAATCAATTTATTGATTTTCGGCTGCTCGTCACAAAGGGGGAGAAACCACGCTTTTTCCCCTTTGTCTGCGTATGAAGGGCTCACGGTGTGAGCCCTTTTTGCGTTGGCCGTCGCATAACCGACAATATCGGCGCGCCGTTTTTTTTGCTAAAATGACTGCCCATTCACGGTTAGTCAGTTCATTGATAATGAAGAAAAAACGGCCGGTACTCCAGGATGTGGCGGACAAGGTGGGCGTGACCAAGATGACGGTGAGCCGTTATCTGCGCAATCCCGACCAGGTTTCCGCCGCCCTGCAGCAAAAAATCGCCGTCGCGCTGGATGAGCTGGGCTACATCCCCAACCGCGCGCCGGACATTCTCTCCAACGCCACCAGCCGGGCGATTGGCGTGCTGTTGCCGTCGCTGACCAACCAGGTGTTCGCCGAAGTGCTGCGCGGCATCGAAAGCGTGACCGACGCGCACAACTACCAGACCATGCTGGCGCACTACGGCTATCTGCCGGAGCGTGAAGAAGAGCGTCTGACCTCGCTGCTGTCTTACAATATCGACGGTTTGATCCTGTCCGAGCGACACCACACGCCGCGCACCCTGAAGATGATCGAGGTGGCGGGCATTCCGGTGGTAGAGCTGATGGACTGCGTCTCGCCGTGCATCGATCTGGCGGTGGGCTTCAACAACTTCGAGGCGGCGCGCCAGATGACGCAGCAAATCATCGCGCACGGCCACCGTCACGTGGTCTACTTCGGCGCCCGTCAGGATGAACGTACTATCATCAAACAACAGGGGTATGAGCAGGCGATGCGTGAATCCGGCCTGGAGCCGTACAGCATCATGACCGCGCGGTCTTCCTCCTATTCCGCCGGCGGCGAGCTGCTGCGCCAGGCGCAGCGCGATTATCCGCAGATCGACAGTATCTTCTGCACCAACGATGACCTGGCGATCGGCGCGGCCTTCGAGTGCCAGCGACAGGGGCTGTCGATCCCGCAGGACATGGCGATCGCCGGTTTCCACGGCCATGACATCGGTCAGGTGATGGTGCCGAAGCTGGCCAGCGTGCTGACCCCGCGCGAGCGCATGGGGCAGATCGGCGCCGAGCGCCTGCTGGCCCGGCTGCGCGGCGAAACGGTGTGCCCGCGCATGGTGGACGTCGGTTTCACCGTGATCCCAGGCGGCAGCATCTGAGCCATTTTAACGTTCTGTTTTAACACCCTTTCTTTTTGCAGCGCGTCCTGAGGCGCGCTGGTTATCCCGCCTGTAAGCCCGCCGCTCGTTGCCGACATAAGTTTGATCTCTGTCCCAGAACGCGAATTTTAGCCGCTTACCCGGTTCCGAGGCTTATGTTGTTACCGGTATCATGATACCGGTAACAACGAGTGGGCGGTCATCTTGCTGCAAGACTGAACCTCTGAATCAACAACACCTACAGCTCTTCTTAAACACCGGGAAAGAGCCTAAAAATAAAACAACCGCACGCTTTACGCCTATCGTAAAGAGAGTCGCGATAAAAGGTTGGAGAAAAACTATGCCATTAGTGATTGTTGCAGGCGGCGTAGCGCTGCTGCTGCTGCTGATGATCCGCTTCAAGCTGAACGGCTTTATCTCTCTGGTTCTGGTTGCTCTGGCGGTCGGGATTGCACAGGGGATGCCGGTCGATAAGGTCATCGGCTCCATCAAGGCCGGCGTGGGCGGCACGCTGGGCAGCCTGGCGCTGATCATGGGCTTCGGCGCCATGCTCGGCAAGCTGCTGGCGGACTGCGGCGGCGCACAGCGCATCGCCACCACGCTGATCGACAAGTTCGGCAGAAAACACATTCAATGGGCGGTGGTGCTGACCGGTTTCACCGTCGGCTTCGCGCTGTTCTACGAAGTGGGCTTCGTGCTGTTGCTGCCGCTGGTGTTCACCATCGCCGCCTCCGCGCGCATTCCGCTGCTGTACGTCGGCGTGCCGATGGCCGCTGCGCTGTCGGTGACTCACGGCTTCCTGCCGCCGCACCCGGGCCCGACCGCTATCGCCACCATCTTCCATGCCGACATGGGTAAAACCCTGTTGTACGGCACGCTGCTGGCGATCCCGACGGTGATCCTGGCCGGCCCGGTCTATGCCCGCTTCCTGAAAGGCATCGACAAGCCGGTGCCGGAAGGCCTGTACAACCCGAAAACCTTTACCGACGCGGAGATGCCGAGCTTTGGCGTCAGCGTCGCCACGTCGCTGGTGCCGGTGATCCTGATGGCGCTGCGCGCGGTGGCTGAAATGGTGTTGCCGAAGGGCCACAGCCTGCTGCGCTTCGCCGAGTTCTTCGGCGACCCGGTGATGGCGACCCTGATCGCCGTGCTGATCGCCATCTTCACCTTCGGCCTGAACCGCGGCCGCACCATGGATGAAGTGATGGGCACCATCACCGACTCGATTAAAATCATCGCCATGATGCTGTTGATCATCGGCGGCGGCGGCGCCTTCAAACAGGTGCTGGTGGACAGCGGCGTCGAGCAGTACATCGCCGGCCTGATGGAAGGCAGCAACGTTTCGCCGATCCTGATGGCCTGGTCGATCGCCGCCGCGCTGCGTCTGGCGCTGGGTTCCGCCACCGTGGCGGCGATCACCGCCGGCGGCATCGTCGCCCCGCTGATCGCCACCACCGGCGTCAGCCCTGAGCTGATGGTGATTGCGGTCGGTTCCGGCAGCGTTATCTTCTCGCACGTTAACGATCCGGGCTTCTGGCTGTTCAAGGAGTACTTCAACCTGAGCATCATGGAAACCATCAAATCCTGGTCGGTGCTGGAAACCATCATCTCGGTGTGCGGCCTGGTGGGCTGCCTGCTGCTGGCGACGGTCGTATAATCGTTATCCGACGCCCTGCGGGGCGTCGGCGTTCCAGAGTATCTTTATCAGTTGGGACGCATTTGGCGCGCTCGCGCCAGTTCCCATAAGGGCATGACACAATGAGTAATCCGCAGAATCACGTATTTATCCTGATGGGGGTGTCCGGCAGCGGTAAATCCGCCGTGGCCAGCGCCGTCGCCCGGGAAGCCGATGCCGCCATGCTGGACGGCGATTATCTGCATCCGCGCGCCAACATCAACAAAATGGCCGCCGGGCATGCGCTGGACGACAACGATCGCGCTCCGTGGCTGGCTGCGCTCAACGACGCCATCTTCGCCATGCAACGCACCAATCCGGTGTCGCTGCTGGTGTGTTCGGCGCTGAAAAAAAGCTATCGCGACCGCCTGCGCGAAGGGAATAGCAACCTGCATTTCCTCTACCTGAAAGGCGACAAAGCGGTGATCGAGGAGCGCCTGAAGCAGCGCAAAGGTCATTTCTTCAAACCGCAGATGCTGGTTTCGCAGTTCGCCACGTTGGAAGAGCCGGGCGAGCAGGAGCCGGATGTGCAAGCGATCGACATCAACCAGCCGCTGGACGGCGTGGTCGCCGATACGCTCGCCTATATTCGCCGCGTTACCGCCCGCTGAGCGCGGGCCGTTGTCGGCGCCGCCAGGCGCCTACAGCTTCATGTAAGCCCGCACGCCGTCCAGGAACATCTGGGTCGACAGCATCACCAGAATCAGCCCCATCAACCGCTCCAGCGCGCTGACGCCTTTGCTGCCCAGCAGGCGCAGGAACAGGTTCGACATCAGCAAAATGGCCGCAGAGAGGCCCCAGGCGATCAACAGCGCCGCCACCAGATGGGGCAGCTGATGTGGATACTGGTGCGACAGCAGCATCAGCGCTGCCAGAATCGACGGCCCGGCCACCAGCGGGATCGCCAGCGGCACCAGGAAGGGCTCTTCGCCGGCGGACAGCCCCGAACTGTTGCCCTCCTGAGACGGGAAAATCATCTTGATGGCGATCAGAAACAGGATGATGCCGCCGGAAATGGAGACGGTTTCGGTGCGCAGGTTGAGGAACGCCAGAATTTTCTCGCCGGCGAACAGGAAGATCAGCATCAGCAGCAGGGCGATCAGCAGCTCGCGAATCAACACCACGCGGCGGCGGCGCGGTTCCAGGTGTTTGAGCACCGACATGAAAATCGGCAGGTTGCCCAGCGGATCCATAATTAAAAACAGCAATACCGTAGCGGAAATCATCTCTGTCATGGTGACCTCGTGATCGGGAAAACGCCTCGGCCTTTTCGGCCGCGTCCTTGCCTATAAGAAGGATTGCTGAGAAATCCCCAGCCATCGAATAAATTCACTTTGCGCCCGCGCCGACATTTTGTAAGGTGAGGAGATATTGCACACAACTCGTTATCACCTAATAAGCCCTTATCCGGGCGGGACACAGATATTATGAAAAACGTTGGTTTCATCGGTTGGCGCGGAATGGTCGGCTCGGTTCTCATGCAACGCATGACGGAAGAGCGCGATTTCGACGCCATTCGCCCGGTCTTTTTCTCCACCTCGCAGCACGGTTCTGCCGCGCCGGCCTTCGGCGGCCAGCAGGGCACGCTGCAGGATGCCTATGACATCGACGCCCTGAGCGCGCTCGATATCATTATTACCTGTCAGGGCGGCGATTATACCAACGAAGTTTACCCTAAGCTGCGCGCCAGCGGTTGGCAGGGTTACTGGATCGACGCGGCCTCGTCGCTGCGCATGCAGGATGACGCCATCATCATTCTGGATCCGGTCAACCACGCGGTGATCCAGCAGGGCCTGGACAAAGGCATCAAAACCTTCGTCGGCGGCAACTGCACCGTCAGCCTAATGCTGATGTCCCTCGGCGGCCTGTTCGCCAACGATCTGGTGGAGTGGGCGTCGGTCGCCACCTACCAGGCGGCCTCCGGCGGCGGCGCTCGCCACATGCGCGAACTGCTGACCCAAATGGGCATGCTGCACGCCGATGTGGCGAAAGAGCTGCAGGATCCAGCCTCCGCCATTCTGGATATCGAACGCAAGGTGACCGAGGCGACCCGCAGCGGCAAACTGCCGACCGACAACTTCGGCGTGCCGCTGGCCGGCAGCCTGATCCCGTGGATCGACAAGCAGCTCGACAACGGCCAGAGCCGCGAAGAGTGGAAAGGCCAGGCGGAGACCAACAAGATCCTCAACACCGGCAGCGTGATCCCGGTCGATGGCCTGTGCGTGCGCGTGGGCGCGCTGCGCTGCCACAGCCAGGCGTTCACCCTGAAGCTGAAAAAAGACGTGTCGCTGCCGGAAATCGAGCAGATGCTGGCGACGCACAACGACTGGGTGCGCGTGATCCCGAACGACCGCGAGCTGACCATGCGCGAACTGACGCCTGCGGCGGTGACCGGCACGCTGAATACGCCGGTCGGCCGTCTGCGCAAGCTGAATATGGGGCCGGAGTACCTGTCGGCGTTCACCGTGGGCGACCAACTGCTGTGGGGCGCGGCCGAGCCGCTGCGCCGCATGCTGCGCATCCTGCTGTAAACCCGCTCGCCAGTTCATCTGTTGTATTTCAAAGCCCGCTTATTGCGGGCTTTTTCATATGAGCGGAGTCATGTCGGTATGGTCTGAATGTGGTTACAAGTTAATCTTCCCTGTGATATTTATAAGCGCATTGGCAACATAGCGCAGGTATAGGGATATGATTTCCAACGAAGGATTACAGGTCGCGCTTTCACCCGTGCAGCTAGCGGCCGTGATGTCGGATAGCACGGTCACAGAAGGGGAAACCTGGGGTAATCGGCTCATGGGTGGACTGGGTTTAGCGGGGGGAGTCGTCGAACTTCTTGGGGCTGGGGTGATGTGCTATGCGCCTGACCCAACATTGTTAACCAAAGTGGGATGCGTGGTCGTTGGCACTCATAGCATGGATAGCATAAAAACCGCATCAAATCAGATCATTACCGGCCGATCATTGACTACAGACACTTACAAGTCGGCGGTTTTGCTGGCTCAGAGTCTGGGGGCCGACGAAGATATGGCTTACAACGTCGGTTTAACGGTAGATATTGCCGTTCCTTTGGTGTTTGCAACCGCTTTAGGCGCTGTACGCGTGGCTTCCGTTCGGGTGGGGCAATTAAAATTGCTTGAACACGAGTCTATAGCCGGTGCAAAAGGAGGTGGGCACACCATTGCTAAGCATGTTGCTAAAAGTTCAGAAGAGCTGCTGGAGCGCTTGGCAAAGAGTCCTGGTTTACAGTCAGCCTCGACATTTACAGATTTACGTACTGCTGAAGACGCGATTAGTCGGGCGTTGAAAGTGAATAACGCGCTTATTAAGCGCTGGGCGCAACAGCCTACTTCGGCCAACGTGCTTGAACTCACGCATAAGGTGGGTAAGCGGTTGGTTTTGGCTACAGGCAAGGAAGCACAATTCAATTAACGTCCAACAGCGTGCGGGTTGTCTTGCTAAAGAAAATTTACAACGGTAAGCCGTATTACATTTTAACCGCTTACCCCATTATCAGATAAGGGACCCTATGGGCTTTTCAGTCGCTAATCTCGGTACACTTGTGCGTGTTTTTTTTGGGCAAGATTATGATTTATTTGGAGAGTCTGTAGAAGAGATCCTGGCCTCTTATCGGGAGACGGAAAATACCGCGACAGTGAGAAAAACCGTCGATGAAGCACGAGCGTTGCTGGCGCAATATCCTGAGGAACAACAGCTTGAACTTGCTGTTGCTGAACTTGCTGATGGGGAGTTTGCACCAGCGCCATGGGGATACACAGCGCGATCGTTTCTTGAGAAGGTGATCTCTGCTTTGGAATAGGCGATACCTGCTGCTTCTGTACTTTGTTGTAAACCCATACTTCCTGGGGGCTGAGCGCTTTCAGCCCCCTAACGCCTTATTTTCCGCCTTTTTGTTCGCTGCGCGCCGCGTCGGGCAGCGTTATCGCAAGTCTCGTTTCATTGGGCTGTACCCCGCATCTCTTCTCGTCGGCCGCCGCATGCAGATGCCGTCAGGCTGGCAGTTTTCTTAATGAAGAATTTTCCTCACCAATGCCGAGCAGTTTTTAACAGACATTGGCTATGCTTAACGCAGGGGTGAACACTTTTTCACCATGACTGAAATATTTCAAAAAATAAGCATAAAGAGCGAAATTCAGGTCGGCAGAGTAAAGATTGGTCAATAACCGACCGCAATCACGCTTTAGAGTCCGAATGCATTGCATGATGACCAAAACGGCCAAGGAATAACCAACAAGCCGTGCTTAGATCATGCTGTTAATCTAAGGAAGAAGACTATGCCTGTACTTCCCGATCGTGACGTGATTGATCAGATCATCTCCGGCCATTATGCCGATCCCTTTGCTCTGCTTGGCATGCATGCGACCGATAACGGTCTGCAAGTGCGCGCGCTGCTGCCGGACGCCGGCGCAGTCTGGCTGGTGGAACAGCAAACCGGCCGGCGACTGGTGCAGCTGAACTGCGACGATCCGCGCGGTTTCTTCAGCGCCGTGGTGCCGCGGCGAAAAAATCCTTTCCGCTATCAGCTGCAGGTCAGCTGGCGCGATCATCAACAGATCGTCGACGATCCCTACCGGTTCGGCCCGCTGCTGCAGGATATCGACAGTTGGTTATTGGCCGAAGGCACGCATCTGCGCCCCTATGAACGGCTGGGCGCTCACCTCGTCACGCTGGATGGCGTCGACGGCGTCAGCTTTGCGGTCTGGGCGCCCAACGCGCAGCGCGTCTCGGTGGTGGGGGAATTCAACTTCTGGGACGGCCGCCGCCACCCGATGCGTCTGCGGCGTGAGAACGGCATCTGGGAGCTGTTCTTGCCCGGCGTGCGGGCCGGGCAGCTGTACAAATATGAAATCGTCGATTGCTATGGCAATACCCAACTGAAAGCCGATCCTTACGCCTTTGAGGCGCAGATGCGCCCGGATACCGCCTCGCTGGTGGCGCCGCTGCCGGAGGTGGTGCCGTCGACGCCGGCGCGCCGCCGCGCCAACGATTTTGACCAGCCGATCGCCATTTACGAGGTGCATCTCGGATCATGGCGGCGCCACACCGATAACCACTTTTGGCTCAGCTACGGTGAACTGGCGGTGCAGCTGATCGACTATGTGAAGGACATGGGATTCACCCATATCGAGTTGCTGCCGGTCAACGAGCACCCGTTCGACGGCAGCTGGGGCTACCAGCCGCTGGGGCTGTATGCGCCGACCCGGCGCTTCGGCACGCCGGCCGACTTCAGGGCGTTTGTGGCGGCGGCGCATGAGGCGGGCATCAACGTGATCCTCGACTGGGTGCCGGGGCACTTCCCCAGCGACGCCTACGGCCTGGCGAATTTCGATGGCACTGCGCTGTACGAATACGCCGATCCGCGCGAGGGCTACCATCAGGACTGGAATACGCTGATTTACAACTACGGTCGCCACGAGGTGCGCAACTACCTGGCGGGCAACGCGCTGTATTGGCTGGAGCGCTTCGGCATCGACGCGCTGCGGGTGGATGCGGTGGCGTCGATGATCTATCGCGACTACAGCCGCGCCGACGGCGAGTGGGTGCCGAATTACTACGGCGGCAACGAGAATCTGGAGGCCATCGCCTTCCTGCGTTATACCAACCAGACTATCGGCCAGGCGCAGCCGGGCGCGGTGACGCTGGCGGAGGAATCCACCGACTATCCCGGCGTCACCCTGCCGCCGGACGCCAACGGCCTTGGGTTCCACTACAAATGGAACCTCGGCTGGATGCACGACACGCTCAATTACATGAAGTGCGATCCGGTGCACCGCAAGTATCACCACAACCAGATGACCTTCGGCATGCTGTACGCCTATACCGAGAACTTCGTGTTGCCTATCTCACACGATGAAGTGGTGCACGGCAAAAAATCGGTCCTCGACCGTATGCCGGGCGACGCCTGGCAGAAATTCGCCAACCTGCGCGCCTATTACGGCTTTATGTGGGCGCATCCGGGCAAGAAGCTGCTGTTTATGGGCTGCGAATTCGCACAGGGGCGCGAGTGGAATTTCGATACCAGCCTCGACTGGCATTTATTGGAAGGGTTGGATAACTGGCATAACGGCGTGCAGCGGCTGGTGCGCGATCTGAACCACTGCTACCGGCAGCAGGCGCCGCTGTACGAGCGCGACTACCGGCCGGACGGCTTCGAGTGGCTGGTGGTCGACGATCACGACAACTCGGTGTTCGCCTTCGCGCGCTACGATTCGCAGGGCAATGAGCTGATCGCCATCAGCAACTTTACCCCGGTGCCGCGCTACCGCTACCGCATCGGCCTCTCGCGCGCCGGTGACTACCGCGAGATCCTCAATACCGATTCGCACCACTATCACGGCAGCAACGCCGGCAATCAGGGGCGGGTCTCTTCCGAAGCGGTCGGCAGCCACGGCCGCGACTTCTCCATCTGCGTAACGCTGCCGCCGCTGGCGACCATTTATCTGCTGCGGGAGGCGCCATGACGGAGCTGACGGCCGGCCTCGCCGCGCCGCTGGGCGCGCATTACGACGGCGAAGGCATCAACTTTACCCTGTACTCGGCGCACGCGGAGCGGGTGGAGCTGTGCCTGTTCGACGGCCAGCAGCGCGAAGTGCGCCTGCCGCTGCCGGCGCGCAGCGGCGATATCTGGCATGGCTACTTACCGGGCGGCAGGCCGGGGCAACGTTACGGTTACCGGGTCTACGGCCCGTTTGACCCGGCGAACGGACAGCGTTTCAACCCCAACAAACTGGCGCTCGATCCGGCCGCGCGCGCGGTGGAAGGGCCGGTGGCGGATCACCCGCACCTGCACGGCGGTTACGAGCAGCCGGACCCGCACGACAGCGCGGAGCTGATGCCGAAGTGCGTGGTGGTGGACGAACAGTATGACTGGCAGGACGATCGCCCGCCTGCCACGCCCTGGGGACAGACGGTGATTTACGAAGCGCACGTGCGCGGCCTGACGCTGCTGCACCCGCAGATCCCGCCGGCGCTGCGCGGCAGCTTCGCCGCATTGGGGCACCCGGCGATGATCGCCCACTTCAAACGCCTCGGCATCACCGCGCTGGAACTGCTGCCGGTGCAGCAACATACCTCCGAACCGCGCCTGCAGCGGTTGGGGCTGATCAACTATTGGGGCTATAACGTGCTGGCGCCCTATGCGCCGGACAACCGCTACGCCAGCCTGAGCACCGATGCCACGCCGCTGAACGAATTCCGCGATGCGGTCAAGGCGCTGCACAAAGCCGGCATCGAGGTGATCCTCGACGTGGTGTTCAACCACAGCGCCGAGCTGGATATGGACGGGCCGATGCTGTCGCTGAGCGGCATCGATAACCTGAGCTACTACTGGCTGACGCCCGAAGGGGACTATGTCAACGACACCGGCTGCGGCAACACGCTGCGGTTGGATCAGCCGCAGGGCGTGGCCTGGGTGATGGATTGCCTGCGTTTTTGGGTGCGGGAGTGCCACGTCGACGGCTTCCGTTTCGATCTGGGCAGCGTGCTCGGCCGCACGCCGGGGTTCGATCGCGATGCGCCGCTGTTCCAGGCGATGCTGGCGGACGATGTGCTGTCGCGCTGCAAGCTGATCGCCGAACCCTGGGACATTGGCCCCGGCGGCTATCAGGTGGGGGCGTTTCCCGGCCGCTTTGCCGAATGGAACGATCATTACCGCGATGACATGCGTCGTTTCTGGCTGCAGAGCGGCGTGTCGCTCGGCCAGTTCGCCCGGCGTTTTGCCGCTTCCAGCGATCTGTATAACCAGCGCGGGCGAGCGCCTTACGCCACTGTCAACATGCTGACCGCCCATGACGGTTTTACCCTGCAGGACGTGGTCAGCTTCAATGAGAAACACAATCAGCCCAACGGCGAGGGCAACCGCGACGGCAGCGATCGCAATTTCAGCAACAACCACGGCGTCGAAGGCCTGGTCGCCGACGACGCCATTGTGCAACGCCGCAGGGCCAGCCAGCGGGCGATGCTCGCCACGCTGTTGCTGTCCCAGGGAACGCCGATGCTGCTGGCCGGCGATGAACAGGGACACAGCCAGCAGGGGAACAACAATGCCTATTGTCAGGACAACGCCACCACCTGGCTCGATTGGGCCACGGCGGACGACGCGCTGACCGATTACGTCGCGGCGCTGATCGCGCTGCGCCGCCAGATCCCCGCGCTGCAGCAGGACCGCTGGTGGCAGCAGGACGACGGCAGCGTGCAGTGGCTGAACGCGCAAGGGCAGGCGCTCGACGCGCAGCAGTGGGAGCAGGGCGAGTCGCTCATGCAGATCCTGCTGTCGCAGCGCTGGCTGCTGCTGATCAACGCCACGCCGCAAACGACGGAGATGAGGTTGCCGGAAGGCGATTGGCAGGTTGTCGCCCCGTTCACTCAGGAAGACTCACGGGCGGTATTGCCCGCCTGGCACCAGGCCGCGCGCTCGCTTTGCGTACTGGTACGGAAATAATAAAAGGAGTCCGCTATGGTTAGGTTTGAAAATAAAGACCCCCTGATGTTGGCGCGCCAGCTGCCGATTAAATCCGTAGCGCTGATCCTGGCCGGCGGCCGCGGTTCACGTCTGAAAGATTTGACCTCCACCCGCGCCAAGCCCGCCGTCCACTTTGGCGGCAAATTCCGCATCATCGACTTCGCCTTGTCGAACTGCCTGAACTCCGGCATCCGCCGCATCGGCGTGATCACCCAATACCAGTCGCACACGCTGGTGCAGCACATTCAGCGCGGCTGGTCGTTCCTCAACGAGGAGATGAATGAGTTCGTCGATCTGCTGCCGGCCCAGCAGCGCCTCAGCACCGAGCATTGGTACAAGGGCACCGCCGACGCGGTGTACCAGAACCTGGATATCATCCGTCGCTACGAGGCCGAATACGTGGTGATCCTGGCGGGCGATCACATCTACAAGATGGATTATTCGCGCATGCTGATCGACCACGTCGAGAAGGGCGCTCAGTGCACCGTGGCTTGCCTGCCGGTGCCGCGCAGCGAAGCCGGCGAATTCGGCGTGATGAAGGTGGATGAAAGCGACCGCATCATCGAGTTTCTGGAAAAGCCCGCCGATCCGCCGGCGATGCCGGGCAACCCGGATATGTCGCTGGCCAGCATGGGCATCTATATTTTTAATGCCGCCTACCTGTTCCAACTGCTGGAAGAGGATATGTCGACCCCCGGCTCCAGCCACGATTTCGGCAAGGATCTGATCCCGAAAATCACCGCGCAGCAGGCGGCGTGGGCGCATCCGTTTACCTTGTCCTGCGTGACGTCCAACCCCGACTTGCCGCCTTACTGGCGCGACGTGGGCACGCTGGACGCTTACTGGCGCGCCAATCTCGATCTGGCGTCGGTGACGCCGGAGCTGGACATGTACGACCGCGCCTGGCCGATCCGCACCCACATGGAACCGCTGCCGCCGGCCAAGTTCGTGCAGGATCGCTCCGGTAGCCATGGCATGACCATGAATTCGCTGGTGTCCGGCGGTTGCATCGTCTCGGGCTCGGTGGTGGTGCATTCGGTGCTGTTCCCGCGCGTGCGAGTGAACTCGTTTTGCACCATCGACTCTACCGTATTGTTGCCGGACGTGAACGTCGGCCGTTCCTGCCGCCTGCGGCGCTGCATCATCGACCGCGCCTGCCACATTCCGGAGGGCATGGTGATCGGGGAAAACGCCGATGAGGACAGCAAGCGTTTCTATCGCTCGGAAGGCGGCATCGTGCTGGTGACGCGCGAAATGTTGTCAAAATTGTGAGTTAACGTGGGCGGCAGAACGATAGCCTGCCGCCTGATGAACGGTTCGATGGCTTGCGCAACGCGGCACACATAACAGCGGCAAGCCTGCTTTATTTCTTATCCAGAGGCCTTCGGCCGACTTTCAGGAGTGATAATGCAGGTCTTACACGTATGTTCTGAAATGTTCCCCCTGCTGAAAACGGGCGGACTCGCAGACGTGGTTGGCGCGCTGCCGGCGGCGCAAATCGCCGAAGGCGCCGATGTTCGGGTGCTATTGCCCGCTTTCCCTGACGTACGCAACGGCATACCCGACACCGTGCTGGTGGCGGAGATAGACTCGTTCGCCGGCCGTGTCGGCCTGCGTTACGGCACCTACCATGGCGTGGGCATTTACCTGATCGATGCGCCCTGGCTGTATGACCGGCCGGGCAGCCCGTACCACGATCAGTCCATGTACGCCTACCCCGACAACCACCGGCGCTTTGCGCTGCTGGGCTGGATGGCCTGCGAGCTGGCCAAGGGGCTGGATCGCTACTGGCGTCCGCAGCTGGTGCACGCCCACGACTGGCATGCCGGCCTGAGCTGCGCCTATCTGGCCGCCAACGGCCACCCGGCGCGTTCGGTGTTCACCGTGCACAACCTGGCCTATCAGGGCCTGTTCTCCGCCCATCACGTGACCGAGCTGTGGTTGCCGGCGTCGTTTTACGATGTTTATGGCCTGGAGTTCTACGGCCAGATGTCGTTCCTCAAGGCCGGGCTGTTTTATGCCGACCACGTGACCGCCGTCAGTCCGACCTATGCGCGCGAGATCACCCGGCCGGAGTTTGGCTACGGCATGGAGGGGCTGCTGCAGGAGCGGCAGCGGCAAGGCAGGTTGAGCGGCATCCTCAACGGCGTGGACGACAAGATTTGGGATCCGGCCCACGACCCGCGGCTGAGCGCCCGCTACGACGCCGACGATCTGAAAAGCAAGGTCAAAAACAAGCTGCATCTGCAAAAGGCCATGGGGCTGAAGGTGGACGAATCGCTGCCGGTGTTCGCGGTGGTGAGCCGATTGACCAGCCAGAAAGGCCTCGATCTGGTGCTGCAGGCGTTGCCCGAATTGCTGGCGCAGGGCGGGCAGTTGGCGCTGCTGGGCGCCGGCGACGCGGTGCTGCAGCAGGCGTTTCTGGCCGCCGCCGCCGACTACCCTGAGCAGGTCGGCGTGCAGATTGGTTATCACGAATCCTTCTCCCACCGCATCATCGGCGGCGCCGACGTCATTCTGGTGCCGAGCCGCTTCGAGCCCTGCGGCCTGACGCAGCTCTACGGCCTGAAATACGGCACTCTGCCGCTGGTGCGCCGCACCGGCGGACTGGCGGACACGGTCGTGGACTGCGCGCTGGAGAACCTGGCCGACGGCACCGCCAGCGGATTCGTGTTCGACGATTGCGACGCCGTCGCGCTGGGCAACGCCATCCGCCGCGCCATGGTGCTGTGGAGCCGGCCGAAACACTGGCGCCACGTTCAGCGCCACGCCATGAGCGTGGACTTCGGCTGGCCGGTGGCGGCGAAAGAGTATTTATCGCTTTATCAACGCTTGTAGCCCGCGATTCGCGTCGCGAGTTGACGCGCGGCGGGCAACCGTAAGGGTAGATTGTCGGGGCGCAGCGTACCGCGCCCATGTTCAGCGGGGCCAGCTATTCCGCGGCGGATGGCTGGGCTCCCCATTAGGGATTAAAAGCCATGACTTCACCGTTTAGTTACACCTCACCTACGGTCAGTGTGGAAGCGCTGAAACATTCCATTGCCTATAAGCTGATGTTTATCGTCGGCAAGGATCCGGCGATCGCCAACCGCCACGACTGGCTCAACGCCGTCCTGTTCGCGGTGCGCGATCGCATGGTGGAGCGCTGGCTGCGCTCCAACCGCGCCCAGCTGTCTCAAGACGTGCGGCAGGTGTATTACCTGTCGATGGAGTTTCTGATCGGCCGCACGTTGTCGAACGCGCTGCTGTCGATGGGCATTTATCAGGACATCGACAACGCGTTGAACGAGATGGGGCTGAACCTGGCGGAGCTGCTGGAGGAAGAGAACGACCCCGGGCTCGGCAACGGCGGTCTGGGCCGGCTGGCGGCCTGCTTCCTCGACTCGCTGGCGACGCTGGCGCTGCCGGGGCGCGGCTACGGCATTCGCTATGAGTACGGCATGTTCAAGCAGAACATCGTCAACGGCCAACAGATGGAATCGCCGGACTACTGGCTGGAGTACGGCAATCCGTGGGAGTTTCCGCGCCATAACACCCGCTACAAGGTGCGCTTCGGCGGCCGCGTGCAGCAGGAGGGGGCCAAGGCCCGCTGGCTGGAGACCGAAGAAATCGTGGCCATCGCCTACGATCAGGTGATCCCCGGTTTCGACACCGACGCCACCAACACGCTGCGGTTGTGGGGCGCGCAGGCCAGTAACGAGATCAACCTCGGCAAGTTCAATCAGGGCGATTACTTCGCGGCGGTGGAAGATAAAAACCATTCTGAGAACGTGTCGCGCGTGCTCTATCCGGACGATTCGACCTCCTCCGGGCGTGAATTGCGCTTGCGACAAGAGTATTTCCTGGTGTCGGCCACGGTACAGGATATTCTCAATCGCCATTGGCTGATGCACAAAACCTTCGACAACCTGGCGGACAAGATCGCCATTCACCTCAACGACACTCACCCGGTGTTGTCGATTCCGGAGCTGATGCACCGGCTGATCGACGAGCACAAGTTCAAGTGGCTCGACGCCTGGGAAGTGGTGGAGCAGGTATTCTCCTACACTAACCACACGCTGATGAGCGAGGCGCTGGAGACCTGGCCGGTGGACATGCTCGGCCGCATCCTGCCGCGCCATCTGCAGCTGATTTTCGAGATCAACGATCACTTCCTCAAAATGGTGCAGGAGGTGGCGCCGGGCGACAACGATCTGCTGGCGCGGGTCTCGATCATCGACGAAACCAACGGCCGTCGGGTGCGCATGGCGTGGCTGGCGGTGGTGGCCAGCCACAAGGTCAACGGCGTTTCCGCTCTGCATTCCGAACTGATGGTGCAGTCGCTGTTCGCCGACTTCGCCCGGCTGTTCCCGACTCGTTTCTGCAACAAAACCAACGGGGTGACGCCGCGTCGTTGGCTGGCGCTGGCCAACCCGCCGTTGGCGGCGGTGCTGGACGACTGCATCGGCCAAACCTGGCGCACCGATCTCAGCCAGCTGAGCGAGATCAAGGCCAACATCGATTACCCGAGCTTCCTGCAGGCGGTGCAGCGCGCCAAGCGGCAGAACAAGGAGCGGCTGGCGCTGTACATCGCCAAAACGCTCAACGTGGTGGTTAACCCGGATGCGCTGTTCGACGTGCAGATCAAACGCATCCACGAGTACAAACGGCAGTTGCTCAACGTGTTGCACGTCATCACGCTGTATAACCGTTTGCTGGCCGACCCTGATATCGAGCGCGTGCCGCGGGTGGTGATCTTTGCCGGCAAGGCGGCCTCGGCCTACTATGCCGCCAAGCAGATCATCCGCCTGATCAACGACGTGGCCAAAGTGATCAACAACGATCCGCGCGTGCATACCCAGTTGAAGGTGGTGTTCATTCCGAACTACGGCGTCAGCCTGGCGCAGATCATCATCCCGGCGGCGGATCTGTCGGAACAGATCTCGCTGGCGGGCACCGAAGCCTCGGGCACCAGCAATATGAAGTTCGCGCTGAACGGCGCGCTGACCATCGGCACGTTGGACGGCGCCAACGTCGAGATGCGCGAGCACGTGGGGGAGGAGAACATCTTTATCTTCGGCAATACCGCCGAGCAGGTCGAGGAACTGCGCCGCAACGGTTACAACCCGCGACAGTACTACGAGCAAGACCCAGAGCTGCATCAGGCGCTGACGCAGATCGCCACCGGCATGTTCAGCCCTGAGGAGCCGAAGCGCTATGGCAATTTGTTCGACTCGCTGGTGAACCTCGGCGACCACTATCAGCTGTTGGCGGATTACCGCAGCTATGTGGACACGCAGGACAAGGTGGACGAGGTGTATCTCAATCAGGACGAGTGGACGCGGCGCGCGGTGCTGAATATCGCCAATATGGGTTACTTCTCATCCGATCGCACCATTCAGGAATATGCGGATGAAATTTGGCACATTAAGCCGGTGAAGCTGTAAAGCGGGGCAGGAAAAAAGCAAAGGGCCGGATAACCGGCCCTTTTTCGTTACGCTGCGGCTCAGGAAGCCAGCGACAGCGCTTTCGTTTTCGCGTGTTCCGCCAGCCAGGCTTTCACGCGCGCCTGCTGCGCTTCGTCCAGCCACATGCCCAGCTTGGTGCGGCGCCAGATAGCGTCGTCCAGCTCCACGACCCACTCTTTCTCGGTCAGGTAGCGCAGTTCGGCTTCATACAGACCGTGGCCGAAATCTTCGCCCAGATCGGCGAGGCCGTTGGCGCCGGCCAGGATCAGCTCGCTCTGGCTGCCGTAGGTGCGGGCATAGCGGCGCGCCAGGGCTTCCGGCAACCAGCCGTGCGCACGGCGCAGTTTGGCCGCGTAACCGTCGCGGTCGCCGTCGATGTCACCGCCCGGCAGCGTGGCGTTTTTGGTCCACGCCGGGCCGCAGCCTGGGTAGTAGTGGGCCAGTTTTTCCATCGCATGTTCGGCCAGCTTGCGGTAGGTGGTCAGCTTGCCGCCGAAGACCGACAGCAGCGGCGCCTTGCCTTGCTCGTCGTGCACGTCCAGCGTGTAATCGCGGGTGATCGCCTGCGGTGAATCGGACTCGTCGTCGCACAGCGGACGCACGCCGGAGTAAGTCCAGACGATGTCGTCGCGGCCCAACTGCTTCTTGAAGTGATCGTTGTACACTTTCAGCAGATAAGCGATTTCGTTCTCGTCGATCTTCACGTCTTTCGGATCGCCTTTGTACTCCACGTCGGTGGTGCCGATGATGGAGAACTCGTCATTCCACGGGATCACGAACACGATGCGGTGGTCTTCGTTCTGCAGAATGTAAGACTGCGGCTGATCGTGCACGCGCGGCACCACGATGTGGCTGCCTTTGATCAGACGGATGCCGTAAGGCGATTTCAGCTTCAGGCCGTCGTCGAAGAAGTTTTTCACCCATGGGCCGGTGGCGTTCACCAGGCCTTTGGCGCGCCAGGTGAAGGTTTTGCCGCTGTCGATATCGACCGCTTCCACCATCCACAGGCCGTTTTCGCGCCATGCGCGGGTCACTTTGGTGCGGGTGCGCACTTCGCCGCCGCGTTTTTCCACTTCCTGCGCGTTCAGCACTACCAGGCGAGCATCGTCGACCCAGCAGTCGGAATATTCGAAACCGCGCTTCAGCTCAGGCTTCAGCACCGATTCTGGTCCAAAGCGCAACCCCTTGCTGCCCGGCAGGCTGGTGCGTTTGCCCAGGTGATCGTACAGGAACAGGCCGATACGGATCATCCAGGCCGGACGCAGATGCGGCTGGTGCGGCAGGCGGAAACGCATCGGGAACGCGATGTGCGGCGCCAGTTTCAGCAGCACTTCACGTTCGGCCAGCGCTTCGCTCACCAGACGGAATTCGTAGTGTTCCAGGTAGCGCAGGCCACCGTGGATCAGTTTGGAACTGGCGGAAGACGTAGCACAGGCCAAGTCTTGCGCTTCCAGTAGCAGTACCGACAGCCCGCGCCCGGCAGCATCCGCCGCGATGCCGGCACCGTTGATGCCGCCACCGATAACGATCAAGTCTTTGGTTTCCACGTCATCTTCCTCCAGATGTTCGAAATAGCTCTTTCATGTTCGTTTTCGCTCATGATTGTAATCAAAAACCAACAAGCAAGCCAAGACTTAACCAAACAAAAACATTTAGGCGTGATAGAGGTAACAGTTTGGTGATGATAGTCACACAAGTAGCATGGATATGGCGCGGGCGCGCAAACGGCTGTCGGTGAGGGGGTTAAAGGGATGAAACGGGGCGGCGGCGCGCCCCGCAGGTTAAGGCCGAATCAGCACAGCTCCAGCTGCACGTCGTACTGTTCGATGATTTTCATCACGCTCGGCGGCGGCAGCTGGTCGGTAAACAGGTAGTCGATCAGGTTCATGTTGCCCAGGTTGACCATGGCGTTGCGGCCGAATTTGGAGTGGTCGGTCACCAGCATCACGCAGCGGGAATTTTCGATAATCGCGCGTTTGGTGCGCACTTCGTGATAGTCGAATTCGAGCAGTGAGCCGTCCATATCGATGCCGCTGATGCCGAGAATGCCGTAATCGAGACGGAATTGGGAGATGAAGTCCAGGGTGGCTTCGCCCATGATGCCGCCGTCGCGGGTGCGCACTTCGCCGCCGGCCAGGATCAGGCGGAAGTCTTCCTTGGCGGTCAGCAGGGTGGCGACGTTAAGGTTGTTGGTGACCACGCGCAGGTTCTTGTGGTTCATCAGCGCATGGGCCACCGCCTCCGGCGTGGTGCCGATATCGATGAACAGCGTGGCACCGTCCGGGATCTGGCTGGCGACGCGCTGCGCGATGCGGGCTTTCTCTTCCGACCACATCACCTTGCGATCGTTATAGGCAGCGTTGACCGAGCTGGAAGGCAGCGCCGCGCCGCCGTGGTGACGCTGGATCTTGTTCTGGTCGGCCAGGTCATTCAAATCGCGGCGAATCGTTTGCGGGCTGACGTCAAAATGCTCGACCAGCTCTTCCGTGCTGACGTAACCCTGCAGGCGCACCAGCTCGATAATTGCGTCATGACGCTGTGTTTGCTTCACGATAATCCCCTAAAACGCCCGCTATGCCCGCTGGGCATAGCTCCCGGCTGTTATTGTTCGTTGTGTGCGCGATGACGCGTATCCCAAAATGCCATCAATAACCCTAACACTAAACCGGCTACGTGTGCCGCGTTGGCGATCGACATTCCTAAAATATCGAAATATCCGGCCACCAGCCACAGCACCGAGAACACCATCAGGCCGCGCGGCAGCATCAGGCCGCGCTCCGGCGCCCGTTCGCCCGACAGCCAGACATAGCCCATCAGCGCATAGACCACGCCTGACAGCCCGCCGAACAGCGCGCCGCTGAACAGCGATTGCGCCCAGCCGCTGAAGAACGCCGACACCACCGCCAGCACGAACAGCTTGCCGGCGCCGAGGCGTTTTTCCATCTGGCCGCCGAGATACCACCACCACATCAGGTTAAACAGGATATGCAGCAGGGAGAAATGCAGGAACGCATGGCTGATCCAGCGCCACAGCTGGGTGTATTGGCTGCTGTCCTGCGGCCAGGAGAGCCAGTACATCACGGTATCGTCGCCGAGCGCCTGCATCAGAATATAGACTGCGATGCACAGCACCATCACGCCGAGCGTCAGCGGCCCGGCTTTGCTGCGCAGGGTGTGCAGGTAGGATTCGCTCTGATAGTGCAGGCCGGCGTCGGTATGGCCGGTCTGCCAGCTGGCGGCCTGATAACGGCGGTTGAGCGGATCGACCAGAAACTGCTGCAGCTCGTGTTGCACCTGCTCGAGGTGGCCGTCGTCGGCCAGCCAGATTTCCGCCGCTTCGCCGCTGTTGCGCAGCTCAAGCCGGATGCCCTGGGTCGCCATATAGTCGACAAAGGCCAGCGCCAGGCGCGGGTTGGATACGGCGATTACTCTAACCATTGCTCTTCCGTCGTAAGTGAATGATTTTGGCCGCGGCTTGCTCGCCGGCGACCCTGACGGCCGATTATAACGTCGAAATCCTGAGCGCTGGCAAACGGATCTGCGAAAAACCCGCGAAAACGCGCATAAAATCGAAGGGAAAGCCCGCCGATGCGCGACGGGCGGCGGGGATCAGGCTGAGGTTTCCACGTCTTGCGGATACTGACGGGCCCAGGCCTCGAAACCGCCGTCGATGCTGTAGACCGCGTCGAACCCCTGGTGCAGCAGGTATTGCGCCGCGCTGCGGCTGCTGTTGCCGTGGTAGCACATCACCATCACCGGCCGCTCGAAGTCGTTTTGTTGCATAAAGGCCGACAGGGTGGCGTTGGTGAGGTGAAAGGCGCCCGGCGTATGCCCGGCTTCAAAACTTTGCGGATCGCGGATGTCGACCAGGGCGGCGCTGCCCTCTTTCCAGAGGCTGTAAGCCTGTTCAACGTTGATCGCTTCGAACTGTTCCATACTGCTGACTGCCTCATTATTGGGGGACGCCGCTATTGTAACCAACTCTGCGGCGTTTAAGACCAGAGCAAGCTTGTGGTTTTCTCACACCAGCAGCACTTCTACCCCTTGTTGACGCAGTTGCTCAACGATCGCCGAATCGGCGGCGCGGCCGGTGATCACCATGGCGATTTGCTCGGTACGGCTGAACAGCATGCCGGCGCGTTGGCCGACTTTGCTGCTGTCAACCAGCACCACCAGTTTACCGACGTAGTTGAGCATCTTCTGTTCCGCCATCGCGGTCAGCATATCGGTTTTATACAGGCCGTCAGCGGTGAGGCCGATACCGCTGGTGAACATCCAGTGCCCGGCGTACAGGGTGGCGTCGCCGTCCTGGGGCGCCAGAGTAATCGACTGGGTTTTGTTGTACTGGCCTCCCATGATCACCACGCTGTCATGTTCCTGCTCAATCAGGTAATTGGCCAGCGGCAGATAATTGGTGATTACCTGAACCGGCTTGCCGCAAATTTCACGGCCCAACAGAAATGCGGTGGAGCCGCAATTGATCACCACGCTTTCACCCGGCTGACAGAGCTGTGCCGCGGCCGCCGCAATACGCATTTTTTCGTCCAGGTGCTGGGTTTGGTGGATATTGAGTGGCGTCCAGGCCGGGCGCGGAGTTTGTGTGGCTTCGGCGCCGTTGCGCACTTTGCGCAATTTGCCGATTTCATTCAGTTTGTTGATGTCCCGGCGCGCGGTGGCCGGAGAGATGTCAAACGCCGCGATGACGTCCGCCACGGAGATTTGCCCCTTGCGCTGCAAGAGATCGAGAATGGCGTTGTGGCGTTGGGACTCTGTCATGCGGGCTCCGTCGGAGAGAGAAAACGTCGTTGCCTATGATTATATGCGCGCCGTTTGACGATTTGAATCATTCCCGTTCAAAAGCGCGCATCCGTATGCAACACCGGTTGATTACAAGAAAGACTTGAAGGGCAGATCGGGTTCGAGGGTGAAGCAATCATCGAAACCGCGCGGGTAGTGGTACTCCAGATTGTCTTTATCCTGCGGCCAGATGAACTTGCCGCCAACCTGCCAGATAAACGGTTTAAAACCGTATTTGAGCCGGTCTTTCTTCATTTCCCACAGCACGCGAATTTCCTGCGGATCCGCCTGGAAATTCGACCATATGTCATGGTGGAAGGGGATAACGACCTTGGCGTTCAGCGATTCCGCCATGCGCAAGATATCGGCGCTGGTCATCTTGTCGGTAATGCCGCGCGGGTTCTCGCCGTAGGAACCGAGGGCGACATCGATCTGATGATCGTTGCCGTGCTTGGCGTAATAGTTGGAGTAGTGGGAATCGCCGCTGTGATAAAGGTTGCCGCCCGGCGTTTTGAACAGGTAGTTGACCGCCCGCAGGTCCATGCCGTCCGGCAGAACGCCCGCCGCTTTTTGTTCCACCGGCAGTGTGATGAGCGCCGTGCGATCGAAGGCGTCCAGCGCATGAATTTCAATGTCTTTGATTTTTATCACGTCGCCAGGTTTGACGGTGGTGCAGCGCTCAGGCGGCACACCCCAACCAATCCAGATATCCACGCAGCTTTGCGGCCCGATAAACGGAACGGTGGCGGCGCAATTTTGCAACACCGCCGCGGCGACGTTCACATCGATGTGATCGTTGTGGTCGTGCGTGGCCAAGACGGCGTCGAGCTGGGTAATCGCGAAGGGATCCAGTACGAATGGGGTCGTGCGCAGGTTAGGCTGCAGCTTGCGCACTCCCGCCATTCGCTGCATTTGGTGGCCGGTTTTCATCAGTGGGTTGCCGTGGCTCTGCTTGCCGGTACCGCACCAAAAGTCGACGCACAGATTGGCGCTTTCTTCGGATTTGAGCCAGATACCGGTACAGCCCAGCCACCACATGGCGAAGGTGCCGGGCGCAACTTTCTCCTGCTCTATCTCTTCGTTCAGCCAGGTGCCCCATTCGGGAAAGGTGTTCAATATCCAGGATTCGCGGGTGATGTCGTTGACTTTACTCATGGGTCGTTCCTCGTTGGCGGTGATAATGCAATCACAAATAATCATTTAAAGATTTTATGTGATTTGTTTTGATCGAATCTAGCACCGTTTTTTTCAACTGACAACGATCGAAATACACGTTAACACCGCCGGATTTACGTGCTGCGCCGTCTTTTTATCTCCTTTTTGTTTGATTAACTGCTATTAAATTCAATGAGTAATAAAATGTAAGCCGTCTAATTCATTGAATGTTAGTGGAATTGATTTTTAACTTGCGAGGTTGTTCACAAATAATCATTTATGATCTTTTTGTGATTTCTTGTGATTGGTATGGTGAAGGCGTTACCTGCATGCCAACCTTTTCGGGAGAGCCGTATGGAAACTCTTTACACCATCTTCACCGTCTTTTTTAACCAGGTGATGACCAATGCGCCGCTGCTGTTGGGGCTGGTTACGCTGCTGGGTTACACGTTGCTGCGCAAAAGCGCGGCGGTCATTATCAAAGGCACGATCAAAACCATTATCGGTTTCATGTTGCTGCAAGCCGGTTCCGGCATCCTGACCGGCACGTTCAAACCGGTGGTGGCGAAGCTGTCCGAGGTGTACGGCATCAACGGGGCGATTTCAGATACCTATGCCTCGATGATGGCCACCATCGATCGGATGGGGGAGGCCTATAGCTGGGTCGGCTACGCGGTCTTGCTGGCGCTGGCGCTGAACATACTCTACGTGTTGTTGAGGCGCATTACCGGCATCCGCACCATCATGCTTACCGGCCATATCATGTTTCAGCAGGTGGGGTTGATCGCGGTATTTTTCTACATTCTGGGCTACGGCATGTGGACAACGGTATTGTGCAGCGCGCTGTTGGCTTCACTGTATTGGGGCATCACGTCCAACATGATGTTCAAACCGACGCAGGCGGTGACGGAAAACAGCGGTTTCTCCATTGGGCACCAACAGCAGTTCGCTTCGTGGCTGGCGTATAAGGCAGCGCCGTATCTCGGTAAAAAAGAGGACAGCGTGGAAGATCTGAAGCTGCCTGGGTGGCTGAACATTTTCCATGACAACATCGTTTCCACCGCCATCGTGATGACGCTGTTCTTCGGCATCATTCTTTGCTCGTTCGGCTTGGATACCCTGCAGGCGATGGCCGGTAAAACCCACTGGAGCATCTATATCCTGCAAACCGGGCTGATGTTCGCGGTGGCGATTTTCATCATCGTGCAGGGCGTGCGCATGTTCGTCGCCGAATTGACCGAGGCCTTCAATGGGATTTCCCAACGCCTGATCCCCGGTGCGGTACTGGCCATCGACTGCGCCGCCATCTATAGCTTCGCGCCCAACGCCGTGGTGTGGGGCTTTATGTGGGGCACCATCGGCCAATTGATCGCCGTCGGCATCCTCCTGGCGTGCGGCGCTTCCATCATGATCATCCCCGGTTTCATTCCCATGTTCTTCTCTAACGCCACCATCGGCGTGTTCGCTAACCACTTTGGCGGCTGGCGCGCGGCGATGAAGATCTGCCTGGTGATGGGGATGATAGAGATCTTGGGCTGCGTGTGGGCCATCAAGCTGACCGGGCTGAGCGCCTGGATGGGAATGGCGGACTGGTCGATTCTGGCGCCGCCGCTGATGCAAGGGCTGAGCTTCGGCCTGTGGTTTATGGGCGTGGTGATCGCCATCGCGCTGCTGTACATGTTCTTCGCCGGGCGCACCCTGCGCGCGGAGGAAGATGCTGAAAAACAATCGGTTGAACCAGCGTCACGTTAATAGGAGTGCAGATTATGACGGTACGAATCCTGGCGGTGTGCGGTTGCGGACAAGGCAGTTCCATGATCATGAAAATGAAAGTCGACCAATTTTTAACGCAGCAAGGCGTGGATCATTCGGTCAACAGCTGTGCGGTGGGGGAATACAAATCCGAGTTGAGCGGGGCTGACATCATCATCGCTTCCACCCATGTCGCGGATGAGATCGTCGTCAGCGGCAACAAATACGTAGTTGGGGTGCGCAATATGCTCTCGGCTGCCGACTTCGGTCCGAAGCTGATGGAAGTCATCGGCGCGCATTTTCCGCAAGATTTGAAGCAGTGAGGAGCGAGTCATGAAGCTGAGCGATTCGTTGGCGCAGAACAACGCTATTCACCTGCAGGCGGAGGCTGCCGACTGGCGTCAGGCGGTGCGGCTGGGGGTCGATCTGCTGGTGGCCGCCGGCGTGGTGGAGCCTCGCTATTTCGACGCCATTCTGGCCGGCGTCGAACGGCACGGCCCTTACTTCGTGTTGGCGCCCGGCCTGGCGATGCCGCATGGTCGGCCGGAGGAAGGGGTGCTGAAAACCGGCTTCGCCTTGGTCACCTTGAAAACGCCGGTGTGCTTCGGCGATGAGGACAACGATCCGATAGATATCTTGATCACCATGGCGGCGGTGGACGCCAAAACGCATCAGGAGGTGGGCATCATGCAAGTGGTTAACCTGTTCGAAGATGAGGCGAACTTCGATCGCTTGCGGGCCTGTCGCCGGGCGAGCGAGGTACTGGCGTTAATCGACAAAACGTCCGCGGCGGCGGCGAATTGAAGGAGACATGCAATGAAAACGCATTTACCGATGCTGCAAGTGGCGCTGGATAACCTGTCCATGGCCGCGGCTTACAATACGACGCGCCTGATCGCGGCCGAAGTCGACATCATTGAGGTCGGCACTATTTTGTGCGTGGCGGAAGGCGTACGGGCCGTGCGCGATCTGAAAGCGCTGTATCCGGATCGCATCGTGTTGGCGGACGCGAAAATCGCCGATGCGGGGCAAATTTTGGCGCGGATGTGCTTCGAGGCACACGCCGACTGGATCACGGTGATCTGCTGCGCTGACATCAATACGGCCAAGGGCGCGCTGCAGGTGGCGCATGAGTTCGGTGGCGACGTGCAGATCGAACTGACGGGATTTTGGACCTGGGAACAGGCGCAGGCGTGGCGTGAGGCAGGTATTGGTCAGGTGGTGTATCACCGCAGCCGTGACGCGCAGGCGGCGGGCGTCGCCTGGAGCGATGACGATATCCGCGCGGTTCATCGCCTGAGCGAGATGGGTTTCAAGGTGACGGTTACCGGCGGATTGTCATTGGCGGATTTGCCTCTGTTCCGGGGCATTCCCATCCATGTTTTTATCGCCGGGCGTAGCATTCGCGATGCCGCCGATCCGGTCGCGGCGGCGCGGGAATTTAAACGCGTCATCGCCCAACTGTGGGGCTGAGGAGCGGTTATGTTGCAAAAATCCGTACCGTTGGGCATCTACGAGAAGGCGTTGCCGCCGGGCGAGGACTGGCTGGCGCGCTTGCAACTGGCGGGGGAGTTGGGATTCGATTTCGTTGAAATGTCGATCGATGAAAGCGACGGCCGTCTGGCGCGGCTGGATTGGAACAGCGAGCAGCGACTGGCGCTGATCGGCGCCGTTGCGGCCAGCGGTGTGCGCGTCCCTTCTTTGTGCCTTAGCGCCCATCGGCGTTTTCCGTTGGGCAGTGAAGACGACAGGACGCGCGAGCGGGGGCTGGAGATCATGCGCAAGGCCATCCGGCTGGCGCAGGATACCGGCATACGGGTGATCCAACTGGCCGGATATGACGTTTATTACCAACAGGCTACTGCGCAGACCCGCGCCCGGTTCCGCGCCGGCTTGGCGCAGGCGGTGGAGATGGCCAGCCGCGCGCAGGTCATGCTGGCGATGGAAATCATGGATTATGCGCTGATGAATTCGATCAGCAAGGCGCTGGGTTATGTCCACTACCTGAATAACCCATGGTTTCAGCTGTACCCGGACATCGGCAATTTGTCTGCCTGGGACAACGATGTGCAGATGGAGCTCGTAGCCGGACGCGGGCATATCGTAGCGGTGCACGTTAAGGATACGCGGCCGGGAGAGTTTAAGAACGTGCCGTTCGGCGAGGGCGTGGTCGATTTCACCCGCTGCTTCGAAACGCTGCTTGCGAGCGGCTATCGCGGCCCCTATCTGCTCGAAATGTGGAGCGAGAAGGCGCCCGACCCGCTGCAGGCGGTGCGGGAGGCGCGTGCCTGGGTGGTTGAACGCATGGCAGAGGCCGGGTTGGAAATAGGGAGCTAACATGCTGGAACAACTGAAATGGCAGGTCTACAAAGCCAATATGGCGCTGCCTGAGCACGGGCTGGTGACCTATACCTGGGGCAATGTCAGCGGCATCGATCGGGCCAGCGATCTGATGGTGATAAAACCCAGCGGCGTGCCTTATGAAACGATGCGGGCGGAAGATATGGTGGTGGTGAATGCGCGAGGGGAGGTTGTTGAGGGGCAACTGCGGCCTTCATCCGATACGCCGACGCATCTGGCGCTGTACCGGGCATTCCCACAACTCGGCGGCGTCGTGCATACGCACTCCACTCACGCCACCGCCTGGGCCCAGGCGGGTGAGGCGATACCGGCGTTTGGCACCACCCATGCCGACTATTTTTCCGGCGACATTCCTTGCACCCGCGCGCTGACGGCGGAAGAGGTGGCGGGGGAATATGAATTGAACACCGGGCAGGTGATTATCGAAACCCTGTGCGGGCGCGAGCCGTTGCACATTCCCGGCATTCTGGCGTATCAGCATGGCCCGTTTAGTTGGGGCTGCTCGCCGGATGAGGCGGTGCATAACGCGGTGGTGCTCGAGGAGGTGGCTAAGATGGCGTGGATCAGCCGGGGCATTAACCCCGGCCTGCGCCGGATCGATGAACACCTGTCGGCGAAACATTTCAGCCGCAAACATGGCGCCGGCGCTTATTACGGCCAGCGCTGACTATCAGGCGCCGTACCCCATCATCTTCAGCAGCTGCTGCGCTTGCTGCACCGCTTCCTGGCGATGGGCCACGCCCAGCTTCTGGTATAGATTGCGGATATGGGTCTTGATGGTGGTGGCCGCTACATCCAACTCACCGGCGATCTGGTCGTTGCTGTAACCGGAATAGATCAACCCCAGCACCTGCCATTCGCGTTGGGTCAACGGACTGGTGCGGATCAGTTCCGGCACCTGCGGATGGGTCAGCAGCTTATCGACGAAGTTCTCGTCGAAATGCGCGAATTTGTGCCGATGATGCTGGTTGATGTCGCGCAGGATGCGCTGGGCGCGATGCTGTTCCAGCTCCGGCAGCGTGTTGAGCTGGATCAGCTGGCGCAGCTGCTGCGCCATCGCTTCGCCTTCGATGACGAAGTGGCTGATAAAGCCGGTGCGGTTGGCCAGCGACAGCGCTTCGATCAGCGCCTGCTGCGCTTCGCCCTTGCGCTCTTGCAGCCAGTAGAGCTGGTTGCTGAGCAGCAGATTGCGGTTGAGATCGCTCACCAGCCGCAGGCGACGGGCGTTTTCGTTCAGCTCATCCAGCACCACGCCGGCCTCTTCATACTGGCCGAGCAGGATCTGCACTCGCGCGATGTTGCGCCATTGGCCCTGCGTGAAGTGGTTGTCCGCCATGCCGGGCTTTTCGGTGTGGCGCAGCCACTGGGCGGCGGCGGCGGTGTCGCCGGTCATTTGCCAGTGGATCACCCGCGACTTGTCGGTGTTGGTCAACCAGTCGCGATGATAGTGGGCGCCGTGCAGCAGGGTTTCGCAGCGCTGCAGATGGGTATTGGCGTTGTCCAGATCGCCGCGCGCCAGCGAGCATTTGGCCAACATGGCGATGCACTGCAGCTGCTGCTGCGGTTGGTAGTTGGCCAGAATTTTCAGCCCGGCGCGCGCCGCGTCTTCCGCTTCGTCCAAGCGCGACCATGACCACAGGATCTGGGCGCGGATGCGCAGCAGAAATTCGTGCATCGGCAGCTGTTCCAGGTGCTGCTCGCGGATTAGTTCGAACGCCTTATCCTGGGTTTCGTAAGCGGCCTGCAGGAAGCCTTGGGCGATAAGGATTTCGCTCTGCTGCAGCAGCGCCCAGAGCGCGTAATGGTTGGCCTGATGACGACGCGCCATCTGCTCGGTCTGCTGCATCATCGGCAGCGCGCGCGCCAGTTCGCCCTTGCAGTGGTGCACTTCGCCGGTCACCGAGGTGGCGACGATGCGGCTGTAGTAGCTGGACAGCGGCAGGAACTTCAACGCTTCGGTCGCCAGCCGCTCGGCTTCTTCCGGTTTGCCGGCGTTGATCGCCACCTGGGCGCGCAAGGCGTCGAACTCGGCGTGCAGCGTTTGGTCTATCTCGATTTTTTGTTCGCGCATGGTGCGCTCGGCGCGCTCCAGCAGGGTGTTGACCTCGCTGTAGCGGTGCTGGCTCTGCGCCAGCCAGGCCTGCAGCAGCGCCAGCTTGGGGTTTTGGATCAGGCGCTCATACGGCAGCGCGTTGAGGCACTCCTCCAGCAAGGCCAGTTCGCTGTGGTGGAACAGCGACCAGGCGTGTTGCAGCAGGATATCGCGCAGCATGCTGACGTCGCTGGCCGCCAGCGCGTGGTGAATGGCCTCCGCCGGATACCCCAGCGCCAGCCAGCCTTCGGCGGCGGCGCGGTGCAACCCCGGCAGCTCCAGCGCCAGTTCCCACTGGCAACGCTGGCGCAGGAAAGAGGCGAACAGCGGGTGGAAGTTGAACCATTCGCCGGTGTCGTCCATGCGGTGGATAAACAGCCCCTGGCGTTCCAGCTCCTCCAGCCGCTGCTGGCCGTTGTCTTCGCCGGTCAGCCGCACGATCAGCGCATCGTTCATTGAGCGCAGCACCGAACAGCGCAGCAGGAAGGCGCGCGCATCGGCATCGACGTGATCCAGCACTTCGTCTACCAGATAGTCGGACAGGTGACTGGCGTTCAGCCCCGCTAGCCGCTTGGCCGACAGTTGAGCGGACGAAGCGGATTGGCGGGCCGACAGCGCGATCAGCTGCAGCGCGGTGGCCCAGCCTTCGACTTCGTCACACAGGCGGCTGCTGTCCTGCTGTTCCATCGGCGCCGCCAGGCGGCAGTCGAAGAACTGCTTGGCTTCCTGGTGGGTGAATGCCAGCTGCTGCGTGCCCATTTCCAGCAGCTGATCGCGCACCCGCAAATTGGCGATGCCGAGCGGCGGCAGGGTGCGCGAGAGCAGGATCAGCGTCAGGTTTTCCGGCTGATGGCGCAGGAAGAAGCGCATGGCTTCGTGAATGGCGTCGTTGGTGATCAGGTGGTAGTCGTCGATCACCAGGTACAGCGGCTGGTGCCAGTCGGCCAGTTCGATAAACAGCTGGGCGAACAGCGCCGACAGGCTGGCGTACTGGTGTTTCTGGCTCAGCGCCTCGCTCTTGACGCAGCGGCCGCCGCTGGCCTGCTGCAGCGCGGCGATCAGGTAGCTGGCGAAGCGCTCCGGCTGGTTGTCGCTCTCATCCAGCGAATACCAGCCCAGATCGGCCTTGCCGGCCGCCCATTGGGCGATCAGCGTGGTTTTCCCGTATCCCGCCGGGCAATTGACCAGTGTCAGGCGATAGTTGCCCGCGCTGGCCAGTTTGGCCAGCAGGCGATCGCGGATCACGGTATTTTGCAGCCGTACCGGGCGGCTCAGTTTTGATGGGATCAGCATAGTATTCCAGGATATAAATCGCGGTTCCCGCCGGGATTGGAGTGGCGCTAATTATTTTATGGTTCGTAATTAATAGCTCCCCCTAACTTCTGCCAACCCTAAACGTATTGCAACAAGCTTCCGCATCGGCTTGGAGTTAAGTTGCTATCGATCACACTTTTTTACGTTTGGTGTCGGAGTACGGCGATGCGGTTGCGGATCGCATTTCCGGCCATGGACAAAACTTCAGCAGCGCGAATACTTGTGCTAACGTCATGGTTAACGTTCTCAGTGCTCGCCGCACGCGTTGGCGGGCTTTTTTGCATCGTTGCAAGGGAGTCAAAAAGTGCCTGAGATCACAATTCCAGCTACGCCCCAATCCTCCTCCCCAGCTAATCCCCAGGCGGGATGATGCCGTCAGGCTTTCTCACCGGCACGATAGCGGCAATTTGACCCACTTACTGGATAGAGAGTTTTCCTTATGTCACAGCCTACGCTCAAGAAGGATGCTTTTCTGGCGGCGCTCGCCCGTCAGTGGCAACGGTTCGGCCTCAGTTCCGCGCAGCAAATGACGCAACATCAATGGTGGGAAGCCGTCAGTGCGGCGCTGGCCGAGCAACTGGCCGCACAGCCGGCGCCGCGCAAAAGCGCCAAACCGCTGCGTCACGTGAACTACATCTCGATGGAGTTTTTGATTGGCCGGTTGACGGCGAACAACCTGATCAACCTGGGCTGGTACGACACCGTCGAGCAGGCGCTGGCCGAGCAGAACGTCAAGCTGGCGGATCTGCTCGAGCAGGAAACCGATCCGGCGTTGGGCAACGGCGGGCTGGGGCGTTTGGCGGCCTGCTTCCTCGACTCGATGGCGACGGTGGAACAACCGGCCACCGGCTATGGGCTGAACTACCAGTACGGGCTGTTCCGCCAGTCGTTCCAGGGTGGGCAACAGCAAGAGGCGCCGGATAACTGGCAACGCGAGAGCTATCCGTGGTTCCGCCACAACGCCGCGTTGGCGGTGGACGTGGGCATCGGCGGCAAGCTGGAGAAGCAGGCCGACGGCCGCGAACTGTGGCGCCCGGCCTTCACCCTGCGCGGCGAAGCCTGGGATCTGCCGGTGCTGGGGTATCGCAACGGCGTGGCGCAGCCGCTGCGTCTGTGGCAGGCGACCCATCAGCATCCGTTCAACCTGGGCGATTTCAACGACGGCAAATTCCTGCAGGCTGAGAAGCAGGGCGTAGAAGCCGATAAGCTGACCAAGGTGCTTTACCCGAACGACAACCATCAGGCCGGCAAGCGCCTGCGCCTGATGCAGCAGTATTTCCAGTGCGCCTGCTCGGTGGCGGACATTTTGCGCAAGCACCATCAGGCCGGCCGCAAGATTGAAGAACTGCCGAAGTATGAAGTGATCCAACTGAACGACACCCACCCGACCATCGCCATTCCGGAAATGCTGCGCATTCTGCTGGACGAGCATCAGCTGGAGTGGGAGGCGGCCTGGGCGATCACCAGCAACACCTTCGCCTACACCAACCACACTTTGATGCCGGAAGCGCTGGAGCGCTGGGATGAAAAATTGGTGCGCAGCCTGCTGCCGCGCCATTTCTCCATCATCAAACAGATCAACGCCAGGTTTAAAAAATTGGTGGATAAGCACTGGCCGGGCGACGAGGCGGTGTGGGCCAAGCTGGCGGTGCACCACGACAAGCAGGTGCGCATGGCCAACCTGTGCGTGGTCAGCGGCTTTGCGGTTAACGGCGTGGCGCAGCTGCATTCGGATCTGGTGGTGAAGGATCTGTTCCCTGAATATCACCAGCTGTGGCCGAACAAATTCCATAACGTCACCAACGGCATCACGCCGCGCCGCTGGCTGAAACAGTGCAACCCGGCGCTGTCAGGCCTGATCGACGAGACGCTGAAGGTGGAGTGGGCGGGCGATCTCGACGCGCTGCGCGGGCTGGAGAAATTCGCCGACGACGCGGCGTTCCGCCAGCGTTATCAGCAGATCAAACGCGACAACAAGGTGGCGCTGGCTCATTACGTGCACGGTGTGATGGGGCTGACGCTCGATCCGGACGCGATCTTCGACGTGCAGATCAAACGCCTGCACGAGTACAAACGCCAGCACCTGAACCTGCTGCACATCCTGTCGCTGTATCGCCAGCTGCGCGACAACCCGAACCTGGACATCGTGCCGCGCGTCTTCCTGTTCGGCGCCAAGGCGGCGCCGGGCTACTACCTGGCGAAAAACATCATTTACGCCATCAATCAGGCGGCCGAGAAGATCAATCACGATCCGCTGGTGAAAGATCGCCTGAAAGTGGCGTTTATTCCGGACTACCGCGTGTCGGTGGCCGAACTGATGATCCCGGCGGCGGATATCTCCGAGCAGATCTCCACCGCCGGCAAAGAGGCCTCCGGCACCGGCAACATGAAACTGGCGCTGAACGGCGCGCTGACGGTCGGCACGCTGGACGGCGCCAACGTCGAAATCGCCGAGCAGGTGGGCGAAGACAACATCTTTATCTTCGGCAATACCGTGGAGCAGGTGAAGGCGATAGTGGCGAAGGGCTACGATCCGCTCAGCTACCGCAAGAAGGACAAGCACCTGAAGGCGATTTTGGATGAACTGGCGAGCGGCGCTTTCAGCCATGGCGACAAGCACGCGTTCGACATGATGCTGCACAGCCTGCTGGAAGGCGGCGATCCCTATCTGGTGCTGGCGGACTTTGCCTCGTACTGCCAGGCGCAGCGCCGGGTCGATGAGCTGTATCGCGATCGGGACGAGTGGACGCGGCGGACTATCCTTAACACCGCGCGCGTCGGCATGTTCAGCTCGGATCGCTCGATCCGCGATTATCAGCAGCGCATCTGGCAAGCCAAACGTTAAGGAGAGCGAATGGATCGCAAGCGTATCGATCAGGCGGCAGCGCAGGCGGGGATCGCTGCCGATTTCATCAATGCTCACGGCAAACGGCAGGCGATTGAGCCGCAGACCAAGCGCAAGCTGCTGGCGGCCATGAAGTGGGCCGATGATGCGGTGCAGGATACCGCGCCGCCGCCGTTACCGGCGGTCAAGGTGTTCTATCAGGGTGCGCCGTTGGCGCTGACGCCGACGGGCGAAGGCGAATACCTGTGGGCGCTGCAGCGTGAAGACGGCGAATGCCTGCAGGGGCGCGTCGGCGCGCGCAAGACCCTGACGCTGCCCGGCGAGCTGCCGGCGGGTTACCACCAATTGACGTTGAGCCAGGGCGCACGGCAGTGGTCATGCCGAGTGATCGTCGCACCGAGGCGCTGCTTCGAGCCGGACGCCTTGTTGACCGGCAAAAAGCTGTGGGGCGCCTGCGTTCAGCTGTACACGCTGCGTTCCGATCGCAACTGGGGCATCGGCGATTTCGGCGATCTGCGCCTGATGGTGGAAGAGGTGGGGGAACGCGGCGGCGCTTTCGTCGGCCTCAACCCGATCCATGCGCTGTACCCCGCCAACCCGGAGAGCGCCAGCCCTTACAGCCCCTCGTCGCGCCGCTGGCTGAACCTGGCGTATATCGACGTCAACGCGGTGGAGGATTTCCAGCGCAGCGACGCGGCGCAGCGCTGGTGGCAGAAGCCGGCGACGCAGAAACAGCTCGCCAAAGCGCGCGCTGCGGAGTGGGTGGATTACACCGCCGTGATGCAGCTGAAACTGGCGGCGCTGAAGCTGGCGTTTCCGGTATTTCAGGCGCGCAAGCCAAACGACGCGCAGCGTCAGGCGTTCGAGCAATTCGTGACGGACGGCGGCGACAGCCTGTACCGGCAGGCGGCCTTCGACGCGCTGCATGCCCATTTGGCGGCGGATGACATCAGCCAGTGGGGCTGGCCGGCCTGGCCCGAACGTTATCGGCAGGGGGATAGCGAAGCGGTGCGGCAGTTCTGCACTGAACACCAGGAAACGGTTCGTTTTTACCTGTGGCTGCAGTGGCTCGCGGCCACCCAGTTCGCGCAGTGTTTTGACCAGAGCAGGCAGCAGCAGATGCCGATCGGCCTGTATCGCGATCTGGCGGTCGGGGTGGCGGAAGGCGGGGCGGAAACCTGGTGTGACCGCGAGCTGTACTGCCTGAAAGCGTCGGTCGGGGCGCCGCCGGATATTCTGGGCCCGCTGGGGCAAAACTGGGGCCTGCCGCCGATGGATCCGCACGTGATGGCGGCGCGCGGGTATCAGCCGTTCATCGATCTTTTGCGCGCCAACATGACCAGCTGCGGCGCGCTGCGTATCGATCACGTCATGGCGCTGCTGCGGCTGTGGTGGATCCCGTATGGCGAAACCGCCGATCGCGGCGCCTACGTCAAATATCCGGTGGACGATCTGCTGGCGGTGCTGGCGCTGGAAAGCCAGCGCCATCGCTGCATGGTGATCGGCGAGGATCTCGGTACGGTGCCGGTGGAAATCGTCGGCAAGCTGCGCGACAGCGGCGTCTATTCCTACAAAGTGCTCTATTTCGAAAGCGACGGCGAACACCATTTCCGCGCGCCGCAGGCCTATCCGGTGCAGGCGATGGCGACCATCACCACCCACGATCTGCCGACGCTGCGCGGCTACTGGCAAAGCGACGATCTGACGCTCGGCAACCGGTTGGGTCTCTACCCGGACGCGGAAATCCTGCGGGCGCTGTTCGCCGATCGAGAACGCGCCAAGCAGGGGCTGCTGGATGGATTGCATCGTTATGGCTGCGTGCCGCAGAAGGTGGGCAAGAAGGCGGCGCTGCTCGGCATGAGCCCGCTGCTCAACCGCGGCCTGCAGCGTTATGTCGCCGACAGCGCCAGCGCCTTGCTTGGCCTGCAGCCGGAAGACTGGCTGGACATGGCCGATCCGGTCAACATCCCCGGCACCAGCGATCAGTACCCTAACTGGCGGCGCAAGCTGACCCGGACGTTGGAGGAGATGTTCGCCGACCCGCGGATAAACCGGCTGCTGAAGGATTTGGACAAGCGCCGACGCAAGGTGTCGGTGGGGTGACGATGAGGTGTCGTTGTATTAGGTCAAAGGATGAGAACTTTAGTCCCATCCAAATGACGGATACCCGAATTAATTGGCGTTGCAGCTAGGCGGCAAGTGCGTAAAACCCCAGGAGCTTACTTAAGTAAGTGACTGGGGTGCGCGCATGCGGCCAACAACGCTGCAACTTCAAGTAAGAAGGGTATCAGTAGTAGGAGTGCTCGCCGCGCTGGTGCTCGGTCAAATCACGCACGCCCTTCAGCTCCGGGAACTTCTGCAGCAGCTCTTTCTCGATGCCTTCTTTCAGCGTGACGTCGACCATCGAACAGCCGTTGCAACCGCCGCCGAACTGCAGAATAGCCATGTTGTCGTCGGTGATCTCCATCAGCGTTACGCGGCCGCCGTGGCCCGCCAGCTGTGGGTTGATCTGCGACTGCAGCACGTATTCCACGCGTTCCATCAGCGGCGCGTCGTCATCGACCTTGCGCATCTTGGCGTTCGGCGCCTTCAGCGTCAGCTGAGAACCCAGCTGGTCGGTCACGAAGTCGATTTCGGCGTCTTCCAGATACGGCGCGCTCAGTTCATCGACATAGGCGGACAGTTTGTCGAACTTCAGTTCGGTATCCGTCGCTTCTACCGCGTCCGGCGGGCAATAAGAGACACCGCATTCGGCCGTCGGCGTGCCCGGGTTGATCACGAATACGCGGATTTGGGTGCCTTCTTCTTGATTTGCCAGCAGTTTGGCAAAGTGTTCCTGTGCAGCATCTGTTATACGGATCATAGCATTAGCTCAATAGTTGACTTCTATAGTCGGTTATAATACGCCCATTGCCGTGGCACTACAACGTGCGGCAAACGCACCATATCTGCACCGAGGCGGCGCCTTGCCGCCGCAGCAGCGCCGCGATCTCCGAGACGGTGCTGCCGGTGGTCACCACGTCATCCACCAGGGCGATATGCCGGCCGGCGACCGGCACGGTACAGGCGAACGCGCGCTGCAGATTGCGTCTGCGGGCAGAGGCGCTCAGCCGCTGTTGCAGAGCGGTTTTGCGCACCCGGCGCAAGGCGGCGGGCCGGTAGGCGCAGCCCAGCCAGCGCGCCAGCGGCCGGGCCAGCAGATCGCTCTGGTTATAGCCACGGCGCCAGCAGCGTGTTGCATGCAAGGGTACCGCCAAAATCAGGTCGGGTCTGTTCAGATACTGCTCTCTGCGCGCCTGCTGCCAGCGCAACAGCATCAGGCGCGCCAGCGCCGGCGCCAGCTCGGGCGCGCGGTGGAACTTGAACCTTTTTACCAAGCCGCTGAGCGGCGTCACGTAGTCGCCGACGAACACCAGCCGTTGCCAGGGCGGTGGCCGTTGCAGGCAGCGGCCGCAGGGCGTGCGCGTCTCCCCGGCGGGCAGCCCGCAGCGCGGGCAACACGGCGGTCTGGCCGGCAGGTGACGCAGGCAGCAGCTGCAGAGGCCATGACGCATCAGGCTCAATGGCTGTCGGCATAGCCAACAGCGGCTGCGGATTGATAGCATAGTGTCTCCGAGACGGGTAAGCATGAAAGGACAATAACCAATGACAGCGCTGTACTGGCAAACAATAGGTGAAGGTGAACGCGATCTTGTGCTGCTGCACGGCTGGGGATTGAACGCCGAAGTGTGGAGTTGCATTCAGGCGCGGTTGACGCCGCATTTTCGCCTGCACCTGGTCGATCTGCCGGGGTACGGCCGTAGCCAGGGGTTCGGCGCCCTGTCGCTGGCGCAGATGACGGAAATCGTGCTGGCGGCCGCCCCGCCGCAGGCCTGGTGGCTCGGCTGGTCGCTCGGCGGGCTGGTGGCCAGCCAGGCGGCGCTGATGCAGCCGCAGCGGGTCAGCGGGCTTATCACCGTGGCCTCCTCGCCGTGCTTTGCCGCCCGCGATGAGTGGCCGGGGATCCGTCCGGACGTGCTGAGCGGTTTCCAGCACCAGCTAAGCCTGGATTTCCAGCGCACCGTCGAGCGTTTTCTGGCGCTGCAGACGCTGGGCACCGAGAGCGCGCGTCAGGATGCGCGCCAGCTGAAAGCGGTGGTGCTCAACCAACCGACGCCGAGCGTCGAAGTACTGAACGGCGGGTTGGAGATCCTGCGCACCGCCGATCTGCGCGCGCCGCTGGCGGAGTTGAATCTGCCGCTGCTGCGGATCTACGGCTATCTGGACGGGCTGGTGCCGCGCAAGGTCGCCGAGCTGCTCGACGCCGCCTGGCCGAACTCCACGTCGCAGATCGTGGCTAAAGCCGCCCATGCGCCGTTTATCTCTCATCCCGATGAATTTGTGACGATGATCGAAGCGTTTATTGCAGCACATTGAATGCAGCGTGAAAACGCACGATAGAGCGCGAAAAAAAACGCTGCCGGGTGGATAAAAGACAAAGCTGTTCAATACTTAGTGAGTCAATGCGTTGGCTGCAAAATGAAAAGACCGCGTGCGGCGATTTTCATTTTGGCGTTTCGTCTCTGGGAAACAGGCCCCGTCAGGGAAAGCAACGAGGCCTGAGGATGTCGCGGCAGCCTGCAGTACTACGCATGGATCCTGGACGGCTTTCATAACAGATAAATTATCCATTGAGAGGTTAGTGTCATGAAATCATTGAAGATGATTATTGCAGCGGCAGTGCTGGGTTCGGTGTCTTTCGGCTCCATGGCGGCAACCCTGCTGACCAAGGAAGATCTGGATAAGAATCCGGGTAAATACGAGAAGATCGGCACCGTGACCACCACGGCGGAAACCACGTCGCCGATGGATGCCAAGGAAGAGCTGTCCAAACTGGCGGACGAAAAGGGCGGTCAATACTACGTGATCCTGGCGGGCCGCGAACACGGTAAATTCAGCGCCATCGCCGAAGTTTACAAAGACAAGCAATAAGCCTTGAACGGCAAGGGGGCGCCCGCAGCGGCGCCCCTGAACGTCAGGCCTTCAGCCGGTAGAACACCGTGCTGCACCCCTGGCCCTGCGGGCAGCTTTTGCAGCCGCCGCTCAGACAGGCGACGTCATCCTGTTCGATGCGTTCCACTTTCCCCATCGCCGTCAAACGGTCCAGCATCGCCTGCACCAGCGGCAGCGGCGTCGCCAGCGATTGGCTGAGCTGCTGCGCCTGAGCGCTGCCGCGCAGCGCCAACGCATCGCGCACCTGCAGCAGCCCGGCCATCAGTGGCAGCTCCCTTTGGCGCCCTGACAGCAGGCCGCCGGCGTGGCGTTGCCCAGGCGAACCGTGACGCGGCTGCGCGCCCGGCGCAGGCCGAACAGCACCAGCAGGTTTACCAGCACCACCGCCAGGATCGCCGTCAGGCTGTACTGCGGATGTTGGTTGAAGGTGGCCGCCTGATAGAACAGCGTCGCCAGCGAGTAGGCGACGTTCAGCCCCCACAGGATTGAGAAGGTCATCCAGCCGCGGCTCGATTCACGGGCGATGGCGCCCATCACCGAGACGCAAGGCACGTACAGCAACACGAAGATCAGGTAGCTGTAGGCGGAAATGCCGGAGCCGAATTTGCTGCTCATCACGCCCATCGAGCCGACGCCCATCTCGCCGTCGCCCTTGCTGGCTTCTATCGGGTTGGAGAGCACGCTCAGGCTGAAGGTGTTTTTCAGCCCGTCCCAGGTTTCCTGCAGCGCGCCGCCCAGCTCGTCGAGCAGGTTGAAGTTGGCGGCGTCGAACGCCTCTTTATTGATGTGCTCGGCGGTGTACAGCGTATTCAGCGTGCCGACCACCACTTCTTTCGCCATCGCGCCGGTCACCAGGCCGACGGTGGCCTGCCAGTTATCGCTGTGGACACCCATCGGCTGCAGCAGCGGCGTCAGCACCTTGGAGACCGAGGCCAGCGCGGAGTCGTTGATGTTGTCGACCGTTTTGCCGCTGAACGAGAAGCTGTTCAGGCCGCCGATGAACATGCTGGCGACCACGATCACCTTGCCGGCGCGCAACACGAAGCCTTTCAGCCGCTGCCAGGTTTGCAGCAGCAGGCTTTTCAGGTGCGGCACGTGGTAAACCGGCAGCTCCATCACGAACGGCGAGGCTTCGCCGCGCATGAGGGTGTATTTCAGCACCAGGCCGGTCAGGATCGCCACCGCGATGCCGAGCATATACAGCGAGAACACCACCCCAGCGCCGTCCTGGCCGAAGAAGGCGGCGGCGAACACCGCGAAGATCGCCAGACGGGCGCCGCAGGACATGAACGGCGCCATCATGATGGTGATCAGGCGCTCGCGCTGGGCGTCCAGCGTACGGGCGCCCATGATGGACGGCACGTTACAGCCGAAGCCGACGATCAGCGGCACGAAGGATTTGCCCGGCAGCCCGAGCGCCTGCATCAGGCGATCCATCACGAACGCCGCGCGCGCCATGTAGCCGGAGTCTTCCAGGAACGACAGGAACAGGTACATCATGCCGATCTGCGGCACCAGCGGTAGCACGGTGTTGATGCCGCCGCCGACGCCCTGCGCCAGGAAGACGGTCAGCCAGTCGGGGAAGTGCAGGGTGTAACCGAGCCACTGAATGCCCTGAATGAAGATCGCCGCCGAGCCGATATCGAAGATCGGCTGCAGCGCGCCGCCGATATTGATCGCCAGCAGGAACATCAGGTACATCACCAGCAGGAAGATCGGTACGCCCAGCCAGCGGTTGAGGATCACTTTATCCAGCATGTCGGTCAGGCGGTTGGGCATCGCCTGCTGCGAGTTGCTGACCGCGTCGCACAGGGCGGCGATGGACTGGTAGCGTGCGTCGGCGATCACCAGCGCCGGGTCCTCCTGCTGCTGCTGTTGCAGCGCCTGAATGGCCGCTGGCAGCCGCGCCACGGCGGGGCCGGCCAGACGGTGGCTGTAGATGTCGCCCTCCAGCATCTGCAACGCCAGCCAGCGGCGCTGCGCCGCCGGCAGCGTTTGCGGCATGGCGTCGCTCAGCGTGGCGACCTCTTTCAGCAGCAGCGGCGGGTAGTTCACCAGCGCCTGCTGTTCGTTGATGCGATGATTGTCGATCATTTGTTTCAGCACGCCGATGCCATCGGCGCGGGTGGAGACCATCGGCACTACCGGGCAACCGAGGCGCGCCGACAGAGCGGCGACGTCGATATCGATATGCTGGCTTTTGGCGATGTCGAGCATGTTGAGCGCCACGATGCAGGGAATGCCCAGCTCCAGCAGCTGCAGCGTCAGGTAGAGGTTGCGTTCCAGGTTGGAGGCATCCACCACGTTGATCAGCAGATCGGCGTCGCCGCTCAAAATGTAGTGGCAGGCGATCTGCTCATCGAGCGACGTCTGCTCCGAAATGGTGGTCAGGGAGTAGGTGCCGGGCAAATCGACCAGCCGCACGTCGGACTGCGGGGTGGTGAAATGGCCTTCCTTGCGTTCGACCGTCACGCCCGCCCAGTTGCCGACCCGCTGGCGCGCGCCGGTCAGTTGGTTGAACAGCGTGGTTTTGCCGGAGTTCGGGTTGCCGATTAAGCCGATGGTGAGTTTTTTCATAGTTCTGCGTGTCGTCTTCAAGGAGAACAGCGCCGGCGCAAAGGCGCACCGGCAAACGGAGGGCGCGCCGGCTCAGGGCTGGCCGTCGAGCTGCAGCAGCGCCAAATCCTTCCTGCGCAGCACCAGGCTGACGCGGCGGGTTTTAATTTCTATCGGATCGCCCAGCGGCGCGACGCGCACCACGTCGAACGAAGAGCCGGGCAGCATGCCGAGCGATAACAATTTTTGGCGGTAGGCCGGCGCAATCTCGCTGGAAAAGCCGACAATCTTATATGTGCGTTTAGGTTGAAGCTGCATGTCATTAACCTTCCGGGTGCCGATGAGCATCGGGCTGATGATAATTGGACGTTGCCGGCGAAAATGCCACGCCGTCGGCGGTATTCATCCATAAGGTCATGCAATAAAGTGAGCGAAAATAATAGTAATTATCATTATCGCGTTCAATACAAAAAGTAAGGGTATTGTAACCAATTATTTTGGCGGCGGCCGCTTTTTGGCTGGTCCCCTTGATAATCCCCGTTTTACCACCGCTTATACGCGGCGACAAATGAGAATGGTGAGTTAAATCAGTTACGTATTTGTAGCCGAGTTTTCTCATTTGCAAATATCGATGGCTTTTTCCCTTTATTTATTTCCGCTGAAAGGCAATTCGATAACATTATTCCGCCGTAATGCGAGCGGTAACCATTTGTGTTTCTCTCACAATTCGCGAGATGAAAAATGCGTGTTAACGAAGTTGTTAATAAATGGCTGCAGGAGGCATTTTTGTTGCCTGAATAATGGGAGGGCGGTCACGCAGGAACGGGAAATAAAAAGATGATGGTTTATTGAGACGGGTCAAGAAATGCCGCAAGTTTTATTCATCAGAAAGGGCGGAGCAGGCTCCGCCCTGTTGGCTCTGGCTTAGCGTTTCTTGCCGAACGCCGCTGCCAGCGCGTCGCCCATGGCGCTGTTGCCGGCCGGCGTCGCATTGCGCGGTTTGGCCTTGTTGCCGCCTGCCGAACGGTTGGCGTTGTCGCGCGCCTGTGCAGGCGCGTTGCCGCCGCGGCGCGGCGAGCCTTCGCCCGGTTGCTCATCCAGGCGCATGCTCAGCGCGATGCGTTTCCGCTGCAGATCGACTTCCATCACCTTCACTTTGACGATGTCGCCGGCCTTCACCACGGTGTGCGGATCTTCGACGAACTTGTCCGCCAGCGAGGAGATGTGCACCAGACCGTCCTGATGCACGCCGATATCCACGAAGGCGCCGAAGTTGGTGACGTTAGTGACCGACCCTTCCAGGATCATGCCCGGCTGCAGATCGTTGAGGGTTTCCACGCCTTCGGCAAAGGTGGCGGTTTTGAACTCAGGACGCGGGTCGCGGCCCGGCTTCTCCAGCTCTTTCAGGATGTCGGTGACCGTCGGCACGCCGAACTTGTCGTCGGTGAAATCGACCGCTTTCAGGCTGCGCACCGCCGAGGCGTTGCCCATCAGATCCTGCAGCGCCTGCTCGGTGGCGGCCAGAATGCGCTGCACCACCGGGTAGGCTTCCGGGTGGACGGTAGAGGCATCCAGCGGGTTGTCGCCGTGGTTGATGCGCAGGAAGCCGGCGCACTGTTCGAACGCTTTCGGCCCCAGACGGCTGACTTTCAGCAGCTGTTCACGGTTGCTGAAGCGGCCGTTCTCGTCGCGCCAGTTGACGATATTCTGCGCCATCATGCGCGTCAGGCCGGCCACGCGGGTCAGCAACGGCACCGAAGCGGTGTTCAGATCGACGCCGACGGCGTTCACGCAGTCTTCCACCACCGAGTCCAGCTTTTTCGCCAGCTGGCTCTGGCTGACGTCGTGCTGATACTGGCCGACGCCGATGGATTTCGGGTCGATCTTCACCAGCTCCGCCAGCGGATCCTGCAGACGACGGGCGATGGACACCGCGCCGCGCAGCGACACGTCGAGATCCGGGAACTCCTGCGCCGCCAGTTCGGACGCGGAATACACCGACGCGCCCGCTTCGCTGACGATCACTTTTTGCGCCCGGACGTCGCTGAACTGCTTTTGCAGGTCGAGATAGAAACGCTCGGTTTCACGTGAAGCGGTGCCGTTGCCGATCGCCACCAGCTCCACGTTGTGTTTGATGCACAGCGCCGCGACGATGGCGGCGGCTTTGGCCGCTTGCCCGGTGTGCGGATAGACGGTGTCGGTGGCCACCAGTTTGCCGGTCGCGTCGACCACGGCGACTTTCACCCCGGTGCGCAGGCCCGGATCGAGGCCCATGGTGGCTCGCATGCCGGCCGGCGCGGCCATCAACAGATCATGCATGTTGCGGGCGAAGACGTTGATCGCTTCATCCTCCGCGCGTTCGCGCACCGTGCCCATCAGTTCGGTTTCCAGGTGCAGCAGCACCTTGATGCGCCAGGTCCAGTTGACCACCGCCTTGCGCCAGGCGTCGGCCGGAGCGTTGTTCAGGCGCAGATTGAGGTGATTGATGATGATCAGCTCCGCCTGGCTTTCGCGCGGCGCTTCCTCAAACTGCGGATCGGCGTTCAGCGCCAGCTGCAGCACACCTTCGTTGCGGCCGCGGAACATCGCCAGCGCGCGGTGCGAAGGCACCTGGGAAATCGGTTCGTGGTGATCGAAGTAGTCGCGGAACTTGGCGCCTTCGTCTTCCTTGCCCTCGACCACTTTGGAGACCAGATGGGCGTTTTTCCACAGGTAGTCGCGCACCTTGGCCAGCAGCGCGGCGTCTTCGGCGAAGCGCTCCATCAGGATATAGCGCGCGCCGTCGAGGGCGGCTTTCACGTCCGCCACGCCCTTCTCGGCGTCGACGTAGCGTTCAGCCAGCTGTTCCGGCTGCTGTTGCGGATCCTGCCACAGCGTGTCCGCCAGCGGTTCCAGACCGGCTTCGATGGCGATCTGGCCACGGGTGCGGCGCTTGGGTTTGTACGGCAGGTAGAGGTCTTCGAGTTCGGTCTTGCTCAGCGTGGCGTTGATCGCCCCCGCCAGTTGTTCGGTCAGTTTGCCCTGTTCATCGATCGACTTCAGGATGGTCTGACGACGATCTTCCAGTTCACGCAGATAACCCAGGCGGGTTTCCAGCTGGCGCAGTTGGGTGTCGTCCAGGCCCCCGGTGACTTCCTTACGATAGCGTGCAATAAAGGGCACGGTATTACCTTCATCCAGCAGACGGATGGCGGAGTCGACTTGCTCCGGCCGGGCCTGCAGTTCTGTTGCAATAATGCGGCTCAGTGGGTCATTCATAGGTCTGGTATCTGTATTGAGAACGGTGAATAAACAGGGGACAGTTATACGGATTGATCGCGGAAAATGCCAGCGGAGCGGGCCGCCGCCGCGCGGCCGCGGCGTGGAGAACAGCTCAGGCGGCGGCGTTGGCGGCGGTTCGGAAAAAGCTGAAAGCTTACTTCGGGTAGTTTATCTCGTTCACGTACCACTGCGCCTCGCCCAGCGGGGTATTGACGGTGGCGACGTCCCCGACCTCTTTTTTCAGCAGGGCGCGCGCCATCGGCGCATCGATGGAGATGTAATCCTTGCGGCCGAAAATCTCGTCGTAGCCGACGATGCGAAAACGTTTGATCTCGCCGTCGTCATTCTCCACCTCCACCCAGGCCCCGAAGAACACTTTGCCTTCCTGCTGCGGGGAGTAATCGACGATCTTCAACTGCTCCAGGCATTTGGTCAGATAGCGGACGCGGCGATCGATCTCGCGCAGCCGCTTCTTGTTGTATTGGTAATCGGCGTTTTCGCTTCTGTCGCCCAGGCTGGCGGCCCAGGTCACTTTCTTGGTCACCTCGGGGCGTTCTTCGCGCCACAGGTAATCCAGCTCTTGTTTGAGCTTGTCATACCCTTCACGGGTTATCAGTTGAGTTCTCATCGTGATTTATCTTTATGGGGCCACCGCCACAGTGTACGTGAATGCGGAGGGCTTTAAAAATGGCGCGCGGGCCTGCGCCTTGTCGCACGGTTTTTATTCAGTTTGCGCAGCTTTTAACAATCGGGAGTATGCTTAGCGATAGCGGAAAAAGAATGTGACGAAAGGAGGATATCTGGCGAGAGAGACAAGGAATTTTGGCGCACAACCCAACACATTGAAGGTATTACCGCATGGAATTTAAAGATTACTACGCCACGATGGGCGTTGAGCCCAACGCCGATCTGAAAACCATCAAAACGGCCTACCGCCGGCTGGCGCGTAAATATCACCCTGACGTGAGCACCGAAGACGACGCCGAGAGCAAGTTCAAGGAACTGGCCGAAGCCTATGAGGTACTGAAGGACGACGAGCGCCGCGCCGAGTACGATCAGATCCGGCTGCATCGCAACGATCCGAACTTTGGCCGCCAGGCGCGCGGCGATCACGGCGGCTATCAGCAGAGCGCCTCATGGCACGGCGGCGGCGCCGACGCGCAAGACTTCTCCGACTTCTTCGAGAGCATGTTCGGCGGGCGGGCGGCGGGCGGGCACCGTTCCGCTTCGCACTCGCACGGCGGGCATGGCTTCCGCGGCCAGGATCTGGAGATGGAGGTGCCGCTGTTCCTCGAGGAAACGCTGCATGGTCAAAGCCGCGAGATTTCCTACAAGCTGCCGGTGTACGACGAACTGGGGCGGCAGGTAAGCGAAGCCAGCAAGACGCTGAACGTGAAAATTCCGGCCGGCGTGGGCGACGGCGAGCGCATTCGCCTCAAGGGGCAGGGCGTTGCCGGCGTGGGCGGCGGCCAGAACGGCGACCTGTATCTGGTTATCCGCCTCGCGCCGCACCCGCTGTTTGAGATAGACGGCCACAACCTGAGCATCGTGGCGCCGCTCGCTCCGTGGGAAGCGGCGCTCGGCGCCAGCATTGAGGTGCCGACGCTGACCGGCAAAATCGCGCTGACCGTGCCGGCCGGCAGCCAGAGCGGCAAACGGCTGCGGGTCAAAGGCAAAGGGCTGGCGGGCAAGAAAGAGCCCGGTGACCTGTACGTTATTCTCAAGGTGGTGATGCCGCCGAAGCCGAACGAGAAGGCCAGTGCCCTGTGGCGGGAACTGGCTGAACAGGCGGCGTTCAACCCGCGCGCGGAATGGGAGTAAAGCAGATGATGAAAAAAGAGATCACTTTCACCGTGGTGGAATTGTGTCAGAGGGTGGAGATTTCCGAGGACGAGCTGGTCGAGATCGTCGGCCTGGGCGTTATCGTGCCGCTGGAGCCGGCGCAGCCACGCTGGGAGTTTGATTATCCGGCGCTGAGCCATCTGCAGCGCGCACGCAGGCTGCGGGCGGAGCTGGATCTGGACTGGCCGGGGATCGCCATGGCGCTGACGCTGCTCGACCGGGTTGATGCGCTACAGCAAGAGAACCGACAGCTGCGCAGGCAGCTGGCGCGTTTCCTGCAAACTTCCTGACCCGACAGCTGAACGCCACCGGGCGCTTCCCGGTGGCGAAATTGCACAATATTGGGCCGTCGCCCCACATTGCGCCGATAAAGGGCGAAATTTTGACGAACCCCCGTCGACATTCACTGAAAATTGTTGATAAATGGGGAAAAGAATAAGCTTTGTAACAATTTCGTCTAGAATACATACCATTAAACGCTGTCTCAAATGGCAAGGTTTTCTAACAATATTCGAGTCAGGCAATAAAGCCTTTGGGAGTAATACCATGCAAGAGAATCATAAGATCCTGGTTGTCGATGATGACATGCGCCTGCGCGCGCTTTTAGAACGTTATTTAACCGAGCAGGGCTTCCAGGTTCGCAGCGTTGCCAACGCTGAGCAAATGGATCGCTTGCTGACTCGTGAATCCTTCCATTTGATGGTGCTCGATCTGATGTTGCCGGGCGAAGACGGCCTGTCCATCTGCCGCCGCCTGCGCAGCCAGAGCAACCCGATGCCGATCATTATGGTCACCGCGAAAGGCGAAGAGGTCGATCGCATCGTGGGCCTGGAAATCGGCGCCGATGACTACATTCCTAAACCGTTCAACCCGCGTGAGCTGTTGGCTCGTATCCGCGCGGTGCTGCGCCGTCAGGCGAACGAACTGCCGGGCGCGCCTTCGCAGGAAGAAGCGGTGATCGCTTTCGGCAAATTCAAACTGAACCTCGGCACCCGCGAGATGTTCCGCGAAGACGAGCCGATGCCGTTGACCAGCGGCGAGTTCGCGGTACTGAAGGCGCTGGTCAGCCACCCGCGTGAACCGCTGTCGCGCGATAAGCTGATGAACCTGGCGCGTGGCCGCGAATACAGCGCCATGGAACGCTCCATCGACGTGCAGATCTCTCGTCTGCGCCGTATGGTTGAAGAAGATCCGGCGCATCCGCGTTATATCCAGACCGTGTGGGGTCTCGGCTACGTCTTCGTCCCGGACGGCAGTAAGGCATGAGGCGATTGCGCTTTTCACCGCGTAGCTCGTTTGCCCGAACCCTGTTGTTGATCGTCACCTTGCTGTTCGTCAGCCTGGTGACGACCTATCTGGTGGTGCTGAACTTCGCCATCCTGCCCAGCCTGCAGCAGTTCAACAAGGTATTGGCCTACGAAGTGCGTATGCTGATGACCGATCGGCTGCAGCTGGAGGACGGCACGCTGCTGGAGGTGCCGCCGGCGTTCCGCCGTGAGATCTACCGCGAACTGGGCATCTCTCTCTACACCAACTCGGCGGCGGAGGAGAGCGGCCTGCGCTGGGCGCAGCACTACCAGTTCCTCAGCCAGCAGATGGCGCAGCAGCTCGGCGGGCCGACCGATGTGCGGGTGGAGGTGAACAAGAACTCCCCGGTGGTGTGGCTGAAAACCTGGCTGCAGCCCGATATCTGGGTGCGCGTGCCGCTGACGGAAATCCACCAGGGCGATTTCTCGCCGCTGTTCCGCTATACGCTGGCGATTATGCTGCTGGCGATCGGCGGTGCCTGGCTGTTTATTCGTATTCAAAACCGCCCGCTGGTGGAGCTGGAACATGCGGCGCTGCAGGTGGGCAAGGGCATTATTCCGCCGCCGCTGCGCGAGTATGGCGCTTCCGAAGTGCGGTCGGTGACTCGCGCATTCAATCAGATGGCGTCGGGCGTCAAACAGCTGGCGGATGACCGCACTTTGCTGATGGCCGGAGTCAGCCACGACCTGCGCACGCCGTTGACGCGCATCCGCCTGGCGACGGAGATGATGAGCGCCGAAGACGGCTATCTGGCCGAGTCGATCAATAAAGACATCGAAGAGTGCAACGCCATCATTGAGCAGTTCATCGATTATCTGCGCACCGGGCAGGAAATGCCGACCGAAAGCAGCGATCTGAACGCCATTTTAGGCGAAGTGGTCGCGGCCGAGAGCGGCTATGAGCGGGTGATTGAAACCGCGCTGTCGCCGGGCGAGCTGATGATGAACGTGCATCCGCTGTCGATTAAACGGGCGGCGGTGAATATGGTGGTGAACGCGGCGCGTTACGGCAACGGCTGGATCAAGGTCAGCAGCGGCCGTGAGCTGCAGCGCGGCTGGTTCCAGGTGGAAGATGACGGCCCGGGCATCAAGCCGGACGAGTTGAAGCACCTGCTGCAGCCGTTCGTGCGCGGTGACAGCGCGCGCAGCACCAGCGGCACAGGCCTGGGGCTGGCGATCGTGCAGCGTATTATCGACGCGCATGATGGCGAACTGGATATCGGCACCAGCGAGCGCGGCGGGCTATTGATCCGCGCTTATATTCCGTTGCCGATGGAGAAAAAAGAGTCGACCAACGGCCATCAAACGGCCAGGGAAACCGCCTGACCTCTGATGTGGGCCGCGCCGCTGCGGCCCCGTCAGGACTTTCTGCTCATCACGTAGTATTCCGCCGCATCCTCATGCAACCGGCGGCCGGTCGGCGCCTGCCACGGATCGATTAATTCGATGCCGCAGTGGAGGAAGTCTTTGGTATTGCGGGTGGCCAGGGCGGCGCCGTAATGCAGGCAGGTGGCGGCGATTTGGGTATCGGGCACGCTCATCGCTTTACCCAACAGCCGATTCCTTGCCGTCAATTCCGCGTATTGCATCGCGCACAGCCCATCAAACGGCAATATCTGCCCCTCGAACTTCAATTCAATGGCGTCCGCCAATTTCAGCTTGAGATCCCGCTGGCGTTTGCCGTCAGGCATGCAGGCCACGCCGCTGAACAGTTCGGCGAGGACAATGGCGCTGAGATAGAGCTCGTCATTGTCCTTTTCATTTAACCAGTTAATGACGTTGTAGTACGGGCTGGGACGCAGCGTTTCTGAAATGACGTCGGTGTCGATAATGATCATGCGTTGTCATCTTCATCATCAAAGGTGACGATGCGTGGCGGCACGGCGTCACGCGGTGGGATCTCCAGCTCAACGCCGCCGAATTCGGCGAAGTGCTGATGCATCCAGGTACCCAATCCATAGCGCGGCGGCTTTTTCACCAGCGCCTGTTTCAGGATCATGCGCGCTTCCTCTTCCATGGAATGGCCGTTTTTCGCCGCTGAGATACGCAGCAGCTCTTTGATTTCGTCGTCCAGATTTCTGACGGTGATAGTAGCCATTGAAACCTCCTTTGCTATCAATGATTGCATTGACTTATTCTCTCGTCTCACCGATTAAAAAGCAATCAATTGAAATAAAAAAAGGCGCGGGATCCGCGCCTTAGCTGAAGAGGTAACGCTACCGAATTACAGCTTCGGGCCGGCGCTGACCAGCGCGGCGCCCGCAGGCGTGTCGGTGTATTTGTCGAAGTTGGTGATGAAGCGCTCGGCCAGATCCTGCGCTTTTTCCTGCCACTGCTCGAGGCTGGCGTAGGTGTTGCGTGGATCGAGGATCTCCGGGTTCACGCCAGGCAGCGCGGTCGGCATCGCCAGATCGAAGATAGGCAGGGTAACGGTTTCCGCCTTGTCGATTTCACCGCTCAGGATGGCGTCGATGATGCCGCGCGTATCTTTGATCGAGATGCGTTTGCCGGTGCCGTTCCAGCCGGTGTTGACCAGGTAAGCCTGGGCGCCGGCGGCCTGCATGCGTTTCACCAGCACTTCGGCGTACTGCGTCGGGTGCAGCGACAGGAATGCGGCGCCGAAGCAGGCGGAGAAGGTTGGCGTCGGCTCGGTCACGCCGCGCTCGGTGCCGGCCAGCTTGGCGGTGAAGCCGGACAGGAAGTGGTACTGAGTCTGGTTGGCGGTCAGGCGCGATACCGGCGGCAGCACGCCGAAGGCGTCGGCGGTCAGGAAGATCACCTTGGTGGCGTGACCCGCCTTGGACACCGGCTTGACGATGTTCTGGATATGGTAGATCGGGTAAGAAACGCGGGTATTCTCGGTTTTCGAACCGTCGTTGAAGTCGATGCTGCCGTCGGCCAACACGGTGACGTTTTCCAGCAGCGCATCGCGTTTGATGGCGTGGTAGATGTCCGGCTCGGCTTCTTCAGACAGCTTGATGGTCTTGGCGTAGCAACCGCCTTCGAAGTTGAACACGCCGTCGTCGTCCCAGCCGTGCTCGTCATCGCCGATCAGCTGACGCTTAGGATCGGTGGAGAGGGTGGTCTTGCCGGTGCCGGACAGGCCGAAGAACACCGCCACGTCGCCTTTCTCGCCCACGTTGGCCGAGCAGTGCATCGAGGCGATGCCTTTCAGCGGCAGCAGGTAGTTCATCATCGAGAACATGCCTTTCTTCATTTCGCCGCCGTACCAGGTGCCGCCGATCAGCTGCATGCGCTCGGTCAGGTTGAAGGCGACGAAGTTCTCCGAGTTCAGGCCTTGCTGCTGCCAGTTCGGGTTGGTGCATTTGGCGCCGTTCATCACCACGAAGTCCGGCTCGAAGTCTGCCAGCTCTTCGTCGCTCGGGCGGATGAACATGTTTTTCACGAAGTGCGCCTGCCAGGCCACCTCGGTGATGAAACGCACTTTCAGGCGCGAGTCGGCGTTGGCGCCGCAGAAGGTATCCACCACGAACAGGCGCTTGCCGGACAGTTGCTCGGTGACCAGGTGTTTCAGATCGGCCCAGACTTCCGGGCTGAGAGGTTTGTTGTCGTTTTTGCCTTTGCCCTGATCGGCCCACCACACGGTATCGCGGGTGATGTCGTCACGGACGATGTATTTGTCTTTCGGCGAACGGCCGGTGAAGATGCCGGTATCGACGGAGACGGCACCCAGCTTGGTGACTACCCCACGCTCAAAACCTTCCAGAGATGGGTCTGTTTCTTCCTTAAACAGCAGTTCATAGCTCGGGTTGTGAACGATTTCGCTGACGTCGTGAATGCCGTAAGCGGCCAGATCCTGAGGGGTTATACCTTTAACGCGCATGTTACTACTCCTTGGTCACAGAATTTCTGGCGGCAATTGTAGGGATCTAACGGTGCGTAACCGCGATGGGTATCAAATATTTAACGTTTTAGGCGGTATTTCGTTACGATCTGAGAGATAGCACACGGAAAAAAGCAAACGTGCAAACGGCGGGGCTTGGCGGGCGCCGGGCGCGCCCGCCGAGAGGGTGTGACTTAGTGCAACCGATCGCTTTCGCCGGCGTTGCCCGCATACAAAGCGGCAACATCAACCGGGTCAAAGACATAGTGGCTGCCGCAGTAGTCGCAGTGCATGTCGATATTGCCGTCCTGCTCCAGCATGTCCGCCACTTCGTCGGTCGGCAGCGTCAGCAGCGCGTCGGCGCAACGCTGGCGTGAACAGGTACAACGGAATTGCACGTCCTGCGGTTCATACAGGGTGACTTCTTCCTGATGATACAGACGGTACAGCACCTCGTTGGCCGGCAGGCCGAACAGCTCTTCGCTTTTGACCGTGTTGGTCAGTTGCACCAGGTGATCGAAATCATCGAGGTTGCCGTCTTGCGCCGGCAGCACCTGCAGCAGCATGCCGGCCGCCGCGGCATTGCCTTCCGCTTCGCCGGTGCGGATGAACAGGCGGGTCGGCAACTGTTCAGACTGGCGGAAGTAGGCTTCCAGGCATTCGGCCAGCGTTTCCCCTTCCAGACCGACCACGCCCTGATAGCGTTCGCCTTCCGTTGGGGAAATGGTGATGACCATGACGCCGTTGCCGATCATCTGATGCAGGGTGCTGTCGTCGGCGATAGGCGCCTGGGTGCGCGCAACGCCGCGCATCTCTTGGCGGTTGTTGCCATTGATCACCGCCAGCTTCAGCGGGCCGTCGCCTTGCAGCTGAACGGTGATGTCGCCGTCGAACTTCAGGGTTGCGGTCAGCAGACTGGTGGCGACCAGCAGCTCGCCCAGCAGGTTTTGCACCGGCGCCGGGTAGTCGTGGTTGTTCAGGATCTGCTGATAGGTTTCGCTGACGGTAACCAGCTCGCCGCGCACCGCGTAGTTTTCAAACAGGTAACGGTGCAATTGGTCATGGTTGGACATAATCTTCTCTCATTGCGGTGAGGGGTTATTCCTGCTCACCAAATTTAAATTTCATCAGGTCGCGCCGCTCCTTTTTGTCCGGACGTCGGTCCGGATGCGGCATGGTCAACGCGTTCATCTTGCGCGCCAGCGCCATTTTTTCGCGGTTGGCGATGCTGGCTTCGGTTTCCTGATACATTTGCTGCGCCTCGTTGGCGCCGCGGCGTTGGCTGGTCAGCGCCAGCACGATCACCGTACGTTCTTCGTTGCCCTGCCGCAGTTTGAGCTCCGCGTTGAGCTCGACAATCTTGCTCGGCTTGCCGCGCTGGCCGTTGTAATGCACTTTGCCGCCGTCGATCATTTCGCGCGCCAGCGCGCGGGTCTTGTAGAAGCGTGCGGCCCACAGCCACTTATCCAGTCGGACCGCGTCGTCGCGCGTCGCTTTTTCCTTCATGCTTCCCCCTTGGCCAGCGCCGGTATCAGCAGGCGGTAGTCGCGCATCGACGGATGGCGCTGGAAGCTTTTCTCCGCCGTGCTGGAGTCCGGGTTTTGCACGCCCAGGCAGTAACGAATGCCGAAAGTGCGCGCCGCGTCGAGGATCGGCTCGCCGTCGTCGACAAACAGCGTGCGCTGCGGGTTGAATCCGGTGTGCTGTTGCACTGCCTGCCACAGACGCTGATCTTCTTTCGGATAACCAAATGTGTGGGTGGAAAACAATAAATCAAGGTGCCGATCGAGGCCGGTATGCTCGATTTTCACCGCCAGGCTGTGCGGATGGGCGTTGGTCAGCAAAATGGTTTGCAGGCCGGCGTCGCGCAGCGCCCGTAAAAAAGGCTCGGTGTCTTCGCGCAGCCGGGCGCGGCTGCCCACTTCGCTGGTCATGCGGTAAATGTCCAGATCCAGCCGCTCGCTCCAGTAATCGAAGCAATACCAGTTCATGGTGTGCTGCACCGCCTGATATTCCCGCTCGATGATGTGGCGGGCTTCGTCGAACGGAATGGCGCGCCTTTCGCTCAGCGCCTGCGGCACCAGGCTGAGCCAAAAGTGGCTGTCGAACTCCAGATCCAGCAATGTGCCGTCCATGTCCAGCAGCACGGTATCGATCTGCGGCCAATCAAACTCGGGAACCATAAAAACTCCACGGGCGGACCGACGGGCAGTCCGCAGATGAGAATAATAGCGTTAGCGTAGCATAAGCGGATGACAGGGCCGAAGCCCCGGCGTCAGGTTCAGGCCATCGGCCGCATCGACATCGGATTGAGCTGCGGGTTGAAGCAGCTGTCGTAGTAACGCTGGATATCGGCGACGCGGTGCTGATTGATGCGCCGACGCTGCACCAGCCGCCAGGCGTTATAACCCAGGCTGACCACTACGGCCAGCAACAACAGGCTGGTGCCGAGATAGCGCCACAGGGTGATCATGTCCGGTTCGCTGTGCAACGCCACGTGGCGAGTGCCGTTGGCGTCAACGCTGAGGCTGGTGATCACGCCCTGCGCCTGGAATGGGGTATGCAGCAGCAGGTTGGACTGGCGCTGCAGCTCATTCCACTGGTCGAGCGCGTTGTATTCGCTTTGCGGCGTCTGCGGCTGGGGGTGACTGACCCACTGGCGGCCTTCGTCGCTGCGGATCAGGAAACCGCCTGGCGGCGGGCTGTTGAGCGCAGCGGCGGCCAGTCGCGTCTCATTGAAGATGAACGACGAGGTGGCCACTTTGGTCAGGCTTTCCAGCGATTCGGCGCTGACCGGACGAAGCAGGACGTTGACGCCTTGCAGCGCGCCGGATTTGGCGCGTTTCACCAGGCTGCTCCAGTTTTTCGCGTTGCCCAGGTTAACCAGCGCGTTTTTCAGCCGTACGCAGTCGTTTTCCGTCTGGCACAGATCCTGCGTTTTCAGCACGATATCGGAGAAATCGTCCAGCAGGATCATGCCGGATTTCTCGATGGCGCTGGCCAGCTGCGGGTTGACCTTCTGATCGGCGCCGCTCGGATGCAGCTGACCGCTGACCGTCGCCAGCAGGGCTGTCGCTTTGTCTATGACTTCCGATTCCGGCTGCGGCAGCGGGGCGGCGGTGTTCCAATAGATGCCGGAGCAGTCGAACGGCGCAAAATTGACGGCGCCGCCGCCGTTGGCCGGCGGCGGGACATAGCACATGCCGCTGCCGCGCACTTTCAGCGTGTCGCCGATGCGCAGCGGCGTGGCCTCCAGCGCCTGTACGCTGGTCACTTCCACTTTTTGCGCGCCTTGCAGCCAGGCCATGCTGAGGGTCAACGGCAGGTTGAGCGGGATATAGATCAGCAGCAGCAGCAGAACCAGCGCCGAGCTGGCGACCAGCACCGCATTGCGGCCCCACTGCTGCAACGGGAAATTCTTCACTTCGTCATGCAGCGACAGGAAACGCCCCTGCCGCACCACCTGACGGTTGAGATAGACGTCCACATCGGTGGTTTTGCCCAGATCCTGCGTCAGGTACGGTTGCCAGTGCGGCGGATAGATCAGATCGATAATGCCGAGCGAAATATTGCTGATCTGCCCCTGGCCGGATTCGCCGAACAGGCCCCAGCGCTTTGGCGTGCCGCGCAGGCAGTGGATCTCTTTCAACTCGCGCGACGCCGGGCGGCGGAACAGGTTCCACCCTCCCCAGGCGATCATCAGCACCGCCACGAAAATCATCCAGGGGATCACCAGCACCGGGCTGATCAGGCTGAAGAACAGCAGCAGCAGCGCGGCGGAGATGATGACGGCTTCACGGATGCCGTTCGGCCGGTTCAGCGCATGCTCTTCCGGCGTTTCCTTGCGAATGTTCACCAGCTCGACATGCTCGCTCTCTTCCTTGCGGATGGAGGCGTTTTTGGTCGGCGCGGCGGTCACGACCGGCGGCTGCGGCCGGTCGTGGATATGATCTTTCAGCGAGTGCCCATTGAGCGAAATCACCAGCGGCAGCGTCTGGGTTTTGATCACTTCCACATGGTTGTCGGCGGTGATGTAGGGTTCCCAAAACGGGGGGAGGTGCACCTCTTCAGCGTCGAGGTAATAGCGCCATTTATTGGGATCGTCGCTGGCCAGCCCGTAACGGGTGATGGCGTGCGTCACGGGATAAACGTTATCGCTTTGCGGGGTGAGCGCCAGTTTGGCTGCGGGCAGCGTAGCGCCGCCGCCGGGCAACAGTTTGTTGCTCAGCTTGTTTTGTTGATTGAGGTAGAACTCGACCGCCGCGCGTTCTTCGTCGGTCAGCTTGCGGTGGGCGGGTTTGATAAACGGCAGCGTGCGCGCCAGCGCCGTCGGGTGGCGGGCCTTGAACCACAGGTACAGGCCGGCGGCAATCAGGCAGACAAGCACTAAGGCCAATATCAACACTATTGTGCTCATGCAATCCCCATCTCACACCCGTGAATTTCGCCAACCTGATGAAAAGCTGAATATTATACGGAGTAAACCGCCAGGAGGCACCCAGAACTAATGAGGGAACAAACAGATTTTCGCTTTGGATCTCATTCCTTCATGAAGCAAGGTCATTTTATCACTGATTCTTGCCTGCGTGATACTAGCAACCGGCCCCTGCCGTCGATATCGGCATTATCCTATTTTCATGCGCGCTGTTTGCTGAATCAGTGCAGAAAATCGCCCGCGGCTGGCGACGCTTGTTAAAAGAAAGTAAATTACTGTTCATGCGCGTTGCGGCCGAGCTTGCCCTTAACGCACAATGTGATCAAGATCGAATTTGGTCAGCGTTTGAGCGCCAACGAGCCGTGCGTTACGCCAATCATTTTTTCGGTTGCCCTGTCCGCGCCTGGGCAACCTCTTTGAGGCAATCATGGATAAACACCTGCAAAAACCTAAAATTCTGAAAGTGGAAACGGTCGCGCGTTCGCGTTTGTTCAACGTCGAGTCGGTCGATTTGGAATTCAGCAACGGTGTGCGGCGGGTGTATGAGCGCATGCGGCCTTCGGATCGCGAGGCGGTGATGATTGTACCGGTGATTGGCGATGACCTGCTGCTGATCCGCGAATATGCGGTGGGCACTGAATCCTATGAGCTGGGCTTCCCGAAAGGGTTGATCGATCCCGGCGAGGGGGTGCTGGAGGCGGCCAACCGCGAGCTGATGGAAGAAGTGGGATTCGGCGCCAGACGCTTTGATTTCCTCAGCAAGCTGACGATGGCGCCATCCTACTTTTCCAGCAAAATGAATATTGTGCTGGCGCACGATCTCTACCCGCAGAGCCTGGAAGGGGACGAACCGGAACCCCTGCCGCAGGTGCGCTGGCCGATCGCCAACATGATGGCGCTGCTGGCGGAACCGGATTTCCGTGAGGCGCGCAACGTCAGCGCGCTGTTCCTCTCCGAGGCGTTTCTGCGCGCTTCGCGCTGAGACGCTTCGCGCCGCATAAAAAAAGGGCCAGATTTCTCTGGCCCTTTTCGATCAGAACAGCTCGTGGCTTTCGCCGCCCGGATCGGTCAGCGTGGTGCCGGTATCGCGCGATGGGTAGTCCGTCGGCTGCGTTCCTTCGATAAAGTACTCGGAACGGCTGCCGCCGCCACCGCCAGAGAGCTTGCCGCTGCTCTTGTCGATGGTGACGCTGATGATGCCCGGAGGCGGCGTGACTTTCTGCTCCGGAATGCCTTCCAGCGCGATCTTCATGAAGTCGTCCCACGCCGGCTGGGCGCTCTTGGCACCGCCTTCGCCGCCGGAAATCTGATCCGGGATAGCGCCGGACACCGTCGAACGGCCCAGATCGCGGCGGTGATCGTCGAAGCCGATCCACACCGACGTCACGGTATCCGGGCCATAGCCGGAGAACCAGGCGTCTTTGGAACTGTTGGTGGTACCGGTTTTGCCGCCGATATCATGACGTTTCAGATCGCGCCCGGCGCGCCAGGCGGTGCCCATCCAACCCGGTTCACCGAAGATGTTGCTGTTCAGCGCGTCGTGGATCAGGAAGGCCAGCGGCGTGCTGATCACGTGCGGCGCATACTGTTGGTCGCCGTCCTGCTGCACCTGAGCCGGGGTTACCTGCTCCAGCTGCGGCATCGGCACCGTGCTGTTGCTGCCTTCCTGCGAGGTGGCGACGTTTTCGATGTTGTCATCGGACAGCACGGCCGAACGGTGAGTATCACCGTAGATCACCGGCAGGTTGCAGCTGCTGCAAACCACTTTAGGTTTGGCTTCGAACACCGTATTGCCGTTGTCGTCTTCAATTTTGGTGATGAAGTACGGATCGACCAGGTAACCGCCGTTCGCCAGCACCGCGTAACCGCGCACCAGCTGCATCGGGGTGAAGGAAGCGGAGCCCAGCGCCAGCGATTCGGTATGCACGATGTTCTGTGCCGGGAAGCCGAAGCGCTGCAGATATTCCGCCGCGTAGTCGACGCCCATCGCACGCATCGCGCGCACCATCACCACGTTCTTCGACTGCCCCAGCCCTTGACGCAGACGAATCGGGCCATCGTAGGTCGGCGGCGAGTTCTTCGGCCGCCAGTCGGTGCCGGCGCCGGCATCCCAACGGGTGATCGGCAAGTCGTTCAGGATGGTGGCCAGCGTCAGGCCTTTATCCATCGCGGCGGTATACAGGAACGGTTTGATGTTCGAGCCCACCTGACGCAGGGCCTGCGTGACGCGGTTGAACTTGCTCTGGTTGAAATCGAAGCCGCCGACCAGCGCTTTCACCGCGCCGTCGTTCGGGTTGATGGAAACCAGCGCCGAGTTGACGTCCGGCACCTGCGACAGCCACCAGGCCTCGTTCACTTTACGCACCCAGACCTGCTGGCCTGGCTGCACCACGTCGGTGACGCGTTTCGGCGTTGGGCCTTGCTGAGTGTCTGAACGGTATGGCCGCGCCCAGCGCATGGTGGCCATCGGCAGGGCAATGCTGCTGCCGTCGGCCAGCATCGCCGTCGCTTCCTGCGGGTTGGCGGCGGTGATGACCGCCGGCGCCAGCGGGCCGTAGTTCGGCAGGTTTTTCAGCGAGTCGACAATCTGTTTGCGATCCCAGGCCGCTTCGCCGACTTTCCACAGCACGTTTGACGGGCCGCGATAGCCGTGGCGCATGTCATAGGCCAACACGTTATTGCGCACCGATTCCTGCGCCGCCAGCTGCAGCCGTTTGGTCACGGTGGTGTAAACCTTATAACCGTCGGTATAGGCGTTTTCACCGTAGCGCTTGATCATCTCCTGACGCACCATCTCGGAGAGATACGGGGCGGAGAAGCTGATTTCCGGCGCATGGTAGTTGGCGACCAAATCTTCAGAACGCGCCTGATCGTACTGCGCCTGCGTGATGTAGTGTTCGTCCAGCATGCGCGACAGCACTACGTTGCGACGGGCAACGGCGCGATCGTGCGAATAGAGCGGGTTGAAGGTGGACGGCGCTTTCGGCAGGCCGGCGATGGTCGCCATCTCGCTCAGGGTGAGCTGGCTGACGTCCTTGCCGAAATAGACCTGCGCGGCGGCGCCCACGCCGTAAGCGCGGTAACCCAGGTAGATCTTGTTCAGATACAGCTCAAGGATTTCATCTTTGGTCAGCATCTGCTCGATGCGTACCGCCAGGAAGGCTTCCTTGATTTTACGCATCAGGGTGCGTTCAGGGCTTAAGAAGAAGTTACGCGCCAGCTGTTGGGTAATGGTGCTGGCCCCCTGGGAAGCGTGGCCGGAGACCAGCGCGATGGAGGCCGCGCGGAAGATGCCGACCGGATCGACACCGTGGTGATCATAGAAGCGGCTGTCTTCGGTGGCGATAAATGCGTGCACCATCACCGGCGGAATTTGATCCAACTTCAGCGGAATGCGGCGCTTCTCGCCGTACTGGGCGATCAGTTCGCCATCGGCGCTGTAAACCTGCATCGGTATCTGCAGCCGCACGTCTTTCAGCGTTGCGACGTCGGGCAGCTGCGGCTCGACATATTTGTACAAGCCGAAAATCGAGGCTGCTCCCAGCACGATGCAACATACTGCAAGGATTAGTAAATACTTTACGAACTTCACCTGAGATTTCCCATTTCTAAGTCATTTGGGCAGTTTATAAACAACCGCGCGGTAGTATAAAGGCAAGCCTGCGACATGGATATGTTCTTTTATCATCGGATGTTATGGAGGCTTGTGAAACATGTTCCCTCAAGCATGGCAGGTGGGGCTGGATATACAAATCGACTGCGTGCGGGCGCTGGCGGTCCAACGCCGCCGCAACGGCTGGCAACTGCGTCACTGGTGGCAACAGACGCTGCCGCAGGCGGTTTTACGCGACGGCTGCCTGGCACCTTCCGAAGCCCTGATCCGGGCGCTGCGGCAATGGCGCGTCCAACTGCCGCGACATATTTCCTTACGCATTGCCCTGCCGGCGCAGCGGGTGTTGCAACAGTGCATGGCGCAGCCGGACGCGCGGCTGCGCGAGCCGGAACGCAGCGACTATATCGTTGGCCACGGCGTGAAGCAGTTCCCACTCGACGGCCAGACGCTGGCGCTCGACTATCGCGCTGCGCCGGCGGAGGGGGCGGCGCTGCTGTTGACCGCCGCGCGGCGGCAGGAGCTGCAGCAGTGGCTGCACTGTCTGCGCCAGGCGGGCCTGCATCCGCAAGCGGTCGATATTACGCCCTGCGCGCTGCGGATGATGGCGACGGCGGCGGGCGTGCCGCACACCGCGGGGCTGATGCATCGTCTCGAGCGAGAATGGCTGTGGGTGGCGCCGGCCGACGGCGCGTTCGCGTTCGGGCTGACGCCGGGCGACGATGACGCGCAGGCGCTGCGGGCGCTGCAAGCCCAGACGCCGACGGACGATGATCGACCGGTCTATGCCGGCAGCGTGCTGGCAGGAGCCTTGCCCGTCGGCTGCCTTTCCTGGTCGCCGCTCAGCGCCTTCACGCAGCTGCGTCCGCCGTTGCCCGTGCATCCCTCAGCGTTTACGTTGGCCGGCGGTCTGGCGCTGCGCGAGGAGGACCGCTGATGTACCAGGTCAACTTTTTGCCCTGGCGGCAACGTCGCGATCGGCGGCGCGGCTGCTTCTGGCTGGGCGTGTTGCTGTTGCAGGTAACGGTGCTGTTGCTGGCAGGGGGCCTCGTCGCCGGCCAACTGCGTCATCAACAGGCGCAGCGTCAGGAGCGGCTGGCGCTGTTGGAAGAAGAGCTGGCGGCAGTGACGCTGCTCGTCCGTCAGCAGCAGCAGGAACGGGCGCAACGGGCGCGATACAGCGCCCTCGCTGAACGGCAGGCGCGCAATGCCCAACATAACCGGCGTTATTTGCAACTGCTGCAGCAACTCTCCTCCTGCCTCCCCCCACCGCTGTGGCTCACGGCGTTGGACAGCGATGCGGCGAACGGCCTGCGGCTGCGTGGATTGAGCCGTTCTCCTGCCGCCATTTCGCAGTTCGAACGGCGGCTGGCGGGGATGCCCGCGTTACCGCGGCTGCGTTTGGCGGAGGTGGCGCAACGCGACGACGGCCTGTACGCCTTTCATCTGGTGGCGCAGTGGCGGCGTGATGGATAACCGTCTTCCATCCGGGCTGCGCTTCTTGCTGGGCCTGTCGGGCCGGCGATTGCTGGCCGCGCAATGGCTGGGCATAGGCACGTTGGCGTTGTTGGGCGGGGGCTGGATGCTGCAAGACGAATGGCGTCAGCGGGAAAGTGCGACAGAGCGGCAACAGCGCCTGCTGCAACAGATCGCCGTGGCGCAGCGCCAACTGGACGAGGCGCCGGTCGCCCTGATGCCGCCGACGCCGCTCGCTCCGGCCGCCACCGGCGATCTGACGAACGGGCTGCAACGTGCGGGGGGCGCCTTATTGCGCTGGCAGCGGCAGGAAAAACCACCGCGGCAGACGCTGAGCTTGCGCATTGACTACCCCGGTTTGTTGGCGCTGCTGGAGGCGCTGCCCGCCGATTTGCGTCTCGAACAATTGAGCGTGGAGACGCCGCCGCAGGGCATGACGGCGCGGTTGGTTTTACAGGATGCCGCCGAGGAGCTGGCCGATGAGTAAAAGATCCGGCCGTTGGTGGTGGCTGCTATGGCCGTGGGCCTTATGCGCCGAACCGCGCGACCCGTTTGCGCCGCCTCCGATGCCTGCTTGCGCCCAGACAGAGACATCCCCGGCGGGCTGGCGATTGAAAGGCGTCATCGGGCAACCGATGCAGCGCTATGGCTGGGTGGTGACGCCGGCGGGGCAATGGTTGCGCCTGCGGCCGCAACAACGGGTGCTTGCCGAGCGCTGGCAGGTGACGCAGGTGCAGGCGCGCAGCCTGACGTTGAAGGCGCTGACGGCCGAACCGGAGTGCCCGGCGAGCCGCGACGACATATCGCTGATGATCGACGACAAGGATGACAAATCATGAAAGGACGCGCTGGACTGGGCTTGGCGCTAGGGTGTTTGGCGCTCGGCACCGCGCAGGCTCAGGATAAACAGATAATCTCATTGGAGTTTCAGGATGCGCCGGTCACGGTCATCCTGCAGGCCTTGGCGGATTATCGGCAGATGAACCTGATCGCCGCGCCGGGCGTGAGCGGCAACCTGACGCTGCGGCTGGAGGATGTGCCCTGGCCCCAGGCGCTGGCGCTGACCCTGCGTATGGGCAAACTGACGATGACGCGGGAGGGTAACGTGATGCTGATCTCCCCGGAGCCGGATGCGCGGGAAAAAAGACAGCTGCAAGAGGCGCTGGCGCAGCGGCAACCCTTGCACAGCCTGACGATGACCGTGCAAAACGGCGATGCGGCGGAAATTGCCGAAAGCCTCAACGCCCAACGTGGCGCGTTGCTGAGCGAGCGTGGCAGCGTGTTGGCGGATAAACGCACCAATACGCTGCTGCTGCGCGACACCGCGCCGATTGTGGCGCAGTTGAAAAAGCGGATAACGGAAATGGATGCGCCGCTGGCACAGGTGCAACTGGCGGCGCATATCGTGACCATCAACAGCGAAAGCCTGCGTGAGCTCGGCGTGCGTTGGGGATTGGCGCCCGACGACAGGCCGGCGCGGCCGCTGCGGCCGGGCAATATCGGCGTTAACCTGCCGTTGGAGCGCAGCGCGGTGAACGCCGGTTTCCATCTGGCGCGCATCAGCGGGCGTTTGCTGAGCCTGGAGCTGACGGCGCTGGAGCAGGAAAATCAGGTGGAGATCATCGCCAGCCCGCGTCTCCTGACGGCGCATCTGCAAACCGCCAGCATCAAGCAAGGGACGGAGATCCCTTATGAAGTGTCCAGCGGCGCCAGCGGTGCGACCGCCATCGAGTTTAAAGAGGCGGTGCTGGGCATGGAGGTGACGCCGAAGGTGTTGCCGGACGGGCGCATCACGCTGACGCTGCAGATCAGCCAAAATATGCCGGGGCGCGCCATCAGCCGAGGGGCCGGAGAGGCGTTGACCATCGATAAACAGGAGATTAAGACGCAGATCACGGTGAAAAACGGCGAAACCCTGGTGCTCGGCGGCATTTTTCAACGGCATCGCGGCAAGACGGCGGACAAGGTGCCGGGACTGGGGGATGCGCCGCTGCTGGGGGGCTTGTTCCGGCAGAGCGGCGCACAACAGAAAAAACGCGAGCTGGTGATCTTTATTACGCCAACCCTGATTAAGGGATAAGCGGCGGCCTGTCGGCCGGGCGGCAAATCGCCTAAAGTTGATGAGCAGATACACTTTTTTATCCCCTTGGGGGGATCTGCGTTTGACGCTGCGGCCGATTTAGCTTACAAGGGTTACCGAATTGAGCACCGAGGTTTTTTGTTAGCGCCAAGACGCCGTTAAAAACATATGGTTTCCCTCCCGCGGCGTGGATTGCGATTTATTCGGTTGCCAAACTACCAAGAGTGTTGAGATAATTTTTCGTCTGATCTCGCACTATCGCTCATGAGGTTTCAGTTTAGGTCCCGCCGCTGATTTGATTGGCGGGGCGGGTTAACATTAACGAATTGTCTTAGTAATACCGAAAAACATGGCAGAGAAACGCAATATCTTTCTGGTTGGGCCTATGGGTGCCGGCAAAAGCACTATTGGCCGTCAGTTAGCTCAGCAACTCAATATGGAGTTCTTCGACTCCGATCAAGAAATTGAGCGACGTACCGGAGCTGACGTGGGCTGGGTATTCGACGTGGAAGGGGAAGAAGGTTTCCGCGATCGTGAAGAAAAAGTCATTAATGAACTGACGGAAAAACAAGGGATTGTGTTGGCGACCGGCGGCGGTTCGGTGAAGTCGCGCGAAACGCGCAACCGTCTGTCCGCGCGCGGCGTGGTGGTTTATCTCGAAACCACGATCGAAAAGCAGTTGGCTCGTACCCAGCGTGATAAAAAACGCCCGCTGCTGCAGGTTGATTCTCCGCCGCGTGAAGTGCTGGAAGCTTTGGCGAAAGAGCGCAATCCGTTGTATGAAGAGATTGCCGATGTCACCATTCGCACCGACGATCAGAGCGCTAAAGTGGTTGCCAACCAGATCATCAACATGCTGGAAAGCAACTGATTGCTGATTTTCGCGTTCGCCGTCGGCCAATGCGGAAAACTGATTTGTGTTCCCCGCCGTTGCGGGGATCAACCACCGCCGTACCATACAGAGAACTAAGCGCGACATGGAGAGAATTACTGTAACGCTTGGGGAGCGCAGCTACCCGATTACCATCGCCGCCGGATTGTTTGACGATCCGGCTTCTTTTATGCCGTTAAAGGCGGGTGAACAAGCGATGTTGGTCACCAACCAGACCCTGGCGCCGCTCTATCTGGAGCGTGTCCGGCAGGTGCTGGAGCAGAGCGGCGTCGTGGTGGATCAGGTGATTCTTCCCGATGGTGAGCAGTACAAATCTCTGGCGGTGTTGGAGCAGGTGTTTTCGGCGCTGCTCGAAAAACCGCACGGGCGCGATACCACGCTGATCGCGCTCGGTGGCGGCGTTGTCGGCGATCTGACCGGCTTTGCCGCCGCGTGCTACCAACGCGGCGTGCGCTTCATTCAGGTTCCCACCACGCTGCTGTCGCAGGTGGACTCCTCCGTGGGCGGTAAGACCGCCGTCAACCACCCGCTCGGCAAAAACATGATCGGCGCTTTCTATCAACCCGCTTCGGTGGTGGTTGATCTGGATTGCCTGAAAACGCTGCCGACGCGTGAACTCTCTTCCGGCCTGGCCGAAGTCATCAAATACGGGATCATTCTCGATCGCGAGTTTTTCGTCTGGTTGGAAAATAACATCGATGCGCTGATGGCGTTGGATATGCAGGCGTTGGCCTACTGTATTCGCCGCTGCTGCGAGCTGAAGGCCGAGGTGGTGGCCGCAGACGAACGCGAAAGCGGTCTGCGCGCCCTGCTGAATCTGGGCCATACTTACGGCCATGCTATCGAAGCCGAGATGGGCTACGGCGTGTGGCTGCACGGTGAGGCGGTGGCTGCGGGCATGGTGATGGCGGCGGAAACCGCGCACCGTCTCGGCCAGTTCTCCGTTGAAGACATCGAGCGCATCAAAGCGCTGCTGCTGCGCGCCGGCTTGCCGGTCTGCGGGCCGCAGGAAATGACGCCGGAATCCTACTTGCCGCACATGTTGCGCGACAAGAAAGTGCTGGCGGGGGAACTGCGTTTGGTGTTGCCGACCGCGATCGGTGCGGCGGAAGTGCGCGGCGGCGTAGGGCATGAGCTGGTGCTGGCGTCGATCGCCGCCTGCTTGCCTGAGCGGAAGCGTAATTAAATCGGACTAAGTAACAGTGGCTTAGCCGCCATTAGCATCTATATTAATACAGTGAGCAGAGCACGACGGGTGTCGCTTTGCCATCATCGGGTTAATCCGCCCGTGCCACGGTAGGTCTACGGTGGTGGGCTTTTGCCTCTAGTTGGAGGGTTTCAGATGGACGAGTTTAAACCGGAAGACGATCTCAGACCTGATAGCAGCGATCGTCGTCCTACGCGTTCGCGCAAGCCGGCCGCCGCGCCGCGCTTCGCCGTTTCGCGCCAGCATTTGATGATTGGCATCGGCATTTTGGTGCTGCTGCTGCTGATTATCGGCATCGGTTCAGCCCTGAAGGCGCCGACCAAACATGAAGCGGCTCAGGAGAGCGGCGCGCAAAACGGCGCGGCCCGCGATATCAACCTGTCCGGTTCTTCGTCGCTGACCACCGCCAATAACGGCGTGCCGGGCGGCACGACGGATACCCACGATAATAACGGCGTGAGCGCGACTCAGCCGCAGCAACCGCAGAACGTCAGCGTTCCGCCGATCTCCGGCACGCCGACCGAAGCGCAAACGCAGCCTCAGCAAGGCGGTGCGCAGCAGCGCGTCGATTTGCCGGGCAACATGGCGGATGCGCTGTCGCAGCAGCAGGGGCAGGTTGACGCCGCTACGCAGGGCATGACCGGCGCAGCGTCGACGTTGCCGACCGCACCGGCAACGGTGATGAGCGGCGCCGCAGCGCGCGAAGCGACGCGTCCTGTGCAGGGCACTGCCCCGCAACAGCATAAAACGCCGGCGAAAACCGCCGCCGCCAAACCGACCGCAACGCAGCATAAATCACCGACTACGGTGTATACGCCGCCGGCCAAGCCGTCTTCCACCGCGAAAGCGGGAGCGGTCGCCAGCAGCGGCAGTTCTGTGCAGTCTGCGCCGGGCAGCCACTATACCTTGCAACTGAGCAGCGCTTCGCGTTCCGATACGCTGAACGCCTACGCCAAACAGCAGAAGCTGCAGAATTACCTGGTGTACGCCACCAAGCGTGACGGCAAGCCGTGGTATGTGCTGGTGAGCGGCAACTATGCGTCTTCTGCTGAAGCGAAGCGCGCCATTGCTTCGTTGCCGGCCGATGTGCAGGCGAAAAAACCATGGGTTCGACCTGTACACCAAGTGCAGCAAGATCTTAAAAAATAAATCATTTAAATTTGTGCGCTGATGTGCTGTCTGAAACAGAGTACAATCCGCCGCTCTGAATTGTATAAGTAGCTAATTGACGGCATGAAGAAAAACCGCGCTTTTTTAAAATGGGCTGGTGGAAAATACCCGCTGGTAGATGAGATTCGTCGCCATCTGCCGGCGGGAGACTGCTTAATCGAGCCCTTCGTGGGTGCGGGATCCGTCTTTCTGAATACGGATTACGACGCCTACATTCTCGCCGACATCAATAGCGATCTTATCAACCTGTATAACATCGTTAAGCTGCGCACGGATGACTTCGTGCGCGATGCCCGCACGCTTTTCGCCGATGAATTCAATAACTCGGATCAGTTTTACCTGCTGCGAGAAGAGTTCAATACTAGCACCGAGCCTTACCGCCGGGCGCTGCTGTTCCTGTACCTGAACCGTCACTGCTATAACGGCCTGTGCCGCTATAACCTGCGCGGCGAGTTCAATGTGCCGTTTGGCCGGTACAAGAAACCGTACTTCCCGGAAGAAGAGCTCTACTGGTTTGCTGAAAAATCGCGCAATGCCACTTTTGTCTGCGAGCATTACCGCGATACCATGGCGAAGGCCGCAGCCGGCGCCGTGGTGTATTGCGATCCGCCTTATGCGCCGCTGTCGGCGACGGCGAATTTCACCGCTTACCACACCAACAGCTTCAGCATCGCCGATCAGCAGAGCCTGGCGCATCTGGCGCATCAGCTCTCGGTAGAGAGCCGGGTGCCGGTATTGATTTCCAATCACGATACCGAGCTGACGCGCGACTGGTACCAGCATGCTGCGCTGTATGTGGTGAAAGCGCGCCGCACGATCAGCCGCAATATTCTCGGCCGCAGCAAAGTGAACGAGCTTTTGGCGCTGTATCGCTAAGCCGGGGGCACCCCGGCGCATAACAACTCGACCCTACGTTTGGAGAAGCGGATGAAAAAGTTTTTGATTGCCCCGTCCATTCTGTCGGCAGATTTTGCCCGGTTAGGTGAAGATACCGCTAACGTGCTGGCCGCAGGCGGCGACGTGGTGCACTTCGACGTCATGGACAACCACTACGTGCCCAATCTGACCATCGGTCCGATGGTGTGCGAAGCGCTGCGCAACTACGGCATTACCGCGCCGATTGACGTGCATCTGATGGTCAAGCCGGTGGACCGCATCGTGCCTGACTTCGCCAAGGCCGGCGCGTCTTATATCTCTTTCCACCCTGAAGCCTCCGAACATGTCGATCGCACCATTCAGCTGATCAAAGAGCACGGCTGTAAGGCCGGCCTGGTGTTCAACCCGGCGACCCCGCTGAGCTATCTTGATTACGTGATGGATAAAATCGACGTGATCCTGCTGATGTCGGTCAACCCGGGCTTCGGCGGCCAGTCGTTCATCCACGGCACGCTCGACAAGCTGCGCCAAGTGCGCAAGCTGATCGACGACAGCGGTCGCGACATCCGCCTGGAAGTCGACGGCGGGGTGAAGGTGGATAACATCGCCGAAATCGCCGCCGCGGGCGCCGATATGTTCGTCGCCGGTTCCGCCATCTTTGGCCAGCCGGACTACCGCAAGGTGATCGACGAGATGCGCAGCGAGCTGGCGAAGGTTTCCCATGGCTGATTTCGGCGCGATCCGCGCATTGGCCTTCGATCTGGACGGCACGCTGGTCGACAGCGCGCCGGGCCTGGCGGCCGCCATCGATATGGCGCTGGAAGAAGCGGGCCTGCCGCAAGCGGGTGAGGAGCGGGTTGGCACCTGGATCGGCAACGGCGCCGACGTGCTGGTGCAGCGCGCGCTGCGCTGGGCGGAAGCGGAAGGCACGCCGGAACAGTGCGGCCGGCTGCGTGAACGCTTCGACCATTTCTATGCGCAGACCGTCGACAGCGGTAGCCGCCTGTTCCCGCAGGTGCAAGAGACGCTGGCCCGACTGGCCGCGCACGGCTACCCGATGGCGCTGGTGACCAACAAGCCGACGCCGTTCGTGGCGCCGCTGCTGGCATCGTTGGGGATTGGCGACTATTTCTCGCTGGTGATCGGCGGCGACGACGTGACGGAAAAGAAACCGCACCCGGCGCCGTTGTATCTGGTGCTCGGCAAGCTTGGGCTGCGCGCGCATGAACTGCTGTTCGTCGGCGATTCACGCAACGATATTCAAGCCGCGCAGGGCGCCGGTTGCCCAAGCGTCGGCTTTACCTACGGTTATAACTACGGCGAATCGATAGCCCTGAGCCACCCCGATCGGGTGTTGGAGCGCTTTGCCGATTTGTTGCCCGCTCTTGGGCTGTCATCTTTAGAGAATCAGGAAATTTAAACATGAGTAAGCCCATCGTATTTAGCGGCGCGCAGCCGTCCGGCGAACTGACCATCGGCAACTACATGGGTGCGCTGCGTCAGTGGGTGCAGATGCAGGACGACTACGACTGCATCTACTGCATCGTCGATCTGCATGCCATCACCGTGCGCCAGGACGCCGAGAAACTGCGCAAAGCCACGCTGGATACGCTGGCGCTGTACCTGGCCTGCGGTATCGATCCGGAAAAAAGCACCATCTTCGTGCAGTCGCACGTGCCTGAGCACACGCAGCTGAGCTGGGTGCTGAACTGCTACACCTATTTCGGCGAACTGAGCCGCATGACGCAGTTCAAAGACAAATCCGCGCGCTACGCGGAGAACATCAACGCCGGGCTGTTCAGCTATCCGGTGCTGATGGCGGCGGATATCCTGCTGTATCAAACCAACCAGGTGCCGGTGGGCGAAGACCAGAAGCAGCACCTGGAACTGAGCCGCGACGTGGGCCAGCGTTTCAACGCGCTGTACGGCGACGTGTTCAAAGTGCCGGAGCCGTTTATTCCTAAATCCGGCGCGCGCGTGATGTCGCTGCAGGAACCGACCAAGAAGATGTCCAAGTCGGACGATAACCGCAACAACGTGATCGGCCTGCTGGAAGATCCGAAAGCGGTGACCAAGAAGATTAAGCGCGCAATGACCGACTCGGAAGAGCCGCCTGTCGTGCGTTACGACGTGGTCAACAAGGCGGGCGTCTCTAACCTGCTGGATATTCTCGCCGGCGTGACCGGCAAGAGCATCGCGCAGCTGGAAGCCGAGTTCGAAGGCCAGATGTACGGCCACCTGAAAGGCGCGGTGGCGGAAGCCGTCTCCGGCATGCTGGGTGAGCTGCAGGAGCGCTATCACCGCTTCCGTAACGACGAAGCCTATCTGCAGCAGGTGATGCGCGACGGCGCCGCCAAGGCCCGCGCACGCGCGCAGGAAACCCTGGCGAAGGTCTATCAGGCCGTTGGTTTCGTACCGCCGCAGGCGTAACGCCGGCGAAAATAAAAAAAGCGGCCACGGGCCGCTTTTTTTATGTCGGTATCACGCCATTTGCGCCAGGCTGACGGGTGATGCCTCGCTGGCGAACCAGTTGAGTTTGCTGCGCAGGCTGACCACGCTGCCGACGATGATCAGGCTGGGGCTGGCGGCCTGCAGTGACAGGGCGCCCAGTTGGCCGAGCTCGCCTTCGATCACCCGCTGGCGGCAGGAAGTGCCGTTTTCTACCAGCGCCACCGGCGTGGTGGCCGCCAATCCATTCACGATCAGCTGGCGCTGGATCTCCGCCGCCTGCGACAGCCCCATATAAAACACCAGCGTCTGTTGCCCGGCGGCCAGCGTCGCCCAGTCCAATCCGCCGTCGGCCTTGGCGTGGCCGGTCACCAGGCGCACGCTCTGCGCATGGTCGCGGTGGGTGAGCGGGATACCGCTGTAGGCGGAACAGCCGGAGGCGGCGGTGATGCCCGGCACCACCGAGAACGGCACGTTGGCGTCCGCCAGCGTCTCCAGCTCTTCGCCGCCGCGGCCGAAGATAAAGGGATCGCCGCCTTTCAGACGCACCACGCGTTTGCCTTGCTGCGCCTGCTGCAGCAGGATTTGGTTGATTTGCTCTTGCGGCACGCAGTGGTGGCCGGCGCGTTTCCCGACGAAGATGCGTTCGGCGTCGCGACGCACCAGCGTCATGATCGCTTCGGAGACCAGCCGGTCGTAAACCACCACGTCGGCCTGCTGGATCTGCTGCAGCCCTTTCAGCGTCAGCAGGCCGGCATCGCCCGGCCCGGCGCCCACCAGCACCACTTCACCGCGATCTTCCGGCCGTTCGCTGAACAGCTGCTCGAGCTGGCGTTCGGCCAGCGTGGCGTCGTCGTTGGCCAGCGACTGCGCCAGCCGATCGTGGGCGAATAACCGTTCCCAGAAGCGACGGCGCGCGCCGAGGCTGCTGAAGCGTTGTTTTACCCGCTGCCGCAGCGAGCCGCCCAGCTGGGCCAGCTTGCCGAGGTGCTGCGGCAGCATCGCTTCCAGCTTCTCGCGCAGCAGCCGCGCCAGCACCGGCGCTTTGCCGCCGGAGGACACCGCCACCATGATCGGCGAACGATCGATGATTGACGGCATGATAAAGCTGGCGCGTTTCGGATCGTCCACCACGTTGCAGAACACCCGCTGCTGGTTGGCGCACTGATACACCAGTGCGTTGACCTCCAGCCGGTCGGTGGCGGCGATCACCAGCCATTTTTCCGTCAGCAGGGCCGGGCTGAATTCGCCCTCGGCCAGCGTCAACAGGCCTTCTGCCGCCCACAGGCGGAACTGCGAGGTGAAGTCTACGGCGTTGACGGTCAGCGCTGCGCCGGCGTCCAGCAGCAGGCGGGCCTTGCGTTCGGCGATCTCGCCGCCGCCGACCAGCAGGCAGGCTTTGTGTTGCAGTTGGCAGAAAATCGGCAGGTAGTCCATCGGCACTCCTCAGGGTTATCGGCGTGGGGGCGGGATGCGCCCCCGAAAGGTTATGCCGCGACTTGCACGATGCCGTCGACCACCCGGCTGGTGAAGCTGGCGACGGAGCGGCTGTCATCTTCCAGACAGTGGCCGTCGTACAGGCGGAAATGCTGTTTCTTCAGCGGGCTGGCGACCCACAGTTCGCCCTGATGCTCGGCGATCAGCCCGCGTGACAGCACGCTGGCCTGGGCGAAGGGGTCGATATTGCTGATGGCGAACACCTGTTCGTCGGCATAGGGGCGGAACACCGCCACCTGCCGATCGCCGATCAGGGCGCACACGCCGGTGCCGGGCAGAATGTCGGCGACGGGACAAACGGTAATCCACTGGCTCATGCGTGGCTCTCCTCGGTATCGATCAGGGTGACGGGAATGCGCTCGTCAGGGCGCGCCGGGCGGTGCTGGTCGCGTTCAGCCACCACCTGCACGTTCGGATCGCGCAGCGGGCTGTTGATGAAGTGAGCGAAGCGCAGCTGCGTTTCCGGATGCTCGACGGTCTCTTTCCACTCGCAGACCACCGCGTCGCGCAGGCGGGCGATCTCCGCTTCCAACTGCTCGTTGATGCCGAGCTTGTCGTCGACGATCACCTTGCGCAGGTAATCGATGCCGCCTTCCAGGCTCTCCAGCCATACCGAGGTACGCTGCAGCTTATCGGCGGTGCGGATATAGAACATCATGAAGCGGTCGAGGTAGCGCACCAGGGTCTCGCGATCGAGATCGGCGGCCAGCAGGTCGGCGTGGCGCGGTTTCATGCCGCCGTTGCCGCAGACGTACAGGTTCCAGCCGTTTTCGGTGGCGATGATGCCGACGTCCTTGCCCTGCGCCTCGGCGCATTCACGGGTACAGCCCGAGACGCCGAACTTCATTTTGTGCGGGGTGCGGATGCCTTTGTAGCGATGTTCCAGCGTGACGCCGAAGCCGACGCTGTCGCCGACGCCGTAGCGGCACCAGGTGCTGCCGACGCAGGTTTTCGCCATGCGCAGCGCCTTGGCATACGCGTGGCCGGTTTCAAAGCCGGCGGCGAGCAGCTTGCTCCAGATGGCCGGCAGATCGTCTTTCTGCGCGCCGAACATGCCGATGCGCTGCGAGCCGGTCATTTTGGTGTAGAGGTTGTATTCCTTGGCGATCTGGCCGATGGCCAGCAGGCCGTCCGGGGTGATTTCGCCGCCGGCGGAGCGCGGGATCACCGAGTAGGTGCCGTCTTTCTGGATATTGCCGAGGAAGTTGTCGTTGGTATCCTGCAGCGGCGTATGCTGCGGCTTGAGGATGTACTCGTTCCAGCAAGAAGCCAGCAACGAGCCGACGGTCGGTTTACAGACTTCGCAGCCGTAGCCTTTGCCGTATTTGGCCAGCAATGCCTCGAACGACTTGATGCCTTCGACGCGGATCAGGTGGAACAGCTCCTGGCGTGAATAGGCGAAGTGTTCGCACAGGTGGTGGTTGACCTCGATGCCTTGCTTGCTCAGCTCGGCGTTCAGTACCTGGGTGAGCAGCGGGATGCAGCCGCCGCAGCCGGTGCCGGCCTTGGTTTCGGCCTTCAGCGCCGCCACGGTGTGGCAGCCTTTATTGACCGCCTGGATGATGTCGCCTTTGCTGACGTCGAAGCAGGAGCAGATCTGCGCGCTTTCCGGCAGCGAATCTACGCCGATGGCCGGTTTGCTGCCCGCATGGGCCGGCAGGATCAGGCCGTCCGGGTTTTCCGGCAGCTCGATGCCGTTCAGCGCCAGCTGCAACAGGTTGCCGTAGTCGCTGGTGTCGCCCACCAGCACCGCGCCGAGCAGGGTTTTATTGTCGGCGCTGACCACGATGCGTTTGTAGACTTCTTTGCTCTCATCCAGATAAACGTAGCTGCGGGCGCCCTCGGTGCGGCCGTGGGCATCGCCGATGCCGCCGACGTCTACGCCCAGCAGTTTCAGTTTGGCGCTCATATCGGCACCCTGGAAGCCGTTTTCGCGGCCCAGCAGGTGATCGGCGGCCACCTGCGCCATTTTGTAACCCGGCGCCACCAGGCCGAAGGTGCGATCGCGCCAGGCGGCGCACTCACCGATGGCGTACACGTCCGGATCCGATGTCTGGCAGCAGTCGTTGATGGCGATGCCGCCGCGGCGGCCGATCTCCAGTCCGCATTGACGCGCCAGCTTGTCCTGGGCGCGGATGCCGGTGGAGAAAACGATGAAATCCACTTCCAGCAGGCTGCCGTCGGCGAAATGCAGGGTTTTGCGCGCCGTGCCGCCGCCGTTGACGATCTCCTGGGTGTTTTTCCCGGTGTGTACTTTGACGCCCATGCGCTCGATCTTGCGGCGCAGCTGGTCACCGCCCATCGGGTCGAGCTGTTCGGCCATCAGCACCGGAGCGAATTCGATCACGTGCGTTTCCACCCCCAGGCTTTTCAGCGCGCCGGCGGCTTCCAGCCCCAACAGCCCGCCGCCGACCACCGCGCCGCGTTTGCTGCGGCGCGCGCAGGCTTCAATGGCGTTCAGGTCTTCGATGGTGCGGTAAACGAAGCAGTCCTGGCTATCCGAGCCTTTAATCGGCGGGATCCACGGATAGGAGCCGGTGGCCATGATCAGCTTGTCGTAATAGACGGTGCGTCCGGTATTGGAGTGGATGACTTTCTCGTCGCGATTGATGGTGATGGCGCGTTCGCCGATCAGCACCTTCACGCCGTGCTTTTCGTAAAAGCCTTCGCGCACCAGCGACAGCTCTTCGGCGGTATGGTGCGAGAAATAGGAAGAGAGATGCACGCGATCGTAAGCGATGCGCGGCTCTTCGCAAAACACGGTGATGTCGAATAGGTCTTTGTCTGCTTTATCCAACAGATCTTCGATGAACCGGTGGCCGACCATGCCATTGCCGATCACGGCAAGTTTGACTCTGCTCATTATTGCCTCAAAATTCGGGTTTCCTAGGCTTACCTTATCCCTCCCGAGGGGCAATTTATTGATGCAAATCAATCGCGCCTTTATATACCCACAACGTGGTATATGAATGATTTTCCAAGTTTTTTGATAAGTTGCGGATTTTATTCACCTTTAGCTGAAGCGAGTCAGGTCGCGCACCAACTACCCCGCAGGGAGTAGACGCGCAGGCCGGCATGCAACGGCGACTTTGTCAGCGCGATCCGCTGCCAGTATGATGAAGAAAACCAGCGCAACGGCAGAGGTGAAGGGTGGTGAAACGTCCATTGAAGTTTATCGACAACCTGCGTTTAAGCGGGCATGAAGGATTGTGGCAACTGGCGATAGAACAGGGGCGCATTGCGCATCTGGTGCCGCAGCCGGAAGGGCAGGAGTGGCGCAGCGACGTGCTGGATGCGCAGGGTGGGCTGGCGCTGCCGGCATTCGTCGAACCCCATATTCATCTGGATACCACGCAAACCGCCGGCCAGCCGGCCTGGAACCAGTCCGGCACGCTGTTTGAGGGGATCGAGCGCTGGGCAGAACGCAAAGCCTTGTTGACCCATGAAGACGTCAAGCAACGCGCCTGGCAAACGCTCAAGTGGCAGATCGCCAACGGCGTGCAGTATGTGCGCACCCACGTCGACGTTTCCGATCCCACGCTGACCGCGCTGCGCGCCATGCTGGAAGTTAAGCAGGAGGTGGCGCCCTGGGTAACGCTGCAGATCGTCGCCTTCCCGCAGGAGGGGATCCTTTCCTATCCCAACGGCGAAGCATTGCTGGAAGAAGCGCTGCGGCTGGGAGCCGACGTGGTGGGCGCCATTCCGCATTTCGAGTTCACCCGCGAGTACGGCGTGGAGTCGCTGCACAAGGCATTCGCGCTGGCGCAAAAATACGATCGGCTGGTGGACGTGCACTGCGATGAAATTGACGATGAGCAATCGCGTTTCGTCGAGACCGTGGCGGCGCTGGCGCTGAAGCTGGAGATGGGGGAGAAAGTCACCGCCAGCCACACCACGGCGATGCACTCTTACAACGGCGCTTACGCCTCGCGGCTGTTCCGCCTGCTGAAAATGTCCGGCATCAACTTCGTCGCCAACCCGCTGGTGAACATTCACCTGCAGGGGCGTTTCGACAGCTACCCAAAACGGCGCGGCGTGACGCGGGTGAAGGAGATGCTGGAGGCGGAGATCAACGTCTGCTTCGGCCACGACGATGTGTTCGATCCCTGGTATCCGCTCGGCACCGCCAACATGCTGCAGGTGCTGCATATGGGGCTGCACGTGTGCCAGCTGATGGGCTATGGCCAAATCGACGACGGGCTGAAGCTGATCACCAGCCACAGCGCGCGCACGCTTAACCTGAGCGACTACGGCCTGGCGGCCGGCAACAGCGCCAACCTGGTGATCCTGCCGGCGGAAAGCGGTTTCGACGCGGTGCGCCGCCAGACGCCGGTGCGTTATTCGATTCGCCAGGGCGCGGTGATCGCCGAAACGCGGCCGGCGGAAACCACGCTGCATCTGCAGCAGGATGAGACGGTGGATTTTCGGCGCTAAGGCGCAAAAAAGGGCGCCTTGCGGGCGCCCTTGATGTATTTGATGCGTAGAAATCAGTGCGTTACGTGACCGTGGCTGCGGTGCTTGGTCACGAAGCCCAGCAGCAGACACATCACGAACACCGCCAGATACAGGCCGTTGGCGGTGGTCAGCGCCGCGTGCGCCCCGCCTTTCGCCACGATCGGGCCGGTGACCACGAAGGTCAGCATGGTGCCGATGGTGCCGCAGGTCAGGATAAAGTTGACCAGCTTCGGCGAGGAGACCTTGGTCTGCAGCGAGCCGAGGGTGATCAGCGTGGTGTAGATGGCGCTGGAAACGAAGCCCAGGGCCATGATGTAGTAGCCCAGGTGCTCCGGATTGTCGGTGCTGACGAACAGGTACATCGCGCCGGTGGCCAGCGCGGCCAGCACGGTAACGATGCGCTGCAGATCGAAGAAGCGCAGGATGAAGCTGAACACCCACATGCCGACCATGTATGAGGTCCAGAAGTCGCTCACCAGCTTACCGGCCTGGCCGATGTCCATGTTGAACGACTTGGTGGCGTACTCAGGCACCCACTGAATGAAGCCCAGCTGGCCAAGGATGTAGCACAGCGCGGCGATCGACAGGAACAGCACGCCGATGCCCCATTTTTCTTTCTCGACCGGTTGACCGGCGTCGGCGCCTTTCTTGCCCAGCACCGGGAAGTCGGAGCACAGGGTCAGCACGAAGATCCCCACGTACAGCAGGCCGATGCAGGCATAAACCCAGTACCAGCCGATATGGCGAGCCAGCAGCATCGCGGCGACGATTGGGAAAATCATCCCGGCCATGCTGAAGAAGGAATCGGTGAACAACAGGCGTGAACCGCGCTGGCGGCCGGCATACATGTGGGTGATCAGGAAGGTGCCGATCGACATGGTGATACCGCTAACCACGCCAAGGATAAACATGCACAGCGAGAACATGGTCAGGCTCTTGCCGAGCATCAGCCCTGCCACCGCCAGCACCATCAGGACAAAGCCGAAGATCAGCTGACGCTTCAGCGGGATGATTTCCATCAGCCAGGCATTGAGGAAGATCGAAATCAAAATGCCGGCGTTGAGGAAAGTAAAGGTGTTACTCATGCTGGAAACCGGCAGATTAAAGTACTCTGCAATGTTTCCCATCACCATCCCTGTGACGATCACTAAAGCACCGGTCAGCGCGTACGAAAAGAAGCTGATCCAGGTAAGCCGTATGCGGTTACTGTCATTCATTATATAGGCCTGAATATGTCTGTTAGAGGTTTTAAAACTGGCATAAGGCCGCTGGCTTTTCCTGGCAAACGCAGAAAAAAGTCCCGTTCAGGCCACCAGGGGGCGGATCCTAGCACAGACAACGGGATTTTTTGTGATGGCTGTCGATTTTTTGATGCAACCCATGAAGGGATGATACGCATTATTGTGATCTATTTGCGTACCGTCACAATGGAATCACGGTTGATGATCGTCGGCTCAAAACGGTGCGTCGGGGTGGCGGGATCGATCAACCTGCGCGCCGCGTATTGCGCCATCTCGCTGATGGGAAAGTGTACGCTGCTCAACGCCGGGCGGACGAAGGGCGCGCGTTCGCCGCTGTCGTAGCAGATCAAGGAGATATCCTGCGGCACCCGCAGGCGGTGCTCGTTGATCGCCAGCAGGGCGCCGATCGCCATCTCTTCGTTGCAGCAGTAGATGGCGCTGGGCGGCGCGGCCTGCCGCAACAGGCGATCGGCGCAGCGGTAACCGCTTTCCAGATCGTAAACGCCCTCCAGACAGGCCACCGGCTCGATATTCGCCGCCTGCATCGCCTCTTCAAACCCTTGCAGCCGCAGGCGGCTCGACGGCCGCTCGCGCGGCCCGCTGATGCAGGCGATGCGCCGGTGGCCGGCGTCGAGCAGTTGCTGGGTCGCCATGCGGCTGGCGAGCGGATGATCGAAGGTGACGCAGCGGTCTTCCAGCCCCGGCACCAGACGATCGAGCAACACGAAATGACGTTGCTCCGCCGCCAGCTGGCGCAGCCGATCGTCGCTGAGAAAACGCACGTGCAGGATCACGCCGTCGCAGCGCAGGCTGAACAGCCGCTGCACCGCCTGCCATTCGTTTTCGGCGCTGTTGCGGCCCTGGGTCACCAGCAGCTGCTTGCCGTGGGATTCGGCCTCGGTTTGCACGAAGTCCATCAGCGCGCCGAAGAAGCCGCCGCGATACGACGTGGTGACCAACCCGAGGGTATTGCTATGGCTGGAGGCGAGCGCGCGGGCCGCCGGGTTGGGGGTGTAACCGAGCTGGGCGACGGCGCGCTCAACCTTCTCGCGGGTCGGCGCTTTGACGTTGCTGTCGCCGTTCACTACCCGCGATACGGTGGCGCGCGATACGCCCGCCAGCGCCGCGACATCTTCCAGTGTCACCATCGTCCAACTCCTGATTACGGCTAAAAAAATGGGTTCGGCGCGCCGAACCCCTGTCATACCGCGCGCAGGTGCTTACCTGAACTGCGGCAAATACGGCGCGTTTATCGTCAACACCTCGTCCAGCAACGGCTGCGCCAGATTGGCGTTGCCCACCAGCGGGTTGGCGATCAGCGCTAGCAAGCCGCTGCGGCGATCGCCGTGCACCGCGGCCTCGATGGTCAGGCGTTCGTAGGCTTTCACCTGCTGCGTCAGCGCCTGCATCGGTTCCGACAGCGGGCCGAAGGTCAGCGGATGCGCGCCCTGAGCATCGACGATACAGTTGATTTCTATCACAGCATCGTCCGGCAGGCCATGGATTGCGCCGCGGTTTGCGGTGTTGACCACTAATTGCGTGCCGAGATTATTATGGATAGCACGGATCAGCTCCAGCGCAACTTCGGAATAGAAAGAACCGCCGCGGAAGCTGAGCTGCTCCGGCTTACTGTTCAACAGCGGATCGGCATACAGCTCGAACAGCTCTTTTTCTACCTGCATCACCTGCTCGGCGCGGGTGCCGCGCTCGCCGGCGGCGGCCATCTCTTCCGCCAGCATCTCGCGGGTCTGGTAAAAATAGCGGTGGTACGGGCAGGGGATGGCGCCGAGCGCGCGCAGGAAGTCCGGCTGCCAGGGCTCTTCCTTGATGTTGTTCATGGTCAGCGCCGCGCCGTCACACAGCATGTCGATCACGTTGCCGGTGACGTCGCGCCCCTGCTGCGTGACCTGATGCACCCAGACCATGTGGTTCAAACCGGCAAACCGCAGCTGCACGTCGGCGTAAGGCGCCTGCAGCATGTTGGCGATCATGTGATGCATGCTGATCGGTACGTTGCACAGGCCGATGATCTTCGCTTTGGTAAAGCGGGACACCGCCTCGGTGACGATGCCGGCCGGGTTGGTGAAGTTGATGATCCAGGCGTCCGGCGCCAGCTTTTCCACCCGACGGGCGATATCCAGCATTACCGGAATGGTGCGCAGCGCTTTGGCGAAGCCGCCGACGCCGGTGGTCTCCTGGCCGAGCAGCTGATATTTGAGGCCCAGCCGTTCGTCGGCGGCGCGCGCCGGCAGTTGCCCGACGCGGAACTGGGTCAGCACGAAAGCGGCGCCGCGAATCGCTTCGTCCAGCGCGAAGTGCACGCTGACCTTCACCTGTTCCAGCCCGTGGCGCGCCAGCATGCGGCGGGTCAGGGCGGCGATGGTTTCCACTTTTTGGCGGCCTGGCTCGACGTCTACCAGCGCCAGTTCGGTGACCGGCAGCTCATCGATGCGTTGGATCAGCCCATCGACCAGTTCGGGAGTGTAGCTGCTGCCACCGCCAATCACCGCGATTTTGAGCGTGCTCATGAGCGGCCCTCCGTTTGCGACTGACGGCGATAGAGCTCGATCATGTCGTCGGCCAGATCCTGGATCACCATGGCGTTCATCAGATGATCCTGCGCATGTACCGTGATCAGGTTGATCGCCAGCTTGCCGCAGCCTTCGTCCAGGCCGATCAGCTCGGTCTGGATCAGGTGCGCCTTCTTCACCCACTCTTTGGATTCGACCATGTGTTTGGCCGCGGCGGCGAAGTCACCGGCGCGCGCTTGCCGCAACGCCATCAACGCATTACTGCGCGCGCTGCCGGAGAACACCAGCAGTTCCATGATGGTGCTTTCAAACTCGGGGCTGACTTCAGTCATCAATTCACTCACGTCATTTCTCCAGGGGGTTGCGCGGCGACGCCGCCGTGGGATACCTCAGTATCCGTTCTTTTTATAATGAGAGCGCTCTCATTTATATAGGGTAACGGCAACGGGTGTGCAAACTGGGAGGCAGATCGCAAAAACCGACCCAGGGCGGCGCTGGGCAAAAAATGCGTGACGCGGTTGGCAAAAAAGCCTTCTGCGCCCATACTTTCCGCAGCAAAATTCAGGGCCACCTAGGATATGTCCCGTAATTGGGTAAATATAGGTAAATGGCTGGCACTTGCCGATACAGCTCTTTAGAATCAAAGCGCTTTTCCGTTGTTTGTCTCTCAGAGAAAGGACCCGTTAATGTTCAAACGTACTTTAGTGACCTTCGTCGCGCTGTGTTCCCTGACAGCGATGGCGCCAGCGGCGCTCGCCGCCGGTGAAACTCATGTCATGCTGACCACCTCGGCAGGGAATATCGAGTTGGCGCTCGACAGCCAGAAGGCACCGGTTTCCAGCCAGAACTTCGTCGACTACGTGAACAGCGGGTACTACAACAACACCATCTTCCACCGCGTGATCCCGGGCTTTATGATCCAGGGCGGCGGTTTCACCGCTGACATGCAGCAAAAATCCACCAAGGCGCCGATCAAGAACGAAGCCGACAACGGCTTGCGCAACCTGCGCGGCACCATCTCGATGGCGCGCACCGCCGACAAGGACAGCGCCACCAGCCAGTTCTTCCTGAACGTGGCGGATAACGCCTTCCTGGATCACGGCCAGCGTGACTTCGGCTACGCGGTGTTCGGCAAAGTGGTGAAAGGCATGGACGTGGTGGACAAAATTGCCCAGGTGCCGACCGGCAACGTCGGCCCTTACCAGAATGTGCCGACCAAACCGGTGGTGATTCTGTCGGCCAAGGTACTGCCGTAAGTTTTTTGGCCGATCCCGGCGGGATCGGCCGCTCCTTCCTCCCGAAGCCTTGCCTTCATCACTGTTTTCTCCCGCGCCCCATGCTCTAATCGGCAGACAATAATCAGACCGGAAATCCGGCGTTCGCCCTTTGTTGTCTCTGGATGAGTTGCTGCCATGTATGAATTTAACCAGGTGCTGTTGCTGCTGCAGCAGATGTGCGTCTATCTCGTTATCGCCTATCTGCTGAGCAAAACCCCGCTGTTCATCCCGCTGATGCAGGTGACCATCCGCCTGCCGCACAAGCTGCTGTGCTACGTGATCTTCTCGGTGTTCTGCATCATGGGCACCTATTTCGGGCTGCACATTCAGGATTCGATCGCCAACACTCGTGCGATAGGCGCGGTCCTGGGCGGCTTGCTGGGCGGGCCGTCGGTAGGCTTTCTGGTCGGGCTGACTGGCGGCCTGCACCGGTATACGCTCGGCGGCATGACCGACGTGGCCTGCGCGATCTCCACGGTGTCGGAAGGCCTGGTCGGCGGTATCGTACACAGCATCGCCATGCGCCGCGGGCGCATCGAGCTGCTGTTCAATCCGCTGTTCGTCGGCGGCGTGGCGCTGGTGGCGGAAGTGTTGCAGATGGCGATCATTCTGGCGGTGGCGCGCCCTTACAACGAGGCGTTGCAGCTGGTGGAACACATCGCGCTGCCGATGATGATCGCCAATACCGTCGGCGCGGCGATGTTTATGCAAATCCTGCTGGATCGGCGCGCGATGTTCGAGAAATACACCAGCGCTTTCTCTTCCAAGGCGCTGAAAATCGCCGAGCGCACCGAGGGTATCCTGCGGCAGGGCTTCGATCAGGAAAACAGCATGAAGGTCGCCCGGGTGATTTATCAGGAACTGGGTATCGGCGCGGTGGCGATCACCGATCGCGACAAGCTGTTGGCGTTTATCGGCATCGGCGACGATCACCACCTGCCGGGGACGCCGATCGCCTCGGTGCATTCGCATCGCGCCATCGACAACAACGAGGTGGTGTACGCCGACGGCAACCAGCTCTCTTACTGCTGCTCGATCAATCCGGCCTGCAAGCTGGGATCGACGCTGGTGATCCCGCTGCGCGGCGAAAACCAGCGGGTCATCGGCACCATCAAGCTGTACGAACCGAAAAGCCAGCTGTTCAGCACCATCAACCGCACGCTGGGCGAAGGCATCGCCAGCCTGCTGTCGGCGCAGATCATGGCCGGACAGTACGAGCGCCACAAGCAGTTGTTGGCGCAGTCGGAGATCAAGCTGTTGCATGCGCAGGTCAACCCGCATTTCCTGTTCAATGCGTTGAATACGCTGGTGGCGGTGATCCGCCGTGATGGCGAGCGCGCCTGCGAGTTGGTGCAGTCCCTTTCGACCTTCTTTCGCAAAAACCTCAAGCGCTCGGATGATGAAGTCAGCCTGGCGGACGAGATAGAACATGTGAACGCCTACCTGCAGATCGAGAAAGCGCGTTTCGCCGATAGGCTGGAGATTGCGGTATCGCTGCCCGAGGCGCTGCTGGCGGCGCGGCTGCCGGCGTTTTCGCTGCAGCCGATCGTCGAGAACGCCATCAAGCACGGTACCTCGCATCTGTTGGGCGTAGGCCGCATCGAAATCGGCGCCTGCTGCGAAGGCGAGCATCTGCTGCTGCAGGTGACGGACAACGCCGGGCTGTTCCAACCGAAACCGAACTGCAGCGGGCTGGGTATGAATCTGGTGGATAAACGCATTCGCGTGCGCTACGGCGAAGGCTATGGCGTGCAGGTGGATTGCCGGCCGGACGCCTATACCCGCATTACGCTCAATGTTCCCATGGAGAGGGCCGCCTGATGTTAAACGCACTGATTGTTGACGATGAGCCTTCCGCGCGCGACAACCTGCGCCATCTGCTGGAGGCCGAAGCGGGGATCGCGATCATCGGCGAATGCGCCAACGCCATCGAAGCCATCAGCCAGATCCACCGGCTGCAGCCGGACGTGGTGTTTCTCGATATTCAAATGCCGCGCATCAGCGGGTTGGAAATGGTCGGCATGCTGGATCCCAATCGGATGCCGCACATCGTGTTTCTGACCGCCTACGACGAATACGCGGTGCAGGCGTTCGAGGAGCACGCCTTCGACTATCTGCTGAAGCCGGCGGAGCCGAAGCGGCTGAGCAAGACGCTGCAACGCCTGCGGCAGCGCAGTGCGCCGCAGGACGTGACGGCGCTGGATGAGAGCGCCGGTTATCTGAAATACATTCCCTGCACCGGCCACAGCCGCATCTATCTGCTGCGGTTCGACGAGGTGTTGGCGATTCGTTCCAAACTGAGCGGGGTATTCGTGGTGCGCAGCGACGGCATGGAGTGTTTCACCGAATTGACGCTGCGCACGCTGGAAAGCCGTACGCCGCTGGTGCGCTGCCATCGGCAGTATTTGGTCAACCTGGAGCAGGTGCGCGAGATCCGCTTCGAAGAAGGCGGCGCGGCGGAGATGATCATGTCCGCCGGCGATCCGGTGCCGGTCAGCCGGCGCTATTTGAAAGCGCTGAAGGAGCAACTGGGGCTGCGGGGGTGACGCAGGTCTTAGGGGGATTCTGAAAAGACAGGCATCATGGGCGTCCCGACGGCGCCCTTTTTGTTTGTCCTTGACGGGGTTACGCGGCACTTATAGCTTTATTGCATCAACAGGCGCGTTTCGCGCCGCGTCAGCGTCAAAGGAACAGAAAATGAGTGAACCACGGATTATCGCCAAGGCGATGAAAGACGGAAAACCGGAACAGGATCTGGTGATTTTGCCGGCGTTGGCCAACCGCCACGGGTTGATTACCGGGGCAACCGGCACCGGCAAGACGGTGACGCTGCAAAAAATGGCCGAACAGTTCTCGCGCATCGGCGTGCCGGTGTTCCTGTCGGACGTGAAGGGCGATCTTTCCGGCATCGGCGCCGAGGGCGTGCCTTCCGAGAAGCTGCAGGCGCGCCTGGCAGCGATTGGCGTCACCGACTGGCAGCCGCAGGCCTGCACCATTATCCCGTGGGATATTTACGGCGAAAAGGGCCACCCGATCCGCGCCACCATTTCCGATCTCGGGCCGCTGCTGCTGGGGCGCCTGTTGGATCTGAACGAGGTGCAAAGTGGCGTGCTGCAACTGGTGTTCAAAATCGCCGATGACAACGCGCTGCTGCTGTTGGACATGAAAGACCTGCGCGCCATGGTGCAGTTCGTCGGCGATAACGCCAAACAATTCCAGACTCAGTACGGCAACATCTCTGCCGCGTCGATCGGCGCCATCCAGCGCGGGTTGCTGACGCTGGAAGAGCAGGGCGCCAACCAGTTCTTCGGCGAGCCGATGCTGGACATCAACGATCTGATGAAAACCGACACCAACGGTCATGGCGTGATCAACCTGCTGGCGGCGGACAAGCTGATCAATCAGCCGAAGCTGTATTCAGTGTTCCTGCTGTGGCTGCTGGCCGAGCTGTTTGAACATCTGCCGGAAGTGGGCGACCCTGAACAGCCGAAGCTGGTGTTCTTCTTCGATGAAGCGCACCTGCTGTTCAACGACGCGCCGGCGGCGCTGTTGACCAAGATCGAACAGGTGGTGCGCCTGATCCGCTCCAAAGGCGTCGGCATTTACTTCGTCACCCAGAACCCGCTGGATATCCCGGACAGCGTGCTGGGCCAGTTGGGCAACCGCGTACAGCATGCGCTGCGCGCCTTTACGCCGCGCGATCAGAAGGCGGTGAAAACGGCGGCGCAAACCCTGCGTGCCAATCCGGCCTTCGATGCCGAAACGGCGATCACCGAGCTGGGCGTGGGTGAAGCGCTGGTGTCATTCCTCGACGAAAAGGGCCGGCCGAACGTGGTGGAGCGGGCGATGGTCATCGCGCCGGAATCCAAGATGGGCATGCTCGGCGCGGAAGGGCTGAACAGCGCGATCAACAAGTCGCCGCTGTATGGCCGCTATGAAGACATGATTGACCGCGAGTCCGCCTACGAGAAGCTGTCGTCGGGCGGCTTCGCCACCGTCGGCACTGCGCAGCAGGGGCAGCAACCGCAGGCGCAAGCGCAGCAACAGACGGGCGGCGGCCTGATGGACGGATTGAACGAGCTGCTGTTCGGTTCCACCGGCCCGCGCGGCGGCAAACGCGACGGCATCGTCCAGACCGCCGCCAAGAGCATGGCGCGCGATCTCGGCCGGCAGATCCTGCGCGGCGTACTGGGCTCGATCACCGGCGGCCGTAAAAAGTAAGCGGAAATTATCGTCGGCAGCGGCGGGTTAAATCAGTAAACTATGGCGGCGTTTTTCTCTGCCGGACCTAACATGCTGCTGCTGATCGATAACTACGACTCCTTTACCTATAACCTTTACCAGTACTTCTGCGAGTTGGGCGCCGAGGTGGTGGTGAAGCGCAATGATGAGCTGCAGCTGGCCGATATCGAGCGGCTGGCGCCGCAGCATCTGGTGATTTCCCCCGGCCCTTGTACCCCGAACGAAGCGGGCATCTCGCTGGCCGCCATTCGTCATTTCGCCGGCAAGCTGCCGATCCTCGGCGTGTGCCTGGGGCACCAGGCGCTGGGGCAGGCGTTCGGCGCCGAGGTGGTGCGCGCCCGCGCGGTGATGCACGGCAAAACCTCGGCGATTCGCCATCTGGGCGTCGGCGTGTTTCGCGGCCTGAGCGATCCGCTGACCGTGACGCGTTACCATTCGTTGGTGCTGAAAGCCGATACGCTGCCGGATTGCTTTGAAGTGACCGCCTGGAGCGAACGCGACGGCGTGCGCGACGAGATCATGGGTATCCGCCACCGCACGCTGGCGCTGGAAGGGGTGCAGTTCCACCCGGAAAGCGTGCTCAGCGAGCAGGGCCATCAGCTGTTGGACAATTTTCTCAGGCGTTAATCCCTTCGCATTTTTTTCGCCCGTCAGGCGTTTTGCATTTGCGCTTTAGTGTTTTTTTATGCATATTTCGTGATTACATTTTCATTATAACATCGCGATAGCGCTGAAAAACCTTCAGGGTGGAGCCGAAAATGACTGACAAATCCGCAGTGAGCCGCAGCACCTTTGACCAGGTGATCCTGCCTGTTTATGCACCCGCCCAGTTTGTGCCGGTGCGCGGCCAAGGCAGCCGGGTCTGGGATCAGCAGGGAAAAGAGTACATCGATTTTTCCGGCGGCATCGCGGTGACGGCGCTGGGGCACTGCCATCCGGCGCTGGTCGAGGCGCTCAAACGCCAGGGCGAAACCTTGTGGCATACCAGCAACGTCTTCACCAATGAACCGGCGCTGCGCCTGGCGAGCAAATTGATCGACGCCACCTTCGCCGATCGGGTGTTCTTCGCCAACTCCGGCGCAGAGGCCAACGAGGCGGCGTTCAAACTGGCGCGTCATTACGCTATCACCCGCCACAGCCCCTATAAAACCAAAATCATCGCCTTCTATAACGCGTTTCACGGCCGCACGCTGTTCACCGTGTCGGTGGGCGGGCAGGCCAAATATTCCGACGGGTTCGGGCCGAAGCCGGCCGACATCGTGCACGTGCCGTTCAACGATCTGGCGGCGGTGAAAGCGGTGATGGACGACCACACCTGCGCGGTGGTGATGGAGCCGATTCAGGGCGAGGGCGGCATTACGCCGGTCGACGCCGACTTCCTTAAAGGCGTGCGCAAACTGTGCGACCAACATCAGGCGCTGCTGGTGTTCGACGAAGTGCAAAGCGGCATGGGGCGCAGCGGCAAACTGTTCGCCTATATGCATTATGGCGTGACGCCGGACATTCTCACCACCGCCAAGGCGCTGGGCGGCGGTTTCCCGGTCAGCGCCATGCTGACCACCGAAGACATTGCGTCGGTGATGCAGGTGGGCACCCACGGCACCACCTACGGCGGCAACCCGCTGGCCTGCGCGGTGGCGGAGGCGGCGCTGGACGTGATCAATACGCCGGAGGTGCTGAGTGGCATTGAGCAGCGTCATGCGCTGTATGTGCAGGTTTTGCAGCATATCGGCGATAAATACGGTATTTTCACCGCGATTCGCGGCATGGGGCTGCTGATTGGCGCCGAGCTGACGCCGCATTATCACGGCAGGGCGCGCGACTTCCTCACCGCCGCCGCCGCGCGTGGGTTGATGATCCTCAATGCCGGGCCGAACGTGATCCGTTTCGCGCCGTCGCTGGTGGTGGAGCTGCAGGATATCGAGGCCGGCATGGCGCTGTTCGAGCTGGCGGTGCAGGATGTGATCAACGCCAGAAGCCCGCGCGGCATATAACGGGGCGCGGCATGCCGCGCCCTTATTGATCGCGCAGTTTGCGCTTGAGCCAGATGCCGTGGTGCGGGCGCTGGCGCCAGGCCAGCGACGAAATGGTGTGCATCACGCTCAGGTGCGACAAAATGCGCCGCAGATGGCGCTCCATCTCGGTAACGGGCATGTCCGGATGCAGATCCGGCGGCTGCATGATGCCGCTGTTGCCGCTGCTCGGGCCGTCGTATTCCAACCGCTGCTGGCAGCTTTGCAGCGCGATTTCACAGGTCTGCAGATACTCTTCCGCCAGTTTCGGCGTCAGCATGTAGTGCTCGCGTGCCAGAATGGTCATGGCGTTCAGGTGTTCGACGATGAACTGGCTGTGAGTGACCCACAGCCGCATGTCCGCCAGATAGTTTGACGCGAACCCCGGCTCTTGCATCGCCTGATTGAGCGAGGTGAACAGCGCGTTGTGTGCCTGGTTGACCTGCATGCGGGTATAGGCCAACGCGGTGGCGTCCGGTTCCGGTTGCTTCAGCATCAGCCGCAGCGCGGCTTGATCGTTCTCCAGCGCCTGATGGGCATTCTTGCGCAGCAGCCCGCTTTGCCACTGCGGCCACAGCCAAATGGTGCCGCCGAACGCCAGCACGCAGCCGATCAGCGTATCGATCAGGCGCGGTACCAGAAAATGCGAGCCGTTCAGCGCCAGCAGCTGCAGGGTGTAAACCGCCGTGACCGTAAAGCCAATCACCGACAGCCCGTAGTTCTTGCGCGAAACCAGGTAGGCCAGCAGCGTGATCACCAGCATGATGCTCAGCGTTTCTCCCTCCGGCAACTGCAGCTGCAGCAGCCCGGCTGCCAGCAATAGCCCGGCAATCGTGCCCAGCGCACGGTGCTGAATACGCACCCGGGTGGCGTTATACCCGTTTTGGCTCACCAGCATGATGGTGAGCAGGATCCAGTAAGGCTTCGGCAGGTTGAATACCGCACCCAGGCTGCTGCCGACCGCCAGCGTTACGCCCAGCCGCGCGGCGTTGCGCAGGGCGGTGGATTTGAACGACAGATAGCTGACCAGCGCCGGCCAAAACGGCAGGCGGTGCTGGCCGGGCATCAGGTCGCGGCGGTACAGCGGATGCTGGGTGCGCAGCAGGCGGGCGATGCGGCTGAAGTGGTAATAACAAAACTGGCCGACCGGATTATCGGGATGCTGCGCCGCCATTTTTTCCAGCGCCGCCAGCTCGTGGGTCATGGAGAAGCGCTTCGAATATTGATGATAGAGAATATCGTGCGCCACCACGCGCAGCCGGCCGGCGATCACCTGAGCATTGCGGCGAATGATCGCTTCGGCCTGGCTCTGCTCCACCAGTTTTTGCACCTCTTCCGGCAGATGCAGGCTGACGGTGATGTGCTCCTGCAGGTCCATCGCCACCTGAAAGGCGCGCTGCAGGCGCTTTTGCTCGAGATTGTTGGCGTGCGGCAGGAAATTAAGCTGTTGGTACAACAGGCTGATCAGGTCCATCACCTTTTGCTGGCGCACCAGCAGCGGCGGCAGCGCGGTCTGCGGATCGGTGTGCTGGGTCAGCAGCGAGTATTTGGCTTCGAAATAGTCCGCCAGTTCCAGATAGAGCTGGCTCAGCGTCTCGCGCATCGGCTGCTCTTTCCACAGCTTGAACCAGAACCAGGTGAATAAGCCATACCAGGCGGTGCCGATCGCGTACAGCAGCGGCGCCTGCCAGATAGGCACCGTGCCGGCCGTGCTGAGGGCGAAGATGGCGGCCACCAGCGCCGCCGGCAACAGCCGGGCGTGCAGCGGGCTGATTTCGCCGGTGACGCCGAGCAGCAGCGCCAGGCCCAGCATCAGCGCCGGCAGCGGCACGTGCCACAGCAGGGCCTGTTGCAGCAGCACGCTGCTGAAGGCGAACAGCGAACCGCCGACGATCAGTCGTTTAAAGAAGCGCTTATGCGGCGTATCCAGCCCGGCGATATTGCAGCAGGCGGGCACGAGGGAGAACATCAGGCCGAGCTGCAGCTGGCCTATCAGCAGGCCGAACAGCACCGGCAGGCACAACACCAGCGTTTGTCGCAGTGCGTAGTTGATTTCCGGGTGGTAGATCAGGCGGCGCCACATGGCAGAGAGCAGACAAAAAAACGGCGCAGACTGCGCCGTTTTTTCAGGGATTAACGGGTGCCGTAGACGACAATGGTTTTGCCGTGGGCGGAAATCAGGTTTTGATCTTCCAGCATTTTCAGAATACGGCCAACGGTTTCACGCGAGCAGCCGACGATCTGGCCGATCTCCTGACGGGTGATCTTGATCTGCATGCCGTCCGGGTGAGTCATGGCGTCGGGTTGCTTCGCCAGATTCAGCAGGGTTTGCGCGATGCGGCCGGTAACGTCCAGGAAGGCGAGGTTGCCCACTTTTTCGGAGGTGACCTGCAGGCGGCTCGCCATTTGGGCGGACAGACGCATCAGGATGTCCGGGTTCACCTGGATCAGCTGGCGGAATTTCTTGTAGGAAATTTCGGCCACTTCACAGGCGGTTTTCGCGCGAACCCAGGCGCTGCGCTCCTGGCCTTCTTCGAACAATCCGAGCTCGCCGATGAAATCCCCCTGGTTGAGGTAGGACAGGATCATCTCTTTACCTTCTTCATCCTTGATCAGCACCGCGACGGAGCCTTTCACGATGTAGTAAAGCGTTTCGGCCTTTTCACCTTGGTGAATCAGCGTACTCTTCGATGGATATTTGTGGATATGGCAATGAGACAGGAACCATTCGAGAGTAGGGTCTGTTTGCGGTTTGCCGAGAACCATTCGCTGTTATCCTCTGTTGTTATCGCTGCCTTGTGTCACAGGGGTCAGAGTTCCCTGTAAAACCCGCCTGTAGCCGCAGTCATGAGCGAGGGCTACCGGCAAGTTTTGAGGCGTGTCATAAAAATACGCTGTCGCTCTAGCATATTAACTTGCCGTAAGCGCTGCAAGCTACATTCTGTTAACATACCGGTAAAGGAGCCTTTCTCTGGGCGTTTCCCTGAAATTCAGTGTCCCGGAAAGATTTATTGCGGCTCTGTTTGTAGCACAGAGTAAGGCGGGTGTCTCGTGTTGTCTCGCTTCAGCATGATTAGCATCAGGTTACGTTGCCTGTTTCTATGCGAAAGCGTACTCTGATTTTAAGAAATCAACCGGAGTGACCAGAATGCAGGCAAGAGTTAAATGGGTGGAAGGGTTAACGTTTTTGGGGGAATCGGCCTCCGGCCACCAGGTGCTGATGGACGGCAACGCCGGTGATAAAGCGCCCAGCCCGATGGAGATGGTGCTGATGTCGGTGGGCGGCTGCAGCGCGATCGACGTGGTGTCCATCCTGCAAAAAGGGCGCAACGACGTGCGCGACTGCGAGGTGAAGCTGACCTCCGAGCGCCGCGAAGAAGCCCCGCGGTTGTTCACCCATATCAACCTGCACTTCATCGTTACCGGCCAGGACCTGACCGACAAGATCGTCGAGCGTGCGGTGAACCTGTCGGCGGAGAAGTACTGCTCGGTGGCGCTGATGCTCAACAAGGCTGCCACGGTGACCCACAGCTTCGAGATCCGCCAACCGGCGTAATCGAAACGGAGCGCGGCCCGGCGCCGCGCTCAACGCATTTATTCGATCTTCTTGCCTTCCAGCAACCGCTGCACCAGCGGCGCCATGATCAGCTCCATCGCCAGCCCCATCTTGCCGCCCGGCACCACTAACGTATTGATGTGTGAGATAAACGAGCCCTGCAGCATCGCCAGCAAATAGGGGAAATCTATCTGATCCAGCCCGCGGAAGTGGATCACCACGAAGCTTTCGTCCAGTGAGGGAATCGCCTTGGCAGCGAACGGGTTGGAGGTGTCCACCGTCGGCACGCGCTGGAAGTTGATGTGGGTGCGCGAGAACTGCGGCGTGATGTAGTTGATGTAATCTTCCATCGAACGCACCACCGAATCCATCACCGCTTCGCGAGAGTGGCCGCGCTCGCCGGTATCGCGGATCAGTTTCTGAATCCACTCCAGGTTGACGATCGGCACCACGCCGACCAGCAGATCGACGTGGTTGGCCACGTCATGGTGCTCGGTGACCACACCGCCGTGCAGCCCCTCGTAGAACAGCACGTCGGTCGGCGCCGGCAGCGGCTCCCACGGGGTGAAGGTGCCCGGCACCTGATTGTAGGGTACCGCTTCGTCGTAGGTGTGCAGGTACTTGCGCGAACGGCCGGTGCCATTTTTGCCGTACTCGATAAAGCTCTGCTGCAGCAGACCGAAGTCGTTGGCCTCGGGGCCGAAATAGCTGATGTGTCTGCCCAGATCGCGCGCCTTGCGGATCGCCGCGTCCATTTCCGGCCGGGTGTAGCGGTGGAAGCTGTCGCCCTCCAGCTCGGCGGCGCGAATGTTGAGCTGTTGGAAGATTTTGCGGAACGCCACGCTGGTGGTGGTGGTGCCGGCGCCGCTGGAACCGGTCACCGCGATAACGGGATGTTTGGCAGACATGGTAGTTGTCACTCCGTGTTGAATGCGCCGGCGTCAGGGGATTATTGTGGCTCTTGTTGACGCTCTCTATGTCAGGAAAAAATGGCGCGCGCTGGTTTGCAATGTCCCATTGTTACCTGATTTTTTCCGTCAGTCATAGAACCGGGCGCCACTAAATTTCTTCCTGCCCGGCGCGGATCTGACCGCGCGGCATGATGTTGACGCTCTCATGCAGTTCCGACCACACCAGCACCACCTCGCCGTTTTTCAGCTGGCGGCGCACGTCCTCCACCTTCTGCTCCAGCGATCGTTCGTGCTCGCCGTAATCGGTGCCTTCACGCAGCACAAAGGATTCGATCAGGCTGTTCAGGGTGTCGGTTGCCAGTTCTTGCCAGGGAATGATCACGTCGGGATGTCCAGATAAGGGGAAAGCCAGGCCGGAATGCGATGCTCCAGCCACATGTGCGGTTTTTTCAGCGTGCCGCCGACAAAGCCGACGTGGCCGCCGAACTCGGTCAGCTGATATTCGATATTGCGCGGCAGGCCGGCGACGTCGGGGATCACCTCATGGGTCATGAAGGGATCGTCCTTCGCATGGATGATCAGCAGCGGCGTTTGGATCGCCGGCAACAGCGGCAGGGCGCTGCAGCGGCGATAATAATCGGTGGCGTCGCTGAAGCCGTGAATGCGCGAGGTGATGGCGTCGTCGAATTCGCGGATGCGCCGCAACCCGTTCAGCTGTGACAGCTTGAGCGGCAGGGTGTCCGGGTAGTGCAACAGCTTGCGGGTGGCGTTTTGTTTCAGCTGCCCCAACAGGTAGCGCTGATAGACGCGGGAGAAACCTTGCTCCATGCGATAGGCGCAGGGCTCCAGCATCAGCGGCGCCGAGACCACCACCGCCGCCTGCAGCAGGCTGTCGGCGCCTTGCTGCGCCAGATAACAGGCCAGCATGTTGCCGCCGAGCGAAACGCCTACTGCCGCGGTTGGCACCTCGCCGTAGCTGTCGTGCAGCCAGCGCAGGAAGAAACGCGCGTCTTCGGTTTCGCCGGAGTGGTAGATGCGCTGTTTGCGGTTGGGCACGCCGCTGCAGCCGCGAAAGTGCATCACCACCCCGAGCCAGCCACGTTCGCGCCAGGCGTTGAGCAGGCCATGCGCGTAGGGGCTGTAGAAGCTGCCCTCCAGACCGTGGAACAGCACCGCGCGCGGTTTATCGCGCGCCTGCGCCGGATCCTCGCTCCAGGCGAGATCGACGAAATCGCCGTCGGGCAATTCCAGCCGTTGCCAATGCGGTTTCAATAACACGCGGCGGCGCACCAGCCGCGGCAACAGCGTTTGCAGGTGCGGGTTACTGGCCCCGGTCAGGGGGCGAAAGACGTCATGCATAGGCGGAGTAAAAATGTTGTTGGCGACTATTGTGAGATCCCAGGCGCACTGTTAGCTTCAATACCAATAACTGACAATGATACTGCAAAAAAGCGCCTTGGGTGAGGAGCACCCGTGCCATGGAACCGAGTTTATTCCTTTCGATGCTGGGCTTCCTGTGGGTCGCCGCCATCACGCCTGGCCCCAATAACCTGCTGCTGACCACCTCCGGCGCTCATTTCGGCTTTATGCGTTCGCTGTGGCTGATGATCGGCATCATGCTCGGCATGCAAAGCATTTTGCTGCTGGTGGCCTTCGGCGTCGGCAGCCTGATCCTGGTTTACCCGTCGCTGCACCTGATCCTGAAAATCCTCGGCAGTTTGTACCTGCTGTGGCTGGCGTGGAAAGTCGCCACCGCCGCCTATGAAAAGCTGGAAACCGACGTGGCGCCGCCGCAGCCGGTGCGGCTGTATCAGGGCTGGCTGTTGCAGTTCCTCAACCCGAAAGCCTGGCTGATGGCGCTGGGCGCGGTGGCGAGCTTCAGTCTGGCGGGCGATAAGTACAACGGTTCCATTGCGGCGATCGCGCTGGGCATTTTGGCGGTCAACATCGTCGCCGGCGTTATCTGGCTGGCGTTCGGCACGGTGATCGGCCGCCTGCTGCGCAGCAAAAAGGCCTGGATTATCTTCAACGTTTCCATGGGGCTGCTGACTGCAGCCTGTGTATTACTGATTTGGCATTAAGGAGCGGAACGATGGCGGAAAACTATTATCACGTGGTCGCCTTTACCGGTGAGGGGCTGCGCGGCAACCCGGCCGGGGTCTGCCTGCTGACGCAGCCACTGCCGACGGAGCGGCTGCAGGCGATCGCCAACGAGATCGGCCTGCCGGAGACCAGCTTTGTCTGGGATGACGGCGACATGACCGCCATTCGCTGGTTTACCCCGGAGCGTGAGGTCGATCTTTGCGGCCATGGCACGCTGGCGGCGGCGCATGTGATGTTCAGCGCGGTTAACCCGGCGCTGAAGGATATTCGCTTCAGATCGGCCGGCGGCGAGCTGTTCGTCAAGCGCGATGAGCGGGATGGGGAGCGGCTGGTGCTTGATTTCCCCGCCAGGCCGCCGCAGAAAGTCGCCGAACCGGCGGGCCTCGCGGCGCTGCTGGGCGTGCAGCCGCAGGAAGTGTGGCAGGCGAAAGCGCTGCTGGCGGTGGTGGAAAATGAGGCGCAGGTGCGCGCGCTGCGCCCGGACATCCCGGCGCTGATCGCATTGGCCGGCCGCGCGGTGATCGTCACCGCGCCGGGTGACACCGTGGACTTCGTTTCGCGCTATTTCACGCTCGACGGCGGCGAGGATCCGGTGACCGGTTCCGCGCATTGTACGTTGATGCCTTACTGGACGGCGCGTCTCGGCCGCCATCGGCTGCACGCCCGGCAGATTTCGGCGCGCGGCGGCGAGCTGTTCTGCGAACTGCAAGGGGACCGCACGCTGCTCGGCGGCTACGCTCACGTGTTCTTGCGCGGGACGATCGTGCTGTGATTCGCTTTAATATTACCTAAGGTAATAAAGAAGACTTTTTTATTCTTTTATCGCCCGTCATCGCTCAGATAAAACTGTCAGCAACTGAACAGATTTTTATCAACGGAGCGGAACATGGCGGGCAAACTCTTTTCTTTACGCAACGCGGCGCTGCTGGCGCTGTCGCTCAGCGCTGCCAGCGCCTATGCGGTGGACGTGACCGTGGCGTACCAGACGTCTGCAGAACCGGCCAAGGTGGCGCAGGCGGAAAACAGCTTCGCCAAACAGTCCGGCGCGACCGTCGGCTGGCGTAAGTTCGACAGCGGTTCCAGCGTGCTGCGTGCGCTGGCCTCCGGCGACGTGCAGATCGGCAATATCGGCTCCAGCCCGCTGGCGGTGGCCGCCAGCCAAAAACTCCCCATCGAAGTGTTCCTCATCGCCTCGCAGCTCGGCAGTTCCGAAGCGCTGGTGGTGAAGAATGACATCAAAAGCCCGCAGGATCTGATCGGCAAGCGCATCGCGGTGCCGTTTATCTCCACCACCCATTACAGCCTGCTGGCCTCGCTCAAACATTGGGGCATCAAGCCTGAACAGGTGAAGATCCTCAATCTGCAGCCGCCGGCCATCGCCGCCGCCTGGCAGCGCGGCGACATCGACGGCGCCTACGTCTGGGCGCCGGTGGTCAACGAACTGGCCAAACAAGGCAAGGTGTTGACCGACTCCGCGCAGGTGGGCGAATGGGGTTCGCCAACCCTGGATGTGTGGGTGGTGCGCAAAGACTTCGCCGAGAAACATCCCGACGTGGTGACCGCCTTTGCCGCCAGCGCCCTGCAGGCGCAGAAGGCCTACCTGGCAGCGCCGGAACAGTGGCTGAAAGATCCGAGCCATCTCAGCACCTTGGCGCGCTTGAGCGGCGTGCCGGAAGCGCAGGTGCCGGAGCTGGTGAAGGGGAACCGTTATCTGCCGGTGGCGGATCAGGTCGCCCAACTCGGCCAGCCGGTGGACAAGGCAATCCGCGATACCGCCGAATTCCTCAAGCAGCAGGGCAAGATCCCGCAGGTCGACAGCGATTACAGCGCTTATGTGACCGACCGTTTTGTGAAACAGGTGCAGGCTGCGCCGCAGTCGTAAGGAAGCAGGATGCTAAACGTCAGCCATCTTTCAGCAGAATATCAGGGGCGGCCCGCGCTGCGTGACGTGTCGTTCCAGATCGCCGCCGGGCAACTGGTGGTGGTGCTCGGCCCGTCGGGCTGCGGCAAAACCACGCTGCTGAATTTAATCGCCGGGTTTATCGAGCCTTCAGCTGGCAGCATCACGCTGGATGGAACGTCCGTTCATGGCCCAAGCGCCGAACGGGGCGTGGTGTTCCAGCATGAGGGTTTACTGCCGTGGCGTAACGTGGTGGACAACGTCGAGTTCGGCCTGCAGCTGGCCGGCGTCGGCAAGGCGCAGCGCCGCCAGGTGGCGGAGCAGATGTTGCAGCGCGTCGGTCTGGCCGGTTACGAGCGGCATTTCATCTGGCAGCTTTCCGGCGGCATGCGCCAACGCGTCGGCATCGCCCGCGCCCTGGCCGCCGATCCGCGTCTGCTGTTGCTGGATGAACCGTTCGGCGCGCTGGACGCGTTCACTCGCGAGCAGATGCAAGAGCTGCTGCTGACCATCTGGCGCGATACCGGCAAGCAGGTGCTGCTGATCACTCACGATATTGAAGAGGCGGTGTTCCTCGCCAGCGAGCTGTTGCTGCTGTCGCCGGGGCCGGGGCAGGTGGTGGAGCGGCTGTCGCTGAACTTCGGCCAACGCTATGCCGACGGCGAAGCCTGCCGCTCGATTAAGTCCGATCCTGAATTTATCGCGCAGCGCGAATACGTGCTGGGCAAAGTTTTCCAACAGCGCGAGGCCTTGTTATGAGCCTGCATTCCACGTTAAAGGCCGCGGCGCAGCCGCAGGGCAAAGCGACGCGCCGTTTCAGCGTGCCGCGCAACGTTTGGCTGAGCGGCGCCACGCTGTTGACGGTGTTGATCGTCTGGTGGGGCGTGACGGCGCTGCAGCTGATCAGCCCGCTGTTCCTGCCGGCGCCGCAGCAGGTATTGCATCAGCTGATCACCATCGCCAGCCCGCAAGGCTTTATGGACGCCACGCTGTGGCAGCATCTGGCGGCCAGCCTGGGGCGCATTTTGGTGGCGCTGCTGGCGGCGGTGATCGTCGGCATTCCGGTGGGCATCGCCATGGGGCTGAACGACACGGTGCGCGGCATCCTCGATCCGCTGATTGAGATCTATCGTCCGGTGCCGCCGTTGGCGTATTTGCCGCTGATGGTGATTTGGTTCGGCATCGGCGAAACCTCGAAGATCTTGCTGATTTATCTGGCGATTTTCGCGCCGGTGACGCTGTCCGCCGTGGCCGGCGTGCGCAGCGTGGCGCAGGTACGGGTGCGCGCGGCCCGCGCGTTGGGTGCGACGCGTTGGCAGGTGCTGCGTTTCGTGGTGCTGCCGAGCGCGCTGCCGGAGATCCTGACCGGCATTCGCATCGGGCTGGGCGTCGGTTGGTCGACGCTGGTGGCCGCCGAACTGATCGCCGCCACGCGCGGCCTGGGATTTATGGTGCAATCCGCCGGTGAGTTTCTGGCGACCGACGTGGTGCTGGCCGGCATCGGCGTGATTGCGGTGATTGCATTTGGGTTGGAGCTGGGGCTGCGCGCCCTGCAGCGCCGATTGACCCCGTGGCATGGAGTACAGCAATGAACGAACGTCTGAATATCACCCCGCTGGGGCCTTACATCGGGGCGCTGGTGGAAAACGTCGAGTTGGCCCGGCCGCTGGGCGACGGCCAGTTTGAACAGCTTTATCATGCGCTGCTCAAGCATCAGGTGCTGTTCTTCCGCAATCAGCCGATCACGCCGCTGCAGCAGCGCGATCTGGCCGGCCGCTTCGGCGATCTGCACATCCATCCGGTCTATCCGCACGCCACCGACGTGGAAGAGATCATCGTGCTCGATACCCACGACGACAACCCGCCGGATAACGACAACTGGCACACCGACGTGACCTTTATCGAGAACCCGCCGCTGGGGGCGATCCTGGCGGCCAAGACGCTGCCTGCCACCGGCGGCGATACGCTGTGGGCCAGCGGCATCGCCGCCTATGAGGCGCTGTCGGCGCCGTTCAGAACGCTGCTCGCGGGGCTGCGCGCGGAACATGACTTCACCAAGTCGTTCCCGGAGCACAAGCATCGCGGCAGTGAAGAAGAGCATCAGCGCTGGCAACTGGCGGTGCAGAAAAACCCGCCGCTGTTGCATCCGGTGGTGCGTACCCATCCGGTCAGCGGCCGGCAGGCGCTGTTCGTCAATGAAGGGTTCACCACGCGGATCGTCGATCTGGCGCCGAAGGAGAGCGACGCTTTACTGAATTTCCTGTTTGCTCACATCACCAAACCGGAGTTTCAGGTGCGCTGGCGTTGGCAGGAGAATGACGTGGCGATCTGGGATAACCGCGTGACGCAGCACTACGCCAACGCGGATTATCTGCCGCAGCGGCGCATCATGCACCGCGCGACCATTCTGGGGGACAAGCCCTTTTACAAGGCGTAACAGCGGTTAGGCGTCGAACGCTTGCGTTAACTGCTCCAGCTGTTCCTGCGCATCCAGCCAGGTCATTTCCGTCTCTTCGAGCGCGGATTTGGCCTGGCTTTGCTTTTGCAGGCAGTCGGTCAGTTCGGCCTTGCGGCTGATGTCGTACAGTGCGGAATCCGCCAACTGCTCTTCCACCGCCGCCAGTTCGGCGCCCAGTTTTTCCATCTGCTGTTCCAGCTTGGCGATCTGCTTGCGCAGCGGTTGGGTTTGCGTACGGAACTCCGCCTCGCGGCGTTTTTGATCCTTGCGCGCCTGCGCGCTGTTGGCGCCGCTCTCTTTTTCCGGCGCGTCCTGTTGGCTTTCCTGGCGCTGCAGATCGATCAGCCACTGCTGATAATCGTCGAGATCGCCTTCGAAAGGCTCGACCTGGCCATCGTGCACCAGGTACAGATCGTCGGTGGTGGAGCGCAGCAGGTGACGGTCGTGCGAGACCACCACCAATGCGCCTTCGAAATCGATCAGCGCCTCGGTCAGCGCCTGGCGCATGTCGAGATCCAGGTGGTTGGTCGGTTCATCGAGCAGCAGCAGGTTCGGGCGCTGCCAGACGATCAGCGCCAGCACCAGCCGCGCCTTCTCGCCGCCGGAGAAGCGTTCGGTGATTTCACTGACCTTGTCGCCCTGGAAGCCGAAACCGCCCAGATAATCGCGCAGCTGTTGCTCCAGCACCCGTGGCGCGATGCGGCTCAGGTGCTGCAGCGGCGATTCGTCGGCGCGCAGGAATTCCAACTGGTGCTGGGCGAAGTAACCCAGCTTGATGCCTTTCGCCAGGCCGATCTCGCCGCTCAGCGGCTCCAGGGTGCCGGCCAGCAGTTTGATCAACGTCGATTTACCGGCGCCGTTGCGGCCGAGCAGGCCAATGCGTGAGCCGGGCACCAGGTTCAGTTTGATGGACTTCAGGATCACCTTGTCGCCGTACCCGGCGCTGACTTTTTCCATGCGCAGCAGCGGGTTCGGCAGGCTTTCCGGCGGCCGGAAGCTGAAGGTGAACGGGTTGTCGACGTGCGCCGGGGCGATCAGCTCCATGCGCTCCAGCATCTTGATGCGGCTCTGCGCCTGCTTGGCCTTGGTCGCCTGCGCGCGGAAGCGGTCGATATAGCTTTGCAGGTGCGCCACTTTTTCTTGCTGGTGCTGATACAGCGACTGCTGCTGCGCCAGTTTGGTGGCGCGTTGGCGTTCGAACGACGAGTAGTTGCCGGTGTACTCGTTCATCGTCTGCTGTTCGATATGCAGGATCTTGTCGACGATCGGATCGAGGAAGTCGCGGTCGTGCGAGATAAGCACCAGCGTGCCGGGATAGCTTTTCAGCCAGCGCTCCAGCCAGATCACCGCATCGAGATCCAGGTGGTTGGTCGGTTCGTCGAGCAACAGCAGATCGGAACGGCACACCAACGCCTGCGCCAGGTTAAGACGCATGCGCCAGCCGCCGGAAAAGTCGCGCACCGGGCTTTGCAGTTGTTCGTTGGAGAAGCCGAGACCGTGCAGCAGGCTGGCGGCGCGGGAACGAATGGTCCAGGCGTCGATGGCGTCCAGCTTGCCGTGCAGGGTGGCGATGGCGTGGCCGTCGTTGCGGTCGTTGGCGGCCTGCAGTTCGGCTTCGAGCTGGCGAAACTCGCGGTCGCCGTCGATAACATACTCGATCGCCGGCACGTCCAGCGCCGGCGTCTCCTGGTTGACCCAGGCCAGCGCCCAGTTGCCGGGGAAGGTGAAGCTGCCGCCGTCCGCCGCGATCTCGCCCTTCAGCAGCGACAACAGCGTGGATTTGCCGCAGCCGTTTTTGCCGACCAGGCCGACCTTCTGACCTGGATTAACCGTCGCCGTGGCGTTGTCCAGCAGGACGCGGATGCCGCGTCGGATTTGTAGCGAGGAGAATACAATCATAAAGCGCCGTATGTTCAGAGTATGTTAAATTATCATTAAGGTAACAGAACGCGCACCGCGCGCTGTTTTTGTCTTTGCGATGCATGGTAACGGAAAACCGCTACCCTGACGACGCTTTGGAGGGGAATGATGTCGCAGCCGCCCAAGGTCTTGCTGCTGTATGCCCATCCGGAATCCCATGACTCGGTGGCGAACCGGGTTTTGCTTCGACCGGCGCAGCAATTGGAACATGTCACCGTGCACGATCTCTACGCGCACTACCCTGATTTTTTTATCGATATTCATCACGAACAACAGCTGCTGCGTGAGCATCAGGTCATCGTGTTTCAGCACCCGCTGTATACTTACAGCTGCCCGGCGCTGCTGAAGGAATGGCTGGATCGCGTGCTGGCGCGCGGCTTCGCCAGCGGCGTGGGCGGCAATGCGCTGGCGGGCAAATACTGGCGTTCGGTGATCACCACCGGCGAGCCGGAAGGCGCCTACCGCACCGGCGGTTATAACCATTATCCGATGGAAGATATCCTGCGGCCGTTCGAGTTGACCGCCGGGATGTGCCATATGCACTGGTTGACGCCGTTCGTGGTCTATTGGGCGCGGCGGCAAAAGCCGGAGGTGCTGCGCAGCCACGCAGACGCCTACGGGGAGTGGCTGAGCCACCCGCTGCCGCACGGGGGGCGGTGATCATGGAAGGATCGACCTTACTGACCGCCATTTTACTGTTCCTGTTTGCCGCGGTGGTGACGGTGCCGATCGCCCGTCGCCTGGGGATCGGCGCGGTGCTGGGTTATCTGATCGCCGGCATCGCCATCGGCCCGTGGGGATTGGGTTTTATTCGCGACGTTGACGAGATCCTGCACTTCTCCGAGCTGGGCGTGGTGTTCCTGATGTTCATCATCGGCCTGGAGCTGAACCCCAGCAAGCTGTGGGAGCTGCGGCGCTCGATTTTCGGCGCCGGCGCCGGCCAGGTGCTGATCACCGCGGCGGTGCTGGGCGCATTGCTGTACCTGACGCACTTCGCCTGGCAGGCGGCGGTGATCGGCGGCGTTGGCCTGGCGATGTCTTCCACCGCCATGGCGCTGCAGCTGATGCGCGAAAAGGGCATGAACCGCAACGAAGGCGGGCAGCTGGGGTTCTCGGTGCTGCTGTTCCAGGATATGGCGGTGATCCCGGCGCTGGCGTTGATCCCCATTCTGGCCGGCGCCGGCGGCACCAGCGACGACTGGGCGAAGATCGCGCTCAAGGTGGCGGCGTTCGGCGGCATGCTGATCGGCGGCCGCTTCCTGCTGCGGCCGCTGTTCCGCTATATCGCCGCTTCCGGCGTGCGCGAGATCTTTACCGCCGCGGCGCTGCTGCTGGTGCTCGGCTCGGCGCTGTTTATGGAGACGCTCGGCCTGTCGATGGCGCTCGGCACCTTCATCGCCGGCGTGCTGCTGGCGGAGAGCGAATACCGCCACGAACTGGAGATCTCCATCGAGCCGTTTAAAGGGCTGCTGCTGGGGCTGTTCTTTATCTCGGTGGGCATGGTGTTGAATATCGGCGTGCTCTACACCCATCTGGCCGAGGTGTTGATCGGCGTGTTGGCGTTGGTGGCGGTGAAATCCGGCGTGCTCTACGGCGTATCGCGCCTGTTCGGCCTGCGCAGTTCGGTACGCCTGCAGTTCGCCGGCGTGCTCAGCCAGGGCGGTGAGTTCGCCTTCGTGCTGTTTTCGGCGGCGGGCGCCCAAAAGGTGCTGCAGCCGGATCAACTCTCTTTGCTGCTGGTGGTGGTGACGCTGTCGATGATGACCACGCCGCTGTTGATGCAGGCCATCGATCGCATTTTGGCGCGCCGCTATAACGCCAAAGACGAAGACGAGGAGACGCCGTACGTGGAAGATGACGATCCGCAGGTGATCATCGTCGGCTTCGGGCGTTTTGGCCAGGTGATCGGCCGCCTGCTGATGGCCAACAAAATGCGCATTACCGTACTGGAACGCGACGTCAGCGCCGTCGGCGTGCTGCGTCGCTACGGTTACAAGGTCTATTACGGCGACGCCACCGAGCTGGAGCTGCTGCGCGCGGCAGGCGCAGAGAAGGCCAAGTCGATCGTGATCACCAGCAATGAGCCGGAAGACACCATGGCGATCGTGCGGCTGTGCCAGCAGCACTTCCCGAACCTGAGCATCCTGGCGCGCGCGCGCGGCCGCGTGGAGGCGCATGAGCTGCTGCAGGCGGGCGTAAAACAGTTCAGCCGCGAGACCTTCTCCAGCGCGCTGGAACTGGGGCGCAAGGCGCTGATGGAATTGGGCATGCACCCGCATCAGGCCTTTCGCGCCCAGCAGCATTTCCGTCGTCTGGATATGCGCATGCTGCGTGAGCTGATGCCGCCGCATCAGGGCGACGTGGCGCAAATTTCTCGCGTGAAAGAGGCGCGGCGCGAGCTGGAAGAGCTCTTCCATCGCGAAATGCAAAAAGAAAGTCGCCAGTTTGACGGCTGGGATGAATACGAATAAGCGGGAGCATAACGATGTCTGCAACACGTAAGAGATTTATCGCCGGAGCGGTGTGCCCGAGCTGTAGCGCCATGGATACGCTGGCGGTATGGCGGGAGGATCAGGTGGAAGTGGTGGAGTGCGTCAAGTGCGGCCATCACCAGCGCCAGACCGAACAACAGGTGGAAAAACACGTTCGACCGCAAGAGCAGGTGATCGGCATTTTTCAGCCGAAGTAGCGTTTTTTTATCCCGGAGGGTACAGCGAGGCAGATTTCCGTTACAATCTGTCCGGAAAAGGCGCGCATCCCGATAACGGTGCGCGTCCTAGTAGCCAACGGTAGGAGATATCATGAAAGTAGCAAAAGACTTGGTGGTCAGCCTGGCTTACCAAGTACGTACAGAAGACGGTGTTTTGGTTGATGAGTCTCCGGTGAGCGCACCGCTGGACTATCTGCACGGGCATGGTTCTCTGATCGCAGGTCTGGAAAAAGCGCTCGAAGGCCACGACGTTGGCGATCGTTTTGACGTTCACGTCGGCGCGAACGACGCGTACGGCAACTACGACGAAAACCTGGTGCAGCGCGTACCGAAAGACGTCTTCATGGGCGTTGACGAACTGCAGGTCGGCATGCGTTTCCTGGCTGACACCGATCAGGGCCCGGTACCGGTTGAAATCACTGAAGTTGACGGCGACCACGTTGTGGTTGACGGCAACCACATGCTGGCCGGCCAAAACCTGAACTTCAACGTGGAAGTTGTCGCGATCCGCGAAGCGACCGCAGAAGAACTGGCGCACGGTCACGTACACGGCGAGCACGATCATCACCACGAGCACGGTGAAGGCTGCTGCGGCGGTCACGGCCATAGCCACGATCACGACCATGGTCACGACCACGGTAAAGGCGGTTGCGGCAACGGCGGTTGCGGCTGCCACTAAGCAGAACGCAATCCCGAGACGAGAGGGCAGCCATTGGCTGCCCTTTTTTATGCGCGGCGCCCCTCAATAGTGCGGCGGAGGGGTTTCTTCCGATTGCGAGGCGATCATCGAGGTTTGGGTCGAGCGCAGTTTGTCGGTCAACATGCGCAGGTGCTCGCGCATCTTCAGCATTTCCATCTGATGCTGGGTGACGGTCTGGTTGAGCTCTTCGATAGTGAGCTCTTGAAAAGCCTGACGGCTTTCCAGTTCTTCAAGCCGCTGTAGCAGGCTTTGAATGTCGGCGTTGTGCATGAGGCTACCTCTGACGCGATAAAATCCTGATTCGGCGCTATGGTAACAGCTGGCGTCGGGTTTGCCCGCGCTATTTCTTTGGGCGGCGCGCAACGTTGCGATCGGCAGTGTAAAGTGCTGAAAAGCTGCACGCCTGATTCGCCGTTTTTTGCTAACCTCGCCGAATATTCTGCAAGAAAAATCTGATTTATCATGTGAGTAGCACGCAGCGGGAAACTTCTTGGCAAAGCGGGAGTCACACTTTGACTCGATTGGTTACCTGTGCGACTGTTTTGTTTTGTTTCAGGCAGCTATAGTAGCCCGGTTATCTTACCTAATGATTGTTTGGGGCATTGCTTCAGACACTGGAGAAATGGATGAAATCTTTGTTTAAAGTCACGCTTCTGGCAACCACCATGGCTTTTGCTCTGAATGCGACCCAGGTCATGGCAGCCGATGCCGCTAAACCGGCGGCAGACGCGGCAGCAGCGCCAAGCACCGGCAAGTTCAAAAACGACGACGAGCAAGCGGCTTACGCACTGGGCGCCTCTCTTGGCCGTTACATGGACAACTCTCTGAAAGAGCAAGAGAAGCTGGGCATCAAGCTGGACAAAGATCAGCTGATCGCCGGCGTTCAGGACGCTTTCGCTAACAAGAGCAAGCTGAACGACGCCGACATCGAAAAGACCCTGCAGGGCTTTGAAGCGCGCGTGAAGGCTTCCGCTCAGGCGAAGATGGAGCAGGACGCCAAGGACAACGAAACCAAAGGCGCCAAGTATCGCGACAGCTTCGCTAAAGAAAAAGGCGTGAAGAAAACCGAATCCGGCCTGCTGTATCAGGTAGAGAAACCGGGCGCGGGTGAAGCGCCGAAAGACAGCGACACCGTGGTAGTGAACTACAAAGGCACCCTGACCGACGGTACCGAGTTCGATAACTCCTACACCCGCGGTGAGCCGCTGTCATTCCGTCTGGACGGTGTGATCCCTGGCTGGACCGAAGGCCTGAAGCACATCAAGAAAGGCGGCAAAATCAAGCTGGTGATCCCACCGGCGCTGGCCTACGGTAAAACCGGCGTTCCGGGCATCCCGGCTAACTCCACGCTGGTCTTCGACGTCGAGCTGCTGGATGTGAAAGCGGCGCCGAAAGCCGACGCTAAAGCCGAAAAACCGGCCGACGCCAAAGCCGACGCCAAAGCGAAATAATCTCGTCGCTCTGTTTGCCACCGCCGCGGATGCCCTCCGCGGCGGTTTTCATTTCGGCAGCCGCTACCGCTCTCTCCATTGAACGCTTGACGCCTGACGGGCATCGGGCTTAACGTCAATACCACGCGCAAACGCAAGGACTTTGCTCCGGCCGCTTTGCTAGACTAATAATTCTGACTTATCAGTCATGCGTCTGCCCCTTAGGGCGTGTACCTAAAATTGTTCCCGGCCGCCTCGCCCGCGGATGTCATCGCGCCGTTTTATGCCGCTCTCAGCCAGCCGCGCTGCAGCGCGCCGACGACGGCAGCGATCCGGCCCGAGCGGTTTTAGCTGCGCCCCCTGGCACAGGCGATCTATGAGGGTGGTATCTTCGATGTCGAATTCGCTTTTATCCAGCGAAGCCAGCGAACTTGATTTGCTGAATGAACGTCCGTTTACTCAAACGGATCATGAAATCCTGAAATCCTATGAAGCGGTGGTCGACGGGCTGGCGATGTTGATCGGCGGCCACTGCGAAATCGTATTGCACGCGCTGGAAGACTTGAACAGCTCGGCGGTGCGCATCGCCAACGGGGAACACACCGGGCGCAAAATCGGCTCGCCGATCACCGACTTGGCGCTGCGCATGCTGCACGACATGGCCGGCGACGACAGCAGCGTGTCGAAAGCCTACTTTACCCGCGCCAAGAGCGGCGTATTGATGAAATCGGTGACTATCGCCATTCGCAATCGCGAGCAGCGGGTGATTGGTTTGTTGTGCATCAACATGAACCTCGACGTGCCGTTCTCGCAGATCATGCAAACCTTTATGCCGCCGACAGCGCAGGACGTGCCGTCGTCGGTGAACTTCGCCTCTTCCGTCGACGATCTGGTGGCGCAGACGCTGGAGTTCACCATCGAAGAGGTGAACGCCGACCGCTCGGTGTCCAATAACGCCAAGAATCGACAGGTGGTGCTCAATCTCTATGAGAAAGGCATCTTCGACATCAAGGATGCGATCAATCAGGTGGCGGATCGTCTGAATATCTCCAAACACACCGTCTATCTGTACATTCGCCAGTTTAAAAGCGGCGACCTGGTAGGAAGTGACCGCTGATGCTCGACTATTGTCTGTTGGTTACCGGCCCGGCTTATGGCACGCAGCAGGCCAGCAGCGCCTATCAATTCGCTCAGGCTTTACTGGCGAAAGGGCATCGTCTTTCCAGCGTCTTTTTCTACCGTGAAGGGGTGTTGAACGCCAACCGGTTAACCGCGCCCGCCAGCGACGAATTCGATCTGGTGCGCGGCTGGACGCAGCTCGCGCAGCAACACGGCGTAGCGCTCAACGTCTGCGTGGCCGCCGCGCTGCGTCGGGGCGTCACCGACGAACAGGAAGCGCAGCAGCAGGGGCTGGCCGGCGCCAACCTGCAGCCCGGTTTTACCCTGAGCGGGCTGGGTTCCCTGGCCGAAGCGTCGCTGAGTTGCGACCGTCTGGTGCAGTTCTGAGGAAATGATGAAACGAGTCGCTTTTGTTTTCACCCACGGGCCGCATGGCGGCGCCGGCGGCAGGGAAGGGCTGGATGCGCTGCTCGCCACGTCGGCGCTCAGTGAGGATTTGGGGGTGTTTTTTATCGGTGATGGCGTGTTGCAGCTGTTGCCGGGCCAGCAACCGGAAAAGATTTTGGCGCGCAATTATATCGCCACTTTCGGTGTGCTGCCGCTGTATGACGTGGAGCGGTGTTATCTGTGCCAGGCTTCGCTGCAGGAACGCGGGCTGAGTCAGGTGACCGATTGGGTGCTGGATGCCGAGGTGCTGGCGCCTGACGAACTGCGCCGTGAATTGGCCGGCTACGACGCCGTAATGACGTTTTAGGAACTTCTGATGTTGTATACCCTGAGCAATTCGCCAAACCAATGTGACCTGCCCGCGCTGTTGCGCCTGACCGCGGAGGGCGACGCGCTGCTGCTGCTGCAGGATGGCGTGCTCGCAGGCCTTGTTGGTAGCGCCCATCTTGAATCGCTGCTCGCCGCCCCCATATCCCTTTATGCGCTGCAGGACGACCTGGAAGCCAGGGGGTTGATTGGTCATTTTTCGCACAAAATCACTGTCGTCGGCTATAATCACTTCGTTGAATTAACCGAACAACACCGCAGCCAAATGGCCTGGTGATGACGGTGATGTTGTATATTTCTTGACACCCATACTGGTCAGCCCTAAAATTCTGCGTCCTCGTACTTTGCCAGTAGTGCATACGAGGGGATTTATCACATGTTTACGAAGCTAGTACGAAGCAAAAACCAGGAGCTTTTTTAATGGCAACAATTAACCAGCTGGTTCGCAAACCACGCTCTGTGAAGGCTGCTAAAAGCAACGTTCCAGCGCTGGAAGCCTGCCCGCAGAAACGTGGCGTATGCACCCGCGTATATACCACTACCCCGAAAAAACCAAACTCCGCACTGCGTAAAGTTTGCCGTGTGCGTTTGACCAACGGTTTCGAAGTGACTTCCTACATCGGTGGCGAAGGCCACAACCTGCAGGAACACTCCGTAATCCTGATCCGTGGCGGTCGTGTAAAAGACCTGCCAGGTGTGCGTTACCACACCGTCCGTGGTGCACTTGACTGCTCCGGTGTTAAAGACCGTAAGCAAGCTCGTTCCAAGTACGGCGTGAAGAAGCCAAAGGCTTAATGGTTCTCCGTTAAGTAAGGCCAAACGTTTTAACTTTAATGTCAAAATAAACTCGTAGAGTTTTGGACAATCCTGAATTAACAACGGAGTATTTCCATGCCACGTCGTCGCGTAATCGGCCAACGTAAAATCCTGCCAGATCCTAAGTTCGGATCTGAGCTGCTGGCCAAATTTGTAAATATCCTGATGGTAGACGGTAAAAAATCTACTGCAGAAGCAATCGTCTATACCGCGCTGGAGACCCTGGCTCAGCGTTCTGGTAAAGATCACCTGGAAGCTTTCGAAGTCGCTCTCGACAACGTTCGCCCGACTGTAGAAGTTAAGTCGCGTCGCGTTGGCGGTTCTACTTATCAGGTACCAGTTGAAGTCCGCCCGGTTCGTCGTAATGCTCTGGCAATGCGTTGGATCGTTGATGCTGCACGTAAACGCGGTGATAAATCCATGGCTCTGCGCCTGGCGAACGAGCTGTCTGACGCAGCAGAGAACAAAGGTTCTGCTGTTAAGAAGCGTGAAGACGTTCACCGTATGGCCGAAGCCAACAAGGCGTTCGCCCACTACCGCTGGTAATCATCTGGCTGTAGTCATGCTAACCAAGCGGGCGCGTCAAATCGGCCCGCTTGGGTTAACTGAACTTGAACGCCCTAGGAATAGAGGAATCAAATGGCTCGTACAACACCCATTGCACGCTACCGTAACATCGGTATCAGTGCTCACATCGACGCCGGTAAAACCACCACTACCGAACGTATTCTGTTCTACACCGGTGTAAACCACAAAATCGGTGAAGTTCATGACGGCGCTGCCACCATGGACTGGATGGAACAGGAGCAGGAGCGTGGTATTACCATCACTTCTGCAGCGACGACTGCCTTCTGGTCTGGTATGGCCAAGCAGTTCGAACCGCATCGCGTAAACATCATCGACACCCCAGGGCACGTTGACTTCACCATCGAAGTAGAACGTTCCATGCGTGTGCTGGATGGCGCGGTAATGGTTTACTGTGCTGTTGGTGGTGTTCAGCCACAGTCTGAAACCGTATGGCGTCAGGCTAACAAATACAAAGTGCCACGTATCGCGTTCGTTAACAAAATGGACCGTATGGGCGCTAACTTCCTGAAAGTTGTTGGCCAGATCAAAACTCGTCTGGGCGCTAACCCTGTTCCTCTGCAGCTGGCTATCGGCGCAGAAGACAAATTCACCGGCGTTATCGACCTGGTGAAGATGAAGGCGATCAACTGGAACGAAGAAGACGCAGGCGTTACCTTCGAATACGAAGACGTCCCGGCTGACATGATGGAACTGGCTGAAGAATGGCGCCAGAACCTGATCGAATCCGCTGCGGAAGCTTCCGAAGAGCTGATGGAAAAATACCTGGGCGGCGAAGAGCTGACCGAGGCAGAAATCAAGTCCGCTCTGCGTCAGCGCGTGCTGAACAACGAAATCATCCTGGTTACCTGTGGTTCTGCGTTCAAGAACAAGGGCGTACAGGCGATGCTGGATGCGGTAATCGAATACCTGCCGGCGCCAACTGACGTTCCTGCGATCAACGGTATCCTGGACGACGGTAAAGACACCCCGGCTGAGCGTCACGCAAGTGATGACGAGCCGTTCTCTGCTCTGGCGTTCAAAATCGCTACCGACCCGTTCGTAGGTAACCTGACCTTCTTCCGCGTGTACTCCGGCGTTGTTAACTCCGGCGACACCGTGCTGAACTCCGTTAAGGCTGCGCGTGAGCGTTTCGGCCGTATCGTTCAGATGCACGCCAACAAGCGTGAAGAGATCAAAGAAGTTCGCGCAGGCGACATCGCCGCTGCGATCGGTCTGAAAGACGTGACCACCGGGGACACCCTGTGTGATCCAGACTCTCCAATCATCCTGGAGCGTATGGAATTCCCTGAGCCGGTAATCTCTATCGCCGTTGAACCAAAAACCAAAGCTGACCAAGAGAAAATGGGTCTGGCTCTGGGCCGTCTGGCTAAAGAAGACCCGTCATTCCGCGTATGGACTGACGAAGAGTCTAACCAGACCATCATCGCCGGTATGGGTGAACTGCACCTCGACATCATCGTTGACCGCATGAAGCGTGAATTCAACGTTGAAGCTAACGTGGGCAAACCTCAGGTAGCTTACCGCGAAGCGATTCGCGCGAAGATTACCGATGTTGAAGGTAAGCACGCCAAGCAGTCTGGTGGTCGCGGTCAGTACGGTCACGTTGTGATCGACATGTACCCACTGGAGCCGGGCTCTAACCCGAAAGGTTACGAGTTCATCAACGACATCAAAGGCGGCGTAATTCCTGGCGAATACATCCCTGCCGTTGATAAAGGCATCCAGGAGCAGCTGAAGTCTGGTCCGTTGGCTGGTTACCCGGTAGTAGATATGGGTATTCGTCTGCACTTCGGTTCTTACCACGACGTTGACTCCTCTGAACTGGCGTTTAAACTGGCCGCATCTATCGCCTTTAAAGAAGGCTTTAAGAAAGCGAAACCAGTTCTGCTTGAGCCTATCATGAAGGTTGAAGTTGAGACTCCAGAAGAGAACACCGGTGACGTTATCGGTGACTTGAGCCGTCGTCGCGGCATGCTGCGCGGTCAGGAATCTGAAGTGACTGGCGTTAAGATCCACGCTGAAGTACCGTTGTCCGAAATGTTCGGCTACGCAACTCAGCTGCGTTCTCTGACTAAAGGTCGTGCATCATACACCATGGAATTCCTGAAGTATGATGATGCACCGAACAACGTCGCTCAGGCCGTAATCGAAGCCCGTGGCAAATAAGCCGCAGGGTTAAAACCAAAGTCCCGTGCTCTCTCCAGAAGGGGAGAGCGCTATAGTAAGGAATATAGCCGTGTCTAAAGAAAAATTTGAACGTACAAAACCGCACGTTAACGTTGGTACTATCGGCCACGTTGACCACGGTAAAACTACCCTGACTGCAGCGATCACCACCGTTCTGGCTAAAACCTACGGCGGTTCTGCACGTGCTTTCGACCAGATCGATAACGCGCCAGAAGAAAAAGCTCGTGGTATCACCATCAACACCTCTCACGTTGAGTATGACACCCCGACTCGCCACTACGCGCACGTTGACTGCCCAGGGCACGCCGACTACGTGAAAAACATGATCACCGGTGCTGCTCAGATGGACGGCGCGATCCTGGTAGTTGCTGCGACTGACGGCCCAATGCCTCAGACCCGTGAGCACATCCTGCTGGGTCGTCAGGTTGGCGTTCCTTTCATCATCGTATTCATGAACAAATGCGACATGGTTGATGATGAAGAGCTGCTGGAACTGGTAGAAATGGAAGTTCGCGAACTGCTGTCCGCGTACGATTTCCCAGGCGACGACCTGCCAGTGATCCGCGGTTCCGCGCTGAAAGCGCTGGAAGGCGAAGCTGAGTGGGAAGCGAAAATCATCGAACTGGCCGA
>NZ_JABXOF010000013.1 GCF_013375155.1 Serratia ureilytica
AATCCTCTCATGCCGACCAAATTCAAGAAAACCTGCTGTAACAGCAGGTTTTTTTTCGTCTGCACGTCGAGAGGATGAGAACGCAGCCGCTGCACCCCTGCCTCCCCCAACGATCATTGCGCGCCTCGCTTTCGCGACGGCCTTTCTCCTTATCAAGCTCAGGCTGAGATTTTGTCTTGTTGGTTTTCGGGCGCTGCGGCGATGAACGCCGGGAGCCGAGTGCAGACGTCGTAAATCGCTTTACAGCGCGGGTACCCGCTCAGATCGCACCCCATCCGCAGGGCATTCGCCCACTGAGGGATCAGGCAGCAATCCGCCAACGTCGGGCTGTCGCCAACACAGAAGGGCCCTGGCGGCCTCTGGAGCAACAGCTGTTCCACGGCGCTCAGCCCTTGCCGGATCCAATATGCATACCAGCGTTTTTTCTCTTCCTCACTCACCTTCAGCTCTTCACTCAGGTAGCGTAACACCCGTAGGTTATTGACCGGGTGAGTATCGCAAGCGATGACATAAACGATTTCCAGTACCCGGCTGCGCGCCGAATCGGCCGTCGGCAACAGCGGCGACTGGGGGAAATGGCGATCCAGCCAGTCGGTAATCGCCAGCGACTGGCTGAGAGACTCGCCGTCGTCCGTGAGCAGCGTCGGCACCAGCCCGACCGGGTTCATACGCCGATAAGCCAGCTCATTCTGCTGCCCGATGCGAATATTGACGCCCACCGTCTGGTAATGGATACCTTTCAGCGCCAGCGCAATGCGCACGCGGTAGGACGCAGAGCTATTAAAAAAACTGTACAGCTTCATCATTCACCTCAGAATCAGCCTCAGACAATCTTCACGGCGATAGGGGTAAGCCCCTCTACATTCCCGGTAATCACATCGCCTTTCACCACCGCCCCCACCCCTTCCGGCGTGCCGGTAAAAATCAGATCGCCGGGCTGCAGCTCAAAAAAGCCGGACAGATAGCTGATGGTTTCATTCACCGACCAGATCAGATGACGGATGTCGCTGCGCTGACGATCGCTGCCATTGACCTGCAGCCAGATAGGCGCATGGTTGACGTCTGCGCTGTCGCCGGCTTTATGCAGTGGCGCGATGGGCGCAGAGAGATCGAACGACTTACCGATTTCCCATGGGCGCCCCATTTGACGCATGTCCATCTGCCGATCGCGGCGGGTCATGTCCAGGCCCGTGGCATATCCCCAGATATATTCATGCGCGTTTTCCAACGGAATATCGCTCCCCCGTTTACCAATCGCCACCACCAGTTCGATTTCGTAGTGATAGTTGTCCGTTTGCGCCGGATACGGCAGCGCCAGCGTTTCGCCGGCCGCCACCGGCACCACCGCATCGGCAGGCTTGCAGAAGAAGAACGGCGGCTCACGATCCGGATCAAAGCCCATTTCGCGAGCATGGGCGGCATAGTTGCGCCCGACGCAGTAGACACGGTGCACGGGGAACTGTTTATCACTCCCCACGACTGGAACAGTCACGGGGGCTGGCGGTGCAAATACGTATTGCGTCATTTTGTCTCTCCCAAATTAATAACGTGCTTCACGGAACAGCCCCAGGGCTTCCTGAACCGGCCGGTCCGAAAAACTGAATAACACGGTGTCTTCATCCACCTGAAACGACACGTCGAACCAGGTCGGCGCCACAAAGATATCTTTTGCCGAAAAGTGAAGGGTTTCGTTGCCGATGCTGACCTGGCCGCGCCCTTCCACCACGTGGTAGAGGGTGCTGTCCGTGGTGCGCGCCTTTCGTGAGGAAAAGCCTTTCGGCAACAATTGCAGGAAGGCGCCCATCGAGGGCATGGGATAGCCGCCGGTCACCGGATTGACGTAGCGCATCTTGTAGCCGTCCCACTCGTCGGCATCCCCCATGCGGGTGAGGTCGTACAGCGTTTCGCGGCTGCGATCGTAGCGGTAGTTGAAAATGGGCGATGAGTTGCCTTTCTGATGGCGCAGCGGCAGCATATTGGCCGCATAACGCGGTAAATAGTCCCCCTCCCGGCGCGTCACGGGCTGCTGTTCTTGCGGATAGTCTTCCGCGAAACCGCAGCCCAGCAGGTTCACCAGCGGCAAATCCAGCCCGTCCAGCCATACCACCGGCTCAGCGCCGGGATTGCCGTGATCGTGCCAGCGCCACTGCGGCGTCAAAATGAAGTCGCCTTCATGCATTTGCGTTCGCTCGCCGTCAACGGCGGTAAATGCCCCTTTCCCTTCGACGATAAAACGCAACGCGGACTGATTATGGCGATGGCTCGGCGCGATTTCGCCCGGCATGATCAACTGCAATCCGGCGTACAGCGTCGGGGTGATGGCGGCTTGTCCGCGCAACATCGGGTTTTCCAGCACCAGCACGCGGCGCACTGCTTCTTTGGCGCCAATCAACTCGCCGCTGGCCAGCAGGTGCGGGCGAATCTCCTGATAGTTCCAGTAAGCCGGGGCGCAGTTTGCATTCGGCGTTGACGGTACCAGATGGTGCAGCGACTCCCACAACGGGGTCAGGTTCTGCCCGGAAATCTGCCGGTAAAACTGCTGGCGGCTGGGGTTAACATCCTGATGGCGTTCAGGCATAGGGATTCTCCTTTTTCATTCACGACGCTGCGCGAGGCAACGTGTCAGGGGCTGGGGCAGACAGACGAACGACAGCCGTCAGCAGCATTAACATCACCGTACTGAGCGCCGCCGGAAGGGCAATAATGAAAAATAGCGTATCGAATGAGAAATTCATCGCCATCATCACGCCGCCGGAAAGCGAGCCGACAATCGCGCCGCAGCGGCCAATGGCATTGGACCAGCTGACGCCCGTCGCCCGGCTTTGCGTCGGATAGAGCGTGGCGGTCAAAGCATTCAGCCCGACCTGCGACCCGCTGATGCCGATGCCGGTGCCGAAGATGGCCAGCGCCATTTGCCACAGGCCGTTCTCGCTCAGGCCAATCATGACAATACACACCGCGCCCAAAGCGTAGCTCACCGCCAACACCCGGAAGGGATTGCATTTGTCCATCAACACGCCCAGCCCCAGCGCGCCCACCGTGCCGCCTATCTGGAAAGCGGCGGTTACCCAGGAGGCATGCCGCAGATCAATACCGCGGTGGTTAAGCAGCGTCGGCATCCAGCTGGAGAGCAGGTAGATGATCAGCATGCTCATGAAAAAAACCGCCCAGAGCATGAGGGTGATGCGCAACTGGCGGCCGGCGAACAGCGGGCTGATGCTGCCTTTGGCCGCCGTGGCGGCTTCGTTCAGATAAAAATGGGTCTCTTCATCGCACTCGCCAGTCATGGCGCTGACCGTTTTGGCAATCACCTTTTGCGGCAGTTGGCGGCGAACCTGCCAGCGCGGGGATTCCGGCAGGGCAAACAGCAGCGCCGCAAAGAGCATCAACGGCAAGACGCCGCCGAGCACCAAAATGCCGGACCACCCCACCCTCGGCACCAGTTGGGCGCTGACGATCCCGCCCAGGGCCGAACCGAGCGTGAAACCGCAGAACATCAGCGTGACCAGCGCGCCACGGCGGCGAGCGGGCAGATATTCAGAGGTCATCGTGATGGTGTTCGGCATCGCGCCCCCCAGGCCCAGGCCGGTGAGAAAACGCAAAACGACCAGCGTTTGCAGATCGGGGGAGAAGGCCGAAATCAGGCTCAGCGTGCCAAACAGCGCCACGCAAAGTTCGATGACGCGCTTGCGGCCAAAGCGGTCAGAAAGCGGGCCGCAAAGCAGCGCGCCCGCCGTCAATCCCAGCAACCCCGCGCCAAACAGCGGGGCCAGTTCGCCGGCGGACAGTTGCCACTGGGCGCGGATGTCGGGCGCGATGAAACCAATGGCGGCGGTGTCAAAACCATCGAGCATCACCACCAAAAAGCAGCAGAGAATGACGCGCCACTGCGTCTTGCCGATAGGGGCTGCGTCGATCAGTGCTTGTAAATCACGCCGTTGAGTCATAGTGAGCGCCTCGGAGCAGATAGAGAGATGTCTGTGTTGTTTTAGGTATGTTACGAATTTGTATCTTTAGCGATAAAATGTACAATGGCTTTTCGGGCGGAGACATAACCGGAGGGTTATAACAAATGGCGAACTGGGCGCAGAAATTGAAGCTGCACCATCTGCAAATGTTGGTGGCATTGGGTGAACAGGGAAATCTGACCCACGTTGCGCGGATGATGAACATCTCCCAACCCGCTCTGTCAAAATGGCTGTCGCAGCTCGAAGATGAGATTGGGATCACGCTCTTTGAGCGGCATAGCAAAGGGCTGCGCCCCTCCGAGGGGGGGAAGTTGCTGCTTCAGCATGCGCAGCGTTTGATCAATGATCTGGAGCGTTCGCAGTCTGAAATCGCCCGCTTTAAGCAAGGCGGGCTGGTGGGAAGCCTGAAAATCGGCTGCTCGCCGGTGGCGACCGACTGCGTTTCGCAGGCCATATTGAGCCTGCTGCAAGAAATGCCGACGCTGCATCTCAATATTGAGGAAAAGGTGATGACCCCCCTGCTGCACGATCTGCTCGCGGGCGCGGTGGATGTCGTCGTGGGCCGCGTCGGGGGGCGGGCGCTGCAACTGCCGCTCAACTATCAAGTGCTCTACACCGAACCGGTATGCTTCGTTGCCCGCCCTCACCATCCGCTGGCAAAATCCGCCTCCCTCACCTGGCACGATCTCACCCACTGGCGCTGGATAGTCTGGCCGACCGGCACGCCAATCCGCCTCAGCATCGATAATGCGTTGGCAGATAACGGCGTGATGCTGCCTGAAAACACGGTTGAATCGGCATCGATGAACGTCAGCACCAACCTGCTGCAAAGCAGCGACATGATCTCCATTCTTTCACTACGGCTGGCGCAGCGTTATGCCAGCCAGGGGCAACTGGCGATCCTGAACCTGCCGAAGATAGAGCAGAAAGGCAGCGTGGGTGTTTTCTGGCGCAACAGCGAGCCGCCTTTTGCCGCACTGAGCCGCTTTTTGCAGCTGCTGACGCAGGCCAGATAAAAATCGCCTTAACGCGACGGCTCCCTTTTCTCGCAGAACGGGGATTCAGCGGCGGGCTTTACCGCACGCCGCGCAAGAATAAACGCCCCTTGTAAAATTCTGCGCCGCCTCTTGCCAACCCGAGCGCCTCAGGCCAGAATACTGTACATTAAATCAGTATTTAAAGGTGAGTCATGTTTGTAGAATTGGTGTACGACAAACGCAACGTCGCTGGGATGCCCAACGCCGCCGAGATTATTCGCAGCGAGCTGGAAAAACGCGTGCATGCGCTGTTCCCGGAGGCGGAAGTGCGCGTGAAACCGATGCAGGCCAACGGCCTGAACTCCGACGCCAGCAAAAGCGATCGCGAAAAGCTGAACCGGATGTTGGAAGAGATGTTCGAAGAAGCGGATCAGTGGCTGGTTATGGATATATAAACCCAATCTGAAAGCCGGGCTGACCCACCGGCTATTATTTCCACCAGCACATCGCACCGCTCAACCTCCAGTTCCGCAGCGAATACCCCCTTGGGTCAAAGGACTGACTGCGGCACATGCCCCCGATTATCGGTTAATCCTGGCGCACTTCGAAGCGTGTATTCCTGCGTGGGCACCTTTTCCTCGTACAAGCACCATAACAAAAAGCCCCAGCATCGCTGCTGGGGCCTCTGTCATGGTGCCGGCTACCGGAATCGAACTGGTGACCTACTGATTACAAGTCAGTTGCTCTACCTACTGAGCTAAGCCGGCTGAATTTGGCGGAAGGACAGAGATTCGAACTCTGGGAGCTGTTACACTCGACGGTTTTCAAGACCGTTGCCTTAAACCACTCGGCCATCCTTCCAATGGGCGCTGATATTAGCGATACCGTTATGAAATGTCTATCGTTTTGATGCAAAAAAATCGCATCGGCGGCGCAGTTGCCTAAACTTCAGGCCTTAAACGCTTAAAAAATGAAAAGCCCCGCAAAAGCGAGGCTTTTATGTTCGGCTGAAACGCGATTACTTCGGCTGCGAATCGTAGTCTGAACAGGTTTGATAGCCCTTGTTCATGACATGGCCCGTGTCGTTGTAGCTGACAAAATACGTTTGCACTTTGCCATCGCGCGGCGCGACCGCATAGGTGTCGCAAGTGCCCTGCGCATGGATCAGCGTGGCGGACGTCGACGGCGGACCGGCAATCGCCCGCACCTGCTGCTTGGTCATCCCTACTTTGACATCGCTGACCACCGGCTCATTGACATAACTGGTTGCACGGTCATAGGCGGTGCAGCCGGCAAGAATGGAAAATACCGCCGCAGTGCCGACGGCCAAAACCAACTTCTTCGTCATAGCTTGTCCTCTTGGAGTACGTTTGTTGTCCCCTAAGTCTAGAAGTGGAAAGGCTTTTCTACAAACTCCCCTTTGTCGATCGGTGCGCTTTTTCTCGCGATCGGCCGGCGCGGGCGCGACATCGGATTCAAAAGCCGAAATCGCTCAGCGCCGGGACATCGTCTGGGCGCCGACCCAGCGGCCAATGAAAACGCCGATCCTGTTCGCGAATCGGCATGTCGTTGATGCAGGCATGGCGGTTGATCATCAACCCTTCCTGATTGAACTCCCAGTTTTCGTTGCCGAAGCTGCGATACCAGTTGCCGGAATCGTCGCGCCACTCATAGGCGAAACGCACCGCGATGCGCGCGCCGTCAAACGCCCACAGTTCCTTAATCAGCCGATACTCCAGCTCTTTCGCCCACTTGCGTTGCAAAAATGCGACCACCGCCGCGCGGCCGTCGACAAACTCCGCGCGATTACGCCAATGGGTATCGAGGGAATAGACCTGCGAAACCCGCTCAGGATCGCGGCTGTTCCAGGCATCTTCCGCCAACCGTACTTTTTCGATGGCGGATTCACGGGTAAAAGGCGGCAATGGGGGTTTAATGCTCATGATCATCTCCTGCGTATAGGCAAGTAGACAACTCTGTCTACAATCACTCGAAAATAGCCTGGGAGAAAAATGATGACCGTTGATCGCAACACCTTACCCGCCCGTCAGCGCATCCTGCTGACGGCCCACGATCTGTTCTATCAGGAAGGGATCCGCGCCACCGGCATCGATCGCATCATCAAGGAATCAGGCGTCACTAAGGTGACGTTTTATCGCCACTTTCCCAGCAAGAACGATTTGATTACGGCGTTTTTGGCCTATCGCCACCAGCAGTGGCTAACCTGGTTCAGTACAGCGTTGGATCGACATGTGGCGCAGAGCAGCGGGTTACTGCCGGCGATGGCGCCCTGCCTGGCGGAATGGTTCGACGATCCGCGTTTTCGCGGCTGCGCGTTTATCAATACGGCCGTGGAGATCGCCGATCTGCTGCCGGAAAGCCTGCACCTCGCCGGCCGGCATAAGCAACAGATGACGGATGAACTGGCGCGCCACCTGCCCGCAGGCCCGCAGCGGGAACAGCACGCCGCGATATTGGCGATGCTGATCGACGGCGCCATCGTCAGGGTGCAGATTGAGCGCCAGCCGCAGCCGGCGTTGCAGGTGCTGAATGCCGCGCTGGCGTTGTTGGCACAAGGCGGGTTCGATCAGTAATTGGCCCAGATGCCCGGCGTCACCAGTTCCAACAGGTGGGCGTCTGGATCGCGAAAGTAGATGCTCTCGCCACCGTGATCCCAACGCATGCGCCCCTCAATTTCCACGCCGTTGGCCGTCAGATGCCGTTCCCAGTGCGGCAGTTGGTCTTTTGCCACCGCCAGCCCGATATGCGCCGGCCCCACGCCATCGTGCGCGGGAATAAAGCCGGTCGGATAATGCGCCCCACGCAGTGAATCGCCCTCGACAAACAGCAACAATACGCTCCGATCGCCAACGTTATAGGCGCGGAACCGCTCGTTGGCGACCATCGCCGGCAGCTTCAGCACTTCTCGGTAGAAGGCGTCCGCTCGCTCAATATCGCTGACGTACAGCACCGTTTCGATCACCTTATCGATCTTGAGTTCCATATCATCCCCCTCTTTTTTGTACTGACAGCGTAGGCTTAGAGGAGGAAAACCACGGTGCTTCCCGTGCCGATAGCGGATCAATCCGTGCTTTTTACCGGTTTACAGGCAAAAAAAACGCGGCCCGAAGGCCGCGCGATGACGTTCACACTGAGGTGCTTAGAACTGGTAAACCAGGCCCACGGCAACCACGTTGTCGGTGTTGATCCCGGCAGCGTCGGTGAAGTCGTTGTTGTCCACCAGGTTGATTTTGTAATCAACATAGGTAGACATGTTTTTGTTGAAGAAGTAGGTCGCACCCAGGTCGACGAATTTGACCAGGTCTTGATCGCCGTAGTCCTTGCCGTTACCGGCGCGGCCCAGGTCTTTACCTTTGGTCTGGTTATAGCCGACGAACGGACGCAGACCGAAATCGAACTGGTAGTGCGCGTAGGCTTCGAAGCTCTGCGCCTTGTTGGCGTAGCCGTAAACGCTGCTGTCGGAGCTGCCGAAACGCGCCGCGTTGTAGGACTGGGTGAACATCACCGCCAGGTAGACGTCGTTGGCGTCATATTTCAGACCGCCGGAGTAACCTTCGGCCTTGTCGCCGCGGCCCATGATGTTCTGGTGACCGTTAGCGCCGTTCTGCTCGCTGGTGCGGCGAGAGTTGAAGAAGGCGCCCGCCGCGCTGATGCCGTAGCCCATGTCATAGCTCATGGACATACCGTAGCCTTCGCCGTTCTGGCCAAGGACATCGCGACCGTTGTTGGTCTCTTCGCCATTACCGTTTTTACCCTGGTACTGCAGGGCGAAGTTCAGGCCGTCAACCAGACCGAAGAAGTCGTTGTTACGGTAGGTCGCCAGGCCGCTGGAACGCTGGAACATGAACTGGTCGGCGCCGTAGGTCATACCGTCGAACTCAGGCTGCAAGTCGGTATACGCCGCGACGTCGTACAGCACGCCGGTATTACGGCCGTAGTCGAAGGAACCGTAGTCGCCGAATTTCAGACCGGCGAAGCCGTAACGGGTGAAGTTCTTGTTGTCCTGGTTTTCAGCGTGGTTCAGGTTAGCCTGATATTCCCACTGGCCGTAGCCGGTCAGCTGATCGCTGATTTGCGTTTCGCCGCGCAGGCCAAAACGCATGTAAGACTGGTCACCGTCCACGCCGTTGTTGCTGGAGAAATAGTGAAGACCGTCGACTTTACCGTACAAATCCAGTTTATTACCGTCTTTGTTGTAGATTTCCGCCGCGCCTGCTGTGCCTGCAACCAGCAGTGCGGGTACCATCAGAGAGAGTACTCGAAGTTTCATCGTTATTATCCTCGTTAATTATGTCGAGCTACGGCCACTGCCCTTTTCGAGCATTATTAGCACGACTGTGCATTACCATTCTGGTAACAAGGGTTATATTAATCCAGAAAGAAAATGATACCAAGTATCCGATAGTGTTTCAGCGTGATTAATAAAGGTTTCAAAATGTAAATGTGCGCGAACTTTCACAAAACATTACCGACAAACAAAATAAAGCACTTAAAGACAAAGAATAGATTAATTGATAAAAAATCATGTAGTTATACAAATCTTTAAGAAAAAAAAGCCAACCATACAATTGTACTGGACAATAAGCACATTGTGCCAAAACGCCGCCTGCACGCAGCCGCTATAATCACCTCGCTATCATCATTATTTTCATTATTACCTTCATTATCCGAAGATAATTTCTGCATACCTTTAACCGGCTTCTGGCCGGTTTTTTATTTTCCTCCACACTGTCCTCACAATTTCAATCCGCACAAATAGCACGCAAATAAATAACCTCGCGATATAGTTTCGCCAATTTACATCCGCACTAATTGCTAATCTTTTCTCTTATTTTGGTCTACAAATTGAATTTGTTTTTCATTTCGTGCTTTATCTCGCAGAATATTGTGTGTCACAGGCAAAATTGGCCGCAGAGTTTCACTTCTGGTAGCCTGAAAAAAAGCTCACCCTCAGCGAGTAAAGTCATGATGCCATTTCACCCAGAGGCGCTATGGCGGCGGCTGCAAGGCTCCCCCTTCCGCGCCCGTTTCCGTTTGAATCCCAAAGACCAGAGCTATCTTGACGACAAAGGCTTGCCGCTGATCCTCAGCCATGCCCGCGACTTTATCGATCGTCGTCTGGCCGCCGCCCACCCCAAAAACGATGGCAAGCAGACGCCGATGCGCGGCCACCCGGTGTTCGTCGCCCAACACGCCACCGCCACCTGCTGCCGAAGCTGCCTGGAAAAATGGCACGGCATACCGCAGGGCATCGCGCTGGGCGAGCAGCAAAAAGACTATATTGTCCAGGCGATCGCCCTGTGGCTGGTGCGCCGAGGCGGCGCCAGAGAGGAATCAGGCGCGAATCTTTTCGACCCGGATCGCGGATTGTGATAAAAACTGTCAGTAACTTTCGCCACTCTTTTGACCCAAGATCCTGACGCTTACATGACAGCCACCTTGTGCAATGAACAGCAAACGCCCGGCGTTCCTCAACAGATCGCCACCCGCCTGGCCTTTTTCGTCGCCGGCCTCGGTATGGCCGCCTGGGCGCCGCTGGTGCCCTTCGCCAAAACGCGCATCGGCCTCGATGACGGCTCGCTCGGCCTGCTGTTGTTATGTATCGGCGCTGGCTCCATGTTGGCGATGCCGCTGACCGGCTTCCTGACCGGCAAACTGGGCTGCCGCGCGGTGATCCTGATGGCGGGGCTGGGGCTTTGCATCGATTTGCCGTTGCTGGCGCTGATGGACTCCCTCGGCGGCATGGCCGTGGCGCTGCTGTTGTTCGGCGCGGCGATCGGCATGATAGACGTGGCGATGAACGTGCAGGCAGTGATCGTCGAGCGCAACAGCGGCAAGGCGATGATGTCCGGCTTTCACGGCTTCTTCAGCATCGGCGGCATCGCCGGCGCAGGCGGCGTCAGCGCGCTGCTGTGGCTGGGGCTGACGCCGCTGCAATCCACCCTGATCACCGTGCTGGCGGTGATCGTGCTGCTGGCGTTCGCCAGCCGCCATCTGCTACGTGACAGCGGCGCCGACGACGACGGACCGATGTTCGTCTTGCCGCGCGGTTGGGTGATGTTTATCGGCATTCTGTGCTTTATCATGTTCCTGGCGGAAGGCTCGATGCTCGACTGGAGCGCGCTGTTCCTCACCACGCTGCGCGGCGTCGAACACAGCCAGGCCGGGCTGGGCTATGCGCTGTTTTCCATCACCATGACGCTCGGCCGCCTCAATGGCGATCGGGTGGTGAACTCGCTGGGCCGCTACCGGGTGCTGCTACTGGGCAGCCTGTGCGCCGCTGTCGGTCTCAGCCTGGCTATCGCCTTCAATCACGCCACCGTTTCGCTGGTCGGCTTTATGCTGGTTGGCCTGGGCGCTTCCAACGTCGTGCCGATTCTGTTCAGCGCCGCGGGCAACCAACGCGATATGCCGGCCAATTTGGCGATCGCATCCGTTACCACCGTCGGCTATGCCGGTATTCTGGCCGGCCCGGCGCTGATCGGCTTTATCGCTCAGTTTTCCAGCCTGACGGTGGCCTTCGCCTGCGTAGCCGCTCTGCTGTTGGCAGTGACCGCCAGCGCCAGGGCCGTCACTCGCTGATTCAGGAATGCGCAGCCACTATGCAAAATAAACAACTGACCATTAGCTCCAGCAATATCACTCGCTGCTTCCTGCTATTTATCGTGCTGCTGACGATCGGCATCGGCCTGTATGGCTACAACTACACCAACGCCTGGCTGGCGGAAAAGAAGTACACGCTGAACAGCATCGCCGGTTCGCTGCAAAAGCGCATCGATACCTATCGCTACATGACCTATCAGGTCTATGACAAATTCGGCAACGCGCCGGCGCAGAATGTCGATCCCGGTTTGCAGGAAACCCGCCTGCGCCCCGACGTCTACTATGTCGAGAAGCCGCACAAGAAAACCGACGCGGTGATCTTCGGCAGCCATGACGAGAACACGCTGGCGATGATCGCCAACATCTCGGACTACCTGGACAACCGTTGGGGCGCCAAGACCGAGAGCTACGCCATGTATTACCTCAATGGTCAGGACAACAGCCTCAGTCTGATCACCACTCAGCCGCTCAAAGAGCTGGCTTCGCGCTTTAGGGAAAGCTACCTGACCACTTCGGCGGACGAACGCCGCGCCGAGATGCTGCAACAGGCCAATATGCTCGACGAACGCGAGAGCTTTTCCGATCTGCGCAAACAGCGCTTCCAGAACGCCTATTCATTCTCGATTCGCACCACCTTTAATCAGCCGGGACATCTGGCGACGGTGATCGCCTTCGACTTGCCGATCAACGACATCATTCCGGCCAACCTGGCCCGCGCCAATTTCCTGCTGCAGCCGGACGATGTCGAGCTCGACGACAGCGCCATCCCGGCGGAAACCGCCCTCGGCGCCCAGGCGGCGATGAGCGGCGGCTGGGTGGAGTTCAGCGCCGCCCTGCCCAATGCGCCGTTGAAGGTGGTGTATCGCGTTTCGGCCATTAATCTTGCCATAGACCTGCTGCGCAACAACATCTGGCTGATCGCGGTCAATCTGCTGCTGTTGGCGCTCTCGATGCTGAGCATCTACTTTATCCGCCGCCAGTACATCCGCCCGAGCGAAAACATGGCGGTTGAGCTGGAGGCCGAGCGCGCGCTGAATCAGGAAATCGTCTCCAGCCTGCCCTCCGGCCTGCTGGTTTACAGCTTCGCCAACAATGCGGTGATCGCCAGCAACAAAATCGCCGAGCACCTGCTGCCGCACCTCAGCCTGCAAAAAATCGCCCATATGGCCGAACAGCATCACGGCGTCATTCAGGCAACGGTCAACAACGAGGTGTATGAAATCCGCATTTTCCGCAGCCAGCTATCGCCGGATACCTACCTGTTCCTGATGCACGATCAAGATAAAGAGGTCATGGTGAACAAGCGGCTGCAGCAGGCACGGCGTGAATACGACAAGAACGTGCAGGCGCGCAAACTGATGTTGCACAACCTGGGCATCGAACTGAATCAGCCGGTGCGCCAGATGCACGATCTGGTCGACAGCCTGCGCAACCAGCCGGATCAGGAACAACAGCAGGCGCTGCTGGGCCAACTGACGGCGGCGTCGTCATCGGTGCTGGGATTGATCGATAACATCACTCTGCTGACGCGGCTGGAAACCCAGGACTGGCAACCGACGCGCGAGCCGTTCAACCCGGCGGCGATGATCGACGAGTTGCTGCTGGAAGCCCTGCCCGCTCTCAATCAAAAGGGGCTGGCGCTGTTCAAGCATTTCCAGTTGGACGTCGAACAGAACTACATCGGCGACGCCAACGCGCTGCGCAAAGTGATCTCACTGCTGGTGCATTACGCCATTATCACCACCGCCTGCGGTAAGATTTCTCTGGTCATCGACCATGAGCCCGAACACCCGGATCGCCTGATTTTCCAAATCAACGACACCGGCTCCGGCATCTCCAACGAAGAGATCAGCAATCTCAATTACCCGTTCCTCAGCCAGACGCTGGTGGACCGCTTCAACCACGGTTCCGGCCTCACTTTCTTCCTGTGCAATCAGCTGTGCAAAAAGCTTAACGGCCAGTTGGACATTCGCAGCAAAGTGGATATCGGCACTCGCTATACCATTCGCGTCGCCATGGAGATGGAGAGAAAAGAGCCGCAGGAACAGGAAAAGCTGCTCGACGGCGTCACCGCCCTGCTGGACATCACGTCAGATGAAGTGCGCGGCATCGTGACCCGCCTGTTGCAGGCTTACGGCGCCGACTGCCTCGTCGCCGAAGATCGCGCGGTCAACCGCGATTATGACGTGCTGCTGACCGATAACCCGCAGCGAGCCGATGATTACACGCTGTTGCTGGCGACCGATGAACCGGGTTGGCAAGCGCTGGATAAACGCTACATTCGGGTGAACTATAACCTGAACGGCGCATTAATCGACGCCGTGCTGATGCTGATCGAACAGCAAATGGCCGCGCTGGAGCAGGAAGAAAGTCCGCTTTCATTGAGCTCAGAAGATATCCAACTCTATGAAAAACAATTGAAATCAAGTGATTACTATGGGCTGTTTGTCGATACAGTACCCGATGATGTCAAAAAACTGTATACTGAGGCGGGCAGCAGTGATTTCAATGCGCTGTCACAAACCGCACACCGCCTGAAAGGCGTGTTTGCCATGTTAAATCTGCTTCCCGGCAAGCAGCTGTGCGAATCGTTAGAACAGCGCATCGCAGAAGGTGATGCGCCCGAGATCGAGAATAACATCAGTCAGATTGATTTTTTCGTCAGCAGACTGCTGAAGCAAGGTAGCCAACAACATGAATAACCTGAACGTAATTATTGCTGATGACCATCCTATCGTACTGTTTGGCATCCGGAAGTCACTTGAGCAAATTGAATGGGTGAATGTCGTTGGGGAGTTCGAAGACTCAACCGCACTGATCAACAATCTGTCCAAGCTGGATGCCAACGTGCTGATCACCGATCTGTCGATGCCGGGTGACAAGTATGGCGACGGCATCACGCTGATTAAGTACATCAAGCGTCATTATCCGCAGTTGTCGATCATCGTGCTGACCATGAACAACAACCCGGCGATCCTGAGCGCGGTATTGGATCTGGATATCGAAGGCATCGTGCTGAAACAAGGCGCGCCGACCGATCTGCCGAAGGCGCTGGCCGCCCTGCAGAAAGGCAAGAAGTTCACGCCGGAAAGCGTCTCCAAACTGCTGGAGAAAATCAGCGCCAGCGGCTATGGCGACAAACGCCTGTCGCCGAAAGAGAGCGAAGTGCTGCGTCTGTTCGCCGAAGGTTTCCTGGTGACCGAAATCGCCAAGAAACTCAACCGCAGCATCAAAACCATCAGCAGCCAGAAGAAATCGGCGATGATGAAGCTGGGCGTCGAAAACGACATCGCCCTGCTCAACTACCTCTCGTCCGTCAGCATGACGCCGTTGGACAAAGACTAAAGCCCGCCTCACGGCAGGTTAACGCCAAACAGGCACGGCATCCGCCGTGCCTGTTTGCTTTTCAGGCCTCGCTGCGGTTGTAGCGTACCTGCTGGCTGTAATAAGCCAATGTCTGCTCCAGCGTCTCCAGCGTAACCGGTTTCGACAGGCAATTATCCATGCCCGCCTCGAGACAGCGCTGCTTCTCCTCCGCCAACGCGTTCGCCGTCACGCCGATCACCGGCGCGCTGAACTGCATCTCCCGCAGCGCCTGCGTCAGGCGATAGCCGTCCATGTTCGGCATATTGACGTCGGTCAACACAATATCGACGTGGTGCTGTTTCAGTACGGCGAGCGCGTCTACGCCGTCGTTGGCGGTCACCACCTGATACCCCAGCGACCCCAGCTGATCGGAAAGCAGACGACGGTTGATCGGATGATCGTCGACCACCAGCAGATGAATATCGCCGTTGTCCGCCGCGCTGGCCTTGGCGGGCACCGGCAGCTGCACCAGCGCCTCTGCCGCGCCGTTGCCGACGCCGAACAATCGGTTGATCAAGGTCAGCGTTTCACGCGGCGTAGAGGTGCTGTGCATCCAATAGCCTGGCCGGGTTTCCAGCGACGGGCCGATATGTTCGGTCGAGAACTGGATCTGAGCCAACAGCGGCGTGTTCAGCATCAGCGGATAGTCGCTGAGCATCACTTCGTCGGCGGCGGTCTCCTGCCCGTCATAGCGCTGGATATCGGCGCCGTAGCCGCCCAGAATCGCCATCAGGTAGCTTTCCAGCCGCTGATTGCGGATATCCAGCCACAGCCGCCGGCCCTGCCAGGTATCGCTGGCCTGCGGGATCGGGAACTGGGCGTTAAACAATGGAATGCGAATGCTGAACAAGCTGCCCAGCCCCGGTTCGGACTCGACGGAGACGTCGCCGTCCATCAGGTTGACCAATTTCTCGCAGATCGCCAGCCCCAAACCGGTGCCCTGGAAGTGGCGCTGCACGCCGGTGCCCACCTGGAAGAACGGATCGAACAGGCGTGAGATCTCCTTCTCCGGAATACCGACGCCGGTATCGCGCACGCTGAATTCCAGGTAGCTGCCGCGGGTGCAGACCTGCAGCACGATGCAGCCGGTATCGGTGAACTTGATGGCGTTGTTCACCAGGTTGGACAGCACCTGCTGCAGCCGCACCGGATCGCCGAAGATACGCTCCGGCACGTTTTGCTCGATAAAGCAGTACAGCCCCAAACGTTTCTTCACCACCAACGGCAAATAGTTGCCGGCGATATGGGTGATCACCTCCAGGCAGGAGAACTCACGCGGTTCAATCTTCAGCTGCTCGGACTCGATTTTGGAGAAGTCGAGAATATCGCTGATGATTTTAAGCAGCAGCCCGGAAGAGTTGTTCATCGCATTCACCAGCCGATCGACCCCTGGCGGTAACGCCTTGGTCTGCAGCAGATCGAGGTTGCCGATAATGCCGTACAGCGGCGTGCGCAGCTCATGGCTGACGGTGGCCAGGAACATCGATTTAGACTGGCTGGCCTGCTCCGCCGCCGCCGCCATCTCCTGCAGCGACTCTTCCATTTTCACGCGCGCGCTGACGTCCACCAGCACGCAGATCGCTACCTCTTCGTTGCGGTAACGCGAATGGACAAAGCTGATCTGCAGGTTATTGTTGTTGCTGGTCATCACATCGACGAAGTTCGCCTGCTGTTCGCAGATGATGCGCGTAATGCGATCGCGATCTTCGTGGGTCAACAGGTTGATGTAGTTGTGCGCCAGTTCGTTACTCAGAATATTGGTGCCATCGCTGATGCGCAGGATACAGATGCCCACCGGCGCCGAGGCGACGATCTTGCGGTTGAACTGTTCGTGTTCTTCCAGCCGGAAGGCATTGTCCTCCGCCGGCAGGAACATCTTGCGCTCAAACAGCCACGCCAGCGTGAACAGCACGATAGCCGACAACAGGTTCAGCAACAGCGCATTGAGGATCAGCATTTTGAAGCGTTCCACCACGCTTTTCACCGGCAGCGCATAAACGATGCTCAGCGATGAAGGCGGCAGCGCTTTTTTCAGGATCAGATCGCGGTAGTTGTCGACATAACCGAAGTAAGCATGCTCTTCGGGGTAGCTGTTGAGCGCAGCGGCATAGCGATCGCCATCCGCCAGGCGCAGTATCGGATCGTTGTTTTCATCCAGCAGCGTGACACCGATCGGCAGGTTGCCGGCGGTGACGAAATCTTCCAGCCGGACGGTTTGCTCGATGCCCAGCAGCGCCTCCAGCTTGTTGCCGATATAGAGAGGCGTCAGCACATACAGATAACCGATGTCAGGCCGCTGCGCGCTGGGGCTAATCCAATACAGGTTGTTGTCTTTGTCCAGATTCTTGGCGTTGCGGTATTTCAGAATGCGCTCGTGCAGCAGCTTCAGCATGTTTTCCCGGTTGGCGACCGCGTTGCCGCCGCCGAATTCCGCCAGACACAGGCTGTCGCCGCCGATAAAGAACACCCGGTTGAGATCGTAGGCCGCCACGAAGTTCTCTTTCCAATACTGGATCAGGCCGCTCAGCGAATCGAGTGAACTGCGGTAAGTGGCGCTCAGGGCGCAGTTAGACTCTGGATACAGCGGATAGAATTGCGGTGGGCTGCCCTTGCCGGGGATCACGCCGCTGAACATGTCCAGGCCGCTGACCGAACCGTTGAGGCGGTTTTCCGCCATGTACTTGATGTCGCGTATGATGTCGGCGGAATGGCGAATATAGCCCTGCGCCTGATCGAAATTGAGGTTGTACTCCTGGCGGATGTCCGATTCTTTCTGATGCAGGATATTCAGAATATAAAAGGTGGTGAGCAGCGCTCCCAACGACCACAGCAAAATCGCCAGCACCCGGAACAGATAGCGGGATATCTTCAGCGTAGTTCGAAAAGAGGCTAAATATTTCAATCGGATACCATACGAAAGTCAGTGGCGGCGCGCGTTGTCGCCGGCGCAGCGGCCGGCGGCTCGGTGCGCCAATTAAACCATATAACTGAAAAAGGGCCTAGCATCGCTGCCAGGCCCTTTTGTCTCAGTGCATTACGGTGTCGGCATGCCGACGCCCTCACCTTGCTTAAACGTTGTCGTCGTCCATCGGCTCAGCCGCGTCGTCGCCATCGTCCAGCGGCGTAGTGTCTTCTTCCACCGCTTCCGCGCCCGGTTCCAGGCTGTCCAGCTCTTCGTCTTCCACCGGCTCGGCCACGCGCTGCAGACCGACGACGTTTTCGTCTTCCGCCGTACGGATCAGCGTCACGCCCTGGGTGTTACGACCGACCACGCTGACTTCCGAAACGCGGGTACGCACCAGCGTGCCGGCATCGGTGATCATCATGATCTGGTCGCTGGTTTCCACCTGCACGGCGCCGACCACCTGGCCATTACGCTCGCTCACCTTGATGGAGATAACCCCCTGGGTGGCGCGTGACTTGGTCGGGTACTCGGTGACTGCAGTACGTTTACCGAAGCCGTTTTGCGTGACGGTCAGAATGTCGCCCTCGCCGCGCGGCACGATCAGCGAAATCACGCTGTCGCCTTCGCCGAGGTTGATGCCGCGCACGCCGGTCGCGGTACGGCCCATCGAACGCACCTGCGTTTCCGGGAAGCGCACCACTTTACCGTTGGCGGAGAACAGCATCACTTCGTTGGTGCCATCGGTCAGATCGACGCCGATCAGCTCGTCGCCCTCGTTGAGGTTGACGGCGATAATGCCGGCGCTGCGCGGACGGCTGAACTCGGTCAGCGCGGTTTTCTTCACGGTACCGCTGGCGGTGGCCATGAACACGTGACGCCCTTCTTCATACTCGCGCACCGGCAGAATGGCGGTGATACGCTCATCGGCTTCCAGCGGCAACAGGTTGACGATTGGGCGGCCGCGCGCGCCACGGCTGGCTTCAGGCAGTTGATACACCTTCATCCAGTACAGGCGGCCACGGCTGGAGAAGCACAGGATCGTATCGTGGGTGTTGGCCACCAGCAGGCGATCGATAAAGTCTTCTTCTTTAATACGCGCGGCGGACTTGCCTTTGCCGCCGCGGCGCTGCGCTTCATAGTCGGACAGCGGCTGATACTTCACATAGCCCTGGTGAGACAGGGTCACCACCACGTCTTCCTGGTTGATCAGGTCTTCGATGTTGATGTCGGAAGTATTGGCGGTGATCTCGGTGCGGCGGCCGTCGTTGTACAGCTCTTTGACCGCCACCAGCTCTTCGCGGATCACTTCCATCAGGCGCTCTGGGCTTTCCAGAATAAAGATCAGTTCGGCGATGAAGTTGAGCAGCTCTTTATATTCGTCCAGCAGCTTTTCGTGCTCCAGGCCGGTCAGTTTCTGCAGACGCAGATCCAGAATCGCCTGAGCCTGCTGCTCGGTCAGGTAGTACTTGCCGTCGCGGATGCCGAACTCCGGCTCCAGCCACTCAGGGCGAGCGGCGTCGTCACCGGCGCGTTCCAGCATGGCGCTGACGTTGCCCAGATCCCACGGCTGAGCCACCAGCGCGACTTTCGCTTCCGCCGGCGTCGGCGCACGGCGAATCAGCTCGATGATCGGATCGATGTTAGCCAACGCGATAGCCAGCGCTTCCAGGATATGGGCGCGGTCACGGGCCTTGCGCAGTTCGAAGATGGTGCGGCGGGTGACCACTTCGCGGCGGTGGCGCACGAAGGCTTCGAGGATATCTTTCAGGTTCAGCAGCTTAGGCTGCCCCTGATGCAGCGCGACCATGTTGATGCCGAAGGTAACCTGCAGCTGCGTCAGCGCATACAGGTTGTTCAGCACCACTTCGCCGACCGCGTCGCGTTTGACTTCGATCACGATGCGCATGCCGTCTTTATCGGACTCGTCACGCAGCGCGCTGATGCCTTCTACGCGTTTTTCTTTCACCAGCTCGGCGATCTTTTCGATCAGACGCGCCTTGTTCACCTGATACGGGATCTCGTGAACGATGATGGTTTCGCGGCCGGTTTTGGCGTCGGCTTCCACTTCCGCGCGCGCGCGCAGGTAGACTTTGCCGCGCCCGGTGCGGTAGGCCTCTTCAATGCCGCGACGGCCGTTGATGATCGCCGCCGTCGGGAAGTCCGGCCCCGGGATGTGTTCCATCAGCCCTTCGATGCTGATGTTTTCATCATCGATATAGGCCAGGCAGCCGTTGACGACTTCAGCCAGGTTGTGCGGCGGAATATTGGTGGCCATGCCCACGGCGATGCCCGACGAGCCGTTGACCAGCAGGTTCGGGATCTTGGTCGGCATAACGGCCGGGATCTGCTCGGTGCCATCATAGTTAGGCACGAAGTCGACGGTTTCTTTTTCCAGATCCGCCAACAGTTCGTGAGCAATCTTGGACATGCGCACTTCGGTATAACGCATCGCCGCGGCGGAGTCGCCGTCGACGGAACCGAAGTTACCCTGACCGTCCACCAGCATGTAGCGCAGTGAAAACGGCTGAGCCATACGCACGATAGTGTCGTAAACCGCGCTGTCACCGTGCGGGTGATATTTACCGATCACGTCCCCGACGACACGGGCCGATTTCTTGTATGGTTTATTCCAGTCGTTACCCAATACACTCATCGCGTAAAGAACGCGGCGGTGAACCGGCTTCAGTCCATCACGAACATCTGGCAGCGCACGTCCGACAATAACGGACATCGCGTAGTCCAGATACGAGTTTTTCAACTCGTCTTCGATGTTTACCGGTGTGATTTCTCTGGCAAGGTCGCTCATGGAGCTGCTATCCCTCTACTAATGATTCATCTGCCCGCTGCCATAGTGGCAAAGGTGTAAAACTATATCACAAAGCACGCTTTACGGGAAAATAACCGCCGCTGTTTCACGGAAATTGTACAGATTAGTGCGCTAAAAACGCATCGACGCAGACGATGCCGCGCCGGAACATGTATAATCCGCGCAACGAGAACAAGGAGCCAGACAAGCCCATGAACGCAGAATCATCCAGCCGAGTGCAAAACGTTGACCACCAGGAAATCGCCAAGTTCGAGGCCGTCGCCTCCCGCTGGTGGGATCTGGAAGGCGAGTTCAAACCGCTGCACCGCATCAACCCGCTGCGCCTGAACTACATCATGCAGCGCGCCGGCGGCATTTTTGACAAGCAGGTGCTCGACGTGGGCTGCGGCGGCGGCATTCTGGCGGAAAGCATGGCGCGCGAAGGCGCCGAAGTGACCGGTCTGGACATGGGCGGGGAGCCGCTGCAGGTCGCCCGGCTGCACGCGCTGGAAAGCGGCGTGAACGTGACTTACGTGCAGGAGACGGTGGAAAGCCACGCTCAGGCCAACCCGCAGCGCTACGACGTGGTCACCTGCATGGAAATGCTGGAGCACGTGCCCGATCCGGCCTCGGTGGTGCGCGCCTGCGCCCAACTGGTGAAACCGGGCGGCCACGTGTTCTTTTCCACCATCAACCGCAACACCAAAGCCTGGCTGATGGCGGTGATCGGCGCGGAGTACGTGCTGAAGATGGTGCCGCAGGGCACCCACGATCATAAGAAGTTTATTCGCCCTTCCGAACTGATCGGCTGGGTCGACGGCACGCCGCTGCGCGAAAAGCACATGATCGGCCTGCATTACAACCCGATCACCGATCATTTCAAGCTTGGGCGCAACGTTGACGTGAACTACATGGTGCACACCCAGCACGAAGGCTGAGCGCTGTAAACCGCGCCGGCCCTGCGTTATCGGGGTTCGGCGCCAACGCGCTGTTAGGAAAAATACCTAATTTCCGCGACTTCGATCAAAATCGTGGTTGTAGACAGTTTTTTAGAATATTAAATCAGATCAATATGCCGTTTTTTTCTAACGTTTAATAAAACGCCAAACGATCGGTTTTTTCAGTTTTTCAGTAAAATCTGATCTCGCTTATTGACAAGCTTGTCGCGCCAGTCACGGCGCGCACTGCGAACGGCAAGTTACATTTCACCCCCAAGTTATCCACAAATTAGGCCGGTTTTGTTCACTTGCAAACGCCGTTTTTTCTCACTATCTTGTTACCTCACCGACATACAACCCCTATATATAGTGTTTACATACTGAGCAGAGCGACTACACTTCTGCTTAGGGGCACCATACGGACAGGTAAAACACCACATGAACCAAAGTCTGCTTGTAACTAAACGCGATGGCCGTAAAGAGCGCATCAACCTCGACAAAATCCACCGGGTCATCGATTGGGCCGCAGAAGGATTGCACAACGTCTCGGTTTCTCAAGTAGAGTTGCGTTCCCACATTCAGTTTTATGACGGCATCAAAACCGCCGACATTCACGAAACCATCATCAAAGCCGCTGCCGATCTGATCTCCCGCGATGCGCCGGACTATCAGTACCTGGCCGCTCGCCTGGCGATCTTCCACCTGCGTAAAAAGGCTTACGGCCAGTTCGAACCGCCGAAGCTGCACGCTCACGTGACCCGCATGGTCGAGATGGGCAAATACGATAAACATCTGCTGGAAGACTACAGCGCTGAAGAGTTCGAGCAGATGGACTCCTTTATCGATCACTGGCGCGACATGAACTTCTCTTATGCCGCCGTCAAGCAGCTGGAAGGCAAGTATCTGGTGCAGAACCGCGTCAGCGGCGAGATCTACGAAAGCGCCCAGTTCCTGTACATGCTGGTGTCCGCTTGCCTGTTCTCCAACTACCCGCGTGAAACTCGTCTGGACTACGTCAAACGTTTCTACGACGCGATTTCCACCTTCAAGATTTCGCTGCCTACGCCGATCATGTCCGGCGTGCGCACCCCAACCCGCCAGTTCAGCTCCTGCGTGCTGATCGAGTGCGGCGACAGTCTGGACTCCATCAACGCTACCTCCAGCGCCATTGTGAAATACGTTTCGCAACGCGCCGGCATCGGCATCAACGCCGGCCGCATCCGCGCGCTGGGCAGCCCGATCCGTGGCGGTGAAGCCTTCCATACCGGCTGCATCCCGTTCTACAAACACTTCCAGACCGCCGTCAAATCCTGCTCGCAGGGCGGCGTGCGCGGTGGCGCGGCAACGCTGTTCTACCCGATGTGGCACCTGGAAGTGGAAAGCCTGCTGGTGCTGAAAAACAACCGCGGCGTTGAAGGCAACCGCGTGCGCCACATGGACTACGGCGTGCAGTTGAACCGTCTGATGTACCAGCGCCTGATCAAAGGCGAAGACATCACCCTGTTCAGCCCGTCCGACGTGCCGGGGCTGTATGACGCGTTCTTCGCCGATCAGGACGAATTCGAGCGCCTGTACACCCAGTACGAGAAAGACGACAGCATTCGCCAGAAGCGCGTGAAAGCGGTTGAGCTGTTCTCGCTGATGATGCAAGAACGCGCCTCTACCGGCCGTATCTATATCCAGAACGTCGACCACTGCAACACCCACAGCCCGTTCGATCCGCAGATCGCGCCGGTGCGCCAGTCCAACCTGTGTCTGGAAATCGCACTGCCGACCAAGCCGCTGGAAGACGTCAACGACGAAAACGGCGAGATCGCGCTGTGCACCCTGTCCGCCTTCAACCTGGGCGCGATCGACAGCCTGGACGATCTGGAAGAGCTGGCGACCCTGGCGGTACGTTCGCTGGACGCCCTGCTGGATTATCAGGATTATCCGATCAAGGCCGCGCACCGTGGCGCAATGGGTCGCCGCACCCTGGGCATCGGCGTCATCAACTTCGCCTATTATCTGGCGAAGAACGGCGTGCGCTACTCCGACGGCAGCGCCAACAACCTGACCCACAAGACGTTCGAAGCCATTCAGTACTACCTGCTGAAAGCCTCCAACCGTCTGGCGCAGGAACAAGGCGCTTGCCCGTGGTTCAACGAAACCACCTATTCGCAGGGCATCCTGCCGATCGACACCTACAAGAAAGACCTGGATGCGATCTGCAGCGAGCCGCTGCACTACGACTGGGAAACCCTGCGTAAAGAGATCCAGGAAACCGGTCTGCGCAACTCGACGCTGTCCGCCCTGATGCCGTCGGAAACCTCTTCGCAGATTTCCAACGCCACCAACGGCATCGAGCCGCCGCGCGGCCACATCAGCATCAAGGCGTCGAAAGACGGCATCCTGCGCCAGGTGGTGCCGGAGTATGAGCGTCTGAAAGACAACTACGAGCTGCTGTGGGAAATGCCGAGCAACGACGGCTATCTGCAGCTGGTGGGGCTGATGCAGAAATTCATCGACCAGTCGATTTCGGCCAACACCAACTACGATCCGACCCGCTTCCCGGGCGGCAAGGTGCCGATGAAGCAGCTGTTGAAAGACCTGCTCACCACCTACAAGTTCGGCGTGAAAATGCTGTACTACCAAAACACCCGCGACGGTGCGGAAGACGCCCAGGAAGATTTGCAGCCTGCCAAGGCCGGCGATGACGACTGCGAAAGCGGCGCCTGCAAGATCTAAAGTTTGACCTAGCGGGCCGGAATTTTCCGGCCCCTTCATTTAGCCACGTTACGATGGATTCAGGCTTATGGCTTACACCACTTTTTCTCAGACCAAAAACGACCAGCTGCAAGAGCCGATGTTCTTCGGCCAGTCGGTAAACGTTGCGCGTTTCGACCAGCAAAAGCATGAAATCTTCGAAAAACTGATCGAAAAACAGCTCTCCTTCTTCTGGCGCCCGGAAGAGGTTGACGTTTCCCGCGATCGCATCGATTACCAGGCGCTGCCGGAGCACGAGAAGCACATCTTCATCAGCAACCTGAAGTATCAGACCCTGCTGGACTCCATCCAGGGCCGCAGCCCGAACGTCGCCCTGCTGCCGCTGATCTCGATCCCTGAGCTGGAAACCTGGGTGGAAACCTGGTCGTTCTCCGAGACTATCCACTCCCGTTCCTACACCCACATCATCCGCAACATCGTCAACGATCCGGCGCTGGTGTTCGACGACATCGTCACCAACGAAGAGATCAAGAAGCGCGCGAAAGACATTTCCGGCTACTACGACGATCTGATCGAGATGACCAGCTACTATCACCTGCTGGGTGAAGGCACCCACCAGGTGAACGGAAAAACCGTCACCGTCAATCTGCGTGCGCTGAAGAAGCAGCTGTACCTGTGCCTGATGAGCGTGAACGCGCTGGAAGCGATCCGCTTCTACGTCAGCTTTGCCTGCTCCTTCGCTTTCGCCGAGCGCGAATTGATGGAAGGCAACGCCAAAATCATCAAACTGATCGCCCGCGACGAAGCGCTGCACCTGACCGGCACCCAGCACATGCTGAACCTGATGCGTTCCGGCGCCGACGATCCTGAAATGGCGGAGATCGCCGAGGAATGTCAGCAGCAGTGCTACGATCTGTTCGTGTTGGCCGCCCAGCAGGAGAAAGAGTGGGCGGAATACCTGTTCCGCGACGGCTCGATGATTGGCCTGAACAAAGACATCCTGTGCCAGTATGTGGAATACATCACCAATATCCGCATGCAGGCGGTCGGCCTTGGTCTGCCGTTCGAAACCCGCTCCAACCCGATCCCATGGATCAATGCCTGGTTGGTGTCCGACAACGTGCAGGTAGCGCCGCAGGAAGTGGAAGTGAGCTCCTACCTGGTTGGCCAGATCGACTCGGAGATCAACGCCGACGACCTGAGCGACTTCGAACTGTAAGCGATGGCGACGCCAATCGTAACGCTGCGCGCCGCCGGCACGCAGCTCTCCTGCCCCAACAGTGAAAACTGTCTGCTCGACGTGCTGGAACTGCACGACGTGCAGGTGGAGTATCAGTGCCGATCCGGCTATTGCGGTGCCTGCCGCCTGAAGCTGGTGAAAGGCGAAGTGGCCTACCGCCAGCAGCCGCTGGCGTTTATCAACGCCGGCGAAATCCTGCCCTGCTGCTGCATGCCGCTGACGGATATCGAGCTGGAAATGTAAAGTCGGGTGCCGGAAACCGCGCCTGGAGACCAGAAGGCGGGGTTGCCCCCGCCCTATGATTACCGCTTCACCTCACACGCCAACCTGATCAGGATAGTGATATTTTCCTGGTAGATTTTCAGCTCGCACAGCGAGTCTCTTATCATCCAGATAAATAACAAAACCGTAATACATACAACGGTTAGCGAGTGAAACACATGCCTTAAGCGCATGCTTGCCTCCTTGCTGTGAAGGGGCTACCATAACGGTGTCTAGGCGTTAGGGCAGCCCCATTCTGATTGAAAGTCAGTTTGGGGCTTTCATCTATCCGCCTTGTCACACAATGCCCAAGACGAACAGTCTCAAGCACCCGTCAAGAGAGTAACAGCATTCTCTCGCCGCGAATATCCCCTATAACCTTATGATTAATTAGGGATATATAACTATCCTCAAAGTATTTCGCTTAGCGCCCCTTGCCTGCCGATGCGGAAAAATAACGCGCCGGGGAATCGCCGAAAGCTTTACGAAACATGGCGATAAAATTGCTCGGCGAGGCATACCCCAGCGTTTCCGCGATCTGCAGCACCGTCTCGCCTTCGGCCAGCTTCGCTAACGCATACGACAACCGGGCCTGCTGGCGCCACTGTGCAAAACTCAACCCCGTCTCGCCGATCATCAGCCGCCGCAGGGTACGCGGCGACATCGCCCCCCATTCAGCCCACGCCTCCAGCGAATGTTCGCTCCCCGGTTGCGCCAGCAAGGCCTGCAGAACGCCGGCCAGGCGCGGATGGGACGACATCGGTAAATACAGCGGCTCCGTCGGCGCCAGCCGTATCTCGTCACGCATCACCTGCGCCATACGCTCCTGCTCCAGGGTAAGCGCGCTGCGTTTGTCCCAACCTTCCGCACGCTGAGCCAGCGCCTGTAGCACTGCGCTGATGCCGATAACGCAAGGTATATTCGACAGATCGTGGCAGGCCTCCGGCGCCAGCAGTAAACTCCAGCCGCTCAGCGCGCCGCAAACCTGCACCCGGTGCTCCGTCGCCGGCGGGATCCAACCCGCCCGCTGAGGCGGCAGCACCCAATCGCCCTGCGCCGTGCTTACATGCAGCAAACCGCTTTCAACGCACAGCAACTGCCCGCGCACATGCTGATGCCAGTCGTATTCGCGCGTGCCCAACCGATACTCCCGGCCTGCCGCGTCGCGGCCGCCGAGGGCGATCAGCCAGGGGCCCGTCGACCATTCGCTGCAGTCAGCGTCGAGGGCGTGAAGGTTCGCATTCATATTGGCCACTAATCACTATTTTTAGTCCAGATACCGTTATACCAACCTTTTCCTGCACCGACATAATGAAATGCTTCCGGCCGCGACCGTCTGCGGCCACTGACTCACGAGGGAACATGATGACAACACTCAGCATTGGCATTATCGGCGCCGGGCCCGGCGGCCTGTGTCTGGCTCAGGGACTGCGCCGCTTTGGCATCCACGCCACGGTGTTTGAACGCGACACCACACCGCAAGCACGCGATCAGGGCTACCGGCTGCGCATCGATCCGTCGGGCCAGCAGGCGCTGGCCGCCTGCCTGCCGCCGACGCACTACCGCTTGCTCTGCGCCGGCAGCGCGCAAAACAGCGGCGAGAGCAATCTATGGGATCCGCAGCTTGCCCCGCTCACCGGCCGGCGCCCCGAGCACTGGTTGCCCTCCAGCCAGCGCCAAACACAAGAACCGGGCGGCGATCTCGGCATTCATCGCCAAACGCTGCGCGAGATCCTGCTTGCCGGCCTGCAAGACCGGGTGCGTTTCGGCCATACCTTGCGTGAATTTGCACAAACGCCGCAGGGTGTGGAACTTCAGTTCGCCAACGGCGAACACGTGCGGGTCGATGTGCTGATCGCCGCCGACGGTGTCAACTCGCTGGTGCGGCGGCGCTGCCTGCCCGAGGCGGGGCCAGAAGACAGCGGTGCGGTCACCCTCTACGGCAAAACGCCGCTCGATGCGGCGACCCGGGCCCAATTGGCCCCTGAGCTGCTGAACGGCGTATCGGTGATCTTCGCCGACGGCGTGTCGCTGGTGGTTGAACCGATGCGCTTTCAGGCCCCCATGGCGCAACTGGCGGCCGACTACGCGCCCGATTGCCGCCTCTCGCCGGTCGACGACTATCTCTATTGGGCCTGTATCGGTTCGGCTGAACGTCTCGGCGGAGCCCCGGGACTGGAGGAGAACACCGCGTTGCAGGCGCGCGTACGGCATATCTCGCAAGGATGGGCGCCCGCCTTGCAAACGGCGTTAGCGCTGGCGGATCCCCTGTCGCTCAGCGTGCGGACGGTGCAGGTTACGGCGGCGATGCCGGAATGGCACAGCGAACGCATCGCCTTTCTCGGCGACGCCGTGCACGCCATGAGCCCGGCAGGTGGGCTCGGCGCCAACACCGCGCTGGTAGACGCCGCCAGCCTGGCGGCGCATCTGGCGCACTCAGACAGCGCCGCGCAGGCGCTCAGGAACTACGGTACAGAGCTGCAAACGCGAGGCGCGGCGGCAATACATCTTTCACGCCTGGCGTCCGAACGGCTACAACAAAACAGTGAGGCAGACAACTCAGCGCCATGAGCGTCACTCGATAATTTCCACCACCTCCAGCCAGGCGTTTTTACCGCACGCCTGGCCCCCATTCAGCCAACGGCGCAGCATATCCAGCGCCAGCATCGCCACCGACTCCTGCCGCAGCCGCAGCCCGTGGCGCGACGCGCGATAACGCACGGTCTGGCCAATCCCGCCGCGCGGCGTGTGCAGCGCAATGCTCACCTGCTCATCGCGCATGGCGCTGACCGCCAACGCCAACGGCGCGCCGGTCAATTCCGCCAGCGAGCGGGCGCGCGCCAGCGTCGTTTCCAGCGTTTCGATGCAGTGGGCCGGCAGCAGCTCTCCCCCCGCCAGCGGCGCGCCTTCGCTCTGCAGCTGCAGGTTGATCAAGCCGCCGCTGAATTGCTCGCTCAACGCCAGCTTCAGCCCTTGCTGATTCAAGCGCTGCGTCAGCGTCGCCGGCAACCCGACGGTGCCTTCGAAGATGCAGTTGTCCCCCGCTACCTCGCGCACGCGTCGCCAGGCCAGCTCCATCTCCGCGCGCCGGTTTTCCGGCCCGGTCAGCTTCAACTCAATGATCGGGCTGGACGAGCGGTAACCCAGCACCACGTCCGGCGGCAGCGGCAGGCTGTCCAGTTCGGCGGCCAGATCGCTCTCGGAGGTACCGAACGTCGTCAGACGCAGGCACAGCGGCGGCGCCGGCAAAGTGAAGCGCTGGCGCAGACGCGGCACGATCTGCTGTTCGACCATCACTTTGAATTCCGAAGGCACGCCGGGGGTGAAGAACATCAGGCATTGGTTCAGCTGCAACGCGAAACCGCAGGCGGTGCCCACCGGGTTATCCAGCATTTCCGCATTGGCCGGGATCTGCGCCTGCTTTCGGTTGGAAGGGGCCATCGGCCGCCCGCGCTCGGCGAAATAGGCTTCCATGCGCGCCAGCCAGTCAGCCCGTTCAATCAGCTCTACGCCGCAGGCTTTCGCGGCGGCCAGCGCGCTCAAATCGTCGCTGGTCGGCCCCAGGCCGCCGTTGACGATCAGCACATCGGCGATATGGCTGCGTTCCTGCAGGATCTCGATCAAAGCAGAGAGGCTGTCCCCTACCGTTTCCCGCCCGCTCATCGGCACGCCCTGCTGGAACAGGTAGTCCGCCAGCCAGGCGGCGTTGGTATCAATAATTTGCCCGTGCAGCACCTCATCGCCGGTGCTGAGCATCTCCACCCTTAACATTGATCTCTCCCACATTTTTTGGTCATTCCACTATAGAAGCCCGTAAATAACTTTTCACTAGCCGCCGTCGGATTATTTCCGCCATCGCGTCGTTCATCATGCGCCATGCCGCCCGCAAGGTTGTAAACTTTAATTTACAATGCGCGTAACGCCGGTTTGACACAAATTAGGGCTTCCACTATCCTGCCATCCTCATAAATCGTTACCTATAATTTTCAAAATCTTTCGGCTGGTAGAGAAAAAACGTGAAGAATCGCACTCTTGGCAGTGTTTTTATCGTGGCGGGCACCACCATTGGCGCCGGGATGCTGGCGATGCCGCTGGCGGCGGCCGGCGTCGGTTTCGGCGTCACGCTGGCCTTACTGGTCGGGCTGTGGCTGTTGATGTGTTACACCGCGCTGTTACTGGTGGAGGTTTACCAGCATGAGCAGGCGGATACCGGTCTGGGCACGCTCGCCAAACGTTATCTCGGCGGCGGCGGCCAGTGGCTGACCAGCTTTAGCATGATGTTCCTGATGTACGCCCTCACCGCCGCCTACATTAGCGGCGCCGGCGAACTGCTCGCCACCAGCATCAGCCAATGGACATCGCAGGACTTCCCGGTGTCGCTCGGCGTCCTGCTGTTCACCCTGGTGGCCGGCGGCGTGGTGTGCATCGGCACCCACTCGGTCGACTTGTTCAACCGCATCCTGTTCAGCGCGAAAGTGGTGTTTCTGGTGGTGATGCTCGGCCTGATGTTGCCGAATATCCACCAGACCAATCTGATGACGTTGCCGCTGGAGCAAGGTCTGGCGTTATCGGCCATTCCGGTGATCTTCACCTCATTCGGCTTCCACGGCAGCGTGCCGAGCATCGTCAACTACATGGGCGGCAACATTCGCAAACTGCGTTGGGTGTTCATCATCGGCAGCGCCATCCCGCTGATCGCCTATATCTTCTGGCAGCTGGCAACGCTGGGCAGTATCAGCTCCGACACCTTCGTCGGCATTCTGGCGCAGCAGGCCGGGCTGAATGGCCTGTTGCAGGCGGTGCGTGATGCAGTAGCTTCGCCGCACGTTGAACTGGCGGTGCACCTGTTCGCCGATCTGGCGCTGGCGACCTCGTTCCTCGGCGTTGCGCTTGGGCTGTTCGATTTCCTGGCTGACCTGTTCAAGCGGCAAGATAACGTGCGTGGCCGCCTGCAAACCGGCGCCATCACCTTCCTGCCGCCGCTGGCCTTCGCGCTGTTCTATCCGCGCGGTTTCGTGCTGGCGTTGGGTTTCGCCGCCATCGCCCTGTCGGTGCTGGCGCTGCTGCTGCCTTCGCTGCTGGTGTGGAAAACTCGCCAAAAGCATCAGGCGCAGTATCGCGTCTGGGGCGGCACCCCTGCGCTGGCGCTGGTGTTTGTCTGTGGGGTAACGGTGATCGCCATCCAACTGGGCATCGCCAGCGGCATGCTGCCGGCGGTCGGGTAAGCGACGAAAGACAAAGAATGATAAAGAGAAAGGGGCCGCAATGGCCCCTTTTTGCTGAGCGTCAGAAGCTCAGACCGACACCGACATAAGGGCCATCGGCCAGGGTGTTGTCGCGACGCCCGTCTTTGCCTTCCATCTGCATGTAACGGTAGCCCACGTCCACGCTCAGCGGACGGAACTTCCAGCGCAGGCCGCCGCTGGCTTCGTTATAGGCCTTCACGCCGCTGGTGAAAGACTCAGGGGCAAAGTAACCTTCGCCGTGCAGGCTGAAGTAACGGTTAATTTCCCACTCCAGGCCGCCGCCCAGCGCCACCGCCCCGCCGCTTTTCCCGTCTTTCGGGCTGAGGTACAGCGCTTTGGCGCCCACGGTCGCCGTCAACGGCCCCAGCGGCACGCCGAAGTTCAACCCCACGCTGCCGACGTTGCCGTCGTGGTCGCTGCGCGCCCAGTTGCCGGTCAGGCCCAGACCTGAAGAGCCGGTGCTCATACCAACGCCCAGGTTGGTGTAGTGTTGCCCGGCTTCGCCCGACACGCTGATGGCGTTCGCCGCGCCGGTCACAAACAGCAATCCTGCCGCGCACGCGACCCAAGTCTTTTTCATCATTTTTCCCTCTGGTTTGTCATCCGTACCGAATGATCGAATCAACGCAAAATAATAACGTCATGAGTCTATACCAAAGCGCAATGAGTATTTAAGGGATAAAAGCGAAAAAATTCTTCAATAATCAAATAAATGTAAAAATTTGCAAACAAAAATCCATATTCGTCAAGGCGATGCCAACGATAACCGAGACCTATTTGCCGTCGCTCGGCAATAGGGCTACAACTAGTAGTGGCTTTGACCAAGGTCAGGGGAAGAAGCCCCGCCAAAGGACTATGCTGATGAACGCTTAAACCGCCCGAGTCTTTACTTAACTGCACTACGATAAGGAGCAAGTGATGAGCAAGAAAGGACTGACCACCGCAGCCGGCGCCCCGGTTGTCGATAACAATAACGTGATCACCGCGGGCAAACGCGGCCCGATGCTGTTGCAGGACGTGTGGTTCCTGGAAAAACTGGCCCACTTCGACCGCGAGGTCATCCCCGAGCGCCGCATGCACGCCAAAGGATCCGGCGCCTACGGCACCTTTACCGTCACCAATGACATCACCCGCTACACGCGCGCCAAGATCTTCTCCGAAATCGGTAAGCAGACCGAAATGTTTATCCGCTTCTCCACCGTCGCCGGTGAGCGCGGCGCGGCCGACGCCGAACGCGACATTCGCGGTTTCGCCATGAAGTTCTATACCGAAGAAGGCAACTGGGATTTGGTGGGCAACGATACGCCGGTGTTCTATCTGCGCGATCCGCTGAAATTCCCCGATCTTAATCACGTGGTGAAACGCGATCCGCATACCAACCTGCGTAATCCGGTGTACAAGTGGGATTTCTTCTCTCACCTGCCGGAATCACTGCACCAGCTGACCATCGACTTCAGCGATCGCGGCATTCCCAAGTCCTACCGCCACATGCACGGTTTCGGCAGCCACACCTTCAGCTTTATCAATGCCGCCAACGAGCGCTTCTGGGTGAAATTCCACTTCCGCTGCGAACAAGGCATTGAAAACCTGATGGATGAAGAAGCGGAAGCGATCATCGCCAAGGATCGCGAAAGCTCACAGCGCGATCTGTTCGATGCGATCAAACGCGGCGACTTCCCGCGCTGGAAGCTGCAAATTCAGATCATGCCGGAACACGAAGCCTCGCAGACGCCATACAACCCGTTCGATCTGACCAAGGTGTGGCCGCACGGCGACTACCCGCTGATCGACGTCGGCTATTTCGAGCTGAACCGCAACCCCGACAACTACTTCTCAGAGGTTGAGCAGGTGGCGATGAACCCCGCCAACGTGGTGCCGGGCATCAGTTTCTCGCCGGATAAAATGCTGCAGGGCCGCCTGTTCTCCTATGGCGATGCGCACCGCTACCGCCTGGGCGTCAACCACCACCAGATCCCGGTGAACGGCGCCAAATGCCCGTTCCACAACTATCATCGCGACGGCGCGATGCGCGTGGACGGCAACAGCGGCAACGGCGCAACCTACGAACCGAACAGCTTTGGCCTGTTCCAAGAGCAGCCGGACTTCAGCGAACCGCCGCTGAGCATTGAAGGCGCGGCCGACCACTGGAATCATCGTGAAGACGACGATTACTACAGCCAGCCGCGCGCGCTGTTCAACCTGCTGAGCGCCGAAGAGCACCAGCGCATGTTCACCCGCATCGCCGGCGAACTGTCGCAGGTGCCGGAACACATCCAGCGCCGTCAGGTCGAGCTGTTCACCAAGGTGCACCCGGACTACGGCGCCGGCGTCGCCAAGGCGTTGGGACTGAAATAACCCGTCGTCATCATTCGCTCAGCCGCCCTTTCGGGCGGCTTTTTTTATGCCTGACGCAGGCGCTCCGCCACCCACGCCTGCAACCGGCGGCGCGAAATCTTGATGCCGCCGTTTTTCAGCTCGTCAGGCAGCGGAAGCAACGCCGTCGGGCGTTGGAAATTGGCGAGCTTATCCTGCGACCAGGCGAGCAGCGTCGCCAGCGACAGCGACGGATCGCCGTCGATCACCGCCACCGGCCGCTGACCGAATTCGGCGTCCGCCACCGGCACCACAAACGCCTGCGTGATCTGCGGATGCGCCGCCAGCACGCGTTCGATATCTTCCGGCTGCACCCCTTCGCCGCCGCTGAAAAACAGGTTGTCCAGCCGGCCGAGAATTCGCAGTTCCCCCTCGATCATCGCGCCGCGATCGCGGGTCGGGAACCAGCCCTGCTCATCGGCCAACGGCTGCAGATGGCCATGACGCCAGTAGCCAAGCGCCAGGCTGTCGGCGCGGATCCAGACCTCTTCATCCACCAGTTTTACCTCGCGGCCGCCGAGCGGCAGGCCGACACCCGCCCGCGCATCGGCGCGCTTGGCGCACACCGTGGAGGCCAGTTCGGTCAGCCCGTAGCCGCACCAGCAACGGATCCCCGCCGCCTCCGCCCGTTCGGTCAGTTCCACCGGGATCATCGCGCCGCCGAGCAGCACCGCCTTCAGCGTCATGCCCGCCAGCGGTTGCGCCAGCAGCCGCCACAGCTGGGTCGGCACCAACGAGGCATGCGTGCATCCCGCCAACGCCTCGTTCAGCGGGTGCATCTCGCGCACCGCCAACCGGGCGCCCGCCGCCAGCCAGCGCCAGACAATGCCCTGTCCGGAGACGTGAAACAGCGGCAATGACAGCAGCCAGCAATCCTCGCGCTGAAACGCCATCAGCCCCAACACCCCGGCGGCGCTGGCCAGATGGTTGGCATAGCTGTGTGCGGCCGCTTTCGGCATGCCGCTGGAACCGGAGGTCAACGTCAGCGTCGCCAGACGCTGCGCATCCCACGTCGGCAGGTCTGGCCAACGCGGCTCGGTCGACGGCGGGGTCAATCGAATCACGTCTTCCGGCAGCGCCGGCAACGAGTCCGGGCCGAAGACAAAGGTCATATCCAATTCCGGCAACAGCTGCGCCAGCAGCGGCGTCGGCAAGGCGGGATTGAGCGGCAACAGGCGTGCGCCGCACTGCAACAGCGCCAGATAGGCCAGCAGCAGTGGATAGCTGTTTTTACCACACAGCGCCACACCGCAGCCCGGTTCAACGCCCTGATGCTGGAAATCCGCCGCCAGCTCATCCACCTGGCTCTGCAACGCCAGCCAGCTCAGCGGTTGTTCACCGAGCATCAGCGCCGTCGCCTGCGGCTGAGTGCGCGCCCAGTGTCGCCACGGCCAATCGTTCAACGGCGCCATAGGCACTCCAGCGCCGAGACATCCAGCAGCGGCAACGCGCTGCCCGGCCACGGGCGCAGCACCTGCGCCTGCATCAACCCCAGCGTGTCCAGGCCCGGCACGGTATCCGGCGTCAGCCAATGGGCGATGCGCGCCAGCTGGGTCAACCCCAGGCTGGATTCGAGGCTGGAGCTGATCACCGCCGTCAGGCCCGCCGCGTGCGCCTGCGCCACCAGCGTCTGGCAACGCGCCAGGCTGCCGACCAGCGTCGGCTTGATCACGATGGCCGCCACGCCCGGCTCGGCCTGCACCACAAAGTCCGCCTCCCGCACGCTCTCATCCCAGGCGATGGCGATACCGGTCGCCCGGGCGAAGTCGCGCGATTCATCACGGGTCTTGCAGGGCTCTTCCAGGAAGGCGATGCGATCGCGCCACGCCGGGTTAACGTACCTGGCGAAGCCGTCGGCCTTGGCGCGGGTCCAGCTGCGGTTGGCGTCCAGCCGCAGCCGCAGATCCGGCAGTGCCTCCAGCAACACGTTGACGATCATGCCGTCCCGCACCGCCTCATACAGCCCCACCTTCACCTTGGCGACTTTCTCGCCCGGCAAAGCGCTCAATGTCTCGAACAGCTCATCCGGATCGCCGGTGCACAGCGGCGCCTTGCGAAAATCCGCCTGCATCGGCAAACGCTGCTCCAGCTCGGCCTGCGCACAGCTGAGCCCAAAGGCCACCGAGGGCAGCGCGCTGTGCTCCGGTTCGTTGCCCGCCAACCACGCCTGCAGCCAGCCCAACGCGGCCTGTTCGGCCTGCGCCGGCGTTTCCCGGCTGAATTCCGGCAGCGGCGCGATCTCGCCCCAACCTTCACGCTCGCCCTGACACAGCTGCACCACCCATCCGTCACGCGTTTTCAACCGTTGATTGCGCAGCACCACGCCCGCCTCCATCGGCAGGCTGTAACGGTATAGCGCCGCGCTGCGGTTTGCCCCGCTCATTACGGGTTACGCTTGAATTTGCTGAAGTCCGGTTGGCGCTTCTCGTTGAACGCGTTGCGCCCTTCCTGCCCTTCGTCGGTCATGTAGAACAGCATGGTGGCGTTGCCCGCCAGCTCCTGCAAACCGGCCTGGCCGTCGCAGTCGGCATTCAGCGCCGCCTTCAGGCAGCGCAGCGCCATCGGGCTGTTCTGCAGCATTTCGCGGCACCAGCGCACCGTCTCTTTTTCCAGATCGGCCAGCGGCACGACGGTATTGACCAGGCCCATGTCCAGCGCGGCGGCGGCGTCGTACTGGCGGCACAGGAACCAGATTTCGCGCGCCTTCTTCTGGCCGACGATGCGCGCCATGTAAGACGCGCCCCAGCCGCCGTCGAACGAGCCCACTTTCGGGCCGGTCTGGCCGAAGATGGCGTTATCCGCCGCGATGGTCAGATCGCACATCATGTGCAGCACGTGGCCGCCGCCGATCGAATAGCCGGCCACCATCGCCACCACCGGCTTCGGGCAGGTGCGGATCTGGCGCTGGAAGTCCAGCACGTTGAGGTGATGTACGCCGCTGTCGTCGCGATAGCCGCCGTAGTCGCCGCGCACTTTCTGATCGCCGCCGGAGCAGAAGGCCTTATCGCCGGCGCCGGTCAGAATAATGACGCCGATGCCGTCGTCGTAACGGGCGTTGGCCAGCGCGTCGATCATCTCTTTGACCGTTTGCGGACGAAACGCGTTGCGCACCTGCGGCCGGTTGATGGTGATTTTGGCGATGCCGTCGGCGGACTTGTGATACAGAATGTCTTCGAAATCGCCGGTGCAATCCTGCCAGGCGATAGCGGCATACAGGTGTTCTTCATTCGGATAAAGCATGTTCGGTTCCTTTAACCAGGGTTAACGAGAAAGGTCTGCAGCTCGGCGACGAAATCCTGCGGATTGGCCAGATGCGCGTTGTGGCCGGCCTGCGGCACGATGCGCAACGGCAACCCGGCGTCGCGCGCCAGCCGTTGAAATTTGGGGTCGTTCTCACCGCACAGCACTCGCAGCGGCACGGTCAGTTGGCGCAGCTGCGGCGCCAGATAAGGCTGCCGCCCGAGCGAGGTGGCTTCGAGCATGTCGGCAATCGCCGGGCCGCTGTTGACCGAACGCGCGGCGATCAGCGCCTGGCGGTGCACATGGCTAAGCTCTTTGAACACCGGTTGCTGATACCAGTCCGCCAGGACTTCGGCAATCGGCTCACTGCGAAAACGCGCCGCCCATCGCGCATCCTGCTCGCAACGATCGCGGCGCTGTTGTTCGTCCTCAAGCCCCGGGTTGCCGCCCTCGACGATCACGCCTTGCAGGCCGTCATGGCGGCCGTGGCAAGCGTGATACATGGCGATGCGCCCGCCGAGCGAGTAGCCCACCAACCAATAACGTTCAATATTGCGCAGTTGCAGGGTCGCGGCGATTTGCGCGCTGATGTCGTCGAAGCCGCGGCAGCTCACCGCCACGGAATCGCCGTGGCCGGGCAGATCGATGGCCAGCGACGGCCATTCCGGGCAACGCGCGGCGATCACCCGCCATTCATTGTTGTTGCCCAGCAGGCCGTGCAGCCATACCAGCCACGGACGCCCCGCTTCGCCCTGTTGCAAAATTCGCGTCGCCAGCATCATTGCACCGCCATCTGTTGCACCAGGAATTGCAGACTCTCGGCCCCTGCGCTCGGCGACACCTGCAGTTCTATCAGCGTGGCGCCGCCGCGCCGCCAGCCTTGCTCAACCGCCTGTTGCAGTTGGCGCCAGTTTTCCGGCCGCGCGTAGTCAAGCTGGAACATCGCCGCCGCGTGGCTGAACTCGACGTTCTGCGGCATGCAGTAAAAGCGTTGGCGCTCCTCGTCCGGCGTCGGCAACAGCGAGAAAATTTGGCCGCCGTTGTTATTGACGACGATCAGCACCGTCGGCGCCGAACAGTGGCGCAACAACGCCAGCGCATTGAGGTCATACAACGCGGAAAGGTCGCCCACCATCGCCAACGTCGGCATGGCGGTGGCGCGCTGTACGCCGGCGGCGGTGGAAATCAGACCGTCGATGCCGCTGGCGCCGCGGTTGCTGAATACCGGGTAAGCGACAGGCAGCGTGGTTAACGCGTCGATCAGTCGCACCACCAGGCTGTTGCCGAGAAACAGCTGGCCGTTCTCCGGCAGCAGTTCCGGCAGGCGGTGCGCCAGCTGCGCTTCGCCAAAGTTATCGTGCAGATGCGTGGACGCCGCCGTCAGCGCCTTATCCGCCAAGACCGCCAGCCCGGCGGCCCACGGCGCGCGCGGTTGCGCCGGATGCTGCGCCAACCACTGCGCCACCCCGGCACGCAGACGCCGCCCCCGGTGCTGGGCCGGATCGAGCCGCCCCGGCAGCTCGTCGATGACCCAATACTCTTCCGGCCGACACTGCGCCTGCCACTGCAGCAAGCGTTTACCGGTCAGACTGCCGCCGAACTGCACCACCAGCTGCGCGTCTTGCAACACGCGCTGCGCCTGCGGATGAGCGAGCCATAAATCGGCGCAGGGCAGCGGTTGCCCGGTCTGCGACAGCACATCGCCGATCAGCGGCCAGCCCAGCGTCTCGGCCCAGTCGGCCACCTGTGCGCCCTCTTCCGCGCTCATGCGGCCAGCCAGCACCACGCCGCGTTTTTGCCGCCAGAAGAACCAGTCCGGCTGCGGCACTGGCGCCGCACGCGTCTCGCTTTCCTGCAGCCAAGGCCGATCGCTCTGCCACCAGTCGCCCAGCGCGGCGGACCAATCGGCATACTGACGTTCATCGCCGCCGTACAGCGGTTCGGCGAACGGGCAGTTAATATGCAACGCGCCGTGCTGCAGGCGCGCCATCGCGCTGTCGACGCTGGAGGCCAGCCACGCGGCCGGAATATCCGGCGTAGGACGCGGCAGATCGATCGCCAACGTCGGGTGGCTGCTGTAGAGGCCGTTTTGACGGATCGCCTGATTGGCGCCGCAGTCGATCAGTTCCGGCGGCCGATCGGCGGTGAGAAACACCAGCCGCTCACCGGTCAGGCCGGCCTCGATTAAAGCCGGGTAAAGGTTCGCCGCCGCGGTACCGGACGTGACAATCACCGCTACCGGCTCACGCGCCGCCTTCGCCAGCCCAAGCGCCAAATGGCCAAGCCCGCGTTCATCAAAGTGGGTATGACAGATAAAAGATCGGTTGGCCGCAGCGGCCAGCGTCAACGGCGTGGAGCGCGATCCCGGAGCGATACAAACATGCCGCACCCCATGGCGGGCCAGCGCCTCGAGCAGCACAGCCGCCCACCGGCGATTAAAAACACTTGTCGACATAGTTCGCTCACAAGTCAGTTAGCAGAGATCGTCCCCGGCGCAGCCGACGGACGCCGCGCCTGTAGTTACGCTCTGTATTATATGAGGTGTTATTTTCACGGCTTTTGCGCCAGCGCAAAAACGCCGTATATCCCTGGGTGTTTACACCAGATAATTATTTGATTTAGAACAAAAAATAAACAATAAATACACAAACACTTTACACCTGCGGCGACATGGTCTCAATCCGTCCGCACAAAAAACAGGGGAATAGCGCCCCGCCTGCGGCGGCTAGCGGAAAGTATAGGCGGGATATGGAAGAACTATCGGAGAAACAGCGGGATGAAGCACACAGTCTGCAGAAAAGAACGAGGCGGCTTGCGCCGCCCCTGGGTCGTGATTTATTTGCGGGCCAGCAGCAGCCCCAGCACCAGCCCGACGGTGGCGCCGATGCCCACGCTGTGCCAGGGTTTATCCCGCACATAGTCGTCGGTGCGGTGCACCGCTTCTTTGGCGCGGGCATAGTAGGATTCGCCGGTGTTCACCCAGCGCGCCTTGACCTCACTCAGCGCCTGCTCGGCGTGCGACTTGATGTCGATGTAGGCCTGATCCGCGCGATCGCCGCTGTATTGCAACACTTCTTCCAGCGTTTCGGTCAGCATTCTCAGATCGTCATCCAGCGTAGTTTGCTCAGCATCCGTATGTCTTGCCATCGTGAGATCTCCGTGGTTGAAAAATTAAGCGTTCCTACACTATAGACAACGATCGTCACCTGCGGCCATCGGACTTTTACCCTAAAACACTAATTGCACCTTGGCGGCCTGGCGCTTGTCACCGGCAAACTCCAGCGCCTGCGCCAGTTGGTCCCCGGCGAACTCCGCCGACAGCAGCGGCAGCGGATCGACCACATCGCCGGCCAGCCAGGCCACCGCCAGCGCGAATTCCTCCACGAAGCGGAAGGAGCCGAGCAGATTCAACTCCTTGGCGATCAACAGCATCAGCGGGAAATCAGGGAAGCTGCCGCCCATCCCGACCTGCACGACGGTGCCCTTGGCGCGCGTGACTTCCAGGCAGCGCTGCAGCGACGTCGGATGCCCTGCTGCCTCGAAAGCAATGTCGAAATAGCCTTTGTGTTGCTGATATACGCTGAAATCGTCGTCTGCGGCATGCAGACAGCGGTCCGCCCCCATCTGGCTGGCGAGCGCCAGACAGCGCGGGCTGAGATCGGCGCAGACGATCTCGGCGGCGCCCAGCGCTTTCAGCGCCGCCACCAGCAAACAACCGATCGGGCCGACGCCGGACACGAAAACCGTTTTACCCTTCACCGCGCCGGGCTGTTTTGCCGCGTGGATCGCCACCGCCAGCGGTTCGGCGAATACCATCACCCTGTCGTCGCGATCGGCGGCGTAAGGAATGCACTGCGCGCTATCCACCACCTTGTATTGGGTGAAAGCGCCGTCAACGTGCGGGAAATACATCGCGCTGCCGAAAAAGCGCATGTCAACGCACTGATTGCTTTGCTGCGCCAGACAATATTTGCACTGCCCGCAGGGTTTGCTGGGATTGAGCGCCACCTTCTGCCCGATCGCCAGCTGCGGTGAATCGCTGGCGACCACCTCGCCGATCGCCTCGTGGCCCAGCACCATCGGCTGGCGTACCTGAAAATTGCCGACCTTCCCTTCCTGAAAGTAATGTAGATCCGAGCCGCAGATGCCGCCGCGGCGGATTTTCACCAGCGTGCCCTGTCCCTGATAATTCACTTCTTGCGCGATCACCGCCACGTCTCGTTTGCCGTTGACCATGCAGGACTGGGTTTGAATTTTCATCTCAACACTCCACGAAAGAGGGATTACACCGCGGCGGACATGCCGCCATCGACAAACAGCAGCTGCCCGTTGACGAAGCTGGAAGCGTCGGCAGCCAGGAACACCGCCGCGCCGATCAGCTCCTGCGGATCCCCCCAACGCGCGGCGGGCGTGCGCTGGGTTAGCCAGGCGGTAAAGGCCGGGTCGTCGGCCAACGCCTGCGTCATCTCGGTTTTGAAATAGCCGGGGGCAATGCCGTTGACCTGAATGTTGTAACGCGCCAACTCCACGCACATGCCGCGCGTCAGCATTTTCACCGCCCCTTTGGACGCCGCGTAAGGGGTGATGGTGTCCCGCCCCAGCTCGCTTTGCATCGAGCCGATATTGACTATCTTGCCGCGCCGGCGCGGCACCATGTAACGGGCCACGGTCTGCGACACGATGAAGACCGCCTTCTGGTTGACGGCGATGATGTCGTCCCAGTCTTGCTCCGGGAACTCGGTGAAGGGATGACGGCGCTGGATGCCGGCGTTGTTGATCAACACGTCTATCGCGCCGATGTCCGTTTCGATACGGCCGATGGCGGCATGCACCGCCTGAGAGTCGGTGACGTCGAACGCCGCCGCGTCGGCGCGCAGCCCCTCTTCGCGCAGGCGATCGGCGGCGTGCCGGGCATGTTCTTCGGTGGTGGCATTGACCAGAATATGCGCGCCTTGCTGCGCCAGGCCACGCGCCAGCAGAAAACCGATGCCGCGCGAGGCGCCGGTGATCAAGACGGTTTTGTTATCCAGAGAAAACAGGTTGTTCATGGTAATTCCCGGCCTTCAGGCCTCCAATCGGACAGGCCTCTATCTCAGCCGATTGTTACCGGTAAAAACGTGATGGAAATCACTGAAAATAATGTTACGAAACCCTGTTACCCTTAACGTGAACTCACGCAGACAGCGAGAGAACAAAACCAATCTATCAAATTGAAAAATAGCCACTTTCAATAAAATCGCATGCGTTGTTATCACCAAATCGATTTGTTAACATACCGCTATCCCCCCTTGCCGCGCCGCCCGTTAAGGCTACCGAATGAAACACCCCCGCGTAACGCTACAGGACATCGCGCAATTGGCCGGCGTGACCAAAATGACCGTCAGCCGTTTTCTGCGCACGCCGGACAAAGTGGCGGCCGACACCGCTGAACGCATTGCGCAGGTCATGCGGGAGCTGAACATCACTGACGCCGATACCGCACAGGCCGGCAGAAAACCGCGCATCGGCGTGTTGATCCCCTCTTTCAATAACCAGATTTTCGCCGATCTGCTGGCCGGCATCGAATCCGTCACCCAGGCGCGGGGTTATCAAACGCTGGTGGTGAACTACGATTACAGCCCGCAGCGGGAAGAAGAGCAGATTGCACAGCTGCTGGCTTATCCAATCGCCGGGCTAATCCTCACCGATTCGGCGCACACCTTGCGCGCGGAGACCTATCTCGCCGCCGCGAAAATTCCCATCGCGCAGGTGATGGATCTCGACGCGCCGCCGGGGCGGATCGCGGTGGGATTTGACAATGAACAGGCGGGGTATGACATGACCGCCGCGCTGCTGGCCAGCGGCAAACGCCATATCGTTTACTTTGGCGCCATGTCCGACGCCCGCGACATTAAACGTTACCAGGGTTACTGCCGCGCCATGGCGGCTCAGGGGCAAACGCCGCGCCAGATCACGCCGCATCGGGTCTCATCGGTTTCGATCGGCGCCGACATGCTGGCAATGGCGCGCGAACGCTACCCGCAGTTGGACGGTATCCTGTGCACCAACGACGATTTGGCGGTAGGCGTGTTGCAGACCTGCCTGCGTCTCGGCGTGCGCGTGCCGCAGGAGGTTGCGCTATCGGGTTTTCACGGTCTGGATATCGGCCAGGCGACCACGCCGGGCATCGCCAGCGTGATCACGCCGCGCTTTGAGATGGGTAAGGCCGCCAGTGAACTGTTGCTGCAGCGGATCGCGGGCGAGCCCTGCGCCGAGCGTCTCGATCTGCACTACCGCCTCTCACTCGGCGGCACCGTTTGAGCCGGCATGCCGGCTGACCGGCTGTGCGGCGCGGGCTTTTTCGCTGCGCGCCGCCCACCACAGCCCGCTGTTTTTCATCGCATAGCCGAATAGCAGGCCCACCAGCAAAGAGAGCGTCACCAGCGGCCAGTCGCCGCCGCCGGCGAAGGTCGCACAGGCGCCGATAAAGGTGCCGGGCACGAACCCCAGCCATTGCTGTTTGGCCTGTATGCACATCAAGAACGCCACGGCGCCGGTCAGCAGATACCCCAGCAAATTCCATTGCGGCGCCAGTTCGCTGCCGTGGATGATGACCATTGCCCAGAAAACGCCGCTGCAGCAGGTCAACGCGCCGATCAACAGCCCTTTCAGGCCGCCCTGCGGGCAGGCGAAATAGGCCGTGCAGCCGAGAAAACCGGCCCAACCGATCAGGCCCAGACTGACGGCAACCCATCCCCAAACGCCGGACAGGATCCCGGTGGTGACGGCAATGGCGAAAAGAACGTTCATAAAGTGACCTGCAGCAAAAAGAAAGCGCGCAGTTTACCCGAAAACAGGCCAATTTATGCGATACAAATCACATCATAAATGTAATTAAAGAATCATTAATTATAAAAAATAGATATTCATCACAAAATAATTAGCAAGGGAACCCCACCCGGGACGTTTTCCATGCCAGCAACAGGCACACTGCGCTGCTGCTCAAGAACAGCAAATGGGTCGCCTGCTGCAGATCGACGCGATCGACCACCACGCCCAGCAAGATCGGCACCCAGTTGGCGATATAAGCGATAACGTAAAACAGAGAAAGCAAACGCGCATGGCTGGTCGGCGGCGAAATCAAGTTCACCAGGGTCGCGCTGCCGACGAAAATGGCGCCGTATGCATAGCCGGCCACCACCAGCCCCATCGCTGCCAGCCCCAGAGAATGCCACTGGATCGCCATGGCGAACACCACTGCCGCCAGCACCTGCGCCAGGCAACCGAACAACAGCGAATGACGGGCGTTAACGCGGCGGCTCAGGATCTGGCTGATGCCGGCGATCAGCAGATACACCGCAATCGCATAGCCAAAGACGCCACGCTGGTGCATGCCTAACAGCGTTTCCGCCACGCCGGGGCCGATTGCCAAAATACTGGCGGCCAGCGCCCAACAGACAAACAGCGCGCCGGCGCACACAAAGAATTTACCGCCGGTAGCGCGCAGGCCATCGAGCAGCGTGCTTTTTTCCTGTTCGGCCGGCGCAGCGCGGGCCGGCGACGCAACCTGGCCACGCGGCCACAGCAGCATGACGCCCAACGCCGCCATGGCGGCAATGGCCATGATGAAAACGAACGGCAGCGTCGTGGGATGAAAACCGGTCTGCAAAGCGATGCCGCTGAAGATCGGCCCCAGCGCTAATCCGGTGGTGAATGACAGCGTTGCGATTAACGCCGCGCTTTTACCGCCGTCGCGCGGCCCAAACCGCACCAACGCGATGTTCGCCGCGCCGGTCAGCGCCCCGGTGCCTACCCCGGCCAGCAGCCGCGCCATCAGCATCATGGCAAAGGTATCAGCCAGCGCGAACAGCAGCGCGCCGCTCAACACCACCAGCAACGCCGGCACGATCATGCTGCGTAAATCCTTTACTTTGCCGGCCAGATTGCCGACGCCGAACAAAGAGATCAGCACGCCGGCGGCATAGGCGCCGTAGATGACGGTCAGACTGACCGAGCTTAGCGCAAGCTGCTGCTGATACAGCGGATAAAGCGGCGTCGGCGCGCTGCTGTTCAGCAATGCCGACATCAAAGCCAGCGCCAGGAACAGTAAAATGGCCGTGCGCGACGCCTGTGCGTTTGCTGGCGCCGCGTCCTGGATGGCGGTATTTTCTGACATGCTTCCACTCCCAAAGTCGGCAGGCGGCGGCCTGCCATCGTCGTCTTTCCTCACCCGGTCTGCCGGGAACGGCGCTTATCATAGCGTTACGGCGACGGGCGAAGTATCGTCAAGAATGAATCACCCTGATGCATTCTTGCATCACCGGAGAAATAACCGCCGATGTGCGTGCCGTTGACCGTCTTTCTCTCCCTCCAGACGGAACAACGCTTTATGATAGATACCGGTATCGTTCGCCCGGCCCGCACTGCTCCCCTGGCGCCGACAAATCTGCAGAGAGGAAATGGCATGATGAATTGGGATGACGCGCGCTTCTTTCTGGCCGTCGCACGCTGCGGCACGTTACGTAAAGCCGCCAACCAGCTGCAGGTTGATCAAGCGACCGTCGGCCGACGTCTCACCGCCCTGGAAAACTCGCTGGGTTCGAAATTGTTTATCCGCACGCCAAAATCCTTCTCCCTCAGCCCGCTGGGCGAATCCATGCTGGCGGACATGATGAAGATGGAAAATGCCGTGCAGGCGATCGCTCGCAAAGCCGCCGGCGGCGACGAAAGTCTGTGCGGCAACGTGCGCATCGCCACCACCGATACCCTGGCCGAAGCCTTCGTGATACCGGCGCTGCAAGATCTGCGGCAACGCTATCCGGCCATCACCGTCACGCTGTTGACGGCGCTGAACATCACCGATATCGCTTACCACAGCGCGGATCTGGCGATCCGCGGCGCGCGCCCCGATGACGATGAGCTGATCATCAAACGCTTAGCCACTATCGAAATGGGCCTGTACGCCAGCCCGCACTATCTGGCGCAACGCGGCATGCCGGTCAAAGGCGAGCAGCTGCGCGGCCACGATCTGCTGATGTTCCCGCGCGAACTGGTGCCGCGCCACTGGAGCAATTTCGGCGGCGAGACCCTGTTCGAGCCCAACGCCGTGCTGCAATGCAATTCGCAGCTGTTGTTACGTTCGGCCACCCGCAGCGGGCTGGGCATCGGGCTGCTCTTGTCGTGCCTGGCCGACCACGACCCGGAACTGGTGCGCCTCTTTCCCGAGAGCAAAGACTGGGTGGATATCTGGCTGGTGCTGCACCCCGATTTGCAACGCGCCGCTCGCGTGCGCGCGGTGGTGCAGGCGCTGGAAACGTCGTTTAGCGCCCATTACGACTGAGTGCCGTTTCTCCATAAAAAAAGGCCGCCGAAGCGACCTTTTTACCGTCTGAAGCGTTATCAGAACGTCGGCTGAGCCATCTGCACCAGCGAAATCAGCGGCTGAGGATAAACCCCCAACAGCAGCACCAGCGCGGCTGAGATCAGCACCACGACGCCACCGGCGGTCAACGCCCAGTTGTTCGGGGTGTCGCGCTGCAGCGATTCCGGCGCGCTGAGGAACAGACTGACGGTCACGCGCAGGTAGTAATACAGGCCGATGGCGCTGCCTACCACGACTGCGCCGGTCAGCCACCACAGGTGCGCGCTGACGCCCATCGCGATCACGAAGAACTTACCGATAAAGCCCAGCGTCATCGGGATACCGGCCAGCGACAGCATCATCACCGTCATTACCGCGGACAAGATTGGCTTGTGCCAGAACAGACCACGGTAAGAGAACAGCGAATCCGCATCCGGGCCGCGGTATGGGCTGGACATCAGGCTGACCACGCCGAAGGCGCCCAGGCTGCTGAACAGGTAACCGGCCAGATAAACGCCGGCGGTTTCCAGCGACAGTTGATGGGTTTGCACCGCAATCAGCGCCACCAGCAGGTAGCCCAGATGAGCGATCGACGAGTAGCCCAGCAGACGCTTGATGTTGGTCTGGCTGATGGCCATCAGGTTACCGAACAAGATGGAGCAGAACGCGATGATCGACAACACCATGCGCAGCGCTTCGTTGTCGGCGGCCGGGGCATACAGGAACAGACGCATCACGACCGCAAAGATCGCGATCTTGCTGGCGGTCGCCAGGAAGGTCGAGACCGGCGCAGGCGCGCCCTGATAAACGTCCGGCGTCCACAGTTGGAACGGCACCAGCGACAGCTTGAAGCCCAGACCGACGATCATCATGCCCATGCCGGCCAGGATCAGCGGCTGGTGCATCATGTTTTCCTGCAGGCTCTTGCCGAGGCCGGCCAGCGACAGATCGCCGGATTCGGCGTACAGCAGCGCCATGCCGAACAACAGGAACGACGACGCGGCGGCGGACAGCAGCATGTACTTGATGGCGGCTTCCAGCGGGCGCTTCTGGCGGTAGGCGTAGCCCACCAGGCCGAACAGCGGCAGCGAGATCAGCTCGATACCGATGAACAGCGAAGCCAGATGGTTGGCGCTCGCCAGCAGGATGCCGCCCATGGCGGCGATCAGCACCAGCAGGTAGAACTCTTCGCGGTTATCCGGATAGCCGACCAGCCACGGATACGCGAAGGTGCAGGTCGCCAGACTCGCCAGCAGCACCAGCCCGGTGTAGAACATCGAGTAGCCGTCAACCCGCAGCAGCGGGGTGACGTCCATTGGGCCTGCCTGGCCGACAAAGTACAGCGAAAGCAGCGCCAGGTTGAGACCGATCACGGTCAGGGTGGCGTTGATAAAGTGGTCGCGTCGCCACGCAATGCCTAGCATCACAACCACCACCGTCAATCCGACGATCAACAGCGGCAGCAGTGCGATCAGTTGTTGAGGAGTTATTGTCATGGCGAATTACGGCCTTGTTGTTGAAATTGCTGAAACTGACGAACCAAACCAGTGTTGCACGTTGCTCATCGCCGCGTTGGAAGTATCCAGAATCGGCTGCGGGTAAACCCCCAGCAGAACCAGCAACACCACCAGCAGCAGAATGATGAACAGTTCGCGCGCGGTCATGCCCTGCAGCGGCTGGTCGGATTTAGGCGCACCGTAGTAAGCGCGCTGCATCATGATCAGCGAGTAAACCGAAGCGAACACCAGACCGAAGGTGGAGATCACGGTGATCACCGGCACCACCTGGTAGCTGCCGAACAGAATCATGAATTCGCCGACGAAGTTACCGGTACCCGGCATCCCCAGCGTAGCCACGGCGAAGAACAGCGACAGCGCAGGGATGAACTTGATGCGCCCCCACAGGCCGCCCATCTGACGCATGTCGCGCGTATGCAGACGTTCATACAGCTGGCCGCAGATAATAAACATGCCGGCGGCGGACAGGCCGTGCGCGATCATCTGGATAACCGCGCCCTGGTAAGCCAGCTGGCTGCCGGTGTAGATGGCGATCAGCACGAAGCCCATGTGCGATACCGAGGTGTAAGCGATAAGGCGCTTAATGTCGGTCTGCGCGAACGCCATCCAGGCGCCGTAGAAGATGCCGATCACGCCCAGCCACATGGCGATTGGCGCGAACTCGTGCGAAGCCTCAGGGAACAGCGGCAGGCTGAAACGCAGCAGGCCGTAGGCCGCGGTTTTCAGCAAGATGCCCGCCAGGTCGACGGAACCTGCGGTTGGCGCCTGGCTGTGCGCATCCGGCAACCAGCCGTGCAGCGGCACCACCGGCATTTTCACCGCGAAGGCGATGAAGAAGCCCAGCATCAGCATATATTGCACGTTGTGGGACATCGGCGTTTGCAGCAGGTCTTCGTAATCGAAGGTCCACACGCCGGTGGCGTTATAGTGCACGAACACCAGGCCCAGGATCGCAATCAGCATCACCAGACCGCTGGCCTGGGTGTAGATGAAGAACTTGGTCGCCGCGGTGATGCGGGTTTTACCGTCCGACGCCTTGTGACCCCACAGCGCGATCAGGAAGTACATCGGCACCAACATCATTTCCCAGAAGAAGAAGAACAGGAACATGTCGATGGCGAGGAACACGCCGATAACGCCGCCCAGGATCCACAGCAGGTTGAGGTGGAAGAAGCCCTGATACTTCTGGATTTCACGCCAGGAACAGAGGATCGCCAGCACGCCCAGCAGACCGGTCAACACCACCATCAGCAGCGACAGACCGTCCAGCGCCAGGTGGATGGAGATGCCGAAGCGCGGGATCCACGGCAGCAGGAATTCGCTCTGCCACTGCGGAATGCCTTTCGGCGTGGTCAATGTATAGCCGCCCTGCATCCACAGCTGCAGAGAGAGCGCCAACGTCAGCCCCATTGCGATCAGCGCTATCCAGCGCGGCACCTTAGTACCGAAGCGCTCAAGCTGCCAGCACAGCAGACCGCCGATAAAGGGGATAAGAATTAGCCAAGGTAATAGCATGGCGTTTTGTGTCCCTTATACGAATAATTTCAAACTTTGTACGTAGCGCCTGCCCGGCGCTACGCCCGAAAAATGCGTCTGTTTAAATTATTCAATTAAACCAAAATCAACAGAGCCAATACGACCACTGCACCCACACCCATAGACGCTATATACCAACGCACCTGACCGTTCTCGCTCACCGTCAGACCACGGTTCCCCCAGCGGGAGAAGACGGCCGGCAGGTTCATCAGCGAGTTCAGCGGATCGCGTTGCAGCAGCTTCGCAATGCCCAGGTACGGCTTGACGAACACTTTGTCATACAGCCAGTCGAAGCCCCAGGCATGGAACCACCAGGTCGAGAAGAAACGACCCGGCGCGCTGTTGGCGATGCTGTTGACCAGGCTGCGTTTGCCCAGCCACAGCGCGGCCGCCAGCAGAATGCCGACGATAGCCACCACGCCGGAGGTGATTTCAAGCCGCAGCACGCTGCCGTGCGCCAGCTCGGTGGTCTCCGGCAGCACGCCCTGCAACGGCGGCACGATCATCGCGCCGACGAAGGTGGACAGCACCAGCAGAACCAGCAGTGGCAAGTGGTGAGTGATGCCTTTACCGGCATGTGCTTTGATTTTCTCTTCGCCATGGAACACGATGAAAATCATACGGAAGGTGTACAGCGAGGTCATGAACGCACCGACCAGGCCGGCAACCATCAGGTTGATGTGGCCGTTGGCCATCGCGCCCGCCAGGATCTCGTCCTTACTGAAGAAGCCGGCCGTGACCAGCGGCAACGCAGACAGCGCCGCGCCGCCCACCAGGAAGCAGACGTACACCAGCGGGATGCTCTTGCGCAGACCGCCCATCTTGAAGATGTTTTGCTCGTGGTGGCAAGCCAGGATCACCGAACCGGATGACAGGAACAGCAGCGCCTTGAAGAACGCGTGAGTCATCAGGTGGAAGATCGCCGCGTCCCATGCCTGCACGCCCAGCGCCAGGAACATGTAACCGATCTGGCTCATGGTGGAGTAAGCGAGCACGCGCTTGATGTCGGTCTGCACCAGCGCGGCGAAGCCGGCCAGCAGCAGAGTGACCGCACCGACGATGCCCACCAGGTGCAGCACTTCCGGCGCCATCAGGAACAGGCCGTGCGTGCGGGCGATCAGATAGACGCCCGCGGTCACCATGGTCGCCGCGTGGATCAGTGCGGAAACCGGGGTTGGGCCCGCCATCGCGTCCGCCAACCAGGTTTGCAACGGCAGCTGCGCCGATTTGCCGACCGCGCCGCCCAGCAGCATCAGGGTCGCCCAGGTGATGGCCGTGTCGCCCACCGCCAGTTTCTGCGGCGCCAGGATCATCAGCTCGCGGATGTTCAGCGTGCCCAGCTCGTTGTAGAGGATGAACAGCGCGAACGCCAGGAACACGTCGCCCACGCGGGTCACGATAAAGGCTTTCATCGCCGCCGCGCCGTTGGCCGGATCTTTGTAGTAGAAACCGATCAACAGGTAGCTGCACAGGCCCACGCCTTCCCAACCCAGGTACATCAACAGCAGGTTGTCCGCCAGCACCAATACCACCATGCTGGCGATAAACAGGTTGGTGTAAGCGAAGAAGCGCGAATAGCCCTCTTCACCGCGCATGTACCAGGAAGCGAACATGTGGATGAAGAAGCCGACGCCGGTGACCACCGACAGCATGGTCAGCGACAGGCCGTCCAGCACCAGGGTCACGCCGATATTGAAGTTGCCGACGGCCATCCAGGTCCACAGGCTTTGCTCGAACAGCTGCACGCCGGCGGCTTTCTGGGCGAAGAAATCCATCGCCACATAGACCGTGACCAGCGCAGCCAGGCCGATAGAACCCACGCCGACGGTGGCCGCCGTGTTTTCAGACCAACGACCGCGGGAAAATGCCAACAGCAGGAACCCGATCAGCGGTAGCAGAATTGTTAAATATAATAGGTTCATCCGCGCATCTCACTGACAGTATCAATATTCAGGGTATGACGACGACGGTAGAGCTGCAGCAGCAGCGCCAGGCCGATACTGGCCTCGGCTGCCGCCAGGCTGATCGCCAGGATGTACATCACCTGTCCGTCCGCCTGGCCCCAGTAGCTTCCCGCCACGATAAACGCCAACGCCGCAGCGTTGATCATCACTTCCAGGCTGATCAGCATAAACAGCAGGTTGCGGCGCACCAGCAACCCGGTCAGCCCGAGCACAAACAGGATAGCCGCCAGGATCAGGCCATGTTGAAGAGGGATCATGCTTGCTCCTCCGATTTTCTTCTCGCCATTTCGCCACTCGCCGGCGCGTTGCTCAGCACCTCGCCAGGCTTGTGCTCGCGGCCGATATGGAAGGCGACAACCAGACCCGCCAACAGCAGCATTGAAGCCAGCTCAACCGCCAGTACGTAAGGCCCGAACAGGCTGATGCCCACCGCCTTCGCGTCGACCATCTCACCGCTGATACCCTGATCGGATACGCTGCGGATCGCGACGATCAATACCACCAGCAGCGCCAGCGACAGCAGGCCAGGCCCGATCCACACCGTCGGCTTCATCCAGTCGCGCTCTTGCTGCTGCACGTTGCCGAGGTTCAGCATCATCACCACGAACACGAACAGCACCATGATGGCGCCCGCATAAACGATGATTTCCAACGCGGCGGCAAAGTAGGCGCCGAGAGAGAAGAAGACTGCCGAGATCGCCAATAACGAGACGATCAGATACAGCAGCGCATGCACAGGGTTGGTATGGGTGATCACGCGAATCGTCGCGGCCACCGCAATCAAACCTGCCAGATAAAATGCAATTTCCATGCTTGCTGGCTCCTTAGGGCAACAGACCTTTGACGTCGATCGGTTTGGCTTCGTTTTCGGCTTCGCCTTTGGCTTTGCCGTCAATCGCCATACCGGCCATCCGGTAGAAGTTATATTCCGGATATTTACCCGGCCCCGAGATCAACAGATCTTCTTTTTCGTACACCAGATCCTGACGCTTGTACTCACCCAGTTCGAAATCCGGCGTCAGCTGGATAGCGGTAGTCGGGCAAGCCTCTTCGCACAGGCCACAGAAAATGCAGCGCGAGAAGTTGATGCGGAAGAACTCCGGATACCAACGGCCGTCTTTCTGTTCCGCTTTTTGCAGCGAGATACAGCCGACCGGGCAGGCAACCGCACACAGGTTACAGGCGACGCAGCGCTCTTCGCCGTCCGGATCGCGCGTCAGCACGATGCGGCCGCGGTAGCGCGGCGGCAGGTAAACCGGTTCTTCCGGGTACATCTGGGTTTCACGCTTGGCGAAGGCATGCATGCCAATCATCCAAATGCTGCGCACCTGGGTGCCGAAACCAACCACTAACTCTTTCAATGTCATGGTTTATTCACCCCTTATTGAGCGTTGTACAAAATGACCGCGGCGGTTGCCAGCAGGTTCAGCAGCGTCAGCGGCAGGCACACTTTCCAGCCGAAAGACATCACCTGGTCATAACGCGGACGCGGCAGCGCGGCGCGGATCAGGATGAACATCATCATGAAGAAGGCCGTTTTCAACGCGAACCAGATGAATGGCGGCAGGAACGGACCCTGCCAGCCGCCGAAGAACAACGTCACAATCAGGGCGGACACGGTGACGATACCGATGTATTCCCCCACGAAGAACAGACCGAACTTCATGCCGGAATATTCGATGTGGTAACCATCAGCCAGTTCCTGTTCGGCTTCCGGCTGGTCAAACGGGTGACGGTGACACACCGCCACGCCGGCGATCGCGAAGGTCACGAAGCCGAAGAACTGCGGAATGACGTTCCAGACGTGCGCCTGCGATTCAACGATAGCCTGCATGTTGAACGAACCCGCCTGCATCACCACGCCCATCAGCGACAGGCCGATGAACACTTCGTAGCTCAGGGTTTGCGCAGAAGCGCGCATCGCGCCCAACAGCGAGTATTTGTTGTTGCTCGACCAGCCGGCGAACAGCACGGCGTACACCGCCAGGCCGGCCATCATCAGGAAGAACAGAATACCGATGTTGAGATCGGACACCGCCCAGGTCGGGCTGACCGGTACGATGGCAAATGCCAGCAACAGGGAAGTAAAGGCGATCATCGGCGCCAGGGTGAAGATCACCCGGTCGGAGAATCTCGGCACCCAGTCTTCCTTGAAGAACATTTTGATCATGTCGGCGACCAGCTGCAGCGAGCCGCCCCAGCCTACGCGGTTCGGTCCGTAACGGTTCTGGAACAGGCCGAGCAGGCGGCGTTCGCCGAAGCTCATGAACGCCCCGCACGCCACGACCACCAACAGGATCACGACCGCTTTAAGAACGGCGATCAGAATGTCGATCACCTCAGGGGTAAACCAGCTCATCGTGCCGCCTCCCGCAGATTGTCTACCTTAGCACCCACCAAGATCGGCGGGATCCCTGGCAAGCCGAGCGGCAAACCAACCTGGCCCTGGGTCAGGGTTTCACTCAGACGCACCGGCAGACGCAAGGTCTGGCCCGCACAGCTGAACTCCACCAGGCTGCCCGCGTTGACGCCAAGCGTCGCCGCGTCGGCCGGGTTGACCATCACGTAGGCTTCCGGCATGCGCTGCTGGATCACGTGAGAGCGCTGCGACATTTCATCGCTGCCGAACAGGTGGTAGTAAGGCGCGACACGCCAGCCGTCGTTCGGATTGAAGGCGGCTGGCACGCGGTCGAAGTAACCGAGGCTGCCCTCCCCCGCTTCGATCAGGCGCACGCCCGGATCGCCGTGGCGCAATTTGCCGCCCACTTCAGCCTGGAACTTGTTCCATGCCTGCGGTGAGTTCCAGCCTGGCGCCCAGGCGAACGGGATCTGCTGACGATCGGCCAGCGGGCTGTTGTTCCCTTCCATCGAGAAGGCGAACATGGTGTCTTTATCCTGCGGCTGACGCGGCTCGTGCACGCTGATGTTGGCGCGCATGGCGGTACGGCCGCTGGAACGGTGCGGCGAACGCGCCAGCTTCTGACCGCGAATGCGGAAAGTCGCGTCCGGCGCGGCATCGACGATGCCCTGCAGCTGCGGCAACGCGGCGACGCAAGCGGCGATCACGTCATCGAGCTGAGTCCAGTCCACATGGCGGCTGGTGTAGGTGGAGTGCAGCGAGTGCATCCAGCGCCAGCTTTCCAGCATCACAGTGAACTGATTCTTCTTGGCGTCGTCGTAGTAAGCCGGATCGTATACCTGGAAGAAGCGCTGCGCGCGGCCTTCCTGGTTGATCAGCGTACCGTCGCTCTCGGCAAAGCTGGCCGAGGAGAGGATCAGGTTGGCTTTGTCCATGATCGCGGTGCGCTGGTGATCGGCGACGATCAGGTTGCTGACCTTGGCCAACGCTGCGTCCACCTGCGCCGCCGGCGCATGGCGATAGAGATCGTTTTCCATCACGATGGCGGTATCGGCTGCGCCGCTCGCCAGCTGTTCCAGCGCCTGATCGAGCGAACCACCGCCGATCATCGCCAGGCCCATGCTGTTGGCGGCGCCCGCCACGAAGGTGATGCCGACGTCGGAACCGCGGCCCTTCAACGCTTTGGCGATGTTGGCCGCCGCTTCGATGATGGCTTCGCTGCCGGCGTTGCTGCCGGTAATGATCAGCGGTTTGCGTGCGCCGGTCAGCGCCTGCACGATGATGTCGACTTTCTTGTTCAGGCCATCGGCCAGATCGTTCACCGCCGGCGCTGCGCTATCCAGCGCGTGCGCGATGGCGAAGCCGAAGCGTGCCTGCTCGTCTACCGGCGCGCGGTAGTTCCAGGCGGCGATGTCGTCCAGGCGGGTGTTGTCGATGTTAGTAGTGAACAACGGGTACTTGGCGTGCTGGCCGATGTTCTGCACCGCCGCGATCTGCCAGTCGGCAACGCGCTGCGCCGCCGCCATCGCGCGGGCTTTACCCTTGACGGCCTGACGCACGGACAGCGCGATGCGCGCGCCGGTTTGCGTCAGGTCTTCGCCCAGCACCAGCACCGCGTCGTAATCTTCGATCTCACGCAGCGCCGGCGTATGAACGCCGCCGTTCTTCAGCACGTTCAGCATCAGCGCCAGGCGTGATTGCTCCGCCTGAGCGATACCGGTGTAGTAGTTCTCGGCGCCGACCAGCTCGCGCAGCGCGAAGTTGCTTTCCAGGCTGGCGCGCGGGGAGCCGATGCCGATGGTTTTCTTCGCCTGACGCAGGATGTCCGCCGCGCCCTGCATCGCCTGCTCGGCGTTCAGGGTGATCCAGTCGTCGCCGCGCAGCTGCTGCGGTTGACGCGGACGATCTTTCTGGTTGACGTAGCCGTAACCGAAACGGCCGCGGTCGCACAGGAAGTAGTGGTTCACGCTGCCGTTGTAACGGTTTTCGATACGGCGCAGCTCGCCATAGCGCTCGCCCGGGCTGGTGTTACAGCCGATGCTGCACTGCTGGCAAATGCTCGGCGCGAACTGCATGTCCCATTTACGGTTGTAGCGTTCGGAATGCGTTTTGTCGGTGAAGACGCCGGTCGGACACACTTCCACCAGGTTGCCGGAGAACTCGCTTTCCAGCGTGCCGCTTTCCGGGCGACCGAAGTAGACGTTGTCGTGCGCGCCGTACACGCCGAAGTCGGTGCCGTCCGCATAGTCTTTGTAGTAACGCACGCAGCGGTAGCAGGCGATGCAGCGGTTCATCTCGTGCGAGATAAACGGCCCCAGCTCCTGGTTGTTGTGGGTGCGCTTGGTGAAGCGGTAGCGACGGAAGCTGTGGCCGGTCATTACCGTCATATCCTGCAGGTGACAGTTACCGCCTTCCTCACAGACCGGGCAATCGTGCGGGTGGTTGGTCATCAACCACTCGACCACGCTTTCACGGAACTGCTTCGCTTCGCCGTCATCGATGGAGATGAAGGTGCCATCGGATGCCGGGGTCATACAGGACATCACCAAACGGCCGCGCGTATCTTCCGCGTTTTGGTATTGCTTTACCGCACATTGGCGGCAAGCGCCGACGCTTCCCAGCGCCGGATGCCAGCAAAAGTAAGGAATATCAAGGCCGAGGGAGAGACAAGCCTGCAGCAGGTTGTCCGCTCCGTCTACCTCATACTCTTTGCCGTCTACATGAATCGTAGCCATAGTCAGCATGCTTCCAAGTGGCCTGCCTTGCGGCAGGCGTTAATCAAAAATTCTGGCCGTGTTCGGGCGAGTCGGCTTACCAGCGTTGCTTCAGCAGATTGTTCGGCTGAATGCCGCCAATCGCATGCGCGTTGCCGAAGTGCTGCACGGCGATACCCGCCTCGAACTCTTCACGGAAATATTTAATCGCGCTTTGCAGTGGCTCTACGGCACCTGGCGCGTGGGCGCAGAAGGTTTTGCCCGGGCCGAGGGAACGGCACAGCTGTTCGAGGGTTTCGATATCCCCCGGCTGCCCTTCGCCGTTTTCCAACGCACGCAGGATCTTCACGCTCCACGGCAGGCCGTCGCGGCATGGCGTACACCAGCCGCAGGACTCGCGGGCAAAGAACTCTTCCAGGTTGCGCACCAGCGGCACCATGCCGATCTCGTGGTCTACCGCCATCGCCAACGCGGTGCCGAGACGGCTGCCGGCTTTGCCGATCGCGCCGTATTCCATCGGCAGATCGAGGTGATCGGCGGTCAGGAAGTCGGTGCCCGCGCCGCCCGGCTGCCAGGCTTTGAAACGCAGACCGTCGCGCATGCCGCCGGCGTAGTCTTCCAGGATCTCGCGCGCGGTGGTGCCGAACGGCAGCTCCCAGACGCCCGGATTTTTCACCCGGCCGGAGAAGCCCATCAGCTTGGTGCCTTTGTCTTCACTGCCGGAGATGCCGGTGTACCACTCCACGCCGTTCGCCAAAATGGCCGGCACGTTGCACAACGTTTCGACGTTGTTGACGCAGGTCGGCTTGCCCCAGACGCCGGCGCTGGCCGGGAATGGCGGCTTGGAACGCGGGTTGGCGCGGCGGCCTTCCAGCGAGTTGATCAGCGCGGTTTCTTCACCGCAGATGTAACGGCCGGCGCCGGTGTGGACGATCAGCTCGAAATCAAACCCGGTGCCGAGAATGTTCTTGCCCAGATAGCCGGCTTCGGTGGCTTCCGCGATGGCGCGACGCAGGTGCGCCGCCGCTTCGATGTACTCGCCGCGCAGGAAGATGTACCCGCGGTAGGCTTTCAGCGCGAACGCGGAGATCAGCATGCCTTCCACCAGCAGGTGCGGCAGCTGCTCCATCAGCAGGCGGTCTTTATAGGTGCCCGGCTCCATCTCATCGGCGTTACACAGCAGGTAACGGATGTTCATGGATTCGTCCTTCGGCATCAGGCTCCACTTCAAACCGGTGGAGAAGCCCGCGCCGCCGCGGCCCTTCAGCCCGGAATCTTTCACCAGGCCGACGATCTCGTCCGGGGCCAGGCCTTTGAGGGCCTTCTCTGCGCCGGCATAGCCGTTTTTGCTGCGGTATTCGTCCAGCCACAGCGGCTGCTTGTCATCGCGCAGACGCCAGGTCAGCGGATGCGTTTCGGGAGTGCGTACAATGTGCTTGGTCATTGATACTGCTCCAGTAGCGTCTCGATATCTTCAGGCTTCAGCTGACTGTGCGTGTCGTCATCAATCATCATGGTCGGCCCTTTATCGCAGTTGCCCAGACAGCAGGTCGGCAGCAGCGTGAAGCGGCCATCAAAGGTGGTTTGACCCGGTTTGATGTTCAGCTTCTTCTCGATAGCGGCCTGAATGCCCTGGTAACCGGTGATGTGACAAACAACGCTGTCACAATAACGGATCACGTGACGTCCTACTGGCTGACGGAAAATCTGGCTGTAGAACGTGGCCACGCCTTCTACGTCGCTGGCGGGGATGCCCAGCACTTCCGCGATGGCGTAAATCGCACCGTCCGGAACCCAGCCGCGCTGCTTCTGCACAATTTTCAGTGCTTCGATGGAAGCGGCGCGCGGATCCTCGTAATGGTGCTTTTCGTGCTCGATCGCATCACGTTCTTCCGCGCTCAGTACAAATGCATCAACGCCGCTCTGAGGAGCGGCTGCATTGATGGGCTCGAGCGCATCGTTGACTGCGTGATTGTCTTTTTGATCATGCATAGTTAGCGGTCCACATCTGACATTACAAAATCGATACTACCCAGATAGACGATCAGGTCGGAAACCAGGCTGCCTCGGATGACCGATGGGATCTGCTGCAGGTGCGCAAAGCTCGGCGTACGTACCCGGGTGCGGTAGCTCATGGTGCTGCCGTCGCTGGTCAGGTAGTAGCTGTTGATCCCTTTGGTGGCTTCAATCATCTGGAATGATTCGTTGGCTGGCATCACCGGGCCCCAGGAAACCTGCAGGAAGTGGGTGATCAGCGTTTCAATGTGCTGCAGCGTGCGCTCTTTCGGCGGTGGCGTGGTCAGCGGGTGATCGGCCTTGAACGGGCCTTCCGGCATATTGTTCAGGCACTGTTCGAGGATGCGCAGGCTCTGGCGCAGCTCTTCCACCTTCAGCATCACGCGGGTGTAGCAGTCACTGTTGCCGTCGCCGACCGGCACTTCGAAGTCGAAGTTCTCGTAGCCGGAGTACGGGCGCCATTTACGCACGTCGAACTCGACGCCGGTGGCGCGCAGACCGGCACCGGTCACGCCCCATTCCAGCGCTTCTTTGGCGTTGTAAGACGCGACGCCGATGGAACGGCCTTTCAGAATGCTGTTCTTCAGCGCCGCTTTCACGTAGGAATCCAGACGCTTCGGCATCCATTCGAGGAATTCACGCAGCAGGCGATCCCAGCCGCGCGGCAGATCGTGCGCGACGCCGCCGATACGGAACCAGGCCGGGTGCATACGGAAGCCGGTGATCGCTTCCACCAGATCGTAGATCTTCTGGCGGTCGGTAAAGGCGAAGAACACCGGGGTCATCGCGCCGACGTCCTGAATGAAGGTGGAGATGTACAGCAGGTGGCTGTTGATGCGGAACAGTTCGGACAGCATCACGCGAATGGTGTCAACGCGCTCCGGCACCTTGATGCCGGCCAGCTTTTCAACCGCCAGCACGTAAGGCATTTCGTTCACGCAGCCGCCGAGGTATTCGATGCGGTCGGTGTACGGAATGTAGCTGTGCCAGGATTGACGCTCGCCCATCTTCTCGGCGCCGCGGTGGTGATAACCGATATCCGGCACGCAGTCGACGATCTCTTCGCCGTCCAGCTGCAGAATGATGCGGAACGCACCGTGCGCAGACGGGTGGTTCGGGCCGAGGTTGAGGAACATGAAGTCTTCGTTCTCGGTGCCGCGCTTCATGCCCCAGTCTTCCGGCTTGAAGGTCAGCGCTTCCATCTCCAGATCTTCTTTCTGCTTGGTCAACACGAAAGGATCGAATTCGGTGGCGCGCGCCGGGTAGTCCTTGCGCAGCGGGTGCCCTTCCCAGGTCTGCGGCATCATGATGCGCGACAGGTGCGGGTGGCCGTCGAAGGTGATGCCGAACATTTCCCAGGTCTCGCGCTCATACCAGTTGGCGTTTGGGAACACCTTGGTGGCCGTCGGCACGTGCAGGTCTTTTTCAGACAGCGCCACCTTCAGCATGATGTCGCGGTTGCGCTCGATGGAAATCAGATGGTAGAAAACGGAGAAATCCGCAGCGGGCAGGCCGTCGCGGTGGGTGCGAAGACGTTCGTCCACGCCATGCAGATCGAACAGCATGACATACGGCTTCGGCTGTTTTCTCAGGAACGTCATTACTTCCAGTAACTGGTCAGGTTTAACCCATACCACGGGCATGCCGGTGCGGGTGGCCTGAACAGTAAAGGCTTCCGGCCCAAAACGGTTGCGCAGTTCGCCGATCACCGGGTCGTCAAGGTGATCTCGGGTCTGCCAGGCAGGCAAGGCGTCGTGCGTCGTCAAATCTGTCATAATTTTTTTTCACCACACTAAAGGGTTATTCGCCGCAAGTTTCACTTTTCGCTGTGTTAACCAATAGCGCACTAAGATGGACGTTAAATGAACGTCTTAAATCTCGTCAGGCGTCCGGAGGTTGGTCACCGCGATGCGCTCGCCGTGTTTACGCTCTCTTTCAGACTGCATATTGGCGCGGTAAACGCCCTGATCGCCGACAACCCACGACAGTGGGCGACGTTCTTTGCCGATGGATTCCTGCAGCAGCATCAGCGCTTGCATGTAGGCTTCCGGACGCGGTGGGCAGCCGGGAATGTACACGTCGACCGGCAGGAACTTGTCCACGCCCTGCACCACGGAATAGATGTCGTACATGCCGCCGGAGTTGGCGCAAGCGCCCATCGAGATCACCCACTTGGGCTCCAGCATCTGCTCGTACAGGCGTTGGATAACCGGGGCCATCTTGGTGAAGCAGGTGCCGGCCACCACCATCAGGTCAGCCTGACGCGGGGAGGCGCGCAACACTTCCGCACCGAAACGCGCCACGTCGTGAACGGCGGTAAACGACGTCACCATCTCCACGTAACAGCACGAAAGGCCGAAGTTATACGGCCAAATAGAGTTTTTACGCCCCCAGTTCACCATGTCATGCAGCGCATGCTCGAGTTTACCCATGTAAACCGTGCGGTGGACCTGTTGTTCCAGGGGATCGGCGACGATCTCCTGTTTTTGCAGGGGATAACGGTCGTTCTCACCGTTCGGGTCTATGCGGGTGAGCGTATAGTCCATCTTAATGCCTCGCTGTTACTGCGGATGACTGTTGGTGTTAGTGATCGTGCTCGGTTTGCTGCGGCGTTGGGAACGCGCCGGAGTCCAATCCAACGCGCCGATGCGCACCAGATAAACCAGACCGGCCAATAGCACCAAAATGAAAATGGCGGCTTCGATAAAGCCTACCCAGCCGCTCTCGCGAATCGAGACCGACCAGGCATACAGGTATAAGGCTTCAACGTCGAAAATAACGAAGAACATGGCCACCAGGTAGAACTTGGCGGACAAACGCATGCGCGCCGTGCCGACCGAGTCGATGCCTGATTCAAACGGGGTGTGTTTGGCGCGCGCCCGGGCTCTCCCGCCCAAGAAGAACGCGCCCAGCAGCATTAAGCCGCAGAGCCCGATAGCCACAACGAGAAATACGGCGAGCGCCCAGTGATGAGCGATAACTTCAGTGGTTGTTGACATACTCTATGCTTACTCATCAAAAGTGGCGTCGATCGCACTGCTCTTGTCACCGGCAGTTAGTGCGCCACATCGATTTAAGGGAAGGATAAATAACCACACAAACAAACTGCTTTTACAGCGAGTTAGGCAGCGTTTTTCTGTGGGCTTTTTACTCCTTTCTATAACCTTTTGTCAACTTTGACAAAAGTATCTACACACTAGTTTACATACGTATCATTTGATTAACATTTGATGCGCCAGGGACAGGCTAAATCGTGTCAGTTAATTTTTGTGTAGAAACAGATAGATATAAACCAACATGCACATTTCAGTTTTACTATACCATTGTCTCAGGAATTCCCTGTTCTTCCACTCACTACCTAGGGGTATTTTTTTGATCCAGGACACGTTTTCAGCATAAATCCTCAAAAAAAGTGTGGCCCTTTAACAATTTTCCTCAAATTGAGCCGCAAAAACGGCCGCTATAAGCTAACAAAATAACCATGCTATTACCATGCCTTTAACCCATTCAATCTTATTGCTCAAAAAACGAACTTAGCGTATTAAACCCGGCCAAACTCTCTTTTCAGTAACGCTTAAAAGTTAACAAAACATCCAACTCAATTAAAAAAACAAACCAAACACATATAAATACAATTTTAGGTAAAAAAAGGACAAAAAAAACCTCCGCCGAAGCAGAGGTTTTCATCAGATATCGCGCCGCAGCGTTATTCTTCTTCGTCCACCAGGCTGGCGTCATCCTGATCGCTCTGGAGACCGCCTTCCGCGCCGTTGAAGCCATAGCCGTCATTGCCGCCCTGCATCGCGCTAAAGATGGCCATCGCCAGCTCGTTGCTGCACTGCGCGTTTTTGCACAGCGCATACTGGGTATCCGGCAACGGCGGCAAACCTTCCGCCGCGCCCAGCACCCGCAGGTCAGGGCTCATCATCTCGATCGGCCGCGCGGTCACGCCCAGGCCGGCCTTGCAAGCCGCCCGCACCGCGGACAGCGTGGAAGCGACGTAGGCGATGCGCCACGGGATGCCGGCTTCGTCCAACTGCTTGATCGCCAGCGAACGGAACGGGCTTGGCTCGTCCATCACCACCAGCGGGATCGGCTCGCCGGCCTGGTAATGGTAATCGGCGGCGCAGTACCACAACGTCGGCGACGTGCGCAGCACGATGTGCGGATGCCCTTCGGGATCGGCCGTGGTCACCGCCAGATCGATCTCGCCCTCTTCCAGCAGATCGACCATCGTCGTGCTGCGCTTCACGCGCACGTCAATAGCCAGCTTCGGATAGATGGCGGTTACGCGGTTCAGCAGGAAAGGCAGAATGGTATCGGCGGTGTCGTCGGAAGCGCCGATGGTCAGAACACCTTTAATATTGTTGTACATCAGAGAGGTACAGGCTTCATCGTTAAAGCGCAGGATTTTTCTGGCATAACCGAGAAGCTGAATACCATGCTCAGTCAGAAGTTTGTTGCGCCCATGGCGGGCAAACAGTTCTTTGCCGACCAGTTGCTCTAATCGCTGCATTTGTTGGCTGACGGCTGATTGAGTACGGCAAACGGCGACAGCCGCCGCTGCGAAAGTATTCAAATCAGCAACCGCAACAAAGGTTCTTAGCAGATCGAGGTCGAGATTAAGTATCGGACGATTTGCAGTTGTCATAGTGTATTCTTCACTTTTTTAAATTCTAATTTACGAACTACTACCCTGGTGTGTTTCTCAGACGCCGTTGAAAAAGGACGGAGCCTGTTATGACAGTACCCCACTCATAAGTGGAGGGCAAAAAAATTACTTATGATTCGTTACCTCTATCGCTTTTTGAAATGCGATCTATCGATGCTGCTTATAGAACGCGGGGGACTAAATGCCGGCATACGGGGAAAACCCCCACCGGGCCTGAGATTTTACTCATTCATACTGCCTAATTTCCACTCCATTCGTGCTACTGATAACCCTTATCAACTGGCGTTCAGACTGCATTTACGAGCAAGAAATATAAATAATTAACGGCACCGACTTCGTGTCACCACGCAATGAATTTAATAAATTCAATCAGTAAGATTTTTACTTTAAATAATATTCTCATAACCACATAAACAATGCTTAAGATAAAATATAAAGTAAAGCTTATGTAAATATGCCATTTTTCTTAGTGTGGTGTGTCATCTGACAACCCGCTATCAGACAACTCCGGTATTATCGTTCCTTTACAGTTACTGAAAACCATTCTCCCTTATGGCTTATCAGTTCTCCACACCCAAGCGCTGACGCCAGCGCGTCGCGTTGAACGACGCTCGATTTCACAGAACAAAACCCTAGTAAAATTATAGTTCATGAAATTATGAACCAAAAAATAACTTTACCTTTGCTTATCATAACTAAAATCCCCCGTTACGACATGCATTTGCACCAAAGGCGTGCAAAACCCTTCAAAAGCAACTACGCCAGGAGTACATTGGGCGGGTTGCGGCGTCCCACGGTAGGAGCGCCCCTATCCCAGCAAAAGGCTCAACTTTTTATGTCCCCCATTGAGAAATCCAGCAAACTGGACAACGTCTGCTATGACATTCGCGGCCCGGTGCTTAAAGAAGCTAAACGTCTTGAAGAAGAAGGCAATAAAGTCCTGAAACTGAACATCGGCAACCCTGCCCCGTTCGGCTTCGACGCCCCGGACGAAATCCTGGTCGACGTGATCCGCAATCTGCCCACGGCGCAAGGCTACTCCGATTCCAAAGGCCTCTTCTCGGCGCGTAAAGCGATCATGCAGCACTATCAGGCGCGCAACATGCGTGACGTGACCGTTGAGGATATCTACATTGGCAACGGCGTCTCCGAGCTGATCGTTCAGTCCATGCAGGCGCTGCTCAACAGCGGCGACGAAATGCTGGTGCCGGCGCCGGACTATCCGCTGTGGACCGCCGCAGTGTCGCTGTCCGGCGGCAAGGCCGTACATTACCTGTGCGATGAGCAGGCCGGCTGGTTCCCGGATCTGGACGACATCATCAGCAAGATCACCCCGCGCACCCGCGGCATCGTGATCATCAACCCGAACAACCCGACCGGTGCGGTCTACAGCAAAGCGCTGCTTGAGCAGATCGTCGAGATCGCCCGTCAACACAACCTGATCATCTTCGCCGACGAGATCTACGACAAGATCCTGTACGACGAAGCAGAGCACCACTCGATCGCCGCGCTGGCGCCGGATCTGCTGACCGTGACCTTCAACGGCCTGTCGAAGACCTACCGCGTGGCGGGTTTCCGCCAGGGCTGGATGGTGCTGAACGGGCCGAAAAAGCACGCCAAAGGCTATATCGAAGGGCTGGAGATGCTGGCTTCGATGCGCCTGTGCGCCAACGTGCCGATGCAGCACGCGATTCAGACCGCGCTGGGCGGTTATCAGAGCATCAGCGAATTCATTCAGCCCGGCGGCCGCCTGTACGAACAGCGCAACCGCACCTGGGAATTGCTCAACGACATCCCGGGCGTCTCTTGCGTGAAGCCGCAGGGCGCGTTGTACATGTTCCCGCGCATCGATGCCAAACGCTTCAACATCCACGACGACCAGAAACTGGTGCTGGATCTGTTGCTGCAGGAAAAAGTGCTGCTGGTGCAGGGCTCCGCGTTCAACTGGCCTTACCCCGATCACGTGCGCATCGTCACCCTGCCGCGCGTAGACGAACTGGAAATGGCGGTCGGCAAGCTGGGCCGCTTCCTGGAAGGCTATCACCAATAATCATCAGGGGCGCAGCGCCTCGCTGCGCCCTTCCCTCACAGCCCGGTTGCAAAATTCGCCGACACTGCTTCACAATGGGGCCCTCACTTGCCGTTAAAGAGAGCACCATGAGTCAGAGCCATTTCTTCGCCCATCTGTCCCGCCTGAAACTGATCAACCGCTGGCCGCTGATGCGCAACGTGCGCACCGAGAACGTCTCCGAACACAGTCTGCAGGTGGCCTTTGTCGCCCACGCGTTGGCGGTGATCAAGAACCGCAAATTCAACGGCAACCTCAACGCCGACCGCGTTGCGCTGTTGGCGATGTACCATGACGCCAGCGAAGTGATCACCGGCGACATGCCGACGCCGATCAAATACTACAATCCGCAGATCGCCCATGAGTACAAGAAGATCGAAAAGATCGCCCAGCAAAAGCTGCTGGACATGATCCCGGCGGAGCTGCGCAACGATTTTCGCACCATTCTCGATGAGCATTATTACAGCGAAGATGAAAAGCAGGTGGTGAAGCAGGCTGACGCGCTGTGCGCCTACCTGAAATGCCTGGAAGAGCTGTCTGCCGGCAACAACGAATTCACCCTGGCCAAGGCGAGGCTGGATAAAACCCTGGAACAGCGCCGCAGCCCGGAGATGGACTACTTCATGGAAGTGTTCATTCCCAGCTTCAGCCTGTCGCTGGACGAAATCAGCCTCGACAGTTCGCTGTAACCCCGCCGGCGCAGCCTCGCTGCGCCGTTAAAAACCATAGAGCCACGGCACCACAATCACGCTGACCGCCATCACCAGCAGGGTGAACGGCACGCCGAGACGCACGAAATCGCCGAACTTGTAATTGCCCGGCCCCAGCACCAGCGTGTTGACCGGTGAAGAGACCGGCGTCATAAAGGCGGCGGACGCGGCGATGGCGATAATCATCGCGAACGGGTATGGCGAGACGCCCATTTCGCGCGCGGCGGCGATGGCGATCGGCGCCATCAGCACCGCCGTCGCGGTGTTGGAAATAAACAGCCCGATAGTCGCGCACAAGACGAACAGGCATAGCAGCATCACGCGCGGCCCCGCCCCGCCGGCGACATCCATCAGCCCGCTGACGATCAGACTGACCCCGCCGGTCTTTTGCAGCGCCTGCGCGAACGGCATCATGCCGACGATCAAAATGATGCTCGGCCAATGGATCGATTTATAAGCGCTCTCCATGTCGATACAGCGGAATTTGCCCATCAGCAAACAGGCGATCAGCGCCGCGATCGGGTTGGGGATTTCGTCGGTCAGCATCATCGCCACCATCAACGCCAGGCAAAACAGCGCGTGCGGCGCCTGTGTGATGGCCGGCGCCACTTCGTCCACTTCGGCCGGCAAGTTGAGCACGATAAAGTCATGGGTTTTGGCCTGCAGTTGACGGATCGCCTTCCAGTCGCCGATCACCAGCAAAATGTCGCCCAGCTCCAGCGGCTCGTCCACCAGTTTGCCGCCGAGCGTCTCGCCGTGGCGGCGGATGCCCACCACGTTCAGATCGTAGCGGCTGCGGAACGCCGCTTCGCGCAGGCTTTTGCCCAGCAGCGCCGAGTCAGGGATCAGCGAGACCTCCGCCATGCCGACGTTGCGCGACTGTTCCGAGAAGTAATCGCCGCGCAGCACCATCGGCTCCAGCCGCTGTTCGCCGCAGAATTCGCGCAGATCGATCTGGCTGTCCGACATGTCGATCAAGAGGACGTCGCCCTCGCGCAGCTCGGTGCTGCCGGAGGCGCTGACCATCACCCGCCGAAAGCGTTTCCAGCGTTCGATGCCCACCACGTTGGCGCCGTAGCGCGCACGCAGGTGCAGTTCATCCAGCGAACGCCCAATCAGCGGCGAAGCGCTGCGGACAGCCAGCCGCCGCGCGCGGCCGGTCAGTCTGTAATCGCGGATCAGATCGCGGAAGGTGCGGCGCTGCCAGCCGTCGCCGGCTTTGCCCGTGTCACCGCTGCCCAGCCAACGCCGGGCGATCAGCATGTAGCCGACCCCCAGCGCCAGCACCACCAGGCCGATCGGCGTCACGCTGAAGAAACCGAAACCATGGATGCCTTCGCGCACCAGCTCGCTGTTGACCACCATATTGGGTGGCGTGGCCACCAACGTCATCATGCCGCTGATAAGCCCGGCAAAGCTGAGCGGCATCATCAGCCGCCCCGGCGCGATCTTCATTCTGGCCGTCACGCTGAGCACCACCGGGATAAAGATCGCCACCACGCCGGTCGAGCTCATAAATGCCCCCAGCCCGGCGACCGTCACCATCAGCAGCATCAACATTTTGGTTTCGCTGCTGCCGGCCACTTTCACCAACCAGTCGCCCACCTGATAGGCCACCCCGGTGCGTACCAACCCTTCGCCGATCACGAACAGCGCGGCGATCAGAATCACGTTGGGATCGCTGAACCCGACCGTCGCCTCCTGCAGGCTGAGCGTGCCGCTCAGCACGAAGGCGATGATCACCAACAGCGCCACCACGTCCATGCGCAGCTTGTTGGTGGTAAACAGCACGATGGCAATCAGCAGTAAACTCAGCACCCACAGTAATTCGCTGTTCAAAACGGCCTCATCCGGCAAATGTCCAAGGGCTTAAAAAATAGCATAAAAAAACCCCGCAAAGGCGGGGTCTAATCAATTAGGGTGAAGATAATGCCACTCAGGCCAGTAGGCGAACGATCGCGCCCTGCGCCGTTTTATCAACGGCGATCTGCGCCAGCGAATCCAGCCGCAGGTCAACCTGCTCCAGCTTCGGCGCGTCGGCCGGGGCGTTGACCGCAATCACCTGGCAGCCCGCCGCCAGCCCCGAAAGAATGCCGGCCGGCGCGTCTTCAACCACCACGCACTCGTGCGGCGCCAGCCCCAGACGTTCGGCACCCAGCAGGTAGGCATCGGGCTGAGGCTTGCCGTGTTTAACCTGCTCGGCGGTGATGAACACCGCCGGCTGCGGCAAACCGCCGGCCTGGCGGCGAGCGCCGGCCACCGGCACCGAACCGGAGGTGACGATCGCCCAAGGGATGCCGAGCGCGTTCAGGCGCTCCAACAACGCGATGGCGCCCGGCAGCGCGCGAACGCCTTCGGTATCCTGCGCTTCCACCTGCTCCAGCAGTTGGAACTCGCGCTGAATTTCCGCTTCGCTTTCACCCGGCATAAAGTGGCGCAGAGAAGTAATGGCCTGTTTACCGTGAATGAAGTCCAGCACCGCTTGCGGATCGACGCCGCGACGCTCGGCCCAGTGCGTCCAGGCGCGCTCTACCGCCGGCAGCGAATCCACCAGGGTGCCATCAAGATCGAACAGAAAACCCTTACACTCCACAGAAAACCTCTTTTTAATCAAGCATTGATGATTTGCGCTATCTCAACGGCGCTCAAGTGATACTGGCGCGGGCAGGCCAGCCAGATCGCCAGCATACGCTGGTATTTTTCCCACATTTTGGTCTGGGCGTTGAAACCGTGGCTGCCGGAATCGAAGTGAGTATAGCGCCCCTCGGTGTTGACCAGGAAACGCACATAGCTCAGGTAGCGCGCCTCGGTGGCGGCGTCGAAGCCGAGAAACGCCAGGCGGCGCTCGTCCAGCCCCTGTTTCTCTTTCAGATTGCCCCAGGAAACCTGCAGCGCATGGTGCATCTCCATCACGTTGATGATGGTGCGGCATACCTCTTCGCTCAGTTCACCAAAGTCACGATCCAGCTCGCGCATTTGCAAGCCGAAGCCGCGTTCGACGATGGTTTGCAACCGGCGATAACGATCGCTGTTGTCCGGATCGAGTAGCGTCATCATCTTGTACTGATTCGACAGGATCAGGCGCTGGGCATGGGTCATTTCCATCAGGATTTCCTCATTTCTGTATGATGGCGGGAGCATCGCACAGCGCAAGAACGCAGGAAATCACAACTCGACCGTTCTTTGATTTAAACCGGGGTTATTGGCGCTTTGACGAGAAAGGCCGCATCAGCGCGGCCTTTTTCATTTACAGATCGTCGAGGAAGGTTTTATCCAACTGCTTGAAGGCGCGCTTAAGCAGATCGGCCAACGTCTGATAGGTGGGCGTGCCCTCGAGCGGCGCCACCGCCTGCCCGGCTTCCGTCAGCTTGTTGCGCACCTCATGGAACCATTGCAGCAGCGTCGGCGGCAGCGGCGTAACAGAACGGCGCCCCAGCCACCACAAGCCCTGCATCGGCAGGCTGCAGGCAAACAGCGCGGTGGCGATCGCCGGGCCGAGCTGGCCGCCCAGCGCGATCTGCCAGGTCAGCGTGAAAATCGCCAACGGCGGCATGAAACGGATAGCGAAACGGGTGGCACGCGCAACGCGGTTCTCCGGAAAGACCGGTGCCAGACGTTTGTCTGACGGCCAGGTTTTCATATAATGCTGCCCGCGCTGGAAGACCTGAAACCAGCTTACGGAACCGGACGGTTTGCTCGTCATTGCGTACCTCAACGTCACGTAAAGAAACTAAAAGCGTGCTGCCAGAGCCCATACTAAAAAATTTGAAGCTTTAAATTTATTTTGTGTTTGCACCGGGCTATCGGTATCCTAAGCCGGCCTTGTGGCCGGTAGAAGATGACGTAAATTTTGTCAACTTTTAGCCCTATAAAAATCAAGATTATTTAAACCGCAGAGAAATCATCGGTTTTTCCATCATCCTGTGATTTGTGCACTTCACATGATGTTAATCATAAATGTCATCGGCACTATGCGCTACGCTTGTTGTCTGATTGACGATTAATTCACCACGTGTGTTCGATTTTCTTTTAACAACACGACTATTTAAGTAGGTACTTCCATGTCGAGTAAGCTAGTACTGGTTCTTAACTGCGGCAGTTCTTCTCTGAAATTCGCCATCATCGATGCCGTTAACGGCGACGAATTCCTCTCCGGTTTGGCCGAGTGTTTCCACCTGCCTGAAGCTCGCATCAAGTGGAAAATGGACGGCGCCAAACACGAAGCTGCCCTGGGGGCCGGCGCTGCACACAGCGAAGCGCTGAACTTCATTGTTAATACTATTCTGGCACAAAAACCAGAGCTTTCTGCGCAGCTGACCGCTATCGGCCACCGCATCGTGCACGGCGGCGAGAAGTTTACCGCTTCCGCCGTGATCAACGACGAAGTTCTGCAGGGTATCAAAGATTCCGTGCCGTTTGCACCACTGCACAACCCAGCTCACCTGATCGGCATCGCGGAAGCGCTGAAATCCTTCCCTCACCTGGCTGACAAGAACGTTGCCGTGTTCGACACCGCGTTCCACCAGACCATGCCGGAAGAATCTTACCTGTACGCCCTGCCGTACAGCCTGTACCGCGACCACGGCGTTCGCCGCTACGGCGCACACGGCACCAGCCACTTCTACGTGACTCAAGAAGCCGCGAAGATGCTGAACAAGCCGGTAGAAGAAGTGAACGTGATCACTTGCCACCTGGGCAACGGCGGCTCCGTCACCGCAGTGCGTAACGGCCAGTGCGTTGACACCTCCATGGGTCTGACCCCGCTGGAAGGCCTGGTGATGGGCACCCGCAGCGGTGACATCGATCCGGCTATCATCTTCCACCTGCACGATTCTCTGGGCATGAGCGTTGACCAGATCAACAAGATGCTGACCAAAGAATCCGGCCTGCTGGGCCTGACCGAAGTCACCAGCGACTGCCGTTACGTTGAAGACAACTACGACAGCAAAGCCGACGCCAAACGCGCCATGGACGTGTTCTGCCACCGTCTGGCCAAATACGTCGGCGCCTACAGCGCGCTGATGGAAGGCCGTCTGGACGCGGTGATCTTCACCGGCGGCATCGGCGAGAACGCCGGCATGGTGCGTGAGCTGACCCTGAACAAACTGGGCCTGCTGGGCTTCGAAATCGACCACGACCGCAACATGGCCGCTCGCTTCGGCAAATCCGGCGCCATCACCAAAGACGGCAGCCGCCTGGCGCTGGTGATCCCGACCAACGAAGAGTTGGTCATCGCGCAGGACGCATCCCGCCTGACCGCGTAATGCTCTCAAAACACCGTCAGCCCAGGCTGACGGTGTTGTTTTAGCCTCATGTTAATCGTGAAGAGGACTATTCTGTGTCACGTACTATTATGTTGATCCCCACCGGCACCAGCGTCGGCCTGACCAGCGTCAGCCTGGGTGTCATCCGCTCCATGGAGCAAAAAGGCGTTCGTCTGAGCGTGTTCAAACCTATCGCTCAACCGCGCACCGGCGACAACGCACTCGACCAGACCACCACCATCATCCGCAGCAACTCCACCATTCCGGCGGCCGAACCGCTGCGCATGGACTACGTTGAGGGCCTGCTGAGCTCCAACCAGCAAGACGTGCTGATGGAAGAGATCGTGGCTCGTTACCACGAGAACACCAAAGACGCGGAAGTGGTGCTGATCGAAGGCCTGGTGCCGACCCGCAAGCATCAGTTCGCCAACGCGCTGAACTACGAGATCGCCAAAACCCTGAACGCCGAGATCGTCTTCGTGCTGGCGCTGGGCAACGACTCCCCGGCGCAGCTGAAAGAGCGCATCGAACTGGCGCGCACCAGCTTCGGCGGCAGCAAGAACAAAAACATCACCGGCGTGATCATCAACAAGCTGAACGCGCCGGTCGACGATCAGGGCCGCACCCGTCCTGACCTGTCCGAAATCTTCGACGACTCCACCAAGGCCAGCATCGCCCACGTCGATCCTGCACAGCTGTTCGCCAACAGCCCGCTGCCGGTTCTGGGCTGCGTGCCGTGGAGTTTCGATCTGATCGCCACCCGCGCCATCGACATGGCTCGCCACCTGAAGGCCCGCGTGGTCAACGAAGGCGACATCATGACCCGCCGCGTGAAGTCCGTGACTTTCTGTGCGCGCAGCATCCCGCACATGCTGGAACACTTCCGCCCTGGCTCCCTGCTGGTGACCTCCGCAGACCGCCCTGACGTGCTGGTCTCCGCCTGCCTGGCGGCGATGAACGGCGTGGAAATCGGTGCCATCCTGCTGACCGGCGGCTACGCCATCGACGAGCCGATCAAGAAGCTGTGCGAACGCGCCTTCCAGACCGGCCTGCCGGTGTTCATGGTTGACACCAACACCTGGCAAACCTCGCTGAGCCTGCAGAGCTTCAACCTCGAAGTGCCGGCGGACGACCACCAGCGCATCGAGAAAGTGCAGAACTACGTGGCCAGCCACATCAGCACCGAGTGGATCGACTCGCTGACCGCTACCTCTGAGCGTTCACGCCGCCTGTCTCCACCGGCGTTCCGTTACGAACTGACCGAGCTGGCGCGTAAAGCCGGCAAGCGCATCGTGCTGCCGGAAGGCGACGAGCCGCGCACCGTGAAAGCGGCGGCCATCTGCGCCGAACGCGGCATCGCGGAATGCGTGCTGCTCGGCAACCCGGACGAGATCCAGCGCGTCGCGGCAGCGCAAGGCGTTGAGCTGGGCAAAGGCATCGAAATCGTCGATCCGGTCGCCGTGCGTGAAAACTACGTGCCACGTCTGGTTGAGCTGCGCAAGAGCAAGGGCATGACCGAAGTGGTCGCGCGCGAGCAGCTGGAAGACAACGTGGTGCTCGGCACCCTGATGCTGGAACAAGGCGAAGTCGACGGCCTGGTCTCCGGTGCGGTTCACACCACCGCCAACACCATCCGTCCGCCGTTGCAGCTGATCAAAACCGCACCGGGCAGCTCGCTGGTCTCCTCCGTGTTCTTCATGCTGCTGCCTGACCAGGTACTGGTCTACGGCGACTGCGCGATCAACCCGGATCCGACCGCCGAGCAGCTGTCTGAAATCGCCATCCAGTCTGCGGATTCCGCCGCGGCCTTCGGCATCGAGCCGCGCGTGGCGATGATCTCCTACTCCACCGGCAACTCCGGTGCGGGCAGCGACGTAGAGAAAGTGCGCGAAGCGACCCGTCTGGCGCAGGAAAAACGCCCGGATCTGATCATCGACGGCCCGCTGCAGTACGACGCCGCCATCATGGCCGACGTTGCCAAGTCCAAGGCGCCGAACTCACCGGTGGCCGGCCAGGCGACCGTGTTCATCTTCCCGGATTTGAACACCGGCAACACCACCTACAAAGCGGTACAGCGCTCCGCTGACCTGGTTTCCATCGGCCCGATGCTGCAAGGCATGCGCAAGCCGGTGAACGACCTGTCGCGCGGCGCACTGGTTGACGATATCGTCTACACCGTCGCGCTGACGGCGATCCAGTCTTCCCAGGCTGACGCTGCCGCCGCCAAGGCGTAATAAACCGTTAAAAAAAGCCAGTCAGGTAATCCTGACTGGCTTTTTTATGCCTGATATTCTTGGTGATGATGCTGTTTTAGACAATACCCGCCAAATCCGCAGCACCCACCATCATCGCCAGGCGCTGACGCCCCGTGCAGAAAAATCAATGGTAGGCATGATGGGGATTTGGCTGTTCGTGGCATAGAAAAATGCCGAATTCGTAAAGGAATACACCTTCCCGGAAAAATTGATGGTGACGCGGTTGCCCTCGCCGCGGATAGTTGCATCAGCCCGATCCGCCGTCAAAATTGGCGCGCTTTGACTCAGCACGTTGATAGGGTCGCCATCCAGGCTTCCGTTCAAATAGTAACGATACACATCCGTGTCGGTGGCCCCCGCATTCTGATACTCGGTGACATAGAGCCAAATCTCGTCGGTCAACTGCTTTTTGCTGTAGAGCTTATCGTCATAAGTATCGCGGGTGGCATACCAATACCCCGCAAAGCCAACGACAATAACCAACAAAACCGTCGTCAATAGCCGATGAGCCCATTTAGTAACCATGCCGAGTTGCATAATCAATTCCTTCTCAAGCGTTATACCAATCACCCCGCTTCACACACATTGCTGCCCCAGTCATCTCATTCATCCCTTCTCTGGCTTTATTACTTCGCGCTGGCAATAACCTGCGAAATCTGGCCGTCACTGATTTTCAGCGAGAAACTGCGCTGCCAGAAACGTTTGGAATCTGCATCCTGAGGATCTACGGTACTGATTGCCACGGTGTAGGGCACATTGCTCTCAAATGCCTTGAACGAGTATGGGATACATTGGCCGGGCGTAATCGTCTCAACGGGCTTCGGCGGTAGAATGGTCCTACGCCAGAGTTCATGCGTTTGGCTACCCAACCGGTGTTCAATAGCGATACTGACCAGACTGACCCTGCCACTCTGTGTTGGGTCGGTTTGCGGTAAAGAGAAACAGAGATCATTTCCCCGTAGCGTAATATCCGCAGTGTAAAAACGTTGCTTTTCAAGCATACAACCACTGAGCAACATCATCATGATGAGGGTATAGAGAGAGCGGGATAGCGTGATCTCGCCTAGCGTCAGCCTTCTGAATGAGCCTCTTGCTGTTATCACTATTCACTCCATGAATATAACTCATTGTATTTATTAATCTATTTTTATTATCTCTTTTTACCCAAGCATTGGCCACCTATATTCACCGAAAACAAAAAGCCCCCTAAGGGGCTTATCAGTTAATAATACGTGAGTCATGACTCAAATTCCGGGTCGGAAGGTATATGCTTTCTCCAGAGCACTGAGCCTCATTCGTTACAGCAGTTGTTATTGACTCAAAAACTACTTTTGCAGCAACTGCCCGGCAGCCTCCAGAATGTGCTCGGCGGTCAGGCCGTACTCCTGCTGTAAAAACGCCTGGGTGCCCACCTGGCCGTAACGCTCCTTCACCCCCACGCGCCGCATCGGCGTCGGGCATTCCTCCGCCAATACCTCCGCCACCGCCGACCCCAGCCCGTTATGAATGCTGTGGTTTTCACAGGTGACGATGCGTCCGGTCTTGGCCGCGTAGGTTTTGATCAGTTCACGGTCAATAGGCTTGAGGGTGAACATATCGATCACCGCCGCGCTGACGCCCTGCCGCGCCAGCATCTCCGCCGCCTTCAGCGCCTCCGCCACCATGATGCCGTTGGCGATCAACGTGATATCGTCGCCGTCGCGCAGCAGGTTGCCCTTGCCGATGGTAAAGCGCGAGCCGTCCTGGTAGATGCGCGTCGCCTGCTTGCGGATGGTGCGCACCCAGTAGAAGCCGCGCAGATCCATCAGCTGGCGCAGAATGTCGGCGAACATGGTGGCGTCAGTCACTTCCAGCACCACCGAGTGCGCCAGCCCGCGCACGATGCCCATATCCTCGAACGACATGTGGGTGCCGCCGTTGTGGCAGGCGCTCACCCCGGCGTCGGAAGCGATCACCTTGACGTTGTTGCGCTGATAATCCAGCGACATGAACAGCTGATCGAAACAGCGGCGGCTGGCGAAGGCGGTAAAGGTGTGCACGAACGGCACCCGGCCGGTCAGCGACAGCCCGGCGGCGACGCCGATCACGTTAGCCTCCATGATGCCGCAGTTAATCACGTGCTGCGGGTGATCCTTATGCACGCCGTCCATCGCCATGGAGCTCATCAGATCCGCCTCCAGCGCGATGATCGGCGCGCCCGCTTCAATCTGCCGCCGCACCGCGCCGGCATAGACTTTGCGCATTTCGACGGCGTCGTTTTCCAACTGCGTCACTACGTTAAACATGGGCGGCCTCCAGTTCGGCGATGGCTTTTTCAATCTCCTGCTGCACGTCCGGCGTCAGGCGCAGGTGGTGTGAGTTCGACAGGTTTTCCAAATAGGTCACCCCCTGTCCCTTGATGCTGTCGAGCACGATCGCCAGCGGCCGCTGTTCTCCGCCGCGCGCCGGCCTCACCGCCGCCAGCAGCGCCGCAATGTCGTCGCCCTTGATGGTCTGCACCTCAAAGCCGAAAGCGCGGAACTTGGCGGCCAGATCGAACGGTTGGATCACCTCGTCCAGCGCGCCGTCCAGCTGCTGTTTGTTGTAATCGATAAACAGCGTCAGGTTGTTCAGATTGTGGTGGGCGATAAACTGGAACGCCTCCCAGCACTGCCCTTCGTTCAGTTCACCGTCGCCGAGGATGCTGAACACCCGATTGCGGCGTCCCGCCAGCCGATGGGACAGCGCCATGCCGGCGGCGATCGACACGCCCTGCCCCAGCGAGCCGGTAGTGGCGTCCACGCCGCGCGTGCGCAGCCGGTCCGGATGGCTCGGCAGGCGCGTGCCGTTCTGATTGAGGGTTTGCAACTCCGCCAGCGGGAAGTAGCCCTTGATCGCCAGCGTGCTGTACAGCGCCGGGCCGGCGTGCCCCTTCGACAGCACGAAGTCATCGCGCTCCGGCCAGTCCGGATCCGCCGGATCGATGCGCATCACGCCGCCGTACAATACCGCCAGCGTCTCGACCACCGACATGCAGCCGCCGTAGTGGCCGAACCCCAGCCCGGTCAACGCCTTCAATGTTTCCAGGCGGATGGCGCGCGCCAGGGCGCGCAGCTCTTCAATTTCCGTTTCGCTCGTTGTGTCGTTCATCACTCTGCCCTCATTATTTCTCGACGCGGTCAGCGGCCGGCGCGCCTTTGCGTTTTCCCAGGAAGTTATGCGCCACCAGCAGCGCAAACACGGCGACAATCGCCAGCATGATCATCTCTTTCGACATAAAGCGCGCCATGTTGCCCAGCAGGATGCCGATCGCGCCGAAGTCGGCGTCGGAGAAGGTGGTGTTGGCAAAGCCCAGCGCCCCCAGTACCGGCAACAGCAGCACCGGCAGGAAGGTGATCAGCAGACCGTTGGCGAAAGCGCCCAGCATCGCACCGCGCCGCCCGCCGGTGGCGTTGCCGAACACCCCGGCGGTAGCGCCAGTGAAGAAATGCGGCACTACGCCGGGCAGGATCAACACCATCTTCAGTTGCCCCAGCAGGAACAGCCCGGCCAACCCGCCGAGGAAGCTGAACAGGAAGCCGATCAGCACCGCGTTGGGGGCATAGGGGTAAACCACCGGGCAATCCAGCGCCGGCCGCGCGTTAGGCACCAGTTTTTCCGAGAAGCCGGTGAACGCCGGCACGATCTCTGCCAGAATCAAGCGCACGCCCTGCAGGATGATGAATACCCCGGCGGCGAAGGTGATGGCCTGGATAATCGAATACACCAGGTAGTTCTGGCCGCCGCTGAGCTCGCTTTCCACATAGGCCCGCCCGGCGCAGATCGCCAGGATCAGGTAGATGACGATCATGGTCATCGAGATCGAAATGGAGCTGTCGCGCAGAAAACTGAGGTTTTTCGGCAGGTTCATCTCTTCGGTCGAGCGCGAGTTTTTCCCCACTTTCGAGCCGATCCAACCGGACAGCACATAGCCCAGGGTGCCGAAGTGGCCGAAGGCGATATCGTCGTTGCCGGTGATGCGGTGCATATAGCGCTGGGCGATCGCCGGGAAGAACGCCATCACCAACCCCAGGGTCAGCGCGCCGGTGAAGACCAACTGTACGCCCTCGAAGCCCGCCACCGTCAGGATGATGCCGATCATGCAGGCCATGTAGAAGGTGTGGTGGCCGGTGAGGAAGATGTATTTCAATCGGGTAAAGCGCGCCACCACGATATTCGCCACCATGCCGAACGCCATGATCAGCGCGGTGGAAGCGCCGTATTTCTCCAGCGCGATGGAGACGATGGCTTCGTTATTCGGAATGATGCCCTGAATATTAAACGCGTGTTCGAACATGCCGCCCAGCGGATTGAGCGATCCGACCAATACCGTGGCGCCGCCGCCCAAAACGATAAAGCCGAGAATGGTTTTTACCGTGCCTTTCACCACGTCGGAAAACGATTTCTTTTGCGCCAGCAAACCGATCAGCGCAATAAGCCCGACCAGTACCGAAGGCACCTTTAATATATCCACCACAAACTTAAGCGTTTCCTGGATAAACATATCCACCTCGCCAATCGTTTTATTCAGATGATTGAGTGGGCTTCGAAGTAAGCGCGCAGCTTGGCTTCCAGCTCATTAATGTCGATGATGTTGCTGATCACCACCAGCTGCTCGGCCGGTACGCTGGCGCTGTCGGCGATGTCTTTCGCCATCACGAACACGTCGGCGGCGCCGGGAGTGGCGGACGACAGATCGGAGTGTTCGACCTCGGCCTCCACCCCCATCTTTTTCAGCACCTTTTTAATGTTCATTTCCACCATAAAGCTGCTGCCGAGACCTGAACCGCAAATCGCCATGATTTTCATGATATCCACCTGTTGAATTTAGCGTGTAGGGTAGCGCCGCCGGGAATATTCCCGACGTTATGGGCATTAATAATGTTCCTGGTGATTAAACGTTAATAGCGGGCGATAATATCCTCAATTTGCCGTTTGTCTGTGGCGTGAAATAACGCCTCCATCGCCGTGTTATCGGAAAATAATTCCGCCAACTGCGAAATCATTTCAATGTGACTGTTGCCGTCGGGTGCGGAAAGCATCACCACCACCTGAACCGGATCGTTATCCGCAGAATGAAAATTCACGCCCTGGTGGATCTTCAACAGCGACAGCCCCAGCGCGTTGGCGCCCTGCTCCGGCCGCGCGTGCGGCATGGCGATGCCCGGCGCCAGGACGAAGTAGGGGCCAAGCTGCTCCTGCTGATGAAAGATGGCCGTCAGGTAATTCGGCGTAATCACGCCGCGTTGCAGCAGCGGTTGCGCGCTCAGCGTTACCGCCTGGCGCCAGTCCTCCACCCGTTTGCACAGCTGTATATGGTCGGCGGTCAGCCATTCTTTCAGCACGTTACCCTCCCAAGCGTTGATGGTTTCGGCCGGTGATTAATTCACCGACGACGGTAAAACTTTAATCAACCCCTCTCGGCTGCACAGTGATTGGCATCACAAAGATAGCGCTACCAAAGCGCTATCATGCAGAACTGTGATAGCGCTATCAAAACGCCATGCCGCGGCGCGGCGTTAACCACAATTTTTTCTCGCTCTTCCGGGTTACGGGGTAGAATGTGCCGCATACTGGGATCGTCGAAGCCGCGCCGTCGGCTTCCCACCATCACAATCTTTATGCGCCGCGCGCGCATTTCAGTCGGGATTAGGCATGTCGATCGGTAAAAAACGCCGCAGCACAGGCAGGGTGACGTTGGCTGACGTAGCGCAACTGGCGGGCGTCGGCACCATGACGGTGTCGCGCGCGCTGCGCACGCCGGAACAGGTTTCGGACAAACTGCGCGAGAAGATAGACGCGGCGGTAAACGAGCTGGGCTATCTGCCCAACCTGGCCGCCAGCTCGCTGGCCTCGGCCTCGTCCTACACCATCGCCATGGTGGTGCCCAGCCTGTCCGAATCCGGCTGCGCCGAGATGTTCGCCGGCCTGCAGAAAGTGCTGCAGCCCGCCGGCTATCACATCATGCTGGCGGAGTCGCAGCACCACCTGGAACGCGAGGAGAAACTGCTGGAGACGCTGCTCTCTTACAACCTGGCGGCGGCGGTGCTGCTCAGCGTCGAGCATTCGCAAAATGCCCGCAACGCGTTGATCGCCGCCAACATTCCGGTGGTGGAGATCGGTGCCGTACGCGCCGATCCGATCGACATGAGCATCGGCATCGATTACGTGGCGGCCATGTATCAGCTGACGCAAACGGTGATCGCCAGCGGTTACCAGAATGTCGGGCTGCTGTGCGCCAATCAGGAGCAGTGGATTTTCCAGCAGCACCTGCAGGGCTGGCACAAGGCGCTGCTGCGCAACCATATGTCGCCGCATCGGGTCATCAACGCCGCGCAGCCCGCCAGCTTCAGCACCGGCGCGCAGCAGCTGCCGGAATTCTTGCTGGCCTGGCCGGAGCTGGACGCGCTGGTGTGCGCGTCGGACGAACTGGCGGGCGGCGTACTGTATGAATGCCAGCGGCGGCGCATCAAGGTGCCGGATAATCTGGCGGTGGTGGGCTTCGGCAACAGCGAGTTCAGCCGGGTGTGCCAGCCGCCGCTGACCACCATGACCATTCCGCATCGCGACATCGGCATTCAGGCCGGCCAGGCGCTGTTGGCGCGGCTGAACGAGCATCCCTCGCAGCCGCCAGGCTCCCTGCCCGCCACGCTGTGCCGCCGCGACAGCTGCTGAATCCGCCCATAAAAAAAGCCGGTCGATGACCGGCTTTTCCATGCGCAGGCGGCTCAGTGATTGTCGAGCGGCTTGCCGTAATCCTGTTCATTGTTGCGCGTCAGCCACAGCGACAGCGCCTTCAGCGAATCCGGGGTAAACTCGTCGCAACGGGCGGTGATCTCTTCCGGCGTCAGCCAGCACACCTCGGCCACTTCTTCTTCCTGCAGCGCGAACGGCCCGTGCGATACGCAGCTGAACAGCGCCCCCCACACCCGGCACTGCTCTTCCTCGAAGTAGAACAGACCGTGCTCGGCGAAAGGCACGCCGGCGATGCCCAGCTCCTCTTCCGCCTCGCGGCGCGCCGAATCCAGCACGTTTTCACCGCTTTGCACTACGCCGCCCGCCGTCGCGTCCAGCCAGCCCGGGTAGAAGTCCTTGATCTCGGTGCGACGCTGCACCAGAATTTTTCCCATCCCATCATGCACCACAATATAGGTAGCACGATGACGCAGCCGCTCCGCCCGCATCTGTTGACGACTGGATTGAGCAATCACCTCGTTTTGCTCGTCGACGATATCAACCCACTCGGTATCTGCAGCCTGACCCTGTTCCGCCATCCTCTAAAACCTTCTATTTTGGCGCGATGCAATCCCGCGCGCTGGTTAATCAATGAGTGTTTTTCAAAGATTTTTATTGTGTGTGTATAAATTAGTGCGTTTAGCGTGTTAACGCCACCTCCGCGACGACCTTGCCGTCGTCGAGCGTCAGCACGCGCAAAGTGCCGCTTTCCAACATGCCGTAGCTGGCGGGAAAGCCCCCTTTCGGGATGCTGACCGAGCCCGGATTGAAGCAATAGATCTCACCCTGCCGCTCCGCCTGCGGCAGATGCGTATGGCCATAGGCCAAGACGTCACCGCAGGATAACGGCGGCAGTGCCGAGGGATGATAAAGGTGACCGTGGGTCAAAAACAATCGTCTTTTTTGCAGTAAAACCTGTTGCCAGGGCGCCTCGATGGGAAACGTCAGCAGCATCTGATCGACCTCGCTGTCGCAATTGCCGCGAACGGCGATGATCTTGTCGCTATAGCGATTCAATCGTTCGGCAACCTGAGAGGGCTGATACCCGGCGGGCAGCGCGTTGCGCGGGCCGTGATTCAGCAAATCACCCAGAAGAATCAACCAGTCGGCGCCGTGTTGTGCGAACAATTCCAGCACGCGTTCGGTCGCCGGCAGCGAACCGTGGATATCCGAGGCGAACATCAGCTTCATAACCTTGTCCTATAGAGGGAAATAAGCGCCATTTTACCGCGCCGGCGCCGTGCGGCAAACCGCCGCCCGCCCCGGTGGAGAATTGTGATCCAACTGCGCAGATAGCATCGGACGAATCCCACATAGCCTGCTATCCTTAGCTGCTATTGTTGGATCTCTGATATACCTTTGTGCGCGGCGAAGACCGCAGCAACGTGTAATGAATTACAGATCACCTTACCGCAGGAGGCAACATGATTGACCTGTATTACGCGCCTACTCCCAATGGTCACAAGATCACCTTGTTTTTGGAAGAGGTCGGCTTACCCTACCGTATCCATCGCGTAAACATCAGCGCCGGCGAGCAGTTCAAACCGGACTTTCTGAGCATTTCTCCCAACAACAAAATCCCGGCGATCGTCGATCAGCAACCGGTGGACGGCGGCGCGCCGATCAGCCTGTTCGAATCCGGGGAAATCCTGCTGTATCTGGCGGAGAAGACCGGCAAGCTGCTGAGCAAGGGCCTGCGCGAACGCGCCGCTACCCTGCAGTGGCTGTTCTGGCAAGTGGCCGGATTCGGGCCGATGCTCGGGCAGAATCACCACTTTAACCACTACGCGCCGCAGCCGGTGCCTTACGCCATCGAGCGTTACCATCTGGAGACCAAGCGGCTGTACGGCGTGCTGGAAGCTGAACTGCAAAAACACCCGTACCTGGGCGGCGATAACTACAGCATCGCCGATATCGCCACCTACCCGTGGGTCGTGTCGCATCCGCGCCAGCGCATCGATCTGGCGGATTACCCGGCGGTGCGCAACTGGTTCGAGCGCATCAGCAATCGCCCGGCGACCGAGCGCGCCTACAAACTGGCCGAACAAGCCTAAGTGCCTCCCCCGACTCCCCGTCGGCCGGGGAGTCACATTGTCCCTGCGTTATCATTTCCCTACTTTCCGTGTATTCTGAACGCTAATAATCAGACCTATGGAGAATCTCTGATGTCTTTCAGTCAACCCGACGCCGTTATTCGCATTAAAAATCTGCGGCTGCGCACGTTCATCGGTATCAAGGAAGAGGAAATCAACAACCGACAGGACGTCCTGATCAACGTGGTGATCCACTACCCGGCGGACAAGGCGCGCAACAGCGAAGATATCGCCGATGCGCTCAACTACCGCACCATCACCAAAGCGATCATCCGCCATGTGGAAGATAACCGTTTCGCGTTGCTGGAAAAATTAACGCAGGATGTGCTCGATATCGTAAAAGAACACGCCTGGGTGACCTATGCTGAAGTGGAGATAGATAAACTTCTGGCCCTGCGCTACGCCGACTCGGTTTCCATGACCATGAGCTACCGCCGGGACTAATTCAGGGAGGTCGACCATGCGGATCCTGATCACCGGCGCAACGGGATTGATAGGCTGCAGCCTGACGGCAAGACTGCTGGCGCTTTCTCACCACATTACGGTGCTGACCCGAGACGAACGGCGAGCCCGAGCCCGGCTGGGCGACCGGCCGAGCTATTGGCGAACGCTGGACGACCGGCAATCGCTGGATGAATTCGACGCGGTGATCAACCTGGCCGGCGAACCTATCGCCGACAAGCGCTGGAGCGCGCAGCAGAAAGAGCGGCTGTGCCGCAGCCGCTGGGATCTGACCGAACGCTTGGCGAAGCTGATCAAGGCCGGCAGCACGCCCCCCGGCGTGCTGATTTCCGGTTCCGCCGTCGGCTACTACGGCGATCAGGGGCAGGCGGTGGTGACCGAAGAGGAGCCGCCGCACGACGAATTCACCCACCAGCTGTGTCAACGCTGGGAAGCGCTGGCGCTGCAGGCGCAAAGCGACGCCACCCGCGTCTGCCTGCTGCGCACCGGTGTGGTGCTGGCGCCACAGGGCGGCGCGCTGGCCAAAATGCTGCCGCCGTTCCGCTTCGGGCTCGGCGGCCCGATCGGCGACGGTCGCCAATACCTGCCGTGGATCCACCTCGAAGACATGGTCAACGGCATTATTTATCTGCTGGATCACGCCACCCTGACCGGCCCGTTCAACATGGTCGCTCCCTACCCGGTGCACAACGAGCAATTCGCCGCCCAATTGGCCAACGTGCTCGATCGCCCGGCGTTTCTGCGGGTGCCGGCGTTCGTCATGCGGCTGTTGATGGGGGAAGCGGCGGTGCTGGTGCTCGGCGGCCAGCGGGCGGTGCCGAAGCGCCTGGAAGAGGCCGGTTTCCACTTCCGTTATCTGGAGCTGGAACAGGCATTGGATGACGTTGTCAATCAGCGGGCCGAAGCCCGCTGATCTGAGGTTACTTCAACGCGCCGGACAGGAACTGCTGCAGGCGCGGGCTTTTGGGATTGCCGAACAGCTCGGCAGGCGGGCCCTGCTCTTCGATCAACCCTTTGTGCAGGAAGATCACGTGGTTCGAAACGTGGCGCGCAAATTCCATTTCGTGCGTCACCACCACCATGGTTTTTCCCTCCTCCGCCAGCTTCTGCATGATGCGCAGCACCTCGCCCACCAACTCGGGATCCAGCGCCGACGTCGGTTCGTCAAACAGCAGCACTTCCGGCTCCATCGCCAATGCGCGGGCAATGGAGACGCGCTGCTGCTGGCCGCCCGACAGGTGCACCGGGTACTTGCCGCGCGCCCGCTCGTCGATGCCCACTTTATCCAGGTAGCGCACCGCGCGCTCGTGCGCGTCGGCCTTGCTCAGCCCCAGCACCTGCACCGGCGCCTCCATCACGTTCTCCAGCACCGTCATATGGCTCCACAGGTTAAAATGCTGGAACACCATGGTCAGGCGGGTACGCAGCAGCTGCAGCTGCTTCTTGTCGAATACCTTCAGCTGGCCGTCCTTGTCGCGCACCATGCGAATATCTTCGTTGTTCAGGCTGATCGAGCCTTCGCTCGGCTTCTCGAGGAAGTTGATGCAGCGCAGAAAGGTGCTTTTGCCGGAGCCGGAGGAGCCGATGATGCTGATCACATCCCCGGCGTTGGCCGCCAGCGAGACGCCCTTCAGCACCTCGTGATCGCCATAGCGTTTGTGCAGTTCCGTGACGGCTAATTTATTCTCAGACATGGTTTTTCTTCCCGTCATTTATCAGTGACTAACGTGTGCCATCCAGCGTTTTTCAGCTTTGCGGAACAGGCTGATTAACACGTAGGAGATGATCAGGTACAACACCGCCGCAATGCCGAAAGCGTAAAACGGCTGATAGGTCGCGGCATTGATGTCGCGCGCAATCTTCAGCAGATCCGGCACGGTGGCGGTAAACGCCAGCGCGGTGGAGTGCAGCATCAGGATCACTTCGTTGCTGTAGGCCGGCAGCGCGGTGCGCAGCGCCGAAGGCAAAATGATGCAGCGATACATCTTGAAGCGCGAGAAACCGTAGGCGTTGGCGGCCTCGATTTCACCGTGCGGCACCGAGCGGATCGCCCCGGCGAAGATCTCGGTGGTATACGCGCAGGTGTTGAGCGTCAGCGCCAGGATGGTGCAGTTGAGCCCGCTGCGGAAAAACGCGTTGAGAAACTCGCTGCCGCGCACGATTTCCAGGCTGTACATGCCGGAGTAGAACACCAGCAACTGCACGTACAGCGGCGTGCCGCGAAACACGTAGGTGTAGAGCCACACCGGGAAACGCACCCAGCGCAGGGAAGAGACGCGCGCCACCGCCATCGGGATCGCCAGCAGCCCGCCCATCACCACGGAGGCGATCAGCAGCCACAGCGTGACCGCCACGCCGGTGAAACGGTAGCCGTCGCTCCACAGCAGCGACTGCCAATACTGTTGCAAAATCTCGATCATAGCTCGGCCCTCTTGACGCCCAGTGAGTAACGCCGTTCAAGCCACAACAGCACGCCGTTGGAAACGGTAGTGAAAATCAGGTAAACCACGCCGGCTACGATGGCGAAGAAGAACGGCTGATAGGTGCCTTTCCCCGCCAACTGCGTGGCTTTCACCACGTCGTTCAGGCCAAGGATAGACACCAGCGCCGTCGCCTTCAGGATCACCTGCCAGTTGTTGCCGATGCCCGGCAAGGCGAAGCGCATCATCGCCGGGAACAAAATGCGCCGAAAGATCTGCGCGCCGCTGAAGCCGTAGGCCGTCGCCGCCTCAATCTGCCCTTTCGGCACCGCCAAGTAGGCGCCGCGGAAGGTTTCGGTAAAGTACGCGCCGTAAATAAAGCCGAGGGTAATGATGCCGGCGCCGAGCGGGTCGATATCGATCTGCGAGAAACCGAGCAGCGTGGTGATGTTGTTCAAAGCGATTTGCAGGCCATAAAAAATCAGCAGCATCAGCACCAGATCGGGCACGCCGCGGATCAGCGTGGTGTAAGCGCCGAACAGGCCGGAAATAAGGGGGTTGTGGGAGAGTTTGCCGCCGGCGCCGATCAACCCGATCACCACCGCCAACAATACGGAACTGAGGGCCAACTCCAGCGTCACCAGAGCCCCCTCGAAAATCAGTTGGGAATAGCCTTGCAGCATCTACTTCACCCTGTCGTCTAGGATCCGAACCATCGGAGCCGGCGCACCGGCCCCGCAGTCACAGCATGGAACGGTTAGCGGATTAGCCGCCGTAGACGTCGAAGTCGAAGTACTTTTTCGCGTATTTATCGTAGGTGCCGTCTTTGCGCATCTCGGCGAAGGCTTTGTCCAGCGCCGCTTTCAGCTCGGTATCGGTTTTGCGCAGCCCCATGCCGGTGCCGACGCCAAAGAATTTGTCATCCTTCACCGATTCGCCGGCGAACGCATAGTCTTTGCCCGGCGGCTGTTTCAGGAAGCCATCGCTGCCCGCCACTTCATCCTGGAAGGCGGCGTCGATGCGCCCGGAGGCCAGATCGGCGTAGACCAGATCCTGGTTCTGATAAGGCACCACGGTGACGCCCTTCGGCTGCCACATGGCGTTGGCGTAGGCTTCCTGGGTCGTGCCCTGCAGCACGCCCACGCTCTTGCCTTTCAACGCATCCACGGTAGGCAACAGCTTAGACCCCTTCGGCGCGATCAGGCGGGCGTTGGCGGCATACAGCTTGTCGGTAAAGGCGATTTCCTGCTGGCGTTTTTCGGTGATGGACAGCGAAGAGATGATAGCGTCGATCTTTTTCGCCTTGAGGGATGGGATCAGCGCGTCAAAGTCGCTCTCCACGAAGGTGCATTGGGTATTTATGCGTTTGCACAGCTCTTTGGCCAAATCGATATCGAAGCCGACCAGCTCGCCTTTGGCATTTTTGGATTCAAACGGCGCGTAAGTCGGATCGGTGCCAATCTTCAATGTCGATGGGATAGCGGCGAATGCGCTGTTTGCGGCCGCCAAAGCCAAGACTAAAGGAAGAACCTTAACCAGCTTTTTCATAAATTACCCTCAAATTGATTTTTTTGATGCCACTACGGGCATTACTTTTCCCCACCAAATCAATTTGCAGTAATCGTGCCACATTAGGTGCTACGGGCGGAGGGAACGGCTCCGGCCTTCACAATACTGTTTCCTGGGACGATAACCGCAAAATTAAATCGGCCGCTCGGGGCCGCGCCACTGGCAGCCGCGACAGGACGGCGCCATGAAACAGTGAACGTGATGAAGTGGGATCATTATGGTGCATGCGCAGCCCTAATTCAGTGCGGTGTTGCACAAATGTACCAATTTGGGGATGAAAATGTTAATCAGCACCCTGCCAACGGGTGAACAGATCGGCCGGCAATTCGATATCAAACTGATCGATCACCCGATTGACGGTCTGATCGATGATGTCTTCCACGCTTTTCGGCTGGTGATAAAACGCCGGCACCGGGGGCATGATCACCGCGCCCATTTCCACCGCCTGCGTCATCAGCCGCAGGTGCCCAAGGTGCAACGGCGTTTCACGCACGCACAATACCAGGCGGCGGCGTTCTTTCAGCACCACGTCGGCGGCGCGGGTCAGCAGTCCGTCGCTGTAGCTGTTGACGATGCCGGACAGCGTTTTGACTGAACAAGGCAAAATCGCCATGCCCAGGGTTTTGAAGGAACCGGAAGAGATGGCGGCGGCGATATCGCGCGCATCGTGAACCACATCGGCCAGCGCCTGCACTTCACGCAGACTGTACGGCGTTTCCAGCGCCAGCGTCTGCCTTGCAGCGTTGCTCATCACCAGATGGGTTTCCACCTCTGCGACGTCGCGCAAGACCTGCAACAGGCGCACGCCGTAGATCGCGCCGCTGGCGCCGGAAATGCCGATGATGAGTCGTTTCATGAAGAATGGCCTCTGCCGTAAAAAGTAAAAAATAAGATCAGGCAGACTTTGCCGCAATGGCGAGGGATAAGCAAGTTCACAGGAGCAAGGCGCACCGCCGCAGACGCGACGATGCCCCCTGATGGATCAACACAGGCGGTTAGCCTTCGTTATGCAGTTCCAGATTTTCCGCTTCGGTTTGTCCCCGCAGCGCCTTGGCGTCGTCGTTGCGCAGCGACTCCAGGTATTCCAGATAGCTTTGATCGACGTCTTTGGTCACGTAGATGCCGTTGAATACCGAGCATTCGAACTGGGTGATGTCCGGGTTTTCTTCACGCACCGCTTCGATCAGATCGTCGAGGTCCTGGAAGATCAGCCCATCGGCGCCGATGATTTGGCGGATTTCATCCACTTCGCGCCCGTGGGCGATCAGTTCGTTGGCGCTCGGCATGTCGATGCCGTAGACGTTAGGGAAACGCACTTCCGGCGCGGCGGAAGCCAGGTACACGCGCTTGGCGCCCGCTTCGCGCGCCATCTCGACGATCTGCTCTGAGGTCGTGCCGCGCACGATGGAATCATCCACCAGCAGCACGTTCTTGTCGCGGAACTCGGCGCGGTTGGCGTTCAGCTTGCGGCGCACCGACTGACGACGCGCCTGCTGGCCCGGCATGATGAAGGTGCGGCCGACGTAGCGGTTCTTCACAAAGCCCTGGCGGTAGGGTTTGTCGAGAATGCGCGCGATCTCCAGCGCGATGTCGCAGGAGGTTTCCGGAATCGGGATCACCACGTCGATGTCCAGATCTTCCCATTCGCGGGCAATCTTCTCGCCCAGCTTCTGGCCCATGCGCACGCGGGCGCTGTAGACCGAGATCTTGTCCATAAAGGAGTCCGGGCGCGCGAAATAGACGTATTCGAACAGGCACGGATTGGTTTTCGGATTCTCTGCGCACTGGCGGGTGAACAGCTGGCCTTTGGTGGTGATGTACACCGCTTCGCCCGGCGCCACGTCGCGCAGGAATTCAAAGCCCAGGGTATCCAGCGCCACGCTCTCGGAAGCCACCATATACTCGCTGCGGCCATCTTCCAGCGTGCGTTTGCCGATCACCAGCGGACGAATGCCGTACGGGTCGCGGAACGCCAGCAGGCCGTGGCCGATAATCATCGCCACGCAGGCGTAAGCGCCGCGCAGTTGCTGATGCATGGCGGCGACCGCGGTAAAGATGTTGTCGGCCTCCAGCGGATAATGCGGGAAGCGATCCAGCTCGCTGGCCAGCACGTTCAGCAGGATTTCCGAGTCGGAGGTGGTGTTGACATGGCGGCGGCCGCTTTCGAACAGCTTTTGGCGCAGCTCATGGGCGTTGGTCAGGTTGCCGTTGTGGGCCAGCGTAATGCCGAACGGCGAGTTGACGTAGAAAGGCTGGGCCTCAGAAGCGCTCGAGCTGCCGGCCGTCGGGTAACGCACATGGCCAATGCCCATGTTGCCCTGCAAGCGTTGCATATGGCGCGCCTCAAACACATCCTTCACCAGGCCGTTGGCTTTGCGCAAACGGAACCCGTTGTGGGCGTCAATGGTGACGATGCCTGCGGCATCTTGGCCACGGTGCTGAAGCACCGTCAGCGCATCATAAATCGACTGGTTTACCGGCATAAAACCGGCGATACCGACAATACCGCACATGTTGTCTTTTCCTCATCAGCGCTACCGCCCCGGCAATTGGGTCGGCAAGAAACTCGACGTGCTCTGCAGGTAGTCAAAGAACCACCTGATGACGTAACTGAACTGGGGAATCAGCTGCGACTGTTTCCAGTCGGCACTTTGTGAAAAGCCGGTAAAGGTATCCAGGAAGAACAGGATCGCCGCAACGATCAACACGCCGCGCAATGCGCCGAAGCAGATGCCCAGCACCCTGTCGGTGCCCGACAGCCCGGTTTTCTCTACCAGTGAGCTAATCACATAGTTAACAATAGCCCCTACGATCAGGGTCGCGATGAACAAAATCGCGATCGCGATGCCGTTTCGCACCAGTTCATCTTCAAAACGAGTGAAATAGACCGCAAGGTAAGAGTAGAAATGGCTGGCAACAAAAAACGCACATCCCCATGTCACAAGTGACAATGCTTCGCGAACAAACCCTCGGATCAGGCTCACCAGAGCCGAAAATCCAATCACCGCTATAATGACGTAATCAATCCAGACCATGAACTATTCCAATGATGAATCGCCCCTGCATCCAATTCGCGGCGAATTCTAACAGAAAAAGAAAACGTTTGCGTAGGGGATTTCCTACCACGTTACAAATAAAAAGCGGCGATTAAAAAATTCCCAATCGCCGCGCCTACATAGGTGATTTCGCCTGTAAAAGGCGCGGTTTCTCTCGAGATCTCTCCACCACTCCTTAATTCAGGGGCGTATCCTGCTGCGCCCCTGCGGGGTTTAACGACCGTACGGCTTCACCTGCCCGCTCAGCCCGCTGATCGAGTTCAGCGACGGCAATGCCGCCTGCAGCTTCTGCTTGGAAGCATCCGGGCCGACGTAGATGCGGGTGATCTGCCCTTGCACCGGCGTTGACGGCACAGTGAAGGCGCGATAGCCCGAAAGACGCAGCGAAGCGACAATCTCGTTCGCCTTGGCGGCATTCTTCAACGCCCCGAGCTGCACGACATAGGCTTGCCCGGCCGGCGCTTTTTCTTCCGCCGGTTTCGGCTGCGGTGCCGGCTCAGGCTTCGGCGTCGGTTCAGGTTTCGGTTCCGGCTTAGGCGTCGGTTTCACTTCCACCGGCTTCGGCTGCGGCGCCGGTTTCGGTTTCACCTCTACCGGTTTGGTTTCCACCGGTTTCGGCTTAGGCTGCTGCTGCACCGGCTGAGGACGCGTCTCGACCGGCGGCGGCGCCACCTGCGTCGGTTGCTGAGCATTCTGTCGCACCGCCTGTTGCGCCGCCGCTTCGTTAGCCGCCTGCTGCTCGACCAGCGCCCCCGCCCCTTCCGGCGGCTGCGCCGGCAACGGCTGCGTCACCGGCGGCAACACGTCGTTCTCTTCGACGTCGCCCGCCTTCGGCACCAAAGGAATGGCCGCGAATTCATCCTCGTAATGCTTCTTTTTGCCGTCCAGCAACCCTGGTAGGATGATCACCCCCAGCGCCACCAGAATCACGGTTCCGACCAGTCGGTTCTGAAATTTACTCGCCACTCACACTCCCCGCATCTCGTCTGACGCCGCCATCACCTGCGCAACGGTGTGGAACGATCCACAGACGATCACAATATCCTGTTTATCAGCATCCTGCATAGCCTGCCGCCAGGCAGTTTCGACATCATTAAAGCGTCGCGGTTCCGCCAGATGTTGCGCCAGCAGTTCGACGCTGGCGCCGCGCGGGCCGTCGAGCGGTGCGCAGTACCATTCATCCACCTGCTCGCTCAGGCAGGCCAGCGTACCGGCGATGTCCTTGTCCGACAGCATGCCCACCACCGCGCGCACCTTGCCGCCGTCGCGCGGCAGCTTGGCCAGACGCCCGGCGAGATAGCCGGCGGCGTGCGGGTTGTGCGCCACATCGAGGATCAGCATCGGCTCCCGCCGCACGATCTGGAAACGCCCCGGCAGCGTCGCCTGCTGCAGCCCGGTGAAGATCGCGCGCTCGTCGATTTCCAGCGGGGAACAGTTCAGCGCCGCCAGCGCGGTAGCGGCGTTGGCCAGCGGCACGTTCGGCGTCGGCAGATCGGTCAGCAGCGTGTCGCCGCCCTGCCACTGCCAGCGATCGCCCTGCTCGCTGAAGCTCCAGGCTTCACCGCGGCGATACAGCGGCGCGCCCAGCGTTTCGGCGACCTGGCGAATGCTGTCCGGCATGTCGGGTTCGCCCACTACCGCCGGCTTGCCGCTGCGGAAAATGCCGGCCTTTTCACGGCCGATGCTTTCGCGATCGTTGCCCAGCCAGTCGGTGTGATCGAGCGCGATGCTGGTGATCACCGCCACGCTCGGATCGACGATGTTGGTGGCGTCGAGGCGCCCGCCCAGGCCGACCTCCAGGATCACCACGTCCAGCCGCGCCTGTTTGAACAGCTGCAGCGCCGACAGGGTGCCGAATTCGAAATAGGTCAACGACGTTTCGCCGCGGTCGGCTTCAATGGTGGCAAACGAGCGGCTGTGCTCCGCTTCGCTCAGCTCTTCCCCCTGAATGCGCACGCGCTCGGTGTAGCGCACCAGATGCGGTGAGCTGTAAACGCCGACGCGCAGGCCAGCGGCCAGCAGAATGGCTTCAAGGGTGCGACAGGTCGTGCCTTTGCCGTTAGTGCCGGCAACGGTGAACACCGTGGGAGCGGGGGTCAGTAAGTCCAGGTGCGCCGCGACGCGCTGTACGCGCTCGAGGCCGAGTTCGATCGCCTGGCTGTGCAGACGTTCCAGATAGTAAAGCCACGAGCTCAATGGCGACGTGGCTTGGGGAATTTGGTGGTTTTGCATGAGTCCCATCACTGAACTTGGGTTCATTAATCCATCAGGGCACCACCCTCACCGCGGTAAAGGCGATGCGCTTCGTCACTGCCGCCCACCTGCAAACCGCAACGTCATAGGCCGCGGCCGGCAGGGAACGGGCATCAGCCGTCACTTAGCCACAAAGTGGCGGCTGAACCCGGGCGGGATCCGTCTTTGCCTCAGGCGTCGGCCTGCTGCTCCGGCTCAATGACCGGCGCGGCCTCATCGAAATGCGGCTGCGGCTGGTTGGTCAGCTTGGACAGAATGCTCGCCAGCGTTTGGCGCATTTCCGGGCGGCGAACGATCATATCGATCGCGCCTTTTTCGATCAGGAACTCGCTGCGCTGGAAGCCCGGCGGCAGTTTCTCGCGCACGGTCTGCTCGATCACGCGCGGGCCGGCAAAGCCGATCAGCGCTTTCGGCTCGGCGATGTTGATGTCGCCCAGCATCGCCAGGCTGGCGGAGACGCCGCCCATGGTCGGGTCGGTCAGCACGGAGATGTACGGCAAGCCGCGCTCCTGCATTTTGGCCAACGCCGCGCTGGTTTTCGCCATCTGCATCAGCGACATCAGCGCCTCCTGCATGCGCGCGCCGCCGCTGGCGGAGAAGCACACCAGCGGACAGTTGTCCTCCAGCGCCTGCTCAACCGCACGCACGAAACGCGCGCCAACCACGGAAGACATCGAACCGCCGATGAAGGCGAATTCAAAGGACGCCGCGACGATCGGCATGCCGTACAGCGTGCCCTTCATCACCACCAGCGCATCTTTCTCGCCGGTCGCTTTCTGTGCGGCGACCAGACGATCTTTATAGCGCTTGGAATCCTTGAATTTCAGAACGTCTTTCGGCTCCAGATCGCTGCCCAGCTCCACTTCGCTGCCTTCATCCAGCAGGGTATGCAGACGCGCGCGCGCGCTCATACGCATATGGTGGTCGCACTTCGGACACACTTCCAGATTACGCTCCAGCTCGGCGCGGTAGAGAACCTGGCCGCAGCTGTCGCATTTGGTCCAGACCCCTTCAGGAATGCTCGCCTTACGGGTTTGTGTGATATTGCTCTTGTTAAGAATTCGTTCAATCCAGCTCATCGATGACCTTTCTGTTTGAACCTGGCACACGCCAGTCCGCTGTTCATGCTTTAACAATCCCCCTGAAAACACCCCCAATGAAAAAATGCCCGTTCGCCGCGCGGCAAGCGCGCGACCGAGGCATCGGCTTCAGGGTTGTTCGCAGGAACAGACCATAATGTCGCTCATTAAACCATATCGGCCCGACGCTGTGGACAAAAAACTGGTCGAACCGACAGGTTGAGCGATGTTTTTATTGTTTTTGCTGGCGGGCGGCGGCGCGCTTGTGGCGCCAAATTTCAATCACGCCCGGCAGAATCGAAACGATGATGATCCCGACGATCAGCAGTTTCAGGTTCTCCTGCACCACCGGCAGATCGCCGAACAGGTAGCCAGCATAAGTGAAGAGCAGCACCCAAACCAGTGCGCCAATCACGTTGTAGGCGGCGAAGTGGCGATAGGACATATGCCCCATGCCGGCGACGAACGGCGCAAAAGTACGCACGATCGGCACGAATCGCGCCAGAATAATCGTTTTCCCGCCGTGCTTCTCATAAAACTGATGCGTTTTATCCAGGTAGCTGCGGCGGAAGATTTTCGAATTCGGGTTGCTGAACAGCTTCTCGCCGAACAACCGCCCGATAGTGTAGTTCACCGCATCGCCGATGATCGCCGCCACGGCCATCAACGCCACCATGGTGTGCACGTTCAGATCGTTGGTCGGCAACGCCGCCAGCGCGCCGGCGACGAACAGCAAAGAATCCCCCGGCAGGAACGGCGTCACCACCAAACCGGTCTCGCAAAACAGGATCAGGAACAGAATAGCGTAGACCCACATGCCGTATTGTGCGACCAGTTCGGCCAGGTGCACATCAATATGCAGAATGAAATCAATAATAAACTTGATGATGTCCATAAATTCTCTCATTGATACCGGGCGTTTCAATCACCCGGCAGAAGCACAAGGGAGCGACGCTTTCAGGCGTGCCGGCGTTTAATCGTCGGGTAAAAACAGCGGCCCCATCGGCGGCCGCGGGATGCCAAAGTGGTCGGGATAGTCCACGGAAACCAGATACAGCCCCTCGGCTCGCGCCGTCGCCGCCGCCAGATTGCGATCCTTCAGCGCCAGCAGCTCGGCCATCCAGTTCTCATCCTGATTGCCGCAGCCGATCTCCATCAGGCTGCCGACGATGTTGCGAACCATGTGATGCACGAAGGCATTCGCCTTGATATCTACCACAATATATTCGCCGTAGCGCGTAACCTTAACGTGTTTTACGCAGCGCCACGGGGTGCGCGACTGGCATTGCACCGCGCGAAACGAGGTAAAGTCGTTCTCGCCCAGCAATGCCTGCGCCGCCCGATGCATGCGGTCCGCGTCCAGCGGGTGATAAAAATGCGTCACCCCCTGTTGCAACACCGCCGGCCGGTAGCGATGGTTGAAAATAATATAGCGGTAACGGCGCGCGGTGGCGCTGAAACGCGCGTGAAAATCATCGGCGACGGGGCTCACCCAGCGCACCGCGATGTCCGGCGGCAAATGGGTGTTGACGCCCATCGTCCAGGCGGCGTCCTTGCGGCGCGCGGTGGTTTCGAAGTGCACCACCTGCCCGGTGGCGTGCACCCCGGCGTCGGTGCGCCCGGCGCACAGCACGTTGATCGGCGCATCCGCCACCTTGCTCAACGCCTGCTCCAGCCGTTCCTGCACGCTGGCCACTTCTTGCTGCCGCTGCCAGCCGTAGTAATGGCTGCCGTCATATTCGATGCCCAGCGCTACCTTCAGCGTCGGCTGAGCGGGCGAGACCACCTCAGACATCAGTACATCTGCTCCTGCACCAGACGCTCGGCGGTTTCGATCGCCATCAACGCGCCGCCGAAGCGGACGTTGTCCGCCACCGTCCAGAACTGCAACAGCTCGGGGATGCCGTAATCGTTGCGCAGACACCCGATACTGAGCGCATCGCTGCCGGAAGCTTCGGTGACCTGAGTCGGGTAATCATCCTCTTCACTCAGTTGAACGTCTTCGACCTCTTCAAGCTCGCTGCGCGCCTCTTCGGCGGACAGCGGACGCAGCGCTTCCAGATGCACGACCTGGGCGTGGCCATAAAACACCGGCGACTGGATGCAGCTCACCGAAATCGGCAACCCTTCGTCCTGCAGCACCTTGCGCACCTGATCGACGATCAGGCGCTCTTCGCGCACGCTGCCCTGCTCGTCGGCGACAAGCGGCAGCATATTAAACGCCAGCTGTTTAGTGAAAACGCCTTCTTCGGCCGGGATGCCGTTCAACAGCCGCGCGCTCTGGCCGGCCAGATCGTCCACCGCCGCCTTGCCACGCGAGGATACCGACATCAGCGTCGTGACGTGCAGGCGCGACAGCCCCGCCTGTTCGGTCAGCGGTTTGATCGCCGTCAGCAGTTGGCTGACCATGCTGTCGGCCACCGCGACGATGTTGCGGTTGCGGTAATCCGCCAGCACCTGCGGGTTAACGCCAGGCACCACCAGCGGCACATCCGGTTCCATGGCGAACAGGCCGCTAGTGTCGATCACCAGACAGCCCATGTTGCCGGCCTCTTCGGCATAGCGCGCTGAAGCGTCGCTGCCGGCGACGAAGAAGGCCAGCTGCGCCTGCGACCAATCGAACTCTTCGGCGTTTTGCACCAGAAGAGACTTGCCGTTGAAGCGCACATTGGCGCCCGCGCTGCGTTCGCTTGCCAGAGGATAGAGCTCACCCACCGGGAACTGGCGTTCCTGCAACAATTCCAGCAACGCTTCACCTACCGCGCCAGTGGCGCCGAGCAGCGCGATATTCCAGCCGTCAGACATTGGGTTTTCTCCAGAGTATTTCATTCATAAAAGCAGACGGGCAGTGCAGTCACCGCCCGATAATCTTTGCCGCTCACTGTAGCGGCGTTGGCTTAAGACAACCTTACGCGCTACGCGATGCTGAAGCCCAACTTGCCGAGCAGCTCGGCGCTGGCGCTGTCATCGCATTGCACGGCCAGCGAAGACCACTCGCGGCGTTCCTGGTAGTGCTTGCGCAGGCGATCGAACTCGCCCGGTTGCCCGGCGACTTTGCGCAGCGGCGCATCATCGCGGCGCACATCATACACCAAGTGCATCAATCGTTTTAACCGCGCTTCATCCAGCGGGCCGTTGAGACGGATCTGGCTGAACTCCGGCACCGGCAGCAGCGAGGCCAGCGCCACCTGTTGCGGCTGCCCCAGATGGCGGCTGAACGCTTCGAACACCTGGGTGGTGCCGCGCGCCTTGCCTTCCAGCGTATACCCGGCGATGTGCGCGGTGCCGATATCCACCCGCGCCAACAGCGGCAAGGCGAGATCCGGCTCCGGTTCCCACACGTCCAGCACCGTGCTCAGCTTTTTGCCTTTTTCCAGCGCCTGCAGCAACGCGGCGTTATCCACCACCGGCCCACGGCAGGCGTTGATCAGAATGCGATTGTCCGGCAACGCCGCCAGCAGCTCGGCGTCCGCCAGGTGCAATGAATGATACGGGCCGGATTTATTCAGCGGCGTATGGAAGGTCAGCACGTCGGCCTCGGCCACCAATTTCTCCAGTGGCCAGAATTCCCCGGCGTCGCCGCGATCGGCGCGCGGTGGATCGCACAGTAGCGTGCGCACGCCCAGCGCTTTGAGGCGCGCGTCCAGACGCGAACCGACGTTGCCCACGCCGACGATGCCGACGGTTTTATCCCGCAATTGGAAGCCATCGCGCTCGGCCAGCAGCATCAATGCGGAGAACACATACTCGACCACCGCGATGGCGTTGCAGCCCGGCGCGGCGGAAAACCCGATGCCCTGCCGTTGCAGCCAGGCGTCATCGACGTGATCGGTGCCGGCGGTAGCGGTGCCGACAAAGCCGATGCGGCTGCCGGCCAACAAGGCTTCATTGACCTTGGTGACCGAACGCACCATCAGCGCGTCGGCATCCGCCAGCGCCTCAAGCGGGATCGGACGCCCCGGCACCGCCCGCACGTCGCCCAGGCGGCTGAACAGCTCGGCCGCATACGGCATATTTTCATCAACCAGAATTTTCACTGCGTTCTCCGACGGTTTACGGCTATTTGTCTGCGAAATAGTGTGCCACTGAATCAGGCACGGCGAAAGCGCTCAGGGGTGGTGCCGGCGATCTGCTGGAACATGACGATAAAGGCCGACGCGGAGCTGTAACCGACCTCCAGCGCCACGTCCTGCACGGTTTTGCCCTGTTCGAGCAGCGACACGGCGTGCAGGAACCGCAGGCGCTGGCGCCATTCGCTGAACGGCATGCCCAAATCCTGCTGGCAGCGGCGAGACAGCGTGCGCTCGGTGGTGTATACCCGCTTCGCCCACGTCGCCAGCGAAGTGTTGTCCGCCGGGCAATGTTCCAGCGCTTCCAGCACCGGCGCCAAAAACTTGTCGTCCGACGACGGCAGATAGGTTTGCTGGCGCGGCGACAGATGCAGTTGGTCGATCAGCACCTGGCAGAGGCGCAAATCCGCCTCCGCCTGCGGAATGTACTGTTTACGCGCATAGAAATCCTCGGCGATGGCGCGAAAGATCGGCGTCACATTGACCAGGCAAGGATCGGCCGGCATGCCGGCGCACAGCGCCGGCGCGATGTCCACCATGCGGCACTGCGCCAGCCGCTGGTTGTAACAGGAGTGTTCGATGCCCGCCGGCGTCCACAGCACGTACTCCGGCGGCGCCAGAAAGCGCTGCCCGCCGATGCGCAGCACCATCACCCCGGCTTTGACCCACATCAATTGGCCCCAGGTATGGCTGTGCGGCTGGAATTCGGTGCGGACGTTGAACTCCTCGCAACGAAACTGCACCGGGTTTGGCGCCGGGATCAGCGACTCGGGGAAATGGCGGATTTCTGGCATGGTTTCGTCTCGTGATTTGTCTTATTTACGCCGATTTTTGTCTGAATATCGTTATATATGATAAACCGGACACGCGTAGACTAGCCAGCATGTTGGACGCTATTGAGAATAATTGTCATGAATATGCTTTTCCCCCTGCTGGCCGTGCTGATTTGGTCGATTAACGCCGTCGTCAGCAAACTCTCCGCCACCGCCATCGATCCGGCAGCCATCTCGCTCTACCGCTGGCTGCTGGCGCTGATCGCCCTGACGCCGTTTGTGCTGCCGGGCGTGCTTCGCAACTGGGCGCAGGTGCGCGCCAACTGGTGGAAGCTGATGATCCTCGGCTTGCTCGGCATGGTGCTGTATCAAAGCCTGGCCTATTACGCGGCGCACAGCGTCAGCGCGCTGTTTATGGGCATCATCGTGTCGCTGATCCCACTGCTGACCATCCTGATCAGCATCGTACTGCTGCGCATTGCGCCGACCGTCGGCGTGCTGCTCGGCAGCATTCTCTCCTTCTGCGGTTTGATCTGGCTGGTCAGCGGCGGTCAGCCCGGCGCGCTGTTGCAGCACGGTATCGGCAAAGGGGAATTGATGATGCTGCTCGCCACCGCCTCTTACGCGCTGTATGGCGTGTTGACCAAACGCTGGGCCATCGCGCTGCCGAACTGGCAATCGCTCTACGTGCAGATCCTGTTCGGCGTGCTGTTGCTGCTGCCGAATTTCCTGATGGCGCAGGATGTTGGCTTGAACGGCCATAACCTGCCGCTGGTGCTGTTCGCCGGCATTCCGGCCTCGATCATCGCGCCGTACCTGTGGATCCAGGGCGTCCTGCGCCTGGGCGCCAACACCACCTCGATCTTCATGAACCTGGCGCCGGTGTTTACCGCCGCTATCGCAGTGCTGTTCCTGCATGAGCAATTGCACGGTTACCATCTGATCGGCGGCGGCATCACCCTGCTGGGCGTGATCCTGTCGCAGCGGCTGCGCACGCCGCTGACGCGTAAAGCCAAAGCCCCGGCGGCAGGCGCAGATTCCTGCAAAGAACAGGCCTAAGCCAGCAACCTGAAACGCACCCGCACCAACAGGCCGCCCAGCGCGGCGGAGCTCAACAGCTCCGGGCGGGTGCCGTGATACGCGGTGATGTCCTTCACCAACGCCAATCCCAAACCGGCGCCCGGCTGATCGCCCACGTTGTCCAAACGATGAAACGGCTGCAGCGCCAACGCCTTGTCCTGCAAGGCGATGCCCGGGCCGCTGTCTTCTATCTCCAGCACCCCTTCCCCCGTAGCCTTGTCCCGCGTAAGGCGGGCGGTCACCACGCCCTGACGCGGCGTGTATTTCAGCGCGTTGTCCAGCAGATTGGCACACAGCTCGGCCAACAGCAGCGGCTCCCCCGCGACCTGACATGCCGCTTCACCCTCGAAACCGAGATCGATCTGTTTGCTGCGCGCCTGCGGCAAGCGAGAGAAACAGGCGTCGCGCAGCACCTGCGCCAAATTGACCGGCTGCAGCTTCCGATCGGCGCTGTGCTCGCTGGCTTTCAGGCGCGAGAGGTGCAGCAGACGGTCGGTGAGCGCCACGGTGTTATCCAGCGTCGCGCTCATCGCCTGCAGACTTTCGCGCCACTGCTGCGGCCGATCGCTGGCCAGCGCCACCCCGACCTGGGTCTTCAGCACCGCCAGCGGGGTGCGCAGCTGGTGAGAGGCGTCGGCGCTGAAGCGTTCCTGACGCGCCACCATCAGCCGCAGCCGTTCGATGTAACGATTAAAGGCCACCAGCAGCGGCTGCATCTCCGACCAGGGAAGAACCCGCGGCAAAGGCGTCAGTTCGCCCGGATCGCGCCGCAGCATGATGCCGGAGAGTTTACGCATCGGCTTCAACACCCGCTTGAGCAGCGCGAACGCCAGGATCAGGGTCAACACCACCACCGTGCCCTGGCTCAACAGCGCCGCGATCATCATCTGCCGCGCCAGGTAACGACGCGATTCCAGGGTTTCCGCCACCAGAATGGTCGCCATGCCGCTCACGCCCGACTCGTTGACCGGTTGAAACAGCGCCGCCACACGGATCGGCCGGCCGAGGTATTCCGCATCGTAGAAATGCACCAATGCCGGATAGAGGGTGGAGCGTGGAATGTGGGGCGGCAACGACGGCAAGTCGTCATAGCCCGAGATGCTTTTCCCCTGCGGCGAGATCACCTCGTAATAGAGCTGATCGTTCATGTTGCGCTCGAAGCTGTCGAGCACCACATAAGGCACATCGACCGCCAGCTTGCCTTCGCGCACCACCAGCCGCTCCGCCACGGTGCGCGCCGACGCCAGCAGCGTGCGGTCGTAGGCCAGGGTGGCGGCGCTCATGGCGCTGAAGTAGTGGGTGTAGATAGAGATGCCGCCCAGCGCCAGCAGCGGCAGGCCAAAAAACAGCAGCAGTTGATAAAACAGCGAACGCGGCGCGTTAAACCACCGCATTGCACAGTTCCAGGCTGTAGCCCAGACCGCGCAGCGTGACGATCGCCACGTCGCTGCCCTGCAGCTTTTTCCGCAAACGGTGTACGTAAAGCTCGATGCTCTCTGGATTGGCCTCGTCAGACAGCGTAAACACCTGCTCAAACAGCTGCTGCTTGGCCACCGGGCGGCCGCGCCGGTGCATCAGCGCGGTCAGCACCGCCAGCTCGCGCGGCGTCAGCGCCAGCGGTTTGCTCTCCAGCAGGAAATAACCTTCGTCATGATAGGTCAACGCGCCGTATTGCAACGCCGGCTGCGCGGCGCCGACACTGCGGCGCAGCAACGCCCGAATGCGCGCCTCCAGCTCGTCCAGTTCGAACGGTTTGGTCAGGTAGTCGTCCGCCCCCAGATTCAGGCCTTTCACCCGGTCGGTCACGTCGGTGCGCGCCGTCAGCAACAGCACCGGCAGATCCTGCCCGCGCTTGCGCAAGCGCGCCAGCAAATCGAGACCGTTCAGACGCGGCAACGCCACATCCAGCACCGCCAGCGCATAGCGTTCATTAAGCAACAGGTGGTCGGCGGCCACGCCGTCCGGCGCGACGTCGACGGCAAATCCGGCGCCGGTCAGCGCCTTTTGCAACCAGTGAGACAGCTCGGGGTGATCTTCAACCAATAACAGTCGCATGTTCCCATTCCATTGATTTACCTGAACAACCAGACATCGATGCGGCGTCTGTTAACAGGTCGATAACAGAGAATGGCATGGAAAATAAGGGGATAAAAGAGCGCCGCGCCGCCAGTTTTGGGAGCTGGCACACAATTATGCGTACTGGGGCGCGCTCGTGTGACGCCTCAGATCAGCGTGATGGGGCTATCGGCGAGAGCAAGATCCAACACCGGACGCAGCTTGTCGGCGGTAAACGGCGAAGAAACCAGCACGGAGCGGTTGTTGGCGGCAAACACCAGATCGATGCCGGTCACACAGGCGGTCATCTGGCAAGCATACTTTTCACCGTCGGCGTTGACGAAATGCAACTCAAATACGCCAATCTCAGGGCGCAAGCGCTTCAAACGACACTGCCCGGCTTCTCCCGCCATCTCGGCGTAGACCTCTGGCAACCGTTTAATCGCACATACCTTGGCGCTGTCCCTGCCGCCAAACAATTTCCCTAACGAAAACATATCACTGCATCTCTATTCATTTTATTACAGATGATTTTAACGCGAACGACTATCGGCAATCCTGACATTACGCAGGGTTTTGGCCGGTTTTGCGCACTGTTCTCTGCGCCCATTCTATGTTAGCGCACCCACCGTTCGCTCGCGACAAGAGACCCTAATCACAGACTGGAAACTTTTCCGGCCACTGAAAGGTAAATGAAAGGTTGTTGTTTTAACAATTCCGCAACCGCATTCGGCGGGATTCACCATCAGACAATACCGAGGGTAAGTCACAATGAAAAAAATAATGACCCGCACCTTTACCGCCGCCGCCCTGTTGCTGGCGGTCTCTCAGGCCTTTGCCGTGGAAGCGCCCAAACGCACCGAATGCATTGCGCCGGCCAAACCCGGCGGCGGCTTCGATCTGACCTGCAAACTGATTCAGGTATCGCTGCAGGACACCAAGGCCATTGATAAACCGATGCGCGTCACCTATATGCCCGGCGGCGTCGGCGCGGTGGCCTACAACGCCATCGTCGCGCAGCGCCCGGCGGAGTTCGGCACCGTGGTGGCCTTTTCCGGCGGCTCGCTGCTCAATCTGGCCCAGGGCAAGTTCGGCCGCTATAACGTGGACGACGTGAAATGGCTGGCGGCAGTCGGAACCGACTACGGCATGATCGCGGTACGCGCCGACTCGCCTTACAAAACCCTGAAAGACCTGATGGACGCCTTCCAAAAAGATCCCAACAGCGTGGTGTTCGGCGCCGGCGCCTCTATCGGCAGCCAGGACTGGATGAAAACCGCGCTGCTGGCGCGCGAAGTCGGCGTGGATCCGCGCAAGATGCGCTACGTGGCGTTCGAAGGCGGCGGCGAGCCGGTCACCGCACTGCTGGGCAACCATATTCAGGCTGTTTCCGGTGACCTGAGCGAGATGGTGCCTTACCTGCAGGGCGACAAGATCCGCGTGCTGGCGGTGTATGCCGAGCAACGTTTGCCGGGCCAGTTGGCCGACATTCCGACCGCCAAAGAGCAAGGGTACAGCCTGGTGTGGCCGATCATTCGCGGCTTCTACGTTGGGCCGAAAGTTAGCGATGAAGAGTATCAGTGGTGGAGCGACACCTTCCAGAAAATGATGGCGACCGATGAATTCAAGCAGCAACGCGATCTGCGCGGCCTGTTCGAATTCAACCTGACCGGCAAAGAGCTGGACGCCTACGTGAAGAATCAGGTTGCCCAATACCGTGAGCAGGCGAAAGTGTTCGGCCTGGCCAAATAACCGCAGGGGAAAACCATGAGCGATCGTATTTTTGCCGGCTTTTGGCTGCTGCTGTGTATCGGCGGGCTGTTCATCGGCTGGGGCATCCAGAGCGAATACAGCTATGAACCGCTGGGGCCGCGCCCGTTCCCGCTGGCGATCCTCAGCCTGATGGCGCTGTGCGCGGCGCTGCTGTTGCTGCGCCGCCCGCAGGCGGTGGAATGGCCGCACCACAAGGTGATGCAGCGGCTGCTGGTGCTGGTGATCACCCTGGTGCTGTATGCCTGGGGGTTTGAATGGCTCGGCTTTCCGCTGGCGACCGCGCTGCTGACGTTCAGCATCGGCCTGCTGTTTCAGGCCAGCCTGCCGGCGGCGGCCCTCTCCGGCGTCATCATGGGCGCAGCGTTGTACTACGCCTTTGACCAACTTCTCGATGTCACACTGCCGCTCGGCGCCTGGCTGAGCTAACGGGAGCGATGATGGATACCTGGATGTATTTGACCCAAGGGTTTGAAGTGGCGCTGGTGCCGCAAAACCTGATTATCGCCCTGATCGGCTGCTTCGTCGGCACCATCGTCGGCCTGCTGCCGGGCCTCGGGCCGATCAACGGCGTGGCGATCCTGCTGCCGCTGGCGTTCGCCCTCAAACTGCCGGCCGAATCGGCGCTGATCCTGCTGGCGACGGTGTATATCGGCTGCGAATACGGCGGGCGCATCTCGTCGATTCTGCTCAACGTGCCGGGCGATGCGGCGGCGATCATGACCGCGCTGGACGGCTACCCGATGGCGCAGCAGGGGCGCGCCGGCGTGGCGCTGTCCATCTCGGCGGTCAGCTCGTTCGTCGGCTCGATGATCGCCATCGGCGGCATTATTCTGTTCGCGCCGCTGCTGGCCCGCTGGTCGCTGGCCTTCGGCCCGGCGGAGTATTTTGCCCTGATGGTGTTCGCCATCGCCTGCCTCGGCAGCATGATGAGCCAAAACCCGCTGAAATCCCTGCTGGCGGCGCTGATCGGCCTGGGGCTGGCGACGGTGGGCGTCGACGCCAACACCGGCGTTTACCGCTTTACCTTTGACAGCGTACACCTCTCCGACGGCGTGCAGTTTATCGTGGTGGTGATCGGCCTGTTCTCGGTCAGCGAGATCCTGCTGATGCTGGAAAGCACCAGCGCCGGGCAAAAGCTGGTGCGTAAAACCGGCCGGTTGCTGTTCAACCGCAAAGAGGCGGCGCAATGCGCAGGCCCTACCCTGCGCTCGTCGGTGATCGGCTTCTTCGTCGGCATTCTGCCGGGCGCCGGCGCCACCATCGCCAGCGCGCTGACCTACATGACCGAGAAGAAAATCAGCGGCAACAGCGACACCTTCGGCAAAGGCGACATCCGCGGCGTAGCGGCGCCGGAAGCGGCCAACAACGCCTCGGCCTGCGGTTCGTTCATTCCGATGCTGACGCTGGGGGTGCCGGGATCCGGCACCACGGCGGTGATGATGGGGGCGCTGACGCTGTATAACATCACCCCCGGTCCGGCGATGTTTACCGAACAACCGGATATCGTCTGGGGACTGATCGCCGCGCTGCTGATCGCTAACGTCATCTTGCTGATCATGAACCTGCCGCTGGTTGGCCTGTTCACCCGCATGCTGACCATCCCGCTGTGGTTCCTGGTGCCGGCGATCGCCGCGGTATCGGCGGTGGGGGTTTATGCGGTGCACAGCACCACCTTCGACCTGCTGCTGATGGTCGGGTTGGGCGTGTTCGGCTACATCCTGCGCAAAATGCACTTCCCGATGTCGCCGCTGATTCTGGGCTTCGTGCTGGGTGAGATGCTGGAGCAGAATCTGCGTCGCGCGCTGTCGATCAGCAACGGTGAATTCGGCATCCTGTGGAGCAGCAGCATCGCGCAAACGCTGCTGGTGCTGGCGGTCGCGGTGCTGGCGCTGCCGCCGCTGCTGCGCCTGATGCGCAAACGCCGCCATCCGGCGGCCGAGGCCAAGGCCGAGTAACGCGTAACGGGCGGGAATTTCCCGCCCGTTGTGTTTAACGGCGCAAGGCCGCAATTCCCCTTTCCAGCGCCCCGATATCGTCATCGGCGAGCAGGGGCTGAATCACCGCAAAGTCCGCCTCGGACAAGTCATAGAGGCGCAAGGCGAGCAAGCGCGCGATAACTTCCGGCGCGAATCGCCAACGGATAAACCTCGCCGGATTGCCGCCGACGATGGCATAAGGTTCAACGTCGCCGGTCACCACGCTGCCGGCGGCGACGATCGCCCCTTCGCCTATCGATACCCCTGGCATCAACATCGCCCGCATGCCAATCCAGCAACCGTCACCCAGCCGGGTATCGCCTTTGGGGCGGTACGCCTGTTTGATGGTTGCCATAAACGGGTACAGGCTCAACCAGTCGATGCGATGGGTGTGATTGCCCCCCATCAGGATCACCGCTTCGGCCGCGATGCAGACATAGTCGCCGATCAGCAGGCGATCTATTTCGCCCAGCGGCTGCCATTGCCGGCTGACCGCGTCGCCGTGCAGATAGCGCACCACCGAGCGTTCGAAACCGTTATCCCAGCAGTCGCTGTAGTAGCTGTGGGTGCCTTTGACGATAATATTCGGGTTAGTCACCGTCTGATGCAGCAGTTCGGTGTTGGACCAGTGTTTTTCGGACATGGCGTATTCTCTTGTTACGGGAATAAAAGCCACGGAACGGAATGTCTGTGGCCGTATTGTCGTTCACTCAACACGGCCATTCAAGCGATAAGCGCTCGTTTCAATCTCGGGTTATTCATGATTACCGCCTCTCTTGCGAGGCGAAATGGTAACCGATCACGCCTCGGCGGTCTTGCTTTTCAACAGCAGCACCCCACCCATGACCAACGCGCTGCCCAGCAGCTGCAGCTGATTCATGTTTTCCCCCAGCAGGAAATAGGCGATCACCGCGGTGAAAACCAGCTCCAACGACAGGATCAGGTTGGCTACGGCCAGCGGCAGCGTTTTCAGGCTGATGTTATACAACCCGAAGCCCAACAGCGTCGGCCCGGCGGCCAGCGCCAGCAGCAACAGCCAGCCGCTCCACTGAATGCCCTGCGCGCCGTGCGACAGGAACCACAGATCGCCGGCCATGCCGTGGAACGCCGCCAGCGGGAACGCCGTCAGCGCCGCGTTGAACACCAGCTGATACAGCGCCGAAAAACCGAAAACGTACAAAATGGTGTTCCACACCGGATAGCCCCGTTCGCTGGCCACCCGCCCGCCGAGGGTATACAGGGTATAGCCGATGCCCGACAGCATCCCCACCAGCAGCCCCAACAAATCGAAGTGCTGGTTGCCCATGCTGTCGCCGTTGCTGACCAGGAAACAACCGCCCAGGCTGATGGCGATCACCAGCAGTTGGCGCAGCGTCAGGCGTTCGCTGTACATCACCCAGCCGAGGAACACGGTAAAGCCCACCGAACAGTAGGTCAGAATGGTCGCCACCGATGCGCCGTTCAGCGCCACCGACAGCGTCCACAGGCTGTTGAACAGCGCCAGCAGCAGCCCGTAAAGCGCATAGAACAATACCTGTTCACGCCGCAGGCGCGCCCACTGCGGTTTCACCATCAACAGCAGCGGCAACAGCACCAGCGCCACCAGCGCCGCGCGCCAGAACGCCAGCACGAAGGTCGGCAGGTGATAGTATTCGGTCAGCGCGCGGATGATGATGGCGGTAAAGGCCAGCAGCATGGCGCTGATAATGGCGATGACGTAACCCTGGCGGCTGCCCTGAAAGAGACGCACGCCGGGCAGCAAAGGCCGGGCGGAAACGCCTGACGGTAATGACATGAGATCCTCGGGAAAATGGCGACATAAATGCTCAGGCGCACAGTGTAACGCGGCCATATTTTCCCACTATAGCCACTTTTCGGCCTTGTCATGCAGGCCACTTTTCTGCGCTTGAAGCCCTGTTGACATGGGGTATAGTAAAAAGCTCTCTCCCTAACCGGGCCAATTTCGCATGCACATTCCGTTAGATCGCGAGCAGGACGTTCCGCTCTATTTACAGATCGAAGAAGCGCTGCGGCGCGCCATCCTCACCGGCGTGTTCGTGGATGGCGACAAGCTGCCCTCAACGCGCACGCTGGCGGCCGAATTGGCGGTCAGCCGTTTGACGGTGGATAACGCCTATGCCGAACTGGCGGCCAAGGGCTTTTTGCATCAGCGACGCGGCAGCGGCGCCTATGTTGCGCACCCGCAGGCGCAAACGCGCCCGGCCCGGCCGACCAGCGATGCCCCCTTCCCGCTGGAGAGCTTCACCACCCTCACCTCGCGGCTGGACGGCTATGCCGACGCCCCGCTGCCGGAGAGGCTGATCAACTTCGCCGCCGGCGTCGGCAGCCCTAAGGTGTTTCCGCTGGAGGCGTTTCGCAAAGTGCTGCTGTCGGTGCTCAGCCGCCATGCGGAAGAGGCCTTCAGCTACGGCGAATACTGCGGCTACTACCCGCTGCGCGATACGCTGAGCCGCATTCTCAGCGCGCAGGGCATCCCCACGCAGGCGGAACAGGTGCTGATCACCAACGGCTCGCAGCATGCCATCAGCCTGGTGGTGCAAAGCCTGCTGGCGCCGGGCGATACGGTGATCGTCGAAGAACCGACCTACGCCGAAGCGCTGGGCCTGCTGCGCCAGCACCGCATCAATATCGTCACCGTGCCGGGCGATCGCCACGGCATGCTGGTCGAACGATTGCCCGAGTTGCTGGAACGCCACCGCCCCAAACTGATCTACACCATCCCCAATTTCCACAACCCGACCGGCCGCTGCCTGAGCGAGGCGCGGCGGCGACGCCTGCTGGCGATCGCCCAACAGGCCGGCGTGGTGATCCTGGAAGATGACTTCGTCGGCGATCTGCGTTATCAGGGCAAACAGCTGCCGTCTCTGCGCGCGCTGGCGCAACCGGGCGCGGTGATCTACGTCAGCACCTTCTCCAAGATGCTGCTGCCCAGCATGCGCATCGGCTATCTGGTGGCGGACAGCGAGCACTATCAGCGCTTCGCGCGGCGCAAGCACGTTGACAGCTTCACCAGTTCCAGCCTGATCCAGCGGGCGCTGGACGCGTTTGTCACCGTCGGCCGTTACGACAAGCAGCTGCGCCGCGCCGGGCGCGTCTATCGCCTGCATCTGGAAGTGATGCTCGACGCGTTGCAACGGCGGTTGCCGCCGGGGTGCCGTTTCGAAACGCCGCAAGGCGGCTTGTTTATCTGGCTGACGCTGCCCGCGACGGTGACCACCACCGAGCTGATGCCGGTAGCCTGGCGGCACGGCGTCACTTTCGCGCGCGGCGAATGCTTTTATGCCCAGGAACAGCTGGGCGCGCACAGTCTGCGGCTAAACTTCGCCGCCAACTCGCCGCCGCAGATTGAAGAAGGTATCGCCCGGCTTAGCCGGGCGATTGAGGAAGTGATAGCAGAGAAAAACGCCGGTTAGACGGCGGCCCACCACAGCCGCAGCTTCATCCCCCAGTAGCTGGTCCAGCCGGTGGTGCTCTGCACCACCTTGCCCTGCGAGACCACCACGAAGGTCGGCGTCACGCCAATCTGCCACTGCGCCGACAGCGTACCGGCCGGATCGTTGACCACCGGCAGCGCCAGCCGTTTGCGCACCAGCCACTGTTTCACCTGGGTATCGTCGCCCGATCGCAGCGCGACGGTCAGCACGTTGCCGCCCGCCGCCTGCAAACGGGCGACGTCCGGCGTGGTGAAACGACAAACGCCGCACCAGCTGGCCCAGAAGTAAACCAGCAGCGGCCGCTCATGACTGAGCTGCGCCAACGACACGCGCTCGCCGTCCAACGTGGTCAGCGTCTGGGCATCGAAGGCCGGCGGCGCCTGCGGCGCGTTCAGCCAATCCATCACCGTGATCACCGCCAGTGCGATCAGCGCCAGCAGCAGCAACTCGCGCCCCCAGCGCTTGAGCTTAGCCATGGTTGGCCTTCGCCAGCTGCTGCTTCACCATCGTTTCCAGCTCTTCATAGGACACCGCCCCCGGCAGCATCCGATCGCCGATCAGCGTCGCCGGCGTCCCTTGTACGCCCAGTTGTTCCGCCAACGCCATATTGGTGCGCAGCGTGGTCATGCTCTGTTCGCTCGGCGCCACCGTCTTGACGCCGGTTTTCTCCTGCGCGGCGGCGATGCTGGCCTTGTCGTGGAAGCCCTTTTTCGCCATCAGCCGCTGATGCAAGGCCCAGAATTGCTCCGGGTGCTGCTGCCAGGTGGTGAGCGCCACGCGCGCCGAACTGACCGAACTTTCGCCCTTGAACGGCAACAGCTTCACCACCAGCGCCACATCCGGGTATTGCTTGACGATTTTCTCCAGCATCGGATCAAACCGCTTGCAGTACGGGCAGTTATAGTCGGTAAAGGTCACCAGCGTCAGTTTGGCGTTGGCGGCGCCGAGGCGCGGGCTGGCCGGATCCTGATACAGCGTTTTGGCATTCTGCTTGATAGCCTGGCTGATTTGCTGGCCTGCGGTTTGCTGCTGCCAGGCGTCCACCGCCTGCGCCAGAATGTCCGGGTTGGACACCAGCGTTTCGCGGATCATCTCTTTGATACGCGCCTCTTGCGCCGGGGTGAAAGGCTCGGCGGCCCACACCGGGGCGGCGATGATCATCAGTAAAATCAGTAGCTTTTTCATTGTTCGGTTCCTTTGGCATGGGAAAGCGTTTGCAGCACGGCGTCACGGGTCAACAGCGGGGATAACACCTCGCCGTCCGGGCTGCCGGGGCCATAGATTTGGTTGAAAGGCACGGCGACGCTGCCGCGCTTTTGCAGGAAGGCGCTGATGTCGGCCGACGGGCGGCTCCAGTCGCCGCGCAGCGCGACCACGTCATCGGCGCTCAACGCCCGCTGTACGTCATCGCGTAGCAGCACATTGAATTTGTTGGCTTTACAGGTCACGCACCAGTCGGCGGTGACGTCGACGAACACCCGTTTATGTTGCGCCAGCGCCTCGGCGATCGCCTGTTCGCTCAGCGGTTGCCACTGCACCCGATCCTGCAACGGCTGGTGCCACAGACCGGCGGTCAGCGAGCCGGCCAGCAAGACGGCGCCCGCCAGCACCAACGTGCCCGCCGCCAGCTTGGCCGCCAACCGTGCCCCCTGCCGGCGCCACACCGCCAGCAGCAGTGCCAGCAGCGCCAACCCCCCCAGCCACAGCGTAGCCTGCACGCCGATATGATTGCTCAGCAGACTCAGCAACCACAGCGACGACGCCAGCATCAACAACCCCATCGCCAGCTTGACGGTATTCATCCAGCGGCCGGGACGCGGCAACCGCAGCGCCAGCGACGGCCAGGCGGCGATCAGCAGCCACGGCAGGCTCATGCCGATGCCGAGCGCGATGAACATGCCCCACAGCACCGGCAACGACGCCGCCAGCGCGAAGGCCACCGCCGTGCCGAGAAACGGCGCCGAGCACGGCGTCGCCAGCAGCGTGGCGAACGCGCCCTGCCAGAAATGGCCGCTCAGACCGTGCCCGTTATGGGTCGCCAGCGAGGTATTCAGATCGGACGAGAGGCGCAGATGAAACAGGCCGAACAGGTTGGCGCTGAACAGCAGCGTCACCAGCACCATAAAGCCGATAAACCACGGATTCTGGAACTGAATGCCCCAGCCGAGCGCGTGGTTGCCGAGCCGCAGCAGCGTCATCAGCAGGGCCAACGCCATAAACGAGGCGACAATACCCAGCGACGACGCCAGGAACTGCAGCCGTACGCTGCGCCGATCGCGCCGCTCCACCTGCAGGATGGAACCGAGCTTGATGCCCAACACCGGCAGGACGCACGGCATCAGATTGAGGATCAACCCGCCCGCCAGCGCCATCAATACCGCCTGCCATAACGGGAACGCCGCACCGGCCGGCGCGGCCAGCGGATCGCCAATCGGCAGCGTAATCTGCTGCGCCATGCCGCCGTCGTCGATCACCAGCGTCAGCGTTTTGCCGCGCAGATCCGGCGCCGCCTCTCCCCAGCCATCACTGACCGGCACTCGCGCCAGCAGCTGATCGCCGTCGGTTTCAACCTGCGGCTTGCCGAGATCGGCATCCGCCAGCGTGTCGAAGAACAGCGCGGGCCGCTGCCAACCGCCGGCGCGTTCGGCGGCAATCTGCAGCTCGCCGCTGCGATACCCGGCCTTGACGTTATCCGTCAACCCGGCGGCGATCGGCACTTGCCCCATCGCCTGCGCGAAGTCGTGATTAAACTGCGGATCGTTCGGCGTCGTCAGATCCAGACTGAACGGGTAGTCGGTCAGAATGCAGACATTGCTGCAGGTGGACAACGTCAGGGTGCCCGCCAGCGGGCCGGATACCGGGCCTGGCATCACGATCGGCAGCGTGACCCGATCGTGATAGCCTTGGGTGGAAATGCCGGCCACCTCGAAACGCTGCGGCGTCGGCCAGTGCCAGGTCGCCGGCGGTGGGTGGCCTTGCCAGACGATAGCCGGCGCGATGCCGCCTTCACCCGGGGAACGCCAGTAAGTTTTCCAGCCTTTTTGCAGCTCGACCGACAGCAGCAGACGGGTCTCTCCCGGCTGTGACGTGTCGGCGCGCAGCCGCACCTTGGCATGATCGTTGGCCGGATTTTGCAGCCAGCCGCTGTCCGCCGCCTGCAAGGCGGGCAGCCACAGCATAAACAGGCAAGCGCAGGCCAGCCTGATAATTTTCAACATGTTAATTCTCCATAAATGATTAATTCACCGCGAAAAACGGGCGATTAACTCATTCACGGAAGACGCATAATCGAAGGTGCACCCTGAGGGTGGGCGGAGAAATGGCGCGAGGAGGAGGAATGCGCAGACGCGCGGCAATGGTCGGCGCCAACAGCGCCAGCAGCAGACCCAGCCCGAACAGCACGGTTTCGAACATTACCGGCGGCGCGGCCAGCAATGATTTGGCGCTCAGTTCACAGGGCGTCGGCTGCGCTTCGGCGGCGGCATCACTGGACTGAACGGCGGTAGCGGCCGGGATCCCCAGCGTTTGCTGCAGCGCATGCAGGCCCGCCATGCGCTGGGTCATGCACGTCAGCACCACCAGGCAAGCCAGGCATAAAAACCATTTTGCAATCCGCTGCCGTTTAACCATGCCATCCTCATGTTCAGATCTGGGGTTATCTTAGCGGCGCAGACGCGATTAGCAACGTTTTGTCGGTAAAGAAATGTCTGAGCGGCGGTATTGATGGCGGCGAATTACAGGTATCATAGAGGGTAAGCCTGCGCTTTTCGCCGGGTACAATGACGATTCTCTCCTCCAGGCACACTGCGGGGATACACAGCGAAGGACTGGTGATATGCAACCTTTGAGTGGGCCGGGCACCCCAATCGCCGGCGAGCGCCCCCCTTCCCCGGGCAAAACGGCGGCCACTGACGATCAACCCCTCTCTCCGGCGCAGCGCACAACGCTGGAAAAACTGATCGTGAAAATCATGACGCTCAGCCCGGTAAAATCGGCGGAGATCTGGGCGTCTCTGCGTCACGATCTCGGCGCCGACAAAGGCGGCGAACTGCTGGCGCGCCATTTTCAACCGGCGGAACAGCTGCTGCAAACGCGCCTGACGCAGGCGCAGCAAAACCATGCCGGGCGCCAACTGCTGCAACAGCTGGCCGAGTTGCTGCCGCAGGGCAATAATCGCCAGGCGGTCAGTGACTTTATTCGTCAACGGTTCGGCCATACGGTGTTGAGCCAGCTAAGCCCACCGCAGCTGCAGCAGGTGCTGAATCTGTTGCAGACCGGCGGCCTGACCATTCCCCAACCGCAGCAAACCGCCACCAGCGATCGCCCGCTGCTGCCCGCAGAGCATCAAAGCCTGCAGCAGCAGGTCACCAAACTCAGCGCCGCGACCGGTGAAGCGCCGGCTAAAATTTGGCAAACGCTGTTCGATCTGGTGGGCGTGAAAACCAACGATCCGCTGCCGGCGCGCCACTTCCAGCTGCTGAACCAGTTTTTACAGGTGAAGGTGGCGCTCAGCCCGCAGAACGCGCCAACGCTGAACAACCTGCTGGCGGCGCTCAAACAGCCGGCGGATGAGCAAGAACTGCAGCAGATGAACGACTATTGCCAGACGCGCTTCAACTGCGGCGCCAACGCGCCGCTGACGCATCCGCAAATGAGCGACGCCATTCATCAGCTGTTTGCCCGCCGTCTGGAGAAAGCCGGCCAGGCGCAGCCGATCGCCAGCCCCCCTGTCGAACCGCAGCCGCTGCTCAACCCGCTGATCGCCGCCCTGCCTCTGCCGCTGCAAAAAGCGCTGAGCAAGCCCGCCGTGGCGCTGATCCTGCTGCTGTTGACGCTGGCCGTCGTGCTGGCGCTGGTGTTTTAACGCCTCAGGTGCAGCCGCAGTCCGCTGCGGCCGCCCGGGAGCGCAGTGACCCCGGCAGTTCGCCGATGGCCAACGGATGGCCGTCGCGCAGCCAGAAATCCAGCCCGCCAATCAACTCTTTCACCCTAAACCCCAACTTCGCCAGCTTGTAGGCGCCTTTGGTGGAACCGTTGCAGCCGATGCCGTCGCAGTAGGTCACATACACCTTTTGGCGATCCAGGTGCGCCGTGCCGGCTTCATCCATCAGGCGATGCGGCAAGCTGAGCGCGCCGGGGATATGCCCGGCGGCGTACAGCGCCTCCGCACGGGTGTCGATCACCACCATCCCGTCCACGCCATTGCGCAAATCTTCCGCCACGTCCCAGGCATCCGCATAGCGGCTCAGCTTGGCCGCCAGATAGGCCAGGCTCTCTTCCGGCGCTGCCGGCGGAAAGGCCAGCACCAAGGATTCTTTCGACATATCACTCACTCCCGTTGATCAAGACAGATGACAATAGTGCCCGATTTTGGTCTTATGATTGATACCCATTTTTTACTCATGATAAGACCCATTATGCGGCACACGCTGATCACGCTGTTTCAGCAATCGCCCCAGGCCATCGGCACGCTGCGCGATCGTCTGTGTGCGGCATTGCGGCAGGCCATCCACCACGGCGCATTGAGCGTTGGGCAACGGCTGCCCTCCAGCCGAGTGCTGGCTGGGGATCTGAACCTCTCAAGGGTGACCGTCGAAGCAGCCTACGGCCAGTTGGAGGCGGAGGGGTATTTGCAGCGCCGCGTCGGCCAGGGCACATTTGTGGCTATCCGCATCGCCAAATCGCCGCCGCCGGCGACCCGCACCGCCATGCCGCGCCTTTCGCTGCGCGGCCAACAGATCGTGCACACCGGCGGCTGCCGCGATCCGCAGCATCCTCAGGCCTTCGCAGCCGGCTCGCCGGACCTGCGCGCGTTTCCGCTGGCCCTGTGGAAGCAGTTGACCGCTCAACGCCTGCGCCTGCAGGGGGAAAGCCTGCTGCGCTACGGCGATCCGCAAGGCTATCTGCCGCTGCGCGAAGCCATTGCCACCCACGTCAACCAAACGCGTGGCGTAGTCTGCGATGCGAGCCAGGTTATCGTGCTGACCAGTTCGCAGCAGGCGCTGCAAATGATCGCCACCTTACTGTTGGACAGCGGCGACAGCGTCTGGATGGAAGAGCCGGGTTACGCCGGGGCGAGAAACGCCTTTATCAGCGCCGGCGCCACGCTGACGCCGGTGGCGGTAGACGGCGATGGCCTGCGAGCAGAACCTTCCTTGCCCGATCCGCGTTTGATTTATCTGACGCCCTCGCACCAATACCCGACCGGCGCGGCCCTCAGCCTGGCACGCCGCTTAGCGTTGCTGGCGCAGGCGGAGCGGCAACAGGCCTGGATCATTGAGGACGATTACGACAGCGAGTTTCACTACGACGGGCTGCCGATTCCGGCGATGCAAGGCCTGGATCGCCATGGCCGGGTGCTCTATCTCGGCACCTTCTCCAAATCGTTGTTCCCTTCGCTGCGGCTGGCGTACCTGATCGTGCCGCCCGCGCTGGTCGCCCCCTTCGTCACCGCACGCACGGTCTATGACGGCCACAGCGCGCAATTGATGCAGGCGGTGACCGCCGAGTTCATTCGCCAGGGGCACTTCGCCGCGCATATTCGTTACATGCGCCAGCTCTACCACAGCCGGCGCGATGTGCTGCTGACGGAAGTGAGCGAAAAGCTGAGCCACTTCGCCACGGCCGCTCCCGCCGCCGGCGGCCTGCAGCTCAGCGTTTGGCTGCCGCCCGGCCGGGAGGCGGCGCTCAGCCAACAGGCGCGGCGGCTCGGCGTCCTTACGCCCGGGTTAACGGCGCAATACCAAACGGTTCAGGCCCAGCGCGACGGCTGGCTGCTGGGTTTTTCGGCCCTGACGCCGGGCGAGATCCGCAGCGCCGTCGAGCGGCTGGCGCGGATCGCCGCGGCTTAGCCCTGCCCCGGAGAGACGCCGGCCGACTTATTGCTCGGTCAGGCGCATCTCCGCCACCAGCGGCAGATGATCGCTCACCGCCGGCCAGTGCACGCCGTTCCAATCGCCGCTGGCGTTCGGCACCGTCAGGCTGTCCAGATGCCAACGCTGCGCATTGCCGCTAAAGATGTAATCCACCTTGATTTCGGCGTTTTCCGCCGGCCAGCTGCGGCCATCTTGCCCATTGGGCATGATGTCGTTCCAATAGCGGCTTAGCTCCAGCCAAGTGACGCTGCCCGGCACGTCGTTCATGTCGCCGAACAGCAGTTTGATGCCACGCACTTCGATGGTGCGATCGTTCAGCTCCCGCACCTGATCCAGACGCATCGTCGGATCTTCCTTGGTATCGAGGTGGGTGTTGAACAGGGTGATCGGCGTCGGGAACTCCGGCACATCGACCTTGGCGCTGAAGGCGATGCGCTGCTCGCGCTGGCCGGACGGCAACGGATAGATCACGGCGTCGTGCAGCGGATACTTCGAGAGAAACGCCAGGCCGTATTCACCGCCGTCGAAATCGATCGCCCGGCCGAACACCGCCTGCATGCCGGTCAGCTTCGCCAGTTCCGCCGCCTGATCGACCCGCCCGCTGCGGGCGGTGAGTTTATCCACCTCCTGCAGCGCCACCACGTCGACGTTCATCGCGCGAATCGCCTTGGCGATAGCGGTCATGTCGCTGACCTTGCCGGCGGCGATATTGAAGCTGGCGACGCGGATCTTCGGCGCCTGTTCCAGCTCGTAGGTTTTGTTATTCAGGCCGCCCAACGCGCTGGCCACCTCGCGGCTGTTGGCGTTGCTGTTGGCGTGCCCGGTATCGGCGGACGACCAGGCGCTGTGAGAGATGCCCAGGGACAGTAAGGTGATGAGCAAAGCGTGACCGGTGTGCATGAATTCTCCTTGAGGGACAGATAAGTGTTATGCGGGCGCTTCCCGGCCCACAGCTAACACCGATTTTGCCGCAGAAACCTGCGACTATTTCCTAGTTGCACCGCTATTTTTCGTTTCTGCGCGATGCTTCGCATTCTGGCGGTTTACGCATTGCGCCGTTGGACAATCGGCTGATTTCGTTTTAAAACCGGTAGATTGCCAACCGCGAGGAGTTCCGATGACCAGCCCGATTGCCGAACAGCTTACCGAACGTTTCTTCCGCTATCTGGCGGTGACCAGCCAGAGCGACGCCGCCGCAACCGCCCTGCCCAGCACGCCGGGGCAGCATGAGATGGCGCAACTGTTGGCGGACGAGCTGCGCCGGCTCGGCCTGGCCGACGTTCAAATCGACGAGCACGCCACCGTGACCGCCCGCAAGCCCGGCACCCAACCCGGCGCGCCGCGCATCGGCTTCATCACGCATATCGACACCGTGGACGTCGGCCTGTCGCCCGAGATTCGCCCGCAGCGCCTGCGCTTCACCGGCGAGGATTTATGCCTGAATGCCGAGCAAGACATCTGGCTGCGTACCGCCGAGCATCCGGAGATCCTGCCCTACCGGAACGAAGAGATCCTGTTCAGCGACGGCACCAGCGTGCTGGGCGCCGACAATAAGGCGGCGGTCACCGTGGTGATGACGCTGCTGGCCAACCTGACCGCGGCCGATCGCCACGGTGATATCGTAGTGGCGTTCGTGCCGGACGAAGAAATCGGCCTGCGCGGCGCCAAGGCGCTGGATCTGCAGCGTTTCCCCGTCGATTTCGCCTACACCATCGACTGCTGCGAACTGGGTGAAGTGGTGTACGAGAATTTCAACGCGGCGGCGGCGGAGATCCGCATCGAGGGGGTGACCGCCCACCCGATGTCGGCGAAAAACGTATTAATCAACCCGATACGCATCGCCAACGACATCATTAACCGATTCGATGTGCAGGATACTCCGGAGCACACCGAAGGGCGCGAGGGCTATTTCTGGTTCACCGATCTGGCCGCCAACGCCAATCAGGCGACGCTGAAGGTGTCGATTCGCGACTTCGATCGCGCGGCGTTCGAGGCACGCAAAGCCCGCCTTGAGGAGACCGTGCGCCAGGTGGCGGCCAACTATCCGCGGGCCAACGTCAGCTGCAGCGTCAGCGACATCTACAGCAACATCAGCAACGCCATCGGCGAGGACCGGCGCGCCATCGATCTGATCTTCGGCGCCCTCGCCGCCCACGGCATCCCGCCGAAGGTGATCCCGATGCGCGGCGGCACCGACGGCGCGGCGCTCTCCAGCCGTGGCATCCTGACGCCCAATTACTTCACCGGCGCGCATAACTTCCACTCGCGCTTCGAGTTTTTACCCGTCAGCGCCTTCGTGAAATCCTATCAGGTGACCCGCAGCATTTGCCTGCTGGCCGCGCGACAAAGCGGCCAACCGGCTTAGCTCATCACCCAGCCGAGCAACGCGGCCCATACCAACAGCGGCAGCGAATAATAGTGGAAGCGCAACCAGATCTTGCGCTCCCCCGCCATGCGCAGCGCAATCAGGTTGGCGAGCGATCCGATCGCCAACCCGAAGCCGCCGGCGTTGACCGCATAGGCCAACTGAGCGCTCGAGGGCACATAGTTGAGCAACAGTATGGTGGCCGGCACGTTGCTGACGATCTGCGACAGCCCGACGCCCAACGCATACACGCTCCCCTCGCTCAGCCCGGCGATGGCGGCGAACGCCGGCTGAAGCGGCGGCAAACGGGTAAACAGGCCGACATCGATGAACATGGCGGCGAACACGAAAATCAGACTCCAGTCGATCTGCAACAGCACTCGGCGCGCCAGCAGCAAGAAACCGGCGAACACCGCCAGCAGCCCGTACAACGGCAGATCGAAATCGAGACACAGCAGGAAAACCGCATACAGCCCTACACAGCTCAGCAACAACGGCCGCTGGTAGGGATACCCCTCGGTATTCGGCGTTTTCACGATGTCGCGCGCCGGGAAGCTGAACCAGGTCAGCGCCAGCAGGCTCAACATCATTGCGGCGCCAAACGGCGCCATCTGGCCGATGAAACCGAGGAAAGAGAGGCCGGAGCGGCTCCACAGCAGGATATTTTGCGGGTTGCCGATCGGCGTCAGCAACGAACCGGCGTTCACCGCCAGCGCCTGGAAGATGATCAAGCGGCCAACCGGCAGCGCCGACAGCTTTTTTAGCGTGATGGTGAGCGGAATGACGATAAACAGCGCCACATCGTTGGTCAGAAACGACGACAGCAGCGCGGCGGAAAACACCAGGAACAGCGCCAGCCGCCGTTCGCTGTGCAAGCGGTTGATAATCTTGCGGCCGACAAAATCGAAGTAGCCGCTGACCTCCACCCCTTTGGTCAGCAGCATCAGCCCCAACAGGGTGATGAGGGTACGGCCGTCGATGAAACCACCCAGCGCCGACAGCGGTTGCGGATGAAAAGCGAACATCGCCACGCCGGCCAGCAGCAATGCATGCAAGAAGCGATCTTTGACAAAGGGGTGGATAAGCCGAGAAATGGCGGTTGAACTCATAGCGGCAGTGTGAACCTCACCGAAAAGAATGGGCAGACGTTAGCTCAGACGCGGCTTCAGCGCCAGCAAAATGCTATTTTACCTTTATCCGCTTTTCATTTGCCGCGCTTTACTTTATTTGTAGCGGCTTTCACGGTTTCAAAGGACATGTTATGGCTTCCCTGCTCGCCAAAGGGGCGTTGCTCAGCGCCTTATGCGCCCTGCTCGTCGCCTGCGACGATTCCGCCTCTCGCCCGCAAATCGATATCGACGGCAAGACCATGGGCACCTTCTACAGCGTTAAGGTCAGCGGTGACGTCGCGATCGGCAAACAAGAGCTGCAGCGGCAGATCGACACGGTGCTCGAACGGGCCAACGACGATATCTCTACCTACCGCGCCGATTCGGTGCTGTCGCGGTTTAACCGCAGCGCCAGCCTCGAGCCGCAGCCTATCCCGCGCGGCATGGCGGACATCGTATTGATGGCACAACGCATCGGCCGCGATACCGGCGGCGCCATGGACATCACCGTCGGCCCACTGGTGAACCTGTGGGGGTTCGGCCCAGACAAGCATCCGGTCAAGGTGCCGGAACAGGCGCAGATCGACGCGGCGAAGCAGAACATCGGCCTGCAGCACCTGAAGCTGATCAGCGACAATCGCGGGGAGTGGCTGCAAAAAGATCTGCCGGGCATGTATGTCGATCTCTCGACGCTGGGCGAAGGCTATGGCGCCGATGAGCTGGTGCGCCTGATGAACCGTCACGGCATTACCAACTACCTGGTGTCGGTAGGCGGCGCGGTCTCTTCACGCGGCGTCAACGGCCAGGGCAAACCCTGGCGGGTGGCGATCCAAAAGCCGACCGATCGTGAAAATGCGGTGCAGGCGCTGGTGGATCTGCACGGTTACGGCATCAGCACCGCCGGCAGCTACCGCAACTACTTCGAACAAAACGGCCAGCGTTACTCCCATGTCATCGATCCGACCACCGGCAGGCCGATAAACCACCGACTGGTTTCCGCCACGGTGATCGCCCCGACCGCACTCGAGGCCGACGGCTGGGATACCGGCTTGATGGTGCTGGGCCCGGAGAAAGCGTTGCAGCTCGCAGAAGAGAAAGGGCTGGCGGTCTACCTGATCAGCAAAACCGACGACGGTTTCAGCGCCGTGATGACGCCGCAGTTCAAAGCATTTTTAGTGCAGTGAGATAAAAAAGCCCGGCGCGCAATGGCCGGGCTTATTCCTGTTCCGCGCCGATCACTTGGTCAGCGCGATGATACCGAGGGTCAGACCGGCAACCGCCGCCGCACCGCCGGCGATCGCGCCCGCGGTTTCCCAGTTATCCTGAGTGGTGCCCTTCATACAGGTGTTGGTGTGCACCAGACGCCCCTGGTCATCGTAGACCGGCACGCAGGGAGAATCGGTGGCGCATCCGGCCAACACGGCCGACAGTAACCCAACCGCAATTAACTTTTTCATACTTCTTGCCTCAATGTTCGATCACTTTAGAAAGCTACGCCGAGCGATAATCACGCTACCTGGCTATTGTATGCCCAACGCGTGTAATGGCGAGGTAATGATGTGTCAGGGGATGTGATTTGGGAAAACTCCGAGCGCCCGGCCGGTGGGCTTCGGGCAGTAAAAAGCCCGCGAAAACGCGGGCTTTTTGGCGGAATGACGCGCCGGCGGGATTATTTCGCCAGTTTGCGCATCACCAGCGTGGCGTTGGTACCGCCGAAGCCGAAGCTGTTGGACATCACGGTGGTCAGCTCGCGCTGGGTCGGCTGAGTCACGATGTTCATGCCGGCCGCCTGTTCATCCAGGGTTTCGATGTTGATGCTCGGTGCGATAAAGCCGTGCTCCAGCATCAGCAGGCTGTAGATCGCTTCCTGCACGCCCGCAGCGCCCAGCGAGTGGCCGGTCATCGCCTTGGTGGAGGAGATAGCCGGGGTATTATCGCCGAACACTTCACGAATGGCACCCAGCTCTTTCACGTCGCCTACCGGCGTAGAGGTGCCGTGCACGTTGATGTAATCGATCGGCGCATCCAGATCCTGCATCGCCATCTTCATGCAGCGCACTGCGCCTTCGCCCGAAGGGGCAACCATGTCGGCGCCGTCGGAAGTCGCGCCGTAGCCGACGATTTCCGCATAGATGTGCGCGCCGCGCGCCAGCGCGTGCTCCAGCTCTTCAACCACCACCATGCCGCCGCCGCCGGCGATGACGAAACCGTCACGATCGGCGTCATAGGTGCGGGACGCTTTTTCCGGCGTGTCGTTGTATTTGGTGGACAGCGCGCCCATCGCATCGAACTCGCAGGCCATTTCCCAGCACAGCTCTTCGCCGCCGCCGGCGAACACGATGTCCTGTTTGCCCAGCTGGATTTGCTCAACCGCGTTGCCGATGCAGTGCGCGGAGGTGGCGCAAGCGGAGCTGATGGAGTAGTTCACGCCGTGGATTTTGAACGGCGTTGCCAGGCAGGCGGAAACGCCGGAAGCCATGGCCTTGGTCACCACGTACGGGCCAACCGCTTTCAGGCCGCGCGGGCTGCGCATCGCATCGGCGCCGAACACCTGGAAGCGCGGAGAACCGCCGCCGGAACCGGCGATCAGGCCCACGCGCGGGTTGTTTTGATACTCTTCTTCCTTCAGGCCGGAAGACGCGATCGCTTCTTGCATCGCCAGGAAGGCATAAATGGAAGCGTCGCTCATGAAACGCACCGCCTTGCGGTCGATCAGGCCGGTAGTGTCGAGCTTAACTTGCCCCCATACGTGACTACGCATGCCGGAATCTTTCAGCTCCTGGGAGAAAGTGATCCCAGAACGTCCTTCCTGCAGGCTTGCCAGGACCTCCTGCTGGTTATTACCAATGCTGGAGACAACTCCCAGGCCAGTAATCACTGCACGTTTCATTCAATACCTCTTCCACTATTTACCTACGGGATTTTGCATCGCACTTTAGCGTACAGATGTAAGCCGAACAAGTCCGATCAGCGTTTTTCAGCTTTATTGTTGTCCAGTTTGCGCCGGGGCGCCAGCGCCGTTAGAATTCGCGGCATCCCTTGAATTTCGAGCCATTGACCGTGAACCACGCCCCCATCCAAACCGCAACGCTAACCTGGAACGAACAGGGTACACCTGTTTCGAAACAGTTTGATGACGTCTATTTTTCCAATCAGGATGGGCTGGAAGAAACTCGCTACGTCTTCCTGCACGGCAATCGGCTGCCGCAACGTTTCGCCGCCCATCCGCGTTCGCTGTTTGTCGTGGCGGAAACCGGGTTCGGCACCGGGCTCAATTTCCTCACGCTGTGGCAGGCCTTCGCCGGCTTCCGTCAAGCCGAGCCGGACGCGACGCTGCAGCGCCTGCACTTTATCAGCTTCGAAAAATTCCCCCTGCAGCAGGCTGACCTGGCGGCGGCGCATGCACGCTGGCCGGAGTTGGCGCCTTATGCCGACGAGCTGCGCGCCCAGTGGCCGCTGCCGTTGCCGGGTTGCCATCGCCTGCTGTTAGCCGAAGGCCGCATTACGCTCGATCTGTGGTTCGGCGACGTCAACGATCTGCTGCCGCAGTTTGACGCCAGCATGAATAACCAGGTGGATGCCTGGTTCCTCGACGGTTTCGCGCCGGCAAAAAACCCCGACATGTGGACCGATCAACTGTTCGCCGCCATGGCGCGCTTCGCCCGGCCGGGAGGCAGCTTCGCCACCTTTACCGCCGCCGGCTTCGTGCGCCGCGGCTTGCAACAGGCCGGTTTTCAGGTCAACCGCTGCAAAGGCTTCGGCCAAAAGCGTGAGATGCTCGCCGGCGAGCTCCCGGCCGATGCGCAGCCCGCTGCACATCCGGCGCCCTGGTATCGACGCCCGGCGGCGGACAACACCGCCGACATCGCCCTGATCGGCGGCGGCGTCGCCAGCGCGCTCACCGCGCTGGCCTTGCTGCGCCGCGGCGCCACCGTCACGCTGTACTGCGCCGATGAGCAGGCGGCCGAGGGCGCATCCGGCAACCGCCAGGGCGCGATTTATCCTTTGCTGAACGGCAGCGGCGACGCGCTGGAGAGCTTTTTCAGCGCCGCGTTTCCCTTCGCCCGCCGCCAGTACGATGCCCTGTTGCAACAAGGCGTCGCCTTTGATCACCAGTGGTGCGGCGTCAGCCAGTTGGCCTATGACGAAAAGAGCGGCGCCAAGATCGCCAATATGCTGAAAACCGACTGGCCGCAGGCCTTGGCGATGGCGGCCGACCGCGAGACGCTCAGCGAACGGTGCGGTGTTGATACCGGCTTTGGCGGCATCACCTACCCGCTAGGCGGCTGGCTCTGCCCGGCCGAGCTGACGCGCGGCGCTATCGCGCTGGCGCAGCGTCAGGGCTTGGTCTGCCACTACCGGCACGATGCACAGAGGCTGACGCAGGAAGAAAACGGCTGGCGCATCGATTTCGCCAACGGCGACAGCCGATGCCATGCGACGGTGATCCTGGCCAACGGCCATCGGTTGGCCGAACTGGCGCCGACGGAAGCCCTGCCGCTGTATTCGGTACGCGGGCAGGTGTCGCATATCCCAAGCTCGCCGGCCCTCGGTCAATTGAAACAGGTATTGTGTTACGACGGCTACCTGACGCCGGTTAATGCCAACAACGGCCACCACTGCATTGGCGCCAGCTACCAGCGCGGCGACATCGCCACCGACTACCGCGAGCAGGAGCAACAGGAGAACCGCGAGCGCCTGCTGCGCTGTCTACCGGAGCAGTCCTGGCCGCAGCAGGTGGACGTCAGCGCTCATCAGGCGCGCTGCGGCGTGCGCAGCGCCACCCGCGATCATTTGCCGATGGTCGGCGCGCTGCCGGACTATCAGGCCACGCTGGCACAGTATCAGGATTTGCAGCGGCAGAACCAACGCGGCGAAACCGTCGCCGATGCGCCGGTCTATCCCGGTCTGTTCGCTATCGGCGGGTTAGGCTCGCGCGGCTTGTGCTCGGCGCCGTTGGCGGCGGAAATTTTGGCGGCGCAGCTGTTCGGCGAACCGTTGCCGGGTGATGCGCGCCTGCTGGCGGCGTTGAATCCGAATCGGATGTGGGTGCGGAAATTGCTGAAAGGACGTGCGGTTTAATCAACCTTGAGGGGCGCGGCGACGCGCCCCGGCATGACGATCAGGCGGCAGGGGCTGCAGCCTGATAGAGGTTTTCCCACATGCCGCGCACCAGGATCTGATCCGGCGGCGAGAGTTCCCCGGCGGCGATCGCTTTGTGCAGGCTCTCCTCCACCCGCGCTTTCAGCGCTTCGGCGGTGTGTTCGCCCTGCTCTTCCGCCTCGGCCACCGCCAGCGTCAGATGACCGCGCAGGTAGCCACCGGCAAACAGTTCATCATCGCTGGCGTGCTCTACCATGTCATCAATCAGCGCCAAAATGCGCGCTTCAAATTCTGCGATCATCAAATTTCCTCATTAAATAACGGGCTGTGGCGTCAGTTGAGATCTTCCGGATACGGAAAGTGCTCGGCCGCCAACGGTGGCGTATTGTAGAACGATTGCAACGCCTGAATAAAGCGCGCAGGCCTTGTGGGTATTCCCTGCTCCAGCAGCGCCAATACCCGGGCGCGCACCTTGCGTTGGAACGCGATGCGATCCGGTTCGCAATCGCCGTTCAGGTTGTCGCAGCTGACGTTGAACGGGAAACCGGCCGCCACGCAGAACATCCATTCCAGCGCCTGCGGTTTGATCTCCACCGCTTCGAATTCACTCTGGGTTTGCGCGTCGCGCCCGTCCGGGCAATACCAGTAACCGAAGTCCACCAGTTGGCGGCGCGCTTCACCGGCGATGCACCAGTGCGAAATTTCGTGCAGGCCGCTGGCGTAGAAACCGTGGGCGAACACGATGCGGTGATACGGCAATTCGTCGTCGGCCGGCAGGTAGATCGGTTCGTCGTCGCCCTTCACCAGGCGGGTGTTGTAGTCATCGCTGAAGCAGCGATTGAAGATCTCGATCAACTGCTCATAATGATGGCGGGTCTGCGTGTCTGACATAAAAAACTCTATAACCACAAAAATAAAGAGGCCATTATACCCGATAACCGGCGGGGGGATACGGGCGCATAAACGGCGCCCATTTTCATCGTCAGCCGTGCACGAAGGCGGACAGCCACTGCTGAATCTCTGCGCCGTGATTGTCGTACAGCAGCTTGAGGCTCATCACCAGCGAGACGATCACGATCATCGGCCGAATCAATTTCTGGCCACGGGTCAGCACCATGTGCGCGCCCAAACGCGCCCCCAGCACCTGCCCCACCAGCATCACCAGACCGATGCTCCACACCACCTTGCCGCCGATGATGAACAGCGCCAACCCGCCGACGTTGGAGGTAAAGTTCAGCACTTTGGCGTGCGCCGTAGACTTGGCGAGGTTGAAACCGCACAGCGTCACGTAGGCCAGCGCGTAGAATGAGCCGGCGCCGGGGCCGAAGAAACCGTCGTAAAACCCGACGCAACCGCCGGCTACCAGCCCGAACGGCAAGGCGCCGAGGCGGCGTTGACGATCTTCCTCACCCAGTCGCGGCATCAACAAGAAATAGAGACCAATGCCGATCACCAGCAGCGGCAACATCTGCCGCAGCAAATCGGCGCGCATGTGCTGCACCAGAATCGCACCGGCGATCGAGCCGATCAGCGTCAGAAAAATCGTCAGCTTCTGGTCGTTGAGGTTCACCGCTCGCCGACGAATGAAGTACAGACTGGCGGAGAAAGAGCCGCCGACCGACTGCAGCTTATTGGTCGCCAGCGCCTGCGCCGGAGGAACCCCCACTGCCAGCAAGGCCGGCACCGTCAGTAATCCGCCGCCGCCGGCGATGGAGTCGATAAACCCCGCCAGCAGCGCTACCGCAAACAACACCCCGAGCATCTCGGGGCCAATGACGAACCAGTCCATGTGTTATTCCGCTGAGAAATGGTGATCCAGCAATGCCTGACAGGTAGGCGGTAACGGCGGCGGCACGGGTTTGCCCGGCTTCGCGTTCGGCTGATGCGGTACGAACCAGCTCGCCAGTTCGGCGCCGCAGCCATCGCCCGGCGGCGGCGTATCCTGCTCCTGGCACTCCAGGCTGCCGGCCGGACAACGCAGACGCACGTGCATGTGCGCACGGTGGCCGAACCACGGCCGCACCTTATGCAGCCAGGCGCGATCGGCGCCGGCGTCCAGGCACAGACGCTGCTTGATCGCCGGGTTGACGAAGATGCGCGTCACGTCCGCATCCTGCGCCGCCAGTTTGATCAGCGACTCAATCTGCGGTTGCCATTGGCTCGCCACCACCTGTTTGCCGTCGCCCGACACCAGGTCGATCGGCTGCGGCTTGAGCAATTGCTGCGCGCTCCAGCGTTGGCGCGGCAGCTGCAGCCAGATGTCGACGTCGAGCCCAGACTGGTGGCTGGCGTGGCCGCTGCTGAAGCGCCCGCCGGCCGGCATCGCCATGTCGCCGATCAGCACCGTGCCCAGCGCTTTCTGGTTCGCTTTGCTGCTGAGACGCTGTATGAACGCCAGCAGATCCGGATGGCCGAAATAGCGGCGCTGGTCGGTACGCATCACCTGATAGTCCGGTGAATTCAGCGGCAACGGCTGCGCGCCGATGATGCAGCCGTTGGCGAAACCGCCCACCGCCTGCGGCGCGCCGGCCACCGGATGGTCGATTTTCTGCCACGGCGTCAGCGCCATGGCGGAAGCGGAGGCCGTCAGGGCCACCAGGCCCAACATCCAGTTTTTCATGGCGATTACCAGCGAGGCACGTCGGAAACCACATCACCGTTTTGCGCACGCTGGCGCAGCAGGTGATCCATCAACACGATCGCCATCATCGCTTCGGCGATCGGTACGGCGCGGATGCCCACGCACGGATCGTGGCGACCGCGGGTCACCATTTCCACCGCTTCCCCGTGGCGATTGATGGTGCGGCCCGGCACCATGATGCTGGAGGTTGGCTTCAGCGCCAGATGCGCGATCACCGGTTGGCCGCTGCTGATGCCGCCGAGAATGCCGCCAGCATGGTTGCTTTGGAAGCCTTCCGGGGTGATTTCATCGCGGTTTTCGCTGCCGCGTTTGGTCACCACGGCGAATCCGTCGCCGATCTCCACGCCTTTCACCGCGTTGATGCTCATCAGCGCGTGCGCCAGATCGGCATCGAGGCGGTCAAACACCGGCTCGCCCAGGCCAACCGGCACGTTTTCCGCAATCACGCTGACCTTGGCGCCGATGGAGTCACCCTCTTTTTTCAGCGCGCGCATCAGTTCGTCCAGCGCTTCCAGCTTGTCCGGATCCGGGCAGAAGAACGGGTTCTGTTCGACCTGATCCCAGTCTTTCAGCTCGCAGGTCACGTCGCCGATCTGCGCCAGATAGCCGCGCACCTGCACGCCGAACTTCTGCTGCAGGTATTTCTTGGCGATAGCGCCCGCCGCGACGCGCATGGCGGTTTCACGCGCCGAAGAGCGGCCGCCGCCGCGATAGTCGCGCAGACCGTATTTCTGTTCGTAGGTGTAGTCGGCATGCCCGGGACGGAACACGTCTTTGATGGCGCTGTAGTCTTGCGAGCGCTGATCGGTGTTTTCAATGATCAGACCGATGCTGGTGCCGGTGGTCACGCCTTCGAATACGCCGGAGAGAATGCGCACCTGATCCGGTTCGCGACGCTGGGTGGTGTAACGCGAGGTGCCCGGACGACGGCGGTCCAGATCGTGTTGCAAATCGGCTTCGGTGAGCGGGATGCCGGGCGGCACGCCGTCGACGATACAACCCAGCGCCACCCCGTGAGATTCACCGAAGGTGGTGACGCGGAAAATCTGCCCAATACTGTTTCCTGCCATCACGGCTCCTTACCGTTAGTCTTTTATCGTTATGAGGCCCGCCATGCGGGCCTTGGAAATGCGGCTTAGCTGCGATAGAGGCTGAAGTGATCCTTGCAATCCACCAGCTGCTGTTTGGTCAGCATGAACACGCCGTCGCCGCCGTTTTCGAATTCCAGCCAGGTGAACGGAATGTCCGGATATTGTTCCATCAGATGTACCATGCTGTTGCCCACTTCACAAATCAGCACGCCGTCGTCGGTCAGGTAGTCCGGCGCGCAGGCCAGGATGCGGCGCACCAGCTTCAGGCCGTCGCTGCCCGCCGCCAGCCCCAGTTCCGGCTCAAAGCGGAACTCCTGCGGCAGATCCGACATGTCTTCCGCATCGACGTACGGCGGGTTGGTGACGATCAGATCGTACTGGATCGCGGGAACGTCGCGGAACAGATCGGAACGGATCGGGATCACCTGGTGCTCGACGCCGTGCGCCTGAATATTGCGCTCGGTCACCGCCAGCACTTCGCTGGAGATGTCCACCGCGTCCACTTCCGCTTCCGGGAAAGCGTAGCCACAGGCGATGGCGATGCAGCCGCTGCCGGTGCACATGTCGAGAATATGGCGCGGCGGGTGCGGGATCAGCGCGCTGAAACGATCGTTGATCAACTCGCCGATCGGCGAGCGCGGCACCAGCACGCGTTCGTCGACGTAGAATTCCATGCCGCAGAACCAGGCCTTGTTGGTCAGGTAGGCGACCGGGATACGCTCGTTGACGCGGCGGATCACGCGCTCAACGATGCGATGGCGCTCGCTGGAAGTCAGACGAGCGGTATGCATGTCCTCCGGAATGTCCAACGGCAGAAACAGGCTTGGCAGCACCAATTGCACCGCTTCGTCCCACGGATTGTCGGTTCCGTGACCATAATAGATATTGGCGGCGTTGAAACGGCTTACCGTCCAGCGCAGCATATCTTGAATGGTGTGCAGTTCGTTCACTGCTTCGTCGACGAAAATTTTGTCCAATTTGCCCTCCGGCAGGCGCTGTGTTTCATGATTTAGCCGCATAGTTTGCCATGAAGCCCGCGACAAATCACGCGCGCCCCTCGCGCTTTTCACTCTGGCCCGAGTTTTGCGTCGACAGCGCTCATTCACAAGGTAAACTAGCGAAATAAACGATTTCCGGTGAATGAAGCATGAAGAACAAGCCCCCTCTGAGCAAAGACGAACAACAGCTCTTCAGAGAGTCGGTGGCGGGCGCAAAAAAGCTGCGCCAGGACACCATCGTCCACCGCCCGCCGAAGCTCAAGGTCAAACAGGTCGCGCCGCAGCGGCTGCTGCAGGAGCAGGTCGATGCCAGCTATTATTTTTCAGATGAATATCAGCCGCAGCTGGAAGAGGAAGGCCCGACGCGCTACGTGCGCCCCGGCAGCAGCCCGTATGAGCTGAAGAAGCTGCGACGCGGCGATTATTCGCCGGAGCTGTTTCTTGATTTGCACGGCCTGACTCAGCTGCAGGCCAAGCAGGAATTGGGGGCGCTGATCGCCGCCTGCAAACGCGAGCATGTGCACTGCGCCTGCGTGATGCACGGGCACGGCAAACACATTCTCAAACAGCAAACGCCGCTGTGGCTGGCGCAGCATCCCGACGTGCTGGCGTTCCATCAGGCGCCGAAGGAATGGGGCGGCAACGCCGCCGTCCTGCTGTTGGTGGAGCTGGCAGAATAGCCTCCCGCAGAAACGACTCAGGGCGATGTCAGACATCGCCCTGAGTTTATTCCGCACCGCATCCGCGGCTCACACTTTGGCCATCACCTGCGACGGGCTGACCTGCCATTCAAATTTGCCGTAGCTGCCGTCCGCCGGCAGATCGACGTTGGCGATCGCCGAGGTCGCGAACATCGGCGGGCACTCGCCCGGACACAGTTCCGCCACCAGATACCCCACCAGCGGCAGGTGCGACACGATCAGCACCGAGCTCACCCCTTGCATCGCCAGCGCCTGAAGATAGCTGCCGACTTGTTCGGCGTTCCCGCCCGGCGTCAGTTCGGGCAGCACTTCTTCGCCCTCCGGCAGCGTCAAGGCTTCACGCACCGTCGCCAGCGTCTGTTCGGCCCGCAGATAGGGGCTGACCAGCACGCGTTCAATATCCACAGACTTGGTGTTCAACCAGGCCGCCATCTGACGGGACTCGTCGCGGCCGCACAGGGTAAGGGGCCTTACCGCATCGCTGGCTGCCTCGAGCGCCGCCTCTCCGTGACGCATAATCAAAACTTGCATATTGCACCGCTGTTGTTGACAAAGTAACGCTATACAGAAACGCCGTGCGTGCTGTACCGCCGAGTTTTACAACCCTAAAGCCAAAGCTTTAAAACGATAACGCGCCGTCTCTTTATGGCGGCCGGGCATTTTGCCTGAAAGTTTGCGTAAAGAAAATGCTGTTTTTTACAGCAATCCTCCCCGGGCAAACCTCGATTGCTCATAGAACAATCAATTCAACGGGTTAAATTTTAACCTTTTCGCCATGAAAATTATTGATGGCGCTCAAGCTAACTTACCGCTGCCGCAGCCTTGCTGTACAGCCTCACGGGCTGACGCTGTCGCAAGGAGTGATGGCGATCACAACGCGACCCTGTTGCAACTATAGTGCAAATCGGGCCGCCCTGCGTTCAACTCCCCAGCGGGTAAAAACGTTCGCCCTGCTGCGCCATGTGCTGCAGGCGTTCGCACGGCGCGAAGTGCTCGCCGTGCTGCTGACGCAGGTAGTTCAGCGTTTTCACCACTTTCTCGGCGCCGAGTTCATCCATATAGCGGAACGGGCCGCCAAGGAACGGCGGGAAACCGATGCCGAATACCGCACCGATGTCGCCGTCGCGCGCGCTGCGGATCACGCCTTCATCCAGACAGCGCGCCGCTTCGTTCAGCATCATCATCACGCAGCGCTGGGCAATGGTCGCCGGCAGCATATGCGCCTTCGGCGTGACGCCGAGCAACGTATACAATGAGGTGTCCGCGCGCTTACGCCGCTGACGCTGCTGCCCCTCGCTCGGGTAAAGATAGAAGCCGCGGCCGTTCTTGCGCCCTTTGCGCCCGTCCTTCAGCACCGCATCGAACGCGGCAGGCGCGGCGAAGCGCGGCCCCAGCGCCTCGACCAGCACCGGAATGATCTTGGTGCCGACGTCGATGCCCACTTCGTCCAACAGGGTGATGGGGCCGACCGGGAAGCCGAAGTCCACCAGCGCTTTGTCCAGCGATTCAATGGGCTCGCCTTCCAGCAGGCAGCGCGCCGCTTCGTTGATGTACGGCGCCAGGATGCGGTTGACATAAAAACCGGCGCTGTCGCCCACCACGATGGCGGTCTTGCCCTGCTTGTGCGCCAGCGCCACGGTGGTCGCGATAGTCTCTTCGCTTGTGCCAGCGTGCGGGATCACTTCCACCAGCGGCATTTTGTCCACCGGGCTGAAGTAGTGCAGACCGATCACCTGCTGCGGCCGCTGGGCCTGTTCGGCGATTTGACCGATAGGCAGCGAGGAAGTATTGGAGGCGAACACGGTATGCGGCGCGCAGTTCGCTTCGACCTCGGCCACCATCTTCTGCTTCAGCGCCAGATCCTCAAACACCGCCTCGACCACGATATCCACCTGCTCGAAGCCGGTGTAATCGGTAGAGCCGGAGATCAGCATCATCTGTTTTTGCCGTTCCGCCGGGCGCATGCGCTTGCTGCGCACCCGCTTGCCGAGCACGTCCCAACTGTATTTCAGCGCATGATTGATGCCAGTTTCATTGATGTCTTTGATGCGAACCGGCAAACCGCCGCGCGTGGCGGTGACGCAGGCGATGCCGCCACCCATCAGGCCGCCGCCGAGAATGCCGACGCGATGCAAGGCGCGCGGCTGAGCATCGCCGCCCCGCTCTTTTTTCAGCGCGGTGGAAGCGAAGAACAGGCTGCGCAGCGCCGCCGATTGCGGCGTCATCGCCAGCTCGCCAAAGGCGCGCGCTTCGGCTTCATAGCCGCTGGCGCTGCCGTGATCCAGCCCGGTGCGCACCACCTGAATGATGCGCTCCGCCGCCGGGTAGTTGCCGTGCGTTTTCGCCAACGTTTTCTTGCGCACGATGCTGAACAGCAGATTTCTGCCCAGCGGGCCGTTGAGCAGACGATCCTGCCACGGCAGCTCGCGCTGATGCTTCCAGCCCTGTTTCACCCGCTCGATGGCGGTCTGCAGCAAAATCGATTGCGGCACGGCGTCGTCCACCAGCCCCATGCGCAACGCCTGGCGGGCGCGAATGTGCTTGCCGGTCAGGATCATGTCCAGCGCCTTGGCGGCGCCTATCAGGCGCGGCAGGCGCTGAGTGCCACCGGAGCCCGGCAGCAGGCCCAGCTGCACTTCCGGCAGACCGAGCGCGGTTTTGTCATCCAGCGAACAGACGCGGCCGTGGCAGGCCAGCGCCAATTCCAGCCCGCCGCCCAGGCAGGCGCCGTGGATGGCCGCCACCACCGGTACCGGGAAGGCGGCGATCTGCGCCAGCGTGCTCTGCCCTTTCTTGGCCAGCGTTTCCGCCTCTTTGGCGCTGGTGCAGGCGGCGATCATGGTGATATCAGCGCCGGCGATAAACGAGTCCGGCTTGCCGGAAACGATCACCAGCCCTTCCAGCGCAGTATGCTGCTGCGCGCGGATCAGCACGTCGTTAACCTGTTCGACGAACTCGGCCTTGAGCGTATTGACCTTGTCGCCCGGCACGTCGATGGTGATCACCCCGATGTTGTCGGGGCGGATCGTCAGTTGAAAGGCCGACGGTTTGGCACGCTGTTCGTGCAATGCATTTTCGGCACTCATCATTCCACCTCCACGATCATCGCGGCCCCTAACCCGCCGGCGGCGCAGGCGGTGGTCAGACCCAGCCCGCCACCGCGGCGTTTCAGCTCGCGCAGCGTCTGGGTGATCATGCGCGCGCCGGTGGCGGCGAACGGGTGGCCATAGGCGATGGAACCGCCCAGGACGTTGAATTTTGCCATGTCCACCTCGCCGATCGCCTGGCTGCGGCCAAGCTTCTCGCGGGCGAACGCTTCGCTGGCGAACATCTTCAGGTTGGCCAGCGTTTGCGCGGCGAAGGCTTCATGCATGTCGATGAGCGTCAGATCGGCCAGACCGATGCCGGCGCGATCCAGCGCCAGCGGCGTGGCGTAGGAGGGCCCCAGCAGCATGTCTTCCCACACGTCGATGGCGGCGAAGGCAAAGCTGCGCAAATAGCCCAGCGGCTGCAGCCCCAGCTCTTTGGCGCGCGATTCGCTCATCATCAATACCGCCGCCGCGCCGTCGGTCAACGGTGTGCTGTTGGCCGCGGTGACGCTGCCGTGCTTGCGATCGAACGCCGGTTTCAGCTTGGCGTAGGAAGCCAGGCTGGAGTCTTTGCGGATGTTGTTGTCTTCAGAAAGCTGTGCGCGGTACGGCGGCACGTAGGCGGTCATCACCTCATCGCGCAGCCACCCCTCCTGCCAGGCCCTGGCCGCCAGCTCATGCGAACGGTGCGCCAGCGCATCCTGCGCTTCACGGGTGATGCCGTGGCTTTTCGCCATCTGTTCGGCGGTATCGCCCATGCGCAAGCCGGTGGAATACTCCGCCACCGCCGGCGGCACCGGCATCAGATCGCGGAATTTCAGCCGGCTGAACAGTTTGAGACGCTGCGACAGCGTGCGCGCCTTGTTGACGTCCACCAGCGTGCGTGCCAGCGCCTTGCTGACGCCGATCGGCAAGACGGAAGACGAATCCGCCCCGCCGGCGATGCCGACGCTGATGCTGCCGGCCATGATGCTCTCCGCCACGTTAGCGATCGCCTGGAAGCTGGTGGCGCAGGCGCGCGACACGCTGTAGGCGTCAGTATGGACGCTCATGCCGGTGCCGAGCACGATTTCACGCGCGATGTTCGGCGCCTCGGGCATTTGCACCACCTGGCCGAACACCAGCTGTTCGATAAGCTGCGGATCGATACCACTGCGCGCCAACAGCTCGCTCACCGCCGTTTTCCCTAAATCCACCGCCGGAATGCCGTGATAGGCGGTCGCCTGTTTGGCAAAGGGGGTACGCAGTCCATTCACAATCGCAATGCGGTCACCATGACGGGTCACCAACGGCAGTGCCTTACTCATAAATGCTCCTGAAGAAAATAACGTCAGCGCAATGGGCAGAAAGAGGTCTGACCTGATGAGGTCATTGTTAACCAAACGGTTACATTTGGCAAACCGGCAGAGATCAAAACTGCGAGCAGGCGCACTTTCTATCGGGAACGAGGCAGGGAAGGAAATCCCCGGCGCGCAGCAGGCGGCGCCGGGGTAAAGCGGGGATTAACGCAGGCCGAGCTGGAAGATCAGGGTTTCCGCCTGGCAGGCGAAGGTAAAATCGGCTTCCAATTGTACGCCGCCGTCAACCGGTTTAATGCTACTGCTGATGTCACAGGGATCGGATTCGACCGCGCGCGCCTTTTCGCTCAGGGCCGCCAGCATCGCCTCCGCATCTTGTTGATTGCTGAACACCTGGCTGTAGGATGCGGTGCAATCGGTGTTATCCATCACGGTGCCGACATCCACGCAGCAACACGCGGCGGTTTCCTGGGCGCTGCATTTATTAATTGCATCTGACATGGTTGGTTCTCCTCAAGGGCCTCTGTTATCAGCCCAAATTGCCGTTTTATTCACCGGCGCAAAGCCACGAAATTCTGTGGGTATTTTACGCTCCCAAGCCGGCAATCACTAGCACTTACTTTTACTGGGTGTTTTAAGTGATGGAAATCACAAATAAAAATGAGCGCCTGCTAAGAAATGGTAAGAATTTTGTTATTTACCACTGTCTTTTTGTTAAGCAGATCTCTTTTTTGATATCAGAGTGGAAATATTTCAAAAACAAACTTGCAACATTTTCACAGGTCAGACCTATACTTCAGCCACTGGTCTGATTTGTCTGAACGATAACGGACCCTACAATCCCGCGCTCCTTGTTACTTCGTGTAACAATAGTTTAAATAATAAACACATAATGAGGTTTTGGTCATGAGCCAGAAAAACCTATTGACTAAATCAGCTCTCGCAGCTGCAGTGGCAATTATTTCTTCAAACGTGTCTGCCGCAGGATTCCAGCTGAATGAGTTCTCATCAGCTGGTTTAGGACGTTCGTATTCTGGCGAAGGCGCCATGGCGGATACGGCGGCCTCCGCAAGCCGCAACCCGGCGTTGCTGATGATGTATACCCGCCCGGAACTCTCTTTCGGCGCAGTCTTCATCGATCCGGACGTAGATATTTCCGGTACCTCACCTTCCCGCGCCAGTCTGGATGCGAAAAACATCGCGCCGACCGCTTGGGTGCCGAACCTGCATTATGTTCACCCGATTAACGATCAATTCGCCGTAGGCGGCTCGGTCACCAGCAACTTCGGTTTGGCGACCGAATACAACAACGGTTATGCGGCGGGCTCCATGGGCGGCAAAACCGATCTGGAAACCCTGAACCTGAACCTGAGCGGCGCTTATCGCCTGAACAAAAACTTCAGCTTCGGTCTGGGTTTTGACGCCGTCTACGCCAAGGCTAAACTCGAGCGTTACGCCGGCGATCTGCCAAAATTGATCGCCGGTTCAGGCAAATTGCCGCCACAGTTGGCCGGCCCGGTTTCGCAGATCCCGGCAGATACCCAAATTTCTCACCTGAAAGGCGACGAATGGGGCTTCGGCTGGAACGCCGGTATTCTCTACGAAGTGGATGAAAACAACCGTTACGGCTTCACCTATCGCTCTGAAGTCAAAATCGACTTCGACGGCGATTACAAGAGCAGCCTGCCTTCAGCCTTCAACCCGCTGCTGGCCTCTCAAGGCCTTCCGTGGGGTACCAACGGCACCACCATTCCGGGTTCTCTGAGTCTGCATCTGCCGGAAATGTGGGAGCTGTCCGGCTACAACAAAGTGGCGCCGCAGTGGGCTATCCACTACAGCCTGGCCTACACCAGTTGGAGCCAGTTCCAAGAGCTGAAAGCCACCGGCAACAACGGCCAGACGCTGTTCCAGAAGCATGAAGGCTTCAAAGACGCTTACCGCATCGCGCTCGGCACCACCTACTTCTACGACGATAACTGGACCTTCCGTACCGGTATCGCCTTCGATGACAGCCCGGTGCCTGCCCAAAACCGTTCGATCTCCATTCCCGATCAGGACCGTTTCTGGCTGAGTGCCGGTACTACCTATGCGTTCAACAAAGACGCCTCGGTTGACGTCGGCGTGTCCTACATGCACGGCCAGAAAGTCACCATCAATGAAGGTCCTTACACCTTCACCTCCGAAGGCAAGGCCTGGCTGTACGGCGCCAACTTCAACTACCGCTTCTAATCTCGCTTGAGATGGATGCCAAAGCGCCCTGCGGGGCGCTTTTTCTTTGCCTGTCGCTCGCACGGGCGTAAAAAAACCCGCCAGACGGCGGGTTTTCATGGGCATAAGGCGGCGGTTACTGCGAGTCGATTTCGTCCAGATCGCCCTGAATCGCCTTGGCGTTCGGGTTCTCTTCCGGCTTGAGCGAACCGCCGTTGGCGATGAAGTCGTGGCGCTGGAAGTAAGCTTCGCGCACCATGACATAAGGATCGGAGGAGTTGCGCAGCAGGCCGTCGGAATCCAGCAGTTGAGCGCGAGTTTCGATACCCTCGACCACCCATTTGCCCGCCGACATCCAGAAAGTCAGGTAGCTCAGCATCGGATACAGCGTATCCGCAAAGTCGCCGCCGTCTTCACGCAGGGTAAAGCTGCCGTAGCCCGGCAGCATCACGTACGGACCGTAGCCCACATCGTAATGCCCCAACGTGCTGCCGAAACGGTTCGGCTCTTCGCGCGCCAGTTTCGGGTTGGCCATGCCGGCCACGTCGATCAGGCCGCCCATCCCGAGCAGGGTGTTCAGGAAGAAACGGTTGAAGTGGATCATCCCGCGGTAAGGATCGCCCTTCAGGAAGGCGTTGACCATGCTGGCCGGCTCTTCCAGGTTGGAGGTGAAGTTGCTGATGCCGTTACGCGCCGGCATCGGCACGTAGTCACGCCAGGCCACCGCGACCGGACGCAGGATATAAGGATCCAGGACGTTGTAGTTGAAGTCGAACATCGTCCGGTTAAATCCTTCCAGAGGATCGGAACGCCCTTGCGGCTCATTGTCTGGCGCGCTGGCACAGCCCACCAGTAATGCCGCTGCGAATGCCACCCCAGTCAGGCGAAAGTTCATATTTTTCTCCATAAAAACACGTTCGGTCTTATTTTTCAGGGACCTGCTTGTTTATCTGAACGCTAACCTGCTCTTTGCCGCTGAATGTCTGCAGCGAGCTTTCGCCGAACCAGTCCCCCGGCTGCGGCGTGGCCAATCCGTCCTGTGAGAGGCGCACACGCACCTGCACCTGATGCTGTGCCGAGAGTAGACGCTCGGGCATCATGGCGTTGCTGTCGTCCAGAGAGAAAGACAGCGGAAAACGGCTCAGCGGCAATTGTTTTACCGCGACCGGCACCGGGCTGACGCCGTCGGTCACCGAGATAACCAGCGTCCCCTGCGGCGGCATGGCTTTCGCCGCCTGCGGTGACAGTGAAACAGTCACATTCAGTTTAACAGTTTCTCCGCCGGCCTGGGCTTTTGCTTGTGCAATACTGCGCTTTATCACTTCCGCGCGCGGATCGTTGGCCGGCAGCAGCTGCAGCATCACTTGCCAGGCGCCGATCGCCTGTTTGAAATCGCCCTGTTCGAAAGCGTTGAACGCCAACAGGCTGAGCACCCGCGGATCGCTGTGATTTTCCGCGATCATGCGCCGCAACAGCTGCGTCGCCTGCTTGTTATCCTCCGGATCGTTGGATCGCGTCAAGACCTCGGCATAGCCGAGCCGCACTTCCAGACTATTCGGATCCAATTGATAGGCATGAGCAAATGCCTGCGTGGCGGTGGTGGCGTTGTTCAACGCCATGCCGACGCGCCCCAGCATCATCCAGTCATTGATATTGCGATCGTCCTGCTGCAGCTCGGTGCGCAGCCCCAGCCCGAGGCGAGCGATCTCTTCCATGCTCAGCGGTTTGGCGCGCTCATTGGCGACGCGCTCACGCAATTCCGGCATTTGCGCCTGCACCAGACGCCAATCCAGCACCTGCGCCAACCCGCCGGTTTTCAGATAAAAGCCAACGGTCACCGCCAGCAATAACAGCACGCCCGGCACTAACGCCCAACGGTTGATCGGTTTCGCCTGCTCTGCCTGTTCGACGGGGATGTCGTTCAACAGGTTCTGTTGCAGCTCTTTAACCAGCTCCGGGCGCTCGGCCACCACGCCCTGCTGCTCGTCCTGCTCCAGTTCGCTGAGGCGATCCTGATAGAACGCCTTGTTCAGCACATCGCGCGTAGCGGCGCTCTGCTTGCCGCGGCGCATCGCCGGCACCACCAGCAACGCGGCGGCGCCGGCCAGCAACACGCAAATAATCAGCCAAAAAGCCATTAGGGTTTCTTCCTGTCAGTCTCTTGCAACAACGCCGCCAGGCGCTGCCGTTCCCGTTCGGAGAATTCATCGTCCACCGCCGCATCGGGCCGGCGACGGGTGCGCAGGATCACCACCGCCCCGCCTATCAGCACGAACAGCAGCGGGCCGATCCACAAGATCAGCGTCGCCGGCGTTACCGGCGGTTCGTAGGTGACGAAATTGCCATAACGCGCCACCATGTAATCGATGATCTGCTGTTTGTTTTGTCCCTGCATCATCAGCTCGTACACCTTGGTGCGCATGTCGGCGGCGATGATGGCGTTGGAATCGGCAATGCTGTTGTTTTGGCATTTCGGGCAGCGAAGCTGTTCGGTCAACTCGCGATACTGCTGCTCCTGCTCGACGGAGTTGAAGCGATAGGTATCAATCGCCGCGGCGGCGCTCCAGCTCAGCAGCGCGGCGCACAGCAGGACAATCAGCCTCATGCCTCACCCCCGTACTTTTTATACAGCGGCAGCACTTCCTGCTGCCAGACCCGCTCATTCATGTCGCCGGCGTGGCGATAGCGGATAATCCCCTGGCCGTCGATAAGGAAGGTCTCGGGCGCACCGTACACCCCGAGATCCAACCCCAGCATGCCGTCGCCGTCGTACAGGCTGAGGGCGTAGGGATTGCCGAGGGAATTGAGCCAGGTCACCGCCTTGGCGCGATCGTCTTTATAGTTCAGGCCAACCACCCGCACGCCGCGCGCCGCCAGCGTATTGAGATACTGGTGTTCCGCGCGGCAGGTCGGGCACCAGGTGGCCCAGACGTTGAGCAAGATCGGCTTGCCGTCGCGCAGCACCGCCTGATCGTAGGTTTTGCCGGGCTGATCCAGCGATTCCAGCCTGAAGGTCGGCACCGGTTTGCCGATCAGCGCCGATTCCAGCATGGTCGGATCTTCGCCGCCGGCGTTGCGCGTCAGCTGCACCATCAGCGCCGCCACCAGCAGCAGGAAGAGTACCAACGGGATAAACAGCAGCTTACGCTTCATGATTGCGCCTCCAGCTTGCCTTCGCGCTTGAGCTTTTTGCTCATGCGATAACGCGGATCGAGAATGCACAGCAGGCCGCCGATCGCCATAAAGACGCCGCCGAACCAGATCCAGCGCACGAAGGGTTTGTAATACAGACGCACCGCCCAGGATCCGTCTTCCAGCTCCTCGCCCAGCGCCGCGTACAGATCGCGGCTGAACCCGCCGTCGATCGCCGCCTCGGTCATCATGCTGCGCGCCACGCTGTAGTAGCGTTTCTCCGCGTGCAGCGTCGCCTCCGGCTTGCCGTTGCGCGTGACGTCGATGATGCCGACGCCGCCGCTGTAGTTCGGGCCGCGAATGTCGTGCACGTCGCGGAACACGAAGTGATAGTTGTGGATATCCACGCTGTCGCCGGCCTTCATCCGCACGTCGCGCTCCACGCTGTAGTTCTGGCTGAAGGCGATGCCGATCACCGTCACCGCCACGCCGAGGTGGCCGAGCACCATGCCCCAGTGGCTGCGGGACAGCTGCCGCAGGCCGCGCCAGAAACCGTGACGATGGGTGGCGCGCTCATGCAGCTCCATCAGCGTCAGGATGATCACCCACAGCGCCATAATCAGGCCCACCACCGTCATGCCGGCGATGCTGTCCTGCAACAGCCACGGCAGCAGAATCGACAGCACCAGCGTCACCAGCAGCGCCACGCCGAGGCGGCGCCAAAGCTTGCCCGGCTCATCGCGGCGCCAGCGCACCAGCGGCCCGATGCCCAACAGCAGCGCCAGCGGCGCCATCAGCCAGGTGAACATGGTGTTGAAGAACGGCTCGCCGATCGAAATGCTGCCCAGCCCCAACTGTTTGTGCACCAACGGCAGCAGCGTGCCCAACAGCACCACCAGCATGGCGGCGATCAGCAGCACGTTGTTGCCCAGCAGGAAGGTCTCGCGCGAGAAGGTCTCGTGCTGCACCCGGCTGCGCACCTGGCCGCCCTTGACCGCGTACAGCAGCAGCGAACCGCCGATGACGATCACCAGATAGGCGAGAATAAACATGCCGCGCGCCGGATCGGAGGCGAAGGAGTGCACCGAGACCAGCACGCCGGAGCGCACCAGGAAGGTGCCCAGCAGGCACAGCGAGAAAGCGGTGATCGCCAGCAACACCGTCCAGGCTTTGAACGTGCCGCGTTTCTCGGTCACCGCCAGCGAATGCATCAGCGCGGTGCCGGCCAGCCACGGCATAAAGGAAGCGTTCTCCACCGGATCCCAGAACCACCAACCGCCCCAGCCCAGCTCATAGTAGGCCCAGGCCGATCCGAGCACGATGCCCAGCGTGAGGAACACCCAGGCGGCGGTGGTCCACGGGCGCGACCAGCGCGCCCAGGCGGTGTCGAGCCGGCCGGCCATCAGCGAGGCGATGGCGAACGCGAAGGCGACCGAGAAGCCGACATAGCCCATGTACAGCAGCGGCGGGTGGAAGATCAGGCCGATATCCTGCAGCAGCGGGTTGAGATCGCTGCCGTCGATCGGGAAGTTAGGCAGCGTGCGGGTGAACGGGTTGGAGGTCATGATGATGAACAGCAGGAAGCCGGCGGTGATCATGCCCATCACCGACAACACCCGCGCCACCGCGTCCTGTGGCATCGCCCGGCTGCACAACGCCACCGCCAGCGACCAGCAGCTCAGCAGCAGCACCCACAGCAGCAGCGAACCTTCGTGCGCCCCCCAGGTGGCGGCGATGCGGTAATACACCGGCAGTTGGGTATTGGAGTTGGTGGCCACGTAGGCGACGGTAAAGTCATTGACCACGAAGGCATGCACCAGGCACAGGAACGCCAGCGCAATCGCGGCGAACATGCCGTAGGTCAGCGGGCGGGCCACCGCCATCATGCGGCTGTCCTGCCGCGCCGCGCCCCACTGCGGGTAAATGCTCAGCAGCAGCGCGATCGCCAGCGCCAGGCACAGCAGAAAACTGCCCAGTTCCGGCATCATGACTTGGCGCCCTCCGCCTGCGGCGCGTTATACGCTTCCGCCGGCCCTTTGTGATTCTCTTTCATCGCGTCGGCCACTTCCGGCGGGGTGTATTTTTCGTCGTGCTTGGCCAGCACTTCGCGCGCGTTGACCACGTTGCCCTCGCCCAGCACGCCCTGCGCCACCACGCCCTGCCCTTCGCGGAACAGGTCCGGCAGAATGCCGGTGTAGGTCACGCCGATCGCGCCGCGCGCATCGTAAATCTTGAAGCTGACCTGCAGCGTATTGGGATCGCGTTTCACCGAGCCGGGCATCACCATGCCGCCGATGCGCAACCGCTGGCCGACCTCGGGCTTCTCATGGTTTTCGCCCTTGCCCTGCAGGATTTCACCCGGGGTGTAGAACAGATCGATGTTGGAGCGCAGCGCGTACAGCATCAGGGTTGCGGTCAGCGCGATGCCGATCAGCACAACGATCGCCAGATAAAGGCGGCTTTTACGACGTGGATTCACAATGATTTCTCCCGCGGTGCGGCGGATTTTTGTTTTGATTGTTGCGCATGGCGAATGCGCCGCTCGCGCGCCTGACGGCGGCCGATCTCGGCGAGCAATAGCCGCCGCTGCCAGACGGTGTGCGCCACCAGCCCCAACAGCGAAATCAGCGTGACGGCAACCGCCAGCCAGACATAGAAGGCATAACCGCCCATGGCGAAAAACGCCGGCCAGGAATCGAACGCGGCATTCATGACTGACGCTCCTTATTCACCAGCCCGGCGACCCACGGGCGCTGGCGCTCCTGGAACAGGATCAGATTGCGCAGGCGCATCAGCGTCAGCGTAATGAACAACAGCAGGTAACCGAGGATCGCCCAGCGCAGCGGGGTGCGCATGCTGGGCGCAATGGATTGCTGCATGTTGGTCGACCCCTGATGCAGCGTGTTCCACCATTCGACAGAGAAATGGATGATCGGGATATTCACCACGCCTACCAGCACCAGAATCCCGGCGGCCCGGCCCGCCAGGCGGCGGTCTTCAAAAGCGTTATACAGCGCGATAACGCCCATATAGAGGAACAGCAGCACCAGCTCGGAGGTCAGCCGCGCGTCCCATACCCACCAGGTGCCCCACATCGGCTTACCCCAGGCGGAGCCGGTCACCAGCGCGATAAAGGTGAACACCGCGCCGATCGGCGCCATCGCCGCCACCACGGTATCGGACATTTTCATCTGCCACACCAGGCCGATAAACGCCGCCACCGCCATCGAGGCGTAGATGCCCATCGACCACATGGCCGCCGGCACATGAATATAAATGATGCGGAAGCTGTCGCCCTGCTGATAATCCTTCGGCGCGAAGCCAAAGCCCCATGCCCAGCCGAGCAGCAGGCAGGCCGCCGCCGCCAGCCCCAGCCAGGGGATAAAGCGGCCGCAGACGTGATACAGCCGTTCGGGCCGCGCCAGTTGATGTAACCATTTCCACATTGTCGTCAGTGCTCACGGTAATTTTTATGCGTCGGCCGCTCCGAGCGTTCGAAACGGCGAAAATCTTCTGCGGGGTACGCTCTTGTCGGCCTTGCCCCGTCTGTTCATTCAATACGTTAGCTAGTGCACGCTCACTCGCAGCGCCGCCGCGGTGGCAAACGGCGCCAATGTCACGCTGCCCGCCAGCATCGCGCCGAGTATCGCCAGATAACCGTCGATCGGCATGCCCATCGAGGCGGCGTCGATCGCGCCGGTGGCGAAGATCAGCACCGGGATATACAGCGGCAGCACCAGCAGGCTGAGCAGCACGCCCCCTTTGCGCAGGCCGACGGTCAGCCCCACGCCGATAGCGCCGATCAGACTCAGCGTCGGCGTGCCGAGCAGCAGCGTACCCGCCACCGCCAGCCAGGTTTGCATATCAAGCGACAGCAGCAGCGCCACCAGCGGCGACAGGATCAGCAGCGGCAATCCCGTCACAACCCAGTGAGCACACACTTTGCCCAGCACCGTCATCGGCAGCGGCGTCGGCAGCAGCAACAGCTGCTCCAGCGAACCGTCGAGAAAGTCGTCGCGAAACAGCCGCTCCAGCGACAGCAGCGAAGCCAGCAGCGCCGCCACCCACACGATGCCCGGCGCAATGCGCGCCAGCAGCTGCGGTTCAGGGCCAATCCCCAGCGGGAACAGCGTGATCACAATCAGGAAAAACCACAGTGGGTTGACGATCTCCGACCCTTTACGGCAGGCGATCTTCAATTCGCGACGCACCAGAGTCAAAAACATCACAAACTCCCCGCGTCGTGTTCCGCCAAACGAATTTTGCCCACCGTTTGGCTGACGCCGGCCAAATCCTGATGCGTGGTCAACAATACCATGCCGCCCCGCTGCGCATGTTGTTCAAAAAGGCTAATCAACTCGGCCACGCCCTGTTTATCGATTGCCGTCAAGGGTTCATCGAGGATCCACAGCGGCGCCGCGCTGAGCCACAATCGCGCCAGCGCCACCCGCCGCTGTTGCCCGGCCGAAAGCTGCGCCACCGGCAGATCTTCGTACCCCACCAACCCCACCTGCTCCAGCGCGCGCCAGATGGCCTGATGCTCGACCGCGCCGCGCACCGCCTGATAAAACTGCAGATTTTCAAAGGGTGTCAATACGGCTTTGATGCCCGGTTGATGGCCGATAAACAGCAAATCTTGCTGATACGCCGCGCGATCGCGCAACGTGTTGCGCCCGCGCCAGCACACCTCACCGCCGTCCGGCCGCGCCAGACCGGCGAGGATGCGCAGCAAACTGGTCTTGCCCGCGCCGTTCGGCCCTTCTACCTGAATGATATCGCCCGGCTGAACTGAAAAGCTTAGCTCGCTAAACAGGATGCGCTCATCGCGCACGCAACTCAGACTTTTGGCTTCCAGCATCAGGGAACTCATATTTTTCTTTGGGATAGCGAATCATAGCATAAGCCTTTCCCCGCACGCAGCCTGCGGCGGGCGCGCCGAGGGGCCAATATGGCGAGCAGGATCAAGAATGCGTGGAAAAAATCGGCGGATTTTAACTCTTGTTACCTTTTTCTGTATTTCGCCGCATTTAGACCGGGCAACTACGCTTAATGACGTGAACTCACCCTTATTGAGCAGGAGCGACAGCATGAACGAACAGCCACGCCAGGAGCACGAGCCGGATGAGACAATGCAGGTAGAGAGCGAAGAGCAGGAACAGGGCAAACGCGAAATCGAAGTCAGGGAAGAAAATTTGCCTTCGCGCGCGGCAGCGGTGCATGAGCAGATCCGGATGGAAGGCGAAAAAGAGCTAGAGCGCGACGGGCTGGCGCTGCTGTGGTCGGCGATCGCCGCCGGGCTGTCGATGGGCGCCTCGCTGGCGGCGAAAGGCATTTTCCACGCCCGCTTGCCGGACGATCCCAGCCGCTTTTTCATTGAGAACCTCGGCTACACCTTCGGTTTTATCATTGTCATTATGGCGCGCCAGCAGCTGTTTACCGAAAACACCGTCACGGCGGTGTTGCCGATCATGCATAAGCCCACGCCGCGCAACCTGCTTATCCTACTGCGCCTGTGGGGCGTGGTGCTGCTCGGCAATCTGATCGGCACCGCGCTGGCGGCACTGGCGTTTACCCATATGCCGCTGTTCGACGCCGAAACGCGCCGCGCCTTCATCAGTCTGGGCGAAGAGGTGATGCGCCATACGCCGGGAGAAATGTTCGCCAACGGCATCCTGGCCGGCTGGATCATCGCCACCATGGTATGGATGTTCCCGGCCGCCGGCGCGGCGAAAATCTGGGTGATCGTGTTGATGACCTACCTGGTGGCGATTTGCGATTTGACGCATATCGTGGTCGGCTCGGTGGAGATCCTGTATCTGGTGTTCAACGGCGCGATGGAATGGCAAGCATTCGTTTATCCGTTCGCCCTGCCGACGCTGGCGGGCAACATCATCGGCGGCACTTTTATCTTTGCGCTGATAAGCCACGCGCAAATCCGCAACGATTTGAGCGCCAAAAATAAGGCGGCGCGCCTGCAAGAGGAAAAACGGCGCCACGGCGGGGAAAAACCGTGATCGCCGTCGGTTAGCCAAGGAAATTTCGGCGCGAACTGGCGAGGTATTGAGCAAACGCGCCGCTAAGCGCTTATTCTGCGGGTAAAAAAAGGTATAATGCCCCGGCAGCTTCGGTTGCCGGTCCGCAGCGTCCCCGTAGTTAAACGGATATAACAAGCCCCTCCTAAGGGCTAGTTACTGGTTCGATTCCAGTCGGGGACGCCATTTTTCCTTATCGAGCCAATGCGCATCGACCGCCCGCGGACCCTGCTTCAATCCCTTGTTCAGCCCTAATTTCATCCCTGCGGGTGCAGGCACGCCATCCAGGTCATTCCTGCCAACGCGATTGGCTGATGTTCCCGATTATTGGCCATCGCATTTCCTGAAAACATGAACAGAATGAATGCCAGCGTGAATTGAATGGCCCGTTTCCCTAAACCGGCGACGATGATTCGGCCAAAGGCAGACAGCCTTAAATACAGTAGCAGGAGTGCGTGGTGCCGTTTATTCCTCGACTCGGGGCGATTTTCTCTATTCATGACGTCTCCTTTTCCATCACTACGTCACAGGAATAAGTATATCGACATTGATAACTTTACTGTTTGAATTTTCATCTCTATATAGCTCGATAAAGAAGCTCTCCCTCATTTTGACGTTGATAGCCGGCAAGTAAGCGTCATATATCCCCTCAAAAAAATTAACGTACTCAGGCAACTCGCCCATAAAGGGAATAACAATATATTTGCCCATTGGGATATAGAAGTTGAAGATGGAGTGAAAAACCGCCTGATCCTTGCCGTTGGCATGGCATTTATTCCCCCTGCTTTTCTCTACATTATATGCCCCCCAATTTTTGCTTAGCCGTTTCTCATTAGTCTGCGCAATATCATTGGCATCTCTGTATTTCCTTATAGAATGGAAAATTAATGTTTTGTAATGCTTCAGCATCTCGATGTCATCCGGCATGACCGTATGATAGAAATAGGGTTTATTATCGTTGCCGTACGGGGGGATCTGCGTGGAAAAATCCCATCCCCGGCTGTTTCTAAAGCTGTTGGGCGTTTCGCCAAAGAAACGTTTGAATGCCCGGGTGTAGCATTGCTGAGAGGCAAACCCCGATGCCAAGGCGACATCCAATATGTTCCCTTGATGCTGTTTGAGCAAGACAGCCGATCGGCTCAGCTTTCTATTCCTGATATACGTCCCGAGCGTAATGCCAAAATAATGCTTAAACAACCGCTGTAAATGCCATTTAGAGTAACCCGAGATAATTGAAACCTTCTCAACCGAAAGCCCCTCCACAATATTCTTTTCCATATACTCCAATACTTGTAAAAGAATATCTCTTCTGTAATCCATGTGCGCTCCTTGCATTTATAAAAGTCGTATCCTTTTCATTAAAATCGTTAAGCGAAGAAATTAAGTCATTAAGATTAATCCTAAAAAATCACGCCCTCTTCTTTTTATTCTCACACCCTCCGAGAGGTCATTATATAAATAACTGAAAATGATCATGTTATATAAATCCACCCACAAGAAAATCGAAAAACAAAATTTAACGACACAAAGTGCATCTATTGAAGGAGCACTTGCGCCGCCAGTGAGAATCACACTTTCTGTTAATTTTTTTATCTTAAAGTGTTTTTTATCGCATCAATTGCATGGCCGAATAGGAATTTCATCATCAGAAATGAAATCGCATTTTATAGCCTTGATTGTTGATAACACTTATTGCAGCTAATGGGTAAAGCCTGAGCCGTGGCTAAGGAAGCTGAGAGGAATAAACGCAAAGCCTGAACATCAGGCTTAATAATCACATGTCGCAACAGTGAGTTTCTTTTTTATCTTTCCCTGCACAGAAAAAGCGGATGCATCAACAAATCATGTTAGAGGTCATATATTGCCTTCCCGTCCCGGGGGCATTGATGCTCCCGCACCGCGCCAGCCTCTCCGCCGTCAAGCGCCAAGCCGATACGCGCCATAGTTTGTTACCGTAACCGCCCGCTCCTCAAAAAAAAAAGCCCAGCACGCAAAGCTGGGCTTTTCATCCAATGAGCGGATTAGTCCGTCAGGTTGTCGATCTCTGCCGCTCTGTGCTTACGCAACAGATACAGCAGCAAGGACACCCGTCGCTCGGTCCGTTCCGGGGTATCCGGCGGCAAGTTATAGCGCAAGGTGTAGCGCTCGTTGTTCTCGTTGCAAAAATCGATGACCAGTACGGGCGCAGACGCTCCCGCCACTTTTCGATAATTCAGCGAGATGCACGACAGGTTTTTGCCCATCTCAACTCACCGTGACGGTACGGCGGGTTGACTCGGCAATTCGCCCCACGCCGGCGCTCAACGCAGCGCCCAGCAGCAGTATCAGCAGTGAGCCCCACGCGGCGCGAGAGAGTTGCTTGGCCGCTTCATCAGCCGCTTCACGCGCTTTCTGCTCGGCCTCGGCCTTGAGTTTTTCCACCTTCTGCACCGCCTGCTGATAAGCCTGGGCGTAGTTATCGACGATTTGGCTCGCTTCATCACGGCTCTTGCCGGTACGCGCCGCAACAATATTCACCAGCGCGTCCTTATCGGCGGCGCTCAACGTCGGCTCACCGGACTGCTTAACGCGCTCGAACCACTGCTTAAGCTCGGTGGCAGCCTGCGCCGGATCGGCCGCAGCATCCACGGCCGACTGTTTGCCGTCGGCGGCCGCCCGATTGGCTTTCTGCTCCAACCGAGCCGGATCCAGCTCCGGCTTACCGGTCTGCTTAAGCGTTGCGTTCAACTGGCTTTCCAGGTTTCCCCAGTCCAGGCTGATGCCATTTTTATCCAACTGTTGCTTCAGGCTGTCGCCCACGCTTGGCGCCGCCGCCGCCAGGCCGCTGCCCGCCAGCGAGAGCCCTTTGCCAACCGCGTTGCCAGCCAGCCCCACCACGCCGCTTGCCAGCGACACCATCAACCAGGTGGTCAGCAAGGTGGTGATCGCCCAGCTCAACAGGCCATGCAAGCCGCCGCGATTCGGCGCGGTGCGGCCGGCGACGAACGCGCCTGCGGCCAACGACGCCAGCGTTGAAACCAGCAGCCAGATCCCGGTGCTGGTGCCAAATCCGCTCAGCGGGTTGCCCTTTTGCATCATATCCACGGCCTGGGCGCCGATCGCCGTCCCCAGCACGCTGAATATCAGATAAGTCACCAGCGCCACGGCACTCCCGGCCAATATCGAGCCCCATGACACCTGAAACGCAAAGCGATTTGATTCATAGACAGTGGTCATCGTTGTTCCTTATATTTTCTGGACAAGTGATTGCACGCACGGCAGAAAACCGCGCAGACAAATTCAGTCTGCCGCGCGACATCATCGGCCGTCCCGGTTCATTTGCACCAGAACGCCTGGTGCATTCACACCCTGCGAATACGCACGTTATGCACTAAGCTGCTCAGCGAGTAGCGTAACCCGCGGCCCCTAGAGAGGCCGCTCCCCTTCTGTCTAGCGGAGAACACATGAGCCAATCCGTCTTGGCCAGCGAAACCAACCGCGGCCACCTGCAGCAAATCATCTCCGGCTTGTCCGACGGCGTGATCCTGACGGATACCGATCAAACCCTGCTATGGGCCAACGAGGCCGCGTTAGCCATGCATGGCGTGAGCCACCAGCAAGCCCTGGGGGCCAATGCCGGCGAGTACGCGGCGCGTTTTGCCCTGCGCTATCGCAACAACCATCCGCTGGCTTTGGAGCAGTACCCTTTGAACCGGGTTGCCGATGGCGAGACCTTCACCGATGTGGTGGTGGAAGTTCGCCAGGTCGACGATCCGGACAGTTTCTGGGTGCACCGCCTGCGGAGCCTGATCGTCACCGATCCGCAGGGGCAGCCGGAGCTGCTGGCGCTGATCATGAGCGACGCGACGGAGTGGGCCAGCGCCGAACAGCGCTTTGAAAAAACCTTTAACGCCAATCCGGCGCCGGCGGTCATCTGTCGGCTCAGCGATCTGCGCTACGTCAAGGTCAATCAAGGGTTCCTTGATATGACCGGTTACCAACGTGAACAGGTCTTGGGGCGTTCGGTTTATGAACTGGACGTCCTGCAACAGGCCGAGCATAAAGAGCTGGCCGTGCAGCGCCTGGGGGAAGGCGCCACCATTCCGCAGATGGAGGCCGAGCTGAAACTGCCCGATGGAGGCAGCAAGCTGGTGGTGGTTGCCGGTCAACCGTTGGACATCAATGAAGACGACTGCATGCTGTTCACGTTTACCGATCTCGAACCCCGGCGCCAGGCTGAATCGGCGCTGCGAGAAAGTGAAGAGCGGTTCGCCAAATCTTTCCGCCTGAGCCCGGTGCCAACGCTGGTGTGCACCGCAGACGGGCGGCGCGTGCTGGATGTTAACGAAGCCTTCGTCCGCGCCATCGAATGCGACGCCGAAGCCTTGGTCGGCAAATCGGTCGACGAGATCCCGGTTTTTGACGATCCCGAGGCGGGCAGCCGTTTGTTTGCCGCCCTGGAAAAAACCGGCAATGTCGAAGGGATGGACATCCGGGTGCGCAAGAAAGGGAGCGAGTTAATCGACTGCGTGGCCTCGGCGGATGCCGTCAGCATCCATAATGCGCCCTGCTATCTGTTGGTGCTCATGGACATTACCGAACGCAAGCGCTCGGAGCTGGAGCTGGTGAACGCCATCGAGGAAGTGATGCAGGACGCCTCGTGGTTTAGCCAAACCCTGATCGAAAAACTGGCTAATGTGAAAAGCATCAATCGGTCCAACCAGACCGGGTTTGCCGCCAACGATCTCACCCCGCGCGAGCGCGATGTGCTGGGTTTGATCTGCGAGGGACTGCCGGACAAGAAAATCGCGGCGCGCCTCAATCTGGCGCTCAACACCATTCGCAATCATGTCGCGACGGTCTATTCCAAACTCGGCGTGCACAGCCGCAGCGAAGCCATCGTATGGGCCAGAGAACGCGGGCTGTTTACCGGCGGACCAGCCTCGATGAATGGCAAGTAGCCTGCAAATGCACTAGCCATACCGATGCAAACGCCCCTTATGAGCACCGAGTGAAGTGCATAACATGGCGGTGCAAATGCAGGCTTTCGCCCTGTGCGAACGCCAAACGGATCGAACCTAAGGAGCGCATCATAATGAACAGCGAAAAAGCCAATGGCATGATGGAAAAAGTGGCGGGCAAAGCGCAGGAAATCGCGGGCGACGTCAGCGGCAACGAACGTTGGCAGGCCGAAGGCGTCACGCGCCAGGCAGTGGGCGCGCTGCAAGAAAAATACGGCGACGCCCTGAGCTGCGCCGGCAGCATGATGAAGAAAAATCCCCTCGCCGCGTTGGCACTCGTTGCCGGCGCAGGTCTGTTGGCCGGCCTGCTGCTGCGTCGCCGTTGATGGGCGCCGACGAGCAAACCACTTTTCCCTGAATGCCGTGTCCGGTGGGCAGCCACCGGGCACGGTTCTTTGCCAGGCGGGGGATTGCTGCCTCCCTCTCGTTGGCATCCGGGCTTAACGCATGCTCTGCGTCGCCATGCCACGGATTATTATGGCGAAACCATTCTATCCCGCATGGAACATGAGCCTTTATCGTTCAGGCTGTCGCACACCGCCTTTACTCGCTGCTTAACGGCACCTCTTTTATTATATTCGTCCTATTGCTGATTATCATCGCCTCTCAGTCAACGCCCCCTGTGTCTGTTATTTCCGCGTGTTATGCCAGTAAGTTAATTTACCCTCAACATAACGAAATCCCTCGGCATAAAAACCGAATATATCAATCAGGCTGGGTTTATCCTCCGCACCATTAAATGTTAATATTGCCGGATTATGCGCACGGAGAAATAGCATGTTCCCCAGTAAAAAACATTCGCAGCGGGCGACCCCGCTGACCAGCTATCAATTTTCCAGGCTGCATACTTTCGAATGCGTCGCCCGTCATTTATCTTTTGCGCTGGCGGCACAAGAATTGTCGATCACCCCCAGCGCCGTGAGCCACCGCATTAATTTGCTCGAAAAGGAATTGGGGTTTCTGCTATTCCAACGCTTTCATCGCAGAATTACGCTGACGCCGGAGGGCGAGCGCATGCAATGGGCGCTGGACAGCTCCTTCAACACCTTGAATCAGGAAATCCTGGACATCAAAAATCGCGAGTTGACGGGGACCTTGACCCTCTACTCGCACCCGTCCCTGGTGCAATGTCTGCTGCTGCCGCGCATCGGCGATTTTATCGCCCAGCACCCCACCATTCACCTCAACATTCTGACCGGGCAGGAAATCATCAACCTGGCCAACCGCGGCGTGGATCTGGCGATGTACTTCGGCAAACTGCGCTCGGGGCGGCATCTGGAAGAAGCCTTTATGCAGGAATCGATGGTGCCGATCTGCACGCCGCAGTACGCCGCCGCACACAATCTGTATGATGCGCCGGAAAACCTGGCTCACTGTACGCTGCTGCACGATCGCTACAACTCCGGCGAAGATGAGTGGCAAACCTGGTCACAACACTTTGCGCTGGGGCTGGATACCGACAGTAAAAGTATGGAGTTCGACCGTTCCGATCTCGCGGTGCTGGCCGCTACGCGGCACCTTGGCGTCGCCATGGGGCGGCTTAATCTGGTGCAGGACTGGATCAAAAGCGGCGAGCTGATCATTCCGTTCGCCGATATGACCGTGCCCTGCGAACACTGCTATTTTACCTCGACCATCTCCGAGCGGCAGTGGCCGAAGATCCTCGCGTTTAAGCAGTGGATCATGAAAATATCCCCTCTGGTCTGATGGCCAGAGGGTTATCGCCATACTTTGGGAGAATAAGAAAAATGCAACGCGCAGGCATAGAGCCGGCCGGCCTTTGAATAAGAGATATATTTGCGATTTTTATCCCAGGTCAGCAGGGAATTATTGGCAAAGTAATAAACCTCCAGCGGCATCCCGTTAGCCAATTTCGACCAACCTCGGCTTCTTATCACGGTAAAGTCACCGTTATCGCTGAGCGTAATCAACGGCACGCCCCAGGCATAGCGGGATATTTGCATCTGAATAATGAATTGGCTTTCGCAGCTTATTTGGTAATTCTGTACATCAACATCCATAATTTATATTTTTGGTGCCACCCTACGGTCAAAATAAATAAGATATGAACAACTCACCACGATTAACCCCAGCACGATCAGCACGGCACCCAATACAAACTCAATTTGCAGCGGCTCGCCGAGCATGACGACGCCGGCCAGGATGCCGAATACCGGCGTCATAAAGGTGAGAATGCCCAGCGAGGACGCCTGATAACGACGCAACAGTGAAAACCAGATCAGGTAACTGAAAAACGACACGATCACCGTTTGGAACAGCAGGCTGCTCCAGGCCACCCGGCTCAGAACGACGTGCAAATTGCCCGACGCTATCGCCAGCAACGACAGCAGCACGCAGGCGCCCGTCAACTGGAACAGCAGCGTCTGTTTAGCCGGGCACTCCGCCAGACGCGTGGTACGGATCACCAGCGTAGAACCGCCCCAGGCGATCCCCGCCAGCAGACCGTAGAGATCGCCCTTCAACCGAGCTGCAGCGCCGCTGCCCTCAGCCATGCCCGATATGGCCAACACCACGCCGCCAAAGGCGATGAGCATGCCAAGCCACTGCACCGACGACAGGCGTTCCTGGCGAATCAGAAAATGCAGGCCGAGAGCGGAAAACAGCGGCGCGGTATACAAAAACACCGCCATATGCGAAGCGCTGGTATAGCGCAGCCCTTCGGAGACAAAAAAGAACTCCAGCGCGAACAATGCCCCTACGCTCAAACCGGCGCTCAGCGTGGCGCGATCCCAGGTGAAGCACTCGCCGCGGCAGCGCGCCAGCAGGTAAACCCCCAGCGCGGCAAGACCAGAGCGAATGGCAATTTGCAGCACCGCCGACACATCCGGCTCGGCGGCCTTGATCGCCACCTGCTGCATTCCCCAAATGGCGCATAGCATCACCATGGCGGCGGCAGCCCTGCCGTCGATACCGATTCTTGCATTCATAATAGGGTTCCCGCCGCCGTTGAAATAATCACAGGCTGCCGTCGCGTTATTCTTTATACACCACGATTTCCTGATAAAGCTTAATAACTTCGCCATCGCTGTCGACGGAGTCGGTATATTCAGTTTGCTGCGCCAGGTGAATCACCTTCCAGCCTTTTCGCGCCAATTCCGGGATCGTCAGGCGCCCCACGCCGCGGCAGAAAAACAGAGTGTCGTCAGACAACCTTAGCTTACTAACCTCTGCATAATCATAAGCTTGAGAATGGCAGACGTGCGACTCCGCCGCCATCGCCGGTAATGAAAACAGCCCCACCAACAACATTAACAGGTTTCTCATGGCGACCTCCCAATCGCTTATTCCTGCCAACCGATTACGCAAAAATGCCTCACGTTAATACGGCGGTGACAGGCTGGAATTAATTATCTCTTGCATGGCTGAAATTACAGGCTGGGGTTGGTGACTGACAAATGAAAAATATAAACCTTGGCGTTAAATGAATTCATCCGAGTGGAGAGAGAGGCAGAGCGGCCACTTTCACCGCACGAAATGGTCAAAAACCGGCCAATAATTAGCAAGAAAAGTAATTATTTATTTCACCGTTTATGCTACAAATGCCGCCCGCCGCTAAAACACCAAAAAAAACCGTCAAAATGCGCAAAAACGCAGCTTTCTGCGCAAAACATCGGCATGGCGGCGCTGATGAGGGCGGTCATACCTAAAACAGGGATAACACATGGCAATGAAATTGCGCGTAATGACTCAAGCGGTGGCGCTGGGTCTGGCGATCGGCAGCGCGTCGTTCGCCGCTCAGGCGGAAATCACCCTGCTGAAGCAAGATCCACAGGCCGGCGATCCGCTCAGCCGCCTGAACTTCACCGTTGGCGGCAGTATTCGTCCGCAGTTCAACAACATGACGGGCGACGGTGACAAGGGCTCGTACAAGCGTAACGGCTTCGACGGCGGCACCCGCTTCCGTTTCGCGGCGGACTACTATCTGTTCGACGATATCAGCTGGATCAGCTACTACGAGCTGGGCGTGAACATTCCGGCGCTGTTTGACTGGGATCATCACTATGCCGACGGCGCAAGAAACACCAGCCGTCGCATGCTGTACACCGGCCTGAAAAGCAACACCTGGGGCCAGATGACCTTCGGTCAGCAGAACAGCGTTTATTATGACGTGGTGGGCGCCAAGACCGATATCTGGGACTACGACATGCTGGCCCAGGCGCCGGGCAACGGCATTAACGGCGACTACGACGGCTCTTACCGTTCACGCAAAATGCTGAAGTACAAGAACCGCTTCGGCGATGCGGACGTTTACGCTTCGTACCTGTTCAGCGACAGCGACTACCTGCCGGGCAACGGCCTGCGCTACAAGCGCAAAGGCGGCGGCTCTCTGGGCGTGGATTACCACATTACACCGGATCTGACCTGGGGCACCGCCTGGAACTACACCCGCGCCGAAATGCGCAACCCGTCCACCAGCGGCAGCAAAAGCTACGATCAGAACATTTTCGGCACCGCCATCAGCTGGAAACCGGACAACTGGACCCTGACCTTCGGCGGCGGTTACTACAACGACTTCCTGACCACCAAGAAAGCCGACGTCAATAATTACTTCGCCGGCGATGCGTGGGGTATCGAATACCTGGCCGGTTATACCGTGCCGGTAGGTCAGTACGCGGTGAAATCGGTGATGCCGTACTTCATGGGCGACCGCCTGGAATACATCACCGGCCGCAACTACCAGCGCATCGATAACGGCCTCGGGGTGACCGTACAGTTTGACTACGGTTTCCGCGTTGACGTGGAGCACGTGCTGACATCGAGCACCGACAACCTCGGCGATATGACCGTGGTGCGTCTGCGCTACGATTTCTGATTGCTCAGAATGCAAAAAAGGCCGCGCAAGCGGCCTTTTTCGTTTATTGACGCAGCGTCAGAAGCCGCCGCGCGCCGAGCGCCCGACCGCTTCGCCCAGTTGCCATACCGCCATGGCGTAATGGGTGCTGTGGTTATAGCGGGTGATAACGTAGAAGTTCGGCAGACCGTACCAATACTGGTAGCCGGTGCCGACATCCAGCCGCAGCAGGCTGGCCTCTTGGTTATCACCAAGCGAACCCTGCGGGCTCAGGCCGGCTTCGGCCAGCGCGGCGACCGAGTAGCGCGTCTTGAAGCCGTTTTCCAACCCCGGCGCCTGGCCGTTGGCCTGAATGGCGACCGGCTCGCCTTTGGACCAGCCGTGCGCTTTGAAGTAATTGGCCACGCTGCCGATGGCATCGACCGGATCCCACAGGTTGATATGCCCATCGCCGTTGAAATCGACCGCATAGCTTTTGAAGGAAGAAGGCATGAACTGCCCGTAGCCCATCGCACCGGCGAAGGAGCCGCGCAACTCGAGCGGATCGTCGCCTTCGGTGCGCGACATCAGCAGGAAGGTTTCCAGCTCACCGGCGAAGTAATCGGCGCGGCGCGGGTAGTCGAAGGCCAGCGTCGCCAGCGCATCGATAATGCGGGTTTTACCCATTACGCGGCCCCAACGGGTTTCCACGCCGATAATCCCCACGATAATCTCCGGCGGCACGCCGTACACCTGCCAGGCGCGCTGCAGCGCATCCTGATATTGATTCCAGAACACTACGCCGTTTTGCACGTTATCCGGGGTGATGAACTTGTTGCGGTAGCGCAGCCAGGAGCCATTCGGCCCGGTTGGCCCCTGGGTAGACGGCGTCGGCGCCTGCCTGTCCATCAGCCGCAGCACCGAATCCAATCGCCGAGCCTGCGCCAGCACGTCGTGCAGCTGCTGCCGGTCAAAACCGTGTTCCTGCACCATCTTCTCGATAAAGCGCGCGGTATTCGGGTTATTGGCGAAATCCCCACCCAGCGGCGCGCCGCTGTGCGCCGGGCTCAGCAAAAAGCCGCCCTTTACCGGGGTGCTCTGCGGCGTAGCGGTGGTACTGGGTTTCGGCGTGCTGCTACAGGCAGCAAGCAAGGTAATCAGCGGTAAAAGCGCAACCAGGTGACGCATCGGATATCCATATAGCCATGCAAGAGATAAGTGGGAGTTATGTTAATGCATTGTTCAACGCGAACAAACAGGATTATGCCGCCAATGACCGCGTCAGGTAGCCAAACGTGCCAAATTGTGACGTTTTGCACGGGCAAAGAACGCCCGGTGCGGCCGCGCTGAATCTCAACCGCAACTAAATGAGAAAAGTTATCACCTTGACGCCCACGTTTGCCCCGATAAAATGCCCGACTGCTTGCCACCCGGCTATCGCCGCAATGATCACGACAATGGACTGTGATGGAATCTCTCGGACAACTCGCCAAAGACCTGTACCGTGGGCGCATCTCGCGCAAACCGTTTATTTTCTCGCTGGCGATCTTCGCCATCGGTATCGTGCTGCTGTCGTTTCTGTCGACCTATCTGGATAAAAACCATTTTCGCGCCCACGCGCACGGCGACGGCGCCGAATTCGTCTCGGTGCTGCTGTATCTGCTGTGCATTATGGTGTGGGCATTGTTCTGTTTCGGCCTGGTCACGTGGTTCATGGCCAAAACCGCATTCCGACTCAACGATATCGGCCTGCCCGGTTGGGCGTTGGCCGTAGCGTGCTATGTTTGCTCGGTGCTCAACAACTACTCCCCCGGCCCGGTAGCGCGCTGGCTGCCGCTGTTCAGTCTGGCAGTCATGGTCTGCGCCCTGCTGTTGCCGCCCGACGGGCTGCGACGCAAGCCGCGTGAACAGACCGATTGAGCGCCATTCCGCTCAAGGCTATGGCTATCCGCCGGCCGTGCCGTCACAATAGCGCCTCATTCAGGTTTTAATCAGGGATCGCCATGTTCAGCCATTACTTCGCCCATTACGCCTTCGATCGCGACAGCGACGCCTGGCAGATCGGTTTTCGCGACTTCCCCGAGTGGCAAACCGCCTGCTATAAACGCGAAGACATCGAACTGGAGGCGCAGGAAAGCCTGTTGGCCGCCATCGCCGCCACGATGGATGAAGGTTTGCCTCTGCCCGCCCCTTCTCCTCTGCAAGCCGATGAGTTGAGGGTACACCTGCCGGCGCTGGTGGCGCTGAAAATCGAACTGCACAACGCCATGCTGCGCAAAAACACCGGTAAAGCGGCGCTGGCGCGCAAGCTGGGTTTCAACGGCGGGCAAATGGAGCGGTTGCTGGATATCGGTTACGCCTCGAAGGTGGAAGCGTTGGAGCAGGCGCTGTATCTGTTGGGCTACGACGTGCGCGTGACAATAAGTGAAGTTTGCCAATAAGTTAGCAACAGGTAAGCAAAATATTACCCGCAGGGGCTAAATTTTCCTCCATTCGCGCCGATGTGATCGTTACCTAATCCTCTGTCGCAACAACGAAGGCTAAAAATGGAGTGGAGTCGCCGTCATATTTGGGCCGTTATTCTGCTGTCTTGTCTCGTTTTTTGGGTCATTCTGGCGACCGGCATCAACGCCGTCGCCTGAGCGCCTGCCGCTGCATTGCTTCATCCCTTATTTTACAGCCCGCCACGGCGGGCTAGTTCCTGTCGCCCGCCGATAAAAAGCGTTATAAAACAGCGCACCCTGTTCAAAAAACAGCCAAAAATTGTGATCAAAAACACAGTATTGAAATCAGACCAGTATTGAGAGTACATTAGCGCCGATCCTGTCGCGGTTCGGATTTTACCTCACGGAGCATGAGGCGCGACAACCGGACAACCCGCGCGCGAGGACGTTGTTCTTTCGTTTGGAAGAACCCGCCCGACAAACAGGTTGCCCATAAAACACTCAGCACAACAATCGGGATCATTGCTGGCGAGGACTCCAGACAGGAGTTGTTCAGTGAAATATTTTTTGATGGGCGTGTCATTCATGCTGGTTGCCTGGGTTGGCACCTTCATGTTGATGGTTGCCTGACCGGGAACACAGCCAAAGGGACGCGCGAGCGTCCCTTTGTCGTTTCCGTCGTTCGCCGTTATTTGCCCGGCATCATGCGGCGCAGGGTGTCGTCCTTGCGCAGGTAGTGGTGATACAGCGCCGCCAGCGCATGCGCGCCAATGATAAAGTAGCCGATATTCGCCAGCGTCTCATGAACCGTTTTAACCAGCTTGCGCATCACCGGATCCGGCGTCACCCATTGCGGTACCGGCCACCCCAGTAAAGTCCACGATTTCCCGCCGTAGGCCAGGGTTAACACGCCCAGCAGCGGCAACATCAGGAATACCACGTACAGCAGCCAATGGAAGATCTTGGCGCCCACTTCCTGCCATTCCTCCAGCGGCGGCGTGGTCGGCGGCGTCGCGTGGAGGGTGCGCACCGCCAGCCGAATCAGCATCAGGGCAAAAACCGAAGCCCCAAAATTAAAGTGCAGATTTTTGACCAGCGGCGCCCACGCCTCCGGCACCGAATCCTTCAGCAACATCGCCGCGTAGGTGAGGATCACCATCAGCAGCGTCAACCAATGTAAAACAATTTGCGATCGCGCGTAGCGGTTGCTCATACACTCTATCCAAAAAATAAAATTCAGCGTAGTCGAGCATAATGGGGAAATAATGAAGAAAACCTTGGGACGGGAAAAAATAAGGCCGGACAAACGTCCGGCCTGACAGGATTATTTGGCGCCGCCGCCTTTGCCCGGCATCAGCAACCCGTCCGCGCGGAACATGGCCTTGATGCCGCGCACCGCCTGGCGAATACGGTCCTGATTTTCGATCAGCGCGAAGCGCACATGGGTATCGCCATAGTCACCGAAGCCGATGCCCGGCGAAACGCAAACCTTGGCTTCCGCCAACAGGCGTTTGGCGAACTCCAGCGAACCGAGATGGGCATAAGGTTCGGGAATTTTCGCCCAGACGTACATCGACGCCTTCGGGTTTTCCACCATCCAGCCGGCCTCATGCAGCCCTTTCACCAACACATTGCGGCGCTGCCGATACTGTTCGGCGATATCGCGCACGCACTGCTGATCGCCTTCCAGCGCGGCGATGGCCGCCACCTGCAGCGGCGTAAAGGTCCCGTAGTCGTGATAGCTCTTGATGCGCGCCAACGCGCTGACCAGTTCGGGATTGCCGACCATGAAACCGATGCGCCAGCCGGCCATGTTGTAGCTTTTCGACAGGGTGAAGAACTCCACCGCAATGTCTTTCGCCCCCGGCACCTGCATGATCGACGGCGCTTTCCAGCCGTCATAGACGATATCGGCATAGGCCAGATCGTGGATCACCAGCACGTTGTACTGCTTGGCCAGCGCCACCACCCGCTCGAAGAAATCCAGCTCCACGCACTGGGCTGTCGGGTTGGACGGGAAGCCGAGGATCATCATTTTCGGGCGCGGAATGGTTTCGCGAATGGCGCGCTCCAGCTCACCGAAGAAATCCACGCCGTCCACCAGCGGCACCGAGCGCACCTGAGCGCCGGCGATCACCGCGCCGTAAATGTGGATCGGGTAACTGGGGTTCGGCACCAGCACGGTATCGCCGTGATCGAGGGTCGCCAGCATCAGGTGCGCCAGCCCCTCTTTCGAACCGATAGTGACGATGGCTTCGCTTTCCGGATCGATATCCACCTGATAACGATCGGCATACCAGCGCGAAATGGCGCGGCGCAGGCGCGGAATGCCGCGCGAGGTGGAATAACCGTGGGTGTCGTCGCGCTGGGCGACGGCGCACAGTTTTTCCACGATGTGCGGCGGCGTCGGGCCGTCGGGGTTACCCATGCTGAAGTCGATAATATCCTCGCCGCGACGGCGTGCGGCCATCTTCAGTTCGGCGGTGATGTTGAATACGTAAGGGGGAAGGCGTTCAATGCGCGTGAAACGGCGCTGTGGACTGTTATCAGCCATAGGAGATTCCTCGATAGACGTTAGCGCCCGGACCGTCCGAGCGACGCTGGCCAGCGAACTGACCGAATATCGAACATAGCGCAGCGCCGACGAGCTTGTCGATACCCTGCGCGATATTTTTATTTAGCGCTCTGAAACTCCGCCGCCAGCAGCCCGAACAGCCAGTCGTCGCACCACTGATCCGCCAGACGGTAGTTGTCGCGCAGCGTGCCCTCCAGCTGGAAACCACACGACTCCAGCAGGCCGCGCGAGGCGACGTTACCGGCGGTTACGGTGGCGGTCAGCTTGTGAAAACCGCAGGCGTTCACCGCAAAATCCAGCACCGCCCGCAGCGACTCCTTGCCATAGCCCTTGCCCTGCCCGGAAGGCAAACTCCCATATCCCACTTCCGCCTGCCGATACGGCGCCCAGTGCGGGCGAAAGCCGGTAATGCCCACCGCCTCTCCGCTGTGCTTCTCACGCATCACCAGGCACAGCCACTGGTCGCCGTGTTTGTCCCAGACCGGCAGGCGCTCCTCGAACCGTGCGCGGATCTCCGCTTCGCTGCGCGGATCGGAGATGTAACGGATCACCTCGGGATCTTGGTACAGGCGCAGAAACAGCGGCCAATCCTCGGCGGTTATCGACTGTAACTGCAGACGTTCAGTGACCAGCTTCATAAAATCTCCGAAAAACGAAAAAGAGGAACTTACGAATGAAAGATATCTCTTTATTTTCCCCGATTGGTTGCCGATAATCATTTACGTTAAAACCACAAAACCATAACGTCTTGCCCGATTCCCTACAACTGCCCGCCGCCGTTACCCACGCGGCATCAGGAGAACACCATGGCCTCTTTAGTCATCGACGATATTCCGCAGGCGATCGTTAACGTCAAGCGTCAGCTGCGCCAGGCATTGCCCAACTATCGCGACGTATTCCAGGCGCTGGAAGAGAACATCCGCGGCCAGGTCGAACAGATTCGCCGCGAACTGGCCGCCGGCCACAACCCGGTGCCGCAAATTGACGCGGAAGATATCCTGCAGCAGCGCGTCACTGAACAACAAAAAGCGCTGATCAAACAGCGCGGCGCCTGCGCCATTCGCGGGGTGTTTCCGCGCGCCAAAGCCGAGGGCTGGAACCGCGAAATCGGCGATTACCTCGATCGCAACAACTTCGTCGAGCGATTGAAGAACGCCGCCGAAGACAACTATTTCGGCAAGCTGGCCGCCAGCAAGCCACAGATCTACGGCATCTATTGGTCAAAACCGCAGGTTGAAGCGCGGCAGGACGCGCGCATGCATGCGGTGCAGGTGTTCCTCAACAGCCTGTGGGCCACCGAAAGCAACGGCAAACAGCATTTCGATCCGACTCGCGTCGCCACCTACGCCGATCGCACCCGCCGCCGCCCGCCGAACTCCTCGTCGCTGGGCCTGTCGCCGCACGTCGACAGCGGCACCATCGAGCGCTGGCTGGACGAGAACTTCCGCTATGTGTATCGCCACGTCTTCTCCGGCGACTGGCAGCAGTACGATCCCTTCGCCGCCGACGGCCGCACCGAAGTGCGCGAGATAGCCTCTCCGGCGGTCTGCTCGATGTTCCGCACCTTCCAGGGCTGGACGGCGCTGACGCCGCAGCGCACCAACGCCGGCACGCTGAACCTGGTGCCAATCGCCAACGCCATGGCCTATGTGCTGCTGCGCGCGCTGCAGGACGACGTCGCCGATGACGATCTGTGCGATGCGGCGCCGGGTCGCGCGCTGTCGATCTCGGAAAAATGGCATCCCCTTTTATTAAGCGGGATTTCCCCTATTCCCGATCTGGAGCCGGGCGACACGGTCTTTTGGCACTGCGATGTGATCCACGCGGTGGAGAACGAACATAACGGCGAGTTCGACAGCAACGTGATGTACATCGCCGCCGCGCCGGGCTGCGAGAAAAACGACGCCTATCTGCAGCGCCAGCTGCCGAGCTTTATCGACGGCAGAACGCCGCCGGACTTCGCCCCCGACGATTTCGAGGTCGATTTCGAGGGCCGCGCCACCGTCGAGCTGCTGACGCCGCTGGGCAAAGCGCAGCTCGGGATGCGCTGACCGCCGCCCCCAGCCACGGGCCTCTCTCGCTGTGGTATACTGCCGTCATCCGTAGGCCGCAGCGAGAACCCGTCGTGCACCCTTTTTTTGAAATGCTGTTGGCGGTGTTTGATCGCGCCGCGCTGATGTTGATCTGTCTGTTTTTCCTGACCCGCACCCGGCTGTTCCGCCAACTGCTGCAAAAAGAAGACCATACGCCGCTTGAGCTCGGCATCGTCACGGCAATCTTCTCGCTGTTCGCGCTGTTCAGCACCTACTCCGGCATCAACGTTGAGGGCTCGCTGGTCAACGTGCGCGTCATCGCCATCATGGCCGGCGGCATCCTGTTCGGCCCCTGGGTGGGGATCGTCACCGGCATCATCGCCGGGGTGCACCGTTATCTGATCGACATCGGCGGCATCACCTCGGTGCCCTGCCTTATCACCAGCATCATCGCCGGCATCAGCGCCGGTTACATCAACCTCAAGGTCAAAAAAGAGCAGCGCTGGCGCGCCGGCATCGTCGGCGGCATGCTGTGCGAATCCCTCACCATGCTGCTGATCGTGCTGTGGGCCAAGCCGACCGAGCTCGGGCTGGACATCGTGTCGCAGATCGCCCTGCCGATGATCCTCGGCACGGTGTGCATCGGCCTGATCGTGCTGCTGGTGCAGAGCGTCGAGGATGAGAAAGAAGTGATCGCCGCGCGCCAGGCCAAGCTGGCGCTGGATATCGCCCACAAGACGCTGCCCTATTTCCGCAACATCAACAGCGAATCGCTGGCCACCATCTGCGATATCATCCGCCAGGATATCCGCGCCGACGCGGTGGCGATCACCGATACCCATCAGGTGCTGGCTTACGTCGGCGTAGGGCGCGAAGCCTACCCGATCGGCCGCGAAGGGCTGAGCCGCGTCACTCGCGAAAGCATTCGCCACGGCAAAATCATCATCAAAAACAACCTGGAAAACCCGGCCGCGCCGCAGATCCATTCGCAGCTGGTGGTGCCGCTGTGGGAAAAAGGTGAAGTGACCGGCGCGCTGAAAATTTACTACTGCCACGCTCACCAGATCACCAACACGCTGAAAGTGATGGCGGTCGGGCTGTCGCAGATCATCTCCACCCAGATGGAGGTTTCGCGCATCGAGCACCTGCGCCAGATGGCGGATAAAGCCGAAATGCGCGCGCTGCAGAGCAAGATTAACCCGCACTTCCTGTTCAACGCGCTGAACGCCATCTCTTCCTCCATCCGCCTGAATCCGGACACCGCGCGCCAGCTGATCATCAACCTGTCGCGCTACCTGCGCTACAACCTGGAGCTGAACGACGAACTGATCGATATCCGCAAGGAACTGCATCAGATCCAGGATTACATCGCCATCGAACAGGCGCGTTTCGGCGCCAAGCTGACGGTGATTTACGACATCGACGACGACGTCTCGGTGCGCATTCCGAGCCTGCTGATCCAGCCGCTGGTGGAGAACGCCATCGTGCACGGCATCCAGCCCTGCAAGGGCAAAGGGGTAGTGGTGATCGCAGTGAAAGATCAGGGCGACCGGGTGAAAATATCGGTGAAGGATACCGGCCACGGCATCAATCAGGAAACCATCGATCGGGTGGCGCGCAACGAGATGCCGGGCCACAATATCGGCCTGCTCAACGTACACCACCGCGTGTCGCTGTTGTACGGTGAAGGGCTGCATATCCGCCGCCTGGAGCCGGGCACCGAAATCGCGTTCTACATCAGCAAAAACGGCGGCAAGCTGCATCAGGAGCCGAGCGCGCCGCCGGTCGGGGAGGCCTCATGAAAGCCATTATCGTGGAAGACGAATTCCTCGCGCAGGAAGAACTCAGCTACCTGATCAAGAAACACAGCAATATCGATATCGTCGCCACCTTCGAAGATGGCCTCGACGTCCTCAAATACCTGCAGACCCACCAGGTCGACGCCATTTTCCTCGACATCAACATCCCGTCGCTGGACGGCGTGTTGCTGGCGCAAAACATCAGCAAATTCGCGCATCGCCCGTCTATCGTGTTCATCACCGCCTATAAAGAGCACGCGGTGGAAGCGTTCGAGATCGAAGCGTTCGACTATATCCTCAAGCCCTATCACGAGGCGCGCATCGTCACCATGCTGCAAAAGCTGGAGGCGCTGCATCATCGTCCCGCCGGCGCGACGGAGCCGGCCAGCGCGCCGAGCCGCGGCAGCCACAGCATCAACCTGATCAAAGACGAGCGGATCATCGTTACCGACATCAACGACATCTATTACGCCGCCGCCGATGAAAAGGTGACGCGGGTCTATACCCGCCGGGAAGAGTTCGTGATGCCGATGAACATCACCGAGTTTTACGGCCGGCTGCCGGAAGAGCATTTCTTCCGCTGCCACCGCTCTTACTGCGTTAACCTGGCGAAGATCCGCGAGATCGTGCCCTGGTTCAACAATACCTACATTCTGCGGCTGAGCGATCTCGAGTTTGAAGTACCGGTCAGCCGCAGCAAGGTGAAAGAGTTCCGCAAGCTGATGCGCCTGTAAGCGCTTACCAGCGCGGGCCCGGACGGTAGTAATACCCCGGCGGCGGCGGTGGCGGCATGCGGTAATGCGGCCGGTCGCGCCAGTCGCGCCGTGGCGGCCCGTAGTAAATCACCCGGGGCGGCGGGCCGTAATAGTACCCGCGCGGGCGTTCATACCGGCGGTGATCGGCCCACCAGCGCGGATCGCGCCAGCGATAGCCGTCCCAGTAATGGCCGCGATTGTCGCGATCGCCGATATGCAACGACAGGCCAGGCACGTTCACGCCGATGGAGACGTCGGCCTGGCTCGCCAGCGGCAGCGCCAGCAGCGCAGCCAGTAACAACAGCGTTTTTTTCATTTCATGGCTCCTGCAGAGCGGACCTTGTCCGATCGCAGATAACATAGCCCCGCGCTCACCGCCGCTCTATAGGCGCAATGCCGATTTACGCCTTTCAGACGCATCCTTCACAATTCCACCACAATCGTTCACCGGCGATTAACAATAAATCGTTGATATCTTTGATGTAGATCACGTGTCACCCCCGGCATTTCACGGGCTTTCAGGCGCAAAAACGGCAACTCACGCCGCATAAAATGCATTTCATTCCTTCCGTCGTGCAACTCATTCCCGATCCGCCGCCCGCCGCAGGGGCCGGCCATATAATAAGCCCATACCGCGGGAACGCTGATTCACCCCGCAAATTTCAGCCAACGGCTCACGCCCGGCAACGCACACACAGGAAGGAGACCGGCCATGAACACCAAACCGGCAAATCGCAGCTTAATCGTTCTCGGCACCATCATCTGTCAGATGGGTCTGGGCACCATCTACACCTGGAGCCTGTTCAACCAGCCGCTGGTCGACAAGTTCCACTGGGGGCTGGCGGACGTCGCCACCACCTTCTCCATCACCAGCTTCTTCCTGGCCTTCGCCACGCTGTTCGCCGGTAAGCTGCAAGAACGCTTCGGCATCCGCAACCTGACGCTGTGCTCCGGCATCCTGGTCGGCCTGGGCCTTATCGCCAGCGCCCACGTCAGCTCTCTCGACATGATCTACCTGCTGGCCGGCGTGGTGGTGGGCTTTGCGGTCGGTATCGCCTACATCTCCACCCTGTCCAACCTGATCAAATGGTTCCCTGCCAACAAAGGCCTGATTTCCGGCATCTCCGTCGGCGCCTTCGGCAGCGGCAGCCTGCTGTTCAAATACGTCAATGCCGCCCTGATCGCCGACGTCGGCGTTTCCGGTGCCTTCTTCTACTGGGGTGCCATCGTGATGGGCCTGATCGTCGTCGGCTCCCTGCTGCTGAAAGAGCCGGTGCTGGCGACCAACGCCGCACAGCCAGGCGCCAACGGTCTGGGCAACGACTTCAGCGTGCGCCAGATGCTGGCCACCAAAGAAGCCTACCTGCTGTTCACCATCTTCTTTGCCGCCTGCATGAGCGGTCTGTATCTGATTGGCATCGTGAAAGACATGGGCGTTCAACTGGCCGGGATGGACTTGGCCACCGCCGCCAACACCGTGTCCGCCGTCGCCATCTTCAACACCGCCGGCCGCATCATCCTGGGGACGCTGTCCGATAAAGTGGGCCGTATGCGCGTCATCAGCTTCACCATGCTGGTTACCGTGCTGGCGATTGTCGCCCTGAGCTTCATGACCCTGAACCACACGCTGTTCTTCATCTGCGTCGGCGCGGTGGCCTTCTGCTTCGGCGGCAACATCACCGTGTTCCCGGCGATTGTCGGCGACTTCTTCGGTCTGAAAAACCACAGCAAGAACTACGGCATCATCTACCAGGGCTTCGGCCTGGGCGCGCTGGCCGGTTCGTTCGTCGCCAAATACTTCGGCGGCTTCCACGCCACCTTCATGGTGATTGGCGTCCTGTCCGCCGCCTCCTTGCTGATTACGCTGTTCATCAAAGCGCCGAAAGCCGTGGAAGTGGAAAGCGAAGAAACGGCACAGGCGGCAGAGCTGGCCAAAGCCTGATACCCCGCGAAAACGACAAGGGGCGCAACCTGCGGGTTGCGCCCCTTTTTTTATCGTGCCGCCGCGTTGCTTACAGCTGCATGCCCAGCGTCTGGCGCAGATGCGCGCCGGCTCCCAGCAGACCCGGTTGGCCATGGGTTATCATGAACACCGGAATGTCTCGCACATAGTCACGGAAACGCCCTTTATCTTCGAAGGCGGCGCGGAAGCCCGAGGCCTTGAAGAATTCCATAAAGCGCGGCACGATGCCGCCGGCGATGTACACGCCGCCAAAGGTGCCCAGATTCAGCGCCAGGTTGCCGCCGAAGCGCCCCATGATCACGCAAAACAGCGACAGCGCACGGCGGCAGTCGATGCAGCTGTCGGCCAGCGCCCGCTCGGTAATGTCCTTCGGCTCCAGTTTCTCCGGCAGGCGGTTGTCTGCCTTGACGATGGCGCGATACAGGTTGACCAGGCCCGGCCCGGACAGCACGCGCTCGGCGGAAACGTGCCCCACTTCACCGCGCAGCACCTCCAGAATAATGTCTTCTTCTTCGCTGTTCGGTGCGAAATCGACATGGCCGCCCTCGCCCGGCAGGCTGACCCAGCGGCGATCGACCTGCACCAGGTGGGCAACACCCAGCCCAGTGCCGGCGCCGTACACCGCGATCGGTTTGCCCGGCTGCGCATCGCCGCCGCCAAACTGCAGCACGTCGTCCGACGAGAGCATCGGGATCGCCATCGAGACGGCGGTGAAATCGTTGATCACTTCCAGATGACTCAACCCCAGGTTGGCCTTCATTTCTTTGATAGAGAACGCCCAGCTGTGGTTGGTCATCGCAACCCAGTCTTCCGTCACCGGGCAGGCGATCGCGATACAGGCGTCCTGCACCTCGATATCGCACGCTTTCAGATAGTGGCGGATCACCGCCTCCAGGCTGTCGAACTCCAGGCCGGAATAGGTTTTCGCCTGGGTAATCTCACCCGTCGCAACAGTGCACAACGCCAGGCGGGCATTGGTGCCGCCAACATCACCTACGAGGGCATAGGTCATTGATTTCGTCTCCGCAAAATGAAAAATAAAAAGCTGCCCACACTGTAAAATCCTGCTGCGAAAACAACAATCACCCGCCTCGTATCTGCACCCCAATAGCGATCCGGATCACAAAAAACGTTTCAGCTGGCCCGCGACGCCGCGCTTTGAAACAAATTGCGGCAAAAAACGCCCCTCGGCGACTGTTAACCGTCATCGACGCCGGGCAATATCAATGCGTGCCTGCGCGCCGATAGTCTGGCAAGCTGTGGCCACTGTCCAACCACCCGCTCTCCCTGCCCTGCCGGGAGGCATCGACAAGGGATTATCCATGCTGCATCCGCGCGCCAATGCCATGTTGGCCTTTGCTTTGCCTGCGCTGATTATCGGTTCCGCCTCCAGTCTGGTGCTGTTGTTGGTGATGAAAATCGCCGCCGCACTGCAGCAGTTACTGTGGGTAACGCTGCCCGATGCGCTGAGCCTGGACGCCCAGTCGCCCTGGTGGCCGGTCGCAATGTTGACGCTGACCGGTGTGGCGGTCGGCCTGATCGTGCGCTATATGCCGGGCCATGCCGGGCCGGATCCGGCGACGGAATCGCTGATCGGCATGCCCCTGCCGCTCTCCGCCCTGCCGGGGCTGGGGTTGGCGCTGATCGTCGGCCTGGCCGGCGGCGTCAGCCTGGGGCCGGAAAACCCGATCACCGCCATCAATATCGCGCTGGTAGCGGCGGCTGGGGCTCGCCTGCTGCCGAAAGTGCCGCGCATGGACTGGATTATCCTGGCGGCCGCGGGCACCATCGGCGCAATGTTCGGCACACCGGTCGCCGCCGCGCTGATCTTCTCGCAAACCCTGGCAGGCAATAACGAAACGCCGTTGTGGGATCGGCTGTTCGCCCCGCTGGTGGCCGCCGCTGCCGGCGCGGTCACCACCCAGATATTCTTCGTGCCCAACTTCGCCCTGCAGCTCGACGCCTATGACGTGACGCGGCTGCCGGACATCTTCAGCGGCGCCATTGTGGCGCTGATCGCCATCGCGCTCGGCATGGTGGCGCTGTGGTGCTTCCCGCACGTTCACCGCCTGTTCCATTCGATGAAGAATCCGGTGTTGATGCTAGGACTGGGGGGCTTTGTGCTGGGCCTGCTGGCGCTGGTGGGCGGTGAGATTACCCTGTTCAAAGGGCTGGATGAAATGAAGCGCCTCGCGGCAGACGGCAACTATTCGGTGCCGGCGCTGTTGGCCGTTACCCTGACCAAGCTGGCGGCGCTGGTGATCGCCGCCGCCTGCGGCTTTCGCGGCGGGCGCATCTTCCCGGCGGTGTTCGTCGGCGTGGCGCTGGGGCTGATGCTGCATCAGCACGTTCCGGCGGTGCCGGCGGCGATCACGGTCTCCTGCGCCATCATGGGGCTGGTGCTGGTGGTCACGCGCGACGGCTGGCTCAGTCTGTTTATGGCGGTGGCGGTGGTGCCGGATCTGCACCTGCTGCCGATCTTGTGCATCGTGATGCTGCCCGCCTGGCTGGCGCTGGCGGGCAAACCCTTGATGCTGGTGAACCGCCGGCAACCGCCGCACGACGATTAGGCCAGCGCGAACGCCGCGGCGGCGCGAGCGTGGATCGCGGTGGTGTCGAACACCGGCACCGAGGCATCCCGCTCGCTCACCAGCAACCCTATCTCGGTGCAGCCGAAAATAATCCCCTGCGCGCCCTGTTGTTCCAGATCGCTGATGATCCGGCGATACTCGTCGCGCGAGGCGTCGCGAATTTTGCCGAGGCACAGCTCGTCATAGATGATGCGGTGTACGATGTCGCGATCGGCGCTGGCCGGCGTCACCACGTCGATGCCATGCAATTCCTGCAGGCGGCCGCGGTAGAAGGTCTGCTCCATGGTAAAGCGCGTGCCCAACAGCCCGACGCGGCGAATGTTTTTTTCCCGCACCTGCAGCGCCGTGGCGTCGGCGATGTGAATCAGCGGCAGGCCGCTGGCCTGCTCGACCGCCTCCGCCACCTTGTGCATGGTGTTGGTGCAGATCACGATAGCTTCGGCGCCGGCGGCGCGCAAAGCCACCGCGGCGGCGGCCAGCAGCCGACCGGCGCCGTCCCAATCGCCCTGGTGCTGCAAGCGTTCAACCTCCTGAAAATCGACGCTGTAGAGCACGATTTTGGCCGAATGCAGCCCGCCGAGGCGCGCCTTTACCTGCTCGTTGATAGTGCGGTAATACGGAATGGTGGATTCCCAACTCATGCCGCCCAGCAGACCCAACACTTTCATCCTTCACTCCTCAGCATTTTCCGACGATCCTCTGACCTTACCTGAGAATCGCCGGGCTGACGACGCCTTATTTGGCGCCGGAATTGATCGGCTGGCGCGCTTCGAACCAGCGTTGGCGCAGCGTGTCGTACAGCCAGTTGTAGGCCATGGTGTACGGCAGGAAGAACAGGAAGAAACCGATTTCCAGCATAAACGCCTGCGCCCAGGAAATGCTCAGCATCCAGGCGGCGATCGGCACGCCGATCAGAATAAAACCGGCTTCAAAGCCGACGGCGTGCAGCGCACGCACCTTCAGGTTACGCACCACCCGGCTGACCGGCCACAGGCGGTCGAACACCGTGTTGTAAACCATGTTCCACAGCATCGCGACGGTGGACAGCATCACCGCCAACGCACCGACCTGCACCATTGAGCGGTTCAGCAGCCACGCGCCCAGCGGGGCGCAAACCATCACGGCGATGGCCTCGAAACCGACGGCGTGGACGATACGTTCAATGAGAGACTTGTTTTGCAGTTGCATACATCACCTTTTTTCAACAGTTGTTGCGAAAGCCAGGTGATTATCATCGCTTTTTTGGGTAGATTAAAAATAGGTTCCATCGATAAAGTAGATATATGCACTATTCACCGGAAGCGTTACAGGCGTTCGTTGAAGCCGCCGCCCTCGGCTCATTTTCCGCCGCCGCGCGCAAGCTGCGCAAAAGCCAATCTACCGTCAGCACCGCCATCGCCAATCTGGAAGCCGACCTGGCATTGACGCTGTTCGATCGCAGCGCGCGCCAACCGGTGCTCACCGCCGCTGGCCGCAAGGTACTGGGGCACGTGCAGGAGATCCTCGCCGCCAGCGAGCGACTCGACGCGCTGAGCATTCAGCTGGCGGGCAATGTCGAACCGCGTCTGAGCATGGTATTTTCCGATACCTACCAACCGAAGCATCACGACAGCCTGATGCAGCGGTTTGAACAACGTTACCCGGAGATTGAGCTGGAATGGATGATCGCCGAGGAAGGCGACGTTATCGATCTACTGCAAAGCGGCCGCGCGCATTTGGGCATGGTGGAAGTGCAAAAAACCTATCCGCCGGATATCGCCTTCTCCCGCCTGCCTGAGCAGACCGAAATGGGGTTGTTCGTCGCGCATGGGCATCCGCTGGCGCAGGTCGCCGCGCCGACCCCGGAGCAATTATCCAGCACCCGTCAGCTGATCCTGAACACTTACACCGGCGCCGAAGCGGCCAGACAAGGCGGGCTGGTCTGGTCGGCGCCCAGCTATCTGCTGTTGCTGGAGATGGCGGAACAGGGATTCGGTTGGGCGGTGCTGCCGCACTGGCTGGTGCAACAATACGGCCACGGCAGGCTCACCCAGCTGCGCCCGCGCGGCTGGCCCAAACTGATTTCGGTGGATGCGGTATGGTCCAAACTGACCCCGCCGGGCCCGGCGGGGTACTGGATGCTGGAGCGATTGCTGGAAGACGACGCGGCTCAGGCGGCGGCGTTGCGCGACTGAATGACGCGCGAGATCGTATCGAGCAGTTCGGGAATATCCATCTTCGGCAGCATCACTTCGATGAAAGCCAGCCGGTCGCCCTGCGCCGCCTCACTCAGCGCCTGGCGCAGCGCCTCCGGCTGACTGACCCGCAACGCCGTCACCGGCCGCCCACCGGCCAATGCCGTTGGCAGCTGCGTCCAGTTCCACCGGGCGATGTCGTTGTAACTCTGCTCCGGCCCGTGGATAGCGCGTTCAATCGTGTAGCCCTGATTATTCAGCACGAAGATCACCGGTTTAAGCCCGTCGCGCAGCATCGATCCCAGCTCCTGCACGGTCAATTGCGCGGCGCCGTCGCCGATCAACAGCACCACCCGGCGCTGCGGTTCGGCAGTTTGCACCCCGAAGGTCGCCGGTAAGGTATAGCCGATCGAGCCCCAGAGCGACTGCACGATCATCCGGCTGCCGCGCGGCAGCGTCAAGGTCGCGGCGCCGAAACAGGCCGTGCCCTGCTCAGCCAGCACGATATCCCCCGGCCGCAGGAAATCCTGTATCTGCCGCCAGAAGGCGTGCTGATCCAACCCTTCCCCATCGCCTTCCGGCAGCGCCGGACGGCCGATCGTCGGCAACGGCCAGCGCGACGCCAGCGACAGAGTCAGGCGGTGCAGCGCCTGCACGGCGGCGCACATCGGGATGCGGCTGAACCGTTGACGACCGACCCAGGCTTCGAACGGTTGGATATCGATGCATTTTTCCGCCGGCAGATGATGCGTGAATCCTCCGGTAATGGTGTCGGTGAGACGCACGCCAACGGTGATCACGACATCGGCATTTTCAATCAGCGCTTTGGTCGCCGCAGCGCTGGCGCCGCCGCTGTAGGTGCCGACAAAACCGTCGCGGTTCTCATCCAGCACGCCCTTGCCGAGCAGCAGCGTGGCGTGCGGGATAGCCACCTCCTGCATCCAGTTATCCAGCGCCGTTTCAACGCCAAAGCGGTCCGCCAGAAAGTCCGCCAGCAATGACACTTGCCGCGCCGATTGCAGCTTTTCACGCGCTGCGGCGATAAACGCCTGCAATGCGCTCCGCGACAGCCTGGCCTGGCGCAGCATCAGCGGCGCCGGTTTGGCCGGCAGCGGCGCTTCCGCTACGTCGCTGGGCAGCATCAGATAAACCGGACGATGCTCCAGCAAGGCGGCGTCGATCAGGCGGTCGATCTCCCTGGCGGCGTTGTCGGCGGTCAGATTGGCCTGTGCGACGCTGACTTCTTTGGCTATCCGCGCAAAGTGAGTGAAGTCGCCATCGCCCAGCGAATGGTGCAGCAAATCGCCGGCGCGCTGGGCACGCTGCGCCGGTGTGCCCACCACGTGGATCACCGGCAGGTATTCGGCATAACTGCCGGCCACGCCGTTCAGCGCGCTCAGCTCCCCGACGCCGAAGGTGGTGAGCAGCGCCGCGGCCGGTTTGCAACGCGCATAGCCGTCGGCGGCGTAGGCGGCGTTCAGTTCGTTGGCGCAGCCTACCCAGGTGATTTGCGGATGAGCGATGACGTGATCGAGGAATTGCAGGTTGTAATCCCCCGGCACGCCGAAGACGTGGCGGATGCCAATCTGGGCCAGACGATCGAGCAGATAATCGGCCACCGTGTAGATCTGAGTCATGATCATCACCTGTCTGCAGCTGAAGCGATTATCTTTAAGTATCGAAGATGCCGGTTAATTTTCGAACAGCGCTTTCCGTGTCGAGCGGCAACCTGGCGTTACATGCCGGCCTTGTGATCGCCCCCTCGACGGCACGTTGTGAAAACGCATACACTCAAAACACGCCACTTCTTCGCCGACAAAGGATCACAATGTCCTACTCAGCCTCCCCCTCGCGTTATCAAGATATGGAATACCGGCGCTGCGGCCGCAGCGGATTGAAGCTGCCCGCCGTCTCGCTCGGGCTATGGCACAACTTTGGCGACGCCACGCTGTACGACAACGCCCGCGCCCTGATCCGCTGCGCCTTCGATCGCGGCATAACCCACTTCGATCTGGCCAACAACTACGGCCCGCCGCCCGGCGCCGCCGAGGAAAACTTTGGCCGCATTCTCAACGCCGATCTGCGGGCCTGGCGCGACGAGCTGATCGTCTCATCCAAAGCCGGTTACACCATGTGGCCCGGCCCCTACGGCGATTGGGGCTCGAAAAAGTACCTGGTCGCCAGCCTCGATCAGAGCCTCAGGCGCATGGGATTGGAGTATGTGGATATCTTTTATCACCACCGGCCGGACCCGGACACGCCGCTGGAAGAAACCATGGCGGCGCTGGATCTGTTGGTGCGCCAGGGCAAAGCGCTGTATGTCGGTTTGTCCAACTACCCGGCCGAGCGCGCGCGCCAGGCGTTCGACATCCTGCAGCGGCTCGGCACGCCGTGCGTGATCCACCAGCCCAAGTATTCGATGTTTGAACGCGGGCCGGAGACGGAATTGCTGGATACGCTGGCGGATCATGGCGTCGGCGCGATCGCCTTCTCCCCGCTGGCGGGCGGCCTGCTGACCGATCGTTATCTGCACGGCGTCCCGCAAGATTCCCGCGCCGCCAGCGGCAGCCGTTTCCTGCAGCCGGAACAGCTGACCGCCGACCGACTGGACAAGGTGCGCCGCCTCGATGCGCTGGCGCGGCAACGCGGGCAGAAGCTGTCGCAGATGGCGCTGGCCTGGGTGCTGCGCGGCGATCGCGTCACCTCGGTGCTGATCGGCGCCAGCAAGACTGCGCAGATAGAAGACGCGGTGGGCATGCTGGCCAATCGTCACTTCACTGAAGAAGAGCTTGCGCAGATCGAGAACATTTTATTGTAATCGCTTACAAATTCCGCCGCTCAATCGAGCGGCGAGACTCCAGAAAAATCTCAAATCTTGGCCTCCCGCACCGTTTTCAGAATGGCTCTCAGATTCAACCCTAAGCGCTGGCGCTATGATGCCGATATTGCAGCAAAAATAACGATAAGGCCGCTTTTTTAAACTGATGAACGCGCTTCATAAAGTGACAAACGGCCAAGCCGCGTAAGCGGAAAGGAGAAGTCATGTTTAAACCTCTGCTCTTGGCCGCCATCTTGGCGGCGACGGTGCTGCCCGCCGCACAGCAAGCACACGCCGAAGGGATCAGCATCGATTTGATGCCGGGCGTTTCACTGCGCATCGGCGATCAGGACAATCGCGGCCGTTACTGGGACGGTTACGACTGGCGCGATCGCGACTGGTGGCAAGGCCATCAGGGGCGCTATCTCGGCGACCGCAGCCGTCGCGGTTACTACTGGGACGGCTATCGCTGGCGCGACCGCGATTACTGGCGCAAACACTACTACTATCATGAAGGGCGCTATCGTAAATACGACAAGCATTACGATAAGCACCATTGGAAGAAAGAGAAAAAACACCACCACGATCATGACCGCGATCGCTGGCGCCGCCACGGCGATGACGACCGCGATTAACGACGACGGGCCGGCGTAATGCCGGCCCACGCTATTTTCGCCTACAGCACGCTGCCGATCAGCAGGTAGCCGTTCAATCCCACCACCACCAGTACGATCAGCTTGCCCAGGTTTTGCACCAGCGGGCCGTTGACCATCTCCCCCATCAACGTCCGATTGCCGGTGAAAGCCAGCAACGGCACCAGCGCCAGCGCAATGCCGAAGCTGAGCAGCACTTGGCTCAGCACCAGAATGCGCGTCGCATCCATCCCCAGCATGATGACGATAAACGACGGCAGCATGGTCACCGCGCGCCGCAGCCACAGCGGGATATGGAAATGCACGAACCCCTGCATCACCACCTGCCCCGCCAGCGTGCCCACCACGGTGGAAGAAAGACCTGCGGCCACCAGGCTCAGGCCAAACACGGTGGCGGCGGCTTGCCCGAGCAGCGGCTGCAGCGTCAGGTAGGCTACGTCGAGATCGGCGATGCCGCTGTGGCCGCTGAAATGAAACGCGGCGGCGGCGGTGGCCATCATCGCCAGGTTGACGAAGCCGGCAATGGTCATGGCCACGGCGACGTCGACTTTGGTGGCGGCATAGCGCTCCGCCTTGTCGTGTTCGCCGCCGATTTGGGTGAGCGATGAATGCAGGTAGATCACGTGCGGCATAATGGTCGCGCCCAATACCCCGGCGGCCAAAAATACCGCGTCACCGTTAGGCAGATCGGGCAGCGCCATGCCTTTCAGCAGCGGCGCGAGCTGCGGCTGGGAGAATGCCAGTTCGACGATGTAAGCGGCGGCGACGAACAGCAGCAGGCCGCCAATCACCAGCTCCAACGGCTTTTGCCCGCGTTTTTGCAGCATCAAAATTAAAAAGGTGGCGATGCCGGTCAGCACCGCGCCCTGCAACAGGGACACGCCGAGCAGCAGCTTGAAGCCGATCGCCGCGCCGATAAATTCGGCCAGATCGGTCGCCATGGCGATGATCTCCGCCTGCACCCAATAGGCCCACACCGCCGGCCGAGGAAAGCGATCGCGAATATGCTCGGCCAGGTTTTTCCCGGTGGCGATGCCCAGCTTGGCGGACAGCAATTGGATCAGCATCGCCATCACGTTGGCCCAGACCACGACCCACAGCAAACTGTAGCCGAACGAGGCGCCGGCCTGGATGTTGGTGGCGAAGTTGCCGGGATCGATATAGCCGATCGCGGCGATGAAGGCGGGCCCCATCAGCGAGAGTTTGATTTTTCTGGCGGAGCGACCAGAGGTGGTTTCAACCACGCGACTGTTCAGCATATGTTGAACCCTTACTGAAATTACGTTTATCTCCACTCTATATAAATGATAATAATTATCAAGCGCATTTAGAGCGGTAAAACTTATCTCTGTAATAGCCAACATTAATGGTTTTATCGAAGGGTTCAGCGCGGAGCTTGCCGATTTCCGTACTTTTCTGATGGGATTTTAGCTGCAATACCCCTGAAAGACAGGTTAGCACAAGAATACGAATTTCCTATGTCTGAGTTAACATCTTGATTTTTTATGCTTTTGCGCAACACTTTAGGAGAACTCCCACTATGATTTTCCATATTTGCAATAGAAGTCTCGTTTTTAAACGTAGCGTTACATAAAATGACAGCCGAAATTCAGCCTGCCTCAAATTTGGAGCAAACATGTCCCATATTGCGCACTTTGCGTTGGCGATAGTGGTGGTGGCGATCCTGGCCCTGTTGGTGTGCCGCGATCGCAAAAGCATCCGCATTCGCTATGTTATTCAATTATTAGTTATCGAAGTACTGCTGGCCTACTTTTTCCTGCATTCGGAAGCGGGTTTGGGCTTCGTAAAAGGATTCGCCGCGCTGTTTGACAAACTGCTCGGGTTTGCGGGACAAGGGACTGATTTCGTGTTCGGCGGCATGGGCGACAAAGGCCTGGCGTTCTTCTTCCTGAAGGTGCTGTGCCCGATCGTCTTCATTTCGGCGCTGATCGGTATTCTGCAGTACATCAAAGTGCTGCCTTTCATCATCCGCATTATCGGTACCGTGCTGTCGAAAGTGAACGGCATGGGCAAGCTGGAGTCGTTCAACGCCGTCAGCTCGCTGATCCTGGGCCAATCCGAAAACTTCATCGCCTACAAGGATATCCTGGGCAAGATGTCGGAAAAGCGCATGTACACCATGGCGGCGACCGCGATGTCTACGGTGTCTATGTCCATCGTCGGCGCCTACATGACCATGCTGGATGCCAAGTTCGTGGTGGCGGCGCTGGTACTGAACATGTTCAGCACCTTTATCGTGCTGTCGTTGGTCAACCCGTACGACACCAATAAAGAAGAAGAGCTGCACCTCGGCAACCTGCACGAAGGCCAGAGCTTCTTTGAAATGCTGGGCGAATACATCCTGGCCGGCTTCAAAGTAGCGATTATCGTCGCCGCGATGCTGATTGGTTTCATCGCCCTGATCGCCGCGCTTAACGGCGTGTTCAGCGCCATCTTCGGCCTGAGCTTCCAGGAAATCCTCGGCTACTTCTTCTATCCGTTCGCCTGGATCATGGGTATTCCTAAGCACGAAGCCCTGCAGGTCGGCAGCATCATGGCCACCAAGCTGGTTTCCAACGAATTCGTGGCAATGATGGAACTGCAGAAAGTCTCTGCCGAGCTGTCGCCGCGCAGCCTGGGGATCCTGTCGGTGTTCCTGGTGTCCTTCGCCAACTTCTCTTCCATCGGCATCGTGGCCGGTGCGATCAAGGGCCTGAACGAACACCAGGGCAACGTAGTGTCCCGCTTCGGTCTGAAGCTGGTCTACGGCTCTACGCTGGTCAGCATCCTGTCCGCTTCTATCGCGGGTCTGGTGCTGGGCTAAGCCTGAAATTTACAGCAATGATAAGGCGCCTGCGGGCGCCTTTTTTATTGGCTGGCCTTCGGCGAAGGTGAAATAACGCAAAGCAAAAATCCGACCCTAAGGTCGGCTTTTCAAATGGTGGTGGAGCTAGACGGGATCGAACCGTCGACCTCTTGCATGCCATGCAAGCGCTCTCCCAGCTGAGCTATAGCCCC
>NZ_JABXOF010000014.1 GCF_013375155.1 Serratia ureilytica
CCCATGCCGAACTCAGAAGTGAAACGCCGTAGCGCCGATGGTAGTGTGGGGTCTCCCCATGCGAGAGTAGGACACTGCCAGGCATCAAATAAAGCCGAAAGCCCTGAACTGACGTTCAGGGCTTTTTGCTGTGCGTAAAACGTAAAAAAGCGCAGCTACGCTGCGCCTTTCAACCACTCGACAATAAAGTCGGCGATGCTTTCCGGTTGATTGAGATCCAACTGCTTAGCCGAAATGGATAGCGGTCGATCGCTGGCTACCGCGACGACAAACTGATCCAGCATGTCTTCCAACGGCCTGCCGATCTCGGCCCGATAAAGCAGGATCTTGCTGACCGGCTCATGTTTGAACCCTTCCACCAGAATCAAGTCGACCTTATCGGCGTCAAAGCGCCCAGCCAGATAGCGCAGATCCAAAGGTTGTTGCTCCGGCGTTTCGGTCATTAATGCCCAGCGACGATCGCTGGCGACCAGCGTTTGCTCGGCGCCTGCTTTACGCAGCTCATAGCTGTCTTTACCCGGCGTATCCACATCCATGTCGTGATGCGTATGTTTGATCAGTCCAATCCTTACCTGGCGTTGTTTCAGCAACGGGATCAGCTGTTTGAGCAGGGTCGTTTTCCCCGTTCCGCTGTAGGCGCCGATGGCCAGCAAGGGAGGCAATGAACGATTCATTTTTTGAGCTCTCGCGTTTGTTGCCAATTCAGGCTGTCAGCCGGCGTATTCAGGTTATGAAATGCCGCTTGCTGCCCGCTGAACACTACGCGTTGTGCGCCAATTTGATGCAAGAACAGCATCAGCTTGCGTTCACCGCGCGCCAGATAGTCGGCCAGCTGCGGCGCTATTTGGTTATGCAGTAACGCCAGCGTGGGGTGATCTCGTTCACCATCGCTGGCAAAGGCCGCCTGCGCCGCGCCTTTTTGCTGCCATAGCTGAGCGACTAAGTCGGCGGGAAAGTCGGGGACATCACAAGGGACGAAGACCACCCATTCGCTGGGAGCCTGTTTGAGCCCGGCCAGCATGCCTGCCAGCGGCCCGGCGAAATCGGGCGTCAGATCGCCAATCACCGGCAAACTGCTCGCCTGGTAACGTGCCTGATTGCGATTGGCGCTGATGGCGACGGAAGCCACCTGCGGGCGTAACCGAGCCAATACGTGTTGATAGAGTGCGATCCCGCCAATCGACACTAGGCCTTTGTCCTCACCGCCCATGCGCGTGGCCCGTCCGCCGGCCAAAATGACGCCGCTGATTTCTTTATGCATCTCGTTTATCCCGCCTTGTCGATGCGCTGATTGTAGCGCTAAAGCCGGCGCGACATCAGGATTTACCTTTATTGACAAGCCGGTTCTTTCACTGCGTGGGTAAGCCTGTTACTTTGTGAGTTTATTCATGCTATTGGACGATATTGAGATGAAAACGCATCGCGTAAACGAGTTGATCGAGCTGTTGCACCCGGCCTGGCAGGAAGATCCCGATCTCAATTTGATGCAGTTTTTGCAAAAGCTGGCGAAGGAAGCGGGCTTCCAGGGCGAGTTGTCCGAGTTGAGCGACGATATTCTTATTTACCATCTGAAAATGCGCGGCAGCGCCGGCACGGATCAGATCCCGGGCCTGAAGAAAGATTACGAAGAAGATTTTAAAACGGCGTTGCTGCGTGCTCGCGGCGTTATCAAGGATTGATCCTCGTGCGGTGCGAGAAAGCATAGCGCGTGAAATGCGCCATTAATGCTACTATTTCTCATTCCCGGCACCGTGCTGTCAGCGATCAAACGAACGTTATGAATAACTCAGCTTTTAATTTCGACACCCTGTCGCCCGATTTGATCATGGACGCGCTAGAAGGGATTGGCCTGCGCGTCGATTCCGGCCTGACGGCATTGAACAGCTATGAGAACCGCGTCTATCAGTTTATGGATGAGGATCGTCGACGCTACGTGGTGAAGTTTTACCGCCCGGAGCGCTGGAGCGCCGCACAAATCGGTGAGGAACATCAGTTCGCTCTGGATCTGGCCGGCGCGGAGATCCCGGCGGTGGCGCCGTTGGCGCTGCAAGGCGCTACGCTGCATACGCACGGCGGTTTTTTCTTTGCCCTGTTCCCCAGCGTGGGGGGCCGGCAATACGAGATAGACAATCTGGATCAGTTGGAATGGGTAGGCCGTTTTCTGGGGCGTATCCATCAGGTCGGCGGCGAGCGTTTGTTTGCCGAGCGTCCAACCATGGGGATTGAAGAGTATCTTGTTGCCCCGCGTCAGGCGCTGGCCGATTGCGAGCTGTTGCCGGCGGCTCAGCGTGATGCCTTCCTGCAGGCGACGGATAACCTGATTGCGGCGATCAAGCCACACTGGCATCTGAACTGGCAGCCGCGGCGTTTGCACGGCGATTGCCATCCGGGCAATATTCTGTGGCGCGATGGCCCGCTGTTCGTCGATCTTGATGACGCGCGCAACGGCCCTGCGGTACAGGATCTGTGGATGCTGTTGCACGGCGAACGTCGCGACCAACTGATGCAACTGGACGTTTTGCTGGAGGCGTACGGCGAATTTGCCGAGTTCGATCAGCGCGAGCTGGCGTTAATTGAGCCACTGCGGGCGATGCGTATGGTGTATTACCTGGCCTGGGTCGCTCGCCGTTGGCAGGATCCGGCCTTCCCTAAGAGTTTTCCGTGGATGGCGGAGTCTGATTTCTGGTTATCTCAGACTGCGGCGTTTAATGAACAGGTTAAGCTGTTGCAGGAGCCTCCTCTGCAGCTGACGCCAATGTATTGAAGCTTTAACACAATGGAGAGTTTAGTCTTATGAAAAAAATATGGTTGGCGCTCGTTGGCATGGTGATGGCATTCAGCGCCTCGGCGGCACAGTTTAGCGATGGCACTCAGTACGTGACCCTGGACAAGCCGGTGACCGGTGAGCCGCAGGTGCTGGAGTTCTTCTCCTTTTACTGCCCACACTGCTACCAGTTTGAGCAGGTCTATCACGTGTCCGAGAACGTGAAAAAAGCGTTGCCTGCCGGCACCAAAATGACCAAGTACCACGTGGAGTTCCTGGGGCCGTTGGGCAAACAGCTGACTCAGGCATGGGCGGTCGCGATGGCGCTGGGCGTGGAAGACAAAGTAAGCCCGCTGATGTTTGAAGCGGTGCAGAAAACCCAGACCGTGCAAACGCCGGACGATATCCGTAACGTCTTCGTGAAAGCGGGCGTAACCGCCGCAGATTATGACGCGGCCTGGAACAGCTTCGTGGTGAAATCTCTGGTGGTTCAACAGGAGAAAGCCGCAGAAGATCTGCAGCTGCGCGGCGTGCCGGCGGTATTCGTCAACGGCAAATACATGGTTAAAAACGATGGCCTGGACACCAGCTCGATGGACGCTTACGTGAAGCAGTTCGCCGATGTGGTTAAATTCCTCAGCCAGCAGAAATAAGCCTGATTCAACATGAAAAACGCCGGCATTGCCGGCGTTTTTTTATCCGTATTGCCGCTTCAATTTATCCAGCAACCGGTCTTTTTCCTGCCACAGCGTATTCAGCCACAGCTGGAAGCGCCGCTTGAACTGTTTATCGTTGAAATAATCACCGTGCAGGGTTTCATCGATCGGTAGCGTCTCTATTCTCACCACGATACGCGTCAGGCGGCCGCACAGCATATCCAGAAAGGGCCGCTGGTTATTTTCCGGATAAAGCAGGGTGACGTTCAACACTTTGTCGAACTGATTGCCCAGCGCGCTAAGGGTAAACGCGATGCCGGCAGCTTTGGGCGCCAGCAAATTGCGATAAGGTGAATTGCTTTTAATTTTCTTGGCTTCGGTGAAGCGTGAGCCTTCGACGAAATTGACGATGGTGGTTGGGCGCTGGCGGAATTTTTCGCAGGAACGGCGCGTCGTTTCGATATCCTTGCCGCGTTTTTCCGGGTGCTTGAGCAAATAGGCGCGGGAGTAACGCTTCATGAATGGCATGTCCAGCGCCCAGCAGGCCAGGCCGACAAACGGCACCCAGGCGAGCTGCTGTTTGAGGAAATACTTATTCATTGGAATATGATTTCTGAACAGCACGCATAACACGACAATGTCTGACCAACTTTCGTGGTTGCTGATCAGCAGATACCAGTTTTTGCGATCCAACCCTTCCAGCCCTTCAATATCCCAACGCAATTGCCCGTTAATGCGCAATAACAGCGCCAGCCCTTGGCACCAACACCACATCATGAAATCGGCGAAAGCCGAGATATATCGCCAAACGGCGGGAATGGGCACCACGAGTTTCACGATGCCGGCCAGCGTGATGGGGATGGAGCATAACACCGTCACCAGAATGGTAAGTATGACGGAAATGATAAAGATAACAGGCGTTAACAATCTTGGCATGATTATGGGCTGACGGTTGGTGGGAACATCGTTGCATGCCAAAGCGCATGAACAAAAACGCATTTTAACAGAAATCGCCGGGGTAAAGCGCCGCTTAAAATCACTGTTTTTCGTCTCATCGGATAACCATTTGCTGAGTTTTCGTGCAACTTGTCCAGCTTGTGCTATGGTAATTGAGGCGCCGAATTTGATTAATAGTGCGATTAAAATCCGGCGAAAGTTATATCCACAAATCCAATAAAAGCCAATAATTAAGCGTCGCCGGAATTCGTTCTTTTAACGCGGTGATTTAAATAGGAATTTTATTCGCCGTTATAACGATAATCGCAGCGTTATAATTCGGTCTCTTTTCTATGCACAAAGTTATCCACAGGTAAGATCTTGCGGATCCTCGCGCACAATCACATCATTTTCGTCCGCAATGCACGCTAAGGTTCGTCTCCGGCGGCCAGCTATGGCATGCTTACCCCTATGTCCGATCACGATAAAGAAACGCTATGGCCCAGATTGCAGAAAACCCACTAATCCTGGTTGACGGTTCCTCTTACCTCTACCGCGCTTATCACGCCTTCCCGCCGCTGACCAATTCGGCGGGCGAGCCGACCGGCGCGATGTACGGCGTGCTGAATATGCTGCGCAGTCTGCTGTTGCAGTATCAACCGAGCCACGTTGCCGTGGTGTTTGATGCCAAAGGGAAGACCTTCCGCGATGATCTGTTCGCTGAATACAAGTCGCACCGGCCGCCGATGCCGGACGATCTGCGCGCGCAGATCGAGCCGCTGCATAACATGGTCAAGGCGATGGGCCTGCCGCTGTTGGTGACGCCCGGCGTAGAGGCGGATGACGTCATCGGTACGCTGGCGCTGGAGGCTGAAAAGGCCGGCCACGCGGTGCTGATCAGCACCGGCGACAAAGACATGGCGCAACTGGTGACGCCGAACGTCACCCTGATCAACACCATGAACAACACGATCCTCGGCCCGCAGGAAGTGTGCGACAAGTACGGCATTCCGCCGGAGCTGATCATCGACTTCCTGGCGCTGATGGGCGATTCATCGGACAACATTCCCGGCGTGCCGGGCGTGGGCGAGAAAACCGCCCAGGCGTTGCTGCAGGGTATCGGCGGCCTGGATGCGCTGTACGGCAATCTGGAGAACATCGCCACGCTGAGCTTCCGCGGCGCCAAAACCATGGCGGCCAAGCTGGAACAGAATAAAGAGGTCGCGTACCTCTCCTATAAGCTGGCGACGATCAAAACCGACGTCGAGCTGGATCTGACCTGTGCGGACCTGACGGTCTCCGCGCCGGATGTCGACACGCTGCAACAGCTGTTCAAACAGTACGAGTTCAAACGCTGGCTGGCGGACGTAGAAGCCGGCGTCTGGTTGGAAAACAAGAAAGGCGCGGGCGCGAAAGCTGCCGGCGCCGCCAAACCAGCTGTAGCCGCGGAAGCGCCGAAAGCGCTGGCGGAGGCCAAGCTGTCTCAGGACGGTTATGTCACCATCCTGGACGAAGCGACCTTTACCGACTGGCTGGCGCGGTTGAAAAAAGCCGACGTGTTTGCCTTCGATACCGAAACCGATGGCCTGGATACCCTGACCGCCAATCTGATCGGCCTGTCCTTTGCGATCGCGCCGGGCGAAGCGGCTTATTTGCCGGTGGCGCACGATTATCTGGATGCGCCGGCGCAGCTGGATCGCGCTTACGTGCTGGAGGCGCTCAAGCCGCTGCTGGAAGACGAGAAAGCGCTCAAGGTCGGGCAAAATCTGAAGTTCGATATGAGCCTGCTGGCGCGTTATGGCATCGAGATGCGCGGCATCGCCTACGACACCATGCTGGAGTCCTATGTGCTGGACAGCGTCGGCGGCCGTCATGATATGGACAGCCTGGCCGATCGTTATCTTGGCCACAAAACCATCACCTTCGAAGAGATCGCCGGCAAGGGCAAGAACCAGCTGACGTTCAATCAGATCGCGCTTGAGCAGGCGGCGCCATACGCTGCCGAAGACGCCGATGTCACGCTGCAGCTGCATCTGGCGATGTGGCCGCAGTTGAAACAGAGCGCGGAACTGCTGACGGTGTTCAACGAGATTGAAATGCCGCTGCTGCCGGTGCTGTCGCATATCGAACGCACCGGGGTGCTGATCGATCCGGCCATTTTATCGGCCCACTCCCAGGAGCTGGCCAAGCGTCTGGCTGAGCTGGAGGCGCAGGCCCACGAGCTGGCGGAAGAGCCGTTCAACCTGGCGTCGACCAAGCAGCTGCAGGCTATCTTGTACGAAAAACAAAAGCTGCCGGTGCTGAAGAAAACCCCGGGCGGGGCGCCATCCACCAACGAAGAAGTGCTGGCCGAGCTGGCGCTCGACTACCCGCTGCCGAAGGTGATTCTGGAATACCGTGGTTTGGCGAAGCTGAAGACCACCTATACCGACAAGCTGCCGCTGATGATCAATCCGGTCAGCGGGCGGGTGCATACCTCGTACCATCAGGCGGTGACCGCCACCGGCCGCCTCTCCTCGAGCGATCCGAACCTGCAGAACATCCCGGTGCGCAACGAAGAAGGGCGGCGCATTCGCCAGGCCTTTATTGCGCCGGAAGGCTACCGCATTGTCGCGGCCGACTACTCGCAGATCGAGCTGCGCATCATGGCGCATCTGTCTCAGGATGAAGGGCTGCTGAAGGCCTTCGCCGAAGGGAAAGACATTCACCGCGCCACGGCGTCGGAAGTTTTCGGCGTGCCGTTGGATAAAGTGACCGGCGAGCAGCGCCGCAGCGCCAAGGCGATTAACTTTGGTTTGATTTACGGCATGAGCGCCTTCGGCCTGGCGCGTCAGCTGGGGATCCCGCGTGGGGAAGCCCAGCGCTATATGGATCTCTACTTCGAACGTTACCCGGGCGTGCTGGATTACATGGAGCGCACCCGTCAGCAGGCTTCCGAGCAGGGCTATGTCAGCACGCTGGACGGCCGCCGTCTGTATCTGCCGGACGTCCGCTCCAGCAACGCCATGCGCCGCAAGGCGGCCGAGCGCGCCGCCATCAACGCCCCGATGCAGGGCACGGCGGCCGATATCATCAAGCGTGCGATGATCGAGGTCGACGCCTGGCTGCAGGGGCAGGAGAAGCCGTTGGTGCGCGCGATCATGCAGGTGCACGATGAATTGGTGTTCGAGGTGCACGAGTCGGTGATCGACGAAGCCAGCCAACGTATCCGCCAACTGATGGAAGGCAGCATGACGCTGGCGGTGCCGCTGAAGGTCGATGTGGGCGTCGGCATGAACTGGGATGAGGCGCACTGATCGCCGGGTTATCGCCGTATGCGCTAACTGGCGAGAAGCTAAGCACTTTTCGTAATTAAGCTACAAGATGCGGCGATAGTTTCCCCAACTTCGCCGTTCTTGCGTCTCAAATTGTGTAAGTAAACTACAAAAAATTCTTTTTCCCTGCGAAAAAATGATGTAGAGTTACAGGCGTAGGGTACAGAGGTAAGATGTTCTATCTTTCAGACCTTTTACTTCACGTAATCGGATTTGGCTGAATATTTAGCCGCCCCAGTCAGTATTGACTGGGGCGTTTTTTATTGTAAAAACAGCAGCAAACCATACGTTTTTCCTATCGCTCGGCCCCGACTTTCATTTCAACTTCCGCTCCCTCAATCCGCGTAATTCGGCGAAACAAGCCCGTTTTGGCGATAAGTCTTTATGATGGCTTTATTTCAAAAATGTAATTAGATAACGAAAAATCCCGCCTGCGGTCGATCTGCGGGCATAAAAAAGCCGATGCGGCGAGGCATCGGCTCAAACGTGCGATCAGGGCTTATTCGCCGATGTCCTCTTCCGGCAGCACTTCCGGCGGGATCTCGTTAAACCAGGTGTCCAGCTTCTGGCGCAGCTTGTCGACGCCGATCTTCTTCAGCGACGAGAAGGCTTCAACCTGAATATCCCCCATAAACGGCAGCACCGCTTCACGTACCATATTGAGCTGCGCCTTGCGTGCGCCGGAGGCCAGCTTGTCGGCCTTGGTCAGCAACACCAGCACCGGCGTGCCGACGTCGACCGCCCACTGGATCATCTGTTGGTCGAGATCTTTCAGCGGATGGCGGATATCCATCAGCACCACCAGCCCTTTCAGGCTGTTGCGCATCTGCAGGTATTCGCCCAGCGCGCGTTGCCATTTGCGCTTCATTTCTTCCGGCACTTCGGCGTAGCCATAACCCGGCAGGTCAACCAGACGAATGCCGTCTTCCACTTCGAACAGGTTAATCAGCTGGGTGCGCCCCGGCGTCTTACTGGTGCGCGCCAGGCTTTTTTGGTTGGTCAGCGTATTCAGCGCGCTGGATTTACCGGCGTTGGAACGGCCGGCAAAGGCGACTTCAATTCCTGCATCCCCCGGAAGATGGCGAATATCGGGTGCGCTGGTGACGAAATGGGTCACATGATAGTTGTAGTTCTTGCTGGTCAAAATTTTTCGTCTCCGTGAGGATGGCTAACTGGTTGGCGATTATAACTGCATCAGCGGTAAAAATGGCGTGTTTCTCCGTTTTTAAGCGGCGGGGCGCGATAAAACGACGGTTAAGCTGCTCGTACGTTGTGAGACATTTGCCATTCGAATCGCGGGTAATGTCGCTTTATTCGAAAGCGATATTTCTGTTTCTTTTTTAAAAACAATGTGTTGTTTTTTCGTTGTGTGGAAATGTCAGTCAAATCGGCCTCCGGTGCCTTGAGCCTTCGCAACAATAACGTAAAGTACTCGTTAACGCAGGGTTGCGCAGGATTAGGGAACATCCGGGAAGGATGACAAATCTCAGGGAATGCACAGGGCGTGCAATGAGTGCCAGGATGAACGCAAAAGGAAGTGACCCTTTCGCACCGGAATAGGCGGCAGGCACATCGGATGGTGAAGTATCGGCAGTTTGGATGCCCGCAGGAAGCGCGCTCGGGAAGAGCGGATGCGAATGGATTGCGCCATGGACGATTTTCCTTTCAGGATGAAGGACGTAGTGGCAGGGAATGCGGTTATAGCAGAAGGAAAAACCGGGATGTTGCATGTACGCAAGGAGCGCGTAACAGGAATACCCTTCGCAAGAAGGTGCGAAATAGGCGGCAGGTTTAACCTGCCGCCTTTTTTCTTTGTCCGCTTTCTGCTAGATTCCGCCGCAATTCTATACTGAATCTACATACCTAAGAGCACACGCTATGAACCAGCCATCAAAAGCACCTCGCGGCAGCGCGGCGAAGTCAAAAACGAAAAAGAAAAGCCGTATGGAGCTCGATCAGGAAGCGCGTGAGCGCAAACGCCTGAAAAAACGCCGCGGCCACGCTTCCGGTTCGCGCACTCAGGTCGAGTCCGGCAGCCAGAAAAACAAATCGGCGGCGGAAGCCAAAGATCCGCGTATCGGCAGTAAAGTGCCGGTTGCGCTGGTGGTCGACGAAACCAAAGTGAAGGCCAAACCGCAGCCGAAGCCAAAGGCTGAAGCAAAACCGCGCCTGTCGCCGGAAGAAGAGCTGGCGAAGCTGGAAAATGACGAACGTCTGAACGCGCTGCTGGATCGCATCGACGATGGCGAAACGCTGAACGCGCAAGAGCAGGCGTATGTCGACAAGACGCTGGATCGCATCGATGTGCTGATGGACGTGCTGGGCATCGAGCTGGGCGATGAAGACGACGAGGAAGAAGAAGAGAAGCAGGAAGATATTCTGAAGCTGCTGAAAGGCGGCAACCCGAAGGACGCTTTTTAACGCGCCATGTGGCTGATCCCGACAATAGCCCTACTCTTGATGTGTTATCTGCTGTGGTTATTCGGTAAACTATGGCGGCTGTCTAAGCGCAAAGCGCGTTTTCGCAGCGCTTCCGTGGCCAGACAGCGCAGACAACCGCCTCTCTCCCGGCCCGGTAGAAAAAGATATCGGAAGGAGTGAGCATGTCAGAGCAGACGATTGTCTGGGATTTGGCCCTGATCCAAAAATATAACTACTCAGGGCCGCGTTATACCTCATACCCCACGGCGCTGGAGTTTAACCAGCGCTACGACGAAGCGGCGTTTCAACGCGCCGCGGCGCGCTACCCTGAGCGCCCGCTGTCGCTGTACGTGCATATCCCTTTCTGCCATAAGCTGTGCTACTTCTGCGGCTGCAACAAACTGGTGACGCGTCAGACGCACAAGGCCGATGAATACCTGAATGTCCTGGCGCAAGAGATCGCCAGCCGTGCGCCGCTGTTCGCCGGCCGCAAGGTTGGCCAGATGCACTGGGGCGGCGGTACGCCAACCTACCTGGACAAAGCGCAAATCAGCCGGCTGGTGGCGCTGCTGCGCGAACATTTTGATTTTCTGCCCGATGCGGAGATGTCGATCGAAGTCGATCCGCGCGAGATAGCGCTGGATGTGCTCGATCATTTACGCGCCGAAGGCTTTAACCGCCTGAGCATGGGGGTGCAGGATTTCAACAAGCAGGTGCAGGCGTTGGTCAACCGCGAGCAGGATGAAGCCTTTATCTTCGCCCTGATCGAGCGGGCCAAAGTGCTGGGCTTCCGCTCGACCAATATTGATCTGATCTACGGCCTGCCGAAACAGACGCCGGAAAGCTTCGCCTTCACGCTGCAGCGGGTGGCTGAACTGAATCCCGATCGCCTCAGCGTGTTCAACTACGCGCATATGCCGAATTTATTCGCAGCCCAGCGCAAAATCAAAGATGCCGATCTGCCCAGCGCGCAGCAGAAGCTGGATATCCTGCAGCAAAGCATCGCGTTCCTGACTGACGCCGGCTATCAGTTTATCGGCATGGATCACTTTGCACGCCCGGACGATGAGCTGGCGATTGCGCAACGCGAAGGCAAGCTGCACCGCAATTTCCAGGGCTACACCACCCAGGGCGACAGCGATCTGCTGGGGTTGGGCGTGTCGGCCATCAGCATGCTCGGCGACAGCTATGCGCAGAACCAGAAAGAGCTGAAGCGTTACTATGAGAGCGTACCGGCGCAGGGCAACGCCCTGTGGCGCGGGTTGGCGCTGACGGACGACGATTGCCTGCGGCGCGATCTGATCAAAACGTTGATCTGCAACTTCCGGTTGGCGTATCAGCCGCTTGAACGGCAATACGGCATCGATTTCACCGCTTACTTCGCCGAAGACCTGCAGCTGCTGGCGCCGTTTGAACGCGATGGGCTGGTGGAGCGCGACGAGCAAGGCATTCGCGTCACGCCGCGCGGGCGCTTGCTGATCCGCAATATCTGCATGTGCTTCGACCGCTATCTGCGGCAACAGGCGCGCAGCCAGCAGTTCTCTCGGGTGATCTGAGGATGAAAAAACAGCCGCTGATGCGGCTGTTTTTTTAACTGAAGAAGTTAATCAGCGCGGCGCACAACACCGCGGCGACCGCCGCCTGCGGGGTGTGGCTGGCGGCGGAGCCCAGCTCCGCGCCCTGAGAAATGAACACGATGAATGAGTCCAGCATCGTCAACCTCCAGAGTGTGCGACACGATCATACTGCGCCCGCACCGGCTGTAAAGTCTGCGGTTGGCGTTTTTTTGTGCGCTGGGCTGCGTTTTTTATCATCAACCTCAGCGCCTATTCCATGCCCAGTTCTTTGAGCTTGCGGGTCAGGGTATTGCGGCCCCAGCCCAGCAGGCGTGCGGCTTCCTGTTTGTGCCCCTGGGTGTGACGCAAGGCGGTGGTGAGCAGTGTACGCTCCATCTCCGGCTGCGCTTCCGACAGCAGATTTTGATGACCGGAACGCAGCGCGCGATCGGCCCACTGCGCCAGCAGCGTGGCCCAACTGTCCGGCAGGCTGTGGCTGGGGCTCTCCGGCGCGGCGGTTTCGAACAGTTCGCTCGGCAGATCCTGAATCAGCACCTCTTGCCCGGCGGCCATCACCGTCAGCCAGCGGCAGGTATTCTCCAGCTGGCGCACGTTCCCCGGCCAGGGCAGGCGGGTCAGCGCGGTTTCGGTTTCCGGATGCAGGTTCTTGGCCTCTACGCCCAGCTCCTTGGCGGCGATCTGCAGGAAGTGGCGCGCCAGCCGCGGGATGTCTTCCCGGCGCTCGCGCAGCGGCGGCAGGTGTACGCGGATCACGTTCAGGCGGTGGAACAGATCCTCGCGGAACTTGCCTTCCTGTACCCGTAATTCCAGGTTCTGGTGCGTGGCGGCGATGATGCGCACGTCGACCTTCACCGGCGCATAGCCGCCGACCCGGTAGAACTGGCCGTCCGCCAGCACCCGCAGCAGGCGCGTTTGCACGTCGAGCGGCATATCGCCGATCTCGTCGAGGAACAGCGTGCCGCCGTCGGCCTGTTCAAAGCGCCCCTGACGGATTTGGTTCGCGCCGGTGAAGGCGCCTTTCTCGTGGCCGAACAGCTCGGACTCGATCAGATCCTTGGGAATAGCGGCCATGTTCAGGGCGATGAACGGCGACTTGGCGCGCGGGCTGTGGCGGTGCAGCGCATGCGCCACCAGCTCTTTGCCGGTGCCGGATTCGCCGTTGATCAGCACGCTGATCGACGAACGCGACAGCCGGCCGATGATGCGAAACACGTCCTGCATCGCCGGCGCTTCGCCGATGATGTCCGCCGCCGGATCGCTGGCCGGCTGGCTGCGCACCGGCTGCTGCTGCTCTTGATAATGGCTGATGGCGCGCTCGACCAGCGCCACCGCTTCGTCGATGTCGAACGGTTTCGGCAGGTAGTCGAAGGCCCCTTGCTGATAGGCGCTGACGGCCGCGTCCAAATCCGAATGCGCGGTCATGATGATCACCGGCAGCATCGGGTGGCGCTGTTTGATCTGCTTGAGCAGCGCCAGACCATCGATGCCCGGCATACGGATATCGGACAGCAACACGTCGGGAGTTTGCGTGGCCAAGGCTTCCAGCACGTCATTGCCGCCTTCGAAGGTGGCGCAGCTCATGCCCGCGCCGGTGAGCGCGCGCTCAAGCACCCAGCGGATGGAGCTATCGTCATCGACGATCCAGACTATCCCTCGTTGCATTGCAAACCTCACTGACGAATGGGCAGGTAGACCGAGAATTCGGTATGACCTGGCCAACTGTTGAACTCAATTTTTCCGCAATGCTGATCGATCAGATTGCGGGCGATGGATAATCCCAGGCCGGTACCGCCCTCACGGCCGCTGACCATCGGGTAGAACAGCGTGTCCTGCAGCTGCGCCGGCACGCCGGGGCCGTCGTCTTCGACATCGATACGCGCCGCCAGGCGATAGCGGGTGCCGTGCAACGTTATCTGAAACGCGGTGCGGGTGCGCAGCGTAATGGTGCCGCCCGCCTCGCCCAAGGCCTGCAGCGCATTGCGGGTGATGTTCAGCAGCACCTGTTCTATCTGATCCGGGTCGTGGGCCATTTCCGGCAGGCTGGGATCGTAGTCGCGCACCAGCGTGACGTTATCCGGCATTTCCAGCGACACCAGCTGGCAGACGCGCTCCGCGACCTGATGGATGCTCTGGGTGATGTGCTGACCGGGGCGCTGCGGCCCGAGCAGACGATCCACCAGATTGCGCAGCCGATCGGCCTGCTCAATGATCACCTTGGTGTATTCGGTCAGCGCCGGATCGGGCAGCGCTTTGGCCAGCAGCTGTGCCGCGCCGCGCAGGCCGCCCAGCGGGTTTTTAATCTCGTGCGCCAAACCGCGTACCAGATCGCGGGCGGCCACCTGTTGGGCATGCTGCAGCTGTTCCTGGCTCAGGCGGCGCTGATTGTCCATCGGTGCCAGCTCGACCAGGATATAGCCTTCCGGCAGCGCCTGAGCGGTCAGGGAAAGAATATGCGCGCGGCCATCGACCACCAGGGTCACTTCGTTGTCGGTGAAGCCCTGACCAGCGCGCAGGCTTTCACGCATCAGAGAGACGTTCAGCGAAAAATAGCCGAGCAGGTCGGGCAGCGGCGTGCCGAACAGCTTGCGGGAGCTTTGCGCCAGCAGCTGCTGTGCCGCAGGGTTGGCGTAGTGAACCGCCAGTGAGTCATCCAACAGCAGGATGCTGTTGATGAGTGAATTGAGGATCTGCCCAGCATCGGGCAGCTTGCCAGTTGCCATACAGCAGACTCCTGCACCTTTTTAGTGCATCTATCCTACTCCATCCGGGATCGGCGCGGTATGGAATAGTTTTGCAGAAAATACGGTGGAGAAAAAAACCCATCCGAAGATGGGCTGAAAGTTTCCACGGCAACAAAAAAGCGATAACAAAAATTGTGGGCGCCGTCCGCCTTAGCAGACGGCGCGGGTAGGGCTTAGACGCTGTAGTACAGTTCGAACTCGACCGGGTGTGGCGTCATGCGAACGCGGTCCATCTCTTCTTTGCGCAGTTCGATGTAGGCATCGATCGCATCGTCGGTGAACACGCCGCCGCGGGTCAGGAACTCGCGGTCTTCGTTCAGCGCGGCCATCGCCTCGTCCAGCGAGCCGGCCACTTTTGGGATCTCGGCTTCTTCTTCCGGCGGCAGGTCGTACAGGTTTTTGTCCATGGCGTCGCCAGGGTGGATCTTGTTGATGATGCCGTCCAGGCCGGCCATCAGCAGTGCGGCGAAGCACAGGTATGGGTTAGCCGCCGGATCCGGGAAGCGGGCTTCGATGCGGCGCGCTTTCGGGCTGGCGACCACCGGGATGCGGATGGACGCGGAGCGGTTACGGGCGGAGTAGGCCAGCATCACCGGCGCTTCGTAGCCCGGCACCAGACGTTTGTACGAGTTGGTGGTCGGGTTTGCCAACGCGTTGATCGCCTTGGCGTGCTTGATGATGCCGCCGATGTAGAACAGCGCGGTTTCAGACAGGCCGCCGTATTTGTCGCCGGCGAACAGGTTGGTGCCGTTCTTGGACAGCGACATGTGGCAGTGCATGCCGGAACCGTTGTCGCCGAACATGGGTTTCGGCATGAAGGTCGCGGTTTTACCGAAGGCGTGCGCCACGTTGTGCACCACGTACTTGTAGATCTGAATTTCGTCGGCTTTCTTGGTCATGGTGTTGAAGCGGGTCGCCACTTCGTTCTGACCGGCGGTCGCCACTTCGTGGTGGTGCGCTTCAACCACCAGGCCCATCTCTTCCATGGTCAGACACATGGTGGAACGCAGATCCTGCGAAGAGTCGACCGGTGGAACCGGGAAATAACCGCCTTTCACCGCCGGACGGTGGCCTTTGTTGCCGCCGTCGTATTGAGTGCCGGAGTTCCAGGCGCCTTCGATGTCGTCGATGGCCACGTGGGAACCGCGGATGCTGCTGCCGAAGCGGATGTCGTCGAACAGGAAGAACTCAGGCTCTGGCCCGAACAGCACGGTGTCCGCGATGCCGGAGGAGCGCAGGAAGTCTTCGGCGCGTTTGGAGATGGAGCGCGGGTCGCGATCGTAGCCTTGCATGGTGCCCGGCTCGAGAATGTCGCAGCGAATGATCAGCGTAGGTTCTTCGAAGAACGGATCCAGAACCGCCGTGCTGGCATCCGGCATCAGTACCATGTCAGATTCGTTGATGCCCTTCCAACCACCGATAGAGGAGCCGTCAAACATTTTGCCTTCTTCGAAGAAGTCGGCGTTTACCTGATGAGCCGGGATAGTCACGTGCTGTTCCTTACCCTTGGTGTCAGTGAAACGCAGGTCTACGAATTTCACTTCATGCTCATTCAGCATCGTCAAAACGTGTTCAGCGGACATACTTAACTCTCCCGGTTTATCATTGTCGTCGTCGTGGAACGAATCTGTGGAACTGGCTTTTTTTCGCCTTGAAAAGACTAAAGCGAAAAGCGTGCCAACTTTTTAAAAAGGCTTTCATCGCCTTTCTGCGCGGGTTTTACCCAGACACAGTATGCACCATCAGCGATAATTTGCACCGCTATGGTGCAATAAGGGTGGGGGTGGGCACTGAAATGGTGCAAAAGTGCAACGATTGCGGCTTTTTGCACCGTGAAAGGGATCACAAACTGACCGGTACGCGGTTGTTTATAAGAGATGGTTGTGATCTTGTTTAGTCCCTCGCTTAATACGTGTACAATAGCGCGCTATTTCTAATGCCCGAGGCAAAGCTGTGATCGAAAATTTGCGTAACATCGCCATTATTGCCCACGTTGACCATGGTAAAACCACCCTGGTTGACAAGCTGCTGCAACAATCCGGTACTTTCGGAGAGCGTGCGGAAGCCACCGAACGCGTAATGGACTCCAACGATTTGGAGAAAGAGCGTGGGATTACCATCCTCGCAAAAAACACCGCCATTAATTGGAATGGTTACCGCATCAACATCGTGGATACCCCAGGACACGCCGACTTCGGCGGTGAGGTAGAGCGCGTGATGTCGATGGTTGACTCGGTGCTGCTGGTTGTGGATGCAATGGATGGCCCTATGCCGCAAACCCGCTTCGTGACCAAAAAGGCGTTCGCCAACGGTCTGAAGCCGATCGTGGTAATCAACAAGGTTGACCGCCCTGGCGCACGCCCTGACTGGGTTGTGGATCAGGTGTTCGATCTGTTCGTAAATCTCGACGCGACCGACGAGCAGCTCGACTTCCCGATCATCTACGCTTCTGCGCTGAACGGCATCGCCGGCGTCGACCACACCGACATGGCGGAAGACATGACCCCGCTGTATCAGGCGATCGTCGACCACGTGTCTGCGCCGCAGGTTGAGCTGGAAGCGCCATTCCAGATGCAGATCTCCCAGTTGGACTACAACAACTACCTGGGCGTTATCGGCATCGGCCGCATCAAGCGCGGTAAAGTGAAGCCGAACCAGCAGGTCACCATCATCGACAGCGAAGGTAAAACTCGCAACGGTAAAGTGGGTAAAGTGCTGGGTCACCTGGGGCTGGAGCGTATCGACAGCACCCTGGCGGAAGCGGGCGACATCATCGCCATCACCGGCCTGGGCGAGCTGAACATCTCCGACACCATCTGCGACACCAACGCCGTAGAAGCGCTGCCGGCGCTGTCCGTCGACGAACCGACCGTAACCATGTTCTTCAACGTCAACACCTCGCCGTTCTGCGGTAAAGAAGGTAAGTACGTGACGTCGCGTCAGATCCTTGACCGTCTGAACAAAGAGCTGGTGCACAACGTGGCGCTGCGCGTTGAAGAAACCGACGATGCTGACGCCTTCCGCGTATCCGGTCGTGGCGAGCTGCACCTGTCGGTGCTGATCGAAAACATGCGCCGTGAAGGTTTCGAGCTGGCGGTTTCCCGTCCGAAAGTTATCTTCCGCGAAATCGATGGCCGTAAGCAGGAGCCATTCGAGAACGTGACGCTGGATATCGAAGAGCAGCATCAGGGTTCCGTGATGCAGGCGATGGGTGAGCGTAAAGCCGACCTGAAAAACATGGATCCGGACGGTAAGGGCCGCGTGCGTCTCGACTACGTGATCCCAAGCCGCGGTCTGATCGGCTTCCGTAACGAATTCATGACAATGACTTCGGGTACCGGTCTGCTGTACTCCACCTTCAGCCACTACGACGACGTGCGTCCGGGCGAAGTGGGCCAGCGTCAGAACGGAGTGCTGATCTCCAACGGCCAGGGCAAAGCGGTCGCGTTCGCGCTGTTCGGCCTGCAGGATCGCGGCAAGCTGTTCCTGGGCCACGGTGCGGAAGTGTATGAAGGCCAGATCATCGGTATTCACTCACGTTCCAACGACCTGACCGTAAACTGCCTGACCGGTAAGAAGCTGACCAACATGCGTGCTTCCGGTACCGACGAAGCGACTACGCTGGTTCCGGCGATCAAAATGACCCTGGAGCAAGCTCTGGAGTTCATCGATGACGACGAACTGGTAGAAGTGACGCCAACCTCGATCCGTATCCGTAAGCGTCACCTGACGGAAAACGATCGTAAGCGTGCCAGCCGCGGTCCAAAAGACGCTTAATCGCTGATTGAGTGTCTCATGCTTAGGGCGCGGCTCTCGCGCCCTGAGTTTTTTCCTCTGTTGTTCCCCGTTTGTGCGGCGCGCTATGCGCTTTTCCTTTCGCTCCCTGTTCAGCTGTTCCTTTTCCCGCTACAGTGAAATCTCACCGGCCCATCAGGAGAGGACTATGCTGTATATCTTTGATTTAGGTAATGTGATCGTCGATATCGATTTCAAGCGTGTGCTGGGCGTGTGGAGCAATTTGAGCGGCACGCCGTTGGCGGTGTTGTCCGATCGTTTCACCATGGGTGAGGTGTTCCAGCAGCATGAGCGCGGTGAAATCAGCGATGAAGACTTCGCCGGCAAACTGTGCGATGAAATGGGCATCGCGCTCAGCTTTGAGCAGTTCGCCACCGGTTGGCAGGCGGTATTCGTCGCGCTGCGCCCGGAGGTGATCGACATCATGCAGCGCCTGCGCAACGAAGGTCACCGGGTGGTGGTGCTGTCGAACACCAACCGTCTGCACTGCAACTACTGGCCGCAGCACTATCCTGAAGTGGCCGCCGCCGCCGATCATCTCTATTTGTCGCAAGATCTCGGCATGCGCAAACCGGAAGCCAACATCTACCGGCATGTGCTGGCTGCGGAAAACACCGCCGCCGCCGACGTGGTGTTCTTTGACGATCACCCGGCGAACGTCCTCGCCGCGCAGGCGCTGGGGATCAAGACGGTGCACGTCACCGATCGCGACGTGGTGCCGGCCTATTTTGCTCAATGAGCGCAGGGCGCGTTAAGCTTAAGGCGTATCAACGGACATCAAGGAGTGACCATGTCGTTTTTCCGCCGCAAGAAGCTGCCTTCTGCGATTAAGCCAAGCGTCACCTTCGGACGGCTGCTGTACCAACGCATCGACCACGATGGCCTGACGATGTTGGCGGGCCATCTCGCCTACGTTTCCCTGCTGTCGCTGGTGCCGCTGGTCACCGTGGTGTTCGCGCTGTTCGCCGCTTTCCCGATGTTTTCCGACATCAGCGAACAGCTGAAGAGCTTTATCTTTTCCAATTTCGTGCCGGCCGCCGGCAACGTGATCCAGAACTACCTGGAACAGTTCGTCGCCAATTCCAACAAGATGACCGCCGTCGGCACCTGCGGGCTGATCGTTACCGCGTTGCTGTTGATCTCCTCGGTGGACAGCGTGCTGAACACCATCTGGCGCAGCAAGAACAAACGGCCGATCGTCTTCTCCTTCGCCGTGTACTGGATGGTGCTGACGCTGGGGCCGCTGCTGGTGGGCGCCAGCATGGCCATCAGTTCCTACCTGCTGTCGCTCAACTGGCTGGCGCAGACCGGCGTCAACGGCCTGGTGGATCAGGTGCTGCGCATCTTTCCGCTGATTTTGTCGTGCACCTCCTTCTGGCTGCTGTATTGCATCGTGCCGACGGTGCGCGTGCCGCCCAAAGACGCGCTGATTGGCGCGGTGGTGGCCGGATTGCTGTTCGAACTGGGCAAGAAGGGATTCGCGCTGTACGTCACCATGTTCCCCTCCTATCAGCTGATTTACGGCGTGCTGGCGGTGATCCCGATTTTATTCCTGTGGGTCTACTGGAGCTGGTGTATCGTGTTACTCGGCGCGGAAATCACCGTGACCATCGGCGAATACCGCGACTACCGTCGGCAGAAGGCGGAGCAACAGGAACAAAAACCAGAAGGGCAGCAGGAATGATTGCGTTGATTCAACGGGTGTTAAACGCCAGCGTCACGGTAGGTGGCGAGACGGTAGGCAAGATTGGCCCCGGTTTGTTAGTGTTATTGGGCGTGGAGCAGGGCGATAACGAGCAAAAAGCGCAGCGCCTGTGCGAACGCGTATTGGGATACCGCATTTTCGGCGACGAGAACGACAAGATGAATCTCAACGTCCAGCAGGCCGGGGGCAGCGTGCTGGTCGTTTCGCAGTTTACCCTGGCGGCGGACACCCAGAAGGGCATGCGGCCCAGCTTCTCGCGCGGCGCCGCGCCTTTGGTCGCCGATCGGTTGTATCAATATTTTGTTGGCCAGTGCCGCGAACGCGGCGTAGAGACCCAGACCGGCGAGTTCGCCGCCGACATGCAGGTGGCGCTGGTCAACGATGGTCCGGTGACATTCTGGCTACAGGTCTAAGCATTCGGAGAACAGGCGTCTATGTATCACCTACGAGTACCCGTAACAGAGCAAGAACTGAAGGAGTATTACCAGTTTCGCTGGGAAATGCTGCGCAAGCCGCTGCACCAGCCGGTGGGTTCGGAAAAGGATGCCTATGACGCCATGGCCCATCACCAAATGGTGGTGGACGAGGCCGGTAAAATCGTCGCCATCGGGCGGCTGTACATCAATGCCGACAACGAGGCGGCGATCCGTTTTCTGGCGGTAGATCCGACGCTGCAGGATAAAGGGCTGGGGACGCTGGTGGCGATGACGCTGGAGTCGGTCGCGCGGCAGGAAGGCGTGAAGCGGGTGGTGTGCAGCGCCCGTGAAGACGCGGTGGATTTCTTCGCCAAGCTGGGCTTCGTCAATCAGGGCGAGATCACCGCGCCGCAGACCACCCCGATCCGTCATTTTTTGATGATCAAACCGGTGGCGACGCTGGACGATATCCTGCATCGCCCCGACTGGTGCGGCCAATTGCAGCAGGCCTGGTATGAACACATCCCGCTGAGCGAAAAGATGGGCGTGCGCATCAGCCAATACACCGGCCAGCGCTTCGTCACCACCATGCCGGAGATCGGCAACCAGAATCCGCACCATACGCTGTTTGCCGGCAGCCTGTTCTCACTGGCGACGCTGACCGCCTGGGGGCTGATTTGGCTGCTGCTGCGCGAGCGCCATCTGGGCGGCACCATCATTCTGGCGGACGCGCACATTCGCTACAGCAAACCGATTACCGGCAGGCCGCGGGCGGTGGCGGATCTCGGCTCGCTGAGCGGCGATTTGGCGCGTCTGGCGCGCGGCCGCCGCGCGCGCGTACACGCCGAAGTGCATCTGTTCGGTGACGAGGACAAGGGCGCAGTGTTCGAAGGCACCTATATGGTGTTGCCAGCCGAGCCGGATGTGCCGTTGGATCAGGGCGGCTCTGAAGCGCTGGAGGAGTAAGGCGGCGGCCTGCCCTGAGGGCGGGCCGCGCAGTGCACTACGGCAGTTTTTGGTTCACCGCTTGGCCGTCGCCGGCGGTGGCCTGCAGATTGCCTTTCAATGAGGCCTTGAACGGCCCATCGCTGTTCAGCAGCCCTTTCAACTGCAGCTCGAGGTTGCCGTCTCCCGTCAGCGGCACCGGCTGCCATCCCCATTGCTGCAAGGTGTTGATCGGTACCGAACGGCCGTGCAGCGTCAACTGGAACGGCTTGCCCGGCAGCTGATCGACGGTCGCTTTGGCCTCAAGCAACCCATTGGGCATAAAGGCGCTGAGCTCGGTGACGGCGATCTGGTTGGCGTCGGCGTTCAGCGCCAGCGAAGGGCGTCGCACGTCGATTTTGTTGAAGGTGGCCTCGCTGCCGTTCAGGTTCAGCGAACCGGACCAAATGCCCCACTGGTGGTCGCGCGCCAGCAGCAGGTTGCTGCCGTAACCGTCCAGCGCGGTGATCTGGAACGGGAATGCCGGGTTGATATCGATAATCAGATTGCGGTTGGTGGTCAGCTTGGTGACGTACACCTCCGCCAGCCAGTCCGGCAGCGGTTTCAGCCACATCTCGCGCCAGTCGATCGGCAGGGTGTACTCCAGCGCCGCCATGGCCACTTCATCCAGTTGCAGGCGTTTGCCGGCGCGCAGCCAGTTGCCGGAGGTGCGTAGCAGCCCGCCTTCCCAGCGGGTGGTGAACTGCTGAATGGCGATGCCGGCGGAAGAGAGCCGCAGGGTGGCGATCGGATCGATCAGGTGGAAACCGCCGTTGACCACGTCGCTGGCGTTGAAGTTGAGCGAGCCGTCTTCACTGCGCCAGTCGCCTTTTTCGACGCTGACGTTTTGCAGCGACAGGTCGAGATCGTTAACCGCCCACGCCTTGCCTTCCAGGCGCGCATCGATCAGATCGAAACGCTTGAGGGTGACCGGCGGCAGAGTGGTGAAGCGCCGCATGAATTCCGCCAACGTCATCGGGGTCTGCATGCGCACGCCGCTCAGCCGCAGGCGATCCACCTGCCAGCTGCCGTCGGTGGCGCGGCTGGCCACGCCGGTCAGGTCGCCCTGCGCCAGATCGGCGCCGAAGTTGTTCAACAGCAACTGGCCCTGTTTTTGCTCCCCCTGCACCAACACCTTCGAGGCGGGGATGCCGTTCAGCGTCATCGAACCGGCGCTGAACTGGAACTGGTTGTTGTCCCCCAGCAGATGGCCGGCCAGCGGGCGCCACGGCGTGATGCCGGCATTGACCTGCTGCGCGTTGAGCTGCCACTCGCTATCGTTGGACTGCAGCGCCATGTTGCTCAGTTGCAGCACGTCGGCCTGTACGGGCAGCGCAGCAGCCTGTGGCTGCACGTTCAGCGTGCCGTCGCGCAGCGTGACGCTGTAAAAATAGCGCGGTTCGGTGATTTGGCGCAGGCTGAGGCCGAGATCGACGCGTTTGGCGACCAGCGCCTGAGGTTGGCCGCTGCGCGCCAGCTGCACGTCTTCCAGACCGATCTGGCCCGGCTGATTCCACGAGTGGGTGATTTTTCCTATCGACAGGCGGTATTCGCTGTTGTCGCTGATCCAGGCGCTCAGACGGCCTGCCGCCCAGCGGGTTTGCCCCACCAGATACAGCACCACCACCGCCAGCACGATCAGCAGCAGCAACGTCAGCAACAGCTTTCCGATAAATTTCATCGTCTACATCCGCATCGGTCAAAAAAGATACCCTGTTTATGCCGCAATTGGCCGGGCATCTCAAGGGCAATGGTCTGATAGACAATAAAAAACGGCCGCAAGCGGCCGTTTGAACGCCAATGGGCGGGTTACTTTTTCTCGTGTTCCTGCGGGAACACCAGGTTCAGCACGATGGCGGTAATGCCGCCGGCGGCGATACCGGAAGAGAGCAGGGTTTTCAGCCAGTCCGGCGCGAACTGCAGGATCAGCGGCTGCTGGGAGACGCCCATGCCGACGGCCAGCGACAGCGCCATGATCATGATAGCGCGCCGGTTCAGGCGTTCGCGCGACACGATGCGCACGCCGGAGGCGGCGATGGTGCCGAACATCACGATGGTCGCGCCGCCCAGTACCGGCTCGGGGATGTGCTGCACGAAGCCGGCCACCGCCGGGAACAGCCCCAGCGCGATCAGCATCAGCGCCACCACGAAGCCGACGTAGCGGCTGGCGACGCCGGTCAGCTGGATCACGCCGTTGTTCTGGCCGAAGCAGGAGTTGGGGAAGGTGTTGAACACCGCCGACAGCATCGAGTTCAGGCCGTTGGCCAGTACGCCCCCTTTCAGACGCTTCATGTACAGCGGCCCGCTGACCGGTTGTTCGGAGACGTCAGAGGTGGCGGTGATGTCGCCGATGGTTTCCAGCGAGGTGACCATAAAGATCAGCATCAGCGGCAGCAACAGATTCCAGTCGAAGCCCAGGCCGTAATAGAGCGGCGTTGGAATGGTAATCGCCACCGTCGGCGCCGCCGGAGCGTCGGCGGGCAACATGTCCATCGCCCAGGCCAGCAGGTAGCCGACCGCCATGGCGATCACCAGCGAAGCGACGCGCAGGTAAGGGTTGCGCTGGCGGTTCAGCAGGATGATGACCACCAGCACCGCGCCGGCCAGCAGCAGGTTTTTCGGCGAGCCGAAGCTGTGGTCGTTCATCGCGGCATAGCCGCCGCCGATCGAGGTCAGGCCGACCTGAATCAGCGACAGGCCGATGATCATCACCACGATGCCGGAAACCAGCGGGGTGATGATGCGGCGCGCCAGATGCAGCACGCGCGACAGCAAAATTTCGGTGCAGGAGGCGACCATCAGGGTGCCGAACAGCGCGGCCATCATGGTCGGCACGTCGGCGCCGCCGTTTTTCAGCGCCAGGCCGCCCATGATCAATGGCGAAACGAAGTTGAAGCTGGTGCCCTGAATCGACAGCAGCCCGGAGCCCACCGGCCCCCAGGTTTTGATTTGCAGAATGGAAGCCAGACCGGAAGCGAACAGCGACATGCTGATGATGTGTTGGGTATCCTGCGCCGGCAGACCCAGCGCCTGGCAGATCAACAGCGCCGGAGTGATCACCGCAACGAACATCGCCAACAGGTGCTGGCCGGCGGCAAACAGCGTTTGTGGCAGCGGCGGGCGGTCTTCGAGGCGATAAATCAGTTCGCTGGCGCGGGGTTCAGAGGCGGTTTGGCGTGCGGCATCAAGCTCGGAGGATGACATGCTCATGGTGTGGCGTTTCCAGATACGGCAAAGCAGGCATTTTAATGCGCCGCCCCGCAAAAGCAAACGGTTGCGCCTAAATATTATGTTGCCGACTTTCCCGTTTATGTCGCATTTTCATTCATTTTTTCTTGTCATCTCAGCGTTTTTTACTTCTAATCCTGCACTCATCAAGTTTAAAAACTACGTGGTTTTCTATAACTTATTATTTTTATTTGGATCTTTTCCCTTACATGGAGTACCTGGATGTTTCATCTTGATACTTATGGCACGTTAGTCGCGGCGACGCTGGTTTTGCTCCTTGGGGGCAAGTGCGTCAGAAGCATTCCTCTGCTGCGAAAATATACCATTCCCGCTCCCGTCGCCGGCGGTTTGCTGGTGGCCCTCCTGCTGTTAGTCCTGAAAAAATTCGCCAACTGGGAAATCAGCTTTGACATGTCGTTGAAGGATCCGCTGATGCTGGCCTTCTTCGCCACTATCGGCCTGAACGCCAACCTGGCGCGGTTGCGCGCCGGCGGCAAAGCGCTGATGGTATTCCTGTTCGTGGTGTTGGGGCTGCTGCTGGTGCAGAACGCCATCGGCATCGGCATGGCGAAAATGCTGGGGCTGGATCCGTTGATGGGCCTGATCGCCGGTTCGATCACCCTGTCGGGCGGCCACGGCACCGGGGCGGCCTGGAGCAAGCTGTTCATCGAGCGCTACGGCTTTGAAAACGCGACGGAAGTCGCCATGGCCTGCGCCACCTTCGGCCTGGTGCTGGGCGGCCTGATCGGCGGCCCGGTGGCGCGCTATCTGGTTAAACACTCCTCTACGCCGGAAGGCACGCCGGAAGACAGCGTGCAGCCGAGCGGCTTCGAGAAGCCGGAAAGTGGCCGCCTGATCACCTCGCTGGTGATGATTGAAACCATCGCTATGATCGCCATTTGTTTGAGCCTGGGGCAACTGATTGCCGGTCTGCTGAGCGGTACGGTGTTTGAACTGCCTAACTTCGTTTGCGTGCTGTTCGTCGGGGTGATCCTCAGCAACACGCTGGCCTTCACCGGTTTCTATACCGTGTTCGAGCGGGCGGTATCGGTGCTGGGCAACGTCAGCCTGTCGCTGTTCCTGGCGATGGCGTTGATGAGCCTGCGCCTGTGGGAGCTGGCTTCGCTGGCGCTGCCGATGCTGGCGATCCTGGCCGTACAGACGCTGGTGATGGCGCTGTACGCGATCTTCGTCACCTACCGGGTGATGGGCAAGAACTACGATGCGGCGGTGCTGGCCGCCGGCCACTGCGGCTTCGGCATGGGCGCCACGCCGACGGCGATCGCCAACATGCAAGCGATCACCGATCGCTTCGGCCCGTCGCATCTGGCGTTTCTGGTGGTGCCGATGGTGGGAGCGTTCTTTATCGATATCGCCAACGCCATCGTTATCAAGCTGTATCTGCTGCTGCCGGTGTTCCCGGCGGTGGGGTGATATCGCGAGTCATCATGAGAAGGGCGCCTGCGGCGCCCTTTTTTATGCGTTGGAGTAGCGCGCCTTCTCCGGCAGCCAGCGTTCGATCAGCGCCTGGGCGTGTTCCGGGTAGTGCTGATGGAGATGGCGAGCGACGCGTTGCACTTCGGGGATCATCGCCTGGTCGCGCAACAGATCCGCCACCTTGAATTCGGCGCTGCCGGTCTGGCGGGTGCCCAGCAGCTCGCCCGGGCCGCGGATCTCCAGATCGCGCTGGGCGATGACGAAGCCGTCGTTGCTGTCGCGCAGCACCTGCAGGCGCGTTTGCGCGGTTTTGCTCAGCGGCGTTTTGTACAGCAGCACGCAGTGTGAAGCCACGGCGCCGCGTCCTACGCGGCCGCGCAGCTGGTGTAGCTGCGCCAGGCCCAGCCGCTCCGGGTTTTCGATGATCATCAGGCTGGCGTTCGGCACGTCGACACCGACTTCGATCACCGTGGTGGCGACCAACAGCTGCAGCTCGCCCTGTTTAAACGCCTGCATCACCGCCTGCTTTTCCTGCGCTTTCATGCGACCGTGCACCAGCGCCACCTTCAGCTCCGGCAGCGCGGTTTTCAATTCTTCCCAGGTGGCTTCCGCCGCCTGCGCTTCCAGCAGTTCGGACTCTTCGATCAGCGTGCACACCCAGTAAGCCTGTCGCCCCTCTTCCAGACAGGCGCTTTTCACCCGTTGAATGATGTCGGCGCGGCGGGTATCGGGAATGGCCACGGTGGTCACCGGCGTACGGCCCGGCGGCAGCTCGTCGATAACCGAGGTATCGAGATCGGCGTAGGCGGTCATTGCCAGCGTGCGCGGGATCGGCGTGGCGGTCATGATCAGCTGATGGGCGTGGAAGCCTTGCTCTTCGCCTTTCTCCCACAGCGCCAGCCGCTGATGCACCCCGAAGCGGTGCTGCTCATCGATAATCACCAATGCCAGGCCGTTGAACTGCACCTGCTCCTGGAAGATGGCGTGGGTGCCGACCACCATCGATACCTGGCCGCTGGCGATGGCTTCCTGCTGCGCGATGCGCGCCTTGCCTTTTTGTTTGCCCGCCAGCCAGCCGACTTCCAGCCCCAGCGGCTCGAACCACTGGCGGAAATTGTTGGCGTGCTGCTCGGCCAGCAGCTCGGTCGGCGCCATCAGCGCCACCTGCTTGCCGTGCGCGATGGCGCGCAGCGCCGCCAGCGCCGCCACCAGCGTTTTGCCGGAGCCGACGTCGCCCTGCACCAGCCGCATCATCGGGAAGTCTTTTTGCATGTCGGCTTCGATGTCGGCCACCACGCGCGTTTGCGCGCCGGTCGGCGAGAACGGCAGCTGGGCGAGAAAACGGTTTTTCAGCCGATCGTCCGGCAGCAGCGGCTGCGCCTGATAACTCTGGGCGCCGGCGCGCACCGCCAGCATGCTGAGGTTATGCGCCAGCAGCTCTTCGAGGATCAGGCGTTTTTGCGCCGGGTGTTTGCCCAGCTCCAGATCCGCCAGCTGAATGTCCGGCGGCGGGCGGTGCAGGGTGTGCAGCGCCTGCGGCAGGCTCATCAGGCCGCCGCTCAACTCCGGCGGCAGCAGTTCGGCGATGGCGCAGGTATCCAGCAGCGCCAGCGCCTGATCGGTCAGCTTGCGCAGCGTGGCTTGCCGCACCCCTTCGGTGGTGGGGTAGACCGGCGTCAGCGACTCCTGCAGCTCGACCTCGCTGGCTTCGCCCTGAATACGGTATTCCGGATGAATGATCTCCGCGCCGTGGTTGCCGCGTTTGATCTCGCCGTAGGCGGTCACGCGGCGGCCGGTGGCCAGGCTGTTCTTCATTGCGGCGTTGAAATTGAAGAACCGCATGGTGAGGATGCCGGTACCGTCGCTGATCTGGCAGGTCAGCATGCGACGGCGGCCGAAGCTGATGTCGCTGCGCAGCACTTCCCCTTCTACCGTGGCGTAGATGCCCGGCAGCAGATCGTTGATCGGGTAGAGGCGGGTGCGGTCTTCGTAGCGCAGCGGCAGGTGCAGCAGCAGATCCTGAATGGTGTCGAGGCCAAGCTTGGCCAGTTTGCCCGCCTGGCTGGCGCCAACCCCGGAAAGCGTGGTGAGTGGGACAGCATCCAGCAGGCGGCCTTTCATTTGCGCACCGTCGCCTGCATGGCCGCCCACCATTCGGCGCTGGCGACCACCTGGCCCTGTTCGTCGATCTGCGGACGCGGCAGCCCCTTGCGCTTGGCCACGTTGGCCAGCACCGGATAGCCGCCTTCGAACAGCAGACGCTGCTGCTCTTCTTCGTCCAGCATGCTGTTGTCGCGGCGATACAGGCCGGCGTTTTGCCGCTGGCGCTGCGCCTCATACAGGATCAGCGCCGAAGCCACGGAGACGTTGAGCGATTGCACCATGCCGATCATCGGAATGACGATGTCTTGATCGGCGAGCGCCAGCGCTTCTTCGGTGATGCCGGTTTTTTCCTGGCCGAGCAGCACGCAGGTTGGCCGGGTGTAGTCCACCTCGCGGAAATCGACCGCGCGCGCAGACAGGTTGGTGGCCAGAATTTGCATGCCCTGCGCTTTCAGGTGGCCGACCGCGTCGCCGATGGTGCGATGGGTCTTGACGCTGACCCAGCTGTTGCTGCCGGCGGCGGAGGAAACCAGGGTGCGCATGCGGGTGGTGGGCCACACGGCGTGGACCTGATGCACGCCGACGGCGTCGGCGGTGCGGATAATGGCGGAGACGTTATGCGGTTTGTGCACTTGCTCCAGGCAGACCGTCAAATCCGGCTGCCGGGTCGCGAGCATTTCACAAATCCGCGCATAGCGTTCAGGACTCATAAGCGCTAGTTTCGGTTACGGTTAACTTTGATCACATCCGGCATGATACGGATTTTACGCATAATGTTTGCCAAATGGATGCGATCGCGGGTGGTCAAGCGGATAAAGGCGCTATAAACCCGACCGTCTTTCTCTTCGGTGTTCAGGCTCTGAATATTGGATTCGGCCGCGTTGATTGCCGCCGTCAGGTTGGCCAACGCGCCCTGGTGGTTAAACATATCCACCTTGATCTCGGCGATGAACTCCTGCTCGGTCTCTTTATCCCACTCGACCGCCATGAACTTCTCAGGCTCTTTCTGATAGCCGCGAATATTGCGGCAGGATTCATGGTGGATCACCAGCCCTTTGCCCGGGCTGACGTGAGCGATAATCGGGTCGCCCGGAATCGGACGGCAGCACTTGGCGAAGGTGATCAACACGCCGTCGGCGCCCTTGATGGCCAGGTTGCGCACGCCGGAGGTGGTGCCCAGGCTGGACTGATCGCCCTGCAGGTTCTTCGCCACCACTACGCTCATGGCGTTGCCGAGGCCGATTTCCGCCAGCAGATCGTCCAGCGTCGCCAGCTTCATGCGGTCCAGCTCGTGCTGAATGTTTTCCTGCGGGATTTCGGCCAGCTTGCGGCTGCCGCCCAACGCATGGTTGAGCAGACGGCGGCCGAGGCCGACGGAGTCGTCGCGCTTGAGGTTCTTCAACATCTGGCGAATCTTGGCGCGCGCTTTCGAGCTGACCACGAAGTTCAGCCAGGCGGCGTTGGGCCGTGCGCCCGGCGCGGTGATGATCTCGACGGTCTGGCCGCTGGTCAGCGACTGCGACAGCGGGTATGGCTGACGATCGACGCGTGCGCCGACGCAGGCATGGCCGATATCGGTATGCACCGCATAGGCAAAGTCGACCGGCGTGGCGCCGGCGGGCAGCTCGACAATGCGGCCTTCCGGGGTGAAAACGTAAATCTCATCCGGGAACAGATCGGATTTAACGCTCTCGATAAATTCAAACGAACTGCCGGCGCTTTGCTGCAGCTCCAGCAGGCTTTGCATCCAGCGTTGGGCGCGGATCTGCGCCGTGGTGCCGGTTTCGCCCTGTTCTCTTTCTTTGTAAGCCCAGTGCGCGGCCACCCCCATCTCAGCCATCTGGTCCATGTCTTCGGTGCGGATCTGCACTTCGACCGGCACGCCGTGCGGGCCGATCAGCGAGGTATGGAGCGATTGATAGCCGTTGGCCTTGGGAATGGCGATGTAATCTTTCACCCGCCCCGGGCGCGGTTTATACAGGCTGTGCACCTGGCCGAGTACGCGGTAGCAGGTATCGACCTCTTTCACGATCACCCGGAACGCGTAGATATCCATGATGGAATGGAAACGCTGTTCTTTCAGGTGCATCTTGAGGTAGATGGAGTAGAGGTGTTTTTCCCTTCCGCTGACGCGGCAGGCGATGCCGGCCTCGGTCAGCCGCCCTTCGATCTCGGAGAGGATTTTTTGAATCATCTCTTTGCGGTTGCCGCGCGCGGCTTTCACCACTTCCTTGATCACGCGATAACGGTTTGGGTACAGCGCCTCGAAGCCCAGCTCTTCCAGCTCGGTTTTCAGGTGATGAATACCCAGACGGTGGGCGAGGGGGCTGTAGATTTCCAGGGTTTCACGCGCGATGCGCCGGCGTTTGTCGGGGCGCAGCGAACCGAGGGTGCGCATGTTGTGCGTACGGTCGGCCAGCTTGATCAGCACGACGCGGATATCCTGCACCATCGCCATGATCATCTTGCGGAAGTTTTCCGCCTGCGCTTCTTTCTTGTCCTGGAACTTCAGCTTGTCGAGCTTGGAGACGCCCTCAACCAGTTCGGCGACGCTCTTGCCGAACAGCTGTTCCATATCTTGATAGGTGGCTGGGGTGTCTTCGATGACGTCGTGCAGCAACGCCGCCATCAGCGTCTCGTGATCGAGACGCATTTCCGCCAGGATGCAGGCCACGGCGACCGGGTGAGTAATGTAGGGCTCACCGCTGGAGCGTGTCTGGCCCTCGTGCGCGTCGCGCGCGACGAGGTATGCCTGTTTGAGGCGCTTAATCTGCTCCTCGGGCAGGTAACGTTGAATCAGCAGATTCAGGCTTTCAAACAGGTACAAGGCGGACTCGCAGTCTAATTAACGACGACCTTCAGCAATCGCGGTAACCGCTTGAATCTCTGCGGCTTCCTGCTCTTGCTGTTCCTGGCGCTCACGCACGTCGAGGATCTGGCTGGTGATCAGGCCTTCTTCGATTTCGCGCAGGGCGATAACGGTGTACTTGTCGTTCTCTTCCGGAACCAGTGCATCTTTGCCGCCGGTCTGGATCTGACGCGCCCGACGAGCAGCGACCAACACCAGGTCAAAACGGTTACCAATTTTCTCTACAGCGTCTTGAACAGTTACGCGTGCCATATTTGTGCTACTCCACAGGTGACGAAAAGACTGGGCATGATACTGAAACTGCCTTCAGTCTGCCAATAGTTTGCTGATTAAAGCGTCATGCCGCAGCAACTGGCGGCCCAAACGCAGGCGTTCGGCGCGAATGATGGTCTTCAGATCGGACAGCGCCAGATCGAAATCATCGTTCACGATCAGGTAATCGTACTCCGCGTAATGCGTCATTTCCGCCACGGCCTGAGCCATGCGTTTGGCGATCACCTCTTCGGAATCCTGCCCGCGCCCACGCAGGCGGCGGCCCAGTTCTTCCTTCGACGGCGGCAGAATGAAGATGCTGCGCGCCTGCGGCATTTTGGCGCGGATTTGCTGCGCGCCCTGCCAGTCGATATCCAGAAACACATCCACGCCGGTCGACAAGACTTGTTCGATGGCGGCGCGCGAGGTGCCGTAATAGTTGCCGAACACTTCGGCGTGCTCAAGAAACGCGTCCTGCTCGATCATCCGGCGGAATTCGTCTTTCGAGACGAAGAAATAGTGCTCGCCGTGATTTTCACCCGGGCGACTGTCGCGCGTGGTGTGCGAAACCGAAACCTGCGTGTCGTACAGCGGTTGCGTCTTTAACAAAGCCTGAATCAGACTTGATTTACCTGCGCCACTGGGAGCAGAGACAATATAAAGCGTGCCTTGAGCCATGATGATGTTCGTTGATAACGGTTGATATGCCAAAAACAGCGGATGTGTATTTTCTCCGCACAGTATACACGGCTAACGCGCCGGGTGCAGCGTTAGCTCGCATTTTGCCCGCGGCTTTGCGTGGAAAAAGCGCCGAAAGGGCGAATATGCGCGCTGAAGGGCGACATTTTTGCAGTTTTGGCCTCGGCGGCGGCGCGTTGCCGCCCCGAGATCAGTGATCCGGATGCTGGTAGTTGAACACCGGCAGGCCGAGGCGGAAGCGCAGGGCGATAAGACGCGCGCTCAGGCCGGCGACCAAGGTGAGGATCACCACCAGATTGTGCGGCAGGCTGAGGTGCTGCAGGCCGATATACAGCCAGGCGGCGCTGAAGGAGATGCCGGCGTAGATCTCCTTCTGGAAAACCAGCGGGATGCGGTTGCAGAACATATCGCGCAGCACCCCGCCAAAGACGCCGGTGATCACCGCGGCGATGGCGGCGATAATGGCGCTGTGCCCCATATCCAGGGCCACCTGCGCGCCGATGATGGAGAAGACGATCAGGCCGACGGCGTCGAGCACCAGGAACAGGCGGCGCAGATGGCGCATCAGAGGAGCCACCCAGGTGGTGACGATCGCCGCTATCGCGACGATGACGATGTATTCCGGGTGTTTGACCCAGCCCAACGGAAAATGCCCGAGCAACATATCGCGCACCGACCCGCCGCCGATTGCGGTGACAGAGGCGATGATGATCACGCCGAACATGTCCATTTGGCGGCGGCCGGCCGCCAGCGCGCCGGTCATGGCTTCGGCGGTAATGCCGATGATATAAAGGATGCTCAGTAACATAAGGGGTTCACAGCGTAATTGCGTCAGAATGATGGCCGGCAGGGTAATCGCCGCCGAGGACGCGCGCCACTGAGTTTTTTTCACCGATGGCGTTTCGGATTAATATAGCTAATCCAAACTCCATTTTTATTGCCGATAACCAGCCTTTTTTAACATCTGGCTGTTAATAAAAGCATTAGAAATTTCGCGCTAATTTCCATCGCTGACTATGATTTTTGCAGCGAATCCTTCAACCGAAAAATCGAGATTGCAGATGAAAAACTCCCCGAGACTGGCCGCCGGCGCCATGGTGGCTGCCCTGCTGCTGAGCGGCTGCGTGGCGCCAGGCCACCAGGCTGTTTCCCCCACCCCGGCTTGTCGCACCGGCGATCCGCTGGTGCAGACAACGCTCTACTTCGGCCTGAACCGGCCGGCGGGGCCGGCGATCACCGCCGCCGAGTGGCAAACCTTCGTCGATAGCCAGGTGACGCCGCGTTTTAAAGACGGGCTGACGGTGTTTGATGCCAAAGGGCAGTGGCTGGGTCACGACGGCAAGCTGGCGCGCGAGAACAGCAAGGCGCTGCTGTTGATCCATGCGCCGGGCAAAGAGAGCGAGGCGAATATCGAGGCGCTGCGCAGCGGCTATAAGCAGCAGTTTGCGCAGGATTCGGTAATGCGGGTGGATGCGCCGGTGTGCGTGGCGTTTTAAAGCGAACTCCCGGCCCTGCGGCCGGGAGTGGGGATTACAGCACCAGGCCGGCGATGGCCGCCGACAACAGGCTCACCAGCGTCGAGCCGTAAACCAGCTTCAGGCCAAAACGGGAAACCACGTTGCCTTGCTGCTCGTTCAGTCCTTTGATGGCGCCGGCGACGATGCCGATGGAGGCGAAGTTGGCGAACGACACCAGGAACACCGACAAAATGCCCAGCCCGCGCGGCGACAGCTCCGCCGCGATCTTCTTCAGTTCAATCATCGCCACGAATTCGTTGGCCACCAGTTTGGTCGCCATGATGCTGCCCGCCTTCAGGGCCTCCTCCGCAGGGATGCCGATCAGCCAGGCCAGCGGATAGAACACGTAGCCGAGGATTTGCTGGAAGCTGATGCCGAGCACCGCCGAGAACAGCGCATTGATGGCGGAGATCAGCGCGATAAAGCCGATCAGCATCGCCGCGATGATCATCGCAATTTTGAAGCCGGCCAGAATGTACTCGCCCAACATTTCGAAGAAGCTCTGATCTTCGTGCAGCTTGTTCAGCTTCAGCTCCGGCTCGTCTTCGACCTGATACGGGTTGATGATCGACAGGATGATGAAGGTGCTGAACATATTAAGGATCAACGCCGCCACCACGTACTGCGCGTCGATCATCGACATGTAGGCGCCGACGATGGAGAGCGATACCGTCGACATGGCGGTCGCGGCCATGGTGTACATGCGGCGTGGCGAGATGTCGCCGATGATGCCCTTGTAGGCGATGAAGTTCTCCGACTGCCCCAGCACCAGCGTGCTGACGGCGTTGAACGATTCCAGCTTGCCCATGCCGTTGACCTTGGACAGCAGGGTGCCCACCAGACGGATGATCAGCGGCAGGATGCGGAAATGCTGCAAAATGCCGATCAGGGCGGAAATAAAGATGATAGGGCACAAAACGCCGAGGAAGATAAACGCCAGGCCATCTTTGCTCATGCCGCCGAACACGAACTCCGACCCTTGTGCGGCGTAGGCGAGCAGGGTGTCGAAGAAGCCGGCGACGTGTTTGATCACGCTGAGCCCGCTGGCGGAGTGCAGGAAGAAATAGGCCAGCGCGCCTTCGATCACCAACAGCTGGATGATATAGCGCAGGCGGATTTTCTTGCGATTATTGCTGACCAGCAGCGCCAGGGCGATGATCACCACCAGGGCCATAATAAATTGCAGAATTTGTGGCATAAACGGTCCGTACGGTTCACGGGCAGGAAAAAAACACATTTAGCCACAGCATCGCCGTCCTTTCATTACCTTGCGTGATAATTAGAACAAAATACTTATGGCGTGCGGGATATCTTGCCGATTGTCATCCGCACGCGCTGCTCGGCAGTTTTTCATAAGCCCCCGAAGTGCCTTAGTGAGCCGTCTTCCATGATGCCTGCCGGCTCGCAGCCTGATGCAACCACCGTCCCGCACGTTCAGGCACCTGGAATCTGGCTCGCAATGGGCGATTTTTCATGGCGCAAAGCGTGGCTTTCTTGGCTGAGGAAGAGAAACATGTTTGGACAAGGCGCCGGTCGCGATCGGCGCGCATTTTATCGAACAAGGAGACGAATGATGAATATCGGCACGTTGCTCAGGGCGCTGGCCAACGGCGTTAATCCCGACACCGGCGAGCTATTGAGACCGGCTTCAGCGGCCTGCGCGCCGGAGGCTATCCGCCTGCTGTTCGCGTTGGCCGACGAGTTTGACGGTGAATCTGAACTGCAGAAAAAAGCCAGGCTGACGCCGGAAGAAAAGCGGCAGAAGAATCTGGCCGAGGGCCGGCCGGCCAATGCCTACTTCCCCTGGCCGGAAGAAGAAAAACTGCGGCTGCGCGAGAGCCATGCGGCCGGGGCGACGCTGGAGGCGCTGAGCGATGAGTTCGAGCGTTCAACCTGGAGCATTGCGGTGCAACTGCAGAAAATGGGGTTGATCGGTGAGGAACAGGCGGCCGCCTATCGCTGATCTATAGCCATAAAAAAGCCCGCGTGGCGCGGGCTTGATGGCGTGCGGAGCGGATCACTCGATGTTCTGGATCTGCTCGCGCATTTGCTCGATCAACACCTTCAGCTCGATGGCGGAGGCGGTGACGTCGGCATTGATTGACTTGGAGGCCAGGGTGTTCGATTCGCGGTTGAATTCCTGCATCATAAAGTCGAGGCGGCGGCCGACGGCTTCTTTCTTCTTCAGGATGTTGTGCGTCTCTTTCACGTGCGCTTCCAGGCGGTCCAGTTCTTCGGCGACGTCGATGCGCTGCGCCATCAGCACCAGCTCTTGCTCCAGGCGAGTGTTTTCCAGCTGCACCTGCGCCTCTTCCAGCTTGCTGACCAGGCGCTCGCGCTGCCATTGCAGGATGTTCGGCATCTGGGCGCGCACTTTGACCACTTCGGCGCTGACGCCGTCGAGGCGCTGTTCGATCAGCGTTTTCAGCGCGGCGCCTTCGCTTTCGCGTGCGACGATAAAGTCATCCAGCGCGCCGTCCAGCGCTTGCATCAGCTCGGCGCTGATGGCGTCCAGATCCTGCTCCTGCGCGGACATCACGCCCGGCCAGCGCAGCACGTCGATCGGGTTGATTTCCCCTTCGTCGCTCTGCATTTTCACCCAGTTGGCGGCTTCGACCAGCTGTTTGGCCAGTTTTTCGTTCAGGATCAGCGAGCTTTGCGCGCTTGGATCCAGTTCAAAACGCAGGTTGCATTCGACTTTGCCGCGGGTCAGGCGGCCACGGATACGTTCACGGATCACCGGCTCCAGGCTGCGGAATTGTTCCGGCAGGCGGATGTAGGTTTCTAAGTAGCGCTGGTTAACGGAACGCAGCTCCCAGGCTGCGCTGCCCCATTCACCCTTGATTTCACGCCGGGCGTAGGCGGTCATGCTGCGGATCATTGATGCGTACCCGTAATAGGAAAAGATGGGGCGATTATAGCGTCGCGGCTGCGGGCAGGATAGGCATTACGTCACGAAGCCCGTATAATGCGCAGCCAATAGTTGATTTGAAGCCGGAGAGAGCCCATGCGTCCTGCAGGCAGAGCACCACAGCAAGTTCGCCCCCTGACACTGACCCGTCACTATACCAAACACGCTGAAGGTTCAGTGCTGGTTGAGTTTGGCGATACCAAAGTCTTGTGCACCGCCACGGTAGAAGAGGGCGTTCCGCGCTTCCTGAAAGGCCAGGGGCAAGGTTGGATCACCGCCGAGTACGGCATGCTGCCGCGCTCCACCCACAGCCGCAACGCCCGTGAAGCCGCCAAAGGCAAACAGGGTGGCCGCACGCTGGAGATCCAGCGCCTGATCGCCCGTTCGCTGCGCGCCGCGGTGGATCTGAAAAAGCTCGGTGAATTCACCATCACTCTCGACTGCGACGTACTGCAGGCCGACGGCGGTACCCGCACCGCTTCCATCTCCGGCGCCTGCGTGGCGCTGGCCGATGCGCTGAACACCCTGGTGGCCAACGGTAAGCTGAAAGCCAATCCGATGAAGGGCATGGTGGCGGCGGTTTCCGTCGGCATCGTCAACGGCGAAGCGCTGTGCGATCTGGAGTATGTGGAAGATTCCGCGGCGGAAACCGACATGAACGTGGTGATGATGGAAGACGGCCGCATGATTGAAGTGCAGGGCACCGCCGAAGGCGAGCCGTTCAGCCACGATGAGCTGTTGGCGCTATTGGCGCTGGCCCGAGGAGGCATCGAAACCATCTTCCAGGCGCAGAAAGCGGCGCTGGCGGACTAATTTTTCAAGGCGACTGAGAAGTCGCCTTTTTTATGCCCGCCGATCGGGCGGCAGTAATGACAAGACCCAAGCAGATTCAGACGAGGAGAAGCAGTAATGAAAGCCTATCAGCGCCAGTTTATCGAGTTCGCGCTTAACAAGCAGGTATTGAAATTCGGCGAGTTCACCCTGAAATCCGGCCGCACCAGCCCGTATTTCTTCAACGCCGGCCTGTTTAATACCGGGCGCGATCTTGCGCTGTTGGGGCGCTTCTATGCCGAAGCCCTGATGGATTCCGGCATCGATTTCGATCTGCTGTTTGGCCCGGCCTATAAAGGCATTCCTATCGCCACTACCACGGCGGTTGCGCTGGCGGAACACCATGAGCGCGACGTGCCTTACTGCTTTAACCGCAAGGAAGCCAAGACCCACGGCGAGGGCGGTTCGCTGGTGGGCAGCCCGCTGCAGGGCCGCGTGATGCTGGTGGACGATGTGATCACCGCCGGTACCGCAATCCGTGAGTCGATGGAAATCATCGGCGCCAGCGGCGCTTCGTTGGCGGGCGTGCTGATCTCCCTCGACCGTCAGGAACGCGGCCGCGCGGATATCTCAGCCATTCAGGAAGTGGAACGCGACTATCACTGCAAGGTGATTTCGATCGTGACGCTGAAGGACCTGATCGCTTATCTGGAAGAGAAACCGGAAATGGCGGACCACCTGGCGGCGGTGCGCGCTTACCGCGAGCAGTACGGGGTATAAATAAAAACGCCGGGCATGCCCGGCGTTTTCGTTATTGCAGCTGTGCCGCCAATAGCGGCCAGCGGGCGTCGAATTCCTGCGTTGGACGATAGCGGAATTCCGAACGCACATAGCGCGACAACATGCCTTCGCAGAAGGCCAGCAGTTGGCTGGCCAACAGCGTTTCATCGACGATGAAGCCTTTGCCTTCGCGCAATTTGCGCTCTTTCAGCACCTGACGCAGCTGCGCCTCGATACGTTCGAACAGCTGGTTGATGCGGCCCTGCAGGCGATCCTGTTCAAACATCAGCGCGTGGCCGGTCATGATGCGCGTCAGCCCCGGGTTACGTTCCGCAAAGCCCAGAATCAGCAGTAAAATCAGGCGCAGACGATTAAACGTCTCTTTCTCGTCCTGCAAGATCAGGTTGATGCGGGTGATCAGGCTGTCTTCGATAAACTCGATCAGACTGTCGAACATCCGTGTCTTGCTGGGGAAATGCCGGTACAGCGCAGCTTCAGAAACACCCACGTTCGCGGCGAGCTTGGCGGTGGTAATGCGCTGGCTGCCGTCGCTGGATTCCAGCATCTGGGCTAACGCCTGCAATATTTCCTCGCGCCGATTCCTTTTCGTATTTTCTTTTTCTGCCATGTCTGATTAGACCCTTGCTAAAACTTAACTGACGGAAACCCGGGCACCGGCCGCTGCAGAGCAGGCTCTGTGCGGCTTATGTGATAGCTTTTTTACGATGCTGGGGTCAGCGGCCTTAACGGCCTTTTTCCGCGCTGCCTGGTGTGCGCTGCAATTGTCGCGGTAAAACCTTGCCGCAGAGACATCCTTCTCCCCGGAAAGGCAAGGTTCAGGCGACGTTTCCCTGCCGGCCATCGTGCATTGAGTGGCGCTTAGTGGCGCCCCGAGTGGCCGAAGCCGCCTTCGCCGCGCTCGCTGCTGTCGAACTCTTCCACCAGGTTGAACTCGGCCTGCACCACCGGCACGAAGACCATCTGCGCGATGCGTTCGCCCGGTTCGATAGTGAATGACTTCTGGCCGCGGTTCCAGACCGACACCATCAGCTGGCCCTGATAATCGGAGTCGATCAGGCCGACCAGATTGCCCAGCACGACGCCGTGCTTGTGGCCCAGGCCTGAGCGCGGCAGGATCACCGCCGCCAGGCCGGCGTCGGCGATATGGATCGCGAGACCGGTAGGCAGCAGCGTGGTTTCACCCGGCGCCAGCTCCACCGCGCTGTCCAGGCAGGCGCGCAGGTCGAGACCGGCTGAGCCCGGAGTGGCGTAGGTCGGTAGCGGGAAATCCTGACCGATGCGCGGGTCGAGGATCTTAACGTCGATTTTTTTCATCATAACGGCTGACTATCTCGTCTATTAAACGTTGGCCAAGGAGTGCCTTGTCGCTCAGCGCCAGGCGTTTCTCTCCATCCTGCCAAAAAAGGTGCAGGGCATTGGTGTCGCTGTTGAACCCGTGCTCTGCGAGCGATACATCGTTAGCGCAAATCAAATCCAGCTTCTTACGCGCCAGTTTTTGCCGCGCGTATTCTTCCACATTCTGGGTTTCGGCGGCAAACCCCACGACAAACGGTCGATTTTTGGTCATCGCCGCCACGCCGGCGACGATATCGGGGTTTTTTACCATCTTGAGGACGATTTCATCACCCTGTTTTTTTATTTTTTCATCGGCGATCCGCTCGGGACGGTAGTCGGCTACGGCGGCGCAGGAGATGAAAATCTGCTGCTGAGCGGCGCGCTGTTGCACCGCCTGCTCCATCTCGAGCGCGCTGGTGACGTCCACGCGTGTGACCTTCGGCGGCGTCGGCAGGCTCACCGGCCCGGCGATCAGCGTCACCTGCGCGCCGCGGGCGGCGGCGGCGCGGGCGATGGCGAAGCCCATTTTGCCGGAGCTGTGATTGCTGATGAAGCGTACCGGATCCAGCGCTTCGCGCGTCGGGCCGGCGGTGATCATAACCTGCAAATGTTGCAGATCCTGCGGGGCGGAGAAATGACCGTTCGCCAGCTCGACGATGTCCAGCGGATCCAGCATGCGGCCCGGGCCAACGTCGCCGCAGGCCTGGCTGCCGCTGTCCGGCCCCCAGAGCAGCATGCCGCGCGCCTGCAGCGTTTGCAGGTTGGCCTGCGTGGCGGCGGCGCGATACATCTGCTGGTTCATGGCGGGGGCGGCGGCGATAGGGGCGTCGGTCGCCAGGCAGACGGTAGTCAGCAGATCGTTGGCCATGCCGGCGGCGACGCGCGCCAGCAGATCGGCGGTCGCCGGCGCCAGAATCACCAGATCCGCCCATTTGCCGAGTTCGATGTGGCCCATGGCGGCTTCGGCGGCGGGATCCAACAGATCGTCGGACACCGGGTGGCCGGAAACGGCCTGTAGCGTCAGCGGCGTAATGAACGCCTTGGCGGCGTGGGTCATCACCACGCGCACTTCCGCGCCCCTGTCGCGCAGGCGGCGCACCAGCTCTGGGCATTTGTAGGCGGCGATGCCGCCGCTGATGCCAAGCACAATATGTTTGCCGGAAAGTCCCGTCATCATCATTGTCCGATTGAAAGCCGAAAGATGCGCCATTTTAGCATATCCGCCGTTCAGGTGAGCGATTCCGCAATGGCTGCAGGGCGTTACATTGTGCTTTGCGAAACACTTCGCAATGTTATCAAACACCTGTCGAACGCGCCGGGGGGCGCATGGCATGCTGTAGCCCTTTCAGGGAGGAACACGATGAGCAACCCGACTGTGGCGTGCTGGCCGGGCGCGCTGGCGCCGCGTGAAAAGCTGTTGATGCAGGGGGCCGCGGCGCTGTCCGACGCAGAGCTGTTGGCCATTTTCTTGCGCACCGGGTTGCCCGGCGTGCACGTAATGCAGCTGGCGGAGCAGCTGCTGCGCCGATTCGGCTCGCTTTACCATCTGATGTCGGCCGATCATCAGGCGTTTTGCAGTCAAAAAGGCCTGGGCGACGCCAGCTATACGCAGCTGCAGGCGATTGCCGAGCTGGCGCTTCGCTTCTTTTCCAGCCATCTCTCGCAGGAAAACGCCATGCTTAACCCGCGCGTCACCCAGCATTATCTGCAAAGCCTGCTGGCGCATCGTGAGCGAGAGGTCTTTTTGGTATTGTTTTTAGACAATCAGCATCGGGTTATTCGCCATCAGGAGATGTTTGCTGGTACCATCAGCAGCGTCGTCGTCTACCCGAGAGAAATTGTGCGTGAAGCGTTGAAGGCTAATGCCGCCGCGCTGATTCTCGCGCATAATCACCCCTCGGGTAAGGCTGAACCCAGTCATGCCGACCGTTTGATAACTGAACAGGTGGTGAAAGCCTGCCAGTTATTGGAGATCCGAGTGCTCGATCATTTGGTGATCGGTCGGGGTGAATGCGTCTCTTTTGCCGAGCGCGGATGGCTTTAAGCGATTTTTTCGCGATCCTTGTGGGATCTTTAGCTGTTCGGGACTTGAGCACTTACGCTTCAGAGCGTATACTACGCCACCTTTGAGAATCTTGGGTTTGGCGCAAGAGCCTATCTCAGCAGGTTTCTGACCTGATGTGTGGTTTCTACCTGATGACGAGAGTCTCCTCAGTATGAAGTTTGCTGAGATGGGCTCTAAAAGCCTGACGAGGCGGCCATACCCTATACGAAGCTCGAGCTGATTTGATTTTTGGAGAATAGACATGTCCCGAGTCTGCCAAGTTACTGGCAAGCGCCCGGTGAGCGGTAACAACCGTTCCCACGCAATGAACGCGACCAAACGCCGTTTTCTGCCTAACCTGCACTCACACCGTTTTTGGGTTGAGGCTGAGAAGCGCTTTGTAACTCTGCGTGTATCTGCTAAAGGTATGCGTGTTATCGATAAGAAGGGTATTGAGACGGTTCTGGCCGATCTGCGTGCCCGTGGTGAGAAGTATTAAGGAACTGAATCATGGCTAAAGGTGTTCGCGAGAAGATCAAGCTGGTTTCTTCTGCTGGTACTGGTCACTTCTATACCACCACGAAGAACAAGCGTACTAAGCCGGAAAAATTGGAACTGAAGAAATTCGATCCAGTTGTCCGTCAGCACGTAGTATACAAAGAAGCTAAAATTAAATAATTTTAGTGGATTAATGAAAAACCCGGCCTTGGCCGGGTTTTTTGTTTTATAAAGGGTAGAAAACATCGGAGGGGAAGCCAGATGCCTGAATTACCGGAAGTTGAGACGAGCAGACGCGGTATAGAGCCTTATCTTGTCGGCCACAGCATTCAGTATGCGGTGGTGCGCAACGCGCGCCTGCGCTGGCCGGTTTCCGAGCAGATCCTGACGCTGAGCGATCAGCCGGTGCTCAGCGTGCAGCGTCGGGCCAAATACCTGCTGATTGAGCTGGAGCGCGGTTGGATTATCGTGCATCTGGGCATGTCGGGCAGCCTGCGCATGCTGCGTGAGGAAAACGAAGACGAAGCCGGCAAACACGACCACGTCGATCTGGTGATCAACAACGGTATGATCCTGCGCTATACCGATCCGCGCCGCTTCGGCGCCTGGCTGTGGTGCGAAGACCTGGCGACCAGCAGCGTGTTGGCGCATCTGGGGCCGGAACCGCTGAGTGAGGCGTTCAACGGTGACTACCTGTATGAAAAATCACGTAATAAGCGCACGCTGATCAAACCGTGGCTGATGGATAATAAGCTGGTGGTCGGGGTCGGTAACATTTACGCCAGTGAATCGCTGTTCAGCGCCGGGATCCTGCCCGATCGTCCGGCGGGATCCTTGACCAAAGCCGAAGCGGCGCTGTTGGCGAAGACCATCAAGGCGGTGTTGCAACGCTCCATCGAGCAGGGCGGCACCACATTGCGCGACTTTTTGCAGTCGGACGGCAAACCGGGGTACTTCGCGCAGGAGCTGCAGGTTTATGGACGGGCGGGAGAACCCTGCCGCGCATGCGGCACGCCGATTGAATCCGCCAAGCACGGGCAACGCAGCACCTTCTTTTGCCGACGCTGCCAGCGCTGAGTATCACGCGGCGGCGAGCTTCGCCATCAGCGCCTGAGTGACCACATCGGGCAGGAAAGGCGCGATATCGCCGCCGTGGCGGGCGACCTCCTTCACCAGTGAGGAGGAGATGAACGACCACTCTTCGGAAGGCATCAGGAACACGCTTTCCAGCGTCGGCATCAAATGGCGGTTCATGTTCGCCAGCTGCAGTTCATACTCAAAGTCAGACACCGCCCGCAGGCCGCGCACCAGGATATTGGCATTCTGGTGAGCGGCGAAATGCGCCATCAGCTCGCTGAAGCCCAGTACCTCCACATTGTCCAGATGCGAGGTGACCTGCGTCGCCAGCGCCACGCGCTCATCCAGGCTGAATAGCGGCTTTTTGCTCGGGCTGGCGGCGATGGCCAGAATCACGTGATCGAACATCAGCGACGCGCGCGTCACTAAATCCAGGTGGCCGTTGGTCATGGGATCGAAGGTCCCGGGATAGATGGCTTTGCTGGTCATGATTCACTTCTCTGAGTAGTTGCGGCCCAATGCCCATAATGCGGCATATTTATTGAAGGTATATTGCGCGTTGACCACCGCTAACAGCAACCCCTGTTTACCGTCGAGGAAGCCGGCCCGCAGCAGCCAGGTTTTGACGAAGGCGCCGAGCGTGTGGGTCAGGATGGACAGATAGCCGCAACGCTTGCCGGCCCGGTGGCGCTGTGTGGCCCATTCTTCGGCATAGCGCAGCTGTTTGCGCTGAAAGGCGAAGAAGTCGCGGCAGGTCAGGTGCAGCATATCGCCGCTGAGGGGGATCACTTTGGCGTCGCCGATGTTCAGCGACTCGTGCACCAGATCGTCGTTATAGCGATAGCGTGAATTGGCGTACAGGCGGTTGACGCGGTCGGGATACCAGCCGCTGTGGCGCATGAAGCGGCCAAGGAACAGGTTGCGCCGCGCGCAGCTGTAAACGGCGCCGTCGTCCGGCGCGTTCAACACCCGCTCGATGGATTGCCGCAGTTCGGGGGTGACGCGTTCGTCGGCGTCGATCATCAATACGTAGTCATGGCTGGCGTAGCTTTGCGCCAGCTGGCGCTGCTTGCCGAATCCTTGCCAGTCGGTGTGCGTGAAGACTTTGGCGCCCAGACTTTCGGCGACGGCGACGCTGTCGTCCTCGCTGCCGGAGTCCAGCACGATGATTTCATCGGCCCAGGCGACAGAGCGCAGGCAGTCCGGCAACAGCCCGGCTTCGTTTTTGGCGATCATCACCACCGACAGGCTTTTGCGGCTGCTCATTCAGTGACTCCGGGGCGGCAGGTGCGGTTCCAGCAGCTGCAGCAGGCGCTGCAACGCTCCCTGATTCTGATACAACACTTCCACCGCATGGCGGCCGTAGTAACGGCGGTAGTCTTCGTCGGTCAACAGGGTTTCCACTTCCTTTACCAGCGAATCCACGTCGGTCACGGTGATCAGGCCTTCGGCCTGCGAAAGCTTGGCGCAGATGTCTTTAAAGTTGAAGGTGTGCGGGCCCATCAGCACCGGGATGGCGTGGGCGGCGGCTTCCAGCGGGTTATGCCCGCCACGTTCCACCAGGCTGCCGCCGACAAAGGCCAGATCGGCGATGCCGTACAACAGCATGAGTTCGCCCATGGTATCGCCGATCACCACCTGGGTGCTGCCGGACGGGATTTCGCCGCTGCTGCGCAGGGTGTAGCTGAAGCCGGCCTTCTGTACCAGTTCCTTGGCGGTCGGGAAGCGTTCCGGGTGGCGCGGCACCAGGATCAGCAGCAGGTCGGGGTGTTTTTCCAGCAGCTTGCGGTGCGCTTCGAGCAAGATGGTTTCTTCGCCTTCATGGGTGCTGGTGGCGATCCACACCGGGCGGCGCGGCGCCCATTGGCGGCGCAGCGTAACGGCGCGGGCGGCCAGTTCCGGGGTGACGGAGATATCGAATTTCAGGCTGCCGGTAACGGCCAGCTGCGAGCGTTTCAGGCCCAGTTCGATAAAACGATCGCCGTCTTCCTGGTTCTGTGCGGCGATCAGCGTAATGCGGCGCAGCATATCGCGCATGAATCCGCCAATTTTCTTATAGCCGGCGGCGGATCGCGCCGACAGGCGCGCATTGGCGATCACCAGGGGGATTTGCCGCTGATGCAGTGCGTTGATCAGGTTAGGCCATAGCTCGGTTTCCATGATGATCACCAGCTTGGGATTCACCTGGTCGAGGAAGCGGTTCATGGAACCGGGCAGATCGTAGGGCAGATAGACATGATGCACGTCTTTGCCGAAAGCGGACTGGACGCGTTCTGAACCTGTCGGGGTCATTGTGGTCACAGTTATCGGCAAAGCGGGGTAACGATGGCGCAGCGCCCGCACCAGCGGGATGGCCGCCAGCGTTTCGCCGACGGAGACGGAATGCAGCATAATGCCGCCCGGCACGACTTTCCCGGCGCAGAAGCCATAGCGTTCCGCCCAGCGTTTACGGTAGGCTGGAGCTTTGCGGCTGCGCAGCAGTAAGCGGAGCCAGATCAGGGGTTGGATGAGGTAGAGTAGTACCTGATATAAACGCAGCAACATTCTATCAATTTCATTTATATGGGTTATTCGGAATAGTACCATAACTGGAAGGGAAAGGCGCTAATTTGGTAACCTTGGGTGTCAGTTTCAGACAACCGGCGAGCGATTTCGCCGATAGGCTCGGAATGAAGAATATTTTAATTATTCGCCGCGACAACATCGGCGATCTTGTTTGCACCACGCCTCTGATTGAAGGGGTGAAAATTGCCTATCCAGACGCAAAAGTTTATCTGCTGATCAATAAAGTCAGCCAGGACGTTGTTAAAAACAACCCTCATCTCGAGAAAGTCTTTGTCTATAAAAAGGCCAAGCACAAGGCGAAAAATGAAACGACGTTGGGCGTTTATTTCGAACGTCTGATGATCTTCCTGAAGCTGCGCAAAATAAAGTTCGATGCGGTCATTCTGGCCAACCCGGTGCCTTGCAAATACAGCCTGCGTTTAGCGAAAATGGCCGGCGCCACCCATATCATCGGCGCCGATTTGGGCACGAAAGATATTCAGCGCCCGTTCCGCAAGGACGATTTCCGCGGTCTACATCAGGTCGAACACACCTACAGCTATTTATCGGCGATAACCGATCAAACCATTCCGATCCCGCCGGTGCGGGTATTCCTGACGCCGGAAGAGCGGCAGCTGGCGGCGCAGCGGCTGCAGGAACGCCTGCCATCGGTCGAACGGGTTTGCGCCGTGCATATCAGCAGCCGCAGCCCGAAAAGGCGCTGGCCGGTTGAACGCTATGCCGAAATCATCAACCGCCTGACCGCCGATCCCCGCACCGGCGTGCTGATCTTCTGGTCGCCGCAGGGCACGCTGGCGCCGGACGACATCGGCGATCAGCAGCGCGCAGAACAGCTGTTGGCGTTGTGCCAAAACGAACGCGTCGCGCTTTATCCGACGGCCTCGGTGCGCGAGCTGTTGGGCGGGTTCGATTTATGCGACCGGGTGCTGTGCAGCGACGGCGGGCAGATGCATCTTGCCGCCGCGCTGAATAAGGATATGGTGGTGTTCTTTGGCGATACCGATAAAACGTCCTGGCATCCATGGACCGGCCGTCATCATATTTTGCAGAGTGAGTCGGGGCACTGTGAAGATGTTTCTGTCGATGAGGTTTGGCAGAAAATGCAGGCGCTAAGCTAGCGAAGAAAATAAGGCAGGTATCACCTGCCTTATTTATTACTTTATTATTTTTCTTTCAGCTCAATATATTGACGGCAAATAGGCTCCAGCCCATAGCTCAGCAATTGCTGTTGATTTATCTGCGGCGGATTGGCGTAAATTTCCGCCATTTTTTCTGCCAGCGACGCTTCGTTTAATTCCGCCAACGCGTTAGCCATGCCGGCTTTTTCCAGAATTTCCGCAGGGCCGCCCGGACAGCGGGTGCTGACCACTGGCGTGCCGCACAACAGCGATTCTACCAGCACATTGCCAAACCCTTCGCTATCGGAGCTGAGCACCAACAGCGAGGCATGGCGGATAAACGGATAGGGATTGGCCTGGAAGCCGAGGAACAGCACGCGCTCTGCGATACCCAAGTCTGCCGCCAGACGCTTGACCTCGGCGACGCGGGCGTCATCCCCGGTGCCGATCAAAGCCAGCGGCGCCTGAATACCGGATTGCGCATAGGCTTTCAGCAGGCGGTCATGCCGCTTGGTGGCGTGAAAGCGGCCGACGTGCACCAGATAGTCCTGACCGGCCAGTTCGCAAGGTGCCGCCGCCTGTTGCCGGATGGCGTCGATGTCGAACGGGTTATTGATGACCGCCAGCCGACGCGGGCGGATCGGCAAATTCTGCTGCAGATCGCCGCCGACCGCCTGTGAAACGGCGACGATATTTCTCCCCTGGTAAACGTTGGCGATTTTACGTTGCTTGAGCCAGCGATCCAGGCCTTTGCGGTGGCCGAGGTAGGAGGTGGAGAGAATGCCGTGAATGCAGAACCACAGGCGATCCGAAGCCAGCCGCTTGCTGCGGCTGACGATGCGATCGGTTTTGTGCAGGTTGGAGAACACCAGATCGAACGCGCCGTTTTGGCGCTCGTGTTCGGCTACCGCCCGATCCAGCGCGGCGGCGCGGCGCGACAGCTCGGTCAGCTTGCGCCAGGGGGCACGGCTGCGATCGGCCACCACCTGATAATCAATGCCTGACGGGATAGGGTAATTGCAGACGTCACGCAGCGAGATCAGACTGACGTCATGCCCCTGTTGCTGCATGCCTTGGCACAGGGTCAGCACCACTTTTTCCGCGCCGCCTCCCGGCAGGCCATCGATGATCATCAGAATACGCATAGCTAATCCAGTAACCGGTTATAGAGGGAAATGAGCTGTTCGGAGAGATGCGCCGGCGTAGCCGTCATAATGCGCAATCTTGCCGCTTCGCCCATGGAGGATCCCAGCGCCTGGCGCGGCAGCGCCCGAATGGCTTCCGTGATGGCCGGCACGTCGAGCGCGTCGGTCACGAAGCCGTTCTGGCCCGGGGTGATAAACTCGGCGCCGCCGCAGGTGGTGCTGGTGATAACCGGCAGGCCGCAGGACATCGCTTCCAGAATCACATTCGGGAACGGATCGTAAAGCGTCGGCAGCAGCAGCGCATCCGCGGCCTGATAGAACGGCAGAGTCTGCTTCTGCACGCCCATAAAGTGAATGCGATCGCCGCAGCCCAGCGACTGCGCCAGCGCCCGGTAACGCTTTTCGGCTTTATCTTTACCGACCACCAAGAGGTGGCTGTCGGTCGCCGCCACGGCGCGGATGGCGGCGGCCAGCCCTTTGCGCTCGAAACCGGAGCCGACGAAGGTCAGGCAGTGCGCCTGTTGCGGGATCTGATATTGCTCACGCAGGCGTCGGCGCTGGGCCTCGTCGGCGGGCAGGAACTTTTGATTGTCGATGGCGTTATAGATCACCGTGATTTTGTCGGCGGGCACGCCAAAGTCGGCGATGATTTCCCGTTTGATCATTTCGGCGTTGCAGATGACGGCTTTCAGCTCCGGTGCGGCGTACATGGCGCGCTCGGCGCACATCACATAGCGGTGATAACGGTTGGAAAACAGCCACTTGCGGCGCCACTCGGGCAGCAGCCGCGCGCGTTGCAGCAGCCAGCGGCGGTGTACGCCGTCGCCGGCGCGGTAGATATCGCAGCCGGGAATGCGCTCATGGCTTTGCACCAGATCGAAGCGCTCTTTCTGCCACAGCGCCCTGGCCGCCACGGCGAAGCCCCGTTCGCGACTGATGCGGCCTAGTTTCAACGGGTTACACAGGTGAATATGCCAGTTTGGATTGGCGTCACCCTGCCATTCGCGAGTGATGACGTTCAGATCGAGATCCTGTTGCTCCAGCGCCTCCAGGGCGCGGGAAACGAAACGTTCGGCTCCGCCGTCCGGGCGGTATTTTTGGCGAACGATCGCCAAACGAAATGCTTTCATGCCAGCGTGCTCCGCGCGGCTGCAATCACCGCGTCTGTAGGAATGAGGTCGAGATACCGTTCATCGGTGCCGGTATCGATGGCGTCCGGGTCGGGCAGTTCGCCAAAGTCGCCGGCCCAGATCACGGCGCCGGTAGCCTGCCATGGCCGCCAGAAAGTCAGCTTGGAAGGGCCGAATAACGCCACGCACGGCGTTTGCAGCGCGGCGGCCATATGCATCGGCACCGAATCCACGCCGATAAACAGCTTGGCGTGGTCAATCAGGGCGGCCAGTTGGCGCAGCGTCAGCTGGCCGGCCAGCGAGATTACGCCCTGCGGCGGGCAGAGCGCCAAAATGCGCTCGACCATGGCTTTTTCTCTGGCGTCGGGGCCGGAGGTGATCACCAACTGGTGGCCGTCGGCCTGCAAGGCGGTGAGGGTGGCGGCCATTTTCTCTTCGCTCCAGCATTTGAAGAACCAGCGCGAGGTGGGCTGCACCACAATATAACTGCCGGCGACGCCCTGTTTCTGCAACAGTTGCTCACAGGTCTGCCAATCCTGCGGATCATAACTCATGGTGACATGCTCATTGAGCGCGGGCAGGTTCAGCGGCGCCAGCAACGAGAGATTTTGTTCGACGGTATGCAAGTGGGCGTGATTGTCTACCGGCACCAGCTGCGTGTGGCAGTGGCGCCACAGGAAGCCGCGGCGTTTGGGGAAATCGAAGCCCAAACGGATGCGCGCGCCGGTCAGGCGCGTGATGATGGCGCTGCGCCACTGATCGGCCAGATTGACCACCAGATCGTAGCGCTGCGCCTTCAGGCGGCGCAGCAGCGCCAGCTCATGTCCGAGGTGAGCGCGGGCGCCCTGTTTTTTCCATTGGCGATCGATGGCGAACAGGGTCGACAGTTCCGGATTACTGGCCAGCATCTCCTGCGTTTCCTGATACAGCAGCACATCGATCCGGGCCTGCGGGTAGTTTTGCCGCAGGCTGCTGATGACCGGCGTGACCAGCAGCATATCGCCGTGGTGGCGCAATTTTATGATCAGAATACGCTGTACGGATGGGGCGGAAGTTAGGGCTGGCGCGTCGTTCATCATGAGTCGCTTTCTGGGAAACCAATCTTTGATTCTAAATGACCCGATCGCATGTGGCTACTGTTGCTCGGTTTTCTTGCCGAGCCGCAAAAAAATCGCCGGAGCAGGGACGAATGCGCTTCAACGTTGTCCAAACCAGGCAGCAAAGTCGTTTGCCCTGGCGAAACGGGCTGCGTAACATAGCGTATTCTGTTGATATCAGGTTCGATATTCATGACTAAACCGGCGTTTCTCATCACCATTGATACCGAAGGCGATAATCTGTGGCAAAACCACGATCGCATCGCGACCGAAAACACGCGTTTCTTGCCGCGCTTTCAGGCGCTGTGCGAGAAATATGCCTTCAAGCCGGTTTATCTCACCAACTATGAAATGGCGATGGATCCGGCTTACGTCGAGTTCGCGCGTGACGTGATCGCCCGCGGTGCCGGTGAAGTCGGCATGCATCTGCACGCCTGGAACAGCCCGCCGCTGACGCCGCTCACCGATGACGACTGGCGCCACAAGCCTTATTTGATCGAGTATCCCGCCGATCAGATACGCGCCAAAGTCGACCACATGACCAAACTGCTGGAGGACGCCTTCCAGACCAAAATGCTCAGCCATCGCGCCGGCCGTTGGGCGTTCAACGAATACTATGCCTCACTGCTGCTGGAATACGGCTATCAGGTGGATTGTTCGGTCACGCCGCGGGTCAACTGGCAGTTTTCGCCGGGCAACCCGCAGGGCAACGGCGGTACCGATTACAGCCGGTTCCCGTCGCAGGCCTATTTCATCGATCCGCAGAACATCGCCAAGCCGGGCGCTTCGTCGCTGCTGGAAGTGCCGATGAGCATCCAGTACAAGCATTCGGCGCTGATGAATGCGTTCAAGCAGGGCTATGATCGGCTGCGCGGCAAGCGGCGTTCGCCGTCCGTCAACTGGCTGCGGCCGAGTGGCGGCAACGTGGCCAAGATGATAAGCGTGGCCGAGACGTCGTTGGCGCAGGGGCATGACTACGTCGAGTTTATGCTGCACTCCTCCGAGTTTATGCCGGGCGGCAGCCCGACGTTCAAAACCGAGCAGGATATCGAAGTGCTGTACCGCGATCTGGAGCAGCTGTTTGACTGGCTGCAGCAGCGCACGGTGGGCATGACGCTGGCCGAGTATTATCAACTTAAAGCGAACTAAGCACGCACATGTCGAAGAAATGGAAAATCAAGGTTGCCGACTGGTTTTTGCGGCGCTATACGGCGAAGTACGGCCGTTTTCAGGACAAGGCGACGTTCGACGGCGCCCAGCAGTTTGACAATATCGTCATCTATTCCACCACGGCGTTGGGCGACTTCATGTTCAACACGCCGGCATTGAGGGCGATGAGGGAACGCTATCCCAACGCGCACATCACGCTGGTGGTGCATAAGAAAAACCGCGAACTGGTGGAAAACGGCCGCTATTACGATCGCGTGGTGTATTGGGACAGCAAGATCAAGACGATACGCCCATTGCTGAAATCGCTGCGCGAACATCAGCCGGATTTGGCGCTGATCCTGCACTCTCACCTGCCTTATGACATCATCAGCGCCGTCATGGCGGGGGCAAAGTACATCATCAGGGATAACTACAGCTCGGGCATTTGCGGGCTGGAACCTTGGTTAACCAACTATATCTTCCATTATTACGGCCATTTCGTGCGCCGCAAACTGGAGCTGATTTCCATTTTGGGCTGCCGCAGCGACGATCCGACGATGGAAATTCCCGTGGACTATCAGCGCGGCGTCAAAAGCAGCGACCATCCCACCATCGGTTTTCAACTGGGGGCATCGACGGAGTCGCGTTGCTGGCCGGTGTCGCACTATGCGCGCCTGGCCGATGAGCTGGTGGCGAAGCACCCCAATGTGCGCATCGTGCTGATTGGCGCACCGCTTGACGACGGCAAGGCCCAGCAGTTTATGAGCCTGATCGGCCCGCAAACGCAGGCCTGCGTGGATAATCAGATCGGTAAAACGGGGCTGCAAGGCTTGCTGACGTTGCTCGACAGTTTCCATGTTCTGGTCACCGGCGACACCGGGCCGCTGCATCTGGCGGTGGCGTTGAAGGTGAAAACCATCAGCCTGTTCGTGACCGCCGATTCACGTTCCACCGGGCCGATTCAGGATCCTGAACTGCACCGCATCATTCAGGTGTCGCGCACCGGCTATACGATGCCGCTGGAGGCAGAAAGCCCGATGGGGGTCATTCAGCCGCAGCGGATTTATGATGAACTGGTCGCGCACGTGCCTTTAGCGCGCTAGGGGTGCGGCGACGCATCGGCCGCCAGGCCGATGCGGTTAGCGTGGGTTGCGCCCGCGCAGCTTCGAAAGAAAGGTATCCACTCGCGCATAGCGCATCTGGCGGACTTTTTTGCCCGGCACGTCGCTGTTGCGGCAGACAGCGGCGGCGCGGCGCAGAATTTGCAGCGTTGCCGGCGCGTAATGATAATAACCGTACACCGCCTTGGACATGCTTTTCACCTCGGAAAAGCAGTTGGCCAGCATCAGGGCGGCCAACCGGCGCAGCGGCTCATCCCCAGGATGCTGCGCCACAAAGCGCAGCATCTTCTCCATGGCGAACAGCAAATCTTCAATATCTTTGGGTTTGATATTGCGGGTGATGCCCTGGCTGTTATCCCGGTAGAAATAGAGTTCGCAGTCAAGATGGGCGATGCGGCGAGTTTTGAAATACTGAAAAGGCGTGAAAATCACGTCTTCATAACGCCTGCCGTCTTCGAACGTTTCCCCTGCCAGCAGCGTGCGCTTATATACCCGGCTCCAGAGGTGCCACATCGAGCGTGCGAACAGCGGTTGCAGGCTGCCCAGCCCCAACGAGGAAAAGTCGTAGGCTGCGGGCTGCGTCGCGCGGTTCTCGGGTTTCGGCGGTTGTTCGGTGAACTTCTGATAATTAAAATCGATCAGGTCATATTCATCGGCGATCAGCAGGGGCCGCAGGATCGCCAGATAGTCGTCGCTCAGCAGATCGTCGCCGTCGAGAAAGGTGACGTAGCGGCCGGCGGCATGCTGCAGGCCGACATTGCGGGCGTGCGCAATGCCGCCGTTGGCCTGTGAAATAAAAGCCACGTGCGGATGCTGCCGCTGCGCCAGATACCGGCTGACCAGCGCCCCTGACGCATCGGTAGAGCCATCGTCGATGATGACCACCTCAATCTCATCAGAAATCTGCGTAAATAACGAATCCAGCGCAGCGATGACGAACGCTTCGTTATTGTAAAACGGCACGATAACGCTGAGCAGCGGTGGCTGATGAGTTTTCACGCGGTCTGCTCCTGGGCGAAAGGCGGTTTCGCCACGGAGAGCACCCCAGCGATCAGCGCCAGACAGAACATGACGGTGCCTTCCGTGCTGAAGAAGATGACGTCGCTAAGACCGTAAACGAACAGGCTGGCGCTCACGCTCAGCAGCAGCGCGTTGCGCTGCGGCCGGAATGAAGAGAAGAACAGGCCGATATACAGCGCCAGCAACAGCAACGCCCCCCAGACCCCCTTGAGCGAATAGGTTTCCAGCAGCTCGTTATGCAGATGCACGTTGATGTAAGGCATGACGCCAGACAGGCGAGGTTGCTGCGCGACGATGGCGCGGATCTCTTCACCGCGCTGCTCGGCGGATTGACCCCAAGGAGCTTGTGAGCCGGTGCGCCATGCCAGCGTTTGCATCGACAGTCGGGAAATGATCGAGTTTTCAGTCTGTGGCTGATCCATCAGACGCATGTCGGTCTCAAAGGCCTGAATGCGTTCTTCTATCTGCGGTTTGAACACCAGGCCGCAGGCTACGAGCAGCAGCGGTACCGAGGCCATCAACGCGAGCTTGTGTTTCCTGGAAACCAGATGCTTGGTCGCCAGCAGCGACAGACAAATCGCCACCGGGTAAACCAGCATCGCCGCGCGGGTGCCGGTCAGCACCAGCGCAGAGAAGGAAAGCAGGAACGCCGCAATGTACAGCACCAGGCGGTAGCGGGTGCGCAGCATCAGGATGGCTTGCATCATCACCAGATCGATGGCGGTCATCAGATAGGCAGCGACCGTGGCGCGATCGAAGTTAAGCTCCACGCGAGGAATATCCAGCCGCAATCCCTGATAGAGAGAATAGCCGTTGATCGCCAGGCCGGTAACGAGGGCCACGACGATCAGCAGGCGCTGCACGCACAGCCGCTCATTGAGCGCAATCAGCAAGATGAAAGCGGTTGCGAGCTGCAGTTTGCCGGTCGACATATAAGAGCGATAAATGTTGATGTACTCACCCGGCTGTTTGAAGTGATGCATCCACAGGATGGTGCCCATGCCGACGCAGAACATCAGCGCGGGCAACAGCAGATTTTTAACGTTGCTGAAGTAGTAGCGCGGGTACAGGCAAACGGCGATAAAGGCGATGTAGCTGGAAACGTAAAACAGATTGCGTCCGGTCGCGGAACCGAAAGGAATGGTGCAAAAAGCGATGGCGCATCCCAGATAAATCAGATAACTGAAGGCAGGGTGCGGCGTTTTTTGTTTTAGCATCGGGCGTGTTTTCCGGCTCACGTGTTGATTAAACGATGAAGGATCGCAGCGTGTCGTCAAACTCAGCTTTGAACTGAGCATAGTTGAAATGTTCAGCAGGATAGCGCTGCGCGTTTCGGCTCAACGTCTGGTAGGTTTCGCCCGCCAGCAATGTCTCAACGGCATCCGCGCAGTCGATATGCGACAACAGCTTGGGCGACACCAGGCTGTCGGTTAACGGATCGTAGACTTTATGCGGGAAGTCGACCTCGATATCGGTGAGCTGCCGGTGTTGTTCGATGGTGACCGACGGAACCAGGCCAATGCCGCAGACGCCGTCTTTCACCGCTTCCGGCTGGCCGTCAACCTGCGGGAAGATGACCGGCACGCCGAAATAGAGCGATTCCATGCAGGACAAGCCGAACGGCTCGGTGATCGGCGTGCTCATGTAAATGTGCGTGCGATTGAAGAAGCCGGCGACGTCATCCTGGTAACCGCTGAAGGTGACGCGATCGCCGAGCTGGAGCCGGGCCGCCAGCGCCTCGAACGCCGCGCGATCCGGCCCTTTGCCGGCCACTTCCAGCGTGACGTCATGCCCGCGTCGCAGCAGTTCCTGCATCATCAATAATGAAACGCTGATGCCTTTCAGGCTGACCAGACGCGAGGCGGTGCCGATTCTGATCGGCTGTGACAGCGTTTTCGGCGTGTTGTCGATCCCCGCCGGCGTCTTGATGCGGTTGATCACCACGTGGTTTGGGCAAGGCAGATTAAAGCGCAGCTCCATCACCCGCTTCGAGGCGTGTGAGGCGGAAATCACGCCGTCCAGCATGGCGAAGAAACGCAGCGTCTTTTGATTTTTCGGGTAGCGCCAGGAGCAGCCGTGATCGTAGTAAACCAGCTTGCCGCGCTTGGGTTTGGCCGCCAGCCCCGGCACCAGGTCCCAGACGATCACCACGTCGGCGTTGGCCCGCTCGATTTTCCACTTCAACAGAAATTTTCGCAGGAACTGCGGGCAGCGCAGCGGCAGCGCATTGATCAGGCGGTTGGCGAAGGTGACGGGTTGGTGCGCCGGCAACTGGCGGCGGATCTCCTCGCCGATGTCGCCGCTGATGCACAGGACCTGGTTGCTGCCGTCGGTGGTATCGTTGATGTACTGCAGGAACAGGCGCTCGACGCCGCCCATTTTACCCAGGTTGATAATGTGCAGTTTTTTCATGCTATAACCTTTTGCAACGCCTGCCATGCCGTATCGGCGTCGATTGTCGCCATGCTTTTTTCCGGCGAAATCAGCGAGTGCTGATTTTGCCCGTAGCCGCCGATCAGGCCGGGATCGGTCGGCCCAAACAGCGTGATGTTCGGTTTGTCGAGCGCGGCGGTCAAATGGCTGAGCCCGGTGTCGACCGAGACCACGCCCCTGGCGCCCGCCAGCACGTCAGCCACCTGCTGCAGGCTGAGCTTCGGCAGCACCTCGACATGTGGGAAACCTTCCGCCAACCGCAGCGCGCGCTGATGTTCATGTTCCGCCCCCCAGGGCAGTTTGATCTTCAGCCCGCTGTCGGCCGTCAGCGCGATCAGCTCGCGCCAGTTCTGCTCCGGCCAATGCTTGTCGTCGCGGGTCGTAGCGTGCAAAAACACCAGATATTGACCGGCATCGACCGGCGGCTGGCTGAGAAAACGCGCGGCGATGGCATAGTCGCCGTAGCTGCCCGGTTTATCGTAGCCGAGGCTTTTGGCGAACAGCTCGCGCGTGCGTTCCACCGCGTGCTGCCGTTTGTCTATCTCATGGCGCACGTTGTAGAACCAGCTGGCGAACGGTTCGCGCGCGCTTTTGCAGTCCGGGCCATGTTTGCTGCCCTTGGCGACGCGCGTGATCAGCGCGGCGCTTTTCATCAGGCCCTGCGCGTCGATCACCACGTCGTAACGGCGTTCTTGCAGCGCGCGCTTGAAGTCGCAGCGCTGCTGTCGGGTGTCGCTGCCGAACCAGTTTTTGCGCCAGCGGCGAATGGCCACCGGGATCACGCGATCCACCGCCGGGTGCCAGGTGGGGATTTGGCTGAAACCTTCTTCCACTACCCAGTCGAAGCGGATATCGGGAATGGCCTGCAGCGCATCGGTCAGGGCGGGCAGCGTATGCAGCACGTCTCCCATCGAGGACGTTTTTACGATTAACACCTGCATGACTATTCCTCGCTGGCGACAAGCAACGGCGTCAGCGCATCCAACACTTGCTGCGGCTGAATATCGATCAAACTTTGGTGATACCCCTGTTCGGCATCGCCCTTACGCACCTTGTGGTAGCCGCTGATCAAGCGAATCACCCGCGCCTTGTCGGAGAGCGGCGGCGTGAAGTCGGGGCTGCTTGGGCCGTACAAGGCTATCAGCGGTTTGTTCAACGCTGCGGCAACGTGCATTAAACCGGAGTCGTTGCTGACCACCGCCCGGCAGGCCGCGATCAGGATCACCGCCTGCTCCAGCTGGGTTTTTCCGGCCAGATTAAGGCAGAAATCGCGCGCGTCGTCCTGCAACGCGGCGCGGATCTGTTCGCCGGCCTCATGGTCTTTTGCCGAACCGAACAGCGCGATTTGATAGCCGCTCTCGATCAGCCGTTGAGCCAGCGCCGCGTAGTGATAGTGCGGCCAGCGCTTGGCGGGGCCGAACTCCGCGCCTGGGCAGAAGCCGACGATCGGGCGGCTGTCGGTCAGGTTGAAGGCCGAGGTGGTTTCGGCGATCTCTTCGTCGCTCACCCGCAGCTGCGGCCACAGCAGCGGCTGCGGCAGATCGTCTGCGCGCTGAACGCGGCCTTTGTCATAGGCCAGCGCCACATAGCGCTGCACCATCAGCGGGAAAGCCGCCTTGTCGAGCACGCGCACGTCGTTCAGCAGGCCGTAGCGCATTTCGCCCCGCCAGCCGGTGCGCTGCGGGATATCGGCGAAGAAAGGCACCAGCGCGGATTTGAACGAGTTGGGCAGAACGTAAGCGCGATCGTAACGGTTGGCGCGCAGAGCGCGCCCCAGGCGGCGGCGCTCGCCGAGCCCCAGCGCGCCGTGGCCCAGCGGCATCGCCAGCGCCTGATTGACTTCCGGCATGCGCGCCAGCAACGGGCGGCACCAGGCCGGCGCCATCACATCGATCTCCGCCGACGGGTATTCGGCCTTCAGGGTGCGATAGAGACTTTGCGACATCATCATGTCGCCAACCCAAGAAGGGCCGATAACCAGTATTTTCATACCCAGCGTTAATTCCTTCAGCTTATGCGGTGCGGTTCAACCAGGCCATGTACTCTTTCACGCCTTCGGCGACCGTTTTGAACGGTGCGTCGTAGCCGGCGGCGCGCAGCTTGGTCAGATCGGCCTGGGTGTACGCCTGATAGCGGCCCTTCAGCTTCTCCGGGAACTCGATGTATTCCACCGCGCCTTGCTGATGGAAGTCCACCACCGCGTCAGCCACCGCCTGGAAGGTTTCCGCCCGACCGGTGCCGCAGTTGAAGATGCCGGATTTGCCGGTTTCCCAGAACCACAGGTTGACCGCCGCCACGTCGCCGACGTAGATGAAGTCACGCTTGAAGTTTTCGCTGCCGGCGAACAGTTTCGGGTTTTCGCCGCGGTTGATCTGGGTGTTCAGGTGGAAGGCGACGCTGGCCATGCTGCCTTTGTGGCCTTCGCGCGGGCCGTAAACGTTGAAGTAGCGGAAGCCGCAGATCTGCGAGTCCGCTTCCGGCAGGATCTCACGCACGTACTGATCGAACAGGAATTTGGAATAGCCGTACACGTTGAGCGGCGCTTCATACTGACGCTCTTCGATAAACTCTTCGCGGCCGCCGTAAGTGGCGGCGGAGGAGGCGTACAGGAACGGAATTTCGCGATCCAGGCAGTAGTGCAGCAGGTCTTTGGAGTACTGATAGTTGTTGTCCATCATGTACTTGCCGTCCCACTCGGTGGTCGCAGAGCAGGCGCCTTCGTGGAACACCGCTTCGATCTCGCCCAGATCGTCGCCGGCCACGATGCTGGCGATAAAGTCTTCTTTATCGATATAGTCGGCGATGTCCAGATCGACCAGGTTGACGAACTTGGTGCCGTCTTTCAGGTTGTCCACCACCAGGATATCGCGATATCCCTTGTCGTTCAGTGCCTTAATGATGTTGCTGCCGATCATGCCGGCGCCGCCAGTAACGATAATCATTGGGTTACCCCTGCTAAGCTGCCTGGTGGGGCACAATGCCCCACGCTCAATGGCGGTTATCATAGCATTTCATGCCGCGGCAAACAGCGGAAGGGCTCCGAATATCCCGCATTGCCATTGAAGTCCGCCGTTTGCCGTGATATCTGCTGCAATTTTAATATTCTCTCCCGCGCATTCTCGTCAGTTTGGTTACAAATCAGTAAAATATGCCGCAATTAGCCCAATCCTGGAGATAACCGAATGTCAGCGTCTTTTTATCAGCAGTTGGAACAACAGCTTGCCGCCACGCGCAGTGAAGGGCTGTTCAAGGAAGAACGCATCATTACCTCCGCGCAACAGGCGGACATCGCCGTCGCCGACGGCAGCCATGTGATCAACTTCTGCGCCAATAACTACCTGGGCCTGGCCAACCATCCGGCGCTGATCGCCGCCGCCAAATCGGGGATGGACAGCCACGGTTTCGGCATGGCGTCGGTGCGCTTCATCTGCGGCACCCAGGACAGCCACAAGCAGCTCGAACAGAAACTGGCGGCCTTTTTGGGCATGGAAGACGCGATCCTGTACTCCTCTTGCTTCGACGCCAACGGCGGGCTGTTCGAAACCCTGCTCGGCCCGGAAGACGCCATTATCTCCGATGCGTTGAACCATGCGTCGATCATCGACGGCGTGCGGCTGTGCAAGGCCAAGCGCTATCGCTACGCCAATAACGACATGGCCGAGCTGGCCGCGCAGCTGAAACAGGCCAAAGCCGACGGCGCGCGCCACATTCTGATCGCCACCGACGGCGTGTTCTCGATGGACGGCGTGATCGCCAACCTGAAAGAGGTTTGCGATCTGGCGGACGAGTATCAGGCGCTGGTGATGGTGGATGACTCCCACGCGGTGGGCTTTGTCGGCGCCAACGGGCGCGGCACCCATGAATACTGCGAAGTGATGGGCCGCGTCGATATCATTACCGGTACGTTAGGCAAGGCGCTGGGCGGCGCGTCCGGCGGCTACACCGCCGCCAAGAAAGAAGTGGTGGAGTGGCTGCGCCAGCGTTCGCGCCCGTACCTGTTCTCCAACTCGCTGGCGCCGGCGATCGTCGCCGCGTCGATCAAAGTGCTGGAACTGTTGGAAGAGGGCGATGCGCTGCGCGATCGCCTGTGGGCCAACGCGCGTCTGTTCCGCGAAAAAATGACCGCCGCCGGCTTCACCCTGGCCGGCGCCGATCACGCCATCATCCCGGTCATGCTGGGGGAGGCGAAGCTGGCGCAGGAATTCGCCAATGCGTTGCTCAAGGAAGGCATCTATGTGACCGGTTTCTTCTATCCGGTGGTGCCGAAAGGCCAGGCGCGCATCCGCACCCAGATGTCCGCCGACCACACCCCGGAGCAAATCGAACGCGCAGTGGCGGCGTTTACACGTATCGGTAAGGATCTTGGCGTTATTGCATAAGGTAAAACCATGAAAGCACTGTCAAAACTGAAAGCGGAAGAAGGGATTTGGATGACCGACGTGCCTCAGCCGGAGCTGGGCCACAACGACATCATGATCAAAATCCGCAAAACCGCGATCTGCGGCACCGATGTGCATATCTACAACTGGGACGAGTGGTCGCAAAAAACCATTCCGGTTCCGATGGTGGTCGGCCATGAATACGTGGGCGAAGTGGTGGCGATCGGTCAGGAAGTCAAAGGCTTCAGCATCGGCGATCGCGTGTCCGGCGAAGGCCACATCACCTGCGGCCACTGCCGCAACTGCCGCGGCGGCCGCACGCACCTGTGCCGCAACACCATCGGCGTGGGCGTGAACCGTCCGGGCAGCTTCGCGGAATATCTGGTGATCCCGGCGTTCAACGCCTTCAAGATCCCGGATAACATCTCCGACGAACTGGCTTCGATCTTCGATCCGTTCGGCAACGCGGTGCATACTGCGCTGTCGTTCGATCTGGTCGGGGAAGACGTGCTGGTGTCCGGCGCCGGTCCGATCGGCATCATGGCGGCGGCGGTGTGCAAACACGTCGGCGCCCGTCATGTGGTGATCACCGACGTTAACGAATACCGTCTGGAACTGGCGCGCAAGATGGGCGTGACCCGCGCGGTGAACGTCAGTAAGGAAAACCTCAACGACGTGATGGCCGAGCTGGGTATGACCGAAGGATTCGACGTCGGTCTGGAAATGTCCGGCGCGCCGCCGGCGTTCCGCACGCTGCTCAATGCCATGAACCACGGCGGACGCATCGCCATGCTGGGCATTCCGCCTTCGGATATGTCGATCGACTGGAACCAGGTCATCTTCAAAGGGCTGTTTATCAAAGGGATTTACGGCCGCGAAATGTTCGAAACCTGGTACAAGATGGCGGCGCTGATCCAGTCCGGCCTGGATTTGACCCCAATCATCACCCACCGTTTCTCGATCGACGAGTTCCAGCAGGGCTTCGACGCCATGCGCTCCGGCAAGTCGGGTAAAGTGGTGCTGAGCTGGGATTAATCTCGGCAGACGTGAAAAAGGCCGGAATTCCGGCCTTTTTTTATGCTTGCGGTTTGGCTTGCGTCCAGTGTTGCCAATGACGCTTGATGAAGGTCACCGGCGGCGAGGTGGCAATGCTGTCGGCGATGACGCCCAGCGCGGTGCCGGCGTTGGCTTTTTCCTTCGGCGGTTTGACCTTGCACTGCTTGATGCCGCCGCTGAACGGATTTTTCGGCTGCGGTTTTTGCGGTTTGACCGGCGGTGGGACGTAGCTGCCGCCGCCGTTGCCCTGTGGTTCGTTCAGCAGCGCGCTCGGTTTGACCAGCACGATATCGGCGGGCAGCGACGGCAGCATCTGCTGCAGCACTTTCACCGTCGCCGGGCGTGGGTGGCCGATGGCGATGGCGGAGCCGTTGCGCCGCGCCAATTCGACCGCGCGGTTGAACTGGCGGCGGATGTCGGCTTCGTTCGCGGTATCGTCGAGGAACACCTTGCGTTTGATCACCTTCACGCCGGTGCCGGCCGCGGCGCGGGTCGCCTGGCTGTTACCGATGGTCATGCTGTCGAGGAAGTACAGGCGGTAGCTTTCGAGCGCCTGCATCACTTTCTGCATGCCCGGCAGGCTGGAGGTCATGGCGCTGCCCATGTGGTTGTTCATGCCGACCGCGTAGGGCACGTTGTTCACCGCGTTGCGGATGATGCGCTGGATCTCGTCGCTGCTCATGGAGGGCTGCAGGGTATCGCGTTCCAGCGGCTGCTTGCTGAGCGGCGCCATCGGCATGTGGATCAAGACTTCGCGGCCCTGGCTGTGGGCGCGGGTGGCCATCAGGCGGGCATGCGGCGCGTTGGGCAATACCGCGACCGAGATCGCCGTCGGCATTTGCAGCACCGCGTTTTCTTCGTGAGGGCGGTAGCCCACGTCGTCGATGACGATGGAGAGTTTCCCTGCCTGCGCAGCGTAAACCTGCAGCAGACAGCCTATTAACAGAGCTGTACGGGTTTTGACATAGCGCAAATCTATCTTCCCAACCACGGCAGTGGGTTAACCGCCTGTCCCTGACGACGGATTTCGAAATAGAGCGACGGCGTTCCCTGGCCGCCGCTGGTGCCGACCAGAGCGATCGGCTGGCCGGCGCGCACCTGCGCCCCGACGTTGACCAACGCGCTTTGGTTATAGCCGTACACGCTCATGTCGCCTTTACCGTGTTCGACCACCACCATCAGGCCATAGCCTTGCAGCCAGTCGGCCAGCAGCACGCGGCCATCGGCGACGGCTTTCACTTCGCTGCCTTCGCGGGCTTCGATCACCATGCCTTTCCAGCGTAGCTCGCCCTGCTGCTGCTCGCCAAAGCCGTGCAGCGTGCGGCCGCGCACCGGCCACATCAGCTGGCCGGCCGGACGGCCGAGGCCGCCGGTTCGCGCCATCAGCGAGCGATCGGCTTCGCTAGGTTTGTAGGTGGTGCCGGTTTTCTTCGCCTGCTGTTCCTTGATGCGCACCTGTTCGCGCACCTTGGCCGCTTCACGCGCTTCGCGTTCGGCGCGCGCACGGGCTTCGCGCTCCGCCCGGGCGATCTTGTCGCGCATGCGGGCTTCGTTTTGGCGCAGTTCCACCAGGCGTTGTTGGTCTTTTTCCAGCGAGGCTTCCAGCGCGGTCAGCGTTTTCTTGCGGGCGCCGCGCGCCTGCTCCAGCTTCTGCTGCTGCGTCTGTTGTTCGCTCAGTAAGGATTTTTGCTGGCCCTGTTTGGCCACCAGCGTGGTTTTTTGCTTCGCTAGCTCGGCGCGGGTCTGTTTCAGCTCTTCGATGGTTTTCTGGCGCGCTTCGTTCAGATAACCGAAATAGGCCAGAATACGTTCGCTGCGCTGGCTTTCTTCACCGCTGAGGATCAGCTGCACGGCGCTGTGCTGCCCTTGCCGGAAGGCGGCGTCGAGCTGTTTGGCGAGGAGGTTTTGCTGGGTCGATTGCTGCTTTTGCAGCTTGGCGATCGAGGCGTTCAGGCCGGAAATGTCCTTGCCCAACTGGGTGAGCGTGCCCTGGGTGTCGCGCAACTGGCGGCTGGCCTGAGCGATGGTTTTTTCCTGCTGCCGCAGCTGATCCTGCAGCGAGCTGCGCTGCTGTTGCTGCTGCTTCACCGCTTTTTCTTTCTCGGCGATGCTCTGCTGAATGTCTTTCAGCTGGGATTTATTGTCTTCCGCCGCCTGGCCGGCGAGCGGCAACAGCAAGACGCCAGCGCAAAATACGCTGGCGCACATGGCGGTGAACGTCCTTGGCGCGGTGCGTTCAGGCAGCGGCCGGCTGCCTGCGTTTGCGCTTCGGGTTACCCTTGATAGTGCAAAAAACGCCTTCTCCCTCATGGAGAAGGATTATTCCACGATGAACAGCGGCTTACCAGTCATCTCTTGCGGGATTTCCATTCCCATCAGCGTTAACAGGGTTGGCGCGATGTCCGAAAGCTTGCCGCCTTCGACCGCCTGCGCCGGTTTGCCGACGTAAATTAGCGGCACCGGCAGGCTGGTGTGTGCGGTATGCGCCTGGCCGGTGGCCGGATCGCGCATCTGCTCGGCGTTGCCGTGATCGGCGGTGATCAGCAACTGACCGTCGACGTCGCGCACCGCGTCAACCACCTGGGCGATGCAGGCGTCCAGCGTTTCCACCGCTTTGACCGCCGCTTCATACACGCCGGTATGCCCCACCATGTCGCCGTTCGGGTAGTTGCAGATAATGGCGTCGTATTTGCCGCTGCGGATGGCGGTCAACAGTTTGTCGGTCAGCTCGGCGGCGCTCATCTCAGGCTGCAGATCGTAGGTGGCGACCTTCGGTGAATTGACCAGCACGCGGTCTTCGCCCTTGAACGGCGCTTCCACGCCGCCGTTATAGAAGAAGGTGACGTGGGCGTATTTTTCGGTTTCCGAGATGCGCAGCTGGGTTTTGTCGTGCTTCATCAGCCATTCGCCGAAGGTGTTGGCCAGCGACGCCGGCGGATAGGCGCAGGCGGTGTCGATGTCGGCGGCGTACTCGGTCAGCATCACGAAATCGCCGAACTGCACCTGTTTGGCGCGTGGGAAACCGTCGAAATCCGCGTTCACGAAGGCGCGGGTGATCTGGCGCGCGCGGTCAGCGCGGAAGTTCATGAAGATCAACGCATCGCCGTCCTGCATCGCGGCATCGGCCTCGCCGGCGGCGCGAATGACGGTCGGTTTGACGAACTCGTCGTTTTCACCGCGCTGGTAGGCGGCCTGCAAACCGGCTACCGCATCGTCGGCCACGTAGTCGCCTTTGGCCGCGGTCAGCAGGTCATAGGCCAGCTGCACGCGATCCCAACGGTTGTCGCGATCCATGGCGTAGTAGCGCCCAATGAGTGAAGCGATGCGCCCGACGCCCAGCGTGGCGAAGGCCTCGCGGCAGCGCTGCAGCGGGGCTTCGGCGCTGCGCGGCGGCGTGTCGCGTCCGTCGAGGAAGGCATGCAGATAGACGGCTTTGGCGCCGCGCCGGGCGGCCAGTTTAATCATGGCCAGGATGTGCTCGTCGTGGCTGTGCACGCCGCCCGGCGACAGCAGGCCCATGATATGCACCGCTTTGCCGGCCGCCACGGCCTTATCGACGGCGGCGGTCAGGACCGGATTGGCGAAGAAGTCGCCGTCGGCGATCGCTTTGTCCAGCCGGGTCAGATCCTGGTATACGATGCGCCCGGCGCCCAGGTTGACGTGGCCGACTTCGGAGTTGCCCATTTGGCCGTCGGGCAGGCCGACATCCAGCCCTGAAGCGGCGATCAGCGTATGCGGCTGTTCCCGCCACAGGCGATCCATCACCGGGGTGCCGGCGTTCAGGATCGCGTTGTCCTGCCGCTCTTCACGGTGGCCGTAACCGTCCAGGATCACCAGTACCATCGGTTTTTTGTTGCTCGACATTGCATTGACCTCTTATGAACTTTTTAAGCTGCGAACAGCCATGCGCCCGCCGGAAGCATGGCTGTTCGCCCTCGAAAAACCGGCTGATTTTACACCGCCGCCGGCGATAAATAGCCCAAAGAGATCAAGGTTGCGGCGAATCGCGCGGGCTTTTATGCTCTGACCTCGGGAATTTCTCAGCGCAGCCCGCAGTTTCTACAATCGCGCTTGCTTATTGGCTGTATTTGCCGCACTCGGCAGGTATACTCTGGAACCTTGACTTATTTATCCCTTAACTGACGGGAGTTGTTACACCCCATGCTGCAAGAAATTATGCCATTCGTAAGCAGACACCCTATTCTGAGCCTGGCTTGGATCGCTCTGCTGGTCGCCGTGATCGTCATGACCTTCAAAAGCCGTTTCTCCAAGGTCAAAGAGATCGCTCGCGGTGAAGCTATCCGCCTGATCAACAAAGAAGATGCCGTGGTGGTCGACACCCGCAGCCGCGACGATTTTCGCCGTGGTCACCTGGCCAGCGCCATCAACCTGACCGCCAGCGAAATCAAAAGCGGCAGCCTGGGCGAGCTGGAAAAACACAAAGCGCAGCCGATCATCGTCGTGTGCGCCAACGGCACCGCCTCCCGCGAGCCCGCGGAGAACCTGAGCAAGGCCGGTTTTGAAAAGGTGACGATGCTGAAAGACGGCATCGCCGGCTGGAGCGGAGAAAACCTGCCGCTGGTGCGCGGCAAGTAACCGTTAAACCTATTTTAGGTGGCAATCCATGGCTAACATTGATATCTACACCAAAGCGACTTGCCCGTTCTGCCATCGCGCCAAGGCGCTGTTGAACAGCAAGGGCGCGGCGTTTAACGAGATCGCCATCGATGGCGATAACGCCAAGCGCGAAGTGATGATCGAGCGCAGCGGGCGCACCACCGTGCCGCAGATTTTCATCGACGGCCGGCATATCGGCGGCTGTGATGATTTATATGAACTCGATGCTCGCGGCGGCCTGGATCCGCTGCTTTAAGCAGCTTGCCGGTTCACCGAGTGTCAATAAGGACGTTTAACCAAGGGTATTACTCACATGTCAGAACAAAACAGCACTGAAATGGCTTTCCAGATCCAACGTATTTATACCAAGGACATCTCCTTCGAAGCGCCGAACGCGCCGCAGGTTTTCCAGCAGGAATGGCAGCCGGAAGTTAAACTTGATCTGGATACCGCGTCCAGCCAACTGGCTGACGAAGTGTATGAAGTGGTACTGCGCGTAACCGTGACGGCGACCCTGGGCGAAGAGACGGCGTTCCTGTGCGAAGTGCAACAGGCGGGCATCTTCTCGGTAGCAGGCATCGAAGGCACGCAGCTGGCGCATTGCCTGGGCGCATACTGCCCGAACATCCTGTTCCCGTATGCGCGCGAGTGCATCACCAGCCTGGTTTCCCGCGGCACATTCCCGCAGCTGAACCTGGCACCGGTCAACTTTGACGCGCTGTTCATGAACTATCTGCAGCAGCAGGCGGAAGGCGAAGGTGCCGCACCACATCAGGATGCCTGATGAACACCGTCAATGCTTCAATGACTGTCATCGGTGCCGGCTCGTACGGCACCGCATTGGCCATCACGCTGGCGCGTAACGGCCACACCGTGGTGTTGTGGGGGCATAACCCCGCGCAAATTCAAACGTTGCAGCGCGATCGCTGCAATCAGGCGTTTCTGCCCGACGTTCCTTTCCCCGATACCCTGCTGCTTGAAGCCGATTTGGCGCGTGCGCTGGCCGCCAGCCGCGACGTGCTGGTGGTGGTGCCGAGCCATGTGTTCGGCGACGTGTTGCGCCAGCTGAAGCCGCATCTGCGCCCGGACGCCCGCATCGTGTGGGCCACCAAGGGATTGGAAGCGGAAACCGGTCGGTTGCTGCAGGACGTGGCGCGTGAGGCGTTGGGCGAGGCGATCCCGCTGGCGGTGCTCTCCGGGCCGACGTTCGCCAAAGAGCTGGCCGCCGGCCTGCCGACGGCGATTGCGCTGGCGGCGACCGATGCGCAGTTCGCCGACGATCTGCAACAGCTGCTGCACTGCGGCAAGAGCTTCCGCGTCTACAGCAATCCCGACTTCATCGGCGTTCAGCTTGGCGGCGCGGTGAAGAACGTGATCGCCATCGGCGCCGGCATGTCCGACGGCATCGGTTTCGGCGCCAACGCCCGCACCGCGTTGATTACGCGTGGGCTGGCGGAAATGAGCCGTCTGGGTTCTGCGCTGGGCGCCGACCCTTCGACGTTCATGGGCATGGCGGGGCTGGGGGATCTGGTGCTAACCTGCACGGACAACCAGTCGCGCAACCGCCGCTTCGGCATTATGCTGGGGCAGGGCAAAGGCGTGCAGGAAGCGCAGGACAGCATCGGTCAGGTGGTCGAGGGCTATCGCAATACCAAAGAGGTGTTGGCGTTGGCGCAGCGGCACGGCGTTGAAATGCCGATCACCGAACAGATCTATCAGGTGCTTTACTGCCACAAGGACGCCCGCGAAGCGGCGCTGAGCCTGCTGGGGCGAGCCCGAAAGGACGAAAAACCCAGCGCGTGACATAAAACGATATGTCGGGGCAGCGGAATGCTGACCCCGCAAATGACCTGGGCCGCTCCGCGCCACCGTGTGAAGCGGCCCGTTTGGCAAGGTAAAGGGGTATGTGATGTCGTCAGAAGAGTTGGAGCAGGTCTGGAACAGCATTAAATCAGAAGCGCGAGCACTGGCTGATTGTGAACCGATGCTGGCCAGCTTTTTCCATGCGACGTTGCTCAAGCATGAGAACCTGGGCAGCGCGCTCAGCTATATGTTGGCCAACAAGCTGGCGACGCCGATCATGCCCGCCATCGCGGTGCGCGAGGTGGTGGAAGAGGCCTACAAGTCCGACAATCAGATGATCGTTTCGGCGGCGCGCGATATTCTCGCGGTGCGGCTGCGCGACCCGGCGGTCGATAAATACTCCACGCCGCTGCTTTACCTGAAAGGGTTCCACGCGCTGCAGGCTTACCGCATCGGCCACTGGCTGTGGCAGCAAGGGCGGCAAGCGCTGGCGATCTACCTGCAAAATCAAATTTCCGTCGCCTTCGGCGTAGACATCCACCCGGCGGCGACCATCGGCTGCGGCATCATGCTCGACCACGCCACCGGCATCGTGATTGGTGAAACGGCGGTGGTGGAAAACAACGTCTCTATTCTGCAGTCGGTCACCCTGGGCGGTACCGGGAAAACCAGCGGTGACCGTCACCCGAAAATTCGCGAAGGGGTGATGATTGGCGCCGGCGCCAAAATTCTCGGCAATATCGAAGTGGGCAAGGGCGCCAAGATCGGCGCGGGCTCGGTGGTCTTGCAGGCGGTGCCGCCGCACACCACCGCCGCCGGCGTACCGGCGCGCATCGTCGGGCGCCCGGAGAGCGATACGCCGTCGATGGATATGGATCAATACTTCAACGGCACCAACCACGGATTCGAGTACGGCGACGGCATCTAAGCCGTGCCTGCGGGTCCATTCAGGGGGAGCTTCGGCTCCCCCTGTGTTTTTCAAGCGGCGGTCAGCCCTGTTTCGGGAACTGGGTGATATCGGTAACGATATCGTCGATCGCCGCCTTGACGTCATCCGCCGTGACCGGCGTGCTGTCGTTGTTGACGGTTTTACCGTAGGCCTTGCGCACCACTTCCATCACCGTTTTACCGGTATCCTGGTCGATCAACTCGCCTTCGATATACAGCGCGGTATTTTGCGTCCGGTGCCCGGTAGCCGCCATGGTGCTGGCAACCACCGCAGCGACCGGCACCACCTCATAGAACTTCATGTCTTCGTTTTCGGCCGAAACGGCGGTGATGGCGAGTTTGGCCACCAGCACGCGCGAGCCCGCCGGGCTTGGCAGAATGGTAAAGCGGTTCTGCAGCGCGGTTTTGATCCGCTGGGTCGCGTAGGCCTTAATCTTGTTCAACGTGTCCTGACTGACGCGCGCCGTGGGTTTCTCCGCCGGGAAATAGACCACCGGTTGGAAATAGATGCCGCGATAGTTGGATTCCTTGTAACTCGGATCTACCCAGCGCAGCGTTTTATGACCGCTGGGCGAGGTGGTTTCCTGCAGTTTGCTGTAATCGGACAAGAAGCCCGAATATTGCGACGTTTGGGTGACTTTGGACGAACAGCCCGCCAGCAACAGGCCCGCTGCCAGAACGGCCATGGCAACGCTCAAGCGTTGTTTTTTCATGTGGTTTCCTATGATGAGTGGTGATTACCCTTACAAAACATAGCGCATTATCTGCGGCGTAGCGGGCATTTTCGGGGCCGGGCGTGCCCTGTCGCGGCCTTTTTTCAGGATCGTGATGCGCCGTCGGTTTTTGTCGCCAGCGCCGGTGATAAGGCGGCGAGTGAGGCATCCGCTCTGGCCAGCGTCAGGCATAGCTCAGCTTGCCACTGTGGCAACAATGGCCAGAGATCCGCCTGATGTTCGGCTTGCAGGCACCAAACCTCCCGGTCGTGCCAATCACCGAGGGCATTTTGCGCCGCTTTCAGGCTCGCCATCGCGGCGGGAGAAAGGGGAAGGCGTTGCGGGTAGGCTTCGGCCGCGTAACGCAGGCGTTTAACCAGCAGCCGCAGACGGTGGCGATCGTAGCCGGTATCAGCCAATGCCCGGCGCAATTGCCGCTGCTGGCGCTGCAGGCGTCGGTTCACACGGTGTTTGGCGGCGCGTTGCGCGGTGCGGCGAAAGCGGTGCGGCCAGGCGTGCAATAGCGAAGGGAAGCTGATGAGCTGCGGGTTGGCGAGCAGTTGGCGGCAGCGGGCCTGAAAATCGCTCTGGCGCACGTTGGCCTGCCAATCCAGATGATGGTGCGCCAGTTCAGCGATCAGCACCTCGAGATCGCGCAGCGGCGTCGTGAGCCTGCCCAATTCGGCGGCGGCCCGATCGAGCCGCGTTGCGCCGGGGCAACCGTGCAACGGGCGCAGCAGGCTGCGGATACGGCGCAGACTGACGCGCAAATCGTGCAGCGCTTCGCTGTCCGGCGCCTGTTGCAGCCGCTGTAGCGCCTCGTTCAGCGCCGACTCGAGCCGGCGAAGCGGGGTGACAATATCCTCGACGAAAGCCATGTGCCGTTCCTGGAGAGAGCATCGCAACGATGCCTCCTTCAGTATGGCGCGTCGTTGCGGATTACGCCTTGATCAGCGCGCCGGCATAGTCCAGCTGCCGCCAGGCTTCATAAACCACCACCGCGACGGCATTCGACAGGTTCATGCTACGGCTTTGCGCCTGCATCGGGATGCGGATTTTTTGCTGCGCGGGCAGCGCATCGAGGATGTCGGCGGGCAACCCGCGCGTTTCCGGGCCGAACAGCAGGTAGTCGCCGGCCTGATAGCTGACGGCGCTGTGCGCCGGCGTGCCTTTGGTCGTGAGAGCAAACAGCCGTTGCGGATCCTCGGCGGCGAGAAAAGCGGCGTAGTCGGCATGACGGCGGACGCGGGTGAACTCATGGTAATCCAGCCCGGCGCGGCGCAGACGCTTGTCGTCCCACGGAAAACCCAGCGGTTCGATCAGATGCAGATTAAAGCCGGTATTGGCGCACAGGCGGATGATATTGCCGGTATTGGGTGGAATCTCGGGTTCAAATAAAACGATGTTCAGCATGTTGCAGGCCCCTCGTGAACGAGGGGCGCAGGATAGCAAACTCTTACTGTTCTGTCTTAGACGATAGGCGTTGATGATGCAGCGGCAGCCACAGCACCAGCCGCAGGCCGCCGAGCGGGCTGTCTTCGGCCTTCACCCAGCCGCGATGCTGATTGACCGCCGCCTCGACGATCGCCAGACCAAGGCCGGTGCCGCCGGACTCACGGTCGCGCGCCTCATCGGTGCGGTAGAACGGGCGGAAAATCTGCTCGCGATCTTCGGCGCTGACGCCGGGGCCGTCGTCGTCAACCTGGATGGTCACGCCCTGATTGTCGGCGCTGAACGCCACGGCGATGCGGGTGTGCGAATAACGCAGGGCGTTGCGCACGATGTTTTCCAACGCGCTGTCCAGCGCGCTCGCGTTGCCGAACAGCGTCCACGGGCCGGGAGGCGCAGCGATCTCCAGCTGCTTGCCCATCTGTTCCGCTTCGAAACGGGCGTTGTCCAGCACGTCGGCCCACAGTTCGTTGGCCTTCAACTGCTCGCGCGCCAGCTCGCCCTTCTGCTGCCCGCGCGACAGCGCCAGCAGATCGTTGATCATCGAATCCAGCCGCTGCGCTTCGGTTTCGATGCGCGCCAGTTCGTGGCCTTCGCCGTGGCGGCGGCGCATCAGCGCGGTGGCCAACTGCAGGCGAGTCAGCGGCGTGCGCAGCTCGTGCGAGATGTCCGAGATCAGCCGCTGCTGCGCGTTCATCATGCGCTCCAGCGCGCTGACCATTTGGTTGAAGCTGGCACCGGTAGCCAGGAACTCCTGCGGACCGGCCTCCAGCTCCGGATGCTGCTTCAGGTTGCCGCGCGCCACGTCATCGGCGGCGTTCTTCAGCTTGCGCGCCGGCTTCGCCAGGCTCCAGGCCAGCCACAGCAGCAGCGGGGCGCTGATCAGCATGGTGACGATCAGCAGCAGCAGCGGCCGGTCGAACATCAGGTTGATGAAATCGGATTGCGGGCTGTTGGCGGGACGGATCAGGTACAGCTGGTAGTTGTCTTCGCCGTCGCGCACCGCGAACGGCCCGACCAGCTCGACGCGGCCGTATTTTTTCTTCTTCGGATGATCCGAGTTATCGGATTGGCCGATGAAGTTGCGGACTATCTGCATTTCGTTGCGCTGCGCGCCGATCACCCGGCCTTCGCTGGTGACCAGCAGCAGGCGTTGGCCCGGCGGTGCCCATTTGTCGATGGCGCGGAACAGGCGGCGCCACCACATCAGATCGTTGGCCGGATCGTTTTGCAGCTCGGCCTCGACGTGCTGTTCCAGCATCAACCCCTGCCGCTGCTCGCTGTCGAGCAGCGAGGTCATTTGGCGGGAGTCGAGCTTGGGCACCATCAGCACCAGCATTAGCACCAGGGCTAACGTGAACCAGAAAATGGCGAAGATGCGTGCCGTCAAACTGTTGATCATGTTGCAGATACCATCAAATAACCACGCCCGCGCAGGGTTTTGAACCACGGATGCCCGTCTTTGCGATCCGGCAGCTTACGCCGCAGGTTGGAGATGTGCATGTCGATAGCGCGATCGAACGGAGTCAGGCGTTTGCCCAGCACTTCCTGGCTCAGCAGTTCGCGCGACACCACCTGGCCGAGATGCTGCGCCAGCAGATACAGCAGGGTGAACTCGGTGCCGGTCAGATCCAGCACCTGGCCGTCGAAGCTGGCCTCCTGGCGGCCGGGGTTCAGCTGCAGGCCATCGACATCCAGCGTCGGGGCGCCGCTGTCGACCTGTTGCTGCTGTTCGCTCCAGTTAGAACGGCGCAGAATGGCGCGAATGCGCGCGACCAGCTCGCGATCGTTGAAGGGTTTCGGCAGGTAATCATCGGCGCCCAGCTCCAGGCCCAGCACGCGGTCCAGCTCGCTGCCGCGCGCGGTCAGCATGATGACCGGCGTTTGGTGATGTTGGCGCAGTTCTTTCAGCGTATCGATGCCGTTTTTCTTCGGCATCATGATGTCGAGCAGCAGCAGATCGACGGAGCTGTCCAGCAGCGACAACGCCTGCTCGCCATCGTGCGCGACGACGATATTAAAACCTTCCATTTCAAGCAGTTCTTTTAACAGCGAGGTCAACTCGCGGTCGTCGTCAACTAACAGAATCTTGTTCATTATGATTTACCTCCAGACGCAAAATACGTCATCAACTGTTGCCATTCCATGACTTTACGTAGTTTTACATGCACTGACGCAGGTTTTCAGGTGTGGCGGTACACTGCTCCTCGTTGATTCGCAAAGTGAGAAAGCTTGAGGAGTTGAAATGCGTAAGGTGACCGCATTAGTTATGGCATCACTGCTGGCAATTGGTTCGACCGCTGCCTTCGCTGCCGACACTATACCGGACACAGCCCAACCTCCCGGCAACGACGCGATGACCCGAATACCCGGCCAGCACCATATGTTCGACGGTGTCAGCCTCAGCGAACAGCAGCGCCAGCAAATGCGCGATTTGATGCGCCAGGCCCGGCACGATCTGCCTGGTGTCAATGTAGCTGAAATGGAAGCCATGCATAAACTGGTGACCGCAGAGAAATTTGACGAAGCCGCCGTGTACGCCCAGGCGGAAAAGATGGCCCAACAGCAGGTCAAGCGCCAGGTCGAAATGGCCCGGGTGCGCAACCAAATGTATAACCTGCTGACGCCAGAGCAAAAAAGTGTTTTAGACCAGAAACATCAGCAGCGCATGCAGCAGATGGAGCAACAAATTTCTGGTTTGCAGCAAGCTTCTGCCCAGAAGTGAAGTACGACTGAGTAGTCCCCTGTTTTTCCTTGCCATAGACACCATCCCTGTCTTCCCCGCCATGATGGCGGGGTTTTTTTTATCCGACATTTCGCTATATTGAGCGCCACACCTTTTGGCCGGGGCCCCTTATGGAACAGCGCTATGCACGCCTGGTAAAGTCCGCCGCGTTGGCCGCAACCGCGCTGGCGTCGTCGCTGCTGTTGATCAAAATCGTCGCCTGGTACCACACCGGTTCGGTCAGCCTGTTGGCGGCGCTGGTGGATTCGTTGGTCGATATCGCCGCCTCGCTGACCAACCTTCTGGTGGTGCGCTATTCGCTACAGCCGGCCGATGCCGAGCACACCTTCGGCCACGGTAAAGCGGAATCGCTGGCGGCGCTGGCGCAGAGCATGTTTATTTCCGGCTCCGCCCTGTTTTTGTTCCTCACCGGCTTCCAGCACTTGTATGCGCCGCAAACGCTGCGCGATCCCGGCGTCGGGGTCGTGGTGACGGTGATCGCGTTGGTCAGCACGCTGATTCTGGTCACCTATCAACGCTGGGTGGTCAGAAAAACGCGCAGTCAGGCCGTACGCGCAGATATGCTGCATTATCAGTCAGATGTCATGATGAATGGTGCTATTCTTATCGCTCTTGGGCTAAGCTGGTACGGCTTCCAACGGGCGGATGCGTTGTTCGCGCTGGGCATCGGCGTTTACATCCTCTATAGCGCGTTGCGCATGGGCTATGAAGCGGTGCAGTCGCTGTTGGATCGGGCGTTGCCGGATGACGAGCGCCAGGCGATTATCGCCGTGGTTTCCTCCTGGCCCGGCGTGAAAGGCGCACACGATCTGCGCACGCGTCAGTCGGGGCCGACGCGTTTCATCCAGCTGCATCTGGAGATGGAGGACACGCTGCCGCTGCGCGAGGCGCACCGGTTGGCCGATCAGGTGGAACAAGCCCTGCGGCAACGTTTTGCGGGGGCGGACGTCATCATTCACCTGGATCCGTGCTCCGTGGTGCCGCCGGGTAGGCAGGGGCATTGGGAGCTATAATCATATAGAGGCATAGCGCAACGTATTATCATGAATATCTGAGTTAGCTCAGCGTGCCATGCGGTGTTTTAACCGTTATATTGCGTGACTTGAATCAATTCAGCTGGGTGTTTTTGATATAATATCCAGCAATAAGCCGTAAAGCTGGTTTTCTGCAGCCGGAGAGGTTTCAAGACGATCGGCGGAGACAGAATTCTTAAGAAATTGCATCTACACAGTTCAGAGGTAGTCATGATCAAGAAAATCGGTGTACTGACGAGCGGCGGTGATTCGCCGGGTATGAACGCTGCAATCCGCGGCGTTGTGCGTTCTGCGCTTTCAGAAGGTCTGGAAGTTTTTGGTATTTACGATGGCTACCTTGGCTTGTACGAAGATCGCATGGAGCAGTTGGACCGCTATAGCGTGTCCGACATGATCAATCGCGGCGGCACCTTCCTCGGCTCTGCCCGCTTCCCGGAATTCAGGGATGAAAACGTGCGCGCCAAGGCGATTGAAAACCTGAAGAATCGCGGTATCGACGCGCTGGTGGTGATCGGCGGCGACGGTTCCTACATGGGCGCCAAACGCCTGACGGAAGAAGGCTTCCCGTGCATCGGCCTGCCAGGCACCATCGATAACGATGTCGCAGGTACCGACTACACCATCGGTTACTTCACCGCGCTGGAAACCGTGGTGGAAGCGATCGACCGCCTGCGCGATACCTCCTCGTCGCACCAGCGCATCTCTATCGTGGAAGTGATGGGCCGTTACTGCGGCGATCTGACGCTGGCGGCGGCGATTGCCGGCGGCTGCGAATTCATCGTGCTGCCTGAAATCGAATTCAATCGCGAAGATCTGGTGTGCGAAATCAAGGCCGGTATCGCCAAGGGCAAAAAGCACGCCATCGTAGCGATCACCGAGCACATCTGCGACATCGATGAGTTGGCGCGCCACATCGAGCAGGAAACCAAGCGTGAAACCCGCGCTACCGTGCTGGGCCACATTCAACGCGGCGGTTCACCGGTCGCCTATGACCGCATCCTGGCCTCGCGCATGGGCGCCTACGCCATCGAACTGCTGCTGCAGGGTTACGGCGGCCGCTGCGTCGGTATCCAGAACGAAAAGATGGTGCATCACGACATCATCGACGCGATCGAAAACATGAAGCGTCCGTTCAAGGGCGACTGGCTGGAAACGGCGAAAAAGCTGTACTGATTCGCCGCTCACCGCGCGCTGAAAGCCTCCGCTTGCGGGGGCTTTTTTATGCTCGCCGGCGACATATTCCAGAATCATCTAGCCCAAAATTTTTTATTCTTTAATTGCCGGGAAAGTTTCTGGCAGGCTCTGATGCTAAATCAACCGATTGAGGTTGCGTTAATTTTCTGGGAGAGCCTGTCGATGCGTAAATGGGGTGTAGGTCTGACATTGGTGCTGTTGGCGTCCGGCGCCATGGCGAAGGATATTCAGTTGCTGAACGTGTCATACGATCCGACGCGCGAGTTCTATCAGGCTTACAACACGGCATTCAGCAAGCACTACCAGGCGGAAACCGGCGACAAGGTGACGGTGCGTCAGTCGCACGGCGGCTCCGGCAAACAGGCGACTTCGGTGATCAACGGCATCGAGGCCGACGTGGTGACGCTGGCGTTGGCCTATGACGTCGACGCCATCGCCGAACGCGGGCGCATTGAGAAAGACTGGATAAAACGCCTGCCGGACAACTCGGCGCCTTACACATCGACCATCGTCTTCCTGGTGCGCAAAGGCAACCCGAAACAAATTCATGACTGGCCTGACTTGATCAAGCCGGGCGTGTCGGTGATCACCCCGAATCCGAAAACCTCCGGCGGCGCCCGCTGGAACTACCTCGCCGCCTGGGGCTACGCGTTGCATCACAACAACAACGATAAGGCCAAGGCGCAGGCGTTCGTCAAAGACCTGTACAAGAACGTAGAAGTGCTGGATTCCGGCGCGCGCGGCTCGACCAACACCTTCGTTGAGCGCGGCATCGGCGACGTGCTGATCGCCTGGGAAAACGAAGCGCTGCTGGCGGAGAAAGAGCTGGGCAAAGACAAGTTCGAGATCATCACCCCGAGCGAATCGATTCTGGCCGAACCGACGGTGTCGGTGGTGGATAAGGTGGTCGATAAACGCGGCACCCGCGACGTGGCGACCGCCTACCTGAAGTATCTGTATTCGCCGGAAGGGCAGACTATCGCGGCGCAGCACTATTATCGCCCGCGCGATGCGGCGGTGGCGGCCAAGTTCGCCGGCCAGTTCCCGCAGCTGAAGCTGTTCACCGTGGATGACACCTTCGGCGGTTGGACCGAAGCGCAGAAGGTGCACTTCGCCACCGGCGGCGTCTTCGACGAGATAAGCAAACGCTGATCCCGTTTGAGCGGCAATAAAAAACCCCGGCTTGCCGGGGTTTTTTTATGGCAAGCCTAAGACAATCAGGCTTTTTTCGCTGCGGCAGCGGCTTTGACGATCACGGCGAAAGCGTCGGCTTTCAGCGAGGCGCCGCCCACCAGCGCGCCGTCGATGTCCGGCTGGGAGAACAGCTCTGCGGCGTTCTTGTCGTTCACCGAACCGCCGTACTGGATGATGATTTCAGCGGCGACCGCGGCATCGTGTTTGGCGATGTGATCGCGGATAAATTTGTGCACGGCCTGCGCTTGCGCAGGGGTGGCGGATTTGCCGGTACCGATGGCCCAGACCGGCTCATAGGCGATCACGGTGCCTTTCATCGCCGGTGCGCCCAGCGTTTTCAGTACGGCGTCGATCTGGCGCGCACACACTTCTTCGGTTTTGCCCGCTGCGTTTTCCGCTTCGGTTTCACCGATGCACAGCACCGGGATCAGACCGGCTTCTTTCAGCACGGCGAATTTCTCGGCGATCACTTCGTCGCTTTCTTTGTGGTAGGTGCGACGCTCGGAGTGGCCGATGATGATGTACTGAGCGCCGACGTCTTTCAGCATGTTGGCGGAAACTTCACCGGTGAAGGCGCCGGACAGGTTAACGTCCACGTTCTGCGCGCCCAGCGCGATGCGGCTGCCGGCCAGCGCGTGCTTGGCCTGATCCAGATACATCACCGGCGGGGCGATGGCGACGCCACAGCCGTCAACGCTGCTCAGCTCATTGCGCAGACCGGCGATCAGTTCGTTGACCATGTGGGTGCTGCCGTTAAGCTTCCAGTTACCCATAACTAATGGATGACGCATGTTTTTTCCTCCAACTAGGGAACGCGAGAGTCGAAATGACAACTGCCGGACCGGCAGTTTACCTGCCCAACAGTATAGAGATCATTAAGCGCGAAGGCTTTGCTTTTCGTCATTAAATGCCGCGCCGTTACGGCTCGGAAAGCGCCAGCTTAATCGGTTCAACCGCGAAGGTGACCCCTTTATCGCCGTTGTCCGAGACGACATAGCGAATGGCGCCGACCTGCTGTTGGTAAAAACGCGAGCCTTTGCCTTTTTCCAGCAGGCTGTTCACCTTGTTCTGACTCTGTTCCACCGTCAGCGCCGGTTCGAACTGACGCATCAGCGCCGCCATGTAGTTGATGGCGATGGCGCGCGCGGCTTTTTCTTCATTGGCCTGCTGCAGCGGCAGATGTGTGATCTGCAACGTTTTGATTTTACCGGTACCTTTCTCCAGTGCGGTGGAGGCGTACAGGTTTTCGTTGAGTTTACTGGCGGCGCGCGTCAGCAGCGGCGAATCGTCTTCGGCGGCGGGAATGGCGCGGAATTCGCCAATCGGCAGCTTCGGGTTATCGCGGTTGTACTTTTCGCGGAATTTAATCACCGTCAGGTCGAACGTCGGCGCGCCGGCCAGCAGGTAAGGCGCGGTCGGTTTCGCTTCGGCGGCGGGCGGTTCGGCCCAGGCGCTGGCGGCGGCCTGCAGCAGGCAGGCGATGGCGAGGGTTTTTCTCAGCATGGCGTATGGCATCAAGGACAAAGATGGCTCCGATTAAAGCGATAACCCGCAGGCCTTGTCAAAGATCCCACGCCATTATCGGTTCGCTGACGAGAAAGCTGTGCGGCGCGCCGCGTTATGCGAGGCGGAAAACTCGGCCCGGCAGCGCCTATGTTACACTGCGGCGCAGAATATGGGCAGGCTTAGAGCGCAGGAATCGATGACGTTACAACAGTGGTGTTTTTCTTTTAAGGGCCGCATCGGGCGGCGCGACTTCTGGATCTGGATGGGGCTGTGGCTGGTGTTGATGGCGGCGGCGTTTACGCTGGCCAACTATCAGCTGATCGCCATCCAATCCATCGCTTTCTTTATCGTGGCGCTGCTGTGGCCGACGGCGGCGGTGCTGGTCAAGCGCCTGCACGATCGCAACAAGGCCGGCTGGTGGGCGCTGCTGCTGATCCTGGCGTGGATGCTGGCGGCGGGGAACTGGCAGATGCTGGCGCCGATCTGGCAATGGGGCGTCGGGCGTTTCATTCCGACGCTGATTATCGTGATGATGATGATCGATTTGGGCGCCTTCGTCGGCACGCCGGGAGACAATCGGTTCGGCCCGGAAGCCGAACCGGTGAAGTTCCGCTGATCCCCGCCGGGTTACCAGTAGTGTTCGCTGGTGATATGGCCCGGCTTGCGGCGCAGGTGCTTGCGCATCTGGTGTTGGTCTTTCAGCGTTTGCTGCGTATCTCGCACCATTTGCGGGTTGCCGCACAGCATCACGTGGCTGGTTTCGGCGTCGATGGTCAAGCCGATCGCCGCTTCCAGTCGGCCGTCCTCGATCAGCGCCGGCACGCGGCCGGTCAGTGAGCCGGGCGTCTCTTCACGGCTGACGACGGTCTGGATACGCAGCTTGCCGTTGTAGCGTTGCTGCAGTTGCTGCATCAGCGGCAGGTAGCTCAGGTCGCGCGCAAAACGCGCGGCGTGCACCAGCACCAGGTTGTTAAAGCGCTCAAGGCCGGCGCCTTGCTGCAGAATCGATAAATAGGGGCCGATGGCGGTGCCGGTCGCCAGCATCCACAGCGTGTCGCAGTCGGGCACCTCGTCCAGCACGAAGAAGCCGGCGGCTTCTTTGGTCACCATCAGGTCCGATCCCGGCTGCAGCTGATTGAGGCGCGGGCTCAGTTTACCTTCCGGCACCGTGACCAGATAGAACTCCAGGTTGGCGTCATCGGGGGCATTGACGTAGGAGTAGGCGCGCTGCACCCGTTCACCGTCGATCTCCAGCGCCAGCTTGGCGAATTGCCCGGCGGTGAAAGGATCGATGGGGGCATTGACCACCAGGCTGAACAGCCCGTCGGTCCATTGTTTTACCTGCGTAACCTTGCCGTTTACCCATTCAGCCATACTCTAAAGCTCCCGTGGTCGAATCAAATAAGCACAATGTCGTGAGCCGGAAATGGCGTGCGCGGTGCGCTCTACCCGGTAGTCGTTGCCGAACAGCCGGTGAAACAGCTGCAGCTCGGAATTGCACAGGCTGCTGCAGTTGGAACCGGCCACGCCGATCGGACAGTGGTTTTCCACCAGCAGCGCACCGTGCGGATGATCGAGCAATTCGGCCATGTAACCGTCGTGTTGCCGCAGGCGAACCAGGCGGATTAGCCGATCCTGATGGCTGCGCTCGGCGGACAGCTCTTCGGCATAGCGCAGATAAAGCTGCTCTTCGCGCGCGGTGAGCAACGGTTCCACGCCGGCACAGCCAAACAGCTGCAGCGCGGATTCCCGCAGTCGCTCCTGATCGTCGGCCGTGTAGGCGTGCCCCCGCTCGGTCAGCGACCAGTAGCGCGTCGGACGGCCGACCTTGCTGCGCGCTTCTTCGTAACAAACCAGCTCACGTTTTTCCAGGGATTGCAGATGTTGTCGGATGCCCATCGGCGTGATGTCCAGACGCTCCGCCAGCATTTTGGCAGAGTGCGGGCCGAGAGCCTTTAACTGCAATAAAATCAGCTCAGGTGTTTTCATGAACCAAATCCCTATGGTGTTATTTTATTTCAAGTTGATGAAAATAATTATCGATTAAATGCTAAAGCGCAGCTACTGCAAACGCGCTAATTTTTACCCCCAAAGCGTTAGACGTACAGTTTAATTTACGAGCCTGGTCGGGTTTGCTGCCAGTGTGACCTGGATCAATATTTGTCTGAAACTCGCTAAAAAAATCAGATTTGATTAGCTTATGCCGCCATAGAGGGCTGCTCGCCGTTCTGGCTGCTGCAACGGCCATACCGGGACGCTGTGACGAGTTGAAACGTTAACGAAGATAATGAGAAAACTAGAGAACTTTCACCTGCTGGTGATGCTTATCCTGTTGGTCGCCGTCGGTCAGATGGCGCAAACCATTTATGTTCCCGTTATTGCTGACATCGCTCACGATCTGTCGGTGCGCACCGGCGCCGTGCAGCGGGTGATGGCGGCGTATTTGCTGACCTACGGTTTCTCCCAGCTGATTTACGGGCCGATATCGGATCGTATCGGGCGCCGTCCGGTGATCCTGACCGGCATGATGATCTTCCTGGTGGGGGCGCTGGGCGCGCTGCTGTCCACCAACCTGACGATGCTGGTCGCCGCCAGCGCCATCCAGGGCATGGGCACCGGCGTGGCGGGCGTGATGGCGCGCACCATGCCGCGCGATTTGTATGCCGGCACCGCGCTGCGCTATGCCAACAGCCTGCTGAATATGGGGATTTTGGTCAGCCCGCTGTTGGCGCCGGTGATCGGCGGCGCGTTGGCGATGGTGTTCGGCTGGCGAGCCTGCTATGCCTTCCTGCTGGCGCTGTGCGCCTGCGTCGCCTTCGCGATGTTCCGCTGGCTGCCGGAGACCCGTCCGGTCCAGACGGAAAAACGCCGCATGCTGGCTAGTTTCCGCCAGCTGCTGAGCGACAGCACCTTCAGCTGCTATCTGGTGATGCTGATCGGCGCGCTGGCGGGGATTGCGGTATTTGAAGCCAGCTGCGGCGTGTTGATGGGCGGTGTGTTGGGGCTGAGCGGCCTGACCGTCAGTATCCTGTTCATTCTGCCGATCCCGGCGGCGTTTTTCGGCGCCTGGTACGCCGGGCGCGACGGCAAGACCTTCCACACCCTGATGTGGCATTCGGTGCTGAGCTGCCTGCTGGCGGGAGCGATGATGTGGATCCCGGGCTGGTTCGGCGTAATGAACATCTGGACGCTGATCGTGCCGGCTGCATTGTTCTTCTTCGGCGCCGGCATGCTGTTCCCGCTGGCGACCACCGGGGCGATGGAGCCGTTCCCCTATCTGGCCGGCGCGGCGGGCGCGTTGGTGGGCGGCATGCAGAACATGGGCTCCGGTCTGGCGACCTGGCTTTCCGCCATGCTGCCGCAAACCGGGCAGTTCAGCCTCGGCTTGCTGATGTTCGCGATGGCGGTGCTGATCCTGCTGTGCTGGTGGCCGCTGTCCAACCGGATGCAGCATCAGGGACACACCGCATAACGACAGGGCGCCATTCGGCGCCCTCATACCGTTGACAAAGGGAAGAAAAAGCGTGGTTTTTCCCCCTTTGCGGGGAGCAGCCGAAAATCAATAAATTGATTTTCCTTGTTTTCTATTCGCTGCTCTCTGCCAACCCGGCAAGGGCATGAGGTTTGTCATCAATCATCAGGGCGCCCTTCGGCGCCCTGTTTCGTTACAGCAGAAACTCGTGCAGCGCCGGGTCCTTGCGATCCAGATAGTGGGTCGAACGGATACGGCGAAGGGTGCGTGACTTGCCGCGGATCAGTAACGTTTCGGTCGTGGCCATGTTGCCCTTGCGGCTGATGCCCTCCAGCAAATCGCCCTTGGTGATGCCGGTGGCGGAGAAGATGACGTTGTCGTTGCGCGCCATCTGGTCCAGGCGCAAGACCTGACCGGCCTCGATGCCCATCTCACGGCAGCGCGCCAGCTCCTGCTCGCCGAGGCGGCGGTTCTCGGGGCTGTCGCCTTTCACTTCATGGCGTGGCAGCAAACGCGCCTGCATGTCGCCGTCCAGCGCGCGGATCACCGCGGCGGAGATCACCCCTTCCGGCGCGCCGCCGATGCCGTACATCACATCGACTTCGCTTTCCGGCATGCAGGTGAGAATGGAGGCCGCCACGTCGCCGTCAGGAATGGCGAACACCCGCACGCCCAACTGCTGCATCTGCGCGATGACGCCGTCGTGGCGCGGTTTGGCCAACACGATGACCGTCAGCTGTGACAAGGGTTTGTCCAGCCGCGCGGCGACGTTTCGCAGGTTCTCCGCCAGCGGCAGATTGAGATCGATGGCGCCGCGCGCCGCCGGGCCGACCACCAGCTTCTCCATATACATGTCCGGCGCGTGCAGGAAGGTGCCGCGATCGCCCACCGCCAAGACCGCCAGCGCGTTGGACTGGCCCATGGCGGTCATGCGGGTGCCCTCGATCGGATCGACCGCGATGTCGACCGCGTCGCCCTGGCCGCTGCCGACCTGCTCGCCGATATACAGCATCGGCGCTTCGTCGATCTCGCCTTCGCCAATCACGATGCGGCCATCGATATCCACCTTGTTGAGCATGATGCGCATGGCGTGGACCGCCGCGCCGTCGGCGGCGTTCTTGTCGCCGCGCCCCAGCCATTTGTAGCCCGCCAGCGCGGCGGCTTCGGTAACGCGGGAAAATTCGATGGCTAATTCACGTTTCATGGCAAACCTGTCTGTGAGAAAGGGAAGAAAATATCGGCAAAGTCTATCACAGCGCGGCGGCGGCGGGGCGGGGCAAAAAAAAGCGCCGCCCGCAGGCAGCGCAATTTGGGGGTAACGGCAAGGCTGGGTTTAATCGTGATCTTCCCACGCCTGCGCGCGAGCCACCGCTTTTTTCCAGCCGCTGTAGCGGTAGTTGCGTTCGGTGGTTTCGATGCTTGGGCGGAATTCACGCTCAATCACCGCTTTGCTCTTCACTTCATCCAGATCGTTCCAGTAGCCGATGGCCAGGCCCGCCAGGAACGCGGCGCCCAACGCCGTCGATTCACGCACTTCAGGGCGCTCTACGCGGGTGCCGAGGATATCGGACTGGAACTGCATCAGGAAGTTGTTGGCGACCGCGCCGCCGTCCACGCGCAGCGATTGCAGGCGGGTGTTGGCGTCGGCCTGCATGGCGTCCAGCACGTCGCGCGTCTGGAAGGCGATGGATTCCAGCGTGGCGCGGATGATGTGGTTACTGTTGGCACCGCGGGTCAGGCCGAAGATGGCGCCGCGGGCATACGGATCCCAGTAGGGCGCGCCCAGGCCGGTGAAGGCCGGCACCACATAGACGCCGTTGCTGTCTTTCACCTTGGTGGCGAAATATTCGGAGTCGGCGGCGTCGCTGATCAGTTTCAGCTCGTCGCGCAGCCACTGGATAGACGCACCGCCGATGAACACCGCGCCTTCCAGCGCATAGTTCACTTCGCCGCGCGGGCCGCAGGCGATGGTGGTCAGCAAACCGTTTTTCGAGCGCACCGCTTCTTTGCCGGTGTTCATCAGCAGGAAGCAGCCGGTGCCGTAGGTGTTCTTCGCCATGCCCGGTTGAACGCACAGCTGGCCGTACAATGCCGCTTGCTGGTCGCCGGCGATACCGGCGATAGGAATACGCGTGCCGCCCTTGCCGCCGATGTTGGTCTGGCCGTATACCTCGGAGGAAGGACGGACTTTCGGCAGCATGGCGCGCGGAATGTCCAGCACTTCCAGCATGCGTTCGTCCCAGTCCAGCTCGTGGATGTTGAACATCATGGTGCGTGAGGCATTGGTGTAATCGGTGACGTGTACGCGCCCCTGGGTCATCTTCCACACCAGCCAGGTATCGACGGTGCCGAACAGCAGTTCGCCGCGCTTGGCACGCTCGCGGGCGCCTTCGACGTTGTCCAGGATCCATTTCACCTTGGTGCCGGAGAAGTAGGGGTCAACCACCAGGCCGGTGTTGTGACGGATGTACTCTTCCAGGCCGTCGCGCTTGAGCTTCTCGCAGATGTCGGCGGTGCGGCGGCACTGCCAGACGATGGCGTTGTAGACCGGCTTGCCGGTCTCTTTTTCCCAGACGATGGTGGTTTCGCGCTGGTTGGTGATGCCGATGCCGGCGATCTGATCGGAATTGATGTCGGCCTTCGCCAGCACTTCTACCAGCGTCGAGCTTTGCGACGCCCAGATCTCCATCGGGTCGTGCTCAACCCAGCCGGCCTTTGGATAGATCTGCGGGAATTCGCGTTGCGATACCGCAACGATGTTGGCGTCGTGATCGAGCACGACGGCGCGTGAGCTGGTGGTCCCTTGGTCGAGTGCGACAATGTATTTTTTTTCTACAGTCATGGTAATTATCCTGCTGTTGTTAACCGTTTAAAACTGCACCCATCACGCTTTACGCTGCTGGGTCTTGGCGTCGGGCTCTTCTTCCGTCACGCAGACGTCGCACGGCAGGTGGCGGCCAATCAGCGCGCGGTAACCGAAAGCGCCCAGGCCACAGCCGACGATAGGGGCGAAGATCGGCACCAGGAAGTACGGGATGTCGCGCGCGCCGGTGAAGGCGACTTTGCCCCAGCCGGCCAGGTAGGCGAACAGTTTCGGCCCGAAGTCACGCGCCGGGTTCAACGCAAAGCCGGTCAATGGTCCCATGGAGGCGCCGATCACGGCAATCAGAATACCGATCAGCAGCGGCGCCAGCGGGCCGCGCGGAATGCCGTTGCCGTCGTCGGTCAGCGCCAGGATCAGGCACATCAGGATCGCAGCGATCACCATTTCTACCAGGAAGGCCTGGCCGACGGAGATGTGCGCGTTAGGGTAAGTCGAGAAGATGCCGGCCAGTTCAAGGCTTTCGTTGCTGCCGCGCACCATATGGTGAGCCGCTTCGAAGTCGAAGAACAGGTTGTAGTACAGCCCGTAGACCAGGGCGGCGGCGCAGAAGGCGCCGGCGATCTGCGCAATGATGTAAGGCACCACTTTGCGCCCGTCGAAGCAGGCGAACAGCCACAGGGCGAGGGTGACCGCCGGGTTGAGATGCGCGCCGGAAATGGCGGCGGTCAGATAGATGGCCATGGCGACGCCGAGGCCCCAAATGATGCTGATTTCCCACTGGCCGAAGCTGGCGCCCGCCAGTTTCAGTGCGGCAACGCAGCCTACGCCAAAGAAGATCAGCAGCGCCGTGCCGAGGAACTCGGCGATGCACTGGCCTTTTAATGTCGGACTGGTGGTTTGGCTCATAATGTTGGTGTCCTGCAAAACGGCGGTTGTTGGTTTATAGGCTCAGCCAGGTATACATCTGACCTATGGGCACAGTTTTTTTCATCTCGTCCAATTATTGAATGAGGACGTGATGTAAATTTATCGTTAACGAACATAAACGAGAAATAGCGAAATCAAAATGTGTGTGGCGCGTCATAAAATTGAGCGATTTCGCGTCGTTCAGTGTTCTTTCTGAGCCATAAAAGTGTGATCTGACCAGTGGTTTGGCGAGGGGCGTTAACAACTCGCGGCGGCGGCGGCGGGGATTTTCAGTTTTTACTGATGGCGAGGGCAGGAAAATTGCAACAGACTGCGCGATGATCCGGTATGTTGCTAGACAGGCGGAGACTGGCTACTTACAATCGTTTTTAACGAGTCGAGACTGGCGCGCCTTCCGTAACGGCGCGCGTCACTGAGCGCGATGCAATATTCGCAGTAGCTGCAGCCGACGTTGCGGCCGCTACTTATAGATGTACGCCTTGCTATCATGAGGGGACTGAAGCATGTCATTTGAAGTATTTGAGAAACTGGAAGCAAAAGTACAGCAGGCGATTGATACCATCACCTTGTTGCAGATGGAAATTGAAGAGCTGAAAGACAAAAACAACTCTCTGTCGCAGGAAGTGCAGGCTGCCTCCGGCAACCACGAAGCGCTGGTGCGCGAAAACCAACAGCTGAAAGAAGAACAGCACGTATGGCAAGATCGCCTGCGCGCGCTGCTGGGCAAAATGGAAGAGGTTTGATTCCTTACGCCATGCAGCAACGAAAAGGGCGCCTGAGGCGCCCTTTTTCATGTCCGAAAATCACTCGATGTCGAGCGGGTCTTCGGAGAGGATGATGCCGGTGTTGTCGGCATACAGGTGGTCGCCGGAGAAGAAGGTGACGCCACCGAAGTTGACGCGGATATCGCTTTCGCCCACGCCTTCGCTTACGGCACCCGCCGGGATCGCCGCCATCGCCTGAATGCCGATGTCGAGCTCTTCCAGATCGTCCACCTGGCGCACCGCGCCGTACACCACGATGCCTTCCCATTCGTTCTGGGCGGCCAGGCGCGCCAGTTCAGCGTTGATCAGCGCCCGGCGTACCGAACCGCCGCCGTCGACCAACAGCACGCGGCCGCGACCGTTTTCTTCAAGCAGATCGAATAACAGGCCGTTATCCTCAAAGCATTTCACCGTGGTGATCTGCCCGCCAAATGAAGTACGCCCGCCAAAATTGGAGAACAGAGGTTCAACAACGTTCACCTCTTCATGATAGATGTCGCAAAGTTCGGAAGTATCGTATTTCATAGGATTTTACGTCTGTTTGCCGCAGGAATGTTCAGTATATCCCTTTATTCGCCCTGTTGGCAAAATCATCAGTTTTTAACTGAGCGCCACGCCGATGGCGAACAGCAGGTTGGCCAGCAACGCCGCCTTGACCATATGCTCCAGCATCGGCCGCATGCCGACCGGCGTCGGATCGCGCAGCACGCGCAGGCCGTGGCGCACCAGCAGCGGGATCGCCAGCACGAACAGCCAACCCCACAGGCTGTGGAGGTTGAACAGCGTAAACAGCGCGAAACACAGCACCGCGCCGCCGAGCAGCAGGGCGTGGTAAATGCGCGCCTTGTGCGGGCCGAGACGCACCGCCAGCGTATTCTTGCCGTTTTCGCGATCGCTTTCGATATCGCGCAGATTGTTGATGTTGAGTACCGCCGTCGCCAGCAGGCCGCAGGCGGTGGCCGGTAGCATCACGACGCTGTCGAAGGTGTGCGTCTGCAAATAGTAGGTGCCGGCCACGCTCAGCCAGCCGAAGAACACCAGCACCGAGATGTCGCCCAGCCCCAAATACCCGTAGGGTTTGTTGCCGACGGTGTAGGTGATGGCCGCCACGATAGACAGCCCGCCCAGCACCAGGAAGCCCACCACGTCGCTGGGTTGCTCGCAGGCGACGGCGATCAGCGAACAGCCGGCGATGGCGATCAGCACTACCGTCACCACCAGCGCCCGTTTCATCTGCGCCTGGGTGATCATGCCCTTTTGCATGCCGCGCAACGGCCCGATGCGATCTTCTTTGTCGCTGCCTTTGACCGCATCGCCGTAGTCATTCGCCAGGTTGGAGAGGATCTGCAGCAGACCGGCGGTCACCAGCGCCAGCAGCGCCACTTCAGGTTTCAGGCTGCCGTGCCAGGCGGCGATCGCCGAGCCGACCACGATGGAGGCAAAGGCCAACGGCAGGGTGCGGGGGCGTAGACTTTCGAGCCATGCGGAAATCGGGGTGGTGGAGGTTGATGAGCTCATGTTTCGCTTCTGTCAGTAAGTTGCGGTGTCCGTTAGAAATAATTGTGGGAGGCAATGCCTCCCACACAGATGACTGACAAGACAATGATTGAGCGATTATAGGATAAAACGACTCAAATCTTCATCCGCCACCAGTTCATCCAGATGACTGCGCACGTAATCCGCATCAATTGTAATGGATTGGCCATTAATTTCACTCGCATCGTAGGAAATATCTTCCATCAGACGCTCCAGCACGGTGTGCAGACGACGCGCGCCGATGTTCTCGGTGCTTTCGTTGACCTGCCACGCGGCTTCGGCGATGCGGCGGATGCCGTCGGCGGTGAACTCGATATTGACGCCTTCGGTGCCCATCAGCGCTTTGTACTGTTCGGTCAGCGACGCGCTCGGCTCGGTCAGGATGCGCTCGAAGTCTTCGGTGGTCAGCGCCTGTAGCTCAACGCGGATCGGCAGACGGCCCTGCAGTTCCGGGATCAGATCCGACGGATTGGCGGTCTGGAACGCGCCGGAAGCGATGAACAGAATGTGGTCGGTTTTCACCATGCCGTGCTTGGTGGACACGGTGCACCCTTCCACCAGCGGCAGCAGATCGCGCTGCACGCCTTCGCGGGAAACGTCCGGGCCGGAGCTTTGGCCGCCGCGCTTACAGATTTTGTCGATCTCATCGATAAACACGATGCCGTGCTGCTCAACCGCTTCGATCGCCTGCTCTTTCAGCTCTTCCGGGTTCACCAGCTTGGCGGCTTCTTCTTCCACCAGCAGCTTGAAGGCTTCTTTGATCTTCAGCTTGCGCGGTTTTTGCTTTTGGCCGCCGAGGTTCTGGAACATCGACTGCAGCTGGTTGGTCATCTCTTCCATGCCCGGAGGCGCCATGATTTCCACGCCCATCGGCGCGGCGGCCAGATCGATTTCGATCTCTTTGTCATCCAGCTGGCCTTCGCGCAGTTTCTTGCGGAATGCCTGGCGGGCGGCGGACGGTTCCTGGCCTTCTTCCGGCTGGCCCCAGTTGTTTTTGGCCGGCGGGATCAGCACGTCGAGAATGCGCTCTTCGGCCAACTCTTCGGCACGGGTGCGATTTTTCTCGATCGACTGCATGCGCACCATTTTGATGGCGGCATCGGTCAGATCGCGAATGATGGAGTCCACTTCTTTGCCCACATAGCCCACTTCGGTGAACTTGGTGGCTTCAACCTTGATGAACGGCGCGTTGGCCAGCTTCGCCAGACGGCGGGCGATTTCGGTTTTACCGACGCCGGTCGGGCCGATCATCAGAATGTTTTTCGGGGTCACTTCGTGACGCAGCATCTCGTTGAGCTGCATCCGGCGCCAGCGGTTGCGCAGGGCAATGGCGACAGCGCGTTTGGCCTTGTTTTGGCCAATGATATAGCTGTCCAGTTCGCTGACGATCTCGCGCGGGGTCATTTCAGACATGGTATTCGATCCTTACGCTTTGGAAGGCAATTCTTCAATGGTGTGGAAATGGTTGGTGTAAATACAGATGTCGCCGGCGATGTTGAGGGATTTCTCAACGATGTCGCGGGCGCTCAGCTCGGTATTTTCCAACATGGCGCGGGCGGCGGCCTGGGCGTACGGGCCGCCGGAGCCGATGGCGATCAGATCGTTTTCCGGCTGCACCACATCGCCGTTGCCGGTGATGATCAGCGAGGCGGTTTCATCGGCGACCGCCAGCAGCGCTTCGAGCTTGCGCAGCATGCGGTCGGTGCGCCAGTCTTTCGCCAGCTCGACGGCGGCTTTCACCAGGTGGCCCTGATGCATTTCCAGTTTGCGTTCAAACAGTTCAAACAGCGTGAAGGCGTCAGCGGTGCCACCGGCGAAACCGGCGATCACTTTGTCGTTATACAGGCGACGCACTTTCTTGACGTTACCCTTCATCACCGTATTACCCAGGGTTGCCTGGCCATCACCACCGATGACGACCTGGCCGTTGCGGCGTACGCTTACAATTGTTGTCACGAGCAGACCCTCGTTAAAGACGGAAAGAAGTCCCCGCAGCGCCTGCTTTCGCAGACGCTACGAGGCATATTGAGAGTATAGATGGGGGGGGATTGACGCTTTTCAACCCCCAACGGAGAGGGGAATGCAACTCGACATGCCGACGCCCTTCAGGCGCGAAAGGGTTTTGTCCGCTGCGGCGCGGCTGCTGTAGGGGCCGAGCACCACGCGATTCCAACCGCCACCGGCGGTGATGCGGCTCTCGATGCCCTCGAACGCCAGGCGCGCACGCACGGATTCAGCCTGATCGGTGGCGCGGAACGAACCGCATTGCACCATCCACTTCTGTTTCGATTCCGGTTTGGTGTCCTGCTTGGCCGTTTCCTGTTTCACTTCCGGTTTGGGCTCCGGCTTCGGTTGCGGCTTCGGCTCAGGCTGTTTCACCTGCGCCGGCGGCGGGGTGACTTGCTTCGGCTGCTGGTGCTGCTGCACCGGCGCGGTGGTGGCCCCGTTGTTGAACGGGTTGCGCGGCGCCTGAGTGACCTGCTGCTGTTGCTGTACCGGCTGCTGCTGCATTTGCGGTTGTTGCATCTGCTGCTGGCGGTTGCCGCGCGCGTTGGCCTGGCCCGGATCGTTATACGGCACTTCATTCAGCTGCGTCGGGCGCTGTTGCATGTCGGCCTGCATCTGCTCCAGCAGTTGCCGTTGTTCGGCGGTCAGCTGAGTTTTGGAATTGAGCTCGCCGCCGGCCGTCGGTTCGGTCGGGGTTTGCACGCCGATCTGTCGGTTTTCCAGCTCTTTGATATAGCGCCAGCGCTCTTCCGGCTTCGGCGGCAGGCCGTTGCCTGGGCGAGTGGTGTGCGCAGGCAACAACGGCGCGTCTTCCGGCTTGTTGTGCGTAATGAAATAGAGGCCACCGACAAAGACAACCAGCAACGCGACGGCTAACGCCAGCACGGTTTTGGAAACCTTCGGAGAACTGCGTTTTTTACGGCTGGGGGTTTTGCGCTTAGCTCCTGCTGCGCGCCCACGGCTTACATAGTCTTTTTGTGCCACTATTATTCCGCTGTGTCCTGATGAGAGGATAAGTCCGTCATGTTACTGAACCCTAAAATATTTGACTAGCGTTTCGGAGCAGCGGTGCTGCCTCTGATAATCAATTCACTGTCCAAGAGTCGGGAGCCGCTGGCCACCGTCTGGCCGTTCAACTGCTCCAACAGCAACAACATCGCCTGCTGGCCGATCTGGAAGCGCGGCTGCGCCACCGTGGTCAGCGGCGGATCGCAATACTGCGCCAGCTTGAGGTCGTCAAAGCCGACGATCGACAGATCCTGCGGTACCCGCAGCCCCATTTTCTTCGCCTGGGACAGCACGCCGATCGCCATGACGTCGCTGTGGCAGAACACCGCCGTCGGCGGTTTCGGCTGAGCCATCAACTGGGTCAGCGCTTGCGCGCCGGCTTCGTAGGTAAAATCACCCCGGGTAATATAGCTGCTTTCGACGGTAATGCCATTACGGCGTAGCGCTTGAACATAACCTTGCAGCCGATAATGGCTCAGCGGCATCTGTTCCGGCCCGGCGACGCAGGCGATCTGCCGGTGGCCCAATTGATGCAAATAATGCACGGCTTCAAAGGCGGCGGTCAGGTTGTCGATATGCACCGTCGGCAGTTCCAGCTCGGGCGCGAACTCATTGGCCATCACCATCGGCGGCAGGTTGCGCTGCTCTTCCTTGCTGGCGTCGAACGGTAGATTAGAGCCCAGCAGCAGCATGCCGTCGATCTGTTTGGTGATGATCAGATTGACGAAGGTGCGTTCTTGCTGGTTCTGCTGCGCGCAGTCGCCGATCAGCACCAGATAGCCTTGTTGGGCGGCGGTCTGTTCGATCCCCTGGATCACATCCGCGAAAAACGGATCGCAGATGTCGGGCACGATCACCAGGATGGTGCGAGATTCGTTGCGTTTGATATTGCGTGACAGAGCATGAGGAGAATAACCCACGGCCAGCACGGCCTGTTCCACTTTCTGACGCGTTGGCGTTGACACCTTTTCCGGATTCATCAGCGCACGCGATACGGTAGCCGTTGAAACGCCCGCCATTTCGGCGACGTCTTTCATGGTCGCCATGGATAACTCTTTCTTGTGTTCCAACGCCTTTCTCCTTGCGTCAGCCCCATGCCGACGCCACTACTGCTGTTTGCTCACAATGTCCGGCATGCGGTGGCGGGATTGTTGTCATTGAGCGCCACTCGCGTTCGAGCACTCCGTCGCGCTGCGATGTGGCGACAAAATTTGCCCTCGCAGACATTCTAAACAGAATACGCCCCGCCTTTGTTACCTAATTTGCATAAAAAATGTGACCTGAGAAGGTTTTTTAGCGTTCACTCGCAATTTAAAGGGTAAACGTTTGCATGACGGCAGCTAAATCGGACTTTTCCGGGATCAGCTGTCGATCGGATCGACATCCAGCGTCCATTTCACCTTGCGCGTTTGCGGCAGGGTGCCGATCAGCGGCAGCGAGCTTTTCATCAGCTGTTGCAGGACGCGCCGTGTCGGATGCTGCAGCAGCAGCTGCCAGCGGAAACGGCCACCGCGTTTGGACTGCAGCGCCGGCACCGGGCCCATCACCCACAGCGAATCGTCCTTAAGCGGACTGGCTTCCAACAGATTGCGCAGCTGCTGCAGGAACAGCGGGGCCTGTTGGTTATCGTGATCTTCGGCGCGCACGATGATGTGGCTGGTGTAGGGCGGTAGAAACACGCTGTTGCGCTCCGCTAGCGTCTGTTTGGCGAAGGCGTCGTAACCTTGTTGCAGCAGCACCTGCAATAACGGGTGCTCCGGGTGGTGGGTTTGCAGCAGCACTTCACCCTGTTTGCCCGCTCGCCCCGCGCGCCCGGAGACCTGGGTATAGAGCTGAGCAAAACGCTCGGCGGAGCGGAAGTCGGCGGAGAACAGCGCGCCGTCCACGTCCAGCAACGCCACCAGCGTGACGTCGGGAAAATGGTGGCCCTTGGCCAGCATTTGCGTGCCGATCAGAATGCGCGCTTCGCCGCGATGAATATCCGCCAGATGCTGCTCCAGCGACCCTTTGCGGCTGGTGGTGTCGCGATCGATGCGGGTGATCGGCGTGTCGGGGAACAGCGGCGCCAGCTCATGTTCCAGCTGTTCGGTGCCGACGCCGACCGATACCAGGTGGGTGGAGCCGCACTGCGGGCATTGGTGCGGCACCGGTCGCTGGCTGTCGCAGTGGTGACAGCGCAGCTGGCGCTGATGCTGGTGGAAGGTGTAATAGTGATCGCAGCGCTGGCACTCGGCGATCCAGCCGCACTCGTGGCACAGCAGCGCCGGGGCGTAACCGCGGCGGTTGAGGAACAGCATCACCTGATTGCCGGCTTTTAAATGGTGCTGCATGCTTTTCAAAAGCGGCTGCGACAGGCCGACCTTCAGCGGCAACCCTTTCAGATCGATCAGATGCTGCGCCGCCGGTTTGGCGTTGCCCGCGCGTTGGGTGAGCTTCAACTGGCGATATTTGCCCAGCTGCACGTTGTGCAGCGTTTCCAGTGCCGGCGTGGCGGAGCCCATCACCATCGGGATATCTTCTTCCCGGGCGCGGAACACCGCCAGATCGCGGGCGTGGTAGCGCCAGCCTTCCTGCTGTTTATAAGAGCTGTCGTGCTCTTCGTCGATGATGATAACGCCCAGTTGCCGGAACGGCGTGAACAGCGCCGAGCGGGTGCCGATGACGATCGCGGCTTCGCCGCTGCGCGCGCGCAGCCAAACCGCCAGCCGTTCGCTGTCGTTCAGCCCGGAGTGCAGCACGTCCACCGGCGCGTTGAAGCGCTCGCGAAAGCGGGCGATGGTTTGCGGCGTCAGGCCGATTTCCGGCACCAGCACCAGCGCCTGCCGGCCTTTGGCCAACACGTTTTCCAGCACGCTGAGATACACCTCGGTCTTGCCGGAGCCGGTGACCCCGGCCAGCAGCCAGGCGGCAAACTGCTCATCTTCGCTTCGGATCGCCCCGACGGCGGTGGCCTGTTCGGTATTCAGCCGCAGCCGCTCGCCGAGCACCGCAAAGTTGGGGCGCCAGTCCTGCGTGGCCGCGACCTGAGCGCGCAGATCGATCAGCCCTTTGGCGCGCAGCGCCTGCAGGGCGCTTTCCGTCAGCTCAAGCTGGCTGACCTGATGGCGATAGACCGGGCGTTGCAACAGCGCCGCCAGCGCCTGCTGCTGTTTCGGCGCGCGTTTCAGGCTTTCGGGCGGCGTGGCGCGCCCCTCTTCGGTGGCGAACCACTGCCACAGCGGCGCGGCCTCGGCCGGTTTGCCTTGGCGCAGCAGGATCGGCAGCGCGTGGAACAGCACTTCGCCGATGGGATAGTGGTAGTAATCGCTGGCCCAGCGCAGGATGCGCCACAGGCTGGGGGAGAACAGCGATTCCGTGTCGATCACGCTGTCGATCGGTTTGAGCTTGTCCAACGGCAGTTCGCTGGTGTCGCTGCAGCCGGTGACGATGCCGATTGCATGCTGCTTGCCCCAGGGCACGCCCACGCGCGCGCCGGCCACCGGCTGCATGCCGGGCGGCAGCAGATAGTCGAAGGTGCGGGCGAGGGGGACCGGCAAAGCAACGTGTACGACGGGCATGATCTCATCCAAATTGAAAAAAAGTGGGCATCAGTTTACACGGCGCATCGGCAAATGTACGGTTCCGATTGCGCGCCCCGACTAATGCTGTATAATTTGCCGCCTTTGGTATAATTCGATACCAAAATTCTATTATCAACCACGTGTGGTGTCTGGCGAAACAGGGCTGGATAGCGACACGGCCTTAACTGAGGTTTCCCATGAAACAAGGTATCCACCCAAAATACGAAGAAGTTACTGCTAACTGCTCTTGCGGTAACGTGATGAAGATCCGCTCCACCGTGGGCCACGATCTGAACCTGGACGTTTGTGGCGCATGCCACCCGTTCTACACTGGCAAGCAGCGTGACGTTGCTACCGGTGGCCGCGTTGACCGCTTCAACAAGCGTTTCAGCGTACCAGGCGCTAAGAAATAAGATTTCTTATCGACCGATGAAAAAGGCGCCCTGGGCGCCTTTTTTCTTTTCTGCCGCCGGCGTTCGCCGGGCGGTTCTCAATATTCCCAGGTATCGGGATCGACACCCAGTTCGCGCATCAACGCTTTTGCGGCTTCCGGGATTTCATCGCTGCGCTCTTTGCGCAGGTCTTCATCGTTCGGCAGCGGCTGGCCGGTAAAGGCATGCAGAAACGCTTCGCACAGAAGTTCGCTGTTGGTGGCGTGGCGCAGGTTGTTCACCTGGCGACGGGTCCGTTCGTCGGTGAGGATTTTCAGGACCTTCAGCGGAATGGATACCGTGATCTTTTTGACTTGCTCGCTTTTTTTACCGTGTTCAGCGTAAGGGCTGACATACTCGCCGTTCCACTCAGCCATGGGACACCTTAACTTTGTCAGAAAAATTACAAAATTCTAAAAACCGGCCAATTATGCCCGATCTTCACTGTTCTCACTAAATAAATGTCAATTTTACGCGACCAGGGTCACTGAATGCCCCGCTTCGGCCAGGCATTGCCGCTTAACATCTTATCGTCATGTCATATCGGCATAATTTTAGCGGGTATTGTGTCATTGCTCAATCTATACGCAAAGAAGTTTAGATGTCCAGATGTATTGACGTCTATCAATCCTGCGATTACTCTTTAGGCCTCATTCACCGAACCGAGAGCCGAGCGAGCCCATGACGCGTAAACCAGCCACGATTGCCGTACGCAGCGGCCTGAACGACGACGAACAGTACGGCTGCGTTGTCCCGCCGATTCATCTGTCCAGCACCTATAACTTTACCGACTTCAATCAACCCCGAGCTCATGACTACTCGCGCCGCGGCAACCCGACGCGCGACGTGGTGCAGCGCGCGTTGGCGGAGCTGGAAGGCGGCGCCGGCGCGGTGATGACCGGCAGCGGGATGTCGGCGATCCATCTGGTGACCACCGTACTGCTGAAGCCCGGCGATCTGCTGGTGGCGCCGCACGACTGTTACGGCGGCAGCTATCGGTTATTCGACAGCCTGAGCAAGCGCGGCGCTTATCGCGTGCTGTTCGTCGATCAAGGCAATGAGGCCGCCCTGCAACAGGCGCTGGCGCAAAAGCCGAAGCTGGTGTTGATAGAAAGCCCCAGCAATCCGCTGCTGCGGGTGGTGGACATCGCGGCGATCTGCGCTGCCGCGCACGCGGCGGGCGCGTTGACGGTGGTGGACAACACGTTCCTCAGCCCGGCCCTGCAACAGCCGATCGAACTCGGTGCCGATCTGGTGGTCCATTCTTGCACCAAATACCTGAACGGGCATTCGGACGTGGTGGCCGGCGCGGTGATCGCCAAAGATCCTGAGCTGGCGGTCGAGCTGGCCTGGTGGGCGAACAACATCGGCGTGACCGGCGGCGCGTTCGACAGCTATCTGTTGCTGCGCGGCATGCGCACGTTGTCGCCACGCATCAAGGCGGCGCAACAAAACGCTGAAGCGATTGTTGACTATTTACAGCAGCAACCGCTGGTGAAAAAGCTGTATCATCCTTCCCTGCCGGAGAATCCGGGGCATGAGATCGCCCGTCGTCAGCAGCGCGGTTTCGGCGCGATGCTGAGTTTTGAACTGGACGGCGATGAAGCGGTGCTGCGCCGTTTTCTCTCTGCCCTTGAGCTGTTTACTCTGGCAGAATCGTTGGGCGGCGTAGAAAGCCTGATCTCGCATGCAGCGACCATGACTCACGCCGGCATGGCGGCGGAGGCGCGGGCAGCGGCCGGCATCTCCGAGAGCCTGCTGCGCATTTCCGTGGGTATTGAAGACAGTGAAGATTTGATTGCCGATCTGGAACGCGCTTTCCAGGCGGCGGCAACGAGGTAAGCATGAATGCAATTGCTGTAGCAGGGCCGGTGAGCGGGCGTCAACTGCACAAGTTTGGCGGCAGCAGTCTGGCGGATGTGAAGTGTTATCTGCGTGTGGCCGGGATTATGGCGGAATACAGCCAGCCGGGCGACATGATGGTGGTATCGGCCGCCGGCAGTACCACCAACCAGTTGATCAACTGGCTGAAGCTCAGCCAGAGCGATCGCCTGTCTGCGCACCAGGTGCAGCAGACGTTGCGTCGTTATCACAGCGATCTTATCAGCGGCCTGTTGCCGCCGGAAAGCGCCGAGCCGCTGATCGCCGAGTTCATTCAGGATCTGGAACGCCTGGCGGCGCTGCTGGACGGCAATGTCGACGAGGTGTGCTACGCCGAAGTGGTCGGGCACGGCGAGATTTGGTCGGCGCGCCTGATGGCGGCGGTGCTCAACCACCTGGACATGCAGGCGGCCTGGCTGGATGCGCGTGACTTCCTGCGCGCCGAGCGCGCCGCGCAGCCGCAGGTGGATGAAGGCCGTTCTTACCCGCTGTTGCAACAATTGATGGCCCAACACCCGGGTAAACGCCTGGTGGTGACCGGGTTCATTTCGCGCAACGACGCCGGGGAAACCGTGCTGTTGGGGCGTAACGGCAGTGACTACTCCGCTACTCAGGTCGGCGCGCTGGCCGGCGCTGCGCGCGTCACCATCTGGAGCGACGTGGCCGGGGTTTACAGCGCCGATCCGCGCAAGGTGAAAGACGCCTGCCTGCTGCCGCTGCTGCGTCTGGACGAAGCCAGCGAGCTGGCGCGTCTGGCTGCGCCGGTGTTGCACACCCGTACCCTGCAGCCGGTCTCCGGTAGCGATATCGATCTTCAGCTGCGCTGCAGCTATCAGCCGGAGCAGGGCTCGACGCGCATTGAGCGCGTATTGGCTTCCGGCACCGGCGCCAAGATTGTCACCAGCCACGACGATGTGTGCCTGATTGAACTGCACGTTGCCGCTCAGCATGACTTCAAACTGGCGCAGAAAGAGTTGGATCTGGTGCTCAAGCGCGCGCAGATCAAACCGCTGGCGGTGGGCATCCACCCAGACCGCAACCTGGTGCAGCTGTGCTACACCTCCGAGGTGGTCAACAGCGCGCTGGCGACGCTGCAGGCCGCGGTGCTGCCAGGCGAGCTGCGCCTGCGCGAAGGGTTGGCGCTGGTGGCGATGGTCGGCGCCGGGGTGTGCAAGAACCCGCTGCACAGCCACCGTTTCTATCAGCAGCTGAAAGATCAGCCGGTCGAGTTTATCTGGCAGGCGGAAGATGGCATCAGCCTGGTGGCGGTATTGCGCCAGGGGCCGACCGCGCTGCTGATCCAGGGGCTGCACCAAAGCCTGTTCCGCGCCGAGAAGCGCATCGGTCTGGTGCTGTTCGGCAAGGGCAATATCGGGTCGCGCTGGCTGGAGCTGTTCGCCCGTGAGCAGACCAATATCTCCGCGCGCAGCGGCTTCGAATTTATCCTGGCGGGGGTGGTGGACAGCCGCCGCAGCCTGCTGAACTATGACGGGCTGGACGCCAGCCGCGCGCTGGCATTCTTTGAGGACGAAGCGCAGGAGCTGGATGAAGAATCGCTGTTCCTGTGGATGCGCGCGCACCCGTTCGACGATCTGGTGGTGCTCGACGTGACCGCCAGCGAAGAGCTGGCCGGGCAGTATCTGGATTTCGCCAGCTACGGTTTCCACGTGATCAGCGCCAACAAGTTGGCGGGGGCCTCGTGCAGCGACAGCTATCGCCAAATACGCGACGCCTTCGCCAAAACCGGCCGCCACTGGCTGTATAACGCCACCGTCGGCGCCGGCCTGCCGGTCAACCACACGGTGCGCGATCTGCGCGACAGCGGCGACAGCATTCTGGCGATCAGCGGCATCTTCTCCGGCACGCTCTCCTGGCTGTTCCTGCAGTATGACGGCACGGTGCCGTTCACCGAGCTGGTGGATCAGGCCTGGCAGCAGGGGCTGACCGAACCGGATCCGCGGGTCGATCTCTCCGGCCAGGACGTGATGCGCAAGCTGGTGATCCTGGCGCGCGAGGCGGGCTACGACATCGAACCGAACCAGGTGCGGGTCGAGTCGCTGGTGCCGGCGGGGTGCGAGCTGGGCTCCGTCGATCAGTTCTTCGAGAACGGTGAGGCGCTGAATCAGCAGATGCAACAGCGCTTTGAGGCCGCCAGCGAAATGGGCCTGGTGCTGCGCCATGTGGCGCGTTTCGACGCCAACGGCAAGGCGCGGGTCGGCGTAGAGGCGGTGCGCCCTGAGCATCCTCTGGCCTCGCTGCTGCCGTGCGACAACGTGTTCGCCATCGAAAGCCGCTGGTATCGCGATAATCCGCTGGTGATCCGCGGGCCGGGCGCCGGCCGCGATGTGACCGCCGGCGCGATCCAGTCAGACCTTAACCGATTGGCGCAGCTGCTTTAATCCTCTGCGGGCGCGGGCTCACCGCGCCCCTTGGCTTTTCCTGCCATACTTATCTTTGTCGCGATCATGAAATTCCCTCGTTGAGCGGGTGAGGATTAATCATCTTATTCCCCTCATTTTCCTGTTGACTCTTTAGCCAACATGCGGCATTTTCTATCTAGACGTCTAAACGTATAGACGCTCATCAAGATGAAATAAAAACAGTGATCGATAAGAGGTGAGCAGGGTATGAGTTTTTTCCACGCAAACCAGCGGGAAGCGCTGAATCAGAGTCTGGCGGAGTTGAACGGCCAGATTAACGTATCATTCGAGTTCTTCCCGCCACGCACCAGCGAGATGGAAGAGACCCTGTGGCAGTCGATCGATCGTCTGAGCATCCTCAAACCTAAATTCGTTTCCGTCACCTACGGCGCCAACTCCGGCGAGCGCGATCGCACCCACAGCATCATCAAAGGGATCAAGGAACGCACCGGCCTGGAGGCGGCGCCGCACCTGACCTGCATCGACGCCAGCCCGGCGCAGCTGCGCGACATCGCGACCGATTACTGGAACAGCGGCATCCGCCATATCGTGGCGCTGCGCGGCGATCTGCCGCCGGGCGGCGGCAAGCCGGAAATGTACGCGACCGATCTGGTGGCGCTGCTGAAAGACGTGGGTGACTTCGACATTTCCGTCGCCGCCTATCCGGAAGTGCACCCGGAGGCGAAGAGCGCCCAGGCCGATTTGATTAACCTGAAACGCAAGATCGATGCTGGCGCCAGTCGCGCGATTACCCAGTTCTTCTTCGACGTTGAGAGCTACCTGCGCTTTCGCGACCGCTGCGTCGCCGCCGGTATCGACGTGGAAATCGTGCCGGGCATTCTGCCGGTGTCCAACTTCAAGCAGCTGCAGCGCTTCGCCACCATGACCAACGTGCGGGTGCCAAGCTGGATGACCAGCATGTTCGAAGGGCTGGACGACGATGCGGAGACCCGCAAAATGGTCGGCGCCAACATCGCCATGGACATGGTGAAGATCCTGAGCCGCGAAGGGGTGAAAGATTTCCACTTCTATACGCTGAACCGCGCCGAGATGAGCTACGCCATCTGCCACACGCTGGGCGTGCGCCCGGTGGCCGCCGCCTGACGGGCTTGCTCCATTGAAAAGGGCGCCGCTTTACCGCGGCGCCCTTTTTTTGTGGGGGAGACATAAAAAAAACGGCCCCGGTAAACGGGGCCGCGATGAGGCTCACTAGCCGGTGTTGCGCATCCCGGCGGCGACGCCGGCGATGGTAACCATCAGCGCCTGCTCCACGCGGGCGTCCGGCTGCTCCTGCTGGCGCGAACGGTGCAGCAATTCGGCCTGCAAGACGTTCAACGGGTCGGTATAGACGTTGCGCAGCGCGATGGATTCGGCGATCCACGGCAGGTCTTCCATCAGGTGCGCATCGTTGGCGATGGTCAGCACCACCTTGATGTCGCTTTCCAACTGATCGCGCAGCTGTTGGCCCAGCGGCCACAGCGATTTATCCACCAGGCGCTGATCGTAGTATTCCGCCAGCCACAGGTCGGCTTTGGCGAACACCATTTCCAGCATGGCGATGCGGGTGGAGAAGAACGGCCAGTCGCGACACATCGCCTCCAGCTCCGCCTGTTTGCCGGCTTTCACCGCTTCCTGCAATCCGGCGCCGGCGCCGAGCCAGGCCGGCAGCATCAGGCGGTTCTGCGTCCAGGCGAAGATCCACGGAATGGCGCGCAGGCTCTCTACGCCGCCGTTCGGCTTGCGCTTGGCCGGGCGTGAGCCCAGCGGCAGTTTGCCCAGCTCCAGCTCCGGCGTGGCCGCGCGGAAGTAAGGCACGAAGTCCGGGTTTTCACGCACGTAGCCGCGATACATTCGGCAGGAGGTCTCGGACAGGTCGTCCATCAGCGCCCGCCATTCTTTCTTCGGTTCCGGCGGCGGCAGCAGGTTGGCCTCGAGGATCGCGCCGGCATACAGCGCCAGGCTGCTGATGGTGACTTCCGGCAGGCCGAACTTGAAGCGGATCATCTCGCCCTGTTCGGTGACGCGCAGGCCGCCCTTCAGGCTGCCCGGCGGCTGCGACAGCAGCGCCGCATGCGCCGGAGCGCCGCCGCGGCCGATGGAACCGCCGCGGCCGTGGAACAGCGTCAGCGCCACGCCGGCCTTTTCACAGGTTTTGATCAGCGCGTCCTGCGCGCGGTACTGCGCCCAGGAAGCGGCCATCACGCCGGCGTCTTTCGCCGAGTCGGAATAGCCGATCATCACCATCTGTTTGCCCTGGATGAAGCCGCGATACCAGTCGATGTTCAGCAACTGGGTCATTACGTCGTCGGCGTTGTTCAGGTCGTCGAGGGTTTCGAACAGCGGGGCGACCGGCAGCGCGAACGGGCAGCCGGCCTCTTTCAGCAGCAGGTGCACCGCCAGCACGTCGGAAGGCGTGCGCGCCATAGAAATCACATAGGCGGCGATCGAGCCCTGCGGCGCTTCGGCAATCACCCGGCAGGTTTCCAGCACTTCCTGCGTGTCGGCGCTCGGTTGCCATTTCAGCGGCACCAGCGGGCGTTTGGAGTTCAGTTCGCGGATCAGGAACGCCTGTTTATCGGCTTCCGACCAGCTTTCATAGTCGCCCAGCCCCAGATAGCGGGTCAGCTCGGCGATGGCTTCGGTATGGCGGGTGCTCTCCTGACGCACGTCGATGCGCACCAGCGGCACGCCGAAGCAGCGCACGCGGCGCAGGGTATCCAGCAGTTGACCATTGGCGATGATGCCCATGCCGCAGGCCTGCAGCGACTGGTAGCAGGCATACAGCGGCTCCCACAGCTGCTCGTTGTTCACCAGCAGGTCGTGCGGTTTCAGCACGCGTTCGCCCTTCAGGCGACCTTCCAGATAAGCCTGGGAACTCATCAGCTGGCTGCGCAGCTGCTTCATGATTTCGCGGTAAGGCTCCTGTACCTCATCGCCGCCGGCGCGGGCGCGCAGCTCAGGGGTGCACTCGGTCATCGACAGCTCGGAGACCAGCACCTGGATGTCGCGGGTAAACAGGTCGCAGGCTTTCCAGCGGCTGAGCAGCAGCACATGGCGGGTAATTTCGGCGGTGACGTTCGGGTTGCCGTCGCGGTCGCCGCCCATCCAGGAGGTGAAGCGCACCGGCACCGCTTCTACCGGCAGGCTGTAATCGATGGAGTTTTCCAGCTGTTCGTTGAATTCGCGCAGGAACGCCGGCACGCCTTCCCACAGGCTGTTTTCCACGACGGCAAAACCCCATTTGGCTTCGTCGATCGGGGAAGGGCGGTGTTTGCGAATTTCATCGGTGTGCCACGACTGGGCTACCAGCTGGCGCAGGCGGCGCATGATCTTGTTGCGCTCGTAGTCGGCCAGATCGTTGTGATCGAGCTGGCTGAGGCAGGTGTTGACCTCCACCAGCTTGTGGATCAGGGTGCGGCGGGTGATCTCCGTCGGGTGCGCCGTCAGCACCAGCTCGATGGAGAGTTGCGACACCGCGTGCTGCAGCTCTTTGTCGCTGAGCTTTTTGTCTTTGAGGCGGCTGAACAGTTGGGCCAGCGCTTCCGGGTTGCTGGCGGCCTCGCCGTTGGGCGAAATGCTGTGATACTGCTCGGCGACGTTGGTCAGGTTGAGGAACTGGCTGAAGGCGCGCGCCACCGGCAGCAGCTCGTCGTTGGACAAGTTCTGCAGGGTAGAAAGCAGCTCCTGGCGATGCGCTTCGTTGCCGGCGCGTGAGGATTTGGAAAGCTTACGGATGGTCTCAACGCGATCGAGAATATGCTCGCCCAGCGCTTCTTTGATGGTATCGCCGAGCAATTTGCCGAGCATACTGACATTACTGCGCATTGCCGAATATTGTTCGTTCATATAACCCCTGACCCAGTTCTGTATGTATGATTTTTATCTTGTAAATAAATTTCACGCGTCAGGCGCAGACCGCCTGCCTGATCCCATCGCGTTCCTGTCCAATCGTCAATTGACACTATTTTTAGCAAAAAAACATCAAAATCGGCGCATTTTCTGAAATTTAATTACGCCGCGTGGGTTATCAGCGTGGCTTATTTCGCTGCTTTCTACTTATTTTGAGTTAGGGGAAGCATAAAGCATTTCCCCTGTTAAATGTCGGGTTTATTGCCGGCAAAAGTGATTGACCAGCTGGCCCAACAGTTTGCGCGTCGGTTCGATAAACGCGGTGTCGATGTATTCGTCCGGCTGGTGGGCCTGATCGATGGAACCGGGGCCGAGCACCAAGGTCGGGCAGACCTGTTGCACGAACGGCGCTTCGGTGCAGTAGTTGACCACCTGCGTGCGGGTGCCCAGCAGCTCCTCGATCACCGCCACCATGCGGTGGTCGGTCGGGCACTCGTAGCCCGGCACCGACGCGTGCAGCTCTTCGATGGTCAGGCGGCCCGGCCAGCGTTGGCTTACCGGCTCCAGCGCCTGATGCATCAGTTCGTTGATGTTGTCGAGCGTCATGCCGGGCAGCGGGCGGATATCCAGGTGCAGTTCGCAACAGGCGCAGATGCGGTTGGCCGCGTCGCCGCCGCTGATATGGCCGAAGTTCATGGTGGGATAAGGCACGGCGAACGCCGGGTTGTTGTAGCGCTCCTGCAGGGTCTTGCGCAGCTCCATCAGGCGGCCGATGGACTCGTGCATCAGATCGATGGCGTTGACGCCGCGCGCCGGATCGCTGGAGTGGCCGGACTGGCCGACGATGCGAATGGCGTTGGCCATGTGGCCCTTGTGCGCGCGCACCGGCTGCAGCGAGGTCGGCTCGCCGATGATGGCGAAATCCGGACGAATGGCGGTAGAGGCGGCGAAGTAACGCGCGCCGGCCATCGTCGTTTCTTCATCTGCGGTGGCTAAAATGTACAACGGCTTGGTCAGCTTGCTCGCGTCGATATCGCGCATCGCATCCAGAATAAAGGCGAAGAAGCCTTTCATGTCGGCGGTGCCCAGCCCGTAGAGCTTGTTGTCGTGCTCGGTCAGGGTGAAGGGATCGCGCGTCCAGCGGCCTTCGTCGTAAGGCACCGTATCGGTGTGGCCGGCCAGCAGCAGGCCGCCGCTGCCTTCGCCGATGCTGGCCAGCAGGTTGAATTTGTGGCGCGACTCCGGCACCGGCTGTACGTCGACGCGAAAGCCCAGGTCGGCAAACCATCCGGCCAGCAAGTTGATTAACGCCTCATTGCTCTGATCGAGGCCGGCATCGGTGGCGCTGATTGACGGAGTGGCGATCAACGCCCGGTACAGCTCAATAAATGGAGGTAATTTCATCTTCACTGTTGACAGCCTTAGGTTAGGATAGTATCAATATTCATGCATTTATTTTGAATAAAAATACAGTAAGCCGAAGCGTAAGGGAACCCGATGCCCGGATGTTTATAAAAGCATCAACGCCTGGCTCCGTGGGTGAACGGCGCAACAACGCTGGCTAGCCCTGTTACCTGGGTCGCAAGCGACCGCACGTCAGTTTAGAAGGTGAAAGGCCACATGTTGAATACGCTGATCGTTGGTGCCAGCGGTTACGCCGGAGCGGAGCTCACGGCTTACCTGAATCGCCACCCACACATGAACATAACCGCTTTAGCGGTTTCAGCGCAAAGTGCAGATGCAGGAAAGTTGCTTTCCGATCTCCATCCCCAGTTGAAAGGCATCGTCGATCTGCCGCTGCAGCCGTTGACTGACGTCGCCAAGGCGGCGCAGGGCATTGACGTGGTGTTCCTCGCCACCGCCCATGAAGTCAGCCACGATATCGCACCGGCTTTCCTGGCGGCGGGCTGCGTGGTGTTCGATCTGTCCGGCGCCTTTCGCGTGCAGGACGCCGGTTTTTATAGCCAGTACTACGGTTTCGAGCATCAGCATGGCGCTCTGCTGGAGCAGGCGGTGTACGGCCTGGCGGAGTGGCAGAGCGACAAGATTAAACAGGCGCAGCTGATCGCGGTGCCGGGCTGTTACCCGACGGCGGCGCAGCTGGCGCTGAAACCGTTGATCGAAAAACAGCTGCTGAATCTGGATCAGTGGCCGGTGATCAACGCCACCAGCGGCGTTAGCGGCGCCGGGCGCAAGGCCAGCATGACCACCAGCTTCTGCGAAGTGAGCCTGCAGCCGTACGGTATTTTCACTCATCGGCACCAGCCGGAGATCGCCGCACACCTGGGCGTGCCGGTCATCTTTACGCCGCACCTGGGCAATTTCCCGCGCGGCATCCTTGAAACCATCACCTGCCGTCTGAAAGCCGGCGTGACCGCGCAGGACGTCGCGGCCGCCTATCATGCCGCCTATGACGACAAGCCGCTGGTGCGGCTGTACGACCAGGGCGTGCCGGCGCTGAAATCGGTGGTGGGGCTGCCGTTCTGCGACATCGGTTTTGCGGTGCAGGGCGAGCATCTGATCGCCGTGGCGGTGGAAGACAATCTGCTGAAAGGCGCGGCGGCGCAGGCGGTGCAATGCCTGAATATCCGTTTCGGCTTCCCGGAAACCCAATCACTCCTTTAAACCAGCGTGAGTAAACAGCAATGAACCCGTTAATTATCAAGTTAGGTGGCGTGTTATTAGACAGTGAAGAAGCGCTGGAGCGTCTGTTTACCGCGTTGGACAGCTATCGGCAGCAGCACCAGCGCCCGCTGGTGATCGTGCACGGCGGCGGCTGCGTGGTGGACGAGCTGATGAAGCAGCTCGCTTTGCCGGTGGTGAAAAAGAACGGCCTGCGGGTCACGCCGGCCGATCAGATCGACATCATCACCGGGGCGCTGGCCGGCACCGCCAACAAAACGCTGCTGGCGTGGGCGATTAAACACCAAATCAACGCCGTCGGCCTGAGCCTGGCGGACGGCGGCAGCGCGGTCGTGACCCCGCTCGATCCGGCATTGGGCCACGTCGGCAACGCGCAGCCCGGTTCGCCCGCGCTGCTCAATACCCTGCTGGGCGCCGGCTACCTGCCGGTTGTCAGCTCCATCGGCATCACCGCCGAAGGGCAGTTAATGAATGTGAACGCCGATCAGGCGGCGACGGCGCTGGCGGCGACGCTGGGGGCGGACCTTATCCTGCTGTCGGACGTCAGCGGCATCCTCGACGGCAAGGGCCAACGCATTGCGGAAATGACGGCGCAAAAAGCGGAACAACTGATCGCGCAAGGCATCATCACCGATGGTATGGTGGTGAAGGTGAATGCGGCGCTCGACGCTGCCCGCACCCTCGGCCGCCCGGTGGATATCGCCAGCTGGCGCCATGCCGATCAGCTTCCTGCTTTGTTTAACGGCGTGTCGATTGGCACCCGGATCCTCGCTTAATTTTAGAATTAGAAAGGAATAGACCATGCAAAACCAAGGCATCAAAAAAATCGTTCTGGCGTACTCCGGCGGCCTGGATACCTCGGCCATCATTCCATGGCTGAAAGAGAACTACGGCGGCTGTGAAGTGGTGGCGTTCGTGGCGGACATCGGCCAGGAGCGCAGCGATCTGGAAGGCGTGGAGCAAAAAGCCCTGCAGTCCGGTGCCTCTGAATGTCACGTGGTCGATCTGCGTGAAGAATTTATCCGCGATTACGTTTATCCAGTGCTGCAGACCGGCGCCCTGTACGAGGGCAGCTACCTGCTGGGCACCTCGATGGCGCGGCCGATCATCGCCAAGGCGCAGGTCGAGCTGGCGTTGAAAGTGGGCGCAGACGCGCTGTGCCACGGCGCGACCGGCAAAGGCAACGATCAGGTGCGTTTCGAAACCACCTACACCGCGCTGGCGCCGCAGCTGAAAGTGGTAGCGCCGTGGCGCGAGTGGAACCTGCGTTCCCGTGAAGCGCTGCTGGATTACCTGAAAGAGCGCAATATCCCGACCACCGCATCGCTGGAGAAAATCTACAGCCGCGATGAGAACGCCTGGCACATCTCCACCGAAGGCGGCGTGCTGGAAAGCCCGTGGAACGCGCCAAACAAGGATTGCTGGGTATGGACCGTCGATCCGCAGGAAGCGCCGGACCAGCCTGAGCAGGTGACCGTTACCGTCGAGAAAGGCCGCGTCGTGGCGGTTAACGGTAAAGCGCTGTCGCCGTACCAGTGCCTGGAAACCCTGAACGCGCTGGGCGCCAAGCACGGTGTCGGCCGTATCGACATCGTGGAAAACCGTCTGGTGGGCATCAAATCCCGCGGCTGCTATGAGACCCCGGGGGGCACCATCATGGTGGCGGCGCTGCGCGCCATCGAGCAGCTGGTGCTGGATCGCGACAGCTTCAAATGGCGCGAGCAGCTGGGCCTGGAGATGTCCTATGTGGTGTACGACGGCCGTTGGTTCGCGCCGCTGCGCCGCTCGCTGCAGGCCTCTGCCGAAGCATTGGCTGAAGAGGTGAACGGTGAAGTGGTACTGCAGCTGTACAAAGGCCAGGTGACGGCGACCCAGAAAAAATCCGCCAACAGCCTGTACTCCGAAGAGTTCGCCACCTTCGGCGAAGACGAAGTTTACGATCACAGCCACGCGGGCGGCTTTATCCGCCTGTTCTCTCTGTCTTCACGCATCCGCGCGTTGAACGAGAAAAAGAATAAATAACCGATTGGCGTGACTCTGCAAGGGCGCAGCATGCTGCGCCCTTTCGCATAAAAATTCAGGAGTAAAGGTATGGCACTTTGGGGCGGACGGTTCACTCAGGCGGCGGATCAGCGGTTCAAGCAACTCAACGATTCGCTGCGGTTCGATTATCGCCTGGCGGAGCAAGATATCGTGGGCTCGGTGGCCTGGTCGAAGGCGCTGGTGACCGTTAACGTGTTGACGGCAACGGAGCAACAGCAGCTGGAGCAGGCGCTGAATGCCTTGCTGACGGAAGTCCAGGCCGATCCTTTGGCGATCGTCCAAAGCGATGCCGAAGACATCCACAGCTGGGTGGAGCAGAAGCTGATCGAGAAGGTCGGCGATTTGGGCAAGAAGCTGCACACCGGCCGCAGCCGCAACGATCAGGTCGCGACCGATCTGAAGCTGTGGTGCAAACAGCAGATCGGCGATCTGCATCAGGCGATCGTCCAGCTGCAGCAGGCGCTGGTGGAGACCGCCGAAGCCAACCAGGATGCGGTGATGCCGGGGTATACCCACCTGCAACGCGCGCAGCCGGTGACTTTCGCGCACTGGTGCCTGGCCTATGTCGAGATGCTGGCGCGCGATGAAAGCCGCCTGCAGGATACCCTGAAACGGCTGGACGTCAGCCCGCTGGGCAGCGGCGCGCTGGCCGGCACCGCGTATCCTATCGATCGCGAGCAGCTGGCCGGCTGGCTGGGTTTTGCCTCGGCGACCCGCAACAGCCTGGACAGCGTATCCGATCGCGATCACGTGCTGGAGCTGCTGTCCAACGCCGCCATCAGCATGGTGCACCTGTCGCGCTTCGCCGAAGATCTGATCTTCTTCAACAGCGGTGAGGCGGCGTTTGTCGAGCTGTCTGACCGCGTGACCTCCGGCTCTTCGCTGATGCCGCAGAAGAAAAACCCGGACGCGCTGGAGCTGATCCGCGGCAAGTGCGGCCGCGTACAGGGCGCGCTGACCGGCATGATGATGACGCTGAAAGGCCTGCCGTTGGCGTACAACAAAGACATGCAGGAAGACAAAGAAGGGCTGTTCGACGCGCTCGACACCTGGATGGACTGCCTGCAGATGGCGGCGCTGGTGCTGGACGGCATTCAGGTTAAGCGCCCGCGCTGCCGGGAAGCGGCGGAGCAGGGTTATGCGAATGCCACCGAGCTGGCGGACTACCTGGTCGCCAAAGGCGTGCCGTTCCGCGAAGCGCACCATATCGTCGGTGAGGCGGTGGTAGAAGCCATTCGCCAGGGCAAACCGCTGGAAGCGCTGCCGCTGGCGGATTTGCAGCAGTTCAGCGCGACGATCGGCGACGACGTCTATCCGATCCTGGCGTTGCAATCCTGCCTGGACAAACGTGCGGCCAAAGGCGGCGTCGCGCCGCAGCAGGTGGCCGCGGCAATCGCCGCAGCGAAACAGCGTTTGGCTTGACGACGAGGGCGGCCTGGCGCCGCCCTTGAACGTTTACCCCGCCAGGCGTGCGCAGAGATAACGGTTCAGGCTCGCGCCTTCTTCCATCGCGCCGATCGCCAGCCGGCGATGCTGTTCTGCCGCTGTTGCAAATCAGCGATGTCATCCCTGATCTCGTTCAGTTGCCTTTGTTTTAGTATCGTTATTGATATCACTTCAATATCGAAGCATAAAAAATGAGCGCAGGAGGGCCGTGAGGCAAGAGGAGGGAGGAAAATCTGGAAAGCGCTGCGCAAAAAAACCGGGCCTGAAGGCCCGGTAGGTGTGAACGGATAAGAAGGCGCTATTCGCCCGGACAGCGCTGACAGCGTTCGATTTCGGCCGTGCCGAGTTTGAGCTTCGCCTGCAGGTCGCGCAGCGCAGTGCGCAAGCCTTCTTCGATCACCGGATGATAGAACGGCATGTCCAGCATCTGATCGACGGTCATCTGCTGTTGGTGCGCCCAGGCTAACAGGTGCGCAATGTGTTCGGCGTCCGGGCCGATCATTTCTGCGCCGAGGAAACGGCCGGTGCCTTGCTCGCCGTAAACGTGCAGAACGCCCTTGTTGCGCAGCATCACCCGCGAGCGGCCCTGATTCTCAAACGAGACCTTGCCCACTTCAAAACATCCGCAGGCGCTGAACTTCTCGCTCAGCTCGCGGAAGGTCGAGCCGACCATGGCGATCTGCGGATCGGAGAACACCACCGAAATCGCGCTGCGGCGCAGACCCGGATTGATCTCCGGGAAGCTGCCGGCATTGGCGCCGGCGATGCGTGCCTGATCGCTGGCCTCATGCAACAGCGGCAGTTGGTTGCTGGCGTCGCCGGCGATAAAGATATGCGGCACGCTGGTTTGCATCGTCAGGCGGTCGGCCAGCGGCACGCCTCGAGCGTCGAGCAGCAGGCCGGTGTTTTCAAGACCCAGCCGATCGACGTTGGGGCGGCGGCCGGTGGCGGCCAGCACGTAGTCCACCAGGATCTCCTGCGACTGGCCCTGCAGATCCTGATAGCGGATAAATACGCGGTCGCCTTCGCGCTGCATCATCTCCACTTTCACGTCGGCGTCGAGGTAGAATTCTTCCCCCAGCGCCTTCGCAGCGTAATCGCGCACGGCGCTGTCGGTCAGCGGCCCGACGGCGCCGCCGATGCCGAAGACCTTGGTGTCGACGCCGAGGCGGTGCAGCGCTTGCCCCAGCTCCAGCCCGATCACGCCGGGGCCGAATACCGCCACGGACTGCGGCAAGTCATCCCAGTTGAACAGATCGTCGTTGACGATCAGGCGATCGCCCAATTCATTCCACGGCGCCGGCCAACTGGGGCGAGAGCCGGTGGCGATCACGATGCGCTGCGCCACGATGCGCGTATGGTCATCGACCTGCAGCGTGTTGTCGTCGATAAAGCGGGCATAGCCCTGAATTTTGTCGGCGGCCGGGATCTCGTCCACGCTTTCCAGCACGAAGCCGACGAAACGGTCGCGCTCGCGTTTGACACGCGCCATCACCTCGCGTCCGTCGATACGCGTTTTGCCGGTTGGGTGCACGCCAAAGCCCGGCGCACGTTCGATTTGATGCACCGCTTCGGCGGCGGCGATCAGTAATTTGGATGGCATGCAGCCAACGCGCGCACAGGTGGTGCCGTAAGGCCCGCCTTCAATCATCACCACGCTGGGGGTAGACAGTTTGGCCGCGCGATAGGCGCCGAGCCCTGCGGTGCCGCCGCCGATGACCGCGACATCAACGTTCAACAGTTTCATATCCGCTCCTGAAAGGTAAAAAAAGGGCGGGCCGTAGCCCGCCAAAGTTCACGTTGGCTTTGTTATTACTTATTAAGCTGACAGGAATGTTTCCAGATCGTCGCTGCCGCCAATGTGACGGCCGCCGATGAAGACCTGCGGCACCGTGGCGCGGCCGCTGACGGCGCGCAGGCTGACGGTGGTGGCGTCTTTGCCCAGCACAATCTCTTCATACTGAATGCCGCGCTCTTGCAGCATCTGCTTGGCTTTGGCGCAGAATGGGCAGCCCGGTTTGGTGAACAGGGAGACCGATTCCTGCACTTTGAATTCCGGAGCCAGGTATTTCAGCATGGTGTCGGCGTCGGACACTTCGAACGGGTCGCCCGGCTTGTTCGGTTCGACGAACATTTTCTCGACCACGCCGTCGCGCACCAGCATCGAGTAGCGCCATGAACGCGGTCCAAAGCCCAGATCCGCTTTCTCGACCAGCATGTTCATGCCTTTGGTGAATTCACCGTTGCCGTCCGGCACGAAGGTGATGTTTTCCGCATGTTGGTCGGCTTTCCAGGCGTTCATGACGAAGGTGTCGTTCACGGAAACGCAAAGAATGCTGTCGACGCCGTGCTGCTTGAATACGCTGGACAGTTCGTTGTAGCGCGGCAGGTGGCTCGAAGAACAGGTCGGCGTGAACGCGCCCGGCAGCGAGAAAACAATGACGGTTTTGTTTTTGAACAGGTCATCAGTGGTCACATCAATCCATTGGTCGCCCTGACGGGTGTGGAAAGTAACCTGAGGAACTTTCTTGCCTTCTTGACTGGTAAACATTGATTAACCCCTTAATTAGGAAAAGTAATTTTTAGCATTTAGCGCGATATCGCTTCGTTGGGACACATTATTGTCGCTGGGGCTTGATAGATCTAATCGCTCATTGCTATCTTATCTATCGCCATGAGCTATCATGGAATGGAGGGAAACAATGAATATTCGTGATTTAGAGTATCTGGTCGCCTTGGCCGAGCACCGGCACTTCCGCCGCGCGGCCGATTCATGCCATGTAAGCCAACCCACGCTGAGCGGGCAGATCCGCAAGCTGGAAGACGAGTTGGGCGTCATGCTGCTCGAACGCACCAGCCGCAAGGTGCTGTTCACCCAGGCGGGTCTGTTGCTGGTGGAGCAGGCGCGTACTGTGCTGCGAGAAGTGAAAGTATTGAAGGAGATGGCCAGCCAGCAGGGCGAAGCCATGTCCGGGCCGTTGCACATCGGCCTGATCCCGACCGTGGGGCCTTATCTGCTGCCGCAGATCATCCCGACGCTGCACAAAACGTTCCCGAAACTGGAAATGTACCTGCACGAAGCGCAAACCCATCAGCTGCTGGCGCAACTCGACAGCGGCAAACTGGACTGCGCCATTCTGGCATTGGTTAAGGAAACCGAGGCGTTTATCGAAGTGCCTTTGTTCGATGAACCGATGAAGCTGGCGGTGTACTCCGATCACCCGTGGGCGCAGCGCGAGCGCGTGCCGATGCCGGATTTGGCGGGTGAGAAACTGCTGATGCTGGAGGATGGCCACTGCCTGCGCGATCAGGCGATGGGCTTCTGCTTCCAGGCGGGCGCGGACGAAGATACCCACTTCCGCGCCACCAGTCTGGAAACGCTGCGCAATATGGTCGCGGCCGGCAGCGGCATTACCCTGCTGCCGTCACTGGCGGTACCGCCGCAGCGCGAACGCGACGGCGTCTGCTATCTGGATTGCTACAAGCCGGAGCCGAAGCGCACCATCGCGCTGGTGTACCGCCCCGGCTCCCCTTTGCGCAGCCGTTATGAGCAACTGGCCGAGGCGATCCGCGAACACATGCAGGGCTACATCGACAGCGCGTTAAAACAGGCGGTTTAAGCCGTTTAGCGCCGCCACCCGGTAGGCTTCGGCCATGGTCGGATAGTTGAAGGTCGTATTAACGAAATACTCGATAGTATTGCCTTCACCTTTCTGTTCCATGATCGCCTGGCCGATGTGGATGATCTCCGCCGCACGCTCGCCGAAGCAGTGGATCCCAAGGATCTGCAGGGTGTCGCGATGGAACAGGATCTTCAGGCTGCCGACGTTCATCCCGGCTATCTGCGCGCGCGCCAGATGCTTGAACTGGGCGCGGCCCACTTCATACGGCACCTTCATCGCGGTCAGTTCCTGCTCGGTTTTGCCGACGGAGCTGATTTCCGGAATGGTGTAGATGCCGGTCGGGATATCTTCGATTAAGTGACCGCTGGCTTCGCCGGAGGCGATCGCCTGCGCGGCGATGCGGCCTTGATCGTAGGCGGCGGAAGCCAGGCTCGGATAGCCGATCACGTCACCGACCGCATAAATGTGCGACAGCGCGGTTTGATACATGCTGTTCACTTTCAGCAGCCCGCGGCTGTCCGACTCCAGGCCGACGTTCTCCAACCCTAACGAATCGGTGTTACCGGTACGGCCGTTGGCGTACAGCAGGCAGTCCGCTTTCACCTTCTTGCCGGACTTCAGGTGCACGATCACGCCGTCTTCGGTGCCTTCGATCTTCTCGAACTCTTCGTTGTGGCGGATCACCACGCCGTTGTTCCAGAAGTGGTAAGAGAGCGAATCCGACATCTCCTGATCGAGGAACGCCAGCAGGCGATCGCGGGTGTTGATCAGATCGACCTTGACGTTCAGGCCGCGGAAGATGGACGCATACTCGCAGCCGATCACCCCGGCGCCGTAAATGATCACGTGGCGCGGCTCATGGCTCAGCTCGAGAATGGAATCGCTGTCGTAGATGCGCGGATGGTTGAAGTCGACGCTGGCCGGATGGTAAGGACGCGAGCCGCAGGCGATCACGATGTGATCGGCGCGGATGGTGTCCTGGGTGCCGTCCATGTAGCTGACGCTGACGGTGTTGGCGTCGATGAAGCGCGCGTCGCCGGCGAACAGTTTGCACTGGTTCCGCTCATAGAACCCTTGGCGCATTCGGGTCTGCTGGCTGATGACGTTATCGGCGTGGCGTAAAATGTCAGGGAAGGTCGCGCTGAGCGTGCGCGAGTTGTTGTAAAGCGGGTTCTGGTTGAATTCGATAATGCGGCTGACGGCGTGGCGGAGGGCTTTGGAGGGGATGGTGCCCCAATGGGTACATCCGCCGCCTACGTTATTGTACCGTTCGATAACGGCCACGCGGGCGCCTTGTTTCACCAGCCCCATGGCGGCACCTTCACCACCAGGGCCCGAGCCAATCACAATGGCATCAAATTGATAGTGCTGTTGCATGTAGGAGAGACCTGTTTTTTTATACAAGATTACAACGGTATCTTAACATCATAGCGCTGCTCACCCAATCACCATTAGGCTTTTTGAGTCAAAGCACAATCGGCTCAGGGCGGAAGTGTGATAGAGCGCGTTAGTATAAATGCTGTTGCAATAAAATTTGCTATATTGCCGAGTCTAGGGCGTTAGACTGAGAAAATGGAACCTATCCGGATATGCATATGGGCGTCAGAGCACAACAAAAAGAACGGACTCGTCGTTCCCTGATCGAAGCCGCTTTCAGCCAGCTGAGCGCCGAACGCAGCTTCGCCAGTCTGAGCCTGCGGGAAGTTTCACGCGAGGCGGGCATCGCGCCCACGTCGTTTTATCGCCATTTCCGCGATGTGGACGAGTTGGGGCTGACCATGGTGGATGAAAGCGGCCTGATGCTGCGTCAGTTGATGCGCCAGGCGCGCCAACGCATCGCCAAGGGCGGCAGCGTGATCCGCACCTCGGTGTCCACCTTTATGGAGTTTATCGGCAACAACCCGAACGCCTTCCGCCTGCTGCTGCGCGAGCGCTCCGGCACGTCGGCGGCATTCCGTGCGGCGGTGGCGCGCGAGATCCAGCATTTCATCGCCGAACTGGCGGACTACCTCGAGTTGGAAAATCACATGCCGCGCAGCTTTACCGAAGCGCAGGCGGAAGCGATGGTCACCATCGTGTTCAGCGCCGGCGCGGAAGCGCTGGATATCGACGTCGAGCAGCGGCAGCAGCTGGAAGAACGGCTGGTGCTGCAACTGCGGATGATCTCCAAAGGGGCGTATTACTGGTATCGTCGCGAACAAGAAAAAGCTTCTGTGTCCCACGTATAAAAAAGGTAAAAAATGATGGAAAAACCAGGCCGTGAAAATGGCACCTTACTGCTGGCGTTGATTGCCGGCCTTTCGATCAACGGTTCCTTTGCCGCGCTGTTCAGCTCGGTGGTGCCGTTTTCGATCTTCCCGCTGATCGCGTTGGTGCTGGCGGTGTACTGCCTGCATCAGCGTTACCTGAACCGCGCCATGCCGGATGGCATGCCGAAGCTGGCGGCGGCCTGTTTCCTGCTGGGGCTGCTGTTGTACAGCGCCATCGTGCGCGCCGAGTATCCGCAGATCGGCTCCAACTTCCTGCCGTCGGTGATCTGCGTGGCGCTGGTGCTGTGGATCGGCATGAAACTGAAGGCGCGCAAGGCGCCGGATGCGCCGACTCAAGAATCGTAATGAAACGGGGCGCCATCATGGCGCCCCTGTCATATCAGCGGTGCTTTTCCAGCAACACGCCGCACTCCATGTGATGGGTATACGGGAACTGATCGAACAGCGCCAGACGGCTGACCCGGTGGGTGGCCTGCAGCGTTTCCAGGTTGGCGCACAGCGTTTCCGGATTGCATGAAATATACAGAATGCGCGGGTAAGCCTGCACCATCTTCACCGTTTCATCGTCCAGCCCGCTGCGCGGCGGATCGACGAAAATCGTCTCGCAGTTGTAGCCGCTCAGATCGATGCCTTTCAACCGGTTGAATTCGCGTACTCCATTCATCGCCTGAGTGAAGTCTTCCGCCGCCATGCGGATGATCTGCACGTTGTCGATATGGTTGGCGGCGATGTTGTACTGCGCCGCCGCCACCGACGGTTTGGCGATCTCGGTCGCCAGCACGCGCTCGAAATTGCGCGCCAGCGCCAGCGAGAAGTTGCCGTTGCCGCAGTACAGCTCCAGCAAATCGCCTTTGGAACCGGCGGTGACCGCCAACGCCCACTCCAGCATCTGCACGTTCATGGCCGCGTTGGGCTGAGTGAAACTGTTTTCCACCTGGCGATAAATCATGTCGCGGCCGGCGACCGGCAGCACTTCGTCAACATAATCCTGGTCGAGCATGATCTTGGTCTTCGACGCTCGGCCGATCAGCTGCAGGTCGAAACCCTGCGCGCGCAGCTCGTCGCGCAACTGCTCGGCGCGCTGTTGCCAAACGTCATCCAGCTTGCGGTGATACAGCAGCGAAGCGATGATTTTGCCGCTTCGCGTCGACAGATAATCTATCTGGAACAGCTTGTGGCGCAGGATCGGCTCCGGTTTCAGCGCGGCGATCAGGGCGGTCATCAGGCGGTTGATCAGCTCGCTGGCCGCCGGGAACTGATCGACGCGAATACGCTGCTTGGTCTGCTGATCGAACATGATGTGATACATGTCGTCTGCGTCGTGCCAGATGCGGAATTCGGCGCGCATGCGGTAGTGGTCGACTGGCGAGCGGAACACTTCCGGCTCGGGCGCCGCGAACGGTGACATCAACGTCTTCAGGCGGGCGACTTTCTCCGCCAGTTGGTCATCGTAACGTTCAATAGGCAAATTCTCGGGCGTCATGTGTTTCTTCTCGTCAGGCAAATTTGATCAGCGGGGATTGTAGGGAATCAGCCCGTGAAGTCCAGTTTTGTCGCGTTTATTATTTGTAACATTAATGGCAGTCTAGACATCTATTTGCATTGATCGTAGCATTGCCGTCCGGCCTCAAGCAGCGAGTGAAAAGGGAATCCGGTGTGAATCCGGAGCTGACGCGCAGCGGTAAGGGGAAGTCACGGCGATAGCGTTTCGACGCAGACACTGTCCACTGCAGGATGGGAAGTCATCGCCCGTTGCCGGTCGCGCCCTGCGGCCCGCAAATCCCAAGCCCGAAGACCTGCCGGTGTTACGTCGCAATGTCCGTGGCCGTCGCGAACTACCGGCCATGATCCTGCGGCATCCGCCAATTAAGTTTGGATGCTTTTCTCATGACAATTACAAAAAATACGCTGCTGGCGGTGGTCTCTTCCGTCACGGCTTTTTCTGGATGGGCGCAAGACAACACCACAGCCACGAATGGCGATAACCTGGTGGTTACCGCCAACCGTTTCCCGCAGCCGGTTTCTTCCGTGCTGGCGCCGACCACCATCGTCACCCGCAACGATATCGATCGCTGGCAGGCCAAGAGCCTGACCGACGTGATGCGCCGTTTGCCGGGCGTGGACGTTGGCCAAAACGGCGGGTTGGGGCAAAAGAGCTCGCTGTTTATTCGCGGCACCAACTCCAGCCACGTGCTGGTGCTAATTGACGGCATTCGCCTTAATCAGGCGGGCGTCAGCGGCTCTTCTGACCTTAGCCAAATCCCGATTTCGTTGGTGCAGAAAGTCGAATACATCCGCGGCCCGCGCTCGGCGGTATACGGTTCCGACGCCATCGGCGGCGTAGTCAACATTATTACCACGCGTGAAAAGAACGGCACCACGCTGGCTGCCGGCGTCGGCTCCAACGGCTATCAATCCTATGACGCGTCGACCCAACAGCAGTTGGGCGACAGCACCGTGGCGACGGTGGCGGGTGACTACACCTACACCAAAGGGTATGACGTGGTGGCCTACGGCAGCACCGGCATGCAAAGCCAGCAGGATCGCGATGGCTTTATGAGTAAGTCGCTGTATGGTGCGCTTGAGCACCAGTTCAGCGAATCGGTCAGCGGTTTTGTGCGCGGGTATGGTTACGACAACCGCACGGCGTATGATAGTTATTATTCCTCACCGACCAGCCCTCTGCTGGATACGCGCAAACTGTATAGCCAAACCTGGGATACCGGATTGCGCTATAAAGAAGGCATTTACGCAACACAAGTGATTGGCAGCTACAGCCATAGCAAGGATTACGATTACGATCCTCGCCTCGGCATGCATGACAGCTCGGCCAGCCTGGTGGATTCCGAACAGTACAACCTGCAGTGGGGCAATACGCTGCAGGTTGGACAGGGTACCGTAAGCTCTGGCGTCGACTGGCAGCAACAGAAAATCAAACCGGATTCCACCACCGTGAAGGGTGAAAAAAGCCAACGTGATGCAGGCATCTATCTGACTGCGCAGCAACTGGTTGGCCCGGTAACGTTGGAAGGTGCGGTTCGAGGTGACGATCATTCCGAGTTTGGCTGGCATGGCACCTGGCAAACCAGCGCGGCCTGGGAATTCGTCGAGGGATACCGTTTTATCGCATCGTATGGCACGGCGTTCAAAGCACCGAATATGAGCCAGCTATACGGCAACTTCGGTAACAACACCGATCTGAAACCGGAAGAAAGCAAGCAGTGGGAAGGTGGCTTTGAAGGGCTGACCGGCCCGGTGACCTGGCGCATCTCCGGTTATCGCAACGACATCGACAATTTGATCGATTCCACGGGGGAAACCAACTACGTCTATTACAACGTGGGTAAGGCGACCATCAAAGGGATTGAAGCTACGGCCTCGTTTGATACCGGCCCGTTGACGCATCAGATTGGTTATGACTATGTCGATCCTCGCAACGCCAAGACCAATGAAGTGCTGCTGCGGCGCGCCAAGCAGCAGGTGAAATATGAGCTGGACTGGCAGCTGTATGACTTTGACTGGGCGGTGACTTATCAATATCTGGGTCAACGTTATGACAAGGATTACAGTACCTATCCGGAACAAAGCGTTAAACTTGGCGGCGTGAGCCTGTGGGATCTCGCAGTTTCGTATCCGGTCACATCTCATCTGACAGTTCGTGGTAGAATTGCCAACCTGTTTGATAAAGATTATGAGACGGCCTATGGCTACGCTACTCCAGGAAGAGAATACTACCTCACTGGAAGCTATACCTTCTAACAGCACCGCCACACCTCGCCCGACGGTGCTGGTTTTCGATTCCGGCGTCGGCGGGCTGTCGGTGTATCAGGAGATTCGGCAGTTGCTGCCGGATCTCCACTATATATACGCGTTCGACAACGTGGCGTTCCCCTACGGCGAGAAGTCCGAAGAGTTTATCGTTGAGCGCGTGCTGGAGATTGTCGGCGCGGTGCAGCAACGTCATCCTCTGGCGATTGTCGTCATCGCCTGCAACACCGCCAGCACGGTCTCCTTGCCGGCCCTGCGCGAGCGTTTCAGTTTCCCTGTCGTGGGCGTGGTGCCCGCCATCAAACCGGCGGCCCGTCTTACCGTTAACGGCATTGTCGGCCTGTTGGCGACCCGCGGCACCGTACAGCGCAGCTACACCCACGAACTGATTTCCCGTTTCGCCACCGACTGCAAGATTGAACTGCTGGGCTCTTCAGAACTGGTGGAGCTAGCGGAAGCCAAGCTGCATGGCGAAGCCGTGCCGCTACCGGTGCTGAAGAAGATCCTGCATCCGTGGCTGAGCATGCGCGAGCCGCCGGATACCGTCGTGCTGGGCTGCACCCATTTCCCTCTATTAGCTGAAGAGCTGATGCAAGTGTTGCCGGAAGGCACCCGATTGGTGGATTCCGGCGCGGCGATTGCCCGTCGCACCGCCTGGCTCATCTCTACGCAGGAAAACCTGGTCTCGAGCCAGGAAGAGAATCTGGCGTATTGCATGGCGTTAAATGAAGATACTGACGCTTTATTGCCCGTTTTGCAGGGCTATGGCTTTAAATCGTTGAAAAAACTGCCGCTTTAACGGTGTTTTGGTTAAACATTCAACGGTCAGAAAAAATATTGAAAATAGGGGTTGCGGCCCGCCGAGAACTCCCTATAATGCGCCTCCACTGACCGGGAACAACGACTGACAAGCCGCCGGGTCAGCGAGAAGAAAGCGAAATAAACGCTTGACTCTCCGGGTGAAAAGCGTAATATACGCAGCCCGCGCCGATGAGTTTCTCGGCACTG
>NZ_JABXOF010000015.1 GCF_013375155.1 Serratia ureilytica
CCGTTAAAGGGATTACCTCTAACCAGCGTGCTTTCATGCAGAATAAGTGGTGCCCGGACTCGGAATCGAACCAAGGACACGGGGATTTTCAATCCTCTCTTCGCTAGCAAGTTGAATTATCGCAGTGTGAAATTAATTTCTGCATCGAATTTGTACTCATCGAATACTTTATTCGAGTGTACACATGGAAAATATCGTCACAAAAGCCGCTACTGTTTCTAACAGTACTAAGCCTCGTGTTATCCCTATGGTCTCAACCAAAGGGGGCGAAGGTAAATCTACTCAAAGCGCCAACCTTGCCGGCTTCCTTGCCGATGCAGGTAAAAAAACTCTCCTCATCGATGGTGACCACTCCCAACCCACCGCAAGCAGCATTTTCTCCCTGGAATACGAGGCACCCAACGGTTTGTATGAACTGTTGATGAAGACTGTCGATCTCAACCAACCCGAAGAAATCATCTCCCGTTCTGTTATCCCTAATCTCGATGTCATCGTTTCCAACGATCCCCACGACCGTTTATCTTCCGCCATGTTGCATGCCCCTGATGGCCGTATGCGGCTGAAGAATGTTCTGCAGCACCCTTTGTTCAACGAGTACGACGTCATCATCATTGACTCCAAAGGCGCGGCGTCTGTGATGCTCGAACTGATTCTGGTTGCCAGTACGGAGTTCGCTGTCGGTGTTATCAAGCCTATATTGCCGGATACGCGTGAGTTTCTGCGTGGCACATTGGGGTTGATGGAAGGATTATTGCCGCTGACCAGCTACGGCATTGCGTTACCGCGTATCCGTATTCTGACGAATTGCATGGAGTATACGAATCTGGATTGGCAGACCCTGAACAGTCTGCGCGGCATTATCGCAAACGGGCAGTATCTGCGTGCAGATACCTTCGACGTCTCCCTTCTCGACACCATCATTCCCAAGCTTGAAATTTACAAAATGGGGCATGCTTCCGGCCAACCAGTTCATCGTCTTGAAAGAACCACCACACGCACATCAACGCTCGCTGCTGCGGACACTATGTATGAGCTGGCCTGCGAGTTGTTCCCTCACTGGGTTGCCGACTTTGACGTTCTGCGTCAGGAGGCAAATCAATGAATATTGAACAGCTAGTGACCTTTCTTAATGAACAGCGCGAGTTAGCCGCACCTGCACCCTGGCAGGTTCTTGAACTCTATAGCGATGGCGTCACTGTCGTGGATGTCAACGGCTTCGAGCATGTGGAAATCCCTAATGTCGCGATTGTTCCAGACTGGGAAAAACTTGGGCTTGAGCACTGGTCGGATAACGGTGGGAGCCGTGATGTGAGTCTTGAGGAGCAACGGGCTAATGGTTATCTGGCCGCTGCAGCACCACAGCTACTGGCTTACGTCAATGTGCTTAACCGTAATTTGGAAACCACGGAGAATGCGCTGCGCCTCATGTTGAAAATGCATGCGTTGATGATGGCAAAAACCAATCATGCTGCCAGCTTCTATGATGCTGAATGTCTTCACGAAATGGCCGAGGCTCCGTATGAGGCCACCGCGGTTCTTGAGCATATCTGTGGCACCGATGCCGAGAATGCTCACCTAAAAGGGGCAACTTGCGTAGGGTGCGGTTGTACAGATGGCCATGCTTGCCTGGATAAAAACAGCAAATCATGCAGTTGGCTCAAGGTCAATCGTGATACTGGGCTGGGTGTCTGTTCTTGCTGCCCGACTTTTCTTGGGCACCCGTTAACAACTGACGGTGAAGGATCGGAGGTGCGCCATGGTTGATATGCACATTCCTTATTCTCCAGATGCCGAGCAGGCCGTTCTCGGCGGATTGATGCTGGATAACGAGCGTTGGGATGACATTCTGCCATTAGTTGGAGATCGTGATTTTTATCTGGCGGTGCATCGTCGCATTTTCCAGGCGATGGCTCGTCTGATGGCTGTTCAGCAGCCGATTGATCTGATTACGCTCCATGAGTCACTGGAACAAAACGGTGAGCTCGAGCAGGTCGGCGGTTTTGCCTATCTGGCGGAGTTGTCTAAAAACACACCGAGCGCAGCCAATATTGTCGCCTATGCCGGGATTGTCGCTGAACGCAGCCGACTGCGTAGCCTGTTGCAACTCGGGCGTGAATTGAGCGCTGATGCTGCTCATCCCCGCGCAGATTCTGCCGCCCTGACCGAAAGGGCAGAACAGCAATTGTTCCTGCTCTCTGAGCAAACCCACTCACAGCAGAATGTCAGCCTGACCGATGGGCTGAATGCTGTCGTGACCTATCTGGAGACGGTGAATGGCGGTAATGGGATCACAGGCACCCCGACCGGCTTCTCTGAGCTCGATGTGATGACGTGTGGTTTGCAGCCGGGAGATTTGGTTTTGCTTGCCGCACGGCCGTCGATGGGTAAAACCGCCTTTGCGTTGAGCGCTTACACTGGCGCGCTTCGTGGCACGGAGAAACCTGCATTTTTCTTCAGCCTGGAAATGCCGCGTGAGCAGTTGCTCCAACGCCTGATTGCTGTTGACGGGCGGGTTGAACTTTCAAGGCTGCGCAGCGGCCAGTTGGATGATGAAGATTGGGCGCGTATTTCCAAAGCGATGGAGCGGTTGTTGCCATTGGAAAACCGCCTGATTATTGACGATGAATCGTATTTGACCCCCGGACTGTTGCGCTCCAGGGCTCGGCGCTATACCCGGTTGTATGGTAATCCGGGTTTAATCATGGTCGATTACCTGCAGCTGATGCGTTGCCCTGGCCAGGAAAATCGCACTCAGGAAATTTCAGAAATTTCCCGCAGTCTGAAAGCGCTGGCCAAAGAACTTGATTGTCCCGTTGTGGCGCTATCTCAGCTGAACCGACAGTTGGAAAACCGTGCTGACAAACGTCCCTTTAATGGTGACTTGCGAGACTCTGGTGCGCTGGAGCAGGATGCCGATGTGATCGCCTTCATCTACCGGGATGAGGTCTATTACGCTGACTCTGATGATGCCGGCACGGCAGAAATTATCATTGGTAAGCAGCGTCAGGGGGCAACGGGCACCGTTCGCGTCAAGTTTGAAGGGCAATTCACCGCGTTCAGTGACTTCCATGATGGTCAGTATGACCAATACTCGGGGAGGGCGTAACCATGGTGCGTACTAAAACCAAGATCCTCGATCTGAACAGCGCTTTGCTCCAGCAGGGCAAGACTGCAGCAGGCACACAACCTTTAGCCCCTGTGCTGGCGCAAACCCCTGTCAGTGAAATGCCGTTGGTATTGACCCTGGATGAAGTGAACCCGAATCCGGATAACCCACGAACCTCGCGTAACCCGAGATATGAGGAAATTAAGTCATCAATTCTAGCTCGAGGTCTCGATACGGTACCGAAGGTGACCCGTGATCCGGAACGTCCAGAGCTGGGGTATTTTTTCAGTGATGGAGGGAATACGCGTTATGCCATTCTTTCCGAGCTCTGGCAGGAAACGGGAGAAGAACGGTTTTATCGCTTCTCTTGTGTATTCAAGCCCTGGCCAGGACGATTATCCTGCGTGATTGGTCATCTTGCCGAGAATGAGGTACGTGGTGATCTGAGCTTCATTGAAAAAGCGTTTGGCATTCGACAGGCCCGGGCTTTATATGAAGCGGAGTTGGGGAAAGCCGTCTCACTGCGTGAACTCTCGACACTTCTTACCGCACAAGGTTACCCCGTCCATAATTCCAGTATCAGTCGGATGGAGGATGCGGTGCAGTACCTGTATCCCTATATGCCTCACTTATTGGAGACAGGCCTGGGGCGTCCACAAATTCTGCAGTTGCTGGCTATGCGATCCCATGCAGAAACCACGTGGCAGAAGCACTGTATTACCCAAGAACCAAAGCAGCCATTTGATACCGTTTTCGGTGATGTATGCAGCCATTTTGATTCGCCCGAGGACTATTCGCTGGATATGTTCCGTGATGAGTTGATTGGTGCGCTCATCAACGCGTTGCCACACCCGTTGCTCAATTATGACCGCTGGCTACTGGAGCTCGATCCCAAAGAGCAAAACCGGCGCAAGCACCTCGGTGAGCCTGAGCCGGCATTAACGCCTGAGCTGTCAGGCGAAGGCAATACTGTCGAACTGGCGCCAGCACTGCAGCAGGGAAATACCGGCGGACCGACGGTACCTGAAGTACAGGGAGAAAGATCTTCTTTGGTTCTGGACAGCGCGTTGCATGAATCAACGGGAGATGCCGATGATGAATCACAGAACGTTCAGGAAGAGGAAACGCCTGCAACTCAAACTGAACCACGTGTTGAAACTCAGCCTGACCTATATGGTGCGCCTTCTGTGTTGTCGGGTGACGTTGAAACGGCTTTAGATGGTGAGAATACCAGCGTCCCCCTGTCGGACCCTCGTGAGTCGACAGCCCCTCACAGCAATACCGTGGCACAGCCAAAGCAAGGTGTAACCCCTGTTGCAGAGGTGCCTTTTGCCGAGGTAGGGCTTGAGCCGGTCTCCTCCATTTGGGCTATTTCTTCCCTGCAGGATGATATCGAGCACCTGCAGGTGATCACCTTCCGATTGGCATTCGAACTGGCCGAAGTGGCGGGCTGCGAGGCTGAAATCAAAGCTGATAAAGCCGACTTGCAGGCTGCCGGCTACGCATTGACTGCCGAACGTCCCTCTCGCTTCACCGCGTTACTCCTGACCCTTGCCGGCAACAACCCGGACGGCGCCTTATCCAGCTCGCTCAATGAAGCCCTCATCGGGTCGGAAAATGCTGCTGACTGGCCGTTGCTTGATGATATTCATGCCGTGAAATTGATGCGCCTTATTCGCGTCTTACGCCGTCTGCGTGAACTACAGCGTGACTTATCTGCAACAGAGGAGACAGCCTGATGAGCCATTCACAACGACAGGTGCGCCTGGTGAAACTGGTGCGAAAACTGCTAGAGCTGGCCCGTAGCAACAGTAATGCGCATGAGACTGGACTGGCGTTAGCCCGGGCGCAAAAACTGATGGAGAAATACGGTATCAGCGAGCTGGAAGCCAGCCTGTCATCTATTCAGACGGCACCGAGCCGGGGAGCGCCTTCCGAAGCGAAACAAAAACTGCCTGAATGGATGTCCGGGCTGGCGTGGGCGATTGCCCGCGCCTTTGGATGCCGTTTGTATTTTTCCTGGCGGGATAGCGAGTCTGGCCCGCGCCGCAACGTGACGTTCTACGGTTTTAGTGAGCGGCCGGCCGTTGCGGCTTATGCGTTCGATGTGCTGAGCCGGCAGTTGAAAGATGCGACTGCAGACTACCTGAAAACCCAGAATAAGCGCCTGAAAATGAGCACGCGGCGTGCCCGAGCTGAGCAGTTTCGTGCCGGCTGGGTTGCCGGCGTTCGCAGAGTCATCACGACGTTTACCGTGTCAGAACAGGAATGCGAGCTGATGGGAGCCTGGCTGGAAAGCCAAAAGATGGGGGAGCTGCAAACGCGCGCCTCGAAAACCTGCCGCGGTGATGATATTGCCCGTTTACGTGGATTCGAAGCAGGCCAGAACGCCCGTTTACACCAGGGTGTTCAGGGGGCTGCGACCACTGGCATTGGTTATCAGGGAGGACGCAATTCATGAACCTTTATCTATTCCTTATCACAATGCTGTCCTTCATTTTTTGGTTCCTGTTTATGCGCGACGTTCCTGATCCCAGAACGTGGTTTAAGGACAAGGGCAAAAACTTCATTTCAGCGTTGCCATTCCTGTTCGTTTCCATGGTGTTGCTGGCATGCTTGTTTGCTGTTTTTTCGAGATATTTTTCCAAAATCCAGGGGGGATCACTATGAGTAATAGCTTGTCTCAGGCGACGAACAGCCTGCTCACTCAGCTCGTGATGGAACTTAAATCAGGCTATATCCGCCGCTGTGAATCTCTGGGGCTGACCACGGAGGAGATGCAACTGCTGCACGGTTTGACCATTGAAGATCTGCATTACTTGATGAACAGCTCGGTATCGGTGCTGACCTTCCAAATCCATCACGAGAATTTCTCCCTGATGCTGCAACATGCGCGCCGTGAGCAGCAGCGCATGCAGCGGATTGACCGTGCACTGGCGTTGGGGGGCTCTATCGAAATGATGCAGCATTATTTTGGCCTCTCGACCGTTGAAGTTGCCGCCCGCCGACGCATGACCGGTATCAACATTCGCCAGGGGCGCTGTGCAGCGCTCAGTGACGATGAGAATGCCGCCTTGTGGCGCCAGTGGCAAAAGGCCGACATCGATGACGCCTCCAGTGCCGATGGACTGGACGTCATGATGCTGGCCGCCGAACAGATAGATGTTTCTCTGACGGCTGTCTGGCACGCCGTTCGCAGCTTCGATACCCCTCAGACGGCGACCGCCAGAAAAGCCATTCAGGCGGTGCGTACGCCACGCGCTACGCCGGGAGGAAATACAAGGAGGCTGGCATGAAGCCTGTGATGTTAATGCCGGGTTTGCAGGTCCCCCGTTCGGCGCCGCCATCCTGCCAGAGAAAGGCGAAGGAGCAGGTCAGGCGCTTCCGCCGCGGGGAGCGTAACTACAAGCACCTTCATGTCAAAGGCAAGCACGCCCCCGGGCGAGCCTGGATGAAGATTGATATCGGTACCAGCTGGCGACTGCTCAGCCGAAACAGTGGTGATGACTGGGAGTTGTTGACCCATGAACGCTACAACAACGAACTGTGGAAGTGATGACACTGACCCTGTACCTGGTATCGGGTACAGGCCTGAGTGCCGTTAGGCCAACAACCGCTTGATGCTTTCGCCCTGTGGGCGGGAGCAGCGTAAAAGGATGCGCAAAATCGATGAGCATAAATAAAACACCTGATGACAGCTTGATCACCTTTACGCTCGAACAAATGAATGCCCGCCTGGCGGAACGAATAGGCGCGGAAAAGCACGCGGGGAGTCCCGATGTCACGAATCTGCGCAGCGGCCTGCTGTACATGGGCAATGTGCATGACTCCATCCCCCGCCGGTTGCTCCTGGACACCCGCCTGTCACCGCTTGATAAAACCGCGTGGATAATGATCCGCCTGTACGCACAACAGAACCAGGGCGCCGTGTTCCCGACCTATGACGAACTGCAGCTGCAGCTCGCCTCGCCGTTTAACGGTAAGGCGTCCCGCGAGACCGTCAGCCGCGTGCTGCTGATGTTACGCCTGACCGGCTGGCTCAGTTTGTGCCGGCGTGTGCGTGACGACAAGGGGCGGGTGAAGGGCAACATCTATGCCCAACATGATGAACCACTCTCGGCCCGTGATGCGGAGACATTGGATCCGACCTGGCTGGATACGGTCGCCATGGGCTGCGCGCATAAAAACCGCACCGTCAGCCAGACGGCCTGGTCGGTACTGACCGATATTCAACATGACCCGACAATGCGTCATCAGCATTCCCAGATGGCGGCGATTGCTGAACGGCTGGGGTCGCCACAAACCCCGCAACAGATGGCCGTCAGAGTGTCTCAACGACAGGAAAATATCCCCAGTTCGGACGCCGAACTCAGTAAGAAATCCCCGGGTTCGGATACCGAACTGAGTCAAATTAAGCCCGGTTCGGATACCGAACTCAGTGTAAAACAGGGAGGCAAAACACCGAGTTCACTTTCCGAACTCATTGTGAAATCAGTTACTTACGGTGTATCAACGAAACCGAACTGTAACGTACGTTCTTTCACACAGAGTGTGAATAAAACAACGTACGTACCTGAGTTGCCGGCCGAACTGCAGAACATCATAGCGACGGATGATCAGCGGCAGATTGGTGTCCAGCTTAAGGCATTGCCTGCAGAGGTTTCCCGTCAGGTGCTGGAGAGTCTTGAGCAGGCAATGGCCAAAGGCAACCTGAATAATCCCACTGGCTGGCTGCTGGCGGTCATCAAGCGCGCCAGAAACGGTGAATTGTATGCGAGTGCCAAATCCCCAGAACCTGCCAGGCCTGTACCGCGACGCCAAATACCTTGCTCTGCGGCGCCCGCAAAACCAACAGATACGGTCCGCCAACACCTTGCTTCGCGGGAGCATGTCAGCGACATAGTTGCGAAGTTACGTTTGGGAATGGCACGCGCAAAAAATAAGTCATAAATCTGAACAATAAGAGGTGTTCAAAAAAACACACAGCGCTACCACTGGCAGCACTGATTAAAAAGTATGCACTGCTGCCACTGGCAGCACTGATTAAAAAGTATGCACTGCTGCCACTGGCAGCACTGATTAAAAAGTGCGCGCTGCTGCCACTGGCAGCACTGGTTAAAAAGCATGCACTGTTGCCACTGGCAGCAATGGATAGAAGTGAACGGGATAGCCTTTTGAGTTTTTGTTCGTCATGCAAAAAGAGTTTTGGATTGTTGCCAGGACAAGCTGGCGCAACTATTTCAAGCCACACATAAGTTAAACAGGATGCTTAAAATGGTTGATTCATCAAGCAATAAAGAAAACAAACCCTCTTCAACTCGCGCAGGAGCGCTCAAATCGACGTTAACCGTCCAATTGCATACACAATATGCAATATTGTTATGGGAGGGACGGCAGCGTGAGAAAGAGTCAAATAAACCACAAATAGTCAGCATGCCTCAGGTCATCGCCCGAGCAGGGAAAATTAATGCTGATTCAAACGCTGACAACCCTTATGCCGATGGCGCGATGTTGTCGTTGGAGCAGGCTATTGAACGTGGCACCGCGCGATTGCAGAGTGCAGTCGCAGAACTTGATAACGTCTTATCCAGCTTGCCGGGTCAGGTCTCGATGTCAGAAGTCTCATCAGTATCACCGCTGAATATCGGTGTATTTAGTCGTACTCCGCTCGGGTATCGTTGTGTCTGGTTACTCGTTGGCTTTGATCAACTGGCGATGAAAGCATTTCAGGCATGGCACTATGGGTTGATCTCCCGTCAAAAGCGGGATGACTTGCTGAGCCAGGGGGGGCATTGGGTACGGCAGGTTTATGGGGTTGTGCAGCAGTATCGATCTGTAGCTGTAACGCGTGATGATATTCGCCTTCAAACGCCCGCAGGTAAGGATGCGATCACCCGTTTGGGTATGCCTGACGAAGATATTATGTCGGGCGCAATACGCTCCTCTTTCTCTCCACCACTCAAGACCTCTGCATTAATTTCCTCTAAAAAAGGAGCTAAATCATGAGTATGAATCGACAGGTAACGTCTTTTTTTATGCCAGGTGTACTCTGCACCGCGTTATTGTTAACGGGGTGCGCAGGCACCGAATTGGGTGAATGGAACAAAAAAATCAGTGACGCTGCCCATTCGCTGGCAACCGGTGGCAGCGGCGGCTCCAGTGAGGGTAGCATGCCCTGGATGACCCGGGCCGGTATTTCGGGGCCCCGGCAGGACGTGCAACATACGTATAGCCTCCCGGTGGACGTTGATACCGCGGCGGCGCGGCTGAAAAGTCATTATCAGTTCATCTCCTCCGAGGAGCTTGAAAGTCTGCGCCAGCGTGATCAGCACGGTGACTGGAGTGCGAGCTCCATTGATGAAGCACGTCCGGTCTGGTCAGCAAATCGGGGCAGTTATTACAAGATGGGGCAGGAATGGAAAGGCAATGATCGCCTTGAGCTCGAAGTGGTCAAGTCCGGCGTTGGCAGCCGTCTGAAAGTGACATACAGCTCACCGGATGCGTCACACCTGACCGATGCTTACCTTGGGAGACTGATGACGCAGTTGCAGCAGGTTGCCAAAGGTCAGGGCTGAGGGAGGTTATCTGATGCAGCTCTACCTGTGTGAGAAACCCAGCCAGGGTAAAGATATCGGCGCCATTCTCGGGGCGACCCAGCGTAAGCAGGGCTATCTGGCGGGCGCCGGCGTCATCGTTACCTGGGCTATCGGGCACCTGCTGGAGCAGGCTCAGCCGGAGACCTACGGTGAACAATTCGGTAACCCCTGGCGGGAGTCTGTGCTGCCTATCGTGCCTGCTCAGTGGAAAATGACGGTAAAAAAAGACACTGCCGATCAGTTTGCGGTCATCCGTGGGTTGCTCAAACAAGTTGATTCTGTAGTGATTGCGACCGATGCGGATCGTGAGGGGGAAGTGATCGCACGCGAATTACTGGAGCATTGCCACTTTACCGGCCCGGTCCAACGGCTCTGGTTGTCTGCGCTGGACGAGGCCAGTATCCGGCATGCTCTGGCAAACAAACTCCCTGGCGAGAAGACTGCACCCCTGTATGAGGCCGGCCTGGCACGCGCCCGGGCTGACTGGATGACGGGGATGAACCTGACCCGACTTTATACTCTAAAGGCGAGGGAACAGGGATACGGCGAGGTGTTGTCGATCGGGCGGGTACAGACCCCCACGCTGGCGCTGGTCGTGAACCGTGACCGCGAAATCGCCAACTTTATTTCCAAGCCGTACTGGCAAGTCAGGGCGAACCTGCAAAAGGATGGCATTACTTTTCCTGCGAACTGGGTGCCGGCTGCCAACTACTGCGATGAAGAGAAGCGCTGTATTCAGCAGAATGTGGCGCAGGCCGTGGTGCAGCTGTGTCAGCAAACAGGTCATGCGGTTGTGCTTGAGGTAGGGACCGAGCGTAAGAAAGAGTCCGCGCCGCTGGCCTTTGACCTGGGGACGCTGCAGCAGGCTTGCTCACGCAAGTGGGGGATGAGCGCAAACCAGGTGCTGAGTATCGCGCAGTCGCTGTATGAAACGCACAAAGCGACCACATATCCCCGGACGGATTGCGGCTATCTGCCGACATCGATGCGGGAAGATGTTGCCGATGTGCTGAGTGCGGTTACCCGCACGGATCCAACGCAGAGCGAAAACGTGGCCAGGCTCGACAGGGCCTTTGTTTCCCGCATCTGGAACGACAAAAAAATCACGGCGCACCATGGGATTATCCCGACTAAGCAGCCGTTCGATTTGAGCAAGCTGTCTGCCGATGAGCTGAAGGTCTATCAGCTGATCCGTCAGCATTACCTGGCACAGTTCCTGCCCTTGCATGAAGTGGATGTGACTGAGGCTACCTTTAATATCGGCGGGCAACTGTTCCGCACCCGTGGCAAGGTCGAGGCGGTGGTAGGTTGGAAAGCTCTGTTCCAGCATGGCGTGAGCGAGGTGAAAGAGGAGCCGGCGGACACGGATGATGTCCGGATGCCGGCGCTGGTAAAAGGTGAATCCGTCGCGGTTGCCGGCGCGGAGCTTAAAACGCTGCAGACGAAGCCCCCGGGGCATTTTACTGACGGGACACTGATCGCCGCCATGAAAAATGCTGCGGCGTTCGTCAGTGACCCGCAACTGAAGAAGGTGCTGAAAGAGAATGCGGGACTGGGTACTGAAGCGACACGTGCCGGTATCCTGGAAACGCTGTTTAAACGCGGCTACCTGGAGAAAAAGGGAAAAATCCTGCTCTCCACGCCGATTGCCGGCGAACTGATAGATGCGTTACCGACGGCGCTGACCAACCCTGGGATGACGGCGCTGTGGGAGCAGTCGCTGGACGAGATTGCCCAGGGCCAGATGACACTCGAGACGTTCATGAGTCGCCAGGCACAGTGGACGAGCCATCTAGTGGAGAAAGGGAAGACGCAGGCGGTGAAGTTCACTGCGCCTCCTTCACCGCCGTGCCCGACATGCGGTGGGACGATGCGCCGGCGTGCAGGCAAGAAAGGTGGCGGTGCCTTCTGGGGCTGCAGTCATTATCCCACTTGCCAGGGTATCATCAACATTGATGCAAAAGGTGGTCGTAAGGCCAAGCGCTATAAAACAAAATCACCGGCTAAAAATAAAACAACCGGAGCGGAGTAAGAGATTGCCTGATGTTAATGTTAGGAAGATTTGCTAAGGTTATCTGGCTTTCTTGCAGAATGCATAGGTACCCCGTAACTGCGGTGGTGGGAAAATTCTTCCATGGTTTTTTCTGCTTCAGTTCGGTCAGCGGCCTCCACACTCAGGTTGGCTGTCAAGACGCAGGCAACTCCGTGAAAAACGCGTCGGGAGACTAGGTTCCTCCCCGGAGTTTGACAGAATTTACTGAAGGCTCAGGTACCGGCCGTGCGGCGTTGATTTTCGGATCAACGCCGTTTTTATTTTATGGTTCTCAAAACGGAATATTGCGGTTGACACTCTCGATGCTTGCATTAAAAATGAACAGGCTTACTTGTTGTCTTCGGACAACCAGCCAATGCTTCAGCACTCTGTGAGAAGCGCCTTCGGGTGAGTGCCAGCCAAAGTTTCAGCGGTCTGTGAGAAACGCCCTCGGGTGACTGCCAATAGCCTCGTAGCCTGAAAGAGGAAGCCCACGTGGCGGTAACACCGTTTAGCCTTTGAGAACGGGGATCACTTAGCGGTGATGAAGGCCCATTTCACAATCAAGACTGTCTGCACTGACGTATGACTTTGCAGACTCCCGACGGGAAACACTTTCCCGTCGGGAAGGTGTATTTCTCCGTCACCGAATCTTTACTCCTGGAGAAAACATCATGTCTACCCAATCACAGCAAGCATCTACTAAAACTGAATACTTCAACCTGACTATCAAGGGCATGGGGTACCTCAGCAACATTCGTCAAGTCAATGGCCCGAATGGCACCTTTATCAGCTGTGTCGTCAATGGACTCTCCGGTCCTACCGATAACGCCAGTTACACGCGTTTCGATGTGACGGTCGCCGGTAAAGAAGCCAGCAGCCTGATCAACCGCTGTCAAAAATCGGTTGATGAAGACAAAAAGGTCCTGATTGGTTTTGTACTCAGCAATCCCAAGACGGACATCTTCACGCTCAACAGCGGCGAACATGCCGGTGAACAGCGCGTCAGTCTCAAAGCCCGCCTTATCAAGGTCGATTGGATCAAAATCGGTCAGGAAAAGGTATATCAGGCTGAGAAATCCGACTCTACGCCGCCTCAGCAAGGTTCCGCACAGCAACAATACGCGGAAAACTCTTTCTGATAACGCCCTTTACGCCTCGATTTTTCGGGGCGTTTTTCCCCTTTCTAACTCTATTCCCTATGAGGATTTGATTATGGCGTCTCGCGGCGTTAACAAAGTCATATTGATTGGCCACCTTGGGCAGGATCCGGAAGTCCGTTACATGCCAAATGGTGGCGCGGTTGCCACCCTGTCGCTTGCGACTTCCGAGACCTGGCGTGATAAACAATCCGGCGAACAGAAAGAAAAAACCGAATGGCACCGTATCGTGCTGTTCGGCAAGCTCGCTGAAATTGCCGGCGAATACTTACGCAAAGGTTCGCAGGTCTACATTGAAGGCGCTTTGCGCACGCGTAAATGGGCAGATCAGAGTGGCCAGGATCGCTACACTACCGAGGTAGTCGTTAACGAGGGCGGCACGATGCAGATGCTGGGTGGTCGTAGTCAGACCGATAACCCGGGGCCCTCAGCGTCTGGTAGTTGGGGGCAACCTCAGCAACCGACCCACAGTGGCACACCCACTCAGGCGTCTGCCGGCAATGAACCGCCGATGGACTTTGATGATGACATCCCATTTTGACCTGGATGGCATTCATTGACATACTGCACATAGCGTCTGCTGTGTGCAGTTTTTCTATCTACTATACCGGAGGCTCCCATGGGAACTCGTTACGATACCGACGTGGTCGCCTGGGCGAATGAACAGGCGGCGTTACTGCGTGCCGGTAAACTTAGCCAATTGGATATCGAAAACATTGCCGAGGAGATTGAGGACGTGGGCAAGAGTGAAAAGCGCGAACTGGCCAGCCGGATGGCGGTTTTACTGGCTCACCTTCTGAAGTGGCAATTTCAACCTACTCACCGTGGTACAAGTTGGGAACTGACGATCAAGGGGCAACGCGGTTTGATAGAGCGCCGTTTAAAGAAAACCCCCAGTCTGAAAGTTGCTATGGTCGATCGGGAGTGGTTGGAAGATACCTGGTTTGATGCTTTGGCTATAGCATCAAAAGAAACGGGGATCGGTCTGGATAAATTACCCGCTTCTTGCATTTGGACTGCAGAACAGATCCTGAACCAGGATTATTACCCAGAACCCTAATTTGGGTTCGTTAGCATGATTCGATAACGCTGACCTTCGGGTTGGCGTTTTTTTTGATTAGCAATAAAGAGTTGTTAATTGAGCCTCCTGGACGGTAACCGCACAGTGACACCTGCCAATTGTCACTGAACAGGAAATCTTCCGGATGAAAAAAACAATTCTCGTCTCTTCCCTGGCAGCACTCATGCTGACCGGGTGCGTTACTCAGCAGCCACTGCAGCAGCGCGATATTTCCCCTGTCACGCCTTCGGTTACCGTCACCCGCAACGTTCAACCGGTGAGCCCGGATGCTTACGGGCAGGTGCCTGAGGTCGTGCGCTACGACCGTTATTTACTGGTCAGCACCGACCCGGCGGCCGTTCAGCGTGATCCGCTCTCGCAAATCATCGATATCCGTATTCCGGCATCAGTAAAACCGACGGTGGCTGACGCGTTGCGTTATGCACTGCGCCAGTCTGGTTATTCCCTGTGCGCGACCGGACCTGCAAACGGCGTGCTGTACCGCCAGGCGCTGCCGGCGGTGCAGTACCAGCTGGGGCCGATGCGTTTGCGTACCGCGCTGCAGGTACTGGCAGGCCCCGCGTGGCAGCTTGAGGTAGACGACGTGCAACGTGTTGTCTGCCACAGCCTGCGTGACGGGTATCAGTTGCCGGCGACACAGCTGCCGCCATTGACGGTGGCGCCAGCCAGGGCGGTTTCAGCGCATCCTGCTGCGACGGTCATAGCACCTCAGTCCGTTAACACGGTACCGGCAACCGGCGGGTGGCTGAAAAAATGACTGAGCAAAATGATGAAATGATGCCGATGACACCGGCAAAAAAAGGGTTGCTTCGCAGCAGGGCCTTCTGGGGGACAACGGCCGGCGTTGTTGTTGTCCTGGTTGCAGGCCTCGTCGGTTCAGGGGCTATCAGGCATATCGACCAGCGTATTGCCCTGCTTGAGCAGGCACAGAAAGCACTGGCACCGCAGGATGGCATGAACTCTATGGCCGATGAGCTGCAGGCGCAGGCTAAACAGCTTAAAAGCCTGGCTGAACGCCAGGACTCGATCACGCGGCAGATTGGGGCGCTGACGTTAACCAATGGGCTACCGGAGAAACTTGAGCAGCAGCTGCAGGTGCAACAGGTTGAGTTAAATGCGCTGAAAGACAGCATCGAATCCGTGAAAAAGTCAGCGACTGAAAAGCCTGTACCGGCAGTGGCACCCTCAACGGACGTACCCGCTGCACCGTCAGCCACCGCCAAAATCATCCCAAAGCACAAGCCCACGCCAATTAAATCCTCCCCGCGTAATGCGGTACCTCGTACGGCGCGCAAAGCGCCATTCGTGCTGACCGGGGTTGAGCAGCGCGGGACATCGGCCTTTGCGGCTGTGGCGCCGCTGGGGTTCAGTGATTTGTCGCAGGTGCGGTTAATCGGGGAAGGGGAGTCGGTCGCCGGCTGGATCCTGGTCAGTGCCGGCTATGGGCAGGCGACATTTCGTGTGAACGGCCGCCTGCAGACTGTCAGCGCTCAGTAAGGAGAAGATGATGAAACTGAAATACAGCGTGATTGCCCTGATGCTGCTGAGCCCGTTATCACAGGCAGCGCAGCAGACGACTATTGAGAACAGCCAGTCTACCCTGAGCGAGATTCAGCAGAGCCAGGCCAACAAGACGGCGCAGCAGGGCAGACAGTGGGGCCTCAGTGGGGAAGAGTACCAGCGTTATCAGCAGTTGATGGATGGCCCTCGCGGGACGCAGTCTCCGGGGCTTGATCCGTTAACTGCCCTTGGTATCGAGGCACAGAGCGATGCCGAACGTAAAAAGTACGCGCAGCTGTGGGTAAAGCAGGAGTTCGCCCGCACAGAAAAAGAACTCAAGTTCCAGCGTGAGGTGGATGCGGCCTGGCAGCGCCTTGGTGTGTTGCCGGTGAACATGGGGAATGCGGCCGGTATCGCACATGACACCGGCGGGCGACTGGCGCTGTTCGTGAAAGCGAAGGACTGCGGGCAGTGCGATGCACGCCTGGCGGCGGTGCTGGCAGATAACCGGCCGGTCGACATTTACCTGGTTGACAGCAAGGGTAATGACAGTCTGCTGCGCGAGTGGGCCCGGGCGCATCACATTCCCGTCGACAAGGTACGCGCACGTCAAATCACGCTGAATCATGACGGTGGCCGCTGGATGAAATTCGGCAACGGCCTGATGCCAGTGGTGCTGCAACAAGGGGAAAACGGATGGACACTCGCCGCATTCTGACCCGGGGGCTATTGCCCCTGTTTGCCCTCCTCACCGTTGTGAGCGGTGGCGTCGTTCACGCCGCCACCCAACAGGTTCCTTCCGGTTATCGGGAGGTGGCGCTGCGCCACGGGGTGCCGCCGGAGTCCCTGTACTCGGTGGCACTGGCCGAGACATCGATGGCGCCGAAAAGCATCATCTCGGTGACTCGCGGGGCTGGCCCGGCCCCGGATGTTGAGCGTCCCTGGCCCTGGACCATTAACGTGGCCGGCAAAGGATATCGTTACGCCAGCCGCCTGCAGGCCTGGGAAGCACTGCAGCGCTTTTTGAAAACACATCCTCGCAAGCGCATCGATGTCGGTATTGCCCAGGTCAATCTGGGCTGGAACGGCCATCACTTCACGTCGACCTGGGAGGCGTTTGACCCTTACACCAATCTCAACGCGGCAGCGGCCATCCTGCGGGAATGCTATGACCGCAATCCCGGAAGCTGGCTGGTTGCCGCCGGGTGTTATCACCATCCCGCCGGCGGCGCACCGGCAGCCCGGTATAAATCCATCGTGAGTGGCAAGCTGGCACGCCTGAACGGCAGGGGTTCCGCTCCGAATCGGAAGATCAGTACAACCCCCACGCCCACGGCGTTACCGGCACAAACGGTGGCGCTGACGTGGGTTGAACCACGGAGCCAGTAAGCATGATGAACGTTAGTTTGACGAAGCAACTGGAAGAACTGAAAGACCAATTGCCGGCGGCGCTGGCTACATGGCAGCAGTCGAAAGGCGGGAAAATCACCGTTGGATGGATGCCTGCCGCTAACCCTGAAGTCATCGGCGCTTTGCTTGAGCTACTCGATGGCCATGAGCAGGAGGACGCATGAAAACGCTTGAGATGATTAAAAACCTGGCAGAACGCAACACCGTTGTTGCCAGTGCTGACGTACTCGCTGTGTTTGCAGTGCTGAAAAAATCGCATCAGCACCTCGGAGAGCTGGAGTCTCAGCTGCAATCGGGGTTTACGCCGGAGGCACTGGCTCAGGAAGAACGAGCGGAAAATGCCGAGCAGCGCGTAGCAGAGTTGGAATTCATACTGAGGAACACATAATTATGAAAAAAGTGAATTTCCTGCTGTTCGGCCTGAGTCTGGTGACCACCACTGCGCTGGCCAACCTGAACGTGATCGCCGATATCGGTGGTGAAGATGCTTCGCCATATTTTGAAGGTATCAACCGTCAGGAGGGAGCGCAATCGTCTCCGGTCGTGCCGCCGGCGCCGGCATCGCCCGCTGAGGCCGAGGCTGCCGCGTTGCCTGTGGCAACGCCAGAGCTGACACCCGGCGATGTGGCTGACAGACCGCTGCAGTTACCGGGGATTGGTTCGTTGTTTATTGTGGGGGATGACGATGCCAGTCGTCTCTGGCTGCAGGCGAATGCGGAACAACTCAAATCCCGGCATGCTGCGGGTCTCGTCGTTAACGTCAGTAACCTGCCTGCCCTGCAGGCGCTGCGTGAGCTGGCGCCGGGGGTACCGATGGCGCCAGCCTCCGGCAGTGAGTTGGCGCGCCGGCTGCAGCTGTCGAATTACCCGGTACTCATCACCGATACCGGTTTGTCCCAGCAGGTTACACCATGATGTCTCCGCAGCATGTCGGTATCGCGCTGATGGCGAATCCGGTGCTGGCCGTCCTGCTGACAGGGCTGTTTATTGCGGTGATGGCCGGGTTGAATCTGCGTGGCCGTGAGTCGGCCTCCGTACGCCGCCACCGGCGTTACCGTGCGACTGCTGCCCGTGTTCTGCAGCGACTGCCCCAGTTGGGCGGCAATGGTCAGCGTCTGGCCTATCTGCGCAAAATCAATCCCTACGTTTTTGAAGAGCTGCTGCTCCTGGCGTTCGAGCGTCAGGGGTATGCGGTTATCCGCAATACCTCCTACAGCGGCGACGGCGGCCTGGACGGTCAGGTCATTATTGAAGGCAAGACCTATTTCATCCAGGCCAAACGGTACGGCCGGGCAATCACACCGTCTCATATCAAGAGTTTTGGTGCATTGCTGAGACATCACCATTGCGACGGTTTTTTCATTCATACCGGCCGTACCGGCCAACTGAGCCATGCTTTGCTGCAGAACCATCCCCACGTCCACCTGGTCAGTGGCCAAAAGCTGCTGGCGTTACTTGCCGGCAATACAGAGTGGATGTTTTTTTTAACCGTGAATTCGGTCACCAACCTGAATGATAAGGAAGGTCGTCATGAGTAATCGCCATGTGATGGAAGCGCTGCTGCGCCCGGCGGTAGAATTGAATACCGCGATCGTTGCCGGTGCTGCGGCAGCGATTTGTTTTGCTGCTCCCTGGTCGGTCGCCCTGGCGCCGTCGGTGAGTTATGTTACTGCCGGCGGGTTTGCGGTGCTGTCAGCGGTACGGGCACGGCAGGGCCTGCGGGTGGTCCGTTATCGCCGCAATCTGCGTCGGTTGCCGCGCTATGTTATGACTAGCGCACAGATCCCGGTGAGCCGGCAGCGGCTGTTCCTAGGGCGGGGTTTCCGTTGGCAGCAAAAGCACACCCAGCGCCTGATGGATACCCGTCGTCCGGAAGTGGAAAAATACGTCCAGCCTCAGCAGTTGTACCAGATGGCGCGCCGCCTGGAGCTTAAAATCGAATACACCCTGCCGTGGTTGTCCCAACTGCTGCGCACTGATTCACCGCTTAACCCGGTGCGGCCGCTGCCACCGGTCGGGGGGAACCCGGCGATCCATGGTATTGAACCCGATGAGCTCGATGTATCGATGGCACTGGGCGAACGCGTAGGGCATAGCCTGGTGTTGGGCACTACCCGTGTCGGTAAGACCCGCCTGGCGGAACTGCTGATCACCCAGGATATTCGCCGCGGTGACATCACCATTGTGTTTGATCCAAAAGGGGATGCGGATTTGCTCCGCCGAGTCTGGGCGGAAGCGCACCGAGCCGGCCGCGGAGATGAGCTGTTCATCTTCCATCTGGGCTGGCCGGATATCTCGGCACGCTATAACGCCGTCGGGCGCTTTGAGCGTGTGTCCGAAGTGGCCGGGCGTATCTCCGGGCAATTGAGCGGGGAGGGTAACAGTGCGGCGTTCCGTGAGTTTGCCTGGCGATTCGTCAATATTGTGGCGCGTGCCCTGGTCGCCCTGGGGCAACGTCCGGACTATCAGTTGATCACCCGTTACGTGAACAACATCAGCGAGCTGTATGAGACCTACGCGAAGAAAGTGATTGAAGCGCGTATGCCGGCGCTGCAGCAACAAATCGACAACAGCCTGCAGGTGCTGACGGAGGACGATGTACCGCGCAATATGCAGGGCCAGCCAAACGCAATAAAAATCATGGCGGTGGAAATGGTCCTCAGCTCGGAAGCCGGCAAGCAACTGTACGACCCTATCCTGGATGGCCTGCGGTCAGCCGTGCGCTATGACCGCACCTACTTCGATAAAATTGTGGCGTCCCTGTTGCCGCTGCTGGAAAAACTCACCACCGGCAAGACCGCCGAGCTTCTGGCGCCTAACTACATGGATATGAGCGACCCGAGGCCCATTTTTGACTGGGAGCAGGTCATTCGTAAGCGCGGCATTGTTTATGTGGGGCTCGATGCACTATCTGACGGCGTTGTCGCTTCTGCGGTTGGTAACAGCATGTTTGCCGATCTGGTTTCGGTTGCCGGTCATATCTATAAACACGGTATGCACGGCGGGTTGCCGACCCGGGCAGACGGTAAACTGCCGATCAACCTGCACTGTGACGAGTTCAACGAACTCATGGGGGACGAATTTATCCCGCTTATCAACAAAGGGGGCGGCGCCGGTATGCAGGTGACGGCCTACACGCAAACCGAGTCGGATATCGAGGCCCGCATCGGTAGCACGGCGAAGGCTGCCCAGGTCACGGGTAACTTCAATACCCTGATCATGCTCCGTGTGCGTGAGAACCGTACCGCACAGCTGCTGACGACACAGTTGCCGGAAGTGGATATTTACACCAAAACCCTGGTATCAGGGCATGCCGATACGGCCGATGTGGAGAAGGGACAGGATTTTACCTCCAATACCCAGGACCGTGTCGGTACTGTGAAAGCCCCACTGCTTGCCCCGGCGGATGTGATTAATCTTCCGAAAGGACAGGCGTTCGCGCTGCTGGAAGGCGGTCAACTGTGGAAGATTCGGATGCCACTGCCCAGCGGTGACAGGGATGATGCGCTTATGCCAACGAACCTGCAGAAGATTGCCGAGGAGATGCAGCGCAACTACCGTACCAGTGAGTCCTGGTGGTCTGCCAGCACGGTAATGCCGGATGTTGCCATCAAAGGGGGGCTGAATGTCGCAAGCGGTGAATAATCAGCCTCAGCAGCCCGTACAACCCCGTAAGCATGGGCTGTTTTACAATGTACTGTGGGGCTGGCCGTGGATGCTGATCGGTATGTTCCTGGCTTCGCTTTTGGTGAGCCTGGTGATCGAATATGTCGGGATGGCATTCTTCTGGCCAGAGCTTGGCGCGTCGCACAGTGAAGCGGTGATGAACACCGAGTTGGGGTACCTGTCCTCTGAATTCACGCGTAGTTTGCTGTTGTCTGAACCGTCAGTGACCGTCACCCGTTGGATTATGACGGCGTATCAATGGACCTTCGTGGACAGCGGCTTTTTGGGCTGGATTAAGCAGGCGTATGATACGCAGGTACACAGCCAGAATGCCGTAGCCAGGGAGCTGAACAGCTGGAGCGGTTGGCTGGCTACCACGCTTAAAGAGTACCTGATGGCGACGGTGTACGTCACCGTGATCACCCTGGTACGTGTGACCATTCTGGTGCTGTCCATCCCGCTGTTTATCCTGGTGGTCCTGGTTGCGCTGACCGAGGGGTTGGGGCGGCGTGATATTCGGCGCTACGGTGCCGGCTATGAGTCGAGCTTTGTGTACCACCACGCCAAGCGGATGGTGAAACCGGCGGTGTATATCCCCTGCATGCTGTACTTGTCCTGGCCAACAGCGGTATACCCCAATCTGCTGTTGTTGCCGGCCGCTATCCTGCTCGGCATTGCGGTGACAGTGACGACAGCGTCGTTTAAGAAATATTTGTAGGTGCCTGAAATCCAGGCTGGACGGCGGCGTACAAAACTGGCTTTTGTGCGCTGCCGTCAGCAGACAAGCCGCCGTGCGGCGCGGCAGTATTCCCTGGTTAAAAATCATCTAAATTTCATAACGAGTTTCCTACTGTCCTTCTTGTTCGAACCATTTATTGTCCTCTGAATGCCCCCTAAATATTTTTGTGGCTCTGCAATTTAATCGAAACCGAGGTGTTGAATGAATCTGTATATTTGCGCTGTTATTGCTCTTGAGGCTGTTATTCTAGCCACACTGCTTAAACCTATTTTAGAGAAAGCCCCTCCGGAAAACCGTGTTCAACGTTGGTTACGTGTCCTACAAGTATTTGCGATCTTGTGTATTGGGGGATCCATGTTCCTTTTCAGTGTCGTGATGCATTTATGAGGTCGGGCTGATTCTGATACTGGTATTACTGCCGTTGGTGTTACCAACGGTGCAAAACTGATACCTCCTTTTCTTATTGCTGTTGATGTACAAAATAGGCCTTTGTACAACAATAGTGTCTGCAGACCGCTTATTTAGCTTCATGCGCTTCCCCTGGCTAAAAATTATCAAAATTCCATAAAGAGTTATCCGCTGACCTCCCGCCCCATCTATCGCACCCTGAGAGCACCCTAAATCATCAAGGAGTGCTTGTGTATGCCTATCCCCGTTGTTCGTGGCCTCAGCGCCGGCTGCTTGCTGGGCCTGACTTTGCTGACCGCACTGCCTGCCTTTGCTGCTGAAAAAGATGAGCTGGCCTCTGCCCAGCGGATGCTGATTCAGGTGCAGGTAGCACTTGAACGTGCGCGTGTTGCCGCCGTTCAGGCGGACCCGTCGGAGCGCGGTCGTTTCTTCTTCGACTATGCCCGCGCTACCGCCGATCTCAAGACCATCAATGCCGGCATTGACCGCTATCTGGAACCCTCGCGTGCCCAACCACGTGATGGCAGTGCGGTGGCCGGCAACTACCGTCGGGAGCGCCCCTGATGGCCATGACCGGTGCTCAGGAGCAGGCCTTCAAGGCGGCCAGCGGCGGTGTTGAAGTCAATATTTTGTCGCTGATTTGCATCGGTGGGTTACTGGCGGTGCTGTTTGTCTGGGCGGCCTGGGCACTGACCGATATCTGGAAGGGATGGAGCAACGAAAAGCTTCGCAACTCAGCGATGGTTCAGTTTGCCGTCAGGCTCGTGTTGTTGCTGCTCGTTGTTACCTGGATGTTTGCCAGCTGACCCCGCTGAGACGCTGGACCGTTTTTCACGTTATTAATTTCACTCTGCAAAAAGGAATGCTTTATGAATGCTGTAGTTCGTCTTTTCCGTCATTTTTCTGCGCGTGTCGCGGTAGCGACTTCTCTAGCTTATGCCGCCAGTCAACCGGCGCAGGCTGCATTGCCGAGCGTTGAGCCGCCGTCTTCCGGAGGTGGCGGTGGACTGATGGATACCCTCAAAGGTTACATTCAGGACGGCATCGTCATCCTGGGGCTGGTCGCAGCCGCCGTGGCGTTTCTTGTGGTAGCAAACTCTGCAATCTCCACCTTCCATGAGGTGCGCGAAGGTAAATCCAACTGGGGTAAGTTCGGCGCCATTATCGTGGTCGGTATTGTGCTGCTGGTTGCGGTTATCTGGCTGGTCGGCAAGTCCGCCGAAATCCTGTTCTAAGGTGACCCGCCATGCAGACTATCCGATTTTTACCTGACCGCCTCAATGCCGAGCCTGTCGTCTTCCGGGGTTTCACCACCCCGGAGATGGGGTTGGCGGCGTTGGCGGGCGTAGGGCTGGGTCTGCTCGTGTCGTTGCCGTTTCTTCCTCTTGCCGGCTGGGTTGTGATACCCACCGGCATGCTGGTGACACCGCTTCTCGTCATCTGGTTTGGGGGCAGCCGGCTGACGCGCCTTAAGCGCGGTAAACCGGAGAATTATATCTGGCAGCGTCTCGAGGCGCGTAAACGTCGCATGGGGTGGGGGGATCCCACCCTGATTATCGACAAACAGGGCTGGTCGTTGCGTCGCAGCCGCGTTGTTAAGAGGTCCACATGAGCCGTTTCAGACATGCGGTTAAAAACCGCGATCAGCATATTCTCACGTTGCGTGTTGCCTGTGGCGTGCTGGTCGTTTTCCTTCTGGTAGCCAGCATCGGCTGGATGCGGGCGCCAGACAATTTGACCATCCATAACCCGCCAGACCTGCGCAGCGGCTCTACCCGCGCCTGGTGGGAGGTACCACCGTCCACGGTCTACAGCTTCGGTTTTTATATCTTCCAGCAACTCAATGCCTGGCCTAAGAACGGTGATGTCGATTACCCGGCCAAAATTGCCGCGCTGTCTCCTTATCTGACCGACTCCTGCGCACGTTTCCTGAAGGCGGACGCCAAAAAGCGTAGCGAAAGCGGTGAACTTGCCGGCAGGACGCGCGTGGTATTCGAAATCCCTGAGCATGGTTACAACGGCCGTTATAACCAGAGCCCGGTGACGGTCAAAGGCCGTGATAACTGGGTGGTACGCCTTGATCTGGTGGCGGACGAGTCCTTTGCCGGCGAACCGGTGAAACGCGCACTGACACGTTACCCGCTGAAAGTGGTGCGCGCAGAAGGGGATCCGGAACGTAATGAGTTTGGTCTGGCACTGGATTGTTACGACAGCATGCCACAGCGTCTTGCTGCGGCGCCGGCGGAACCCGCGCCTGAGAAAAAAGGAGTATTCCAATGATGAAAGCACGTGTTCTGGCGCTTTCCCTGAGTGTACTTCCCCTGGCGGCGACGTTTATCGTGCCGGTTACGCAGGCGGAAGAGCTGATGAAATGGGAGCGTATCCCGTTGCAAATCCCGCTGGCCGTCGGCAAGGAGCGGGTGTTGTTTGCCGATAAAAATGTCCGCGTCGGCTTCCCGCCGGCGCTGAACGGTAAGCTGCGAGTGCAAAGCAGTGGCGGTGCGGTTTATCTGAAAGCGGATGCCGCTTTCCCGCCAACGCGTCTGCAGCTGCAGGACGTGGAAAACGGGGAGGTTATTCTCCTTGATGTGACGGCATCGGACAAAGGCTCGGCCGAACCGGTGCGTATTGTCTACAGCGGTGACGTGACCTCAGTTAGCAGCAGTGACGCGTCAGCTGCTTCAGGGGGAAACAACGCGGCGCCTGGGGCGGATAACGGTACCCAGGCGAAGCGTAAAAAAGTCAAATACAACGCGCCGCTGCCGGTTGTCCTGACGCGTTACGCAGCACAAAGCCTGTACGGCCCGGTGCGTACGGTTGAAGCGGTGCCCGGCATTCATCCGGTCAACCCGCACCTGCCGAAACGTATCACCACACTGTACCCGTCAGAGCCGGTGACCATCACGCCGCTGGGCGGCTGGGGTGTTGGCAGCCGCAACGTGGTAGCGCTGAAGGTGCAAAACACCGCCAGCCGCAAAATCACGCTCGATCCCCGGGTACTGCAGGGGCATTTTGTGACGGCGACGTTCCAGCACCGCTATCTTGGCCCGGTGGGGACTCCGGAAGACACCACCACGCTGTACCTGGTTACCGCCGGTCGCCCGGACGGGGCGTTTGTCGCGGAACCATCGGCGGTTCGCAAAGCCGTAAAAGCGGTGAAGAAGGGGGCAAACCATGACTGAGGTGAAATCCAACATGCTGCCGAAGGTCATTGTGTTCGGCGTGCTGGCCACCGCGATCATCGTCGGGCTTAAGGCCTGCAGCGGCGGTAAAGCACAGGAGGAGACTCAGCAGGCGCATAACGTGCTGGCCAGCATGTCGCCGGAAGAGCTGCGGGCGCTGGGTGTAGAGGGGGATACTCCAGAAGATACGCTGCGTACCCTGGTGGGCACCCTACGTACTACCCGAACCCAGCAGGCCGAGTTGCAGAAAAACATTGATAAAGTGCTGAAAGAAAACGAAGAACTTCGCAAGCGCAATACCAATGTGTCCGGTCAGGTCAATGAGGCCGTGGCCGGCTTCCAAAAACAAGCACAGCAGCGCCAGCAGCAGCTTCAGCAAGAGCAGCAAACGCTGATGGGAAAAATCCAGACGCTGACCGAGCAGTTGAGTGCGAACAAGGACAAGGCAAAAAGCGACAGTGATATTCCGCTGGGGCTGGGACTGGATGGCTTGGGTGCCGGGGACGGTGGGGCCGCTCCTGGTCAGGATGGCTTGATGTGGGTCGGTCCGAAAGACATGAAAGAACCCGACCCGCGTAATCCGAACAGCGTCAAAGACGGCCCGCAGTTCCCGACGTCGTTCCTGTCGGACAATGCGATCACACGCCAAAAAGCTGCCTATGAGCAGCAGGTTAAAGGACATACCAATGAAAAAGGGGCGGAGGAGAACGCCGAGCCGGTGTTTACCCTGCCTGAGAATTCCACCCTGGTGGGCAGCCGCGCCATGACGGCGCTGCTGGGCCGCGTGCCGATCAACGGCACGGTGACTGACCCGTACCCGTTCAAGCTGATGATTGGCAAAGACAACCTGACGGCGAACGGCATCGAGTTGCCGGACGTCGAGGGTGCGATTGTCTCGGGGACCGCCAGCGGGGACTGGACGTTGTCGTGCGTGCGCGGCCAGGTCAACAGCATCACCTTCGTGTTTGCGGACGGGACGGTCCGCACCCTGCCAAAACCCAACACCAACATGAATGCCAACGGCAGTAACAATAATGCCGGCAGTAATGCGAAGGAGGTCAGCACCACCGCCGGCATCGGCTGGATCTCCGATGACAACGGTATCCCGTGCATCGGTGGAGAGCGTAAGTCCAATGCCTCGACCTATCTGCCGACGATCGCCGCCTTGTCGGCCGCCAGCGCCGCCGGGGAAGGGATCAGTCAGGGGCAATACACCACGCAAAACAATGTGAATGGCATCACCTCGACCATGACCGGTAATGCCGGCCAGGCCGTGCTAGGCAAGGCGCTGTCAGGCGGGATGAAAGAGACCGCCGACTGGGTGCGTGAGCGCTACGGCATGATGTTCGACGCCGTGTACGTTCCGCCGGGCCAGAAGCTGGCCGTGCACATTACTCGCCAGCTGGCGATCGACTTTGAGACCAAAGGGCGCAAGGTGCGTTACGACGACTTCAGCCTGCCTGGCGAAGACGGCAACACCGGCGGGCTGGATTAACGCGTCATTCGGAGGAGAAAAGGCATGCTGTGGCGTCAATGCGAAAGGATGAATCGCCCACAGGGTTGGGCGCTGGTTTTGCTGTCCTGCTGCGCGTTTTGGCTGGGTGTGCTGCTCCTGCTGTGTTTGCTTATAAGAGAATGATAATCATGCGGAAAAATCTGTTTAATCGAGTTATGGCGATCACTGTCATTGTCAGCGTCATGGCGTTGGCCGGCTGTTCGACGTCGAAAGAGGAAATGCTGCCGCCAGGCGACAGCTCGATGCTGGAATTGTGGCAGGGTGAAGACGGTGGCGGTTCAGCGCGTAATGCGGTGGCGGCACGCGACAGCCTGCGCCGGCCGCTCACCGAGAACGAAAGCCAGGCAACAGCCGCAAGCGATCGCAGCTACAGCCGCACGCAGGAAAGCGAAATCAGCCAGCAGTTCCCGCGCCTGCCGAATCCCGACCTTGTGATGTACGTGTTCCCGCACCTGGCGGATGGCAACGCGCCGGTGCCGGGCTACAGCACCGTGTTCCCGTTCTACAGTCAGGTGCAGTATGCGATGCCGGGTGAACGGACGGAGGCCTACTGATGCGATTTTCCCTGTTTGATAAAAAGCGCCTGATGCGCAAAAAGCCGGCAGTGCCGGCAACGGATGTCCAGGACACGGTGATCGCAACTGAGGACGGTGTGCCGCTGTCTGTCGACGGGCGAGAGCCGTTACGGCGCCCGGGCAAGATGACGGTAAAGGATGAGAAGCAGGTGTATCACGCCAATCCGTCCATCGTTGATTACCTACCCTGGGCGGAGTTTCTCGACCGTGAGCAGTGTATTTTGCTCGATGACGGGGTGTCCGTCGGGGCCGTTTTTGATATCACACCGGTGGCCACCGAGGGACGCACAGACGATCGCCTGGAGCAGATGCGCGATACGGTGGAGGATGCCCTGCAGGACTCCTTTGACGAACATGATGAAAACCCCTGGGTCGTGCAGTTCTTTTGCCAGGACGAGAACAACGTCGATGCGTACCTTGACCGGCTGAGAGGGTATATCAAGCCGCATGCGCAGGGTTCTCAGCTGTCTGAGTCATGGCTGAAAGAAACCGAGCGTCATCTGCGCGGGATTGCCCGTCCGGAAGGCCTGTTTAAAGATACGCTGATAACAGACCAGCCATGGCGTGGGCAGCAACGCCGGACCCGCATGGTGGTCTATCGCTGGATTGGTAAGAGCAATCATGATCCGATGCCACCGATCGCCATGCTGAATCAGACCTGTGAGCGTGTGACGGGGGCGCTGAACGGGGCCGGCGTGGTATGTGTGCGGCAAAATGGCGGCCAGGTTCACGACTGGCTGCTGCGTCATTTTAACCCCAGCCCGGAGTGGGTGGATAAAGGGGTTCTGTACCGCGATGCCGCCTATTTTGACAGCCGTGATACGCCGGAAGGCGCAATGCCGGTGCAGAATGATTTTGCCGAAACCCTGCTGTTCACCCCGCCCGTGTCCGATCCGGACCAGGGGGTGTGGTGGTTCGATAATCAGGCGCATTGCGCGATCCCGGTCGAGAAGTTGCGCCGCCCGCCAGAGCCCGGCACCATCACCGGAGAGATGAAGCGTGGCGAGAAAAAAATCAACGCGCTGATGGATATGTTTCCGGAAGGGACGATGCTGTGCATGACCATCGTGGTGCAGCCGCAGGACACGCTGGAAAACGATTTTAACAAGCTGTCGAAAAATGCCGTCGGCGAAAATACCGAGTCCGGGCGAGTACGTCAGGACGTGGCACAGGTCAAGGAATACCTGGGTAATCGTCACAAGCTGTACCGTGCCGGCATCACCTTCTTGTTGCGTGCCGGCGACCTGACCACGCTCAATCACAAGCGTGTCGAGCTCACCAACGTGTTGCTTGGTGCCGGCCTGCAGCCGGTTCGCCCGGAGTTTGATGTGGCGCCGCTCAATACCTATCTGCGCGCGCTGCCGATGTGCTTTAACCCGGAGACCGACAAGAAACACTGGAACACCCGTCTGACCTGGGTACAGCATCTGGCCGGCCTGTTACCGGTGACCGGTCGTGAAACGGGAACGGGCAATCCAGGCCTGAGTTTTTTCAACCGCGGGGGCGATATTCTGACGGTTGATCCGCTTAACAAACATGACCGCAGCCAGAATGCGCATATGCTGTATTTTGGTCCGACCGGCGCGGGGAAATCGGCGACGTTGTGTGCCACGCTGACACAAACCATGGCGGTTCATCGCCCACGTCTGTTCGTTGCCGAGGCGGGGAACTCGTTTGGGCTGCTGGCTGATTACTTTGAAAGCCAGGGGCTGACGGTCAATAAAGTCAGCATCAAACCGGGCAGTGGCGTGTCTTTGCCGCCGTTCTCTTTCGCGCATAAGCTTATCGAGGAACTGAGCTCACTGGAGCTGGATGAAAGTGAGCTGCGTGATATCGATGCGGATGACGACGATGAGGATAAACGCGATTACCTGGGGGAAATGGAGATCTCGGCGCGCATGATGGTCACCGGCGGTGACCAGAAGGAAGAAGCGGAGTTAAAACGGGCTGACCGGGCAATGATCCGTGAAGCCTTGCTGATGGCGGCGAAGAGCGCCTATGACGAGCAGCGCCAGATGCTACCGTCTGATTTGCAGAACGCCTTGTATGCGATTTCCAACGACACAGCCAACGAAAAGCGCAATCCACAGCGTCGGGCGAAAGCGGCCGAAATGGCCGAAGCGCTGGGCATGTTTACCCAGGCCGGCAGCTTCGAAGCAGAGCTGTTTAACCGAGAAGGTAGCCTGTGGCCAGAGGCGGATGTGACCCTGATTGACCTGGGGCATCTGGCGCGTGAGGGGTATGAGGCGCAGATGGCGCTGACGATGGTAAGCCTGACCAATACCATCAACAACATTGCCGAACGAGACCAGTACTCGGAACGGGATATCGTGTTCGCGGTGGATGAGGCGCACATTGTGACGGTGAACCCGCTGCTGGCACCGTACATGACCAAAATCGTCAAGATGTGGCGTAAGCTCGGGGCCTGGCTGTGGCTGGCAACACAGAACCTGAAAGACTTCCCGGACATTGCCGAGAAGATGCTGAACATGGCGGAGTGGTGGGTCTGTCTGACCATGCCGCCGGAGGAGGTCAACGACATTGCCCGCTTCAAGGCGCTGACCGAGGAGCAAAAGGCGGTGCTGCTGTCAGCCAGCAAACTTTCCGGCTGTTATACCGAAGGTGTGGTGCTGTCGAAAAAACTCGAGGCGCTGTTCCGTGCAGTACCGCCGAGCCTGTACCTGGCGCTGGGGATGACGGAGAAAGAAGAGAAGGCCGAGCGCCGTGCGCTGATGCAGGAATTTGGCTGCAGCGAGCTCGAGGCGGCGCGCAGGGTAGCGCAAAAGCTTGACCGTCTGCGCGGCCTGGCGGCTAACGGGGAGGCAGCGGTAGCATGATGACCCTGAAATACCCGGAACCGGTTGTTCGACCGCATGGCTTGGTCTGTCGTGAACCGTCGTTGTTTACCCTCCCTCCGCAGGGCGTGGCCACCTTAAGCGAAGCAGATGCGCGGCGGCTTGAGACGTTCTGTGCGGCTATCCGCGATCGACTCCTGGGGCCGGTCCAACTTACGGCCCACCCGCATCGCATCGGGAGTCGTACCAGCGTGGCGTTGCATCTCGAGGGCCGACTGGGGCGTTGCATCGATGTTCTGATCTCGGTGACCGGCAGTACGCTGTGGCCGCAGTCGGAGGAGTACGATCACCCGCGCTGGTATGTCACCGTACCGGATGCCGCGGATGTGGTGTATCTGCTGCTCCATTTAAGCGAACTGTGCGATCGATTTAGGGTCAATTAGTTAAAACAATCCCAACAAATTTTATCAATTTCATCATGATAAAATATTTCACGAAAGAGAAAGCTCAGCATAAGTGTGGGAAAACTTATGCTGAGGGATAAACGTTTATCACATCACTAACAATATCTTAGTCACTTAAGAAATCATCCATTTGTGCAAAAATAAACTGCTTTAAAAACTGATCAATGCGAATATGCAGCTTAAATAGAGGTATGGTTATGCCGTCTTGTTTTTCAAAGTAGGCCTTGGCTTTCGTTTTATCTACCGATTCTTTTAATGCGTCGAAACGACCAAAGTCGTTGAGATTCTTATCATTAACACTATCAGTCATTAATGCTATGAGTAGTTTTTTATCTAAACCAAGAGCATCAACAACAGCGTTTAATTGTGCATTTTCTGCGTTGTCTTTGTAGGCGTTGATATAGTCTCTAAAAGTATAGCCTTCAATTAATTGCGCATCACCGCGCTGCAAGTCGTGTAAGAAGAGCTTGGCGTACTTTTGCTCGCTTTGGGTGAGTGATGCAAACGACTTGTGCAGCTCATTTAATGTGATTTCAATGTTCGCAGAACCTTGATGTTTGTTCAGCTCTTTTAAGTATTTATCAAAGCGGCTATTCATGTAGTCGGCATCGATTTTTCCGGTATCTATCTCGGTTAAATAGCCACTGATATCAAAAGGCACATCGCTGCCACCTACGCCAGTACCATCACCTTTGACAACCAACTCTTTGTAACGCAGAACCAGGCTCAGATAAGTTTGTTCGTCTATGGACAGCGTTACCTCATGTTCTACATCATTTTCAGTAAATGAATAGATCGACTGCTCCCAATGCAAACCTTGTACTTTAGCCGCTTCTAGGTGGTGGCTAAAGTTGTTAAATAATTTGGCGAATTGGGCACAGGTTTCTATATCTTCTGGCAGTTTTTCAAAGTTCTCAATACCCGCACTGACAAACAGCCCGGTAATCTCTAACACTAATTCATTCATGGCGTTAAGGTTGCTTTCTAACCTATCTACAAACAAGCCGATAGGTCTGTCGCCGGAATAGAGTTTTACCGCATCATTGATATTTTTCTCCATGGTGTGTGGATAACGGTAATAACGGATGATGCCGTGGGGTTTGTCCGGACCAAACAAGCGGTTGGTACGTGAGAACGCTTGAATAATATTTTGGTATTTAATTACCTTATCTAAATACAAGGTGTTAAGCCATTTAGAGTCAAAGCCAGTGAGCATTTGATCTACAACAATCAGTAAATCTAATTGATTTGAAGGCTCGGTATGAATGCACTCATAGGGCTTTTTATGGGCAAGGCGTGCCGCTAAATCTTTTTTAAACGCCGCATGGCGGGCAAAGTCAAAATCTTGACAATAACGCGCGTTATAGTCGGTCATTATTTCGTCTAGGCCATCGCCTTTAAAGGTGGGGCCACGGTCACCACTGCCGTCGTTATCAATATTTGGGTCAAACAAAGCCGATACTTTAAGTTCAGGTTTGGCGGCTTTTAAACGGCGGTAATAGTCAATGGCTTCGGCAATGCTGTTAGTGGCCAAAATGGCATGAAATTTAGTCCCTTGACTGAGCACGTCCCATTTATGCAGAATATCTTCCACCACCTTAGTTTGGTGAGTATCGCTTAAATATTGGCTTTTAGGCACATAGTCTTCAATGCCTTTGTGGTATTTTCCTGTAGCATCTCTATGGCCAGCCATAGGTACATCATTCATAAAGTGGTTAAATTTTTTCTTTTTGACAGGATTATCCATGGCCTCGTTCACTAAACCGGCCTTGGCTTGCTCTAACGCCACCGCTTGCCTTAGGTCACTGTCTCTAAATGTTGGTACTTTGTAAGGGTCAAAACCGAGTACATTACCATCGCGTATGCCATCGGCAATGCTATAGCGGTGTAGCTCGTTGCCAAATACGGTACTGGTGGTATTGCCGTTTTTTTCGTTTTCTTCTTGAATCGGTGTCCCAGTAAAGCCAAAAAACAAGGCGCGCGGAAAGGTACGTTTAATCGTAATCAGCATATCGCCAAAGGTGGAGCGGTGCGCCTCATCGACAATAAACACCAAGCGTTTAGCGCGGATTTTTTCAATATCCGCGGTGTTTGTGGTCACGCCTTCACCATCTTCCGCTTCAAAAATATTACTCATTTTTTGAATGGAGCTAACAATTAAGGTATTGGCTGGGGCGGTGCTTTTTAGTTTGGTAATGAGTATGTGAGTATTTTCGGTGGCTTGAACGTCCTCGCCATCGCCAGCAAAATTGCGGTATTCCATGAGCGACTGGGTGCCCAGTTCAATCCTGTCCATTAAGAAAATTACTTTATCGGCATCTTTGGATTGAGCGATCAGCTGCGCCGATTTAAAGCTGGTCATGGTTTTACCCGAACCCGTGGTATGCCACACATATCCCCCGAGGCGATCGGGATTATTGGCCGCGCTACCCAGTTGCTGCCAGTTGGTTTTGGCCACTTTGTCAGATATCGCATTAGCGGCGTAATACTGATAACTGCGCATTACCTTAAGCACGCCGTCGGTATCGTCGGCGACGGTATAAAATCCGATCAATTGATGCGCCATAGGGATAGAAAGCAGGGTAGAGGCAATGTCTTTCCAGTGGTTCATGGGTTCGTTATTGAAATCGGCCCAGTTAAACTGATAGTCGGGGTTAAACTTGCCGTCTAGTCCGGGATTGGCAAAGTATTTAGTTTCATTTGGCTCCATTGCCACGAACACTTGGATAAGGGAAAACAGACCGCTAAATACGCCCTCTTTACTGTACTTTTCAATTTGGTTGACAGCCTGACTAACCGGTATGCCACTGCGCTTTAGTTCCACATGGATCACCGGCATACCGTTAATCAGTAGCAGCACATCACCGCGTCTGTCGTTACGCAAAGGGCTGCCGCGTTCAAAGTTAGGTTGCTGCACAATTTGGTAACGGCTTTGGCCAGCAGCAATTTCTTGGCGATCGTATATTTTTAAGCTGACTTCTTTACCCATATGCAAAGCATCGGCTGGGTTATCACGCTTAATTGCCACGGTTTTGCCATTAATTAAACCGTTGAGCTTGAGCGGGGTTTTAAGCTCTTTGATTTGCTCAATAATTTGCTGCATTTCAGTCGCAGTAAGCGGAACATCGTTTAAACGATCCCGCTGGCGATTGTTTTCAAACAAAATGTTTGCCCAGTTTTGCAGTAAATCGGCTTCGGTTTTGTTTTTGATTATCTCTGTTTCCCAGCCCTTGTGGGTAAGTGCCTCAATAAAGGCCTGCTCAAATTGCGCTTCGGTTTTAAAGGTGGTCATGATGGCGCTCCTTGTTAGACAAACATTTTACTTAAGCAGGCCTGCTTGATGTTATTAAGCTTGGTGATTTGTTGTTGGTATTGGTTGATCAGGCTGTCGAGTTTTTCGAAATAGTTGCCGATGGCGGTTTGTTCCTCTAAGCTAGGCATAAGAATTTTCATACGCCCGAGTTGCTTGCCTGAAATTTCTAAAAAAGTGGAGCCAGATGCATGTTTGAGCGCAAAATCTTTGATTTGCTTACCCGCTGAAAAGATAAAATAGGGTGAATAACCCTCTTTAACTATAATTGATTGAAAACCCTGATTAGTGGAGCCTGGTTTTGTAAGAATAGCCATGTCACCTATGCCCGCTCTGCTAGTAAAGAGAACCGTATTACCAGCAGGAAGTATCTTTGCTGAGCAACTTTTCAAACCTAGAGGTGTAATCTTTTTCTGACTACCTTTCGCATACACATTTTCTCCAATTTCAGTAGGTGAATACCAATCAATATCACCGTCCCAAAATTCAGAAATTGACGTGCTGGGTGTGCCTCCCCCAATAATTTCAGCGATATCAGTACCTAACATCTTCTCTTCCCACTCCCCACTAAACCCTTTAAAACGGATTTCTGGAATGGTTTTGCCTTGTTTGGGAAACATCTTTTCCAGCATGGCTTTTTTTATGCTGCTGAGTTTGCCATGCTTTTTTTTGTGTTTGTTGATCAGCACATCTAACTTTTGGAAAAATTTGCCGATGGCGGTTTGTTCTGACTCAGAAGGCGCCATATAACTATAAGTATTCAGTTCATCCCTATTTATCTTTGGCATGCCTGTGCGCGATGAAACTGAAACAGTATACTTGTAAAATTCTTTGGTATGAAGAATTGCAAATAAATAATTTTGAATCACTCCATTTTTGGCATTTAATACATATGCATCTGCACTAGCAAGTCCTTCAAAAGGTGCGATTACATACTTTGCTAGCTGAGGGTTGATCTTTCCATAAATTATATCACCATTATTAAAATGGAATTTTCCGCTTATCAAATTACTATCTTTTACTTTCAAAACATTGTTATAAAATCTTCCTGTGAAAGATTCGATATTTCCTGGGCCTACATGAAACAATTCCTCGTACTGACTGTTTCTCGGGTCTACCATGTTTGTTGAAACATCAACCGTATTGCTCCAACTGTGTTCAACCCACTCCCCACTAAACCCTTTAAACCGGATCTCTGGCACCTTGTTATCCATACTCATCTTATTCACCCTTCAGTAAGTTAGTGAGTTCTGCCAGGCCCTGCATATCAAACTCATTGCCCGTGAGCTCGCCCATCATCTTCGCTAGCTCTTGCTCGGTGGTTTTCATCTCATGGGCTATCTGCGAATAAGTGACGGCGTATTTATCAGCCAGGGCTTGTACCTGACAGGAGAGCTGGCTAATCACGGCATTTGGCATGCCGGCGAGTTCGGCGCTTAATGGTGCAATCCATTTAAGGTACAGCAGGCTATTCGCCTGTTCATCGGTTAAGGCTTCGATGGTCGTCTTGGTTTTTAGGTGCAGGGCAGTGGCGGTATCTTTGACCGCTTTTTTCAGGGTTTTTTCTTCATCGATTAATTTGTTCGCACGAATAACTTTGGCTTCATAGCTTTCTTCTGCAAATTTAACTTTGCTGTCTTTTTGTTCTTTCAGGAAGGTTTTGGCGGCTTTGCTTAATTCTGCACTCGCAAAGCCGTCCTTGCTCTCTTTGACCGTATCTTGTTCTTTTTCTTCTTCGGTTAGTGATTCTAAAATTTCTTCCAGCCTGCTGGCAATTTCTGCCAGACGAGTTTCATTATCCGCCAGGGCTTGTAAGTCATCACTTAAGTACGTTTGTTGCACTAAATCGAAGGGCAATATGTGGCCTTTCCACCCCTCTTGTACTTCGGTGTCATTGCCGTTTTTTTTCTTTATAACAATATTGGGATCAACTTGCTTGGTGGCAGCAAAGCCTTCGGTTTGCATCATTTCTAAATCGGCGCTGATCAGTTGCCATTGATTGTTTAGAAATTGGTAAGCCTGGTATTTGTCGATTAAGGCAATGGGGGCTAAGCGAGTAAATAACGCGGTACTTAATACCGCCTCTTGCTGATTACGCTTTACACTTTGCCAGTTTTGTATCAACTGAGTGTTTAGGTGATCATCAAAGCCATTAAAGGTCTGGTTGTAGGCGCTGATAAACTCCAACACTTGCGGATGCCCGCTAATGCTGGCGTTGACGTCTTGCTTGTCAATGACCAGCTCACTGTAAGCGGCGGATTTTGGTGTAAACAGGGTACTGCGTAATTGTGGGAAGGTTTGCCAAAAGCTATTTAACTCGGCAATTTCGCTGTTGGGAATGCCGCCGAGCATGGTGGCATGTAAATCCCAGGTTTGTGCCGTCGCAGAGGAATCCACATAGCGCGGTATGTTAAGGTTGTAACCGTTGTCGCGCAGGGTTTCTTTGCTCACTAGTTGTGAGTACTTGTCGACACTCTCTCGGTTAATCACCGCATCAGTGATGCGTTTGATATCACTCGCTTGCAATTTGTTGTTTTTGCCTTCTTTTATAAAGTGTTTGGAGGCATCGACTACCAATACATCGGTGTTTTGGCGTTTTTGTTTGATTACTAAAATCACCGTGGGAATGCTGGTGCCAAAAAAGATATTGGCCGGTAAACCGATAACGGTCTCAATATGATTCTGCTCAATGAGTTGCTTGCGAATTTGACCTTCTTCACCGCCACGGAACAAGACACCATGCGGAAGGACGATAGCCATAATGCCATCGGGTTTTAGGTGGTAGAGGTCGTGCAGTAAAAAAGCAAAATCAGCTTTGGTTTTAGGTGCCAGGCCAAAACGTGAATAGCGAGGATCGCTCTCTTTAAAGCTGGGGTCCCAGTTTTGTGAGTAAGGCGGGTTGGATACCACGGCATCGACATGTAAGGCGTAGTATGAACCTTGAGGATCGCTGTCATCAAAATACGGCCAATCTTCTTCCAGGGTATCGCCATTACGAGTTTTGATGTTGCTGGCTTTGATACCGCGCATGATGAGATTCATACGGGTTAGGTTGTAGGTATTGGCTTTTAACTCTTGGGCGAAATAGGTGATGCTGTCTTTGTTTTTAGCGTATTTCTCGAACGCCTCACCAATATTGATCAGCAACGAACCCGAGCCTGAAGTTGGGTCGTAAATTTTGATGGTATCTTTGTGTTTTAACTCGTGGGCGATGATGTTTGACATGAGTACCGAGACTTCATGAGGCGTGTAAAACTCACCGGCTTTTTTACCCGCATTGGCAGCAAATTTCTCAAGCAGGTATTCGTAAATGTAGCCCAGTACGTCATACCCTTGATTACTATTCATGGGAATGCTTTTGATCAGGTGAAGTAAGTCGCTGATGGCCTTGGTGCGTTTGCCTGCACTTTCACCAAGTTTGCTCAATCCTGTTTCTAAGGTGGTAAAAATACCATCAAACAGTTTTTTGTAAGTTGGCGAAATCAAACGGCTAAAGGCCGAGAGCGCATCTCGCACGTTAGATTCATCAAATTCGGATGTTGGATCAATCCATGTAGAAAAAAGATTATCGTAGGCAATAAAGTAGCCCAGGTTGCTTTGCAGGTATTCAACTGTGTCGGTGTCTTCTTCATTGAGGGTTTTGATGTCTTCAGACGTCATCCCCTGTCTGGTGACAAACTGCACTAGCTGGTCGCTTAGGTACTTGTAGAAGATAAAGCCGAGTATGTAGTCTTTGTATTCGTTGGCTTCAATTTTAGAACGCATCTGGTTGGCAGATTCCCAGATTTTTGCCGCAAGTTGTTGTTTATTCACAATAAGTCCTGTTAAAAGCAATTCTTTTTCGAAAAAGTCTATTTTAGGGTTTCGATTGTACGTTTCATAAGAGCTTCTTGCTAGCTGCAGGGCTTTACTAGTCGGTTGCAGTAAGTAGTTCTACAATCTCGATTCCTACCAAGATTGCCATTTCATCTGGTGCATCACCAATCAAAATAGTCGCTATCGAGTTTAGAAACCTTCATTAGCGTCGGACTGGTACCCACCTCGTTGTCCATCATCAGATAAACTAGCCGATTATCATCGATAAGTACCATGCCTTCTATCGATTGCGCGTAGGCAACGTCATACTTAGTAAAGCCAGAAGTCGTAATGAATACCCTAATTTAGCCTTTTGCCACACCAGGTCACCTTAGAATGCATGCAACTCAGGGCGGCCTACGGTGTTTTGCCAGCGTTTGGCTTGCACACACGCCTTTTCTAAACCGAGCTTGTCTAAAGAAATAACGCTATCAATTCCAGCATCACCGCTGCCGCCAACACGCTCTGAATCGTGATGGCCGCCGTAACCTAAACGGTGCAGCACATCCAGTACGATGACCTCGAAGCGGCCTTGAGATACCTGGCTTAGGTTCTCCAGCCGTTCCGATGCAACCGCATCGTGGATCTTTGATTGATTGCTCAAGGCGGTCGTCTGGGCTGTTTGTTAACATCGGTTGGGTGAGAAGGGGTTCTGTAACCGGGGCCAAATCTACCGCATCACTATTTTGTTGAAGTTTGACGTTGGTGTAAGCCAAAGCGAGATGTTCAATTTCTGCTGCAGTGAGTACGTTTCGAACGATTGTGAGCCCATCCGGTACGGTTTTGTAAACCAATTGGCTGCTGGCAATGGTTCTGTGGCATAAGATGATTGGTTTCCCTGTTACCCTGATCCCCTTTAATGTCATTGGCGTTTTGCTGGTCAGATTGCGTTATTTTATTATGGTGCTTGTTGGGCTCCTGATCCTTCTGTTTGTTGTCTCTCTGATAGTCAGTATTATTTCCTCCATGATTTAAGGCGGCTTTATGAATGAGAGCGTTCTTCGTGCTTTTAGCTTTAACGGTGCACTGGATGCGGGAATGGATCCGGGTAGCTTTGCATGGCAGTCCGTACCTGTCGGCGACTGGGCCGCTCGACTCGATTTCAAAGTCTGGTCGAATACCACGTCCTCCGGCCACCTTGTCTGTTATTTTACCTCCCTGGATGATGGCCAACGATACCGTCTCTCGGCATTTCGACCGAAAAATGGCTCCCGTCGTTATACCCCAAAAGATGGTGGTATTGACTTTTCTGAAGGTGGGCTGGATGGGCAAGTATTTTTGTTGAATGTGGGAAAAACGCGTAATGGTACTTCTGCATGGTTGGGGGCTGAGTTTTTGGAGCGTGATGATTAAAAATCATGTATCGAATTAAGTTTAGATCCTGAATCTAAGCTAAGCACCGTGACGCCGAAGAAAATCAGCGTGTTTATACGCTGCAGGATGTACCACGTGGCACAGTTGACCGCACAGTAGGATTGTGTGTGACTCAACTGACAACGCAGGCAATATCATTCCTCCCGGAACACGATTTGCTTGCTTTTTGATCTTACGGGTGGATAATGCGCCAAAAATTACATATCTTGACACTTTATGAAATGGATTTTCATGAAAAGGACCTTTCTGTCGCACGGATCCACATCGAAGGCGTTGAGCCACGTTCTCGCGGGTGTTCTTTTCACCGGCACTTTCCCGGGCATGGCCGCCACACCCTCTGATACCCCGGAGCGAGCAGCTTCCACCATTGATGTCCGTGAGCAACAGCGCCAGCAGGAGCGTGAGCGCGCTCTGCAACAGCAAAATGCCCCGCAGGCCGATGCGCGTCTTTCTCGCCCCGAGGCCGTGATGCCGGATTACCCGGTCAATGAGTCCCCCTGCTTCACCATCAATCGGCTAACGTTGGTCGGGGAAGCGGCCGGCCGCTTTCAGTGGGCGCTGGACGCCGCTGCGGATGCCAAAGGTCGCTGTCTGGGTAGCCAGGGCATTGTGCTTGCCATCAACAAGGTGCAAAACGTCATACTGGCCAAGGGCTATGTCACAACACGCGTGATGGCGCAGGAGCAGGACTTGACCACGGGCGTATTGACGCTGACGTTGCAGCCGGGGCGTATTGGTGACATCCGCTTTGGGGAGCCGGTCTCCTGGCGTGGGCGGCTGTGGAACGCTATTCCGGCCTCGCGCGGCGATATCCTCAACCTGCGTGATATCGAACAGGGGCTGGAGAACTTCAGACGAGTGCCCAGCGCCAATGCCGACATTAAAATCGTGCCCGGTGCCCAGGAGGCCACCAGTGACCTGCAGGTCAACTGGCACGAGGGGCGGCCGGTGCGGCTCAGTCTGGGGCTGGACGACAGCGGCTCCAAAAGTACCGGGCGCTATCTGGGTTCGGCCACCCTGGCACTCGATGCGCCGTTTGCGCAAAACGACCTTTTCTACGCCAACATCGGCAAGGATGTGTTTCAGCACGGGCCGTTTGGCAACCGTTCACATACGCTGAACTACTTTTTCCCGGTGGGATATTGGGCTTTCTCGGCCAATTACAACGACTACACCTATCACCAGAACATCCCCAACGCCAATGAGGTGCTGCGCTACAGCGGCAAGAGCGACAACATTCAGTTGACCGTCTCCCGGTTGCTGTACCGCGACCAGTCGCACAAGTTAACGCTCAACCTGCGCGGCTATCGCAAGCACTCGACTAACGCCGTGGACGACGTTGATATTGTGTCGCAAAAACGTCGGACCGCCGGCTGGGAGCTGGGGCTGAATCAGCGCAGCTACTTCGGTACCACTACGCTGGACGGCAATATCAACTGGCGCCGCGGTACCGGGGCGTTCAATGCCTTGCCTGCGCCGGAAGAATCGCGTCACGAAGGCAGTGCGCGTACCGGCATTTTGCTCGCCGACCTGGGCATCAACCGGCCTTTCTCCTGGGGTGAGCAGCCCTGGCGGTTTTATACCAGCGTGCGGGGCCAGTGGAGCCAGAATGCGCTGACGCCGCAGGAGCGGATGGCCATTGCCGGGCGTTACACGGTGCGTGGCTTTGACGGCGAACAGATGCTGTCCGGCGAAAAGGGCCTGCTGTGGCGCAATGAAATCGCCTGGAACGTGTTTTCTCGCGGGCATGAATTGTATCTGGCCGCCGACTACGGTCGGGTGGACGGCCCAAACACCCGCCACTTGGTTGGCCATCAATTGGCGGGCAGCGCGCTCGGCGTGCGCGGCGCGCTGTGGGGGCGATTCAGCTATGACCTGTTTGCCGGCGTTCCGCTCTACAAGCCTGCGGGGTTCCACACCTCCGGCGCGACCGCGGGTTTTAGCGTAAATCTGGAAATTTGAACATCGCGATACCGGCAGCGTTGCTGCGCTGACCTGAACGGACTGACTTTTCTCACGGATGTGACCTATGAACAAACATTGCTATCGCCTTATCTTCAGCCGCACCCACGGGGAGTTGCGGGTGGTGTCCGAACTGGCCCGCAGCTGCAGCAGCGAGCCGGGGCAACGCATCGGTTCAGGAATAACAGGTGGAAGTCGTCTGTGGGTCACCGTGCGTCGGTCAGTGTGGCTGCTTGGGCTGTTGATGTTCGCCGGCCCCGTCATGGCAGACGGCATTGTCGCGGACGGCGGTGCCAATCCTTCCCAGCGGCCGGAGGTCATCAATACCCAGAACGGCTTGCCGCAGGTCAACATCACCGCCCCCAACCAGGCTGGGGTCTCACATAATCAGTATCAGCAGTTCGACGTCGACGCCAAAGGCGCCATCCTCAACAACTCGGCGGGGATGACCGCGACCCAGATGGCCGGAATGATCCAGGGTAACCCTAACCTCAATCCCAATTCCGCGCCGGCGCGCGTCATCCTCAACGAAGTCAACAGCAACAATCCCAGCCAGCTGCGCGGTTTTATGGAAGTGGCCGGCGGCAAGGCGCAGGTGATTGTGGCCAACCCCGCCGGCATTGTCTGCAACGGCTGCGGCACCATCAACGCCGGACGCATGACGCTGACCACCGGTAAACCGCAACTGAACGCCGATGGCAGTGTGGCGGGCTACCAGGTCGAGCGTGGCGTGGTGCGCATCGAGGGCGGTGGGCTCAACGGCGATACCCGTCATGATACCGAGTACGTCGACATTCTGGCGCGCGCGGTGGAGGTCAACGCCGGCGTCTGGGCTAAAGAAGGCGTGACGCTGGTGGCTGGCCGCAATCGCGTGAGCGCGGACGGCAAAACCGCCGCGCCGCTTTCGGGCGACGGCAGCGCCAGGCCTGAGCTTGCCATCGATATGGGGCAGATGGGCGGCATGTACAGCGGCAGTATCCGCATGATTGGCACTGAAGCCGGCGTCGGCGTGCGTAACCAGGGCGGACAGGTCCAGGCGGGCAAAACGCTCACCGTGAGCAGCGAAGGCAAGCTCAGCTGGCGCTCTGGTGCGCCGGATGCGGCCACGCAGGCCGGTGGCGATATTCAGCTGGCGGCAAAAGGCGACATCGAGACGCACGGGAAAGTGTATAGCGGTGGCCAACTGGCCGTGCAGAGTCGCGAGGGAATGTTAACGCAATCCGGTACGTTGGCGGCGGCCGGGAATGTGCACCTGAACGCCGCGCGCGGCATTCAAAGCAGTGGCCACCTGCTGGCGGGCAGTAATGCCGACAGCACGCTGGTCCATGATGCCAATCTGCAGCTTGATAGCCAGGGCGAAATTCGCGCCAGTGGCAGTCTGCTCAGTAAAAAGAACGTCAACGCGACCGGGCGGCGGGTGGATATCAGCGGCGCGCAGGTCGGAGCCGGCCGTACCGCGCTGACGGCCCGCGAGGGCGGGGTGGCATTGCGCCAGTCCACCGTAGACAGCGGTGAGCTGGCCGTGAGCACGAAGGGAAATGTGGATGCGCAGCAGGCCAGGGTCAAGGCCGGGCGCTGGACGGTAGATGCCGACAACCTGTCCAACCAACAGGCGACCTGGTCACAGACCGGTGACGGTGAAAGCCGTTTCACCCTGGCAGGCGCACTGGATAACGGTGACGGCACCATCGAGACGCAGAGCCTTCTGCTTTCGGCCGGCCGGCTGGTCAATCAGCGTGGTCGCCTGGTGGCGCTGGGGGAAACGGCGCAGCACTGGCGAGTGGGTGGCCTGCTCGACAATGGCGGTGGCACGATGGGCAGCAACGGAGCTCTTCGCCTCGACGCCGGCAGCCTCGATAATCAGCGCGGCACGGTAAAAACCCAGGCGGGCTTCACGCTCCATGCTGATGGTGCGGTGAATAATGCCGGGGGCAACCTGCTGGCCGGGAACGGCCTGGCGCTTGAGGCAGGTAGCGATCTGAATAACCAGTCCGGCACCCTGAGTGGCGATGACGTGCGTCTGGCGGTACAACGGCTGGATAACGCGCAGGGGCAGATCATCGGTCAGGGCAATCTCGACCTGACGGCCAGCCGCCTGGATAACCAACGCGGCCTGATGGGTGCCGGCAAGGCGCTGGATATCCATACCGGCGACTGGGACAACCGTGGCGGCACGGCGCAAGGCGAAACGGCCGTCACGGCAACGGCAACGACCCTCAACAACGACGGTGGCAAGCTGCTGTCCGGCCAGGCATCAACCCTGACGACCTCGGGTAATGCCAGTAACCGTGGCGGCGAAATCAGCGCCGCGGTGCTGACGGTGAAGTCTGACCGTCTCGACAACACGCAGGGCAAGGTGATTGGCCGACAACGGCTTGAGCTGCATGCCCGTCAGGGGCTGGACAACACGCAGGGGCTGCTGGGCGCCGGTGAGATGCTGACGGTGAGCAGTGAGGGCGAGCTGAACAATCATCACGGTAGGGTGCAGGGAAATGGGCAAACCACGGTGTCAGCGCGAGACGTCCACAACGAGGCCGGCAAGCTGCTGGGTGGGCAAAGGCTCTCTCTCACTACGTCGGGCGTGCTTGGCAACCGCGAGGGGGAAATCAGCGGCGAGTCGCTCACGCTAACGGCGCAGCGCCTCGATAACGCTCAGGGCAAGGTGGTCGCCAGGCAGGATGCGAACCTGACGGCGAAGCAAGGGTTGAGCAACGCCGCCGGCTGGCTTGAAGGCGGCAGCACACTCGCCGTCAACACCGATGGCGATTGGGACAACCAGGGTGGCACCGCACAAGGTGGCCAGCAGGTCACCGCCAGCGCGCAGTCGCTCGACAATACCGGCGGGCGGCTGCAGTCCGGCGGAGGCCTGACGCTGGATGCTACAGGCAATATCCTCAATCGCACCGGCAAACTGACCGCGCAGCAAGCCCTTGCCGTTAAAGGCGGTGCAGCCAGCCTGTTCGATAATGATGGCGGCTCCCTGCAGAGCGGTGGCGACCTGTCTCTGCAGGGAGGCCAGTTGACCAACCGCGCTGCAGGGGTGGTGCTCGGCGGGCAGGCGCTTTCCCTGAACCTGACCGGCGGCTGGGACAATCAGGGCGGCACCTTGACCGGCAATGGCCGCACGCAGGTGCGCGCCGCCAGTCTGCTCAATGCTCAGGGCGCCATCAACGCGCTGGGCAGCCTGGACATGCAGTTCACCGACAAGCTGGATAACGGCCAGGGGCGGATTTTTAGTCAGTCGTCTCAAATGCTGCAGGCGCAGGATATCGTCAACGCGCAGGGTTGGATGGGCAGCCAGGGGAGCTGGCGGGCCAGAAGCGGCGGTTTTGACAATACGAAGGGCAGCGTACAGAGCCAGCAGGAAGCACAGCTTACGGCTGACTGGTTGGATAACGCCCGGGGCGTGATGCAATCGGCGCAAAACCTGGCTCTGCGCATCAAACAGGATATCGATAATCGCAACGGCAAGGTCTCGGCGCAGGGGCAGCTTGCTGTTGCAGGCGCCAAAGATGGCGAACATGCCGGCGCCATCAATAACGCCGGTGGTCAGTGGCTGGCGGGCCAGGCGCTGACTATTGCCGCCCTTAGCCTTGATAACGCACAGGCGGGGCAACTCTACAGCCAGAAGCAGCTGCGGCTCAATCTGAACGGTGGGCTGGACAACCGCGGCGGGAAAATACAGGGCGGTGGTGCGCTGGCGCTTGACGCACAAACGCTGAATAATGCCGGCGGGACGATAGACGGCCAGCAACACGTAGCGCTGCGTATTCTTGGCTTGCTGGAGAATACCGACGGTGCCGTGCGCAGTAATGGCGACCAGAAGGTGTCGGCCGCCGGTATCAATAATACACGCGGCGTATTCAGCAGCCGCGGCGGCATCGCGGTGGCATCAAAGCAGCTGGACAACGCCGGAGGTACGCTCATCAGTCAGGGGGCGGGCATCTACCGACTCGACCGGCTTAACAATCAGCACGGCAAGGTGCACAGCGGCGACTCGCTCACCCTTGAGGGGGCGCAGGTCAACAACCGGGGTGGGCAATTAGTGTCAACCCAGGGGCTGGCGCTCAAGGCCGGGACGCTCGATAACAGCGGTCAGGGCACGCTCAGCAGCCAGGCGGCTCTCAATCTACAGGCCGACCGTCTGAACAATCGTGATGGTGGGTTGATACTGGGCACCACACGCGCCGATATCACCTCTCATGATATCGACAATACCGCAGGCCGCCTGCAGAGTAGCGGCCAGATGACCCTCGCGGGGGTAACGCAGCTGGACAACCGCCAGGGGCGTATCCTGGCCAACGGCAACCTCAATATCAATACTGACCGGTCACAGACCGACTCGCCGCTGGCGCTGCTCAACCAGGGCGGGCGCGTGGAGAGCGCCGGGCAACTCACCGTGCATGCGCGTACCTTGGATAATCAGAACGGTACCCTGCTGGGGCTGCAGGCGCTGACGCTGTCCGCGCAGCAGGACTACACCCATCAGGCCGGCGAAACGATCAGCAGTAACGGCACGGTGACGTTCTCCCTGAGCGGCGCCTTTACCAACCTGGCGGATTGGTTGCTGCCAGGCAATCTGGCGCTCACTGCGGCCAGCATCACCAATCCGGCGACGCTGGTGGGCAAAACGCTGCTGCTGACGACCGGAGCCTTGCAAAACACCGGGCGCCTTGAGGCGGACAGCATGACGCTGAACGTCGATTCCCTGGACAACACCGCGGCGCTGATGGGCGACGACATCACCGTGAACGGGCGCATTATCGACAACCACGGTGCGCCTGCGGTGATGGCGGCGACCCACAGCCTGACGGTGCAGGCCGGTGAGCGACTGACCAATCGGGAGGGCGCGCTGATTTACAGCGCCGACCGCCTGCAGTTGCACAGCGATGACCTGATTGAAAATCGGGCCAGCTTTATCGAAGCAGACGGTGACGCCACCGTCGAGGCCCGTCGCCTGAACAACCAGCGCGAAGGGCTGGTGATTGAGCGTGACGCGGAGAAGAGCGACTACAAATGGCACCGCTACAACTACTACTGGCGCTCCTACGGTTCAAAGGTCAACCCTGACAAAAGCACCCTGGCGCCGACTACCCAACAGCTGACTTTCCAGGATGATGCGGCGGCGCAAACCACCCGCTACGGCACTCTGCTGGCCATTGATGCGGCGGGCAAGCGCGCACAGGTGCGGGTCAAGGACAATAAGGGCCAACTGACCGACCTGTGGGTCAATTACCTGGCGCTCAAGCCGAATGCCGATGGCAGCTATGCGATGACGTTCTACGAGACGCGGGGGGGAAACCAGCTGTCGAATATCCCGACGCCTTACCAAAACGGCTTCCATTGGGAGCACGACTGGACGCAGGTGATGACCTGGGATCCCGAAAAGCATGTCGATATCGACAGCGCGCCGTTCATCACCGATTACAACAACTTCCGCGAACGTACCGAGAGCGGCACGGTGACGCGCGACAAGCTGGTGAGTGAGGGGATCGGCGCGCGTATTCTGGCGGGCGGCAACATGGTGCTGCGCATCACGGGAGCGTTGCTCAATGACGCCAGCGTCATTACCGCCAACGGCAATCTGACGCAGGACGGCGGCGGCAGCGTGGACAACCGCGGTTACTCGGTTAATGAGCGGCGCCAGGCGGCTATCGTTGACCATTATGACAAGGACACGCATCACTGGTACCCCACGTTCAACCGGGACGAAACCACGGCGCTGGCGACCGTTGACGGGGTGATCACCGGCAATGGCACGGTCACCATCAACGGAGCCCGCATCACCAACACCACGGTCAATCAGGCGCAAATCAGTCAACTTGATGCGGCGTTAAAGGCGGTGGATGCCGAACGCGCCGAGCTTGAGCGCAATCCGCTGGCCTTCACGGTAGAGGGCGCTGCCCGACCTGACGGCGATACGGCGTTGGCGCCGGGCGAGCAAATGACAAGACCGGGCGCCGCGCCGTCCTCGCCGCTGGGGCGCCCACTGCTGCCGTCTGAGCTGGCGCTGACGCAGTTACAGCACCTGGGCAATGTGGCCACCGCCATCCCCAATAACGGCTTGTTTAGTCAGCATACGGCGACCGGCAGCCCGTTCCTGGTGGTGACCGATGAACGCTTTACCCGCCGCGACAACTTTATCAGCAGCGACTATATGCTAGAACGCGTAGGGTATGACCCCGCGCAGGCCCATAAGCGCCTGGGCGACGGCTTTTACGAGCAGCGTCTGGTGCGCGAGCAGGTGCTGGCGCTGACCGGTAAACCGTCCGTCAAGGGCTGGGATGCGATGGAGCAGTATCAGCAACTGATGAACAATGGCAGCAAAGTCGCCCAGGACTTCCATCTGGTGCCGGGCGTGGCCCTGACGCCGGAGCAAATTGCAGCGTTGCAACAGGATATCGTCTGGCTGGTGAGCGAGACGGTGCAAACGGAAGGCGGCCCGCAAACGGTGTGGCTACCGAAGGTGTACCTGGCACAGACTACGCTGCGCCTGACCGGCGATGGCGCGGTGATTGGCGGTGGCGACCTGCAACTCTCGGCAAACAGCATCACCAATGCCGGCAATCTGTTTGCCGACAAAGCCCTGACGGTCGACGCCGGGCAGTTCCTGCATCAGGGCGGCGACATCAAAGCCGGCAGCATTGACGTGCAGGCCGACAGTCTGGCCCTGAGCACTAATCTGCAGGACGCACTGCGCCAGGCGACCATGAGCGCCGGCGATATTCGCCTGCGCGGCACCGATATCACGCTCACGGGGGCGAAGCTCAATGCGACCGATACGCTCAGCCTGAGCGCGCGCAATGACCTGACCATCACCGCCGCCAAAAGCAGTCATATCGCCGACCTCGAGTTCATCTCGGGTTCTATGGGCAACCGCACCCGCGGCGGCACGGAAGCGGCCGGTGAGCGGCTGACGCACGTCGGCGGCGAGTGGCAGCAGGCACAGGGGAGCGCGCTTAACGCCGGCGGCAATCTCACGCTCACGGCCGTGCACGACGTTCTGCTTACGGGGAGCCAGGCAAAAGCCGGCGGCCAGCTCGGCGTGCGGGCCGGGAATGATATCAACATCCAGGCCGAGACGACCACCAACACCACGCACCTGGACGCCAACAGCCGTACTTCCTCGGTCAGCAACGACCGCCAGGAAGAGCGCCTGACATTAAGCACGCTCGGCGGCGACCAGGGCGTCACCCTGGTGGCGGGTAACCAACTGCTGGTCGAAGGCGCGCAGGTTGCAAGCCAAAGTGGTCGCATTGGACTCAGTGCGCAGGACGTGACCATTAAAGACGCGCGCACCCGCACGCAAGACCAGGACAGCGAAAACAAACGCGAGGGCAAAACCAAAAGCCATCGGGAAGAGCAAACCGAACGTGAAATCAGCACCGGTAGCACCTTCAGCGGTCAGCAGGGCGTCACGGTTATCGGGCGTGAGGGGGATGTCACGGTCACCGGCAGCACCCTGCACAGTGACCAGGGTGCCATTGCCCTGCAGGCGAAAAAGGATGTGGTCCTTAACCACACCACCGACAGCGAACATCGCGTCTCCAATGAGGAGAGCCGCGGCAGGAAAACCAAGGGTGAGCGCGCCGAAGAAGTCCTGCGGGAAAACGTGGTGGGCAGCACCCTTAGCGGGCGTGATGGTGTCACGGTGGTGGCGCAGGACGGTAGCATCACCGCCACGGCCAGCGCCCTGCACAGCGAACAGAGTGCCGTTGCCCTGCAGGCGAAGCAGGATATCACCCTCAATACCGCCACCGAACGCGAGTCGACCTTCAGTGAAGAACGGTCTCAGAAAAAAGGCTTTCTGAAAAAAAGCAGCAGCCACAGTATTGCCAACGATGCGACCACCCGCGAGAAGGGCAGCCTGCTCAGCGGCGACAGTGTCAGCGTCAACGCCGGCAATGACCTGACGGTCTCCGGCTCGGCCATTGCCGCTGACCGGGACGTGAACCTGCAGGCCGGAAATAACGTCGATATCGGTGCGGCCACCGAGACCGACACACACTACCGGCTGGAAGAGAAGAAAAAGAGCGGCCTGCTGGGCAGCGGTGGTATTGGGTTCACCATTGGCAAACAGTCGAGCAAACACGAAATCGACGAGAAAGGCCGGACCCAGAGCCAGAGCGTCAGCACCGTCGGCAGCAGCCAGGGCAGCGTCAACATCACGGCGGGCAACCAACTGCACATTGGCGGCGCCGACCTGGTGGCGGGCAAGGACCTGGCTCTCACCGGTGACAGCGTGACCATCGACCCGGGTTATGACCAGCGCACCCGCAAGGAAACCTTTGAGCAGAAGCAGAGCGGCCTGAGCGTGGCGCTGTCGGGCACCGTGGGCGGCGCACTCAACACCGCCGTCAGCTCGGCGCAGCAGGCGCGAAAGGAAGGCGATGGGCGCCTGAATGCGCTGCAAAACACCAAGGCGGCGCTGTCCGGCGTGCAGGCGGCGCAGGCGCAGGCCAAGGGTGACCTGATTGGGGACGACAAGGCCGCCGGCTTTGGGGTGAGCGCCTCGCTGGGCAGCCAGTCGTCGAAAAGCGAGACCCACACCGAAAGCAACCTGTCGCAGGGCAGTACGCTCACCGCCGGGCAGACCCTGTCGGTTACCGCAACCGGTAAAAACCACACAGGGCAAAGCGGTGATATTCGCATTACCGGCAGCCAGCTCAAGGCCGGTAGGGAGACGACGCTTGACGCCAGTCGCGACCTGCGGCTCACGGCTGTGGACGACACGCAAAAGACCGACGGCAGCAACAGTAGCCGGGGTGGCAGCGTGGGCGTGAGCGTCGGGGTGGGTCAGAACAGCGGCGTGAGCGTGTTCGCCAACGCCAACAAGGGCCAGGGGCGCGAGAGTGGCAACGGCACCACCTGGAACGAGACGACCGTGGACAGCGGCGGCTCGGTGACGCTGCACAGCGGGCGGGATACCACGCTTGCCGGCGCCCAGGTCAGCGGGGAGAAAATTACTGCCGACGTCGGCGGCAACCTGACGCTCGGCAGCCGGCAGGACAGCGACCGCTATGATGCGAAGCAGAGCAGCGTCAGTGGCGGCGTCAGTGTGCCGATTGGCGCCGGGACCGGCTCGGCCAACCTGAGCGCCAGTCAGGACAAGCTGCACAGCAACTTCGACTCGGTGAAAGAGCAGACCGGGCTGTTTGCGGGCAAGGGCGGCTATGACATCAAGGTTAAAGAACACACCCAGCTTGATGGCGCGGTGATAGCCAGTACCGCGGAAAAAGACAAGAACCGTCTGGAGACTGGTACGCTGGGTTGGACGGACATCCACAACCAGGCGGACTACAGCGCGAAGCACAGCGGCGGCAGTCTCAGCACCGGCGGACCGGTGGGCAAAGACCTGCTGACCAATATGGCCGGCGGCATGCTGTCGGGCGCCAACAACAGCGGGCATGTCGAAGGCACGACCAAGGCCGGCGTCAGTGAGGGTACACTGCTTATCCGCAACACCGACAAACAGCAGCAGGATGTGGCGCAGCTTAACCGGGATACGGATAACGCCAACGCCGGCAGCATCAGCCCCATCTTTGACAAGGAAAAGGAGCAGAACCGGCTCAAACAGGCGCAGCTGATAGGAGAAATCGGCGGTCAGGCGATGGATGTTATCCGCACGCAGGGCGACCTTGCGGGGCTTAAAGAGGCCCTGAAGGCGCATCCCGAGCTTAAGGGCAACGAGACGGCGCTGAAGCAGACCGACGCCTACCAAAAGGCGATGAAGGAGTACGGCACCGGCAGCGACCTGCAGAAGGCGGCGCAGGCGGTGACGGGGGCGCTGACGGCACTGGCGGGCAACAACCTGGCGGGAGCGCTGGCGAGCGGGGCCTCGCCGTACCTGGCGACGGAAATCAAGAAACTGACTACCAATCCGCTGACCGGTGAAGTCGACGTTGCTGCCAACACAATGGCGCACGCTGTTCTGGGCGCGGTGACCGCGCAACTGAATAACCAGTCGGCGCTGGCCGGTGGGCTGGGTGCCGGCGGTGGTGAACTGGCGGCGCGCTACATTGGCGGCCAGCTGTTCCCGGGCAAGACGGCGGAGCAACTGAGCGACGTGCAGAAACAGCAGGTGAGCGCCCTGAGTCAACTGGCGGCAGGACTTGCAGGCGGGCTGGCGACGGGCGATACTGCAGGAGGCATGACGGCGGCGCAGACCGGCAAGAATGCGGTTGAGAATAACCTCCTTGGTGCGACATCTTCAGGCAAGCTCGACAAAGCAGTTGAGAAAATTAAGAACGGTGATAAGTCATTAGCTACAGCCAATGAGCTTATTAAGCTGGAAAATGCCGACAAACGCAGTGATGCGCTGGTTTCTAAATTTACTAAAGATCCTTCACTGATGAGCAGTAATGAGCGGGCTGAACTGGCCGGGTATCTTCGTATTTATGCTTCTGAAATGGAAAAAGCCTACGGGCCAGCGGTAGCACAACAGCTGGTTACCGGGCTGCTCTCTGGCCAGGATTACATGAAACGTAACCCTGACTCTGAAGCCATGTCAAAAGCTCAGAGCATCATGAACACCTGGGGCTACCATAAATCGAATGCCAGCATAGGTGATGCGCCGCTGATGTTTGGTGGCAATGTGCTAGGTACTACCATAAAAGAAGGTATGGCGCTTAATGCTGCAATCGGTGTTGGTGTTAATACAGTATCTCAGTTGTCAGGAAAAGAACCGTTCAGTTATGTCGATGCAATAATGGCAGGGATAACATCAGCCGCGACAACAGGAAAAGGTATTGGATCATCAGCAGCTATAAATATGGGGGGGGCTGCCATTGGCAGTGGTATTAAAGGGGAGGATCCTACTAATTCGGTTATTGGGGCTGGACTAGGTTCCGTTGCGGGGAGTAAAGCGGAAAAATATATTACTGGAGGGTTATCGACAGCAGTTAAAGAGGGGACGGCTGAGGTGATTGGAGCTGTTGGTGGTTCTACAGCTAGTGAAATAGTCAGCGATGCTGCAAAAGATGCCCTTGATAAAGCGGAGCATAAAGATGAAAAAAAATAAAACATATGAGCTTTTTACCCTAATTTATCGCTGCTTTTTTGTGTTTTTTGTAATTTGTTTTATGGCAAGTGTTTTGGGCGCGTTGCTGGTTTATTTTAAAATCGGTTATTTTGAATTAAACTGGAAAGAAACTATCCTGCTCTCGCTTCAAAAAGGGGGAATTGTCGGCTCAGCTCTTGGTCTGGGGCTATGGATAAAAGCGAGGATACAAGAACGTAAGGGCAGTAAAAAGCCGAATAAGTAAGCTGACGAACCCCAGCCTTTGCGGCTGGGGTTGTTGTTGAGAATAACTCGCTGGCCGGGGACAAAGCGCGGGAGTCAGTTAAACAAAGCGCAGAATGGTGGAAAACTGAGGTCAGGGATAAACTGGGGGAAAATATCGCGTCCCAGCTTGTCAATGGTTTGATTAATGCCAGCAGTGAAACCAGTGACTTCGTGATGCTCGGTGGGGATACTGCATTCGATTTGACAGCAGCACTGGCGACCTGTGCAACCGGAGGCAGCTACTGCGGTCAGGCCCAAAGTGATTTAGCGAAAAAAGATGCAGGAGCGGCAGCCACACTGACTGCCATCATGAATGGCGATGCGTGGGAAGGGATTAAATCCACAACCATTAAAGCGGCCAATGGCGATCAGAAGGCACTGGAGAGTTTTGCTGGGGTATTATCAGGCGCTCTAATTTCAGCGAAGATCCTTCCTTCAGAGGGAGCATCGGCCAATGTTGTTGGCAAAGTTGAATCACCAAACCTTAAAAAACCATCTAATAACCCCAATAGTTCAAGTGCCGTTACCGATGTTGAGGCTGGCGGGTATTCTTACTATGATCAATTCAAGAATGCCAATGGGGGATGGGATTGGCCTAAGAATTTAGGATTTGAAGGGGATCCTATCAAAACCACAATACCTGTAGGCACTCGCTTGGATAGATATGGTGAGCCTGGTGGTTCTTTCCTTGCACCAAAAGGAACACCTTACGAACAACGTGCACTTGCGCCTGGTGCTAAAGCTGAAAAATATTATGAATATGAGGTAGTAAAACCATTGCCTGCCATTCAAGGAAAAATTGCTCCTGCTTTTGGTGAACCAGGTGGGGGGATTCAAATATTACCTAACATGCAAGAACGAGTGAATGTTGATTGGCTGGTGAAAAATGGATATCTACGGGAGATAAAGTAATTATGCTGCTTTCTTTTTCTGAGATACAAAAAAAGGTAAACGATCTAGGGAAGAGTGTGGGGATTCCTGAAAGTGATTTGCACATTTTCTCATCATCACCTGGTGATGGTAGGCCACATATTTCCTATGATGGTGGGTTGTACAATTATATATACTCTGAGAGAGGGGTGGAGTTTTTTAGAAAAACAACGAATTCAAAAGATGAGTTGCTTTTTTGGATTATGTCTGACTTTATTTATAAAGTTGCCTTTCAATATGAACTGGAAAATCATGTTGAGAACAGAGATGGGCGGCGAGTTGCATTTAATAAAGTGCTTGATCTTATGGGTGTTATTAGTGATGAATGGAGATTAAAGGCTCAGGATGAAATTGATGATATCCTCGCTAAAAATCCGTATACCGATACTCTTAAATAAAAGTAACAAAATCCCGGCCAATGTGACCGGGATTCCTATATCTAAGGCCCTGACGCCGTAGATAAATGGTTTAATTTACTAATCAGTAAGTTTAATCAATGTATTTTTGGTAATGACTCCAATTAGTAGAACATGTATTTTTCGATGAGGGCCCCAATGACTTTTTCATGAAGCTCTACAGAGCGTGAGAAGCAGATGGTTCTTTGGGCCAGGCGTTTGATTCGGGTTCTCAGCGTCAGGTTGTTGCGCTCAATGCGTTGAGTAAAAATATTGCCGGTCAGATGCTTTTCCTTCGGCACCTTTCTGGCATAACTCCCCCAGTCGTCGCTGGTTATCATCCCAATGTTAAAAGGCTTGAGCAGCGTCAATAATTCGCGGCAGGTTTCGTTGGTTCGTGGGCCAAAAGTCTGGGCCAGTACATTGTCCGCTGGAAAATTCAAGCTGTACAAGTCAATAGCCTTTGAGAGTGAGCTATGGCAGAGCTTCATTCCGCCGTTTGGTAGGGAAATTATCGCAATCCAATAAAGACTTCTTTGCTGTCTTTCTGAGCGCTCCATAGCATCCTGTGTGGATTCTATCCACGCAGGAGTGTACGCCATGAAAATCAGCACGTTGCTGACGTTGTTCCCTCTGCTGATGCCGGCATCGGTGCTTGCCGGCACGGTACTGTATACCGATTCCCACCATCCCCCGACGAATAATGATGCTTCCGTGACCGTGATTTATCTTGACGGTCCGGAGCAGTTGCAGACGCAGCTCTTCGGCGCACTGTCGTCGAACCCGGATGAAGCGCAGCGGCAGGCGCAAGCCGTACTGCAGTCACCACAATGGCAGGCGCATGAACAGGAGCTGGCCACGGTTTACCGCGCGGTGGTGCGCGCGTGGGAACTGGGCGTCAAAAAAGTCCCCGCGGTCGTGTTTGACGATCGAGATGTGGTGTATGGCACCGCCGATATCGCCCGGGCCACCGCGTTGCGCGTGAAGTCATTGGAGGGCCAGTGATATGCAACGATCTCCTTTGCAGTTGGCATCACCCGGACAACCCCGGCTGACCCTTAAATCCTTCGGTGTGGCCATGATGCTGTCTGCGGCCGGTGTGCCGGCGGCGAATGCCGCGCTCAACAGCGCGCAGATTGTTGCCAGTGCCGTGTCACAGTCCTGCATCAGCTGGCGAGTCAGCGGCATTTGCTACTGGTTGTTCTGCAGTTGGGGCGGATGCACCGTCAGAACCTCGGTCAAAGTTTCCCATTTCATCCCGGAGGCAGTGGTATCAGCGTATAACGCTCCAGGAGGCAACCCATGGCGTGAGATGTCGATGGTCAGTCAGGCCGCCGGCGGACTCGAGAGCAGTATCACCAGCGCACTGGGCGGCGTTGCAGCCGGCGGTGGCAACAATGAGCTGAAAACCCCCGGGCAGCGCAAAACCAACCTGCATTTCAAATACGCTGACGCCATTGGCCATCCGGCGACGACCCTGATTGGCGGCAGCATTGCCGGCTATTCGTGCCGCAGTGCGGCGACCCCCTTCGTGCCGTATTTCCTCAGCACGCTGGACAGCCTGGCATGGCGTACAGGCATGCCGGAATCCCTTTATCCCGAAGCGTTGGTGCCTGGTCAGCGTGAGGTCGGCAGTCAGGCGGCCGCGAATATGTGGGGCAACGTCTACCCCCGTTCGGGATTTGTGACTCAGGTCGATGACGACAAGGCGGGGGCTCTGGTGGCACAGCGGGTGGCGGACATCATCACTCGCTCTGGTCAGCCGCACGTCTACCAGCCCCTGATGGGCCAGCGCTCGGAAGGGTACTGGCCACCAGGTGCGGTTCAGGAAAATACCGGAACCAGCAACCACAAATGGCAACGCCTGGCGCCGCAGCTCAGCCAGTCCTGCGCCGTGTTCCCGGACGGTGACCATACGCCAGCCGCGGATGCGAACGCTGCCTTTGCCCTGTGGCAACCCTACAGCTGCTGCCAGCGCCGCGGGCAGCGTTTCCTCTACAGCACGGATTTTTGAGGCATAAATGATGAAAAAACCAATGAATAAATCTCTCTGGGGACGACGCAGTCTACTGCCTTTGGTGGTTGCCGGCAGCCTGGCGATGGCCGGTGTGAGCGCACATGCTGACGACAATGACGATAACGGCACCCTGTTTGGTATTTCACTGCCCCAGGTGAATGACAGCAATATCGGTTACGGTAAGAACGCAAGCGGCGCCGTCTCGGACAAGCTGTTCTATTCCCTGGGCGGAGGCTCGGTGATATCGCAGCCGGCGACGCGCGGCAATATGCAGCGCCTGGGGATGAATCTGGGCTGGAGCTCGGATTTGATGTGCGGCAACTTCGACCTGAAGAGCACCATCGGTAACCAGCTTAATGGCGTGACGGACGGGTTCAAGAGCCTGATGGGTAACGTTATTCAGGGCGCTACCGGTGCGGTAGCCAGTCTGCCTGCGATGGCTATCCAGCGTGCTAACCCGGGCTTGTATGAAATGCTGACCAACGGGGTATTGCAGGCCAATATGGCATTCGACAAAGCCCAGCTCAATTGCCAGAACCTCTCCAAACGGATGATGGATATGGCGGATTCCGGCGGCTGGAGCCAGGCGGCGGCGATGGAGGAGGCCAAAAGCCTGATCAATAACGGGGATGCCGATGCAGTGCGGTCGATGAATGCCACCGAGAAAGTAACCGGGCAATCCGGCCAGACCTGGATCGGTGGACAGAAGCGCGGCGGCGCCGGTCAGCCGGCGATCAAACCGACGCACGATCTGGCTGCAGCCGGCTACAACATGATGAATGCGTTGCCGGTCACCAGCACCTCCAGCGTATCCGGCAGCAGCTGTACAGGCGGTGCCTGTACCAAATATGCCAGCAGTGAAGAAGCGGCAGCCGCTGTGGTGAAGGTGTTGGGCGACACCTCGCTGCGCACCTGCAAGGACGCCGCGCAATGCACCAGTGGCGAAGGGACCGAACAGCCAGGCAGCACCGTAGCCGGTACAGGTTTTGCGCCGATGCTGGAAGAGGCGACGAAAACGAATAACGAGCAGTTGGCCAAGCTGGTCAATGGGGCAGAAAAACCCACCGCGGGCAACCTGGCCAAACTCAAGACGGGTAGCCTGACGGTGACCGCCGGCGTTATCAAGGCACTGCAGCGCGATCCAGATAATGCCGCCCTGGTTGGGCGCCTGGCCAGTGAACTGGCGATGGCGGATACCATCGAAACGGCCTTTATCATGCGGCGCATGATCACCACCGGGATGTCTGAGCCGAATGCCTCTGCGCAGAAAGTCGCGATGGAAGAGGGTGATCGGCGTATCGAGGCGCTGGATCGTGAGATCACGGCGCTCAAGAACGAGATGGAGATGAAGCGTGAAATTGCGCGTAACGCGGTACTGACCATCATCGACAGGGAGAACAATCGGGCGGAAACCAACCCGCAGCGTCAGTCGGTTGACAGCCCGGATACTAAATTCAACCAGTTGGCCGTGCCGGAAAGCGACCAGTAATTGTGAGGATGAATCAATGACCGGAACAGAGAAAAAAGCGGTGACGCCTACCAGGAGGCGCCGGTTTGGTCTGCGGGCAAAGCGTGTTCTGCAGATGTTGGGCATGCTGGTGATAGCGATGATAGTCGCGCTGGGCATGGCTCACTGGGGTGTCAATCACCCGGGAGAGAGTGCCGCGCTGCGTGACTGGGTGCACAGCACCCGTTATGGCTGGCTGAGCTGGCGCCTGGCGCTTTACGCCGCGCTGGCCTGGGGGTTCTGGAAAGTCTGGCATGCGCCGGGCTGCAAACCAGAATACCGGCAACCCCTCAAACGCATGGCCATCGCCTGCGCGGTATTTTCCCTGGCCTGTGAATACAGCCTCTTTGGTGGAGGGCTGACCTTATGATGACAAACAGCTATCTGGAGTATTTCCTGACGCTGCTCGGCTGGCTGATTAACAATGGCCTGTGGGAGCTGCTGGTCAGTACGGGGCTGTTTGTGCTGCCGCTGCTGTTCAAAGTGGCAGCCGTCTGGCTGAAGGTGCGAGAGGAAGGGGAAGATGAGGGCAACAAAGGGATGCTGTCTCTGCCACGCATCGAAAACCTGCTCTACGGGGCATTCTTTGTGATGCTGGCCTGTTGTCTGCCGCTGATGAATGTCAGCCTCGACACCATCAAATACGACAGCAGCCGGGCGGCGACCTGTGGTACCTGGACACCGAAAAAGCCGGATGAAACGGGCTACGCAAACATCATGTCGAGTATGAACGGCCAGACGGCGAAGGTGCCGGTGTGGTGGTTGGTGGTGCATAAACTCTCAAAAGGCATCACGTCGGCGGCCGTTGCAACCATTCCGTGCAGGCCTGATCTGCGGCAGGTCCGTTTTGAAGTCCAACACAGTCGGGTCAACAACCCGGCGCTGGCGAAGGAGCTGCAGGACTTCACCAACGACTGCTATGCGCTGGCATTGTATACCTGGCAGAACCGCGACCAGGGCCAGACGACGGACAAAGCCACCCTGCGTGACATCGAGTGGCTGGGGTCGAAGACCTTCCTGAACGGCGGGTACTACAACAACCTGCAGTCCAAAACGCCGCGCGCCAGTTTCCCGTGGAGTGAAGGGCGGGACAGTGGCCGGCCAAACACCGGACGAGGGGGATATCCAACCTGCAGCGAGTGGTGGTCAGCCGGCGAGACGGGACTGGAGGCTCGCGTGGTGAAACAAGTCGATCCGGGCGTCATGCTGCGGATGTCTGCCGCGCTGAAGATGATGGGGCAACCAGATGCAGATTATAAAGAAGCCGTGGTGCGTCGCCTGGTCAGCCCGGATAACCTGACGGTCTCCCAGGGCGGACGCGCTTATGCCGGTTACGGCGGCAATGCAGATTTTACCCTGGACAACTCGGTTAACCGGCTCACGTCACTGGGCGGAACCGCGCTGGGGAGCCTGGCGGCCTATCCGGCCTTTGATGCGATGCGTCAGGCATTGCCGATGGTGCAGGCGGTACTGCTGATGGCCGTGTATATCATGGTGCCACTCATCCTAGCCTTTGCGGCCTACGAGTACAAGACGGTGATCACCGTGACGTTCGTGGTGTTTGCGCTGAATTTCCTGACGTTCTGGTGGGAACTGGCGCGCTGGCTGGACAGTTGGTTACTAGAGGCATTGTACAGTTCGGACTCGCACAGTCGCTGGAATGTGGCCGGGTTCCAGAATAGTGCCGATGACCTGATTATGAACCTGGTGATGGGCTGTATGTTTATCGTATTACCAGCTATGTGGTTGGGTGCTCTTTCATGGGCAGGGGTGAGTGTCGGTCATTCACTAGGTATGGCTCTGGCAAACGGTGCAGCAGATAGTAAGGCTGCTGGAGGAAAAGTTGGCGGTGCCGTGGCGGACACGATAGCTAGTAAGGGGGCTGGCAATCTCGCTGGCAAATAGGCTGTTCTAAATAACCAAAGTGCGATGATTGCTGAAACTTCAGTAATCATCGCTAACTTTGTAATTACCGGCGTACCAGCCTGGTCCAAACTCACCATCAGCTCTATATTCACATGGCGATTTGTATGACGTATTTAACGTCGTTGCATCTTCAGCTAGGTTTGCTTCCTCTTTTGGTGAAAATGCTTCACTAACGAGAAGAAGTAATGCTCCAATGAGTACGACCGAACTGGCAATGATCATCCCTCCGAACACCAACGTCGCTAGAATGCTAATTGCAAGGATAATCATCGGAATATGGGCGATCCAAGCAGGTAGGCTGTATTTCCGAGCCTTTGACACAAAGAACGCATCCCATCTCAAAATCGTACCTTTAAGACGCTTCCACAGGCTTGCCATGCGTACTCCACGCTGATAGGCGTGGTGCTGTCTTGTTTCGTTCATCATCACTCCTTAGCTAGGTGATAGCCTGACCTCATCATAGCCTGAATAATAACCAATTGCTATTCACTCGGTCCTCAGACCGCAAGCAAACAAGCTTTTCTGTGTTCGGAGATGCTACATGATCCTGCCCAGACTGGAGAGCTTTATATCAGCAGGTGGAACAACAGTATAGGTTTACATCTTCAAAGTCAGGTGGTGAATACCCAATAAAGGTAAAGGCACTGGTAGCCCCCCCAAATAGGCAAGCAAGGTCAAATATCCCCATGCATTATCTTCATTGCGTTAAGTATAACTGACATTTTTTCGTCCCCGATAGCCTTCAGGAACTTCTCTTTAAATTCATTGTAGAGCTCTGATGTGTATATTAACCTGAGTGAGTCTATGTCTATCGTTCCGTTATTATCAGTGGAGTACGGTGGCCAGATAGTTACTTTATCAGAGTCATTATACGTTCTGGAAAAATCGTCTAGTACGTCCCGATTTACTAAGCGAATGATCGCAAGTAGGGGCTTTAATGAATATGGCTTGATAAAGTGCTTTCCTTCGATAACAAAGAAAACGGATGCAGGGTCATCATATCTTAGTTCGCTGCCATGGCAAACTATAGAAAAATTTAAATCATCGACGCAAAAATCAACTCTATGCGAAGGGATGTTTTGAGAAAGTTCTTTTATTCTCCATTTATCTTTGTTTTTTTGAATGATTCCGCGTGTAACAAGAGGGAATAGTTTTTGCAACCTTGCTTTGGTAAATATTAAATCTAGAGTTTCTTTTGGGTACTGCGCAAAGTTAAATGCTCCACTTTCCAATGGGCGGGTTAAATATTCGGCGTAGGTGCCATCGATGCATTTATTAATAACTGATTTCATACTGCTGATAGTTTCATCCAGGTTTTCATCTGATAGATCAAAACAGCGGTAGACATAATGTTTATCAAAGGTAATGTTTTCACGTACTGAAACAGTAACCAGCTCTAATGATATGTCAATAATTACCTTGATATAATCATTGCTAACAGCATGGCTGTGAAAGAGATAGGCCTGATGGCAGTGGTGTATAATGAACTTTAGCTCAGACAGACTTAAGCGCGTTGTCTGTGTGTTTATTGTACTGAAGAGTTTTATGTAAATGTCGGAAATGCTTTTATCTGGATTCTCCATAAGCTCAAAGTAATGTTTCTTCTCAAAGTCTTCGTTGTCCAAGCTTGCTTCCAGGACAGTCTGAACATGTTCAGTTAGCGATTTATTTCGTGACTCTGCACGAGCCTTTAAACTATTCATTAATCGCTCAGGGAAACGAAAGGATGAAGGTACTTTCATGTTATTTCCTTTTTTTTGTAATGCAATTTTATGTAGTGTAATACACTGTAGCCAGCGAACGAAATCAAGTCAAGTGATTGACGGGATTCGATAGGATCGCTTACCCTACTCGAGTTGTATCGTCGTCTTCGGACGACCATCCAATGTCTCAGCGCTCTGTGAGAGACGCCTTCGGGTGAGTGCCATCCAATGTTTCATGTGACCTGTGAGAAACGCCTTCGGGTGGTCACAATATCCTCGTAGCCTGGAAGAGGATGCCCATGTGGCGGTACCTCCGTTTACCCTTTGAGAACGGAGATCACGGCAGTGATGAAGGTTCATTTGCGACTCAACCGCGCCAGTCCTGGTACGGTTCCTTTCACCAATAACGTATGTATTACGTTTTTCAGCTATAGAGCTCGCCATGGCGATGTTCTACGCTTCAACGGTTTGATTCTCTTATCTTTTATGACGAGTTGCTAACGATGCGACTTTTGAACGCACGTATAAGGCCATTTGGTACATTTGGCCGCTTACGTGAGTCTCATTAGGAGCAGAGGAGCGCGCGTCACTTGTGAAGTGGCGAAGACACTACCAAGTGACGCGCGTAGCGCATAACGTCTCAACCCACGCACAACGTGGCTTTCAACGTTTTACTACCATCTGACCAACATGTAGTCCGTGTCAATACGGTCTTAAACACTTATTCACTTCAACGTAATTACGACGGGAAACCCGTTTTGAACGTTTCACTATCTAGAAGGAGGAAATCGACTCGGTATCGATGGCGACACTACGGACAGTAGTGTTGGAGGCAGCTTGACGAAAGTCAGCTCTGCATTAGCAGCAAACAGATCAGAGATCTGGGGTGCCTCGCAAGAACTCAACATTTCGCCGCCCCGATGCACAGATACCAGTCGAGACGCAGGAAGCGCAAAAGCAACCGTGTCGTCGGGGTTGAAATTACTGGGGTACAGATCCGTCTGCTTCTTTTAAAGCAGAAGGACGTGTATCCCATTGGAGATGTTAAGATGTCCAGATTCGGTAAACAGCTGGGAAAACAACTTGTCACGCTTGCTCGTCAGGGAGGAGGGAGTTTTAAAACCGTTGCTGACCGTTCCAGAATTGCAGCACGTTTTTCTGAATGTCTGGCAAAGTTAAATATTCAAATTCGTGATGTAAAACACATCAAGACGGCCCATATCGAAAAATACATTCATAGCCGGCAGGCTGAAAACCTGTCGCTCCGTACATTGCAAAACGAGATGGCAGCAGTGCGTTCAATCATGTCAGCTGCGGGTCGGAATAAACTGGCCGATCCCAACCATGAGAAATTGAGTAACCAGGCTTTAGGGATTTCAGGTGCTAACCGTGATGGAAAAAAAGCCCCTATTTCGGATGAAAAGTTAACTGCTGTCATAAATCACGTCTTAAAGAAAGATGCAGGGGTAGCATTAGGTGTTCAATTGTCTCGCTATGTAGGTTTGCGAACGGAAGAAACTGTTCAGTCAGCAAAGTCATTAAAAACATGGCGGCAGGCTTTAATTAATGGCGACGAGCGTGTTCGGGTTGTTTTTGGCACGAAAGGAGGTCGTCCTCGTGATACGACCATTTTTAATCGTGAGAAGGTTTTATCTATTTTAGATGCTGCAATAAAGCATTGTGATGACCACAATGGAAAATTGATTGATAAACCTTCATTGCATACAGCAATAGAACGTTATCGAAATATTGTTCGTGAGGCAGGAATGACAGGGAAAGATGCTCCCCATAGTTTGCGATACGCGTATTCACGCGATGCGGTGACTCATCATGTTAAAAATGGAATGAGTCGTGTAGAAGCAGAGGCATTGGTATCGATGGATTTGGGCCATGGTGATGGCCGAGGACGTTATATTAAGCAAGTCTATTTTAAAGGTGATGTGGAGTAACGGATTAATTGCATTTAGTATGCGGGATTTTATTAATTTAAAATTTTCTCAACGGTATACGTGAATATGATGGTTCGTACATAAGGTCGCAGCTCTCACAGGGCTGCGACCTCAAAATGATAATGGTACTGAGATGTTACGTTATTAGGATAATAGGAAAAATTAATCCAAAAACAGGTGCGCATGGCCTCTTGACAGATCAGCGATTTGCTCGGAAAATAAACATGCTTACTCGTTGTCTTCGGACAACCAGCCAATGCTTCAGCACTCTGTGAGAAGCGCCTTCGGGTGAGTGCCAACCAAAGTTTCAGCGGTCTGTGAGAAACGCCTTCGGGCGACTGCGAATATCCTCGTAGCCTGAAAGAGGAAGCCCCAGTGGCGGTAACCCTGTTTAACCTTTGAGAACAGGGATCACTTAACGGTGATGAAGGTATTGACCGATGTCATAACGACTGCGGTTGCTGCAATCTGATCCCCCGGGGAAATACCTTTCCCTTGGGAGCGGTGTTTCCCTTTTTTACAGGAGAAACACCATGTCTGTTTTTACTTCTTCAGTTGTTCCTGATTTCTTCTCAACCCTGCACCGTGTCAAATCGGCTGTCCAGCGAATACCTTTTCGCATGGCGCCGCCGCGTTTTACTGACTGGTACGTCAATGCAGCAGGTAATTTTGCCGTTCGCGCGCATGTTATCTGCAGTGATGATGGTTCGGTCAGCGCGTTACTGACGCTGCGCAAGGGGTGGTGCAAAGGCGAATATACCTACGCAAGCACCCACGTTGTGCTGTTTTGCAAGCATACCGAGCGCAGAAAAGCTTACCGACTCGCCTGTCAACATGCTGAGCATTTGGCCAGACTGCGTTACCGCTTTTAGAGCGGTCGGTTTACCCACTTAATACCCTGACGGGGATTTACACCCGTTATGGGGATAAATCCCTCGGCATTTTATGGAGGATTTATCGATGCATACCCCGTTACCCAACGTACTTGACTTAAAAACCGCGCTTGATGCGTTTCATTTCCTTTGTCTGGTGGAAGGCAAGCTTATGAGTATCCGGGCTTACCAGCGTCTGGGACTGGGTCTTGAACGTGAAGACCCCACAGAGCTGAATGATGTGGAAAATGCCGTTATCAATGCGGGTGAGGCCTTTGGTGGTTTCCTGCTGGTCATGCAGTACGGCTATATATCGACACTTTCCGCTAACGGGCAAGCGCTTATGGCTGGCCTGGATACTCTGAGCAAAGATATTCACGCGTCTTATTGGACGCAGGCCGTGGAGCAAGGCAAGCGCGATGTCGAAGCCGACATTGCGATTGGCGAGCTCGAGGTTTGGTGATCGGCACTGCAGCCTGACAGACACACACCCTGACGGGGATTTATTCCCGTCCGGGGGATAAATCCCCCCAATTTTTTGTTACCGGAGGATTTATCGTGAGTATGAACGTGTATTTTGTCGCACCACCGTCCCAGAACGCGTGGATTGATTTCACCCTGGCGGTGACCGAGGTGTTCTGGCTGTTGCCGGAAGAGTCCCGGCCAGAAGGTATCACGGAAGCCGGTCAGCTGTTTGATGGCATGATCTTCGAAACGGCCGGTTTACGTGTATCACCGGGAGCAGAGGAAAATATCCCGATGCAACCGGTGCCTTACGTCAAAGAACGTGTGGGGTTCTTTCAGCACCCTGATTTTTTTCACCGACTGGTTCTGATACTGATTCATAACCTGTGCCCTGGCTCTGTACGGATAGAGCGGAACGACGCCAAACTTTCCAAAAATCTAGGATGGGAGTTGCCACTGCTCTGGTTGCGCCACCACCTTAAACGCCCAGAACTTCTTGCTCCGGGTGAAGTGGATGAGGCGGCACTGGCTGATGATTCCATTCTTTACCATTTGGAAGGGTATAGCAGTCATAACGATGATCCCGATGAATTGCTTTGTCGCTGGCGCGTTATTGTCGGCATGGATGAAGTGCTGGCGGTGCGTCTGAATCAGGCGCATTCGGCGGCATAGTCGCGATTTTTAATTCACCCGGCAGGGTCTCCCTGCAGGGGAGCTCCTGTCCGTATACCGAGAGGAGTGACCCATGGGGCTTGATATCAACTTTTTCCGTCAACGTAAGGCTGACTATCCGATGTTGCCGGTAAACGGCGACTGGACACCCGTCGGTGACTGGGTGCCGTGTTCACCAGCGTGGCTGGAGGACGGCGGTGATTGCGCGCAGGCGCCGCGAATATACAACCACAAAACGTGTAACCACTACCATCCGCCGCTGCTGGTTCACACCTGTCATTTTCGCGGGTTTACTGCGTTGATGCATTGGGTGGACAACAGTGTCGGGGAGGTCACAAACGGTGAGCTGATGGCGTTCGACCGCAATGACATCCAGATGCTGGATTTGTGTCTGTCGCGGCTGAATGAAGCGAACTGCCATGATGAGTTTCCTTCTGAATCTCGCGACTACGGCGGTATTTACTGGACGCAGGTCGATTTACTGAAGGTGTACGTTAACAACGTGCTTGCCGGTTTTGATTTCAGTCGGGACCACCTTTACTTCCGGGCTTCGTGGTAACACCACCCACTGGCCACAACGTTTCATTTCCCTGGAGGGGCTTTCCCTCCCGGGGAAGTCCGTCTCCGCAACTCAGGAGACTTATCATGTTGCATTTTAACCCTGCAGAACTGCGCGCCGTCGTGGCTGAAGTCCGCGCCAATCAGTGTGCGTTGGTGTTGGCCAAGGATAATGGCGTCTATCTGATGCCGGCCGTGGGCGAACGAAACGCCACCGGCCGTATCAAGCATCTGGCGTATGCCGACGGGTGTCATCCTGACAAGGATGAGGCCTGGTATGAAACGTCCCGGCAGCTTGCCGGCGGCGACGACTTTGGTGAGGAGCTGGTGCTGAACGACAGTTGTATCGAGCGAATACTGTCGCAAGGCCATGAGCTCTGGATCCACCTGTTACCCGAAACGGTCTGTATGCACGTTGCCACGGTTAACTGGGTGTGTGTCGCCGATTATCGCCGGGTGACCGCGCGCATGCTGCAGCTGGCCGAGGTCCATTACTCGGTCTGCGTCAGCCAGGATGAGTTTAAACACTGGCGTGAGCGGGCCATCAACCTGCTGGCCACGGCCTGTCATACCGATTGCAAACGGGCAAAACCCGCCGATCGGGCTGATTACCTGGCTCTGTTCGAACGGCTGAAACAGCGTATTGACACAGTGAATCCGAAAGGGGCGCTGCGTTACCCCGCTTTTTAACCACTTTTCCTGTCCCCTGGGGCGTATTCTTCGCCGCCAGGGGAGGAATGCGCCTTTTTCATTGAGGAGCATTCCATGAAGAAAACATCACCATCACGCCGGCTGGCAAAAGCCCGTCGCGAACGACCAGACCTGTACCAACAGGTCACGGACAGTATCATCGGCGCCATCAAGCGTGGCACCTTACCCTGGCGCAAGCCCTGGCGGACTGACCGGAACCGGATTTATACCGGGTCTGTCATGCCGCAGAACGGCACGACGGGTTACCACTACAGCGGCGTAAATGTGCTGCTGTTGTGGATAGCTGCGGAAGAACGCGGTTTTCACTCCAATCGCTGGCTGACTTATAAGCAGGCGGAAGCCGTCGGTGGCCATGTACGTGCCGGCGAAACGGCAACCCTGGCCGTGGTATTCAAACCCTGGGACAAGCAGGTGGAGGATGCTGATGGCCGGCAGCTGTTTGACGAAGAGGGAAAACCGCTGAAAACGCGAATACCCATGCTGAAGCCGCTGTACCTGTTTAACGTTGGCCAATGCGACAACCTCCCCGAGACCGTTGTCGGCGTTATGCCGGCAACCGAGACGGATGAGGGTAATGCGTTGGTTGATGCGAAAACGCAGGCTCAGGTTAACACCCTCGTTGAGGCCTGCGGCGTTCGGGTTGAACAGGTTTACCAGGACAGGGCGTTTTACTCCCCGCTCAGGGATCAGATTGTCCTGCCACAGGCTCAGCAATTTCGAACCGAGGCGGATTACTGGTCAACGTTGTTGCATGAACTGGTGCACAGCACCGGCCATGCTAAACGGCTTAACCGGGAAGGGATCACGTCTTCTTCCCGGCGGTTCGGCGACCCGGTGTATGCGTTTGAGGAACTGGTGGCGGAGCTGGGCAGTGCTTTTATGTGCGCACAGCTTGGCGTCTTTGGCGACGTTCGGCACGATAGCTACCTCGAGCACTGGCTCAGGGTGTTGCGTGAGGACAAGCGCGCGCTGTTTCGTGCGGCTAAGCAAGCCCGGGAGGCGTCAGAGTTTTTGCTGAAGCCCCTGGCAGACCCGGTGACAACCGATCCTGCCGTTGCGGCATGAGGAGTCTGGTGATGACGATGGAACAACGTTACTGGCAGACCATTGCCGGCAGATTACTGGCCAAATATTTTGGCCTGGCGTTAAACGATACCGATCTGTGTGAAGCGGAGTGCGTGATGGCTTTACAGGAAGCGGGAGTGCGACCGTTTGAGGCGATCAATAACCTGGTGGATAAATACCACCTGGTACGCCTGGGCGCCATTCCCTTTACCTCATCATCACCGTATCTGCGCCAGGTGGAAGAGCTGGGCGTGATCGGTGAAACAGAACAGGAGATAACCGATGATTAAAACCACCAACAAGGGGCTGCAGGTAACCGTTGACCCTGAGATTGCCAGCGAGCTGGCCTACATGCTGAAGCTTCAGCAGACCTGTGGCGCCGCTGTCCGGCTTGAGAATGTCGAGGGCCTGATCCATTACATTCTGGCGAGTATCGCCGATGGTAGCCGACGTCCGGGCTCGTGGGAGCGCGGAATATTGGTACAGCTGGGATTGGTCGCTAATGGCGACGAACATCAGGTATACCGGGCTCACTATGGCGAGCAAGCCCACTAAGGACAGGATCAGCGTCCTGGCCATCATGAGGTAACACCTAACCCAACGGGGGAGACTTTCCCCCGCTGGGGAAAGCTCCCTCTTTTTTCTTGTAAGAAGAGGAGAACGAACATGTCGAACTGGTGCAATAACCGTTTAGTGATCACTGGCCAATCCGTTTTTGTGGATGAACTGCAGCAATGGGTTAATGGCCATGTGGTTCCTGACTACCGTCATGCTGTTCAACAAAGCTGCCGGCTGTTCCTGGCCGGGTGTGCCGGCATACTGAAGCCGGCGACGACAAAACCCGGTGTTTACGTGCCTTACCCGGCACTGTTAACGCAGCCGGGGATTGCATCGCCTCAGAGTCTGGCCTTTGAACACTGGTTCGGGTTGCTGAAGGCTGATGTGCCGTTAACGGGCGAGAACATTCGCCTGATAGAGCGACTCTACCGCCAGTCGGGTATCGATGCGGTGAAATGGGAGAACATCCCCAACGTGGCGAAGGCGCGTATGGCGGATGTGCTTTCTCGCCAGTATGCGGACTGGTTCGGTCTGGTGGGGGTTAGCCCTGATATCGATGCCGGCATCTGCTGGGAACGTTTGGGGATGATGCCTGAATATACCGCACCGTGCGATATGCTGATGCTGATCCCGACGCGTCTGGCGACCGAACTGAATGGCTCAGGTGGACTGCTGCGTGATGTGCCGACCACTGTCGAGCTCTATGGTCGACAGTACGGCGTCGAATGGCCGGCAGGCCATAATGTCGGCTGCGTACGGGATGGCATTAACACGTTGACAGTGCACTTTGATTCCCCATGGTACCCGCCAGCCGGCGAGGTTATCGGGACAGTGTCGGAGCAGTTCAGTTGTCAGGTAGAACATACCTGGTATATGCCTGATGCGGAACGCAGTGGCTACGATCGTTACGACCGTGGTGAGCATGTCGACGGTGGACGAATAGCGGCTGAGGTTGAGGCTGGTGAGGTGAGCCACCTGACCTACGCCGATAAGGATTCTATTCCCTTGTCACCAAATGCAGCAGCCGGCTAGCCACCGACTTTTGCTGGAGTATTAACTCATGGCCACCGGATACCGGTGGCTTTTTCTATGGAGGTTGTGCTGTTGACATTGCAATACAAATTTGAGAACAATGTCAAAAACATTAAATTTTTTAAACAAAGGTATTGAAAATCTCATACGCATAGGTTATTAATTGTTCGCTTTACATAAGTTTACACAGAGTTGTATCATCATCAAAAGGAGTTGTTTATGAAAGTTATTGACTCATCACTATTAGATAATGTTTCTGGTGGCCGTGGAAATAATGGCGGTGATCGTTCTGATAATGGTGGTGGCCGTGGGGGGTCAAACGGTAACGGTGGCAATTCAGGAAATGATCGCCAACATAATAGTTATAATCAGTCCAATCGTGGCAGTGGTAGCCAGGCTAACCACTTTGGTCGCCCGGGTGGCATGAAAGGCGGTGATGGTGGGTGCACTGGTGGCCATCGTCCTCGTTAATAGATAGAAGAAAACTTCACAAGGAGATATACTCTCCTTGTGATATATCAGACATTCAAAGGAAATGTATGAAAAAGTATAACTTTATCTACAATAGCGAAAAGTTCTTACTCTGTGATGAAAGTAAAAAAAGTGAAAGTGAATTGGAGACGCTAATGGGGAATGGGTTTCAAAAATTGGAAGTTGAGGCTGAATCAAAAAAAGAAGCCGTGAAAAAATTTAAAGAAAAATTAGGAGAGAATAGTAAGTCTCTCGAAGAGTATACAAAGGATATATCATTCACATCTATTATTGAAGCATTCTTAAGATAAAATGGAGAAAGGTGCACTAAGTTTTAATTCGATAATGAATGATGACAATGATGATGGATGCTTTAACGAAGCAATAAATATTCTAGAAACGAAAGGGTTTAAGAGAGTTAAAGTTCCGGACAAAATCCACTTTATCTGGATTGGTGATCTGAAACTCTCAAATATATCATATATAAAAGTATGGAGTGATATTAATAAAAATAAATCGGTGTTTTTATGGATAGATATCACCTCCTCGTTTGTTAATTTATTTCAACAATCTTTAAAATCATATTGTGATGACAGTGGGAAAGATATATTTTACCTCCGTAACAAAGCATTTGATTACATTTGGCCTAAAATAAAACAGGGTGAGACGTTTAATGATGCTGCGAGTAAATTTCTTGATACGATAAATCATGAGTATGTTGAGAGCGGTAATTTTAGCAAGCATATACCTGAAAGTATTAACATAATGAATATTCAAGAACTGTTTAGTAATGAGTTCATTGAGTATAAAAAGTTCTACTATTATGAGTTAATATTGAGAAATAATCTTGCATGTGCAAGCGATTTTCTTAGGCTTTTGGTTTTGCACAGGTATGGCGGTGTGTATATAGATATAGATACACTGCCTTACATTGACAATATTTATCAGAAGACAAATGTCCTCTTGGATAAGCTTAATATACGTCATGATGAAAACGTTTACTTAGCTAAGTCCCATGCTTTCTTATGCAAATTTAATTATGTAAATGACAGTTTGGCGGATAGCAAGGACTATTTAAAAAAGATTGAGAATATTAATGATGTTGAGATGGGTAATGTTTTTTGTGCAATAATTTTAGACATCAACCATGTTGATTTTCCTCAGATCTCTTCTCTTGGTGATATTTATGTTTATGATAATTTAATATCAATAAGTACAGTGAAATTTATAAATGGGGTATTTTTTAATAACATAATTGCGTCTACACCTAGTTCTCGTTTTTTAAAAAACTTACTTAAAAGAGTAGAGTTTAACTATAATTACATTGAAAAAAATAAAAAAATATTCGTTGCTGGTTTCTTGATACCTTCTTTTGAGGGAGAAGGGGCAGCCTTTGGTTTCTTACTTAATTATAGACGTGATGTAATTTCTGAAAATGAATTCGTAACATTTTATTTAGCCGGACCAAAGTTAATATCTAATACAATATATCGAGTTATTTGTGGGCTTACTGGATTACATAGGATTTTACCAATCGATAAACTCGCCAAGCTTATGCAAAATGACGTCATAGGGATAGGGTTCCAAAAGCAAACTTTAGATACACCTTTAGGTACTAAATCCACCTGGAGAGAAAAGGATGAATAAATCTGGAATAAGTGCATTAATAATCGTATGCGATGCCGAAGATTCAATATTAAGAGCTATAAACTCTATTATTGATGTTACGGATGAAGTTATCATCGTTGATACTGGCTCTGTCGACAATACGCTAAATGTGATACCTAAAGATAACGAAAAGATAAAAATTTTTGGTTATCGATGGGATGATGATTTTTCAGAACTGCGGAATTATGCAATAGATCTTGCCACAGGACCATATTGTATTTTTATTGATGCTGATGAATATCTAGCTGAGGGCTGTTTAAATGAATTTAGAGAAAAAATATATTCACTATTTTGTGGAGAGGAACTAACCCTATATGCGCCAGCTATAGATAACATGAATGGCTCTATATTAAGGAATAATGCAAGAATTTTTATGAAAAGGGCTTCTTTAAGATATAAAGGATTTGTTCATGAGTATCTATATGAAGATAATTATACTATAAAGCACACGCCTGAAATTATATTAAAGCATACCGGGTATTTAGAACATAGAGAATTAGAGGGTAAGAAAAACAGAAATTTACGCCTTTTAAAGCGTCAGTTGGATAAGACACCAACAGAACTAAGATGGAAATATTTCATGCTTAGATATTTAGAACCACATGATAAACAATTTGAAGATATCCTCAATGAGTTTGGTAGGTTATCCCTGCCTTACAATCGTGATATCGAAATATATGCACTTAACGTAAAATCGAGACTGATAACATACCTCTTAGATAAATCTAATTATGCTGATGCATATTTTCATGCTGATGAGCTTTTCGGAATCTACAAAGATAAGAATAGTTTCTTGCTTCATTTTATTTCTCTCTACTTGATGTCAACCCAACGTTACCATAATGATATGCTTAATTTAAGAGAAGAGCTCAGTAACATTACTAATTATCCTCATGACGAGTTCATAATTGAAACTATAGATGAGGAAGCTGTCTCTTCAATTATGAATAGTTTTCTGCTAGACCTTGATTACATAACTTAATCATGGTGTCGTTATTTTAACGATATAACTCTGTCTGCAGATGCAATAGTTGTTTCCCTATGAGCAATTATTACTCTGGTTATTTTTAACTGTTTTATCGCTTGGTTTACATAACTTTCACTTTCAAAATCCAATGAGCTTGTAGCTTCATCCATGAAAAGAATGCCGGGTTTCCGGTATAGAGCTCTTGCAATAAATATACGTTGTTTCTGGCCTCCCGACAATCCTTCACCCAACTCACCAATTAATGTTTCATAACCCATTGGCATTTTCATAATAACATCATGAATATAACTTGCTTTAGCGCATTCAATCATCCAATCCTCATTTTCATTATCATCAAATCCACAAATATTCTCTCGTATCGAGCCGGAAAACAACTTATCATCCTGCATTACACAACCGATCATTTTATGGTAATTATTAATACCAAGCTGCTGTATATCAGTGCCATCGATAATCACTTTCCCTTCATCTGGTGTGAATAATCCACACAATACTCTCATTAAGGTCGTTTTACCAGCTCCAGAAGGTCCCGTGATTGCCACACTTTCACCAGGTGAAATTTTGATAAATAAGCCAGTAAAAACTGGTATAGACTGGCTATCATAGCGATAACTTAAGTTATTAGCTTCTAATGAAACAGGGCGCATGGCGACATTTATCAAAATATCAGGTTTTCTAGCCTCTTGCGAGTGTATAGCAATATCTGTGATGCGTTCGTTATGCAGGCTCATCATGCGCAATTGCAAAAGAAAGCTAGTTAGCGAGGAAACTCTATCTGCAAACTGCTCTCTGAATACACCGAAGGCAATAAACATGCCTATAGTCATTTGGTTTTCAATCACAAGGCTTGCACCTAACCATAAAATTATCACTTGGTCACAAGCCCCGATAAATGAATTTATGCCACCAAAGAAAAGATCCATTTTGGTAACTTTTATTTCAGTGTTGATAGTGTCAATTTCTAAATTTAGCCAGTGAGCGGCCCTACGTTCGCCCATTCCTTGCATCTTGACCGTTGCGATCCCATATAGGGTTTCCATAAAATATGATCTTGTTCGAGCATCTCTGACTAACGCTTCTTCGGACAGTTGTCGATATGTTCCATATGTTAGAAGTCTAATAAGAACATAAATTGTAGTAAATCCAAGAACAAACCAAGTTAGCCAGCCACCATATAACGCCATCATCACGATTACACCGAACACCATGATGCCATCCATTAGCGCTCCTACTATGCTACTCGTAAATGTCTCACGTAAAGTGTTTAGTGAGCCAAATCGGGATTGAATATCACCCAGTTTGCGTCGCTCGAAATAGGTTAATGGTAGCCTTAGTAGATGGTTAAATAACCCCGATTGCCACTGGATGTTGATGAGTGTCGTCATTATTAAGGAAGACCAGGAGCGAAATATGCTAACTGCTGTTCGAAGTAGAATAAATAACAGGAGGCCTATACAAATAAGAGTGAGTAAACCGTGATCTCCTGCAGGGATCGCATGGTCCATCACTAATTGAGTTCCTACGGGCATCATCAGGTTGATGGTTTCAATCACAAGAGACAAGAAAAAAATCTTGCCAAGCGTCATCTTGAGTCCATGCACACTGCCTATTAATGTTCTTAAGCTGAGCCGATTACGCACAGTGTTTGCCTTAAACGCACTCCCTGGCCAGACTTCAAGTGCCACACCGGTAAAACTCTGTGAAAGTTCTGTCAGACTGACGGAACGATATCCAAGAGCTGGGTCATGTAGGATTGCATGGTTACGGTTAACACTGATGAGTACTACAAAATGGTTGAAATCCCAGTGTAGTATGCACGGCATTTTGAGAGCCTTAATCTCATCGAGATCCAGAGACAAGGGGCGGGTTGATAGCCCCAGTTGGTCGGCAATACTTGTCAGTCCGGATAGAGTGGTACCGCGGGCTGAAAGATTAAACTGTCTGCGAAGAGCAATCAGATCAATGTTCTTGCCATAGTGACCACAAATCATGGCCAGGCAGGCCAAACCGCATTCAGAGGATTCAGTTTGATGAACTAATGGAATACGGCTGCGTAGCCGCATATCCAGCTGACTTAAAAGCTTTTTCAGGGAATACCTACTCATTGACTGGCCCCGTTGCACTGTGTTTCATATCGTAGAATGGTGATAACATCCATTGATAAATTCTCCTTTTTTCTAGAAACAAGGTGCTCTGTACTTTCATTCCATTTTCTAAACTCAGACTTTTGCCGTTGTAGGCAATGGCCTGTTTCTCTGGTCTGACTATCACTTTGTAGTAGGGTATGGCGCTAGTCAGCGCTGATTTGGGGGCTCCCTGATAGGTAAGCATTTCCTGTGGAGAAGCCGGGGTTTTGGAAATGAGCGACACCTTGCCGGCAAACTGGCCGAATTTCTCAGCCGGAAAGGCGTCATAACGCAAATTGACTTTATCACCGGTATTAATGTAGGGGATGGCATCGTTGGGAACCCAGAGCACCAAGGCATAGTGATCGATATCGTGTGGGATCACTTGAAGCAGGCTGTCACCCACATTGACCATTTGGCCGACCGTGACGCTCAGTGAATCGACGCGTCCGTTAGTCAAAGCCCGGATGATGATAACCCCGCCAGCATCAATGTTTAGCAGCTCTTTTTGCAACTCGTAACGCTGCAGTTCCATCTGGTAAATCTGATTGTCGAACTCGGCGGCTTGAGTGTGAATCTGGCTTTCCAGAGTGGTGATCTGCAGAGCATTTTGTTCGTTCTGGCTAGAGAGGCCCAACAAATTGTTCTGTTGCTGGTAATACAGCGCCACCTGATTGGTCAGCTGATCCTTGTTAATTAGTCCTTTGGTTTGATAGTGACGGTAGCTTTCCATATTCTCCTTCATGATGCGAATCCCTTCCTGGGCCCGTCTTAGGATGTCTGTAGAATGCGCGAATGCGGCTGCATACTGCGCCTTTTGTTTTTCCAGCATGGAAATTGTGGCTTGCTTACTGCTTTCAAGTCGGTTGATGATCTGTGAAATACGAGCAAGTTGGCTATCGATATCCCGGCGCTGGTTGTCACTGACCACACCGCTGCGGGTGCTCTTGCTGACGTCGATTTGATAAATGGGAGCACCAATAGTGATGATTTGCCCCTCGGTGACGAACTGTTTGACAACTACGCCCTGAACGCTGGAATAGACGTTGGCGGCGCGTGGGTAGGTGCTGACCTCGCCGGTCACGTTGACCCGCCGAGTATAGTTACCGGCGATAACAAAAGTGAAAAATGCGACGAGAAAAAACAGACATAGCCCAGCCGTAAGCCAAAAGGGTACACTGGGGAGAAGGAGGGCTCTTCCACGCCATTTCATTTTCTGATTATCAATCGCTTCCTGGCGAAACACCGCTTTTCTTCCTTAAATAGATGGGAGTGGAATGAGTCCCGACCCATTATGTCATCAAATACACTCTGGATCACTGTTTAAATATTGCCGGGTTTTAGACATTCTGAAAAGTTAATTTTATATTTTTCAGACGATTTAGGCTTGTTCGTTGTATCCCTTGTGCTTTGCTCAAAGCCATTCGTTAGCAGTATTAGGCTCTCTTCAAGTTATGCAGCATGGCTGTCATACCATAACCCCCTCGCAGAACTTCCAGAGACTAGAGGAAGGTTTACAACGCCTAATTCTCATCCCCTCTGGAAGGAGGTATGCCTTTATGGACGAGAGGGGTTAACAGGATGCGCTGCTTTAAAGACTGAGCCCGGCGTAACAGGGAATATTAGTGATCCTGTCGTATACACTCACGAAGGGATCTCATTGAGTCGTGCTCCTAATTAGCACTGACTCCATGGCTTCTTTTATGTCATTAAGTCTTACGGGCTTTGTTAAGATCTCAACGTCTTTAATAGGGCTTTCGCTCGTATATGCACTGATGAAAATGAATGGCGTATTTTTATTTGGCCCTTTATTCTCTTTGACTCTTTTATATAAGTCATCACCTGTCATTATAGGCATCTGCAGATCGCTCAAAACAAGATCGAAGGATTTCCTATATAATTTCTCCAAAGCCCTTTCTGGGGATGTCGTATACTCTACTGAGAACTCACTTTGAAGAATTGACACCAATGATTCACAGGCCATTTCATTATCATCGATAATTAAAACCCTGATCCCTTTGGCTGAAAAAGTGATGTTATCCATATCGGTGGGAATGATCGTTTCTTCATGCTTTGAAATCTCAATGGGTAATGAAACAGTGAATGTGCTCCCTTTGCCCATCTCACTTTCTACATCAATAGTCCCGTTCATGGCTTTAACAACACCGTGGACAATGGCCAATCCCATCCCAAAGCCGGGAACCTTGTTATCGCCGCCAACCCGGATGAAGGGAAAGAAGATTGTATCAATTTTATCTTTCGGAATACCCCGGCCCGTGTCTCTTACCGTAATGACCAGTCTGGACTTGTCGCGGATGACTGCGCTTATCTGAACCTTTCCATTCTCAGTGTATTTTATAGCATTGGTGACAATGTTCTCTATGATTTGCATAATCCTGGAGGGATCGCTTTTTACATATATATTTTCAATTTCATCTATGCTTACATTGATGTTTTTCTTGTTCAAAATAGTGATGCTTTGCTCAACAGTATCATTCACGAGCTTATGTAAGTTGAATGATGATATTTTTATTTCAACATTGCCATTGTCTACTTTGGCAAACTCAGCGAGGTCTTTCATCTGACGTTCCATTTTCATGGCAGCATTCTCTAATCGCTCAAAGTGAGAGAATGTTGCGACGTCTTTTTGCTGGGTGATCACCTCCACCGATGAGATTATTGCCTGTAGTGAAGTTCTCAATTCGTGACCTAATACACCAAGGAATGCATTCTTGTTGTTAAATGATTTCTTCTCGGACTCCAGCTGCTTGTTAATGGATTTTACCTGCCGATATGAAACGAAAAGCATTAATGAAAAAATAACGTACAGGATGGCAATGGGAAACCGCATCGAATTGGCTTTGTTAATATAATCCTGCTGTATAATGTCTCTTTGCCTGACTTCAGCATGGTCCGAGATAACGATGAGCTCTTTGTTGTCCAGACCTATTAACTCAATGATTTCAAGAAGGTTTGAGTAGTTCGTGTTTTTCTTTTTTAATTCGATATCGATTTTCTCAAGGTTTGAATGTATTTGTTCAACCGTTCTAGCATACCCGGCTTCGTCATATAAATATCTGGTCGATATACTTTTATGGAGCAGTACATTAGAGCTTGAGAAAAGAATATCCAATTCTTTTTGCAACTCGTCTTTGTCATCGATCCCTAGCCGTAACTGGTGTTCAATTTTGGCATTGAATCCAGCTAGTCGGATAGCAAACTTTGCAATTGCCCAGGCATAGTTTTCTTGTGGACCCGCTGAGTTAATATTATGGCGCGTGGAAAAGTATTGCTCATACATCCACACAAACCCACCTGTTAGCACCAGGAAAACCAATAAGTACTGAATGATGAGCTTTTTTAGTTTCATTTATCTAGTACCGTTATGCCGCTGACCTGCCAGATATGACGAGCTTGATAAACGGGCGTATTGAGTTTACCGTAAAACTTGTCCATCGGGTAAATGACGAAGTACGGGCCAAAGTCTCTAACTTTCAATGGTTTTCCATCCATTTTGTTTGCCAGCAGCATATCGAATTCCTCGACGTCAGAGACCGGAATGTCAACCCAGTAATCATTTAATGCCCTCATTCTTAAAGTTTTCCCACGTGCGCCGACAACATTTAACAAGTCTTTGAATTTTACACCTTCGAAATCCACGACGTGACCCAACTCAGTCCATGATGTTGTTGTTTTTATGTGGTGTTTTTCCAGTGTATTAAATTCCGCCGCTGTCAATACGTATCCTGCTCCATAATTTCTGTGAGTTATATCTCCGTCAATATAGATATCTCCTGTTTTCGAGAAAGAAGGGAGGGAAATGAATAAAGTAACTAAGCAGAATATTCTTGATAACATCAATTTATGCATAATAAACCTCAAACTCCTTATTGATTAAGTCAAGTAAGCGTACATTCTCACTGTTATGAACGCCCTCTGTTTCATTATTTCCTATGTAAATGGATTTGCAGTTTTTATAGTATAAGCTACGAAGATCAGGTTTCACTGTGGTGAATATACACGTGGTGGGCGTGTTAAATCCTGCGCCAACGTGTAAGGCTGCTGAGTCACACGTGTAAAGATGCTTCGCATTTTTAATGATGGAGGCGAAGGAAGCGGTGTTTTTTGATAATACTGTGATATTCGTATAGTTTTCATGGCTGATTTCACTGAAACCAAGGACTTTAACTCTGAATCTTCCACTCAGATAAGAGATGATATTCCTGTGGTATCGCGTGGGGATGCTTCTTATCTTTGTGCTTGCATAAGGACAGAAGAGTACATACTCACCAAGGTTCAGATCTTCAATGGGCGAGTACCTGAGCCAGGCATTACTTTTTAATGAGGTTGAAACCTGGCTGTGCTCGACACCCAGATTCCTTAAAAAGAAATCGTGCATCTCCAATGTATCAAAATCTTTCCAGTACAACTGATTCCCTATATCTATAACGAGGTCTGCGTCTGAAAAACTGGTAATGTCAAACGGCATATAGGAAATGTCATCTATAATATGCTTCGCGAGCGTATAAATTTCGTTAACATAGTCAGGACAATTTTCGGGGCGAATGACTCTGATTACAATTTTTGGATTGATTTTCTTTATTGCATGTAGCGCAGATATTCCAACAACTGAGTCACCTAGCGTTACGCCTAACCCATTGATGACAGTCAGGCTTTTGACCTTTGAATAGTCTACGGAAACTTCATTGATTGAGTTATTGAAAATCGTAGGGTTGTTCAGTGGGGAAAGATCACCACTGGGGTTTTCTTTACTCACTCCATAGGGCGATACGATGTATCTTCCGTCAAGCAATAGACTGCCTGTATACGTCAACAAATAATCATCCATAATCATTCACTCAGGGAAATGTTTATCCACCAATGACTTTATTACACTGGCTTTGATAGGTTTCTCGTGAGGGCCAGTGATATCATAATCATTTATTGCGCTGGCGATCTCACTATCTACAATCCCAGGCAGTTGCCCGGTAAGAACCAGTATCATGGCATTATTATTCTCTGTCTTCCTTATCTCTTTTATCGTGTTGAAAGCGGTTTTTTCCCCAACGACCCAATCCAGGATGTAGGCATCATAAGGGGTGTTTATCAGACGTTCTTCTAATGACTCAATGTCATAAAATGCATCAACGAGATATTCATTATTGGCAATTATTTCCTTGAGACTGTCTACAATATTTTTGTCATCATCAAGAATTGCGATTCGGTGTTTTTTTAGACTTTGTTTTTGAGGGTATAGTTGAATTATATCAATGTTGCGCTTCGACTCAAACAATACATCGTCCTTTATATCGTTAGTGTGAAAAACAACCCATTCATCGTTGATTTTCACGGCTGAGTATTCAGTTGCATCATTGTTTTTTACTTCAGATAAATATATTTTGCATTTAACATGGGTCTTGCCATCATTCCAGACGGCATCATGTACTTCATTTATTGAATAATTATAGATGTCGAAGAAGTCACTCGTTGTCATACCGATAGAGTCAACTACTTTAACCAGTTGCGATACCTCCCAGTTTGAGGCGCCGCTCATCTTTTTCTGTGCTGCAGCTATGGTGATCTCCAGAACACGCGGCTGGTGTGGCTAATATGCTTTTGTTTTGGAATGCCTTTCATCGTCATCGCTTTGGCAATGACTTCCCCCAGGGCAGTTTTATTGTTGATTGCCATCTCCCACCTTCAGCCTGTTTCGGTTTAAAAAACAGTCATCATTGTACACTCAAAGTTGTTTTTTTCAATAAAGCCGCACTCTGCAATGTCTCAAAATGATTTAAGTAATCGCTATAGTGTCATTTTTGTTGACATGGAGTCATCTTGGTTGTTAAAAAGAAGCCTGAGTGTGGAGGCTCGCGGTGCTTAACTGAGGCTTCTAAGCGTTATGTTCATCTCCTTTTGGAAGAGCATAACGCTCAGGTGATGCTATAGCGCACAACACCAGAGAAAGCGCCCACTCAACGTTTGGGAAAAAACAAACGATGCGGAGGGATGCGCAAAAATCTTGAGGGTGGACTTTTCATACGTGGATGCAACTTTTGAATCGTCGAAACACCCCGTAATAAAGTCACCTGATATTTGTTGTTCTTGGCACCAGGGAAACCTGATAAAAACATTATAAAACAATAAATTGTTAGCTTTGGGGTTGCCTTCGGAGGTATAGGCTTCCCTACTGTTTTTGCCCTAAGAGACTCCAGCAATGAGGGGTTGATAGCTGTCTATCAACCTGAAAACGGCTGACTGCGGGAATCTATTTCTTTCGGGAAAAGGTTTTTCTGTGGTACTGGCCGTACTGACCTGCGCAGGATAAGCGCCGGTCAAGTTTTACGGAGTGCTGCTTATGTCTTATTGTGATACACCTGAACAGGCCGCCATCATTGGTTGGTCCGGTCACCGCCTGGTGGTCAGGGCGTTTGCCGGCACTGGTAAAACGTCTACATTGGTCCGTTTTGCCCAGGCAAACCCGGATTGCAGAATGCTTTATCTTGCCTATAACCGTGCAGTCAGGGATGAGGCTGAGCAAAAATTCCCGTTTAACGTTGAATGTAAAACGTCGCATCAGCTGGCCTGGCCTAACTTCGGGCGCCATTATCAGCGGCGGTTGACAGCTAACCTGCGGATCACTGACGTTGCTCGCCAACTCAATACCCGCTATTGGCCGCTGGCACGCACATCTATCACGACCTTTAACACTTTCCTCTGCAGTGGGGATGGCGAATTGGGTTTGCAACACTTGCCTGATGAAGACTCACGCAGTGGTTTGTCGCCCGATAAAATCCTGGCAGCGGCGCAATTGCTCTGGCGCGAGTCTGCACGCCAGGACGGTACTTTCCCTGTCACCCATGACGTTTACCTCAAGCTGTATCAGCTCTCTCAGCCCGATCTTTCCAAACGCTGGCAGACGCTCCTGTTTGACGAGGGGCAAGACGCGAATCCGGTGACGCAGTCACTGGTACTGGCGCAGTGCTGTGATGTGGTATTGGTCGGCGACCGGCATCAACAAATCTACCGATTCCGTGGTGCGGAAAATGCCCTAGATGCTCCTGAGTTGGCCGATGCGGACCAACTTTACCTGACTCACAGTTTCCGTTTTGGACCTGCCGTGGCCCAGGTGGCCAATATGCTGCTTGCCCGGCAAGGCGAAACGATGTCTGTGGTCGGGGAGGGGGGAAACGACAGGGTTGTGGGGGGCATACCTGATGACGTGAAGGGGCAGCCTGTTGCCATATTGAGCCGAACGGTGGCGGGGGTCATCGGCGCTGCGCTGGATGCCAGCCTGGCCGGCAAGAAGGTGTACTGGGTTGGAGGTATCACCGGCTACAAAACGGAAGAACTGGAAGATCTGTACTGGTTTTCGGCGGACATGCCTGAGCGAATGCAGTCCCCGCGGCTGGCGCGAGAATACCGCAACTTTGAGGAGTTTGAGTCGGTTGCCAGAGCAACCCGGGATGTTGAAATGAACCAAGGCCTGCGGTTACTCGAACAGTACTTCCCGCTGCCACAAAAGCTGCAGGTGATGCGCGAGCATGCAGTGACTGATGAACGCCAGGCTCAGGTAACCGTTTCGACCGCGCATCGAAGCAAAGGGCTGGAGTGGCCTGTGGTGGTGTTGAATCATGATTTTGCCGATATCACAGATCCTCTGATGGCCGACAGCGAACGTACCGATGAAACCAACCTGCTGTATGTCGCTGTGACCCGGGCCCGGCAAACGCTGGTACTGAATGAATTGCTCCAGATGTTGATGGACAACGAGGGTAATGATATCGCCGGAGGCCTGGCATGCTGAAGGCTATCAAAGAACTGCTGGTTGGAACCCGGGTTATGTCGGCAAATCCAACGGCAAGCATTTCAGCCTCTCAATGTCCTGTAGGTTATTTTATGCCGGTATCCGCAGAGCAGCTTTTGAGCACGGCCTCTCGTCAGCAGTGTTTACAGCAGCTGTGGGAGAACAGCGCACTGCCCAAAGATCTCTATGAACATTTCTATCTGCAACCCTTGAAGCAGCTTGTTTCGCAGATGCAGGTACTTCCGGCCGCATCCCAGGGGGAGTATGCCAGGGAAGGAGGGCTGGTCGATGTTACCCTGCAGACGACGACGTACGCGGTTCGACTGGCCAAGGGGCACATGTTGCCCCCAGGAGCCGCGCCTGAAGAACAATCCGCCCAGAATGTGCAGTGGAATGTTGTGGTGTTTTATGCAGCGCTCTGGCACTACCTGCCGCTGTTGAGCCAGCTGCAGGGTGAGCTCCAAAGTGGCCGAGCCTGGTTACCTGGTTTGACGGTGCCGGGTGAACCTTACCGTTTTCGCTTCAGAGCCACCCCGTTAGCCCCGACTCTGGCCAGCAGTCAGAGCGCAATGATTGCGGCACGACTGCTGACTGAAGAGCTTATTGAATGGTTGTCAACACTACCGGCGGCGATACATTCGTTGATGACGATTACGTCCAGGCAACCGAGCACATTACCTGCAATTGACGACATTACTCTGGAGGCGGCCAAACTGGCTCGTGGCGATGGTTTGTCCGTATCGCATTTGCCGATATCCAACTCCGACACATTGGCAATAGCCTTACCGTCAGTGGCGCCGGCGACAGAAAGTATCACTTCTTCAGTACCCGAGACTGATTTGCAAAGCGCAGTCAGCAGTATCCGTCCCACTCTCGCTCAGGAGCAAGTGTCGGCAGAGACATTAGATCAGCCCAACGAAAATGCACCGTTAGTCACGGAAGTGTTACTTAGCTCGGCCCTGGATGCGCCGGCCAACAACAAGCCCTTGGCTGAGATTGTTCTGGCACCAGAAACGGTGGCTGGTGTAGAAGAAGATATGCAGGCTCTGTTGTCTTTAATGGCGGTTGAGATGTCTGCTCCGGGGAACCGGTCTGAACAGGAACTCGGGGACGCCCCTCACGAAGATGAAGGCCCACTTCTTGCCGATAATCCTGCGCTTACTGCTGAAGTGACTCAGGCAGTTGAAGCTGCAGAACTAAACCAGGAGTCAGACGCCATTGATGATATCGCTCCGGAAGCGGCATTTTCAACTCCCGAATTTTGTGTCCCTCAAACTACAGATCTCGCTTCTTCGCAATCACAGAAACTGAGTATTGAAGGCGATGAGGGGATAACTCGCGGAGAAGTCTTTTGGCGTTGGTTAGTCGATGGGCTCAATTCTAATCAGATCCTCATCAACACTGTAGAGGCGAGGGTTCATCTTGTTTCTGGTTTTGTTTTTATCACTGTGCCTGGAATTTTTTATTTGTATTTGAAGCAGTTTGGTTTGGATGGTTCTAAACGAGAGGCTCTCCAGGAGGATTTTGAACGTCTGGATATACATCGACGAATAAAGGGTAAGCGATTTTATTTTGCTCACCTGTATGAAACATCAGAACATACAGGAGCATTTAAACGAACCAAAGGTTACCTCGTTAAAGCAAGTTTGCTCTATCGAGGGGGGAACCTACCTGACGACAGTCCGGTGCTGGTGATCCCTTAACAGGGATTAATCGTGTCTTGCGGTCATATTAAGTTCGCAGGACTTCTATTTATGCTAGGGAGATATCATGCATATACCACGTGTAATGGATTGGGAAACTTTGCTCGAAGAGTATTTTTTCTCAAAGGCGTTACGTCCAGAAACTGAAAAAAGTTATCGTCGCGTAGTCGCCGTTTTCAGGAAATTTATTGGATATGACACGTTACCGGATGAAGTTACGAACCGAGAGCTGATTTTGTGGCGTAGAGATATGCTGGGAAGGGGGATTACCACGAGTACCTGGAATAATAAGGCTCGCCATTTGCGTGCGATTTACAATCAGGGAATAAAGAAAAAATGGTTAAATATAGAGGAGAACCCCTTAAACGAAACGCAAGTACCACCGGGTAGTAAGCGTAAAAAAATATTGAATCGTGATCAGTTGGTCAGGATTAATCTGGTGTTAGAGCAATTTGAAGAGCGCGAAAAACGTCAAGTGGGCAAAAGCCGCTCATGTGCTCTCTTTCCTGTTTGGTATTGGCGGACAGTTATCGATATTTTGCGTTCGACGGGGATGAGACAAAACCAGTTATTGCATATACGACTGATGGACATTGATCTTGAGGCAAACTCGATGTTGCTGTGTAAAGAAGGGAGTAAAACGCATCGCGAGTGGTTAGTTCCTATCGTCACTTTTGTCCGGGACCGCATGCGAATACTTGTTGAGCGCGCAATAGAACAGGGGGCCGAACCAGCTGATTACCTGTTCGATGTGGCGCGATTCTTGGCGCCATTGGGTGAGGTTGACTCCGAGCCGGCAATACAACCTGTTCGCTCGTTTTTCACCAGACTAACAAAAGAGTGTGGTTTTAAGGTTAGCCCACATCGGTTCAGGCATACCCTGGCGACTGAGATGATGAAGTCACCTGATCGTAATTTGGCAATGGTTAAAGGTCTGCTGGGACACCGGAGTGTCAGTACAACGATGGAGTATGTTGAGCTGGATTTGAAGATTACAGGTCAAGCACTTGAGAATGAATTGTCACTGTATATGGATGTCGCGCCCAACGGTAAAGAAGGGCTCAGACACGCCTTGACATAACTTTAACAAGCTGTAAAAATCACCAGTGATCGAGAAAAGGACGCCTGCGCTGACACACAGGCATCCCTTTTAAGAGGAACCTAGTTATTAACATCGAGTGTGCAAATTCGAAAAATACTGCGATATCAACCTGCTAGTTCCTTTGTTCCGCCCGTTAAAGGGATTACCTCTAACCAGCGTGCTTTCATGCAGAATAAGTGGTGCCCGGACTCGGAATCGAACCAAGGACACGGGGATTTTCAATCC
>NZ_JABXOF010000016.1 GCF_013375155.1 Serratia ureilytica
ATGGTGGGGTTCCCGAGCGGCCAAAGGGAGCAGACTGTAAATCTGCCGTCACTGACTTCGAAGGTTCGAATCCTTCCCCCACCACCATCTCTTGCCCCTCCAAAAATCTAATTAAATAGCCCTCGCATCAATAAACTCAATTTATCTCCCCTTATCGCCGCTTTCACCTTGATGTTTTATCTCCTCACTCCCAGCAGTAACTTGAACTCCGGCCGACAATTCGCTATACCACTGGCTTCTTTAGTGCAGTAAGGAACAGGTGGATGCGAAACAATATTTGCGTTTTTTGTGGCGCCAGCGAAGGTGTCAATCCCGCTTATGCCGAGCAGGCTCGCCAACTGGGGCAATTGCTGGCCGCACAGGGACGCCGTTTAATCTACGGCGGCGGCAAAAAAGGACTGATGGGGATTGTGGCGGACGCGGTGTTGGCGGCGGGCGGTGAAGCTGTCGGCATTATCCCCGAGCGCCTGGTTGAAGCGGAAACGGCGCATCGCGGCCTGACTGAATTGGAAGTGGTGCCAGACATGCATACGCGCAAAGCCCGTATGGCGGCGCTGGCGGACAGTTTTATCGCCCTGCCCGGCGGCATCGGCACGCTGGAAGAGCTGTTTGAAATCTGGACCTGGGGGCAAATCGGGTATCACAACAAACCGGTCGGCCTGCTGAACGTCAACGGTTTCTACCGCCCACTGAGCCAGTTCCTCGAACACGTCGCCGATCAGGGCTTCATGCGCCACGACTATCTCGGTACGCTGCACATCAGCGAATCGGCGCAAACGCTGCTGCAACAGTTTGACGACTATCAACCCAAAAATTACGACCGCTGGGCGAAATAATGCCGGCTGCGCAGTCAGCGGGCTCGCCGCTGTCTGCGTTACATTTCCCGCCAAACTCTGCTACTATCACAGCACATTTTTCTCGTGAAAACGGCACCGCTCATGAAGTTTGTCTCTTTTAATATCAATGGACTGCGCGCGCGTCCGCATCAGCTGGCGGCAATTATCGAACAGCACCAGCCCGACGTGATCGGTCTGCAGGAAACCAAAGTTCACGATGACATGTTCCCATTGGAAGAAGTCAGCCAGCACGGCTATCACGTGTTCTATCACGGGCAAAAAGGCCATTACGGCGTGGCGCTGCTGACCAAAGCGGAGCCCCTGGCCGTGCGCCGCGGCTTCCCGACCGATGAAGAAGACGCGCAGCGTCGCATCATCATGGCCGATCTGGCTACGCCGCAGGGCACGCTGACGGTGATCAACGGCTACTTCCCGCAAGGTGAAAGCCGCGACCACCCGATCAAATTCCCGGCTAAAACACGCTTTTATCAGGATCTGCAAAACTACCTGGAGCAGCAGCTGTCGGCGGAATCCCCGGTGCTGATCATGGGCGACATGAATATCAGCCCCAGCGATTACGATATCGGCATCGGCGAAGACAACCGCAAACGCTGGCTGCGCACCGGTAAATGCTCCTTCCTGCCGGAAGAGCGCGAATGGATGGATCGCCTGCTGAACTGGGGCCTGGTCGATACCTACCGCCACGCCAACCCCGGGCGCAACGACGAGTTCTCATGGTTCGACTACCGCTCCAAAGGGTTCGACGACAACCGCGGCCTGCGTATCGATCTGCTGCTGGCCAGCACCCCGCTGGCTTCGCGCTGCATCGCCACCGGCATCGATTACCAAACCCGCGGCATGGAGAAACCTTCCGACCATGCGCCGGTCTGGGCGGAATTTACGCTGTAACCCCATCACCCCGGCGTCCGCCGGGGTTTTACTCTGTGAAGCCAATGAAAATTATCGACGTGGTAGCCGCCATTCTGGAAAAAAATGGCCGCATTTTGCTGGCCCAGCGCGGCGCAGACAGCGATCAGGCCGGTCTGTGGGAGTTTCCCGGCGGCAAAGTTGAGCCGGGTGAAAGCCAACCGCAGGCGCTGGCGCGCGAACTGGATGAAGAATTGGGGATTTGCGCCCGTATCGGCAACTATGTGGGCTGCAATCAGTGGCAGCAAGGCGAACGCCTCATCCGGCTACACGCCTGGCGAGTCGCGGAGTTCTCCGGTGAATTGCAGCTGCATTGTCACTCAGCGCTGGTGTGGGTCACGCCGCAACAGGCGCAGGAATATACCCTGGCCCCGGCCGACGTTCCACTGCTGGCGGACTATATCGCCGCGCAAGGCGATGCACGCTGAGCGCGGCGATAGGTTACATGGTCACTTCTTCAATCGCACCCAAATCAAGGGGTTGGTGCCGATGGTGTTAGGCTCACGCACGCACTGCAGCACTTCTCCTTCGACTTTGAGCACCGCGCCTTCGGAATAGTTTTGATTCTGGTAGACGCAACAGCGGTTGCAGGGTTGCGCCGGTGGCGAATTGGCGCCGTTTTTCGCCGTCCCCCAAATCTCCGGCGAAACCGGCAACACCACGTCCACATCGCCCCGGTTGGCGGCCGCCAGGCCGCAGTAGGCCAGGGCAGCGGCAGCCAGCACCCCATTGAGTCCGTGCTTCATTCACTCTTCTCCTGCGCCTTGCCGGCGCTTTTCCTGCGTTTTTTGCCTCCGCTGGAAGGCGGCGGCGGCAACCCACGGAACGCCATGCTCGCCCGGCTCTGCTTGGCCTGATAAATCAGCTCTTGCAGCGTGCCGACCAACGGCTGCATAAAGTCCTGATAACGGCAGGATTTCTCGCTGATTTGCGTCAGCGTTGCCTCCCAGTTTGCCGTCATATCAGGACGCGCAGCAAGATCCGGCAGCGAGTGAATCAACGCGCGCCCGGTTTCGCTGGAGTGAATATAGCGTCCCTTCTTGTACAGAAACGCCCGTTTGAACAGCAATTCGATGATCCCCGCTCGCGTCGCTTCCGTACCTAAACCATCGGTCGCCCGCAGGATTTTCTTTAGCGCTTTATCTTGTACGAAGCGCGCAATGCCGGTCATGGCCGACAACAGACTGGCGTCGGTAAACGGCCGCGGGGGCTGCGTCTGGCGCTCCACCACCTCACCGCGCTCACACAGCAGCTCATCATCTTTAGCCACCACCGGCAGCGGTGCGCCTTCGTTTTCTTCGTCGCGCTCCTTGCTGCCCAGCAGCGTACGCCAACCGGCTTCCGCCAGGAAACGCGCCTTGGCGATAAATTTGCCGCCGGCGATATCCAGCTCAATCACGCATTTGCGGAATACCGCATCCGGACAAAACTGCATCAGATACTGGCGCGCCACCAGCCCATACACGTTCCGTTCATCCTGAGTCAGATTAATCTTGCCGGCACGGGCGGTGGGAATGATAGCGTGGTGCGCATCGACTTTTTTATCGTCCCAGCAACGGTTGCGGCGATCGCTGTCGATCACCGGCTGCGGATACAGCTCAGGCTGGTGCACGCTGATGGCGTTCAGCACCGCGTGACGGCCGGCGAAATGTTCTTCCGGCAGGTAGCGGCAGTCGGAACGCGGATAGGTGATTAATTTATGGGTTTCGTACAACCGCTGGCAAACGTCCAGCACCTGTTGGGCGCTGAGGTTATAACGCCGGGCCGCTTCGATTTGCAGCGTGGAGAGCGAAAACGGCAGCGGCGCGGTATCTGATTCCCGTTTATCGTTATAGGACGTGACCAGCGCCGGCTGGCCCTCGATGCGCTTGACCACGTGCTCCGCCAACGGCCGGTGCAGCAAGCGCCCCTCTTCGTCCTGATAAGGCTCGCACGACTCGCTGGGCTGCCACAGCGCCACGAAACGCTCTTCTTTCGGCGTAACGATGTGCGCCTTGACCTCAAAGAAGTCTTTCGGCACGAAGTTTTCGATCTCTTCATCGCGCCGCACCACCAACCCCAGCACCGGCGTCTGCACCCTGCCCACCGACAACACGCCGTCATAACCGGCGTTGCGGCCCAGCAGCGTATAAGCGCGGGTCATATTGATGCCGTACAGCCAGTCGGCGCGTGAGCGCGCAAGGGCGGACACGCACAGCGGGATGAAGTCACGGTTGTCGCGCAGGCGTTCAACCGCGCGTTCCACCGCCTGCGGGTTGAGATCGTTGATCAGACAGCGGCGCACGTTCTGGCGTTTTTCCGGCGTCAGATCCAGGTAGTCCAGCACCTCATCCACCAGCAGCTGCCCTTCACGATCCGGGTCGCCGGCGTGAACTACTTCATCGGCTTCAAGCAGCAACTTTTTAATGGCGTTGAGCTGTTTACTGACCGAAGGCCGCGGCTGCAACCGCCATTTTTCGGGAATGATCGGCAGATCCGCCAATGACCAGCGCGCATAGCGGCTGTCATAAGCGTCAGGCTGAGCCTGCTCCAACAGGTGGCCGACGCACCAGGTCACCACATCGTTGCCGCCGCAGGCGATATACCCGTCGCCGCGGCGATGCGGCTTGGGCAATACGTCGGCAATGGCGCGCGCCAAACTCGGTTTCTCGGCTATGAACAGTCGCATTATTCACCGTTTTTCTGGCTGAACGTCATCAAGAATTCTCTTACTTCTGCATAGTTCCCACGGAAGACAATCCGCTGGGCTTTCTTTTCCAACTGATAGCAATACATCGGATCGTAGTACTGCTGCAACAGGGGCGCCAGCCACTCGCGGTGCGCCTCGCCCTGGCCGCTGAGCCGCTGTGTCCGCAGCGCCGCTTCCAGTCGTTGCGTTAGCTGCTGGAAGCGTTCCAGCCCCAGGCGGCGGCGTATGGCGAACAGGCCGTGGTGCAGATAGTCGTCGTACTGTCGCCAGCCCTCTTCCATGCCATAGGCCTGTTCGAACTGTTCGCGCATGCCGTCGATATATTCCGCCTGCAAACGCGCCAGGCGAATGTCGAACGGATCGTCGATCACCGCCACCGGCGCCTGCTGCATCCCATTGAACAACGGCAGCGGCAAATTGTTGCTGCCGATGATCCGCCCTTCGTCTTCCAGCACCCAACGGCGGCTGCCACCATGCTGTTTTTTCAGCAATAACACAGCCAGACGATTCTCAAAATCGATCTGCGAGCTCTGGCCCGCCAGCGTTCGACCAAAAGATGAACCGCGATGGCGCGCCGCACCTTCCAGATCGACGCCGTCGGCCAGTTCGTTGACCAGCAACGTCTTGCCGCTGCCGGTATTGCCGCCCACCAGGGCCATCGGCAATGCTGCGCTTTGCGCCAGCACGCCGAGCAAATAATTGCGCAGCGCCTTATAACCGCCAATGATACGCGGGTACTCGACGCCGGCCTCATGCAACCATTGCTGCACCAGCTGCGAGCGCAGACCGCCGCGGAAGCAATAGAGATAGCCTTCGGGCCGCTGCGCACAGGCCGCCAGCCAGGCGGCGGTGCGCTGTTCGCGCAGTTTGCCGTTCACCAGACTGTGGCCGAGCGCTATCGCCGCTTGCTGCCCATGCTGTTTATAGCAGGTGCCCACCGCCTGCCGCTCGCTGTCGATCATCAGCGGCAGGTTCAGCGCCTGAGCGAAGGCGCCCTGCTGAAACTCGATCGGCGCGCGCACGTCAATCAGCGGCACGTCCTGCAGGAAAATGCGTTGGTAATTGTCGCTGTCCGGCCTTCCTTGCATGTTGGACACTACACGACCTCGATCAGCGGCTTATCGGCCGATGCCACATGCAGCTCGCCGATGGCGTTGAGCGTAATGCCATGCTGTTCGGCAATCGCCAGCACCTGCGCTTCCGCCTCCGGCAATACCGCCAACAGCAAACCGCCGGAGGTCTGAGGATCGCACAGCAACTGGCGCTGCAGATCGCTCATCTCTCCCACCAGATGGCCATAGCTGTCGAAGTTGCGCCCGGTACCGCCCGGCACGCAGCCCTCGGCAATATACGCCTCGACGTCCGGCAGCTTCGGCACCCGATCGAACCAGACCGTCGCCTGCAGGCCGGAACCCTGACATACCTCGCTCAGGTGGCCCAGCAGGCCAAAACCGGTGATGTCGGTCATCGCCGTGACGCCCGCCACCTCGGCAAAGTCGGCGCCCGGCTTGTTAAGGCGGCACATCACGTCCGTCGCCAGCCCATGATGCTCGGGGCGCAGCTTGCTTTGCTTCTCGGCGGTCGTCAGCACGCCGATGCCCAGCGGCTTGGTCAGATAGAGTTTAGCCCCGGCCCGCGCGGCGCTGTTCTTCTTCACCCGCTCGGTATTGACCACGCCGGTGACCGCCAGGCCGAAGATAGGTTCAGGCGCATCGATGGAGTGGCCGCCGGCCAGCGCGATCCCCGCCTGCTGGCAGGCGAAACGCCCACCGTCGATCACCTGCTGCGCCACCTCCGGCGGCAGTTTGGCGATCGGCCAGCCGAGAATGGCGATCGCCATGATCGGTTTGCCGCCCATGGCGTACACGTCGCTGATGGCGTTGGCGGCGGCGATGCGGCCGAAATCGAACGGATCGTCGACGATCGGCATGAAGAAATCGGTGGTGCTGATAATGCCGACGCCGTTGCCGATGTCATATACCGCCGCGTCGTCGCGGGTTTCATTGCCGACCAGCAGACGCGGATCGACAAATTTCTCCCGCTCGCTGTGCAGGATGGTTTCGAGAACTTTCGGTGAGATTTTGCAGCCGCAGCCAGCGCCATGGCTGTACTGGGTTAAACGGATCGCTGGCGATGTCATAGTCCACTCCCTTCGATAACGGCACTCAAGATAACATAGGGTAGCGCTTGCCGAGGGGATTGATAAGAGCGGGCCGCCGATAAGCGAACGGCCTGCTCAGAAACCATGCAATTTTGCGGGGTTTGGCGCATTTTCGCCGCGCCCCGTCGGATAATACTTAGAAATAGCTGACGAAAGGCGTGCTGTCCGGCGGCGTCACTTTAGTGGCGGCCTTCAGCTGCGGCGTGCCCAGATAGAGGAAACCGACGATCTCGTCCTGCTCGCGGCAACCGAAGGCTTCACGCACCAGCGCATGCTCGGTCCAGGCGCCGGTGCGCCAGATGCCGTTAAAGCCCTGCGCCAGCGCCGCCATCTGCATCGCCTGCACGGCGCAACCGGCGGAAACCACCTGCTCCCAACGCGGCACCTTGGTCTCTTCAGTGCAATGCGCGATGACGGTGATGATCAGCGGTGCGCGGAACGGCGCCTTGGTGGCTTTTTCGATCGCCGCTTCATCCAACTGATCCTGCTTCGCCGCCGCCTGCAGCAGCTGACTGAAACGCTCCAGGCCCTGATTCTCGATCATCACGAAACGCCACGGCTGCAGCGCGCCGTGATCGGGCGCACGCAGGCCCGCGTTGATGATGTTTTGGCGCACTTCCCCCGCCGGCGCCGGTTCCGCCAGGCGCGAAGCCGAGCGACGATTCAATAAAAGATCCAGAGCATCCATCGTAAACTCCTGATAACAATTTTCATTCCGGCCACGTTAACATAGCTAAACGGCGAGTTACAGCCTCGGCGATAGCGTCTGTGTGCCACGATTTAAAGCTGACATTTACCCGGCCGCTCATTAGGATAACGGAACATTCTCGACTCTTGTTGGAGAGCACATGCGCACATTGTGGCAAATTATTGCCGGCATTTTCCGGTGGACATGGCGTCTGCTGAATTTTATCAGGGAACTGATCCTTAACCTGTTCCTGGTCCTGCTGATCCTGGTTGGGGTCGGCATCTATCTGTCCTTCCAAAGTTCCTCCACCTCGACGGCCCCGGCGCGCGGCGCGCTGTTGGTCGATTTAAGCGGTGTGGTGGTCGATCAGCCTTCGGTAAACAACCGAGTGCGGCAATGGGGGCGTGAACTGTTGGGCGCCTCCAGCAGCCGCCTGCAGGAGAATTCGCTGTTCGACGTGGTGGACAGCATCCGCAAGGCCAAAGACGACAAAAACATTACCGGCATGGTGTTGCAGCTAAATGACTTCGCCGGCGCCGATCAGCCCTCGCTGCGCTATATCGGCAAAGCGCTGCGCGAGTTCCGCGACAGCGGCAAACCGATCTTCGCCATCGGCGACAGTTACAATCAAACGCAATACTACCTGGCCAGCTACGCCAACAAGGTCTACCTCTCGCCGCAGGGCGCGGTCGATCTGCACGGTTTCGCCACCAACAACCTGTATTACAAGTCGTTGCTGGACATGCTCAAGGTCACCACCAATATCTTCCGCGTCGGCACCTATAAATCGGCGGTCGAACCGCTGATCCGCGACGACATGTCCCCGGCGGCGCGCGAAGCGGACAGCCGCTGGATTGGCGGCCTGTGGCAGAACTATCTGGAAACCGTGGCGGCCAACCGGCAGCTGACGCCGCAGCAGCTGTTCCCCGGCGCCGCCGGCGTGCTGAGCGGCCTGCAGGCGGCAGGCGGCGACACCGCCCGCTATGCGCTGGACAATAAGCTGGTGGACGAGCTGGCGTCGCGCACCGCGATCGAAAATCAGCTGGTCAAAACCTTCGGCTGGGACAAACAGGCGAACGATTTTAACGCCATCAGCATCTACGACTACCAGCCGAAGCCGGACGCCAACCAGGGTGGCAAGATCGCCGTGGTGTTCGCCAACGGCGCCATCATGGACGGCCCGCAGACGCCGGGCAACGTCGGGGGCGACACCACCGCCGCCGAGCTGCGTCAGGCCCGTCTGGATCCGGCCGTCAAAGCCGTGGTGTTCCGCGTCAATAGCCCTGGCGGCAGCGTCAGCGCGTCCGAAGTGATCCGCTCCGAGCTGGCCGCCGTGCGCGCCGCCGGCAAACCGGTGGTGGTGTCGATGGGCGGCATGGCCGCGTCGGGCGGTTACTGGGTCTCGACGCCGGCCGACTACATCATCGCCAGCCCGAGCACGCTGACCGGCTCCATCGGTATTTTTGGCATCATCAATACCTACGAGAAAACCCTGGATACGCTGGGCGTGCACACCGACGGCGTAGCGACATCCCCGCTGGCCGATATCGCGGTCACCAAGGCGTTGCCGCAGGAGTTCTCGCAGATGATGCAGCTGAATATCGAAAACGGGTATAAGAACTTCCTCGATCTGGTCGCCAAATCACGCAAGATGACCCCGCAGCAGGTTGACCAAATCGCGCAGGGCCACGTGTGGCTCGGCAGCGACGCCAAGGCCAACGGCCTGGTCGATCAGTTGGGCGATTTCGACGACGCGGTGAAGAAAGCCGCTGAGCTGGCGAAACTGCAACAGTGGCAGCTCGACTGGTTCGTCGACACCCCGAGCCTGAGCGATATGGTGCTCAGCCAGTTCGGCGTTTCCATTCACGCCATGCTGCCGGCGGCGATTCAGGCCATGCTGCCTGCCCCGCTGGCCTCGGTCGCCAATGCGGTGAAAGAGCAGCCGGGTTTGTTCAATAACTTGAACGATCCGCAGAACCGCTACGCGATCTGTCTGACCTGCGGAGAAGTCCGCTAACAAATAATTCTGCAGCCCGGCCTCCGCCGGGCTTTTTTTCTGCCGCCATGTCCCTATAATTCAGCCCATCTTATCTTTGTTAAAATCATAACCATGCAAAAGAAATCCATTTACGTCGCCTACACCGGCGGCACCATCGGCATGCAGCGTTCCGAGCACGGCTATATTCCGGTTTCCGGCCACCTGCAGCGTCAGCTGGCGCTGATGCCGGAATTCCATCGGCCGGAGATGCCGGATTTCACCATTCATGAATACGCGCCGCTCATCGATTCCTCGGACATGACGCCGGAAGACTGGCAGCACATCGCCGACGACATCAAACAGAACTACGATCGCTACGACGGCTTCGTGATCCTGCACGGCACCGATACCATGGCGTTCACCGCCTCGGCGCTCTCCTTCATGCTGGAGAACCTGGCCAAACCGGTGATCGTCACCGGCTCGCAGATTCCGCTGGCGGAGCTGCGCTCCGATGGCCAAACCAATCTGCTGAATGCACTGTACCTGGCGGCCAACCATCCGGTGAACGAAGTCAGCCTGTTTTTCAACAACAAGCTGTTCCGCGGCAACCGCACCACCAAAGCGCACGCCGATGGCTTCGACGCTTTCGCTTCACCCAACCTGCCGCCGCTGCTGGAAGCCGGTATCCACATTCGTCGCCAGCACGGCATCGACAGCCCGGTTTGCAACGGCGCGCTGCAGGTACATGACATCACGCCGCAGCCGATCGGCGTGGTCACTATCTATCCGGGCATTTCCGGCGCGGTGGTGCGTAACTTCCTGCTGCAGCCGGTCAAGGCGCTGATCCTGCGTTCCTACGGCGTCGGCAACGCGCCGCAGAAGGCCGAGCTGATCGACGAGTTGCGTGCGGCCTCCGAACGCGGCATCGTGGTGGTCAACCTGACGCAGTGCATCTCCGGGCGCGTCAATATGGAAGGCTACGCCACCGGCAACGCGCTGGCGCACGCCGGGGTGATCAGCGGTTTCGACATGACGGTGGAAGCCGCTCTGACCAAGCTGCACTACCTGCTGAGCCAGCCGCTGACGCCGGAACAAATCCGCGCCCTGATGCAGCAAGATCTGCGCGGCGAGCTGAGCATCAACGGTTAACCTACCGATCTTTGGAGCGGCGATGAAAACGGCCCTGTTGTTGATCGATCTGCAAAATGATTTCTGCCCCGGTGGCGCGCTGGCGGTCACGGAGGGCGACGCCGTCATCCCGGTCGCCAATCAGGCGATCGCCGCCTGCCTGGCGCGCGGCGAACCGGTGGTGGCCAGCCAGGACTGGCATCCCGCCAATCACCGCAGCTTTGCGGTGAACTCCGATGCGCAAGTCGGCACCCTCGGTGAACTGGAAGGTTTGCCGCAGGTGTGGTGGCCGGTGCACTGCGTGCAAGGGAGCCTCGGCGCCGATTTTCATCCTCAACTGCAGCGGCAACACATCAATGCCGTCTTTCGCAAAGGGCAAGATACGAACATCGACAGCTACAGCGCGTTCTTCGATAACGGCCACCGTGCGCAGACCGAACTGCACGGCTGGCTGCAATCGCAGGGCATTCAGCGGCTGGCGATCATGGGCCTGGCGACCGACTATTGCGTGAAGTTCAGCGTGCTGGATGCGCTGAGTGCCGGCTATCCGACGCAGGTGATCGTCGACGGCTGCCGCGGCGTGAATCTGCAGCCGGACGACAGTGAGCGAGCGCTGCAGGACATGGCGCGCGCCGGCGCGCAGCTAGTTACCCTGTCACAATTTCTCGCCAATTAAATCCTGCCGGGCGCTATCGGCGCCCTCTCTGGGCGGCGGCGAAAATATCGACGCCGCTCACAATGCTGTTCTTCTTCTCCTCCAGCCGCTTGTGACCGGCAGGCGCTTTTGCTGTTATGGCAGCGACGCTTTTGGCGTCAATCGGTTATACGCATCCGGGGCCCGCTGAGCCCGGCTTTATTGTGACCGCTACTGGCGGTACGGTCGGCCTTGCCGATCCCAAGGAGACAAACATGAAAATAACCCGAAAACTGCTGCCTTTGCTGGCAGCGGTGCAGTTGGCTATCGCCGGTACCGGCGCGGCTCAGGCGGCCTATCTCTCCGTCGGCTACTTCAACGGCGGCGGCGACGTCACCGCCGGCCCCGGTGGTGACATCGACAAGCTGGACGTGACGCAAATCACCCACCTCAACTATTCGTTTGGCCTGATCTACAACGACGAGAAAGACGAAACCAATGCGGCGCTGAAAGACCCTGCTCGCCGCCACCAGATCTACCTGTCACCGAAAGTCACGGCCGATCTGCAACGTCTGCCGGTGCTGCGCAAACAGAACCCCGAGCTGAAAGTGCTGTTGTCGGTCGGAGGCTGGGGCGCACGCGGTTTCTCCGGCGCCGCCGCCACCGCGGAAAACCGGGCGATTTTCATTCGCTCCGCGTTGCAGGTGATCGAACAGTACCGGCTGGATGGGATCGATCTGGACTGGGAATACCCGGTAAACGGCGCATGGGGTTTGGTGGAAAGCCAACCGGCAGATCGCGACAACTTCACCCTGCTGCTGAAAGAGCTTCATCAGACGCTGGGTAAAGGCAAACTGTTGACCATCGCCGTTGGCGCCAACGTCAAAAGCCCACGTGAATGGGTCGATGTAAAAAATATTGCGCCCTACCTCAATTACATCAATCTGATGACCTACGACATGGCTTACGGCACGCAGTACTTCAATGCCAACCTGTACGATTCAACGCGTTGGCCAACCGTAGCCGCCGCCGATCGCTACAGCGCCGATAACGTGGTAAAGCATTATCTGGCCGCCGGTCTGAAACCGGCGCAGATGAACCTGGGTATCGGTTTCTACGGCCGGGTACCGAAACGGGCGACCGAGGCGGGCATCGACTGGGACAAGCCGGACGCCGCCAAGCATCCGGTGACGCAGCCTTACTTCAGCGCGCGAGAAATCGCCCTGTTCCGCACGCTGGGATTGGATCTCAGCAAAGACACTTATTTTAAATACCGCGATATCGTCAACAAATTGCTCAACGATCCGCAGCAGCGTTTCCGCGAGCACTGGGATGACGACGCCAAAGTGCCATACCTGACGCTGCAATCCGCCGAAGGCAAGCCGCTGTTCGCCATCTCGTACGAGAACCCGCGTTCGGTGGCCATCAAGGCCGATTACATTAAAAGCCAGGGATTGGGCGGTGCGATGTTCTGGGAATACGGCGCAGACGACAACAACCGGCTGGCGCAGCAGCTGGCGGAATCGCTGGGCATAAAGGGCGAGAAACGTTGAATCGACGGGGCGATGGCAACATCGCCCCGCTTTAGGGGGGGAGCCTTACTGCGGCTTGAGTTTCACCAGCGGCTCGGCAACGAACTGCTGCTTCAGCTCTTGTTTGCTCTTCATCACGATCTGCCCGTCGGTGCCGATGCTCATATGCTGCGGATCGACGTTGTTCATCGACTGCCACAGCATCACCGCCTGCAGGCTGTTTTCCTTTTGCTCCGGCGTCAGCGCCACGCCGTCCGGCCATTTGCCCAGTTCAACCGCCTGCACCAGGCGTTGGTATATCTCGGGCGTCATCGCCGCAATCAGATCTTTCATGTCCATCAGGGCCCTTCTCGCTTACGGAAGAATAATTAGCTGAATCGATTTTGTTGGTTAAATTACCGCTTAACCGGCCGTTTGATCGCCATTTTCGCCATCGGTGAAACTCAGCGAGGCGGAATTGACGCAGTAACGGTCACCGGTCGGCTGCGGGCCATCGGGGAATACATGCCCCAGGTGCGCGTCGCAGTGGCCACAGCGGATTTCAACACGATGCATATTATGTGAATTATCATCAAGATAACGGATTGCATCGGCGGAAACCGGCTCGTAAAAGCTGGGCCAGCCGCAGCCGGAATCGTATTTGGTTTCGGAATAGAACAGCGGCTGGTTACAGCACAGACAATGGTACACGCCCTCACGCTTGTTATGCAGCAATTTGCCGCTAAACGGCGCTTCGGTGCCACGCTGTTGCGTGACATAACGTTGGATTTCATTCAGTTCCGTGACCGGATGAGCGGGGGTTGTCTCTTTAGCCATTTGTGCTTATCTCTGAATGTGGATAATGTCAACGAAAACAATGATTAATAATAACAAAAAATTAACACCGCTGCAGGGGTTTTTGGCCTAAACTGTAGCCCATAAAGGCCACGTCACGATGATATGTGATAGCGATCACACATCTTGCGTATGCTGACTTTATACTTGGCGGCTTGTCCCCATATAACGGATGAGGCCGAGCGCAAATGGACTGTGCAATAAGCGTGCAAAACCACCCTTCCGGTTTGACTTGCCGCAAGTATTGACACGATTCCGCTTGACGCTGGGTAAGGTTTTTGTAATTTTACAACCAACCTTTTATTCACTAACAAATAGCTGGTGGAATATATGACTATCAAAGTAGGTATCAACGGTTTTGGCCGTATCGGTCGCATTGTTTTCCGTGCTGCTCAAGAGCGTTCTGACATCGAGATCGTTGCAATCAACGACCTGTTGGACGCAGAGTACATGGCTTACATGCTGAAGTATGACTCTACTCACGGCCGTTTCAACGGTACGGTAGAAGTTAAAGACGGCCACCTGGTTGTTAACGGCAAAACCATCCGTGTTACCGCAGAGAAAGACCCGGCTAACCTGAAGTGGAACGAAGTGGGCGTTGATGTGGTTGCTGAAGCGACCGGTATCTTCCTGACCGACGAAACCGCACGTAAACACATCACCGCCGGCGCTAAAAAAGTGGTTCTGACTGGCCCATCCAAAGATGCGACCCCAATGTTCGTTCGCGGCGCCAACTTTGACAAATATGCCGGCCAGGACATCGTGTCCAACGCCTCTTGCACCACCAACTGCCTGGCGCCACTGGCTAAAGTCATCAACGACAACTTCGGTATCGTTGAAGGCCTGATGACCACCGTTCACGCCACCACCGCGACTCAGAAAACCGTTGATGGCCCGTCTCACAAAGACTGGCGCGGCGGCCGCGGCGCATCCCAGAACATCATCCCTTCTTCTACCGGCGCAGCGAAAGCGGTTGGCGTGGTTCTGCCAGAACTGAAAGGCAAACTGACCGGCATGGCGTTCCGCGTACCGACCCCTAACGTGTCCGTTGTTGACCTGACCGTTCGTCTGGAAAAAGCGGCTACCTACGAAGAAATCAAGAAAGCCATCAAAGACGCCGCTGAAGGCTCTATGAAAGGCGTTCTGGGCTATGTTGAAGACGACGTGGTTTCCACCGACTTCAACGGCGAAGTGCTGACTTCCGTGTTCGATGCCAAAGCCGGTATCGCACTGAACGACAACTTCGTGAAACTGGTTTCCTGGTACGACAACGAAACCGGCTACTCCAACAAGGTTCTGGATCTGATCGCTCACATCTCCAAGTAATGGCATGATGTTAAGCTGATAATGAGGGCGACATTTTTTTGTCGCCCTTTTTTTACCCGTCATCTTTCGAGTCACAGCGTTGTTCGCTGCACACACTCACCTCAGTCACTGTCTAAGCATGCGCCTGAGGGCCTGGTTGTGACCCGAAAGCTAATAGGGTCCATTTCTATTTCCGGCAAACAATAGGTTATGAAATGAACGAGAAAATTTTCACCCTGCCCGTTTCCGAACAGATTTCTCCTTATATCAGCCAGCGCCAACTCGATGAGCTGGGCGTGGTGGTCGTGTCGCACCCGAAAGTGCGCGCGGCGGTCGCACTGCAGGGTGCGCATTTGCTGGCCTGGCAGCCTAGCGGTGAGCAGCCGGTAATTTGGCTCAGCAACAACACGCCTTTCGCCAAAGGCAAGGCCATCCGCGGTGGCGTGCCGATCTGTTGGCCGTGGTTCGGCCCGGTGGCGCAACCCTCCCACGGGTTCGCTCGCAACCAGCCCTGGAGCCTGACGGCGCACGATGAAGATGACAACGGCGTCATCCTGACCTTTACGCTGAAAGACAATGAGCAGACCCGCAAGCTGTGGCCGCACGCCTTCACGCTGATTGCTCGCTTCAAGCTGGGTGAAGAGTGCGAGATCGAACTGGAATCGCACGGCGATTATCAAGCCACGGCGGCGCTGCACAGCTACTTCCAGGTTGGCGATATCGATCGGGTCAGCGTGGCGGGCCTGGGTGAACCTTATATTGATAAGGTGGCGGGCGGCGTCGAAGCGCGTCAGACGGGCGAAGTGACCTTCGTCGGCCAAACTGACCGCGTCTATACCCGTCCGGAGGCCTTCAGCCTGATCCGCGATCCGGCGCTCGCACGCACCATCGAGGTTCATCACCATCATATGAGCGACGTTATCGCCTGGAACCCCGGCGTAGAGCTTTCCTGCAGCATGGGAGACATGCCGAACGACGGTTACAAGACCATGGTCTGCGTTGAGACCGGGCGCGTCAGCAAACCGCTGGTCGCCGCCGGCGAACAACCCGCCCGTTTGGGTGTGACCTTCCGCAGCCGTAAAAAGGCCTGAAACCCCGTGCGCGCCAGCGCACTACGGATGTGCAAAAGGGGCGCTTGCGCCCCTTTTTGATGCACGCCATGCACGCTTATCGTGCAATGCGCGATTAGAAGGTGTAGCTCACACCCGTCATCAGCAAACCGGTGTAAGATTTATCCACCATCGGGCTGTCTTTCACTTCATCCGACAACTTCACATAGCGGCCGAGGAAGAAGGCGTTCCAGCTCTTGTTGATCTGGTAATTGGCGCTCAGCTCGAGATACGGCGCCCAACTATCGCTCGGGGTGTAGCTGTCCAGACCGCTGCGGCGCGATTCATTGGCGCTGACGCCATAGTAATATTTGTTCTGGTTTTTGCTGTTCCACATCACGCCTACGCCCGGAACCAGCGTCAACGCGTCCAGATCAAACTTGTACAGATAAGCCACATCGCCCACCAGCCCGTTGCTGTAGTTCAGCGTGTCGCCGGTGAAGGTGGTGCGAATGGTGCCCCACTCTGCGTTGTGTGAATAGGCCAGGCCGGCCATCAGCGTGCCGCGACGCTTGTCGAGACGCTTCATGCGATCGTCGTCGCTGTCGCCCGGACGGTAGCCCCATGGCGTGTAATACCCCATGATGCTCAGCTGATTTTCTTGATCTTTCCACAGGTAGTAACCGGCGGTCAGAGTACGGAAGTAGAAGTCGTCACCTTCATAGTCGATGACGGGCACCGGATAAACGCGATCCTGATAACCGCGATACGGGTCCGGGCTAACCAGCGCGGCAGCACCCAGTGACCAGGTTCCCGCCTGGGCACTTTGCGCACAAACCATTGCGGAAGCGATAATTGCTAGCGTTTTGAGTTTTGAAATCTTCACTGGTTCTTTTTCCATAAATTACAGGGTTAATAGCCGCAATAGTTTATGTGAAAATTTAGTTACGCGCCTAATCTTTACAATAGAAAACGACCAAGATCGAATAACTTATAGCGGAATTATGAATTAATCATGGCGGAACGGTGACGATTCATGCCGCAGGCCGCGCCAGACAAGGCATTTGGTTATCCCGGCAATAACTGAGTCATTGATATGACTTAAAAAAAGCTTTTTCTACGGCAGGAAATTTTCCGGCAAGCAAACTAAGCTTAAATCAGAAGGTGAATTTATCCTGGGCCCAGTGGCATACAGCGCAACTCGCGATAATAAGCGCACCAAGTTGGCATACGGGTTGCTGTACTCAGGCGTATTCTCATCTTTCGGGAGCCAGAACACTATCACACGCTCTCTTTAACCTGTGCTAATAACGAAAGGACGGGCATCATGAACATATTTGACCACTATCGCCAGCGCTACGAAGCTGCCAAGGACGAAGAGTTCACACTGCAGGAATTTCTTACCATTTGCCGGCAAGATCGCAGTGCCTATGCCAACGCGGCCGAACGTCTGCTGATGGCTATCGGTGAACCTGTGATGGTCGACACTGCGCTAGAATCACGCCTGTCGCGCCTGTTCTCCAACCGCGTGATCGCACGCTATCCGGCCTTCGAAGAGTTCTACGGCATGGAAGAGGCCATCGAACAGATCGTCTCTTACCTGAAACACGCCGCTCAGGGCCTGGAAGAGAAGAAACAGATCCTTTACCTGCTGGGCCCGGTGGGCGGCGGCAAGTCCTCGCTGGCGGAACGTCTGAAAGCGCTGATGCAGCGCGTGCCCATCTACACCCTCAGCGCCAACGGCGAACGCAGCCCGGTCAACGATCATCCGCTGTGCCTGTTCAATCCGCAGGAAGATGCCACGATCCTGGAAAAAGAGTTCAATATCCCAAGTCGCTATCTCGGCACCATCATGTCGCCGTGGGCGGCGAAGCGCCTGCATGAGTTCGGTGGCGATATCACCAAGTTTAAAGTCGTGAAAGTGCGCCCTTCCATTCTGGAACAGATCGCCATCGCCAAAACCGAGCCGGGCGATGAGAACAACCAGGACATCTCGGCACTGGTCGGTAAAGTGGACATCCGTAAACTGGAGAACCACGCGCAGAACGATCCGGACGCCTACGGCTATTCCGGCGCCCTGTGCCGCGCCAACCAGGGGATTATGGAATTCGTCGAGATGTTCAAAGCGCCGATCAAGGTGCTGCATCCGCTGCTGACCGCAACCCAGGAAGGCAACTACAACGGCACCGAAGGCATCTCCGCCCTGCCGTTCAGCGGCATTATTCTGGCGCACTCCAACGAATCCGAGTGGGTGACCTTCCGTAACAACAAGAACAACGAAGCGTTCCTCGACCGCGTGTATATCGTCAAGGTGCCTTACTGCCTGCGCGTGTCGGAAGAGATCAAAATTTACGACAAGCTTCTGGATCACAGTGAGCTGACCCATGCGCCCTGCGCGCCGGGCACGCTGGAAACGCTGGCGCGCTTTAGCGTGCTGTCGCGGCTGAAAGAGCCCGAAAACTCGAGCATCTACTCGAAAATGCGCGTGTATGACGGTGAAAGTCTCAAAGATACCGACCCGAAAGCCAAGTCCTATCAGGAATACCGCGACTACGCCGGGGTTGACGAAGGCATGAACGGCCTCTCCACCCGTTTCGCCTTTAAAATCCTCTCGCGGGTATTCAACTTCGATCACGCCGAGGTGGCAGCCAACCCGGTGCACCTGTTCTATGTGCTGGAACAGCAGATCGAGCGCGAACAGTTCCCGCAGGATTTGGCGGAGAAATACCTGGAGCACCTGAAAGGCTATCTGATCCCGAAATACGCCGAGTTTATCGGCAAAGAGATCCAGACCGCCTATCTGGAATCCTACTCGGAATACGGACAGAACATTTTTGACCGCTACGTCACCTATGCCGACTTCTGGATCCAGGATCAGGAGTATCGCGATCCCGACACCGGCCAGCTGTTCGACCGCGAGTCCCTGAACGCCGAACTGGAGAAAATTGAAAAACCGGCCGGCATCAGCAACCCGAAAGATTTCCGCAACGAAATCGTGAACTTCGTGCTGCGCGCCCGCGCCAACAACAACGGCCGCAACCCGAACTGGACCAGCTACGAGAAGCTGCGCACCGTGATTGAGAAAAAGATGTTCTCCAATACCGAAGAACTGTTGCCGGTGATTTCGTTCAACGCCAAAACATCGACGGACGAGCAGAAAAAACACGACGACTTCGTCGATCGCATGATGGAGAAAGGCTATACCCGCAAGCAGGTGCGCCTGCTGTGTGAATGGTATCTGCGGGTCAGAAAATCCTCATAACGCCTCAGGTAAGCGGCATTATCAGGGCCATGTCCATAGTCATGGACGTTGCAGCGCAGCCCACGGAGGGGCTGACACATTGCGCTGCCGCGGCCGGGACATGAAGAGTTGGCAACGTCGTTTGGGGGAAGTATGGCCTATTTCATTGACCGGCGGCTGAACGGCAAAAACAAGAGCACGGTGAACCGCCAGCGCTTCTTGCGCCGTTACAAGTCGCAAATCAAACAGTCGATTGCCGAAGCCATCAACAAGCGTTCGGTCACCGACGTAGACAGCGGGGAGTCAGTCTCTATCCCCACTGACGATATCAACGAACCGATGTTTCATCAGGGGCGCGGCGGCACGCGCCATCGCGTTCACCCGGGCAATGACCACTTCGTGCAGAACGATCGCGTCGAACGGCCTCAGGGCGGCGCAGGCGGTGGCGGCGGCCAGGGCAACGCCAGCCAGGACGGTGAAGGCCAGGATGAGTTCGTCTTCCAGATATCCAAAGACGAGTACCTCGATCTTTTGTTCGAGGATCTCGCCCTGCCCAACCTGAAAAAGAATCAGTACAAGCAGCTGACCGAGTTCAAAACCCACCGCGCCGGCTATACCGCTAACGGCGTGCCGGCCAACATCAGCGTCGTGCGTTCGCTGCAAAACTCGCTGGCGCGGCGTACCGCCATGACCGCCGGTAAAAGGCGCGCGTTGCACGAACTGGAAGACGCGCTGACCCAGTTGGAAAACACCGAGCCGGTGCAACTGCTGGAAGAAGAGCGGCTGCGCAAAGAGATTGCCGAACTGCGCAAGAAAATCGAAAGCGTGCCGTTTATCGACACCTTCGATCTGCGTTACAAAAACTACGAGCGTCGGCCGGAGCCCTCCAGCCAGGCGGTGATGTTCTGCCTGATGGACGTATCCGGTTCGATGGATCAGGCCACCAAAGACATGGCCAAACGTTTTTACATTCTGCTTTATCTGTTCCTGAGCCGAACCTACAAAAACGTCGAGGTGGTCTATATTCGCCATCACACCCAGGCGAAAGAGGTGGACGAGCAGGAGTTCTTCTATTCGCAGGAAACCGGCGGCACCATCGTCTCCAGCGCATTGAAACTGATGAACGACGTGGTCGAAGAGCGTTACGATCCGGCGCAATGGAATATCTACGCCGCGCAGGCGTCGGACGGGGACAACTGGGCCGACGATTCACCGCTGTGTCACGAGCTGTTGGCGAAGAAGATCCTGCCAATGGTGCGGTACTACAGCTACATCGAAATCACTCGCCGCGCTCACCAAACGCTGTGGCGCGAATACGAAGATCTGCAAGCGAAATTCGACAACTTCGCCATGCAGCATATCCGCGAACCGGACGATATCTATCCGGTATTCCGCGAACTGTTCCGCAAACAGACCGCGTGAATAATATCGCGGTAATCATAGCAGCCGGAGAACCCGTTTTCCGGCTGTTTCTTTTTCACCCTGATATATCCCTCACACATAAATTTTGACCTTCACCGGCAAAATAATAAGCCGCATTATCCCGAATGACGACCTCTATTATTATTTCTTCTGAGGTTATTCCTAAACCTTCACATCCTCCCTCATGCGTCTTGATGGGAATATTCCCATTCAGTTATCGTTAACACACGCATCGGGTTCCACCCTAAGCGAAATTTGACTCATTTTATTTTCTATGGCTTCTCAGCCCGCTTCGGCGGGCAATTTACCTGTCAGCAGGTTAGACACCATGATCGATTACACCCTCTATGGCCTCAACAAGAATGATGTTGATGAATACCATAAGCAAATCTGCTGCCTGCTCGGCAAAAGCGTGCTGCTGGTGCTCATCGCCAACAAACCGATCACCAAACAGAATCTGCTGGCCAGTCTTATTCAGGAAGTTGAACAACAGCACGACGAGTATTTTCAAAAATTGCATCGAGCGGCAATAGAAATGATCGGCGTTAACGGGCGCTAGATCGATATGCGCAAGGCGGAAATCTACGCCATTATTGCCGCCGTCGTGGTGTTGATTATGCTGTTAATAATGAACTCCGGCAGCGATATCAGCGCTTATCCCTAATGTGAAGCGCAGCACTCCTTTGCCGCAAGGTGCCTCTTTTTTGGCCCGAAGCGCGTTTCTGCCCGGGTTTTATTTTGAACCGGCCGCTTCGTCAATCAATCCCGCCACGTCATCGGCATGGGAAACCAGCGAGGCATGACTGGCCTTCAGCACCATGACTTTCTTAGCCTGCAGCCGCTGCGCCATACGCCGTTGGTTCTCCGGCGCTATCATGCGGTCGTCGCTGGAGAGTTGATACCACGACGGTTTATGTTTCCAGGCGGGCTCACCGAGGGGGTTGCCGAAGGTATCGGCCAATGGCGCCTTCTGCGTCGCCGCCATCACCAGAGCCTCGTCGGCGGTAAGATCCTGGCAAAAGCTTTCGTGAAACTTGTCGGTCTTGATCCACAGATAACCGTCGCTGTCCGGAATCAGATTCGCGACTGCCGCGGGAGGATGCGCTTGCGTAATACCACCGGGGCTTTCACCGGCACCCGGCGCAAACGCGGCAATGTAGACCAGGCCGACCACGTTAGGCTGGTTGCCCATTTCCGTGATCACCGCGCCACCGTAAGAGTGCCCCACCAACAATACCGGTCCCGCTTGCTGCGCGACCATCTTGCGCGCCCGTTCCGCATCCTCAGCCAGTGAGGTCAGCGGCATTTCCACCGCATGAATCGCCGAATAGCCCCTGCGCGACAACTCGATAATCACCTTACTCCAGTGCGCGGCGCCGCCCCAGAATCCGTGCACCAGCACGATGGTTGGTTTTGTGCTCATTGCCGACCTCTTCATCTCATTTGGAGGCGCTGTAGACTGATCAACAGCCGCCCTACAGGGACGCGCCTTGCAGCCGGCGACGTCGCGCGATCTCCATTTATATAGTTAGCACTGCGGTATTCGGCAATAGCTACGACGGGTTAAGGCGCTCGGTTTACAGGCATCGTCATGACTTGCCGAGACAGCGTACGCCGTGGCGCCAGTGCAAAAAACGGGATTAAAACTAGGATTTTTACCCATACCGATCTAAAATTCCACGCAAAAACAAAGACAAGTAAATTTGGTTCATCGGGAAAAGGAATGAAGTTGTGAAGGAAATGATCTCCATCGTATTGATGACATGCCTGCTGGCGCTGCTGTTTTCGTGGCTGTTCGTCTACGGTCTTAACATTCATTAAACCTACAGCAACACCAAACCCCCCTTCCTGGCTGACCGGCAGCGCATCCGGACGATGCGCTAAAAACCCCTCTCCCCGCATGTTTCTATCCCATCATTCGCCCGCCGACAGCTAAAAAAAAGAACCCAAAGCTCGCCGGCGCAACGCGATCTCGCCTTCGTCTGCTTGCCCACTGAAACATCAATAAAATTTATGAGTTATAACCTCGTCGCGTTTCCGGACGTCTGAATGACTATTTTCCTTCTTCACACCGTTCCCGCCTGAAATCAGGCTGACAACCTTAAAATGTTACCGGTAACTATGTTGTTGATTTCTTTTCGTAATAAGCATAAAGCCGTTAATAACCTTACATTCTTTATAGAAATAAATTATGCATTCTTATGGATAAAGGCATGAATTAACGGCCTTCGGTCATTGATTATCGCCCGCCAAGCTCCTAGAATTCGCGCGTAAAAATACAACTGGGATCGAGTTTCATGTCGTCGCTGTGGGTTGCAACGCAATACTGTTATTTTATTGGTCTGTTAGTTTCAATGATTTTCACCTACCTGGTAAGCAGGGACACCGTCAAAATTCGTTGCATCAGCGCGCTGACCATCGGGTTAACCTGGCCGTTGAGTCTGCCGGTCGTCTTGCTGTTTTCGCTGTTCTAACGCCCTAACCGGCTGTGCCGCCACGGATGCTTTTAAACAGCCGTGCTAATGGAATGGGTCAGCCGACGACGCTGCCCCTCACCAGCGAAACAAGTGACGATACGGCGCATTGTTAAATGAAAGGCCATTTCCCCGCGTAACGTTTTACTTGGGGGTAGACTATTCGCCGCGCCGCGATCGCCAACGGCGGTACAGCCGCCCCGCGCCCCATACCATCAACCATAGCAAAATATTCCCCCCCAACCAAAGCATCAGCAGGTAGAGGAAAGTCTGATAACCGGGTATGCCCCGATCGGCGAAGAACGGATTAAAGTGCAAGAATTTGACGATCGCGAAGGGATTAAGATTGAAACGGGTGAAGACGCAGGCGGTCAGCACAGGCGGCAACAGGATGTAAAAAGCCAGGGTGAATATCAGCAGCAGCCTGGTGCCATGCGTGTTTTTATAATCTTTCATATCAGCGTATTGCTTGCTTCATCTCAGTGCGAGAATCGCCTGGCGATCGCTCGCCAATCGACCCTGCGGGCCAAAAATAGTTCCGCGCAAACGCGGGAATAAAGCCGGTTCAGCGTTTAATTCTCATTTAGCGCTCGGGTGATATATACCCTGTGGATTATAAATTACGATGCCGACGCGCCGTCTTCAACTGCAGCGTTTGCGTGGCGTCATCAGGAGGCCCTAATGAAACCGGACGCACTCTCCCTGCCGCCGAGCGCCAAAAAACTCAAAGTGATCTACGGCTGGTATATTTACGTGATCTATATCCTGCTGGTTTTCAACATTTACATGGCGGTCTACAACGTCTGCGTTCGGCATCCGATCGAAGCCCCGCTGCTATCGCTGTTTCACAGCCTGTTTCTCGCGCTGATGTTGCAACAGGTGCTCAAGAAAAACGTCGTTTTCGCCTGGATCTTGTTGGGCTATTTTATTCTGATGCGCCTGTATTACGCCAATGTGCTGCACATTGAGTTCACGCTGGTGAGCCGTGGCCTGGTGCTGCTGATTCTGACGCTGCTGCTGACCGGCACCGTGGCCGTCGGGCAGCTGGCCACGCCGCCACAGCGGCATGACTGGCTGGCTCGCCTAGGCTGGCGGCAATGGACGACGCTCGCGGCGCTGGCGGCGATCCTGACCCCGCTGATCACCACCGATTACCTCGGTTAAACGCGGTGCTATCTGGGGATATGGGGCTCTGAAATGTCTACGATGCGGCATATTTTGGTGTAGTTGCCTGCCTTCTCACAGATCTTGTCCGTGACGAACACGCTAAGGTAGCCCAGCAGCAGCAAGTAGCCAACCATGCACAAAATAAAGATAAGCGTTCTCACCGATAGCGACCAACCTGACAAGAGTATCTCCAGCATCATAACCTGAACGAGGCGCTTTAAAAGGATTTCATGTGCGCACTGGCCGCATCGGCGCACGTTCTGTAGTAACATTAAACCACCACGCCAACCACCGGAAACGCCGATGCACCATCTGATGTTAGACATTGAAACCCTGGATATAAAACCCTGCGCCGTGATTTTGGTGGTCGCGGCGGTGTTTTTCGATCCCCGCACCGGGGAACTTGGCGCCGAATTCGAGGCCGCCGTCAGCAGCCAGAAAGATCAGCCGGGGCGAACCATAAGCCTGGACACGGTTGCCTGGTGGGCGAAACAATCCGATGAAGCGCGCAAGCTGGCCTTCGGCGGCACCGAGAGCCTCAAGCGCGTGCTGAGCAGTCTCAGCCGTTTTATCCATATGAACAGCACCGATACGGTAAAGGTCTGGGGTAACGGTAAAGAGTTCGACTGCGCGATCCTCGAACACGCCTTCCAGCAGTTGGAGATGCCCTGTCCGTGGAAATTCTGGGATACCCAGGATGTGCGCACGGTGATAACGCTGGCGGAACTGCACGGCTTTAACCCGAAAAAGACCCGTCCGTTCGAAGGCATGCCGCATCGCGCGTTGGATGACGCTCGCCATCAGGCCCGTTATGTGGCCGATACCGTCTCGGCGCTTTATCTCCGCCCGGGAGCGCAGCGCTGACCCGCTTTGCCCCTTTTCATTTGCCGCCAGAATCTCTACTCTAGCCCTCTTTGTCACTAGGACGTGCCTTTCCTGCTATGCAAAAGTTCCTGTTTCTGCTTCTCAGCCTGGTGCTGCTCGGCCCATTGGGCATCGATCTCTATCTGCCCACCATTCCCGCCATCGCCGCCGGCCTGGGCAGCAGTGAAGCGCTGATCCAATCCACCATTTCGCTGTTTATTCTGGTGCTCGGCCTCGGTCAAATCATCGCCGGTCCGTTGGTGGATAACTATGGCCGCAAACCGGTGGCGCTGGCCGGCATTATTCTCTACACGATCGGCGCGGCAATGGCGGCACTGGCCACCAGCCCGACGATCTTCATCGCGTCGCGCCTGTTGCAAGGGGTTGCGGTCTGTTGCACCGCCGTCGTCGCCTTCAGCGGCGTGCGCGATCGGCTGAATGGCGACGACGCCGCCCGCGCCTTCGGCTTTCTCAACGGCACGCTGAACATCATCCCGGCATTGGCGCCGCTGCTCGGCGGCCTGCTCGCCGAAGCCTTCGGCTGGCGCGCGCCCTTTTGGTTCCTGGCCAGTTACGCGCTGCTGGTGTTGGTGCTCATCGCGCTGCGCCTGCCGGAAACTCGCCCCGCCGACACCGTGCCGGTCAAAGGGCTGCCGGTGCGCCAATACGCGCGCATCCTCAGCGAACGGCGTTTCCTCTCTTTCGCGGTGGTGAACTCCGGGGCGATGGGCATGGCGCTGACCTACGTTTCTCTGGCGCCTAACGTGCTGATGGGCACCGCGGGCCTGACTCCGCTGCAATTCTCGTTGGTGTTCGGCGCCAACGGCTTCTGGATCATGTTGGTCAGCTTCTTCGCTAACCGCATCATCCACAAAGTCGGCCGCCCGGTTTGTCTGGCGACCGGCGGCATTTTGATGGGGTTGGGCTGCCTGGGCCTGCTGCTGGGCGTCATGTGGCTTCCCGCGGCGGCGCAAGCGCACTGGCTGGCGTATATGCTGCCGGTCGCCAGCGCCTGCGCCGGGTTGGCGTTCGTAATGGGCCCGGCCACCAGCTATGCGCTGGAACCGTACTCCAATGAGGCCGGCGTCGCGTCCGCGCTGGTCGGTTTCGTACAGATGGCCGGCGGCGCCGCGCTGGGACTGCTGGCGATGGCGCTGCCGCTGCAACCGAAGCTGTCTCTGGCCTTGGTTATGCTGGCGGGCTGCCTGCTGGCGCTGCACGCGCGGCGGCTCAGCAAGCAGATTAAAGGACAGATCAGAAAAGTCGCCTGAGCCGCGGCTCAGGCTTCGGTAACAACCGGCACCCGTGCCGCCAACGCCGACAACAGTTCATAGCCTAACGTCCCTGCCGCCGTGGCCACCTCGTCCACCGGCAGGCGTTTTCCCCACAGCTCCACCTCGGCGCCCAGTTCAACGTGGGGACTGGGCGTCAAATCCACCGCCAGCATATCCATCGATACCGTTCCCAGGGTGCGTGTCAGCACGCCATCGACCCATACCGGCGTTCCGGTCGGCGCATGACGCGGATAGCCGTCGGCATAACCGCAGGCCACCACGCCGATACGCTGCGCGCCGGCGGCGCTGTAACGGCCACCGTAGCCCACGCGATCTCCAGACTTCAGCTGCTGAATGCCGATGATCTCGCTGCTCAGCGTCATCGCCGGCTGCAACCCCGTCGATGCGATATCGTTCCAGCATCCGCTCGGCGAAGCGCCATAGAGAATGATCCCAGGGCGCACCCAGCTGCCGTGGGTCGCAGGATGCCACAGCGTAGCGGCCGAGTTGGCCAGGCAACGCGGCAGCGGTACATCGGCCGCCGCCGCCTCGATGGTGGCCATCTGCTGAGTTACGCCTTCCGGCCCGTCGGCGGTGGCGAAGTGACTCATCAGCGTAAGCTCGGCAATATTGGCGACAGCCTGCGCCCTGCGCCACACCTCATGCAGGCGCTCGGGCGCAAACCCCAGCCGATTCATGCCGCTGTTCACTTTCAGATAGACATCAAGCGGCGCACTCAGCTTTGCGTCGGCGATCGCCGCCAGTTGCCAGTCGCTGTGCACCGCCGTCGTCAGGCGATAACGATCGAGCAAGGCCAGATCCTGTCGCTGGAAGAAGCCTTCCAACAACAGGATCGGCCCCTGCCAACCGGACTCGCGCAGCAACACCGCTTCGGCCAGATCCAGCATGGCGAAGCCGTCGGTGTGCGCCATGCTGCGCCAAACGTGTTTGATGCCGTGGCCATAGGCGTTGGCCTTGACCACCGCCCAGACTTTGGCGCCGGGGGCGAAACGGCGCACCACCTGCAGGTTGTTTTCAATTGCACCGAGATGCATCGTGGCGGTTATCGGACGGGGCATCGCTTCTCCTTGGGGCAGCGTACAGCGGCCACGCGCGCCTGCGCGTGGCCGAAAAAGTCTATGACAGCGTCGACGATTAACGTGCGGGATGCACGTCGTTCAGCGGAACCGCGTGTTGCTGGCGAAATCCGGCGCTGTAACGCGCCACCGCCAGGTCATCGGAAGGGATTGCCGGCGTAATGCCGGACATCAGATCGGACAACAACTGCCCGGAACCGCAGGCCATGGTCCAGCCGAGCGTGCCATGCCCGGTGTTGAGGTACAGGTTTTTCAACGAGGTGCGGCCGACGATCGGCGTGCCGTCCGGCGTCATCGGGCGCAAGCCGGTCCAGAACGTCGCGTCTTCCACTCTGCCGCCGTTCGGGTAGAGATCGCGCACCACCATCTCCAGCGTTTCTCGCCGCTTTTGCTCCAGCTGAGTATTGAAACCGACGATCTCCGCCATGCCGCCGACGCGAATGCGCTGGTCGAAGCGCGTGATGGCGATTTTATACGTCTCATCCAGTACCGTAGAGAATGGCGCCGCCGCCTCATCGACGATAGGGATCGTCAGCGAATAGCCCTTCAGCGGGTAAACCGGAATAGACACCAGGCCGCGCAGCAGCGCCGTGGAGTACGAACCGAACGCTACCACATAGCTATCGGCTTTGAACACTTCCTCGCCGCACTGTACGCCGGCGATCTTGTCCCCCTCCACCAACAGACGGTCGACGCTGCGGTTGAACAGGAAGGTCACGCCCGCCTGCTCAGCCATCTTCGCCAACTGTTGCGTAAACAGTTGGCAATCGCCGGTTTCGTCGTTCGGCAACTGCAGGCCGCCGGTCAGCTTGTGCGCCACCTGCGCCAGCGCAGGCTCAACGCTGCCGAGTTGGCCGGCCTCCAGCAATCGGTAAGGCACTCCGGCATCTTCCAATACCGCAATATCTTTCGCGGCGTTTTCGAACTGTTGTTGGGTGCGGAACAGCTGCAGCGTGCCGCCCTGACGGCCTTCGTACTGGATGCCGGTTTCCTGCCGCAGCGCCTTGATGCAGTCGCGGCTGTATTCCGCCAGGCGCACCATGCGGCCTTTGTTGGTCATGTAGTGTTCGGTGTTGCAGTTTTTCAGCATCTGCCACATCCAGTTCAGCTGGAAGCTGCTGCCGTCGAGACGGATCGCCAGCGGCGCATGGCGTTGGAACATCCACTTAATGGCCTTCAGCGGCACGCCCGGCGCCGCCCAGGGAGCGGCATAGCCCGGTGAAATCTGCCCGGCGTTCGCCGCGCTGGTTTCCAGTGCCGGGCCAGGCTGACGATCTATCACCGTCACCTCATGCCCAGCCTTCGCCAAATACCAGGCACTGGCTACGCCCACCACTCCACTACCTAAAATTACCACTCGCATCGCTGACTCCAGCCCAAGGCTTCACAAAGCACAATCTTCTGCTAACAGGAAATTAACTCAGTGAAAAAATCCGTCCAACAACTTCGTCATCAAACGTGACAATATTCACAATTAATTTATCGTCGATGGCCCGCGCATTTGCAATAGCCGCCAGAAAATAGCGATAAGATACGGTTTAAGGGGGTTTATGGCGCGAGGTCACCCCTGATTCGCTAGCATTGCTATCATTGATGTCATGGAAAATTGGCGTGATAAGCAACATGGATTTAACAGAATATAAAAATATCAGCTAACCTATAAATAGAATAAAAAACCACAAAAACAAAAAATACCAAAACAACTGGCAAATAACGGCACCACCCGCTGCAGCAGAAAAATCGCGTAAATTTTCAGCCCTTAATAGCCTTATTTTTACTGTTGGAATAAAGCGGCGTTCACTGTGGCGCCATCTTGTTTTCGCTGCAGCACGATATGAACGTTCAAGCCCCCAGCCGCGCCTAGAGTTCATACTGTCGCTATTCAGGAGAACCTCGCATGTTCATCGCTCTCTATCAGTTCTCAGTCAAAACCGGACACGAACACGCTTTTCGCCAGGCCTGGCTTGAATTGACGCAGGGCATCTATCAGCAACGCGGCAGCCTGGGCTCGCGCCTGCATCGGGAGGTGAACGGCAAATATATCGGCTATGGGCAGTGGCCAAGCCGCTCGGCATGGGAAAACGCCGGTGATATTCAGCTGGATGAACGGTACCGAGCGGCTCGGGATCGTATGCGCGCCACTTTATTGGCGGATGAAACGCTATTTGAAATGGACGTCACGGACGATTACCTGCAAATCAGGTCGTTCGACTGACCACAAGCCCACGCGTGCGGGCTTGTGGTGGCAGAAGAGAGAAGCATCAATGATGCAGCATCTCGTCCACGACTTCTTTGGTCTGCAGCTGGAATGGGTAGTAGGTCGGCCAGTTATCCATCTCTTTCAGCAACGCCTCCTGCGACGTGTTGCCCATAAAGATATGGAAATGCGCCGATTTGCGCGGCCCGATAATGTGATCGCTGAACTGTACGAATTTCGGCGCCTGGCTGTCGGCATCCTGGCACTCGAACAGATAACGCACGCCTTTCTTACCGGAGACATACGTCAGGATCTTATGCCCGGCGTACTTGTACTGACAGGCGCTGGATTGGTCGCCACGGTGAAATTCCATGACACCGTTCTCAATGCCAATGGTATCCACATCGGTGGCGTAACCTTGGCGGTAATACGCCTTCACCTCTGCGAAGGTTTTGCTCTTATCCTGCGCCGCTTTCTTCTTGAACACCGGGTCAAGATCCCCATTGATCAGATACGGATACACGGATTGCCATACGCCCTCCCAATCAGTCAGGTCGCGATCTTTGACGTCTTTATCGTCGAACACGCCTCCCTCCGCCTTTTTTTCCACTTCCGTCAGCGGCTTGCCATGTGAATGATGCCCGTGAGCCAACGTTTGCCCACTGATGAACAGCGCCGCCAGCGCCACTGCCAATTTGCCCAAATGCCTCGTCAAAACGCGCTCCTTGTCCGTTATTGAGAAAAATGAAAAGTTACAATATAACATAACAGTTTTCAATCCCTGTCGCACAGCAGGCAATGTGTTGCACGCCCCTGCCGCAGGGCTATACTCGGAGAAGATGCGCGGTGTTGCACCGCCTTCTGCCGGGACGGGCGCCGGATCGACCGCCGTTCGCCCCTTTGCGTACCGGCATTTTTATTTCACTGATTTGCAATGGTTAATTATGACTTGAACTATGCTTGTTACAGGGTCTGCCGTTTGAGCAAGGCCCGTGAATAATGAGGGTGCGCTGATGACTACTTCAACACATGACAAGGTTAAGGATGATAAACGTCTGAGCGATGGACCGGACTGGACGTTCGAACTGCTGCAGGTGTATTTGGAGCAGATCGACCGCGTCGCCAAGCATTACCGGCTCGACACCTACCCCCATCAGATCGAGGTGATCACCTCAGAACAGATGATGGACGCCTATTCGAGCGTCGGCATGCCGATCAACTATACCCATTGGTCCTTCGGCAAAAAATTCATCGAAACCGAGCAGCGCTACAAACAGGGCCAGCAAGGGCTGGCGTATGAAATCGTCATCAACTCCAATCCCTGCATCGCCTACCTGATGGAGGAGAACACCATCACCATGCAGGCGCTGGTGATGGCGCACGCCTGCTATGGCCACAACTCGTTCTTCAAGAATAACTACCTGTTCCGCAGTTGGACCGACGCCAGCTCCATCGTCGATTACCTGCTGTTTGCTCGCCACTACATCAGCCAGTGCGAAGAACGCTACGGCGTCGAAGAAGTGGAACGGCTGCTGGACTCCTGCCATGCGCTGATGAACTACGGGGTCGACAGGTACAAACGCCCGCAAAAAATCTCTTTGGTGGAAGAAAAAGCGCGCCAGAAAAGCCGCGAAGAGTATCTGCAAAGCCAGGTGAATACGCTGTGGAAGACCCTGCCACGCGTCGAGCGCGAAGAGTCGCCTGAGCAGGCGCGCCGATATCCGAGCGAACCGCAGGAAAATATCCTCTATTTTATCGAGAAGAATGCGCCGCTGCTGGAACCGTGGCAGCGTGAGGTGCTGCGCATCGTGCGCAAAGTCAGCCAATATTTCTACCCGCAAAAACAGACCCAGGTAATGAACGAGGGGTGGGCGACCTTCTGGCACTACACCATCCTTAACCATCTTTACGACGAAGGCCGGGTGACCGAGCGGTTCATGCTGGAGTTTTTGCACAGCCACACCAACGTGGTTTATCAGCCGCCGTACAACAGCCCATACTATAACGGCATCAACCCGTACGCTCTGGGCTTCGCCATGTTCCAGGACATCAAGCGCATCTGCCAATCGCCGACCGAGGAAGATCGCTACTGGTTCCCGGACATCGCCGGTAAAGACTGGTTGGACACGTTGCACTTCGCCATGCGCGACTTTAAGGATGAGAGCTTTATCAGCCAGTTCCTGTCGCCCAAAGTGATGCGCGACTTCCGCTTGTTTACCGTGCTGGACGACGATCGCAACAACTACCTGGAAATTGCCGCGATCCATAACGAAGCGGGCTACCGGGCAATCCGCCAGGAGCTGTCGGCTCAATACAATCTGAGCAACCACGAGCCGAACATTCAGATCTGGAACGTAGACCTGCGCGGCGACCGTTCGCTGACGCTGCGCTACATCCCGCAGGAGCGCGCGCCGCTCGATAAGAGCCGCCGCGACGTGTTGAAGCACCTGCATCGCCTGTGGGGCTTCGACGTGATCCTCGAGCAGCAAAACGAAGACGGCAGCGTGGAATTGCTCGACCGCTGCCCGCCGCGGCCTACGCCGCTGTAACCGCCATAACGACAAAGGGCGCCAACACGGCGCCCTAATTATGTCATTCGCACGGCATCAGCGGCGCGCTTCGGTCAGATCGCTCGGCATGGTGCCCTGCATGCTCTGCCAAATCGCCCCGCTGTCTTTACCGTAGTTGCGCACGGTGTCCATCACCTGGTCGTACAGCTTCTCATGGCAAAGCGTAGACAGCTTGCTGTAGAAGGTCAGCGCCAGCTTGCGCGCTTCCGGGTTGGAGAAGTAGTAACGACCCACGCGGGTGTACAGCCCTTTCAGGCCGTTGAAAATCAGGCCATAGATCGGGTTGCCGGAAGCGAACGCCAGACCACGGAAGATCTCATAGTCCAAGACATTGAAGGCATCCGCCTGATCTTCCACCTCGGCGGCTTTCGCCAGCACTTCCTGCGCCTGCTCAGGATGATTGCGCACCGCAGCGCGAATAAAGATCGACGCGATATTGGTACGCACGGACAGCAGGTTATCGATCAGCTGCGGGACGCTTTTGTGATCGAGACGAGCCACGGTCTCAAGGATATTGAGGCCGGACGTTTCCCAGAAATTGTTCACTTTGGTCGGTTTACCATGCTGAATGGTCAACCAGCCATCGCGGGCAAGACGTTGCAACACTTCACGTAACGTAGTGCGCGTGACGCCAATCAACTCCGAAAGCTCACGCTCCGCGGGCAAAATAGAGCCAGGGGGGAAGCGATTATTCCAAATACTCTCAATAATGTACTCTTCCGCGAAACCGGCAGGACTCTGCGCCTTTATGACCATGTGTTTGACGTTCCGTTGCGACGATAAAATCAGTAAAAGTAATCAGCTCATCATACCAGATCACACAGACATGACATAGCGTGAGCGAAAAACAATAAACGAAAGTGTGCATAAAGTGGCAAAAAACGCGCAAAAACACCGGCCCTGAGAAATTTGCCGCCGTAAAACAAGCTCCGGTTGCGCCCGCCCCCGCCGCGTTGTTAGGGTACGTGCTACGACTGATTTAAGGATGCATAAAGGACAATGGAAACAACCCTGCGCAGCGCCCTGCTCAAAAACTTCCTGGGGCAATCTCCCGACTGGTACAAACTGACCATTCTCATTTTCCTGGCGATCAACCCGCTGGTGTTCTTTTTCGCCAGCCCGTTTCTCGCGGGTTGGCTGTTGGTGATCGAGTTCATCTTTACCCTGGCGATGGCGTTGAAATGTTACCCGCTGCTGCCGGGCGGCCTGCTGGCGCTGGAGGCCGTGGCCATCGGCATGACCAGCCCGGCGCAGGTTTCGCAAGAAATCGAACACAATCTGGAAGTGCTGCTGCTGCTGGTCTTTATGGTGGCCGGCATCTACTTTATGAAGCAACTGCTGCTGTTCGTGTTCACCAAGCTGCTGCTCAATATCCACTCGAAAACGCTGCTGTCGCTGGCGTTCTGCCTGGCGGCCGCCTTCCTTTCCGCCTTCCTCGATGCGCTGACGGTCGTCGCGGTAGTGATCAGCGTCGCCACGGGGTTCTATTCCATCTATCACAATGTGACGTCGAACCGCTCCGACGGCGACATCGGCGATGACAGCGATTTCACCGGCGAAGAGCGCAAGCAGACGCTGGAGCAATTCCGCGCCTTTCTGCGCAGCCTGCTGATGCACGCCGGCGTCGGCACCGCGCTCGGCGGAGTCATGACCATGGTGGGCGAGCCACAGAACCTGATCATCGCCAAAAGCGCGGGCTGGGGCTTTATCGACTTCTTCCTGCGGATGGCGCCGGTCACTTTGCCGGTGCTGGCATGCGGCCTGCTGGTCTGCTGGCTGGTAGAGCGTTTTCGCCTGTTTGGATACGGCACGCCACTGCCGGAAGCGGTGCGTGAGGTGCTGAAAGAGTATGATCGCAAGGCCACCGCAGGCCGCAGCAAGCAAGAAAGGCTCAAGCTGGTGATGCAAGCCCTGATCGGCGTTTGGCTGGTGCTGGCGCTGGCCTTCCACCTGGCGGAAGTCGGGCTGATCGGCCTGTCGGTCATCATTCTCGCCACATCGCTGTGCGGCGTGAACGACGAACACGCCATCGGCAAAGCGTTCCAGGAGGCGCTGCCGTTCACCGCCCTGCTGACGGTATTTTTCACCGTGGTGGCCGTGATCATTGAGCAACACCTGTTCAGCCCGGTGATCCAGTTTGTACTGCGCGCCGAGCCCGCTTCTCAGCTTTCGCTGTTCTACCTGTTCAACGGTCTGCTGTCGTCGGTTTCCGACAACGTATTCGTCGGCACGGTTTACATCAACGAAGCGCGCACCGCGCTGGAAACCGGCGCCATTGCGCTGAAACAGTTCGAACTGTTGGCGGTCGCCATCAATACCGGCACCAACCTGCCTTCGGTCGCGACCCCTAACGGCCAGGCGGCGTTCCTGTTCCTTTTGACGTCGGCCTTGGCGCCGCTGGTGCGTCTGTCGTATGGCCGCATGGTGTGGATGGCCCTGCCTTATACGATCGTATTGACCGTGGTCGGCCTGCTGTGCGTACAGTTCACGCTGGAGCCGGCGACCGAACTGTTGACACAGTGGCACTGGCTGACGCTGCCGCCTGTCGACGCCATCGGCCACTGATGCGGCGCCGGCAGGGTAAACCGACTATTTTTACGCTGAAACCGGCCCAGGTGGCTGGCAGCGAGGGGGAATTGGTTTACACTGCCGGTTCAATTGCTTACTGCATGGAAGAATCTAGATATGTTGCAATTCTTTAACCGCTGTTCACAAGGACGCGGCGCCTGGCTGCTGATGGCCCTGACAGCGTTGGTGTTGGAACTGGTCGCGCTCTATTTCCAGCACGTTATGCTGCTGCAGCCCTGCGTCATGTGCATTTACGAGCGTTGCGCGCTGTTCGGCATCCTCGGCGCCTCACTGGTGGGCGCCATCGCGCCGAAAACGCCGCTGCGCTATGTGGCGATCCTGCTGTGGATCTACAGCGCCTGGGAAGGCGTACAGCTGGCGTGGAAACACACCATGATCCAACTGCACCCCTCGCCGTTCAATACCTGCGATTTCTTCGTCAGCTTCCCGTCCTGGCTGCCGCTGGATAAATGGCTGCCTGCGGTGTTCCACGCTTCCGGTGACTGTTCCGTGCGTCAATGGCAGTTCCTGACGCTGGAAATGCCACAGTGGCTGGTGGGTATCTTCGGTGCCTATCTGCTGGTGGCGCTGATTGTGCTGATCGCGCAATTTGTTCGCCCACGCCGCCGCGATTTGTTCGGCCGCTGATAGGCCAACAAACAAAAAACGGCGCCTCAGGGCGCCGTTTTTTTAGGGTATTACTGTTGAATTCAGAGATAACCCCATTTCAGGTATGTGTAAGGAAGTAAACGAGCACGATCAGTGCCCCAGCTACGGCAAACAGACGGACCATTTTCATTGTTATGCTCTCGAACTTGCGGGAGAGCGGCCAAATTACCCAACTTATCGTTTAAAAAGAAGCATCCTGGCTCGATTAAGCGCGTAATTTACATAACATTAAACTTCTGCGTTGCCAGCGGGCCAACACATGCTGTGCAGGCACTTTCCTCACGGCCTGCGGGCATCAATAAATTACCGTTATTTATGAACGACTGCGTCTTTGTCACATTCAGAGCACAATATTTTGGTGAAGTTTGCCCATAAAATCCTTATAGTATCGGCAAAGTGAGTACTACCGATTTCCCTGGTGTTGTTGTGTGTCTTGCCCCTCATCTTTGCAGGGGCTTTTTTCCTTCTCCCCCCAACCGTCAGTCCCCGCTGCCTTTAAATAAATCATTCAAATTTAACTCTGCGCGGTATCACTCATCGGCCATCGCTCGCGCACTAATGATTAAAATCGTTCGTGATTCTTTCCTTATGCTGAATGCAGTAGGCCAATGATATCAAGGACACGATTTATGCCGGATAGCACCTTTCCCCCCACGTCTCAGCGCCCGTTCCTGCGGCGCATGCTGCTCAAAGCAGGGAAAAAATTCCTGCGCTGGAACGGCGAATTTCAGACTCGCCATTCGCTCATCTCCACCACGCCGCGGATCGGTAATCATGAATTTAATTGGGTGGCGGCGCTGGAAGCCCGTTGGCCTGCCATTCGCCAGGAGTTGGATCGGTTACTGGAGCACCCGGAGGACATCCCCGCGTTCCACCAAATATCACCGGATCAGAAACGCATCTCCAAAGGGGATAATTGGAAAACCTTCGGGCTATTTGTCTACGGGCAGCGCGTTGATGAGAACTGCGCCATTTGTCCGCACACCGCACAGGCGGTCAGCGAGATCCCCGGCATGCGCACCGCCATGTTTTCGATCCTTAAGCCGCACTATCACATCGTCCCCCACAAAGGCCCGACTCGTGCCGTGGTGCGCGCGCATTTGGGATTGATCGTGCCAAAGGATCGGGAAAAGCTCTGGATCCGCGTCGACGATCAGATCCTGCACTGGGATGAAGGCAAGGTCATTTTATTTGATGACTCTTATGAACACGAGGTGCGCAATGATACCGACGAACTGCGTGCGGTGCTGTTTCTCGATATCGACCGGCCGATGGACAAAGTGGGGACGGCGGTAAATAAACTGCTGTTCAGCCTGATTAAAGCCAGCCCTTACGTGAAGCAGCCGCTGAAAAATCTGGCCAACTGGCGCCGCCGCGACAAAAAAGAGTGAAGTGACGGCTTGCCTGCCGGTTAGCGCAATTGCAGAGGGCGGCGTGTCCTGACACGCCGCCCTCTTGCATGAAAACGCGTCTTGCTGCGCAAGGGGGCCGGCGTTATCTGGCCCAGTCCGGTTTGTTGAGGATATGGTCCTGCCAGTCCACCACTTCGCTCTCGCGCACCGCGATATGCCGCACCGTGATGCGCTCACCGTGCATCGCCGCCTTGGAGCCGCTCAGCAACGGGTGCCAGGGGAACAGCGGCTTGCCTTCGCCGATCAGGCGATAGGCGCAGGTCGGCGGCAACCAATCGAAGGTGGTGAGGTTTTCGCGCGTCAATTTGATGCAGTCCTCTTCCAGCTCGAAGCGCCGCTCGTAGTTACGGCATTGGCAGGATTTGATGTTGAGCTGGTTGCAGGCTACGTTGGTAAAATAAATCTCGTCGGTATCTTCGTCGATCAGCTTATTCAAACAGCATTGCCCGCACCCGTCGCACAGCGATTCCCACTCTTGTTCTGACATTTCCGCCAGCGTTTTCTGTTGCCAAAAAGCGAGTTGTGACATGTTAGCGTCCGGTTTCGGTAAATGGATAACTCACCTGCGCACAGGTTCGAGGGGGGACTATATAGACATTTTAGCCGCGAGATGCAAGTTTTGCCGCCGACGATGCCGGCGGCCAACAGCGATCAGATCACCCGGGTGCTGAGCGCTTTACCGTTCAGACTGATTTTCAGCATGTCGCCGGAAGCCATCGGGCCTACGCCCTGCGGCGTGCCGGTCAGGATGATGTCGCCGGCGCGCAGCGTGAAGAAACGGCTCATGTAGCTGATTAGCGGCAGGATCGGCGTGATCATGTCACGCGTATTGCCCTGCTGGCGCAGTTGATCGTTGACGGTCAACGACAGCTCGGCGTTTTGCGGATCGCCGAATTCCGCCACCGGGATAAATCCCGACATCGGGCAGGAACCGTCGAAGGCCTTGGCCTTTTCCCACGGCTGACCGGCTTTTTTAAAACCGGCTTGCAGATCGCGCAGCGTCAGATCAAGCGCCACGCCGTAACCGGCAATCGCACGCGCCACGCGATCTTCGTTGGCCTGCTTCAACGGCGTGCCGATCAGTACCGCCAGCTCTACCTCATGATGCACCGCACCGAACTCTTTAGGGATGGCCACCGGCTGGCGGATATCGCATAGCGCCGTCTCCGGTTTGATAAACACCACCGGCTCGACGGACACCGCACTGCCCATTTCCTTGATGTGATCGGCGTAGTTGCTGCCGACGCAGACCACCTTGTTCACCGGGAAATCGAGCAGCGAACCCTGCCAGTCTCTGTGTTGATACATACCGCTTCTCCCAAACTGTAGAGGCTTGGCGCGCCAAGCCGATTATTGGTGTGCCGGATCAATGCCCGATCGCGTCTGCCATCATACCCACGGCGATAGCGAAATAGTAAGAGCGATTCCAGTGCATCAGGGTGCGGAAATTATCATAGACCAGGAAGGTCCGCCCCTGCAGATCATCCGGCGCGATGATCCAGCCGCGCTGCACGGCGTGCGGCAACGCGCGGCCATCCGCACGGCGCACGCCGCGTTTCTGCCAGTCGTTGACGCTGCGCGCCTGCGCGTCTTTCAGGCCCAGTTCGGCTCGATTGAAGCCGGCGGGCAGTTTGACCTCGCGCCCCCAACCGATGCCGGGCTGCCAGCCCTCTTTGGACAGGTAGCTGGCCGTGGACGCGAAAACGTCGTCAATGTTATTCCAGATATCGATGCGCCCGTCACCGTCGCCGTCCGCCGCATAGCGCAGGAAGGAGCTTGGCATAAACTGACATTGCCCCATCGCGCCGGCCCAGGACCCTTTGAGCGACGTATCGCCAACGTGCCCCTGTTCGACTATCTGCAACGCCGCCAGCAGCTCCCGGCTGAAAAAGGCCTCGCGGCGCCCTTCGAACGCCAGCGTCGCCAGCGCGGACACCACGTCCTCCCGCCCCTGGATCTTGCCATAGGCGCTCTCCATGCCCCACAGCGCGATGATATAGCGCCCCGGCACCCGATAGCGTTCGCTGGCCCGCAGCCATTGCGCATGGCGCTGCCGGTACAGTTCGCGCCCCTGCCGCACCTTGGCGGGCGACATCACCCGCCGCAGGTAATCATCCAAAGTGATCTTCTGCTCCGGCTGATTGCGGTCGGCCTTGATCACCCGATCGACGAAGTGGATTTGCGCAAAGGCGCGGTCAAGGGTGGCCTGACTGATGCCCTGTTCCCGCGCCCGGCGCTTCAGTTGCTCGACATACGCCGGGAACTGCGCCGGATCGCGCCCGCTGGTCGCCAGCGTCGTCTCCTGCGCCGCCTGCGGTGCGCCCGGCATCATCGCACCGCCCAGCGCCAGCCAAACGGCCAACGCGGTACTTCTCGCCGAACGTGTCATCATGCCTCCCCTGACCGTGGCGGCGGTCTCAGGCCTTGTCGCCCGCCAAATGCTGATTGAGCAGGTTTTCCACCGGCGGCGGGAACTGCAGGTAATAACCTTCGTCTTTCAGCGCCTGTTTCACCTTTTCGATATCCGCCGAGGCCAATTTCTTGCGTTCATCGAGTGAAAGCATCATGGCGAATTGCGGTACGCCGAAACTTTTCATCAGCGCTTCCGGCACACGAGAGAAATCGTCTTTTTTTTCGACATAAAGATAAGTTTGATCGCGTTTCGGGCTTCTATAGATCACACAAAGCATTTTTTTAACTCTATTTAATTGAGGGAGCGTCTTGCCTGGATATAACTCTGACTATAACATGCTTATAGTACATCGGAATATCGCACCCCGAGTGGTATTCCGGGGATTTAAAGTTGCTGAGACTGAGTCAGGATAGATGTCACAATCGCCAATTGAGCTAAAAGGCAGCAGTTTTACCCTATCGGTTGTTCATTTGCATAATTCGCAGCCCGAGGTAATACGCCAGGCGTTACAAGAAAAAGTTGAGCAAGCGCCCGCTTTTCTGAAAAACGCCCCTGTTGTTATCAACGTCGCAACGCTGGATGGCGATGCGAACTGGAAAGAACTTCAACAGGCTGTCGCGGCGGCAGGTCTGCGCGTTGTGGGTATCAGCGGTTGCAGAGATGAGCGTCAGAAGCGCGCGATAGCCCGTGCCGGGCTGCCGTTGCTGAGCGAAGGCAGAGGCCAGAAAATGGCGGCGCCGGAGCCTGCACCTGCGCCCGTGGTGGCGGACAACGCCCCCGCCAAAACGCGTATCATCAGCACCCCTGTCCGTTCCGGCCAACAGATTTACGCCCGCAACTGCGATCTTATCGTGACCAGCAGCGTCAGCGCCGGCGCCGAACTGATTGCCGACGGCAACATTCATGTCTACGGCATGATGCGCGGTCGCGCGCTGGCAGGCGCGTCAGGCGACACGCAATGTCAGATTTTTTGCACCCACCTGGCGGCTGAGCTAGTCTCTATCGCAGGGCAGTACTGGTTGAGCGACCAAATCCCGTCCGATTACGTCGGGCAGGCCGTACGACTCAGCCTGTTGGATAACGCTTTAACCATACAACCTTTAAATTAAGCCCTTTTGACAAGGAATCCATTTCATGGCACGCATTATTGTTGTTACATCGGGTAAAGGGGGCGTTGGCAAGACCACTTCGAGCGCGGCCATCGCTACCGGCCTGGCCCAGAAAGGCAAGAAAACCGTCGTGATCGATTTCGATATCGGCCTGCGTAATCTTGACCTGATCATGGGCTGCGAACGTCGGGTAGTTTATGATTTCGTGAACGTGATTCAGGGCGACGCCACGCTGAATCAGGCGTTGATCAAAGACAAACGCACTGAAAACCTCTATATCCTGCCGGCTTCGCAGACACGCGACAAAGACGCGTTAACCCGTGAAGGCGTTGAAAAAGTCCTCAACGATCTCGGCGAGATGGATTTTGACTTCGTGGTCTGCGACTCACCGGCCGGTATCGAAACCGGTGCGCTGATGGCGCTGTATTTCGCCGACGAAGCTATCATCACCACCAACCCGGAAGTCTCTTCGGTACGCGACTCCGACCGTATCCTGGGCATCCTTTCCTCCAAATCGCGCCGCGCCGAGAAAGGCGAATCGCCTATCAAGGAACACCTGCTGCTGACCCGTTACAACCCGGGCCGCGTCAGCCGTGGCGACATGCTGAGCATGGAAGACGTGCTGGAAATCCTGCGCATTCCACTGGTGGGTGTGATCCCGGAAGACCAGTCCGTACTGCGTGCTTCCAACCAGGGTGAGCCTGTCATTCTGGATGCCGAGTCAGACGCCGGTAAGGCGTATGACGATACCGTTTGCCGCTTGTTGGGGGAAGAACGCCCATTCCGCTTCATTGAAGAAGAGAAGAAGGGTTTCCTGAAACGCCTTTTTGGGGGATAAACCATGGCCTTATTAGACTTCTTTCTGTCCCGCAAAAAACAGACAGCCAATATAGCCAAGGAACGGCTGCAGATTATCGTCGCAGAGCGTCGTCGCGGGGACAGTGAGCCCCCGTATCTGCCTGATTTGAAACGCGATATTCTGGCGGTTATTTGCAAATACATTCAGATCGATCCTGAAATGCTGCATGTGCAGTTCGAGCAGAAAGGGGACGATATTTCGGTACTTGAACTTAACGTGACATTACCGGAATCGGAAGAAGCAGCTAAATGATTGCGACGCATTAATTACCCCCTGTATATTTTATGCAGGGGGTAACTGTATGTGTATCCAGTTATTAAGCATTATCGGCAGCAAAAAATCGATTTTTCCCTTTGGGACAATTCCCAATTAACTTTGCCACCACCTCGTTTAAAGTAAATTCTGGCCAGATTTACCTTCAACGCATTATTTCCTGCCTATATTCACCCGAGCAGAGTTTCCCTACCCTGCCCTGGTGATAACCAGCGATTAATAATCTTTCAGTATGTCCTGCAACGGCGCCATTAATAAATCGCCGCGCCAGCCGCTGATTAATTCAGGGCGACTCTCGCCGTCCTTCAGTTTCCAATGCCAGTTCAACAATTGGTTAATTTGGCGACGGGATGCCAGCAGCTCGCTGCTCAACCCGCTTTGCTCGCTGACGGTTGCGATAGCGGCCTTGATGTCCTTAAACACCTTCTTGTAGCCCGGCTGATCGATAAGGTTAGCCAACGGCGCCGGCAACTCGGACTCCTCCAGCGCTTCGGCTTCGGCCACCAGCGCCAACAGCGTTTTGCCGTGATAACGGATCTCCGGCCCGCTCAGGCCCAGCGAATCCAGTTCTCCCAGCGAAGACGGCATAAAGCGCGCCACCTGCCACAGGTTCTCCTCGCGAACCACGAAGTTCACCGCCAGATCGCGCTCGCGCGCCTGGCGCAACCGCCATTCCGCCAACTTCTGCAGGCACCCCAGCTGACGCGGGCGCAACTGCCAGGCATTGCTGATTTCGCGATAGGCCACTTCCGGCGCCAGCGCCTCGCTACGGCGTTGGCACAGCAGCAAGCACTCGTTATTGGCCGCAGCGGTCCAGCCGGCCTCTTCGGTCTCCTGCACCAGCTGTTTGGCCATCGGCAGCAGGTAGAACACGTCGGCGGCCGCATACACGCACTGTCTTTCAGTCAGCGGGCGCGCCAGCCAATCGGTGCGCGACTCGCTCTTGTCCAGTTCAACCTTCATGTACTCCGCCACCAGCGTCGCAAAGCCGCAGGAGAGCGGCCGACCGGTAAAGGCCGCCAGGATCTGAGTGTCGATCATCGGCGTCGGCAGCGTTTTAAAGGCGTTGAGAAACACTTCAAGATCTTCACTGCCGGCATGCAGAAACTTCACCACGGCGGTGTCGGCCAGCAGCTCGACAAACGGTTGCCAGTGCTTGATCGGCAGAGGATCGATAAGGGAGAGTTGTTCACCGTCGTAAAGCTGGATCAGGCCCAGCTGCGGATAGTAGGTACGCGTTCTGACAAACTCGGTGTCCAGCGCAACCTGGGCATGCTTTCTCGCCTGCTCGCAGACCTGCTGCAATCCGGCATCGGTAGTGATCAACTGATAATTCAAAACATCATTCTCTTGTAGGATTCAAACACAACAACGCCGGCATTCACCGGCGTTGTTGATAGGCTGACGCGAGAGCGAAACCTAGGCGGCATCGGCCGGCTTAGGCGCTTTTTGCTCATCGCGCAATTCTCGCCGCAAAATCTTGCCGACGTTCGACTTCGGCAGTTCATCGCGGAACTCAACAATTTTAGGCACTTTATACCCGGTCAGGTGGCGTCGGCAATGGGTCAACAGCTCTTCCTTGGTCAGCGAGGCGTCTTTCTTCACCACGCAGATCTTCACCGTTTCGCCGGAGGCCTCGCTGGGCACGCCGATTGCCGCACATTCCAGCACTTTCGGGTGCTGGCTGACCACATCTTCAATCTCGTTCGGATACACGTTGAAACCCGAGACCAGGATCATGTCTTTCTTGCGGTCGACGATGCGCACAAATCCCTGATCGTCCACGGTCACCACATCACCGGTCGCCAGCCAGCCGTCTTTCAGCACTTCGTCGGTGGCATCCGGACGCTGCCAATAGCCTAACATAACTTGCGGCCCTTTGACCCACAGTTCGCCCGGCTCGCCCGGCGGCACGTCATGGCCGTTGTCGTCCACCAACCGAATGTCCGTCGACGGCACCGGCAGACCGATGCTGCCGCTGTAGTGTTTAAGATCGTAAGGGTTGCCGGCCACCAGCGGCGCGCACTCCGTCAGGCCGTAACCTTCCAGCAGGTGTTTGCCGGTGGTTTTCTCCCACTTCTCGGCCACCGATTTTTGCACCGACATGCCGCCGCCGACCGAGAAACGCAGCGTAGAGAAATCGAGCTTGTGGAAGTCTTCGTTGTTCAGCAACGCATTGAACAGCGTATTTACCCCGCTCATGGCGGTGAACGGGTATTTGCCCAATTCTTTCACCAGGCCCGGAATGTCACGCGGGTTGGTGATCAGCAAATTGCGCCCGCCCAGATCGATAAACAGCAGGCAGTTCACCGTCAGCGCGAAAATGTGATACAGCGGCAGCGCCGTCACCACCAGCTCCTGCCCTTCACGGAACAGCGGCGAATAGGCGGCCTTGGCCTGCTCAAGGTTGGCCTGCATGTTGCGGTGCGTCAGCATCGCCCCCTTCGCCACCCCGGTGGTGCCGCCGGTGTATTGCAGGAAAGCCAGATCGGCATTAATGATGTCCGGTTTTACATATTGCAAACGGCGGCCGCGCTGCAGCGCGCTGCGGAAGGAAATGGCGTCCGGCAGGTTGTATTTCGGCACCAGACGCTTAACGTATTTGACCACGAAGTTGACCAACGTGCCCTTGGCAGCCGACAGCTGATCGCCCATGCGCGTCAGGATCACGTGTTTGACCTGGGTGTTGAACACCACTTTTTCCAGCGTATGGGCAAAGTTGGAGACGATGACGATGGCACTGGCGCCGCTGTCGTTCAACTGGTGCTCCAGCTCGCGCGGGGTATACAGCGGGTTGACGTTGACCACCACCATGCCGGCACGCAGAATGCCGAACAGGGCAATGGGGTATTGCAACAGGTTAGGCATCATCAGCGCGACGCGGTCGCCCTTCTTAAGGCCCAGCTCATTTTGCAGGTAAGCCGCGAAAGCCCGGCTGCGTTCTTCCAGTTTGCGGAAGGTCATCACCTCGCCCATATTGATAAAGGCGGGCTGATCGGCATAGCGCTGCACGGCATGCTCAAACATTTCGATCAACGACGAATAGCGATCGGCATCAATCTCTGCGGGCACATCTGCCGGATACCGTTTTAACCAGACCTTATCCAAGGTATTACTCCTGAAATCATTACTAATTATCATCGCAGCCCTCAAACTCGCAGCCTAACCATAACAATATTTTAACTCAGCAGACCAGTTCGGGTTTTAAACATTACTCAGGTTGCGATGTACGTCACTAATTGTCGGATATTCCTTATCCCAAAAAACAAAAGGGCGGCCTGAGCCGCCCTGTCAAATTTGTTCACATCAAGCGTATGTTACTCGGTTACGATGGTTTGCACCTGTGCCGGGCCGGGGTTGTACCAGCCATAGCCGGCGCCCCAGCCGGGTCCCCACGGGCCACCGCGCCAGCCCCAAGGGCCCATCGGCGCAGGCGGCATCACCACCTGCTGTACCAGATGCCAGCGCTTGAAACCGGTCACGTTCATCGTTACGAAGCGATATGGCGTCATGCCGATCCGCCCCTCTTTCAGGCCGGTGATAGGGCCGACGACGGTCACCAGTTGGCCTTTGAAATCGACCGGTTCGAGGAAGCCGTTCACCGTGGCCAGCAAGCGGCCGTTCGACGGTTCACCCAGTATCGGCCGCGCACCGCTGTCGAGCGGCACCGCCGCGATCTCCAGCAGCGTGCGCCCTTGTTCGTTGGCGACGTTCACCACGGTGCCGCCAAAGCGGGCTTCCGCGCCGGTAAACAGGTTCGGTGCATTTTGTACCGAGGAAAGCTGAGTCACCGGCGAAGGGCTGGAGCCTTTGATCGCATCCGGTACGGTGACGCACCCGGTCAGAACCAGCGCGCCGCAGGCGACGGCCAGCAGCGACAGCTTTTTACTTGCAGTGCGGATTAACATGGTCGCAATCTCCTGAAATGCCTGTAACTTTGACCGCGTTTCAGCGCTCAAGTTGCAGGCCTTCATCGCCCGGCATCAACATCAGCACAATAACACCGCGATTACTCGCGGCCCGGCAGTTTTTTCCAGGTCACTTCATTGCGCAGGTAGGTCGGCTCGGCGTTTTCCACCGCCACCGCCAGCCCCTGTTGCCAGGCGTGCAGCGCCAGCGGCAGCATGTCTTCCGCCTGCGGCAACAGCATCTGGCCGTCGCGCACGCTCAGCGTGGAACCGTTGACCAGATCGGGGTAGGTTTGCCAGCCGGTGCCGACGTGGGCCCATTCGCCCTGCAGGCGCTGTGCACGCTCGAGCGCCTGCGCCGGCGACAGCACCGCCTCGCCTTCGCTTTCCAACCAGCGGCCGTCGGCCTGACGTTCGAACTGCCCCCAGTAGACCTCGCCCATACGCGCATCGATCGCCGCCAGCACACGCTCCGCGCCGCTGACGCGCCAGGCGCCCTGCGCCATGGTTTGCAGCGTAGAAACGCCGATCATCGGCAGATCGGCGCCCAGCGCCAGGCCCTGAGCGATGCCGATGCCGATGCGCACCCCGGTAAAACTGCCGGGGCCGCGGCCGAAGGCCAGCGCATCGAGCTGGTTGAGCGCCAGGCCGGATTCCGCCAGCACCTGCTGCACCATAGGTAAAATACGTTGCGTATGCTCGCGTGGGCACAGCTCAAACAGGGCGTGGATTTCGCCTTGATTCCAGACGGCGACGGAACAGGCTTCCGTCGCGGTATCGATCGCTAAAATTCGCGTGGACATGCCAACCTCTGGCGGGAATAAAACTGGGTTTTTCATACAGGGCGCGCATTGTAGCACAGCCCCGTAAGCCCTTCATCTTTCACGTGGCCGACGTATCAGCGGCCTGCAAGAAGGCGATCGCCTGCTTCAGATCGCGGGTACGCGGCGTAGGCGGCAGGCTATTGAGGAACACCTCGCCATAAGGGCGCATCACCAGACGGTTATCGCAGATCACCAGCACGCCGCGATCGTCGGTATCGCGGATCAAACGGCCCACCCCCTGTTTCAGGGTGATGACCGCATCCGGCAACTGCACGTCATTGAACGGATCGCCGCCGCGCAGGCGACAATCTTCAATGCGCGCCTTCAGCAGCGGATCGTCCGGTGAGGTAAACGGCAGCTTATCGATGATCACGCACGACAGCGCATCGCCACGCACGTCCACCCCTTCCCAGAAGCTGCTGGTCGCCACCAACAGCGCGTTACCGGCGGCGACGAACTGTGCCAACAGCTGCCCTTTGCTGGTTTCCCCTTGCAATAAGACCGGCAGCGTCATCGTGGCACGGAACTCTTCCGCCAGCTCGCGCATCATCTGGTGCGACGTGCACAAGAAGAAGCAGCGGCCGTTGTTGGCTTCGATTAATGGGCGCAGCATGCGCGCCAGCTGGCGCGCCCCGCCGGGCTGATTCGGCGAAGGCAAAAAGCGCGGCACGCACAGCAACGCCTGTTTGGCATAGTCGAACGGGCTCGGCAACAGCAGCGTTTTGGCCTTGGTCAGCCCCAGCCGTTCGGTGAAGTGACCCAACTGATCGTTGACCGACAGCGTCGCCGAGGTAAAGATCCAGCTGCCCGGCTTCTCGTCCAGCATTTCGCGGAAACGATCGGCCACCGTCAGCGGCGTCAGCGCCAACACGAAGTGGCGCGAATTGCACTCATACCAATAGCTGTAGCCCGGTTCCGTCACCGCCTTGAGGCGTTTGAGACGCGCGCGATACAACGTGGCGCGCTCAAAGGCGGCATCCAGCAGCGCCGAACGCCCCAGCGACAGTTTCATGACGTCATAACACAGCTCCAGCGCGTCATCGAGCAGCAACAAAGCGCGCTGCACGTTCGGTTCGCCGAGCACATCCCGCAGGTTGCCGCGAAAACCCGGCTCCCCCAGATTCAGACGGAAATCTTGCGTGCTCAGGCTGAGACGGTCGGCGCTTTTTTGCAGTTGGGCGGCATCGCGCACCTCGGTGCGGTAGGCGATGGTGATGTCCTTCGCCAGATCCAGCAGTTGGCGGCTGGTGAGCTGCTGGCCGAAATACTGGCTGGCGATGTCGGGAATTTGGTGCGCCTCATCGAAAATCATCACCTCGGCTTCCGGGATCAGCTCGGCGAAGCCGCCCTCTTTCACCACCATATCCGCCAGGAACAGGTGATGGTTCACCACCACCACATCCGCATCCATCGCGCGGCGGCGCGCTTTGACCACGAAGCAATCCTGATACAGCGGGCAGTCGCTGCCGAGACAGTTGTCATTGGTGCTGGTCACCAATGGCCAGACGAAGCTGTCTTCCGCCACTTCGCTGCAGGTGCTGATATCACCCTCTTTGGTCTGCGACGACCACTTGCGCAGTTGCACCAGATCGATCAACGTCTGCCCCGCCAGCTCCCCGCCGGCCATCGACTGTTGCTCAAGACGCTCCAGACACAGGTAGTTGGAGCGCCCCTTCAGCAGCGCCAGCTTGCCTTTGTACTTCAGCGCCTTGGCGACGGTGGGCAGATCGCGCGCATACAGCTGATCCTGCAGCGCTTTCGAACCGGTGGAGATGATCACTTTGCGATCGGCACGCAGCGCCGGCGCCAGATAAGCGAAGGTTTTGCCGGTGCCGGTGCCGGCTTCCACCACCAGTTCCTGCTTGAAATTGATCGCTTCGGTAACGGCTTGCGCCATCTGCCGCTGCGGCTCACGCGGTTTGAATCCCTTGATAGCCTGCGCCAATGCGCCGTCTGTTGCAAAATCGTCTGTCACGCTGTCTCTCTGCCGGTGTCATTCAGCGGTGATTATGCCAAGCCTGCCGCCCGGCTACCACCCACTTTATCGCCGCGCTTTTTCATCACCGGCTGTGCTACCCTTAGCGGGACTATGATATGGAGATAAGCAAATGAATATCGAAAGAATTGATCCCGATCAGCGCTGGTCCGAAGCCGTGGTGCACAACGAGACCGTTTACTACACCAGCGTGCCGGAGAATCTGGACGATGACGCGACCGCGCAGACCGCCAACGCCCTTGCCGCCATCGACGTGCTGCTGGAACGTGTAGGGTCGGACAAAAGCCGTATTCTGGATGCCACCATCTTCCTGGCCAATACCGCCGACTTCGCCGCGATGAACGCCGCCTGGGACGCCTGGGTTGTCGCCGGCAGCGCGCCGGTGCGCTGCACCGTGCAGGCTCAGCTGATGAATCCGAAGTACAAGGTGGAAATCAAAATCATCGCCGCGCTGTAAGCCTCGCGCAGACGAAAAAAAACCGCAGACGGCAACGCCTGCGGTTTTTTATTGCCCGCTATCAGGACAGTTTGAGGATCACCATCCCCGTCAACAGCAGCGCCAGGCCAATCCAGCCTTTGGCGTTCAACCGCTGGCCGAACATGATCCAGCCTGCGGCGATGGTGGCGGCGATACCGAAACCGCCCCACAACGCGTAAGCGATTGACAGATCGATGCCCTTTACCGCCTGCGCCAGGGCGCTGAACGCACCGAGTACCGACAGCAGCGACAGCAATCCCAGCCAAATTTTACGGAAACCGTCCGACATCTTCAGGAAGATGTTGGCGATGATTTCCAGCACGATGGCCAATCCCAGGAACCCAATGTGGTACAACTCAAACTGTTGCATGGTTGTCACCTCGCGGGCTGACCTGTTTTCGCTCTTTGCGGGTACCGGATTTCACCAGCATGATACCGGCGATCAGCGTAGCCAGACCCAGTACCTTCAGCGCCGAAATGGGCTCGTCGAACCACAGCACGCTGAACAGGGTAATGAACAGAATGCCGATACCTTCCCACAGCGCATAAGCTACGCCCAACGCCACGCGTTTTACCGCTACTGACAGCAACACATAAGACGCGGTGATCATCACGTACATCACGATATGCCCGATCATGCCGCCATTGACGCTGGCGTATTTCATCGACAAGGTGCCGATGATTTCGGTCATGATGGCCAAACCTAAAAAGATCCAATAAATCATAATTTTTCTCCCAAACGGCGAATAACGCACGCCAAGGCATATTTATCCCGATTTATCTCGTCGAACGGCCGCAGTACGGCGCGCAAGACGCAGAGATCCCTGGGGATAAACTGACCCAAACGCAAAAAGAATGTTTGCCCGGCTGAACGGTAGAGCGAAGGCGTAAGCCCGCTACCAGCACCGGTTAAGGGAGAAAGACGCTATAGCTCGCTGCACCAGTGATGCTCACTGGCAAGGATCGCAGACAGGAAGAGTTGGCACGTAGAGGTTCTGAGGGTAGTTCCGTTAATAGTCATCATAATAGTTCTCTATTATCAGCCGCACACCGTGCGATTTGCCCAATATCCTCATAAAAGTAAAATTTTCAACTGAGATATTTTTACCATAGCCAAAATAAGAAAGCAAACTGCCGTTTTCATAAAAAAGCAGAAAAAAACGGGTTAAAAATAAGAAAGTTAATCGCGATAAAAATTAAAAAAGGCCCAACGGAGCGTTGAGCCTTGCGAGATCCGCGGGTGAGCAAATAAGCGCCAACCCCAGGCCTGGCGCGGGTTACAACGCGGCGCCGCTGACGGCGCTGCGCGCCAGTTCAGTGATGCGCGCGTAGTCGCCGCTTTCGAGCGCATCGGCCGGCGCCAGCCAGGAGCCGCCGATGCACAGCACGCTTTTTAGCGCCAGATAATCGCGGTAATTGTTCGGCGTAATGCCGCCGGTCGGGCAAAAGCGCACCTGCGGGAACGGGCCGCCGATCGCCTGCAGCGCCTTCACGCCGCCGTTGGCTTCCGCCGGGAAGAATTTGAATTCGCGCAGGCCGTAATCCATGCCCAGCATCAGTTCAGATACGGTGCTGATGCCCGGGATCAACGGGATTGACCCCGCCGTCGCCGCCTGCAGCAAAGCGTCGGTCAGCCCCGGGCTGATGGCGAACTGCGCCCCGGCCTCGGTCACCTCCCGCAGCTGCTGTGGATTGATCACCGTACCGGCGCCGATGATCGCCTCCGGCACCTCTTTGGCGATAGCGCGAATAGCCTCCAGCGCACAGGCGGTGCGCAGCGTCACCTCCAGTACCCGCACGCCGCCGGCAACCAACGCTTTCGCCAGCGGCACCGCCTGTTCCAGCGTGTTGATCACGATAACAGGCACCACCGGCCCCGCCGTCAGGATCTGTTCAGCGCTGGTTTTCCAGTTTGTCATCATTCTTTCTCCATTACTCGCGGTTAACAATGGCACGCCCCTGCCACAGGGCTCCGCGCAAACGCGCGAACGTCCGGCCGTACCGTAAGTGATGTGGCCCACGCGCAGATCGCAGGCAAAAAAAAGCCGGCAGACGGGCTGCCGGCATTGCGCATTACTCGAACTCGTTCCAGGAACGGCCGTCGCGGGTGATCATCGCCACCGAGGCCACCGGCCCCCAGGTGCCCGCCTGATAAGGCTTAGGCGCTTCGTTGTCGGCTTTCCACGCGTCCATGATGGAGTCGACCCACTTCCAGGCCTCTTCCACTTCGTCACGGCGCACGAACAGCGCCTGAATGCCCCGCATGGTCTCCAGCAGCAGGCGCTCGTAGGCGTCCGCCACGTGCTCCTGGTTGAAGGTTTCCGAGAAACTCAGATCCAGCTTGGTAGTCTGCAGGCGGTGCTTGTGATCCAGCCCCGGCACCTTGTTCAATACCTGAATTTCGATGCCTTCGTCCGGTTGCAAACGAATGGTCAGCTTGTTTTGCGGCAGCTGCTGATAAGAGTCGCTGAACAGGTTAAGCGGCGGATTCTTGAAGTACACCACCACTTCCGAGCATTTGGTCGGCAGACGTTTACCGGTACGCAGATAGAACGGCACCCCGGCCCATTGCCAGTTGTCGATGTCCACGCGGATGGAAACGAAGGTCTCGGTGCTGCTGCTCTTGTTCGCCCCTTCTTCTTCCAGATACCCCGGCACTTTCTTGCCCTGAACGAAACCGGCGGTGTACTGACCGCGCACGGTGGTTTCCCGTACATTGGTCTGATCGATGCGGCGCAGCGAACGCAGCACCTTCACCTTCTCGTCGCGGATGCGGTCGGTGGTCAGATCCGCCGGCGGCGACATGGCGATCATGGTCAGGATCTGCAGCAGGTGGTTCTGGATCATGTCGCGCATCTGGCCGGCCTGATCGAAGTAGCCCCAGCGCCCTTCGATGCCCACCTCTTCCGCCACGGTGATCTGCACCGAATCGATGGTGCGGTTGTCCCAGTTGGACGCGAACAGCGAGTTGGCGAAACGCAGCGCCAACAGGTTCAACACCGTCTCTTTGCCGAGGTAGTGGTCGATGCGGTAGACCTGGGACTCGTTGAAGAACTCCGCCACCTGATCGTTGATCACGCGGGAGGACGCCAGATCGGTGCCCAACGGTTTCTCCATCACCACGCGCGCCGGCTCATGGTTCAGCTTGGCTTCGCCCAACCCTTTGCAGATGGCGCCGAAGGTGCTTGGCGGCATGGCGAAGTAGTTGATGGTGGTGCGGTGCTTCTGGTCCAGCATTTTACCGAGTTTGGTAAAGTTCTTGCTGTCGTTGACGTCCAGATTGCAGAAGTCCAGGCGCGCGCTCAGCGTGGCCCAGAGTTCGTCATCCAGCTTTTCCTTCATGAAGGTGCCAAGCGCTTCCTTGACCACTTCGGTATAGGCTTTTTTATCCCACTCCGCGCGGCCGACGCCGATGATCCGCGTATCCGGGTGGATGTGTCCGGCTTTCTCTAACTGGTACAGGGAAGGCAGCAGCTTACGGCGCGCCAAATCACCTTTCGCGCCGAAAATAACCAGGTCACACGCCTGGGCTGTAGAGGTTACCGCCATGTTCATCTCCTCGTTGCAGGATATTTGTAATTTTCTTACATTACTAATGTACTCTGTTTGACTACGGCCAGCAAACCCGGCGCAGAAGCAGAAAAAAGACGTTAAGATCTCAGTGGTAGCGCCACTGCGCGCCGGCGCCCTCACAGGCGGGCAAAACTGTAATTTTTCGTCTTTTTTGACGCTCTGTTACCATTATGAAAGTTAGACACAGGTCATATTCTGGTGAAAAAAGCCTGCATACGCCCTGTCGAGACTGCCAACGGTTACCAGCACGTAGTATATTTTCACTAAACCGGCATTGATTTCTCCTTTGTTTGCAATCGACATACCCTATCGATTTCAGGTTACAGCCGCTCGTTTGGCGTCTGCTTGCACGGCGAACACGGGCGAAATTCGGCGCTGTTGCTTGAAAGCCACAGGGATAAAACCATGAGTGACTCTCGTTATATGAATACGCTGGACAAAATCCAGAGCCATCTGGAGCTCCTGAGCAAATCTGAAAGGAAAGTCGCCGAGGTGATCCTGGCCTCCCCGCAGACCGCCATTCACTCCAGCATCGCCACGCTGGCGCGCATGGCCGACGTCAGCGAACCCACCGTCAACCGTTTTTGCCGTCGCCTTGATACCAAAGGCTTTCCCGACTTCAAACTGCATCTCGCCCAAAGCCTGGCTAACGGCACGCCCTACGTAAACCGCAACGTCGAGGAAGATGACAGCGTCGATTCCTACACCAGCAAGATCTTCGAATCGGTGATGGCCAGCCTGGATACAGTAAAGGCAAATTTGGATATTGCCGCAATCAATCGTGCGGTTGACCTGCTCACCCAGGCAAAAAAGATCTCTTTCTTCGGTCTGGGCGCCTCCGCCGCCGTGGCCCACGACGCGATGAACAAATTTTTCCGCTTCAATATTCCGGTGGTCTACTTCGATGACATCGTCATGCAGCGCATGAGCTGCATGAACTCCGGCGAGGGCGACGTGGTGGTGTTGATCTCTCACACCGGCCGCACCAAGAACCTGGTGGAAATGGCCCACCTGGCGCGAGAAAACGACGCCACGGTACTGGCTATCACCTCGCGCGATACCCCGCTCGCCCAGGCGGCGACCCTCGCGTTGCTGCTCGACGTGCCTGAAGACACCGACGTTTACATGCCGATGGTGTCGCGGATCGCGCAATTAACGCTCATTGACGTGCTCGCCACCGGATTTACCTTGCGCAGAGGGGCTAAATTCAGAGATAACTTGAAGCGGGTCAAAGAAGCGCTCAAAGAATCGCGCTTTGATAAAGGCGTAGTCATTCCCAACAGTTTTGACTCGTAACCCGACGAAGAAAAAAGTCGCCGTTCAACAGACATTTGAATGGCGACATCAGAGGCTGTACCCTGTTAATACGCTCATGCGGGTAACCCGGGTGAAATATCAGTGTTGTAAAATTACATTTCACGCCTGGTTTCGTTATCCGACGTTATCGCAACACCAATATTTGCTTCACCAGTCAACGGAGTAATACATGTCCAGACGGCTCAGAAGAACCAAAATCGTTACCACCCTGGGTCCGGCTACAGACCGCGACAATAATCTGGAAAAGATCATTGCCGCCGGCGCCAACGTAGTTCGGCTTAACTTCTCCCACGGCAGCCCGGAAGATCACCAGGCTCGCGCAGACAAAGTTCGCGAAATCGCTGCCAAACTGGGACGTCACGTCGCTATCCTTGGCGATCTGCAAGGGCCGAAAATCCGCGTTTCCACCTTCAAGGAAGGCAAAATCTTCCTCAACGTGGGCGATAAATTCCTGCTGGACGCCAACCTGTCAAAAGGCGAAGGCGATAAAGAAAAAGTCGGTATCGACTATAAAGGCCTGCCTGCCGACGTCGTGCCGGGCGACGTCTTGCTGCTCGACGACGGCCGCGTTCAGCTGAAAGTGCTCGAAGTTCAGGGCATGAAAGTGTTTACCGAAGTGACCGTTGGCGGCCCGTTGTCCAACAACAAGGGCATCAACAAACTCGGCGGCGGCCTGTCGGCCGAAGCGCTGACCGAAAAAGACAAGGCGGACATCGTCACCGCCGCCAAGATCGGCGTCGACTACCTGGCGGTCTCCTTCCCGCGCACCGGTGAAGACCTGAACTATGCTCGCCGCCTGGCGCGCGACGCAGGCTGCAACGCCAAGATCGTGTCCAAGGTTGAGCGCGCCGAAGCGGTCTGCAGCGACGAAGCGATGGACGACATCATTCTGGCCTCCGACGTGGTGATGGTCGCCCGTGGCGATCTGGGCGTCGAAATCGGCGATCCGGAACTGGTCGGGATCCAGAAGAAACTGATCCGCCGCGCCCGTACTCTGAACCGCGCGGTGATCACCGCGACTCAGATGATGGAGTCGATGATCACCAACCCGATGCCGACCCGCGCCGAAGTCATGGACGTGGCCAACGCCGTGCTGGACGGCACCGACGCCGTCATGCTGTCGGCGGAAACCGCTGCCGGCCAATACCCGGCGGAAACCGTGGCGGCGATGGCGCGCGTTTGTCTGGGCGCCGAGAAGATCCCGAGCATCAACGTTTCCAAACACCGTCTGGACGTGCAGTTCGACAATATCGAAGAGGCGATCGCCATGTCTTCGATGTATGCGGCCAACCACCTGAAAGGCGTCACCGCGCTGATCGCCATGACCGAGTCCGGCCGCACCGCGCTGATGATGTCACGCATCAGCTCCGGCCTGCCGATCTTCGCCATGTCGCGGCATGAGCACACGCTTAACCTGACCGCGCTGTATCGCGGCGTGACGCCGGTGTATTTCGACAGCCACAAAGACGGCGTCATCGCCGCCAACGAAGCCGTCAATCGCCTGCGCGACAAAGGCTTCCTGGTCTCCGGCGATCTGGTGATCGTCACCCAGGGCGACGTGATGGAAACCGTCGGCACCACCAATACCAGCCGTATCCTGCGCGTCGAGTAATTCACGCCGCAGACGAAATGCCGGCCGGCTCACCTAGGCCGGCATTTTTTTTGCTCTGACACTGCCATTACGACGGAGAACGCCATGCTCCACCAGCACAATCCCGCCTCGACCTATGATGAGCTCGAGCTCGATGGACGCGGCCTGACGCAGCTCGACGAATCGCTGTTTGCCGGCCACGCGCTGCGCAAGGTCAGCCTGTACAACAATCAGCTGACGGCCTTCCCTACTCCCCTATTCCGGCACCAGAATCTGCGGGTGCTGAACATCTCTTGCAATCAGCTCGAGCGTCTGCCGCCGGAGATAGGTCAGTTGCAACAGCTCGAGATGTTCGATTTTGGTCACAACCGCGCGAGCGAACTGCCTGAAACATTGGGGCAGCTGCACCGGCTGAAATACCTCTACCTGAGCGATAACGGTTTTAGCGACCTGCCGCGTGCGCTGGCGCAACTGCAGCAGTTGGTTTACCTCAACGCGACCGATAACCAGCTGACCGCCTTGCCGCAGGCAATACCGAGGCTGGCGGCGTTGCAGGAGCTGCGTTTATACAACAATCGCATCCGCAGCCTGCCCGACGAAATCGGGCAACTGCGCGCGCTGCGCGAGTTGCATATCATGAAAAATGCCCTGACCACGCTGCCGGCGGAAATGGCTCTGCTCGGCGAGCTTGAAATACTCGATGCGGCCAACAATGCCATCACCGAACTGCCGGCAGCCTTCTGCCGCCTGCCGCGATTGAGCGAGCTGAACCTGCGTTTTAATCAACTGACGCGCCTGCCGGAAAATATCGGTGAGCTCACGGCGCTGAGAAGTCTGGATCTGCGCGCCAACCGCCTGAGCGATCTGCCGGAAAGCCTCGGTGAACTGAGCCGGCTGCGCAAGCTGGATCTGCGCTGGAATGATTTCACCCACACGCCCAACGTCATTGAGATCCTGCGGGCGCGCGGCTGTATGGTGCACATCTGAAGTGACGCCGGCCAGGGTGTGGCCCGACCGGCGTTAGCGGTAGATAGGATTAACGATACAGATCGTCGCGCGAGTAGGGTTCAATCTCCCCTTCCTTGCGCGTCTTCAACAGTTTGAGGATCCAGGTGTACTGCTCCGGGTTCGGGCCCACCAGATTCTCCACCTCTTCGTTCATGCGGCGGGCAATGCGCGGATCGTCCGCTTCGGCCAGATCGTCCATCGGCTCGCGAATATAAATATCCAGCATGCTGGTTTTGCCGTCGTACACCGGGAACAACGGCACGATCGCCGCACGACACACTTTCATCAACCGCCCGACCGCCGGCAACGTCGCCTTATAGGTGGCGAAGAAGTCGACAAACTCACTGTGCTCAGCACCGTGATCCTGATCGGGCAGATAGTAACCCCAATATCCCTGGCGAACCGAACTGATAAACGGTTTGATGCCGTCATTGCGCGCGTGCATGCGGCCGCCGAATTTACGACGCACGGCATTCCACAGGTAGTCGATCAGCTGATTGCGCTGATTGTGGAACATCGCCGCCATCGGTTGACCGCGCGCGGCCATCAACATCGCCGGCACATCCACCGCCCAGCCATGTGGCACCAGGAAAATCACGTTACGCCCTTCCGCTCGGATCTTGTCCAACACCTCTTCGCCGTGCCAACGCACGCGCTTGAGCACTTTTTCCGGTTTGGTGCAGGCCAGTTCCGCCATCAGCACCATCGACTGCGGCGCACAGGCGAACATCTGGTCGATAATGTGCTCACGCTCGCTTTCCGGCAGTTCCGGCAAGCAATACAACAGGTTGATGCGGGCACGACGACGCGCCCCTTTCGCCAGCTTGCCGGCCAGTGTGCCGATCGCCCCCAGCACCGGATCGCGCAGGCGCGCAGGCACCAGCGAAACGCCGGCCATCAGGCCGGTTCCCAGCCACACGCCCCAGTAGCGCGGGTATAAAAAGGCTTTTTGAAACTGCGGGATGAACTCTACGTTCGATTTCTTCTCGTTTTGCATGCACATGCTCTTCGCTTAGCAATTCGGCTAATCATAATTGCCATCACCAATTTTGCAATTAACAACCGCGAACCGCCCAGATAAAACAGCATCGGCCCGCAATCAGGCCGATGAAATTAGCGGCGCCGAAGCGCCGGAAAAAGGGGGACGTTAATCCAGTTGCAGCTGAGGAACCACTTCCTTCACCTGCGCCAGATAATCGCTGCGGTCTTTGCCGCTCAGGCCTTCGGAACGCGGCAGTTTGGCCGTCAGCGGGTTCACCGCCTGTTGACCGGTCCACAGTTCAAAGTGCAGGTGCGGCCCGGTGGAACGGCCGGTGTTGCCGGAGAGCGCTATGCGATCGCCACGCTTCACCTTCTGGCCCGGTTTCACCAGCAGCTTTTTCAGGTGCATGTAGCGCGTGGTGTATTGGCGGCCGTGGCGGATCGCCACATAGTTGCCCGCTGCGCCGCTGCGCTTGGCGATCACCACCTCGCCGTCGCCGACCGCCAGCACCGGCGTGCCGACCGGCATGGCAAAATCGACGCCTTTGTGCGGCGCCACGCGGCCGGTCACCGGGTTCACCCGGCGCGGGTTGAAGTTGGAGGAGATGCGGAACTGTTTCATGGTCGGGAAACGCATGAAGCCGCGCGCCAGGCCAGAGCCCTGGCGATCGTAGAACTTGCCGTCCTCGGCGCGGATCGCGTAGTAATCTTTGCCGCCCGTGCGCAGACGCACGCCCAACAGTTGGCTTTGCGATTTCTTGCCGTCGAAATGTTCGCGCGACATCAGCACGGAGAACTGGTCGCCCTTGCGCAGTTTGCGGAAATCGAGCTGCCATTGCAGCGCCTTGATCACCGCATTGATTTCGTTACGGCTCAACCCGGCGTCGCCGGCGCTGCTGACGAAGCTGCCGTTAACGCGGCCGCTGATCACATTGTTGCGCCATTCGCCCTGCTGCGCCTCTTTCGACTCTTTGAAGCTGTTGCCGACGCGATCGTAGGTGCGGGTTTCGCGACGAGAAACCTCCCAGGTCAACTGCTGCAGATCGCCCGCTTCGTTCACGGTCCACGACAGCTGTTGGCCGATCTTCAGGTTGCGCAGATCGCGGTTTTGCGAAGCCAGCAGCGTGACATCCGACATATCGATGCCGTACTGCGTCAGAATGCTGCCGAGGGTATCGCCGGTGGAAACCACATATTCATGCACGCCATCATCGCCGGCATCCTTCTGGTCCAGCTCATCCTGCGGGATTTCGTCATCGGGGGTGGGTTGGTCGGCATCTATCGGTTCACTGGCTTCGGGGAGCAATGACCGCAACTGGCTGGATTCTAACTCGACGCTCTTGGCGATGGGATTGTGTTCTGGGTGGTAAACAAAAGGCCGCCAAACAGCGACGGCCAATGTGACGACTGTCAGCGACCCCAGCATGACGCGGTGGGGCCGTGGCAGGTTGTTATACGCCAGAGCGATAGTTCGGACTATCTGCTGCACTCGATATTATCCTCATAAGCTTACTTCAGGCAGCTCACGTACTGGCTTGACAGCTGTGTCAGGAATTTCCCGTAGCTGTCCTTCCCCAGCGCGATGCCGATGCCCAGCGGGTCCAGCGTTCCGGAACGCACAGTGGTACCCTTGGCGACGGCATTGATTACGGCCGGCCTGAATTGTGGCTCAGCAAAAACGCATACCGCTTTCTGCTCAACCAACTGTGTTCGAATTTGGTGTAGGCGCTGTGCTCCAGGCTGAATTTCGGGATTGACGGTGAAATGGCCCAGCGGACTCAAACCGTAGTGTTTCTCAAAGTAGCCGTAAGCATCATGAAAAACAAAATAACCCTTACCTTGCACAGGCGTAAGCATGTTACCAACATTTTTGTCAGTTTGCGTCAGCAGATTCTCGAACTGGCGCAGGTTTGCGTCTAATTTGTCCTTATTTTGCGGCATAAGTTCCAACAATCTGTCGTGAATCGCGATCGCGGTCACTTTTGCCACCTCCGGCGACAGCCAAACGTGCATATTGTACTCGCCGTGATGATGCCCATGATCGTCATCAGCATGGTTATGCGCCTCGCCTGCATGATCATGATCGTCGTCTTCTTCGCCTTTCATCAGCAGCGGCTTCACCGCGGGCAGTTCGCTGATGGCGAGTTTGCGGGTTGCCGAGATAGGCACCAGCGCCTTGGTCAGGAACGCTTCCATGTCCGGTCCGACCCACAGCACCAGGTCGGCAGAACGCAAACGCTGAATATCGGAAGGCCGCAGCGCGAAGTCGTGCGGCGAAGCACCATCCGGCAGCAGCACCTCGGTCGGCGTCACGCCGTCGGCGATAGCCGAAGCGATAAAGCCCAGCGGACGAATCGTCGTCACCACCGCCGCGGAAGCGCTGCTCAGCGGGCCGGCCATCACGAGTGCGCTGGCCAGCAGCGTGCGCTGCAGCCATTTATTTTTCTGTGCCATCATCAGTAATCCCATCGTTTTCATCAACAAGGCGTGATATTATAACATTCGCTTCGTTCTGCAACCTGTAATCTCGAGATGTCTACACTGATAACGCTAAAAAATATCTCCGTCGCCTTCGGCAGCCGCAAGGTGCTGTCGAATATTTCCCTCAGCCTGCAGCCTGGCCGCATTCTTACCCTGCTGGGCCCGAACGGCGCGGGTAAATCCACGCTGGTGCGCGTAGTGCTGGGATTGGTAAAACCGACCGCCGGCACGCTGGAGCGTGAGCCCGATCTGCGCATCGGCTACGTGCCGCAAAAGCTGCACCTCGACGCTACCCTGCCATTGACCGTCAGCCGCTTTATGCGCCTGAAGCCGGGCGTAAAGAAAGCCGACATTCTGCCGGCGCTCAAACGCGTGCACGCCGCCCACCTGCTCGACCAGCCCATGCAAAAGCTCTCCGGCGGCGAAAACCAGCGCGTGCTGCTGGCGCGAGCGCTGCTGAATAAACCGCAGCTGCTGGTGCTGGACGAACCCACGCAAGGGGTGGACGTCAATGGCCAACTGGCGCTGTACGATCTGATCGATCAGCTGCGCAAGGAGCTGGGGTGCGCCGTGCTGATGGTCTCGCACGATCTGCATCTGGTGATGGCGAAAACCGACGAGGTGTTGTGCCTCAATCAGCACATCTGCTGCTCCGGCGCGCCGGAGGTGGTCTCGATGCATCCCGAATTCATCGCCATGTTCGGCAACCGCGGCGCAGAGCAGCTGGCGGTGTATCGCCACCATCACAACCACCGTCACGACCTGCAGGGAAGAATTGTCTTGAAGAAAACCGGGAGCCGCGAAGCATGATCGAATTGTTACTTCCCGGCTGGCTGGCCGGGGTGTTGTTGGCCGGCGCCGCCGGGCCGCTGGGCTCCTTTGTGGTCTGGCGCCGCATGTCCTACTTCGGCGATACCCTGGCGCACGCCTCGCTGCTCGGCGTCGCCTTCGGTCTGCTGCTGGACATCAATCCTTTCTATGCGGTGATCGCCATTACGCTGCTGCTGGCCCTGGCCCTGGTGTGGCTGGAGCGCCGCCCGCAGCTCTCGGTGGATACGCTGCTCGGCATTCTGGCCCACAGCGCGCTGTCGCTGGGGCTGGTGGTGGTGGCGCTGATGTCCAACGTGCGGGTCGATCTGATGGCCTATCTGTTCGGCGATCTGCTGTCGGTCACGCTGAGCGACATCGTGATGATCGCCGGCGGCGTCGCCGTGGTGCTATTGGTGTTGTGGTGGCAATGGCGCGATCTGCTGTCGATGACCATCAGCCCTGAGCTGGCGCACGTCGACGGCGTCAATCTGGCGCGGGCGCGCACCGTGCTGATGCTGGTCACCGCCTTGACCATCGGTCTGGCGATGAAATTCGTCGGCGCGCTGATCATCACCTCGCTGCTGATCATCCCGGCGGCCACCGCTCGCCGCTTCGCGCGCACGCCGGAGCAGATGGCGGGCATCGCGGTGCTGCTCGGGATGGTGGCGGTTACCGGTGGCCTGACCTTCTCGGCGTTTTACGATACGCCTGCCGGCCCTTCGGTGGTGCTCTGCGCCGCCGTGCTGTTCACGCTGAGCCTGTTTAAAAAACAGCAGGCTTGATTAAAACCGGGATATGACAAGGGCCGCATCTGCGGCCCTTTCTTATTGGCGGATTAAAAATTTACGCTTCGCGTTCGAGGCCGAAATGCCGGTAGGCGTGCTGCGTCGCCAGACGGCCGCGCGGCGTGCGCTGGATAAAGCCCTGCTGGATCAGGAACGGCTCGATCACGTCTTCGATGGTCTCGCGCTCTTCGCCGATCGCCGCCGCCAGGTTATCCAACCCGACCGGGCCGCCGGTAAACTTGTCGATAATCGCCAACAGCAGTTTGCGATCCATATAGTCGAAGCCTTCGGCATCGACGTTGAGCATATCGAGCGCCTGCGCCGCCACCGCGCCGCTGATCACACCGTTGGCACGCACTTCGGCGAAGTCGCGCACCCGGCGCAACAGACGGTTGGCGATACGCGGCGTGCCGCGCGCGCGGCGGGCCACTTCATGGGCGCCCTCGTCGGACAGCTCCAGCCCCAGACAGCCGGCGCTGCGCGAGACGATGTGCTGCAGATCGGCCACCTGATAAAACTCCAGCCGCTGGACAATGCCGAAGCGATCGCGCAGCGGTGAGGTCAGCGAACCGGCGCGGGTGGTTGCACCCACCAAGGTAAACGGCGGCAGATCGAGCTTAATCGAGCGCGCCGCCGGCCCTTCGCCGATCATGATATCCAGCTGATAGTCTTCCATCGCCGGATACAGCACCTCTTCCACCACCGGTGACAGACGGTGAATCTCATCGATGAACAACACGTCATGCGGTTCAAGGTTGGTCAGCATCGCCGCCAGATCGCCCGCCTTCTCCAGCACCGGGCCGGAGGTGGTACGCAAATTCACGCCCATTTCGTTGGCCACGATGTTGGCCAGGGTGGTTTTCCCCAGCCCCGGCGGACCGAAGATCAGCAGGTGGTCGAGCGCGTCGCCGCGCTGCTTGGCCGCCTGGATGAAAATCTCCATCTGCTCGCGCACGTGCGGCTGGCCAACGTATTCGGTCAACAGCTTGGGGCGAATGGCGCGATCGAGGACTTCTTCCTCGTTGAGCGGTTCGGCGGAGATCAGGCGATCGGCTTCAATCATTATCTACCTCTTAGCGGCCTTACAAAGCAGCGCGCAACGCGTCGCGGATCAGGGTCTCGCAGTCGGCACCCGGTTTGGCAATTTTGCTGACCATGCGGCTGGCTTCCTGCGGCTTATAGCCCAGCGCCACCAATGCGGAGACCGCTTCGGCCTCCGCATCCGCCTCAGGCGCTTTCTCAGCGGCGGACGGCAAGCTGATCTCGCTGCTGTTGAACAGATCGCCGTTGAGCCCTTTGAAGCGGTCTTTCATCTCTACCACCAGGCGTTCGGCGGTTTTCTTGCCCACGCCCGGCAGCTTGACCAGCGCGGTGATCTCTTCACGCTCCACCGCGCTGACGAACTGCTGCGCGGACATGCCCGACAGGATCGCGAGCGCCAGTTTCGGCCCGACGCCGTTGACCTTGATCAGCTCGCGGAACAGCGCGCGCTCTTGCTTATCGTTGAAACCATACAGCAGCTGCGCGTCTTCGCGCACCACGAAGTGGGTAAACACGATGGCCTCTTGCCCCAGTTCCGGCAGCTCGTAAAAGCAGGTCATCGGCATGTGCACTTCATAGCCCACGCCGTTCGCCTCCAATAACACCAGCGGCGGCTGCTTTTCCAGAATATTTCCTCTGAGACGACCTATCATTTACCCTCCTGCAGAATGACCGGGCATGGCGCCCTGCCATGCCGTTGCTGGTAAAGCTTATAACATAAAAAAGGCTGGATGAATATCCAGCCTGAGCAATCATCGCTTCGCGTCAGCGCAAACGCCCGCGCGCCAGGTTAAGCCGCCCTTCGCTCATCCGCAGCACGTTCTGGCTGAGGTGGCAGTGGGTGATGGCGATGGCCAGGGCATCGGCGGCGTCCGCCTGCGGGTTGGCCGAGAGTTTGAGCAGCGAGCGCACCATGTGCTGCACCTGCGCCTTTTCGGCTGCGCCGGTGCCGACCACGGTTTGTTTGACCTGCCGCGCCGCATACTCGAACACTTCCAGATTCTGATTCACCGCCGCGACGATCGCGACGCCGCGCGCCTGGCCGAGCTTGAGCGCCGAATCCGGGTTCTTGGCCATAAACACCTGTTCGATGGCGAAGAAGTCTGGCTGAAACTGGGTGATGATCTCGCTGACGCCGGCGTAAATCAGCTTCAGCCGCGTCGGCATGTCGTCCACCACCGTGCGGATGCAGCCGCTGGCGATATAGCTCAACTGGCGCCCCTGCTGGCGGATAAGGCCATAGCCGGTGACGCGTGAGCCGGGATCGATACCGAGTATGATCGCCATATCTACATCCACCTTGCATGCACGGCGCCGCCTGATGGCGGCGCCAGTTTTACCGGATTACAGCGTCGCCGCCACTTCGTCGGAGATCTCACCGTTATGGTAAACTTCCTGCACGTCGTCGCAGTCTTCCAGCATATCGATCAGGCGCAGCAGCTTAGGCGCCGTTTCTGCGTCCATGTCGGCCTTGGTCGATGGGATCATCGACACTTCCGCCGCTTCGGCTTCGAAGCCCGCCGCGGTCAGCGCGTCTTTCACCGCGCCCAGGCTTTCCCAGGCGGTGAACACGTCGATGGCGCCATCGTCATAGGTCACGATGTCTTCCGCACCGGCTTCCAGCGCCGCTTCCATCACGCTGTCTTCATCCAGGCCCGGTGCGTAAGTGATTACGCCCTTCTTGGTGAACAGGTAGGCAACGGAACCGTCGGTACCCAGGTTGCCGCCGCATTTGGTGAAGGCGTGACGCACTTCCGCCACGGTGCGGTTACGGTTGTCACTCAGGCATTCGATCATGACGGCGGTGCCGCCAGGGCCGTAGCCTTCGTAGATGATGGTTTCCATGTTGGTATCATCATCGCCGCCCACGCCACGCGCGATCGCCCGGTTCATGGTGTCGCGCGTCATGTTGTTCGACAGCGCCTTGTCCATCGCCGCGCGCAGACGCGGGTTGGAATCCGGATCGCCTCCGCCCAGCTTCGCGGCAGTGACCAGCTCACGAATAATCTTGGTGAAAATTTTACCGCGCTTGGCGTCCTGCGCCGCTTTACGGTGCTTTGTGTTGGCCCACTTACTATGACCTGCCATAAAAAATCTCCGAAAAAAACTACTGGACTGAATTGATCACGAACTCTTCAATCGCCTGCTGATTGCTCCACGACTTGGTCAACTTCACGGCCTCGGCCGCCTCAAGCCATTGGTAAGCGTGATGCTCGGTAATCACCGGATCGCGCTCCTCGGGCAACGCCAGACAGAACCAGTGCTCTTTATTGCGCGTGGTTCCCGGCGCATAGCGATGTCGCAAATGGACAAAGAGTTCAAACTCCACGCAGCGTTGGCAATCGAACAACGGCAGGTGCTCTGCTTCGATATCGATGCCGACTTCTTCCATAACTTCACGCCGCGCGGCATGCGGTGGCGACTCATCCTGCTCCAGACTGCCGGTGACCGACTGCCAGAACTCGGTATCGTCGCGCCGCTGTAACATCAGCACCCGACCACTGGATTTCGCGTAAATCACTACCAGGATAGATTCAGGGCGCTTATAACTCATCACTCGCTCTCTTGTTCCGCACCGGCTTTCTTTACCACGCTGATCGCCAGCTCCTGCAGCGACGCCGGGTTGGCGAAGCTCGGGGCGTCGGTCATCAGACAGGCCGCCGCGGTGGTTTTCGGGAAGGCGATCACGTCGCGGATATTGTCGGTGCCGGTCAGCAGCATCACCAGACGGTCCAGGCCGAAGGCCAGGCCGGCGTGCGGCGGCGTGCCGTACTTCAGTGCGTCCAGCAGGAAGCCGAACTTCTCGCGCTGTTCGTGTTCGTCGATGCCCAGAATGCTGAATACCGTCTGCTGCATTTCGCTGCGGTGAATACGCACCGAACCGCCGCCCACTTCGTAACCGTTGATGACCATGTCATAAGCGTTGGCGATAGCGTTGACCGGCGCTGCGGCCAGCTCTTCCGGGCTCATGTCGCGCGGCGAGGTGAACGGGTGGTGCATCGCCGCCAGGCCGCCCTCTTCGTCTTCTTCGAACATCGGGAAGTCGACCACCCACAGCGGCGCCCAGCTGTCGAGTTGGGTCAGCCCCAGATCGCGCCCCAGCTTCAGGCGCAGCGCGCCCATCGCATCGGTGACAATCTTGAAGCTGTCTGCGCCGAAGAACAGGATGTCGCCGGTCTGCGCGTCGGTACGCGCCAGGACAGCTTCCAGCACTTCCGCGCTGAGGAATTTGGCGATCGGGCTCTGCACGCCTTCCATGCCGGCGGCGCGGTCGTTGACCTTCAGCCAGGCCAGGCCTTTCGCGCCGTAGATGTTGACGAAAGCGCCGTACTCGTCGATCTGCTTGCGGGTCAGCTGTGCGCCGCCCGGTACGCGGATCGCCGCCACGCGGCCTTTGGCGTCGTTGGCCGGGCCGGAGAACACTTTGAACTCGACGTCCTTGACCAGGTCGGCCACGTCCACCAGCTCCAGCGGGTTACGCAGGTCCGGCTTATCGGAACCAAAGCGACGCATCGCTTCGGCGAAGGTCATGACCGGGAAATCGCCCAGATCCACACCCTTCACGTCCAGCCACAGTTCACGCGCCAGTTTCTCCATCACTTCACGCACCTGGTCGGCGGTCATGAAGGAGGTTTCGACGTCGATCTGGGTAAATTCAGGCTGACGGTCCGCACGCAGGTCTTCGTCACGGAAGCATTTGACGATCTGATAGTAACGATCGAAGCCGGACATCATCAGCAGCTGTTTAAACAGCTGCGGAGACTGCGGCAACGCGTAGAATTTGCCCTTGTGCACGCGGCTCGGCACCAGGTAATCGCGGGCGCCTTCCGGCGTCGCTTTGGTCAGCATCGGCGTTTCGATGTCGAGGAAGCCGTGGCTGTCCATGAAGCGGCGCACGAAGCTGGTGATTTTGGCGCGGGTCTTCAGACGCTCGGCCATTTCCGGGCGGCGCAGATCCAGGTAGCGGTATTTCAGGCGCGCTTCTTCGCTGTTGACCTGGTTGGAGTCCAGCGGCAGCGGCTCGGAGCGGTTGATGATCTCGAGCGCGTGGGCAAACACTTCCACTTCGCCGGTGGCCATATCTTTATTGATCTGGCTGTCCGGACGCGCACGCACGGTGCCGACGATCTGGATGCAGAACTCATTGCGCAGGTCGTAGGCCTTGTCGAACGCCACTTTCTCGTCCGGATCGAAGAACACCTGCACGATGCCTTCGCGGTCGCGCATATCAATAAAGATCAGGCCGCCGAGATCGCGACGACGATTGACCCAACCACACAGAGTGACTTCCTGGCCCACGTGGGACAGATTCAACTGCCCGCAATATTCAGTACGCATACGCTATCCTTTTACACAGCCGATGCCGCGCCGGGCTAGTGCGCCCCTGTCGCGCGGCTGTTATCTGATAAATTCTACTTGTTACCCGGTTTAAAATCCGTCGCATACCAGCCGGTGCCCTTAAGCTGGAAACCGGAAGATGAAATCAACTTGGTCAACGCGGGCTGCCCACACGCCGGGCAGTCTGCCAGCGGCGCATCGGAAAATTTTTGCAATTTCTCTAACCGATGGTTGCAAGCACCACATGCATATTCATAAATCGGCATAGGTCGTTGGATTAAAGAGTGTTGAAAAAAGGGAGTCATTATAAAGGAAATTCATCCGCCCGATAAGTGCGAACACAGCATTGTTACTGCACTAAATGGCGCGTTTTTGTTCGAATCAACACATCGGTTAACAAATTTCCCATTAACCTGCGACAGTTTTTTCACGTAGCCTGATTCTCCCCCGGTTTTGCGCCGAACGCAGCTCGCCCGACGCGCCGAACAGTTTTTATCCACTTCGCAACGAGATGAAATCCATGCTGAAACTTGACGCCCAAACCACCGCTCTGGTGCTGATCGATTTGCAAAACGGCATTCTGCCCTACGCCGGCGGCCCGCACGGCGCCGACCAGGTGGTGGCGAACGCCGCCCTGCTGGCCGCGCGTTTTCGCATGCTGGGCGCGCCGGTGCTGTTGGTGCGCGTCGGTTGGTCAGACTCCTTCGCCGAGGCGCTGAAACAACCGGTGGATAAACCGGCTCCCGCGCCCGCCGGCGGTTTGCCGGCCACCTGGTGGGAGTTCCCCGCGCCGCTGGCGGTCTGCGACAGCGATATTCTGATCACCAAGCGCCAATGGGGCGCCTTCTACGGCACCGATCTGGACTTGCAGCTGCGCCGTCGCGGCATCAAATCCGTAGTCTTGGGCGGCATATCCACCAATATCGGCGTGGAATCCACCGCCCGCGCCGCCTGGGAACACGGCTATGAGCTGGTGATCGCCGAAGACGTCTGCAGCGCGCAGAACGCGGAAATGCACCGTTTCGCGTTCGAACACATCTTCCCGCGTTTAGCGCGGGTGCGCGACACCGGCGAAATTCTTGCCGCGCTCGACCGGTAACGTTAAGTTGTAGCCTGATAAGCCAAGCATAAGTAAAGGAAGACAAGTCGTGATCTACATCGGACTGCCACAGTGGCAACATGCAGCCTGGAACCGTATCGGGCTGCGCGACTTGGCGGATTACAGCCGCTACTTCAACTGCGTGGAGGGCAACACCACCTTCTATGCGCTGCCGAAGCTGGAAATCGTGCAGCGCTGGCGCGACATGACCGGCGACGATTTTCGCTTTTGCTTCAAATTCCCGTCGGACATCAGCCATAAGGCCGCCCTGCGCAACTGCGCCGCCGAGCTGCAGGCGTTTTACCACTGCCTGAGCCCGGTGCATCAACGTATCGGCCAACTGTGGCTGCAGTTGCCCGCCGCCTTCGGCCCCGATGAGCTGCCGCGCATGTGGCAGTTCTTCGAAAGCCTGCCGCAGGAGTTCACTTACGGCGTCGAAGTGCGTCATCCGGCATTTTTCGCCAAAGGGGAGGAAGAGCGCGCGTTGAATCAGGGGCTGCATCAGCGCGGCATCAATCGGGTGATCCTCGACAGCCGCCCGGTGCATCACGCCGCCCCCCATACCGCCGCCGTGCGCGATGCCCAGCAGAAAAAACCGAAGCTGCCGGTGCACGCGCTGGTCACCGCCGACCAACCGCTGGTGCGTTTTATCGGCGGCGACCAATTGGCCGACAACCTGCGCTGGTTCGAAGCCTGGCAGCAAAAACTGCCGCTGTGGCAGCAACAGCATCAACCGTATCTGTTTATTCATACGCCGGACAACGGCGATTCGCCCCAGCAAGCGCAAAAAATTTGGCAGCAGCTGCGCCGGGCGATCCCCGATTTGCCTGCGCCGCCGGACTGGCCAGAGCAAGATGCACTGTTTTGACCTATTAATCTGACCAATAACATCAAATATTTCCCCGCGACAGTGAATACAATGACGGCTATGATGCTGGCTGCCAGTTTTGGTTAGGGAACGGAGTTAAAAATGGTAAGCGCGCTTTATGTGGTGCTCGGCGCATTGTTGTTGATCAAACTCTCTTATGACGTTGTCAGATTAAGGATGCAGTACCGCGTAGCCTACGGCGACGGCGGTTTTTACGAATTGCAGACCGCCATCCGCGTGCATGGCAACGCCGTTGAATACATTCCTATCGCTGCTGTATTGCTGGTGATTATGGAAATGAACGGCGCGGAAATCTGGATGATCCACCTTTGCGGCCTGATGCTGATGGCCGGGCGACTGGTGCATTACTACGGTTTGCGCAACCGCGAGGTTCGCTGGCGTCGTTCGGGCATGGCCGCGACCTACATCTCTTTGTTGTTGATGGTTCTGGCAAATATCTTCTATCTGCCCTGGGATCTGATTTTCAGCCTGCATTGATCCCGTTTTATCATCAGGCGGCCGCGCCGCCTGCTTCCGCTCCGCTTTTTTACGCTTTTCTGTTAGACTACGCAGCTTCGAATTCTGAACTGATTTGCCGCTATGCCAAACCGCGATACTCTTTTCTCCGCCCCCATCGCCAAACTGGGCGACTGGACCTTCGACGAACGCGTCGCCGAAGTGTTTCCCGACATGATCCAACGCTCCGTTCCCGGCTATTCCAACATCATCTCGATGATCGGCATGCTGGCCGAACGTTTTGTGCAACCCGACAGCCGGGTGTATGACCTGGGCTGCTCGCTGGGCGCGGCGACGCTGTCGATGCGGCGGAATATCAGGGTGCCCGGCTGCACTATCGTCGCCGTCGACAATTCGCCGGCGATGGTGGAACGTTGCCGCCGCCATATCGACGCCTTCCGCGCCGACACGCCGGTCGACGTCATCGAAGCCGATATTCGCGACATCGACATCGAAGACGCCTCGATGGTGGTGCTGAACTTTACGCTGCAGTTCCTCGAACCTGCCGATCGCCTGCGCCTGCTGGAAAAAATTTATCGTGGCCTGCGCCCGGGCGGCGCACTGGTGCTGTCGGAAAAGTTCAGCTTTGAAGACGCCGAAGTCGGCGAGCTGCTGTTCAACATGCACCACGATTTCAAGCGCGCCAACGGGTACAGCGAGCTGGAGATCAGCCAAAAACGCAGCATGCTGGAAAACGTGATGCTGACCGACTCGGTGGAAGCGCACAAGGCGCGTCTGCAACAGGCCGGATTCGAGCATGCCGAAGTGTGGTTCCAGTGCTTCAACTTCGGTTCATTGATCGCTCTGAAAGCGGGGGATGCGCAATGATCGAGTTTGGTGACTTCTATCAGCGCATTGCCAAGAGCCCCCTCAGCCACTGGCTGGATACGCTGCCCGCTCAGCTGAGCGCCTGGCAGCGCGAATCGCTGCACGGCAAATTCAAGCAGTGGTTCAACTCGGTAGAGCATTTGCCGACGCTGACTCCCACCCGTCTCGATCTGCTGCACGGCGTGCGCGCCGAGATGGAGCCGGGGCTGTCGCCGGGCCAGCTTGAAGGCATCGAGAAAATGCTGCGCACCCTGATGCCGTGGCGCAAAGGGCCCTTCTCGCTGTATGGCATCGATATCGATACCGAATGGCATTCCGATTGGAAATGGGATCGCGTACTGCCGCACATTTCTCCGCTGGCCGGCCGCACCATTCTCGACGTCGGCTGTGGCAGCGGCTATCACCTGTGGCGCATGATTGGCGCTGGCGCACACTTCGCCGTGGGTATCGATCCGATGCAGCTGTTCCTGTGCCAGTTTGAAGCCGTGCGCAAACTGTTGGGCGGCGATCAGCGCGCCCATCTGCTGCCGCTCGGCATCGAGCAGTTGCCGGATCTGGCGGCGTTCGACACCGTGTTCTCGATGGGGGTGCTGTATCATCGCCGCTCGCCGCTCGATCATCTCCATCAGCTGAAAAATCAGCTGGTGGCTGAAGGTGAGCTGGTGCTGGAAACGCTGGTGGTGGAAGGCGACCGTCACCAGGTGCTGGTGCCGGGCGATCGTTATGCGCAGATGCGCAACGTGTATTTCATTCCTTCCGCCGAAGCGCTGAAATGCTGGCTGGAGAAGTGCGGCTTTGTCGACGTGAAGATCGCCGATATGTGCGTCACCAGCCTCGAAGAGCAGCGACGCACTGACTGGATGACCAGCGAATCGTTGGCCGAATTCCTCGATCCGAACGATCGCAGTAAAACGGTCGAAGGCTATCCGGCGCCGCTGCGCGCCGTGCTGACCGCCAAAAAGCCCTAGCGCACGCTAATCGGGCCGGCCTGCGCCGGCCCGCCTTCACCCGTTACTGACATCGACAATCCGCAGCTCATAGACCATCGTCGCGTTTGGCGGGATCTGCGGCGCATAGCCAGTTTCACCGTACGCCAACGCCGGCGGCACCACCATCGTCAGCGAGCCGTGATTTTTCAGATGGCCGATAGCCTCGCGGAACAACGGCGGATAGGCGGAGAGCGGCTGGGACATCACCTTCCCACTGCGATCCATATCCTGAATCACGCGACCGTCGGTTAAACTTTCTTTCACCACGATATCCACCCGCGCGTTTTCCGTAATGGCCTCATCACCCGCATAATCGATGCGATACCAGAAACCGGAAGGCGACTTCTGCGTGCCCTTCTTCTTTTGGAACTCGGCGACGAACGCCTCACCTTTGCTGGCCTGCGTCTTCGCCGCCTGGTTTCTGGCGTCGTTCACCGCTTTTTCCGACTCCGCCAGTGCGCTGGTCAACTGCGCATCGCTCAACTGGTAATGGCCGTTGAAGGTATCGATCACGCCTGCCAGCAGCACGGTTTTGTCGGGCGTGATACCCCAATTTTTACGTTCCGCCAGCATCGTTTGAATATCGCGCCCCAAAGCAACACCGGCGGCATAGCTCTGTTGCTCCGGCTTTTTCTTCAGCGCTTGCCTATCCGGCAGCCATTTGGCCCGCGATCTCAGCCCGTCCAGTTCCTCACGCAAGGCTTGCTGCGCCTGATGCGCGGCCGCCAGCTCCGTCGCCGTTTTATCCGCCTGTTGCGCCGCTTTATCCCGTTGCTGCGCAGCCTGCGCGCTTTCCGCCGTCAGCGCCGCCAGACGCTGTTCCAGCGCCTTAGCCTGCTCGGTTTGCGTCTTGTTTTTTTCCTGCAGCTGCGCCAGCTGCTGCTGAAGTTCACCCGCCGCTTTGGCGGCCTCGGCCTTTTGCTGCTCCAGCGCC
>NZ_JABXOF010000017.1 GCF_013375155.1 Serratia ureilytica
TGGTGGGTCGTGCAGGATTCGAACCTGCGACCAATTGATTAAAAGTCAACTGCTCTACCAACTGAGCTAACGACCCAATTTCCCTGCCGCTTTAACATCTTGCAAGATGTCTTGGCAACGGCGGCATATATTACTAATTTATCTTGGCAGCGCAACCTAAATTTTTTACCGATGCGTTCAACTGCTTGTTCTTCACGCGAATGAGCCCAGAAATCGGTCAAATCGACTAACTTCTGGGCTCATTTTTCTAACCGTTAACCGCCTACGCGACTTTTCGCCTGCTTGGCCGCCGCACTGGTTGGGTATTGTTTAATCACCTGCTGGAACACGGCCTTGGCTTTATCGGCCTGCCCTTTTTCCTGCATGATGATACCCACCTTGTACATGGCGTCCGGCGCCTTCGGTGATTTAGCGTAATTCTTCACCACCACCGCAAAATAATAGGCCGCATCGTCTTTTTTACCCTTGTTGTAGAACAACTGGCCCAGCCAATAGTTGGCGTTGGGCTGGTAAGTAGACTTCGGGTACTGTTTTACGAAGGACTGAAAGGCGGAAATCGCCTGGTCATACTGTTTTTTTTCCAGCGCCAGAGAAACAGCGGCGTTGTAGTCGCTGTTCTCATCACCGCCGCTCGGCGTTGCAGAAGCGGCTGCAGGCGCGCTGCTGCCCGCATCGGAAGATGCGCCTGCGGCTGCCCCGCCGGCAGCGCCCGCTGCCGCAGAGGCGCTCTGAGCGCCGCCCTGGCTGAGGCTATCCATCTGTTGATAGATTTGCTTCTGGCGTTCAACGACCTGATTCAACTGATACTGGCTTTCCTGGATTTGCCCACGGAGAGAATCAATGTCGCGTTGATTGTCAGAGAGTTGTTGCTGGAGTTGGTTTAAAAGCTGGCCTTGAGCATTGCTGATGCGCTCAAGCGAGGTGACGCGGTCTTCGACCGAGCCGGAGCCGACATTACTGATTGGCGCTTGGGCAGTAGCGGCCCAAGGGGCCGCTACGCCAACCAGTAACGACAGACTCAACAGGTGACGTCTGAAGTTACTGTTCATGCGATTCTCTTAGTAAACCAGAACGGCACGACGGTTTTTAGCATAAGCCGCTTCGTCGTGGCCCAGTACTGCTGGTTTTTCTTTACCGTAAGAAACGATAGAGATCTGGTCAGCGGAAACGCCTTTACCCTGCAGGTACATTTTAACGGCGTTAGCACGACGCTCACCCAGAGCGATGTTGTATTCCGGCGTGCCGCGTTCGTCAGCGTGGCCTTCAACGGTCACTTTGTAAGACGGGTTGTTACGCAGGAATGCAGCGTGCGCGTCCAGCATCTGAGCGAATTCGGAGCTTACGTCATACTTGTCCAGGCCGAAGTAAACGATGTTGTTCTTCTGCAGTTCTTGCATCTGCAGACGAGCTTGTTCTTCGGAAGACAGGTTGCTGCTGCCGTTTTCCATACCAGTGCCGGCGCCAGCGCCCATACCAGATTGGTCGTTGTTCGCGCTTTTGTTAGAACTACAAGCTGCTACAGCCAGAACTGGCAGTGCCAGCAGAAGCCCTTTCAGCACTTTGTTCAGTTGCATTTCTTTGATCCTTTTATAGTTTGCCATACATATTTACACATGCATCACAGATACGGCGACCAGGCAGGGAATTTGACCTGTCCATCAGTTGCCGGAAGACGCGCTTTGAAACGCCCATCAGTTGACACCAACTGCAGCACGGAGCCCATACCTTGCGTGGAGCTATAGATCACCATGGTGCCGTTTGGCGCAATACTAGGCGTTTCATCCAGGAAGGTGCCGGTCAAAACCTGAACGGCGCCTGATCCAAGATCTTGTTTGGCGATGTGTTGTGCACCACTGTTGGTGCTGACCATCACCAGGAATTTACCATCGGAGCTGACTTCAGAATCCTGGTTCTGAGAGCCTTCCCATGTCAGACGCTGTGCGGCACCGCCGCTGGCGCTGATTTTATAAATCTGCGGACGCCCGCCCTGGTCGGAGGTAAACGCCAGAGACTGGCCATCCGGGAACCAGGTCGGTTCGGTGTTGTTGTTGCGTCCATCGGTCAGCTGCGTGATCTGGCCGGAGCCGAGGTTCATCACGTACAGGTTCAGGCTGCCGCTCTTGGACAGCGCGAAGGCCAGCTTGCTGCCGTCCGGCGAGAACGCCGGCGCACCGTTGTGCCGCGGGAAGGAAGCGATCTGGCGGATGGCGCCGTTAGCCAGGGTTTGCACCACCAGCGCGGAACGGCCGCTCTCGAAGGTCACGTAAGCCAGTTTGCTGCCATCCGGCGACCAGGCCGGCGACATCAGCGGCTCAGGTGAACGGTGCACCGTGAACTGGTTGTAACCGTCGTAATCCGCTACGCGCAGCTCGTACGGGAATTTCCCGCCGTTGGTCTGCACCACGTAGGCGATACGGGTGCGGAACGCGCCCTTGATGCCGGTCAGCTTCTCGAACACTTCGTCGCTGGCGGTATGGGCAGAATAACGCAACCACTGTTTGGTCACTTTATACTGGTTCTGCGCCAATACGGTGCCCGGCGAACCCGAGGTGTCCACCAACTGGTAGGAGATCAGGTAGCTGCCGTCGGCGCCAGGTTGAACCTGACCGACCACTACGGCGTCGATGCCCAATGCAGTCCAGGCCGCCGGCGTCACTTCAGACGCGGAGGTAGGTTGCTGCGGCATGCGCGCCACGTCGATCGGGTTGAATTTGCCGCTGTTGCGCAGATCCGCGCCGACAATCTTGCCGATATCTTCCGGCGGCGTGCCTGGGCCCGCCCATTTAAACGGCACCACGCCAATCGGACGAGCGGAGTCGACCCCTTGGGTGATTTCAATGCGAACTTCCGCGTGCAACACGGACGCCCACAGAATTAAAAAACCTAGCGCTACTCGAAATGCCTGCTTCATCTCATCTCCCTTATCCAGGCGGGATGCCTGCGATAAATTAGCAGAATTTTAACAAACCAACTTACGTAAAACTACATAATCCCTGTTGGTTACCTTAGTACATCCCTGTGATAACACTCACTCAATCAACCGTTATTGCGGCTTGAATTCAAGTATAGAATTCTTAAAGTGCTGATAAACGGCATCGCTCGGCGGCTTCGGTATATGCGCCAACTTGGCGGCAGACACCGCAGCTTGACACAGAGCAGGATCGCCCCCCGCTGCTTGTACGCTTATCAGCAGGCCGTCCGGCGCCAGCTTGATACGCAGGTCGCAGGTTTTGCCGGCGAACGAACTGGCGTCATAGAACTTGCTCTGAATCGCCCCTTGAATCTGCCCCATATAACCGCTGATATCCGCCCCGCTGGCGCCAGCCGTTTTGGCATTGCCCTGCCCGGCCGGTTTACCGTCACCCTTCGATTTGGCACCGCCGCCTTTCGGCGCGTTCTTGCCATCCGCCAGGCCGCCAAACAGATCGCTAACTTCCTCCGATTGTTTCGCAGCCTCGGCGGCGGCCTTCTTCTTGGCGTCCGCAGCGGCTTTTTTGGCGGCAGCGGCTTTCTCGGCCGCCGCTTTCTTCTCTGCCTCGGCAGCAGCCTTCTTCTCGGCTTCCGCTGCGGCTTTTTTCTCGGCTTCAGCAGCCGCTTTCTTCTCCGCGGCCTCTGCAGCTTTCTTTTCTGCCGCGGCGGCGGCGGCTTTCTTCGCCTCTTCCGCCTGTTTCTTGGCGGCGGCGGCAGCGGCCGCTTCTTTCTTGGCTTCCGCTTCGGCTTTCTTCTGCGCGTCCGCCTGCGCCTTGGCGACCTTGTCCGCTTCGGCCTTCGCCTTGGCGGCGGCGGCTTCGGCGACCTTCTGTTGCTCTTGGGCCTTCGCAGCGGCGGCTTCCGCCGCTTTTTGCTGCTCGGCGGCCTGCTTCTGCTGCTCCGCCGCCTTCTGCTGTTGCTCAGCCTGCGCCTTGGCGTTCTGCGCGGCTTTCTCCTGCGCCGCCAAACGCTCTTTCTCCAGCTCTTTCAGGCGCTGCTGTTGCTCCGCCTGCTTCTGCTGAAGCTCTTCGGCCTGTTGCTCCGCTTTTTTCTGGCGCTGCTTCTCGGCACGCTGCGCATCGTTGCTCTGCTGCTGCTGGCGGTTGTACTGCTCCACCACCGCGCCGGGATCGACCATCACCGCGCCCACCACGGTACCATCACCGCCACCGCCGGCGCCCATGTCGACCTTTTCCTGCAGCGATCCCCAAATCAGCAGGGCAATCAATATGAAGTGCAGAACGACCGAAACAATAACGGCGCGGTTCAGCTTATCGTTTTGCTCAGTTGCCTTTACCAAAATAGATTCCCAAAAACTGGTGTTGCTTATACGGGGTTCCTGAGCCGCAGCGCAGGAACCGGGTTGCCGTTGGCCTTACGGTCAGATCGGCTGGGTCATCAGCCCCACGGAAGCCACGCCCGCCTGATGGAGAATATTCAATGCCTTGATAATCTCATCGTAAGGGACTTCCTTCGCACCGCCGATCAAAAAGACCGTTTTCGGGTTAACCGCCAAACGCGACTTGGCTTCGGCCGCGACTTGTTCAGGCGGCAGCAGCTCCATACGGTTGTGATCCACCACGAGGGTGTATTGACCTACGCCGGAAACCTCGAGGATCACCGGCGGATTGTCATCGCTGGACACCGTTTTGGAATCGGTGGCGTCCGGCAGGTCAACCTCCACGCTCTGCGTGATGATTGGCGCGGTTGCCATAAAGATCAGCAGCAGCACCAGCAACACGTCGAGCAGCGGAACGATGTTAATTTCGGACTTCAGCTCGCGCCGACTACGTCCACGTACTCTCGCCATGCTACCTCCTACTTATTTGCTGTCGCTGGAGAAGGCCTGACGATGCAGAATAGCGGTGAACTCTTCCATAAAGTTGTCGTAATTCTGCTCAAGCTTGTTGACGCGCTGGTTGAGACGGTTATAGGCCATTACCGCCGGGATGGCGGCGAACAGACCGATCGCGGTGGCGATCAGCGCTTCGGCGATACCCGGCGCCACCATCTGCAGCGTGGCTTGCTTCACCGCGCCCAGCGCGATAAAGGCGTGCATGATCCCCCACACGGTGCCGAACAGGCCGATGTACGGACTGATCGAACCGACGGTGCCGAGGAACGGAATATGGGTTTCCAGCGTTTCCAGCTCGCGGTTCATCGAAATGCGCATCGCACGCGACGCCCCTTCGATCACCGACTCCGGCGCATGGTTGTTGGCGCGGTGCAAGCGGGCGAACTCTTTGAAGCCGGAATGGAAGATCTGCTCGGAACCGGTCAGGCTATCGCGACGCGCCTGACTTTCCTGGTACAGACGGGAAAGCTCGATACCGGACCAGAATTTGTCTTCAAAGGCTTCGGCGTCACGCGTCGCCGCATTGAGGATGCGGGTGCGCTGAATGATGATCGCCCAAGAGGCTACCGAGAAGCATATCAAAATCAACATGATAAGCTTAACCAGCAGGCTCGCCTTCAAGAATAAATCTAGGATGTTCATGTCAGTCACTGCTTAAACTCCGCGACAATAGACTTAGGAAGCGCTCTTGGCTTCATTTGGTGTGGATCAATACAGGCAATCAGGACATCTGCCTGGCTCAGTAGGGCCCCGTCAGAATTGACAATGCGTTGAGCAAACGTGAGAGAAGCCCCGCGCAGAGAGGTGATTTCACTCTGGACCTCCAGTTGCTCGTCGAGACGAGCCGGAGCCAGATAATCCACCGTCATGCGCCGGACGACAAAAGCGACTTGTTCACTGAGCAGCTGCTGTTGATGAAAGTTGTGCTGACGCAGCATCTCTGTGCGCGCTCTTTCAAAAAAGGCGACGTAGCGGGCGTGATAGACCACACCACTGGCATCGGTATCCTCGTAGTAAACGCGAACCGGCCATCGAAACAACGTATTACTCACTCTACTTCCCAGCAATGCAATTTAACGCTGCTACTATACGCAAGACAGATCGGGTTGGGAATGGGTTACAAGATGGGAATGAAAATAATTATGGGCCGTGAGGGCCCATAACGTGGGGACATCGGGGAGATTATAAAGAAACGTAAAGTAATCCTGCGCACAAGATCACAATTGCAGGAAGCGGCGCGAAAAAAGCGCGCCAGACGCTGCGCTGCGGGCGGAATCCGAAGCCGTGGATCACTCCGGCGCATACGGCCCAAATCAGCAACAGCCCTTCCCAAATCTCCAGCGAGCTGGTTTTGGCGGCGAAACGCGTCGGATCCCAGAACACGCACCCCGCCAAAATCAACGCCAGCACCAGGGAAAGGGCCCGAACCGGGCCCTTGTCGGTGACAGCGTACAGCTTGTCAATCACGGACGAGCTCATTACTTACCGTCTTGCTGAGCTTTGGTCGCTTCGCTCTGCTCAAGCGCCAGCGCCGTGATGATGCCGAAGGCGCAGGCAAGAAGCGTTCCGAGAATCCAGGCAAAATACCACATGGTTTAGCTCCTTATCCTTAGTACAGCGAATGCTTGTTGTTTTCGATGTAGTTCTTGTCGAGACGACCGAACATTTTGTAGTACGACCAGCTGGTGTACGCCAAAACGATAGGCACGAAAATCGCCGCCACGACGGTCATCACTTTCAGCGTCAACAGGCTCGACGTCGCGTCCCACATGGTCAGGCTGACGTTAGGCACGGTGCTGGACGGCATCACGAACGGGAACATGGTGACCCCGGCGGTGAGGATGACGCAGGCGATGGTCAGCGACGAGGTGACGAACGCCAGCGCGCCTTTCTCCAGACGCGAGAACAGGATGGTGAACAACGGCAGCACTACGCCCAGTGCAGGCAAAGCCCACAGCAGCGGATACTTGTTGAAGTTGATCAGCCATGCGCCGGCCTGATGCGCCACTTCTTTACGCAGCGGGTTGGATTCCGCCATGGTGTCCAGCGCCGAAGTGATCACGTAGCCGTCGATGCCTTTAACCAGCCACACACCCGCCAGCAGGAAGCATACCGCCATGATCAGCGTCGCGATCTGCGCTGCGGCGCGTGACCGCAGGTGGATCTCGCCGGTGGTGCGCATCTGCAGATAGGTCGCGCCCTGAGTGACCAGCATGGTCAGACTGACCACGCCCGCCAACAGACCGAACGGATTCAGCAGCTGGAAGAAGTTGCCGGTGTAGAACAGACGCAGGTACTCGTCCACATGGAACGGCACGCCCTGCAGCAGGTTGCCGAACGCCACGCCGAACACCAACGCAGGCACGAAGGAACCGATGAAGATGCCCCAGTCCCACATGTTGCGCCAGCGGCTGCTCTCCAGCTTGGAACGGTAGTCAAAACCGACCGGGCGGAAGAACAACGCCGCCAGCACCAGGATCATGGCGACGTAGAAGCCCGAGAAGGCCGCTGCGTAGACCATCGGCCAGGCGGCGAACAGCGCGCCGCCGGCGGTGATCAGCCACACCTGGTTACCGTCCCAGTGAGGGGCGATGGAGTTGATCATCACCCGGCGCTCGGTATCGGTTTTACCGATGATGCGCACCAGGATGCCGACGCCCATGTCGAAACCGTCGGTGACGGCGAAGCCGATCAGCAGTACGCCAACCAGCACCCACCAGATAAATCGCAGTACTTCATAGTCAAACATACGTGGACTCCTGTTTAGCGCGCTTCCTGCACGGCGGCAGTCGGTTGTTCAAAGTGGTAGCGGCCGGTTTTCAGGCTGCTTGGACCCAGACGCGCAAACTTGAACATCAGGTACATTTCAGCCACCAGGAACAGGGTGTACAAGCCGCAAATCAGCCCCATCGAGAACAGAATGTCGCCCGCGGTCAGCGAAGAGTTGGCGACTGCGGTCGGCAGCACCTCACCAATCGCCCACGGTTGACGGCCGTATTCCGCCACGAACCAGCCGGCTTCCACCGCGATCCACGGCAGCGGCAAGCCATACAGCGCCGCACGCAACAGCCATTTTTTCTGGCCGATGCGGCCGCGCACCACGCTCAGGAATGACAGACCGATAATCAGCAGCATCAGCACGCCACAGGCCACCATGATGCGGAAGGCGAAGTACAGCGGCGCCACGCGTGGAATGGAGTCCTTGGTCGCCTGCTGGATCTGCGCTTCCGTCGCGTCGCTGACGTTCGGGGTATAACGCTTCAGCAGCATGCCGTAGCCCAGGTCTTGCTTGGTTTTGTTGAATTCCGCACGCACCGCAGGATCGGTATTGCCGCCGCGCAGCTCTTCCAGCAGCTGGTAGGCTTTCATGCCGTTGCGGATGCGCACTTCATGTTGCGCCAGCAGATCTTTCAGGCCGGTGACCTGAGTGTCGGTGGAACGCGTGGCGATCAGGCCAAGCGCATACGGGATCTGAATAGAGAAGGAGTTTTCCATCTTGTCCTGATCGGGGATGCCGAACAGGGTGAAGGACGCCGGCGCCGGCTGGGTATCCCACTCCGCTTCGATGGCGGCCAGTTTGGTTTTCTGTACGTCGCCCATTTCGTAACCGGATTCGTCACCCAGCACGATCACCGACAGCACCGCAGCCATGCCGAAGCTGGCGGCGATGGCAAAGGAGCGTTTGGCGAAAGCGATGTCGCGTCCCTTCAGCAGGTAGTAAGCGCTGATGCCCAGCACGAACATGGCGCCGGTGGTGTAGCCTGCAGCCACGGTGTGAACGAATTTCACCTGCGCAACCGGGTTAAGGACCAGCTCGGAGAAGCTGACCATCTCCATGCGCATGGTTTCGAAGTTGAAATCCGACGCGATCGGGTTCTGCATCCAGCCGTTGGCGACCAGGATCCACAGCGCGGACAGGTTGGAGCCGAGGGCCACGAACCAGGTTACCGCCATGTGCTGCACCTTGCTCAGACGATCCCAGCCGAAGAAGAACAGGCCGACCAGCGTCGATTCAAGGAAGAACGCCATCAGACCTTCGATAGCCAGTGGGGCCCCGAAGATATCGCCGACGTAATGAGAGAAATATGACCAGTTAGTCCCGAACTGGAACTCCATGGTCAAACCGGTGGCCACACCCAGAGCAAAGTTAATCGCAAATAACTTTCCCCAGAATTTGGTCATGTCTTTATAGATTTGTTTGCCAGACAGGACATATACCGTTTCCATAATTGCCAGCAAGAACGCCATACCGAGCGTTAATGGGACAAATAAGAAATGGTACATCGCCGTTAAAGCAAACTGTAAGCGCGACAGTTCGACAATATCAAACATCTTGACTCCTTGCTCCTCGCAGGAAGACTCCGACACGCGGTTATCGGCACGCTTCTTTCAAAGCCGCCAGTAACGCCCCGCAGTGAATGCCCTTAAACACAACAAATTTGATCCAGCTTCTCCGCTTTCAACCGCACACTCGGCCAATAGCCCGCACGGGCCGTCGACAAGCACGCCACTGAAAACCGACAACGGGTAACAAATGCAACAAGATCAACCATCCATAATCACAACATGGATGATACTCGCCCAATCCCACACAATAAATAGGTTTTTACGTGACGTGGGTTGGACTTTTGGTTACAGGTCAAATCTTAGCCGAAAGAGGTACTTCGGCCTAATTTGATCTGAGACAATTTAAGCCTATCCGCATATTATTTCCATATTCATCAGCACATTTCGCATAATTTTCTTAGGGTCATGTTGCGCAATGGTTTAATTGTTTTTTAATGATATTTTTGTGTTAAATAAATGTAATTCAAAAGAGCCGCCATTGTATTATTACGCACTTATTATGCGACATAATTAACCTTTTATTTCCAATAAGCCGTGACAGTGATAGCAGTCACAAAACAACAAATCTCTCTCCAATATTAGTCTATTTCTCGCAATGGGATCGTAAAGGTTGCGATTTTGTAGCAAAATGACCACTTATGTTAAAATTGCATTGAGTGACAATAACTTATGAAAAAAATCATCTTTGCCTCTGTCTTGGGACTCTCGGGAAACGCCATGGCCGCCGAAACGGTAAATATCACCCTGTTGGGCACCTCCGATCTGCACGGCACTTTCGTGCCCTGGGACTACGCCAGCGACACGGAAAACCTGGCGGGCAGCCTGAGCCAGATAGCCACCCAGGTCAAAAAGGTGCGCGCCGAACAGCCCAACCTGATTCTGGTGGACGCCGGCGACACCATCCAGGGCAACTTCGTCGAAACCTTCAAACAGGAGGCCGTCAGCCCGATGATGCTGGGCCTCAACGCGCTTGACTACGACGTTTGGGTGATGGGCAACCACGAATTCGACTTCGGTCTGCCGGCGCTGGCCACGCCGCTCAAACAGTTTAAAGGCGCGGCGCTGGCGGGCAACATCGTCTGGGACAGCGGCAAACCTTATCTGCCGGCCTATACCATCCTCGAACGCCAGGGCGTGAAGATCGGCATCATCGGCATGGACACGCCGATGACTGCGGAATTCGCCAAGGGCACCGATCGCATCAAAGGGCTGAACTTCACCGATCCGGTACAGGCGGTGAAACAGGTCATCAGGCAGATCGACGGCCAGGTCGACGCGATCGTGCTGGTCGCGCATATGGGCATCGACAACGAGAACCAGCGCCCCGGCACCGGCGTGGCGGACATCGCCAACGCCAACCCGGAGCTGGCGGCGATCGTCGCCGGCCACATGCATGTGAAAATCGACAAAGCGGTGGTGAACGGCGTCATCATCACGGAGCCGGATAAGTACGGTCGCGCGCTGTCACGCATTGACCTGCAATTTGAACGCCGCGATGGCAAATTCACGCTGATCGACAAAAACAGCTACACCTATTCCATCAAGGGGCTGGCGCCGGACAGCGCCATGCAGGCTCTCTACCAGCCGTATCATGACATTTTGCGCGCCAACGCCAACCGAGTCGTGGCGAAGCTGAGCGGCAGCGATCTGGTGCCTGCCGACGAGTTCCGCGGCATTCCTCAGGTACACGTTCAGGATACCGGCATCAGTGAGTTATTTCAGCAGGCCGCCCGTCACTATGCACCGCTGGCGCAGGTGATCGCCCTGCAGATCGACAACGATCGCGCCAAACTGGATGTCGGCGACATCAAGGCCAAGGATATCGCCTTTAACTACCAATACGCCGGCGGCGAGATCACCGTTTATCAGCTCAACGGCAAAGCGCTTAAACGCTACATGGAGTGGTCTGCCGATTATTTCAATCAGCTGCAGCCGGGCGACGTCACCTACAGCTTTAACCCGGCGCGGCGCTCGTCCAAATATTCCACCAACGATTTCTTCGACGGCGTCACTTACACTATCGATCTGCGTCAACCGGCCGGTTCACGCATCGTCAGTCTGCGCCTGGCAGACGGCACGCCGGTCACCGATGACATGCCGATCCGCCTGGGCATGAACAGTTACCGTATGGGCCATCTGACGCAGAAGGGCGGCGCGCTGGAGGGGCAATCCTTCCCGGTGCTGTTCGACAGCAAAGCGCAATACGGTGAAGAAGAAGGCACCATTCGCAACCTGACTCTGCGCTACCTGACGGAAGTGAAACACGGCCAGTATCAGAGCGTGCCGCCGCAGCGCTGGAAGCTGGCCGGCATGGCGGGATACGAACCGCAGCGGGCGATCGTCAAACGGCTGCTCAATGAAGGCGTTATCCAGGTGCCGACCACCGACGACGGGCGCTATACCAACGTCGCCTCGATCAACGTCAAAGACGCGCTGTTCAACAATGCCGACGATTACCGCACCGCCCTCACCTCGCTGGAGCAACAGCGGCAAACCGCCGCGGATCCGGTGCGGCAGAGCCGCCTGCAGGATCGGATCGCGCTGATCAAGGCGCTCAACGACTTCTGATCTTCACCCATAAAAAAGGCCACCCAATGGGTGGCCAAACATGTCGAGATAGTGTTATTTCGTACTCAATGCTTAGCGCTTCAGCACAGCTTTTACCGCGTCGCCGATGTCCGCCAGGCTGCGAACGGTTTTCACGCCCGCCGCTTCCAGCGCAGCAAACTTCTCGTCCGCCGTGCCCTTGCCGCCTGCGATGATGGCGCCCGCGTGGCCCATACGCTTGCCTTTCGGCGCAGTCACGCCGGCGATGTAACCCACGACCGGTTTGGTGACGTGTTCTTTGATGTAAGCTGCCGCTTCTTCTTCAGCGCTGCCGCCGATCTCACCGATCATCACGATCGCTTCGGTCTGCGGATCCTGCTGGAACATCTTCAGGATATCGATGAAGTTGGAGCCCGGGATCGGGTCGCCGCCGATGCCCACGCAGGTGGACTGGCCCAGACCGGCATCGGTGGTTTGTTTCACCGCTTCATAGGTCAGGGTACCGGAGCGGGAAACGATGCCCACTTTGCCCGGCAGGTGGATGTGGCCAGGCATGATGCCGATTTTGCACTCGCCCGGGGTGATCACGCCTGGGCAGTTCGGCCCAATCATGCGCACGCCGGCTTCGTCCAGTTTCACTTTCACGGTCAGCATGTCCAGAGTCGGGATGCCTTCGGTGATGGTGATGATCAATTTGATGCCGGCATCGATCGCTTCCAGAATGGAGTCTTTGCAGAACGGCGCTGGAACGTAGATGACGGAGGCCGTCGCGCCGGTCGCTTCAACCGCTTCACGCACGGTGTTGAACACCGGCAGACCCAGGTGCTGAGTGCCGCCTTTGCCCGGGGTGACGCCGCCAACCATTTTGGTGCCGTAAGCGATAGCTTGTTCGGAGTGGAAAGTCCCCTGGCTACCGGTGAAGCCCTGGCAAATTACTTTGGTGTTTTTATCGATTAAGATGGACATTATTTACCCTCCACTGCTGCAACAACTTGCTGAGCCGCATCAGTCAGGCTGGTCGCAGCAATGATATTCAGACCGCTGTCCGCCAGTTTCTTGGCGCCCAGTTCGGCGTTGTTCCCTTCCAAGCGCACCACGACCGGGACGTTAACGCCCACTTCAGCCACTGCGCCGATGATGCCGTCAGCGATCAGATCGCAACGTACGATACCACCGAAGATGTTAACCAGAACCGCTTTCACCTTGTCGTCGGACAGGATGATTTTGAACGCTTCGGTCACGCGCTCTTTGGTCGCGCCGCCGCCAACGTCCAGGAAGTTGGCCGGTTCGCCGCCGTGCAGTTTAACGATGTCCATGGTGCCCATCGCCAGACCGGCGCCGTTCACCATGCAGCCGATGTTGCCGTCGAGGGCAACGTAGTTCAGCTCCCACTGAGCCGCACGGGATTCACGCTCGTCTTCCTGCGAAGGGTCACGCATTTCACGCAGTTCAGGCTGACGGAACAGGGCGTTGCCGTCGGCGCCCAGTTTGCCGTCCAGGCACACCAGATCGCCCTGCTTGGTGATCACCAGCGGGTTGATCTCAACCATCGCCAGGTCGCGCTCCAGGAACAGCGTCGCCAGACCCATGAAGATCTTGGCGAACTGGCTGACTTGCTTGCCGGTCAGGCCCAGTTTAAAGGCCAGCTCACGGCCCTGATAAGGCTGTGGACCCGCCAGCGGATCGATGGTCATTTTGTGGATCAGTTCCGGGGTTTCTTCCGCCACTTTCTCGATTTCCACGCCGCCTTCGGTAGACGCCATGAATACGATGCGACGGGTCGCGCGGTCTACAACGGCGCCCAGGTACAGCTCTTTATCGATGTCGGTCGCCGCTTCTACCAGGATCTGGTTAACCGGCTGGCCCAGCGCGTCAGTCTGGTAAGTCACCAGACGTTTGCCCAACCAGGCTTCCGCGAAGGCACGGATATCTTCTTTGCTGTTGACGACTTTAACGCCGCCCGCTTTACCGCGGCCGCCAGCATGAACCTGACATTTCACCACCCACGGGCCGGAGCCGATTTTGGATGCGGCTTCTTCTGCTTCACGCGGAGTGGTACAGGCGTAACCGGTTGGTGCCGGCATGCCATACCGAGCAAACAGCTGTTTTGCCTGATATTCGTGTAAATTCATGATGTTCTATCCATTCAGTTCTGAAGGTTTTTAGCCGGACCATTATTACGCGGTAAACCGCATGGTTTTCCGGCCACATAGCACAGAGTGCGGGCGCGGCATGCCGCGCCCGGCAAGGGTTACTAGACGTCCAGCAGCAGACGAGCCGGATCTTCCAGCATCTCTTTGACCGTCACCAGATAACCGACGGATTCTTTACCGTCGATCAGGCGGTGGTCATAAGACAGCGCCAGATACATCATCGGCTGGATCACCACCTGACCATTGACCGCCATTGGGCGATCTTTGATGGCGTGCATGCCCAGGATGGCGCTCTGCGGCGGGTTGATGATCGGGGTGGACATCAGGGAGCCGAATACGCCGCCGTTGGTAATGGTGAAGTTACCGCCGGTCAGCTCTTCCACGGTCAGTTTGCCGTCGCGGCCCTTAACGGCCAGCTCTTTGATTTTCTTCTCGATGTCAGCCATGCTCATGGCGTCCACATCGCGCAGTACCGGCGTCACCAGGCCGCGCGGAGTAGAAACCGCGATGCTGATGTCGAAGTAGTTGTGGTAAACCACGTCGGAACCGTCGATCGACGCGTTCACTTCCGGGAAACGCTTCAGCGCTTCAACCACCGCCTTGATGTAGAAGGACATGAAGCCCAGACGCACGCCGTGGCGTTTCTCGAAGGCTTCGCCGTACTGCTTGCGCAGATCCATGATCGGCTGCATGTTGATTTCGTTGAAGGTGGTCAACATCGCGGTGCTGTTTTTCGCTTCCAGCAGACGCTCGGCGACGCGTTTGCGCAGGCGGGTCATCGGCACGCGTTTTTCGCTGCGGCCGGCCAGAGCAGGCTGCGGCGCGGCTTCAGCGGCGGCTGGTTTGGCAGCGGCGCCGCCTTTGGCCAGGTGCGCTTCCACGTCTTCACGCGTAATGCGGCCACCCACGCCAGTGCCTTTGATGGCGCCGGCATCGAGATCGTGTTCAGCAATCAGGCGGCGAATCGCCGGGCTGAGCGCGTCATTGCTTTCTTCTTCCAGGCTCGCGGTCGCGCGCTGTGCAGGCGTGGCTTCTTTCTCCTGGCTCTTCTCAGCGGTCGGCTTGCCGGAGCTGTCGCCCGGACGGATGCGGCCGAGCAGCTGGCGAGACAGTACGGTCGCGCCCTCTTCTTCCACGATAGCATCGAGAATACCCGCTTCACTGGCCGGCACTTCCAACACCACTTTGTCGGTTTCGATTTCAACCAGGACTTCGTCACGCTGAACGCTGTCGCCCGGTTTCTTGTGCCAGGTGGCTACGGTCGCATCGGCAACCGATTCAGGAAGGTCAGGAACCAGAATATCTACGCTACTCATTTAGCTTTCCCTTAAGTTTTTTATCATCTGCTTGCCGGCCCCTCGGCCGGCAAGCGAGCGAACATTAGTCAATATTCAGCGCATCATTCACCAGAGCCTGCTGCTGCTTCTGGTGTACGGACATATAACCCACCGCCGGAGAGGCGGAGGCCGGACGTCCTGCGTAACGTAAAGAAGCCCCGAACGGCACCACTTCACGGAAGTTGTGTTGGCTGCAGTACCAGGCGCCCTGGTTCAGCGGCTCTTCCTGACACCAGACGAAGTCATGCACGTGCGAGTATTGCTCCAGCACGGCCTGCACGGCCTGATGCGGGAACGGATACAGCTGCTCGATGCGCACGATGGCCACGTCTTTCTGCTCGTTCTTGCGACGCTGTTCCAGCAGGTCGTAGTAAACCTTACCGGAGCACAGCACGACGCGCTTGACCGCTTTCGGATCCAAATCGTCGATCTCGCCGATCGCCGGCAGGAAGGTGCCATTGGCCAGCTCGTCCAGCGAAGAGACCGCCAGCGGGTGACGCAGCAGCGACTTCGGCGACATCACCACCAGCGGACGACGCATACCGCGCAGCGCCTGACGACGCAGCATGTGGTAAACCTGCGCCGGCGTGGACGGGACGCACACCTGCATGTTCTGCTCAGCGCACAGCTGCAGATAACGTTCCAGACGCGCGGAGGAGTGCTCTGGGCCCTGGCCTTCATAGCCGTGCGGCAGCAGCATCACCAGGCCGCACATACGGCCCCATTTTTGCTCGCCGGAGCTGATGAACTGATCGATAACAACCTGCGCGCCGTTGGCGAAGTCGCCGAACTGCGCTTCCCAGATGGTCAGCGTGCGCGGTTCCGCCGTGGCGTAGCCGTATTCGAACGCCAGCACCGCCTCTTCAGACAGCACGGAGTCCCAGACCTTGAATTCGCCCTGGCCGCTGTGGATATTCGCCAGCGGAACATAGACCGAACCGTTTTTCTGGTTGTGCACCACCGCGTGACGGTGGAAGAAGGTGCCGCGGCCGGCGTCTTCGCCGGAGATGCGGATTGGAATGCCTTCATCCGCCATGGTGGCGTAGGCCAGCGTTTCGGCGGCGCCCCAGTCGAACGGCTTGTTGCCCGCCGCCATCTCGGCGCGGTCAGCGTAGATTTTCGCCACGCGTGACTGCATTTCGATCGCTTCCGGCACGGTGCTGATGCGGCGGCCCAGTTCCTGCAGACGCTTCATCTCAACCTTGCTCGGGTACTCTTCGTCCCACTCGTGGTTCAGGTACGGCGACCAGGTGAAGGAGTGCAGATTCATCGGACGCCATTCTTCAACCACACAATCGCCGCGGTCGAGCGCATCACGATACAGGTTGACCATTTCCGTGGCATCTTCCAGGCTGGCCACTTTCTGTTCGGTCAGAATGTCAGCGTAGATTTTGCGCGGCGTAGGGTGTTTCTTGATCTTCTGATACATCACCGGCTGGGTGGCGCTCGGCTCATCGGCCTCGTTGTGCCCATGGCGACGGTAGCAGACCAGATCGATCATCACGTCACGCTTAAAGGTGTTACGGAAATCCAACGCCAGGCGAGTGACGAAGGCCACGGCTTCCGGATCGTCCGCGTTAACGTGGAAGATCGGCGCCTGAACCATTTTGGCGATGTCGGTGCAATATTCGGTAGAGCGCGCATCCAGCGGGTTGGAGGTGGTGAAGCCAACCTGGTTGTTGATGACGATGCGCACGGTTCCGCCCACTTCGTAGCCGCGAGCCTGAGACATGTTCAGGGTTTCCTGAACCACGCCCTGGCCGGTAATGGCGGCGTCGCCGTGGATGGTGATCGGCAGCACCATGTTGCTGCGCGCTTCGTCCAGACGATCGCGACGGGCGCGAACCGACCCCATGACCACCGGGCTGACGATCTCCAGGTGCGACGGGTTGAACGCCAGCGCCAGGTGAACCATGCCGCCTTCGGTTTCCACGTCGGAGGAGAAGCCCTGGTGATATTTCACGTCACCGGTGCCGAGGTGTTCTTTATGCTTGCCGGCGAATTCGTCGAACAGGTCGGCCGGCTTTTTGCCCAGCACGTTGATCAGCACGTTCAGACGGCCGCGGTGGGCCATGCCCAACACCACTTCACGCGTGCCGTTCTTGCCGGCGTGGCGCACCATCTCTTTCAGCATCGGCACCAGCGCGTCGCCGCCTTCCAGCGAGAAGCGTTTGGCGCCCGGGAATTTGGCGCCCAGGTAGCGTTCCAGGCCTTCCGCAGCGGTCAGCTCGTTCAGGAAACGGCGTTTTTCGTCGGCGGTAAAGCTGGCGCGCCCCACCACCGACTCGATGCGCTGCTGGATCCAGCGTTTCTCTTCGGTGTTGGTGATGTGCATGTATTCAGCGCCGATCGAACCGCAGTAGGTCTGCTTCAGCGCGGCGTACAGATCGCCCAGCTTCATGGTTTCTTTGCCGATGGCGAAAGAGCCCACGTTGAAGGTTTCCTGGAAATCGGCTTCGGTCAGGTTGTGGTAAGCGGGCTCAAGGTCAGGAACTTGCTCACGCTGCCACAGGCCGAGCGGATCGAGGTTGGCATGCTGATGTCCGCGGAAGCGGAAGGCGTTGATCAGCTGCAGTACCTTGACCTGTTTGGCGTCGGTTGCCGGATCGGTGATGGTGGTGTTGTAGCGCGCGGAGTCTTTCGCCAGGCGGCGGAAGTAGTCGCGCGTTTGAGAGTGGAGCTGATCGGGTTTGACACCCGCGGTTGGTAGCTGTTGAAAAATGGAACGCCAGCTATCTTCAACGGAACCCGGATCGGTTAAGAAATCTTCATAGAGCTGCTCTATGTAAGACTGGTTCGCGCCCGCCAGATAGGAGGAATCCAGCCAGGCCTTCATTGCGCCGTTCTGCATCATGATCCCTTAAGCTTTGAAGCTTTAGTTTTCGCCGTGGTTAACATAATTACCGTGATGAATACGGTTTGCCGTAAAACGGTTCACTCGACGTACTTGCGGCCATGACGGCCCGATACGTTCTGTTATGGACCTTGCGGTCCCTTACAAGGAACCTCTAAAAACCGGCGGAAGAACCAGGCTGCATAGCGCCGCAGCCGCGGGTCAGTTTTTAGAGGTTCCCTCCCCTATGGGATGTGCGCCGGAAAAGAGCCCGGCGCAGCATCTCATTCCGTTTATGCGCCGCGTTGCAGCAGCATGGACTTGATATGCCCGATCGCACGCGTCGGGTTCAAGCCTTTAGGACATACACTGACACAATTCATAATGCTATGGCAGCGGAAAACACTAAAAGCATCGTCCAGATCATCTAAACGTTCTTGCGTTTCCGTGTCACGGCTGTCGATCAGGAAGCGATACGCCGCCAACAGACCGGCAGGCCCGATGAACTTGTCCGGGTTCCACCAGAACGATGGGCAAGAAGTCGAGCAGCAGGCGCACAGGATGCACTCGTACAGACCGTCCAGCTTGGCGCGCTGTTCCGGCGACTGCAGGTGCTCACGCGCCGGCGGATTCTTGCCGTCGTTCAGCAGGTATGGCTTGATCTTTTCATACTGGGTGTAGAACTGCCCCATATCCACCACCAGATCGCGCACCACCGGCAGCCCCGGCAGCGGACGGATCACGATCTTGCCGTTGCCTTTGCGCAGCGACGAAACCGGAGTGATGCACGCCAGGCCGTTTTTACCGTTCATGTTCAGGCCGTCGGAACCGCACACGCCTTCGCGGCATGAGCGACGGAACGACAGGGTCGGATCTTTTTCTTTCAGCTGGATCAACGCATCCAGCAGCATCATGTCACGGCCTTCTTCCGCTTCCAGGGTGTAGTCCTGCATGTGCGGCGCGTCGTCGACATCCGGATTGTAGCGATAAATGGAAAATTCGAGTTTCATCTGTCGATCTCCGCAATTAGTAAGAACGCACTTTCGGCGGGAATGCCGGGCGCAGCTTCGGTTGCATGTTCACTTCACGACGCGTCATGCTTTCCGATTGCGGCAGATACAGCGAATGGCACAGCCAGTTGGCGTCATCGCGTTCCGGGTAGTCGAAGCGGCTGTGTGCGCCACGGCTCTCGGTACGGAAGTTGGCCGACACGGCGGTGGAATACGCGGTCTCCATCAGGTTATCCAACTCCAGGCACTCGATGCGCTGGGTGTTGAACTCGCTGGAGGTATCGTCCAGGCGTGCGTTCTTCAGACGTTCACGGATCACTTTCAGTTCTTCCAGGCCCTTGGCCATCGCATCGCCTTCGCGGAATACCGAGAAGTTGTGCTGCATGCAAGACTGCAGCGCTTTGCGAATTTCGACCGGGTCTTCGCCGGAACGGGTATTGTTCCAACGGTTCAGACGATCAAGCGAAGCTTCCACGTCGGAGTCGCTGGCGTCACGGCTCACGCCCTGCTCTTCCAACGATTCCTGCAGGTGCATGCCGGCGGAACGGCCGAACACCACCAGGTCCAGCAGCGAGTTGCCGCCCAGACGGTTGGCGCCGTGCACCGATACGCAGGCGATTTCGCCCACGGCGAACAGCCCCGGGATCACCACGTCTTCGCCTTTCTCGTTTACGGTCAACGCCTGACCGGTCACCTTGGTCGGAATGCCGCCCATCATATAGTGACAGGTTGGGATAACCGGGATCGGCTCTTTCACCGGATCGACGTGCGCGAAGGTGCGGGACAGCTCCAGAATGCCCGGCAGACGGGATTCCAGCACCTCTTTGCCCAGGTGATCCAGCTTCAGCTTGGCGTGCGGGCCCCAAGGACCGTCGCAGCCGCGGCCTTCGCGGATTTCGATCATGATCGAACGGGCAACCACGTCGCGCCCCGCCAGATCTTTGGCGTTCGGCGCATAACGCTCCATGAAGCGCTCGCCGTGTTTGTTCAGCAGGTAACCGCCTTCGCCGCGGCAGCCTTCGGTCACCAGCACGCCCGCGCCGGCGATGCCGGTCGGGTGGAACTGCCACATTTCCATGTCCTGCACCGGCACGCCGGCGCGCAGCGCCATGCCGACACCGTCGCCGGTGTTGATGTGGGCGTTGGTGGTGGACTGGTAAATACGGCCTGCGCCGCCGGTCGCCAGCACGGTGGCCTTGGCTTTGAAGTAAACCACTTCACCGGTTTCGATGCAGATAGCCGTGGTGCCGACCACCGCGCCGTCCTGGTTTTTCACCAGATCGAGCGCATACCACTCAGAGAAAATGGTGGTGTGGTTTTTCAGGTTCTGTTGGTACAGGGTGTGCAGCAGCGCGTGGCCGGTACGGTCGGCTGCGGCGGCGGTACGCGCCGCCTGCTCGCCGCCGAAGTTCAGCGACTGGCCGCCGAACGGACGCTGATAGATGCGGCCGTCGTCCAGGCGAGAGAACGGCAGACCCATGTGTTCCAGTTCCAGAATCGCTTCCGGGCCTGTTTTACACATATATTCGATGGCGTCCTGGTCACCGATATAGTCGGAACCTTTCACCGTGTCGTACATATGCCATTCCCAGTTGTCCTCGTGGCTGTTGCCCAGCGCGACGGTAATGCCGCCCTGGGCGGACACGGTATGGGAACGGGTCGGGAAAACTTTGGACAGCAGGGCACAGGTCGAGCCCGCTTGGGAAATTTGCAGCGCGGCACGCATGCCCGCACCGCCGGCGCCGATTACGACGGCATCAAACTCTCTGACTGGCAGTTTCATTTAAGCACCCCACACTACGATTGTTCCGTACAGTAAATAGACCAGCAACGCGACCACGACAGCCAGCTGCAACACCAGGCGAACCGCCAGCGGCTTGACGTAGTCCGTCAGCACCTGCCACAGCCCGATCCAGGCGTGAACCAGAATCGACAGCAAGGTCAGCAGAGTGAACACTTTCGTAATGGAAGTGGCGAAGAAACCGCGCCAGATGTCATAAGTGAGTTCCGGAGCCGTGACGAAAAAGCCCAGGATATACAGGACGTACAGGGTGATGATGATAGCGGAAGCACGCAGCAGCAGCCAATCGTGCACGCCGTTGCGCCCTAATGCAGAAACGTTGTTTACCATACGAGGACTCCAGCCAGAACTGACAGCACGACGGTCAGACCGATCGCCACCTGGGCGGAACGGGTGCCGGCGGCCAAACTCTCTTCGATGTAGCCAAAATCCATTAACAAGTGACGGATGCCACCGCAAATGTGATAGGCCAGCGCCGTGAGGATGCCCCAGAATATGAATTTGACGATGAAGCTATTCATGATGGCGGCCGCCTGCAGGAACCCCTCTTGGGAAGAGAGTGACAGGCCCAGCAGCCAGAGGAGGATACCCACGGCAACGAAGGTAATTACGCCAGAGACTCGGTGTAAGATAGACGCTATCGCAGTTACGGGGAACCGGATCGTTTGCAGATCCAAGTTGACAGGTCGTTGTTTTTTCACGTATTTGCCCACACAGCTCTTATTATTTTCCTTCCTCCGGGCCTGGGCGGGGATCAGACAGCGTTAAGAGCCTAAAACCCTTACACGTCACGCGCTCAAACATCAACATCCTCTGTGCTCAAACGGCGCGCATTTATAACGCTGGGTGCTCCTACTTCAGGGTAATCCGGAGACCTGGCGGCAGTATAGGAGGATCACATTCTGATTACAATTCTCATACAACCGCTTTGATAACATTTCCCCCGAACAGTGATTCAGATCACGAATTTCACAATTAGTGCAAAATTAATTATCTGATTTGACAAGAGATCAACATTTCCATTACATATAGGGGCACAAACGGTCCTATGATGCGCTACGGGTCAGCAGATACACTTCCCCCCGGGTTCGAGTTATGCAACAGTGTATTTGGCGAACCTATCCCAATAGCCGTTGTTTCCCGCTCGATTTTGCCGGCGTCAAAAAGCAAATAAAGCAAATAAAAACAGTTTATTGGGATAGGTTCACATCTCTTCGAACAGCTCATAGGTAAGATTAACAGACTATAACGAATTACTCTGAATCGTTAACAACTGGTCACCCGTCTCGTTCGCCTGGTCAGCACTCTGTACCCTACCCGCGCACAGTTGCGCAGTCGCTCACAGAGTTAGCGTCCGCACCATTTTTTGCGGGCAACCTGCAGAGATTTAAGGTATTTCAGTTGTTAGTGGTTTTTAAAATAAGGCGCTAAGGAGACAGTAAATGACTGATAAGAAAGCGACGCTAACCATTAACGACAGCGAAGCTCCGATCGAACTGGGCGTATTGACACCGACACTGGGCCCTGATGTCCTCGATGTCCGCGCTCTGGGTTCCAAAGGTTATTTCACATTTGATCCCGGCTTTACCTCCACCGCTTCTTGCGAATCCAAGATTACCTTCATCGACGGCGACAAAGGCGTGCTGCTGCACCGCGGCTTCCCTATCGAACAGCTGGCGAAAGAATCTTCCTACCTGGAAGTGTGCTACATCCTGCTGTACGGCGAGACCCCGACGCCGGAAGAGTTCGAGACCTTCAAAACGACCGTAACCCGCCACACCATGATCCACGACCAGATCACCCATCTGTTCCGTGGCTTCCGTCGCGACTCGCACCCGATGGCGGTGCTGTGCGGCGTGACCGGCGCGCTGGCGGCGTTCTACCACGATGCGCTGGACGTCAACAACGAGCGTCACCGTGAAATCACCGCGTTCCGTCTGCTGTCCAAAATGCCGACCGTGGCCGCGATGTGCTACAAATACTCCCTGGGCCAGCCGTTCGTTTATCCGCGCAACGATCTGTCCTATGCCGGCAACTTCCTGCACATGATGTTCGCCACCCCGTGCGAAGAGTACGTGGTGAACCCGGTATTGGAACGCGCCATGGATCGCATCCTGATCCTGCACGCCGACCATGAGCAGAACGCCTCTACCTCGACCGTGCGCACCGCCGGCTCTTCCGGCGCCAACCCGTTCGCCTGCATCGCGGCCGGCATCGCCTCCCTGTGGGGGCCGGCGCACGGCGGCGCCAACGAAGCGGCGCTGAAAATGCTGGAAGAGATCAAGACCGTCGATCACATTCCGGAATTCATCAAGCGCGCCAAGGACAAGAACGACTCCTTCCGCCTGATGGGCTTCGGCCACCGCGTGTACAAGAACTACGATCCGCGCGCCACCGTGATGCGCGAGACCTGTCACGAAGTGCTGAAAGAGCTGAACAAGAAGGACGACAACCTGCTGCAGGTGGCGATGGAGCTGGAGCACATCGCGCTGAACGACCCGTACTTCATCGAGAAGAAACTGTACCCGAACGTCGACTTCTACTCCGGCATCATCCTGAAGGCGATGGGCATTCCTTCTTCCATGTTCACCGTGATCTTCGCCATCGCGCGCACCATCGGCTGGATCGCGCACTGGAACGAAATGCACGACGAAGGCATCAAAATTGCCCGTCCGCGTCAGCTGTACACCGGCTATGCCGAGCGTGATTTCAAATCCCAGCTGAAAACCAAGTAAGCCGCTTCCCCGGCTGAAACCGCACAGCGCCGCCCCTTCGGGCGGCGTTTTTTTTGCTTATTTCTGGCAGCCCGGGCACCAATAAAACGGCCGCGACGACAGGTCGGTGCGCACAATCATCGCGCCGCAGCGCTCACAGGGCTCGCCGCTGCGATGAAACACCTTGAAGCGAAACAGCGCGCCGTGATGGCGGTTCTCATCCGCCTGCCCACGCGTCTGATAGGAAAGACGCGGCACCGCCAGCAGCGCCTCCGCCAGACGCCAAAGCGCTTCCGGCGCCAGATCCTGCGGTTTGTGCTGCGGCGCCAGTTCGGCCTGCCACAGAATTTCGGCGCGCAGATAATTGCCCAATCCGGCGAGAAACGCCTGGTCGAGCAGCATGCCGCCCAGCTGCCTGCGGCGAAAACGCGGCGTCAGCAAACGCTCCTGCACCTCATCCACCGTCAACGTCATGTCCAGCACGTCGGGGCCGATGCGTTGCAGGAACGGGTGCTGTTCTATCTCCTCGCGCGGCCCGACGGTGATGTCAGACGCGCTGTAGAGCAATATTGCGCTGCGAGCGGTTTCCAGCCGCACCCGCAGATCGCGCTTGGTCTCCGGCGTCTCTCCTGCCGCCGCCACTTTCCACACGCCATACAGCTGGTTATGGCTGTACATCGTCAGCCCATTGGAGAAATGGGTCAGCAGCGCCTTGCCGCGCGGCTCGATGGCGACGATGCGCTCGCCGATCAGACGCTGGCGATAGTGTTTCAACTGAGGAAAAGCGAAATCGACGGCGGTCAACGGCTGATCGATCACCGCCGCCGCCAGTTTGTCCGCCGCCCGGCGAATCTCCGGTCCTTCCGGCATAGACCACTCCTTGCGTAGGCCCGGCGCAGCCCGGTGCGCCGGGAGTGTTCTTGATTAATGCGTTGCGCCACCCACCACTTTCAGATCGTGTTCCACCTGCAAAGCAATGGAAACGGCCAGCTCCAGCGCAAACAGCACCGTCGAAGCCGCCATGCTCGGCGCACCGGGGTGGGCCGCCGCCTGTTCCGGCAGGTACGGAATATGGATAAAACCGCCCTTCACCTCACGCTGGCCGCTCAAACGGTGCAGCAGCCCATACATCACATGGTTGCACACGTAGGTGCCGGCAGTCTGCGAAACGGCGGCCGGAATGCCGGCCTCGCGCATCGAACTGACCATCGCTTTGATCGGCAAGGTGCTGAAATAGGCCGCCGGACCGCCGGCGACGATCGGCTCATCCACCGGCTGCTGCCCCTGATTGTCGGGAATGCGCGCATCGTCGACGTTGATCGCCACCCGTTCAATCGTGATATCGGTGCGGCCGCCGGCCTGGCCGATAGCCAGCACCATCACCGGCTGCACCTCATCGATCGCCGCATTGAGCGCCTCCAGCGCCGCGCCGAACACGCACGGCAGCTGGCGCGCCACGATGCGCGTGCCGACCAGCTCCATATCATTGAGCTGCTTCACCACTTCCCAGGAGGGGTTAAGGCGCTCACCGCCAAACGGCTCAAAGCCGGTAATCAATACTTTTTGCATCCTTACTCCTACAGGAACATCAGGAAATACAGCAGGAACACGTTAACCAACAGCAGCAGCACGCCGGTCGGCACCTGCGCCTTGATCACCGCATTCTTGTCCGGCAACTCCAGCAGCGCCGCCGGCACAATGTTGAAGTTCGCCGCCATCGGCGTCATCAGGGTGCCGCAATAGCCGGAGAACATGCCGATCGCCGCCATCACCGCCGGGTTGCCGCCGTGCTGCAACACCAGGATCGGAATGCCGATGCCGGCGGTAACGATCGGGAAAGCGGCGAAGGCGTTGCCCATCACCATGGTCAGCACCGCCATACCGATAGCGTAGACCGCCACGGCGATAAAACGGTTATCGACCGCCAGATATTCCTGGGTCAAATGCGAGATCGCGGTGCCGACGCCGGCGACGGTAAACAGCAGCCCCAGCGTGGCGAGGATCTGCGGCAGAATGAACGCCCAGCCGATCGAATCCAGCAGGCGCCGCGCTTCCTGTATCGGCTGCAGCGCCTTCTCATGGGTCATTGTCACCGCGATCGCCAACCCGATCAGGCAGCCGACGGTCATCGAGAACAGGGTAATTAGCGTCGCGTGGTTACCGCTGCCGAATACCGCGTTTTGCAACGCCGGCACGTTGTTGAACAGCAGCACGCCGACCACCGTCACCACCGGGATCGCCAGCGCGGGAATGAACAGCTTGTTGCCCAGGCGCTTGGCGCTCGCCTCGCGCTCCTGCGGCGTCCGCTGGTGATAGCTGCCGAGGCGCACGCCGCCGAAGCCGGCAATCAGGGCCATCACCACCACCACCGCGCCAACGATGATATGCAGCATGCGTTTTTCGTTACTGCCCTCGCCCAGTACATCGCCCAGCAGGCGATAAGTCCAGTCGCCGACCAGGAATACCAGGCCGTACAGCCCCCAAAACAGCCCGGTGGTGATGCGGCGCGGGTTGGCGCGATCGCGCAAGGACATCACCGCCACAATCAGCAGCACCGCGCCGGCCAGCCAGTAAAGGTATTGTTGCTGGAAGTTCATCGCGCTTCCCCCTTCGCCTGCAGCGCCGCCTGATTCAGCTGCGCCAGCTCGGCGCTCAGCTGTTTATCCATCCGATACAGCCGGAACGCGTGGATCAGGAAAGCGAAAATGGCGGTCGGAATGCCCCACAGCGCGATATGCAGCGGCTCGGTCTGAATGCCGCCGGACTCCAGCATAAAGTTATGCATGAAGATGATCGCACCGAAGGCCACGAAGATATCCTCGCCGAAGAACAGCCCGACGTTGTCGGTAGCGGCCGACATGGCGCGCAGGCGGTGGCGGGTACGCTCCGGCAGCTCGCCGTAGCGGTTTTCCGTCGCCCCTTCCGCCATCGGCGCCAGCAGCGGCCGCACCATCTGCGGATGCCCGCCCAGGCTGGTCAGCCCCATCGCCGCGGTGATCTCGCGCACGAACAGGTACACGATCAGCAAACGGCCGGCGGTGGCGCTTTTGATCTTGGCGATCCACGCCTGCGCCCGCTCTTTCAGCCCGTGACGTTCCAGCAGGCCGATCACCGCCAGCGGCAGCAGCAGGATCAGCGGCAGGTTTCGGGTATTGAGAAAGCCCTCGCCGAGCTTTTCCAGAATGACGTCCAGCGGCATCAGCGCCGCCAGACCGGTGATGATGCCGGCGGCGATCACCACCAGCACCGGATTGAAACGCAACACAAACCCGACCACGATCGCGGCGATGCCGATCAGTGGCCAGAGATTCACGGCCTGTTCCATAGTCTTCCCTCGATATTTTCTAATAATTTTTTGTTTGTGATGTTGTGTCTTGCTTTACTGCTCTGCGCTGACGCGGATGCCCTGTTGAACAAAACTGTCCCGCAGCTTGCGCGCATACGCCAGCGCATGCTCGCCGTCCCCGTGCAGGCAGACGGTCTCCGCCTGTACGGCGGTCCAAACGCCATCGACGCTGCGCACCCGGTGATGGCGCACCATCTCCAGGGTTTGCGCCAGCGCCTGTTCGTCATCCTCGATCAATGCCCCCGGCAAACCGCGCGGCACCAGCGTGCCGTCGGCCTGATAACCGCGATCGGCGAACACCTCCTGCCGGGTGGTCAGACCGAGCCGTTGCCCGGCGCGGATCAGCTCGCTGCCGGCCAGCCCCACCAGCCGCAGCGCCGGATCGACCGCCTGCACCGCCCGGGCGATGGCTTCCGCCAGCGCCGGCTCAACCGCCGCCTGGTTGTACAGCATGCCGTGCGGCTTAACGTGCACCATCACCCCGCCCTCGGCGCGGGCGATGGCCGCCAGCGCCCCGAGCTGATACACCACCTGCGCGTACACCGTTTCCGGCGGCAGCTGCATGCGAGTGCGGCCGAAATTCTCCCGATCGGGAAAACTCGGGTGGGCGCCGATCGCCACGCCGTACTGCAATGCCCAGCGCACCGACTGACGCATGGTCTGCGCATCGCCGGCGTGGAAGCCGCAGGCGATGTTGGCCGAACTCACCAATTGCAACAGCGCCTGGTCGTTGGCGCAGCCTTCGCCGAGATCGGCGTTCAAATCAACGATCATGTAACCCCCAGGCAATCTGTCGAAGGAAAAGATCCTGCTCGGCCTTGGCGCGCTGCGCCTCGGCCAGTGAACAGAGAACGAAATGGATCGGTTCGCCGAGACGGATCTGCGCCAAATGGTAAAGATCGGCTTCGATCACGCAGGCGATGCGCGGGTAACCGCCGGTGGTTTGCGCATCGGCCATCAGCACGATCGGCTGGCCGTTGTGCGGCACCTGCACCACGCCGGGCATCAGGCCGTGCGACAGCATCTCTCTGTCGGTGGTGCGTGCCAGCGGCGTGCCGCCGTGCAGACGGTAGCCCATGCGGTTGCTCTGCGGGCTGAGCTGCCAGGCGGCGCGCCAAAACGCATCTTGCGCCTCTTCGCTGAATTCGGCGTACTCCGGCCCCGGCAACGCACGGATGCGATTGGTAAACAGCAACTGCTTCACGCCACAGCGGGTTTGCGGCAGCGCGGTGGATTTGCCCAGCGGCAACCGATCGCCGTCCTTCAGATTACGCCCCTCGCACCCGCCAAAAGCGGCTTTCATGTCGGTGCTGCGCGAGCCCAGCATTTCCGGCACGGCGATACCGCCGGCGATCGCGAGATAACTGCGCATGCCGCGCTTCGGCGTGCCCAGCACCAGACGCTGCCCCTTTTTCACCGGGTAGCGCCAGCCGGTCCACAGCGGCTTACCGTCCAGCTGCGCGTCGCAGCCAGCGCCGGTCAGGGCGATCCAGCCAGGGCGGGTAAACTCGGCGCTGAACTGGCCAAGGGTGATCTCCAGCCCGGCGGCCTCAGGCGCATTGCCCACCAGCAGGTTGGCGATCTTCAGCGCCGGTTGATCCAGCGCCCCGCCGGTGCTGATGCCCAGGCGGCGGAATCCCTCGCGGCCCAAATCCTGCACCGTGGTATAGATGCCGGCACGCAGAATAATCAGCATACGCCCTCCTTCTGCGGCACGAAGCGCACGTTATCGCCCGGGCGCAGCAGCGTCGGCGGCATTTCATGCGGATTGAACAGCGCCAGCGGCGTGCGGCCAATCAGTTGCCAGCCGCCGGGCGTCACCAGCGGATAGATGCCGGTCTGGCCGCCGCCGATACCGACGGAGCCGGCCGCCACCGCCAGACGCGGTTCGGCGCGGCGCGGCGTCGCCAGTTTTTCCGGCATGCCGCCCAAATAGGAGAAGCCCGGCTGAAAGCCGAGAAAATAGACCACGTAAGCCGCCGCCGCATGGCATTCCACCACCTGTCGCGGCGTCATGCCGGTATGGCGCGCCACCTCATCCAGATCAGGGCCCTGTTCCCCGCCGTAGACAACCGGGATCTCCACCTGACGCGACTCCGGCGTCAGGCGCTCTTTGCTTTCCCACCCCTGCTGCAGTAACGCGAGCATCGCTTCGGCGTCAGCCTGCGGCGTATGCAACAGCAGCGTCAGGTTGTTCATTCCCGGCACCACTTCCCGCACGTCAGGATGATGATTCAGCTTTTCCGCCAGCGCCCAGATGCGCTGCTGGCTCGGCAACGTCACCGGCGGTGACAGTTCAAGCACTACCGCTCTTTCACCTAAAAGGTAATAACGCGCTTGTTGCACCCTTATTCTCCTTATTATTATCGCGCTGAAAAACACACCAGTTATGCGTGACGCAGCCCCGGCTGTCAATAGAACGCAACCATAAGGAAAATAAGGAAATAGCGCGATAAAAGGATTCAGCCGGCGCGCAGGCCGGGCTGGATCCGACGCAGAAAAAAATCAGGCGGGATTCGGGATATCGATAAAGGTCACATCAAAACCGTGGTGCTGAGCCAGCCATTCCCCCAGCGCTTTCACGCCGCCGCGCTCGGTCGCGTGGTGGCCGGCGGCAAAGAAATGCACGCCCATTTCGCGCGCGCTGTGAATGGTCTGCTCAGACACTTCACCGCTGATGAAAGCATCGACGCCGAAGCGCGCCGCGCTGTCGATAAAGCCCTGGCCGCCGCCGGTGCACCAGGCCACTCGGCGAATATGCTCAGGCGCGTTATCGCCGCAGTGCAGCACCGCGCGCCCCAGCCGGCTTTCGATGCGCTGTTGCAGCGCTTCGCCGGTCAGCGGCTGTTCGAATTCCCCGTGCGGCACCAGCGGCTCGACGTCGCCAATCACCCGAATGCCCAGCGCCTGCGCCAGCTGCGCGTTGTTGCCCAGCACCGGATGCGCGTCCAGCGGCAAGTGGTAGCCGTACAGATTGATGTCGTGGGTCAACAGCGTTTTCAGGCGGTTGCGCTTCATGCCGCGCACCGCCGGCGCCTCGTTTTTCCAGAAATAGCCGTGGTGCACGATGATCGCGTCGGCCTGATGCGCCACCGCGGCGTCCAACAGCGCCTGACAGGCGGTGACGCCGGTCACGATGCGCTGCACGTGCGGGCGCCCTTCCACCTGCAATCCATTGGGGGCATAGTCCTGAAACGCCGCGGCGTTCAGTTCCGTGTTGATCAGTTGTTCCAGATCGAGGTTACGCATTCTCTTCTCTCTTCATAGTCAAAATGTCTGCCGATCGCCCTGCGCCATCAGGATGAATTTCACCCCCAGATCGTTGCCCTGCGCCAGCTGCTGCGCAATGGCGGCGCGCGCCTCTTCGCCCTGCTTCAGGCTCGGTTTGATGTGGCTGATCACCACCGGCAGACCGTTCAGCGAGCCTTCGCCGCCGCTGTACTGCGTCAGGTTCTTCAGCTCCTTCAGCAGCCAGGCCGGCGTCAGATGGCCGTACAGATGTTTGTCCTCCACCCCGTTAGGGTAAGAGGTTTCGATAATCATGCCCTTGAGCTTTTTCTGCTCGACAAGCGGCCCCAGCACGCGCCACACGGTATCGAGATCGCGCGACTGCTCCACCTTGTCCGGCCCGGTATCGCCGAAGTAGGCGAAGAACTCGTTGCCGTTGGAAATCAGCAGCATTGACGACGGGTAGCGATCGTGGCTGAGCGGGTACATCACGCCGGTCAACCCGGTCAGGCCGAGGGTAAACCGCTGCTGCGGCCGTACCGTTTGCAGCCGGTAGGTGCCCAACCGCGAGCCGTTACCGGCGTCGGTAAAGTTCGGCCAGGCCTTCCAGTTGAAGTAGTGATTACGCAGGGTCAGCACGGTGTCCGCCTGGGCGTAAACGGTTTTTTTATTGTCCTCGGGCGAACCGACGATCAGCCCCGCCACGTGGTCCAGATGGCCGTGGCTGATAAAGTAACTGCCGATCAACTGCCGGAACACATAGCCCTGCGGCGTGTAAGGCGCGGCCAGCTCGGGCGTCACCTGCGGGAAGCTGCCCTTCTCCAGCCCTTTGGCGATGCCCGGCAGCAGTGAACCGGCGTCCAGCGCCACATACTGCGGCTGATTGTCGCTGCGGATCAGGTAGGAAGTCAGGTTGCCGTCGCTGACGCCGCCGTCGACGCCCAGCGCCACCACGTCAAAGCCGGCGATCGCCAGCGCGGAATAGCCGCTCAGACACAGGGCCAGCACCTTTTTCATCATTACGTCGCTCCTTGCAGTTGCCTCAAGACTCTCCCCGTTTTGCCGCCTCGAACGCCGCCAGCGTCTCTACACGCGCTTGCTTGTGATCGACGATCGGCAGCGGATAGTTCAGCGGGCATCGCTGCTTTTCCGCCCAGCGATGGGGATGATGGATGTCATTGTCGGGCACATCCGCCAGTTCCGGCAACCATTTACGGATAAAAGTGCCTTGTGGATCAAAACGTTCACCCTGGGTGGTCGGGTTAAAGATGCGGAAATACGGCGCGGCGTCGGTGCCGGTGGAGGCCGCCCACTGCCAGCCGCCGTTATTGGCCGCCAGATCCCCGTCCAGCAGTTGCGACATGAAATAGCGCTCCCCGGCGCGCCAGTCGATCAGCAGATCCTTCACCAGAAAACTGGCGCTGATCATGCGCAGCCGGTTGTGCATCCAGCCGGTAGCGTTCAGTTGGCGCATGGCGGCATCGACGATCGGATAGCCGGTTTCGCCCCGCTGCCAGGCCTGCAGCTTCGCCGCGTCATCGCACCAGCTCACCTTGTCCGTCCAGGCGATAAACGGCCGATGGCGACACAGCTCGGGATAGGCCACCAGCAGGTGGCGATAGAACTCGCGCCAAATCAGCTCGTTCAGCCAGGCGAAAGCGCCGCTCTCGCGATCTTCCAGCAGCTGCGGGCATTCGGCGCGCAGGCGGTTAAAACACTGGCGCGGCGACAGCGCGCCGATCGCCAGATAGGGCGACAGGCTGCTGGTGCCGGCGAGGGCGGGCAGATCGCGCTGCCGAAGGTAATCTTGCACCTGCTCACGACAAAAGGCGCGCAGCCGCTGCAGCGCGGCCTCCTCGCCGGCGGGATAATCATCCCCGATGTCCGCCGCGGGATAATCGAACGCCGCCGGCGCTTCAGGCGCAGGCAACGCGCCATCGGCACGGATCTTCGGCGCCGGCAGGCAGCTCACGTCGGACTCAGTCAGGCGCTGAATGAAGGCGTTGCGAAACGGCGTATAAACCTTGTACATCTCGCCGCCGCCGGTTAGCACGCTGCCCGGCGGCAACAGCAGACTGTCATCAAAACCGTGGCACGTTACCCGTCCATTCAACTGCTGCTCCAGCCGCGCATCGCGTCGCCGTTCATTCAGTTCGTACTGGCGGTTGTAAAATAGCGCGTCCACCTGCTCTCGCCGGCAATACTCCGCCAGCCAGTCGATAGACGCGGCAAAGTCCGTGCCGGCATGGCAATGCAGCGCAATGCCCTTTTGCGCCAGCGCCTGCTGTACCGCCCGCAGGCTGGCGTGGATCAGCGCCGCCTGCCGCGGCGCCATCTCATGTTCCCGCCACTGCTGCGGGGTGGCGATAAACACCGCCAGCACCCGGGCTTTGGGATCGCTGCAGGCAGCGTGCAGCGCTTTGTTGTCGGTGATACGCAGATCGTTACGCAACCAGACCAGATGCGTGGTCATAAAATTCCCTTGTCAATCAATGGCCGTAACGCAAACGCAGCGCCTCCGGATAAGGTTCGAAATAGCGTTGTTCCGCCAAATAACTGTCGGGGTATTCCGCCATGTAATGCTTAAGCAAGGCGATCGGCGCCAGCAGCGGCTGCATGCCCTGCCGGTAGCGGTCGATCAGGTGCGCCAGCTCCTGGCGCTGCGCCGCGCTGAGCTGGCGGCGGAAGTAACCCTGCACGTGCATCAGTACGTTGGTATGGTTGCGGCGCGTCGCCTTGTGCGCCAACAGCGCCATCAGGCGGCTGCGGTACTCCACGGCGAAGTCTTCCAGCGAGTCCCAGCGGTGAATGTCGGCGACGAAACGCCCCAGTTCGCGGTACGCCGGCTGCGAATGCGCCAGCAGCGACAGTTTGTAGCGGCTGTGAAACGCGATCAGCCCGCCGCGGGTCAGCCCCTGACGCCACAGCATGTTCAACTCATACAGCGCGTACACTCGCTCGATAAAGTTTTCCCGCAGCGCCGCATCCTGCAAACGCCCATCCTCTTCCACCGGCAGCCACGGCATCTGGCGCAGCAGCTCGGCGGTAAACAGCCCGACGCCGTTTTTACGCGAGTCCTTGCCGTTCTCGCTGTAGACCCGCACCCGCTCCAGGCCGCAGCTCGGCGACTTGGCGCAGACGATATAGCCGCACAGGTGCTGCAACGCGGCCACGCGCTGCGCGGAGAAACTGCGCATCTCCTCGGTCAGATCCACGCCGGCGTCGTTGCTGTAGCGCATCGCCGGCCACGGCTGCGCCTGTTTCACCAGGCGCAGCGCCGGGCGCGGCGTGGGCAGGCCGATCGCCATTTCCGGGCAAACGGGCTCAAAGCGCACATAGGGCGCCAACTGTTCCACCGCGAAGGCCAGCCGCTTATGGCCACCGTCGAAACGCACCGCGTCGCCCAGTAAACAGGCGCTGATGCCGATAGGGATCTTGTCACTCATACCGTTCTCTCGTGGTGTTGGTCGATGGGGAAAGTGTAGAAGAATGGCTTGCCAAATACGACCTTGCGCTGGACGGCAGCGGGCTTGGGGCATAAAAAAACCCCCGCCGCAGGGCGAGGGTTGTTCGTGAGTCGGCAGTGACTCAGTAGAAGTCGCAGGACGCCAGTTCCGCCTGCTGCAGCCAGACCGGCTTATCGCTGGTTTTTGACCAGACGCGATGCAGGTAGCTGTAAAAACGCCCGCGATCGCTGCGGAACAGCATCACCGGCAGGGCCAAAATGCCCGCGATCACCACTGCGCTGCGGCGCAGGAGAATCCGATGCAGTGAATAAGCGTGATAGGTCGTAGACATGCGAACCTCCTTAAAAACGCCTGCCGTTGATTTGTCAGGGAAAACGGCGTGGGCGTATCAAATGAACAATCGGTAATTTGGTAACTGGACAAAATTTTAGCGCACTTGATGAAAGTTTACTACTCATCCGACCACTAAATCGCACAAAAAATCGCTAATCACCGCGGCGATTCGTAATTTTGTTACAACCAAGTTAATTTTTAACTTAACATTGGTTACGTTGTGGTTATTATCCGGTTCCTGCTGCCACGCCTCTGCCCTTGCTTATTCACTCATCAGGCGCAATCTCGCCGCCAACCTGCTGGTTGAAATGCTCAATTTTTGCTGAAATTTCAGCCATTTTTATACTTTTTTTACACCCGCCCGCGCGATTTTTTCATCTTCTTTCTACCCCGCTCCCTACACTGCCTCTATCAAAAACAACACCTCTGGAGGTGTCCCGTGAGTTTCAGCGTTATTGGTGGTGCGCTGTTGGTTCTGCTGCTGTTGGCCTATCTGGTCTACGCCCTGTTTAACGCGGAGGATTTCTGATGGCGGCTTCAGCCTTTTTACTGATCGCCAGTTTTCTGCTGGTGCTTCTGCTGCTGGCCCGGCCGCTGGGCGGTTTTATGGCGCGCCTGATCGAAGGTGAGCCGCTGCCTGCGCTGCGCGCAGTGGAAGCCGGCGTCTGGCGCGCCTGCGGCATCCGCCCCACCGAGATGAATTGGTGGCAGTACGCGCTGGCGATCCTGGCGTTTAACCTGCTCGGCCTGGCGCTGCTGTTCGCCCTGCTGATGGCGCAGGGCTCGCTGCCGCTCAACCCGCAAGGCTTCCCTGGCCTCTCCTGGGATCTGGCGCTCAACACCGCCGTCAGCTTCGTCACCAACACCAACTGGCAAGCCTACAGCGGTGAAAGCGCCCTCAGCTATTTCAGCCAGATGGCCGGGCTGGCGGTGCAGAACTTCGTTTCCGCCTCCACCGGCATCGCCGTGGCCTTTGCGCTGATCCGCGCCTTTACCCGCCGCGCCGGCAAGACCGTCGGCAACGCCTGGGCCGATCTGTTCCGCATCACGCTGTATGTGCTGCTGCCGATCGCGCTGCTGATCGCCCTGTTCTTCGTCAGCCAGGGCACGCTGCAAAACTTCCTGCCTTACCTACACGTCACCACGCTCGAAGGCGCGCAGCAGACGCTGCCGATGGGGCCGGTCGCCTCGCAGGAAGCGATCAAGATGCTCGGCACCAACGGCGGGGGGTTCTTCGGCGCCAACTCGGCGCACCCGTTCGAGAACCCAACCGTGCTGACCAACTTCGTGCAGATGCTGGCCATCTTCCTGATCCCTTGCGCGCTGTGCTTCTCTTTCGGACAACTGGCCGGTGAAAACCGTCAGGGCCACGCGCTGATCTGGGCGATGGCGCTGATCTTCGTGGTGGCGGTGGTGGTGGTGATGTACGCCGAGCTGGCGGGCAACCCGCACCTGAGCGCGCTGGGCGCCGACAGCAACATCAATATGGAAGGCAAAGAGTCGCGCTTCGGCATTCTCGCCACCAGCCTGTTCTCGGTGGTGACCACCGCCGCGTCCTGCGGGGCGGTTAACGCCATGCACGACTCTTTCACCGCGCTGGGCGGCATGGTGCCGATGTGGCTGATGCAGATCGGTGAGGTGGTGTTCGGCGGCGTCGGCTCCGGCCTGTACGGCATGCTGCTATTCGTGCTGCTGACGGTGTTTATCGCCGGTCTGATGATCGGCCGCACCCCGGAATACCTGGGCAAAAAAATCGACGTTTACGACATGAAGATGACCGCGCTGGCGATCCTGGTCACGCCGGCGCTGGTGTTGCTGGGCAGCGCGCTGGCCATCGGCACCGACGCGGGCCGCGCCGGCATCCTCAATCCGGGCGCCCACGGCTTCAGCGAAGTGCTGTATGCCCTGTCCTCCGCCGCCAACAACAACGGCAGCGCCTTCGCCGGCTTGAGCGTCAATACGCCGTTCTACAACCTGCTGCTGGCCTTCGCCATGTTCGTCGGCCGCTTCGGGGTGATCCTGCCCGTGCTGGCGATCGCCGGTTCGCTGAGCGCCAAGCCACGCCAGCCAGCGGGCAACGGCACCCTGCCGACCTATGGGCCGCTGTTTATCGGCCTGCTGATCGGCACTGTGCTGCTGGTGGGCGCGCTGACCTTCGTGCCGGCGCTGGCGCTGGGCCCGGTGGCCGAGCATTTGCAACTTTGGTTGGCAAACTAACAGACGTCACAGAGAGAGAATAAGAGATGACTCGCAAACAACGCGCGCTGTTTGAACCGGCTCTGGTGCGCACCGCGCTGATCGATGCGGTGAAAAAACTGGACCCTCGCGTTCAATGGCGCAACCCGGTGATGTTCGTGGTGTATATCGGCAGCCTGCTGACCACCGCCATCTGGCTGGCGATCCTCGCCGGCCAAACCGACGGTGCCGCCGCCTTTACCGGCAGCGTCTCCCTGTGGTTGTGGTTCACCGTGCTGTTCGCCAACTTCGCCGAGGCGCTGGCCGAAGGCCGCAGCAAGGCCCAGGCGGAAAGCCTGAAAGGCACCAAGAAAACCAGCTGGGCGAAAAAACTGGCCGGCCCGCGCCGCGACGGCGCCACGGAGAAAGTGGCCGCCGAGAGTCTGCGCAAAGGCGATATCGTGCTGGTGGAAGCCGGCGACACCATTCCGTGCGACGGCGAAGTGCTGGAGGGCGGCGCCTCGGTGGATGAAAGCGCCATCACCGGGGAATCCGCCCCGGTGATCCGCGAATCCGGCGGGGACTTCTCCTCGGTCACCGGCGGCACCCGCGTGCTGTCCGACTGGCTGGTGGTGCAGTGCAGCGTCAACCCGGGGGAAACCTTCCTCGATCGCATGATCGCCATGGTGGAAGGCGCTAAACGCCGCAAAACGCCGAACGAAATCGCGCTGACCATCCTGCTGGTGGCGCTGACCATCGTGTTCGTGTTGGCCACCGCCACCCTGTTCCCGTTCTCGCAATACAGCGTCGAGGCGGCCGGCAGCGGCAGCGTGGTCACCATCACCGTGCTGGTCGCGCTGCTGGTTTGCCTGATCCCCACCACCATCGGCGGTCTGCTGTCCGCCATCGGCGTGGCCGGGATGAGCCGCATGCTCGGCGCCAACGTGATCGCCACCAGCGGCCGCGCGGTGGAAGCCGCCGGCGACGTGGACGTGCTGCTGCTGGATAAAACCGGCACCATTACGCTGGGCAACCGTCAGGCGTCGGAGTTCCTGCCGGCGCCGGGCGTGAAAGAACAAGAGCTGGCGGACGCCGCGCAGCTGGCTTCGCTGGCGGACGAAACGCCGGAAGGCCGCAGCATCGTGGTGCTGGCCAAACAGCGCTTTAACCTGCGCGAGCGCGATCTGCAGGCGCTGAACGCCACCTTCGTGCCCTTCTCCGCCCAGACTCGCATGAGCGGCGTCAACGTGCAGGAGCGCATGATCCGCAAAGGCGCGGTGGACGCCATTCGCCGTCACGTCGAAACCAATCAGGGGCACTTCCCGCGGGCGGTGGACGATCTGGTGGAAAGCGTGGCGCGCACCGGCGGCACGCCGCTGGTGGTGGCGGAAGGCGCCCGGGTGCTGGGCGTGGTGGCGTTGAAGGATATCGTCAAGGGCGGCATCAAAGAACGCTTCAATGAGCTGCGCAAGATGGGCATCAAAACGGTGATGATCACCGGCGATAACCCGCTGACCGCGGCGGCGATCGCCGCCGAAGCCGGGGTGGACGACTTCCTGTCGGAAGCCACGCCGGAAGCCAAGCTGGCGCTGATCCGCCAGTATCAGGCGGAAGGCCGTCTGGTGGCGATGACCGGCGACGGCACCAACGACGCCCCGGCGCTGGCGCAGGCCGATGTGGCGGTGGCGATGAACTCCGGCACCCAGGCCGCCAAAGAGGCGGGCAACATGGTCGATCTGGATTCCAACCCGACCAAGCTGATCGAAGTGGTACATATCGGCAAACAGATGCTGATGACGCGCGGTTCGCTGACCACCTTCAGCATCGCCAACGACGTGGCCAAGTACTTCGCCATCATTCCGGCGGCGTTCGCGGCCACCTATCCGCAGCTGAACGCGCTGAACGTGATGCACCTGCACTCCCCCGCCTCCGCCATCATGTCGGCGGTGATCTTCAACGCCCTGGTGATCGTGTTTCTGATCCCGCTGGCGCTGAAAGGGGTGAGCTACAAACCGATGAGCGCCGCGGCTCTGCTGCGCCGCAACCTGTGGCTGTACGGGGTCGGCGGTCTGCTGGTGCCGTTCGTCGGCATCAAACTGATCGACCTGATCCTGGTCGCGCTGCACGTCGCCGGTTAACCATTGAGGGAAATGAACATGACTTATTTACGACCTGCGCTGGTGATGCTGATCCTGCTGACGCTGATCACCGGCATCGCCTATCCGCTGCTGACCACCGGGCTGGCGCAGCTGCTGTTTCCGGGTGCGGCCAACGGTTCGATGCTGTACCGGGGCGACAAGGCGGTCGGCTCCGCGCTGATCGGCCAGAACTTCACGCGCGCCGACTATTTCTGGGGCCGCCCGTCGGCGACCGGCGATTCGGCCTATAATCCACTGGCCTCTGCCGGCAGCAACCTGGCGGCCACCAACCCGGCACTGGATAAGGCTATCGCCGAGCGCGCAGCGCAGCTGCGCCAAGCCAACCCTGCGATGAGCGGCCCGATCCCGGTCGATCTGCTGACCGCCTCCGGCAGCGGGTTGGATCCGCAGATCTCGACCGCTGCGGCGCGGTATCAGCTGGCGCGGGTCGCGGCGGCACGTCATCTGCCGCCGGAACAGGTCGCCAAACTGATCGAAGACAACACCGATCGGGCCACGCCCAACTTCATGGGCGAATCGGTGGTCAACGTGTTGAAGCTGAACCTGGCGCTGGATGCGTTGAAGTAACGCACCGTATTCAGCATAGTGATAGGGTTCGGCGTGCCGAACCCCTTTTTGCTTGGTAACACAAGGAATTGTCATGGTCGAAGAAGAACAGCAGCGTCCCGATCCCGATAGCCTGCTGGCGCTGGCCAATGAAAAACCGCGCGGCCGGTTGAAGGTATTCTTCGGCGCCTGCGCCGGCGTAGGCAAAACCTACGCCATGCTGCAGGAGGCCCAGCGTTTGCGCGCCCAGGGGCTGGACGTGCTGGTCGGCGTGGTGGAAACCCACGGCCGCAGCGAGACCGCCGCCCTGCTCGACGGCCTGGCGCTGTTGCCGCAAAAGCGCATCCAGCATCGCGGGCGACTGGTGCATGAATTCGACCTCGACGCCGCGTTGGCGCGCCATCCGGCGCTGATCCTGATGGACGAACTGGCGCACAGCAACGCCCACGGTTCGCGCCACCCCAAACGCTGGCAGGATGTGGAAGAGCTGCTGGACGCCGGCATCGACGTGCTGACTACCGTCAACGTACAACATTTGGAAAGTCTGAACGACGTGGTGGGCGGCGTGACCGGCGTGCGGGTGCGCGAAACGGTGCCCGACCACGTGTTTGACGAGGCCAGCGAAGTGGTGCTGGTCGATCTGCCGCCGGACGATCTGCGCCGACGGCTGCACGAAGGCAAAGTGTATATTCCCGGTCAGGCCGAGCGCGCCATCGAGCATTTTTTCCGTAAAGGCAACCTGATCGCCCTGCGCGAGTTGGCGCTGCGCCGCACCGCCGATCGGGTCGATGACCAGATGCGCGAGTTTCGCGACACCCAGGGGCGCGAGAAAGTGTGGCACACCCGCGACAGCATTCTGCTGTGCGTCGGCCACAACAGCGGCAACGAAAAGCTGGTGCGCATCGCCGCCCGGCTGGCGGCGCGGCTCGGCTGCCACTGGCATGCGGTCTACGTGGAAACCCCCAAGCTGCACCGGCTGCCGGAAAACCAGCGCCGCGCCATTCTGCGCGCGCTGCGGCTGGCGCAGGAGCTGGGCGCCGAAACCGCCACCCTGGCCGATCCGTCCGAAGAGCGCGCAGTGCTGCGCTACGCCCGCGAGCATAACCTCGGCAAAATCATCATCGGCCGCCGCAGCGAGCAGCGCTGGAAGCTGCGCGGCAGTTTCGCCGATCGCCTCGGCCGGCTGGGCCCGGATCTCGATCTGGTGATCGTCGCGCTGGACAGCGACGCCGCACAGCCGCCGCCGGGCAAGGAGCACGACGGCCGCAGCTTCAATGAGAAATGGCGCATGCAGCTGCGCGGCTGCGCGGTGGCGGTGGCGCTGTGCGCGCTGATTACCCTGCTCTCGCAGTGGCTGCTGCCGGGCTTCGATCAGGCCAACCTGGTGATGGTCTACCTGCTCGGCGTGGCGATCGTCGCGCTGTTCTTCGGCCGCTGGCCATCGGTGCTGGCGGCGGTGATCAACGTCGCCAGTTTCGATCTGTTCTTCGTTCAGCCCGAATGGTCGTTCGCCGTCAGCGATATGCAGTATCTGCTGACCTTCGGCGTGATGCTCGCCGTCGGCATCATCATCGGCAACCTGACCGCCGGGGTGCGTTATCAGGCCCGGGTGGCGCGCTATCGCGAGCAGCGGGCGCGCCATCTGTACGAAATGTCACGCGGGCTGAGCCGCGCGCTGACCGTGGCCGACATCGCCAACACCAGCCGTCATTTCCTCTCCAGCAGCTTCCAGGCGAAAACCGTGCTGCTGCTGCCGCAGGAAGACGGCCGGCTGCAGCAAATGATCGGCGAGGAAGGCGGGCTGCTGTCGGTAGACGAAGCCATCGCGCGCTGGAGTTTCGATAAAGGCTTGCCGGCCGGCGCCGGCACCGACACCCTGCCCGGCGTGCCTTACCAACTGCTGCCGCTCAATACCCCCAAACAGACCTTCGGCCTGTTGGCGATCGAACCCAACAACCTGCGCCAGCTGATGGTGCCGGAACAACAGCGGCTGCTGCAAACCTTCGCAGTGCTGATCGCCAGCGCGCTGGAACGGCTGCACCTGGCGCGCAGCGCCGAAGAAGCCAAGCTGGACGCCGAACGCGAACAGCTGCGCAACTCGCTGCTGGCGGCGCTGTCGCACGATCTTCGCACCCCGCTGACCGTGTTGTTCGGCCAGGCGGAAATTCTCACGCTGGACCTGGCGGCCGAAGGTTCCAATCACGCCACCCAGGCCAGCCAGATCCGCCAGCAGGTGCTGAGCACCACCCGGCTGGTGAACAACCTGCTGGATATGGCGCGCATCCAGTCCGGCGGTTTCAGCCTGCGTAAAGAGTGGCAGTCGCTGGAAGAGATCGTCGGCGCTTCGCTGCACATGCTGGAGCCGCTGCTCAGCCAGCATCCAATCGAGGTCGATCTGCCGCCGGAACAGATCCTGGTCAACTGCGACGGCAGCCTGCTGGAACGGGTGTTCACCAACCTGTTGGAAAACGCCAATAAATACGCCGGCGCCGAGGCCACCATCGGCATTCGCGCCCGCACGCTGCCCGAGTGGCTGGAAGTCGAGGTCTGGGATAACGGCCCCGGCATCCCCGCCGATCAGCTGCAGCTGATTTTCGACAAGTTTTCACGCGGCAATAAAGAGTCGGCGATCCCTGGCGTCGGCTTGGGGTTAGCGATTTGTCGTGCCATTATTGAAGTGCATGACGGCCGTATCTGGGCGGAAAACGGCGCCAACGGCGGCGCCAGCTTCCGCTTCGTGCTGCCGCTGGAAAAACCGCCCGAGATCGACGGCGACGCCTTCGATCTGTAATCAACGCAGGGGAAACGTGAGCATAACGCCAACCAACATTCTGATTGTTGAAGATGAAAAAGAGATCCGCCGCTTCGTGCGCACCGCGCTGGAGAGCGAAGGCCTGCGGGTGTTTGAAAGTGAAACGCTGCAGCGCGGGTTGATTGAAGCCGGCACGCGCAAACCGGATCTGATCATCCTGGATTTGGGCTTGCCGGACGGCGACGGGCTGAGCTACATCCGCGATCTGCGGCAGTGGAGCGCCATTCCGGTGATCGTGCTGTCGGCGCGCAACGCCGAAGAGGACAAGATCGCCGCGCTGGACGCCGGCGCCGACGACTATCTCAGCAAACCGTTCGGCATCGGTGAGCTGCTGGCGCGGGTGCGGGTCGCGCTGCGTCGCTACTCAGCTAGCCAACAGGAAAGCCCGCTGGTGAGCTTTTCGGCGATTACCGTCGATCTGGTGAATCGCCGGGTGCTGCGCAACGACGAAGATCTGCATCTGACGCCGATCGAGTTTCGCCTGTTGGCGGAGCTGCTGGCCAACGCCGGCAAGGTGATCACCCAACGCCAGCTGTTGAGCCACGTCTGGGGGCCGAACTACGTGGAGCACAGCCACTATCTGCGCATCTACATGGGCCATTTGCGGCAGAAGCTCGAAGCCGATCCGGCCCGGCCCAAACACCTGCTGACCGAAACCGGCGTCGGCTATCGCTTCATGCCTTAACCCCGGAGGGCGCGGTTTGCCGCGCCTTTACGCCGCCGGGCCCTTCTTCAATCCGACCATAAATTCCTTAAACGCCTCGCGCAGCGGAGCGAACACCGGGTGTTTGCGGTTTTCGATCATCACTTCGGAGAACAGCTTCAACCCCACGGCGAAGGCCGCGCTCTGCTCGGGGCCGAAGTTCAGATCGTCACGCGCCCGAATGCGCTCGACGATCTCGAGAATATCGTCGTGGTTGCTCACTTCAAAACTCAGCGGCGCTTTCTCGACGGGATTGCCCTGGCGATCGCTCAGGGCTTCAACGGTAATGTTAAAACGGTGGCCGGGCATCAGTTCTTCTCCTGTTGCGAAGGTTGAATCTGCATTTCGCTTTCGATCGCCGCCACGGCGGTCAGCAACGCGGCGTTGATGCGCTCCACCTGCTGCGGCGTAAGATCGGCGCGCATCACGTTGCCGCGCAGCAGGCTGCGCAGACGGTTCATGGCGTCGTAGATGCCTTCCGCCAGGTTGCCGTGCCGATGACGCTCGCGGCCGGCGCCCGCCAGACGCGCCAGAATGACCTCAACCACCTGTTGATGCTTTTGCAGCTCGCCCTCGCCCGCCGCGGTGATGCGGTAGCTTTTGCGGCCGTTGCCGGTGGTGAGCGGTTCGAGGAAATCCTGCTCTTCCAGCAGCGTCAGCGTGGGGTAAATCACCCCCGGGCTCGGCACGTACAAGCCGGATGACGCTTCCTCGATCGCCTTGATCAATTCGTACCCGTGGCTGGGCTTGCGCGCCACCAGCGCCAGCAGCACCAGGCGCAGATCGCCGTGTTCGAACAGACGATGACGCCCGCCCCGGCCGCCGCGCCCACCCCGGCCGTGCTCTTCGCCTTCGCCGCCGAAGTGATGGCGCCCGCCGCGATGACGACGACCCTCTTCGCATTCATGGTGATGATGATGCCGGTGTAAGCCTAATCGATGAAACATAAGGTGAGACCTCGCTTTAGTAGGGAACATCAATACGAGGTTGTTTAGATATATCTAAACAGCATCGATAGCGCTAATCTAGATCGATATATCTAAATGCGCAAGCGCGTGCCGTGAAAAAGATATATCTAAATAGCGCCCATAAAAAAAGCGCTGTAAAAACAGCGCTTTTTATCAATCAAGAAAAGTGATTACTTGGCGGAAGCCAGCACTTCGCTGACGATCTCGACCGCTTCGTGCTCAATCTTCTCGCGGTGCTCCGCCCCGAGGAAGCTCTCGCAGTAGATCTTGTAAGCCTCTTCGGTGCCGGAAGGACGAGCCGCGAACCAACCGTTGTCGGTCATCACTTTCAGGCCGCCGATCGACGCGCCGTTGCCCGGCGCTGCGGTCAGACGTGCGGTGATCGGGTCCCCGCCCAGCGTACTGGCCTTGACCATCTCCGGCGACAGCTTGGACAGCGCCGCTTTCTGCGCATGGGTTGCCGGCGCCTGGATGCGGTTGTAGCTTGGCGCGCCGAAGCGCTTGGCCAGATCGTCATAGTGATGCTGCGGGTTCTCACCGGTTACCGCGGTGATTTCAGCCGCCAGCAGGCACATGATGATGCCGTCTTTGTCGGTCGACCACGGCTGGCCGTTGAAGCGCAGGAACGAGGCCCCGGCGCTCTCTTCGCCGCCAAAGCCCAGGCTGCCGTCGAACAGACCGTCCACGAACCACTTGAAGCCGACCGGCACTTCCACCAGCTTGCGGCCCAGATCGGCCACCACGCGATCGATCATCGCGCTGGACACCAGCGTTTTACCTACCGCAACATCGGCGCCCCACTGCGGGCGATGCTGGAACAGGTAGTTGATGGCTACCGCCAGATAGTGGTTCGGGTTCATCAGACCCTTCGGCGTGACGATGCCGTGGCGGTCGTAATCCGGATCGTTGGCGAACGCCAAATCGAATTTGTCGCGCAGCGCCAGCAGGCCGGCCATCGCCGACTCCGACGAGCAGTCCATGCGGATGATGCCGTCGTGATCCAGGTGCATAAAGCGGAACGTCTGATCGATGGAATCGTTCACCAGCGTCAGATCCAGCTTGTAGTGTTCCGCCACCCGCTGCCAATAGGCGATGCCGGAACCGCCGAGCGGATCCACGCCCAGCTTCAGGCCGGCGCGTTGGATGGCCGGCATGTCGACCACCTCCACCAGCCCTTCGACGTAAGGCTGCACCAGATCTTTGGCGTGCAGGTGGCCGCTGTTCCAGGCCTTGTCCAGCGACTGACGCTGCACGCCTTTCAGCTGCTGCGCCAGCAGTTCGTTGGCGCGCTTTTCGATCACCGACGTCAGGTTGGTGTCAGCCGGGCCGCCGTTCGGCGGATTGTATTTGATGCCGCCGTCTTCCGGCGGGTTGTGGGACGGCGTAATGACGATGCCGTCGGCCTGCGCGCCGCCGCGGCGGTTGTGGCACAAAATGGCGTGCGATACCGCCGGCGTTGGCGTGAAGCCGTTGTTTTCCTGCACGATCACATCGACGCCGTTGGCGGTCAGCACTTCCAGCACGGAAATGAAGGCCGGCTCGGACAGTGCATGGGTGTCTTTGCCCACGTAGCACGGGCCGGTAGTGCCTTGCTGATGACGAACTTCGGCGATCGCCTGAGCGATGGCGAGAATGTGCGCTTCGTTGAAGCTGTGGCGCTGCGCGCTGCCGCGGTGGCCGGAGGTGCCAAACTTCACCGCATGTGCGGCATTGCCGGCTTCCGGTTGCAGCACATAGTACTGCGACGTCAGCTGGGCTACGTTGATCAGATCGCTTTGACGGGCGGGCTGCCCGGCACGTGGATTATTCGCCATCGACATATCTCCCTCATCCCTGTCGGTGACCGGGCAAATACGTCGCGCACGGCCATCATGACGGGCTGTTCGCTAAATTAGACGGTACCGCAAACTTTCTCGATCAGTTCCGCCGGGAACTGCATCGCCTGCATGATGTGTTCGATCATGCTGCGTTTGCGGCCGGTATTGGTATTGGTGATCACCCAGTAAGGGGTGCCCGGCACATGCTTCGGCTTGGTATGCGTGCCGTTGGCCAGCAGGGTCTGCTGATCGCCGGCGAAATAGGTGCGGGTACGGCCGGTCAACGCCTCGGTGGCGGCGGCAAAACCGGCGGCATCGAGGGTGTACAGCGTGGACAGCACCAGCATGAAACGGTTGACCGCTTTGTTCTGCTCGGCGTATTCATCCGACAGCAGCAGTTCACGCACGGCGCGTACGCGATCGCGCGGGCGCTGAACCGGCGCCGCTTTTTCCGCTTCGACGGACGGCGACGCACTGGCGGCAGGCAACGCGCGCACCGGCTGACCGGCGGTGAATTTCAACATGCGGCGTAAAATATCGGACGCGCTTTCACCGATGTGTTGCGTGTGGCTGGCAATATAACGGTAAAGCTCTTCGTCGACTTCAATAGTTTTCATCTTTATCCAATACTGTTTTTTCTACTTAGAACCTGAAGCCAGATCCTGCATTCAAGCCATGGGATTATAAGGTTAAAAGCGCTGGGGCGAACACAACAATGTGCCTCCGGACGGCAAATGCAGACTAATACCTATAGCCGGCACTGCCAAGCCCGCGCCGCGAAAATTCCGCATGATTCATCGTGCGATTCAATCATGATACCCTAATCTGAATCTCTCTCAGTATGAACTTCGCCATGAAATTACATTATCAACTGCTGGCCGCCGAGTCAGACGCGCTGCCGGTGCTGCTGATCCACGGGCTGTTCGGCAATCTGGACAACCTGGGCGTGCTGGCGCGCGATCTGCATCAGCGTCACAGCGTAATTAAGGTCGATCTGCGCAACCACGGCCTCTCCCCGCGCGCCGACGAGATGAACTACCCCGCGATGGCGCAGGATCTGCTGGAGCTGCTCGACGAACTGCGGCTTGAGAAAGCGATCGTCATCGGCCATTCGATGGGCGGCAAAGCGGCGATGGCGCTGACCGCCATCGCGCCCGAGCGCGTCGCCAAGCTGATCGTCATCGACGTCGCGCCGGTGAATTACCAGACCCGACGTCACGACGAGATTTTCGCCGCCCTGAAGGCCGTCAGCGCCGCCGGCATCACCCAGCGCCAGGCCGCCGCCCAGCTGATGCGCGATTACCTGCAGGAAGAAGGCGTGATCCAGTTCCTGCTGAAGTCCTTCCATAACGGCGAATGGCGCTTCAACCTGCCGGTGCTGATTGAGCGCTATGATGACATCACCGGCTGGCAGGACGTGCCGGCCTGGCCGCACCCGACCCTGTTCATTCGCGGCGGCCTGTCGCCGTACGTGCAGGACAGCTACCGTGCGGACATCGCCCGCCAGTTCCCGCAGGCCCGCGCGCACGTTGTTGCCGGCACCGGCCATTGGGTGCATGCCGAAAAACCGGAGGCGGTGCTGCGTGCCATCCACCGTTTCCTCGACGAAGCCTGAAAAATACGCTCACCTGGCGAAAAAACGCGCTAAAGATAACGGCTTAGCGCGTTTAGCCCGCAGTTAGGCATTGTCGCCGCTCCATCTGCTGGGGTAATATGGCGCGCTATAATTTTGCCGCCGCGCCAGCGCGTTCGCGAACGCCGGGTCGGGGGTGAATTTGGGTTAGGGTTTATTGGCCCGAAGTGTGTTAACCGATGCCTCCGGAAGCGTGCGAGCGCTTTTTGATGCAAACTCCCTTGCAGTACCGCTACCTATGGCAAAAGAACAAACGGATCGCACGACGCTGGATCTGTTCGCAGATGAACGCCGTCCGGGGCGCCCGAAAACCAACCCGCTTTCCCGCGATGAACAGCTTAGAATCAATAAGCGCAATCAGTTACGGCGCGATAAAGTGCGTGGATTGCGGCGCGTAGAGCTGAAAATCAACGCGGATGCGGTGGACGCCCTGAACAAACTGGCGGAACAGCGCAACATCAGCCGCAGCGAACTCATCGAGCAGATGCTGTTGGCGCAACTGGCGGAAGAACAGCCGGAACATTGATCTCTTCGGCCGCACGCGCGGCGCGGCGTTAAGGACAACGCCGGATCGACACGCTTTTCTTCATCTCCGGCATCGCATAAATGCGATAAAACCCCGGCGCCACTTTCTGGCATGATACGCATTTACCGGTAAGAGACTGCGCCTGTCGGCGCCCGCCCCCCGCGGCGAACGGCTCTTGCCATGGCATCATTTTAATCGGCGTCAGCGGCGGCAGTGCTGGCATCGAGTAATGCAATTACTTGAATTTAAAGGTTATACGCGATATGGCTACTGTAGGCATTTTCTTTGGCAGCGACACTGGCAATACCGAAAACATTGCCAAAATGATCCAGAAAATTCTCCAGAAACAGTTTGGCGACGACGTCTCTGAAGTGCATGACATCGCTAAAAGCAGCAAAGAAGACCTGGAAGGGTTCGATATCCTGCTGCTGGGCATCCCGACCTGGTACTACGGTGAAGCGCAGTGTGACTGGGACGATTTCTTCCCGACGCTGGAAGACGTCGATTTCAACGGCAAACTGGTGGCGCTGTTCGGCTGCGGCGACCAGGAAGACTACGCGGAATATTTCTGTGACGCGATGGGTACCATCCGCGACATCATCGAACCGCGCGGCGCGGCCATCGTGGGCCACTGGCCGACCAAAGGCTACCACTTCGAAGCCTCCAAAGGCCTGGCGGACGACAACCACTTCATCGGTCTGGCGATCGACGAAGACCGTCAGCCGGAGCTGACCAACGAGCGTGTCGACGCCTGGGTCAAACAGATCGTCGAAGAGCTGAGCCTGGCCGATATCGTCGGCTAAACGCCGGGACTGGCGAAAGGTTGAACAAAGGCCCTGTAAAGTGCATAGTGTGCCGACAGGGCCGTCATCGGCAACAGGGATTGCTGCGATAGAAGCTACAGATTTGTAACTTCCCACCCCGTCACGGTAGACTGAGATATCGGTTTATCCCATCCATCAAGGCGTTGCATGCAAAACATGCAATAGTGCAATTATATCTTTGTTAACAACCGGCGGTTTCCATTTAGTACAACCGGTTCTATAATGAGACGCATTAACTCTTTGTGCCGACCGATGCCACAGGCGAGTACGCCTCAACTTGATTAGCATAGTAACAGGACTGAATTCGCATGACCGACAACAACATCGCATTGAAGAAGGCCGGCTTAAAAGTCACGCTTCCGCGACTCAAAATCCTGGAAGTACTGCAAAATCCGGAATGCCATCACGTCAGTGCGGAAGATTTGTACAAAAAACTGATTGATATGGGCGAAGAGATCGGGCTGGCGACGGTTTATCGCGTACTGAACCAGTTTGACGATGCGGGCATTGTGACACGTCACAATTTCGAAGGCGGCAAGTCCGTGTTCGAGCTGACCCAACAGCATCACCACGATCACCTGATTTGCCTGGATTGCGGCAAAGTGATCGAATTCAGCGACGAATCCATCGAAGTGCGCCAGCGTGACATCGCCAAGCAGCACGGCATCAAGCTCACCAACCACAGTCTGTACCTGTACGGCCACTGTGAAACCGGTGACTGTCGCGAAGACGAAACGCTGCACGACAAGAAATAAGCCCTGACCGGCTATGAAAAACCGCCTCATTTTGAGGCGGTTTTTTTATGCCCGCCGTACAGCGGGAAAAAAATCCCCGGACCAGCCGGGGAAAATCATGTCATGAAATACCACAATTGCAGCGGCACAGCGACTCCACGTACTACTCTCACTACAACGTCCGCCTTGCGCCGACACGCGCGGGCGAACGCATTCCCCCTTCGTTATGATGCGGCCCGCCGCCAAAACTGCGGGCCGCACCGCCCTTCTTAGACCTTCTCGGCGCGGCTGTAGCGTTTGCCGTCCGGGCTGACCGAGCGCACCTGTACTTCGCCGGAAACCGCAGGTTTAGCCTTGGCATCATAGCGCTGCCACTGCTTACCGCCGTCGGTGGAGTACTCGATGCCCAACCCCGGCAGCGCGATATTCGCCTCCAGCTTGCCGCCCGCCACGCGAGCGCCCGGCACCGGCAGACGATAAGCCACGCCGCCTTTGTCCAGCTTGGCCAGTTCACGCTGGCCCAGAATATTGGCGAAGCGCAGCCAATCTTTCTCCAGCGTCTTGGTATCGACAAAGTGGGTTTCCCCGCCTTTGTATTCGCGGCCGGCGCGATAGTCCTGCTCCCAACCGGCGCGATGCCAGGCGCGCTCCGCCACCGACAGCGCGCGTGGGAAGATCATGTATTCCATCTGCGGGTCGGTGCGCTGGGTTTCGCTCCACAGCTGAGCGGAAAGTCCATATGCCCCCGGCCACGGCTTGTCGCTCTTGGCGTTGAAGTGGTTGCCGTCTCGGTCAACCGAGGTTTCCGCGTTCTGCGGCATGTTGTCCGGCGCGAAGCTGAACACCTTGCGCTCGTCGCTGAAGCGGGTGCCCCAGTAGTAACCGCGCTCGTCCGGGTTCACCTCGTAAGGGAAGTCCATATAGACGTAGTCCGGGTTGGAGACCACCACTTCATACCCTTTGTTGGCCCAGTCGTTGACGCTGTCGAAACCGCCCCAGTACAGGGTGTCCCAGAAGTTGACCCCCACGCGCGAGGTGGCGAACGCCTTCGAACTCTCGGCGTCTTTCAGGCCGTCTTGCCAGGCCTGCATTCTGTCGATGCCGTGCGCCTTCACCAGCTTGCTGACCTCTTGGCCGAAGTAGCTCGGCAGGTGCTCCATGTCGGCCACTTTGCCCTCTTTGATCATCACCTGGCACACCTGAGACTTGGCCCACGGCTTGTCTTCATTGCTCTGGTCAATGATGCCTTTACCCGGTTCCGGTTTCGCCTTGTCGGTGTAGCCGGCGCCCAGGCGGATGTTTTTCGCTTCGTCGCCGCCAAAGTGCCAGGTCTTAATCGGCTGGCCGGCTTCTTTATGCATCTGGGCAATCTCGCCAATCACCTTGTCGACAAAGCGCTGGGAGGAATCCAGGCACGGGTTCAGGTAACTCTGACGGTTAAAGAACTGCACGGAGGTGGTATTGGAGGTATCGGTCGGATCCACCAGGCGGAACTCGTTGGCCTCCTGCTCTTTGCCGGCGGCATGCAGTTTCTTGTAGCGCGCTTCCATCGAGACCACCGCCGCGCGGGCGTGCGCCGGCATGTCGATCTCCGGGATCACCTCAATCTGGCGCGCCTGGGCGTATTTGATGATGTCGATGTAGTCATGACGAGTGAAGAAACCGCCGTAGACATCCGGCCCCTGGCCGTACTGCGGCAGCAGGCAGGTGGTTTCGCTCAGATCGTGGCAGCGCTGGCCGCCGACTTCCGTCAACTCAGGCAAGCCGGGAATTTCGATTCGCCAACCTTCGTCATCGCTCAGGTGGAAGTGGAATTTGTTGAGCTTGTAAGCCGCCATCTGATCCAGCAGGCGCAGCACCGCATCCTTCTTATGGAAGTTGCGCGCCACGTCGAGGAAAATGCCGCGATACTGGAAGCGCGGCGCATCGCTGGCGTCGAGCGTGGCGATCTTGCCGCTGCCGTCGGTCGGCACTAACGACAGGATAGACTGCAACCCGTAGAACACCCCGGCCTGATCGAAGCCGATCACCCGCGCCTCTTTCTTGCCGATCTTCAGCTCATAAGCGCCCGGCACCGCCATCGCGCCTTTAAACTTGCCCGGCTGGATGTCGGTCTTGATCGGGTAACCGTTGGCCTGAACCGGCACGCCCAGCAGCGCGAAGCGCTGGTTGACGACATCCGCCGCCGGCTTGACCAACGTGCTCAGATCCGGCGATACCCCTTTGCGCAGATCGGCGTCCTGCTCGTGCACTTTCACCTGCATCGGCGTCGGCACAATCTGGCCGCGCAGCGCGCTGGCGGGCAGCGTCTGCAGATCGGCGTTGCTGACAAAACGCGAAGCCGGCGTCATCAAAATATTTTTGTCGTCCTTGGTGCGCTTCCACTGATCGCCGGTAAACGGCGCCACAAACTGATCCAGATTTTCGGTGTCGGTATTCGCCAGCATTTTCGGCTTGGCGTCGCCGGAAGTGGCATACCAGCGGGGCAGGAAGTCGTTTCTGAACAGCTGCCAGTATTCGGCGACCACCGGGATTTCCACCGCCTTACCGGCCGGGAAACCGCTGAATTTGGCGGTCGGCTCCAGCTTGTACAGATCGCCGGTGAGGTGAGCGATCTTGAACTGATCGTTGTCTACCCGCAGAGTCTGGCGCGGGCTGTGGAAATAAATGATCCAGTCTTTGCCGTCGATCGCCTGCCCGTCGTTGCTCAGAGTGAACAACACCCGGTTGCATGAGGCCCAGTCTGCGCCCAGCGCCGCGCAATCCACGCCGTTTTCCCCGGCGCGGTTATCCAGCATTTTCACGTTCAGCTTCAGTTGGCTCAGCTGATCCACCAGCTGTTGATCGGCCATGGCGCTCCCCATGCCGCCCAGGAATCCCATCGTTGCCGTCAAGGCGGCCAGTGCGCTCAGTTTGAATGCGTTCATCTTCTCGTCCTTCTTAATTATTGTTATCGCGAATTTCTTGCCACAGCTTGCCGCACTTGGCGTCGTAAGCCTGACCGTTACCGCTGTGAACCGCCATAATGCAGTTCTGATAATCCATCACCCGTACCGTTTCCTGCGCGGCGAACTGCTGGTGCTGTTTCTCTTGTTTCAGCACGTTCAGCACCGCCTTGCACGGCTGCAGACGCTCCGGCGAGCCTTCCGCGGTATTGATGCAGGCGCTGTAAGCCTGTTTCAACCTGGCGTCTTCCGGCGGCGCGGCGGGTTGCGCACAGGCGCTCAGGGCCGCAGCGGCCGCCAACATCAGCATGATTTTTTTCATCGTTGAATTCCCTTAACTGCCCCGGCGGCAAGGCCGGGGAACGCATCAGAAGATGGTGAATGGCGCGATGACCATGAACTTGACGTCTTTCTCGTCCTGGAAGATGTTGCCGTAACCGCCGCCCCAGCTCGGAATGTTGGTGTGGTTGTCATACTGGGTGTAATGCAGCTTGAGCAGCGTGCCCTTGGCGCGCCCTTCCTGGATGGTGTACATCGCGTCCAGACTCCAGGCGCTCTCTTTCAGGCGCTGGCTCTGATCGTAGATCGGGTTGGTGCTCGGCTTGGCGTCCCACGCGTAAACGTAAGAGCCGCCGACCGCCATGCCCGGCAGGTTCCAGTTGCTGAGGTCATACATCACGCCGGCATACACCGCTTTTTCGCCGTTGGCGTTAAAGTCGGAGCGGTTATCCCACCACACGTCCAGGCGACCGTTTGACGAGGCGTAGGTCGGGGTCATACGTTGCAGGAAGAAGCCCTGATTGCCTTCCGCCTTGACCATGGTGCCTTCCAGACGCCAGTTGAACTGGCCGGTGGTGTAACCGAAGGTCAACGCCTGCAGCCAGGCCAGGCCGTCATAGATGCTGTTCGGATCGTTCTTGTTGCTGATGCGGTCTTCCGCGCCATAGAACTGGTAACTGGTGGTCAGCGGGTTGCCCAGCAGATCGAATTTGTAAGACGCCTTGGTGAAGTACTGATTCACGTACCCCTGGGCCTGGCCGTAAGCGGCTTCCAGCACCAGATCGTTTTTGAAATCGTACTTGGCGCCCAGCGAGTGCAGGTAGGAGACGCGGGTTTTCTTGTCGTTCTGACGGAAGTCGTCCATCTCGATATGCCACGGCGCTTTGTATTTGTCGGCCCACATGTAGGAGAAGCTCAACGCGCCGGCATCGCCGTAGTCGAACTTGGCGCCGGCTTCAGCCCCCTGATAAGTGCCCGGCATAAAGCTCCAGTGCGGCGCCAGCAGGGTTTGGCCGCTCGGCTGAATATAGCCGGCGCGCGCCCAGACCGGGCCGTATTTGAATTTGGCGGCGGCTTTGTACAGGCTGATACCGCCTTTATCACCGGAGTAGTCTTCGTCGTAGGTACGGTTCTTCGAGGAGAACGCGATTTCGTTCGGGTGACCGCTGGCGCTGGATTCAGCCAGTTCGATGGCGGTAAAAGTGCCGACATCCAGACCGAACATGTCCCAGGCGTAGCCCGACGCGAAATCCAGGCTCAGGTTGGCGGTAGAGTGGGACAGGTTGGTGGTGTATTGATTGTAATCCTTGCTGTCCGGATTGAGATCTTTACGGTCACGCTCACGTTGCCAGTAATAAATGCCGCCGGTCAGCGTGGAATCCTCGATAAACCCTGCGGCTTTCGCCTCAGGCGCCATGGCAAACCCTGTTCCCAACAGCGCGCCCGCGACTGCGAGCGCCAGCGTTTTACGCTGAGCACCGTGCGTACCCATATTGAAATTCCTCTTTGACTTAACTTAAAAGTTGCAGCCGCCTGTGTTCACCACTGCCCTGCACGACTGCCAATAAAAAACCCGAACGGGTAAAAAATATTGCCGACGAGATGTTATTCCCACAGCACTAATTGCTACAGACAGACTATTTTTCGCGACGCGAATTATCAAATGAAAAATGCGGAAGATTTGTCAAAGTATGACAAGGAGCACATATCGGTGATAATTTGTTACGCTGGCATTCATGGAAGGTGTCGAATAAAAAATTCAATTAAATCAGAATAAAGACGGATACCAGGTCAACCAGAGACGATTAATGGTTTCAGCCTGACTAAATCCGTCAGTCAGGAGATAAAATTTGAGAGCGCTCTCTAAATGAAATTAATTCGCATCACGAATATATAAGTAAAGATTAAGACTACTAAGCCCAATTAAGAAAACTTATTGATTAACGCACCGCAGTTAATTAAACGCAGCCCGGAAAAACGTGGCGGGAATAGATGATTTACTCAATAGCAGGCATAAAAAAGCGCGGCCTGAGCCGCGCTGATACATTAATTTTCGAGGCGATTAAGATTAGCCTTCGATTTTCGCCCAGGTGTCACGCAGACCGACGGTGCGGTTAAACACCAGGTGCTCAGCCGAAGAGTAATGGCTGTCGGCGCAGAAGTAGCCTTCACGCTCGAACTGATAGGCTTTCTCCGGCTGTGCGGCCGCCAGACTCGGCTCAACGAAACCGTGCTTGATCACCAGCGATTCCGGGTTAATGGTGGAGAGGAAGTCCTCCGCCGCGCCCGGGTTAGGCACGCTGAACAGGCGATCGTACAGGCGAATTTCCGCCGGCAGCGCGTGCGCCGCAGACACCCAGTGGATCACGCCCTTCACCTTGCGGCCGTCGGCAGGATCTTTGCTCAGCGTTTCCGCATCGTAGCTGCAGAAGATGGTGGTGATCTCGCCGGCTTCATCTTTCTCGACGCGCTCGGCCTTGATCACGTACGCGTTGCGCAGACGCACTTCTTTGCCCAGCACCAGACGCTTGTACTGCTTGTTGGCTTCTTCGCGGAAGTCGGCGCGATCGATATAGATCTCACGGCTGAACGGCACATCGCGGTTGCCCATTTCCGGCTTGTTCGGGTGGTTAGGCATGCTGACCATTTCCACCGCATCGCCCATGTTCTCGATGACGATTTTCACCGGATCCAGCACCGCCATGGCGCGCGGCGCGTTCTCGTTCAGATCGTCGCGGATGCAGGATTCCAGCGCCACCATTTCGACGTTGTTGTCTTGCTTGGTTACGCCGATGCGCAGGCAGAACTCGCGGATCGAGGCGGCAGTATAACCGCGGCGGCGCAGACCGGAGACGGTCGGCATGCGCGGATCATCCCAACCTTCGACGATCTTCTCGGCCACCAGCTGATGCAGCTTGCGCTTCGACATGATGGCGTATTCGAGGTTGAGACGCGAAAACTCGTACTGGCGCGGGTGGCAAGGAATGGTGATGTTATCCAGCACCCAATCATACAGACGGCGGTTATCCTGGAATTCCAGGGTGCACAGCGAATGGGTGATCCCTTCCAGCGCATCGGAAATGCAGTGGGTGAAATCGTACATCGGGTAGATGCACCATTTATTGCCGGTCTGGTGGTGTTCGGCGAACTTGATGCGGTACAGCACCGGATCGCGCATCACGATAAACGGCGAAGCCATATCGATCTTGGCGCGCAGGCAGGCGGCGCCTTCGGCGAATTCGCCGTTGCGCATCTTCTCGAACAGCGCCAGGTTCTCTTCCACGCTGCGACCGCGGTACGGGCTGTCTTTGCCCGGCGCAGTCAGGGTGCCGCGGTATTCGCGGATCTGCTCCGGCGACAGTTCGTCGACGTAGGCCAGCCCTTTGCTGATAAGCTCCACCGCGTACTGGTGCAGCTGATCGAAATAGTCTGAGGAGTAACGAACGTTGCCGCTCCACTCAAAGCCCAGCCACTCCACGTCGTGCTTGATAGACTCGACGAACTCGATGTCTTCTTTCACCGGGTTGGTGTCGTCGAAACGCAGGTTGCACTGGCCCTGATAGTCCTTGGCGATGCCGAAGTTCAGGCAGATGGACTTGGCGTGGCCGATATGCAGATAGCCGTTAGGCTCCGGCGGGAAACGGGTATGTACCGACGTGTGTTTCCCCGACGCCAGATCTTCATCGACGATCTGACGGATAAAATTGGTTGGGCGGGCTTCAGCCTCACTCATTTCACTGTTCCTCAATGCAAAGCGCTACACATAACCGCCTATGATCCAACAAGCCACGTCTGGAAACAACCGTTTGTTTCATGAAAAATGCGGCGCGTTGCACCATCGGCGCGCAGCGCACCGCCGTAGGGCGAAACGGGATAAAAAAAGCGGGAAGAGATCGCTCTCTTCCCGCCAAGTCGGGGCAAACTCCGCCATGATGCGTGTTAGGCCCCAGGCACTACTCAGGTAAAAACAGCCTTATTTCTGGATCTCATACAGCTTGGTCTGACCGGCGACCACAGAGCCGCTGGCCAGCGCCGCCAGGCCGGCGTACTCGTCAGAGTTGCTGACCACCACCGGGCTTATCATCGAACGCGCATTGGCATTCAGGTAATCCAGATCCAGTTCCAGAATCGGTTGACCGGCTTTCACTTCCGCGCCCTCTTCCACCAGGCGTTTGAAGCCCTGGCCTTCCAGCGCGACGGTGTCGATCCCCATGTGCACCACGATCTCGGCGCCCTTGTCGGTTTCCAGGCAGAATGCGTGGTTGGTATTGAAGATTTTCACCACGGTGCCGTCAGCCGGCGCCACCACGATCTTGTCGGTCGGGCGAATCGCCAGGCCGTCGCCTACCGCCTTGCTGGCGAAGGCTTCGTCCGGCACCTGATCGAGCGCCACCACTTCGCCGGTCACCGGCGCCAGCAGCGTTTCAAACGCGGCTTTCGGCGCGTTCGGCACCGCCTGCGGTTTGGCTTCCGCGGCAGGCGCCGCCGCCGGGGCCGCCGCTGCCGCGACCGGTCCGGCTGCAATCACGTTGCGCATTGCGCTGGCGATAAGTTCGGCACGGGTGCCGACGATCACTTGCACGCTCTGCTTGTTCAGGCGGATAACGCCCGACGCGCCGAGGCGTTTCGCCAATGCGTCGTTCACCAGCGCGGAGTCTTTCACGTTCAAACGCAGGCGGGTGATGCAGGCGTCGATGCCGGTCAGGTTGTCGGAACCGCCGATCGCACCGACGTAACGACGAGCCAGGGTGGTGGTTTCGTTCTCGTCTTTACCGGCGTTGCTGTCGACGTTGACGTCGTAGCCGTCGGTTTCGTCACCAGCAACCGCCAGCTCGCGGCCCGGAGTCATCAGGTTGAATTTTTTGATGGTGAAGCGGAACACCACGTAGTAGATGACGAAGAACACCAGGCCTTGCGGGATCAGCATGTACCAGTGGGTCGCCAGCGGGTTGCGAGACGACAGCACCATATCCACCAGGCCGGCGCTGAAGCCGAAACCGGCGATCCAATGCATGCTGGCGGCGATGAACACCGAGATACCGGTCAGCACGGCGTGGATCACGTACAGCACCGGCGCCACGAACATGAAGGAGAATTCCAGCGGTTCGGTAATACCGGTAAAGAAGGCGGCGAAAGCGGCCGCCAGCATGATGCCCGCCACTTTGGCTTTGTTCTCAGGACGCGCGCAGTGGTAAATGGCCAGCGCCGCCCCCGGCAGACCGAACATCATGATCGGGAAGAAGCCCGCCTGATAACGGCCGGTGATGCCGACAACCGCTTTACCGGCTTCGATCGACTGCTGGCCGCCAAGGAAGTTAGGAATATCGTTGATGCCGGCCACGTCGAACCAGAACACCGAGTTCAGCGCGTGGTGCAGGCCGACCGGGATCAGCAGGCGGTTGAAGAAGGCGTAGATGCCCGCGCCGACCGAGCCCATTTTCTGAATGTGTTCACCGAAGTTCACCAGACCGTTGAAGATCACCGGCCAAATGTACATCAGGATGAAAGCCACCAGGATCATCAGGAAGGAAATGAGGATCGGCACCAAACGGCGGCCGCTGAAGAACGACAGCGCCTTGGGCAGCTCGACGCCGCTGAAGCGGTTGTACACTTCGGCGGAGATGATGCCCACCAGAATACCGACGAACTGGTTCTGGATCTTGCCGAACGCGGCGGGCACCTGATCGAGCGGGATCTTCTGAATCATCGACACGGCGGCCGGCGAACAGAGAGTGGTCAGCACCAGGAAGCCGACGAAGCCGGTCAACGCGGCGGCGCCGTCCTTGTCTTTGGACATGCCGTAGGCCACGCCGATAGCGAACAGCACCGACATGTTGTCGATGATAGCGGAGCCGGATTTAATGAAGAAAGCGGCGAGCGCGTTGTCGCCGCCCCAACCAACAGGGTCAATCCAGTACCCGACGCCCATCAAGATGGCGGCGGCGGGCAGCGTGGCGACCGGCACCATCAGCGCCCGTCCCACCTTTTGCAAATAACTAAGAATGTTCACCTTTTCCCCCTATGTTGTCCGCGGACGGACCCTATTAGTAGTTTATTTGGAGCTCTCACTACCTTTTTAGAAACAGCGCTTGGCACGTATCACTCATGCCGAGTGTAAAAAATTTATTTTGTATCGCAAATTAAAACCTCCCTTTTTGTGATAAATATCACCAAAAAGTAGTCTTCACCTCCCAGATTGCTGGCCATCACACAAAACTTATTTTATCATTCAAAAAATCAACCGGACGGACGATTCACGCGAGAATCATAAAGCTGGGTTACGCTTACGACTCCCGCAGGCCCGTACAGTATAGCTTTAGTTTACTTATCCCAAGAGGTGTTAGATGAGACTTATCCCACTGAAAGATACCGCACAAGTCGGCAAATGGGCCGCGCGTCATATCGTTCAACGCATCAACGCATTCAAGCCAACCGCAGAGCGCCCGTTTGTTCTCGGCCTGCCCACCGGCGGCACGCCGCTGGAAGCCTACAAACATCTGATTGCGATGCACAAAGCAGGTGAAGTAAGCTTTAAGCATGTTGTGACTTTCAACATGGACGAGTACGTTGGCCTGCCGCAGGAACACCCGGAAAGCTATCACACCTTCATGTACCGCAACTTCTTTGATCACGTTGATATCCCTCGCGAAAATATCAACCTGCTGAACGGCAACGCCGCGGATGTCGACGCCGAGTGCCGCCAGTACGAAGAGAAGATCAAGTCTTACGGCAAAATTAACCTGTTCATGGGCGGCGTGGGCATCGACGGCCATATCGCGTTCAACGAGCCGGCTTCGTCCCTGGCTTCGCGCACCCGCATCAAAACGCTGACCGAAGACACCCGCATCGCCAACTCGCGCTTCTTCGGCGGCGACGTCAGCCTGGTGCCGAAATATGCGCTGACCGTCGGCGTGGGCACGCTGCTGGACGCGGAAGAAGTAATGATCCTGGTCACCGGCCACGCCAAGGCGCAGGCGCTGGAAGCCGCAGTGGAAGGCAATATCAACCACATGTGGACCATCAGCTGTCTGCAGCTGCACGCCAAAGCGGTAGTGGTGTGCGACGAACCGGCCACCATGGAGCTGAAAGTCAAAACTGTCAAATATTTCCGCGAGTTAGAAGCGGAAAGCGTGAAAAGTCTTTAATCTTTGCAGGGGGCTACGATGTTCGCTTTAACCCACGGCCGAATCTATACCGGCCACGACGTACTTGATGACCATGCAGTCATTATCGCTGATGGGCTGATCGAGAAAGTCTGCCCGGCGGCTGAATTGCCCGCCGGCATCGAAACGCGCGACCTGGGTGGCGCCATCCTGGCCCCCGGGCTTATCGACGTGCAGCTGAACGGCTGCGGCGGCGTCCAGTTCAACGATTCGCTGGAAGCGATCTCGGAAGAAACGCTGGAGATCATGCAGCGCGCCAACGAGAAATCCGGCTGCACCAGCTATCTGCCGACGTTGATCACCAGCAGCGACGAATTCATGAAGCACAGCGTCGACGTGATGCGCGCTTATCTGAAAAAGCACCAAAACCAGGCGTTGGGCCTGCACCTGGAAGGGCCATACCTCAGCCCGGTGAAAAAAGGCACCCACAATCCGGCGTTCATTCGCAAGCCGACCCAGGAAATGATCGATTACCTGTGCGCCAACGCCGACGTGATCACCAAGGTGACGCTGGCGCCGGAAATGGTTGAACCGCACTTTATCAAGCAGCTGACCGAAGTCGGCATCGTGGTCTCCGCCGGCCACTCGAACGCCACCTACGATCAGGCTCGCACCGGTTTCGCCGCCGGCATCAGCTTCGCCACCCACCTGTACAACGCCATGCCTTATATCACCGGCCGCGAACCGGGGCTGATGGGGGCGATCTTCGATACGCCGGAGGTCTATACCGGCATCATCGCCGACGGCCATCACGTGGCCTGGGCGAGTATCCGTAACGCCAAACGCCTGAAAGGTGATAAATTGGTCTTGGTCACCGATGCCACCGCGCCGGCGGGTGCAGATATTGACCAATTTATTTTCGCCGGTAAAACAATATACTATCGGGATGGGCTGTGCGTGGATGAGAACGGCACCCTGAGCGGTTCCGCGCTGACCATGATCGAAGCGGTGCGAAACAGCGTCGAGCATATCGGCATCGCGCTGGACGAAGCGCTGCGCATGGCGACGCTGTATCCGGCGCGCGCCATCGGCGTCGATCACCGTCTGGGCACCCTCGAAGCCGGCAAGGTGGCTAACCTGACCGCCTTCACCCGTGATTTCAAGATCACCAAAACGCTCGTTAACGGTAACGAGGTTTAATTCAATGAACAGCGAGTAACATTATTGATGAGCACTGGCGGACAAGCACAAATAGGGAACGTTGACTTAGTCAAACAACTTAACGGCGCGGCAGTTTACCGCCTGATCGACCAGCAGGGCCCGATCTCGCGCATTCAGATTGCCGAACTCAGCCAGCTCGCCCCCGCCAGCGTCACCAAAATTACTCGCCAGCTGCTGGAGCGCGGGCTGATCAAAGAAGTCGATCAGCAGGCCTCCACCGGCGGCCGCCGCGCGATCTCCATCGTGTCGGAAACCCGTCATTTCCATACCGTCGCGGTGCGTCTCGGCCGCCACGACGCCACCATCACCCTGTATGACATGAGCGGCAAGTCGCTCAGCGAAGAACACTATCCGCTGCCGGAACGCACTCAAGAAACGCTGGAGAATGCGCTGTTCGCCGCCATCGCCCAATTCATCGACGCTAACCAGCGCCGCCTGCGCGAGCTGATCGCCATCGCGGTGATCCTGCCCGGCCTGGTGGATCCGGCGCTGGGCGTGGTGCGCTACATGCCGCACATCAGCGTCAGCAATTGGGCGCTGGTGGACAACCTGCAGCAGCGCTTTAACGTCACCAGCTTCGTCGGCCACGACATCCGCAGCCTGGCGCTGGCGGAGCACTACTTCGGCGCCACCCGCGACTGCGAAGACTCGATTCTGGTACGCCTGCACCGCGGCACCGGCGCCGGCATCATCGTCAACGGGCAGATTTTTCTCGGCAACAACGGCAACGTCGGCGAGATCGGCCATATCCAGATCGATCCGCTGGGGGAACGCTGCCACTGCGGCAACTTCGGCTGCCTGGAAACCGTGGCCGCCAACGCCGCGATCGAACAGCGCGTGCGCCAGCTGCTGAGCCAGGGCTATCCGAGCAAACTGACGCTGGAAGACTGCGGCATCAACGCCATCTGCAAGGCCGCCAACCGCGGCGATCTGCTGGCCAGCGAAGTGATCGAACACGTAGGCCGCTATCTGGGCAAAGCGGTGGCCATCGCCATCAACCTGTTCAATCCGCAGAAGGTGGTGATCGCCGGTGAGATCACCGAAGCGGACAAGGTGCTGCTGCCGGCGATCCAGAGCTGCATCAATACCCAGGTGCTGAAGGACTTCCGCAAAAATCTGCCGGTGGTGACCTCCGAACTCAATCATCGCTCGGCGATCGGCGCTTTCGCCCTGGCCAAACGCGCGATGCTCAACGGCGTGCTCTTGCAGCGATTGCTGGAAAGCTGATCCGCCGCTTCTGGCAGGCGTGTTATCGTCACCCTTCGCCTGCCGTAATCATGAGAAACAGCGACAAATGAAAATCAAAAACGTTATATGCGATATCGACGGCGTGCTGCTGCATGACAATACGCCGGTGCCAGGCGCCGATCTGTTCCTGGCGCGCATCCAGGAACAGGGCATGCCGCTGGTGGTGCTGACTAACTACCCGTCACAGACCGCGCAGGATCTGGCGAACCGCTTCGCCGCCGCCGGGCTGGAAGTGCCGGAGAGCGCGTTCTACACCTCGGCGATGGCCACCGCCGATTTCCTGCGCCGTCAGGAAGGCAAAAAAGCCTATGTGGTCGGCGAAGGCGCCCTGATCCATGAGCTGTACAAAGCCGGTTTCACCATCACCGACATCAACCCCGACTTCGTGATCGTCGGTGAAACCCGCTCTTACAACTGGGACATGATGCATAAAGCCGCCTACTTCGTCAGTAACGGCGCGCGCTTTATCGCCACCAACCCGGATAGTCACGGCCACGGCTTCTCGCCGGCCTGCGGCGCGCTGTGCGCCCCCATCGAGAAGATCACCGGCCGCAAGCCGTTTTACGTCGGCAAGCCCAGCCCGTGGATCATTCGCGCCGCACTGAACAAAATGCAGGCGCACTCGGAAGAGACGGTGATCGTCGGCGATAACCTGCGCACCGACATTCTGGCGGGCTTCCAGGCCGGCCTGGAAACCGTGCTGGTGCTGTCCGGCGTCTCCACGCTGAGCGACATCGAAACCATGCCGTTCCGCCCGAGCTACGTCTACCCTTCCGTCGCCGATATCACCATCTTCTGATGCGGCCATGGCGGCCGCCCGGCCGCCATTATTTCCTTCTCCCTCAGCGTCGGTTTGAATTTAATTCGTTCATGGCCGTAAAAGGTTTCAGCCTGCCTGCGTTAAAAATCCTCATTATAACGTTACGCCCCGCCAATAGCTGATATTGCCGGCGAGCGAAAAACCCTTACCCCTAATTAATGAGGCTACCATGAGCACAAATAACACGATTAATGCCGTCGCCGCCGATGACGCGGCCATTATGCCGTCTATCGCCAATAAAAAGATCCTGATGGGTTTCTGGCACAACTGGGCCGCCGGCGCCAGTGACGGCTATCAGCAAGGCCAGTTCACCAATATGAACCTGACCGACATTCCCGCCGAGTACAACGTGGTGGCCGTCGCCTTTATGAAAGGCCAGGGCATCCCGACCTTCAAGCCTTACAACCTGTCCGATGCCGAGTTCCGCCGCCAGGTGGGCGTGCTGAACAGCCAGGGCCGCGCGGTGCTGATCTCCCTCGGCGGCGCAGACGCGCATATCGAGCTGAAAACCGGCGACGAAGACAAGCTGAAAGACGAGATTATTCGCCTGGTGGAAGTCTATGGCTTCGACGGCCTGGATATCGATCTGGAACAGGCGGCGATCGGCGCCGCCAATAATAAAACCGTCTTGCCTGCGGCGCTGAAAAAAGTAAAAGACCATTACGCCGCCCAGGGGAAAAACTTTATTATCAGCATGGCGCCGGAATTCCCGTATTTACGCACCAACGGCACCTACCTGGATTATATTAACGCCCTCGAAGGCTATTACGACTTTATCGCGCCGCAATATTATAACCAGGGCGGCGACGGTATTTGGGTGGATGAACTCAATGCCTGGATCACGCAGAATAACGACGCCATGAAAGAGGACTTCCTCTACTACCTGACGGAAAGCCTGGTTACCGGCACCCGCGGCTATGCGAAGATCCCGGCGGCGAAATTCGTCATCGGCCTGCCGAGCAACAACGATGCCGCCGCCACCGGCTACGTGGTCAACAAACAGGCGGTGTATAACGCTTTCTCGCGTCTCGACGCCAAAAACCTGTCGATCAAGGGCCTGATGACCTGGTCAATCAACTGGGATAACGGCAAGAGCAAAGCCGGCGTCGCCTACAATTGGGAGTTCAAAACCCGCTATGCGCCGCTGATTCAGGGCGGCGTCACCCCGCCGCCGGGAAAGCCTAATGCGCCGACGGCGCTGACGGTCGCCGAGCTGGGCGCCACCTCGCTGAAACTGAGCTGGGCCGCCGCCACCGGCGCCTCACCGATCGCCAGCTACACCGTCTACCGCAACGGCAACCCGATCGGCCAAACCGCCGGTCTGTCGCTGGCCGACAGCGGTCTGACGCCGGCAACCCAGTACAGCTACTTCGTTACCGCGACCGACACCCTGGGCAATACCTCCCTGCCGAGCAGCGCGCTGGCGGTCAAAACCGCCAATGACGGTACGCCGCCCGATCCGGGCGCGCCCGAGTGGCAGAACAACCACAGCTACAAAGCCGGCGACGTCGTGAGTTATAAAGGCAAGAAATACACCTGTATTCAGGCGCACACCTCCAATGCCGGCTGGACGCCGGATGCCGCGTTCACCCTCTGGCAGCTCATCGCCTAATCGCTAATCGATTGCCGGTCAAACTGGCCGGCAATCCCGCCATCACGCTAAAAATTGCATAATCGATAATTTTTCACGCCGATAACTGAAAATCCGTTAAAAACCTCAACTACGCAAACAACTATTTCTCAGCGCATGGCTAAAACGCTTGCATCCTCTGCAGCTTTTGGCGCATTTTCATAACCACAGCGCAGCAAAACCGCGTTATCGCTGATAAATCGGCAATGCTGCCCATAACAGTAAAAACAACATCACAGTCATAAAAGCCCGTTAGGAGAGTTGTATGTGTTCTATTTTCGGTGTGCTCGATCTGAAGTCCGATCCCGTTGAACTGCGTAAGAAAGCGCTGGAGCTGTCACGTCTGATGCGCCACCGCGGCCCGGATTGGTCCGGCGTTTACGCCAGCGACAAAGCCATTCTGGCTCACGAACGCCTGTCGATCGTCGACGTCAACAACGGCGCTCAACCGCTGTACAACGCTGCGCACACCCACGTTCTGGCGGTCAACGGCGAAATTTACAACCATCAGGCGCTGCGCCAACAGCTGAGCGACCGCTATGCCTTCCAGACCGGCTCCGACTGTGAAGTGATCCTGGCGCTGTATCAGGAGAAAGGACCGGAGTTCCTCGACGATCTGCAAGGCATGTTCGCCTTTGCCCTGTATGACACCGAAAAAGACGCCTACCTGATCGGCCGCGATCACCTGGGCATCATCCCGCTGTATATGGGCCATGACGAACACGGCAACCTGTACGTTGCCTCGGAAATGAAAGCGCTGGTGCCGGTGTGCCGCACCATCAAGGAATTCCCGGCCGGCAGCTACCTGTGGAGCCAGGACGGCCAGATCCGCGAATACTATCGCCGCGACTGGTTCGATTACGACAGCGTCAAGGACAACGTGACCGACGCCGCCGCCCTGCGCACCGCGCTGGAAGAGTCGGTGAAAAGCCACCTGATGTCCGACGTGCCTTACGGCGTGCTGCTCTCGGGCGGGCTGGATTCCTCGGTCATTTCGGCGATCACCAAGAAGTACGCCGCGCGCCGCGTGGAAGATCAGGAACGCAGCGAAGCCTGGTGGCCGCAGCTGCACTCCTTCGCCGTCGGGCTGGAAGGCTCGCCGGATCTGCGCGCCGCGCAGGAGGTGGCCAACCATCTGGGCACCGTGCACCATGAGATCCACTTCACCGTGCAGGAAGGGCTGGACGCCATCCGCGACGTGATTTACCACATCGAAACCTATGACGTCACCACCATCCGCGCGTCGACGCCGATGTACCTGATGTCGCGCAAAATCAAGGCGATGGGCATCAAGATGGTGCTTTCCGGCGAAGGCGCGGACGAAGTGTTCGGCGGCTACCTGTACTTCCATAAGGCACCGGACGCCCGCGAATTCCACGAAGAGACCGTACGCAAACTGCTGGCGCTGCACATGTTCGACTGCGCGCGCGCCAACAAGGCGATGTCCGCCTGGGGCGTCGAAGCCCGCGTGCCGTTCCTGGACAAGAAATTCCTCGACGTGGCAATGCGCATCAACCCGAAAGATAAAATGTGCGGCAACGGCAAAATGGAAAAACACATCGTTCGCGAATGTTTCGAGTCCTATTTGCCCGCCAGCGTGGCCTGGCGCCAGAAAGAGCAGTTCTCCGACGGCGTCGGCTACAGCTGGATCGACACGCTAAAAGAGGTGGCTGCGCAGCAAATTAGCGATCAACAGCTCGAAACCGCGCGTTTCCGCTTCCCGTACAACACGCCGACGTCGAAAGAAGGCTACCTGTACCGCGAAATCTTCGAGGAGCTGTTCCCGCTGCCGAGCGCCGCCGAATGCGTGCCGGGCGGCCCATCCGTCGCCTGCTCGTCCGCCAAGGCCATCGAGTGGGATGAATCGTTCAAGAAGATGGACGATCCTTCCGGCCGCGCCGTCGGCGTGCACCAGGCCGCCTATAAATAATCGCGCGGCATTTTCCCCCGGGCGGGCCTTTTGGCCCGCCTTTTTGTTGCCTTTTCCGCCCGCCAACTGCCTGAATTGCCGATTTTATCGCCATAATGTTCACAACCCAGACAAACGGCGCTTCCGGGCGCTTTTTCGGGAAAAAACTTGTTGACGCAAATCGGTCATATACGCATAATGCGCCCCGCAACGCCGATGAAGGCAAAGCAAAAAAAGAGGGCTACGTAGCTCAGCTGGTTAGAGCACATCACTCATAATGATGGGGTCACAGGTTCGAATCCCGTCGTAGCCACCATCTCTTTTTTGTATTTGCGGGAGTGGCGAAATTGGTAGACGCACCAGATTTAGGTTCTGGCGCCGCAAGGTGTGCGAGTTCAAGTCTCGCCTCCCGCACCATTTCTCTTCATCGTCGGCGCAGTATGTTGATGGGGTATCGCCAAGCGGTAAGGCACCGGTTTTTGATACCGGCATTCCCTGGTTCGAATCCAGGTACCCCAGCCATA
>NZ_JABXOF010000018.1 GCF_013375155.1 Serratia ureilytica
ACAAAGGATTCCACAAATGGTTAACGAAGGTTACCTTTAAAGAATCCACAAAAGAAACCACACACGGTAACTTTTTAGAATTCACAAAAGAATTCATTAAAGATATCACAATGGATTCATATGAATTCAGCAAATCACCCATATAATGCACACGACAAGAATTCTAAATGAATTCCACTAGAATTCCTCATTGACAACACAAAAGAATTCCTTGAAGATACCAAAATGAATTCAGATGAATTCTCAAAGCTCATCAACGGAGGGTCAATGTATGCCAGTCATTGTGTTCGTATCCCCAAAAGGAGGGGCAGGAAAAACCACGTCCGCCCTGGCGTTAGCTCTACAAATAGCAAAAAGAGTTCCGGTAACGGTCATCGATGCAGACCCGAACCACCCTATTAAATCCTGGTCTGAAGGGGGGGCTACACCTGAGAGCATGACCGTCATTTCAGATGTAAGCGACAAGACGATAGGGGAAACAATCGCAGATGCTGCGACCAAGACCCCCTTTGTGATAGTTGATTTAGAAGGCACAGCTGCAACCATTGTTGCCTACGCAATTGCCGAGTCAGACTTTGTCGTCGTCCCAACCCAAGGCTCCCAGCTTGATGCAGAACAAGCCAGCAGAGCTTTTGGTTTAATCCGCGCCCATGAACGAGGCATTCAGAAGCATAAGCCTGATTACAAGCTACCTTATGCTGTTTTGTTCACTCGCACCTCAGCAGCGATACAGAGTCGTGATACCAGGCATATTAGGAAGAGCTTCGAAGCAGGTGGCATTCCTTTTTTTGAAACCGAATTAAACGAACGCGCTGCATTTAAAGCAATGTTCTCGTACCGGCAACCTCTTGAAATGCTCCCAACAAACGAGGTTTCAAATGTTGAAAAAGCCATCGAGAACGCAGAAGCCTTTACGCGCGAAGTTATTGGCAGAATAACCACCGGCACTCCGGTTACACCATGACAGGAGGGGAATAAACCATGAGTCGTGTTGATCCGTTAGAGAATTTGAAGAACTTTGAACCTAAAGCTGCCGTCGAAAAAAAATCAAAGCAGAGCGATGCAGAAATTGAGGAGCTGGCAAACCAACACGGTTTTGTTGGAAGGCAAACAACAGCGCTATCTCAGCCCGTTGAACGCTCAAGACGACGTTTCAAGACAGGGCGGAATATACAAATCAATATTAAAGGGGAACTTGAAACCAAGAATGAGTTATACCGCATCGCCGATCTAATCGACCAGCCATTAGGTGAGACTCTCAAGCGTGCATTGGCGGCTTTACAGCGAGAACTGGATCAAGCAGAAGGCTCTGCGTAATAGTTAAAAGCGGGAGGGTAGGGGTCTCCCCCTATTTGAATGATCGGCCCCGCCCAAGCTCTCACAAGGTATACCTTTGTGAGAGCCAGGGCAATTTGTTCAAAACAAGTATCACATAACTTGATTTAGTAAATTTGATACGTGAAAATCTCATTATCTAATGTCTATTGAGATTAAATCGTATGGCGCTCGTCGGTTATGCTCGTGTATCCACCACAGATCAGGATCTGACACATCAGATAGCGGTGCTGACTTCAGCCGGCTGCCGTAAAATCTTCTCGGAGAAAATGACCGGCGCCAGGAAAGAGGGCCGTCAGGCACTCGATGACTGCCTTGATTACTTGCGAGAAGGGGATACGTTGGTGATCACCCGTATCGATCGTCTGTCACGTAGTCTGCGCGACTTACAGAATCTGGTTCATGAACTTGAAGGGCAAAACATCAAGCTCAGGGCGACCGAGCAGGCCATCGATACCTCTTCGGCATCCGGCAAGGCTTTCCTGGATATGTTGGGCGTCTTCGCCGAGTTTGAGACACGCCTGCGTCAGGAACGGCAACGGGAAGGCATTGCCCGCGCGAAAGCCAGGGGGGTATATAAAGGAAGAAAACCCACCGCTCAGGTGAAAGCGCAGCAGGTGATTGAATTGACGCTGGCCGGACTCACCCGCGAAGCGGTTGCCGACCGATTGGGCATTGGCAGGGCCAGCGTCTACCGAATATTAAAAACCTGGCGGCAGCAACATCCCGACGCTATTCTGCCCGGAGAGCGGGTGAAGCCTTCGCTCAGCCATAGTGAGCCGGCGACAGAACATGTTACGATAGCGCCATGAAAAAAAATCCAACGCCCCATGATGCAACCTTCCGGCAATTTCTGACTCAACCCGAAATTGCCCGCGATTTCGTTGATATCCATCTGCCGGCCGAACTACGGGCCATCTGCGACCTCACCACGCTGAAGCTGGAGTCCGGCTCCTTTGTCGAAGATGACCTGCGCCAGTATTTCAGCGACGTGCTCTACAGCCTGAAAACCACCTCCGGGGAGGATGGTTACGTGTACGTTTTATTAGAAGCACAATCCTCGCCCGATAAGCATATGGCTTTTCGCCTGATGCGCTACTCAGTGGCCGCCATGCAGCGACATATCGAGGCAGGACATAAAAAGCTGCCGCTGGTCATTCCGGTACTGTTCTATACCGGCAAACGCAGCCCATACCCTTACTCGACCAACTGGCTGCAGGAGTTTGATGATCCGGCGTTGGCGGAGAAACTGTACACCGGCGATTTTCCGCTGGTTGATGTGACCGTCATTCCCGACGAAGAGATTATGGGTCACCGCAGCATGGCCGCACTGACCCTGCTGCAGAAACATATTCGCCAGCGCGACCTGGCCGAACTGACCGACAGGCTGTCCGCCATTCTGCTGGCCGGCTATCTGTCTTCGCCACAGGTGATTTCGCTGATACACTATATTATCCAGGCCGGTGAATCGGCGGATGCGCAGGCATTTGTCCGCGAACTGGCCCTGCGGGTTCCGCAACATGAGGATGAACTGATGACCATCGCACAGCAGCTTGAACAAAAAGGTATCGAGAAGGGTATCCAGAAAGGTATCCAATTGGGTGAACAGCGCGGTATTGAAAAAGGGCGCCATGAAGGCAAACTTGAAGGCAAACTTGAAGGCAAACTTGAAGGCAAACTTGAAGTTGCCCGTACCATGCTGGCCAACGGCCTCGATCGCGACGCGGTGATGAAAATGACCGGGCTGACCGCTGACGACCTGGCGCAGATCCGCCACTAATCTTTCGCTTCGACGGGCAGGGTAGCCATTGTCAGATAAAACCGCATCCGTTACCACTGAGAACACTACTTCAGCGCTCAGCCATCTGGCGTTCTGCGCCCTGGCAGCGCTGGGGCTGGCGCGCCAGGACGGTATCGCCGGCACGCCCTATGCCGAAAACCTGTTCCTGATCCGCTGGCTGGCCACCGCCCAGAAGCAAAAACGCTTCCCCAGGAGCGTCGCGATTGACATCCAGTGGTTACTCGAACGTGGCCGTAAACACGGCCCGGCGGGCAAACTGCGCCAGCATCTTGACTACCTCTTTCGCTCCTGCAGCGGTAACCTGGCCGCTCAGTCCGACCTGTTCCGACTCACCTACGCCTCCGAAACCCTGAAAGACCAGGGCTGGGACAATTATGTGCTGGACGCGAAAGAGTGGAAGTCCGGCGTCGTGCCGACACCGTCACAGCATAACGGGTTCTACGTCGAAAAAACGGCGCTGAATGCCGCCTTTGCCCAGGACGGTCGCCATCTGCACCCCGTCACCTTTCGGGTGGTCGGTGACGCCGACCGGTTTATGCACGTCATGGCGGAGTACGGGCTGGGCACTCGCCGACTTAACAGCACGGCGACTTGCCACACCATCGCGCTGGAGCCTGCGTAAACGACATCATCGCAGCCCGGTAAAAGGACAGAGATAGCGGCACCTGACCCACCGTCGCCGGCAGACACGCAGCCGGCGGTGCTGAGGTCACGTTAAAAGGGTGATACCATGACCGGACACAAAAACACACCTTCACGCGCTGACAACGCGGAGACAGGGATTGCGCATCTGTCCATCCCTCTCACCGCCATCCTCTGCCAGCTCGCCCTGCATGACGATTTGGCAAAATCCGCCCTGCTGGATAACCTGCACCAGCTGGAGATAAGCCCCGTTGCCCACCGCCGCATGAATCCCGCGGATATGGCTGACGCCCTGAAAATCCTGCTGGCGCAAGGATGGCTGCAGGAGATGAACAACCGCTACCACCTGGCCGGTCATGATAACGTGGTTTACCGCTACATGGCCACTCACCCCGCAGTCTGGGGGGCTTCCCCGCATCACCCTGGCCATTCACGCCTGTTCAGCGGCCTGCGTACACGCCGAGCCCGGATGTGGCACGCGCTTCTCGCCGGAGATGAGGCGGCCCTGCCGCAATACCTGGACGAATGGATAACAAATCCGGGGTATTCCCCACAGGCACATCCGGCTTTTCAGCTGTTGGCTGACGAGGCCGGCAGACAGACCTTTGCGCTGTTGAACGAAGCGATACAGATAGCGCTGCTGGCCAGCTTTCTCGTTGATGCCTGCTATCGCCTCACGGAGTGTTCCGCACTCTATCAGTATGCCTGCACCTTCAGCGACGCGCGGAGCACGACACCGTCCGTGTTACGAGAACCCCTGGCGCTGCAGGCCCTGTGGCGCGGCGACCAGGGCCGCCTTGACCAAATTAGGGGGGAGGGTGAACTGCCTCCGACCGTCACCGGCTGGATTGCCCTGAGCCGCGGACAAAAAGACGCTGCGCTCGAGGCATACCGGCTGCTCGTCAGTCAGTACCGCAAGGCCACGCGCAAACGCAAGCTGCACCTGCCCCCCTTGCCGTCCATGATGGCCGCGTTAACGCTGCTGGCCAATCATGGGCCTGCGTATACCGCAACACTTCGGGAACTGGCCCACCATGCCATCGAGGAGGGTTTCGGCAGTGGCTGGGTTTTGCTGCTGGGTCTGCTGCATGAATGCGAAGGTAAGCCGCCGCAGGGCACCTCACCCGAACAGGCCACGACGCCACTCATCGGCATGGCCGGCGTCTGGCTGGCGCTGCTCCGATACTGGCGAAGCGATACCGAAGACGGCGAACGCGGGCAGCAACGCCTCGAGCTGTTCGGAGGACAGTTAGCCACCCGCGGCTATCACCGGCTGGAGCAGGACATCGCCGACCTGCTCCATCAGCAATACCGTCAGCCGGCGCCCTCACTGCCTCATCCGCTGAGCGCCCTGTATCGGCGCAGGGCGTCATGGGAATACGCCCTGGACGCCCTGAGCCAGCTGACGGCGGCGGAAAACGCCAATACGTCACGCATGGCCTGGTTTTTGACCCTGCATCGCTGCGAGCTGACGCTGGAGCCCCGGGAACAAAAATACAACCGGGACGGCTGGACCAAAGGGCGCCCGTTGTCCCTCAAACGCCTCAACGACGCGGCCGACACGCTGCCCTGGCTGCTGGCGCAGGACCGGCAAGCGTTGCGGCATATTCACTACACCTCGGCGTACTCCTTTTACGGGCACAGCGGCACCTACACACTGGATGCCGAAGCCGCCTTGCCGGCGCTGGTTGGCCATCCGGCGGTGTTCTGGCAGGACGCCCCTGACATACGCATCGATATCGAACCCGGGCAGGTGACGCTGGTGATAACGGAGGCGGGGGAACATCTCGCCCTCACGCTCCGCCCGCCGGACATCAGCGACAGCCGTGGCCTGCTCTGGGAAAAAGAAACGCCGACCCGCCTGGTGGTGTATCCGGTCAGTGACGAGCATCGCAAGATAGCCGGCATTCTCGGCCGGGAACTGCGCATTCCGGCCGGCGCCCGCGACCGGGTCTTGCAGTCGGTGTCGTCCATCGCGCCTCTGCTGCCGGTCCAGGCCAATCTGCCCGAGCTGACGGCCCACATTCCGCATGTCCCCCCGGATGAAAAGCTGTATGCGCATCTGCTGCCGCTTGGCGAGGGGCTGCGTCTGCAGCTGCGGGTTCACCCGTTGCCAGGCGGCACCGCCTTCCCGCCAGGGCGGGGCGGCGACATCGTCAACGGCGAGCACGACGGCCAGGCGATACAAACCCGCCGCGACCTGCCGGCAGAACAACAGCGGCTGCAGCAGGTACTGGCGGCTTGCCCGATCCTCGAGGCTGCGGCAACGGACACCACCGAATGGCAGCTGACCGAGACCCAGGACGCCCTGGAGGCACTGACGCAACTGCGCGCAATTGACCCGGCGCAGCTTGAATGCGTCTGGCCGGAAGGTGAACGCTTGCGTCTGGGCGGACGTCGCAATATGCAGGCCCTGAAACTGCATGTCCGCCGGCAGGGCGAATGGTTTGCCCTGTCCGGCGAACTGGTGCTGGATGACGGCAAGGTGTTGCAGCTGCGCCAGGTACTGACACTCCTGCAGGAAAGCCGCGGCCGGTTCATCCGCCTCGGCGAGCAGGACTGGCTGGCCCTGGATAATCAGCTTCGCCAGCGCCTGCAGCAAATAGCCCTGCTGGCCGGTGACAGTGGCCCTCTCACGCTGAATGCGCTGACGCTGCCATTTTTGAAAACGCTCGCCGATGAAGCCGGGCATCTTGACGGTGACGCCGACTGGCGCCGGCAGCTGCGTGGGCTTGAGGACAGAGAAAAACACCCTCCTGTGGTACCGTCCACTCTGAAAGCCGAACTGCGCGACTACCAGCAGGCCGGCTTCTGCTGGCTGTCCCGGTTGGCGCAGTGGGGTGTCGGCGCCTGCCTGGCCGATGACATGGGGCTGGGGAAAACCCTGCAGGCACTGGCCCTGCTGCTCGAACGCGCCCCGGGCGGACCGCAACTGGTGGTGGTGCCTACATCCCTTACCGGCAACTGGCTGAGCGAAAGCGAACGGTTCGCCCCCACACTCCGTCTGCGGGACTATCGGCGCCGACGCGAGACAGCGGACCTGGGCGCATTCGATGTGGTGGTGGTCAGCTATGGTCTGCTGCTGCAGGATGCGCCGGCGTTTGCCGGCCAGCAATGGCACAGCGTGGTACTGGATGAAGCGCAGGCCATCAAGAACGCGCAGACCCAACGGGCACGCGCCGTGATGGCGCTGAAGGCGGATTTCCGCCTGGCGCTGAGCGGCACGCCAATCGAGAATCACCTGGGCGAACTGTGGAGCCTGTTCCGGTTCCTCAACCCGGGGCTGCTGGGGGGGCTGAAACTGTTCAATCAACGATTTGCGACGCCGATTGAGCAGGGTGACCGGTTGGCCGGCACCACACTGAAGCAGCTGCTTAAGCCGTTTATCTTGCGCAGAACCAAATCGCAGGTACTGGACGAATTGCCGCCGCGCACCGATATCCTTCACACCATTCCTCTGAGTGACGAGGAACGACACTGGTACGAGGCCTTGCGCCAGCAGGCAGTAGCGCGGCTGGACAGTGACGGTGACGACATCAAACCGCTGCAGGTGCTAACGGAAATCACCCGCTTGCGCCGGTTCTGCTGCCACCCGTCACTGGTGCTGGATAACCTCCCGCTGGCGGGCAGCAAACTGGCGGCCTGTCTGGATATCATCGCCGAGCTGCAGGAAAACCACCACAAGGCCCTGGTATTCAGCCAGTTCGTCGACCATCTGACGCTGTTACGCACGGCGCTGGATGAACGGGGCATCACCTGTCAATACCTGGACGGTTCAACCTCGCCGACCGAACGGGAGAAGCGGGTGGCCGCGTTCCAGTCCGGCGAGGGCGACCTGTTCCTGATAAGCCTGAAGGCCGGCGGTACCGGACTCAACCTGACGGCCGCCGATTACGTCATTCATCTCGATCCCTGGTGGAACCCGGCCGTTGAGGACCAGGCGAGCGACCGCGCCCATCGAATAGGACAGGAGCGCCCGGTCACGGTATACCGTCTGGTGATGGAAGACACCATCGAGGAACAGATGGTCGCCCTGCACAGCCGAAAGCGCCAGTTGGCTGAGGACTTGCTGGCCGGTAGCGACGGTGTGAGCCGGCTGGACACCCAGGCCCTGCTGGCGGTACTGCGGGGAAACCCGACGTGAGACCGTGGCGACATGTTGGCAGATCCCCGTGCCGTTTATATTACGACAAAAGGAATGAGCCGTGACTGAACAGGAACTGTATGATCATGCCGTATCGTTGCTGGCAAAGAAAAATTACGCCTCTGGCGAGATGCATCGCCAGCTGAGCCGACTGACCGAAAGCACGGGGGATATCGAGCGTGTTTTACGTCGCCTGACCGATAACCACGCGCTTAATGATGCTCAGTTACTTGCTTATCTTTTTGATAAACACGTTAAAAAAATGCACGGCCCCACGCGAATAAAACAAGAGATGCGCCAGAAAGGATTTCCCGCGGCACTGATAGAGCAAGGTATTAATAACGGTGACATTGACTGGTATCAATTAGCCAAAGCCGCCCGTATCAAGAAATTTGGTGAAGCATTACCCTCAGAGCCAAAGGAAAAAAACAAACAAATCAGGCATCTTCAGTATAAGGGATTCACGATGGACATGATCTTTGAGGCGTTAGGTTAACCCTGATTTCAATTTTGACTTCGATAGAGGAGAGGCCGGAACCCTATGCGCATTCCAGAAAATGCCATTTTATCAACCCTGAAAAACGGTGGGTGTATCAAGAGCTTTTACCGGCGAGCGGCACGGAGTCCCCGTCAGGAAAAATCAATGCTGGCAGATGGTTATGTGCTGGAGTCATCGGTTGACGGGGACGAAATTATTCTAAGTCATGCCGATTTTTTATCGGTAAAAACAAAATTGGCAGAAACAGAGACCTGGGAGCAAAATGTGGGTGGCATCTTCTTCGGGGGAAGTACGTGGGTAATTCGTGTTAATGCTGACAGTTGAACGGCCGAAACGATAGAAACAGCTTCACCAGCCATTCTCTTAATGCCATTGTCCGGCGTAGTACCCCTTTATGCGCGTCAGCGCATGCAGGCGACAGCAAGTCTACAAAAGTACATAGTTGGTAAGGGTCGCCGGTGACGCGGCGCAGCCGCCCTGCTTTGATAGATTTCACCTATCCCCCCCTTCGGCCTGCAAGACCAGTCCTGCTAAATGCGATGTATGTCTTTGTGTGCGCCGTCGGAGTGGTCACGACAAGGCGTAGCCGCCGTCGGGGCGTATCTCCGCGTTGGCGGGCCGTAGGGCCGCTTACGGGCGTGTACGCATAACGTTCCGCAACACATCTGAAAGCCACTCAATTTCTAGTTACAACATCGATCATTAAAAGCGACACTGTTCCGGCCCTTTGGGCCGGGGCGGGGCCGCTTTTCAGCGATGGTGAGGGGGTTTGTGGGGCTAAGGTTGGGAAATTTTGGCGGTTCCTGTGTGGGTGCTGGGCCTTTTGCCTGCAGTCGTGACTGCAGGTGCTACATTAGGTTTTTGCTAAGAGAGGTAGGGAACTGAGTAAGGCTCTGTTTTTTGCCCGAACGAAGTGAGGGAGGTACTCAACAGCAACGGCGTAAGCCGGTGCGCTGAGTTACTCCCTTTTTAAAGGGCTTAGTTTGTTCAGAAACAACCTTCGAAATTAAGCATCTCTCCGAGTGATATTTCGAAGTTAATACTGCCTACGAAGTTAATGACGAAGTTAAAGGTTTATTCATTGCCTATCGATGTCAGCAATGACCCGGATCGACGTCGGCGGCCGCCAAAATCACGCCGACATCAGCCGAAACACCCCGGCCGAATGGCCAACCTGGCATCAGCGGCGAGAAACAAGCAGCACAAAACCCCCGCGGATCAGGCAGGGTAAAAATTCTGTATGTGGGAGGAAGTTAGGCGGGGATAGCGCCGGCACGCTCCAGCAGCAAGCGATAGAACGCCTCCGGATCGCTGTTCAGCAGTCCGGGCTGTTCATGCTTGAGCGTATTCTCCAGCTGCATCGCCTTCAGCGGCGAGCTGCCCATCGTCCACTGCACCCAGGCCTGATAAAAGCCGTTCTGCTTCTGGCGCCGGGCGGCGGCCAGCTTTTTGATGCCGGCAGCGGTGTCATCCAGCAACGTATCGAGCCGCTGCTCGTTCTGCTGCCGCCTGGCCAGTTCGTTGCCAATCACCTGCTCCGCGTTACGTTTGAGGTTTTGCAGATCGGGACTCACTACCCAGCGCCGGATCTTTTTCAGCCGGTTTTTCAGCGAGTGCTTGCGCTCGATGTCGATCCCCAGATGCGCAATGCGCACCAGGTGGCGCTCGTACTTTTGCCTGAGCGTTTCGGTCAGGCCGTTTTTAATCGCCCACAGCCGGTACTGATTCAGCCACTGGCGAATTTCGTCCACCCGGATGCCACGGCTTGTGAAGAAGTTCTCCGTCAGCCAGATGCGCAGCGGCTTGTTCTGACCGGTGTCAGTATCCTGCCCGCGCGACACGATGAGATAGTCCAGCTGCTCGAGCACCGACAGCGCATGCAACGCCACGTCATACGCCTTGCGGCCGCTTTCGTAGACGTGCAGCACCCCCATCGCTTTGGCCACGTCCTCGAACGGCAGCATGATCTCGAACGGGTAGTCGCTGTCCGGGTTGTAGTCGCAGTTGGCGCCCAGCACCATCGAGAGCACCGTCAGCGCTTCACGGCTCTCCGAACGCGCAGCAATGCGCATCGGTTTGGGACGGTAGTCCGGGTTGTTGCGTTGGGTATAAGGGATATAACCCTGCCGGCGCAGGCCGATCAGGTCATCATTACGCCGCCAGTCGTGGCTGCTCATGCGCGCCACCACCTTGCTCGCCATGCCTTTCGGCACCCGGCAGCACAGGTTTGGGGTGTAACGACGATGAATTTTTTGTTGCCCGCGCCGCAGCGCATTATTGGCACCACGGCGTGAAATGGTTGATTTTACAGGATTTACCTGTGCGGCATGTTGACTATGCACGTTCCCCTGCACTTAGGGTCGGCAGGGGGGATTGACGTAGAATACGCATACAGTATACTTCCTTACAGGCGCCAGGCCTGCTTGTGACCCCCGGATTTACGATGCACCGACCAAAGTTCATGCGTAATCCGGGGGTTTTTGCGTCTGGAGCTCCGCTCCATCCCGTCCACCTTCTGGCGTGGACAACCATCGAATGCAAAATTTTTCCCACTCTACCAAAAGCCTTCATATCGGTAAAGCGGACAACGCGCCCCGCGGCCGTGGCGATCGTCACCTGGTCAAGTAACGAAGCATGGGCAAAGTGCGAAGCGGTCGGTAACATCAGCGGTGCCTCAGTGTAAAAACACGCCGGCCAGCCCCAGCGCCAGCAGGTGCGCCACGTAGGTCTGCAGGAAAAACCCCCGCGGCAACAGACGCCGTTGATTGAACGCCGTCGCCAACGGCAGCGTCCCCAGGATGAGCAGTGCCGGCAGCAACAACCCGGCCAGCATCATCGTGCCGCCCAGCTCGGCATTGAGCATCAGCACCAGTAGCGGCCAGGCCACGATCGCCAGCCCGCGCACCGGCCAGACGGCCGTCACATACCCCGGCAGAGAAACGCACAGCCCATAACTGGCCAACAGCAACAGAACGCCGGCAGTACCGTAACTGCCGTCTGTGGCGCCATACGCCCACCACAGCGCCAGCAAAACGCCGCCGACCAACACCGGATTGGGGGCGCCCTTGCGCATCGGCAGCGACGCCACGGCCAGCGCCTGTGTCACGGCAGCGAACAGGAACAAAATATTCGGATCGGTAAATGCCAGCCCGTCATGACGCATCACCAGCCAATAGCCCGGCTGCGCAACCACGGCCCATACCCACAGCCGGGTCGCCTGCGCCTGCCGGACAGGCCGCGAGGCCAGGTTGTACCCCCACAGCAGGGCGAACAGCGGAAACGCCCCACGCCCCAGCAGCAACAGCACCGGCTCATGCAGCCCCAGCGCCCGGTTGGCGTGGTCGAACACCATCAGCACCAGCGCCAAAAATTTCAGTACGTCCTGCTGCAACGGGGTGAAACGCGCCACCTCGCGCACCTGCTGCAGTTTTCCGCTGTGCGGATCAAACATCGCCATCCGATTTCCTTTCTTAGTAAGTCGACTGCCAGTCCTGGCCCTGCGCCCAACGGGATTGCCAGTGCGCCAGGTACGGTTTGGCCACCTCCGGCATGTCGCGCAGCACCACCACATTTTCCGAGTTGGCGCGTGCCGCTCGGCTGAAATTAAAGCTGCCCGTTTCGGTCGTCACGCCATCCACGACGATCACCTTGTCGTGCAAAATCTTATAGCTGTTCACCGTCCTGACGTTCACGCCGGCGTTGGCCAGCAGGTTCAGTGCCGCCCGGCCGGCGCCGTTCTGGTTGGCCTTCGCATCGACCACCACCCCGACGGCCACCCCGCGCCGGTGCGCCGCAATCAGCGCCCGCGCCACCTCCGGCGAGGTAAAGGCGTACCCCATCAGGCGAATATCGCGCCGCGCCTCACCGATAACGCTCAGTACCAGCTGCTGCGCCGTCCCTTCCGGCGAAAACCCCACCTGTACCGCCGGCGTCGCCAACAGGGGCGATGCCGGCAGCCAGCCGCTGAACACCAGGGCGGCAACGCCAAACACCCGAGCGGGGAGTCGCGGTGTCTTATTCATGCGGGGCCGCCCTGTTCAGCCGCGCCTGCAGGTGCTTCATGCCCATGAAGACCAGCAGAGGCAGCGGGACGAGCGCATTGCGCCAATACAGCGGCAGGTCGCTCAGCGCGTCCCACTGCACATATCCCCAGAGCGTCGCGGCCCCGGACAGCAAGACCGCAGTGGTTAACAAGACGCCCTGCGTCGTTGATACGTTTTGAGTTGTGTTCATCCGTTCTTCCTTTAGGTAATGCCGTGCGGGACAGGGGCTCGTCACCTGTCTCGCACGGCGTTGGACAAGCGCAGCGCGTCAGTCGCCGCCCAGGGTTTTCTCTTTGTTCAGTTCCCGCTCCGCATGGGTATCCCGCACCAGGTTCTGTTCATCCTGCTGCAGCCGGCTGCGTGTCGATACCGGCTCGCGCGCCACCTGGCGGACAGCGGCATCGACCCGCAGTGCTGCATCCTGACCCATCACCTCCCGCATGACCGCCGCCGGCAGACGCGCTTTCACGTCCTCGGCGCGCAGTTCGCCACGCGCGAACAACGCACGCAGCTGCTCATCGTTAAGCCCGGCCAGCCGCTGCGGGTCAGGGGCGTTCGGTTCACGGCCCAGTTTGTCGGCCTGCGTCTGCAGTTCACGCTGCAGGCGTTCTTCCGGGCTCTCCGGCAATTTAATGACACTGTCGGACGCGCCGCTCTCCCGTGCAGTGGCCTTGAGCGTCTCGTCGTTCACCCACACCCTGCCGCCGGTCATCGCCTGGGGGTTGAACGGCACGTCATCACCCTGCAGGCGTACCACCACGCCACTGTCGGGATAGCGTGCCGCCAACCGGATACCGTCCTGCATCGTCCCGGCCAGCCTGGTCTCGTTGTTGCGGCTCCCCTGCAGCGCCACGAACTGCGCGCAGTCACTGCCGAACACTCGCCCCTGCGTCGGCAGTCCCCCCACGCTTTTCCCCTGGGTGTCCGCTAGAGGCGCCAGCCAGGCGCCGGCCGGTTTGCCGTTGGCGTCATACATCGGCAGCATGGCGTGGGGCTGCGGATACTTCTTACCCGGAGACACATAGTGCGCCAGCGTGTCGCCGGTAAGTTGGCTGCCGCGCAGCACCGCGCGTCCCAGCGCGTTTTTGGATAAAGGGACCGCTTTGCCGTAGAGGTCGGCGGCCGCTTTCTGGCTGCCCGGCGCCATCCCCAGTACCGCATCATGGGCCGTGGTGCGCGCCTTCGCCTTGCCGATGGCATTCAGCCACCCGGCTTCGTTGTCGGTGTACACCTGCACGTGCTCCTTGGCGCGCGAGAGCGCCACATAGGCCGACGCCCGGTTGACCAGCGGCTCACGCCCGCCTTCCACACCTTCGAGCGTGATGGCAAAGCGTTCGCTGGCCCCTTGGGCACCGTGGGCGGTGATGGCATAGGCCAAATCGACGTGTCGGTCTTGTTGCTGCTCGCGGGGATTGACGGTACGGGTCTGTTGTCCATCGGAGAGCGTGACCATGTCACCTTTGATGGCTTCGACCGTCCAGACGCTGTTGGCCACATGCCCGCGCTCGACGTCCGATTTGGAGAAGCGCATGCGGTCGCCCACGTTCACCTCGATGGTGCGCGGGTTGTACAGCGTGACGCCTTCGCGCACCGCACTGGCCGGGGACAACTGTCGGGTATTGCCCTCGCTGTCCTGCAGGCTGACGGTACGGGACTGACTGTCGATGTCGGCCATCCGGTAGTAGGTGTTATCCAGCAGGACGACGGCGTCGCGATGACGCGCCCAGGTGTCCAGCTTGCGCAGCTCGCCGTCACGAATATTGGCGGTCTCAAGGATGGGCAGATTGACGGACGCCCCCTTCAGTTCGCCCGCCGCTTTACGTTCCTGGTGAATACCGGCATTGATGATGTGCCGGTCGGCATTAAGGTGGGTGATGATCAGCGTATCGCGCCGGGCCGCCTCGGTGCGCCCCAGGTAATCGCTGACAATCGCGGCATGAATGTCATCCGGCCCCTTGGCGGGATATTCAACGACCGACTGCGCCGGCACCCAGGCATCGGCTTGCCGGGGCACATTGGCCGGCGCCACGGCGCGCACCACGTCCAGCGCGCCGGGCACATCGTTATCAATCATCTTGTACACCGCCGGCTTCAGCTCGGGGGTCTGGCGCACAATCTCTTTCATGACCGCCATGTCGATGGCACTGCGTCCCTGCGCCAGTCGGAACGGCGCACCCGGCGCAATCGCCTCCAGCTGGGCTTCGTCGCCACTCATCACCGCGCGGCCGTTGCCCTCGGCAATCAACGCGTAGGTGCGCGCCATTTCGCTGTTGCCCACCATCGAACTCTCATCCACCACAAACAGCGTGTTGCGATAGTCCGGTTTCTCGCCGCCGGCGACCTTCAGCCCCTCATCGTGCAGGAACGATGCCAGGGTTTGGGCATCGACGCCGGCCGCCTGCATTTCCCCCACCGCACGGTGGGTTGGCGCCAGCCCTACCACGCGGGGCCGTTCACTTTCAGGCAACTGGTTTATCCCGTCCAGTAGCGCCTTGAACTGGGTGGTTTTCCCCACACCCGCATAGCCCTGTATTGCCACAAATCGGTCGGTTGTGTTTAAAATAAGGTCGACAGCCTGCCGCTGTCCCTGGGTCAGGTACGGAGCCACCTTTCCCTCCCGCTGACCGGGGCCGTCCTCGTTGTGGGTTTTGCTACTGGTTGTTACCAACGGCGGCAGGCTGTCCTTCCCATCCGCAATCAGCCGGATAATGCTTTTTTCTGCCTCGAAGCTGGCGCGCGAGACCAGCAAATCCGCCCCGACGCCGGGCGCGACATCCACTTTCAGCAGCTCCCCGCGTTTGACCTGCGCCTCGATTTCCGTCTGGATGGCCTCCATCGACACGCCTTTGGCCGCAAAATCGAGACTACCGGCGAGCAGTTTGGCCTGGCCAAATGCGACGCTATCCCCTTCCAGCGTCGGAATGGCCAGATGAATGGCCTGCTGCGCCGGGGTAAACAGTGATGATTTTTGCCCGGCGATAGCGTCATCAAGCGAATCGATGCCGGCCAGTTGTTTGACCTGCTCGCCTGCCAGACGGTACGCCGGATGCTGGGCGACTTTCTCCTGCGTCTTGCGCGCATCAAGCGCTGAATAGAGGGTGATGTGCCCGCCGCTTCGCGCGATGCCACTCAGCGTGGCGCTGTTAAGCTCGTTTTTCTTCACCGCGGCATAGACCGCCGCCGTACTGCTCACCGACGCGCCGAGGCTTTCCACATACGCCGGCGACACCTTGACAGCGCTAAAGACGTCGTTGCCGACCGCGAGCGTCCGGGTCTCCGGCTTCTGCGTCGCATCCGGCTCGCCGGCCACACGCACCCGCAGCTCGCCGGCGCCGGCACGAACAACCGTCAGCGCCGTGCCGGCCTTCAGCGCATCCTTGCCCCGCCCCTCCAGGCCTAATACCCGCAGGCGTTCGCCGTCGGCAACACCCATCGTACCGGCCCGGAACAACGACCAGTCCTTGTCCACTTCTTTGACGGCAAGCCGCTGTTTTTCACCCTCGGCGTTACGCAACACCAGGTTGCGCGTTTGCGCACCGACCCGGTCGATAACGAACCGCTCGCGCTGCCGGCTCTCCGCATCCCAGCGCTCCATCACCATGCCTTCCCGGTAGGTATCGATGGCGCCGCGGTTTTTGCTGTCCAGCCATACCGGTGTCAGCGTCGCCACGGTGGTCTCTTCGCGTCCCAGCAGTCCGGTATCTTTCAGCTCGTCACGTATCATGGCCGTCAACATTCGCTGGTCGGACGGGCCGTTTACCTGCGCGACCGCCGGCCGGTCTTCGACAAACGCCTGCACCACGCCTTTGGCCAACTGACCGAGGCGCTGCGTCTTATCCGGCTCGCTTACCACCTCCGCCGGCACCACCTGACGGCCACTGAACTGATAACGCGGTACGCCGGCCTCCTTCATGACTGCAAGCGCATTGCCCGTCCCCTTGCGCTTTTCGGTATCCATCAGCACCAGCTGGACGTTGTTACGCACCGCGCCATCCAGCAGCGCTACGGTCTCCTTGAGCGTCAGTTTCTCAGCTTGGTCAACGACCAGCGTACTGTTCGGCGCAAACAGCGCCTCGCTGCCGAGCGCAGCGCGCGTCACCACACGGTCTTCATCGAGATGGACGCTTTGCTGCAGATACTGCTGTGACTGCCGGTCAACGGTCAGCACGGTGGCGTCGCGGCCCTGCTCGCGTGCCAGCTCCACCACTTCCGCCACGCGGGAACGGTTCACCGATGCGCCACCAATGCCCGACAACACCGCCATCGCCGGCGCATGCTGCGCAAGCGTCTGCACAGCATCGCTGTAGGTTGGTATGCTGCCGGTGCGCGGGTCAGACTTTGGCGCGCCTGTCACCACCGCACTCTCGTCAAGGTGCGTGCGGCTCAGCTGCGCCACGCTCAGCTCATCGAGCAGATGAATATCGGAGGTAAAGACGCCCTTCTCCTTGTCGAGCGGAATAAGCTGCTCGCGCTCGATGGCGCGGTCGATGCCGTCACGCACCGCGTCCAGCATGCCCGGCTCCCCGGAGAGGTAGCTGATGGCCTTGTTGGCCACCTGGTTGTGCGTGAAGTTGACCTGCCGGTCAGAGAGCGCAGAAATGGCTTTCCCCACCGCCTGGTCGACAAGCGCGTCGCCCCCCGCTTCCAGCGGCGTCGGGGACGGCGTCACCATCGTGCGAGACTGCGCCTCGGCCTGATACGATTTGGGTTCAAAACCAGTGGCCTTCATTTCCTGCATCCAGGTGACAAACAACTCGGCCTGGTCAGGGGTGACCTTGGCCTTGCGGGTATCGAGCGTCGCCATATCGCGCGACTTGAGCGAAGCATCAGGGCCGGCAGCGGCGTCGATGGCATGGCTGCGCTTGGAGAACGGTTCCCTTACCGCCTCCGTTCTTTTGAACTCCCACATGCCATGTGGCCCGGTAGTTTCGGTCTCGTACCCCATTGCCTCAACTTCCCGCTGCAGGATATGGCGGTATATCTGACCACCCGCGATCTGGCTGGCATACACGTTCTCGATAAACCCGGTCTTGCCGACCGTATCGGAGGACAGGGTGTGCCACTTGCCGTCATGCTGCGTGACGTTGGCCACCACCGCATGAGTGTGCAGTTGTGGGTCAAGGTCGCGCGACGTATCGTGGTTAAACAGCGCCACCACCAGGTTGCCGGTCAGTTTGGTCTCGGAGACGCCACCTTCCATCACCCGCGTCGAGGCCATTTTCTCTATCTCTCGCACCGCGACCTCTACCGCGTGGTTATGCGCGGCGATAAGGCGTTTATCGCCGCCCAACATCGCCATGATGGAGACGCTTTTGGGCGCCGAAAACGTCAGGTCATAGCCGGGGCGGTGTTTATTCTCGCCTCCGACCATACGGGTCAGGTCGCTGCCGTCCGGCAACTTGCCTTCCAGCACCGCCACGAAATCTTTGACGTCCACCTTACCCGTCAGCCCCAACGCTTCCGCCCCCTGGCCCACCCAGCGTTCGTCCATGCTGCCCAGCACGTAGTAGTTGTCCTGATGGGTGTAGTAGTCGCCGGCTTTACCGGCGGGGCCGACCTGGCCAATGCTCATCATCAGAATTCATCTCCCGGTTCGCTGTCCCCATGATGAACTTCGGCCAGTTCGCGCCGATGCCTGTCGATAGTAATGTTGGTCTCTTCCCTGCGCTGCATGGCTTGCTGCCCCATGGCCTGCTGCTGCGCCTGCCAGGCTTCATACTGCGCAATGTCCACCACTTCGCCGTCGCCACTGATACCGGGGGGCAACTCCCCCCGTTCTGCATCATCATCACCGGGCGCCGGTTTCTGTTTCAGTTCCGCCTCCTGCCCCCCTGTCGCGGTGGTAGCTGCTGACACGACAGGCACCTCACTGACGGGGGTCTCTGTCGGCACCGTACTCACGACAGAGACAGGGGCATCAGCAGTTTCGCGCGCACTGGCCGCCGGCAGGATTGGGGTAGCAGCGAACAAGGCATCCATATTGCCGGTCTCGGCTTCCCGCATTTCGATCGCCGATACAAGCCGCCCATCGGCAGCGGCATCCATCTTGCGAGGCTCATAGGGGTGCGCGACCTGCCTGACTTTTTTGTACACCATCTGCAGCCTGACGGCCGGGTATGGCCCCGGCAGCGTCACATAGCAGCACAAATCAGGCAGCGTCTGGATGTCGCTGTAGCTCACCAGCTGCATGCGCTCCAAATCCTTACCGACGGACACCCCGTCCCTGACGGGGTCGGCCCCGTAGGAAAACTGTTCAGAGGCCTTGCGATACTCTTTTTCACCGACTTCGCCGGCGGCGAACTCGGCACCCACGCGATCCGGTACGCTGAAGAGGAAGCGGGTGCGCAACACCCCGAACAGGGTGGCCGCCGCCTTGACGCCATAAATATCTTCAAGCTGAGAGTAGGTCTGGAATCCCAACACAAAGCATCCGCCGAACTTGCGCGCTTCCGGCACGATGGACACCAGGTCCGGCAGCTTGTGCAGGGTGGGTAATTCATCGGCAAAAATCCAGACGCGGCGGTCCGGGTTCTCGCCCATTGATAACAAGCTGTGTGAGGCGATAGAGAGCCACATGGAGATCAGCGGTTTGAGCGCCTTGTGGCTGGCTGAATCGGAGGTCAGGAACAACCAGCCGTTTTTGCCGTTGTCCTTCACGCCGCGCATCCAGTCACGGATGGTGAACGGTGCCCCCAGTTTCTCTACGCCCTGCATGTAACGCAGTGCCTTGGCATAGTTGGTCAGCACGCTGCGAATGGAGATGGCGGTCTTCTCGATTTTGCCGTCCACCAGGTTGGCCGCCGGCGTGCCCTCCAGATAAGCACGCAGACGCGGCAGATCGATGGACAACAGCGTATTGAGCAACTTGGCGTAGCTGCGGTCTTCGTCATTGCGCATGCGGTAGGCCGCTTCCACAAAGATGGTGCGGGCCGACCCCTGCCAGAACGGATCTTCGTTGCTGCCCATGGGGATAAGGATATCGGCGACGTTCTCAAAGTCCGGCAGTGTCAGACATTCCGACCATAAATCCCAGCCGACGCAGCGTGCATCCTGCGGGTTGAGGATTTTATCGTGCTGCGGATCGTAGTAGTCTTTGACAAAATCACAAGACTTGTCGTAGACAATAACCATGTCACCACGTTTGCGAGCATAGTCCATCAGCTTGCGATACAGCCGTGACTTACCCGTACCGACGCTGCCCATGGCGCAGAAGTTTTTGACCTCGCTGTTTTTTAGCAGCGGTAGGCCATCAATAATGATATCGGACGCCATACCATCACGTTTGAGCATGTTGGCCACCACCGCAGGGTTATCTGTGAGCGTTCGCCCGCCGGTGATCTCATCCTCGCTCTGCTGCTTGCCCTGACGGCCAAGTATCCACACGGTGACCACAAAACCCGTCACACACGCGACCGCCGCCACGATGCAGGCAAAGATCCCTTCACGCCAAATCAGCTGACCGCAGTAGGAGACGTAACTGTCGAGCAGCACCTGTTTGGCGGTGTAGGTCAGCGTTTTGCCGTAATAATCCAGGTGGTAGAGGGTCTCTGACGGCGATATGCTCGGCCAGCCTTCCACCATCCAGACCCACCAATAAATCAGGCCGTTCGTGAGGTTCTGGATGGACACGCGCCACAACAGCGTGCAAATCGCCACCAGGAAGAAGGCGATAAACAGGCAGTAGAAAATCAGGTTGCCGATCTGCGTGAACATGCGCAGGCGCATAAAGGCGATCTGCCCGCCCTGCGTCATGTCCTTGGCGTTAAAGCTCATCCACACCTCCCTTTGCTACGGCCAGAATGCAGGCTTCACGTTCACTGTCGGTTAATCGACTGAGAGCCAGCAGGGCACCGCGCATCACATGTGAGGGGCTGTAGAGGGGGTTCTCAGCCACCATACGCTGCAGACGCCCAAACGTACCGTCATCGAGCCGCAGGGTGGTGGTATGCGTTTTGGCAGAGATCTTAGCCACCGTTACTCACCTCCCTGTTTGCGGGATTTAATAAGCTCCAGAGCGGCGGTAAATGCTGAAAGACGATAGCGGCCAATATCCATATTAAAAATGAACACCATCATTACTGTGAAGAAAATAAGCGGTATGATATATGCCATAGAACCTAAAGCACTATTCGCCGCCAAAACTGATAATATCAGCACCAGTGATAAAAATACCATCGCGTAGCTTTTTACTTTTTTACTTAACAACTCCAACACCTGCGAACTCTCTCTCAATTGAACTGGTAGTGAGAGATACAAGCTCCGTCCATTGACAATGCTTACTGATATTAAAAAACCAAGAAACGCACTCATTCCTGTTGCAATGAGTAATTCCGAATCCCTTTGATCAGCCAAAAAGAAACTAACCAGTGGGCATAAAACCATCCAGACTTCCATTAGTATTGCAGGTTTAACACAAGAAAAGAATGATGGTATCTCAAGTTGTTCATCCATCAGTTCTTTCAACTGTGCAGCCTCATCTTTTATTATCTTATGAGTAACCATCATTTACCACCCCGCTCTTTATTGAATTTATCTTGCATGGCTTGTGCCTGTGCCATCATTTCATCTTGACTACTTGCACCTGGTATACCTTCCTGCTTCTCTTTTTCAAGACTATATTTTAAATTTTGTGCAGTTCGTGCTGATGAATGATTTTGCTGCAGTTCGTTTCTCTGCCCTTCAACATTTTGCTGTTGGCTATGAATATCTGTCTGAATTTTTTGTTGGGCTGTTTGGTTATTATCAACCATACCATTAACCTGAGCCCCTACATCATTGCGTATTCCCGCTTGTGAGGTTCTGTTTTCAACCGCACTCTGGTGTTTGTTATAATCAGCCTGAATATCCTGGCCGGAGCCACCACCACCAACAGAACCCATGCCGGTGCCAAGCGAACTACTGCTGGACTGATATTGCGCATCCACCTGCGGCGCCACCTGTTCACGCACAAAATCACGCGCAAGCGACTGACGCGCGGCAACGGCGTCCTGCGATTGACCGGTCAAAATGTTGCCGGCATCGTTTGGTGCCTTGTCCATCACGTACTGCGCAAACTGCTGGCTCAGGTTCTCGCGCATATCGCCACTGAGACTCTCGGTACGAGAAGCCTGCTGTGACAGCTCCTGGCTGCGGGTATGTGCACTACTGTATTGTTCGTAGCTGCTCTTGGCGCCTGACAAGGACGAAGAAAGCTGATCAATGCGCGAGTCCGCATTGTTATCCGTATGACTGCCGGACTGACTGGTGCGCTGACTGGTCAGGTAGTCCATCCCTTCCTTAAAGTCAGCAGCAGCCTGGGCGCTCTGGTCGTGACGCGCATCCTGACTGCCACGCGTGCCGCTACTAGCAGAATGAGAATCTGTGTCGCTCCCTCTTTTGTCGTAACTTACGCCCATATATCCTTCTGCCGTTACACCATTCCCCAACACTTTCAATCCACCACTTGCGGAAACACCAGCTCGCGTATTAAAGCTCGCGGTATCAGTAACGGCTCTCGACGCCAACTCCTGCGTTGCCTGCTCTTTGCTGACATTGTTGGCGTTGGCATAGCTTTCCACCGCGCTCGCCATTTTGTGCGCCGCGATGCTGGACTGGCTGTTTTGCGCCGTGTCGGCACCGTGGGTCATGCTGTCGCTGCTGCCGCGCTGGCCGGTAAACTGCGACAGCTGCGTCCAGGCGCTGCTGATATTGCTGTTGAAGCCCTGCATGGATGTCTGCGCCTGGGTCTCGGCTTCCCGCGCCATTTCCTGCTGCGCGGTCGCAATCTGCTTCGTCACGCCGATATCCACCGGCAGTTTGGACATCGCGCCGCTCGCATCCCAGACGCTGCTACCATCGCCCGTGCGGGTCTGTGTACCGCCGGTCGGCAGTTGCGCGGTCATCTGGCCGGCACGCACGCTGCTGTTGGTATCCCAGGTGTTACCCTGCACGTTGTCGGTTTGCATGTTGTTGAAGCTGTAGTTGGCATCCGACACGCTCATCGCCGCCGACGCCGCCGAACTCTGGTAGGCGCCGGTCATGCTGTGGCTGACGCTCATCAGCCCCTGCCCCAGCCCTTTGGCGATATACCAGGAGATAAACGGGATCATGCCGGAGATATAGCCGGCGGTATTGGCCAGATCGGAGTAGTTCAGCTTCACCGTGGACAAATTGCTCAGCACCACGGGCGAGCCGGCCTTCTGGGCATAAAAGGCCATCGCGCTGTTGAGAATGGCGTACAACAGCGGCCAGCTCATCACCCACAGCCAGCCGAACACGTAGGCTTTGGCCACTTCCTTGCCCTGGTTAACCATGCCGATCACCACCAGAATGGGGAACATCCCCATCATCATGCCGATCAGGATGACCTGCAGCAGCGGCAAGGAGCGCATCATCACCTGCCCGAGCGTCGCCTGGGACAGACGCTGCTTCTCGATGGCCGACGTGCTGGCGATGTTAAGCATGCCCGCCGTGTCACCGCTGCGCGCCGAGTAGCTCATGATGCCGCTGCGCAGGCCGTTCATGACGATGTTCTGCTTGATGATATCGCTGGCCGTCTTCTGGTTCTGGTAAAAATACTGGTAGCTGTTCCCCAGCAGTTGCCCGAACAGCAGATCGCGATCGGGACGCCCCCCAAGAATGCGCCGCGCATAATAGTTGTAGGTCGGACTGCCGGTTTTCGCTTCCAGGCCCAGCATGTTCTTCAGCGGCATCGCGGCTTCTTCACAGGTCTGGAAACGGCCGTCCTTGTTGAACACACCGCGAAGCGGACTCGGCTGGCGGAAGATCAGCGCATACGGATCTTCGGAATGCATCAGCTCCTCAAAGCTGTACTTGTGATTGAGCAGCATGTCGCCCACCACACAGTTCTGTACATAGTCGGCAAACAGGTTGGCCAGCTCCGGGTTCTGGGCGGTGAAGTCGGTGCTTCGGGACACCAGTGAGGAGCCGAAAAGCATGCCGGTTTTGCTGTAGGTCACCGCATCCGGCTGGCTGAACACCATTTCGTAACTCAGCACCATGGCGTAACCGATGCGGGTGATGATGGTCGCCGGCAGCACAATCCCCAACGGCACATTGGCCACCCGCTGAATCGAACGCTGATTGGACAGATCGATGATTTGCACCGGCTGCGCCTTGGTCAGCAACGCCGAGGAGAACACCAGCACAAACACCCAGCCCAGGATATCCATCAGGTCGCGGCGGGCGGTATACCGCGCGGCCAGCACCAGCACGCTGACAGCCACCGCAAAATTCCGTATCCAGTCCCAGGTATCCGTCTGCATAAAGGCCGCGACCGCGTTAAGGTTCTGCGCCAGCCACTCCGAGCCGCCGATGACATAGATTTCCGTCATGTTACTGCGCCTCCCCGAACTGGTAGTTGTTCTGGTAACGCGTCAGCAGGCGTGCCGACACCTGCTGGCGCATGTAACGCATCTGCTGCTCGACGACCAGCAGGGCATCAGTCTGCACCTGAACGCGCGATTGCAGGGAGGCGATAAGCTGCCCGGCCTGCGTGAAGTTGTTGTTGATTTGCTCAACGGTGGCCTCCGGGTAGTTCCCGGTCGCCAGCATGGCGCGCGCGCCGCCCATCAGCTCCTGCAGGTACTGCATCAGGATGTCGTAACCCACGTAGTCGGCCAGTTGGTGCACCATTGCGCTGGACACGCCGAGCATTTGCGGGTCGGTCAGGTAAGTCAGCAACGGCACATGCGTGCTGGAAATCAGCCCTTTCTCCGCATCCGTCAGCCGCTCGTCGTTGCGCGCCTTGCTCTCGATGCTGAACAGCATTTTTTTGATTTGCCCTTTCAGGGCATTGTCCGGACTTATCGTCGTGGTGCTGTCGGCCACCACCTTCAGGCACTTGTCGCTGTCGTTGCAGTGATAAACGCGGGCCGCGCCGCCTTCCATCAGCGCCTTGATGATGCTCTGATCGGTAGTGCGTGGCGGCAGCGGCGTGATTTCGCCGTTGGGGCCGAACACCAGCGAGCCGGTCAGCGTCATCACGAACTCCTTCAACTCCTTGTTGCCGTCGAACATCCGGTTTTTGGATAACGCATCCCACATGATGTTGATGTTCTTGGAGATACGCTCCTTATCCTTCTCTCCTGCCCGGTCACGCACCGAGTCCCCTTTGCCACCCACCGTGCAGCCCTGCCGCGAGGCAGCCCAGTCTGCGAAGATGTTGGATTCGCCGGCAATGTCCTGGCAGACCTTCTGCTGAGAGACCTGCGTGCGCGGGAACAGCCCGCCGACAATGCCCTGCGCCGCCTGACAGCTGCTCATGTTCATGCTGTTGATGTCGCTGGCCATTTTCTGGATGAAGTCTTTGGCGTCTTTCAGCTCCGGCACGGTGGTCTGCAAGGCAAGATCGAAGAAGTAGCCGGCGGCGTTGGACATGATCTGTTTGGTGAAGCGCTGCAGCTGCTCGCCGTTGATAAAACTGAACGCGCCCAGGTACGCATCGATGCCGCCGCAGCCGGCATTGATATCCGGCAACGACATCGAAATCAGCTGGATTTGCTTCACGCCGGTGCGGGCATAAATCGACCCGCCCGAGATATACCCGGCCGCCTGCCCCTGCCAGACCGCCGGCGCCGTGGTGTTGGATGCAAACCCCAGCTTGTCAAAAAACTGATTCATGTCACTGTTCATGTCGGCCACGGCCGGTGCAACGGTCGCCAGCCCCAGCGTCAGGCCGATGAAGAGAGCACGTAATTTCATACAACCTCCCGGCGCTGGCGAGACTGGCGGTACATGCAGCACTTTTGCCACAGCAGGGTGGTATAAAGGCTAAACAGCCCCAGACTCTCAAAGACCAGTGCGACCGCGAGGCACCCGGCTGACAGCGCGGCAAACATGCCAGGTATGAAGTACATCAGTACGTTCCACATATTCATCACGTAAAACGTGCGTGAATCGGAGGCTGGGTGACTGTCGGTAAAGATCACCCCAAACCACCAGTGGCTGACCATCCAGAGCGCGACGGCCGCCACAAAAAACAGCACCGTCAGATGAAGAAAAATCATAAGCCGCGCGCTGTCGCGCTTGTATTCCGCGCACGCGCTGGCAATACGCCGTTCGGGAGACACCGCGCTCTGCTCAACAGTAACAGTAATGGTGTGACGCTCTGATTTATTCACGATGGTCTCCTCTTAATGTCGCTTCCTGTAACACGGTATCCAGCCGCGCCATAAAACCGCGCTCATCGCTGGCACCCTGGATCATCGGGTAGGTCGCCAGCGTATTGACGTTCACCAGGAACGTTGTCGGCGAGGCCACCGGCAGGCCGGGGAAGAAGGTGCGCATCACCTCCGGCGGCGCCGGGATGGCCTCCGGGAACGTGGCATCGCCCTGGCCGTCGAAGGTGTAGGCGAACACGGAAAAGCCGACCCGCTCCGACAGCGATTTCAGCAGCGGATCAAACTGATGGCAGTACGGACAGTGCCCCTGCATAAACAGCACCACCTTCCAGTCATTGAGGTTGACGCGCGCGCCGTTGCTGAGCGTAAACCAGCGTGGCGCTGCCGCCGGCCGCGGAGCGGGGACGGATGTCGCTGATTGCGCCCGATTGACGCCGGCTTTTTTCTGCAGCGCCGCTATCTCATCAATTGTGGAGCCATGCGCCAGCCTGGTTAACAGCAAGGCCAGCCAGGCGATGTTAGCGATCCGCATTCTGCACCTCCCCGGCTCCGTGCTGTTCGTCTGTGCTCGCCGGCGACGGCGCCTGTTCACGATGTGCCGCGATATAGGCCTGTTTTTCCGCCTCCTCACGCTGCCGTTTGGGGACGCGCGCCAGCTCATCGAGAATTTTGTAGCCGCCGCACACCGTCAGGGTGAGCGCGATAAACTCTGCCAGCGTCACCGCCATATCCGGCGCCCGGTGCACCAGGCCGGCGACGATATGGAACCAGATCCCGAAGGCCGCGACCCAACCGCCGGTTGCGTCGATGTCAGGGAATTTAAATTTACGCATTCAACGCTCCGTTAATAATTGGGTTTGAAGTCGGTAAAGACGTTCAGGAACTGTTTGGCCAGATCGTCCTGGCTGATAAAGCCATAGGCCAGCGGCTTGACCGCGCCGCTGCGCGGGTCAACCAGCACCAGCGCCGGGAAGTGGCTGATGCCCAGCCGCTGTGACTGTCCCGCATCGCGCCGGCTCTCCGGCATCGCAGGGTTGACCACCCCGTCGATAGTCACCGGCACCACCGACAGCCCGTAGCTGTCCCGAAAGCCCTTCACCACGCTCACCAGCTGACCGTCGATCGGCTCCGCGCCGCGATAGAACAGCATCAGCCCGTACTGCTGCGCCATTTTGCCGATGGCCTCGCGCTGCGCGGCAAAGTCGGCGGCCAGCTGGCTTTTCACCGTGCCGTTGTAGTGGCTGTGCTTCAGGTTGTAGTCCAGCTCCGGGTGCGCCAGAAACGCCCGCTGCGCAGAGCGCTCAAACAGCCCCGCCTGCTGGGTAAAGTAGTTCTGCATCTGGAAGAACTTCACGAAATTCTCCGTGCTGGGGTACAGGATGGCGTCTGCCAGCCGCTCCTTGAGCGACTGCTGCAGCAGCTGCAACTTTTGCAGTGCGCCGGCCGGAGCGGCCGGGGCTACAGCCTGCGGTGGCATGTCCTCGTCAGCGGGTTTGGCCTCCCGCTCATACCACTGCCAGCCGCCGGCCTGCGCGGTGAACGCCGCACCCAGCAGGCTCAGGCTCAACAGCGCTGCCGCCCTGCGGTTGGCCAACCCGCGTGCCGCCAAATTGAAATTTGAAGTCCCGCGCGTTTTCACTTGGCTGCCTCCTGCATACGTTGTGCGATTTGCTGCTTAACCTTCTCCAGCAGTGCCGCGTCTTCGGGCACCTTCTGATTTTTCATCAGGTCTTCATAGAAATTGGCAAAGTCCAGCTGGTCGAAGTTGATGCGCTGCAGCTCGTCTACGGTAATGCCCCGGCAGTCGGGGGATTTTGCGTCGCCAAAGCCGATACCCAGCTGCCACGCACGCCCCTGCTGCTGAACAATCTGCGCCAGCTTGCTGTCGAACTGGCAGTAGCTGCGCTTCTTCTGCAGGCAGACACCCAGCACTTTCTTGCTGCAGTATTCGCCGACGCTGACGGTCAATTTGTTCTCTTTCGCCTTGCCCAGCGCCTTCTCTTCGCTGTCGCAGTGCGCCAGCCCGACGCTGTTACCCCACCCGGAGTCCTTGCAGCAGTCGCTAAAGCCGGCAAACGCCTTGCGGCAGGACTGCCCCTTGCCGGTGAAGGCGCGCACATCGATACCGTTCAGCGCCGCCACGTCCTTGCCGGCGGCCGCCACCGCGGCCAGTTCGGAAACGGCGTGCGCAAAATCGTTACCCTGGGTGCCCTTTTGCGCCTTGTCGCACTCCCCGTCCAGGCAGTACATCTGGCCGCCGCACAACATCACGTTCCCGGTGGTGCGGGTTTCGCAGGAGTAGGTCACGTTCTCGTGCAGGCACTGGCCATACTCATCAGAGAAGGCGCAGCCGTGCGTGGCAATAGTGCAGGCCGGATTGTTGGCATAGGCTTCGCAGCTGCCCTGGCCGGCCTCCTGCAACCGATAGGTGTCGGTAAAGCGCCAGCAGCTGGCCCACACCGGGTAGGTCTGGCCGTTGACCGTAACGGTTCGTTCGCCGCCCGGCTCACTGCAGACGGTATTGACCTTCACCGCCCCGGCCTCCTGCGCCAGTGGACAGTCGGCCGGCGTCGACGTGGTCGGCACCCAGACCTGCACCGACGAACTGCCGTCGAACGTCACGTAGAACACCATCGGCGAGCCGCCCCCACCACCGCTCAACTGCCTGACCATCGCATCCAGAAAGGTATCCAGATGGCCACCGGGGTCCATGGTGAGGACAATATCGACCTGCTGCCCCTGCGTGAGCGTGACGTTACCGACGTTCAGCGGCCGGCTGCCCCAGTCCTGACGGCCATAGCGCACCTCATTCCCCAGCAGTGAAAAGGCCAGCGGCACGCCATAGCTGTGCAGATCGTCCTGCAGCTCGAGGTATATCGACCCCGTATTGAGCCTGCCGGTAAACGGCGCGATAAAGGTGCCGTGGATACGGTTGCCCTCTTTCCACCAACGGATCATTGATTTATCGATGTGTGCGCTGCGGTCTTCGTAACGGGTTTCATTGTGGCCACCGATGTCGGTGGCACGCTCGCAGGTGCGCATCACCGCCGTATCGCGCTCGCACACATGGCGGGTGAACTCACTGCGCGTCACCTGTTCGGCCTTGCAGTCCGGGCCGGTCTTGCCGACGATGCTCTCGGCCTTGCCTTCAATCTCCTTGCCGGCCTGAATAAAGGGCGCATCGTGTGAAATCGGCTCCTTGGGGTTCTTGAGCACCGAATCGGTCACCGCCTGCCCCACCTCGGTCTGGCCCCAGGCGGTGCCGCCGTCGGTCTTGAGGTTGTTGGCATCCCCGGCTGTGACGCCACCGTAATAGCCTTTTTCTTTCGGGTTATCGGTGTAGTTCGGCAGCACGTTGGCCGGGTTGGTGTTCTGCAGCGTACCTGTACCCTGACCGGCGATCTGTTTGGCAAACTCGCTGCCGGTCTGGAACACGTCATCCCCTTCCGCCCGGCAATCGCCGGTGGCGAAGATAAACGTCCCCAGTACCAGGGCATGTGTTGCCAGCAGACCGGGCAGAGACTTCACCAGGTGGGTCATTTGTCCTTCCTCCCGCTTTTTTTATTGTTTTTTTTCGGCATTAAATCCCTGAAAAAATCACTGAGATCGAGCAAATGCCACATCAAAAACCCCCAGGTCAGAAGTCCCAAAACTAATTTAAGAAGGTAGAGCTTCGCTTCGGTATTCATTTCACACCGGCCTTATCCAGTAATGCCTGAGCCATGGCGGCGCAGTCGCCGTCCTTCGCGACCTTCTTCAGCGCCTGCGCCATCAGCAGGTTGCCGCGCACCACATCGAAGCCGGCCGCGCAGCGCACGACCAGCGCCGGCACGGCGGTCACGCCGTACTGTGTGTAGGGCTGCGGGTCGATTTGCACGCCGTCGATGCCGCCGGCTTCCACCAGTTTTTGCACCCGCTGCACCGTTTCGCGCATGTCGCCATTCACCATGCCGCGCAACGTGGCCGGAATGCCGAAGCGACGCGCCTCCTGCAGCATGCGGCGCATACCTTCCTCGGGAATAGCGAAGGACACGAAGTACAGCGCCCCCTCGGCCGGTTGTTCGGTGGCGTCCTGACGCTGCTTCGCTGCCAGCTGGTCAATAAAGGACTGGTCGTCCTGGGACAGCGAACGCGGCGGCTGATTGCGCAGGAACTCCGGTAACGGGGTGTTTTGGTGCAGGTCAGCCGAGCGCTTTTCCTGCTCGCGCAGCCACGCCCGGTTGCTGTCCACCTGGGCTGCCGCCTGCTGCTGCGCAATCGTCACCTCGCTGGCAGGCGCAGCGCTGTCTGCAGCCCAACTCCCTGCCACATATAACGCCGAAAGCGTCAGCGCCAGGGCTAAGCTGTTCAATCTATTCATGGCGTTACCTTTAATGCTGCTGATCACCGTCACACTCCCCCCTCAGCCATCAAGAAACCCAGGAAGAAAATCGAAGCGAGGCCCACAGTCAGCGCATTAAGCAATAACAACGCCTCCATTGATGGCCAGAAATCAACCCCTTGCACCACTATTCCGAATAGCGAAATTACAAACCACAACACCCAGGCAACGAAGCAGACCAGGCCAGAGGCATAAGGACCAGATGACGTGTCATTCGGTTCGAAAACCACCACCCATAAAACAATGATCAACGTCCCTAACACGCATAAACCAAGCCATAAAGGCCAATTCAAAAAGGTCTGCTCTTGAGAGCCGGTTCTCAACGAAACTGCCCCCAACCCCAGAAATACGACCCAACTCAGTGGATAGAAAAATGAAATACGTTTAGAAAACATGGGCAATTCCCTATAAAAAAACGCAGTTGCGCTTGCGCCACATGACGTAGCCGAAGTTCTTCTTGCTGGCCGGTGAGTTATGCCCCACTTCCCAACGCATCACGCTGCGACCCATCGGGTGACAGCGGGCGCTGTCCGGGTACATGTTCACCATCTGATAACGCCAGCGCTCTTTCGGCATGATCGGCGATGGGTACTCGAAACAGACCGCCCGGTCTTTGCCGATGGATTCCATGATTTGCCCCTGGCGGTGCAGCTTGAACGCCATCTTTTCCGAGACCAGCACCGACGACTGCAGCGGGCTGATTTCCTTGGCCACCCAGCCGTTGAACGGATACATCGAGCCCTGACTGCCGGCGCACCAGAACAATGCGTCGATCGGCAGATGGAAGCCGCTGGCAATGGCGTCGGCCGCGCAGGCGCCCTGCGCCAGCGGGTTGGCAAAGACCACCGCTTCCGGGTTGAGAATGGTGGTCAGGCTACTGTCGACCCAGGTCGGGTCGATTTCCGACAGGTAGGCGATATCCATGTCCCCACCCTGCAGGCAGCCCGCGGAGGTGATGATGTTCAGCCAGTAGGTCAACGGGTACTTGTACCAATGGACGTGATAGAACGCGGTGGTCACGTCCCCCTTGCCGCTGCTGCCGCCGGTGCCGGTGCCAATCTTGCCGAGGTTGATGCTGAAACCGCCCAGGTTGACCATACAGCCCGGCGAACGGGTCACGTCAGTCATGGCCATCGGCTCCCAGTACCCCATTGCCATCCCGATACGCTGAAAAATCGGCGGCGGCATGGGGCAGAACTGGATAGGGCTGCCCGGATTGCTGGTATCCGGCAAATCCCCTTTCCCGACCGGAATGCTGCCGATTGAAAGCGGGAAGATGCAGCGCCAGCAGATATCGGTGATCGGATTGACAAATCGCCCCTGACAGGCCGCATCCGCCGCCTGAGACGGTGCCGAAAACAGGCCTGCCACAACCAGCAACGCCGAGAGACACCACCGGGTCATGCGCAACGCTCCTGGCAATGCGTCGCCCACTGTGTTCCCCGGTAAATCTCTTGCACATCACCGGCGGCAACCATCCTGGCGGTGGGGCGTGCCTCATCCTGCGGCGGTAACAACGCGGCCAGGGTGCCCAGCAAACTGTCGATAAGCGCCAACTTGTCGAACAAATAAGGGCTGTGACCGTCCTGATCGGCAGGCAGCTGCTCACGCAGCTCGTGGGCTACCTCACGGCACTCAAGAATGCATTTGTAGATCCCACCGTTTGCCGACGCCGCCTTGCGGATGGCCATCAACTCGCCGTGGCGCGCGGCCAGCAATTGGCGACAGCTTTGCAGCTGATTCTCGGTCGCAATAAAACGTTTACGTGTCACAAACATACTGTTCCCCTTCAGTTCGCGCTGCCGGCGGCAGGAATGGATTCGATACGCAGCCGCAGGCCGCTCGGCGCCGCCGTGATGCGCGCCGGCACCGTCGTCAGCCCGAACCGGCGCGACAGCGCCCCGCCCTGATCGAAGTAGATACGGCTGTCGAGCGCGGCAGAGGTCTTGGGAATGTCGCCGTTGACCAGAATGACCTTCACCATCAGGGTCTCCGGCTGCTGCGCCTTCATCCAGGCAACCTGCTGCGGATCGTCGCCGTCGATGAAATACAGCGTCTGCGCGAACGGCACGGTGGCCAGCGGGTTGATAACGTCGCCCTTGCGGGCAAACACGCGCCCCTTGTCGTCTTTCAGGTCAGAAGAGAGCTGCACGCTCGGGTCGAAGAAGCGTTCGGCATAGCGCTCGGTCCTGCCGATGCCGGCGACCGGCTCAGGCCGCTGGCTGTGCTTCACGGTGCGCTCTTTGAACGCCGTCATTTCCTCGTCCCAACGGCCGCTGCGCTGCAGCGCGGTCAAACGTTCGTGAATGGTCTGCAGCATGTCCGGCTCGGCCACCGGGTACAGGTCGCCCCAGGTGCCGAAGTCTTTGGCCAACGCCATGCAAGGCAGCAGTGATAAGGAGAAAACCAGGCAGACAACGCGCATCAGTAGCCTCCCGCTTTTGCCTGTGCGACCGCGGCCTGCAGTGCCTTTACATCTACGGCACCGTACAGTGGCGTCACCTGATCCGCCCGCGCATCACGGGTCGGCATGACGATAAAGGCGGGGGTCCCGCTGATGTTCAGCTGCTGAGCCAGTTCACGCGTGGTCAGCAGCGTTTTCTCCGTCTCGGGCAGCACGGTCATCGGCGCGGCGCCGGCGCTCTGGAGGGCCGCATTAAGCGTGGGTTGGGACAAGCGACCTTCGTTCTCACCGGAGGCAAAGACCGCATTGTGGTAGGCCAGATAGGCGTCACCGCCCTTGAGTTGCCACAGCGTCAGGCCGGTGCGTGCCGCCTGCACCGACATCGGCCAGCGACTGCCAAAAATGGGGAATTCCTTGAACACAAAGCGCACATCGGGATTGTCACGCACAAATTCGGCCACCACCGGCGCCATACGCGCGCACCAGATGCACTGATAGTCGAAGAACTGCACCACGGTGACGCCGCCGTCAGGATGCACAACCGGCGTCGCCGGATCGTGCAGTAACGTCGCCTGCAGTTCCGGCTGCGTGGTCAACGCGGTTTGCACCGTGCGATTGGCTGCGGTCTGTTGCTGCGCCTCCAGCTTCTCACTCATCTGCAGCAGGATGTCCGGGTGCGCCAGCAGGTAATCGCGGGCAAGTGGCCCGATGGCATCCTGCTGAGCCGGGGTAAACACCACTGGAGTCGCCGTGATGGTGGCTGGCATTTGATTTCTCCCCAGATTCGTAACGAACATGATTACAAAACAAACAACAAAGCCCGCCATAAAACTGATTGCTGAACTATTCATAGGTTTGTCTCCTCACCTACACTGACGGTATTACCCCGCTGCATTCGGGCAGCAATATCCCGCTGCAGCTCGCGAGTGACGTCCTTTGCCCCTCCCACCACCGCCGGCGAGACCAGGATGATCACGTTGTTGCGCTGCTGGTATTGCGCGATGCTGGTTTGCAGCGCGCCGGTAAACCGTTCGGCCAGCAGCTTGCTGCGCTCCGGCGGCAGGGATTGTTTGGCGGCGCTCTCGTAGAACGCCTCCATGGTCTGTTTCATGTCGAAGGTGACGATCGCAGGCTGACGCTGCAACAGCCACAGCGTGGCCCCCACACTGAGCAGGACGGCAATCAGCACGCAGACCGCCCCCCACAGCACAATGGCGCGTTTCTGTACCGGAGTATTTGGCGGCGTGATAATGGCAGGCAGTGTCATGCGGCCGCCCTCCCTGTGTAGTTTTCTTCCACCCAGCGCTCGATGCGCGCCATCTCCTCGCCAAAGTTGCGGTGCGCCAGCTCATACACGGCGTCATGCACCGATACCCCCTGTTCGCGCCGGGCCTGCATGAACTCGAAGTCCTGGCCCTGGGAGGAGTACATGGCGCGGCTCAGCGGATCGACAAACAGGCGGTGCCAGCTGACCTTGCCGGAGACCATCAGCATGAAGGAGCTGAACCACTGGTCTTTGGCCGACTCGAACTTCCCGATCATGTCCTGCTGCAGCTGGGTGAAGTTGTCCGGGTTTTTCTGCAGATAGGTTTTGAACTCGGAGGCGTCCTGCATCAGGATGATCTTGTAGGAGGAGTTGCCCCAGGCGGCTTTCGCGGCCGAGCTGGCGGTGTCCGAATCAAAGTCCTTGATGTTCTGGGTAATGGTGATGTACGCCCCGCGGTGACGGCGCGCGGTACGGTAACCCTCTTCGATAAACTCGCCCGCCTTGGCGTTCTTGAAGTTGAGCAGCTTCCAGCCCTCGTCGATAACGCACAGCTTCTTGCTCTGACGCGATGTCTGGTACATCCGCCCCTCGATGTAGATCATCAGCGAGAACATCACCGCAACCAGCAGATCAGGGCGATTTTTCAGGCCGCCCATCTCCAGCACCACCATGTTGACGTCATCGCGCAGCGACGGTTCGTCGGAGTTGAAGAACTCACCATAGGTGCCGTCGGAGCAGTATTTATCCAGCAGGATGGTCATTTCATGCAGGCGGTTGCGGATGGTCGGCGAATCGCGATAGACCTCCTCATCCATCGCGTCGCGCAGAAAGTCACGCACATCATCGATACGGGCATTCTTTTGCTTGCTCAGCCAGGCTGCCTTCACCGCCATCTCCAGCAGGCTTTCATGGACTTCGTCCAGGTTGCCGTCGGGGCTGGCCATCACCGAAATCAGGTTGGCGATCTGCGTCGCCGACAGGTTGATGTCCTTCACGTTGGCGAACGGGTTGAACTTCAGCGTCTGGGCGTCGATGTAAACCCCGCCCATGTTTTCGCACAGGCTCTTGTAACCATCGCCCATATCGAACACCCAGGCGGCGCCACCGGTATCCAGCACGCTGCGCAGCATCGGCTGAATAAGACCGGTTTTACCCGCGCCTGACGTCCCGGCCACCGCCATGTTGTAGTTGGTGTTGCGCATCACCTCGGAGTAGATGTCGATGAACGCCAGCTGGTTGCGGTAGGTGGGCGCCAGCAGACCGGACGGCGCCAGACGGTTGTCGGCGACGATCGGCATCAGGTTGACCACGTTCAGGGTCTTGGCGCGATGCACCGCACCGTGCATCGCCAAATCCTGGAAGACGCCGTGCTCGGCCATAAACGGCAGGCAGGCCAGGAAATTCCAGTGCTGCTTGAAGCGCGGGGATATCAGGTCGAAACCGTTCTTGCGGTAGCTGTTGATGACGTCCTGCTCGCAGCGCAGCGCCACGCTGTCATTGTCTTCGCAAAACACCGTCACGTTATAGAAGAAGGAAACGATCGCCGTCTGGTTGGACGCCAGACTCTGGCGCAGATCGCCCCACTCCTTCATCTCCTCCAGCGTGCCGGGGAAGAATTTGGCGTAGGAGGTGCGGGATTTTTTCTCCAGATCGATATACTTGCGGTTCGCCTCGAAAGAGGTCTTGGTCTGTTCTTCAACGACCAGTGTCAACGTAATAATGAACGGTGTGGCGATCGACAGTTCGGGATACAGCAGGTTGCCGTAGTTGTCGGCGGTGTTCCACAGGAAGGCCATCTCCGGGTTCTGCTCGAGCTGGAAGTTCATCACCCGCGCCACGCTGCCTTTCTTGCTGCCGGCATCGCGCAAGTTGATTTTGACGCAGTCTGGATACACGTCCATACCGAACCCGTTGTCGATGCACTGGAAGTTCAGGTCTTTGAGCGGGTCGAGTTTGCGACGCTTGTTGTATAGCTGGCTCGGATCGTGGTTGATGATTTCGCCCACAACGTTGATAAAGTCTTCGTCATTAAGCGACTCTGTCGGAATTTTCGCCCCCATCAGCGACGCACGCAGCACCTTGACCAGGTTCTCCAACTCGGTGAAGAGTGCCTTGTTGCGGCGCTTGCTCTTGACACAGTAGGAGATGAATACCCGGTAATTACGCAGCGTCAGCGGCATATCGACGCCCGGTGGCAGGGAAAAGCGACCTTCTGCCGCCATCAGGTAGAAGGCCCGCGTGATGGCGTTGAATTTGTCCGCGTCCTTGCCCGACCAGGAGAAGTCACGCAGGCCGGATTCCACCAGATCGCCGACGCGCTTGCTGGCCATCAGGTGAACGGACAACGCGATCCCACGCGGCAACTTGGTGCGCAGCAGACTTTCGAGCGTCAGAACCACCTGCTCGTTGGCGCCGGCCAGCGGCAGCGCTTCCAGCACAAAGCCGATGGAGCCGGCATTGATGAACAGCCCGCTCTCTTCGTCGTAGTCGCGATAGGGCAGCACGCTGCTCAGCTGGGGAAAGTTCATGTCACCCAACACCTTGTTGGCGGCGGCGGCTTCATCCGGCATTTTCAGCGCCGACAGCAGGCTGTTGGCGGTATGGGTGACTTTATCGATCAGATTCATGCGTCAACCTCGCGAGTGGCCGCCCTAAACCACAGGCACATAGGTCCGTCCTCGTTGTCATAAATGGAGCCGATGAACCAGCCCTCCCCCGGCGGCGGAGAAGGGTTCCAGCCACGGGCATCCGGACAGTCCTCATCAAACCCCGCAAGCAAGGCCTCAGGGTCTTCATCCCGCATAAACATCACCCAGCATTCCAGGCCGCGCGACCGTAGCCAATAGGTCATCTCTGCCGATGTCTCAAGGTTTGCCTGCAGCATCGCCGGATGGGTCCAGAATCCCTGCGCGTCGCGCTCAACCGGTACAGCACATATTCCCTGCATCACTCTCTCCTTAATAGACGGACTGGGGCTGGCCCCAGACGGCGGGTTTAACCACGAACAGCACCTTGCCCGGCTGGTGATAAACGTCCTGACTGTCAATCCAGGGCGCAATCCACAGCTGCGCGGTCTGCTCGGCCTGGCGTGCCGGTCGGGTGCTGCCGACACCGGCACAACGTGGCAACGTGCAGGTACTGACGGTCGTCACGATGGCGGTCGGCGCCGCAATCGCCGGATACGCCGGTACCACCGGCGCCGGGGATGCAGCGTCCTGACGAGGCAACAAACGGGAAGTGCTGCCAACTGATACAGGGACGGGGCCGGTATCTCGCCCCACTGCCGCAAAGTCGCCGTCAGCCAGACGAGGCAATGCGGCCGCAGCCGGCTTTGCTTCGCTGCCCTCTTCCAGCGACTTGGCTTTCTCGTTAGCCTGCTCCATCGTCATGCAGCTGTCGGAGGTGGTGGCGTTACAGCCAAACTCGCTGCTGACGCCGGCACAGCCGGCCAGCAGCAGCACGCCCCCCAGGGCGGGGAGTAAAAGTAGTGATTTCATGATGTGCGTTTTCATTGAGTCTCCTTAAAACCTGGCCGAGAAAAAAGTCATTAACGGTACAACGAGGGTCATTACCCATCCGGCGCACGTATGCATCATCAAGAACATCGGGACATCAAATTCCCAGTGAATGAAAGAACTCCCGGCAACGATTGCGACCGAGATGGGCACTATCAGTGCCAGGCATACCGACAGTGCGTAAGCAGAGGATTTTTTATTGGGACCCGTCATTAAGAAAAATAAAGAGAGCGCCGCCGACCCCGCACACCAAAGAATGTCACGCCGAAAACCGGCCCACTTGTCGGCATCGGTCAGCAGGTGCTCAATGCGCCACATATCGAGCGCAAGCCAGCCGCCCCACCAGGCCAGCAATAAAAAGACATATAGCCCCGTCATTTTTCGTTCAGTCATGATTTGGCCTCATCCTCAGAAGGCGGTGTCGGTGCAATAGAAATGCCCTGCCGCACGGCATCCGCGCTGTATTTATCCACGATGGACTGCATCAGCGTCGTTTTCCCCGCCCCGGTTCGGCCGCAGACGACACGGTTCCCGATTTCTGCAGAAGCGACACCCATGAAGGGAAAGTCATCGAAATACCAGATAGTGGGTTTGTCGTTGTTATTCATGGTTTCTCCTCACGTTTCGGTTCACCGGTGTGGTTGCTACCCTCAGCGAAAACAACCGTTGCCAGGGTGTTATCCCGTATCGACGATGACGCCAAGCGCCCCGCCGCCGTGCGCACCGACTGCGCGCGGTCGACGTAACTGTGCCAAACGCTCATCACCATCCACAGCCCACCAAAGGCCGGCGCATATTGATAAGAAAAATCGACCAGCAGAGTTTTCAAAGCAGCACGCAGCTGCATGAACCCCGCCAGATCCAGAGCGGTAAACTCGGTGTAGAATCGTTCGGGCTCCAGGAAAAACAGGACCAGCAAAATCCCCCCCAGCCCCATAAGCAGCATCGTCATGGCCAACAGCCAGCCGTTGACGAAACGACGGGTCAACACGCCGAACTGGAGATAACGCGCGTGATGCCAGTCATCACGCACCAACGCCCACGCCTCCCGATTCAGCTGCTTTTGCACTGCCTTGTGTTTCATTCGCCACATGTCGCGCATCGCCTTGTCCATTACCGCCCTCCTGATGTTGATGCGCCGAGACCGAACTGAGCCGGATCAAGCTTGCCGAGGTGGTTCAGCATCTGATCGGTGTTGAACCCGTTCAGGTTCTGCCCGGATTTGGGCTGGTCGCTCCCTTCGGTCTGCCCCTGCTGACGGCTCTCTTTTTCCGCCGCCACTTCCTCGATGGTTTTCATCTGGAAGCCCTCCTGGAACACCACCGTAACTTCGTTACCGGCGCCGATCGGAATCACCGGGTGATACTGCTCGGCCCGTTTGATGTAGTAGTCGCTGAGCGTCGAGGCGGCTTTGCTGGCCCCCCCGCCGATGGCCGATTTGGCAATATCGCCGGCGCCCATGCTGGCCGTGGCCCCGAGACCAACGGTCGGCTGCGCCGCCCGGCCGGCACCCTCGCCCAACCCGTCAAGGAACCCGGCGCCCCAGGCAAAGCCGAGGATCTTGCCGTTGCGCATCACCACCTCGCCCTTCACGCCGTTCTTGCCCATAAAGGAAACGTGGCCGTCGATGTCCTGATCGATAATGTCTTCACCGCGAATGCAGCTGATTTTGCGGGTGCGCACGATGGCACGTTCGCTGGAGACGTCGCCGTAGGCCTCCATGCTGATAAAACAGCCGGTCGCGTCATAGGTCTTGCTGTTCGGCATCTCGATCCGGCCGGTCAACCGCACCTGCATCGGCACCGTGGCCGTGTTCCCGGTCACCGAGGCGTTGGCATCCGCCCCCTCAATCAGGATGGATTTGGCGAAGCTGCCGGTTGGGATATAGGGGTACTTCTTTTTCCTGGGGCCGGTCTCCGGCGGCACCAGTGACTTGCGATAGAGACGGCCGGGAACAGGGATAGGCTTGTAATCAACGCTCGGTGGCGGTGTGACGCCTTTGCCCGGGTAGAACGCCGTCGGTGGCGGAACCGCACCGCCCGCTGCCGGCGGGAACTGTGTCGGCATGGGCTCGCCCTCGGGCGTCACGCCGTTAACCAGCGGCGGTAAGGAGGCGGAACCGGGGGCCGGATTCCCTGGTGTTGTTTGCGCCCCTGGCCCGCCAAACTGTTTAAGCTTGTTGTTTTCGTCTTCCAGCACCTGCATGCGCTTCTGATCTTCCAGGCGCGATTTGTTCAGCAGGTCGATTTCCTGACGCAGGGCGGTAAACTGCTTGTTGATCTCGGCCTGCGCGGCCTGCGTCTGGGTGATGGCATGCTGCTGCACGCGATCGTCAAAGGTATTGTCGACCACCCCGGTCAGGTCGGGAGCCGGTTCGGCAAGTTGCTGTGTCTCCAGCTCCGCATCCTGCGAGAAGTAGTAACCGCCGCCGATGGCCGCGGCGACCGCCAGCGCGACCGCGCCCAGCCAGAGATATTGCTTGCGCTTAACCAGCACATTGATGTTCGCCATCAGCGGCCTCCCTCGGACAAGGTGATCCACACGCTCATGCGACCGCCGCCGATAATCTGCCGGGTAGGCGTATCGAACATCACCGCCCGCACACCCCGTTGCCAGAAGTCGTGTTCGTTGACCCACTGGCTGGCACTGCCGGGATTGCTGACCTCAAAGCGAACCACCTTCAGGTGATGCCCTGTCCAGACCTGCTGCGCCTGCGCACGCAAACCGTAAGGTGCGGCCAGCGCTTCCCGCGTGACCGGCATCTGCCCATAGCCGGCCGGCAACCGGCCCTCCATCAATGACTTGTTAAGCGAGACCAGCATGGACTCGTAGGGCTGTCCCTCTTCCCAGCCTTTGGCGGCAACAGAAACGCCCTGGCTCTCCCCCACCAGTGAGAACGTGCGGCCGACACCGGCACGCGGCACGGCGCGAATGGAATAGTTCATGCCCCGCTCGGTTTCGATCACAAAACTGAACGGCTTTTTATTGAGCGTGCTCAGCACCAGCCCCCCGTTGGCCGCCGGCTCATAATTCACCAGGCTTTCATCCACGCCGCTGACGAACGTCACGCGATCGCCGGGGATGTTGAACAGGTTGGGTTCGCTGTTGCTCAGTGAAACATGCGCCTGACTGCCGTTCTGCAGTGGGATAGTGACCGGCGCATCCACCGTGCCGGCCTGGGCGCCGAAGCAGGCCGTCAGAGCGACAACCGTCAGCGCATAGCGACGTTTAGTTTTCATCGTTTACCTCGACGAACTTGGCCAGCCAGGTCACACCCTCGCTGCGATCGATATAAAGGGAGTAGTGCTTGAGGGCTTTTTCCGGGGCGCTGTCACCGATCCAGGTACGCAGCTCACCGCGAATATCAACACGCCCCTGGGCGGGATAAACTTTCACGCTGGTCTGGAAGAAAGCCGCATTGACGTTGCTGGCTCGGATACGGTTGGCTTCTTCGGCCAGGACGATTTTGAGAGCGTTTTGCGCCGCCGGCTTGACCATCATGAGCAGGGTGGAATGTGAGGCGTTGACCGTCTCAGGGGTCACATTGAGACGCAACGCGACAAAGGAGAGCGCCATTTGCTCGAGATACGATGCATCAGCGCTGTTTTGCGAGACGCCAAACGGCGCCTTGAACAACATGGGGACTGCCACCACCTGTTTCTCGTTCTGCAGGCGATAGTTGTTGATAGCCATGATAATGACGGCCACCGTCAGCGCAGCAATCAACAGCGCCATGACAATAAAGCCGATGGCAATAATACGGTTTGAGTTGAGACGTGCTGAGTGTTCCATTATCGCCTGCCTATTTTATCCATTTCCGAAAACACGATTCAGGGACCACCTTGTAGACGCCTTTGCCGAGCGAGGTCGGTAAATACCAATATGCAAGGTCACGCAGCCAGCTACTGCCCTTCCCCTTTTTGGCTTTGTGAATGGCCCAGAACACCAGCGCCGCTAAAATAATCCCCGTGATATATTTCTGCTGCCAGATAAACCAGCCGCCAGTAATAGCCACGGGGATTAATTCATCAAGACAAAACCCAAACCAGCGGTCTTGTGTTCTCAGTGTTTTCGGGAAACGGTATTTATTCAGATCGTTTCCCGACATACCGCCCCCGATTAATACCCGGCGACTTTCATCCCCACCGCGATCAGAACAGAGACCACGATGAAGCCGGAGAGGTATTTAAGGTTCTTGGTGGCCATATACATCACGGCCCCGACCAGAACTTCAGTCACGATGATCCATCTGACCATGGTGGAGCCGGAGCCTGCCGTTGCCTTCACATCGGCATCGCCGGATTGCAGCATGTCCTTACCGCCACCGGCGGCGAGAGCCACTTCCGGGAAGAACGAAGCCAGTACGGCAAACGGCAGGATCACCTTGAGGAAATTCACGACGCGTTGCCGAGAAAACAGCTTACGAAGTGAAAATCCCTGACGTTGGGCAACAGAAGGCCCCTGAGCGCTTAATGAAGCATTCATTATTAAATTTCCTATAAAATAAAAATCACGTATGGATATGTTTTAATATCCAGATATGGTCGGTTTATTTAAAGTGTGATTTGATATTTGTAGTTAGCCTCCTTATTAAATTCAGATATTAGTTTGTTAAAATTTAAAACTCTTGCCCTGGGTAGCGATGTCTCGGACTTGCTGAAGATGGTCTGTGAGCCTCAAAAGAGCCTCCTGACGTTTTGTTCTCCCAGACCGATTTGCAGCATGTGTTAGCAGTTCATTCACCTCAGGACCAAGCTGCAGGGTGATAGAAACAGAACTGTACTCATGTTCCGATTGAGATTTTTCCATAAAAACCGTAAGTTATGTTAGTTAACGAGGATGAAAAGCCATCAGAAGACAAAAAATCCCTGTTACATCTTACACTTACAACAATAGTCATAAGAACGTCACAAACACTGGATGCAGTAAAACAGTCAGTACTACACTGAGAGTGGACCAACGCTACTTGATCACACTCCGCACACATTAAAGTATAGGCAGAAAACATTATAATGCAACAAAAACACATTAAAACATCAGAAGAAAATCATATGTCATTGAAAATGATAGGCGAAAACCTTACTTACCTCATGCGTTTGCATGGTGTTGACGCCAATCGGCTAAGTATCGAGACAGGGATCGGTATAGCAACCATCAACAATCTTAGAAAGGGAGTTGGTAATCCAACGATATCGACTCTTACCTCCATTGGAGATTATTTCAACGTTAAAGTAGGTGACCTTACAGATAATGACTTGAGAGTTACTGGAGAAGTTAGTCAAAATGTAAAATCAATACCCCTTATAACCTATAGTGATATTGAGAGATATCTAGCAAATAAAATAAGATCAACAGGCACATACACAACAGAAGTTGATGATATTGAAGATGATTCGCTTTTCGCTGTTGAAATAACAAACAACTCACTTTCCCCAGAATTAGATCGTGGCACATATTGCGTAATATCCTTAAAAGAACAATATTGCGATGGTGATATTGTTTTAGTTAAATTAAAGAATTACCCAATATGTTTGAGAAGAGTTTTCGTTTCAGATGGAAACTTACAATTTACAAACATATCGCTCGAATCAGACAACGTAGCCAAGTCTTATAGTGACTACACAATCGTCGGGGTGTTATTAAAAACAGTAAAGAGGATGAAGTAAAACATGGAATTATACAAAATCACTATGTTTATAAAGAAGATATTTACTCCTTGTTATATATACACATTAGATCGCAGTGTTGAAAGGACTTCGGATGGATATTGGCTGTTCAAAGAGTTCGGAACACATACGTTTGTAAAAAAAAGTTGGAATCAACTAGTTGAGGGAGATTTTTTAAGGCATGTCAATCCGAAAGACATAGCTCATATAGCAGAAACCGAATCAAAGCTTAAAATAGAATCAAGTAAATATACAATTTTGGAAGAAAAAAGAAACTGTACTTGGACTCTAAGGAATGGGATTAACTCAATATCAATATCAGGCATAGAGTTTGTGAGAAACAGAGATATCGTTGATAAAACTGATTCATTAGATGCAACAAAAATTGCATTTTATACAGGAATAAAAGAAGGCAGAGAGCTCTCTGCCCAATCAAAAAATCAAAACTTAAAAATAAATCCTAAAAAAACAAAACTTACATTAATCAAATAAACCAAGGTGTTACATGTACATGTTCACCAAGGTTAACTACACTAAACGCGCTATTATCAATGAAGGAAACCTCTTTAGTTCCATTCTTCCATTGAGAACACGCAGCTGGAGAAACTGACACCAGGGTATCTCCAATCTTACGTTGAAAAAGTGTATGAGCATGTCCTGAACCAATAAAGGAAACATTCAAACGCTGGCAAACATCAAGAAATTCAGATGCGTTCATCAACATACAATTATCTACAATCGGGGTTCCAACTTGAATAGGATGATGATGTAAGAATACAGCAATTTTTTTACTTTTACTTGCTAAAACTTCATTTTCAAAATCAACCAAATCTTTCTTTTTTATAAAACCATAATCCTCATTATCCACAACAGAATCGACACTCAGTATACGCCAATCCTGATTACAAAATGAATTAACATTTAAACCACAATCATATTTCTCGGAAACATAATGCAACCTCTGTTTGTTATCATGATTTCCAGGTATAACATAGACAGGTAAAGAAACATGACTCATCGTTTTAAAAAACTTCTCGTAAGACGCATCTCCACCATCATGAGATATATCTCCAGTAACCATGATTAAATCTGCGTTAATCTGATCAAGATTTGACTCAATAAAGTTAATAATATATTTCAGGTTAGAAAGGTGTTTTAACCCAATCTTATTCTCTTCAGAATAAATATGTGTATCAGTGATTTGTATAATCTTCATGGCAAATCCTTCTGCTATTACTTGAACGGGTTGTAAGATGTACCCCAATCATAGTGGTCGGTTTTTTCAATTCTTTTTACAATACCGACAAAATATATAGCAAGGGGTAACAAGATTATTGAGACAACGACTTTATATGACCATGTTGTACTGATAATATTTACTAACTCCATGAATGTGTACTTACCGGACAGACTAATTGGATAAGCCGTTAGTAATAAAGCTGCTTGTGTTGTCATAGAACCTACGATATATCTCACAAAAAAGTATTTTCCAGAAAACACTATTTTCATTTTCGATATAATAAATCCGTTAACAAAATATGATACTGGTACAGACACCCAAGTCCCAATCATAACCCTCCAGAACTCGTGATATAAAAAATAATAACCACTTGCAATAGCATTCTCTTCAGGTTGTATAATAGCAGCTACATTAAGAATCAAAACATATAAGCTTTGACATATAACCATTATCCAAATGGCTCTTACAGACAACTTATAGCCATATACCTCTGTTAGGAGTGTTGAGATTAAAAAACACAACGAAAATACAATACCACTTGCAGTTATTTTGAAACCATACACATCGAGAACCTTGTAAACCAAGGTATCACATGTAATCATTATGGTAACAGTTAGCCCAACAAAAAAGCCATATAGTTTTAGATTTCCTTGCATACACACTCCTTTGATAAATTCAATGTCACTTTCACTTTGATTATAATAGATATATTTAAAATTACACTAAAAACCAACTTTCAATCATCATCATGTTCAAAGTTATCGCTAACCAAAAAGAACCGTTGCAAATCTTCTTGAACCGAGTCTTTTATTTCAGAAATGATCTGCTGATAGTTATTAAGTTTTGGTTTATCTGCAACATGTGGAGCTAGAGTACTTGCACCAAGAACCTTTGCCATTGCAAGTTGAGTTTTCAATACGTTTTCCAAAAGAGTTTTGTTAAACTCCGTCTGATTAAAAGGGTCATCTTTTCTTTCCATCTGTGCCTCATAGACTCTGAGACCGAGTTCAAGAAGCATAGAAATAACACTAGATGTACTTACTTCAGTTTCAGCAGCCCCTTCTTGACGGCGCTGTTCAACAATTGCATGAATCTTTTCAACCGCCTCCTTGCTGACATATGCTTGAATTCTTGCCATATAATTTTTACTCCATGACATTATTAGCTGACAGATAATCTGTATGTATTTTGAGTTAGCATGCACGAATCAAATCAGACTCTAATTGCGAGTCTAATGATAGCTATAAAAGCAAAAACATACAACTCGCCTCTAGGGTCGAGTCTGTTTATCTATATGAAATTTAGTGATAACTCTATATAGAGTTGTGTATAAACTCGAATAACGACTCTAGTTAGAGTCCTTTACAACTCTAATCTCTTGCCATGTAAAAATACAACAACAACTTAAAACGCGTAATCAACTGTTTTAAAATAATAATTCTGCAAAATACAATTTTGCGTGGGGTGTGATGCTGTTAACCCAAAGAGCGCGAATTTGTTGACTCGAGATCCCGAAAAGGCTAGATTTTCACCAGGGCTAGGGATTTTAAGGATAACATGAAGAACCTCATCGCAGCGTTAATGCTATTCAGTTCAACGGCCGCTATGGCTGATTGTTTTGACATGGCGGGTCGTGATTATCACATCGACCCGGATCTGCTACGTGCTATTTCATGGAACGAGTCACGGTTTAATCCCGTGGCTATCGGTCCAAATCCTACAACAGGGTACGGCGTGGGGTTAATGCAAATTGACTCCCAGCACTTTAACTCGCTCTCATCGATAGGGGTTTCAGAACGGCACCTGAAGCAAGATCCGTGCATGAACATCTACACCGGTGCTTATTATCTCGCGATTGCCTTTAAGAAGTGGGGAGCGACCTGGCAGGCAGTAGGTGCTTATAATGCAGGATTTAAAGATTCGCCTAAGCAGGCGCAACGACGTTATAAGTATGCAAGCAAAATCGAAAAGACCTACCGGGCGATAAAAGCCAGCAAGCAGCAACCCCTCCTCGTCCAGAACCCGTAGTTTATCCACATATGCACATAAGACAAAGCCAGTGAAGTTTCCCATCACCTTAATGGGAAACGAACGGGAGCGGTTATTTCACCGGCGCAAGGTGAAATAACGTCGATTGTGTAGATGTGGGTAAGCGGATCGCAGAGTTAACGGACACCACCAAAAAACGTTACCGTTTTTTGGTGCTAACCTGGGCGCCCCTTTGGGGCAGCGGGAGCGGGAAATGTATTTCCCGCTGGGCGGGCGGGGAGAATAAGAGACGCCCCCACGATGGGGACGGCTCTTATCAGCGCGCTACCATTCAAAAACCTCGTGACCGGGGAGAATGGGCGCATCACAATCAAAATGGATGTAGCCTGTACGGTGATATTTTATCTGATGAATTAAAAACCGCCTCAGCGCTTTTGACGCTCCTTGCGACTTTAATACCCGCAGCCGCCGGCGATAATCCGTCAGCACCAGAATATAACCGTACTGGATGTTAACCACCCAGGAACGAAAAGCCGCCTGCCCTGCCATTGTCGCTAACAGCTCGTTATCTTCCGATGTAAAATGTGCCGTACTGCATACCCGTACATTTTCCGTTTGCATCTTTCACCCCGTTATTTCATACTGTCCGCGCTGTGTTAAACTGTACGTTCTGTAGCAGTGTTCGGCCCCGGTATTGATGGGCGTCATTACCGGGGCACCCTGTTATTTCATTCGGTTTTTGAATTCATCCGCAATCAACCATAACGCACGGTTCAGTTTTATATCGCCATCGATACCGTTGACCGCCCGAGTCCGGGTATTTTTCCCGGTCGAGCTTTTACCGGGTAATCCGCCTTTAATCATGTTTTCCTGAACGCGCTGGAATGTCGTCCATAAATCGTTGCCGTAATCTTCACGCCGACGCGGACGCAAAACCTGGGACGGCGTGATTGGGGATTTATCTTCATACTCGTAGCGATAACTTAACGCCGCCCGCGCAAATAATTCCTGGTCGCGCTCGGTCAGTGAAATGCATTTCATGGTATCGAGGTCATTATCGACGCGGTCAAATATGCCGAGCACTTCATAGGCACCTTCAATCACCTGACCGACCACATCCCCTTTATGCGGGACACGAACATCACCGAACGATTGACCAAATACCATGCCGTTGGCACAGACATAGCGGAACATCCCCGGGATCATTTGGTAACTGCTGCTCCCGTCGTGGCTGTTCAATAATACGATTTCGGGTACTTCCTTATTGCCGGAGACAATCATATTTTCCCGACGCAGCCGCAGCATGTGTTTGGTATGGCCGCGTTTGCTTTCATCCCGGACGCGCGTCTGGCAGGCATAAAACGGCTGAAAACCTTCCTCGCGTAATTTATCCAGCAGCGTAATGGTGGGGATGTAGGTATAGCGGTCACTGCGCGAATCGTGTTTATCTTCTGAAAACACACTCGGCACCACGTTCATTAATTCGTCGTTGGTTAACGGACGGTCTTTACGGATGGCGTTATAACGGCCAAAACGGGAAGTCAGACGCATGATATTCTCCTTTCTCTTTGAGTAATGCCGGACAATTTTTTTAGACCGGCGATGAATTAACGGTATGAGTGATTGATAGCCAGCTGAAGGTGCAGCCGATAACGCGCATGTTCCCAGGCAATGACGCCGGTCTCGCCAAAATACGTACCGGCCAGACGCTGCGCCTTAATCCAATGTTGCGCGACGGCATACGCAATTTTCGGTTTATCGGACGGCGAGTTATCGACGCCGTTAAACACCACCCGATCCGTCATCGTGTTAAAAATTTCATACATCGATTGCGCCAGTTCGTCAGGGGACAAATACACGCCGTGCAATTCCTCCATCAATGCCAGTTGACGGATCATGATGCTTTCCGCGTCGGGGTATTTTCCCGCCCATCGTTTGGAAGATTCTTTGGTGGCGGTGTTGACGTTTTGCGTGTTCATCCTGCGCTTGCTCCTCTCTGGTGGTTATTCCATCGTTCGGTGAGTTCCCTGGCGGCAAAGGGCGACGGAGCAACGGCGTAAGGAGACACGCAAGGGGCGAGACGAAAAGTTTTTACCTGGAAAAAGTTTTCGGTGAAGTGCATTTCACCCCTTGCGGGGCGACGCGACGGTGCTACGAACAGCCCTCCGCCGGGGAACGGCCGTCCGATGGCGCACCGGAAACGCAGCGAGGAGGAACACGGCCGACACGGCGACAAGCCGGGGCGAACTTAGCGTTCCTCGCCAGGGCGAGGGACAGTGAAAAGCGGCGCCGGCATCGCCGGCTGCAAGCGAGCCCATCGCGTGACGGATGGAAGCCCGCCAGGGGGGAGACGGCGGGCCGGCTCCCTGCGCAGCACGACAGCCGGGCCCGAAGGGCACGCCCAGGCATCCTGCGGAAACCCGATTCACCGAAGAAATACCGGCAGCCAACAAGGGAGAAGTAGGGAAATCGCCACCAGGTCTTTTTGACAGTGTGCGAGAAGGGAAAGAATGGCCGGTGCCGCAGGCTCCGGCCTTTCGTTCTGTTCGTCTTTTACCGCGCGGTGCTGACCGAAGCCACCGTTACCAGGTAGCACACGGCGTCGGCAAAAAATGCCCAAAGGTTCACACCCCGATCGGTAAATTCGCCCGGTAGCGGCAGCGTGTCGTTTTCTGCCATGCGTTATCGGGCAGGATCGCCCTGCCCGCCTCGGGTGTTAGCGATACATCGGCCAGCGCGTGGACGTCACGCGATACCAAAACGGCGTATACATCTCGCGCTGATACTTCAGTGTCAGGCTGTTGCCGATCACCACGCGCGCCGGGATACCCAGCAGCGACAACTGGATGTAACACATCCGCGCCGCCACCGGATCGATGTCCACGCAGTCGGCGCGCAGCTGCGTTTGCGGGTTATATCCGCGCGCCAGCATCACTTTGGCAAACGCGATCACCATCCCGCCCGCGCCGCAGGTCGGTTCGGACAGCGTGATATACGGCTCATTGTCCAACGCCGCCAGCCGATCACCGGCTACCAGTCCCGCCATCAGTTCGGAGAGATGGAACGGCGTGAAAAACTGGCCGATGTTGCCGCTGCCCAGCTCCAGCTCCATAAACAGCGAGCCGAGAAAATCCCCCATGTCCTGATCCAGCCCGATGATCAGCCATGAATACAACTGCGCCATGCGCTGCTGGTCGGCTTTTTCATAGCGCTGGATGGTGGCCAGATACTCCGCCTCGATGTCCGGCGACTTTAACAGCAGATTTTCAAGCGCACAGGCCGTCAGTTTCACAAAATCGCTGAACACTTCGTAGCGATGGTGATAACGCGCCGTTTCACGAAACGTACTCAAAAACGCCTTGCGCGGATCATCGCCGGTGATTGTCCGTTTTCGTCCCGGTACAGGGTCGGCGGGTTTTGGCTGTTCTAACGCATCAGCCCTGACGTTCTTTTCCGCCGGGCGCACTGCATCGACGGGCACGGAAAACAGGGCATCAAAAGAGAGTTGTGACATCAATTAACCTCCGGGTCAGTGAATAGCCGCCCGGTACGGGGCGGCTCGCGTTATCAGGCCATTGCCCGCGTTAACTCCAGCGCACGCAGAACGTGCCCCCACTCACTGCCCCGCATCGACGGCACCCGCACCGATTTGCCCTTGCGAACACATCCGGCGATATGACGCCCGAACGACCGCAGATCCGGATCGACGTCGGCGGCGGCTATATCGCCGCGCGCGATCCGCCGCTGGCGTTTCACCTGCTCGCACTCCGCCTGTAGGCGCTTTACATACTCGTCGGTTACTGTCATGATGCTTACATTCGATTTCATGGTTGATCTCCATGCTGATTGATGAATGCCGGCCAACTTTCCTAGGGCTAACCGGCACGAGAGAGCAGGCGAAAGCCTGCTTTTTTCATTTACGGGCTTGCGTCTCCCGGCTTAGCACCTCCTTATTGATCCGCGCCAAAATGGCGCTATGCGATAACGTCACCACGTCACGGAACTTAAAATAGCGATCGCCGACTTTGGCGAAAATGTAGGTAACGTCCCCGCAGTACATTTCGGCCAGCTTGAAAGTTTCGCTATGTGCATCTCCCTCCCAGTCTTTCGGGTACAACACCGCGATCGCGTCCATAAACTCCGTCAGGGTGATCTCCACGACTTCTGTGCGTGCTTCTTGCTCCCTCAGCTGCCAATAAGCGGCCTCGGTACTTGCATCCCACGCCATGCGGTTTTCAGTGCTGATTTCGGTTTGATACATCGTTTTTTCTCCTCTGTTATGGTGGTTTTCCACCGGTTAAATGCGGGTTAACGTGCCGTAGTACGGCAACGTGCAACCATCATCCCCGCGCCGCATCCGGCCATCCTCTGACACTTCAACGATCACGCCGGTATCAAGACACAGCCAGATGAAACCTTTTTGCATAAAGCGATACCCGGTTGTGCTCAGGCAAACAGGGCGCACAGGCTCGACCTGTTCCACGGCGTACACCGTGCAGCCCTTCGCGCTGGTTTCGAGCACGAATCGCGCCACGGCATCAAACGGATTGCAGGCGTTGGTGATGTGGCTGCAATTGAGGTTCACCGTGCCCCCGATGCAGGGCGCCGAGAATTTGACAGAAAAGCGGCCGATCGCCTGCGTAACGAACAGGCAGGCTTTTACATCCCAATCATCAGACGATCCGTTGACAATGGATTTTTTCCCATATCTCTTAGAGCGTCCCTTCGTGGCGGTTTTGAAGTTGACGTTGACGTTTTGTGTGTTCATGCTGCTTTCCTTCCTGGGTGGTTGATTTATCTCTCGTCGGAACCTTGCGCGGCGAAAAGCTGACGTAGCGACGGCGAACGGGGGAACGCAAGGGCGCCGCTTGCGGCGTGCATTTCACCCTTGCGGGCACGCGGGCGACGGTGCTACAAAAGCGGCCGCGTAAGGGCCGATGAGAGATAACCACCGGTAAGCTGAGCAGGAACACACCCGACACGGCGAAAAGCCGGGGCGACCTTAGCGTTCTTCGCCAGGGCGAGGAACAGTGAGAAGCGGCGCCGGCACCGCCGGCTGCAAGCGTGCCTTTCGCGTCAGCGATGGACGCCCGCAGGGGGGCGACGGCTTGCCGGCGCCATGCGCAGCACGACAGCGCGCCCGGACGCCCAGCGCCGCATCGTTTCGCCAGGCAAGTCGTTCAGAAGCAGCACATCCCTGCCCGACCATCACCTCGGCTCTATCAACAGAAGTATTCTCCCCTGCTGAAGGATGAGGCATACCTGGCACAGGAATGAGAGAGCAACAAGCCGCAGTGGCGCAGCCACTGCAGCCTGTTGTCCGGGGTTAGCGGCCTTCCAGGCGATTCGGCAGCCGCGCCGCGTTATCGCTATGCGTTTCAGCGGATAACTCAGCACTGATCAGACTGACCTGAAGACGCGCCTCCCAGAACGGCATGTCAGCCCAAAGATAACGATCCAATTCGGCAAGGCACGGAAACCGCGCCGTCCACGCCATCACCAGCCCGCTCAAATCATCCTCGGCAACTCCCTGCTGCTGCGCACGTCGCACCCAGCGGTCAAGCTCGCCCGGCGTGATGAACGCCAGCTCGATTTCCGCCTGCGCCAGCCGCACCTGATAGCGTCGCCGCTTGTGCCGCCGGAGTGTGGCGTCGATGCGCGCCTGACGGGTGTGTTTCATCGTCAGCCGGTGCTCGAAGCGCTGACGGCGGCGACGGTTCACTTCCGGGAACAGCGTGTCACGGGTGTCGCCCGGCAACGGGGAATAACAGTGCTCCCCCCGGCTGGCAATCAGCGTGTCGAGCGCGTCAATATAGTCTTCCTTGCGCGTGGCGCGGCGACGATCGCCGGGCCGGTAGGTCACGTCTATCATGCGGATGTCCCTGGCTGAAAGTGTGAGCCGCCCGGTTAACTGGCGGAAAAACGCCGTGGCATACGGGTAGGCGGATAACCGCCTGCCAGCTTCACGGCGGGCTTCGACCTGTGCGATGGCTTGCCAGACGGCCTGCCGGTACGGGTGCCACGGCACCAGAGCAAGATGGTTCGGGATCACAGGCAATGCCCTCCCATCCGCAGCGCGACCGCCAGCTTTTCCGGCCGCCAGAACCCCAGCCGGTAATAGCCCGCCACGGTATGCAGCACCCGGTTGACCGTGGCCGGGGTGTAATGCTCATCCAGGTACAGCCACGCCAGCGACTGACCGCCGTCAAACGGCAGCGTCATTGACCAGTTCGGCACCTCCGCGCCCGCGCTGCACAAATAGAGCGCCGTCGCCTCATCCCCTGCCGGGCTTATCCGGCACACCACAGGCACGCGCCCACAGAACTCGCAGCCCTCTTCCGCCGCCACGTGCCAGCCTTCCGGCACAGCCAGTTGACCGAGCACCGCGCAGTTGATCATCACCCGATACTCTCTGCCCCGATCGCGGTACTGCTCCAGTTCGTCGGCGCTCATCGCCGTCAGTGTTTCCAGATTGAATGCATTTTTCATCGCTGTTTTCTGCCGCCCGATGGGCGGCAGCTCCCTGTCGGTTAGGCGGCGGCGCTGTTGTCAGCGTCCTGTAAAGTGGTGGTGTCCTCGGCCACCGGCAGCAGGCACTCCGGCACCCAGCCGCTGGCGGTCAGTTCATCCTCGGCCAGCTGCGCGGCGTCGCCCTTCTTCATCTTGAGCACCGAGGCCGCCTGCGCCACCTTCCCGGCATCAAGTAGTGCATCGCTCATCAGCTCCTTGCTGATGCGCCCGAAGTAATTGGCCTTGGTCGGTTGCCACCAGTCGCGCAGCGTGAAATCCAGCGCGTGCTCGAGCGGCGTCAGGGCATCACCAACCTTGCCATTACCGGCAGGCCACTGGTGCACGGCATCGAGCGACAGGCCGACGCAGTACGCCAGCAGCGCCACGACCTCGGCCTGTTCCCACGTCAGCAACCATGAGAAATCGGTATTCCACTCCGGCGGCAATTTCGCCACCCACTGTGCGTGCAGCTCACCCAGCTGGCGATCGGCGCGGCTGCCTTCCGCCGTCGGGGCTTTGCTCAGCAGCTCCGCACGTTTGGGCGTCAGGTCGGTTTTGAGCAGCGAACCGGCGTAGCGCGAACCGAACACCTTCACGGCCAGCGTGTGGGTATGCAGCGCCAGCGCCACGTTCGGGTTTTCGACCAGCGCGCCCATCACCGCCAGCGTGCGCTCCGCCGACAAACTGGTGATCAGCGCCGACGACAGCCCTTTCTCCTTGGTTTTCGGTGCTGCCGTTTCGGAGGTCGCCGTGCCCTCGCCGTTGTCATCAGCGCCATTCCCGGTCGTTGCTTCACTCGCCCGCAGCACGATCCCGCGCTGGTAGACCACCTTGTCGCCACGCAGGGACGCCACTACCCCGCCGCTGCTGCGCATCCCCTGCGGCCATGCACGGACGATGGCCTGCGCGGTCAACCGCGTAATATCGGCCTCGACAGCATCGCGCTCGACGTTCAGTGCGTGGGTATCGGTATCGGCATCCGCCACCTCAAATGCCACTTCCAGCGCGCGGAACCGTGCTTTCAGAAGGGCGATCTCGGCCTGTTCATCAGCGGTAAATTCCGGCTGCGGTTCGGCCAGCTCGCGGTAAATCTCCGCATCCTCACCCCACGTTTTAATGGCCGAAATACGCCCTTCCGCCCAGCTCCAGCCCTCGTCCTCGGCCACCTGCTGCGCCAGCGCGTGTAGTTTTTCGCGGGCAAGACGCTCCAGCATCGCCGGTTCTGTCAAAAAGCCCTCGTCGGTAAACAGGTCGAATTTGAAGGTGCCGCCCGCCGCCTCGTAGGTCTCGCGCCCGACGAACGCAAGCTGGCTGTTGTCTCTGGCCGAGACTTCGCCTTTCAGCACCGCCTCGCGCAGGTGCTGCGGCGCAGCCGCCCAGCCGTGCGCGTTCTCCCACACGTCACACTGACGTTGATGATCGTCGGTGGCCGACAACGCCTGCAGCTGGTCGAGAGTGATCTGGTCGTCGGCCAGCGCATCGAGCAGCACCGGCGCCATCGTTGCCAGACGCAGACAGCGCTGAACGTGGCGCGTGCTGAACCCGAGCAGATCGCCGATCTGTGCCGGGGTTTGCCCGTCTGCAGACAGGTCGCGGAACGCCGTGACTTGATCGGCCGGGTGCATCTGCTCGCGCTGGCTGTTCTCCATCATCGACACCACACGCGCCATCGCCTTGCTGACGACCAACACCTCGACCGGGTAATCGTCGGTCACGATGCCGTCCGGGGTGGTCTTGTCGGCGTCTTTCTCCTGTTCCATCAACCAGCGCAGCGCCAGCGTGCGGCGCTCACCGGCGGCGACGCCGTAGCGGCCATCCTCAATTTCGAACACGACCAGATTCATCAGCAGACCGGCAGAACGGATGGAAGCGGCCAGCCCCTCGATCGACGCCTGCGAGGATTTTTTCTTGCGCACGTTCAGGTCGGTCAGCACCAGCTGGCCGAGCGTGGCGGTTTTGCGTATGGCCTTGGCCAGCGCCGCCTCGATTTTTTCCGTAAGCGCGTTTTTCGCGGTGGTTTTGGCCGGACGGGTTGTCTTGCCCTTGGTTGGTGCTTTAGACTCGGTCATAGACATGGTGTAGCTCCTTCAAGTTATTGCCTGTTGAGCCAGCGTCAGAAGTGGGGTTTCCGCGCTGGCGGTGAGAAAGCGGCAGCGATGCCGCTTTTTTATTGCCCTGAATTCATGCGCCAGTGGGTCATCGTCATCTGATCGCTGGCAGCCACCGGCCAGCCTCCGACTGTCCACACCGAAATCGTGTCGAAATCCCCAAAGTCCGCGAACAGCTCTTCCGCCCCTGCTGGTACGACCGGCGGTTCAATGCTGCCGGTTGAACGACCGCACACCGCCTTCACATAGCAAAACAGGTCATACACCTGCGGGATGGTCAGAGCACTGCTGGTCTGTGCGGATGCTGCTGTAGGCTTCGTTGTCGCGCCGTTGACGTTTTGTGGGTGCATGTTGCATTCCTCCGGGTGGTTGTTTGATGCCGCTGTGAGTATTCGCCGTCGCAATAAACTGATTCAGCACGGCGATGAGCGGCACCAAGGGGCGGAGACAAAAAGTTTTTTTGACCGAAGAGAGGAAAAAGTTTTTGGCGGAGTGCATTTCACCCCTTGGTGTTCAAGCGAGACGCTGTGCTGTTATCAGTTGCGGCGGGAAGACTGACTGCGGCAGGCGTACCACGGAAGGATGAACGGGCACCCACCCGACACGACGGCGCGACAGCGGCCGGCGGGGCGTCAACAGCGTCCTGCAGCCAGGCTGCAGGACAGTGAGTGCGGCGCCGGCATCGCCGGCTGCAAGCGGGGTTGCGTGAGGATGGAAGCCCGCAGGGGGGAGACGGCCGGCCGGCTCCCTGCGCAGCACGACAGCCGTCCCCAACGGGGCACGCCCAAGACTAACGCATGAGTCCAACATAGAATCACCAATCTGGCACCAACAATGAATTCAAGTTGAATTCAATTATGAATCCCCCCAAAAAAAACGATAAAAATCATACTAAAGCGAACCCAAAATGGAATTCAATTAGAACCCTAAAAGGAATCCAAAAAGGAATTCATAAAAGGATTCACAAAGGATTCCACAAATGGTTAACGAAGGTTACCTTTAAAGAATCCACAAAAGAAACCACACACGGTAACTTTTTAGAATTCACAAAAGAATTC
>NZ_JABXOF010000019.1 GCF_013375155.1 Serratia ureilytica
TGGTGCGTCCGAGTGGACTCGAACCACCGACCCCCACCATGTCAAGGTGGTGCTCTAACCAACTGAGCTACGGACGCATCTTTTCCTGTCTGTCATGGCTGACAGCGGGGACGAATATTAACGAGCTACCCGCGTGCTGGCAAGGGGAAAAACGCAATTTTATTCGGTATTTCACGCGATTGCTGAGGTTGTGCGCAGACAGGCGTTTTTTTCCGCAACCCGCTGCCCGGCCGGGGAGAAAACCGGCCGGGAACGGACTCAGCGGGTAGAACGCTGCAGGATGACGGTGGTCGGCTGTTTCTGCAGCCAGCGCATGCGCAGCGCCATCATGATGGCGGCGAAGGTCAGGCCGATGATAAAGCCGATCCAGAAACCGCTCGGCCCCATCGCCGGCACCACCGCATCGGTCAGCGCCAGCAGATAGCCGCTCGGCAGGCCCAACACCCAGTAAGCGATGAAGGTGATGAAGAAGATCGCGCGAGTATCTTTATAACCGCGCAGCACGCCGCTGCCGATCACCTGGATTGAATCCGAGATTTGATACAGCGCCGCCAGCAGCATCAGCTGCGAGGCCATCGCCACCACCGCCGGGCTGTCGTTGTACAGCAGGGCGATCGGTTCGCGGAAGGTGGCGGTAAACAGCGCAGTGCAGACGGCCATGGTGATGCCGACGCCGATGGCGGAGTATGCGGCGACGCGCGCGCCTTCTACCGACCCTTCTCCCAGACGATAACCGACGCGAATGGTGGCGCCGACGCCCAGCGACAGCGGCAACACGAACATCAGCGCGCTGAAGTTAAGCGCGATCTGGTGGCCGGCGACCGCGACGATCCCGAGCGGCGACACCAGCAACGCCACCACGGCGAACAGGGTGACTTCGAAGAACAGCGCCAGCGCCACCGGCATACCGATGCCGATCAGGCGCTTCAGCGCCGCCCAGTCCGGGCCGCCGAGATCGCCTGTCTGGCGCTTGATGTCGCGCTGCGACGGCGCGCGCTTCACGTACCAGCGCATCATCAGGAACATGATCCAGTAGACGCTGCCGGTGGCGACGCCGCAGCCCACGCCGCCCAGTTCCGGCATGCCGAACTTGCCGTAGATAAAGATGTAGTTGATCGGGATATTCACCAGCAGGCCGAGGAAGCCGATCACCATGCCGGGCTTGGTTTTGGACAGCCCTTCGCACTGGTTGCGCATCACCTGGAAGAACAGATAGCCCGGCGCGCCCCACATGATGGCGTGCAGATAACCGACGGCTTTATCCGCCAGCTGCGGATCGATGTTGTGCATCATGTCGATGACGAATTTGCAGTTATACAGCACGACGATCAACAGTACGGAAACGCCGGAGGCCAGCCAGAAGCCCTGACGCACCTGATGGGCGATGCGATCGCGACGGCCGGCGCCGTTTAACTGGGCGATCACTGGGGTCAGCGCCAGCAGCAGGCCGTGACCGAACAGGATGGCCGGCAGCCAGATAGAGGTGCCGACCGCAACCGCCGCCATATCGGTGGCGCTGTAAGCGCCGGCCATGATGGTATCCACCACGCCCATGGCGGTTTGCGAGATTTGCGCGATGATCACCGGGATAGCGAGAGCCAATAAACTACGCGCTTCAATTAAGTACTTCTGCACGCATACACCTTTCTATTTTATATATGTGGGAGGGAGGGCTGCCGCGAGAGGACAACAATTAAAATAGCGGAATTTTGTCAAAAATATTGTACCTGCTCGGCGTCGTTAAGCAAACGCCGCAGATAAATAGTTATTAAATGCGCAGGGACGCGTTTTTTGCCGTCGCGGATTTGGTTTTCAGCGCCAACTGGGGCAAACTGCCGGAAGCGTTTTAATCTATTGAGTAAGAAGAGGCACATATGTTCACCGGTATCGTACAAGGCACCGCGCCGCTGGTCGCCATTGATGAGAAACCCAATTTCCGCACCCATGTGATCGAGATGCCTGCAGAACTGCTGCCGGGGCTGGAGCTGGGCGCGTCGGTGGCCCATAACGGCTGCTGCCTGACCGTCACCGCGGTGGAAGGCAACCGCGTCAGCTTCGATTTGATCAAGGAAACGTTGCGCCTGACCAACCTCGGTGATCTGGCGTTGGGCGACATCGTCAATATCGAGCGCGCGGCGAAATTCAATGATGAAATTGGCGGTCATTTGATGTCCGGCCATATTATCTGCACGGCGGAAGTGGCCAAAATTTATACCTCGGAAAATAACCGTCAGGTATGGCTGCGCATGCCGAATGCGGAATTGATGAAATATGTGCTGCACAAAGGTTTCATCGGCATCGACGGCATTAGCCTGACCATCGGCGAAGTGGTGAATAACCGTTTCTGCGTGCATCTGATCCCGGAAACCCTGGAGCGCACTACGCTGGGTAAAAAACGCCTGGGCGATAAGGTGAACATCGAGATCGATCCGCAGACGCAGGCGGTAGTGGACACCGTCGAACGCGTGCTGGCCAATCGGGAAGCGACGCTGGCGGCGGCGGTGGCGCCGGCGCACAAAGACTGACAGCGATTCGGGCGTTGCCGCCGGAGTCGAATCATAAGCAGAGAGGAGAAACGCGTGAAGTTTTATGGGAAAACGTTGTTGTTAACCGCGTTGCTGGCGCTGAGCGCCTGCAGCAGTTCACCTGAGCAGGGCGGCGGCGCGCAAGTGGCCGATGCGGACGATACCTGCGGCGCTTCGCAGTATCAAAACTACGTCGGCAAGCCGATGACGTCGCTGGAAGGCGTGCGGATCGAATCCAAGGTGCGCGCCATTCCGTACAACTCTGCCGTCACCATGGATTTCAACCTGCGCCGTCTGAACTTCCTCGGCGATAGCAACGATAAAATCATCCGCGTTTACTGCGGCTAAGCCGCCTGGTTCGAAAGAGCAAAAAAAGCCCCGGCGATGAGGTTGCCGGGGCTTTTTTTATTAGGGGAGCGTTCAGCGTGCGACGCGGATGCCGCCTTCAACGCCTTTCGGGCTGAACACCACCTGCCACAGCTGCAGATCGCGCGCCCGAAACGCGCCGGCGCAGGCGTTCAGGTAATAGCTGAACATCCGCTCGAAGCGCTCGGAATAACGTGGAGCAAGCTGCGGCCACGCCTGCTTGAAGCGCTCGAACCAGGCCATCAGCGTGCGATCGTAGTCGGCGCCGATGTTGTGCCAGTCTTCCATCACGAAATGGCCTTCGCTGGCCTCGGCGATATGCCTCACCGAGGGCAGGCAGCCGTTCGGGAAGATATATTTGTTGATCCACGGATCGACGTTCATGTCGGTCTTGTTGGAACCGATGGTGTGCAGCAGGAACAGGCCGTGCGGCGCCAGATTGCGCTCTACCACGTTGAAATAGGTGCGATAGTTTTTTGGCCCGACGTGCTCGAACATGCCGACCGAGACGATGCGATCGAACTGCTGATGCAGATCGCGGTAATCCTGCAGCAGGATCTGCACGTCCAGCCCGGCGCAGCGTGCCTGAGCCAGCTTCTGCTGCTCGGCGGAAATGGTCACGCCGACCACCGACACGCCGTAATTTTTCGCCGCATAGGCGGAGAGGCCGCCCCAGCCGCAGCCGATGTCCAGCAAGCGCATGCCCGGCTGCAGCTGCAGTTTTTCGCAGATCATCCGCAGTTTCGCTTCTTGCGCTTCCTCCAGCGTGGCGGCGTCTTTCCAGTAGCCGCAGGAGTACTGCATGTAAGGATCGAGCATCAGCGTAAACAGATCGTTGCCAAGATCGTAATGCTCTTTGCCGACGATCCAGGCGCGCTTTTTCGATTGCAGATTGGTCAGGCGCGCCGCGGCGATACGCAGGGTATCTTTCAGGTGGTGGGGGAGCTTCTTCTCCAGCCCGGCGCTGACCACGCGCTGGAAGAATATATCCAGCCGTTCGCACTCCCACCAACCATCCATATAGCTCTCGCCGAGACCCAGGGAGCCTTGCTGCAAAACGCGTTTAAAGAATTCGGGGTTTTTAACCTGAATATCGAAAGGGCGCGATCCGTTAATTTCGATACCGGCCAGACCGAGCATTTCGTGCGCGATACGGTACCACTGGTTATCCTGGATGCTCAGATCTTCTATACACGATGAACTCATAGCTTCTCCATCACCTTCTTCTGACTGATGACCCGTTAGGAAACAGCTTAGACAATTTCTGCGGGTGCATACGTATACCGACGGGAAATAAGCCCGCGGCGTCTGATATCCGACTATGAACAGAGGAAATTTAAAGAAGCGACCCGACGCAAACGGCGCAGGATAAACGCCTCTTCAAAAAAAGAGTGTGACGCAAGACGCGTACACAACAGCTAATTGAGATATAGAGATTATAAGGTGTTACTTTACAAGGTTGTTTTTGAGTATAGGCGCGCCGAGGCATTGACTCAACTGTAAATCGCACTCGGCACGCATATTCTTTAAGTGATTATTTAGCTTGGCAATTATGACGCTGAGTTAGCATGTTCGCGCGGCGTTTCTTGCGGCGCCTTGGCCGCTTTTCCCCGCTGCAGGAAATACCCCAGCGCGGCCAGTATCACCGTGGACACCATCACCGTCACCGTCGCCAACAGCGGCTGCGCAATAAACGTCGATACCAGCATGCTCGCCACGAAACACAGCCCCAGCTGCAGCGTATTTTGCAGCGCGGCGGCTTTGCCGCTGCTGTCCGGGAACGGCATCAGCGCGTTGGCCACCATGATCGGATAGCCGGCGCCGTTGACCAGCGCCATCACGCAGAACGGGATCAGGAGCGTGGTGAGCGTCGGATTGGTCAGGGTTGCCACCAGATACAGGGCCACCATGCTGACAGCATAAGCTACCAGCAGCCACGGCAGCAGGGTTTTGCCATTGATGCGCTTGAGCGCGGCGCGGCACCCGTAACCGCCCAGCAGGAAGGCCAGCGTCTGCGGCACATAGCTCAGGCCGATGTCGCTCGGGCCGTAGCCCATATCACCGAGGATAAACGGCGAGCCGGTCAGCCAGGCGAAGAAACCGGCCGAACAGGCGGCGTACATGGCGACATTGCCGCTGAATACCGGGGATTTCAATAATTGCCAAAAACTGACGCTGCTTTTTGGCGCGTCGACGGCGGGTTTTGGCCTGGCGTTCTCTTTGAGCAGCAGCGTCGGCAACAGCAACAAGGCGGTGATGGCCAGCAGCACGGCGAAGATCGCGCGCCAGCTGGCGTGGTTCAGCAGCCAGGCGCCCAGCAGCGGCGCCAGCGCCGGCGATAGCGCCACCAGCGGCATGATGGTGGCGAATACGCGGTTGGCCTGGCCTTCACGATAGCGGTCGACCACCAGCGCTTGCCAGATGGCGGCGGCGGAACAGACACCTACGGCCTGAATAAAGCGCAGTATCCAGAGCTGCGCGGCATTTTCCACCCACAGCATGCCCAGGCAGCCGAGCGCGAACAGCGTCAGGCCAATCAACAATACCGGTTTGCGTCCCAGACGGTCGGAGAGCGGCCCCCACAGCAGCTGCGCGAAGGCGAAGCCGGCCAAAAAGATGCTCAGGCTGGCGCTGACCGCGCCGGCGGAAATTTGCAGTTCCTCCCGCATGGCGCCGAAGGCGGGCAGGTACATATCGGTCGCCAGATAACCCAGCATGCTCAGGCCGGCGAGGTAGAACATAAAACCAAAGGAATTTCGCATGGTATTTCTCGTTAATATTTTAGTGTCGCAGGTTTTTAGCGCCGGCCAGTGTATCCGGCTGGATCTCTGCTTGTGAAACGGTAATATTTGCAAAGTGCTGTTAAAAAAATTGAAGGCAAAGCGATGTGGTCTGAATATTCTCTCGAGGTCGTTGATGCGGTGGCGCGCACCGGCAGTTTCAGCGCGGCGGCGCAGGAGCTGCACCGGGTGCCGTCGGCGGTAAGTTATACCGTGCGGCAGCTGGAGCAATGGCTGGCGGTGCCGCTGTTTGAGCGGCGTCACCGAGATGTGGAACTGACGCCGGCCGGCGCGCTGTTTATCAAGGATGCGCGAGCTGTTATCAAAAAAATGCTCGACACCCGCCGCCACTGTCAACAGGTGGCCAACGGTTGGCGCGGTCAGCTGAATATCGCGGTAGACATCATCGTCAAACCGCAGCGCAGCCGCCAGCTGGTGCTGGATTTCTACCGCCATTTCCCCGACGTCGAGTTGATGCTGCAACCCGAGGTGTTTAACGGCGTGTGGGATGCGTTGGTGGACGGCAGGGCGGACATGGCGATTGGCGCCACCCGCGCGGTGCCGGTCGGCGGCGGCTTCGCTTTCCGCGACATGGGGGATATGAACTGGCTGTGCGTAGTCAGCCCACAGCACCCGTTGGCGCAGCTGGCAGGGCCGTTGAATGACGATCGGTTGAGGCCGTACCCTGCGCTTTGTCTGGAAGACACCTCGCGCAATCTGCCCAAGCGCGTCACCTGGACGCTGGATAACCAGCGGCGGCTGGTGGTGCCGGACTGGACCTCGGCGCTCGACTGTTTGTGCGCCGGATTGTGCGTCGGCATGATGCCGGCGCATCTGGCGCTGCCGCGGGTGCAGCGCGGTGAGCTGAAGGCGTTGCAGTTGCAGCAGCCGTTTCCCGCCAGCCCCTGCTGCCTGACCTGGCAACAGGATAAACCGTCACCGGCGATGAGCTGGCTGCTGGCGTATTTGGGCGATGGCGAGACGCTGAATCAGGAGTGGCTGAGTGAGGCGGCACCGGAAGCCGCGCCGGCTTCCGGTAGGGAGGACGATCAGCGGCGGTAGTCGATGAACGGACCGTCGGCGACCGAACGGCGTTCGACCAGCTTCGGATGCACTTCGATCACCTGCGATTCTTCGCGCTTGCTGATGATGCGATCCAGCAGCATGGTGAAGGCCATTTCGCCCAGACGCTCTTTCGGCTGATGAATGGTGGTCAGCGCCGGGGTGAAGTAGCGGGCGTTGCGCACGTTGTCGTAGCCGATCACGGAAATATCCTGCGGCACCCGCAGCCCCAGTTCGTCGGCGGCGCAGATGGCGCCCATCGCCATGATGTCGCCGCCGCAGAATACTGCGGTCGGTCGCTGTTTTTGCGACAGAATTTGATGCATCGCCTTGTAACCGGACTCCGGCTCGAAGTCACCTTGGACTATCCACTCTTCGCGAATATCGATATGCGCTTCCTGCAGCGCCTTCATGAAGCCCTGATGCCGACCGCCGCCGGTGTTGCGCGACAGTTGGCCCGGGATAGCGCCGATATCGCGGTGGCCGCGTTCGATCAGATAACGCCCGGCCAGATAGCCGCCCTCGAACGCGTTATCGATGATGGTGTCGGTGAAGTCGCCGCGCGCGGCGCCCCAGTCCATTACCACCATCGGGATGTTGCGGTAGTCTTCCAGCATGCCCAGCAGCTGATCCGGGTATTCGGAACACATGACCAGCAGGCCGTCGACGCGCTTTTGCGCCAGCATCGCCAGGTAGGCGCGCTGTTTGTCCAGATTGTTGTGCGAGTTGCACAGGATCAGGGTATAGCCTTTGCTGTAGCAGCTGTTTTCCACCGCCTCGATCACTTCGGCAAAGTAGGGCGCTTCGCTCGAGGTGGCCAGCAGACCGATAGACTTGGTGTGATTGACTTTCAGGCTGCGCGCCACGGCGCTCGGCGAGTAGTGCAGCTCTTTGATGGCGGCCCACACGGCCGCTTTGGTCTCTTCGGCGACGAAACGAGTCTTATTGATGACGTGCGAAACGGTGGTGGTGGAAACGCCCGCGCGTTTGGCCACATCTTTAATCGTTGCCATGTAAGGAATGACTCCTGAACTCACATGTTTACAGCATGTAAGTGTGATGTTAATCGTTTGCCTGCGTAGATCCTTCTCCAGAGAAGCGAAAACTGAGTTTTTAGTGTTGAAGTCGTCAGCGCTTAATCAGGAGGGGCATGAATGCCGGTACGCAGTTGTGAACTGCGAATTTTGTCGCATATTGAACAAAAGTGGAAGAGGTAATCGAGATTATAAACCGGGAAATGATAACAAGATTTTATCGGCGAACTGTGGGAAAATGATTTGACGTACTAATTGTGCGCCTTTTATCCTTAGGAAAGCCCATTTTAAAGGAGTTGTCATGGATACCGATCTGAAGATGTCGCTGTTCACCACCGTTTGCGCATTGGCGATGATCATCGCTTTCAGCTTTGTCGCCGCGTTGAACTGATTTCCCGCCAGTTTTAAAAAAGGCGCAGCCAAGCTGCGCCTCATCACTTAGGCAAGGCCTGCGCTTACGCCAGGTTTTCCGCCGCGAAGGTCCAGTTGACCAACGCCCAGAAGTTTTCCAGGTATTTTGGACGCGCATTGCGGTAATCGATGTAATACGCGTGTTCCCACACGTCAACGGTCAGCAGCGGTTTGTCTTCGCCGGTCAGCGGGGTTGCCGCGTTGGAAGTGTTGACGATCGCCAGCGCGCCGTCCGGTTTTTTCACCAGCCAGGTCCAGCCGGCACCGAAGTTTTTCACGGCGGCATCGGTGAACTGCTCTTTGAACGCAGCGAAAGAGCCGAAGGATTTGACGATCGCCGCCGCCAGTTCGCCCTGCGGTTCACCGCCGCCCTGTGGCGACAGGCAGTGCCAGTAGAAGGTGTGGTTCCACACCTGCGCGGCATTGTTGAACACGCCGCCGTTAGAGGTATTGATGATCTCTTCGAGCGATTTGCCTTCGAACTCGCTGCCTTTCACCAGGTTGTTCAGGTTAACCACGTAGGTGTTGTGGTGTTTGCCGTAGTGGTATTCCAGGGTCTCGGCGGAGATGTGCGGCTCGAGCGCGTTTTTCTCATACGGTAATGCAGGTAATTCAAACGACATTGCTTCCTCCTTTACAGCGCCATTCAGCTTCTCGCCGGGGCGAACGCCGGATGGGCCGTTTTTTATTGTGGTCATTCAATCTTAACAATTTTCATCATAAAAAACAGGAGGAAAAGCGAGAAATGCGCGTGGGGGAGTGCGATGGGCGATAGCTTGAGCAGGCGGTTGCGGCCGAGGCCGCAACCGCGCAGAGCAGGGAATTAACGGATGGTTTTCGGCGTCACTACGCGGCGAGCGCCGATGTAGTGGTTCTGCCAATAGTCGTTATCAAGCTGGCTGATGCGGATCTCTTCGCCGGTGCGCGGCGACTGGATGAATTTGCCGTTGCCGAGGTAGACGCCGACATGATCCGCCACGCCGCGGTTGTTAATGCGGAAGAACACCAGATCGCCGCTTTCCAGTTCGCTTTTCTTGATCGGCGCCGCGTCGCGCAGGTGATACATTTCGTTGGCGGTGCGCGGCATCTTGATTTTCACCACGTCTTTATAGGCGTAATAGATGAGGCCGCTGCAGTCAAAGCCGGTGCGCGGCGAGCTGCCGCCCCAGCGGTAAGGCTTGCCCATCTGATCCATCAGCTTGGCCATCGCGGTCTGCTTGGCGTGCTGGTAACGCTTTTTGTGCGCTGGGCTGAGTTTCAATGGTTTTTCATCACGCGCCAGCTTGGCGGTGGCCATACCGGCTTCGCGGTGGCGGCCATAGCCTTTTTTGTAGCCCTTTTTCGGCGGGGTGACTTTAATTTTGGCGGTTTTCTGCGCTTTGACCTTGGGTTTGGCGCTGACGATCTTTTTCGCGCTTTTCTCGCTTTTGACCTTGGCGGTCTTGGTTTTTTTCTCGGGGGCCGTCACTTTGGCTTTTTTGGCGGCTTTATCCGCTTTCTTTTTTCTGCGGTCATCGGGCCGCGCTTCATTGGCATGGCTTTTACGCTGCTCGGCGGCAACACGCGCCTGTGGCGCAGCGTGCGCCAAATTGAAGAAGAGCTGCGTAAACAGCAGCGCAAAGAGCGTAAGAATTAAACGCATGTCGACGTCACCAACCTTGGCCCCGAAACGGATATCGAAAGAGTTACAGTATTCCCGAATTTCGCCATATAAAACAGCGAAGAACTCATAAATAATAATCCATATTGTGAGAAAACGTTAATGACATTTTTTTTGGTTTAAAATCAGCCTGTTGGTGTATAAAAAAGCGCCAGGCGGCGGTAGCGGATATAATTAAGCCGCGCCGTCATCGCGGCGCAATATATTAGTGAAATGGTCGGATTAAAAATGTTATTCTCAACGTATGTTTTGACCGGAATGACGTGGCCGGTGAAACGCGATCGGCGGCGGGCGAATATCCTTGCAAAAGATGGCGTTTTCTTGCGACTGTTCCAGCCGCTACAATAGCCCGCGTGATGCATGTTGTAGCCATGAAATGTGGCTTGAGGAAGCAATAAATGACGACGACACTTGAAAAAATTCAGCACCAGATCGCTGAAAACCCGATTCTGCTGTACATGAAGGGTTCGCCAAAGCTGCCGAGCTGCGGCTTCTCTGCGCAGGCTGTGCAAGCGCTGTCCGCCTGCGGCGAGCGTTTCGCCTATGTGGATATTCTGCAAAACCCGGACATCCGCGCCGAGTTGCCAAAATACGCCAACTGGCCGACTTTCCCGCAGCTGTGGGTAGACGGTGAGCTGGTCGGCGGTTGCGATATCATCATCGAAATGTATCAGCGCGGCGAATTGCAGCAGCTGATCAAAGAAACGGCAGAAAAGTATAAAGCGCAGGAAGACCAGCAGTCTTAATCGACAGACTTGCGGTTATCGCGTAACGGGCGGCGCCAGTGCAAACTGGGCCGCCTTTTTTATTGGGCCTATTCGGCGAGATCGCCGGCGGGCAGCGGCCAGCCGCCGAGACGCTTCCAGCGGTTAACCAGCTCACAAAACAGCAGGGCGGTTTGTTCGGTGTCGTACAGCGCGGAGTGCGCCTGGCTGCTGTCGAACGGCATGCCGGCGGCGATGCAGGCTTTGGCCAGCACCGTTTGCCCCAGCACCAGGCCGCTCAGCGCAGCGGTGTCGAAGGTGGCGAACGGATGGAACGGATTACGCTTCAAGCCGGCGCGTTCGGCCGCGGCCATCAGGAAGCTGTGATCGAAGTTGGCGTTGTGCGCGACGATAATGGCCCGGTTGCAACCGCGATCCTTGAGCCCTTTGCGCACCGCTTTGAAAATGGCGTGCAGCGCGTCGTATTCGCTGACCGCACCGCGCAGCGGGTTGTGCGGATCGATGCCGTTAAACGCCAGCGCTTCCGGTTGCAGGTTGGCGCCCTCGAAAGGCTCCACGTGGAAGTGCAGGGTTTCGTCGCGCTGCAGCCAGCCGTCTTCATCCATTTTCAGCGTCACGGCGGCGATTTCCAGCAGCGCATCGGTATTGGCGTTGAAGCCGGCGGTTTCAACATCTATTACTACGGGATAAAACCCACGAAAACGACCACTCAGGGCGTTAAGATCACTTTTTTCGGCCATCAGTTTCTTATCTTCATCGAATGCAGCGCGCATTATGGCAAATTTTGCGCCCGGTTGCAGGCGCTATCGCGCGGAGAATCAGCGGGGCGCAGGCGCGCCCCGAGAGAGGCTTAGTGGCCGAGGCCTTGGCCGGCGTGTTTGTTTTCGATCAGCTCGATTTTATAACCGTCCGGATCTTCGACGAACGCGATCACCGTGGTGCCGCCTTTCACTGGGCCGGCCTCACGGGTGACGTTGCCGCCGGCGCGGCGGATGTTGTCGCAGGTGGCGGCGACGTCGTCCACGCCCAGCGCCAGGTGGCCGAAGGCGGTGCCCATGTCGTAGCTGTCGGTGCCCCAGTTATAGGTCAGTTCGATAACCGCGCCTTCGCTCTCTTCCGTATAGCCGACAAAAGCCAGCGAGTATTTGTACTCCGGGTTTTCGCTGGTGCGCAGCAGGCGCATGCCTAATACCTTGGTGTAGAAGTCGATGGAGCGTTGCAGATCACCGACGCGGATCATGGTATGGAGTAAGCGCATAATTCCTCTGAATTGACTGTGCCGTGGCAGACGGCGGGTGGATTGAAGCACAAGCGAGTATAGCCTTGTCCCGCAAGGGAATTCAACGTGACGAGTTGGTGACGATGTCACTTTTTGCCCCCTCGCCATGGGTGTTTAAATATTGATCGAGTGTACCGATCGATACGAAGTAATTGATCTGCACAATCAATTATCAATTCCGCGCGTAACCGTGTAGAAATTGACCTGTAGCAGATAACAACACCAGGGAACGTCGGCCCGCCTTGTGCGGGCCTTTTTGCGTGCATAAAAAAACGGCCAGGCGGTTGCGTGGCCGTTTAGGGTCAGGACGGGTTACTTCGTCAGAAACGGATAGTCGGTATAACCTTCGGCGCCACCGCCGTAGAAGGTTTCCGGCTTAGGTTCGTTGAGCGGGGCGTGTTGACGGAAACGCTCGACCAAATCCGGATTGGCGATGTAGCTACGGCCAAAGGCCACCGCGTCGATGAAGCCTTTTTCGATCAACGCTTCGGCTTTTTCAGCGGTGTAGGCGCCGGCGCCGACGATCACCCCTTTAAAGTGGGCGCGCACCGAGTCACGGAAGGCGTCGGAATACGGTTTGCCGCCGGCCCAGTCCGGTTCGGAGATGTGCAGATAGGCGATGTTGCGTTTGTTCAGCTCTTCCACCAGGTACAGCGCCGCTTCTTCCTGATCTTCACCGTTGTCCAGGCCGTTGAACGGCCCCAGCGGCGAGATGCGGATGCCGATGTGCTCGGAGCCCCATTCTGCGATGGCGGCGTCGACCACTTCCAGCGTCAGGCGGGTGCGATTCTCGATGCTGCCGCCGTATTGATCGGTACGCTGGTTAGACGCCGGAGACATGAACTGGTGCAGCAGATAGCCGTGAGCCGCATGCAGCTCGATAAAGTCGAAGCCGGCTTCACGCGCGTTGGCGGTCGCCTGGCGGAAATCGTTGACGATGCCCGGGATCTCGCTGGTTTCCAGCGCGCGCGGCGTAGAGGTCGGTACGCGCACCCAGGCGCCGGTTTCGTCACGCACGGTGGTGCGGGTGTCTGCGTTGATCGCCGAAGGGGCGACCGGCGCTTGTCCGCCCGGCTGGAGGCTGGTGTGGGAGATGCGGCCTACGTGCCACAGCTGTACGGCGATGTGGCCGTTTTTGTCGTGTACCGCCTGCGTGATGTGTTTCCACGCGGCGATCTGTTCCGGGGTATGCAGGCCCGGCGCACCGGCGTAGCCTTTCGCCTGGAAGGATATCTGCGTCGCTTCGGTCACGATCAGACCGGCGCCGGCGCGCTGCGCATAATACTCCGCCATCAGCGGCGTGGGAATGTCGCCCGGTTCGATGCTGCGCAGACGCGTCAGCGGAGCCATAAACACGCGGTTGGGCAGGGTGACTGCGCCAACTTTCAGCGGAGAGAGCAATTTTTCAGTCTTCATAGTGCATCCTGTATTTAATAGACCGGTCGTCTAGTTATGGGCGATAAAAAAACACGAACTGCATTTTCACGAAAAAAGACGGTGGTGTTACGGCTGCGGCGGGCGCAGCAGCAACTCGATGCTTTCCAGCGCGCTGGTCAACGGGGCCAACGATCGCCGGATCTTGGCGCGCAGCGAGGCGCCGAGCCACAGGGCATACAGCGTCTCTGCAGTTGCCGCCGGGCTCATGGCTACCGACAGCGATCCCTCGGCGATGCCGCGCTCAATGGCCGCCTGCAGGTGGCCGATCACCCGGGCGGTCCCGGTTTCCAGCGCATGGCGCATCGGCTCCGACAGGTCGCTCACCTCGGCGGAGAGTTTCACCGCCAGACAGGCGTTATGACATTCGCTGCGGCAGTGGTAACTGATGGCCTGGGCGTAATACCCCAAGAGCTGGTGGCGGGCATCGGTGTGCTCGTCGGCAAACAGCTTTTGCATTTGCGCATCATAGTGCGCGAAATAGCGTTGCAGCATCGCTTCGCCGAAGGCTTCCTTCGAGCGGAAATAGTGGTAGAACGATCCTTTCGGCACGCCCGCCGTGGCCAGCAGTTCGCTCAGCCCCATGCCGGTAAAGCCCAGGCGCAGGCTGAGGGTTTCGCCGGTGGCGAGCAGATGTTCACGTGTATCCACGTTGCAATGCGTTGATTTGGTCATCATGGCGCCGAGCATAATAGACCGATTGGTCTAGGTCAATGGGAATAAAAAAACCGGCGCACAAAACGCCGGTTGGTCTCAGGCATTGTGCCTCAGCGGCACGCGTAAGTTAAGCGCTTACGCCGCGTTGCGGCAGCGTTGCAGAATATCCAACTGGGATTGATATTCACGCGTCTGCACATTCAGCATGCCCAGCAGGGTGTGGAACAGATTGTCCTGCGACACGTCGTCCTTTTCCGCCAGCGCGCTCAGGCACTGGCGATCGATGCCGAAATTGCGCTGATAGTCGGCCGACATCCACATCAGGAATGGCACGTGAGTTTGCTGGCTCGGCGCGAAGACATAAGGCGTGCCGTGCAGATACATGCCGTTTTCTCCCAGCGATTCGCCGTGATCGGACAGGTAGACCAGCGCGGTATTGAACCGGTCGTCATACTGCTGCAGCAGCTTGATGGTGGCATCGAGCATCGCGTCGGTATACAGGATCGAGTTGTCGTAGGTGTTCACCAGCTGTTCATGGCTGCAATCCTGGATCTGATTGCTGTTGCAGGTCGGCGAAAACGTCTGGAACTGCGGCGTGCTGCGGCGGTAATAAGCCGGGCCGTGGCTGCCCATCTGGTGCAACACGATCACGCCGTCGTCTTTCAGGCTATTGATGTAGTCGTTCAGTTCGTACAACAGCACATTGTCCATGCAAACTTCGCCGTCACAGTCCTGCGGCAGTTTCAGTTTGGTCATGTCGATGTGCGGCACCCGATCGCAGGCGCCTTTGCAGCCGCCGTCGTTATCACGCCACAGCACGTTGACGCCGGCATGCGCCAGCACGTCGAGCATGCCTTCCTGGTGCGTCGCCTGAGTTGCGTCGTACGCTTTGCGCGGCATATTGGAGAACATGCAGGGGACGGAGATCGCCGTTTCGGTGCCGCAAGAGCTGGCGTTCTTGAAATAGACCACGTTGTCCTGCTTGAGGCGCGGGTTGGTCTCGCGATCGTAGCCCCCGAGAGAGAAGTTTTCGGCGCGGGCGGTTTCGCCCACCACCAGGATCACCAGCGTTTTCTTGGCCTGTCCGGCGATCAGCGGCCCTTTGCGCGCGTCTTCACCGATCTTCACCAGCGGCAGATTGCGCGTGAAGTAGCGCTGCTCGGTAAACTTGATGGTGCCGGCGACGAAGTTGGAAGGCGTTAACATCTTCACCACGCTTTTATTGTTGCGGATCAGCGAAGCGTAGTCTTTGTAGAACAGCGCGGCGATGATCAGGATCACCACCAATGACAGCATGACGTTGGCGGCGCGCAGCCCAACCATGTACCACCAGGGGCGGGTCTGGCGAATATGGGTGAAGCAAACCGCCGCCGCCGGCAGGACGCCGAGCAGCGCCAGCCACAGCCCCATGCGCGGCGTCAGCAACGCCGTCGCTTCGTGGGTGTTGGTTTCAAAGGCGTTTTGCATCATGTTGCCGTCGATCACCACGCCATAGCTGTACATGAAATAGTTGGCTGCGGCGCTGCCGAGCAAGAAAAAGACGATCAGTGGTTTGCGCAGGTAGGGCACGGTCAACACGCTGAAGATAATATTCAGCGCACAGAAGATCACCACCGGCATGCTGGCGGCGAATATCACGCTGTGGACGCTATCGAAGGTGATATACGACCAGGCGCGATGCAGGAATAACGCGTTTTGGAACAGAGTGAAGAACAGGGCGGTGGCGAGGATAAAACCGAGGCTGTTGCACTGTAAGCGTTGACGTAACCACATTGCCAAATCTGGATCCTGAGAGTAGATAATGCCTTGAAATCTACCGGATGAAACTTAAGAAAACCTTAGAAATTCAGAATACTGGCGGCGGCGAACGCGGGAAAACGCCAGGCCGGTGGCCTGGCGGTGAGGGGAATTAGTAGGCGGCGGTGAATTGGGCGCGAATAAACTGAGGTTTTTCAATCTCATCGACGATAGCCACCGCCAGATCTTCCACCGAAATGCTGGCCGGCGCGTCGCCGTTCATCAGCAGCTGCGTGGTGCCGAGGCGGAACTGGCCGGTGCGTTTGCCCGGTTCCAGCAGGGCGGCCGGAGAGAGATAGGTCCAGTCGAGCGCTGATTCGTTGCGCAGTTTATTGCGCAGATCGCGCACCGCCTGCGCGCCGGGGCGGATATTTTCCGGGAATTGCGGCGTATCCACCAGTTCAACGCCCGGCGCCACTTCCAGGCTGCCTGCGCCGCCCACCACCAACAGGCGCTTGACGCCTGACTGCTCGACCGCGGTAAGGATCTGCTGGGCGCCGCGCGTAGTCTTCTCATACAGGTTGTCTTCGCCCCAGCCGGGATTGTAGGCGCTGATCACCGCATCCTGACCGTGCAATTGCCCCGCCAGCCAGGCGGTATCGGCGACGTCGCCCAGCGCGACGGTCAGATTGGCGTGGTCCGGCAAATCTTTTTTCTGACGGGCGATCGCCGTTACCTGAATGCCGCGAGCCAGCGCTTCATCCACCACACGGCGGCCAACAAAACCGGTTGCTCCAATAATGGCTACTTTCATCTGTATGCTCCTTCAGGGATGGGTCAGTATCGTAAGGCAGGCCGATGTGCCTGCTGCGTGGGATCTACTCTAGTCCTTAACAATAGCCGTGATTAGTGCCATATTCATGCTTTCTTGATTAAGTAAAACTTCATAATCGTGGATAAACTCAATCGAATGGCGGTGTTCGCCACCGTAGTGGCGGAGGGATCGTTGGCCGGTGCGGCGCGGCGGCTGGGCATGACGCCGTCGGCGGTCAGTCAGCATATGCGCTCGCTGGAGAAGGCGCTCGGGGTGCCGCTGTTGCACCGCTCCACCCGCCGTCTGGCGTTGACCGAGGCGGGGGCGGCGTTTTATCCCGGCTGCGAGGCGATGTTGCAACAGGCGCAGCAGGCGGAGCAGCGGCTGGCGGAACTGCGGGACACGCTGGTGGGCGAGCTGCGCATCGCCACTCCGGTTGGCATCGGCGGCCGCTCGTTGGCGGAGGCGCTGGCGCCGCTGTTGCAGGCGCATCCCAAGCTGACGCTGCGGGTGCTGGCAGACGATCGCATCGTCGACATGATAGAACAGCGGGTCGACATTGCGCTGCGCGCCAATCGTCAACTGGCGGACGCCAATATGATCGCTCACCCGCTGACGGCGTGGCCGATGGTGCTGTGCGCGGCGCCGCGTTACCTCAGCCAGCATGGGGTGCCGGAAAAGCCGCAGGATTTGGTGCAGCACCGCTGGATCTCCAGCGGCTACAGCGGGGCCCATCTGGATTTGCTGCATCAATCCGGCCAGCAGGTCAAGCTGCGGCTGGCGGAGGGGCAGATCGTCAGCGAGAGCATGAACGTGATGCGCGCCTTTACCCGCGCCGGTCTGGGCATTTCCGTTCAGCCGCTGTATGAAATTGGCGACGAGCTGCAGCGCGGCGAGCTGTTGCTGCTGTTGCCGGAGTGGCGGCCGGCGCCGCTGCGGCTGCACGCGCTGACGCTGGAACGCACTATGCCGGAGAAAAGCCGCCAGGCGCTGCGCTATTTGCGCGACTATTTTCGCCGCAATGGCGAAAAGGGACTTGCCAGCGGCGGCGATGACGTCTTCAATTAGCAGGAGAATGCAGGAGGGCCCGTGGCACAGCAGCTTGAGTTTTTCGACATCCCCAGCCCGTGTCGCGGCATTTGCCAGGCCGACGCTCGCGGTTTCTGCCGTGGCTGCCTGCGCAGCCGCGAGGAGCGGTTCGGCTGGATGAGCATGAGCGACGCGCAAAAGCGCGAAGTGCTGCGTCTGTGTCGCCAACGTTTCCTGCGCCTGCAGCGCGCCAACAAAGCCCCCGACGAGCCGCTGCCGGAACAGCCTTCGCTGTTTTGACCCTTTCCTGATCTGCCGCACGTTCATGCGCCTTTGCGCTTCCCTGCGCCTCACCGGCTTGTGTATGCTGGCTGACAACTAATGTCATGAGGTTTTCGCAATGGTAGAACGCATTCGTCTCGCGCCGCAGGGGCCTGAATTTTCCCGCATGATTTGCGGTTACTGGCGGTTGATGGAGTGGGGCATGTCGCCGCAGCAGCTGCTGACGTTTATCGAACAGCACGTCGAACTGGGCGTCACCACCGTCGATCACGCAGATATCTATGGTGGTTATGCCTGCGAGCAGGCATTCGGCGACGCGCTGCGCCTGAAGCCCGCGTTGCGGCAGTCGCTGGAGCTGGTGAGCAAGTGCGGCATCGCCACCACCGCCAAGCCCGGCAACCCGATCGGCCACTACATCACCGATCGCGATCATATCGTACAGAGCGCGGAACACTCGCTGCGCCATCTGCATACCGACTACCTCGACCTGTTGCTGATCCACCGCCCGGATCCGTTGATGGACGCTGACGACGTGGCCGAAGCCTTTGTCGCGCTGCACAAAAGCGGCAAGGTGCGCCATTTCGGCGTCTCTAACTTTACGCCCGCGCAGTTCCAACTGCTGCAGTCGCGTCTGCCGTTCTCTCTGGTCACCAATCAGGTGGAAATTTCGCCGATTCACCAACCGGCGATCCTGGACGGCACGCTCGACCAGTGCCAGCAGCTGCGCATCAAACCGATGGCCTGGTCCTGCCTGGGTGGCGGCCGCTTGTTCAACGACGCCGAGTTCCAGCCGCTGCGCGACGAGCTGCTGCGGGTGGCGCAAGAGATCGGCGCCGAGACCATTGAACAGGTGGTTTATGCCTGGGTGATGCGCCTGCCGTCTTCGCCGCTGCCGATTATCGGCTCCGGCAAGATCGAGCGGGTGCGTTCGGCATTGAAGGCGCAGAAACTGGCGCTGAACCGCCAGCAGTGGTTCCGCATTCGCAAGGCGGCGTTGGGGTATGACGTGCCCTGAGACGGGGTAGAAAGAGGAAAGCCGGGCGGCGAAAGCGCCCGGCTTTTTTTACGTTGGTCTTTAGGCCAACACCACCTGATCGGGGTTGAAATGATCGAGCGAGACGCCGATCAGCGTGACCTGGCTGTGGCCGAAGGCCAGCACCAGATCGTCGTTTTGCTGCGTGGCATAGTCGCGGATATTCCCGCTGGCGCCCTCGGTGCCGATAAATACCAGTTTGTCGGTGGCGTTGAAGCCATACAGCTGGTCGCGGCCGAAATCGCCGCTGAACAGGAAGGTATTGCCGTTGCCGACCCCCTTCAGGATGTCATCGCCGCTGCCGCCGACGAAGGTCAGGTTGCCGCCGGCATGGCCGATCAGCGTATCGTTGCCGGCGTTGCCGAACAGCCAGGCGTCGTGGCTGCGAGCCTGCAGGACGTCATCGCCGTCGCCGCCGGTGGTGGCGGCCGCATAGGCTTTGAGGCCCGAATCCGATTTCAATCCGGCGGCGGTCACCTGATGATCCACCTCTTTGCTGAAAATCAGCCAGGAGGTTTCTTTGCTGCGCAGGGTGCTGATGTCGTCCGCCAGCGTAATGCCGCCTTTGGCGTCGCGCAGGTAAAGCGTATTGCCGTCGTAGGCGACCTCGGTGTTTTTCAACGCCTGCTGGGTATCGAAGATATTGTGGCCTTTGCCGCCGGCGATCAGGTTATAGCCGCCGGCGTCGCGGAAGATATCGTCACCGTCGCGGCCCTCGAGATAGTCGTTGCCTTTGCCGCCCTTGATCAAATCATTGCCGTCGCTGCCGATGATAAACGTCGGCCCGCTGTGCGTTTCCGCGTTGCGGTTCAGATCTTCCACCCAGGTACTGCCGCGCGTGACGTTCGACAGGTTGGAGACGATGATGGTCGAGTCTTTGTCGGTCAGCGAATAAAACTCGGAGTTCAGCACCCGCATCAGACCATCCTGATAGAAGAACGGCAGGTGGGATAGCCAGGTCGGAATGTTGAGAATGGAGAACGGCAACAGATTCCAGGCGTCCGACGCGTAGTGGTCGTTGAAGTTGACGATATTGTTGGTGGCGGAGGTATGCGGCGCATCGTGAACGCCCAATGACGGCAGGGTCAGCGAGGTGCCGTCGAGCGCGCGAAACACCGGATCGTTCTCATAGCCGATGTTGATCACCTTGCCGCCGGCTTCGTACTGGGTCGGCGAGGCGAAGGCGACATAGTTGGACTGCGCGTAGAAGCCGCCCCAGTTGGCGTCGCTCTGCGCCGCCATGCTGTTGACCGCCAGCCCGCCGAGGCTGTGGCCGCTGATCACCACGTCTTCGCCGCTCAGCCCGTGGGCCTGCGCGAATTTCGCCACGTCCCCCAGCAAATTGCCGAAGGCCTTCAGCGTATAGCCGTCGGCATAGCCTTTCGGCCCGAACCCGGCCAACAGATCGTTAATCACATCGCCGATGGTATCGCCGATCAGCGACTCGCGCGGGCCGCTGGTACCGCGAAATGAGATGCCAATGGCGGTGAGATTGCCTTCGCTGTCATATTTGCCCAGCACCTCGGCCTGAGCAGTGGTGTAACCGGCGGTTTCGCCGTAGTAGGTGCCGCGCGCATCGGTTTTGCCGGCGTAACCCAACTGCGCGGCGTCGATCACTGACCAGCCGGCATTGTTCACTGCGTCCTGCGCGGCCTGTTCGGAGTCGGGGTTCCAGGGAAGACCGGGCAGGCCGCCCTGCGACTGGGTGCTGCCGATGAGCGCCGTGATCAGCGTCAGCGGCAGACCGAGGCCGAAACCGGTCTGGTGATAGCCTTCATCGAAGCCGTTATCGATATTGTGGTAAGCGTAGGTAGAGATGGCCAAGGCGTCGGAAAACAGCGCCTTTGACGCGTTTTCGTCCAGATCCTTATAGCTAAAGATGCCCATATCAGTTCCTTATGAAGTATGCCGCCTGGCCGGGAAGTGAACTCTCGCGCGTCGGCGGTGGAAACAGGGAAACAACGTTAGCCGAACGACAGCTGGTCAGAGGACCAACATCGGTAGAATTATTATTGGTGCTAAATATTAGGCCCGCGAATCAAATTGGCGAGATTGTGCGTTGGTTAACAGTGCTGGCGCTGGCTCTCCTATACTGATAACTCGATAGAGTCATTAAGGAGACTGATTGATGAAACGTTATTGGTATGCGGCGCTTGGCCTGATGGCCTGCGGGGCCGCTCAGGCGGCGACGGTCGACGTTGAGATGAACTTGGTGACCGGGCAGGGCATCGGTCAGGATATCGGCAAAGTGGCCATCAGCGAAACGCCTTACGGCTTACTGTTCACGCCGAGCCTGAAAGCCTTGCCGGCCGGGGTGCACGGTTTCCATGTGCATGAGAAAGGCAGCTGCGAGCCGGGCATGAAGGACGGTAAGGCGGTGGCGGCGCTGGCGGCCGGCGGGCATTTTGATCCGCAAAAAACCGGGAAACACCTCGGGCCGTATGCCGACGGGCATCTGGGCGATTTGCCGGCCATCTATGTGACCGCCGACGGCATGGCGAACGACCCGGTGTTGGCGCCGCGGCTGAAAAAAATCAGTGAAATTGAGGGCAAGGCGCTGATGGTGCACGCCGGCGGCGATAATCACTCGGATCATCCGCTGCCGCTCGGCGGCGGCGGTGAGCGCTTCGCCTGCGGCGTGATCAAGTGATCATCCGCCGCTGACGGCCGCAGTGGCGGCGGGCTGGCCAATGGCCTGTTGCAATTGTTGCAGCGAGCAGTAGAGCCGCCAAATAAGGCCGGCCAGATCGCGCGCCGCCTGTTCCGGGTGGTGCGCCAGGGCGTTGCTCATGCGCAGCAGTTCTTGCAGCGTGGCGTCCAGCGAACTGTGCTGCACGCCTTTCTCCGTCATGATGCCGCGCAGGCAGTGGATACAGACGTTGCGCACCGCCGACAGCGGATCTGAGCGGGTTTGCCAGTCGCGCAGCTGCCAGACGATATGGCTGCAGTTGAGCAGCACCACGCCCCAGCGCAGCAACCAGGTGCGCGCCTCCTGATCCTGACTTTGATTGAGCTGGCTGATGCGATGGTAGATCAGCGATTCAAACTGGCTTTCGCTCTGCTGCGGCTTTTTGCTCAACTGATCGATAAAGTCGCGGCGCAGCGCGCGGATAATACGGCGGCTCTTTCGCTTGTCCGAGCTGGGGCGCAGGATCTGAAACGCCAGCCCGGCCAGCAGCACACCGACAATTTTACCGATGTTGTCATTGATAAAGGACTGGTAGTCATAGCTCGGCGGATTGCTGACGGTCAGAAATGAGCCCATAAAGACGATCAGCTGCCCCCAAAGCGCGGCATAAGGCGGATTCTGCAGTTTGAGCATCTGCATGGTCACCAGGATCGGGAACAGGAAGGCGCAGAACACCCAGAAATCATCAATCTGGATCATCAAACCGAATTTCACCACGAAGCAGGCGACCGAGAGCAGCAGCACCGCCTTGAGCAAGGTGCTTACGCTGTTGATCGGCGAAGGCGTGGAGGAGTAGAGCACGCAGCTGATGGCGGTGAGCGTCAGTGCCGCGCTGCCGGCGTCCCACTGCGTGTTGATCCAGTAGGCGCAGCCGATCACGATGCATAAAAAGGTACGCAGGCCGTTATAGGCGGCTTCGTAGCTGTCGGTATGGCGCGCCAGCGAGGTGACGCGCGGCGGCTGGAGATCGCTGACCGCCGTGGCGCTTTCCAATCGCTGCAGCCAGCGGTTGCAGCGCAGATAAAGCCAGCAGAAATCACGCAAACGCAGCCAGAAGGCGCGATGGCGGTAGTCCGCTGCATCTTGCGGGGCGATCTGCTGGAGCAGGCGCGCCAAGCGATATTTATCGGTGGCGGGATCGCGCAATTCATCCAGCAGTTGCCTCAGCACCGGCATCAGATTGGCGGGACGATCCGGCCAGTTCAGCAGCATGCGGCGCAGGCTGGAAATGACGCTGGTAATGCGCAGCTGCTGGTGCAGCAGATAGTTGAGCAGGTTATTTTGCCGCCGCAGGCGGTAGTGGCTCCAAAACGCCTGAATGCGCAGCAGGTTCATGGTCAGGATCTGGCCGATAACCCCTTCGTGCGAGGTGCGCATCTGTGCGGTGACCTCCGGCTGCCACAGCATGGCGGCGTGCTCCAGCAGCCGCTGCTGCATGCGCCGCAGCGAAGTCAGCAAGGCTTCGCCGTCGGAGGTGCTGGGCAGGATCATCATCATCAGCCCGCCGCACAGAATGCCGGTGATCACTTCGCAAACCCGCGCCTGCGCGATATCGAAGATCTGCTGGGTATCGGTGACGTTGACCGTACCGAAGGCGATGATGGCGGCGGTATAGCCTGCCAGCGCGAACGCGTAGGAAACGTTGTTTTGATAATGGTTGGAGATATAGGTGCATAGCCCGATCCAGGCGGCGATGAACAGCGTGAACAGCCAGGGATCGTTCAGGCAGTGGCCGGCGATCGCCACCGAGGCGGCGGCGCCCACCAGGCTGCCGAAGATGCGGCCGATGCTTTTGCTGATCACGCCGCCGATGGTGGGGAAGCTGACCACCGCGGCGGAGGTGAGCGCCCAATAAGGTTCGTCGAGCTCGAGCACGAACGCCACCCACAGCGCCAGACACATCGCCAGCGAGTTGCGCAGCGCATAGCGCCATTGGCCGCCGGTCGCTTTACCCCAGGGGGTACGGCTCCACTCCAGAAAGGGCAGGTTCACACTTTAGTTCCGCTGATGAATCGAAATGGTGCAGGTGGTGCCGGCAACCAGCGTCAAATCGGCGGGCACGTTGAGCAATTTTATCCGCACCGGCACGCGCTGAGCCAAACGCACCCAGGGAACATTGGGCTTAACATCCATTAATAGATCGTTGTTGCTGTCAACGCTCTGATCGTAAATGGCGCGGCCGATACTCTCTACTTCCCCCTGCAACGGGGTGTTGCCGTTATATAAGACAATATCGGCTTTATTGCCTTCTTTTATATGTTTCAGCTTGGTTTCTTCGAAATAACCGAGTACATAAAACGAATGGACATCCACCAGCGCGACCAAAGGCGTGCCGGCGTTGGCGTAGTTCCCGACCCGCGCCTGCAGATTGGTGATATAACCGTCGGTCGGCGCGTAAATTTTAGTTTTGCTCAAATTCCATTTGGCCTGTTCCAGGTTGGCCAGGGCGGCTTTATAGGCGGCCTTCATTGCCTGAGCGGCTAAATTGGACTCATCCAAATCTTCAGCGGAAATAACGTTGCGCGGCAACCCGCGGCGTCGGGCGGCTTCGTGGTCCGCCTTGGCCAGATCCGATTGCGCTTTTGCCACCGCGGCCTCGGCATTGTCCAGCGCGATCTGATAAGGCACCGCGTCGAGGGTAAAAATCAGACTTCCCGCAGGTACGAATTGATTGTCATTCGCACTTATTTTCTCTAATCTTCCAGAAACCTCAGGGGTGATATTGACGAGTTCTGCGCGCACTTTTCCGTCACGGGTCCATGGGGATTGCATATAATAATTCCAGAGCCACCAACCGGCGCAGACGGCAATGGCGCAGACGATCACCGTAGAAAAGTATTTTAATGTTTTATGCTGCATGGGTTACCAACTCGCTAAAATCCATAAGGAACCGCTGACGGTCAGGACGAAAATGGACAGGTCCATCAACATGGGGTGCCAGATTTCACCGGAATACATCCAGTCCCTGAGCAGCTGATGAATCAGCAACCATAAGACCAGTCCTAGCAAAAAAGCTTTAAATATGGGTGGAAAATAAAGCGATGCCCCCAGGACCAAATCGGGTAAGGGCGATGAGGCGTGTAACCATGATGTATTCACATTAACAATCCCTACGGGTGAATATGTTGAATATTTGCATAACGATTAAACAATAGCGGCTAAAAATAGTGGTTATTTCCACAATATACATTATATACATTTGTGTTTTTAATGTGAGTTACCCAAAATAGTCTAAGCTCTGGGAGGTAATGTTAGCATGCTAATTATAAGGAGGGGTAAGTGGAGTCAACATTAGGTTCAGATTTAGCACGATTGGTTCGTGTTTGGCGAGCGCTCATCGATCATCGGCTCAAGCCGTTGGAGCTGACCCAAACGCATTGGGTTACGTTGCACAATATCAATCGCTTGCCGCCGGAGCAGTCGCAAATCCAGCTGGCCAAGGCGATCGGTATCGAGCAACCGTCACTGGTTCGCACGCTGGACCAACTGGAGGAGAAGGGGCTTATCACGCGTCACACCTGTGCCAACGATCGCCGCGCGAAGCGCATCAAGCTGACCGAAGCGGCCGATCCGATCATCAGGGAAGTCGACAGTGTGATCACATCTACGCGCAGTGAGATTTTAAGCGGCATTACCGCCGACGAAGTGCATCTGTTGGTAGGGCTGATTGGCAAGTTAGAACAAAATATCACCGAACTGCAGAACAAATAATAATATTCTTATTTTCTACGATTACAGTTTCACAGCATCAGAAATAAAACCGGAGGCGATTGCCTCCGGTTTGCCGTGTGCCGCCTGCTGACTTACAGCGGAGAGACGGTGATGGTGTCGCCCATGCGCGCCATGCGCACGCGCTGACCCGGGCTGAACTTGGTGTCGCCTGCTTTCTGCACCACGACGATGTTCTCTTTCTGGTCGGTTTTGATTTCCAGCTCGTAGCCTGAGGTACGACCGGCCACTTCACCGATGCTGTTGCCCGCCGCGCCGCCGGCGATAGCGCCCGCCGCGGTAGCCAGCGTACGGCCGGTGCCGCCGCCAACGGTGTTGCCCAACAGCCCACCAATTACCGCGCCGCCGATCATCCCCAAGGCGTTGGAGCCTTCGCCGCCCTGAATTTTAACCGGACGCACGGAAACCAGCGTCCCGTAAGTGACGTTCTGCACCTGCTTGGCCTGCGAGGACGAGTAGACATCGCCGGACATGGATTCATTGGCACACCCAGCCAACGTAACGGCGGCGACGGCAACGACGAGAAGACGCTTGATCATATAAAACTCCTGATGGTAGTAGTCCATAACCTGGCAATGCTCACCAGGCAAGATTCAGTGAAAATGATAGACAAAGTATGGCTGAAAGTTGATACAGCGCCATGCCTCATCGCTGCACGCAGCTTAACTTTTCTCTGTTCAACCAATAATAAACCGCGGTTTACCTTTATGACAGCCTCACCGACATTCCGTTGCCGGTTAACGCACGGTTTAACACATAAAATGTGCCACAGCGACGCACCTGGCTCACGGCGCGTAAAAAAAGCATCATAATTCATGGCGTTAATTCGTCAATTCTGGTTTATTTGTCAGGATAAAATTTGCTTACCGTGCGGGTTAGAGGATGTTGCTATGAAGTCAGGCCGCTATATAGGCGTCATGTCCGGCACCAGTCTGGACGGAATCGATGTGGTATTGGCCGCGATTGACGATCGCATGGTGGCGCAGCAGGCCAGCTATAGCCATCCGATGCCGATCGCGCTGAAAAAAGAGATCCTGGGGATGTGCCAGGGGCAGCAAACCACGCTGGCCGCGGTCGGCCGGTTGGACGCACAGCTGGGCACGCTGTTTGGCGAGGCGGTGCTCGGCCTGCTGAAGCAAACCGGTATCGACGCGGATCATATCACCGCCATCGGCTGCCACGGCCAGACGGTATGGCACGAACCGGAAGGCGACGCGCGTTTCTCCATGCAGCTCGGCGACAACAACCGCATCGCCGCACTGACCAATATCACCACCGTCGGCGATTTCCGCCGGCGCGACATGGCTTACGGCGGGCAGGGCGCGCCGCTGGTGCCGGCGTTTCATCAGGCGCTGCTGGGGCATCCCGTCGAGCGGCGTATGGTGCTGAACATCGGCGGCATCGCCAACCTCTCTCTGCTGTTGCCCGGTGCGCCGGTGCGCGGTTTTGACACCGGGCCAGGCAACATGCTGATGGACGCCTGGATCTGGCGCCACCGCGCGCAACCTTACGATCAGAACGGCGGCTGGGCTATGCAGGGGCGCGTCTGTTTGCCGCTGTTGCAGCAGATGCTGGCGGACCCTTACTTCGCGCTGCCTGCGCCGAAAAGCACCGGCCGCGAGTATTTCAACATCGCCTGGCTGGAGCGTCAGCTGGCCGGATTACCGGCGATTGCGCCGGTCGACGTGCAGGCCACGCTGACGGAGCTGACCGCCGTCAGCATCAGCGAACAGGTGTTGCTGGCCGGCGGGTGCGAGCGTTTGCTGGTGTGCGGCGGCGGGGCGCGCAACACGCTGCTGATGGCGCGTCTGTCTGCGCTGCTGCCGGGGACGGAAGTTGGGCTGACCGACGATTTCGGCGTCAGCGGCGACGATATGGAGGCCTTGGCCTTTGCCTGGCTGGCGTTTCGCACGCTGTCCGGCCAGGCCGGCAACCTGCCTTCGGTGACCGGCGCCAGCCGTGAAACGGTGCTGGGTGGGATTTATCCGGTTTTGCCATTCGGGGGGCGCTAGCTCTGTTAGGATAGCCTGTGAAGGATTTTTCTAAGGAGCAACAGCATGAAAAAAGTCATTTTCGTCGCCGGCGCGCTGGCGCTGTCCGGCTGCAGCTACATCCTGCCGCAGAGCAGCCAGACGATGCACTACCAGTGCGGCACCACGCCGTTGACGGTGGCGCTCGACGGCAAGGCGAGCGAAGTCAGCCTGCTGATGGATGGCGAACAGCTGCATCTCAAGCAGGTGCTGGCGTTGACCGGCGCTAAATACAGCGACGGCAAATACACTTTTTGGTCGAAAGACCGCAATGCCTATCTTGAGCGCAACGGCAAGGTAGTCATGAGCGACTGCGTGTTGACGGAGTGACGGTCAGCGGTGGCGTCGGAGCGATTGAGTTCCTGGCGCCGCAGGCGCAGAATGTAACGACGGATTTTTCAGTTGGTCGATAACCCAGATGATTGAAAAGAATGAGTTTGATGTTGCGGACCTGCGCCGTGAATATACCCGAGGCGGCCTGTGCCGCAACGATCTGACCGCCAATCCGCTCGAGCTGTTCGAGCGTTGGCTGAAACAGGCCTGCGACGCGCGCCTGGCCGATCCGACCGCCATGTGCGTCGCCACCGTCGACGAACGCGGCCAGCCGTATCAGCGCATCGTGCTGCTCAAGCATTTCGATGAGCAGGGGTTGGTGTTCTACACCAACCTCGGCAGCCGCAAGGCGCAGCAGCTGGCGCAAAACCCGCATATCAGCCTGCTGTTCCCCTGGCACATGCTCGATCGTCAGGTGATTTTCCTCGGTCAGGCGGAGCGCCTGTCGACCCTCGAAGTGCTGAAGTATTTCCATAGCCGGCCGAAGGACAGCCAAATCGGCGCCTGGGTGTCGCAGCAGTCGTCACGCATTTCCGCGCGCGGCGTGCTGGAAAGCAAATTCCTCGAGCTGAAGCAGAAGTTCCAGCAGGGCGAGGTGCCGTTGCCGAGTTTCTGGGGCGGATTCCGCGTGAAATTTGACTCCGTCGAGTTCTGGCAGGGCGGCGCCCACCGCCTGCATGACCGTTTCCTGTATCAGCGGGACGGGAATGACTGGAAAATTGACCGACTGGCACCTTGAAGACGTAAAATCCCCCTCTAAGCGCTGGTGCTGACGCCGCCGGCGCTTTATTCTATGCGCTACCCTGAATTTTTATTTCGCCACTGGGCGAAAGGCCGTGTACCGGCAAAGGTGCATTCGTTTATACATGGAGTCATTGATGGCAAGCAGCAACTTGATTAAACAACTGCAAGAGCGGGGCCTCGTTGCCCAGGTTACGGATGAGGAAGCGTTAGCGGAGCGACTGGCGCAAGGGCCAATTGCACTGTATTGCGGTTTCGATCCGACCGCTGACAGCTTGCATTTGGGCCATCTGGTTCCTCTGTTGTGCCTGAAGCGCTTCCAGCTGGCCGGCCACAAACCGGTAGCGCTGGTGGGCGGCGCCACTGGCCTCATCGGCGATCCGAGCTTCAAAGCGGCGGAGCGCAAGCTGAACACCACCGATACGGTGAACGAGTGGGTGGAGAAGATCCGTAAACAGGTTTCCCCGTTCCTCGATTTCGACTGCGGCAGCAACAGCGCTATCGCGGCCAACAACTACGACTGGTTCGGCGGCATGAACGTGCTGACCTTCCTGCGTGATATCGGCAAGCACTTCTCCGTCAACCAGATGATCAACAAGGAAGCGGTCAAGCAGCGCCTGAATCGCGACGACTCCGGCATCTCCTTCACCGAGTTCTCCTACAACCTGCTGCAGGGCTTCGATTTCTCCGAGCTGTACAACCGCCACCAGGTGGAACTGCAGATCGGCGGTTCCGATCAGTGGGGCAACATCACCTCGGGTATCGATCTGACGCGTCGTCAGCATCAGAAGCAGGTGTTCGGCCTGACCGTGCCATTGATCACCAAGGCAGACGGCACCAAGTTCGGTAAAACCGAAGGCGGCGCGGTCTGGCTGGCGCCGGAAAAAACCAGCCCGTACAAGTTCTACCAGTTCTGGATCAACACCGCCGACGCCGACGTTTACCGCTTCCTGAAGTTCTTCACCTTCATGAGCCTGGAAGAGATCAACGCGCTGGAAGAAGAAGACAAGAACAGCGGCAAGGCGCCGCGCGCCCAGTACGTGCTGGCGGAAGAAGTGACCGGCATGGTGCACGGTGCGGAAGGCCTGGCGGCTGCCAAGCGCATCACCCAGAGCCTGTTCTCCGGCGCGCTGCATGACATGACCGAAGCGGACTTCGCCCAGCTGGCGCAGGACGGCATGCCGACCATCAAACTTGAGCGCGACGCCGATCTGCAGCAGGCGCTGGTGAATGCTGAACTGGTGCCGTCACGTGGCCAGGCGCGCACCATGATCGGTTCCAACGCGGTGACCATCAACGGCGAGAAACAGTCGGATGCCGAATACCGCTTCAGCGATGCGGACCGTCTGTTTGGCCGTTACACGCTGCTGCGCCGCGGCAAGAAACACTACTGCCTGGTGGACTGGCAGTAAGCGTATAATGATGGTAAGGGGCCCAGGCGGCCCCTTTCTTTTTGGGCAGCCGCCAGGCTGGCTGCCGCATTCCCAACGAGTTCTGTCGATGAAAAACATTCTTTCTATCCAGTCGCACGTGGTGTTTGGTCACGCCGGCAACAGTGCGGCGGAGTTTCCGATGCGTCGCATGGGCGTCAACGTCTGGCCGCTGAACACGGTGCAGTTCTCCAACCATACGCAATACGGTCAGTGGACCGGCTGCGTCATGCCGGCCAGCCACCTGAGCGAGATCGCGCAGGGCATCGCCAATATCGATCAACTGAAACGCTGTGATGCGGTGCTGAGCGGTTATATCGGTTCGCCGGAGCAGGGTGACCATATTCTGGCGATCGTGCGTCAGGTTAAGCAGGCGAATCCGAACGCCTGGTATTTCTGCGATCCGGTGATGGGACATCCTGAAAAGGGCTGCATCGTGGCGCCGGGGGTGGCCGAGTTTCACTGCCGTCAGGCGTTGCCGTGCAGCGACATGGTGGCGCCGAACCTGCTGGAGCTGGAAATGCTGAGCCAGATGGCCGTCGCCAACGTGGACGACGCGGTGCAGGCCGCTCGATCGCTGATCGCCAAGGGGCCGCGATTGGTGCTGGTCAAGCACCTGGCCCGTGCCGGCTATCACACCGACTGTTTCGAAATGCTGCTGGTGACGGCGGACGAAGCCTGGCACATCAGCCGGCCGCTGGTGGACTTCGGGGCGCGTCAGCCGGTCGGCGTCGGCGATTTGACCAGTGGTCTGCTGCTGGTGGATCTGCTGAAGGGCGAGGCGCTGGATAAAGCGCTGGAGCACGTGACCGCCGCCGTGTATGAGGTGATGCTGACCACGCAGGCGATGGGCGAGTATGAATTGCAGGTGGTGGCGGCACAGGATCGGATCGTGCAGCCGCGCAGCGAGTTCAGTGCGGTAAAACTGTAAGCGGCATCGGGCCCCGGCGAGAGCCGCCGGGGCTGAACCTTACTTCAATCCTTCGGCGTTCAGCGCCGCATCTACCGCCGGGCGCGCCGCAACGCGATCGAACCAGGCCGCCAGATGGGCGTGCTTGCGCACATCGAACTGCAGGGCGAATGCCCAGCGCAGCACGGTGAACAGGTAGGCGTCGGCCACGCTGAAACGGCTTCCCAACAGGAAGTGCTGCTTCGCCAGTACCGAATCCAGATAGCTGAACTGCTGCTCCAGCCTGGCGCGCGCGATGGCTTTATATTCCTCGGGCGTCTTCGGGTTGAACAGCGGGCTGAACCCTTTGTGCAGCTCGGTGGCGATGTAGTTCAGCCATTCGATCGCGTGGTAGCGCGACAGGGTGCCCGCCGCCGGGATCAGGTTACGGTCCGGCACGCGGTCCGCCAGGTATTGCACGATCGCCACGCCTTCGGTCAGCAGGCTGCCGTCATCCAGCAGCAGCGCCGGTACCTGTCCCTTGGGGTTGATGGCGAGGTAATCGGCGCCGCTCTCGGTTTTCTTCTGCGCCAGATCGACCTTCTCCGCCGTAAAATCCAGCCCTGCCTCACGCAGCACGATATGCGGGGACAGCGAACAGGCGCCGGCTTTATAGAACAGTTTCATCGGAAGCTCCTTGTTGATGACGAATGACGGGCATGCTTAACCTCTCATCGTAGTCCCACAGCGCCAAAATTACAGCGGCTTAGCTAACAAATTTAACCGACTATCGCCTCGGCGGGCTGCAGCTGCGCCAGCGTCGCGGCGATCTGCTGCTGCAGCGCCTGCGGCGCCACCTGCATCGGCGAGCGCAGTTCGTTAGCGATCAGCCCCTGTTGGGCCAGCACGGTCTTGACCGGCGCCGGATTCGGGAAGCTGAACATCTGGTGGATCATCGGCAACAGCTCATAGAAGTTGCTGCGCGCCGCGGCCAGATCGCCGGCGGCGACTTGCTGCACCAGCTGGACGAAACGTTCCGGGTGAACATGCGCGGCGGCGGAGATGGCGCCGGTGCCGCCGAGGCACAGCGTGGTGAGGATCAGATTGTCTTCCCCGGTCATCACATCGATTTCGCCGTCGGCGATCAGCGCCATGGTGGCGTCAGGGTTGCCGCCGCAATCCTTGATGGCGGTGATGCGCGGGTGACGTGCGAGCCGGCGCAGCGTGGCCAGCTCCATGGCGATGCCGGTGCGCTGCGGAATGTTGTACAGGATCACCGGCACGGTGGAGGCGTCGGCCAACTGGGTGAAATAGTCTATCAGGCCGCATTGCGAAGGGCGGATGTAGTAAGGCGCCGGGATAAGCACGCCGGCGATGTCGCGCAGTTGAATGGCTTGCTGCATCTGCAGCGTGGCGGCCATGTTATTGCCGGAAAGGCCCATCACCACCTGATGGGCGGGCGCCACCTCCAGAACGGCGTCGAGCACCGCCAGCTGTTCTTCCTTGCTCAGCGCGGCGGCTTCACCGGTAGAGCCGCAGACCACCAGGCCGTCGATGCCGGCGTCGAGCAGGTGCCGCGCCAGGCGTTTAACCGCCGGCAGATCGACGGCATCTTGATTGAAAGGGGTAACCATCGCCACCCAAATACCCGAAAATGAGGCCATAAAATATTCCTTCTGTGTGACCGACAGAGAAGCCAGATGAGAAAATTGAAGGCGGGGCGTTGCAGGCCATCCAGTCAGCTCATCTGACGGGACAGCTCGCCCCGGTCAAATGAGCGTCTGTTTCTTCGATGTAACCGCCGCCAAACCGCCAACGGGCAACGCCGGGAGAATCGGTGTATTAACGTTGCGCGGATAGGCCATGGCAGTCTCGTGAAAAGAGGATGTGGAGGTGATAATGAATATTCTTCATCAGGCTGTCAATTTACAACAGATTGATAACATTGTTATTCATGATGGGTGAGGGCAGATGAGTTTGGCTAATAAACGACAATCCCCGCGGCGGCGGGGATTGTTTGGCTGATTCAGCGCGGCGGGCGGGTACCGATGGTGGCGGACCAGCTGAAGGTGTCGCCGCTTGGCCGGTAGCGGTTGGCCTTGCGTTCCGCGCGCTCTGCCTTGGCGAGCTTCGCTCTGGCGGCCATGATGCGCGCCACCACTTCATCTTTGACCTTGTGCTGTTCGGCGTTGGTCAGCGGCCGGCCGTGGCTTTTACGCGCTTTGTCCAGCTCGGTTTTGACTTCTCGTTGCTCGCTTTCCGTCATCTCTTTCAACGTCAACTTTTTCATCTTTGCCGCCCGTTCGGTGAAGTTGGCTTTCAGTTTAACGGTGTTATGTGACCGAAAATGTTATGGGCATAACGAAAATGCCCCGTAAGCCCAGGTTACACCTCTTCCAGCAGATCGTCGACAAAGCGCCGCATCCGTTCGGTGCGCTGCTCGGCCATCTGTCGCCCGGCGGCGGTCTGGAAGCCGTCTTGCAGCTTGAAGAGCTTGGTTTCGAAGTGATCCAGGCTGAAACGCTTGTCATCGTATTGACGATGTTCGGCCCGCGGATCCGCAGCGTCATACAGCGCGCTGCGCATGCGGCCGCCGATATAGAAGCAGCGGGCTACGCCAATCAGGCCAATGGCGTCGAGACGATCGGCGTCCTGCAGGATCTTCGCTTCCAGCGTTTGCGGGGGGATGCCGGCGGAAAAACTGTGTGCTTCGATAGCGTGGGCCACCGCCGCGATGTCCGCCGGCGACCATTCGAGCCGGGTCAGCGTCAGCGTGGCTTGCTGCGCCGCCATGCGCGAAGCCAGGTGACGCTGCGGCGAATTCTTTTCCACCGCCACGGCGTCATGCAGCAGCACCGCCGCGCAGAGAATGCGCCGGTCGCCGCCTTCCAGCTTGCTGATGCGGCGGCAGTTCTTCCAGACTCGGTGCAGGTGCGCCACATCGTGCGAGCCATCGTCCGATTCGAGGGTGAGCGGCAGCAGCGTTTGCGCCAGCGTCTGGTAGGGGGAAAACGGTTGTAACAGCTCTTGCGTCAGCGGGGGTAAAGACACGTTCAGCTCCTGTTGGGGGAAATCGGGCAATCAGCATAGTCGCGTCGGAGGTCGAGGGAATGACAGAAGACGACTATTGTTTACTAAAGTGCAACCTACTATTGTCACAACTGCGGTTTTTGCAGCGAAACAAGCAACCTAGAATAGCCGCATTCCGCCGTCTCCGCCTGGTGAGAGCCTGTGTCCGCGGAGATGGTCGGAATATCCTTATCAGCCATGGGAGAAGAGACATGCCAACCCCTCTTGAGATAGTGCGCGCGACTTACGAAGGCAGTTCCGAAGAAAACGGCCGTAATCTGCTGGCGGCGCTGGCCCCCGATGCCGAGTGGACCGAAGCCGCCGGTTTCCCTTACGCCGGTACCTATATCGGCCCGGAGAATATCATCAAGAACGTGCATCAGCGTTTGGGCAGCGAATGGCAAGGTTACCGCGCCGATGTCGATCACTTTTACGACGCCGGCGACAACGTGATTGCTCAGGGTTTTTATCACGGCACTTACCGGGCCACCGGCAAAGCATTCAGCGCCTCCTTTGCGCATATTTATACGGTGCGCGCCGGCAAGATCGTGAAGTTCGTGCAGATTGTCGACAGCGCTAAAGTGCTGGAAGCGATGCAGCCTTAATCGCCGCTGTGCTTGCCGAATTTGCGGTCAAACTCGCGCCGGTAACCCCGAGCCTTGTTGCGATCGCGGATCCACAAATAGCCGCACACCAGCGCAACCGCTCCCGAGAAGGTGACGTTGCGCATATCCCGGTCATACCAAAACACCAACAGCGCATCCAGCGCAGCAATCAGCGCGATCCATTTGTACATATGGGATTGGCGCCGCGTGGCGGCGTTGAGTCGTTTTAACTGTCTGGCTTCGTCCAACACCGGTTTTTGCTGCATAGCGTTTCGTTATCATCAGGCTGTTCACGCTAAATTAGCAGAATCCTCCCAACTGCCGCAAAGATTAACGCACGCCGTCAGGCGGTTTTCAGCGTTCCCCGGAGTACGCGGAAAATTTATGCGCGGACGCTGGTATTGTTTATCGGGTGTGATAGGTTATTTATTCGCTATTTTCGTGTTTTTATTCAATTAGCGCTGTATCATCAAGCCGTAGCACTGGGCGGTTAACGTGATGGGTTCGACGCATGCGGCGGTTAACTTCGGCAGGAGAACATGATGAACGATAAGACGGCACGCCCGGAGGATGTGGTTCAACAACAGCTTGACGCCTATAACGCCCGCGATATCGAGGCCTTTATGGCCTGTTGGGCGGATGACGCGCAGTATTACGAACACCCCGACACGCTGCTGGCCAGCGGCAAGGCGGCGATCCGCGAACGGCATCTGGCGCGCTTTCGCGAGCCGAGCCTGTACGGCGAACGAATAAAACGCATGGCGGTGGGGAATATGGTGGTCGATCAGGAGGTGGTGACGCGTAACTTCCCGCAGGGGCGCGGCAAAATGGATGTCATCGCCATTTACGAAGTGGAACAGGGGCGGATCGCCAAAGCCTGGTTCAAGATCGGCCCCTGCGTGCCGGACGAAGGCGCGCTCTAGCCGCGCCTTATTGCAACGCCATCACCGCCTCTATCTCTACGCACACTGCGGGTGAGAACAACGCGCTGACCGCCATCAAAGAACAGGCCGGCAGCGCGCCGTCGAAATAGTCAAACAGCACCGGGCGCACGCTCGCCAGATCGGCGATGTCGGTCAGGAACACGCTGATTTTAATCAATGCCTTGAGATTGACGCCTTCGCTGGCGGCGATGGTCGCCAATTGCTCAAGGATCTCCTGCGTTTGCTGCGGCGCGCTCAAGCCCTGCGCGTCGGTGGCGAAGGCCGTCAAGCCAGATACGTACAGGCGATCGCTGTGGCGCACGGCGTGCACATAAGGGCCACCCGGCGTAGGCAATTGCGGATAATTAATGCGTTTTAATGATGTCATGGTCAAACCCCGCGCAAGACCGGTTAATAAAATCGACAAACTTGGTTAGGATACTGGAGAAAACGCGGCAAAGCGCCGCACGCCGATGATATCTGAGAGAATCATCCCCCTTTATGTTATACGCCGTCTCTCACGCGAATGTGACAGTGCGGCGCAGATCGGCAACAAGGACGCAGAGACGATGAACCCGCTTTTTACGCCTTACCTGCAGCGCTGGCGGCTGGAGCAGGACGGCAAAGCCTTCGAAACCCACAGCAGTCTATTGATGCCGGTGCGTTACCGGGGCGCGGCGGCCATGCTGAAGATCGCCCGCGAGCAGGAGGAGCGCTTCGGCGGGCAGCTGATGTGCTGGTGGCGTGGAGAAGGCGCCGCGCAGGTGCTGGCGTGGCACGACGACGGCATTTTGCTGGAGCGCGCGCAGGGCGAAGGGTCGTTGGCGCAGCTGGTGCGTGACGGCGACGATGAACAAGCCACGCAGATCCTGTGCCGGGCGATCGCCGCCTTGCATGCGCCGCGGGCGGCGCCGTTGCCTGAGCTTATCCCGTTGCAGGAGTGGTTCAGCTCGCTGTGGCCAGCGGCCCAGGCGCACGGCGGCATGCTGCGTCTCAGCGCCACGGCGGCGGCGGAGCTGTTGAGCAGCCCGCGAGAAGAAAGCGTGTTGCACGGGGATATCCACCATGACAATGTGCTGGACTTTGGCGCACGCGGTTGGCTGGCGATCGATCCCAAGCGTTTGTACGGTGAACGGGGCTTCGATTACGCCAACATCTTCTGCAATCCTAACTACGGCGTCGCCACCGATCCGGCCATTTTCCATCGCCGCGTGGAACAGGTGTGCCGGTTGGCCGGGCTGGATCGCCGGCGTCTGCTGCAATGGATCCTGGCCTGGTCGGGGCTTTCCGCCGCCTGGTTTATGGAAGACGGGCAGGCGGCGGACATTGATTTTCGCGTCGCTGAACTGGCGGCGCGCGCGCTGGATCTCACGTTGCCGGACGGCGATTCAGGGTTCATCCTGCCAGTAATCGAGCGAGGCTGAAGGGCGCTGCAGATAACGCACCTGCTCGCCGTCATTGCCGCGCGCCATCGCCTGGTATTTGCCTGAGTCCGGATACATCACCACTTCCGGCTGTTCGCGCGTGCTGACGGACAGATACTTCAGCGGCGCGTCGGAGGTGTTGATGATCTGGTGCGGGTATTCCGGGCCAGGCGGAATGAAAATGACATCTCCGCTGACGATCGGCAGCATTTCTCCGGCTACCCGCAGCGTTCCGCTGCCTTCCAGAATGATGAACATTTCCTCCTGAGCGTAGTGAAAATGATAGGGGCAGGAACGCATGCCTGGCGCCACACAATCGAAGGAGGCGCCCAGCTTGTCGGCGGCGGTGCCGGTGCCGAGACGAGCGCCGACGCTGTCATACAGCGGCGGCCGCCGGTCATGCTTCATCTCTACCTGTTCGACATTGCGTATCAAGCGCTGGGCTAACAGCGCGGCTTTCTCGGTCATAAGCTTCCTTGGTGACGGCGTCACTTATTATGTGAATTGACATTCAGACGACAGAGAAAGTGAAGGCGCCACGGCGCCGCTTGTCAATGTAGACCGCCCGTTACGTCACGGTGGTTCGCCGCGGCAGCGACAGCAGCAGATGCGCGATGGCGCCGCCGACAATGCCCCAGAATGCCGAACCGATGCCGAGCAACGTGACGCCGGAGGCGGTGATGAGGAAGGCGATCAGCGCCGCGTCGCGCTGTTTTTCATCATGCAGCGCGCGTTGCAGGCTGCCGCCGATGGTGCCGAGCAGCGCCAGCCCGGCGATGGTGTGGATCAAGGCGACCGGCAACGCGCTGAACAGCAGGCCGATGGCGCCGCCGAACAACCCGGCCAACAAATAGAAGCCGCCGGCGGCCACCGCGCCCATATAGCGCCGCTGTGGATCGGGATGCACGTCCGGCCCCATGCAAATGGCGGCGGTAATGGCGGCGATGCACACCGAGAAACCGCCGAATGGCGCCAGCAGCAGCGCGGTCAGCGCCGTCCAGGCGATCAGCGGTGAGGTGGGGACACGGTAGCCCGCCGCCTGCAGCGTAGCGATCCCGGGGGCGTTCTGTGAAGCCATGGTGACCACGAAGAAGGGCACGCCGATGCCGAGCAGCGTCGGCCAGCTGAAATGCGGCGCGATAAATTCCGGCACGGCGACCGCCGGCGCCTGTTGCGCCAGATGGATATCGCCCTGTAGCGCGGCGATCGCCAGCCCAATCGCCAGCGTCAGTACGATGGCGTAGCGCGGCAGGTAACGGCGGCTGAGCAGATAGGCCAGGCCCATACCGGCGCTGAGGAGGAAATTGAGCTGCAGCGAAGCGAAGGCGTCCAGCCCGAAACGCAGCAGGATCCCCGCCAACATCGCGGCAGAAATCGCCTGCGGAATATAATCCATCAGGCGGGCGAACAGCCCGGTGACGCCGCACAGCAGGATCAGGCCCGACGCGAAGATGAACACTCCGATCGCCTCATTGATCGGCGTGCCGGGCAGGCTGGTGACCAGCAGCGCTGCGCCGGGCGTCGACCAAGCGGTGAGGATCGGGGTGCGGTAGTAAAGCGACAGTCCCAGCGAGGTGACGCCCATCGCGATCCCCAGCGCGCTCAGCCAGCCGCCGATCTGCGCCGGCGTGGCGCCTGCGGCGGCGGCGGCCTGGAAAATGATGGCGGCAGAGCTGGTGTAGCCGACCAGAACGGCGACAAAGCCGGCCATGACGGCGGGCAGGGTCAGATGGCGCAAGGAGAGGGCTGGGCGCATGAGGAGCTCCAATCGGTGAGTGTGCGTTATAACGCACGGTAAGAAATCAGCATAGCACCGTGCGCTATAGCGCACAAGCGGGTATAATCGAGCGCGATACGCAGAGGAGAACAGGATGCAGGAACTTGCCGGCCATTTGGCGCACACCCTTCGCACGCTGCGCGCGCAGCGCGGCTGGAGCCTGACGCAGGCGGCGGAATACACCGGCGTCAGCAAGGCGATGCTTGGGCAGATTGAGCGCGGCGAATCCAGCCCGACGGTGGCGACGCTGTGGAAGATCGCTACCGGTTTCAACGTGGCGTTCTCCGCCTTTCTTGAGGCGTCGCCCGCGCAGCAGCAGGCGACGCTGCACCGCTACGGCGAACTGCCGGTGTACGATCAGGACAACGCCGATATGCGCGTGGTGCCGCTGTTTCCCTACGATCGCCAGCTGGGTTTCGACATGTTCGTCATCGATCTCGCGCCGGGCGCGCTCAGCGAATCGTCGCCGCATGAGCCGGGCGTGATTGAGCATGTGATCGTGATCAGCGGCCGGTTGGAATTGGCGATAGACGGCGAGTGGCACAGCCTGGCGGCCGGCGAGGCGATGCGCTTTCAGGCCGATCGGCCGCATGCCTACCGCAACGCCGGTTCACACACGGTGCGTATCCACGATCTGATCCACTATCCTCAATCCTGACTCAACGCGGCGGCCGCGGGCTTTGACTCCGCGCCGCCAAACGCCTACCTTGTTGAAAATGACTCTTATTTCACAGGCTGTCGCCCATGACGGGGCGGCGTTGCAGCCGACTCAAAAGGAGCTTGATTTTGCCGGTCACCAATCGACGTCAGTTTATTAAACTCAGTGCGCAAACCGCAGGAGCCGTATTCGCGATGACTTCATTACCCAACAGTATCCGCCTGGCGATGGCGGCGGAGGGCGGCGCGGCCGCCGGCGATGAATTCCTGTGGCTGGAAGAGCTGCAGGGTAAAAAAGCGCTGCAATGGGTGCAGCAGGAAAATCAGCGCACCGTGGCACGTTTCGGCCAGGGCGAAGACTTTCAGCGCATTGAGCGCGAAGTCCTGGATATCCTCAATAAAGACACCCAGATCCCGTGGGTGAGCAAACGCGGCGAGTACTATTACAACTTCTGGCAGGATCAGGCCAACCCGCGTGGCCTGCTGCGACGCGCCACGCTGGACGAGTACCGCAAGGCCAAACCGGCCTGGGAGACGGTGCTGGATATCGATGCGCTGGGCAAGGCGGAGGGCAAGGATTGGGTTTATCAGGGCTCGCAGCCGCTGGCGCCGGAATACCGTTATTGCCTGATGCAGCTGTCGCCGGACGGCGGTGACGCCACCGAAATCCGCGAATTCGATCTGGTGGCCAAACGCTTCGTCAAAGAGGGTTTCAACGTGCCGGTGGCGAAAAGCCGGGTTTCCTGGGTCGATCGGGACACGCTGTTCATCGCCACCGATTTCGGCCCCGGCTCGATGACCCAGTCCGGCTACGCGCGCATCGCCAAACGCTGGCGGCGCGGCACGCCGCTGAGCGCCGCCGAAACGCTGTACGAAGCGCAGCCCGAGGACATGGCGGTCTTCGCCTATCACGACCGCACGCCGGGCTTTGAGCGCGATTTCGTCGGCCGCAGCCTGGACTTCTACCGCCGCGACTATTTCTTGCTGACTCAGGACGGCCGGCAGAAAAAAATCGACATCCCCGCCGACGCCGAGCTGGATACGCATCGGGAATGGCTGCTGATCAAGCCGAGCAGCGATTGGGACGTGGGCGGCAAGCGCTATCCGTCCGGCTCGCTGTTGGCGGCCAATTTCGACGACTATCTGGCGGGCAAGCGCGAGCTGCAGCCGCTGTTTACCCCGACGGCGGAGCAGGCGCTGAGCGGCTACAGCGGCACTCGCGATCACCTGATCCTCAGCATCATGGATAACGTGGTCAACCGACTGGAAGTGCTGACGCCGCAGGGCGGCAGCTGGCAACGTCGCCCGCTGGGCAACCCCGGCGCCATCAGCACCCTTTCCGCCGGCGGCATCGACGACGAGAGCAACGCCTATTTCCTGACGGTCAGCGGGTTCCTGCAGCCGACCTCGCTGTATATGGGCAACCTCGACGGCGGGGAAGCGACGCTGCTGAAACAGGCGCCGCAGGACTTTGACGCCGCCGGCTATCAGGTCAGCCAGCATTACGCGCGCTCCAAGGACGGCACCCGCGTGCCGTATTTCCAGATCGCCGCCAAAGATCTCAAGCTGGACGGCAGCACGCCGACGCTGCTGTACGGCTACGGCGGGTTTGAAGTGCCGCTGCTGCCGGGCTATCTGGGCGGCAAGGCGCCGGCCTGGCTGGAGCGCGGCGGGGTATACGTGGTGGCCAACATTCGGGGCGGCGGTGAATATGGTCCGGCCTGGCATCAGGCGGCGCTCAAGCAGAATCGTCATCGCGCCTATGAGGATTTCGCCGCCGTGGCCGAAGACCTGTTCGCTCGCAAGGTGACTTCCGCGCCGCATCTCGGCGCGCGCGGCGGCAGCAACGGCGGCCTGCTGGTAGGCAATATGCTGACGCTGTATCCGCAGCTGTTCGGCTGCATCGTCTGCGAAGTGCCGCTGTTGGACATGCAGCGCTATACCCAACTCTCTGCCGGCGCGTCGTGGATCGCGGAATACGGCGATCCGAGCAAGCCGGAGCAGTGGGCCTATATCAAAACCTTCTCGCCGTACCACAATATTCAGGCGAAAACGGCCTATCCGCCGGTGCTGTTCTATACCGCCACCAGCGACGATCGGGTCAACCCGGCCCACGCGCGCAAAATGGCGGCGCGCATGCAGGCGATGGGGTATCAGCAGGCTTACTTCTACGAAAATACCGAGGGTGGGCACAGTGCCGCCGCCGACAAGCAACAGGCGGCGTTCCACAGCGCGCTGGTGAGCGAATTCATGTGGGCTAACCTGAGCGGCAAGCGCAAGCCAGCGTAAACACGTTTCTTGCGGGCATAAAAAAACGCCGGGGGTTAACCCCGGCGTTTCTATTTACGCTCAATCCGCCGGCGATCAGTGGGCCGCCGTGGCTTCCTGCGCTTTCTGATTCAGGTCTTCGCTGGTGTCCAGCGTCATGCGGTACAGTTTCGGCGCGGTCAGCATCATCAGGATGGCGATGACGGCGGTGGCGATGCCGATTTGCATAAACACATGGCTGTAGATGGCCAGTGAAGCGTGCGCGTCGTTGATATCGCTAGGGACGGCGGTCAGACCGGCGACTTTACCGGCGATCAGCGCCGCGGCGGCGGTGGTCAGGAACCAGGAACCCATGATGAAGCCCATCAGACGCTGCGGCACCAGCTGCGCCACCATCGCCAGACCCAGACCGGAAATCATCAGCTCGCCGATGCTCTGCAGCGCGTAGCTCAGGATCAGCCAGTTGACCGACACGATGCCCTGTTCGTTGGCGAAGCTGGCGCCCCATGGCAGCACCAGGAAGGCGCAGGAACACAGGATCATGCCGAAAGCGAACTTGTGCGGCATCGGCAGGCGATCGCCCATCTTGTTATACAACGCGGCCAGAATCGGGCTGGCGAGCATGATCCAGAACGGGTTCAGCGCCTGGTACTGCTCCGGCTCGAAGGCGACGCCGAAGATGCTGTGCTCCACGTTGTGGATGGCGAAGAAGTTCAGCGAGGTCGGCATCTGGCTGTACAGCACGAAGAATACCACCGCTTCCAGCATCAGCAGGAAGGCGACGATCATTTTGCGGCGTGCGGCGCCATGCAGGGCGAAGGCTTCCTTGGCGAACACGATCACGATCCCGGCAGAGATGAAGGCCAGCGCCCAGCGCGCGATCACCTGGTTGTGCAGCAGCCAGCTGGACACGGCGACCAGCGCCACGATGCCGACCAGCACCATCAGCAGTTTCGGCAGATGCAGCGGCTTGAAGTCAGGCCTGGAGCCGTTTTTCTTCACCCACTTGTGGCACATCATAAAGTTGACCAGGGTGATCAGCATGCCGACCACGCTCAGGGAGAACGCCACGCTCCAGCCGTACTTCGCCGCCAGCCACGGGGTAGCCAGCATGGAGAAGAAGGAACCGATGTTCACCGACATGTAGTACATGGTGAAGGCGCCGTCGATACGCGGGTCGTCTTTCTCATAGCAGGTGGAGAGCAGGGAGGACGGGTTGGCCTTGAACAGGCCGCTGCCCACGGCGATGGTCGCCATGCCCAGGTAGACCCAGAAGATGTCGTGGCCGGAGTAGGCCACCATGGCGTAACCGGCGGCCAGCACCAGCGCGCCGAGCACGATCACGCGTTTGGCGCCCAGCACCTTGTCGCCCAGCCAGCCGCCAATGGCGACGAAGCCGTATACCAGGGCGCTGAAAGAAGAGAACAGGGTGATGGAGTCGGCTTCGCTCAGACCGAGCATCTTGACCAGATAAACCGCCATGATGCCTTGCAGGCCGTAATAGCCGAAGCGCTCCCACAGTTCGATCGAGAAGATCAGATAGAATGCTTTCGGTTGTTTGAACGCGTTAAGGCTCACGCTCTCCTGGTGTTGGTTGTTTGCTGTTGACACGGGTACCTCTGTTTTTTCGCAGCCCGTCTTTAGGGGACGGGAAAGTACAAAAGTTGATGCGGAACGGCATCCTTTTGCGTTGTTATAGGATGGGGACGGCGGTTAATGTTCACTATCTTTGTCAACGTGGCAAGCAGTTTGTCATATTCGGTTACATTTAACGCCGGCAGGATTATGCCGCGATGTTGCAAATGTTATGCAGTATTAACTTTGGGCTTTTAGTGGTTTATCGATTTTTTGTTTTGATTAAAAGCTATACGAATTTTAAACAGGGATATATTCTGCTGAATTGCTATTTTTTAGCGCATCAGTGTGCGTGAGGTTATTAATCCGTTGGAATATTGTGTATATGGCGCGATTTGTAAAATTATAGAAATTTAGGAAAACGGGGCTGGCATTTGTGAACGCCTTGTGATCTCGAAAGCGTGACGTTCACCGCAATTTTCGACTAATTTTTTGCTTGAAAATAACGCAGCGATGGGTTTCTTACTGAAAACCGTGATAACGCCGGGGTTACTGCTGCGCGATATCACATTTTTGATAAAAAAGCGGCGTTGGCGAGGGAAGAGGACGCGGCGGGTGCGGTTTGCCGCACCCAACTGACTCAGGATTCCGGATAAACCTTTTCTTTATATTCGCACAGGTCTTCGATGATGCAGGAGCCGCAGCGCGGTTTGCGCGCGATGCAGGTGTAGCGTCCGTGCAGGATCAACCAGTGATGGCAATCGACCTTGAATTCGGCGGGCACCACCTTCAACAGTTTCTCCTCCACCTGATCGACGTTCTTGCCCGGCGCAAAGTGGGTGCGGTTGCACACCCGGAAGATATGGGTGTCCACGGCGATGGTCGCCCAGCCGAAGGCGGTGTTGAGCACCACGTTAGCGGTTTTGCGGCCAACGCCCGGCAGCGCCTCCAGCGCGGCGCGATCTTCCGGCACTTCGCCGCCGTGCAGCTCCAGCAGCATGCGGCAGGTCTTGATCACGTTTTCGGCCTTGCTGTTGAACAGACCGATGGTCTTGATGTACTCCTTGACGCCATCAACCCCCAGCGCCAGCATGGCGGCGGGGGTGTTGGCGACCGGATAGAGTTTGGCGGTCGCCTTGTTGACGCTCACGTCGGTGGCCTGCGCAGACAGCAATACCGCGATCAGCAGCTCAAATGGCGTGGTGTACACCAGCTCGGTGGTCGGATGCGGATTGTTGTCGCGCAGCCGGGTCAGAATTTCCAGTCGCTTCTGCTTGTTCATCAGGCCTTCTCAGCACGTCCTTGTTCCAGCAGCGGTTCCGCCGCCACGGCGCGGGCTTTGCGCGCCTTCATTCTTTCGTCGATCAGATACTTGACCGCCAACAGCAGGCCCAGGCCGATAAAGGCGCCTGGCGGCAGCATGGCCAGCAGGAACGGGCTGTCGAAGTGCACCACTTCGATGCGCAGCGATTTGGCCCAGCCGCCCAGCAGTTGATCGGCGCCGTCGAACAGCGTGCCGTTGCCCAGCAGCTCGCGCATTGAACCCAGCGTCACCATGACGCCGGTGGCGCCGAGGCCGATGGCCATGCCGTCCAGCGCCGAGAGGCCGACCGGTTTCTTGGCGGCCACCGCTTCGGCGCGGCCCACGACGATGCAGTTGGTCACGATCAACGGAATAAAAATGCCGAGCGACTGATACAGACCGAAGGCATAGGCGTTGATCAGCATCTGCACGATGCTCACCACCGCGGCGATGATCATGACGTAGATCGGAATACGCACTTCGCTTGGCACCCAGCGGCGCACCGCGGAGATGGAGGCGTTGGTGAGCGTCAGCACCAGCGTGGTGGCCAGCCCCAGGCCCAGCGCGTTGGTGACGGTGGAGGTCACCGCCAGCAGCGGGCACATGCCCAGCAGCTGCACCAGGGCGGAGTTGTTCTTCCACAACCCCTGGACGATCAATTCTTTGGCTTCACTCATTCGCTGGCTCCACACGCAGGTAAGCTTTCAAGTTTAGGCGGCAGCGTTTCCATATACAACGCCGTGCGGCGCACCGCATTGACCACCGCACGCGGGGTGATGGTGGCGCCGGTGAATTGGTCGAACATGCCGCCGTCTTTCTTCACCGCCCAGCGTTTGTCGTCCGGGCCTTCGATTTTCTTGCCGCTGAAGAAGGAAATCCAGTCGGAAATGCGCAGTTCGATCTTGTCGCCCAGCCCCGGGGTTTCATGGTGTTCAATCACCCGGGTGCCGAGTACCGTGCCGTTGAAATCGGCGCCGACCAGCAGCTTGATGGCGCCGGAGTAGCCGTCCGGCGCGGTGGTTTCCAGCGCGGCGGCGGTCGGTTGCCCGTTTTTGCGCGCCAGGTATAAACGGTGTGGCGCGCCGTCGCCCAGCGCCGGATCGCTGACCAGGAAGCATTCGTTCTGCATGACGTTGTCGTAATTTTCCGGCGGCACCACCTGATCGAGCAGGGCTTTTTGCTGCAGCGCCGCCTGATGCGCGATGGTGGTTTTCGTCAGGGCGTAGACCACGGCGGTGAGGCCGGTGGTGACCGCCGCAAACACCGCCAGCGTGGTGCCGTGCTTTCTCATGGAATTCAGCATGGCGGCTCCTTAGCGATGGCCGTACACGCGCGGCTGCGTGTAGTGGTCGATTAACGGGACGGTGATGTTGGCGAGCAGCACAGCAAAGGCCACGCCGTCAGGGTAGCCGCCATAAACGCGGATCAGCCAGACCAGCACGCCGATCAGCGCGCCGTAGATTAAACGGCCCTTCGGCGTGGTGGAGGCGCTGACCGGGTCGGTGGCGATAAAGAACGCGCCCAGCATGCTGGCGCCGGAGAACAGGTGGATCAGCGGCGAAGCCTGATGCGCCGGATCGAGCCACCAGGCCAGACCGGAGCAGAAGGCGATGGCGGCCAACATGCTGAAGGGGATCTGCCAGTGGATCAGGCGGCGCGCCAGCATAAACAGGCCGCCGGCCAGAAAGCCGAGGTTGACCCACTGCCAGCCGATGCCCGCCAGCGCGCCGCCGAACAGCGGCTGCTGCAACACTTGTTCAACGCTGTGGCCGCTGCGCAAACCGGTTTTGAAGCCGTCGAGCGGTGTAGCCTGGCTGATGCCGTCAACGCCCATCTGCAATTCGTGCAGCGTCGCGCCCTGAGCGGTATGGCCGCTGAAAATCGCCAGCAGCGTGTCGTGGAACGACAGTGCGGTGGCGCGTAGCTCATCCGGCGGCAACCAGCTGGTCATCTGCACCGGGAAGGAGATCAGCAGCACCACGTAACCGACCATCGCCGGATTGAACGGGTTCTGCCCAAGGCCGCCGTACAGCTGTTTGGCGATGACGATGGCGAAGAAGGTGCCGATGACGATCATCCACCACGGGGCCAGCGGCGGCAGGCTGATGCCGAGCAGCAGCGCGGTCAGCAGGGCGGAGTTGTCCGCCAGCCGGCTGCGCACCGGCAGCTTGCGCAGCCTGAGGATCGCGCCTTCTGCGGCCAGCGCGACGATCGCCGCCAGCGCCACCTGAATCAGCACGCCATAACCGAAGAACCAAATCTGTGCTGCGATGCCGGGAATGCAGGCCAACATCACCCACAGCATAATGCGGCTGGTGCTTTGCTGGTTGTGGGTGAACGGCGAGCTGGCGATGTGTAAGCCTTTGGCGGCTGTGGGTGATACCGGCCTGAACTTCATAGAGTAACGATACCTTCTGCGCCGCGCCTGCGGCAGTTTCGATGCGCCGAATTGCGGGCGCGGCAAAAATAATAGCCGAGCATTCTACCTGATTCGATGCGAGGGTAATACGCCTTAATGATAGGGGTATTCGGCTTTTCGCACCCGTTGAGATCGGCGTGGCGCGATTTGATTTTTTTTTGGCCGGAAAATGGGCTAACGTGAGGAATTGTCTGTGGAACTTGTGCCGCCATCGCCCCTGGGAAATGGGGTAACCGTATGAATGAAATATCATTTTTGTCCAGATTTCCGCACAAAATAACAACTTTCACATAATACGTGTAGGTTACTATCGCGAACATTATTGAGTCAGTGAATCCATAATAATGACAAATGAAGACATTTTTTTTATTGAAGAGCTAATTGAGTGGGTGGAGATACATCTGGAGAAACGGCCAAACCTGGATGAAGTTGCGCGTATTTCGGGCTATTCCAAGTGGCATCTGCAGCGTAAATTCAAGCGTATTACCGGCATTCAACTCGCCACCTATATCCGTTCGCGCATCCTGACGCGCGCCGCGGTGGCGCTGCGCATCACCCGTCGCTCCATCATCGACATCTCCGATGAGCTGGGCTTCGACTCGCAGCAGACCTTTACTCGCATGTTCAAGCAGCGCTTCGGCACCACGCCCAATCGCTACCGCTCAATGGAGCACTGGGACGTGAAAAACCTGATGCCGCGCTTTAACTTCGAAGCCAGCTACGGCGCGGGATATTATCCGGAAGTGAAGCGGCTGACGCTGCCCGAGATGCAGCTGGTCGGCTTCTCGCGCCGGCTGGATTTCGCCTCCGAACAAGAGCTGGAGTACGCGTCCTGCATGGCGATGAAGGACGAGATTTTCAATGACTTCTTCAAGGGGTTACACGTCGACTGCCGGCGAATTTACAGCATCTATTGCCCGCAGGCCGGGGAAGGCGACGAGCTGTCGTCCACGCTGGTGATGGCGGTCGATCCTGAACATAAAAAGGACATTCTTTCCAATCATCAGATAGACACCATCCATCTGCCGAGCCGCGAGTTTATCTCCATCAACCATAAGGGCACGGCGAAGGAGTGTCTGCAGTTTTTCGGTTATCTGGTGTCGCATGTGATGCCGGGGCTGAAGGATAAGGTGCGCGGCAGTATGGAAATGGAGATCATTCAAACCAAAGAGTGGAACCCGGAGTCCAAACTGCGTCAGATTGAAGTGGACTACACCTATCTGATCTCTATCGATTAAACGGCGCCCGGCGTAGGCCAGGCGCCGCCGTCATCATTTGTCTTCCGTTTCCGCCGCCAGCGATTCTCTGGCGGTTTTTTTGGCTTTGGCGCGGGCGATAGCCGCCGCGACCGCCGCCTTGCGCGGATCTTCTTCGGCG
>NZ_JABXOF010000020.1 GCF_013375155.1 Serratia ureilytica
AATTGTTTGTTTAGGGTGCCATCTAAGCTTCAAAGGTGAACGCCTATGCCGTTAAAGGTGAACGCCTATGCCGTTAAAGGTGAACGCCTATGCCGTTAAAGGTGAACGCCTATGCCGTTAAGGGTGAACGCCTATGCCGTTAAGGTGAACGCCTATGCCGTTAAAGGTGAACGCCTATGCCGCAAGAGGTGAACACCTATGCCGTTTGAAATAGCGAGCGTATGAAATACCGGTTATAGCCAGTTTCCAGGCCGATTTTTGAACTGCATTGGTCGCATAATAATCTGATATATATATCAATCTAGCAGATCGGTTTGTGGGTTAGTTACCTGTAAGGGCGATAAGCTTGCTCATAATAGATGTATTGCTTTGTTTATAAAGTATTTTTATTGAAAGGTGAACGTCTATGCCGTTTGTTCTGCTCAGGATCCAATGAAAAGGTGAACGCCTATGCCGTAGCAGGCGAAGCGTTAAAGGTGAGGAGCCATGCCGTTCCAGGTGAAGTGTTAAAGGTGAGGAGCCATGCCGTTCCAGGTGAAGTGTTAAAGGTGAGGAGCCATGCCGTTCCAGGTGAAGTGTTAAAGGTGAGGAGCCATGCCGTTCCAGGTGAAGTGTTAAAGGTGAGGAGCCGTGCCGTTCCAGGTGAAGTGTTAAAGGTGGGGAACTGTGCCGTAATAGGTGAAATGCTAAAGGTGGGAAGCCCACCTTTAGCCACCCACCTAAAGGTGAACTTGTTTTTCTTGCAAAGTTCACCTTTAGTGTTATTGTAGTTTTATCGAATAGAACAAAACAGGTTTGTACGGATGAAACTTCAAAATGTGACGCCAAAAACAAAGATCAGACATCGGAATGAAATCAACTCAACGTTCTCTATGCTTCCCTTATCAGCCCGTAGAATCTTGTTTATGGCTATTGCGCAACTAGATTCAAAAAAGATGCTTGAACAAGGACAAACGTTTAAAATTACTGCAAAAGAGTATTCAGTGATAGCTGACGTGGACATATCTGTTGCATATAAACAGCTTAAAGAAGGTGCTAGTGAATTGCAGACCAGTATCATTAGCATTCCAAAGAGTCAGCTTTTAGAGCCATTCGCGAGAGCTGGGGAACCTTTGTTACCAAAAAAAGGCAAAAAGTCACCAGCTGATACTATACGATCCTTAAATTTGACTGAATATTGTGACTACGCAGAAAGTGAATCATCTATTGAACTTAGTTTTACTCGGTTCATTGAACCTTACATTTGCCGTCTGAAAGATAATTATACAACCCAAGTGCTTCTATCAACAGTTAGGCTTTCAGAGACGAATGCTAGTTCGCTCTACCAGCTTATTAGAAAGAATATTAGCATTGGTAAGAGAAGCTATTTTGATATAGAGGTTGATGAGTTGAAGGATGAGTTGAATCTTTTTAAGATTGAGGATGATGAAAAATCATACTTCTATCCAGACTTCAAAATTTTCAATCGAGCTTTTTTGAAAAAGAATGTAGCTTTGATTAATGAAGTGACTGAGATAAAAGACCTTGATTTTTCAATTATAGAAAAGGTTGCGCGTAAGGCATCAAAGCTTCGTTTTACTTACTCAGTAAGCAAAGAAAGTGAATCGGATGATGATTTTTCTGACGAAGTGCAGGACACCGTTGCAAAAGAAGAATTAAAATCTAATCGCCCGCATTCAAAACGTGATATCAATGAGATTTCCGAACCGGATACTCAGATCCCGCCGGGGTTTAGAGGTTAAGGAGAATGTATGTCTAATATCTATCAGTTCCCGCAAGGCAAAGACCGACAGCGGTTTAAATCGGCTGTTAAACATGCCAGGAACGAACGAAAACGATCGGAAGCAAAAAATACGCTCTTTTCCTGGGTAGCGGCTGCGTGGTTCTACTCTCGGCTTTGTGTCGCTTTTGCAATGACAACCGCCGTTCTCTTCGTGATAAACCTCCTGTATTCTTTTAGAAAGGTTCTCACGTTTCTGACGGTAGTTCTTGGGCTGATCCTCTACTACACAACTTACGAGCATCATTTTTATAAAGGGAATGATTTTACCCTGCTCTTTTGCATCGGGCTTGTTATCATCGCGCAATCGGGTTTGGGGCTCAATTTTTTGATGATTCGATACCAACCCTTTTTACGGCTGTTTCGAGTTAACGATACGAAAGGAACCAGCGATCACAAACGTGTGAGTAGTGAGGAACTATGAGCGTATCTCTCAGTTTTTATGTAGCTGATTTAGCTCAAAGCCGTTGCCTATTCGTGGCCTCTATCCCTGGAAGAATGGGGTTTGATGACAGCTCTGTACGTGCATGTTTAAAGAACGATGCAAGATTGGCAAAGTGTTCCCGTTTGACGTCATTTCATTCCGTCAACCGTTTCCACTTTGCCAACCCTGCCGGTGGCTCTCGGAGTTGCTACGCAACAAAAGGATATGAAGATGGATTACCAACAGCGCAACCTACTAACTGATGCAGAGAAAGAATTCTATGTTAACCTGGTGCAGCTTTGCCCCCCAGGAACGGTAATTTTCAGCAAGATTAAGCTCGCTGAAGTTGTAAAGCCAACGGCTGAATCTGGAACTGATAAGTTTTACGATGATGTAAAGAAAATCCTGAGTCATACTCTGGATTTTGCTGTTTATGATTTGAATAGAAATTATACCGTTGCAGTTATTGATTTTCAAGGTAATAGAGCTGCAAATGAAGAACGGAAAACATTCCTTACTTCTGTTTTTGACCAGTTATCAGTAAAATATATTTGTGTAGAGAGTGTTGCGGAAGCCTATTTAATCGATATTTTTTAATGAGGGTGCTATGGGTTTAGTTAAGAGTCAATTAGACGACATGCAGGAAGAAAGGAAAGATGATTGGATACGTGATTACATGGGGCTTGATGAAGACGATGAGCTCGATGAGTTATCCACCGATTATCTTGAGGCTGAGTATCAGTATCAAGAGCTTCAAGATCATCTAGCTGATGAAGCTTGGTATCAATTTGAACTGGAGCAAGAGCAAGAACGAGAAATCGCATGGTTGAAGCGTAATCCACATCTAACCATTTACAATCAATATTTACGCTCCTTGAATTCCGTTCTCTCTTTAAACTCCATCCAGGGGAATGAAGCGCTTTTGAAAATGCAAGTGGCCTACTGCGTCACTATTTTAGAATCTTGCCTCAGTGAGATGCTTAAGTCCGTTGTTTTGTCATCCAGGGAATTTTTAGAAAATGCCGTTACCAACGTAAAGGATTTACAGAACTCTACTGTTTCTTTGAAAGAGGTACTTAAAGAAAGTAATATCATCGAAAAGCGGGTAATGAACCATCTATCTGAGTTGCTTTATCACAACATTCCAAAAGTGTTAAATACTTACCAGGCAGTTTTAAACGCTCCTAAACCCAAAGGGCTCCAACTTAGTGAAGTGATAAAACTTACATCACTTCGTCATGACATAGTTCATCGTGATGGAAAATCTGTAGATGGAGTTAAAATGTCTCTATCAGAAACAGATGTAAATGCCTCAGTGAAACTAGTTAGTGAATTTTTGACTGGTGTCAGTCAATACATTACATCAGCTGTTGATGAACGGCATCAGAAAATAGAACAGCAACGTTTAAAAGAAATTCCGCCATTTTGAGTAATGCCCCTTTCGGGGCTTTACTTACCAAGCATCCATTTACAAATCGCTGGTATTCCTTTCCCAATGATTACGATAGCAAAGACAAGATACAAAGTGATGTATGCTGCATAAAACAGCATTTCAGACCATGATGTTTTTTGAAGAATTTCGATTATGTGGTTTACTAAGTCCATGTAACCCCCCCTTTTCTCTGTCAGTTCCAACGCCCTGGGCTTCGCAAACTAATTTCGCCTAGCAGCATTAGTAGGTCGTTATCATCTAATTTAGCCAGGGTTTTTAACGCAGCACGAATAACGTTGGTTTTTGTCGCACCGGTTCTCTTGGCGGTGTTTTCTACGAAATCCTTTTCTCCTTCGGTCAAAGTAAACAGCGTAGGTTTAACTTTCTTACGCGTCTCAGGGCGCTTATCCCCTTCTCTGATAAACGATGTTACCTGCTCATTCTTATCTACTGCCTCGGATTCTGAGGCAGGCTTACGCATTGGTAATTGTACTTTTGGTTTTGTTGACATAATTATCACCTATTTACTTTTGACAAATAAACATAAAAAAATAAGACTTATGAGAGTGTACATGTAACCGGTAAGCATCACTCCATCACTGAATTTCAGTAACGCGAGTACCGCGTATGCAACTGCTGTGATCACCGATATGATAGCGAGCATTTATCATCCTTTCTCAATATCAAAATATCCCGACTTCATGGCACAGTAATTCAATCTCACCCTTAGCTTGGCCGTCTTTTGCTTCATGCACGCCCTGCCCTGCGTTAAAGGTTTTGACGTACACGGTACGCTCGCCGATGCGCTGTTTTGTCGGCTGTAACCAATACTCATCGCTCTTAAGCATATTAGCTAAATCGGTGGCGTCAGTATTCCCGCTGCGCGTTGAACAACGGTTAAAGACCAGGTGCGCTTTCAACGAAGGGTTGTGCTTTTCCTGCGCCGTTCTGACGGTTTCCGTGAGGGCTGCGATGGAGTCGATCTCCGATTGCGAGGACGGCTTTACCGGCGAGAGTAAAATATCGCTCACTGTTAGCGCTGAGCGGAATTCCTGGCTATCGTGACCGGCAGTATCAACCAGGACGATATCGTAGCGCTTGTTCAGCTCTGTGAGCTCTTTACGCAGATCGCCGTAGGCTTCTACGAACGTGAAGGATGGCAAACCGGCATCCTGGCGACGTGCATACCAGCTTTTCAGGCATCCCAGCTTATCGGAGCCCACCATAGCGATGGTTTTCTTCGTCATGTGACGAACCGCTACGGCAATATTGGCCGCTTTTGTTGATTTCCCTACGCCGCCTTTGTGACTACCAATCAGAACAATCATCATGACCTCACTCGTTAGTAATATATTCGACATATGCAGATTAGCATTTATCAGATATATGTCAACACCAATATGTCAGATATATTATCAACAATATATCTTCAATATATTCACTACGGGGTTAGCTTGTGCTTCACTTACGGTGCGAAGAAATCTGTTTCAGGTCAGGTGTTACCAGCAGGCTCTGAGGTTGAGCCCCTTGTCACTGATAAGCTGGCGTAAGTGATGGCATTAGAGGGGGTTAGGTGATGATGGTAAAATAGCTATGAATGATGTAACTAAAATAGATTGCAGATAAGGGGGCGTTGCCCCCTACTATCTTTTATAGATCCATCAGGCTGCTATGGGCTCGTTTGTAGTCATCTATCTTTCGGCGTAACTCGTCGCGCTCCCAAGTCATTGCGCTTAGCTCTCGTCTGAGTCGTTCTATCTCGTCACTGTGGCGCTCATACGTCATCAATGACTTGAGCAGTGTCTGTGAAGCGGTTTTCTCCCCTAGCCGCTTCCCAACTGCCTCTAGGGCTGTATCATGCTCTGGCTGTGTCCTGATCGTTAATGTCCCCATCTTGGGGTTCTACGCCGGAACCGCCGAAATTTCCGTTACCCCAGTTTCAGCCCGGCAACCAGCGCATCCAGGTCAATAATTCCATCGCTGCTCTGGAAGGTATAATGCCCGTTCAGCAAAATGTGTTGCCAGGCCACCGGTGATATCCGCGCCAAAGCCTCAATGCCTTTGGCATTGCCTTCCGCTTCCAGTCGTTCCAGCAATCGCGACAGGATCGCCGAGTTGTAATACACGATCGCGTTGGAAATCAGCCGCCCGCACTGGTTACTGATGTCTGTTTCAATGTCATTTTTCCCGGTTAACTCCTTCTTTCCGCCGACTTTGGCCACGGCGGCACGCAGCTGGTGATAAGATTCAATCCGATTCTGGGAACGCCGGATGTTGCGTTCCAACTGCGGATCGCGCAGATACTTCAGCGTGTAGATACTGCGGACCAGCCGGTCATATTCAAATAGTGCCTGCCGGGTCGGATTGGTTGTGGTGTACGTACACAGTTTGCGGACCAGCGTCCCCTGCGTCATTTCTTTCAGCCCCAGCGTGGCGACGATGCGATCGAGATTGCTTTTCTCGCGGATAATAAGGTCCCGGTCAATCTGGCCGGCGGGCTGGATCAGGCATTTTTTATAGGCCGCCGGGTCTCGGATGCTGTACAGCTCCTGCAACTGCCTGTTCAGGTCCGTAAAATGGGGTTCAAAGCGCAGGCCAAACCAGTGCAGGATTGCAAAGTTGGCCTTGTTGATGCTGTGCATGTCGCCGGTGATGGCCGTGGGTTTCACCTCTGAGGTATTGCGGTACCAGATATCAAAGACATGGTGAGCTTCATAGTCGTTTGTGCCAATCAGGTAACCGTTGATCGGGATGTGGTTACACAGCAGCGTGTAGGCCACCATGCCTTTACCACGGCCGAAGTATTTACGCGAATGCCGGGCCTTTACCGTCGGTCGCTCAACGCCAAACTTCTGCCCGTCAACGGCACCATAAAGCGTTTCCGGATCAAACGAATAGTACGGGAAAATCGGCAGTGCCTCTATGGCATCGGTGATGCAGTCATTGGCCGTTACCAGTGACGCCAGACGGAGGTACTGTTCGTACGTGGTTTCCAGCACATGGAACGGTATATCGCTGGTTCGTGCCATCACAGGATTACCGTGATTCATTGCCTGGGCAACGATGACTGCCATCAGGCTGTCTGCATCGGCATTCTTTTTGGCATAGCGGGGCTGCAGTGGCTTCATGGCATGAAGAAACCGGCACTGGCTGTTAACAAACCGGAAGACGTCGGTCACATCGCAGAATGGCAACTGCTCATAAAATCGCTTCTCCTGCGTCTTATGACGGCTGACCACGGACTTATGCCAGGTCAGTTTCTGCGTTTCTTTATCGTATTCCAGATGTTTCCGCTTCCCCTGCTTCAGCTCGCGGTTGAAGGCTTTCCACTGCCGATGCAGTTCGGACTCCAGCGCCCTGAGCTGCGATTTAACCGGCTTTTGCAAAAACGGGATATTCATTTCAGCCAGTACAGCGGCCTGTTCCCCTTCCGGTACCAGTTCATCAGAAAGATGCCGGTGGCGTAGACTGTCATTGAGGTGGAATTCCCCCGCCTGAAAACGCTTTCTTATCTGGCGGTAGAGCCAGAACTCATAGCGCCCGGCGTTCAGGCCTGTGGGCTCGCCATCCTCGCCGAACTCCAGCAGATATGGGCGCAGCGGTACTGTTGCAAAGTTCGTGACGAGGTAGCCTTTTATCTTATTTAAAGGCCTTACATTTCAAAAACTCTGCTCACCAGGTGCATCTCGCCCAGGGGATCACCATAATAAAACGCTGAAGCCTGGCCTTTGCGCAGTGCACGCATCACCTCAATACCTTTGATTGTGGCGTAAGCGGTCTTCATGGATTTAAATCCCAGCGTGGCGCCGATTATCCTTTTCAGCTTGCCATGATCGCATTCAATGACGTTATTCCGGTATTTAATCTGTCGGTGCTCAACATCAGAAGGACATCGTCCTTCGCGTTTAAGTAGAACGAGCGCACGGCCATAGGTGGGGGCTTTATCCGTGTTGATAAACCGCGGGATCTGCCACGTCTTCACGTTGTTGAGGATTTTACCCAGAAACCGGTATGCGGCTTTGCTATTACGACGTGGGGAGAGATAAAAATCGACGGTGCGCCCCCTGTTGTCGACGGCACGATACAGATAAGCCCACCGGCCATTCACCTTCACGTACGTTTCGTCAACGTGCCATGGGTTCAGGTCGGAAGGATTACGCCAGTACCAGCGCAGTCGTTTTTCCATTTCAGGCGCATAACGCTGAACCCAGCGGTAAATCGTGGAGTGATCAACGTTGACACCGCGTTCGGCCAGCATCTCCTGTAGTTCACGATAGCTGATGCCGTATTTACAGTACCAGCGTACCGCCCACAGGATGATGTCACGCTGAAAATGGCGGCCTTTGAATGGGTTCATGTGCTGCTCCGTCAGCAAAAGATGACGATGAGTTTATCACCTCCAGATTTTTGCAACAGAGCCCTATTTTCTGTTTCACGCCCAACGGTTTACCGAACACTTTCGCGGCATAAGCCAATTTTGGAAATTTAAAACCGAAGAAAGCAGCCCCGTCAGCTGGCTGCTTTATCAGATTATTTATTATCGTCGGACAGCTTTGAGGGTGACATCATTCTTAAAAGAAAACACAGCGAATTCCTTAACCGGTTTACCTTCTTTCAGGAAACCAAAGATTAAAACCTTATCAACAGTAGGGAACAAATCCCTAATGTTTTACCGGTGTATGTTCTGATATTTAATGCATACTGGCTAGACTCATTTATAGAAAGGTAAAAAACAACCATTAACCGTGATAGGGAAATAGCTGAAAAGCTCATAACCTGGAGAATTTTCGTATAGAGGTTATGCCACATGACTCAACACAATCATTTTCAGAGATACTTTTTTATTTTACTAAAAGATAACGAAAGACGCGTGAAGTATCTCTCCACAGACGAAAATGAAAAAAAAGTAACGTCAAAAACCATTACCTTGTTAACGACTTGTCGCGCTCCCCATATTAGAAATAAGAAACCGCGTTTAAAATTCGTTTACCAATAAATGACTGTAAAATATGAGAATATCGTTATTTAACGATCTGATATTGTGTAATTTAGAGTTTAACAGGATTTTATCCTAAATAAACAAAAATAACGATCTAAAATATCGAGATAACTAGACAGAATAGTGCATTGATCTGTATTATACGTGTCGAACACAACGCTTCTCCTGTGATGGTGGAGGTATGAACCGCATTGGAAATCCAATGAAAGCCAGAGAGACATGTAAGTCAGTTACGAGGAGAGTTGCAATCTCTAGCCCTTGCAATTTCACCCTTTACGGGATGACTTATGTTACACACAAGCATGTGACGTCCTTATTTAAAAATCATGAATACCTGGCAATTTATTCAAACTTTGACAGCAATGTTGAGTTTGATGATGTATTTATCCATGTACGCACGAATGCAAGTGCGGAGTTGGGATTAATACAAAAATTTATAACGTTACGCTCGCCGCCACGAATCATTGTCTTGGTGGATAATGCACATGTACCTACTCTGAAATTGCTTCGTGCTATGGGTCTTTTTTTTATTGTTTCACTGCGTGACTCATTGAGTAATATTGATAAGCTTCTTCAGGACTCTTCGATAGTGCGTTATATGAGCGCGGACTTGCATGCTGTTATCAAGGCGATTCAGCCAGCTCCCGTCTGGGCTGCGGAATGGGACGCTTTCGTTGGTGTTCAATATTTAACACCAACGGAAACGGAAATCATCCTGGATTTACTTCAGGGCATATCACCCTGGCAGATAGCTAGAAAGCGGTTTGTTTCGGTCAAGACTGTCAGTACGCACAAGCTTAACGCCCTAAGAAAAATGGAACTCCAGGGGCTCAATGAATTTTTTATCATGCCTCGTCGTTAAATAACGCGAGGTCGTTGACCGCGGAGAGGAAAGTTTCTCACCGTGCCTGCCGGCCAGGAATTTTCTGCCGGCTTTACCCATAAATCCACATGAAAGGGATACATCATGATGAATGCAGTCAAGAAAACCGCCTGCGCCCTCGCGGTGCTGGCCACCTCAACCGCCGTCATGGCCGAGAGCATTGATGTGAAGGTCATCGGTACCATCACCCCGACGGCCTGTAAACCCACCCTGAGCGGAGGCGGTACCATCGATTACGGCACCATTAATCCTAACACGCTGAAAAGGGACGATTTTACCGTTCTGGCAGAAAAACAAATCGATTTCGCCATCACCTGTGATGCGCCGGCTAAAGTAGGGCTTAGATCAATTAATAATCGGCCTAGTACATTAGCTGGAGTTAGTAATGATGATAATTATGGTAATGCTCCAGTTGAATTGCTTGGCAGAAAAAACCCTCCGAGTTACGGATTAGGTTTGGATAATAATAAAAGAATCGGTGGCTATTCTTTCAACATAACATCGGCAAAAGCCGATGGAGAAAAAGTTAAAACTATATATAAAAATGACGATCAGACCAGCTGGAATAACTCTAATTGGGATTTGATGATGCAGTGGAGACCCACCCAGACGACCTATTCCTGGTCCAAATCCAATTCGACGAACCCAGTCGCCTTCACTACTTTGGCTGGCACACTGGGCGCCCAGGCCTACATCAACAAGGCCTCCGAGCTTGACCTCACCAAGCCCGTCAAACTGGACGGCCTGACCACCCTGGAGCTGGTCTACCTGTAATTCACCTGTTGACCGGGCCTCGCGCCCGGTCTTTTTTCGGTCGTGACCGGCCATTTTTTCTTTTCGCTTACCGACACGGATGATTTCTCGCATGAACCTCTCTGCTTTTTGTGCGGCCTCCGCGGCCGCCCTGTGGTTGTTCTCGGCCTGCGCCCAGGCGACGGGCGTGCTGCCCGAGTCGTCGGTGGTTATCGTTGAGGAAGGCGATGGTGAAGGTGCCATCAACCTGCAAAACACCGACAGCTTTCCCGTTCTGCTGCTGACCACCCTGCAGGATATCGAACAGGACACCGAAAAATTGCTGCTCGTGACGCCACCGGCGGCCCGCGTTGAACCCGGCAAGACCCAGCGCGTCCGCTTCATGCTGACCGCCAAAACGCCGCTCAAAACAGAGCGTCTCAAGCGCGTGGTGTTTGAAGGCGTGCCCCCACAGGAAAAAGACAAGAACGTGGTACGCATGACGGTACGCCAGAACCTGCCGGTCATCATTCGCCCTGCCGACCTCGCACGGGATGAAGCGCCCTGGAAACGTCTGATATGGTCACTCAAGGGCGGGGTCCTGAGCGTCAACAACCCGTCTGCGTATGTCGTGCGCCTGGGCCAGGCGGTGACCACGCTGCCTGACCAGGCGACCTGGATGCTGCCGCACACCTATGTATTGCCGGGCCAGCAACTGACGCTGACTCGCCAGGCGAAACGCGATGACGCCAACACCGGCGCGGCCGGTAAAGTACGTATCTCGCCGGCCACAACCTGGGGCTTTACCGTCGACAGTTATGAAGCGCCACTGGCGCCGTAAAAAGAGGGGTGACAGGATGTTGCACGCGATACACGACTCTCGTTGCCGGCCGCTTCGACGTCTGCTTCCGCTGTTGATTGCCGCACTCTGCGCCGGCCATGTCGAGGCAGCAGATGAGCTTCAGAACCACGATAACCTGACCTTCGATACCGGCGTGCTGAGCGGTCGCGGTATTGACCCTGCCATTGCCGCCCTGTTTGGTCAGGCTCCGCGCTTTCTGCCCGGTGAAAACACCGTGTCACTCTCCGTCAACGGCAATGCTCGCGGGCGGGTGCGGGTGAAATTTGATGAGGCGGGTGTGCTTTGCGCCGACCGCGCCTTTCAGCGTGCCGCGGGGCTGGTATCCCCCCCAGGTTATGCTGACGGCGCGGCCTGCTTTGACCTGCGCCGCGCCTGGCCGCAGGCCGAGATACAGCCCGAACCGGGTGAAGGCAAGGTTATTCTGGTTGTCCCGTCCGAAGCGCTCAGTGCACCCGATACAGGAGACGGTAACTGGCAGCACGGCGGCGTGGCCGGCATGCTCAACTATGACGCGCAGTATCTGAGTTCCTCCGGCGGCGCCGGCGGGCTCAACTTTGGTCAGCTGGGTACCGAAGCCGGATTCAACGCCGGTGACTGGATAGTTCGAAGCCGCCAGACCTTTACCCGCTTCAACGGTGATGACCGCATCAATCATCAGGCCGCCTATGCGCAGCGCAGCTTCGTCGGCATTAAAAAGGTGCTGCAGGCCGGTCAGGTCAGTCTCTCCAACTCGCTGTTCGGCACCGGCCAGGTGCTGGGCTTTCAATTGTTTCCCGAGTCGGCGCTGACATCGGGTCAGGGTGGGGCCGGACTGGTCGAAGGGGTCGCACAGACGCAGTCCGTGGTCGAGGTGCGTCAGTCTGGCGTGCTGGTTTACAGCACCGCCGTGCCGGCCGGGCCTTTCCGGTTACAGGGGTTCTCCCTGCTGAACACCCGCACCGACCTGGAGGTTACCCTGACCGGCAGCAACGGCGAGATACGAAAGTTCATTGTTCCGGCCGCCACCTTGCTGGCGCGTGCGCCGCTGGTCTCTCCGGGGCTGTCGTTCGGCGCCGGCCGACTCGAGCAGCAGGACGGCAAGGCGCCACTGCTGGGCACGGTGGCCTCCGGCTGGCAGCTTACGCCATTTACCAGCCTGAATGCCGGCGTACTGGGGTCAGCGCCTTACCGAGCCGGTTCGCTGAACCTGGATACCCAGCTGTGGGAACCGACCCGCCTCAGTCTGCAAAGCACCCTGGCACAGGATGCGGACCACGGCAATACCGGCACCCTGCTGTCTGCTCTGCTCAGCCACAGCCTGAGTGAGCGCCTGAGCGTCAACGTCAACGGGCGCCAGCAAACCACGGGCTATCGTGAGCTGAGTGATGCGCTGCAACGGGCCGACCAGGACAACCCCAACAGCCAAAGCCGCAGCCGGTATCAGTGGGGCAGCGGCGTCAACTGGTCGGCAGAGAGGCTGGGAAACCTGTCACTGTCGTGGGCACGTAGTACCACCTTTGCCGGCAACAACACCGATTACCTGCGCGGCGGCTGGAGTCGGCAGTTTGGCCGTGCTTACCTGGGCGTCAGCCTTGAACACAACACCGGCACCCTCAGCGGTCAGGCGGATGACCGCCTGTACGTGTCATTCAGCATGCCGCTGGGCGAAGGGCGTGACATCAACAGTTACCTGAACACCGCCAAACGCAGCGCCCGTGCCGGCGTTCGCTACAGCGACCGCACCAGTCAGGACCGGGGCTGGAGCATTGCCACCGACCGCGACCTGCGCAATAACCGTACGTCGGTCAGTGGCAACCTGGACTTCGTGACGCCGGTCAGTCAGTTGAACGCCAGCGTCAGTCATGACAGCGATAACTATACCAGCTGGTCGACGCGTGCCGGCGGCGCCATTGTATTGCATGAAAACGGTATTACCCTGTCTCCCTACCGCGTGGCTGACACCTTTGGTATTGCGCGGGTGGGGAAAGAGTCCGGCGTTCGGCTGGATACGCCGGCGGGGCCGGTATGGACCGACTGGCGCGGATATGCCGTGATACCGACGCTGAACGGCTACCGGCGGTCGGCCATTCAGGTTGATACCCGCAGCCTGGCGAAAAATGTCGACATCGGCAACGCCTGGCAGGAGAGCGAGATGGCCCGGGGCGCCATCGGCCGGGTGGACTTCGATGTGCTTCGCACCCGGCGCGTGCTGGTCGGCACGGCAATGGCTGATGACAAACGTCTGCCGCATGGCGCCAGCGTGTTCAGCGCGTCGGGTGAACTGGTGACGGTGGTGGGCGACGACGGCACGGTCTTCGTGCCGGATGCGACGCCGGGGATGCGCCTGGAGGTGCAGAGTTCCGGCAAGACGGTGTGCACGATGCAACTCGACCTGCCGGAGAAGGCAGACACCACAGGCCTTTATGAAAATGCCACGGCGACCTGCCGTTAAGGAGAAACGATGAACATGTTTTGGAGGCGGTGGCTGCTGGCCCTGTTGATGGGCGTCACGGGTGCCAGTGCTGCCGACCCCATCATACCCCCTGGCCTGGAAGCAAGCCCGATGCCGACATTACCGCCGGATACGCGCTGCAGACTGTCGGTCAGCAATCCGGTGGTCGATTACGGAATGATGTCACGCTGGCAATTGGAAGATATCGGGGCCGGCCGCGTCTCGCCGGGGACACGCTCGCTGACCGTGAGCGTGGTCTGCCCCTACTCGCGAACATTGAGCCTGCGGGTCGAGGGCGAGGACCATGACGGCGGATTGCGCTACGGTGAGCATGGCACCACACGCATACGCCTGTTGGATGCGCAGCTGGACGGCAATGCGGTGGAGCTGCGCACGATAACGCCGGCCGGTGTTATCACGGAGAGCGGCGGGCAAAGACTAGAGCTGAATGCTGGACAGCGGTTGGCGCCCGTGATGCAGGGAAGACTGGCGGAAGGCAAGATGTTGACTGCCCGGCTGGATATACAGCCGGTACTGGCGGAGGACGATGCGCGCGTCAGCAGTCGGCAGCGCAGCGAAACGATGCTGACGCTGACACTGGACGACTAGTATAAGTAAAGGCCCGGCAGTCAAAGTGATGTTCTTGTCAAGGCAGGTATCGCAAGATACCTGCCTTTCCTTTATGAATGCATCGGCCGATTACAGGTGAGACGGTTAAGGTACATGACATTACCTGTGCGATATGGCTTTGGAGGATTGCCCCTCCCCGTCTATAAAACTGGGGTAACGGAAATTTCGGCGGTTCCGGCGTAGAACCCCATCTTAATCTCCTTTGATAGTATTCTGGCGGTCGGCGCCTGGTTCCGGGTGGCGATATTGCCGTCATTATTTCGTTGGCCATCGCGCCGGCGCCGCCACTTTTGATAGCAAATCTACTGATCGACGTCTATGAATGCGATATTACAATCACCGCACAAGAGGTTTAGCCCAGGCTTGCCCCAAGCCGCCGCCCCACATTCCGGGCAAACGTGCTTGTGTCGCGTCTTTGGCTTGGGTTGCAGAACGACACCCGCGACCTCGCCCCCATCCTCTTCATCATGGCTCTGCACTGACGGCACTAACGCCAACGTTAAGAGACGCTCAACTCCAGCTTGTCCGTCTGAAACGGGGTGATCTTGAACAGCCTGCGCCAGCGTTTCTCGCCACTGCTCAATAATCGGCGTTAGGTCTTTGGGCTGTTCGACCTTAACCGGGAACCGATCAAACCAGCTGAGCGCAAAACCGGAACGAAACAGCTCAAGCGTTTCTTTCATGAAGCGGCCGCCGGGGATAGGGTAGTCGTTCATCGATTGCCCGACTTTATTCCCCCCAGGCTGGCCGGTTGAAGACGGCATAAGGCCGACCAGCTCCATTTTTGCCGCCCACTGCGCATTGTGATAACCCTTTCTTGACGGGTTGCCAAAATGGAACTGCCACATGTGGCACTGCTCATGCACTAACGTTTGCATGACCTCGATCAGCGGGTAGACCGGGAAATACTCTGGGTTGAGAGCAATCTCATCTATCTGTGTACCGTCCGCCGGTGACACAAACCGGTTACGGCTGAAATAGCCCATCGTGTTCTTCCCTCGCTGGAACGTGATGAGGCAATCCGGCAACTGGCCGTCAAATAGCCGTTGGTTGTAGAAGTCATACGCCTGTTGCAGTTCAGCATAGGCACGTTCCGTAGCGCGGCTAGCTCTCTCCATCGATGCGTCCTTTTTTGTAATGTACAAAACAGATAATGACACAGAGTAATGTTTTGTACAATACATTTTGCTATCATTATTAAAGCTTACGCCCTGGGCTGGGTGTTGATTTACTATCATTATTATGTGCATCGAGGCGCTGCAGCGAGTTGATTTGATAGCTTTAAAGGAGCATTTCATTATGTAATGCCCTCTAACCTATCCCATTTGACTACATTTTGATTTGCGTTATTCTATTGGAGCTGAGCTTACTCAGCTGGATGAAGCAGACAGATTTACCCTGTCATCCCGCTACCAGCTTCCGTTGGTCAGGCCAAGTCCGGTAAAGGCGATTCTGAATACCAGAGAACGCTCTGGCGAAACCCACCTCAAGGTGGGTTTTGTTATTTTGGGTACACCGATCGCAAGTCAGGGATATATCCGATATACGTCGGACATATCTCATATCTAAGGTTGTTCTGTCTTTATGAGCTTGTGCTATGATTTAGCTGTACATGCATACAGTGGTTATCATTATCATGAAAGACGGCTACAACCCTTTTCAAACGACCGGCATCAACTTCTTCCGGCACTGCGATGAGATGATCCAGGTTGTCTACCTGGGCGCGTTTCTGGAACGTATAGAACCCGGTGCTTTAATTTTCTTTCAACGCCTCGACGGCCTGTTCTGGATGGGGCGGGTATGGCCTGAGCTGTTTTGGTTTGAGCTCGAAAAGCCCATCACAGTCATGGAAGGGCTGACATTTCTTTCCCAGCAGCACTACATGCGGATACTTCACGAGAAGGAAGGGGATTTTGTTCATCAGCATGAACTCCCCTTTTAGATATATATCAGACATATTGATATATCTGATATATAGTCAATCGAGAGCTACCTTGCTTGAAGGGGCTGGCTTCGCCTTTGTTGCTCGATGGCTCAAGAACAAGAACAACAATGAGATCCCAACCCCTACCCACTTATCGGGATAAGATGAAAACAGGGAGATAAAGAAAAGCCATCCATAGATGGAATACAGGGCGATTCTCGCAAAGATATTATCCATAGGTTCCTCAGTTCGTTAAAAACACACGAAGCCTGAATGTACAAAAAAACATCGGCAATAACAACGCGCACACATCAATATGCACGGAATATGTCTGATATATTGATATATCGGATATATCTTTTACTTGTCTTAACAGTTGCTGCATTTTTGCTCCCCCAGGTGCTACCATTGGTCAACGTTAACCGATAAGGAAAAGAGCATGGAAAACAGAGTGATTGGGTTAATCACTGGCGCTATCAAGAGTGAAGGGCAATTCCTGGCACTGGCAACAAAAGTGCGTCTCGAAGATGGAAGGGATGAGGTGTTGTACTTTGCATTCCCGAAACTTAAAGGTCTGTTGTTTACCCTGCAAACCAAACTGGGCTTGATGCAAGAAAGCGGCACCTTTAACACGGCACAGACCAGCCAGGAAACCGATCAGGAGCAAGCCCGGTATCGCCAGCAGGCCATGACGTTCACCGACGAGGAACTTAGCACACCCGACGCCCAGAAAGGGGTAGTGTCGATTTCAACGTTACCCGGAGAGGGGTTTATCACTCTGGATATCGCACGCATAGACGGCCAACGTGTCAGCTTCGCTATTCCTGATGCCGCCATTGAAATCTTTACTGGCTATATCCTGCATACGCTAAAAGCCGCTGGCGGCGATGCACTTATGTCGCACGCTATCTCAAACCTGGACTTCATGGGGCTTTACTCGGTGGAATACGGCTCGAACGGGGAGCTGGACTACGAATTTTACAATCAAGATCCGTGGCAGATGAGCGCACTGAAGCACCACATGGCGATCTTGTATACCGTCAAGAACGGCACCAGGCAGGAAGTCAAATGTGCGGCCATCGTGAAGACGTCCATACCAAGCGGGACGCCGGAAACGCTCGATATGGCTAAACGCGTCTCAGACGCGCACCCTCGCCTAGCCGCATACCAACACAAATTCGACACCATTCACACCCACCTCCTACATAATCCATCCGATCAACCGATGGAGCTGGACGCGGCGCTTGATGTGTTGTCGCGGTTATACCTTCGTCATGCCTCCGCAGGTAACGCTTAAGCATATATCTGATATATTACTATTGACATACATCGGATATATTCCATTCAAAATATATCCGATACATCACCTAGATAATATGTGTTATATATCTTTGATGCTCATCAGCGCCATCGCGTCTTCCGGCTGCATCGAGAACGTCAACCCCAGGTCGCGCGTCACATCCAGGGCAAATATCTTGGTATAGACTTCCGTACTCTCGATACGCTGATGTCCCATCAGCGCCTGCACCTTCTTGATATGAACGCCGTTCAGCAACAGATGCACCGCGTAGCTGTGCCGGAACGTCTTCGGCACGATAGGGCGTACCGAGAAAGTTACCCCGTCACGCTCAGCACGACCAACAGCCGCCTTTAACCAGTTACGCGGGGTTTCACTGCTCTTGAATCCCCAGATCGGCGTTGCTCGCCGCGTCATCAGCTTGAACGTCGCAATATACTCCTGCACCCGCCGGACATAGGCCACATCCGGCAACGGCACCGCGCGCAGCGGTGGCAGCTTCTCTTCCTCTTTCTGGCTTTCCAGGGAAGGGCGGCCAACACGCCGCCGGGGTGCCTGGCGCTGCTTGAGGGTGCGCAAGCGAACAAAGGGCATCAGCTGATCGTGGAAGAAAAAATCGTTCGGGGTCAGCGCAGCGGCTTCGTTCGGACGTGCGCCGGTGTTCCACAACGTCTCGAAGAAAAGCCGCTGATGCATGTCGGGAAGATAGGAAAGCAGAACGGCCACTTCCGGGGCGAGCAGATAGAGCGGCAGATCCAGACCGGCGGCGATCGCCACTTCGCGTAAGCGAACGGCGTGCTCAAACCCCCACATCGGGGTGATTGCGCTACGCGAATTCTGCAAAACGGCGGGGGGTAGAATACTCAATTTTTCAATCTCCGCAATCTGGTCACTATTGCATCACCCGGTCATCAAAATCGATTGCCGGTCGCTGGTGTGGGTTAATTGTGGCAGAAGGACGGGAGTAGGGCGATGGGAAAAATTCGGTGATCGGTCAGAATGGGATTTGGGGAGTTTCCTGACATATGCCAGAAAAACCCAATATAGCCAGGAGGGAAGCCGGGCGAACGGGACGCCCGTCGCCGTTGCCCGGCAGTATCAGCGGTGTGCAGGCACTTGATACCACAGGGATTATAACGCGTAAGGCCAGGGGAGGGGAGCGATTGGGCTCTTTGCCGGTAAAGCCCAATTGGCGCGGCACTATCAAAAGGGATCGCCCTGTGAGGGGAGTGATACACCAATCAGCCGAAGGATAAGGCCACGCCACCCTTTGTTAGCCTGCTGGTTTATCTTATAAAGTTTATTTCGTTCTTTTATGATCTTTTCCCATTCGGAACATAACGTTATATCATCGAGATCGGTTATGTGTTTAACTTCACCATTAAACACAACCGTGTTAATACCATTTCCAATATTCATCATCTTATCCAGTAATATAGCCGTTGTAAAACTCACTTTAACTTAGAGACGAGTGTTTTCATAATAATCATGCAAACAATCAATATAACTGAAACAATCCCAAGACCAGCAATAAAAAAATTATAAGGTTCAGATAAGTACAATGCACGAAGTGTCATTAACAAGAACATAAAAAGTAAAAAAATCAGTGCCGTATAGCTCATAGTTAAACCTCTTCCTTATGTAACACTATCTTTTTATTGGATAATGCTTGTCTTGCGTTCTTCTCTCTTGTTCAAGGTTCTTTGTTTTGTTGCTAACTTTTCTTTGCAGCAACAAGTACACAATATACACCAAAGGCATTAAAAACAAAAACACCGGTAAAATCCACATATCAATGTTTTCCATGTTAATTCCTTTCTCTCATAGCAAATATCAACATACATATAAACAGCATAAACAAGGCGGCGAGTGTTGAACCATATACAATCGCCAAAGCTAGCTGCGGATTTCCGCTCCACAGCTCTTGATCATGATAGATACCGACTGATGACATAGCGGACAATACAAGGTAAGAAAGGAAACATAAAAATGATGCGGCATTACGCTTTAGATAAAGAATAGTGATTAGGTAAAGCACGAACAGGATAGGCACTGATAAAACGACTGCCTGAGAAAAAAATTGTTGTATTTGCATCGTCAATTCCCTTTAGGAAGCAAACAAATAGTTTACACCAAAAACATAAATCGCCGTGACTCCGAACATAAACCCATATAAAGAGATCCAATAGATCGGAGGCTCATCATATACATCTCTAGAAATGATGGCTTCTAGCGTCAAAATCAAGTAAGCGATAAACATAGCTGCGTACATGTTAAAGCTTTCACGCCAGAACGTGAACCATATCCAGGGAACCGCTACAATAAGAGCCCCCAGAAAAATAAGTCGAGACAAAAACATAAAAACCTCCTTTTTCGAATCACAAAGATGATGATACATCGTTTGATATCTTGATTCAACTTATTCCTTTATGCATATCATCAAATTTCTCTTTGAATTTGACAACTTCATTATAGCAAAACTTCCTTTTGCGCCATGCAGCATTATGGATACAGAGGGGGAGTTGAAGCCCTTCAAAAACACCATCACTTTTGAAAGCAAAAACCAATTCTCCTTCGTCAACGCCTAAGAGCGCTGCGAATTGAGCCGTGTCTAGGGTTAGTCTTGTCATAGAAGGTACCGGGATTATGGGATGTAGCCGCCAGGCGGCTTTCTGTTACCCACGAACTCCACAATCGCCCCTGATAGCCTTGCACCGGCTATCAGGGCGCTCCCGTTCGCGGAGGTGGCTGGTTGGCCTCTCCGCTTCACTGGCTTCGCTCATGTGGATTTGTGGATAACAGGTGGTGATAGCATTTAAGCTGGCTGCAGCTGCTGACCAGGCGTAAAAATGGTATCAAAAAAGGGTTCGACCGCTGGTCGGCCGCCGATAGGATGATAGTAAAGTGGGGCTACTTCACGTACTTCCAGGCAGACGCCGGGACTTTATCGAATATGCGTCCAACCGCCAGTTCTGCTTTGCGGTGATCATACGCCCCGAGGAAAAACGCCACATCATTATCATCGACCTTATCCCGCATATGTTCATACATGCGCTCTAACGTATCGATGTTACTTGCCTTGCGGAACTTGAAGAGAAAGGATTGTTTTCCCATATGCTCACCAAAAAAAAATCCGACACACCGGGATGTGTCGGATATATATCATTACATATATTATCGAGTTATCACTGATTTTGTAATGGGATCAAGAAGCTGTCCAGCGACTTACCCTGATCCAAGGCATCTTGAATTGGTCGCGGTTTACGGCCAACGCCTGACCAGTAATGCATTGCACCGTCTTGCTCATATTGATATTTAGGTGCGCGTTTTACGCCGGTTTTTGATTTCTTGCTCGAACTGCCTGATGATTCAATACCCAACAGCTCACTAGGGTCAAAACCTTCTGATTGGATCAGCTGAAGCAGTTCAAGGCGTTTCGTTTCACGCTCTGCGCGCTCTTTCTTTTCACGCTCAGCATCTTCACGTCGTTCGTCGATTACAATGTTCAGTTTTTCTTGCATTTCGATCAACAGATCGAAGTCAGTTTCACGTGCAAACGCGCGTACTGAACGGATGTTAGACAAAAGACCTCTAACTTTGGTGTAAGTGTCATTCTCGCTCATCACTTCCCCTTAGATTTTTTAGAAAACTCGAAGCCCAGCTTACCTGTAGCTTTATCCTGCAACACCAGAATGGCGTCGAACTTTTTACCCGCACTACTGGTGAAACCTTTAATCTCGCTTGATTTGCCTTTCTTGAGGATGGTTTCAACCTGATTTGTTGTCAACTTTTTCTGAGCTACCGTTGACCAGATTTTAAAATCACACCCCGTACAGGCAAAGAGTTTTGGGCGAACCATGATCTCGTTATCGCAGTTCGGGCATTTCTCGGTGAGTCGAGGGATTTTACCTTCTTCCCTTTTCTCGCCTTTAATTTCGCCTACATTAACGTCTTTAAGTTGCTCAGTCAAAAATTCATATAAATCGTTTACGAACTGATCAACAGTTAAGGAACCCTCAGCAATCTGCAATTGTTGCTCAAACCAAAGTGCGGTCATATCAGGCTGCGTTGCCACTTCCGGCAACGCATCGAAAAGCGCCAAACCGGTGTCGGTGGGGATCAACTTCCCTTTTTCAACAGTGATAAAGTTGCGTTTCTTCAACGTCTCAATAATCGTGGCGCGGGTTGCCTCAGTACCGATAGAACCGTGAGCCTGATCGTTGTCCTTGTCCTTTTCTTTAAGCAGCTTCTTAATCTCGGGATTATCAACAAAATCAGCGATGCGTGTCATCGCCGAGATTAAACTGGCTTCATCAAAAAGTTTTGGCGGTGTGGTTTCTTTCTGCTGAACAGCAGTTGAATCGCAATTCCCATCCTGGCCGACCTGCAATTGGCTGACGGTTTCAAAAGCCGTTTCAACCGTGTCGTCCTCTCCCACTTCTTTCGGCTCTTTCAAATACGCCTCAAAGCCCGGATGCACGTCCTTAATCGCTCGGTAGGTGAAGGTATGGCCGTTAGCTTCAATGCGCCCTGTAGCCTCCTGGAAGCGCTTAGGCGGCATGAATTGAATAAGGTACTGCTTGGCTATGGCCGTATAAACATGCCGCTCATCGACGCTCAGTTTGTCCAGGTCAGGGACGTTATCAGTCGGAATGATTGCCGTATGTGCTGTGACCTTGCTACTGTTAAACGCCTTGCTCTTGCGGGTGGTGTCTACATCAGCATCAGCAAAAGCGGGACTGGCTTTCAATGCGGCCACCACGTCCGGGGCTTCGGTAAACTGCTCATCGGACAAATAGGCGCAATCAGAGCGGTTATAGGTGATCGCCTTGAATTTCTCACGTAATCCCTGCGTGACTTCAAGCGTTCGAGCGGCAGACATGCCGTGATCGCGGTTCATTTTCTGCTGTAGCTTGCTCAGATTAAACGGCAGCTTTGGCGCGGTTTCTTTGTCCTTAACCGATGCGTCAACCACTCGCGCCGCTTTACCGTTCACCGCTGCGGCCAGCTCGTCCACATAGCTTTTCTGGAGTACATGCCCTTTTTCATCAACCGGGGCGTCTTCCGGGAATTGCAGGCGCGCAGTCAGGCTACCGGCACCGAATGTAAACGAGCCATCGAGCATGTAGTAATAGGACTTACTGTGCGCCTTATTAGCACGCCAGCGCCGAACGATGAGCCCCAGGGTTGGCGTTTGGACACGACCAACCGACAGCACACCACGATAACCCTGGGATTGCGCCTCGATACTGTATGCACGGGTTGAACTTAAACCGTAAATCTCATCCCCGACGCTGCGGGAAAGCGCCTTGAGGTAATCACCGTGAAACTCTTTGTTGTCACGCAAATCAGCCAACGCTTTTTTAACGCCTTTATCGGTGTTGTCGTTAATCAACACGCGCTTTACCGGCTTATCGCAGCCGCTATAAATCAACAGCTCATCAACTAATAGTTGCCCTTCGTCGTCCGGGTCGCCAGCGTGAACGATGACGTCAGCTTGTTTAATCAAGTCGAGCACTTTGGTTACATGCTCAACCTTATCCGGCGCAATTTCATATTGCGGGGGGTAAAGTTTTAAAGGTAAATCTTCTTTGTTCCATTGTTTATACGCCGGGTTATACACTTCCGGCTGCACCGTTTGTAAAACATGACCGAACAACCAGGACACTTTATCGTTACCGCAATCAATATATGCGCCTTTATGGCTACCTCCGCCCAGGGCGGCGGCAATGTCTTTAGCTACAGCTGGTTTTTCTGCAATAAAAAGTCTCATTTGTTATTCCTAGATTATAATCGTTTAAATGACAGGGAATGAAACTCTTACTTCTTCAATATCGTTATCTTCCCACACGTCCCAAAAATCACTCGACTGATGGTAAAATCCGTCGATCGCGTAAAGTTCCTCATCCCGCTCCCTGGTGATCTTTACGTTGTCCAGCATAAACTTCTGGAATACCTTATCCCCTGGGTCAATAAACCCTGTAAGATAAGAAGTGTCGCGATCATTAAATATTGACTGGAAATCATGAGAGTTTTTGAAAAGACCAGCGAGAATTGAAAGAGAATCTTTATCGGTGAAAGCCATCCCGCCTACCTCTCCATATTCACCGATCAACAAACTCACATAACACTTACCGTTAAAATTTACGTTTTCATATTGCATGTAACACCTCAAAAAATGATGTTTATCTTTATTTAAAAGTCAATTTATAGGGACACACAGGGAACGTTAGCCAACTTTCCAGAAATCTCTCCGATTCTGAATCCCAATAAAAGTAGTATCCCGATGTATGAAACCAGATAGGGGAGCCGTCAATTTCGCCTATCTGGTCAGCACCCTTTTTCAACTCATCGACATAAAAGTCCGGCTCATGTGAATCCATAAGATTCTTTTCAACAATTTCAACACGAGACAGTGAAACGATTTCATGCCGCAAGTCTTCTGGATCAACAACCTCCCCCGTTTTCATATCTATGCCAAAAGAGACAGTTGCCCCTGTCATCGTTTTCTTGATGAATTTATTCCACAATCGCTCATCGATACTGACAACATGCTCACAAATGCATTTCAAAAACGACGACTTCATGCATTCCAGCTCAAACGCGTTAAAACTGGCATTCAAACCGTTAATATTTACCATTGGCACGATTTTAGACAATTCAACTACTGCATTGCGTACCCTTTTTACTGTTAAGCCAGCAGTAATATCATTACCCACAGACGGGAGGTTATGAAGGGCTTCTGATACGATCAGAACCGCCTTATTAACGGTTGTAATATCCAACCCCAATTCGTTTCTAACCAAATAGCGAATTAATTCAAAACCGCTTCGACCTAATCTAACGCTTGCTTCGGATTGACGGTTCAACCTTTTAAGCATTCGGCGATCCAGTTCCATAACGACCTCACTTAAGTAATCGAAAAGGGGATATCTAAATCGATGAAGTCCAGCAATCGGCTACCGGAGAGCATCAAGATTTTAGGGTGGTTGTTAACAAGGCTTTTAGAACCGCTCGACGTTCGTCCTGTGTGGCAGAAAATACCCCTGCACTGAAACACCTCGATCAGCTCGATAAAGTCCTCTACATGGCGCTTGTTGATTTGATTGCTATAACGCTTGGCCTGGATGAAATAGAGCTCGCCATCGTGCCAAACTTTGCCGTCAATACCGCCATCACCGGAGTAGCGTTTGTTGCGCTGGATCTTGAAGCCACGCCGTTCAAAGACTTCGAGTAACAATTCCTCAAACGTATACGGGTCAATCTTTCGCAGATACGCCAGGCGCTGCCCTGGATGCGGTATCTCGCTGAGTTTCGCCAATACCCGGCCAGCCTGGCGGATCTTGCGGCGATGCCGCCGCGTTCTGCGCCGCCAGGACAACCAGGTGAAAAACAGCAACACAGCCATAAAGGCTATGGCATGGAGTAAGTGAAAATTCATCGTTGCATTCGCTATCAAAAGTGGCGGCGCCGGCGCGATGGCCAACGCGAAAATGACAGTATTTTCTTTGCCTGGTCAGCTGCAGCTGAGAAAGGTTTGCTATCAAATCATGCCTTATCACTTGCGTCTGGAGCATAAACATGCTCGGCGGCAAGCGATTCGGTTAGACGCTTGATAATTTCATACCTGAGACTTCGGAAACCCTTCTTTGCCGATTCGTGCAATGCGTTAAGCATCCACTCAGGTAACTCGGTTCCTTCGTTTAACGTGGGGTTATTTAGAACATCAGTGAGAAGAAACCGGACATGTCCTTCTAGAGAACGCTCATTTTTTTGAGCATCCGTCATCAACTGTTCGAATAAATGATCTGGAAAATTCCTGCATTGGATTTTTGCCACAAAAATAGCCCTCTATAGAGAAAAGCAACATAGCGTTATCCACAAATCCACATGAGCGAAGCCAGTGAAGCGGAGAAGCCAACCAGCCACCTCCGCGAACGGGAGCGCCCTGATAGCCGGTGCAAGGCTATCAGGGGCGATTGTGGAGTTCGTTGGTTAACGCGGTGCATCACCAGTAGTACGTTTCGCCGACCTTCTTCCCGTCGATATAAATATCGACGTAGTTTTTGCTCCGGCACCCTGGTGGGTAGTGGTTCCCGTTATTGATTATGCACAGCTGATCCCGTTTGAATTCGGCGGGCTTGGTTTCGTACTTGGTACACCATTCATCACCGTGACCATGCGCCCAGCGGACACACTCTTTACGTTCTGGAAGCCATGCGCCTTTACCCATACTGGCGTCGCCGCTGCTCCCACTATCCACCGCACAGGAAGAAAAACTCGGCAGCGGAGACTTACCCTTCTTGAGCCGCTTTAACATCGCTGAATGCGCACCGCCACACCCATCAGGAAAACCACCAGGTAGGCAAAGCCAAATAGCGCATTCATCTTGTGATGCCGCATAAGCGACTTTAGGCGTAAATCCAGACATCAAAAAAAGGGCGGACAAAGCCAACCCTGCAAGCAAAGTTTTCATTTTCACCTCTAGATATGATTACTACTGAAAGGTATTTAGCGAGAGAGATAAATATCCGTATTTCGACCAGACCAACTGTATTCGCTCTTTTGATATCTGATTACCCCCTTAGCACCGTGCGTGCGCAGCCACGATTTCGCATTAAAAAAATCATCGGCATTATTGGCCGTCACCATAACAAACGGCGAATGAACCACTGCATAATAGACGTCTACGCCATACGGCGTATCGGTGGAAAAATTTCGTATAACACGCGACCATTTCCCGTCTACATGTGGTGCCGGGTTAACAACATAATTTTCACGCCATTCCGGCAGCGTTCCGTTCATCGCTGTCGGTGTCTTATCCCAATCAACAGGCGTCGGAGGCGGCGGAGAAGAACACCCAGCGAGCAGCCCCGACACCAATATCAATTTAATCAGCTTCATGATTATTCCTCACTTAATTTAAAACAGCTCTGCTTCCAGTTCGCCTAATGAGAGCATGACTTCTTTTGATGGGTAGTCGAGGCCTTTACCAAAGGCCACGCCTTTGTTCCTTTTTTTCACTTCGTTTTCAAGTTTAGGAGAAACAGATACTAACTTATCCATAAAGTAGTGATCGTTGAAGTAGAAGGCCTTATCACACTTAATCGGGTTTTCACCTTTAAGAAGTATAAATTCTTCTTCAAACTTCAATGTACCCAGCTCTTGTGGCAATACCAATGCACGTTGCGCATCTGATTCTGATTCCCCTCGGGTAGTCGAACTTTTCGCCATGCTCCGGCTTTTCCCTTTGTTTTTTACCGTGGTATAACCCAGCTTTGCGGACACCTCATCGGCATCTTCTTTTTCACTGACCGCATAAATCACACGGCACGGGTGGTTAGCCATCAACGACTTCGCGCCATACAAACCATAAATCTCTATGAGCTGGGCGATATTTTGATAAATGGTCAACAGCTTCAATTTGAAACCCGCAATAAAGCCGGACGCTTTTTTGATGTAATGCATCGCACCAATTGAAGGGAACTCATCGAGTAAAAACAAAACATCGTTTTTGTTTTCCGGTACAAAGTCGGGGTTTTCTCGCATACTCACGTCGATTGCAAAGTTAAAAAACAGATTTAAGAATGAGTCCGCAATCTTTGCATCGTCCGCGTTAACACCGATATAGATAGTGATTTTCTTTTTGCGCAGTTCGCGCAAATCAAAATCGTTGCGATCGGTAGCTGCACGAAAAAGCGGTAACGTAAACGAATCGAGTTTTTTCTGGAACGTCTCCTCTGTACTGGATTTTGCTTCCCCCTCAGCCTCAAACAATTTTTTTATTTTGTTGAGTGCGTCGGTGATGACGTAGGTATCGTTCATGTTTCCATCAGCAAGCGTAACCAGTTCTTCCCGATCGCTCAGTAGCGCCTCCTGGTCTACGGCATAGTAGAGATCAAGAACCGTACCGATTGAAAACACGGGTTTTACACCGATGTTTTCAAGGTACTTTTTATCATACTTGATAAGGAAGTAGAGCAACTCTGTAAACCCTACAAATACCCGGCTCGCGGCACTGTTAAAGTGGGCTTCAGGCCCGGTCAATCCGATTGACGGCCAACATGTTTCCGCGAGGTTCTTTAAATAGCCCGCTCCTTTCTCCGATGCGAGATCTATATAAAAAAGCGGGTTAAATCCGTGGGTTTTACTGCTGAACGGGTCAAGCAGGTAGACTGAGTGACCCAGCACACGTTGCCGGAACTTGCTGGTTATCATGTAACATTCTTGCTTCGGATCCAGCACAATCATCGAGTGAAGCCAGCTCAATAGGTTCGGTATTACAACAGCCGCCCCCTTACCGGCGCGTGTACCTGCGCCCATCGAGATAAAATCAGGGGCAATGTATCTAATGAGTTTGCCTTTGTATCTGCCGATGATAACGCCGCCTTTTGACTCGTCCCCCCAGGTCACAACCTTCGAGCGACGAATATCAGACTCTGAGGCAAACTTTGCATCACCGTATAAATTGCTCTTGGTTTTATTCCCGGACAATAGCGCAACAGCAAAAAGAATGATTGAACCAAGAAACCCGATCCCCAATGCCTTAATTGCGCTTAATCGAATATCAAAGCGAATATTATCACCGGTCAACACCTGCCATAACATGCCAAATCGATAGGATTTAAATATTCCTTTAACCCCGATGCCGTTTAACGGGTAAACGGCAACGGTAGCTATCATCCAGACAATCGGCAGTGAAACAACGATTAAAAATATCCACGGCTGTTTGTTAAAAGATTTCATCTCGGAACCTCTTCTGATACGCCTCTTTATCGGCGTCCTTGAAGTAAATTTCCCCGATCCGCCGAACATCCCCCTCAACCTGGATGCTGGCTATCACGTCAATACAGTTCAAAACCTTGCTGAGAATGACGCTGTACGGCAACATCCGGCATTCGCTGTTCTGATAGCAGCGCTCGATTAACCCCATGATCGCCTCGTAAGGGCTCCCGGCATGGAGACTCGTAATTGCTCCCTCATGCCCCGAGGTAACGATTTTCAAAAAATCCCATGCCTCGCCGCCGCGCACCTCTGTTTGCAGGATGCGATCGGGGTTCATACGGTAGTTGGCGCGTAATAACGAACTGGATGTGACGATTTCATTTTCACCATTACCCGACTCACTCGGATAAAACAGATGAACGTAGTTTTTATGCTTTGTGAACTTAACCTCCGGGTTATCTTCCAACGTAGTGATACGTAGGTCGAGAGGAATGTAATCAACCAACGTTTTTAAATAGGTTGTTTTCCCCGAGCCGGTTTCCCCCACAAACACCATCGTCTTGCCGTATTCGATACACTTTTCCATAAAAACAGGAAAGTCTTTATCCAAATACAATTGCAATAACTCAGCATTACGACTGCTTTGCTGTTCCTTTCCAGATATTCGGTTGTAGAAACCTGAATCAATGTATTGTTGATGAGGGATTTGGACATACGATGGTTTTCGAAGCGTAATGGAGACTGTATCCCGCTCGCAAGCGGGATTAAATATCACCTGACCACGTTCACCTGATTCTAACGTCGCGGAAAGAATCGGCTTTAGATTGCTAATTTCATCTTTATGAAAGTTAGCTAATTGACGTGCAAACTTTTCGCAATCATCAAGCGGCAATTTAACTTCATGTCGGTTCCATTTACCGGCGATTTTTGTAAATAGTTCATTGGGACGATTAACAGCGATTTCTGTCAACCCTGGAAGGTCTAGAAAATCGCCAAACATTTTGTTTCTCTGATACTCAAGGCTCTCATTTTTTGCCATGTTATCCCCGCTTATACTGCAATCGGTAGATTTTTGAGAAGTCGATATCCCGGCCAGTGACCAGCGTGATGATCTCACCCTGATTTTTGTAAATCGTCGGTGGGATATTGACGCTGTTTTCAAACGCGGTTTTCGCCATATCGGCAAACGCCTGACGGCTGTTTTCCGTGTAATCGGTATTGCGGTCTTTTTTACCGGCGCTGTCTGTCGCGGCATTCGCAATATCAGGGATGATCCCCAGCATCATCGCCCCAACAAACCGATCATAGAAATGTGTATCAACCCAGCCGTCCATACCCGCTTCGCCGAGCTCACCGGCCGCCGCTGTATCAACCAGCGGGATATCCAGGAACGGCTTCTGTTGGGTTCTCAGCTTGGTAGCGATGACGAACGCGCGCGCCTGGCCGTGGCGAAGCGTTCCCGTCTTGTAGACCAATGTCGCCACAGTGCCTTTATCGAGCAGCTTGGTGTTCTTACTGGCGCTATACACATCTTCCGTCAGCTGACATTGCAGTTTACCGGCGACGTCCGAAATAAAGCGGCGAGTCAACGCACACGGCAGCGAGGTGTTCTCCGGTAAGTAAAGGTCTGGGTTATACGGTATGCGCCGTACCGCCTCTAAAGCCCCCTCATCGCCCTCAGATGCCGCGTTAGTGTCTGCGCCTTTAGACGGTACAGCCTCAGCTTTCTCGGCGTCCTCTTGCGTCTCCTGCTTGCGGCTAGAGCCACTCGATTGACTTGATGAGGTGTTATCACTGACGACCGCCAACGCCCTGGAGAATGTAATAGGTGCCGGTGCGCCAGGTGTAGCGGCAGTGGCTTCAGCACCAGGTGTGCTTTCTACCGACTCCGCTTTCGGCGGCTCTTCTTGCTTGAAGGGGTCAACACCCTGACCGAGATCGCTACGCCGGTTAACGCTGCTTTCCGTGGATTTTACGGTTTCTGGTTTATCCGTATTATCCGGCGACTTGTATTTTGAATAGATTTTAAGGCCGACGACCGTGGCAATTATCAGCGCCAATGTGATGAAAATCAGCCCTTTTAATACCCGGTCTTTTTTGCTTTTTTTGAGCTTAATAACTTCCGGCTGGTGAGTTAACACCTCTTCTTCAACATCGTTTTCCCGCGCTTCTCTTTCCTGTCGCTCGCGTAACTCCTGCTCTATTTCGGCGACGGTTTTTTCTCGCTGTTGCGTTGGTGAGTTATCAACCTTCGCTTTTTCTTCTCTTTCCCTTAATTCTTGTTCGATTTCATCAGGCGTTTTATTTTCGTTACTCATTGTCAACCTCCACGCGCTCGACATTTGGTGAAACCGTCGAACCATCACTCACCGTAACCTTCCCAAAGCCTTTATTGACCAATCCAATAACTGCATTGCCATAACGCAAGACAAAAGATGGATTGGTTTGCGGGATAACGATGACTTTGTAATTCCCCTTTTGTTTAATCCCTGGGTTGGTCGCAATTTCTTTCCCATTGGAATACATAAACGCGGCAGGCAGCTTTTTCACCGGCGAAAAACCGATATAGGTAAACCGACCATCGTCATAGGCAAAATCAGGCGTGATCATGCCGCTGTCTTTACCAACCTGCATGTAGTATTCCCAATTGCGCGGTGCCTGGGCGTTAGCCAGGGCTTTCTCTATGCGCTGGTTCTCTTGTTGCTGCTGCAACTCTTTTAACCGCGCAGCTTCCATTTTTGCGGCTTTAGCGCGGGTTTCCTGTGGGTAGGTATAGCTGACCACATAGGAGATCGTTCCCGATGGCTTACCGGCCTCCTGAACATGCAGCTCGACGCTGTAGTATCGTTTGGTCGTGACGATAAAGAGGTTCGTCACCCAATCCTTACTCGTCGGCTCAAACACCTGGTTAACCTGCTGGCCGTTCTCGCCAGGAACCGGCTGGGCGATCGGAACAGCCCGGATATAGACGCGATTAGCGTCATGCTTAATATCCCAGCCTTTTTCCATGCCTGGACGGGCATCAAGCACCGTCTCTTCATCGTCAAACACCAGGGTAGAAAGATATCCGACACCGGCAGTGATCACCGTCGTGTTAGACGCGTTATAGCTGACCTGCTGCATTCTGCTGTCATAGCCTCGACTGCTTGGCGAAACAGCCGCCCCGGCCGTTTGCATCAGCAAGACACTACTCAGCACAAGCGCGATGGTTCCATACTTCATCATGGCGTCACCCCGTTCTCTTTTTCGGCTTCATAGCTGGTCACAACAAAGCCGAGCTTGTTGATTTCACGCTGTTCCTCAGTGAGATCCTTGGTCGGCACATAGCGGAAAGTGATACGCGCAACCCAATATTCTTCGCGCTCCATACCGGATTTAATGTTACGGATGGTTTTCTTAAATCGGATGGTTGCCAGCAGATCAGGTTTTGTCGCTTCGGTGATAAAATCTGAAATCACATTGATTCGAACTGTGTTATCAGCATTGTGATAAATCACATCAGGAGCGTTCTTGCCATTAAATACGGCGAGATACTCCTTATTCACATCATCCGAGTTATAAGCTTGAACACGGTTATAGTCGTCTTGCAAAGAGAAGTAGTTATACCGCTCCCGAAGTTCGATATAATTTTCGGCGTTCACTTTATTGGTTGCCAAATCCCCGGAGATACTCTCTTCGGTAAATTCGCTCACCTTACTAATGGTTCCTGCTGCCTTATCCAAAACGTAAAGGCTGACTTTAGTCTCTTTCAGCGGCAGCAGGATAAGAATGGCGACTATCGACAAAATGGCGATAAGCACACCGACAGCGCCGATAAAAAAGCCTACTTTTTTATCACGCTCATCCCGCTCCATGTTTTTTTTCTCAAAACCCTGAGCGGCTTTTATTGTCTTTTCGATATTAGACATTATTGATTACCTCCGCCGAATTAACAGGAACCAATTCACCCGATGCCGAAGGTGGCAACGGTGAATTTGAAGCACAGCCAGCTAAGACGCAGATAAGCGCCATGACAATGAGTTTATTCATGTGAATTACCTAATTAGAATGGGAATTGCTGTGAAACTGATGAATGAATATCAAGACGCGCGTGAGTTGTTCCGCGCAATAACCTTTTGTACGACAGCACGACCAACGCGGCCAGCACCATAACCCGTACCGGCAGAAAGGCCGGAGGACTCTCTTTGCTTCCAGGAAGTACCTTTAGCCCCTTCGATAGTGCCGCGCCCAGCGTTGACAGTTCCCCGCATAACACCGCCAGCGGCTTTAGCAGCTCCAAAACCGCCAATAGACAGCCCTACTGCCGCCATACCTTGAACAGCGCCCTCAAGACCAACGCCTGCTAGTTGTGCGGCAAACTTCGATGATAACCAGACGACAAAAGCACATATAACGCCAGCAGCACCGGCCATAGCTCCCATAGTAATTAAATTGGACTCATTTGCTGAGGCTTTTATAGTTTCTAGAACGCCATTTAGATATTTTATACCGGAAGATAGAACTAGGGTCGCAAACATCAGCGTTAGAATGGAAGAGAAAATAGATTGAAGCCAGTTATTAAACATTGTCCTTAAGAAACCGAACATCAAACAAAAAATAAACACTGGAGCTGTAACAGTTAAAAGAAGAATTGTAATCTCAGCACTTAAGAAAACAATGGTTGTCAATAATAGGGCTACCAGTACCCCAGCCCACACTAAGATAGAACCTATACCACCTTCCATTTTAACATAGGTAGAAGAATCTAGATCTAACAAAGTCCCACTAATTTGTTGAGCTTTGAACCAAAGTTGATCAAGATAGAGCCAAACGTTATCAGAACCAGACAAACCTGTTTTCAGGCCGTCAAGTGCGCTGATAGCCAAATCTAAATATCCGCCTCCATTCTGTAAGAATGCTATAATAATGCTCATCTTACCAACTTCGAAAACAGTATCTTCAACAGGTCGTTGAAGTTTGCCCGCCATAATACGATACCCTTGAACAAGCATGTAAATTGTTATTGATGCTTGAATCAATGTAGAAAAAAGCCCAGCATAAAAGGCCATTTTACCTTGTGTTGAGCTTTCAATCGTATTCATGACAAGCTTATCCATAGATTGGAAAAAATCTGTGGCTTCACCAGGCATGAGTGCCTCCTAAAAAATCAGCCCTGAATAATCAGGGCTAGATTGTTACGCCGACTTACGCATTAGTGGTAGGAACTTGCTTTCTAATTCGGCATCCCCAGAACGAGCAAAACTGATAGCAGCTTTTCTTGCGTTCTCACAGTTTTGACTTGCCTCGCCAGAATCAATGCACTTCTTATAGACATTGAAGGTTTCTTCTGGATGGTCTTTATACCAACTTTCCGATTTTGGTTCGTCTTTACATCCCGATAAAAAACCAACCGCTATAGATACAATTCCTACAGTAATAATTTTTTTCATGAACCCAAATCTCCGAATTTTGGTAACGGTGCATTTATTTGCTGCTGCCGAAACGCTTTCTCGCGTTTCTGTTGCAACAGCTTATCACGCTGCTCCGATGCCTTCATGTTCATTTCCCACTGATTTGATAGCACGTTGAGCTGAACGCTTTTTGCCTGGATGGCATTAGCCAGGTCTTGCGATTCTTTCGAATCCTTCGAACCGGCGATGCGGCTTGAAAGCAAGGCGATATCATTCAGTGCCGTGTTGATCTGCCCCTGCACCTCAGTGGTCTGTTCAATCGCCCACGCCTTATTGACCGTTTCTTGCTTGCAGATATTGATGTAGCTCTGCGCCTGCTTCACGTCACAAATATCGAAGTCTTTATACTTATTATAAAGACTGTCCAAAGCCCCAGCCGGGGCGCTGTTCGAAGTCAGCAGATCATTGAGACTGATACCCTGCTTTTGAAGGTTGACGATATCGTTTTTAAGACTTTGCCCCTGCGCCACAAGCGCCTGAATATCCCTTAACCCGGTTGCCGTCATCAGCTGGTCTTTATAAGCCTGGATTTGAGAGCGGTAATGCTGCGCGGTATCCATCCACCGCTTGGCTTCCTTAACCCATTCAGCCTCACGTAGCGGATCAGCATCAACCATAACAGGTATACCTGCAATCGCAGGTATAGAACTACTCAATAAAGCAGCCATAACAAAACCAGCGAGTAATTTACGCGTAGCCATTTTAATCACCTTCTATAGAGCCAAGTTAAGATAAGCATCGAGCCATTGCTCCGGCTTCATGCCCGGTTTGAAAATAGAGTCAAATATTTCGAGATTATCTTCGCTGCCGCTCAAGACTTTTGTATAAACGCCAAGGCAAGATAAATCGAAAGAAACCAACGCCGCGAATTTCTGAACATCACCTTTACGCAGCGCAGTTTTAACGATTAAAAACTGGCGAGACTCCGGGTCTATATTCTTGATTATTTCAAAATGCGCGGGGTCAACTTTTGCACCCTCAACATACTCGGCATAATCTGCTTTTGGGTTTGCCAAATAAATATCAGTGGAAGTCTGCTCAAGCGTCGCCTTAGAGATTTTATGCTTTAACACTTCATCTAAGGATTGCGTTGCAAAAATCACGACACCGTTCAACTTGCGAATGGTTTTGAGTTTGTTATAAACAAAATCAGCAAACGCATCATTTGCCAGCCACTTCCAGAACTCATCGAGAATAAGAACCAAACGACGGCCATCTAACAAACTTGTCACCCGGTAAAGCAGATAGAAAGCGATCGGGGAGCGTGTATCTTCATCATCGAGGAACTCTGTACCGTCGATGCCGAAATTATCAATATGGCTAATATCAAACGAATCTTCATCGTTATCAAAAACCCAACCAAAATCGGCACCTTTTTTCCACTGTGATAAACGGATACGCAATCCATTCTCTTGTGCCTGCACAGTAGTCGATTCGTTCAGGGTTTCGAGGACGCGAGTTATGCCATAAGAGCGTAATTCCTTTGGCAAGTCCATCACATCATCGACAGCCTGGTATAAGTCGATTTCCTGCCTGGCCGTCAATACCTCACCACGCCTGGTGACGATGAGCTTCATCAGGTTTTTGACAAAAACCCGATTACGCTTCGTTGGCTCCAGTTTAAAAGGGTTCCATCCTGTAGGCTCGCCTGCTTTGACGCGGAAATATTCGCCCCCAAGTGCACGAACGTTTAGTTCAGCCCCGCGGTCTTTATCAAAGAAGACGGTGGTAAGACGTTTCGTTTTAGCCTGCGGTGAGAAAGATTCTGGTGCCCGGTATTTCTGCATTGCACACGCCAACAAACATAGGAGCATGGTTTTACCTGAACCGGCTGTACCGATGATCTTGGTATTCCCTAAGGTTTTCCTATTGAAATCATCCTGCCCCATCATCGTGTTATGAACATTCAGATAATACGGTGCCTGGCTGTTCGTTTTAGCAATCACAATCGCTTCACCCCACGGGGTTTTATCCCGCTTACCACTCAGCACAGAATGAAGCGAAGTGAGCTCAACGAAGTTCTGACTACTCACCGGCACCAGACGAGGCCGTAAATGGTAAACACCCGGCAATTGAGCGCAAAAAGCCGCTGGCAACGACAACGTTGAGAGCGTCACGATCAGGCCGATATCCGTCAGCGTAGAGCGGATCTGGTTGGTGTCTTTAATCAACTGTTCAAGCGAATCGGCATAAACCAAAAGAGAATAGTGATACAACCCAAAACTGATATCGCCAGAAGTCAGCATACTTTTGGCGATTTCAAGGTCTTCCTTCTCTTCTACAGCGTCGTCCTGCGTACTACTCAGCCGTTTTTCCTGATCATGGATGGCTTTTTTGGCCTCAGACTTACTCATGCTGGTAAACGACTGAGTTAGCACATACTCAATGGGCTCGTAGATAAGTGAATCCAATAACCCCGGCTCAGTTAATTTTGTAAAACCTTTAATTTCAATGGAGCGGAAATATCGACGGGAGTCGAAATTATTAACTTGTGCAGAGTCAGAACTAATAAATACGTCAGAACTACCAAGGAGCTCATAAAAGGGTGTGTTAGTGACCAAAACATCCTGCCACGCACCAGTAATGAGATAGTTGTAAAAGCTAAGTTGCGAAGAATAGACTCGGTTGTTTTTTTCAAAAAGTCCCAGCGCTTTAGGCCGATAGCGCTGCAACATGCTTTCAACAGAAGAACGTAACTCGTTCATGCGTAGTATCGCATCCTGTTGTGTTTTCTTTTTGAATTTGTCGCCCTTCGTCTTTCTCTCTGCCTTTTCCTCCTTATTAAAAGGGATAAAGCACAAGGTTACATAAATTCGGGTCTTGTAGAAGGGTTTGGATTTTATGCCCCCATAAAAAAGAGAGGATACTTTATCAGCAAATGGATTACCCGAAGGCGAATCAAGGTCATCATAAAATTTACAACGTGGTTTATGTACATAGAAAGTCACTGCCTCGCCCGAGTAAGAGACAATACCTTTATTAAGTTGAGTAGCCAACATATCCAACACATCTTGCGTTTGGCACTCAAACGGTTCACCGTCAACTTCCCACGTTGCCACTAAGTCAGAACCGCGATTTTTAATAATAGCTTTGTCAATGTGTGACGAATAGGGAATGATTTTTTCTAATGGTGCTCTTTGGTTTAACTTCATAGCGTCTATAAACTCCGTAACGTCCACGGCATCATAACTTTGGCAACTGATCGTTGAAACACCGTAGAAATTATTATTGACTGAGTTCCCTTTGGTTTTTAGCCAAAGAAGCATCAGGTCGAAGAAATGCTCGTCCTGTGATGTTTTTCTTCGCATGTATATAAAAACGATGGGGATCAGTACCCATAGGAACTTAGTAAAAACCAGACCAGCCATGAAGAGAACAAAAAAAACTATTAAAGCAGGGGCAACAGGCACCCCTATTAATAGCGGAGGTCTGGTTAGCGCTTTAAAAACGGTAGCCATAGTTACCCCTTGCCGATTTAGGAAATGACCAAAGCCACGAATTCGGAGATACCAATCACGATACCGGCACCAATGATGACGTTTTTCATTTCCATCAGTGAACGACCATCAAAGAACACTTTAAAACCAACCCAAAGACCAGCCAGGGTTGCAGTCGCGATAGCAATGGTATGTAACCCCGCAATGATCGCATTCAGCATCTGGTTTACTTTTTGAAAACCGTTGGCCGCGTTTGCATTGACGCTCACGGAAACCAGGGCTAACAGAACAGCAGTGTTAAGAGCAGACAGGTGTTTTTTAATAAACATAGGATTTCCTTCAATTTTTAGACAGTTGTATATCACCACGAATCAGTCGTGATGGATAAATGATGATTGGTGAATTAGAACGTGACTCTTTAGCTTCTTCCTCTTTCTTTACTTCCCCCTTATCTTCCTTAGTGCTAGGCACAGCAAAAGTTTTCCCTGGTGAGTTTTTATAACCAATACGTTCAACGTAACTCGTCTGATTAAATTCAGACTCTTTCTTTTTCCCAGCATCAAAATTGCCGGTGTAATAGCAGCTCAAAGCGTTCTTGAGCGTTTTTCCCCTGGTGTAGCAGTCGGTGATGATTTTCTCGAAAACAGAAAGATTTGTGCATGGGTCGAATAGCTTCTCAGCATCAACGTTAAATTGCTTAAAGTTAGTGCTCGTAATTTGCATAAGCCCGACCGAGTAACGTCTTTTCTTTTCCTCTATTGCCTTGACGATAGATAAAGCATCGAATTTATTGCTCGGCATATGCGATATGACGCTTTTCCCGTCTTTCAATCTTTGGCTTTTAGGAATTATTTCCGCTATGGCATACGGATTAAATCCTGACTCCACCCTGACAACATCCATCGCTGTATCAGGGTGCACAGAGGCCGCGCACTGCATCGCAAGCGCGATAAATGTTGTAGATGAAATCACGTTAGAAACTCCAAATATGACGTTTTATTGAATAACGTAGATGAGGATAACCGAGAGCCAAAACAGGGCGCATCCAAGTAAGGTATAATGCCATGCGTATCTAATTAGAGAATTCATAAAGACCCTCTCAAATAGAAAATTAGTTACATTAATTATTTAGACGTATCTTTAATGCTAGGCTTATAAACCACCTTGAATTTATTGTTATCGACAATTGCCTTACCGCCAATACTCTTGCACTGGGTTAAATCAACAGGCGAAGATACAGCTAAACAAATAATAGCTTTAGGTTTGTTTTCCATTGCGATCGCCCTCAAACGCTTTGATGATATCGTTCTTGGCCTTTTCCCCATGCAGATCGATTAGATACTGGAAGAATTGAGCCGTTGTGATTTGCTTGCCGGTCATAAATGAAACTTCAATTGCCAGTTTTTCTACTACCTGTTTTCGGGCAGCGCCAACATAAACGACGCCATAAGCCGTGGATGGCTTTTTAATACGTTCAAGACCTGTATTCGATGACATGGATACTCCTGATATAGATGCAAAAAAAGCACCGCTGATGGTGGTCAGCGGTGATGAATAAATTACGTGATGGGAGTAAAAACTAGTGGGCGTTTCTTACATACCCGTCCAGAAAGCTGATGAGAGAAGCCATTCGATTTACAGGCTCGCTTTGCCCGTTAATTTCTTCCAGTTTCGCCATAAGGTCATCAGGCACATTACTGTAGGAAACTGATTGGTCACTTTGATCAACTTTCGCAAACTCAAGGTTGCGCAGGCCGTCGATAACAGCTTCCGGCAAAGGCCGCACTTGGCCGCCAATCTTAACAAACTCATTCACACCGATCAGCTGTGTGATTTTGGTGGTGTGGACGACCTCTGGATCGAAGTACACAAACAGATATGCAGGAAACAACGGACGCTTATTGATTCTCACGCTCGTCTTACTGTCTGCTCTCTTCGTAATGACCGTGAGCTTAGGTGTGTAATGTGTGACCGACAAGCGTTCGAACCCAGCCAGGATTTGCTGGTACGCTTTCGGGCTGTGGTAAAGCAGAAACCAACCCTTCATTTAGAACCTCCTTTTCCACGCTGACGCCCTGAGCGATCCAGGTGGATATCCCCAATACGCGCCACGTCATAACTGTATACATATACAGTATTATGTAAATCTATGACATGTGCAACAGTCGTTGTGTTTGGTGATTCCCTGGTGTTACGTAATTCGTAACATCAAAAATGATAAGTGATGGTAAACGTGAGCCTCTGTTTCAATTACTTATCAGGTTTGCAATGGTTCCGAAGAGATTGAGAACTGCCAGATTATACGCTGGGTTATCCCAAGAAAAACTAGGCGTTCTTAGCGGCATCGATGAAGCGTCTGCCCGTGCACGGATCTCACGGTACGAACACGGTGTTAACCGCCCTACCTATGAGCAAACACGCCTCTTTGCCAGAGTCTTAAACGTCCCTACATGCTACTTCTACATTGATGACGATGAGTTCGCCAACCAGGTCTTAGCGCTGTATGACAAGACGTATAACCCTGCTATGCCGCCGCGCGCATTCTATTGATGCTTTACCACGCTGACGCCATTTCCGATCCAGATTGGAGGGGAAGCGGGTAGGACTCGATCACGTTGTTATCTATCTATACACTACTACATTCATATAATATCAAAACTTCCGGCCAAGGAAAGTATAAAAATCATTTACACTATGCCAGATTTTAAAGATATGACAGTGTAATAAGCCACTTTATTACCATTAAACCAGTCGTTTCATCCATGTGAAAAATCATATCTAGATCAATCGATCGGCTTGCGGCTAAAACACAAACAAAAATACTTTTTTACTTCATCATTTTATCGCTAAGGTTAACCGATCAATATCAATAACTTGCAACCAAAGGTGATAACAGCAAGTACATCAAACCCACCTTTAAAAACAGAACAAAGACAGAAATATCTTAAGATGTCCAATATATATCCTATGGAATATATCAAATATATCTCCTAAACCATTTAGAGCAATTCTACATAAACAGATGACATACCTTAGAATTTGAATAAGCCGACTCTGACGCCCACTTTTTGTTTCTCCTGTTTCATGAGGCTCATCTTCGCTTCCTGGAACTGCTTGATGCTCATGCCTTGCTTGATAGCTCTTTGTGGATCATTCAGCACTTCAACCTTGTTGAAGTTAACGCTGCGGTCGATTCCCATGACACCTTTATTCTCTATCACCCAATTGTTGCGCTTAGTCTCCTTGTAACCTTTAACCTCGCCTTGTTTATCGAACAAAGGCACTTTAACCGTTGTCTCACCTTCCTTCTTGATCTTGATAACGCTTCCCTTATTCACCTTCTCACGCAATAGCTCCCCAGGAAGATTTGTCCCCCAAATCGTAACCTCTTTGCCGCCCTTTATAGTCTTCAACTGAATATAGTTCTGGCGTTTGTTTTTCGGGTCATTTTTAAAATGAGTCCTCCCAAAGTCTACAACCTCATACAGATTCCTGGTGCGGTCAGGTTCAGACTTTAACTTATGTTTCAAGGCAAAATCATGCTTATGTGTAGCTTTTACGTTATAGCCTTTTTCCTGCAATTTATGAGCGAAGCCAGAGCGCAAATCTCGCAAGTCTGCTTTTCGGATATTAATTCTCACACCAGAATTATCGGGAATGCGCAAAACCACATGAACGTGAGGATTATCAGTATCTTTGTGATAAGCCATAATGAAGCGGTTGTCAGGATATTTTTCTTTAATGACGCTCTGAACCGAATCAAGCATATCTTCCTGGGAAACACCAACAACGGCATTAGTGTTAAACATCATGTTATGCGAAATATTTGGATTTTTATCATCATCAATTCTTAGCCGGTCTTCGGGGGAGATCATATAGTCGTAGGCATCCGACATATCCTTTCCACCTTCATACTCACGACCTTCATCATCCCTCAGCTTGAGATCGGCATCGCGGCTAATGTAATTTATAGAGTTTTTTATACCCTTGGCGGTTTTAGCGTTACCGGTGATCTTCACCATCACTTCGCGACTAGCCCCTTTAGAAGCGATACGCTGTTTTACCCCTTTCTGATAAGCATCACCGCCATTCCTGGCTTTATGCGCTAAAGGGTTCTTAGCAGCCCGCTCACTTCGGGCTTTCTTGATTTTATACTCCTTATCAATGCTAACGCCCATTTCGTGTACCTCTCTTGCGGTAATTGCTTCTATTAATTCCAAGTGTGGTTAGCTTATCAACCTGCGCTTTTAGCGCTTCAATATTTTCATTAAGCCGCTGCACATCCTCTAAAAAACCATCATCATTGATAGTTAACATTTGCTTTTTTGAAATGATGTAGTGAAGGTTCCTTCCTACTACATCTACAGCATTTCGCGCACGCCGGAGTTCTGCAACCTCATCCGGGTAAAGCGCCGGATCGCTACTTAATGATGAAGCCAACCTAAACCTTGATTCCTTTGACAAAGACCAACCATTTTTAATGGCTTCACTCTGCAATTTCTCTTTAAGTTCCTGGCTAACCTTTATATTCAATTTTTCAGAGTTATCAGCAAAGTCAAAATCCTTTGCTTCATAGCTAAACCCTTCATTATTGGTTATAATTGTCATGGCTATTTTTTTTAATAATGAGGCTGGGGTTAATCCAGCCTTAGCCGCCTCTAATTTTAAAATTGCGTCGTCATCGCGGTCTAACCGTATTTGTATTTTTTTGCTTTCATCTTTCATCGAGAGCCTCCGGCAGCATGGAAAATGGCTACATATACGGAATGAAATGACGTCATATGTGGCTAATTTGCCTATCTTGCATCGAGTTGTGATCCTTTGCAAGCCCGCTTACCGCCCACATACTGCTGATTTATTTTATTATTCGCTGATAAAGCAAGTAGTTAACGCATCTAGATGTTTTCGCTACGCGAAACCATCAAGACAACGGAAATCACGCCCAGGTCGCCGCTATGCGTCAACCTGGCCGCTCACCGTTGCAGGTGCGTTAGAAATGGCACTGTGTCGCTTAGATTAATTATAGGCTTAGCAGGGCGGAGGGAGGGGTTTCGCGCTATGCAAGTATGTAACGCCTTCGGCGGCTGCGGGGGAATGAAACAAGGGTGATCTTCTGTGACGTTCTTTTCCCCCTGACATGCCCTTTCGGGCATAAAAAGAGGGAGCCTAAGCCCCCTCAATCCAACTTTATCGAATTTGCGTCAAATCGTATTTTCGTCCATACCATTCGACTAATTGCGCCGGAGTCTCTTTTGCCTCAAATGCCTGTAGAATGAAATCCTCACTTAACGACACATCTTCCATCGTCACCCCGTATTTATGCTCAAAAATCCGTTTGACGCCTGCCTTGTAGTAGTGAATTGACTTCATGTAAAACGGCTTGTCGGTCATAGTGCATACCCTCGCAGATAGTCTACCCACCAACGCAAGTCGTCCCATGCGTGCGCTTTCATTGCCGGTATGCGCGTTTGTTTACCGCTTGCGAGCTGATTTGCTAGCTGTATAATGTCAATTGGCATCTTTAATTCCTCGACAGTCTTAGATTTGCCTGAGAGCCGGATTGTTAGCGCAACCCGGCTTTCATTTTTAGAACGGTTGGATCACTTCATTCACTTCTTTGATGACATATTTTTGTTGAGGGTTGTTCTGACCGAAAACATATGCGGCATCATATTGATTCAATGCATTGGTGATAAAGTGGCATTCAACCAATTCACCATTTACATTCTCAGCAATGAAAACCACGTCAAAACGAGTTAAGCGGAGGGTGTCAATGTTGCGGGTAATATTGTTCATAACGTAAACTCCAATCACCTTCGGGGTGTGCCGATCGAATCGCTCTTGATTCAATAAATTCATTATACATCGTTTGATATCAGATGCAAACTTTTATATTCATAAATTTAAATTTAATGGCGTGTGTCAAACTTTAATTTGATGTCGGGTTGTATATTCTGCGTAGTATCGATTGCCGTCTATATTTGCTGGGGTCAGGGTAACGATATACCCGGAGCCTGATTTTTCCACGGCTTCTAACGGATAATAAGACCGGTTTAATATATTTAGAACCATATCACCCACCACTAATTCTTTAGTTTTCTTTTCCATTATGTAGCCCTCTGCTGTAGTGAATATTATCTATTCGACAAATCCATTACACATCGTTTGATGTCGATTTCAATATATGATGACAAAAATAAGGCGGGTTTCCCCGCCTTTTTATTAATTTGTTTTTTCTAACTGTTTTTTACCTCTTGCTTTTCTTTGTCCGCTTGTTCCATACATTTCGCGGATCTCTTCAATTGTATGTGTTTTCCTGTTGTACACGCTTTTATGCTCTTCCGGTCTGTAATACCATTCTTTTTTGGTTGGTGCCCATTTGCATTTTAACGCTTTGAGCATGTCTTTATGGTTTCGGGTTTCCCCTCTAATCCACACCCAATTGCCAATAACCTCGAAAATCACCCCCTCCATTGTCACAAGTGTTTTTAAAACACTCTCAATTTCTTCTCCATAATTATAAATATCATCTTCATTCACGGATTGAAATTGCTTGATCTTCTCTAAATTATTGACGAGAAATTCATACGCTGCATTGACCATTTTCATCATCTCTGCGCCGATTGGTTTTTTATCTGGATGATACTTAACAGCGAGGCGTTTAAACGCTTTTTTGAGTTCTGCCTGATTAACTTCACCAGTTAAACCGAAAACATTGAGGGCTTCTTGAATATTCATGATTTTGTTCCTATCGCCGTTCGGGGCGTACCGTTCAAATCACTTCTGACTTGATAAATTTATTATACATCGTTTGATATCGAGAAGTAAATAAAAAAGACGGGTTTCCCCGCCTATAAATTCTATTTATCTATTATAACGATGACTGGTTCTGTATTTTCCGCTTGTACTGATGCAGATCCAGCCCAATATTCATAAAACCCTTGCTTTGCAGCAAGCTCTTTTATTGCATCTTCTTCTTTTGAAAAAGCGGACAGGCTTGATTTTCCAACCATTATCCGCCATTTTTTTCTATAAAACTTAACCTCTAACTTGGGAATCTCATACATATTTAATTATCCTATCGCCGTTCGGGGCGTACCGTTCAAATCACTGCTGATTTGATAAATCCATTATACATCGCTTGATGTCTAAATCAATGTTATTATGCGCGTAAGCGCATGAAAAGCGGCATAAAAGAGTTATATATTACACCGCGGTTAAACCGCTGAAGCCCGCCCTGGGGCGGTACGATTTTTCATAGGCAACATCACCCATCCCCTCCCTGCAAAGCCCATACGGCCTCACAGGCGGATAATGCGTAACACTTCCCCTTCCCTCGGTGAGCGGTCAGAACGTCGTGCAGCGACGTTTTGAGCGTGATTTCCGAGGCGTTAGCGGCTGCGCTTGCGCAGACGGTTACGGGGGAAGATGCAGAGGACGAACAGAAGGGAAAGAATGCCATCACAATTGTCGCCGGCGCCTGGGCGCCAACGCCAAAAATGATGGTCTTTTTACACCTGGCGCCCAGCTGCAGGACGCTATTTTGATGTCAAATTGACAGATACGGGTGTTTACCAGCCAGCAAGAGCAAGTAGTTATACTCTCCTACGGTTAAGGTTCCGCGCGTGTTTGGATTCTCTTTGGACTGCCAGCTACGCGGCAAGCAGCCAAATAGTTCAGCGGCTTGTTCGACGCTCAATCCGGCCTCTTCCCGTGTCCGCTTAACCTCATCAGCAGACGGTTTGTGCTGTACCGTCATCAATGCCGGTTGTTTCTGCGTCAAAACATGCTGCGGATGTTCACCGGCCAGCAACAGCAGAAACTGGAACTCTCCGGGGCGTATGCCGATCGTCTCTTTTGACGTTTCAGACTCCTTTTTCTGCCACGTTGCAAGCGTCACGCCGAACAAGGCCGCCAATTCTTTTTGCGTCAGGCCAAGTTGATTTCTCAACTTAGCAATTTCGGTGCCGGTAGCTATCATTCTTCGCCCTTAAAGAATTCAGAATCGAGTAAAATTTTGGTTGAGCGCAATTTAGGTAAATCCATCCCTTTTAATTCTTTTTTACTGTTTGCGGTAAACTGAGTAACCTGATCCACAAATTCTTTTTCCGTACCGTCAGGAAAGCGCTTGCGTTTAATCCGTGTGAATACGGCCTCTAACTTGCCGTCATCCAATTTAAAAACTTCTGTTTTGAATGTGTTCATGCCGCTGGAACCGGCATGATAATAGACGCAGGTCTTAGACATTACTTTGCCCTCTTAATTGACTAATAAATCCAACGAGCCGGATAATTTCATCCATCGTTAACCCTTTAAGGTTAATTTTATAGTTATCGTAGCAGTAGCGCTGAACCTCACCGCCGATCCCCTCGTGATTCAATTCACAGACTCTGTCACTGTGACCGTAACGAGGCCGCTCTACGCTGACTAAGCGCCCCAGCGCATCGATAAACCATCCCTTCACCTGCTGCCGTTCGGCCTCTCTTTCCCGATCGCTGACCGCTTTAGCGAGCTTGTCCTGGGCACCGTCCAAAAGCCGCTTGCGAATATCACGACTGATCGCCGTTGGTGTTCTACTGTGGGAAATATTAATCACGTTGTCGCTGCTGTTGTCGATGACGGCCAGAAGGTGAAACTGATGATATGAGCAGGTGATTATGATGCTGTAATGCCGGTATTCAGGAGAGCGCAAGACTTGACGCCATTGTTCAGACTTTAGGCGGTCGATGTGCCACCCGTTGCCAAGTAGCAAGCAGACTTGTTCAAGGGTGGTAATTTGCTGATTTGAAAATTCTTTCATGTTGTACTCCTATCGCCAATCGGGGCGTACCGTGTTTAATATTATCGTTTGTCGGCGGTTAAATAGACTTCATCCCCTGCCCGCTTGCCAACAGCGATCACCAGCAGGACGATTTCGTTGTCGATGACTTCGTAAACCAGTCGATAGCCTGACGAACGTAGTTTGATTTTGTAGCGGTTCTGGCGGCCACTGAGTCGGGACGCTGGGACATGTGGATTCTCTAATCGCTCGGCCAGCTTTTTTTTCAGCTGCTCCCTGATCGGATGCCCCAGCTTTTCCCACTCTTTCAGCGCCCGCTTCTCAAACTTGAGTTTATAAGTCATCGAGAGAAACGCTCACGTACTCGGCATCTTTCATGCGCTCATCAGCGATTTGATTGAGCTCCGCATCTTCGGCCAGTTCGCGATAGTATGCAAAAAGCTCAGGGGGAACGCAGTAGAACGCTGGTTCGTTGCGATTGAGGATCGCGATCGCTTCACCGTCTCCGTCAGCAACGGTTCCCATCGGATTTTTTTTCAGGTCGGTGATAGACGCCGCCGTAGTGGTTAAGATCTGGTAAGCCATATGCACCCCTCCTTTAAATCAAGTTAGAACACCAATATTAGCACCATTAAAAGCACCTTTCAATGTGTTCTAGCTGTGGAACTCATCTTCAAACGGTTCCATTAATTCATTAATATATTTAACACCGACTTTATCTTTTATATCTTCTTTCAATCGCTGGCAGATTAATTTGACGGCGCTGGTTTTAGCTGCCGTTTCGATTTGGCAATCATAAAGGCGTTCTAGCATGTATGTTATTTTTGTTATATTTGAACCGTATTTTGAATGGGCGTAAATTAAAAACTTCCCCCCTTCTTTATCGTTGAACTTTTCCATAAAAATGGTTGCTTGCGAATCTTCATCATAGTCAAATTGTTCAAGAACAATTTTCTTTGTTTTCTCTGGAAAGCTAACCTCAATAAAATCTATTTTTTCCCCTTTAATTTTATCGAGGAATTCAGAGAAGGAAGGATAAACTTGAGCAAACGAAATAAATTTATCAGCAGGGACTGAACAGGTATAAAAGCAATCAATGCCGTCATCCATTTTTGATTGAAACCCTAAATCACGGTCATAATGGCTTTTACAAAACTCGACTAAATCAGTTAACGCGTTTTTTTCAGACAACCGCTCATCGGCAATTATCGTCTGTTCCTGAGTTTGCTCGTAGTAGTCAACATCACCGGCGCTGATCGCTTCCAGGATCGCAAAGTCCAACAACTCGCACTGTGACAGTATGCTCATCTCAATGCGATGCATCTGTATGTTATTGATTCCAGCCATTAATAATTATCCTTGCAATGTAAACAAGTACAGCCGAACTACCTGGAGGCTCGGCGACCAGTAAGCCTATGCGACCGGCCAGCAAAAGCAAAGCGACAATGCTGATAATGCTCAAACGCTCTCAGCGGGCTTTTGAGCGTTTTGGACGGTTTGGCGAAGGGGTTGCATTACAGAATGTCGTATAGCGCCTCTGAGAGCTTCACAGAGAGAGTCAAAAGGATCCTTTTAGGATCTTCCCCACCGCTCGCCGCAGTTTTGACTAGCGGAGGCAAGCAAAGCGCCGCCGGAGTCTGTCAAAACGAGGAAGCGGAATAGCTACCGGACGTTATGAGAGCACGCTCACACCTTAGCATATTGGGGCGATCAGGAGGTCAGACCGTGGGTTTTGTGGTTTCGGGTTATCCACAGGGGTTTGTATTACTGATCTTTTTTTACTTATTAAAAGACTTAATTCAAAACTTACTTAAACTTGATCTTAACTTAATAGACTTAAGTAACATTTTATTAACATATTTATATCTTTATTTTTCAATGGGTAATTGTTTGTTTAGGGTGCCATCTAAGCTTCAAAGGTGAACGCCTATGCCGTTAAAGGTGAACGCCTATGCCGTTAAAGGTGAACGCCTATGCCG
>NZ_JABXOF010000021.1 GCF_013375155.1 Serratia ureilytica
CCCAATCGCGATGGACGACGGTCTGCGTTTCGCAATCCGTGAAGGCGGCCGTACTGTAGGCGCTGGTGTTGTTGCTAAAGTTATCGCTTAATCGCTGATAAAGTTTGACGCGACACGCGGTAAAAGGGCATCATTTGATGCCCTTTTTCTACGCTGTGAACTAGAACCTATCTCATCAGCGATTTTGCAGTCATAATCATTGGTGAGATGGGCTCTTAAACCGTATTGACTGAATACGTCATGGCGTAAAACACCGGGATATCGCTAGTGCGGTATCCGATCGGTTTGGTTTGCCTCGCAATGCGAGGCAAAGTTGTTTGTTCTGAATCATCATTGTGACAGGTTGGTTTATGAGTGCGAATACCGAGGCTCAAGGGAGCGGACGCGGCCTGGAAGCGGCAAAGTGGCTGATCGTCGCCGTTCTGTTGGTTGTGGCTATTGTCGGTAACTATTACTACCGTGATTTAAGCCTGCCATTGCGCGCGCTGGCAGTTGTGCTGATCATCGCCGTTGCAGGTGCAGTGGCTCTGATGACCACCAAAGGCAAAGCTACCGTTGCGTTTGCCCGCGAAGCGCGTACCGAAGTACGTAAAGTGATTTGGCCAACTCGTCAGGAAACGCTACACACCACGTTGATCGTTGCCGCGGTAACCGCCGTGATGTCACTGATTCTGTGGGGGCTGGATGGTATTCTGGTCCGTCTGGTGTCGTTTATTACTGGCCTGAGGTTCTAAAATGTCTGAAGCTCCAAAAAAACGTTGGTACGTCGTTCAGGCGTTTTCCGGTTTTGAAGGTCGCGTAGCGCAATCGCTGCGTGAACACATCAAACTGCACGATATGGAAGAGCTGTTCGGCGAAGTGATGGTGCCTACGGAAGAAGTGGTTGAAATCCGTGGTGGCCAGCGTCGCAAGAGCGAGCGTAAATTCTTCCCTGGCTACGTGCTGGTGCAGATGGTGATGAATGACGCCAGCTGGCACCTGGTGCGCAGCGTACCGCGTGTCATGGGGTTCATCGGCGGTACGTCTGACCGTCCTGCGCCGATCAGCGATAAAGAAGTTGATGCGATCATGAACCGCCTGCAGCAGGTCGGTGACAAACCGCGTCCGAAAACGCTGTTCGAACCGGGCGAGCTGGTGCGCGTCAACGACGGCCCGTTTGCCGATTTCAACGGCGTGGTCGAAGAAGTCGATTACGAGAAGAGCCGCCTGAAAGTTTCCGTTTCCATCTTCGGCCGTGCAACGCCGGTGGAACTGGACTTCAGCCAGGTTGAAAAAGGCTGATCGAATAATCAGCAATAAGCGGTCCGTTGCCGCTTGTCAAAGGCGCGAAATTGAACTACAATTTCGCGCCTTTTGTTTTTAGATGCCTTGCCTGATGTTTGTCTGGCGAGGTTAAACACGGGGAGCCTCTCACGAGGCGATACTACCCAAACCGAGGAAATTTAAATGGCTAAGAAAGTACAAGCCTACGTTAAGCTGCAAGTTGCAGCTGGTATGGCTAACCCGAGCCCACCAGTGGGTCCAGCTCTGGGTCAGCAGGGCGTTAACATCATGGAATTCTGTAAGGCATTCAACGCTAAAACTGACAGCGTTGAGAAAGGTCTGCCGATTCCGGTTGTTATCACCGTTTATTCTGATCGCTCCTTCACTTTCGTTACCAAAACCCCGCCAGCAGCAGTTCTGCTGAAAAAAGCGGCTGGTATCAAGTCTGGTTCCGGTAAGCCGAACAAAGACAAAGTAGGTAAAGTGACCCGTGCTCAGGTACGTGAAATCGCAGAAACCAAAGCTGCGGACATGACTGGTTCTGACGTTGAAGCGATGACTCGCTCCATCGAAGGTACCGCTCGTTCCATGGGCCTGGTAGTGGAGGATTAAGAGATGGCTAAGCTGACCAAGCGCATGCGCGTGATCCGTGACAAAGTTGATGCTACTAAACAGTATGACATCACTGAAGCTGTTGCTCTGCTGAAAGAGCTGGCCACCGCTAAATTCGTAGAAAGCGTTGACGTTGCCGTTAACCTCGGCATCGACGCTCGTAAATCTGACCAAAACGTTCGTGGCGCTACCGTTCTGCCACACGGCACCGGTCGTTCCGTTCGCGTTGCCGTATTTACCCAAGGCGCTAACGCTGAAGCAGCGAAAGCTGCCGGCGCAGAGCTGGTAGGTATGGACGATCTGGCTGAGCAGATCAAGAAAGGCGAAATGAACTTCGACGTTGTTATTGCTTCCCCGGATGCAATGCGCGTTGTAGGTCAACTGGGCCAGATCCTGGGTCCACGCGGCCTGATGCCAAACCCGAAAGTGGGTACCGTTACTCCGAACGTTGCTGAAGCAGTGAAAAACGCTAAAGCAGGTCAGGTTCGCTACCGTAACGACAAAAACGGCATCATCCATACCACTATCGGTAAGGTTGATTTCGACGCAGACAAACTGAAAGAAAACCTGGAAGCCCTGCTGGTTGCGCTGAAAAAAGCAAAACCTTCTCAGGCGAAAGGCATGTACATCAAGAAAGTTAGCCTCTCCACCACCATGGGTGCTGGCGTTGCTATCGATCAAAGCGGTCTGTCTGCCGCAGCGAACTAATCGCACTTGCGATTATCGCTTTGACTTGGGGCCGAGATTTGTCTAGAATCTTATGCCCCAAGGTTTTGCTATTGGCTATGCCGTAGGCAAAACAAAGATTTTTCGGTTGGAGCCTGGCCTATCCAGGCCTCCGTCCAAGACCGCAGGTGTATCGCAAGATACTTAATCCTTCCTGCGTAGACGGTGACAGAGCCTAAGAAAATTTTTCTTTTTTATAAAAGAATGTCTTTGCTGGATTCTGCTCACCGTGTTAAGCCGCTCGGCGTGGCGTTTTACAAAGCGCCGAGTGAAGTGAGTTCCGGGGGATTTTCCCCGGCTAATCCAGGAGCAAAAAGCTAATGGCATTAAATCTTCAAGACAAACAAGCGATTGTTGCTGAAGTCAGCGAAGTAGCCAAAGGCGCGCTGTCTGCGGTTGTTGCGGATTCCCGCGGCGTTACCGTAGATAAAATGACTGAACTGCGTAAAGCAGGTCGTGAAGCTGGCGTTTACATGCGTGTTGTTCGCAACACCCTGATGCGTCGCGTAGTTGAAGGCACTCCATTCGAATGCCTGAAAGACACGTTTGTCGGTCCAACCTTGATTGCATTCTCTCACGAACACCCGGGCGCTGCTGCTCGTCTGTTCAAAGAGTTCGCGAAAGCGAATGCAAAATTCGAGGTTAAAGCTGCGGCCTTTGAAGGTGAGCTGATCCCAGCGGCGCAAATCGACCGCCTGGCGACGCTGCCAACTTACGAAGAAGCGATCGCACGCCTGATGGCAACCATGAAAGAAGCCGCTGCCGGCAAACTGGTTCGCACTCTGGCTGCAGTACGCGATCAGAAAGAAGCGGCGTAAGCCACTCTTTCTTAGCCTTTGCTAACGTATTTAAACTATTTCTGAATTTTAGGAACAATTGTTATGTCTATCACTAAAGACCAAATCCTGGAAGCAGTTGCCGCTATGTCCGTAATGGATGTTGTTGAACTGGTTTCCGCTATGGAAGAAAAATTCGGCGTTTCTGCTGCTGCTGCTGTAGCTGTAGCTGCTGGCCCAGCTGAAGCTGCTGAAGAGAAAACTGAATTCGACGTTATCCTGAAAGCTGCAGGCGCTAACAAAGTTGCTGTTATCAAAGCAGTACGTGGCGCTACCGGCCTGGGTCTGAAAGAAGCTAAAGACCTGGTTGAATCTGCTCCAGCCGCTCTGAAAGAAGGCGTGAGCAAAGATGACGCAGAAGCTCTGAAAAAATCTCTGGAAGAAGCTGGCGCAGAAGTTGAAGTTAAATAAGCCAACCCTTCCGGTTGCAGCCTAGTCTTTTAGGCTGATGGCTGGTGACTTTTTAGTCACCAGCCTTTTTGCGCTGTAGGGCGCCAGTAGCGTTTCACACTGTTTGGCTGCTGGTTTCGCCTCCCAATGTTTGTTTCTATCGACGACTTAATATACCGCGGTCTTTGCACTACCAGGAGTTCTGGGGGAAGGCGCGATGAAATGGTTTAAGCGTGATAGCAAGAGATATTGCGGAAAGTGTTCCCGCTTTCCGGTCGACAAAACGGTGTTGCATGAACTGTCCCTAATCGGACGGACAGATTGGGTCACTGATCAGCGAGCTGAGGAACCCTATGGTTTACTCCTATACCGAGAAAAAACGTATTCGTAAGGATTTTGGTAAACGTCCACAAGTGCTGGACATACCATATCTCCTTTCTATCCAGCTTGACTCGTTCCAGAAGTTTATCGAGCAAGATCCAGAAGGGCAGTACGGCCTTGAAGCCGCATTCCGTTCTGTTTTCCCTATCCAGAGCTACAGTGGCAATTCGGAGCTGCAATACGTTAGCTACCGTCTTGGTGAGCCGGTCTTCGACGTCAAAGAGTGCCAGATCCGTGGTGTGACGTTCTCTGCACCGCTGCGCGTAAAACTGCGCCTGGTTATCTATGAGCGCGAAGCGCCTGAAGGTACGGTCAAAGACATCAAGGAACAAGAAGTCTACATGGGCGAAATTCCGCTCATGACCGAAAACGGCACCTTTGTGATCAACGGTACTGAGAGGGTTATCGTATCTCAGTTGCACCGTAGTCCTGGCGTATTCTTCGACAGCGATAAGGGTAAAACCCACTCCTCGGGTAAAGTGCTGTACAACGCACGCATCATCCCTTACCGCGGTTCATGGTTGGACTTCGAGTTCGATCCGAAAGACAACCTGTTCGTGCGTATTGACCGTCGCCGCAAACTGCCTGCGACCATCATTCTGCGCGCGCTGAACTACACCACTGAACAGATCCTCGACCTGTTCTTTGACAAGATCGTCTTCGAAATCCGCGACAACAAGCTGCAGATGGAGCTGGTGCCAGAGCGCCTGCGTGGTGAGACCGCTTCGTTCGATATCGAAGCCAACGGCAAGATCTACGTAGAGAAAGGCCGTCGCATCACCGCTCGTCATATCCGTCAGCTGGAAAAAGACGACATTCAGAGCATTGAAGTACCGGTAGAGTACATCGCGGGCAAAGTGGTCGCGAAAGACTATATCGATACCAATACCGGCGAACTGATCTGCGCAGCCAACATGGAGCTGTCGCTGGATCTGCTGGCCAAGCTGAGCCAGTCCGGCCACAAGCGCATCGAAACGCTGTTCACCAACGATCTGGACCACGGCGCGTACATCTCTGAAACGCTGCGTGTCGATCCGACCAACGATCGTCTGAGCTCGCTGGTAGAAATCTACCGCATGATGCGCCCTGGTGAGCCGCCAACGCGCGAAGCTGCCGAAAGCCTGTTCGAGAACCTGTTCTTCTCCGAAGACCGCTACGATCTGTCCGCGGTTGGCCGTATGAAGTTCAACCGTTCTCTGCTGCGCGACGAGATCGAAGGTTCGGGCATCCTGAGCAAAGACGACATCATCGAAGTGATGAAGAAGCTCATCGATATCCGTAACGGCAAGGGCGAAGTGGACGATATCGACCACTTGGGCAACCGTCGTATCCGCTCCGTCGGCGAAATGGCCGAGAACCAGTTCCGCGTAGGTCTGGTGCGTGTTGAGCGTGCGGTGAAAGAGCGTCTGTCTCTGGGCGATCTGGATACCCTGATGCCTCAGGACATGATCAACGCCAAACCGATTTCGGCGGCGGTGAAAGAGTTCTTCGGCTCCAGCCAGCTGTCCCAGTTCATGGACCAGAACAACCCGTTGTCCGAGATCACGCACAAGCGTCGTATCTCCGCACTGGGCCCGGGCGGTCTGACCCGTGAGCGCGCCGGCTTTGAAGTTCGAGACGTACACCCGACCCACTACGGCCGCGTGTGCCCAATCGAAACGCCGGAAGGTCCAAACATCGGTCTGATCAACTCCCTGTCCGTGTACGCACAGACTAACGAGTATGGCTTCCTGGAAACCCCGTACCGCCGCGTGCGTGACGGCGTGGTGACCGATGAAATCAACTACCTGTCTGCTATTGAAGAAGGCAACTTCGTTATCGCCCAGGCGAACTCCAACCTGGATGACGAAGGCCGCTTCGTAGAAGACCTGGTCACCTGCCGCAGCAAAGGCGAATCAAGCCTGTTCAGCCGCGACCAGGTTGACTACATGGACGTATCCACCCAACAGGTCGTTTCCGTTGGTGCCTCACTGATTCCATTCCTGGAACACGATGACGCCAACCGTGCATTGATGGGTGCGAACATGCAACGTCAGGCCGTACCAACCCTGCGCGCCGATAAGCCGCTGGTCGGTACCGGTATGGAACGCGCTGTAGCGGTTGACTCCGGCGTAACCGCCGTTGCCAAACGCGGCGGTGTGATCCAGTACGTGGATGCTTCCCGTATCGTTATCAAAGTTAACGAAGACGAGATGTACCCGGGCGAAGCAGGTATCGATATTTACAACCTGACCAAGTACACCCGTTCTAACCAGAACACCTGCATCAACCAGATGCCGTGTGTGAATCTGGGTGAGCCAATCGAGCGCGGCGACGTGCTGGCGGATGGCCCATCGACAGACCTGGGCGAACTGGCGCTCGGCCAGAACATGCGCGTAGCGTTCATGCCTTGGAACGGCTACAACTTCGAAGACTCCATCTTGGTCTCCGAGCGCGTGGTGCAGGAAGATCGCTTCACCACCATCCACATCCAGGAACTGGCGTGCGTGTCTCGCGACACCAAGCTGGGGCCTGAAGAGATCACCGCCGACATCCCTAACGTGGGTGAAGCGGCGCTCTCCAAGCTGGATGAGTCCGGTATCGTGTATATCGGTGCTGAAGTGACCGGCGGCGACATCCTGGTCGGTAAGGTAACGCCTAAAGGCGAAACCCAGCTGACGCCGGAAGAGAAACTGCTGCGTGCGATCTTCGGTGAGAAAGCGTCTGACGTTAAAGACTCTTCTCTGCGTGTGCCGAACGGCGTTTCCGGTACGGTTATCGACGTGCAGGTCTTCACCCGCGATGGCGTGGAAAAAGACAAGCGCGCGTTGGAAATCGAAGAGATGCAGCTGAAGCAGGCGAAGAAAGACCTGACTGAAGAACTGCAGATCCTGGAAGCCGGCCTGTTTGCGCGTATCCACGCGGTACTGGTTGCCGGTGGCATCGAAGCCGACAAGCTGAGCAAGCTGCCGCGCGATCGCTGGCTGGAACTGGGCCTGACCGACGAAGAGAAGCAAAACCAGCTGGAGCAGCTGGCTGAGCAGTACGACGAACTGAAATCCGACTTCGAGAAGAAGCTGGAAGCCAAGCGTCGTAAGATCACTCAGGGCGACGATCTGGCGCCGGGCGTACTGAAAATCGTCAAGGTTTATCTGGCCGTTAAACGTCAGATCCAACCGGGTGACAAGATGGCGGGCCGCCACGGTAACAAGGGTGTTATCTCCAAGATCAACCCGATCGAAGATATGCCTTACGATGAAAACGGCACGCCGGTAGACATCGTACTGAACCCGCTGGGCGTACCATCACGTATGAACATCGGTCAGATCCTGGAAACCCACCTGGGTATGGCTGCGAAAGGCATCGGTGAGAAGATCAACCAGATGCTGAAGCAGCAGCAGGAAGTGGCCAAGCTGCGTGAGTTCATCCAGAAGGCCTACGATCTGGGCGACGACGTTTGCCAGAAAGTTGACCTGAACACCTTCAGCGACGACGAAGTGCTGCGTCTGGCAGAGAACCTGAAAAAAGGTATGCCGATCGCAACGCCGGTGTTTGACGGTGCGAAAGAGACTGAAATCAAGAAGCTGCTGGAAATGGGCGGTATCCCGACCTCCGGTCAGATCACGCTGTTCGATGGCCGTACCGGTGAGCAATTCGAGCGCCAGGTTACTGTCGGCTATATGTACATGCTGAAACTGAACCACTTGGTTGACGATAAAATGCACGCCCGTTCAACCGGTTCTTACAGCTTGGTTACTCAGCAGCCTCTGGGTGGTAAAGCGCAGTTCGGTGGTCAACGCTTCGGTGAGATGGAAGTGTGGGCACTGGAAGCATACGGCGCGGCTTATACCCTGCAGGAAATGCTCACCGTTAAGTCGGATGACGTTAACGGCCGTACCAAGATGTACAAAAACATCGTGGATGGCGATCACCGGATGGAGCCAGGCATGCCGGAATCCTTCAACGTACTGTTGAAAGAAATCCGCTCGCTCGGCATCAACATCGAACTGGAAGACGAGTAATCGTCATTCCGGCTCAGGCTCCCCGCCTAAGGGAGCCTGAGGGTGGTTGTTCAGGTCACACGGGTACCTACTGCGGTTGTGGGTGCCCAACAGGTTTAACTCCGACAGGAGCCAATCCGTGAAAGACTTATTGAAGTTTCTGAAAGCGCAAACTAAGACCGAAGAGTTTGATGCGATCAAGATTGCTCTGGCCTCGCCAGACATGATCCGTTCGTGGTCGTTCGGTGAAGTTAAGAAGCCGGAAACCATTAACTACCGTACGTTCAAACCAGAGCGTGACGGCCTTTTCTGCGCCCGTATCTTCGGGCCGGTAAAAGATTACGAGTGCCTGTGCGGTAAGTACAAGCGCTTGAAACACCGCGGCGTGATCTGTGAGAAGTGCGGCGTTGAAGTGACCCAGACCAAAGTGCGTCGTGAGCGCATGGGCCACATCGAGCTGGCTTCCCCGACTGCGCACATCTGGTTCCTGAAATCGCTGCCATCCCGCATCGGTTTGCTGCTGGATATGCCGCTGCGTGACATCGAACGCGTACTGTACTTCGAATCCTATGTGGTGGTCGAAGGCGGTATGACCAACCTCGAGCGTCGTCAGATCCTGACCGAAGAGCAGTATCTGGACGCGCTGGAAGAGTTCGGTGACGAATTCGACGCCAAGATGGGTGCGGAAGCCATTCAGGCCCTGTTGAAAAACATGGATCTGGAAGCCGAGTGCGAGCAGCTGCGTGAAGAGCTGAACGAAACCAACTCCGAAACCAAGCGCAAGAAGCTGACCAAGCGTATCAAGCTGCTGGAAGCGTTCGTACAGTCCGGTAACAAGCCGGAGTGGATGATCCTGACCGTGCTGCCGGTACTGCCGCCGGATCTGCGCCCGCTGGTTCCGCTGGATGGCGGTCGTTTCGCGACGTCGGATCTGAACGATCTGTATCGCCGCGTGATCAACCGTAACAACCGTCTGAAACGCCTGCTGGATCTGGCTGCGCCGGACATCATCGTGCGCAACGAAAAGCGTATGCTGCAAGAAGCGGTAGACGCCCTGCTGGATAACGGCCGTCGCGGTCGTGCGATCACCGGTTCCAACAAACGCCCTCTGAAATCTTTGGCCGACATGATCAAAGGTAAGCAGGGTCGTTTCCGTCAGAACCTGCTCGGTAAACGCGTTGACTACTCAGGCCGTTCCGTTATCACCGTAGGTCCATACCTGCGTCTGCATCAGTGCGGTCTGCCTAAGAAGATGGCGTTGGAGCTGTTCAAACCGTTCATCTACGGCAAATTGGAGCTGCGTGGCCTGGCCACCACCATCAAAGCCGCCAAGAAAATGGTTGAGCGTGAAGAAGCCGTCGTTTGGGATATCCTGGACGAAGTGATTCGCGAACACCCGGTACTGCTGAACCGTGCACCAACCCTGCACCGTTTGGGTATCCAGGCGTTTGAACCGGTTCTGATCGAAGGTAAAGCGATCCAGCTGCACCCGCTGGTTTGTGCGGCATATAACGCCGACTTCGATGGTGACCAGATGGCCGTTCACGTACCGCTGACGCTGGAAGCCCAGCTGGAAGCGCGTGCGCTGATGATGTCCACCAACAACATCCTGTCCCCAGCGAACGGCGAGCCAATCATCGTTCCTTCTCAGGACGTTGTACTGGGTCTGTACTACATGACCCGCGACTGTGTTAACGCCAAAGGCGAAGGCATGGTGCTGAACGGTTCCAAAGAAGCTGAGCGTGTTTACCGCGCCGGCCTGGCGTCGCTGCATGCGCGCGTTAAAGTGCGTATCACCGAAGACGTCAAGAACGCCGAAGGTGAGTGGACCTCTCAGACCAGCATCATCGACACCACCATCGGCCGCGCCATCCTGTGGATGATCGTACCGAAAGGTCTGCCGTACGCGATCGTTAACCAGCCTTTGGGCAAGAAAGCGATCTCCAAGATGCTGAACACCTGTTACCGCATCCTGGGCCTGAAGCCGACCGTTATCTTTGCTGACCAGATCATGTACACCGGCTTTGCTTACGCAGCCCGTTCCGGCGCTTCCGTAGGTATCGACGACATGGTTATCCCGGCCAAGAAGGCGGAGATCATCGAAGAAGCGGAAACCGAAGTTGCCGAGATCCAGGAGCAGTTCCAGTCTGGTCTGGTGACCGCCGGCGAACGCTACAACAAAGTGATCGATATCTGGGCTGCCGCGAACGAACGCGTTGCGAAAGCGATGATGGAAAACCTGTCGGTAGAAGACGTGGTTAACCGTGACGGCGAAGTGGAACAGCAAGTTTCCTTCAACAGCATCTTTATGATGGCCGACTCCGGTGCGCGTGGTTCCGCCGCTCAGATTCGTCAGCTGGCCGGTATGCGTGGTCTGATGGCGAAGCCGGACGGCTCCATCATCGAAACGCCAATCACCGCGAACTTCCGTGAAGGTCTGAACGTACTCCAGTACTTCATCTCCACTCACGGTGCTCGTAAAGGTCTGGCGGATACCGCACTGAAAACCGCGAACTCCGGTTATCTGACCCGTCGTCTGGTTGACGTGGCGCAGGACCTGGTGGTGACCGAAGACGACTGTGGCACCCACGACGGCATCCTGATGACTCCGGTTATCGAAGGTGGCGATGTGAAAGAGCCGCTGCGTGAACGCGTTCTGGGCCGTGTGACGGCAGAAGACGTCCTCAAGCCGGGTACGGCGGACATTCTGGTGCCGCGCAACACCCTGCTGAACGAGAAGGCGTGTGACCTGTTGGAAGAGAACTCTGTCGACAGCGTTAAAGTCCGTTCCGTGGTGAGCTGTGAAACCGACTTCGGTGTGTGTGCAAACTGCTACGGTCGCGACCTGGCACGTGGCCACATCATCAACAAAGGTGAAGCCATCGGCGTTATCGCGGCACAGTCCATCGGTGAGCCGGGTACACAGCTGACGATGCGTACGTTCCACATCGGTGGTGCGGCATCTCGTGCGGCTGCTGAATCCAGCATTCAGGTGAAAAACAAGGGTAGCATCAAGCTGAGCAACGCGAAGTTCGTTATGAACGCCGCAGGCAAGCTGGTGATCACCTCGCGTAACACCGAACTGAAACTGATCGACGAATTCGGCCGTACCAAAGAAAGCTACAAGGTGCCTTACGGCGCCGTGATGGGCAAAGGCGACGGTGAAGAAGTTAACGGCGGCGAAACCGTTGCTAACTGGGATCCGCATACCATGCCGGTCATCAGTGAAGTCAGCGGCTTCATTCGCTTCGCCGACATGGTCGACGGCCAGACGATTACTCGTCAGACCGACGAACTGACCGGTTTGTCTTCTCTGGTTGTCCTGGACAGCGCAGAGCGTACCGGTAGCGGTAAAGACCTGCGTCCGGCACTGAAAATCGTTGACGCTAAGGGCGAAGACGTATTGATCCCAGGTACTGATATGCCTGCTCAATACTTCCTGCCGGGCAAAGCGATCGTTCAGCTGGAAGACGGCATTCAGATCGGTGCGGGTGATACCCTGGCGCGTATTCCTCAGGAATCCGGCGGTACCAAGGATATTACCGGTGGTCTGCCGCGCGTTGCCGACCTGTTCGAAGCGCGTCGTCCGAAAGAGCCGGCAATCCTGGCTGAAATCAGCGGGATTATCTCGTTCGGTAAAGAGACCAAAGGCAAACGTCGCCTGGTGATCTCTCCGCTGGACGGCAGCGACGCTTACGAAGAGATGATTCCGAAATGGCGTCAGCTCAACGTGTTCGAAGGCGAAGTGGTGGAACGTGGCGACGTCGTCTCCGACGGCCCAGAGTCTCCGCACGACATTCTGCGTCTGCGTGGCGTGCATGCGGTTACCCGCTACATCACCAACGAAGTGCAGGAAGTTTACCGTCTGCAAGGCGTTAAGATTAACGATAAGCACATCGAAGTTATCGTTCGTCAGATGCTGCGTAAAGGCACTATCGTTAGCGCTGGTGGCTCCGAGTTCCTGGAAGGCGAGCAGGCTGAAGTGTCTCGCGTCAAGATTGCCAACCGTCAGCTGGAAGCTGAAGGTAAGATCCCGGCAACCTTCTCGCGCGATCTGCTGGGTATCACCAAGGCTTCCTTGGCGACCGAGTCCTTCATCTCCGCCGCATCGTTCCAGGAAACGACGCGCGTTCTGACCGAAGCTGCCGTAGCCGGCAAGCGCGACGAACTGCGTGGCCTGAAAGAGAACGTCATCGTGGGCCGTCTGATCCCAGCCGGTACCGGTTACGCTTATCATCAGGATCGCATGCGTCGTCGTGCTCAGGGCGAAGCGCCGGTTGTTCCGCAAGTCAGCGCGGAAGAAGCGACCGCGAACCTGGCCGAACTGCTCAACGCAGGTCTGGGCGGCAGCGACGACGAGTAATCGTCATCCGCGCCGTGGGCCCGCTACGCCGGGCCCATCGCCAGATAAACCGCTCCCTCGGGGGCGGTTTTTTTTCGCCTCGCGCCGGGTTATGACAAACTTTGCTACTATGGTTACAGCAGAAATTGACCGGCGCTTTTTACCTGACAACCAAGGACAGCACAAAACATGGACAGCCTCATTACCTTCGAAAAACTGACGGCGAAACACCTGCCTTACCTGTATGAGATCCGCTTTTCCGTCGAAGAGAACCTGCTGCATCCGCATCAGATCCAGTATCTGCAGCGCAAGCAGGCGCTGGAAGACATCAACCAGGGCGGTGGCTGGATCTGCAAGTATGGCGAGGACTATGCCGGCGTTGGATTCGGGTTGTTCATCCCCGAACCGTTGATCGGCGGACTGTTCGTGAAGCCGGAATACCAATCAATGGGAATGGGTTCTGCCTTGCTGGCGCGCGTCACTGCCTGGATGTTTGAGCACGGCGCCGAAGCCATTCACTTAACCACCGATCCCGGCTCTAAAGCCGAAGGTTTTTATCAACATCACGGTTGGGATGTGATCGGGCGGGATGAGTTCGGTCAGGCGGAGCTGGTGAAACGCAAAGAGGGTGAATAATGAAAATCAAAGGATTGATGACGTTACTGCTGCTTTCGCTGTTCAGCGCACCGTTGTACGCGGCCGTTGACTCTTTTTACCTGAAGCCGGCGGACGGCGAGAAGATCAATGTCACCCGACAGATGCTGGAGGCGATGCCGTCGCACACGATTAAAACCTCGACCAATTTCACCCCGGAAGAGGCGTTCACCGGCGTTGAGTTTTCGGAGCTGGTGAAAGCGTACCATCTGCAAGGGAAGTCGGTGCGCGCCTTCGCGTGGGACGACTATTCCTATTCGATGCCGATTGACGAGATGATTAAATATCGCGTGATTGTCGCCTATCTGCGCGGCGGTAAGCCGATCGACGTGGGGGAGCTGGGGCCGTTCGCTATTATCTATCCGCGCGATCAATACCCCGAGCTGAATAACCTGGACGTGAACGCGAAAACCGTCTGGCAAGTCAAACGGCTGGAGATTAAATGAGATGAGCAAGAAACTGATCGGTACTCTTATCGCGTTGGTTGCCATCTTCTCCTTATTAATTTTGCTGATTGCCATTAACTTCGGTGGCGTAAAAGAGCGCTATAAGCAGATCGAACCCAATCTGGATAACTACTCGGTGGCCGAGATCCTGTTTCTGGCGTTTGAAAGAACCAAAACTGCGCTGCTGCTCAGTGAAAACGACGACTACGACGCTTTCCTGATCAAAAAGAAAATATTTTACTCGAAGATCCAAATCCTGGAGAGCCGCTCCACCTTCAGCGACTCTTTCTATTACGACGACGAATTTATCAAGAACGTCGCTCTGCTGAAGCAACAGTACCGAACGCTGGGCGATCTTTCCGTCGGTTTGCTGGCAGGGCGGAAAAGCAAGGCGGATATCCTCGCTTATATGGATGACATCGAGGGCACGTTGGTCGATATCCAGGAGATTATTTATCGGATACAAATTAAAAACTTCACCGAGGTTAAAGGCATCATCCAGGATAATTCGAGAAAAGCCGAGATGTTCGCCGTCTTATCGCTGATTTTGGTGTTCCTGATGATGTTCCTGGTGGTGAGAAACGCCTTCTCGTTAAAAGAGATCATCAAGAACAAGAACATCTTTATCTCATCCATCTACCATGAAATCGCCGGTTCGACGCAGGCCATCGTCATCGCCGCGGATATCATGGAGCACGAGCTGGCGCAGGAAGAGCTGAAAAAGGAAGCCCGCCTGATCTCCTACCACGGCAACAAGATCGCCGAACAAACGCGCGAGGTGATGGATTATTCGCGGTTTGAAATGGGGGAGGTGAACGTCAATATTTCCACCTTTCGGCTGCATGAGGTGGTGGACGATGCCATGACCAGTATCAGCGCCGGGCGCGGTAATCGCATCGTGGTGCGTCGTTCATCCTATGTTGGTTTGATTTGCTCCGATAAATACAAGCTCTACCGAATATTGGCCAATCTGCTCAGCAACGCGGACAAATTTACTCACCACGGCGCGATCATCCTCAACGTGAAGGTGTGCCATGGCAATCTGTATTTATGGGTCAAAGACAACGGCATCGGATTTAACGTTAATAATCTGGAACGGTTGTACAAGGCGTTCAATCAGGGAGTAGAAAGGGAAACGCGGCAGGGACTGGGGCTGGGGCTGACCATTATCAAGAATTATGTGACGACGCTGAAAGGCGCCATCAGAGTCAAATCCACCGAAGGCGTTGGTTCATCGTTTTTCATCCGCATTCCGGTCAAACTAATTAAAGAATAAATTCGACAGCAGCAGTGAGGAGATAATCAGCGGTTTGGTCGGTTTTTCCACCAGGTGCACGTCATAGTGCAGGATCATATCGCCGATATTCTTCTCATAGTGATTCAGCTGGCCGGTCAGAATGATGATGCGCGCGTGCGGATCGAGGGTGTCCTTTATTTTCTTCACGACGCGTTCTGAGGTTTCGCCGAAGTCCAACAGCCAGTCCAGAATAAACGCCTCAAAGGACTGTTGCTCAAGTGCGGCCAGCATGGCATCCGCCGTTTGAAAGGTCTCGGTCTCAATGCCGTAGCGGCAGGCGATTTTCTTCAACAGCTCGAGGATATCGCTGTCGTTGTCCAGGATCGCGATGCGCGGCGCCGGCAGAAAGTCTATCTTGTTGACTCTGTACAGCGGTACGTCGGCCTGCGTATCCCGGCTGGTATTGATGATGAAAAGGTCATCTTTTTTGTAGGCGTAGGTTTCGTCGTCGTCCAGCTGTGTCACCGGGTGTTCGTCGACTTCAACCTTACAGCGTTTGTGAATGCTGTTCATGATAAAAACGCCGTTATGCGTTCTTTGGCCGGCGAATGGCTCGTTGAAGTACTGAAACACCTTTCTGACTTCGTCGAGGGTGATGCCCCTTTTACCATCCAGCTTCTGCTTGGCGCTGTTGTACTGAAGGTTCAGTATGTTGGCCATCGTGGAGGCATGTTTTCTGTCGCCAACCCCTTTAAGAGTGAGCAACGCGCTGATTGCATCGATGTAATTTGGCGTTTTCTTCATGACAACCTTGGCTTTTTTGATGTTGACCGCGAGCGTGGCAAATCTGCGCGAGGACCCGTGCTGGATTATAGATGATGCCCCGGAGGTTGCGGTGATATCAGTTTGATTTTCCTTGGCAAACTCAGAATACACTCGATATCAAATAAAAAAACACTCAAAAGACATTCACATTTAATCGTTTGTATGGTTAATTAGCGCACATACTGTGTGATTCGCGTCCTGGGGGGGTTGCCAGTCTCACAAAATAAACCGCCTGCTCTTGTCTGTAAGCAGGGAGCAGGCGGCAAAAAAACGCGACGGCCAACACCAGGGCCATTGGCAGTATCGGGGATTACCCCTCGAGTCACTTTTCGTCTCCGCATCGACTTTTTCCTCGTTCTGCCGTTCTCTGCCGCAACGGGCTCCATTGAAAAACACTCTGCGTGAGTGCTGAACACCGCTATTCCCTCATCATGCCCGTCACCTGAGCCGATAAAACCGCCTGTTCGTGCGTGCCCTCAGGCGCAGGTTCCAGGATGGCCGTTGGTGAGGAACCGGAGTCGCGCAAGAGCGTCTGTGCGCGATCCGGGGTTGGATAAGGCGGGGCCATCGAGAGGGTAACGGCCCCGGCCGACACCGGGTTTGGCGGTCGGCAACGTCACTATAATCGGCGCGTTTGCCGGCGCCAGCGCCACCGTTCGGCATTGCGCGGCCGCTCCAGCGTTTTCTTCGCACGGCGGTAAACGTTGCCGCTTATTGCGCGCTGCGTCCCAGATAATCGTCCCAGTCTTTCCACACCGGCTGCAGCCCGGCGTTGCTGATGGCCTCGGCGACCTGCTGCGGCGTGCGGCCGTCGTGCGGCTCGAACTGTTCCAGCTCAGGCGGTACGTCGTCGGCATAGCCACCGGGTTGCGTCTTGGATCCGGCGCTGACGCTATTGATCGCCACCGGGATCATATGATCGCGGAAGTACGGCGACTCGCGGGTAGACAGCGACAGCTCAACGTCCGGCGCGAACAGCCGGAAGGCGCAGATCAGCTGCACCAGCTGAGGCTCACTCATGATAGACGCGGGCTCAATGCCGCCGGCGCAGGGGCGCAGGCGTGGGAACGAGATCGAGTAGCGGCTCTGCCAATAGGTTTGCTGCAGGTAGAACAGGTGTTCCGCCAGCAGATAGCAGTCGGTTCGCCAGCTGTGGGACAGGCCGATTAACGCGCCGAGGCCGATCTTGTCGATCCCGGCGCGCCCCAGGCGATCCGGCGTGGCCAGGCGCCAATGGAAATCCTGTTTCTGGCCGCGCAGGTGGTGCTGCAGATAGGTGGCCGGATGGTAGGTTTCCTGATACACCAGCACGCCGTCCAGGCCCAGCGTTTTCAGTTCGGCGTATTCCTCCTGCGCCAGCGGCTGCACTTCCATCATCAGCGAGCTGAAGTGGCGGCGGATCGCCGGAATGTGCTGGCGGAAATAGTCCATGCCGACCTTGGTCTGATGTTCGCCGGTGACCAGCAACAGATGTTCGAACCCCAGCGCCTTGATGGCTTCGCACTCGCGCGCAATCTCCGCCGCATCCAGCGTTTTGCGCTTGATGCGGTTGCTCATCGAAAAGCCGCAGTAGGTGCAGTCGTTGGCGCACAGGTTGGACAGGTACAGCGGCACATAGAAGCTGACGACGTTGCCGAACCGCTGACGGGTCAGCAACTGCGCGCGTTGCGCCAACGGTTCCAGATACGGCGCGGCCGCGGGGGAGATCAGCGCCATAAAGTCGTCGCGCGTCAGCTTGTCGGCGTTCAATGCGCGTTCCACGTCGCGCGCCGTTTTGCCGTTGATGCGCAGCGTAATGTCGTCCCAGTCCAGCTGTTGCCAGCGGCTACTGAAATCGTCGGTCATCACTGCGCCTCCTCTGGCTGGCTGAGGAAAGCGGTCAGCGGGCTGGACGCGACCGCGCCGCGCTGGCTGGAGCCTAATCCGGCGCTGCGTGCCAGCTCGCCGGCCTCCAGCGCCAGGCGAAATGCCCGCGCCATCTGCACCGGATCGCGCGCCACGGCGATGGCGGTATTCACCAGCACCGCGTCGGCGCCCAGCTCCATCGCTTCCAGCGCGTGGCTTGGCGCGCCGATGCCGGCGTCTACCACCACCGGCACCTTAGCTTGCTCGATGATGATTTCGAGGAAGTCACGGGTGCGCAGACCGCGGTTGGAGCCGATAGGGGCGCCGAGCGGCATCACCGCTGCGCATCCCACTTCTTCCAGCCGTTTGCACAGCACCGGATCGGCGCCGCAGTAGGGCAGCACCACAAAACCGTCTTTCACCAGCGTTTCCGCCGCCTTCAGCGTTTCTATCGGATCCGGCAGCAGGTATTTCACATCGGGATGGATCTCCAGCTTCACCCAGTGAGTGCCGAGCGCTTCGCGCGCCAGTCGGGCGGCGAACACCGCTTCAGCGGCCGTTTTGGCGCCGGAGGTATTGGGCAACAGCCTGACGCCCAACTGTTGCAGCGGCGCCAAAATGGCGTCGTTGCCGCCGCGCAGATCGACGCGCTTCATGGCCATGGTCACCAGCTGTGAGCCGGAGGCCGCCAGCGCCTCCAACATCAGCGCCGGGGTGGCGAACTTGCCGGTGCCGGTGAACAGGCGCGAGGTAAAAGTGGTATCGGCGATTTTCAGCATGTCAGCCTCCGGCGATCGCTTGAAACAGCAAAATGTCGTCACCGTCCTGCACCTGATGGTCGGCCCAGTCGGCGCGTGGGATGATGGTTTGGTTGATCGCCAGCGCGGTGCCCGGCTGGTGGCGTTCCAGCTGGGTCAGCAGGGCGGCGACGCTGAGCGGCTGTGCCAGCTCCAGCGGTTGGTCGTTCAGACGGATCTTCATGCGGCGCCTCCGCAGACCGGGCAGGCGCGGGCCCGGCTCAGCTGCAGCGTGCTCCAGCTCTGCTGCTTGCCGTCGAACAGCCGCAGCTTGCCGCTGAGGGAGGAAGGCATGCCGGCCAGCATCTTGATGGCCTCCAGCGCTTGCAGAGTGCCGATCACGCCCACCACCGGGCCGAGCACCCCGGCGGTGCGGCAGTTGCGCTGCGGTTCTTCCTGCTCCGGGTACAGGCAGGCGTAGCAGCCGTGCGCATAGGGCGGCTCGAGCACCAGCAACTGGCCGCTGAAACCCACTGCGCTGCCGCTGATCAGCGGCTTGGCGGCGGCGATGCAGGCGGCGTTGACCTCATGGCGGGTCGCCATGTTGTCGCAGCAGTCCAGCACCAGATCGGCGCGGGCGACCGCGTCGCGCAGCGCTTGCCCTTGCAGCCGCTGCGCCAGCGGGATGGACTCCACCAACGGGTTCAACGCCTGCAGATGGCGTTGCGCCAGCGCCGCTTTGCCGGTGGCGGTATCGGCGCTGCGGTACAGGATTTGCCGCTGCAGGTTGGTGACGTGCAACGTGTCGTCGTCGGCCAGCAGCAGCGTGCCGACCCCGGCGGCGGCCAGATACAGCGAAGCCGGGGACCCCAGCCCCCCCAGGCCGACGATCAGCACCGTGGCGCGCTTGAGTTTTTCCTGACCTTCCGGGCCGACATCCTCCAGCAGCAGCTGGCGGCTGTAGCGCAGGAACTCCCGATCGTTAAGCATCGTTCGGCTCCTTACCTTCGATCAGCCGCAGCAGTTCGGCCGTCGCCGCGCGCCAGTCCGGCGCCTGGGTGATGGCGCTGACCACCGCCACGCTGCCGACGCCGCACGCCAGCACCGCCGGTACGCGATCGATACTGATCCCGCCGATCGCCACCGTCGGGTAATCCGCCAAACCGGCGATGTGGCGTTTTAACTCCGCCAGCCCCTGCGGCGCCGAAGGCATGTCTTTGGTCTGGGTGGGGAAGATGTGCCCCAGCGCGATGTAGGAGGGTTTCACCGCCAGCGCGCGCGCCAGCTCGGCATCGTCATGGGTGGAAACGCCGAGCCGCAGCCCGGCGCGGTGAATGGCCGCCAGATCGGTGGTATCGAGATCTTCCTGGCCCAGATGCACGCCGTAGGCGCCGTGCTTGATCGCCAGCCGCCAGTAATCGTTGATGAACAGCCGCGCCTGATAACGCCGGCCCAGCGCGATGGCGGCGGCGATATCCTCTTCGACCTGCTCGTCCGGCAGATCCTTGATGCGCAGCTGGATCGTGGTAACGCCGGCCTCCAGCAGACGAGCGATCCATTCCACGCTGTCGACGACCGGGTAAAGCCCCAGTTTGTGGGGCGTCGCCGGGAAGGGCGTCGTGATATCAGTCATTGCTCGTCTCCTCCTGCAGATTGCCGGCGCTGTGATACAGCTCGCTGCCGCGGGCGCGGAACTCGGCGGACATTTTTTCCATGCCGGTCAGCTGCACCTCGATCGGTTTGGCGGCCTCTTGGGCGGCGGCGTAGTCGCGCACCTCTTGTGAAATCTTCATCGAGCAGAATTTCGGCCCGCACATTGAGCAGAAGTGGGCGACCTTGCCGGATTCCTGCGGCAGGGTTTCGTCGTGATAGGCGCGCGCGGTGGCCGGATCGAGCGCCAGATTGAACTGATCTTCCCAGCGAAATTCGAAACGCGCCTTGGACATGGCGTTATCGCGGATCTGCGCGCCCGGATGGCCCTTGGCCAGATCGGCGGCGTGGGCGGCGATCTTGTAGGTGATCAGGCCCTGCTTGACGTCCTCTTTGTTCGGCAGGCCGAGGTGTTCTTTCGGCGTGACGTAACACAGCATGGCGCAGCCGAACCAGCCGATCATTGCCGCGCCGATGCCGGAGGTGAAATGGTCATAGCCCGGTGCGATATCGGTGGTCAGCGGGCCGAGGGTGTAGAACGGCGCTTCGTGGCAGTGTTCCAGCTCTTCGGTCATGTTGCGGCGGATCATCTGCATCGGCACATGGCCCGGGCCTTCGATCATCACCTGCACGTCGTATTCCCAGGCAATTTTGGTCAGCTCGCCCAGCGTATGCAGTTCGGCGAACTGGGCTTCGTCGTTGGCGTCCTGAATCGAGCCGGGGCGCAGGCCGTCACCGAGCGACAGCGAAACGTCGTAGGCGGCGCAGATCTCGCAGATTTCACGGAAGTGCTGATAGAGGAAGTTTTCCTGATGGTGCGACAGGCACCATTTGGCCATGATCGAGCCACCGCGCGACACGATGCCGGTCAGGCGTTTGGCGGTCATCGGCACATAGCGCAGCAGCACGCCGGCGTGGATGGTGAAGTAATCGACCCCTTGTTCCGCCTGTTCCAGCAGCGTATCGCGGAACATCGCCCAGGTGAGGTTTTCCGCCACGCCGTTGACCTTCTCCAGCGCCTGGTAGATAGGCACGGTGCCGATGGGCACCGGGCTGTTGCGCAGGATCCACTCGCGGGTTTCGTGAATATAGCGGCCGGTGGAGAGATCCATCACGGTGTCTGCGCCCCAGCGGGTGGCCCACACCAGCTTCTCCACCTCTTCTTCGATCGACGACGTGACCGCCGAGTTGCCGATATTGGCGTTCACCTTCACCAGGAAATTGCGGCCGATGATCATCGGCTCCGCCTCCGGGTGATTGATGTTGGCGGGAATGATGGCGCGGCCGGCGGCCACTTCCTGGCGCACGAACTCCGGCGTGATGTTGTCCGGCAGGTTGGCGCCCCAGCCCTGGCCCGGATGCTGGTGGCGCAGCACCTCGCCGCGAATGCGTTCGCGCCCCATGTTTTCACGGATGGCGATGAACTCCATCTCCGGGGTGACGATGCCGGCGCGGGCATAGTGCAGTTGGGTCACGCACTTGCCCGGCAACGCCTTGCGCGGCAGCGGCAGATGTTCGAAGCGCAGGTGATCCAGCCCCTCGTCCGCCAGACGCTGTTGGGTGAAGCCGGAACTGGCGCCGCTCAGGGTCGCGGTATCGCCGCGCGCGTCGATCCAGCCGGCGCGCAGCTTGGCCAGGCCGGCGTGCACATCGAGCTCGGCCTGCGGATCGCCGTATGGGCCTGCGGTGTCATATACCGGGATCGCCTCGTTCTGTTCATACTGCGGGCTATCTTTGCTGCCGCCGACCAGGGTCGGGCTGAGCTGAATTTCGCGCATCGGCACCTGGATATCGCGGCGCGAGCCCTGCAGGTAGATGCGGCGTGAGTTTGGGAAAGCCATGCCTTGCAGCGTGTCGATAAACTGCTGGGCGGCTTCGCGTTGCGCTTTACGGGCGCGCGGTGGATTAACGTTAGACATAGCAAGTTCCTACCAGTGTGTTGGGTTGGGAAAGTTGCTTGTCTGGAGCTCGGAGGGAGTAATGATGGTGGCCGATAAGGCTGGACGCCCGCAAGGGGAAGGCCGTGCCTGTGGCGATAGATTACTCTTGTTCCCTTCGCGGGTATTAGCCCGATCAGGTTCCGCGGATCCCGAATTAACGGTCTCAGCCTGGCTGATTCGATGAACAAATCAGGCGCTAGGCACTCCGACAAGATGCCCCCCAGTATAGGAGGGATAAGAAAAAAAACTATAAAATTTTAACGCGCCGGATCCAGCGCCTGGTCCGGCAGCGGTTGCTGCGCGGCCTCCGCTTCCAACAGGATCAGCTTATCTTCCAGCGCAAAGCGCGCCGCCAGCGTTTCGCCGATATCCGACAAGGCCTGATGGAATTCCAGACAGACCTCCTGATCGATATCCACTTCGGTATAGCGATCGTGGAACGCCATGATCTGTTCGGTATTGGCCCATAGCTTGGGGTAGATGTTCACCGCCAGCGACATTTTCGGACTGGCTGCGCCTTCCACTTGTTTGATAATTCTGTCATAGATATGAAAATGCCCTGCGGAGAGGTAATCCACCAGGTTATGGCAAAAGTTCTCCAGCGCTTTTTCATTCAGCGGCGTATGCTTTTCTTTATTCGGTTTGAGGCCTACCAGCGTGCAGTAGGCGACCAGCAACTGCTTGCGGGCCTGAAGCCATTGATCAACTAATTCATTACTACCGCCAACGCGCTGAGTCAGCCTTTCCAAACGGTTGAGCATGTTTGACTCCGTGTAAGTAATAAAAGTAACCGGTAAGTTATTAAAATGTAACAAAGCCGATTTGTAGAGTGCCAGTGAAGCTGAGGTTGTGCAACAACGATATGGAACTTGCATTAACGGGCAATGAAAACGGCTGGTGGATCGTCAGCCATGAAAGCAAACTTTGGTTACCGAACGGTGAATTGCCGTCGGGGACGGCCGCCGTCCTCGGGCTGCAGGGCCACATGGCGCGCATCATCGGTGAGTGGGAGGGCGCGCCGGTCTGGCTGGTGCGCCAGGCGATGCCGCGGGAGATGGGATCGGTGCGTCAGCTGTTGGATCAGGATCGCGGTCTGTTCCAGCTTGCCGGGCGCGGCGTGCAGCTGGCGGATTTCTACCGCTCCCATCGCTTTTGCGGCTACTGCGGCCATGAGATGCATCTCAGCCGCACCGAAAGCGCCTGCCTCTGCGGCCACTGCAAAGAACGGTACTACCCGCAGATTGCGCCCTGCGTGATCGTCGCCATTCGGCGCGACGATCAGATCCTGCTGGCGCAGCACGTGCGCCATCGCGGCGGTATCCACACGGTGCTGGCCGGTTTCGTCGAAGTGGGCGAAACGCTGGAGCAGGCGGTGGCGCGCGAAGTGATGGAAGAGAGCAATATCGAAATCAAGAACCTGCGCTACGTCACTTCACAACCCTGGCCGTTCCCACACTCGCTGATGATGGCCTTTATGGCCGATTACCATCAGGGCGACCTTCGTCACGATCCCAAGGAGCTGCTTAACGCCGGCTGGTATCGCTACGACCAACTGCCGCTGTTGCCGCCGCCCGGCACCGTGGCGCGCCGGTTGATTGAGGACACCGTGGCGCTGTGCCGGGAAGAATAATGTACAATGGCCGGCAGATTATTAAGGGAGCCCCATAAATGACTGAGTTGAAGAACGATCGCTACCTGTGCGCGCTGTTGCGCCAGCCGGTGGATGTGACCCCCGTATGGATGATGCGCCAGGCCGGTCGTTATTTGCCGGAGTACAAGGCGACCCGCGCCCAGGCCGGTGATTTCATGTCGCTGTGCAAGAACGCGGAGCTGGCCTGTGAGGTTACGCTGCAGCCGCTGCGCCGCTATGCGCTGGACGCCGCCATTCTGTTCTCCGACATTCTCACCATTCCCGACGCCATGGGGCTTGGCCTGTACTTTGAAGCCGGTGAAGGCCCGCGTTTCAGCTCACCCATCACCTGCCGTGCCGACGTCGACAAACTGCCGGCGTTCGATCCGGAAGTGGAGCTGGGCTATGTGATGAACGCGGTGCGCACCATCCGCCGCGAGCTGAAGGGCGAAGTGCCGCTGATCGGCTTCTCCGGCAGCCCGTGGACGCTGGCTACCTATATGGTTGAAGGCGGGAGCAGCAAGGCCTTCACCAAGCTGAAAAAAATGATGTATGCCGAACCGGCCACGCTGCACCTGTTGCTGGACAAGCTGGCGGACAGCGTGATCCTGTACCTCAACGCCCAAATCAAGGCCGGCGCGCAGTCGGTGATGGTGTTCGACACCTGGGGCGGGGTGCTGACCGGGCGCGATTACCGCGAGTTCTCGTTGCACTACATGCACAAGATCGTCGATGGCCTGCTGCGTGAAAATGACGGCCGCCGCGTGCCGGTGACGCTGTTTACCAAAGGCGGCGGGCAGTGGCTGGAGGCGATGGCCGCTACCGGCTGCGATGCGCTGGGGCTGGACTGGACCACCGATATCGCCGACGCGCGTCGGCGCGTGGGCGACAAAGTGGCGCTGCAGGGTAATATGGATCCGTCGATGCTCTATGCTTCTCCGGCGCGCATCGCGGAAGAGGTGGAGACCATTCTGGCCGGTTTTGGCCACGGCAACGGTCATGTGTTCAACCTGGGCCACGGCATCCATCAGGATGTGCCGCCTGAGCACGCCGGCGCCTTCGTCGAGGCGGTGCACGCGCAGTCGGCGAAATACCACCGTTAAGGATTCGATGTGACCGATATGCAGGCCCTGCGCGCCGAACAGCTGCGGCGCGCTGCTGAAGTCATTCGCTACGACGATCTGCCGGCCGAACCGCCGGCCTTCATCGCCGGCGCCGACGTGGGCTTCGAGCAGGAGGGGGCGGTGACGCGTGCCGCTATCGCCATACTGCGCTATCCGTCGCTGGAGCTGGTGGAATATCAGGTGGCGCGCATCGCCACCGTCATGCCTTATATTCCGGGCTTCCTGTCGTTTCGCGAATACCCGGCGCTGTTGGCCGCCTGGGCACAGCTGCGGCAAAAGCCGGGGCTGATCTTCGTCGATGGGCATGGCATTTCACATCCGCGGCGCCTCGGCGTCGCCAGCCATTTCGGCCTGCTGGTCGATGTACCGACCATCGGCGTGGCCAAGAAGCGCCTGTGCGGCAAATTCGCGCCGCTGGAGGCCGCCGTCGGCGCGCTGGCACCGTTGGAAGATAAGGGGGAACAGCTGGGCTGGGTATGGCGCAGCAAGGCGCGCTGCAACCCGCTGTTCATCTCTACCGGTCACCGCGTGGGCGCCGACAGCGCGCTGGCGTGGGTGCAGCGCTGTATGGCGGGCTACCGTTTGCCGGAGCCGACCCGCTGGGCCGACGCCATCGCTTCGCGCCGTCCGGCGTTTCAGCGTTGGTTACAGCAGCATCCGGAGGTGTCGCCATGAGCGATTTCGGGTACACTGCGCCGCAGATAACGCGTAAGAGAGTAAAGCATGCTACGTAACCCGATTCATTTACGTCTGGAACGGCACGAGGCTTGGCAACATTTGACCTTTATGGCCAGTTTGTGCGAGCGTATGTACCCGAATTACCAGATGTTCTGCAAACAGACCGAGTTCGGCGATCCGGCGATTTATCGCCGCATTCTGGATTTGGTGTGGGAAACGCTGGTGGTGAAGGACGCCAAGGTCAACTTCGACAGCCAGCTCGAGAAGTTGGAAGAGGCGATTCCGTCGGCGGAAGATTACGATCTTTACGGCGTTTACCCGGCAATTGATGCCTGTATCGCATTAGGGGAACTGATCCATTCGCGGCTCGGCGGGGAGACGCTGGAGCACGCCATCGCCATCAGCGAAACATCGATTCGCACCGTGGCGATGTTGGAAATGACTCAAGCCGGTAGGGAAATGACCGACGAAGAGTTGGGAAGTTTGCCTGCGGTAGAGGAAGAATGGGACATTCAATGGGAAATTTTCCGCCTGTTGGACGCCTGTGAAGAGCGCGATATAGACCTGATCAAGGGGCTGCGATCCGACCTGCGAGAGGCCGGTGTCAGCAACATCGGGATAAATTTAGCGCAATAAGGCAACAAAACGTGATTTAACGCCTGATTTGTCATGCCTTAAGGCTTCACATCCGCACCCTGTCTGGTCTACATTTGGGGGGCGTAAAAAAAGTGGCTATCGGTGCGTGTATGCAGGAGAGTGCTGTCAATCGGCATATCCGTCGCACTCGATGCTTTGCAAACGATAAACACACTGTAAGGATAACTTATGAACAAGACTCAACTGATTGATGTAATCGCGGACAAGGCTGACCTTTCCAAAGCACAAGCTAAACTGGCTCTGGAATCCACCCTGGCTGCTATTACTGAGTCTCTGAAAGAAGGTGATGCAGTACAATTGGTTGGCTTCGGTACTTTCAAAGTAAACCATCGTAGCGAGCGCACTGGCCGCAACCCACAGACTGGCAAAGAAATCAAAATCGCAGCAGCCAACGTGCCTGCGTTCGTTTCTGGCAAAGCACTGAAAGACGCTGTTAAATAAGACCGCGCCTCGGTGAAAAGATTAAACAGAGGGGCGATGGCGCCCCTTTTGTTTACTCGTCGGGTGCTCATGGCCGCCGGCATCGCCCTCGGTCTGAGCGCCTGCAGTTTCCATTCCGATATTCCCAGCTTTACCGCCAGCGGCTTTGTGGCCGATCAAGGCGTGATACGCCTGTGGCGTAAAGACGATGAGCAACATCGCCCGCAGGTGCTGGTCAGCGTCTATAGTCCCTACCGCGGACCGGGTACCATCACCACGCTGTACACCTATCAGGGCGACGTGCTGCGCCAAATCAAACGCAACGACGCCGACGGCGATCGAGATTCCATTCAACTGCGCTTTGCCGACGACGGCACGGTGAGCTTTATGCAGCGCCAGCTGGCGACACGCCGCGAACCGTTGACCCGCGATGAAATCGCCCTGTATCAATATCAGGCGCGACGTATCCTCGAAGTCAGCAATGCGCTGCGCGCCGGCAAGGTCAAATTGCTGCAGGGGCGTTGGTTGCAGGGCGAAGTGCAAACCTGCGACGGGCAGCGCTTAAAACCCGGGTTGGATGCCTCCGCCATCGCCTGGATCGAAAAACGCGCCCGCAGCAGCAGCCGGCCGGTGAGCGTCGCCTGGTTGGAAGCGCCGGAAGGCAGCGAGCTGCTGCTGGTAGCAAACGACGACTTCTGCAGCTGGGAACCGAAAGAAGACCAGCTATAAAAAAGGCCCCGCGCTGCGGAGCCTCTTGTCATGACCTTATCAGGTCGAATCACTTGCCGCGCGCAATCGCGCGATAACCGATATCTTTGCGGCAGAAGCTGCCCGGCCACTGGATGCCTTCCGCCAGCTGATAGGCGCGTTGTTGCGCCTGCGCCACGGTGTCGCCCAGCGCCGTCACGCACAGAACGCGACCGCCGCTGGTGACGACGTCATCGCCCTGCAGGCGCGTGCCGGCATGGAAGACCTTACCGTCGGCGCTTTCCTGTTGCGGCAGCCCCTGGATCACCTCGCCGTTGCGATAGTCACCCGGATAACCGCCGGCCGCCAGCACCACGCCGAGCGCGGGGCGCTCGTCCCAGTCGGAGGTTTTCTCGTTCAGGCGACCTTCGGCGCCCGCCAGGCACAGTTCCACCAGATCGGAACGCAGGCGCAGCATGATCGGCTGGGTTTCCGGATCGCCGAAACGACAGTTGAATTCGATCACCTTCGGCTGGCCGTCGGCGGCGATCATCAGGCCGGCGTAAAGGAAGCCGACGTAGGTGTTGCCTTCCGCCGCCATGCCGCGCACCGTCGGCCAGATCACCTGGTCCATGGCGCGCCGGTGGATTTCGTCGGTCACTACCGGTGCGGGAGAATAGGCGCCCATGCCGCCGGTGTTCGGGCCGGTGTCGCCGTCGCCGACGCGCTTGTGGTCCTGGCTGGTGGCCATCGGCACCACGTTCTCGCCGTCGACCATCACGATGAAGCTGGCCTCTTCACCGTCAAGGAACTCTTCCACCACGATGCGATGACCGGCGTCGCCGAAGGCGTTGCCGGCCAACATGTCGCGCACCGCCTCTTCCGCTTCCTGCAGCGTCATCGCGACGATCACGCCTTTACCGGCCGCCAGGCCATCGGCCTTGATGACGATCGGCGCGCCTTTGCTGCGCACGTAGGCCAGCGCCGGCTCCACGTCGGTGAAGTTTTCATATTCGGCGGTCGGGATGCGGTGGCGCGCCAGGAAATCCTTAGTGAAAGCTTTGGAGCCTTCGAGCTGCGCGGCGGCCTGCGTCGGGCCGAAGATTTTCAGACCGGCGGCCTGGAAGGCGTCGACCACGCCAATCACCAGCGGGGCTTCCGGCCCGACGATGGTCAGACCGATGTCATGGCTCTGGGCGAAAGCGACCAGGGCGGGGATATCGGTGGCGGCGATCGCCACGTTCTCCAGATTGGCTTCCAGCGCGGTACCGGCATTGCCCGGCGCAACGTAGACTTTATCCGCCAGCGGAGACTGGGCGGCTTTCCAGGCCAGCGCGTGTTCGCGCCCGCCGTTGCCGATAATCAAAATGTTCATCAGGGGCTCCACGAATGGCGTGCGCCGGAGCGCACGCGGCAAAAGGAATTAATGGCGGAAATGACGCATGTCGGTGAAGATCATCGCGATGCCGTGTTCGTTGGCGGCGGCGATTACTTCGTCGTCGCGGATCGAGCCGCCAGGCTGGATCACGCAGGTGATGCCGACTGCAGCTGCGGCATCGATGCCGTCACGGAACGGGAAGAAGGCGTCGGAGGCCATGGCGGATCCTTTCACTTCCAGCCCTTCGTCGCTCGCTTTGATGCCGGCGATCTTGGCGGAATAAACGCGGCTCATCTGGCCGGCGCCTATGCCGATGGTCATGTTGTCACGTGCATAAACGATGGCGTTGGATTTCACGAACTTGGCCACTTTCCAGCAGAACAGCGCGTCACGCAGTTCCTGTTCGGTCGGTTGGCGCTCGGATACCACGCGCAGATCGGCGGCGGTCACCATGCCGAGATCGCGATCCTGTACCAGCAGCCCGCCGTTGACGCGCTTGAAGTCCAGCCCCGCCACGCGTTGCTGCCACTGGCCGCAGGCCAGCACGCGCACGTTCTGTTTGGCGGCCAGCAGGGAGCGCGCTTCCTGAGTGACGTTTGGCGCGATGATCACTTCCACGAACTGGCGGCTGATGATCGCCTGCGCGGTGGCGGCGTCCAGCTCGCGGTTAAAGGCGATGATGCCGCCGAAGGCGGAAGTCGGGTCGGTTTGGTAAGCGCGCTCATAGGCGGCGAGGATGTCGTCGCCGATCGCCACGCCACAAGGGTTGGCGTGCTTGACGATCACGCAGGCCGGTTCGGCAAACTCTTTCACGCATTCCAGCGCGGCGTCGGTATCGGCGATGTTGTTATAGGACAGCGCTTTGCCCTGCAGCTGCTCGGCGGTCGCGACGGACGCTTCCTTTACCTCTTCTTCTATATAGAAGGCGGCTTGCTGGTGGCTGTTCTCACCGTAACGCATATCCTGCTTCTTGATGTAGTTGAGGTTCAGGGTACGAGGGAAGCGGCCGGACGGCTGTTCGGTCTCGCCGTGGTACGCCGGCACCAGCGCGCCGAAGTAGTTGGCGATCATGCTGTCGTAGGCGGCGGTGTGTTCGAAAGCCTTGATGGCGAGATCGAAGCGGGTGGCATAGCGCAGCGAGCCGTCGTTGTTGTCCATCTCGGTAATGATGGCGGCGTAGTCGCTGCTCTTCACCACGATGGCGACGTCTTTATGGTTCTTGGCGGCGGAGCGCACCATGGTCGGGCCGCCGATATCGATATTTTCGACCGCGTCTTCCAGCGAGCAATCTGGGCGCGCCACGGTTTGGGCGAACGGGTACAGATTGACGACCACCATGTCGATAGGCTGGATGTCATGCTGATTCATGACCGTGTCGTCCTGGCCGCGGCGGCCGAGGATACCGCCGTGAACTTTCGGGTGCAGGGTCTTAACTCGTCCGTCCATCATCTCCGGGAAGCCGGTGTAGTCGGAAACTTCGGTAACGGGCAGACCGGTGTCTGCCAGCAGGCGGGCGGTGCCGCCGGTGGAGAGCAGTTCAACGCCGCGCTGGGAAAGCGCTTCGGCGAATTCAACGATACCGGCTTTGTCAGACACGCTGAGCAGAGCCCGGCGGATTGGACGAGGTTGTTGCATGGTTTTATCCCTTGGCTTTGAGTCGCAATTAAAGAGCGTTACGTGAATGTCCACCTCGTTCTCTCTATAAAGCGCGGTTTTCTGCCTTATAAAGGGAGGGACAGGCACAAATTCAGGTAACGCCCCCGTAAAAAGGGGGATCGTTTCGTCGCGGGGAATTGTAGCGAAAACGTTTGCGTGGCGCTCGTAAATTTTCCGTACAAATCGCATCTGTGGATAACACTGTGTGCAAGTGGGTATAAAGCGGGGTTTTGCTGTGGAATGCAGCTAACGATCGTTTTTGCTGAAAATACCTGTTGCGGCCTGCGAGGAACTCCCTATAATGCGCCTCCATCGACACGGAACATGTGAACAACTTCACAGAGTCTCCGGGGGTCGCAGAGAAAAAATCCTGAAAATTAGGGTTGACTCTGAAAGAGGAAAGCGTAATATACGCCACCTCGAGTTAGCAAGCGAAAGCGCCTAACTCACTGCTCTTTAACAAT
>NZ_JABXOF010000022.1 GCF_013375155.1 Serratia ureilytica
GCAGTGAGTTAGGCGCTTTCGCTTGCTAACTCGAGGTGGCGTATATTACGCTTTCCTCTTTCAGAGTCAACCCTAATTTTCAGGATTTTTTCTCTTTCTTCCCGGCCGCTGTGTGAAGTGAATCACTTGCGCCGTGTCGATGGAGGCGCATTATAGGGATCCGAGTTTTTTGCACAACCCCTTTTTTGATCTTTTCTTTCTGTTTGCACACTTTTCAGCCCTTCCGAGTGGATCTTGTGCGATCAGGGCCATTTTCCGCAGGATCCGGCGCTGCGATTGGTTGTAATTCCATCGTCAGAGTCTAGTATTGCCGGTAAATATGATCCCGACGTGAGGCAAGCACCATGTCCGATGCAGTACGTTCTTATCTTCAATACACCCCCAAACTCGGTCAGCGCGTCTTGATCGATCCTTCCAGCGTCGTCATCGGCGACGTCGATCTGGCGGATGACGTCAGCATCTGGCCGCTGGTCGCCATTCGGGGCGACGTCAATGCGGTAAAGATCGGCGCACGCAGCAATATACAGGACGGCAGCGTACTGCATGTGACTCACCGCTCCGAACATAACCCCGACGGTTATCCCCTGTTGATTGGAGAAGACGTGACCGTAGGCCATAAAGCGATGCTGCACGGCTGCGCCATCGGCAACCGGGTGCTGGTCGGTATGGGATCGATCCTGCTGGACGGTGTAGTAGTAGAAGACGACGTGATGATTGGTGCCGGCAGTTTAGTGCCGCCGGGCAAACGCCTGGTCAGCGGCTATCTCTATATGGGCAGCCCGGCACGCCAGGTTCGGCCGTTGACCGCCGCCGAGTTGGAAGGATTGCTTTATTCTTCGAACAACTATGTACGCTGGAAAGATGAATACCTGTCGGAAGACATCTGACGGACGCCCCGTTCCCTATAAAGAGAACGGGGTTGCATTTATGCCGCCAGTTCGCTGCGCAACTGGCGCAATACCGGCTCAATCTCTGGCATCACTCCATGCCAAAGCAGGAAGGCATGCGCCGCCTGCCCCACCAGCATGCCCAACCCATCGGCATATTCCGTTGCCCCCTGCTGCTGCGCCCAGGCCAGGAATGGCGTAGTGCCCTGCTGATAGAACATGTCATAGCAACGAGTGTGCGCATTAACTACGCCCGCCGGCAACGCCGGGATCTCTCCGCTGATGCCGGACGCCGTCGCATTGATCACCAGTTCGAACGCTTGCTGATCCAATTGATCCATCGGCGCCGCCGAGATCTCCCCCAGATGCCGAAAAGCGTCTGCCAACGCCAGGGCTCGGCTGAAGGTGCGGTTGGTGATCGTTAGCCGACAGCCGAAAGACAGCAGCGGCAGGATCACGCCGCGCGCTGCGCCGCCGGCGCCCATCAGCAGGATGCGATCCTGCGGCCGGATCAATTGCTGACGCTGTAGATCGGTCAGCAACCCGATGCCGTCGGTGTTATCCCCCAACAGCTCGCCATTCGGCAATACCTTCAGGGTGTTGACCGCACCGGCCATCGCTGCGCGCTCGCTCAGCTCAGAAGCGGCCGAATAAGCACGCTCCTTGAAGGGCACCGTGACGTTCGCCCCCAGCCCTCCGGCGCGGATAAACGCCTGCAGGCTGGTTTCAAAACCGTCTAACGGCGCCAACACCGTCCCGTAAGGATGCTCAATGCCGGTCTGGGCAGCAAACAGCGCATGAATTCGCGGCGACTTGCTGTGGCCGATAGGGTTGCCAAATACCGCAAACTTCTCCATGCCCATTACCTCTAGCCCTGACGGATCTGTTCGCCGGTCAGAACGTCTCTGATTTCGGAAGGATTAAGACGGCCACCCACCTTGCCGCGCAATACCGGGAAAGCTTCGCCGAACTGCCGCGTAACCTCATCCGCACTGCGGCATGGCTCCAGCCCACTGAGATTGGCGCTGGTCGACACCAGCGGCTTGCCATACTGCCGGCACAGCTGCTGCACCAACGGATGATCGCTGACGCGCACCGCCAGCGAGCTGAAGCGTCCGGTCAGCAAACGCGGCGTCTCCGGCCGAGCGGGCAAAACCCAGGTTACCGGCCCAGGCCAGCTGGCAAACATCGTCGTGCGCTGCTGTTCGCTGAGCGCACTGTCGTCGATATAAGGCTTAAGCTGTGCATAGTCGGCGGCGATCAAAATCAGCCCCTTTTCCCACGGCCGCTGTTTCAGCGCCAGCAATGCATTGACCGCCTGCTCGCTGTCGGGATCGCAACCCAGGCCGAATACGGCTTCTGTGGGATACGCAATCACCTGCTGTTGATGCAAAGCATCGATGATAGATAAAAGGTTCGGGCTTAATTCTGAGTTCATGATGTGATTATTCTGTAGTCGCGACGGGTTTTCCGCACAGCTTGCTGGCACAGCACAGGACGGGGCCTTTTGCCGTGCGCTTTTCCATCAGCAGCGGATAATGGCAATAGGCGCACTCACCGGCGACAGGTTTAACATTGAGGGCAAACTGGCATTCCGGGTAACGATCGCAGGAATGAAAAACTTTGCCGTAACGCGACTTGCGCTGCAGCAGTTTGCCTTGGCCGCACTGCGGACAGGTAATGGCGGTTTCGTCAGGCTTATCGATCACTTCAGTGTGATCGCACTGCGGATAATCGCTGCAGCCGATAAACATGCCATAGCGCCCCTGGCGCAGCACCAACGTCGCCTGACATTTCGGGCACTGTTGCCCATCCAAGACCTTAACGATATGTCCATCGGCCTGCGCTTTCAGCGGCCGAATATATTGGCATTCAGGGTACTGGGAACAGCCGAGGAAGGGGCCGTGGCGACCGCTACGGATCACCAGTTCGGCCCCGCATTCCGGACAGGGTTCATTTTGCCTGGCGGCAAAAATCGCGTTTTTTGTCATAACGTCTTCTATGCGCGTTATCGGCTCAATGCAGATAACCTTCGTTCACTTCAAACAACAGTTCTTCCATTTGCTGATAGGCGCTTTCATATCCGGGGATATTAAACAGCACCATCAACACGACCCATTTCAGATCTTCGAGATCGAATTCCGCATTATCCAAAGCCATAACGCGGTCGATAACCATTTCACGGGTTTCGAGGTTCAATACCTGAATCTGTTCCAGGAACAGGAGAAAACCACGGCAGCCGGCGTCCAGACGTGCACCTTCTTCTTCGGTGTAGATCCGCATTGCCAGCGGATCGGCATCCATAAAGTAAGGGGCATTTTGACCCTCTTGCAGGTCAGCCAACTTCTCAAGCCAATTCAACGCGTTGTAGATATCATCCCGATGAAACCCCGCCTGAGCGAGATCATCGGTCAGTTGATCCTGATCGACGCGCATCTCTGGTTCATTGTGGATATAAGTTTCAAACAAGTACATGAGTACGTCGAACATGGCTTGCCCTCCTTATTCGGACATAGCCGCCGGGTACAGCTGCGATCCACCCTGCTAACTCCAGCTCGAGTAACTTGATTACCACCACTGGCACAGGTTGGCCGGCACGTTCAGCGACGACGTCAACAGGTGTCACCTCATCTCCTACGTTAGCCAACACATCGCCAAATGGCAATTCAACTTCAGCTTGCGACGCACAAATAGTTGTATTTTCGTTCAGTGACAGCCATTGAAGGCCGCTTCCCAGCAATTCGGCGATATCTTTCGGCCCGGTGACCAGATGCGCGCCCTGCTGGATTAACCAATGCGTCCCCTCACTCATCGGGTTTCCTAATGGCCCAGGCAAGGCGAATACCTCACGCCCCTGCTCCAACGCGTAGCGAGCCGTCACCAGGGTACCGCTGCGCAGCGAAGCTTCTATGACCAGAACCCCCAGGCTGAGCCCGCTGATAATGCGGTTACGGCGTGGGAAATGGTCGGCCAGAGGCAAATCGGTGACTAAATGATCTGAAATCACGGCGCCGCCCTGCTCGACTATCTGCTCCGCGAGCCGGCGGTGCCGGCGCGGATAGATATTGCCTAGCCCGCTGCCCAACACCGCAATCGTGCAGCCATCGGCCGCCAGCGCCGCACGATGGCAAATGCCGTCGATGCCGATCGCCAAACCGCTGGTGATGGTGAAACCGCAACGCGCCAACTCCTCGGCGAAATGGTTCGCCCAACGCTCGCCGTAATGGCTGAACTGCCGGCTGCCGACCATAGCGAGCTGAGGTTGCAACAGCACCCGAGGATCGCCCTCGATCAGCAGAAACAGCGGCGCGTCGTCGATCTGAGCCAGGTTTTCAGGATAGCCGGGCGCCCCATAGTTCAGCATACGGTGCGCCGGCTCCTCCAGCCAACGCAGGGTGGCCGCCAGATAGACGGGATCCACTCGGTTGAACTGTGCCTGCTGCCGTTCGTTCAATCCCAGCTCATGCAACACGCGGCGAGGCTCGCCACTCATTTGCGATAACTGTCGCACGAGCCGACTGGCCACGACGGTCTGTAGCCCCGTGACTCCCCGCATCCGTAAAGCGATCTCTTCCGGCCGCATCGTCTGTTCCCTCAGCAAAAACGGTGGTATTGCCAATCTGAGCAATTGGTGCGCAATGCTGTCAATCAGGTCGGGAAATGTCTAGAATAGAGGTTAAACCTCGTTCATTACTCGGATACAGATCTAAAGATATATGTCAGTCTTGCAGGTATTACATTTCCCAGACGAGCGTCTGCGCAAAGTCGCAGCGCCGGTAAAAGAAGTCAATGCAGATATCCAGCGCATCGTGGATGATATGTTTGAAACCATGTACGCAGAGGAAGGCATTGGCCTGGCTGCGACTCAGGTGGATATCCATCAGCGCATTATCGTGATCGACGTCTCCGAGAATCGCGATCAGCGCCTGGTGCTGATCAACCCGGAGCTGCTGGAAAAAAGCGGCGAAACCGGCATCGAGGAAGGCTGTCTTTCCATTCCCGAGCAGCGTGCGCTGGTGCCGCGCGCCGCGCAGGTGAAGATCCGCGCGCTGGATCGCGAAGGCAAACCTTTCGAGCTGGAAGCGGACGATCTGCTGGCGATCTGCATCCAGCACGAGATGGATCACCTGATGGGTAAACTGTTCGTCGATTACCTGTCGCCGCTCAAGCGTCAGCGCATTCGTCAGAAACTGGAAAAAATGGCCAAGCTTCAAGCCCGCGCCTAACCGATCAGGAAATCAACGTGTCTGACTCTTTACGGATTATTTTCGCCGGAACACCAGACTTCGCAGCGCGTCATCTTGACGCGCTGTTGTCATCTGAGCACCAGATTGTCGGCGTATTCACTCAACCCGACCGTCCGGCAGGCCGCGGCAACAAGCTAACGCCCAGCCCGGTCAAAATGCTGGCCGAACAACACCAATTGCCGGTATTTCAGCCTAAATCGCTGCGCCCCGAAGAGAACCAGCGTCTGGTGGCGGATCTCAACGCCGACGTGATGGTGGTGGTTGCCTACGGGTTGATTCTGCCGCAAGCGGTGCTGGATATGCCGCGTCTTGGCTGCATCAACGTACATGGTTCGCTGCTGCCTCGCTGGCGCGGCGCGGCGCCGATCCAGCGTTCGCTCTGGGCCGGTGACAGCGAAACCGGCGTGACTATCATGCAGATGGATGTCGGTCTCGATACCGGTGACATGATGCACAAGATCGCCTGCCCGATTGAGAGCAGCGATACCAGCGCCAGCCTCTACGACAAGCTGGCGCAGCTCGGCCCGCAGGGCATGCTGACGACGCTGCGCAAAATGGCCGACGGCAGCGCCACCCGCGAAGTGCAGGACGAGTCGCAGGTCACCTACGCCGAGAAGCTGAGCAAAGAAGAAGCTCGCCTGGATTGGACACTGTCCGCCGCACAGCTGGAGCGTTGCATCCGCGCCTTCAACCCTTGGCCGATAAGCTACTTCACCATCGATGAGCAACCGGTGAAAGTGTGGCAGGCCAGCGTAATGGCGGAAAGCGCCAACGCGGAGCCGGGCACCGTTGTCCATGCCGACAAGCACGGCATTCAGGTGGCGACCGCCGACGGTATCCTCAATCTGATCCAACTGCAGCCCGCCGGCAAGAAACCGATGTCGGCGCAAGACCTGTTAAATTCACGTCGTGAATGGTTTACCCCGGGTAACCGGCTGTAAGTCACCCCACTGCCCGGCCGTTCATCGCCGGGCCGTTATTTTCTTAATGCCGATCGTTATCAGCTTCAGCCTATGAAAAATAATTACAATCTCCGCAGCATCGTTGCCAAAGCCATCGGCCAGGTGCTGGATCAAGGGCAGTCACTGAGTACTGTCCTGCCGGCGCTGCAAACCTCCATCAGCGATAAAGACCGCGGGTTGCTGCAGGAACTGTGCTTCGGCACGTTACGCGTACTGCCGCAGCTCGAATGGTGCATTCAGCAATTAATGGCCAAACCGCTGACCGGCAAGCAACGTACACTTCACTATTTGCTGATGGTCGGCTTGTATCAGCTGCTGTATACCCGTATCCCGGCGCACGCCGTACTCGCAGAAACCGTGGAAGGTGCGGTGGCGCTGAAACGCCCACAGTTAAAAGGTTTGATTAACGGCGTCTTGCGGCAATTCCAGCGCCAGCAGGAAGAACTTCTGCAGCGCGCCGCCAACAATGACAGCCGCTACCTGCACCCGAGCTGGTTGCTGAAACGCATCCAACAGGCTTATCCCGCCAACTGGCAACAGATCGTCGACGCCAATAACCAGAAGCCGCCGATGTGGCTGCGCGTCAACCGCCTGCATCACACCCGTGAGGCTTACCTGCAGCTGCTGACCGACGCCGGCATCGCCGCAGAGCCTCATGCAGACTATGCCGACGCCGTGCGGTTGCTGGCACCTTGCGCCGTGACCGATCTGCCAGGGTTCGCCGACGGCTGGGTCACTGTGCAAGATGCCTCAGCCCAAGGCTGTGTTGATCTGTTGGATCCACAAGACGGTGAACAGATCCTCGATTTGTGCGCCGCGCCCGGCGGCAAAACCACGCATATTCTGGAAGCGGCGCCGAAAGCACAGGTTATGGCCGTCGATATCGACGAACAGCGTCTGGCGCGGGTGAAAGAAAACCTGCAGCGTCTGCGTTTGCACGCAGAGGTTAAACTGGGCGATGGCCGCACACCGCAGCAATGGTGCGGTGACAAGCAGTTCGACCGTATCCTGCTGGACGCGCCTTGTTCGGCCACCGGCGTGATCCGCCGTCATCCCGACATCAAATGGCTGCGCCGCGATCGCGACATCGCCGAACTCGCCGCCCTGCAAGCCGATATCCTGGAGGCCGTCTGGCCGCATCTGAAATCAGGCGGCGTGATGGTTTACGCAACCTGCTCTATTCTGCCGGATGAAAACAGTAGTCAGATCGCCGCGTTCTTGCAGCGCCATGCCGATGCCAAGCTGGTTGAAACCGGCGATGCGCAGCGGCCGGGACGGCAGAATATCCCGCATCCCGAGGACGGCGATGGCTTCTTTTACGCTAAGCTGATTAAAATGTAATTCTTCAGGGTGCCCACGCGCCCTAAGTCTTTCAGTGTGAAGCAGAGAACACGATGAAAATAATTATTCTTGGTGCCGGGCAGGTTGGCGGGACGCTGGCGGAAAACCTGGTAGGTGAAAACAACGATATCACCGTCGTCGATACCGACTCCGGCCGGTTGCGTCAGCTGCAGGATAAATTCGATCTGCGAGTGGTTCAGGGACATGGTTCTCACCCCCGGGTGCTGCGCGAAGCTGGCGCAGAAGATGCCGACATGCTGGTCGCCGTCACCAACTCCGACGAAACCAACATGATCGCCTGCCAGATCGCCTATTCTCTGTTTAATACCCCCAACCGTATCGCCCGTATCCGCGCGCCGGAATATATCCGCGAGTCGGAGAAACTGTTCCTGCCGGAAGCGGTGCCGATCGACCATCTGATTTCGCCGGAGCAGCTGGTCATCGACTATATCTACAAGCTGATTGAATACCCCGGCGCGCTGCAGGTGGTCAACTTCGCCGAAGGCAAGGTCAGCATCGCCGCGGTTAAAGCCTATTACGGCGGCCCGCTGGTCGGCAATGCGCTCTCTTCGATGCGCGAACACATGCCGCATATCGACACTCGCGTCGCCGCCATTTTCCGCCAGGATCGGCCGATTCGTCCGCAAGGCTCGACCATTATCGAAGCCGGTGATGAAGTGTTCTTCGTTGCCGCCTCACAGCACATTCGCGCGGTGATGAGCGAACTGCAACGGCTGGAAAAACCTTATAAGCGCATCATGATCGTCGGCGGCGGCAACGTCGGCGCCGGCCTGGCCGCCAAGCTGGAGAAAGACTATAACGTCAAACTCATTGAGCGCAATCAGCAACGTGCCGCCGAACTGGCCGAGCAGTTGCACGATACCATCGTGTTCTACGGCGATGCCTCCGACCAGGAACTGCTGGCCGAAGAGCACGTCGAGCAGGTGGATGTCTTCATCGCCATCACCAACGACGATGAGGCCAACATCATGTCGGCTATGCTGGCCAAGCGCATGGGCGCCAAGAAAGTGATGGTCCTGATCCAGCGGCGCGCCTATGTCGATCTGGTGCAAGGCAGCGTGATCGATATTGCCATTTCTCCGCAGCAGGCAACCATCTCCGCGCTGCTTGGGCATGTGCGCAAAGCGGATATCGTCAGCGTCTCGTCACTGCGCCGCGGCGTAGCGGAGGCGATCGAAGCGATTGCCCACGGCGATGAAAGCACGTCCAAAGTGGTTGGCCGCATCGTTGAAGATATCAAGCTGCCACCGGGTACCACCATCGGCGCTATCGTTCGTGGCGACGACGTCATCATCGCTAACGGCAACAGCAAAATCGAACAGGGCGATCATGTCATCATGTTTATTACCGACAAGAAATTCGTGCCGGACGTTGAACGCCTGTTCCAACCGAGCCCGTTCTTCTTGTAGAACGAATTTATTTGGCGATGGTCTATAATCGCGTAGTTGTTCTCTGCCTTGAGAGGAGATAAAACTTCTCTCCTTTTGTGGCAAAGGGAAATTGCTTTGTTAAACTTGAGTTATTAATTCTGCAAGGGGTGCGTTCTATGAGTATGTTGAAAGAGTTTCGCGAATTTGCCATGCGCGGCAACGTGGTCGATCTGGCCGTCGGTGTGATTATCGGTGCCGCGTTCGGCAAGATTGTTTCATCCTTCGTCGCTGATATCATCATGCCTCCGCTGGGCTTACTGATCGGCGGTGTCGACTTTAAACAGTTCCATCTGGTATTACGTGAAGCTCAGGGCGCCGTACCGGCGGTGGTAATGAACTACGGTTCATTCATCCAAACCGTATTTGACTTCGTGATTGTCGCCTTCGCCATCTTCCTGGCGATTAAATTGATGAACAAAATGCGCCGCAAACAAGAAGAAGCTCCGGCAGCGCCGCCAGAACCTACTGCAGAAGAGAAACTGCTGACGGAAATCCGTGATTTGCTGAGCCATCAACAGCAGCCAAAACTGTAAGACAGCATTTGGTTATGCCAATAAAAAGCCACCGGATGAAGGTGGCTTTTTTAATGCCTTAAAACCAGAAGGCCAGTGGTAAATTATCGTTTGATAGTTTGCCACTGGCCTCCCAGTTACCGCCTTTGTTGTGTTTTTCTTTACGTCGATAGCTGCCTTTGCCTTTCACATTCTTTTCTACCCGCTGACGGAATAGCGGGTCATGCAGCAGCGCCTCAATGGCGTTATCTTGAATCTGGCCTTTGGTGTGACGATATTTCGTCATGATAATGCTCCTGTAAAATATGAGGGATAAAACGGGGCGATAATACTGCCGGCGATATAAAAATTAAAGTGCCGTCAGCAACCTTTTTTGCCTTTGTCATCGCTGGCGCCCTGTTCCAAAGCTTCCAGGATCGAACAGTAGTTGCTGGTATGGGCGGTACCGCAGCAGGCGTCGCTCAGCCGTTTCAACGATTCACGCATCCGGGTCAGCTCCGCCAACTTGCTTTCCACTTCGCTCAGGCGCGCATCAACGATAGACTTCGATTCCTGGCAGGTGTGATGTTCCGGATCGACCCGGATCGACAGCAGCTCGGCGATCGTTTCCAGAGTAAAGCCCAACTGCTTGGCATAGCGGATAAAACGCAGCCGCTGCAGATCCTGCTCGGTGTACAGCCGATAACCACCTTCAGTACGGACATTGTGATCCATCATGCCCTGCTTTTCATAGTAACGCACGGTATCCGGCGTCACTTCGGCAAGCTTGGCCAACTGACCTATCTTGAACATTACTTCTCCTCTCGGGTGAGTTTACCGTCCAGCGCACGCTGATATTCGCCATGCAAGAAGTCCGTGCTCATTCCAGCGTGACGCAACCGATGTTCCAGCAGCGCCATGCGCTTGCTGAGATCGACATAGTCCGGATGCTCACTGTTGATCCCTTGCAGTAAGTGAGCAACGGTTAATGCCTCTTTGCGATCTTCCAGCGCCGGCGGCAGATAACCGGCATTTTTCAGCAGGCGGTAACTGGCGCGTAGCTCAGCAGGCACCGCGCTGTCATCGTCCAGCACGAGCGGTTGTCCCTGGCCGGGCAGATTGTCGAACTCGCCTTTATCCTGGGCATCAAGGATATGACGTTCCGCCCATTGGTCGAGCAACCCCATAACAGACAGCCTCAGTGAGCTTATTGAATGAGTCTAAGCATAACGGATAGGAGCGGGGATCTTAAGCTCGGCGGGGGAATTGAGCACATTTGGCTGGATTTGGACGTAAAAAAACCGGGCAAGCCCGGTTTTTTTACGCGTCTACAGATTACTCTGCAGTTGCTACTTCTGCTTGAGACTCAGCACGATCAACCAGCTCGATGTATGCCATCGGCGCGTTGTCGCCTGCGCGGAAGCCACACTTCAGAATGCGAGTGTAACCACCGGCACGGCTCGCGAAACGCGGGCCCAGCTCGTTAAACAGTTTTGCCACGATCTCGTTATCACGAGTACGGGCGAATGCCAGACGACGATTAGCTACGCTGTCGGTCTTGGCAAGAGTAATCAGCGGCTCAACAACGCGACGCAGCTCTTTTGCTTTTGGCAGGGTCGTCTTGATGATCTCATGACGAACCAAAGAGCCGGCCATGTTACGGAACATAGCCTGGCGATGGCTGCTGTTACGGTTCAGTTGACGACCACTCTTACGATGGCGCATGACCTTATCCTTCTCAGTAAAACCTTAACCTGTGATCCGGTTACTCGTCAGCAATGCTTGCCGGCGGCCAGTTTTCCAGGCGCATGCCCAGAGACAGACCACGTGAGGCCAGCACGTCTTTAATCTCGGTAAGAGATTTTTTACCCAGGTTTGGCGTTTTCAGCAACTCAACCTCGGTACGCTGTACCAGATCACCGATGTAGTGGATAGCTTCTGCCTTGAGGCAGTTAGCAGAGCGGACAGTCAATTCCAGATCGTCAACAGGGCGCAGCAAGATCGGATCGAATTCCGGTTTCTCTTCTTTAACTTCCGGCTGACGTACATCACGCAGGTCAACGAAAGCTTCAAGTTGTTCAGCCAGAATGGTGGCCGCACGGCGGATCGCCTCTTCAGGATCGATCGTGCCATTGGTCTCCATCTCGATGACCAGCTTATCCAAGTCAGTACGCTGTTCTACACGCGCAGCTTCAACATTGTAGGCGATACGCTCTACAGGGCTGTAGCAGGCGTCAACCAACAGACGACCGATTGGGCGCTCATCTTCTTCCGAATGAATTCGGGCAGAAGCCGGCACATAACCGCGACCGCGCTGAACTTTGATACGCATGCTGATAGCCGCGTTCTCATCAGTCAGGTGGCAGATCACGTGCTGAGGCTTGACGATTTCGACATCACCATCATGGGTGATGTCGGCAGCGGTCACAGGGCCAATGCCAGATTTATTCAGGGTAAGAATAACTTCGTCTTTGCCTTGAACTCTCACCGCCAGCCCTTTCAGGTTGAGCAGGATCTCCAGGATATCTTCCTGTACGCCTTCTTTGGTGCTGTACTCATGCAGTACACCATCAATCTCAACCTCGGTCACCGCGCAACCCGGCATAGATGAAAGCAGAATACGGCGCAGTGCGTTGCCAAGAGTATGGCCAAAGCCACGCTCTAAAGGCTCAAGGGTCACCTTGGCGTGCGTCGAACTGACTTGCTCGATATCTACCAGGCGCGGTTTTAGAAACTCTGTCACAGAACCCTGCATTGTGTCCTCTCTTTGGTACTAAGCTTTACTTGGAGTAAAGCTCGACGATCAGGTGTTCGTTAATGTCCGCAGACAGATCGGTACGTTCAGGCATACGCTTGAACACGCCTTCCATCTTAGCAGCATCAACTTCCAGCCAAGTCGGCTTTTCACGCTGCTCAGCCAGCTCCAGAGAAGCTTTAACACGAGACTGCTTTTTAGCTTTCTCGCGGATGCTGACTACGTCATTCGGAGATACCTGATAAGAAGCGATGTTAACAACGCGACCGTTTACCATAACTGCTTTGTGGCTAACCAGCTGACGTGACTCTGCACGAGTAGCGCCGAAGCCCATACGGTAAACAACGTTGTCCAGACGACCTTCCAGCAGCTGCAACAGGTTTTCACCGGTGTTGCCCTTCAGGCGGGTTGCTTCTTTGTAATAGTTACGGAATTGACGCTCCAGAATGCCGTACATACGGCGAACTTTCTGCTTCTCACGCAACTGAACACCGTAATCAGACAGACGCGGTTTACGCGCACCGTGCTGACCAGGTGCTTGTTCAATTTTACACTTGGAATCGATCGCGCGAACGCCAGACTTAAGGAACAGGTCTGTGCCCTCACGACGGCTCAGCTTGAGCTTAGGACCCAAATATCTTGCCATTTTCTTTCTCCAACAATCCTAAAAGCTGCGTTACACGCGGCGCTTTTTCGGCGGACGACAACCGTTATGAGGGATCGGAGTCACATCAGTAATATTAGTGATGCGGAAACCAGCCGCGTTCAGAGCGCGGATAGTAGACTCACGACCAGGACCAGGTCCTTTAACCATAACTTCCAGGTTCTTGATACCGTATTCTTTTACTGCGTCAGCACAACGTTCTGCTGCAACCTGTGCTGCGAACGGAGTGGACTTACGAGAACCACGGAAACCGGAACCACCGGCTGTTGCCCAACCCAAAGCATTACCCTGACGATCAGTGATGGTAACGATGGTGTTGTTGAAAGAAGCATGGATATGAGCCACGCCGTCAGAGACTTGCTTTCTTACACGCTTACGTGTACGAACAGGTGCCTTTGCCATTATTCAATAACCCCGATTATTTCTTGATCGGCTTGCGCGGACCCTTACGGGTACGAGCGTTGGTCTTGGTGCGCTGACCGCGTACCGGCAGACCACGACGATGACGCAAACCACGATAGCAACCAAGGTCCATAAGACGCTTGATGCTCAGGGTAATTTCACGACGCAAATCACCCTCAACGGTGTATTTGGCAACTGCATCACGAAGCTTTTCGATTTGCTCTTCAGACAGCTCACTGATCTTAACATTTTCAGCAATACCCGTGGATGCACAGATAGCCTGTGAACGGGTTTTACCGATACCGAAGATCGACGTTAAGGCGATAACGGTATGTTTATGATCAGGAATGTTAATGCCTGCTATACGGGCCACTATGCACTCCTACTATTTTATACAGCAACACCATTCTGAAAAGCCCGTTTTCAGGATACTCAAATAATGTTGCAGTGCGACATACAAAAGATTGGCTGGCTAATCTAGCCAGCTCAACCCAACTTTGCAAGAAAAATATGCGAGATAATCAGCCTTGACGCTGTTTATGCTTCGGCTCGGCGCTGCAAATCACACGAACGACACCGTTACGCTTAACGATTTTGCAGTTACGACATAATTTCTTGACGGAAGCACGAACTTTCATTTTTACTCTCCGTAACTTCTCAAACGAATCTGACTAGCGGTTATAGCCTTTCAGATTTGCTTTCTTCAATGCAGACTCGTACTGACTTGACATCATCAGAGTTTGCACTTGAGCCATAAAGTCCATGATGACGACAACCACGATCAGTAGCGAGGTACCACCAAAGTAGAATGGTACTTTCATTGCATCACGCATGAACTCCGGGATCAGGCAGATGAAAGTAATGTACATCGCGCCCACCAGGGTTAAACGCGTCATTACTTTATCGATATACTTCGCCGTTTGCTCTCCCGGACGAATTCCTGGTACGAAGGCACCGGACTTCTTCAGGTTATCTGCTGTCTCACGCGGGTTGAATACCAACGCCGTGTAGAAGAAACAGAAGAAGATGATTGCAGACGCATAGAGTAACACATAAAGCGGTTGCCCTGGCTGCAAATACAGCGAAATCGTAGTCAGCCAGTTCCAACCGGTACCGCCCCCAAACCATGATGCAATCGTGGCCGGGAACAGAATAATGCTGGAAGCGAAAATCGCCGGGATAACACCCGCCATGTTCACTTTCAACGGTAAGTGTGTACTCTGTGCTGCATAAACACGACGACCTTGTTGACGCTTCGCATAGTTAACGACGATACGACGTTGACCACGCTCAATGAAAACAACGAAGAAGGTTACTGCAAACACCAATACTGCAACCAACAGCAGCAGGAGGAAGTGCAGGTCGCCTTGCCGCGCTTGCTCGATAGTATGGGCCACTGCCGGCGGGAGCCCCGCTACAATACCCGCGAAGATAATGATCGAGATACCGTTGCCGATACCGCGCTCAGTAATCTGCTCACCCAGCCACATCAGGAACATTGTCCCGGTGACCAAGCTCACAACCGCAGTAAAGTAGAATGCAAAGCCTGGGTTTAACACCAGGCCCTGCATACCAGGCATATTCGGCAGACCGGTAGCAATACCGATCGACTGGAATATGGCCAATACCAGCGTACCGTAACGGGTGTACTGACTAATCTTGCGACGGCCAGCCTCCCCTTCTTTCTTGATTTCCGCCAACGCCGGATGAACCACCGTCAGCAGCTGGATAATGATCGACGCCGAAATATACGGCATGATCCCCAGAGCAAAGATAGAAGCACGGCTGAGGGCACCACCAGAGAACATGTTAAACATTTCAATGATAGTGCCTCTCTGCTGCTCAAGCAATTTGGCAAGCACAGTGGCATCGATACCAGGAATCGGAATGAAAGAGCCGATGCGGAAGACAATCAGCGCGCCGATGACAAACAAAAGTCTGCGCTTCAGCTCGCCGAGCCCGCCTTTAGCACTTTGAAAATCTAATCCTGGTTGCTTAGCCATCTGCTACTTATTCCTCAATTTTACCGCCAGCAGCCTCGATAGCAGCACGAGCGCCTTTGGTGACACGCAGACCACGCAGGGTTACCGGACGAGCGACTTCGCCAGAAAGTACAACTTTCGCGAATTCGATCTGGACACCAACTACGTTAGCGGCTTTCAGCGCGTTCAGGTCGATAACATCGCCTTCAACCAGAGCCAGTTCAGACAGACGAACTTCTGCCGTGATCATCGCTTTGCGTGAAGTGAAGCCGAATTTCGGCAGACGACGGTACAGAGGCATCTGACCACCTTCGAAACCACGACGTACGCCACCGCCAGAACGAGACTTCTGACCTTTGTGACCACGGCCGCCGGTTTTACCCAGGCCAGAACCAATACCACGACCTACACGCTTAGGCGCATGCTTGGCACCTTCAGCCGGAGACAGAGTATTTAAACGCATCTGTTACTCCTCAACTTTAACCATGTAGGAAACCAGGTTGACCATACCGCGAACAGCAGGAGTATCCTCGCGCTCTACGGTGTGACCAATACGACGCAGACCCAGACCGAGCAGAGTAGCTTTATGCTTCGGCAGACGGCCAATTGAGCTGCGAGTTTGTGTAACTTTAATAGTCTTAGCCATGGTCAATTACCCCAGAATGTCGGCAACGGATTTACCACGCTTAGCAGCGACCATTTCAGGAGACTTCATATTCGCCAGAGCGTCGATAGTTGCACGAACCACGTTGATCGGGTTGGTGGAACCATAAGCTTTAGCCAATACGTTGTGCACCCCAGCAACTTCGAGAACGGCGCGCATTGCACCGCCCGCGATGATACCGGTACCTTCATGAGCAGGCTGCATGAACACGCGAGAACCCGTGTGAGCGCCCTTAACAGGGTGCTGCAGGGTGCCGCTGTTCAGCGCGACGTTCATCATGTTGCGACGGGCTTTTTCCATCGCTTTCTGGATCGCTGCTGGAACTTCGCGTGCTTTGCCGTAGCCAAAACCAACGCGACCGTTACCATCACCAACTACAGTCAGTGCGGTAAAGCTGAAAATACGGCCACCTTTTACGGTTTTAGATACGCGGTTTACCGCGATCAGCTTTTCCTGCAGTTCGCCAGCTTGTTTTTCGATGTGAGCCATCTTAAACCTCTTCCTTAGAACTGAAGGCCAGCTTCACGGGCAGCATCTGCCAGTGCCTGGACTCGACCATGATATTGGAAACCGGAACGGTCAAAGGATACTTTCGCAATCCCTTTTTCCAACGCGCGCTCAGCCAGAGCTTTACCTACGGCTGCTGCTGCGTCTTTGTTACCGGAATACTTCAGTTGCTCCGCGATAGCTTTTTCTAAAGTAGAAGCGGCTACCAGTACTTCAGAACCGTTTGGAGCAATCACCTGTGCGTAAATGTGACGCGGGGTACGATGTACCACCAGGCGGGTTGCACCCAGCTCTTGGAGCTTGCGGCGTGCGCGGGTCGCACGACGGATACGAGCAGATTTCTTATCCATAGTGTTACCTTACTTCTTCTTAGCCTCTTTGGTACGCACGACTTCGTCGGCGTAACGAACACCCTTGCCTTTGTAAGGCTCAGGACGACGGTAAGCGCGCAGATCTGCTGCTACCTGGCCAATTACCTGCTTATCAGCGCCTTTCAGCACGATTTCAGTTTGGCTTGGGCATTCAGCAGTGATACCTGCCGGCAGCTGGTGATCGATAGGGTGAGAGAAGCCCAGGGCCAAATTCACCACGTTGCCTTTAACGGCAGCACGATAACCAACACCTACCAGTTGAAGCTTCTTGGTGAAGCCTTCGGTAACACCAACAACCATTGCGTTCAGCAGAGCGCGCGTGGTACCCGCTTGGGCCCATGCGTTAGCAAAACCTTCGCGCGGAGCGAAAGTCAGTGCGTTAGCTTCTTGCTTCACTTCAACGGCGTCGTGGATAGTACGAGTCAACTCGCCGTTTTTACCCTTAATCGAAATAACCTGACCGTTGAGTTTTACCTCTACGCCGGCAGGAATGACGACGGGTGCTTTTGCAACACGAGACATTCTTTCCTCCCGAATTAAGCTACGTAGCAGATAATCTCGCCACCAAGACCAGCCTGGCGAGCTGCACGATCGGTCATAACACCTTTAGAGGTAGAAACAACAGCGATACCCAAACCGGCCATAACTTTTGGCAGCTCATCTTTTTTCTTGTAGATGCGCAGACCTGGACGGCTGATACGTTGAATGCTTTCTACCACAGCTTTGCCCTGGAAGTACTTCAGTACCAGTTCCAGAACAGGCTTGGCGTCGCCTTCGATTTTGAAATCTTCAATAAAACCTTCTTCCTTCAGCACGTTGGCAATTGCCACTTTCAGCTTGGAGGAAGGCATGGTGACCGCAACTTTGTTCGCGGCTTGACCGTTACGGATACGGGTCAGCATATCCGCGATCGGATCTTGCATGCTCATCTGTCTTTACTCCCGTGATTCAATTGGTAATTACCAGCTAGCCTTTTTCAAGCCTGGTACTTCACCGCGCATAGCGGCTTCACGAAGCTTAATACGGCTCAACCCGAATTTGCCCACATAACCATGTGGACGGCCAGTTTGGCGGCAGCGTTTACGCTGACGAGACGGGCTGGAATCACGCGGCAGAGTTTGCAGCTTGAGAACGGCATTCCAACGATCTTCATCGGATGCGTTCACATCAGAGATAATAGCTTTCAGTTCAGCGCGTTTTGCAAAGAACTTGTCAGCTAATTTCACGCGCTTGACTTCGCGTGCTTTCATTGATTGCTTAGCCATCAGTAACCCTGCCTTACTTGCGGAACGGGAAGTTAAAAGCAGCCAGCAGCGCGCGGCCTTCATCATCAGATTTCGCAGTAGTGGTAATGGTAATATCCAAACCACGAACGCGATCGACTTTGTCGTAGTCGATTTCTGGGAAGATGATTTGCTCACGCACGCCCATGCTGTAGTTGCCACGGCCATCGAATGACTTGGCGGACAGGCCACGGAAGTCACGGATACGTGGAACAGCAATGGAGATCAGACGCTCAAAGAACTCCCACATGCGTTCGCCACGCAGAGTTACTTTACAGCCGATCGGATAGCCCTGACGGATTTTGAAGCCTGCAACGGATTTGCGGGCTTTGGTGATCAACGGTTTTTGACCGGAGATAGCTGCCAGGTCCGCTGCTGCGTTATCCAGCAGTTTCTTGTCAGCAATCGCTTCACCAACACCCATGTTCAGGGTGATCTTCTCGACCCGAGGGACTTGCATGACAGAGTTGTAATCAAACTGAGACATCAGTTGTTTGACTACCTCGTCTTTGTAGTAATCATGCAGTTTCGCCATCGTATTACTCCAAATTACTTGATAGTTTCGCTGTTAGATTTGAAGAAACGGACTTTTTTGCCGTCTTCGAATCTAAAGCCTACACGGTCAGCCTTGCCGGTAGCCGCGTTGAAGATAGCAATGTTAGAAACCTGAATTGCAGCTTCTTTCTCAACAATGCCGCCTGGTTGGTTCAGAGCCGGAACCGGCTTCTGGTGTTTCTTAACCAGGTTGATGCCTTCAACAATGACCTTGCCAGCAGACAGGACATTTTTTACTTTACCGCGCTTACCTTTGTCTTTCCCGGTAATCACGATAACTTCGTCATCACGACGGATCTTCGCTGCCATGTTCGCTCCTTAGAGTACTTCTGGTGCCAGAGAGATAATTTTCATGAACTTCTCATTACGCAGTTCACGAGTTACCGGCCCAAAAATACGCGTACCGATTGGCTGCTCGCTGTTATTGTTCAAAATAACGCATGCATTGCCATCGAAGCGAATGACAGAACCGTCCGGGCGACGTACACCCTTCTTGGTGCGCACCACTACCGCCTTCAGAACATCGCCTTTCTTCACCTTACCGCGAGGAATTGCTTCCTTGATGGTAATTTTGATGATGTCGCCGACGCCTGCGTAGCGACGGTGCGAGCCACCTAGAACCTTGATACACATTACGCGACGTGCACCGGAGTTGTCGGCGACGTTCAGCATAGTCTGTTCTTGGATCATTTTAGTGCTCCGCTAATGTCAACTACTACTTTAAAGACCCAAGTAAAAATTAGGCCGTTGAAAAGCCCCATAACCGAGGGCGCAGCATTATAACACCGCTTACTTGGTATGGGTAGAAAAAATAAACGGCTCATTTTCTGAGCCGTTTATTAAGTGAGAGCCAGCTACTCTATTACAGAATCGCTTTCTCTACAACGCGAACCAACGTCCAGGACTTGGTCTTGGACAGTGGGCGGCATTCGCGGATTTCAACCACGTCGCCGGTACCACATTCGTTGTTCTCGTCATGTACGTGCAGCTTGGTCGTACGTTTGATGAATTTCCCGTAGATTGGGTGCTTCACAGTACGCTCGATAGCAACAACGATGGATTTCTCCATTTTATCGCTAACAACACGACCCTGCAGGGTACGGATAACTTCAGTCATTTACACACCCGCCTTTTGAGTCAGTAAAGTCTTAACGCGTGCGACGTCACGACGCACTTGTTTCAACAGGTGAGTTTGTTGCAGCTGGCCACTGGCCGCCTGCATGCGCAAGTTGAATTGCTCACGCAGCAGGTTGAGCAGCTCGGCATTCAGCTCTTCAACGCTTTTTTCACGCAGCTCTTGTGCTTTCATTACATCACCGTCTTAGTTACAAAGGTGGTTTTGATCGGCAGTTTCGCTGCTGCCAGTTTGAATGCCTCGCGGGCAACCTCTTCTGGCACGCCGTCCATTTCGTACAGGACCTTACCAGGCTGGATCAGGGCAACCCAATACTCCACGTTACCCTTACCTTTACCCATACGCACTTCCAGCGGCTTCTCGGTGATCGGTTTGTCCGGGAATACACGGATCCAGATCTTGCCTTGACGCTTAACTGCACGAGTCATTGCACGACGAGCTGCTTCGATTTGACGAGCAGTCAGACGGCCACGGCCAACAGCTTTCAGACCGAAAGTGCCGAAGCTAACATCCGTACCTTGCGCCAGACCACGGTTGCGGCCCTTGTGCACCTTACGGAATTTTGTACGCTTTGGTTGTAACATCAGCGACTCTCCTTACTTGCGGCCTTTACGCTGCTGCTTTTTAGGTTGAGCAGCCGGTTCCGGTTGTTCAACTGCAGCCATACCACCCAGGATCTCACCTTTGAAGATCCATACCTTAACGCCGATTACACCATAAGTGGTGTGCGCTTCAGATGTGTTGTAGTCGATGTCCGCACGCAGAGTGTGCAATGGAACACGACCTTCGCGGTACCATTCGGTACGTGCGATTTCAGCGCCGCCAAGACGGCCGCTTACTTCAACTTTGATACCTTTAGCGCCAAGACGCATTGCGTTCTGTACTGCACGCTTCATAGCACGACGGAACATAACGCGACGTTCCAGCTGAGAAGTGATGCTGTCAGCAACCAATTTAGCGTCGAGTTCCGGTTTACGGACTTCGGCGATGTTGATCTGTGCAGGAACGCCAGCGATGTCCGCTACGACCTTGCGCAGTTTTTCGACGTCTTCACCTTTCTTGCCGATAACGATGCCTGGGCGAGCAGTGTGAATGGTCACACGGATGCTCTTCGCAGGACGCTCGATAACGATGCGAGAAACGGAAGCTTTCGACAGTTCCTTAGTCAGGAATTGACGAACTTTAAAGTCGCTGTCCAGGTTGTCAGCGAATTCTTTGGTATTCGCATACCAAGTAGAGTTCCAAGGTTTGACAATACCCAGGCGAATACCATTAGGATGTACTTTCTGACCCATTGCTAGTCTCCAGAGTCTCAGCGATCGGACACAACCACAGTAATGTGGCTGGTGCGCTTCAGGATGCGATCTGCACGACCTTTTGCACGCGGCATAATGCGCTTCATGCTTGGGCCTTCGTCTACGAAGATTTTCGTAACTTTCAGATCATCGATGTCAGCGCCATCGTTGTGTTCTGCGTTAGCAATGGCAGACTCCAGCACTTTCTTAACCAGACCAGCAGCTTTCTTGTTGGTGTAGGTCAGAGTTTCCAGAGCTTGCGACACTTTCTTACCGCGAATCAGGTCAGCAACAAGGCGAACCTTCTGAGCAGAAGAACGAGCGTGGCGATGTTTAGCGATAGTTTCCATCTCTTCCTCCTACCTTAGCGCTTTTTAGCTTTTTTATCAGCCGCATGGCCGCGATAAGTACGAGTCGGCGCGAATTCACCCAGTTTGTGACCGACCATTTCATCGGAAACGAACACTGGTACGTGCTGACGACCATTATGGACAGCGATGGTCAAACCGATCATGTTAGGAAAGATCGTTGAACGACGGGACCAAGTGCGCAAAGGCTTCTTGTCACCGCTTTCCACCGCTTTCTCTACCTTCTTCAGCAAGTGCAGGTCAATAAAAGGACCTTTCTTGAGAGAACGTGGCATGGCTTATCCTCTAATTATTTTTTGCTACGGCGACGTACGATGAACTTATCAGTACGCTTGTTGCTACGGGTCTTCTTACCTTTGGTCTGAACGCCCCACGGAGTTACCGGGTGCTTACCAAAGTTACGACCTTCACCACCACCGTGCGGGTGATCTACCGGGTTCATCGCCGTACCGCGAACGGTAGGACGAACACCACGCCAACGTGCAGCACCTGCTTTACCCAGAACGCGAAGCATGTGTTCAGCGTTACCGACTTCACCCAGGGTGGCGCGGCAATCAGCTGGAACTTTACGCATTTCGCCGGAGCGCAGACGCAGAGTTACGTAGGAACCATCACGAGCAACGATCTGAACGTAGGCACCAGCGGAGCGAGCCATCTGGCCGCCTTTGCCTGGTTTCATTTCTACGTTGTGAACCGTTGAACCAACTGGAATGTTGCGCATCGGCAGGGTGTTACCCGCTTTGATTGCAGCATCAACGCCAGATTGAATCTGGTCACCAGCTTTCAGGCCTTTCGGCGCCAGGATGTAACGGCGTTCGCCGTCTTTGTACAGAACCAGCGCGATGTTCGCGGAACGGTTCGGATCGTACTCCAGACGCTCAACCACAGCAGGGATACCGTCTTTGTTGCGCTTGAAGTCAACCAGACGATAATGTTGCTTGTGGCCACCACCGATATGACGGGTGGTGATACGGCCATTGTTGTTACGACCACCGCTTTTGCTCAGTTTTTCCAGCAGCGGGGCATAAGGTTTACCCTTGTGCAGCTCAGGGTTAACCACTTTAACAACGTGGCGACGACCCGGAGATGTAGGTTTACATTTAACAATTGCCATTGTTCTTACTCCTCCGACTTACTCTGCGCCGCCGATGAAGTCCAGATTCTGGCCTTCTTTCAGGGTGACGTAAGCTTTTTTCCAGTCGCTACGACGACCAACACGCTGACCGTGACGTTTCACTTTCCCTTTAACAACCAGGGTGTTCACGTCTTCGACTTCGACTTCAAACAGTTTCTGCACTGCAGCTTTGATTTCTGCTTTGGTCGCGTCTTTGGCAACTTTGAGAACGATGGTGTTGCTTTTTTCCATCGCAGCGGATGCTTTTTCAGATACGTGCGGTGCACGCAGCACTTTCAGCAAACGTTCTTCACGGATCATGCCAGCATCTCCTCAACTTGCTTCACAGCATCAGCAGTCATAACCACTTTGTCGAAGGCGATCAGGCTAACCGGATCGATACCTGCTACATCGCGCACGTCAACCTTGTACAGGTTGCGAGCTGCCAGGAACAGATTCTCATCCAGTTCACCGGTCACGATCAGCACGTCTTCCAGAGCCATATCTTTCAGTTTCTGTGCCAGCAGCTTAGTTTTAGGCGCTTCTACAGAGAACTTCTCGACAACGATCAGACGATCTTGACGTACCAACTCGGACAGGATGCTTTTCAGCGCGCCGCGGTACATCTTTTTGTTTACTTTCTGACTGTGGTCCTGTGGCTTAGCAGCAAAGGTCACGCCGCCTGAACGCCAGATCGGGCTCTTTACAGAACCTGAACGCGCACGGCCGGTGCCTTTCTGACGCCATGGCTTTTTGCCGGAACCAGTTACTTCAGCACGGGTCTTCTGAGCACGGGTACCTTGACGGGCACCTGCTGCATAAGCAACAACAACCTGGTGTACCAGCGCTTCGTTGAAATCACGACCGAAGGTAGTTTCGGAAACAGTCAGCGCGCTTTGCGCGTCTTTCAATACTAATTCCATTGCTATCCCCTTACGCCTTCACAGCTGGTTTAACGATCAGGTTGCCACCGGTTGCGCCCGGAACAGCACCCTTAACCAGCAGCAGGTTGCGCTCAGCGTCAACACGTACTACGTCCAGGCTCTGAACGGTTACGCGCTCATCACCCAGGTGGCCAGCCATTTTCTTGCCTTTGAACACTTTGCCCGGAGTCTGGTTCTGACCGATAGAACCCGGAACGCGGTGAGACAAGGAGTTACCGTGGGTAGCGTCTTGGGTACGGAAGTTCCAGCGCTTAACAGTGCCAGCAAAACCTTTACCTTTAGAAGTACCGGTAACATCGACTTTTTTAACGTCAGCGAAGATTTCTACGCTAATTTCCTGACCTGCAGCGAATTCTTGACCTTCTTCCAGGCGGAATTCCCACAGACCACGGCCAGCTTCAACGCCAGCTTTAGCGAAATGGCCCGCTTCCGGCTTGGTTACACGGTTAGCTTTTTTGCTACCAGTGGTAACCTGAACGGCACGGTAACCGTCGGTGTCCAGGCTTTTAACCTGAGTCACGCGGTTCGCTTCAATTTCAATTACGGTTACTGGGATAGAAACGCCATCTTCAGTGAAGATACGGGTCATACCCACTTTTTTACCGACTAAACCAATCATTGTTTCAACCTCTCAATCGCTCAATGACCTGATTAACCCAGGCTGATCTGCACGTCTACACCGGCAGCCAGATCCAGACGCATCAGAGCATCAACGGTTTTCTCGGTTGGCTCAACGATGTCAACCAGACGCTTGTGAGTGCGAATCTCGTACTGATCGCGCGCGTCTTTGTTGACGTGCGGAGAGATCAGAACGGTAAAGCGCTCTTTGCGAGTTGGCAGCGGGATCGGACCACGGACTTGCGCACCAGTGCGCTTTGCAGTCTCGACGATTTCCGCGGTTGATTGATCGATCAGACGATGATCAAACGCTTTCAGGCGGATACGGATTCTTTGGTTCTGCATGAGACCAGAGCTCCAATTATTTATAAACGTAAATAATTACTCCTCACACCCATTTCGATTGATGGGGGAGTGTAATCGTCAACATATAACCCCCATATCGGGAGTATTGTTCGAAAGGCAAAAAAGGCCTGCCAATCGACTGATTCGCTAAAATCAGGCTTACCAAGATTAGGTAAGCCCGCGCATTATACGCAAAATGGCCCAGGAAGCAAGCCGCAGTTGGAAATATGCTCAGGAAATCGTCATTTTTGCGCGTTCAGTGGCAGTTGGCGTGTTAACACGGTAAACAGGGAATGAATTAGGCTTGGCGGGAACACTCTCCCCTGCCCCGCCGAGAAAACGGCCGCCGGCAGGAGAGACGATGACGAATGGACGGAAGGCTTACTCTTTGCGCTCTAAAATCTGAGCCTGGGCATAGTTCTGAATACCGAGACGGGCAATCAGATCCAGCTCCGTTTCCAGCCAGTCGATATGCTCTTCTTCATCGGCCAGGATATCAATCATCAAATCGCGGCTAACGTAATCGTGGATCGAATCGGCATAGGCGATGCCTTCGCGCAGGTTCTTGGCGCCCGCCAGCTCCAGCGCCAGATCGGAACGCAGCATCTCTTCGATGTCTTCGCCGATGTTCAGCTTGCCGAGATCTTGCAGATTCGGTATCCCTTCCAGGAACAGGATACGCTCGATGTAGCGATCGGCATGTTTCATTTCGTCGATCGACTCGTGATATTCCTTGTCGTTGAGGCGCATTAAGCCCCAATTCTTGAACATGCGGGCGTGCAGGAAATATTGATTGATGGCAACCAGCTCGTTGCCGAGCAATTTATTGAGGTGAGCAATGATCTTTTTATCGCCTTTCATAGGTAACTCCTCCTGGCCAGTTCTAAAAGTGTAGAACCTGTAAGCCAAGAGTCAAAAATAACCTTACCCTTTGTTAGGCAACTTCATGCATTGGGATGATAGTTCCGCGTTCCTCCACCATAATCTGTCTTGCCTGACGAATGCACTTTCCACAATCGGTACCAATCGGCACAAGTTCACGCAGTTGCTTCATGGTATGGGGATTGTGCTGACGCACCGCATTACGGATCGCTTTGTCAGTCACCGCATTACACAGACATACATACATAGAGAGACTCACTTCTTAACCAATGCATTGAGTCTAAATAGGAATGGTTTTTATTTCAATTAAGATTTGTACAAATTGCATAAAAAAAGGGCACCGAAGTGCCCTTTTTTGTGTCGAAAAATTATTCGCGATTAAGCGATAACTTTAGCAACAACACCAGCGCCTACAGTACGGCCGCCTTCACGGATTGCGAAACGCAGACCGTCGTCCATCGCGATTGGG
>NZ_JABXOF010000023.1 GCF_013375155.1 Serratia ureilytica
CGATGGTAGTGTGGGGTCTCCCCATGCGAGAGTAGGACACTGCCAGGCATCAAACAAAGCCGAAAGCCCTGAACTGACGTTCAGGGCTTTTTGCTATGCGTAAAATAAATCCCCTGATCGTATCTATTGCTTAGAAAAATACCTATTTCAGCGGACGTTGCTTATTTACATAAGCACGTATAATGCTTTTGAGCAGGAGAATAACCAGCTCAATATATAATTGATAGATTAAGATTATTATTTAAATAATAAAAATGCCTATTTATGAACATGTTGATAAGAATTATCCTGTTATATCAAAGATAAATCCTAATTCTTCAGTGCATTACTCGATAAATTTCACGTTAATTAAAACAAATATTAGCCAGACGCTTCGAATCGAGTAGACTAAGCAAAAGATTATTTCCGCATGGGTACTGAACGTTATGTCTACTGAAAGCGCGTCTTTAAAAAACCACAATACTTTTGCGCTCCCGGTCAACGCAGCGCACCTGGTCATCGCCGATAGAATTGAGTTGATGCTCAAAGTCTGGCAACAAACGCGCAAGCGTCAGGAGCCGCTGCTGATTCTCGGTGAAGGTAGCAACGTACTGTTCCTGGAAGACTTTTCGGGTACGGTCATGGTTAACCAACTGAAGGGCATCGATGTTCGAGAAGATAACGATGCCTGGTATCTCCATGTCAGCGCCGGTGAGAATTGGCACGATCTGGTGCAATATACGCTGCAGGCCGGGATCTGCGGGTTGGAGAACCTGGCGTTGATTCCTGGATTGGCCGGCTCCGCGCCTATCCAGAATATCGGTGCCTATGGCGTCGAATTGAAAGATGTCTGTGAGTATGTCGACCTGCTGGACTTCTCTACGGGTGCCATCGATCGCATTCCGGCAGCCGATTGTGGTTTCGGCTATCGGGAAAGCATTTTCAAACATCGCTTCCAAACTGGGCATGCCATTGTCGGGCTGGGTCTGCGTCTGAGCAAGCAGTGGCAACCCAAGTTGAGCTATGGCGATCTGGCCAAGCTGGATCCCGCCACGGTGACGCCACTTCAGGTATTCGAGTCCGTATGTGCCATGCGCCGCAGCAAGCTGCCTGACCCGCGCGAAACCGGTAATGCCGGCAGTTTCTTCAAGAATCCGCTGGTGAACGCGGGGAAAGCCGCAGAACTCATCACACAATATCCCGGCATGCCGCATTATCCGCAGCAGGATGGTCAGGTGAAGCTGGCCGCTGGCTGGCTGATCGATCAGTGCGAACTGAAGGGGTATCGCATCGGTGGCGCAGCCGTACACCGCCAGCAGGCGCTGGTGCTGGTGAATATCGATAATGCGCATAGTCAGGATGTGGTGGCTCTGGCGCGCCATGTCCGTAAGACTGTGGCCGATAAATTTGGCGTATGGCTGGAACCTGAGGTGCGTTTCATTGGCGCAACTGGCGAATTGAACGCTGTGGTGGTGCTGTCATGAGAGATACCAAGGTCCCGTTAAAACTGATCGCGCTATTGGCCGACGGTGAATTCCATTCCGGGGAACAGCTCGGTGAGTCATTGGGCATGAGCCGTGCCGCGATCAATAAGCATATTCAAACCGTTCGCGAGTGGGGGCTGGATGTCTTTACTGTACCGGGGAAAGGATACAGCTTGCCTGCTCCCATGCAGCTATTGGAGGCGGAACGCATTCTTAGAGGGCTGGACGACAAGCGAGTTACCGTGCTGCCGGTCGTAGACTCTACCAATCAATATTTGCTGGATCGTATCGAAACGCTGCAATCTGGCGACGCCTGCATCGCTGAGTACCAACTGGCCGGCCGCGGTCGTCGTGGGCGTCAGTGGATTTCGCCGTTTGGCGCCAATTTATACCTGTCGATGTTTTGGCGATTGGAACAGGGGCCAGCTGCGGCGATGGGGCTGAGCCTGGTGATCGGCATGGTGATGGCGGAGGTCTTGCAGCGTCTTGGCGCTAAAGATGTGCGAGTCAAATGGCCCAACGATCTTTACCTGAACGATCGTAAATTGGCAGGGATCTTGGTCGAGTTGACGGGGAAAACCGGCGACGCGGCTCAGTTGGTCATCGGCGCCGGCATTAATTTGGCGATGCGGGATACCAATGCGAGTGGGATCAACCAAGGTTGGATCAACCTGCAAGAAGCCGGTATTAACATCGATCGTAATGAGCTGACCGCCACTCTGCTTAATGAATTGCGGCAGTCCTTAAAACAATTCGAGATAGATGGGCTGGCGCCATTCATTGGCCGTTGGCGCACGCTGGATAATTTTATCGACAGACCGGTCAAACTGCTGATTGGCGAGCGACAGATTGTGGGTATCGCCCGGGGTATCGACGCGCAAGGTGCACTCCTGCTGGAACAAGAAGGGGAAATCAAACCCTTTATCGGCGGAGAGATATCGCTGCGCAGCGCGGAATAGTGAGAAAAGACAAGGGGACGGCAGCGTCCCCTTGATCGTTCGGTAGGCTTATTTTCTTAAACGCACGCTTTCAACGGCATGGTTGGCGCTTTTGGTCATAATCAGGCTCGCGCGTTCGCGGGTAGGCAGTATGTTCTGCTGCAAATTCAATCCATTGATTTCATTCCATAATTGCGTGGCAATATTAATCGCCTCCGGTTCCGGCAATTTTGAATAATTATGGAAATAAGAATCAGGATTGGAAAATGCGCCCTGACGGAATTTCAGGAAACGGTTGATATACCAGCTTTGCAATAGCGTCTCCGGCGCATCGACATATATAGAGAAGTCGACGAAGTCGGAAACGAATACGCGATGCGGATCGTGAGGATAATCCATACCGCTTTGCAATACGTTAAGCCCTTCCAGGATAAGAATGTCCGGCTGTTCGATGACTTTATTACCTTCGGGCACAACGTCATAGATCAAATGGGAATAAACCGGGGCGGTGACACGTTTGGCGCCGGATTTCACTTCCGACACGAACTTCACCAGGCTATGCATATCGTAAGACTGCGGGAAGCCTTTTTTCTTCATCAAACCGCGTTCGTTCAGCACCTTGTTTGGATGCAAGAAGCCGTCGGTCGTGATCAGCTCAACGCTGCGGTGTTCCGGCCAGCGGCTCAGCAGCGCCTGCAACAGACGTGCGGTCGTGCTCTTGCCGACGGCTACGCTGCCGGCGATGCCGATGACATAGGGAATCTTTTGCCCGTCGGTGCCGAGGAATTGTTCCAGTACCGCCTGCCGGCGCAGGTTGGAACTGATATAGAAGTTCAACAGTCGTGACAGCGGCAGATAAATCTGCGCAACTTCTTCCAACGAGAGATCTTCGTTAATCCCTTTCAGTTTAACGATCTCTTCTTCCGACAACGTCAGCGGCACCGAATCTCGCAACGCAGCCCACTGGGTACGATCGAACTGTAGGTAAGGCGTTGCTAAAGATTGATCTCTTTTTATCATAAGCCAAATTCTGCCTGTTAACGCAGGTTGGGAAAGGCGCCGGACGCCAACTCCAGAGAATAAACAAGCTGCATATTATAGACAGCTTCGTTTTTGGCGTAGACTTTTTTCGCAAAAGTTGTCGATAGGCAGCAGTTTATGTCAATTGTGCGAAGCGGCGCGCAGTTGATAAAGCGGGGTTGCAAGGCGGTATCATGGAGTCAGGATACCGCCTGAAGGTTAGCTGGCGATAGCGCGTGAAGACGGGGTCACGGTGAACAGACGTTTGTAATAAATGACGGTTGAGTGGTAATAGCCATCGGGTCCGGCCGCATAGTCAGGCATTTCACCCAGACAGCGATAGCCCAGACTGCGATAAAGTGCTTCTGCCGCCGAACCGGCCTGTGTATCCAGATACAGTAGCCCGCGCTGCTGTTGCAGTGCCGCTTGCTCCAACGTCTTCATTAGCGCCAGGCCTACGCCGTTGCGACGAGCGCGGCTATGAACCAGCAGTTTCACTACCTCCGCACGATTACGGCCATTCGGTTTCTGGCAGAGCTCGAGTTGAACGGTGCCAACGACGCCGCGTTCGTCGCGGGCAATCCACAATAGCAGCTCACCCTTGGCCAAGGCCGGACGCAGGCTGTGGAAGTAACTCTCGGCGTCTTCATGCGGGATTAAGGTGTCGTAGCCCACTGAAGCGCCGTGGGTGACCGCATCGGTCAACAGGCGAGCCAATTCATCGCGATAAATCGGGAGCGTAGCGGCGTTAATAGGCACTATTTTCATCGGTCATTCCTCCAGATATGGGGGTAATGAAGATAAGCAATAACTGCGCCAGAGCGATAAAAGGCATAGCCACGGCGAAAGGGCGAGGAATAAGTGTAGTTCACGCCACGAACCAGGGCAGCCATCCTCTTTTTGGTGCATCGATCCCGCTCACGGTTTACCGTCGTGGGTTACGTGTTTTGAGAAGCCCGACACGGAGAAAGGGGCGTTCAAAGCTTGCAAAAAGTGGATAAAATTGTAGAGAATGATTGCCGCAAGTGATGAATGTTTGCACGCCACAGGCTGCGAATTGCATGACAGCATGCAAAATTGACTGATTTATGAGCGAAAGTGCGCGTAAAGCAATTTTTTTGTTGCATAGGTCGCCCGCTCTACCTAGAATGCGCTGCACTTGATGCCGGCTTAGCTCAGTAGGTAGAGCAACTGACTTGTAATCAGTAGGTCACCAGTTCGATTCCGGTAGCCGGCACCATTCAAGTCACAAGTAGTTAAAATCTGGTGGGGTTCCCGAGCGGCCAAAGGGAGCAGACTGTAAATCTGCCGTCACAGACTTCGAAGGTTCGAATCCTTCCCCCACCACCAAATCTTGCCTTCGGCGATTAACTGAGATGCGATAAACACCGCAACGGTTGATGGCGGGAGGAGAGGGCGAAAGCCTTCGGCAAGGTTCGAGTTGTGCAGCGCGAGGCGCAGCCGGCCCGAAGGATACGAGCCGAGTGATGAACAATCCTGCTCTATCCCCAAAATTCTACAGAAAAATCAGGTAGCCGAGTTCCAGGATGCGGGCATCGTATAATGGCTATTACCTCAGCCTTCCAAGCTGATGATGTGGGTTCGATTCCCACTGCCCGCTCCAAGATGTGCTGATATAGCTCAGTTGGTAGAGCGCACCCTTGGTAAGGGTGAGGTCGGCAGTTCGAATCTGCCTATCAGCACCACTTCTTAATTTCTCGCCCCCTGATTTTCTTTCTGTTCTGGATTCAACGAGCAAATGCTTGGTTGATGTGGTGATACCACCGATTTATCCGTGTCTTAGAGGGACAATCGATGTCTAAAGAAAAGTTTGAACGTACAAAACCGCACGTTAACGTCGGTACTATCGGCCACGTTGACCACGGTAAAACTACCCTGACTGCAGCGATCACTACCGTTCTGGCTAAAACCTACGGCGGTTCTGCACGTGCTTTCGACCAGATCGATAACGCACCAGAAGAAAAAGCTCGTGGTATCACCATCAACACCTCTCACGTTGAGTATGACACCCCGACTCGCCACTACGCGCACGTTGACTGCCCAGGGCA
>NZ_JABXOF010000024.1 GCF_013375155.1 Serratia ureilytica
GGTCAGTCAGGAGTATTTAGCCTTGGAGGATGGTCCCCCCATATTCAGACAGGATGTCACGTGTCCCGCCCTACTCATCGAACTCACGACCTGTGCATTTTAGTGTACGGGGCTATCACCCTTTGCTGCGCGACTTTCCAGACGCTTCCACTAACACACAAGCCGATTCAGGTTCTGGGCTCCTCCCCGTTCGCTCGCCGCTACTGGGGGAATCTCGGTTGATTTCTTTTCCTCGGGGTACTTAGATGTTTCAGTTCCCCCGGTTCGCCTCATGCCACTATGTATTCATGACATGATAGTGTGTCGAAACACACTGGGTTTCCCCATTCGGGTATCGCCGGTTATAACGGTTCATATCACCTTACCGACGCTTTTCGCAGATTAGCACGCCCTTCATCGCCTCTGACTGCCTAGGCATCCACCGTGTACGCTTAGTCACTTAACCTCACAACCCGAAGATGTTTCCATCGTTCGCGCTGCAAACATTTGAGAGACTCTATGACAGGTTACTCTTCATCCCAATACATCTACGGAGGGACAAATTTCAGCCGTCATGTTTCAATTTTCAGCTTGTTCCAGATTGTTAAAGAGCAAAATACTTCGCAGCATACTGTCGCCAATATACTCTGAAGTATTCAATACCGGACTATATGGTGGAGCTAAGCGGGATCGAACCGCTGACCTCCTGCGTGCAAGGCAGGCGCTCTCCCAGCTGAGCTATAGCCCCATACAGTCACGTGCAGTACCTTTTCCACTTACAAGAAGTGGTAGGCCTGAGTGGACTTGAACCACCGACCTCACCCTTATCAGGGGTGCGCTCTAACCACCTGAGCTACAAGCCTATAAAGGTATTTCTGCTCGTTACTTTTTCATCAGACAATCTGTGTGAGCACGCCACTCGAACTAATATCTTTAGGTAAGGAGGTGATCCAACCGCAGGTTCCCCTACGGTTACCTTGTTACGACTTCACCCCAGTCATGAATCACAAAGTGGTAAGCGCCCTCCCGAAGGTTAAGCTACCTACTTCTTTTGCAACCCACTCCCATGGTGTGACGGGCGGTGTGTACAAGGCCCGGGAACGTATTCACCGTAGCATTCTGATCTACGATTACTAGCGATTCCGACTTCATGGAGTCGAGTTGCAGACTCCAATCCGGACTACGACGTACTTTATGAGGTCCGCTTGCTCTCGCGAGGTCGCTTCTCTTTGTATACGCCATTGTAGCACGTGTGTAGCCCTACTCGTAAGGGCCATGATGACTTGACGTCATCCCCACCTTCCTCCAGTTTATCACTGGCAGTCTCCTTTGAGTTCCCGGCCGAACCGCTGGCAACAAAGGATAAGGGTTGCGCTCGTTGCGGGACTTAACCCAACATTTCACAACACGAGCTGACGACAGCCATGCAGCACCTGTCTCAGAGTTCCCGAAGGCACCAATCCATCTCTGGAAAGTTCTCTGGATGTCAAGAGTAGGTAAGGTTCTTCGCGTTGCATCGAATTAAACCACATGCTCCACCGCTTGTGCGGGCCCCCGTCAATTCATTTGAGTTTTAACCTTGCGGCCGTACTCCCCAGGCGGTCGATTTAACGCGTTAGCTCCGGAAGCCACGCCTCAAGGGCACAACCTCCAAATCGACATCGTTTACAGCGTGGACTACCAGGGTATCTAATCCTGTTTGCTCCCCACGCTTTCGCACCTGAGCGTCAGTCTTCGTCCAGGGGGCCGCCTTCGCCACCGGTATTCCTCCAGATCTCTACGCATTTCACCGCTACACCTGGAATTCTACCCCCCTCTACGAGACTCTAGCTTGCCAGTTTCAAATGCAGTTCCCAGGTTGAGCCCGGGGATTTCACATCTGACTTAACAAACCGCCTGCGTGCGCTTTACGCCCAGTAATTCCGATTAACGCTTGCACCCTCCGTATTACCGCGGCTGCTGGCACGGAGTTAGCCGGTGCTTCTTCTGCGAGTAACGTCAATTGATGA
>NZ_JABXOF010000025.1 GCF_013375155.1 Serratia ureilytica
AGGGACTTCACCTACATGCCAGCGTGCCTTCTCCCGAAGTTACGGCACCATTTTGCCTAGTTCCTTCACCCGAGTTCTCTCAAGCGCCTTGGTATTCTCTACCTGACCACCTGTGTCGGTTTGGGGTACGATTTAATGTTACCTGGAGCTTAGAGGATTTTCCTGGAAGCAGGGCATCAACTACTTCTGCACCGTAGTGCATCGTCATCACGCCTCAGGGTTGATATGCAACCGGATTTACCAGGTCACACCCCCTACACGCTTAAACCGGGACAACCGTCGCCCGGCCAGCCTAGCCTTCTCCGTCCCCCCTTCGCAGTAACACCAAGTACAGGAATATTAACCTGTTTCCCATCGACTACGCTTTTCAGCCTCGCCTTAGGGGTCGACTCACCCTGCCCCGATTAACGTTGGACAGGAACCCTTGGTCTTCCGGCGAGCGGGCTTTTCACCCGCTTTATCGTTACTTATGTCAGCATTCGCACTTCTGATACCTCCAGCAACCCTCACAGGCCACCTTCAACGGCTTACAGAACGCTCCCCTACCCAACAACGCCTAAGCGTCGCTGCCGCAGCTTCGGTGCATGGTTTAGCCCCGTTACATCTTCCGCGCAGGCCGACTCGACCAGTGAGCTATTACGCTTTCTTTAAATGATGGCTGCTTCTAAGCCAACATCCTGGCTGTCTATGCCTTCCCACATCGTTTCCCACTTAACCATGACTTTGGGACCTTAGCTGGCGGTCTGGGTTGTTTCCCTCTTCACGACGGACGTTAGCACCCGCCGTGTGTCTCCCGTGATAACATTCTTCGGTATTCGGAGTTTGCATCGGTTTGGTAAGCCGGGATGGCCCCCTAGCCGAAACAGTGCTCTACCCCCGAAGATGAGTTCACGAGGCGCTACCTAAATAGCTTTCGGGGAGAACCAGCTATCTCCCGGTTTGATTGGCCTTTCACCCCCAGCCACAAGTCATCCGCTAATTTTTCAACATTAGTCGGTTCGGTCCTCCAGTTAGTGTTACCCAACCTTCAACCTGCCCATGGCTAGATCACCGGGTTTCGGGTCTATACCTTGCAACTAGTCGCCCAGTTAAGACTCGGTTTCCCTACGGCTCCCCTATACGGTTAACCTTGCTACAAAATATAAGTCGCTGACCCATTATACAAAAGGTACGCAGTCACACCACGAAGGTGCTCCCACTGCTTGTACGTACACGGTTTCAGGTTCTATTTCACTCCCCTCGCCGGGGTTCTTTTCGCCTTTCCCTCACGGTACTGGTTCACTATCGGTCAGTCAGGAGTATTTAGCCTTGGAGGATGGTCCCCCCATATTCAGACAGGATGTCACGTGTCCCGCCCTACTCATCGAACTCACGACCTGTG
>NZ_JABXOF010000026.1 GCF_013375155.1 Serratia ureilytica
GCGGATGGAGCTGAAGCCAGTCGAAGATACCAGCTGGCTGCAACTGTTTAATAAAAACACAGCACTGTGCAAACACGAAAGTGGACGTATACGGTGTGACGCCTGCCCGGTGCTGGAAGGTTAATTGATGGGGTCAGCCGCAAGGCGAAGCTCTTGATCGAAGCCCCAGTAAACGGCGGCCGTAACTATAACGGTCCTAAGGTAGCGAAATTCCTTGTCGGGTAAGTTCCGACCTGCACGAATGGCGTAATGATGGCCAGGCTGTCTCCACCCGAGACTCAGTGAAATTGAACTCGCTGTGAAGATGCAGTGTACCCGCGGCAAGACGGAAAGACCCCGTGAACCTTTACTATAGCTTGACACTGAACATTGAGCCTTGATGTGTAGGATAGGTGGGAGGCTTTGAAGCGTGGACGCCAGTCTGCGTGGAGCCATCCTTGAAATACCACCCTTTAATGTTTGATGTTCTAACTCGGCCCCATAATCTGGGGTGAGGACAGTGTCTGGTGGGTAGTTTGACTGGGGCGGTCTCCTCCCAAAGAGTAACGGAGGAGCACGAAGGTTAGCTAATCACGGTCGGACATCGTGAGGTTAGTGCAAAGGCATAAGCTAGCTTGACTGCGAGAGTGACGGCTCGAGCAGGTACGAAAGTAGGTCTTAGTGATCCGGTGGTTCTGAATGGAAGGGCCATCGCTCAACGGATAAAAGGTACTCCGGGGATAACAGGCTGATACCGCCCAAGAGTTCATATCGACGGCGGTGTTTGGCACCTCGATGTCGGCTCATCACATCCTGGGGCTGAAGTAGGTCCCAAGGGTATGGCTGTTCGCCATTTAAAGTGGTACGCGAGCTGGGTTTAGAACGTCGTGAGACAGTTCGGTCCCTATCTGCCGTGGGCGTTGGAAGATTGAGAGGGGTTGCTCCTAGTACGAGAGGACCGGAGTGAACGCACCACTGGTGTTCGGGTTGTCATGCCAATGGCATTGCCCGGTAGCTAAGTGCGGAAAAGATAAGCGCTGAAAGCATCTAAGCGCGAAACTTGCCTCAAGATGAGTCTTCCCTGGGCCTT
>NZ_JABXOF010000027.1 GCF_013375155.1 Serratia ureilytica
TTCCCAGGCGACGACCTGCCAGTGATCCGCGGTTCCGCGCTGAAAGCGCTGGAAGGCGAAGCTGAGTGGGAAGCGAAAATCATCGAACTGGCCGAAGCCCTGGACAGCTACATCCCAGAGCCAGAGCGTGCTATCGACAAGCCGTTCCTGCTGCCAATCGAAGACGTATTCTCCATCTCCGGTCGTGGTACCGTTGTTACCGGTCGTGTTGAGCGCGGTATCATCAAAGTTGGCGAAGAAGTTGAAATCGTTGGTATCAAAGACACCGTTAAGTCTACCTGTACTGGCGTTGAAATGTTCCGCAAACTGCTGGACGAAGGCCGTGCTGGTGAGAACGTAGGTGTTCTGCTGCGTGGTATCAAACGTGAAGAAATCGAACGTGGTCAGGTACTGGCTAAACCAGGCTCCATCAAGCCGCACACCCAGTTCGAATCTGAAGTGTACATCCTGAGCAAAGATGAAGGTGGTCGTCACACGCCATTCTTCAAAGGCTACCGTCCACAGTTCTACTTCCGTACTACTGACGTGACCGGTACCATCGAACTGCCAGAAGGCGTAGAGATGGTAATGCCAGGCGACAACGTGAACATGGTTGTAACCCTGATTCACCCAATCGCGATGGACGACGGTCTGCGTTTCGCAATCCGTGAAGGCGGCCGTACTGTAGGCGCTGGTGTTGTTGCTAAAGTTATCGCTTAATCGC
>NZ_JABXOF010000028.1 GCF_013375155.1 Serratia ureilytica
CACCGTGTACGCTTAGTCACTTAACCTCACAACCCGAAGATGTTTCCATCGTTCGCGCTGCAAACATTTGAGAGACTCTATGACAGGTTACTCTTTATCCCGATACATCTACGGAGGGACAAATTTCAGCCGTCATGTTTCAATTTTCAGCTTGTTCCAGATTGTTAAAGAGCAATATCTTAAACATGACTCGGAAGTCATCTTTAAGATATGGTGTATCGTCAGATACTTGGGACCGCCGCTTTCACCGGGTGGGTCGGAAGCTTGGCGTCCCCTAGGGGATTCGAACCCCTGTTACCGCCGTGAAAGGGCGGTGTCCTAGGCCTCTAGACGAAGGGGACACGACACCGTACTTTTATGACGCTTTTGCTCGTTACTTTTTCATCAGACAATCTGTGTGAGCACGCCACTCGAAGCAATATCTTTAGGTAAGGAGGTGATCCAACCGCAGGTTCCCCTACGGTTACCTTGTTACGACTTCACCCCAGTCATGAATCACAAAGTGGTAAGCG
>NZ_JABXOF010000029.1 GCF_013375155.1 Serratia ureilytica
CCGTTTCCGCCGCCAGCGATTCTCTGGCGGTTTTTTTGGCTTTGGCGCGGGCGATAGCCGCCGCGACCGCCGCCTTGCGCGGATCTTCTTCGGCGTCAGCCGGAGCCGGTTCTGTCTCGGCCGGAGCGTCCGCTTGCTGCGCCGTTTTCTTGGCTTTGGCGCGAGCGATAGCCGCCGCGACCGCCGCCTTGCGCGGATCTTCTTCGGCGGTAGCCGGAGCCGGTTCTGTCTCGGCCGGAGCGTCCGCCTGCTGCGCCGCTTTTTTGGCTTTGGCGCGTGCGATAGCCGCCGCGACCGCCGCCTTGCGCGGATCTTCTTCGGCGGCAGCCGGAGCCGGTTCTGTCTCGGCCGGAGCGTCCGCCTGCTGCGCCGCTTTCTTGGCTTTGGCGCGGGCGATAGCCGCCGCGACCGCCGCTTTGCGCGGATCTTCTTCGGCGGTGGCCGGAGCCGGTTCTGTCTCGGCAGGAGCGTCCGCCTGCTGCGCCGTTTTCTTGGCCTTCACGCGAGCCAG
>NZ_JABXOF010000030.1 GCF_013375155.1 Serratia ureilytica
TGTATATGGTGGGGTTCCCGAGCGGCCAAAGGGAGCAGACTGTAAATCTGCCGTCACTGACTTCGAAGGTTCGAATCCTTCCCCCACCACCATCTTCTCTCTGTTGATGAACTTGAAGCGAAAGCTGAAATATCATTAAACGCCGGGGGGAGGATGAGAAGCTTCGACAAGGTTCGAGCTGAGCGCGGCGAGACAACGCGCTTTAGCGCGGTAATCCTTAGAAGCACACAATAGGAATTTAGCCCATTCCTTAAAAAATCAGCAAATCCATGAATACCATGGTGGGGTTCCCGAGCGGCCAAAGGGAGCAGACTGTAAATCTGCCGTCACTGACTTCGAAGGTTCGAATCCTTCCCCCACCACCATCTCTTGC
>NZ_JABXOF010000031.1 GCF_013375155.1 Serratia ureilytica
TCGCATGGGGAGACCCCACACTACCATCGGCGCTACGGCGTTTCACTTCTGAGTTCGGCATGGGGTCAGGTGGGACCACCGCGCTATTGCCGCCAAGCAAATTCTTTTTTCTGCCGAACTTCTAAACCCACTTTAAATAAAGTGGTGCTGATACCCAGAGTCGAACTGGGGACCTCACCCTTACCAAGGGTGCGCTCTACCAACTGAGCCATATCAGCACGCTTAATTTGATGCCTGGCAGTGTCCTACTCTCGCATGGGGAGACCCCACACTACCATCGGCGCTACGGCGTTTCACTTCTGAGTTCGGCATGGGGTCAG
>NZ_JABXOF010000032.1 GCF_013375155.1 Serratia ureilytica
CGGTTTGCGTCTTGTTTTTTTCCTGCAGCTGCGCCAGCTGCTGCTGAAGTTCACCCGCCGCTTTGGCGGCCTCGGCCTTTTGCTGCTCCAGCGCCATCTTCAGTTTTTTCTCTTGCTGCTCGGCCTGCTGGCGTTGGTCATCACGCTCTTTTTGCAGCGCTGCCAACTGCTGTTGAAGTTCGCCCGCCGCTTTGGCGGCCTCGGCCTTTTGTTGCTCCAGCGCCGCCTTCAGGTTTTTCTCTTGCTGCCCACCCTGCTGGCGTTGGCTTTCCTGCTCTTTTTGCAACTGCGTCAGCTGCTGTTGCAG
>NZ_JABXOF010000033.1 GCF_013375155.1 Serratia ureilytica
TGACAGACAGGAAAAGATGCGTCCGTAGCTCAGTTGGTTAGAGCACCACCTTGACATGGTGGGGGTCGGTGGTTCGAGTCCACTCGGACGCACCAAATTCCAGAAGCAGTACAGTGCGTCCGTAGCTCAGTTGGTTAGAGCACCACCTTGACATGGTGGGGGTCGGTGGTTCGAGTCCACTCGGACGCACCAAATTTCACAAGCAGTGCAGTGCGTCCGTAGCTCAGTTGGTTAGAGCACCACCTTGACATGGTGGGGGTCGGTGGTTCGAGTCCACTCGGACGCACCATATTGCTGATTCACCTC
>NZ_JABXOF010000034.1 GCF_013375155.1 Serratia ureilytica
GCAGCCATTCTTAAAGAATGGTGGGTCGTGCAGGATTCGAACCTGCGACCAATTGATTAAAAGTCAACTGCTCTACCAACTGAGCTAACGACCCATAACAGTGGTGGGTGATGACGGGCTCGAACCGCCGACCCCCTCCGTGTAAAGGAGATGCTCTACCAACTGAGCTAATCACCCACTGTTGTGGTTACTGCTACTTCAGAAATTGGTGGGTCGTGCAGGATTCGAACCTGCGACCAATTGATTAAAAGTCAACTGCTCTACCAACTGAGCTAACGACCCAATTTCCCTGCCGCTTTAA
>NZ_JABXOF010000035.1 GCF_013375155.1 Serratia ureilytica
GTGCAGCGGCTGCGTTCTCATCCTCTCGACGTGCAGACGAAAAAAAACCTGCTGTTACAGCAGGTTTTCTTGAATTTGGTCGGCATGAGAGGATTATGCGCATCTTCGATGCTTGCCCTGTGGGCCGTTGCTAAAGCAACGTGGTCTCACTACGTTCGGCTCAAACCTCCTTCGGAGATTCTCATCCTCTCACGTACAGACGAAAAAAAACCTGCTGTTACAGCAGGTTTTCTTGAATTTGGTCGGCATGAGAGGATTCGAACCTCCGACCCCCGACACCCCATGACGGTG
>NZ_JABXOF010000036.1 GCF_013375155.1 Serratia ureilytica
AGGGATTGATTCGCTGCGCTCACCCTGCGGGCCGCCGTTGGCGGTCCAAAACGCGAGCGTTTTGTCGAACCCTGTCGAGGATTCTCACCCTCCCGCTCGGTGCACTATGCATACAAAAAAGCCTGAACGCGAGTTCAGGCTTCTTCGTAGAATATGGCGGTGAGGGAGGGATTGATTCGCTACGCTCACCCTGCGGGCCGCCGTTGGCGGTCCAAAACGCGAGCGTTTTGTCGAACCCTGTCGAGGATTCTCACCCTCCCGGTCGATGCGCTATGCA
>NZ_JABXOF010000037.1 GCF_013375155.1 Serratia ureilytica
TCATCAATTGGTGCGAAGAGAGGGACTTGAACCCTCACGTCCGTAAGGACACTAACACCTGAAGCTAGCGCGTCTACCAATTCCGCCACCTTCGCACAGTCGATGTTGTTGCTTTGATTTATATTACGTCGCCAGCGTGGTGCGAAGAGAGGGACTTGAACCCTCACGTCCGTAAGAACACTAACACCTGAAGCTAGCGCGTCTACCAATTCCGCCACCTTCGCATCGATGC
>NZ_JABXOF010000038.1 GCF_013375155.1 Serratia ureilytica
CTGGTACGCGAAGGTGGCGGAATTGGTAGACGCGCTAGCTTCAGGTGTTAGTGTCCTTACGGACGTGAGGGTTCAAGTCCCTCTCTTCGCACCAAATAACCACATGATTTATATTGCACTCAGCATCGATGCGAAGGTGGCGGAATTGGTAGACGCGCTAGCTTCAGGTGTTAGTGTTCTTACGGACGTGAGGGTTCAAGTCCCTCTCTTCGCACCA
>NZ_JABXOF010000039.1 GCF_013375155.1 Serratia ureilytica
TGCAGCGATGCATTGAGCTAACCAGTACTAATGATCCGTGAGGCTTAACCTTACAACACCGAAGGTGTTTTTAGAGAGATTTTCAGCGACGTTCCGAGATTGGTTCTGATGGCTTCACGGAAGTGAGGCGGTTGGAATGAAACAGAATTTGCCTGGCGGCAATAGCGCGGTGGTCCCACCTGACCCCATGCCGAACTCAGAAGTGAAACGCCG
>NZ_JABXOF010000040.1 GCF_013375155.1 Serratia ureilytica
CCCCACACTACCATCGGCGCTACGGCGTTTCACTTCTGAGTTCGGCATGGGGTCAGGTGGGACCACCGCGCTATTGCCGCCAGGCAAATTCGTTTCAATTAACCCGCTTCATCACGAAGCCAGTCAATCCAATCTGTCAACAAGCTGAATATTGTCTCGGTCTCACCAAAACACCTTCGGTGTTGTAAGGTTAAGCCTCACGGATCAT
>NZ_JABXOF010000041.1 GCF_013375155.1 Serratia ureilytica
CCCCACACTACCATCGGCGCTACGGCGTTTCACTTCTGAGTTCGGCATGGGGTCAGGTGGGACCACCGCGCTATTGCCGCCAGGCAAATTCGTTTTAATTAACCCGCTTCATTACGAAGCCAGTCAATCCAATCTGTCAACAAGCTGAATATTGTCTCGGTCTCACCAAAACACCTTCGGTGTTGTAAGGTTAAGCCTCACGGATCAT
>NZ_JABXOF010000042.1 GCF_013375155.1 Serratia ureilytica
CAGTAATTCCGATTAACGCTTGCACCCTCCGTATTACCGCGGCTGCTGGCACGGAGTTAGCCGGTGCTTCTTCTGCGAGTAACGTCAATTGATGAACGTATTAAGTTCACCACCTTCCTCCTCGCTGAAAGTGCTTTACAACCCGAAGGCCTTCTTCACACACGCGGCATGGCTGCATCAGGCTTGCGCCCATTGTGCAAT
>NZ_JABXOF010000043.1 GCF_013375155.1 Serratia ureilytica
CAGTAATTCCGATTAACGCTTGCACCCTCCGTATTACCGCGGCTGCTGGCACGGAGTTAGCCGGTGCTTCTTCTGCGAGTAACGTCAATTGATGAGCGTATTAAGCTCACCACCTTCCTCCTCGCTGAAAGTGCTTTACAACCCGAAGGCCTTCTTCACACACGCGGCATGGCTGCATCAGGCTTGCGCCCATTGTGCAAT